>CAXXJE010000005.1:0-786575 GCA_963675055.2 Melioribacteraceae bacterium | reverse complement strand
TTCAATCCTGAGACTCTAATCATATAGAATTCATCAAGATTTGAGAAAAAAATAGAAACAAATTTTACTCGTTCAAGTAAAGGGAGGTCCGGTATTAAAGCTTCTTCCAATACCCGCTTGTTAAATTCCAGCCAGCTCAAATCTCTGTTGAAGAAATTTTCAGGATTAAAATATTTTTTTAGATTTTCTTTTGTTAATTTCATGGCTAAAATATGGGTATTAAGAGCACAAATATACTTAAAATTAAATTAATTGGCGGTGCAAACCATTTACTCTATTCTTTTGTCTCAATCTTTTTGGCAGAAGTGTAACCATCAAGGTCATACACGATATTTAAGTCAGGCATTTTTAACCTCTTTATCTGGACGTTTGCTTTTTTAAAGAAATCTTCCGCCAATGTATCGTGGTAGTCGGAAAATATAATTATTTCTTTAATTCCAGCAGCAATCAATGATTTTGCGCAATTAGTACAAGGCATATTTGTAATGTATGCTTTGGCTCCGTCCGTATTTACACCATGTGAGGAACATTGCAGAATGGCATTCATCTCAGCGTGAATTGTTCGGACGCAGTGGTTTTCTACAATCATGCATCCATCATCTTCGCAGTGAGCATCACCAGGAATAGATCCGTTATAGCCGGTTGATAAAATTTGCTTATCCTTTACTAAAACACATCCGCAATGCATTCTTGGACAAGTGGACCTTTCGGATACCAGCATGGCAACTTTAAGAAAATATTCGTCCCAGCTTGGCCTTCTTCCGTCTTTTTTGCTCATTTAATAACTCCATTTCAGATTTCCAGATACGTTAAAATATATATGAAGTGAAAAATCTCCAAATATGAATCCATCTTTTTACTTTACCACCGGTAATTATTGCAGGTGAAGTCAGATAAAATTACCTGTGACAATTCTGCATAAATTGGTTTACAAATAATATATAGAATTAAATACTGTTGTTTATAATGAAGTAAGTTATAAGAATTATTCATTTTTGGAGATTTTTAAGAGGGAAGCTGCCATGGTAGAGGGCACGACCATGGCAGCTTTGTTTGCCTAAAATGGAGGGCTGTTATTCATCCATCATTGAAGTGATTATGATTAGACAACTACCATGCCACCGATTAATCTGGATTTTTACAATAATAGCTCATGAATTAAATAGTTGGAATTCAGGTTTTAGGAAAGTATAAAAATGGTATCCCGAATTTGGGAACCCATCTTTATGCAGGCAGATTGATTTGGAAAATTGTACCTTCGTCTGCAGAAGAACTTTTAACAAAAATTTTCCCTTTGTGGTAGTTCTCAATAATACGGCGCGCCAGACTCAAACCCAAACCCCATCCCCGCTTTTTGGTACTGTAGCCAGGACGGAATACATCACTTTTTCTTCTGAGGTCTATTCCTTTTCCGTTATCAGATATTTCGATTTGAACATGTTCTTCAATTTGACGATATGAAATTCTGATTTTACCTGCCGCCTCACTGTCGATTGCATCCAGAGCATTTTTAACAAGGTTTTCTATCACCCACTCGAACAGATCAGGATTAATTTTACAAGTTAATGATTCATCACCTTCGAGTTCTAAACTGACTTTTTTCGATAACTGCGGCAGACGACGATTGAAGTAGTTGATCACTTTTTCAAGCAATTCTGCAAGTACTTCCTCTTTCAACTCCGGCTTAGAACCTATCTTTGAAAAACGATTTGCTATTTTGTTAAGTCGCTTCAAGTCGTTATCCATTTCATAGGCAACATCCATAACCGTATCGGATTTGTCATAACTCATTTTGAGTATCTCCTGCCAGCCCATTAGACTCGAAATCGGTGTGCCAAGTTGGTGCGCAGTCTCTTTAGCCATTCCAACCCAGATATTACTTTGTTCCGCCCTTTTAAGATAGCTGAACGATATGTAGGAAATCAGAATAAATATTATCGCAAAAAGAATCTGCAGAAACGGATAATATTTTATTTTGGTAACCAGATGTGAATCCCCGTAAAATATTGCCTGCGTAGGTTTTTCATCTTCAAAATATATCGGTATAGGCTGATGAAGTCCCTGAAGTTTTTTGCCGACCTCATAAATGTAATCGTTTTGTTGTTCGGTACTCAGAGTCGAATCGACTTCTATATTTCGTCCGGCTATTATTGAATTAGTAATGCTGCCGGTAGAATCTACCATAGCCAGGACTAATGGGAAGTTAATTTTTTTAATGATTTCAAGCTGGTATGAATAATCGCTGCCGTTTGATGTTCCCACTGCGACAGACTTAAAACTGGCAGCATAAAGTTCGACAATTTCCCGTTCTCTACTCTGGAGATCATCAACAAGAGACTGTGTATAAATTAATGTGCCGGCAGCAATTAAGAGTGCAATAACGAGAAGAATAAGCTTTAACTGGAGTGTTGCAGGACCGCCGGACATTTTTACTTTCATATTAATCTTGATTTGCTATTCGAATAATTTTTTGAATCAGTATTATTTTTCACAAACGAATCTAATCAAACAATTTTAAAAAAGAAAAGCACAATCCCGGGTGGAATTGTGCTTTATATATTCAACTTGAAATCTTTATAATGTTATTGTCTGACTTCGCTTCGGACCGACGGATATTATATTAATTTCAAAACCGGATTGTACGGAAATAAAACTCAGATAATCCTTAGTCTCTGACGGAAGCGAATCATAATCAGTAATACCGGTAATATCGCTTTTCCATCCGGGAAGTGTTTCGTAAACAGGAACCGCTCCTAAAAGTGCAGCTTCTGTTGTCGGATATGATTTTAGGAGTTTACCGTTTTGTTCGTACCCTACACATACTTTAATTTCATCGAAATTACTAAGAACGTCTAGTTTAGTAATAGCTGCTCGTTCAATACCATTGATCATTCTGGAGTATTTAACAAGGAACGCATCGAACCAGCCGCATCTTCTGGGTCTGCCGGTAGTAGCGCCGAATTCAGCACCCCATTCGCGTAATTTTTCACCGACTTCATCGGTAAGTTCAGTTGGGAAAGGACCAAGTCCAACACGTGTTGTGTATGCTTTTACAATACCGATAACCGAGGAAATCTTTGTCGGGGGTAAACCTAGTCCAACACAGGCACCGCCTGATGTCGGGTTCGATGAAGTTACATATGGATAAGTACCATGATCAACATCCAGTAGTGCGCCCTGCGCTCCTTCCATTAAAACTTTTTTCCCGTCTTCTATCGCATTGTTTAGATAGAGAGGGACATCTCTAATATATTGATCAATTCGTTCATCAAACTTCAGGTATTCAGCTACAATCTTCTCAACATCAAGTTCTTCATGTTCGTAAACCTTTTTGAGTAAATTGTTTTTCTCTTCAAGGTTTGCTCGAATTTTCTTCTCAAGTTCCGATTTATTTAATAGGTCAACTATTTTAATCCCTTTTCTTGCGTATTTATCAATGTAGCAGGGACCTATACCTCTACCGGTTGTTCCTATTTTTCTCTCGCCTTTCTCGCTTATTGAATCAAGAAGTTTATGATATGGCATAATAAGGTGAGCATTCTGACTAATAAATAATCGTCCTTTAATATTTATACCATGTTCTTCAAGAAAATCTATTTCATCAAGCAAGGCCTGAGGATCAATAACTACACCATTACCGATTACACATTCGCAGCCTTCTCTCAAAATTCCTGAGGGAATAAGGTGCAGAATATATTGTTTGTCGCCAATTACAATAGTATGCCCGGCATTGGCGCCTCCCTGGTACCTGGCAACTATGTCAAACTTTTCACTTAAAATATCGACTATTTTACCTTTTCCCTCGTCACCCCATTGGCTGCCGACTAAAACTGAAACACTCATTTTTAAAGCTCCGTAAAATTTGGAAGGCAAATAAAAGCTCCGGCAAATTACCGGAGCTGCATTTATAAAATATTATGTCAAGGTTTTATTTAAAGCTTTCTACAGCTTCGTCAACGGACTCATAATTGTCGAATATAGTAATTAGCTTGGTAATTACTAAAAGGCTGTTAATTTTTTCGGTCGCATTCGCTAATTTGAGCGTTCCGCCACCATTTTTCATAGTAGTAAATCCGCTTATTAACATACCCAGTCCAGAACTATTCATGAATTTCACATTGGCAAGGTCGACGACTATATTTTTTTTGTCATCTTCCAAGGACTTGTGTAATAAATCCTGAAACTCCTGAGCATCGGGGCCACCCATAACATTGCCTCTTAATTCAATAATTAACGCCCCATATTTCTCGTTTGTTTTAATTTTCATACGGCCTACCCTGGAATTTATTTATATAAAATATTTTTGACGTGTTCAAATTGACAGAAGAATTAAATATTATTGATCATAAATATTTATATTACTTGGTAAATTATCGAATACTGGTGAAAAAATAAAGTTCTGATTGAACAAAGATTTTTTTTACCGGAATGGAATATAGTTTTTCTAACTGGAACTTCAAATTAAATAATCTCGTCAAAGAAATGGATTTGAATCAAAAACCTGAAGATATTGACAAAAAGAACCAGGAAATAAAAGACAGGGATTTCGAACTGATCCGCGAATATATTCGCGGTAGAGAAGATGCTTTTGAACAACTTGTAAATCTCCACAAAGATAAAGTAAGAAATCTTGTCTATCTCACTTTGGGGGATTCCGAGTTCGTTGATGATATCTCACAGGATGTTTTTATAAGTGTGTTTCATAAGCTGAAAGAATTTCGGTTCGAATCCAAGTTTACAACCTGGCTATACAGGATAACCGTGAACAAGTGTCGCGATTATTTAAGAAAAAAACGTGTTCGCAGTATTTTTACACCGATTAAAGATAGTCATCATGAACTTGGTATACGAACTCACTCCGAAACGCTTGATATTCCGCAACTTGTACAGAGGAGTATTCATAAGCTTCCGGAGAAGCTGAAGGTGCCGCTGATGTTACGTGATATTGATGGATTAAGTTATAAAGAAATTGCTGAACAACTTGAATGCGAAGTGGGCACGGTTAAATCCAGGATTTTCAGAGCCAGGGAAAGTCTGAAAATTATTCTGGAACCATATTATAAAGAATTGAATGCATGATGACAGACAACAACACATCACATAAACGAAGATTTAAAAACTTTGCTCCATGGATTGGTTTGGGCATCCTGACTGTTGGGTTAATGATATTTTTTAAATTCAGCGAACAGGGCTACAGCGATCTTCAGGTTAAGGGTAACAATCTACTGGCAAAATATACTGAAAACCTCTCTCCGCTGTACGCAACCTCCGAATTATCCAATGAAGATGTTTTCAACTTTGCATTATATAATAATCTGCCTATCGATAAAGATAAAAACAGGATGTTCACAATTGAATCCGATTCTTACGGCAATGAAAACTATGTTGTTGCCGAGTTAGACAGTTTGCCGGCGACAAAAAATCTTGAACTGTATAAGAACAAACTTGGACTGAACAGCACTGAAAGAGAAAGCATAGATTCAATATTGAATAATTATAAAGAAGATCTCTATTCATCTATTTTGCTGGCTGATAATCAGTCCATTGCACTGGCGCCCAAGATAGCTCTTCTTCAAAAAGCAATTGGGACTGATATTTATGAATTTGCGCTTCGGAAAAAGCAAAGTACCGGTTCCGGAAAAAGTAAAGTGAATTATGCCGTGGATAATAAAGAAAAGATAGTATCTTCACTTCGGCAGGCTGGAACGGATGACTCGCCTGAAGAGTTCATTTTCATGACACCTGATACTGTTTTCAGTCATGATTTTGCGATTAATAAAAGAAAGTTGAATGAGAGCCTTAAACAGTTTGAAGCGCAAAAGAAAAGTACCGGGGTGCAGAGTGACTGGTCAAGAGGAATTTTATCTGATCAAAATCCTTCCGCATTTGCATATACGAAAATACCGGAAGATCAATACAGCTATCAATTTGATTCAAATTATTACAAGTTAACATTGCCGGTTAACGAGTTCCTCAACGAGAATTCCCTGGATTACGATAGTTTAAAATGGGGACTTGAGAATCTCGCTAAAGATTTTGCCAGCTTCCAGTTTGCTTTGTCGGGGTACGAAAAAGGAATAAAGATGATGATTGAAGCAAATGACGGACTGGATAAGGAGAACGTAGAGATTCAGTTTAACTTTGAAAACCTGGGTGATTTTATCGGAAAAACTGTTTCAGCGGCAATGACAACCGACCCGGAGGAATGGGAAAAGTTTGGAAAGCAGATGGATTCTTTGTCGAAAGCATTATCTACATTTGAGAATGATAGTGCTGCCTTCATTCAAATTAAACAGGCGGCAGAGAAAATTAAAAATTCCAAAAAAAAGAATAACAATCGGAAAGACTAGTTTTCCGGACGCTAACTTAATATTTAGATACCGGCCATAGTTTTATGAATCTACCATACAGTGATCTTGTATCAACCAAAAAACTTGAGTTTTCGATTCTGGTTACTGTACTAATAATAATCTTTAAGATTATTTTTCCGGTTTCGTCGAATATACCAACTCTAATCCTGAACGAAATTCTGATTTTACTCGTGTTGTATTTCAGTGTTTTGTATACCTCCGATTTTACAAATCAAAAGAAAAATAATCCAATCTCGTTAGTGATAAATGCCGGTATTCTGGGAGCAGTTTTGTTTTTTGTAACTGCATTATCTTCATCAATGTTTGATGCAGTTCCGGAATTATCCTCAAAAATGAATCTTCTCTACTCTATTGTATCCCTCTTCCTCATGTTTATCTTTATTGCTGCCATTACATATATCTTTTCCGTTTTTAAAGAACTTTACTACTTGAAACTTAAAAAGGAAAACCAGAAATCCTTTTCAGCGATGATGGTTTTCTTTACTTTGACCTATATTACTGCTATGATACCGGACACGGAAGAAAGTCCTAATTTTGTTGGATTAACTTTTTTCGTGGTTTCCATTGTGCTTATTTCCATTAACTCTTTTAGGGTTACCTGGATTGCTTTTCTTTCAAAGAAGAAGAAAATAAGTCTGCTGATAATAAGTGTTATTCTCGGCATACTGTTCGGACTGAATTTTTCACTGACATATGATAATTCATTTCTAAACCAGATGATCCTAAGTTTCTCTCCCGGACTTCACAGGTTGTTTCAACTGATAATGTTATATGGTGCTATTTACAGTGGTATTATATTCTTTACATCGCTATTCCACCTTCCGACGGCAGAAGCATTTGATCAAAAAGTTGAAGAAGCTTCCTCACTTATGGATCTTAGCAGACTGATGACACAGGTATTCGATTTTAAGGAATTGGCTGATACTATTACTACTTTAACGACCAAAGTAGGTAATTCTGATTCCGCCTGGCTGGTTACAATTTCGGATGATGGTAAGCTCAAATTAAATTCAGTAAGTAACATCGGTTATGTAGAAGCCAATGAAATTACTGAAGTTCTATATGAAGAAGGTATTTTAAATCCGGATGAATTGATCACATTCAACAGAAAAAAAATCAAGGTTAAAATCAGGAATGATATACGAACTTACGATTTTAAGGCGCTTGCCATAACGCCGTTAAAAGTTCACAATACCAACAACGGATTTCTTTTCGCGGCCAGGAATCATAATTTTGGATTTGAACCGGATGAAAAGAAATCAATAGAGGCATTTGCTGATTACGCTGCCGTTGCTCTGGAAAACGCGAAGCTCATTGAGGAATCTATTGAAAAGGAACGACTGAAAAGTGAGCTTAATGTAGCCAGAGAAATACAATATAAAATCCTTCCTTCCCAAACGCCATGCAGCAGTGAACTGGAAGTATCAGCATTGTTTATACCGGCTTTCGAAGTTGGTGGAGATTATTATGATTTTTTTGAACTCGATGACAACAAGCTTGGTTTTGTAATAGCTGATGTTAGCGGAAAAGGTATTTCGGCCGCATTTATAATGGCTGAAGTTAAGGGTGTATTCGAATCACTTTCCAAATTGGTTCACAGTCCCGGAGAGCTTTTAACAAAGGCTAACAGAATATTAAGTAATAGTCTTGAGAAGAAAAGTTTTGTTACTGCTGTCTACGGCATTATAAATAAACAGAACGGACACCTGATATTTGCACGCGCCGGACATATGCCTGTTTATCATTGCAGCGATAAAACAGCAATGCCGATGTTGCCCGGCGGTATCGGACTCGGATTGGACGCCAGTGAATCATTCGATGTGAATATAAAAGAACGTGAAGTGTATTTAAGGGAGAATGATGTCATTGTTTTGTTCACTGATGGAATTACCGAGGCTATGAATACTAAAATGGAAGAGTTCGGATCCGAAAGACTTGAAAAAATTCTCACCGCTGATGATTTTACCGGTACTGAGGAATTAAAACAAAATATTATCGATAAAATTAGTAGCTTTGCTCAAGGTAATTCTCAACATGATGATATCACTTTAGTATTATTTAAGTGGAAAAGTAATAATAAACCATCTGGAGTTAGTTAATGGCCGATTTCAATGTATCGACTCGTGAAGTGGGGCCGATAAAGGTAATTGATCTCAAAGGCTATTTGGATGCTCATACGGCACCTGAACTTGAGAAAGAGTTCAACAAGCTTATAGACTCGTCGGATTTTAAGGTTGTAGTTAACTTCGACGAACTAAAATATATAAGCAGTGCTGGTCTGGGTGTTTTTATGGCCTATGTAGAAACAATGCGCGATAATAGTGGCGATATCAAATTTTCGAATATGAAAGATGATGTCTACAATATTTTCGACCTTTTAGGGTTCCCGGTTTTATACGAGTTTTTTAAAGAAGAAAATGAAGCAGTAAACAAGTTCAATCTAAAAGAGAAATCTTGAACAAGAATAATCCGAAAATAAATAAAGAACTTATCGTTAAAAGTACGACTGAGAACCTTGCCTCAATTCGTACTTTTATAAAACAGGCTGCCGCGGATGCCAAAGTTACCGATGAGAACACAGGTAAGTTGATACTTGCAGTTGATGAGGCATGTACGAATATTATTAAACATGCCTATAAATTTTCTTCAGAAGGTAGAATTATTATTAAAATAAATTTTGATAAAAGTAAAATGTCGATTAAAATAATTGACGAGGGAGGACATTTTAATCCGGAACTAATTCCTGCGCCTAACATCAAGAAACTTCAACATGAAAAAAAGGGTGGCGGACTTGGAATGTTTTTAATGAAGAAACTTATGGACGAAGTTAAGTACACCAATCTGGCTAATAATAAAAACCAGGTATTATTAGTAAAATATAGAAACTAGAGGGCTTAATGCTTCCTTTGGATAATAACGCAGCAATGCGAAACTTGTCGGCCCTTGTTGATTTTTCAAACCTCATAAACTCCAATTTAGACCTCGAACTTACACTCAGCAACTTACTACTTACATGTCTTAGTAAATTTCATACGTCAAAGGGCATAATTGCTCTTTCGGACGAATCCGGAATTCTGGGAGTAAAATCTTCAAAGGGTTGCAATTCTGAAATGCTGGACAGGTTTCCTATAGTTCCGGTTAATAGTATGAGAAATAATAGTATCCTAAACGATTTTATCAGGGAAAACAAGTTTGAAGTAAATGTACCCATCGAAGCCTCCGGTACCACGATAGGCGTATTGCTATTGGGTAAGAGAATGATGGACGGTGAGTATAATGCTGAAGATAAAGAATTTTTATCAACGTTAATCAATGTTGCGGCATCAGCTATTGAAAACTCGATTATTGTTCAAAAAATTAAAAATGTAAATCGGGATCTTGATGCAAAAGTAAACCAGTTAAGTTCGCTGTTCGATTTAAGTAAGGAGTTCAGTAGTATTATAGATACTGAACGCGTCGGAAAACTGCTTGTATTTTCAATTATCGGTCAATTGCTTGTTACCAAGTTTGCTGTCATTACATGCAGTGATGATGATTATGAACTTCTTGAAAACAGGTTCCCGGAGAAAGAGTTGACCTTTGCCTTGGGGAATTGCAGTAAGGAAAGATTTATTGAACCGATGAGCCCTTTCTCCGACACAGATGAGTTCAAATCTTTTTCTGATCTTGGAATAGACCTTATTATTCCTATGAAGATCAAATCAGAAACCAAAGGACTTATTCTTCTTGGAAAGAAAACAACCGGTACGAATTATTCCAGATCGGATATTGAATACATTTCTTCAATTGGAAGCCTTGCTATTATATCTATTGAGAACGGCAAACTTTTTAATGATATGCTTGAAAAGCAGAGGCTGGAAAAGGATCTTGAAATTGCCCAGAATATTCAGCGTAATTTATTACCCAACAAACTCCCCAGACTTAACAGCTACGATATTGCAGCAGTTAACCGTTCTGCGCGTCAGGTGGGTGGAGATTATTACGATGTAGTTCAACTTGATGATCACAGAGTCCTTGTTGCTATTGCCGATGTATCAGGCAAGGGTGTTCAGGCAGCATTATTAATGGCTAATCTTCAGGCCTTTCTGCAATCAATTTGCAAACAGAACATTGCTCTTGGTGAGGCGTCTAACTTAATCAATGATTTGGTATCCGAAAATACTTCAGACGGAAGTTTTATCACTTTCTTTTGGGGAATTTTGGACGATAAAACGAAAGAGTTTACATATGTTAATATGGGGCACAATCCCCCGTTACTCATTAGGAAGGCAACAATTACTAAATTAAAACTCGGCGGCATGATACTCGGAGTTCTACCAACAATGATCCCGTATAATTTTGATACAATACAATTAGAGGCTGAAGACGAAATACTTCTTTTTACCGATGGTATAACCGAAGCAATGAATAAAGATAAACAGGAATACTCAGATAAACGCCTCGAGAAACTAAGTACGTCTCTTGCCGGAGAAACCGCACAGAATATACTTAATGCTATAATCTCGGATGTGGAAAAGTTCAGTAAAGGCGCTCCTCAATCGGATGATATAACTGTAATGGTGATAAAAGTAAATTAACTTATGGAAACCATAAAATATCTAATAGCCAAATACAGGAAACAACTGCTGATACCGGCTTCAATTGTGCTTGCAATTATGATCCTTACTCAGCTCTACTTTCTTATTGAAATCACACCTCGGCCAAATGATGAATGTATCTGGTCTCCACAGCAAAAAGATAAAGATCAGGCGGGCTTCGTTTTTACCGATGTAAAATTTGAAGGAGTTACCTGGAATGCCGGTATCCGTGACGGTGATCTTTTACTTGAAATCAATGGTCGGAAAATTGAAGACTTGCGGGTTGCTACAACTGAGTTGTATAATATGCAGAGCGGCGACACTGCCATTTATCGGGTAAGTAGAAATGGAAGAGTTTTCGACGCAAAGGTTGAGGTTAAAAAACTAATTCAATTCGGGGGACTGGCCTATCTTCTTATTAGCGGTATATGGTTTATTGTTGGAGCAATTGTTATTAATGCCAAACCTGACGGGTATTCACAAGTTCTATTTTTCAGAATTGGCGGCGCTCTGGTGTTGTTCTCACTATTCAATGTGCTACAATCGAGTCAAATTTCAAATCCGATATACAATTACCCGTATATCGCAGTAATTGTTGATGCCATACAAACTCTGGGTGGCGTATTTCTCCCGTTTTTTGTTGTCCACTTTTTCTGGATCTTCCCAAACAGGTTCTCAATTATTGACAAGAAGTACACTGTAAAAATTCTTTATACAACCCCGGTTTTACTATTTATTCTAATCACAGTTTTTAAGGTCAGCTTCATTTATGATAATAGTGTAGCAAGAGATTATTTCTTCGGGTTATATAACCAATTTATAATTTTACTCGTAATCACAAGCGCTGTTGTCGGACTTGTCTCGCTTTTCATCAATTACCTCAAACTCAAAACTAAAAATGAGCGTACTGCAATCTTTATTATACTGGTTGCTTATGCCATCGGTGTTATTTCAATTATTTATACCGTCGTGCTTTACCGAATCGTACAATATAATTCTGTTCCTGCATCGACTATTTATAATTCGCCAGAACTTTTTTCTCCGATAATCCTTATTTCTCTGATTCCTGTTGCATTCGCCTTTTCAATATTTAAGTACTCTTTAATGGATGTAACTGATGTTTTAAAGAATACGTTGCTATACGGTGCGGCAACTGTTTCTATTGCGGCTTTGTATTTTCTACTTGTTTATGTGCTGGGACAATCAGTAAGCAGCGCGATTGGAACAGAGTATCAGGGAATAATTGCCGGGTTTGTATTTATTGGTGCGGCGATTATATTTCAGTCAACTAAAGAGCGACTGCAGGAAGTTATTACAAGAAGGTTCTATCCGGAGCAGTTTGCTTATCAAAGAGTACTTGTTAAATTCAGCAGCGACGTGGCAACAATTGTTGGGCTCGGCAACATTCTCAAGTCAACAACGAATACATTCGTTGAGTCTCTTAAGGTTGAACAATTCGGTATACTGCTTAAAGACAGACAGAAAAGTAACTTATTTCATTATGCCGAGGGGACAGGTTTTAACGAATACCCGTTTGATGTCGAGGCAAGCATTGGAAATCTTGCACAATTTATCCTTTCAAAAAAGGATGCAGGATTAGTATTGGTCATAGAAGAAACCGATTTCAATTATGTTTTCCCCGAATCTCAATCAAGGCTGGAAAGCGAAGAGATATTCACAATAATTCCACTGATCATTCAATCAAAAGTGATTGGATTCACATTGTTCGGATTAAAACACTCGGGCTCAAAGTTCAGTGGTAAGGATCTGGATTTGCTATCCGCCGCGGCTAATCAGCTCGCTGTAGCAATTGAAAATGCCAGACTCTATGAATCTGAGGCCGAAAAACTGAAGATGGACCGCGACTTAGAAAACGCGCGGAAGATTCAGGATAGTCTGCTGCCTGTTGAAGCACCGGATTTTCAAAATCTGGATATTTGCGGAAAAATGCTGCCCGCTATGCACGTCGGTGGCGACTATTACGACCTGATTAAAGTTTCTGAGACCAAGTTATTTGCCGTAATAGGCGATGTTTCGGGAAAGGGGTTATCCGCTTCGTTTTACATGTCTAAACTGCAAACTATGATGCAATTGTATTGCAATGAAAACCTTTCTCCTAAAGAAGTACTGGTTGAAATAAACAGATCAATGTACAAATCGATTGAGAAAAATTGGTTTATTACAGTCTCGGTTGCCCTGATTGATACTGAATCAAACATAATAACATTTGCCAGAGCAGGTCACACTCCTTTAGTCATTGTTAATGAAGAAGAAATAAAGAATTACACATCGCCGGGGATAGGCATTGGACTTGAGAAAGGGGATATTTTCAATTCTGTTGTGGAGGAAATTACGATACCTCTGAAATCAGGATCCCTTATATCATTGTACTCAGATGGGGTTACCGAATTAATGAATGACACAAACAAATTGTTCGGCGAAGATAATTTCAGATTTATTCTTAAGAATAATTTAAATTCAAATGCTTCCGAAATAATGAAAGTTTTACTACAGGATTTGAGCCGCCATAAGAAAAACGCCCCTCAGAACGATGATATTACTCTAGTTCTAATAAAAGTAAATTAGCATTCCACTTCTCTTTTTTACCTGCTTAAAAAATTATTGCTGGAATTTCAATATACTTTCAGGTATGCAAGAAAGGCCCACTTTTCCTTGAGTTTTTAGTGCTCTCATCCCTTTTACTTAATAATGGAATAAAATTGTTGCGGTAACTGTTGCAATTTTTAATATTTAATGAATTTAATTATAAAATCTTGCGTTTTTAACTTGTTTCGAGCATAATAAACAAAAAATTAACAACAAAACCCCTTTTTTTTTGTTGAAAAATTCTTATGTTGCACCCCAACACGCCAAAATATAAAAAATATATCTTAACGGAGGTATTCATGAAGAAATTTATATTGTTTTTATCAGCTCTTTTGATTTGTTCATCAGGTATGTTCGGTCAGGTTAAACAAATCGGATCGTTTTATTGTAACAATCTCGATAACGATGATCCTGAAAGACCTTGGTCCGGAACTTATAATCATGTTCGCGGCGCAACAATAACGGATGATTTGGATGGGGATGGTAAAAGAGAAGTAATTGCAACGGATTATCAAAACGGTGGTCGTGTTCATGTACTGGAACTAAATGGTGAAGTACTGGAACTGGTATGGTCGTCTCCTGTTAATCTTCTTGAGGGAAGTTATAATCCCAGGTGGGTTCAGTCCGGAGATCTTGACGGCGACGGAATGAAAGAAATTATTTTTCCAACCGGTCCTGCTGATGACGGTGCTATACAAGTATTCGAGTTTACCGGTTCAGATAACGATTATGGAACCCAATCCATTATAGAGTTCCCTTCTAATTTACATGAGGATGCAGGTTTTGGGCTCTACAGGATGAATAGGGAGAAAGGTATTGTATATGACTTTGACGGTGATGGAAAGGATGAGTTGATTACCTGTAATTATGACGGTAACGTATATATTCTGGGAATTAATGGAAATGCCCCGGGATTTGCCTCCTGGCAGGTTGAAGGCGGTGATCCTAATGTTCATCCTTTCAACAGGTTTTCCGGTGGTTCCTATTGGCAGTCACTCCCTTGCGATTACGACGGCGACGGAGTTGAAGAGATCGTTAACCATTACTGGAATTTCTATGGATTCTGGTCTATTGAACCTACAGGCACTGATACTTATACATATCCTTCACGCGAAAATCCTGATGCAGGTGTAAGCGGGCCGGTGTATCTGGAGTGTACAAATCCTGATGCATTGGATGCAGTTTCATATATGGGAGTTAACTCTATTGATGTCGATGGCGATGGAAAAGATGAGTTGTACGGAGCAACATATATTGGTAACGGAAATCCGGACAATTTCAAAATTGTTATGATGGATATACCATCCGGTTCAGATGGTGTTGAAGTATGGAGCCAGGATAATTTCGCAGTACTTCAAGATTCTCTTTGGAAAGAAGTTGGAATCGATAACGCAGAATACTGGGGCACCGGAGCGGCTGATCTTGATGGCGACGGCGATGATGAGATGGTAATTTGTGGTTCGCCGGGTTATAAAGCCACCGTGCTTGATTATAACGGTTCCGGTTCCTTGTTGGATTTTTCCAGTTACACTGCATCGGTTTACCCGATTGGCGAGCCTATGATTGTTACTCTTTCAAACTATGATTCACTTGGTACAACATGGACAGATACGACTTTCGGTAGCTTTGTAGCCAAAATAGAAAAAGGAGATATCAATAATAACGGCAAAGACGACCTTGTTCTGGCTTATCAAAGCGCTACTGACACCCTGACAATTAAAAATTACACCTGGAATGCTGATAGTGTGAAATTTCTTGAGGGTGAGGTTGTAAAATCCGTTAATTTAAACGCTATCAATGTCCGGGTAATTGAAGGTGACGATGAAACCGGTGTGAAGGCTATAGATCTCGGAGTTGTTACACCTGACGATTATAAACTTGATCAGAACTATCCTAATCCGTTTAACCCGACTACTTCAATTAAGTTTAGTCTTCCATTGAACAAGAAAATCTCATTGAAAGTATATGATATGCTTGGGAAGGAAGTAAAAACTTTGATTGACAACGAAGAATTTAATAAGGGATCATACGAAGCTACCTGGGATGCAACAAATAATCTTGGTCAGAAAGTAGCCAGTGGAAATTATATTGCAACACTTCAATATGGTAACTTCAGCAAATCAATTAAGATGGCGCTGGTTAAATAATGTATGACTGATTAAAATTAAAGCCGTGGATAACTATTCACGGCTTTTTTTATAGCCCGGATTAATACGATAGATCATACCGGTTTATAATCTATAATTCATTTAGTTTGTGAAGTTTTACACTTGAATAAATATGCATAAAAGTAATAAATTTACGGGTTCTCATAAGTTTTGAATTGACATTTCTAACGGAATGATTTAGGTTAGTTGGCTAATTGTTACACACACTATAACACTAATTGCCGGGTTCCGAGGCAGATTTTTTAACAGAAATTAAATCATAAAATCTTAAAAACTAAGTAATTTCCTTGATACTTTCGGGAGGAAAGCATGTCGAAAAAATTGCTACTAATGGCAATCCTTATATTTACTTCATGTTCATTTGTGTTCGCAGGTACTACCGGTAAAATAGCCGGTCTTGTTACCGATACTGAAACCGGAGAAGCTTTGATTGGAATTAATATTCTTGTTCAGGGAACTTCTTTCGGCGCTGCAACTGATATTGAAGGGAATTTTATTATTAACAATCTAAGTCCCGGTACATACGTGTTAATTGCATCGGGTGTTGGATTTCAGAAAAAAGAAATAGTTGATGTGAAGGTTAGAGCCGATTTTACAACCAGAGTGGATTTCACGATGTCTACTGAGTCGATAACAACTGAGGTAGTTGTTGTAAGGGCGGAAGCTAAAATGGTCAGAAGAGATCTGACTTCTTCACACGTTTCAATTGACGCAGAACAAATTGAATCATTACCGGTTGAAAGTATTACACAGTTGTTAACTTTACAGGCTGGTATTACTCAGGGTGCTGACGGTGCGCTGCATATACGAGGTGGACGTTCATCGGAAATCGGTTATTCAATAAACGGCGTAGGTATTAATAATCCTTATGATAACTCAAAAGGAGTTGCAATAGCTACCAACGCAGTTCAGGAATTAGCGGTGGTCAGCGGTACTTTTAATGCTGAATATGGTAACGCATTAAGTGGTATCGTAAATACAGTTACCAAAGAAGGAGGGAAAACCTATACCGGCAGCGCATCTTTCTATACTGGTGATTATTTAAGTTCTCGCACAGAAATGTTCACCAATATTGATGATATTGATGTGCTGAATACTTCCGTAGGAGAAGCTACGTTAGGCGGACCTGTTCCGTTTTTAGGTAATAAAGTCAGGTTTTTCGGTTCGGGACGATATAGTAGAAGTGACGGGTATCTTTATGGGATTCGCGAACATAGTGTTTCCGATTCGGTTTACATAGATCCGTATGATACCGATAATATTAATGTGGTATCTACCGGAGATGGAAAATACGTTGCAATGAATCCTTCGGAATCAATTAGTACAACCGCCAAACTTACTTATTCGCCTATTAGCACTCTTAAATTTAATTATGATCTTATCTATTCTAACAGTGAATATAAAACGTATGATCATGATAATAAGTATAACCCAGATGCCGCTCCGACGAGTTATTCGGAAAGCTTTCTAAATATTTTTGAGATTAGGCATGTGCTAAGCAATAGTACTTTTTACACATTAAGAGCATCATATAATCAGGACGATTACAAAAGTTATCTTTACCCCTTGCTGGACGCAAGCGGAAATGAAGTCGATTTTTACGCTGGTATGAGTCTGGACGGGTTGCATGCGGATCCAAGATACCAGCCTGATTATAAATCCACAACACTGCCGACAACCATTGCGTTTCAAAACGGTGGCACCTATTATTACGGAGAACAGTCCCAGTTCTATCGAAGGACCCAGGCTTTTGGGGCTAAATTCGACCTGACCAGCCAGCTTAATAATACGCATGAACTTAAATTCGGCGGGCAATTCAGGATGTATGAATTGAACTATCATTATTTTACCATTATTCGTGACTCCACAAATTTTACAAGCGCAACTATTGCACCCGAAACAGGGAATTTGCATAATAGTTATAAAAAGAAACCTTATGAGTTCTCGCTTTATATACAGGATAAAATGGAGTACAAGAGCATAATACTAAATATTGGCTTACGCTATGACTATTTTGCTCCCAAATCACAATACTCAACAAACAGAACATACCCGACACCTTACATGAACGGTATCCCGTCATACATTGATGCTGAAAGCCTGTTAGCGGATGCATCCGTAAAACAGCAGCTTAGTCCTCGTGTTGGTATTTCCTTCCCTATAACGGATCAGGGGATAATACATTTCAGTTACGGGCACTTTGTTCAACTGCCAAGTCTGAAATTTTTATATACTAATTCAAGTTTTAAGACGAGCACAGGTGTACCAACATTTGGAAATGCTGACCTAAAACCTGAAAAGACAGTTTCGTATGAACTGGGTTTGCAACAGCAATTGTTGGACAATCTTGCAATCAATGTAACCGGGTATTATAAAGATGTTAGGAATTTACTGGCCAGACAAAGAATCAGAGTTGATGGTGATGAAAGCTATAATAAATATGTAAATAAAGATTATGCTAATATCAAAGGTTTTGTTTTCTCACTTACTAAGCGAAGAACTCCAAGTGATATGTTCAGTTTTACGTTGGATTATACCTTCCAGGTAGCTGAAGGAAACGACACTGATCCCGAATCATTTTTCTTTGATTTATCATCCGGCAGTCAGGTTGAAAAGATTCCTGTTTACTTGACATGGGATAGATCACATCAGTTAAATTCAACTTTCAGTATCGGGGAATCACAGGATTGGAATGTTGCGCTAATCGGTAAATTGGGCTCCGGGTTACCGTATACACCGGAACAGTATGATAAGCAGATTTACCTCAAAGTAAATTCCGGCAGAAAACCAACAACATTCAGTCTGGATCTGATGGCAGAAAAAACCTTCACTTTGTATGGTTTTGATCTGACTGCTTTTGTGAAAATATTCAATCTGTTTGATACACTGAATGAAAGAGTTGTATATGCCAGTACAGGTTCAGCAGGTTATACTTTAGCTGCTACAACAAGTACTGCGGAAGCTGCTAACAGAATGGCGGAAGGGAATCCCGCAGTTAAAACTGCAGATGAGTATTACACCCGACCGGATTTTTATTCATCACCTAGAGAATTTAGGTTTGGATTTTCAATAGATTTTTAATCCATCTTTTTTTGGAGATTTCAGCATGATTAAAAAGATAGTTAAGCTACTTTTAATAATTTCATTAATTACTGCAACATGTTTCGCTCAAAGCAAAGAAATTGAAGCTCGTCGTCAAAGCGAACATGCTGCTGTTAAACAACTTATAGAACAGGCGAGAGCAAAGCAAAAAACAAACAGAAATATTTCTGCCGATGAACCTGCCGAGCAGGATGCAGTAAAGAAGTACGGTAGTCGAAATTCCGGTTTACGGAAAGTATTAAGTGCGGATGATAGAAAGAGCGTTGTTATGAACGGAAACAGTATTATAGTCGAAATCTATAACTATGGAGGTATTTCTCCGGGTGGTGAGGATATAATCAGACATAGTACGAACTTTGTTTGGAAAGATTTAAGTTACGTGTATACATTCGGTCCTATTATCGGGGCTAAGGTGCTTGAGGAAGGAAAGACAGAAAGGACAGTGATTTTCTCTGATGGTCTTAATGATTACACAAATTATTCAGAGTTGAATCCGGCCAACACCAATGAACGCTGGCAGTGGCAGCCTTTACCGGGTTATGCTGATCCGGATTCGGATGAAATGGCTCATAATCCTGACAACAATGATGCTGACGGAGATGGAAAACCTGATAGCTGGCCGCGTTCCTGGTACAGCGAGTCTCTTGATCAGTATGTGTGGCCTGGTATGTTATCCCAGGATGCAACGAATGCTGATGTTGAAGCTTTCTGGGCTATGGACGACAGGGATAACAAGGAGTTTGATTATTATCCGTTCCCGGACGATACTTCAAGGCGCGGACTTGGAGTTCAGGTTGACGGACGCGCATTCCAGTGGAGTAATGCTCTCGCAACCAACGCCGTTTTTCTTGTTTATACTATAACAAATATTAGTCCGCAGCCTTTAGATTCTGTTGTTTTCGGAATTTACGGCGATCCTGATTTGGGAGGAGGCAGCCCGGAAAATACTGATGATAGCGGATTTTTTGTTCCCCCGATTTCTAATGATTCTGTGGATGTGACTAATATCCCGGTTTATGCAAGGAACCTGGTCTACATGTGGGATGAGGATATGGAAGGGGATTATGGATTCCCACTCGGTTATTTGGGATGTAAATTTCTTGAAAGTCCTGGAAATCCAACTGATGGGCATAATAATGACGGCGACAAGGATGTTAACGGGGATGCCATGATAGACGAAAGGCAGGATGATGGTAAAGATAATGATAAAGACTGGAATCCAATAACTGACGATGTTGGAATTGACGGAGTTAAAGATACGGGTGATGAAGGCGAGGGTGACGGAGTTCCTACAGCCGGATTAACCCAGGCGGATGGTTCTCCCCATCCTCTTTATCCCGGTGAACCTAATTTCGAGTATACTGATAAGGACGAATCGGACCAGATTGGCTTAACCAGTTTTAACAGTTGGAGATGGAGCGCTGATGCCGTTGCTAATGATTTGTCTATGTGGAACAGGATGATACCGGATAACTACGGTGATATTACTAGTAACCAGGATATAGTTTTCGTATTCGGTTCCGGTTATATTTCTCTTGATCCCGGCGAAATAAAACGTATCTCTATGGCTCTCTTATGCGGTGAGGATCTTGATGATTTACTTACAACTGCTGAAACCGTTCAGAGGATTTATAATTCACAGTACCAGTTTTTCAAACCACCTGAACTTCCTACTCTTACTGCTGTTCCAGGAGATAAAAAAGTTACATTATACTGGGATGCTGTAGCCGAAGCAAGTGTTGACCCGATTTCCGGTAAGGATTTTGAAGGATATGTTATTTACAGAAGTACTGATCCTTCATTTGATGATACAAAAGTTATTACTGACGGGCAGGGCTCTGACTTTTTGTCAGAACCACTGAAAGATATAGATGGTAGTGAGGCGAAATGGGATGTTGCAACAATTGCAGAACCATTTGTTGATGAAAACGGAAATGGTGTTTATGATACCGGAGAAGAATTCACTGATACCGACTTAAGCGGTGATTATACTCCCGACTTAGAGGATCCCTGGAAAGGTTATCACCCGGTACAATATAGTGGTAGAGGGACGCATTATTACCTGGGTAATAATTCCGGACTTGTACATTCCTTTGTTGATTCAAATAATGTAATTAACGGACAAACCTATTATTATGCAGTTGTCGCATATGATCATGGTGATTCAGCATATACTCCGGTTACGGAAACTACCAAGCAGATTAACGAGGATCCGATAACATTTGAGCTGACCTTCGCTAAAAATACGGCTATGGCAACTGCCGGGCCTCGGGCTGCCGGATACACCGCCTCTTCTGCAAATCAATCTGAAAACATAGAACATGTTAGCGGTTATGCAACCGGCGAGGTTAGTTACGAAATAGTAAATGACCTAAATGTTGTAGATGAGGAATATTTGCTCTCTTTCGATGATTCGATAACTGTCGGCGACGAAACATCACCGTTAAAAACATATTCTCTCTTAAAATCCGGTGTTGTCAGTCAGAGCTTTAAGTTATACGAATACAATAATACGACACTGGGTGTATCCCACTTATCTGATGATGAATATTTTGTAATTAAAGATTCAGATGGAACAGCGTACACTAACGGTGTTGATTACACAGTTGATTACGATGCAGGTAATATAAAGCGGCTCGAAGGCACAAGTATGCCGAGTGGTGAGCAATATGAGATAACTTACAGGTATTACCCGGTTTATGAAAGTACGTTGCTGAACAACGAAGACGCTAATGTTGTTTTCGACGGGATTCGTGTTCAAGTTTCTGATTTTGAGGATATTAGTTGGGACACCCTTAGTTCCGGTTGGTCCGAAGGAAATTCTAATTTTATCTATTCTGCAAAACGTAATACTTCCGGACTTCCGAATAAGCTGATAACTCCTTCAGACTATACTATTGAGTTCTCATCTGAGATGATTGACAGCGCAATATTAACCGATGGGAAGAAATACCCCGTTCAATATACAGTTCATGATGTTACAACCGGGGTGCCGGTAAGATTGCTGACATTTTTGTTTAAATCCGGTTCTAACAGAGAGAAGTATTGGGAAGCAGGAGATCAGATAGTACTATTCACACCGGGTTCGCAGGGTATGGTGACCGATACAACTACCTGGGGTATAACAATATCCGCACCGAGGGATTCATTACTAACTCCTGTTCCTCCAACTGATGGTGACATATTATATGTTAAGACAAATAAACCGTTTACCACAGAGGATGAATTTGTGTTAAAAACTCAGGCAAGTACCTGGACTGCTGAAAATGCTAAGTCTAAACTTGATAATATTTATGTAGTACCTAATCCATATGTTGGCTACAATATTATTGAGCCGACAACTTCATTGGTAGAAAATACGCGAGGTGGAAGAAGGATATACTTTGAGAATCTGCCTCCGGAATGTACAATAAGGATCTATACACTTAGCGGTGATCCTGTTACAAAAATTGAGCATATGTCTTCTGTTGAAAACGGTAGAGAATATTGGAATTTATTAAGTGAAGATGGTTTTAGTGTAGCTTACGGTGTTTACATTGCTCATATTGACGCACCGGGAATCGGTGAAAAGATATTGAAATTCGCACTTATTAAGTAACTGTAACAATAATCGGTTATAATACGAAGCAATTTTGGAGTATTTAATGAATAAGATAATAAAAATTTTTGTTGTACTGGTTATTTGTTCTTTTCATGTGACAGCGCAGAATACAACAAAAACAGGAACAACAGCAGCTCAATTTCTAAAAGTTGGTGTTGGGGCTCGCTCTGTCGCAATGGGTTCTGCTTTCACTGCAACAGCAAACGATGTTTCTGCTATCTACTGGAATCCCGCAGGGTTGGCCGCCTTAACAAATAATAACCAGGTAACATTTAATCATATTAATTGGATTGCTGATGTCGGACATGACTTTGCTGCAGTTTCTTATAATCTTGACGGATTGGGCACAATTGGAGCTGCTGTTACTTTGAACAAGTCTATCGATAATATGATAGTCAGAACTGTGGAAGAACCTGAAGGTACTGGAGCCAGGTTTGATGCGGGTGCTATGTCCGTTTCACTCTCCTATGCCCGTAACCTGACGGATAATTTTTCAATTGGTTTTAATGCTAAGTATATCAATGAATATATCTGGCATGAGTCCGCTTCGGGTTTTGCGCTTGATGCAGGTGTACTATATAAAATTGCGATCTTGAACGAATTCCGAATTGGCGCCAGTATTTCGAATTTCGGAACCAAAATGAAAATGGATGGTCGCGATCTTATCGAAATCCAGAAGACTGAAAACGGTAATTTAATTAATGAAGTTATTGAAGTAGAGTCATGGGACCTGCCTCTTATGTTTCGCGTAGGTGTAGCCGCCGACTTGATTAAAACGGAATCATCCCGATTTACATTGGGGATCGATGCAGTCCATCCGAATGACCATACAGAATATGTTAACTTGGGTGGTGAGTACGGCTGGAATAATCTTATTTTTGTAAGATGCGGATACAGTTCCTTGTTCGAAGTGAATACTGAAAAAGGCTTGACCGCCGGTGTCGGTCTTCATTATCGTTTGATTCATTCCGTCAGTTTATTGTTTGATTATGCATATCTTGATTTGGGAAGACTTGAAGATATACATAGTTTCTCTATTGGTCTTAAATTTTAGAATTATGAGTTAATTATAATTTATACCCAATCCGTAATTGCGGATTGGGTTTGTTTTTTTACTGCTGTAACAGAAACACTCCGTTATTATACAAATTGATAATCCTAAAAAGTGAATAAAATTATGATAACAAATGCCCGTTATGTAATCTTAATTATCGGTTTACTTATTTTACCCGGATGCTCATCTCTGTTAACCACAACAGACGAAACCGATGTGCAAACAGCCCCGACTTTGATTAAAGATTTCAAATCCAGATTTGCTGCACGCGAATTTAATTTTGAAATACCCGCAGCTTCGCAAATAACTGATTTCAAAGTTGATTCCGTCAATAAAGAAATTGTAATTGAAACAAATAATCGATTTTCATTTCGTTTTTTTCGTGAAAAAGATATAGATAGTATTTATGCAGAAGTGCAAAACTATTTCATTCCCTTTTTTATGGATTATAAGTTTACTATAACGTCTATAACATTTCCGATTGAAGAACTCGTTCCGAACATTTACAGGCACAAAATGAAATTAGATGAATCCAGAATGCCTGTTCAACAACCGGATAGACCGCTCCAGGTAGTTCGCAACATTAGTAAGCCATTCAAGATTTCAAAAGGATTGCAGAATAATAACATTGCAATGTGGCATAGTCATGGCTGGTATTATAATTATAAGCTCGATCGCTGGTTATGGCAGCGAGCAAGGTTATTCCAGGTTGTGGAGGATATGGGCCCGATTAGTTTTGTGCTGCCTTATATTACACCTATGCTCGAGAACGCAGGTGCTAATGTATATCTTCCCCGGGAACGTGATACACAACTCAATGAAGTCGTAATAGATAATGATGATTATATATATGATCGTGACAGTAAGAACTATACAGAGTTTGGAAACTGGCGTTATGGTAAAGGAGATGGTTTTCTATATGGCGAGCCGCCGTACGAGGCTAACTTCAATCCTTTTCTGGGCGGGTTACACCGGATTACTGAAACCAGTTCTGAAGCTACCGCTCAGATTGAATATATCCCGACTATTCCCGAGTCAGGTGAGTATGCTGTAAATATTTCCTATGTGGCTTCACCAGATAATGCAGAGGATGCGCACTACACTGTACATCATTTAGGCGGAAAAACTGAATTTCTGGTTAATCAAACGATAGGTGGTAATTCTTGGTATTATCTTGGTACTTTTAAGTTTGCGGAAGGTACGAATCCGGATCTTGGAAGTGTGATTGTTGATAATAAAAGCCAGAACCCGAATAAATTAGTTTCAGCAGATGTGGTCCGTTTCGGAGGTGGAATGGGAATAGTCGAGCGCGGTGGAGCTGTAAGTGGAAGACCGAAATTTGTTGAAGGATCACGATACTACCTGCAGTATGCGGGTATGCCTGATACTCTTGTTTATAACATTAACGGAGATACGTTAGATTACACCGATGATTACCAGAGCAGAGGCGAATGGGTTAATTATCTTGTTGGAAATCCATGCGGTCCGAATAAAGACAGAACTAAAGGTCTTGGAATTCCGATCGATTTGTCACTCGCTTTTCATACGGATGCCGGAATAACCAGGAATGATACGGTTATCGGGACATTGTCTATTTACAGCGTTACCGATTATGACAGCAATTATGTATTTCCAGACGGCGTATCGAGGTTAGCAAACAGGGATCTTGCAGACATTATGCAAACGCAGATTGTAAATGACATTAAAGCTAAATATGATTCTGTTTGGAATAGAAGACAACTTTATGACGGCAGGTATAGCGAGGCAGCGCGCCCGAATGTACCTTCTGTATTACTTGAGTTGCTTTCACATCAGAACTTTCTGGACAATAAGTTTCAACTCGATCCGAGATACAGGTTTGATGTTGCCAGGTCTATCTATAAATCAATGATCCGTTTTATAGCCAATGAACATCAGAGAGAGTATGTGATCCAACCGCTTCCTGTAACTGATATGGCAACACAACTCAATGAAGACGGAAGTATTCAATTATCATGGCAGCCCCGGTTCGATCCTCTTGAAAAAACAGCGGTTGCTACCGGTTATGTAGTATATAGGAGGATAGGAGACGGTGGATTTGACAATGGTGTATATGTTGCTGAACCAACTTATAAAATTGACGGACTTGGTAAAGGAGTTGTCTACAGTTTCAAGGTTACTGCGGTTAATGCCGGCGGTGAAAGCTTTCCCTCGGAAATATTATCTGTCGGATTCGCAGGAAAAAACAGCAATACGGCGGTAGTTATAAATGCATTCGATAGGATTTCCGGACCGGCTTGTATTGAATCCGATAAGTTTACAGGGTTTGTCAACTTTTATGATGCCGGAGTTCCGGATAAATATGATTTAAGCTATACAGGACAACAATATAATTTTACTCCGGTCTCCAGATGGGGCTCCGACGATGCTCCGGGTCATGGTGCGAGTCATGCCAACTTTGAAACCAAGGTAATTGCCGGAAATACTTTTGATTTTACAAAAGTACATGGTGAAGCTTTGCTAAAAAACGGATGGTCATTTATAAGCGTAAGTGATGAAGCGGCGTCAGAGGAATTTTATAATCTGAACAAGTATGATTTTGTTGATATTATTTTCGGAGAGGAAAAAGAAACTGAATGGCCCAAAAAATATTCGGAAGATATGTACGGTAAACAGTTCAAAACTTTTAATGAGAAATTTCAGGAGAAAATTTCAGAATATTTGACAGGAGGTGGTAACGTTTTCCTGTCAGGTTCTTACATTGGAAGCGATTTGTTCCTGCATAAACCTAAAGATGATCCCGGTAAAAAATTCGCGATTGAAACATTAAAATATCGCCTGGATTCCGATCACGCCGTTGTTGAGGGAGATGTCTATTCTATCCGGGACAGTTTCATCAAGAAAAATTATACATTTAATTTCAATACAGTTCTTAACGATTCTATTTATGCTGTTGAAGCCCCGGATGCTTTGGGTGAAATTAACGGGAGTGAGACACTTCTTCGGTATAAAGAAAATCTTTATAGTGCAGCGATCGGGTATAAAGATGAGTATGGCATTGTATCAATGGGATTTCCTTTTGAAACAATTACAAGTGATGAAGCACGAAATGAACTGATGAATGCGGTGTTAGTATATCTCAAATTAAAATAAAATTAATAATATGAGAAAAATTGGATTTATCTTTATTGCATTAAGTCTTGTTGTTTCCATTGAGGCACAGGACCTCTCGAAAATCAATAAGATGATTGACGATTACAGTCGAACTGAATTACTTGCACATGCTCAATGGTCGATCTGTGCAAAGTATCTTGATAGCGGAAAAATGCTTATAAACTATAATGCGGAACAAAGTGTTGCTCCTGCCTCGGGACAAAAAGTCTTTACGTCAATTACAGCATTGGATAAACTTGGGGAAGACTTTCAATTCCAAACGAAGATTTACTATGATGGCGAAATAGTGAATACTGATCTGACTGGGAATTTGTACATAATAGGTTCCGGCGATCCAAGTCTTGGTTCCGGACAGGTTGAAAGCGCGCTTCCTTATGACCTATTACTTACTAAGATTGTGGATGAAATTAAGAAACGGGGTATAACCAGAATAGAAGGATCTGTCATTATCGATAATTCGCTTTATGAGTATCAGCCGATTCCGGATCACTGGGAGTATATTGATATTGGAAACTATTACGGCGCTTCCAGTACGGCGTTGAGTATTAACGATAATCTTTATTACTTGTTTTTCGAGCCGGCTTCCAAGGTGGGAGATATTGCCCGTGTAATTCGGACTGAACCTGAAATTCCCGGATTGGAATTTACAAACTTCATGAAGACCGGGGAAAAGGGTTCGGGGGATAATGGATATATTTACTGTCCGCCACTTCAATACAATGCATATTTGCAGGGTTCAATTCCGCAAGGGAGTAAGGAGTTCTCGATTAAAGGGTCTATTCCGGATCCGCCGATGTTTGCTGCGCAGGTGATAACAGAGAAGCTGATTACTGAAGGTGTGAAGGTCGAAGGATCTCCGGAAAAAACTAGTACACCCGAGATTTATCGGAGTGATAAACTAATCTCGATTATCGAGTCACCGCCGCTCAAAAGTATTGTTTATGTCCTCAATAAGCGGAGCAGTAATCTGTATGCTGAATTATTGTTAAAAGCCATTGCTTATAGTGAAAAGGGTGTAGGCAATACCAATAAAGGTGTTCAGGTAATTGAAGAGTTTCTTGAAGACGAGGGGATCGCCACACAGGGATTACATCTCTATGATGGTTCAGGACTTTCCCGCGCTAACTCAATAACCGCAAAGATGATGGTTGATTTATTGACTGTTGTAACTAAGAAAAGTTACTTCAATTCGTTCTATAATTCGCTTGGAGTTATGGGTGACCCGGATGACCTTGGATTCTTCAAGTTCAGCGGTCGCGGTACTGCACTGGAAAAGAATGCCAGGATTAAATCCGGTGTTATTCAGGGAGTGAGAAGTTATTCCGGTTATCTTAATGATCAAAGCGGTAAAACAATAGTATTTTCACTAATAGCGAATAACTTCAACGGTTCGGGCGGCACCGTATCAAGCATACACCAAAAAATAATGAATGAACTTGCTAAACTTAACTAGGTAAGAGTATGAAACGACTGGTAATTATAATTGTTGTGCTTGCAGGGATATTGCAGGCTCAATCAGATGTTCGAATATATAATATGAGTAACATGCAGATTGATTCTATGTTGACTGATGTTAGTCATAAAAACACAACGGTTACTGAAAGAATGAAATACTATTCGCAATTGTTTCTTGATATGCCGTATAACCTCACCTGTTCCGGTGACGGACCTTACGCATTATATGAAACGGAGCCCCTGGTAAATTTCAATCAGAATAACTGTATGGTTTACTGCGAGCATGTTCTTGCTATGTCCATCTCGGATAGCTGGGATAATTTTTTCAACAACCTTCAGCAGATCAGGTACAAGGATGGGATAATTGGCATGCGGACTCGTAATCACTATACTTTGGCTGACTGGCTGCCGGAAAATTCATGGCTGCTGCACGATGCTTCGAGAATTGTCGGTCTTGAAGGAACTGCTAAAATGACACGCAAGATATCCCATGAGAAATTTTTCGAAGGCAAAGGGATTACTGATTTGAGATATGTCAAGCCTGATAGGACTATCACCATCGATTATGTACCATTCGAAGTTCTAAGACAAAATAAAGCTAATCTTAAAAGTGGTGACATATTCGCACTTCTTTTCGCTAAACTCGATAATATTTTCTCTGCACATATGCTTATGCTGTTTGAAAACGAAAATGGAAAGTTTATTCGCGAATCTGCAATGAGTAAAATGAAAACCTTCGACACTCCTCTGGATGAATGGATTGATAAGTACAAAGGCTCGAAGAAATACGCAGGAGTAGCTGTGATGCGAGTTAACAAAGAGATAAATACACCGGGAAGAATTATTCTTCCATGGGAAATAAAAGAACTTAAATAATTGACGGAAAATTTATGAGTGAAGCCAAACCCAAACGCCAGTTAAATCTTCTTCAGACGTCTTCAATTATTATCGGTCAGGTGATCGGTTCGGGAATATTTATCAATGTGCCTATTGTAGCAGCAATTGCAGGCAATCCCTGGATCGGTGTATTTATTTGGCTCGTTGGGGGATTAATTTGGCTTCCCCAGATTTTCATACTTGCAGAAATGGGTACCGCTTATCCGGATCAGGGCGGACCCTATCATTTCATCGACAAAGCAGGTTCTCCGTTTCTGGCTTTTATGTATACGTGGACGGCATTCCTCACAAGTGATACTCCTACATTAACTATAATAGGGTTACTTGCCGCTGATGCTTTATCATACTTCTATCCATCACTTGGTATAGCAATTTATGCTAAAGTGTTTGCTGCATTTCTAATTATTTTATTCTCTGCCATACAGTATCGTAGTGTGAAATTTGGAAGTAATGTTCAGGTAGGACTTACATTGGCGAAGCTTTCACCACTGTTTGCTGTAGTAATTATCGGAATGTTTTTTCTTGACTCAGGTAATCTTGCTGTTGAATCAATATTCAGAACTAATGATGGTGGATTTATTAATTTGAGTATGCTAACTGCCGGTGTCTCGGCGACTGTATGGGCATACGCGGGTTTCCTTAATATACTGTATACTTCAGGCGAGGTTAAAAATCCTTCCAAAACTCTTCCCAAGAGTCTTATAGGATCGGTTCTATTTGTTATGGCGGCTTATGTGTTGATTAGTTTATGCACAAGTGCGATAGTACCATTCCAGGAATTAATTGGCGTTGAAGAAGGTAAGTTTATAAATCCCTTCCAGTATATTTCATTCTCTTCGGGTATTGCGGGCGGGTTATTTGCAATCGCAGTCTTCGTTTCTATGCTTGGAGTAATGAACTCTTCTGTAATCACGCAGCCGCGTCTTGAGTTTGCAATGGCTCGTGACGGATTGTTCTTCAAAGCTTTCGGTCATCTGCATCCCAAACATCTTACTCCTGATTTCAGTATTGGTATTCAAGCTGTGCTCGGTATAATTCTATTGTTCGGCAATCTTGGAGATTTGCTCGGATATTTCACATTATCATATGTACTTCAAAATACTCTTGTCTATGCGGCCATATTTTCACTTCGCAAGAAAGGCGATTATAAACCTACCTATAAAGCTCCATGGTGGTTTACAATGGCTGTTGTTTCAATAATTGTACAACTCTACCTGGCTTACGGTACGTTCTTGGCTTATCCTCTTGGCGGAGCTTTAGCGTGCTTATTCCTGATTGTAACCGGACTACCGTTTTATCTCTATTTCAAGAAGAGAAAGGAAAAGGGAATAGTTTTTTCGGAAACTGAATAGAGTAGATTGATGCTATTCTTTGATGACCCGGCGAATGTTTTCAGGGAGTCTTGTAAGTGATTCGTAATTCAACTGGTCGCTTAAATCACTGAATGACGAAACGGAAATGCTAAGTTCGCCCTGGTCGCCGATCAGTACAACCTCATCTCCGGCGGATACGTCAGGTACATCGGTAATGTCAAGTACAAGCAGGTTCATGTTTACAATTCCAATAACAGATACTCGCTGGTCTCTGATAAGAGCTCTTCCTAGATTACTAAGTGACCGGCTGTAACCTTGGGCGTAGCCGACAGGAACAATTCCGATTTTGGTATCACGCTGTGCAAGATACGATGTGCCGTATCCGATGAATTCTCCTGTTGGAACTGTTTTAGTCGTCATGATATTGCACTTCCAGGTTATAACCCGGATAAGCGGATCATACTTGCTCTTTTTCTTGCTTAGGTGATTAATAAGTGTTTCTTTAGTCGGCCAATAGCCATACTGAAGAATCCCTATTCTTACCATATCATATCGTGTTTTCGGATATGTTATTGCAGCTGCACTGCATGCAGCATGCCTGAGTTTGGCTTTGATATTCTTTTGTTCAAACCAGCCGCAGTATTTATTAAAAAGTCGTATTTGCTTTTGTATTCTGTAATAATTTGCAATGCTTTCCGCACCGGCAAAATGAGTACAGATACCTTCTATACTGAGGTTATTACTATTTTCATTAATCAAATCAGTTATTTTGTCAAAATCAGATCGATTGAATCCTGTTCGGTTAAATCCGGTCTCGAGTTCAATGTGAATACGCGCAGACTTATTTATTTTTTTCGCCCAGTATATAGCATTTTCAAGTCTGTGTATATCAAAGACGAAGAATTCTATTTCATTTTTTATAGCCCATTCAAATTGTTCATAATCAATCATTCCCATAATAAGAATAGTAGGATTGGATTTTGAGCAACTGAATACTCTTGATGCTTCATCGGCACTGAATACGGAAAAGTGATTGACTCCGCATTCCTCAGCCATGGGTACGAAATATTCAAGTCCGTGTCCGTACGCATTGCCTTTTACAACTGATGAGAAGAGAACATCCTCACCGATTAGTGTTCTTATATATTCGAGATTCTTTCGAAGTGCGTTTTTACTCAATTCAATAACAGAAGTTGAAAATGATTCGATCATTTGCAGTAAGCTTTTATAATTGATTGATACATTTGAATCCCCGTTGTAATAATTTCATCCGGAAAATCATAATCAGGATTATGAAGCGCAGGATAATCTTTGCCCGCTCCGATTCCGAAAAACGCAGTTTTAGCAATTTTACTATAATAACCAAAATCTTCCGACCACTTAAACGGCTGATCAATTACAAATATCTGAAAATTATTACTCACCGCTTTTTTTAATATGGTATTAAAAACTTGCTTTTCGTTTACCGTTGCCGGAAAGACCTCTGTAAACCTTGTCTTAAACTTCAATTTATGGGACTTTGCCACACCTCTCACAATATGTCTTATAGTACTGATAATTTCATCCATGACTTCATTCTCATAGCTCCTGAGAGTGAGCATTACCACTGCATCTCCGGGAGAAGTCCCGAATGCCTGTTCACCAACCTTAATATGGATCGGAGTAATCAGTGCAAAATCTTTGCCGGATTCGAAGATTTTTGAGAAAGCATTTATTTCTTTTATGAGTTCCGAGACAGCAAGGGAAGGGTTAATACCATTTTCCGGCTCAGCAGCGTGAGATGATTTACCGGCCAATTCGATTATCATTCCTCTGGAAGCCGCGGCAAAGACACCATCTTTAAGCACTACCGTATTCCTTTCAATTCCCGGGAGGTTGTGCATACCGATGATATAGTCCGGTTTTAGTTTCGTGAACCTTGCATCATCAATAACTCCGGCAGCTCCGCTTCCAATTTCCTCGGCCGGCTGAAACAGTAAAACTACTTTACCCTGTTTAAGGGGATTATTTGAAAGCAGCTGCGCAGTCCCGCACAATATAGCCATGTGACCATCATGGCCGCAAAGGTGTCCCTTTGTTTTATACTTTGACTTGTATTCAAATTTATTGTTTTCTTGTATAGGCAGTGCATCAAGTTCACACCTCAGTACTACAATCGGACCGGGCTTTTTACCTTTATAGATCGCTGCAATGCCATGACCTCCCAACCCTTCCAGAACTTCATCGGGGGAGTACATCTTAAGGTAGTTAACAATCTTAGCCGCGGTTTTTTTTTCGTGACCGGAAAGTTCGGGTTCATAATGAATCAACCTGCGCAGTTCAACCAATTCGTTCAAGTTTACCTGAGGCGCCGGATTGCTTTCAGTATCAAGTTGGATTCTGCTCACTTTTGTTTCCTTATAATTCCAATCCCAAAATAAGCAATTGCGGAAATTGATATACCATAAATATTCGCATCCAGTTCAAGCGGTAAACTAATATCAGCTGCAATAAGTGTTATTGTCGTTCCGCCACCCAGAATCATAGCCCAGAGAGCGGATACTGAGTTACTATGTTTCCAGTAGAATGCACCGATTACCGGTACGAATAATCCGGAAACCATAAATGCATATGAGTATAACATTAACTCCAGTACATTCTGCATTGACGATGCAAGCCAAAGCGCAAGCCCACCGATTATTAATGTTAGCAACTGTGAGTAACGAAGGTAACTTTTTTGCTTTGAATTTATATTGAAGAATTTCTCAAGAATATCGGTCATCACATTTCCGGATGCGGCCATAAGACAACTGTCTGCGGTTGACATGATCGCGGAAAAATATGCCGACATCATTAATCCCATTAATCCGACCGGAAGAACTGTTCTTAGCAGCATTGGCAGACCCATCTCAGCGTCAAGACTGGAGATGTCGGCATAACCGAGATATGCAAACATTCCGTTATCAGCCGCCGAGCGAGCGAACAAGCCCAGTAAGACTCCCATGAACGCCATAGCAGGCCATTCGAAGAGTCCGGCAATGAACCATGCTTTCTTTGCTTCTTTTTCCGACCTGCACGCAAAAATTCTCTGGTATAGAGTCATACCGACAAACCAGATGGGTACTATAGTTACAAACCAGTTTACAACTGTCTGCCAGCTTAAATTCGTCATAGAGAAAAAGTGATCCGGTACAGAGATGGAGAGTTCATCATAGCCTCCAACAGCATTATAACCAAGAGGAATACCGATGAAAATTAGTCCGATTATTAGAATTGCCCATTGAACGGTATCAGTATAAATCACTGCTTTTATCCCGCCGAGGAATGTATATACAATAACGATTATTCCCATTATCAATAAGGCAAGTTCAAGGTCAAGATTAACGAATGAAGCTGCGGCAAGCTTTGCACCCGCAAGTATTTGAGAACTTGTAAAGCCGATATAACCAATGGCTGAAATGATTCCTGCAATAAGAGCCACTTTTTTATTATATAGAATTTCGAAGATTTGGGGAAAAGTATAAAGCTGCTTGAATTCAGGCATCCTGCTAACTTTGGGAATGAGGAACACAGCGCTTAGCCAGGCGCCTATGAGTCCCGTAAATAACATCCACGAACCGGAAATACCCATAACGAAACCGAGTCCGCCGAGTCCAATTGAGAAACCGCCGCCAACATCAGTGGCCACTACGGATAATCCGATATGCATACTGCCCATGCTGCGTCCGCCGACGTAGTAATCATCCGCATCAGTATTCTTGCGGAGGAAGTACACGCCGATGCTTAGCATAGCAATCATGTATATAGCGAATATTGATATGTCTATCCAATGCATATTAGTAGTTTCAATTGAAATTTGTGTCAGATACTCTCTGTTACTTGACTAGCTTTGTTACATATTTCGAATTCATCAGCCTTGCAACAGCCATATAGTTCGGTTTAAAGTGAATTTGTGAGCCTACATTTATTTTATTCATTTTAGACCCGATATCATAAACCGTCATATCTGATGTAGTCCCGAAAAAGTTAACACTGCTATTTTTGGGAGAAATATTCTCGGCACTGACATCAAGTTCACCGAAGTCCACAATTGCACGGTATGAGGTCTGGTTGTTTCCCGAATCTATGAAATCAGCTGTAACACCGATCCCGGCATCCCCGATAACTCCGTCCGGGACAAATTCCTTCTTTTCAACTTCGAGAACTTCTGCAGAAAACTCGAACGCATTTGTAGATAATTTCATAAATCTCTTGTTATCAAAGGGGGATACTCCCATAAACGAACTCTCACCTATCCGGAAGTGATTTACACCGCCGGGAATTTTTTTCTGCTTTACGAGGGGAAGTGTAATTGAACTACCGGCAGACACAAGGTTTAATTTTTTGTGGAATTTTTCTTCGATTAACATTTTGTACAGGTTAAGCTGCATAAGTTTATCATAAGTAGGTTCAACACCATACATACAGCCGAGGTTGGTGCCGATGCCTTCGACAATAATATTCTTGAATTCGAAAAGCCGTTCATAAAATGAGAGTACATTTTCCCTCAGTATTCCTTCCCGCAGCTCACCAAGTTCAATCATTATAATAACACGATGTTTCTTACCGACTTTCCCGGCTTCTTCGTTAAGCGCCCGGATAGTTTCATAACTCGTGTTTAACGATATATCAACATATTGGATTATGGTTTTTGCCAGATTTACAGCAGGGGGCTTAATATACATTGTTACAATGTCAGGGTTTATTTCCTTAATGAGTCGGAGGTTTGAGATTCTTGAATCACCTACCGAATGAGTCCTTTTTATTGTATCATCCGTCAGGAGCTTTTCAAGTATTGCTCTGTTCCCGTTAAGAATCTTCGTAACAAGTGACCAGGTAATATTATTCTGATTAAGATAGTCGCTTAGTTTACGAATGTTTCCGATTATGGTGTTTGTATTTACTTTTAATATAGCCATTTATCTTTTGTATTATTTCTGGAATCTCATTTCAGCATATTTAGTTGTAAATCCGATTCGCTCATAAAGTTTTTTTGCGGGATTATCAAAATCTACATGAAGCTTAACATCACCATCGGCTATTTCTATAGCTTTTTCAACTATTTGCCTGCCGAAGCCCTTGCCTCTTATTGTGCCGTCAACTGCGACGTAAACAAGAATATTTTCAGGAATATACTCTTCCATGCCAGTTTTGTTCATTACGAGTTCACCAATTAATTTGTTCTCGTAATAAGCCGCCAGAAGAAAGCCTCCGTTACCCTCGGATTTATTGAATGAGTAATCGATAGATTTATTAATCGCTTCCTTCGTATCGCCGAATCGTTCGAGATGTTTATATAAAAAATCTACGAAAGTTTCCCTTGATAACGCTTCGTCAAAATCATCATTAGTATCGATTATTTTAAAATTAAGCATGAACATTCTCCAAAATATTTTTCGAATTAATTCCGGTGTAATTAGAAATTAGAATTAAAGGTTTTTTAAATCAGAAGTATTTGTAGGATCTGAAAATTGTAAGGAATAATCCATTGGATGGAATTATTCTACAGGCTTTTGTTACTATTTTTCTAGTTGTGGTTAAGATAACAATAACGGTACTTCGTTAAACAACACTAAATCGTACTATAAAAACAAATATCAAATCAAATAAATTACTAACGATATAAATATACGAAAATTCTGAATAATAATTATTCGGACTGCTTTTTATTGCGCTGAGTAAACAATATTGCCGTCGAAAATTGTGAAATCAACTTCAACATTTTTAATTCTATCATGAGCAATTTCGAAAATATTCTCGTGTAACACCACAAAGTCCGCCAGTTTACCCGGTTCAATACTTCCAAGTTTATCTTCTGTATAAGCCGCATATGCACCATTAATAGTATAGCACTTCACAGCTTCTTCAACCGTAATTATTTCTTCCGGAACAATACCGGTTTCATTTTTCCCGTTCAGGCTGTTGCGTTTTACGGCAGAATAAATTCCGGTCATTGGGTTTAAAGATACAACAGACCAGTCACTCCCGAAGCACAGTTTAACATTATTCTTAATGAAGGAATTGAATGTGTAAGAATCTTTAATTCGTTGTTCACCAAGTTTTTTTTCAAGATAATCGCCATCATAAAATAAGTGATAAGGCTGGGCCGAAACAATAATATCCAGATCGGCGCAGCGCTTTATATCATCATGCCTGATATGCTGGGCGTGCTCAAGCCTGAATCGCCTATCCCATAAGTCATTGTTCTTTTTCATCTCTTCTACAATATCGATAAGTTCACTTACGGCTCTGTCGCCGATTGCATGAATAGACAACTGAAGTTTATTCCGGTCGCATTCAAGCATCCATTGTTTCAATCTGCCGTCCTGCATTTTCTCCATTGCCAGTCCGCAGGTATCAGGCTCATCGTCGTAAGGATCAAAAAACCAGGCAGTATTGGAACCAAGCGAACCATCGGCGAAAGCCTTCATGGAACCGATCTTAAGTTTATCACTGCCGAAGTTGTGCTCTATCTCGGCATCAATCAGATCCTGGTGCAGATCGATCATCAATCTGGAATAAACCCGGCATGTTAACTCACCTCGTTTTTCAAATCGTTGTAAGTATTTTAAATGATTCTTATATGTAATGTCATGTATCGAAGTTACACCGAATCTTTTGGCTTCATTGAGTGCGGCGTTTATTGCATTCTCATAATCTTCATCCTTAGGAGTGGGAATAACCGCATAAACAAGATCCATAGCTTTATCCTTGAGCATACCTGTAGGTTCACCTGTCTCTGGATCACGCACTATCGCTCCGCCCGGAGGATCGGGAGTTTCTTTAGTAATGCCAGCAAGATTGAGTGCGTATGAATTTGCCAAGCCCATGTGATAGTCCATCCTAACGACAAACACCGGAGTCTCGGGTGTGAACTCATCGATCCATTCTTTGCAGGGTAATGGGCTTCCATCCCAGTTTTCATGATTCCAGTTACCTTCTGTTATCCATTTGTCCGGATTCGCTTCTATATAGTCTTTGAGGCTGCTTATGAATTCTTGTTTGCTGTTCACCTCTGATAGATCTATGCTAAGCAAATAAAAGCCGCCCATGACTATATGAGCATGGGAGTCAATAAATCCCGGAAGCATGAGTCGTCCCTCTAAATCTATTACTTCAGTTTGGTCATCGATGTAGCTTTTACAATCCTTGTTCGTACCGACAAATACTATTTTATTTCCATTGGTAATAACCGCTTCAGCCCAGGGTTGAGCCGGATTGACCGTATATATTTTTCCGTTGGTATATGCTTTTTTATTAATCATAAATTATCCCGGTTGGAATGATATTATAAATATAAGCTGCAAGTATATCTTATTTTATTCGATTTATCAAAAGTTTTTATCATCTAATTGAATACATCTTATTATTGCTTTATGTACATTTTTTAGCGAAAAGAACTTAATCATGTTTACTGATATTAGTTGTAAATCTTAGAATCTGTTCTAAATTAATAAATAGTAAAGGCTACTATCAAAATTGAATGAGTTTGGATTATTTGGGGATTTAGTCAGAAAGTTGACCGATAGAGTTGAATGTCAAATAGAAGATAATAGTTGGGTTATTGAATATAAAAAATGCAATAATAAGAAATGTAGTAAAAACGAAAGTATTATTATAATTCAAAAATTTCGGATTGGTAAATTGATAGTTTTATCACTAGATTGTATTCCTACTATAATAGACTTCTACAGGGGAACATTAAGTAATTGATGATTAAGCGGTTCACATATTTCTAATAGTAGCAATGTGTATACATTAGTTCAAAAGACAATAAAAAGATAAAAATTACTTATTATATATTTTCAAAAAGAAAACTTCGAATAATCAGTTCTATAAAATTACACGACTGAAATTTTCGCTTATCTCATCATTAAAAAATGAATCATGAAAATGTATGAGAATATTAACCTAAAATCGTTATTTGTTTATGTGTCTATATTGTTGCTGATATTCAATGTGAATTATGCACAGGATATTAATGACAGCACATATGAAATTACTAAAAAAATAAAAGCGCCGGGATTAAACATAAAAGGTATTGCCTGGGATGGGATTAATTTGTGGATATCGGAAGACTCGACTAAAATGATTTATAAAATCAATCCCGGGGCGGGGGAAGTTAAGGATTCTATACAATATCCCGGAAGTGAACCCAGAGGAATGGTATTTAAGGATAGTATTCTGTACTGCCTTGATAGTTACAGTAAAAAAATATTTGGAATTAGTCCAATTACCGGCTTGATAGTTGACTCTATTTCAATCGTGTTTGATAACACTACATTTGCAAATAATCCTGAATTAATGGGACTTACCTGGGACGGGAATAATTTTTGGTGTTCATTTTTATCCGGATTTTCAAGTGAAATTATACGTGTTAATCCGGTTAATGGAATGTTAAGTGAACACTTCTATGCTGATTCGGAGGAATTAACATTCGACGGGACATACTTATGGGATATCGATTCACAGGATGAAATTTCTAAAGGATGGATTAATAAAAGAAGTTTACCTTCAGGTGACAGGTTGGAATCTTTTATAACCGATAAATACTCTCCATCGGGTATAGTATATGTCGATGCTCAGACATTCTGGTTATCTTATGAAAAATGCGATTCTTTATTTGAGATCAGTATTATAGTAACAGAGATTGAAGAAGAAATAAACGACATCGGCTATGAACTATTACAAAATTACCCCAATCCTTTCAATCCTGTTACTAATATATTCTATTCGGTGCCTGAGAAATCGCAAGTAACAATAAAGGTATATGACATACTCGGCAGGGAAGTAGTGGAACTTGTCAATGGTCATAGAGAACCGGGCACATATTCAATTTCATTTAACGGGAGCCGCTTATCCAGCGGTATGTACGTTGTAAGCATGCAAGCCGGTGAATTCTCTTACCGGCGTAATTTCAGCCGGTCAAGAAAAATTCTATTAATGAAATAAATTTTTAATATTTAGGTGATAGACGACATCTTTCAGAAAGAATTCGTCTACATTTCGCAAATTCCCGTTTTGACGCCTAAGGTTAGTTCTGTAACTTCGATTATTGCTTCCGAAATACCGAAGAGATTATCCTAAACGCTTTTAATCATCCCCCGCAGGCAGATGATGTTTTGCTTTAAATAAATAAATTGTTCAATCAGTCCGGCGGTGCTTTCCAGCATCCCGATGTCCTTTTCTGCCGCCCTGTCAATAGATTCCGCCACCCGGAAGACCCTTTCCGCCGGAGAAATTGAACGGATAATCAACATAGTAGTGAGTCACCTTTTTATGACTTTCACGAATCATTGTCGTAAATTTGAATAGATTTAATATTTCTGCCGACCGGCAGAGCGGGTTTTCAAAACATATCATGAACTGAAGAGGGAATTACAATGCTTAAAAAACTATTAGTTTTATTGGTATTATCCGTAACAGTTATTGCCCAAACCAAATACCCTGATTTAAACAAGTTAATCGGAGAAGGTGAATTTTCTAAAGCTGCAAAGCAAATTGATATATTGCTCAGCGGAGAGGATTTAGATGCTATCGTGAAATATGATCTCGAATTTCAGAAGGAGAGAATGGAGCGGATACGAAAGGACTTCCGAAAGTCCGCGGAAAAAGTTCTGGACTATATAAAACGTTACTATCCTGATGCTGATGAGCAGGATCTTAAGAAATGGGAAGAAGACGGCACACTGGAATACAAGATCATTGATGGGAAGAAACTTTACTTCAACCGGAGCGCTGCAAATCTTTTCAGGGTTAACAAAGAAGCCAAACAGAGGAAGATAGAAGTTGAAGGGGGCATAACAGATAAGCTGGATGAATTTCTTGAAGGATATTTACCGGGTGTTGTTGATAAAGCTGATGCATCCGGAGAAGTACTTGTTGATCCCGTGAAAATGAAATTAAAGTACAAACTGGTTGTGGATGCTGATGCTGTTCCCGCCGGTGAGATGATACGGGCATGGCTGCCTTATCCGCGTGAAGGACATTCGAGACAGCATTCTATCAGCTTTATTGGAGCTAACGCTGACGAGTATGTTATTGCTGATAATGTAAATCAGCAGAGAACAATTTACATGCAGAAACAGGCTGAATCAGGAAAGAAAACCGAATTCAGTTATGAACTTGAATACACCGCAGTCAATGAATGGCAGAAGATTGATCCGGAAATGATCCAACCTTATGATAAGGCAAGCACTCTTTATAAAGTCTATACGGACGAAAGAGCTCCGCATATTGTATTCACTGACAGAATCAAAGAATTAAGTGAAGAGATAGTAGGAGATGAAACTAACCCGGTATTACAGGCAAAGAAAATATTTGAATGGATAAGTAACAACATTCCCTGGGCCGGTGCACGGGAATACTCAACAATACAAAATATATCTGAATACTGCCTCTCAAACGGATGGGGAGACTGCGGAATCAAGACACTTTCGTTTATGACGCTTTGCAGGTACAACGGGATTCCCACCAAATGGCAGAGCGGGTGGATGCTTCATCCTACCGGAGCAAACTTGCATGACTGGTGCGAAATTTATTTCGAGGGCTATGGCTGGCTGCCGGTGGATCAATCATTCGGATTAGTTGATTCGGACGACGAGGATGTAAAATGGTTTTTCTTCGGCGGAATGGATGCATTTCGTTTTATAGTGAATGATGATTACTCGTGTCCGTTATTCCCGGCTAAAATATTTCCCCGCAGTGAGACTGTTGATTTCCAGAGGGGAGAGGTAGAATGGCGTGGAGGAAATCTTTACTACGATAAATGGGATTACTTTATGGATGTTAAGTACCTCAACCAAAATTTTTAGGTGCAGTTGAATGTTTGAACCGCTGATTCCTATTTTAATTGTTATTACTGTTTGTGCAGGTTTGACTATTTACGGGAAGTACAAACAAATTAAGCTGTACTATACATTTAAACCTGCAGCGAGTATTCTCATCTTCGTAATGCCGCTGGTGTTCATTTACCCGCAAGACTCGTTCGACTGGTTTGTGCTTGCCGGTCTTATGACAGCAATTGTTGGCGATGTTTTGCTAATGTTTCCAGCCAGGCATTTCACTAAAGGACTTACGGCATTTCTCGCAACACATATTTTTTACATTGCTGCTTTTATAAGTCTATTATCCGAAATATACCTGCTTTCTCTGATTCCATTTGTTACTTTTGCTTATTTAATTTTTTCTCGTTTGAATATAGTAGACAGGAAATTACAGATTCCAGTGCTTATTTATACTATTACGATCAGTATTATGGGATTGACCGCTTTTAATGTCTGGCTGATTAATGAGAATGAAAGATCGCTGATGTTATTTCTGGCTTCACTGTTATTTATTCTATCCGATTCAATACTTGCATACAATAAATTCACAAGGAAATTCAGATCCGCGGAATTAATAATCCTCGCAAGTTATTTTATTGCACAGACAATATTTTCAGTAAGTTTAGTTCTGACCGGGAAAGTCTGAGAAATGCAAAAAAAAACCGGTCTGCATTAGACCGGTTTTTTCATCCTATCTAATTTTTTAGAATTCAATCTTACGGGCATATTTTGTTGCATATTCATATACGAAAGAACTGGCAACAAATATTGATGAGTACGTTCCGATAAGTATACCGAAAAACAGAGTGAATGCGAAACCTCTCAAAACGTCACCACCGAAAATAAGAAGTATGGTAACAACAAAGAGGGTCGTGGCACTGGTTACAACTGTTCGTCTCATCGTTTTATTAATTGCGCCGTTTATGTTGTCTTCCAATTTCGCTGTCTTATGGATTTTAAGATTCTCTCTCACACGGTCGAACACAACAACAGTATCGTTGATCGAATAACCGACAAGAGTCAGGAACGCTGCAACAACGCTGATCGAGATTTCCAGGTTAAGTCCGGGAACAAACCCGTAAAGAAGCGAAAATATACCAAGTGTTATCATTACGTCATGGAACAAAGCTGCAACAGCACCAAGTGCGAAGGCGAATTTAAACCTGAATCCAAGATAGATTAAGATTACGATAAGCGCCAACACAACAGCAATAATTGAATCGCGTTTAAGCTCGCTACCAATTTTTGGCCCAACATTATCAGCTTTCTGAACAACGAAATGGTTGTCAGGCATATCCTCACGAAGAACTTCTTCAACCCAGTCAGCTACACCCACACGAATGATCAGTTTAGTCTCTTCGAAGGTTGTTGTTTGGAAGCCGGACTTGTAAAGCTGATCTGCCAGATCCAAAGCAATAGAAGCGCTGTCAAGCTGATAGGTTATGGATTGATCAGTTTTCTCAACAACATTCTTTGCAATTCCCGGATATATTTTATCCATATTAAGCTCAATTGCTTCCTGAACTCTCGGGAATATATCGGAAGGGATTGATTGTAATTCGGTTCTTACAAGAATTCCCGATTCACCGCCGAAAGTTTTCACCTCGATATCACCAAGACCTATTTGATCCAGTTTGCCACGAATACTGCCTATGTTTACCGGTTTCTCAAATTTCAACGCGATTTCAGAACCGCCTTTGAAATCAATACCCAGTTCCAATCCGCGTACAACAAGACTCAGTATACCAAGTACTATTAATGTACCGGAAATTAAATAAGCAATTTTTCTCTTGCTTAAAAAGTCGATATTTAGATTTTCAAAAAGATGCATTGATCAAAATTCTCCTAATAATTCAAAATTATCCAATATTGATTTTGCCGCCTTTGGCAGCCATCATATCGAATACCAATCGGGTTACTACAATAGCGCTGAATAAACTACATACAATTCCTATCATAAGTGTAAGTGCAAATCCCTGTATAGGACCGCTTCCGAATTGATAAAGAATAATACCTGTAAAGAAAGTTGTAATATTCGAGTCGAATATCGCGGAATATGAATTTGCATAACCGCTTTCAATAGCCGCTTTAACTGTCTTTCCGGTTGATAATTCTTCTTTTATTCTTTCATAAATAAGCACATTGGCGTCAACAGCCATACCGATTGTAAGAATAATACCGGCAATACCCGGCAGGGTTAAGGTAGCCTGGAAACCTGCAAGGATTCCCATTATAAAGATCATGGTGAAGAATAGTGCCAGGTCGGCAACTATACCGGATTTCTTGTAGTAAAATATCATGAATACCGCTACAAAAAGGAAACCGATTAAGGTTGAATTGAATCCCTGGTTAATCGAGTCCTGACCTAATGATGGTCCAACTGTTCTCTCCTCGATTATCTCAATTGGTGCAGGCAATGCACCTGCTTTAAGTACGATTTCAAGAAGTTTGGCCTCATTTAAATCTTCCGAACCTTCAATAACTGACCTTCCGGAAGGAATTTTCGTGTTGATTCTCGGAGCGGAATAAACAGTACCGTCAAGTACAATGGCACATCGTCTGCCGATATTAGCTCCTGTAATTCTTGCCCACTCTCTTGCTCCTTCGGAGTTCATATTCATATACACAACAGGCTGTGTACTTTGCGGGTCGATATTTGCCTGTGCGTCAGTAATAACTCCACCGGTTAATTCAGCGTCTTTGTTTACGAGACGCAAAACATAAATATCCTCTCCGTCCTGTTTTGTAAAAGGGTTTGCGCTGAAAATGAATTCAACATTATCAGGAATTACTTTCTGAACCTCTGGTCTTCTCAGCATAGTTCTCAGCTTATCCATCTCAGACGCTTTTACATAAGCATCGGCATTTTGACTTTGAGGGCTGATCAAAGCAATGGAATAGAACGGATGTTGTTCAGCAAATTCTTCCTGGGACAAATCTTCTGTATTTGTACTATCCTGTTCGGCCATAGTACTATCTGTAGCTGTGGAATCTACATTCCCGGCAAGAACTTCATCAATCCTGTTCATAATTGGAATTGTAAAATCGGCTTCGCGTACAAACTTAAACTCCAGAAGGGCACTTCCCTGCAGAAGCTGTTTTGCTTCCTCTTCTTTTGCAATACCCGGAAGTTCGACAATAATTCTACGAGCACCCTGTTTCTGAATGTTTGGCTCGGAAACACCATATTGATTCACACGATTGCTAATAATCTCGATAGCTCGTGTTACAGCATCTGATTCCTGTTCTTCCAGTCTTGATATAATATCGGAATCTTCGTCCCTGATGGAACCGAAGTACCTGCTAAGTCTTTTCCCGGACTCTTGTATTTTAGCAGCAAGGACTGATACAAGATTTTCATCTGATAATCTTGATTCTTCCTCTGCTTCAGCCAGCAAGGCATTAAAGTCATCATCCGGATTTTTTACGAGATTAGATAACAATTTTGCAGTGTTAACTTCCATAACAAGATACATACCGCCCTGGAGATCGAGTCCCAGTTTCACCCTTTTTTCACGTGCATCACGAATTGAAGGATCAGAAGTCATTATACTGTCTTCTTTCAGACTGACTATTTGATCCAGACTTGCATCGGAAATAGTAGGCTGTGCAGTTTTAATACTGTCGGTAATGTGTGACAGTGTTTGCGCGATCTCTTTGTCATTCTGATAATCAACGTAAGTAGGGTACAACAGGTAAAAACTCAATGCAACAAAGGCTGCAATAATAAATATTCTAAATCTGAATTCTTTCATTCTACTATCTACGGATTATTTGTTGAAAAAATTATTAAAAAAACCGGCATTGCCGGTTAGTGTAAATACTATTCGCGAACAACCCACGTTTTAACAACAGAGGTTACATCGGAATGCAGTTTAACGTTAATACTATAAATTCCGAGTGCTTTTATCGGCTCGTCAATTTCGATTTTTCTCTTATCAATATCGTAGCCTTTTTCTTTCAGTGAATCCGAAATCATTTGTGTTGTAACGGAACCGAAAATTTTATCTTCTTCACCAACCTTAACCGGAATAGTGATAGAGACTTTTTCGAGTTCGCTGCTCAAAGCCTGAGCATCTTCAAGCTCTTTAGCTTGTTTCTTGGCAACCTGTTTCTTCTCTTCTTCAAGCGCTCTTATATTACCGGCAATTGCAGGATATACAATTTTCCGGGGTATAAGAAAGTTGAGCGCATATCCGTTCTTAACTTCAACAATGTCGCCGATCTTTCCGAGTTGTTCGAAATTTTTTCTCAATATAACTTTCATCGGTTCAAACTCCTATTTACTTTACTGCTTCAGAAATATATGGCATAACGGCAATCTGTCTGGCTCTCTTAATTGCACGTACTAGTTCTCTATGTTGTTTTGCACTCAGACCGGTAATTCTTCTCGGAATTATTTTCCCTTGGTCAGTAATAAATTTCTGAAGCCGCTTTGCGTCTTTGTAATCGATAAAATCTTCGATTACTCTTCTTACTTTTCTAGATTTCATTAAACGACTCCTTATTTTAATTATTTTCGCCTTTAATAAGATCAGATTCTTCATCCGTTAAAAACTTGTCGAATGAATTATCTTCGTAGGATGAGCTATCTGAAGTATCATTAGTATTTACTTCGTTTTTCTCTTCATCATCCGTACCGTTTTTCTGTAATTTATTAAGGAATTGAATCCTTTTGGCTTTTATTTCAACAATTGTTCTGTTCTTACCATCTTCGGTTTTGAATGTACGACTTTGAAGCTCACCATCAATTAACACGGCACTACCTTTTTTCAGTCTTTCCCTGCAGCTGTCTGCTAGTTTATTCCAAGCCACAACTCCGACATAACAAACATCTTCCTGCCACTGATTGCTGCTGTCTTTATAACGTCTGTTAGCTGCAATGTGAAAATTTACGACTGGAGTGTTGTTCGATGTCTCTCTAAACACCGGATCCTTTGTTAAATTACCAGCTACTATTACACTATTTAATTCGGGCATCTTCAGATCAGCCATATCAAATCCTCCATACTATTCTGCACTTTCATTAGTTGATTGTGTTGTATCGTCGGTTATTGCTTCAGCCTTTTTGGCTTCTTCAGCTTTCTTCGCTTTCTGCTTTTCCAAATGTTCCATAGCTTTTTTATCTAACACAACCGTCAAATAACGTATAACGTTCTCATCCAAACGGTATGTTCGTTCGAGTTGTGAAATTAAATCCCGTGAAGCTTTAAAGCGGAAGATACAGTAATATCCTGATTTGGATTTCTGAATCGGGTAGGCAAGTCTTTTTCTTCCCCAATTATCAATATCGCTTATTTCGCCGCCGTTGGATTTAATGAATTCTTCAATGCGTGAGCTAAGTGCATTGATTTGTGTGTCTTCGAGAGCAGCGTTGATAATTACAACACTCTCATAGTGGTTTGTTTTCATTCATTTTCTCCCTTTGGTCTAAATAATGGCCCCCCGATATTCATCGGGGAGCAGGGTTTATAAAAATAACTTGTAAATATAAAACTATTTAATCAATGGTGCAATAACTAATGAGACCACCGACATAAGCTTGATGAGTATATTAATTGACGGACCTGATGTATCCTTAAAGGGATCTCCTACAGTATCGCCGACAACTGAAGCTTTGTGGGCATCTGAACCTTTACCGTACTGGAATCCGTCAATCGCAATACCGCTTTCAATCAATTTTTTTGCATTATCCCATGCGCCACCGGCATTTGACTGGAAAATTGCCATTAAAACACCGCTAGCCGTAACACCGGCAAGCATTCCGGCAAGCATCTCTTTGCTGAAAAACCCTACAATTACCGGTACCGAAATAGCCATCAAACCGGGTAAAATCATTTCTCTAATTGCCGCTTTAGTTGATATTTCAACACACCTGGAGTATTCAGCTTTCGCAGTTCCTTCGCGCAATCCCGGAATCTCACGGAATTGTCGACCAACCTCGATAATCATTTCCTTTGCTGCCCGTCCGACAGCCCCCATTGCCATAGCTGAAAATACAAACGGAAGCATTGCCCCTATAAACAAACCACCCATAATTATCGGTTTGGCTAAATCAATAGTTACAATATCTGCCTGGGTCATATAGGCGGAGAAAAGAGCCAGAGCAGTTAATGCTGCAGAACCGATCGCAAAACCTTTACCGATAGCCGCGGTTGTGTTACCAACAGCATCAAGTTTATCTGTCCTTTCGCGAACTTCCTTGTGGAGTTCTGCCATTTCCGCAATACCTCCAGCATTATCTGATATCGGACCGTATGCGTCAACTGCCAGCTGGATACCTGTCGTGGAAAGCATTCCCAGAGCAGCTATTGCAATACCATAAAGATTTGCAAGTTCATAAGCCCCGATGATACTAGCTGCTATAACGATAATAGGTATGCCGGTTGACATCATACCAACGCCAAGTCCTGCGATAATGTTTGTGGCGGATCCGGTAACAGACTGATTGGCGATATTGGTAACAGGTTTGTAATCAGTTCCCGTATAATATTCCGTAACCAATCCTATAATTGTTCCTGCAGCCAGTCCGATTATAGTTGCGAAGAAAACACCGTTACTTGTGTACTCAAATTCTCCGTAAGTCCAGGAATCGGGGAGAACAAAATGAATAATAAAATAAGAAGCAATTACCATTAAGCCGGATGTCCCGAACTCTCCCATATTGAGAGCCTTTTGCGGATTTCCACCTTCTTTCACTTTTACTAAAAAAGTACCGACTATTGATAAGAGTATTCCGGTGCCTGCAAGAATAAGCGGCAGTAATACTGCACCCAGCGGATTGCTTCCGTCTAAAGAGGTTGTGAATACAGCCCCGAGAACCATTGTCCCAATTATAGCACCTACAAAAGATTCAAAAAGGTCGGCGCCCATACCTGCAACGTCGCCCACGTTATCACCGACATTATCAGCTATAGTAGCCGGGTTACGGGGATCGTCTTCCGGAATGCCTTCATAAACTTTACCTGCAAGATCGGCACCTACGTCTGCAGCTTTCGTGTAAATTCCACCGCCCACGCGCGCAAACAGGGCTATGGAAGATGCACCGAGCGAGAAGCCGGATAATACATTCATCGCTTTATAAACATCCCACTCCAGGTTGGAGTAAATTATAAACAGAATACTCAATCCGAGTATGCCTAATCCAACTACATTCATTCCCATTATTGAACCGCCGGAAAATGCAATTTTAAGTGCGGGTCCTAAACCGGTTTCCGCAGCATGTGTTGTTCTTACATTCGATTTTGTTGCTGCCATCATACCAAGAAATCCTGCAAGCGCCGAACAGAATGCGCCAACAATAAAAGAAACGGCTATAAGCCATGATGAATGTTCATCTGAGTGGTTTGAAACAGCTAGTAAAATTGCTACCACAACTACGAAAAAAAACAGTACTTTATACTCAGTACGAAGAAATGCTATTGCCCCGTCCCGGATGTGTTTGGAAATTTCAACCATTTTATCACTGCCGGGACTCTGTTTGTCTATCCAGGCTCCTTTAATAACACTGTACAGCAGAGCCAGGACACCGGTTGCCGGGATTAAGTAAATTATTATCTCCATAGAAAACTCCTACTAACCCTCTTTTTATTTATATTGAATTATTGGTACTACTATTATTCATTTTACTGTAGTGTGCGAGCATACCGTCTATGCCGCTTAAAATAAACTTTTCTATAAGTTCTGTTGAATCATCAATGCTTGTCTGAATATCCGACATTTCGTCTTTTGAAAACTTAGAAAGAACATAATCCGGCATTGAGCCGGTCTCAAAATCATTCCCTATACCGAAACGCAATCGGGGGAATTGCTTTGAACACAAATGATAAATGATAGAGGCAAGTCCGTTATGCCCGCCGTCGCCGCCGGAATTTCTCACCCGTAATTTTCCCGGTGGCAGATTAACATCGTCGGAAACAACAAGTAGTTCGGTTACATTAATATCGTATTCATCAACAATCTGTCTTGCGGCAATACCGCTTAGATTTACATACGTAACTGGTTTTACTAAAATAAAAGGGGAAGTCTTAATAGAACTTCCCGCATAATAATAATCACCCTTGGAAGGGTGGAATTTTAATTTATACCTTTTTGCAAAAGCATCAAGAATCTTGAAACCTATGTTATGCCTGGTGTCCTCATACCTGATGCCGGTATTGCCTATTCCCAGAATAACACGCAATTAATCTTCTGTAGTTTCTTCTTCTGATTTACCTTTACTGATTACTTCAGGTTCAGTCATTACTTCCTCTTCTACTTCTTCAGCAACTTCTTCCGCTCTAGGAGCAATTACTGAAACAACTGCAGCATCTTCAGAATTCAGGATTTCGATATCATCGTACGAGAGATCACGTACGTGAATTGAATCGCCCAGGCTCAAACTGTCAATAACTACTTCAAGAGAATCAGGTAAATGACGAGGCATACACGAAATTTCCAATTTATGGAGGAATTCCTGAAGTATTCCGCCCTCTTTAACACCCGGAGCAGTACCAACAAAGTTGAGCGGCACCTCGAAGGTCATAACCTGTCCCAAGGTAACACCGATAACATCCAGATGGATTACTTTATCAGTTACCGGGTCGAACTGAACATCCTTTATAACGCATAGTAAAGGTTCGTTATCGCCGATAGTAATATTTATCATATTCGTTTCGGAAGTGAATACTAACGGATTGATATCATTTTCAAAAACAGAAAAAGATATCGGATCGGATCCTTTCGAATAATAAGTCCCGGGTATAAAACCGCTGCGTCTTAATTCATTAACGGCACCCTTGGTGGTGATTTCTCTTTTTTCAGCTTTTAAGCTTATTTCTGCCATTTTAACTTACTCCAAAAATAATTAATCTATAATTCTAACTTTTATCAACATCAAACAGCGAACTAATTGATTCGTTGTTATGCGATCTAATAATCGCTTCAGCAAATAATTTGGTAACCGATTTAACCACAATTTTTTCGCTCTCTTTAACCAGAGGAATAGTATCGGTAACGTAGAGTTTATCGATATCCGAATCCTCAATTCTTTTAACCGCATCCCCGGAAAGCAAAGGATGGGTAATTGCTCCCATAATCTTTTTCGCGCCGCGCTTCTTAAGCGCCTTAATGGCCGAAACAAAGGTGCCGCCTGTATCAATAAGATCGTCGATAAGAAGTACGTTCTTACCTTCAACGTCGCCAATAATATTCATTACCTCGGCTTTGTTCGGTTCGGGACGTCGTTTATCTATAACAACAAGCTTAGCATTCAACCTTTTCGCATATGATCGGGCAATTTTAACACCACCGATATCCGGCGATACTATTACCAGATCCTCAATCTTTTCCTGGAATTCAGAGGTATAAACCGGCGAAGCATAAAGGTGATCAAAAGGAATATCAAAGAATCCCTGTATCTGAGCGGCGTGCAGGTCCATTGTTATCGCCCTGTCCGCACCGGATACGGTTATAAGATTCGCAACCATTTTTGCGGTAACCGATACCCTCGGTTGATCTTTTCTGTCCTGTCTCGCATATCCGAAGTAGGGAATTACAGCAGTAACTCTTTTTGCTGACGACCTCTTGGCGGCATCAATCATTATGAGCATTTCCATCAGATTTTCAGCCGGGGGCATGGTGGATTGTACCACATACACATCTCGACCCCTGATGTTTTCTTTATACTTTACCCAGATTTCTCCATCACTGAACCTTTTTAACTCAACCTGTCCGGCGGTTATGTTCAGGTATTCGCAAATTTTCTCGGTGAATTCAGGGTTGGAATTGCCGGAAAATATTCTTAAATCTTTTCTTACGCTCATTAATGCTACTTCCTAAAAAAGAAAGATTCCAAATATAAGTAATCATCAAGGGGATGTCAAATACCGAATCTTTGTAATTATTTTGAAAACAATAACTTATGAATTTAAGGACTCGGATGAAAATATAATTATCAGGGAGAATCGAATTAATAGCCTGTTATTCGTTTTAAATCCATTTTCCATGCCGAGCATCTAACATTTCTGTAGAAGCCGGGCTAAATGAATTTGAAATGAGCTGGATACAAGGATTCTTGAATCAACTGCGACAGATTTAAGTGAAATAGTAAGATTACGATTTTTTTTATTGCGGCAAGTTATTATTTTTAGCGCCGGAATTATAAGTTTTTAGGAGTTACCAATGCCAACATATGATTATAAGTGTATGAATTGCGGGGATGTATTTGAACATTTTCAAAAAATGACCGACCATCCGCTTGAAAAGTGTAATAAGTGTGGTGGAGAATTAAAAAGACTTATCGGCGCCGGATTGGGACCGATTTTTAAAGGGACTGGTTTTTATCAGACAGATTATAAAAACAGTGGAACTTCTCCTGCATCAAAACCGGTTGAAAATGCATCAACAAAGAAGAAAAAAGATTCAAAAAGTTCAGACTCATCGAGTAAAAAAAATCCGGCATAGAGCCGGATTTAAAAATCTGTCCCGATTGATATATAGTATCGGGGTTTAGAGAAACTATCCACATTGTATTTCCAGGCCACATCAAATCTTACTAGGAAGAATAGGAAATAGGTTCTGGCTCCGAAACCGGTTCCAATTAGCAAATCATCAGTTACCCTGGCATTTTTTTCATCTCTCGCAAACAATCGTAATTCTTTATTATGATTCCATGCAGATCCTGCATCAATAAAAGCAGCTCCCAGTATGTTCTGGAAGAACAAGGGAAGCGGGCCGGTTAGCAGGTATCTTATTAAGGGCATCCTCAGTTCAAGATTCAGGAGTCCATACCGGGTACCAATTTGTTCAGCATAGTCGTAGCCTCTAAGCGGGAGTGCAGGGGAGAGAAAAGCGAAATCCGATGCTTTATCGAGAGGGATATCTCCTGATGCGAAAGAACGGTTTATCCAGTTATCGGTCCCACCCATGAAGAACCGCTGCGGATTGGCTCCTCCGGAATAACCGCCTGAGAATCTGAATACGAACGAGTTATCGTAAAAGAATCTGAAATAGCGTCTGTAATCCCATGTAAGCGAAAAGAAGCTTTGAGTAGAGTTCCCGATTCCCGGCTCTCCAAAAGCGGTTAACTTATATCGCTCGCCCTGAATTGGTGAATAGTAACCCCACATTGTATTATCTCTAACAAAACTAGCCGACGGCACGGTATAAGTACTGTTTTCCTGTTCTTCATAAAAGTTATCCAGGTTCTCGGATGATACGCTCATTACATTTAAACCCATATCCAGTCTGTAAAACCTGTTTAACGGATAGCTGGCGGATAGTACCAGTCCAAAATTTCTAAACCGGAATAAATCAGAGCCGAGTGAGCGCGTAAGATACACAAATCTAGCGGTATGATATCCTTCTATGCCTAAATTAACACGCTTTGCCAGGTAATAGTATGCGAGTCCATAATCACTGTTTTTAAGATCAACCTGAAGACTGGTTACACCAATTAATCTATGGTTACCCAATACATCGCTGAATGAGAGTACTGTTGTTCCAAGTAGTCCGTAAAGCGAACTCCATCCGGCATTAGCGTAAATAAGGTCGGGTGAAAAATTAACTTTATACCTGTTGACAAGATAATCTCCATTCCCGTCAAGTTTTTCGCTGAATAATTCTTCACGATTTACCAAAGCATTGGAAGTATCTTCGGTAATATCATTATTACCGAAAATATAATTACTGTAGTCAACTTCCTTTTCCGTTGTATCTTGTTCGGAATTATCAACCAGCTTGCCCGTAAAGAACTTACCGCTGTTTTTTTCTTCCTGATCCTCTTTTTTCCCGGATTCAACTGCCGAATCGTTGATTACCGAATCGGTCTCAGAGCTTGAAAATACCAGTGGTTGATCTTCTATAATCGACTCACCATTAATTACCTTTGTCATGTATTCCGTATACTCGATTTCATGCGATTTACTTTCAAGCTCAAAAGGATTTTTAATCATGAATATGTTGTAACCCTTTTTATATAGTGAACTGAATACTAGTTTTTTACCATCTTTTGATAGAGAAAGCTGGTTGATTTCATTAAGTGAATTTGTTAGAGGAACAGCAGGCAAGTCGGCTGCTGTTGAAACGGAATCAGTCTCCTCAACAATAATTCTTTTTTTGAAAATATTATTAATGCCGAATTTGTCAGAAACAAATAGTATTTCCTTTCCATCGGTTGACACAACAGGGGATCGTTCACTGCTATAATTCCAGTTCGTTATTCTTTCAATTTTCTTTGAGTCAAGGAAGATGCTATAAAGATCGAGCTGGCTGTAATCGTGATCGTACATATTGAAATCATCCGGGATCATATCTTTACTTACGTAATTTTCCCTATCCGAAGAAAATATCAAACCTTTACTGTCCGGCAGCCATGAAGGATCATTATCGGAAAACAGGTCGTTAGTAAGATTAGAGACTTTTCTGGTATCGACATCATATACATATATATCCGACTGTTCGGCATTACTGCCTACAAATGCTATTTTCTTCCCGTCAGGTGACCAGCTTACAGTTTCAATCCCGTCGAAATTCAGAGGCAATTCGTGGCTTTCATCTGTTTCAGTATTGATTACTGAGATAACATCGTAACCACCGCTTTTAACCGACAATGCTATATGAATATTATCTGATGACCAGGTTAATGCAGGAAAAAGAACATTCAATTCCTCGAAATCATTCGTTGTTCCGCTGCTGACTATTTTGGTTACGTTTTCTTTGTCCTTGAGATCCATTACATAAACATCCATGTAAATGTCCCTGTCTGAAATAAAAGCCAATTTATCACCCATGGGGGATATAGCCGGACTGGTATTGTAGAAGCCAATGGTTTTCTCATTGTTCGTTATCCTTTGAGCGAAGTCGTCCGGTTCTTCACGTTCTGCAATATTTGGCCAGTATCTGACTTTTAAATCTTTTTTCCATCTTTCATTCAGTTCCTCAAGCGTAAGCCCTATTGCTTCCTTCAATCCGTTCTCAAGGTTTCCTGAATTTTTGACTTTTTGTAAAATTTCGCCAACCTTTTGATCGCCGTATTTTCTTGCGATATAATAGAACAATGATTGACCGCCCCTGTATCCAAAGTATCCAGACAGTTGGTTAATATCGGGCATAAACTCATTTATAATTGCGTTTCTCACGAACTGATCTGAATTCGTTTCCCATCCACTGGAAAGGTATTCCGCCATGCCCTCATGAAACCAGTGAGGAAGCTGAAGCGTAATCCCTTTTGCAATAATATTTTGGATTGTACCTCCGTATAGCATGTCTCTCATTACAGCGTGAACCAGTTCATGGTGGATTACATGCCTGTATTTCTCGTACGAACCTTCGAAAGGAAATACAACCCGGTTTTTGAAGGGTTCGGTAAACCCACCGGTACCCTGACCAAGGTAACCGTCAGTAGTATTGGTTTCCTGAAAATCATTATGTGAATTATAGATAATTAATGAAACCCGGTTGTTAATTCTGTAATCGAGTCTGTACTCAAGATCTTCAAGAGCATCTTCAGCGGCCTGCGCCGCAAATTCCGCGGCAGTGACGCCGTCTTCTGAAAAGTATATATCAAAGTGCTTTGTTTGAATATAAAGCCATTCAAAGTCTTTATAAGTCACCCGGTTCATACCGAACTGAGCGAACAGTGAACTTGTTAACAATGCCGTTAATATAAAAGTTATCTTTAATTTCATCATATCTATTGTCCGGCTAATTAAATTAATTTAAAATCTACTTCTTGTCTTTCCTCTTCCACACGGAGTAATTTTACATTTACTCTGTCGCCGAGTCGGTAAGCCTGCCCGGTATCTTTCCCGATTATCGAGTAGTGAGATTCATCGAATATATAATAGTCATCTTCCATGTCTCTCAACCTTATTAAACCTTCGGCCAGGTTTTCACTTATCTGAATGAATATTCCAAAGTTAGTTACACCGGAAATAATTCCTTCAAATTCACAACCAATTTTATTTTTCAAGTACTCAATTTGTTTCAGTTTAACTGAAAGTCTTTCAGCAGAAATTGCATTTCGCTCCTGATTGGAAGACTGATTACAAATTTCATCAAGTTCTTTTAAAGAATATGATTCTGCGGAACTATTTTCAAGGTAATTATACAGCAATTTATGGACGATAAGATCCGGAAGACGTCGTATAGGAGACGTAAAGTGGGAATAATACTTAAATCCCAATCCGTAATGTCCTATATTATCGGTAGAGTACATCGCTTTCGCCATTGATCTGATTGCAATTTCATTTATAACTGCTTCCTCAACAGTTCCTTTCGCCTCATCGAGAACTCTTTGTAATTCTCTGGATTTGTTTTTAATCCTCGAACTGAAGTTGTAACCAAGAGAAGCCGCAAACCTGTTGAATTCCTGAATTTTTTCATCTTCTGGTTCATCGTGAATCCTGTAAACAAAAGGCAGCCTTTCCTTAGCCGAAATCTTCTCGATATGCCTTGCAACAATCTGGTTAGCCATCAGCATGAATTCTTCGATAAGATTATTACTCTCCTGGATTTTCTTCAGTTTAATATCTAACGGTTCACCCTTGTCCGAAAGTTCAAATTTTACTTCCGGGCGAATAAAATTTATACTTCCTTTACTGATTCTTTTTTTACGCAGAATTTTTGCAATAGAATTAAGAGTGAGTAGCTCCTCGCTGAAGTCGCCTTCACCGGTGTTCAGAATTTCCTGGGCTTCTTCGTATGTAAACCTTCTTTTACTTCTGATAACACTCTTAATGATTTTGTACTTCAGCACTCTTCCGTTGCCGGCAAGTTTGGCGATTACAGAGTAGGTAAGCCTGTCTTTATCCGGCACAAGTGAACAGACATTATTTGACAATTTTTCCGGAAGCATCGGTACAACATTTCCGACCAGGTAAACGCTTGTAGCCCGGTTTAGCGCTTCGTGATGAAGCTGTGTCCCTTTGTTTACAAAGTGACTCACGTCAGCAATATGGACTCCTATTTCAAACGAACCGTCTTCAAGGACCTCCACGGAAACAGCATCATCAAAGTCCTTTGCGTCTTCCGGGTCGATCGTAAAAGTATTAAGTCCGCGGAGATCGAGACGTTTTTTAATCTCCTCCTGTGGTATTTCATCGCTGATCTTTTCAGCCTCTTTCAGAACTCCGCCGGGAAAATCGTGTGCGAGGTTAAACTGTTTCATTACCAGTTTTCGTTCCACCTCAAGAGTGCCGCTTCGTCCCAGTATCTCTATTATTTTTCCTTCGGGATGCAGACTGTTGGCTTCCCAAAGAATACCTGAAACGATAACCTTGTCGCCGTTTTGTGCCCCTTTCAGGAAATTGCCGGGGATATAAATATCTGTCTGGATTTCCTTATTATCCGGGAAAACAAAGTGAGCGGATTTCCTTTTAACAAGATCACCGATAATCTCGTCGTGTTTGCGTTCAACTATCTCGATTATCCTGCCTTCAATATTCTTTCCGCGTTGCTTGGCGAGCAATTCAACTTTCACCGTGTCTCCATGAATCGCGGTATTAAAATGTTTTTCAGGAATAAATATATCTTTATCGAAAAGATCGCCTGCAATAACAAATCCGTAAGTTCCTTCGCGGGAAAGATGAAAAATACCTGTAATTTCAGCATCGGGTGTCTGAGAGAGGTAATATCGTTTTCCCTGTCTATCCAGAAATCCCTGTTTCGATAATTTGAATAAAATTTGCTTGAGCGATGCATATTCCTCGCTGCTTACAAATCCGAGCTTCTTCGCAAGCTCCCTCGGCTTAATCTTTAGACCGGGATTCTTTTTGAAATATTTCCTTATCTCTTTTTTCATTAGAATTCAAAAATATATTTTAAACCGAGTTCATTAATGTTTTCTGTGGAGCTGGAAGTGTTTAAAGGTGGTTTCCTTTCAAGACGTATAAGAAAATTCGGATTAAATAAATACTCAACTCTTAGTTGTGTGTCAAAATTATTTGAAGAGCTGGTTGGACCAATGTTCTGAGTTAGTCCTACGGTATATCGAATATTCTCTATCTTACCCGAGACGTTAAACCTGGTCTCACCGGAAGATTTTGACAGTTTTATATCATTAATCGCATCACCAACTCTTGAATTCACAAGAGAAGTTAAAGCAGAACCGAGTATAGAAAATGATGTTTCGGTGGCGAGGTCCGAAGCGAAGTTGCCGGTTCCCTCATTACTTCCGACAAAATCAGGCTTCCCAACAAGAATAAAAGAAAGCGCGTTTTTAGCATCATATCTAACATCGGGTATACTATTGTTAATATTATTGCTTCCTATATATACCTGTATGTTATCTGTGCTGCTTGAAAGATTTCTTCCGAGTTCACTAAAATTGCCTGCGATATTAATTTTTACCGCAACAGGTGTAGGTGTATTTTCATCCTGGTACCAGTCGGTTGTGTAGGTAGCAAGTATGTCAAGGTAAGGATCAGCCACCTTGGTTTCAAAGCGGATCGAACCTTCGGCATCGAATACCTTAAAGAACTCGAGCTTGGAACCATCAAGTAAGTCAAACTCACCCTGTGCCTGAGGTTGCCCGTCAATTGAAGCATACCGCATTTTACCGCTGGCAAGTACAGATAGTTTCTGGTTAAAAGCAGGGGAAAGTATGAAATCAATTTTCGCCTGGTTGTCAATCTCCACATTAACGGTATAATCGAAGTCAGACAGATTACTGTTATTGCGCAGGTTGTTCTTGTTTTTATTCCCGGCAACTAGTTTATCGAACTTAAGTTTTTCTTTATCAATTTTAGATGAATCAACCTTAATATCGTACACTATACTATTGTTTGCAGAATAACCGCTTTGAAGAGGAGAGAATGTAATGTCAACATCCCGGAGCAATACTGAACCTGTAAAATTATTCTTTCCGTTATCATATGTATATCGTAAAGAATCTTTTGCCTGTACAAACAGATTCCCGAATATCTGCTTACTTGTAGTTTTACTTCGTTTACCTAATACTCCCAGTCCTCCTCCAAATGTTAGGCTTATAAAGTCTGGAGTGAAACCATTCAGACGTGCATATCCGGTACCGTTAATTGTGCCCTGTATTTTTGATCCGACATGATTCGAAAGTGACAGACTATCCACATAAACCACATCATTTCTGAAATCCAGTTTGAACCCTGCGCGATACTGCAAGTTGTTGAAATCTGACAAGAATTGCATTTGCTTCAGTGTTAAGCTTCCATTGCTTCTTATCTCGTCGAAACTACCGGAGAATGAAATATTACCGGAAAGTAACCCGGACTGGTTACTTATAGCTGGCAGGATATTTCCGAAAGTTGCCAGGTCGAATTTGTTCGCTTTGAATTGCAGATCCAGTTTTTTAGATGGGTTTATAACTTTCTCATTTTCGGACGGAGTTAAATTTACAGGTACATTACCTGAAAGTTGAAAATAAGGATGAACAAGATTATATGTCGAGTCGATTAGTTTAAAGTTTATTTCAAAGTTCTTTTTATAATATCCCGCTAAACAGTACAGACTACCCAGGTTTTTTTCATTAATTGTAATATCGTTTATTCGGAAGTCGACTGAGACTCGGGGATCTGTGATATTCCCATTAATTTTAGTGGCAAGTTTGGTTTCGGACATAAAACCGGTTTCAGCCTGGCCCAACGTATAATAAGAAAGCAGACTGCCGGGAATTTTATCAGCCTTTATTAGCATATCAATAGCGCCGATGCTTGTAAAGAGGCCGCTCACATCAACAAAAGCCGAACCGTTATACAATCTGAAAGATCTAAACATTACGGAGTCTGGGGAGAAATCAATCTGTATCGGCTCACGGTTCGTCCAGGAAGAATCTTTGTAGTCTATTTCAGCTTCCTCAATCTCCAACTTTTGATTCCCTGGTCTCATCTCCATCTTTCCCGCGAAACTGGAGGTGAGGAAAGTATCTATTTCGGTGAATACATTATAAATCAGTTTACTTTGATTAAAAACAAAATCCGCTGTAAAATTTTTAACAATTGATCCGGCTACAATCCTGTCAGAACTGACTGAAATCGCTCCAAACAGATTATCGAATGATACAGACTGATTGTTCTTGCTGAAATTCAGGTCCGACTCGAGATTCGAGAGGTACAGGATTTCATCTTTGTTCAAGGTGTAAAAATAGTCCAGACTCAAATTAGTATTAATAGCGAAGTTGGAGGAGTCATTCTTAACCGACCCGCCGCCGGTGCCGGCTATTCCCAATTCTTCCTCGCCAATAATCAGAGCAATAAGTTCAAAATCCTTGAATTCGAATTCGTAGTCAAACTCAAGCTGCTTATTTACAATAGATGTATCAATAACTGTTATTTGTTGGTTTATTTCAGAACTGTCAGTACGATTAATTACATCAAGTTCATTTATTTTATCACTTATTATAGTTGATGTTTGTTCCGCCTGATAGCTCAATAATTCAACGGCATCCTGAAGAGAGAATTCACCCGAGACCGAGCAGTCCAGGAAATCGGATTTGAGATTTATCTCCCTGAAATTCTCATCTTTTCTTAATGTTAAATTTATTGATGCATCTTCAAAGAATGTTGTCTTGAAAATCGACTGATCAAACTCAAGGTCAAATTGTCCAACCATTTCATCAAGGTCAAGTCCTTCTCCATCCGATTTGAACTTAAAATTGAGAAGTGATATGTAACTCGTATCAACATCGAATTTAGCGAGGTCAAGATTATTAACTGAGCCGGTTAAATCATAAACCGGATTTTCCTGGTCTGTAAGATCCAGCTTTCCTGAAATAGCAGTAGTTGCCTTATTGATCAGCCCGTTAAGATCGAGTTGAAAAACTTTTGCTTTTGCGTCAATGTCAAGATGAAGTGAGTCGATATTGTAACCATTGTATTTACTTTTATATGAATCAACAACCAGTTTCGCAGATATCTTTGTCGGATCAACACCCTTTCCTTGCAATCTTCCTTTGGAATTAAGAATGGAACTACTATTGACTAATTCAGATATGTCAAGGTTATCTGTATTAAAGTCAACTGTATAGTTAATTAGTGGAGTTGAAAAATTCAAATTGGAGTTAAACTTTAAAAATCCCCTGTTAACATTTCCACTAAAGCTGGATTTGAACTTTGTCGGTGTTCCTTTGTAGGTAAGATTGAAATTGTTGAGATCCATTGTTTGATATTTGGGTAGATCTAATTCAGGAAGCAAGGAGGCTGCATCACGTATACTTAGATTGGAATTCTTGAATTGCATATCAAGATACAAATTCTCCGGAGTGTGCAGGTTCTTTACTTCTCCGGATAGGTTAAGGTGGGCAGAGTTATAGTCAGCAATGAGTTTGTCAATCAGCAAGTTGCCGTAAAGTCCACCGGCACGCATATCGAGGTTAACGGCTCCTTTCAGCATGTCAGTATTTGGTACGAATACGTTCAGGTCCGAGAATGTAAACGGCTCGGCTGTCAGCGACAATTCAGTAGGATAGTCGCTGAAATCTGAATAGACTAAATTGTCTAAAAGATTCAAACCATGTATTGACACATCCAGTGAAAGATTTGTGGAGTCAGTTAGTATATTTAGCTTTCTCACTGTAACTAATTCCTCGGAAATCTGGAAGGCGCCTGATAAATTTCTCAATTTAAAGCGGTCAACATTAATATCGAAGGATAAACTGTTCAGAATTAGCTGGTATTCATTATCTGTCGGATTCACTTGGGCTTTGGCCCTTAGATCAAGACCGGAGATGACAAGATCGTCATAATTAGCAAACCTGTATGACCGGTTGCGCTTTAGATTCTCAAAACTTTTAACCGAGAAATTCACATTTTTAAGCTGAATGTCATTCGCCTGAATTATGAATGGAAATCCTCCGCTGCTTGCTGAATCGGTTGGCGTTGAATGTGCGCTGTCAGGCGTTGAGATTGAATCAGATGAGAATAATGATCCCAGGTTCCATGTCTTTTTTTCAACTTCACGAAGATTGAAATCCAGATCGTTTATAACAACGCTTCTCAGATAAATTTTCTTTAAAAGAATTTGCACCGGGTTTATATTGACTTCAATTCGTCCTACAGTTACAACAGTATCAAAACCCGATTCCAGTGTTATATCATAAATTCTTAATGAAGTGAAGATCGAGCCTTCAATGCGATCGATTGTAAATTGCCCGTTAATTGAAGAGTTAACATTTTCAACGATTTGGTCTTTTAAATAGTCGCGGAATGTTTTAGTCTGAGAAAATCCGAAGAAAATTGTAAAGAGGGCGAGGATCACCACAAGGAATATTATAAATCCATTTACTGATTTGTGAAACAGTGACCTTTCTTTCTTTTCCTTTGACAATTTTAATCTTTATAAATTTCAAAAATTCTATTAATTATTTTAGTTGTTGATTGATTTATTTCAAACTCGATGTTTTTAACAGATCCACCGTTTTTTTCCACTATATCCTTCCCGATAATATTTTTAATATCCCAGTCTGCACCTTTGACCAGTATATCCGGTATTAGATCATTAATGATTTCTGCCGGTGTATCTTCGTTAAAAATAGTAACAATATCAACAGGCTTTAACTTGGAAAGGACGAACACCCTTTCTGATTCATTAATAATAGGACGATTTTCGCCTTTGATTCGTTTAACGGATTCATCGGAATTAACAGCCACAATTAATATGTCTCCCATCGCCTTGGCTTTGGAGAGGTAATCAACATGTCCGGCATGCATAATATCGAAACAACCGTTTGTGAAAACAATTTTTTTGTTTTCTTCTCTTAAACGTATCCGGACCTTTAACAGTTCATTCCTGTCGGTTACAATTTCTTTCATTTAATATCATCCAAGAGTTCATCAATTAACTGGTCAATAATTATAGGTGCAATACCCATTTCCTCGCAAACAAGTCCACCGGCATAGTTGGCTAAATAAGCAGCATTTGAAACCTCAATGCCTGAAGCCATAGCCATCGTTAGTGTTGCAATTACTGTATCGCCGGCACCGGAAACATCAGCAACTTTTCTCGCCTTGGTAGGAATTCGTGAAATATTTTTGTTCTTGTCAAACATTGCAATTCCTTTTTCACTAAGTGTAAGCAACACATATTCAGCGTTGAGTTTTTCGAGCAGGAGACTGCCCGCGTTATTGATATCCTCGTCAGTAACAATGCGCATATTAAAGGCATCTTCGGTTTCTTTTTTATTTGGTTTGAATACGGTAACGTTTTTGTAATTAAAGAAATTTAAAAATTTCGGATCAACCGTTATAAGCTTGTTCTTTTTATTCGCGATATTGATAATAGAACTTATAGATGATTCTGTTAAAACACCCTTGTTGTAATCCTGTAATAAAACTGCATCAACCTCATCAATTACTTTTGTAATATTGGAAACAACTCTGTCTTCAAGTTCACCTGAAATGTCATCTTTTACTTCTTTATCTATCCTAACTATGTGTTGTTTATCTGCTATTACTCTGATCTTCACAGTTGTCGGCCTGGAAGCAGTGGTTATAAGTCCGGCTTCGCTTATACCGCTCTCAGCCAGCAAATCTTTGAAAATGTTTCCTTCCTGATCTTCCCCAATCAATCCAACAGGCAAAGGATTACCACCCAGTCCTTTTATATTCAGTAGAACATTTGCAGCACCGCCGAATCTGAAAAATTCCTTCTCAATTTCCACTACGGGCACCGGAGCCTCGGGTGAAATACGTTTAACATCGCCCCAGTAATATCCGTCAAGCATCATGTCACCAACAACGGCAATTTTCCTGCCTTGAAATTTCTGTTTAAGATCTTTTATTTCGGTGTTGTTAAAACCGCTCATTATTTATTTCCTGAATTTTGAAAAATCAGCTACAAATCCGTTTGACAAGTCCATACTGTATAAACCGTCGTTCGCGCCCATCCATAAATACTTGCCGTCGTAATATAAGGAATAAACTGTCTCGGGGAGGGCATCATTTAAGATGGGTGTAACCTCGTTTGTAAGTCTGTTTATAATTGCTAATCCGCGACCGTACTGTTCTTTAGTGTTTATTCCAAACTGATACAGAGAAACCCAGATATACTGGCCGGTCATAATCATATCGAACACACCATTCCCTTCAAGTCCCTGACTAACATCGAATCTTTTCCAGTCATGTCTGCGATCATAGCGATAAACACCGCCAAGGTTATAATTCGGATTCAGTTTCGTGATGAACTCATCGAGTCCAATCCATACGTTGTTCTGTTCAAGCAAGATGGCGGCGATTGAAACAGCGTCACCGTCGCCCCTGAAATAGTTGAGACTATTATCATAGAAGGTAACTGTGCCGTCTTCTTCAAGATCTCTGGACTTATCGTATTTGTGCAGTCCGTTTTCAGTTCCAAACCAAACCAGACTGTCGCCATCCACCTGAATGGTCTTAATGGTATTTGTCTTCTCATCGCCTTTTGTGGTCAGATCGTAATCTATAAACCTGCGGCGTTTAATATCAAATTTGGTGAGGTATTTGAAACGTCCGATCCAAACGACGTCATCCACATCATCATACTTCACCGAACGGATCCAGTTGCTCAACTGGCCGCCTTTCCCGAATTTCCTCTTACTCCAGCGAGCTCGTTTTTTGTCCAGAATAAAAATCCCATCAGTCGATCCCGCCCAAACATAATCCTTATTAGCATCCAGTGCGTAGAAAAAATCAATTTGCAGCTTGCCGTTCAGTGTTGAATAGTTTGTCCATTTATTTTTCTCGGGGGAGAATTGGAATATACCATTGCCATTGGTAGCTGCCCAGATATTTTCTCCGTCGCTCATTACGTCGTAGATAGTTATATCATCAAGGTATTTAGTTACCCGCGGTTCACTCTGGGCAAAAATATAAATTGGAAGCAGTATGCATAAAAATAAGATTCGCATAAGAATTAATATTGGTTTTATCATAATTCATGAATGAAAGGTGTAGTCTCAGATTCTTCTGATAGCTTTGAGCTGAAATGCGTCCGCCATTCCTCTTCCATCCCTGTAGTAAGCGCTGAATATAATTCTTTGTAATTTACAGTTTGATTAAGAATGGTTTCAATTTCGGTAGTGCTGTTATCCAGACTGAGTTCATTTCCATCGATAATATAGTTTGTAAGCTTTCTGTGAAATGTGCCGCATAGAATCGAACCGTGCTGGAGAAGAACATTATTCCTTTTTCTCTGAGCGCTTCCCACAACTTTTTTCCCCATAAATTTGATTTCGTTTCTTGCTGTACTTGCGAAACAAAGTTTACCGGAAGATTCTTTTAGAAGGGAAGGGAAATGAGGTTGATCACTTTCCAGACTAAGCTGTTCCAGTTTCGAGTTGTAAAGTGCAAGTCCCCTTATTAGTCCCTTTGATACTTTTGCATAAACCTCTTTTGGACTCCTGCCGATTGAAGTCGGTACAACCATTGAGTAAGTTACTTCCTCGGCGTGAAGAATAGCTCTGCCGCCGGTGGGACGTTTCACCACATCAATGTTATCCGATGATGTCTTATCCAGATCAATATCTTCAAAGTTCTGATTGGCGCCGAGAGAAACGCAATACGGATCCCACTGGTAGAGTCTAAAAAAAGCATTATTGCTATCGCACTTCCCGGCAAGTTCTATATCATAGTCCATATTGAATCTGCCGGTATGAGCGTTATGAGATATTATGTGCCAGTTCATTTTCTGATTATTGTGCGGTTACTCTTTGCAAGAAATTCGAGAATATTCCTGACGTAAACATTATCCGGATAAATTTCTTTCATCCTGTCCTTTGCCTGACTGGTGTTCAATCCCGAGCTATACAAAATATTATAGGCATCTTTCAAAATACCAATATCGTCGTTTGAGAAACCTCTTCGGCGCAGTCCGATAAGGTTCAGACCGGAATATTTAAGTGGTTCGCCGCCTGCCAAAACATAAGGAGGAACATCGGCAATAATTCTGAAACCGCCGCCTACCATAGCATGCTGACCAACTTTGCTAAACTGGTGAATGGATGTGTCACCGCCGATTATTACATAATCTTCTATTTCAACATGTCCGCCTATTTGAACTATATTCGCAATTATACAATTGTCTCCGATTATACAATCATGAGCAATGTGACCATAAGCCATTACCAGACAGTTCTTGCCGATCTTTGTATATCCCGTTTCTACAGTTCCTTTATGCAAAGTGGCGAATTCCCGGATTACTGTATTATCGCCGATATAAAAATAAGCTTCTTCACCGGCGTATTTAAGATCCTGGGGTAAATTTGAAATCGATGCACCCTGGAATATTTTTACATTATTCCCTATCCGGGCGCCATTATATACACAAACATTTGGGCCGAGATAACAATTATCGCCTACTTCAACATCTGGTTCTATATAAGAGAATGGTCCAATTTCAACATCGGATCCAATTTTGGCAGCAGGGTCTATAACAGCAGTGGGGTGAATTTTACTCATGGTTTAGGAATCCTATTTATTCTCTCTGTCAACAATTGCGGCCATGAATTCAGCTTCGGCAACCAGTTTGGAATCAACAAAAGCCTTACCTTTTATAACAACATACCTGGATTTCTTTTCTAATAACTCTGCTTCCATAATTAACTGATCACCGGGAACAACAGGCTTCCTGAATTTGGCATTATTAATAGTCATGAACATGACTAATTTTTGATCCGGATCGGGCAGGGAATTTAGCAGCAGGATTCCACCGCACTGTGCCATCGCTTCGAGAATTAGAACACCCGGCATAACAGGCTGTCCGGGAAAGTGTCCCTGGAAGAAATGTTCGTTTATTGTAACTGATTTAACACCGGTAACTTTACTGTCGAATTTAAGATCAATAATTTTATCAACAAGAAGGAAAGGATATCTGTGAGGAAGTATTTTCATTATCGCATTAATATCGAGAACAACACCTTCCTTTTTAACGTTTTGATATTTCTTAACGAGTTTCTTCTGCTGATGAAGCTTGCGGATTTTTTTTGCAAACTCAATATTTGCCTTATGTCCCGGACGCGCTGCAAGTATCTGCGCTTTTATCGGAACACCGATTAATGCGAGATCGCCTAACATATCAAGAAGTTTATGTCGAACAGGTTCGTTCTTGAATCTCAAAGATTTCTCATTCAGGAATCCGTTATCCCCAACGGAAATTTCTCCTTCGAGTCCAAGCTTGGACCTTAAATCGTCGAGCCGTTGTTTATCAACTGTATGATCAACAATAACCACAGCATTCTCAAGGTTTCCGCCTTTTATTAGTCCCTGGTCTGCCAGAGCTTCAACTTCACTCAGAAAACAGAATGTTCTTGTCGGTGCGAATTCACTAACGAATTCTTTTTCAAGACTAAATAAACCGGTATGCTGGCTTCCCAATGCGGGGTTTTGATAATCTACCATAACGGTAACTCTGTAATCATCAAGCGGCAGAGCGACAATATCGACCTGGCTTTCTTCGTCATGGTATATTACTGTTTCATCTATAAAAAGATAATCCTTCGGTTCGGTTTGTTCTTCAAATCCTGATTCAATTAGTTTTTCTACATAAGGCATAGCGCTGCCGTCGCCAACGGGTGGCTCAATGCCATCAAGTTCAATTTTAATATTATCTATCTGTAAACCTACAACTGCAGCAAGTACGTGTTCAACGGTATGCACCTTGGCATCACCAATACCCAAAGTAGTTCCGCGTGCTGTATCGACGACATAATCTGCTGTGGCCGGAATTTCCGGATTTGTTCCGAGATCAGTTCTGATAAACTTTATTCCATGATTATCGGGTGCGGGTTTGAAAGTCATGGTGCATGATGTACCGGTATGCAGCCCAGCCCCCGAAATTGATATTGGCTTCTTGATTGTTCGTTGCTTCTCTAGCATTAATCCTTATCCTTGCTTATTGACTGTAAATGTTGTTTCAATAATTCAATCTCTTTCTCGAGTATTTTAATTTTCTCGGCGTATTTGGGAAGGTTCCTGATATGCCCTTCCTGTCTGAGACTTTGTCCCATTTCCTTTGCCGGATAACCGAAGTATTTGCCCGGCTTAAGTATACTTTTAGATATCCCGCTCTGGGCTCCGATAATAACACCGTCGGTAATTTCAATGTGTCCTGTAATTCCAACCTGACCCGCTAATATACAATTTTTCCCGGTTTTTGTGCTGCCCGCAATACCAACCTGCGATGATATTGCAGTATCTTCGCCAACCTCAACGTTGTGAGCTATTTGAACCAGATTGTCTATTTTAGCGCCGTTTTTAATTATCGTGGATCCCATTGCGGCACGGTCTATCGAAACATTCGAGCCAAGTTCGACGTTATCTCCGATAATTACATTGCCTATCTGAGGAACTTTATCGTATCCACCTTCTTTCCTGGGCGAGTATCCGAATCCGTCCGAGCCAATAACGGTACCTGAATGTATTATACTATTGCTGCCGATAATACAATTCTCTCGTACGGTTATATTGGGGTAAAGAAGTGTATTACTCCCAATTTCAACATTCTCCATCAGGACAGTGTTGTGGTAAATAACTGTTCCATCACCGATTACACAGCCGGGGGCTACAACAACATTTCTGCCGATTGCGACATTGCTTCCGAGTTTTACTGTTTCATCAACAAAAGCAGACTCGTCAATTCCACTCAGATTAATCTCAGGTTTGAAAAATGTTCTTATAACAAGTTGTAACGCAACGTCCGGCTTTTCCGTCTCAATGTAGGTTATGTCATCACGCAGTTTTTCCTGGTCGGATGCTACAATTACTGCAGATGCTTTAGTTGCTTCCAGGTATTTTGAATAGGAGGGGAGATAAAGAAAGGTTAAATCACCTTCTTCAGATTCTTGAATCTTGGAGACATTTAATATCTCGCAGTCCGGGTTTCCAATAACGATGCCGCCGATCAAATCGGCGACATCTTTTACCTTTATTTTCATGTAATGTCATTTTAATTTTTCTAAGACAAGATTTGTAATATCATATTCCTCTTTTGCATATAAGAATAAAATATCACCACTTCTGTCGAAAACGAAATCAAGCTCTTCTTCTTCGGCAACTTCCTGAATAATATTAAAGACCTTATTTTGAATCGGCTTCATTGTTTCAGTCTGATTTTTAAACAGGTCACCGTTAACACCGAATTTTTCCTGCCTGTACTTGTTGATGTTATCTTCCATGGCAACAAGTTCTTTTTCGATTTCAGCCCTTTTTTGCTCACTCATAATCAACTTACGTTTTTCGTAATCATCATATTTCTGTTGATACTCACGGTCGAGGTTGGTTATCTCTTCCTGCCATTCGGCAACAAGTGCGTCAAGTTTTTTTTGTGCATCCTGCGCATCAGTATATTGTTTCATTATTGTATCCGAATCAACATAACCGATTTTTAATTGCGCAAAACCGACACCTGCTATGAACAAAAATATTAAAGTGAGCTTTTTCATAGTTCAACCCCCCTTGGGATAATTATTTTTTACCTCTTTTTAATTTATCAAGGACTTTAAAAGTCATGTCAAAATTTTCGTCAGCGAATAATAATAAAACATCACCGGTTTTGTCGAAGATAAAATTCATCCCTTCTTCTTTTGCAACGCCCTGAATTGCATCCATAATTTTAGCTTTTACAGGTGCAAAAAGTTCTTCATTCTTCTGATAGAGTTCACCGTTCTGCTGACCGAATTTTAGGTTCTCGTATCTTTGAATTTCCTGTTGTTTCAATACCAGTGCCTGTTGAACTTCCCGTTGTTTCTCAGGAGTCATCATATCTTTTTGCTTGTCGTAATCACTATAAGCTGTTTGAAGCGCCTGTACCATCGAATCTCTTACTGTGGTGAATCCTGCTGCAATAGCGTCCAGGTCACTTTGTGCTTTAATAGCAGGAGCGTACTGGGCTAGTATTACCTGGGAATCTACATATCCGATTTTCTGTGTTTGAGCAAACAATGAAGTTGCTGCAGTTAATAAAAATGTAAAAAAGATTAGTTTTCTCACGTTAACCTCTAATTTATGATACTTTATTAAAATCCTCTTCCGAATTGAAAATGGAACAGCCATTCCGGATCCTTACCGTCGACACTCTTTCTGTCGAAACCATACCCGAAATCGAATCCGATAAGTCCGATTGGATTTACCAGAAGTCTTGCTCCAACACCAATAGATCTTTTTAGATTAAAGAAATCGGTGTTAGTTAAATTACGATAAACGTTACCGGCTTCGGCAAATGCGAGTACATATATCGGCATTGGTTCGAGTGCCAGCGCAGCACGAAGCTCGAGAGTATATTTGGTCATCACACGTCCACCGAGTTCATAACCGTCGCTTGTTGTTGGTCCGACACTTCTATCGTCATACCCTCTTAAAGGAGTTGTAGCTATAATCAATCCATTACCGCCCATAAAGAAGAATTCGAACGGCTGGATTGTTGTATTTGAAACAAGCTCATCAAGATAACCGAGGTCAGCACCTGCATATAAAGCGAGTCTGTTCGTATTAAATAAACGTCTGTAAAAGTCTGTCTTTAACTCTAGTTTGTAATAATCAACGTTGCCCGGTAACAATGGCCCACCTGATAATTCCGCATTAAATGAAATTTTTGAACCCTTGGAAGGGAATATAGGATTGTCTATGTCATTTCTGGTAATAGTGCCGCCAAGCGTATACTGGCGTGATAATCCTTCGGCGTAATAACTTCGTCCGTCAATAACATCGTTGTACTGGAATCTTCCCATTCCCTGAACATAGAAATATCTGTCAGGCCAGGTCAGTCTTCTTCCGACCCGCAGTGTAATACCCGACTGCCTTAAGTCGTAAACATATCTTTGACGTGTATCGAATAAATCGAAACCGACAGAGGTAGGTGTATCCATAAACCATGGCTCGGTGAATCCGAGTGAGAATGTTCTGTAATAGTTTCCGACACCAAATTGCCAGTTGAAGTTAAACACCTGCCCGCTTCCCATCTGAAACGGTTCGGCAATTGAAAAGTTCGTTAGAGTTACACCGATAGCGCCGCTGAATCCGAAAGCGCCGCTGTATCCCACAGATGCATTCAGATAGTCGCTTGATTTCTCTTCAACCTTATAAGTAATATTAACAGTGCTGTCATTAACAGGCCGAGGGTCAACGCCGGTCTGGTACAGTTTTTCAACGTTGAAATACTGTAGATTAGCAAGCTGTTGTAAACTTGTTATAGTGGCGTTTCGGTTAAAATAATCTCCGGGCACTGTGAATAATTCCCGTCTGATTACTTTGTCTTTAGTCTTTGTATTCCCCTGGATTTCTATGCGTCCGATCCTGAAACGATTATTCTCGGTAATCCTTATATATATGTCCAACGAATCATCTGCAACGCGTTCTTCACGTTCAGCTATGTTGAACATCAGGTAACCATTATCCTGGTAAAGCGAGGAAACATCAGATTGCTTCTCGTTGAAATGTAAATTTTGATTGAAGCGTTCGAAATCAAATATATCACCCTTCATAAAATTAAGTCTGGCATTCAACGCCTGGTCAGAATAAACAGTATTACCTTCCCAGATAATGTTCCTAACCTTATATTGCGCACCTTCATATACGTTTAATACAATATCAACATACTCTTTGTTATTATCGTAAATTACGGAATCACTTAAAATCTGGAAATCCCGGTACCCGTTTTTCCTGTAGAAGTTCACAAGAAGTTCTTTATCCTTCTCATAATTTTCTTTGTTCAGATTAGCGCTACTGAAAATTTTCCACCAGGCATCTTCCGAGGTTTCATCAAACTCACTTTTAAGGTCGTCATCGTCGAAAGCCTGGTTACCGTTGAATCTGATCTGTCGGACTATAACTTCATCACCTTCTTCGATTACGTACTTCAGCAGTGTTCTCGTTTTAACCTTTCTAAGCAAATCAAATCTGGTATCAGGATCATAGTCATAAACTGTTTCATACTCGTCGGAAAGATCTTCTGTGTTTCTCCAGATAACGGTAATTTCATCATCACTTGTATCAGCTTCGAAGAATGTATAAAGCTTGGGTTCAATTTTAGCGTTGAGATACCCTTCTTCTTCGTAAAGCTTAATCATTTTTGATTTTACCCTGTAAATATCCTGGGTTTTTAAGATCTGACCGGTTGAGAATATTATTTCCTTACTAAGTTCTTCCTCGTCAAGCTCATCATTACCTTCGAGGATATATTTCTCAATTCGGGGATATTCTTCAAGTTTAATTAAAAGGAAAACACCGTTGTCGACTTTCTTTTCGATATCGATTTGAATATTCGGTCTGAAAATCCCGAGTGCCCATAACCGCTTAATGGCGTTAAGGGTTTGATCACTTGGTATTTGAAGTTCATCACCAACTTTAAGTCCGCTATTGGCTATAATTGTACTTGCATCAGCTGTTTTATTTCCTTCAACGGATATGCCCAGTATCTTATAATTCTGCTGTTGAACCTGAGCAAATGAGATACTTGCAATAAAGAAAAATAGGATGCTAAATTTTCGCAAAACGCTTTGAAACTTTGGATTCATTCTTGTCCTGGTTGAGATTTTCGTTTAATTGTTCACTAACTAATCCGAATCTTCTTTCCCGTTTTTGGAAATCATTGATCGCTTCGAGGAGAGTTTTGTAGCTGAAGTCTGGCCAAAGCACTTTTGTTACAAAAATTTCCGAGTAAGCAAGCTGCCAAAGTAGAAAATTACTCACTCTGAATTCACCGCCGCTTCGTATCATTAAATCCGGATCAGGCATATCTTTTGTGTTCAGATACCGGCTTATAGTATCTTCTGTTATTGCATCGGTGTCCGTTTCATCTTTGAAATCCGTAACTATTCTTTTGACGGCTTCGGTAATTTCCCACCTTCCGCTGTAGCTCAATGCTAAATTTAACACCATTTTATCATTGTTTTTGGTCCTTTCAAATGCATCTTCCAATTCAGCTTTAACGAGGTCGGGTAGAACATTGATATTCCCGATTGTGGTTAGTCTGATATTATTTGCATTCAGTTCGTCTGTTTCGTCTCTCAGACTTTTAACGATTAGCCTCATAAGTGTTGAGACTTCGTTTTTCGGTCTTTTCCAGTTTTCAGTTGAGAAGGTGTAGAGAGTCAGATAACGGACACCTAGAGTAACGCAGGTTTCAACAATTTCCCTGACGGTTTCAATTCCGCGCTGGTGGCCGGCTACCCTTGGGAGCCCTTTCTTTTTAGCCCAGCGTCCATTACCATCCATAATAATAGCAATGTGCTGCGGAATATTGCCCGGTTCTTTGTAAGCCTCTATTTCGGCAGTTTTTTTTGCGCTGAGGACTCTTGCCAAGTTACTCCCAAATAATTTAATACAGACTAACTAAAATAGTTGTCAATCCTTGCAAAGTCAAGAAATTCAACTGTTTAACGGATTAGTTCACCAATTGCTTGAAAGCTTATACAACCTCAAGTTGTATTTGTGTCAGGAAATTTCAGGAACTATTAAATAAATTTTTTGCGGGGTATTAACTTACTTAACTATGATTATCCTGATGTTGGAAGATTTTTCCTTCGGAAGGGTAGAAACTATTTCACGCAGCTTTGCAGCAAGGTGCTTCTGAGTACCTAACAGCAGCTTCGTTTTACGGTTTGAATATTTTGTATTTGGCGACGAGAGGTAGTCTATTCTAGCTGCCAGCCTTGGGTCCTCGAGGTCCTTATCGGTCAGAACAAGGCCCAGAACAAATGTTCTTTTATATTTGCCGATTGCGTCGACTTCATAGCTCCCGATTGGTTTAGGACTAGGCAGATAGGTTCCGTATTTCCTGCTTACGGTTAAAAACCCGTTTCGCCAGAAATGATCGATAAGCGAATCTACCCTGTCCCTTGGAGTTATTCTCATACTGTTCACCATTTTAGCTGGCAATCGGAAGAATTGGAATTATAGGGGAGAACTTTTCTCTTCCGAGTACTTTAATATTCATTATACGATTATATTCGAACATTTTTATCTCGTGTGAAGAGTTAATTCTGCCGTATAGTACTTTTTTACCTGTTCTGTTCTGAGTCAGGTAGTAAGGCTCCATTGTAATTACCTTCATATTGTAAAGAAATTGTAATTTATTACGCCTTATTATTGCTCTGGTAAATAGTTCTGTTTTCATTTTTTCCCTCTTTTAATTATACCAGCGGAATACGCCTAAAACACGACCAATAATAGAAAAATCTTCCCGGTCCTTTACTTCAATTATATTGTAGTTCTTATTTTCAGGTTTTAGGTATACTATGTCTCCTTGCTTTTCATACCTCTTAAGTGTGGCTTCGTCCTGAAGCATGGCAACTACAATTTCACCGTTTCTAGCGTCACGCTGCGGATTTATAATTACTATATCATTTTCGAAAATACCCGCTTCAATCATACTGTCTCCCCTTACTTTCAGTCCGAATGATTCGGCTTTATTTTTTATCAGGTTTGATTGAATGGAAATAGTACCCTCAATATTTTCCTCAGCCAATATTGGATAACCGGCAGCAACACGACCAACTATCGGCAGCTCTACAAGTTCAATTGCTGCCCTCGACTGCGGCTTAGTTTGCGACAGGGGAGTAAGAGATAAAGCGCGGCTCATGTTTCCTTCACTTTTAAGAAAACCTTTTTTAATCAGGGCGTCCAAATGGCGCTTTACGCCGAATGTGCTGGAAATGTTGAAATTTTCACCAATTTCCCTGTAACTTGGGGGATATCCGTTAAATTCAATATAATCCCTTATGAAGTTTAGAATATCTTCCTGCCTGGTTGTTAATCCTTTACTCATAGTAGTGTCCATTTGTTCACTGCAAATATAGTGCACGGATGTACACCTGTCAAGAGAAATTTTCGTTAAATAAAATATTTTTCTAAGAGTAGAATTAGCCCTGAGATAATTCAAGTATTTGAATGAGCGAAAATTTAAGAAGTGATTTTGGGATTAACGTGGTCCAAGAGGGAGGGATTGACTCATGCCTGACGAGAGGTCTGAGCCTTTACTATTCTATAATATGGTTATTTATCGTCAATTACATTGTAATAAAAAAGGCTGCCATTTAGGCAGCCTCTCATCCTTTTGAATAAATGTTAACGATTACTATTTAATCAGCAGCATCTTCCTAATTGATGAATAATCTTTAAAATTAACATCAGTAGATTTTACGTCAATGCGATAGATATACATCCCGCTTGCCAGTCCTTCACCGTTAAACGTTACTTCATACCTTCCGGAACTCTGCTTCTCATCAATCAACGTTATGATTTCCTTGCCAAGTACATCAAATACCTTAATGGTTACAAGTCCTTCACCAGGCAGTTCATACTTAATAGTCGTTGTCGGGTTAAAAGGATTCGGATAATTTTGGCTAAGTTCGTATCTTTCCGGCAAGTTTGATGCAACAGTTCTTTTTTCTAGGGTATTAGAAAACTTAAGAGAATAATTGTAAGATCCGGAACTGGAAGTAATTGTAACCGTGTGATTTAATGATGAGTAGGCTACGTTTGTTATTTCATTATATGGATCAATAACTGTTAAGAACTCTGGCATACTTTCAGTAAAACCTATATTCCTAATTACTAATATGTCATGTTGTTCGTTGGACCAAACACTTTCACTATTTTGTTCTATAGGACCAAAACAATTTACGATATGCTGTGTATTTGAGCTGTTTAATGTAATATTCCATATTGTTAGTTCCGAATTACTACCATCAAGCCATGTACATTTAGTGTTTCCTGATGATTTATTATATAGCGCATTGTTAAAACTCAAATATCCATATGTACTTGTGTGATTACTATTTAAATCTGAGTTCCATATTGTACTTTGGGTTGAAACTGTGCCATTAATGTTCAAATCGTCTGTTGGTCCATGATAAAATAAATCAATAAAATCTATGGATTCACTGTTCCGTCTCTCTACATCTATTTCATCTACTATATACCTATCATTAAGTAACTCAATACTCCTGGACACTTCAAAGTCTTCGCCAAATGAAGATTCAAATGGTGAAGTAGCTCGGATGTATTTAACATTATCACTGCTATTAGTTAAATCGTATGAAATATTTGCCGCATGTTTATTAGCATATTCATGTTCAATTATATTTCCTGCTGCTGTTCCATCACTTGAACCGGAATAAAATGTTGTAATTGGCCGTAAAGCACTTCCATCAACAATATGTATATCCGGATCAGCCTGCCGTATACCATTTATTAAAACTGTATTGTGGGAGATAGTACTAGCAACCCAGCGTTGATGAATTATTGAACTATAACTGTATGTTGAGCTTGAGCTACTTTGAATTTTACCTATATCTCTTAGTAAAACCTTATTTGATGTCGAATTTTTTCTGAATAAATTAATACTTAATCTGTCTGCGTGTCCATGGTTGTTCTTTCCGTATGGTCCAAAATCCGTTACAATATGGAGTGCATTAGTGCTAGAAATCGGATTATCACTCCTCAATATACCCCAACCACCGTCTGGATAGACTTTACTTTCATTTATTAAAGGATTACCTGAAATTGCCGTTGGTTGTGGACTTTCAGAAAAGAGTAAATCTTCAAAACAAGTAACATTTGTACTGTGATCTAAAAGTACTGTATACGGTGAATTTGAAGTATAGATAAATCTATTCAGTATTTCTAATACAGATTCTGTATTATCCGAAAGAGAGGAAGCATTAATATCTCCCAACCTTTCATTATTAATATCTGGGAAATCATTTAGCGAAGGATATATAGTTGAAATCATTGTCTGGCAGATCTTGTTCATTGCTCCACTGTTTAGATCAAAAAAATCAGTTGGATAATCATTGATTTTTGTAATTGCTGCTGTTTTAGTCATTGCCATTAACGAATATCTTGTATAGGAAGTAGAACCCTCATCATGAAAGTAATCTCCGCTTATATAAGTACCCAGATCATTTTGAGTATTTCCCCAGTAACCAATTTCAGGAGTCAGTATATCAGTACCGGAAAAACTTTGAGGATTGCTAAGTTGTTCTTTAAGACCAATCCAAAATCTGTCTGGTTGACCCGAGGAGGATACATGATCAGATATATTAGTGCCTTTACATCCTAGTCCAATATATCTCTTATTTCGTAGTGCATAGCCGCCTGCTACCAACGCCGCATTGTGCCAATCAGAATGATTCCCTCTTCCTGCACTATATCCTAATTGTTTTTCTACAAGTGGAATTAGAATTTTCGTTTTGAAATCTGATCTTTGAGAATCATTTAATCTTGGAAATAAATAGTCATAAGCAAGTACCAAATCCGTCAACAAAACAGCATCATCTAAAGTTTGTTTTGTAACAATGCCGTGGTGAACATCATTAAGTGCATCAATGTTTACTTTCCTGGCGGTTACAAAATCAGCAAATGACTCTATGCTAGAGAAAACATCAGATAATTTTGATGAAACGCCTGAGTAATCATATTTACTACAAAAACCAGCGTATTTTAGTCTTTTCCCATATTCGTTGACAACAGATGTTTCATCAACGCTCGCAGAAGTCGATAATCCCGTTACTGTGTTATTAAAATTGTAGCTGGCATCATTTACTGTGCTTTTTAGTGAGGAAAAATAAGTACTGTAGGGTGTTGATGATATCTTGCTGGTTATATCTGTAACAATATCTGAGTTACTGTATACATAAGGATATTGCGGATTAAATTCACCGGCAGCAATATCGTAAATTGGATAATCTAGATTAATATAATTCCCAGCTGAATTAGTATATGTGAAGTCATCACCCTCAGAAATAAATTTTAGTATAAATACTCTCGGATCATAAGTTGTATACTTATCCCTATATACAACCACATCGTCCATAAAATCACCATTAAAATCACCAGATGCAATTCCGTAATAACTTGCACTTGAGTAGGGACATTGATAATCAAAGTAATGGGTAAAACCGGTGATCGTTGATTTGAATACACTTACCCTGTCAAAACGGTCAGAATCGTAATCTGATACAAATATAAGATCATCTAATCCATCTCCATCTACATCCCCTGATGTAATACCATTAAATTCTCGATTCTGGTCCGTATATGCATACCAGAAATCATTATCACTACCAAAAGAGCCATCTTCATTAATAAATACTAGAAATTTGTTTTTGGTTGTAGTATCTCCATCTCCTTGAACCCGATAAAAAGCTATATCATCTAGTCCGTCACCATTGTAATCTCCGGCTGTAATTCCATTCAAACTGAAACCACCATATTTGAAGTATGAGTCACATGAAAAGTATTGTCCATCCGACAGATATATTGCTATGTAATTATAGTAATTAAGATTTTCTACTCCATCAAAATTTATTGCTAAATCATCAAAACCGTCTCCATTAAAGTCACCCGAAGTAATATCATTTATATTATTATTCCCTGAAGAAGTGGTATCGTAAAAATAAAATCCTGATAAAAAACCATCTATATCATTTCCATCTGATTTTCTAGCGAGTACATAATTATTTACTCCATTAATGTTTCTTACAAAAGCTATATCATCTCTACCGTCACCATTATAATCGCCGGATGTTAGCTGAGTAATCTCTGTCGTGGAACCATATGTTAATTCATCAATACCAGTAAAATCACTATTCATTAGTTTTAATTCGTTAACACTTGATGTTGATTCATTTTGTTTAATTACCGCTACATCAAACCTTATCTGTCCTATACTCATTGATACTGCGACTACTAGCTGCATAATAATTAAATAGTATTTTTTCAATTTTTCCTCCTGAATTATTGTTATGTATAATCATTTAGTATTTATGGAGGTTGAATATTGCATATATAGCATTTCATCAATTAAACAGTACGCCATAGTCAGTATAGAATACAATCTTTGAGAAGATAATATTTCAATCTACTCTACATTATCTTGATGAAGTACAATTAGCCATACTATTCATTCCCCACGAAGTAGTTGGATATCTTAAGAATTATTTTATTTTAATAAATGTTACTTTTAAAAACCCTGATTTTAAAAGAATATCACTTTATATAATAATTAGACAATTAACATTAGAACTGGAATTTATCCTCTCATTTTTTATAAGGTACCCGTTTTTTGCACTATTACATTAAATCCACATTATTAAATCTAGCAAAAACCATGCGAGAATAATTCCTCTTTTTCAGCTCATATTCAAACCTTCACCAAATCCCCCCGGCAACATTTTCCGTTTAGAATGTATTAATTACTATCCCCGGTGCCGCCAGCACCGGGGACTGAAATTTTAGATTTATCTCCTTCCTATTTTAATAATTGCTTTACCTTCTCTAGTCCCTACCATTACGACAGTATTTTCATCCATCACAACCGTCTGATACCATCCATATTTATTGTCTTCGATAGTATTCCAGGTCTCACCATTATAATGGAGTATCATATTAAAGTCTCCAACAACAAATATGTTATTTAATGCTGTCCCGGAAACATGACCGGCAAATTTAGTTGGGAGTCCACCTATTTTTTCCCAGCGTTCACCTTTCCATAAATGAACACCATCTCCCGCAGAATAAATCGGTAGTCCGTTCCTTGTCCAAATGCAGGACACTCTTTCATCTTCCAGCCATGGAAATTCTTCTATGCTATTATCTTCATTTATCTTCAAAATCTTGTGATCACTGGGTTGTGCAACGAAAGATACAGTTGCAAAGATATTCCATTCATTATCTTGTGGGGATTTGTATCCGAAGATATCAGTTATTCCGCCGGTAATGTTTCCGGTATTAAGCCTTCCCCAGCCATCACCGTAGTAATGATACAGCGATCCATCCCTTCCGCTGCCTAAATAGATGTTATTCTCGTCGGTTCCCCACATACAGCTTACCTGTCCCGAGAAACCTAGTTCCAACATAAAAAATGCCTTATCGTCAAATGCTTCTCCATTCCATTTTAATAGATTTGCGGGGGAACAGACATAAGTCGTGCTATTGTTAAAACTGGAAACTGTATTTAATGGTCCGTAATTTTTATATTGGTTTAATGATCTTCTAAATGCAACTTTTTCTATGTCCCAATTCTCTCCATCCCATCGAACTAAACCATAAGGTTCTGAATCATAATTGCCTTCTGAGTCTTTTAAATAAATTTCACCAACTGCCCATATTTTATACTTTCCTTCAGCATCTTCAATTATAGCGACATCATATAAAAAACTCTGGTAATCTCCGAATGTATGTTCTTCCCATTCAAATTCATGACTGGTCGGTTCCAATGTGGTTATAATCAGATCATTACTTTTTCCAATAGTCTCATTTTGTTCAGTTAGTCTGGCACTGTAACTATAGGTTGAACTTTTTGTAAGATTTGTATCAGCTATACTCGTATCAGTTATTTCTCCGCTCATTGAGAACACTTCTTCCCCATTACGAAAAACGCTAAGAGATTTGCTATAACCAGGGTTTTCGTTTTTTAAGTGTATATATGCTTCGGTAACTCCGACATCAATCTCGGTCAGAGTAATTGTAGTATCAATTTTATCCGATTGGGTAGTATCGCATGTAGTAACGAGTATGATTGTGATTATTTGAATTGTTATTGATATTATTTTTTTCATTATGTTTCCGTGGTAGTTTTAATGTTCATACCTATTCAATTATTGCGTAACCAACCGCCAGCACCGGGGACTGAAATTTTAGATTTATCTCCTTCCTATTTTAATAATTGCTTTACCTTCTCTAGTTCCTACCAGTACGACAGTATTTTCTTCCATCACAACTGTCTGATACCATCCATATTTATTGTCTTCGATAGTATTCCAGGTCTCACCATTATAATGGAGAATCATATTAAAGTCTCCAACAACAAATATGTTATTTAATGCTGTTCCGGACACATGACCGGCAAACTTGGATGGGAGTCCTCCTATTTTATCCCAGCTTTCACCTCTCCAAATATGAACACCATCTCCCGCAGAATAAATCGGTAGTCCGTTCCTTGTCCAAATGCAGGACACTCTTTCATCTTCCAGCCATGGAAATTCTTCTATGCTATTATCTTCATTTATCTTCAAAATCTTGTGATCACTGGGTTGTGCAACGAAAGATACAGTTGCAAAAATTTTCCATTCATTATCTTGTGAGGATTTGTATCCGAAGATATCAGTTATTCCACCAGTAATGTTTCCGGTATTAAGCCTTCCCCAACCATCACCATAGTAATGATATAGCGATCCATCGCTGCCACTTCCCAAATAGATATTATTTTCATCGGGTCCCCACATACAGCTTACCTGACCCGTAAACGGTAATGTTTCCAGGAAAAAAGCTTTTTCATTTAACTTTTCTCCATCCCACTGAAGTAGATTTGCCGAAGCACAAAGAAACGTATTGTTCGGAGTGAATGATAAAATTGTGTTAACCTTTCCTTTTATGGAATAGTTTGAGTAGAAGTCATAGTATTGGACTTTTTCAATACTCCATTCACTTCCATCCCACCGGACTAAACCGTAAGGTTCTGAATCATAATTGCCTTCTGAGTCTTTCAAATAAATTTCACCCACTGCCCATATTTTATGCTCTCCTCCGGCATCTTCAATTATAGCGACATCATATAGAAAACTCTGGTAATCTCCGAAGGTGTGTTCTTCCCATTCAAATTCATGACTGGTCGGTTCCAATGTGGTTATAATCAGATCTTTACTTTTTCCAACAGTCTCTTTTTGTTCAGTTAGTCTGGCATTGTAACTATAGGTTGTAGTTTTCGCAAGATTAGTATCAGTTATACTCGTATCAGTTACTTCTCCACTCATTGAGAATACTTCTTTTCCATTACGGAAAACACTTAGAGTTTTGCTATAACCGGGGTTTTCGTTTTTTATAAATAAATATGCTTCGGAAACTCCGACATCAATCTCTGTCAGAGTAATAGTTATATCAATCTTATCCGATTGGGTAGTATCACATGAAACTGCGAGTATAATAGTTAATAATAGAAAAACACATAAAGTTGTTTTCTTCATCTTATTTCCTTGACTAATTTCATTTACCTTTTCAAAACAGTTATTACTGCTTTATTGTCCTGCCAGCCCACAGCAGCAATCAGATTATCCTTAATATCAACTTTTAAGAATATATTGTCCGGATTCGTTTGTATTGACCGCCAGCTATAGCCGTTAAAATGTAGAATTGCTTTTGTTGAACTTAATGCAACTATATCGTTGTAGTCCTGCCCGTCTATTTTATAAACAGTATTGGCATCATTAGTATTTAGTCTCTGCCATTTATAATTCTTGTATAATACAACACCGTTCCCTGCGGTATAAATCATCCTGTCGTTTTTCCCCCACACAGAAGTTAAGTACATTTCGGGTTCAGCATTAATTCTTGATGTAATGCTATTTACATCCAGTTTTAATAAGACATTTTCAGCGGCACAGTACTTATTATATCCGCCGTTATCATCAAGGATTCCAATAATTTCGTAAATATCGGTTTCGGTTCCGCTATTGATTTTAGTCCAAGCTGTTCCGTTGTAATGAGCCAGGTTGCCGTTGTTACCCGCTAAATATAGATCACTACTACTTGTGCCCCAGATTGATTTAATCGAACCAGTCAAAAATGAATTAACACCACAATCAAGATCTAAGTTGTAGCCATCGAACCAGCCAACACTGCCTCCGTTCGATAAAATGAGATTGTCATCAGAGAAAGAATATATTGCTACTAGTGGAGGATATTTTACAGCACTACATTGTCCATAATAGTAAATTCTTTTTATATCCCACTGATTCCCATTCCAATGAGCAGCATTGTATTTATGAGAATCAATAGCTCCCGTAGAGTCAAAGAAATATATCTCCCCAACCGCCCAGATGTTGTTTTCATCTATTATTGCTACATCGTTCAATACACTGCTGCTATGCTCACCAAAAGTAAAAGTCTCCTATGAAAAATCGTGGCTCGTAGTATCCATAGTAGTAACAGAAATTTCTTTACTTGCGCTACCGGCAATTTTAACTTTGTAATCATAAGTCTGTGAAGGACTTAGTAATGAATCATAAAGTATGGTATTGCTTTCGGTTAAAGTTAAAGTTTGCACAACTTCATTATCCCGGTACAGAGCGAGTTTCTCAGGCAGGCTGATACCTGTAGTTTCAACTTTAATCCAGCATTCCGTACAGGAAGCATCCGCAAGTTCTGTAAAAATAGTCCCGCTCCTGCCGGACTCGGTTGTATCGCAAGAGACCGAGAGCATAATTGTTACTAACAATAGAATCGTCCAAATTGTTTTATTCATTTTATTTCCTTAACTAACTTCATTTATTGTCTAACTCCTTTTATGATAACAGCATTACCATTGATAGTCCCTGTCATTACTATCAAATTATCCTTATAGTCAAGACTTAGCAAAAAGAGAGAAGAGTTCCTGAATTTATCATACTCATACCACGTACTTCCGTTGAAATGAATTACTCTTCCTCCAAGACCTGCAATGAAAACATCGTTATTTGCATTCCCTTCAATTTCCATAAATAGTCCCTCATCAACCGCTTCGATACGTGTCCAGCCTTTGTTTAAATTATTAGTATAAACACCAACAGAAGCTGCGTAAAATGAGTATCCCTTATCAGACCATACCTGTCTTATAATCCGGTTCTCATCCCATCCGGTATTATTAGTATATTGACCGTTAACCATACGGTATAAAGCTTCTTCTTCCGGGACAGTATAATAAATCTCCTCATTACCTGTGAATTGGTTTTCCACACCCCATACGGAAACAATGTTGTTCTCGGTTCCACCGTCAATTTTAGTCCAAGTTGTGCCGTTGTAATGAGCAAGGTTTCCATTGTTACCAGCTATATAAAAATCATTCGTATTTTTACCCCAAATTGAATTGATCCAACTATTAAATACTGAAGTGGATAGTTCAATCTCCATAAAATCATTTTCATGCCACAGGATAATTTGATCCATTCCCAACAAAATGTTTGTGTTACTAAAACCATTTATAGAATTAATAGCTGCTAGGAAAGATTGCCCATGACTGTTTGTAAAATATACTCTCCTAATATTCCATCGAGTCCCATCCCATATGGCAAGATTGTATTTGCTGGGATCTACACTACCTGTAGAATCATTTATGTAAATCTCCCCAACCGCCCAAATGTTGTTTTCATCAATTATTGCTACATCGTTCAATACACTGCTGCTATGCTCACCAAAAGTAAAAGTCTCCCATGAAAAATCATGACTGGTAGTATCCATTGTAGTAACAAAATATTCTTTACTTGTAGTACCTGCAATTTTAACTTTGTACTCATAAGTCTGTGAGGGACTTAGTAAAGAATCATAGAGTACGGTATTGCTTTCGGTTAAAGTGGCAGTTTGTACAATTTCATTATCCCGGTATAGTGTGAGGTCCTCAGCTAGGCTGATACCTGTAGTCTCGACATTAATCCAGCATTCCGTACAGGAGGCATCCGCAAGTTCTGTAAAAATAGTCCCGTTCTTGTCAGATTCTGTAGTATCACATGATACAGTAAATAAAACTTGGATGATCAGGATAAAATAAAATAACTTGTACATTGATTTTCCTTTTTATCAACTTGATTATAATCCAATTTTAATGAAATAGGATATATTTCACTAAATGACTTTCAATTTCTCCAAATTATTTGTTCCCCACAAATAGGTTGGATTTTTAATGTTTCTAGGAGCCTTCTGTCCGGTTTTTATATATTTAAATATTAGACATTCTAATCAGAATCTGCAATTTATTTTGATGTTTTAGTTAAGGTACCCGATTTTTGCACTATTACATTAAACCTATATTATTATAAATGGCAATAACCATGCTGGAACAAATACGCTGTTTTAAGCCCATATTCAAATCCTCTCCAAATCCATCCGGCAAGTTTTTCCTATTTGAATGTATTAATTACTGTTATGCACTTTCGACCTCAGAAAACTGTGTTAGGAAAATATTGGATTGAAGCGTTTGTCTTTGAAGAAATGATTATACACAGGCAGGTTTTAAAGACAAATGAATTTGAGGGTAAAACTGAACTACTTTGCCTTTAATAACAAATAATAACAATAGGGGGCTTCTTATAAGTAAGTAATATGTAAAAATGGAACGCGGAAAACACAGATTGTTCATGATTTCCGCAGATTGAATATTTAATATATAAGACAACCCCTTTCTCATGCTGAATAAAGTAAATCTATTCTATAGGAACCATCCAGCCGTACTTGTCTTCTTTGCGACCATACTGGATATCGGTAATTTCCTTGTAAAGTTTTTGTCCGAGTTCACCGGCTTCCTCATCGCTGAATTCCATAATCAGGTCATTATACTTTAATTTACTGAGTGAAGAAATAACCGCGGCGGTACCTGTTCCGAAAATCTCTACAAGATCACCGGATTTATATGCCTCGGCAACTTCATCAATCGAGACATCGCGTTCGGTTAGGTTATAGCCCCAGTCTTTAAGAATTTGTATTGTCGATCTTCGGGTTACACCGGGGAGTATCGATCCTGTAAGCCTTGGCGTTACAACTTCATCCTTGAAGCGGATAAATATATTCATGGTTCCGACTTCCTCGATATATCTCTGCTCAATTGCATCCAGCCATAGTACCTGTGAATATCCTTCTTTCTGAGCTTCACGCTGGGCCATTAAACTTGCTGCATAGTTTCCGGCGCACTTACATTCGCCAACTCCTTTTGCTGCCGCCCGAACATATTTGTCGGTAACCATAATCGGTACCGGTTTGAATCCTTCCGGATAATAAGGACCAACAGGACTAAGCATGAGTATGAATTTGTATTGTTCACCGGGACGAACACCAAGGAATGGATCGTAGGCATACATCACGGGACGGATGTAGAGTGAATGACCGGCTTTCTCCGGAACCCAGGCTTTGTCAAGTTTAACAAGCTGTTTGAGGGCGTCCATGAATAACTCAGTATCCATTTCAGGCATGCATAGTCTGCGTGCCGAATTATTCATTCTCTCAATGTTCTTGTCGGGTCTGAACATCGCTATTGTTCCGTCATCTTTTTTAAATGCTTTCAATCCTTCGAAGATAGCCTGACCGTAATGAAGCACCATAGCCGCAGGACTCATACTTACATCATCTGATTTTTTAATAACGGGGTTGAACCAGCCGCCTTTGTTTACATCGTAATCCATTTCAAATACATGAGTTGAAAAAGTCCTGCCGAAAACCAATTTCTCCGGGATTTGAACAGTTGAATCGGTTTCCGCATTTTCATAAATTATTTCAGACATAAATTCACCATTAATTATTTTTTAATGCTCGGTAAAATGAAAAATGCCCGGTGGAGGGCGGTACCGGGCATTATATATGATTTGACACTTATTGTTGTAGCCAAACCAAACTCAATTGAACTTCGTGTACACATCAAATTTCTTCAATCAGTCAATACTGTAATGATTACGTAATTCTTAAGCAAATATAAATTATTTTACCTGTTACATCAATGTAAAAAGTATAACATGCCCTAATAACCTAGTATGCTAAATAAAATATTTCGTATCCTTTTTTAAAAGTTATATTTATTTATGATTTTTGTAAGTTTGATTATCTCAAGAAAGATATTTATCTAAATAGTACTAAAATTCGGGGAATAAGAAAACCGGGATGACAACTACTCTGATTCAAAAGCTCGGAGCCGGCACTTTAAATTTTCTTCAGGAAGTCGGGCAATTTTCCCGGTTATTTGGAGGAATTCTAAAGTTTACTCCCGGATTATTAAAGCGAAGAAAGCTGTTGTTTTACCAGATGGAACACATTGGTGTCGGGTCGCTGCCACTGGTTGTCATTATTGCAATTTTCACGGGAGCCGTGGCTGCCTGGCAGGCTGCATATCAGCTTAAAGGAGTCGCCCCTCTGTCATTTCTTGGCACAGCAACAAGCAGGGCAATAATAACCGAACTTGGTCCGGTTTTAACTGCGATTGTGATTGCCGGCAGAGTTGGGGCATCAATTGCAGCCGAACTTGGTTCGATGAAAGTTACGGAACAGATTGATGCACTGGAAGTAATGGGAATTAGTCCGGTCATGTATTTAGCTATGCCGAGGTTCTATGCAGCGGTTTTGATGATGCCTATACTGGTAATTATAGCCAATGTTATCGCAGTGGCAGGAGCATTCGTAATTTCAAATTATTTCCTTGGTGTATCATACGAGGTTTTTTTTGATTCGGTCAAAAGGTTCTTCTTTTTCGGAGACCTTATTTTCGGTATGATTAAAGGGGTTGTCTTCGGCGGTGTTACATCGCTGCTGGGTTGTCATATCGGTTTCCTGACCGAGGGAGGAGCAGAAGGAGTGGGGCAATCTACAATAAGATCTTTTGTAATTACTTCCGCCCTTATTCTGATATTAGACTATGTGCTGTGGACTTTAGTGTTTTAGCAGCAGATAGTTGGTTATTTTAACATTATTAATTTATTCGGAATATGAAGCGAACTTTAGATCTAGTTTTCTCAGTACTTTTATTACCTGTGATAATTCCCTTATTACTGGTTTTTTCGATTATACTAATCTTTGAACTTAGAGAGTTTCCTGTTTTTTCTCAGGAAAGAGGATTGAGTTTAACTAAATATCGTTTTAGAATTTTTAAATTGAAGACTCTACGGAGTACAGATGTAACGTCGAAAGAAGCATTAAATGGTCAGGAAATCTTGTTGAGTCCATTGTTATTTTCGAGTGTTCCGAGGTTTGCCGGCTGGTTAAGAAAAACCGGGCTGGATGAATTACCACAGATTTACAATATACTGGCCGGACATATGAGTTTCATTGGTCCAAGACCACTTATGCTATCCGATCTAAAAGGAATTAAAGAGAAATACCCTCATTATTATCTATTGAGAAACCGTCTAAACGCGAAACCCGGTTTGTCTGGTATATGGCAGCTTTTCTGCAACAGGGAAGAAGGAGTTAAAAATTTAATAGCTCTTGATACACTTTATGAAGAAATGCATTCTCTAAAACTTGATCTTAAAATACTACTCTTTACAATACCTGTAGTACTTACCGGAAGTAATAGAGACTCTATATTAATGAACGGATTGCTTCCACTTAAAAACCTGTTGGGATTGAATAACTCAACACGAATTTATCTGTTAAAGGATCCTGTTGTTAAGATGAATAAAGAGGAATCATTTGAAGATGATTATATGGTTACAATTCCCGGCGGATGGTGGTTCAAGAACAATTCCTACTCACCGGTGATAAAGGAAAATTTAAAGATTGTCCCACTTAGTACCGGCAATCGTAAAAGCGCTTAAATCAGCAATCCCTATAGTTTCTCATGAAAGACAAAGTCTAATTAGACTTTTATCTTCTAACACCTTTCTAATATTTCTCAACTAATTATTTATATGAGCTACTAAAATCATTCGGATTTAATTCGATTATAGTTTTAGGAAAATAATTAGTTCGGAATCACAATGAAAAGCCACAACAACTATAGATTGACCTTTTTAATCTTGATTTTTCTATACCCTGCTGTAACATTCTTTTCACAGTCTGTTACTAAAGTTCTAATTTCAGGAATGGGTGGAAGTCATGACGAAAATGTTCAAACTGCTTTTGAATTAGGATATGAAAGTTACAATGGAACTGAGTTTACCGGTACGATAACACAATATGTCGATTATGGGATTGACAACACTTTTACCTATGCTGAAGACAATGGATATGAATTGATTGTTAGATCCACTACAGGTCTTGCTTATGCAATTACAAAAGCCGAGGAATATTCAGATATACAGATTGTTATGCCGGCAGGGAGTAACTCTTATGTTTATGTTTACTCAGGCGACATTGAAAGTTGTCCTGTAATTATAACCGGAGCAGGAGATGACTGCAATGAAACCGGTTACAAGGTGGAATTTTATGGGCCGGATCCAATTACGGGGGAACCGGACTATTCAAGTTATTCAAATGGATATATTGCCGGACAGATTGCATATATTGCCAATTCACAGAACCTGACAATTCAGAAAGCCAGACTTGAAGCACGAAAAACTATTCAGGGAGACAGCGGCCCGGATATTTACGACGGCTATGGCGCTATCGATATTGAAACGGTATTGAATAATGTTCTTCCTGTAGAACTGTTATCATTCACTGCTGAAATTTCTGCAAACCAAGTTAACCTATGCTGGAGCACAGCAACAGAGGTAAATAATTACGGATTTGAAATTGAGAGGGCTTCGTCTTCAACTTCACCAGTCTGGGAGTGGGAAACGATTGGGTTTGTTCGGGGACATGGAAATAGTAATTCGCAAAAGAACTATTCATTTACCGATGCAAATCCACCTGCCGGCGATATACAGTACAGGTTGAAACAAATAGATACCGATGGTTCATATGAGTATTATAGCACTCTCGCAGAGATTAATAATGTTGTAACTTCATTAAATGAGAATAATAATGAAGTTCCAATTGAATTTAACTTATACCAAAACTATCCAAATCCGTTTAATCCGGAAACTACCATAAAATTTGCAATATCATCCGGCAATGAAGGTTCAATTCATACGATACTGAAAGTGTATTCAATTTTAGGGGAAGACATTGCAACCCTGGTAAATGATGAGAGAGATGCGGGTATTTACGAGATTAGGTTTAATGCTGAAAATTTATCGAGTGGAATATATTTCTATACCTTACAGGCTGGAGAGTATAAGCAGACCAGGAAATTTATTCTGACGAAATAATCTTATTGCGAATATGAAAAACTTGATAGGAGATGTATCTAAAGATTCATCTCCTTTTTTATTTCTAGTTTAGCTGCGATAAGATCTTTGTGTTCCATATGAAGATTACCGCTGACCTTTCGGATAAAATACTCCTCATGCGCATCCAGCTTTCCATCAACTAGTATTAATCGCCAGAGGTTCTTCAATACTTCATACTTTTCGCTGGTTGAAAAGTGATGATTTATTATATCTGTGTAGTCATACAGACTAACATTACTCTTCATTCTTTGTTCTGCGAGTAAACTGAGCTCCGACATTTCATCTTCACTCAATCCGAATTGGCTTTTAATCAGATTGTGAATAAACGTTCTTTCTTCCGCCGAAAACTCATCATCGCTGTATGCCAGTTCAATAAAGAGTGCGTAAGTAGCAGTTTGAAGTTTCTTCTCACTACCGGCATTGTATTCTTTAGTTTCGGTCTCCGAACCGAGAAGCATTTGTTTAATTGTATCGAACATAAATTATTTCCTAACAGTTTTTTAACCTTCCGTTCTAACCGGAGGACGTTCATATAATTCAGTCATACGTTTATAAGTCGCTGAAAGTTCCCCGTTTAATTGATCCTTGGTATATCGCCATGTCCAATTACCCCCGAGTTTACTGGGGAAATTCATTCTGGCTTCCGAACCCAGATTGAGTACATCCTGCATAGGTATAATTACAAAGTTTGCTACGGATGAATATGCGGCTTTAATTGTAGCCAATCGAATATCATCTCCGTAATAACCAAGGTATTCCTGTGCCCACTCATATATACCCGATCCGTTATTCCTTTCTGCCTCGAAATAACCGCGAGTTGTATCGTTATCGTGCGAACCTGTATAGACAACGCTGTTCGGATTAATATTATGAGGAAGGAATTTTCTTTCCATTCCCTCGCCGAATGCGAACTGAAGAATCTTCATTCCGGGGAAATCGAAAGTGTCTCGAAGTTCCTCAACTTTTTTGGTTATAACTCCGAGGTCTTCGGCAAGTATCGGCAGAACTCCGAGTTTTTCTTTAATGGTATTAAACAATTCATAACCGGGTGCTTTGACCCATCTGCCGTTTATAGCTGTTTCAGCATCACCTGGAATTTCCCAGTAAGCTTCGAATCCCCTAAAGTGGTCGATACGCACATAGTCAACCAACTCAAGCGTTTTACTGATTCGCTGACGCCACCAGTAGAATTTGTTTTCCTTCATCTTTTCCCAGCGATAAAGAGGATTACCCCATAACTGTCCGGTCGCACTAAAATAATCAGGCGGCACACCCGCTACAGTTTCTAGTTTTCCTTGATCATCAACACTGAATAAACTCATGTTCGACCATAGGTCGGAACTGTCATATGCAATAAATATCGGAATATCGCCAATAACTTTTATTCCATTTCCGTTAGCGTAGGCTCTTAACTGTTTCCACTGCTTGTTGAAAATGGCCTGAACGAATATTTGGTAGTTAATTTCATCCTGAAGCATTTCGGTCCATTTTTCAACCGCACCCTCTTCACGCAGTGCAATATCCTTCGACCAGTCTGTCCATACAACACCGTTGTGGTGTTGTTTCGCGGCCATAAATAAAGCAAAGTCTTTAAGCCAGAAATCGTTATCATTTATGAACTCGCTGAACTCATCTTTAACTGACTTGCCCTGTTCAACAAACGTGTTAAATGCTTTACGGTTAAGTTCCGTTTTATATTTTATAACTTCACCATAATCAATTTCATTAGGATTCCAATCTCTTGTGGAATTGACATCATTGTCATCTAAAAGACCATCTTTATACAACAAGTCAGGACTGATGAGAAAAGGATTTCCTGCAAAAGCTGAAAAACACTGGTAAGGCGAATCGCCGTATCCCGTTGGTCCTAAAGGGAATATCTGCCATAGCGTTTGTCCGGCACTCTTCAAAAAGTCTATAAATGAATAAGCTTCGTGACCCAGATCACCTATTCCGTATTTTCCCGGTAGGGAGGTTGGGTGTAACAAAATGCCGGCTGATCGTGTTAAATTCATATTGAAATTCTGCTGATTTTGTTGAGAAAAATAGGTTTATAAATAAAATAAAAAATCAAGTCTTTATTATAAAATTTATTTGTGTATTTTACTACAAAAACAAAATTATAAACTCATTGAATTATTTTAATGTGTGTTCATCAATTGATTGCTTAAAGAAAATTTTTTATTTAATTTGGGTCACTATTTAAAAGCCGACACAAAATCCGTTTTTCGGCAAAAACTACAAAAACAACGTTTTAATATGAATTTTAAACCCCGGAGAGATAGATGAAGATAACCCGCCTTTTTACTAAAGCAGGTCACGATCCCCTAGAATCAATCGAGTTTGTGAAGAGAGTTTCCGAGATTAAAAATCCTGACGGATCCATAGTATTCAGGATGGAAGACGTGACGGTTCCTAAGAGTTGGTCGCAGGTTGCGACTGATGTTATAGCTCAAAAATACTTTAGAAAGGCTGGAGTTCCGAAGTTACTTAAAAAGATTAGTGAAAAGGGTGTGCCAAGATGGCTGCAGGCTTCCACAGCTGATGCTGATAGACTGGACGAGCTTACCGACAAGGAAAGGTATTCTTCAGAAAATGATTCACGCCAGGTTTTTTACAGACTTGCAGGTACATGGACTTACTGGGGATGGAAAGCAAACTATTTTGATACCGAAGAAGATGCTAAAGCATTTTACGACGAGCACGTTTATATGCTCGCAAGTCAATATGCCGCACCGAACAGCCCGCAGTGGTTTAATACCGGTCTGCATTGGGCTTACGGCATTAATGGTCCGGCACAAGGTCATTACTATGTAGATTATAAATCAGGAAAATTAACATCCTCGCAGGATGCATACACACACCCGCAGCCTCATGCATGCTTCATACAGTCCATAAGTGACGACCTTGTAAATGAGGGCGGCATTATGGATTTATGGGTACGTGAAGCACGCCTGTTTAAATACGGTTCGGGTACCGGAAGTAACTTCTCCGAAATCAGAGGCTCTAACGAACCGCTTAGCGGCGGCGGTAAATCATCCGGTTTAATGTCGTTCCTGAAAATAGGTGACAGGGCTGCAGGAGCAATAAAATCAGGGGGAACAACCAGGCGTGCCGCTAAAATGGTTACACTTGATATCGACCATCCTGATATTGAAGAATATATAAACTGGAAGGTTACTGAAGAACAAAAGGTAGCGGCAATAGTCTCCGGTTCCCAGATGTGTAATCTTCATCTGAATAATATTATGAAAGCCTGTTACATGGAACACCCAGAGAACGACAGGTTTAATAAAAATGCAAACAAGAAATTGAAACGAGCTGTTCAGGAAGCACGCAAGGCTAAAATTCCTCAGAATTATATCGAACGTGTTATTCATCTTGCCAAGCTTGGTTTTAAGGCTATCGAATTCCCGGTTTATGATACTGACTGGAATTCCGAAGCTTACGCTACTGTTTCGGGACAGAACTCAAATAATTCGGTTCGCGTAAGCAATGATTTTATGAATGCAGTTCTTAACGACGCCGATTGGAATCTATACTGGCGTGTCGAGAAAAAGAAAGCAGCTAAGGAGAACAGAGCTCCCAAGCCTTCCAAGACTATGCGCGCTGCCGGATTGTGGGATGATATAGCTTTCGCCGCATGGAGTTCGGCTGATCCGGGTCTTCAATATGATACTACAATAAATGAATGGCATACATGCCCGGCTGACGGACGAATCCGTGCATCGAATCCGTGTAGTGAGTACATGTTCCTTGATGACACCGCGTGCAACCTTGCTTCAATGAACCTGGTAAAGTTTTATGATGTTGAAAAACAGGCGTTCGATATTAATGCTTACAGGCATGCAACCACTCTATGGACTATCGTGCTTGAAATAAGCGTAATGATGGCGCAGTATCCGAGCAAGGAAGTTGCTCAAAAGAGTTACGATTACAGAACACTCGGACTGGGTTATGCAAATCTTGCTTCTCTGCTAATGAGACAAGGTATTCCTTACGACAGTAAAGAGGCTGCATCTATTTGCGGAGCGCTTACAGGTATAATGCACATGAGATCTTATGCTACTTCAGCTCTGATGTCTGCCGAACAGGGTCCGTTCCCAAGATACGAAGCTAATAAAGATAATATGCTGCGTGTTATTAAGAATCATAAACGTGCTGCTTATAATGTGCCCAGGGAAGAATATGAAGGCTTAACAATTTACCCGGTCGGTATTAATCCGAAATACTGTCCGTCGGATCTGCTTGAAGCAGCAAGGGAAGACGCTGACAGGGCACTCAGTCTTGGAGAAGCCCACGGATTCAGAAACGCACAGGTTACAGTAATTGCACCGACAGGAACAATTGGTCTTGTTATGGATTGCGATACAACGGGGATCGAACCTGACTTCGCGCTGGTTAAATTTAAGAAACTTGCCGGAGGCGGTTACTTTAAGATTATTAATCAGTCCATTCCACCTGCACTTGAAAAATTAGGTTATAATAAAGAGCAGATTACCGAGATTATTAAATATGCCAAAGGCGCCGGTTCACTTCAGGGCTGCCCTTATATTAATCCTGAATCGCTTAAAGCAAAAGGATTTACCGAGGATGCGATTAATAAAATAGAAACAATGCTGCCGTCTGTTTTTGAACTTGGCTTTGCTTTCAACAAGTATAATCTCGGTCTTGATTTCTGTAAGAATAAACTCGGATTTACCGACGATGACTTAAACGATATTAATTTCGATATGCTTTCTGCAATCGGTTTTTCCAAAGAAGAGATCACTTCCGCTAACGATTACGTTTGCGGTACTATGACGGTTGAAGGCGCACCGTTCCTGAAACATGAAGACTATCCCGTATTTGACTGTGCTAACAAATGTGGTAAGAAGGGCAGCCGATTCATTAAGTCTGTGGCTCACATCAAGATGATGGCCGCTGCACAACCCTTTATTTCAGGGGCTATTTCGAAAACAATCAATCTTCCGAATAATGCAAGTATAGATGATATTAAATATGCTTATATGGAATCGTGGAAACTCGGATTGAAAGCGAACGCGTTATACAGAGACGGATCCAAACTGTCACAGCCGCTTAATACAATGTCCGACGAAGAGATAGAAGAAATTATCGAGAAAAAAGAACAAAACGATATCGTGAAAATTGCCGAACGAATTATTCACCGCTATATTGCCAAGAGAAGGAGACTTCCGGACAGGCGCGGCGGATACACTCAAAAAGCAAAAATAAACGGACAGACAGTTTATATAAGAACCGGTGAATACGAAAACAGCGAACTTGGTGAAATCTTTATTGATATGGCTAAGGAAGGCGCTGCGTTCAGGAGTCTGCTGAATAGCTTTGCAATTTCCATTTCGCTCGGTCTGCAGCATGGCGTACCACTGGAAGAATTCGTTGACGCATTCGTTTTTACACGTTTCGAGCCGAGTGGTCCTGTTGCGGGTAATAAGAGAATTAAAATGTCTACATCCGTAATCGACTATATTTTCAGGGAACTTGCGGTTTCATATCTCGGTCGCAATGACCTGGCACACGTTGATGAGGAAGAGATTGCAAAGAAATCCAGCGATCATATTCCGATTGTTGAACCGGATTTTGAGAGCGAAGAAATTGTAAGTGAAAGAATGATCGAACTCGATAGAACAGAGCCGGAACTGGTACCGGTTGAATACAGTGGGGCAAACGGCAACAGCGATCGCGGCAAATCACTTTCGATGCATAAAGAGGTTATTAAAGCTCGCGAGCGTGGATATACAGGTGATATTTGTCCGGAATGCGGTAGTATGACCATGGTCCGTAACGGAACTTGTTTGAAGTGTACAACATGCGGTGCCACCACAGGTTGCAGTTAATCTAAATACATTAATCTTAAAAGGGGCTCTCGAAGCCCCTTTTTTGTCCCCGAAATCAATTGACTTTTCTGACTAAAAGCGATACATTCTCAATCTTAATTTTTGCATGATGATAGCTGATAATTATAAAATAGTTCTTGAAAAAGTATCTGATAGTTGCAGTAAAGCCGATCGCAATGTCTCCGAAGTGTCGATAATTGCTGTATCGAAAACGAATCCTTTGTCGGCGATTAGGGAGGCATATAATGCCGGTTTAATAAATTTCGGGGAGAATAAAGCTCAGGAATTAAGAGATAAAAATGCCGAATGCGATTTAAATGTTAACTGGCACTTTATCGGACATTTGCAGACAAACAAAGTTAAGTATGTTATTGAACCGGCTGTTCTTATTCATTCAGTTGATTCTGAAAAACTTGCTGAGGAAATAAATAAACGTGCAGGTAACCTTAATAAGGTTCAGAGGTTCTTAATTGAGGTCAATACTTCAGGGGAAGACGCGAAGTTCGGACTTGAATCAGAGGATGACATTTTAAGATTACTTGAATATTGTGGTGATCTGCCCAATCTGGAACCTGCAGGTTTAATGACTATGGCTCCTTACACGGATAACGAGTTCGTGCTGAGATCCTGTTTTTCAAAACTTCGTGAGTTTAAAGATAAATTAATCTCGCGTGGTCATAAACTTGAGGAATTATCAATGGGTATGACAAATGACTTCGATTACGCGATTCAGGAGGGAGCAACTCTGGTGAGGATTGGAACGGCATTATTCGGACAAAGAAACTACGCGGTTAAGCCATGAGGTTTACACCTTATAATATTAAGAACCAGGAATTCAACCGTGAGATGCGCGGATATGACAGGGAAGAAGTTGAAACTTTCCTAGAAACCTTATCGATTGAATTTGCTAACCTGATTGATGAAAATGATCGTTTGAAGAAAGAGATTGACGACTTCAAAACAGAAATCCAGGATTATAAAAAGCTGGAAAAGACATTGCAGTCGACCCTGGTAACAGCTCAGGAATCTTCCAGTAAAGCGGTTGAATCTGCGCGTAAACAAAACGCATTAATTATTAAGGAAGCTGAAATTAAGGCGGCACAATTAGTTGAAAAGGCTAATGAAGAAGCCGAATCACTTAATGATAGTGTCCTTGCATTGCGGGAAGAGAAAAAGCTGCTTCTTTCCAGATTGAAAGCAATGATTGAAACACAATCAAAAATTCTGGATACTTCTTCCGTTGTTATAGAAAGCAAAACAGGGCAGAAGGAAAAACAGGTAAAAGAAGATAAGAATGATATTGATGTCGATGACATCCTGGAGAAATTATTATGACGAAACTAGCTGAAATGGTCGAGGAAACTCTGGCGGTTATTAGAGCAAAGACAGAAACGGATTATAATATTGGAATTATCCTGGGCACAGGACTTGGTGGACTTGTTAATGAAATCGAAATCGAGCATGAAATTGATTACGACAAGCTTCCTCATTTCCCTCTGTCAACAGTTGAGTCGCATCATGGAAAACTGATCTTCGGTAAACTCGGAGGCCGGGATGTTGTAGCCATGCAGGGAAGGTTCCATTACTATGAAGGTTATACGATGCAGCAGATAACTTACCCGGTAAGAGTTATGAAAAAACTGGGTGTGGAAACCCTGCTTGTTTCCAATGCTTGCGGGGGAATGAATCCCAACTACCGCAAAGGTGATGTGATGATAATGACCGATCATATCAACCTGCTTGGTGATAATCCTTTGATCGGACCGAACGATGACGACTTCGGACCGAGATTTCCCGATATGAGCGAGGCTTACAATCATGAACTTATTAACCTTGCTGAAAAGGTTGCACTTGAGAAAAGTCTGAAAGTTCACCAGGGTGTTTATGTTGCTGTTACCGGACCTAATCTTGAAACCAAAGCTGAGTACAGGTTCTTAAGAAATATCGGCGCCGATGTTGTCGGAATGTCGACAGTTCCTGAAAATATTGTTGCCAACCACATGGGAATGAAAGTTCTCGGATTCAGTATTATTACCGATGAATGTTTCCCCGAGGCATTAAAGGCTGTTGATGTAAAAGAGATTATTGCTGCGGCAATGGAAGCGGAGCCTAAGATGACTGAGATTATGAAAGAAGTTGTCAGTAGACTATAATAATGAATAAGAAACCTATATATTATCTGGTTCCGGTTTTATTGGCATTTATAATGTTCGGCTCCAATTTCCTGAGTACGAACCTGTTTAAGGACAATGTCTACAGCTTCTCGGTTTGGTTTGTAATGTGTCTTTTTGCATTTGCTTTGGGCTGGTTAATCAATAAAGTACTTGGTTGGAAGCACGGCGGCAAGGTGGTCTTTGCAGTAATCGTAGCAACTGTGTTTATCAGTGTAGTGATGATATCGGTGTTTAATGATTACTTCGGAATTGATCAATTGCTAACTGAAAATTTAATTCTCTATTCGCTTCGAAATATTACACTCGGAGCCATGGGGTTTTTCGGGATGACACTTGCGCAACTACTTTATGTGCAGCAACAGAATAGTGCTCTCGAACAGAAGAACAGTCACATTGAAAGTCTTGAAAGCAGCAATAATAAAAATGCCGATCTGGTTCTTAGAGAAGCGAAATTAAATGCTGAGAAAATGGTTTTCGACGCACAGTCGAAAGCAAGAGAATATGAAGAAAGACTGAGGAGTTTTGAGTCGAGGCTTAAAGAACTTATCCATATGGAAAAAGAACTTATTAAAAGTTACGAAGATGATAATAACTAAAATTGTAAAATAAAATTAAGAAGAAAGCATGTTTAAGCAGTACACGGAAAAAATAAGTTATCCCGAGATCGAAGAACGAGTACTTGAGTTATGGAAAGAACGCGATATATTCAACAAGAGTATTTCAACCAGAGACGAGAATAAACCTTTTACATTTTACGAAGGACCTCCGACAGCTAACGGTAAACCGGGAATTCACCACGTTCTTGCAAGAACCCTCAAGGATCTTGTATGCCGGTATAAAACTTTACAAGGGTATCATGTAAATCGCAAGGCAGGATGGGATACTCACGGACTACCGGTCGAAATTGAAGTTGAAAAAGCGCTTGGAATAAAAAGTAAAAGTGAAATACCTGAATTCGGTGTCGCCAAATATAATGCTGCATGCAAGGAATCTGTATTTACATATAAGGACTTGTGGGATAAGATGACTACCCGCATGGGTTACTGGATTGATCTTGATTCTGCTTACATAACATGTGAAAACAATTATATTGAGTCGGTCTGGTGGGCGCTTAAAACAATGTTCGACAAGGGATTAATCTATCAGGATTATAAAATCGTTCCTCAGTGCCCGCGATCCGAAACAGTTCTTTCATCTCACGAACTTGCACTCGGTTACAAGGATACAAAAGATCCTTCTGTATATGTTCTCATGAAGTTGAAAGAGTCAGATCTTGCCAAGGATGGTGAAACATACTTCCTTGTCTGGACTACAACACCGTGGACATTAATATCAAATGTTGCGCTTGCTGTTGGCTCCGATATCGACTATGTGAAGATTAAAACTGAGGGAGTTTATTTAATACTCGCAAAAGAACGCCTGTCGGTTATCCGTGAGGAATATGAGGTTGTTGCCGAGTACAAAGGAAGCGATCTTGCATCTCAGGAGTACGAGCAATTATTCGATTATCTCAGCGTAAGCAAAAAAGGATTCTATATAGTTGAAGGAAATTTTGTAAGTACTGAAGACGGTTCAGGTATAGTTCATATTGCTCCGGCATTCGGTGCCGATGACTACGAACTCTCGAAGCAGCATAACCTGCCTTTCCTCCAGCCTGTAACGCGCGGCGGGTTGTTCACCGAGGAAATAACTGATTATGCAGGACAATTCGTCAAAGATGCCGACCCGGAAATAATAAAAGCTTTGCGCGAGAGAGGACAGTTATATAAGAAGGAAACAATAACTCACTCCTATCCGTTTAGCTGGCGATTCGATAATGTGCCGGTAATTTACTATGCGAGGGAATCCTGGTTTATCAGAACAACCTCGGTTGCCGATAGGATGGTTGAGTTAAACAAGCAAATTAATTGGAACCCGCCGGAAGTAGGCAGCGGACGATTTGGGAACTGGCTTGAAGATAACAAAGACTGGGCACTTTCGCGTGACAGGTTCTGGGCAACTCCGCTTCCTATCTGGGTAAGTGAAGATGGCGAAATGTTTGCCGTTGGAAGCATCGAGGAACTTAAGGAAGGTTTCATTGAGCGGGATGGTGAAAAGGTATTTGTTAAAGATTTGCCTGAAGCTGAGATAGATCTGCATAAGCCGTTTGTTGATGATGTAATGTTCGAGAAAGACGGTAAGCTTTATAAAAGAACTCCTGAACTGATTGATGTCTGGTTCGATTCGGGTGCAATGCCTTTTGCGCAATATCATTACCCGTTTGAAAATAAAGAGTGGTTCGAGAGTAATTTCCCGTCTGATTTTATTTGTGAAGGTATCGATCAGACCCGAGGATGGTTCTATACACTTCATGCTATTTCAACTATGCTGTTCGATAATGTCGCATATAAGAATATTGTAGTTAATGAGCTAATACTCGACAAGAACGGAATGAAGATGTCTAAGTCGAAAGGTAATACTGTTGATCCCTTCAACCTGTTCGACAAATTTGGTGCTGACGCAACCCGCTGGTATTTAATTACAACAAGTCCGCCATGGCGTCCGACTCTGTTCGATGAAAACGGAATCATAGAAGTTCAGAGGAAGTTTTTCGGTACTTTGATAAATACTTACTCGTTTTTCACTCTCTATGCTAATATAGACGGATTCACTTTTAGTGAAGACAAGATTCCCTATGAACACAGACCCGAGATCGACAGGTGGATTATTTCAAAGTTGAACGCACTTGTTGAAGATTTTGAAGAACTAATGAACGATTATGATCTCACAAAAGCAGCACGGGCTGTATCCGATTTTACAATCGACCAGTTATCAAACTGGTATGTCAGAAGGTCGAGAAGACGCTTCTGGAAATCCGAGGTCAATGAGAATAAACTTTCGGCTTACCAGACTCTTTATGAGTGTCTGATAACAGTTTCTAAACTTGCTTCACCATTTTCACCTTTTATTACTGATGAGATTTATAATAATCTAAATAGTGTTTCGAAACTAGAGTCAGAAGAGTCAGTTCATCTGGTCACTTATCCGAAAGTAACTTACAGGGATGCAGAACTTGAAGAAAAGATGGATATTGCTCAGAGGGTCGTTTACCTTACCAGATCTATGAGGGCTAAGTCTAATCTTAAAGTAAGACAGCCGCTTCAGAAAATTATTATTGCAATAGATAAAAGCAAGCGGGATGCAGTTAACTACATGAAGGATGTAATCCTTGATGAAGTTAATATAAAAGAACTGGAAGTTCTCGAAGATGATTCTTCGATCGTAAATAAATCTGCAAAGGCTAACTTCAAAACAATCGGACCGAAATACGGAAAGCTTGTTAAGAAACTCGCAGCAAGAATCAGTCAGTTTACCCAGGACGAAATCGTTGCACTTGAAAAGGATGGTAAGTTGACGATTAATTTAGAAAAAGAGGATCTTGAACTTTCGACCGAAGACGTTGAAATAATAAGCACAGAAATAGAAGGATGGGTTGTTGAAACTGAAGAGGGTATTACAGTAGCAATTGATTCCGAACTTTCTGAAGAATTGATTGCTGAAGGTTATTCCAGAGAACTGGTTAATAGAATTCAGAATATGCGCAAAGAGTCCGGTTTTGATGTTATGGACAGAATTATTGTAGGTATCAAAGCTGATGAAAAATTGACTAAATATCTGGAGCAATTTAACGATTATATTACAACAGAAACTTTGGCTGATAAAATTTCAAATGAGATACTTGAAAAAGGAGTCAGTCAGGAAATACAAATAGGTGAATTTGAAGGAACGTTATCCGTTTCTAAATCATAAAGATTTAAACCCGTATCAGGAGGCCGATATGGCAAAGAAAGCAGAAGAAAAGAAAACGACTAAAAAGACAACGACAAAAGCTTCGAAAGCCACTGCAGCGAAAAAGACAAAAACAGCAGCTTCGAAGGCTAAGGCGTCAGCAACAAAAACCCCTGCACCAAAAACGAGTGTAAAAACTGCAAATAAAAAAACATCAGCTGATACACCGGCAAAAAAAGCCATTAAAGCTAAGAAGGTGAAAGGATACCCGAAAAAAGATCTCGAAGCCTTCAAGAAGGTGATTATGGAAAAGAGGGAAGAGATTATTGAGCAGTTGCAGAACTTGAAAGATCAAATGATGGATCCAAGTACAGGACAATACGTGAATGAGAGTTCACCGTACTCACTGCACATGGCGGAACAGGGAACGGATGCGCAGGAACGGGAAAAATTGTACCTGTGGGCTCAAAGGGAAAATAAATTCCTTACTTATCTTGAAGAGGCTTTACAACGAATTGAGACCGGTACTTACGGTTTATGTATTGAGTGTATCGATGATCCCAAGCATCTTTGCCCTACATGTCCGCTTGTACCAAAGGAACGTTTAATGGCTGTTCCTCATACACAGATGTGCGTTCAGCTTAAAAACAATCAGAATAGGTAGGGAATAGTTATTTGAGAGTTCTTTATTTATCCTTACTTCTTGTAATTTCCGATCAGGTGAGCAAGCTGGTTGTTAAAGGCTTTTCGATACCATTCCTCGGCATTGAATTCGAAGGCATGAGGTACGCGGAAAGTATAAAAGTAATCGGTGATTTTTTCAAAATTACATTTGTTGAAAATCCCGGAATGGCTTTCGGAATAGATGTTAGCGACGGATCGAAATTATTCCTTTCTCTTTTTTCCCTTGTGGCTAGTATTGGCATCCTGATTTATCTTTATAAACTCCGTAACGAGAAATTAATTATTAGAATATCTCTTGCCCTTATTTTTGCAGGTGCTGTCGGTAATCTGATTGACAGAACTTTTTACGGTCTTTTTTACGGGTATGCACCGATTTTTTACGGCAAAGTAGTCGATTTTTTTAACGTTGATTTCTGGGATTTTACGATCTTCGGGAGAACTTATGAACGGTGGCCAATTTTCAATATTGCCGATGCATCGGTTACTGTTGGAGTTCTGCTGCTAATCATTTTTCACCGGGAGCCGATTAGTTCTGAAAATAAAGACGATGAGGATTTGCAGGAAGTTAACTCAGTTCCAGCTGATTCGTCGGATGAATTACCAGGCGGAGAAACGATTGACGACAAGGAAACAGACACTGCCTCAGAGTTAAAATTAAGCGACGAAGATGGCGAAGATAATAACAGAAAAGATTTATAAATTTTCCATTACCGAGGGTAAAAAGAAAGAACGTCTTGATCAATATCTTACCAAATCCCTCGAAAGATCAACGAGATCCAGAGTTCAAAAGTTAATTAAAAACAACCTTGTCCTGGTTAACGGGAAATCGGGTAAAGCGAACTACCTGGTTGTTCCGGGTGACGAGATTATTGTAACTATCCCGGTATCACCCCGTCCTGAAACCACCGAACCCGAAGATATTCCGATTGATATAGTATTTGAAGACGAAGATATAATTGTTGTGAACAAGCCGGCTGGTATTGTTGTCCATCCTGCACTTGGGAATTATACGGGCACACTTGTTAATGCTCTGCTTCACCATACGAGTAAATTAAGTGAATTAAACGAACCTGGACGTGCCGGAATCGTTCACCGGATAGATAAGGATACCAGCGGGCTGCTTCTGGTTGCAAAGGATGAATGGGTTCATTCTCAACTCTCAAAACAGTTTGAGGCTCATTCGATTGAACGGACTTACAATGCTCTTTGCTGGGGATTGCCTGATGAGCCGGAAGGTGAGGTTATCGGCAACATCGCACGCAGTAAGAAAGATAGAAAACTTTTCAGCGTCAGTGATACAGAGGGTAAGCATGCCCATACCTATTATAAAGTCCTGGAAGAATTTGAATTCGCTTCTTTACTCCAGCTTCGTCTAAAAACAGGAAGGACTCATCAGATAAGAGTACATATGGCATACATTAATCATCCTGTGTTTGGAGATCCTACATACGGAGGAAGAAGAATTGTATACGGATTAAACCTGCCTAAAATGAAAAGCCGGGTTGATAACCTGCTTAAAATAGTTACGAGGCAGGCATTACATGCTAAAACTCTTGGGTTTGTTCATCCTCGTACGAAAGAGAAGATGCTGTTTAACTCGGAATTACCAGATGATATGAAAGAAGTGATTGGAAGACTTAGAATTACAGCAGAGTAATCATTTCCCGAAAAACGCTTTGCCTTTATACTTTGCTATATGTTTAACAGCCAGTCCAACCGTTGCGGCAGACATAGCATAGCCCAATACCTGACCGAAGACTCCAAGTGAATAATCGGATTTCCATTTCATGCTTTGTTGAAAGTTTGCGAGTAGATTAGCTTTCAGTTCCTTCACGTCCGGCTTGCCGGCATTATCCGACAACTCAGCTTGCATTATGGCAAGTTCGGGAAATGCGGAGAAGTCGGTAAAAAACGATTCACGAATTTCCAGAGTATTAATGTTTTGAAGTGTCATTGGTGATCGGAGCAAAACCCTGGAAGAATCATTCGACGTTAATGAGTCGGGACGACTGCCAACAGTCTGTCCGAACACTGCTGTAGTTACTATCAGGAATATGATTATCAAGCGATTCATAATTCAATTACTTTAACTCTGGTATTACTTCGAATGTTCCCTTTACCGGCAGCTTAATCTCATAAATCTTTTTCTTCCGGTTTGTTAAATAGTTCTCACGCAGCCATGGATTGAAATATTTAAGTGTCGCATAATTTATTTTATGCCTGTGCGCGAAATCTGCAAAATGTTTAACGCCGGAATTTATTTTAACCGTATATGTTTGAAGAGGTTCGTAAAGGTCGTCTTCAGGAATAAAGAAACCATATCTTTCCGGATTCTGATGAATAATCTTCATGCTGATTATTCTTGCAACAAACCTGGTAGTTTCCTCATTAAGTACAAGGTTGTAATAGTTATTTGTTTTCTGCCGGTCCATCTGGTTTTCAACCCCGTTCATGCCCATATTGTATGAGCCAGCGGCCATTGTCCAGTTGCCGTATTTTTGGTATGCGTCTTTAAGGTACTTGCAGGCTGCTTCGGTAGCTTTCTCCACGTTGTATCGTTCGTCGATTTCACCGTTCACGTCCAGCCCGTACTTTTTCGCGGCTCCTTTCATCAGCTGCCAGAATCCTACTGCGCCTGCAGGAGATACAACATTAGACAAGTTGCTTTCTATCATGCACATATACTTGAAGTCATCCGGAATTCCGTTCTTTTCGAGTATCGGTTCAATGACAGGAAACCAACGGTTGGCATTTTTAAGCAGCAGTACGGTGGCAGAATGCCAGTAAGTATTAACTATAAATTCCCTTTCAATGCGTTCCTTGATATCAGTATTGTAAAGCGGAACATCTTCACCGCAAAAATCCAGTTCCGACGGAACAGGGGGGGTAACAATTTTATAATCCTGTGGATAAGTTTCTACAGTATTAACTTCGTTGCCGTAGTAAAAGTTAAAAATGACCAGCAGAGCAATTGTAGCTAGAATTCCTAATATGAAGTATGAGAGTTTGGATTTAAACATTTAACTAGTTTTCAATAATTATTGATTCGTTTTTTCGCGTTAAAAAGTATTGATTTAATAACAATGATCCAACGATAATAATTCCACCCACAATTAAATTGGTTGAATTAATATTTTCACTAAAGAAAATATATGAAACCGCCATCGCGAGCGGAATTTTTAAATTGTTAAATATAGATAGAGCTCCTGCGTTGGTTCTTCTTGCACCGTAGTTCCATAAAAAGAATCCGATTCCCGATGCGACAATTCCAAGGTATAACAAGATGTACACCTGTTCGGATGATAAAGCAACGGCTTCAAAATCAACACTAATTGATGAAAATATGAGAGTAATAACAACTGCTCCCAGATAAAGCAGACCGAATACATCCCTGTCACTGTAACCTTCCAGTTGTTTCATTATTCTGCGGTAATATATTTGCCCGAATGCAAAACATAAATTGGAAGCCTGTACCAGTAAAATCCCAATAAAAGACGTCATTCCCATAGAATAATAGTAGATAACAATAGCTCCTGCTACTGCAAGCAGAGATGTAGCTAAGAACAATCCATTAAACTTTCTATTGAACAGATCATTAAAAAGTGTAACGAAAACCGGGGTGAATATTGTGAAGAGTGCCACTTCACTGGCTTCGAGATATCTATAAGAGTAGATATATAACGAATACATTAAACCGTACTGAACCGTCCCGGCGAGTATAAGCTTCATCACCATGCCTGACTTAATCCCCTTTATTTTCATCACCGGCAGGAAGAAAACAAAAGATATTGCGAGCCTAATTAATGAGACTAGATTGGCATCCAGTCCGGTGAGTGAACCTTTTATAAGTCCGAAGGAAAATGCCCAGATCAAAGAAACTACAAGCAGGTATATCATTAATAAACTAAGTTCTAATTCTAAATTGCCGCAATATAATCATCTATGGATTAATATTGCCATAAAGTACCTTGATACTGGTCATTTACAATAATATTACTTGTTTCAAAGTTGAATAAGCATGGCGCTATTGTTATTTTAGGATTAAAATCAGGAGAATTGATGTTAATCTATAATACGCTTTCGAAGAGAAAGGAAGAGTTTGTTCCGATAGATCCGCCGAATGTTACATTTTATATGTGCGGTCCCACGGTATACGATTTTTTTCACATTGGTAACGGGCGATCATTTATCGTATCTGATATAATCAGGCGTTATTTAATTTATAAAGGTTACAACGTGAAGTTCGCAATGAATCTCACGGACATAGATGATAAGATAATTCAGAAATCAATTAAGGCTAATGTAGATTCTAATGTAATAACCAGTGAATTTACGAATGCGTTTTTTGAGGATATAACAAAACTCGGAATCAAGAAAGCCGACATTTACCCGAAGGCGACCGAACATATCCAGGATATTATCAATTTGGTTCAGTCTCTTGTTGATAGGGGAATGGCATACGATGCAAACGGTGATGTATATTATGATGTTGGAAAGTTTACCGGTTACGGCAAGTTAAGCGGTAAAAAAATCGAGGATCTTGAATCCGGCGCAAGGATTGAAATAAACGAAAATAAAAAGAATCCGCTGGATTTCACACTTTGGAAAAAAGCCAAAGAAGGTGAACCTGCATGGGACAGCCCTTGGGGTAAAGGTCGCCCGGGCTGGCATATTGAATGCTCCGCAATGAGTATGAAACACCTCGGCGAATCGATTGATATTCATGCAGGCGGGAATGACCTGATCTTCCCGCATCATGAGAATGAGATAGCCCAGAGTGAAGGAGCTCATGATAAACAGTTCGTAAAATACTGGCTTCATTTCGGATTCCTCAACATTAAGGATGAAAAGATGTCCAAATCATTGGGCAACTTCTTTACTGCTCGCGAAATTTTAAGCAGACATAATGCGGAAGCAATACGTCTTTTGTTTGCTCAAACTCATTACCGCGGACCATTGAGTTACAGCGAAGAACTGATTGAAGGAGCGACGAAAGGTGTTGAGAAACTCTCGAATTTCTACAGGACACTTGTTGAAAGAATTGAAGCGCATAAGGAAGGCATAACACCTCAAACTGATATTGACGGATATCGTAAGAAGTTTGAAAACGCAATGGACGATGATTTTAATACTCCCCAGGCTGTTGCGGTATTGTTCGACTTGATGCGGGATGTAAACAAAGATCTCAGTCTGACCGAAGGAGTTGATTACAAATATCTGAGCGAAGTAAAAGAACTGATTGATAAAACAGGAATAGATATACTTGGAGTTATTAAATTAGATAGTGAAGATAATTCCGGCGGACTTCAGGATGAATTAATACAGCTTTTAATTGATCTCAGACTAAGCGCGAAAAATGAAAAGAACTATGCGTTTGCTGATCAAATCAGAGATGGTCTCGAGAAACTTGGCGTAATACTAAGGGATAGTAAAGAAGGAACAACATTCAGAATTAATTGAAATTATCAGATGGGAAATATAAATTGTTAGCACTTGGCTTTATGGTTCTCATGGTGATCGGGACTTTAATGTGGTTATATGTCTTCAGTATTTATGAGGTTAAATATATAACTTCGGAAAGTGTGAATGACAGAGGTGAGAGATTGGTATGTATACATCCTGTTCCGTTAAACTCGTTTGGAAAACCAGCACCCTTCAGGGATCTTAAAAGTCAATACGAGATACTCTCCGGAAGTGAGAGAATTGGTGAATATGTTGAAGATGATTATGATACTAAATTTATTGTTAAGGGCGACAGCGGCGCGGCTATTCTGGTAAAAGCTATATCAGAATTCTCTTTATATGATACCGTACTTGAAATCAAATGACATTGATTTAGGTATTCTTTTAATTTGTAATTAAATTATTATTGTCGTTTTAATGAACTAACATTTAATAAATACCGGGATTGAAATGAAAATAAAATCGTTTGCAATTTTATTTCTCCTATTAACAGGCTTATGCCAGGCACAAGGTACAGCCGGAACCAATGCAAAGTTTGAATATCGTTCACTAATAGATCTTCCATCTGCGGGAGTTCTTGAGAAAGGATATGTCGGTGTATCTCTTGACGTACTGCCTTTGGGAGTTTTAATATCTAAAATAGAAGTCGGTGTATTCGAAAACTTCAGTTTCGGTATATCTTACGGTGGTTCTAACATAATCGGTACGGGGGAAATGGATTTTTACGAACTCCCGGGTGTTAATATGAAGTTCAGAATAATTGATGAAGTTGAGGGACTTCCGGCCCTTACTCTCGGATTCGATTCGCAGGGTAAAGGAGAATACTTCGAAGATAAGTCTAGGTTTGCAATAAAATCTCCCGGGTTTTATGCTGCTGTTGCAAAGAATTTCGAGTTTCTCGGTTATCTCGCGCTTCACGGAGTTGTGAACTATTCTCTGGAGCGTGACGACAACGATAAGGATTTGAATATCGGTTTTGGTATTGAGAAAACAATTGGTGGTAAGGTTTCAGTTCTTGCAGAATATGACTTCGCAATAAACGATAATAATCCTCTTTCATTTGGCGATGGTAACGGTTATCTGAATATGGGTGTTCGCTGGTCCGTTGGAGAAGGATTCACTATCGGAATGGATTTGAGAGATTTGCTCGATAACAAAAAATTTGTTAGTAACAGAGCAGACCGGGGAATTTTTGTTGAATATATTAAAGCCATCTTTTAACTGTATATTTTCCTGAACACTGTATCTATTTTAATATACATTCCTTAATAACCAGCCTTATTTAGGCTGCGTGTCAACCATTTTTTTCGGCACAATCGTTGGTAGTATCTATATGAGATATCTCAGAAAGGAGACTTGCCATGAAAACGATTCATAAAATATTGATAATATCACTGCTTGCTTCGCTTACCGGATGTTATACTCAACTGGCAACGAGAGGATACGAGCAGGAAGACTATGGTTATCAGGAGAGTGATGACTATTACGATCAATACGGGGATTATGAGGACGAAGGAGAGTATTATGATTCCGATACCCTATATGCTGATGATGATTACTATACAGATTCACTCTATTATTACGATAAGAGACCGCAGGACGTTTATGTTACTGCCGACGGTGAAGTGATCATTCTGAACGACGATTCGTATTATGACGAATATTATTACTACCCTCGTTACAGAAGATACTACTGGAATTATTTCCCATCATACTCGTATTATCACTATCCCTCAAGTTATTATTATGATGGCTGGTATTGGGACCCATGGTATGATTGGTATCCGGGGTCATGTTTAGTCCCGCCATATTATTATTATCCTTCATATGGTTATTATAATTCCTGGTATTATCACTACCCATCTCATTACTACGGATGGAATAATTCAGGTAACTCCGGCAAAAAGTATCGGTCGCATAATTCCAGATTAAGAGATAACGACGGCGGAAGGGGATATACGTCAAGGACAAGAACCACTAGCGGTGGTAGAAGCGGCAGTACTGTGGGTTCTGTTGGAAGAACCTCAGGCAGTTCAGGAACGGTTGTTAGAAACGGCAGGGGAACATCTGCCGGAAGGAGTACGACAGGCGGCAGAACTACCGGTGTAGTTAAAAGAGGTACTTCATCCGGGGAAGCTGCAAGCACTAAGGCTAGAACTTCCGGTGCAGGAAGGAGTTCTGAAACAGCACGAGTACGAAAAGGAAATTCGAGTGATGAATCCCGTGTGGTTGGTCGAAGTAAAACTTCATCTAACACAGTCATAAATAAAGGCACGAGCAAGAGTTCGGATAATTCACGTGTAAAGAGCAGAACAAGCACAAAATCTTCGAGTAGCCGTTCATATACTAAAAAGAGTAGTACTTCCCGTTCTCGGAGTTATAAAACAAAGTCAAGCAAGAATTACAGTACTCCGAGTTCAAGATATAAAGCTAAGAGCAAATCAAGCAGAGCCAGTACATACAGACCAAATTCCAGTTCAAGATCTAGCAGTTCGCGTTCATCATATAGTAGTCCGAGTAGAAGCTCATCGTCATCGAAATCATATGGACGCAGCAGTAGCAGCAGTTCGAGGAGCAGCAGCGTAAAAAGTAGAAGCAGCAGTTCACGTAGCAGCAGCAGTGCCAGGAGCAGCAGTTCAAGAAGTGGTAGTTCACGTAGCAGCAGCAGTCGTAGCGGAAAAAACAGGAGGTAGTCCAAATGAAACTTCGTGGGGGAATTTTCATAGTATTAATGATTTCATTTATTTTTTCAGCTTGTACCGGTCACAGAGTAGTACGACATTATCATTATGTAATTGAACAACCGAAAGATCCTGGTCCGGGATGTCCGCATCCGGTACCGCCGCCGCATCCACCACAGCCGGGACCGGTACCGCCAAATAATCCAGTACCGAATCCGGGAAATACAAATAAAACGGAAACACAGAAAAAATATAGAAATAGTAGCGAAAATAAGAATACCCGGGAGAGGCCGCGACAAAACAGTAATGAACGAAACAGGTCAGGAAACGGTAACAGAACTCTATAAATCAGGGAGAACAAGATGAAACAGGCAGTTAAATTATTCATAATGATTTCAATTTTGGGAACAGGATCCCTGCTGGCGCAAAATCCGAATGATGCATTAAGACTCTCGGAACCGGATGTCCTTAGTGATGCCAGAAATCTCGGTATGGGCAACACAAATATTTCTTTCGACGGCTCTTTCAGTTCAGGCGTTTTTAATCCGGCTGTATTCGCACTAGCTGAAAAGTCAGTTATTTCAGGCGGATTCTTTTATAACAACTTTGACAATGATGTGACTTTCCAGAACAGTCAAAGTAATTTTTCTAACTCCTCAAACCATTTATCTCAATTTGGAATTGCTGTTGCTCTTCCAACTCTTAAGGGGAGTATGGTATTTGCACTTGGTTATTCGAAAATGAAAGACTTCAACAACATAGTTAAGTTCGACGGTTTCAATGGCAGCAACACATCAATGATCCAGGATCTGACATCCGTAAACGATGATATTGCTTATGACCTGAATTTAAGCTACCCAATATTCGATGGCGATCAATGGCTTTACGATGAAACTATAATAAACGGAAATCTTAATCAGTCGGGGACTATTATTGATAAGGGGGGAATTGATAATTGGAACCTTTCCGGTGCTGTTGAAATTGCCAGGGATTTATTTGTTGGTGCAGCTTTAAATATTTATTCCGGTAGCTTCACGAGAGAAAGGGATTATTATGAAGATGATACCCACGATAGATATTCACAACCAACTTCACCTGACTATCTCTCGACTGATTTTCAAACTTTCCATTTTTCAGAACAGATAGATTGGGATCTCAGCGGCTGGGATATGAAATTCGGACTAGTATATAACTTTGATAGAAGCAGTAAGTTCTCAGCTGTTATTAAGCTTCCGACGCAATATACGATTACTGAAGACTACATTGTGGAAGCGTATAGCGATTTTGCGGATATCAGTTATTCGATTGAGCCGTATGTAAGTGAAATAGAATATGACATAAAAACACCCTTTGAGTTAGCCGGCGGATACTCTTACAGTATTGCCGGCCTAACTCTTGCAGGCCAGGCTAAACTTGTTGACTATACCCAGATGGAATTCAGCGAAGGATTAACTATCTCACATCGCAGTGACAACAACAGACTGATCAAAGAAAACTTCAGAACTGTTCTTGATTACAGCGTTGGAGCTGCATACGAACTGCCTTATCCTGAAGTAACCTTAAGGGCCGGATTTATTTATTCACCTTCTGCTTATAAAAATGATCCGTCGGAATTCGACAAGAAGTATCTTACACTAGGTGTAGGTTTTGTTGCAAGTAAAGTACTCGCTATCGATTTGGCCTACGTTCACGGCTGGTGGCAGACTTATGGAGATAACTATGGTGTTGATGTATCGCGGACCAATCAGGAAATTGCAAGAAATAATGTTGTTCTGTCTCTGAGTTACGGAATCTAGATTAAAATTTTGGCTCATTCTCGGTTGTTCGGGAGGAAAAAGCGTCTTATTTTAGTATTTAATAAGATGCTTTTTTCATATATGGAGAACCGAAATTAAAGCGCAGGTAATTAGAATAGAAAGTAAAGACTATTATGTGAAAACTACTGGCAGTAAATCTATACGTTGTAACCTGCGCGGGAAATTTAAAAAGCAATATGAGTTAAAGAAAGATAAGCAGTTCATTCTGGATCTTGCTGTTGTTGGTGATTTTGTTGATATTGAAATGAACGACGACGGAACCGGTACAATCGGTGCCATCCACCCGAGAAAAAATCACATATCCCGCAAAGCTCCTAAAATAAAAGGCGCATCTTACCGTGGTGAACGACTTGAACAGATAATAGCTTCGAATATCGATAATATTATAGTTGTTACAAGCACATTCAATCCTTTGTTTAATAACAAGCTTCTCGACAGAATACTTGTTATTGCTGAGAGTTCTCAGGTACATCCCATAATTGTAATAAACAAAGTTGATCTTGAGCTACCAGATATTGATTTCTGGCAGGAACTTTACAGCTCGATTGGGTATGATGTGTATCTTACATGTGTACCTTCAAATGTAGGAATCCAAAAATTGAAGGAGGATCTAAAAGGATCCGTAAATGTTTTCTGGGGTGCTTCCGGTGTTGGTAAATCAAGTCTGTTAAATGTGATGTATCCCAAACTGGATTTAAAAACCGGAGAAATCAGTAAAGCATCAGGTAAAGGAAAGCACACGACGGTGACTGCTGTTCAAAACGAGGTTGACGACGATACATTCGTAATTGATACTCCCGGTATAAGAGAAATAGATCCGTATGGAATTAAAAAGGAAGATGTTGGACACTATTTTATCGAATTCGAGAACTACATTCACCAATGCCGGTTTAATACATGTACACATCGCCATGAACCCCGATGTGCAGTAATAGAAGCTGTTGAGAACGAAGAAATATCAATTGAGCGATATGAGAGTTACTTGAATCTTCTGGATACAGTTGAAGACGATATGAACTTTTAGAGGGTTCTTACCTTGTTTATCATATTCCGAATGAATTTTTCCACCACGATTTTTGGAACTCCGTCAAAATGTTCCGGCTTCATTCTCATATCACACTGATCATTTACATAGTCTATTATGAATAACTCTTCGTTCTGATCGATTGTGAACTCGGAGGAAAAATAATCCATGCCGGATAATTCAGCTATTCCGGTGGTAAACTCAACAACTCTATTCAGATCCAAAATTTGGAAATCGCTATAGTTCAATTCGGAATAAATATGCGTTTGATCATCCCACCATACGATAAATACCTCATCGAAAAACCAGTATGATCGTATCCATACCCGACGGCCGTTGTATACTTTTGGGTAAACTCTTTTTTGGAGAAGATAATAATCATCAGGATTCTGATTACGTGCTGTACGAATTAGTTCAGATCCACAGGCGTCTATAATCACACCGTCTCCACCTCCTGAATAATAAGATGGTTTGATAACATAGGGACATCCCAGCTTTTCAAAAACTTCTTCCGGAATTACAACTTCCTCATTCTTATCAAATGGCGGAATAAAATATGTATAGGGTAAAGGGAAGTTTTCCTGGTCCAGGATGTTGTGCATTTTATACTTGTCAATAGCGTTTTCAGTCTTTTCATAATTGTTTATAACATAAGTATTAGATTCGGTAAATAACCTCGCCAGATCCGCAAAGTTCTCATCCTCATCGGAAGCACGGTCCAGGACGGCACGGAAACTCAGTTCCTGGTTTCGTAATGCATTTGCGACTTCCGTATAATTAAACTCACCGATTATATATGTTGATAATTCGTTTTCCAGGAACATTTTCTCTATTAATTCGGTTAACTCCCTGTCGTAAATCCATTTATAGGCTATTGCTAAATCGTAAGTCTGCATATTGTCCTGAATTTGAAATAGAAAGCTAGATAATGTGGAACTTTAATTCAATAATTGCCCTTGTTATTCATTACACTTAATAATATTTTTTAACCTTTATATTTAATCGAAATATGAAACGAATAATAATAAATATATTAACCGTTCTAACGGTTTTCGGATGTTCCTCGGGTGTTAAAACCGTTCAGAAATCCAATATTAATACAAATAATTATTCAGACTCTTTGAATGCTGATAAACGTGCCAAAGATGCGTTTATTCGCGGAAGTGTGCTGGACTTAAAAGGGAACTATGCGGAAGCGATTTTGGAGTATCAGGAAGCGCTCTCTTTTGAAGAGTCCGGCGGTATACATAATGCTCTCGCAAAAAGTTACTTCAGACTGGGTAAATTGCCTAAAGCCCTTGAACATTCCCAAAAATCCGTTAAACTGGATAAATTAAATACCGATTACCTTATGATGCTTGGAGGCATTTATTCGTCTGCGCATCAGGGAGACTCTGCTGCTGCAGTGTACAATAAAATTATTGAAATTGATTCAACTAAGTATCAGGCTTACTACTACCTTGGTCAGATTTACGAATCCGACAAACCAATGAAAGCGTTGGAAATTTATAATGAAATGATATCCAAACTCGGTCCCGAATGGAATGTTCTGCTTAAGATTGCTGAATTAAATGAACGACTCGGGAACGTTGATAATACAATTGGAACCGTTGAAGAATTACTGGAACTTGATCCCTCGAATTTGAAATTGCAGAAGCTTCTAATCGAATCCTATATTAAAAATGGGAAATATGAAGCCGCTCTGGATTATATCGACGATGCACTTACACTTTTCCCGAATGACATCTCACTCATTGAGTACAAAGGAAAATCATTGATTGAGTTGAAAAAATGGGATGAAGGTGCAAAGGAATACCTCAAATTAATCGATGATAAACGTGTCCCGTATGAAGCTAAGATTAGAATAGCCACAGCATTTATGGCTGAAAGCGACAGGGATTCATCGCTTACCGGTATTACAAGAAATATTTTATCAGGTATCGAAAAAGATTCGACTAACTGGCAGGTGAAAGCATTCGAAGGCGAACTTGCCATCAGGGAGAACAAGGATTCACTCGCAGTTGAATATTTCAAAGTTGCTTATGACAGTGCCGAGTGGAATTCACAGTTGGCCCAGCGTCTGGCCGTTCTTTTGTTTGATTCCCAACGCTACGATGATATAATTGAAATCATGTCTGGTGCGGTAAAAAAATTCCCTGATGACTTTGTTATAAACATTGTTCTCGGACTTTCGCTCTCGCAGGAAGAAGACCATGAACAGGCTGCTTTACTATTAAGGAAGGCTGTGGAGCTTAATCCGACCGACCTTACTGCGCTTCATGCGTACGGGTTTACTCTCAACCAGTTGGATAAGAAGCGGGAAGCTATTACTTACCTTGAAGCGGCCTTAAACTTAGATTCTGAAAATGTTCAGATTATGGGTACGCTCGGATTAATTTACGATTCGCTCGAGGAATTTACAAAGAGCGACAGTATTTATGAAGCAGCTTTGCGAATCGATTCGACAGATGCACTCGTACTGAACAATTTTGCATACTCTTTATCTGAAAGAGACTTACAGCTTGAGCGGGCGCTGGAGATGTCTAAGAAGTCTATTGCTGAAGATCCGGAAAGTTCTTCTTATATGGATACAATAGGCTGGATATACTATAAACTTGGTCAGTATAAGCTGGCACTTGAGTTTATTGGGAAGGCGGTTGAAAAAGAAAAAGACAATGCAACTCTTGTAGATCATCTTGCAGATGTATATTTCAAACTCGGTAATAAAGAAAAAGCCATTGAGCTTTGGAAGAAGGCACTTGACCTTGATGGTTCGCTTGAAGAAGTTAAGCAAAAACTAGCACAGGAAACATTGTGAAATTGAGAAGAATTTTATTTATAGCTGCTGTAATACTTCTGCCATCTCTACTGCAGTATTGCGCTCCGGCGGTGCCCTCGGAAAAGGAAAGAATAATTCCGCCTGAAAGACTCATTAAAAAGATCGAAGGAAACAGACGGAAAGTGAAAACTTTCTCTGGTAATGGTGTTATCAATGTTGAGAGTCCCAAATTCAGCGGGACAGCGAGCTTTGAAGTATTGATGAAAAAACCTGATTCGATTAAGATATCGATATACGGTCCGTTCGGAATCGATCTTGCTCATGGGTTGGTGTCTAAGAATAACTTTGAATTTTATGATGTCATGAAGAACACTTTGTACAAAGGGAGTACTGATGCGAATGTTCTGAATGAAATATTCAAAATGGACCTGTCGTTTGACGACTTAATTGACGCATTCTCAGGTTCGATCAATCTAACTGATAAATTGCTTGAAGAGCCTGATAACTACTATCAGAATGATGATAACTTTGTGCTGTCCTATGATAATAATTCCAGCAAAACCAGAAGCACCTTCCTTATTGAAAATGATAATCTGGCGCTTCTCAAATACCGACTGGACGATTTGGATGATAATAAAATTATAGAAAGTGAATATAAAGAGATCGAATTGTTCGACGGCGTTCCGATTCCTTATAAAACTTATGTGAAATATTTCAAAAACAATCAGAAGCTCGTGCTTGATTACAGGAAAATAAGAATTAATAAGGAACTGAATAATCTAAGGCTCGACCTTCCCAGGGATGTGAAAATCGTGCGATGGTAAAGTATACTACAATATTTATTATGTTGATAGCCTCAATTACATTCTCTCAGACCACTCCTGCAATTCAGGAAAAAAGTGAGGAGCTCAATCAACTTCACGGAATGATTAGTGACTTGCAGAAAGAATTAAAAGACATTAAATCACAGACAGCATCATCGAGGAAACTTCTTGAAAAATATGATAAGGAAAACCTCCTGCTAAACAAGGCGGTAAATAATTTAATTCAGCAGGAAAGGCTGAAGTCTAATGAAATTGCCGGACTGGATGACAGCATTAAAGTAATTGATAGAAAAATCACTGATCTTAAGAGTAAATATGCGGACTATATCCGCTGGCTATTTATGTACTCAAAGGATTCAAAATATAAGATAGTCTTTAGTTCTGGCTCGTTTAACCAGGCCGTAATGAGGTATAAATATTTTAATCTAATATCAGAACGTAGTGTAAATCTTGGTGCAGAATTAAATGAAGTGAAAGCTGAACAAAGCAGGATGCAGAATAAATTAAAACAGGATGCAGCTTATCTGCACGGTTTAATTGCTGAAAAGCAGAATAGACAGGAGAACTTGTCGACGAACAAAAAAGAAAAGCAGAGGCTTCTCGCTACTCTCAGTAGAAATGAACATAATATTGAAGTGGAAATCGATGAAAAACGCAAATCGGAAATAATTATTAAAAACCTCATTGTGAAGCTCGAGGAGGAAGAAAGAGAGAGAGAGAGAAGAAGAAGGGAAGAGAGGCTGAAGGGTAATGATAAATTGCCTGTACGTGAGTTTAATTATGATCAGTTTGCCGATTTTAATGATCTGAAAGGAAAGTTGAGCTGGCCTGTGAGACAGGGAAAAATCGTGCGATCATTCGGTGAGAATAAAAACAGGAAACTAAATACTGTTACGTTAAATTACGGTATTGACATTGAAACACGGCGGGATGAATCCGTTCGGTGTGTTGCCGAAGGGGTTATTTCAGCCATTGAATGGCTGCCCGGTTACGGAAGCGTTGTAATTGTTACGCATAAGGGTAAGTATAGAACAGTGTACGGACATATCTCAGATATCCAGGTTTCCGAAAACCGGAAAGTTAATGCCGGTGACGTTATAGGAAAAGTAAACCAAACACTCGAAGGATCCATTATACATTTTGAAGTCTGGAGCGAACGCAACTACCAGGATCCCAAGATATGGCTGGTTAGGAAATAAGAACTAAATACTAAATTCGTGAAAACTCCCACAATTCTAGTTAAGAATTTTTTATCCCTTGCTGCTTCGGAATTAGTTTCCAAAGCAATTAGTGTTATATCGACAGCATATCTGGCAAGAATTATTATGCCGGAAGGATACGGAACGATAGGCTTCGCTGTTGCGGTGGTCTCTTATCTGGTAAATATAGTAATCTTCGGCACTGATACTATTGCTGTAAGGGACTTGTCGAATGATAGAAAGAGTTTATCAAAATATTTTTCAAATATTATCACTTTACGGGTCGTTATATCAATATTTCTGGTAATTTTAATATATCCGTTGACTGCATTCGTCTCTCCTGATTTACAAAGCGTACAGGTATTAAATATTATTCTGCTTTCGCTATTTATGCATGCAATTTCATCTGAATTTATACTTCAGGCAATTGAGAGAATGGAAATAATTGCATTATCCAATATATTGAAGAGCATATTCCTTCTAACAGGATATATGATTTTCGTAACGGAAATAAGTGATGTTTCAGCCGCTGCTTGGGTGTTCACTATATCAGGTATTTTAACAAGTTTTGTATTTACTGTTTACGCATCCATTAGTATATCAAAATTTCGTTTTTTGTTTGAATGTGAATTTATTAAATACATTATGCGCGAATCATATCCCTTATTTGTTTCAGCAATTGCGATTGCAGTATATTATAATATGGATATGATAATGCTTGGATTTATTAAAACGGAATATGAGGTGGGAATATACAATGCCGCATATAGAATATTCCTTTTTGGTACATTGCCGATTTTATTATTACTTAAAAGTTTTCTTCCTAAATTATCCCGGATATTCGAAGCAGGTGAATCAGAATTCTGGAACGTATTAAACAGGTACGTATTTTCAATTATGTTATTTGGTATTGCATCGGCAGTTGCAATATTTTTTGGAGGCAAGCTTATAATTAAACTTGTTTTCGGGATGGACTATATGTCGGCGGTTGGTCCATTGTCCTTATTGTCTATAAATATACTTGTGGTTGCCGTAAATGTTTCTCTTGGCAATCCCTTAACCGCTTGGGGATATCAGAAATTATATTCACTTGCTATTATTTCAGGTGCATTGGTAAATATCTTTCTAAATATATTATTGATACCGCAATATTCATATGTAGGAGCTGCGTTTGCAACTTTGTTGAGCGAACTTGTTGTTTTCATTGGATTATTTTTTGTATTTAATAGGGTTGTTCAAAGGCGTAGTGAAATTTTATGAAGTGTGATTATTTAATAGTTGGTGCCGGATTCGCAGGAGTGGTTTTTGCAGAGCAGATAGCGAGTAAGCTTAATAAAAAGGTAATTGTCATCGAGAAACGTAATCATATCGGCGGGAATGCCTATGATGAATATGATGAACATGGAATTTTAGTTCACAGGTATGGACCGCATATTTTTCATACAAATAGTAAACAGGTGTTCGAATACTTAAGCAAGTATACAGATTGGATACCTTATGAACATAAAGTGTTGGCAAATTTAAAAGGTAAGCTATATCCTATGCCGATAAACAGAATTACTATTAATATGCTTTACGGGAAGTCATTTATAAAGGATGAGGAAGTAAAAAATCATCTTAATTCGCTTAAAGAAAAAAGATATCCGATTGAAAATTCCGAAGATTTAATTGTTAGCCAAGTTGGGTTTGATTTATTCGAAAAATTTTTTAAACACTATACAAAAAAACAGTGGAATCTCGAACCAAAAGAATTAAGTCCATCCGTATGTGGCAGAATACCCGTAAGATATAATGATGATCGTCGGTATTTTACTGATAAATATCAGTTTATGCCGAAAGACGGATATACGAAAATGCTTGAGAGAATGTTGAGTCATGAAAACATTGAAATTATATTAGAGACTGATTACAAAAATGTAGTCGAAAATATTAAATATGAGAAATTAATTTATACCGGACCGATTGACTATTTTTTTGATTATAAATACGGGAAGTTGCCTTACAGATCAATTAATTTCGAATATGAGTACATTGAAACGGAATACTTTCAGAGAACAGCACAAGTGAATTACGTTGATCCTGAGGTTAAGTTTACGCGGGTTGTCGAACATAAATGTCTTTCAGGACAAACTAATAAGGGAACGACTATTAGCAGGGAATATCCTACTGACAGTGGCGAACCGTTTTATCCTATTCCGAATGAATCAAATAGAAAGAAATTCCTCTTATATAAAAAAGAAGCTGTCAAACTGCCCCATGTCGTTTTTTGCGGCAGACTTGCCGAATATCGGTACTACAATATGGATCAGGTTGTTGCAAACACGTTAAAACTATTCATGAAGAAATGCCAGAATGAATAATCCGGATATAAAAATAGCGGCTATTGTTGTTACATATAACAGATTGGGACTGTTAAAAAAATGCGTTTCGGCCTTAAGAAATCAAACAAGGAAGCTTGATGAAATTATAGTAGTTAATAATTCAAGTACAGACGGAACGTATGAATGGTTGAATGAACAAACTGATTTAACTATAATTACACAGGATAATGGTGGTAGTGCAGGGGGACAGTTCACTGGTCTATTGCATGCTTATAAAAACAGACTCGATTTCTTCTGGTGTCTTGATACTGATATAGTTCCTGAAATCAAAGCGCTGGAGCTATTGCTTGAATGTGCTGAGCGGCTAAACGAGAAATTCGGATTTGCATCAAGCCTGATGCTGGATACATCCGGAGATGTTGCCTACCCCAACATTCCGGAGTTGGACTCTCCTTACAGGATTATTGATGCGATGAAACGCAGGTCATATCTTCCGATTATTAGCGCTTCTTTCGGTTCAGTGTTATTTAAAAAAAGTACGATCAGAGTTGTCGGACTACCGAAAAAGGAATTCTTCATATGGGGAGATGATGCTGAGTTTACATTGAGAATTATATCAAAAGGATTTAATGGATTTTTAGTTCCGGAAAGTAGATGCATCCATATTCAGGAGAATATGAACGCAAATCCATATACAACTCTTAGTAGTCATGATATTAAATTGAAATACGGAGTGAGAAATATGGTGAGTGTTATTCTTCTACGTAACTTAATAACTCATAAATCAAAGTTAAGGGGAATTGTGAGTGCAATAATGTTCACGATCCGAATTATAAAAGGAAGAAGGAGAAGAGAAGGTAAATATTTACCAACCGGATTGGTGGGTATTACTGGCAGTTTTTTTCAAGGACTTTTTTTTAATCCAAAAACTATTTATCCTGAAGATTTTAACAATGAATAAGAAAAACAGAATTGTCGTTTTGCTGGATTCCATTGACAAGACGCTTGTATTGTTTATAAAAAGCCTTGTATTCATTGCGGAGTTCTTTGTTCTGAGAAATTTGTTTAAAACAGAAACCGGAACAAAGAATGAATTATTGTTGATTAATACAGATAAACTGGGAGATATTATTTTATCGTTGGATTTTTTGTATTCCATTTCCAGTTCGAATAAATATAACAAAGTTTACTTAATAGTTCCCGGCGAACTTAAAGCTCTGTTTCAATCAGTAAATGTGAACATAGAGATTGTTCCTTTGAATAAGAGCAGATACAGATATGACTTGAACTATAAAATCAAATTCATTAATAGTGTCAGAAAGTTAGCCTGTGAAACCTGTCTTAATTATACCCCTCAAAGGGGATTTATAAATGAGGAATTAACAATTTTGTCAGGCGCAAAGCAAAGGATATGTCTTAACAGTGATTCTCCGTATTTGATAAAATATAATATGTACAGGTTAAATCGATACTATACCAAGTTCTTTGATTTTGGCAATATAAAGGAGTATGTGAAATTAGCTAACGTCCTGCAATTCCTTGATATAGATTTAACTGTCTGCACAAAAGATATTTTTATATATCATGATTCGAACTTTAATTTTCACAGTGATAAAAATAGAAAAACTATTGGAATTGCTCCGTTTGCATCTTCACATATCAAAGATTGGGGAATGAAAAATTTTAGGGAATTATGCGAGTTATTGTCCAAAGACTATACGGTTGTATTATTTGGTACTCTTAAACAAAAAAAACATATCCTGAAAATTAGTGAGCAAAGGCGTAATATTTATGTCAATTCCGGAAATCTGACTTTAAGTGCTCTGCCCGAAGCACTGGAACAATGTGATTTATTTATCGGCAATGATTCGGGATTGTCACATCTGGCTCTTTACACTTCCACACCTTTAATCTGCCTTATGGGAGGGGGAAAGGATATGACGTTTTTCCCATATAAGAATAATATAAGAACCAGATTTTTATATTACAAACTCGACTGTTTTGGATGCGATTGGAATTGTATATACTCAGAGAGCTATTGTGTTAGTAAAATTAAAGTTAAAACTGTATACGATTCTGTCCTGTCTCTGCTGGAAGAGTAAAACATGAAAGTATTATACATATCACCGGACTTTAACTATGCTTGCGGCGTGAGTAAACATGTTTATCTGTTAATAAAGCATTTGTCGTTCTACCCTGAGATTAAAATGTTTTTTATTACAAACAAGGGTGATTCACTTGACAGATTGAAAAAACTAAATTTTAGAAATGTTTATAAATTCAGATTCGATCGTGGAATTGTCAACCTTGCATACTTTATCCCATTCGTGTGGAATCTTTATTTGTTTGTTAAGAAGAACAGGATCGACATCATTCATACTCATCATCGATTTCCCGAGTTTGTTTCTTATTGTGTTTCGAAGCTTACAGGAGTGAAATTGGTTACAACTGTTCACAGTATGCTGAAAGGGCTAGCCTCACTAAGTTTTAAATCGGATAAGATTATATCTGTTAGTAAGGCGGGATATAATAATATTTTAGAGAACTATGATGTTGATCCGGAAAATCTATCGCTAACATATAATTTTATAGATATAACAGAATTTGATGCTGAACGAAATGAATATACAGACATTATTAATAAATACAAGTCTGATAATTATAATATTGTATTGTTTATCGGAAGAGACTCACCAGTAAAGGGATATGATGTTTTACTGGAAGCGGTTGACTATTTGAATAGTAAAAATACAATCTTAGTACTTGCAGGAATATTCTACGGAGAGAAAAAAAGTGAAATAAACGGAATTCGTATTCTATATGTCGGAAGTAATAATTATATGAATTCGTATTATGATTTGTCAACAGTTGTTATTATCCCCTCACGAAATGATACGTTTCCGTATGTTATGCTGGAAGCGGGTATTCATTCCAAACCGGTTATTGCCTCAAATGTTGGAGGTATCAGCGAGTATATAGTTGATGGATTTAATGGACTCTTAGTTAAACCCGCTGACAGTAATGACTTAGTCGAAAAAATTGATTTACTGGTTGGGAATAAACAGTTGGCGATTAAATTAGGTGAGAACAATCGTAAATGCGCAGAGAAGTATAATAATTCAAAAGAATACTGTGACCGACTACTTCGAATTTATAGAGATTTGTAATGAATAAACTCCTTGTTAAAAATATTTCTCTGTTTACGCGTAAAATTGACCTAATAGACTTCGGAGTTTTATGTGCTATTATTGATGTCTCAATTCGGAAAAATATGAGTATATCAATCGGTTATTTGAATGCTTCATCAATTGTGAGTTTAAGTGACAATGAAAAACTTTCAGAGGCATTTGATCAGCTTAACTATACCTTCCCGGATGGAACAGGTGTTTACCTTGCAGCAAAGATACTTGCAAAGGAAGCAGAGTTAAAACGATTTAATCTGACTGATCACGGATATGATTTGTTGTCGTCAATCGAAGAAAAGGCGTACTCAATTTTTTTACTCGGTAGTGAACAGATAGTAATTGAATCAGCAGTGCAAAATATTGAACGGGATTATCCGGCTTTAAAACTCGTTGGTTATGAAAGCGGATACTCCGACTTAGATAGTAATGAATTAATTGATCGTATCAATAGCCTGAATCCGGATATTGTTTTAGTTGGTCTTGGAACCCCCAGGCAGGAATTGTGGATTGCTAAGTACAAGGAGGTAATCCAAACAAATGTACTTATGTCCGTGGGGGATTTAATTACATACTATGCCGGGAAAAAAATCAGAGGTCACGGGTTTATCCGAAAAATCGGATTCGAATGGTTGGCAAGGGCTGTTTTTCATCCGGGCAAATATCTAATAAGGTATGCTCGGGGTATTCCTGTTTTTATGCTGTTAACAATAAATGAATATTTTAAATCGATCAAGAAGAGTTGAAATACCTATAAATGCTTCAGGTTGTTAAGGATAACAAAAACTTTGATCGGAATCTTAATTCTGCCATCTTTTTGTTAAAAAGTGTTTTTTCTATTGGCGGCATACTATTTAATTATTATTTCATTATGTGGAAAGGATGAAGGCTTCTTTAACCTATTGTATTAAATTATTTGAGATCTTGGAATAATATTATCACCGTTTAATTAATCCGGGAGTGTTACAAGTAAATTACCTGTTTCAATGATAATCTTGTTATATGTAGAATCCTAAACTGCTAATTTGAATTGCCTGATCATATAATAATGAGCTAATAATTATTTTGTGTTTTTTTCTGCTTTTATAGAAGTTGCTGTATCTTGTTTTTATGTGGGAGCAATCGATTAGATTCCTGCAGATTATAATTTAATTGTTTTAACTAAAGAATTTGTTATCCATAAATTGGTTTCATATAAGAATGAATTATTTTATTCAAAATAATAGAACGATTATAATTTATCTTGTCATTTTAACAACTAGCTTGTTCGGGCAGAAAACCGCGAACAAAAAATATAATATTGTTCTAAGAGAATATAAACCAGAAGTATATCATGAGAATACTTCTGAAAAATTAAGCTTCCCGGACTTTTATGATGTTTCACACCCGGGAACTCCGAACCTTCCTTCACAGAATTTTTTTATTGCTCTTCCTCCAGGAGCTAAAATTAAGAAATTGAATCTAAGTAATATTGAGTATGATACAATGAAGGATGTATTGATAAGCGGAAATCCGAAAGCGGTGGTAACTGCGGACGATAATCTTGAATATAAAGAGAATCCCGTCGATTTGAATTTCGTCAGATCTAACATATATCCTTCTGTGGACATTAGTATTATCGGATATAAATGGCTTGGTGGGTTTTATGTCGCTGTTATAAATGTGAATAATTATAAGTACGATTTCATTAAAAAGAATCTGCAAATTACTCAGTCTGCCGATATCGAATTGGAATACGAGTACACAAATTTTGTATTTAACAATACACCACTTTCACTTTTTGAAAGCACATTGAAGGAGATTATCCTAAATTTTAACGAGGCCGTTGAATTCAGAAGTGCGCCCGATATTAATACGATTTCTAAATCAGATTGGATAGATTACAGCTCCTCCTACGTGAAGCTGGGAATTGCAGAGGACGGTATATACAAAATCGATTATGAATTTCTGCAAATGAGCGGAGTTAATCCAAATGTTATAAATCCTGTTAATCTTAAGGTCTATAGTGAAGGAGCAGAGATCCCAATATTTGTTTTTGGCGAAGATGATTTGGTCTTTGATGAATCGGATTATATTTTGTTATTTGCGGAGAAAAACTATTCCAGGGAGGATTACAGGAAGTTGCCCGCATCAGGAGAAGAATACATTCCGTATATTGATAAATATTCCGATACATCCTACGTTTGGCTTAATTGGACCGGCAGTGCAGGTAAAAGGGTTATGGAGTTGCCGAACGAATCAACTTCTGCCATCGATACTATTACTCAGCATGTATCTTTCCATCATTTAGAAAGCGATGAAAGATTTTGGTATAACAATTCCGGAACGCCTCAGGGAGAACTGCCATTCGAATTTATGATAAAAACATGGACTGGAAAGACAATAGGGAATGGTAGAAATGTTAGCTATTATTTTCTTCAGAATAACATTTTGCCCGATCAGATTGCCGAGGTTTATATTCGGCTGATCAGTCACGCGGCAAATATTACTCAGGATGCACATAGTTTCTCATATTCCATGAACTCAGGTTCTGCGCTGGATACATCCGTATTTAATTTCAGGAAGACTGCCAATTTGTTTTCGTCCTTCAATACAGATGAACTAAAGCAGGGAAATAACGGAATTACAATTATCGGGAATGAAACCAGCGCACTATTTCATCAGGCTCTAATAGATTGGATTGAGATTGAGATTCCTGTACAGAATGTCATTGAAAATGATTCTCTGAAGTTAAAATTTCCGGACGATTTTAAAGATAGATATGCAACTATACAAATAAGTAGTGTTGATAATCCTGAAGATTATGAGTTTTGGAAGGTTAAACCTATTGCAAAAAGATTGAATGTAAATTTCGTCAGCGGTAACATTTTCTTCAATGATTCAGTTTCCGGCGATAGTGAATATCTAATTTTGAGTAATAGTAAGTTGAAAACTCCTCAATTCACGTATTCAAAAAGATTCGTCAATTTAAATGATAAAAACAATGGGGCAGATTATATTATCATTTCCAACAAAGTTTTAGAAGAAAGTGTTACTGAGTATGCTGAATTTATAAATTCCAGTTATGAATTGAGGACGCAAATTGCGTGGGTCGATGATATATACGACGAATTCGGCTTTGGACATAAGAGCGCTGAAGCAATAAAAGAATTTATTAATACAGCTTATTCAACCTGGGTAGTTCCAAAGCCAAGTTACATTTTAATTGTTGGTGATGCTAATTATGATTACCGGCATGTTGTTTCACCAGTACCGTTTATTAAAGAAGATTTGGTACCGTCGTACGGCACACCGGTGAGTGATTCCTGGTATACTACTTTGAGTGATTCATTAACTGACTTGCCGCAAATGTATATTGGGCGAATTCCGGCAATGGATAATGAAGAGGTGATAAATTATTTAAATAAACATAAATCGTATATTAGCAGGGAATTTGACAATTGGAATAAAACATTTCTACTATTTACAGGAGGTAACGACCAGGATCCGGATGAAGTTGAGCTGTTGAAAAGTATCAATGATGATATACAAACAGAATTAATTGATCCCGCACCGGTTGGTGGAAAATCATTTCACTTTTACAAGACTTATAATCCACTTGGTAACCTTGGTCCTTATTCACAAGAAGAATTCAATAATATAGTTGCAGAAGGAGGACTGTTCATATCCTATATTGGACACAGTGGTACTAGAACCTGGGATAACGGCATTACGGAAGTAGAGAATCTCAAATCCGATTATGATGACCGGAATCCCTTGATCTCCGATTTCGGATGTTCAACAGGTAAATTTGCTGAACCTGATGTTGAAGCATTCGGTGAATTGTTTACCTCAAGAAATGAGAATAGCGAAGCCATTGCATATTTAGGTAATACGAGCTTTGGTTTTCTATCCACAGCGTTGGTCGTTCCAAACCTGTTTTACTCAAAATTTTTAAAGGATTTCGAGTTGAATATCGGGCAGGCTCATGCATTGTCGAAAATTGAACTCCTTAAAGATTATGGGTACAGTGATGTTAACAGAGTTTATAACTATTGTAATGTACTTCTAGGAGATCCTGTAATTTCACTTAGATTACCTGATAAACCAAATCTAAACATTGTTGAAAGCGGTTTAAATGTGAAGTCGGATGAACTGCTTGATGTAAATGATTCGGCTTATTTCCAATTAACATATTCTAACTTCGGTTTCGTAAACGATGATAGTCTGGAAATTAGCATTAAAGATGAATATCTGGGATCTATTATATTCAATTCTACCAGATTACGTAAAATGCCTAATCTAAATGATACACTGTTATTCAGCATACCCATAGAATTCAAATCGGGATTGCACAGTGTAAGTATTGTTCTGGATCCCGATAATAAAGTTGATGAGTTGAATGAGAACGATAATCAAATTACAATTCCAATTAAAGTCAACTCTTCCTCCTTTCGACCTCTTTTAGCGGATAGATATTATGCCGTTGCGAATGATAAAATCAATGTACTAAATCCACAAATAGATACTGAAAACCCGATCGAGAATTTATATTTCAGGGTTTCGTCAGATCCAGATTTTGATGGTGCTGCTTCTCAGCAGGCACATCTGGATACTTTTGTTACTGCTATTCCATTGGATAGTCTGGCATACGAAGAAAGATACTGGTACCAAACAAATACTGCTAATACTGATAATGACTGGTCAACATCATATTCATTTATTAAGTCACTCAAATCAGAAAACTGGCTTTGGGAAAACACTAAGCCTGTTAACTTTGAATTCAATGGGATGAGTTACGATTCAAACAATCTAATAATTAAACTGGATACATTGGTTAATTCGCTAAAATTAACTTCAGCAGGTTCTTCCGATGGCAAATTCGCTTCAATGGAAATTAATGGATTAGAAAAACTACCTAATACCTTTTTCTGGGGAATTGTCGGAATAATTTTAAATCCAGAAACATATTTACCTACTGATTTTAGATATTTTACTTTTCCAAGGACTGAATCAGGAGATTCCTTAATAACATTTTTGAATAAACTACCAGATAGTACTTTAATTGCCTTAGCCGTTTGTGATGATGCTGCTCAATCCGTACTGGGATATTCTCCACCATCTGCAGTACGTGAAGCCATTAAACGGGTGGGAAGTATTTTGATCGATAGTGTTAGATACAGGGAGTCATGGTGTATTATCGGTAAAAAAGGGGCTCCGGCTGGATCTGTTCCAGAAGTTTATACTGGGCAATTTGAAGGACCTGCAATAATTGAATTAAGTAAAGATTTCATTGGTGAGGAAGGAACGTTTATTACTCCAGATATTGGTCCATCAGCTTACTGGAATAAAATAACTATTGAAAATGATAGACCGTCAGGTTCCGGCATACAATTAACTCCGATTACTTTCAATGGTGAAAATTACGATACTCTTGATATGGTGGATGTAAATCAAAATTCAATTCCACTATCCTTCCTTAATACCGAGGAAGTTCATTCAGCCCGGTTTATAATTACTATGCAATCAAGTTCAGACGGTATCTCCCCATCCATAAAATCTCTTGGAGTTAATTATAACGGAGTAGCTGAACTAGGTCTCAACTATCAGGTAGTCTCCGTTCAGCGGGATACGATAATCCAGGGGGAAACTAACAAGTTGAATTTCCGCGTCTTCAATGTCGGTGAGACTTCAGCAGATAGTTTTAACATAAATGTTGAGCTTCTTAAACCGGATAATACTACCAAGCTACTGGAGCGGTTGGAGAATGTAATTATTCCGGCAATGGATGATCGTATGTTTGAAATGAAGTTGACTCCTGATTACGATGACGGCTGGGGAAATATGGCTTTTAACATTAGTGTTGATACGGATGATAAGATACTTGAGCTTTACGAGGATAATAATTTCTATTCTATTCCATTTTATATAGAAGAAGACACTGTAGTTACATCTCTATCTGAGGCCTTACTTGCTGTTACTTTTGATGGGATGGATATTAATGATGGTGATTATATCTCACCAACACCGAGCATCATAATTGATCTAACTTATCCCTCATGGTTTTCAACATCAGATACGAATGCTGTAAACTTTTCAATTAATGGTGAACCTGTTTCATTATCCAGAATAATGACGAGCAACGACGCAGTTAACAATCAAATGCACTACTCATATAATCCTAAGTTTAGTAACGGTGAATATGTTCTGAGAGTATTTGGTAAAGATCAATCAGGACAGACACAGTCAATCCCGTCGTATGAAAAAATGTTCTTAGTTTCCAACGAACTTAAGATATTGGATACATACAATTATCCCAATCCGTTCCGGGATGATACCCATTTTACATTCCGCCTGACTAACGTGCCTGAAGAATTATACATTAAAGTTTATACAGTTGCTGGAAGACTAATTAGAAAACTTGAAGTCGACCGGACAAATCTTAAAACAGACTTCAATCATATTCCCTGGGACGGCAGAGATGAGGATGGAGATCTGATAGCAAACGGTGTGTATTTGTACAGGATATACGCAAAGTCCGGTGATGAGACTTTTAAGGTGACTCAGAAATTAGCTGTAGTGCGCTGATTTTAATATTTACGGGTAAAAAGCAATTCCCAACTGTAATGTTGAAAATTACACAGCTCACTTTTATTTAAATTAACTTTTATTACATTTGTCTCAACTAGTTAAAAAATGATAGGGAAGTCATGAAAAAAATATTCACTGTTGTTATACTATTTTCATTAATCCTAACGACAAAAGCACAGTTTGATCATCTCCGGCAGGATCAGGGTATGCTAGCCGGTGGTTTGGGGCTTACCTGGATAGACGGACAACCGTTCTACGCACTGCATTTCATGCCTGAAATAGCTTTTGCAAATATCGGCATCGGTCTGGATCTCAACCTTGAATTTAGTTCAAGCGGTGAACTCAGGAGTGAAAATTTCAATGAGTTTTCAGATTATGCGAGTGTTATCAGATATATCCGGTACGGACAAAAGAATGATCCGGTATACGCAAGACTTGGCGCGCTTGATTATGCCACTCTTGGGCACGGAAGCATTATGTACCTATATAACAACAGTCCTGCATTCGACACACGAAAGATCGGACTTGCATTTGATATTGATTTCAGCAACTTCGGATTTGAAACTGTCTATGGTAATTTTGGACAGACTGGCGTTGCCGGAATACGAGGCTATATTCGTCCGTTGAAGTTTTCCGATGCCGGTTCTATTCCGATATTGGGCAACCTTGAAGTTGGAGCAACTTTCGTGACGGACTTTGATGAGAATGCGGGTGTAACAGCGGGGACAATAAATGCTGAGACAGGCGAGTTTAAAGCCACAGATGATGAGGGGGCTGTACAGGCTTACGGATTTGATCTAGGACTGCCTATCTTCAGCGGGAGTGTTGCGAGTCTTGAACTCTATCTGGATTATGCGGTGCTTAGTAGTTTCGGCAGCGGAACTGCAACCGGATTCATATTCAAATTAAACGGACTCGGACTGGTTGATGTTCACACCCGTTTTGAACGACGGTTTAACGGGGATAATTACATCCCGTCGTATTTCAATTCACTTTATGAAATCGAAAGATTTAAATACAATGAATCAACTGGTGAAGTAACGAGTAAAGTCCAGTCACTTAAAAATATGCAGTCTATAAGCAATGGCTATTACGGGGAATTACTTGTAACCGTTTTAAATACATTTGATATACTGGGAAGTTATCAGCGTCTTGATGATGATCCGAACAGTGGAATATTACATCTCGCAACTGATATTTCTCCTGAAGGAATGCCATTTGTAGCCAGAGCGGGATATGACAAGATTAACATAAGAGGTGAGGGAGATATATTCACACTTGACGACAGGTCATACTTCTTTACAGAAATTGGTTATAAACCATATCCGTTTTTAGTAGTGTCAATGGTATACAATTGGACATTTACTCCTGTTCGTGATCAGGACGACAGAATTCTAAGATATAAACCTCAGAAGAAGATTGAACCGAGAATATCGTTTGTTTATCCTTTCGACCTGGGCGGTTAAAATTTAGGCGCCCTCCCGCAGGGCGCTTTATTTACTTTAGAATAATATTTCTAAGCTCTTCCACAGTGCTTACACAAAAATCTGATTCCAGCTCTTCCGGATCGTAAATCGGGTGTCCGTCCCAGACTACTGACACGCATTTGCAGCCTGCATCTCTTGCAGCTTGCACATCGCTTGGTGCGTCGCCGATCATAAGTACTTCATCAGGTTTCAAATTGAAGTTGGAGATAATTTTATTCAACCCTTCCGGCGAAGGCTTAAAGGTTTCAACATCATCACCGGTTACAACAATATCGAAGTACTCAGAGATTCCAAGTTTCTCCAGTGTTATCATTGATGAGTCACGTCCCTTACCGGTAAAAACACCCAGGTGTAAATCTTTATTTCTTAGTTCTTCAATAAATTCCTTTAATCCTTCAATATGATGTGTCATACTATCATGATTCTCGGAATAAAATGCGTAATAATCTTTGCATGCCGAATCATATTTATCCTTCATCCACTCTTTGAGTATTACGTTCTCTGTCGGACCGAAAAGAGCGACTATTTCCTCCTGTGAATACTCTTTACCCAAATACTTGTTAGTAACATGATTGAATGATGCGAATATCAGTTTGTTCGTTGAAACAAGCGTTCCGTCTATATCAAAAACAACAGCTTTATAATTACTCATAAACCTTCTTCTACTTAATTGAAAAAATAGTAATTCGTCCGTCCATGTTTGAAGCCATTAGCAGCTCATCAGAAATCTTTTGAACTGATTGTGTTCTGGCAGAGCCCATAAATAAAACTTTTTCATGATTATATTTTCTATCAACCGAATAAATGTTACCGTTCTTGGCATTGAATAATGCCTTCTCGTTCTGCTCAATAATTTTCCCGGGCATTGTATCCAGTCCGTAATTAACTTTAACAATCTGCATCCAGTTGGTTGTTACGTTTGAAATTACATGCAGCTTATCCTTGAAGCCTTTTACGAATAAAAGTCTCCTGTCTTCTGATATGCCTATGGATTCCCAGGCATCATATTTGTCCTTATGCCAGCTTGTTATGCCGAGCTTCATATCGATTGCATATACATTCTTATTCGGAGAAGTAAAATAGACCTTCTTGCCGTCGTCTACTGGAATACATGCGGCAGGGGAGTAATAAAAGTTTTTAATTTCGTCCCACTTCCAGATCAATAGCCCGTTCCTGTCATCGATGCAATAAATCCTGCTGTCCCAGCATCCGAAAATAATCTTATTACCTTCATGCAGTGGTTTTGTCTGGATCATCCCTTCAGGTTTTTCGAAAGTCCAGTATTCCTGCAGAGTTTCAACATCATAGCAATATACTTTACCGGTGGATGTGCCGAGAACTACACAAGCATTTGAATTTGTTGACTTAGGTAGGATAAGCTGTCTTGTACCGCTGTACTCAAATGAAATAAGCTGCGATGTAATCCCCTCGTCGAAGCCGATAGATTGCAGTTGATCGCCGGTGGTTGCGTTGAGTGTAATCAAATCCCCCTGAGCAGTGCCGACAATAAAATAGTTATCTATTATCGTCGGCGTACTAACGATGTTACCGAATGCGTCAAAGTCCCACAGCATATTCCCGGTTGAATCAAAACAACTTACGATACCGCTGTAATCAGAAGTGTAAAAATATCCGTTGTAATAAACCGGTAGTGCGCAGAAGGTTGCTTCCAAATCCAGATTCAATTTTACATCAGCATTATAGTTGATAAATTCAGTTGAGTCTATAACAGGAATTGTGACTGATTTACTCCTGTCAACCGTGCCCCAGTAATGCGGGTTTCGGTCCCGCTCAACTTCATAGAACTTAGTTAAAGAATCCGAATTTTCTACAATAGTAAAGCCCCAGCTGTCATTATTTTTACTGAGCGAGGATCTCGTCATAACTTCAGGTACTTCGTTGAACTCACTGATCTTGTTGGCATGTCCGTGCCCGTTCATTGCCATTTTTAGATTGTGACCCGCGAGTAGATTTGTAACCTGATAATAGTTGTCTATATCTTCATTAAGAGGGTGATGAGTAACAATGAATAGATTCTTGGTACTATCTGTATCAGCTAGTTTCTCTTCAAGCCATTTAATATCCTCCGGCTTGATGTGTCCGCCGCCGCCGGCCCAGGTAATACCGCTGTTGAGACCAATGTATATGTCGTTATCCTTTTCCAAATAAAATTTATCATCGCCCCATAACTCTGTGAATTTTATCGCACCGCTTTCACTCCATTTCGTATCATGATTGCCGGGGATTATATAGTAGGGTTGTTTGAGTTTATCTAAAATACCCTTCGCGGTTTCGAGTTCGTCGTTCCTTCCTTTTTCGCCAATGTCGCCGCTGATGATAGTAAAACTCAAATCCTCGAAAGAATTGATCGCCTGGACTACGGAATCGAGTTCCTCATCAGCATTTTTATAACCGATGTGAGTATCGGAGATCCATGCGAACTTATAATCCTGGGCATAAAGCGAAATAGTTGAAATCAGTAGAAATAGAGCAATATTCTTCATTTTCATAATTATCTGTTTTTAATTTGCAATTTACTAAAATCATATCATCTTTATTCGGCTTGGTTTATATGTTCACAATTATTTTGTAAACGAGGGGAGACAATTCAGTTGGATAAAATTGTAATTAACTTGAGATTTAGATATAACTCATCCCCTTTATTCCCCATCTCTTGGTATGAGAAGGAGCTGGGGGTTGAGTTGTTGTGCAAAGAAAAGACTTTAAGAATGACCCCGGCAATGGAAGCAGGTTTGACTAAAAAGCTGTGGTTAATAGAAGATTTAGTTAGATTAATTTAATTGACCTTAAAGATTAATCCTTCTATTTTGGAATTATCATACTTTATCAACTATACCACATATTATATACGCGTCAACCAATATTTCAATGAACTAATTTATTTTATATGAATAATATTTTCAAAAAACCTATACCGATAATACCTATAACTTTTCCACGAACAAGACCAATAACAACAGTTTGGATAATACTATGAATGAAATCGCTATCAAAGAAATTATTATTGCTATCATTTCTGGTTTTGTGTCTGCCAGTTCTGTCGGCGGAATCTTTTTCTTCTATTTTAGAAAACGAATTACTTTCATTTATGGGGAAAGGAAAAAGCGAATTCGGTCTGAGAGAAAGGCTATGAGTAAATTCTTGGAAACATGGTATAATCGAAAATCTCCTGAAACCGATATGAGTAAATTCGTTGAATCCATTAGAAAAACTATGCTTTGGTGTCCCAATAATGTTCTTTACCATATTGGGATGTATTTGAGCTTGTATGGGAAGCCTGAAGCCGAAATCCATTTTGGTAAAGCTATAATCTGCTATCGCAAATCTCTTGGATATAGAAACTGGTTTTGGAAAAGAGTTACCCCTGAACATATTACAACTATGTATGCGGCTGGCAATAAGGGGAAACTTTGACAAAAACAAAATTAGCAGATTTATCAGAGAAGTCTTTAGTGTATTCTTACTCATTAACTCCATCCCCCCAAACTGATACACTACCAAATTAATTCCGGGTTTGTAATTGCACAGGGCTATGTATATATTTTCAGGCTAAAATTTTGTGAGATATGGATAAATTAAGAAACTTCTGCATAATTGCTCATATAGATCACGGCAAGTCTACAATTGCCGACGGGCTGCTTGAATATACAGGTACGGTTACTTCACGCGAATTAAAATCGCAGCTTCTCGATAACATGGAGCTTGAGCGCGAAAGGGGCATAACTATTAAGTCTCACGCGATCCAAATGCAATACAAAGCGCCAGATAGTAATATGTATACGCTTAATCTTATCGATACTCCCGGGCACGTCGACTTTTCATACGAGGTTTCAAGATCACTGGCGGCGTGTGAAGGCGCATTGCTGGTTGTTGATGCCGCGCAGGGAGTTGAGGCTCAGACTATTAGTAATCTCTATTTAGCAATTGACGCTAATCTTGAAATTATTCCGGTTATTAACAAGATTGACTTGCCGAGCGCGAGTGTCGATGTTGTAAAGCAGCAGATAGTTGAGCTTATCGGATGTGATGAGAGTGATATAATTCTGGCAAGTGCAAAGACACGTGTTGGGATTGAAGATATCCTCAATGCAATAGTTGAAAAAGTTCCCGCGCCGGAAGGTGATGAAAACAAACCGCTGCAGGCTCTGATTTTTGATTCGGTTTTTGATGCCTACCGGGGTGCGATTGCTTATGTTAGAATATTCAACGGCGTTCTGAGTGAGAAGGAACTTATTAAATTCTTCGCGCATGACAATCATTACCAGTCCGAAGAAATCGGGATTCTCAGGTTAAATAAAATTCGTACTAAGTCGCTTAGAGCCGGTGATGTAGGTTATGTAATTGCGGCTATCAAGGATGTTCATGATACGAAAGTGGGCGATACGATAACTCATTTTAAGAACGGCGCTGATAAACGTCTGCCCGGATATAAAGAAATTAAACCGATGGTTTACAGCGGTCTTTATCCTTCGAGTGCCGATGATTACGAGGACTTGCGTGATGCACTCGACAAGTTCAGGCTAAATGATTCAGCGCTCTTCTTCGTGCCGGAAACATCCGTTGCTCTCGGTTTCGGATTCAGATGCGGCTTCTTGGGAATGCTCCATATGGAAATAGTCCAGGAAAGGCTCGAGCGCGAATACGATCAATCTATTGTTACAACTCTTCCGAATGTTGAATACTATATGTACAAGAAAAACGGTGACAAGGTTGTTGTTGATAATCCTGCAGATATGCCGGATCCCGCTGTGATCGATTATATCGAGGAACCGTTTATTAAAGCTCAGATAGTAACTCCAAGCGAGTACGTTGGTAACCTGATGAAACTGGCAATGGATAAACGGGGGATTTATAAGAATACTAACTACATTGATCCTACACGTGCCGATCTGCAGTTCGAGTTCCCGTTATCCGAGATCATATTCGATTTCTATGATAAGCTCAAATCAGTTTCAAGAGGTTATGCTTCGCTTGATTACGAGTACATCGGTTATCGCCAGTCTAATCTTACCAAGCTCGATATAATGCTGAACGGTGAAAAGGTTGATGCTTTATCAGTTATTGTTCATAACGATAAAGCGTATGACTGGGGCAGGAAGGTTTGTACTAAACTAAAAGAGTTGATTCCCCGACATATGTTTGAAATTGCCATACAAGCCTCAATCGGGAACAAGGTGATTTCACGTACGACGATTAAAGCGCTGCGTAAAAATGTTCTTGCAAAATGCTATGGCGGTGATATTACAAGAAAGAGAAAACTTCTCGAGAAGCAGAAAGAAGGAAAGCGGCGGATGAAACAGGTAGGGAATGTGGAAATTCCTCAGGAAGCATTTCTGGCTGTGCTGCAACTGGAGGAATAATAAACGGCGCTTCTGTCCGACATTAAATTTAAAAAACCGGGAACAGATTCTTCTTTTAAAAACTATAACGAATAATTTTAATCATTCATTAGGGTATTAAGTTGATTTCTAACAAAGAATCCAAAAAAATGAAAGACATGCCGAAAACTCCAAAAGAGAAATTCATCGAATTCATAAAAAATTTATTATTTGCTGTAGTTGCGGCTTTGCTGATAAAATCATTTTTAATTGAGACTTCCAGAGTACCCACGGGATCAATGGAAAAAACAATTTTGGTTGGAGATTTTCTCTTTGTTAATAAATTTATTTACGGGTCATCTACACCTCGTAACATCCCCTTTACTGATATTAGACTCCCTCACTATATTCTTCCGGCACTGACAGATCCTGACAGGGGAGATATAGTTGTTTTCGAATACCCCGGAGACAGAGATGAACTGGTATCAGAAGCAGTTTCAAATTATGTTAAAAGATGTATAGCCCTTCCTGGTGATACTATACAAATTAAAAACAAGGTTGTTTTTATTAATGGTGAGGAATTGCCAATACCCCCAAAAATTCAATATAAAAGAAGACCGGTAGCACCTGGAATTCCAAATCCTGATATTTTTCCGAAAGGGGCTCAATGGAACCAGGATAATTACGGACCTTATGTGATTCCCAAAAAAGGAGACGTTATAAAGCTTAAACCGGAGAATGTTGAATGGTGGAGAACTATTATTGACCGGGAATTTGAACGCCGGGTTGTTAATGTAACCGGTGATCAGGTTACCATTGACGGCAAACCGGTTTCTGAATATACAATTCAGAAGGACTACTATTTTATGATGGGTGATAACCGTGATGACAGTGCTGACAGTCGTTTTTGGGGACTCGTCCCGAGGGATCTAGTAGTAGGTGAAGCTCTTATGATTTACTGGTCGTGGGATCCTCATATCGCATTTACAGATATTTTTAATCTGCTGGGATCTGTTAGATTAAATCGTATTGCTAAACTTGTACATTGATTATTTCAATGAGATTGTGTACTTAGTAACCTTGTTTTTCCAACTGAAGCCCGAAATAGGATGTATAAATTTATATTTTACTTTTTAATTCTTTTCACCTGTTCAGTTACTGCGGGTGATAAGTATTTCATCTACTTTAAAGACAAACCTGTTGAAAATAATTCTAAGCTTTTCAAAAACTCCCCTTACTATCAGAATGCGTTAACCAGTATCTCTTACAAGGCGATTGAAAGAAGAACGAAACTGCTCGGCGATGAAGTAATTGATGAAAGCGATATCCCTATAAACACCGACTATATCGAATCCATTGAGCAGCTAGGAGTTGAAATTGTCTGGAAGCTTAAATGGTTCAACGCAGTATCCTGTTATATTAATTCTGACAAACTGAATGAAATCCGGTCACTGTCATTTGTTGATAAAGTGAAACCTGTCGGAAAATTTAAACTGAAACGTGAACCGGATTTCGTTGATTCCCGGGAACACTCCACTTCGATTTTAAAGACCACTGAACTGAATTATGGTCAGTCGCTCAATCAGGTACAGCTTTCAGATGTTCCTGTACTGCATGAATACGGGATAACAGGAAAGAATGTTTTAATCGGCTTGATGGACGCGGGATTCCGCTACGCTGAACACGAGGCATTAAGTCATATTAATGTGCTTGCCACCAGAGATTTTGTTTACGGCGATGATGATGTAAGCAATGATAACGATGTATCTCACGGTACAGGCGTACTTGGTATGGTTGCCGGTTACAAGGAAGGCGAACTGATTAGTCCGGCTTATGATGCGGATTTCATACTTGCCAAAACAGAGAATATAGCGGTTGAAGTCAACCTTGAGGAAGACAACTTTGCGGCCGGAGTTCAGTGGCTAGAGGCACAAGGGGTTGATATTATCAGTACCTCCCTGGGATATAATGTTTTCGACTCGGGTGAAAATTCATATACTTACGAGCAGATGGACGGGAAGACTGCCATCACAACAGTTGCACTTGATATGGCCTACAAAAAAGGGGTATTAACAATTTCCTCGGCCGGTAATGAAGGAAATGTCAGTACCTGGAAGTACATTACATCTCCAGCCGATGGCTTCTATACTATTGCGGTCGGTTCGGTTAATTCTGCCAATGATGTAGCATCTTTCAGTTCAAGGGGCCCTACGGCTGATGGGAGGCTCAAACCCGAAGTTATGGCTATGGGTGTGGGTTGTTATTCTACAGGTCCTTCGAATATGCAGTACCGGACTATCAATGGCACTTCTGTTTCGGCGCCTATTGTTGCCGGAATAACCGCGCAGTTATTATCAGCTTTCCCTTACCTTAATAATGCTCAGATGAGACAGATTATAATCGAATCCGGCGATAATGTTCAGACACCTGATTACGACAGGGGATACGGAACGGTTTCAGCAGCTCGTGCTGTATCATTCCCGAATATATCAGAAGAAGACGGCCAGTTCACGATTAATAAAATGTTTCTATCAATATCGGATATCGATTTGAGCAGCGTTTCAATTGTATTTTTATTATCACCTGATAACATAGCTATCACTGAACTTGAAAACAGTAATGGAGTTTTTGGAAGTCCGGCAGAAGGATTCCAATCCGGAGATACAGTAAAATTCAGATATAGTTATAAGGATAATTCCGGCAATCTTCACTATGATAATCCCGATAAATACTACTCATTTGTTTACGGGCAGAAGAATATTTCCCTGGTGGCTGTTGATGTGATCAACGACCCTGTTCCGGATAATTATATACTTAATCAGAATTATCCAAACCCGTTTAATCCGAGTACAACCATTGGATTTGCCATTCCGGAAGAAAGTCATGTGATGATCACAATCTATAATATGCTCGGTGAAAAAGTTGTTACGCTGTTAAATGAGGAGCGCTCCGAAGGATACTATAATGATATAACCTGGCATGGTTACGACTCGCATGGCAGAAGGGTTGCAAGCGGCCCTTATATTTACAGACTGGCAGCAGGCAGTCACAACGTTGTGAAGAAATTAGTGTTCATTAAATAGTTGGAAGTACTTTATCAATGGATAAAATCCTTTTCAAACCACAACAGAATTATCTCAAACAATTTCACACCAGCAGCGATAGTCTAATCACGGAAATGGAAGAGTTTGCCGCGGCTAAACGAATTCCTATTCTAGATACCAATTCTGCCGCATTTCTTGAGCAGATTGTTATGGTTAAAAAACCTCGCAGAGTACTTGAAATAGGAACTGCAATCGCTTATTCAACTATAAGAATCGCCCGCTGCCTGGGCAAGGATTGTTTGATTGACACGCTTGAAAAGAGTAAAGATAATATTCCGCTGGCACAGAAATTCGTTAAACGATCCGGAATGTCGAAGCATATAAATCTTATTAAAGGGGAAGCGATGGAGCTAATTCCTGGGCTTAAGAGTAAGTATGATCTGATATTTCTAGATGCGGATAAAGAGGACTATTTAAATCTATTCGAGGTTTCGCTCAGACTGTTAAAGAAGGGTGGAATTTACATAGTCGACAACTTGTTGTGGCATGGCTTTACGGCGGCTTCAAGAGTCCCGCCGAAATATAAACGTTCTACAAAAATCATCAGGGAATTCAATAAGGCGTTTATGAATACGGATGGATTGAAGACTTCAATTATTCCTGTTGGTGATGGGTTGGGTGTGGGTATAAAAAAGTAAGGGAGACTTTTCAGTCCCCCTTATAATGCAAAAGTTTAATTCTTCTTCCGGAGAGTTTCCGAATACTTCTGAGCAACTTCCTGAACTGATTTACTTGAAATCAGGTTGTAAATTCTGTTTCTTAATTCAGCCCATTCCTCGTGCAATGGACATGGATTCTCATCAGAGCATTCTTTAAGACCTGTTACACACTTCAGGTTAATTACAGGACCTTCAACTCTTTCAACGATTTCGAGTATAGAGCTTTTCTTTGCCAGTTCAGTAATCTTAAATCCGCCGCCTCTACCCTTGAATGAATCAACGTATCCGTACTTAGCCATGCGCTGCAGTATTTTAGCTAAATAATGTGCTGGAATTTCTTCACTTTTTGCAATTTCAGAAGACATAATCAAGGATTCTTTCGGTTGTCTTGCCAGGAACAGAATCGCTCTGATTGCGTATTCCCCGGTTTTGGTATAGATCATTATCTTGCCTCGTTAAATTGGTTATTAAACTTCTGAAACTTAATATCTTTATTGGATTCGAATATCTGAATAACAAAATAAGTAAATGCAATCTTTTTGTCAAGATTTATGAAATGCTTGAATTACTTCTTATTTCCACTTTTCCGATGGATTTTTAGAAGGGCGCGAGATTGTTCTTTCAAATTATACACAATCAAATTTAGGAAATTAGTTCTTAGTGATAGTATGAACAGATCAATTAATTTAATATTACTGTTCGCGCAAAGGTATATCGGTTTCCATTCGGGACTGAATTTATTTTTGAAAAAGAACAATCCTTTGTAACTGTAACTTAATGAAATTATTGGTCGCATAACCGAAAAAAGTATATTGACTACTTTATTTTCAAAATCCATTTTAACGAACGGAACTTCACCCAAACTGAACTCGCGCACTCCCTCGGCTTTAAGCATCCCGGCAATTTCCATTATTAAATACTCCATTACTCCGCGGTACTTGCCTTTTCTTTTCAATAGCATTTCACATTGATACTTCTCAACGTTGTTCTTTGAAAGTACGACTGCCGCTAGCCATTTATCTTCTTCATTACAAACAATGAATAATCTGGTTGACGGCAGGAATGCATTATTAAACAGGTAGCGTAACTCAGGTTTCCCGCCATGTCTGCAATATTTCTTAAACCTGTTCAAATCAGATGCAGCTTTAGCGGAATAAGGTATTTCAATTACATGTCCTGTTTTCCTTCCACGGCGGTAAAGTTCTTTAACGGATTTTTTCCAGTGGAGTTTATTACTGAGATCTATTACCGCCTCTTCACCCGTGAGATGTGTTTTATAGCCGTTTTCTTTTAACTTAATTGCAGCAGCTCTGCCGACGCCTCTAATGAGAATTTTACCGGTTGTTTTTTCAAATTCTTTCAGCCATGATGAGTTATCGGGAATGTATGACAGTGCATGCCAGACGAATTTCCCCGGGAGAGATACATTCTCCGGCGGATAGTATTTCGAGGGCGGTAATAAAACCCAGCTTAGTGGAAGATTGTAGTTTTGCATTGGCGACGTATCTAAAAATTGAGGAACAACAAATATTTACAACTTTATAACTCTTTGAATTATTATCTTTATTATATTATTAAATCTATAATAAGTTATTAAGAATAACTTTCAAGCCGGCATGGAAAAAAAGCTTAAACCAAATTATTTACTAATAACATTACTGTTAATCGCCTGCACAGTTCAGGGGCAGCGGCGGGGACGGTGGTATCAGATTGAAAAGAACGATGTTAAAACTGCATTTGTAGATACTACAACAATGAATGTTTCTGATGAGCAGATCTCCGTCTGGGTGCTCGAAATTTATAATGAACCTTTCGATATTGAGAACTCATCGTCGCAGGCAAAACGTTCCCGGACACAGTATTTATTTAATATTCCGGGAAACAGCTATACAGTTGTTGGCAATCTCTTTTACGACGAGATCGGAAAGATAATATCACAAAACTATAATCCGATAATCGGGGGTGGTGCAAGGATATTATACGAGCCTGTAAGCGATGATGAAAACGTAGCTGATATCTATTATAAAGTCGCTGAACTTGCCGGGGTTGAGATTGAAAATCCGGAAGAGGATATGGCACTAACTATAGATGCTGATTCTGCAATCGCTCAGAGAATTGACAGTTTGAACGACCGGACTGTTGACAGCTTTGCACAAGACTCCAGCGGCATTCCAGCCGACGAAGAAGTATCGGATCAGGAAACGGAATCCGGCACTGTGGAAATCGACCAGCCGGTACAGGCGGGAATAACATTGCGTGAAAATAATATCGGGCCTGATACTGATCCTGTTGATCTGCCGTATAAAACCAGTGATATTCCGGAAGGAGCGCGTGTAGCGCAAATTTATGATCCTGCCACGGGTGATTATATTGAAATTATTAGCTCCGACGAGAGTCCCGCACCGGCTGAGGCGCCGGAAACTGAAGTGATAACCGAAGAAGAACCACCGGAATATGATTTGGCAAACGAGACTAATGTAACAAATACAATTTTCACGGATGGTCATCAATTTTGTTTCCAGGTATCATCATGGAAGCGAAAAAATATTGCCGAACAGGAAGTACGGAGATTAAAGGCTAAAGGTCACAACGCATATTATGTCGAAGCTCATCCAAGGAATAAACGCGGTACATGGTACAGGGTTCGCATAGGTTATTTTAATTCACGCGAAGAGGCAAGGGAGTATCAGCGGAATTTGAGATAGAAAAGTTTTAGAATCTGAGGATGAAAGTAGAACCGACTCCTGGCTTGGAATTAACCCGAATATTCCCGCCGTGCGATCGCATTATCTGACGGGACAAACTTAAACCGATACCGGAACCTTCTTTTTTCGTAGTATAAAACGGGATGAATATTTTTTCCCGCACATCCTGGCTTATTCCCGGCCCATTATCAATAATTCTTATAACAATTCTCCCGCGCTCATCTATATGGGAAATTACAATAACTTGGGGTCCTTCAATATGCTGCACGGCGTGCCTCGCGTTTATCAATATATTTATCATAACCTGCTCGATCAGTTCAGGATCAGCCGTTACTTCTAATGATTCGGGATCGACTGAAAAACTCAGGTTAATACCCGATTCTCCAAAATCATCTGCAAGTAAGTTCTCAAGTCTCTTGAACAAACTGCTGATTTTAAATATTTCAAAATTCGGCTTGGGTATCTTCGTAAGATTACGGTAGTTTTCAACAAAGTGGATCAGTCCCTCACTCCGCTTCTGTATTGTAGCTACAGCGCTTTTAATATCATCCACTGATTCCTGCGACATCGAATCGCCATTCATGAGCATTGTATTGACTGTACCGGCAAGGGACGATATAGGAGTAACCGAATTCATTATCTCGTGAGTCAGTACACGAATAAGTTTCTGCCACGCGTCCATTTCTTTATCTTCAAGTTCACTTTGAATACTCTGAAGAGCGACGAGTGTATACGTCTGGTTTCGCATGCGGAAAACTGTTGTATAAAGTACAAGCTGTACTATTTCCTCCTCGCCGGTAATATTTATAGTGGCTTTCGTCCCGGTTGAGATATTAGCAATTCCTTCGCTCAGCCCTGCCGAAACCTTATTAAGCTGTGAAATGTTATTCAGGAAATTAACCTTAAGAAGTTTCTTTGCCGCGTTGTTTATAAACTCAACGTTCCCATCCTGATCATATGAAATTAAGCCTACTCCGACATGCTGCATAACTGTCTGAAGATATCGTAGGTGTTCTTCCTTGTCGCTTCGTGCTTTCCTGAATTTTTCAATAACGGAATTAAAAGCAGAACTTAATTCGTTAAATGATTTGCCCAAACCATGTTCAGGGAACGTTTGTGAGAAGTCCGAATGTTTGATGGACAAAAAGAACCTTGTGAGTTCTCTGTTTGTCATTTCAACATATTTAATGATTGAAGCCACCTGCAGGATAATAACAAACACGATAATGATAACAGTCGCAGTAAGATTAGTATTCTGAACGGTGTAGATCAGGAGGAAGATTGTAAGCGAAAGTACAATAATCCTTGCAATAATATTCAGCCGAAAGTTTTTCAATTCGTACTAGCTTCGTAATTTAATTGGATGTGTTAATATAACTATAATCCGTATTTCTCAAGTCGTCTGTACAACGATGTCCGAGTCAAACCAAGTTCTTTTGCTGCTTTGGAAATGTTACTATCATTCTTTGAGAGTACCTTGGTAATTATATTTTTTTCAACCTCTTCAAGATTATAACTGTCAAAACTCTCACCGAACTCAGAGCCGCTTTTTTTGTTCAGGAAAAAATCACCGGGCTGCAGTACATTATCGTCCGATAAAATAACCGCTCTTTCGATAGCGTGCTGTAGTTCCCTAATATTACCGGGCCAATTATAGTATGTCAATCTTTTAATAGTCTCTTCACTTATCGTTAGATTCGGCTTGTTGTATTTCCGCTTATTGAAATGCAGGAAGTGTTCAACGAGCAGGGGTATATCTTCCTTGCGTTCCCGCAGCGGAGGCAGGTGAATTTCTACGGTGTTTATCCTGTAAATTAAATCCTGTCTGAATTTTGCTTCCTTAACAAGCTGGAAAAGATCAAGATTTGTTGCGCAGATCAAACGTATGTCTATTGGGTTGTACTTGTTCGAACCGACCCTCGCAACCTCGCGATTCTGGATTACAGTTAAGAGTTTGGCCTGTAATTCAACCGACAGGTTTCCTATTTCATCGAGGAACAGAGTACCGCCGGAAGCTACTTCGAACCTTCCGGCTCTGTCTTCTTTCGCATCGGTGAAGGAGCCCCGTACATGCCCGAATAATTCACTTTCGAATAGTGAGGGATTAATAGCCCCCATATCAACATTTATAAATACTTCATTTACTCTGTTGGAATTTCTGTGAAGTGCTCGTGCGACAAGTTCCTTTCCTGTACCGTTCTCCCCGGTTATTAGTATGTTCGCGTCGGTTACAGCAACTTTCTGGATAGTATTGAATACCTGCTGCATACATTCCGAAACTCCGATTATATCATGAAATTTCGCATCCAGATCTTCACTTAGTTGTTTTTGGCGTGACTTAAGGCTCTGTAATTCCAGCTTAGATTTTCGAAGGTTAAGAGCTGATGAGAGCGTTGCCAGAAATTTTTCGTTCTGCCATGGTTTTAAAACAAAATCTGTAGCCCCTTCTTTCACAGCTTTTACGGCCATTTCAACATCGCCATATGCTGTAATTAAAATTACAACAGATGCCGGATCGATACTCATTATTTTTTTAAGCCAGTAAAAACCTTCCTGTCCGCTTGTCATATCCTGCGTAAAATTCATGTCGAGAAATATTACATCAAAGTTGTTTTGGGCAATTAATGCCGGAATGTTTTCAGGATTCTTTTCCGTACAGACTTTTTCAACATGCGGTTTTAACAGCAGTTTCGCTGCTAAAAGTAGGTCTTCGTTATCATCTACGATTAGTATGTTAGATTTTTGCTTTGTCATAATCCTTCTTTTTTTGGCGGAATGACTCAAATGTTATGCCTGTCCGGAATCCCTCAAATATAGTGAATTTTCAAGATGGAAGTGTACGAAAATGAACACTGCATTTTAGAATTATGACCACAGAATATAACATTCTTGAATTAAAATACATGTTTTTCGTATAAAACTATTTTAAAACAGGTGCGTCTAAAAATTCGCCATCAAATAATTTAGGAAGGGCTTATGTTCAGTGTATCGAAAATAAGATTAGACGTGATTTCGGCACTCATATTAATGAGTGTAGCCGTTCTCCAAGCCCAGTCTGAGAATGAGATCCTGGTTGGAAAGGTTAGTCCGGGTGAAATTGATATGTCCGCATTTACTTTGTCTGAATCTGCAGAAATAGAAATTCAAGGAACCGCCGCTACATTCGGGCATTGGGATGAAGAAATGGCATTTTATGGTTGGATTCTGAATTCCGAAACACGCCGTGTTGTCTGGCATTTGCGGGATGAATCCGATTATGATGAGGATGAAGGTGAATTTGTATTTGAAGCAACAATTGATCTTGAACCGGGAAGTTATGAAGTATATTATGGCGGTTCGGTACGGAATTTTACCAAAATAACCGGGTGGGGTGATTTTTGGAGCAATATATTCGGAAAGAATAAATACAAAGCTAGTCTTCGACGCAGTTTATATATGAAGGTCATCGGCCCTAAAGATGATTTTGAGATTGTTAGTCCGGCAAGACTGGTTGATGATAAAGTAGAAAACGCGATAGTTTCAATCACTCGTGTGGGTGATTACGAGGACTATGAAAGAAATTTTACTCTTACCGAGGATGTAAGGATACATATTTACGCTCTCGGTGAAGGAAGGAATGGAACTCTTTATGATTTTGCCTGGATTTATGATGAGAATAATCATGAAAGATTCTGGACGATGGATTCGAGAAGAGCTGATCATGCCGGCGGCGGAAAGAAAAATATTGTAAGCGACCGAGAGTTGACTTTGCCGGCAGGAAGTTACAGCGTCAAATATACTTCGGATGATTCGCATTCTTATGACGAATGGAATGTACTCCCTCCAAATGACCCGCAATTCTATGGTATAACAATCTGGGCGGTTAATGAATCGGATCTGGATTATGTCGAGGAGTTTTCACCTGAAGACAGAGTTGAACCTGTTGTTGAGATAATAAGAGTCGGCGATGATGAATTCAGATCGCAGGGATTTAGTCTGAAGAAAGATATGGAACTTAAAGTATTTTGTCTGGGTGAAGGTACCAGCAGTTCTCTCGCGGATTACGGCTGGATTATAGATGCTGATACTAAAGAAACCGTATGGAAAATGACAATGAGACGTACCGAAAATGGCGGAGGAGCCGATAAGAACAGGATGTTTGATGGTTCTATAGATCTTCCGGATGGTAATTATATTGCCTTCTATGTAACGGACGGATCACATAGTTATCGTGACTGGAATGCATCGCGTCCGCTGGATCCGGAAAGATGGGGACTGACTATCTGGGCAGCCGATAAAGATGAAAGGGAATATGTCGAACTTTTTAATGAAGATGATTACAGGAATGATAACGTACTTGCAGAACTTACACGTGTCCGCGATCATAAGGAAGTGAGTAAAAAGTTTGAATTGGAAGATGTTAGAAAAGTCAGGATTATTGCGCTTGGCGAAGGTGACAGAGGGGGAATGTATGATTACGGCTGGATTGAAAATGACCGCGGCAGAATAATCTGGGAAATGACTTATAGAAAAACAGATAAAGCTGGCGGTGCAAAAAAGAACAGGATGTTTAATAGCACGATAATGCTCGATGCCGGAACATATTATGTTCATTTCAAAACGGATGATACGCATTCTTACAACGACTGGAATGCAGAACCGCCGGATAATCCGGAATTATACGGAATAACAGTTTTATTGGAAGAGTAATAGTGTTTTATGATGATTGCAAAGAGTGGTTAATGGGGATTTATTTTCGAGTCCCCGTTTTTATTTTAAACCCTGTTCGGAATCGTACATCTAATCACCATTAACGGACACTTGTTGATTGCCTTAAGTTCTGGTTCAAAAAAACACTTTAAAAACGTACAATATGGACGAATTTCCACAATTTATTATAGCTTATTCATACTGTTTTCGGCATAATTATTGGCTGTATTGATTAAACACAAGGAGGATTAATGGATAGAAAAATTAAAAAGAAGAAATGGACTGTTAAAACTATATCGCTATACAGTCTTGGCGCTTTGTTTTTTCTATTCCTGGTTTACAATTTTGTACTGGGGGATAATTCATCAAAGTTAAACGTTGATACGGAGCGTATTACAATTTCAGAAGTTTCTTACGGTCCGTTTAACGAAAATATACCGATTACAGGTACTGTTCAACCGATTGAGACTTTTTATCTCGATGTGAGTGAAGGCGGACGGGTAGTAGATAAGTTTGTTGAAGAAGGCGCATTTCTTGAAGAGGGTGATCCTATTATTCAGTTGGAAAATCCTAATCTTACTCTCAGCGTGATGTATAACGAAGCTCAATTATTCCAGCAGATGAACTCATTAAGAGGTACGAGGCTGTCGATGGAGCAGAATAAGCTTCAGTTGACTTCACAGAAACTGTCTTTGCTTAATCAGCTTAGAAGACAGGAGAGAATTTATAAAAGAGATAAGGAGATGCACGAGAAGAATCTCATTTCCGATTTCGAGTATGAGGATAGCAAGGAACAGTATGAGTTCCTTAAGCGTAGTCTCGAATTAACTTTGGAATCACAGAAGACCGATTCATTGTTCAGGGAAAATCAGGTGCAGCAGTTATCTATATCTATTGATCGTATGGAAGATAACCTGAAAGTTGCAAAACGTCAGATCGAGAACCTAACTGTCCGTGCTCCTATAAAAGGGCAGTTAACTTCGCTGAATGCCGAAATTGGTCAGTCTATTTCAAGCGGACAGAATCTGGGACAGATTGATAATATTGACGCCTATAAAGTTGTCGCTCAAATTGATGAGCATTATATTGCGAGAGTTGCGGTTGGTCAGACAGCTACATTTACATTCGCGGGAACTATGTATAACATGAATATTAAAACCGTATATCCCGAGGTGAGCAACGGCAGGTTTGAAGTTGATTTACAGTTTGCCGATGTACAACCGCAAGGCATTAGACGCGGTCAAACTTTACAGATGAAATTAGCTCTCGGCGAACTTCGTAATGCACTTATGGTGGACAGGGGGGGATTTTACCAGACTACCGGCGGACAGTGGATCTTTGTACTTGACCCGTCTGGCTCTTTTGCAACGAAGAGGGATATCAGTATTGGCCAGCAGAATACGCAGGTTTATGAAGTACTGTCCGGCTTACAGGAGGGCGAAAAGGTTGTAACGTCTTCATACGAGAATTTCGGCGACAATGAGAAACTTATTCTCAATTAACAACATAAATATTTTTCAAAGAATTTGAATATCGTTTAAATTATCGGAAGAGGAATAAAATGATTAAAACAGAAAATCTGCAAAAACTTTACACCACTGAAGAAGTGGAAACAACTGCGTTAAACAATGTGAATATTGAAATAGAGGAAGGAGAATTCGTTTCGATAATGGGTCCTTCCGGTTGTGGAAAATCAACACTGCTTAATATTCTTGGATTGCTTGATAATCCTAGTAATGGAAAGTATTTTTTTACTGGTGAGGAGGTTTCAAATTATTCCGAACGCCAAAGAGCTAAATTGAGAAAAGAAAATATTGGATTCGTATTCCAGAGTTTTAATTTGATTGACGAGCTAACGGTTTTTGAAAATGTTGAACTGCCTTTACTGTATCTCGGCTATAGTTCAAGCGATCGTAAAAAGAAAGTAAACGAGGTACTTGAACGAATGGAGATTATGCACAGGGTGAACCATTTCCCGCAGCAGCTTTCGGGTGGTCAGCAACAGCGTGTTGCGGTTGCGCGAGCAATTGTAAGTAATCCCAAAATTATTCTTGCGGATGAGCCGACCGGTAACCTCGACTCCGAACGCGGTGATGAAGTTATGAGCCTTCTAACTACTTTAAATGAACAGGGAACAACAATTGTTATGGTAACTCACTCGCCGACATACGCTGAGTATGGTAACAGGATAGTTCACTTGTTCGACGGTCATGTAGTAACAGAGAATTTCAAAGAGAAATTTCACGTATAAAATTCTTCATATACTAATTCGGCGGCTGAATGATAAAGCTAAACAATATTGAAAAATATTATAAGAACAAGTTCGTTAAAACTTATGTATTGAGGGACATCAACCTTACTATCGATGAAGGTGAATTCATCTCAATTATGGGACCATCAGGGGCGGGTAAATCCACTTTACTTTATATTCTCGGTATGCTGGATACACCTTCCGGCGGTGAATACTATTTTATGGATCAGCCGGTTCATAAAATGAGTGAGAAACAATTATCGGAACTTCACAAATCAATGATAGGATTTGTTTTTCAGCAGTACCACCTGATTGACGAACTCACGGTTTATGAAAATCTGGAAACACCCTTGCTATATCAGAAAGTTAAGTCGTCTGAACGAAAGGGAAGAGTTGCGGAAATACTCGACCGGTTTAATATCGTCGCAAAGAAAGATCTTTTCCCGAATCAATTGTCCGGGGGACAGCAGCAGTTAGTTGCGGTTGCGCGCGCATTGATTTCGCAACCTAAAATTATTCTCGCTGATGAACCAACCGGCAACCTGCATTCGGAACAAGGGAAAGAAATTATGGAATTGCTGAAAAACCTGAATGATGACGGTACTACAATCGTTCAGGTCACACATTCCGAATTAAATGCCGGTTATGGTAACAGGATCATCAATCTCTCAGATGGCTGGATAGATAAGAATTAACAGCGAAGGGTATTTATGTTTAAGAATTACCTGAAAATTGCATCCAGAAATTTATTTAAATATAAGACTTATACTCTGATTAACATCCTGGGATTATCAGTCGGTATTGCCTGTACAATACTGATTTTATTATTCGTGAAGGATGAACTGAGTTATGATAAGTTCTATAAAAACCACGACAGGATTTACAGGGTTACCCGTGAATGGCTGAACAATGATGGTGAAAGCAGTCTGCATCTGGCTCGTGTCGCCCCGCCGATTGCAATGCTTCTCAAGAATGACTACCCTGATCTGATAGAAGAAATTGCCAGAGTCAGGGCGGGCTTTAATACACTAATAAAACTGGATGATGGCAGATCATTCGTTGAGCAGGAACTATTCTGGGCGGAAGAGAATTTCTTCAGGATATTTGATTATGAATTCATTTACGGTAATCCGGAATCAGCATTAAAAGAACCGAATTCGATTGTGCTTACAAAATCAATCGCTGAAAAATATTTCGGCGATGAGAATCCTGTTGATAAAGTCATTAACTATGAGGATCGGGTATCCCTGAAGGTTACCGGTGTTATTAATAATTTGCCTCAGAATACACATTTCCAATTCGATATTTTAGGATCATTTAAAACTCTTGTCCCGGTTTTCGGTGAAGAATATTTCAGGACTAACTGGAGTAGTAATAATTACCTTACCTATATTCTGTTTCCTGAAAACGTTACTCCGGAAACCCTTGAATCCCGGTTTCCCGAGTTTCTTGACAGACATCTTTCAGACAGAGAGGGTGATGGAACTGTTGATACTCCGGTCAGAATGCCGCATGAAACAAATATTCTCCACCTGCAGAGACTGACGGATATTCATCTGAAGTCGCATCTCTCATCTGAGGTTGGTGAGAATGGTAACATTGACAATATATACCTGTTTGTAATCATCGCGTTGTTTATCCTCGGTATTGCATGTATTAACTTCATGAACCTTGCAACGGCGCGTTCTGCCAAACGTGCGCGTGAAATCGGAATGCGAAAGGTTCTCGGAGCATTAAGACAACAGCTCGTTTACCAGTTCCTCGGGGAATCGTTTTTTATTTCACTTCTGTCTCTCATAGTCGCCATAATTATGGTTGAACTGATGCTCCCGTCATTCAATACTTTTGCCGGTAAAGAACTTTCACTTAACATCTTCTCGGATCCGTTTATAGGTGGGGGATTAGTTCTTTTCCTGTTTATCGTTAGCCTGATTTCAGGCAGTTATCCGGCTGCGTATTTATCAGGTTTCATCCCGGTCGAGGTGTTAAAGAGCAAAGTGGGACTGAAGTCCGGATCTATTTTATTTAGGAAAATTTTAGTTGTATCACAATTTACAATTTCAATCGCCTTAATCATTGCAGTCGGAATTGTCATAGACCAGATGAAATTCATGCAGAACAAGGATCTTGGATTTACCAAAGAACAAATTGTTCTTCTCCCTGCTGATAATACTATGTGGGATAAGGCTGAGTCCATTAAGGGCAGACTGAAAATGAATCCGGGTGTCGTGAATGCTTCGTTCTCAAGGCTTGTCCCGTCTGATAGACTATTAAACAGTTGGGGAGCGCGCACCAAGGACGGGGATAACCCGGGACAGGTTCCGTTTAGAATCGCAGTAATTGAGATCGACTATGACTTCTTTAATACATATGATATGGAAATTGTCGCGGGAAGAATGCAGTCGCGTGAATTTGCTTCAGACAGTGCCGAAGCTTTTGTTCTTAATGAAGAAGCAGTGAAAAAGCTTGGCTGGCTTCCCGTTGAAAATGCAGTCGGCAGACCATTCGTTTACGGCAATAGAAGCGGGAGAATTGTTGGGGTAGTTGCGGATAATAATTTCGAGTCACTGCATAATAAGATTGCTCCACAAATTTATGTAATACAACCGCAGGTACACAGGGTATCCGTAAGGGTTAATCCGGAAAACCTGAAGGCTACGCTTGCTTTTCTGGAGAATGAGTGGTCCGGGTTACGACCTGATTATCCTTTCGAGTATACTTTTCTTGATGAGAGATTTGAAGAATTGTACAGAGAGGAAGCACGACTCGGTGAACTTACGGGTATGTTTTCGGGACTGGCAATCTTCATTGCTTGTCTTGGATTATTTGGTCTTGCTTCGTTTGAAGCCGAACAGAAAACGAAGGAGATAGGCATTCGTAAGACTCTTGGAGCAACTGTTTCCAGTATTGTTATTAATTTATCAAGCGAATTCCTCAAGCTTGTACTGATTTCAAACCTAATTGCATGGCCCGTTGCATTTTGGGGAATGAAGGAATGGCTGGGCACTTTTGCATATTCAACATCTATAAGCGCGGTCACATTCATTATGGCCGGAACTGCTGCGTTAATTATTTCATTGCTTACAGTAAGTTTTCAGTCAGTTAAAGCTGCACTGGCAAATCCAATTAAATCTTTACACTACGAATAAAAATGGGGGTAGTAAATGAGAGAGATATGCATACCGATTCCGCATTTCGGCGATAACCAGATTGCTGAAGTTGAAGTAACAGTCAATGGTAAAAAACGCCAATACAATTTCAGAGTCGAATCCTTCGAGTGGAGTGTTAGAGAGGAAGAGAAAGATTTAATAAATTCAAGCACTGAAACTCAACTTAAAATACAGCATCTTCGGGATCTCCTGGATAGATATGATGATTCGTGGGAAATCGTACAAATATTTACACCGCATGAAGGTTCGAATCATATCCAGGTGTTGTTCCGTCAGAGGAGTCTTGAACCGGTTTCGTAATCCGGTACTAATCAATAATCCTTTTTCTTGGCAATACCGACACCCGATACTTTTATTATGCTGTAGATCAGTATGAGCGCGCCCAGCCACTGGACCCAGTCAAGAATATTATCACGCAGAAAATATTCAAGCAGTATCGCGGTTAGTGGGAAGGATAATTCGCATATAGTAGCCAGTGAAGCTGTAATGCGTTTAAGTCCGAAATAGTAAAGGAAAATTGCCAGTCCGCCTGATGTAAATGCGATAATCACAAAGATCAGCCACTGGTCCCCGGTAATCTCGTTGAACGAACTTGTATCTCCGAAGGACAATAAAACCACCAGCATAATAATTGTTGTGACTAGAAATCGAAGATACGTTCCTAATGCGTAAGTTACGTTTTTAAGAGCTCGTTTACTCAATACCGTTGAGAATCCGAAACTGAAAGCAGCGAGTAACGCGAAAAATGCAGCGTAGACTGTTTCTTCACCGGTATTCAGGTTGGGGAACTTAGTTCCGAATGTCATAAAATAAGCTCCAACTATTGCGACGCCGGCCCATATAAAAAAGACTTTCGGAAGACGCTCTTTAAGAAAAATGCTGGCAAGTATAAGCGCAAAAATAGGCTGAAGCTTTTGAATCAGGACTACAATAGAAAGATTCACAAAATTAACGTAAAATACTGCTTTGGTAATCGCCATGGTGCCGAGCGCGCCGCCGAAGAACGCAACTCCGGCGAAGGCAAGCAAATCCTTTGCCGAAAGATTTTTTACTATATGAGCCTGTTTAAAGAAAATTGGTGAAAGTATGACAGCAACAATACTGCTTTCGAGGAAAACTACCAGTGGTACCGGAAGCGAATACAAATATGGTCTTAAAACTATGCCGTCAATTCCCCAGAATGACGCGGCTAATATTACGAACAGGGGTGCAAAACTGTCTAATTTTTTCACGAGTACAAAATCTTTCGTATATCGGTTTCAAAAATAATTGGTGCAAATATAGTGAATTATAGTGAGAACTCACGCCGGTAATACCAACTATATGCCATTAAAATAGAGTATTTAATTTACCGGAATAATAATTGCTGAAAAATGCGAACTTTATTGTGCCGGGAGTCAATGTGCATAAAATTAAAATGAAATATATTTATTCAGATTATTTCAGTGGACAATATTTCTAAAATCATGTAAGAAATTTTCGATGATAACTACTGAATGAGAGGGTGGCAGATTCAAACAAAAATGAAATCATCCCGCCATAAATTCTTTGAAATGAAAAATACATTGAGGTTCTTATGGAGAGTTTATCAATTCAAAAAGCACAGAAATTCCTGGATGAAAACTTCAAGACTTTCCTGGATAAAAAAAGGGAAGCCGGTTATAACTGTGAAATAATCCTTCATCATAAAGAATCGCGGGAAAATGATAATTATTTTTATATTCAGTTCCGTAAAGAAAATGAATCCTCAAAGTGTTACAAGGTTGTTTGCTGATAAGTTATCATTTATATGTGTTCACGAGCTTAAATGAGTTTGATATCATCAAGAAAGTTTAATTTTAACCTGGTTTTATCGACTTCTTCCTTTTCAATTTCCACAAGAGCAACTGTTTCATCCTTACTCATGCAAGCAAGCTGTTCTCCCATTGGACTATAAACACTACTGTTTCCGCAGTACTCATAGAACGGATCCTTGCCTGTACGATTGCATCCGATCATATAACACAGGTTCTCTACAGACCTTGCAGCGAGCAACTTGTCCCAGTGATGAATTCGCTGAATGGGCCAATTCGCAATATTGATTAGTCCGTCAACTCGCTGTTTTCCGTACAAACGGTATAACTCGGGAAATCGCAGATCGTAACAAACCGACAAACCAAATGTCATGTCGTCAATTTTAGTAGTTACTACTTCATTAGAAGGTGAATAGTACTTATGTTCTTCCGCCATTGAGAAAGGGTGGATTTTACGATAACGAGCTGATATCAGCCCATCCCTGTTAAAGTGTACGGCCGAATTGTATGTTTTGTCCTCTGCCTTCTCAATTATTCCCGCCACAATGTGTTTTTTCAGTTGTCTTGCTAGTTCGATAAAATAAACTGTCGATTCACCATCCAGCTCCTCAGCGAGTTTTTGAGAGTTCATGGTGTAGCCGGTAAGTGACATTTCCGGGAAAACCAGCAGATCGGCTTCTTCAAACTTATCCGTCAATCCCTCCACCTGTTTAATGGAGTCGCTGGTATTTTCCCAAACGGGATTAAGTTGAATAAGGGCGACTTTCATAGTATTAATTTCCTTTCTGAATTTTATCATAGAAATGGGACTAAATAAAAGATTTATTTTTGGATTAGAATGCTTATTTTACCCGTCAAATTTATTGATAATTTTACCCAATAAAAATCCTGTTGAAATATGCTAAACTATGTATGGCTTGGTTTACTGATTCTCGGAATCGGAGTTGCTCTCACTACCGATATAGTTGATCAGGTAAATAACAAGTATCAGAATGGAAACCCAATCGAAGTTAACTACGTCTTTAGCGAGAGTTTCGAAAAAGGCGTAAGCAAATCCTACGACGTTGACATTGAAATTGAATCTGCTGAGTTTAGCAGGTTTTACGGAGTAACACAGACTAACAAAGTCTCGCAGAAAGCACGCCTAACTGTTGATCCTAAGAAAGAACAAGTTACGGTATTTATGAAGACCGATGATTCTACGCCAAAGTTCTGGAACGAAATGGCAAAGATGGGCGGTAAGGAGAATGACCTTAGCGGTAAAGCAAAAATCATTGCTTTTGATGATTCAGTCCATGCTGCAGGAACGCTTATACTTGAAGAGGTAAGCTTTGCCAAAATGCGCGACGTAACAAATTCAGCGCTGGATTATGCCGGAACAGCCGTAAATATCGCTTTCGGACTTATTGGTATAATGGCCTTGTGGCTCGGAGTAATGAAAGTAGCTGAAGATGCCGGACTGATTAAAATTATTGCCAGGGTAGTTAAACCGATTACAAAATTCCTGTTCCCGAATGTTCCTCACGATCATCCAGCGATGGGCTCAATGATCATGAACATCTCCGCGAATATGCTTGGCCTCGGTAACGCCGCGACTCCTTTCGGCTTGAAAGCGATGGAGGAACTTGACGAACTTAACGAGAATAAAGGTACAGCTACGAATGCGATGTGTACGTTCCTTGCAGTCAATACAGCCGGATTAACTTTGATCCCGGCAACAGCAATTGCAATAAGAGCTGCAATGGGAAGTGCGAATCCGACTATCATTATCGGTACCTCCATATTCGGCGCGATGTGTGCTACTACCGTGGGGATAACATCGACAAAAATTTTCGAAAAATTCACAGACCCTTCCATCAACTTTGTTGATTGGGCTAAGGCCAGCAAAAGAAGTTTCATAACCGCATTCGTAATTGTCGCCGCTATTATAGTGCTGGCTGCAACCGGAATTCTCTCCTCCTTCTTTTCATCATTCGAGGGAATGGATGCCGATATATTTAAAAATATTATTACTGCAATATCAACACTGGCTATACCGTTAATTATTTTCACATTCATGCTCTATGGATTTGCAAAGAAAGTAAAAGTCTATGAAGTATTTGTGGAAGGTGCCAAGGAAGGTTTTAATATAGCGATTAAAATAATTCCTTACCTTGTCGGAATGCTCGTTGCAATTGCTGTTTTCCGAGCCGGCGGAGTAATGCAGGTGCTTGAAAACGTACTTGCCGGCCCTGCTAGCTGGATTGGTATGCCGCCTGAAGTTATTCCTATGGCGTTGATTCGTCCTCTCTCAGGTAGTGGTTCAACGGGTGTGATGACAGAAATAATGGCAATTCACGGACCAGATTCATTTATAGGCATACTTGCTTCCACATTTTTCGGAAGTACAGAAACAACATTTTATGTGCTGGCAGTTTATTTCGGATCAGTAAATATCAGACGAACGAGACATGCTCTGGCGGCCGGGCTGCTTGCTGACCTTGCCGGTATTCTCGGTGCAGTATTTATTGTAAGGCTGCTTTTTGGGTAATTTATGAAGGTTCTGTTAACTAGAAAACTTCCTGAAATTGCTGAGAAAATACTAATAAAAAACGGCTTCGAAGTTGTTTGCTACGAAGAAGACAAGCTAATATCACGTCGTGAATTACTACAGCTTGGCGGAGATGCTGACGGGATACTATCACTCCTTACTGACAGATTTGATTCTGGAATTATCAACAAACTGGATAGCTGTAAAGTTATTTCCAATTATGCAGTCGGGTATAATAATATTGATATAAAAGCAGCTTCTGAAAAGGGAATAGTAGTTACAAATACACCCGACATTCTAACCGATGCAACGGCAGATCTGGCAATGGCTCTTTTACTTGGATGCGCCAGAAGGATTCCTGAAAGCGACAAGTTTACACGCGACGGCTTGTTCAATGGCTGGAAACCCAAGCTGCTTTTGGGAATTGAGCTGAGAGGGAAGACTCTGGGAATTATCGGTGCCGGAAGAATTGGTCAGGCTGTTGCCAGGCGGGCTAAAGCTTTCGGAATGGAAATAGTATATACCAACAAGTCTAAGAAAGACAAGTTCGAAAGCGAAACCGGAGCGAGAAAACTAGCTGTTTCTCAACTGCTTAAACAATCGGATTTTATAAGTCTGCATCTGCCTCTTACGGATAAGACCAGACTTTACCTGGATTCTAAAAGACTCGATTTGCTCAAACCGGGTGCTGTACTAATTAATACAGCGCGCGGTGAAATAATAGATGAAAAGCACCTTGTAAAACTTCTTCGAACCAAAAAGGTATTTGCCGCTGGCCTGGATGTTTACACAAATGAGCCTAAGATATACAAGGAGTTTTTCAAACTGGATAACGTGATACTTCTTCCTCATACCGGCAGCGCTACGGTGGAAGCCAGAAATAAAATGGCGGAACTTGCCGCAAATAACATTGTGAACGTTCTTAAAGAGAAGGAGCCGCTTACACCGGTTAACCGGATAAGAGGGTTTTAAATTGTGATTATCACGTTTAATAATTATTTTTCAATGGTTAAATAGCAGGAAAATTATGCGAATCGGAATTCCGAAGGAGACGCTTTTAGAAGAGAAGAGAGTTGCGCTTGCCCCTGCGGGAGTTGATCTGCTTGTAAAATCGGGTCATACCGTTTTTATACAAACCAACGCAGGTGTTGAAAGTCATTTCACCGACGAGCATTACGCAAATGTCGGCGCCAACATCGTTTATACAACTGAAGAAGTCTATCAGCGTTCGGAACTGATTGCGAAAATTGCACCTCTTACCGAAGAAGAATCCGAGATGATGGAAGAAGAGCAGATAGTTTTTTCCTTTCTGCATCTTCCAATTGGTAAGAAGCAGATCGTTCAAAATCTGCTTAATAAAAAAATTACAGCTTTAAGCTACGAACTGATAGAGAAAAACGACGAACTCCCGGTTCTGCAATCGATGAGTGAGATTGCGGGTCAACTGGCGGTTCAGATGGGTGAAAAGTTTCTAGGCAGCGGGTACCCGAACAGCAGGGGAATTTTACTGGGCGGAATAACCGGCGTTGCCCCCGCAGCAGTAGTAATTCTTGGTGCGGGAGTAGTGGGTTTTAATGCTGCGCGTGCTGCGCTGGGAAGAGGCTCGCAGGTTATTGTACTTGATAAAGATTTGAAAAGACTTAGACGAATTGAAAACACTTTCCAAAAAAATATTACAACTGTTGTTGCAAATCCTTACACAATTGCGCGCGGAGTAAAGTTCGCCGACTTGTTCATCGGCGCTGTTCAGATAAAAGGGGAGAAATCACCGCAGCTCGTAACCGAAGATATGGTTAAGGATATGAAAACAGGCGCTGTTGTTGTTGATGTTACAATCGATCAGGGCGGATGTATTGAGACTTCACGTCCCACATCTATTTCAGAGCCGACCTTCGTCGAACATAACGTTATTCATTTCTGTGTGCCGAACATGCCGGCTCTTGTTCCGAGAACGGCTACTTACGGTTTGACGAATGCTTCAATAGAATATATTAAAAATATTGCCGACAACGGCTTCTCTCATACCGTTATGGGTGATACCGGTTTAACTAAAGGTGTTTGCACATACGGCGGATATTGCTGTAACGAATTGGTAGCAGAAACATTTGATATCGAATACAGAAGACTACACATATTCTCGACAAACTAAATGAGAATTTAATTATGGTGGATCTGGTTAACGAAGTAAAACATAAAAGTGCCCCCTGGATAACAAGGTATAACAGCAAACTTATATCTTCGGATGAAGCTGTAAAAGTTATTAAATCCAATGATAACATTGTTATTCAGCCTGGCTGCGCTGCTCCTATGGAACTTATCCGTGCTATGGTGAGAAGGAAGGATGAACTCGAAGGAGTTAATATTTATCATATTCTTATTGTCGGTGATCTGCCGTATACTCAACCAGGAATGGAAAAGCACTTTAAGCACATCGCGTTTTTTATCGGGGGAAATACCAGGAGGTCAATAAATGAAGGACGGGCTGAATTCATTCCGATCTTTCTCTCCGAGGTTACACTTCTGTTTAAGCGGGGAATTCTGAAAGCTGATGTTGCGTTCATAAACGTTTCCCCGCCGGATGAACACGGATTCTGCTCGTACGGTATTGATGTCGGGAATATTAAAACTCCTGCTGAAAAGGCTAAAGTAGTAATTGCTCAGGTTAATAAAGAGATGCCGCGCGGACTAGGCAATAGTTTCATTCACATCAACAAGATCGATTATTTGGTTGAGTATGACGAACCATTAATGGAGTTGCCTCAGGTTGACCCGAACGCATCTCCTGAACTTCTAAAAATATATGATGATATCGGCAAGAATGTATCCGAACTTATTGAGGACGGTTCGACCCTTCAGATGGGTATCGGCGCTATCCCGGATTCAGTGTTGAAGTACTTGCGGGAGAAAAATGATCTTGGTGTTCACACCGAGATGTTTTCAGATGGTATGATTGACCTCGTTGAAGAAGGAATTATAAACGGCGAGATGAAAACACTTCACCAGGGCAAAATAGTTGCCGGTTTTGTGCTCGGTACTAAAAGGTCATATGACTTTCTGGATAATAATCCGATATTTGAATTCCACCCTCAGGAATATGTCAATGATCCTTTTATAATCGCGAAGAATAATAAAATGGTTGCAATTAACTCCGCCATCGAAGTTGACCTTACTGGACAGGTTTGTTCCGATTCTATCGGCACGAAGCTTTACAGCGGTATAGGCGGTCAGGTTGATTTTGTAAGAGGAGCTGCTCACTCCGAAGGCGGTAAACCGGTTATAGCTCTTCCTTCAGCTACAAAGGACCTGAAGATTTCCAGGATTACTCCCACTCTTAAGCCGGGTGCCGGTGTTGTAACTTCTAGGGGAGATGTTCATTATGTGGTAACTGAATTCGGTGTAGCGAACCTTTGGGGGAAAACAATACAGGAGAGAGCACGGGAATTAATAAGAATTGCACATCCTGATTTCAGGGATGAATTAACTCAGTTTGCAAAAGAAAATTATAAAATATAGAGAATATGGTTGCGATAATAGGTGATGTACACGGCTGTTTCTATACATTGGTTGAACTTTATAATCAGATTAGAGAAAAATATCAGAATATACCTGTTTACTGTGTGGGAGACCTTGTGGACCGGGGTAATAACAGTTATGAAACTATGAAGTTCGTAATTAGCGAGAAAATTAAATTCACACCGGGTAATCATGACTATATGTTTTTCCACTTCTTTAAAGATCCGACAAGTGTATTTGCCAGGTCCTGGGTGTTTAACGGCAGTGAAACCACACTGGCATCATATGAAGACCATGAAGAAGCGGTATTCCAGCATATTGAATATATTAAGAACGCGCCCTTATATTACAATTTACCGGACTGTTTTATATCACATGCAGGTGTATCTTCACATTACCGCATGATGCTTTCTGATGATATGGAATCAAACATGGAAATCATTGGAGATTATATTCTTAACGACTTTATAACCGACAGGGGTGTTCTCTGGACGAGGGATAATCTCCTAAATATCAATAAGCTTCAGATCGTGGGACATACGAAGCACCAGGATATTACGCTTGATGAAGAGGCTAATGCCGCATATATTGATACAGGCGCTTTTGTAGGGAATAAACTGAGTGCGGTAATTGTTGATAAAAGTGAGATCGTTGATGTGCTGGATTCCAAGACAAATCTTAATGATATCATTTAAGGGAATAATTCGTAACCCCTAAAAAAGTAATTGAATTTTGAGTTATGATTAAATAATTTTTGTACTCATAAATATAAAGTAGGAGGTCTATAGGAAAAAAATTACTATTATTGCCTTTTAATTTTTATAGAATTTTGCGGAAAAACTCAAAAAATAACATAGCTGGTTTACTAGGGGGAAAATTCCATTTCCTTTTTGCTGCCTCTTTAATTGTTTTCACGTTTTGGGGATTTACTTTTTCGGGATCTGTTATTCCCGGTAAACCTGAAATGCGTGAAAATCATGTACCTGATCTCTATCATGCCGTTTCAAAAATTTTAGCTGATTCATCGGTTATCACATCAAACGACTCAACAGGTATTATCGATTCGTTAGGTGTAATTGATTCATCCGGTATTTTAGACTCTTCCGGAATCATCGATTCATCATTGGCAGATTCCTTAAAATATGATCCGTTGTTCCTGGATTCACTCGGCAGAGTTGATTCGCTTAAACTTGATTCAACCGCGCGACTTGATCAATTTCATTTTCAGCGTGATGATAATATTAGTGCGGAACTTCGTCAGAAAAAATCCTCCTCGTTTTTTGCTAAAATTTCTCCCAGGAATTATAGCCGAACTGTTGAGCTTGATTCTACTGGTCAGTATGTCTTGATCAAGGAGAAGATCGCTAATCAGGTTGACAAAGTATATCTTAAAATCCCGCTCGATGAGTATATCGAACTGCAGACAAAGAATCATAACCGCGAACAGTGGGAAAAGCTTGGATATGAGTATAATACATCAGGCGATCAGAATGACCTCGGACAACTGTTGTCTGATATTACAAATATAGAAATCCCTCTCCCCAGTGCCGGCTTCCTTAGTATTTTCGGTCCGAACATAATCAAGCTGCATATTAACGGATCTGTTGATATCCACGGCGCCTGGAGAAATGAAACAACAGAAGGTTTGACTGCTTCACGTCTTGGAAATTCCCGTAATGAACCTGATTTTAGCCAGCAGGTACAGATTAGTGTTAACGGTACTATTGGCGATAAGCTTAAGATAAATGCTGACTGGAATACTGAAAGAACCTTTGAGTATGAAAACCAGTTGAAAATTGTATACGAAGGTTACGATGACGAGATTGTAAAAAAAGTTGAAGCCGGTAATGTGTCGCTGCAGACATCTTCTCTTGTTGGCGGTAGTGAAGCCCTTTTCGGTGTAAAGTCACAGTTCCAGTTCGGTCCGTTTTCGCTGACGGCTCTGGCATCCCAGAAAAAAGGTGAGGTGACTGAAGTGAATCTGTCGGGTGGAACGCAGTCCCAGACGTTTGAGAAGCACGTTTACGAATATTCCGAAAATCACTATTTCCTGGATACAGTTTATGCTGAATCAGAAAGATTTAATACAATATTCAGCAGTTTGGGAACAACCATTGGCGATTATGAAAAAGATCGTGTTATTGAAATTGAGGTTTGGAAAAGTACAACCCAGAATGTGGATGAAGGATCGGAAAGAAATGCTAACTTATATATTAATCTCGAACCGGGTTCTGTTATACCGGATGCCCTTAGAGACGAGAATGAAGAAGAAGTTTCGGGTAAAGTTGTATCAGGTGTGCGAATGAAACCGCTCATTGAGAACAGGGACTATTCCTTAAATTCTTACGCGGGATTTATTACTTTTAATACTCAGATTCAGAATGACGAAATTATAGGAGTTGCATACAAAATCAATGGGAGTGGCACTGATGCAAATCAGTATGGTGAATTTATAAAAGACCTGCCTGATAGCGGCCGTATTGTTTTGAAACTTATTAAACCTGCGAACCTTATTCCTTCCTTCAAAAAGGCGTGGAAGCTCCAGTTGAGAAATATCTATCCTATCGGCGGACGCGATGTGCAGGAAGATGGATTTATGCTCGATCTCAATTACCTGATTGAGGGACAGGAAGCCAGGAACGATTATGAAGGTTACAACCTTCTGAAACTTTTTGAACTCGACAGGTATAATTCTTCTTCCGACGCTACTCCGGATGGTGAATTTGATTTTAATGCAGGTTATACAATTCTTCCTGAGACGGGGGAAATTATTTTCCCTTATCTGAAGCCTTTCGGTGAAGATATGCCGCAGGAACTTCAGGATGCCGGGTTGCGGTTCGATGAAGTATATGATACTCTTAAATCCGCAGCCAAGAAAAAGAATGAAAAAGATAAATTCACATTAGTCGGTGAATATTCGGCTTCAGTTACTTCTACTTTCAACATCGGGTTTAATGTTGTGGAGAATTCCGTTCGTGTTCAATTAAATGGTGCGGATTTAAAAGAGGGTACTGACTATGCAGTTGATTATAATATAGGCCAGGTTACAATCAGAAATGCTTCTGCACTTGTTCCTGGAGCGGACTTGAAAATTACTTATGAACAGAACGATCTCTTTTCACTTGCTTCAAAAACCCTGCTTGGTTTCAGAGGATTATATGAGTTTGACAAAAACACCAAACTCGGATTTTCCTACTTGAACCTGAACCAGAAAACATTGAGCGATAAAGTAAGAATCGGTGAAGAACCTCTGAACAACTCAATTTACGGTATTGATTTCCAGACCAACATTGACCTGCCTTTTGTAACTAAAGGGCTTGACTATCTCATCTCGACCCGTGCGAATTCTTCATTGGATGTTAAAGGTGAGTTCGCATATATGAATCCTGATCCGAACACTAAAAAAAGTACAATTTCCGGTGACGATAAAGAGAGTATTGCGTATATAGATGATTTTGAAGGTTCAAAAAGAATTATACCAATCGGTGTTTCCTATACTGCATGGAAAGACCTGAGTCCGCCTTTCACCGGAAGTAATGATTTATTGCAGGCTCAAATGGCATATAAAGCCAAGGCTTTCTGGTTCAATATTTTACCTTCTGACGTTGATGTAAACGCAATTTGGCCCGATAAGCAGGTCAGCAGGCAGGATCAACAGGTAACTGTTCTTGATTTTGTTTACAGGCCTACCGTGCGGGGAACATATAATAATTATCCGCAAGTTGATGAAAATCCTACGCAGAACTGGGGTGGTATGATGAAATATTTATCTTCAACTGCTAACAACCTTGTTGAGGATAATATTGAGTTTATTGAGTTCTGGGCTAAGATAGTTAATATGCCGGCTGATGCAAAACTGACTATTGATATCGGTAAAATTAGTGAGGATGTGATTCCAAACGGAGAATTGGATGATGAGGATGGTCTGGGTGTACCGAATGAACTTCTTGAATCTGAGGACCAGGACAGGGGACTTGATTATGTTCATAATGCTGATGAGCAGGGTTCCACTGATGATACTGATAAATCTGGTGATGATTTTAAGATTTATCCCGGTTCACCTCATACAGATGACTATTTCAATATAAACGGAACGGAAGGTAACGCGCAGTCAACTGATTTGGGAAGATTACCGGATACTGAGGATCTTAACCGTACGTTTACACTTGATAAGCTTAATAGTTACTATCGTTACGAAGTGTCATTGGATACTTCCAGTACAAATCCTTTTATTGGCGGCGGCGGCAGCGGTACTGATTGGTATCAATTTAAGATTCCATTGAAAGATTTTGTTGATGAAATCAATCAGCCTAGTTTCGAAATTGTTGAGTATATGCGTTTATTTGTTACCGGAGTCAGCGAGGAAGTTCATATCAGGATTGCCGATCTTAATTTTGTCGGTAACCAATGGCAGAAAAATCTGGAAATCGACGGCGTTGATGAGGAAGACGAAGTTTTGACAGTTACAACGGTAAACATTGAGGACAACCCGGGTGTTTATTTTACACCTCCGGGCGTTAAAAGAGAAAGGGACAGGAGTCAGCCGGATGAAGAGGTTTACAAGAACGAACAGTCCCTTAGTCTGGAAATAAAGGATCTGCTGGACGGCGAGTACAGAGAAGTTGTTAAAGATTTGTACAGGCCACTGGATGTGTTTGACTATAAAGAGATGAAATTATTTATTAGAGGCGATGAGCAATATAACACGCCAAGCTCGATTTCTTATTATAATGATTCAACAGATTACGGTGCTGAAATTTATTTCCGTTTCGGTGCCGATAACAATAACTTCTACGAGTACCGTCAGCCGCTTCAATACAATCTTGAAGCCGGTTCGCTGGGATGGGACGAGATAAGTATTAAATTCAGTGACCTTACTACTATCAAGGAATTGAGAGAATCTGATACTTTAAGCACAGTGTTTGAAATGTCCGTTCCGGGTAAACCGGGTCACAACTACGGCATTAAAGGTAATCCTACACTTACGAGAATAGCGTATTTTACAATTGGTATTGAAAATCCTACTTTTCCAGTCAGATCTGAAGCAGAACCGGTTAATAAACTACCCGACTGGCAGCCTGATGGGACAATAGGACCACCGGTCTCGGGTAATCTCTGGGTAAACGAACTTAGGGTCCTCGGTGCCGATGATACTCCGGGATGGGCATATAGTGTTTCTACTTCACTTAAGCTTGCCGATTTACTTACTGTGAATTTTAATACAAAGCAAACGGATCCATATTTCCATAAGCTTAATGACAGGTTTGGTTCCAGGGTGGATAACAAAAGCTGGGGATTAAATGCCAGTCTGGATGTGATGAAACTGGTACCGGCTGATATGGAAGGAAGTAATCTTAAAGTGAATTATTCGCACTCCGAATCATACAGCAAGCCTTTATATAAACCGGGAACAGACGTACTTGTTGATGCGGCGGCAGAAGCTTCATCAAATCCTGACAGCCTGAGGCGCGAGACCGAAACGGTCGGAATTAAAGATACCTGGTCAATATCGAATGTTAAATTAATTGTTCCTACCGACGCATGGTATATTGATGAAACTATAAATAATCTTTCATTCGGATTTAATTACAATAAATCGTTTTCCAGAAGTCCGACTATAAGCGCTAAAAGGAGTTGGTTGTGGGATGCGAAGATTGACTATAGTCTGAATTTAAGTAAGAATAACTATTTCTATCCTGCGGATATCCCGTTGTTTGGAGATTTTCTCCAACTTTTTGAGGATTATCGCAACGTGAAAGTTTATTTTACGCCTTCAAATTTCAGTACGAATCTTTCAGCAAGTCGAAACTGGAACTTCACACAGTCACGAACGGTCGGAAGAGATCCTGATATCCAAAGAGACTTTACCGCATCAAGAGGCGGCTCATTCAGCTGGAATATTACAGACGGCGGTTTTTTAAACTTTGGATTTGACTATAGCGCTGATGCTACATCATCTCTTGCTTACCTGTTAACTGATGGAAATGACATAGAGCGGTCTGAGTCGGATATCTGGCGAGATATTTTCAACGGCGCTTTCTTTGGTAGAGACAATAATTTCAGACAGTCATTTGGATTGAAGACGAATCCGAAATTGCCGTCACTGTTGGATCTGAACCGTTATTTGAAATTGACTTTCGGGTATAGGGTTACATATAACTGGAAAAACAATTTCCAACAGGAAGAGCTGGGTCGAAGCGCGAGTTATGCAAGCAACCTGAACGCCGGCATTAACCTGAGATTGAAATCAATAATGGATCAAGTGTTCGGAGACGACGATAAACCTGCTTCGAAAGGGGGAGCGAGGAATACAAATCTCCGGGGCGGACGTAACCAGAAGCGAGGTAATCAGCCAAGAACCCAGCAAAGAAGAGCCGGTGAAGTGGATGAGGAAAACGAGAGTGCTCCGGAAATACAGGACTCACTAGCTGTTGCAGATAGTCTTGATGATGGCGAGTCCAAAATAATGCAGATACTTGGTGTTATGCAAGGCGGCATGAAGTATTTATTCTTCGACTATGAACAGATCTCGTTTAATTTCAGCCAAACCAATCAGCGCGGCGGCGGAGCCCTTATCGGTTCCGGCAGCGGATTCAGTAATTTCTGGGGTATCAGGCAGAAAGAAGATGCCGGGCCCAGCAGGCTGTTTATGCTCGGTTTAAGTAATGACCTCGGAGGCAGAGTGGGCAACGCCACTATTCAGGAAACGTATTCTCAGAAAAACAATGTTGATTTCAAAACATCCAGACCATTGTGGGAAGGTGCTAAAATCGACCTGACCTGGAAAGTCGGCTGGGGATTTAACAGGAATACAACCATTCAAACCGATAGTACCACCGGTGAATACATGATTACTAATGTAACATCGAACGGAAATATAGATCGCTCCTTCTTTAGTGTGCCGATTCCCTTCTTTAACAGCAGTTTGGAAAGAGTTAATGAGCTATACGATCCCGAAGCTACAAACCAGAATGCAAATCTATCGGACGCCTTTGTTACCGGACTTGAATCATTTCCGCTGTTTTCTAAAATACCTCTGCTTAAGGATTTCTCGAAGTTTGTTCCGCGTCCAAACTGGCGTATAAACTGGTCCGGACTTGAAAAACTTTCCATATTTGAGGGAATTGCTAAATCAGTGAGAATTGATCATGCGTACACATCAAGTTTTACGGAAGGATGGAAAGTTAATACGGAAGGCGAGCGTGAAACGCAATCACAAAAAATAAACTATGGCTTCAGTCCGTTAATCGGATTGAACGTTGGTTTCGAAGAGATGTGGGGCGGAAATTTAAATACTTCCATCAAGTACAATATGAAAACAAACTACGATCTCGGACTCGCAACTAAAAATATTACAGAATCTCTATCGAATGATATTAGCCTCACAGCAAGTTTCTCCAAATCCGGATTCGAAATACCTCTCTTCGGTCTCTCACTTAAGAACGATATTGAAGTTTCCTTCTCATACACAATGGGTAAGAATTCTGTTGTAGTTTATGAACTTGGCGACAACTTTACCGAAGAAGGAAAGCCGCAGGATGGTACTACAAGAGTTACAATGGAACCCAGGATAAAATACGTGATGAGTTCCAGGGTTACGCTCTCTCTCTTCTATAAACGATCTTCTGTTGAACCTGAAGGCGCTTCCCGAATTCCTCCGACAACTACAAACGAAGCTGGGCTGGATGTTCATATTTCTATTCAGTAAAACTGCTTTAATTTTCTTAACTTGTAAATAATATTACGGAATCGAATAAAATGAAAAACCGAAAATTGTTATGGGTTGATGACGAAATTGACCTGCTTAAATCTCATGTTATTTTTCTCAGTGGAAAAGGTTTTGATGTTGATACTGTTACAAACGGAGAGGACGCTGTAGATAAAGTAAAGACACAAGCATATGATCTGATTTTTCTTGATGAGATGATGGCCGGGATGGGCGGACTTGAGACTCTGGCAAGGATTAAAGAAATAAATGCCAACGTTCCGGTTGTTATGGTTACAAAGAGCGAGGCAGAAAGTCTGATGAATGATGCGATCGGCGGTAAGATTAGCGACTATCTAATTAAACCTGTTGTTCCTTCACAGTTGCTAATGGTCTGTAAGAAGCTCCTTGACAAAAAACAAATTTCCGGGCAATATGTTGCCCACGACTATCTCCAGGATTTTAACAGAATTTCGCAGAGCCTTGTACAGAACCTGGATTATTCCGAGTGGATCGATATTTATCTGAAACTGACTAACTGGGAACTCGAACTGGATGAACATTCCGAGGTCGATTTAAGGCAATCACTGCTTGAGCAGAAAAAGGAATGTAATCAGGAGTTTTCCAAGTTCATCGAAAAAAATTATAAGAACTGGTTAACCAATGTCGGGGAATACGAAACTCCGACATTAACCACAGAAATTGTGGATAAATATGTTTTTCCTCATGTAGAGAACTCCAAAGGCCCGGTATTCTTCTTTGTACTTGATTGCCTCCGACTGGATCAGTGGCTCGTAATGGAGAAACTTCTGCTTGAAATGTTTGATATCCGGAAAGAATATTACTATTCAATTCTTCCTACGGCAACTCCCTATTCCAGGAATTCTCTCTTTGCAGGTTTGTTTCCTTCTGAAATTGAAGCAAGGTTTCCTGAGCTCTGGCAGAATATGAAAGATGATGAGCGGAGTATGAACAAATATGAAAAGGAATTGCTTCAGGGACTTGTAGACCGGAGGAAAATTGGTCTAAAAAATGACCTTAAGTATATGAAGATAATCGATCCGGATGTAGGTCGTGCTTTTGAACAGAATATTTCTTCGCATACAAAGACCAACTTGATGGCTGTAGTTGTCAACTTCCTGGATATGATTGCGCATGGAAGGTCTGATTCCGATCTGCTGAAAGAAATTGCTCCCGACGAGGCTGCTTACAGGTCTTTGACCTCCAGCTGGTTCACTCACTCTTCTCTGCTGGGCACTCTTAAGAAAATTTCCCAAATGCCGAACTCAAAGGTAATAATAACTACCGACCACGGAAGCATTCGAACACTTAGGGGCGCAAAAGTCCTGGGCGACAGGGAAGCATCTACCAACCTCCGTTTTAAATTCGGAAGGAATCTTAAGGCGGATGATAAACACGCTATTTTTATTAAAGATCCGGCAGACTATAAACTCCCTAAACGCGGTGTGACTATTAGTTACATTATTGCCAAAGAAGATTACTATTTCGTTTACCCGACGGACTATCACAAATATTTAAGCTACTATAAAGATTCGTTCCAGCACGGCGGAGTTTCGATGGAAGAAATGATTCTGCCTGTAATAACAATGGAGAGTAAGTAAGTGGAACCGCTTATTGAAATCGAGTCAATTTCCGAAGCTGATACTTCACGATTTGCCGGTGACTGTCTTAACATAATTAAACCGGGAAATGTCGTGGAACTGGTCGGTAATCTTGGAACTGGTAAAACTTATTTTGTTAAAGAGTTTTGTAAACTAAACGGTATTGAGGACTCCGGCAGCCCCTCCTTCGCGATAGTGAATGAATACGCCGGGAAGAACAAAATTTATCATTTCGATTTCTACAGACTCAAACGAGCGGAAGAACTGCTGGACATTGGGTTCTATGATTACCTCAACGATACAAGCGCAATCACATTTATCGAATGGGGTAATATGTACGAGGAAGTATTGCCCGATAAAAGAATTGTAATTAACTTTGAAATGCTTGAAAACGATGTGCGCAGGATAAGTTTATATGAACAGTAATGATATGCTTCCGATGCTTTCAATTGAAACCTCGGGCGAGCTTTGCAGTGTAGCCGTTATGACTGAGGTAAACGTATACTCGGAAGTAAACATCCAAAAGAAATACGTCCACTCACAAAAACTCTTTACACTTATTGATCAGGCAATTGTTAATATTGATATCGATAAAAACACGATAAAATCTTTTGCGGTTTCAATGGGTCCAGGATCGTTTACCGGTTTGAGAATCGGTTTAGCCGCGGCTAAGGGAATAGCAGAGGGGTTGGAAATTCCTATTGTACCGGTTCCGACTTTCAGCGCTGCTGCCGGAAGTATAAATAAAAGTTCTGTTAATAATAAGATAGCTATAATTAACCGGGTGAATTCTACCGAGCTTTACCTGCAAAAATTCACTTTTAATGAATTATCAGAATATAATGAAAGCGAGCTCGAGATCATTCTTCAATCTGATCTGGACGCGATTCCGGATGAATTCACTGTATTCGGAAACTATAAGCATGATAAAGTGGTAGAATACGAATCCCCGGGTGCTTTGGCAATAGCAGAATGGGCTTATATTTTTGGACAAGATTTAGTAACTTTTGAGTACAATTATCTTGAACCGAACTATGTTAAAAAGTTTATAGTAAGGACAAAGAAATGAAGAAGTACTTTATTATAATTGCGTTTTTATTTGCGACATTAATTATCAACGGACAGAAGGCTGGTCCGAAAATTTCTACTCCCGAAGATATGTTTGACTTCGGTGAGATTACTGAAGGTCAAATAGTTGAACATAGCTTTATAATATATAATACGGGAGAGGAAACTCTTGAGATACAGCGCGTGCGTGCTTCATGCGGTTGTACTGCCGCTAAACCGGACAAAGACAAACTGGAGCCAGGTGATAGTACTTTATTGAAAGTGTCGTTCAATTCGACGAGAAGAATGGGGCAGCAGAAAAAATATGTGTATGTGTTCTCAAATGATCCTGATGTACCTCAGACCAGACTTTCATTTACGGCTACAGTTAAAGCTAAGGATGTAGGGCTCAACAAACAAATCACAGGTCCGAAACTATTACTGACCAGAACCCAGCACAATTTCGGTAAAGTGAAAGAGGGTGAAGTTGTTTCGCTTCAGGTCCGCTATAAAAATACCGGTGGCGAAGAACTGAATATATCACGTGTAAAGAGTTCTTGCGGATGTACTGCAACTGTTCTGGATAAGAAAGAGCTTAAACCGGGTGAAACCGGTACGCTGGATATAAAACTTGATACTTCAGGCAGGGAAGGTCAGTTTGTTCGCACAGTTACTCTATATTCAAATGATTCACACAATCCTAACCAGACAATCACACTTTATGTAAATATTGTAGATCGGAATTCCTAATGGCATGGTTTAAGAGATCCAAACAGAAAATATCCCCTGAAAGTCAAAAACGTGATGTTCCCGATGGACAGTGGGTTAAATGTAAAGAATGCAGTGAGATTATTCACAATAAACAGCTCGAAATAAACTTATGGGTTTGTCATAAATGCAACTACCATTTCAGGATAGGAGCAGATGAGTATATATCGGTGCTGTTGGATAAAGGATCTTTCAAAGAAAACGATAAGAAAATGAAATCCGCCGACCCGCTGGAATTTGAGGATACTAAAAAGTATAAAGATCGCATAACTGCAACAATTAAAAAATCCGGGTTGAACGATGCTGTTAAAACAGGTACGGGCAAGATAAATGGACAAAAGACCTCGTTTGCCTGTATGGACTTCAGGTTTATCGGAGGCAGCATGGGCTCGGTTGTAGGTGAAAAAATTGCAAGAGCTATTGACAGAGCTTATAGCAATAAAACTCCGATGATAATTATTTCACAAAGCGGCGGAGCCAGAATGATGGAGGCCGCGTTCTCATTGATGCAGATGGCTAAAACAAGCGCCCGCCTTGCACGACTCGCTGATGCGGGTCTTCCTTATATCTCCATTCTTACTGATCCTACAACGGGAGGTACAACTGCAAGTTATGCAATGCTTGGTGATGTAAATATAGCCGAACCAAATGCTCTTATTGGATTTGCCGGTCCACGTGTTATTAAAGAAACCATCGGCAAGGACTTACCTAAAGGATTTCAGAGGTCGGAATTTCTTGAGGAGCATGGTTTTATTGATTCGGTAGTTGAGAGAAAAAATCTTAAGGAACATGTCGGGTTGATGATCGAGTATATGACTTAACCCTGTTTCCTGAAATTTTTCTGCATCTTCACCAGCACTTCCAATGCGTAATCAATTTCTTCTTTCGTGTTCTGCGGGTTAAATGAGAATCGAAGTGTCCCGGCTGCGTCTTCGGGTGATTTTCCCATTGCAGTTATTACATGAGAGGGTTTAAGCGTTCCTGATGTACATGCAGATCCGTTTGACACGGCAATACCGTTGATATCCAGGAACATCAGCATTGCCTCAGCGTCGTTATTGTAGATTGTATCATCGAAGGTAATTGAAATAACGTAAGGTGAAAATTCGTCACCTTTGGAATTGATTGATATCGTTCCATCTGAAATATTTTCAATTCCACTGAAGAAATAATCTCTATGCTTACTAACCAGATCAAAATTTCCATTCATGTTTTCTTTTGCTATAAGAACAGCTTCGGCGAAACCGATAATTCCCGCAATGTTTTCAGTTCCTCCGCGCCTGTTGCGTTCCTGAGAACCGCCGAATAGAATGGGGGATATGGGAGTCCCGCTTTTGACATAAAGCATGCCTGTCCCTTTTATCCCGTATATCTTATGAGATGATGCTGCAATAGTATCTGCAGCGAGTTTTTTAACATCAAGAGGATATTTGCCGAAGCTCTGTACGCAGTCGAGATGAACTAAACTGTTATTCTCTTTGGCAAGTTTTACAATTTCATCAGCGTTGTTTATCACACCGGACTCGTTATTTACATGAATTGCAGCTACAAGTGAAGTCCTGTCATCCAGATTTTGGGTGAGTTCCGATAAATCCATTTTAGAATTATTATCAGTCCCGATAAATATGGTTTCAAATCCCTGTTCCGACAATTGCTTGAACGAATCCAGCACTGCATGATGCTCAACTTTCGAAGTAATTATTTTGTTTCTGCCAGATTCGGCAAACTCAGTTTTCGATATTCCGAATACTGCGGTATTGTCCGCTTCAGTACCGCCGCTGGTGAAATATATTTCGCTTGGATCGGCATTTATAAAATCCGCCACTAATTCCCGGGCTTCTTCCACCGCAACACGTACTTCGCGTCCGAATGAATGGATGGAAGACGGGTTTCCGAATTGTTCGGTTAAAAAGGGAAGTACCTTTTCTTTAACTTTCGGATGCACGGGTGTGGTAGCGGCATTATCGAAATAAATGCGTTTCATATGTTTTCCTACTGTTTAAGTGAAACGTCTCCGGCAGTGATGGTTTCTACTCCTGATTTGGTACGCAGCAGCAGGAATCCGTTCTCGTCAATATCCTCGAATGTACCGAACTTCTCGTTGCCATTTTCTTCAATTAGAATTTTCTCGCCGATAAAACGACTTCGTGCCCGCCAGTCTTCCAGAACCTTCTTACGGTTACTCTCAAGGTCCAGAAGCATCTCCTCAAACCTGTTGAGTATTTCGCTTAAGAGTTTTTCCCGGGCGACCATCTTTTTAAGTTCAGTCCTAACGGATGTGGGACGAATATTGTATGTTCCGGTAAAATTCGGCTGGTTAACATTTACCCCGATTCCCACAACAATCTTGTCAATTTTACTTCCCCTGGAATTAGATTCGATTAGTATACCTGCAAGCTTCTTTTCACCAATAAGTACGTCATTCGGCCATTTTACATTTACTTTTAACTGGTGAAGGTTCTCAAGAGCCTGGGCGAGTGCAACCGCCGCGCCAAGACTAAGTACGTTGATATTTGCTGATTCTATCTCGTTATTGAGCAAAATTGAAAACGTCAGCGCCTGTTCTTTTGATGCCGTCCAATCGCGCTGCCTTCGGCCACGTCCCTTAAGCTGGTATTCCGACAATACAACCGTGCCTAATTTTTTCTCATTTCCCGATAGTAAATAAGAATTCGTCGAATCGATTTCCTCGAAATAAAGGAAATTTCTGCCTATAATTTCAGTATCCAGCTTAATATCGAATTCTTCAATGTTAAACAAAGTCGTTTCTCCTCTTCAATGAATTTTTGTCATAAATAATGCCTTAAAAGACCACGCCTGACAATATTGCGCTATATGCGTCAATAACGCAGGCTCAATTTTAAGCCATAAAAAGCTAACTTATTGTAATATAAGACTTTATTGTTCAATGGAATAATGGCATACATGTTGAATCTATTTGCATGAAAATTTTGTTCAGTATGTGCCATAACAATAAAATTATATTACTGAATTTAACGAATAATAGACAAAGAAAATAAAAGAAATAAGCGAAATAAATAATAACAAATAGTGCTGAAAAGCATAAACCTAAGGAGATTAGATATGGGAAAAATAATAGGAATTGATCTCGGAACAACTAACTCATGTGTTTCGGTGATGGAAGGAAATGAGCCCGTTGTAATTCCAAACAGTGAAGGAGGAAGAACAACGCCTTCGATTGTTGCGTTTACGAAAAGCGGTGAACGTCTTGTGGGACAGCCAGCGAAGAGGCAGGCAGTTACAAATCCCAAGAACACGGTTTTTTCGGTAAAACGATTTATGGGAAGAAGGATCGATGAAGTTGGTACTGAAATTGGTGAAGTGCCTTATGAAGTAACTGAAGGTGACAACAAAACTGCTCGTGTAAAAGTTGACGATAGGTTATATTCTCCACCTGAAATTAGTGCAATGGTATTACAAAAAATGAAGAAAACTGCTGAGGAATACCTCGGACAGGAAGTTACTGAAGCAGTTATCACCGTACCTGCATACTTCAATGACTCACAGCGTCAGGCTACTAAAGATGCCGGTGAGATTGCCGGACTAAGCGTAAGAAGAATAATTAACGAGCCTACAGCAGCTGCACTTGCTTACGGACTTGATAAGAAGAATAAAGAAGAACTCGTTGCCGTATATGACTTCGGCGGCGGTACTTTCGATATCTCTGTTCTGCAACTCGGCGATGGTGTTTTCGAAGTTAAATCTACAAACGGTGATACGCATCTCGGAGGTGACGATTTCGACCAGAGACTTATCGATTTTCTCGCTGATGAGTTTAATAAACAGGAGAGCATTGATCTCAGGAAAGATCCGATGGCACTTCAGAGATTGAAAGAAGCGGCTGAAAAAGCTAAAATTGAATTGTCTTCTTCGATGTCCACAGATGTTAACCTGCCGTTCATTACTGCAACTCAGGACGGACCTAAACACCTGAATGTAAATATTTCAAGAGCCAAGTTCGAACAGCTGATAGATGATTTAATTCAGCGAACAGTTGCACCTTGCCAGGACGCGATAAAAGATGCAGGCGTTAGCCCGTCTCAGATAGACGAAGTAATTCTCGTCGGCGGATCTACACGTATTCCAAAAGTTCAGGAAAAGGTTAAAGAAATATTCCAGAAAGAGCCGCATAAAGGTGTTAATCCTGATGAAGTTGTTGCTGTTGGAGCAGCGATTCAGGGCGGTGTACTTGCTGGTGATGTGAAAAGATGTACTTCTGCTGGATGTGACTCCGCTTTCGCTCGGTATCGAGACTCTCGGGAACGTAATGACAAAACTTATTGAAGCAAATACAACAATACCTACAAAGAAGAGTGAGGTATTTTCAACTGCCGCTGACAATCAGCCTTCTGTTGAAATACATGTTCTGCAGGGCGAGAGACCAATGGCTGCAGATAACAGGACTCTTGGAAGATTCCATCTCGATGGTATTCCACCCGCACCGCGTGGTATTCCGCAGGTTGAAGTTACTTTTGATATCGATGCGAACGGCATTCTGCATGTATCTGCAAAAGACAAGGCTACGAACAAGGAACAAAGTATCAGGATTACTTCTTCATCCGGTTTGGCTGATTCGGAAATAGAAAAAATGAAGAACGATGCCAAGGAACATGCAGCAGAAGATAAGAAGAAGAAAGAATCAGTTGAAGTACGCAACCAGGCTGATAATCTTGTTTTCCAGACAAAGAAACAGATGGAAGAACTTAAGGACAAGATTCCGGCAGATTTAAAAACAAAACTTGAAGACGAAGTTAAAAAAGTTGAAGATGCATTGAAGACGGATAACTCAGATGCTATTAAATCAGCTACTGAAGCGCTTACCAAAGTATGGAACGATGCTTCACAGCAGATTTATCAGCAGCAGGGCGCTCCAGGCGGTCCTCAGCCTGGTGCTGGAGAACCACAGGCAGATGGAGCTCAGCAGGAACAGTCTTCACAAGCCGAAGGTGAAAAGAAAGAAGACGGTGATGTTGAAGATGCATCTTACGAAGTTATGGATGACGATAAAGACAAATAAACTATTGTTAGTTTATAGGCTTTAAAAAACCCCGCTTAATTGCGGGGTTTTTTGTTTCTAAAATAATTTTTCCGTTGAACATTTTAACGGACTATTGTTTGTCTATCTGGAACTCAGGTTTGATATCCACAGGAAGGATTTCCAGTTTATCGATTAGCGTCTTCATAGAGGGTGTCTGAACTACATATTTTGCAATTAGATCTTTTGCGCCCTGGTAATCACCGTTTGCCTGTATCATCAGTACTTTTGTAGCAAGATCTTTGAGTATATCATATACTTTATCAAAATTTACTTTTACTTTCTGAGTACTTTCATCGTACTCATAGCCACCGTTCTCGAGCAAGTAGTTGTAAATAATTGCGTTACCGCCGCCGTGAGCCTCGTTTATTCCGAATCGCATCGATCGGAAAGTACCGGCAAGAAATGTCGCCCAGGTTTCATTTGCGAATGACTCCGGATAAACACCTTTCTTGATCATCAGCTTGTTATTGAACATTCCGAGTATATCCGCCTTACATTCTTCCATTGTTGAATAAGTTTCTTTTAGTTCTTTTTTAACCTCTGTTTTCCTGCCGTCTACTGTTATAAATCCGGGTCCGACACCGTGAGACATTTCATGCATGAGTGTATGATTAAAGAATCCGTCGAAAGTAACAAACTGCAACTGTGATTCATCTAAAACCATTTTGGCTATTGGCTTCAGAAGTTTCACGAATTTTGCCTCATGAAGATTCTTGAGCATAACCTTCTTCGATCCTTTTACCTTTCTTACTCTCTCATCATTCGGCAAGTTGAACGCGAGGGTTTGAACTCCCGCTTTTGTATCACCCGCACCGTACACTTCCTGAACTACGACGATCGGTGATTCGCTTCCACGGTTATAATTCTTGTGCTCCTCAGGAATAGGCAGGTTCTTTTCAATGTCTGTTAGATAACTTGCGAACTGCTGGAGTTTCTCAGTGCTAGCCGGGTCAACGATTGTAAGAAAGCATTCAAAAGCCGCCTTATAATTAAACATGCCGTCCTCGTAAACCTCGTACGGACCTATCACAACTTCAATTTCGTGATCTTTAAGATCCATCCATGCCATGTCGCTTTCATAATAATCATTTGTCTCAAAAGCTTTCGCGCGAAGGGTAAGATATTTTTTAAGAGACTCGTTATCAGCGAACTCGGCCGCTTCGCGAAGCAGAGCTGAAATTTTCCCGAGCTTTATCTCGTAAAATTTCGAGTATGGAATTGCGGTGAGTTTCCCCTCTATTCTTCTTATTATCGTGAATTCCGATGTGAATGATTTCTCCTGATCGGGATTATCTTTAATGAACATCTCGAATTCTTCTTTTGACAGGTCTTCAGGATAGAAATTTGCTCCAGCCGGTTTTTCCTCTGTTCCTATGAAAGGTCTGTCGTGGTCCAGCCTGTCGAAAGGCCCGAAGTTAATATTGAAATACTCAAATTTCAGTTTATCCAGTTCATCATCCGAATTAAGCAATTTGGCTTTTATTTCATTGTTCTTCGAATAAACCTGTTCGAGAAAGAGTTCATCGATTATTTTGGCAGCTTCGTGAATTTTGTGAACAACTGTTTTTTGTCTCTCGTCCAGCAAGGATTCATCATATTTTATTTCGGTTTTTACATATTGGTTTATTTTTTCTTTCAGCATTTTTGCTTCCTCATCTTTTTCCTGTTTGGCGCAATTCGTAAGTAAAAGAGTCAAAATTGCGAAGGCAAGTGCTGTATAAATCGATTTTCTCATTTTGTATCCCTCATTTGTTATAATAATTCAAAAATAATGGAATATCCCGACTTATCATATTCAACACGAAATTTTCGGGAAAATATTTTACATACACTTCATATCTGTATACAAAAATATACAATGGTCGATGATAGATTTGAAAACAAGCTTAAAAATAAGGTTTCTATTTTGGCACCCTGTTTGCAAAATAGTAAACAGACAAAGACAGGGGGTCGCAATGAAAAAGTTAGTTTTAATATCAATGTTAGTTTTAGCCGCAGGTGCTGTTCAGGCGAAGCAGAGCAGTATTCGCATCGGAGTAAATTTCGATTATTTTTATACATCATTATCACCGCATGGCGAATGGATCGAACTGGATCGTGATGTTGTTGTTTGGCGTCCATTTAATGTGAGACATTCCTGGAGTCCTTACAGCGAGGGTAACTGGGTTTGGACAACAGACGGATGGTACTGGGATTCCTATGAACCTTTCGGCTGGGCAACTTATCATTATGGAAGATGGTTCTGCGATGACTATTACGGCTGGGTATGGATGCCGGATTACGAATGGGCACCCGCATGGGTTGAATGGCGCTATAATGATAATTACATCGGCTGGGCACCGCTGCCTCCGTATGCATCGTTTCACATCGATTTCGGCATACGTTTCTCAATGGGATGGCATTCAAGACATCATTACTGGAATTTTGTTGGCTACAGACATTTCGGACACAGAAACCTGAACGTTTATATTGTCGATCGTTCAACCAATGTTAATATCTATAACAATACAAAGTATAGAACCAATTACAGATACAGAGATGGCAGAATTTATAACGGCGGTGTTGAGAGGAATTACGTTGAAAGACGCAGTGGTCGCAGGTTGGCTGAAAGGAGAATTAACACGACTTCGAACTACTCTGATTATAAGTCGAGAAGAGGAAACAATTCCAGGGATGTAACAGTTTACAGACCGAGCAGTACGCAGGTTGAGAGATCGAGGAGTGTCGACAGAACTAAAATAACAAAAGGCAGTTCTAGATCTTCACTAGATGTTTCCAAGGTAAACAGAAGCAGAACAGGCGGAAATAGTTCAGAAAGAAGTAATGTTAGGAGTAATGAAAGCCGGAAGGTTGAAAGGAAATCGACTAAGTCGGAAAGTAAATCAACTTCGATAAGGAAAAACAGCGCCGGCAAGAGTAAGGATGCAAAGAAATCGATTTCCCGAAAGAAAAGTAACAAATCCGAATCCAGCAGGATTAGTAAAAGAAAGAGTAATAAGAATAGTTATAAAAAAAGTAAATCAGGCAGAAGTTACAAGAAGGCTAGTCCAAGTAGCCGGAAAAAATCATTGGAAACTAAATCCGATAAATCCCGAAGCAGTAAAAAGAAATCTTCTTACAAAAACCAGAGTACAAGTAAGTCGAAGAGTTACTCAAAATCGGTTAAGCCTTCAAGTGCAAAGAAGTCGAAAAGCAAATCAAGCTCAAGAAAAGCACCGGCAAAGAAGAGTTCAAAACGAACCAGATAAATTATTTAGAGCGGACAAAAGTCCGCTTTTTTTATAATCCTTCCTGACTGATTAGATATGCCAGCATTGTAATAGCCGCAGAACCGTATTCCATTTCGTGTGCATTCACAGTTCCAAATACATCGTTGTCGGAATGATGGAAGTCGAAGTAGCGTTGATCATCCGGTACATAACCGATTTTAACTGCGTCTTTAATTCTACTTATATCGGCTCCCCCTCCTCCTTTTCGAATCCACTCGATTTTAAGTTTGTTTAATACCGGAAGCCAGATGTTCATAGTTTCAATTATCTTTTCGTCAGCAGCAACGGTAAAACCGCGCGGTGTGAAAGCACCCCTGTCTGATTCAATAGCGGCTATATGTTTTTCAATTGTTGACTCGGAGTACTCGCCATATTTCAGTCCTCCTCTTAGTCCGTTCTCCTCGTTGATAAACAGGACGCATCTGATTGTCCTCTTTGGCTGAAGATTGAGTTTAATTAAGTTCTCCAGAACTTCCATTGTTTGAATACACGGCGCACCGTCGTCGTGAGCACCGTGCCCTTTGTCCCAGCTGTCGAAATGTCCGCCGACTACAATAACCTCGTCGGGAAACAGCGAGCCTTTGATTTCTGCAATAACATTGTATGACTGAACTTCATCAAGGTCGGTACAGTCCAGATCGAGACTGATTTCAAACTCCGGTTCTTTAAGCAGCAGGGAGCTAAGCAGATCCGCGTCTTCGAGTCCGATTGCTACTGCAGGCACCTGTTTAACCGAATCAGCGTATCTCATCATTCCTATATGCGGAACGTTGTCGTATTTAGAAGTAATAGACCGGACAATTGCGGCAATTCCGCCAAGTTTAGCCGCTTCAATCGCTCCGGCAACACGCTGTTTTACAGCTTTACCGTAAGCGCTGAAAGTCCGTGGAAGCGATTCATCAAACGGCTCATTGTAGAATATGATTTTGCCCTCAGCATCTTCCGGTTTAATATTCTTTATATCATCGAATTTTTTAATCTCCAGAATCCTGCCTGTCAGCGGAGTTTTGCCAGTTCCGATGCTACCGCCGAGAGATGCGATACTCAGTTTTTTTCCTTCATATTTTAGTGACTTACTGATAAACGCATTTTCTTTTTCACCGCGAATCCATTTGGGAACCGTTACAGGCTGAAGCCATACCGTATCGCAGCCCATGGATTTGAATTTTTCATATGCCCAGTTTATCGCCTCGGCTGATTGTTCGGATCCGCTGAGCCGTGGTCCGATATCGCATAATTCCCTCAACCATTTGTATCCTGTCTGCTCCTTCAATGAGTAATTCAGCACTGAATCCGCCGTTGAAGAGTACTCATCATTCATGTGATAAGCTTTGCCGGGAGAGAACAGGAAAACGAGTAAGATTGTAAGAAGAGATAGTAGAATAAAGAAAAATTTAATACCGGACATGCATTTCCCCATGATTATAATTAATCCGGCACAATTTAAAAATAAAAAAGCTCATTCCAATATTTGAAATGAGCTTCTTCAAAATAAAATTAAATTTATTATCTGACTTTAATAGCTCCTTCGCGGATCATTTTAGCCAGTTCACCGGTACCGTTTTTATTAATCGTTCTTATCGCGCTGGTACTTAATTTTATTGTAACGTATCGGTTCAATTCCTGAACCCAGATTTTCTTTTTCTGAAGGTTCGGAAGAAATCTTCTTTTGGTCTTATTATGCGCGTGCGAAATATTATTACCTGTAATAGGTTTCTTCCCACTCATTTCACATTTTCTAGCCATATAAATCTCCAACTGTCATTTTTTTACAGACTACAAATATAAAAAATATTATAACTTTTGAAAACCAAAAAATTCATAAAAAAAGCGGCAGAACCGCTTTTTTAAGTTTTTTTAATTTTGTGCCGAAGCCGTCCGGCTTCCAAGCTCTTTGTCAAGCATATAGAGTCCGCTTTTATTATCCTCTATAAGCTTGAATTTCTCGATTATCGCTTTTGCCGTATCTTCTTCTTCAACCTGCTCGGTGACGAACCAGTCGAGGAAGGTTTTTGTTGCGTGATCCTTTTCCTCGAGAGCTAAATCAACCAATGTATGAATTGATTTTGTGACGAATTTCTCGTGTTTTAGCGCGTTTTCGAATACGGACAGAGGTGAATCCCATTCGGATGCAGGCTCGTCAATTTTCAGGAGTTTAACTCTGCCGTCTATTTGAAGAATGTAAGTATAGAATTTCATGGCATGAGCATATTCTTCCTGCGACTGCATTTGCATCCAGGCTGCCATTCCTTCGAGGTTGTTATCCGCAAAATATGCAGACATAGACAGATAGAGGTAGGAAGAGTACATTTCTTTGTTTAATTGCTCGTTTAAAGCGTCCATCATTTTATTCGAAGCCATAAGTTACCTCTTATTTCCTTGTTTATAATCGATTTTTTAGGTAGCTAAAATATCCAATTAAGCAGTTTATTACAATTTTATTTTAATTTAGAGGTTCGAAATAAATTTTTTAATAAAAGGATTCCAAATGGGGAAATTTAATCTACTCTGCAAACTGTCGAATTTAGTTGTTTTTTTTCTGGTCAGTACATTATATGCTCAACAAGCAGAGAGCATTCACAAACTTCATCAGGAGCTGTACGGGAAAGATATTCCTGAGATTACCCGTCTGCAAAAAGCTGAAGATATTATTCCGCTGAATAAATCAGTAAATACAGATTTAAGCGCCGCAGTGTTCGGGTATCTCCCGGATTGGGAATATGCAAACGGGAATTACCAGTATTTACGATATGACCTGCTTACTCATATTGCCTGCTTTGACTTCGAAGTAGACAGGAATGGAAATGTGTCTAACCCTGCAAACTGGCCGTGGACAGATTTAATAAACGAAGCACACGAGAACGGAGTTAAAATTATTCTTTGTGCTGTTAAATTCGGCGGGGGATCGGATGATGACGCGGATATGCATCACCTTTTAACCGATTCTTCTGCAATTGAAAACTTTTATACCCAGATTGTAAATAAAATGAAAACCTACAATATGGATGGTGTAAATGTCGACTTTGAAACTTACGCCGCTGCGGACGAAGGTGCAGTTACAACTAATTTTATGCGAGGACTTGCAGAACGGGTTCGTGCAGAAATTCCTGGCGCTGAAATTTCTTTCGCGTCACCGATTATCAACTGGGGAGACGATTACGAACTATTTGAAATGGCAAGTTTCCTGGATTACATGTTTATAATGGGATACGCATTTTACGGCTCCTGGAGCGATAATACGGGTCCCGGTTCACCTTTAACAGGAGGAAGTCGCAATTTGACTACATCGCTTAATGATGACTACGCATCTGTGGTAAGCGTTATGCCGGAAAAACTGATTCTAGGAATACCTTATTACGGATTGGAATGGGTAACTGAAACATCTTCCGCCGGATCGATTACGAAATCGTTTAAAAGCTCGCCGAGATTTTCTGCAGCCGAACCGCTTGGGCAACTCTATGGAATTAACTGGCATTCATCTTCACAAACACCATGGTTTGCATGGAATAACGGAGACTGGAACCAGATATGGTACGATAACTCCCACAGTCTCGATCTTAAGTACGATCTTGCAGTATCCAAAGGACTCATGGGCGTTGGGATGTGGGCGCTCGGTTATGATGGTGAAAGACAGGAACTTTGGAATCTGATAGATACGAAATTCGGCTCCGGCGAACTCCCGCCGCCGATTGTTCCCACCGGATTTAATGTAACCGGTGCGGATGTAACATCACTTAATCTTAACTGTGAACTTCCCGATAACGCCGAGGGATTTGAGCTATTGATAAGTTCCGACGGGAGCAATTTTGATTCTTACGGTATCCAGTTCAGCAACTATATGACAGCAACTGAATTGAGTGCTGATGCGGTTTCATATTTCAAAATAAACGCATTCAATAGTACAGGCGCTTCGAATAATACTGAAGTACTCGCGGGTGTTCCGGGCGCCGAATCAAGTAAAGTTCTGGTTGTTAATGGATTCGACAGAACATCAGGTACAAATAATACGATGGATTATATAACGAAGTATGCAGATCCGCTGCTTTTGAACGAATACATTTTCAGCTCAGCCTCGAACGAAGCGGTGTATAAAGATCTGGTTAGCCTGACGGATTATGAAATGGTAATCTGGATGCTTGGCGATGAATCGACTTCTGACGAAACTTTCAACGTATTTGAACAGGAAAGAATTGAAGCTTTTCTTGAAAACGGCGGCAGCTTGTTCGTTACTGGTGCGGAGATCGGCTGGGATCTTTCTGCTAAAGGGGGCAGCACTGATCAAGCATTTTATAGCGACTATCTTAAAGCCGTATATATTGATGATGCTCCGAACGGAAACTCGGGTACTTATTATACGGCCGAAGGACTTGAAGGAACTATCTTCGACGGACTAAGTTCGTTCAGTTTTGATGACGGTTCACACGGAACTTTTGATATTGACTGGCCAGATGCTATTCGCGCGACTGAAGGCGGCGTCAATATTCTGAAGTTCGGAAATGTTTCCACAAGTTCCGGTTATGCGGGATTCAGTTACGAAGGCACATTCGGCGAAGGTATGCTGCCGGGCAGACTGGTTCATCTCTCAATTCCGTTTGAAACAATTTATCCCGAGGAAGTAAGGACTGACATTCTTGGAAGAGTGCTTGAATTTTTCTCGACTAATGTTTCGGTAGAAGATGAGAAAAATAATCTTCCTGAAGATTTCGAACTGTCGGGAAACTATCCGAATCCATTCAATCCGTCGACTACTATTGTGTTCAGAGCAGCCAGTCAGGCAGACTATACCTTAAATGTATATAATACTCTCGGACAAATCGTATCATCGTTAAGCGGAACTGCCAATATCGGTACAAACAATATCGAATGGAAAGCGGAAGATAATTCGGGACGAATGCTTGCATCCGGAACATATATTTACAGGATCATATTCGGAGAGTTGAACAAAGCGTTAACCGGCAAGATGATGCTCGTTAGATAAATATTAAACCATGAAGCCTGCCTGCGTCCGAATGATTCCGGACTTCGGCAGGCTTGCTCCATAAATAATTTTCTTTCTTCGTGTTCTTTGTGTCTTCGTGGTTTTCTTTTTTTTACTTTCTTGATCTTTATATCTGAATCCTATCATTCCTTAATCGTTTTATTGAATATTCTCAACCCTCTTACCGCAAGTTTCTTCCGGAAGGTGTCGTCAATTAAAATAACGACGGGCAAATTTCACGTGGAGGATAAAATGAAAACAACGCGGTTATATAAAATTGTAATATTATTAATACTGAGCGTAACCCTTAAACTGGCTGCGCAAAACGGATCAGTAACATACCCGATAGTCGATACCGGTCAGGAAATTTATTTCAGTGACTGGTCTGAGATCAATGTCCCGGAACAGGGTGAATCATTTTTCGGGCAGGATGCACAGTACAATATTAATCAGCCTTCATACACTGATAACGGTGACGGAACAATTACTGATAATATAACCGGTTTAATGTGGTTCAAGAGTCCGGACCTCAATGGTGACGGTAATATCGATGTAGACGATAAACTTTCTTACGAAGATGCTCTCAGTAATGCTGATAGCTTCAACCTGGCAGGATATACTGACTGGCGGCTCCCGACTATAAAGGAACTCTATTCGCTAATAATGTTTTCCGGCAAGGATGTCAGCGGATGGGAAGGAAGTGAGGATGGATTAACACCATTTATTAATACTGATTATTTTGATTTCGGTTACGGCGATGTTGATGCCGGGGAAAGAATTATAGATGCGCAAATGGCTTCATCAACAATGTATGTAAGTACTACAATGTCCGGGAATGAAACGATGTTTGGTGTAAACTTTGCAGATGGGAGAATAAAAGGCTATCCAATCGATGTAAATGGAAATGTAAAGACGTTTTACGTCTACTATGTACGCGGTACATCTTCATACGCCATAAATGATTTTAAGGATAATAGCGACGGTACAATTACAGACAATGCAACAGGATTAATGTGGACACAGCAGGATAACGGGGAAGGCCTCGACTGGCAGGATGCTCTCAATTGGGCACAAGAGATGAATGATGAGAATTATCTTGGATACAACGATTGGCGCGTTCCAAATGCAAAAGAACTTCAGAGTATTATTGATTACACCCGTTCACCTTTAACAACAAATTCTGCGGCAATCGATCCGCTGTTCGAATGTTCTGTAATAACGGATGAGGGGGGAAGCGATAACTATCCGTTCTACTGGAGCAGCACAACTCACGAGAACATGCTGAGAGGTGATCATGCGGTTTATGTATGCTTTGGCGAAGCTCTGGGCTGGCTGGAAGATATGATGGGGAATTATCATTTGCTCGATGTACACGGAGCCGGCGCTCAGAGAAGTGATTCTAAATCGGGTGATCCCGATGATTACCCCTACGGACATGGTCCGCAGGGAGATGTTGTAAGGATTTATAATTATGTAAGACTGGTGAGAGATGCGGAAAATCCAACAACAGGTATCGATGAGACAAACAATGTTCCTGCTGAATTCAGGCTCGATCAGAATTATCCGAATCCGTTTAATCCCTCCACAATAATATCCTACCAGATTCCTTCCCAAAACCATGTTGTTCTGCAGGTTTACAATTTACTCGGCGAGCGGGTTTCAGAACTGGTTAACGAGGTAAAGGATGCCGGGACTTACTCCGTTGAATTCAATGCCGGAAGTCTTCCCTCCGGATTATATTTTTACAGTTTTCAGGCTGATGAGTTTGCAAAAGTAAAAAAGATGCTGTTCGTAAAGTAATTGAACATCCGTAATACCATATTTCAACAAAGTAATTCGTAATGGATTATTTCGCGGATATTGTTTTAATGACGCAATTATATTTTTCCTCTGAAGAATTTAGGCGGAATTTCTTTTTATTGTTAACTGAAGGTAGCTGGAGTGATAATTCGGAGCAAACATCCAAGATGATTTTATTAGATATTAAAGTTTATTTTTCCTAATTTCTAATAGAAACGTTGCGATGAGAATATTTACCCGTTACATGTATTGACGGCTTTTTAAAGTTTCATTAGTGGTTGAACTTAATAAATCATTTCGGTGTTAAGCTTTACCGCGCTTGGGGCTAAAGCTGTGTAGTTAACCAAGTCATTTGGAGAAGATATGATAAAACCAGGTGACGGGGAACAATTAAATGCAACTATGCAGGAAAAAATACTTTCCTGCATTTCCGATGTTATCGTAATTATAGATAAAAACGGAACGGTAACTTATAAGAGTCCGAATGTTGAAAAGATTTTCGGCTGGAAACCCCACGAACTTGTTGGCGGGCTTGTATGGGATAATTTACATCCGGAAGACTTGGACTCAGCCCAAAAATTTTTCGCGACTCTCCTCAAGGAATACAACTCTTCGGGATCAATCGAGTGCAGGTATAAATCTAAAGACGGTGCGTATAAATGGATACAATTCAACGGGACAAACCTGCTTAATGATAAAGAAATCAATGGAATTCTCGGCAAGTATCACAATATAACTGAAAGAAAAGAAGTTGAACTAGCTCTTGAAAAAAGTGGGAATTTATTCAGAACTTTATTCAATAACCTAGCCAGTGCAGCTAGTCTTTACGAAGTTATTACAGATAAGGATGGCAATCCTTTTGATTACCGGTTCGTGTCTGTTAATACAACTTACGAACAATATACAGGGCGAAAAGAGAGACAGTTGATCGGTAAAACTCTGCTTAAAACGTATCCTGATACCGAAAAGATTTGGCTGGATGCACTTGAACAGGTTTATCTGACGGGAACTCCGCTTAAGCTGGAAAATTACGCCGGTGAAATCGATATGTATGTCAGTCTTGTCGTCTACCGTCCTCAAAAGAATATGGTAGCTCTAATCGGAACCGACATTACCGAGCAAAGACGGGCCGAAAAGTCGTTGAAAGAAAATGAAGAGAAGTTCCGAAGTATTGTTGAAAGACTTAACGAAGCTATTTATAAAATGAATTTACCCGAAGGCACCTACGAGTATTTCAGCCCTGCGGTAATTAAAGTGTTCGGTTATCGGGTGGAAGATTTTGCCTCCAATCCGCTTTTGATCAAGGCAATTATTCATCCTGATTTTAATGAATACTTCAATAATGAATTCGCGAAGTTATTAAATGGCGATGTATCTCCGACGTTTGAATATAAAATCATAGATCCGGACGGAAATGAGAGATGGATATACCAGTCGAACACCGGAATATTTGATGATGATGGGAAAATTATTGCGATTGAAGGACTTTGTAGAAATATTACGCAGCAGAAAAATGCAGAAGAGGAATTGGTACGAAGTGAATCAATCCTGAAATCTACTTTGGAATCTATGAACGAGGGAGTGTTGATAGTAAACTCCGAAGGTACTATTACTCATTCGAATACCAGGTTCAAAGAAATATTCTCATTTACCGAGGACTTACTCCATAGCAGGGATGATAACGAGTTAATTGAATTCGCGAAAAACCAGCTTAAAGAACCCGATAATTTCACAAAAAGTATCGACAAAATTTATCAATCGAATGAACCGTCCGACGACCTTCTGTATTTTAAGGATTACCGGATAGTTGAAAGATTATCCTATCCCCTGCAGAAGGACAGTCCCGTTAAAGGGCGAGTCTGGCTGTTTCGTGATATAACCGAAAAGAAACAGAACGAGGAAAAGCTTAAGAAGTTCAAATCAGCAACCGATAATTCGATGGACGGAGTTTACTGGATTAATAAGGAAGGCGGATTTGATTATATAAATAACGGAGCTTGTAAAATGCTGGGTTATACTTACGAGGAATTGATCCGGCTGAAACTTCCGGATATTGATTCTTCGGCTCAGTTGGAAGATTATAAAGCTACTTGGGACAGGCTGAATAACAGTAGAAAACTTGAATGGCATAGTTTTGAGTCCCGGCACAGAAGAAAAAACGGAACCGATGTCCACGTTGAAATAAGCTCGGTTTTTATGTGGATGGATAACAAAGGTTTAATAATATCCTATGTGAAGGATATTTCGGAACGTAAGGAATACGAAGAAACTCTGCTAAAAAATCAAAAAATGCTGTCTGATTCTCAACGTATAGCTCTGCTTGGTTGTTGGGAGCTAAATCTTGCCGATGAAAAACTGTATTGGAACAAAGAAACACTCCAAATTTTGGGGTTTCAAAATGAAGTAATAACTCCTTCTTTGGAAACCTTTTTTGATATTACTCATCCCGATGATAAAGAAATACCCGGTAATCATTTTAAAACCACACTTGAAACGAAGATATTTGAGGACTTTGAATGCCGAATTGTTAGACCTGACGGTAAGATTATTTCGGTTATTATCGCTGGTGAAGTTGTATTGGATGAGAAAGGGGAGCCTGCCAGATTCTTCGGAATTCTGCAGGACATAACAGAGCGAAAAAGGACTTTGGAAGAAATAACAAAGTCTGCCCGCGAAAAAGAGATGCTGATGAAGAGTATGGCCAACGCGTTTGTAATGTGGGAGCCTCTATATAATGAAAATAATAAAATTATCGATCTACGGTTTTCCTACATTAATGAAGCTTATGAAAGGATTGCCGGTGTAAAATATGAGGAAGTAAAGGGAAGGCGGATTTTGGATGTGTGGCCGACAACAGAACTCGACTGGTTCGATATATTTGGTGAAATAGTTGAGACGGGCAATTTAAAAACTTTCGACAAATACTTCGCTCCAACAGGTGGTTATTATAGCTGCAATGCCTACCTCCCATGGAATACTCCCGACAGATTATGCGTTGTATTCGAAGATATAACTGAGCGTAAGAAACATGAGGAAGCTATAATGAAAAGCCAGAAGCTGTTGAAGGAATCGCAGCGTATTGCACGTATAGGCAGCTTCGACTTGGATTTGAAAACATCTGATATTATCTGGAGCGAGGAGACTTATAACATCTTCAGTTATAAAACTTATGATAATGCCATTTCTCTCGATACATTTTATTCGTTTGTTCATCCTGAAGATCTTGAATCCATGAAGAGTCTTTTTGAGAAGGCTATTGAGAAGAAGCGCCTGAATGATTTTGAATGCCGCATTATAACAAAAGACAATATGATTAAGATACTTTCTGCGGCAGGAGAAGTTCTTTTTGACGAATTCAATAATCCTGTCAGGATACTGGGGATTGTGCAGGATATTACCGAAAGAAAACAGAGTGAAGAAGCGATAATTAAGAATCAAAAACTCCTTAATGAATCGCAGCGAATTGCTCGTATCGGAAGCTGGGATATGGATTTGTCAAACTTTGAGGTTATATGGAGTAAACACACCTACTCGATTTTCGGATACAAAACAACAGTGGATCCTATTTCGCTTGATGTATTCTTTTCTTTTATTCATCCCGATGACGTTCAGTTTGTTAAGGAGGTTTTAGACAGGGCACTTGCAACTAATGCAATTGACGATTTCGAATGCCGAATCATAAGGAAAGATAATGTAACAAGAACTGTCTTGATTGTCGGTGAATTCCTCTTCGATGATTCGGGGCATCCTCTTAGAATGCTTGGAGCAGTGCAGGATATAACGGAACGTAAAAAGATTGAAGATGAGTTCCAGAGAATGAATGCCGAATTGGAAAGTAGAGTTGAAGAACGCACTGCTCAGTTGCAGCGGGCAAATAATGAACTTGAATCGTTTGCTTACAGTGTGTCACATGATCTGCGCGCACCGTTACGTCATATCAGCGGTTTTTTAAGACTTTTGAAAGATACCGCGGAACCATCCGATTCGAAAGCACAGGGGTATTTCGAAAAAATTGAGATGTCTTCGAACGGCATGTCTGTAATGATTGATGAACTGCTGAAGTTCTCCCGTCTGGGAAGAACCGAACTGAATTACCATAATATACGTCTGTCCGGTGTTATTGATGATATTCTTGAGCGGTTCAAACCGGATTACGAGGAAAGGAATATTCTATGGAAGATCAAAGAACTTCCAATAGTAAAAGGGGATCCGGTACTCCTGAGGATCGCGCTGGAAAACCTTATTTCTAACGCAATTAAATATACTTCTACAAAAGAAATAGCTGAAATTGAAGTTGGAGAATTTAATGTCGGTGAAAATATGTACGGATTCTATGTTAAAGATAACGGTGTAGGATTCGATACTAAATACAGCGATAAACTTTTTGGAGTATTCCAGCGTTTACATAACCAGAAGGAATTTGAGGGTGTTGGAATCGGACTTGCAAATGTAAAGCAGATTATATCAAAACATAAAGGCAGCATATCAGCGGTTTCTAAATTAAATGAAGGCGCTACTTTTTTAGTAAAACTACCTAAGTAAAAGGTTGCAGGATGGGAAAATTTAAAAGAATTTTATATGCAGAAGACAGTGAAAATGATATTGAATTAACATTGGCTGCTTTTCGGGAATGTAATCTTGCTAACCCGGTCGATGTGGTTAAAGACGGGGCAGATGCTTTGGATTACCTTTTTTATCGCGGTATCTATAGTCATCGCGAGAAGGAATCTCCTATTTTTATTTTGCTTGATCTGAAAATGCCGAAGCTCGACGGCATTGAAGTACTTAAAGAAATTCGAAGTTCTGAAGAGTATAAAAATATTCCTGTTATAATACTTACTTCCTCGAAGATGGAATCGGATATTGTTAAAAGTTATGAATTGGGTGTTAACAGTTTTGTTGTTAAACCGATTGATTGTAATGAATTTGTTAAGGTTATTAAAAATTTAGGATATTTTTGGGCGGTGATTAATACGCCTGCATAATCATTATGGAAAAAGAAGACTTACAAATACTGATGCTGGAAGACAATGAACTGGACGCCGAACTGAACATCCAGCAGCTCAGCTATCTTGAGGAATACAACTGTATTATTAATCTAATTCAGACCAAAGAGGATTACATAAAGGAAATTGAATCATCAACTCCTCCCCAACTTATTCTCTGCGACTATAATCTGCCCCAGTATAACGGAATGGAAGCGTTAAAAGATCTTAATACAAGGGGAATACTGATTCCCTTTGTGTTCGTTACCGGAACCATGCAGGAGGAAGTGGCTGTTGACGCTATAAAAGCAGGCGCCTGGGATTACGTGGTTAAAGACAGGCTGTTCCGCTTGCCGCTTGCTGTTAGAGGTGCGCTCGGACTTAAAAAGGAACGTGAGGCGGCCAGGAAAGCCAAAGAGAAAATTTTTAGACTTATTCAATCAATAGATAAAACTTCAGCTCAGATTATAATAGCAGATGAAAACCATAGAATTGAATACGCGAATCGGAAAGTCTGTGAAATAACCGGAATGAGCTTAAAAGAGTTAACCGGTTCGGATGCCAGACTTTCGGTGATTTATGAAGATCATCCTGAATACGAATCAAAAATAAATGCCTGTTTTGAGAAGGGTGAAATATTCAGAGGGGAACTGCTCGCCCGGAATAAGAATAATGAACGAAGGTGGGAGTTGGTTTCAATAACTCCTATCAAAAACAGACACGGGGAAATAACGAACTTTGTTGCCGTAAAGGAAGATATAACAGCCCAGAAAAAGCTGGAAAAAGATCTTATTAAAGCCCGCGATGAAGCCGAAGAAAGCAACCGGCTCAAGACAGCATTCCTCCATAATGTTTCGCACGAAATAAGAACTCCGCTGAATGTAATAGGCGGATATTCAAACCTGCTTAAGGAACGTGAGTTTACGGAAGCGGAGAGACAGGATTTTATTTCAGTTATAAACAGCAGCAGCGCCCAGCTTGTTTCCATAATTAACGATATCTTCGCAATCTCAACTCTTGAGGCCAATCAGGAACAGATTAACAGAGAAAAATTCAACGTTAACTCCGTTATAGATGAGCTGTATGATATATTCAAACAGAAGGCAGCGGAAAAGGATATTGCTTTTTCTGCTCGGAAATCTCTTCCGGACGGCAATGCCGTTATTCACAGCGATAGGATAAAAATTACGCAGATACTCAGTAATCTTATTAACAACGCGCTCAAGTTTACTTCCGAAGGATCTATTAAATTCGGTTATCTCGTTAATGCGGACTCTATGGAGTTTTTCGTTAACGATACCGGAATTGGCATTGATCCTGCTTTCCAGGATATAATTTTCGATAGATTCAGGCAGGAAGACAGTTCCATAAACAGGCTGTTCGGCGGTTCCGGACTAGGGCTATCCATTGCGAAAGGTTACGCAGAATTGCTTGACGGCAGGCTGTGGGTCGAATCCGAAAAAGGGAAGGGATCCTCATTCAAACTTTCTATTCCCCATAATATTTCCTCTGAAGAAGATGCAAGTCTGACCAGTACAGCGTGATGAATTAGTTAGGACTGCATTTATAGAACGATATGCAATTTGCTGATAACCATATCGGAACCCATCGAATTTAACACCTTGTATCCCTAAAAGATTTAAATTGTTTCTATCGCACCATTGCATTATTTTTAATACCTGCGGGAACAGAAATACATCATTCAATACCATATTAAAACAGCTTGGAATATGTTGTAAGATGCCGGTATTACATTCCGGAATATTAATAAAACAGTTTGCAGAACAGTTCAATAAGGAATAAATATGAATACTTACAGTAATGTTACCAGGTATAACATTGAAGAGAAATTATCAGGAGAGTTTTTAAAAGTTAACAGGATTATTAGTTCAGCCTTGTTTATCGGCACGTTGTTGTTTCTTGCCGTAACGGTGTTTCTCTATTTGCAAAAATCGGGCGATGAAGTAATTCTCAAACAAAACAGTCACGTAGACACGATGATTCCGGTATTATTGATTCTCGCAATAGTCATATATTCGCTTGTTTACATTTTTCCTAAAATATTTCTTAAAAAGGAAAGTCTTGAAAAAAAACTTTCCGAATACAGCGGCAGTAAAGAGGATGCGGCTGACGTAGTAATTGCCTTCGACAGAACGCTGATGATAATAAGGCTGGCTCAGCTCGAGGCAGTAACGCTGTTTGCAACGGTAATACTCTTGTTGAGTGTACTCGACGGGTTAATATACTTCAACAGCAATTACTGGCTGCTTGTGATTCCTGAGATAATATTTGGTTTTATTGTGGTTACAAACTACCTGCCGAAAGAGAAGGTTGTTTCGAGAATAGAAAACCTTGTTCTGCCGGCTTTTCAAGATCTGGGAAATAATTAACAGGGGAAAATTACTATCCGATGAAATATAAGAGAGAATTTACAATGCGCCTCATTGCTGTAATAATATTGCTGGCTGGTTTATTTATTTCAGCCTGCTCCGATGGGTTGACCGGTGAAGATTTTATAGCGCATTCGGCTGTTATTTATATTCGTTCTTACGATTCAGAACATGTGTCTGTATCCGGAGTTGTATCCGCTACTGAGTTTCCGGAAATAGAGTATGTTAAATTAAATGACACCTGCACAACCGACACGGAATGCTTTTCGAATGTGGATAATGGTAAGCAGATATCAATTTCCGGAATACCCGTTACCAGTGATAATTTTACCGTAGTGATTAAAACCAATAATGGAAAACTGACCGGGTCCATTTCAACCCCGGAACCTGTTACAGACTATTCAATTTCACATACCGATACTCTGCATAAAGATGAGACACTTGTACTCGAGTGGAATGATTGTCATTGCGACTTTTACCATGTGATGATCCATTATGTTGTTCCGAGAGACGGACACAATTTTTCGGAGTTAATTGATACAGTGATGACTGATACAATATGGGAGCTGCCCGGAGCTGCTTTCCCTGATTCCGGTTTTTTCAGAGTTATTTCGATTGACCCTACCAACGGTCCTTTGAATCGGGCTGGGGTACCATCCAACTTGCATGGAGACGGATATGGTTATCTAACCTGGGCTTTGACTAATAAATCATTCTGGTTCGACAAAGTATATGTTGTGAAGTAAAAAGCACAGTATTATTTAAAGATAATTTTGAGATTACAGTTTATTACTTTCGACTAATTTCTCAGGTAATCTTTAACTGACTCCTTATAAAATTACATAAACACAGTTAAACCAACATTTCCTAATTTGTTTTTGTCTGCAAAACTACTTCAACTATTTGTAAAAAATTATGCTTCCGTTACAATTTATTAATTTGTCTTACAATTTAAGTTTCGTTTAAATGAAAATTAAATTATTTTAAGAACGCACATCGAAATCTTCATACCGTGGAAGATGTGTGAGGGACTAATCTTTTAAAACATATAATCTCATTATTGGATCAGCGGAAATTATTGTTGTACGTAATCCTTAACGATTTATAGACCTAGAATAGATATGATCAATCGTGCCGCAAATGCAACTATAAAAGGTTACTATTACCAATTTGATACCACTATTTTGAATTTCCTAGGGCTTAGAAAGGCTAGTGATTCTGTAGTTATTGAAGGTATAGAAGATATCGATGTTAACACTGCTGATAAAACAACTGCGATTCAATGTAAATATTTGTCAAAAGAAAAATTAACTAATTCAGCTGTAAGAGAACCTATCATTTTAATGTTGGATCACTTCATTAATAATAATGCCTCCGACAAAATGGCTTATACTCTATACGCTCACTTTACGAGTGAAACACCTGGAGAACAATATAATATTACTTTAGAGAATTTGAAGAATATTTTAACATATAAAGAAAAGAAACGGGAGAGAGTATATCATAAGGAAAATAATATTTCGGATAATAAATTAACTTCCTTTCTTAAGGTATTTAAGTTGATTTTCGCTTATGAGTTTGATAGACAACAAAAGTATGTAGTGAATAAATTGAAAAAAGAGTTCTCCTGTTCCGATCTTGAAGCGGATACATACTTTTATAACAACGCTTTAAGAATTGTACTTGATAAAGCGAAAGAACCTAATATTGATAACAGAAAAGTGACGCGCAAAGAATTTACTAATGCAATAGATTGTCGAAAAAAATTATTTAATGAATGGTACATAAAATTAAGAACTCATGAAAAATATATAAGATTAATAAAAGAACAAATAAAAACATCCAATGCATTTGCACAAACGAAAAATAGATATATAGTAATCGGGGATGATATAATTCGCAATCAAGAAGGCACTCTATCTCTTGCGATTTTGATCGAAGATCTTGTGAATAAATATTATTCATTGGGTAAAATTTTAAGAACAACAAAGCCACTTACATTTATTATTGATTTAGACCTCGATAAAATTAGAAAGCTCAAGGAGAGATTTCTTAGTAAAAATATCATGTTTAATGATGGTTATGAGCATATAAAATTCAGTCCATCGCATTTTAATACTTTCCCTATTATTAATACGACAAAAAATGGGCAGAAGATTAGCACCTCATCATACTCACTAAAACTATTGTCATTAACGTCATTGAATAATAATATAACTCAAATCGATTCTCCTGATGTTGTTATTAACTTCTCCAATAATGATTGTCCCTATCAATATTCTGAGGCTGCACAAGTATTTGATGTGAAGTATCTAGCAGGTTTAACTGATATAAATAAAATAATAGGATGAAGATGGAAGAAAACGGAAACTCAGATATTTTTAGAATATTATCAGTGGGACCTAGTCTTATTCAAATTGAGGTTCTTGAACCAGAGAAATTTAGAGATAAAGCAAAGGATTTTACTATCGGTAGTTATCTTCGAATTTCAGATGAAGCTAATACCTCAATTATTGCTTTGGTACAAAGCTATAAAATAAAAGAGACAATGTCGGGAGGTGGAGAAGTTGTTGCAACACCGCCGTCATTTATTTTGGATGCTCAACCTATAGGTTTTATTGATGATAAAGGTAAATTTAAGAGAGGCGGTCAACAGATAGCTATCCCTCCTACTAATGTCGAGATAGCTGATGAGATATTATTGGAAAGTATATATTCTGGAACTGACAAAGAAAAAGAATTTATCTTCTCTGATCTTGCTCAGAATACTAATATAGAAATTGCTGTTGATGGCGATAAATTTTTTAGTAAACATATAGCTGTAGTCGGTTCAACTGGTTCAGGAAAATCAGGTACAGTTGCAAAGATTCTTCAGGAAGGAATAAAGCCATCTGATACACAGGAGGAAGAAGGCATTCTGAATAACTCACATATACTTTTGTTTGATCTACATGGTGAATATTCAACAGCATTTAAGACTGCTAAAATATTAAATGTTGGCAACCTGGTTTTACCATATTGGTTAATGAACTCGGAAGAATTGGAAGAAATGTTTATTGAAAGCAATGAAAAAAGTTCTCATAATCAGATTTCGCAGTTTCGTTATGCAGTGATTGAAAATAAGAAAAAGCATAACACGAACCTTGACAAAATCTCGTATGATACACCAGTATATTTTAGTATAAAAGAAGTTCAGAATTATATATCAAATATGAATAATGAAATGATTGGCAAAGCTGAAGGGAATAATAATCGTCCAAAATTATCTGATGACACTTTGATAGATAATAGATTGGATGTATATTTTAACGATATATGTGAATTTGCCCCTCAATCTTCAGCAAAAGCTGATAAAACAAATGGGGGACCATTTAATGGAGATTTTGATCGTTTTGTTTTGCGCTTAGGGAATAAAGTACAGGATGAAAGGTTAAAGTTTCTCTTCGAGCCTAAAAATAAAGATAATTCTATATATATAACTAAGGATTTGCCTTACATACTAAAACAGTTTGTCGGATATATAGAGAAAGATACAACAAATATCACTATCATTGACTTAAGTGGTATTCCTTTTGAAGTATTAAGTATTGTGGTGTCGTTAATTAGCCGGCTAATATTCGACTTCTGTTTTAACTATAAATCAATCAAGGAAAAGGAAGCACCTTTTTTGATTGTATTAGAAGAAGCACATAATTATATACCTCAAAGTGAATCTGCAAAATATAATTCTGTAAAAAAATCAATTGAGCGAATATCAAAGGAAGGTCGTAAATATGGCTTGTCTTTGATGATAGTAAGTCAAAGACCTTCTGAAATATCAGAAACAATATTTTCACAATGCAACAATTTTGTTGCTATGAGATTAACAAATCCAACCGATCAAGCATATGTTAGAAGATTAATGCCAGATAATGTCAGTGCGATAACAGATTCCCTTTCCGTTCTTGAAAGACAAGAGGCTCTTCTAATAGGAGATAGTATACCAATCCCTACAATAGTTAGAGTTAAAGATTTGGTTGATAAACCAAATTCGAATGATATCGATTTCCGAACTGAGTGGAAAAAAGATTGGGTTAATATTGCTTTTGAGAGCTTGATAAAGAGAATTAAAAGAGAATCACTACAATAAAGTAGATATTTAGGAGGGACTATGCAAAAATTGCTTGTTAGTGTTCGGGGTAAAAATGAAGCTTTAGAAGCAGTAGAAGGAGGAGCAAAAATTGCAGATGCTGAATATCCGACTTCGGCTCTCGGTACCCCTTATCCTTTAAATATTTTTTCAATCAGAGAGAATTTGCCAAAAGAGATTTTAGTTTCTACAAATATAGGTGAAGAACAAGCGCGCAGGAGCACAGCAGCACAAGCCGCATTGGGAGTTGCAACTGCAGGGGCAGATATAATAAAAGTCGGTTTTGGAGGTATGGACTTTAAAGAAGCAGAATATCTTTCAGAGATAGTTGTTCGTACTGTCAAACATTGGTATCCCCAAAAGAAAGTTATTCCTTCTTTTTTTGCAGATGATGATTTGGTAAAAATTTTTAATCCGTTGACAGAAGGACCTCAACTGGGTGAAAAAATAAAAGCTGATGGAATTTTAATTGATACTTTTGACAAATCAGTTGGGAAAAGATTGTCGAATTATTTTACATACAGAGAGATTAAAGGATTCACTGATAACTGTCATAAAAATAATCTTGAAGCATGGATTGCAGGTTCGATAACAAAAGAAGAATTACCGTACTACTGGGAAACCGGAGTTGATGTAATCTGTGTGAGAGGCGCTGCCTGTGAAAAAGGTGCAAACAGGATGGGAGAGGTTAGAAGTAATATCGTTAAAGAGTTGGTTAAAACAATACACTAAAATAATATGATAAGAAGCACTATTAATTATAACACGATAATAGAAGAGTTTTCATATCTCAGTTATAATAATATGATTAAATCACTAAGTCATGGCCTTCCAGATATTTGGTTAAATAAATACATTAAAATGACCCGGAATTCGACAAATGTTATTAAGTTTTCCGAAAGTGGTTTCCAATTCCTATTTGATTTTTCATCTGAATTAGTCCTTGAATCTGAAAAAACTAAGGAAACTCATGAAGATAGAGTAGTTGCGGTTTATGGTAAATCGAAATTAATAAGAGACAAAAGAGATAGAAGTAGAATGGTTGGATTTTTGGGACCATCAGCAAAGGTGTTTAATAAGAATTACGATAAAGGTCATTTTATAGGTCACAGTCTTGGCGGTGGTCTTGATGTTAATTTATTTCCCCAATTAAAAGAGATCAATCGTGGATTGTCACAGAGAGGAAAGGTTTTTAGAAAAATGGAACGCCATTGTTCTAAGAACATAGGGACGTTTTGTTTTTCAAGACCAATTTATCAAGACGACTCATGGATTCCTTCCTATATTGAATATGGAATATTGTTAAAAGATGGTTCTTTGTGGGTAGAATTATTTGAAAATTAAATACTAATTCTTGAGAATTGGTTTTATCAGGTTTTTATTGAAAAGTTTACAAAATACTCCCCAAATGGAGCATTTTGAATAATCGTGAACTTAATTGAACAAAGGATAACTAAAGGTTAACATTATTATATGCCTGGTGTAACAAAGATCATAGGTCATAACTTTAATGATTTTTCTTGGCCGGTTAACCAGGATGGAGCTGCTAAATTTGAAATTCTCATTGGAAAGTATTTAAAGAATAATGTGGCAACCAAAGACGGAAAAATAAAAGTTTATGCTACTGACCAGGTTAAAGATTATGGAAAGGATTTTATAATACACGCCAAACACCCATTCAAATTATTTGGTTCGATCATTCAAAAGAAAGTTGGAAATGAAATTAGTACTATATACGTGGAGGTTAAAACCACCTCACAGGAAAGATTAACTGATGCATTTTTAGTTGACATCCCACAAAACTTTGAATCAAAAGTTGACTACTATGTTTTAGTAACTAACGCAACCATTACACCTTATTATCAATACCTTGCTCAAGAAAATTGGAAAAATAAAAATGTTCAATTTATTTTGATCGATAGGTTTTTATTATATCGGTCATTAGAAAAGACCAATATTAAAAATGAATTTTATGCATCAAAATTAGTTCCAGTAGGCAGTAATCATATAGCAAACAAAGCAGACCAGATAAGTATTGAATATCAAGTTGAGCATAAATTCTTTAAGAATAATAGAAAGGTTGATATTTACTTTTCAATTAGAAATTATTCGAATCAAAGTAAAATGGTTTCACTTAACTTGGCTTCTGATCTAAGCTGGAAAATATCATACAAAGAATTTGAAAAGATAATATCCCCATATGGTTTAATTTGTTTAAGAATAGAATGTGAACGGATTCTATTTGATGGACCTGGAGATTTGAGACTACAAATAGAAAGTCAATTCAACCACGAAACCATAATCGTTCAAGAAAAGGAGTTGAAATTTATATTTGATCCACCTTTTGTTGGTACAAAACACAAAAAAATAAAATCTTCAATTCAAAAATTGCTCATTGAAAATGATGGCTTGTCAATAATTAACGTTATTGGTGAAGCTGGAATTGGAAAAAGTAGAATAATTGAAGAACTAGCAAAAACACTGCAAGATACAAAATATAATTATCGACAATTTTATTTTTCAACCGAAAATAAGATTTCAGACTTTCTTGATTTTTTAACGCTTGTTGATTATAAAACACCACAATCGGACAATATTCAAAGTTGTCTTCGTGATTTTCTGTTTAATTTCAACCCAGTTGCAAGTGATTGGATAATTTGCTTTGAAGATTTACATCACTGCTCAAAAGATATCATTAATATCTTTAAAGATTTCTTAATTAATCAGCCAAAGAAAAATACTTCGATAGTATTTCTATTAACTGGCAGAAATGATTTTACATTTCCCAATGAAGAGTACTTTTCTTTACTTCAATTGAGTGAAATTCTTAAGAATGATAAAATCACAAATTTTGAGGTTTTCCCCTTCGAATCATCCGAATCAGAGTTGTTGATTCAAGAGATAATATATAACATTCCAAAGTCAGGAATAGATAAAATTGCAAAACTTTGTCAAAATAATCCGTTCATTATCGTAGAACTTATACAATATCTTCTTGATCTTGATTTAGCCCAACTCCTATCACGAAGGTATATCGGCATTTTGGATGTTGAAAAATTCTCATCCGACAATTCTTTTCCCAGCTCAATTGAAGAGATCCATTTTAAGAGATTAGAGTCACTAAGAAAAACCAGCCGAGGTCAGTTATCGCTACAATTCTTGGTTATTGCCTCTTTCTTTGGATATGAGATTCAAGAAGAGATCTTTAATCTGTTTCTGGATGGGAGAGAATACGAGGAAGTCTGGATAAATTTGCAAGAAAGAAGATTCATAAAATATAACAATGAGACAAGTAGAGTTTCGTTTACACATGAAAACCTATTGTATTTTGTAAGAAAATACTCTCAGTCATCTGGTCGAAGAGAAAAATATGCCAAATTATTAATTAGTAATACAAGACTATTTAATTTGCTATCAAACTTCGAAAAAGCAAATTTGTATTACTTTATTGGTGAGAACAGAAGAGCTTTCAATCTATTTAAACCAATATGGGATAGAATACAAAATGTAACGAACTTCAGTTCTGAGGAAATTGATAAAAATTACTTCAATTACTTGGATAATTTGTTCGAATGTGCTATTAAAATTAATATAGATTCAGAAGAAATTGTGAAAGTTATTTTAGCTAAAGCATATATGGGAATACATAATTTTCCTCTTTATGTTGGTCAAGAATCCTGTGTTAAATCTGAAAAAATGCTCGCTATTCTATATGGAAGTAACTCCGAGAAATCATATTACTCATTAGCAATAAATCAACTTCAAGCACATGGTCTACAAAATATGGGGAAGACAACAGAAGCATTACAGTTGATGCTTGAAATCGAAAGTAAGGTCAGAAATAGAAAACTGGATTATCCTCATCTGGAATTTGATTTAAATGATAGATTTTCAGAATTCTATCGAAAAATGAATCACTTAGAATTATCTAAAAACTATGGAAAACTTGCAAAGTATTCAGTAAAAAAAACAAATGATGAAAAATTGCTTGCATGTCATTTGATAACCGATGCTGGTTTGAAACTATACAATGGCAAAATCACTGCAATGAATGCAGCTGAAAAAGCCTATCAACAATCGAAAAAAATTCAAGTTACAAGATTTGAGATTTATACTCAATTAACAATCCTTATAATCAAATCAATTTATGATCATGATAATCTAGATTTGCTCAAAGACATTTACTATGAGACCAAAGATTTATTACTATATTCAGCAAAAAACAATCTGTCCGATTCAATTATGCGAGCTCAATTATTTCTCGCTACACTAGGTCTACAATGCTTTGAAGAAAAGGAAATCAGATATAAAATTGCAACTGAGTATATTAATGCTGGCCAATCTAATTCCATTAGATATGGTAATGGATTGTTCGACTGGGCTTTCGATAATTTAGCAGCCGTTGTTAATATTCATGAAAAAAGTGATCTGGATATAATACGGAGTAGGTTCCAAACTTGTCATGAACGTCTTAGAAGAAGAGGACTATTATTTTTAGGTGCAAGAGACGGTATTTATCCTAATTACCTAGCCATAAGCAATATTGTAAGGTTTTTCGGTGAATTTAGTGAAGATCTAGGCATGAAGTATATCTATACTTTAGAAGCTTACGATAATGAGTTTCTTTTTAAAGAGAAAAATAAAAGACAAATTTTAGAAAAAGCACTTAAAGGAAATCCTATTTTTACTAGCACAAGAAGACATAAAACATCATTTAAATATCCTTATCAAAATGGATACTACACACCAATATTTTAAACTTTTTTGATTATTAAATAATTTTCTAATACCAGCATATCTATATCACTGTTTAAAAATGTACATATAGCATCGTGCGGTGTTTCCACTATAGGATCACCAGCTAAGTTAAAGGATGTATTGAGTAAGACTGGAAAACCAGATACAGATTTAAATGCTTTTAAAAGCATATATATGAAAGGTTCCTTATCTTCAGAAACAGATTGAATTCTCGCAGTATTATCAACATGAGTAATTGCTGCTAGTTTTTTTCGAAATTCTTTTCTGGTATTAGCTGCAAGTAACATATAAGGTGAACTTTGAATTAATTCAAAATATTTAAATTCCTCATCAGAAATGACAACTGGAGCAAATGGTCTAAAGAGTTCTCTACCTTTTATTTTGTTCAGTCGATCTTTCATATCTTTAGGGCGGGGATCGGCTAAAATACTTCTATGACATAGAGCTCTGGGCCCAAGTTCCGATCTACCTCTTAGAATACCAACAATTTTACCCTTTGAAATTGAATGTGCAATAATATTAGACAATTCAGCATTGTCTACAAATTCATATTGCAAATCAAAGTGCTGTAACCTTTCCACTATCTCGGCATTTATATATGATGGTCCAAGATATGGTAAAGTTGAAGATGATGTTTGTATTTCACCATACAGTTTTTTATATGTGAAAAATGCTGCTCCAATCGCTTGTCCATCATCACCAGAAGATGGAACAATATGAATATTATTAAATTTAGTCTTCTCTAATATTTTGTGATTTAATAAGCAATTAAGAAATACACCTCCAGCTAAACATAAATTCTTGAAACTCCCTGTTTTATTAACGTTATTCAATATTTTCAGTATATATTTTTCGATAATATCTTGCGCAAGACTTGCAATACCAGCTCGATAACTTTGAAGAAAACTATACCAGGATAATCCTTTGTGAATTCTAAATTCATTAATATCTGTGAGATATTCTTGGTAATTTAATTGAAAATCTAAACCATGTAGTTTGACTGGTGGGATTTGAAACAAAGGTTTACTGTAGGAAGCAAGTCCCATAGTCTTGCCGGCCTCGTCATGTTTAAAATTTATTAAATAAGTAAATTGTTCATATTTTCTTCCTAGACTTATTTGTTTTGTTAAGTCAATGGGATGCATATAATCTAAATGAAATGAATTTTTTCTATCTGTCCTCGTTAATCCGAAATCTTGCAGCCTTTGGTGAAGTAATTTAATGTTGGTTCTATCTGCAATATACATACTTTCAGCTTCAATTTTATCTTCAATGATATCTCCTGCTCCATCGGCAATGAGAACTAACGCATTGTTAAAATTGGAGGTATAAAATGATGCGAAAGCATGGCAAGTATGATGACTAACACCTAATATTGGAATTTCATGTAGATCAAATACTTCCAATAATTCTGAAGATAATTCTTCAATTATATTATCAATAATTACATTTGTATAACTAATTCCTATTGCATTAATATCTTTGATTTTAATTCTACAATAGTCAAGCAAACGCGATATAGCTTGATAAGGTATGTGATGTGAATTTGAGTGTTTAATCCTATCTATTCTCTCTTGTGCAAGTTGTCCAATGAGGATACCATCTTCTATGAGAGCAACATTTCTGTCATGACCAATATGAATTCCTAGGACGATTTTCCTTTTCACTATTTGTTAACCTTTAGTTATCCTTCATTCAGATAACGAGGGGAGTGAACATCGAGAAGTCCTTCCTGGGGTGTTTTGTACGCAGTATTTTTTTCTGTTTGGCGCGGTTTACATGCGTATAAATTTGTGTTGTCATAATGGAACTGTGTCCGAGAAGAAGCTGGATGTACTTAATATCTACATCCTTTTCGAGCAGGAGAGTGGCGAACGAGTGCCGGAATACATGCGGCGTTATATGTCTTTGTATGCCGGCATCGAGAGAAAGGTTTTTAATTATCTTTCTTATAGACTGGTCCGAGAGTCTGCCGCCGAGACGGTTAATAAGAAAGTACCCGCCAGATGCGTTTATTTTGTCACGGCACAAAGAGTAATAGTCCTTAAGTATCTTAAGAGTTTCCTTATTGCAAATCTGGATGAGTCTTTCCTTGTCGCCTTTACCTTTAATGGATACCGCGCCGGTACGAATATCGATGTTCTCTTTCTTCAGTCCCGCGATTTCCGAAACCCTCGCGCCTGTTGCAAACAGAAGTTCGACAACAACAACATTCCGCAGCGCTTCGAAACGGGAAAAGGTACGTGCGGCTTTTTCTTTAGCGTTGTATGCCGATCTGAATATCTTACCGACCTCGCGGATATCCATAACTTTGGGCAGACTCTTAGGCTCTTTAATTCTGATTCTCATTTTCCTTAGCGGGTTAACCTGGATAATATCTTCGAACTCAAGGTAGTTGAACATAGCGCGGATGGTAGCGACTTTTCGTTTTATGGATTTCGGTTTAAGTTCCGACACCGAATCAAGAAAATCTCTTAAATCCGTTTTGCCGATCTCAGATGTTATTAAAGTACAACTGTTTTTAATAAGGAACTGTTCGAACTGTACGAGGTCTATTTTGTAACTCTTAATAGTCCTGGGACTAAGGTTTTTTTCGTATACACAATGCTGGATGAATTCTTTGATGTCTGCAGTAACCGTATTCATATCAATTCAGGGAATTTGTGAGTAAATGACACCAAAAATAAGGTTTATTATGTTAAATGTTGCATTAACCTGCATAAGGATGTCAACTATTTATAGATAAGGCCGCCGGCAATAATGGTTTAAAAATCACTAAATATTTATTCACTGAAATTTACAAGCCAATAGCCGGGAATAATTTTCAAATGGGATATGAGGTATAAGAAAAATGCTGAAAAATTAATTTTTTAACTTGACAAACACAAGTTAAAACTCTTATCTTAAAAATAGCTGGGGAGCTAAGTAGTAACAAAACAATAAAAACGGGGAGCAACTATGAAGAAAAGTAACCTTCCTCTTTTCCTCTTCCTCCTGTTCAGTTTTACAATTTCAACCGCTCAGGTTAAAATTAAAGAGCGAGTAACATTAGATCCTGCCACTAAAGAATCCATTCAAAAAACTCAAGTAACAATATCTGATGATGAATATTGGCCCTGCAGACCCTACATATACACTAATGACTATGATAATCCATGGCAGGTTGTTTGGATCAACTCTTCATATCCATTCGATGTTGCACAACAGGCATTTAATTATCAAGCGAATTTTCAAACTCATTCTATCGATACAAGCGCAGACTACTCAGTTAAAGTCGTTCAGGGAATTAATAAGTGCGATTTTATTGAAGTTTTTGAATGGGACTCGGTTACAGGAGCTTCGCCACTAAATTGGGGAAGATTACTTCCATCCTCTCTTGACTCTGTTCATGGTGCTGATATGGTCGGGGATGGTGATGAATTTTATATCCAGGGTGTTCCTGACCGTTCGATAATTGGATATGTGAAATATCAGATGATCTTTTATGATGAAGGCGAAGTTACTATAAGGTATACTAATCTGGCAACAATGGACTCTATAGATTATCATACCTTAGTCGTAATCCCGGATTACATCTTAAGTTATAACGGTGTGACTGAGGTGCCGCATGGGGAAAAGGTTTCAATATATGTGGATACCGATCCGGTTCAGTGTTCAGATGTCTGGTCCATATTTAACGGTGGTTCACTTCCATGGTATTCAACTTTTTATGCTCAACAAATTTCCGGTACACAATACGGTCTGATGGCATATGAAGAGTTTTATCCTGATGGTCAGTTAATACGAATGGTTGATTCATCCATGACGGGTATATTCGATTCGTATTATTTATACTACTTGGCTTACGGTGATTTACCTGGTGATAGTACATACACTCAAATTCAATACGGTGTAACTTATCCGGGTGTTAGTCCCATCACCGCCAATATTAAAATAGTTGAGAATGAGAACTATCCGATTAAAGTCGAGTTTGATCCACAAATACTTGAGCCCGGAGACTCAGCCATGGTGGTTTTCATGAAACGATTCGGAATAACATATAGTGATTACACCGATTTTACTTATGTCCCGTTTGATAATCTTCAGACTTATAATGTTGAACTTCTGGAAGGTGGGGAGTACGCAACACTTCAATCTGAATTTCTGCAGGATACAGCAGACTGTTTTGAGGGTATTCCAAACATTAACTATGTCAGTAATAGTTGTTTGTTCTTAGTGGCAAAAGATAGTATTAGTCTTGATACAGTCAACATTGTACTGAGAGTATCCGCAGTACCAATTCCGGATGGGACCGGTATAAGTGCTCCAGTAAAAAAGGATCGGAAAGATAAAGATATTGGAATTTCAAGTGGACAGATGTCTCTGGAAAGCGAGTTTAAATCAAAGACATTAAGAAAAAAACCTTATAATGAAATTGAGTCAACACAAAGTGATATTTACTCGACTTATAATACAATTATGGGAATAGGAAAGACGTTTATAACAACTATTGAGCCGCTTGATCACTTCGAGATCGAAATTCAACCTGATACAATTTCAATTAAAGATACTATTGCATTTACTGAAACCGGGACATTAATTGTACATGCAAAGGATTGGGAAGGTAATGATGTTGCGCTAAATCCCGACACGTTGTTAACACTATGTGTTGAGACAAATATAGATTACTGTACTTTGATCGATGATAACGGTGATACTCTTATGACCGATCCATATGAAATTACAGATATTCGATATCAGGACGCGAATGAAGGAAAGTTTAAAATAGCGGCTGTAAATATGAACCCGGAAACTCTTGAACTCTGCTCTCTGAAAGTCTATCTTCAAGAAGATACAACCAAGTTGGGAGAAAAAGAGGCTGTTGTGCTCAGGCAGAGCCTTAAAATAGATATGACGGAACCTTTTACAGTTCAGCCTACATATATTGGCAGGAATAATATTAGGATTATTGCGGCAGAAGACTCAAGGAAAATCTTTAATATTGTGACTCAACGAGGAAGCAAACCTGTGGATGATCATCCGTTCAAGCTTACAACAATGTATGTGGAAGGTACTGGCGGGCATGATCATACAAATGCGCGTCCTGATACAAATGCAAATTTCGGTTATTTCACTCGTCCCGGCAGTAATGAACAAGTAAGACCTCTTTTTGACAGGACTGATGAGGAAGGCAGATTCGATAGTCTGTTTTATAATGCATCTGTATTCGGTGACAGTATGAGAATATGTCTGGAGTCAACCCGCAATAAATTATTGACTGATACGGTTACGATAGCTGAAGAGGTACCGGACTTAGTCCAACTTCCTACCAGCAATTCATATATTAAAATCGGAGGAACTGCCGCGCATCACGGCCCACCTGGATATACAACAGATAATGATCATTGGGGTAGTCAAGAGTTGGTTGCCAATATTATTGATATTGCTACAATATTTAATAATGATTATCCACAACTACGATTAAGAATAAACGATATGAGTTTACCGTTTGGCGGAGGATTTGATATTGGTGGTGATTGGTACGAGGACGTTAATATAGCACATTGTGGTGAACATGGAAATGGACATTGCACACATAGAATGGGGAATAATGCTGATATAAGTTTTGATGTCCTAAATCAATCAAATGAAAGAATATCTTTATCTGCAGTACAGCGAAGAGATTTATTGTCAATTATTAGCCAAATCGTGGGACAACCATTTAGACATAGTGATCATTTTCATTTACAATAGGAATGAAATCATGAATATTTATAAAACAGTTTTATATTTAATTGTCAGTTTATTTATCTGTGAAAATAGATTAGCACAGGATGCAGGATTAGTTGCCTATCCATCTACGCGGGAAGTTGAACCGGAGATCCAATGCACTGTTCATTTTGATCATGACACATTATTTTATACGTATGGAGTTTTGAATCAAAATAGTGCAAATCAAGAAATATGGATGTTTATCGTCAAGTATGCCGCTGATAGTGTTAAATTGAAAGCTCCGATTAGTTGGAGAGCAAGAAAACATATAAGATCTGATAAGAAAGCAATTATATGGGCTTCACTAGATTCACTTTATGATATATTTGCAGGTAGCACAATTAGTGGATTTCTGATATCAAGTACCGGGCTTCCTTCAATATATTCCAGCTACTGCATTGGTTACATAGAACCTCCAGAAGGAGAAGAACTTATTGAGCCAGGATCAAATAATATTTTTAATAATGGCTTTATGTTAGAAATTATTAGTCCACAGGATCCACCCAATCCATTTGATGTTCAAGATTTCCTCGATACCCTCCTAAACTATAACGACCGTTCATACGAGTTGGAATGGATAAAAGACCAGCAGACTCATAACAAGTATGCCGGATATCTTAACACGGTTAAATCAGCTTTAGTACAAGATCAGAATGGATTAGCCAGATCAACATTGTCTACATTATTGGAACAGGTGGATGTGGATAGTTCATCAACTCTAACAAGTGAAGCTTATGCCTTACTACGATTTAATTCCGAGTATCTCCTTGAGCAATTACCCGAAGATACTAATCCGAATCTTATTGTTAATCTAATTGACAGTCAGGGAAATACTCTTGGCGGAGGTGTTGTGAAATTTTACGAAGGAGGCTGGCAGGATGCTGTGGATAATGGTGACGGAAGTTTTACAGTAGAAACTGATTTATCACAGGTAAGTTTACGAATGACTTACGAAAATGCATCGCAGACTGTTTCGCATATCCCGGCACAAAATAATTCTTACTCATTTCAGACGGTTAACGCAGAAATAGAACTTCGTGATAGTCAAGGGAGTTTGATAAATGAGGAGGCTTCTGTAAAGTATTATTCGGGCGGCTGGAGAGAATTCGGGACAACTTCAAGCGGGGTAGTGGAAAAAGAGTTACTTCCAAACAACTACAGCTTCAGAATCACTTATGCATTCGCAAGTGACGATATGAAACAGGATATTGGAACTGATCCGACAGTAGTTTTCCAAACAGTAAATACACAGGTTGAGTTCCGAGACAGTCAGAATAATCTGATCGCTGACGAGGCTGCAGTGAATTATTACTCGGGCGGCTGGAGAGAATTCGGGACAACTTCAACCGGAGTAGTTAGTAAGGAACTGTTGCCTAATAACTACAGCTTCAGACTGACTTACGGATTTGCAAGTGATGATAAGAAGCAAGATGTGGGTGCTGATCCGACAGTAGTTTTCCAAACAGTAAATACACAGGTTGAGTTACGTGACAGTGAGAATAACCTAATTACTGATGAGGCTGTTGTTAAATACTATTCCGGGGGCTGGAGAGAGTTCGGTACAACATCAAACGGTGTTACTGATAAAGAACTATTGCCGAACAACTATAGTTTCAGAATGACCTATGCATACTCGAGTGATGACAAGAAGCAGGATGTTGGAACAGATACTACTGTCGTATTCCAAACAGTAAATACACAGGTTGAATTACGAGACAGTCAGAATAACCTGATTGCTGACGAGGCTATTGTGAAGTATTACTCCGGTGGCTGGCGGGAGTTCGGCACAACATCAAACGGTATCGCTGCTAAAGAACTATTACCGAACAATTATAGTTTTAGACTGACTTACGCATACGCGAGTGACGATATGAAACAGGATATTGGAACTGACCCGATTGTCGTATTCCAAACAGTGAATACACAGGTTGAATTACGTGACAGCCAGAATAACCTGATTACTGATGAGGCTGTTGTTAAATACTATTCCGGGGGCTGGAGAGAGTTCGGTACAACTTCAACCGGAATAGTTAGTAAGGAACTGTTGCCTAATAACTACAGCTTCAGACTAACTTACGGATTTGCCAGTGACGACAGGAAGCAGGATATCAGTGCCGATCCAACAGTAGTTTTCCAAACAGTAAATACTCAGGTTGAATTACGTGACAGTCAGAATAACCTGATTGCTGATGAAGCAATTGTTAAATACTACTCAGGAGGCTGGAGAGAGTTTGGAACAACATCAACCGGAGTAGTTAGTAAGGAACTGTTGCCTAATAACTACAGCTTCAGACTAACTTACGGATTTGCAAGTGATGATAAGAAGCAAGATGTGGGTGCTGATCCGACAGTAGTTTTCCAAACAGTAAATACTCAGGTTGAGTTACGTGACAGTGAGAATAACCTAATTACTGATGAGGCTGTTGTTAAATACTATTCCGGGGGCTGGAGAGAATTCGGGACAACTTCAACCGGAGTAGTTAGTAAAGAACTGTTGCCTAATAACTACAGCTTCAGACTGACTTACGCATTTGCGAGCGATGATAAGAAACAGGATGTTAGTGCTGATCCGAATGTTGTTTTCCATACCGTGATTACCCAGGTTGAATTACGTGACAGTCAGAATAACCTGATTGCTGATGAAGCAATTGTTAAATACTATTCCGGGGGCTGGAGAGAATTCGGGACAACTTCAACCGGAGTAGTTAGTAAAGAACTGTTGCCTAATAACTACAGCTTCAGACTGACTTACGCATACGCGAGTGACGATATGAAACAGGATATTGGAACTGACCCGATTGTCGTCTTCCAAACAGTGAATACACAGGTTGAATTACGTGACAGCCAGAATAACCTGATTACTGATGAGGCTGTTGTTAAATACTATTCCGGGGGCTGGAGAGAGTTCGGTACAACTTCAACCGGAATAGTTAGTAAGGAACTGTTGCCTAATAACTACAGCTTCAGACTAACATACGGATTTGCCAGTGACGACAGGAAGCAGGATATCAGTGCCGATCCAACAGTCGTCTTCCAAACAGTGAATACTCAGGTTGAATTGCGAGACAGTCAGAATAGCCTGATTGCTAACGAGGCTGTTGTTAAATACTACTCCGGTGGCTGGAGAGAGTTTGGAACAACATCAACCGGAGTAGTTAGTAAGGAACTGTTGCCTAACAACTACAGTTTCAGAATGACCTATGCATACTCGAGTGATGACAAGAAGCAGGATGTGGGTACTGATCCGACAGTTGTTTTCCAAACTGTGAATACACAAGTTGAGTTACGTGACAGTCAGAATAACCTGATTGCTGACGAGGCTGCAGTTAAATATTATTCGGGCGGCTGGAGAGAGTTTGGAACAACTTTTACCGGAGCGGTTAGCAGAGAACTACTTCCGAACAACTATAGTTTCAGGATGACTTACGCATACGCAAGCGATGATAAGAAACAGGATATTGATAGCAATCCAGTGGTCGTGTTCCCAACCGTAAATTGCATTATTAATGTACATGATCAAAACAATCTTCCTTTAAGCGGGGCAGTTGTTAAATACTATTCCGGAGGTTGGAGAACAATCGGGGAGACAATCGATGGGATAGTTAACATAGAATTGCTTCCGAAAAATCTTTCGTTTAGGGTGAATTATTTAAGCACACAATCTGATATAAAACAGGATATTGGGATTGATAACAATGTCCAGTTTATATTGAATGTCACCGAGTAGAATTTTATTAAATAATCTTAATTAGTTTTTAGTGATTTGATTGTTAATTGGGGAGCCGGAAATGAAAAAAATAAGTTTAATCTTAATAATGACTTCAATAATACTAGTCGGACAGCAGACTTACCAGATACCTTTTGCCTCTACAAATAATACCTTCGAGCTTACAGTTGAGAATCCCGGTATGATGATAATGAAAAATGTTAATGTAAGCGTTGATGCCCCGGATTGGATAAGGTTTGATAAAGAACTGGTAAACATTGCGGCATTAGCATCATATACCGAATTTGATGTTATGTTTGCATTTGATATCGACAAATCCGCTCCGGTAAATGAATCGGCCGAAGTAATCTTCACAATCGATACTGATCGAGGCATCTGGCAGAAGGATATTTCACTTTCAGTTTTACCTCCCGCGGAGTTAAAACTTGAGCAGAACTATCCGAATCCATTTAATCCTGCAACAACACTTGAATACCAGCTTCCGGAAAAGTCCAAAGTAGATATAAGCGTTTACAACATGCTCGGGCAGTTTGTTGAGCAGTTGGAGAGCGGAATAAAAGAACCGGGATTTCACAAGGTTGAATGGAACGCGTCAAACTATGCTTCGGGCGTTTATATTTACCAGTTGTACGTACAGGGCAGTAAAGACAAACTGATAAGGAAGAAGATGCTCCTGGTGAAGTAAACAATGGAAGAGGAGAAGCGCATTGTACCTGAACACGGCGGAATTTGATGGTGGCGAGAAAGTAAGTCCATTCATCCGTTTACTAATTTCATTATTCATACCTTACATCCCGAATAGTTTAAGTTGTTTCTAATTACTGTTTGTATTAATTTGGACGCACAGGGAACAAACTTTTATGATGAGAAAGATACTTGGGGGAACTTTACACATCTCATAATTCAAATTTAAATCCAATTGAAAAGTAATAATTCTACTAATTATAAGTAGTAACAGGTTAACTATATGAATGAATCTCACATACCAAACTATGCAGAATACAATGATGAATTTCTTGTTGATGTGTACTCAAGAATTGACAGAGAAAGCAATCCGTTAAAAGCGGCCGCCTTGGATGAAGAAATTAAGAAAAGATTCAATTTGTCTCCCGAAGAAGAGATAAATCCGGAAACGATTAAAAAAATCATTAATGTTTATAAAAAGAAAAGTAATACTTCGAAAGGGTTATTGAGTAAGCATGAAAAAATGATAAAAGAAGGATGGATCGCCGGACTGGTTCTCGGAACTATCTCCTTTCTCACGTGGTTTATATCCATGCTCACGAATAAGAATGTCCTGGATTTACCGGTTGATCCTTTCGGTTTAGTGGATATACTACTCATTTTCGGTTTAACTTACGGTATCTACAGGAAAAGCAGATTTTGTGCAGTAGCAATGACCATTTATTATTTTATCATGAAATTATATATGATTGCTATTACATTCCCCACGGGTATTTTTTCAATAATATGGCTTGCAATACTCACTACATTTTTTGTGCGCGCCATGATAGGTACGTTTGAGTATCACAGGGAACAAGAGAACTTTCTGATTGAAGACAGTACTATTTAATAAATACTTTAATTAGATTTCCGGCCGGATCAAGTTAGTATTCAGTAGTAGGCAAACAAATTTCATAGCTGTCACCGTCCGGTTCCCAGCGGAGCGGGGTGGACTGAGTACAGGTCCGTCTGCGGCACGTGTCTCGTTTGCGGGAGTTTTCGCCTTAGGCATGGGTCAGTAACGGCTGTAAAATCTTAAAATTATTTATCACTTCCATTCCTCAATTCAATCATTCATCCATCCGTTAGCTGGCGGATTCATTCAATCATTCAACAATTCATTCAGTTCCGAATAGTCTAAGTTGTTTCTATTTGCTGTTTGTATTAATTTTCTTTCCGGAGTGTAAGAATTCTCATGCAGCAGCAGGAGGGCATCCCCGTATCACTAACTTGAATTTACACATTAGTTAGGGTCAAGCGATGACAAAACACTTGGACGATAAAAGCAGTTTTCTCAAATGCTTATTATCAAGTATTTTTGAAGAAATGAGAAAGAAATGCGAATAGAAAAAATCACCAATAACAAGAAGCAATACCTTGATTTATTGCTATTAGCAGACGAGCAGGAGGATATGATTGACAGATATCTGGAGAGTGGGGATATGTTTGCACTATACGATGATGACTTGAAGACTGTTTGTGTTGTTGCAGCAATTGACAAAGAAACCTGCGAGTTGAAAAACATAGCAACATACGAGAAATATCAAGGCAATGGATACGGTAGAGCATTGATAAATTTCATTTCTGATTTCTACAAAAACGACTACAAATCAATGCTTGTCGGGACAGGCGAAACGCCGGCAATCTTATCGTTTTATGAAAGTTGTGGATTTGAAATGTCATATCGGGTTAAGAATTTTTTTACAGACAATTACGACCACCCAATGTTTGAAGACGGAATACAACTTGTTGATATGATTTATCTTAAAAAGGATTTACAGGAATAACAGGAATGTATTACAAAGGAAATAAAAACACTGAACAAATGAACACTCCCGACCGTTAGCTTACACTATGATTAAGCTCTTAATACTGATATTATTGACTTTACCGGCAAACGGAATTTTATCAGCTCAAGATGATTTTTACAATCGACTTGCCGACTCAGCTTTTGTACTGACTAAACAAAAAGTGGTTTACGACCCTTCATATCTCATACTGAATTACCCAAATGGTGATGTGCCCAGGGGAAAAGGTGTATGCACAGATGTTGTGATTCGTGCTTACAGAAAAGTTGGCATAGACCTTCAAAGAGAAGTACATGAGGATATCAAAAGAAATTTTGATGTTTATCCAAAAAAATGGGGACATACAAAACCAGACAAAAATATTGACCATAGAAGAGTACTTAATCTAATGACTTTCTTTTCAAGACAGGGAACAGACATTGAAATTTCAGATAATCCAAAAGACTATGAGACTGGAGATATTGTTTGTTGGGATTTAGGTTCCGGTGTAATGCATATTGGTATTGTTTCAGCAAACAAGACTGAAGACGGAAAAAAGAATTTGATTATACATAACATTGGTGCAGGACAAGTTGAAGAAGATATTTTATTCGATTACAAAATAATCGGACATTATAAATACAGGAAATAAGAAAAATACATGTGCTAACATTGGATAATAGCGAATACCTACATTAGTACTACCGATCAAAAAGACGTATTAAAATTGACGATAGAGAACCAGACCAATAAGAAAATAAAAGCCGGTACACACCATACCTTAATTCATTGTTCAGGGGAACCAGGATAAACTTTTCAGAAAAAAGATGCTGCTGGTAGGGGAATATACGAATTAAAAAGAGCTGCGTAATAGTATTCCGATTATTCTTTAATCAGTATTAGCTTAGATAGGGTATTTTTTTTACTTGTCTCCATAAATCTATAATATTCGGCATAATCTTGTAGCGGTATGTATCGCGAATTCAATCTAAATTCACTTGCCCATAGAATATCGGAGTCATCAATTTCCAATTGATTGAAATAGAATCCGAATGATGAAGTAATAGAATCCTGTTTTGAAGAATTTTTTAATTTATAACCCTCCGGCAAAGCGAAAGAGATACTCTCACTTTGTGCATAGGCTGAATAATTTAAAAGAGGCATTACTCTTTTAGCGGGTTCTTCGCCTTCAAAGTTAATTCTATTAAACATTGCAGGTTCGATAATTAAACGGTCGCCTGCCTTTCTTGCGAAGTACTTAATTTCGGCATTAAAAATAATTGTTAGATTTGAATCGGGTTCTGTCAGATTGACTAAGTCCATACTATTTATAGTAACGTTGCCGGATTTTTTAGAAAATTTAGTTGCCAGCCACTCGGATTTTTCAGTTCCAGTTTTATCTTTCATTATCATTCTCATATCGATTGCCGAATTACCGGTATACTTAATTTCGCCTTTTATACCAAGTGATCTGTCGTTATTTATTTGAGCATGCGCTGTAAATACACTGTTGTTCATTTCTGCGGTACTTTGAGGAGTTTTTAATAATCTGCTTTCTTTTGGATCCAGGAGAAGAACATCAACACCTTCAATAGTAGCTTCAATATTATCGATCGAAGTTATATTGCTGGTACATTCGAGAAAAAGAGTATCCTCTGCCGAAGGAATAACAGCAATACAGTGATTAAATCTATTGGATGGGAAATCAGCCTCAGTAACACCATTGTCCCTGGTAAGAACAAGTCCGGGAAACGCTTCAATGCCGGCTTTTTGAAGCATGGCTATCATATAAACCGATAAATCTTTACAGTCACCATATTTGAAATTATGAATTGCATCTACATGATGGGGTCTCCAGCCGTCGATTCCCAGATAAATCTGAACATATCTGGTATTTTCCTGAAGATAACTGTAGACAGTTTTTATACGCTCTTTTTTATCTGCAATTGATTTAAACTGTTTGCCGAATTCAATTCCTTCACTAAACATCATATGATCTTTAAACATGTTGTAGCCCCAATTCCCAAAGTCCATCCAGCTTTTTGTGCTTCCTTTAAAACCATCAAGATCGAACTCAACAGCTTCCAGTTTAACTCCAACCTGAAATCTTGCTTCCGGGGCGCTCTTGTATTCATTTTTATACTGATTAATGTTTTTAACTTCCCATGAATACTGTTTTATTCCGTCTTCATTAAATGATATATTCGGTTCCTGGGTATTCCCTATATTCCGGTATTTAAACTCAAGTGGATATTCCAAAACCAATTCAAGTTTAGCAGAATTTACCCGAACATTTTCCTGCGGATCCCAGTCCGGTAGAAAAAAGGTTGATTTAATAACATATTCTTTAGACAAGTTAATCATATATGGAAAAGTACGGACTTGTAAATTATGATAGATTGTTGTGTGCTCATTGTAGATGCTGCTAAAAGAGACAGTACTTTCTTTAATATCATCATCTTCCAATTCACGAATCAAGTCTCCGTTCAAATTAAATATTTTGGCATCCATTTCCTCGAGTTCACTGAAATCAGATTCCCTGTAAGAATCGAAACCAAGATAAGCATCAGCCGAGTTTGTAATAAGAATGGAAGAAGTTTCTTTTACCAGAATTTCATCTATGTCCTTTATAACAATTATTCTTTGTTTTGATAATACAACAGAATCTGAAGCTATTATAAGAGAATTGCTTATTGTAAATATCAGAATATAAAGAGAAAGCTTTGCCCGCATTGCAACCCTAATTAGTTCTTTTCAGAATTATAACATCTTGATCAATGTCAACTATTTTGGCATAATTACTTCTCATTTTCGAGTAGTCTTCAACAGGCACTTTAAGTTGTTTTATTTCGTACTGCCTTGAAAAGCCAATTTGCAACGGATTATCCTGAGTTTTCACAATTATTCTCTGGAACCGTAAATAGTCATTTTCAATTACAACATCCTTAGGTAGCTCACTAATTGAGTAACCCTCAGGGAAAGAAAAATAGTTTGTCTCAATCTTTTTTCTCAGATAGCCGAATTCTATTGGAAATGCTCTTTTCTCAGATGCAAACACATTCCTGCTTTCTCCAAGATAAACGGTTGGTTTTAGGTAGATTTCACCCTCAATTTCTTCAGCAAAATTTTCAATGCTGAAATCGAATTTAGTATAGAAACTGTCTGTGGCTGCCGGGGTAAGAGATGAATCGGAATTAATTACACTAAAACCATCTATTCCATCCGCCAGTCTTTCATTAATTACATCGGAAACCATTTCATGGCTATGCAATTCCTTATTGTAATTTGAGCTGGCGTAGCCCACGGCTAATACCTGAGAATTACCTGATAATACTCCTTCGGGAGATACATTAAGGTGAGATTCAATTATCTCCAAACTTCTTAGTCCGTCCTTCGGGATTGATATGTAACTTGGATTGTCTTTTTCCACTAATAAAGCGTTATCAACAAGAGAAGAAGAAGGAAGTTGACCGTAAGTTACCCACGGATCGCGTGCGTCGAAGAGAAAAAACTCCCCATCAATATTGATTAGTAGAATAGTCTTATTGTACTGGGAAAGAAACGGGATTTTGGGATTGGCAAGTCCGTTCTGTCTTGTACTTATAAGAAGAGGAGTTGCTTCAAGGCCGATTGCCTGGAGCATAACTTTCAACAGCATATTCCTTTCCGTATCCGAGGCTTTTTTTTGTTCAAATATATCTTCCTGGTCTCGTCTGACATAAATACTGGTTCCAATATCATGAGTCAGACTATCGCGTACATATTCAAAAATCAGTTTAGCTTTAAGTTTATTGCTCATATCCGGTGTAACTAGCTTATTAACAATATCTTTAGTTTCTGAGTCAGGTTCTTCAAAATCTTCATAAGAGTTTTCCAAAAGCAGGTTGCATAAAGAGATTACACCTGTAATGATTTCACGATAATAACCGGGATATTTAATACTCTTAATCTGGAAATTTACATTCGCACGATAGTTGTCCAAGCATGAAATATAAGGTTCAATTTTTATTGCGGGCAGGTTAACAGCTTTATATCTGAATTCCTCTTTCCAAGTATCCCTTAACCTGTTATAATACTTACCGGTTGTATGCTGAACAAGTTTATTGGGATCATTTGCAATAAGAACCTGATAGTTAAAAAATGGAGAAAGATGTATAATGATTTCAGACTCAAGTACCGGTATCGACTGGTGGAAATACCAAGGGTCAAGTTCATGAATATCTCCGCTGAATCGTTCATATTTAACTTCAAGTACTGAGCCTACCTGCACATCGGGAAAAGTGAATTTTTTAACTTTATACTTGTTTGAAACTTCCTCCTCAAAAAAATTGTCACTGTCTACTTCAATGATTTCTCCGTTGGGCTGAATTACCTGAGCCTTTAAATATGTCATTATATCGTTATGCAGGTAGAAAATTGCTACATCGGCAAAATCTTTACCTTTTTCATCTAAAATTTTTATCTGATAATGTCTTTTAAGATACATCCCTATATCACCGTCGACATCCAGGTCGATTATACCTTCGTCAAAGATACGAATTGCACTCGCGGTGGTATCTTCCGAATAAACGGTCATTTCCAGATATTGAGGATCAACCTTACCCCATTCCTTATAATCATTTCCGAGTAATGTGTTGGTAAACCAAATTGTTAATAATAGAGTAATACAGGAAAAATTATTTAGCTTCATCAGATGGGTCATATTTCTCCTCAGTGTTGAAATGTGTTTAATCTATGAGTTAAATGTCTTATTTAACGCCAAATATTGGATATAACTGATTTATGATAAATCTTGGATTTAAATTTTCTTTTGTTCCCCGAAGACTTAATATTTTACATAACAATTAGACAAATTTAATGGTTATATGTAATAAAAACCATTCAAATAGCGTTAATGCAATTTTTTAGAAACTTATGATTATAGCTAATTAACCAATAGTATTTTGATTTTGTTGATGGTATTTAGCTGTAATAACTAGGGAGGGTTTTACTTGACCAGGAAGTGTACGTAAGTAAGTTTATTAGCATAATGTTTATCTATTAAAACAGGAATACCAGTACATCACTTGAATAAAACCCCACTTGAAAAACTATTCCTTTTTCCCTTCAAGCGAGATAATAACCGCGTCATGGACTTTTGGTCTTGTGCTGCGGATACTGGCCTCATCATCGGGATAAACACGATTTGTAAGGAATACAACGAACAGTTCTCGAACCGGATCAATCCAAATTGAGGTCCCTGTATAGCCTAAATGTCCGAAAGTGCCTGGTGAAAAATACTTTCCGGATGAGCTTTTCTCTTCGGAGCGTGTATCGAATCCGATAGCGCGGGTGCTGTGTTCATGGTATCTTTTAGTGAAGTAAGAAACAGTACTGTCGCTTAGATAACGCTTTCCTTTATACGTACCCTTATTAATAAGTAGCATACACAACTTGGAAAGGTCACCGGTAGTTGAGAATAAACCTGCATTGCCGGAGAGTCCTTCAAGTCCCTTAGCGAGCGGATCGTGAACAATTCCCTGAACACCGCCCTGTGTTGGCGCGCAGCGATTCCAAATCTCTTCGGGAGGCGTAAACATCGTTGAGGTCATTCCAAGCGGTTTAGTATAATTCTCAGCGTAAAACAAGTACATCGGTTCATGGACTATCGATTCCACAACAAGCATGTTCGAAACGAAATTAACGCAGCTATAAACCATGTCGGAGCCGGTATTATAAACGAGTTTCAGCGCGTAAATCGAATCGATAATGCTTTCCCGCGACTGTCCCGGTTTGGGCGGATAATAGGATGGCAATCCGCTTTCATGGATCAGAAGATCGGCAACGCGTACATTCTGCTTCCCGTTCTGTCCCCATTGCGGAATATAGTCCGACACCTTCTTCTTAATATCGAGTTTTCCTTCGTCATACAGCTTCATCACACAGAAATTCGTCCCGAACGCTTTTGTCACGCTCGCAAGATCGAACATTGTACTCGTCTGCATTTCCGGGGAATTTTCATCGTACGTATAGTGCCCGTAGGCTTTTTGGTAGATAATTGAATCTCTGTTCCCAACAGCTATAACCGCCCCGGGGAAAATGTGCCCCGTAATAGCTTCGTTAACCACCGTATCAAGAGTATCAAAATTTTGACCCTGTAGATTGAGTGTAAAAGAGATTATAATTGAGAAAAGTAAAAGTATTTTCTTATTTTCCATAGCTCAGTATCAGAATGTTTTCGGGTTTTCTGATCGTAAATTTAACACAACTTTATTTTATAACAAAAAAGCCGGAAATTAACGGCAGGTACATGGTATGAATAAAAACACAATTCTGTTTTTGATTTTCTTAATTCTTACCGGTATCACTGGCGCTCAGAGCGTTCAGGTTATCGAAAAGAAAGAAATCACAAGCCCTGAACAGGGGCAATTTTTCTACCCGCAATTTAGTAACAAGGGGAGTTCTATTCTATTCACCGGGGATGCCTACAGAGGATTATGGCTTTCGGATAACGAAGGTAATAACTTAAGGAAGTTGAATGACTTTCAGGGAGCCGGTAATAATCCGGTGTTCGAAAGCAGCGACAACTCCATAATTTTCAGGGCATACAAGTTTGAAAAGATGAAAAGGATTTCATCGCTATATTCGCAGGATCTTAGCAGCGGTACAGTCACTCCAATTATTGAAGGGAGCAGAGATTTATACCCTCCGATGAAAGGAAGCTTGAAGTCGGTTAATGTAGTAGATAACGGTGAAGCCCAAAAGGTATCTAATTCATTAAGAAAGTCATTGTCCGCCAGTGACGACCAAGCTGTATACGTTGATAATTCGAAGATTATCCTCTTGCAAAACGGCAGCAAAAAGATTCTGGAACCACTGGGCAAAGGAAATTATCTCTGGACGTCAATTTCCCCCGATGGAACGAGACTGCTTTTTACTAAAGCCGGATCAGGAACTTTTGTATCCGATCTGGATGGGAATATCCTTTATGAGCTGGGTAAGGCTAATTATCCGGTTTGGGCAAAGGACGGCAACTGGGTACTTTATATGAATGATACCGATGACGGGAATGTATTCATCTCATCCGAGGTTGAAATCGTAAATCTCGACACAATGGAAAGAGTTAATTTAACGAATACAGGAAACACGATAGAAATGTATCCTGACTATTCGCTCAAGACCGATGAGGTTGTTTATCATACTCTTGAAGGACAAATAATAAAATTGAAATTAAAGTTTAACTAGGAAATTATTATGAGAATTCTTTACGGAATCTTTATCACCTTATTCATGGTGAATATATTAGCCGCTCAAAGTCTGAGCGGATACAAGATTTGTATAGATCCCGGTCACGGGGGACACGATGCTGCGAACGACAGGCACATTGTTCCGGTTGAATTCTGGGAATCTGAAGGCAACATAGGGAAAGGCCTGCATCTTCGAGAAATACTTGACTCGCTCGGCGCAGAGGTTATATTAACAAGAACCGAGAACGACGATTCCGACGACCTGGCGTTATCGGTACGCGCAGGAATCGCAAATTCGAATAATGTCGATTATTTCCACTCAATACATTCGAACGCTACAGGAACATCTAGCCGGGTAAATTTTCCTCTTATTCTTTTCAGGGGATACACAAACGGCCCGGTTTTTCCTGAATCTAAAGTATTCGCACAGGAAGTATGGAAAACTATTTACGACGCTAAATCAGGTGTCTGGAGTCGCCATACCGAGTTCATAGCCGGTGATTGGACTTTTTATCCCTCATGGGGTACTTCCGGGCTTGGCGTACTGCGTCCGCTGAATATGCCGGGTACACTTTCGGAGGGTTCGTTTCACGATTATTTGCCGGAAGCTACACGTTTGAAAAACGATGTTTATTTGAGGCATGAAGCATGGGCAATTGCGCGTGCGTTCCTCGAGCATTATGATGCCGGGGAATTGTCGACAGGTATCGTTGCCGGTATTCTACGCGACCCGACCGAGTCTGTACCATCATCGTATCAGCCTATTTCAGGTACTAACGATGACAAGCTGCCGCTTAATTCAATAAAGGTAACATTGAAGCCGGAAGGCAGAGTCTATAACGGGGATGATTACGGTGACGGTTATTACATGTTCGATTATGTAGAGCCGGGTGAGCATACTCTGGTATTTGAAGCGGAGGATTATACAACAGATTCAACTACAATTACCGTTGTTGCGAACAAGTCGGTATTTGCGGATAGGTTCATGCAGCTTGTTCCGAACGAAAATCCGCCTACAGTCGTATCAAGTTCTCCGCAGGTCGGCAGCAGCGATCAGAGCGCGTTATCGGAAATAGTATTCGAATTCGATATAAGAATGAATGAGAGTGCAACGGAAGATGCATTTTCAATATCACCTGATGTTAACGGTGATTTTACATGGGAGAACAATTCAAAGAAACTGGTATTCACTCCTTCAGTACCGATGCAGGGTGGAAGTGAATACACCGTAACATTGTCCACTGCTGCGAAGACGTTGTTTGATGTTAATCTCACCGAAGACTATAGTTTTAATTTTACGACAAGAACAAAACTGAATCTTTTAACAGCTTATCCTGCCGATGGAGATACGGGTATAAGCAAAACAGTGCTTGTAAGGGTTGAGTATGAATATCCGATCAAATCGAGTACGCTGCCGGGGAATGTGTTATTCTATGATGAGAATGATTCATTTGTGGAACTAGTCGTAAATACTGATGCTTATGCGAAAGGCTACATCGAGTTTGAACCGAGAAATCCGCTCTCACCCAACAAAACTTACAGGGTAATTTTAAAATCCGGTATCGGTGATATTGAAAATATGCTTTACGGTGAAGAAAAGGTAATATCATTCACGACTGAAAAGTCTACTTACAATACAGGTCAGGTAATCTCCGGATTCGAATCGTTCGGCGACTGGCTTCAGCCGGCCGGCTCTGATAATACTACCGGAATTGACGAGGATAATACATCATTAAGTATTCAGAGCAGCAAAGTCTACGATGGTGATAATGCCGGGCGACTTGATTATGCATTCAACTCGGTTAATGGTGTTTGTGAAATAGCAGCGTATAATGCATTCGCTTTGGGTTCTAAGGGAAGTATTCGTTTCGGAATTTGGATCTACGGCGACCTGAGCGGCAACAGTCTTGACTATAGTGTATCGGATGGTTCCGGTAACAGCGAACGGGTATTTGTATCCGATCTGAACTGGACAGGCTGGAAGCTTATGTCTTTCCCGGAAGAGAATTTAACTCTTCAGGGAGATATATCCCTTACCGGTATAGTTATTCGTCAGATTGAAGATGCGGATTCGTCAGGAACTATTTATCTTGATGCAGCTCAGACGGATTATACAACTCCTGTTGAGGAAGTAACGCAGCAGCCGACATCTTACGAGCTTGAGCAGAATTATCCGAATCCTTTTAATCCCACAACCAATATAAACTTCTCATTGGCGGATAACGGTTCGGTAAGTTTGGTCGTTTACAATTTACTTGGGGAGGTTGTTGCAAGGATAATTGACAATGTGGATTATTCGTCCGGTCAATATTCGGTAGAGTGGAATGCCAGAAATATTAATGGTCGTCAGCTACCTTCCGGAATATATTTTTACGAACTTAAGACAGACAAATTTAATTCTGTCAGAAAAATGATATTGTTAAGATAATTTCGGAGTGAAATGAGAAGCGTATATTTATCCTTACTTGTTATCTCTGCACTATTTGTTTTTATTGCGTGCGGTGAAAATAGGAATAATAGTTCTGCAGCGTTTTCCGGTTACACGGATGTTGTTGTAGACTCTGTAAAAATGTTTGATATTGAAGGGAAAAATATTCATCCGGTATTCAGTAAGGATGATAAATATCTCTTTTTTACACGCCTGCGTTATGAAGGAATATACAGATATGAACTGGCAACCGGCAGACTTGATACGATTACAAGTGCCGACAGATCAGGTTATAGTTTTGCTATAGATAACGATGCACTTTTCTATGTGCGTTATGAATACAACGCTGCTAATAAAAGCCGTAAATCCGAAGTGATCAGATCTGACATGAGTTCTGGTGAAGAAGAAATTATCTATGAGGTAGCTCATCGCATTCAGGGCGTAAAACTTCATGAAGATAATCAGCTTAGTTTTTTCGTAAGGGACAGCCTGTTTGTGTATGATACTCAAACAGGCAGTTTCCTTAATCAGAAGGATTTCGTGGGACAAACTTACCTGATCTCAAAAGGTAAAATTAGATATATCACAGGTGAAGGAACTACTGAAAGTACTATTTCCGAGAATGATAATATTGTTTACGTTGAACCTGTAAGCAGCGACAGTTTACTCGTTAATCTTGCAAAGAAGGGATTGTTCTTGTTTAATCCTAACACCGGTTCGGTTGATTCAATGAATACTGATTTCTTCCCGAAATATAACGGACACGATCTATATGCATATACTTACCAGGCAACGGAAGGGCATAAGATTGATACATCCAGGATCTTTATAAAGAGTTTAAGCGGTGATATTGAAACTCCCGTATCTACTGATCGACTGAACCTGGATGAACATCCGGCCTGGTCGCATAACGGTCGAATGCTTGCCTATAATAACTTCAACGGGTACATTAAAATAGCATATCTAAGTTACAAATAATTAATGCATGATATAACCGAGAATTAAGTAAAGTATTACAGCACCAGATCCGGCTGCCAGCGAGTAAGGCAGCTGGGTTTTCACATGATCAATATGGTCACTTGCAGAAGCCATTGATGAAATAATAGTTGTATCTGAAATCGGCGAACAGTGATCTCCGAACACACCTCCTCCAAGCACAGCAGCTATTGTTAGGTAAATATTAGCGTCAAGCGTCTGAGCCATTGGGACTGCAATTGCTATCATTATCGCAAATGTTCCCCAGGACGTTCCAGTTGAAAAAGCAATAAAGCCGGCCACGATAAAGATTATTACCGGTACGTAATTAGGGGAGAGCCATTCCTTGGAAAGTTCAGCCACATAGAGCCCGGTCCCTAATTCACGGCACACATTTCCGATTGCAAACGCGAGCATCATAAGAAGTGCCAGAGGAATTAGTCCGCCGACGCCTTTGAAGATAAGATCAATGGTTTCTTTGAACGAGAAGATTTTCTGGGACATATATAATGCGCTTCCGACAAAGATTGAAGTAAGAACTGAGTAAAGCACCGAAGTTGAACCGGAACCCTGACCGATGGCAACAAATATTTGTTCGTACCAGGGAAGCTGAGCAATGTTCTCAACTTCGCCCCAGCCTGTGTAGACCAGCATTAGTGGCATCATACCTACCATGACGGCGATGGGGATAATCATATTTCTTGATCTTGGAGTAACACCTTCTTTTCTTGCAAGAGCAATAACGTCGGAGGATATCATTGGAGTTGCCCCGTCCCTGATAACTTTGCCTTCCTTGAGTGCGCGTTCTTCGGCTTTTTTCATAGGACCGAAATCCTTGCCCGTTATTATAACTCCTACCACCATTGCCATTGCCAGCATGGGGTAAAAGTTAAGTGGAAATGCACCGATGAGGACTTCAAGAGGATTTTCAAATCCTTGCGAAGCAATCAGTCCCATTATGTATGCGCCCCAGGCATTGAGTGGAATAAGTATACATGTCGGGGCTGATATTGAATCGGCAATGTAAGCCAGTTTTTCACGGGGAATATTAAGTTTGTCGAATATGGGTCTGAATACTGAACCGACAGTAAGAGCGTTTATGCTTGACTCGACGAATATCATGGTGCCCGTTAACCAAGCGAGCAATTGAACTATTACTCTGCTTCGTCCGGAATGTTTCTTTTCAATTCTGTCCAGGATCTTGTATATCCTGTTAACGAAACCCTCAACACCGCCTGACCTTTGTATGAACGCTATCAGAGCTCCAACCAGACTACTGAACATAATAGTTCGTGTGTTACCCGGATCTTTGAATACATCAACCATGGCCTGTATTGTTGCGGTTGTACCCGAAATCAAATTACCACCGCTTAGAATTACCCAGCCGAGCCATATACCGAAGAGGAGCGATACGAATACCTGTCTTGTTTTAATAGCCAGTATGATTGCAAGAAGCGGGGGGAACAACGACCAGAAACTATGATGATCCATACTTATCCTTGTTGTGTTAAGATAATTGCCAGATGATTTTTTGATACCCGAAAAATTTATTACAATAATATAACAATCATAGGACATATAAAACCCCGTTGGGGGTTTTATTAAAATTGATTAAATGAAAAATATCCCGCCGCCGTCGTACAACTTTTCATTGCTTAGGCAGATTATCTCGAGTCCTTTATCGGTAATGAACTTCTCCAAAACTTTGCCGTCCTCGTGCAGTAGTATATTGCCAAGGAAATAAACAATGTTCACATACACTCCACATGTTCCGCCTAGAAAACCATTCCTGTGAATTTTTATTCTTATCTCAGAAGGATCGAAGTAAAATGATTCCAGTTCATGTTTAAGAAGTACTTTGTGAATTCCCATGTCAGATGTTATGAACGTGTTATTTCCTATATGACACATACTGCATCTTGTATAAGCTTGTGGGATATCAATGAATTTTTTCTGTTTACTAAAATCCAATACTAGTTTATCCGTGAAACCTGATCTATGTATTAGAAAGTCTTCAGTTACAACACAGTTATAGCCGGCAGTAGTCTCGAGTGTTTGCCCAACGAAACTTCGGCCGAATTGAAATGACAAAGAATTTCTTTCAAGAAAATTCAAGAGGCTATCCGGGGAATTCGGTGCAGCGACAAGATTTGATCCGTCCTGATAAATGAATATATCCGGATGACCGGAAACAGACTCATAAGTTATTCCATCGGACTCAAAAAGTAATAATTCGTCGGCAATTGTCCGGAGTTTTTGAATCGCTTCGCCGGGTGCGCGTGCATCAACTATTGCTAACATTTATCTCGTATTTCTCCAGATTATTGTCGCCAATGAATTCTGCAGTGATACCTTGTTCTTTTAACCGGTTCCTGTTTTTACTTTTATGACCAATTGCATAATTGATCTGCGAAGGATTTACGTGAATAATAATACTATGATCTTGTAACGACTTTAATTTTTCATTTAAAATATCGCTCCATATCTCTGTCAGTACAAGTTCCTTGAACGATGGATGAAAAGGACCAACAATTAATGATTTACCATCGCACAAATCCTCTGACGGATGCAAACCTACTCTCAGTATTGCAACACCATTTTCTTCGAATAACCTGAAGATATCCTTTGTCCATCGCACAGCCTCATCAAGTGAAAGGGGTGAATATTTCCCTGCGGAATATAAATGGTCAAGCGCTGTATCCTTAATTACAAGAGTTGGATAAATTCTTGTGTTTGATGCGCCTAGTTCAATTATATCTTCTGCTGTTTCGACAGATGATTCATATTTGTCACCCGGCAAACCAATCATCATCTGCAAACCGAGTGCGAATCCGTATTCCAGTATCAGCTTTGATGCTCGTTTAATATCATCAACAGTATGTCCGCGCCCGGATTTTCTGAGTACATTTTCATTTGTTGACTGAGCACCTATTTCAATTGTTGTAACCCCGTACTTCTGAAGCATGTCCAGTATTTCGGGAGAAACGTAGTCGGGACGCGTTGACAGTCTGATACCTTTTACCTTGCCCGACTTTACATATTTAAACGCAGCCTGTAAGTATGCCTCCTGACTTGAAATTGGAATTCCCGTAAAGTTGCCGCCGAAGAAAGCAATGTTAATTTGTTTGTCCGGATTCATTGTTCCAAGGTGTTCATCAATTACAGTGCTGATCTGTTCAGGCTGTGGAATAGAAGAATGCGAACTGATTTTTTCCTGGTCGCAGAAAACACACTGATGCGGACAGGCAAGTTCGGGTATGAAAATCGGTATGTTGGCGAATAATGCCTTCTTCATTGTTGACGCTGAATTAATTTTAATAGCACAACGCTAATTTATCAAATTATCAGCGAACAAATCCGGGTATTAAAAATACTTTGCAACAAATCCACCAAATATCTCATTCAACTGATCGAATTCAATGAGGAAAGCATCATGTCCGTGTATCGAATCAATTTCGTCGTATTCCGAGTTTGGAATAAGTTTTGCAAATTCACGCTGCTCCGTTGCCGGGTAAAGTACGTCTGAAGAAATACCAATTGAGAGAGCGGGGAACGTGATATTCCCAAGCACTTCCTGCAGTGTGCCGCGACCCTTTGTGATGTCATGATAATCCATCGCGTTGGTTATCGTGATATATGTGTTAGCATCGAAACGTTTATTCAGTTTCTCTCCCTGGTAATCTAGATAACTTTCAATCTGATACTTGTTCGAGGGATCGAAACCGTTTGTCGAGAATTGTCTTTCCCGTCCGAACTTATTCCAGAATGAGGGATAACTGCGATAAGAGATCATTGCTATCTTACGGGCTAGAGCAAGTCCCTGTTCCGGCTGCTTTGTATAGTGACCGCCGTTCCATTCCGGATCGTTCATTATGGCATCTCGCGTAGTCTGATTTAAACCAATTGCCCATGGAGAATGCTGAACAGCAGTAGCGATTGGAATTATAGTTTCGATAAGTTCAGGATACATTACAGCCCATTCAAGTACCTGCATACCTCCAAGCGATCCGCCGGAAACGGTTTTAATTTTTTTTATTCCCAGGAAGTCTGTCAAGGCTTTTTGAGCTCTTACCATATCCCTGACGGAGACGTAGGGAAAATCGCTGGAGTATGAGGAACCTGTTTCAGGATTAATGGATACAGGTCCTGTACTGCCGTAGCAACTCCCGATAAAATTTGAACATACTACGTAATATTTATCCGTATCGAAGACTTTTCCCGGTCCTATAAGCGGATCCCACCAGCCGGGTTTACCTTTGAACATTTCAGTATAGGAAGTCAGCAGATCGGGTGAACTGTTTTCATCCGATTCTATTTCTTCCGGGATTCCTGCTGCGTGCGCGTTGCCGGTTAGTGCATGACAAATCAACACAGCGTTATCCCCGGATTCGTTCAATGTACCGTAGGATTGATAAGCAACCTGTACCCGGGGGAGAGTTTCCCCCGAATCAAGTGTAAAAGCATGTTCTTCTTCGAACAATGTTACAATATTTGTTTTAGCTTTCAGCATGTTATACCGTAATGTTAATATACAAATTATGCTGCAGCTTTACTTTGCCTGATCTTTACTTTTCCCGAGACCGGAATTGGCCTCGTCAAAGTATCCAGCACAGGGCAGTGCGATTCAACAAGAGTAATAAGCTGCCTGATGTTTTCTTCAGACTCATTGCTGATTATTTCGGTTTCATATTCAATTTCCTCGAAACCCGGAACAGTTTTTTCGACCGTACCAAACAGCCCGTTTAGATCCAGGTTTCCTTTGACATCAATATTTACTGCATCCAGCTTAAATCCGAGTACTTCTGCATAGGCGCTGTAGACTATTTCCTGGCAAGTACCTAAAGCAGCCAATACAAGTTCAACCGGATTTGGCGCTATGTCGCTTCCACCGAGTTCATGCGGTTCATCCACATTCAGATTGAATTTACGGATCGAAGCATTGGTTAATACTCCATTAACCAGATGAGTCCTGGTCTTGAATGACAGTTTACCCGATTCAGGGTTTTGTTTAAGCTGATCTATTTTATTTGCGAGTGTTTCTTTTAGTTTATTCGACATGATTTCTCCTTTAGCTCTATGTTATACTTTGCAATAATTGCAAGAACGCGTTCCTATTGTTTAAAGGGCAGCCGGCCAAACTGCCCGGTTATTTTAATTTACTTAACTGCTGTACTCAACGCCTGTTCGAAATCTGCAATAATATCATCAATATGCTCGATACCGACTGATACACGAATCTGTTCCGGGAGTACTCCGGAATCTTTCTGTTCTTCGTCGCTAAGCTGCTGATGCGTGGTTGATGCGGGATGAATTACCAGTGTCTTGGCATCACCAACGTTTGCGAGCAGACTTGCCAGCTTAACATTGTTGATGAATTTTTTCCCGGATTCTATTCCGCCCTTAATGCCGAATGAAAGAATTGAACCGAACAATCCATGGTTTAAATACTTTTTTGCATTTTCATGATAGGGGTGACTTTCAAGTCCGGGATACCAGACCCAATCAACTTCGTCATGATTATTGAGATATTCAGCAAGCTTGAACGCGTTTTGTCCGTGTCGTTCAACACGGAGAGAAAGAGTCTCCAGTCCCTGTAACAAAAGGAACGCATTAAACGGACTTAAACATGGCCCAAGGTCTCGCAGACCTTCAACCCTCGCACGGATAATAAAGGCGATATTACCGAACTGGGAACCTTTACCGAACACTTCGTTAAAATTTAGTCCGTGATAACCCGGAGAGGGCTCCGTGAAAATAGGGAAATTACCGTTCCCCCAATCGAACTTACCGGAATCGACGACAACGCCGCCGATAGATGTACCATGCCCACCGATCCATTTTGTTGCTGAAGCAACAACTATATCAGCGCCGTGATCTATCGGTCTTCCGAGAAATCCGGCAGCCCCGAATGTATTGTCGACTATGAGCGGTATACCATGTTTGTGAGCAATATCTGCTATTTCTTCGAAGTCGGGAATGTTTAGTCTTGGATTACCTATTGTCTCGATGTATAAAGCTTTTGTTTTTGAATCAATCAATCTCTCAAACTCAGCTGGATCATCACCCTCGACAAATTTAACATCTATCCCAAGGCGGGGGAGAGTCACTTTGAACTGATTGTATGTGCCGCCGTACAATAAACTTGTCGACACAATGTTTTCCCCGGCCTGTGCCAGATTCGTAATAGCAATAAGCTGTGCAGCCTGTCCGGATGATGTTGCAAGTGCAGCAGCGCCGCCTTCAAGAGCAGCGATACGCTGTTCGAATACATCTGTTGTCGGATTCATAATACGCGTATAAATGTTGCCGAATTCTTTTAGTCCGAATAAATTTGCTGCATGCTCGGCATCATTGAAGACATAAGACGTTGTCTGGTAAATTGGGACAGCACGGGAATTCGTTGTTGAATCAGGTTCATGCCCTGCGTGTAATTGTAGTGTTTCATATTTATATTGTTCTGCACTCATAACTGTTTCCTCAAGTTTAGTTTTGTCTGTTACAATTATTTTACTTTAGATAATTTGTTTCAGCTTTCCGGTTTTCACATCTAAGAGTAATCCATGAACTACGATGTCGTCGGGAACCAGTGGATGATTTTTTATTGTATTAACATCATCAATAACACTTTGTTCGGTGTGACTGATAGTAAGCCAATCGATAGAATCGCCCGCATCGGAACCGGGCCCTTCATTGTTATCTTCCCAGCCTGATTCTGTATATGTCGCAGTTTTAAGACTCTTTTTTAGCAGTCCTGACATTACATCATCGGTAAACGATTCCATACCGCAACCGGTATGATGAATTACAAACCATTCATTTGTTCCGAGTAATTTATATGAGATAACGAAAGAACGTATCGCATCTTCACTTACGCGTCCTCCCGCGTTTCTGATCACATGAGCATCACCCTCTGCAAGTCCGGCAAACTTAGAAGGATCCAGCCTGGAATCCATACATGTGAGTATGGCTATTTTTTTAACAGGCGATGTCGGCAGGTCGGCTTTGTTTCCGAAACTGTCGGAATATTTCTGATTCTCTTCAAGCAATTTATTTAGAACTTCGCTCATTTTATTTATTCCTTTCATGATTTATGGTTTATACTATTATTTGTTGATCGATCGATTTTCATATTCTTATTTTACAAAAAAAAACCTCTGAGGAAAGATTTCCAAAGAGGTTTTTAATTTTCTAAACTTCTTTATCTCATCTTTCCCTCAGCTTATTATGCCTGGGCAGGAGTTAGCACCTTTTTCCCGACTAAATCGGGACGGTTGCTAAGGTTTCATCGGGCCTGATCCCTCAACCTTTCTAGATAAGTGTTACAATTTCAACATACAATGAACAAAAAAGCCCTTCGAATGGAAGGGCTATAAAACTTTATCTATCGAAAATAAGTTGCAGCCCTGTCAGTTAAGACATATGCAGTAACGGCACATTTCCATAGGCAATGCCATTTCTGCTGCTGCAATATTTTTAGATTTTCTTATCATAATTGACTGCGAATATAGCCGTATTTAATCCTGCTGTCAAGAGAAATATTTATATTTGTAAATAATTATTTATTTGCGGGAATAAAAACATTGTTTAAACAAGGGAAAAGAAGTCGGCTAAAGAGATGTTGCATGTATATACATGAACCTGAATATTACATGCGAAATTACTTGCTAGTCTAAAAAAAGTGATAATGTGTTCGATTATTTCCTTGACAAAAGAAATATGAACACGTAAGTTTCGCAGAACTTATTTGAAATTATGAGACGCGCAAGAAAAAATATAACAATATCAAGACATTTCTCAAATGAGAGAAATGCGCGCGTTCTTGTGCTTGGAAATGAAATCACTCCTATTGACAATATTATTATTCTAGGGATTATCGTTATTCTAAGCCTACTAGGTCTAGTTATCCTAGTGGGCTAAATTAGGTCAATCCCGAACCATATCAGTTACATCCATAAACTATAATATGATTTTTTCGGGATTGACCCGAAGAGGCTGTGTTTTAAATATTTTTAAATAAATGGAGTAGTTTTGAGATCAGATTTAATTAAAACCGGTTTTGACAAGGCGCCTCACAGGAGTCTTCTTAAAGCCACCGGAGTTATTAAGTCGGATGACGACTTTAAAAAACCCTTCATTGGAGTATGCAATTCTTACATTGACCTGATACCGGGACATGTACATTTACAGGAATTCGGGAAAGTAGTTAAGGAGGCAATCAGGGAGGCAGGCGGAATACCATTTGAGTTTAATACAATCGGTGTTGATGATGGTATTGCAATGGGTCATATCGGTATGCGTTATTCACTGGCAAGCCGGGAATTAATAGCCGACAGCGTTGAAACTGTTGTTGAAGCACATCGTCTCGACGGTATGATCTGTATTCCGAACTGTGATAAAATTGTTCCCGGAATGCTGATGGCTGCCGCGCGTGTTGATATCCCTACGATATTCATTTCCGGCGGTCCGATGAAAGCCGGGAAAACTTCGACAGGTGAAAAGAGCGATTTGATCTCAGTCTTTGAAGGAGTTGGACAATTTCAAAAAGGGGAGATATCAGAGGAAAGACTGAAGCATCTTGAAGATGTAAGCTGCCCAACGTGCGGTTCCTGTTCCGGAATGTTCACAGCGAACTCAATGAACTGTTTGATGGAAGCTCTGGGAATAGCCTTACCGGGTAACGGGTCCATTCTGGCCATTGATCCGAAGAGACATGAGCTTGCTAAAGAAGCGGCTAAGAGATTGATTGACCTCGTTCAAAAAGACATCAAACCATCGGATATTATTACACGTGAATCGTTCCGCAATGCATTTGCACTAGATATGGCAATGGGCGGAAGCACAAATACAATTCTGCATTCACTTGCTATCGCTATTGAAGCAGGCTTCGAATTCGACCTGCAGGAATTAAACGAGATATCCAAGAGGACTCCTTATATCTGCAAGGTTAGCCCTGCTACAACTTATGTCCATATGGAAGATGTTGATGCTGCCGGCGGGATTTCGGCAATACTTAACGAATTGACAAAAGTTGACGGACTGCTGGATACTTCGTGTGTTACGGTTACCGGTAAAACTATCGGTGAAAATGTTGCTGATGCGGAAGTTAAAAATCCTAAAGTTATCAGAAGCGTTGAGCAGCCGTATTCCAAATCCGGCGGACTTGCAGTACTGTTCGGCAACCTGGCTCCGCAGGGATCAGTTGTTAAAACCGGTGCCGTTGATGAGAAAATGCTTGTTCATAAAGGCCCTGCCAGGATTTACGAATCGCAGGATGATGCGATGAAGGGTATTTTGGATAAAGAAGTTCAGGCTGGTGATGTTGTTATAATCCGGTACGAAGGCCCTCAGGGCGGACCGGGTATGCCAGAGATGTTGTCGCCGACCAGTGCCATAATGGGTATGGGTATGGGCGATAAGGTTGCCTTGTTAACCGACGGCAGGTTTTCAGGGGGCACGCGCGGGGCTTGTATAGGTCATGTTTCACCGGAAGCAGCAGAACGGGGACCAATAGCCGCAGTACAAGAGGGGGACATCATTTCAATAGACATACCAAACAGAAAATTAGATGTAGAATTAACAGAAGAAGAAATTAAAACAAGGTTAAGCTTATTACCGCCGTTTGAACCGAAGATTAAAAAGGGATACCTTGCAAGGTATTCTAAAATGGTTTCGTCGGCTAGTAAAGGTGCGGTATTAAGAATACCAGACATACAACAATATAGAGAGGAATTGTCATGAGTACACCTAAACCAAAAATGTCCGGCGCAGACATATTTTTTGAATGTCTGAAGCATGAGGGGGTTGAAGTTATATTTGGTTATCCCGGTGGAGCCACACTAAAAATTTATGAAAAGCTTTATGATATCGACTGGCTGAATCATGTGCTCGTGCGTCATGAACAGGGCGCAACACATATGGCTGAAGGCTATGCAAAGGCTACTGGAAAGGTGGGCTGTGTACTTGTAACATCTGGTCCCGGAGCAACTAACACCGTTACCGGTATTGCGGATGCATATATGGATTCTGTTCCGATAGTTGTTTTTACCGGACAGGTTCCGTCGCATCTGATCGGAAACGATGCATTCCAGGAAGCCGATATCGTTGGTATTACAAGACCAATTACAAAACATAATTTCCTCGTTCGGGATATAAAAGAACTTGCTGAAACTATAAAGAAAGCCTTCTTTATTGCTGCTTCAGGCAGACCGGGTCCGGTTGTTGTTGACTTGCCGAAAGATGTTATAATGGCGGAAACCGAATTTGAGTATCCTGAAGAAGTTGATATACGTGGCTACAAGCCTAAATATAAAGGGCATTACAATCAGATAAAGAAAGCGGCCGAAGTTATTGCTAACGCTGAGAGACCCTTGCTTTATGTCGGCGGCGGTGTTATAATGTCCAATGGTTCCGAAGAGCTAACTCTGTTGGCCCGTGAGAATAATCTGCCGGTTACAATGACATTACAGGGTCTAGGAGCATTCCCCGGTACCGATCCTCAATCTTTGGGAATGCTTGGAATGCACGGTACATACTGGGCTAACCAGGCAATAAACAACTGTGATCTGCTTGTTTCATTGGGAGCTCGTTTTGATGACCGTGTAACAGGTAAACTAGATACTTTCGCGTCGAACGCTTACAAGATACATGTTGATATTGATCCGACGTGTATCGATAAAAATATAATTGTTGATCTGCCGATTGTTGGCGACGTTAAACACGTTATGGCTGAGTTGGCTGCTGAAATGCCGAAGAAACCAAAAGTTGATGAATGGTGGAAACAAATTCGCGGATGGCAGGACGAATGCCCGCTTCATTACGAGAAGGATGATGGTAAACTCAGGATGGAGTTTATTTACGAACAGCTTTCTAAAAAGACTAAAGGTGAAGCTGTAATCGTTACAGATGTCGGCCAGCATCAGATGTGGGCGGCACAATATTTTAAATACAATCACCCACGATCAAATCTGACCAGCGGCGGATTGGGTACTATGGGATTCTCTGTCCCGGCTGCTATTGGCGCCTGGTACGGTGTTAAGGATAGACCTATCATATCGATAAGTGGTGATGGTGGTTTCCAGATGAATATTCAGGAGCTTATTACAGCTAAGGCTTATAATGTTCCGGTCAAGTTTATTGTTCTTAATAACACATTTCTTGGAATGGTAAGGCAGTGGCAGGAGTTGTTCCATCAGGAAAAATACAGCTTCACGGATCTGGGTGCAAGTAATCCTGACTTCGTGAAAATTGGAGAGGCTCTCGGTATCCCGTCGGCATCCACAAATAATCCTGATGAAGTGAACGATCTCCTTGATAGATCACTGGCAAATAATGACGGTCCGACACTTATTGAGTTCAAAGTTGAGAAGGAAGATATGGTGTTTCCAATGGTTCCTTCGGGCGGTTCAATTTCAGAAATGATGGTAAAACGACTAAATCCAAACAGGATGATATAATATGAGACATACAATAACAGTACTGGTAGAAAACAAGTTCGGAGCATTCGACCGCGTTGCAACCATGTTCAGCGGCAAAGGCTTCAACATCAGAAGCATCTCAATTGGTGAAACCGAAATCTCGGAAGTATCCAGGATGACGATTGTAACAGATGGCGATGATCATATTATTGATCAGGTAGTAAAGCAGCTTAACAGATTAATTGACACAATCAAGGTTGTGGATCTGACCGGTTCTTATCATATTGAAAGGGAACTGGCACTAATAACAGTTAATTACCAGAAAGGATCGATGGAGGAGATAAAAAACATCTGCGATATCTTCCGTGGCAAAATTGTTGACATCAACAATAGAACTATGATGATCGAGATTACAGGCCCGCCGGAAAAGGTTGACGCAGCAGTAAATGTACTTGCTCCTTTCGGTATAAAGGAAATGGCAAGGTCCGGGACTGTAGCTCTGAAACGTGGTGAACAATTAAAAGCAAATAAAAAAGAATATGTTTTAACTAATTGAGGAAATTAAATGAAAGTTTATTATGACGCTGATGCATCTTTCGATGTGCTAAAAGACAAAAAGATTGCTGTGCTTGGCTTCGGAAGTCAGGGACATGCTCACGCGCTTAACCTAAAAGAAAGCGGAATGAATGTAAAGGTTGGACTTAGAAGTTCAAGTGCTTCGGCTGAAAAAGCCAAAGAAGGCGGATTGGAAGTCCTGGAAGTTGCAGAAGCTTGTAAATGGGCAAACGTGATAATGATTCTTCTGCCGGATCAAACACAGAAGAAAGTTTACGATGAATCTATTGCTCCTTATCTTGAAGAAGGCGATACGCTGGCATTCGGTCACGGTTTCAATATTCATTATAACCAAATTGTTCCTCCTGCCACAGTCAATGTAATGATGATCGCTCCTAAGAGTCCCGGACATCTTGTTCGTCGTACTTTCGAACAGGGTAATGGTGTTCCTTGTTTAATTGCTATTCATCAGGACGCCACAGGCGACACTAAAGCTCTCGCATTAGCATGGGCAAAGGGAATCGGAGGTACAAAAGCCGGAGTTATTGAAACTACATTCAAAGATGAAACCGAAACAGATTTATTCGGTGAGCAGGCAGTACTTTGCGGCGGTTCTGCAGAACTCGTTAAAATGGGATTCGAAGTATTGACTGAAGCCGGTTATCCACCTGAACTTGCTTACTTCGAATGTATGCACGAACTTAAGCTTATTGTCGATCTTTATTATGAAGGCGGATTGAACAGGATGAACTACTCAGTTAGTGATACTGCGGAATACGGCGGTATGACCAGGGGTCCGCGTGTTGTAACTCAGGCAGCCAAAGATGAAATGAAAAACATTCTTACCGAAATCCAGGATGGAAGTTTCGCTAAAGAGTGGATCGATGAAAATGAAAATGGTCAGCCGAAACTTAATGAGCTGAGAAAATCTAATCAGGAACATTCAATTGAAACTGTCGGTTCAAAACTTCGTGGTATGATGAGCTGGCTGTTAAATAAGAAATAAAACGATAGAGGTAAAGAAATGACTTATAAATTAACTTTGCTGCCGGGCGATGGTATCGGACCAGAGGTTGTTTCGGCCGCTGTCAAAGTAATGAATTATGTCGCGGAAAAATTTAACGTGACAATTGAAACACGGGAGAAATTGATGGGCGGATGCTCATACGAGGAATTCGGTTACCCGCTTACCGACGAGACACTGCAGGCGTGCTATGATTCTGACGCTGTTCTGCTGGGCGCTGTTGGCGGTTATGCATGGGAAAACCTGGAGCATCATCTTAAGCCCGAAGCAGCACTACTGAAGCTTCGTAAGTCTCTGGGTCTTTATACGAACATCAGACCTGCAAGAGTATATTCCGCGTTCGTGGACTCCTCCTCACTGAAGAGCGAAGTACTGTCCGGAACCGACTTTGTTGTATTTCGCGAACTTACCGGTGGTATTTATTTCGGTGAGCCGCGTGGCTTCGATGAAAACCGCGGATGGAATACAATGGTATACTCTAAAGAAGAAGTAGTGCGAATTGCTCACATGGCATTTAAAACAGCCGGACACAGGAAAGGCGTTGTCACGAGCGTGGATAAGGCTAATGTACTTGAAGTTTCGCAATTTTGGCGTAATGTTGTTGAAGAAGTTGCTAAGGAATATCCTGATATCAAGTTGAACCATATGTATGTGGATAACGCAGCGATGCAGATCGTACGCGATCCGAAACAGTTCGACGTGATTGTAACGGGCAACATTTTCGGTGACATTATCAGCGATATAGCCGGTATGATTACCGGAAGCCTGGGCATGCTTCCTTCGGCTAGTCTTGGAAGCAAGTACGCGTTGTATGAGCCTGTTCATGGAAGCGCGCCTGATATTGCCGGGCAGAATAAGGCTAATCCTATAGCAACCATTTCTTCGGTAGCAATGATGTTCGAACATTCGTTCGGAATGACAAAGGCAGCTGAGCTTATTGAAGCATCTATAGAGAAAACATTATCCCAGGGTTTCAGGACTGCTGATATCAGCAGGGAAGGTGACGAAGTAGTTTCGACTACTAAGTTTACTGAGCTTGTAATCCAGAACATTGAATCAATTTATAACGAACAAGCGTTAGGTGTTTTTACTCTTTAACTCCTTTTCGCCAAAAGTGGAAGGGAGTTTAACCCGATTCTTATATTACCCGAAAAATAAGAATCACTTTTATGGAGAATTCAATAATGTCTGAGAAAATAATAATATTCGATACAACATTAAGGGACGGAGAACAGTCACCCGGAGCATCTTTGAATGTGATGGAGAAAGTGGAGATAGCTAAACAGCTTGAAAAGTTGCGCTGCGATGTTATCGAAGCGGGTTTCCCTGTCTCATCCCCCGCACAGTTTGATGCGGTAAAGCGTATTTCCGGTGAAGTAGGCATTGTGGTGGCGGCTCTTGCCAGAGCCAAAGAAATAGACATTAAAGCTGCCTGGGATGCAATTAAGGATGGTGAAAAGAAACGTATCCACACCTTCTCTTCAACTTCAGACTATCACATAATGGGCAAGTTCGGTCACGAACGATACGGCACGACCCTTAAGGAAAAAAGAGAAACTGTTGTTAAAATGTCGTACGATATGGTTAAGTACGCAAAATCATTATGTGACGATGTGGAGTTTTCTGCTGAGGATGCAGGACGTACCGATATGGCTTATCTGGCTGAAGTTGTTGAAGCTGCTATTGAGGCTGGCGCAACTACTATTAATATTCCCGACACAACAGGATACACAATCCCGCATGAATTCGGGAATAAAATTGCTGAATTGAAGAAACGTGTTAAGAACATCGATAATGCAATTATAAGTGTTCACTGCCATAACGATCTCGGGCTGGCTGTTGCTAACTCGATAGCTGGTGTTGAAAACGGTGCGCGCCAGGTTGAATGTACAATTAACGGTATCGGTGAACGAGCCGGTAATGCTTCACTCGAAGAAATAGTGATGGCAATTAATGTCCGCAAGGATATGTTTAAATTTGACACCGGTATTAACGCTTCCGAAATTTATAATACGAGCAGAATGGTTTCCGGATTCACCGGATTAATTGTTCAGCCGAATAAAGCAATAGTCGGTGAGAATGCATTCGCTCATGAATCTGGTATACACCAGGATGGAATGCTTAAAAATAGAGAAACCTATGAGATTATGACTCCTGAATCTGTCGGTGTTAACAAGACGAAAATTGTTCTCGGCAGACACTCCGGAAGACACGGACTTAAAGCGAGGTTGATCGAGCTTGGTTATACTATTAGTGAAGATGAACTGAATCTCGTTTATGAATCTTTTATTAAACTGGCTGACAAGAAGAAAGAAGTATTCGACGATGATCTGCGAATCCTTATGGGTGATGAAATATTCAAAGAGACTTCACATTTTTTGCTGGACTATCTGCATGTAAACTCAGGTTCAAGCTCTATACCTACTGCAACAGTTCGTATTAAGCAGAATGGCGATGAATTTGAAGACTCAGCTACCGGAGACGGTCCGGTTGATGCTCTGTTTAACGCAATTGACAGAGCGCTTAACAGGCAGCATACTATTGAATCGTACCGCGTTCGATCGGTTACTTCGGGACGACAAGCCCTCGGCGAGGTATCTGTACGTATTCGTTCTGAAGACAAGTCATTTACAGGGCGTGGAGTTTCAACTGATATAATTGAAGCCAGCGGAAAAGCTTATTTATCTGCTATCAATCAGTATGAGATTTTCAAGCAGGAAAAATCAAATGTGAAACAGGATGAAGTTATAAACGAAGTTGTTTGATGAAACGGAGTCAGTCCGTTCTTTAAGGAGAAATCTTATGGGTATGACAATAACAGAAAAAATACTTGCAAAAGCAGCCGGGAGAGATATTGTAACTCCCGGCGAAAATATATGGCTTAATGTTGATGTGCTTATGACACATGATGTTTGCGGTCCGCCGACAATTGGAATTTGGAAAAATGAATTCGGACAGGACGCAAAAATATGGGATAAGGATAAGCTGGTTATTTTCCCGGATCATTATATATTCACTGCTGATAAGTACGCCAACAGAAATGTTGAGATCCTCAGACAATTTGCTAAGGAATATGAAGTAGATAACTATTATGACGTTGGTACGGAACGTTATAAAGGCGTTTGTCATATGGCGCTGGCCGAAGAAGGATATAATGTTCCGGGTACTGTTTTATTCGGGACGGATTCGCATACTTGCACTTCCGGTGCCTTCGGTATGTTTGCTACCGGAGTCGGTAACACTGATGCTGCATTCATACTTGGTACCGGCAAAATATGGGAAAAGGTCCCCGAGTCAATGAAGTTCACTTTTCACGGGAAACTTCAGAAGTATATAACGGCAAAGGATCTTATACTTCATATACTTGGCGATATTACAACTGACGGCGCTACATACCGCGCAATGGAATTTGATGGCGAGGCTGTTTTCGATCTTTCGATGAATGAAAGAATGACGCTGACCAACATGGCCATCGAAGCTGGTGGAATGAACGGTATCATTAAAGCTGATGAAGTTACCGAGGCTTATGTTAAAGCTCGTACGGACAAAGCTTACGAATTATTCGAAAGTGATCCTGACGCCGAATACCACAGTAAATATGAATATGATGCGACCAAACTGGAACCAACTGTTGCAAAACCGCATAGCCCGGATAACCGCGATATCGTTAGAAATGTTGAGGGTACCGAATTAACCAAGTGTTATGTGGGTTCATGTACCGGCGGCAAGTTAACAGATTTCGAATTCGCCGCGAAGATATTATTCGGAAGGAAAACAAAAGTCCCTACATTTATAGTACCTGCGAGTACAGAAGTTGCTAAGCAGCTTGAGGTTGAAACTTACAACGGTGTATCGCTGAAAGAGATATTCGTTAATGCAGGCTGTGAAATTGGACAGTCTTCATGCGCAGCTTGTTTAGGCGGTCCTGACGATACATTCGGTCGTGCTAAAGACAAGGATATTGTTATCTCTACAACTAACAGAAATTTTCCCGGAAGAATGGGAAGTAAACAGTCAGAGGTTTATCTTGCCTCGCCGTTAACTGTTGCTGCATCGGCTGTTACTGGAGTAATCACCGATCCGCGCGAATTTCTGGATTAAAAGTTGTAACCGACTATTGTAAATCGATGATGTAAAAATTTGGAGCTATAATGGAAAAAATAATAACCGGAAAAGCATACGTACTCGGCAATAATATTGATACGGATCAGATTATCCCGGCGGAACACCTTGTATACAGTTTAACGGATGAAGAGGAGTCGAAGAAATACGGTCACTTTGCATTATCCAGTGTGCCGATTGCCGAAGCCGGTTTACCGGAAGGTGGAATCCCCTTTATTGACGGGGACAACTGGCAGTCGGAATATAATATTATTATCGGAGGATCGAATTTCGGATGCGGTTCATCCCGAGAACACGCGCCTTTCGCTCTGGAGAAAGCAGGAACTCAGGTAATCATTGCTGAATCATATGCAAGAATATTTTTCAGGAATTCCGTTGACGGTGGATTTCTTGTACCGTTTGAGTCTATGGAAAAGTTGAATGATAAGATTAAAACAGATGATGAACTTGAACTTGATCTCGAGAATAATCAGCTTAAGAACATTACAAGGGAAGAGGTTTATAACCTCAAACCGCTTGGTGAAGTATTACCTATAGTTGAAGCCGGCGGTGTTTTCAACTATGCCCGAAAATCGGGTATGATAGCATAAGTATAAATAAATAATGAGAATTGAGATGGCAGAGCTAACCAAAATAGAATTATTCGATACAACCTTAAGAGACGGAACTCAGGGAGAAGGAGTGAACTTATCGATCGTTGATAAGTTGATGATCACGGAAAAGCTGGACGCATTCGGTATTGACATTATAGAAGGAGGCTGGCCCGGAAGTAATCCAAAGGATGAAGAGTATTTCGAGAAAGTAAAATCTCTTAAATTGAAAAATGCCAAAATTACCGCTTTCGGATCAACGGCACGTTTTCCCGATAAAATCCAGGAGGATAATAACCTGAATAAACTTATCGCGGCAGGTACTCCGTATGTTTCTATTTTCGGTAAGACATGGCGATTTCATTCGAAGGATAGTCTCGGTTTAACGGATAAGGAAAATTATAACCTGATATTCGGTTCCGTCAAATATCTTACTGAAAATAACATCGAAGTAATATTTGACGCTGAACATTTCTTTGATGGTTATAAAGACGATAGGGACTTTGCGCTTAGCATGCTTGAAGCTGCCGAGAAGGGCGGCGCCGTCAGACTTGTATTATGCGATACTAACGGCGGATCATTGCCAAACGAAATATCTGATATAACAAAGGATGTGATTGCTACTGTAAACACTCCTGTTGGAATACACTGTCACAACGATTCTGAGCTGGGTGTTGCTAATACTCTTGCGGCAGTTAATGCAGGTGCAGTTCACATTCAGGGAACGATGAATGGTGTTGGTGAAAGATGCGGCAACGCAAATCTTTGCAGCATTATACCGAATGTTATTCTTAAGATGAAGAAGGAAACCCGTTCGAATATTGCTCTTGATCATCTTACTTCCGTTTCAAATTATATTTATGAAATTATGAACCTGGTTCCAAATTCACGGGCAGCTTTTGTAGGCAAATCTGCTTTTGCTCATAAAGGCGGAATACATGTAAGCTCAGTGCTTAAAAACAGTAAAATGTACGAGCATATTGAGCCCGGACAGGTTGGAAATATTCAACGAGTAATTGTTTCGGATCTTTCCGGACAGAGTAATATTCGTTACAAAGCGAAGGAAATGGGTATTGAACTGCCGGATACTAGGGAGTTCAGTAAACAGTTCGTCAGTAGTATTAAATCGCTTGAATATGCCGGATTCCAATTTGACGGCGCAGAAGCTTCTTTTGAATTATTGCTTCGCGAAGAATTGGGAGAGCTAAGTAAGTTCTTCAAAATAAATTATGCCAAGATGAATGTGATGTTCGACGCTAAAGGCAGCGAGTATTCGGAAGCTGTACTTAAGGTTGAAGTAGATGGAGTTGAAGAACATACAGCCGCTGACGGTCATGGTCCTGTAAACGCTCTTGATAACGCTCTGAGAAAGGCTATAACTACTTTCTATCCGGAGATCAGTACGGTTCACCTTGTCGATTATAAGGTGCGTGTGCTCGGTGACAGTGATGGAACTGCTGCGAAGGTACGTGTACTGATTGAATCAAGTGACGGCGAGGAGACCTGGTCTACAGTGGGTGTTTCGGAAAATATCATTCGCGCGAGTCTTCAGGCTATTACTGATAGTATTAATTTCAAGCTGTTTAATGTTCATGTAGAGAAAAAGGAATCTGTTAGTGTTTAGCTAGTGCGAATACATCCAAAGTTTATGAAATTACGATAAACTGACAGCCGGTGGCGGTTTAAACTTCCACCGGTTTTTATTGTTTGTGATGTTTGCTTAAGATTCTTAATTTACCCCCGGATATTCTCAAACTGACTTCTCATCAATGACACGACTTAAACTTTCGATATTATTTACATGCACTTTACTTGTGATTGCCTGTTCCGGTGAAAGTTCAGAACAGGTTGACTCAACTGAATATCTTATTGATTCAACTGGAATTTCTAAAAGTGTTTCCGAGGATGATCTTAAAATTGTATTTAATCCACCGGTAAACTGGAAGCTATCCAGGTCGGATTTGTCGGATCAATTGATTAAATCCGGAAGCCGGCAGTTCGGAAATAGCGGATTTGTCTATAAGCCGTTGAAGCTGTTTCTAAACACGACCACAAACAGTACCCTTTTTGTCGGTGTAATTTCAGAAAACAAGGAGCTCCAAACGATAAATTCGGGTCTGGAAGAATACAAGGAAATTCTACGCCTGAATTTCAGGAAAGAAATAACATCGGAAAGAGTTATTAAAATCGAAAATCTTGAGTTAACCGAATTCAGAATTAAGCGGGAAAGCATTTATTCATATAAACTGCTGTTTGAAAATAAAAGGGGTAAAATCATTCAACTGGATTATACAACATTGGAAAAATATTTACCGGATGAAAAAACCGCAATTGAATCTTCCATAAGTACCATTGGCTTATTGTAGCAATATCTGAATCTTCTTATTCTACCTTTGATTGGCTGCTTTATCGTTTATATCCCTGCATTTAGCTCTTTATTAAATAATTAATCGGTTTTATATTGCATAAGTAATTTGACTACTATTCTTAAATAAATATTATAGGCAAGCAAAATGAAATTCAGCTTGAATGTTGATCATATTGCGACACTTCGAAATGCCAGAGGAGAAGATCAGCCTGATCCGGTTACTTACGCTTTAATGGCGGAACAATTCGGTGTTGACGGAATTGTTGTACACCTCAGGGAGGACAGGCGGCACATAAATGAGAGGGACGTAAGGCTCCTGAAAGAACTCATTACAACCAAGCTTGATCTGGAAATGTCTACAGTTCCTGAAATTGTTGAGTTAGCCTGCGACCTTCAACCCGAACTAGCCACTCTTGTTCCGGAAAAACGACAGGAACTTACAACTGAAGGCGGACTGAACGTTCTCGATAATCTTGAGAAAATTAAGAAGACTATTATAACCTTACATGATTCAAATATCCCCGTCTCGTTATTTATCGAGCCTGATATTGATCAGATTGATGTTTCGGCTGATATTGGTGCAGATGTTATAGAAATTCATACAGGAGTTTTTGCGAACGCGCCGACGGAAGAGGAGATGTACGAAGAACTAGAGCGTATAAAAACTGCTGCAAAGCATGCGAAACGCATCGGATTGGGTGTAAACGCCGGACACGGGTTGAACTACATCAATATCAAAGAGTTTATGGAAGTTGAAGATATAGACGAAGTGAGCATCGGCCAGGCTGTGATTGCCAGGTCGGTTTTTGTCGGTGTTGAACAGGCTGTTTCGGAAATGCGCTATCTGATAGATGTGAATTAATCTCTTGCAATTATCAAATCGCCGATTTAAAATAAGAACCAAAATGGTGCAAAAGATAAAAAAGAACTAAAATAGTACGATAGTATATTCTGTAACATAACGGTTCAATGAGTTAAATGAATACTGCGATGAAATATATTGCTCTGATTGGTGATATTGTCGGATCAAAAAATCTTAAAAACCGGGATGTTGTTCAGGATAAATTGGAAGGCATATTTAAGCAGTTAAATTACCGGCGCAAAGATATTACATCTAAATACACCATTACTTTGGGAGACGAGTTTCAGGCTCTATACTCCCGTGCGGATAACCTGTTCAGCGATATAATTACAATCAAAACTGAACTGATGCCTGTAAATGTAAGAATATCACTGGCCGTCGGCGAAATGTCTACGTCGATAAAGAAAACAGCCATCGGTATGGATGGCCCGGCTTATCATATGGCTCGAAGGGGAATCAGCAGTTTGAAGAAAAGTAAAAATCTATTAATGATTGATATGGGAAAAAGTTCCGGGTTAGTCGAAAGCTTAGTGGAGCTTGGAGACCATAATATGAAAAAGTGGACTCTTACAAGATATAGAATACTGGAAATGATGATGGCTGGTGTAGTTGTAAGGGAAATAGCTAAAAATCTTAAAATTAGCGAACGGGCTGTTTATAAGTCTATAAATGCCGGTGCGTTAACAACTTATGAGAAGATTTTTAATTCGCTATCAGGGGAGTTCAATCACGTATTGGGAATTAATTGAGTGGAATATTTTCTTACCATAGATTTAATCTTGATATTCAGGCTGTTTATCTATTTGGGACACAATTCTGAGTCCCGTGGTAAAATAATTATTAAGTCACTTCTATACTTACTTCCGGTAATCCTGTTCAATCTGACTTGGGGAAGTCTGATGTATGTCTTGTTGATAATTCTGATAGTAATTGTAACTGAAGTTATTGGCTCGAGAAAATCACTTAAAGACCAGGCGTTGTGGGTTGAATTTGCTACCATCCTTCTAGGATTAAGCTTTTTGTTCAATGTAAATGATTATTCCCAATTCAACACCTGGATTATTTCTATATTCACATGTATTGGGAGCAGCAGTATCCTGATTAATTCGGCAGAGACTTTAGACTGGAATAATACTTTCATCACTTTGTTTGGGTTTTAATTATTCTGAACGAGATTAATATCCCGATTAGAAATGTGTTGAATTTTCTAAATGTACTGCCGGGGAATGACGGTGAAAAGGAGTTAAAGGCCGGCAGAGTGATAGGTATGTTGGAAAGAAGTATAATTTATCTAATGGTTATGAGTAATAATTACACTGCAATTGGATTTATTGTTGCCGCTAAAGCGTTCACTAGATTTAAAGAACTCGATAAACGTGAGTTTGCTGAATATGTTTTAATCGGTACATTAATATCAGTTCTAAGTGCAATTTTAATTGCTGAATTTACCAAACTTCTTTTGAGATAAATGTTGAAAGTTTTGTAAAACGGTCTCCCATAAGTAAAAATTTATGAAGAAGAATACATTCCAGAAGATTAAACGGAAGCTCGAATACCATTATAAGGCGTTCGACAAATCAAGTATCTCCCCGGATCCTTTACAATTCCTGCATAATTACGATGACCGGAATAACATAGAAATTGCCGGGATAATATCGTCGGTATTCGCTTATGGCAATGTTACACAGATTATCCGCACTCTTGAAAAGATTTTTGGCGTAATGGGGAAGGATCCGCATGAGTTCATCCTGAATTATAAGTATGAAAAAGATAAATCCATGTTCGATGGAATGAAACATCGTTTTTATACGAGTAATGATATAGCAATGTTATTCAATGGTTTGCATAAAATTTATACCGAATTCGGATCGCTGAACTACCTGTTTGTGCTTTATCATTTCCTGGATGATGACACAATTAAAAATTCTGTTGCGAGATTCAGCAGTAACCTTTTGGAGATTTGTAAAACAACTCCCGAACCTACGAATGGATTGAAGTTCATGTTCCCGGATCCTTATAAAGGCAGTGCCTGCAAGCGAATGAATTTATTCCTAAGGTGGATGGTGCGTAAAGATGAACTTGATTTCGGATTATGGCCGGAGATTAGTAAAGATCAACTTATTATTCCAGTTGATACGCATATAGCCAGGATAAGCTGGGAGTTGAAGTTGACTAAACAAAAAGCGGTTTCATGGAAAATGGCTGAAGAGATTACTGCAAATCTTAAAAAGTTTGATGCGGTTGATCCGGTAAAATATGATTTTGCAATTTGTCATATCGGAATGCGAAAGTTGGTGTTCTAGATAATATTTCTTGCGTTTACATTTATTATTCGGAATATTCGATAACACAATTGTCGTTGTAAAATTTATAAACAGGTAGATAATGACTGACCAAAATGTATCGGAAAAATCCAAGCCGACGGTAATGTTCAGATGGACTGTTTTAATATTTATCAGTCTTGCAATGTTTGGCAATTACTATGTATATGATTCAATTGCACCGATTGCTGATTTACTTAAATCCAACCTTGGATTCACAGATGAAAATATCGGGCAAATGTATTCTGTTTACAGCATCGCTGCGGTAATAGTACTGCTAATTGGTGGAATTATAATTGATAAATACGGCACTAAAAAATCCACTCTCTTTTTCGGGACTCTCTGCTCCCTAGCTGCAATTGTAACCTGGATTTCGGATGATCTTAACATAATGCTTACTGGACGTGTAATACTTGGAATAGGTGCTGAACCACTAATCGTTGCCGTAACTACGGCGCTGGCAAAATGGTTCAAGGGAAAAGAACTGAGCTTTGCATTCGGAATTAACCTTACAATTGCCAGGCTGGGATCGGTTGCTGCTGATAATTCACCGAGTTGGGGAAGTGCTTTTTATTCGAACTGGCAAGATCCGTTATTTCTCGCTGTCATCATCGGACTAACCTGCATAATCGGTGGAATAGTATACTGGGTACTTGAAAGCCGTGCCGAAAAGAAGTTCGCCCTCGGGAAAGCTGGAGAAACCGATAAATTTGTTTTCAAAGACCTTTTCGGATTCAGCAAATCATTCTGGCTTATCGTTGCTTTATGTGTAACATTTTATTCTGCAATTTTCCCATTTCGAAGTTTTGCAATAAAGTATTTTATCGAAGCACATGGCAGCAGCAGGGAGTTTGCAGGATTTCTAAATAGTGTACTTCCACTTTCGGCAATGATAGCAACACCTCTTTTCGGTCTGCTGGTAGATAAAATCGGTAAACGTTCATTACTCATGATGGTCGGTTCAATTTTTCTTCTACCGGTTTATTTAATGATGGTTTATACGAACATAAGTTTATACGTACCCATTATACTGATGGGAATTTCATTTTCACTTATCCCCGCAATCATGTGGCCTTCTGTTGCGTATATTGTTGATGAGAAAAAGCTTGGCACAGCTTACGCTCTAATGGGATTGATTCAGCAGATCGGTGTAGCGGGATTTAACTGGATGATCGGTGCGGCAAATGATTATACTGGCGCAAGTGCTGCTAATCCTGGAGGCTATGAACTGGGTATGTGGATTTTTTCCATATTGGGAATATTCGGATTCTTTTTTGCCTTCCTGCTAAGGCGAACTGAAGTTGGTCCTAAGGGGCATGGTCTGGAAGAGGGAATGCAGTCCAATGGTTGAGGATGAGTTTCTTGAATATATACCTGTCCGGAAATGCGAGCATGAAGTTACTGATGGTGTAGTCACCGTGTATTACAAACGTTCCGGTAAATCCTTATTTGATAAAATTTTTTTCAAAGGGCTCTCGAAGAAACCTTCGAAAATTGATCTCGATGAAATCGGTTCATTTATATGGCTTCTGATAGACGGTAAAAGGAATATCGAGTCAATTATTACCGAATCGCGTAAACAATTCAATCAGAAAATCGAACCGGCTGAAGAACGTGTAATTACATTTTTCAAACAAATGGCGGGAACAAAACTCGTTGAAATGTATAAAAAAAGATAATAGTATATTATAAATTGAATTTACTATCTTTGCACAGTAACTAATAAACAAAGATGATGAATAAACGTTATAAATTGATATTTCCCGCAGTGTTTCTACTAGCGCAATCGACTGCGATCTACGCTCAGACATGCGGATTCGGTTGCCTAGGTCTTAGCGGGGTTTACGGCGGTTATTCCTACCAGTTCTATAATCCTGAAGGACTTAATAAGCATTTATCAAGCCTTGCCGCCCAATTTAACAATGGTAAAGATTTAAAATACGAGCGAGGTGAAGGATTCCGGATAGGAGCAAATATTTTTAGGGCGCAGTTTGATAACTATTTCCTTACGGCAAAAGGATATTACCAGTTCATGAAAGAGGAGCAGGATGTATCAGGAATTAATGATCAGGGTAATCCGTACTTTTCGTCGAAACTTGAAATGAATCACTGGGGACTGGGAATTGATCTCGGTGTTCCCTTGTTTAAGTACCTAAGCTGGAAAGTGGTTGAAGGCGGCGTTACTTTTTATAAAGCTGATTTAGTCTACGAGTCTGAACTCCAGGACGCAAGTTCTTCATATACTTACGAAAGTTCAGATGTTAATGTTGGCTACTACGTTGGAACAGGATTGATAATTCAGATAGTGCCGGATTATATTAGCATTGAAGGTTCGGCGTTTTACAACAAGGTTAAAATTAATGACTTAATAAATGACAGCGGTGAATACCTGATTGGTGAAGGTTCAAAATCCAGTATTATGGATATGGGTAACGTGTCGGCAACTCTTCAAGTTAATATTGGTGTTCCTTTATAGAGGATAGTCTATGTCAGATTCAAAACTTAATAAAGCCTGTATTATTGCCATCAAAGATTGTATGGCGGTGAAAAAGAAAGAATCCGTTCTTATTGTCACCGATGAAAAAAAATACGAAATTGGAAATGCGTTACATGAAAATGCAACTAAACTTGGTCATGAATCAGTATTGATCCAGATCAAATCCGCGAAGGTCAACGGTGAAGAACCATCGGCGGAAGTGGCTGAAATGATGCAGAAGTTCGATGTAGTTTTCTGTCCTACCGACAAATCTCTTACGCACACAGATGCAAGAAGAAATGCTTCGGCAAAGGGAGTGAGGATTGCAACTTTTCCGGGAATTACCAAGGATGTGATGATACGCGGATTAAGCGCAGATTATAAAAAAATTGCTGCCTTAACGAATAAACTCAAGAAAATATTTGAAAAAACCAGAATTGTATACATTACTTCCCCAAACGGCACTGATATAAAGCTTGATATATCCGGCAGAACAGCGATCGCCAGTAAAGGACTTTTTCACAAAAAAGGTGAAGGTGGCAATTTACCAACCGGCGAGACTTTCGCGGCTCCGCTTGAAGGAAAATCCAATGGTGTTTTTGTTGTAGACGGTTCGATGGCTGGAATCGGAATGACGGATAAAAGTCCTATTAAAATTGTTGTCGAGAAGGGATTTGCCGCCAAAATTTCCGGCGGACCAAAAGCAAAAAAACTTGTTGAATTACTTGATAAGCATGGTAAGAAAGCAAGAAGTATTGCTGAAATAGGCATTGGAGCAAATGAAAAAGCTAAATTGAGTGGAATGATTCTCGAAGATGAGAAGGTTATGGGAACCGTTCATATTGCTCTTGGTAATAATATTACAATGGGCGGAAACGTAAATGTACCTATTCATCTTGATGGCGTCATCAAGAAACCTACAGTTTTCTTCGATAAAAAGGAGATCATGCGAAAGGGAAAGCTTCTAATTAAGTAACAACACACCGACAAATAGCCATAAAAAGGGTCAATATTGCAGTATTTTTTGAAGTTGCCTTGGGAATTTCATATATTTGCAAGCTAAAAATTCAAGGACCCTATGAAATCAATTAAAACTTTAAACGATGCTCAAATAGAAGCTGTCGAATACAATACCAATCCACATATAATTGTTGCCGGTGCAGGTTCAGGTAAAACTAAAGCGCTTACTCATAAAATTGCTTATGTAATTGAGAGCGGATTCGATCCATCCAATATTCTTGCGCTTACGTTTACAAATAAAGCCGCAAATGAGATGAAAGAAAGAATTAAGGATTTGATTGGTGCGAAATCCAGGCAGATCTGGATGGGGACTTTTCACTCGATTCTTGCCAGAATTCTCAGAATTGAAGCTGCAAAACTGAATTATTCCCCTAATTTTTCCATTTACGATAAAGAAGATTCCGTATCGCTAGTTAATAATCTATTAACTGAAATGAATATTTCGATCGATGATTTGTCTGGTTCGGCAATTCACCACAGGATCAGTAATCTGAAAAACAAAATGGTATCTCCCAAGGAATTTATTGACGAAATAGCGGATACGGTTGCACAAAAAAGACTTGGAGCGCTTTACAAAGAATATAACAAAAGACTGTTTGAAAACAATTCAATGGATTTTGACGATCTTCTTCTTAAGCCAATAGAGTTGTTTTTAAATAATAAATCGGTTCTTTCAAAATATAGAAAGCAATTCAAATATGTACTTGTAGATGAGTTTCAGGATACGAATAAAGCTCAGTATGAATTATTAAAATTGCTGGTTTCCGGCAGAACCAAGATTTGCGTTGTAGGCGATGATGCTCAAAGTATTTATGGCTGGCGCGGCGCTGATATTCGTAATATGCTCGATTTCGAAAAGGATTTTCCGAAAACTAAGGTTTTCAGACTGGAGCAGAATTACAGATCCACTAAAACGATTTTAGCGGCTGCTGATTCAGTAATTAAAAATAATAAAGGGCAGATTAAGAAAACTCTCTGGACAGAAAACGACGCCGGTGAAGAACTTACGCTGATTAGATGTTCTGATGAGAAAGACGAAGCATTTCAGATCGCCAAGCAAATTAAGAAAGAAGTTTCATCGAAGAAGCTATCATTAAATGACGTTGCGATACTTTACAGAATTAATTCGCAGTCGCGCGCGCTGGAAGAAGCATTCAGACGAGAGAAACTGCCTTATAAAATTATTGGCGGTGTTGAGTTCTACAAAAGAAAAGAAGTTAAGGATATTATTGCGTATCTGCGTGTTCTTGTAAATCAGAATGATGAAGAAAGCCTGCTCAGGATAATGAACTTCCCGCAGAGAGGAATTGGAAATACTTCAATATCAAAAATGATAGCATTTGCGAGGAATTTGGATCTCTCGTTGTTTACGACAATGGCAAGAATTTTCGAAGTAATTGAAGTAAAGGAAAGAATTCAGAAAAATGTTAAACAGTTCAAAATTCTCCTTGATAAATACGTTGATCTGAAAGACAAGCTTTCACTTGGCGAACTTACATCGGCCTTAGTCGATGAACTTGGGATTCTTAAGATCTATAAAGAAGAGAACACTCCCGATTCCAGGACCAGATATGAGAACGTTCAGGAACTGCTTGCAAGCATTAATGATTACATGAAGGAAAATTCGAAAGCTACAATTGAGGATTTCCTTGCCGAGGTTTCACTGCTTTCAGGTATTGATCAATACAATGATGAGAACAATTCTATTACTATGATGACTATTCACGCTGCGAAGGGTCTTGAATTCCCGATAATTTTCATTACAGGCTGTGAAGAAGATGTTTTTCCGCTGAATAAGAAATTTGACTCGGATGCGGAAATTGAAGAAGAACGACGACTGTTTTATGTTGCACTTACAAGAGCTGAGAAAAAAATCTTTATTACTTACGCACGATCACGCTACCGTTTCGGTGAAGTTGCTTACCAGAGCCGGTCACGATTTATTGAAGAAATCGATGAAAAAACATACACTGAATTGAATGGCAACGTCGGAAGAAAATCCGGAAGGCGTAAAAAAGCCTTCTACGATGAAATGTACCAGGAGAGTTATGATGATTACAACCAGGAAAGCCGTTCATTCAGAGTGGGTAGCCGCGTATTCCATGAACTTTTCGGTAACGGCAAAATCCTGGCAATCAACGGTGCCGGCGATACTCAAAAGGTATCTGTTGTGTTTGAAGATCACGGGACAAAAAACCTGCTGGCAAAATTCGCAAATTTAAAACTTATTTAACAGGGGAATAGCTTCACGCTATTTAAATTGCGAATTAAATTTCAGTGTTTATGGCAAACAATTGGTTATCTCTATATATAAACTAAGGAGTTAAAAATGAAAATAGGTATTTTAACTGGCGGCGGCGACTGCCCGGGCTTGAACGCTGTGATCAGGGCGGTTGTTAGGAAATCACTTTCATTCGGTCATGAAGTATACGGATTAAAGAACGGATGGCGTGGATTATTAAATAAGGATATCTTTGAATTGAATCTTGATTCCGTTTCGGGTATTCTGCATCGCGGAGGAACTATTTTAGGTTCTTCCAGAACAAATGTTTACAAAGAAGAAAACGGTGAAGCAAATGCCGTGCAAAATATGAAGGATATGGGTCTGGATGCGCTGGTTGCAATCGGCGGTGAAGACACATTAGGTGTTGCTGCAAAACTTTATAAAGCAGGTGTAAATGTAGTTGGTGTTCCTAAGACTATCGACAACGACCTGAATGCAACTGATTATACATTCGGGTTTGATACTGCAATTACCGTGGCAACAGAAGCAATCGACAGGATTCACACTACTTCAGAATCGCATAACCGTGTTGGTGTTGTTGAAGTTATGGGTCGTCATGCAGGCTGGATCTCAATCTATGCTGGACTGGCCGGCGGCGCTGATGTAATTCTTATTCCGGAAAAGAAATTTGATATTGAAGAAGTTTGCAGCATACTCGAGAAACGACATGCACGCGGCAAAACATTTAGTATAGTTTGCGTTGCAGAAGGTGCGGTTCCGAAAGACGGTACTATGACACTTAGCAGTCTCGAAAAAGATTCTTTTGGTCATGTTAAACTTGGTGGTATTGGAAACACTATTGCTGAAGAAATTGAAAAGCGTACTGGTTATGAAACAAGAGCAACCGTGCTTGGACATATCCAAAGAGGCGGTTCTCCTACAGCTTACGACAGAGTGCTTGGAACAAGATTCGGTGTGAAAGCAGCAGAACTTGTAAACGAAGGTACTTTTGGACAGATGGCAGCTCTTAAAGGTACTGACATTGTTTCGGTTAAACTTGATGATGCGGTTGGTGAACTTAAAACTGTTGATGAAGAACTTTATAAAGTCGCCGAAACTTTCTTCGGTTAATCCGGATTTATTTTTTAGTTATAAAGCCCGATCCGGTTTTCCGGACCGGGCTTTTTTATTAGGAATCTTTCTTCTTGAAAGGTATATGATCTATTGAGAAGTATTTTATAAGATCCTTTTTAAGTACGCCGGACAAGAGTATGATGGAGATTAGGTTGGGAAAAGTCATGAAGCCTAATGCAGCATCTCCGAATGCCCAGATTGCTTCCAGTTCTGCAATAGCTCCGATGAATACGAATAGTACAAAAAACCATTTGTATGGTAATATTGCTTTTTCTCCAAACAAGTAATGTGTTGCCCGATCACCGTAAAACGACCAGCTTATCATCGTCGAGATTGCGAACAGCAGCACTCCGATAGTTATTATCTTATCTCCGTAATCAAATAGCCAGCTTAATCCAAGTTTAAAAGCATAAGATGTAAGCAGACTCGCGTTTAGCAGCTCACCCGTAAAATCAGGATTAATCCTGTTCACATAAAACTCGGTATGATGCCATGCACCGGTTGTTAGAATTACCAATCCGGTCAATGTACAAATCAGGATGGTATCTATAAATGGTCCGAGCATAGCCACTGATCCCTCGCGGACCGAGTGTTTTGTTTTGGCGGTTGAATGCGCTATTGCAGCGCTGCCCTGACCAGCCTCGTTGGAATACAGTCCTCGTTTAATACCCCAAAGCACGGTATTCATTATAACCAGGAATGAGCCTCCTGCAGCTCCGGCAATTTCCGCGGGCGGATTAAAAGCCATGTCAATTATGAGTCCGAAACTTGGAATTAATTCCCCAAAATTTGCAAATAGTATTAGTAAAGCTGCCAGTACATAAAACGCAGCCATAACCGGTGATAAAAATCCCGTAACTTTTCCAATTCGTTTAATGCCTCCTATAATAACCATTCCGACTACAGCGGCCAGTACTATTCCGTTTATTACCTGCTGCAGAGAAACTTCAAATCCCTCAAAGACCTGATGTTTGGTCATTAGTAATCCTGTAGTTCCAACAACCTGGGAAACTTCGGAATAAAGCTGATCGGAAACAGTAAATGCCTGGATGGCGTTGCCGGTAGCAAAGGAACAGATAACTGCGAAACTGGCGAATGCAACTGCAAGCCATCTCCAGTTCTTTCCCAAACCTTTTTCAATCGTATACATTGGACCGCCGGCTGTTGAACCGTCAGGCAAGATGTCCCGGTATTTTAAGGCGAGTGTACTTTCAGAAAACTTTAATGCTGTCCCGAAAAAAGCGGTTATCCACATCCAGAAAATCGCTCCCGGTCCGCCGTAATATATTGCAGTTGCAACTCCTGCAATGTTGCCAATTCCAACAGTAGCTGAAAGGGCAGTGGCCAAGGCTCTAAAGTGGTTAAGATCACCTTCATCATCCGGATCATCATAAATTCCGGCGGTGACTTTAACGCCATGCCAGAATCTTTTAATCTGTGGTAAACCTAATTTGAATGTTATAAAAATTCCCGTTCCCAGCAGAGCTATAATCATTAAAGGAATGGAACCGAGCGGGATGTCTTCTGAAGGGAAATTTTTAATGAAGTCGAAATTTCCGGGGAATGACCATACTATATCGAATGCTGAAGTTCCCCCGATTATAACAATAACAAGGATAATAAAAAACGTAATAATTGCGGCAATTGACTTGTTCATAAGCTGGTTTGGTTTAATTGTTAGTATATAAGTTAATTAAAAAAATCGATGATAATTTCCAGCACTCCTATCGAATGTAATAGCACAAGGAATATAAGTACCGGGCAGAAATACATGATGAAAATTTTCCAGGTTGGTAAAAACCAGGACTGAGATTTGAAATATTCTTCCGCACCCCTTTTAAGTTCTATGAGAGCTTTATCGAATCCCCAAACGTAGGCAATAAAAATCGAGATTAAAAGACCGCCGAAAGGCAGCAGTATATTGGAAGCCAGGAAATTCGCTGTATCAAAAAAAGTAAGTCCGAAAATAGTTACATCACTCATAAGATTGAAGGAAAGGGCGCTGGGCACACCAAACAGAAAAGCAATAAAACCGAAGAGAAGAACAGCCTTATGTCGTTGATATCCTCTTTCATCCACAAAATAGGATGTAACAACCTCAAGAAGTGAAATTGACGATGTTAAAGCTGCAAGTGAAAGAAGAATGAAAAATATAATTGAGAAGAGGTAACCGCCTGTCATTTTTGTAAATACCACGGGAAGAGTATGGAATATTAATCCCGGACCCTCACCCGGGTTTAGTCCGGTTGAAAAAATTGCTGTCAGCAAGGCTACACCGGCTACCAGAGCAATTAACGTATCTAATGCAACGATCTGTACGGAAGAAGAAATAATGTTGTCTTTTTTCGACATGTAACTTCCGTAAGTCATCATTGCACCCATACCGAGACTTAGCGTGAAGAAGGCGTGTCCGAGGGCTTCCAGCACAGACAAGCCTGTCAATTTAGACCAGTCAGGTATAAACAGGAACTCGAGGCCTGCCTCAGAACCTTCCATTGAAAGTCCTTTAAACATCATTACCAGGAGAAGAACAAAGAGGATAGGCATCATAATTTTACTGCCTCTTTCAATACCTTTATTGATGCCGAAGTAGACGATTGTCATTGTGAGTCCCATGAATAAAGCGAGAAGACCGACTATCCAGTATACATTTTGAGTGAGACTGGTAAAATGTTCTCCTGCTGCTTCCGGTGAGGTATAATCAAAAAACGAGCCTCTTATAGCTTCGATAACATATCCGATGGACCAGCCGGCTACAACAGCATAAAACGAGAGTATTACAAATCCCGCAAAAACACCAATACCTCCGACAAAATACCATTCTTTACGATTTGTTAATGCTTTGAACGAACCAACAGGGTTCCGCTGTGCAGTTCGTCCCATCAGAACTTCTGCAATAAGAATCGGAAGACCAATAATGGCAACACAGATTAAATATACAATTATAAATGCCGCTCCGCCGTTCTGTCCCATTACGTAAGGGAACTTCCAAATATTTCCTAAACCGATTGCACCACCGGCTGCAGCTAAAATAAAACCAATCTTGGATCCCCATTGTTCACGAGGAGAATCCTGTGATGCCATTTAAACTCCCGAATAGTTTTAAGAGAATGTAAAAATTGTGCTTAATTTTGGAATATAAATGGTCAATTTCAACTGGAAATTTAATATTTCGCTATATTTTTGAAATTAAAAATTGTGAAGCCAAAGTCCGTTAAAATGTTTAGCTTTTCAAAATGAAAAAAACGGTTATAGCACTATTATTTACTCTTCTGGTGATCTTACAGTTAATGAATGATAGTGTAATAGGGAAATACGAAGTAAGTATTGACGAACTGGAAAAAACTACGGGGGAGAATGCGAGTCTGTTCGCTGAAGGAAGTTCAATATCCTGTTCGAATTTAGATATCCACTTTAACACTTCTGCGAATCTGATTTCTGTTGAACAGGAATTCATCTGGATCAATAGAACTTCATTTCCGACCGACAGTATTTGCTTAAGTCTGCCTCTTAATGCCTTTCGTAACCCCGACACTGATTATATCAAAGCGATTGAATTTAGCCGGCAAATAAAATCAGGCTATAATATCACTAGTATAAAAGTGAATGGCATCAATAAAACTCTCACTTACATATATCCCAATGATAACAAGGCTGACAGTACAATTGGCTGCATTAAGATGGATGATACTTTACTTAACGGTGATTCCGTTCGGATAAGTATGGAATATTCGTTCCGGATTCCACAGAGCGCTCCAGGATTCGGATACTCCAAAGGTGAAAAGTTTTGCCTGCTAGCAGACTGGCATCCTTATATAGTTTTATTTAAGGGCGGCAAATGGTTAAAGGATTGTTTTACCAGGCATTTTAAGCCCGAAGCCGAGCCGATGTTCTTAAATGGTAATATAATGTTGGATGCCGATCATTTTGTATCAAGTTCCGCTGATCTTAAAAATCTCAATAATGGAAGCTCGTCACTCCACTCGTTCACTCAGGATAAAGGAAGTAAGGTAACTTTTGCATTTTATCGGGAAGTGCTATCCGATACAATATTGGTAAATGACTATTTCCCCGAAATTGAGTTGTGCCTGCTCGCCGAGAATGAAAGATATCATGATAGAATTAAAAAAGCTTTTGAGAATACAATTGGATTTTTAATCGACAATATCGGTCCTTTCCCATTTAAGAAATTATCTGCTGTAAATGTCCCGAACAACACTTCGTTTGGATTTTCCAGTCATCCATCATTACTGACTTTTTACTGCGATCTTATTTCACCTGAAGGATTGCTAGAACCGGAATTCGAAATTATGAGGATGCTTGTTAAACAATATTACCAGGAAGCATTGACTATTCCGGATAGCAGAGACAAATGGATTGCGGAAGGAATTCCGACTTATCTGGCAGGAAACATTTCAAATAAGTATTATTCGGAACCTTACATGCATTTCAAATTTGCCGGGTATTTTCCGATTTTCGGTCTGAACCTTTTGTCTTACAACGAAATCCCAATTATCTACACATTAAATGATTTTCCGTATGATGCCGGATTAAAAGATATTTCCGACTATTTCAGTCATATCAATTCCAATCCGATTGTCGATAGCCGATTTCGAACAAACGAGAAATACTTCAAAGTTAATCAATCTGTTAAACCGGCAATTATTCTAAAGTCACTGGAGAATACAATTGGTGAAGAACAGATTTTATCCTCAATCCGGAAACTATATAGTGCACCGGTATCGGAGGAAATGACGAAAGAATTTATTGAAGGATTTAAGAATCAGGAAGTAATTGATTTTCTGAATGAATCGTTTTTAAGTTCTTCCAGCTTCGATTATAAGCTTGATGGTATAACGAGTCATGAAGATGGAGTATACGAGGTCAATGTTTCCAGATCTGGCAGTGGAACTTGTCCGGTAACGATATATCTATATACAGAAAGCGATACATTGATTACAACATGGGACGGAACGGCAAAAAATTACAGATGCATTTTCAGAACAGATGATACCGTACTTGCTGCCGAAGTTGATCCGGGATTGGCAGGTATATTAGATCTAAACAAAGCTAACAATTCTTATACGGTTCAGGAACAATATTGGGGATCAATCTCAATAGTAGTACGGGCATTTTTCTGGTTTCAAAACGCATTAATGATTTTCGGAAGCATAGGATGACAATCAGAAGTATCTTACATGAGGGCTTAAAATCTATAAGGAAGAACTATAAACTTCTGATACTCTTATGGAGTACGAATGCTGCTATGGCTGTAATACTTTCGCTTCCAATATACTCTTTGCTTATCGACAACCTTCAGCATTCACTTCTCAGCAGCCGGCTACCGGAGCGCATCGATTATTTATGGTACTCGCAATTCATGAATATATATTCCGGGACAATAGACCATCTTCCATTATTGACTTACAGCATTGTTGCGCTTTACGCAATTATTCAGACATTCTATTTCGGCGGGATGGTTGCCGTATTTTATAATTCCAAAAAAAATCATATAACCGATTTTTTTTACGGGGGAGTAAGGTACTGGTACCGCTTCATGAAAGTAATGATAATTTCACTGGTTCTGTTTGCAATCGCATTCAAACTTAATGATTTACTCGGTGATCTCTTTACATGGCTGTTCAGTAACTATGAGTACTATCTTACCGATTTCGTTCTGCGATCATTAAGATACATTCTGCTGATCGTTTATATCGGCATTATTACGGTTGTTTCAGATTATACTAAGGTCGGTATGGCAATTGATGAAAACAACAAAGTGTTTTCAGGTATTCGCAACACATTCCGATTCCTCAAAGTGAACTTCAAGATCTCCGTCACCGTATTCCTTATAACTTCCGTTCTCGGTGCGGCCGGTGCAGTTTTATATAATTTCATAGATAATTTTATGCCCCGTTCCCCGTTCTATTTGCTCGTCCTCAGCTTTGTTCTTCAGCAAATGTTGATTATTTTTAGGCTCGCAATTCGGATGTTGTTTTGTGCAACGGAAGTTGTGATTTATTCAGACAGCAAAGCGGAGCTCTTAAGCCCCGATGTTAAAGAATCTACAGTTGGAGTAAGATAGAATGGCAATACTACCTGTTACTTTATACGGTGATAAAATTCTCAGACAGAAAGCGAAACCCGTTAAGGCAATAGATGACGAAGTAATCAGCAACATAAGGGATATGTTTCAAACCATGCGTAATGCAGGTGGAATCGGATTCGCTGCAAATCAAATGGGACTTGATAAATCCATTTTTGTCATAGACTTAACAGTTATGGAAGAGTACGCAGACACAAAACCTATGGCTTTTATAAATCCGATTATAACTTTGGAGTCTGAGGAGGAAGTAATTTATGAGGAAGGCTGCTTAAGCCTGCCGAATCTTCGCGCCGATGTTGAACGTCCCGAACAAATTCAAATTAAATATCTTGATCCTGACGAGAATGAGCAGGTACTTGACGCTGACGACTGGCTCGCGAGGGTTATTCAGCATGAGTACGATCATCTTAGAGGTAAAATGATCCCGGACAGGGTTGAAGCAGAAATCAAGAAACGCCTGAAAGGACAGCTCTCGGATATCATGAATCGAAAAGTGAAAATCGATTACGAAACTACTTAAATTAATATCCCGGCTGAGAAATTATGAGAATTGTATTCTTCGGAACCCCCGACTTCGCGCTGCCTTCGCTCGAAAAAATATTGTCAAGCCATAATAAACTTGTAGGAATTGTTACAGCCCCGGATAAGGAGCGCGGGCGTGGAAGACAAGTCTCTTTCACACCTGTCAAACAGTTTGCAGTTGAAAATGATATTCCATGTTTTCAGCCGGACAAGCTCAAAGATGATTCCTTTATTAATGAGTTAAAGAATTTTAATGCTGATGTATTCGTTGTTCTGGCGTTCCGGATACTACCGAAAGAAGTCTATAAAATTCCACCGAAAGGTTCGTTCAACCTGCACGGTTCATTACTTCCTAAATACAGAGGTGCAGCACCGATACAATGGGCATTAATAAACGGTGACAAGGAAACCGGAGTTACTACTTTCTTCCTTCAGGATAAAGTAGATACCGGCAATATGATAATGAAGGAATCAATTGCAATCCAGGATGATGACAATTTTGAAACTCTTCACGATAAAATGAGTCTGCTCGGCGCTGATGTAATTTTAAAAACTCTCGAACTTATCGAGCAGGATAATGCTGAACTCCGTGAACAGGATAATTCCCTGGCCACCGCAGCTCCGAAGATAACAAAAGAGCTTTGTCAAATTGACTGGAGTAATCCTGCCGTCCAGGTTCATAATCTTGTTAGAGGGCTGTCGCCTTTTCCAGGCGCTTTTTTCGATTACAACGGCAAGAGATATAAGGTTTATTCCACCGAAGTATTATCGGGATCTAAATTATCTCCCGGGGAGATAGTAACGAGTAAAAACTTTATAACCATTGGCTGCGGATCCGGCGCCGTCAATATTCTTGAAATTCAACCTGAGGGAAGAAAGAGAATGAACGCAGGAGATTTCCTCAGAGGCTACAAATTCTAGTATTGTAATCCACGAGGCTTTTAACACTTGATATGTAAATGAAACTTGTTTAGATTAAAATCAGATAGATGGTCGAATGAAATTATTAAAAACGAGGAAATGAATTGGAATATAAAGAGAGTATACTCGATCAGATTGGTAATACACCGCTTATAAGAATTAATAAAATTAATAAGAATTTAAAACCACAGATCTTTGCTAAACTCGAGTCTTCGAATCCGGGTGGAAGTGTTAAGGACCGAATCGGTTATTACATGATTGTGGATGCGGAGAAAAGAGGGGAACTTAAACCGGGTGGTACGATAATCGAGGCTACAAGCGGGAATACAGGAATCGGACTTGCTCTTACAGCAGCGGTAAAAGGGTATAAATCAATTTTCGTGGTAACCGATAAAGTCAGCAGCGAGAAGATAAATTATTTGAAAGCATTGGGCGGCGAGGTTATTGTTGTTTCAAATGCTGTTGAGCCGGAACATCCGCAGTATTATGTTAACGTGGCAAAACGAATTGAAAAAGAAACGCCAAATTCAATTTTCGCTTATCAGTACTCTAATCCGGCTAATCCTGAGGTTCACTACAAAACAACCGGTCCTGAAATATGGAGGCAGACTGACGGAAGGATCACTCATTTCATCTCAAGTATTGGGACTGGTGGAACAATCAGCGGAACAGGGCGATTCCTGAAGGAACAGAATCCTGATGTAAAAGTAATCGGTGCCGATCCGCTCGGATCGATATTCAGGCATTACAAGGAAACAGGTGAATTGATTAAAGGCACTCCTTACCTGGTTGAGGGAATCGGTCAGGATTGCCTCCCGAAGAATGTTCACTTCGAGTATATTGATGATATAATTAATGTTAGCGATAAAGAATCTTTTGCGTACTCAAGATTACTGACAAGAGAAGAAGGGATATTCTGCGGAGGTAGTACAGGCACAATTGTGAAAGTGACTCTTGATGTTGCTGAAAATCTGACTGAGGATGATACTGTGGTCTTTGTAGTCTGCGATACCGGAGAACGCTACTTATCTAAGGTACACAACATCGAATGGCTTAAACAAAATCAGATGTTTGAAAGTGAAATGAGGATTTTACGCGATATTTCCGATGCAAAGAAGGCAAAAGGAATTGAAGATCTTGTATATATACATGACGATGTTAAAGTAAAGGATGCGATGCAGCTGATGAACCAGAAAGGTTATTCGCAGATTCCCGTTCTCGATGAGTATCTCAAACCTGTTGGTTGTGTTAGAGATAACAAACTCATGAAAAAAGTTGTAGAGGATGGAGGTGTTATGGATTCTGATGTGGCAAATATTATGGAAACCTGCTTCCCTGTACTCGATGCTAAAACCGGAGTTGCAGAGGTTAAGGATGCACTTAAAGAACATTCGGCGATACTTGTTACAGACTTCGGCAGAGTTACTGATATTATTACAAGGTATGATCTGATAGACTTCGAATAACCGGAACGGTATGTAAAAACAAATAGCAATTTCAAATAAACAACTGCTCACAAAATGGAAACATCAAAATCGGTTTTCCGTTTGAGAATTGGCAATTGGAATTTATTTGTATTTTTATACTTTGTGTTTTGGATTTTATAATAGTTTTTTCAAATGAATCTGAGGTAGTTTTGGGCTTTTCAACTGATGCAATTCATGCAGGACAATCGGCAGACCTGTCAACAGGCGCGGTTATGACTCCTATCTATATGACTTCAACATATAAACAGGAAGAACTAGGTAAGCATAAAGGATATGAATACGGCAGGACTCACAATTTAACCCGTGCTGCTCTTGAAGCAAACGTGGCAACTCTTGAAAAGGGTAAATACGGAATAGCATTCGCGTCGGGTTTGGCCGCAATACAGTCGCTGCTGAGTCTCGTTAAAGCTGGTGATCACGTTATTTGTTCGGACAATGTTTACGGCGGTACATACAGACTCTTCGAGAAGTTCTGGACAGACTATAATATCGAGTTTAGCTGGATAGACATGAGTGATGTTAGGAATGTTAATAAAGCTGTAAAAGCCAATACAAAAATGGTTTATATCGAGACCCCAACAAATCCAATGCTAAACCTAACCGATATTAAAGCCGTTACCGAAATTGCAAAAAAATCAGGATTGATAAGTATTGTAGATAATACATTCATGACACCGTTTTTCCAGCGTCCGCTGGAGCTTGGCGCTGATATTGTCGTTCATAGTTCTACGAAATACCTCAACGGACACAGCGATGTAATCGGCGGAATGGTTATTACTAATGACGAAAAGATACAGGATCGAATTCGGTACGTTCAGAATGCTGCCGGCGCAGTCCCGTCACCGTTTGACTGCTGGCTTACTTTACGGGCTACCAAGACACTTGCCGTGCGAATGAAACAGCATAATGAGAATGCTTTAAGAATTGCTGAATATCTTCGTGAACAGAATTACGTGAAGAAAATTTACTATCCCGGTTTGGACACTCACCCGCAGTATAAATTGGCGAAAAGCCAGATGAGCGGATTCGGGGGTATGGTTTCTGTTGACTTCGGCAACATTGAACTGACAAAGAAGTTTTTAAAAAGCTGTAAAGTTTTTACGCTGGCTGAAAGTCTGGGCGGGGTAGAAAGTCTTCTGTGTCATCCTGCAAGTATGACCCATGCTGCAGTCCCGACAGAAGAACGCGAGAGAATGGGAATTACGGAAACACTTGTTCGTCTTTCTGTTGGTATCGAGGATGTTGATGATTTACTTGCGGATATTGAGCAGGCGGTGAAATAGAATATAGAAGTTAGAAGTGAGTAGTAAGAATTTTGGCGGTCTTTTGATCGTCTTTTTTATTTGACTTAAATTAACCTTATAAAAAGTTTCGTTTATCCATTTTCTCATTTCCTTGAGTTGTTCTTATCCCTATTTTTCATTCATAAAAATAATATTAGTAGGAGATTAACATGAGTGAAGAAGTAAAATCAAAAGGAAAGGGGAGCGAGGTAGATGATACCAAATATTCGATGGATACCCATATTATCTATGGAAAGAATATCTCGCAGAAATGGGACTATTCCCATCACGTAACTGCGCCAATATCATCATCAACAACTTTCAGACTGGATTCTGTTGAGCGCGGCGCTCAGGGATTTCAGCAGTTCGCGAATACCGATAAGTTCGGAACAGATAACCCGATCTTTATCTACGACAGGCTCGGCGAACCTAATAAAGATATGCTTGAAGAAAACCTGGCTTATGTTGAAAAAGGTGAAATGGCAGTTACATTCGCCAGCGGAATGGGAGCTATATCCGGCGTGCTGGGCATTCTACTGAAAGCCGGCGACAACCTGATCACACATAACACTCTTTACGGCTGTACAATTTCACTGTTTAATAACTGGTATCCCCGGTTCAATATTTCAGTGACACCGACTGACCTGACAGTAATTGAAAATATCATGAATAATATTACTGATGAAACCAGGGTGATTTATTTCGAATCACCGGCAAATCCCAATATGGATATAATTGATATTAAAAAAGTTCGCGAAATTGTAGACAGCATCAATGCAGACAGGGATGTTGAGAAACAAATTAGAATAATCGTTGACAACACATTTGCAACACCTTACTGTCAGCGTCCAATTGAACTCGGTGCGGACTTTACGGTTCACTCACTTACTAAAGGTATTGGAGGATTCGGAACTGATATGGGGGGGGTGGTAATCGGTAAAAATAAATACCGCGATCTGCTTCTTCTTTATCGAAAGGATTTCGGAGCTGTGCTGAATACTAAAAGTGCCTGGGCAATTCTTACATACGGTCTCCCATCACTAGCGCTTAGACAGAAAAAGCAGATTAAAACAGCACAGAGAATTGCCGAGTATCTGGATGCTCATCCCAAGATTGATTACGTCAACTATCCGGGATTGAAAACCTACAAACACTATGATCTCGCTCAACAGCAGATGATCGATTTCGACGGAAATTTCGCGCCGGGTAGTATGATTTATTTCTCATTGAAAGGTGATACGCCGGCAGAGTGTAAGGATAATGGACGCAAGTTTATGGATTATGTAGCAAACAGCGCGTATACTATGACACTTGCGGTTAGTCTTGGTCATACCCGGACATTAATCGAACATCCGGCATCTATGACTCATTCAGTAGTTCCGCCGGAAAAACTTGAAGAGCGTGGAATTGATCCGGGGGGAGTTCGTTTTGCCATCGGACTGGAGAATGAAGATGATCTGCTCATGGATATTGAGCAGGCATTGGAAACTGTTTAATGATCTTTTTCATCTCCAATTTTCTTAAATTTGGAACCCAATTAGTTCAGGCTGATTGGGTTTTTTTATTTTACTGATACAGAATTTTAATGAAGATTATTGAGAGCAATATTTTAAATAAATTCGAAAACTTAACTTTCGGATTCAGTACCAAGATCGGTCTCGACAGAGCAGCGCCTTACCATTTTAATTTATCGTATGCAACAGGTGACGATGATATCATAGTATCTGAAAACCGGCTGGCATTTTTCAATTCGCTCGGACTGGATGAAAATTCAATTGCTTTCCAAAATCAGGTTCATTCGGATATTGTTGAAATAGTCGATTCACCCGGGAGTAAAGGTGAGTGCGATGCTATGATAACTAGTGTTAAAGGACTGGGACTGGCAATAGTATCAGCTGACTGTACAGCCAACTTCATTTATGATCGATGTAATCAGGTTATAGCGGGTGTACATTCGGGCTGGCGTGGAACCGAGAAGAAAATTCTTTCTAAAACACTGAATACGCTATCGGATAAATTCAATTCACAGCCGGATGATTTGTTTGTTTTTATTTCACCGGCTATCTCTCAGATGAATTATGAGGTTGGTAAGGAAGTAGCTGCATTATTCGATTCCAAATACGTCATTGAAAATAACAATTCACTATATCTGGATGTAACTTCGGCGAATTTGGAAATGCTACTCAATTTTGGAATTCCTGAAGACAATATTGAGGTTTCAAAGCTTTGCAGTTTCGCAAATCTTGAATTACTTCATTCATATCGCCGGGACGGAATTCAATCGGGCAGGGCGATGGGTATAATCGCATTAAAGGAAGAATGATGAATACTGGAAGTCTTAAAATAGCTTTAGGTTTTACAGCAATCTGTGCGATATGGGGATCGACATGGCTTGTTATTAAATTAAGCCTCGACTCAATGCCTCCTGTATTTTCGGGTGGTATGAGATTCCTGGCCGCAACATTTTTCTTTCTCCTGATAATGCGTTTGAACCATGTGAAGCTTCAGTATGATTCAACGGCAATTAAACTATATGTTTTCATGGGGATCTTCTCTTTTGTTTTACCGTTCGGACTGGTTTATTGGGCCGAACAATTTATAGCTACCGGATTAACTTCGGTTCTATTTACAACTTATCCGTTCCTCGTTATCCTCTTTTCAAGACTTGCCCTGCCGGGCGAAAGAGTTGGTATCTTTAAAATCCTTGGCACTATAACGGGTTTCATCGGAATATTTTTCATTTTTGCAGATGATATGTCAATGGATTTTGACCGCGACATCTGGGGAATGCTGGCAATTCTTTTAAGCTCTGCTCTTCAGGCCGGTACTACTGTCATAATTAAAAAGCATGGTAAACCTCTTAACCCTTTGTCAATGAACCTCGTCCCGGTTGCAATTGCCGCAGTAGTTATGATTCCATTCGGATTACTATTTGAAGATACATCACAGTTGAATTTTGATTTGAATGCATTATTTTCAGTTTCATATTTGGGACTTGTTGGAACAGTTGCTACTTTTAGTACTTATTACTGGCTTCTTAAACGAATGGATATGGTTATTTTATCTCTAAATGCGTTTATATCACCAATAATTGCTATCTTTCTTGGCTGGTTTATTTTATCGGAAAATTTTACTGGGAATGATATTACAGGCAGTATTCTTGTCCTTTCGGGATTATTACTTGCTAATACACGAGGACTTAAAAACTATTTTAACAGAAAAAATGCACTTGTATGAAGAATATAATAAGAATTAGTAACGCAACGTTTTACGCGTATCACGGCGCTTTACAGGAAGAGCAAATTATTGGGGGAAAGTTTGAAGTAGATATTGAGATGGAAACCGATTTCAGTAAAGCCGCCTATTCCGATGATTTAAGTGCAACTATAAATTATGATGAGGTTTATAAATATGTGGGTAGTCTTGTTCAATCCAAGAAGCTTTACCTGATCGAATCTCTTGCGATGGAAATTGCGGACAGGCTGCTTGAAAAGTTTTCGATGATCTCACATTGTGTTATAAAGGTTCGGAAGCGAAGCGTTCCAATCGGAGGACTTATTGATTTCGTAGAGGCAGAAGTAGAGAAGTCTAGGGATGAATAAAACATATCTAGGACTTGGATCTAATGTCGGCGATAGTCTGTTAATTGTAAAAAATGGGATCAGTACCATTGATTCAAACCGCAGTTGTACGGTTACCGGAAGATCATCATTTTATGAAACAACGCCCTACGGGAACTTAAATCTGAGCAATTTTATTAATTGTGTAATTGAAGTGGAGACTGAATTCGAATCCCTCGAATTGTTTGATTATACCAAGGCGCTTGAAAACGAACTCGGTCGTAAGCAAAGAGAACACTGGGGACCTCGGGAAGTTGATATAGATATTTTGTTATTCAATCAGGATGTTATTAACTCAGGGAAATTAACAGTGCCTCATTCTGATCTGATCAACAGGGACTTTGTACTGATACCGCTGTTGGAAATTAATGATGCGCTGATTCATCCGGTGTCTAAAAAATTATTGCGGGATTATTTAAATACTAACATGGAAAATCATATTTTAAAGAAGCTGAAATAATTACTTTTTCAACCAGGGAGATTTCGATTTGAGCGATATGAGATATATTGCTATTGAGGGCGTTATAGGTGCAGGCAAGACTTCGCTGGCTCAAAAACTTGCGAAGAAACTTGATTCGGATTACGTGTATGAAGAATTCGAGACAAATCCATTTCTTGAAAAGTTTTACGACGATCGTAACAGGTACGCCTTTCAGACACAGATGTTTTTTCTGATTAACAGATATAAACAACAGCAAAAGCTTAACCAGGAAGAATTGTTTTCCGATTTTACAGTTTCGGATTATATTTTTGATAAAGACAGGATTTTTGCTTATTTAAATCTCTCTGCTGATGAACTGAAATTATATGAAAGTATTTTCCCTCTGCTTCAGCGTGATTTGAGAAAACCCGATCTCATTATTTTCCTTCAGTCCAGTGTAGACAGGCTGATGGCCAATATCAGAAAGCGGGGCAGAAAGATTGAACGCAATTTGTCGCGAGGTTATATAAGGGAGCTGAGCGATGCTTATAATAATTTTTTCTTTAAGTATAATGAATCGCCTCTGCTTATTGTAAATACAACCGATATAGATTTTGTTAAGAACCAGGATGATTTCAACGAGTTGTATGCGCAAATATTCAGGACTGACAGAGGATTCATTGAATACTTTAATCCGACTGCGGGTGAAAAATGAGTTTTTTTAAACTAGTATTTTATATTGTAATAGGTTATTTCCTATTTAAGTTGGCAAAAGCCGTTATACGTATTTTTACAATGAAGAACGAACAAGTTGATGATTCTTCCATAAATACCAATTACACGAAAAGATCACCGGGTAATTCTAAAATAGACAAAAAGGATATCATCGAGGCGGACTTCGAAGATATTGACGAAAAGAAAGAAAACTAATTCCACAAACATCGCGTATTAACATGTCTGCTCATAGTTTTTTAGCCGCTGTTGACATTGGCACCAATTCCTTTCACTTGATAATTGTTAAAGCTACCGGTGACGGCAATTTTGAAATTGTTGACCGTGAACGCGAAGTTATAAGACTCGGTGAGGGATTCGGAAGCGACATTAAAATGCTTAGTCCTGATGCTGTAAAAAGAGCTGTCTCAGCTTTAACTGCGTTTAAAGGAATTGCCGATACTTATGATGCCGAACTTCATGCCGTTGCGACCAGCGCTGTGCGTGAAGCGAAAAACAAAGATGAATTTATACGTAATGTACACGAAAAGACGGGTGTTCGTATAAATGTAATAAGCGGATTCGAAGAAGCGAGACTTATCTATCTCGGAGTTTTAAAGGCAGTTCCTGTATTTGACAAGCGCGTACTGTGTATTGATATTGGCGGAGGAAGTACTGAGTTTCTTGTGGGTGAGAGTGGTGATATTATATATTCAAATAGTCTGAAACTCGGTGCTGTAAGGTTAAGCAAGAAATTTTTTCCCGACGGAAAAGTGACTAAGCAGCGAATAGCTCAATGTCGTGAATGGGTTGAAGGTGAGATATTCCCAGTTGTAAAAAGTATCGAACATCTCGAATTCACCCAGGTTGTCGGATCTTCCGGTACTATTCAGGCAGCTGCATCTATAGGAATTGCAGCAAGAAAGGATGGCGAGTACGCACCGGAAATATTGAACAACTATAACATGAGCATTAAAGAGCTGAGTGAAGTTGAAGTACAGGTTCTTAGTCGCAAAGAAACAGAAGCTAGAACGAGCATTAAAGGTCTTGAAAGCAAGCGGGCTGATATAATCCCGGCCGGAATTATTATCCTTACAACAATTTTAAATAAGCTTAACGCAAGGAGTATTACAATTTCCGGATATGCTTTACGTGAAGGAATTATACTCGACGCACTCCGGAAATCAGCCGGTGGTTCCTATACTGATTACTTGTTCAACATAAGGCTTAAAAGTATTGAACAACTTGCATCCGGTTCGAATTACGATGTTAAACATTGCAGGCATGTTGCTGAACTGGCTATTGGTATGTTCGATCAACTTAAAGAACTTCACAAACTCGATGATGAATACAGGGAGTACTTATTCGCGGCTGCGATCCTTCATGACATCGGTCATCACATCTCGCACGATCAGCACCATAAACACAGCTACTATGTTATACGTAACAGTAACATACTTGGCTTTACGGATATAGAAATTGTTCTAATTGCCAGCATTGCTCGATATCACCGTAAGAGTCATCCTAAAAAGCGGCATGAGGAATTCAAGGTGATGCCGGAGATTTTTCAACAGGCAGTTAGAAAACTTGCATCAATCCTGCGTGTTGCTGATGCGCTGGATAGAACTCATACAGGGTATATTTCAAATATTAAGTGCAGTATTAAATCTGACAAACTCGTACTATCTCTTGAACATGATTCGTCCGATATTGACATTGAACTTTGGAATCTTGAACGCAGAAAAGGCCTGTTCGAAGAGACCTACGGACTGGAAGTGATTGTATCGTAACATCTTATGCCATTTTTATCATAATATTAAGTCCTTTTATACTACATTGATAATTCCCGCTTTTTTTGATTTTTAACACCCGGCTTGTATATATTTGGCATTATTTTATAAAATTAATTTCAGGTCATATGAAACCCAAAGTTTATATCAGCGATTTGCCGAATCATATCGGCGAGGAAGTTACTCTAAAAGGCTGGCTTTTCAATAAAAGGTCCAGTGGTAAAGTTAAGTTCCTGATTCTACGAGATGGAACCGGATATCTGCAATGTATAGTTTTTAAGGGCAATGTAGAGGAAGACGTATTTGAACTTGCAGGGAATTTAACTCAGGAATCTTCTTATGAAATAACCGGGAAGGTTAAAGCGGAAGAACGTGCAGTTGGTGGTGTTGAACTTGATGCTACCGATGTAAAGCTAATTTCAATGTCTGAAGAATACCCTATAACGAAAAAAGAACACGGCGTCGAGTTCCTGATTGATCACAGACATCTCTGGCTGAGATCAAAGAAGCAGGTAGCTTTAATGCGCATTCGCCATCGAGTTGCCAAGGCGATACGAGACTTTTTCGATGAGCGTGGATTTACACTGTTTGATCCGCCGATCATAACACCGAACGCATGCGAGGGTACATCAACACTTTTTGAGTTTGATTATTTCGATCTCGGTAAAGCCTATCTTACACAGTCCGGACAATTGTACGGGGAAGCCGGCGCGCTGGCGCTAGGTAAGATTTATACATTTGGTCCTACATTCAGAGCCGAGAAATCCAAGACCCGCAGACATTTAACCGAGTTCTGGATGGTTGAGCCTGAAATGGCTTTTTATGACCTTGACGATGACATGGATCTCGCTGAGGAATTTCTTGAGTACATCGTGCAGACGGTTCTTGCCGAAAGGAAAGAAGATCTGGAAATTCTGGAAAGAGATGTTTCCAAACTTGAAAAGGTTAAACGGCCTTTCCCCAGAATAAGTTATGATGAAGCTGTTGAGATTCTTAAACAGAACGGTGTGGATTTCGAATGGGGTAATGATCTCGGTGGTGCGGATGAAACTATAATATCCGATCAGTTCGATCGTCCGGTAATGATTCATCGTTATCCTGCTGAGGTAAAAGCCTTCTACATGAAACGAGATCCTGATAATCCGAAAGTTGCGCTTGCTGTGGATGTACTTGCACCTGAAGGTTATGGTGAAATTATCGGAGGCAGCCAGAGAGAAGATGACCTGGATCTGCTGATATCAAGAATAAAGCAGCATGAATTGCCGCAAGAATTCTTTGAGTGGTATCTCGATCTCAGAAGATACGGATCGGTTCCTCACTCGGGATTTGGACTCGGTCTGGAAAGAACAGTATCGTGGATCAGCGGCATTGATCACTTGCGGGAAGCCATTCCTTTCCCGAGGATGATCTATCGAAATACTCCATAAATTGTTAATAAATCTGAGTTAGGAATTTTACATGAAAAATATTCGTTTTATTATGTACACTATTGTTGTCGGACTTTTATCGGCTGTGAATGTTTATTCCGAAACGATTACCAGTGTTGTGTCCGAAGGGCAGACCGCAGAAGGGGCCGCCCACGCATTACCTGCCACCATAATGGTTTTACCCTTTGTCCTCTTGCTATTGGCTATCGCAACGGGGCCGATTTTCTATCACCACTTCTGGGAAAAGAACTACCCTAAAATAGCTATGGCGCTGGGGACGATTACAGTACTTTACTACCTGATAGCACTGAATGATGCGCACAGCCTGCTTCATACATTGGCTGAGTATCTTTCATTCATCGCATTACTGGCTTCGCTCTTTATAGCATCAGGCGGAATTTTAATAAAGGTGGAGAAGAAAGCGACGCCGGCACTTAATACAATTCTTCTTCTAATTGGTGCTGTTATTGCCAATGTAATTGGTACTACAGGTGCATCAATGTTACTAATCCGACCATTTATTAAAATTAATAAAGACAGAATAAAACCCTATCATATAATATTCTTTATTTTTCTTGTCAGCAACATAGGCGGCGCTCTAACTCCTATTGGCGATCCACCTCTGTTTCTCGGATTTCTAAGGGGCATTGAATTCTTCTGGTTTATCCAGCATATATGGTATATCTGGCTGCCGACGATAATTGTTATTGCATTGATATTCTATTTCGTTGACAGCAGAAATAAGGAAGGTAATAGCGGGAACGAATATACAGGTAAAATTGAGGTGAGGGGATTCAAGAACATGATATATCTTCTTGTAATACTTTTGTCGGTTTTCATAGATCCTGGTGTAATGTCGTGGGTCCCGAGTCTTGCGCCGCTGCCGTTTGGTATACGGGAAATAATTATGTTCTCAGTTTGTTACTTCGCTTATAAAGGCTCTGATGAAAAAATTCTTGCAGCTAATGAGTTTGATTTTGAACCAATAAAAGAAGTCGCTTATTTATTTATAGGTATATTCGCTACTATGATTCCAGCGCTGCAATTAATAGCTCATGAAGCTAATGTGCTTGGCAGTGATTTGAATTCGGGGATATTTTACTGGGCAACCGGATTACTTTCCGGATTCCTTGACAATGCACCAACATACTTGAATTTCCTGAGCGCTGAACTCGGTAAATTCGGGATGGATGTCAATGTAAAAGAACAGGTTCACGATTTTTCCATTCAGTATCCGATTTATTTACAGGCGATTTCAGTTGCAGCAGTATTCTTCGGTGCCATGACATATATCGGTAACGGACCGAACTTTATGGTAAAATCTATTAGTGAAAGAGCTGGAATTAAAATGCCCAGTTTCTTTGCTTACCTGATTAAGTATTCTTTGCCGATACTTATTCCTATCTTTACTCTGGTCTGGTTAATATTTTATTACGGGAAGGGATAAATGAAAAAGCTTAATGAAAGAATAAAAGAAAAAATGAATGGTCTTTATTATGGCAACAGAGTCATTTTACCGTTCAGGGCTCATGTTGTTAAAGCAATCGTTGAAAATGATATAATCATGGACTTCAGCAACACTAAGAAAGGAGCTGAATATTTTATCAGAGAAGACTTTACTGAAATTTATTTTCATGATTATAAAAATTTACAGGAAGTTATGACGAAATATGAGACCATAAAACTGGTGTGTGTTGAAGTTAATGATGATATTTTCAACTTTGAAAATCATGTTAAGGTATGTCTTCATCTTAAGGAGAAACATTCATTAATTATTGAAGAACCGGGCGAAGATATCCTATTGTTTGAATAAACTTAAATTGAGGGAATTGATATGATACCGTTATTTTCGAACTCGCAGGTAAGGGATGCCGATAAGTTTGCTGTCAGTAAACTTGGAATGAAAAGTATTATGCTGATGGAGAATGCGTCGAGAAGTATTTATGAAGTTATTGCAAATAACTATGACGGCTTAACTAAATTTCTTCCGGTAGGAATTATCTGCGGAAAGGGCAATAACGGGGGAGACGGGTTCGCACTTGCACGTCAGTTTTTAATTAGGGGGTATAACGTCAAAGTGCTTTCCCTTGCAGGAGAGAAGGAACTTAAGGGGGATGCACTTACAAACTTCAAAATTCTTAAAAACTTGTTGAGAATTTACAAGAATTCAAATTTGTACTTCTATAAATCAATGCGCGATGTTGGCCGACTCAAAGAATGCGATGTCCTGGTTGACGCTATACTCGGAACAGGCACTAAAGGCAATATTAAAAAGCCTTACAATTCTATTATACTTAAACTGAATGAGTTATCTGCTTTTAAAGTTGCTGTTGATGTTCCAAGCGGACTGGCAATTGATTTCGGTTCCGGTGATACAGCATTTAATGCCAACCTGACGGTTACCCTGGCTGAGTTAAAAACGGGATTGTTTTATGGCAAAGGATATGTGCACTCAGGTAAAGTGGTTAAAGGATCAATCGGTATCGGCGACGAATACTTTCAGAATATTGATACTGATGAATATCTGGTTGAACCAGAGGACGCTTTGGCAGGGATACCGGCAAGGTCAGTTGATGCACATAAATACACTGCCGGAAAAGTATTTATCATCGCAGGATCATCTGATCTTCCCGGAGCTGCAGTATTGTCAGCCAAAGCTGCAATAACATCCGGGGCAGGGGCGGTTGTTCTGGCTGTTCCGAAGGCTATTCAAACTCTTGTACAACAGAAACTTGATGAAGTGGTTGTCCATCCATATGAAGATATCTATCAGGGTTATCTCACCAAGGATAATACATCTGAGTTAACTGAAAGAATTGAATGGGCCGATACCGTAATCATCGGTCCGGGACTTGGACGAAACCCGGAAACTATTGAAGCCTGCAGGCAAATCATCGGAAAGTATAAATCGAAGAATATTGTTGTGGATGCAGACGCTGTGCATGCACTTTCGGAAAAATACAAACAGATTAGTTTAACTAATTGTGTGCTTACTCCTCACCTTGCCGAATTTGCACATCTACTCGGAATTAACCTGAATACACTTAAGGGCGATCCAATTAATTATGGTAAGAAATTTTGCAGAGAAACCGGGGCACTACTGGTTCTAAAGGGCGCTCCTTCTATTACTTTTACTCCTGCAGGTGAGGTATTGATTAATTCTTCCGGAAATCAGAGCCTCGCAAAATTCGGATCCGGGGATGTGCTGACAGGAATAATCGGTGCCTTTACGGCATCAAACAACGAACTTGAGAATTCAACAGTATCATCAGTTTATATCCATGGTTTAATCGCAGATTTGCTATTGGAACAAAGAACTGAGCTGAGTGTTAATGCAACAGACTTGATTGAGAATATACCAAATGCGATTAAATTCATTTATAATTCATTTATATAAGTCAGCTGTAGCGAATCCGCGGCGTTATATTTATTTACCATTAGCGATATATTGGACTTTGTTATTTATTTTAACAACGGTTCCATCAAAATCTCTACCTGTTATTGCAACCTCGGATAAAGTAAAGCATTTTGCAGCCTACTTAATATTAACAATATTACTGCACCTGGCTATTCACTTCCGTATGGTTTTAAGAAAGAGATGGAAATATGGTTTGCCTGTTGTTATAATTATCGTAGTTTTGTATGGGTTAGCTGATGAGGTTCATCAGTATTTTATTCCCGGCAGATATTGTGAGCTGCTTGATCTTGTCGCAAATTATATAGGATTGCTTGTCGGAATTACGATTTCATCCTATTTGATCAGAATTGGATCATCATCGGTAAATTAAGTGAAAATAAGGAACAATATTGTTGTTTTTAGTGTAGAAAAACATACTGTTCAATTGACAAATGAGTAATCATTTTTTAAGTTTGACAGGTTGAATTGTGGAATAAGGAGGAAAAGTGGCCTTAAAGAAAAATCCTAAAGTTGATCTCAAATTAAAGTATCGCAGGGTATTTGAGTTCAGCATGATATTATCATTATTACTACTGATTGCGGCATTTAAATTCTTCCCGAGTTTTGATCAGGATGAAGTTAGTATTGATGCACCGCAGGAATTGATCGATGTGGAAGATGTTGAAGCGACCAAGCAGGAAGCTGCTCCGCCTCCGCCACCAAAACCGCCTATTCCGATAGAAGCACCGACGGATGATGTTTTGGAAGATATTGAAATAGCAGAAACGGAACTTGATGTTGATGCGGAAGTCTCAGCTCCGCCGCCTCCACCGGCTCAGGAAGAAGAAGAAGAAGTTGAACCGGTATTTTTCGTAGCTGTTGAAGAAATGCCTGAACCTATTGGCGGGATTGAAGGAATTCAGAAAAAAATTGTTTATCCTGAAATTGCTAAGCGAGCAGGCGTGCAGGGACGTGTATATGTAAAAGCGTTTGTTGATGAAAATGGTAACGTTACGAAAGTTGAGCTGATAAAAGGTATCGGCGCAGGTTGTGATGAAGCTGCTATTGCCGCGGTTCAGGAAACAGCATTCAAACCTGGCAAGCAGAGAGGTAAACCTGTTAAGGTGCAGGTAACTGTGCCGGTTCTGTTCCGGTTACAATAAAGTTTCAAAAACGCCTCTCTCGAGGCGTTTTTTTTATCCATTCCATTCTTTTTTCTATCACTAAAGAACTTTCCTCAAATCATTGCGTCCTAACTGGGAGTAAAATAAATGACTGAGTGGTCATTAATTACACTTGATATTCAGTTGTAATACTAATAGATTCGGTATCCAATTATCAATAATAATTACTGAGAAAATGAACTTATCGAGAAAAGAAAGAGAAAGAGAGTTTAGAAGGAACGAAATACTCTCAGCGGCACTGGATATTTTTGCTGCAAAAGGTTTTACGCATACTACTTTGGATGAAGTTGCCGAAGCCTCGGAGTTTGGAAAGGGAACTCTTTACAATTATTTTCAAAATAAAGAAGAATTATACACTGCTATCCTTGAAACTATTTTTGAATCGTTTGTTGAAAATTTGAAAGAAATTGATGCCAGGACTACAGATTACAAAACATTTACCAGGGAGGTAATTCATTATATGCTTGATTTCTGTGTAAATAATAAGTCAGGGTTTATTCTGTTAAGTCATAAACGCATGAGTACGATTTATGACGGACCTCCGTCGGCCAATACAAGAATAACAACACTGATAGAGGAAGCACATGCTATACAAACTGAAAAACTTGAGGCAGCAATAAAAGAAGGAGTTATTCGGGAGATGGATCCAAAGAAACTTGTCTCACTTATGCGTGGAACGGTTTTTTCCTTCGCATATTTTCACATTGCCTGTACTGAGCAAAATGGATTTGATCTTGATGCGGAAGCTGATTATTTGCTTTCTGTGATATTTGATGGAATTAAAAAGAATTAAACGGAGCAGAATTGAAGAAAACAGTTTTAACACTAATAATAATTTGGGCTGGAACGAATATCTTCGGACAGCAGCAGTATGATTTGAATAAGTGCATTGAAACTGCGCTTAATAACAATCATGAACACAAACAGATTTCAATTGAAAGAGAGAAAGCCGAAGAGCAGGTAAAGGAAGCTTACGGATCATCACTGTTCCCATCAATTAATGGTACGGTCAATTACAGCAGGGCAATTAAGCGGCCGCGCTTCATTATTGAAACTCCTATTTTCAGCGGAAGTTTTCCTGCTGGATCAAAAAATACTCTCACTGCATCAGTCAATGCCGAGCAGCCTTTATTTACAGGCGCGATGTTTCTTGCCGTTGAAATTGCAGAGACTTTCGCAGATCTTTCAAAAAGAGCAGAAGAATTTTCGGAAGAGGATTTAGTGCTGAAAGTTAAACAGGCTTATTATACTTATCTGCTTGCTCAGGAGCTTGTTAAGCTTGCGGATTTACAGCTTAAGCGTGCTGATGAGAACCTGCACAATACTAAATCAAAATATAACGCGGGTCTTGTGGCAGAGTACGATTACATAAAGGCAAATGTACAATATCAGAATGCAATACCTCAACTAACCGAAGCCGAAAACCAAGTAAAACTTGCCGCAAATAATTTGAAGTTGGTAATGGGAGTAGAACTCGATTCACAAATGATTATTAATGATTCTCTCAGTTACAGAAATGCCAACATAGTTGATGAGGAAACCGGTATTGAAAGAGTTCTGAACAACAACAAAATTGTTCAGCAGATGGAACTCCAGGCGAAAATGCAGGATCTCGTAAAATCATATGAGTTTACAGAACATCTTCCAAAACTTACGCTTAACGGTAACTGGCAGACACAGGCTCAGGAAGATGATAGATCATTTTCAGATTGGAGATATTTTAACTCTGTTACGGTTGGTCTCACTTTAAAGGTTCCCATATTCCAGGGATTCGCACAAAGCTCCAGGGTTGAACAGGCTGAACTCGATTGGAAAAAAGCTGTAGAGGGTTTGGCAAGCGTTAGAAAAACTGTCAGGAGTCAGTTTGAAAATACTCTCCTGCAGATTCAAAAAGATAAGGAACAGATTGATGCTTATAAAGCTGCAAGAGATGAAGCTGAGAGAGGTTATAATATTTCTTTGAAGAGGTTTGATACCGGGCTTAGTACGCAGCTTGAAGTGACAGACGCATTGCTTGGTTTAACCAGCTCGGAACTGAATCTGCTTACTTCAATCCATGAGTATTATATAAATCTGGCTCAACTGGATTTACTGATGGGTAAAAATTTGAATGAATTATATAATTAGAATAGAGGAAATCCAATGAAAGGATTAGTGGGAAAAATAATCTTATCTGCTTTTTCAGTCGGTCTATTGCTGCCGGCAGTCCAGGCTTGTTCTGATACGGAAGGATCGGAATCAATGCAGACTGAAGAGGTTAGGGCGGTTAGTATTCAGGTTAAAGAAATAAAAAGCCGGCAATATACTGATTACATTCCGTTAATCGGAGTTATTCAGGCTGTCAACAAAACGAGTCTTAGTGCGAGCGAAGCTGCGAGAATTGGAAGCATCGTTCAGGATAAGGGGAGCTATGTTGGAAAGGGCGATACAATTCTCGTAATGGATAATGACGTACTCAAAGCTTCACTTGATGCTGCGGAGGCTCAATATAAACTTGATGATATAACATTCGAAAAGCAGGAAATTATCTATAAAGAAAATATTAACAGTGAATATGAGTTCCTGCAGTCGAAATACCGTCGCGATCAAAGCAAGGCTAATTATGAACTGATTAAAGCCAGGTATGATAGAACTTTCTTGATTGCGCCGTTTAATTGTGTTGTAGACAGGCGATATTACGAGATAGGTGAGTTTGTTGGACCCGGAATACCCATTCTGGATTTGGTCAGCAGGGATAAATTCAAAGTGGAGACAGGAGTTCCTGAACGATATGTTGGGAAAATTAAAAAAGGTGATAAAGCCAGGATCAAACTCAAAAGTGTGGATGCCGAAGAATTGACTGGGACTGTAACTTACGTTGGCACTTCCATCTCAACGGACAATCGTACATATCCAATTGAAGTTGTTTTAGACGGTAATTCCGAGTATCTGAAACCGGAGCTTGCTGCTGAAGTTTATGTTCGCAACGGGCAATATAAAAATATATTTATGATTCCGGAAGACGTTGTGATGAGGCTTGACGACGGCTATGTGGTTTTTGTTGATGAGAATGGAATAGCTAAAAGCAAAGCCGTTTCAATACTTAATAGAACAGGCGATAATGTTGCTATTCAGAGCGGTCTGAGCGATGGAGATAATCTCATTGTTGTGGGATATCAGAACCTCATTGATGGTCAGCGAGTTAAAATTGTTAACTAAGGAAAATTACGAATGAAAATTACAGATGTAAGTATAGATAACAGGACATCCGTTTTTATACTGATTTTTATAATAGTGCTTACAGGGATTACATCTTATGTGAACCTTCCAAGAGAAGCTTCGCCGGATGTTCAAATTCCTCTGGTTATTGTTTCTACTCCTTATTTCGGTGTTTCACCCGAGGATATTGAGTCACTGATTACTCAGCCGATTGAGAAAGAGATCAATGGCATAAGCGAAGTAAAGGAAATATCTTCGTCCTCGTTCGAAGGGTATTCCCTTGTACGCGTTGAATTTGAGAGCGGTTACGACATAGATGACGCGCTGCAAAAAGTAAGAGACAAGGTTAACAAAGCTGAATCGGAACTTCCGGATGATGTTGAAAAACCAATTATAACCGAAATAAATTTTTCCGAGTTCCCGATAATTACTTTCAATATTTCCGGCGCTGCCGGACTTGTGAAATTGAAAGACATTGCCGATGATATGAAAGATGATATTGAGAATGTTGAAGGTGTGCTTGAAGTTAAGATAAGCGGGGGACTTGAGCGCGAGGTAAAAGTAGATGTTGACATGGATAAATTATTTCATTATAACATCCGATTTGCCGATGTAATTGATGCTATTTCAAATGAAAACCGGACTATACCCGGCGGACTTATTGATGTAAATGCGTCAAGCTTTCTCGTTCGTGTTCCGGGTGAGTTCAATGAACCATTCGTGATCGAGGATCTGATTGTTAAGATCGAGGAAGGAAGACCAATCTATGTCCGTGATGTGGCAGATGTTGATTATTCCTTCGAGGAGCGAACCACCTATGCAAGGTTAAATGAGATTGACTGTGTTACTATTAATGTTAGTAAAAGACTCGGCGCGAATATTATTGATATTGCCAACGAGGTTAAAGCAATAATTGATGATTACGAAGCCAACATGCCTTCGACTGTTCAGTTTACAATTACGGTTGACCAGTCAACGGATATAAAGAGAAGTGTTAAGAATCTTGAGAATAATATATTTTCCGGATTGGTACTGGTATTACTAGTGTTATTTACACTACTAGGCCTGCGAAATGCTTTCTTTGTAGCAATCGCAATACCATTGAGTATGCTTATCTCGTTCATTGTGTTGTCATCTATCGGCATCACTCTAAATTTCGTTGTACTTTTTTCACTGATACTTGCTCTGGGAATGCTTGTTGACAATGCCATCGTAATAATTGAAAATATTTATAAGTTTCTCGAGGAAGGCAACAGTTTAATGGATGCCGCCAAGCTTGGTGCGCGAGAAGTTGCCTGGCCGATTACGACATCAACACTTACTACAGTGATGGCATTCGGTCCGTTAATGTTCTGGCCGGGAGTGGTCGGTGATTTTATGAGTTATCTTCCCCTGACTCTTATCGTCACACTCGCATCATCTCTGTTTGTTGCTCTGGTAATAAACCCGGTTGTTGCATCGAAATATATGAAGGTTGAGGAAACAAGCGGTGAATCATCCTCTTTTATCGGCAAGGTTTTCGCTCCGATGAATAAGCTTACTAAGTATTCCAACGAGAAGATGCTTCCCGGAACATTAAACAAATATGAATCATTCCTGAAGGCTGCCATCGGTGAAGAGCGTGATCCTAAAAAACCGGTCAGCAAACATACTTGGTTCGGACTGTTGGCAATGATTGTTTACCTTGTAGTAATTTCATCACTGCTTAATGTACCTGCCGTTCCCAACTCCATAGTATTAATACTTGGTGTGCTTGCGGGATTGGGCGTACTTTGGGTCTTCAAAAATCCGAGACTTAGAGTTCTAACCGGAACTATGATTCTGCTGGTTCTTATAATTAATCTATATAAAGAGTTCGATCATGGGGTAGAGTTTTTCCCTACAACTGACCCGGAGCGAATTTATGTAAATGTAGAAAGTCCAAGTGGTACTAATATTGAGATGTCGAATAGAATTGCCGCGCAAATTGAAAAGCGGCTTGAACCGTTCGCTCAGGTTGACGTGAGAGAATATGTTGCGAATGTAGGAAGTTCCAATAATCCTTTTGACGGCGGCGGAGGTTCGACGCCTAACAAAAGTACAATTACCGTTCAGTTTGTTGATTTTAATAACAGAGCACAGTCATCAAGTCTGACTGCAGATAAGATTAGGGAAGCAGTGCTTGACATCCCCGGTGCGGAGATAGAAGTTAAGAAGGAAGAAAACGGCCCGCCGGTTGGAGCGCCTGTAAATATAGAAATTATAGGAGATGATTTCAGCGTACTCGGCAGGTTGACTGATTTAGTTAAAGCCGAAGTTGTTGATGTACCCGGTGTTGTAGATCTTAAAGATAATTACGATGGCGGACGCCCTGAAGTCAGAGTTGTAATTGATCGCGAAAAAGCTGCTCTTTATGGTATGAACACTACGATTATCGCTAATTCAATTCGAACAGCTATTAATGGTTTTGAGGCTTCCAAGTACAGAATCAACGACGAAGAATACGATATCACAGTCAGGTTGAAAAAGAATCAGCGCGAGAATGTTGAGGTGTTGCGGAATATGAGAATTAATTACAACAACAAACAGGGTAAGACTAAAAGCGTTCCGTTGATGAGTGTTGCGGATATAAAGTATGATACAGGACCGGGTGCGATAAGAAGAAAGGATCTTAAACGTGTTGTTACTGTTTCAGGCAATGTTGATGCCGAATACAATGCAAACGATGTGCTGGCAAATGTACAGGCGAAGTTAGCTGACTTCGAGCTGCCTCAGGATTATTCAATTGAATATACAGGACAAAGTGAGGAACAGAAGAAAGCTGAAGAATTTCTGTCGAGAGCTTTTATGATATCTTTCTTTGGTATCTTTTTAATTCTTGTTATACAGTTTAACTCGTTGAGCCAGCCGGTTATGATTATGGCTGCAGTGCTTATTTCACTTATTGGTGTATTCATCGGACTTATTGTATTCGCAATGCCGTTTGGTGTTATTATGACCGGGATTGGAGTAATAAGTCTTGCCGGTGTTGTTGTTAACAATAATATAGTTCTTATAGATTACATTAACATTCTGAAGAAGAGGGGGATCAGTAGCAGGGATGCGGCGATAGGCGCGGGCATTAGAAGATTCCGACCGGTTACTCTCACGGCACTAACTACTATACTCGGGTTAATTCCTCTTACTTTTGGATTTGGTTTTGATCTTTACACTCTTTCGTTCGAAAGCGGAGGAGCCGAAGCTGAGTTCTGGCGTTCAATGGGTGTTGCTGTAATTTTCGGTCTGCTTTTCGGAACGGTTCTAACACTTGTTATCGTTCCGGTTATGTACGCTGCTCTGGCAGATATGCCTGCTGCGTTTAGAGCAAGTTTTTCACGACTATCTCATAAGAGATGATGATTTATTTTTAAGTAGACCGGGTTATTCCCGGTTTACTTATATATCGAGTAACATCGAAAGCAATTGTCCGTTCCTCTTAGTTTAAGCATGATCATTTATTTCCTATTAATCAGGATACCCGCCGTGGATTTTCGTATTTTTACTGACCTTAAATGAATTAATATGTTAGAGATAAAGAATATATATTTTACATATCCGGCCGGAGTTCAACAGGATTACACTCTTGCTGATATAACGATAGATATTGGCAAAGGTGAATTTATTGGCATATTCGGACCAAATGGTTCCGGTAAATCCACCTTGCTGAAGATAGTCTCGGGACTCATAAAGCCTCAAAAGGGAGTTGTGAATCTGCTGGGAACCGGTTTGAATAATCTTAAAAAACAGGAAATTGCAGCCAGGATTGCCTTTGTTCCACAAGCCTCTGCGACAATATTTCCATATACTTTATACGAGATTATTGCGATGGGTCGTACCCCCTATCTTGGCATAATGGGATTTGAAACCAGGGAAGATCATGAAAAAATTCAAAACGCACTGGATATGCTTGAACTATCACATATTGCCAGCAAGGGAATAAATGAAGTCTCCGGCGGTGAAGCCCAGAGAGCTTTTATTGCAAGGGCTCTTGTTCAGGAACCGGAAATTATATTGCTTGATGAACCGAACTCGCATCTGGACATTAAACATCAGATTTCTATTTATCAGCTTCTTCGTAAGCTTAACACTGAGATGGATATTACAATTCTTGCCGTTTCGCATGACCTGAATTTATCCGCGAATTTTTGTCGAAGAGGTATCTTAATGGACCATGGTCAAATTGTTCATGATGATTCTATCAGAAATATTCTGACTGAAGATAACATCAAAAAAGTTTTTGAAATTGACTCTGAGGTAACTCTCCGGAGCGATGAAAATATGTCTATAGTTATTAAGCCGTAGGGAATGAGTTCAATGAAACAGAGATTTGAAAATTCTACGCTCTTCTTTCTTCTATTAGTAGTACTGCTTGAGTTATTTCTTATTTCGTACTATAAATACTATACTAATGTACTCCCTTTTAAGCAGTTCAATCTTGCTTATACCGGAAACATTATTAACTTTATTATAACCATTATTGCGGTTCTAGGTATTTTTATTCAAAGGCTTATTGGTCTCAAAATATGGTCGAACTATAAGTATACCTATATTTCCACTGCAATAGTCATACTTCTTCCTTATGTATTCGTATTTATCTTTAGTTATATCAAAGTCGATTTTCTCGATACATATCTTCTTGGTTACCCGGTAAAAAAAATCTGGATAGGTGTTCTTTTAATTGTGAGTAAGAGTTATCTCTTGTTTTTAATCGGAATGCTGTGGCTGCCTTTGTTTTATAATACCGTTGTTAGATTGCGAAGTATAGTATTCTCCATACTGATAATTGTTTTACTGCTATTCGTTGCTTTCCTGCATGCTCTGAACTTTAACGGGAGTCCGAAAATAAATACTTATAATAATGTTGGAATTGTTTTCGGCGCTGCGGTCTGGAGTAATAATAAACCGAGTCCAATGTTCCAGGACAGGATAAAACAGGCTGAAAAACTATTTAAGCAAGAGAGAATTTCGTTAATCCAGGTTACCGGTGGAAATGCTCCGGGAGAGTTGAGCGAGGCGCAGTCTGCGTACAATATGCTTGTTGAAATGGGTGTGGATTCTTCCAGAGTTATCAGAGAGGATCAAACCTCAAATACAACAGAACAGATTAAATATATTTATTCGCACCAGGAAGAATATAAAAAAAGGAAGCGACAAATTATCCTTATCTCTGATTCCTTTCATCTGCCCAGGATTTCTGAAATTAGTAAGTTTTTTAATATTTCTGCTATTCCCAGCTCTTCGGAACACAAATTAAGATGGGAAAAGTTGTTATATTACAGGTTCAGGGAAAGTGTTGCTTTGTTATTATTCTGGATTTTCGGAATATAGTTTTTATTAAAGGGTTTTTATCATATAATCATATACTTAGCGACCGGTTTGAATCCGGATTCTGCTAATTACAAACAAGTCGTATTTTTATACCGGAGCGTTAAGATGGAAACATTTGAAATGCTGGAAAATGATGGTCATGAACAGTTGATCTATTGCAATAATAAGGAATCCGGACTAAAATGTATTATAGCGATTCATGACACAACCCTGGGTCCTGCTTTGGGCGGGACAAGAATGTGGAATTACCGAAGTACCGACGAAGCTGTGAAAGATGCATTACGACTATCGAGGGGAATGACTTATAAAGCCGCGATTGCCGGTTTGAATTTCGGCGGCGGTAAAGCTGTAATTATTGGTGATTCAGCAACTCAAAAATCGGAAATGCTGTTTAGAACGTTCGGGAAGTTTGTTGAAGGTTTGGCGGGAAGGTTTATCGCTGCTGAAGATGTCGGAACTGATGTACGTGATATGGAATATGCAAGGATGGAATCAAAGTATGTAACCGGCATTTCAAAAGCTATCGGAGGCTCAGGAGATCCTACTCCGGTTACCGCTTATGGCGTATACGTCGGCATGAAAGCCTGCGCGCACGAAAAGTGGGGTACAGATTCATTACGTGGTAGAAAAGTCGCTATTCAGGGAGCCGGACAGGTTGCCGGACATCTTGCTGAGTATCTTTATAATGAAGAAGCCGAGATTTATATTACCGATATAAACGAAGATAAGATCAATGCGGTAACAAAACTGATTAAAGCACATGTAGTGAAACCTGATGAAATCTATAAAATAGATGCCGAAATATTTTCCCCATGTGCACTCGGATCAATTATCAACAAAGAAACTTTGGATCAATTCAAGTTCGAGATTATTGCCGGGGGGGCTAATAATCAACTTGAAACTGAAGAGCATGGCAATGAACTTATGAAAAGGGGAATATTGTATGCCCCTGATTACGTTATAAATGCGGGTGGGTTAATTAATGTTGCTAACGAGCTTGAAGGTTACAGGCAGGACAGAGCAATGAAACAGGCTGAGGGTATTTACGATATAGTTAAGAAGGTTCTTAAAATGTCCTCAATAGATCAAATTCCAACTAATGTTGCTTCTAATTTACTGGCGGAAGAGAGACTCAGGAATATCAGCCGCATTAGAAATATATATTCCGGTTCCTCCAGCTTCAGCGGCAGACTTAATGAATTAACCGGAAGATAATTTTATTATAATAAATCAATAATGTATATTTACTTGAAACAGTGAGTCAATTTTAATGTTTAGTATCAAATCGAAGAAATCGAATCGAAGAATGGCCAGGGAGCGAGTGCTGCAGGCAATTTATGCGCACAGGATGAACGGTGACCAGATTGAAGTTTTGTTGAACTCAATTTTAGCTGATGTGGACAACGAAAACGACAGAGAATTTGCCAGGAAAATGATATTTAAGATCATGGCAAACTTTGATTACCTTGAAGATAAAATTAGTGAAAGAGTCGCTAATTGGGAAATGGATCGCATTGCAATTATTGACAGGATTTTACTGCAAATGGGAATTTGTGAAATACTGTATTTTGATGACATCCCGCCGAAAGTATCTATAAATGAAGCCATTGAAATCGCAAAGGAATTCAGTACTTCCAACAGCGGTAAATTTATCAATGGTATTCTCGATGCAATTTTATCCGACCTTAGAAAAGAAGGTAAACTTAAGAAATCCGGAAGAGGACTGATTGAGGAAAGCATCCCGAAACAACCAAAACAGTGATGACAAGAAAAACAAGTTCAGAATATTCGTCTGGACTCTCTTCGACTTTGCGAATACCTCATATTCCATTGTAATCGTAACTTTTCTGTTTGCCGTCTACTTTAAAGAAACAATCAGCCAAGGGGAATCAATAGGCGACTTGTACTGGAGTATCGGAGTCAGTCTCTCGATGATTATAACCGCAATTGTCTCACCCATAATGGGAGCTATTGCAGATTATTCAGCGGGCAAAAAGCGATTTCTATTGTTTTTCACATTGTTATCGATTATCTCCTGCTCACTTCTTTATTTTACAGGTGAGGGTACAATTGCTGTTGCAGTAATTCTATTCGTTCTTGCTAATATCGGATTCGAAGCCGGACTTGTTTTCTATGATGCATATCTTCCGGAACTTACTTCCCCTAAAAATTATGGACGAGTTAGCGGATATGGTTTCGCAATGGGTTACCTCGGGGCACTTGTAACACTTGCACTGGCATTCCCGTTTATTCAGGCCGGACAGATAAAGGAAACCTTCCCGTTATCGGCACTTTTCTTTTTGGTGTTTGCTATGCCGTTGTTTTTTGTACTGGGCGATTCCAGGAAAAGCATGCAGCGGAGTGAATCATATTTCAAAATTGGTCTGAAAAGGGTAACTTATACCGTTACCCACCTACGGCAGTATAAAAATCTGAGTATGTTCCTGCTGTCTTTTTTCTTCTATATTGAAGGAGTAAATACCGTAATATTTTTTTCAGGTAATTATGCAAAGTCTACGCTGAATTTTTCATTTACTGAGCTGGCGATATTCTTTGTTATTGTACAGACTACTGCCATCCTGGGTGCGGCTGGTTTTGGAATTCTGTCCGATTCCGTGGGACAAAAGAAGACTCTCATCAGTACACTGTTTATCTGGATATTTACGATGATACTTGCCTTCGCTACAAGTAATCAGGAGTATTATCTTGTTAAACTGTTTAGTTCGATAACCTCAATGGAACTCTTTGAAACTCAGCGATACAGTTTTTATATTATAGGGTTACTTGCCGGGAGCGTGATGGGAGCAACTCAGTCCACGAGCCGGAGTCTTATGTCAAAGTTGACGCCAGATGAGAAGAAAACCGAGTTCTTCGGATTCTATTCATTCTTCGGAAAGAGTTCTGCTGTACTCGGACCACTAGTTTTCGGACTTGTAAGTTATGCAACGGATAGTCAGCCTGTTGCGATACTTTCCGTAAGTTTGTTTTTTGTAGTCGGATTATTTTTCATCTTCAAAGTTGATGATCCGAAAGTCAGCCAGGCTAACTGATTTTTTTATAACCTTCGCGGTATGCATGCCGCAGCATCAATCCTAATGCTAAAACAGAGATTATTAACCAGACGAATCCATATACATAAGATGGTATTCCGGTCATATCCGCAAGGAGTTGTGCGTCGGAAGGCTGAATGCGGAGAGTTAACAGGTCTTCTTTTATGTCTATAAGTACGTAGAGAATACTTACCAAGCCGAGCACCTTCAGTAAATATGTATTGGCAACCGGTTTGAAAAAACGCGGTGACAGAAACAGAAGAACAGTGTACATCATTGAAAGTGCAATACCTATTCCGCCATACATAAAATTGGCAGTAAACAACAAGAGAATAATACTAATAATAGTACAACTCCATATTGCAAGCCTTTTATTATATGCTGAGAGAAACAGTACTGCGCCGAAAACAAAGCTTCCCAAATACCCCGATGCAGCTATAAATAACTTGCTTCCGCCTTCGGAAATACACTCACCTCCCAGATACTCGTTTATCTGAACGGCCTGAATTTTGCCGCCGCTAAGTATTGCAGCAAGCCCATGGGATATTTCGTGTGTAAGCACGACAAATAGTTTAATAGGATAAACAATCTCCGTGTCCCACAGGAAGAAGCACAGGATTGCAATAAAGGCTAGTATACCTAGTTCGAGTTGTTGTTTCTGAACTTTAGATAATTTCTTCATAAGCAGTAATTTTTAGGAATCAAAGTTACATATATATGAGCAAAAATGAGGCTTGGAAAAAATTATTATTTACCTGATGAAAAATTAGAAACAAATATTTAATTTAAGAATACAGTTTAATGCGGGTGTAACTCAGTTGGTAGAGTGCCGGCTTCCCAAGCCTGATGTCGCGGGTTCGAGTCCCGTCACCCGCTCGGTCTTTATCCCGGCGAAGTGTGGTGTTTTGCATGTAGCCGGTTCTCATGTTGAAGAATTTCGGAATTACGTCATACCAGGCTCTCAAATCTTTCAGTATTCGCGCATATTCGATAAAAAGTTTATCAAGTTCATGAAAATATACTTGCAAGAAAGCAATAAAAAATATAAATTTTGAATCTCATTTTTTGAGACGTGTTATTTAATATTTTGATGTTTATAAAATGGGGGCATAGCTCAGTTGGTTTAGAGCGTCTGCCTTACAAGCAGAAGGTCCTTGGTTCGAATCCATGTGCCCCCACAAAATCCCGTCGAAGTAATTTGTAGCCGGACACAAAGCCGCCTTTAGCGGCTTTTCTATTTTAAAAGAATTAAACCCGGATTACTCCCTATCGAGTTCAAATTCATAAGTCTTAATCTGCGGTTTGTTTAGAGTCCCTCGGAATCCATAGGAAAGTAACTGTAAGGATACAGGTTCGAATCTTTATCCGCCAATGTTTTAGGGCGAGCACGTGCCCCCACAAAGTCCCGGCGAAGTTTAACTCAACCAGTCAGAAGGAGTTGTCTCAAAAGTAATCATTGTCATTCCTGACTACTGTCAGGCAAGTTCGATCGAAGTGAGAAATCTTGGTATTGTTGAAAATTAAAAGATTTCCACGTTGCTTCGCTCCTCAGAATGACAGTTTAAGAGTTTATAAGACAGCCCCTTTTTGTTTAAAATAAATACACCCGTCAGATAACTATTTATATGAGAAAGCTGGCTCAAAACCAATCCTTCCCAAGTCCACACTCAATGAAGGTAATGCCGCCTAATAACAGTAATCGATGTATCAAGCTTTTAAATCACCAGCCATTCTAAATGGTATATATTGTAGAATGTGAATTAAGGGGTGAGATAAACTGGCGTATCCTTGATACTTATTATAATAAAAATAAAAAGAACTTGACATATTCGTTGTGGATTCTTACATTATTAAAAGAAAAATAAAAACATGTTCTCAATAGTTTTTGAATATGTTCTATAAATAGTCTTCGTTGTATAACTTGAACAAACTAAATATTCTATTCAAGCAATTAAGTTAGGGGGGAATATGGTATATATGTGCGGTTTTACTAAGTATTCTTAGTTAACAAGTGATCTGCTCTTTCTTTTGTAGATTGCCCAAAAGTGGATGAAAAAATTAAAAACTAAGCAACAACTGGAGATAATACATGAAAAAACAACTACCACTACCAATTTTACTCATTTTCCTGTCTTTATTCTTACTCTCGATCGCCGAAAGTAAAGCTCAAACAAAAATCATTGAAAATTTCGAAAGCTATAATACGAATGGAGAATTGGGCCAGCATTGGCGCGTATTTGGCTATGCATCAAAAGATTTTGAAATTGTTATTGATACTGCATTAAAAGCTGCACCCGGGGGCGATAAATATTTTAAGTATGTCTACAGTTCAACAGAAAGTACCTGGGGTGGAGTTGCCGAAAGATTGACAACCGATGAGTCGTTTTTCCCTTTGGATTTAAGTAACTCAAAAGGAGGAATTCAGTTTTATCTTAAAGGTGACGGGACTAACAACGTTATCCGATTCAGGTTTTATCAATTCTTCGATGAGGCGGGTACTATTGACGCCAGGTGGAGATCGCATCCGATTTCACTTAGTGATACATCGTGGCACATTGTCAACATTCCTTTTATTATAGATACTACAGATACATACGGTATACATCTATGGTACACGAATGGTCCGGCACTCGAGACTGATGAAGATTTACAAAGCGCACTTGGCGCAATTACAAGATTCCAGATAAATGTGGATAATCCCGATACTAATGATACTCAATCGCATGCAATCTGCTTTGATGACTTCCGTGCGGTAGACTTTCTGCCTCCTTCTCAGGAAGGTGCTGTTAAAATAGCGGATTTCGAAGAATATGTAGCTTCAGAAGATTTTAAGACCAAATGGCAGGGCTTCGGTTACGGTACTTTAGACTACGAACTGGCGCGTGATTCTCAAGCTCCGGAAGGTTACAAGAATGCAATCTGGACATTCCAGACCGAGGAAAGAACTACATGGGGAATGGCTTTCAGGAGTCGTCAGATCCTTTATAAAATTCCCGATATGTCTTCAATTAGTGAAGATGGTGGGATTCAATTCCTGCTGAAAGGTGATGGCACAAAGGATCTGTTTCTGTTCAGGATGACTGACGAACTCAATAATTACTGGGGTTCTAACTGGATTTCATTGGAGGATACAAACTGGCATGTTGTTACTATTCCTTTTGTTACCAGTGAAACCAAAGGTTTCAGATGGTTAGGAAATGATCCGAACAGCACATGCTGGGAGTGTTCAATCGGGACAACAGAAGAACTGCGGGCCAGTCTGGATAAGGTTTTGGAAATTCGCTTCGATAAAAGATTCTTCTCGGACTCAAACCCGGTATACTATGATACGGTTAAAAAAACAATTTCATTCGACGGTATTTACGCTGTAAATGAATTCCCGGCTCTTGATCCTGAAGCTGCAGATGATTTTGAAAACTATACTGACTCTGATGATCTTAAAGCGTCCTGGAATCAGTTCGGTGCCGGCAGTGTTTCTCTGGACTTATCGGAGAGCGATTATAGGAGCGGTGCTAAATCTATGGCAATTACCTATAACGGTTCTCTAGGTTATACTGCGGTAAGAAAGAGAAATATTATTCCTGGGCTTAACTTCTCAGAATTGAAAGGCGGCATGCAATACTGGCTGAAAGGTGATGGATCGAATAATGAAATCATAATGCGATTGATGAGCGGGAATGAGATGTGGGAAAGTGCTCCATACGTTTTATCTAATACCGGTTGGATGCATATAGGTGTTAAGTTCGCTGCTGACTCAGTCGAAGGCTTCAGATATCTGGGTAATAATCCTGATGACCCCAGTTGGTCAGATGATATTGGCACTGATGAGCAGCTTTACGGAGATCTTGCAAACATTGATCAAATCAGGTTCTATATACGTAATCCGGAAGCAGTTGATGAAACCAAAACAGTTTACATAGATAAGGTTGAAGGTGTTGATAGATTTAGCAGCAATACTGTCATCACAGATGTTGAGGAAGAGAGTAGCAATGTTCTTCCGTTGAGCTACAGTCTGTCTCAGAATTATCCGAATCCATTTAATCCGAGCACTCGGATTAAGTACAGTCTGGAAACTCAGGGATTTGTTTCGCTTAAGGTCTATAATATTATCGGGCAGGAAGTTGCAACTCTGGTTAATGGTTTTATGAAAGCCGGATCCCATCTGGTTGATTTCAACGCTTCGAATCTGGCAAGCGGTATTTACATATACCAGCTGAAGTCAGGTAGTTATATAAATTCACAAAAGATGTTGTTGCTCAAATAATATCTGTAGCTATTAGGGAAATGAGCCGTTGTATGTAACTCATTTCCCACCGCTTATTTGTTGTATGCATTTTTATTTAGGTCAGTCAGATGAGTGCTGTTATAGCTCTGAGAGAAAAATCTATCCGTGTTATAATCGCGTTTGAAATAAATGTCTAATAAAAATAGTAGTGAGTCTTAATTAACTAACTTTTGAAGTGAATCAACTTTGAGTTGTTCAGCAGTATGTTGGGAGGATAAAAGTAGGAATAAGCTGAACTACTCTATCAGGGCTTATAGGAGGTTGTGAATGAAGAGGTTTTACTTGTTGTTAGTTTGTCTTATTTTTGTCCCGTTTTTACTTCCCGGACAAAATGTGCTTACCAATCCCGGATTTGAGGACGGGGTTGACAGTACGGGTATACCGGTCGGTTGGCTTGGCTATCCTCAAACCGGTGCCAGCATGGAAGTTGTAAATGACTCATCAACTGCCAATTCAGGTGATTATTGGGTTAAGTGTACAAGTACCGAGGGCGGTTATTACCTGCTTTATCAGGTAACATTTCCTGCCAATGAAGGTGATGTATGGAGGCTTAGTTCATTCTTCAAAGATGTATCACCGGCATTTCCCGGTGGGTATTATGCAGCGTTGAAGATTTCTGCAAAAAGTGTTGTCGGATCCACATTCCAGACATGGGAAGAATACCAGGACAGTTTAACGTCTGAATGGAAACAATATTCGAATACTAAAACAATGCCTGAAGGCACAGCGTTTATACAAGCTGTAATTGTTATTCATGCAGCTGACAGCGCTTCTGAGGCATCATACGGCGTTGACGATGTGAAACTAGAATTATTATCTGCTGTTGATGAAGCGAATATGCTCGAGAATCCTGGCTTTGAAGATGGTGATCAGGATGCGAATGGCGTTCCGGACGGATGGATCGGTTATGCACAAACGGGCGCCAGTTTAGAATTAATCCATGATAATATAACTGCATATGCTGGTGACTATTGGACTAAATGTACAAGTACAGGCGGCGGGTTTTATTTGTTATACCAAAATACTTTCCCTGCAAAAGAAGGTGATGTATGGGAACTCAGTTCATTCATTAAAGATGTATCACCGAGCGATCCCGGTGCTGTTTTTGCTGCTCTGAAAATATCAGCTAAAGACAGTAGTGGGGCTACATTCAAAGCATGGGAAGTCTACCAGGACAGTGTTGCATCAGAATGGAAGCAATTTTCGAATATTCAAACGATGCCCGAGAATACTGCACAAATTCAGGCCGTTATTGTTGTACATGCAGCGGATGGAGCACCGGAAGCCTCTTACGGTTTCGATAATGCCCGGCTTGAACTTATTTATGAAAATCCGGTTGAATCATCCAAACCCAATTACTTGGCGAATCCCGGATTTGAGGAGGGAGTAGATTCTAACAACATACCTCTCGGTTGGATCGGCTATGCACAATCGGGTGCAAGCATTGAAGTTGTTAACAAAAACTCAACAGCATACAATGGCGATAATTGGGTCAAATGTACAAGTACTGAAGGCGGATTCTACTTGTTATATCAAAATACATTCCCTGCTAAAGAAGGGGATGTTTGGGAGTTAAGCTCGTTTATCAAAGATGTTTCCCCAGAATATCCCGGTGCAAGCTATGCTGCATTAAAGATTTCGGCCAAGAGTGTTACAGGAGCAACATTCCTGGCATGGGAAGAGTATCAGGACAGTGTAACTACTTACTGGAAAAAATATAAAAACATTCAGACAATGCCTGAAGGTACTGCTTATATACAGGCAGTAGTAGTTATCCACGCAGCTGACGAAGCTCCAGAAGCTTCATATGGCTTTGATGATGTGAAACTGGAACTTGTATCTGAAGTGACAGATGAATCGAATCTGCTAAGTAATCCCGGTTTTGAAGCTGGTGATTCCGATGGTGACGGTGTTCCGGACGGATGGCTAGGCTATGCTCAAACCGGCGCGAGTATGGAAATTATAAGTGATGCTTTAACTGCTCACAGTGGTGTTAACTGGGTTAAATGTACAAGTACTGAAGGCGGTTATTATCTTTTATATCAGAATACCTTCCCCGCTAAGGAAGGCGATATATGGAAACTTAGTTCCTTCTTTAAAGATGTCTCTCCGTTGTTTCCGGGCGGATACTTTGCAGCACTAAAAATATCGGCAAAAAGCGTTACAGGTGCTACGTTTTTATCGTGGGAAGAATATCCGGATAGTATCGGTGCGGACTGGCAGGAATACACAAATATTAAGACAATGCCAGAAGGTACTGCGTATATCCAAGCTGTTGTTGTTATTCATGCTGCTGATGGTGCGCATGAAGCTGTTTATGGTGTAGATGATGTCAAACTAAAATTGGTTGCCGAGACTGATCCTTCAAATTATCTGGCTAATGCGGGATTTGAGGAAGGTGTTGACAGCTTAGGAATTCCATTAGGCTGGCTGGGTTACGCACAAACAGGCGCTAGTATGGAAGTCATAGAAGATGCAGCTTCAGCAAACTCCGGAGACTATTGGGTCAAGTGCACAAGTACTGATGGCGGATACTATTTGTTATACCAGAATACATTTCCGGCAAAAGAAGGTGACATCTGGAAACTAAGCTCTTATTTTAAAGATCTTTCTCCGTCTGATCCGGGCGGTTATTATGCAGCACTGAAAATTTCTGCTAAAAGTATTACCGGTGCAACTTTTCTGTCCTGGGAGGAATACCAGGAGGATATTACTTCAGACTGGGCCGAGTATTCAAATATTCAGACTATGCCCGAAGGAACTGCATTTATCCAGGCTGTAATTGTTATCCACGCTGCTGACGGAGCACCGGAAGCATCCTACGGAATTGATGATGTTAAACTTAAGCTGGTAGCAGAAGCAGATACATCCAATTACCTCGCGAATCCGGGATTCGAACTTGGACTCGATTCAACAAATGTACCCATGGGCTGGCTGGGTTATGCACAAACAGGAGCCAGTATGGAACTTTTAAATGATGCTGGTACTGCTAATTCAGGAGACTACTGGGTAAAATGTACAAGTACTGAGGGCGGGTATTATCTGCTTTATCAGAACACTTTCCCTGCAATTGAAGGACAGGTTTGGAAATTAAGTTCATTCTTTAAGGATATTTCTCCGGCTGATCCGGGCGGGTATTATGCCGCACTTAAAATTTCTGCAAAAAGTGTCACGGGTGCGACCTTCTTGGCTTGGGAGGAGTATCAGGATAGTCTTACTGCAGAATGGGAGGAGTATTCAAATACTCAGACAATGCCCGAAGGTACGGCATATATCCAGGCTGTAATTGTTATCCACGCAGCTGACGGAGCACCGGAAGCATCCTATGGAATCGACGATGTTTCCCTGATTAAAGTGAGTGATCCCCCGGTTGGTGTCGATGAATTCGATACGGTACCAATGGAATATGCACTTAATCAAAACTATCCGAATCCGTTTAATCCGTCAACGAAAATTGAGTATAGTATTCCCGAAGCCGGCAATGTAGTTCTTAAAGTGTACAATACAATCGGACAGGAAGTTACTACACTTGTAAGTAAGCATCAGAAAGCCGGAAACTATACGGTTGATTTTAATGCTCCCGGCCTAGCAAGCGGGATTTATATTTACAGACTTTCGGCCGGTTCGAAAGTATTCGTTAAAAAAATGATAATGCTTAAATAATGATATCAACGGAGTCCAATCTCACATTGGGCTCCGTTGAATGTACGTTTATTAAGATAATTTAAAACAAAAAACAGAGTGCTTGCTATGGCAATTCACTTACTTGAAAAAAGTATTCCGGATATAAAAATTATTGTAATGCTCTGCCTTGTTGTAACCGTGACTATCTTTGGAGGAAACTACGGAAAAATAAACGGTACGGTCAAAGATGCTGAGACGAACGAACCGCTTTTCGGAGTTAATGTGTTTGTTGAAGGAACATCTCTTGGCACAGCATCCGATATGGATGGAAAGTTTATTATTCTGGGTATTTCTCCCGGAAGCTATTCCCTAAAAGTATCATACATGGGTTATCAGACTCAAACTATCGAAGATGTCAGTATAATGATAGACCGGACAACTTTTTTAGATGTTGAGTTGAACAGGACTTCAATCGAACTAAATGAGGAAATTGTTGTAACGGCAAAGAAACCTCCGATTGCAATGGATGTATCCTCCAGTAAGCGGGACATTGAAATATCCCAGGTTGAGGCGGTTCCGATCATTGATTTCAACAACCTGCTTAATTTGCAACCAGGTACGATCTATAGACCAAGAACGAACGATTCTCAAGAGCAAATAACTAATGAGCTATCGATAAGAGGCGGCACTGGCGTTGGTGTTTTTGTTGACGGACTAAACGTTACTGAAGCTTTATCAAGCGGCTCTCTTACTAACTTTAACTTAAGTTCTCTGAAAGCAGCAGAAATACTTACCGGCGGGTTTAATGCGGAATACGGTAATATTAGATCCGGGGTTATTAATGTTGTTACTAAAGACGGTACTGAGAAGTATAATCTTAGTGTCGACTTTAAGTACAGTCCCGCTGCGAGGAAACATTTCGGAGCATCGATATATGATCCTGAATCTGCCCCAGAATGGTTGTTGTATGGTTATGACGATGCTTTATATGGGGATGATGGTATACATGACCCGGATAACCCGGATAGCTATTGGGAGTACTTCGCTGCGCATGACACTGTTTATGGATTTACACCGGAACAAGCTCAGCAGGTATGGAAGTATCAGCATCGCGAAAGAAAGTACGGGCATAAGCCGGATTATATAGCGGATGTCAGCCTAGGCGGACCAGTTCCACTGGTAAATTACCTGACTGATGAACATCTGCTTAGTTTTTTTACCAGTCTCAGATACGAGTATAATATGCTCGCCATTCCATTGTCGAGAGATCATTTTGATGACATGAACTGGTTTTGGAAACTTACTGTGAGACCGCTTCCTGCAATGAAATTAAATTTCCAGGGTACGTATCAGCAGAATTACTCAACTACGACTTACAATACGCCGCAAGTATCTGTTACTACAGCTGAGCAATCCATCTATAGTATGCAGTACCCGCTAACAAAGTACTATAATGCAATGAGATCAATGGCAGACAGGTACAGAAATCAGTTCGCTATTAATTTATCTCATGCGTTATCCGAGAGTACATTCTATGATTTTAAGGCTTCCTATCTGTTACGCAGGTCGTATGTAAACCATGCACCAGACAGGAGCAGCAAGATAGCGTACACGGTTGGCGGCATAGGATTCGATGAACAGCCGGTTGGGTGGACTCCTTACAATGTTGCTGATTTCGGCGGCAGGGAAGGCGAGTTTGGAATTACTACTTCAGGATTCTCATTTATACTTGGCGGACATGGTAAGGAGCGGGACTATTCAAGGGAAACACTAATTAATGCCAGACTGGATTTTGTAAGTCAGTTAAACGACTATCATCAAATTAAAGCCGGATTCGAATTCAATTATGATGATATGGACATGAATCATGGTCTTATTCAAATATCCCCACCATTAGTGAAATATGATAAATTCAGGCAAATTCCCATTAAGCTTGCATGCTATGCTCAGGATAAAATCGAATTCAGCGGAATGATTGCGAACATAGGTGTCAGACTGGATTATACCGATAGGCGCGGAACATATTATACGGATCTGTTTTCCAACCACTATACTGTAGACAGCATAAGCTACGTACCATCAGAATCAATAAAACCGTTGTTGTATGTAAGCCCCAGAGTCGGTATTTCACATCCTATTAGTACTAAGAGTAAATTGTTCTTTAATTACGGCCATTTTTACGACGAGCCGGGTGTTACATACCTATATAATAAGAGAGAGAGGTATGGAGGCTTTTACGATAGAATTGAAAACTCTAATCTAAAACCTCAGAGAACTATTGCGTACGAACTTGGTTTTGAACAGCAGATAGGAGATGAATATCTGTTCCACATCTCAGGTTATTACAGGAATATTACCAATCAGATTAAATGGGTAGACTATTACTCTGATGAAGGAAATAGAATATCCTCCTTCACAAATGGTAATTACGCGGATTCCAGGGGGCTTGAAGCTATTCTCGAAAAGAAATTGGGAAGGTTTTTTATCGGAAGCCTGAGTTTCGATTATTTAATTACCTCGTCGGGAAATTTCGGGGATGCTGTGTTTTATGAAGATGTATTGAAGGCTCCAATAATGAGTAGCAGTACTCAGTATACCCCCGGAGCTGCGTATTCATTCCTGGCAAACTTAACTTTCAAAACTCCCGTTGGCTGGGGTGAAGACATTTTGGACATGGATGTGTTCGGCGACTGGATACTTAACTTTACCCATGAATACAGAAGCGGGAAAACATTTACATACAACCCTAATGGTCTGCCCGGGGTTAATAACAACATGCGTTGGAGACCTCATCAGAACACAAATATGAGATTGTCAAAAGGAATTGAAATAGGCGGTGTGTCCGCTCAAGTATATATGGAAGTTTATAATCTGTTTAATGTAAAAGAACTGAATAGCAATTTAAGATCTCTATTGCTGCCCTATTTAAAATTGTATAATGAGTACTTGGAGTCATTGGATCTGCCCGAAGAGGGCGGCAGCGATCAACCGGGTGATTATAAAGCTGATCACATAAAGTTGCCCGATCCCGCTGATTTCCCTACTCAGCTACTCTTTAACGCGCCCCGTGATCTTTACTTCGGGGTAAAAATCAATTTTTAAGTTGGAGTATTAATGAAACGCAGTTTCAAAATAATCGTATTCTCAGTTGTAATTATGTCTGCACTGGCTGTTGTTAATGCGCAAACAAAATTCGAGCATCACATAAACCGGCTTGCACTGGAGGTAAGTGAAAATGGTGCTTCACTTTACCGTGACAATACAATTTTGTACCCGACATGGCCTTATGATTCAAGGTATTTTAATTTTTCATCGAAGAAAATGTATATAGAATCATGGGGAGTATGGCTTGGTGCTAAAGAATTCATGGGAGTGGGAGATACTACTGCTAAAGATGCTTTCATTGCTTGCGGTAATTTGTATCTGAATAGAAATGACATTGTTCCCTTAAGTCTTCAGAAACGTATCAGGTATCCGTATCCGACTGTTCGTGTGAACGACGGAAGCGGCAGCGTAAAAGTCGAGAGTTTCGATAATGCAACCCTGGTACCATCGCTTGTCTGTGATGAACAAATTGAAAGCGTTTGGACAACGTCATTGGGACTCACTGTTCAGCTTAAGACATATGCGTACGCAGTTGAAGGACACAGGAACTATGTGATTTTCGACTATAAGTTTATAAATACCGGCAATGTTGATGGTGATGTTCAGACGAGAGAATTATCAGAAAAACTAAATGATGTATGGTTAGGTATTTCCTTTTCAACGGATATAAAACCAAGATTCGGAGGAACTGAGCTTGATGATAATTATGAGTATTATGGCGATACATATGATGACTGGGTACAGGGTGATGATACTGCGGATTCAGCCAGAGTCCTGATAGCATGGGATGGTGATCATGTTGATACTGAGAGTTATGATCCAGACCCTATTACAGCTGAGCCCAGAGTACCCGGATATTACGGACTTGGAATACTGCATGTAGACAAACAGGCGGTCGATAACTTAGAGTCGGGGTCTTCAGATGATCCTTCCCAACCGATAAATGTTGATGATGACCCCGGCATTGAATCAAGTGCAAGTGCCCAAATACAAAAGTTATCGCAAGGGGGCAACGAGAACTTTGCAGGATACGGCGCGGGAAATTTTCTTGTTAGTTTCGGACCTTATGATATACCGGTAAATGAAGATGTCCGGATTGTACTTGTTCAGATCATTGACGGAATATCGAGAGAAAAGGCAGAAAACTTAGGATTACAGTTGCTGAACGGCGAAATAACCAAGGATGAATATGAAATCGAAGTTGCGACTGGCAGGGATTCATTATTTAAATCACTTAATGCTGCAAAAACAGCTTATGACAAAAGGTTTAATATCCCGGATCCGCTGCCATCTCCTGATACGATTATAGTATCATCAGGAGTAGGTAATATTCAGGTGGACTGGTCTGCGAGTGCCGAAACTGCTACTGATCCGGATTCAAAGACTGTCGATTTTGACGGATACAAGCTTTATAGAGCTGCTATCTCTCCAGATAACAAGTGGGAAGAAATATTTGAAGCCGGAGGTAATTCGGGCAATCCTATTGTACATTCTTACATCGACACAAGTGTTATAATGGGTTTCGATTATTATTATGCTGTAACAGCTTTTGATAATGGGATTAATAACTACCTGGACCCAGGCAAATCATTAGAAAGTTCCAGACTAACTTCAACGGCATATGTCGGAGTCTCTGCTGCTGTGGAACCGCAGCATTCTGAGGAAGGATTCAAAAGTAACCTGAGAGTCGTACCTAATCCCTATAATATCCGGTCGGTGAACTATGGAGATCCTAATAATCCCGGTGACACGGAAAATAATAAACTATTGTTCGTTGGACTACCGGGTCAGTGTACGATAAGGATATTTACCGTATCAGGAGATCTTGTAAAAACGATTTATCATGACAGTGGTTTGGGCTCGGAAGAGTGGAACCAGGTCACCGATTCAAATCAGTTTATTGTAAGTGGACTTTACATCGCACACGTTGAATCGGACTTCGGAGATGAAATAATAAAATTTGTGGTGATAAGATGAAAAAAATATTTCTTCCTCTACTTACATGTGGTTTAATATCGCTAATCACCAATACAAGTTTTGGGCAGGATAATTTTAATAAAATGGCTCAAAGCGGGATGCAATATTTAAAAATCGGTGTTGGTGCAGAAATGGTTGGACGAGGTGAAGCAGGTATTTCTGCAGTGAAAGGTGTTACTGCAATTTTTTGGAATCCTGCAGGACTGGCAGATATGGAAAGCAATGAATTTCTGTTTAGTCATAATTCATGGATCGCTGATATTTCTATGAATGCTATTGGGGCAGGAGTTAACCTGGATAATTGGGGTACGTTCGGGGTTAATGTTGTCTGGATGGATTACGGTAAATTATATAAAACCTCAGTTGCTACTTCAATCGCGGAGTCCGCTCAGTATGGTTACGTTGATGAAGGTACGTTTTCACCCTCCGACATGGCAATTGGACTAACTTATTCAAGAAAAATCTCTTCTCAATTCTCGTTCGGCGGACAGGTTAAATACCTGTATGAAAATTACGGAAGTAATGTTACGATTAATACAGCGGGAGAGGAATCAATAACAAATAATACTATGTCTGCATTTTGCTTTGATTTCGGAACCCTGTACTATCCGGGTTTTAAGAGCTTGGCTTTTTCAATGATTGTCCAAAACTTCTCAGCTGATCTGAAGTATGAGCAGGAAGCTTTCAGTACACCGCTTACTTTTAAAATGGGAATTTCAATGAATATGCTTGACTTTTTTAATCATAAATCCCGAAATTCACTGTTGCTCGCAGTAGATGCTATTCATCCCAGAGATTTCTCGGAAAGACTCAATGTTGGTGTAGAGTACAGCTATCTCGGTCTGTTCATCATTAGAGGGGGATACAGGTTTAACTATGACGAGGGGAATATGACAGCCGGTGCCGGCGTTAGATATTCGTTATCCAACTCAATGGGTATTCGGGTTGACGTGAGTTACATAAATATGTCTTCAGGAAGATTTACATCGCCACTGCAGCTAACAGCAGGATTAATTTTACTCTAATCATGCAAAATAAATACTTGTAAAAACTGGAACAGGGTCAACTAATGCTTAACACAAAAAAGACAGTTGTTAAAGGACAAACACTTCTTCGTCAGAGAAATGTTACGGTTGTAGCTGGCAAAATTTATTCGCATGGACCGATTACAAAAAGGGACATTGTTAATAGTACCGGGATAAGTTTTGCGAAAGTCAACACCATCACATCAATGTTACATAAGAATGGATTAATCGTTGAGGATGGCAAGGAAGAATCTAACGGGGGCAGAAGATCTGCGCTATATGATATAAATCCGAATTATAAGTATACCATTGGTATTCAACTATCACACACACGAATTCATACTATAATCGGCAACCTGAGAGGAAAAGTGCTTCATGAAGTTAGTACCACATATGATAAGTATAAAGGAAAAGAAGTAGTAATAAACATGATGCTGGATTCAGTTGATAAAATCATTGAAGAATCAAAAATACCGATTGATGATTTTTTAGGCATCGGTGTTTCTATTGCCGGTCTGTTTAATCCAAATGATGGAACAGCGCTTCCATTTCCTCACTTAGTAAAATGGGGTAACGTTTCATTCAAAGAAATTATTGCCGAAAAGTTCCATTTGCCATGCTATGTAAATAACGTCGCCAATGCCGCTGCACTCGCAGAACTGAAATTCGGTCTTGGTAGAGGTAAGGATAGTATTCTTTACCTCAATGTAGGTACAGGTCTTGGTATGGGAGTAATTATTAATGGGAAACTGTTTGAAGGCATTTCTGGTTCGGCTGGTGAGTTTGGTCATATTTCAGTAGATGACCATGGACCGCTTTGTGAGTGTGGGAACATGGGCTGCCTTGAAGCAATTGCAAGTACATATGCTATAGAAAAACAGGCAAGAACTTTACTTAGGCAGGGAGTTACATCGAATATACTTCGAATGGTTAACGATGATATCGATAAAGTAAACTTTGATCTTATTTGTAAAGCAGCAAATGAAAGTGATAAACTTGCATATAACTTAATTGATAAAATGGGGCAAAATCTTGGTGAGGGAATTGTCACGATAATCAATCTTTTTAATCCGGCAAGAATAATTATTGGTGGAAAAATAGCTTGTTCAAGTAATCTAATATCGAATTCAATTTTCAACATTGTTCAGAAAAGAGCTCTGGAAATTCCAAGGAGGAATACGGAAATAGTCTTCTCGGAAATGGGTAGTTATTCCGGTACTATAGGAGCAACTGTCCCGATCCTTGAAAAATTCTTCAATGAACAATTAAATGTTTGGATTGATGAGAATTAGCATTGGTTAATAATACAGTACCCGATATGGAAAAAATTAGATTAGCAACAGTAGGTGTGGGCAGATTCGGCATTTACCATTTACATGCATTTAAGCAGCTTCAAAAACTATTGAATGTTGAACTGGTGGCTGCGGCTGATTGCGATGAGTGTAAGCATGATTTAATAAAAAGTCAGTTTAACATCCCTGTTTATACAGATTATCTGGAGATGATTGCAGAAGAGAAGATTGATGGAATTTCTGTGGCTACTCAGGATCATTTGCATAAAGACATTGTAATCAATTCACTCTTAAACGATATCCATGTTCTGGTTGAAAAACCACTTCATACTTGTGCCGAAGGATCAGCAGAAATGGTTAAAGTAGCTGCAGAACGGAATATGCTATTGCAGGTTGATTTTCATAAAAGATATGATCCTTACCACAAAGAGATAAAGCAACTTATATCTGAAAACAAGTTCGGTGAATTCTTATATGGATATTGTCATATGGAAGACCAGATAGTTGTTCCCCGGGATTGGTTTAAGGAATGGGTACACTATTCATCTCCTGTCTGGTTTTTGGGTTCCAATATGATTGATCTTATGAGTTGGATGATGAGTTCTAAAGTGAAAACTGTATACGCGAAAGGTCAAAAGAACAAATTGGCTGGTATGGGAGTCAATACGTATGATTCGGTTCAAAGTATGTTGACATACGAGAATAACGCCGTTATTACAGTCGATAGTTCTTGGATACTGCCGGAACAATTTTCTGCAATTGTAAACCAGGGCTTTAGACTTGTTGGTACAGAAGGAATTATTGAGGCAGACTCACATAACAGGGGTACGACATCATGCTTTACAGGTGAGGCTGGCATCAGAAATCTTAATTCAGGATTCATGCAGACTGTAAAAGATATGAATGGCGAGGATATTTACGAAGGCTACGGTATACAGAGCATTCAACACTTCGTTTATAATATGATTCTGTTGAAGAACGGTAGAAGCTTACAAGATCTAGATAGTACCTATCCTTCCGGCGCAGAAGCTCTTGAAGTCACAAAAACTATAGAAGCAATTCACGAAAGTGTTGCTTCGGGTGAGGTTATTAAACTTGACAGGGAAAGTAAATATGAAGAAAAATTATAGTCTAAAAGTACTTATTGTATTTGTACTCTTAACATCCATGATATTTTTAAATGCCTCACCGAAGCAGGATAAATTAATTGTATTTCATATTGATTTTAACTCAGTCTCTCTCAAAGAAGATTATCTCCTTAAATGGATAAAGAAAGCATCGGACATGGGTTACAACGCCATTCTGTGGGAAGTCGAGGATGAGATTAAGTGGGATACTTGTCCGGAATGTGTAAGCAGCGATGCGTTAACTAAAGAAGAGTTTCGGGATATTCTGAATTATTCCAGGACTTTAGGCCTTGAACCAATTCCCTTACTGCAGACCATTGGTCACGGCGAGTATGTTTTGCAGAATCAAAAATACTTCAGCTTCAGGGAGGATTCCTCGAGGTATGATTGTTACTGTACAAGTAACAAAGATGTACAACAGTTTATAAGGAAATGGATTATTGAATATATTGATCTGTTTGCTCCTTTGAAATACTTCCATCTGGGCGGTGACGAGGCATATGCATTCGCAACTTGCAGTGATTGCAGGCAAATTGCCGATGAAGTAGGTGAGAATGAATTGTATGCCGGTTACCTGAAAAAGATTGCGGAACCTCTACTTGAGAAAGGCATACGTCCCGGTATTTGGAGTGATATGATGTTAAGCCATGCTGATCAACTAAACGCGATTCCCAGCGAGTTTATTATCTGGGACTGGAATTACTGGGATGGTGACGTATCTCCTTCCAGAACAATGGTGTGGGGGAAGGGAAGGTTACTAAAAGAAGATATTACAACCAAAGTGAAAGAAGCATTTCCTGAAATTGTTGATCAGCGGGGAGAGTTAGTTCCGTTTTATACAAGTGATGTATTAATGCGCCATGGTTACGATGTAATCCTTTCAAGTACATCTCGTTCGCATGGTGATGGCGTTTTCATCGGAAGAAATAATTTACACGTCGATAATATTTATGGCGCTGCAATGAAAACTATCGATGCAGACCTGATGGGGACTTGTGTAACAAGCTGGGCAGTGCGAATTCCCAACTACGAAACCCAGGAGCCATGGTTTTATATTGCACCGATTACTATTAGTAATCATACGCTTGGTAAAAAAGAGATATTGCGAAAAATATCGAGTGACCTATTCGGACTTGACAATGTGGAACTGTTTAATAATATCAATCAGATAGGTTATCCATTCCCATTTGTAATTACTAGTACTACCGGCATTATGTGGACGGGACTTAAAGATTCCCGGCCGGCTCCGAACGATTATATAGAAACTTTAATAGACAAATGGACTGAACGAAATAGATGGAGTGAATACTCCGGGCAAGTAAAACGTGCTTCAAATATTATTATTGATGGGACTAATAAATTAGAAAAAACCATTTTAAAGGCTTCAAAAGGATTTGAAATACTTAATAATTATTCTACAGCTTCTCATTTTCAATATTGGCAGTCAATTATTGCAAACGAACTGGTAAACCGCTCCGAGAATAAAAATGTAATTGGTAATGAGGAGATGGTCGAGTTGGTTGCCCGACTTAAAAATGAATACATCAAATGGGCGAATAACTGGATGACTGAAATATCAGCTGAACAAAATGCCGGTTTAATATATGATGCTATTCAAAATTACTTTAGATCAAATTAGTCTCTTACTGTACTTTTAAGGAAATAATATGCTATTACAATCCGCCGACTATCTTGTTATACTTCTCTATACCATAATACTTACTATTCTTGGCTATTACGCTAAATCCAAAGTAAAGAGTATTGAAGACTATTTTGCCGGTGGCAGAAGAGTTCCATGGTGGATGGCTGCAATCTCACATCATATGAGCGGTTACAGTGCTTTTGCATTTGTCGGACACGCTACAGTAGCATATATGAGCGGCTTTTCAATCTGGACATTTTTTGCTGTGCCTATTTTCATTGCAATGATAATAGGCGCTTATGCATGGGCGCCCAAATGGGTAAGGCTCAATGTAGTCACTCCCGTTGAATATCTCGAAGAAAGATTTGATTTGAAAACAAGGAAACTATTCGCATGGAGCGGTATCGGCATAAAGTTTGTCGATGAAGGGGTTAAACTTTATTCGCTCGCAGTTATAGTACATGTAGTTACAGGTTTCCCGATAGAGATAACAATAATTGCCTGCGGATTGGTTACAATGTTTTACATAATGTTCGGTGGTCTGTGGGCTACTATGCTTACTGATTTTATGCAGTTCATAGTTCAGTTCATTACTTCACTTGTATTAGTATATGTTGTGCTTAAAGCCGTTGGAGGATGGACTACAATGTGGGACAATCTTCCTGAGGGACATTCATCTTTATTCAGTGATGCTATTTCACCCTGGTTTATGCTTGTGTATTTATTTGTGATTATCCTTAGTTATAACGGAGGTACATGGGGGCTGGCTCAACGGTTTTATTCAATTGGAAAACCTTCAGATGCAAAGAAAGCTGCTATCCTGTCTGCATGCCTTTATTTAATTTATCCTTTGGCAATCTATATTCCTATATGGTCTGCAAGACTTGTGATCGGAGAAATTGAAAATCCGGAACATGCCTATGTTTTGGTTGCTCAAAAGTTTTTTAGTCAAATATCACCGGGTATGATTGGACTTTTTGTGAGTTCTATATTCGCAGCTACAATGTCTATGATCAGTTCCGATCTGAATTCTCTGGCTGCTGTCTTTACAAAGGATATTTATCATCGATCTATCAATTCGGATGCCAGCGAGAAGAAACTGGTTAGTATTGGTATGATTTCAACAATAGTTCTGGGGCTCCTCACAATTGTATCGGCATTAATTACAATTAGTTTGGAAGGTGCCTTTAATACTATGGTAGAATGGTACGCCGCAATTCTTGGACCCATATCCATACCGCTTTTGTTCGGTATGATATTCAAGAAACCTACCTGGAGAGGGGCAATCTACTCATGGATTGCTGGTTTTGCAGCCTTTGTACTTGCCAAGTATGGTGTGCCTCTTATAACCGGACAGGAGACATCTTTCGCATTCTATACTGGCATGGAATTGCTGGTTTCATTTGGAGTGTTCTATTTCGAAGGACAGGTTAATGGTCAATCAGTTGAAGAAAAAATTAAAGTTGATAATTTATTCAAGAAATTAAACGCTGATTAAAATGAAAACACAAATAATCAATGGTAAAGTAGTACTTCCGTCCAGGCTAGAAAAAACAAATATCCTTATCGATAACGGTGTGATTACAAGTATCTCCGCGAAAGCAGTTAAAGACAATACCATTAGAACAATCGATGCAACTGGTAAAGTTGTTCTGCCGGGATTTATTGACTTGCATACTAACGGAATCGGCGGATTTGATTTAACCAACGGTGTTTATGATCCTGTAGAGAATAAATTTTCGATTCGTAAGGAAGCCTACAAGAATGAGCTCAATAATGCTTTAAGAAATTATGCTAGTACCGGCACAACATTAGTCGGATTTACAACTTTGGAAGCATCAATTAAAAAGTTAAAGAAAATATTTAGTTACATAGCAGAGTATAAAAACAGTTATAAGTCCATTCTGAAGGATATAATACATGGTATTTACATGGAAGGTACTTTCATGAAAGTCGAGGAATACAAAGGAGCCCACAACCCTAAGTATTTCTTTAAACCTTCGATCAGATTATTCGAAGATCTCCAGAGAGCTGCAGAAGGTAATATTAGAATTGTTAATGTTGTGCCTGAATGGGGGGGAGATGCCATTAAGCTGATCCGGTACTTAACAAAGAATAATATACTCTGCGCCGCGGGACATACGAGTGCAAATGGTGAAGAGTATAATAGAGCGATTGGAAACGGCCTGAAACTGGCAATCCATGTGCTGAACGGGCCTTCATCTACATCATTTAAACCATTTGATTACGGGGGTGCACTGGAATCATTATTACGTTCCGATAAAATGAGTGTTGAAATCATTCCGGATGGTTACCATGTAGATAAATCGTATTTAATGGATATAATAAAACGAAAGGGAATTGATAAATGTATAGCAATATCCGACAGCATGTTCATCACAAATATGAAAAAGGTAAAACAATTTTCAATAAATGGTGTTACCGGGAAGTTGAGTAAGAATGGAGAGTATATTCAAATTGCCGGGAAGGAAGATACTAATTCTTTATTCGGAAGCACACTTACAATGGATAAAGCTTTTTCAAATTTACTCACATGGTTCACGCAACCTGTCGAAGGCATATGGAATAGTATACATCCGCCATTAAAGTATGACGAAGCTATTGTTGCTGCATCCAGGATGTGTTCGTTCAACCCGGCCCGAATTCTAAATATAAATCCTGTTCAGCAAATTAATGATGGTAGTATTGAAAAGGGTAACAAAGCAAATATCGTTGTTGGTGACATTGCTAAAAATGAATCGGGCCATGAACTTTTAATTAATCAGGTATTGCTTAACGGTAATACAGTATTCCCCAAATAAATCTCATTATTAAGAGTACAGGTTATGACATTTAGATATTATACTGCAACTTTCTTTTTTTTCATTTTACTTTTTACGTGTGATCTGTCCGCACAAAAAAGCAGATCAATGTGGATATGGAATAATTCAAACCAGGTGTTTGATATTATTTTTAACGAAAACAATTCAAGACAAGAACTATTTAAATTCTGCAAGCAACCTTATGGAAATCCCTCTCATAAAATCGAGACACTGTTTTTTAGTTGCAGACCATCAGTTTATGCCAACTCCAGTAACTTACGGAATTTTCTTTCAATTGCTGCGGACAGCGGACTAATTGTTGAGTTCCTCGACGGAGATCCAACATGGGCGACATATAATCAGGATATAGGGTATGAAAGGTTAAATAAAGTACTTGAGTTCAATGCGAATTCAACTAATGAGAATGAAAAGTTAAAGGGTATCCAATTTGACGTTGAGCCTTATCTCCTGAAAGAAGAAAGGGGATATCAGCCGCCATATTGGGACACGGATAAAATGGAAGTGTGGGACTTGTTTGTAGAATTCCTGGATAGCTGTCAGACTATTGTAAATAATTCGAATACGGATATGTACTTCGGCGTTGCAATACCACGCTGGTACGATAATCAAGTCGGTCTGGATGAGTTAAAACGGCTTCAAGCTATTGTTGACTACGTTGCAATCATGGATTACAATGAAAAATCGAGCGTAATAATAAACGATGCAGCGAATGAGATTATTAATGCTGAAGAACTCGGGAAAAATCTATGGATAGGTGTTGAGACGAAGGAGGTCTCTCCTGAAACCGTATCGTTTTTCGAGGAAGGTGTTGTATATATGGAAACCCAATTGGATTCTGTATACTCTGTGTACGGTCCGAATCCGGTGTTCAATGGTTTCGCAATTCACTCGTATGCTTATTATAAAGATATGCTGTACGAACCGGTCTCCGTAAAAAAAAATGATGAACTGATTCCTGAATATATACTACTTGAACAAAACTATCCGAATCCGTTTAATCCTTCGACAAATATTCGATTTTTTCTCGATGAGCCCGGCAGGGCAGTTATAAAAGTTTATAATATGCTTGGTGAAGAGAAAGCGGAACTGATGAATGATTACTTATCTGCAGGCTGGCATTACACGGAATTCACAAACAATTCGTTTCCTTCAGGTATTTACATCTATGAATTGACTTTTGGGAATTATATGCTTACAAGAAAAATGCTGCTGGTTAAATAAACTGTTCAACTATTTCCCGTATGGGTATGACTGAGAAATCGCAAACGGTTAAGCAAAAAAGGCTCACATCAATTGATGCTTTCAGGGGATTGACTATATTCGGTATGATACTGGTACTGAATCCCGGCAGCTGGAAGTATGTATATCCTGTATTCAAACATGCTAACTGGCATGGTTGTACAATTGCCGATCTTGTTTATCCTTTTTTTCTTTTTATAGTCGGAGTGTCTATAACATACTCGCTGGGGAGAAGTAAATTTGATGTAACCGGCAGGAAGGTTACATATCTTAAAATAGCTAAGCGCAGTATCATACTTTTTATAATCGGTCTTTTCATAAACTCTATCCCTGATTTTAATTTGAGTGAATTTAGAATAATGGGAGTTCTTCAGAGAATAGCTATTTGCTACCTGATAGTATCCGTAATATTCCTGAATACACAGTTCAAGACTCAAGTTTATTTAACGGCGTTTCTCCTTCTTGTTTACTGGGCAATTATGGAATTTATTCCATTGCCCGGTAATATTATTGGCAGCTATGAGAAAGGAGAAAGTGTTGCCACTTATCTGGATAAAATTGTTCTTAAAGGATATATGGGATACTATGAAAAGCTGGGCGAGCCTGAAGGAATTATAAGTACTTTACCATCTCTTGCAACAACCCTTTTCGGTGTGTTAGCCGGTAACTATCTGAAATTGAATAAGCCGGTTAATAAAGCCTCAGTTGTGTTTTTCTCGTCCGGGATTGTTCTTACCGTTTTGGGAATGATCTGGAATAATTGGATGCCGATAAACAAGCATTTATGGACGAGCTCTTATTCGATTTATACTGCAGGGCTTGCCCTGATTATTTTCAGCATTTTCAACTATTTAATTGACGTCCGGGATTACAGGAAGTGGTCAAAACCGTTTATCGTTTTCGGTATGAACGCTATAACCGTCTATGTTCTATCGATTGTATTCGCGAAGATTATAAAAATGATAACATTTGTTTATAATGATAAAGTGTATCACGCACGGTCCTGGTTATATGAAAAGGGCCTAGTCGAATTATTCGGGCAATATGGCGGATCCCTGTTTTATGCATTTCTGTATACTTCAATATGGTGCGGTATTATGTGGCTTTTTTACAATAAGAAAATCTTTATAAAGGTTTAACAGAATTAACGGAATTTATAAATGGCAAATGAAATTATTAAATCGTTTAAGGTAGATAGACTTAACGTGGAAGTATTCCATGATAGAATTGAACTTGGGAGGAAAGCAGCAGCGGATGTATCCGGGAAAATAGGAGAACTTCTCGCAGAAGGGAAAGAAGTAAGAATGATTTTTGCAGCGGCGCCATCGCAAGAGGATATGTTGAGAGAACTTGCGATGATGGATGACATTGAATGGAGCAAGGTAACTGCATTTCATATGGATGAATACATTGGAATAAGTAACACTGCTCCGCAGGCATTCGGACAGTTTTTAAAAGAAAGACTGTTCGATAAAGTGGGTTTTAAGAAAGTTAACTACCTGTATACAGAGTCGGATAATACAAATGAGTTATGCAGTAATTATGTAAATCTGCTTTCTGAGGCACCTATTGATATCGTATGTATGGGAATAGGTGAAAACGGGCATATCGCGTTCAATGATCCGCCATATGCGGATTTTAATGATTCCGAGTTGGTTAAAGTTGTTGAACTGGATGAGGTTTCCAGGCAGCAGCAGGTTAACGACGGATGTTTCAGCAGTATTGACGAAGTACCGAAAAAGGCTGTGACTTTAACAATACCATCTCTACTTGCTGGCGAAAATTTATTTGTTGTTGTTCCGGGTAAAACTAAAAGAGTTGCTATTAGTAAATCTCTGCAGGAACCGATTACTGCTGATTGTCCCGCTTCTATATTAAGAAGGCACGATAATGCAAAGTTATACCTGGACATTGATTCAGCTGCATTAATAAATGATAACATTTAATCTAATTACATCATGGTAAGATAATTATGAAAAACAAGTTTACTATTCACACGTGTATCCTTTTTTTACTCTTTGTTATTAATTCAATATGCGGGAATACAAAAGTTCATGAATTAAACCTTATGCCGATGCCCCGAAGTATAATCCTTGAAGATGGTAAGTTTTATTTAAATGATGATCTTGTAATTAATATTAATAAAGACGATTCCAGGCTGTTCAAGTCGTCTGTGAGAGCGCTGAATGTATTAACGGAAAGAAGCGGTTTATTTCTGGAGAATCAGTTCCCGGTAATTAATAAAGAAACTTCTGCAGGCGGAGTATTTATTGAAATCTCGAATAAATCTGGATTGGATTTCGGAATAGATGAATCTTATACTCTTGATGTCACTTCACAGGCTATTGTTATAAAAGCTGATAATTCATACGGAGCAATGCACGGATTATCAACTCTTCTGCAGTTGTTAAACTCCGATGAACAAGGTTACTATTTCCCGTGTGTTAAGATAGCGGACACACCGAGATTTCCCTGGAGAGGACTGCTCATTGACGTATCGCGTCATTTCCTTCCTGTTGAAGTCATTAAGAGGAATCTTGATGCCATGGCTGCAGTCAAGTTGAACGTCCTTCACTGGCACCTGACCGATGATCAGGGATTCAGGATAGAATCGAAAGTGTTTCCAAAGTTACACGAACTTGGCTCAGATGGTATATACTATACACAGAGTGAAATTAGGGATATAGTACAATATGCTAGTGAAAGGGGAATTAGAGTTGTGCCGGAATTCGATTTACCTGGTCATGCTACTTCATGGTTTGTTGGTTATCCGGAATTAGCCAGCGCTCCCGGTCCTTATACGATAGAAAGATTATGGGGGATATTTAATCCGACTTTCAATCCGGCTAATGAGGAAGTTTATAGATTCTTATCACTCTTCTTCAAAGAAATGAGTGAATTATTTCCCGATCGGTACTGGCATATCGGTGGAGATGAAAATAAGGGAAAACAGTGGGCTGCAAATCCTGAGATTCAAAAATTTATGCAGGATAATGATTTAACGGATAACCATGCTTTGCAAAATTATTTCAATGAACGTTTAGGTGAGATTCTTTCAAAATTAAATAAGACTATGATCGGCTGGTATACTGATGAAATGCCCGATCTTTCAAAGGATTATATTGTTCAGGCGTGGAAGGGCAGAAGTACACTTTATAAAACTGCCGAACGTGGTTACCGCAGTTTACTTTCACATGGATTCTATATCGATTTAGTACAGACAACGGAATTCCATTATCTGAATGATCCGATACCGTCTGATTCAATATTAACCGATGAAGTTAAAGAAAGAATAATCGGAGGTGAGGCTACAATGTGGGCTGAATTCGTTGGACCGGAAACTGTTGATTCGCGTATTTGGCCCAGGTCAGCGGCAATTGCAGAAAGATTATGGTCTCCGGGTGAAATTAATGATGTACTGAATATGTATGATAGACTTGACAATGTAAGCATTCAACTGGAGACTTTCGGACTTACGCATATTAAGAATAGCGATGTGATGCTAAGGAGAATAGTAGGCGGTTACAATATAGATCCTCTTAAAACTTTTGTTGAAGTCATTCAACCGCTTTATACATATTCCCGTGATCGTCCTCATGTATTCAGGTCTTATTATCCGCTCACCAGAGTTGTTGATGCTGCCAAACCCGATCCGAGAGAAGCAAGAATATTCGATAAGATTGTTGAGGATTTTGTTTCTTCCGATAGCTTCGACAGCAGAAAGTATGAAGATATAAAGAACAGTCTGCTTACATGGAAAGGTAATCACACAAAACTGGTGCCGCTAATTAGAACTAAGCCGATACTTAAGGAAATAGAATTATTATCGGAGGACTTATCGAAGGTTGCGCAGGTTGGATTAGAAGCGTTGGAATTATACGTAAATCAGAAAAAGGCTGATGAGATCTGGCTGACAAAGTGTCTCGGGATACTTGACAGCGCAGCTAGACCGAGGGGAGAAACAGAGTTGGCTGTTATTTCTCCGATTAGAAAAATACTGACAGAGGTTCAGTAAGATCAAGTAGAATATTTTTTCAAAGGAAATCTATGACTCATTTACAGACGTTGGACATTGCAGTTGTAATAGTCTTCTTTTTAATAATCTTTGCGATAGCTGCCTATTATTCAAAGCGGGCCGGAAAAGGCACAAATGAATTTTTCCTCTCCGGAAGAAATATGCCCTGGTATATTGCAGGCACGGCTATGGTTGCTACAACATTTGCTGCCGACACTCCGCTGGCTGTTACGGAACTTGTAGCAAAGAACGGTATAGCCGGAAACTGGTTGTGGTGGAACCTGGCTATTGGAGGAATGCTCACTGTATTTTTCTTTGCCAAGCTTTGGAGACGCGCAAATATAATGACCGATGTCGAGTTTGTTGAACTTCGATATTCCGGCAAAGCTGCATCACTATTAAGAGGTTTCAGGGCCTTATACCTCGGTCTGTTCATGAATGCTATTGTCCTTGGATGGGTTCATAAAGCAATGGAAAAAATATTTAAGGTTACTATACCTGGTGTTGATCCATTCCAGCTTGTTATAATAACCGCGGTTATAATTGCACTATATACAACTGCGTCGGGCTTGCTGGGTACTGCCAGAACCGATAGTTTTCAATTCGTATTCGCAATGCTTGGCTGTATTATCCTGGCGATAATTGTTGTTGAACTGCCTCAGGTGGGAGGTATTACTTCACTTAAGGAGAAACTGAGTCCTCAGGTTCTTGACTTCTTCCCGAAAATAGGAGATGTGAGCGTTGAAGGTGTAACAGGTGGTGCGCTGTCAATATCCGTCGGAGCATTCTTTGCACACATCGGTTTACAATGGTGGTCCAGCTGGTATCCGGGCGCCGATCCGGGCGGCGGAGGATATATTGCTCAAAGAATGATGTCTGCTAAGGATGAAAAGCACAGCTTGTTTGCAACACTTTGGTTTACTATTGCACACTACACTCTCAGACCGTGGCCGTGGATTTTAGTTGCACTTGCAGCTTTAATTATTTTGCCGAGAGCTGAAAGTGTTGATAAGCTCAAACTTGAAAATCCGGCGTTATATGAAAAAGTATCAGAAGCATATAACAATCAAAACATCGACCTAAGCAGTCCGGAATTTAGTTCCCCTGAATTCAAACACTTTTATGAGAAATATGAGAATACAGTCGACCCCGGAGTAATGTACCCAAAGTTAATGATAAGGTATTTACCAAATGGATTGTTGGGATTATTGATTGCAGTGTTCCTTGCAGCTTACATGTCTACACTGGCATCGCAGCTTAATTGGGGTACTTCATATTTGATCAATGATTTTTACAGGAGATTCATCGTTAGAAGTGCCGATGAGAAGCACTACGTACTTGTTTCAAGAATTGGTATTGTTGTAATGATAGCATTCTCACTGGTAATAACTAAGTTCTTCCTTACAACTATTTCCGGAGCTTGGGAGTTTATTATTAATGCCAGTGCCGGAATGGGACTTGTTCTGATCCTGAGGTGGTATTGGTGGCGTATAAATGCCTGGTCGGAAATTTCAGCAATGATTGCGCCTTTAATTATTTATCCTGTTGCCAAGTATGGATTCGGCATGGAGTCGCCCATCACTTTATACCCGATTGTATTCGGAACAACTATTATATGGCTTGCAGTAACCTATCTTACAAAACCGGTTGAAGAAAAACAGCTGATAAAGTTTTATGAACGTACATATCCGGGCGGAAGAGGCTGGAAGAGTATCCGCGAGAAGACGGGGGATATGGGAGAACCTCAAAAGTTCGGCAAGGTATTCCTTAACTGGATAATGGGTATTGTCGTAGTATACTCGTTCCTGTTCGGTATAGGACAGCTGATTTTCGGTGAGTACTTATTCGGTTCTATAATACTCCTGGCTGGATTTGTTGCTGCAGTAGTTATTTACAGAGATTTAAGCCGTAACAATACTATTATTTAGTACTGAAGAAATAGTCTGAATTTTTTTTAAAAACTAATCCGGTAATTACGGATCCGAATTATAAATGTTTGATCTCTGAAGAATTTCTTAATTTTTTAATTAAAGGACTAAAATGAAAATCCTGATATTCTGTTTATCCATTCTGCTCTTACAAAATGTTTATTCGCAAACCGGTATAAATCTATCTCCGGATGATACTCTTCGAATACATCCGATAGGAGATTCGATTACGCGAGGTAAAAACGGTGATACCTACAGGAACTATTTAAAAGCAAAATTAAAAACTGATGCACAAATTTCAACTAACTTTGTAGGGCAATGTCCGGATGCGGCGGATGTCGGTTCAACCTGGGAAGACAGCCAGGATCTTTTTAATGCACTTGAAGGTGATATCGAGCATGACGGATACGGAGGATTACGAATTGACCAGATCACTGATATGAGATATAATACCCGTGGTTATCCGAAGATAACAATTGAAGAAATGGCTGCTGATTCTCCTTCCGATGTCATTTTACTTATGATCGGTACAAACGATATTATCAGTCAATATCAGCTCGAAACCGCTGGTGCAAGACTGGATACATTGATAAGGAAGATATTAAGTGAGGCCGAAGGGCATTTAATTGTTTCGACAATTCCGCCGACACCTTTGCCGATTTCTAATGGACGCATTGAAACTTTTAATTCGGTTATACCTGCAATTATCGATTCGTATAAAACTGCCGGAAGTAATATTTCATTCATTGATATTAATGGTTCCTATATGGATAGTAGTACGGACCTGCTCGATGATGCATATCATCCAAACAGTCTTGGATTTGAACATATTGCTGACGGCTGGTACGACGCAATTATGAAGATCGTTACAGATGTGAAGGAGAAAAAAAAAAGTAATGAAGTACCTGAGAAATTCGGATTAGAGCAGAATTATCCGAATCCATTCAATCCCTCTACCGCTATTACTTATTCGATTCAGGAAATAAGTAATGTTAAGCTGGAAATATTTGATACTCTTGGACGTAAACTGAAAACGCTTGTTGATGCTGAGAAAAGTGCTGGAAGTTATAGTATTCTCTTTAATGCTGATAATATGTCAAGCGGTATTTATTTCTATCGTTTAACCGCTGGCAATTTTACTCAATCAAAACAAATGCTCCTTGTGAAATAAGAATCACATTTCAGTTTCTTTGTGATATGGAGAGTTTAAAAGTCCTGGATAAAAATTATCTCGAGCACAAAAAGTTATGGAGGGTACACCAATGAATAAACCTGTTGGATTTGGACTAGTCGGTTGCGGGCTGTGGGGAAGTGTACATGCCCTTACGTTAAAGGTATCTCAGGATGCAAACCTTATCGGAGTTTGTGATAATAATTTTGAGCGGGCCGAAGAATTCAAGCAGCAGTATAAGGTAGCATATGCCTACGATAATTCAGATGTACTATTAAGCAACAAAGAGATAGAAGCGGTTGCTATTGCTACACCCGATTTTTCACATGCAGGATTAGTTATTGCCGCACTCGAAGCAGGTAAACATGTAATAGTTGAAAAACCGCTGGCTACAAGTGTTGAAGATTGTCTCAAGATTAATAGACTGCGCGATCAGAAGAATTTAAAGCTGATGGTTAACTATAGCAACAGGTGGAGAACACCGTTTATTCATGTTAAGAAATCATTAGAGTCGGGAGACCTTGGACAGCTGATGATGGTGAATCTGAAACTAAACGATACACTTTACGTCCCGACGAAAATGTTAAGCTGGGCATCAAAATCAAATTCACTCCATTTCCTCGGAACTCACCTGATTGATCTGATCCGATGGATATCTCAATCCGAAGTAAGCCGCGCTTATTCAGTAAGCAGGTCAGTTGTTCTTAAGAATATGGGTATCGATACACCCGATTTCTTCCAGTCTATTTTGGAGTTGGAAAACGGGGCTTCGGTTTATATGGAAAACTGCTGGATCGTATCCGAAAGCGCGCCGAGTGTATATGAATTCAAAGCAGAGTTTATCGGTTCGAAGGGAACTATGACAGTTAATATCAGTCACCACAGGATGATTGAAAAATTCACTCTTGCAGGCGCTTCAATGCCAGATGTTACCGATCAGTATGACCTGGACGGGAATTCCATGGGACAGGTATCAATCAGGCACTTTGTTGATTGCGTCAGGAATGATAAGATTCCTCTTGTTACCGGGGAAGACGGACTCGAAGCCGCGAGGGTAATCGAAGCGCTGGAGAATTCAGCATCAAGCGAACTCCCTGTTAATCTGGAATAATAAACCGGGCCTATTACAAATTGATATTTAATCTCACATGGATATTGGTCGGTGGTTTTCTCGTTGCCAGTCTATTTATCGGCATAATCGCCAAAAGACGAGTTGAGCATCTTGACGATTTCCTTGTAGCCGGACGTAAAGTAAAGTCCTTATGGGGAATCGCAACCTTAAGCAGTACTGAAATGGGTCTGGTTACTATTGTCTACTTTGCCCAGGAAGCATTTGCAAACGGATTTGTTGCGCTTATAACTGCCTTAATAGCGGCAGTTACTATGTGGCTGATCGGCAGGACTGGCTTCGTGATTAAAGAGCTTCGCACACTTGAAATAAAGACAGTGCCCGAATATTTCAAGCTGCGGTTTTCATCCAACATCAGACTCATTGCAGGTATACTAACATTCCTTACAGGTATACTTAACATGGGAATATTCCTACAGGTCGAAGGACGGTTTCTTTGTATCATACTTGGTCTTCCTGCCGATCTTCTTCCTGTGATAATGGCGGTGCTGCTGATATTTGTTGTTGTTTATACTTCGCTAGGCGGAATGTATTCGGTTATAATAACAGATGTATTCCAGTTTGTAATTATTTGGATCGGTATTATTCTAACTTCAGTGTATGCTTTCTCCGATGCAGGAGGATTAGGAGGAATGATAGATTCAGTTCGGGAAAATTTCGGTTTTGCCGGATTCGATTTACTTGATGCACCCCGATACGGAATACTCTTCATTGTCTGGACTACTCTTTATTACCTAAGCGGATGGTCTTCGTGGCAGCCTGTAGTTCAGCGAACATTGAGTATGAAAAGTGTTTCCTCTGCAATGAAGCTGTTCCGTTATACTAGTATATTCATGTTCATAAGGGCTACAATGCCTATGCTATGGGGTATTGCCGCGCTGGCCTCTCTGGGTGTTTTACAGGATTCTCAAACAGCTCTTCCTGTAATGCTCATTAAAAGTCTTCCGGCCTGGATGATTGGTTTCGTTGTAATCGGATTCCTGGCTGCGTCCATGTCAACTTACGACAGTTATCTTCTGTCGTTCAGCTCAATTCTGGTTCAGGATATTGCAGGACCGCTGGCAGGGGAAAGAATAAGTGATAAAAACAGGATGCTGTTTACACGAATAGGCATATTTGCTATAGCCGTTTTTATTTATTTCTGGGGAGTCTATTATACTTTTACAGCTACTGTATTTCGAATTATTGCCTTGACGGGATCTTTATCTTACTCCGGAATTATTTGCGGATTAGCCGGGGGCATTTATTGGAAGAAGGCAAATACAAAAGGAGCATACGGTGCATTTCTGTTAAGTGCTTTGCCACCGGTTTACTCTTTATTTAATCCTGCAGTCGATCCGGTAAATGCCGGTCTTTTGAGTTTTGTTTTAGCCCCGGTAGGCATGGTTGGCGGTTCATTGCTGTTCAGGGAAAGCAAGCGGAGCACCTTGCATTAAGTGATTTTACAATTGATTGGGATTTTTTAGAAAACCCGTTGCATAAGCAAATTGAATTTATAAATTATATATAATGTTGGGAGGAATATATGAAGGATTCAAATGGTCATAATGCATCAAGGAGAAACTTCCTGGTTAAGACTTTAAAAGGTACGGGATTAATTGTTACAGGAACATTGATGCCTAATCTTCTGAAAGCAAATTCAAAGTACGAATCCCGGAAACCGATTACCGGCACGGAGTCATTAAGAACCGGTGTATTCCCGTTTTACGAATATGCGCATAAGTATAATTTCGGAGAGTTCATACCGAAGGACCAGGGTGGTAAATTTATACAGATGGAAATGATCCGATCTGAAAAGGATGTTAAGATCGTTGATATTATAACTAACGGACTGATCGATAAGCAACTGGGCAATCCTCCCGACTGGGCAATATTTGAGAAAACCGAACTCGAGAAAAGTGTCTGGATCAATCGCTTTTATTATCTCCCGTCGTTTGCCAGACTATACTACCTCGATAAAAATACCGAACACGTAGAGTTTATAATGCAGTTCCTTAGTAGATGGATAAAAGATAACCCTCCCAAAGGTCCGTCGAACTCAAAGTATAACTGGTTTGACATGCAGGTAGCCTGGCGCTCAATAAATCTATCGTGGTGTTACTATCTTGCCGGTGATGGGTTAACTGAGCAGGATAAAGAAACAATCTATGCACTGCAGGGAGAACACGCTAAAATACTTATGAAGGATTTCGGGAAGAAAGAACTGAATGAGTTTAATCATCAGTCTCACGGCGCACTTGCAATTTTATATCTTGCACTGCTCTTTCCGTCACTGCCGGAATCTGAAGGATTACTGAAAACCGGACTGAAGATTATTAATCATCATGTTGAAAACGCATTTTACCCGGACGGAGGGAACGTTGAACAAATGTTCGGATATTATCCGTTTATGACATCTGTGATTCGCGATGCTTACCTTCTGTGCAAAGCAAATAATGTCGGAAATCCGGAAAGCATGGTGCCGCTGTTGAAAAAAATGTATACTTACTTGTCGGTAATAGCGCAGCCTGATAATACTGTTCCGCCGATCAATGATTCTTACGAGGAAACCGTATCATTCATTCTGCCGACACTGGCCGGAATACTCGGTGAAGCCAACCTGCCGGAGCCGCCGCGATCAGATTACTTCCCTGATTCAGAGATCGGAGTTTTAAGATCGGATATTGAGTCAAATGAACAATGGTACATAAATGTAAATGCTGCAAAGCTTATCGGTTCTCATGGGCACGCAGGCAGGCTGGCTTTTAACTTATGGTATAATAATAATCCTGTAATGGTCGATAGCGGATGCTGTAATTATGATAATCCGCTGCTGGTTGAATGGTACCGTACATCCGAAGCGCATAATACTGTTTTGATAGACGATAAAAGTGATTTTGCAACATCACAGAGGGAAGTGCAATGGGCCGGAAAAAGGTATACGGATAATGTAATTGAATGTATGGTTAATAAACCGGGATTTAAATTCATTCGTATGTTGTCACCCGAATCCGATGAAACCAACTCGGGAGTTAAATGGGTTCGCGACTTAATACTTGTGAATGACAGGTTCACTCTTATCCATGATCTTTTTGAAAGCAGCGAACGGCATGATTATACTACGATATTCAGATTTGCTGATTTAAAAGTCAGTAAGACTGAATTAAACGGACGGTTATTGATTGAAACAGGTAATGGAAAACTGGCTGTTATACCTGTATCCGATGGCAATAACTCGAACCTTACTGTTAAAGAAGATTACTTCGGTTCTCATGCGAAAAATATTAGAACTCCGACTGCGGACTTTAACGTGGATAAAAACGGTACTCTTCATTCCACATTTTTAATTAAACCTGTTAATAGCGGAAGAGATATTCAAAAGATCTCACTGAGCCAGTCGGTGGATCAAACAGGATGTACTATTAAGATGAAAAACGAAGATGGAGAAGAGATTGATGTTAATATTAAGAATGCTGCCACAAATATAAATGATACTGTTCGGATTTTAAAAGACTAGAGGAGGATATTCTCCCCAGTATTCATGGCTTTAATTTATATTGTATCTAGCCATATTGAGATCAATTAGAAAATTGCACAGAAGCCTTTAAGATTTCTCAACTAATATTATTAATTGATCCATCTTGAATTAATAGATCGTACACTTTTGAGTAAACCTATCCTATTTATCAAGATTCCAAAATTATCATTTCATTCTAAAAGAAGTTAAGATCCTCGAATGAATGCAGGTGAATTAAGCAAACAATTCAAACGTTTAACCGATAATTTGATATTATTCAATTTAATTATTGATGAATACTGAATGTATTTAAATGATATCGGGAAATAAAAATTAACTTGACAAATGTAAAATAACGTTGTAGTTTAAATTTAGTAAAACGTTTAACCTAATTTACCCGAAAATATGAAACCTACAATCAAAGATGTCGCCAAGGAATCCGGTGTATCGATTGCCACTGTTTCACTGGTTATCCACGACAATGAAAGAATTTCACCTGAAACCAAGAAAAAGGTTCAGAAAGCGATTAAGTCGTTAAACTATCACCCATCGAGATCAGCACGAGGGCTTGTTTCTCAAAGAACCGGGAATATCGGATTTCTCCTTACCGACGATCACTTTCTAAGAACCGAGCCCTTTTATACAAGGATTTTTCTTGGTACAGAATTCCAGGCGCGTTCGGATGAGTATTATATTCTCCTGACAACAATCCCTACAGATTACAAGGAAGATGATCCTCTGCCGAGATTTATCCTGGAGCAAAATGTCGATGGGATAATAATTGCCGGTAAAATTCCGTCTTTCCTGATCGAACGGTTGGATGATTATAAAATCCCTCTGGTATTCGTTGATTATTTACCGAATAACGGTAAATATCCGACCATTCAGATTGACAATTTCAACGGCGGTACTATTGCTACACAGCACCTAATAGATTTGGGACATAGAAACATTGGTTTTATAGCCGGTGATATAAACCATCCAAGTATTTCAACCCGGTTTCGTGCATTCAAGAATGCGCTTGAGGTCAATAATATTGAATATTCTGATAAGAACTATGTTGTTGATGAAAGTTACCCCGCACGCCAGGACGGCTATCAGGCTGCTCAAAGATTACTAAGTGATAATAATGTAACAGCGATTTTCGCGGCAAACGATGCTTTAGCAATCGGTGCGATGCAGTATTGTAAGGATGAGGGGATAAGCATCCCGGGGGATTTATCAATCATCGGATTTGATGATGTTGAAGCCGATTTACTTCTTGATCCTCCGCTATCAACAATCAGGGTTCCGAAAATTGAAATGGGAGCTGAGGCAATGCAGTTGTTAGCGAATATAATCAGTAAGAATAACATTACTTCAAAAAGAATATTGGTTCCCGTCGAGCTTATTGTCAGGGAATCAACTTCACAAATGAAAGAATCGACAAATAAATGATCGCAGCCGTTTATAAAGGGGAAAAGAAATTGATGATTGAACAAGTTCCAGTCCGCAATATTGATGCCGATGAATTACTAATTAAAGTATATGCGTGCGGTGTCTGCGGAACGGATCATCATATTTTTAATGGTCAGTCGCATTCTAATCCACCGGTAATTCTCGGGCATGAATTCTCGGGAGTTGTAACAAATTTAGGAGCAAGCGCAACTGAATTTAAAGAAGGAGACAGGGTAGCTGTCGATCCTAATATTGCCTGCGGATATTGTTTTTATTGTCGTTCCGGCGAACCTAATCATTGTGAAAATCTTCAAGCGTTGGGAGTAGATCTTAACGGCGGATTTGCAGAGTACGCTATTGTCCCATTCAAACAAGCTTATAAAATACCTGATGAATTGAGTCTGGATGCGGCCGCTTTTGCAGAGCCTTTGTCATGCTGCTTACATGGGATTAGACTCGCCTGTATAACTAGTCACAATACAGTTATTATAATCGGCGGTGGTTCAATCGGACTCCTAATGGTTCAGCTTGCCAGGTTCTTCGGCGCTCTGAAAGTAATTCTCATTGAGCCGGTAGAAGAGAAGCGGGTGTTAGGTGCAGAACTGGGAGCCGATATTGTTATAAATCCATCTGAAGAAGATTTAACGAGATATAAATTCAGTATTCCGAATGCTGAAAAAAGAATTGTAATAGAATGTGTCGGAAAACAGGAGACTGCGGAACTTGCACTTTCACTCGCCGGGAAGAATGGTAAAGTTGTAATGTTTGGATTATCACCGCAAGGACATCAATTGAAGGTTGATCTGCAATATGTGTTGAAAAACGAAATACAACTCCTTTCCTCATTCTTAAATCCTTTTACCTTTACTGATGCTATAGGACTTCTTGCCAATAATAAAGTTCAGGTGGCGGATCTTATTTCGAAAAGAATCTCACTAAATAAAATTAGTTCAATATTCGAATCCGAAATAAATACACAATTTATAAAACACCAAGTAATTAACCACAACTAGGAGGAATAATGTTAGGAAGATTAAAATGGTATACTGGTTTTATAGCAGTATTTGGGATGCTGATCCAGGGCTCTATGCTTGGACAAGCCGGTATCAATGAGATCGGAAGTTTCGAACAGGATAGTCCGTCGTACTGGATGAAAGGTTCGGAACCTGGCGGCTCGACTTTGACCTGGGCGGAGGATGAGTATATAACACTGGGCAGATCGCTTAAGATCGAGAAAGAAGCGACAGCAGAAGCAGCCGTATGGCAGTCGGAAAACATGTGCGATATCTGGAGTCCTGTTCACAATAAAGATGTTGACATAAAGATAGGCGCATTTATTAAGACGATGGGCGTAAATACAAATCCTGCAAACGAAGATGCAATGTGGTATGTAAGTTTCACATTCATGAATGAGGCTGGAAATTTAATAGGTGAAGTAAAATTACCAATAGACCAGAGTTCAGCCAGCAGTGACGGCTGGGTAGCGGACACGAATGAAGTAGGTTCATTAATACTACCAGAAGATTCATATACAACAACAATAAAGTTAGTAGGCGGAAAGGATGCGGTAGGCACAGTATGGGCAGATGAGTTCATGCTGAACGGACGCACGGACTGGGCAGGCGGCATCTGGAACGAGACTTTGGGAGTACCTGAAGGCTGGATATACTGGTTACCGAGAACAGACGGAATGATATCTGACGGATATGAGAATACGAGAATCACGGATGAAGAAGCATATCATGGTACTAATTCTCTGTTGTTCGATATCCCTGTAGGAACGCATGATGGATTTATCGGAACAAGATTTTACAAATTGAATGAAGTTCAACCAGGTGATATGATCAGGATTAGTGTCTGGATTAAAGCCTCTGATCTCGAACCTGATTCAGTCGATGCAGTCGGCGATCAGTGGAGTATAGCATTAACGCCGATCTTCCATAATTCACTTGGAGGCAATGAAGGTTTCAATGATGTTTGGGCAAGTGATATCCCGTTAGTGTTCCCGAAAGTTAGTTCATTTGACTGGACACAATTCTATGTTGATATACCGGTTGCAGAGAACTCAAAATCTCTCGATATACGACTTCACCCATTAGGCAGGTTCCAGGGTAAAGTATACATGGACGCATTAACAATTGAAAAACTTGAAGTGCCGACATTAAATGAGATCGGAAGTTTCGAACAGGATAGTCCGTCGTACTGGATGAAAGGTTCGGAACCTGGCGGCTCGACTTTGACCTGGGCAGAGGATGAGTATATAACACTGGGCAGATCGCTTAAGATCGAGAAAGAAGCGACAGCAGAAGCAGCGGTATGGCAGTCTGAAAACATGTGCGATATCTGGAGTCCGGTTCACAATAAAGATGTTGATATAAAGATAGGCGCATTTATTAAGACGATGGGAGTAAATACAAATCCTGCAAACGAAGATGCAATGTGGTATGTAAGTTTCACATTCATGAATGAGGCTGGAAATTTAATAGGTGAAGTAAAATTACCAATAGACCAGAGTTCAGCCAGCAGTGACGGCTGGGCAGCGGACACGAATGAAGTAGGTTCATTAATAATACCAGAAGATTCATATACAACAACAATAAAGTTAGTAGGCGGAAAGGATGCGGTAGGCACAGTATGGGCAGATGAGTTCATGTTGAACGGACGCACGGACTGGGCAGGCGGCATCTGGAACGAGACTTTGGGAGTACCTGAAGGCTGGATATACTGGTTACCGAGAACAGACGGAATGATATCTGACGGATATGAGAATACGAGAATCACGGATGAAGAAGCGTATCACGGTACACATTCGTTATTGTTCGATATTCCGGAAGGAACTCATGACGGATTTATCGGAACAAGGTTTATGCCTCTCAATGACTTGCAGACAGGTGATGTCGTCAGGATTGCAGTCTGGATTAAAGCCTCTGATCTCGAACCTGATTCAGTCGATGCAGTCGGCGATCAGTGGAGTATAGCATTAACGCCGATCTTCCATAATTCACTTGGAGGTAATGAAGGTTTCAATGATGTTTGGGCAAGTGATATCCCGTTAGTGTTCCCGAAAGTTAGTTCATTTGACTGGACACAATTCTATGTTGATATACCGGTTGCAGAGAACTCAAAATCTCTCGATATACGACTTCACCCATTAGGCAGGTTCCAGGGTAAAGTATACATGGACGCATTAACAATTGAAAAACTTGAAGTGCCGACATTAAATGAGATCGGAAGTTTCGAACAGGATAGTCCGTCGTACTGGATGAAAGGTTCGGAACCTGGCGGCTCGACTTTGACCTGGGCGGAGGATGAGTATATAACACTGGGCAGATCGCTTAAGATCGAGAAAGAAGCGACAGCAGAAGCAGCTGTATGGCAGTCGGAAAACATGTGCGATATCTGGAGTCCTGTTCACAATAAAGATGTTGACATAAAGATAGGCGCATTTATTAAGACGATGGGCGTAAATACAAATCCTGCAAACGAAGATGCAATGTGGTATGTAAGTTTCACATTCATGAATGAGGCTGGAAATTTAATAGGTGAAGTAAAATTACCAATAGACCAGAGTTCAGCCAGCAGTGACGGCTGGGTAGCGGACACGAATGAAGTAGGTTCATTAATACTACCAGAAGATTCATATACAACAACAATAAAGTTAGTAGGCGGAAAGGATGCGGTAGGCACAGTATGGGCAGATGAGTTCATGCTGAACGGACGCACGGACTGGGCAGGCGGCATCTGGAACGAGACTTTGGGAGTACCTGAAGGCTGGATATACTGGTTACCGAGAACAGACGGAATGATATCTGACGGATATGAGAATACGAGAATCACGGATGAAGAAGCATATCATGGTACTAATTCTCTGTTGTTCGATATCCCTGTAGGAACCCATGACGGATTTATCGGAACGAGATTCTTCCCGTTGAATGACGGATCGGGACTGCTGACCAACGCTCCGGCAGGTTATCAGGATATTAGTCGATTGACTAATTTGGTGCCTGGAGATATAATAAGAATTAGTGTTTGGATTAAAGCTTCGAATCTTGAACCTGATTCGGTTGACGTAGTTGGCGATCAATGGAGTATAGCTTTAACGCCAATCTTCCATAATTCATTGGGAGGCAACGAAGGATTTAATGACGTATGGGCAAGCGACATACCATTGGTATTCCCGAAAGTATCTTCATTCGACTGGACACAATTCTATGTTGATGTACCGGTTGCAGAGAACTCCAAGTCACTTGATGTACGATTACACCCGCTTGGCAGGTTCCAGGGTAAAGTATATATGGATGCATTAGAAGTAAGGAAAGCCAATCAGGTAACGGATGTAACGGATGAGTTCTTACCGGTTAAGTTCAGCTTGTTCCAGAATTATCCGAATCCGTTCAACCCGACTACAATTATTAGTTACGCATTGCCGAAAGCATCGTATGTTACCGTTAAAATTTATGATATGCTCGGCAGGGAAATAAAAACACTTGTAAATATTGATCAAAATGCCGGTGTAAAAAATATTGTCTGGAATGGCGATAACAATTACGGATCAAGAGTTGCATCCGGAACTTATATCTATACTATTAAAGCCGGAGACTTTTATCAGGCAAAGAAAATGATTCTCCTTAAGTAAATACTGATGGTTGGTTGAGAAGGGCACTCGTTTCATTGAGTGCCCGGTTTTATTCATATAATTTTAGTTAAGTATATAAAGAATAATTAACAGGTGAATTTAATGTTCACTAATAAAATCAGAAGCAAGTTTACTGCAATCTGTTTAATAATATTAGTTACATTTGCTACATTGTCAGCTGGTACAACAGGTAAAATATCCGGCAAAATTACGGACTCAACAACCGGTGAAGACCTGGTAGGTGCAAATATTTTAATTGAAGGCACCGTAATGGGAGCCTCAACCGATATTGAGGGAGAGTATTATATCATTAACATACCTCCGGGAAACTACACACTCAAAGCATCGATGATCGGTTTTACTTCATATACTGTAACTAATGTAAAAGTATCTGTTGATCAGACTACCAGGATTGATATCAGCCTTACCGAACAATCGATTGAAATGGCAGCAGTTGTTGTCTCGGCAGAGAAACCAATAGTACGCAGAGATTTAACCTCAACTGAAGCCAAGATCAGCGGAGATCAGATTTCGTTACTGCCCGTTGAAGATGTTGGATCAGTTATTAATTTACAGGCCGGAGTGGTGGATGGCCATTTCAGGGGCGGACGAAGTAATGAGGTTAAATATCTGATCGACGGTATTTCGGTTACTGATGCATATTCCGGGGGCTTTACTCTTCAGGCGGAAATTAACAGCATTCAGGAAGTTCAGGTACTAACCGGTACATTTAATGCCGAGTACGGTGAAGCGTTATCCGGTGTAGTTAATCAGGTAACAAAAATTGCGGAAGATAATTATACCGGTGATTTCTCTTTCTATACCGGGGATTACATCAGTTCCGACAATAAATTATTTGAGAACATCGATCACGTAAGTCCCGCTGATCTTTACAATGTACAGGGTAGTATCAGCGGACCCATACCCGGATTGGAAAACCTCCTAAAGTTTTTTATATCGGGTAGATATATAAGCGATCAGGGATATCTTTATGGTAAACGTCTCTTTAATCCGTCTGACTCGTCTAATTTTTCGGCAAACAGTCCTGATGACTGGTATGTCGGAGCAACCGGGGACGACAAGTACGTATCCATGAACTATAATAACAGATATACTCTTCACGGAAAGCTGTCATTAAATGTCGGACAGGGGAAAGGAGTTGTATTCAGCGGGATGTATCAAAATCAGGAATTCCGGGAATACAACCATTCTTATAGACTAAATCCCGATGGAGATTATCAACGCTTTCAGACCAGCTACCTCGGGACTATAAGCTATACACATGTATTAAGCAATGCTGCTTTTATAGATATCTCAGCTTCTATGTTCAATACTGACTATAACCAATATGTTTATGAAGACCCTCTGGATTCAAGATATGTTAATCCCGATAGAAAGGAAGATGTCGGCGGAAATGCTTTCTTAACGGGTGGTACCGAGAACTGGCATTTTAATCACTCCACACTTACATATACCGGCAAAGCCGATCTGACATGGCAGGTTAATAAAATCCACCAGATTAAAACAGGTGTTGAACTCCAGTACCACACAATTGACTACAAGGATTTTCAGGTACTTGTTGACGCTTCTACAGATTATCAACCTGCTTTACCGCTGGAAGGTGCGTTCAATTATAATACTTATCAGGCAAATCCGGTTCAGCTTGCAGGATATATTCAGGATAAAATTGAACTTGATTATCTTGTGGTAAATTTTGGTCTTCGTTTCGATTATTTCCAGCCTGACGGAGAGACGCTTGTTGATCCGAATAATATACATCTTCTGGATGAACTTGAACCACCGTTTCCCTCAAGTCTGTTAAAGAAAGCTAAGGCCAAGTATCAACTGAGTCCGCGTGTAGGATTGTCTTACCCGATTACAGATCAGGGCGCCATTCATATATCGTACGGACATTTCTTCCAGGTACCGCCGTTTGAGTACCTGTATAAAAATCCTAATTTCAGAATTCCACTTACCGGAGATTTTCCTGAAAACATTGGTACAACTATAGGTAATGCTGATCTCAAACCTCAACAGACTATAATGTATGAAATCGGACTTCAACAGGGTCTTACCGAAGAATTGGGAATTAAAATTACCGGTTATTACAAGGATATCAGAAATCTGCTTGGGACTGAAATATATATTAAAAATGAATTCAAAAAATTCAGCAAACTGATAAACCGTGATTACGGATCGGTCAAAGGAATTACCATTTCATTCGAAAAAAGATTTACCGATGGAATAGGTGCCAATCTTGACTATACTTATCAGATTGCTAAGGGTAATGCTTCAGACCCTAATGATTCATATGACAAAGCTCTTGCAAATCCGCCGATTGAAGCTAACAAACAATTGGTTCCGCTTAACTGGGATAGGAGACATTCATTAAATATAAGTCTAACATTCGGCTCGGTAAATAATTTCATTGTTAGTGTCATAGGAAGACTTGGTTCAGGACTACCATATACTCCTTCACTGCAAAACCAGAGAACCGGTTTGGAGAACAGTGATAACCGTCCGGCTTTCTATACTGCCGATCTTTATGCTACGAAATATTTTAACTTGTTCGGCACAAGAGTTTCTGCTTTTGTAAAAGTTTATAATCTGTTCGACACAAGAAACGAGAATGAAGTTTTCGGCGATACGGGCAGAGCCGGCTACACTCTGGAATTAACAAGGAACCAGGAAGCTCCAAGGGGCGTAAATACAATTCAGGAATATTATACGAGACCTGATTATTATTCAGCACCGCGCCAGATTACAGTTGGTGCAGCATTTTCGTTTTAACATCCTGATAATTTAGGAGGAATACAGTGTTTTGTTTTCTTAAAAATATGAAAGTGACACAAATCCTGTTGCTGTTATTTATGTTCACTCTTGTTTTATCGGCTCAGAGACTGGTTGATAAAAACAAAGGTGATCATAATCTTACGAAGAAAGGTTTTATGGATGGCAACCTCGCTGCTACTGTGTATTATAATTTCGGTGAAATAGCTGATTGGGAAAATGAACCGGACAGAAGCGGGGTTTGGCCGAAAGGTACCAATCATACATATTTGGATGGCGTAGCCATAATAGTACAGGCTGAGGCCGAAGATCCTGCCGGTAACAAGATACATCCGCTTGAAACAAACTATTATGAATTTACCAGGTACGATCCATCAACTGGTGTTACTTACGGGTGGTGGCCTCTGCCGGGATATAATGCACCTTATACTTCTTACCCTGCTAGAAGTGATGATGAAACCACATGGCCGGAATACTGGCCCGACAGACCATCGGATTGGGATGGTTATTGGAACGGTTTCTTCGGTAAGGGTGTGCAGAATGCGGATGTTGAAACATACTTTGTTTTTGATGATGACGAAGACAGGGAGTATATTCTCAATAACAATTTCAGACCTGATGATCATGACCCGGAGCGCGGCGGACTGGGAATGCAGGTACGTGCAAGGGGGTTTCAGTGGTCGCAGGTACTTGCTGAAGATGTTATTTTCTGGTACTACGAAATTACTAACATGAGTACTTACGATTACGAAAAGACGTTGTTCGCACAATATGTTGACTGGGGAATCGGCGGTCACGATAATTCATCAAACAACGCAGGCGACTATAATGAATTGCTTGATATGTCTTACGCATGGTCAACGGTTAATGTTGGAAGTCCCGGTAACTGGAGTCCGGTAGGTCTGGCGGGATATGCGTTCCTCGAAAGTCCCGGCATTCAGGATGACAGGCGGGATAATGATTCAGACGGTTTATATGATGAAAGAAGAGATAATGAAGCTTCGGTATTTATAGATGATCCTAACCATGATCCATTTATGCTTAACGCCTTCCAGGACACAGCTAACTTCAGCGCTTTTTACGGACGTTCATGGGAGCCGCATTGGGATGCGGATGAGAATGCGAATTGGAGCAGTTTCATGGATAGCGATGAGAATGGTGTTTATGACGAAGGTGAATTGATAAATGATGATGTCGGTTCGGATGGTATAGGACCTTTTGATGATGGATATACCGGACCTGATGATGACGGTTCGGAAGGAAACGGATTGCCTGATCAGGGAGAACCGAATTTCGGAATACTGGATAAGGATGAATCCGATCAGCTCGGCTTAACAGGATTTAAGATATTCTCTACTCATACATACGAGTTAAACAGGGATGAAGAGAACTGGGAAGTACTTGCCGGTTTGCCTGCTCCTCATGGTCAGACTCTTGCAGGTGTGAACCTGGCAAATTATTTTTCGAGTTATCTGTTCAGTATGGATGGGAGAACAACGTATTCTGCTACGACAGGTGAGATACAGGAAGCCGGTGAAACCGAAAGATTTTCTATGGCAATGATTTTCGGTATTAATCAGGCTGATCTGTTCAGAAGAAAGAAAACTGTTCAGCAGATCTATAATGCAAGTTACAGGTTTGCAAAACCTCCTGAAAAGCCTATAGTCAAAGCTATCCCGGGAGATGGTAAGGTTACGTTATTCTGGGATGATCGAGCTGAAAAAACATTCGATGCGTTTTATCAGAAATACAACTTTGAAGGATACAGGGTTTACAGATCTACTGAACCGAACTTCCTGGAAAATAAAATAATCACAGATGCTTTCGGCAAACCGGTATTCAGAAGTGCATTAGCGCAGTATGATATCGTTGACGGTGTAACGGGGCTTCACCCTGTTGATGTTAACGGAGCGCTATTTTACCTGGGCGACGACAGCGGGATAAAGCATTCGTTTATTGATACTACCGTTCAAAACGGACAGACATATTACTACGCAGTTTCAGCTTATGACCAGGGCTATACAACAACAACTATCGAGGGCGAATTTTTAGGTATCCCGCCTTCTGAAACAACAACTATTCTTAAGGAAGATATAAACGGAAACATAACAACCGATATCAATACTGCCGTAGTAATCCCCCGCGCGCCTGCTGCCGGTTATATTTCTCCTGAGATTTCTAATGTAATCGCAAGCGGACCGGGAACCGGAACCGTTGATATTTCCGTTCTTGAACCGGATTCTGTTAGGGATTATCACACATACAGGATAGAATTTCAAAATGACGGGAAGTATTCCAACGGTACAAAACCTCGGTACGCACTAATTGATCATTCTGAAAACGATACATTAATTAACTTTACGGAATTTGAAGGAAGCTCGGTTCAAACGATGGTTAATGCCGGACTAACTGTTGGTCTGAATAATGATTCACTTGTAGCGGTTGATTTCGACAAGTCCGGCTGGATTGAAGGCAATAGTAATTACATTGTTCAGGTTGGATTCGATTCCCGTTATGCACCGGCTTACAATACTAAACGAATTGATTACCCGGGGGATTTTGAGATTCATCTTCTCGATCCGGGCTCGGGAGATTTATCATTCCCGGCTACGTCATTTAGTCAGCCGATCCAAAGCAACATTGTTGTGAAAAATATTACTGAAGGAATTGATCATTTTCAATTCATCTTCAGAGATGTATTGAACGATGAAATATTTAATGAAGATGACGCGATATTCCTGGCATTTGGAGATTCACTCGGCAGGGAGGCAACAAACTTTAGTGATTTGAGAGTCGGGTGGTCGGTTACGTTCATTCGCGACACCACAATTGCCGATGAGGACCAGCGTCCGCCTGAGATAGGAGACGTATATAAAGTAGTTACCAAGAAACCCTTCCGTACGGGTGAGTATTTTGAGTTCATGACAACTGGCGCAAAGTTCGATAAGGCAAAAGCATCGAGCGATCTCGATAATATCAGTGTTGTTCCTAATCCCTATACAGGCGCCGCTTCCTGGGAAGCTTATAGTACTGACGTAGGAAGAGGTGAAAGGAAACTATCGTTTATACATCTTCCTAACGAGTGTACTATAAGGATATACACGATTAGCGGAAGACTCGTTGATACAATTGAGCACTCCGGATCTGTTGATGACGGACAGGAATTCTGGAATCTTACATCTAAAGACGGAATGGATATTGCTTTCGGAATATACATATATCATGTTGATGCGCCGGGTATAGGTGAAAAGATCGGGCGTTTTGCAATTATTAAGTAAAGTGAAAATAAGTTTATAAATAGTTACTGCGAGGAAAAAATGCAGAGAAAATATCTCGCAAAGATTGCAGGGTATATTTTAATATTATTTCTTAGTTCAACTACGGTGCATTCTCAAAATGTTTCAAAAACAGGTACAACAGCAGCCAACTTCCTGCAAATTCCAATTGGTGCTGCGGCAGGGGGAATGGGAGGCGCTTTTGTCAGTATTGCTAATGATGTCTCGGCTATGTACTGGAACGCAGGCGGAATTGCAAATCTGGAATCATTTGAAGCTCAACTGGTGCATACTGACTGGATTGCCGGTACTAAATATGATTTTGCCGGAATTGTCTTGCCTCTTGGTGAACTCGGTACATTCGGAGCGAGTTTTACTTCGCTTAATATGGATGATATGAAAGTTACAACTATTGAGAAACCCGATGGTACGGGTGAGTATTTTAGTGCCGGCGACATTGCTGTTGGAATATCTTATGCAAGAAAACTAACAGACAGATTTTCTATAGGATTTACGGTTAAATACATTCAGCAATCCATCTGGCATATGAATGCCTCAGGGTTCGCTATAGATGCTGGCACTCTCTTCCGCACAGATTTACTCGGTGGAATGACGATCGGTGCTTCCATGTCAAATTTCGGTACTGCCTTGCAATTGGATGGACGGGATGCCCGTTATTTCATTCGTGTAGATGATACAAAAGATGGTTCGAACGACAGGATTCCAACAAATATTGAAATGGATGAATGGGAACTGCCGCTAGTATTTCAGATCGGTGTATCGACTGATGCTATTGAATTTAATAATTCACGTATAACCTTCGCGGTTGATGCGGTTCATCCGAATAATGATTATCAAAGTGTTAATGCCGGGGCAGAGTTTTCATTTATGGAGCTTTTATATTTGCGTGCCGGCTATCAGAGCTTGTTCCTGAAAGATGCGGAAGGGGGATTAAGTCTGGGCATTGGTGTAAATTCAAAGATGCTATTCAGCCAGGCACTGGTAAGGTTCGACTATGCTTATCGCGATTTCGGCAGGCTGGAAAGCATACATACTTTTTCTGTCGGAATAAGTTATTAGTTCCATAATTAATGAAAAAAGAATTATTTCAAATATTATATAATCGGAATAGACGTTTATCAATTACAAGTCCCGGATCAATGAACAGGATGTGTGATCAAATATTTCTTTCGGTAAAGCTTACCCTAATACTAATTATGATAAGTCTGCCCTTGAGCGCGAATTCCTCAGGGCAGGAAGTTCAAAATAATGCTGAGAGTAATATAGTTGCTAAGGTTGGTATTATTATTATTACTGCTGATGAGTTTTACAACAGTTACGAGTTTGGTCCCGCATTTGTTAAGCGGACTCCAAATTCTAAAGAGAAGTATCTTAATTATATGATCAATGAGAAACTTCTGGCCCTTAAGGGATATAATGAAGGACTCGATACCAATGCCCAGGCTAGAGAGTTCCATGATGCAATATTAAGTGATCTGGCTACAGAAGAACTTTTTAAGGATCTTATCCTCCAAAATATAGAAGTAAGTCAATCGGAAATTGACACAGTTGTCAATATGAAAAAACTGCAGCTTGATTTAAGTTGGCTGTACTCTGTTGATGAGTCCGGTATCAGTAAGTACTGGAAAATGTTGGAGGCGGGAATAGCTTTTGATTCACTCGTTCAAAGTCAACTTTCGGACAGTGTTTTTCTTGACATGAGGACAATGAAAACAAATCGCTATCAGCTTGGAAAAAAAAATCCTCTGCTTACACGCATAGTTGATACATTAAAACTGGGGTCATACTCATTACCAATCCATACGGATGACGGCTGGTATATCATTAAACTGAATAATGCCTGGCAAAACATTATAACTTCTGAAAGCGAAACAAATAAACTTGAATTTGAATCGAAAGAAGCGGTTATAAAACAAAAGATGGATGCAGCTTCAGATGAATATGTTAACAGCCTCCTGCTCGCTGCTAATCCGATAATTAAAAGAAATGTATTCAATATACTTAGATCATATCTTGGACAATTTGTACTTCCGAAAGATAAATATAATGGATGGGAATTAGCCAAAAGCATTGACGACGCATTGAACATGAATAATGATGCCGGCGAAAAGGACATCAATGAATTGCCGCTAATTCAAGATATGAATGGAGAAACGACGCTTGCGGAATTCTTAATCTGGTATAGATCGAGATCACAATACATTAAATTCAATAAATCAGATTTGACTTCGTATTCAAGGTCTTTAGAACAATTAGTTTGGAGAATGCTGAGGGATAAACTGTTGTTTGAAATTGCAAATGAACACGGTTATACCGAAATGAAAACTGTTGTTGAACAATCTAATTGGTGGAAAGATAAAATATGTTTTAGTACTATGTTAAATCAATTGAAGAATTCAGTTGAAATAAAATATGGTGAGGTCACTAATTCTGAGAGTAATGAGTCATCGGAAACGGAATTGCAAAAAATAGAAATGGAATTATCTGCAAAGCTGTACAGAGAGGTACAAAAATTAAAGAAAAAGTATAATGTTGAAATATATAATGATGTCTTGAGTCAAATAAATGTTAGTACGGAAAATGATCCGAAGGCTATCGAGTTATATACTGTTAAAAAAGGTGGTTTAATACCGAGAACTCCGTATCCGTCAATAGATATGATCTGGAAATTATGGGAATAATTGGTGATGAGTAGAGGGTTTCAAAAAGAAATAATACTTGCCGGCATGTTATTGCTTGTTACTATATCATGCAATGATATAAGAAACAGGAAAGACAATTCGATAATTTATTGGTCTTCAAATAATACTGACGAGATAAAATATGCAAAGTATATTGCAGGCACATGGAGTGAGGAACATCCTACATCACCGGTAAAATATCAGCCCGTTCCCGAAGGACAATCAAGTGAAGAGGTTATTCTTGCGGCAGTTGTCGGCAAAACTACCCCGGATATTTATTCGAACATGTGGCAGGGTGATGTTGAAGTATACGCGCAGGCAGGTGTACTTATAGCTCTCGATACTCTGGAAGGATTTAACGAATATATATACGATAGGTGTGATAGTACAGTAATTAAAGAGATCACTTCCCTGGATGGACATATTTACCAGATTCCCTGGAAAATTAATCCTATCATGTTGATATATAATGAGAACATAATAAAGGATCTTGAGCTTGAAGAAATTCCGGCAACATACAATGAATATTTTAGCGCTTCCGATAAATTTCAGACGGATATAGATGGTGACGGATATGTTGACCGCTGGTTCGGATATGCTGAAGTTCAGGTTACATGGTGGCAAAGATTTTTTGACTTCTATCCGCTTTACCTGGCAGCTTCAGGAGGTGCTCCGTTAATTGAAAATAATAGAGCTGTGTTTAATAATAAATATGCTGTAAACGTATTTAAATTTTTGCGCGAACTTTATGAAAAACAGTATTTCTCGCAGGAAAGATTATCGGCAAGACAGGATGTTTTTCTTGATGGCGTAATTGCCACAAGATTTACCGGTCCCTGGGAAATTGCTCATGCTGAAAAGTTTAAGAAGAAGGAATTTAAATACTCATTTTCCAGTTTACCCGTTCCCGAGGATCATGAAGGTCCGGTGTATACTTATTGTGATCCGAAAAATATAGTTATTTTCAATACCTGCCCGGATCCGAATGCAGCCTGGGATTTTATAAAATTTATGACAAATGCAGATAACGACCTGAAGTTTTTGGAAATCACTTCCCAGCTTCCGAGGAGAAAACAAATTGATACTGATCCGGTTTACAGGGATTATTTCAGTTCAAATCCGAAAATGGAAGTTTTTGCCAAACAGGCTAATTATGTTAAAGGAACCGATACGACACCTGTTCTGAAAGAAGTGTTCGACATAATATCCCAGGAATATGAAGCCTGTGTGGTATACGGAACTAAGTCTCCTGAAGATGCAGTTGCGGCCGCCGCTGAGTCTGTTAACCTGTTGTTTCTAAAATAGTAGAGTATATGCTTAAGAAAAAAATATTACCATACTTATTAGTGTCTCCTTATCTTATTCACTTCGCAGTGTTCATTGCATTCCCAGTGATATTTTCAATAGTACTCACATTTCATGAATGGAATATAATATCCCCGATGAAATATAACGGATTGAATAACTATATAAGGTTATTCAATGATCCTGTATTCTGGAAATCTCTTTTAAATACGCTTACTTTTTTGGTAATACATATACCTCTGCAAATTGCTGTATCATTGTTTTTGGCGGAAGTGCTGAATCAGAAAATCAAATTCCGGGGATTTTTCCGGGCTGCATTTTTCCTACCGGTAATTGTATCGGGAGTAGTAGTAACGATTTTATGGCAGCAATTATTCGGCTTCGATGCGGGCTTACTTAACAGATTATTAGTGTCAATAGGACTGGATAAAGTTGGCTGGCTGACCGATCCAAATGTCGCGATGCCCTCAATCGCATTAATGGCAACCTGGAAGAATGTTGGATTATATATTGTACTCTTTCTTGTTGGACTTCAAACTGTTCCGCCTCATTATTATGAAGCTGCGGACCTCGAGGGTGCTACACATATCCAAAAGTTTTTTAAGATAACACTACCCATAATTAATCCAACCATATTCATGGTTGTTATTTTATCTACGATTGGCGGATTCTCTTTATTCATCGAACCATATGTTATGACGGGCGGCGGACCGCTTAATAGTACTATTTCTGCCGTGCTTTATATTTACAAACAGGGATTCTTCTACTATCACATGGGATATTCGGCTACCCTCGGTTTATTCTTTGCAATGTTAATACTAGTGGTTATCATGATTCAAAAACGTTTTGTCGAAAAGGACAAATAATTCATGAAGAAAGCATTATTCTATATACTGCTTATCGCAGGAGCAATTTTATTTGTATACCCGTTCATTTGGATGATAAGCGCTTCACTCGCGCCTGAAAATGAAATAGGAAGTCTTACACTGTTTCCATCAGCACTTACATTAAGCAGTTACAAGCAAATGTTTGAAAAGATCCCCATAGGACGGTCTTTCCTGAATAGTATGTTTGTTTCTTCTATGATCACTTTCGGTGTGCTTGTATTTGGTTCAATGGTAGGCTATGCGTTATCAAGAATGGAGTTTCGCGGAAGAAACCTGATATTTTATATTATAATATTTACCATGACACTGCCTTTTCAAATAACGCTAATACCTCAGTATATTATAATGGTTAAACTTAGCTGGGTAGATACATACTTTGCTTTAATTGTACCGTACCTGATGAATGCGCTAAGTATTATAATGTTTCGGCAGTACTTCAAAAGTATTCCTCAGGATTTGATAGATGCCGCGAGAATAGACGGCTGCGGTGAACTGAGAATAATATTCGGAATTCTCTGGCCCAATTCACTTCCTGCATTGGTAACAATAGGTATAATAACATTTATGGCTTCATGGAACGAAGTCTTGTGGCCGATTATAGTAATAAGAGATGAAAGCATGATGACAATGCCGCAGCTGGTTACACTATTTGCGGTGGGTGGAAGAGCAGATTCACAATTAGGAGTTAAGCTTGCATCAGCAGTGATGTTAGCGCTTCCGATAATTGTTGCATACATGTTTTTCCAAAAATATTTCATACAAAGCATGGCCTCCTCGGGTTTAAAAGAATAAATAGCTATAAAGGAAACTGAATGAATGTTGAAAGACTTAAAGTAAAGTTTACTGCTGATAACAGGCGGGTGATATTGTTGCCGTTTGAAATGAATGGTGACAGAACTAGTCGGATACTTGCAAAGTTAATGGAATTGAGTGAAGAAAAAGTTGAAAAACTTTTTTCAGAAATACTAAACGATTTTAGTGAGAGACATAGGGATTTTACTGACAATTTAATTATAGGCTATCAAAAAGTATCTGATCACATCGAAACACAGGATGTTTCAGAAAAAAGGAAGATGTTAATCGGAGCATATTTTTCGAAAGAGTATTCAATTGAATCGGCAGCATTGTTTAATCCGTCCATGGTGCCTCATCCGGATCAGAGTGGATTAAGACCGGGTGAATTGAGGTTCATATTAATTCTTAGGGCAACCGGGGAAGGACATATATCATCCATCGAGTTTCGTGAAGGTATTGTTACCGCGGATAATGCAATAGTAATGGTTGATGCCTCAAGACAAGCGAGTTTGCCGGAGTACGAGCGTGCAACATTTCCCATAGATAAAATCAAATCCTTTGTCGGTGAATCTGTGAGTAATTCTGGGTTGCAGGCAATGCTTGAAAAGGGAATTACTTTAGATAAATTCAAGAAAGTATATCAGGATACAATTCAAAAAGATAAATCCGGAGCATTAGGGAAAATCATGGATTATTTGGATTCAAATTACAGTGCTATATTTTCCAGTGAATTCCCGGTATCTGAAAGAGTGTTATTCCCTTTTTCGGAAAGTGAATGTATGGGAATGGAGGATGCAAGATTTGTAAGATTTCAGAATGATGACGGTTCTTATAAGTATTTCGGAACATATACTGCTTACAATGGAAGATCATTCAGGACTCAGTTAATTGAGACGAATGATTTTCTAAATTATGAAGTGCGAACTATGACGGGGAACGGTGTTCTGGATAAAGGTTTAGCCATATTCCCAAGAAAAGTCAACGGTGTGTACAATATGATATCAAGGCAAGATGGTGAAAACCTTTATATCATGAAGAGTAATGATCTCTATCATTGGGAAAATGCTGAGAAACTAATGACACCCGAAAATGATTGGGAGTTTGTTCAGGTTGGAAATTGCGGTTCTCCAATCGAAACTGATGAAGGCTGGCTTGTAATTACACATGCTGTTGGGGCGATGAGAAAGTATGTAATCAGTGCTGTATTGCTCAATTTGGATGAACCGGAAAAAATCATTGGTAGATGTGATAAACCCATTTTATCTCCGGATGCAAGTGAAAGAGAAGGGTATGTGCCGAATGTTGTTTATTCATGCGGATCTATCATCAAGGATGATGAACTCATTCTACCATATGCGATGTCTGACTCAGCTTCCGGGTTTGCTAAAATAACAGTCAAAGAAATTCTTGATGAAATTAAATAAAAATTATCAGCTCTCAATTCTAAAGGTAGGAATAATATGGAAATAGTAAAACATGTAGATAACCCGATACTTACGAAGGAAGATATAACGTTTGATGCGAACAGTATATTTAATCCGGGGGCGACAAAGTATAAAGATAAATATATTCTGTTATGCAGGGTGGAAATGCCTTCCGGCAGATCATCTTTAATAATAGCAGAAAGTGATGATGGAATTAATTTCAACTTAAGAAATGAACCTTCACTTACTCCGGAAATGCACGGAGAGTATTATAAATATGTAGAATGGGGTATTGAAGATGCGAGAATTACCAAAATTGGTGAGAAATATTTGATTACTTATACAGGATATTCAAAGTATGAGCCGCTTGTAATTCTATCGGAAACGACTGATTTTCAAAACTTCATTGTTCACGGACCCATCAGTGAACCAAGTAATAAAGACTGTGCCATATTTCCCGAAAAGGTAGATGGGTATTATTGGAAAGTTGACAGACCAAATGCTGACAGCAGGCAGGATATTTGGATTTCTAAAAGTCCTGATCTTATCCACTGGGGTGAATATAAACTTCTTATGGAGCCGTCGCAAGGAAGTTGGGAGCAGAATAAAATTGGAGGATCAACTCCGCCTGTTAAAACTGATAAAGGCTGGCTTATGCTGTATCATGGTGTCAGAGGATTTGGTATTTCATACTTGTATAAGGTCGGAGTAGTATTACTTGATCTTGACAAGCCATGGATGGTTAAAGGGAAAAGTGAGTTCCCGATATTATCGCCCGAATATGACTATGAAAGAATCGGAGATGTCCCGAACGTTGTTTTCACAAACGGCTGGGTGATTGAAGACAATGGGGAAGTCAAAATTTATTATTCGGGCGCGGATACAAATATTTGTCTTGCCACAACCGATATTGATTATCTTTTAAGCCTGTGTGAATAATATGATTAAAAAAGTGATAAGAATGACAGTACTTACGTTAATTCTGTATTCCTGTAGGAGTGAAGACGTACAGTATAAAACAACATTCGTTAATTCATCTCATCTTGACTCGTTGTATGATGAAATAACTGTTAACGGGAACGAGGTTGGTATTATTCACATTTACAGTGAATATCCGGATTACAATTGGGTCGGCGATACGGATGAAGGTATTGCATGTGTTGACGATGCAGCCCGTGCTGTTATATTCTATTTAAGAGAATACACCGATTCCGGTGTTGATGAATATTTGCGAAAAGGTGAAATGCTATTGAAATTTATACTGGAACTGCAGGCTTCAAATGGTTATTTCAATAACTTCGTTTGGAAAGATGGTAGTATTAATACAGACTTTAAAACCAGTATAGCTCAGGCCGGATGGTGGTCATGGCGCGCTTTATGGGCATTAAGCGAGTCTTTTCAGATTGTATCAGATCATGATAGTTTTCTTAGTGGAAGAATAGAAATTGCTCTGGATAAAATAATAGTTAATATCAAAAGAGATTCTGATTTAACTAAAGTGTATAAGGATATAGATGGTTATAGAAGACCGGCTTGGCTTCCTTACGGCGCTGCAAGCGATCAGGCCGCATTATTGGTTATATCATTGACTGAGTACCTGAAGAATAATGAGGACACGGATATTCAAAAGATAATTATTAATCTGTGCGAGGGTATTCTAGTAATGCAGGAAGGTGATGAAGATACATTCCCTTACGGCGCGTTCCTCAGTTGGGAAAATACATGGCACGGCTGGGGAAACTCCCAGGCTTATGCACTGCTAACCGCAGGGGAGTATTTTAATAACAAGGAGTTTATTGAATCAGCATTGAAAGAAGTAAAATATTTCTATCCGTATTTAATTCATGCCGGTTATTATAATGAGTTTACATTATCCAAAAATTCAAAACCTGAATTTATCAGATTTTCTCAGATAGCATATGAAATACGGCCAATGATATTCGCATCGCTTAAAGCTTTCGAACTGACTAATGATAGTCTTTATTTACGAACAGCAACCGACCTTGCTTGCTGGTTTTTGGGCAATAACATATCAAATCGACAAGTGTATTTCCCGGAAAGTGGAATATGCTATGACGGAATTAATTCAAGTAGTGAATTAAACAAAAATTCCGGGGCTGAATCAACCGTTGAAGCACTTCTGGCATTACAGCAAGTCGAACATCATGAAACCATTTTGCTGGTAATGGAGAATTATATATCTACACAATAAAATTATTAAATGAAGTTGAATTATTACAGCAAGAACATAATATATGACAATACAGAATCAAAACGATTGGATCATTTTCTCACCTTTGGATGTAGATCTGACAAAATCACCGTTAAGATCAACTATAACAGAAGAAACTTTCGTTCTCGGCTCATTTAATCCGGGGTTAACCCTTCTCCCGAACGGCAATCTGCTAGCAATAGTCCGTATTGCTGAAGCATTGAAGAAAACCCGGGATTCTAAGTATATTTATTCATTGCGATGGAGTGAAAAGACCGGTTATGTAATTGATAAATATCCGATGAATGAAGTTGATACCAGCGACCCAAGAAAGTATCTGTGGAATAAATACAAGTATACAAGAGTATATACTCTTACTTCGATATCCTGGCTGCTGCCGGTTGAAATATCACCGGATGGTACTGAAGTTGTACATGAGCATTATGATAAAATCATCACACCTTCAAGAGAGTTTCAGTCATATGGTATCGAGGATGCGCGTATTACAAAAATCGATGATACTTATTTTATGACGACATGTTCAGTTAGTCATGAAAGGCAATCAACAACTCTTTACACATCTGCCGATGGATTAAATTATAAATACGAGGCAATGATTCTTGATCATCAGAACAAAGATATGGTGCTCTTTCCGGAAAAGATCGATGGATACTACTACGCTTTAACCCGGCCTTGGGGTGACCACTACTTTGCGCCTGTTCATGGTTCATTCCAGGGTCCATCAATAAATTTAGCCTGTTCGCCCGATCTTAAGCATTGGAAGCCGGTGGAGCATGATTTCGGTCTTGGTAAAGCTGACAATCGGTTTATAAAAATGGGAGCCGGTACACCCCCCGTGAAAACGGATAGGGGCTGGCTGATTCTATTCCATGGAGTTGAGTTAAAAGGGAAGGTAGGAGTGTACAAAACTTATAAAGCATATTTGCAATACAATGAACCATGGAAGATTATTGAGGCTGATTTTGATAATCCGGTTCTTTCAGCAGAACCTTCCTTAACTAACGACTTTAAGTCCATGAGATATTTATATGATGTAGTTTTTACATGCGGAATAACTAAGTCCGGTAAGGATTTTATTATTGCATCAGGAGAACTGGATCTTTGCTGTCGATTAACAATGATATCTCAAGAGTTTCTTAACTAATAAATATCAAACCGGAGTCCAAATGAAGATAATTACTAGAACCTTATTCCAATTCACAATATCGTTTGTAATAATGATACTTCTCCTATCATGTGATCGCGAAAACACCAAAGAGAATGAGAATAATCTGGCGGTTGAATATTCGGGCGATGCTAAAATTGAAGTCGGTGGAACTTATGCTGGAGTCGAATTCCATCATTCTTCTTTTCTACCTCAGAGAATAAGTTTTTATTACCCGGTTGCAAACAGTATAGATATGAGTGTCGACTTTTGGAATAGGGATACATCATTTATAATGGCAGCAGGTTTAAAGTCCGGTGATAATGAAAAAATCTGGCTGAATCCGAAAGAATGCGATATATCACTTACTCCTTTCTCAGTGAAATTTTCTAAGAAGTATGAAAGCGCTTCAATAAATGTGAGCTTCAAATTTGCGAAGAACAAACCGGCTTTTTTAATTGAATATGAGATAACTAATATAACGAACAGTGAACAGCCGTATGAGTTTTATACTTCTTTAGAAGCAGCATTAAGAACCTGTCATACTTTTAAACTTGTTGACAAGGCATGGACTGAATATGTGGAAAAATATAACTCCCTTGTCGCAAATTTTACAGATCCGGAGACTATGAATGCGAGTATATTTTCGATTAACGCAGGTGAAGAACCGGCAGGCTGGTCATCCATGAGTGATGCGGAGATAATTCCCAAACAAAGTACAGATTACTGGATGAATAATGATGAACCGCTGAAGAACGAGCTGATTCCAAACAACAATATGACCCGTCCGGCATTCAAGTATGTTTATAAAAAGAATCTTAAGCCAGGTGAATCAATTATTGTTAAACAGATAGTTGGTTCTTGTCTTGATACGGAAATTGAGGAAATGCTAAAGTATTTATCGGTGAATTATCAAAAGGAGGTTGACGATTATGAAAATGACCTCATGGATAAGATTAGTTCACAATCTAAATTGGAAACAAATGATTTTGTTTTGGATAATTCAACCCAATGGGCAAAAGCCATTCTGGAGGCAACCCAGCATTACATTCATGGTGATATAGCGCCAATGCCTTGCCCTGCAGAATACAATTTCTATTTTACTCATGATGTACTGGTTACTGATATGGCAGCGGTAAATTATGATCTGCCTAGAGTTAAGCGCGATTTGAATTTTATCATGAAAAGGTCCAGCGATAAGTATATAATTCCGCATGCATATTATTTCAAGGATGGGGAATATGTCACTGAGTATGCTGATCATGACAACTGGAATAACTTCTGGATTAATCTGGTTGCGGCAAGTTACCTTCGTCATTCAGGTGACAAAGAGTTGCTAGTGGAGCTTTACCCATATTTAACGGAGAGCATTGAAAACGCTTTACTAACATTTGAGGATGACGGATTGATGTGGAGTAAGCGACCGGACTGGTGGGATATTGGAAAATTGTACGGTTCAAAAGCTTATTTAACTATACTGGCTGCACGTTCAATACAGGAATATATTTATGTCTCTTCCGTACTCGGATTGAATACAGAAAAGCTTAATGAGTATGAAGGAATTTGGAAAACATTAAAGGATAATTTAGTATCAAAACTGTGGAGTGACAATCAGAATTATTTAATTAATTATTACGAACCATCAAAAGTTGATACTCATTATTATACAGGCTCGCTGTTGGCTCCCCACTTCAATTTGCTGGATTCTAAGAAGACTTCTAAATTAATCGAATCTGCTCAAAAGTATCTGGTAGATGATAAAGTTGGAGTATACAATGTGTATCCAATGGACTTTGTAGAACTGTCGGATTATTTGAATTTTGTTGGGAATGAAGTAGGTGCAAAGTGGTACTATATAAACGGAGGTATTTGGCCTCAAAGCAATGCCTGGTATTCATTAGCATTAATGAAAAATGGTCAAAAGACTGAAGCATTAGAATTTATAAAGAATACAATGACGATCGAAGGCATTATGGAAGGACCAAATGGACAACCTGCTATGTACGAAGTTAGAAATGGCAACTCTTCTGATCCCAATGAATACGGTCAGGTAGATAAGCCGCAATTTATGTGGGCAGGCGGCTGGTACCTTTATTCACTTTATCATTTATTCCTGATAGATGAATCACCCTGGAATGTTTCTTTTGATCCATACCTGCAATCAGGAAATAATAATGTTCTATTAAGTCTGACCGTTAACGGTAAAATAATTGATGTAGCTATAAAGGGAGAAAGTACCGGCTTGCCGAGCATCAGTTATAATGATAGGCTTTATCCGTCACTTGTTATCCCGTCTGAATTTGATGATATAAATAGCATTGATATTTCTCTCGGAGAATTGAAAACACCTCTAATAACTTCAACGGATGCGATACTTAAGAATGCTGAGTATAGTAATAACATACTAACTGCGGAATTAAAGGCCTTCTCCGGTCATAATAATACAACCGCTGTATTATCTCCATACCGGATTAAAACGCTGGAAATAAATAATGAGGTTATTGATGTGTATTCTGAACAACAGAAGGCTGATAATTATGAGTTGACGTTCAGTTTCCAGCATGTTCAGGAAAGCAGTGATATAGTGAAAATTACATACGATAATCAGGAGCTCAAGTAATCTAATATGAAGAAGCATTATTTAAGTAACGATTGGCAATTAAGACTTATAGATAGTCATGATCTGGATGTAGATGTTGATAAAGACAGGATTATACCTGCAATGATTCCCGGAACCGTTCATACTGATCTGTTGAATGAGGGAATAATTAGTGATCCTCACTATGGAGATAATGAACTGAGATTAAAATGGATTGATCTTTGTGATTGGTCTTATTCTACTCAATTTAATGTTCCTCCTGAAATTCAATTAGATAAACCGGTGAATCTTATTCTCAAAGGTGTTGATACGGTTGCTGATATTATTCTTAATGGACGAATAGTTGCCAGCGTTAAAAACATGTTTCTTGAATATGTTTATGAAGTGAGTTCACTGCTGAATAGAGAGAAAAATACACTCGAATTAAAATTCTATTCAGCAAAGAGGCATTCTTTAGCAGAAGAAAGGAAATATGGAAAGATTCCTGTGCCTGATTCTACTGAATCTGATAGAGTCTACTTAAGGAAAGCACAATATTCTTATGGCTGGGATTGGGGTCCGGCATTTACAACGATGGGCATCTGGCGAGATGTATTTCTACAGCAAAAGAATGTCGCTGAAATCCGGAACGTAAAGCTTGATACTGTAAAGTTAATTGATAAGAAAGCCGAATGTGATTTGAGTTTTTCGGTCAATGCGGATGACCAAAAGAATCTCGATGCGAAGATTGAAATAAGTGATTATAAGGACAATCGGGTATTTGCCGATAGTATTCCTTGTGATGCTTCTAACCGCATTAATGTTTCTCTTAATAATATTGAACCTTGGTGGCCGAATGGAATGGGTGATCCAAATCTATACACACTGAAGATAATCTTAACTGACGATTATGGAATAATTGTAGATGAGTATGAGAATAAGATAGGTGTTCGAACTATTGAACTGTGTTTAGAAGAGAACGAGAGCCCAACATTTAAATTCATTGTAAACGGAAAAGCTGTTTATGTTAAAGGAGTAAACTGGATTCCCGGCGATTCATTTCTCCCTAGGGTTACACCGGGGAAGTACCGCAACTTACTTCAACTTGTTAAAGATGCCTCAATGAATATGGTTCGCGTATGGGGCGGCGGCATATACGAGAATGATGAGTTCTATCAGATATGCGATGAACTCGGATTGCTTGTCTGGCAGGATTGCATGTTCGCCTGCGGATCATACCCGGAACATGAAGAGTTCCTTGAATCTGTTAAGGATGAGGTTGAGTATAATCTTAGTCGGATAAGAAATCATGCGTCGCTTGCGCTTCTATGCGGGAATAATGAGAATGAATGGATCTGGACAATGGATCATGATTCGCATTATAGTAATATGCCCGGGCACAAAATATATCATGAGCTTGTGCCGGAAATATCAAACAGGATTTGTCCCGGACTTTCGTATTGGCCTTCGTCCCCGTTCGGATTTGACAAAGACCCGAATTCCCAGACTAGCGGCAACAGGCACCAATGGTATATCTGGAGCGGCTGGAAAGACTACTCGGAAGTTATAAATGATAACAGCCTCTTTGTGACTGAGTTCGGATTTCAGGGTCCTGCGAATATTGATTGTTTTGAGAGACATCTTCCTGAAGAGAATTTAAGAATACATGACAAAGTATTTGAATTCCATAATAAGCAGGTTGAAGGTCCGGAACGAGTTATTAAATTTCTTTCAGCCCATCTGCCGTTACCAAAAACATGGACGGAATATATTTATCTCGCTCAACTCAACCAGGGATTTGCATTAAAGACATGCCTGGAACATTGGCGCTGTAATCAACCGATAAATAATGGCAGCATAATATGGCAAATAAATGATACCTGGCCGGTTACCAGCTGGTCACTTGTCGATTCGGATGAACAACCGAAATTATCTTATTATTTTGTTAAAAATTCGTTCAATCTGATATTACTAACTATTGAGGATCTAGGAGAATCGTTAAAGATTTCAGTTAACAATGAAACAAATGAATTTGAAGGTAAATCAGTTATTAAATTATTTGAGGCAGCAACCGGCGAAGTATTCGAGGAATTTACTTACGATGTAAATATCGGGGCTTCATTGAACTCAGAGATTGCTCTATTAGATACTCCAAGCATCTCAAATAATAGTAATTGGTTTGCTGTAGCAACTTTATATGATAAAGATGACAAAATTGTATCAAGGAATTATTTTGTTAATCAACGATGGAAGCATTTGCAATTACCGGAAGTGACATTTGACGTTATAAAGGAGACGGATTCAATTAAGCTTAGTGTAGATAATCCGGCATTATTTGTAGACCTTTATCATCCGGGAGTTGTATTTGAAAACAGGGGGATGATAATACTGCCTGGGGACGATGTCAAAGTAGAATACGGAAAATTAGCTGCCCATGAGCTTGATACTAGTAAGCTTGTGATCAGCACATTGAACAATTTTCTTTCAGTTCGGGAAAAGTCGGAATGAAGAGTATGCTGCAAATAATGCTATGGATACTTATGGTCTTGTACTGTTCACTAACCGGACAGCAGTTACAGATTGGCAGAATTGAACAAATGCCTAATACCCCTCAGCCTTATAATATGAGGAATTGGACTAAAGTTGCCTTGGGTTACGATTCGCTGGTATTCAATTATAATTCATCAGGACAATATCTACCCTTGATTTGGGAGAACAATAATACGGTAAATTATCCGGAGCATTCATCGTTCGGACTGCATACCGTGGTTGGAACTAATTCTCCCGGATCTGCGGAAGCCATTAATTGTCTGCCGGCTGTGATTGGCGCTAGATTGAATGGCATTGATAAAAGCACTCAGTCGGGTAGAAATTACGTGCTCATGTGTGAAGAATGGTTTAACAACAGACCGGAACAAAATGTCTATAAGAATCATCCCGTTGATGATACTTATGACGACTGGTGGTATGAAACAATGCCGAATGTCTTCTTTTATCAGCTTTATAGTCTCTATCCCGGAATTGGACAATTCTCAAAGCAGTTTGTTTCTATAGCGGATCAGTGGTTACTTGCGGTTGAAGTAATGGGGGGCAATTCAACTCCATGGAATGTCCCATATATGAACTATCGTGGTTTTGATTTATCCCAAATGGAGCCCTACGAAGGTGATGTAAAAGAACCGGAAGCCGCGGGAGCTATCGGATGGATTTTATATAATGCTTACGTTGAAACAGGTCTTGTGAAGTATAGAGTTGGTGCGGAATGGTGCCTGGAGTATTTGAACAGTCTGACCAGTAATCCCTCATATGAACTGCAGTTACCGTATGGTGTGTATATTGCTGCGAGAATGAATGCGGAACTTGGTACGGATTACGATGTTAAGAAAATGCTTGAGTGGACCTTTGAAGTTGGACCGTTAAGAAACTGGGGTGCAGTCGTTGGTGAGTGGGGAGGATACGATGTCAGCGGTTTAATCGGGGAGGTTAACGGAAACAATGATTACCCTTTCTCAATGAATACATTCGAGCAAATTGGCGCTCTTGTTCCTTTAGTTCGGTATGATGACAGGTTTGCAAGAGCAATTGGGAAATGGGTGTTGAATGCCGCAAACGCATCGAGGTTATTCTATACTCGCTTTTTACCGGACAATAAACAGGATAGCGAGGAATGGGGAAAGGTATATGATCCGAATTCTTATCTTGCTCATGAGGCAATCCGGGAATTGAAATACGGACAATCCCCTTATGCAACAGGAGATGCTGTTGATGGAGGCTGGGGAGAAACAAACTATACTCTATACAGTTCATCACATGTGGGAATTCTCGGGGCAATAATAGACACAACTAATGTACCTATGATACTTAAACTGGATTTACTGAAGACTGACTATTTTCACGATTCGGCGTATCCATCATACTTGCTGTATAATCCATATGAAACAAATCAAACTGTTGAAATCGATGTTGGACCTGGTCTGTATGATATCTACGATGGGGTTAATAATTCTGTAATAGCCTCCGGTACCAGCGGAATAACTCAGATTATAGTACCGACCGATAATGTGTTAATCGCTTCAATTTATCCTTCCGGGGCTGCAATCGTACATGAACAAAATAAGACACTTGCGAATAATGTTATTATAGATTTCAATAACGGAATAAATGTAAATAATCATCCTCCGAGAATAAAGAGTTTGTCGCCAGCGAAGACTTTAATACTTCCAAATGAACAGGTTAAATTTTATTGTACTGCTGTTGATAATGACGAAGATAACATCATGTTTACCTGGTTTATAAATGATGAATTAATTAATTCTAATAGCCCGGTATTAAATTGGCAAGCATCTGCCGATACGGGAAAGTATAATATAAGATGTGTGGCAGATGATGGAAATGGTGGGATGGATTCTGCTTCAACATCAATTAATGTAGTCGAGTTAATAAATAATCCCCCTGTAATTCATAATATTAAAGCCTTACCAAGGAAAATTGATCTTAATGGAACCTGTGAAATCGTTTGCACATCTGAGGACATTGATGGTGATGATCTTAGCTACGAATGGAGTTCTGATTTCGGTGCTATTGAGGGAAGTGATTCGCTAATCAACTGGACTGCTCCCGGCTATGAAGATAATTTTATAATCCGATGCAAAGTATCAGATCAAAATAATGAATCGGTTTCAGACAGTGTTCTGGTATCCGTTAGGGATTTCAGCAAGGTTCAATCCGGTAATTTAGTTCTTTACCTACCGTTTAATGGTGATGCTGTTGACGAAAGCGGCAACTCAATTCCCTGTAATGCTAATGGTGCGGCTATTACTAATGATAGGTTTGATAATGCATCGAGCGCATTTAGTTTTGATGGTGTGAACGATAATATACTAGTTGAGAATTCTTCTCTTATAAATTTCCAGGATGCCATAACAGTTTGTTTTTGGATAAAGGTGGGAGAGTTTTTTGAACGTGAAGCTTATCCGGTTTCACATGGGAATTGGGAAAATAGATGGAAAATATCAATTGCCAATAAAAGAATTAGATGGACTTTGAAAACAAGTACAGGTATAAAAGATCTTGATTCAGAAACGGAACTTGTGAAAAACCAATTGTACCTAATTACATGTTTATATTCAGGAGAAGATTATGAAATATATATCAATGGTGAACTGGATGCATTCACCACATTTACAGGATCGATAAATACAACTTCATACGACCTGACAATAGGACAGGTTTTACCCGGCAATACACAGTATAACTTTAAGGGTGTTTTAGATGATATTAGAATTTATGACTATGCGCTTTCTTATCCTGATATCAATACGCTGTACGACATCACGACATCCATAGATGGAAAAGTTATACAAAATGAATTGCCTGCTAGATTTGAACTATTTCAAAACTACCCGAATCCCTTTAATCCATCTACTGTTATTGACTATCTAATCCCTGCTAGTAAAATGTCTGGTAATACACTATTCTATGTCACTTTAAAGATATATAACGTACTTGGTCAGGAAGTCGCAACTCTTGTAAACGAGTTACAGCAGCCGGGGAGATATCAAGTACAGTTTGATGCCAGCGAAAATCCGAGCGGGATATATTTTTATAAAATTCAATATAATGGAAAGACGTTAAGCAGGAAAATGGTTCTTCTTAAATAAGAACTCATGAGTAAATTATTAAGTAAATTATAATAAACACCGGGTTTACAATGGCAGATGTAATATTAAAAAGTGTTTCTAAGATCTACAGTGGTAGTAAAAAAGCAGTCGATAGTGTTAATATCGAAATAAAGAACAAAGAATTTGTAATTCTTGTTGGTCCCTCAGGCTGCGGTAAATCAACTACGCTGAGGATGATTGCCGGTCTTGAAGAAATATCTGAAGGTGATATTTATATTGATGGGAAACTGGTTAATGAGATTTCACCAAAGGACAGGGATATAGCAATGGTATTTCAAAACTATGCACTTTATCCGCATATGACTGTTTTTGAAAACATGGCATTCGGCTTGAAGTTAAGAAAATTTTCAAAAGAGGAAATAAAGGAGAGGGTGACTTCGGCAGCACAAATTCTGGATATGGAAGAATACCTTGATCGTAAACCCAAAGCCTTGTCGGGCGGTCAGCGTCAGCGAGTTGCTGTTGGCAGAGCAATTGTTCGTAAACCGAAAGTATTTCTTTTCGATGAGCCTTTAAGTAATCTGGATGCTAAACTCAGGGTTCAGATGCGTACTGAAATATCAAAACTTCATGCAAGACTTGGTGCAACAATGATTTATGTCACTCATGATCAAACCGAGGCTATGACTATGGGTGATAAAATAGTTGTAATGAAAGACGGATTGGTACAACAGATTGATTCACCGCTTAATTTGTATAATACTCCCGGTAATAAATTTGTTGCAGGATTCATTGGAAGTCCTTCTATGAATTTTATCGAGGGTGTTCTAAGCAGTTCTCCTAAAATGATTTTTGAATCGTTGAACCAGGATATTTCATTTGAAGTACCTGATCAGTATAATTCAATTCTGAAATCGTTCAGCGGGTCCGAAGTAACTCTCGGTATCAGACCTGAAAATATCAGTCTGACCTCAGCAGATTTGAATAATCCTATTGTCATTAAATCAAAGCTGGATGTAATTGAACCGATGGGGAATGAAATCTTCATTTACTTTAATATTGGGGGTAATCAGCTTACCGGTCGTGTACCTACAGAGATAATACCCAAAGTGGGGGATGAAATCGAAATGTATTTTAACAGCGGGAAATTGCATTTCTTTGATAGTGAAAATGAAAAAGTAATCTAGGGGTTTTTATGATACCTAAATTACAATTCGGACGAACTGGTCATGATAGTACGAGAACGATATTCGGTGCTGTTGCTCTTGCTGATGTAAATCGTAAAACGGCAGACCGAACTCTCGACTTACTACTGCAATACGATGTCAATCATATTGATGTTGCTATGGACTATGGTGATGCGGAACTTAGAGTAGGTGAATGGATGCCGCAGCATCGAAGTAAATTTTTTCTTGCGACTAAAACCGGTAAGCGAACCTATAAGGAAGCTAAGGAAGAATTGTATTCATCACTTGAGCGTCTCCAGACTGATCAAATTGATTTATGGCAGTTGCATGCTTTGTTTGAACCGGATGAATGGGAAGTTGCATTTGGCAGCGGCGGAGCCTTGGAAGCATTAGTCGAAGCAAAGGAAAAAGGATTAGTCAGATTCCTCGGTGTAACCGGTCATGGCTATAATGTTTCTTCAATGCATATTAAAAGTCTGGAGCGATATAATTTTGATTCGGTGCTTCTGCCATATAATTATTACATGATGAGTAACGAGTCCTATGCCGAAGATTTTGAAAAGTTATCAGGAATTTGTAATACCCGAAATGTTGCAATTCAGACTATAAAATCAATATTGAAAGGTCCCTGGCGAAATGATAAAAAGACTCATTCAACATGGTACAAACCGTTAACTGATCTAAATGAAATTAAAGCTGCAGTATTTTATTCGATGTCCCGTCCGGATATATTTATAAACACAATTGGGGATGCGGATTTATTACCTTATGTGCTTGAAGCCGCTTCGAATTATCCGGATGAATGTAATAGTTATAATGCTTTGGAAGTTTTACGAAATATAAATTTCAGTTCACTTTTTTTAACGGATGCAACTAAAGATTGAAGAATGGGGATCAATACCGCCCGCAGTTCCATTTTACACCTCCGGCAAACTGGATGAATGATCCAAACGGGCTTTGTTTTTATGATGACGAGTATCATCTATTTTACCAGCATAATCCATTTGAGAATAAATTCGGGCATCTTAGCTGGGGACATGCAGTTAGTCGGGATCTTGTTCACTGGGAACATTTGCCTGTCGCAATTACCGAAGAGGATGATATTATGATTTTCTCGGGGAGTATAGTAATAGATCACAATAATACTAGTGGATTAGGCAAGGGGGACATTCCGCCATTCATTGCAATATTTACAGGTAATCGCTGTGCGGATGGCAGACAATTTCAATGTCTTGCATACAGTAACGACAGAGGTAGAAGCTGGTGTAAATATAAAAACAATCCGGTACTGGATGTTCAATCCGGTGAGTTCAGAGATCCAAAAGTTCTTTACTTTGAACCGGAAAATATCTGGATTATGATAGTTGCTACCGGTTTGGAAAATAGATTATTGTTCTTTTCCTCTCCGAACCTGATTGAATGGCAACACATCGGTAATTTCAGCTATCCTGAATTCAAAAGGATAAAATGGGAATGTCCCGATATGTTTCGTTTACCGGTTAATAATGGGACGGATGGTTATAAATGGGTATTGTTCGTATCAAAACTGTCAGATGATATAGCCACGGATACATGCAGCACTTATTTTGTGGGTGATTTTAACGGGAAAGAATTCATTCTTGATCAGGAATTTACACTTCAACTTGAAAATAGGAAAGAACTAAAACTTGATTTCGGGCGTGATTTTTATGCTGCTTCAACATGGAGTAATATTAATAATGAATTGGGAAATGCAGTTTGCATTGCATGGATGAACAATTGGAAATATGCGGAAGTATTACCAACCAGGGGATGGAACGGAGCTATGACCATTCCCCGACGGTTGTTTCTCAGGCATACAGAAGCCGGTTATAGTATAGTGCAAAAGCCTCTTCGGGAATTGGAAAAGTTGAGAAGTTCAGAAAGCTCATTAAAAATGAAAAGTATTGCTGAGGTGAATCAGTTTCTCATTAATCATCAGATATCCAGTTGTGAACTTTTATTAGATGCTGATTATAATAGCGGTGGTCTATTTAGCCTGGAGTTGTTGAACGACAAAGGTAGAGAATTGATCGTCAAGTACGATGACACTAAAAAAATATTTTCAATTGATAGAAGTATGAGTAATAAGATTGTGCCTGATATTGCTTTTTATCAGCTTCAGGAAATTAAATACGATGCCTGTGGTAAGTTGAAATTAAATGTTTTTATAGATCATTCCTCAATAGAAATATTTTTAAATGATGGTGAAACTGTTTTATCGTCATTGTTTCTGCCGTCTAGTTCAAATAATATGATTAGAATGTCAGATAGTTCCATGGAGACAACCATAAAGTATTTTAAAGTTTGGAAGATTAATTCTATAAGTATTGAATAATATAGAAATTAATCTATTCTCCATTATGATTGGTAATACATTTTCTATCCGATTTTTAGGGATAGTTATCCTAAAGGTTGTTCCCAAATCTGTTATGCTGTCTTAATCCAGAACAAACTTGTTGAGGTCACAAATCTAAACCAAATCCGTTTCCGTCGAACCCTCTCTTATAACCTTGCTGTTCCTGGGTAAACACTTCATACACTTTATCTTTATATTGCCTCGGCAATACCAATTCCTGTGTTCTTAACCGCTAGCATTAAATTATCATCATCGAGGTCGCTTATTATAAATTCCACTTTGCCGGATTCGGTGTATTTAATAGCGTTGTCAATCAGATTACTTAACACCTGGTATACTGAATATTGGTCGATTCTAACATCGTAGCTTCGGCTGCTGTTCATAAAGTTCAATGATAGATTATTCTCATTAGTAAATATTTTATATGTATTTATTGTTTCCCTGCTAAGTTCATCCATATTTGACATTAAAGGAGTAAGTTCATAGTTGTTTGAGCTCAACTGAGTTATATTCAGTATTAATTGAACAGTAATGATGATTCGTTTTTCGGTATTTTCAATATTATTGAACAATTCCACGGTTTCATCAACTGAAATATTTGGCTAATGCTATACTCAGAATTATTCTCAATATCAACTGATATTAAGATGAATATATACTTATGAAATTGATTCTGTGAGTTTTGATCAGACCTCTAGAGGAACAGATTAATATGTACAAAAATATTTATACAATTTTAGTAATGATTGCCTGCCTGTTTAAATAATTAATTAGCTCAAAGCAATTAATCTTTCTAAATTGCATCAGAGAAAGTCAATGAAGGATTAATAATGGATTATTCAGTTAGTTATTTAACAGACAATAAAATAGTAGCTATAAAAATGCGCGGCAGATTAAATTTCGGTATTGCTGAAAAGTATTCCAAAGAAGCGCTGAAGTTAGCTCATCAAAACCAATGTGCAAAATTTTTAATTGATCATACCGGGACAACACTGCAGGGTGGGCTAAATAAAATTCATACTTCTGGCGATGAGCTTCAGCAGTTTGGTTTTAAGGATACTGATCGTATAGCTGTAATAATTTCCAACAAGGGAGATAATTCAGTTTTACTGAATTCGATAAATCAAAATAGCCGTTACAGTGATGTAAAGTATTTTATCTCGGATAATATTGATGATGCATATAAATGGCTTCTTGAAAGTGTTTAATTTGTTTATGGATGTCTGTAATTAATAAATTCAGATTTAAAATCAGTTGAAGCCTGCTATGTGAAAAGATGTTCACAATTCCGCAGTGATTCTTTACATACCTTCCAGATGTGATCTAATATATAGCCTTCAAATAATTTTCCGAATTTATTTGTTATTCAGTAGGTTTGTAGTTGCGACTGTTGCTTTATACAGCAATAGCTGCCGTTCTTATACACTAATCGGGTTTGATATGGAAGATTGGAATTGGAATATTAATAATCAGGATTATTTAAAACGTACAATACAACGCTGTAAAGAAAAAGAAATACTCTTACCAACATTCGCACAATTAAAGCATCCGCATAAAATTCCTGGTAAAATTCAGGATAAACTAAAAAACATTCACTTGCAGGATTTACATCCATTAAATCTCTTCCGGATTAATTGGAATAACAATCCTGTTAACGGTGGAATCGGGGATATCAATTTTCTTGAAATACCCAAAGAGATTACAGGTGTAAATGCAAGAATTATCGGTCTGGTTGGGAAGCATTTCCCGACTGGTGCTCATAAGGTCGGTGCAACTTATGGGTGCCTTGCGCCTTATATGGTAACCGGGAGATTTGATCCTGACTATCACAAGGCTGTCTGGCCTTCTACGGGAAATTATTGTCGGGGGGGCGCTTTTAACTCCGCGTTACTTGGCGTCCATGCGGTAGCAATCTTACCTGAAGAAATGAGTCGCGAAAGATTTGAATGGTTGAAGGAAATTGGAGCCGAGGTTCACGCTACTTATGGCTGTGAAAGTAATGTGAAAGAAATTTACGATAAATGTCATGAACTCGAAGATGAAAGTGACGAGTACTTAATATTCAACCAGTTCGATCAGTTCGGCAACACAGTTTGGCACTATGAAATTACGGGTAATACAATTCAGGAATTATTCGAACAAATTAAAGATAAGAACCAGCGTGTTGCAGGATATGTAAGTGCCACAGGTTCTGCGGGGACTATCGGTGCCGGCGACTATTTACGCAGACTTCATCCGCGCTTAAAAGTTGTTGCTTCCGAAGCTCTTCAGTGTCCAACATTGTTGATGAACGGTTTTGGTGGTCATCGGATTGAAGGTATTGGGGACAAGCATGTTCCATGGATTCATAATGCCAAGAACACTGATGCTGTTTGTGCTATAGACGATGAAGATCCTTTAAGAATTTTAAGACTCTTTAACGAATCTGCAGGTCATGATTATTTAAGATCGCTTGATGTTGATGAGACAATTATTCAGCGAATGCCCGAGATGGGTATATCCTCAATCAGCAACATGTTAAGTTCAATTAAATTAGCTAAGTACTACGAGATGAATGAAAACGATGTGATATTTACTGTATTTACTGATTCCGCCGAGATGTACCGCTCAAGATTAGCTGAGATGAATGAAGCTCTGGGAGGTTATAATTCTACACAGGCTGCCGTCGACTGGAATTCTGTTGTAAAACAACAGGGTATTGACTATTTCAAGGAACTGAACTATTATGATAAGAGATCTATCCATAATCTTAAATATTTTACATGGGTCGAACAGCAGGGCAAGGATGTGGAAGAATTAAATGCTCAATGGTTTGATGAGAATTACTGGGAAGAGCGATTTTCTGTTGTCTCTGAATGGGATAAACTGATAAATGATTTCAATATGAAGATAGGAATAGATTATTAATAGAACGCAGAAAAATCGGATTATCATGATTGCCGCAGATAAAAACATATAATGAAAAAATTGAAGAACATACTTATCAACACCTCGGGGAATAAACTAAGGTTTGCCGAGGTTCATTATTCGGATAAAATTGATTCAATTGAGTTTAAGTCTGATGAATTCGATTGGAATGAAATCGATACTAATGAAAAACGTGATAGCTTTAAAGATCAATATAAAACAGATAATGACAACGACGACATAGACGGAAAGTATTCATTATTAATGCCTGGTGCAATTGATCCGCACGTACATTTCAACACACCCGGCTTTGAGGACAGGGAAGATTTTACGCATGCATCAGCCGCTGCAGCATGGGGAGGAGTGACTACTATAATTGATATGCCTTGTACGTCTATTCCTCCGGTTACAAGCATTTCCAATATGAATGAAAAATTGAAAGCAGTTGAAGGTAATAGTTTTATTGACTATGCATTCTGGGGCGGGATTCGGGGCGAAGATTTTTATCGAAATATAAATGTTGAGAAGCAGGTTAATGAACTTGCTGAACAGGGAGTGGCCGGATTCAAAGTATATGCGATTTCCGGAATGGAAGAGTTTCGAGACATGACCTATAAGAATATGAAGAGAGCAGCTGAACTTATAAAGAGTACAGGAAAACCAATGGCGGTACATGCAGAGGATAAAGAACTGGTTACTTCACGCAGAACTCTTTCTCAGCAACAGAATGAAAATAGTTGGATGGATTATTGCGGAGCAAGAGACGGGGAAGCAGAGAGAATTGCCGTTCAGGAAATGTATAATCTATCAGATGAGACAGGCTGCAGGATACATGTTGTTCATTTGAGTTCCCAAAAAGGAATGGATATTATTAGAGACGCAAAGATAAATGGAATTAAATTAACATCTGAAACATGCCCTCACTATCTCTACTTCACCCAGAAGGATTTCGAGAATAAAGAAATTCGGAATTTTTTGAAAACTGCCCCACCGGTTAAGCATGAACACGATAAGGAGGATTTGTGGATAGGTCTGGAGGAAAACTGTCTTGAATTCGTAGCTACTGATCATGCCGGATGCGATCCTGTCAGAGAAAAGTCCTCTGATAATTTCTGGAAAGTATACGGTGGAATTCCGGGAGTGGAACACCGGGTCACTTTTCTTTTTAGTGAAGGATTATGCAAAAACAGACTCACACTTGAACAAACAATAAAATATCTGTCAACAAACGTAGCGGATTTCTTTGGACTTTCAACGAAGGGTAAACTTGAGAAAAATTATGATGCAGATTTCGCTTTAATAGATTTGTGGAATAAGGAGAAGATTACTGCTTCATCTATGCACAGCAAAGGCAAATATACTCCTTTCGAGGGAGTAACATTTCAATCAAGCGTTACCAAGACAATCCTTCGGGGTGAAGTTATATCTGATAGGGATGAAGGAATAGTCGGTTCTTCCGGTTACGGTAAATTTATCCGGATTATTTAAATGATTACTAAAGTTACTAATGCATGGATATGCCGGGTTAATAATGGAGAAGTTGTTCCCGTTTTCGGCGATATAATTTTTAACAATGCTAAAATTACTAAGATAGCCAGAAAGAGCTTTAAAAATTATTTAGTAAGTAAAACAAATAAAGAACCGCAAACATTTGACGCTGCTGGAAGTGTTGTTACAATTCCCAATGTTAACTTTCATGAACATATTTATTCAAGACTTGCTAAAGGTCTGCCGGTATGCGGTAAGACAGACAACTTCTACAGTATACTTGACAACATTTGGTGGAAACTGGATAAGTCATTGGATCATGATATGACACATGCTTCTGCGGAGCTTGCTGCGATAGAGTCTATTAAAAACGGAGTTACATATATTTTCGATCATCATGCATCTCCACTAAATGCAAAGGGGAGTTTAGGCATTCTGGCGGAAGCGCTTGCCTCTTTTAAATTAAGAAGTGTTCTTACTCATGAAACATCCGACAGGAATGGTGAGAAGTACACAAATGAAAGTCTTGATGAGAATAGGGATTTTTTTCTTAATCATGTAGACGATGATACAAAAGCATTATTTGGGCTTCATGCACCTTTTACTGTCTCTGATAATACGCTGGAGGCAACTCACAAATTTATCAAGGACTATGATCTGGGTATTCATATTCACCTTTGTGAAGATGAGACGGATAGAAATCTAAGCATGAAACAATATGGCAATGACCCGCTGACAAGATTGATTAAACACAAGCTGCTGGATGATAAATCCATACTTGCACATGCAGTTCATATGAGCAGGAATGAGTATAAAAGAATTATTAAATACGGAAGTGCGGTTGCTATTAATATAGATTCCAATTTGAATAATTCAGTTGGTATCCATAATTTCAAGATTATACCTGATGAGCTAATGATAGTCTGCGGTACTGATGGTATGCATGCCAATCCGGTTAGAACTCTTAAGAATATATTTCTTTTGATGCGGAACTCAGGGATTTCGTCCGATAAGGCTTTTTCGGAGATTCAAAAAATTTATCTTAATCAAATTAATTTTGTGAAACGATTCTTTAAGGATTATGGCAGCCTAAATAAAAATGATAGATCGGATTTTATTATATGGGATTATTCTCCGCCGACGCCAATAAACAAAGATAATTTCTGGGGACACTACATTTACGGGATTACGGAGAGCAGTGTTCACTCGGTTATCCGGTCGGGACGGTTTCTCATGAAGAATAAAAAGCTTGTGGGTATTAATGAACAGCAGCATATGAAAAATATTTACAAACAAGGACAAAGACTATTTGAAAAATTCAAAAGACAATGAGAAAACCATGGAAGATAAAGCAAAAGAAATATTAAATCTCGCTAAGAAATATGAAGTGTATACAGCACAAAATCTTTCGAAGATGATTCAGATGAAATCTCTTAGCACCGAAGAAATGGATGCTGCAGAAGAGCTTAAAAGACAAATGGAAGAAGCCGGTTATGATGAAGTTAGAATTGATAAACTCGGCAATGTTATCGGAAGGGTTGGAAATGGCAAAAAGATTCTCGCGATTGACGGTCATATCGATACTGTTGATATGGGTAATCCGGATAATTGGGAATTTGATCCGCTTGGAGGAGAGATTATAGACGGGTATGTTCACGGAAGAGGTAGCGTAGATCAGAAGGGCGGTCCGGTTGCAGCAGTTACTGCCGGGAGAATTCTGAAGGAACTGGGACTGGATAATGATATCACTTTATTTGTTACCGGCAGCGTTATCGAGGAAGATTGCGACGGCTTGTGCTGGAAGTATCTGGTTGAGGAAGAGAAGATAAAACCGGATGCAGTTATAATAACCGAACCTACGAATATGAATATCTACAGGGGACACAGAGGAAGAATGGAAATGGAAGTCGAATTCTTCGGTGTTTCATCTCACGGCTCTGCTCCCGAGCGAGGTAAAAACGCAATTTATATGGCATCGAAGGCATCAATGGCAATTGAAAAACTGAATGAAAATCTTGCCAATGATGAATTCCTCGGAAAAGGAAGTATAACGGTAACCGAATTTGTTTCTTCAAGTCCTTCGCTTTGTGCGGTATCGGATTATGCAAAAATACATCTGGACCGTAGGTTAACCTGGGGTGAAGACAAGGAATCGGCAAGAAAACAAATTGAGGAAATAGTAAAAGATTACAACGCGAAAGTTATAGTGTTGGATTACAAAGAAACAGCTTACACAGGTTTCGAGTACGGTATGGAGAAATACTATCCGACGTGGAAACTGGAAGAAGAACATGAACTTGTTCAGAAGGGGATTGATACGTTTAAATCACTTTTTGATAAGGAGCCAGTTGTTGATAAATGGACCTTCTCTACGAATGGCGTAACTATCAATGGATATTACGGAATTCCAGTGATCGGTTTCGGACCTGGCAATGAAGTACTGGCTCATGCGCCGAATGAGAAAGTACCGGTTGAACATTTGGTAAACGCGTCAGCTTTCTATGCATTGTTTGCATTAAAATATTAGTAAAGTAAAATTCTGACTGGAGTATATATGGAAGCGAAAGAATTAAAAGGAAAACATTTTCTATCATGTGATACCTGGACGAAGGAAGAACTTGATATTGTATTTAATAGGGCAGCAGAGTTAAAAAAAGAATTTAATGAAGAGAATCCTCATCTCTATCTGCCTCATAAAACGCTGTTTATGATTTTCTTTGAGCAGTCAACGCGAACAAGGAATTCAATGGAAGCGGGTATGACTCAGTTGGGAGGACATGCTCATGATCTTACTGCCGATAAAATGCAACTGTCTCATGGCGAATCTGCTAAAGATACTGCAATAATTTTATCGAGAATGGGACACGGTATAGCCTCGCGAAATTGTTTCTATGGAATCGGGGCCGACTATCTGGCTGAAATGGCACGGCATTCTACCAAACCGGTAATGTCGTTACAGGATGATATCTATCATCCTTTTCAGGGGCTTGCGGATTTAATGACAATTTATGAAAAGTTCGGGAATGATACGAATGGTCTGAAAGTGACTGTGTCATGGGCCTACGCTGACACTCACTCCAAACCTTTGTCGGTTCCTCAAACGCAGGCTTTGTTATTCCCGAGGTATGGAATAGACCTTACCATTGCCAATCCTCCGGAGTTTCCTCTGAGTAAAGATATAATTGAAAAGGCCCAAAAGAACGCTTCGGAGGGAGGAGGAAATATCAAGTTTACTAATGATATGGATGAGGCTTTCGAAGAGGCGCATGTTGTAATCCCAAAGAACTGGGGAGGTTTCGGCGCGTATGGCGTGCAGGAATATCTTGATAATGAGGATGATTGTAAGAAAGAGATGAAAGTTAATCTTGAAAAATATCACGACTGGATATGTGATGAACGTCGAATTCAACTGGCTGATGATAATGTGAAATTGATGCATGCACTGCCGGCGGACAGGAATCATGAGGTTACGGATGAGGTGATTGATAATCCGGATATATCAGTTGTCTTTGACGAGGCTGAGAACAGACTTCATACTGCTAAATCAATTATGTCATTAACAATGTAAGTTGCAGCATGTCTAATCATTACCAATACAAGTGCACGGATTGTGCAAGTACATTTGATCCGGGATACATTGAAAATGGAATGATATACTTGTGTCCTGACTGCGGCAGCGCAGAGAAAAACCAGCCGTTGAAAGGCGTACTTACAATTAAATATAATTATGAAACAATTAAAGAGTCGGTGACCGAACGATTTGCCGGAGCTATTGATTCCGGGAAAATATGGTTGTATCCGGAATTGTGGCCAATAGACTTCTCAGCGGTCAATAGTATTATCCAGACGAGGATATCATTGCCCGGCAATCAATTGCTGAAGTATACAATTGAGGGAAGTGAATTATTACTATTTGATGAAACTCGTAATCCGACAAATTCATTTAAAGACAGAGCTTCCATCCTTGTAGCATTAAAAGCCCGGGAGCTTGGTGTAACTTCAGTAGCTGCGGCGTCAACCGGTAATGCCGGATCATCATTGGCGGGTATTTGTTCAAGACTTGGTTTGAAGTCGTATATATTCGTGCCTCGCAACATTCCTGAAGCCAAGCGAATTCAGATACAGTCATATGGTGCGGATATTTGTATAGTTGACGGAGACTATGATCAGGCTTTCGATTTATGTCTGGAAATTGCGAATGCGAATAATTGGTATAATAGAAACACGGCTTATAACCCGCTGACTATTGAAGGTAAAAAGTCTGCGGCCTATGATATTTATTATCAATCTGAAGGAGTTTTGCCGGAGGTTATCTTGGTCCCGGTAGGGGATGGAGTGATTATCAGCGGACTCTTTAAAGGATTCAATGAATTAAAGGAGCTTGAGCTTATTCGAGAAATTCCAAAGTTAATTGCAGTACAGGCAGAAGGTAGCAGTGCGGTTGTGGATTTTCTAACTACCGATGAGTTTACATATAAATCTGCTCATACAATTGCCGATAGTATTTGTGCGGGTGCTCCAAGGAATTTATATATGGCTGTGGATGCCGTGCGTCGCAGCGATGGATTTGGGATAACGGTTAGTGATTCAGAAATTCTGACTGCTCAACAGGAATTAGCAACAAAATTAGGAATGCTTGTAGAGTCTTCAAGTGCCTCGACCTTTGCGGCTTACAAGGAAGTTATTAGTAAGTATGAACTATCTTCTAAAATAATGCTGCTGTTAACAGGAAGTGGATTGAAGGATTCTAAAGCTTTGGAAACATGGAATACAGTACCGGAAGTATTAAGTACTGATGAATGGAAAGATAGATTAGTAAAAGGTTGATGAATACAAAAAACGATTCTCTCAGAATTTCTGCTATTATTCTGTGTGCCGGTTTGTCGTCAAGGATGAATCAATTCAAACCGATGTTGAGCATGAGTAATGGGGACTCATTTATTCAGCATCTGATTAATAAACTAAATAATGTGTGCAGTCAGGTTGTTATCGTATCGGGGCATAATAGTGAAGAATTAAATGAACATCTTTTTAATACCCAAAATGAATTTGACTTTGAAATAGTTTATAACAAGAATTATAAATCCGGAATGTTCTCCTCTTTGCAAATGGGACTATCAAACTGCGAATCGGATTGGTACCTTTACCATTTCGTTGACCAGCCATCTCTGCCTCTTCAATTCTACGAGGATTTCCTGGGAAATCTTGATAACGAGTCAAATTGGATTCAGCCTGTTAATGAAAAGGGGAAAGGGCATCCCATATTGTTTGATTCACACGTCAAAGACCTAATAGTTCGGAGTGATGCTAATAGTAATTTGCGCGAAGTAAACAAAGACAGCAGTATTATTAAAAAGTACTGGGAGTTTAATACAGATTCAATATTCCAGGACATCGATACTCCGGAAGATTACAATCTAATTTAGTCCCAAACTATTTCCCAATCCTGTTTTTAATCGGTAGTGTAAAGTACCTTTGTTTGTCAAATGTGTAGAAAGCATTTGCAACTGCACCTGCGGTTGGAACCAGTCCGATTTCTCCCACACCCTTCGCGCCGTATGGACCTATCGGATCTTCAACTTCGATACCGACAACCTCTATCTTCGGTGTTGCTAGAGCCCTTAGTATTCCAAGGTCACGGAATTTGGTACTTACCGGAAATCCGTCCTTTAATATAAGTTCTTCTGTTATAGCATAACCAAGGCCCATATGGACAGAACCTTCGATCTGACCTTCAAACAAATTCGGATTAATGATTTTTCCCGCATCATGTGCGGCAATAACTTTTTCGATATCTCCCTGATCATTCAATATTACAACCTGTGTAGCGTAGCTGTAAGAATAATGAGTTACAATTTCATTGCTTTCGCTGCCGGGTTTTGTAGTCCAGTCACAAATCCATTTGCCCTCGTATACTTTTCCGGTTAACTGATCTAGATTCTGAGTTTCAAGATCTTTAACTAAATTCTTCACAGTATTGATTATAGCATTACCCACAATCGAAGTAGCTCTGGAAGCTGTAGTCATTCCCGATATTGCATTCATCTTAGTATCTACTTTAACCTCAACAATATTCGGATCAATACCTGTTTCGTTACATAAAAACTGAACAGCCATCGTGTGCACGCCCTGGCCCATTTCCGTCCAGCCGTGATGAAGTATTACATGCTCAGCGGATACTATTTCTATCATGACAATCCCGTCATCCGGCATGCCATTTCCGATTCCTGTATTCTTTATTCCACATGCTATTCCTGCGTACCTGGCACTATTAAATTGATCTTTGACTGCGAGCAAGGTTTCTCTTACACCTGTACCGCCTTTTAATTTCTGACCGGTTGAAGTTATGCCGCCATCAACCAGTGCATTGTTATATCTAAATTCCCATCTGTCGAAACCGCCTTGCTCACATAAATCGTCTATACAGCTTTCAATAGCAAACGTAACCTGATTAACACCGAAGCCTCTCATTGCGCCGCAAGGAATGTTATTAGTGTAAACTGCTTTACTTACGATTTCAGCATTCGGAATTGAGTAAGCTCCGGTAGCATGCCCGGCTGCTCTTTCAAGAACCTTCATACCGACTGAAGCATATGCACCGGTGTCACCGATTATATCAGCTTTAAGTCCGGTAAGCATTCCATTCTTGTCACAGCAAAGTGTGTAGTCCATTATCAGCGGATGTCGCTTAGGATGCATCCGGATAGATTCATCTCTCGTCAGTGTTATTTTGACTGGCTTTGAAACCAACAACGAGCATAAAGCTGCATGATGCTGGACAGACAAATCTTCCTTACCTCCGAATCCGCCTCCATTAGGCACTAATATAACACGAACCTTCTCCTCCGGCAGATTCAACACCTTCGCAATTTGCTTCCTGTCCTCGTATATACCCTGACCCTGCGAGAGTACTTCAATTCCGTCGCCATCCGGTTTCGCTACTGAACTTTCAGGCTCGAGGTAGCCGTGCTCAATTATTTGAGTTGTATATCTTCCCTTTGTTGTATAAGCCGCATCTTCTATTGCCCCTGAAGGGTTACCTCTGTCTATAACCGTATTTGAGAGAATATTACCTGCTTCATGTATTTGCGGTGCATCTGGTTCAATTGCCTTAAAAGGATCAGTCAAGGGTTCAAGAACTTCGTACCGAATATCAATTATATCAACTGCCGCTCTTGCTGTTGCCTCATCAACAGCGATTACAGATGCGAGTACATCCCCGATATACCTGGTGGTTTCACCTTCAGCAATCATGAAAGGCCAGTCGTTTACAATTAATCCGGTATTTCTTTCCCCGGGGATATCTGACGATATTAATACTTTAACAACACCATTAAGCGCTTCCGCTCTCGAAGTATTTATAGAATTCACAATAGCTCTTGGATGATCGCTGAATTTCAAAGCCCCGTAAAGCATTCCGTCAAGTTTAACATCAGCTACATATGGACTGTATCCTAGAACCATATCCTTCGCGTTGTACTTGGGATATCTCTTACCGATACCAGTCTTAGTAGCAGGGGAGATAGTTATTTCCTTCATACTACGGATTGCTTCGGCAGCGTATTCAACAGCGTCAATAATCTTTTTGTAACCGGTACACCTGCAAATATTTGATTGCAGACTTCTCTCGATATCTTTTCGGGTAGGAGAGGGATTTTTTTCAACCAATGCAACAGCCTGCATCACTATGCCTGGAATACAGAAGCCGCACTGAACGCCGCTTTTTTCAACGAAAGCATTTGTAAAAACTCTTTGCCGGTATTCATCGAGTCCTTCCTGAGTAACTATATGTTTTCCCTCGATCCTTTTCATCGGGGTTATACATGATAACTGGGCACGCCCGTCGATAAGCACCGAGCATGCACCACAGCCTCCTTGCGGTGAACAGCCATCTTTTACTGTAATAATTCCTTCGACATCTCGTATATAACTCAACAATGATAATTCCGGATTGCCGGTGAAAGTTTTTTCTATGCCATTTAAGTAAAAAATCATGTTCAGGTCGTGTTTATTAATAATCAGTTGAGATGAAACTACCTTTAAGGTATTGCAGATATACAGATAATTCAACCATACGTTCCACATCCGGCTGAATATCAGAATTGCCTTTTTTAACTATGTTAATCAAAGTGAAATCTTTCTTAAATTCGGCTGAGAAGTTATTGCCCTCGTATTGAACTATTCCATTTATTAACTTAATTGACTGCCACAGTCTATCGTTTTTATAGATTAAGGAATCTCCTTCAATTAAATAACTCTCATTGCTTTCATCGAAACTCTTTTTGCTTAAACTAAACTTCGGCTTTATTTTATAAGGGGCCCCGGAAGTAGGACAGAACGTACCGCAGTCACCGCATTCATTACAGAAGTCATTAATATTGAATATCTGATACTTTTGTTTTATTTCAAAATACTTGTATGCTAGTACATCATACCCATTTTCATTAAATCTAATTACAGGATATTTGATGGATACCGGATCAATTTCATAATAATAATTTGCTATGTTAGGACAAACCGAGACACAGATATTACAGACCTCATCACAAAAAAGGCACCTTGTAGATTCATCAACAATTAACTTTTCATCAGGCAGTGGATTAACAAGGTTAAAACTGTCTCTCAGATCTACGGGTAAGACCGGTAAATCATGACCGTAAATACGTTTAGACAATTTAGACTGATAATCCAGCAAACTTGTTTTATGATTTACATATTCTTTTACAGTAACTGTAGAATTGAATTCCTCAATAATTCTTTGTGCCGCGTCTTTCCCATCCGCCATTGCGTTTATTAGTGAATCAGCTCCTCTTACAAAATCCCCGCCCGCGAGAACATTCTCGAGTTTTGTCTCCTTCGTCTTAGGATTAAAATCTATAGAAGAATCTGGTAAAAAATCTAACTCAACATCCTGACCGATTGCGGTGATGATATAATCGAAGTTAAGAGTAAACTCAGAATCTGAAACGGGAACTGGTCGTCTTCTTCCGGAGTTGTCAGCATCACCTAATTGCATTTTAACACAATTAAGTTCAAGTCCATCGGAATTCTTCCCGATTGACACGGGGGCGGTTAATTCAAACACTGAAATCCCTTCCTCAAGTAAAGCTTCAACTTCATGCTTATCGGCGGGCATCTCGTTTATTGTACGCCGGTAAACCACAGTCACTTTTCCCTTATTTTTAGCTGCAAGTCTTTTTGCTGTTCTTGCTGCGTCCATTGCGGAATTGCCGCCGCCGATAACAGCAATATTTTTACCTATATCGAATGAATGATTATCCTTTGCGAATTCAAGGAAAGTGATCTGATCAATAACTTTGTCGGAATCTTCACCGGGTATATTGAGCGCCTTCCCGATTTGAGCTCCGACGGCAATAAATATCTTATTATAATTATTCTTGAATTGCTCAAAATCTGATTTATCAACTTTATGATTGAAATGAAATTTAACTCCGAGCGATTTTAATCTGTCAATATCTTTATTAAGTGACTCATCACTTATCCTGAATACTGGAATTGTGGTGTGAGCCATTCCGCCACCCTGACTTCCGGATTCATATACATCTACTTTAATTCCTGCGAGAACAAGAAAATAAGCTGCTGATAGTCCTGAAGGTCCGCCACCAATAACTGCAACTCTGTATTCATGTTCTTTTGTTCTTCGGGTCTTTTTACTTTCAGTTTTCTGATACTCTGCTGCAAATCGTTTTACTTCACGGATCTGAATAGAGTTATCTATATTCATACGTGTACATTTAGTCTGACACAGATGATCGCAAACCTGTCCCGTTATATTCGGCAGTGCATTGTCCTCAAGTATTGCCATCAAAGACTTGTCAAAGTCAGCATTGGCGGCATGATAAAGATACTCGGGCACATTTTGGGAAATGGCACATGATTCAACACAGGGAGGATGTATGCAATCTAATCTATCAAGCTTTCTAGTCGTTTTAATACTTTTATCTTTGATAAAGGATTGCTTATAGCGGGGAGATTCAAGAGCCAAATGGCTGTAGTTGTTTAGAGTATTTAGTCCGGCTGGAATAATATTATCGGATTCACCTTTAGTGCGAATGAAGTCATCAATTCCTGAGGCACCTGCGTTAAGAATTTCATTATCCAGGTTATCAAGATACTGAGTTAGTCTGGAGTATCCGCCGGGTTTTAACAGATCCGAACAAACTGTAACCGGTTTCAAATTAGATGCTACAATATCGGCGAAGTTGAATGCATCTGCACCACCGGAAAAAGAAATATCGAGCTCCCCGTTAAATTCTTTTTGAAGTAATGCTGCTGTGTTTATACTTATAGGATGCAGAGCCCTTCCACTCATATAAACCATTTCCTGGTTATCGGGCAGTTGCTCTGTACCATTTAATGACTCAAGTGTATTAGTCAATTTTATGCCGAATTCCACATGGTTTTCATTTGCGACCTGAAGCAGATTATGAATTATTCGTTTCGCATCTTTGAACGAAATGTCGTGTTCAAAAGCCATATCGGGAATGGTAATGGAATAACCCAGTTTATCATTCAAAATATTCCGGACAATATCTTTGCCTGGTAGTGTAGGATTAAGCTTAACTGCCGTATGAAATTTCCAATACTCCATTAGATATGTAGCAATGCTCTCAATCTCATCCGGCGGACATCCGTGCATAGTTGAAAGTGTAACGTTGTCGCTTATTTGTGATGGAATATCAATATCCTTAACACGTGGATAAAAAGTGCTGATTAAATTTATTTTGTCGGACAGTTCTTCTGATGCATCAAGCATTCGCGATAGAAAATTCGAGACCTTTTCACTTTTTATTCCTTTAAGATCATATCCCACACTGATATTGAAGAATGCGCCTAACTCATATCCGAATTTGTCTTTAAGAATATGAAGGATGATCCAGGCATCAAGGTACTGATCAAAGCTCTCCTCGATAGAAAGCTCCTGAGACCATTCACAATTATAACCCTCATCCGCCATGTCAATACATGGTTTGGCTACTTCTATACTATCGAGAACCTGTACAGTTTTTAGTTCAATATATCTTGCCCCGAACAGCCATGAGAGTACTATATTCTGTGATAATTGAGTGTGCGGACCAGCTGCAACACCAAGCGGAGTATCCAGCAACTTGCCGTATCGCTGCATCTTGAATCTATCTGTATTCTTAGGAGTGAAGAAGAGTTCCTTGTAATAACCGAATATTTTTCCTTGCTTCTCTTCTTCAAGAATCCATTTGAGAAGTTTATCAAGAGGATATGTATAGAGTTTGTCTGACATAGTTAATCAATTATTATTTCGCTTCACTTTAATAATTTCCGCTGCAATACTTATCGCAATTTCTTCAGGCGTTTCTGCGTAAATTTCAAGACCGATAGGAGAGTGAACCATATCCAGTTTACTTTGGTCGAATCCGCGTTCTAGCAGGGCATCAAATGTAGTTCTTATTTTTTTACTGCTTCCCATCATTCCAATGTACTTCAGATTCAAATTCAATACAGATCCAAGCGTCTCACGATCACCCAGGTGCATCGGGGTTGTGATCACAACGTATGATTTGTCTCCTTCCTTTATATACTTACCTATGTCCTTGTACTCGGATACGATTTTCTCATCAGCGAATGTGTTGTTATCCATTGTGAATATATTTTCACGATGATCAAATACTATCACATAAAATCCGATTGACTGCATAATCCGTGATACCGCAAGTCCAACATGTCCTCCGCCTGCTATATAAACGGTATCTGTAAAACCAAGATTCTCTTTATATACATAAGAATTATCACTTTCATACTTGAATGTGATATCATTTTCAATCGTACTCTGATTTATATATTGAAATTCTCCAGACGTTAATTCAAGAGTACCGTTTTCACGCTGCGAGATATTCTCAAGTATGGATTTGATAACTGGCAATGTACCAACATCAATTAGTGTAAGCAGGATAGTTTGGAAACCGCCGCAGATCAGTCCTGATTTTTCAAGGTCGGTTTGACCGGAATGTTGAAGTCTTTTTATTGTGGCAGATTCCTTACCGTTAAGAAAGTTCAGAGAATACTCGATAAGTTGTTTCTCCATTATTCCACCGCCGATGGTTCCTACCTGATTACCATCATCTTGTAAGAGCATCTTAAAGCCCTGTCGACCGGGGGAGGACTTTGAAGAATCAGCAACTGTTAATAAAACTAATTTATGTCCGCGATTTATAGAATCCAGCGAAAATTGCCAGAATGATTTTTCATTCAAGATTACTCCGTAACTACTTTCTGATCATTTATTGAATCTGATATTGACTGGCGTTGCTCATTATCATATAGCATCATTAAAGTCTTTTCATGAGTAACAGGAGCAGAGTAATTAATTCTTACACCCTTGTTAAAACTCCTGATGGCGTTCAAAATTGCAAAGTACGCTCCAATGCCGTACATAAACGGAGGTTCACCGATAGCTTTGGACTTCAATGGTCCGAAAGGATTTTCACTTTCAGCAAAAAAGTGTACGTTGATGTTTTTCGGTGCGGAATAGATATCAGGAATTTTATAAGTTGAAAGAGAATTCGATTTCAACTGCCCCTTTTCATCCTGAACAAGTTCTTCAATTGTCATCCAGCCGATACCTTGTACAATACCCCCTTCAGCCTGACCAAGATCAATCAATGGATTAATACTCTTGCCGAAATCATGCACGACTTCAACGGAATCAATTTCATATATGCCCCTTAAACAGTCTACAGTCACCTCTGTAATAGCTGTTCCATAAACATGATAAGCGAACGGATGTCCATGGTTGATATCCCTGTTAAAGTATATATCAGGTGTTGCATAGAAAGCCTGAGATGTAAGACTAATTCTATTTACATATGCGGAATTTATTAATTTATTCCAGTTCAGGTCGGTTGATTTCCCGTTCACATGAATTACGGTATCTTTTATTTCAATTTTATCTTCAGGCAAAGTTTGGAGGACATCCGCAGCATGTCTGATCAACCTTCCCAACAAATTATTGCAGGCGATTAGCAGAGCATTGCCGTTTAGATCTGCACCGCTGCTTGCCGCAGTTGCAGAAGTATTTGCAACTCTTGTAGTATTTGTTGATTCAACCTTTATTATCTTTTGATCTATTGATAAAATGCGTGCAGCTATGTTTATCATCTTTTCGTTAACACCCTGTCCCATCTCAACCGCTGCCGTACTTATTGATACTGAGCCATCCGTATAAATGTGTACGAGAGCGCTGGCCTGATTAAGCATTGAATTGGTGAAGGAGATGCCGAAACAAACAGGCATTAGTGAAAGACCTTTTTTAACTAACCTGTTTTGCTTGTTGAACTCGTTCACCTTTTTAAGTTTATCCGAATAGTTGAATCGTTCAACGCATTCATTCCAGCATTTTTCTGCCAGGGCTCTTTCAGCTAATTGTCCGTAATGAAATACATCCTTTTCCTTAAGTAGGTTGGCTTGCTGAATCTTTATTGGGTCAACACCTATATTTAACGCTGCATTATGAATAGCAGTTTCAATAGCGAACATAGCCTGCGGTCCGCCGAATCCCCGAAATGCAGTGTTTGGAGGAAGATTGGTTTTACATGATATGCCTGTTGCTTTCACATTGGGAACAAAATAGCTGTTAGTGACATGGAATAATGTTCGTTCGAGAATTGCAGTCGATAAGTCTGCACAGGCTCCGGCATTTTGATAATAGGTAACCTCGTATGCTTTGATCTTAAGATCTTTCGAGAGTCCGATTCTATAATCTATTGAATAAGGATGGCGTTTGCCTGTCATTCTAAGATCATCCTGACGGTTTAGAATAAGCTTAACCGGCTTGCCTGTCAAATGAGTACCGAGTGCTGCTATTACAGCCCAGGGAGTTGCCTGATCTTCCTTACCACCGAATGCGCCGCCAAGACGAAGTACATCGACTTCTATCTTGTGCATGCTAAGTCCGAGAACCTTCGCAACTGCTTTTTGGACAACAGTAGGACTCTGTGTAGATGAATACAGCTTTATGTTACCGCTTTCAGAAGGTATTGCAACTGCACCCTGAGTTTCGAGGTATAGATGCTCCTGCCCGCCGACAGATATCGTATCGCTGAATACAAATTCACATTCATCCCAGGTTGCGTCTGTATTCCCGGATGAAAACACGTTCGGAGGCACAATTAAATTTCCAATCTTAAATGCTTCTCTTGGATCAGTAATGGGCTGTCGTTCTTCGAATTCAATTTTAATAAGTTTACGAGCTTTTCTGGCAATGTCCAAACTCTCGGCGATTACTATTGCGATAGGCTCGCCAATGTATTCCACTGTATTCTCCGCTAAAAGACTTTCGTCAGCTATTATGTTTCCTATCTGATTTTCGCCCGGGATGTTTTTAGATAAAATTATTTTTGCCACGCCCCGAAGTTCCAGTGCGTGAGTGATATCAATCAGTTTAATTTGTCCGTGTGCAATGGGCGAATCCATGACGGCGGCATACAGAGTCCCTTCCGGAATCGGCATATCATCTAAAAATATTGACTCCCCTTTAACATGTTTTATGGCGTCACTGGATATCATACTAATTCACCCTCTGTTAAAAACTGGGGAAAAAGCTTAATGAAATGCGCTTTAATAAGCTGGGTTAAAAGTAACCGTTTATATTCTTCACTGCCTCGAACATCATCTATCGGAGCAATTTCTCTTTGTGCAATTACCAGAGCATTCTCAATTGTTGATGCCGAGATAATTTTCCCGGAAAGATATTTTGATGTTTCGGATAATAATTTCGGAACCGGGGCGATTCCACCAGCTGATATATTACAGGAATCTATATTGTTACCATCAGATTCTATCAACAGCGCAGTATTCACACTTGCGATGTCGAGGTGAGTTCTCTTTGATACTTTTTCAAAACTAAAAAAGTACTTGTTAACAGGTATGCTGAATTCTATTGAATGTATGAACTCGTTTTTCTTTTTATCAACCTTTTTATAGCCGAGGTAAAAATTTTGCAGATCTAACAGTCTTTCTTTCGTATTGTTTTTTATTCTTAGTTTCGAATTAAGAGCCAGAAGAATAATAGTCAGATCCCCGATAGGAGATGCATTTGCAATATTTCCTCCTAACGTTGCTGCATTTCTGATTGGAAGTGAAGCTATAAGATCAATTTCTTTGGATAACTCGGGGAATAATTCAGTTATAACTTCAGATTGTTTAATGTCTTCAAATGTTACTCCACTACCGAGTCGTACTGTTTTGTTTTTGTACTCAATTTTATTGAGCACTTTGCTGGTTAAAAAATCAAGTGGAGACTCAATCATGTCTTGGGGCCGTTGCACAAATAAATCCGAACCGCCGCCAATAAAAATGCTTGACTTATTCTCATTACCTATCCCATTATTATCCAATTCACTTAGTAATTGCCGAATTGTCATAAAATATTCTGGGATGATATTATGATCTATAAGATGTTTAATATGATCATGTGAACCTTCTACTTTAATATTCTCAATCACTGATTTCAACGCACGTTCAATTGAAATATAACCGGTGCAGCGGCACACATTCCCGGCAAGACTATTAATTGCCCGTTCAATGTTGTACTGATCATTATTAATAAGATATGCTGTTAATGACATTATAAAACCTGGTGTGCAAAATCCACACTGTGATGCATGCTGGTCTACAAAGGCCTTCTGATGGTTCCTAAGTCCGTCGCTATTGATTCCTTCAATTGTAACGATATGTTTGTTGGTGCAATTTCCGATTGGATAAATACAGGAAGTAATAGTCTTATAAAACATGCTTCCACTATGGAGTTCGCCTATTAAAACAGTGCAGGCACCGCAATCACCTTCTTTGCAAACTTCCTTGGTTCCGGTAAGGTACTTATCTTTTCGAATGTAATCCAGCAGAGGAAGAGAAGGGTTTATTTCTTCCCTGATAAGCTTATTATTTAGAACGAATGTAATAAATTTATTTATCAAAATAACATCAACGCTTTGTTATCTATAAAATTAGAAAATTATCTGGACAAATAGTATATCATTCGAAAGTAATAAAAGAGATGCGAAGCTATCACTCAACACTATGTTACGGATTAATTAGAACCATGTCCCAAATTAACGATCCAATATTGTTAAGAATTAATCCGGTAATGGAAATACCCTTACATATTGTTGCTCTATATGCATGCACAATGATTATTAAACCCAAGAAAGATACAAAGGGAATAAAGATTTATAAGCCGCAGATTATTGATATAACCTCCGCCGTTCTTGAATTCTTTTTCCTCTATTGTCATCTGAGACAAAGGTTTTAATGAGCAGGTATATCTCTCTTAACAATCCTGCTATTCCCACTCCTATAAGTACTGCCCATTCCGGTTCCATATAACAACGCTTACCGCAATTATTATTATAATAACAATATTAAAATATTTATTAAAATAATAATGCAAGTGAGAGATAATTATTTAGGTATGATAAGGGTATGTGATTAAAACAGTGTTTTTATATATGGCACTTTAATTGCAATAGTAAGATAATTCTTGGTTAATACAGGTATAAAATGGAGAAGCAGTTCAAGTATTTGTTGGCCTTAATTATCGCGTTTTTAGCAGTTACATGTTCCTCGGATAAATCAACAAATCCGGATACTACCCAACAAAATGAATCCAATAATTTATTAGTTGACTCGTTGGCAACAAAAGAAACAGTTGCATTATTTAAGAACTTACAGACATTATCGAAAACGAAACTGTTGTTTGGACATCAGTTCTCAACAGCTTATGGCATCGGCTGGTCGTATGAATTTGGCAGGTCGGATGTACTTGATGTATGCGGCGATTACCCGGCAGTATACGGGTGGGATATTGGTTCTATCATAGATCCGTCAAGCAGCGGTTTCGATTTAAGCGTTATGGCTAATCTCATTAAACGGGCATACAACCGAGGCGGGATAAATACTATTAGTATGCACCTTACAAATCCGGCTACCGATGACAGTGCTTTTGATAATGCTTCTGCTGTTCCTCTGATTTTACCGGGAGGTTCCAAACACGAAAAGTACATAGGCTACCTGGATAAAATTGCCGACTACCTTCTTAGTCTTAAAGCTTCAGACGGAACTTTGATCCCGATAATATTCAGACCGTATCATGAACATAATCAGACCTGGTCTTGGTGGAGTAAGAGTGCCTGTACAGAACAGGAATTCATTGAGCTGTGGAAAATGACCATTCAGTATCTTAGGGATGAAAGAGAAGTTCACAATCTGTTATATGTTATATCGCCACAAGATGTTAGTAATCAATCCGATTATCTTGAAAGATATCCCGGAGATGATTACGTTGATATCCTGGGACTTGATTATTACATGCTTTATAACAAAACAAACATCAACCATTTGGAGAATGCCTTAACAGTTGTTAATAATCTTGCGGAGTCAAAGAATAAAGTATCGGCCCTTACTGAAATTGGTATTGAAAACCTGACCATTGATGATTGGTTCACGAAATATTTGCTGGCTGCAGTAAATAAGAACGGTACAACTAAAAATGTTGCATGGGCGCTGGTGTGGCGCAACGAGTCTACGGGTCACCATTTTGCACCCTATCCGGGTCATAGTAGTGTTCCCGACTTTATCCAATTTTATGAAGATCAGTCAACAGCTTTTGAAAGTGACTTGCCGGAAATGTATAAATAAATATTTGCAAACTTTAATTTGTTGAGGAAATGGTGTTGCCAATGTTTAAACGAATTTGTGTTATTTTAATTTTATCATCGCTGATTATATCCTGCTCGTCGGATAGTTCAACTGAACCGGAAACGGATCCCAATATTACAGTTAATGACGTTTTGGTTGACTCTCTGGCGACGCCCGAAACAGTTGCCCTGTTTAACAACATTATGGAACTGTCACAAACCAAACTACTCTTTGGTCATCAGGAAACTACAGCGTATGGTGTCGGCTGGTGGGCTGAATTTGGAAAATCAGATGTTAAGGAAGTTTGCAGCGATTATCCGGCTGTCTATGGCTGGGACATCGGTGACATTCAATATTCTACAAATGTTGATGGGGTTTATTTTTCAACTATTGTTAATCTGATCAAACAGGCTTATTCAAGAGGGGGTATTAATACGATAAGCATGCATCTCGATAATCCTGCAACCGATAATGATGCCTGGGATAATACACCGGCCGTGGCATCGATACTTCCCGGCGGTGTAAACCACGACAAGTATATAAATATACTTGATATGGTTGCGGACTTTTTCCTGGAATTGAAAACATCGGAAGGAACATATATCCCGATTATCTTTCGACCTTACCATGAGCATACACATGCATGGCCCTGGTGGGGAAGTAACAGCTGTTCGGTTGATGAATACAATAGTTTATGGCGAATGACTGTTGAATACTTACGGGACGAGAGAGAAGTACACCATTTATTATACGCTATTTCACCGCAGGACTTTTACACAAGAAGCGAATATGAATGGCGTTACCCGGGGGATGATTATGTTGACGTTCTTGGATTGGATTCGTACAATAATAATCTTGAGCAATTGGAAAACTCACTGGATATTCTGGGGCAGCTTGCAAAAGAAAAGGGAAAGATTTGTGCGCTTACCGAGGTCGGATTAATGGGTTTATCTGATCCTGATTGGTTTACACAGTATTTACTGACAAGTGTTAAATCAAGCAATAATGCCAGCAGAGTTGCTTGGGCTTTAGTCTGGAGAAATGCAGATGTAGTACATCACTTTGCCCCGTACCCGGGACATGATAGCGTACCAGATTTTCTGAACTTTTACGAAGATGATATGACAGTTTTTGAAAGCGATTTGCCCGACATGTACAAGTAGATGAATATAAGGGAACGGAAAAGATTTACCGTTCCCTTTAAGTATTAAATCAGCAATTAAATACAATCGTTAATAATCATTTCATATAATTCCTGCTGCCCACTTATCACTTCCGGTTCACCATTCTTAATAGCGAGTTCCCGAAGTTCAGCTAAACCGAGTTTACCTTCTTCAAATAATTTACCGTTGCCGGAATCATAACTTGAATAACGCTCGGCGCGCATTTTCTTGTAGTCCGTATTATTCAATACTTGATCTGCAATTAACAATGCTCTTGCAAACGCGTCCATTCCACCGATATGAGCATAGAACAAATCAGCAGTATCGGTTGAGTTCCTTCTGATTTTTGCATCGAAATTAACGCCTCCCTTTGTAATACCACCGGCTTCCAGCATTACCAGCCAGGCTTCGGTTAGTTCATACAAATTAATAGGGAACTGATCTGTGTCCCAGCCGTTTTGGTAATCGCCTCGGTTCGCGTCAATACTGCCAAGCATTCCGGAGTTTGCAGCAACCTGTAGCTCATGTTGGAAAGTATGACTTGCAAGTGTTGCATGGTTAACTTCAATATTAATTTTAAAATCATCCATCAAACCATATTCCCTCAGGAATCCGATTACAGTTGCTGAATCGAAATCATACTGATGCTTCATTGGTTCCATTGGTTTCGGCTCAATCAGGAATGTACCTTCGAATCCGTTAGCTCGGCCATAATCTCTGGCTTTAGCGAGGAACATTCCCAGGTGATCAAGTTCCTTTTTCATATTAGTATTTAACAGTGACATGTAACCTTCTCGTCCGCCCCAGAATACATAATTCTGACCGCCAAGTGCAATAGTTGCATCGATAGCATTTTTAACCTGTGTGGCAGCATAGGTAAGAACTTTGAAGTCCGGATTCGTTGAAGCACCGTTCATATACCTGCCGTTTGAAAATACGTTGGCTGTACCCCAAAGTAGTTTCACTCCGGATTCTTCCTGCTTATCTTTCGCGAAGTCTACAATTGTAGATAGTCTTTTTTCACTTTCAGCGATGTTGTCGGCTTCTTCAACCAGATCAAAGTCATGGAAACAGTAGAATGGAATTCCGATTTTAGTAATGAACTCAAAAGCTGCATCCATCTTTTCTTTTGCTCTTGTTATCGGGTCCGTATTTGTTAACCACGTATGGTTCTGCGTATCACCGCCGAACGGATCAGCACCGCTGGCTCCGAATGAATGCCAGTATGCAACAGCAAACCTGAGATGATCTTCCATCTTCTTGCCCGCGACCACTTTCTCAGGATCGTAATATTTAAATGCCAACGGATTTTTCGACTCTTTACCCTCAAACTTGATCTTATCGATACCGGCGAAATATTCTTTATTTCCGGTTACAATTTTCGTACTCATAATCATACTCCTAAAATGTGCTTGAAAACTGATACCAAATATAATTAGATAGTGTTATATATACAATAAGAGAAAGTGTAAAAAATACAATAAGTTTGTTTTCATCCAATTAGGGCAATTATTATATTTGGATGAGTACCGAAATTGTTTATAATTTGATCAGGAAATAAAGTTTAGGTGGTGGATATGAAATACAGGAAATTAGGAAGAACCGGTTGGGAGATTTCAGAAATAAGTTTCGGATCCTGGGCAATCGGGGGAACCTGGGGAAAGGTCAGCGATAAAGAATCTATAGATGCGCTTCACAAAGCATTGGAACTCGGCGTAAACTTTTTTGATACAGCGGATGTTTACGGCGATGGTAAAAGTGAACAATTACTTGCCAGACTGCGAAAGGAAAGCAACAGTGAATTTTACATAGCTACAAAAGCCGGCAGACGGTTAAATCCGCATATTGCTGAAAGCTACAATCGTGAAAATCTCACATCATTTGTAGAACGCAATCTGAAGATGCTCGAGACGGATTCAATTGATCTGCTGCAGCTTCATTGTCCACCAACCGAAGTTTATTACATGCCGGAGGTTTTCAATATACTGGATGACTTGGTGAAGGAAGGTAAGCTCCGTTATTACGGGGTGAGTGTTGAGAAGGTAGAGGAAGCTTTAAAGGCAATTGAATATCCAAACGTTCAGAGTGTTCAGATTATATTCAACATGTTCAGACACAGGCCCGCAGATTTATTTTTCGAACAGGCAAAGAAGAAAGGTGTCGGTATACTTGCAAGAGTCCCCTTATCGTCGGGTATGCTTACCGGCAAGTTGAATAAGGATTCCAAATTCGAGGAGGATGATCACCGCAGGTTCAACAGGAATGGGGAGGCGTTCGATAAGGGTGAGACCTTCTCTGGCGTCGACTACAATCTTAGTCTTCAGGTTGTTGAAGAACTGAAGATAGTTTGTCCCGAAGGTTACAGTCTGCCCCAATTTGCTTTAAAGTGGATTCTGATGTTTGAACAAATAACTTGTGCGATTCCTGGAGCTAAAAAACCGGGACAGGTTGAGGAGAATATAAACAGTGCGGATTTGCCTGACTTATCTGCTGATACCATGAAAGCTGTAAAAGATATTTATGACAGACTCATCAAGCCAAAGGTTCATCATCTTTGGTAATAACAAACCATGAAAGGTTTTGCGTTATTGAATGAAGTTTCATTACTTCCTGAATAATTGCGAAAATCTAAGATATTTTTTTCTTGCCTTTTAGGAGATACTTCTCTATTATTGAACCGGTTCAAAAGCGATCTAACCCATTAAATTGCTAATTAGGCCACTTTTATGCTGACTATTAATTTGCTATATACTAATAAATAATTTTTGAATTACTTTGTTCTAATTTAATTGTTATTTTTATATTGATTGAATTCTGCCCAAATTCAGATGCCTCTTGTTAAGATTCCCCTGATTTATAATTGTTTCTGAGTTTAACAGGGTACAATATGTCTCATTATACAGACTATTTTTAATTGGAATTCATTTGAGTATAAATTACAGTTAATAAATACTGTGAGAAAAATTAAATGAAAGCTTATCGTGATAAATGTTGTCACGAACTTTACTGTTCTCAAAAGAATGACAAGCAAATTGCATTTAGTTTTCCAATAGAATAGTTTTCATAACCTGAAATTACAAATTCAGCTTGAATAGCTGTTTCGTGCTGGAGTACCAATGAAAAAAATTACTATTGAAGATGTTGCTGAAAAGGCCGGAGTTTCGAAAGGTACGGTTTCCGCAGTTATCAATGCTAAAAATTCCGTTAAGCCCGCCACCAGAGATCGTATTCTTCAAATAATGAAGGATTTGAATTTTCGACCCAAGGGAATTGCAAGAAATCTGAAAAATGAGGATCACGATAAAAGTATTGGAATAATAATTAAAGATATTAATTATCCTTTCTATACTTCGATTGCCTCCGGTGTAAAAGAATATGCAAATGAAAAAGGTTATGCGGTAGTTATCTCCAGTTCTGAAAACAGTCACGACAATGAAAAACATTTATCACACCTCTTTTCCACAAAGGATATAAAAGGTACCATAATTGCCCCGATAGTTGAAGGGGAAGCCGAAATTGAGCACCTTTTTAAATTGAAGATGATCAATTATCCTTTTGTGTTGCTTGAAGACGTTAAAGGAATCCAGGCAAATGTTGTTGCGATTGATAACCTCAAAGCAATTAAAAGGGCAGTGAAATATCTCATTGATTGCGGTCATTCTAAAATAGTACATTTTGCCGGTCCGCCGCATTCTTCTCATACTCAGGAGAGGATTGAGGGATTCCGACATGCTTTCAGCGAACGAACTCTTGTTTTTAATAAACAGATGATAATTTCAATCGGCTCCAGCTATGAAGATAGTTATAGTAATAGTATGGAATATTTTAAATCTCTTAACAAAGATGAGATTCCCACGGCAGTAGTCTGTTTTAACGATCAACAAGCCCTGGCGGTAATGATGGTGCTGCGAGAACTCAACATAAAGGTTCCGGAAGATATTTCAATAATTGGTAATGATGACATTTACTACGCCCAGATCTATCCTGTGCCGCTAACAACTATTCGTGCGCCTCAAAAGGAAATCGGCCGAAAAGCGGCTGAAATTCTTATCAGGAATATCGAAGCTTCCGAACTTCAACCACCCGAGAAAGTTGTGTTGGATACTGAATTTGTTATTCGAGAATCTTCCCGTGAGTTAAGCGGGGAATAGTAGTTCTTACTTCGCATATATTGAATTAGTTTGTTCATTAATGCATTCTCTAAAACCTTCGGATAATTATCTGTCGCCTCCTCAAATGTATTACATTAGCTTTATTATGGCTCCCACCGGAGTAGTTTAAAAACTCCCCATCTCTTATAGATAATCCGTTCGTTAAAATTTCATGAAAAATTAATGTACAATTACTTTTTTTATTGACATTCATTTGGGTATTTACAATATTAAACCGGTTCAATTATTTTTGAACTGTTAAAAACCATTAAAATGTATGATGATTTACATCAAAGTTCTTAAGTAACCTATTTACCAAACTAAAAATATTTACTGCCTTATGGTTGATATTCACGAGTATATGCAAGTGAGTACCGATAGTACCTTGCTAAATATAAATGGTAAATATACGTTCTGTTTAACCCGGTTCTGATCAGTAATAATAGTATTCGGCTCGTGAATTTGTTACGCATTATTACTATTAATAATGATCGGGATAGTTACTTTGGAAATAATTATTTGTGTACCTATAACGGATAAATGACATGATAGAAAAAGCTACAATTAAGAGTGAACAAGTGCAAGATTACCTGAATCCGGATATATCGATTAATGAAAGAGTTGAAAATTTGTTAAGCCTGATGACTCTAGATGAAAAAATTGCTCAGATGTCCTGCATCTGGAATATTAAAAAAGAGATCATGCAGAATGAAAAAGAAGAGTTGGACTTAACAAGATATAAAGAAGTGCTGAAAGATGGTTTGGGACAAATTGCAAGATTAAGTGATACTGCCGGCGGATTAGAACCAAAAGCAATGGCGGAGCTTGCAAATACTTTACAGAAGTTCTTTGTTGAAGAAACGCGTCTGGGTATTCCGGTTATTTTTCATGAGGAATGCTTGCACGGTATTGCTGCAAAAAGCGCTACGAGTTATCCGCAACCTATCGGATTGGCTTCAACATTTAATCCTGAATTAATCGAGAACATTTACAGTACTATAGCTGAAGATGTTCGTTCACGTGGAGCACAACAAGCTTTAACACCGGTAGTTGATATAGTAAGAGATCCAAGATGGGGAAGAGTAGAAGAGACATTTGGTGAAGATCCCTATCTTGTTGCACAGTTGGGGATTGCAGCGGTTAAGGGTTTTCAGGGGGATGCGAAATTTAATGATAATAAAAAAGTTATTGCCACACTGAAACATTTTGCGGCTCACGGTAATCCCGAATCAGGTTCGAATTGCGGGCCTGCAAATTATTCAGAGAGAGAACTAAGAGATTATTATTTATATCCATTCAAAGAAGTCCTGGATAAAGCAGACGCAATTAGCGTTATGGCCTCTTATAATGAAATTGACGGGATTCCGTCGCATGCTAATCATTGGCTGTTAAGAGATATACTAAGGAAAGAATGGGGCTTCAAAGGTTTTGTTGTTTCCGATTACTTCGCCATCACCGAACTAAATGAGAAAGAAGAGACGGTAAGCCATAAAGTTGCAATGGATAAAAAAGAAGCTGCATACCTGGCCGCAAAAGCCGGTGTGAATATTGAACTTCCCGATTACGACTGCTATCCTTTTCTTAAAGAATTTGTTGAAGAAGGCGCACTCGACGTTTCTGTAATTGATGAACTAGTTTCCGTAATGCTGGAATATAAATTTAAATTAGGATTATTTGAGAATCCGTATGTCGATCCGGAAGCTGTAAACAATGCCCAGAGGCTGGAAAATGAAAGGAAGCTTGCATTACAGGCAGCCCGTGAGACAATAACATTACTGAAAAATGATAACCAAATTCTGCCGCTTAAAAATAGTGGAAGTAAAAAAATTGCCGTTATCGGACCAAATGCCGATAGAACACTGTTGGGTGGTTATAGTGGACAACCAAAGTATTATACAACTGTGCTTGAAGGAATAAAAATTAAAGCCGGTGATGGTATTGAAATACTATACAGTGAAGGATGCAAGATCACACTTGGTGGATCATGGGATGAAGATATTGTAACTCCACCTGATTTTGAAGAAGATAAAAAACTGATTGCCGAAGCTGTAAAAACTGCTGAACAGGCAGATGAAATTGTGCTTGTAATCGGCGGTAATGAACAAACATCGAGGGAAGCGTGGAATAAAGATCATATGGGTGACAGACCCAGCCTCGACCTCTACGGTTCTCAGAATGAACTTGTGCAAAAAATTGTTGAGATCGGCAAACCGGTTGTAGTGGTTTTATTCAACGGTCGACCGAAATCAATCAATTATATCAAGGATAATGTGGACGGAATACTTGAATGCTGGTATCTAGGTCAGGAATCAGGTGTGGCGGTGGCAGATGTAATTTTCGGGGATTACAATCCTGCCGGCAAATTACCTATATCATTTCCGCATTCTTCAGGTCATATCCCGTGTCATTATAACTATAAACCTTCGTCGAGAAGGGGATATTTATTCGATGATATCAATCCGTTATATTCTTTCGGGTATGGATTGAGTTATACGAGCTTCAATATCAGTGATGTGAAACTTGAGAAATCTGAAATAAAGAAAGGTACTGACGCAAAAGTTAGTTGCGTTATAGAAAACACAGGTCCATTAGCAGGAAGCGAAGTTGTTCAAATGTATATTCATGATGTGGTTAGCAGTGTTACTAGACCTGTAAAAGAGCTTAAGGGATTTAAGAAAATCTTTTTAGAAGCTGGCGATTCAACAACTCTGGAATTTACCATCTCTCCGGATTTACTTGCTTTCACGAATATTAATAAAGAATTTGTTGTTGAGCCGGGTGAATTCGAGATTATGATTGGTACATCTTCGAGAGATGAAGAGTTAACAAAGCTTAAGCTAACGATTGTTTAGCATAATTATTGTACTTGAATTCAACTACCATCAGGTAAAATAAAAAAAGAATAGTATTTCTAAATTTTAACTAGTAACCAGTTAGAAATACAAAAGAGAATTCGCGGCAGATTTATCTATATCAGGTTTATTTAGCGGTTTATTGAATTGGAGAACTTAATTAGTAGAAATATTTGTAGAAGGGGAAAAGAGTTGCTGAGACGTCATTTAAACAGTACCAGAGATTTACACTCAGTTGAATTCAAACCTTGTTATTAATATTCTAACTGTATATTACAGGTAGTTAGTAAACCTGTTCATTTAATTGAACTTATTGCGGAGTAGCTGAATGCAGGAAAATTCCAAGAGTTTATCATTAAAGGAAAAAGTCGGATTTAGTCTGGGTGATACTGCCTCTAACCTGTTCTTCCAGACATTCGTGAACTTTCTACTAATATTTTATACCGATGTATTCGGATTACCGACTGCTGTTGCCGGTACCATGTTTTTAATCACAAGGATTTGGGATGCAGTAAACGATCCGATTATGGGTATGGTAGCAGACAGAACGAAAACCAAGTGGGGCAAATTCCGTCCCTACATTCTTTGGCTCGCAATTCCTTTCGGAGTTATCGGCTTCTTTATGTTTACAACACCTGATTTCGACACATCTGAGAAAATAATTTACGCCTATGTAACATATACTTTGATGATGATGATCTATACAGCCATTAACGTGCCGTATTCAGCGTTGATGGGTGTAATAAGTCCGAACTCATTGGAAAGAACGGAAGTTTCGTCTTTCAGGTTTGTTGCTGCGTATGGCGGACTTTTAATTGTAACAAGTGCAACCGAATCACTCGTTGAATATTTTGGTAATGGGGATGCACAGCTTGGTTGGCAGTTAACAATAGGCTGCTATGCTGTCCTTTCTATAATTTTATGGATTGTTACCTTTTTCACAACCAAAGAAAGAGTGGATCCTCCAAAAGATCAGCAAGCGGATTTTAAACGAGATTCAAAAGATTTGTTTATTAACAAACCCTGGCTGCTCATTGCCGGTGCGACTGTTTTTCAGTTAACATACATTGTAGTTCGATCCAGTATTATGCCATATTATATTAAATATTACGTGCAGGATCATTCAATTGATTTGTTCGGCGCACACATCGAACTTTCTATGTCATACTTTTTAACGAGTGGAGCTATCGCAACGCTTATTGGAGCTATTCTTAGTAAATGGCTGACGAAAATATTTGATAAAAAAACTACTTATGGTGGATTTCTGGCATTAAGTTCGGTTTTCTGTATACCGTTCTTCTTTTTATCCCCTGATAGTGTTTTTTTAATCTATGCAGTTAACATAATCTCCGGATTTTTCTATGGTCCTGTTTCAGTACTTCAGTGGGCGATGTATACGGATACTGCTGATTATGGAGAATGGAAATTCAAGCGGCGGGCTACAGGACTTATAATGTCGGCATCTTTATTTGCTCTGAAACTCGGTGTTGCCATTGGTGGTGCGTTTACTGGATGGGGTTTGGCATATTATGGATTTATTGCTAATCAACAGCAAACTGCCGAATCCATCGGTGGAATTTTAGGTTTATTGGGCGTTGTTACAGCGATAATAGGATTAATAGGAGCTGCCTTTATAATATTCTATCCGCTTAACAATAAAATGATGGAAAAAATAGAACAGGATTTAACTTCCAGAAGATTAGCGGAGGTAACAAATTAATTTTTAGTACGCACAGTGATCGTTGTTCAGGTAGATTAAGCAGATATTAGGAGAGAGTAAGACCACTAACTAATGTAACTATCAGTACCTGGAGTTGGGAGAATGAAATACTTACTTAATAATTATTTACGAATATTTACCATTTTGATTCTAATGTTCATATTCGTCAAGCCGCTCTATTCGGCTGAGTTGGAAATTCCCGGCAAGTCCAATTTGTCGAATATTAAAAATGAATCACTGCTGGTGAATTCAATTCAGGATTTCGTCGTATCCGGTATAGAAATAAATTACCACTTCCCAACATCACCTCGTAAGCTAAAGTATACCAAAGTTTCAACAAATAATTCTACGAGTCAATTATCATACCCAGCAATAATATTAAGAAATCAAATAAATAATAAATATCAGGAATTAACAGGAGGACAGGATGTTCCTTAAATTTTTACGGTTTTCTACATTATTCCTATTACTATTTTTAATTTTTCCTTTCGGATTATTCGCCCAGCAAAGCGGAGGATTGAAAGGACATGTCTCTGATAAAGTTACCGGCGACGGGCTTCCTTTTGCTAACATCGTTGTTAAAGGTGCGAGTATCGGAACCGCGTGCGATCTTGATGGCGACTATATTCTCAGAAATATTCCGTCCGGTAAACAGACAATCATTGTTTCCTATGTCGGGTATACACCTATAGAAATGGAAATCGATATTCCGGAAGGGAAACTTCTGGCGCAGGATTTTGAATTGGCTTTATCGACAATTGAAGGGGAAGAAGTTCTTGTGACCGGTCAGGCACAGGGGCAGCTCGCTGCAATTAACCAGCAGCTTGCATCGGACAATATCGCCAATATTGTATCAGAAAAAAAAATTCAGGAACTGCCTGATTTTAATGCCGCTGCAGCACTGAGCAGGCTGCCTGGAGTATCTACAACGCAGAGTTCCGGAGAAGCGAATAAGGTTGTAATCAGGGGACTGGCACCGAAATATAATTCCATTGAAATAGAAGGTGTAAAACTTTCCTCGACAGGTAGTTCGAGCATAGGAGTTACATCCGATCCTTACGTGTCAACTAATGGGCTTCAAAACGACCGTAGTGTTGATCTTACAATGGTATCTCCTTATATGATAAGGACTATTGCAGTTTACAAATCTCTTACTCCGGATATGAATGCCAACTCAATAGGCGGTACGGTTAATATGGAACTGAGAGAAGCTCCGTCAGATACTCATTTCGATCTTTTATGGCAGCAGGGATATACGGCAAAAAGCAATACGTTCGGTAATTATCGGTTTGTTGCATCGGGTAGCGACCGCTTCTTTGGCGACAAACTCGGTATATATGCTTTAGTAAATGCCGAATCATATGATCGAAACGCAGATAATCTTAATGCTTCATATTTAATTGCAGAAGAAGGGGTTGGTATTGATCCTGAAACGGGCTTTCGACCAATGAAAGTATCTTCTGTTGTATTTAACCGCCACATTGAAACCAGGGACAGATTTGGCGGAAACCTGATTATTGATTATGCCTTACCTTTCGGATCTATTAAATTCGTTAATCTTTATGCAAGGTTAAACTCCGATTATAAGGATAACAACCAGACATTGAATTATAATAACGGCAGGATGGAATGGCGGCTTCAGTTGGGTGAGAACGTTACTGAACAGAGAATGCATTCAATAAAACTTGACTATGATTTCGACTTTTTAACAGCCGATTTATCTGCCAGTTTTACCTCTTCCAATAATGTTTTAGATAAATCACCTGTCATTAATTTTAATCAGGTCGGCGGTATATTGATCCAGGACCGTGATAACCTGGTTCCGGAAGACCTCAACTATCTTGTGCAGTTTGCCGGAGACAGCAATGTTGTTCTTAGAAGTGGAAACTTGTTCAGTAACGATTATCATGAAGAGAAGTTTGCATACAAAGCTGATTTTGAAATCCCTTTCAACATCGGAAATTCAGTAAGCGGTTCCTTTAAGTTTGGCGGCCAATTTACCAGACAGTTGAACTCCACTGATCAGGAAGCACCTTATTTAGCTTTTAATGGAACCGGAGATGTGAATTCCAGTGACAATATTCAACCGAAAATGATAAGGGAAATCTCCGAAAGATTCGGACTGCTTACAAATGATGCAGGAGACTTTACAGGTGAATTGTTTCTAAATGACGATAAGGATCTTTTTGATGCCTTCCTTGATGATAAGTATGGTGATATCTACTTCAGCGCCGATCCTGATTTACTTGCGGATATCATGGATTATATCGTAGGTAATCCTGAATTCGATGCCTCCAATTCGGCTAATAGTTCTGGAAGGGAAGGCGGCTGGTACGACGGGCCATTTCAGCAATTAACGAACGATTACCATTTTTCGGAAGAATACTATGCCGGATATGCAATGACAAAGTTAAACTTTCTTAATTTTGTTGTTCTTGGAGGCGCTCGATATGAGAAAGTTGAGTCGGACTATTTTGCCTATAACGCAAGGGATATGAGGAATCCCCAGCTTCAGAGAATGTATGATACTACCTCGGTCTCAACAAACGATTTCATCCTTCCGATGGGGCAGATTAAATATTCCCCGTTTAATTGGATGGATATCAGGTATGCATATACACAAACACTGGCAAGACCAGATTACCATCAGTTAAGTCCGAAGTTTACTATTACACAGGGTAATTACATCTATACCGGTAATCCGGAGTTGAAACCGGCTAAAGCGTATAATCATGATATAAACCTCACTTTCCATACTAACGAACTGGGCTTGTTAACAATTGGCGCTTTTTATAAAACAATTGAAAATTTCGTCTTTTCTGCAGCATATAATTTGGATGCTGCTCAAAACGCCGGAGTCGATTCGCTTTCCCGCTACCAGATTGTTCGAAACGGTGAAACAGTTGTAACACCACAGAACGGAAGTAAAGTTTACAGACCGTTAAATAATCCCTATGATGCCACCGTCAAGGGAATCGAACTGGATTTCCAACATAGTTTCTGGTATCTCCCGGCCCCATTCAACAATTTAGTATTTGGCATAAACTATGCCCGCATTTATTCTGAAACAAAATATCCATTCTATGCTATTGAGTTAATACCGGGCACGAGACCACCTCAGTTTGCTCTGATAGACAGTTCTTCCAACGGACGATTAATTGATCAACCGAACCATATTCTAAATACTTATATCGGTTATGACTACGAAGGTTTCTCCGCAAGGTTCTCAGTGCTTTTCCAGGATAACTCGGCAAGATATAACGGTGGTGAATATCCGGAGAATAATTCTAATACTAAAGAATATTTAAGAATCGATTTTTCAGCTCGTCAGAAACTTCCCTGGTATGATCTCGAATTATTCATGGATCTCAGCAATCTTAATAATGAGAAGACCAGCTGGATTCAGGAATCCACAGGAGGATATCAGGGAATTCAAAATTATGGTTTAACAGGTAATTTTGGTGTAAGGCTTAGATACTAAGATGATGATTATTTATAAATGTTTTAACCTATAAACTAACTAAAAGGAGTTGCCATGAAGCAATCATTATTATTTTTCACAGTGTTCATTTTTTTGAGCTTTAGCATCTATGCTCAGAAGGATACGATTGATGTGGATGGTTTTTACACAACCCAGCAGTACGGTACTCTAAATGATGCCATCGAAGCTGCGAGAGCCGAAGGTACAATTAATGATAAAGTATTCAAACTCGCACCCTATGATGTATACGTTCTGAGTAGAAGTATTTTTATGAGTTTTGGGGAAAACTTGGAGATTGTTGCTCCAAAACCAGGCAACACTTTAGAATCAGCTCCGCCGCAGATTGTATGGACTGAAGAAGATATTGATAAGACATATCTAATCCAAACTTATGGCGATGTTACTATGAAGAACATCTGGATAAGATTTGATGACTTTTCCGGTATACAGCGACAAACCGGAATAGTATTTGAAGATTCTGCAGCCGTTCAGGGTGACGATGTTGAAAAGGGATACTTCGAAGGATGTATCTTTGATTATAGCCAAATAGGTTCCGAAGCAGGTGGATCTATAACCGTTAAAGCTGATCATTTCGTCGGTATATTTAAAGACTGTTACTTCAGAAACTTGTCAGATTATCACTTTCAGTATTACGGACGTGCAGTTTCTTTCCCTTACCAGAGCTCAGGATTCCATTATGATAGCCTTCTTTTTGAAAACTGTACGTTCTCAAACCTGAGTCGTATAGTTATGCAGGAGGGGAATGAATACGGCGATAATATTCATATAAATCATTGTACACTGATAAATTCAATTGAATGGGTTTATCAGTCTGCAGGCTGGCTTAGAAATACATCAATCACTAATTCTATTTTTGTTAATCCTTACATGATGGGCTACAGAGCTCTTGACGTTTGTGACATGGGTGAGGATGGCACACAGGATTACGATGACTTTGAAGACGGACTTTGTGATCCTCCCGGGGGCGGTTTAATCAACGGTCTTACCGAAGTAGATTCTTTTGAGTTTGCTGTTGATTTTACTGATTTCGATCGAAAACTTTTTGTGGGTAACAACGTATATATGTATCAGGATTGGTATTTGAATTATACTACTGAATGTGACTGGTGTGCCGAACAGATTAGAACGCGACATCCCGAAGAGATTCGCCATCCTGCGCCAATGATCGGGGATAATGCTCTTGCAATAATCGACTCTACCGACGGCGATGGAAACAAAGTCTTTAATAAGATGAACGTTGATTGGTCCACAATTTATACGGACGATCCGGACTTTATTGTGGCTCCGACAAATGAAGACACCTTAAAAATGTTCCTTGAAGGTAAATGGGGTACAGGACTTGATATTGACTGGGCTTATCAGCCTAATGCTACATTTGCCCAGACCTGGCCATTACCCGAAAACCTCGCTTATAACAATGCAGCTTACAAAACTGCAGCTATGGGACAGTTTCCGTTGGGAGATTTGAATTGGTATCCTGATGAGAAGGAATTGTGGGAAGCTCAAAGAGATGAGGAATGGGTAACCATTAATAACTGGCTGAACAGCGGCGATCCTAATGTAGGTGTTAAAGAAGTTGTCGGCACTCCGTCAGAATATTCATTGAGCCAGAATTATCCTAATCCGTTTAACCCGACAACACAAATCAACTATTCTATTCCTGAAGCAGTTCAGGTCTCGTTGAAGGTATTCAATACTCTTGGTCAGGAAGTTGCAGTTATTCACCAGGGATTCCAGCAGGCCGGAAACTATGTCGCAACTTACAACGGAGCAGGGCTTTCGAGCGGTGTGTATATATATAGACTTCAAGCTGGCGACATTGCTATCTCAAAAGAATTCGTATTGATTAAATAGTTATATAATTAATACCTGCGGTTTCAACCGCAGGTATGTTTTTAAAGTGTAATTAAACCGGTTAAAACAACAATTAACCGTATAAAGATGATTTGAATATGTTCTTTAACCAACTAATATTTACTAATAATCGAGGAGGATTGATGAAAAGGTTTTTATACGCACTTACGTGTTTAACAATTACCTTTTGGCTGGGCGCAGGGGGTGAATTGCAGGCACAGAATGACCTAATTACCCAATGGGGTTTATCAGGCGAATATAATACAGTGTGGCCGATATTAAATGATGCATCTACAGCACCAGGTAATGCTTCGATTGCCGGAGAAGTGGTAAGTGCCTGGAGAGGATTACAAGGTGGCTTTTCCGAAATAAGTATTACATCAACGGAAGCATTGGTTGTGAAAGGCAAATTACAGATTGTTGGAGCTGATGCGGGTAATGCATATACATCATTGAGATATGCACTGACCTATCAGGACAGTAATTCAACACTTGTAAACGCACTAACGGATTCAGCAACATGGTCACATACCGGTAATCACTTCGGATATGGTTTTCATCCGAGAACAAGCACAGGAGTAATGTCAAATGGTGCAGGAGGTCAGGGCACAGTATGGACTATAAACAACGGTAACTGGGCAAGCACGTGGAGTAACGGCGGCGGTCCGATAGCAGCCGTAAATCAACAGCCAAGAAACGCTGAGATAATAGAAGGCACATATGATTTCGCAATCTCAGTAATATCTATTGATGATACCACAAATGAAGTTAAATGGTATATGATAGAAGAGAATAATAAGTACTGGTACGGAGGAACAGTAATCGACACCTCGGTAACGAAAAAGTTCAACAGTATATTATTCGGTATCAACGATGTCGATTTTACAGAATTCAATATAATAGGTGCTTCTGCTGAATTAGGCGATCCAATCGAAATACCGGAAGCTCCATGGGAATCCTATTATGTAGATCAGTGGGGTTTATCGGGTGAATATAATTCGATATGGCCGATACTGAACGACAGTACAACTCTTGTAGGAGATGCCACGATAGCCGGAGAGTATGTAAGCGGTTGGAAAGGCTTACAGGGTGGTTTCGGACAGGATGTAGAAATAAGTACTGAAAAAGCAATAATAGTAGAAGGAAAGATCAAATTTGTAGGTGCAAGCGCAGAAGCAGCATATACACCGTTAAGATATGCACTGACCTATCAGGACAGTAATTCAACACTTGTAAACGCACTAACGGATTCAGCAACATGGTCACATACCGGTAATCACTTCGGATACGGATTCCATCCTCGTACGGGAGCGGGAACGATGTCAAACGGAGCAGGAGGAAGCGGCACGGTATGGACTATAAACAACGGTAACTGGGCAAGCACGTGGAGTAACGGCGGCGGTCCGGTAGCAGCCGTAAAACAACAGCCAAGAAACGCTGAGATAATAGAAGGCACATATGATTTCGCAATCTCAGTAATATCTATTGATGATACCACAAATGAAGTTAAATGGTATATGATAGAAGAGAATAATAAGTACTGGTACGGAGGAACAGTAATCGACACCTCGGTAACGAAAAAGTTCAACGGTATATTATTCGGTATCAACGAAGTCGAATGGACTGAGATGAGTGTACTCGAGGTTCAAATAGATAAAGGTGATCCTATCGAAGTACCGGAAGCTCCGTGGGAATCTTATTATGTAGATCAGTGGGGTTTATCGGGTGAATATAATTCACTATGGCCGATACTGAACGACAGTACAACTCTTGTAGGAGATGCCACGATAGCCGGAGAGTATGTAAGCGGTTGGAAAGGCTTACAGGGTGGTTTCGGACAGGATGTAGAAATAAGTACTGAAAAAGCAATAATAGTAGAAGGAAAGATCAAATTTGTAGGTGCAAGCGCAGAAGCAGCATATACACCGTTAAGATATGCACTGACCTATCAGGACAGTAATTCAACACTTGTAAACGCACTAACGGATTCAGCAACATGGTCACATACCGGTAATCACTTCGGATACGGATTCCATCCTCGTACGGGAGCGGGAACGATGTCAAACGGAGCAGGAGGAAGCGGCACGGTATGGACTATAAACAACGGTAACTGGGCAAGCACGTGGAGTAACGGCGGCGGTCCGGTAGCAGCCGTAAAACAACAGCCAAGAAACGCTGAGATAATAGAAGGCACATATGATTTCGCAATCTCAGTAATATCTATTGATGATACCACAAATGAAGTTAAATGGTATATGATAGAAGAGAATAATAAGTACTGGTACGGAGGAACAGTAATCGACACCTCGGTAACGAAAAAGTTCAACGGTATATTATTCGGTATCAACGAAGTCGAATGGACTGAGATGAGTGTACTCGAGGTTCAAATAGATAAAGGTGATCCTATCGAAGTACCGGAAGCTCCGTGGGAATCCTATTATGTAGATCAGTGGGGTTTATCGGGTGAATATAATTCGATATGGCCGATACTGAACGACAGTACAACTCTTGTAGGAGATGCCACGATAGCCGGAGAATATGTAAGCGGTTGGAAAGGCTTACAGGGTGGTTTCGGACAGGATGTAGAAATAAGTACTGAAAAAGCAATAATAGTAGAAGGAAAGATCAAATTTGCAGGTGCAAGCGCAGAAGCAGCATATACACCGTTAAGATATGCACTGACCTATCAGGACAGTAATTCAACACTGGTAAACGCACTAACGGATTCAGCAACATGGTCACATACCGGTAATCACTTCGGATACGGATTCCATCCTCGTACGGGAGCGGGAACGATGTCAAACGGAGCAGGAGGAAGCGGCACGGTATGGACTATAAACAACGGTAACTGGGCAAGCACGTGGAGTAACGGCGGCGGTCCGGTAGCAGCCGTAAATCAACAGCCAAGAAACGCTGAGATAATAGAAGGCACATATGATTTCGCAATCTCAGTAATATCTATTGATGATACCACAAATGAAGTTAAATGGTATATGATAGAAGAGAATAATAAGTACTGGTACGGAGGAACAGTAATCGACACCTCGGTAACGAAAAAGTTCAACGGTATATTATTCGGTATCAACGAAGTCGAATGGACTGAGATGAGTGTACTCGAGGTTCAAGTAGATAAAGGCGATCCTATCGAAGTACCGGAAGCTCCATGGGAATCCTATTATGTAGATCAGTGGGGTTTATCGGGTGAATATAATTCACTATGGCCGATATTGAACGACAGTACAACTCTTGTAGGAGATGCCACGATAGCCGGAGAATATGTAAGCGGTTGGAAAGGCTTACAGGGTGGTTTCGGACAGGATGTAGAAATAAGTACTGAAAAAGCAATAATAGTAGAAGGAAAGATCAAATTTGTAGGTGCAAGCGCAGAAGCAGCATATACACCGTTAAGATATGCACTAACCTATCAGGACAGTAATTCAACACTGGTAAACGCACTAACGGATTCAGCAACATGGTCACATACCGGTAATCACTTCGGATACGGATTCCATCCTCGTACGGGTGCGGGAACGATGTCAAACGGAGCAGGAGGAAGCGGCACGGTATGGACTATAAACAACGGTAACTGGGCAAGCACGTGGAGTAATGGCGGCGGTCCGATATCTGATATTATACAAATCCCTCGAAATGCCGAAATAATAGAAGGCACTTATGATTTCGCGGTATCTGTTAGATCAATAGATGATTATACCAATGAAATCAAATGGTACCTGATAGAAGAAGATAATAATTACTGGTACGGAGGAACAGTAATCGACACCTCGGTAACGAAAAAGTTCAACGGTATATTATTCGGTATCAACGAAGTCGAATGGACTGAGATGAGTGTACTCGAGGTTCAAGTAGATAAAGGTGATCCTATCGAAGTACCGGATCCTCCATTCTCAGCATTCTATGTCGGCGAATGGGGATTTATTGGTAATAATATGGGTGGCTGGAGTCTAACTCCGGGTGAATTCACTGGAAACTTAACCTTATCAGGTACTGCAGTAGCTACTGACTGGGTTGCAATTCATGGTGAATTTGATAGTCCTGTTAAACCAACATCGGAATTGGCTCTTGAAATTAAAGGTGAGTTGATTCTAACTGGCGGCGGATTCGAGGATCAAAGCTCCTTAAGAGTTGGTCTGTTTAGCATGGCCAATGCCGGTACGCTGGATACACTGGATAACGGTACTTCCTGGAATGGTTCCGATGAAGGTAATGGCTATCTTTTCATTCCGCCAAGTGGCAATAATCCATTGGCTTCCTGGAATGGTGTAAACGGTACAATCGGTTCTGTATTTGGTACAAGCTGGATGGAAACTGATGGTGAAGGTAGTGTGGTCCTTAGTGAAAAGGTACAGAGTCCTGACGGAGCTGTTGGTTCAGCAGGCGAATACGAGTTCTACCTTTATGTAATTGAACAGGAAAGTGGAAATCGAGAGATTAGATATATAATTGAAAAGAGCGATGCGAGCTATAAATTAATGGGTACTATTATTGACGAATCTCCTGTTACAGATTTATACAATAGTATTAACTTTGCTCTGAACAGTTCTACTGCAACGGCTTTGGATTTGGTTGATGTTCACGTAGATCAAATCGCATTGGACGATGTTCCGGTAGGTGTTAAAGCTGATGAAAAACCGGGTCTGCCAACTGTATATGCATTAGATCAGAACTATCCTAACCCGTTCAATCCAACGACAACTATTAAGTTTGCTGTTCCTAAAGCAGGTGATGTTAGCTTGGTTGTTTTTGATGTTCTGGGCAGGAAAGTTGCTGAATTGGTTAATGGCACATTTAATGCCGGTTACTATCAGGTTGAGTTTAATGCTTCAAATCTGGCTTCAGGTATTTACTTCTATTCAATTGAAGCCGGTGAATTTGCTAATGTTAAGAAGTTGATGTTACTCAAATAAAGTAGTTGTTTTTCTTCTTGTTAGTTGGATTATTATTTTTAATTAATAATTCAAGATCTTTGCATATAGTATTAAGCAAAGTGATACTTAAGCTGAGTAAGTTCAGCCTTAAATAATGCCTGCCCGGTGAGCTGGGCAGGCATTTTTAGAATTATGGATTAATAAACTCATGAAGACCAGATTATTACTATCGATATTTTTCTTTTCATTTATCCTGTATTCTCAGGAATATCAAACATATTCGGGAAATTCAAATAGCATCCCGCATCTAAAAAAAACAGGAACTACGACTCAATTGATTGTTGATAATAAGCCGTATCTGATTCTTGGCGGGGAGTTGGGCAATTCATCTTTTACAAGTATGGAATATATGAAATCCGTTTGGCCTACGTTGAAGGCTTTGAATCTCAACACTGTACTTGCTCCTGTATATTGGGAACTGATTGAACCGGAAGAACAGAAATATGAATTTGAACTATATGATAAGTTAATTGAGCAAGCCCGAAAGAATAATTTTAAGTTAGTTCTACTTTGGTTCGGTTCCTGGAAAAACAGTATGTCAAGTCATGCACCGGCGTGGGTAAAAATAGACCAGAAGAGATTCCCGAGAGTTAAAGACAATGCGGGCAGAAGTCACGAAATCCTAACCCCATTTAGTAAACAAAACTTATCGGCAGATATAAACGCATTCCGGGCATTAATGCAACATATAAAAGAAATAGATGAAAAAGAGAATACTATAATTATGATCCAGCCGGAAAATGAGATTGGAATGCTACCCACCCCCAGAGATCATAGTGAACCGGCAAATGAAGAATATTATAAAAATGTACCTGCGGAATTAATCAATTACTTGAAGGCAAACAAAGAAAACCTTGTTCCTGAGATTAAAGAAGTATGGGGAAGAAACGGTTATAGGGAGTCCGGAACTTGGGAAGAAACATTTGGAATTGGTCCTCAAACCGATGAGTTGTTCATGGCCTGGTTTTATGCCGAGTATACTAATAAAGTTATTGAAGCAGGTAAAGAAGTTTATCCGCTGCCGATGTTTGTTAATGCAGCTTTGCCTCGACCGGGAAGGTTGCCGGGGTATGGTTATCCTAGCGGGGGACCATTACCTCACCTTATGGATATCTGGAAGGCAGTCGGTACAAGTATAGATTTTTTATCTCCTGATTTTTATAATCCGGATTTAGAAGAATGGTGTGATCTGTATACGCGTCAGGGTAATCCGCTGTTTATTCCTGAACATAAGTTCGATAATACTGTGGCGGCTAAAGCAGCCTTTACTATCGGACATTATGAAGCAATTGGCTTTTCTCCTTTCTCAATTGAATCGAAGGATGATCCTGAAAACGAATCCTTGAGTAAGATGTACGGATTGCTAGATCAGTTAACACCTGTAATTACACAACATCATGGTCGAAATAAAATAGAAGGACTTTTATTTGATAAGGAGAATCAGGAAAGAGTTTTTAATCTGGGTGATTACGAATTTACCGCTAGACATAGCTATACACTTGGATATGAACCCAACTCAAAAAGCAATGAATGGGAAATGACAGGTGGTGTAATAGTTCAAACTGATGAAAATGAGTTTTACCTGGCCGGGTCAGGAGTAGTGATTACTTTTAAGAATAAAAAAGATCCTGAAATGATTGTTGGAATACTGAAAGCCGAGCAGGGAAGATTCGAAAATGATATGTGGAAAGTGGTTAGACATTTAAACGGTGATCAGACACATCAGGGAAGGCATATTAGAATACTGCGAAGCGACGGGTACTGGATTCAAAGATTCGAATTATATAATTACGAATGAAATAATATAAAAAACAATTAATATCTCTTCAGATCGTGTTATTTAATAAATACTTAATTACTTCACTAAACAGAGAAATGATGTTGCAAAAAGAAACATTGGCTAATTTGAAATTCCATATTTGGCGAAAGCCTTTAATTGTACTTCTGGTTGTACTACTTGGCGTGTTGTTAACAGCAACTACAAATTCCATCGTAAAAGATAACGGTGAGTTAGTAAGGCCGCGTATTTCATTAAACAATGGTTGGAAATTCTTTAAGTACGAATCGCAGCAGGATGCCGATAATTTAATTTACGATGTACGTCCGCAAGTGAAGGAAAACTGGACTTTCGGAGAAGCAGACGATAAACCAACCGAAGCGGAAAATGTTGAAATAAAGCAAATGGTTCTTAAGCCTTGGATTTTACCGAGTGGAAATGATTTTATTAAAGATCCTGCAAATCAGCATGTTCGTCCGGATGGAAACCCGGGGAACGATTTCCCGTTTGTCCAAAAAGATTATGATGACAGCAAATGGGAAGATATTAGTCTGCCCCATGACTGGGCAATTGACGGACCATTCTACGAAGGACCCGATCCTGAAGTCAGTGGTGGAATGGGGCGTTTACCGGTACATGGTGTTGCATGGTATAGAAAAAAACTTGAGATCCCGGTCTCCGATTCCAGCAAAATAATTTATCTTGATGTTGACGGAGCTATGTCCTACGCCATGGTTTGGTTAAACGGTAAATTGGTAGGCGGCTGGCCGTTTGGCTACAATTCATTTCGTTTGGATTTAACGCCTTATGTAAATCCGGGAGGTGATAATCAACTTGCTATACGTTTGGATAATCCGAATCATTCCTCACGCTGGTACACGGGTGGCGGAATTTACAGGAATGTGTGGCTTGTTAAAACAAACCCGGTTCATATTGCGCAGTGGGGTTCGAAAATTAATACCGAATACGTTTCTGAGAATTCGGCTGAAATTAGTCTGGACTTAACCATCGAGAACAGATCCGATCGAGTAGCAAGCATTTCCACAGTGACTGAATTTTTTGAACTTGATGGTGAAAGTAAGCGGTTCGATGGTGCCGTAGCTGAAATAGTATCTGATGTTATTGATGTTCCGGCAAATGAAACGGGCAACATTAAAGGATCTTTAATAATTGAAAGTCCAAAACTGTGGGGGCCTCCTCCAACGCAGGTACCCAATATGTATATTGCTGTAACCAGATTATCGGAAAACGGGAAAGTCGTTGATGAATATAAAACTCCCTTCGGTATACGATCATTAAAGTATGATCCTGATTCCGGTGTATATGTAAACAATGAACTAATAAAATTAAACGGTGTTAATCAACATCACGATCTTGGTGCAATTGGTGCAGCTTTTAATACGAGGGCGGCTGAAAGGCAGCTCGAAATATTAAGGGATATGGGATGTAATGCCATCAGGACAGCACACAATCCGCCTGCACCAGAGTTGCTTGATTTAACAGATCAGATGGGATTCCTGGTAATTGATGAATCGTTTGATGTATGGGAGCGGAAGAAAACTCCTCATGATTTTCATTTGATATTTCCTGACTGGTATGAACAGGACCTGCGCTCGATGATTCGAAGGGATAAAAATCATCCTTCGGTAATAATGTGGAGTTACGGGAACGAAGTTGGGGAGCAATATACAGATGAAGATGGCGCTGAATTAGCCGGGAAACTTCGTCAAATTTGTAAAGATGAAGACCCCACCCGCTTAACAACATCTGCTATGAACTGGGCGAAACCGGATATGCCGTTTCCAAATTCAATGGATGTAATTAGTCTTAACTACCAGGGTCAGGGAATTCGACAGGATCCCGTATTCGAGGGTACCGACAGAATACAAACCAAGCCTTTATTTCCTGACTTTCATAAGATGCATCCCGATAAAGTTATAATAAGCAGTGAAACCGGTCACGGGGTAAGCAGCCGCGGAATATTTCTGTTTCCTGTTACGGATAAAATCACCTCACCTGTTCGAGACGGTATCGGCGGGAATCCATCAATTCAACACGTTAGTGCATATGAACTTTACTCGGCCGACTACGGCTCATCTGCCGATGTTATATTCGGCTCCATTGATCGCAATGCCTACGTTGGAGGTGAATTTGTATGGACAGGATTCGACTATATCGGCGAACCTACTCCTTACTACAGCTCGCGCAGTTCCTATTCGGGAGTAATAGATTTAGCAGGATTCAAGAAAGAAAGATTCTATTTGTATAAATCTCAATGGTTACCGGATACTCCTATGGTACACATTATACCGCATTGGAATTGGCCCGATCGTATCGGGAAGGTAACGCCTGTTCATGTATTTACTTCCGGAGATGAAGCCGAATTGTTTATTAACGGTAAATCATATGGACGCAAGAAAAAGAGTGAATACGAATATCGTTTGCGATGGGATGACATTAAATATGAACCGGGTGAGGTAAAGGTTATCGCTTATAAGAATGATGATCTCTGGGCACAGGAAGTTATGAAAACTACGGGTGAGTCCACAGAATTAGAATTAACAGCAGATCGAAATGTGATTAAAGCTGATGGTAAAGACCTGTCATTTATTACAGTTAAAGTTGTTGATGAAAACGGGGTAATTGTTCCGACTGCAACAAATACAATTCAGTTTTTAGTAGAAGGACCCGGTGAGATAGTTGCTACTGATAACGGTGATCCAACCGATTTTACTCCATTCCCATCTGATATTAGAAAAGCATTCAGCGGAGTGGCAGTAGTAATTATTCGCTCCTTATCCGGTGAAAAAGGTGAAATAGTTATTTTAGCCAAATCGAACGGATTGGGGAACGCAAAATTGAAGATTGAAAGTAATTAAAATGTAGTTTAATTAATTGCGTCACTGGAAATAGTAATTGGATGTGTGAATTTAAGAAATACTTTCATAAATGGGTCTCTGGCAATACGAAGACAGTCTTAACTTCAATTACTATGTTCTGTTAATAAAATTTAGTTCTTTTTTTAGCCACTTAGGAGTCTATCTAATTCTTGTGTGCGCTACATGAGTAATAACATTTTGCTGCTTTCATTCCAAATTAATTTGGAATGTTTCTTTAACCATTTTGTCCTGAGTCGGATATACCTAACACAAGAGAAATGCGAAACGATGTTGTTGAGACACTGAAAAAGCTGAAGGTACCAATGTAATTTCAATTGTAACTGAAAAAAACGAATAGGTGATAAGGTTTGCAGCGATAATAGTGATGGCACATATACTAATCTGGTTATTATGGTTAATGATGGTGTGGAAATTGATTCAACCGAATTCTGTAGTTCTGAAATATACTTGAAGGTCTCTGCATTGTATGGTTCCGGTGGGGCTATGTATTTTGGAGGCGAAACCGTTCCCGACACGGGTACGGCATCTTTTTCATACAGCATAGATAATAAAGTATTTAAATCAATCGGAAATATTATGCAGATGCAGTTTTACCTTTCCGTGTTTACAGGTAATAAATATTGTTTGTTTAATTACCCTGAAATAGAATACGGCGGGTATGTTGACTTTGATTGGTTCCGCACTGGACCGGCATCAAAGGGTGAACGTCTTGAGGTCGATTAGATGAAAAGAGTTGTATTACTAATAGAGACATCCAGGAATTTCGGAAGACAGCTAATTACAGGCATTGCCCGTTATTCCAGGCTTCACGGTCCGTGGTCGTTTTATAAGGAACCTATTGATCTCAAATCTTCCGTGCCTAAGCTAACCAGCTGGAAGCCTGATGGTATTATTATGCGAGATACTTTGATTACTGAAGAGTTGCTGAAATTGAAAAAACCTACAATACTTGCAATACACAGTTCAAAGTATCCGCAGGATTTCCCTGTGATTAAAACCGATTCTAAAGCAATAGCTAAAATGGCGAGTGATCATTTTATAGAAAAAGGATTCAGAAATTTTGCATTCTGCGGATTCGATGCCTATGACTGGTCGGTAGACCGGGGTAAGTACTTTTATGAATTTAATAAAGCTTCGGGATTCGATACTTATATGTATTCTGCTCCAAAAATAAAAAGGCAAATTGACTGGGATAAAGAGCAGCGCCATGTTAGTGAATGGATAAATTCTCTTCCTAAACCGGTTGGTATGTTTGTAAGCAACGACGATCGTGGTCAGCACATATTGGAAGTCTGTAAACTTAACAACCTGAAGGTACCGGAGGAGGTTGCGGTTGTGGGAGTCGATAATGATCTGATTGTATGTGAAACCGGAGATCCGCCTTTGACAAGCATTGCGTTGAATGTTGAATCCGCCGGTTATGAAGCAGCTTCATTAATGGATAAAATGATTTCAGGTAAATCCGGAAAGGGTAAACAAATTAATGTATCACCAAGTCACATTATACAGAGACAATCCTCCGATGTTCTGGCAGTAAACGATCCCGAGGTTTCGAAGGCGATCTCATACATAAGACATAATGCCAGAAACAAAATAATTGTTAGTGATGTGGTTCAAGTTACATCGTTAAGCAGAAGGACGCTTGAAAAACGATTTAAAGAATCAATTCGCAGAACAATTTACGGTGAAATCAGACGTGTGAGGATTGAATTGATTTCAAAGATGTTAATTGAAACCGATCTCTCGATCTCGGAAATAGCTGCTACATTTAACTTTACGGATATGGAGCATATATCAAGGTATTTCAAGATAGAGAAAAGGGTAGGTCTCAGGGAGTATAGAAAGCAATATTGTCAGACAATGTAAGTTATTAACGCTATATGGTTGGTTTTGATGCAAAGCGGCAAGTAAATGATCAGGCGCACTTTTTAAATTCAGTTTAGGAATTGATCTGAAAGCGCCATCGTCAGCCTGATTATTTAATATTTACCCGCTGTAAATCGGAGTGTAAAAATGTCAAAGTTTTATAGACTCATATTGGTTATTTCTATTTTCATTAATTCAGGATTAGCCACTAAATCAGTCTCTTTTGAGACTTACATGAGTCCGGTTATTCCAGGAGATCATCCCGATCGAACGCTTACGAAAATCGGGAACGACTTTTATACATCTGGCTCGTCATTTAATCCGACGCCCGATTATCCAAGTGGTGTTTATGTATATCAAATAGAATCCAATGCAGTTTCAATGAGTAGAAAAATGGTTTTATTAAAGTAAATATTCATTTAAGACAAAAGGAATGGTAAAAATTAATGAAAAACAGTAAGCAATATTTGAAATTATTTGTGTTGGTCTTGATTATGATTTTATCCTCCAGATTATCCGCACAGGATCCTAATTTTCATATTTATCTCTCCTTCGGGCAGTCGAATATGGAAGGGCAGGGTGACATAGAAGAGCAGGATGAAACTGTTGACAGCCGTTTTCAGGTTTATCAGGCTGTTCAATGCTCCGAACTTAGAAGGACAAAAGGCGCCTGGTATACTGCAGAGCCCCCTACATGCCGATGTTCCACCGGATTATCTCCGGTTGATTATTTCGGCAGAACGATGGTTAAAGTCCTTCCTGATAGTATTAAGGTTGGAATTATCAATGTTTCCGTAGCCGGATGTAAAATTGAATTGTTTGATAAGGATGGTTACCAGGATTATGTTTCGTCGGTTACTGAGGACTGGCTGAAAAATATAATAAATGCTTATGATGGTAATCCCTACAGTTATCTCCTGGATCTGGCTCAACAGTCTCAGCAGGATGGCGTCATTAAAGGTATATTGCTGCACCAAGGGGAGTCGAATACCGGAGATTCACAGTGGCCTGCTAAAGTTAAAAAAGTTTATGAAGATCTTTTAGCAGACTTGGAACTGGATGCAGAGTCAGTACCCTTGCTTGTAGGGGAAGTTGTTCATTCCGATCAGGGTGGAGTCTGTGCCAGTATGAATTCAATAATCGGAACACTGCCGCGAACAATTCCTAACTCATACGTTATCTCTTCCAGTGGCTGTCCCGATCAATCTGATAACCTGCATTTTAATTCCGAAGGTTATAGAATACTCGGAACAAGGTATGCTGTTCAAATGCTTTCACTATTAGGTTATGACGTTGATGAAGACGGGAATCCTGTTAACGACTCGAATTCGAAATGGGTTGGGACTTGGAGTACTGCGCCATACGCGGCTGGAACCAATACTCCGCCTTCTCCATTTTTAGCTAACAACACATTGCGGCAGATTGTCCGTGTGTCAATCGGTGGTGATACGCTTCGTATCAAGTTCTCAAACATAACTAGTCCAACTCCGGTGACTTTTAATTCGGTAAATATCGCTGTATCAACTGATCCCGGATCAAGTGTCATTGATGCTTCTACTATTGCTCAGTTGACTTTTAACGGTAACCCATCAATAACAATGAATGCCTATTCTGAAGTTACATCAGACCCTCTTGCTTTCCCGCTAACTCCGGGAATTCCTTTGGCAATAACAATTTATTATGGTCAGTGTGAAACGTCGGCTGATATGACACATCATTATGGTTCGCGCACTGATTCGTATATACTCGTTGGTGATCAAACTGCGTCTGCAGACTTTACCGGAGCAACAACAGTTGAGCGTTGGTATAATCTTTCTTCGATTGATGTTCTGGCTCCGGATACAGCCGCTTCAGTAGCAGTTCTGGGAAATTCAATTACTGATGGATATGGCGGACACGGAGGACCGAATAATAGATGGACACAATTCTTTTCTGATAAACTTCTCGAAAATCCGGCAACTTCTCATGTCGGAGTTTTGAATATGGGTATAGGCGGTACATTGGTTTCCACTTCCGGCTTGGCACGTTTTCAATCGGACATTCTTGAACAATCCGGACTACGTTGGATTATAGTTTTTTACGGTGTTAATGATATCGGTGGAAATTTGTCTGCCGAAAACGTAATCAATGCTTTCAAGAGTATGATATCTCAAGCGCATGCAAGGAATATAAGGATCTACGGAGCCACTATCACTCCGTTTAAAGGACATTACTACTACTCAGACTCTCATGAATCTGTTCGACTTGAAGTGAATGAATGGATTCGCACACCGGGGAATTTTGATAAGATTATCGATTTCGATAAAGCGCTTCGTGATCCGGCCGATACTGCTAAAATGCAGGATGTTTATACAAATGACTATTTGCACCCGAATGCTGCCGGTTATCAGTTCCTTGGCGAATTTGTTGACGTGGATTTGTTTCTTGGAGCAGATACATTGTATGAACAGTCAGCGACATCTGACAATGAATCACATTACTATGAACCAGAGTGCGGGGTGGTTGGCAGTAATTGGGAGATCGTGAATGATTCACAGGTCTCAAATGACAAATATGTTACGGTCAAATCAGGTATAGAAAGTCTTGAACAAGCTCCAACCGATAGTGCGAGTACAATTTATATTCCGTTCGAAATTGACACAACTGATTATTTCAATGTTTATGTCAGAATAAACTGTCCTACTTATGATGATGATTCATACTGGGCTAAAGTAGATGATGGCGAGTTTGAAATGTACAATGGACTTGTAACAAGCGGGTGGCAGTGGATTAAACTGAATGACTTTGATCTAACCGAAGGCGCTCACATGTTTACAATTACTTTCCGGGAAGATGGAGCCAGACTTGATAAAATCTGTATTTCGAATGATCCGACACCGCCGGCAGGATTAGGTGAGGAAGCAGAAAATCTATGTGTACCAACCGATGTTGAAACTGAACCTGCGTCTCCGCAAAAGTTCGGATTAAAACAAAACTATCCGAACCCGTTTAATCCTACAACCAGAATTGACTACACAATTGTCGGGGATAGTAATGTTACGATTATTGTCTATGATATGTTGGGAAGAGAAGTTTCAACATTATTACAGGAGCCTCAAAAAGCGGGTCGTCATTCGCTAACTTTTGATGCTGGTTCTCTCGCCAGCGGAATTTATTACTATCAGATGATTGCCGGAAATTTTATCGATACAAAGAAATTTTTATTACTTAAATAATTCAGGATGATCGATGCTTGATGAGTATAGATTCAGATTAGGTTTGATTGCAGTATTTCTAATGGCTCAATTAAGTATTTGTTATGCTCAGGATGAAGCCGTTATAGATTTGGACAGTACCTACCAGGTAATTAGGGGATTCGGTGCATCGAATATTATGCCCTGGAGGCCGGATATGACGGAGGCTGAAATAGAGAAAGCGTTTGGAACAGGTGACGGACAACTTGGATTTTCTATTTTACGGCTTAGATTGCCTTCCGATGAAAACCAGTTCTCACTGAATTTACCAACAGCCAAAGCGGCTTATAACATGGGTGTTACTCTTATAGCCTCTCCATGGTCGCCGCCGGCTTCTATGAAAACCAATAATAACACTACCGGCGGTGAGTTGCGGGAAACTTTTTACGATGATTACGCTGAGTATCTAAACAGTTTTTCTGATTACATGGATGACAACGGAGCGCCTGTTTATGCTGTTTCAGTTCAAAATGAACCCGATATTGAAGTTAGCTATGAGTCTTGTAACTACAGTCCTGATCAGATGCTCAAGTTCGTAAAAGAGCATGGGGCAGCAGTTAAGACAAAGCTTATCGCACCGGAATCTTATCAGTTAAAACGCGATATGTCGGACCCTCTTCTGAATGATGCCACAGCTTTGGAGAACTTCGATATAGTCGGTGGACATATTTACGGCGGTGGTCTGGCTCCTTATCCGCTTGCAGAGGAAAAGGGAAAAGAGGTTTGGATGACCGAACACCTTATTCTCGAAACTTCCTGGTCCGATAATTTATCAACAGGTATTGATATTAATGATTGTCTGAACAATGGAATGAGCGCATATATATGGTGGTATATAGTTCGTTTTTATGGGCCGATATACGATGATGGTTCTGATACCAGAACTCCTGATGGAGCTGTAAAAGGTGAGATATCGAAACGCGGTTATGTTATGTCGCAGTTTGCTAGATTTATCAGACCGGGTTATCTCCGGGTAGAAAGTCCTTACATTCCGCAACGAGGAGTTTATACGAGTGCTTATAGAGATTCCGCAACTTCAAAAATAGTTATTATTGCTATCAATACTTCCTCACTGGATAAAGAGCAGGTATTCACATTGAAAAACGGTACTGCTGAGACTTTCATACCATACGTCACTTCCGAATCTAAAGATTGTGTGGAAGAAAACGCCATTGCTGTTGCTGACGCAGGTTTTACCGTTACACTTGATGCTTCAAGCATCACAACCTTTGTTTCTACCGGCAGTGCAACTTCAGTGTCTGAAAATCCATCGCAACCTAAAGCGTTCGGTTTAAATCAGAACTATCCCAATCCGTTTAATCCCTCAACAATAATCGAATACTCTATTTCTGAACGAAATGCTGTTACATTAAAAGTGTTTGATTCCTTAGGGCGGGATGTGGCTACACTATTTGAGGGTATTCGCCAGTCCGGAGATTATTCCGCACATTTTGATGGAAGAAACCTTGCAAGTGGTATTTATTTTTATCAGCTCAAATCAGGAAATAATATTGAAACCAAAAAGTTAACTCTTCTCAAATAAGCGAATAGCTGAGTACTTATGAAAAAATTACTTCTTACAATATTATTGACAATTGCTGGTATAACTTATTCCCAAAGTTTAGTTATAAATGAAGTAATGGCTTCAAACGATACGACTATATTGGATCAGGATAATGATAGCCCTGATTGGATTGAAATTTATAACAATGGAACCAGCCAATATGACCTTACTGGATATTATTTAAGTGATGATTCCACAAATCTGAGTAAATGGCGGTTCGGAAATGTTTTAATTGAGCCGGGTGAATTCCTTGTAGTCTTTGCCTCGGATAAAGATACGAATATGAATTACTGGCATACTAATTTTAAGATCAGCGCGGACGGTGAATTGGTAATAATGAGTGATGCTGAAGGAAATATAGTCGATTCAATCACTGTCCCTCCATCTTTAACCGATGTTTCATACGGCAGAGAGACTGATGCTGATTTGCAGTGGATGTTCCAGGAACCGTCACCAGGTTTTTCCAACACTGGTATTGCCGTTCCTGATTATGCTGATTCAGTTGTTGTATCCATAACCGGAGGGATGTTCGACTCTCCCATTACATTGGAATTATCTGCCGGCAGCAGCGAGATTTATTACACGCTTGACGGAACCGATCCCGATGAAAATTCAATTTTGTATTCCGGACCAATCAGTATTAGTGAAACAACAATTCTAAGAGCCGTAAGTATGAAGGATAATTATCTTCCCTCACCAATAATTAATCAGTCATACATTTACTATGCGGATACCGATCTCCCTGTTGTTTCACTAATTACTGATCCGGCAAATTTGTTTGATAACTCCACCGGAATTTATATCAACTATGGGGAGGATTGGGAGAAGCCTGCTCATATTCAGTTTTTTGATGAGAATAAAAATTTAGGATTCGCCGATAATGTTGTAATAAATATTTACGGTGGTTACACAAGAAGATTTAAGCAAAAGTCGCTTGCTGTGAAATTTAAAAGTGATAAGGGATCGAATAAACTGGAATATGAGCTTTTCCCGGGCTTTCATATTAAGGAATTCAAATCGTTTATTTTAAGAAATTCGGGAAATGATTTCGATCAAACACATATTCGTGATGCATTTATGCAAACACTCGTAAAAGATTTGGATATTGAATATTTAGAATATCGACCGGCGGTTACATTTATAAACGGTGAGTACTGGGGTATTTATAATATTCGTGAAAAAATAAGCGAGCATTATATCGCAGGCCGCCATGGTGTTGATCCCGATAATATTGACATGATGGAAGGCTACAGCGCTTATAATGATGATGTAAATGATCAGGACGGTGAATACGGATTATGGGTCGGTAATTTAGAGTCGATTCACGGTGATACGATAAACTATAAGCAATTAATTGATTACCTGTATACTGAAGATTTAACAACCGATGCGGCATATGATTTTATCGACAGCCGAATTGATTTGGATGAATGCTTACTTTATTATGCTGCGCAGGTTTATTATAACAGTCAGGACTGGCCCGCTAATAACTCAAAATACTGGCGTGAACGAACTCCCGACGGTAAATGGCGATGGATTCTGTACGATCTTGATTTCGGCTTCAATCTCTATGAATGGAGTAATGAAGGTAATTCGGAAGATCATGTAGATTATCTGTTTTCCGGTGATCCGTCGCAAAGACCGCAATCAAAACCGGTTGAAGCGACATTCATTCCACGAAAGATTGTCTTAAATCCGAAAATCAGAGAAAGGTTCGTTAATCAGGTTGCTGATCTGCTCAATTCAAATTTTAAAACCTACCGTGTTATTAACATTATGAATGAAATAGCGGATCATATTGCCGGTGATATAGGTAAGCATAGAAGCCGTTGGGAAATATTCGGTAATAATTTAGACAGATTGATTTCATTTGCTGAGAACCGTCCTGATTATTTACGAGATCATATTAGAAACTTCTTCGATTCCGGCGGCGATGCTTCCATAACTGTTAAGAGCGATGGAGGCGGTAGTGTAGAATTAAATACTCTTACTCTAACGCAGGATGACTTGTCGTGGTCCGGAATTTATTTCCAGGATAATCCTATTCATCTTCGGGCAATTCCCGAGCGGGGTTATAAATTTGATGGCTGGAGCGGCACGATTGACTCTTATGAGCAATCCATTGATGTATCGGGCACCAGGACAGTAATTTTAACCGCTGAGTTCTCTATTGATAGTTCCAGTGCAGGCGATATAGTCATAAATGAAATTAACTATAACTCGGCTGATGATTTTGATTCGGGCGATTGGGTTGAACTGTACAACAGGAGTGATAAAACAATTGATGTCGGTGATTGGTATTTCTCGGATGAGGTCGATATACATAAGTTCGTGATACCGGCTGGTACCACATTAGCACCTGATAATTATCTGGTCCTGGTTCAAAATGATAGTGCGTTCACGGATAGATTTCCGCAAGCAACTAATTACATAGGCGAAATGGATTTTGGATTAAGCGGGGCGGGTGAATACGTGATGCTGGTTAATAATAGCGGTGAGATTGTTGATTCGCTAACGTACGATGATCATCTGCCATGGCCGGACCAGGCGGACGGGCAGGGTGCGTCTCTTGAACTTTCGGATCCGGTTATGGATAATTCTGTCGCTGAAAGTTGGCAGGCATCTCTAACTCATGGCACACCGGGTACGGTAAATTCTGTTTATACCGATGTAGCTGAGAGTGTTGAGTCGTTTACACCGAATGAGTTTGATTTGTCACAAAATTATCCGAATCCGTTCAATCCTGTGACTAGAATTAATTACAGCATTCCCCGGAATAGCAGTGTATCGCTTAAGGTGTACGATATACTCGGACGAGAAGTTTTAACACTTTTTACAGGCTCACTGCAGAAAGGCAATTATTCGGTAGAGTTTGATGCTTCGGAACTTACCAGCGGAGTATATTTCTACAGGATTCAATCCGGGGAATTTTTGTGTACGAGAAAAATGCTGTTAATGAAATAGCTTTATGAGATACTGATCTTTAAACGAATTGTAAATTGTGTTTTGAAAAATCATTAAAATATATGAGAAATTTAAATATGGATTTTCTTATTCAAAAAATAACTATGAAGGTAAGGGATAAAGTTATCTTTGCATTTATTACGTATATGTGTTGTACGTCATTAACTTCGGCGCAGTCAATTAGTGTTAGCGGAAAAATTACGTCATCAAGATTTCCAGTTAGTAACGCAATGGTGACAATAATAGATGAGGGAGATACTACAAAGCAGTTTACTGCGTTAACTGATTCAAGAGGCAGTTATGAAATCGGAACAATCACTTCTGTGAAATCCGGTGAAAGTGCTGCACCAACAAGGTTTAATCTTGGACAAAGTTATCCCAATCCGTTTTCTTCGTCAACAGCAATTCCATACGGTTTAAAGGAAGAATCAAAAGTTCAAATTACTATTTATGATATTCTAGGCAGAGTTGTACGCAAGTTCAATTCAGGATATCAACCCACAGGCAGTTACAATATACTTTGGGACGGCAGAAACGGTCTCGGTCAATTGGTTGCAAATGGCGTGTATTTTTACAGACTTGAGGTTAATGGATTATCCCAGGTAAAAAAGATGGTTTATAATCAAAACAGTAATAGTTCCTTTACGCTGCCGGGTACATTTTCTTTAGCAGACAATAATTCATTGGGCAAAGCGGCAGTGGGTGATGAAATCCATGCGACCTCTTATACTATCAGGGTACGTAACACTGAAGATACCGATCCTTATATTGTTGATTATAACCTGAATAATGTTATTATTTCAAATGATACTACAATTAGTCTGGATATCCAAAGTCTGGCGATTGCGGTTGTTGATTCGGATAGTCTGCGCCAAATTATACGTGGTTTCGGAGGTTCGAATATAGTTTTATGGCGTCCGGATATGACCGAAGATGAAATTGAAACAGCATGCGGTACAGGGGATGGTAAACTGGGCTTCTCAATATTTCGTATTATGGTTGAGCCCGACAGTAACCGTTGGAGTTTATCTCTTCCTTCTGCCAAGAAAGCTTACGAAATGGGTGCTACAATCATAGCCGCGCCCTGGCATGCTCCGAACGAGTTAAGTGAAAATGTAACTAATGAAAACGATGAGAATATTAACAGGGTTAGATACGATAAATATGCTGAGTATGCAGAACACTTAAATGACTTTGTCGATTATATGAATGAAAACGGTGTTCCTATTTACGGTATTTCAATTCAGAACGAACCGGATATCGAAGAGAATTGGACGAGCTGGACTTCAGATGAAATGTTTACTTTTATGAAAGACTATGCGCATGCTATTGAAGGAACAAAAGTTATGGCTCCGGAATCATTTCATTTCGATAGAAGTTATTCCGATCCAATTCTTAACGATCCCGTTGCTGCGGAAAATACTGATATTGTATGTGGACATATTTACGGGAGCGGTTTAAGTAAATATCCGCTTGCCGAAGAAAAGGGAAAGGAAATTTGGATGACTGAACATTTATCAGGTGAGGAGGATTACAATAATTCCTGGTCATGGTCTTTAAGTGCTGCCGAAGAAATGAATGACGTTATGGCGTCGGGAATGAGCGCTTACGTATGGTGGTATATAGTAAGGTTTTACGGACCGATAAGTGATGGTGGTATTGATCGTCTTCAAAAAGGTAAAGTTACTAAGAAAGGATACACTATGTCGCAGTATTCCAGGTTCATCCGTCCCGGTTATTATAGAATTGAGTGCAGTACACCTTATACTATTAGAAATGTAAAAGTGACAGCATACAAGGATCCGGCAACATCGAGGATAGTTATTGTTGCTGTAAATAAGCTATCGGCTGAGAAAGAATACTCATTCAAAATTAAAAACAACCAACTTCTTTCAAGTTTTACAACGTATATAACATCTGAATCGAAAAGTTGTGAACAGGATGATGATGTGAATGTGAAAGACGGTATAATGAAAGTTATACTGGAACCATCAAGTGTAACAACGTTTATTTCGAATTAGTAAGATTCTAAATAACGTAAATTAATTAAATGGATAATAATTACTAATAATAAATAAGGTTAAATCAATGCTCTGTCAAATCATCAGAAGATCATTAAAGCTAAGTACAGTTTATATTATTGCTTTATTCACATTCCCAGCAGGTGCCGGAAGTGTAGCACAACCATTAGCAGCGTTAAAACCAAAATTTGTCGGCAATGTTATTACCAACGGTTTTAATATACGTTCGGACTTTACAAAATACTGGAACCAGGTTACTGCCGAGAACGCCGGTAAATGGGGCAGTGTTGAAGGTTCGCGCGGTTCTTACAACTGGACTCAGTTGGATAACATTTATAATTTCGCGGTGACAAATAATCTGCCTTACAGACATCATACCATTGTCTGGGGTAGTCAGGAACCCGGTTGGATTGCCGATATGGATTCGGCATCACAATATGAGGCGGTTGTGGATTGGATAAAAGCGGTGGCAGAACGCTATCCTGAAGCAGATTTTTGCGATGTAGTAAATGAACCGCTTCATGCACCTCCGTCATACAAAGATGCCCTCGGCGGCGATGGCGAGACCGGCTGGGATTGGGTAATTAATACTTTTGAACTTGCAAGGGAGTATTTTTCACCCAATACGAAATTATGCCTAAATGAGTATAGTGTAATCAATTCCTCAGCCTCCGCCAATAATTATCTGGAAATTATTAATCTATTAAATGACAGAGGCTTGATTGACGGAATTGGTGTTCAGGGACACTCCTTCGAAGTAAGCGATCCGTCCGCATACACATTAAAATCAAATCTGGACAGACTTGCTGTCCCCGGATTACCGGTTTACATAACTGAATTTGATATTAACAGGGAAGATGATGAAGAGCAATTGGAAATTTATCAACGTGTTTTCCCGGCTTTATACGAGCATCCTTCAGTACAGGGTATTACAATTTGGGGCTATGTAATTTATGAGATTTGGCAAGGCGACGCATATTTGTTAGACGAGCGCGGTGCACCGAGGGATGCACTCGAATGGCTGGAGACTTACCTTCTCAGTCCTTTCAGTCCACAGATAATTACACCTACGGATACTTCAGATATCGAAAGAGATCCGCTGCTTGTATGGAGTTCATCGGATCTGGCAGAATCCTACAATGTGCAGATCTCTGCTTCAAATAGATTCTCAACCATAGCTCTCGATACAATAGTCACAGACACAACTTTACAATTGGCTCCGTTGAATCCAAATGCTGATTACTACTGGCGGGTAAGCGCTTCGAATGAGAACGGTACGAGTGCATATTCTGATCTAGGAACATTTTCTACCGGTACGGTTACGGGAATAGAAGATAATCAACTATCAATAAGTGAATACAGACTTGAGCAGAACTATCCGAATCCGTTTAATCCTGAAACGAAAATCAGTTTTACACTTCCATCTGCAGGGTATGTGTCATTACGAGTTTATGATATGCTTGGCCGGGAAGTTGCTGTGCTGGTTGATGAATATAAAGATACAGGAATCTATAACTATTTATTCAATGCTGCGAGTTTGTCGAGCGGAATTTATTTCTACCAACTGCAGGCTAACGGATTTTCACAGATCAGGAAAATGACAGTGATCAAATAAAAAAATGATTTTAAAAACTAAACTAAAGAGGCGTATAAAATGATTCATCCCATAGAAGCAAATAGACACGGAAGTACGGGGCTTAATGGTATCAATCTGTTTGTAACATTTTCTTTAGTGCTTTTTACTCTTGTAACTACAATTCAAAGTCAACCGAGTGGTGGACCTTATGGACCGGTTCACAAGACTTATGAATTACCGGATGTCTCCGGCACAATATATTATGTAGCATCCGACGGGAAAGTGAATCTTATTGGCGAGTCGCCCGATAATCCAACTACTATTGAAGCAGCAATCCAAAGAGTGGTAACAGGTGATGCAATTATACTAAGGGGCGGGACTTATCGTACCGGCGATCTGTTGCTGAATCAGGGTATTACAATACAGCCATATAAAGATGAAAAACCGGTTTTGAAAGGTACTTATATAGCAGATAACTGGAGACAGCAGAGGAACGGCTTATGGGTCACTCACTGGGATAGACTGTTTCATCAGGAACCTCAGGAATGGTGGCAACGAGGCAGTGAGGGTGCGAAAACTCCGCAGTATAAATTTAACAACGATATGGTCTTTGCTGACGGGAAGTTTCTGCAATCGGCAGGCTGGGAAGGTGAACTTGATGACAACTCATACTTCATTGATTATGAATCGGGACTTGTTTATGTCTCTTTTGATCCGACTAAAAAGTTGATGGAAATAACTGCATTCGACGGCGGATTGATACGTACCACTTCAGATGTTCACGGTAAAAAATCGGATAAGATCGGACCAGTAGTAAAAGGAATTACATTTACCCAGTATGCTTATCGGGCAATTGAAATTGAAGGCTATTATCCGGAAGGTCTTTCAAATGAGGCTGATCATGGAAAAGATGTCGTTGGTACAACGCTTGAAGATTGTACTATTTCCTACTGTTCTCGTGTAGCTGGTTACTTTATTGGAGACAGCCTCATGATTAGAAATTGTAAAATTAGTGATACAAGTACCGAAGGTATTTATATAATTGCTTCTTCTGATGTACTGCTGGAGAAGAATATTTTTACTAAGAATAATATCGAACGGATTACCGGCTATTATCCAGCTGCAGTTAAAATCTTCAATCAAAGTTATCGTGTCACGTGTAATGATAACCTTGTTATTGATCTTCCGTATTCAAACGGAATATGGTATGATGTTGGAAATGTTGACGGAGTGTTTACTAACAACTGGGTTGAAGGTGTTGGCGACAATTCATTTGATATTCACGATTACCAGTTGTGGCCGAGTGATAACGGCTTCTTCTTCGAAATATCTAAGGGTGCTGTTTGTGTCGGTAATGTATTTGTGAACTGTGATCATGGAATATTAATCCTTAATAGTTCTAATGTACATATGTACAACAATACATTCATCAATAGTATTGCATGTATAGGCCGGGATGAACGAAGTGCTCAGGGCGATCACTTCGGCTGGCATCCCAGTACCGGTCCGGATGTGGATGAAAGAGTCGGGCACATCTTTGTCAATAACCTGCTGACAAGTACTGATAGGTTTAATCGTCCGCTGCTGTTTGTTTGGCAGCGCGCATTACTTTGCGGTAAAATAACCGGATCACAGCTAGAGCAAACAGATAATAACGTATATGTAAGAGAACCCGGAAATACCAATAATTTGATATGGTGGGGACCGGCAGATAACACCGAGAACTGTCAGGCTAAACTGGAATCCCCGGCAGAATTAAACATAGTAAATTCTGAATTCGAGGCAAATAGCAGGTTGTATGATGATTATTCAGGACCTCTTTTTCAGAGTGTAGATCTAAAGAACTTCGAATTGCTAAACGGTTTTAAGGAGAATGCAGGTGCAATGGAAGTTCCTCTGAAAGTACTGAACCTGTTTCCCGGAAACGTTTCATCCATTAAATACGTTGGGGCGTATGCAAATTAATTGTGATTTCAAACTATCGGAATAACTTTTTAGACGATTGTTAATTGGATTTCTTAGAGGATTATAAACGATAATATTTAATGAAAAAAAGGGGACACCATGATCATCAATAGAACTAGTAAGTTAGTGCAGAATGTTCGTACAGGTTTTAATATGTTACTTGCTTCGGTTTGCGTCCTCGTATTTTTATTTAGCGGTACCTACAATAGTTTTGCGAAAGACAGACATAAAACTTATACATCGTTTAATGTAATTGATAATGCAATCACATTAAGTAAGGATGGCAAGACTATACCATTTATTATCAGCAGTGATGATTATAAAGGAGTTAAACGAGTACTCTCAAATGTTCAGAATGATTTGAAGAATGTTACCGGTACAGCTCCTGAGATAATTGAAGATGTTATCCCTGAAGCGGCTGAAATTGTAATTGTGGGAACAATTGGAAAAAGTCCATTCATTGATAGGCTTATTCAATCAGGTAAACTTGATGTTCGAAAGATAGCTGATAAATGGGAGGTCTCGTTAATTGAAACTATTGATAATCCGTTTGATGGAGTTGAAAAGGCATTAGTAATTGCAGGAAGTGATAAACGTGGAGCAATTTTCGGGCTTTATGATCTTTCGGAAAAAATTGGTGTCTCTGCATGGCACTTCTGGTCAGATGTTCCGCCGCAAAAACATAATGAAATTTATATAATACCAGGGAGGTATTCATACGGTGAACCAAAAGTAAAGTACCGGGGTATATTTATTAACGATGAGGCACCTGCTCTTTCGGGGTGGTCAATTGCGCGCTATGGTACCCAGCAGTTCAATCATAAACTCTATGAACATGTCTTTGATCTTATACTCAGAATGAAGGGTAACTTTTTATGGCCGGCAATGTGGGGAAGAGCCTTCTATGATGATGATCCGGTAAACCCTCAATTGGCTGATGAGTATGGTATTGTTATAAGTACTTCTCATCATGAGCCAATGATGCGTGCTCATGTGGAATGGGAGCGTTATGGGGAAGGTCCCTGGAATTACGAGCAGAACGATGAAAAACTTCGTGAGTTCTGGAAAAAAGGCATCGAGCGAATGGGTGACAATGAAAGCATTATTACTCTGGCCATGCGAGGTGACGGCGATGAAGCTATGAGTCCTGATGCAAATGTGGAGCTGCTCGAAAAAATTATTAGCGACCAGCGAGAGATTGTAAAGGAAGTTACAGGTAAAGAATTAATAGATGTTCCTCAGGTTTGGGCTTTATATAAAGAAGTGCAGGAGTATTACGATAAAGGAATGCGTGTGCCCGAGGATGTAACTGTTCTTCTCTGTGATGATAACTGGGGTAACATTCGAAAGCTGCCGAATTTAAATACTCCTGAGCGATCAGGAGGGTATGGTATTTATTATCATTTTGATTACGTTGGCGGACCGCGCAGCTATCGGTGGCTTAATACGAATACTATTGGCAGAGTTTGGGAACAGATGAACCTGGCATACAATTACGGGGCTGACCGAATATGGATAGTCAATGTCGGTGATATCAAACCGATGGAATTCCCAACGGAGTTCTTTCTGGATTTCGCATGGGATCCGCAAAAATGGTCTGCCGATAAGCTTCCTGAGTACACCAGACTATGGGTAAAGGAACAGTTCGGTGATTTATATACGGATGACATCTCTGATATTCTTAGCAAGTACCTTTTGTATAACAGTAGGCGTAAACCTGAGCTGCTGTCGCCGGATACATATAGTCTTACGAATTACCGTGAGGCCGAACATGTTGTCATGAATTACAATAACTTACTTGACCGCGCCCAGAAAATCTATGATGAGATTCCCACTGAATACCGCGATGCTTTTTACCAGTTAATATTGCATCCGGTCCAGGCTTGTGCAAATCTTAATGAACTTTATGTAACTGTAGCGAAGAATTATTTGTATGCAGATCAGGGAAGGGCTTTAACAAACAAACTCGCCGACAAAGCGGTAGAACTTTTTGAAAGAGATGCAGATATTTCGCTGTATTACAATAATGTGCTGGCTGACGGAAAGTGGAGTCATATGATGGATCAAACGCATATCGGCTATACAAGCTGGGATAATCCGCCTGAGAATATTATGCCCTCTGTTAAGAGTTACACTCCACAAGCTGGAGCTGATATTGGTGTTGCAATTGAGGGTAGTGTAAACTGGTGGCCTTATTCGGACAAAGAAGCGCGACTGCCGGAGTTTGATAATTTCAACAGGCAGAATTACTACATTGAAATATTTAACAGGGGGGCAACCCCATTTGATTTTGAAGTCTCTGCGGATAAAGACTGGCTTGTCGCTAGTGCAATGTCAGGTACTGTCAAAGATGAAGAAAGAGTTTTTATAAGTATTGACTGGGAGAAGGCTCCTATAGGTAATAACAGCGCAAGTGTAACTGTGTCAGCCCTTAATAGTGAACCGGTTTATATAACTGTTGAAATCAACAACCTCCTTCCTTCACCCGATGATTCGGCGTGTTTCATCGAAAGCAACGGTTATATAGCGATTGAAGCTGAACATTATTCCCATGCTGTTGAGCCTTCTCCTGTTTCATGGCAGGTTGTGCCTTATATGGGACGAACATTGTCCTCGGTAATACCTTTGCCGGTTACTGCTAAGCCGCAGATACCGGAAGGTAACAGTCCGCGGTTGGAATATGAAGCGTATTTCTTTACTTCAGGAGAGGTTAAGATTAATACTTACATATCTCCGACTCTAAATTTTACCGAAAGTGAAGGGCTCAGATTTGCCGTTTCAATAGACGGTGAATCACCACAAATAGTAAATATGCATGCAAATGATGAAGGAAAGGATTGGAATTACCCTCGCTGGTGGAACGAGGCAGTAAGTAATAATATCAGAGTTTATACTACAGAACATTCTATCGATAGACCTGGCAAGCATATTGTTAAGTACTGGATGGTTGATCCGGCGGTGCCTCTGCAAAAAATAGTAATTGATACCGGTGGATTGAAGCCTTCATATCTCGGTCCACCGGAAAGTTATAACAGTTCAATAAATTAAATGATGAATTATGAGAAGAATTATTTATACAGTCATATTTGTTGGCGCAATGTTGCTGACATCCTGTGCGCAAAAAGAAGAAACAAAGTTCTTTACAAATCCAATACTTGCTGGCTTCTATCCCGATCCGAGTGTATGTCGGGTCGGAGATGATTTTTATCTCGTAAATTCCTCGTTCTCTTATTTCCCCGGTATTCCGGTTTTCCACAGCCGGGACCTTGTCAACTGGAATATCATCGGTCATGTTATGGATAGAACTGAGCAAATGAATCTGGAAGGATTAGGAATATCGCGCGGGATTTTTGCCCCGGCAATTAGTCATAACAATGGTACTTACTATGTAGTATGTACACTTGTAGATGCCGGAGGGAATTTTGTCGTAACTGCTAAAGATCCTGCAGGACCATGGTCGAATCCGGTGTTCATTCCTGAAATTAATGGCATTGATCCTTCTCTGTATTTCGATGATGATGGTAAAGCTTATATTCTTTACAATAGCATCCCACCCGATAATAAGCCGCTATACAACGGACACAGGACTATCAGGATGTACGAGTTTAGCACTGATAGTCTAAATGTCATCGGTAAGGAAAATATTCTGATTAATGGTGGAACAGACATAACTAAAAAACCAATCTGGATTGAAGGACCACATATATATAAAGTTAACGGATATTTTTATTTAATGGCTGCAGAAGGTGGTACAGGTGATAATCACTCGGAAGTAATATTCAGAAGTGATAAGATTGAAGGACCTTACGAATCTTACGGAGATAATCCCATTTTGACTCAAAGGAATCTTAATCCGGCCAGAAAGAATGCAATAACCTCTACCGGTCATGCTGATATAGTCCAGGTTAAAAGTGGTGATTGGTGGGCAGTATTTCTGGGCTGCAGACCGTATCCTCCGGAGCAGGATGGATTTTATAATACCGGAAGAGAAACGTTCCTCGCGCCTGTTAAATGGATTGATGGATGGCCTGTTATTAATCCGGACAGTGTTGAAGTCCAATATAGGTATCCATATCCTGCCGAGCCTTATTTAAGCGAGAAAGTGAGAGATTATAGCGGGAACTTTATTTTTAAAGATGATTTTGATTCCAATTCGTTAGGGATCGACTGGATATTTCTCAGGAACAGCGGAAAGGATTGGTGCAGTTTGACGGACGAACCTGGATCGTTAACAGTTGAAGTCAGACCTGAAGCATGCTCTGGCTCATCCACACCAAGTTTTGTCGGGCACCGTCAGCAGCACTTGCACGGAAGTGTTACAGCCGAGATGGAATTCGAAGCCTGTTACGAAAATGAAAAGGCCGGGTTACTGGTATTTCAGAATGAGCAACACTATTACTTTCTTGCTAAATCTGTTAAGAATCATACTCCGGTTATTCAGCTGCTCAAATCTTCGGGGACTGATAGTTCAAGCATGGAAACTGTTATTGCTGAAAAGGAAATTGACACTGAGTTAGATCAAGTATATATGAAAATTGAAGCCGACAATAGTATTTATAATTTCAGCTATTCATTTAACAATATTAACTGGATGTCAATTGCTGATAGTATTGATGCTGCATTTCTCAGTACAAAAGTTGCCGGCGGATTCGTAGGCTGTATTTATGCAATGTATGCAACATCAAACGGAAAAAGAGCAAATAACAATGCAGTTTTTAATTGGATTCAATTTGAGAATAATGAAGAGCTTTATAAGCAGGATTAAAATAAACTTGTAAAAATAAAATAGTCACTTCAAATATTGAGTATATTTCTGTAGTACGTAATCGCCAATTCAAAGAATTTACTAAATACATTTTTTGAAATGCGTCAGTAACTTTCATTTGAATCATGAGGGTACTATGAGAAATTCACTCAACTTATCTTTATTCATAATTTTAATTCCCTTGATGATCTACTCTCAGGAAAAGGGACGATACCTTTATGATCCGGTCCAAATAGAAAACGTTTTGTTTACCGACGGTTTCTGGCAGCAGAGGTATGAAACAAACAGGAATATTACAGTCCCTCATTTATTTAAGCAGATAAAGAAAAGCGGCAGACTCGATAACCTTCTTTTTGCTACTGCTGAGAAGGATGGTGAGTACTGCACAAGATACCCGTTCGATGACAGCGATATTTTCAAGTCTATTGAAGCTGCTTCTTATGTATTAATGCAGAATGAGGATGAAGCACTTGAATCATTGATCGATAGTCTGATACTCTTAATCAGCAAAGTGCAGACTGAAGACGGATACATCTATTCAGCACGCAGTGCCCCCTCGGAAAGTATAAAAAGGTCAATAGGAACGGAACGCTGGTCAAATCTGCAATGGAGTCATGAACTTTACAATGCGGGACATCTCTATGAAGCCGCAGTGGCTCATTATTCAGCAACGGGTAAAAGAGAACTGCTTGATGTGGCTGTTAAGAATGCCGATATGGTTTTAAATACATTTAATCCCGACAGTTTACAAATACCGCCCGGTCACCAGGAAATTGAGATTGGCCTGGTAAAGCTTTATCGGGTAACCGGTAATAAGCGATATCTGGATCAGGCAAAATACTTTCTGGATATTAGAGGGAGAGGAGAAGAACTTGATGAAAGGGAATCGTGGGGTGAATATGCTCAGGATCATCTGCCGCCGGTTGAGCAAACCGAAGCTGTCGGTCACGCAGTACGTGCATGCTATATGTTCAGTTCAATGACTGATATAGCTGCACTTATGAACAATGATGATTATAAGAATGCAGTTATCCTATTGTGGGAAAATGTTACCGGCAAAAAGTTGTATGTAACAGGTGGTGTTGGAGCGACCGGTTCCGGAGAGGCATTCGGCGATAGTTATGATCTTCCAAATGCGAGTGCATATAACGAAACCTGTTCGTCAATAGCGAATATGATGTGGAATTACAGAATGTTCAGGCTCAGCGGTGACTCAAAATACCTGGATGTTTTCGAACGAACATTATACAACGCTTTCCTATCCGGAGTTGGAATGGAAGGCAACCTGTTTTTCTACCCGAATCCTCTGGTTTCATACGGCACGCAGTCCCGTACAGAATGGTTTACCTGCGCATGCTGTCCTCCGAATATTGCAAGGTTCATTGCATCACTACCGGCAAAGGTATATGCCGTAAACGGGAATAATGTATCCGTTAATCTCTATGCATCTAATAAAGCTGAAATAGAGGTTGAAGGAAAAACCGTATCTATTGAACAGATTACTGATTATCCCTGGAAGGGTGATGTCGGTCTGAAAATTAATCCTGTCGGGAAATCTCAGCATTTTAAATTACAGCTGAGAGTTCCCGGCTGGGCGCAGGAACATCCGTTTCATTGTGATCTGTATAGTTTTGAAAAACCAAGCAGTCGAGTAAAATTATTAATTAACGGTCAACAAACAGAGTTTAAGATCGTTAACGGATTCATCCCGATTACTCGTGACTGGAAAAGCGGTGATCAAGTTTTTCTAATATTTGCAATGGATGTTAGCAGAGTTATTGTAAATGAAAAGGTTGAAGCAGACTTAGGGAAAGTGGCTATACAACTTGGACCAGTTGTTTACTGTGCTGAATGGGTTGATAACGGGAAAGAAGTTGTTAATAATTTATTGCTTGACGAAGGGACAAATCAAGTCTATACTTTTAATCCCGGTTTGCTTGGAGGTATTAATACTATTACAGGCACTGCATTGAATTATCACTATTTGTCTGACGGCAGTGTAGATAAGAGCGAACAAGATTTAACGATGATCCCCTATTATTCCTGGGCGCACAGGGGAGAGGGGGAAATGAGCGTCTGGCTTGTAAGAGACAGCAGTTATATTAAACCCCGAAACGGTCCAACGCTGATATACAAAAGTACTGTTAAGGCTTCAAGCGGAGAAAATTATACAGCCGTAAACGACCAACTGGAACCAGATGCTTCGGGTGATGAATCAGTTCCCTTTTATCATTGGTGGCCGAATAAAGGAACAGAAGAGTGGGTTGAAATTGATTTTCCGGATACAGCTGAGGTTTCCGGTGTAGAAATATACTGGTTTGATGATACCGGCTGGGGGGAATGCAGAATACCGGTATCATGGAAAGTTATGTATATGGATAATGAAACCTGGCGTGAGGTTTATGCTACAAATCCTTATACGGTTCTTAAGGACGTGTACAGCCGGGTATATTTTGAAACCGTAAAAACCTCTTCTTTAAGAATTATTGTACAATCGCAGAAGGACTATGCTGGCGGCATTCATGAGATAAAACTAAAATAAACTTTTAGTTTTGGTAAAAAAAATCGGCTCCGTTTGGAGCCGATATAAATACTATTTTATTTCCAGTATTCCTTTTAATGCATCTTTGTGAATCATAAAATCCATGATTTTAAGTTTTACATAATCTTCCTGATAGAAATAATAGCCTTTGTTTGCTCCGTTTCTCGAACCTGATCCGGAATCCTTTATTAAATACCAATCCTTGCTATCTTTAACTTCATAACCTACAAGGTGAATACCGTGATCATCGGTTGTTGATCCGTTATCGAAGCGCATCTGTCTTGCGTTTTCATCAATATAATCTGCTGGTATATCGAATGTAGGGACAACAGCAACTTCTTTGTACGAATAGTATCCCGGCTCCGATACGTCCCCGCCGATTACAATTGTGTAGCCATTACGCACGGCACTTTTAATTATCTCCATGAACTTATCCAGCGGTACATTGTAGTACGATGCATCATCCCACCAGTTGTCCGGTACAGGATAGGATACATGTTCGTTATAAGGCTTTTCAAGAAGTGATAGAATATCAACATAATCATCAAGATTAAGATCGAGACTTTTCAAGTATTCCTGCGGAGTCATTTTCTTTCCGTTAACCTCAACAGTTGCCGGCGGTTCACCGATGTGATAATTCATAATAGATTTAATAGTATGAATTACTGTTTCCTCATCCCATAAATTGTCTTCCTTAACTTCCTGCAGGTAAGATTTCATTTCGGTGAACATTGTCGAATGATCGTGAAACGGTTGTTCTTTCTTAAGTCCGGTATAAGCGTTTTGCGGAACGATACCATACTGTTTCCAGATCTTGGGGACTGCATTCGCTTCGGAGCCTTGCGCGAATAATGAGTGTCCCAAGCTTTTTACAAAGCCGCGAGCCTTCTCAACATACTCCCAATAAACAGTATACACTTCCGAAAGTTTAACTTCATTACCAGTTATTCTATGTATTTCAGATTCAAAATATGAAGTGGTACTGAAGCACCAGCACATCCCGGAATTACCCTGAGCTACAGGATCATTGTGCCAGTATGATTTGAATTCATCTTTTGAGGTCGGCAGATCCATGCCATCGAAATCCATTATAAAAGTTTCTTTACTTCCTTTCTTATACAAGTCATTCTCAGTCTTTATCTTTTCCCAGAACTTGTTAGTTCCGTCAACGAATTCGCCCTTGTCTTTGGAATGAGCTTGAGCTGTAATGAATTGTGTTGATACCAATAGAATAAGAAGCAATGAGGTTATAAATCTTGACATTGTTACTCCTGTAATTAGTGCATCCGTCAATTATATTTATCCCAACAATTGTAGGGGAGTAGCGAAACTTACTTATTCCCGAATAAAAAGAAAAGATTTGGCAGGTAAATTCGGATATGCTTGTTGCGGCAGGATAGTCGTGCTCTTGGACTTTGGAAATCCTGAATTTTATATAATTTTCAAGACTCTTTTAAGAGCCACTCAAGACCCTCTTCGATTGAGAAGGCGACATAATACGAAGCGCCGCGGTTTACTGCGGTATCTTCAGAAAATTTGGTTATGTTTTCAGGGGCTTCGACTGCAGCAACTTTAAACGGATACTTAAATAATTCTGAGATAGCAACACCTATATCATATTTATCCAGCTCCCAATATTCACCGGATGCAGTTGTGGCATCGATTAACACACGATGCTGATTTAGCTCAATAGCTTTTTTATGTATCTCTTTTAATGCCTTTACAGCTGTTGCTCTGTCATCGTAAAATACAGCTTCCAGATAATTTTCATGATTTACGAATTTTAATTTCATCATCTTTCTCTCTAGTAGTCCCCCGTATATCTAAAGGGCAAGTTAACAAAATATGAACTGATTTTCATTCCGGACTGCAAATTTATTAGAACGTAAAACTTTGGGTAGTAATTTAAGTGTAGAGAGTACCTGGAAGATGATCCGGAATCATATTATCTGTCCCAGATGATGCTGCATATGGCGTACATAGTCATTTGCCAGCCATTCAAGAGTGACCGGCTGTTCCTTATTGATCTCGCATAACCTGCCGATACTTTCTTCAGGAATGTTTTTTATTACATGAACGAGATGTGTATTATATGCATACCATAAATCAATAAGCAATTCGGATTCTGCAATTGTATAATTCTGCACGGTTACCCATTTATTCTGATCGTACGTGATCTTCGGATTATCCTCGAATTGCAGTCTTAAAAACCTCTGGTGATTATTGGCAGCAGAATCAATTAAGTGACCCAGAATTTCTTTCTTTGTCCATTTGCCCGGTCCGCGATTGCGATCCCATTCAACAGGCTCTATTCCGTCTAACTTCTCTTTAGAAGTATTTATTAACAGCAGTAAATTATTCGCAGTAGTTTGAATTTTAGTCCCCATTATTGTTTTAACATATAAAAATAATACTAAATAAATAGTGCTAAACTCAAATTTGTCTTATGCAAAGATATTACTGTGGTAGAATAGCAATAAAATGAATACGGGTTTAATTTGTGCCCCGGTAGAGTATAACCTGTACTGATAAATTTACTCAATTATCAGTCAAAATAAAATAATGTAATATCACGCGGGGATGAGACGATTAACTTAATCGATGAACTATCTCAGAACTAATACCTTGCTTGTAAATAATTGTCTGCCGATGTTAACGTTAACAAAATAAATCCCATTGGAAATATCTCCGATATTCCAGTTTACGCTGTGCAGACCTGCGCTGAAGTTACGGTCGTTGAAGTGGGCAACCCTTTGTCCAAGTATATTGAATATTGAAATATCGGCTAAAGCACTTTCCCGTAAGTTTAACAAAATTGCAGTCGAATAAGAAACTGGATTAGGCATGGCATTAATTGATTCAATTACAGGAGTATTGTCACCGGTCTTTTCGTCAACTGAAGTACCAAGCTGGGCACCTTCGATCAGCGCGTCAACTGCACCCTGGTCAACTATAGCGCCATTATTCCTGTCGAACAAGGCGAAACCGTTATTCCCGCTGTATCCGTTGTCCCAGTAAACCGGTATCAATCCATGTTGAATAGCAGAACTTGTTACGTACTTATAATAATACTCCCTTGAGGCTAAATGCAATTCGAGATCTTCACCGGTTAGGGAAGAGCGTCTGATAGCGCCGTATTCGCCCAGGATAATCGGGATTCCCTGATCAGCAAACTTGGTTTTCATTTTACCGAAATACGATTCCACCGCGTCCTCTTCGCCCCAGTTTGCATTGCGCACAGTGTTTGTAGTTGAGTGAAAGTCTTCACCCCAGAAGTAAAACATTTTACCCCATGAAGCATCCTGTTCGAGTCCGCAGAAATTCCATGGTGTGTAATAGTGTACTTCGGCCATAAGTCGGTCTTCAATAGTATCAGTCGGAAGAGTATTCATAAGCCTGTTCGTCTTGTCAATGTCCGTATATGGTCCCTGGATTACCAGTGTTCTCGAAGCATTGTTACCGCCGGTTGCCCGAACTGCATCTATGAATGTCTGGTGATAGGAGAGCAGTACTTCCATTTGTTCGGCGTTTTCCACGTTTGGCTCATTGGCACCTGCAAACAGCAGTTGCTCGTCGTACTCGTTAAAGTATTCGGCAATCTGTGTCCAGTATGCATGCTGCTTCGCGTTTACCTCTTCCTGCTTAGCTGTTGTTACATTATTCTCCAGCCAGCCGCCATCCCAATGTACGTTTATTATCACATACAGATCGTTAGCATAACAATAGTCTATAACTTCGCTTACACGGTCAAGCCAGTTCACATCTATTTCATAAGTTGTCTGATCAGCATGACTATCCCATGAGCAGGGGATGCGTATTGTATTAAATCCCGCATCGCTGACGGCATCAATCAGGTCCTGGTTTACCCTTGGATTACCCCAACCGGTTTCACCGCCGGGGACATCAAGCGAGTTCCCGATATTCCAGCCGATTGTCATTTCGTCTGCAATTTCTGCGGCAGTCGGGAGCTGTGAATATACTTGCGAGTTTAATAGTAATGCGCACAACAGAAAAATAGCCGCGTGTCGCGTGATTGTATATTTCACTGAGTTTGCGGAGTGATTGCTTGTCTTCATAAACTGAGTCCTCGGATAATAATTGTACTTTATACACTATTAGCACCGGCATAATAATAGAAACTTTTGAAAATTACAATGTTATTTGTGAGCAATGGTTAGTAGGTGATTGAGCCTGTATGAACCCCGGTATAATCAGTTGTAATGTCAGAAAACAATGTCACTCCTTCGGAGTCTCGGCAGTATAAAAGTAAAGCCGGCTTAAAAAAGTTACCCCTTCGGGGTTGAAATAATCTAAACCAATTATAATTGCAACCTTTCAGAATTTAACACAGGAAACAAGATTTTATTTAAGAGGAGTATTTCAAAGCCCGAATGGCTGGCATTATTGTAATAAACTGAGAATCAAAACCGGTAAACCATGAAAGGGTGACATTATTCGACCCGGTGAAACATTCATTCAATAACCAAGTGTTTGATCTTCACTCACACCTCCGGAAGTATCAACGTGTAAAAATTCTTACTGAAATTAAGAAAACAGTAATTTGCATTCTTCTTCAGAAGGGGTAGGGACTATAATTATACCGGGAACACCTTGCAGTCCGCACATATTAACCACAGCTTCAGAAACTTTGGTATTCCTGAATGTTGTGTTTTGAAAACATGTTTGTGCATTTACTCCTTTCTGCTTTATACGCAATGAGGCGTCTTCAAGATCTGCATCACTAAAATCTGCATCCCAAATTTCAGCACAATCTAATTTTGTACCTTTCAAATTCGTATTCCTGAAAGTACATTCCCAGAGTTTTGCTTTCCTCAAATCAGCACTGCCCAGGTCGCTTTCATTTAGGCAGGAAGCGGACAAGTCTACTGAGCGAAAATCAAAATGATGCATTATTAATTTATTGAGTTTGCTTCTAATCATATTTGCTCTGGGGCATGTATGAATCCCTACATCCTTGAACATTTCCTGAACGGAATTTATACATTCCTGGCGAACGAAGACTTCTTCATTGTCGATTTTCAGTGCATGAAGTGCCATTGAAAGAGACTGCGATTTGAATGGTCTTTCGAAAAACATGTAGCTGCGATAGTAAAAGTATTTTGGAGTTTCTGCTGCGCCGATGGACCTGAGCATTGAGGAGTCCTTGTTAGATAACTCCCTAATGATTTCAAGAAATCTTTGCTCTTTTTTCTGTTCCATAGATCTGAAAAACCCGAATATGGCTATAGCCGCACCGACTATAAGAGTAATATCCTGTATCTCCACAATTCCTCCTTATAGGACTAGTTGCTAAACTGGTTATTTATACTGATCAGAATATTGTATATGGATTTTTCGTTCCCTGGTGAGATAGTGATTGCTTCCTGTTATCCCCGCACATATTATAACTAAATGCTAATTGCCAATCAATAACTTTTTAATCGGCCCCAGCAGATGCTTTGCAACATAACTATAAACCGATTTCCACCGGCTCAATTCTTTGTCCCATTCATCAATTATCTTGTCAGTGTCTTGTTTAATTTTATTATAATGCACGCCTTCCCGGAAGACATGCACAAGCTTTCGCATGAACGGCGTATAATTCTCGTAAATCTTATCCGTAGTGTATAAATATGTAAGAATATTCTTGTTAAACTGACTAAACTGCCAAAGTTCCTTCTGGGTGATTTTGGAAATACTATCGTCTAGCCGGCATTGCTTAAGGCTAAGTACTTCATCCCTTAGATATTTATAATACCAGTCCCGGACGAACTTTGAATAATAAGTCTGCTCGAATATCCCGTTTGCCATCTTGAATATTCGGGCATCCCGCTTTTTCTTCTTCACTTCCTTCAACTGGCAGATAAGCATGCGTGATGAAATGGCAAGCATCTCGTCGTGACCTTCAAAGTCTTCCTCGCTGAACTGGAATAAAATAAATTTACCTTTCAGCAGTGCCTTTGCAAGCTGCTCGGCCGGAATAGCGGTATTCACTTTAATCGCGGTGTGCAGGTCACTTGCAGTAATATTTTTATAAGGCTCCTTAAATACGGAAGAAATAACTTTATCCCTGACTGCCTCAATCAAATTGTATAAAGCGCCGTTATAAACTTTTGATTCCCAGACAGTTTTGTTATGCTGTGTCGGGCGCATAGTTTTTATAATCTCGCGGAATTCCTTAAGGTCGTTTATATCCTCATTCATTATTGATATGTCAGCCATCAGCGTTAAACTACCGTTAGGGAAGATGTGAATATTTATCTTGCCCTTTGCTATCGTTCTACCGTCAATTCTTGCTGATATAAATAGCGGTTTGTGAAGTTCAAGGTACAGGAAATTGTATCTCTGGTCTTTAGAATCCTTGTCATAACCGAAGAAGAGACTTTTATCAAATTCCCCTAATTCCTGTGAACCCGTTCTGTCCCAGAAGTACGGGCATTCACCCAGTTTGGAAGCAAGAACTTCGGAATAGTATTTGTCCTCTTTGCCGGCAGTATGGAAATTATTAGCCCTCAGACAAAGCAGACCGAGATCCTTTATAAACGGCTGATCCGGTTTAGCCATTAAGTGCTGATTTATTTCAGGTAGGTTTCTCTTGTCCTGCCAGAAATCCGCTATGGAGTTTCTGTACCGTTTGAAACAGTTCGACTTGTTAAAGTAGTCTTTGAACGCTCTGTTGAATTTGACGCCGGATGTATTGAACGGAATATCGACCAGCGAATAAATTTTAGAAAACACTATATGAAGTGATTTAATCTTTTCCATGCTATTTTAATTTATGGGGATAGGACCCCTGGACTAACCAAAGGTCCTGGTTAAGACTCGCTGCCTTCACCATCCCCAAAATTTGTAACGTCGTTGCAGTTAAGCCGCCTGTTTATCCCGATGTTATTTATCGGGATCCAGGACAGCAATGACTTACTTGCAACCAATTTTATAATTTGTAGCCGCCAGTAAACCTGCCCGCCGTCTTTTTGGCGGGTTTCACAACAATGGCGGCGACCTAACTTACATATACATATACTACTTAGAACAAAATGCCGAACAGCTTGCCCCGATGCTCTTTATCGGAGGCGTCCGCTTGATTGGCGGGTTATGTGCGATTTATAATTATTCGACTGCATCATCATCTTCATCTATGTCCAAAGTAGATTCACCTAATTCAGGAATAATGTTCTTTGATTCTGATTCGCTCAATGCTTCAACACTTTTTAATTTTCTTTGAATAGCTCGAGTACGTTTTCCCATTACGTCATCTAATTGATTCAATCCGGTTTGAATATTTTTTTGTGCCTTATCCATCATTCCACCAAAATTTTCAAATTCTTTCTTAACTGCACCTAAAACTTGCCAGACTTCACTACTTCTTTTTTGAATTGCTAATGTTTTAAATCCCATTTGGAGACTATTGAGAATTGCGGCAAGTGTAGTTGGTCCCGTTACTATTATTTTATAGTTTCTTTGAAGATCTTCTAACAAGGCAGCTTTTCTTACAACTTCAGCATAAATACCCTCGAATGGTAAAAACATAATTCCAAAGTCTGTTGTATTGGGTGGGTCAATGTATTTATCGCTAATATCCTTTGCCATTTTTTTAATTGTACTATCAAGATTTTTTTGAGCCATTAGTATTTTGCTTTGGTCGCCTTCATCATAAGCCTCTTGTAATTGTTCATAGATATCTTTTGGGAATTTAGCATCAATTGGTAGCCAAACATTATTACCGGAATCATCTCTTCCAGGTAGTTTGATTGCAAATTCAACTAAATCAGAACTGCTGGATTTGGTTTTAACATTCGCTTCATATTGATCTGGTGCAAGTATTTGTTCAAGCAACATTGATAATTGAATTTCTCCAATTCCTCCTCTCATTTTTACATTACTCAATACTTTTTTAAGACCTCCAACATCGGTTGCTAAATTCTTCATTTCACCAAGTCCTTCTTGTACAGCTTGAAGTTGTTTGCCAACAGTTTCAAACGATTGACTTAGTCTTTCATTTAAAGTCTTTTGAAGTTTTTCATCAACGGTTTTTCTCATTTCATCAAGCTGCTTCGTGTTATCTTCGCGTATAGATTTTAGTTGTATTTCGATTGATTCTCTAACCTCTTTTATGTCCTCTGTTGTTTGCTTGTTTATTTCTGCTTGTTGTTGCGAAAAGTCACTGAATTTTTGTCTCAATGATTCGTTGAGTTCTTTAATATTCTCTTTAAACTTGTCCTCAAATGATTTTAATGAATTTCCGAGTTCTTCCCGATTTGTTTTATTTCCTTCTGTAATTTTTTTGTTAAATTCTGCTTGTTGAGATCGCATTTCATCGTACTTCTCTTTAAGTAGATCATTAAGTTCTTTGACATTCTTTGCAAATAGGTCGCTAAATGTATCAAGGGATTTTGCCAATTCTTCTCTGTTTGTCTTGGCTATATCATTGGTTTCGGTTCTGTTTCTTTGGAACTCATCCTTGATAGATTTTTCCGTACGCTCAAGTGTAGCCTCAAACTTAAGCATAGAGTCTTCAATTTCTTTAAGATGAGATTTAATTTCAATTTTGGGTTTTCTAAAAAGTAAAATTGCTATGCTTATAATTGATAGAACTATTATTATTATTAAATATGTTTCGATCATATTTCATATCCCTCTTTATATACACTCTTATCTTCGTTACTTATGCGCTTCGCGCCCGAGTATCATATATTTATCCGGTACTGATAAACTTTTGGTTTTTGTCTAATAATAGACATGAATTGTATAGTATTAGACAATTATGTACAGCATTAGATAAACCGGTTTTTCCAATATTGGACATTTCCCAACTTCAAAAATCCTAATGAATCGGGAATAAAATTTATTTAAGCAAGTCCCGCAAAGCGGACTATCAATTGCGTGTTAAAATAGGGTAGGGGGCAAAAAACTCGAATTAAATTAAGGATATGAAGGTTAAGAAGCAAGATGCATTTATAAGAAGTCAGGAGTCAGGAAATGGATTGAACAGGTAGAAACTCTATGGAAATTCGATAGAATTTCGGAAGTAATTCAATCGCAGGAAGGGAATTAGTTCAGAGGTATTCTTATTCCGAAACAATTACCTTTAGGTTCATTTGGTTCTACCCATGCATTGCCATGGTGCGCTTCTGCTATTTTTTTTACAATTGCCAGTCCAAGTCCCCGTCCTTTAGTATTGGCAAGCTGAATATTCCTGACAAACACTTCCTCCCGTTTATCGACAGAGATTGTTTCTCCGAAATCTTTAACAAAGATATTCAGATATCCGCCGGTTTCATTACAGTCGACTACGATTTTTTTACCTGATGAAGCATACTTTATGGCGTTGTTGATGAAGTTGTAAAATACTTCTTCGATAATCGGATTAGCCCTGATCAACTGTCCGGACGGGATCAAATTGTCTATTGTCATTCCATGATTGCTCAAAGAGGGTTTGAAGGTATCTGTTATATCTTCAATCATGGTATGAAGATTCAATTCTTTAACAGGCAGGGTTTCATCCATGGCGACTTTAGAGAGCGATACGGAATGGGAAATGATTTTCAACATACTCTCACAACTGTCTCGAATTATTTCAATTAATTCTTCATCCGGGGTATCTTGTTGTAATAATTCGGCAGCCCCGAATATTGCTCCGGCCGGATTTTTCAAATCATGAGTAATAATATCCAATAGTAAATCTTTCATACTGTTCGAATGCGAAAGCTTTGAACTCAGATCTTTAAGTTTATTAAGTGATTTCCCAAGTTCTTCCAAAGCCCGTTCCCTTTCTTCAACTAACCGAACCACCTCAACTCCGGCGATAATTTCTCCTTCATCATTTCTAAGTATGGTGGCAATATTCTCAAAACGGAATTTATTACCTTCTTTTGTAATCCCTATACGCAATGCTTTGCAAGTTTCCCCGGTTTTGAAAGCATTAATAATGGGACATTCATCGCAGACTTCTTCACGGTTTTCATATGCTTTATAGCAGTGCTCCCCGGTGTGTGAGCCGAAATTATCGATCATAAATTTATTCTGATAAATAATACGCATATCCCTGTCCTGTATGCTTAGTCCGTCACCCATGGAAGCTAAAATACTCTCAAGGACATCTGACTTGGCTTTCAATAGTTTTGTGGTGTCGCTGAATGTCTTAATCGCCGGGATATCATTTAATGTTAATTTACTATCTCTGTCCATAAATTTTAATCCTTCATATTTTCAGAGTATTAATACCATTCAATTTATTGTAAATTAAAAATACTTGAATAATAGTCAAGTAATTAAATATGATATGACGACATGCTGTCTTTATTAGCCTGGATTTTACCCGCAGGTGAAACCGGATTAAATTAATTTATATAAAGCCTCGCAATGCGGATTATCAATCGCGTGTTATAAATTGGGCGGGAGCAATAAACTCGAATTAAACTTAGAATATGAAGATTAAGAAGCAAGGTGAGAAAGTAAGAAGTCAGAAGACAGGAGTAAGAAGTCGGGAGTGGTATGGAGACCATTGTGTAGTTTTTTATACTTGCGGGTTTCTGAAATTAATGTTAGTTCATAAGCAATAACTTATAGACTTTTGTCAATGACCAGTTCAATCACAAATACGGCAGAGATTTTCAAGTCACTTGGTGATCCTTCGCGGCTTAAAATACTGAAGCTGATAGCTGCGAAAGGGAACAATATGTGTGTGGGAAAAATTGCGAGAACTCTGAAAATGACACAGCCTGCAGTTTCGCAGCATCTTAAAGTACTTAAGAATACCGGATTAGTAGAGGCAGACAAGAAGGGGTATCATGTTCATTACAGTATAAAAATGAATTCTCTCGGTGTGTTCGGAATAGATACAAAAAGCTTCCTGGCCACTATCGGGGCTGAAATTAATTTTGATACTGATTGCGGGGAAGCTGATCCGGCCGAATGCGATAAAGTGAATAAGTAAAAATTTTTTTAAATATTGTATAAGTGTATGCTTATATAATTCTGGAGTATTGATGAGTTACCTGATTATTGTAACATTTGCGGCTTTGCTGCTATCATTTCTCAAGGACAGGAACAAGACATATGAAGCGCTGAAGAAAGCCCGGCATAAGTTTACGGATATGCTTGTGCCGCTGCTGCTCGTTATAGTATTTGTTTCCTTTGCCCTTTACTTTATTTCCGGAGAGCTTATCTCTGAATACCTGTCGGGCAGCAACCGTACATTCGGTGTGATTATCGCATCGCTTTTAGGTTCAATCTCTGTAATGCCCGGGTTTATTGCCTTCCCGCTTGGCGGCTTGCTGAAGGATAACGGTGTTCCGTATATGGTAATATCCGCCTTTACCACCACTCTGATGATGGTCGGCATTCTTACTTTCCCCATTGAGAAAAGATATTTCGGGTTCAAAGTCGCTCTTATAAGAAATATTTTTGCCTGCGGGATTGCGATTCTGGTAGCACTAATTACCGGTATCTATTTCGGGGAGATAGCGATATGAAAAAGCATCTGCACATCGCTTTGGCGGTTCTCTTTTTATTGTTTCTGCTAATTTCTCAATTGTCAGATGTAAACTTCGGCAAGGAAGTAGGAAGCAATTTTATGAACTTCTCAATCGACATGATGAAGTTTCTTCCTTTCGTCTTTATTCTAATCGGTTTGTTTGAAGTATGGGTGAAGAGGGGAACGGTTGAAAAGCATCTTGGGGCCGGGGCAGGCGCGAAAAGTTATGTGTGGGCAATTCTTCTCGGCAGTACTACTGTTGGAGCAATGATTGTAGCCCTGCCGGTTGCATATACTTTATACGGTAAAGGGGCGAGACTTGGAGTTGTATTTGCTTATGTCGGTTCCGCCGCTGTGTGCAGAATTCCTATGACCATTTTCGAAGCCTCATATCTTGGCGTTGAGTTCACATTGGTAAGATACGCAGTGTCTGTGCCGCTGATAATAATATTTTCTTCTCTGCTTGGCAGATATCTCGAGAAAAGTAATTATTCGATTAACAAAGGAGAAAAATAAAAATATTTTAAAAGAATATAAGCGTATACGCATATTATTAAATGACAAACCAGTAAGGAGTACCCAATGAAACTAAATTCAGTAAAATGTGAAGTGGTAGATGTAAGGACGGAAAGCGGCATTTGTGTCGGCGTTGCAAAAACGAAAGTTGGTGAGGAATATTTTATTGACGGCAGAACTCCGGTTGGAGAAGGAATGTGCTCGAATGCATTTAGGTAATGAATCCATTCAATCTCACAGCCATGCTAATATTCTTAACTGAGTTAAGTTACTTAAACGAATTACTTTGAATTACAACTGAATCACTATTGTATTCTACTTCGCTTTATCTGTGCGAATCTGCTCTTTCCGCGGTATCTGCGTTCTATTTCCTTTAAAACAAAAAAGGCTCCCGTAAAAGAGAGCCTTTTGTTACAATCTGAAAGTCTAATTTATATAGTACTTACATCGTTAGCCTGGGGACCTTTTGCTCCCTGAGCCAATGTAAATTCAACTTTTTCACCTTCTTCGAGTGATTTGTAACCGTCACCGACTATTGACTGGAAATGAACGAATACATCGTCTCCGCTTTCCTGTGAAATAAATCCGTAACCTTTTGTGCTGTTGAACCATTTAACGGTTCCAATTCGTCGCTCTGCCATAACAGAAACTCCTAATAAATTGATTTGTAATTGTGACAGGGCTTAAAAATGAAAGAGAGGTGAGAATTACTTCTTAGTCTACTGCTTACTTCTAAACTGCTGTCCTGCTAACCCAAACATAGGTAAAAAAATACCAAATACCTAATTTTATTTTTCCTCAAATACCGGGATTTCTTGATCTCCCCGATTCATATTTGTGGAGTAAGAGATCTTAATTTCATTGAAATAAAGTCCACTTTCCGGAATTGTTTTTTTATAATCAACAACCGGCCAGACGGGAAATACCGGGTATAGTGAAATAGTCCGTGAAGTATCCCTAGAATTAATTATCACTTATTCGCAGAATCTGATGATAAAATCAGGACAAGTTCCGACTTAGGATCGAGAGTAAATCCCGGCTTAACAATTCCGGACTCGATGATTCCACACTTTCCGAGATTATCAAAACTATTTGATGCAGGATTATAGCTTCTGAGGTTATAAATCCCTTTGACTCCATTCAAACTTAACGATTCTGTTGATTCTCTGCTGCTGTTGTTAAGTAAATAAATGTAAATATCTTCCCCACATTTTACTGCGTAAGATTCAATATTGCCCGATGATGACCCGAGTATTTCAAAAGAGCCTTCACCGGATTCAAGCATCATGTCGCTTATTTTCCTTACCGATTGGAAATAGGGAGTCATATCCTGTTCATCGAAGAATTCCCACCACCATGTCATTGGCAGTATAGGGGTTGGAGAGAATAAACCGTACCACAGTCCTCGTTTATAGTCGTAATTAAGTCCTTCGGTGATAGTCGAGAAATCGATATTCCAGTCCCACTCGTAACCGAACTCACCGATTGTATAAGGCTTATTATAAGTTGCAATATACTTGAAGATTTCATCCCGCATCTTACCTGTTCTTTTATAGATATGTTTCTGGTTTAGATCGATGAAGGGGAGCGAGTTCATGCCGATTATATCCCGGTGCGATATGCTTGTAGTTATCAAATGATCATAAGGATCGATGTCGGTTAAATACCGGCTCATTTCAGAATGCCATTCGGTAATGTGAGGATGTTCAACTATAACACTGTCGCTGCGTGTATAAACGCCGTTATCGATCTCGTTAAAAAATTCCCAGGCTGCTATGCTTGTACTGTATCCCCATCTGGCGACTATGTAGCGCAGTTTATCTTTGTACTTATCCCGCGCACTGCCGAGTGTAAAAAACTTTGTTTTTGCTGATGCATCATGTTTGTTATCCAGTTGTCCGGTATATCTATCCGAGTTAAGATTACTTGTTGTTTCAAGCGTTAGCATTATGTAAAGACCCAGCGAGTCGCACATTTCCACAAGTTCATCCAATCGTTTTATCCCGCCCGGATTATAATACTCATCCGTATCCTGATACCTGTTTGTATTTCTTGTCTTCTGCCAGTCAAGAGGAAGGTTCCATGAACACATCCATGTTCTGAAAAAGTTAGCGCCGTTATCTGAAAGCGTTGGAAGCAGGTAGTCATAAGTCCATTTCGGATCTTCGTAAGAACGAGATTCCCAACCGACATTCTCGCCTATACCGCGGAAGAGTTTACCGGAATCGAATTTAAGAGTCCAGAAATCATTCGCGTGAAGGAAACCGTCCTTACTTGATGCGGCGGCATTAAAAGTCCGGACTTCAGTTTCAAGAGGATCACAATCCTTTGCAGATAAATTAAACTTATAACTGTATTCACCGGCTTCCTGCGGAGCAAACCTTGCATTCCAGGTTGAACCAGCTGCATCGCCTTCAACATAAAAACAGGGGAGTATAAACTCTCTGCCCGAAGGAGAAGCAAGAAGCATATCGAGCATAATATCATGTGAGATGTAAGGATTAATATAATTTGCTGTAAGATTTATTTCAAACTCAGTCTTCTCATACTGATGCGGGTTGTCGGTCAGGATATTTACAGACTCTATGAAATTTTGAGCGATTATATTTACTGAAAGTATAGTAAAAAGGAAAAGCGCAAATACTTTTATCATATTAGTTCATCCTGTCAATTGAAGGTGAATTATAAATTAATCAACAGATGTGCCAGAGAGAAATTCCTGCACATAGGGACTGCAAATGTGCAGGATCTTGAAAATATATGGGGAGTTTATTTTTACTTAATAATAAAAGTTATTATTATAATAAGAAATTAATGGCATCAGCCGTATCAGTTCTTCAGATTTATTCCTTCAAGATTATCGAATTTAGCCGTTATTCCCCAGCCGCCGAAGCTTTCGGATACGGCAAACCGGATTTCGTTAGTCCCTTTCTTAAGTGGAAGGTAAAGCTCATCGAATAGTCCGATAGTTCCGAGGTACCTGTAATCGCGGGACATGTAATTGTTCTGTCCGCCGTAAACCAGTTTATCGTTAACAAAAACTTTAACCCTGTCGCTGTACCCAAAACGGATTTTTTTAATCTGATCACTTTCCGAATCAATAACTACCCGGGCATAAGCAGTGTTCAATCCGTCCGGAGTGCCCTGAACTCTCGCAAGGTTTACAAATCCAGTGTGCTCGCATTCGATTGCCGTCCAGTTCATTCCATCTTTATCGTCCGAATCCAGGATGTATTTTTCATCTAGCTCTGCTTCATTGAAATGATTTGATACCTGCCATTTAACAACAGTTCCTGGCTCAGGCTTGTTGATTAACTTCGGCGTACCGGCAAATTCAGGATTATCAACTGATGTATATCGGAAGTCCGTAAAGTGGGCTGGTGCGAAGTTTCCGCATTCAACGCCGATCAACCCGCTCTTTACTTCTCTTTTTAGTTCACTTACGAAGAACGCGGGTGAATTCATATCATTAATATAAAACTCGGCATACTTGCCCGAAATAATTATTTTTAAGTGATTCCACTCATTATTCTTGTACTTGACCGGTGCGGAATATTCTTTGCCGTAGTACAATTGCCATCCGGGCAAACCATTAAACACAGGTGTGTACTGATTCGCATCGGGCTTTCCCGACTGATGCGGACGTACATAGAATTCTTCGAAATTATACCTGTCCTGAAAGCGCCATACCAGTCCCATAAATCCGCGAGCACCTGTAAAAGCAACTTTGCATTCGATTATTCCATTCAGGAATTCCGCATCTTTCAAAACTGCTACACCCCCTTTAATGTAAAGACTTTCCTTACCGAGATGATTTTCAATCCTGCTTTCAGCAGCATCTATCTCCCATTTATCACTGCTGAAACTTTGGGCTGTTAATGAATATGCAATTAAAATGAACATTAAGAATAGTGAAATAAAGTTTCGCATAAATAATTCCCCTTAGTTTATATTTACTTTTGCAACATTTTCAATTGGAATATAAAATTATTTGACGTTACAGGGGTGTCCAAAGTTTAGATTTCCCGGGATTGAATCAGGAATTTAAACTATAATTTAGCGGGCGGGTATTATCTCAGTCGCACATCAATTCAAAAGTCTTACCGCAACTCTTTCAAAGGTCATTCTAACCGTTTGAATGGATCCGTCTTCGTTGAATATAAGAATGTCGATGCAGGTTAAACTTTCACCGGTTGCTTATTTAGCTAAGTTGATGAAAGAATACAAATTGTTATTGTTTCTAAAAAGTTATGTGAAATATTTTTAACTTAGAACTCAATCACTTGACCCATATGGAGAATTAGAATACAAGAAGGATGAGATAAGGATGTTTGAAATGGCTGTCATAAAAAATCCCGAACAACAATTCCGTCATTCGGGATTATAGTCCCATTTAATGTTAGTGGACTAGCAGCCGCCGAGAACCCGTTTGGATTTTTTCTTCTCAACAAGTTTCGGTTTAGCATCTTCAATTATTTTAGGAAGTTTTTTTGCCGCAGTTAAACGGAATCTGTAAGTGTCTTTCATCGACGGATCGATTTTACCTTCAGGCATTTCAAATTCAAGAATGTTCTCACGGAATTTCTTCAAACCTCCTTTTAGCAGGTAAATGTTATCGAAACCTACATCAAGTGCAGCCAGAACTGCCCGTTTTTCAGTAATCTCATCATCAGCGTAAATAACAATAATCCGTCCCTGTACTCTGAATACCTTTTCCCAGGATCTGTCGATGAAGTTTTTATAATCCGCGTGAACAGCGTTCGGCAGAGCGAACTCCTTATACTCCGCGGTTGTACGCACATCAATAAATTTAAGTGACTTATCATTCTGCATTATTCGAACAGCAAGTTCATCACCGGTCATCTCGTTAAAGTTGTACTGACTGAAGTCAGTCATATTCTCGATATTTGTGATGTGTTCTTCATGTGTGGGAACGAATACCTGAGCAGTTCCGATAACGAATGCGATAACAGCGAGTGAAGTTAGATACTTTTTTGACATTTTACATACGGGAGCACCGCTTTGTTTTTTCTCTATTCGCATTACAAATGCGAAAGCTGAAATGGCTATTAGCACGAATATGAATGCGAAATACGGATTCGACATTCCGAATGTATCTGAAAGCTGCGGCATGCCGAAGTTAGTAGCCTTGTAAAGTCCTTCAAACAGAGGGTAACCTTCAATGAATATCAGTATACCCAGAGCTGCACCAAGTATAAAGAACATCGCATCTTTCCTGCCGATTGCCGCTGCGCAAATACTTGTGCCGGGACAATAGCCGCCTATAACGAAACCAAGTCCCATTATCAGTCCGCCGACAATAGCCGACCACAGAAAGAGGGGATTGATATAGATAATGTTCATATCAATCAGATGAAAATGATCCAGTATTATTGTTCCGATCATCGCGGTGATCCCTGCAGTAAAGAATACCCGCAGTACTGTGAAGTCGTATCCGTAAAACAAGCCGACCAGTTTTTTAGCCGATGAGAATCCCGCCTGTTCAAGGAGAAATCCGAAACCTATCCCGATAAGGATGGCTATTATAAAACTTAATTCATTACTGATTATATCAGGTACTAAAGGACCCATATCAAACTCTCGTTATTATTAGTTCAACCATAGTTTTCTAAAGAAATAAGCAAACGCGTATGCTCCGCCGAATATTGCGAACATCGTCAGAATTCCACCGGTAGAGAAAATACCCATTCCGGTTAAAGCCGCTCCGCTCGTACATCCTCGTCCGAACTGTGCGCCGAATCCAAACAGTACGCCTCCCAGTATTGCCATCGCGTAGCGTGTTTTGGTAGTAATGTTGTTTCCTTTTTCCATACTGAACTTGAGCCTGTCGGATATTACGCCCGAAATAAAAGCGCCGATTATCGCGCCGAGTACCTCGAATACAAGGAATGATTTCAACGGATTATCACTATGTGACTTGGAATAATCCTGGTAGAACAGCATGTTCTCAGTATGCGAATCCGGGAGAACTGTTTTTTGAACACCAACTACAGCGCTCTTAATAGCACCGCTTGCCCCGAGTCCGCGTCCGGTTATAAATATAGTCAGCAGGAGTAATAGTCCTAAGAGTATTCCCGCCGTAAACGGATTCATATAACGATTCTTTCCCATTTGAATTCCTTAATTACTTTCTAAACTTGTTTGTGTTTCGGTTGTTCTCACTTCTTCGGATTTATGATCGTCATCTTCTTCAAGTTCTTCATACCCGGTAAGCATAGCTCTGAAATTTGATATTGGCGTTGTTCCTGTTGTGATCAGGTACAGGTGGACAATTACAAATGCCACAAGCAGGAATGCGCCGATAGTATGCAGAAGAGCAATTGCTTCAAGTCCGTCGATGTTGAGTGCAACTATACCGTCCTTTTGCGGATAACGGTAAAGCATGTAAAGGATGCCGGAAATTACCATAATCGGTATTACCAGAACTTTTAGACCGAGGTATGTTAATCTCTGTAACGGATTTAATTTGCTTAAAACAGTCTTCTTTGTCGGATGTGGTGCATTTCTGAATATTCCGAACAGGTAAAAATCCAATTGAGCTTTTAGACTTTTGAAAGTCGGAATGTACTGCTTCCACTCACCGGTTGTAAAATGCCAGAAAATGGCAAATACGATCAGGATCATGAAAGCCCACGCGGCTACATTATGATAAGTGACAGCGTTTTCAAATCCGAAGAACGAAATTGAACCGTGTATCTCGAAACCGGAAAGCATCAGGAAAAATATCAGAATTGCCTGAGTCCAGTGCCAGAATCTTTCAAAACTTTTATATATAAGTGCTTTCTTCATTATTGTACCTGGTTTTTATTTTTATAATGAAAGAATAACCTGATTGAGCCGTGTGCGATTATTCCGATAATCGATAGAATAAGAATTAGTTTGCCCAGACCATCTATCCATGGATTATAATCTCTGCCCGGCATATAGAAATCAGTTATTCCGGCGAGTCTGCTGTTTTCACGGGTATGGCATGAATTGCACTGAAGGGATTCTTCTTTCGGCGATACCTGGTGATTGATGGGCCAGTACATAACCGTTTCAATAAATGAATACTTGCCGCTGTAGGGGAGACCGATATTTTCCATACCGATTTCGGAAGCCTTCTGCCAGTCGAAGTCTTTCCAGAATGCACCTTCACCTTTTTCCGGTGAGAAGAGGTGCGGCTGTATCAGGTACATGTTAACCGGGTCGAAGATCTGGTTTGCTTTGTGAATTTTAACTGGAATTATCTTCGACATCCTGTCGCGGTACGAACCGTATAACTGGTTAAGTACAAGAGCTCTGGTTGTATCCTCAATTTTATCGCCCAGCAGATAGTGATCTGCAGTTCCGTTAAACCAGATATAATCCGGAGCGAGATCGTTACCCCAGACAAACGAACCTTTTATTGACATATAAGAATGATTGCCCAGCGAATCTTCCTCTGAATAAGGCTTGCCGTCCTTTAATCTTCCGGCGGTCGACCAGTCCCAGTGCATCTTGGTTGAACTTGCCTTTGCGTAAGTCGGAATGTGACAGGTCTGGCATGCAACCTTAATAGTATGTTCGTTGATAATTTCGTTTTCATGCGGTCGGTTCGTATGACACTGTTCACAGTTATTTCTGTTAACGTTCATGGAAGCGAGGGAGTATACCTTACCGCTTATATTGTGCTTGTCGGTTAAGTGGCAATCTACGCAGACCAGGTTAGCTCCTTCAACAGCCATGTGAACATCAAGTTCTTTATTCGGCTGAAACATATCCATATCAAGGTCGCCGTGTTTAACGTTATTTCCGCCGCCGCCGTAAAAGTGACAGACCCCGCAATTATCTCTTGTTGGTCTTCCAATATGCTGAGCAATTTCATTCAGGTTCAGCGCCGGATCCGGGTAACCGCCCTGGTTGTTTGCCTTTACATAACTGCCTGAGTTATCGTGACAAACCATACAGTCGATATTAGTTGAATCAGTGAATGCGAATCCTGTTTCATTCATACCGAATCCGATATGACACTTCGCGCACGCTTGTTCATTAGACTGCGTACCGATACAAAAATTGTTAACCGCGTTCTTCTTGCCGAGATAAACAATTCCTTTCCCTTCAATGTATTCCGGTCTTTCCCAATTCCAGTGCGATGAGTTCATAACTTCAGTATGCCTGGATGTATGACACGAAATACATGCTTCGGTAACCTGCTGCGGTTTGCTGAATTTTTTATTCAATACCGCGAACTTGCTGTGATCCACCTTGGAAAGTTTTTCCTGCGAATAAGCCGCTTTAATATCCTCAAGATTGGGCGGGTTATACGTTGCGGACGTTACAACGATAATAAATGAAATAACAATGAGTCCCAGGAAGGTGAGTGTTAAAATTATTTTTTTCATGTGACAGTCTTTTAGTTTTCTATCCCGTTAACTTTGGACTGATAAGTATTAATACATACCGGTCCTGTTTCTATTTGCAAAGATTCTATCAAATCCTTTGCCAAAACAAAATTTCACTAAAAATTACTTTAGCCCCTAAAATAATATTTTATTCTCGGAATTGACAATATATATTTGGAAAATATCTCAAAAACGGGATAAAGGACAAAAAGAGAGGATATATGATTAGTTTAATTTAGATTAGCAAATGATTATTGAGCGTCTAATATCTGATTAAGCGCTCAATAGTCCGATCGAGGAAAGTGCCTGCAATCGGGCTACAATCTAGTTTGACTGGTAGAAATCGTCATGAAATTCAAATCTTGTATCGTTTTGAGCTTTAGTAGATTTCGAATCGACATCGATAACCATAATAGATGGGGTGTTATCATTGGGCTCTGCCACAGGCCATTTTGTAAGTCCCGTTCCATTTGGATTTCCGGTCATTATGAAGTTCGCAAAATAATTCTCCATTGTTTCCGATACTTTGTAATCTTCATCAGTCCATGGATACACATCAATAAGCGGAAGGTTGCCCATACAGTATTCAATCTCAGAGGCATGCGGTGCGCCAATCGGTTCGGGATTACTCCCGGCGGGACGAACCTTGCTAAACAGATACCTGTAAACAGGCTGATCGCTGTTCTTCCTGTGCAGGTCGAACCATTTCCATGTACTGTAAACGATAAACCTGTCGGATGCCAGTTCTGTAGCTGATATTTCAACATCCTTTGCATTGCTATGCGGATAAAGCTTTAGTACATTCTTGTAATCATTGGGATATGTTTGTTCAACTTTTTCAATAAAATTCTCTGTAGTATAAGCTGCTCCCTGCATGAATGCCATGCCGGTTATTTCAGCAGAGTTCCAGCCTAACAGTAGTGGAACCTGGGCCTGCTTTCCGGCATTAAATGTTTCAGGTAAGGACTCCTTGAAAAAGTATCCGTCTATCACTGTTGGAAATCCGAAACGCTTAGAGTCATTGTATAATTTAAACAATTCTTCTGTACTCAATGCACGTAAATCTTCAATTGAGTTATAACCTGCTTTTTCAACAAACTCTTTGCCGGTATTTTCGGCTTCTTCAAGTGTACGTGGATAGTGTGTTGGATTGATTGCGGCGCCGCTCTCTCCGATGGCACCCGCAATTAAATCCCGCGAAAGGGGAGAAGCCATATGAGAACTTACAGATATTGACCCTGCCGATTCGCCCGCGATAGTTATTTTATCGGGATCTCCACCGAACGCTTTTATATTTGCTTTCACCCAGATTAGTGCAAGATTCTGATCAAGCAATCCGTAATTCCCCGAAGCATTGTAAGGAGCCTCTGCACTTAACTCCGGATGAGCTAAGAATCCGAAAATGTTAAGCCTGTAATTAACCGTTAATGTCACTATACCTTTTTGTGCCATGCTGGCGCCGTCATAACGTGGTTCCGATCCTTCCCCGGCTACAAACCCGCCGCCGTAAAAATATACAAGTACTGGTAGAAGTTTATCACCTCGATTTATCGGAGTCCAGACATTCAAGTAAAGGCAATCCTCGCTCATCTTATCGGATCTGTAAATCATATCGCCCCATACGTTTGTCTGAACAGGACGATTCCCGAACGTTTCAGTCTCCAGCACACCATCCCAGTTCTCAGCCGGTTGGGGAGCTTTCCATCTCAGTTCTCCGACTGGAGGTTTAGCAAAAGGGACACCCAGAAACATGTCAAGTCCGACGTCAGTATTGTGGATGCCTTCAATAATTCCGTTCTCGATCTTAACCTGTATTGGGTTCTGAGCATAAATAGTGACAGTGAATAATAATAAAATCAATAATTTCGGAATTACAGATTTCATTGGATTTGTCTCCGGATTAATAATTTTGATGTAGTACTGCTAAATATAATATTTCCATTGTGTAACTGAAATTATCAATCATTAAAATCTGATCGGGGAATGATCAGATTTAAAAGCCGAACAAGCCCGGAAGCCATAAACTAAGTTCAGGTATATACGTAACCAGCAGTAGTGAAATAATCATTGCCGCGAAGAACGGAAGTAATGGCTTGACCACCTGTTCAATTCTAACCCCGGCCACGCTACACCCTATAAACAATACTGAGCCGACAGGCGGAGTGCAAAGACCTACACAAAGGTTCATTATAAGTATTATTCCGAAGTGAATGGGGCTAATACCCATACTCACAACTACAGGCAGGAATATCGGCGTGAAGATCAATACTGCCGGAGTCATATCCATGAATACTCCGACAAACAAGAGAACGAGATTAATAATTATAAATAATGCAACTAGGTTATCGCTGAATCCCAGCAGTGCTGCGCTAATGTTCTGGGGAATGTTTTCGAATGACAGTACCCATGAAAGTGCTATTGACGTTGCGATTAGCAGCATTACAATAGATACGGTTCCGATGGAGCCTAACAGTATCGACGGTAGATCCCTGAGTTTTATTTCCCTGTATACCAGCGAAAGGATTAGAGTGTATACTACGGCAATTGTAGAAGCTTCTGTTGCCGTAAAAAATCCGGCGATAATTCCGCCGATTACAATTATTAGAAGCATGAGACTCGGGAGAGCGTCAAAAAACTTTTTAACTGCGAATGAGAAACTCACTTTCTCTGCGACTTGTATGCCGTACTGTTTTGAATAGTATCCGGCAACGAGCATTAAAGATAGACCGATAAGAATTCCCGGAATATATCCGGCAATAAATAAAGCAGCAATAGATACACCTCCGCTGGCGAGGGAGTAGACAATAAGAATGTTACTGGGAGGGATAATTAATCCCGTTGTTGCTGAAGTAATGTTCACAGCAGCACTGAACGGTTTCGGATAGCCTTCCTTTTCCATTACCGGTGTCATGAATCCGCCTATTGCAGAAGCTGATGCGCCGGCGGAACCTGAAATCGCTCCGAAGAGCATGTTGGCAACAATGTTAACAAATGCCAGTCCGCCTGGAAGACGTCCTACCATTACTTTCGCGAAATCGATTAAACGGATTGCAATACCACCGCGATTCATTAATTGTCCTGCAAGAATGAAAAAAGGAATTGCAAGAAGGGGTAAAGCTATCGAGGCCCGTTGCCATGCGCTGTGCAAGTGCTGTAAATGTAGCGAGTGAATCGACGCTTACTATTAATGTTAGAATTGCCGATAATCCCAGACTGTAAGCTACGGGAATACCGAATGCCAGGAATGCTATAAAACTAACTACAAGAATTATTATTGCAAGTGTTTCCATTATTATCCCGATTAATCGATTGCTGTTTTCACTGCGTCAGAATGTTCTTTTAAAAAGATCTCACACAAAGAGTAATATATTATTATCAATCCGCTTATTGGAATAACCGAATATACAAATCCTATCGGTAGTGACAGAGCAGGTGATGTATTGCCGAGTTTCAGAAGTATATACATCAGGTTTATTCCGCCAACAACCATTACAAGCAGGGCGAACACAGCCACAGCAAGGTTAATAATTATGTCTGCTTTCCGCCTGTTGACAGGACTCAATTTATTAATAAGCGCATCAATAGCCAGATGCATTCGCTTGCCTGTAGCATATGCCGAGCCAAGTATTCCAACCCATATCAGCAGGAATCTGGCAAGTTCATCCGTGAACGAACTGGGTGATTTAAGCATATACCTGGATATTACCTGCCATAAGACATCAATTACAAGTACAGCCAGTATAAGAACGAGAAAGTATTCAAGCGCTTTGTCGAAGTATTTTCTTACGGTCATTATATCTTTACCAGTTTAATTCTTTTATTGTTTATGTTCTGTTGCAGGGATTCAGAAATCAGCTATTCGGTTTCTGTCGAATCCGCTACAACTTCGTTTTTCACACTCCCAGTATTCCTGATCCGCTGAATCAGCGGGTATATTTTCTTATCATCCTTGAACTCGTAATACATATCTTCAACCTTGTTCATAAAAGGTTTTTTATCGGGATGAATTATTTCAACTCCGGCTTTTTTTAATTCCGATAAAGCATGTTCCTCAGACTCCTTCCACAATTTCCTCTGATAAACTGCCGACTCCATTGCGGCTTCTTTGAGCCAGTGTTTTTCATCATCATTCAAATGGTTCCAGAGCCTCGTTCCAACTACAAGTATATCAGGGATGGATGCGTGTTCATTCAATGAATAGTGTTTACAGACTTCATAGTGATGAGACAAATAGAAGCTCGGCGGATTATTTTCGGCAGCATCAACAACTCCGCCCTGCAGGGCAGTATAAAGCTCGCCCCAGGAAATCGGTGTCGCAGATCCACCAAGATACTGGATCATCTCAATAGCGGTTTTACTCTGCATAACTCTGATCTTCATTCCATCGAGGTCCGCGGGAGTTTGAATAAGTTTATCCCGGCTATAGAAACTTCTGCTTCCTGCATCATAGTAGCATAGTCCGCGTAACCAGTAATCCTCTCCGGCTGTGAGCAGTTCTTCACCTACTTCACCATCAAGCACTTTAAAATAATGCTGCTTATCTCTGAAGATGTAGGGCAGGCTCAGTACTTTGAATTCAGGTACGATGCCTTCCACAACGGCTGCCGATACTTTGGTTATCCCGATGATGCCGATCTGAAGTAGTTCAAGACATTGTCCTTCGGTGCCAAGCTGTTGACTAGGGTAGATACTTATCTCCATTTGTCCGTTGGATTTTTCAGCAACAAGTTCAGCCATGTATTCCATTGCTTTATGAACCGGGTGAGAGGTGTCCAGCGCATGTGCAAGTTTAATCGACCTTTTATGACTGATGCTGCACCCGGATAAAACTATAAGATAGATAATCGAGACGACGGTTATCCTTTTGAGGATTCCGGTATTTTTAATATTCATAATACTCCGGCCGGTGGTTGAATTCCGGATTGTTTTTCTATAGGTAAATTTTATTTGGTGAGTAGTTATAAACGTCCTCACCTTCGCAATATACTAATTTTCATTAAGTGATCGTAAAATGCCGAGTTCAAGCCCGCGTAATTCCGATAATCCCCGCATACGACCGAAGAGGGAATATCCGGGGTATATGCCTTTCTTGTCGAATTCGGGAATCATCAGATGCCCATGATCCGGCCGCATCGGCAAACGAAAATCTTTTCTGCCATTCGCGACTCGTTTTTTCTGTTCAAGCAGAAGTGTTTTCATGACTTCATATAGATCTATATCACCATCAAGATGATAAGCTTCCATGAAGTCACCGTCTTCATTCCTGGTAAGGTTCCTCAGGTGTACGAAATTAATTCTGTGCGCAAATTTCTTTGCCATATATACCAGATCATTACTGTATCCTGCGCCTAACGAACCGGTACAGAATGTAATTCCGTTAGCCGGACTGTCAACGGCATCAATTATTCCCTGCAGATCCTCATCAGTACCTACAATGCGCGGAAGTCCAAGCAGTGACCACGGTGGATCATCCGGATGAATTGTCATGTATACTCCCGCTTCTTCTGCAGTTGGAATTATCTCCTTCAGGAAATGGTACAAATTTGTTCTTAAGTCATCCTTGCTTATTTCAGCATATTCGTTCAGTGCGTTCCTGAATGCTTCGGGAGTGTAAGTTTCCAGTGAGCCGGGGAGGCCGAGCAAGACTGTCTGAAGCAGTTCATCGCGTTCCGACTGACTAATATCATCAAAATATTTTTTTGCCGCTGCTATTTGAGCCGGTGTATAACCGGTTTCCGCATTAACTCTTTCGAGTATATAAAGATCAAGCGCGGCGAACGCGACTGCATCGAACTTGGTTGTAATCGCTCCGTCCCTGAACTCCACTTTCAGTTTTGTTCTTGACCAGTCGAGTACCGGCATAAAATTATAACAAATTGTATCCATGCCGGATGCCGCTAAATTTCTGATCGACACCTTATAGTTCTCAATTAACTCATCATAGTTATCTTTGCGTTTTTTAATATTCTCATGCACAGGAAGACTTTCAACCACAGACCAGGTCAGCCCTTCGGACAAGATCATATTCTTTCGGCATTCTATGTCATCACGGCTCCATGCTTCACCAACAGGGATTTGATGAAGCGCTGTGACTATACCGGTAGCGCCGGTTTGTTTTATCTCTTTCAGTGTTATCGGATCATTCGGACCGAACCATCGCCAGGTATGTTCAAAGGCCATTACTCATCCTGAATCTACTGCATGAAAAATACAATTTAAACTCCGCTGAACACGCTGAAACCGCCGTCAATAGGCACCACAGCGCCGGTAACAAATTTGGAAGCATCGCAGGCAAGCCATAAAACCGTTCCTACCATTTCTTCCGGTTCACCGAATCTTTTAAACGGTGTTATGTCTATAATCGTTTTGCCTCTTTGAGTGAGCGAACCGTCCTGATTAGTCAGCAATGTCCTATTCTGTTCTGTAAGAAGAAAGCCGGGTGCAATAGCATTAACACGAATACCGCTGCCGAATTTAGAAGCCATTTCCACTGCCATCCATCTGGTGAAATTATCGATCGCGGCTTTGGCTGCCGAATAACCGACAACTCTGGTTATAGCCCTGTAAGAAGCCATTGAAGAAATATTTATTATCGAGCCGCTTTTATTTTCAGCCATTGATTTCGCGAATACCAGGGTAGGGAGTACCGTACCATTCAGATTTAAATCCGTTACTTTCTTAAACTCATCCATTTTCAGGTCGAATATATTCTGATCAATACCAATTGTTGCTCCCGACATGTTTCCGCCGGCGGCATTCACAAGAACATCCACTTTACCAAAATCTGCTACGATTTTTTCATAAACATCTTTTAAAATCACTTCATCGAGTACATTGCATTTAAGTCCGGTAACATCCAGACCGGTTGATTTTAATTCATCGGCTTTCGTTTTTACGTTTTCTTCATTTATATCAAGTAGAATAACTTTGGCTCCTGCCGCTGCAAAGCCCTTTGCCATTTCACCGGCCAGTATTCCACCTCCTCCGGTCAGTACTACGGCTTTTCCTCCGATATTAAACATTTTTTCAAGGTAATTCATTTAGTCCCTTTTCAAGATCTTTAAATATTCAGTGATTTCCCTTCTTTGTTAGGTTTGGTTCAATCTAACTTGAACCGGTTTAATTATATGAATATAATGGAAGAATGTCAATTAAAACATACTTTTGTCTGAATGATAAATATTCAAATAGTAATATAATTATACAAACAGGCGTCTGATTAAACAAACATTATTCCAATAACGCGCTCAATTCAATTATTCGGCTAATGTGACATAAAGCATCAATAAAGAATACTCTTATATATATATTTCTACTTCTTAACTCAGTGGTGAGGCTGGTGGTAATACACTGAGGGTAAATTAAGGAGAGGATTTTGTAATCCTCTCCTTTTTTTTATAAGCTGCAACGGTTCATTTATAATTCAATTGATATGAAATAATAAATAATTTTTTCTATATTTAAAGCGTTAGGCAGTAGATTTAGAAGTAAATAGTTGTAGTTTCACAGCAATAACAAGAATTACTTTTTAAAGCTCTGTCATTCATTTCAAAATTATTTAAGGAGCATCTGTCATGGCAGAGCGTCAGGAAGGAACCGTTAAATGGTTCAATAGCACAAAAGGATTCGGATTTATCTCGCAGGAAAGCGGCGATGATGTATTCGTTCATTTCTCGTCTATTATTGGTGACGGATATAAGTCATTAAACGAAGGACAGAAAGTTACTTTTACGGTTGTTGAGGGTGATAAGGGACCGCAGGCAAGCGAGGTCGAACCTCAATAAGCCAGCTTCAAAATTTGCAGCTCCCTTATGGGAGCTTTTTTTATTTTAAATTGTCATAACAAACATCAGAATCAGCATGGGGATTTCGTATGATTAAAATTGATACTGAATAATTCAAGGAGTCTGCAAATATGTCTGTGCCCGGTTTTATCAAGACAGAGCACTCGAACCTTCTTTCCGGATTTCTTATATTCTGCTGCCAGGTTTCTTATTAAGTGAATCAAATCAAGGTCAATATCAATAATATGCCTTGCATCAACAACCACTTCAATTTCGTATTCCAGAACTTCAAACTTCCGGCCATATCAGTCTTAATCTTTTTCTTTTCATTAAAAGAATCCGCAGTTCCCATAAGTTCAGCTGAACGATACTCTATTGTATACTCGCTTAACATTGGTATTTATTTAATCTTGAAATTAGTTAGTTCGAAAATTCTTGAGATATAATGGTCGTTATCTTTCGGAAATATGATTGTAATATCTTTTCCTTTTTTCTTTAATCTGGTTAACTGCGACAATATATTCTTAAACGAGGAGATGTCTATTATTTTCACTTTCGAAAGATCTATAGTGATTTTATCCTCGTCCTGCAGCAGGTAATCTTCGAATAATTCATTTATTAATTCTTTATGTGTCGGATATATATAATCCAGTTCGAATTTTATTCTGTATCCGTTTTCTATTTTTTTTAGGCTTATCATTACGTGGTTTCTCCAATTACCAAAACAAAACTAAGCTTTGCAATGATCACAGTTTATAGCGGAATCTGTGATAAGTGTTGTATTAAACTGTTTGAATCCTTGTCACAGATATGATGACAGATAAAAGTTCCCGGTGGTTAACAGACTTAAATGTATTTTTAAGTTATAGTTAGTATTTTTATATTCAATATTCTTATTCACCGGAGAAGTTATGTCAGACTTGAACGTTACATTAGGAATTGATATCGGAGGAACGAACACCGCGTTTGCTATGGTTAATAAAAAAGGCCAAATTATGGGCAAGTCAAGTATTCCAACAAATGCAATGGATCCCGCGGCTGATCTGTTTCAAAGATTATTCAAAGAATTCAACTCATTGTATGAAGGACTGGTCCGGGAAAAATCATTCAAATTGAAAGGCATCGGAATTGGGGCGCCTAATGCGAATTATTATAAAGGAACAATTGAGAATCCGCCGAATCTAAACTGGGGAATGGTTGATGTTGTGAGTCTTATAAAAGAATTTCACAACCTCCCGATTGCGGTTACGAACGATGCCAACGCGGCTGCACTCGGGGAGATGAGATTCGGAGTCGCTAAAGGAATGAAGAACTTCATACAAATTACACTCGGGACAGGATTGGGAAGCGGAATAGTTGTGAACGGTGATCTACTGTACGGAGCTGACGGCTTTGCAGGTGAGATGGGACATACAACAATTGTAAGGGACGGACGAAAATGTGCGTGCGGTAAAAAGGGATGTCTTGAAACTTACGTATCTGCTTCAGGAATTAAGCGAACTGTTTATGAACTTTTATCGGACATGACTGAACAAAGTTCGCTTCGGGAAATATGTTTCAAAGAACTCACGGCAAAAAGAATTTATGACGCCGCATTAAACGGTGATAAAATTGCACAAGCCGCATTCAAACAGACCGGCAAGTATCTTGGGCAGGCATTAGCCGATGCAGTCGCTTACCTGAGTCCGGAAGCTTTTGTTCTTTTCGGCGGATTGGCAGGTGCAGGCGATCTTATAGTTGAACCAACAAAGAAACATCTTGAAAATAATCTGCTGCGAATTTACAAGCGTAAAATCAAAATTTTAGCTTCTGGTCTGCCGGAAGGCGATGCCGCTGTCCTCGGAGCATCCGCCTTAATTTGGCATGAATTAAATAAGTAGTATAGTCCCGGATTATTTTTCAACTGCTAAAATAACGGGCAGAATTTCCTGCAGTGTAACAGGTTCCTGCTTATCGTTGATGTTAACAACCGCAAGAAATCCTTTCAATTGTCCGGTGGAATAAAACGCGTACATAAGTTTCACCTGGTCGCTTCGAATACATCTGCCTGTTTCTTCATCCCATACTTCTGTTGTAGTCAGGCAGCCTTTTGACGGAGTCAAAGGATAATACGGCTGGTCCTTATAAAATGTTAAATCATCTGTTGAACCGTGCATAACAATTAATCTCCGACCCGTTTTACCTGCAAAGAATGCTTCACGAACGGCCAGATAATTACGCCAGCTTTCAGGGAGCAGAGAAAGATAATCGTCGAGATTCCATCTGTTGGAAGAATGTTTCCCGTGATAGTAAATATCTGTACTAACTTCAAATGGTATTCTTGTTATTACATTCGCTGTCGGACCAATAGACTCGGTAGGAGAAACATAAGAACCAACGACTGAGAATATTCCCTGCGGAGTATTCCCCTGGCTGAGATAGCCGGGAAATCCTGAGGTTGCGTAAGCAAGCTGCTTAACGAAGAACACTGTACTGTCTGCATTACGAACAAATTTTCCGTCAGGCCCTTTAATAATTGTAATTCCCGGGTGCGCCCGGTCTGAACGCTGAAGAGAATAGATTATTGTTTTACCCGGCTGGAAATCATGACTTAATAAATCACCCAGATTCGGTGTGTTCTGTTTCTTACTTTTTAAGTTCACCAGATCATTATAGAGGAACTGCAGTACATCGTCAGATTCAAATGCTGGAAATTGCTGATTCAGTATTGTAATAATCGTATCACTATCGCAAAATTCTTGTTTGAACAGATAAACTGAAGCGGCACCGAAGACCTGTACGTTAGAGGTAGTTTGCAACAAATTAAAAATCTCTTTTGTATATTTTCCCGGGGTTAAAGTATTAACAGCCTCGATGATAGCTCTCTGGAATTTTATACCGGCTTCGGGGAAATAATCCATACATCTGTCAATCAGTGTATCAACATCTTCGCCTGTAAAACAGGTAAGTTCAAGTTCCCAGAACAGACTTATCCAGGACTTTTCATTGCCGGGAGCAGGTTTTAAAGTTAGGAATGAATCTACCTTCTGATGTAATACATTTCTATAATTAACCCTGTTCTCGGTAAGCACATAACTTGAAGAGAGCCTGTCTTTGTCGATTCTGAACTGTGCAGATATGAATACAGGCAAAATGTATAGAATGACTATTAGTAATCGATGCATGTATCAAGATATAATTAATGGAGGATAAATATAAGGAAAGAAAATAAAAATGCCGCCCCTAACATCAGAGACGGCATTCAAAATTAAAATGCTGAAACAACACCAACGCCGAGTTGGAGATACTCATTCAGCATGTCGTATTTCACTTCAGAAACAAGGCGCAGATTTCTGCGCAATATATAACCGGCGTGGGCCGTTAAAGTTTTATAGTTAAGCACAGCCATGTCCGATTCAATCCAGTTTAACAATCCAACCGCGTACCATTTACTGTCATCACCGTCTGGCATATAAACGAGCTCGGCGAATGCTCCTTTAGTCTCAATGGACTGGTCCGTTATATTCTGAGCATAATTCCAGTCATCGCTTCTCTGAACATACTGCAGGTTCAGCTCAAGTTTATCATCGAGCGACATTGTTATATCCGGACCGAATATCAGGAGGGTATTCTCCAGTTCATTGAAGGCATTAGCATTTTGCAACTCTTTACCGTGATAAGCGAATGCTCCGATTCTCAAGTTTTCACCAATATCCTGGGATATCCTTCCGAAGAAATTTTTATAGTTATCATTGTCAAACATATGATTGTCATCCGCATCTGCCAGTCCGTTTCCGTTCAATACTTCCAGTACTAAATCCGTACCGCTATCCATACCGTATGTGAACATTAATCCGCGGTCGTAAGCCAGATTAAAATTAGAATTTCCGACTTTGGTTTTATATATCTGAAAGTCCTCGAGTGTAAGCCTCAGTTCTCTTTTGAATAATGGGTCGCTGATCTGGAACTGACCGACGTACACATCGAAATCAACGCCAAAGAGATTGTTATACATCAGGTAGGCATCTTCCACGCCTGCCACTTCACCACGTTCATCGAAGTACATGTAAAAATAGTACGCAAGATTATCCGCAATAGCACCGCCTGAAAGGAGTTTTAAAAGATATGGAAACTTGAAATCACCTTGCTTCGGTTTGTCTGTTCTGTAAGTTGTAAATGCTTCCATTCTCACAGCGATAGGGAAGTCACGAATCAAGCTTAATGATTCATCACCAGTTTCCACGTAATACCTTGGCGCTTCCTGATCGGAAAGTGTAAATCCGTTACCGGCAAAATCATCACCGTAGCTTTTTAATCTTGGAATTGGCGAGTGACAAGTCTGGCAACTCATTCTGTATTTACGCGCGAATGCCGGTATTGCCAGAAGAGTCTCTGCTGCGGACGCAATTAGAATAACTGTAAATAAAAATATAATTGTAAATTTTTTCATCATCCCTCCTAGTCAAAAATATCAATTGAAGTTTGCTGTTCATTAACCAAAATTGTTTCTGATTCCTCTTCGGGAACATTGAGAAATTCTGCTACCGATTTTACGAGCTTACTATAGTTTAGTTTCGCGGAAACAACCAGTTTGCCCGGTGCTGCATCAAACGGAATATCAAACGTGAATGTTTCGGTTTTAGTCTCTCGCGGACCTATGCGGTAATCCGTTCCGAGTGAACTTGTATTCCATTGCTGAATCGTCATGCGTCCCTGAGGATCGAAGTAAGGCATCCTGAATATCCTGTCGCCGACCGGAACTGCATCTCTCTGAACTCCTTCGAAATTTTCAATCTCTTTTGCTATACCCATATCCTGGTAAGCAAGTACATTCGCTGCTATCGTGTACTCTTCACCTTCGAAGCCTTTGGGATCAACGGGAAGGTGATAGGATTTTCCATCTGCGTCCGCAGCTGTTACATCGAGCCAGACTATCCTGTCTTCAACTGATCCGGTGGGAAATTTGTGTCCCGTTTTCTGATTGAATAATGTAACTGTGAATTTTACTGTTTCGCCGGGTTCAGCTTCCTTAATATCAGGATAAATACGAAGTTCAATAGTTCCTTTAACCTTGCCTTTATCGTGGGCACCGTTAAACAGATGCAGACGGGCATCTTTATAAACGGTTCCCATAGAGGCAGTCCTGAATTCGGTTTTCGGCATATGACAATCCTGGCATTGAACTCCCTCTTTCGAGTACGGTCCCTCGCGCCATTCGAGGTGTGTGGATTTAACCCATAGGCCGTAAGGACTTTTTTCATTATGACATATTCCGCAAAAATCGCCGGACTTGTGAAGATCAGTAACTTTTATTTCATGTGCCGGTGACTTGATATCCCCGGCTCTGGAACTGAATTTTGTTTTTCCCGGAGAAACGATGTAATTGAAATTATAAGGCGTGTCTCCCTCGTAACCTGTTATACTGTGACAGATATCGCATGATACCGATTCATTTGCCCGCGAGTTCTCCTCAGGGCGGGGAGGGGGAACATCACCAACAAGAAACGATATCGGCGCATGACATCCGTTACATCCTTCTTTGACTTCTGCAACCTTTTCGTCCTTCTCCGCGTGAGGTACAGCCAATTCAAAATATTCAATTTCATCCCAGTGATGCGTATATGCCTGAGACATCATTGCCTGCTTCCATTGCATGTAAAAATCAGTATGGCAGGAAGTCCCGCAGTATTTGGGAGTTTGAAAATCGTCGTAGGATAATTTTTCCTGAGCAGCTGTTGAGAATGCGAAGGTGACTAAAATGAGTGTAGTAAGTTTTATTAAACTTTTCATCATCCCCTCACTTATATTATTAACGGTGTGATTACAACATATTGAATCGATATAAGATTAGCAAGTCCTGTTAGGATATAGAGTCTAACTTTTAATTTACGAATGGAAAACATTTTGTTGAAACATTTTGGGGTTATATCTTTGTAACCTGTTATGAGAATAAAAATTTATTTATTACTGTTTATAATTTTTAGTTCGGAAATTTCGGCACAGAATGGTGTCATAAATTCCTATTTCGCTAATCGAAAGCTGCGTGAGAGTATTTCGTACGTCAATGGTATCCTCGATGGTACATGCTACTATTTCTATGAAAACGGAAATCTTAAGGAAGAGAAAACTTTCAGCAAGGGTAGGATGAACGGCTGGTGGATTTCATACTTCGACAGCGGACTTAAAAGTCAGGAAGTTTATACAAGGGATGGTATAAGAGACGGACTAATGAAAATATTTTATGATAACGGCGCGCTGAAAGAAGTCCGAACTTATGAAGCCGGTAAACTTGTGAAACATGTTCAGCTTGATTACGACTCGCTCTATGTCGCTCCTCTGGAAGCGTATGCTGGAAACCGGCAGAAAGAGTTGAGACGCAATCGCGATTTATTTCTCTGTGAAGTTGAAACCTGTCCAAGACCCGCTGGCGGAATGGAAGCTGTTCAGGAGAATCTGACCTATCCTGAATATGCCAAGCTTTATGGACTTGAGGGAAAAGTATCACTCATTGCGACAATCGGAATTCGGGGTGAGGTAAAAGATGTTAAACTTGTCAAAGGCATAGGGTTGGGCTGTGATGAAGCGGCGATTGAAGCTGTTAAAAATACTAAATTCCTGCCGGGTGCTGAAGGTCAAACTGCCGTGGAAGCGAAGGTGATATTTAATGTTGAATTTAAACTTGATGAAGCCGATAAGCAAAAACTGCTTCAGCCGGGTCAGCAGTTAACTCAGGAAAATACAGCACTTCGAAAAATACTGGATGAAAGTTTGGGAGTACAGGGATCATCATCTTCAGAATCGATATCAGAAGATGTTAAGGAGCCTCAAGCAGAACCCATTCCTACCGGAGAAAATTATTCCTGCAATGTTGATGTTTGTCCGAAACCGAAAGGCGGATTAGGCGCGATCTTAAAAAACCTGGTTATACCACAGACCGTTAAAAGACTGGAATTGAAAGGGGAAGTTGTAGTTGAAGCTGATGTGGATATTTACGGACTCGTCAGGGATACGTATGTTAAATCCGGGATCGGACATGGTGCCGATATTGCGGCGGAAGTCGCGATATTAAGCACGGAGTTCGAACCGGGAATGTCTAACGGTGAACCTGTCCGGACTAAAGTTGAAATAATTGTTCCGATTAACCCGGATGAATAATTTGGTCTGTACCAGTTAATCAATACTAACTTCACTCCGGTCTTCCACTACGGAATTTATTAATGTGAGCATTTCAGACTCAACGGACTTACCTCTGTTCCTTCCGTACCAAAGGTGAAGTTTCTCGTTAAACTGTTCTTTGCTCATTCCGGCAGCTTTAAGTTCTTTAACAAGATTTGCTGCTTCTTCCGGGCGAGGTCCCCATTGGAACAGTTCATTTCCTGATTCATCAAATACAACGAGTTTAGGTATACTTCTCGAACCATTTGTAAGGTAATTATCCATTACTTCCGGATTTTCATCCCGTTCAAGGATTCTCAGGGTGATAAGCGGATTTTCATCGGACATCATTGCTATATAAGGAAGGTTTTGAGCCGAATCGCCGCACCAGTCCTCAGTGAGCATCATCCATAATTGTGGAGAATCAATACTTTTTATAGCATCCTTCAATTGTTCACTCATTTTATAAGTCTTATGAATCCTGCTTATTCTATGCTGATTAAGTTGTTTGAATCCCATCCTGAGTGTTTGCAGCTCATCCAGACTATTGGGATCGGTTACATCAATAAACTCTTTCGATTTTTTGTTGAATTCTTCATATGTCAAACCTGAAAATGCCGGGTGTTCGAATCGAAAATTTTCCAATTTACTCTCTCGTTTTAAAAATTATACTTTTATTCGTAATTAAATTTTTATCTTCCGTAAATTTGATGAAAGTAAACGAAAAAAGATTCACAACTCCGAAATAAAATTATGCTCTCACTCCGGTCACATTCGAACTATTCTCTGCTTAATGGAGTAATCTCGATTAAAGATATTATTGATTTTGCCGAAAAATCCGGGAGCAGCTACGCATCATTGACTGATCTAAACGGGATGTACGGACTCATACAGTTTGCTAAGCTGGCTCAGGAGAGAAATATAAAAGCTGTACTCGGTGCTGTGTTGAATGATCCTGAAGATGAATCACTTGAAGCCACAATTCTCGCCAGGAATAATGACGGTTATTCCCAGCTTTGTAAGTTGATAACAACGAGAAAGTTGAAAGAGGATTTCCGGTTATCCGATATATTCGGAATGAATACCGGTAACCTGTTTATACTTACTTCATCGCTGGAACTTCTGCGTTCAATTTCTGAAAAGCATCTTAAACGGGATAATCTCTTTGTAGAATTAATAGTAACAGATAGACAAAAACGGACGACACGGGAATTGTACGAATTCGCGAAAGCAAAGGGGATTAAATATTGTGCATCTCATCCTTCGTATTTCCTTAGGAAGGATGATTTCATCCTGCATAAAACCGTATCAGCCATTCGTGCGAATAACACTATTGCGAACATCGGCGATGATGATCTGGTTGATCCCGAGTATTTTATGAAATCGCCGGTTGAATTAATGGAGACATTCAAAAATTTGCCGGAAGCCATAAGAAATACGCAGAAGATTGCCGAACAATGCAATGTCGATTTGAAATTCAACGAGTATAAGTTTCCTGTATTCCCTTTACCGGAAGGGGAGACTTCTTACTCCTATCTCTGGAAATTATGCTTCCAGGGACTTGATAAAAGGTACCGCCCGATAACTGACAAGGTAACCAAACGACTTCAGAGCGAACTTGAGGTAATTGACGAACTCGGTTTCAGCGACTACTTTCTTATCGTCTGGGATATCGTACGTGAGGCATCCGGAAGAAACATGGTGACTATTGGAAGAGGCTCAGCGGCAAACAGTCTGGTATCGTATTGCCTCGGTTTCACGCAGGTAGATCCGGTAGAACAGAACTTATATTTTGAGCGATTCCTGAACCGGGGCAGATCTTCACCGCCCGATGTGGACCTTGATTTCTCATGGAAAGAGAGAGATGAAATTGTGAAATATGTATTTGATAAGTACGGTTACGATAAAGTTGCAATGATCTCTACAACCGTAACATTCCGTGCGAGATCTGCATTCAGGGAGACGGCAAAAGCATTCGGAATTGCCGATCATGAAATATCGAAGTACAGCAAGTTCATCCCCTGGACAAGCGCTAAAAATTTGCCGAATGTAGCAACAAAATTTCCCGAAGCTAAAGGACTCAATTTCGATGATGAACCGTGGAAATCTATTGTAAGTATCGCCGCAAGACTTTCATCATTCCCAAGACACCTCAGTATTCATCCCAGCGGAATTGTTGTTACGCCCAGGGCAATTAACAATTATGTCGCATTGGAATATGCATCTAATAAAGGACTGGGATTGATAATAACTCAGCCGGATATGTATCCTATCGAAGATATTGGACTTGTGAAAATCGATTTGCTAAGTCAGCGTTCCCTGGGTGTTCTGAGGGATACTATGGACAGATTGAACAGGGTTGAGGACTCTGATGTAGGAGAGGGTGGGGAAGAAGAGTAAAGCAACGTAAAGTCTGGAACTAGTTCGGGCGTTCGATTTTCTGCTTCTTGAAATATTTTGAAGCCCTGTCCGAAAGAACATCCGCCTGTTCTTGTCTATTCAACTCATAATAGATCTTGCTGAGGTCGATGGATGATTCAGCAATGTTAAATTCATTTGAAAAATTCTCATTTAGTCTGATACTCATATTAAGATATTCTTCTGCAAGCTGGTAGTTGTTTAATTCTTTTTGAATTAATCCTTTTATCCTGTAGACTTCAGCGATAGTCAGCCGGTCATTTATTCGGAACGAAATTTCAAATGCTTTATCTGCATAATTCCCGGCAAGTTCATATTGATCCTGCTTCAAATATACAGTGGCTTTCCCGATGAGCGAAACAGCATAGTTTGTATGATGCCGGTTTGCCATCGCCAGATTTATACTGTTATCAAAAAGTTCTATTGCGGCAGAATATTCTTGTTTCTGCAAGTTCAGCATTCCGAGGTTATGGTTTAGTCTGCCAAGCTGGAAATCGTCCTCAAGTATTTTGAATAATTCTCTGGCATGCAGGTAGTATTCTTCAGCAGTTGCAATATCACCGCGCATATCGGCAATAATACCTAGGTTAGTATTCAGCATTGCCTGAAGTTCATAATTACCTTCATCAGGTATGAGCTCAAGTGCCTGTTTGTATTGTTTTTCGGCTTTCTTTAAATCACCAGTTTCACCATAAATATTTCCAAGAATATTACTACTGGAACACATCCCTTCTTTATTCCCGGATTTTGAGTAGTCCTCAAATGCATTTTTGCAATGTTTTTTTGCTGTCTTCCATTCCGAGTTATTCCATGAGATTTTTGCCTTGAGCAGAAGCATATCTGCGGAAGTTTCCGGCTGTATTTGTTGATTACTTTGGAACTCATTAGTAATTATTTCTTCGGCTGTTTCAAACTCTCCTTTGTAGGCAAGAGTTTCTGCAATTGCGAGAGAGAGCTTCTGATGTGTATCGTTCGAAATCCTGTCGGAAACGAATGTCATGAACCTGTCGATTTCAAGTCTGAAATTGCTGCCGTCACGATCGTACTCTTCCAACCGGGGGTCTGAAAATTCTGCTGGTTGATCCGAACCGCTGTCAGACTTGTTTTCTTCAAGAATCATTGCCTGTAGAGAGGACGTTTCAGACTCATTGAAGAAGTGCCTGAGATTACCAACTATATCATCCAATATTTTCGTGCTGTTTTTTTTCAAGTCATTGTTCCGAAATTAGTACAGCCGATTTCTTCCAGTCGTTTCCGGATTTCAGCAATCTGCGGTTCATGATTCAGTTGATTATAATACGTTAGGGAATTGTTTAAATAACGAAGTTCCGTTTTATCATCGTTTACTTCTCTATAAAGTAGGGCAAGTTCATAGTTGCATTCTGCCGTATTTAATCTTGCGTCAAGTTTGTTGTTTATTACCAGTGCCGACTTGTAACAGTTCTCAGCCTGTTGATACTTTTTATTCTTACGCGCAATAATACCGCGAATTCTATAAACTTCGGCAATAGTCAATTTATCGTTTAATTCATGTGCGGTTTCAAATGCTTTTTGTAAAACTGCGGAGGCGTATACAAGTTCTCCATGTTCAGCAAGTAATTCTGCTTTACCGGTATACGCTATTGCCAGAATCGAATGACACTCATTCATAATTGAGATATTAATCGCATTATCAAAATGGCTCATAGCCGCATCGAATTCATTTTTTTCCCGGTACATCATACCGATATTGTGTTCAACCTCGGACATTCTTCTGTAATCAGCCAACATACCAAGTTTTGTAAGCGCGTCAGAATAGTAAATTGACGCTACTTCGTAGTCCGTTCTGATGCTGTTAATAATTCCCAGATTTATTTCGAGCATCGCCTGTAACTTTAAATCTTTGATGGATTTTGCAAGCTCGTGACTTTTCTTGAAGTGTTCATCTGCTTTTTCCAGCTTTCCAACTTCGCCGTAAATACTTCCTATTAAATTCTCACATTTTGCGAGTCCTGTTTGATCTTCCAGACTAATAAAGATTTTTTTTGCCTTTTTAAGGGAAGCCAAACTCTGCTGCCATTTGCCTTTTCTGGCATATATATCAGCTTGAATGAAAAGAGAATCAACCTGAACAGCCCGCGACATATTCTCCTTTTTTACACTTCTTAGCAGTTCCTGTGCATAATTGTACATGCCGTGCCCAATGCATACTTCACTAAGTTTGATCATCAGTTTGAAATAGTCATTGCACTTAAGATGTATTCTTGAATATGTAACTACTCTGTCAAGATAGAAGCGCTCATTGACAAAGTCGATCTTAAATTCAAGCTGCCTTTTGTTGGAATTGCTGAGATTCGTGAGGTCGGTAAATACAGATGATTCACATTCTGACAAGAAGTTACTAAAGTCTGTAAAGTCCTTATCCGAAAGATTTTCTTTCGCAATGCTAAGAAGATCTGTTTGAAGATCTTGACCGTCATTATTTAGTATGCCTGTATTCATCTGAATTGTATTTTAGTCTATACACAACGACTAATTCGTAAATCCAAACCTCCTTATTTGGGAGATGAATTTTGCCGGATTTTCTGTTTTTTCGATCTTAGATGTTGATTTTATATCCGAGACAGCAGTACTTGTTGACTGCGATTTTTCTGCCAACTCAGTTGAAGCAGCTAGTGTTTCTATTTGAATAGTCCTTACTGTAACAGCGGGGGAGTGTGTGTATTTTTCTAAAGTTACAAACTCACCCAAAGTTAGAATAACGACACATGCTGCAATAAATATATTTATAAGTTGTTTCACTTTGCAATCCTTTCGTCAATTACCAGGTGAAGCCATATCTTGAAAAATGAGGAATTTTTGCATTTACAATTTCCAAAATACCTTCTTCAACGTCGATATTCAGAGCCTCGTATTCAACTTCTTCAACTGAGCCGTTAGGTGACTGGTAAACAAAGTTGATTGTCTGTGCATCAACTTCGCTCAGATTTAAACCGGTAAACTTAGCATTATAAATTACCGGATTATCAAATTCGATATGAGGATTGAATCTAGATGATGCTGTTCGGTCATCTATAGACAGTATAATATATTTGTACTGACCATACTGATTTTTGTCCCAAACGTTCCTAGGGAAGTCAAGTGTGGCTGCAGCAGTGACTTTACGTTTGATATTCCAACGATTCCACCAGCTGAAAGTCCAGTATGAAGCTGTTGTTTTAATTGTACCGCCTTTGTCTACATCAATCCATGCTCCATTGGAGAAAAGCTTGGAAAGTGTTTCTTCAACAGGTTCCGGTAATTCCACCCAATTTGGTTCTGCTGTAGTCAATTCTGTTGGTGTGTCAGCAGTCTCCAGGAGATTGTTATCTTGACAGCCGATAAATAAATAGACTGCCGCGGCCAGGAATAAAAGTAATTTTTTCATTTAGTAGTGCCCCTCTATTTGTACTGAATTAAAATATTCTATCATGTTGTTTTACTGAATAATACCGTCTGAGTTCTGCTGCGGTTGGTCACAGTCGAAATTGGTTGAAATATTATGCCCTGAAAATCATTCGAACGATATAATTTATCTGCAATCGTTATGCCATCGGGGCAAACAGGATGTGAGGTCGAAGTCCACCCGAACGGATAGTCGCGGAATAGTTGAATTAAGTGCGCAGCAGGTGAAATTACATTCAAATCGAACTTATGAGCCATCATCAGATCCTGAAGTACTGTTTGTTTGAGTGTATGATTTTGATCCTAATTCTCATTTTGGATCATTGAAGTTTATGTGGCATTTTGATAAACAGATTGAAACAAAAACTTTAAGTAGGACTTAAAAACCTTCCGTTTTTGCTGAAAATCACTCAATGTGGTCAATAGAATTCTACATAGAATCTTGCAGACACTGGATTGCAGACTCGGCTTCTGTAATATTAGATTTATTTTGGAAATCATTATTCAATCTGAGGCAATTCTCAAAATACTCTTCGGAAAGTGTTAAATTGTTCAGATTCTGTTGAATCATTCCTTTAACCCTGTAGACATCAGCAATTGACAACCGGTCATTGATCTTAGATGCAATCTCCATTGCCTTTTCCGCAAAGATATCTGCAAGGTCATGTCTTTCAAGCTTGGAATATACGTGAGCTTTGCTTATGAATGAAATAGCGCAGTTGGATAAATAGCCTTTTTCAAGTGAAATATTAATGCTTTCATCAAAATATCGAACCGCATTTTCGTAGTTTTCCTGCTTCAGGTTCAGCATTCCGATGTTATGATTTATTCTCGCTTCATGATATTTATTATTCACTTTATTATAGTAAATTACAGCGTTATTGTAATAATATTTTGCATTTCTTGTGTCTCCAAGAAGGTCCGAAACGATTCCAAGGTTATTACTTATCATTGCTTTCAATTCCGGCATATCCAGATATTTAATATAATCCAACGCCTTTTTAAGATGACTCTCTGCTTTTTTTGTCTCCCCCATTTCACCGGCGATATTTCCTAACAGGTTTTCGCATTTGCTCATTCCAACAATATTTTCATTTTCCGTGAAATTAACGTAGGCTTTTTTGCAAATGGAGTAACTTTTCTTCCATTCACTGCGATTCCATTCGATTTTTGCCAATAGTAGAAACGATTCGGCTTTCTGATTCTTATTTGTTTCTATTTCACTGGCAGGTAATTGCTCAATAACGTTTTCAGCAACATCGTATTCGCTGCTGTAGATAAGTAGTTGGGCAAGACTAAGGGACAGTTCTATCAGCATTTTCGGTTCGACTATAGGTTCGACGAATGAGAGCAATTTATCGATCTGAGTTCGGAGTGAACTGCCGCTTGACATCTCATTATTGATTTGTCTTTTGCTTTCAGGATCAATTTCGTAGGGTTCCCGACTAATTTCTGAAGTTTCGGAAAGCAGGGAGTATAACTTTTCGGCCATTTCATTGTTGAAAAATTGTTTTAGCAATGAGCCGATTTCGGTGAAAATAGTGTTAGTTGAAGTATTCATATCATCTAATTTACCAGTTCGTTTAACCTGTCCTGAATCTCCTGAATATGGGAGCCTGAATTAAGTCTCTTGTAAAGTAGCAGTGATTGGTTCAAATATTCTTTTTCTTCATCCTGGTTGTCTATTTCGGAGAATAATTGAGCGAGCTCATAATAGCATTCTGCAATGTTAAGCTCGATATCCAGTTTTTTATTTATTCTAAGTGCCGACATCAGACTGTTTTCTGCGATCCTATAGTTCTTAAGTTTCTTATGGATTATGCCTTGAAGTCTATAAACTTCAGCAATAGTGATTTTATCATCCAGAATGTGAGCTGCATCCATTGCTTTATCCGAAATCGCAGATGCAAATCCATATTCTTCCAGGTTTAGTAGTATTTCAGCTTTACTTATATAAGAAATCGCAAGTATCGGGTGATATTCGTTTCTTATTGCTATGTTTATTGCTGTATCGAATTCCTGTAGCGCCGAATGATAGTACTTCTGTTCCTTGTACATCATCCCGATATTATGTCTAACTTCTGCAATTCTTCGGGTGTCGCCAAGCTCTTCAAGTTTTCTTAACGCGCTGTTGAAGTATGATACTGCCGTATCATAGTCTTCGGAAATATTCTTTATTATTCCGAGATTAATTTCAAGCATCGCAATAAGCTTTTTGTCATTTTCGGTATCAGCCAGATTCAGACTATTTACGAAATATTCTTCCGCTTTTTTCAATTTCCCTTTCTCACCGTAAATCGTACCGATAATATTACCACACCTGGCCATTCCCGCGTTATCTTTAAGATTATCAAATAATTTTCGGGCCTTACGGGTAGTATTCAAACTCATCTGCCATTTGCCCTTCTTCGCATAAATATCGGAAAGAAGAAGCATTGAATTAGCGTTTACAGATTTGATTTTACTTTCCCGTTTGATTTTTACGATAATCTCCTGCGCGAAGTTCAACATACCATGAGAGACGCAGAGATCACAAAGCTTGGTCATTAGTGTCAGATAATCTTCATAGGTTAGATTTTTCTGAGAGAAAGTTATTGTCCTGTCCAGGTGAAACCGATCACGAGCAGGTGAAATTTCAAATTCGAGCTGCGAACGATCAGTTTCACTTAGATGAGACAGACTATTATTATCAAAAGATTCGGAATTCATGAAAACCCTTGTGAAATCCAGTGCAGCTGACTGCGGCAGATAACCTGTTACAAGTTTTTGAAGATCATCTCTGAATTCCTGGGTTATAATTTTCATCTGAAATCCTGACTAAAATTGTTAAAAATCAGTTTAATATTAATTAGTGAATCCGTATCTCGAAAAATGAGGTAACTGTGCATTTACTATTTGCAGTGTTCCTGTTGTCTGGTCAACGGAGATATCATCGTTTTCTACATATTCGTAAGTACCGTCTTCCGCCATATAAACAAAGTCTACAGCAGTTGGATCTACACTTGAGAGATCAACTCCCTGAATAATAATATTGTAAATTGCAGGCATGTCGAATTCTCCATGAGGTGTGAAAGTACCTTCGCCGAACTCGTCATTAACTGTCATGGTTATATATCGTGTATCAGTAAATGCTCCTGGTAAGAATTCAAGTGTCGCATCAATTGTTACTGTTCCGAAAATACCACCTTCGTAAGAGTCATCAATTGCAAGTAGAGCTCCCTCAGCTCCCACAACTGTGTCACCAACTACTACATCTTTTTTCATTGCTTTGTTAAATGCTTCAGGCAAGCTGATCCATGATACATACTCGTTGCCGACTTTTATCATGCTGGTCTGTTGGTCGGAAGTCAAATCCGGTTCAATAACGGAGTTATTATCCTGACATCCGAAGAATGCGAATATAAACAGGGAAGATATCACTAATAATTTATTCATTTTACGATTCCTTATAAGAGTTAGAGTTTATAAACTTTTTGCATTTATCTTGTAAAACCATACCTCGAGAAGTGAGGTATTTCTGCATTTCTTAAATCCAGTATACCGCGATCAATATTAATTCTTAGCTTTCTGTGATCTATAAATTCGAGATGTCCATCCGAACTCATGTATACGAAATGAAGATCATCGTCATCCGATATGAACGATAAATCAGCATTTTTAACTTTGATTGATAATATGGCTGGCTTATAAAAATATCCGTGTGGAGCATACTCGCCGATAAATGAATTATCGTCCAGGCTCACTGATATTGTTTTAACGCCATCGAATGATCCGGGTAAAAATTGAAGCTGATAATCAAGCTTAACACCACTGTCCATTGTAGCTTTATATGTGATTAGTCCTCCCACTGTTCCGTCAATTTCTTTCGAAAGGTAAACCGCTTTATGTAAGCTTACACCTGCCTTTGAAAATACCGGAGCCCATTGCTCTGTTGATGCGTTCCCGGAATTCGTAGATTCAACAGGTAGCTTAGATTGACTGCAGCTGAATAGAAGTGCTGCGATTAAAAGAATAAATATTCTTTTCATATTGCCTCCACTTATGCTTTATAAATAATGACAATGGAAATGCCAGTTCTTAACCGGTAAATTGTGTCCGATTAACTTTGACTGTAATAATTACCACTGTGTAAAATTTCTTTTCAGTCGATTATTGTGAAGGATTAAAAAACTGGGAAATTGGACTGTAAGTCCATGAAATGCAGACCATTTAAGATTTGAGTACAATACAATTTTACTGTATTTAAATAATACAGCTTCTCATTTTGAATCATTTGTTCGAATTTGGTACAAGGAATATTCTGGTGAGTATAGTTGGTGAAGGGTTAAATTGCCGGAAGTCTGATGGAATAGTTATTTACGGGACTCCCTGTCTTTATTCTCTATTTTATCAAGAATTTCTTCAGCCCGAATCTTTCGGTAGTATTTTTTTACCTCATTCATTAACACATCTCTTTTAATATTTTCTGTACTGTTATCATAGAGATCACTCAGTTCCAGTGATGTTTCAGCAATATTGGAATTGTTATCAAAATCTGTATTAAGTCGAATGCTGTTTTCGAAGAATTCCTCAGATAGTTCGTTGTTCTGCAAATTCTTGTAAATTACGCCTTTAATCCTGTAAACATCTGCTATTGAAAGCCTGTCGTTGATCTTATATGCAATTTCAAATGCTTTCTCAGCAAATTTTTCAGAGAGGGCCTGTTCACCGAGTTGGGAATACGCATAGGATTTTCCAATAAATGAGATGGCGCAATTTGATAAGTAACCTTTTTCAAGTGATAGATTTATACTCTCATTGAAATACTTTATTGCGATTTCATATTGTTCCTGCTTTGAATAAAGCATCCCTACATTATGATTGAGTCTTGCAACATTTTTCGGCTCATTTAATTTTGAGTAATAGTTGAGTGAACTTACGTAGTACGTTTTCGCTTCCGAAAATTTACCTAGTATGTTCGCGATTATTCCGAGGTTACTGTTAAACATCGCTTTGAGGGAATAATTCTTTGTATATTTGATGTAATCAAGTCCCTTAAGAAAATGCTTTTCGGCTTTTTCAATATCGCCTCTTTCTCCGAATATTGTTCCAAGCATGTTCTCACATTTAGCCATTCCTTCGTCATTGTTCAAACGCGTGAAAATTGTATATGACTTTTTACAAAGGTGAGTGCTTTTATCCCATATTCCCTGATTCCAGAATATCTTTGAATTAAGCAGATATGCTTCTGCCTTTAATATGGAATTATCATGAATTTTATCGATTATTTCTTCGGTTATATCCTGAGCCTGTTCAAATTCACAGTAGTTAATCAGCAGCTGAACAATACTTAGGTAAAGTTTTATTTTATCATCATCTTTTACTCTTGTTTCAGCAAAAGTTAACAACCTGTCAATCTGATCCCTAATATTACTGCCGCTTTCAATTTTTTTGTTGATCTGCGCTTCATTTTCGGCAGATAACCTGATCGGATCCAAACTTGTCTTCTCAGCTTCTTTTAGCAGGGAATAGAACTTCCTGCTTTCTTCTTGAGAAAAATACTGATTCAACTGTACCGCTATCTCATCTATTATGTTTTCCGCACTACTCATCTAAGATTGATCTTCAATGATTTCAATTGTCGTTTATTATATTCAAGTATAGACAGAATTTCATACTAAAGATAATTTTATATATATGTTGTTATCCAAATCACATCAGCATGTAAGTGCAACACTTATAAATCCAGTTGTTTCTCCTGCTTTATCAGGATAGAATTGAAACCTCGTAAGAAGGTAATTCTGTGTGCTTTATAACAACGGATGTATAATTCAAAGTTCATTCCGGTACTTTGCAGAATTCCGTATTAACAGCTTTTGATTTACATGCCTGCAACTCAGTCCTGAAACCATAATTTTCTTATATTCCGATCAGAGTGTTAAAACTTTTATGATCTTGTAGAAGCAATCAAATGGTCCGGAATTATTTAAGAGTAGCATAACACTACTTACTATTTTTATTTTAATTTCCCCGTTTCAGCAAAGCAGCAGCCTGCAAGACTTCTTCGTATAAAGTCTCTTGTGTTGCCTCACTAGTTACCAAATCCATATCTTGAGAAGTGTGGTAATTTTACATTCTGTACTTCCAGTGTTCCGGCTGATGTGTCAATTCTGATCGGATCATATTCGAGTTCCTCAACAGATCCGTCATCACCGCGAAACATGAATTTTATTTCATCCGTGTTTACATTGCTCAGGTCAAGCCCTTCATACCTTACGTTATAAACAGGGTATTTATTAAAATACATATGAGGTGAAAAAGATTCGGAAGTTGTTTCGTCATCCAACGTCATTTCAATGTTGTAACTCAAATCCGAATCACCGAAAAAAGCTCCGGCTGGAAATTCAATACTCGCAAATACTTTTACAATTTCTCCGTCAGCTGCCGAATATTCGTCATTAATGCTGATTGTACCGCCTTCCGAATTTATAATTTCTTTACTTGCTTTGTGAATTTTATATAATGAGTTCCCCTGACGGGCCGGCAAATTCAAAAAGTTAAATGAGTTCTCGCTTACAGGTGAAGATAAATCCGGTTCAACAAGACTTGTTTTCTCGGAACACCCGTAGAATATGGCTAAGAATAGTATTAGTACTATATATGTTTTCTTCATTTTGTTCCCTTACCAAAGATAATTTTAGTTAGTGAATGCATAGCTGGATAAATGATGTATTACCGTCTTGGCTACCTTATTCTTTTTTACATTTTTAAAATTATTATCTTTTATTTCTTTCAACTGTATATCATCTGCATTCGCATGCAATATGTAAATGTCATTTTCAATCGGATTGAGTTTATGAAATCCGAAACCCGCACTTAGCATAATTGGTTTAGCAATATCGTGTTCGTTATTTTTAAGCGGGGACAAAATTACCTGAATGAACTCATGTGTAGATAATTCATTAATGTTTTGGGGAAGGGGAGTACTGCTGAAGTGTCTACCCGTATTAAACTCAGCAATTATCTCATTCCTTTCTGTTTGTATTGAATCGGTAGAACAACCGATACAGACGAAAAGAACTGCTGTAAGTAGTACTAATAATCTCATTTTTACTTCCTCATTTTTATTGAGAAATTTTGAAAATTTATAATATCCCCAAGTTTCGGATTTCAAATAGTCCAATAGGTGTGCCAAGTATGCTGTATAACAAGGCGAGTTATTTGATGAAGTGGGAAAGAGTCGAAATTAACTTCTAATGACGGTTTTTACACTGAATAAATAATGCTTAACTGCCATTTTTTGAACTTAAAACGTTATATATGAAATAAAAACGCAGTTTTTATTCTGTTTCAAAATGGTATCTGAATTCAATTTGATACAAGAAATGTTGATTTCTCCTTATTCAGGAAATGATTTTTTGAAGTGTCGGCCGAGTAATTCCAAGTATTTCGGCTGTTCTGCTTTTATTATTATTCATTTTTGAAAGAACGTCTTTCACGTACATTGTAGTAAGTTCATCCAGAGAGGTATTATTGAAGTTTATTTCTAGTAATATTTGATCCGGTAAAACATCGGAATTCAAGCTTTTGTATCCGGTTTTAGGAGTGTTTTTATGGATAACATTCGTAAAATCATCAATCTTGAGCGTTGTAGATCCTGATAAAGTAACTGCATTTTCAACAGCATTGCTTAATTCCTGTATATTTCCCAACCAGGGGTACGAGTATATAAAATCGAGAATTTCATTATCAATTTTGGTTATTTCCTTTGAAAACCGGTTGGAATGCTCAAGGATAAAATGCTCGAATATGTTTTGAATATCATCCTTACGGAATCTTAAAGGAACTAGTGTAAAATGCGCTGTATTCAGAAAATAATAGAATCTTTCATCGAACTTTCCTTTTTTACACAGGCTGAACAGGTCCTCTTCGGTTGTCGCGATAATCCTGTGCAAATTCTGTCCTGATAATGATGCGAGTAAAGTGCTGAGTCTTTTTTGTACTGGTAGACTCATTTCATGAACATTGTTTAGAAGTATTGTTCCAGGGAAAAGTGTTTTAGCTAGTGAACTCTCATTATCAACGTCTTTATACCACGTGGCATCTTCAGATTCAATTTTTAATGAGTACTTTCCGACATCTGAATAGGGAAGTATAAACTCGGTGAAACAGTCATTTTTTTTCAGATTAACGCTGTGAATACTATGTGCTAAATTAGATTTCAATAGACCGAATTCACCTTCAAGAATTATGTTTATCTTTTTACTCCTCGACGTATCCTTAATTTTCTTTATTTGTTTTTCAGAATCCCGCCCGAATCCAAAGATCAAGCGTAGGTTTTCTTCGTCACCTGAAAGTCCTCTGAATTTACTTCTAAAATTTACGTCCAGACCCTTTAACTCGGATAAAAGAAAATTCTTAAGCTCCTTAATGTCTTCCGGTATTTCATAGATTTTCGAGAATCCCTTACGCACAAGTTTGATCACTGATCTGGCAGATGATTCGGTTAAAAGGAAGACTACCCTGTCCTTCCGAATGTTTTTAACTTTCAGTAATTTTTCTAAAACGGGGGAGTCTTCCATTGTAATTAAGATTATGTATATCGATGGAGATTTTTGATCGAAAGTGATATCATTTGTACTTACAACATCAAGTCTGTAATCACCAATTTCACCAAATAAGTTTTCAACCTGATTGTTTGATCCCATATCGCTGATTAAATAAAGCTTTGCCTGAGATTCTTTCATTTCATCTTGTATTATTAATAATGGTTTAAGTAAGCATTCACTTGCTGAACTGATACCCGCTTGATTTCTGTGCTTTAATCCCTTTCCCCGAATCAGGATTTTTACCGGGGGTTTTGCCCTGAGGAATTCTTATTGTAAAAACAGTACCTTTACCTAATTGGCTGACAACAGATATTTCACCGTTATTTTTCTCAATAAATTCCTTACATATCAACAGTCCCAATCCGGACCCTTTCTCATTCCGTGTGCCGAGGGTAGAATGCTGCGAATCTATCCTGAATAACTTTTTTTGGACTTCCTGCGACATCCCAACCCCGTTATCTTTCACCCGTATCTCAATATAGCCTTTTTTTCTCACAGCTGATAGTTGAATACTTCCTCCATCGCCTGTAAACTTAACCGAATTAGAGAGTAAATTCCTAATTGCGGTTTCTATCATGTTCCTGTCAGCATATACTGTCATTTTTTCATTTGACTTGAGCGTTATTGTTACATTTTTTCCTGCCGAAATGTGCTCAAAATATTCATACAGCGAGTTCAACTGTTCAGTCAGATTATACACTTCCGGAGTGAATTCAATTCTTCCCAATTGAACCCTGGACCATTGAAGTAAATTTTCGAGCAGTGAAAGTATATGTCTACCTGTTGTAAATATACTTTTAGCGTAGGTTTGAACTTCATTCACAGACAGATTCGCAGCTTCTTTTGATAAAAAATCTGAAAACCCGAGAAGCGAAGAAAATGGACTTCTGAGATCGTGTGCAACAATGCTGAAGAACTTATCCTTATCAGCGTTGATTATTTTCAGCTCTTCTTCAGATTCATTCAGTTTTTTGTTTACCAGGGTCAGTTCTTTTGCGTACTGCTCTGAGATTATCTTGCTGTAATGAAGTTCCTCGACATATTTTCTCAGTTCGTCATCCTTTGAAATCGGATCAGTCAAGTCCTCCATTATAATAGTTACTCCTTTGGAGTTTTTCAGGAGTTTAATGTCAGCATTAACACTGCGATCGGAAATAACAAAATCATACTTAAACTGAATGAATTTTATACCGGGTTCAAAGGACTTCAACTTTTCCGATATTTTCCCGACAAGTTTTCCAGGGATAAATTCGGATATATTCCTGGAATTTAAATGTTCTGTATCAAGTTGAGTGTTCGTAACTGCTGAGGTTATATTTAACTCATTATCACAGGCGAAATGATAAAAAAAAGCTGCGGAGAATAAGAATCCTTGACGCTTTGAATCTGCAATCTGTACTTCCGTTTTTATGCCGAGAAGGACAGCGCACACAATTTTTTTATCGCTGTCAATAACGGGATAACAAAAGAAATTGTATCCGACTTCTTTCGATTCCGGCTCAGAATAATCAAATCTCGTTTCAATTCCTTTATTAAGACTAATGTTTATTTTCTTCATGAGAACCTTCAGCAATCCAGGGAAATCTGAAGGTGGATTTTCAACTTCTGATCCGAACAACACTGAAAAATTGTCTACATTGAAGTCTTTAGTAAGTTTAATAAACTCTGAATTACTGAAAACTACCTCGCCATCCGGGCTAATTACAGCTATAATATTTTCATCAGGTTTATTTATGGTTGTTTTCATTAGATATTAAAATAATATAGTTGATTTTATTCTCAAAACAGAATAAAGTGCATAATGTTCGAAAAAAAACAGATTATTTTTAGCCCAGTCTGAGTAAGTATAACGATTATCTTAATATAATAATTTCGGTTGAATATTGATAATATGTAAACCAGTTTATTTTAAGCAGTTCCGGAAAGAGTCCAAAAAGATGCTGTTGTCTTTATATTCTTAACAAATATTTGTACATTTAATATTGGCAAATATCGATATTAGAACCCATTCTTATTTATAAGATTTTTTAATCGTTATTTCCTAGTATCTGGACAGACTAAATGTAGTTTTCTTTGAATATTTGCTGAAATTAAAGAAGACAATAGAATCTTTATAGTGGCAAAATATTTGCTAGACTAAAATAAAAATCAGTGTAATTAAGATTTGAACATTAATCAATAAATTTGAGGTAATATTAATGGCGAGAAAGAAAATAACCATTGATGGAAATGAGGCAGCTGCTTATGTTGCATTTAATGCCAGCGAAGTAATCGCAATTTACCCGATTACTCCCTCATCCGGTATGGGTGAATTGTCCGATTCCTGGGCAGCCCAGGGTAAAAAAAATATCTGGGGAACGATTCCCAAAGTTGCTGAAATGCAGAGTGAAGGTGGTGCTGCAGGTGCAGTTCATGGAGCACTTCAGAGTGGTTCTCTTACAACTACATTTACCGCTTCACAGGGCTTACTGCTGATGATTCCGAATATGTATAAGATAGCAGGTGAATTAACCCCGGCTGTTTTCCATGTCTCCGCTCGTTCAATAGCGGCTCAGGCTTTATCAATTTTCGGAGACCACAGTGATGTTATGGCTACAAGGCAAACAGGATTTGGTCTGCTCGCCTCAGGGTCAATTCAGGAAGTTATGGATCTTGCAGCAGTAACTCACGCTGCTACACTTGAATCTAGGATCCCTTTTATTCACTTCTTCGACGGATTCCGATCATCTCATGAGGTTAATAAAATTGAACAGTTAACCCAGGAAGATATTAAATCCATGATTGATGATGAGCTTGTTCAGGCTCACCGCGAAAGAGCATTAAGTCCTGATCATCCTGTACTTAGAGGTACTGCTCAGAATCCTGATGTTTACTTCCAGGGAAGAGAAACCGTTAACAAGTTTTATGACGCCTGTCCGGAGATAGTTCAGAAAGCAATGGATAAATTCGCCAAACTGACAGGACGCCAGTATCATCTATTCGATTACTACGGTGCACCGGATGCTAAACGTGTTATCGTTATGATGGGTTCAGGTAGTGAAAACTGCGCTTGAAACTGTTGAATATATGACTGAAAAGATGGAAGAAAAAGTCGGTGTTCTTGTTGTAAGATTATACAGACCATTCTCAAATCAGCATTTAATTGATGCGCTACCGGCGAGCGTTGAAAAAATTTCGGTTCTCGACAGAACAAAAGAGCCGGGCGCAGGCGGCGAACCTCTGTATCTTGATATTGTAAATGCGTTAAGTGAAGATATGGCGGGGCGACAAACCTAAATTTGCAGCAATGCCGAAGATCGTAGGCGGAAGGTATGGATTATCTTCCAAAGAATTCACTCCGGCAATGGTTAAAGGTGTGTTCGATAACCTGAAAGCAGATACTCCGAAAAATCATTTCACTGTTGGTATTGTTGACGATGTTACGAATACCAGCCTGGATTTCGATCCTTCATTCATTACAGAAGGTGATGATGTTGTTCGCGCAATGTTTTTCGGGCTCGGCGCTGACGGTACAGTTGGTGCTAATAAAAACTCTATCAAAATTATCGGTGAAGAAACCGAGAACTTTGCACAGGGATATTTCGTTTATGACTCCAAGAAATCGGGTTCAACAACGATATCTCACTTAAGATTCGGTAAGAATGAAATTCATTCTACTTACTTGATTCAGAGCGCCAAGTTTATTGCATGTCATCAGTTCAACCTACTCGAGAAATTTGATGTGCTCGAAAAAATGGTTGACGGCGGAACCTTCCTTCTGAATAGTCCTTTTACCCAGGAAGAAACATGGAATAAACTGCCTAAGAAAGTTCAACAAAACATAATAGATAAGAAACTAGAATTCTACTCAATTGACGCTTATACCGTTGCAAAAGCTACCGGAATGGGTGCAAGAATAAATACAATAATGCAGACTTGCTTCTTCGCAATTTCAGGTGTATTGGAAAAAGACGAAGCAATTGCGCAGATCAAAAAAGCAATCGAAAAGACATACGGTGCAAAAGGTGAAGAAATAGTCAAGAAGAACTACGAAGCCGTTGATCAGACGCTCGCAAATCTGCATAAAATTGAAGTTCCTGCTTCGGTTACCAGTGAAATCTCACTGCCGCCAATCGTTTCTGATGAAGCGCCCGATTACGTTAAAAACGTTCTCGGCGTTATGATGGCAGGTAAAGGTGATAATATTCCGGTTAGCGATATGCCTATCGACGGTACTTTCCCAACCGCAACAACTCAATGGGAAAAACGAAATATTGCTCTCGAAGTTCCTGCATGGGATGCCGATGTTTGTATACAGTGCGGTAAATGCGCTATGGTTTGTCCGCATGGAACAATCAGAGTTAAAACCTATGATAAATCATATGCTGAAAAAGCTCCCGAAGCTTTCAAATGGACTGAAGCAAAAGGGAAAGAATACGCCGGTAAAGCTTACACTATCCAGGTTGCAGTTGAAGATTGTACCGGATGTGCTCTTTGTATTGATGTTTGTCCTGCCAAGAACAAACAGGAAACCAAACTTAAAGCAATCAATATGGTTGAGCAGATTCCGATCAGGGAACAGGAAAAAGCGAACTGGGATTACTTCCTCTCAATTCCTGAATACGACAGAGCAGAGTTAAACGTCGGTTCAATTAAAGGAAGCCAGTTATTGCAGCCTCTGTTTGAGTTCTCAGGTGCTTGCTCGGGTTGCGGTGAAACAGCGTACGTGAAATTGGTTTCACAGTTATTTGGTGACAGAACAGTTGTTGCCAACGCTACCGGATGCTCGTCAATTTACGGCGGTAACCTGCCTACAACTCCTTGGGCAGTTAACAAAGACGGACGCGGTCCTGCATGGTCGAATTCATTGTTTGAAGATAACGCTGAATTCGGTTTCGGTATGCGACTCTCAATTGATAAACATCAGGAATATGCGCGCGAATTAGTTGCAAATCTAAATGATAAACTCGACAAAGAACTTGTGGAACAAATACTTACTGCTGCACAGAAAACTGAAGCTGATATTTATGAGCAACGCGAAAGGGTTTCCAAACTGAAAGCTGAACTCGAGAAGATGGACGATTACGCAGCTAAGCAGTTAATTCCGATAGTCGATTATCTTGTGAAGAAATCAGTTTGGATTATCGGTGGTGACGGCTGGGCTTATGATATTGGTTACGGTGGTCTAGATCATGTTATCGCATCCGGAAAGAATGTTAATATCCTTGTACTCGATACTGAAGTTTATTCGAATACGGGTGGTCAGTGTTCCAAGGCGACCGGACTCGGTGCTGTTGCCAAGTTTGCTGCCGGCGGAAAGCCGACCCCTAAAAAGGATCTTGCAATGATGGCCATGACTTACGGAAACGTTTATGTAGCTCAGATCGCTATGGGATCGAACGATCTCCAGACTCTTAAAGCATTTATCGAAGCTGAGGCATACGACGGACCTTCGATAATTATTGCTTACAGCCACTGTATTGCACACGGAATTAACATGGCGAAAGGTATGGAAAACCAAAAACTAGCTGTTGATTCAGGTTACTGGCCGTTGTTCAGGTTTAATCCTGATAATGTTAAGAATGGCAAGAATCCTCTTAAATTAGATTCCAAAGCTCCAAAAATCAGATTGGAAGATTACGTATACAAAGAAAACAGATATAAAATGCTTACTAAATTTAAACCCGAAGATGCTAAAGAACTATTGAAGGAAGCGCAGAGTGAAGTACTTAGCAAGTGGCAAAAGTACGAAAGGCTGTCTGAATTCGATTTCTCTTCAGACGGAGACGGGGAAGATGCATAGCTGAATCTTATTGAGGCGGCTGATTAAGCTGCCTCAAACCATAAATTTTGAAAAGTAAAATTGGAGATAAAATGGAATTAAAAACTAAATATATGGGACTGGAACTGAAGAATCCTATTGTTCCTTCAGCTTCTCCTTTAACCTGGAGTCTCGATAACGTTAAGTCAATGGAAGACTCCGGTGCTGCGGCGATTATCGTTCATTCCCTGTTTGAAGAACAGATCAGTCATGAATCTGGTGAACTCGATCACTATTTAACTTACGGTACTGAAAGCTATGCGGAAGCTACTTCATATTTCCCGGAACCGGAAGATTTCAAAGTTGGTCCTGTTGAGTATCTTGATCTGATAGCTGATATCAAGAAAACCGTTGATATACCGGTTGTTGGTAGTCTTAACGGTGTTAGCAACGGCGGTTGGGTTAAATACGCTAAAAACATTCAGGATGCCGGTGCAGATGCTCTGGAATTAAACGTATACTATCTGCCGACGAATCCGAATTTGTCCGGGTCTGAAATAGAGAATATGTACGTTGACGTGCTTAAAGCAGTTAAGGAAAATGTTAATATTCCGGTTGCAATTAAGCTGAGTCCTTTCTTTACATCAACGGCTAATATGGCTAAAAGGCTTGACGCGGCAGGTGCCGATGCACTCGTACTGTTCAATAGGTTTTATCAGCCTGATTTCGATCTTGAGAAACTCGAAGTAGTTCCTAACCTTGTACTCAGCACAAGCTGGGAAATGAGACTTCCGTTAAGATGGATAGCAATATTATACGGACAGGTACAGGCAAGCTTAGCGTTAACAAGTGGTGTTCATAGCGCTGCTGACGTTATTAAGGTTATGATGGCAGGCGGCGACGTTGCCATGATGGCTTCCGAATTGCTTATGAACGGTATTGGCAGAGTAGGTGAGATTCTTGAAGGCGTTAAGAAATGGATGGAAGAGAATGAATATGATTCTATCGAAACTATGAAAGGAAGTATGAGTCAGAAATCCATTGCCGAGCCGGCCGCGTTTGAAAGAGCAAATTATATGAAGACACTTCAAAGTTACAAAACACTTCTTTAATATTATTCCCCCGGGAAATCCTTTACTCCCGGGGGAATCAGTACTTACGTTTTAATTCCTCTGTTACTCGCTTATGGTTTGTAGAACTCGCTGATATTATCATTCTAAATTTTTTGAAGCTACATACGATAGTATTACTGAAAACACAAATTTGCTGAGCAAACAAAGTCCCAACCAGCCTTCAAAAGAAATTTCATTTGATGCAAAGATTCAATCAGCTTCACGTTATTCTGCAAAAAATGACTACTGAGAAATAATAACAACTAACATTTAAGGTGATCTTCATGGTAAAATCCACAAGGTTCAAAGATTGGAAAATCTCTAACAAAATCATGGTATTGATAGTGCTATCGGTGGTAGTTATATCAATAATGATGATTATTTCTTCAATTTCTTTCAGAGACCGCTTGTACCATAACAAGGAAGTAAATATTAAAAGTTCGGTTGAAATTGCATACGGAGTTTTGAGTGATTTTCATACGAAATTTACTCAAGGCAAGTTAAGCGAAGAAGAGGCACAGGAAGGTGCTCTGAGGATAATAAAAACCCTCAGATTCAATGAACAAGACTATTTCTGGGTAAATAATCTTGAACCGAGAATGGAAATGCATCCTATTAAAAGCAATTTGGACGGACAGTTGCTGGATAAAATGAAAGATTCGAACGGTCAATACATATTTATTGAGATGACAAAAATTGCGAAAGAAAACGGATCCGGCTTTCTTGAATATACCTGGTCTAAACCCGGTTTCAATGAACCTGTAAATAAAATATCATTTATAAAATTATTCAAACCATGGGGCTGGATTGTCGGTTCGGGATTATACATAGATGATATTGATGAAGAAGTCGCTTCACTAAGAAATTTACTGTTTCTCATTATGGGCGCAGGGGTCATCCTGATGTTGGTATTAGGATATATTTTAGCTTCCAAAATTTCCAAACCCATTAAATCACTTGAGACACTTGCCGATAGAATTACAAATGGTGAACTAAATCTTTCAATAGAAAATGATTCGGCAGATGAAATCGGTAAACTTGCCGAAAGTTTCAACAAGATGTCGGATAAAGTATCGATGCAGTTAAATGACATGGACGAACTGGCAACACCGATAATGATGATCGATAAAGATTTTACCATTACGTATATGAACAAAGCAGGAGCAAATGTAGTTGGTAAAAACCAACAAGACCTTATCGGTAGAAAGTGCTACGATCAGTTTAAAACAGATCAGTGTAATACAGAAGAATGTGCTTGCTATCAAGCGATGAAGAATGAAAGTGTTGCCTGGGCTAAAACAATTGCTCATCCGCAGGGTAAGGATGTACCGATACTTTATACCGGCGCCCCAAGAAGGGATAAAGGTGGTAATGTAACCGGCGCCATTGAATTTGTAACTGATATTACTGAAGCGCAGGAACAGGAAAAATATCTTGAAAGGAATGTTCAAAAGATTCTTGTTGAAATGGATAAGTTTTCAAAAGGCGATTTAACTGTCTGGCTGGATTCTGAAAAAGATAATGATATGATTGCGGAGTTATTCGAAGGTTTCAATAAATCTGTTGATAATATAAAAACTATGATTGGTCAGGTAACTGAGGCAATTGCGGCAACAGCGAGTGCCAGTAATCAGATTAGTGCCAGCAGCGAAGAAATGGCTACAGGAACGCATGAGCAGAGTGCACAAACTAACGAGGTTGCATCAGCCGTTGAGGAAATGACGAGAACAATTCTGGAGACAACAAAGAATACGACAACGGCAGCTCAGAAATCCAGGGAAGCCGGAGATATTGCTGCCGAAGGCGGTGTTGTTGTTGAAGAAACAATTATCGGTATGAATAGAATTTCTGAGGTTGTAAAGCAGTCGGCGGATATTGTGAGAGAACTGGGTAAAAACAGTGATGAAATTGGAGAGATAATACAGGTAATAGATGATATTGCCGACCAGACTAACTTACTTGCTCTGAACGCTGCAATTGAAGCAGCCCGTGCAGGTGAACAGGGAAGGGGATTCGCGGTTGTTGCTGATGAAGTGAGAAAGCTGGCTGAACGTACCACAAAAGCGACTAAGGAAATAGCTGACATGATTAAGAAAATTCAGAATGATACCTCAGGTGCCGTTGAGTCCATTGAAATAGGAACAGTTGAGGTAGAGAAAGGTAAAGAACTGGCAGGTAAGTCCGGTGAATCCCTGAAGTCGATAATTAGGGGAACTAATGAAGTAGTAGATGTAGTGAACCAGGTAGCGGCAGCCAGTGAAGAACAGTCGGCTACTTCCGAACAAATCAGCAAGAGTATTGAAGGTATTAGCTCTGTAACACAGGAAACTGCAAATGGTGTAGAACAAATTGCAAAGGCATCAAATGATCTTAACCAATTAACCGAGAATCTGCAGAGACTAATTTCACAATTCAGGGTTAGTAGTGATGATACACGGGAAAGCAGCACGTTTGTTAGAGAAAATGGAAAGATACATAGTTTCTAAGTTTCTGTTTCTTATGCTTGCATTACACTTGCTTGTTCTCAGTGATTTTGTACTGGAAAAGAAGGAGCTTTCTCTTTCCGAATGAGTTGATAACTAATTAGTCAACGACAATAAATTTACCAATTATCCGGGGTAAACCCGGATAATTACTCAACTCTTTAAACTGATCTTTAAGCTTATTAACATTGAAATTGCTGAAATAGTGTGTTTCTTACTCATTTGTTGGGGGAATAACGCGTTTATATCATTTTGGTGAAAAAACGCAGATTTGCACCGATAGTTAAGTGTAAAAATAAAAGGATGTTCTAATCCTGTAGAAAAATTGAAGTAATAACTTTAATCTAATTAAACAAAAATAAACCATCAGGAGTAACAATATGAAACTTAAGGGTACTGTAATATCAATCTTAGTATTCCTTTCAATCTCAACGGGAATTTCTGCACAAAACAACGATCTGAATATTTTCGGATATTACCAGGCAAACTATACGAACTTCAACGTTAATATCAACGGTGAAGAAACTATGGATGTAAGTTCATTTCTTATGCAGCAAATGAACGTTTTCTTCCAGAAGAGTTTCAACAGTGAATTCAGTTCTTTTGTAAATCTTGAGTTCACGAATTCATTTTCATTCCAGGATACTATCGGAGGATTCAAAATACAGGAAGCATGGTTAAAGTATTCTCCATCTTCGGAATTTAACGTTAAAGCAGGTGTGCTTATTCCCAGATTCAATAACTTCAACGAAATTAAAAACAGAACAGTGCTGCTTCCTTATTTATACCGTCCGATAGCATATGAAACTTATTTCTTTAATCAGTACGGAACCGGCGAGTTTGTTCCTACTTCTGCTAACCTTCAGGTTTATGGTGAATTCGGTCTTGGCGATGCCTATTTAAACTATGCTGCATATTACGGTAATTCGGAAACAGGTATGTTAAATCATAACAGTAATTTCTGGGGACCCGGTCAGGACCCTACACCATTCAAACTATACGGAGCCAGACTAGGCGCCGAGTATGAAGGATTACAATTGGGTGTTTCGATGACATACGATCAGAAGAATCTTGACACATATAATAACGGATTCAGTGTCGGAGAACTTGGAATCGGATATGTGCCGCGAACAAGATTAGGTGCTTATTTGAACTATTCTCTTCACGGATTCGAACTTGAAGCTGAACTTATAAAGGTTTCTTATGATCTGTCGGATGACAAGAAAGATTCTTTGGCTGCTAACCCTTTCAATCCTCAAAATTTCGATAAAACTTTCTATCATGCTAATCTTCTTTACAATATCAACAGCGACTTATCCGTTTATGTAGGTTATAATTACCTGCAAGGTGAGGATAACTTTTTCATAAGTGAAGGTGTAAACATATATAACTTCGGTGCAAGTTACAGGGTTATTAGTTCCATATTGTTAAAAGCACAATATGCTCATCAAGTTTTCGAACTGGTTGGATCCGAAGGTACAAGAAACGATTACATCATTGGCGCAAGCGTTAGTTTCTAATTACTATAATTTTTAATGGAGATTAAAATATGAAGTTTTACAAATATATAATTATTGCAATGCTGTTTTTCGGGTATATAAACGCAAGTGCCCAGGTAGCTGTTATTGCAAATAAATCAGTGGCAGAAAGTAGCATTGATGCTTCAAAGCTTTCATCTATTTATTCACTAAAAGATAAAACCTGGAGCGATGGTAAATCAATTGTACCTGTAATGCTTAAAGGTGACTCTCAGACAACAGACAAGTTCTTCAGTGCAGTTGGAAAGTCAAAAATCGAAATGAATAAACTCTGGATGAAACTTCAGCTAACAGGTGAAGGGCAGGCGCCCGAAGGAATGAGCTCGGAAGATGAAGTATTAAATAAAGTTGCATCGACTCCGGGTGCAGTGGGATTTGTGTCTGCCGCAAAAGCAGGCGGTAATGTAAAAGTCCTTTTTACAATAAATTAAAAAAAATGGGAAACCGGTATACCGGTTTCCCACTTAATAATTGCAGGTGAAATATGAAATTATTCAAATTTATCAGGACTTCGATCAGGTATCAGATAATAAGTAGTGTGATTATTATACTCGGGATTATTGTTTTATTCAGTTCATTATACTACCCGTCTAAATTAAGATCAATAAGCCTTGAGAAAGTTCAGGCGCAGGTACAGTCCCAGAGCGAAATGTTGTCTTTTTCAGTCGGCATGGGACTGGGAGAAGGTAATTTTGAACTTGTAAATGCAACATTCGATTGGGCAAAGAAAGATCCTAACATTACATATATACAAATACTTGATGAGTCAGGGGCAGAAATAGTTGCTTATAATCCGAATGATATTAGTATAGATAGCAAATCAGGGACATCTGAATATACTATTGAGAGACATGAAGATGATGTTACAGTATATTCTCCAATAGAATATAATAACTCAAAACTTGGTCAACTCGTTCTGGTTTATTCATTAGTATCCGTGAATGAGACGATTTCCGCGAATGTTATGACTTCAGTAATAATAAGTCTGGGAATATTTTTCGGCGGCGTGCTCATGATTCTCTGGATTACCAAAATGATAATCGGTAAAATCAATAACCTTAACACTGCAGCAAGACAGGTAGCTGACGGTAATTTGGATGTGAATCTTAATGTTAATAGTCAGGATGAAGTCGGAGTTTTAGCCGAATCCTTCAGGCATATGACGATGAATATTAAGAACAGCCAAGATTTACTCGAAAAGGAAAAAGAAAGCATCACCCAGAAAGTGGAAGAGGCAGTAAGTGAATCAGAACAACAAAAGCAGTATCTCTCCGACAGTATAGAAAGAATACTTGGTGAAATGAACAGGTTTGCCGATGGTGATCTGACCGTTCATATAACGAATGATAAAGACGATGAAATAGGTAAACTGTTCAAAGGATTCAATACTGCTGTGGATAATATCAAGAAGATGATTCTTCAGGTAACTGAGGCCGTACAGTCAACAGCCGCTTCAAGTTCGCAGATATCCTCAAGTTCCGAAGAGATGGCAGCCGGAGCCCAGGAACAAAGTGCCCAGACAACGGAAGTTGCCGGTGCAGTAGAGCAGATGACGAAAACTATACTTGAGACAACGAAGAACTCATCAATAGCCGCAGAAGCTGCCCGAAATTCGGGAGAGATAGCTAAAGGAGGCGGCAAGGTAGTAGTAGAGACGATAGAAGGCATGAACAGGATAGCCGAAGTAGTTTCGAAGTCAGCAACTATGGTACAGGCATTAGGAAAGAGCAGTGACCAGATTGGAGAGATTGTACAGGTAATTGATGACATTGCTGATCAGACTAATTTGTTAGCGCTTAATGCGGCAATTGAAGCAGCGCGAGCCGGTGAACAGGGACGCGGATTTGCAGTAGTGGCAGATGAAGTAAGAAAACTTGCGGAGCGAACAACCAAGGCGACTAAAGAAATAGCGTCGATGATAAAGCAGATACAGAAAGATACAAGCAGTGCTGTAGAGTCGATGGTTGAAGGTCAGGAAGAAGTTGAAAAGGGTAAAAAACTGGCTGACGAAGCAGGAAAATCATTAAATGAAATTATTAAAGGTGCAGAACAGGTAGTGGATGTAATAACTCAGGTGGCTGCAGCCAGTGAAGAACAATCTTCTGCATCTGAGCAGATTAGCAACAATGTTGAAGCAATAAGTAATGTCACTCATGAAAGTGCGGGTGGTATTCAGCAAATAGCCAGAGCAGCGGAGGATCTGAACAGATTCACTGTTAATTTACAAGAATTGGTATCGCGTTTTCATATGGATAAGCCACAGAACGGAATGGGAATGGGAGCAAACAGTGATTTCTCAATTCGTTCGAACGGTAAAATTGTAAAGACATAGAACACCCTAACATAATCGAAGGCGCTTAGGCGCCTTTGGTTTTATCGTATAACTCCGCCACAAATATTCCACAGCCACATTTTCGTTTACTTACGTAACTAATTGTGAATTATATATTTAGAATTGCAATGCTGAACAAACGGACACTTTTGTTGCACCCCTTTGCAGATTATGAATTTATTCTATAGAGTACTAATTGTCTCTAATTCAAGGGCTTACGCTAAATGCGACTTATTGGCATTCTAGTTGAAGAATACTATCAAAAGTACGAACCTTATAATTTAATTCGGGTAAAGAAAATGAATAAAGTAAAAAATATTGCTCTTGTTGCGCATGACAATAGAAAAAGTGATCTGGTTGAATGGGTAAGATGGAATTATAAAATTCTACTTGAACATAATCTTGTATGTACTGGTACAACCGGGCAAATGGTTGAAGATATACTTACAGACATAATTACAAGTGAGGATAATTACTGTATTCTGAACAGCATTATAAAATTGAAATCCGGACCTCTTGGCGGTGATCAGCAGCTTGGCGCGATGATAACAGAAGGTAAGATAGATATGTTGATATTTTTCTGGGACCCGATGGAACCACATCCGCATGACGTTGATGTTAAAGCGCTTTTACGGATAGCTGTGGTTTATAACATCCCTATATCATGTAACCGTTCATCAGCAGATTTTATGATTTCTTCAGCCCTGACATGTGAAGCATATGAACCGAAAATCAGGAATTATTCTGAATATCTAAAGCGTGAAATAGTACAAGACTAGACGCATGCCAATAGTACAGTTACAAGAATGCGTAAAACTATTTTATCGGCTTCGTACCTACTTTCTTTGAAAATAATTCAATAAGTTTGCCGGTATTTGAAACCAACGGGAAACCTATGAAATTAAAGTCGCTTAAAGCTCCTAATACATACGCAATTATTTTCAGCCTTGTAATTCTAACTGCGGTTCTGACATGGATAATTCCGGCCGGACAATTCGAAAGAGAAGTTGTTAACAATCGGGAAGTAGTTCAAAACGATTCATTTCACACTGTTGAAAGCAATCCGCAGAGTATCGGGGATATACTTATGTCGCCCATTCGTGGATTTGTTGAAGCAGCACTAATAGTCGGATTTGTCCTGATAGTTGGCGGAGCATTTGGCGTATTCCAAAAGACCGAAGCTGTCGATTCAGGAATTAAAGCGATTGCAAAAGCTTATGAGCGATCAACCCTGGTCAGGAAATTGTTAATTCCAATATTCATGATGATTTTTTCCACAGCAGGAGCAGTCTTCGGAATGAGTGAGGAAATTATCCCGTTTATTCTCGTATTCGTGCCGATGGCTTTAATGCTCGGTTATGATTCAATCACTGGAGTTGCAATACCATTTGTAGGCGCCGGAGTCGGATTTGCAGGTGCATATCTGAATCCGTTTACAGTGGGAATAGCTCAGGGCATTGCAGGGCTGCCGCTGTTCTCCGGAATCGAGTATAGAATTTTCGTTTGGATAATCCTGTCGTCAGTGGCAATATTTTTTGTTTTCCGGTACGCATCTAAAATTAAGAATAATCCTGAGTTAAGTCCGGTTTATAACGCGGATCTGGAGAAGCGGAAATCCTTGCATATCACAAATTTATCCGAGTTCAAAGGAATAGACCGACACCATAAAATTGTACTTGCAACATTTCTAAGTGGCTTGCTTGTTCTCGTTTTCGGTGTACTGAAATTTGAGTGGTTTATTGAGGAAATCAGTGCAGTGTTTTTAATAACCGGTCTGGCAGTAGGTTTTATTGGGAAATTAAGTATTAATGAAATTACAGACTCATTTATTAAAGGTGCGAAAGATCTGGTGGGTACGGCAATCGTAATTGCGCTTGCGCGGGGAATACTTGTTATTGCAACTGACGGTAAAATCATAGATACGATATTATTCGGATTATCATCCGGAATTGATGAATTTCACCCGGTATTTTCGGCACAGGCTATGTTCGCGGTTCAAACAGTGATTAACTTTTTCGTTCCCTCCGGAAGCGGACAGGCAGCGCTTACCATGCCTATTATGGCACCGCTTGGAGAACTTGTTGGTGTTAGCCGTCAGGTTGCAGTTCTGGCTTTTCAATTCGGCGACGGATTTAGTAACCTTATAATACCTACATCAGCTGTTACAATGGGTGTATTGACTCTGGCGGAAATCCCGTGGGAAAAATGGGCGAGATGGATTCTTCCACTTGAAATTATTCTCTTTGTTGCCGGACTGCTGCTGCTTATACCTCCGTTTTTAATCAACTGGCAGTAGACCTGAATAAATTAAACGCCTTTTCTTAGTTCATCCTTTGTTAGTTCGTAAGAAATGGAGTGCAGCAAAAACTGAGTATGAGGATGTTCGGGATTCTCAAGTACTTTTGACGTGTCGCCGGACTCGATGATCCTACCGTTTTTTACTATTATTATTTGATGAGTCAGGTTCTTAAGAAGATAAAGATCATGTGAAATGATCAGAAAGGTGATGTTAAACTCTTTATTTAATTCAGTCATTAACTGCGCTATTATAAATTGTGAATCGGCGTCCTGTGCTGAAAAGGGTTCATCCATTATAATGATGTCGGGTTCCGCCGCAAGGATACGTGCGAGAGCAACTCTTTGCTGCTGGCCGCCGCTTAACTCGTATCCTTTCTTATTGATTACTTCTTTCGGGAGTTTCATCAATCGAATTAGTTCCTGGATCTTTTTCCCGGGATTTGAGCACCTCCCAATATTCAGCACTTCTTCAAGCACATCGTAAATGCTTCTAAGAGGATTTATAAGTTCATTATTATTCTGGAAAAGGATTTGCAGTTTACGCGTTTTAAGGTATTCTATTAAGCTCTTCTCATTGACTTTGATCGATCCTGAATAGTCTCTGTTAACTCCTGCAAGCAGCTTAGCAATTGATGTTTTACCTCCTCCGCTCTGCCCGGCAATTCCGAAAATAACACCATTGTCAACCTTGAATGAAACGTCATCTATTATTTTGATTTTGTTGTTCCGCGGACCGGTAACTTCATATGTAACATTCTTAAATTCTATCATGCATTATCCAAATCAAACTTCTTTAAACTCTGTAAGACCGTCGCGGTTTAATTCAGCTATAAGATTACTAACCTTTTTAGCGAAAATCTTATCGTGAGTAACCATTAGAATAGTCTTACGTTTTGTCGCGATATAATCCTGCAAAATATGCTTGTACAAATTACCGTTTATCGGATCAATTGCACTGGTTGGTTCATCAAGAACAATAAATTCGGCATCGCTAAGTATTGCCAGAGCAAATCCAATGCGTTGAATTTGTCCGATACTAACCTCGTACGGATATGAATTAAGAAATTTTTCGGGGGGTGAAAGGAGAAGTTTATTGAAAATATTCTGAATTACTTCAGGATTCCGAATCATTCGATCTTTGAAATAATACTTAAAATTCTTTAGCGGATCAAAAGCATTCGCTTCATCCTGGAATACATAACGAATATGCTTTTTCCTCAGGTTGCGTAATTCGTTTTCCGTCAGTTCGTAAATATTCTTATTCCCGAATTCAACGCTGCCAGAGATCTCGAATACAGATTTATTAAGAAGTCCTGTAAGAGATTTTAGGAGGAGTGTTTTCCCTGTTCCATTATCACCGGCTATTGTATAAATCCGGTTGGGCTGTAAACTGAAGCATATATCTTCGATAATGTACTTATCTGCATTTATCGGTTTAATACATAGGTTCCGGACATTCAGCATAGTAATATTCTATAAATTTCTATTTGCACGTATATAATGAAAATTTTGCATTTACTAATCAAAATAATAAATTGCCGCTAATTTAATAAGAGATATATGAAAAAGATTCTCATACTTACAGTACTTGCAATTATCTCGATTTCCTGCTCGGAAGATTCAGGTGAAAAAAACTATTTAACCATAGGGATAAGATCGGATGCTGAGACACTTAATCCTATGTATGCCTTTCAGCCTCATGAGGGGAGTATTACAGAACTGCTTTTTCTTTCTATCGTAAGACATGAGTGGAACGCTGAAAAAGGCATTCTTGAATCATTCCCAATGCTTGCTGATACTTTGTTGTGGAAGGATGACCGTAGTAAACTTTATATTAAGATTAAGGATGGTCTATCATGGTCGGATAGCGTAAAGCTTACTGTTGACGATATCATTTTCAGCTTCGATGTTTATTCGGATCCGGAAATACAAAGCAGGGCACTTGGATTTTTCACAAACTATTTCACTGACGAAACCGGAAAAGTAATTGTGGAAAAATCCTTTAACAGGATATCTGATACACAGCTTGAAATAAATTTCAGACCAGGTTCTCATCCGACTTATTTCGACGTTGACCAGCCAATAATACCGAGACATGTATTTGATGGACTCTCAAGGGAAGAGTTTGTTCAGGCTCAGTTTAATATTACTCCTGTAACAAGCGGACCGTACGGATTTGAGAGCTGGAAAAAGAATCAGTCGATTGTTCTTGAAAAAAACAATTCATCATTTCTCATCAATCCTGAGTCGCCCGGCAGAATTATATTTAAAGTTATTCCTGATTACAACAGCAGGCTCTTGCAGCTTCAAAAAGGGGAGATCGATATTTTAACCGACCTGAAACCGGAAGATGCGGAAGAGTTGAAAACCAACAATCAGATATCTCTCGGAGTAATAGATGGAAGGGAATATGACTATATAGGCTGGAATAATATTGATCCCGATATTTACAAAAAGCGTGGTATTATGGAGTCGAATAAGATATTCGGAAGTAATAATGTCCGCGTTGCAATGACATATGCACTTAACAGAATGGAAGTGCTGGATAATTTCCTGTATAACTATGGACAAATAGCCGATGCGCCGATATCGTCAATCTTCGTCGATGCTTACGATAGTCTTGCTACGTATGAGTACGGTCCGGAGAAAGCTTCTGAAATATTAAAATCGGAAGGATGGACAGATTCGGACGGAGATGGTATAATAGATAAAGACGGAACAAAATTCAGTTTCAAAATGCTGGTGCCGTCCGGAAATTCCAGAAGGAAATTTGCCGCAACAATTTTTTCGAATAATCTGAAAGAAATTGGCATTGATGTATCAGTCGAATTTCTTGAAATGAATACTTTTCTTGACGGATTGTTTAATAAAGAATTTGATGCATGGATGGTTGGCTGGCAGATACCGATTCCAATTGATTTAAGAATACAATGGTACTCGGATCCTAATGCAACTCCGGTTAACTTTTCTTCCTACGGTAATCCGGTTGTGGACTCTCTTCTTGATGCACTCGATATGGATGTTTCTACTCCGGAAAGGAACAATCTTCTTAAAAAAATAAATGAAATTATTTATAACGAACAACCGTATACTTTTTTATATTGGATCGATAATATTGTAGCATATAACAGAAGGATTCATAATATCAATGTGAATCCCCTGGGAGCAATTCACAGTTGCTGGGAATGGGAATTAAAGTAGCAGGTTATGACCAATATCTTTCTTAAAAAACTTCTATCGCGACTAGTTACTTCTGTTCTGGTACTGTTTATAGTTATATCTTTCATTTTTATTCTTCTGCAGCTTTCACCCGGTAATCCTTCTCTTAAATATCTTTCTCCGCGTTTAAGTTCGGATGCGCTTACAGATATTGCCAACAGCTTCAGGAGTGATAAAAATATTCCGGAGCAGTATTTCTCGTTTATTAGTAATTTCATTCGCGGTGACTTCGGTATGTCTTTGAACTTCCGTGAGCCGGTACTTGATGTTATTTCCGATTATCTTTTTTTTACAATACTGTTTGCTCTTACAACCTTTGTCATCCAACTTGTGATTAGTTTTTGGATGGCTTACAAATCAGCTGTTAATCCGGGTGGAAAGTTCGACCGCTTCTTTTCGAAAATCTCAATGGTAATGTATTCAACACCGTCATTCGTTTCGGGAATAATCTTTATTTATTTATTCTCTTATCAACTTGGACTTTTCCCGATATCAGGTGTCTATTCGACAGAATATTACCTTATGGGACCGGTCGAGAAGTTTTTTGACGTACTCTACCATCTCTTTTTACCGGGAGTTACTCTTATTATCACACTGATTCCGATATATTTTAAATACCTTCGCGATAACCTGAAGTCGGTAATTAATTCAACTTTTATTCTGAAACTTGAGTCCCTCGGGGTTAAAAAGAGTACTGTGCTGATCAGACATGTAATTCCGAATGCTTTGAACCCTGTAATCGCAATTGCAGGAATTGAACTTGGTTTTCTTCTCGGCGGAACATTATTGATCGAGGTTATATTCGGTCTGCCGGGAATGGGGAGGCTAACACTAAATGCCATTTTTGCTTTTGATTATCCGTTAATTATCGGATGCTGTTTTATAGCCGGACTAATGGTTATCGTCTCAAGTTTTCTGTCCGACATAATAAGAGTATTTATAGATAAGAGACTTCTGGGAGGTTTACTTAATTGAAAACCTTGAGACCGACCTTTTTTAATATCATATTATCCTTGGTGCTTCTGCTTATAGTTGTGCGAGCGGATTTTTTACTTAATTGTATAGTATATTATTCAAAGTTTGTTTACGCGTTACTTGCAGGCGCTGAGAATGCTGTAAATCAACTTGACTACAGAACGGTTGAGTTGTTTATTCTTTCTCTGCTTTTAGTAATACTCCCGGTATTAATAATTTATTACAGAAAGAAATTGAAATTTTTCCACTCTAGAATGAATCTACCGGCATTGTTTATATGCCTCTTGTTTTTTTCACTCATTTTTGCTCCGCTTATAACCCTACAGCATCCGAACTTCCAAAAAGATATTTCAGTTACTAAACTTTTACCGCCGCTTTCCAGCGTTAATTACATTAAACGGGTCGAGAATGCCGGAAGCGCTGAAAGAGAATCTTTGCAGTATCTTAAAAATAGGGTGGTAGTAAATCCATTTGATAAGAGTATCGAATTTGTTGATAGTATAACTGTTAAAGAAGGGTCGATAATTCTACATAAATTTCTTAAATCGGAAGAGATTAGCCGTACTGATGTTGTTTCCGAGGCTGGTAAACCGGTAGTTTCAAGCAGGATGTATCTACTCGGAACTGATCATCTTGGACGGGATGTATTCGCAATGCTGGTTTACGGCAGCCGAACATCAATAATGGTCGGTTTAAGTTCGCTGCTCATAGTTTTTATTATTGGCCTTTCATTCGGATTCAGCGCTGCTTTCAAGGGAGGTGTAATTGATACTATATTGTCTCGAATATCAGATATATTTTTAGCATTTCCCTCAATATTTCTTGTACTGCTCGTACTTGCATTGTTTGGGAATAATCTGTTCTCAGTTATATTTGTACTTGGATTTTCAGGCTGGATGTCCCTTTTTAGAATTGTAAAAGGTGAAGTGCTAATTGTGAAAAGTAAGGATTATGTCGTTTCTTCTCAGTTGCTCGGCTTATCCAAAACTAAAATTTTAATGAAGGATATTATGCCTGTGATTGCTTCACCTATACTCGTAAATATGGTAATTCAGTTTGCAAACATTATATTAGCAGAATCGACTTTAAGTTTTTTGGGACTTGGTGTTGGAGTTGAGTATTACTCTTGGGGTTCACTTATTCAATCCGGTCAGGAGTATCTTACAAAGGGCTGGTGGATGATCCTAATTCCTGGCATGACACTCGTACTTACGTTGTTTTCATTTAACTCGTTCGCTAACAGTTTAAATCAGAAATTTAATCCGCTATTAGGCAAATGATAAATAATCGTTTTAACATCCTTAAACTGCTTGGCAGGGGGAGAAGCTCGGTCTTCCTATGTACCGACTCAACAATTCCCGGCAAAGAATTCGCTATCAAAGTAATTTCAGGGGAAAGTGAAGAGGACGAACTTAAAAGTTTCAGGAATGAGTACTATCTACTTAAAAAACTGGATCATCCGGGTATTGTTGCAGCCTATAATTATGGAACTGTTCTCACCTTAACTGATGATGAAAGTGAAACCGGTATTGAAACAGGTGATGAATTTATAATCCTCGAGTACTTTGCGGGTAATGAACTTACAGATATCTTTACTCCAGAAGAGGATATTCTCAAGCAGATAATTCTGCAGATATCCTCCGCTCTCTACTACCTTCATCAGTCTAATTATGTTTACTACGACCTGAAACCAGAGAATATTTTAGTTCGTTTTGTAGATGGTGAACTTAAAATTAAATTTATCGATTTTGGATTTGCGCGTCATATCCAATCGACTGAAGAATTTGTTTCCCGGGGTACCAAGGAATACATGGCTCCGGAAGTAATTAAGAAAGAGCCGCTGGATCACAGAACCGATCTCTATTCACTGGGAATACTTTTATACCGGATGGTATATGGAAAATTTCCGTTTGATACTGAAAATGATCTTCAAATTTTTAAGTCTCATTTAAGTGGTGTATTCGAATTTCCCGCGACAGACTACTTTATCCCGATTGATACAGTAGTTAAAAAACTTCTTAGTAAAAATCCATCTGACAGGTATTATACAACAGTTCAACTTCTTAGTGAACTTGAAATTGATTATGCGGATTCCAAAAAGGAATGGAATTTTGTCCCTTCCTTTGCGGGCAGATCTGATGTAATACAAAAACTTAAAAATTACCTCACCAGCGACGCTAGCGGAGAAATCAAAGTCATTACCGGTATGGATGGCATTGGGAAAACTGAATTACTTAACTATGTTGAATACAACCAGAACGATATTGTAAAAATAGAAAGTCCCGGAAACACATCCGGAGCCGATTTTGCAGTTCATTTCATCAGGCAAATAATTTATACCGATTTCATTTTCGAAAACTTGGATGAAAGTCTGATCCAGTATATTGGTCTTCATATTACGCCCGGCACAAAGGACTTAATCAGTCAGGTTAAATCTATCATATCCAAAATATCAGGGCAGATAAACTTCTCTCTGATTATTGATGATATTGATGTAATGGATCAATTTGCACTCGAGATTCTTCAAAATCTATTACCTATACTCCAATCGAACGGCATTCATATCATCTTAGCTGAAAAATCCGGTTCCGGAAATGCAGATGCATATTTTAACAATTGTGATGAAATTAAATTACTTCCGTTTTTAGATAATGAATTAGAAAATTTTATTGATTCATCATATGCCGCGTTTTTTCCAAAAGATCATTTGATCGCCCTTATTAAAGGTTTTATCGAACCTGTTCCGGGTGAGATAATGAAATTCATCTCAAATTTGATATTTCTCAAAATTATTGATTTCAAGTTCGATGGTCCGGAAATCAGCTATACCGAAAGGGAAAAGGAGGGTCTTAAGAACTCCTTCAAGGAAATATTTAATAACATTCTCGCGGACTGTACTTTCAATGAACACCAGTACTTGAAAATTATCGCGTCTCTCAATAATAGTTTCCCGGAAACAGTAATAGATAAATTAACTGAAACAAATGAACTTGAAAATCAGCAGATCGTTGATCAGTTAAGAATACGGAACATCCTCCAAAAATCAGTACGAAGTATTAATCCGGAATTTGTTTCTGTTGCTCTCAAGGAATATGTATTAAACTCCATTAAGGATAAAGAAAAATTCCATCGTGAAGTGGCATTAAAGCTTGAAAAAATAGACGATGAAAATCTTTACCGGGAAATAGCATTGCAGTTCGAAAATAGTGGGAGTTTCGAGGAAGCCTTTAAATACTACAATAAAATGATAGAGCAGGCTGAGGCATTAACGGCTCTTTCAACGCAAAAATACTTACTTGAGAAAGTAATGTCGTTTGAACTTCCCGACAGTAAGATGATAAGCATTCTGCTTAGACTCACAAAGGTTCTAGCTTCAATGGGCGACTTTAAAAATTGTTTGAAGATTACTGAGTCTGCTCTGAAAATGGATTTAACTTCGGATCAGAGCGATCTTCTCCGATACAGGCGGGCATTTGCTCTATCAAATACCGGTGAACTTGAAAAAAGTAAGGAAATACTTGAGCACTACCTGGAGGCAGATTTTGAAAGTGCTTTTTATTTTGAGCTAAGGCTGGAACTTTCAAGAATCGAATTAAAGCTGAATAAATATGAAAGAACCAAAGAGCTATGCAATGAGATATTAACCGATTTGCGAAGTGATGATTTCTACAAAGGACAGGCAAGCAATATTCTGGGTCTTATGTCGATTTATAAAGATCAGGATCCTAAGGCAGCGCTTAAACACTTCGACGAAACATTGAACTATTATGAAAAAGCTAATAATATGGTTCAGATTGCAGCGATTGAAGTGAACATTGGCAATATTCATAGCATGCTGCAAAATGATGCGGAAGCAAAGAAACATTGGAGCAGGGCTCTGCAAATCAATCAGTCAATTGGTAATGTTGAGCAGGAAGCGAATATTCTAATGAATACGGGGATATTCTTCTTTAAGAATTTTAATTATGAAAAGGCTATCGAAAACTACAAGCGTGCATTGAGTATATTCCTTGGAACCGGTAATAAATTCGGGAATGGATTAGCCCATTCGAATTTATGTGAGGGGTATTTACAAATTTGTGAATATTCAAACGCTATGCGTGAATTAACTAAAGCCGAGACCATTTTTAGTGAGATAAAAGCTCAGGATGAGCTTGCTGAATTGAAACTCTACAAGGCGGTTGTTTACTTTTCACTCAACTCTATCGAATATCTTGAAAAAACTGTTTTTGAACTTGAAAGCATCGTTAAGACAATAGATAATGAAAGAATTAAAAAAGTTCACAAGTTTTCAGTGATTATGCTCGGAATTCTACGACAGTCTTTAAGCGATCAGAGCATGATTGATGATCTGATTATTTACCTTGTTGAACAAGAGGACGCTAATAATGCATTAAGGCTGTTTGAATACCGATTAAAGTTTCTTCTAATGAATAAAGAATATTCCAAAGCTGTTAAATTTGCGAATAATGAGGATTTTGGAGCAATTTTTAACGGCAAAATAGCAGAAGCATGGCAACACTATTTTCTTGCCGTGATTGCAGATAAATATCCTGAAGGCACGCCTGAAAGCGAAATATACTATCTTAATAATGCGCTTAACTTAATAGAGGATGAAAGTATAACGGAATTAACAATAAATGTGATTGTAAAACTCTGTGAATATTACGTAAAACGAGGGAATAGAACAAAAGCAAAGACTTATGCCGAATACTTTAAATCTTTGTACAAATTGATATCAGACAATATTCCAAATGCAGTTTTAAAGACGAATTACTCCCAAAAAGCGGAGATCAGAAGAGGAGTAAATCTCATCGAGACACTAAAAACAGGCTGATTTCTCCAATAACCATCCGAAAACGGTAAATAAGTAAATGGTTCCGGTATTATTTACCGCATGTAAAATCACCAGAATTAACTTTTCAGAATAAAAACAAAGAATACTTGCCTGGTACGGCATTTGAGCATTTGTGCCTGATTGAATTTGTATTAATAGTTAGTAGCCAGAGGGGTTCTTATTATGAAAAAGTTATTTACAGTCATACCAATTGTTTTATTACTGGCAGTTGCCTGTACTCAAAACAATTCAATAACCAGTCCTGAAGTTCAGAGTTCTGAAAGATCATGGTTGCCGATCAATGATGGATCACTTGCCAAGTTTGGACACTCAACAGTTGAAAAAAAGATTAGGGGTGATAGAGGCGGCTTCATCGCGTTCAATAGAGGAGTCCTCTATATTCCGCGTGGAGCTTTTGAAGGAACCGAAACAATAACAATTGAGAACGACAATAAAGTTGCAGCTATCGATTTTGGTCCGAGTATGCAATTCGATAAGGACCTAATATGCTCGGTTGTATACAAGCATCTCGACCTTAGCAATGTTGATCCGAGTAATATTGAATTCGGTTTCATGGATGGTAATAACTTCTATAGTGTTGAGTACGATAGACTTGTAGTTGATGTTAGAAGAGGTTACCTGGCAGTTTTCGGTGCAAAATTTGACCATTTTTCACGATACGGCTTTACCTGGTAGACAAAATAGTTTAAATATTTTTAACGTTCTTTTTGCGAGTGAATAGAAGTTGATTTTCGGGTTAAAATGCCCAGGTTCATGACAAACGGGTGATGCATAATCATTCAAAAGTCAATGCCAAGATTAGAGTAAACTTCCAATATAATTATATGGGCTTTCCTGTTACTGGAGAGCCTTTTTTTATCTCACCTATTTACAAATAATTATTTTTATAATTAATTCCAGGAGCTTATTTATTTACGTAAATTTTGATAAAACTGTTATGTCATCTAATATCACTTAATAATTATCATGACTGAACAGGCCTATTCATCTTAAGCTCTGGATTAAATTATATCAGTTAATCCTGGAAAGTAAGACGTGTTTCCTGAAGTAAATCAGTTCTTATGGATTTTATAAATTATTGAGAAATAAAAAAAATGTGGTTTGTTATAAACAATTATAAACTACTTTCGATAATACTATGAAAACCAGAAATCTATAGATGCTACTAGGTATCAATAGGGGACATGTTCTCATATTGCAACAAAATAAAACATTTTGTATTTGTTTTCATGTTGTGTTTCAATTCACACATGTGATTTGGATTATAACTTATTGAGAAATAATGACTTATATTGCGATCAGTACTAGAAGAAAAGAAGTGCTGTTGTAATTTGGCATGCATATTGAAAATATTATTTCATCTTTGATAAAAGAGGAACATAATGAAATTTTCCCAGCTGAAGAAAAAAGTTGATTCAACCTTGAGTAGTGGTGCACAGGAATCTGGAACTCAGATATCACATCACCTCGAAAGAATCCTCGAAATAGTAAACAAGATTAACAGTACGCTAATTCTGGATGACGTATTGGAACTTGTTTTGAAGAATGCTATAGATTTCACCTACTCTGAACGCGGATTTATTGTCCTTGTAAATGATAATGATGAATTAGAATTTGAGATCGGGCTGAACAGCAAAGGAGTGCTAATCAATAAGGAAGACTTTCACGTATCTCAAAGCGTAATTGAAGATGTATATAAATCCGGGGAATCAAAATTTGTTGAATCAGCTCAAAGTGATAATAACCTAAACGCTAATAAAAGTATATTCTTACTGGAATTACAGACAATCGTCTGCGCACCATTAATCACCGGCAATAGGAAGATTGGAGTAATCTATGTCGACAGCACTTCAATTAATCAAATAAGCGATAAGAGTATAACAGATACCTTTGAAATTTTAGCCGGACAGGCTGCCACAGCAATTAAAAACGCACAGTTATACAACGGTCAGGTCAATGCTTATAAAGCGCTGCAAAGGAATAATAAAGAGCTTCAGATTGCGAAGGATGAGGCGGAGAAATCCGACAGGTTGAAATCGGAATTCCTGGCTCAGATGTCGCATGAAATCAGGACCCCAATACACATCATGTTGAGTAATACTGAATTAATTAAGGAGGAGCTGGGAAATAGCATGACAGACGAATTGAACTATTCGTTTAATGCTATTAAGATGGCTGGGCACCGCATGATTCGTACAACTGACCTGATAATAAACATGTCGGAGATTCATGCTAAAACATATAAACCAGCTCCTTCTAAATTTCAACTTGGTAAAGAAGTCCTGCTTCCTCTATATTCTGAATTTTCGATATTTGCAAAAGAACAAGGACTCGAATTTATTTTTGAATTCGATAGCGACGATCCTGAATTGTATGCAGACAGATATTCGGTTATTCAAATATTCTCAAACCTTATCGACAATGCAATTAAGTACACCGAGAGAGGTAAAGTTGTTATTATAATCGGTAAAGATGAAAACAACAGGGTTAAAGTTGAAATAAGGGATTCCGGCATTGGAATCAGCAAAGACTATTTTCCATCATTGTTCAAGCCATTTACCCAGGAAGATCAGGGCTACAGCAGAAAATATGAGGGTAATGGATTGGGATTAGCTCTTGTAAAAGAATATTGTGATCTAAATAATTACCTTATCGAAGTAGAAAGTAAAAAGGGGACAGGTTCAACTTTCTCAATAGTACTATAAGAGATTACTTATTATCGGCAATGATTTTATTATCGATATAATCTATTTTTTCGCTATAACAGCTGTGACCGGCTGCTTTTTTATTTCCATCCGAATCACAATGACCGCCTCCACAGCATCCGGAACTACGTTTTTTATACTGACTAAAATGAAGTGAAGCTGCGAATCCAACCATTGCGACTATGAATATTCCAAACACTATAAAAAATTGTGTCATTATTCCTTACCTTGTCTTAATAAAATCATCAAAATATTTAGTACTTCTCGTACTGAAACCTTTTTTATCTCTAACAATTAAATAGACCGGAAGTTTCATTTTAATCGCAAATTCCAGTCCCTTTTCAGGACCCATTACATCAATTGCTGTTGCGTACCCGTCAGCTGTTAAACATGTTGAATCAATAACTGTAACTGAAGCGAGTTTGTGTGTGATCGGTCTGCCCGTTATTGGATCAATGGTATGTGAATACCGGATACCATTTTCCTCAAAATAGTTCCAGTAGTCGCCGGATGTTGCCATCGCCATGTTCTCCAGTGAAACTACTTTCTCGATACTTCCGGGTGTATCCGGATCGGCTATTCCGATTTTCCAGGACAAGTTCAGGTGGTTTTTCCCCTTTACATTAACTTCACCTCCGATTTCAACAAGAAAATTGTTGTAATCAAGACTTTCAAGAAATTGGGCGACTTTATCAACTCCGAAACCTTTAGCTGTCGCAGATAAGTCACATGAGAGGGCTTTTACTGTTTTTTTGATAGCAGGGGACTCCAATCGAACTTCAATTTTATCTAATCCTGTTGACTCGCGGGCCGTATTAATCTCTAACTCCGAGGGAATTTCGAGCGGTTTCTGATCCGGACCAAATCCCCATAAGTTTACAAGGGGTCCAATTGTCAAATCAAGTGCGCCGTCGCTCGCAAGACCAATAGTGCGGGTTTTGTCTATCACATACGCTAAATCAAATGAAACAGGTTGCCAGTCCAATGAATGAGAAGTATTGAAACGTGTAATTTCCGAGGACTGAATATACGTAGACATTTGCCTGTTAACCTCAATCAGGATTGAATCAACCCTTGATTTAAGCAGTTCAATATTCGGAGACAGGGAAGGATCGGAGGATACAATTTTAACAGAATAAGTTGTTCCCATGGTCGAACCCGAAAGTGAAACTAATTCTCTCTCGGGTTTTTGTGAACAACCAATTACTAATAATATTGTAAATAAGGTTAACGAATTTAATTTTGTCAATTATCCACCAAAGTCATCGAGCATTATATTTTCTTGTTCAACGCCAAGATTTTCAAGCATATTAATTACAGCGGAATTCATCATAGGCGGACCGCACATATAGAATTCACAGTCTTCCGGAGCCGCATGATCCTTCAGATAGTTTTCGTGAAGAACCTGATGGATGAATCCAGTGTATCCTGTCCAGTTATCTTCCGGTAGCGGTTCGGAAAGCGCAAGATGCCAGGAGAAATTCGGATTCTCTTCCGCAAGTTTATCGAATTCCTCGGTGTAGAAACATTCCCTGAGAGAACGTGCTCCGTACCAGAAGGATATTTTCCTGTCTGTGCCTATTCGTTTCAACTGATCGAAAATGTGTGAACGCATCGGAGCCATTCCTGCGCCGCCACCAACGAACACCATTTCGGCATCGGTTTTTTTCGCGAAGAACTCGCCGTACGGTCCGGAAATTGTAACTTTGTCTCCCGGTTTAAGGTTGAATATGAATGAAGACATCTGTCCTGGCGGAACGTCCGGCTTTCTCGGCGGGGGAGATGCAATTCGGACATTCAGCATTATTATACCTTCCTCTTCAGGATAATTTGCCATTGAATATGCACGTACAATGTCTTCATCTACCTTGGAGACATAGCGCCACAATTCGAATTTATCCCAGTCACCTCTGTATTCTTCCTCAATATCAAACTCCTTGTAACTCACAGTATGCGCCGGAGCTTCAATTTGAATATACCCGCCAGCACGGAAATCAACATTTTCGCCTTCGGGCAGCTCAAGTACCAGCTCTTTAATAAACGTAGCAACATTTTTATTCGAACGTACAATACATTCCCACTTTTTAATATCAAATACTTCAGCAGGTACTTCAATTTTCAAATCACCTTTCACCGGCACCTGGCAGGAGAGTCTGTAATGTTCACGAATTTGTTTCCTGTTAAGCTTGGAGGTTTCTGTCGGCAGTACATCGCCGCCGCCGTCGGTTACTACGCACTTACATTCACCGCATGTACCGCCTCCGCCACAGGCAGAAGGCAAGTAAATTTCCTGTTCGGCTAAAACATTAAGAAGTTTACCGCCGATTGCCACATCTAGAGTTTTATCGGGGTCATCATTAATATTAATACTGGCATTACCTGTCGCAACAAGTTTAGATTTAGCAAACAGGATCACAATCACGAGCATCAAAACGATAATCGTGAACATTAGAACACCAAATAGTATCAGGTTTATTCCTTCCATTAATCTTTCCTTATAATTGTATACCAGAAAACAGCATAAATGCTATTGCCATAAGTCCAACAGTAATGAATGTAATTCCTAATCCTCTCAATCCCGGCGGGACATTACTGTATTTCATTTTTTCGCGTACTCCTGCCAGCGCAACTATTGCCAGAGCAAAACCGGCACCGGAGCCCAGACCATAAACAACACTTTCGCCGAATGCATAATCACGTTCAACCATTAAAAGTGAACCACCAAGTATTGCACAGTTTACGGTAATAAGCGGCAGGAAAATTCCCAGAGAATTGTATAGAGAGGGAACGAATTTGTCCAGAGTCATTTCAAGAATCTGAACCATTGCGGCAATAACACCTATATAAGTAATCAATCCCAGGAATGTTAGATCAACATTTCCCATACCGGCCCATGACAAAGCTCCTTCGCGCAGAACGTTGTTGTAAATCAGATTATTAACAGGAACTGTAATAGCCTGAACTGCGACAACAGCAATACCCAGACCGACGGCTGTTTCAACTTTTTTGGATACAGCCAGGAATGTACACATTCCGAGGAAGAAGGCGAGGGCCATATTTTCAATAAAAACCGATTTAACGAATAAACTCAAATAATGTTCAAACATATCTTACGCCTCCTCAATCTGTTCTGGTTTCCAGGTTCTAATAACCCATATCAGTAAACCGATAAGTATGAAGGCGCTGGGTGACAGGAGGAACAATCCGTTAGCTGTATACCAGCCTCCCTCGGTGTTCAGCGGGAGAATAGTGAATCCCAGTAACTTACCCGAGCCTAGTAATTCGCGGAAGAAACCGACAACAAGTAATACGAATGAGTAACCGAGCCCGTTTCCGATTCCATCGAGAAAGCTGAGTGATGGAGGATTTTGCAACGCAAATGCTTCAGCACGTCCCATCACAATACAGTTAGTAATAATTAATCCGACATAAACGGATAACTGTTTACTAACATCGTATGCAAATGCTTTAATCATCTGATCCACGATAATAACAAGTGAGGCAATGATTGTCATTTCTACCAGAATTCTTATGCTGCTGGGGATGTGTTTACGAATAAGACTAACAGAGAAATTCGAAAACGAAACAACAAATGTTACCGCAAATGCCATAACAATTGATGTTTCCAGCTTGGCTGTAACAGCCAGCGCCGAACAAATTCCCAGTATCTGGTACCCAATCGGATTGTTGTTAAATACAGGATCGAAAAGTATTTCTTTATATTTTTTCATGGCCGCCATCCTCTCTCATTTTATTAATAAAGGAAGCATATCCGCCCTCGCCGAGCCAGTATTTTACCAGTTTATCGACTCCACGGGTTGTTATCGTTGCGCCGGATAATCCGTCTATCTGGTGTGATGCATTATTTCCGGACGGATCAACCTTTCCTTTAATAACTTCAATAATTACATTACCATCTTTATCAAGTGCCTGTTTACCTTTCCACGACTCTTTCCAGCCTGCATTATCTACTTCACCGCCTAATCCGGGTGTTTCACCATGCTCGTAGAATGTAAATCCCTCCACCTGTTGCAGATCGTGACCAAGAGCTATAAAGCCGTACATTGTAGACCATAATCCCTTTCCGTAGATAGGGAAGATGTACTTATCTACGGCACCTTCCTTGTTCACAACTTCATATATAACCATGTATTTCGGTTGACGCTTTATCTGAGCGATATCGTCAGCCGGGGCTATTTCACGACCGAATTCCGGATCATCAGCAAGTTTCTTAATATCAAAATTCTCCGGGGTAATTGCCGGGTCGATTTTATTCTCTTCGAGAACTTCACCGCTTTGCAGCTCGATGACAACAGGTTTAACTTTTTGAGTGTACAACTCGGCAGCATCACCGGTTGAATAATCTATATCACCGGCAGAGAGTATATTCTGGATCTTATCCAGTTTTTTATTGTGCTCCTGAATGGATGATAAGCCTACTGCAGCTGTGGATACGAGTACAGAGCAGACCAGGCAAACTCCAAGGGCAACCACTATCGTTTTTTTTGTGCTATCATGCGACATTTCTTGCCAGCCTCCTCTTAATGTTTCTATTTATGTAATACTTATCGATTATCGGTGCGAACACGTTCATGAACAGAATCGCGAGCATCATGCCTTCGGGGAAAGCAGGATTAACAACACGTACAAGCACGCACAAAACTCCGATCAGCAATCCGTATAAATACTTGCCGTTTTCTGTTATTGTCGCGCTCACGGGATCGGTAGCCATGAATACTAGTCCGAAAGCGAATCCGCCCATAACCAAATGCCATTCGGGTCCGACTGCAAACATTGGATTCGTACCGCTTCCAATTGCATTCAATCCGAGAGACATAACCGCCATTCCGATCAGACCGCTGAGCATGATTTTCCAGGATCCGACTTTACTGAAAATTAAAATTGCAGCGCCGATTAAAATGGCTAAAGTAGATGTTTCACCCATTGAACCCGGAATGAATCCAAGGAATGAATCCATCCATGAGAATGATAAGTCTAAATTAGTATCAGCTAACTGAGCTAAGGGAGTAGCCTGGCTTAATCCGTCGACTGCAGCCCAGACCTTATCGCCTGAAATTTCAGCAGGGTAAGCGAAAAATAGGAAAGCACGGGCAGTTAAAGCCGGATTCAAAATATTCATACCTACGCCGCCGAATACTTCCTTGCCTATTACAACACCGAAGGTAATTCCGAGAGCTACCTGCCAGTAAGGAATGTTCGGGGGAAGAATAAGAGGGAAGAGTAGACTTGTTACTAGAAATCCCTCATTTATTTCATGTTTTCGTACAGTTGCAAATAATACTTCCCAGAATCCGCCAACAGCCAGAGTAACAATATAAACCGGGAAGAAATACAATGCTCCCAGAATAACATTAGATAAAAGGCTTGTAGAATCATGACCGATTCCCAGCCACACTATTAAACTGTCCTGCCAGTTTGTAAACTGCGTAGAACCAAGAGATTCCAGACCAAGATTAGCCTGATATCCGGTATTAAAGAGAGCCATTAAAACAGCAGGAATAAGTGCATATACAACCATCATCATCATGCGTTTAAGATCCATAACATCACGCACATGAGAAGCATGGCTTGTTACGGTGCCGCTGGTGAATATGAACGATTCCGTAGCTTCAAAAAGCGGGTAGAGCCTTTCAAGCTTACCTCCTTTTGTAAAGTGTTTTTCCTGGCTATGTAAAAAATTTCTTAGGAATTGCACAATTAACCTTCCTTCTCAATTATTGTTAAATTTTCACGAAGCATAGGTCCATATTCCAGCTTGGAAGGGCATGAAAATGTACACAACGCCACATCTTCTTCATCAAGTTCAAGAACACCCAGTTTCTCAGCCTCTTCTACATCATTTACTGCAAGTGCTCTTAATAAATAAGTTGGAATTATATCAAGAGGCATAACCTTTTCGAAATTGCCGCTTGGAACTATTGCTCGCTGACCGCCATGTTGTGAAGTAGTGAAGTCGAATCTCTTACCAGGGATCAGTTTTGACAATACAATATTTTTCATCGAATAGAGATTTGCACCGGGACTTAACCAGCCGAGGAAATGTTTCTCGCGATCTTCACTAATCACTGTAACTTGTCTGTGGAATCTTCCGAGATACGCAACTTTATCTGTAGCGTGTCGTCCTGATAAAACTGAGCCGGAGATTATTCTGTTCTCACCTTCATTTAATTCACCATCGGTTACCGCGTTCAGATCGGCGCCGACGCGAACAGTTATAAGTCTCGGTTCTTTTACCGAAGCACCGCAAAGTGCAATGTTTCGGAATAAATCTATTTTACCGGTAGTAAATAACTGCCCGATAGCAGCTACATCCTGGGCATTTACATACCAAACTGATTTTTTCCTGCTTACCGGATCAACAAAGTGAATGTGGGTCCCGGCATTACCCGCAGGATGGGGTCCGTCAAATTCTTCGGTTACAACAGAATTGTTGTCTCCAACAGGTATGCTGCTGTCAGGTGATGTGCATACATAAACTTTACCAGCCGTAAGCTTTGAAAGTATTTCCAATCCAATTAAAAAGTTCTTTTCCTTCCCGGCCATTAACTTATCTACCGAGGGAGCAAGAGGATTAGTATCCATTGCTGTTACGAATATCGAATGCGGAGTTGTTGAAGGATCGGCAACTTTACTAAAGGGGCGGACTCTTATTAACGTCCATTGACCTGAATTCAGTAGCTGTTCTTTAACCTTTTCAGCGGAAAGGGTTTTTAACTCAGCTTCTGAGAATGAATTAAAAGTGACTTCTTCATTTCCTTCGAGGTCAATTACTATTGATTTGAAAGCTCGCTTTTCACCTCTATTAATCTCAACAACTTTACCGCAGCCTGGAGAAGTGTACTTAACTTCGGGGAGTTTCTTGTCAGTGAATAATACGTCGCCTGCTTTGACCGAATCGCCCTCTTTAACCAGCATTGTCGGCTTCATTCCGACATAATCTTCACCTAACAGGGCAACTTTACGGGATTCTTTACTTCCGCTTAATTCCTGTTTAGGCTCACCAATTATCGGTAAATCAAGCCCTTTTTTCAGTTTGTGTAATGCCATATTCTACCTAGTTGTCATATTTCGAAATTCCTAAAATAAGGTTTATATATATATTATAAAAGAAGATATCCGTTGAATTATATTAATAAATTAAAAAAATGCAACTCTTGGTTATATAATAACTTAGATGTCTTTTTTTAATGGCGTTTGTTTTTCTTTATTATCCTAATACTTTACTCTAGCAAGCAATATTGTGACCTATATAATATGATATTTTGCATAGTATTAAATCGGTAAAAAACTTATTTTCCATTTCTATTTAATAATATTTCGTGGTAATTCTAAAATGTATATTCGTTCCTATTTTTTACAGTTTACTATTTTTCTGATAATTGTATTTATTTCATTTCCGACCACTGCCCAGGATTTTTATGATGGACCGGCCAGTGGAAATGTAACGGATGGTCATACATTTAACACATCTGCAGTCGTTCTGGCAAAACCCGAGGTTAATATTAGAATGAAGTTTTTTAATCACGGGAAACCGAAACTGGAAGTTCCTGATGAAGTTACGTCGGATGCCGAAACAAGGGGCAATTATATTCAGGATCCGGCTTACAATAGAATGAAAAAGACTAATTCAACAGGACCGTTTATCCTGCAGGAATATGAAGGTCCTGATCTGAATACCGACGGCCGCTATTTGCGTATTCCACCTGATTCTTATTGCGCTGCCGGACCGGATCATGTGGTATTGCATGTTAATAGCCTGATATTTTTTATAGACAAAGAAACCGGTCAGCAAACCCAGATTGATCCGATGGTAATGTTCAACTATATAGAAAGCATTTCACCATTTGATCCGAAAATATCTTATGATCATTTCGATAAACGATGGATTAGTGTATGGCTTCAAGTAAATGATGTTACAAGCGAAGCTTTCTATTTAATTGCCGTGTCGGATGATTCCGATCCGAATGGTACATGGTATACATGGGCGCTGCCTTCAAATGTAAACGGAATGACAATGGACGGCTCGTGGGCTGATTTCCAGGGAGTGGGATTTGATGATAAAGCAATTTACCTGACATCCAACCAGTTCGAATTCGCCGGGAATTATTTGTACAGTAAAATCCGGATAATCGATAAAGCAAATGTTTATGTAAACGGGAATCCGGGAACGGTGACCTGGAATGATATCTGGAATATGAAATACGATGGCTTTTTAGGATCATCACTTGGTATAAGACCTACTATTATGATGGATGCAGATGAGTATTATTACTTCGCTTCACTAAGATACGGCGGCGGCACAAGTTTCTATCTTTACAGATTAAGCGATCCGATCACCAATCCGGTGCTTTCAGGATTCAAGGTCAATACCTCCAGATACCAGAATACCGAGGATATCGATGTTGAACAGCTTGGTGATAATGAATCTCCTCTCGAACATGGGGGACTGGCGCTCCGGTTCGAAGCAGTATTTACTAATGGTAAAGTCCATATCGTGCATCCGGCTAAATATGAAACAAGAATAGGAATACGATATCTTTCCATTTCAACAGATTCGAAAACTGCGGTCAGCGATATGACACTTGGTACTCCTGAACACTATTATTTATATCCCGGATTAGCGGTAAACCAGTCCGATGATGTTGTTATTACTTATTCCCGTGTATCGGCAAATGAATATGCCGGTGCGTATTATACATTCATTCCTTCGGATGTGGGTACGTTCACTGGTAGTTCGCTGCTGATGGAAGGAAAGAGTAGCTACGAACTTTATTTAAACGATCCGAGTAAGCGAAACAGGTGGGGTGACTATAGCGGCGCGTGGGTCGATCCGGAAGATGAGAATACGTTCTGGGTATTTAGTGAGTACACTAAAAGGTTTAACACCTGGGGTACCCGCCTTGCGGCTGTAAGGTACAGAGGATTCGACCAGCCTTACCTTCGTCTGGCTTCCAGCGAACTGGATTTCGGAACAGCCAAGATTAATTCGGACGGAAAAACTCGAAATATTTCAATAACCAATTTCGGAAGTACCGATCTGATTATTTCAAATGCAAACATTACAGGCACAAGTTTTGAACTCTCCGGAGTTTCTCTGCCGGTTACAATTCCTTCACTCGATACTGTCGATATCGGTATTAAATACTCACCGGTTGAACATGATGAATCTATATCAGAAATTTTAACTCTCACGACAAATGATCCGGATAATACTGAAGTTAGTATTCAGCTTGAAGCCAAAGGTTTCGAAATGATTGATGTTACGAAAGGTTTGCTTTATGCTTCAACCGGGAATGTTGTTGGCAGCCTTGGAAGGATAGCAACGATTGACAGAACAACGGGAAGTTCTTCTGTCATTGCGAAATCGGGATTCCGGCCGGTTAGCAGCCTGACAATTAATCCGGTTACGAATGAACTTTACGGATTGAATAAAGCGACGAATACGGATAATCCGAATATCCTAATGATACGGGGAAATGATGTACAGGGAATGGCTTACGATTCTGCACCGCTTGATATCAAAGCTTTTACTTTTGATAACTCCGGTTTAATGCACGTGATAACTTACGACGATGACTATTATATAATGAATATAAATACTCTTAACACCACATTTGTATCCACACTTAACATTGGTGTAAGTGCTGTTACCTGCAACTTCGCTCAGAATAAAATATATTTAATGAGATCAGATGATATCTCGTTTACGGAGTTATACACTCTTTCCGCAGATGGTCAGACAAGTCTTGTGGGCAGTACCGGTTTAAGCAAACCAATTCAGGCTATGACTTTTGATTCCGACGGTGAACTGTTCGGTTCCATGGGGGACGTGAATGAATTCAGTACACTTGTTTCCATAAATCCCTCAACAGGATCAGCGGTTGAAATAGGCAATATGAATTTGCGTGAGGTATTGGGAATCGCATTTGCACTCGATGGCATTACAGGTATCAGTGAGTCAATTGAGCTTCCGGAAGAATTCGTTCTCAGGCAAAACTATCCTAATCCGTTCAATCCTGCAACGAATATTGATTTTAATATTCCAGAGCAGGGAAGTGTTAAGTTAGTTGTGTATAATACGCTTGGCGAAAAAGTTATCACTCTGATTGATAAACAACTTCAGTCAGGTTTGCATAATGTTGAAATTACTCCGGAAATGTCGGCAAGTTTAAGTAGCGGAACGTATATTTATAAGTTACAATTCACATCGGTTAAAGGGAAATCGTTTTCTACAAGCCGAAAGATGATACTTCTGAAATAAATTTAATAACACAATAAAGGATAAACTATGAAGAAAATATTACTTCTATTCTGTATTAGTTTTTCGTTGACCCTTATTACGAGTGCAGCAGATAAAAAAATAACCTTTGATCGGGATGAAGTTATGCCCGGTAAAATTGTTGTAAAGTTGCGCAACGACGGCAGCAGGGATGGAGCTAATTCATTTATGCTGAACTCAATAACGAGTGCTTATAGTGTTTCAAGTGTTAAAGAAGCCTTGCCTAACACTAGAAACAGTAAAGTTAGCAGAAAACTTAATTTGAAGAACATATTTATTATGCAGGTTGATGAAAGCACCGATCTTGAACAGATGGTGAATGATCTTGCAGGTCATCCTGAAATCGAATACGCGGAACCTGTTTATAAATGTTATGCAGAAGCAGTAGTAGATGATCCTTTATACGATAATCAGCCCCATCTCCCACAGATAAAAGCGCCGGAAGCCTGGGATGTAGAATTTGGAAGTAATGATGTAATTGTTGCCATTGTTGACTCAGGCGTTGACTGGGATCACGAAGATTTGGCGGCGAACATTTGGATTAATGAAGACGAGATACCTGAAAATGGTATTGATGATGATAACAACGGTTTCGTGGATGATATACGCGGTTGGGATTTTATTGACCAGCCATATGGTATTAGTCCGGCTGCCGGTGAGGATTCGATGGATGTGGACAATGACCCTATGGATTTTCACGGACATGGAACACATTGCGCAGGTATTGCCGGAGCTATATCGGATAACACTACTGGTATTGCATCTGCATCAGGTGGCGCAACAATTATGCCTCTCAGAATCGGTATGAGGACGGTGGATGAAAATGGTACCGGTTATGCCTCATGGATGGCTTCTGCATTTATATACGCTGTTGATAACGGTGCTGATGTAATCAATCTCAGTTTCGGTAACAGCGGGCAGCTTATTGCCGATGCCGCTAAGTATGCACTACTTAACGATGTACTTATTTGTGAGTCGGCTGGAAACGAAAATGCAATTACTCCCTCAGTACTTGGTGGACTAGACTACGTCCTAAGTGTCGCTTCCGTTGATGTAAACGATATAAAAGCTACGTATTCCAGTTACGGACAGTTTGTAGAAATATCGGCGCCGGGTGGTGATCTTAATGCAGGGCTGGCCGGAATTCTTAGCACAGTTCCTTATCCTTCGGATTTTTATGGTGGCGCAAAGTACACTCAATTTCAGGGAACATCAATGGCTTCACCATTGGTTGCTTCTCTAGCAGCTTTAATAAAATCGCATGAACCTGATCTTTCCGTACTTGAACTTTTTACGAGAATTGTAGAAACAGCGGATGACGTAGAATCTTTGAATCCTGATTATGTGAATCAACTTGGTGCCGGAAGAATTAATGCTTACCGTGCGCTGACAGAAAGCACAATCCCTAAACCGAATCTTCTGATACCTTCTGTTTCAATTAATGACTCTGTTGGCGGAAACAGTAACGGAGTTATTGATCCGGGTGAATCATTTACCGCTAAATTTACATTACAGAATAGTTGGGCAGATGCATCGGGTTTAACAGCGTCACTTCAGTTGCTTGAATCATGGCCTTTGTCATTGGATATTTCGAGTTTGAGTATTGCTTCCTTGCCGGGAATTCTGGATGATGAAAACTCTTCGACTGTTTTAGAAGTCCCTATGTCCTGCTCTGAAGACGCGATCCCTATGCAGGTGAAACTTGAATTCCATTTCTCTGCGACTGATTTCAATCAGACTGTTACGGTACCTTTGGGAATTCAGCCCGGAGTCCTGTTCGTAGCTGATTTTGAAGAACAGGGTGGAACCGAATTGGACTTCAGCGAAGACTACATAACTGCACTCGGCAATAACAGGATTGCCTTCGATTATATTCATCATATCGGTAATGTCATTACACCGGAACTTCTTAGTAGTTATAAAACCGTAATTTGGGCATGCGAATGGAATTTCCCGACTGTTGATTCGAGCGATCGAGTTGCTCTGAAGTCCTTTCTGGATAACGGCGGTTCATTGTTTATTTCCGGGCAGGATGTAGGCTGGGAACTTAATGATATTGAGAACTCCTCAAATCCTGACCAGGAGTTCTATGAAAACTATTTCAAGACTAGATACCTTGCCGATGATGCTGAGGTCAATCATATTTCCGGTGTTCAGAATGACCCTATTACCGCGAATATGAATATCGATTTTTTTCAGCCCTACAGGGCTGACGATGAACAATTCCCGGATGTGCTTGAACCTCTGGAAGGTTCTTCAAGTATTCTGAATTATTCAAGCGGTAAAAGCGGTGCGATTAAATATGACGGGGATTACAGGTTGGTTAACTTCGGCTTCGGCGGTTTTGAAGCTGTGACCGATGAATCAATTAAATCTGAGCTAATGGGAAATATCGTAAGATGGTTATCCGGTTTGAATCTTGATCTTGAACCATTGCCCGATACTGAAAACTCAACTGATGATTATAAGGTTTCCGTAAATCTCTCTTCAAGCCAGTCAGTAATCGCCAACGCGGTATTATACTGGGATACAGATGGAACCCTTCCTTTTAATAAAGTTGTAATGACTGCTTCAGAAAATGAAATGTATGAAGGAGTAATTCCCGCTCAGACAGCTGGTACTGAAGTTCAGTACTTTGTTTATGCGGATGATGAAAATGGCAGTAATATAATTTCCAAAACAAGATCATTTAAAGTTGGTGCCGATACCGAACTTCCGAGCATTCAATTGGTTTCTCCTCAACTGCGGAATTCAATCAACGTCTTCGGACCCTCACCTTATGTTTTCACTATTGAAGCTTCCGATAATGTTGGTATTGATCCGGACGCTGCTTTCGTTCATTATGGCGTTAATGATGCTCCGATGATTGATCAATTATTGACTTTTATCGGCAGCGATCAATATGAAGGTACATTCAGTTTTGAAGAAGCTTTAAATGTTGGTGATGAAGTTAAATATTTCTTCTCAGTTGAAGATTCATCTTCAGGGGCTAACTACGCTGCTACAGATACCTTCAATTATTTTATTGATACTACCCAGGTAATTGATGATTTTGAAAACGGATTGGCTTATTGGGATCTGGATCTCTTCTGGGATATTTCATCTTCCAGTAAATCCGGGGATTACTCAATCGGTTTTGAACCGCCTGAATCAGCTCCGGATACGCTTAATTCAGCAATCACATATAAAATACCGGTTAGTCTTTCTCCCTTTGCATTTGCAGAACTGGAATTTTATTTGAAAGCAACTATGGAGAGAAATGTTGACTCGCTATTTATTGAGGCAAGTAATGATGATGGCGCAACCTGGACCACAATTTTAACCTTTTCAAAAGTATCCTTTTCTTTCAGATCTAATACTGCTGATCTGACTGAATTTGTGGGCGAAGGCAATGATGCTGTACTAATCCGATTCAGAGCAAAAACGATTAAAGGCAGTACTTCCGATGTAATTTGGATAGATGATGTGTCGATAGTTGTTTCTGAAAACCCTGTAACGGGAGTTGAAGAAGTAACAAATCTGCCTGAAAGATTTGAACTTGCTCAGAACTTCCCAAATCCATTTAATCCGGCAACGAAAATCAAGTTCAGTCTCCCTGTAAATTCAAATGTAAGAATTAATGTATTTGATGTTCTTGGACAGGAAGTCCTTCAGCTTGTTGATAGAGACTTTAAGGCTGGTGTGCACAACATTGACTTTAACGCCGTTAATCTTAGTTCCGGTGTTTATTTCTATTCTATTAGAATTAAAGGTGAGAACCAGAGACAATTTTTTGATACAAAGAAGATGATACTGGTTAAATAGAATTCTTTTACGATTAGCTGAAGTCCCTTTGACGGATTAATCGCAAATTAATTAAGAAATTGCTAATATACATTAAAGCATTGAAAAGACTGATTTTAATTAAATGATTTCAGTTTTTTCAATGCTTTTTTTATAAATTCTCATTGTTATTTCTTGAACTATCAGATGTATATTCATACTTAGTTGAAATAAAAAAAGAAGAGGCTCCCAAAAAATTTGTAATTTGAAATTGGAGTAACAAAAAACAAAAAGGAGCCTCGGATGCAAGATAGCAAAATTGAAAGGAAGAACCTTGAATGGTTATTGTCACAACCAAGAGATATTCAATTCGAACTGTTCAGTAATTTAGTTGAGGTTATGAAGCTATATTATAACCAATTAATGGAAGACGAGATAAGGTCAAAAGCAGGAGAAAAATACAGCCGTAGCGGAGAATTCTCTCGATGGAGCAGTAATCCGGGCAGCATTCGCATCGGTTCAGAAAAAGTGAAGGTAGATGTTCCCCGGTTGTTCAATAAACTGACAGGTAAAACAGAAACACCGGAGTATTATGAGAAACTACATAGTATTGATATGCCGGGCGAGGAAGTATTGAAAAAGATAATACTCGGTTTAAGCCAGCATGATTATGAAAAAGTAACTCGAAGTATAACCGATAGTTTCGGGATGAGCCAATCAAGTATCAGCCGGCGTTTTAAAGAAGAAAGCAGCAAAGCGTTGGAAGAATTTGAGAAGCGGGACTTGAGCAACTACGAGTTCCTGGCAATAGTAATAGATGGCAAATACTTATCAAGGGATAATGTTGTAATAGCCCTGGGAGTCACAAGCATGGGAGTAAAAGTACCGTTGGGTTTCGTACAAACTACTACTGAAAACAGTACTGCGGTTAAAGGCTTACTCCAAGGTCTAATTGAAAGAGGTTTTAGTTTTACAGGTGGCTTGCTTGCCCTCCTTGATGGCTCTAAAGGCTTACGTAAAGCAGTAGATGAAGTATTCGGCGAGTTTGTGGTTGTTCAGCGTTGCCAATGGCATAAGCGGGAAAATGTTATCAGTTACTTAAGTGAAAAAGAGAAACCGGTATTTAAGGGTAAACTTCAGCGGGCATATAGTGAGCCGCTTTATGAAGAAGCGAAAATTAGACTATTTGAGATCCGGGATGAATTGAAAAAAATAAACCGCAGCGCTGCCAATTCTTTGGAAGAGGGACTGGAAGAAACTCTGACAATGCACAGGCTGGGGCTTGTTGAAGAGTTGGGACGTTCGTTTACAACCACGAATATGATAGAGAGCATGAACTCCCTACTGGCAAAACATTTAAGGAATGTAAAAAACTGGGTAAACTCAGATATGAAGTCAAGGTGGGTTGCATCAGCATTGCTGGAAATAGAAATCAGGCTTCGCAGAGTTAACAATTATAATAAACTATATTTATTAAAATCAGCTATTATGGCAGAGTTAAACTTGGAACAACAGAAGGTAGCTTAAAAAATGGGAGCCTCAAATTTCAACTAAGTTTGACTTTATGCCAACTATCATATACTGGAAGTTATTTTAGATCAATACTTTCCTCAAAACTGCTGTTATCCTTTGATCACGGAGAAAATATGAATGTAAAAATTCTGTTATTACTATTGTCGATTTCTTTAATATTATCTTGCAGCTCGGAAGAAAAAACAAAGGCGGTACGAGGAGATATTCAATCCAATTTTGATAAGACTGTTACCGCATATCTCGATTCAAGCTATACTAAAATATATAACCGGAATAAGGATTTTATTATCTGTCTTGAGGATGGAAATATGGACAACAGTAAAAAGTTTCTTGTCTTCGATATTGAAAGGGATTCGGTTATTTTCAGAGATAATATTGTTAATGGTGAAGTGAACTGGATTAATGAATATGATATGTCAGTTTTGGAATTTCCGGGAATTATTAAAAAAGGTGATGAGAGTATTAAGAGCAAGTATAAATATAATGTAATAAGCAGGAGAAAATACAAATAGACTCTGCATGGGGGAGCTGAGATAATTTCAATCATTTTAGGAGCAACACATGAACAAGAAGGTTAAAATTTCGTTTTTCCTTGTCTTTTTAATCGGGTTTATAATTTCTTATAAACTAATGGAGAATACGGAAAAGCAAATTGCTGAAAATTCCCCATTTTCGCAAAAAGTGGATAAAAATGATAAATTCTTGAAATATTCAGATGAAGTTTCCAAAAAATCTGAGGGTGAGGAAGAGGGTAAAAAATTCGATGAACCGGATAAGTTTGTTGAAGTATTCAGAATGCTGAGAACAGCCGAGGATGAATCGGAGCCGTCGTATAAACCCGGTTATCGGATTAAAGAACTGACAAATGTCAAAAGTCGATCGGCTGGGTTGGCTAAAACCGGAAATTCGACTATGGCTGTCCTCGACTGGGTAGAACGAGGGCCTGCAAATGTTGGCGGACGTACCAGAGGAATTGTTGTCGATCCTGATGATCCTGACAGAAATACCTGGTATTGCGGTTCTGTTGGCGGCGGCGTTTGGAAAACTACCGATGCCGGAGAAAGCTGGCTGCATCTGACTAAAGGTATTCCTAACCTTTCAACCTCGACAATTGCACTAGCACTTTCAAATCCTGATGTAATGTACGTGGGTACAGGGGAAGGATTTAATAACGCCGATGCTATAATGGGTGAGGGTATTTTTAAGACGACTGATAGAGGAGTTACCTGGACACAGCTCGAATCAACAATTACTACAGGTGACTTTAACTTTGTCAATCGAATGGCTATTGATCCGTCTAACGAAGATATTCTGGTAGTCGCTACCGGTAACGGTATTTACAGAACTGTAGATGGCGGTGCAACTTTCGAGAATGTTTATTCATCAGGAGGGAGTGTTTTAGACCTAAGGGCAAATCCAGAAAACTTTAACAGTCTCTATGCTGCTGCCGGCGGCGGTGTAATGGTTTCTCGAGATGCAGGACTTACCTGGCATTCGCCAAGCGGTACAAATAGTGGAAGTGGAAGGACGGAGATATGTGTTTCTCCTGTCGATACTTCCAGAATTTATGCTTCCGTAGATGGAAGTCAATCTAATCTCTATGTTTCGCTTGATGCAGGTGAAAACTGGATTGAATCCAGTGAGGAAGTTTGGGATGACTGGAATAATGATGGATTGGAAGGCGATGAGTATCTCTGGCTCGGTGTACAGGGATGGTACGATAATACAATTGCTGCGCATCCTTATGATCCTAATATTGTCTTTTTCGGTGGAATTGATTTGTGGAAAAGTGAGATTAGTATCGACTCTGCACGCGGGGTTACCGGAGTTTATAATAATGGCTTTGATTCCGTATTCGGATCTGTCCCTTCCGGTCTTTCCTATGAAGGTGGGGCTGTTGGTACAGGAAATCAGTACTGGTCTGAAGAAATTCTTTCTATGGAAGAACTTACTTCAGTTGAGCTTCGAATTGGACCGGGACTTTCGCAAAAAGCTCACAGATTTACTTCAGAATCGGAATATCAGGATTATATTGAAGTCCCTTTCCAGGTTTGGGATGTTGATAACGATAAACAACTTATGGTTTCTTTCAATGACCGCAGAAACAATAATAAATGGGATTTAACAGCTTTCAGAGGCGATGGTATCTATATTAACGCTGTAGATTATGATGCAGCGAATCCATCAGCTGACATCGCTGTGGAAAGCGGATTGAAATACAATAACGCTTTTGTGCTCCAATTGAGAAATGCTGATGGAGTTAGTTTTGATAGGGAGACTTTCCCCGAAGCCAATCTAAGAATTGAAATCGGTATGAATAAAATAATTCAGAGAGAAACCGAGCCGATAGTGGATGGTTATAATCAGTATGTCGGTTCACAGCCTGATATCCATGTGGATCACCATAATATTGTAGCTGTTCCGCTGAACGCATCTTCAGAGACTTTCAGACTGCTGAACGGGAATGACGGCGGTGTTGCTGTTTCGGATGACGGTGGAGTATCCTGGCGTGAAACAGATCAAAACGGTTACAACACGACTCAATTCTACGGAATTGATAAAAAGACCGGCGCCAGCGAATATTTCGGTGGGACACAGGATAACGGTACATGGCAGTCACAGCCGGGTGAGTCCGCAACAGCCGAAAGTAAATACATTTACAGGCTTAGTGGCGACGGTTTTGAAACCGCATGGAATGCCGCTGATCCCGATAAAATGATTGGTGGTTCCCAGTATAATTCTCTCTATAGAACAACAACCGGCGGCAGTACCTGGGCTAGAGCTAATATCGGTTTCCCCGATAATGGTAGTTCTGCTAATTCGCCGTTTATTTCTAAAATTGCGAGCTCAAAAATTGATCCTGACCTTGTATTTACAATCAGCAGACTCGGAGTATATAGAAGTGATGATTTTGCGGCAAGCTGGACTTTGACTGAAATTCCATCGGCAGATTTTCATAGCGATGGATATTTTTCATTTGCAAATATTGCCATCTCACTTGCTGATCCCCGGGTTGTTTGGGGCGCGGTGTATATGAGCAGTTCAGGCGTTCCGGTTGTTTCTAAAGACGGTGGTCTTTCATTCAGTAAAGCATCTCTTTACTCTACGGTCAGCCTGGGGCTTGTTTCAGGCTTTGATACTCATCCAACCGAGCCGCAAACAGCTTATGCGACGTTTTCTATGTCAGGCAGACCAAAGATCCTGAAAACTACAGACTTCGGACAAAGCTGGGAAGATATAACCGGTTTTGAAGCTACTGGTGAAAGCACAAACGGATTCCCTGATGTTGCCTGCTATTGTGTCGCAGTAATGCCGTTCAATACTGATATCATCTGGGCCGGAACTGAAATAGGTCTTATCGAATCAGTTGATGGTGGAAAATCATGGCATTTTGCTGATAACGGACTTCCTTCAGTTTCAATTTGGGAAATGAAAATTATTGATGACGAGGTTGTCCTTGCAACTCACGGAAGAGGAGTCTGGACTGTAAGTCTTCCCGAACTAGCCGGGTACACACCTCCAGACTTACCTCTCGTTCCGCGTATTAATGGCGAAGTTACACAGGTAGCAACCGGAATTGCATTGGATGTATCATTAAGATCCGCTTATGATTCTACAGAGGTACTTGTTAACGGTACTAGCATTACCACTCTGATGAATGATGCGCCGCTTGATACTTATTTAATTCTTCCTGTAACCGAATCGGGACTGCAAAAGATTCAACTAAAATCATTTGTCGGTAATGAGATATATCTATCCGGTCCGAAAGAGGTTGAAACGGTGGCATTTTTAGCAGCCAAAGCAGGCTACTATACTACATTTTCCTCAGGTACGGATGACTGGATAAGTGATGGCTTCACTTTCGAGTCGGTGAGTGGCTTCCCGGAACCTGCCGCTCATTCACCGCATCCTTATCCTGATGAAACTGAACTAACTCTCTTACTGAGAACGCCCATAATCGTTGCTGATAATAGTGCAATACTGAAGTACGAGGATGTTGCTATTATTGAAACGGGTACTGCGGGTACAGTTTACGGTGATGACGAATTCTGGGATTATGTAATTGTGGAAGCTGATGCAGGTAAAGGCTGGATTGAATTACTTGACGGTTACGATGCTCGAGCCAATAGCACCTGGCTAAGTACTTATAATGCAGACGGAAATGGTAACGCAAATATATTCGTTGAGCATTCTATCAATTTACTGGACTTCTTTAGTCCGGGAGATGAAGTTATTATCAGGTTTAGGTTGTACGCCGATCAGTATACAAATGGATGGGGTTGGGCAATAAACTATGTTGAAATTCAGCCTCAGTTTGTCGGTGTTAAAGATGTAGCTTTGCCAATTGCATACATCTTAAAGCAAAATTACCCCAACCCGTTTAATCCGTCGACTTCTATAAGTTTCTCGATCCCTGAGAAATCGACAGTTAAGCTGAATGTGTTCAATACAATAGGGCAGAAGGTAGCGACACTCGTAAACGAAGTTAGGGATGCAGGAAGGTACTCTGTTGACTGGAATGCAGGCAGCCTTGCCAGTGGTGTCTATGTTTACAGGATTGAAACTAAGAATTTTGTTGATACTAAAAAAATGATGCTGCTTAAGTAAACTGGTATCTGATAGAATATTTGAAAGCCCCACATAGTTAAATGGGGGCTTTTTATTAATTCAAAATTAATTGCAATCTAATTATAAATTATCCAGAAAGTAGTTGGTAATCTTCTCGTAAAGATGAATAGCATCTTTACCACGTACATGATGCGGCCAGCCGACGTAAGGGAAATAATCCAATGGCTTGTTTAGTTGAACAGCCTTCTTCGTGAACAGTAAAGTATTCTGCCAAACTACAGTCGGATCATCGGTTCCATGAACCATTAAAAGCTTACCGTTCAGGTTATCAACATAGTTTAGAAGATTAGACTCATAATAACCTGTCGGATTGTTCTGCGGCGTATCCATGTAACGCTCGGTGTACATAACCTCGTACAGCGCCCAGTCTATGACCGCTCCTCCGGCAACTCCAACTTTGAAAGCGTCATCCGAACGAAGCATTAACGTGGTGGCTATAAATCCGCCGTAACTCCAACCGTAAACCCCAAGTCTTGTTGAATCGATATAATCCAGTGATTTCAGGTATTCAACCCCTTTCATCTGATCGCTTAGTTCAATTGTACCAAGCTGCCTGAAAGTAGCCTGTTCGAATTCAAGTCCGCGATGAGCAGTGCCCCTGTTATCCAGAATAAACAAGATATAACCTTCCTGAGCCATTCTGTAAAACCAGAGATTATATTTCCCGTCCTGCCAACTATTGGTAATCTGCTGGTCGTGAGGTCCGCCGTAAACATACACAATAGCCGGGTACTTTTCGGATTTATCAAAGTCCGGGGGAAATATCATCCGTGAATATAATTTAGTGCTGTCATCTGAAAGGAGAGTAAGTATTTTTTGTTCACCCATTACATATTCTGCAAGTTTGTTAGGGGAATCATTAATTATACTCTCAATCTCGCCTCTCTTATTTACAAATCTTTGTCGCAACGGGATATCGTAACTAGTGTAATTATCAATGAAAAACTCTCCCGATGAATGCATTTTTATCTTATGTGTTCCTGCATCGACTGTAAGCTTAGTCCTGTCGCCAAACTGGATGTTCACTCGGTAGAGATGTCTTTCAAGTGGACTGACTTCGGTGGAGGTTATCAAAACATTTTCGCCTGTTTTATCGAATCCATGAACCTCAGATACTTCCCATGCGCCTTTTGTTATTTGCCTGATCAGCTTCCCATCTGTATTATATAGGTAAAGATGGTTGAATCCGTCTCTTTCCGACTGCCAAATGAATTCATCCTTCTTCCCCGGGAGAAATTGTAACTGATACTCAGGCTCAATGAATTTTTCATTTTGCTCGTCCAGAAGCTTTGAGACCTGTTCACCCGTATTCGCATTGTACTTGTAAAGTTGAGCATGATTCTGATCCCGGTTTAGATGAGTCATGTACAGAAACTTGGAGTCAGGTCCCCAGGATACACATGTCAAGTATTGGTCATCCGGTTGACCGGTTTGCAGCCATACAATTTTATCTGTTAACAAATCATATACACCGATTGAAACGATTGAACTCGTCTGTCCCGCCATCGGGTACTTGATAAGCTTATAACCGGCAGGGATTGTTTTTAGATCTAGTAAAGGGTAGTCGGTAACTTCGCGGAGATCTTCATGGTAGAAAGCCAGCTGTTTGCCGTCCGGAGACCAGAATAGCCCGCCGCTGATGCCGAACTCATTTCTCGATACCGACAGTCCGTAAGTGAAATCACGCGTGCCGTCACTGGTTATTTGTACAATATCCTCATCATCATTTAAAATATACAGGTTATCCCTGTCTACATAAGCAACGTTTTTATATGTTGGAGAAACTAGTTTATCTTTGGCGGATTCAGGCAGGTTGAAAAGTAAATCCAGATCCTCATCTTCCACATTATATCTGAAATAGTTCTCTGAAAGCCAGAAATCGAATGTCTTATCTGTTATCCAGGCATACTCGGGGAAACGGTCGGAAATGGTTTCTTCATAATCCTCAAGCTCTGAATTTAAATCATCTACATTCAGTACCAATTCCTTCTTCCCTGATCTGGAGCCGCTAACCAGGAGTTTCGGTTCTTCGGAGTCATCAAAATATGTAAATACCGGTTCGGTCGGCTTCCACTCGAGATTCTTTAGAGATGTTGGTTTAAGCGAGGAATAAGAGTTGATAACTATATCCTCAACTGAGAATGTTTTTTGCTGCGAGCTCAGTGTGATTGCTGCAAGAAATGAGATTACCAGAAATAAACGTTTCATGTAAGCACCCTGAAGAAATAATTCACATTATTACCTCCGGTAATTTAACTACATGAGGAGTAAAAGGATAGTGATGACCGACAAAGTGTGCAAATAAAAAAGGAGCTCTTTGAGCTCCTTTTTCTTAATCTTTCTTCGATTTATCGTCGTCCTTCTTATTGGTCGGAAGGACCCGTTTTTCAAGAATATTATCTACGAGTTTGTAATCTTTGGCTTCATTAGCGGTCATAAATTTATCACGATCGCAATCTGCCAGTATCTTTTCGTATTTCTGTCCGGTATGTTCAACATAGATGTTGTATAAAGTATCCCGGGTTTTGATCATTTCCTTCGCGTGAATTTCAATATCCGAAGTCTGACCCTGCAATCCTCCAACCCACGGCTGATGGATCATTATTTTTGCGTGGGGAAGGGCGGATCGTTTCCCGGCTTGACCACCGGCTAACAATACCGAACCCATACTTGCCGCTAAGCCGACACAAATTGTTGCTACATCAGCTTTTATATATTTCATCGTATCATAGATTGCAAGACCAGCTGATACACTGCCGCCTGGTGAGTTGATGTAAAGGTTGATATCTTTGTTAGGATCTTCAGCTTCGAGGAATAATAACTGGGCAATCAGGAGGCTTGCTACATGATCATCAATAGCAGTACCAAGGAAGATAATTCTTTCTCTGAGTAGTCGGGAGAAGATATCCATTCCTCTTTCACCACGGCCTGTTTGCTCAATTACATACGGAACTAACTGGTTGTAAATTTCCGGTTTCATTATTTATCACCTTTCGATTCTTTGGGCTTCTTTTTTGCTGCTGTTGTCTTTTTTGTGCCTTTTGTAGTCTTTTTCTTTTCTTCTTTAGCTTTTTTCTCTTCCGGGTCGAATTCTTTTGCTGTGTTTTTCTCCTTAAGGAAAGTTAACACTTTTTCCTCCAACATCCCGTCTTGTTTCTTGCTGTCTTTGTAGAATTTAACCAGTTTTTCAGTAGAAATACCGGTCTGTTTTGACTCTTCTTCTGCAAGTTTTTCAAGTTCCGAATCTTCAACAATAATATTTTCTTTCTTCGCTAAGTTTCCCATTATAATTTCCCACTTGGCATTCCATTCGGCTCTTTTATCGAATTGTGCCTGCGGGTCCTGCTCATTAAAAGGCATGTTGTAGCGTTTGGCATTTTCTTTTTCCATTTCAATAAGTCTTTTACGCAGCATTTCCACATAGCCTTTCGGGGGATCAAAGTCGTTGTTTTCAACAATTTTGTTCAACAAACCATTAACAAATATCCTCTCAGATTGTTGTTCATAGTAATCTGTGTAATTCTTTCGCAACTGATCTTTCAATTCATCCAGAGTCTTCGATTTCTTGTTTGAAATTTCCTCAATAAGTTCTTCTGTTATTTCAGGCTTAATCATTTTCTCAATTTTCTTTATCGTCGCTTCATAATGATAGGTCTCCTTGTGAACTTCCTCTCCGTGCTTGTGTTCATCAGTGAACGTGAATTTGAATGAGTCGCCGACTTTTTTATTCAAGGACTTTTCTCTAATTTCAGGATTCACCTTATCATCACTCAGATCAACCTGCATATTTTCTGATTTGCTTCCCTCCACTGCGTTTCCATCATCATCAAGTTTTTGTAAATCGACAGTGATTTTTGCATCGTTATTTTCCACCTTCTCAGCTTCTTCAAATATCGCCTTGCTCTTCAGCATCGTATCAATTTCTTTTTCTATGTCTTCTTCACGAAGCTTAAATACCGGTTTCTCAATTTCCAGACCTGTATAGTCCTTCAGTTCAAGAGCAGGTTTAACTTCGTATTTAACCTTGAAGAATAATTTCTCGTTTATTACGAAATCAAGATCGGTGAGGGCAGGAGTACTGATAGGGTCCAGGTTCTCAGATTCAACTACATCCCAAAACTTTTTGTTTGCAATTTCTTCCGCAGCCTGGTATTCAATAGCGTCGCCGTACATTTTTTTCAGCAATGGTATCGGCGCTTTCCCTTTTCTAAAACCGGGTAACGCTAATTTTTTTCTTTCTTTTTTATACGCTTCTTCAATTTCTGTCAGGATTTCATCGTATGCTAATGTAACCTCTATTTCGTGTTCGCTGACACTTAATTCATTCACTTTTTTTTCCAAAACAACCTCAACTACTAATTAAACATTGGGAAATCGAAGGAGAATCTGGTGCGAAAGGGGGGACTCGAACCCCCACATCCGTAAAGATACTAGATCCTAAATCTAGCGCGTCTACCAATTCCGCCACTCTCGCAAAACTCTCAAATAACTAATTTTTGACCAAAAAACAACTTTCAAAAATGAGAACTACAAATTTATGTAAAATTATTCTTTATTCACAACGATACTCTATTATTAAAATATTTTATTATATTGAAATCCTCAAATTAACTTCACCGACACGGAATATATGGAAGACCTGATTGGCAAAAAGATTGAGAATTACCGGATAATATCAGTTCTCGGTCGAGGTGGCATGGGCATTGTCTATAAAGCTAAAGATGAAAAACTCGATCGTTTTGTCGCTGTTAAAGTCCTTTCGGTTAAAGCTGTAAACAAAGAAAGATTTATCGAGAGATTCAAGCGGGAAGCTAAAAATCACGCCCAGCTGCTTCATCCCAATATTGTAACCGTTTATGGATTTATTGAATATCACGGACTTCTTGGAATTGTTATGGAATACGTGGAAGGAGAGAGTCTGGAGAAGGTTATATTTCGCAATTCAAGGCTTCATATATATGATGTGGTCTATATAATTCGTCAGGTGCTTGTTGGAATTGGATATGCACACTCAAAGGGTTTTGTTCATCGTGATATTAAACCGAGCAACATTATTCTGAATTCTGAAGGTAGTGTGAAAATAATGGATTTCGGCATTTCCAAGTCGCGGGTTGAAAAAGGAGACACAAAAACCGGGGCTAAAATAGGAACAGTCTATTATATGAGTCCGGAACAGATCCGCGGTGATGATGTTGACCATTTGACCGATATTTATTCCATCGGATGTACTATATATGAGATGATTACCGGTAAACCGCCGTTTTTCGCAGATAGTGAATATGAGATTATGGACGGTCATCTTAAGAAAGAAGTTGCAAGACTATCCGTTGTTTTTCCTGGGATTCCTGAAGCCCTGGATCAGATAGTTTTTCGCACACTTCGTAAAAATCCCACAGAACGTTATCAGAATTGTGATGAAATACTTGAAAAACTGCATGAACTGGATGAATACATGCAGACTGTTAAGTCAAAGTATTTCCTTCGAACTAAGAAAGATCCGAAAAAAACTCGCATTAAGTCTACAATTGCATTTTCTTCTGTGATTATTATCTTGGCTGCTTTGGTTTATTTTGCCTTTATTCAGGTCGGCGAACTGCTGGAAAGTGACACGCTGAGCACAATTAAAAAGTACAGTATTCAGTCCCTTTTCTCAGATAGTCCCTCGGAAATTAGTTTTAACCGGATCACAACATTGAATTCGGGCACATCACATACTCTTAACTCAATCATGTTTCCCGAAGATGGCTTTGGGATTGCTGCCGGAGATTCAGGATCAGTTCTTCGTACTCTTGATTCAGCTTATACCTGGGAAGAGATCTCATTAGAATCTGGTGAGCAAATAAGAGATGTGTTTTTATTAGACGACGGGCGGTCTTTCCTTGTCGGAGATAATTCATTGCTGGTGAAAAGCTCAGACATGTTCAGTAATTATGAATATGTGAGTTTTAATCGTGGTTATAACTTATATAGCATTAAATTATTCAGCTCGGGAAACGGTTTTATAACCGGTAGTAAGGGAGCGATTCTACAAACCACTGATGCCGGAGAAACATGGTCCCAGTCATATACTTCAACTGATAAGACGATTTATGATCTCGACTTCATTAATCCTGAGGAGGGTTTCGCGGTTGGTTGGGACGGAATTCTGCTTAAAACTGTTGATGGAGGGAAATCGTGGCAAAACCAGGAAAAACTCACCAACAAATACCTCAAGTCAGTGGAGTTCTATGATAATGATTTAGGAATTATTTGCGGTGGAGCAAGCACTGTATTCAGAACGGTTAACGGCGGGAAGACCTGGAATGAAATTAAAATTCCGGTTAATGCCAGTTTAAATGATGTGAAATTCGTTTCCGAGGATATTGCTATCATTGCAGGAGCTAAGGGGTTAATATTAATTTCAATTGATAAAGGAATAACCTGGAAAGCTGTTGAAACGAAAAACTTTGCGGGATTGAATAAAATGTCAGTTTCATCCGAAGGGAATGTTTATTTATCCGGGATGAACGGTACTATACTAAAGATTAATCTAACTCAAGAGGAATAATTAGTGGATAAGTTTATAATTAATGGCGGGAAGAAACTAAGCGGGAAAGTAGAAGTAAGCGGCGCAAAAAATGCAGCGCTTGCAATTATGCCTGCATGTCTTCTCAATTCAGGGGAGAACGCACTTTCAAATGTACCCGAGGTAAACGATATTTTTACAATGATAAAACTGCTGTCGCATCTTGGAGTAGTGGCAGATTATAAGGATCATGGACTTAAACTTGACACCGGAAATATCACCAGTCAGGAGGCTCCTTATGAGCATGTTAAGAAAATGCGCGCATCGGTTTATGTACTTGGACCTCTTTTAAGCCGGTTCAATTATGCTAAAGTTTCTCTGCCCGGCGGATGCGCCTGGGGACCACGTCCGATAAATTTGCATCTCGAAGCTATGAAAAAGCTTGGCGGAGAAATCGATATTGAGAACGGATATATTGTAGCTAAGACTAATGGATTAGTGGGAGCACACATTCACTTTGACACATCCAGCGTGGGAGCAACAGGAAATGCATTGATGGCGACTGTACTTGCGAAGGGATCATCGAAGATTACAAACGCCGCGATCGAACCTGAAATTACATCGCTCGCTGAATACCTGGTTGAAATGGGAGCACGGATTGATGGAATTGGCACGAATTCAATCGAAATTGAAGGTGTTGACGAACTTAAACCAGCCGGAGTAAGAATAATCTCCGACAGGATTGAGGCCGGTACGCTCCTGATTGCGGCTGCTATGACGGGTGGAAAGATTAAACTGGTTTATCCTGAATACGAACAATTAGATTCTGTGATTTCCAAACTTCAGGATGCGGGACTTAAAATATTTATTAACAATGATTTAGTCAAAGTTGATGCAAGTGATTATTCTCCTGAAAGCGTAGATGTATCAACCTCTATTTTCCCTGGTTTCCCTACAGACATGCAGGCGCAATTTACTGCACTCATGACGATTGCAGCAGGCACATCAACTATGACAGATACAATATATTTCGACAGGTTTAAGCATGTCCCGGAGTTGAATCGACTCGGAGCAAATATTGAAATAATTCGGAACAGTGCTGTAATTAGAGGTGTGAAAAAACTTACGGGAGCAAAGGTTATGTCAACGGATTTACGGGCGAGCGCTTCACTGGTTCTCGCAGGTTTGGCAGCCGAGGGCACAACTGAAGTTTTAAGAATCTATCATCTCGATCGGGGATATCAGAGAATCGAACAAAAACTAAAAGCGCTTGGAGCAGAAATCGACAGAGTAACAACATCTGAATTCTAGAACAATTTGAAAGGCTGACATGAAAATAGGTGCCAGAATTATTAGTATCGTAATAGTGATTGTTGCTTCCATCTCTTTTTCCTTCGCACCTCTCCTGAATGTGATCGGGTATGAATTCGCGGCTGTTATGTCGATTCTTATAAGCTTTTTGTCTGGTATTGTTGCGATCAGTGCGACAAGAACTAATTTATTTAAAAGTAACAGATTCAGATTAAACAGGAAGTACTATCAATTCTATTTCAGCCTTATTTTAATTCCGGTAATAATATCCACTGCCACTACTTTGTTAATGCAGGATTGTCCGGTGAAGGATGGTATTTTATTATATTTTCTCTTCGTGCCTCCGGCGGCATTTATTGGAATTACGTTGGGAGCACTCGCGGCACAACTAAAAAAATTAAAATACTTATCTTTTGTACTACTCTATCTTATAGTCCTGTTGACACCTCTGTTTGAAATATATTTCCGTCCGCAGATATATCTTTACAATTCCATATTTACTTTCTTTCCCGGAACGATGTATGATGAGAATATTGCAATTACTTCTAAAATGATACTTTACAGATTATATTCGCTGCTCCCATTTGTCTTAATTTTGCTCTTGCTGGCTAACAGGAAGATTACCTCAAAATCGGCTTCTCCCTACTTATCTGTTGTTTCTTTTTTACTGCTTTTTGGCGCTATTGTTTACCTTAAACCGGTGGCTGAGTTTTCAACGACAGAAAGTGTTTTGAAAAACTATTTGAAAGGGGAGGCTGTAACTGATCATTTTATAATAAATTACCCAGCCTCACTTACGGATGATGAATTGCGTAATCAAATTCTGAACCATGAGTTTTACTATACCAGGATATCAGAGACTACAGGAATAGTACATAATAAAAAGATTCGGTCATTCATCTTCCGGGATAAAGAGCAAAAAAGAGAATTATTCGGAGCAGGCAATGCGGATGTTGCAAAACCATGGCTTGGACAGGTTTATACCGGAGTAAATAGTTATAATTCCAGCTTAAAACATGAAATTGTACATGTATTTGCCTCAAATATCGGGAGCACGTTCCTAAAATTAGCCGATTCGTGGAATCCTGCGATGTTGGAAGGATATGCCATGGCTGTTGAGAATAACTATAACTCATACGATGTGCATTATTTGGCATATCTAGCGAGGAAAAATGAGTACTTGTTTCCTATTCCCGATTTATTCTCTGGCTTTAAGTTTCTGACCGGAACCTCTTCTATTTCATATATTTACGCTGGTTCTTTTATAAAGTATTTAATTGATCAATTCGGAATTGAGAAGGTTAACAGACTTTATAGTAACATTGATTTTCGTGCTGTTCTGGGAAAAGATATTATTATTCTCGAGGATGAGTATTACAAATTCCTGGACTCGCTGAATTATCAGAATAATTCAGCCACAGCTAAACTGTTCTATGGCTATGCTCCGATATTTAAGAAAACTTGTCCTCGTGCCACAGCAGTTCAAATTGACTTAGGCTGGGAGCATTACTCACGCTCAGATTATTTTGAAGCTTATTCAATTTTTAATAATGTATATAATTATTCAGGATCATATGCCGCTCTGACAGGAAGCATACAATCACTTATAAAAATGAAAGAGTATGCAGGAGCCTACAAATTGCTGAAGGATGATTATGACAAGTATATTGAAAGTTCATATGCGTTCAAAATTAAAATACTGCTTGCGGATCTGGCAGAGATTAACGGTGATTTAAAGTATGCCTCGATTCTTTACGAGTCAATTTCGTTGGATCCGCCAAATGAATATTATTCTTCCATAGCAAATGCAAGGCTGTATTTGAAGAGCATATCTGGGGGAGTATTTCAGGAGTATATTGAAGGCGGTGCAATTGACAGGCTGCTAATTTTAATGGATCACATCAATAATTCGAACAGAATTCATTTTACAAATATTATTCTAAGTCTGGCAGAATCTGCCGATCTATCAAATCATAAAATCGAACAATATATTACTGCAAGGTTTTCAAAAAGTCTGTTTGGGTATTCTTATCTGAATTCCAGGATAGCGGACTATTTTGCAAGGCATGGAAAGTATAATTTGTCTTTAGATTACAGCCGATTTGCTGAGGAGACCGCCCGGAGAGAAAGAAGACCTGTTTATACCGAGAATTTAGAAAAATCAATTTGGATTAGTAAATTTGCAGACTCTGTTTTATCGAATGTTAAATATAAGTAGTTGATGATAAATTTTAACGAGTACATTACTCAAAATAGTTTCCTTCTTAAAGCTTCCGAACTAGGGAAAGAATTAGAGATAAGAGTTCATATTGTTGGCGGCTGGGTTAGGGATTATTTATTGAAGCGCGAACTGGGTGAAATCGATTTTGTCGTTGAAGGGGACGGAATTGAATTTGCTGCTAAGTATGCTGAACTTCTTGGGGTTAAAAACTTGAACGTGTACCGGAACTTCGGAACAGCACATTTCAGGTTCGGGGATATTGATCTCGAATTTGTTGGAGCCAGAAGAGAATCTTACTCAAGTTCCAGTCGGAACCCCGAGGTCATACCCGGAACTTTTGAAGATGATATTAAAAGACGTGATTTTACTATCAATTCACTCGCAGTTTCTCTCAATAACGACAATTTGGGCGAGTTGGTTGATATGTTTAACGGGTATTTCGATCTTGAGAGTATGCTGATCCGAACTCCACTCAATCCCATGAAGACTTTTAATGATGATCCGCTGAGAATCATGCGGGCTTACAGGTTCGCTGCACAGCTTGGATTTGAGGTCAATGAAGATATTATTGAAGCATCAAGGGCATTAGCAGGACGATTGGAAATTATAGCGCAGGAGAGAATAACAGCCGAATTTCTTAAAATTCTTGCTTCTCCCAAACCATCTATAGGACTGTTACTTCTTGAGGATGCCGGCGTGATGGAAAAGATATTTCCGGAAATTGCCGCGATGACAGGAGTTGAGCAGCGTAAGGATCATCATCATAAAGATGTGTTTCTCCATACCTGTAAAGTTGTGGATAATGTTGCCTCAGCCTCCGATGATTTATGGCTTAGGTTTGCCGCACTCGTTCACGATATAGCGAAACCACCAACGAAGCGATTTGTTGAAGGGACCGGATGGACATTTCATGGACACGAGGAACTGGGTGCCAGGATGATGAAAGCTATATTTAAAAGAATGAAGCTGCCTTATAACAAGTTAGATTATATTAGAAAATTAATAAGACTTCACCTTAGACCAATAGCGCTGGTCGATGAAACAGTCTCGGATTCCGCTATCAGACGCTTAATAGTACAAGCCGACGAGGATCTTGATGATTTGATAACTCTCTGTCGAGCTGATATTACGAGTAAAAACCCGAACAAGGTTAAAAAATACCTGGCTAATTATGAGAAAGTAATGGAAAAAGTTGTTGAAGTGAGAGAAAAAGACAAACTTCGCGCCTTTCAATCACCGGTCAGGGGAGATGAAATTATGAAAATCTGCAATATCGGACCTTCCAAAACAGTGGGGAATATAAAGTCTGCGATCGAAGAAGCAATCCTTGAAGGAAAAATAGCAAACACCTATGAAGAGGCTTATAATTACCTCCTGGAAATCAAGGATGAATTTTTATAGCTGAATAATTGTTCTCAAATTGTGTAAGCTGATAAAAATAAAATAAGATTCCGTATGATTTTTTGTAACTTTTTAGAAACTTAAACCGTCCAAATTTACGGTTTGTCAAATATTCAGGACAAATTTTTACATCATTCGCTTTATAAGGAGTAAATAATGAGAAAATACGTGGTTGCTCTTCTATGCTTATTTTTGGCAGGTTATACTTTCGCACAGAAGACTCTAACACTCGACGAAGCAATCAAAATAGCTCTTCAACGGAATTCAAGTTTAATTAAATCTACAAATAACCTTTCATCGGCCGAAAAAAATGTAAAAAGCGCGTATGGTGATCTTTTACCTTCTCTTGGCGCATCCGGAGGTTTTGCATGGACAAGAAGTATTCAGGAAGGTTCTTCACTTGATTATTTTGGAGATATCGTTCAAAGAACAGCAACGACCGATTATAGATCTTGGTCAGCCAGTATAGGAGGCGGAATAACCCTGTTTAATGGTATGGCTAATTATGCTGCGATTTCTCAAGCAAAATCGAATTTTGAAGCTGCTGAATTCAGTATCGCAAAATTAAAGCAGGATATTATCCAGGTCACAAATGATTTATATTATTCCGTCTTGAATGCAAACGCGATTAAAAATGTTCGTGAAGATAATGTAAAGTATAATGAGAAATTATTTGAAACGATTGAAGAAAGAAATAAACTTGGTTCGGTACCAATTGCCGACGTATATGCTCAGCAATATCAGCTTGGAAATGCCCAGCTTCTTCTTATCCAGGCTCAGAATAATTACGATAAAGCCTTGAATGCTTTACTGGATTATCTGGCTTTGGATGTACTCGAAGAATTTGAACTTTCTGACCCGCTTAAAAATGTGGCTATGGTTAATACAGAAGATTACATGCAGGATTTTAGTGAAATAAGCTCTATGGTTTCGGAAGCTCTGGGTATGCGTCTGGATTATAAAAGTCAGTTGAAGACTGTTAATAGTGCTGAAAATGGACTAACAATTGCCAACAGCGGTTATTTACCATCTTTAACTGGTAGTTACAGCTATGGAGTCAGTTCTATTAAACCTGCCGACTTATTTGACAATCAAACATATAGACTGAGTTTATCGCTAAATATACCCATTTTCTCAAACTGGAATACTGAAAATCAGGCACAATATGCCGAAGTGCAGTACAAAAACGCTCAGGAAGATCTAAGAGTTTTGGAACGAACTATTAAAATAGAAGTTAAACAAGGATATATTGATTTGCTTGCTGGTAAGAAGAGTCTTGAGGTGGCAAGGGAAAACGTTAAAGCTGCTGAAGAAAACAGACGCATAAATAATGAAAGGTACAGTCTTGGATCCGGGACAATCCTGGATGTTCTTCAGTCTGATAGAGATTTTAATCAGGCAATAAGTGATAGGATAAACGCAAAATTTGAATTCTATAAATTGCGCGATAATATGCTGAATGTACTTGGAAAACTAGATTATACAAATTACGAATAAAATTTACTTCAGAGGAGAATTATATAATGGCGAAAGGCAATAAGAAAAAATCCAAAAAGAAACTCTTTATTTTTGGCGGAATAGGGTTGTTACTGGTAATTGTTGTTGTTCTTGTATTGTCGAGCGGGGATAAAGAAGCTATAATTTCAGTTCAGACAGAGGATGCTCAGACCAGGACAATTACTCAGGTGGTAACTGCAACAGGTAAAATATATCCTGAATATCAGGTTATTCTTAGACCTGAGGTTACCGGGGAAATTGTACAGCTTCCTGTTGAAGAGGGCGAAATTGTCAAAAAAGGTCAATTACTTATTAGAATTAAACCGGAACAGTATATAGCTCAGCGAAACCAGGCACGTGCTCAGTGGGAATCGGCTAAAGCCACACTGAAGGTGCGTAAAGCCGAGCTGGACAGGGTAGAATCGGAATATAAACGAACTCAGGATTTATACACTAAAAAGCTTGCCAGTGAGCAGGAACTTGAAGTCGGAAAATCTTCTTTTCTGCAGAACCAGGGTATGTATGAAGCACAGAAAGCTTCCGTTGACCAGGCAAAAGAAAACCTGAATAATGCCCAGGAGCAGCTTGATAAAACTACTATCTATTCACCGATTAACGGAAGGATTACTTCATTACCAGTTGAATTAAGTGAACGAGTTCTCGGCAGTTCCTTCAGCCAGGGAACACACCTGATGACTGTTGCGGATCTTGAGAACATGGAAGCGCGTGTTGAAGTGGATGAAAACGATGTTATTCTTGTTTCTTCCGGAGATACAACCTGGGTTGAAGTAGATGCTTTCGGTGATAAAAAATTCCTCGGTCTGGTAAGCCAGATTGGGAACAGCGCTCAAACTACAGGCGCCGGAACACAGGACGAAGTTGTAAACTTTGAAGTCAGAATTAAAATTGTAAATCCTGATAAGGAACTAAGACCCGGAATGTCGTGCGATGCCGATGTCGAAACCGAAACCAAATATGATGTTGTTGCTGTTCCGATCCAGAGTGTAACAGCCAGAATTGATAAGCCTGCTGAAGGCGAAGGTGGCGGTCCTAACGGCGAAGAAATGAATGGCGGCAGTGCAATTGGTAAACCGGTAAAGCCCAAAGAAGTTGTATTCATTGCAGATAACGGGGAAGCTAAGAAAATTGAAGTTAGTACCGGTATCAGTGATGATAGTTTCATTGAGATTGTAAGCGGACTTTCAGGCGGTGAAAAAGTAATAAGCGGTCCCTACAGGGCAATCTCGAAAGAATTGGATGAAGGAGTTAAAATACGAGTACCGGGAAGTGAAAAGAAAGCCGGTGAGAATGAAGGTGCCGCTGCTGATAGCTCGGCTGCAGGAGAATAAATTCCTTTAATCAAATTTATTAAACAGAGATTAACATGAATATAATAACTATTGAACATATAGCAAAAGTCTACCAGGTGGGTATGGAAGAAGTCCATGCCCTCCGTGATGTATCGATAAAAATAGATAAAAATGAATATGTGGCAATTATGGGACCTTCGGGTTCCGGTAAATCTACATTGATGAATATGCTCGGTTGTCTTGATACTCCGTCTAGCGGATTATACAATTTTAAGGATCAGAATGTAAGCCAGATGGACGATAACGATCTGGCAACCATTAGGAATAAGGAAATCGGCTTCGTATTCCAGACGTTCAATCTTCTGCCTAGATCTGATGCACTGCATAATGTTGAACTACCTCTCATTTATGCAGGGATAAACTCCGCTGAAAGGAAAGAAAGAGCTGCAGGAGCGTTGGAAAATGTTGGACTCGCCGACAGGATGCACCATAAGCCGAATGAATTATCCGGTGGTCAGCGTCAGCGTGTTGCAATCGCAAGAGCGCTTGTTACAAATCCGTCTATTATACTCGCGGATGAACCGACCGGTAATCTTGATTCCAAGACCGGTGCAGATATTATGATACTATTTAATGAAATTTATGAGCAGGGAAATACAATTATACTCGTTACACATGAAGAATATATTGCTGAACATGCAGCGCGTATTGTCCGGCTAAGAGACGGTCTTATTGAAAGTGACGAGATAGTGAGTGACAGGTTTATACCTCAACAAAGATAAAACGGCTTGATAGCCGAAAGGAATAAATTATGAGACATTTTTTATTCGAGCTGAAAGAAGGATTGCTTATCTCGTTAAGGGCGATCCGCACTAATAAAATTCGTTCGGTTCTTACAACACTCGGTATTATAATCGGGGTATGGGCTGTTGTCGTTATGACAATGGCTATTAGAGGTATAGATGAAGCTTTTCAGCAGGGAGTTGCCTCGCTGGGTAGTGACAATATATATATAGATAAATGGGCTTGGTTCGACAATGATATTCCGTGGTGGGAATTAAGGAATAGAAAGAATCTGGATTTAGACGATTACAGACAATATACATCACTTGCTAAGCTTCCTCTGGCTGTTGCTCCAACAACTTCTACTAACCAGACAGTTAAATTCGAAGAGCGATCGGTAGAGTATATAAATATTACGGGAACAACACACGATTATATTCGTACTACAAATCTTTCATTCGAATATGGACGTTTTTTTACGGCTCTTGAAAGCAACGGTGGCCGACAAGTTGCAGTTATCGGAAGTGAAATTAATAAACAACTTTTCCCTTTAGGTAACGGACTGGGCAGCAATATAAAGATAAAGGGTAGAAAGTTTAAAGTAGTAGGTGTTCTGGAAGAACAGGGAAGCTGGGTTATGGGAAGTTGGAATCCCGATAACCAGGTATATATTCCCATCCTCAATATCTTTAAGTACTATCATAGTCGTCATCACAGAAGTGTAACTATAAATATTCGCGCTGCTACCAGTCAGGATGTGGAAGCTGTTACAGAGGAGGCAATCGGAATAATGCGGCGTGTGCGTGGACTGCAATACGACGAGCGTAATGATTTCTCAATAAATAAACAGGAAGGTCTGTTAAGCAACATTAATCAGACTGTAGGTGTCATCCAGATTGCCGGACTGGTAATTACCGGGCTTGCTCTGTTTGTGGGTGCAATCGGTATTATGAATATTATGTTCGTTTCAGTAAAGGAGAGAACTAGAGAGATTGGAATCAGGAAAGCTATTGGAGCGAAAAGCAGGACTATCCTGGGACAATTCATATCCGAAGCGGCAATTCTCTGTCTTCTCGGAGGTATGATCGGTTTGTTATTCGCCTCAATTACGAGTATGATAATTGCGCAAATGGATTTCCCGTCTAAAATAACTCCTGATTCAGTGGTCCTTGCCATTTCTGTTTCACTTCTCGTCGGAATATTTTCAGGCTTTGCCCCGGCTTATACAGCATCAAAAATGGACCCAGTTGATTCATTGAGGTATGAATAATGAGAATAGCAGAAGTTATTAAAGTAGCGCTTAACTCGCTGCGAACAAATAAATTGCGATCTACTCTTACGATACTTGGTATTATCGTGGGAATTTTTTCCATCATCGCTATAAGTACTGTAATTGCAATGCTCCAGACGAGTATTGAAGACGGTGTCTCGGCGCTTGGTAAAAATACATTTCAGATTCAGAAATGGCCTGCCGTCCGCACCGGATCAGCAGAGGAACGGGCTATGATACGCAACAGGAGGAATATTGAAGTCGAGGAATACTACCGGCTTAAAGATAAACTCGATGGCGAGGCCAAATACGTGGGAGGAGAGCTTTGGAGATGGGGCAGACTTATCAAGTACGAAAGTGAGGAAACTAATCCGAACGTTATGCTATGCGGCTGTACTCCTGAAGCATATCCGAATAATAACTGGGATATTGGTCAGGGACGGGCTTTTACTCAGAGGGAAGTTGAAAACGGTTCAAAATTAATCGTACTTGGTCAGGATATTGTTGATAAGCTTTTTGAATTTACAGATCCAATCGGGCAGGAAGTATGGATGGATAGACGAAAGTATACGGTTATCGGTGTTCTTGAAAGTCAGGGCGCTGTGTTTGGTCAAAGCCAGGATAATTTCGTAATAGTTCCTTTGAATACATTTCTTACTTATTACGGCAATGAACGATGGAACAGTGTTAATATAACTATTCAGTCATTCGATAAAGAAGGTTATAACGATCTGATTGAAATTGCTGAAGGTAATTTCAGGACAATCCGAAAAGTTCCACCTAGTGAACCCAGCGATTTTTCCATCCGGTCTAATGAGCAAATGCTTAATCAGATTAATGAAATGACTTCCGGTGTGAGAATCGGTGCTTTTGCCATCGCTGCGATTGCATTGTTAGCTGCAGGTATCGGGATAATGAATATTATGCTTGTTTCGGTAACTGAACGTACCAGGGAAATCGGTATCCGAAAGTCAATCGGAGCTAAAAAATTTAATGTACTATTTCAATTCCTAGTCGAAGCAATTACACTCTGCATACTTGGGGGATTAGTAGGTATTGTGCTTGGCGTTGGAGTCGGAAACTGGGCAGGCTCATTTTTAAATGCTACGGCTACCATCCCGATGGACTGGGTGGTAATAGGTGTCAGCCTTTGCGTTTTGATCGGTGTTGTTTTTGGTACTTACCCGGCTTATAAAGCCGCAAATCTCGACCCTATCGAAGCACTGCGTTTCGAATAATATTTTATAAAGTAAGTATAACGGGTATACTATTGCGTATACCCGTATTTGAATATAAAACTTACTATTAAATGGAAGCTATAAAAGTAGCGCTCAATTCTCTTCGCACCAACAAACTTCGTTCGGGACTCACCATCCTTGGAATTGTTGTCGGGATATTCTCAATTATTTCAGTTAGTACTATTATCTCAATGATGCAGAACAGCATTGAAGAAGGTGTTTCAATGCTGGGACAGAATACATTCCAAATTCAGAAGTATCCTGTAATAATGTCCGGGAGCCACGCTGACAGGGCAAAATATCGTAACAGACCGGATATAACACTCGAAGAATATGAAGAACTTAAACATAGACTGATTGAAGCCAAATATGTTGGTGCAGAACAATGGAGGGGAGGCAGGATATTCAGATATGGGAATAAGGAAACCAATCCGAATATCAGCCTCTGCGGCGGAGTCCCGGAAGCATTTCCCAATAATAAATGGGTAGTTGAGAAAGGACGGCTCTTTACATATGATGATATAAATCATGCCAGGAAGGTGGTAATTCTCGGCGCTGATGTTGCTAAGACTTTATTCGAATTCCGAAACCCGATTGGTGAAGAAGTAAAAGTAGACGGTCATAATCTTAGAGTAATTGGTGTTTTGGAGAGTCAGGGCGCCATGTTCGGTATGAGTCAGGATAACTTCACTGTGATGCCAATACGTACCTTCCAAAGTTTTTATGGAAAGAGAAGCCGGAGTATTAATATTACTGTCTCGTCCTTTGATAAAGAATCGTATAATGAAACAATTGAGATGGCAATTGCCCGTATGAGGCTTGTTCGTAAATTACGACCTGCCGATGAGGATGATTTCTCAATATTTTCAAACGAGTCAGTACTCACTCAACTGAATGATATAACAATCGGATTCAGGGTCGGTGCATTCGTTATTGCGGGAATAGCTCTTTTAGCTGCCGGCGTCGGTATCATGAATATTATGCTGGTTTCCGTAACAGAACGTACCAGGGAAATCGGCATCAGGAAGTCTGTTGGAGCAAAAAAGAGAAATATTCTTCTGCAATTCCTCTCCGAAGCTGTAACTTTGTGTATTGCCGGCGGCTTGATAGGGATTATTTCAGGCTTATTGGTTGGTAATTTTGTAGGTTCGTTTCTCAATGCTTCTGCCTCAATCCCCATAGATTATATCCTGGTTGGTGTATCACTCTGCATTTTGATCGGGGTTTTATTCGGGACATATCCGGCTAGTAAGGCTGCAAATCTTGATCCCATTGAAGCACTAAGGTTTGAATAAAACTTTTTCCAGCCGGCTAATTTTCAAATCAATTTAATTCCTAGTTTTCCAAACTTTCCCTATATTAAAATATCAGATAACTAAGTTTTATTATAAGCTTATGAATTTTTTCGAAATTTTCAAAGTCTCGTTTCAATCGCTTAAAAGCAATAAACTTCGTTCAGCGCTTACAATTCTCGGAATTGTTGTCGGAATATTTTCCATTATTGCAGTAAGTACCATAATATCCATGATGCAAAATAGTATTGAAGAAGGTATATCATTCTTTGGGAAAAATACATTTAATATCCAGAAGTGGCCGGCAGTTCGGAGCGGTGGACATGCCGAATGGGCTAAGTACAGGAACAGAAAGAATATTACTTTTGAAGATTATATCGAATTAAAGCAACGATTAACTACCGCGGTCTCAATAGCCGCCGAGAGCAGCAGGTGGGGCAGAGTTGTGAAATATGGAAGTGAGAAAACAAATCCCAATGTTAGCCTTCGAGGTGTTACTCCTGAAGCATTTGTAACGAGAGATTGGAACGTTGAGTCAGGACGCGCCTTTAATCAGCATGATGTCAGAAGCGCCAGCAGGGTTGTTATTCTTGGTAAAGATGTGGTTGATAAGGTGTTCAAAAATATTCCTCCTGTTGGTCAGGAAATAAGAATAGATGAGTATAAGTTGAGAGTAATCGGTGTTCTCGAAAAACAGGGTGATATATTCGGGCAGAGTCTCGATAATTTTGCGATTATCCCGATAACAACGTTTAACAGTTTTTATGGACACCGGCGACGTAGTCTTAGCATCTCCGTAATGGCGCCTGATAATGAATCATACAATGATCTAATTATGAAAGCTGAAGGATACATGCGCATGATTAGGAAAGTACCCCCGGCTGAAGAGAATGATTTTGAAATCGTTTCAAACGAATCCATTCTGGGTCAAATAAATGATATTACCTTTAATGTAAGAATCGGTGCATTTGCTATTGCTACAATTGCGCTGCTTGCTGCCGGTGTGGGTATAATGAACATTATGCTCGTATCGGTAACCGAACGTACCAGGGAAATTGGGGTTCGTAAATCTATTGGCGCTAAAAGGAAAAATATACTCAGTCAGTTCCTTATCGAGGCAATTGCACTCTGTCTTCTAGGCGGCGCAATCGGAATATTCCTGGGTGTATTAACAGGCAATCTTGTCGGTTCGCTTCTCAGCGCCAAAGCTACAATTCCCTTTGACTGGATTGGAATTGGTGTAATGATCTGTGTTTTAATCGGTGTATCGTTCGGCACTTACCCGGCTTACAAAGCGGCTAACCTCGATCCGATTGAAGCTCTTAGGTACGAATAATATCACGAAAATTATCCTTGCAATAGTTGATTGTTAAAAATAGATTTAACAATTAAATCATCATTAGAAAATTGTAAGGATTGATCCTCGTATTAACATATCTGATCACTTTAACAGAATAATTGCTGCGATAATTATTATGCTGCTTCTGTCTGTGCTTGTTTCAGCGCAGGACAGGAATCAGTATATAACTGCTGTTGATTCATTCCGGGTAAATCTGGAAAACGAATACAATCTTCGATCTACCAATATACTCCCGTTTTCCGAGGCAATACTAGTTGGTGAAAAAATCCTAACTCGTTATCAGTATTCTATTGATTACAGGCTGGCTAAGTTCAGCATCAACGATTCCGTATTCTATTCGATTAATGATACAATTGTCGTTACATATCAAACAATGCTCATTGGACTTAAAAAAGAGTACAAAAGACGAAGTCTGGTTGTCAGTTTCGATAACCGATTCTCCGATAGTATTAGAGTTGTAAGAAATGAAAAAACACCTCTTACTGCAGAGTCGATTTTCGGTTCGGATATTCGCAGAAGCGGTTCCATAATACGTGGATTTACAGTAGGTACCAACAAGGATTTTACGGTGAACAGCGGGCTGCGATTGCAGCTTTCCGGGAAATTGTCTGATGAAATAAGTATCGTTGCGGCTCTCACGGACGAAAACACTCCAATTCAACCCGAAGGTAACACAGAGCGGCTTGAAGAACTGGATAAAGTATTTATAGAGACAACTCATCCTAATGCCACAGGTACATTCGGTGATTTTGATCTGGTGAAATCGAATGGCGAATTTGGAAAACTTAACAGGAAATTGCAGGGACTAAAGGGTGACTTTCGATACGATAATTATAACGGAGGAATAGCATTTGCCAGTTCACGCGGAAAGTTCAATTCGAACCAGATGAGCGGTGAGGACGGCAGCCAGGGTCCTTACAGACTTACCGGTAGTAATAACGAGCGTGAAATAATTATTATTGCAGGCAGCGAAAGTGTTTACATCGACGGCGAGGAAATGAAACGTGGAGAAAATAACGACTATACAATTGAATATGCCGGCGCGGAAATCACTTTTACTCCCAACAGGTTAATCACATCAGCCAGCAGGATTACAGTTGATTTCGAATATACAGACAGACAGTTCCAGCGTAACTTTGTTGGCGCGAATTTAGGCGGAAGCCTGTTCGATAATAAATTAAAATTCGGATTCAACTTCTTCAGAGAAGCGGATGATGAAAATAATCCTATCGATATAACTATATCCGACGAGGAGAAAAAAATTCTGGCCGCAGCGGGGGATGACCGGGAACTGGCTGTACGTGACGGAGCTGTTCTTGCCGCTCCGGACTCACTGGGCAGAATTATCGGTACTTACACTAAGATTGATACCGTTATCAGCGGGGAGGACTATTCTTATTATCTCTACAATCCCGGTGATGACAATTCACTATATAACGTTGTGTTCAGCTATGTTGGATCAGGCAGCGGAGACTATTCGAAAATAAGCACGGGTAAATATGAGTTTGTGGGAATCGGTAACGGAGCCTATCTTCCGATAAAATACCTCCCGCTTGCTGCTTCGCGGCAGGCCGGCAACTTCGTGGTTGCAGGTGAACCGCTAAAAGGTCTGACCATGTCTCTGGAGCTGGCCGGGAGTATTTGGGATAAAAATAAAATGTCCGCTCTTGATGATGATGATAATTCAGGATTCGCTCGAAGTTTGAGCCTGGGTTTCAGCCGGAATAATTTAAATATCGGTTTAGGAAATATCCATCAGGTAAGTATCGGAATTAAAGACCGTTTTGTAGACAGCAGGTTTACTTCACTGGACAGGTTTAACTCAGTTGAGTTTGAAAGAGATTATAATACCGGTTCGACCAATAGCGGTGATGAAATACTTCGCGAAGCAACTATCGATCTGTCTCCGGTGGAACAGATTAATTTATCGACAACTTACGGTTATTTGAAACAGGGAAATTCATTCTCTTCTGATCGCTATTTGGCAATACTTAATATCGATGATTATTACAACATAAGAAGCAATTATAAATTTGATTATGTAAAATCAGTCTCTCCGCTGCTCTCGAGTAAATGGAATAAGCAGCAGGGAAATCTTAACTACTCTTTTGGTACTCTGAGTCCCGGAATAGAATTTCTTTATGAGGATAAACAGGACGTTAACAATAACAGCGATTCACTGCTTGCCGGTAGTCTCCGATATTCTGAAATGGTCCCTGTCCTGAGTATATTGAATTTCGGTGGTTTCAACGCATCTGTCAAATACTCTCTGCGCGAGGAATTCAGCCCGCTAGAAGGTTCGCTCGAAAAAGAATCATTATCAAAGACCAAATCTTTTTCATTATCCTACAAAGGAATTAAAGATGTCAGCTCCGAAATGAGTGTGGTTCTTCGGAACAAAGAGTTTACAACTAAGTTCAGAGAACTGGGCGAGCTCGATAATGAAACAGTTTTAATTCGTTCACAGAACCGGTTTAATTTCTGGCAGCGTTTTGTAGATGGTGATCTCTTCTATGAAGCGTCTACACAAAGAACTGCCAGACTTGAAAAAGTTTTCATACGCGTTACTCAGGGAACAGGGAACTATATTTATCTGGGAGATCTGAATGAAAACGGTATTGCAGATGAAGAAGAGTTTGAGCCGACTGTCTATGAAGGTGATTACGTCCTGACAACTTTGCCGACAGACGAACTGTTTCCTGTTGTCGATCTGAAGCTGAACACAAGATGGAGGCTGAACTTCGACAAATTCGTCAAAGGTAATTTGTGGTATGAAACGATACTGAAACCTCTGTCGACAGAAACGACTTACAGGATTGAAGAGAAAAGTAAAGAGACTGATACCAAACAGATTTATCTCTTGAATTTCAACAGGTTCCTAAATGATTCAACGACTATTCGCGGATTTAATCTTTTCCAACAAGACGTAAATTTGTTCAGGAATAACAGTGAACTTTCTATCAGACTGAGGTTTACGGAGAGAGACAATTTAAACCTGTACAGCAGTGGACTTGAAAAAGGCTATCTTAATGAGAGATCTGTTCGTATTAAGTTCAGGATGATAAAAGAAATCAACAATCAGACTGATTATATTTCGCGATACGAAAACGTCTCCGCTCCGGTAAGCCTAAACCGGTCGAGGATCGTTTCAGAGCAGGAGTTGTCCAGCGACTTTTCATATCGTCCTTATCAGCATATTGAGTGTGGATTTAAATTTACGGTTGGAAATACTATGGACAGATTTCCTGAAAAACCGACGGAGATAAGCAGTAACGCTCAGCTATTAAGATTCACACTGTCGTTCGCCGGACGGGGGCGTTTGCGTGTGGAAGGTGAGCGTGATGAACTGATCGCAAAGAATGCGGATAACACTATACCTTACGAGATAACTCAGGGAAAAGTTATTGGGAAAAATTATCTTTGGAGAGTTAATTTCGATTACAGGCTTTCGACCAATCTGCAAACGACAATTGCTTATTCAGGCAGGAAACAGGGTGCAGGCAGTGTAATTCACACAATGAGAGCTGAAGCCCGGGCATTTTTCTAGAATGAAGAGGTTATTATGAATGTTGAAGCATATTTAATAGAAGCGCACGTTTTCAGGATAATAAATGGTAACATGGAATTCCTTGTTCTAAAACGAGCCGGGAGTGAAATCTACCCGGGTATCTGGCAGATGGTTACCGGTTCTATCAATGATTCTGAAAAAGCGTCTGAAACCGCCATGCGGGAAATTAAAGAAGAGACAGGTCTTAGTATTAATAGGTTTTGGGTAGTACCGCATGTGAATTCGTTCTATTCGCCCGAACGGGATTCCATCTGCATGGTTCCGGTTTTCGCTGCGCAGGTTGATCCCGATGCTGATGTTGTTATTTCGAATGAACATTCGGAATACCGCTGGCTCAGAATTGATGCTGCTATTGAGTCGTTTGCATGGGAAGGGCAGAGACAGTCGGCAAAAATAATTGAACAGTATTTTATTAATGAACAAAGTACTCTCAATTTCGTTGATCTTTCCGAAGTAATTTCTGGGAACTAATCGTAATCAATAACTGCGGATAGATTTTAGTTTAATAATTGTCGATTTTTGTTAATCAAATTAAAAATCATGAGGTGAAATTGTCTTTACTTGTTGTTGGCTCGGTCGGATATGACGACGTAGAAACCCCGTTTGATAAAATTGAAGCTGCATTAGGCGGTTCCGCTACTTTTATTTCAATAGCCGCAAGTTATTTTGCTGCGCCTGTTAATTTTGTGGGTGTTGTAGGTGACGATTTCAGGGACTCGGATGTAAAAATGCTTGAGGATCACAATATCAACCTTGACGGACTTGAAATAGTAAAGGGTGGCAAGACTTTCAGGTATGGTTGTAAATATCAGCACGATTTGAATGTGCGTGATACGTTATTCACTGAACTAAATGTTTTTGAAAACTTCAATCCTGTTGTCCCGGAAAAATGGCATAAGAATCCTTACGTGATTCTCGGAAATATAATGCCTTCTTTGCAGATGAATGTAATTAAGCAAATGACTGATTTAAGGCTCATGGTTTGCGACACTATGAATCTATGGATCAATATTATGAAAGATGATCTTCTCAAAGTCCTTAAGAAGGTTCATGTGTTAATTATAAATGATTCGGAAGCAAGACTTCTTACGAATGAGCCGAATCTGATAAAAGCCGCTAAGATGATCCAGGATATGGGACCCGAGTACCTCGTAATAAAGAAGGGTGAACACGGCGCTCTGCTGTTCGGCGAAGGAAATATTTTTTCTGCTCCTGCATACCCGATGGAAAGTATCTATGATCCGACTGGTGCGGGTGATGCGTTTGCCGGCGGATTTACAGGTTACCTCCACAAGACAAGCGATTTAAGCTTCGAGAACATGAAGCAGGCTGTGATTTACGGAAGCACAATGGCTTCGTTCTGCGTTGAAAAGTTCAGTACTCAGGGAATTGAAGGTCTCACGAATCTGCAGATTCTCGACAGGTTCAATGAATTCAGGGAGTTATCGAGGTTTTAATGGCGGTTTTCACAAGTATTGTTTTTGAGAATGATAAACTCATTCTGATAGATCAGACGAGATTGCCGCTCGTTGAAGAGTATATTTCAACCGATAGCTACGAAAGGGTGGCCGAAGCTATAGAAAAACTTGAAGTCCGCGGTGCGCCCGCTATCGGGATTGCGGCGGCTTATGGTTTGGCACTTGCATTCAAGCAGAAAGTTGATGATGCGGAACAAACCTTTTCTGAGGCTTATAACCGGTTAAAGATCACTCGCCCGACTGCAGTTAATCTGTTCTGGGCTCTGGACAGGTTGAAGAAAAAGTTTGAAGATCGAAATGCTGATCATGATGTGTATTCCTTACTTGTTGATGAGGCAAATCTGATCTTCGATGAAGATGTAGATATGTGTGATGCCATCGCCTCAAACGGTCTGGAAATATTTGGTAACAAGTCCAGAGTACTGACTCACTGTAATACAGGCAGCCTTGTTTCCGCAGGCGGTGGTACTGCGCTTTATGTAATTCAGAAAGGATTTGAGGAAGGTATGGTCGAGTATGTTTATGCGGATGAAACAAGACCTCTTCTTCAGGGCTCGCGTTTAACAGCGTTTGAACTGGATAAACTCGGAATTCCTTTCTCGATTCAGCCCGACTCCGCAGCCGCATATACAATTAAAAATGAGAAAGTCGATTTAATCATTACCGGAGCTGACCGCATTGCAAAAAATGGTGATAGCGCTAATAAAGTCGGGACTTACGGACTTGCAGTACTGGCAAAGCACCACGGAATACCATTTTATATTGCCGCACCTTCTTCAACGATAGATGCCGATTGTCCGACAGGTAATGATATCAAAATTGAGTTCAGAGGTCCGGAAGAAATCAATTCAATATATGGTGTAAAGGTTACGAAGGATAACTATACTGTCTACGCACCCGCATTCGATGTTACACCGAATGAACTAATTGCCGGGATAATTACCGAGAAAAGTCTTAACAGACCCCCGTATAAATTTTAATGTCACAGATTATTAAAACCGAAGCAGTTGTTATTAAAAAGCTTGATCAGGGTGACTCGAGTAAAATAGTCACTCTGTACTCGGCTGACTATGGCAAGTTTACTGTAATTGCCAAAGGAATTAAATCACCCAAATCCAAGATGAATGCACGTCTGGAATTGTTCAATGTTGTAGAAGTTGTGGTTTACAATAAGTCCTCAAGGGCAATTCAACTTGTCAGCGGCGCAGATATTGTAAAGGTCCATAACTCCATAACGTCCGATCTGGACAGATACCAGTATTCTATGGCTGTGATAGAACTATACAATGTCCTTCTTCCCGAACATGAAAAGAACGATAAATTACATCAGGCACTTGTAAGAATCCTTTACCTTCTTGATACCTCTGTAAATGAAGCTTTATTCCTGTTTGTTAAGTTTTTCTGGTTTTTTGTAAATGAAATTGGTTATGGAATTGAAATAAATAAATGTCCGCATTGTCATAAATCTTTATCGGATTCGCAGGGTCTGTTTTACAGTTACTCGGAGGGAAGTCTGTGCAGCGATTGTTCAGAGGGACATTTAATAAACTTTGATATGTCAAAGGAACTTTTCAATCTCGTGAATTGTCTAAGCAAGAAAAATGAACAGTGTAATTACACGAAACAGGATTTGGAATTCCTGGTGTTCTTTCTGGAAAAACATATAGCGTTTCATGTCGACGGATTCAGGAATTTGAAGTCGTTAAAAATATTCTAGTTAAATCAGGAGCATTTAAGATGAAAAATAAAAATATATTGGGTGTACTCTCACTTCTCTTTATCGGGGCTGTTTTCGGTGCCATACTGGTCTCAAGTTTCGGTTATGTTCGCCCTTCAATGGCTGAAGTACAAATCGGGAAAACTTCACCTCCCGTAGAAAAGGTAAACGTTGATGCACAGGCCTTCAATGACGCATTTGTCAATGTCTCGGAAAAGGTTACTCCGTCGATTGTACAAATAAGAGTAGTGAGCAGCGTACCGGGTCAGACGAATGATTTTTTTAAGTTCTTCTTCCCGTATAAAGAAGAAGATCAAACACCTCACAATCGTCTGTCCGGTGGTAGCGGCGTTATCATTTCTGATGACGGTTATATTCTTACGAATAATCATGTTGTTGAAAATGCGACAAAAGTTGATGTAACACTTATGGATAAAAGGGAATTTGAAGCTGAAGTTGTCGGGACTGATCCTCTTACTGATCTTGCAGTCATAAAAGTTGATGCTGATAATCTTCCGGCTTCATATCTTGGAAATTCAGAACAGTTAAAAGTCGGGCAGTGGGTAATGGCAATCGGAAATCCACTCTCACTCGCTTCAACAGTTACGGCAGGTATAGTCAGCGCAATTGGTCGTAATCTAAGGATAATTGATAATAGCTATGGGATTGAATCATTCATTCAAACGGATGCAGCCATTAATCCGGGAAATAGTGGGGGAGCATTAGTCGATCTTACTGGTGCTGTTATCGGTATTAATACTGCAATTGCTACGAACGGTTATTCAAGTAATTATATCGGTTATGGATTTGCTATTCCTATTAATCTGGCGAAATCAGTTGCAGAGGATTTGATTACAAATGGTAAGGTGAACCGCGGTTATATTGGTGTTCGCATAGAAAACGTCAATGCGGATCTTGCAAAAGCTTTAGGACTGGAAAAACCGATGGGTGTTTTAATTCAGGAAGTTGTTGAAGATGGTTCGGCTGCGGCTGAAGATATCCAGTCCGGCGATGTAATTCTAAAAATTAATGGCAAGGAATTAAACCAGGCAAATGAACTTCAGGCTTATGTAGCTACAAAACGTGCAGGCGATGAAGTTACTCTGACTCTGTTTAGGGATAGAGATACTATAACACGGCATGTTGTTCTTAAAGGCAGAGACGACGAAGTTGAAACTGTTGCTGTAAATAATAAGAAAGAAGATAAACATAAGAACAAAGAAATAGTTTCTAAAGAGTTCGATTCGATTGGTCTGACTGTGCAGAATATGACCCGTTCTGAATACGACACGTACAAAGTTGATAACGGGGTTATAATTACTTCTGTTGAAAGATTCGGCAAGGCTGAAAAGCAAAGACTCGGGAAGGGCATTGTGATTACTAATGTGGATAAGAAGCCTGTTGATTCGGTTGAAGACTTTGAAGAAGCCATTGACAGCAAACAGGGTAAAGCAGTTCTTCTTAAAGTTGTTTACAGGGATGGTTCATCCCGACTTTTAGGACTTGATGTTCCTGAAGAGAAATAATTAATTGTTGCTCCCAAAAGAAAGCGTCCTTATTTAAGGGCGCTTTTTTTATATTTGCATACTCAAATCAAAACAATTAGGTATTGCATGATTAGGTTTCTTACTGCCGGTGAATCGCACGGCAAAGGTTTGACAACAGTTATTGAAGGATTTCCTTCCAATCTTCAGATCACTGAAGAATATATAAATTCCCATTTAGCTCGCCGGCAGCTTGGCTACGGGCGCGGTTTAAGAATGAAAATAGAGACCGACACGGCTGAAATTACTTCCGGTGTCAGGTTTCGCAAGACTCTCGGTTCCCCTGTAGCTTTGCAGATAAAAAACAGCGACTGGAAGAACTGGACCGACAAAATGTCTGCCGGTAAAAAGAAAGGTGAAATAGAAAAGATAACAGTCCCCAGACCCGGTCATGCTGATCTGGTTGGTGTTTCAAAATACAATTTCAATGATATTCGAAATTCAATTGAACGATCGAGCGCACGTGAAACTGCGGCCAGAGTTGCTGCTTGTTCTATAGCCCGGCGATTCCTGGAAGAGTTCGGAATTAGAATCGGAAGTTTCGTCGAGAATATCGGGAGTGTCTACCCAAAAAATAAATTCTCGGATAAACTGTTCAATAACGAAACCGGTAACAACTTCGATGCATGGGAACTTGCTCTCAAGGCCGATAAGAGTCCCGTCAGGGTTCTCGATGATGCACAGGAGAAGAAGATAATTAACAAGATAAAAATGGCTAAGAAAAAAGGTGATACTCTCGGTGGCGGATTTTATGTCGTTGCTACCGGTGTTCCGCTGGGACTTGGTAGTTTCATTCATTACGATACTAAACTTGATGCGGATATTGCTCATACGATGATGTCAATCAATGCTGTTAAAGGTGTTGAAATCGGGACCGGATTCGCATCCGGCGAGGCATTTGGTTCCGAGTCGCATGATGAGATTATTAAAAAGGGTGAGAATATTACCCGAAAGACTAATCGAGCCGGTGGTATTGAAGGAGGCATTTCAACTGGTCTTCCGATTGTTGTTCATGTCGCTATGAAACCTATCGCAACTCTTATGTCACCGATTGAAGCTGTTGATCTCGCAACGATGAAGAAAGTTGTTTCGAGAAGGGAAAGAAGCGATTTCGTGGCTGTACCGGCATGCGCAGTTATTGGCGAGTCTATGCTTGCCTGGACGCTTGCCGAACATTTCATTAAAAAATTCGGCGGTGATTCGCTCGAAGAAACAAAGGATAACTATAGAAGCTATATCAGGAAAGTTAGTAAACGCCTAGCTTCGAATTTCAGGAAGTGATTGCATGATTAAGATTCGAAAATTCGAGTTCAGTCCGTTTAGCGAAAACACTTACGTTCTTTGGGATGAAAGCACGTTGCAAGCAGCGATTGTGGATCCCGGCTGTTACGAGGAGAAGGAAGAAATCGCGCTTGATGAATTCGTAAATTCGAATGATCTTCGGGTTGATTATCTTATCAATACGCATTGTCATATTGACCACATATTCGGAAACGTATTTGTTATAAATCAGTACAAACCGAAATTTATAGTCCCTGAAAAGGATCTGCCGCTTCTTAGGGACGCTTCAATGCAGGGTGAAATATTCGGGGTCGATATCGCGTCATCACCTGAGCCGGATGATTTTATAACTGAAGATGATGATCTCCAACTCGGTGAATCAGTTTTAAAGTTTCTGTTTACGCCGGGTCATACTCCGGGTGAATACTGTATCTACTCTCCCGAAGATAACTTTTGCATTACCGGAGATGTTCTTTTTTACCAGGGGATCGGGCGTACTGATTTATGGGGCGGTAGCCACCCCGTACTTTTAAAGTCAATACGCAATAAACTATTTAAACTTCCGGATCAGACTGTGATATATCCCGGTCATGGTCAGAAAAGTACAATCGGGTATGAGAAACTTAACAATCCTTTTTTACGATAATTTCAGTCTTATTTACTTGTAATTTGATTTCAAATCAATCTATCTTTATATTCAATAAACAAAACTAAACTGAACTTTTTATGTCTGATATCTCTTCTAATTCCAATTCCAAAAGATTTAAATTCCTTTTGGTACTGCTGTTTGCATATGTAGTACTGTTTGAATTTATTCTCCCTGTTAACAGGGTTCTGCCGCGCCCATCACTTCTCTTGGATTCGATGATCGCGGTCTGGAGGGATTATAACCTCTTATATGAAATATCTATATCAACACTGATTATTTACGGGGCGATGATAGCAGCGTATTTACTAATCCATCTGCTTCGGCAGCCGTTATTAAAAACTATTTCTTTGATATCCGGCGGATTGAACCTCCTTAGAGTATTCAGGTTTTTCCCGGCATTCTTCTACGCGGTTATTTTTGCATACTGGTTCCCCGATTCGTTAGTCGCTGAGTTTGGATTTGTACTTGTCGCCTTTGTTTTCTATATGCTGGCTGAAATTAGACTTAGTCTGCCGAATGTAAATAATAATTACATTCTTGTTGCTGGAAATCTTGGAGTTCCTGAAAATCGGGTTTATTCCGAGGTTATCTGGAAAGAACTGCAGCCGGGAGTATTTTCAGCCCTCGGCAGGATGCATTATTTCGCGTGGATACTTGTGCTGATCTTCGAGTACATCGGAAATTATGCCGGACTTGGGCATGTATATAATGCCGCTCTTACATATAACGATTTCGCAGGGCTGTTTTCAATCGCAATTTATGCTTCACTCTTAATTTTGCTTGGCGATTTTCTGGTTAAATATGCTAAAAAAAGACTCATTTACTGGGATAGATAATTGAAGAATTTAATTGAAATTAACGGACTGACTAAAGAGTATAAAGACTCGACAGGATATACAAACTTATTATTCAGAGGACTTGATTTTGCAGTTGAGGAGAAGAAGATTACAACTCTGCTTGCACCTGTTGGTTCAGGTAAGTCCTCAATGCTTAAAGTCATTGCGGGACTTGAGCCGCAGACTGCCGGTGAAATAAACTCAAATTTTAAATGCAGCATTTATATTCCAACGGACTCTTCAATATTTCCGTGGCTCGATGTAAACAGCAACATCAAATATAACCTTCCGAATGTTTCAGAAACGGAATTACAGGATGCACTTCAGTTTACCGGTTTGGATGGATATGAGGACCATATTCCTAATCCGAAGAGTAAGGGCTTTCAACTTCGTACAGCGCTTGCCCGGGCAATTGTAAGGAAACCGGATTTAATAATTTTAGATGAACCTTTCGACATTATAAAACCTTCGGTCCGGCAATTGCTTGTTGAACTTGTAATTAGAATAAACAGGGAACTCGGCATCGCAATACTGATGACATCCACAAACATTAGCCGGGCAATCCTTGTTTCCGACAAGCTGATTGTAATGCGCAAAAATCCTGGCGAAATAATCGGTGAATTTGAAATAGGATTAGATGCAGACAGAACACTGGCATTGTATGAATCTGCCGAATTCAAATCAATTAAGTCAAATGTTGAAGAAACCATCAAGTCAGTACGTGACCTAAATGAATACGAATTTACTCTCTGAGTATGAAGGATAAACTCGAACATCTTCGCGAGATAAAGCAGGAAGCCCTTCTGGGCGGGGGACAGGAGCGGATCGATAAACAACACGAAAAAGGTAAACTTACCGCGCGCGAACGCATTGAACTCCTTGTGGATGAAGGGAGTTTTGATGAAGTCGATATGCTGGTAAAACATCGCAGCAATGATTTCGGATTGGATAATCAGAAGATTCCCGGTGACGGTGTCGTTACTGGATTTGCAAGAATTGACGGCCGGCCGGTAGCTTTGTTCAGCCAGGATTTTACGGTCTTCGGCGGCTCATTATCCGAGGCTCATGCAGAAAAGATTTGCAAGATTATGGATATGGCTCTTAAAATGGGTGTGCCCGTAATAGGACTTAACGACTCCGGCGGAGCGCGAATTCAGGAGGGCGTCGTAAGCCTCGGCGGTTACGCTGAAATCTTCCTGCGCAATACATTGGCTTCGGGAGTAATTCCTCAGATAAGCGCTGTATTAGGTCCTTGCGCTGGTGGTGCCGTGTATTCTCCTGCAATTACCGATTTTATATTCATGGTCAGTAATACTAGTCAGATGTTTGTAACCGGTCCGAATGTTGTTAAAACCGTTACTCACGAGGAAGTTTCATTTGAAGACCTCGGCGGGGCTGATACACACTCGGTTAAAAGCGGTGTCGCACATTTTAAGTATACAACGGAAGTTGAAGTACTCAAATCACTCCGGCAGCTAATGGGTTATCTTCCGCTTAACTGGAAAGACCGTTCACCTGAGACTGAATTCAACTTCGAACAGGAATTATCAGTTCCGGAGCTGGATGAAATCATCCCTGACCAGTCCAATGTGCCTTACGATATGCATAGGATTATTCACCTCCTCCTTGATGATAATGAGTTTCTTGAAGTTCATAAGCACTTTGCGGAGAACCTCATAGTCGGGTTCGGAAGAGTGGGGGGTGTTGCGGTTGGAGTTGTTGCAAATGAACCTGAAGTTATGGCCGGAGTACTTGATATAAACTCATCTGTAAAAGGAGCCAGGTTCATTCGCTTCTGCGATGCGTTTAATATTCCTCTGCTCGTACTTGAAGATGTTCCCGGATTTATGCCGGGCACAGACCAGGAATGGAACGGTATTATTCGTCACGGTTCAAAGCTTCTTTTCGCTTTTTGCGAGGCAACTGTACCGAAAGTTACTGTGATTACCCGCAAGGCTTACGGCGGAGCTTATGATGTTATGAATTCCAAGCATATCAGAGGTGATTTTAATTTCGCCTGGCCTTCCGCGGAAATTGCAGTTATGGGTCCAAAAGGGGCTGTTGAAATAATATTCAAGAAGGAAATTTACGCTGCCGATGATTCGGAAAAGAAGCTCGAAGAGAGACTTAGTGAGTATATTGAGAAGTTCGCGAATCCGTATATAGCAGCTGAAAGGGGATACATCGATGATGTTATAGAGCCTAATGAGACAAGAAAAAAAATAATAAATGCTTTCCAACTGCTAAAAAAGAAAGTGGATAAAAATCCGGATAGGAAACACTCGAACATCCCGCTTTAATTAATGCACTTCCTTTCGATAATTAATTCATATAAGTTTGCAAATGTTTTTGTAGGATAAAATCTCCCAAAAAGATAAGTTATTATAAATTAACAACATAACTACAAATAGATAACTTGTTACTTGACAAAAACAGTGTAACCTAGTAAATTGCAACCATGTTTTATTAAAAAGGAAATACCTTGAAAAAAGCCCTCTTACCAATATTTTTTATTTTAATCGTTGCTTTTCTAAGTGCCTGCAGTGTTTTCGAAACACTCACCAAACAAGATGATTTTGACCGGCATGATTCACTGGTAACCGTAAATCCGGCGACTCTAATAAATGAACTTCTTGAGAGCTCCCGATTGGACTATATTGATGCTCTGGCAAATCAGCATCTCGGCTATAATGAGAAGGCTATTGAAGCCTATGAAAGCGCTCTCTCAACAGTTCTGCAGTTAAGTTATTATCCCGGAATAAAGGATAATCAGACTTATCTGGAACTTGAAAACTCAATAGTTGACGACTACAAAGCCTTTATTGACGGACTCGATGTACTTCCGGAAAATGCGTCTATATCAGCATTTGATGAATGGGTGAACAAGGGTGTAAGTTCCATACAGTTTCCCGAGGATGAGACTGGTGATACGGTTGTAACTGAGAGCGATATAATAGTGGTTGGAGATTTCCCGCTGGAAGTTAACAGATATGTTGAGAAGTACATCGAATATTTTACTGGTAAAGGCAGAAAACATATGGATGCCTGGTTGAGCCGGTCGGGCAAGTATTTCCCTATGATGGGTAGAATTTTCAGTGAGGAAAAAGTCCCGCAGCAGTTAATTTTTCTTAGTATGCCCGAAAGCGGACTAAATCCGTTTGCACGATCCTGGGCAAGTGCGGTCGGTATGTGGCAATTCGTTAGATCAACAGCAAGGTATTACGATCTTAAAATCAATTTCTACACAGACGAGAGGCGCGATCCCGAAAAGGCTTCGCGTGCAGCTGCTAAACATTTGAGGGATTTGTATTATTCGCTGAAAGACTGGAATTTGGCAATTGCTGCCTACAATACTGGTGAGGGAAGAGTGCGGAGAGCAATCAGAAGAGCAGGTTCAAAAGATTTTTGGAAGTTAAGAAGATTCCTGCCCAGAGAAACACGAAACTATGTTCCTCAGTATATCGCCGTAACTTTGATCGCTTCCGAGCCGGCTAAATACGGGTTTACTGATATAAAATATCAAAAACCAATTGAATATACATATTACAATATTGACGAGCCGATAGATATAAATGTATTGGCTAAATGTGCCGGGGTCTCGAAAAAGGTGATTCAGGAACTCAATCCGGAGTTAATCCAACACCATACTCCTCCTGATTATTTCGGCGGCTATCCGTTAAAAATACCTGCCGTAAGCGCAGATGTGTTTGCTGAAAACCTTCAGACGATACCAGATAATGCAAAACTGCAATATGTTATGCATACGGTTCACAAAGGTGAAACTCTCTCTCATATCGCCTATAAATACAAAGTACGTTTGAGTAATCTCGCCAAGGTTAATAATATTTCAGTAAGTTCTAATATCTATCCTAAGCAGCAATTGAAAATACCCGTATCTAATATTAAAGCCAGTGATTTTGACATCAGCACTGATCTGATGCCTGCTCTAGAAGAGAATGGTAAATTGCAGAACAACGCGCCATACCAGATGATGATTTCCAGAAATGAGGATGAGGATAAGTATAAAGATCTGTATGAAAAGGTATTGAATGATTCTATTGATGTTATAATTCCCGAGGGAAGGGAATTGGTTGAGTACAAAGTCCGATCCAGAGATAACCTTGTTGATATTTCAGATCTCTTCAGTGTTCGTGTATCGGATGTAAGGAACTGGAACAATATTCCGTATACGTCCAATATTCGAGTTGGACAGGTTCTTAAAATGTATGTCCCGGCCGATAAGAAGAATTTTTATGCGTCTATCAACAGTTTATCCAGGGAACAAAGACTTGCGATAATTTACGGTAACTCAGGTGAATCCTGGATTAAACACAAAATCCGGCGCGGCGAATCTCTTTCGACTATTGCTTACAAGTATGGTATTAGAATCAGTGATCTTAAAAGATGGAATAACCTCCGTGGAAATACAATCCGTGCCGGAAAGACACTCCAGATAAACGTTGGTAAACTTGAAGGCGCTGTTGCACAGTCGGGAAGTTCTTCTAACAGTTCGGGTAATTCCAATGGTGGCAAACTGGTTCGATATAAAATTAAATCGGGTGATTCGCTAAGTGAAATTGCTGAAAATCATGGAGTATCAACTTCGTCATTAAGAAGATGGAATAATCTCAGGAATAACAAGATCATCGCGGGTAAAACATTAAAAATTTATGAATCCAATTCAACCGGTTCATCCACAAATACTCAGGTAGCTTCTGGAAATGCTCCTGATACTTACAAAATTAAATCGGGTGATTCCTTAAGTGAAATCGCACTCCGCTTCGGACTGTCTACTGATGAGCTCAAAGCGCTGAACAACATGGCATCCAATAAAATAATTGCGGGCAAAGTACTGAAACTGAAAGCCAACAATGTTCAGACAGTACAAAACGAGGTTGGAGAAAAAATTGAATATACAGTTAAGAATGGCGATACTATTAGCCAGATCGCGGAAAGTTTCGGTGTGCTTAGCAGGGATGTAATGAGATGGAATAATATGAGTACTTCCCGAATTGTTGTCGGTGATAATCTAATTGTTTACCCGAGAGAAAAAAATGAGTCTCAACAAACCGTTGCCGCTACTGCAAGCGTTCCTTCTCCAAAAGTATCTGAGCAGACTGATAACACATCGGTTACCTACGTTGTTAAAGGGGGTGATACACTTGGTCAGATCGCTGAAGACCATAATGTACTCGCTCGTGATATAAGACGATGGAATAATATTTCCGGTAGTAAAATAATACCGGGAGATGAGCTTACAATTTATCCGCGTGAGAAAACTAAACCGAAGTCCTCTTCTCTGGAACATATTGTGAGCAGCGATTTCCAGGGTAAAATTCATAAAGTGAAAGACGGGGAATCACTGTGGACAATTGCTAAAGATTATAACGTTACCGTTTCTGATTTAATCGAGTGGAATGAACTTCAGGATGATCGAATCAGGATCGGTTGGGATCTTAAAATTTTGAATTAAGTGCTCTTTTGATTACGTTTGACATAGTTAAATAAAAAAGCTGTTAGGGGTGTCCTGCTGTTTCGGACTGAGATAATACCCTTGAACCTGATCTGGATAATGCCAGCGTAGGAAAACGGAAAAGAGTTATTATGCTAAGCCGTTTTACCTGAACGGCTTTTTTATTTCTTTTAATCATATTAAATGGAGAGAAGAAATGAAACGTATAGTAATTCTTTTTTTGTTGTTTTCCGGATTATTATCTGCTCAGGCAGTTGAACTGAAAGGGATAATTCTTAATCAATTAAACCAGCCGCTTCAATTTGCGAATGTTCGAATTACAGATAGTGATATTGGAACCATTACTGATTCTGATGGACGATTTGAACTTTCCGGCAGATTTAATCAAGACTCACAAGTTAGAATCAGCTTTATTGGATATAAATCAATTGCACTTCCGGTATCGGTTTTTGAAACAGGAAAGGTTAAAACAATATATCTGGAATCCGAGCTTATTACCAGCCAGACGGTTCTTGTGACCGGCTCGATAGGTAAGGAAGGTGTTACGCCAATGAGCTTCTCCAAAATTGACCGCCGGGATATTGAAGAATCCTATGTGAACCAGGATATCCCCGAAATGCTAAGCTATCTTCCTTCAACAACTTTCTATTCGGAAGGCGGAGCTGGAGTAGGTTACAATTACCTTAGTATCCGGGGTTTTGATCAGCGCAGGATTTCTGTAGCTATTAACGGTATTCCCCAGAACGAACCTGAGGACCATAACGTGTACTGGGTCGATTTCCCGGACCTGCTTGCCAGTACAGAATTAATTCAAGTGCAGCGGGGCGCTGGTGCAGGTGTAATAGGTTATCCTTCTATAGGTGGTGCTATAAATATTATAACCTCTCCATTCTCGGATAAACCCAAAATGGATGTTGACGTTAAAGCAGGAAGTTTCAATACAAGAAAATACACTGCTTCCTTCTCAAGTGGCCTTATAGATGGGAAGTATTCGGTATACGCGAAGCTCGGTCACGTTCTCAGTGACGGTTACAGGGATTACAACTGGATAGATTTCAAGTCTTATCATTTATCCGCCGTTCGTTACGATGAAAAATTTACAACACAAATTAATTTGTTCGGGGGGCCTATTGCGGATGGACTTACATATACCGGACTCCCCAAGTTCGCCGTTAAAGATAAGGATTTGCGGAGGGCTAATTACTCTTATTGGGAAGCGGAAAACGGTGAGTACTTGTATACCCTTGAAAGACGGAAGGACGAAATTGAGAACTTCTCGCAGCCCCATTACGAACTTCTTAATGAATACAAAATGAATGACGATGTTACGATTAATTCGGCGCTGTTTCTTATAGTCGGTGATGGTTTTTTCGATTATGACGGTTCGTGGAGCGTTTATTACGATGACTATTTCAGATTGAATGAAAACGGGTACGACTCGGAGAAGGTTCCCGCAAATGCTCTTATACGTGCGAAGGTTGAAAACCACCAGTGGGGCTGGATTCCTAGAGTAAGTATAAATCATTCATCTGGAAATCTTGTGGCCGGCGCCGAGCTTAGATTTCATAACTCTCTGCATTGGGGCGCCGTTAACTATGCTGAAAATCTTCCCGCAGGTGTAACTAAAGATTATAAGTATTATCAGTATGAAGGGGGCGCTGATAATATAAATGCATACGTTCACGAGCTTTATAATGTAAATGATGATCTAAATATTCTCGCAGAACTGCAGCTGGCTTATCACAAATATTCATTATCCAATGAAAAATATGTCGGCACTGAGTTTGAACTAGATAACCTCGCGCTTAATCCCCGCTTCGGATTGAATTATAAACTTAACAGTGAACTTAGCGGATACTTCTCCTTTGCCAGGGTTACACGTGTTCCGAGACTGAAAAACTATTATGATGCCGCTGAATCAAGCGGAGGAGAAGTACCGCAATTTAAACTAAATAGTGACGGCAGCTATAATTTCGATGAGCCCCTTGTTAATCCCGAAGTAATGAACAGTTTCGAACTTGGTCTGAATTATTCCAAATCATCTTACTCCGGTTCGGTTAATCTTTTTTACATGATTTTTAATGATGAGATAGTTAAGAACGGACAACTCGACAGGTTCGGCCAGCCCGTAACCGGAAATATTGACGGGACTATCCACTCGGGAATCGAAGTTACTGCTTCAGCTAAATTAGGTAAAATATTCGACTTTACGATTAACGGTGCATACAGCCGGAACTATATCAGCGAAGGAAGCGATTATATTTCCGGCGATAACTCGATAGATCTGAAAGACAATAGAATAAGCGGTTTCCCGGATGTAACGTTTAATGCTATTCTCAATGCCAGATACAAAGGATTATTTGTTCAACTTACCGGTAAGTACGTCGGAGAGTTTTATTCGGATAATTATGATGAAAACCTTTCGACCTATCTAAAGCAATTCCCCGGATTTGTTGATTACACTGATAATCAGGTTGAAGCATATTTCGTGGCTAATATGCTGGCTAGTTATAAGTTTGAATTGAAACCGGTGTTTAACACGGTAAATGTTTTCGTACAGGTTAATAATATTTTGGATAATTTGTATGCTGCATATGCAGTCGGCAAGGAATTTTTCCCGGCAGCGGAAAGATATTTCCTGACCGGAATTACTGTCGGATTATAAATCTGGTTTGAACTTATGACTGATCGAAAACGTAAAATAAAACGATGCCTCATTCTTGCAAACGGCAAGAAGCCTTCTAAGCGATCGTTGAATTATTTTATCAGGAAGGGATTCGAATATTTAATTTGTGCGGATGGCGGTGCCGATTCAGCATACAAAATGAAGCTGAATCCCGACCTTATAATCGGCGATCTGGATTCGATTAGTGCTAAGATTTACAAGTTTTTCAGTGGAAAGACACAAATCGTACATTACAAAAAACAGAATAACACCGATGTTGAAAAGGCATTGAAATATGCTCTCAGAAAAGGTTATAAAGAAGCAGTACTCTGCGGTGCCACGGGCGATCGACTCGATCATACTTTTTGTAACATCGGTGTTGTTCTAAAATTTGCCGATAAGATTAAAATTTATCTGCATCATGAAAATTCCGTACTGTACGCGATAGAAGGTAAGAGTGAGATCAAAACAATCCCCGGTGAGACAATTTCTGTGTACGGAATTAATGATAAAACCCGGTTTACATCGCGGGGATTAAAATATCCACTTAAAGAATTTCAATTGCCTTTCGGCATACGCGAAAGTACAAGTAATTTAGCAACCGGTAGTAAAGTGTATATCAATTGTTCGCGGGGGAGAGGTCTAATCATTCGTGATTTTAATGTAATAATGAAGCATGATCACCTTTTCGAATCTTGATATAATTATAATCCTTGTGTTCTTCGGTATGGTGATGTTCGCCGGTTTCCTGCCTGCATTAACGGGGAAGAATAATGCTGAAGAATATCTTTTATCCGGCCGGAAAGTCGGACTGTTCCTGTTCGTGCTAACGAATGTAGCAACGTGGTACGGTGGAATTCTGGGGGTGGGCGAGTTTACGTATCGATATGGTCTGTTAAGCTGGTTCACGCAGGGACTGCCTTACTACCTGTTTGCCTTTATATTTGCAATATTTCTGGCTCCGAGAATTCGTGAAGCATCGCTCTTTACTATTCCCGATAAAATAGAAAGTGTTTTCGGAAAACCGGCTGCAATGATTTCCGCAGCCATTGTTTTTATTCTTGTTTCTCCTGCACCTTATCTCCTGATGATTGCAAGTCTAATCTCAATTGTATTCGGAATTAATCTATTGACCGCGTTAATTGTTAGTTTGATATTATCAATTATCTACATGTTTAAAAGCGGTTATAAATCCGATTTATATACGGATGCGCTTGAATTCTTTGTTATGTTTATCGGATTCGCGGTACTCTTCTTTACAAGTACAGCCGAATTCGGCGGGATAGAATTCCTGGAGAACAATCTGCCGTCCGGGCATTTGTCGTTTACAGGGGATTCATCTGTAACATTCATAGTCGTTTGGTTCCTGATCGCATTGTGGACATTCGCAGACCCGGGATTCCATCAACGCAGTTACGCTGCTAAATCGGGAAATGTAGCAAAGTATGGAATCATTATATCAATTTTCTTTTGGGCTCTTTTCGACTTCCTTACTACTTCCACCGGACTGTTTGCGCGGGCCTCCCTGCAGGAAATTGATAATCCGGTTTTAGCTTTTCCATTGTATGCCGAACAGGTTCTTGGCAGCGGCTTGAAAGGAATTTTCTATGCTGGACTCTTCGCTACAATTCTGTCAACTCTTAACAGCTTTTTATTCTTGAGCGCAACTACTTTCAGCAGGGATTTTATTTCTAAATTTATGGGAACTGCGGATCAAAACAAGTTGATTAAATACACACGTGTCGGACTTCTTTTCTCCGGACTCATATCGGTTCTGTTTGCTTACATGTTCCAATCGGTTGTTGAAATATGGTATACAATTGGAAGCCTCTGTATTCCTGGAATAATACTGCTGGTTATTGGAGCTTATTATGAGAAGTTGAGAATATCCGCACGACTTGCTGTCGCAGAGTCGATAACTGCCGTTTTAATTAGTCTTCTCTGGCTGCTACTGAGGGAATATGGATTCCTATCTGAATGGATGAGCCAGGTAGAGCCGATGGTTATCGGCTTACTGGCTGCATTACTAATTCATTTGTTCGGTATGCATAATTACAAAGCTGTTAAGGTACAAGTATAGCAGCGGAGACAACAGTTGTCCACAATCCCTGCTTATCACCTTTGGCAGATTGCGTATTATTGAATGATCTAACGATTTTACCGGACATCTTGTAAACCTGTTCTCTCTCGTTCCATGCTATATCAGGATCAAAGTCAATACCCAATGTTGTTGCCAGCATAGTAGCAGCTAAGTCCTCGGCGTATTCACCGGCAAAATTTGCTGTTTCACCGAACGGATGATGCTCGGAGAGGTAGCCGTACATTTTTTTGTCGGCCGGCAATGCAACACCAATTGATGAGGCGATAAGTCTGTTGGGCTCATTTGTGGCATTCCTGGCAATTACAGCATGAACAATTTGACCCGGTGTCAATTCTTTTAATCCCTGCTCAATTGTTACCCGTTTACAGCCGATAGGATATATGCTGCTCACGCTAACGAGATTAAACTTCTCGATTTTCGCGTCTCGCAATGCGGACTCGAATGATGCGAGATACTCTTTGTGTCTGCCGACACCCTTAGTAAAGAAGATTTTTTTTGGTAAATACAACTCGAATAACCCTCCAGATTAGTTGGATAACAATTTAATGAATTTTCTTTTTCCCACTTTAAGAATTTTTTCTTTGTCGAATTTTACAACTGATTTGAAATCGCTAAGTTTTTCACTGTCGATTGACACACCGCCTTGTTGAACCAGTCTTCGGGCTTCACCGTTTGAAGGGGCGAATTTTACTTTTACGATTAATTCCAGCAGCCCGCATTCGGTTTCACCATCCCCGGGCTTGTATTCCGGCACGTCTTCGGGTAAACCCTTATTCTTGAATACATTATCAAATTCTTCTTCTGCCCTGGCAGCGTCCTCGGCAGAATGATACATCTCAACCAGTTTCCGGGCAAGAGCACGTTTCAAATCCCTCGGATTCGTATTGCCGTCTTCCAGCTTTGTTTTAATATCTTTCAACTCTTCCGAAGGTACATCTGTTGCAAGTTCAAAGTAGTTATGAATGATTTCATCGGGAATAGAAAGTGTACGTCCGTAAATGTCCTTCGGTGTGTCGTTTATCCCGATATAGTTATCATATGATTTACTCATTTTCTCCGTGCCGTCTGTTCCTACGAGTAATGGCATTGTAAGTATAACCTGCGGTTCAACGTTGTGTTCCCGCTGAATATCCCGTCCGACCAGGAGATTGAATTTCTGATCCGTTCCTCCAAGTTCAACGTCGCTTTCAATTGCAACAGAATCCATTGCCTGAGCAAGAGGGTAAAGTATCTCGTGCATAGAAATAGGAATTCCGCCTTTGAACCGGTTCGTAAAATCATCACGCTCCAGCATCCTCGCAACGGTATACTTCGAAGAAAGTTTAATAACATCGGCAAAGGACATTTTACCAAGCCATTCGCTGTTGTAAACGATTTTTGTCTTTTCCGGATCAAGAATTTTAGATGCCTGTTCAAAGTAACTTTTTGCGTTCTCTTTAATCTCTTCCGCCGTAAGCGGGGGACGGGTAGAATTTCGTCCGGAGGGATCTCCTATTAAACTTGTGAAATCCCCGATTATAAGAATCGCCTGATGACCGCATTTCTGGAATTGTGCCAATTTCCTAAGAACTACTGAGTGTCCCAGGTGTAGATCTGGTCTGGTCGGATCACAACCCAGTTTAATGTTCAGGGGTTTTCCTTCTTTTTCCGATTTTTCCAGCTTCTTAACCAGATCATCTTCAGGAATTATTTCAACAGCACCTCTTCGGTACAGTTCCATTTGTTCATTTACCGACGGAAATATTATTTTGTTACTCAATTCTTTCTCCATTCAATCAATATTTCAAGTTTCTTTCCATGTCACGTTTCAAATCTTTTTTTGCTATACTTTCCCGTTTGTCGTATGACTTTTTACCGCGCGCCAATCCTATCTCAGCTTTAACTTTTCCATCTTTGAAATAAAGTCTGAGAGGAATTAAAGTATATCCTTTTTCATTTATTTTCGATTGTAACTTTCTCAATTCGGTTTTCTTTAGGAGCAGTTTCCTTTTACGAACCGGATCATGGTTATTAATATTCCCCTGATTATACTTACTGATATTAACGTTCATCAGCCAGGCTTCACCGTCCCGCAATACAGCGTACCCATCAACAAGATTGGCTTTGTTTTCTCTTAACGCCTTAACTTCAGTGCCAACGAGCACAATGCCTGCTTCAATCCGCTGCTCAATGAAATATTCGTACTCGGCCTTTTTATTAACCGTGATATTTTTTTCTGTGTCCGTTAACATAGTTTAAATAAAAGCACAAACTTATTTTGAATGAATATTAAATGCAAGAATCACAACTGCCAAATTTACGTATTTGACATATTTTTATTCAGTTTAAAAATAGATTATTTGCCGGACTTTAATCATTAAACGATCTTATCTGCAATTTTAGCTGGTTAAGGATTGTAAAATTACCGGACTAGATCTGCCATTCAATTTCAAACCACCATTCATCCAGCATATTTCGGTTTCCATCCAGAATTCCGGCTTTTGTTACATTCGGGGTAGGAGGATAAAGATTTTTTAGTTTTTCAAAAATTATTTCCCTGTTTTTTCGTGGGACAAGTTCAATTAGTCGTAGTAATGTAAAAGCATCTTTATACGAGGCATCATAAAGAAGAGAGGTTAGTTCTACAAGATCGTTAATGTTAGCCTGAAGATTTTTCAACTGGTGTTTTAGTTTAGCAGAAGCATTAACATGATAAGGGATGTCCGATATATTTCCTGATATAGTGCATATATAATCATGTGATAAGTAAAAGCGATCATAGGATGTTACAACCTCAACGTATCCTTCAATACCTTCTACATTTAGTTTGCCGACAGAATCAATCCTGGCATTAAACCGGCATTTCAAGGCCTTAATTGAAATATTATTATACAGAAGTTCGAAATTCGGACTTTCACTAATACCCTCATAAGAAATACCACCATCCTGCAGAGAAATACGGTTCAGGCTTTTCTTAGTTTTCATAATCTGAAGCGAAGTATTGGGCGATATGCCTATATTTGCTTCATCTCTGATTACGATGAATGCTCCTGTCGATTCGGTACTGATTATATCTTCAGCATAAATATCAGCGGAAGCAGCGGTTTCATTGTTCAATCTAAAAATGCCTTTGTTTGTCCCGGCCCGCCATGGAGAAGTGTCATCAAAGAAGGTGATAAGGTAAAATACAAGGAGTATCAGAACTGTGGTTAATCCTGTTAGAATAAAGCCGAATGTTGAGAAATTAAATTCTTTCAAACCTTTAAGCAGGTTGAGTTTCTTTTTCTCTTTTGGCTTTGGTTTATGCTTCCGGCTGCGGTCATCAATTTTCTTTAACGTATCTTTATCGACATGACTCTTAACCTCCGTTTCACTCATCTTCATGAGTTTGTCGGTCAGTTCGGAAATAATTTCTTTTGGCGGTTCGAAGCTTAATGGCAGATCGCCTAATTTGTCTGCGAGTGACTTTACAGATTCGACATATCCCTTCTCTTCTTCACAGTAGGGCAGGCTGTCTTCAAAGTCCTTTAAAGTTTTCTCATCCAGAAGATCGTCGAGGTAATCCTCAACAGATTTTTTAATTTCCTCACAATTCATTCTTGAGTTCCCCGGTAATTTTTCTTCTGGATTCTCTGAGAATACTTTTAATTTCTTCAACAGAATGATCGTATAGAAAATCCGCGATTTCCTGGAAAGTGTATCCCTCAATTTGATACATTATAAATACAATTCTTTCGGTTCGCGGAAGTGAAAGTATTTTATTTTCGATTGGATTTTCTGATACCGGAAGCGGATCCTCCGGTGAAATTTCGATTTCGTTACCTTTGTTCCCGGTCCTGATTTCTTCCAGGATGGTATAAATAGCTATACCTTTTAACCAAATTTCGAAAGAACTATCGGCTCTAACGAACTTTATATTTTCCCAGGCCTGCAGAAATATTTGTATACTTATTTCATGTGCAAGCCTTTCATTACCCAGCATTCTAACGCATAAAGTGTAGACTTTCTTTGCATTCAACTCACAAAGATCGACAAATGCGTTCTTTCTTCCTTGTTGGGCTGATTTAATCAGCAGTTGAAAATAGTCGTGTTGCATGGTATAATATAAATATTATAATTTAATTTGTTTTTGTTATTTTTAAACCTGAAGGAAGAATGGTTCCTTTCATTATTATGGGTCTGAAGCCATCTAATCCGATTTCTCTGCCTCTGGCAGTAACAATAATTCGATTTTTATTAGTTTTTACTACAACTTTAATCTTTTTGAATACTTCATCCTTAGTTGTTAAATCTTCGTCAATAGCAAAGTTTTCAAAAGATCCGCCACCTCCGCCTTGTTCAACAGGCTTCCGTAAGTAAGATAAGGCCATATCCGAAATTAATTGAATTCTATTAATACACTCCTGTCTATTGTTTTCAACTGCATTTGTTTTAAAAATGCTGATCCCAATAAATATTGCAACTCCAATCAAAACTAATCCAAGAACGATAAATAACAATTGTTGTGTTCCCATCATTATTCTCCGGGATTAATTAATGTTATTTGTCACATTGAATATCAAGTATAATTAATCAAAGCTACTTAAGGCTGCTTCTTTGTCAGGGAAGGTCTTAAATACTCTGAACATACTTGTAGTTTCAAACATAGTCCAAACAGGACTATCGACATTGCCCAGGATAAGCTTAAGCTGCCCGCCGAATGAGGCCATTTTTTTTAGTGTGAATACAAGTGAACCCAGGAAGGTAGAATCCATGTATCTGACTTGTTGGCAATTGATAATTACTTTTTTTTCCGAATTATCCATAATACGCGTAATATATCGCTTGAAATTCGTAGCGTGCTTAAGTGTAGCGTCAGGTACATTAATGTTGACTATAACTACATCTTCCAGTCTTTCTTCTTCAAAATCTGTTTGCATCAACCTTCCTGCTCCGTAATTATTGAGTCTCAGGTACAGACTAATAATAATTTTTTAACAAGTAAAGATACAAAATATGACACCAAATAAATACAATACCCATATGTGTTTTTAAGTCTGTATAACACCGGTATTAAATTTATCGATTTCCGGATTATTATTACAAAACGATATTGCATCCGAAATGTACTCCCTCGATTCCGCTGGATCGATAATTTCATCGATCCAAAGGCGTGCTGCTGCATACATTGGACTACTTTTACACTCGTATGATTCCATAATTTCTTTTAAAATATTTTGTTTTTCTGAATCTTCAATCTCTTTCCCGCGCTTCTTTTCTCGGCTTATTTTAATATTCAGCAATACACTGCTTGCCTGTGCACCTCCCATCACAGCGATTTTTGCATTGGGATATGCGAATATAAACCGTGGATCGTAAGCCTTTCCGCACATAGCATAGTTGCCGGCGCCGAAACTGTTTCCAACGATAATTGTAATCTTGGGAACTGAAGAATTAGCCACGGCATTCACCATTTTAGCGCCGTCTTTTATAATACCTCCATGTTCGGCTTTGCTGCCGACCATAAATCCGGTAACATCCTGAAGGAACAGGAGAGGAATTTTCTTCTGGTTGCAGTTCATTATAAACCGTGCTGCTTTATCTGCACTGTCTGAATAAATAACACCGCCGATCTGCATTTCACCCTCTTCACTCTTCACGATCTTTCGCTGATTGGCAACAATGCCGACTGCCCAGCCATCTATTCTAGCGTATCCGGTTATAATTGTTTTTCCGTAACCTGCTTTATACTCATCGAAGTAGGAACTGTCAATCAGCCTCGCTATCAATTCATGCATATCATATTGTTCAGTTGTATCTTTCGGCAGAATTCCTAAAATATCCCCGTCCGGGTAAGACGGTTCAAACGACTTAGTTCTGTTAAATCCCGCGGTGTTGGTATTACTCATTTTCCCAGCTATTGAACGGATTTTTTCAAGGCAATCTTCATCATCTTTAGCGATGTAATCGGTAACACCGGAAATATTCGATTGCACTCGTGCGCCGCCAAGACTCTCATTGTCTACTTCCTCACCAATTGCTGCCTTCACCAGATGCGAGCCCGCCAGAAATACGGATCCAGTACCTTCTACAATCAAAGCTTCGTCACTCATAATAGGGAGGTAGGCTCCTCCAGCTACACATGGTCCCATAATTGCCGAGATTTGTGGAATTCCCATAGCTGAAATTTTTGCGTTGTTTCTGAAAATCCTTCCGAAATGTTCCTTGTCGGGAAATATATCCTCCTGAAGCGGGAGGAATACTCCTGCGCTATCAACAAGATATATTAGCGGAAGCCGGTTTTCCATAGCAATTTCCTGAGCGCGAAGATTCTTCTTTGCAGTGATGGGGAACCATGCCCCTGCTTTTACTGTCGCGTCATTGGCAAGTATTACAAAATCTCGGTTATGAATTTTCCCAATTCCGAAAACGGTTCCTGCAGACGGAGCGCCGCCGTATTCACCATACATATCATATGCCGCAAGAGAATTGAGTTCGTAAAACCTGCTTCCTTCGTCTACAAGTTTTATGATTCGTTCCCGTGCAGTCAATTTGCCTTTACTATGGTGTTTTTCAACAGCATCATGACCTCCGCCGAGTTTTACTTTTTCCTTCTCCGATTTAATTTTGCGCAGAAGGTTTTTCTGGAAATCTTCGTTTCGTAAAAACTTCTCGCTCCTCTTTATTTCGCTGCCGATTATATTCATAGTCCCGGATTATTCTTTGACAAGATTTCTTGATATAATTATTCTGTGTACCTCGGATGTACCTTCGCCGATTGTAAGGAGTTTTACATCACGGTAAAACTTTTCGACTGGGTAATCCTTAACAAAACCGTATCCGCCGAATATTTGAACAGCTTCATTCGCGACTTTTGTTGCTGTTTCGCTAGCAAACAACTTTGCCATTGATGCGTCTTTGTTTACATCCAGCTCGCTATCTTTTTTTACAGCCGCTTTGTACGTTAGAAGTCTTGCGGCTTCAATTTCGGTTGCCATTTCTGATAACTTAAACTGGATCCCCTGGAAATCGAATATCGGCTGCTTGAACTGTTTCCTGACTTTTGAGTATTGAACCGAGTTCTCGAGACAGCCCTGTGCAAGTCCAACACTCAACGCGGCTATCGAAATTCTGCCTCCTTCAAGTATCTGCATTGCCTGGGTGAATCCTTCGCCTTCCTTACCGATTAAATTGGCCGCAGGAACCCTGCAATTCTCGAAATGAAGCTGAGTTGTTTCACTCGCGCGCATACCGAGTTTGTTTTCCTTTTTACCGGTTGAGAATCCCGCAGTACCTTTCTCGACTATAAAAGCTGAAATCCCTTTCTTACCTTTATCCTTATCCGTAACAGCCATTATAACTGCTATACTACCTACTCCGCCATGAGTAATAAAGTTCTTTGATCCGTTCAGTATATAGGAATCGCCTTCTTTCTCGGCAGTTGTCTGAAGCGCAGCGGCATCACTGCCTGAAGCCGGTTCTGTTAAACCCCATGCACCGATTTTCCGGCCGGAAGCCAGATCGGGCAGGTATTTCTGTTTTATCTCCCCGCCGGCGAAAAGGCAAATGTGATTGGTACATAATCCATTATGTGCTGCAACAGAAAGTGAAACTGATGGATCGATTCTCGCTAATTCTTCAACGACGATTGAATACTCGACATAGCCGAAACCGGCACCTCCGTACTCCTCAGGAACAAGTATTCCCATGAAACCCAGTTCCCCCAGCTGCGTAATTATTTCAGTTGGGAATTCCTGCTTCTCGTCATATTCCATTACGACAGGTTGAATTTTCGTTTCAGCAAAATCCCGAACTGTATTTTTTATTATCTGTTGCTCTTCACTGAGTGATAAAATAAAATTTGCATCCTCCGACTTATCCATTTTGCCTCGCAAATTTATTTACGAATTCATCGAATATATCTTCGGCAACTTCTTCCGGTGAGTGGTTCCCGTCAGCAAGTTGAATTAATTTCTCTTCTAATATTTTACTTGACTCTTCGTTCCATACTTGACTATTAAATTTTTCTATGAGTGCATTCTTCACCCGGATTTTATTATGCTCAAGCCTTATTCGCTTAAGTTCGCCCGATTCTTTCAGCCTGCTTTCGTGTTTCGTGATTTCACTTATCAGAGAGGCTATTCCGGTATTCTCTGTGGCAATAGTTTTAACTATTTCCGGTTTGTGCGCATTGTTGTGACCCTGGTTGAGCTGCATAATACTTTTAAGCGCCGCAATAGCATTATCTGCGCCGGGCCTGTCCGATTTGTTAAACGCGAATACATCGGCAATCTCCATAAGTCCGGCTTTCATAGCCTGAACAGAATCGCCGGATTCAGGAACGAGTACGACAACAGTTGTATCTGCTGCCCTTGCTATATCCAGTTCGGATTGACCGACACCGACGGTTTCAAAAATGATGTAATCGAATCCCGCGGCATCTAAAACATCGGCAGCTTCAACCGCTTTCCTGCTAAGTCCCCCCATGCTTCCTCGTGAAGCCATACTGCGGATATAAACCTTCGGTTCCATACCGATTTCATTCATCCTAATCCTGTCGCCCAGGATTGATCCGCCGGTAAACGGACTCGTCGGATCAATAGCTATAATCCCGACGGATTTATTATTGGCTAAAATTAGTTTTGTTAGCTGGTTTGTAATAGTCGATTTACCTGCACCGGGAGGACCGGTGATTCCTATTCTGTATGCTTTTCCGGTTCTCTTAAATATTTCCCTGGAAAACTCATTACCAGGGGCGTCTGAGTTTTCAATTATACTTATGCATCGTGATATGGAGCGTTTTTCAGATAGAGATAAATTATCTATTAAGTCATTTATCATGAGTTTTTCGGACAGTATAACTTATTCCTTTGAATATAGCTTTTTACCTGTTCAGGCACAAGGGTTTCTATCGGTAGTCCTGCCCGGACTCTTCTTCGTATTTCAGTGGCTGAAATATTAACCATCGGCGTATCGACGTACACTGCCATACTCATATACTTGTTTGTCCTCTCCGGCGGATTATCGATATCCCTTCGCATTACCACTACGTTCGCCAGGTTGAATATTTCATCCGGATCTCTCCACTTGTCGAAGACTGTAATGTTATCGTATCCGATAATCAAATCAATCTCGTCGTAGGATCTGCGGAATTCGCGTAATGTTTTAACTGTGTACGAAATACCCTCGCTGTTGATTTCGTAATCTGAACATTCAAACTTCGGATTGCTCTCAACAGTCAACCGGACCATTTGCAGTCTATCCTCTGAGTAGGAGGATTGAACATCAGTCTTAAGAGGGGAGACGAAAGACGGCATGAAAATAATTTTGTCGAGTCCGCGTTCTTTTAAGACATGCTCAACTGTTTGCAGGTGACCGTTATGTATCGGATCAAACGTGCCGCCGAAAATACCGATGTGACTCATACCTTTTCCTCCTGCGATTCATCCCCATTATTCAGCAGTTTTTTAATCTTAATTCTTAGCTGTTCTATTTCGATTGAGAGTGTTTCATCCTCGCTTATCAATTTCAATTGCCGTTTACGAAATGCCAGGTTCGTACAATCGCGAACCACTTGCGGTCTGACAGCTTCATCTATCCATCCCTTTCTGAATCTCCTATTGCCTGAGATAGATTTAACAATACTTTCAGGTAACTCACCATTGAGTTCCGAAAGGAGAATTTTCCTTTCCATCCGCAGTGAACCGGCGTAAACAATTATAAACAATACAATCATTCCAAACATAAACATATAGCCTAGTTTGAAAGTAGCGTCGAAGCTTACACTGAAATTCCACATGGCATGAATAAACATAGCGAAAATTAAACCGCGAATAATATACTTTGATTTATGCTTAACAGGCAGATACTTTACATATCCCAAGACAGCTCCGACAAGTCCTGTTGTTATGCAATGCATTACAGCAGAAAATGCCGTCCTTATGGAAACGAGCGCCAGCCATTGATTGAATGTATCACCGTATGTGATGAAGTAAAAAAAGTTTTCCGTCATCCCAAAGCCAAGACCAATGGCGCCGCCGTACACTAGGCCGTCGGTAATATTGTCGAAACGCTTGTCATAATAAGTCTTGGATAGAAAAGCGGCTTTTACTATTTCTTCTATAACGGGTGCGGAGATGATTGCCATGATAAGACTGCTGTTCTCAATACCGATATTCGATTCAATAAACCAGGCGGCAACAGAACTGCCGAGCAGCGCGAATACCACAGCTCCGAATCCTCCCCAAACGAAATGTGCGAACACGAACTTCAAAGGTTCCGGTTCGTATTTATCCATTTTCCAGATCAGGAAAAGGTAAACAGTCATCGGTATAACTGCAGCGAATAATGAAGATGTAATCAGCATGATTAGTCCTTCAAAATTGACTTCAGGTTTCTGAGTTTAATTTTCCCGGTATTAACCAGCACCGAGGCTGTATATAATTTTGAGGATACAAGAATTCCGGTATATATTGAAACAACAATTATCGAAAGAGTAATAATTGTTGATGTACTCGATAGTTCTCCTAGTCCGGAACGGATAATCGCAAGCGGTGCGGTAGTTAACGGGAAATATGTCAGGAATTCGGAAACTACGGAATTTGGACTGCTCATAATCTCTACTGAAGTCAGCAGGGGAAAGATCATTATAATACTTAACAGAGCTGTTACCTGCTGAGCCTGGTACTCGTTTGTTATTAACGATCCGGCGGCGAGGAACAAAGTACTGTATAAAATATAGCCAAGCACAAAGTAGATTATCCTGATAAAAAACTGGGCAGTAACAATACTTTCAGGCAGCATATTTCCGGCAGCAAGCAGACCTATTATTATCCAGATGGTTGTCTGCATCAGTCCGATAAAAATCAGTCCCAGCAATTTCCCGGTTACAAGTTCCTTTCCGCTGACAGATGAAAAATAAAGCTCAACGAGTCCGTTCGACTTCTCATAAAGAAAGCTTCTTACAAAAGTTCCCCCGGAGAAGAGCGAGAGAAATGACAGCAGAACAAGAAAGGAGAATGAATAGTAAAAGCTGGTAAGTGATGCGGAAAAATTTTCTCTTTCAACTGTAATAGTCCGAAAATCTTTCAGTCCGTTTTCAAATGCATTAGTATCGCTTCCGGAATAAATCGCCTCAGTCTGTTTGATGAAACTTTGCAATTTAAGCGCGGTTGAGTCCGGAAGTCTCGGGGAACGATAAAGTTTAATCTTTGATCCTGGTGCATTGGCCTGGAGTATTGCAGCATCGAAATGTCCCGATTTTATTTTATTCGTTATATCATCCTGACTGTAAGTGACGAATATAATTCTGTAGTCGTGGGTCGAAAGGTAAGAATCATTTAGTTTTTCCGCGAGTTCCGCAAAGTCTTTTCCGAAGTTTGCAAGTGCAATAACATTTATATCCTTCCCATTACCGGATTTCATAGTCGGGAAAAGACTTAAAACCAGGATTATTAACGGGAAAAGGATGGTAAAGATCAAGAACGATCTTTTCCTTACTTTCTCAAGAAATTCCCACTTCGCAATTGTCAGAGATTTACGGGTTAGCAATATTCCAACTATCAATTTTCAAAAACAGCAATATAGTCCAAATATTACATAATTAGGGCGGTTTTTACGTGGAAATTTGTGATTTGTCATAAATCTTGCTTATAATTCGACCTGTGCGTATATTTGCAGGATATTTTTTTAGGCTCTTTACATGATTATTAAGTTTAGAAACTACTCTGACGGCGTTCATCATTTTGATTTGTCAAAGTCTTCTGCTGAACTTGATCTTGGAGATCCGTTTATAAAAGATGTTCTTTTAAGGTGTAAAATGGATAAATCGCATCATCAGATTTATATTAGTTGCGATCTGTCTGTTGAAGCCTCGCTTGAGTGCGACAGGTGTACTGCTGATTTCAGCAAAACCCTGAAGAATCATTTTGAAAATCTTTACTTGTTCGACAGGGACGAGAATAGAGAAGAGGAAGTCGGAGTTTACCATCTTTCACCGGATGCGGATAAAATTGACTTGCGTAATGATGTTTCGGAATATGCCAGGCTAACGATTCCGATGAAAGTTCTCTGCTCCGACGACTGTAAAGGTTTATGTACTCACTGCGGAAAGAATCTTAATGAAGGATCATGTGATTGTAAGAATGAAGAAGATCTTGGTGTTTGGGAGCCGCTCAGAAAATTGAAAGATAATTTAAATAAAAAAACATAGGTAGTTTAGGAATGGCACATCCAAAGAGAAAGATATCGAAGAGCAGACGTGATAAAAGAAGAACACATTACAAGGCTACAGCTCCGACGTTAACTACTTGTTCAAACTGTGGTGAAATGAAATTAAATCACAGAGCTTGCCCGAGCTGCGGCTATTATGCCGGTCGTTCAATGTTTGTTCCGGAATAGTGATCAAACCATTTGATGAGTTCCATGGATAACCTTAAATGCATTGTTGCAGTTGATGCGATGGGGGGTGATTTTGCCCCTCGCAATACTGTACTAGGTGCTGTTGATGCCGCCGGCACATCCGAAGACCTGGAAGTACTGCTGGTGGGCAACAGGGATGCAATCCTGAACGAACTCGAGAAGAATAATCTGAAATTCGATACGGAAAAAATTGTTCATGCGAGTGAAGTAATTGACATGAACGACTCACCTACAAGTTCACTTAAGTCCAAACCTGATTCATCTATTGTAATCGGTGCTAAACTTGTTCGCGAGAAAAAAGCTCACGCTTTTGTAAGCGCAGGTAATACCGGTGCTATGATGGCTGCTTCGACTCTGCTTACCGGGAGGATTAAAGGTGTTAGCAGACCGACAATCGGCGCTTCGTTTCCCACTGAAAGCGGCGGAATATGTAATGTTTACGATGTCGGCTCCAGTGTTGACAGTAAACCTTCGCATCTTTTTGAGTATGCTGTTATGGGCTCAATATTCGTTGGAGAAATGCAGGGTATAGAAAATCCTACTGTCGGACTAATGAGTGTTGGCGAGGAAGAGGAAAAAGGTAACGAAGTCTCGAAAGCTGCTTCTATACTGCTTAAAGAATCGAAGCTGAATTTTGTAGGTAACGTTGAAGGACGCGATATACTAGGCGGCAAGGTTGATATTGTAATCTGTGACGGGTTTGTCGGCAACATAATTCTAAAAATGGGCGAGAGTGTACTCACGTTCCTTAAAGGAAGAATGAAGCGTTATGCGGCCGGCGGTTTCATGAATAAGATCAAAGCTTTTATTTCTAAAGGTACGCTGAAAGGCGCGCTGGCAGGTATGGACTATCAGGATCACGGTGGAGTACCGTTACTGGGAATTAATGGTATTAGTATTATCGGACACGGATCAAGCTCGCCTCTGGCTATTAAGAATATGGTTTTAAGAGCAAAAGAAATGCACGATAAAAATCTTGTGCGGAAAATTGAAGATTCACTCAATTCTATTACGGAAGGAAGAGATGAGTAAAAAATTAAATGCTGCAATAACCGGCGTAGGAATGTACGTGCCGGAGAAAGTACTGGATAACAAATATTTTGAATCGATCGTTGATACCAGCGACGAATGGATAACGACGAGAACTGGAATAAAAGAACGAAGGGTGCTTGAGAACGGCGCTACAAGTGATCTTGGTGCTGGCGCGGTAAAAGACCTGCTTGAAACTACAGGAACTGATCCGAATGATATTGATGTGATTATATGCGCCACGGTTACACCTGATATGTTTTTTCCGGCAACTGCCTGTCTTATACAGGATAAAGTAGGCGCTAAGAACGCATGGGGATTCGATCTCTCTGCCGCTTGTTCCGGTTTCCTGTTCGCATTGGAAACAGGAGCTAATTTAATTACTTCCGGTGCATATAAAAAAGTTGTTGTTGTCGGTGCTGATAAGATGAGTTCAATTGTCGACTATACGGACAGGAACACATGTATACTGTTTGGCGACGCAGCTTCTGCAGTATTACTTGAACCTACCGAAGACCTGGAGTATGGTCTGAAGGATTCAATATTAAGAATTGACGGCAACGGCTGGGAAGCCCTGAATATGAAAGGGGGCGGAAGCGCTAATCCTGCTTCGCATGAAACCATTGATCAGCGCATGCACTATATTTACCAGGATGGTAAAGCCGTATTCAAAGTGGCAGTGAAAGGTATGGCTGACGTATCGGTTGAGATACTTGAGAAAAACGGTTTGACCGGTGACGATGTATCATGGCTGGTACCTCATCAGGCAAATATGAGAATTATTGACGCTACTGCCAACAGGATGAAATTACCGCTGGAGCGCGTTACACGAAATATTCATAAGTATGGTAACACTACTGCCGCTACAATTCCACTGTGCCTTACCGAGTACTATCGCGATGGAAAGATTAAAAAAGGTGATAAACTGATTCTTGCTGCTTTCGGCGGCGGGTTTACCTGGGGTGCCGGATACCTCGTCTGGAGTATGGACTAATGGGTAAAACAGCATTTTTATTCCCCGGTCAGGGCTCACAGTATGTTGGAATGGCCAAGGATCTCTTCGAAAAGTCTGACGAAGCAAAACGAATAATTACTGAAGTCGAAGATGCTATTAGCTTCAAATTATCTGAGGTTATGTTCGAAGGACCGATGGAATCATTGAAGCAGACGGATATTACGCAGCCGGCTATCTTCCTTCATAGCGTTGTTCTTAATTCATTCATTAAAACAATCAAACCTGATATGGCTGCGGGACATTCACTGGGCGAGTATTCTGCACTTGTTTGTGCAAATGCAATCTCTGTTACCGACGCTGCAAAACTTGTTCGAACAAGAGGTCAGGCTATGCTGAAATCCGGTACTGATCAGCCGGGAACAATGGCTGCAGTTATCGGAATGGAATCTGAGAAAGTGGAAGAGTATTGTAAAGCAGCATCCGCTGAAGGTGTGGTTCAATGCGCTAACTTTAATTCACCGGGACAGATAGTTATTTCCGGTTCAGTTGATGGTGTTCACAAAGCGATGGAACTTTGCAAAACAGGCGGGGCGAAGCTTTGTAAGGAACTTGTAGTAAGCGGAGCGTTCCATTCACCCCTGATGGCCGGCGCAAAGGATGAGTTAAAAGCGAAATTAGATGAAACAAATATATCCGACGCGGAAATTTCGGTTTATGCAAATGTTACCGCCCGACCTGTAACCTCTGCTCCGGAAATAAAACAACTTCTTTTCGATCAGCTTACATCACCGGTAAGATGGGAAGAAACAATCATTAACATGATTGCTGACGGAGCGGAAGAATTTATTGAAGTTGGTCCGGGTAAGGTACTTCAGGGTTTGGTGAAAAGGATTAATAAAGATGTGGCATTTTCCGGTGTCGACAAGTTCGAAGATCTCGAAAGGTTTGTCTTGTGAGCGATAAATTCGAAAAGGTAATTAAAGGGTATTATATTGATCCTCTTATTTTCACACAAAAGTTTGTGAAAATGTGCGATGTCTGTGTTTGTTCAGGCGAATGTTGTTATTACGGTGTTTATACTGACAAATACGAAGCTGACAAGATCATTGAAATGAAGGAGAGAATCAAACAATCGATGGATGATTCTCAAACGAAAGACGCAAAACTTTGGTTCGAAGAACCTGAGGAAGATGAAGATTTTGAGTCCGGAATTGCTGTAGGAACAGAACTTTACAACGGCAAATGTGTTTTTCTGGATAAACAGGGATATTGTACTCTCCAGAAGGTAGCAATGGAGGACGGCGAATTCAAGTGGAAATATAAACCTCTATATTGTATATTATTTCCGCTGATTATTTATGATGGTGCTATTACTGTAGATGATGAACACCTTGACAGGATGCATTATTGTAATAAAGTTGAGAACCAGGATTCGACCATTTATGACTGCTGCGGGGAAGAATTAGAATATCTCCTTGGTAAAGACGGAATGAAGGAACTACGCGAATACAGGAAGGAATATTTTAATAAAACAGAAAACGGGAAATCTTAAACGTGGTTACAAAAAGTAAAAGAGCTATTGTTACTGGCGGTACAAGGGGAATTGGGAAAGCTATTGTAAAGGAACTGGCTGCACGAAGCTGCTGCGGTGTGCTTTTTTCGGATGTGGCTTTTATCTACAACAGCTGCGATGAATGCGCGGATGAACTTCAGAAAGAGGTGGGTCCGGATACCGAGATTCATGCATTCAAAGCTGATGCGTCATCGTTTGAGGAAGCTCAGGCAACTGTCGATGCCGCAGTTGAAAAACTTGGCGGTGTCGATATTCTGGTTAATAACGCCGGGATTACAAGGGATAACCTGCTTCTTAGAATGACCGAACAGGAATTCGATATGGTTATGGACGTTAACATGAAAAGTGTTTTTAACTATACCAAAGCTGTTCTCAGGACAATGATAAAACAGCGTTCGGGAAGAATTGTTAATATCGCATCGGTTGTAGGTATGATTGGTAATGCCGGGCAAACTAATTACGCTGCTTCCAAAGCCGGTGTTATCGGATTCACAAAGTCTATTGCACGCGAAGTTGCAACCAGAGGTATTACGGTTAATGCAGTTGCACCCGGTTTTATTGAAACCGAGATGACAGCGAAGCTTAATGAAGCTCAAAGGGAAGCGCTTAATGCACAGATTCCCATGAAACGACTCGGCAAACCGGAAGATATTGCTAAAGTTGTCGGTTTCCTCTGCAGCGATGAAGCTGATTATGTAACAGGTCAGGTTATTGCCGTTGACGGCGGAATGGTTATGTAAAAATTTTCAAATAAACTGTTTATTTCACAATCAAATTAGGAGAATAAAATGGACGTTGAAGCTAAAGTAAAAGAAATCATAATGGACAAACTCGGTGTTGAAGAATCACAAATTACACCTGAAGCTTCTTTTACTAATGATCTTGGCGCAGATTCTCTGGATATCGTTGAACTGGTTATGGGTTTCGAATCGGAATTCGATCTTTCAATTCCTGATGAAGATGCCGAAAAAATAACTACAGTAGGCGATGCTACAAAGTATTTAGGCGAGAAATTGCAAGGTTAATAAATTTTCTTTGCTTGTATTTTATTCCACCCCTGGTTTATCCGGGGGTGAATAGTATTTAAATACTTTTTCAGTTCTGAAATATATCATCTAATTTTTTATTATTAAATCGAACAACATCGAGGAGTTCAGTTATGCATAAAAGGCGCGTTGTTGTAACCGGTATAGGGGCTTTAACACCTATAGGAAATAATGTTGAAGAATATTGGAATGGGTTGATATCGGGCAAAAATGGTGCTTGTTTGATCACAAAATTCGATACTACCGAGTTCACTACAAAATTTGCCTGTGAGGTTAAAAACTTCGATCCGGAAGAACATATTGATAAGAAAGAAGCGCGCAGGATGGATCCGTATACTCAGTATTCCGTTGTTACCGCCGATATGGCTGTTGCCGACTCCGGGATGAATCTGGAAGAAGTCGATCGCGAGAGATTCGGAGTTATTTACGGAAGCGGTATAGGCGGGATGCTCACTTTTGAAAATCAAACGAAAGCCTTTATTGAAGGCGGACCAAGAAAAATTAGTCCTTTCTTCGTACCAATGATGATATCCGATATCGCTGCGGGACAAATATCCATAAGGCACGGACTCAAGGGACCGAACTATGCGACAACATCTGCATGTGCTACTTCTACACATGCTATCGCGGACGCGTTTATACATATTCAAAGAGGTTCTGCCGATATGATGGTTTGCGGCGGCGCAGAAGCTGCTATTACACCAATGTCAATCGGTGGATTTAACTCTGCGAGAGCTATCTCAACCTGGAACGATAGATACATGGAAGCTTCAAGACCTTTCGATAAAGACAGGAACGGATTTGTGATGGGAGAAGGTTCCGGAACTCTTATCCTCGAAGAACTTGAACACGCTGTGGAAAGAGGAGCAAAAATTTATGGTGAAGTTGTTGGAGTCGGTCTTACCGGTGACGCTTTCCATGTAACCGCACCGCCGCCGGAAGGTGAAGGCGCTCAGCGGTCGATGAAGGAAGCGCTTCGTGACGCAGAAGTTGATCCGCAGCAGGTAGATTATATTAACGCTCATGGTACTTCAACTGAACTTAATGACAAGAATGAATCTATCGCCATTAAGAAAGTCTTTGGTGATCACGCATACAAGCTGGCAATTAGTTCTACTAAATCAATGACCGGACACCTGCTTGGTGCCGCTGGTGCTATTGAGTCAATTGCCTGTTTACTCGCGATCAATAACAGCATTATTCCTCCAACAATTAACCTTGATGAACCGGGTGAGGAATGTGATCTTAATTATACTCCTAAAGTTGCTGTGGAGAAAGAAATCAATTACGCTCTGAGTAATACCTTTGGATTCGGAGGTCATAACTCAACAATTTTATTCAAGAAATATGAAGGATAATTTTGTTTAATCGATTATTTTCTTTTGTAAGGGGAAAATTTTCTGATACGGCGAAAGGGAACAATACTAAATTTGAACTGGAAAAATTAGGTCTTCTCGAAGAAAAACTTGGTATCAAGTTCGGGAAGACCCGGTTTTATATTAAGGCTTTAACCCACCGCTCCTTCCTTGAGCTGGAACCGGGGTTTAAAAAATCCAATGAAAGACTCGAATTCCTGGGCGATGCTGTTCTCGGATTAATTGTAGCTGAATCGTTATTTAAGGAATTTCCTGATAAACATGAGGGTTTTCTTACCAAGTATCGTTCACACCTGGTTGATAAGGAAGCACTTTACCAGACCGCGAAAAGAATTAATCTGATTCATTATGTACTCTATGATAAACGCTATGTCAAAGGTTCCGAACAGGGTATTAAAACCATTGTTGCCGATTGTGTCGAGGCTTTGATCGGTGCAATTTATCTTGATAAAGGTATTGAAGCTGCTGATGATTTTATTCAGAAATGGATTATAGATCCGAAGTTTGAATCTGGCGATGTTAAAATTGACAAAAATTATAAAGGTCGATTCCTCGAGCACACTCATTCGGAAAAACTTGAATCTCCCCGCTACAAAATAATTAGCGAGGAAGGTCCGGATCATAATAAAAAATTTGTTGTAGAAGTTTTTGTCGGTGAAGAAAGCTTTGGCGTCGGTGAAGGTAAGAATAAAAAATCTGCTGAACAGTCAGCGGCTAAAGCAGCGCTCGAGAAGGCATTAAATTAATATCATTTACGGAAATTCTTTTCTTAAATACCTGCATATTCACACTAATTATTTATATTTCATAATGAAATCAAAATAATTTTTTAATTGTATTTAACTGTGATACTATTCATTAAATTCCGAGAAAATTAATGGAAATGCTGGAAATTACAGACAAATTCGTTGCCAGACATATTGGTCCCTCCGAAGATGAATTAGCTGAGATGCTTAAAGCGATCGGCGTAAATGACACTGATGATTTGATTGAGAAGACTATTCCCGAATCCATACTTCTTAAAGAAGGAATGGAACTTGATGAAGCAAATTCTGAGTTTGAGTTTTTAAACGATTTGGAATTGCTCTCTGCCAAAAACAAGATATTCAAAAGTTATATCGGAATGGGTTACTACCCGACGATTACTCCTTCGGTTATACAGCGTAACATACTTGAAAATCCCGGCTGGTATACACAATATACCCCGTACCAGGCGGAAATATCGCAGGGAAGACTGGAAGCGCTGCTGAATTTTCAAACTATGATATCTGACCTTACGGCATTGCCGCTGACGAATGCGTCACTGCTTGATGAAGGTACTGCTGCAGCTGAAGCTATGATTATGGCTTTCAATATGCGCAAAGGTCCGAATAAAAATTATAAAACCTTTCTTGTTGATTCGGATGTTTTCCCTCAGACAATTTCCGTTCTTAAAACCAGGGCTATTCCACTCGGAATTAATTTGAAGGTTGAATCCCGTGAAGATTGGAAACTTGATGATGATGTTTTCGGAATTTTAGTTCAATATCCTTCAGCATCCGGAATTGTAAACGATTTTTCAGAATTATTTAACGCCGCAGGTGAGGCGGGTATTATTAAAATTGTTGCTGCTGATTTACTCAGTCTTACGCTGCTTAAAGCACCCGGTGAATTCGGAGCCGACGTTGCAGTCGGTACTACCCAGCGCTTCGGAGTCCCGATGGGATTCGGTGGTCCTCATGCTGCATACTTTGCTACCCGTGAGGAATATAAACGTCACGTGCCCGGCAGGATTATCGGCATTTCAATAGATTCTCATGAACGACCGGCGCTTCGAATGGCGCTGCAAACCAGAGAACAGCATATCAAACGTGAACGTGCTACCAGTAATATCTGTACTGCACAGGTCCTGCTGGCAATTATGGCTGGTATGTACGGGGTTTATCACGGTGCCGACGGACTGAAGAAAATTGCAACCAGGATACATCTCCTTACCAAACTGCTTGATAATGTTCTCCGGGGATTGGGATTCAAACAGAACAATGAAATATACTTTGACACTTTACAGGTTGAATTAAATAATTGCTTATGACAGTGATAAGCTGAAATCGTTAGCCGAAAGTTCTGAGATCAATTTCAGGTACTACGGTTCCAATAAAGTTGGTATTTCCATTGGAGAAGCTATAACACTCGATGATATCGGTGCGATTGTATCAGTTTTTGCCGAATTTATCGGGAATGATGATGATCATGAATTAAGTTTTTCCTGAAAATGAGCTTGAAGTTGAATATCCCGCTGAACTGAAAAGAACAAGCGGGTATCTCGATCATCCGGTATTTAATTCTTACCGGAATGAAACGGAAATGATGCGCTATATTAAGAAACTTGAGAGGAAGGATCTCTCCCTTACGCATTCTATGATTCCGCTCGGTTCATGTACGATGAAACTTAACGCCGCAACTGAACTTATGCCGATAACATGGCCTGCTTTTAATCGTATTCATCCCTTTGTGCCGGCGGATCAGGTGGAAGGATACATAGAACTATTTGATGGACTTGAAATGCAGCTTTGTGAAATTACAGGATTTGCCGGAGTATCACTTCAGCCGAACTCCGGGGCTCAGGGCGAGTATGCGGGTTTAATGGTCATTCGCGAATACCATATAAGCAGGGGGGAAGGTCACAGGAATATAGTTCTTATACCTTCATCCGCGCATGGTACTAATCCTGCAAGCGCTGTAATGGCCGGGAATAAAGTAGTGATAGTGGATTGTGATAAATACGGTAATGTTAAGCTGGAAGATCTTCAGGTGAAGGCTGAGGAACATAAAGATAATTTAAATTCACTGATGCTGACTTATCCTTCTACTCACGGAGTGTTTGAGCATAAAGTTAAAGAAATTTGTGAGATAATTCATGCGAACGGCGGACAGGTTTACATGGATGGTGCTAATATGAACGCACAGGTCGGACTCACGAATCCGGCGGTCATCGGCGCTGATGTTTGCCATCTTAATCTGCATAAAACATTTACTATCCCGCATGGCGGCGGCGGTCCCGGTGTTGGTCCTATTGCCGCAGCAGAGCATCTCGTGCCATTTCTTCCTGGACATGATGTAGTTGATCTCGATGGGAAGCAATCATTAAGTGCTGTTTCATCGGCTCCATGGGGAAGCGCGAGCATTATGGTTATCTCATACGCGTATATTAAAATGATGGGCGCTGAAGGACTTAAGAAAGCTACTGAAGCAGCAATTATTAATGCAAATTATATTAAGACGGTATTGGAGCCGTATTTCCCGGTACTCTACACAGGTAAGACGGGTTTTGTCGGACATGAACTTATTTTCGATTTCCGTCCGTTCAAAACTTCGGCAAATATTGAAGTTGAAGATGTTGCCAAACGACTTATGGATTACGGTTATCACGCACCAACAGTATCATTCCCGGTGCCCGGTACACTAATGGTTGAACCGACTGAAAGTGAATCCAAAGAGGAACTCGACAGATTCTGCGAAGCTATGATCTCAATTAAAAAAGAAATTGAAGAGATAGAGCAGGGAACTTCGGACAAGATTGATAACCCGCTTAAAAATTCTCCGCACACCGCAGTAGATGTTATAAGTGATAGCTGGAATCATTCGTATTCACGTGAACGCGCGGCTTACCCGCTTGAGTGGATCCGAAATAATAAATTCTGGCCGGGTGTCGGCAGAATTAACAATGCGTACGGTGACAGGAATTTGGTTTGCAGTTGCCTGCCGACTGAAGCATATAAAGAGGACTAATAGGGCTGATGGATTATTGTGATATCTTGAAGAATGCCGGGACAATTGCAGTTGTCGGTATTTCAACTAATCCGAATAAAACGAGCAGGAATATTGCGAGATACCTTGTTTCACAGGGATATAAGGTGGTCGGCGTAAATCCAAACTGTAATTCCGAAGAACTAGATGGCATTCAAATGTTTAAAAGTTTGAAGGATGTTCCTGTTAAAATCGATATTGTGAACGTTTTCAGGCGTTCAGAGGATATTCCCGATATTATCGGAGGTGTACTGGAAGTAAATCCTGGTGTTCTATGGCTTCAACTGGGAATAAAGAATGATGAGGCCGTTAAGCCTGTTTCGGATGCGGGAATCAAGGTTGTCCAGGACGAATGCATTTATGTTCAACATTCACATTGTTTTTAATTAAAGAGGCATATCGGGTTTTTCATTGAAAGATTTACTGCTAACCTATAACTTCCCGTTTCAATTACGATAATATCTGTTAATGATAATTAAATTGGTAAAAATACAATTTCTGCTGCATATTGTCGTCAGCCTTATTGTTTCCGCTGCTGAACCGGATTCACTTATTGTTGCCGACGATACCTGGATTACCGTTGATTCTATTGAAATTCGCGGAAATGATGTTACAGAGGATTTTGTTATTCTGCGCGAACTTACATTCAAACCGGGTGACAGGGTAAACGGGAAGATGCTGAACTTCAACAGGGAAAGGGTTTACAGCCTCGGATTGTTTAATTTCGCGAAAGTCTACGCAATTAAAGACAATGAATTCGTGAAAGCTGTTATCGATGTCGAAGAAAGCTGGTACATTTATCCAATTCCGTTTGTGGATATAAGGGACAAGGATCTTTCAAGAACTTCATATGGGTTTAACCTGCTGTTCAAGAATTTTCGAGGCAGGAATGAAACTCTCCAGGCTATCGCATCTTTCGGCTATAACAAGTTTTTCCTGCTATCTTACTTTAATCCGCTCCTGATTCCTTCTAACGATATTAGCCTGCTTGTCTCGATGCTCTACCAGACTCCTCTAAATCAAAGTTTGAAAGCGGCTTATATTCATGGTGACGACTTCGATTATGTTTTAAGTAGCGGCGCGGTTACAATTGGAAAACGATTGAACCAGTTTAACGAAATTTACGGGACAGTTGGTTACAGCTATGTAGAATCGCCTCCCGGGAGTTATGAGGGAATTATGGCTTCAGGTACCAATATCGACAGAGCGCTTTTACTGGGAGCTACATATGTTTACGATACACGCGACTTGAAACAGTTTCCGAACAACGGGATATTCGGAAAGGTTGATTTAATCCATAAAGGAATAGTCGATAACAGAATTGATTATAACCTGCTCTCAATTGATTTTCGTGAGTATCGGCGGATGTTCGAGGATATTACAAGTAAATGGAGATTTGCCTATTCTCATAGCTTTGGCAAGTTTATTCCGCTTTATGATCAGGCTTTTTTCGGATATGAGGAATTTATCCGCGGGCATTACAACGATAGACGCGAAGGTCATAATTCCATAGTCGCTTCCGTTGAGGCTGCCGTACCGATTGTTAAAGAGTGGGATTTCGGACTCGACCTGCCGTTACTCCCCAAAAAACTTACTTCGGCGCGAGTCGCACTTCATTTTAATCTTTTTTACGATACTGGTATAACTTATAATAACAAGGAGCCTTTAAGATATTCGCAATTCGATTCCGGCTGGGGCTTTGGACTGACAATGCTCGTCCTGCCATATAACGCGGCGAGATTCGAGTATGCATTTGATGAACAAGGTAACGGAGAATTTCTCTTTGGGACAGGATTTTCTTTCTAGTTATAGTTTTTCCATTCGTCCTCGAACACGCAATCTATATGCAAATGGTTTCTTATCCCGTTCTGATTTTAAAACTAATTCTTCCCAATTATTAATAAGGAGTTTAACAATTTCCCAATGTTTTGATTGGTTTTTAGGTAGGGTCAGGAAAAATATTCCTAAATTAAATTTTGAACACAATTGATATTGCAACTTGGTTTTTTGAATATTAATATCTTTTGTAATAAGAATACCACCTCGCTGACCAATAGCTGGGATTAATTCCTCATCTGGAACACCACGATTGAATTTGATTTTCGTAGAATGTACTTGTATATCTCTAAAATATCCTTTATTTAACGAATTGAGAGCATCCGCAACATATTCTGAAAGATTTTCATCTAGAAATATCTCCATTATGCGGCTGGTCTATAAAAATTAATAGCATCATGAATTTCATTTTCGGTAAGATCATAGAGGACTGCTATTGCTGAGATAGGTTCTCCGCTTCTATACATTGAATAGATAACCTCTGCATTTACGTTTGTGCCTTTAATAACTGGTTGTCCAAATTGATGATGGGGATCAACAACAATATTTCTCTCTTTGCCAAAAGGGAAAAAACGATTAGCAATTTTTGCTTCGTTAAAATCAACTTTTGAAGCAAAGCTTTCTATAATTTGGATGAAGTTAGTTTGATTACTTCCATCAGCATCAATTATATCACCTTGAAATCTAAATAAAATTTTTCTGCCATCGGTTAATAATTCAGAAGATGCAAATGGGTATTCTAAACTTGTTTCTCTTATAATTGCAGCCCTTGCCTGTAAAATCTTTTTTGCCTTGACACCCATTTCCTGAAGTTTAAAAAACGTATAGAGCTCAATGAGAACATAAAAATTTACAGCTTTATACCTATTATTTGCACTCCAAGTGTATGTATCGCTGAATAGTTTTTTCCCCATTCTTTCATCCCAATACTCAGAGATATACCGTGTGACTTTTCTGCGATTAATTTTGAGTAATTGACTAATATCAGGAATTGTATAAATTCCATATCCAAGTTCATTTTTGTGTGATATTGCTTTCATCTATTTCCCTTTCCCATCTCAAGGGTATTCTAATTAATTCAAATATAGCAAATCTGTTTCTAAAATTATACTACGGTTAAAAAAAATGACTGACATGAAAAATAGTATACTTAATTAATACTCGATTTGTTTACTCATGGGATTTTGTATAATATCGACGCTTTCGTAAATTTGTAGCAGAAAAATGTTTTATCTAATTCTAACTTTCTAAAGAGTTTTTGTTTCTCCAATAAAGGTGAAATACTGTAACTCGAAATAATAGAATAAATTATGGACTCTGCATTTCATTCTAACACAGAATATTACTATACACCCCCTGAGCTAGTGCAGGAGAAGTCGCTTATAATAAGCGGGGAAGAGGTAAAGCATATAGCGCTTGTGATGCGCCACGAGGTTGGTGACGAACTGCATGTAACCGACGGGAAAGGATACGACTATACTGTGAAAATTGAGAACATTGAAAAAAGACTTGTTCATTGTTCCATCCATAGCAAAAATTATTTCCCGGCAAAGTTTGAGAATCTGTTTGTTTGTATTCCGCGACTTAAAAGTGCTGATAGGTTCGAACTTGCACTTGAAAAATCCGTTGAACTCGGTATTACTAATTTAATTGTCTTCGACGCGGCACGATCGGTTGCTAAAGGCAATAAATCTGAAAGGTGGAATAAAATTACTCTCGCTGCCATGAAGCAGAGTCTTCATACTCAATTTCCCGAAGTAAAGTATCTGAAGAATCTGAAAGGATTGAACGGGGAAGATGGAATTAAAATTGTATTTGAGCAGAACTCGACTCAAACACTCCGGGATATTCTTAAGTCCGCTGCAAATCCGATTATCACAAAGGATAAACCGGTTTATCTTGTTTTCGGTCCGGAAGGCGGTTTAAGCGAGAATGAAATGGACGACCTGGAAAATAAAGTTGTCGTAAATATGAACACAAACCGACTGAGAAGTGAAACGGCAATTATAAGCGCAGTTTCAATTGTTACGCATCATTTGCAATAATTCTCAATATCCATCACGATTTGATAATCATCAATACTTTATAAATCCGGACTTCTCCGCGTTCAATCACAAGCGGTGGCGATGCCTGGTTAAGTGCAGTCAGTACAAGCGAATTCCTGTCATTCTTATTGTAATTGCATATCCTGATCCCGGATTTAGTTTTACTCCATCGCGCGGCAACCAGATCACCATCTTTAATACCTGCTTCCGATGAGCACAACAGCAAATCTCCTCTTGAAACAAACGGACTTGCTAAGTATTCGGAACCCGCAATTATTGACAGTAGAAATTGTGTGTCAGGTGAATCATTTCTAAAACTAAGTCGATGCTGTTTAGTTATTTTTTTTATCTCATCAGCGGCAGGTATTCCTTCTGTCACGCAGAAATGATAATTATCACTTCCATACTCATACTCGGTTTCTTTTAGAACAGATGACTTGTTCATGCTGCCGGTTCCGTTTATAAGCCACTCATATGAGATATTGTAAGCATTTGACACTTTACGCAGTATTTCAAGCGGAATGTCACGTGAACCATGAATATAGTTTGTATAAGAATTCGCATGAATTCCCAGGAAAGATGCAAACTCTCGTTTTTTAAGCCCCAGATGGACTCTAACCTCCTCAAGTCGATTTGCAATAATCATAGTCTGATGTGAAAAATATTCCTTGTAAATTCACACATATGTGTGTATATTTGATGTGAATTTCTAACCGTACTGCTAATCTCTTCAAATTCTCTTATTGTGTTCAAAGAAATTAACCAAATATTCCTTGAAAATCATGTGAAATTAATTATCAGGATGGGATTGATTTAGTTAGATGCAAGAGAATTATACAAATATCATTCTTTCGATTTACCCGAAACTAACTCGAGAAGCTTACACAACATTATTGAATAGTTTTAACTCCTTTAGAGTAATTGCCGGTATTGGTGACGGCATTGATCTAGTAAACAAATATATAGAGATACAGCCGGATATAATTGTTACTAATCTTGTACTGTCCGGAATGAACGGACTGGAAGCTGTTCGGGAGATACGAAAAAACGATTCGGAGTTAAAATCCATTCTTCTTTCGGAATTTAGTAATTGGGGCATTATAGAGGAATGTTTTAATGCAGGTGTAAATGGATTTATAAGTGCTGATGATGAGTTTTCCAAACTTGCAAAGGCCATTGATATTGTTCTGTCCGGCGAAAATTTCTATCCCTACTATTTCCCGATAACATCGGGCAATAAGAAGCAAAATTCATCATTGAATGAATATGATTTCAAGAAACTAAAAATATTGCTGACTAACAGGGAAGAGGAGGTTTTTAGGCTTTACGGCAACGGTTATACCACAGGTGAAATATCCGATATGCTTAATTTGTCGAGGAAGACTGTTGAATTTCATGAATACCAGATTAAAAATAAACTGGAAATAAGAAGCATAAACAAACTTGTGTATACCGCGGCGATAAATAATTTTATGTATGATCACAAATGAAGGATATCAATTCTACGAATCCACTCAGATCAACTCAATCGTCTTTTTAATAAGTCTCTCAAATTTCTCTTTAGCAACATCAGCCATTTCCATTACTTCCTTGTGCGAAAGTTTGACGGGTGATATTCCAGCTGCCATATTAGTGATTAAGGATATCGCAGAAGTCTCAATCCCGTTTGCAACTGCGTAAATTGCTTCATGCGCGGTTGACATCCCAACTGCATCGCTTCCGGTCTTTGCCATCATTTGTATTTCCGACGGTGTCTCGTAACTCGGTCCTTTAGTGAAATAGTAAATACCTTCTTTTAAAGTTATCTTCTCTTCAAGAGCAGCCGTTTGGATCGCTTCATTTATTTTTGAAGATGGGAAGCTAGTCACACTCAACTTCTGATCATGACTTGCCAGTCCGAGTAAATCAGTCAATTCTTTTTTAATAGTTATCGCATTGATCGATTTAATCAGCATGAGATCGGAAGCTTTGAAATTTGTGTTAATTCCTCCTGCAGCATTTGTAAGAATCAACTTGCTGCAGCCGAGATGTTTAGCGATTAATACTGGAACTATGCAGTCATGGATTTTATAGCCTTCGTAATAATGAATTCGTCCCTGGAAAATCAGTAGCTTTTTGTCTTTGTGCTCAGCAAAGTGAATGAATCCCTTGTGTCCTTGTACCGTAGATACAGGATATCCCGGAAGATCGACGGTTGATATAGATAACTTTGTATTTACTGATTCCGCAAATCCTCCGAGTCCGCTTCCCAGAATCAAAGCGATGTTTGGATCGAATGGTTTTTGAGAATCGATTTTATCGAGTAATTCTTTGTATTTAAATTCCAGGTCAATCATGTTTTACCAATATATTATTTTTATTTGAATTCTAATCAGGCAAGTTGAATGAGCTCATAATAACTATTGTCATTCCGGCTTGCGCCATTTATGGGGCATGTCCGGAATCGGACTGTCCCAATCTAATCTCAAATCTCGATAATACGGATTCATCGATTCAATTAATTGTAGCTTGCTAGTCCGACTCAAATTTTTAATCTGTTTCTCTCGAATGATGGCAGACCTTATATTGTCAGTAAACTCATAGTAAACAAGCTTGTTGAGATTATATCTGGCAGTAAATGAAGACTTATTTAATTTTGTCTTATGCTCATACACTCTTCTGATTAAATCATTTGTAACTCCAGTATACAATGTTGGCCTATCATTGGCCATAATATATACTGCAGTATTTTTCATATCTTTTATTCGCTGCCAGATACCTGACAAGCAGGTATGACAGCTCATCCAATTATAGCATTCTTTCAAAGCTATTTAAAATAGAATTCCTGCCAATGTTGCAGTCATCAATGTAGCAAGCGTTCCGCCGATAACCGCCCTCAGTCCAAGTTTTGCCAGATCAGACTTTCTGTTAGGCGCAAGGGGAGATATACCCCCGATCTGAATAGCTATGGAACTGAAATTCGCGAATCCGCACAATGCGTATGTTGCCATTAAAATAGCCTTTTCGTTTGCCATATCTTTCATCTGTATTAACTGGCTCATATCAAGGTATGCAACGAACTCATTTAATACTACCTTTGTCCCGATTAAACTTCCGAACTGCATTGCATTCTCCCAGGGTACGCCGATTCCATATGCAAGGAACTGAAGTACCATTCCGAATACAAGCTGCATGCTTAACGGCTTACCGAAATTCTCGACCAGCATCTGATTGATGCCCACAATGTCGCCTACTCCCTCAAGCACATAATTTAATAACGAAATAAGTGCAATAAAAGCGAGCAGCATTGCGCCGACATTTAATGCTAACTTCAGCCCTTCACCGGCACCGCTGGCAGCAGCATCAATAACATTGGAAGAAGTCTTCTCGATGTTAACTTTCACTGTTCCCTTGGTTTCAGGCTCACTGGTTTCAGGGAATATAATTTTTGAAATAACCAGTGCTGCAGGTGCCGCCATAACGCTTGCGCCGAGCAGATGCGTTGCGAACATCAACTGCGCCTGTTCGATCCCAAGGTTCATCGATTCGGCAAAAGAGTGGCTTAACATTTGAATATACGCTGCCATAACGCCGCCGGCTATCGTAGCCATTCCACCGGTCATGATCGTAAGCATCTCGCTGTTTGTCATTCCCTTTAAAAATGGTTTTATCATTAGAGGTGCTTCTGTCTGACCAACAAATATATTGGCTGTGCAGGAAAGTGACTCGGCACCGCTTGTTCCCAGTACTTTAGACATAACCCAGGCCATCCCCTGAACAATTCGCTGCATTATTCCGAGGTGGTAAAGTATTGCCATCAAACTGGCGAAGAAAATAATTGTCGGCAGTACCTGGAATGCAAAGAAGTAGCCGATAGTCCCTTCAGTACCCGGGCTTAATGCGAGACTGCCGAAAACAAACTCGGCACCCTGAGTTGTAAAATTGAGAAGCAGAACAAAGAAACTGCTGATCCATTGGAACACTGCTTTGGGCCAACCGAAAGGTGAAAAGAAACCTCCGAGCTGCTCGCCTTTTATTATGAAGATGGCAAAAATAAACTGAAGTCCGAGTCCGCCACCCACAAGCCGCCAGCTTACTTTTTTCTTATTGTTTGATAGTAAATAAGCTATACCGACTATCACAAATATTCCAATCAAACCCCGGAGTATTCCAATAATATCCACTTGTTTTTCCTTGTAAATTATGGAATGTAATGATGTTTCCTGCACCTGGCTTCGTAGCTGTCGACTGCACCCACGAGTACTCTGTCATCCGATTTCACCGTTCTCTGAGTCATGTTTGCCGGATTACCGCAGACGACACATATTGCGAGGGTTTTAGTTATATACTCTGCAGTTGAAAGTAGCTGCGGAATTGGTTCAAAGGGTACACCCCGGTAATCCATGTCTAATCCAGCAACTATAACTCGTTTTCCATCATCGGCTAATTTGCTGCATACTTCAACGAGATCCGCATCAAAGAACTGGCCTTCGTCAATTCCAACAACTTGTGCGTCTCCTGCAAGTTCCAGTATCTGTTTCGAAGTTTTTACAAGTACAGAAGGGAGCGACTGCTCGCTGTGTGATACTATCTCTTCCGATGAATACCTTTTATCTATCTCCGGTTTAAAAATCCTTACATTCATTTTGGCTATCTGAGCTCTTCGAAGCCTTCGTATCAATTCTTCAGTTTTTCCGCTGAACATGCATCCAACTACTACTTCAATCCAGCCGGTTTCAGCCGGTACAAAATGAGGTGTGAATTCTACCATTAAATTTTATTTCCGTTTTTATTAAACAAGTGCAATTTAATAAACTTGTCATTCCGGCGATCCCGATTCATCGGGAGAGTCCGGAATCTGAATCCCATCGCGGTGCTGTCAGATTCCCGATAGCAAAAAAACATTGCTCCGGGAATGACAGCCAGGTTCAAATCACTCAATTAAGTCTTCCTTATCAAATGAATAGGGAAGCAGTTCTTTCAATTTAACAGTTTTGTAATCTTCTCCGGTTTTCATCATTATTACATCGATGTCAAGTCCGCAGAGTTCCGCCAGTACCTGCCTGCAAGCTCCGCATGGACTTATGTAGTCATTAGAATCGCTTGCAATTGCAATTGCTTTGAATTTCTTTTCACCCTGTAAAACTGCCTCGAATGCTGCTGTCCGTTCAGCGCAAACTGTAAGTCCGTAAGATGCATTCTCAACATTAGCTCCATTATATATTTTCCCGTCATCAGTCAATAATGCCGCGCCGACTCTGAATTTCGAGTATGGTGAATAGGATTTGTTCTTAGCGTTTTCAGCTGATGTAATAAGCTCTTTGTATTCCATTAAGATATTCTCTTTTTTATAACCATCGCTTTTTGAATCTAAATGAATTGAAGAAGTGAACCGGCGTCAGTAACTCAACTGCCAAAGGTAACAGGACAAGTTCTACCGGACTGAAATCGTAGCCGAATTTATATTGATAACTGTTGGTAACCAAATAGTCCACGATTAATTTAATGAAAATAGGTAGCACAAATATAGAGTTAAACGGGGATAATAGAAATGAAAACAGTATGATTAGATTCAAAATGTGCCATACACCTAATACGAATTTTCTGCCGGGCAAATAGTGATGAGAAGCAGAAGTATGACGAGCACGCTGGTTTAAGTATTCGGAAAAATTTTGCTTTGCTTCAGAATATACGAATGCATCACTGGATGTAACCATTCCGATTTTACATCGTGCTTTAATTGATTCACGCAACAACAGGTCATCGTCTCCGCTTAATGAATCTACAGTGTTTGAATAGCCGCCAAGTTTATTGAAGACTGATTTTTTGAATCCGAGATTTCTCGCGGCTGATGAATAGGGGAGACCGAGTTTCGTCATAGTGAATACAAGCATATGGTTCTTGAGATTCTCAACTGCGGATATTTTGCCGGCAATATTTGATGTATAGTTCAATGGTGCAGGTCCGAATAAAATATCATATTTATCGAATTGTATAGAAAAGCATTTTAACCAGTTAGGATGGACGACACAGTCCGCATCGGTTATAATAATGTTTTCGAATCTAGCGTTGTCAATTCCGGTTGTTAATGCTGCTCTCTTCCCGGTTAGATTATCAAATATTGCGGATTTCATAACATGTATATTGTCAACACCATTGCATAACGACTCAGCCTTACTAAATGTAACGTCAGTTGAATTATCATCAACCAGTATTGCTTCATACTTGTCTGCGGGAAAGTTTATTTTATTCAAGGAAGTAAAAAGTTTATCCAGATTTGCTGATTCATTCTTTGCCGCAATTACTATTGATATCCCGCCATGTTTACTTCCACTGCATTTATCGTCGGGTAAACGGCCCAGTACAAAGTAAAATACTAAGCTTAGCACAAGCAAGAGGAATGTTGATGCGAAAATTATTATCGTCAGGTATAGCATGAGCAAAACTAATAAAAAGGGAAGTGTTATGGAATATGAAACGCAGAGTTAATTAAAAAGATATGACGGGAATGATTGAATATGTGTTTAAAAAGATATCCGGAATGACTTAATAAACTGTTGACAACTGCATTATTCAATTCTTTCCTCTGCATCTTCGCATCCCTGCCCACCGAAGCATTATTTGTGCACAGGCGGGTCCGCGGTTTCATCCTGAATGTCTTTAAGCAGCTAATTATTTATTATGATCTGGTACTACTTTCCTGTATTTCCAATTTCTAATTCGTCGGGTCTTACTCTTCATCAATTACCCATTCCTCTGCAAGCTCTTCACTTATACCGGAAATAAATCTTGACGGTTTACTTATTGTAAAACCGGTAATTCTGTCGAAGATATTCATCGGGTAGGTGATGAATAAATTCTGTTTGGCACGTGTTGCAGCAACGTACATCAGTCTTCGTTCCTCCTCAATGGAATCCAGATTGTCAAAAGCCTGACTGGAAGGGAAGAATCCTTCAAGCGCATGAATAATAAATACGGAATGCCACTCCAAACCTTTGGCGGAGTGAATTGTTGATAACGTTAGATACTCGTTCTCCTTATCTTCGGGATTTACATCCACGACACTATCCTGCGGTGGTTCAATTGCCATATCAGCAAGGAAACTTGTAGTATCTTTATAATTACTCGCTATGTTGGTTAGAATCTCAAGATCCTTCTTCCGTTTATTAAAATCATCGTACTTGTTGTAGAAAAGCGGATTATAAAAACTAATTATTAATTCAATTTTATCGGCCGGATGATATTCGCGTTTGCGGACATTAAACAGCAGGTTAAGTAAAGGACTTAGTTTCTCGTAGAAACTTGGCGGTACTAAAGATTCAGCATATTCCCTGTTGCTCAAATCAAGTGTGTCAAGAGCTGCCATAATCATCTGTGCTTTCTTCGGTCCAATGCCTTCGTGAAGCAAAAGTACTCGATACCAGCTTACGAAGTCCTTCGGATTCATAGCAATTCTCAGAAAGGCGAGAACATCCTTAACGTGCGCCGTTTCAACGAATTTCATTCCGCCGAATTTGATGAACGGGATATTAGCTTTATTAAGTTCCACTTCAAGATCAAATGAGAAATATGACGATCTGAACAACACTGCTATTTCATCAAGTGGGACGCCTTCCTCACGCAGTTCTAACACACGATCGACTATGAACCTCGACTGCATATTCTCATTTGTCGCTGCGATGATTGCCGGAAGATCACCTTCGGATTTGCCGGTGTAAAGTTTCTTCGGGTATTTCTCAACTGAGTGTTCAATAATTTTATTCGTGAAATCGAGAATCGGCTGAGTACTTCTGAAGTTCTCTTCCAGTTTAATCAGGTTTACATCCTTAAACAGGGTGGGGAATTGCATTATATTCTTGAAGTTTGCGCCTCTGAAGGAATATATCGACTGTGAATCATCACCAACAACCATTACATTATCGTTAAGTCTTGAAAGTGCTTTGATAATGTCGGCTTGCAGTTTATTCGTATCCTGATATTCGTCTACCATTATAAACTTAATATTTGAAAGTAAGTTTTTGGCAGCATTGCTTTTCTCAGTTAAAAACTGTCTCAGATAAATCAGAAGATCATCGTAGTCGAGAAGATTGTTCTTACGTTTATGATCTGTGAAAATTCTGTTAACATCGTTTATCTTATCTATGTATTGACTAAAATGCGGATAATCATTCTCAAGTATTTCAATTATCGGAATACCGGTATTTACTGACAGGCTGAGTACTTTCAACAAGGTTTTTTTATTCGGGAAGCGTTTCTTCAGTTGCGTAAGATTAAGTTGACCGCGAATTAAATTAATTACATCCTCGCTGTCACCCTGATCGAGAATTGTAAATCCCGAATCGATACCCACGGACTTGGCATACTTCCGAAGAGTCAAATTGGCGAATGAGTGAAATGTACCGCCATTTATCCTGGAGCATCTGTTGTCAAGTAATATAGCCGCCCTGTTCATCATTTCTCTTGAGGCTTTGCGGGTGAAAGTTAGGAGAAGTATTGAATGAGGCTCATAACCGAGTTCAATTAATCTGGCAACGCGATAAACAAGGGTCCGTGTTTTCCCCGTTCCTGCACCGGCAATAACGAGGTAGTTGCCTTCAATACATGATGCTGCTTCAAACTGTGAAGGGTTTAGTTCATGTTGATAATCTATAGAAAACCGGGCTTCATCAATTTGAGGCTTTTGAAGTCCGGTCTGGTTTACTTTTTTTAATACGTATTTTTTCGCCATGTAATAAACTGCTGGAAGACTTCTGAATGATTGAATGCCATAGAAAAACTAATAATCATTCCTTTATTTAGTAATATGTAACTTAATACTCAGTTTTTAAACTCATTTTTAGAATTATAAATTAGTCTTCGTTCTTAATGCTTTCGGTTTATTTAGTATCTCATTTATTATTATCAGTTCACGGACTTGATTAACATCTTTTAATTTATCTCTAATTTCTCGGGCTCTTTTATTTATTGTTGATTCTGCTTTCTTTAGTACTTCTAAATCTTTAAGCTGTTTATTTTCTGCGGCCATCCTGTTCGTCCTGCTTCTCTCGTCAATAGAAGCGTATTTCTTTTTTTGAACCGGAGGAAGATTTTGCTCGGATTCTTTTATCGCTTGTTCGAAGTACTGATCCACTTCCGATTTTTTCTTCCCGACGTTTTGCCGAATCATATCTGATATTTCTTCGAAAGGATCCACAGGACGTTTTGCTGGTTTCTGCTGCAATTGCGGTCTGCGTCTTTCAACCGGTCTCGGTTCCGAATTTGTACCCTGCCGTTGAGCTTTCTGATTTTCTTCTGTCTTTTTCTTTTTTAATAATGAAGCCAGGCCGCTGATTATAAAAAATAGTATTACTAGATAGTCAACTATATTGTCCATAACGAACTCATTAATTCAAAAATATGTCTATCTGAACGACTGAATGGAAGAATGATTGCACAGGCAGCAGGAGAGCCTAACATATCCCTTGCTCAATATCCCATAACACTGTTCTGCATTCATCCATTCAGCCACTCACTAATTCAATAGCCTAATATCAAGACTATTGGTTATCCTTGCTGTCATCATTTTTCTTATCATCCGTGCCGGCAATAGTATTTCTCATATCCGTATCGGACTGTATGTTCCTTAGATTGTAATAATCCATCACACCAAGATTTCCATTCCTGAATGCCTCAGAAATTGCACGCGGCACTTCCGCTTCAGCTTCAACAACACGCGCTTTCATTTTAGCAACTTCAGCAACCATTTCCTGTTCGAGCGCAACTGCTGCAGCTCTTCTTTCCTCCGCTTTAGCTCTTGCAACTTTCAGATCAGCTTCAGCCTGATCAGTCTGAAGAATAGCGCCGATATTTGTACCAACATCAACATCGGCAATGTCAATCGACAGGATTTCAAAAGCTGTACCGGCATCCAATCCCTTTGCGAGAACTACCTTCGAAATACTGTCAGGATTTTCTAGCACGGCCTTGTGAGTGCTGCTTGAACCTATCGTGGAGACTATACCTTCACCGACTCTGGCAAGTATTGTTTGTTCAGTGGCGCCGCCTACTAATCTTTCTAAGTTTGCTCTTACTGTTATTCTTGCAACCGCTTTAAGCTGAATACCATCCTTTGCGACTGCCGCTACCATAGGTGTCTCAATAACATTTGGAAGTACTGACATCTTAACCGCTTCAAGAACATCACGTCCTGCAAGGTCAATTGCTGCAGCTTTCTCGAATGACAATTCCAGGTTTGCTTTGCTGGCTGATATTAAAGCGTTAACAACCTTGATTACATTGCCTCCTGCAAGATAATGAGCTTCAAGCAAAGGGATGTCGAGATTTAATCCTGCTTTGGTAGCAGAGATCATACTTCTTACTATCACCATCGGCGATACCTTTCGCAAGCGCATACCCACGAGGTCTTTAAATATCTTAACCTTCACTCCTGAAAAGTAAGCTGTAATAAATAGTCCTATTGGAATGAAGTAGGTGAAAAGAATAAGAAAAAATATTACACCAATTATAATTACAATTGCTAATCCTGTTATAGCTTCCATGTTTACCTCTGAAATAAATTGATATTCTACTGACTATAAGATATGAAATTTTATAAGAATATAGTCCTAGAATCTGGCTTCAAGATTCTTGCCTATGGATATTAGTCAATAAAAAACTTGGGGAGTTATGTCATTCCGGAAATATCGACGCAGGAGAAATTACCCGGAATCTGACTTCGCAATGTTGCTGCCAGATTCCTGATGCGCTGGAATGACCGCAATGATTAATACTGTCATTTCGAATCCCGGTCCGGCAGTTGCCGGATATCGGGGTGAGAAATCTTTATTATCTCAGTGACCTCTGCGTGGAACATAGTTTCTCCTGAATTATGGACCTGCCCGCCGCAGGCGAGATGTATTATTTACGATAGTAAAATGCAGTCACAGTGAAATACTTAAGAACCTCGTGGTGGTTAAACAATGCATATGAACCGATCTGCGCAATCAGCGAGACCCAAATCGAATTAATGCCTTACAACTCTCAATCTACAACTCACCAACCTCATTCATACAATATTCTACATTCCGATCGTTCCATTATTCTATTCAATATTTTTTTATCGTTCTCCTTTACTCTATATTTGTACTCCGAATTTATTCATTACAAAATTGGCACTTATGAAAATAATATCCGTCGTTGGTGCACGCCCGAATTTCATGAAGGTCGCACCACTACATAGAGCATTTGCAAGTATCCGGAATCAAACAAATAGCATCAAGCATTTGATTTGTCATACCGGTCAGCATTATGATGAAAAAATGAGCAAAGTTTTTTTCGAAGATCTCGAATTACCAGTACCTGACTTCTATCTTGGAGTAGGCAGCGGTAGTCATGCTGAACAAACTGCCAAAGTAATGATTGAGTTCGAGAAAGTTCTAATAGAACAAAAACCTGACCTAGTTATAGTTGTCGGTGATGTTAACTCCACTATCGCCTGCAGCTTAACTGCTAAGAAATTGCACATAAAAGTAGCTCATGTAGAAGCGGGACTGAGAAGCTTTGATGAAAAGATGCCGGAAGAGATTAACAGGATTTTGACTGACAGAATATCTGACTACCTGTTTGTAACAGAGCAGAGCGGACTTGATAACCTTACTGACGAGGGAGTCGATGATTCCAGAGTATATTTCGTCGGCAACACAATGATTGACAGTCTCGCGTATTATAAGGGTAAGATAGAAAACTCAAAAATCCTTGACGAACTTAAAGCAACAAGAGGGGAGTATATACTCGTAACGCTTCACCGTCCAAGCAATGTTGATACAAAGGAGTCATTGACGGAACTTATTAAATTTTTAAACCAAATTGCAGAACATAAAAAAGTAGTCTTCCCAATCCACCCTCGCACCAAAAACAATATGGAAAAATTTTCTGTCATTGAGTCATTAAGTCATTCTGTGCTTCTAACTGATCCAATAGGATATATCGATTTTCAGCGACTTGTACGCGATACTGCAGTAGTAATAACCGACTCCGGAGGTATACAGGAAGAAACCACATATCTCGGTGTACAATGTATAACACTCCGTACTTCCACTGAACGACCGTCCACTATTGATGTAGGTACTAACCAGTTGATTGGACTTGATCTCGAAAAGGCCAAACACGCCGCTGAAGAAATATTGAAAGGGAATAAGAAGATTGGCAAAATCCCGGATAAATGGGATGGAAAGGCAGCTGAACGTATTATCGAAGTTCTTATAAAGTCATAAAATAATTGTTATTTCTCTTGTTCTTTTTCTCATTGTGGGTGATTTATTCAATCAAGCACTCAATTATTCATCCTCATAACTCAATTCTCCCTTTCTGATTTCTTTAATGAATTTTACTCTGGCATTTTAGTGATATCCGCGTGATAATTTCTCTTTAAAATTTCTAATTGTTCCCATTATATCACTTAAGCATACATTCATTCAATAACTTAGATTAAAAACCCGTCTGTTCTCCTCAATTCGGCTTTCGATAGTCTAAATTTATTCATGTGACTTTGCGCATACTTAATAAAAAATTATTGCTAATCAAGTTTTTTTATTAGTAGAAAACTTATATGTTTAGCTCACTGAAAGAGGGGATTTGTTCAATAGGGATGTAAATATAAAAAGTAAACATTTCAATTTTGAGTATGTTAATTTAGGGCACGAAATTAATATCTTTGAAGTTAATTTATTAACAGATAATTAAGAACTTTATGTCTTTGTGTTTATTTTTGATTACTACTTCCCGGTTACCTTAAATTATATATCCTTTATATTAGCAGCCTCATTATAGGAGCAGCAAGGTAAAATAGTACCTTTAATCTATTATTGTTAGCCTGTGACTGACCGGGCGAAGCCGTATCTGAAGGAAACAAATCCAAAGTGTAAATGACAAAGTATAAAGAAGACAATACTTTGAAATATGAGTGAACAATCAAAAGATTTGAAAGATCGGTTGTTTTTGTTTTCTGTTAAATTAATCAAGTACCTAAGAACGCTTAAAGATTCACCAGAGAACAAAGTTATATAATATCAGTTAATCCGGCTATTGCCGGAGGAGATGGGTCTGGATTAAAAGAAGAAAACTCTCGTACGGAGCATTTAAGAAGACTCTCCGAAGTCGCGCACATCATGCTTGATAGCGGTGTGCTCCTTATAGTTACGGCAAGAGAACTTCCTCAGGATGATCTGGAGATTATCAAGACAATAGTTAACCCGGATAAGATCGAGATTATCTGGGTAGGTGAAGATCATTCAACCAATGTATCTCATGACCTTAAAGTCTCCGGTAAAATTGATGTGAACGAATCTATGCAGAAGATAAAAACGCAGTTGCAGGATAAGGGGATTGTTTTTAGACCATAAAACCAAATGTTGAACAGATTGGTTGTATGGATGTGTGACTGCTTGCCTAAGATTAGGCTTGGTTGTTATGGAGTATAGATAGTCGTTTAAAATAATATTTTGAATGAATTAGCTGCAACTGCACAATTAATTCAGGACTATCATTAACTGTTTACTTAAAGAAACCGTTTAAAGACTAAATTAGAAAAGCAAAACTGTATATAATTGGTCATAAAGGAATGCCTGCCCGCCGTCACTTTGGCTGGGTTGGTTCAGCCGATTTATATTTAATAATGGTTTGCAAATGAGAAATACAAAGAAGCTATATATTGCTGGACATAAGGGCATGGTAGGAAGTTCGTTATGGCGCCTATTCAGCCAGGATGAAAATTACCAGTTAGTTGGCAAAGACCTGAACGAACTTGACTTAACCAGACAGGTAGAAGTAGAACAATTCTTCGAATCTGAAAAACCTGATCAGGTAATTATGGCAGCCGCTAAAGTCGGTGGAATACTTGCCAATAATACATATCGTGCAGAATTTATATACAACAACCTCATGATTGAAGCTAATGTAATTCACGCTGCTTTTAAATATGGGGTGAAGAAATTGATTTTTCTTGGCAGTTCTTGTATTTATCCTAAGATGGCCCCGCAACCTCTTAAGGAAGAATATCTGCTATCTGATTACTTGGAATATACAAACGAACCTTACGCAATTGCAAAGATAGCCGGAATCAAACTCTGTGAAAACTATTACAAACAGTATCAATCAAATTTCTATTCTGTGATGCCGACTAATTTGTATGGACCTCATGATAATTTTAATCTTGAAACCTCTCATGTACTCCCGGCTTTGATTAGAAAGATACATGTAGCGAAAGAACGGCAGCAATCAGAAGTTGAGGTTTGGGGCACAGGTAAACCTAAACGAGAATTTTTGTTCGTGGAAGATTTAGCCGATGCAGTTTATCATCTTTTGAATAAGATTGATGCAAAAGATTTATACAAACAAAATCTATCTCATATAAATATTGGTACGGGTCAGGACTTAAGTATTGCCGAATTAGTTGATACAATAAAAACCGTTATAGGGTTTGACGGTGAACTTGCTTATGATACGACTAAGCCTGATGGTACACCGCGGAAATTAATGGATGTTACTAGACTACATGAATTAGGATGGAAGCATAAAACTAGTTTAAAGGTAGGAATCCAAAAAACTTACGAATGGTTTCTGAAAAATAATATAGGAACTTAATAAGATTGAATGATTGAACCAATACTCGAATCCGTTTTATAATTTCAATCAACCAATCACTCAACCAACCAATCCGTTTATAACAATTTGGAATTGATACATGTCTAAGAAAGTCGCATTAATAACGGGTATTACCGGTCAGGATGGCAGTTATTTAGCTGAACAACTTCTTGAGAAGGGTTACGAAGTACATGGTGTTATACGTCGTAGCAGTTCCTTTAACACACAGCGTATCGATCATTTGTTCAATGATCCTGAAGTTCATGATAAAACTTTGTTTCTCCATCACGGCGATGTAGTCGATGCCAGTAATATCAACAGACTTTTAGAAAAAATTGAACCCGATGAGATCTATAATCTTGCAGCACAAAGCCATGTTAAAGTATCGTTTGAAATTCCAGATTACACTGCACAAGTGGATGCATTGGGGACTCTTCGATTTCTTGATGCTATAAGAGAAGTGGGTCTTGATAAACAGACAAGGTTTTACCAAGCTTCAACATCAGAGTTGTATGGTAAAGTTCAGGAAGTACCGCAAAATGAGAATACTCCGTTCTACCCGCGTTCTCCATACGGAGTTGCAAAATTGTACGCATACTGGATAGTTAAAAATTACAGGGAAGCTTATAATTTGTTTGCTGTGAACGGTATTCTATTTAATCATGAATCTCCGCGCAGGGGTGAAACATTTGTTACGAGGAAAATAACAAGGGCCGCCGGTAGAATAGTTCTAGGGAAACAAAAGGTTGTAAGACTCGGTAATCTGGAAGCGAAAAGAGACTGGGGTTATGCTCCTGAATACACTGAGGGAATGTGGCGTATGCTGCAATTCTCAGAACCGGAAGATTTTGTATTAGCAACAAGTGTAGCTCATACTGTTAGGGATTTTTGTAAATTGAGCTTTGAAGAATACGGAATTGAGATAGACTGGGAGGGGAGCGGTAATAATGAAAGAGGTGTTATAGCAGGATTGAATCCTGATAAGTTAGCGATGATGAAAGAAAATATTATTGCGGGAATTCAGCAAAACGATAACGGGCTTGCTAAAATAATATCGAACTCAGATACTGCTACTAATGAATTAAAAATAGGCGATGAAATTATTAGAGTCGATCCCAGATATTATCGTCCAACCGAAGTTAATGCGTTAATCGGTGATGCTTCAAGGGCTAAAGAGCATTTGGATTGGGTGGCGAAGACAGATCTTTTTTCACTGGTTAATTTAATGGTGAAATCTGATTATATAAATATTCTTAAAAAAGGTTATTAATGGAAAAGATACTTGTTACGGGTGCGGCGGGATTCGTTGGATCTCACTTAACAGAGTTTCTTGTTAAGAAGGGCTTTGAAGTACGGGCATTTGTTAAATACAATTCAAATAATAACTGGGGATGGCTTGAAAACTCCGGTGTTAAATCAGAAATAGAAGTTGTGTCAGGTGATATAAGAGATTACGATTCAGTATCTGCAGCTGTTAAAGGATGCAATATTGTTTTTCATCTGGCAGCATTAATTGGAATACCCTATTCATACGTTTCACCTAAGGCGTATATAGAAACAAATATAAACGGAACGTATAATATTCTTCAAACAGCCAGGGAGTTAAATATCGATCAGGTGTTAGTTACTTCCACAAGTGAGACATATGGATCAGCTCAGTATGTTCCGATTGATGAAAAACACCCTATGATCGGTCAATCTCCTTATTCCGCCTCAAAAATTGCCGCTGATCAAATAGCTACAAGTTACTGCAGGTCATTTAATTTACCTGTGAAAATTGTTCGACCCTTTAATACTTACGGTCCTAGACAGTCCGCGCGTGCAATTATTCCAACTATTATTTCTCAGCTTTTGAAATCCTCAAGAGAATTGAAATTAGGGAATTTGTCACCGACTAGAGATCTTACATTCGTAAAGGATACCTGTAGTGGATTTTACCAGATATATAAATCCGATAAATTGTTTGGAGAAACTACGAATATCGGAATGAATCAAGAAATTTCAATAGGTGATTTGGTAAATAAAATATCCGGATTAATGGGAATCAATACCTCAATAATAACTGCAGAAGAACGTGTTAGACCAAAAAACAGCGAAGTTGGCAGACTTCTCTGCAATAATACATTAATAATTAACAATACTAATTGGAAACCTAACTATAATTTGGATTCCGGATTGAAAGAAACTATTGATTGGATAACAGAAAATCAGAGCATGTTTAAGCCAGGCATTTATAATGTATAGAGAAATAATAGATTTTATAAAAAATCTATATCCGAATCAAAATCCAGTACTTCTACATGCTCCAGTCTTTCTGCAAAATGAAAAGAGGTATCTATTGGATTGTATCGATACCACTTATGTTTCTTATATTGGAGAATACGTTGCACGATTTGAAGAAATGACTGCCGAATATACCGGAGCTAAATATGCGATTGCGATAGTAAATGGGACTGCTGCGTTACAGGTAGGATTGAAACTGGCGGGGGTGGAAAATGGAGATGAAGTAATTACACAACCGCTTACTTTTGTTGCAACTGCAAATTCTATATCGCATGCTGGAGGCAAACCTGTATTTGTCGATGTTGATAAAGATACATTGGGAATGTCACCTGAAAAATTGAATTACTGGCTGGCTAATAACGCCCGGTATGATTCGAGTAAGAAAAAGACTATTAATAAAACAAGCGGATATTCAATAAGCGCGATTGTTCCTATGCATACTTTTGGTTTTCCATGCAGGATTGATGAAATTGTCGAGATTGGAAATAAATATGGAATCCCGATAGTGGAGGATGCGGCGGAATCTTTAGGATCTGTCTATAAGCAGAAGCATACCGGCACTTTCGGTCAACTGGGAGTTATCAGCTTCAACGGAAATAAAACCATTACTACTGGCGGTGGTGGTATGATAATTACCAATGATGAGTCTATTGCTAAGCAGGCATTGCATATTACCACTACCGGCAAGGTACCGCATAAATGGGAGTATATTCATGATACAGTTGCCTATAATTACAGGTTGACAAATTTAAATGCGGCAATTGGTGTAGCACAAATGGAATATATCGGTGAAATAATTAAGAATAAAAGAGAGACATCAAATCTTTATAGTGTTTTTTTTAACAAACTCGATATCAGGTATATTGAAGAGCCGGGTGATTCTGTTTCAAATTATTGGTTAAAATACTATTTTACTTAATAGTCCAACTGAACGTGATGATTTCCTTGAATCAACAAATTCTCAGGGAATAATGACTCGACCTGCCTGGCGGTTAATGAATAAATTGGATATGTACAATGAATGTCAAACTGGTAATCTTGATAATGCTCGTTGGCTTGTAGAAAGAATTGTGAACATTCCCAGTAGCTATAGGGGCTAAAATAAATAAGGTCATTCAATTAAATTGTTTCGGATGAGGAAAAATTAAATGAGTGAAAAAACTATATCGATCGGGTATTTTGCTGATGGTCCCTGGGCACATGAAGCATTTAATCTTATTTCAGCCGAACCTAGTATGCAAATTAAGTTTATTTGTCTAAGATATAATTCTGAGGACAATATTCTGTCTGGACTTGCTGAAAAATATAATATCCCCTGTTTAAAAGTCCCTAATATCAATGATTCAAAATTCCTAGAGCAAGTAAAGACATACGATTGTGATATTTTCGTGTCGATGAGTTTTGATCAGATTTTTAAAAAAGAAATTATAAATTTACCTCCAGGTAAGGTAATAAATTGTCATGCTGGTAAACTTCCGTTTTACAGAGGACGAAATATTCTTAACTGGGTTCTAATTAATGACGAAAAGGAATTTGGGATAACAGTACATTACGTTGATGAGGGTATTGATACGGGAGATATAATTCTTCAGAAAGTATTCCCAATTTGTGATGATGATAGTTACAAAACACTTCTAACTACAGCGTATAAAGCTTGCGCAGAATTGCTAGTTGAATCCCTGCGGTTATATATTAGGGAAGATATAAAAGTTACTAAGCAATCTGATATACACCCAGTTGGATTTTACTGTGGGAAAAGGGGAGAAGGCGATGAACTTTTAAACTGGGAATTAAATTCAAGAGATATTTTTAATTTCATCAGAGCTATTTGTGAACCTGGACCTATGGCCCGGTCATCACTCAAGGGGGAAGAAATAAAAATTAATAAATGTGAGCTGATCAGAGACGCTGTTAACTATAGGTGTATACCTGGTCAAGTAGTAGGAAGGTCTGGTAAATCATTAATTGTAAAAACCGGCGACAGTACGATTAAAATTGTTGAATATTATTATGACGGTTCAATTAGAGTTGGGGACCGGTTAGGTACAATTTTATAATTTTTATTAAAGTAGTCTATATGAAAAAAATACTGGCAGTATCTGTACATCCTGATGATGAAACCCTCGGATGCGGAGGAACGTTATTAAAAAGGAAACAAGAAGGTGATCAAATCTTTTGGTGTAATCTCACGAAAATATCAGTTGATTTGGGCTGGAGTCCAAAACGTGTTACTGCGAGAGAAAAAGAGATAAAAGAGGTTACAGGAAAATATGGTTTTGATGGAACTTTTATGCTGGATTTTGACTCCACAAAATTGGACTCTTTGGGTACGGATGTATTGGTGAATGAGTTCTCAGATGTTATGAAGAACATAAATCCGGATATATTGTTTATTCCGTTTTTTAATGATGTACATACTGATCACCAAGCAGCATTTAAAGCTATATTCAGTGCGACTAAAAGTTTCCGGTATCCCTCCATAGAAAAAATTCTGATGTATGAAACATTATCGGAGACGGACTATAGTATCCCAATACCGGGCATAAGCTTCAGCCCTAACGTTTTTATTGACATAACTGAATTCTTTGTGAGAAAAATTGAAATTATGAAGCTGTATAAAAGTGAAATCATGAACGGGCCTTTCCCCCGGAGTATAGATACGATTAAAGCTGTGGCTCAATACAGAGGGAGTAGAATAGGTGTTGAATATGCAGAATCTTTCATGCAATTATTTGAAAAACTATAATTATTTGTAATATGAAAATCGTCTTTATAGGTGGACTTACAAATGGTAAATTAGTTTTAGATTACTTGTTAAGCAATAAACATGTAACAATTGAACTAATAATTACTCATCCTTCGGGTATGGATCTTCCCAGATACGTCGATTTAAATCATTATCATGACAACATTGAAATAATTGGCAACATGAATGCAAATAAATATATTGATAAGATAAGAGATATAAATCCGGATTTTATATTTGTTACCGGTTGGTCCGGGTTGTTATCAAATGAACTTCTGTCAATTCCTGTAAAATCCGTTATCGGATTTCATCCAGCAAAATTACCCAATGATAGAGGGAGATCTGTACTGGCATGGCAGATAGAGGAAGGATATACAGAAAGCGCGCTATCAATGTTCCATCTGAATAGTACTCCGGATCTAGGAGACATAATTGCGCAGGAAAAATTTAAAATCGAGGAAAATGATTATATTAATGATGTGTTGGATAAGTTGGATGTAGCAACTTATAATCTTATGAGATCGTATTTTCCGCTAATTCGGAAGGACAACGCACCCAGATTAAAGCAGAATATCAATGAAGGCAATTTCAGAAGGTTAAGAAATGATTATGATTCATTAATAAATTGGGACTCAAACGGCTCAGGAATATTTAACAAGATAAGGGCGATTTCTAAACCTTACCCGGGAGCAGTTGCCAAGTTAGATGGGAAGAACATTAAGATTTGGAGAGCAAAAATAGTTAATAAAATACCTATTGAAGAGAATCTATCACCAGGTACATTGGTGGCAAAATTCTATGATTCTACATTGTTAGTCAAATGTAGGGATTCATTTATCCATATTTTGGATTATGAAGAAATCTGATACCGCTATATTAACCGTAAATTATCCGGGAGCGGAGAAATACCATAAAGATTATTTTAACTCATTGTCAGAACAAAGTGACTGTGATTTTGATTTGATCTTTATTAATGATAATACTCCTATGCCGGAATGCCCGGTTCGCAATTATTTCAATTTGAGTATATCTTCTAGAAAGTCATTTCCAGAGATTAGAAATATCGGACTACAATATTGTGTGGATAACGGATATGCAAATTTAATATTCAGTGATATTGATGATAAGCTCGGAAATGACAGAATAGAAAAATCAAAACTTAATCTCGCAAATCATCCGGTGATATTTAACGATCTAAATTTGATTAATGAGGATTCTGAAATAATTAAGCAAAGTTATATTTCAGGTTTTTGCTCAAATGATTTTCTGGCTTTCGATGAAATCATTGACAGGAATGTAATGGGATTAACGAATTCAGGAATTAATCTTTTGCAGGTAGAAATTCCGAATATTCCTGATGATATTGTTGCAATTGACTGGTTCCTATTTTCCTCAATACTTTTACAGGGTATAGAAGCGAAGTTTGTAAGGGAAACCGTTACATATTACAGACAAGATGAGAATAATACGGTCGGGATGACGAACAGTATCAATGAGAAAAAAATTAAATTCTTCTTGTTTGTCAAGAAATTGCATTATACTGAATTAATAAAAAGGTGTTCAGATAATAATCCTGTGAAAACTAAAATTAGAGCGAAGCTTGATGAAATAATGATGTTTGAAGAAATTTTTAGTAATCAGGAAAAACTTAAAAGATATGTTGAATTTGTAAATAGCCATTATTCTGAACTCTACCAGGGTTGGTGGAGTGAAATTATTAGTTTATCGGTTTGGAGGCAACATGAAGAGTAATTTTTTCGAAAAGATCAAAAACACAAATTATCCATATATTATTGCTGAACTAGGTTCGAATCATAATGGGGATATGGAGATTGCAAAGAAGCTAATCAGTAGTGCAAAACAATCCGGTGCCGATTGTGTAAAATTTCAAAGCTGGAGTAAAGAAACTATATTCTCAAGAAAAACTTATGATGACAATTACTTTGTTGCCGATGACTACCGGAACAGAACTGATTATACCCTTGAAGAAATAGTTGAAAAATTTGCCATCTCTCCGGATGAACTTCTATCCATGAAGAAATTTTCGGATAATGAGAATATTGAATGTACCTCGACACCGTTCTCCAGGCCTGAAACGGATTTTCTCGTTGAAAAATTAAATACCGGATTTATTAAAACAGCCTCTATGGATTTGAACAATTACCCGTTTTTGGAATATGTCGCCGGAAAGGGACTTCCTATAGTTCTTTCTACGGGATTGAGTAATTTTTATGAAATAGACAAGGCTGTAAGAACAATTGAAAATGCTGGAAACAATGAGATAATAATACTGCATTGTGTAGCAGTTTATCCTCCGAAGGATACGGAAGTCAACTTAAACAGAATAAAAACTCTTCAGCAAGTTTATCCTGACTATCCGATAGGATTTTCAGATCATACTCTCGGCACATCCATTCCACTTGCTGCTGTTGCCCTGGGAGCGAAATTAATTGAAAAACATTATACATTGGATAAAAATATGTTCGGCTGGGATCATAAAGTATCGGCTACTCCCGATGAAATGAGTGTAATTGTCACCGAATCCAAAAGAATTGTAGATGCTTTGGGAACCGGCAGAATTTTACGCGTAGAAGATGATGAACGAATTAATTCCTTCAGAAGAAGTTTAGTAGCTAGTAGAGATATTGCTGAAGGTGAAAGAATTGAAAATAGTGATATTGAGTTCAAAAGACCCGGTACGGGTATTCAACCGGATGAATATCAATTTGTAATCGGGAGAAAATGCAAAAACAGTATTAAACAAGATCAATTAATCTCATGGGAAGACCTTGACTAATTTAAATGAGAAACAAAGTTTTTTTGGACTGGAAAACAAGAATGTCTTCGTTACCGGAGGTTTGGGTTTAATTGGCCAAGCCATTGTTCGACAATTCCTGAACGCCGGAGCGAATGTAATAGTAATAGATATTGATGCTCCCAGGTTTGCTAAACTTCAAGCGAGCTTAAATTCAGAAAAATTATCTTACGAGAATTTTGATTTTACTAACATAAAAGATATCCCGGATTTTATTAATTGTTTACATTCAACCCGAGATCCATTTGATGTTTGGGTAAATAATTCATATCCGAGGACAGATGACTGGGGCAATAAACTGGAAAATATCGATACAAGTAGCTGGCAAAAAAACGTGGATATGCAGCTAAATCAATATTGCATTACTTCAAATGAAGTGGCTAAAGTAATGGCTGAAAGGCATTCGGGAAGTATAATTAATATTAGCTCTATTTACGGTATTGTAGGACCTGATTTTAAAATATACGAAGGTACTGATATGACTTCTCCCGCTGCATACAGTGCGATAAAAGGAGGGATAATTGCCTACTCAAAATATCTGGCAAGTTATTTCGGAAAGTTTAATATCAGAATTAATGTAGTTGCACCAGGAGGTGTGGCAAATAATCAGCCGGAAATTTTTATAAACAGGTATTTACAGAAAACACTTTTAAATAGAATGTGTACTCCTGATGAAGTGGCCAAACCTGTGGTGTTTTTATCTTCTGAGGCTGCTTCCTATATTACCGGTGAAGTGTTATTGGTTGACGGGGGATTTACAACAATATAATCGAACAAATTGAAGATGATACTTTGAACAATAAAAAAATGCTTAATTACTTTGTTAATGAAAAAGATTCACTTCGTACCGCAGTTCAAAAAATGGATGATACAGGCAGGGGAATAGTCATCATAGTTGATGATGATATTAAAGTGAAAGGCATAATAACTAATGGTGATTTCAGAAGAGCCGTTATAAACGGATATTCTCTTGAAGAAGAAGTGATAAAAATTTGTAATAAGAACTTTCTTTCTGTCGGTCCGGGCTACAATAAAAATGATATTCTCGAATTAATCAAACAGGAACATATACAGCATGTTTTAGTAATTGAAAATGATAAACTGCTTGAATTGATAACCGAAGAGGATTTCCTGGGATTTGAAAATATTGCTAAGAAGGAAAAGAAACTAAAGATACCGGTAGTAATAATGGCCGGCGGTAAAGGTTTAAGGCTGGATCCAATTACGAAGGTATTGCCAAAACCGTTAGTTCCAATAGGTGATGAACCCATTCTGAAAGTAATTATGGATGAATTTAATAAATTCGGCATTGATGAGTTTTATCTATCCCTTAATCACAAATCAAATTATATAAAGGCGTTTTTAGCTGATCAAAATTATCCGTATAAAATCAAGACAATTGAAGAAAAATCAGTGCTGGGAACTTCCGGGGCTCTGGCTTATCTAAAAGGAAAAATTACACAAACTTTTTTTGTCTCAAATTGCGATATAATAATTAGGGCTAATTATAATAATATTTATCGGTATCATAAAGCCAAACAAAATCTTATTACGATTGTTGCATCAATGAAGAATTTTCAAATCCCCTACGGAATTTGTGATATATCCAATGGCGGAACACTAGACAGGATTATTGAGAAACCTGAATATGATTATTTGGTCAGTACCGGTATGTATATGATTGAACCCGAAGTGATTAATTTGATACCTGAGAATACTAAATTTCATATGACAGAACTGATTGAAAAGGTTAAGAATAAAAGTGGAAAGGTTGGAGTATTTCCCATATCTGAAAAATCGTGGCTTGATATTGGGGAATTGGATAAATACAAGCAGATAATGAGTTTAATCTGATTAGACGTAAGTTTATTCGATATTCTAATACTAATAAATTCACTTGGAGAATATATGTTTAGACTGAAAGGTAAAAAAAGCTACTTACTACCGTTCGAAGAAAAGCACATAGAAGACCCGGATTATCTTAACTGGCTGCGGGATTACGACGTTATCAAAACAATTAACCGGCTTGATTATGTTACACCTGTGAATATTAATGATGTTCGTGAGTATTGTAATAATGTGATGAAAAGTAAAAACGATATATTCCTTGCTATTTATAGTAGCGATGAGAATAAATTTATTGGGACAATCAGAGTTAATAACATCAACTGGTATACAAGAATAGCTGATATTGGCATTCTAATCGGCTGCAAAGATTACTGGGGTAAAGGTATTGCCACTGATTCAATTGGTGCTGTTGCAAAATATCTATTTGATATTCTTGGCATGAGAAAATTAACCGCAGGATTGATGGATGTCAATAAATCAATGCAGAGAGTATTTGAAAAACTTGGATTCAAAGTAGAAGGTGTAATGCGAAAGACTGACAGATTTGAGGGGGAATACATCGATCATATTTACATGGGATGTTTCAAAGACGAATTTAAAAGTGAAATTTAATTTTATTAAATAAACTAAAAAGAAGGCAATAATTTTATGAATAACACATGGCGTTTCGGGGACCTGGAATTCAAGTATATAAAAGAAGTCCTCGACTCAGGAGAAGGTTCATCAACATCGGGCAATATGAATAACAGATTTGAAAAAGCATTTGCAGAAAAAGTCGGAGCAAAACATGCAGTTACTTTTAACTCAGGTACTTCAACTCTGCATGCTGCATTAGAAGCTGCAGAGGTGAAAGCAGGGGATGAAGTGATTATACCCCCATTAACTGTTATTTGCAATGCGGATGTTATTCTGGCACAAAATGCTATACCAGTCTTTGCAGATATTGATCCCGATACGTTTAACATCAATCCGGAAGATATAAAAAGGAAAATCACAAGTAAAACGAAAGCAATTATGCCGGTATCACTTTATGGCTTGTGCTGTGATCTGGATCCAATGATGGAACTTGCCGAAGAGCATAATTTGATAGTAATAAATGATGCCGCCGAAGCGCATATGGCAACCTATAAAGACAGACCAATTGGTTCAATTGCTCATATAACCAGCTATAGTCTTGAAAACTCTAAACAAATTACCACCGGTGATGGAGGAATTATTGTTACAAATGATGAAGAGCTGGCTGTTAAAATGCGCAAATTTGGTTCGCTCGGATATGCATCAATGAAGCCTGGTGATGGAAGAATTAAATTGAACAAAGACGTATTTCAGGATCCCAAATATAAACGCCATGATGCATTTGGTTATAATTATAGAATGCCTGAAGTGGCTGCTGCCGTTGGATTGGCTCAGACAGAACGAATGAATTATTTTATTAATCTTAGAATAGAAATCGCGAAGATGTATGATGAGATTGTAAAGGATTGCTCTTATATTGTACCGCAAAAAAATCCGACCGGTTCTTTAAATACGTATTGGACGTATACGGTGAAATTTGAACACCCGACTGTTACCTGGTATGAATTCAGGAAAAAATTTATTGAATTCGGCGGACACGGTATTTACGGCGCGTGGGTTTTAACATATGAGGAAGAGATGTTCTTAAATAAATCCTACAAAGAAAGATGTCCGCAAATCTATGACGGTATTGACTATAAAAAGGGGTTGTGTCCTGTTGCCGAAGAAGTACAGCCGAAATTAATGCAGTTCATTAATAACTTTGAAAGCAAAGAGGTTGCACTTCCGGAGTGTGAAGCTTTGAAAAAAACTATTGAATTTTTTTAATTAGAGGAATTGATGACCAACAAAAAAATTGGAGCTTTGATACCGATTAGGTTGAAATCGGAAAGATTACTTAGTAAAGCAATTAAGGATATATGCGGTAAACCGGTTGTATGTCACCTTTTAGACAGAGCATTTAAATCCGAATATCTTGACAAAGAGAACGTTGTAGTTTGTACAACTGAGGAAAGTTCGGATGATGAATTAGTTGAAGTTGTTAAGAATTACGGCGCAAGTGTATTTCGTGGTTCGACCGATGATATAATAAAAAGGTTCTACGATGCTATGAATCAGTTTAACTTTGATGCAGTAATTCAGATTGATGGAGATGATGTTACAGCAGACACATTGTATATGGACCTTACAATGAAAAAGTTGTTAAGTGATAACAGTCTTGATATTGTTACATGTGATAATCTTCCGCTTGGAATCGCTACCAAGAGTTTTACAAAGTCTGCAATGGATAAGGTTTATGAACATTATAAAACCGTGAATAATGACACGGGATTTATTTACTTTTTCACAAAAACCGGACTTTGCAAGCATGAAATACTTCAGCCGGTCTCCGAGAGGCATAGTGATAACGGAGCCAGATTAACGCTGGATTATGACGAGGATTTCCAGGTATTCAATGCGATTTTTGAAGCATTGTATGAAGAAGGCGAAGTCTTTACCCTTACAGAGATCAACGATTTCTTAGAGGCACATCCGCAAGTTAAAAATCTGAATCTTTCTCTTAATGATGGATACTGGGAAAGAACAAAAGAAAAAGCCCAGCTTTACTATCTTGATAATGAAGGAAATCAGAAAAAAATTATAATGTTGGACCATAATTAATTAATGTTTCATTAAGCAATTGGATTAATGTATGCGTTTCTGTACTAACTGTTTAACGCCCGATACAAGACCGGATCTCAGGTTTGATGACAAAGGTGTATGTGATGCCTGCAGATCATTTGAAAAAAAACATGGCAATCATGAAGATAGCATAGACTGGGAGCAAAGAAAAGAGGAATTTGACTCTCTTATTGAAAAATACAGACAGAATGATCCCCTCAAATATGATTGTTTAATTCCTGTCAGCGGTGGAAAAGACAGTCATCTATCTCTTTATTATGCAAAAGAGGTATACGGATTGAATCCATTGTGTATATGCTTTGAACCAACATTACCTACTCAAATCGGAAGAGAGAACCTGGATAACATTAGTAGACTAGGTGTTGATTTAATTCACTTTAAGAGAAATCCAATTATCTACGATAAGCTTATCATGGAAGGTTTCAAAAGAGTTGGCGACATGGAATGGGCTAATCATATGGGAATCTGGAGTGTCCCGGTTCATTTTGCAATAAAATTCAATATTCCATTAATATTCTGGGGCGAGTCACCTCAGATGGAATATGGCGGTGCAGAAACTGTTTCTGACAGGAACAAAAGAATATTTAACGAAGACTGGCTTAATGACTACGGCTGTCTCAACGGACTTCGCCCTCAGGATATGGTCTCTGAAGAATTGGGCATTAAGTTATCTGATATAAAATTGTATGTTTATCCCAGCAAAGAGGATGTAGAAAACTGGGGTGGCATGGGTGTATTTATGGGATACTACTTTAAGTGGAACGTCCCTGAGAATTTCGATATAATTGAAAAAATAGGTTGGAAAAGGAAAAGAGGACGCATCGAAATCTCTTATACCGATTCTGAAAAATTAGATTGTTTATCGATGAATCTACATGACTATCTGAAATATGTTAAATATGGTTTCGGAAGAGCAACAGACTCGGCCTCCTATGATGTAAGAAATAAGTTAATCTCGAGAGAAGAGGGTGTAAGACTTGTTGAAAGATATGACGGCAAGTATCCCAAAGAAGCAGTAGAAACATTTTGTGAGCACTTTAATATCAGCATTCAGGAATTTGATAGTATTTGTGATTCTTTTACTAACAGAGCCTTGTTTGAAACGAAAGAGGGAAAACTGGTAAGGGATATTGATGGAAGTCTTGTTATGAAGGAAAAATATTTAAATCTTCGAAAAGACCCTCAGAAGAGTTGGGAAAACAGTTAAACATGGAATCATGCTTTTTATGGGAATTATTATAACAATCATAGATTATGATGCCGGGAATCTCCGGAATGTTCAGAAAGCAGTTGAGTTCCTTGGCTACTCGGCAAACATTTCAAATTTAAAAAACGATATTAAAAACTCGGATGCACTCATTCTTCCCGGTGTTGGTTCTTTCAAACACGGAATCGATACCTTAAGAAAATTAGATCTTGTCGATTCTATCAGATATGAAGTACTGGAAAACAAAAAACCTATTTTGGGCATTTGTTTGGGAATGCAGCTTTTCGCAGATTATGGAACTGAAGGAGGGCATAACGAAGGATTGGAATTATTGCGGTTATCCATTAATAAACTTGATGCAGATAAATTCGGATTAAGGATTCCACATATGGGATGGAATTCGGTGAAAGTTAATCCTGCAGCAAGGCTCTTTGCTGATGTTAATCCATTAGCGGATTTCTACTTCGTTCACAGTTTTCATGCGGTTCCAAATGATGAAAATCTTGTTCCAACTCTCTGCACTTACGGTCATGAATTTGTAGCTGCAGTAGAACATGAGAATATTTTTGCTACACAATTCCATCCTGAAAAAAGCCAGCGATATGGTTTACAAGTATTATCAAACTTTCTGAATTACTGCTCAAATCAAACGTAGAAAACACTTATGTTAAAAGTAAGAGTGATACCACTATTAATCATTCAGGACGGATTATTAAAAAAACCCGTCCAGTTTAAGAATCCGAGAACAATTGCAAATCCGATATCAATTGTAAGAGTATTTGAAGAGCGATTAGTTGATGAACTGATTTTACTAGATAGAGGTAAAACACTCGATGAGGAAGATATTGATCCCTATCTTGTGAGGGATATTGCCGAGGAATTATTTGTGCCATTTGCATTCGGAGGGGGAATCCGTACCGTGGATTCTATGAAAAAAATAATTCAGGCCGGAGCTGAAAAAATAGTTCTTAATACAGCTGCTGTTGAGCTTTCAGAAATTATAACCGAGGGCGCAAACATATTTGGTTCACAATGCATTGTTGTATCCATTGATGCACTGAAAAAGGATGATGGATATGAAGTTTATACCAGAAGTGGTTCACACCCAACCGGTCTTGATCCGGTAACACTTGCAAAACGGGTTGAAGAGCTTGGAGCAGGTGAAATATTAATTAATTCAATTAGTTATGACGGAATGATGCAGGGATATGATATAGAACTTATTAAACTGGTCGCGGATAGTGTTTCTATCCCTGTGATCGCTGCCGGCGGGGTCGGCAAGTTAAATGATTTTATTGATGCAGTGAAAATTGGGAATGCCTCTGCAGTTGCTGCTGCAAGTATTTATCATTACACAAAGTATACGCCTAATATGGTAAAAGGAGTTCTTCAGAATAAGAATATACCTGTAAGGACCTATCCGAATGAAGATTATTCAATTACATAAAATCAACTTGAATATAAATGAAAACAGATATTAAGAAAACAACGCAGCTTAAGGATTTTATTCTCTCCAGGGATCTGGAATTTATACTTGAGGCTCACAATGGTTTATCTGCAAAAATTGTTGAAGAAGCAGGCTTCAAAGGAATCTGGGCAAGCGGGTTAAGCATTTCTGCATCTCTGGGTGTCCGGGATAATAATGAAGCAAGCTGGACACAAATACTGGAAGTTTGCGAGTTCATGTCAGATAATTCATCTATCCCGATTTTACTTGATGGTGATACTGGATTCGGAAACTTCAATAATATGAGGCGGCTTGTAAAAAAACTTGAACAGAGAAATGTTGCAGGAGTCTGTATTGAAGATAAACTCTTTCCCAAAACTAATTCGTTTATCTCGGGAGAAATGCAGCCGTTGGCAAATGTAGATGAATTTTGTGGAAAAATAAAAGCTGCTAAAGATACTCAGTCAGACGATGATTTTATTGTAGTGGCCAGAACAGAGGCGTTTATCGCCGGCTGGGGTCTTAATGAAGCGATAAGAAGAGCTGAGGCTTATAAAGAGGCAGGTGCTGATGCAATTCTTGTTCATAGTAAAAAAAGTAATCCGTCCGATATCGAAAATTTTATGCTTGAATGGGGTAATAGACATCCTGTGATAATTGTTCCTACAAAATATTATTCAACCCCTACTGAAAGATTTGAAGAATTAAAAGTGAGTTTAATTATCTGGGCTAATCATATGCTTCGTTCTTCAATCAGTATTATGCAGAAAAATTCAAAAAAAATATTTGTTAACAGGAATATTTCTTGTATTGAAGATGAAATTTCCAGTGTCTCTGAAATATTTAGGTTGCAGGGCGCCGATGAGTTAAAAAAGGCGGAAAGTAAATATTTGCCTTCCGCGGATAAAGTCGTCAATGCTATCGTTTTGGCAGCCAGTCAGGGTGATTTAGGAGAATTGACTGCTCATATTCCAAAAACACTTGTAAGTATAAAAGATGGACAATCAATTTTAGGTATGCAGATAGATTCATTCAATAAAGTGGGTGTGAAAGATATTACTGTAGTTAGAGGATTTGCTAAGGAGAAAATTACTTATGGTAATATTAATTTTGTTGATAATGATATATATAGCGAAACTAAAGAATTGTATTCTTTGTATGTATCCAGGGATAAATTCCTTGGCAATACGATTATAAGTTTCGGTGATATTATTTTCAAAGACTATATTCTGAATGAACTGATGAATGATAATAATGATATTACAATTATTGTAGATGCGGATTATAAAATTTCGGGGGAAAATATTGATTATGTTAAAGCCGATAAGTTGTATTCTAAATTTATTTGGTCCGAATCGGTTAGTCTCATTGATATGTCTGGTGAACTTGAAAAAGAACAAATAACTGGCGAATTTATTGGCTTGTGGAAAGTGAATCCGAAAGGTTCTCAAATTGTTAAGAATGCGCTCGAAGTTCTGAGCGGTAAAGAAGGATTTAATAAAATGACGCTCTGTGATTTATTTAAAGAAGTTTTAAAAGATTCGAAAATTTCAGTTAAGTATATTAAAGGCTCATGGCTGGACATAGATTCAGTTTACGACTTACATAAAGCTAGTGAAATTAAATGATTAATACTCATGAATTTGGATGTGAGCTTAAAAATCTTGGATATAACTTTTATTCGGGTGTGCCTTGCTCATTTCTGAAACATCTGATTAACTACGCCATTAATGATTGCACATATATCAAAGCTACTAATGAAGGTGACGCTGTCAGTATCGCTGCAGGCTGCTATTTAACAGGGCAGAAAGCGGTAGTTTTAATGCAAAATTCGGGACTAACGAACGCTGTTTCGCCCATTACTTCCTTATTGTATCCGTTTAAGATTCCTGTCTTGGGTTTTGTCTCACTCAGGGGAGAAGAAGGATTAAATGATGAGCCTCAGCATGAATTGATGGGTAAAATAACTCCACGGCTTCTTGAATTAATGGAAGTTGAATGGGAATATCTAAGTGATGAATTGTCAACCGCGAAACAACAAATTTTGAATGCCAATAAAATTATCAGTGAGGGGCGTCCTTTCTTCTTTGTTGTCAAAAAAAACACATTTGAATCCGTTATCCTGAAACAGAGTTATCCAAAAATACAGATCACAAAAACAAAAAAAAATAGTGATTTTGTTGATGAATTACCGACAAGATGGGAAACTCTAAAAGTTATTAGTCGGTTTAAAGACAATGTTACAGCTCTATTGGCTACTACCGGCAAGACCGGCAGAGAATTGTATGAAATTGAAGACTCGAAAAACAATTTGTATATGGTTGGCTCTATGGGGTGCATCAGTTCGCTCGGACTGGGAGTTGCTTTGAATGCTCCCGGAAAAAAAGTTATTGTAATCGATGGTGACGGATCTCTTTTAATGCGTTCCGGTGCTTTGGCCACAATTGCTGACTCAAATCCGAATAACTTTTTGCATATATTGTTGGACAATAATACATATGATTCAACCGGCGGGCAGGAAACGGTTTCTTCAAATGTTGACTTCCCTGATCTGGCGTATTCTAGTGGTTACATAAATTCAATCCATTGTCACAATTTGTCTGAGCTCGAAGATGCAATATTGAACTGGAAACAATCTCAATCTTTGTGTTTTATTTATTTTAAAATAAAATCGGGATCAAAAAAAGATCTTGGTCGGCCAACTGTAAAACCCTTCGAGGTGAAAGATAGATTGATTGAGTTTCTTACTTCCTCATAATCATACCTGAAGAATTAATGAAAATAAAAGAAAATGTTAACTTGGCCGTTGTTCTGGCAGGGGGTCAGGGAATACGGCTTAATAATAAGTTTGGTGATATTCCTAAGGGCTTTATTGCATTCGGTGAAAGAAGTTTAATTGAACGTTCCTGCAGCCTCTTGTTCGAAGCAGGTATTGAACGTATTCTGATTGGAACCGGATACAGCTCATCTTATTATGAAAAGTATTCCAATGGTAAAAATATACGATGTATTAAAAACCACAATTATAAAAACACTAGCAGTTTTTTTACTTTAATAAATATGAAAAATGCTGTCAACGAGTCATTTGTTTTACTGGAATCTGATATTTATTATGAAAGGAGAGCTGTTACTGACGTTTTAAACTCGGTGCATGAAAATGTTATTCTTGTATCAGGAAATACAAATTCCGGTGATGAAGTTTATGTGGAAACTGATTCCGGTTCAAACTTGGTAAATCTATCAAAGATTAAGAATGAATTGAGTAATGTTCATGGCGAATTGGTCGGAGTTTCTAAAATATCTTATGAAACATTTTTAGAACTCTGTAATTGGAGTGAAAATAATTTACAAAGCACAGATCAAATTGATTACGAAAAAGCACTTGTTGAAATATCAAATAAAATAAAAATTCATGTTGAGAAGATAGAAGATTTGATTTGGTGCGAAATCGATAATGAAGATCATTATAATAGAGCCAAAAATATTATCCATCCCTTGATTTTAAAAAAAGAAGATAAATCCTATGACTGATAGAAAAATTTTGCTTAATCCAGGACCCGCAACAACAAGTGAAAAAGTAAAAATGGCTCAGGTTGTGCCTGATATCTGTCCTAGAGAAAAAGAGTTTGCTGACTTAACGGTAAGTCTTCAGAAGGATTTGAAAAATATAATTCACGCCGATGAGTCATATATTACAGTGATTAATGGCGGCTCCGGAACTGCAGCTATGGAATCGGTTTTGACTTCAGTGGTTGATAGTTCACGAAAGGCGCTGATTTTAATTAATGGTGCATACGGTGAAAGGTTTAAAAAGATATCAGAAGTTTATAATATACAGCCTGTCAGCCTCGAATACGAATGGGGCGCAAAAATAGATTTCGATCAAGTGGAAAGTTATCTGATCAACGATCAGAGTATCGGCTACATAGTAATGGTACATCACGAAACTACTACCGGAATTCTTAATTCAATCGCCGAGTTTTCTGCCCTTGGTCAAAAGTATAACAAAGTATTGATACTCGATGCTATTTCCAGTTATGCTGGTCTCCCAATTGATATTAGTAAAACTCCGGTGAACTATTTAATCGGGACTTCAAATAAATGTATTCAGGGAATGGCTGGTATTAATTTCGTCATCTGTAAAAAAAACGACCTGCTGACTCTTCAGAAAATATCTCGCAGGAATTACTATCTGAGTTTGTTTGATCAGTACAACTACTTTAAGGAATATAATCAATTCAGGTTTACACCGCCGGTTCAGACTATGTATGCCTTGCGCAAGGCTGTCGATGAGTTCCTCGAGGAAGGTGCGGAGAACAGGTATGACCGGTATAAAAATAATTATAAGCAACTTAAAAACAGCTTAATCGAACTAGGATTTGATATCTTTACTTCAGATTGTGATGAATCCAATATCCTATTAACCGTCTATGAACCCGATAATCAATATTATGATTTTAACATAATGCACGATATGTTATATCAAAAAGGTTTTACCGTTTATCCAGGAAAAGTAAGTGATAAAAAGACTTTTCGTTTATCTATATTGGGTGATCTCTATGAATCCGATATAAAAAATTTTATAAATGAATTAAAACTTGTTCTCGATACAATGAATATAAATTTAAAAAATCACTGATGAAGAACCGTTTGAATATCGCATGGTATACACGAGATGGGGATCTCGATTTTTTTGTAAAGATAAGCAAAAAGATTGCTCTTGAAAATGTCGAAATTGAACAATTCTATGTATGTCATACAATTAGTGAAAGAGAGAAACTCGAATCAGTGTATAATGTTACCCCCACCGTTCTAGGTAATTTTTATTCCGAACGAATTGATAATATTGGGGGCGATCTTGAAGAATTAAAGAAGCAATACGAAACCAGGTATAACTCCGTACCTTTGAGACAAATCGCCTGGAGCGAAATGTTTGAGTTAGGTGAATCGGATGATGTTCTTTTACCCAGAATTATTGTTCATTTTGAATTTTGGGAAAAATATCTAAAACAAAATGAAATTGACGTTATCATCAGTGAGGGACCCGGAGTTTTAACTGCGTCCGTGTTATGGTCGGTCTGTAAAACTATGGGCATACATTTTATTGAATTTACACCTGTCGGATTGCCAGGAAGAAAGAATTTCAGAACTACGTGGAAAGATAGTATTGAAGGAATTGATGATGCAATTCTAAATAGTGGAATTGATAAAAGTTCTGAGAATTATTCTGAAGCTGTAAAGTACTATGAAAAAATGAACACGACCCCAGAAAAACCTCCTTATGTTGGTATTGATCTTATATCAGGGGAGAAGATAGGGAAACAGAAATCATATTATAAATACCCAGGAATCCCGTCAATCAAAAAACTGGCAGGTTTTTATTCTAAAATTAAATCACGGAGACTCAAGAACAATTATTACTTGAAGGGTAATTATATGACTAAGTATAAAAAATGGCTCTTGTCGTTTTTTAGACTTAAATATATTAATTTCTCCGGCGTATTTGAAAAATATCATCCACATAATCAGGAAAATTATTTCCTGTTCCCGTTACATATTCTTAATGAGTGGTGTGATTACACCTGGATGGGATTACGATACCCTAATATTATTGAACTAATCAGGGAATGTGCTGCTTGTTTACCATTTAACACAAAATTATATGTTAAAGAGCATCCATCCCTATTCCCGGAAAAGAGTATTAAATTTTATAAGGCATTAAAAAAGATCAGAAATGTTAAACTGTTATCGCCTTATGAAGATACTTTTTCACTTACAAAAAATTGCAGGGGAGTGCTTACATTGGGCGGTACTACCGGATGGGAGGCATTTTTAATAGGTAAACCGGTTATACTATTGGCTGATAACTGGTATAAAAATTTCCCGGGAATAATGAAGGTCTCAAATCATTATGAACTTTCAGAAATACTGCAGCAACCGGAAAAATTAACGCTTCCCGACAAGGAAGAAATTATAAGGATAATATATATACTTCGTATTATTAGCTTCGAAGGAGCACATTATCCTCAGGTATTAATGTATGCTGATGAGAATATTAGAAAACATGCTGATGGTTTGTTAAATCACCTTGCAACTAAAATTAATCTGCAAAATTATTTTAAATAAATAGAATCAGAGGAAGCTATGAGTAAACTTGCTATTCTTGGAGGCACGCCTGTTTTTGACGCAAATACTTTAAAGGGCTATGTCTCAATTGGTTTTGAAGAAGTCGAAGCTGTTAATAAAGTTATGAAAAGTGGAATGCTTTCAGGTTATGTTGCAACCTGGGGCGAGAATTTCCATGGTGGTCCGGTAGTGCAGGCACTGGAAAACAGCTGGTCAAGAAAATTTAAATGTAAGCATTCTGTTGCTGTTAATTCTAATACTTCTGGATTAATTGCCGCGTTGGGCGCAGCCGGTGTCGGTCCGGGTGATGAAGTTATTGTCCCGCCGCTTAGCATGTCTGCGACTGCTGTTACTCCATTGTTTTACGGAGGAATACCTGTATTTGCCGATGTTGAAGAATCATCTTATTGTATAGATCCGGCAATAGTTAAAGAAAAAATTAATGCAAAAACCAGGGCTATCATTGCAGTAAATTTATTCGGGCACCCGGCAGCATTACATGAACTAAGAGAATTAGCAGATAATAATGGATTGATATTAATTGAAGATAACGCACAATCTCCTTTGGGAATGGAGTTTGGCAAATATACTGGAACAATCGGTCACATGGGTGTATTCAGCCTGAACTACCATAAACATATCCATAGTGGTGAAGGTGGAATAATTACTACGAATGATGATGAACTTGCTCAGCGGCTGCAATTTATCCGGAATCATGCGGAAGCCGCGGTTAATGATGCTGGAGTGACAAACCTTACAAATATGATTGGTTATAATCTTAGAATGACAGAGTTATGTGCCGCTGTCGCTTTAGAACAATTAAAGAAAGCTGAAACTTTAATTGGAGGCAGGGAAGAAATAGCGCTCAAACTAAACGAAGGGCTTAAAGGATTAGAAGGATTTGAAGTGCCTGTTCCAAGGGAAAATTGTAGAAGCGTATTCTATATGTGGCAGGCAAGATTTATTGAAGAAAAAGTCGGCGTCAGCCGGGAACTCTTTTCAAAAGCACTTAATGCTGAAGGATTCCCTAATTTTATCGGATATCTGCCGCCGTTGTACTGGCTGCCAGTTTTTCAGAAAAGAATTGCATTAGGACGTGACGGTTTCCCTTTTACTCTGCCCAATGCGCCTGAATATAAAATAGGTATGTGTCCGGTTAGTGAAAGACTCCATAAAAAGGAATTGATGGGATTTGACATCTGTGGCTATGAAGTTAATTCTTTCGAACTTAACAGAATAATTGATGCCTTTATTAAGGTTTATGAAAATAAAGAACAGCTTAAAAAATTGGAGAATTAAGTTGAATAATACAAAACCAAGAATTGTTGCTAGTATAGAAGCCAGGATGTCTTCTTCCAGATTTCCTGGTAAAATGCTCGCTGATTTAGGCGGCATGCCGGTTATCCAGCTTCTTGTGGAGAGACTAAAAGAATCTAAACTTTTAGATGACATCGTTATTGCTACAACTGATCAAAAATCTGACGATGCATTGGCAAAATGGGCGGAGGATAATAATGTAAAAGTCTTTAGAGGATCTGAAGACGATGTACTGCTCAGAGTTGTTGAAGCGCATAAATTTATGAACTCCGATATAATTGTTGAAATTACGGGCGATTGTCCGTTTACTGATCCGGATATTATTGATATTGGAATATCTACATTTATGGCAAATGAATGTGACTATTTAACGAATTGTGAAGTTTCTTCAGCACCGCCTGGATTGTATGTACAGGTTTTTACATATAAAAGTCTTGAGGAAATTGAAAGCAAATATAAGGACTCAGCAGTGAGAGAACATGTCTCTTTACCTTTTTATGAAAACCCGGATAAGTATAAAATCGTTCATCTGATGTCTTCGCCAAAATTGAAACTTCCTGAGTATACAAGAATTTATTTGGATTATGAGGAGGATTTGGAATTTTTAAGACAAGTTTTCAAGGAACTTTATCTTAAGTTCGGAATTAATTTTAATGCTGAACAGATTGTTAACCTACTTTTATCTAAACCTCAACTCATCGAGATTAACAGGTATTGTGAAAATAAACCGGTAAGATAATTGAATCCAATCTACAAAACAGCTCTCATTGGTCTCGGTAAAATTGCATCTCTGTATGAAGAAGATTTGGAAATGCAAAAAAATGTAAAATACTCAACTCACACTAAAGTGTTAATCGATCATCCTTCCTATAATTTAATTATGGGGGTCGATCCAAATGAGAAATCCCGGGATTACTTTTCTAAACAGTGGGGAATTTCTGAAGTTTATGGAAAAATTTGTGATGTAAAATCAAGAGATGAAATTGAAATAGCGGTTATTTGTACTCCGCCACATATCAGAAAATCAATTATTGATGAATTCCCAAATCTTAAGGCCGTCCTTTTGGAAAAGCCTGTCGCGGATAATATTGAAAACTCAAAAGCATTTATTGAATTATGCAAAAAGAGAAAAATTAAAGTGCAGGTCAATTTAACCAGACGTTCAGATTCTGTTCTAAAGAAACTCTCTAGTGGAATGTTGAACGAGTTTGTTGGCGATGTACAAGCTGTGTTTGGAGTTTACGGCAATGGTCTTCATAACAATGGCATTCACATGATCGATATGGTAAGAATGTTGTTTGGAAATATTATTGCTGTACAAGCTACAAATACCGCTTTTGCTTTTCAGGAAGGTCCGTTGCGAGATGACAGTAATTTCTCTTTCCAACTTTTCCTTCAAAACAACTTAAATGCCATTTTTCAGCCCATCAGATTCTCTAATTACAGAGAAAATTCTTTGGATATTTATGGAAGTAAAGCCAGGCTTGAATTAGTTCATGAAGGTTTACATATGGTATTAACTCCTTCGGCTCAGTGCAGATCCTATTCGCCCGCAAGGGAACTGGCTTCGGATAGAAAAGAAATTTATTCATTGGATTACGGCAATTCACTTTATAATCTGTACGATAATTTGATCCAGAATATTGAAAACGGTATCCCGTTGGATTGTTCCGGCGAAACTGCTCTTCAATCAACTGAAATCGTCGAGTCGATTTTTACTTCATTTGAAAATTCAGGACAACTAATTAAGATTATTAATGGTTAGTAATAATATTTTAATTTTCGTTGAGGATCCGGGAGCTGCTAATTTTATCTTGGATTTCCCGGATTATTCTTATAAAAATGATGTTAATTCAGTTTTAATTGCCACAGGACCTGCGATAGATTTTCTAAAATCACGTAATACCTCTTGTATTAAAGCTAACTCCTTAAAAGAAATCGTTGACATTATAGTTTCCCGGGAAACAAAATTAGTTCTTGTTGGGACTTCACAGAATCCTGATTCACTCGGTTTGAGTTTAATTTCTTATTGCCGAGAACATGGAATTGAAACATCCGGGTTTGTTGATATGGAGGTCGATTCCCATTTGAGATTTTGCGGAAATACAAATGATCCTCTCATGTATTCACCGGATTATCTGATTGTACCTAATGAGAGCACATTTCATTATTTCTCAGGTGTTGGTTTTAAACCGGATAAGATTCTGATCAGCGGTAATCCGAATTACAATAGGGTAATAAAAGCTGGGGCTGAATTTGAAACTTTAAAAACAAGGCAGAGATTCAGAGAAATTCACAACATTGGAGCAGATAAAAAAATTGTTACAATCATCGGCGAACATTTGAATAATAATGATGTTCGTATGCTTCCCAATGAAAGATATTTATTATCTGGAAGGGATGATTCTTTTACCAGAACGGAAATTGTTATTGATGAAATTTTGGATGCCTTCTCTTCATGCTCATTTGATCCCTTCAGAATACTAAGATTACACCCCAAAAATTCACCCGAAGAGTATAAAAAGTACAAAGAGGAAATTGATCTCTTCAGCTATGCTGAAGATCCACTCGAGATTATTTATAATTCTGATTTTGTCTTTGGTATGACATCAATGTTGGTCATGGAGTCGTTTCTTCTTGGTAAGAATCCTGTTTCAGTTCTGCCGACAGCTGAAGAGAAAAACTGGGCGCCTCATACGAAATACGATTATGTCCCGATAGTTTACTACCGGCAGAACTTAATAGATATCGTGTCATCTCTAATTAAAGGGGAGATTATTGAAGGGAAAAATAAATTCGAATACGTAAAGGATAGTAATAAAGAAATATTTGAATTTCTATTTAAAAGGATGAATTATGAGCGGAGCTAACGAGATCATTACTGAGCGATTAAAAATAATACCCTTCAGTGAAAAGTTTCTGACGGCGAAATACGTTGGTTGGCTGAACGATAAAGAAACAATGAAGTTCAGTGATCAGAGATTTTATACTCATTCTCTAAAATCATGCAGAGAGTACTTTCTCTCTTTCACAAATAGCCGTAATTCATTCTGGGCTATTACATATGAAAATGGCCACGTAGGTAATATGACGGTTTATAAGGATGTTCTTCATAATGTCGCTGATATTAGTATTATGGTTGGCGAAAGATCATTGTGGGGGAAAGGTATTGGTTTGGAAGCCTGGAACGGCATGTGTAATTTTTTATTTCAAACCGATAGCGTACGTAAGATAACTGCCGGTACTTTGGAAGTAAATTTTGGTATGCTCTCAATTATGAAAAAATCTAATATGCAGCCTGATGGGATCAGAATTAAGCACTGCCTCATAGATGGCAGAGCAGTTGATATGATTCATATGGCACTGTTTAATCCGCAATTATAATTTGGAGTGTATGAAAACAAAAGAAGAAATTTTAGTACAATTACTATCAGACACAAAAATTATATTAAATAATAATAAGCTGATTTTTTGGCTGGATAGCGGAACCTTATTAGGTGCAGTTAGAGAAGGCGGATTTATTCCCTGGGATAAGGATGTTGATCTGGGTTGCTGGAAAAGTAAAGATGACTATCAGTTAAAAATGAAATTGAAGAATGATTATGAATCTTTAGGGTATTCTGTCTTTTGTAACGATCATTATATGAATATTCATTTGTATGACAAACCGGAGTATAATCTGGATTTGAATTTTTACACTATTGAAGACAAATTTGCAATCACTCCATCAAGTTCATTATATCCGTTTTTAACTAAATACCATTCAATATTAACTCATGAACTAATAAACTTTTTATTTAACAAGAAAATTTGTAAAAAAAGGTTTACACTTCTACTCAGAATCTTGTACTTCCCGGTCCTTATCTTATTCCTTTTATTCCCGGCCGTGTTGAAAAATAGATTTATTAACCTGCTTGTCAAGTTCAGGAAGAAATTTTCAAATCATAAATCTGAAGTAATTCCGCTAAAATTCTTCAAGGAATTTAAAGACTATCCGGTTTTTAACAGCAGTTTCCTTATCCCGGACAAAAGTACCGAGTACTTAATATTCAGATACGGTAAAGAATGGAATACTCCAATTCAAAATTGGGATACTTTGTCACAGGACGGTACAGTTGCTTGATCTCGAAACAAGTTATAGTATTTTATGATATCTGAATATTTAAAAGATTTATCGAAAGAAACATTCTTTTATGGTATTGGACAAGCCGTACGTAGATTTTTCTCTCTTTTTACCGCTCCTATTTTAACCAGAATTTTTGAGCCGACTGATTACGGTGTTATCAGTTTAATTACAACCACTATGGCATTTGCCGGCCTGGTACTTACATTAGGATTTAATGCCGGCATATTTCGTCATTATTACGAAGTTGATGAAAACAATCAGAAAGTTCTGTTGTTCTCCGGTATAGCAAGCCAGATGACGATTGTTCTTTCTGTAATCGGAATTTTCTTTATTTTTGCTGATTCAATTTCTGTGTTAATTTTTGGTGAGGATAAATATTCCGGCATCATTCGGCTCGCGCTTTTTCAATTGGCGTTGTTTGAACTCTTTGAACATTTTATGACTCTTCTTAGATATAAGAAGAAAGCAAAACAGTTCATGGCAATTTCAATTGTACAATTAAGTGCAAACTTGGCATTTCTCCTGTTTTTTGTCGTATATCTTGATCTTTTAATACCGGGTGTATATATAGCTAATATTTGCGCTTATATTCTTCCTCTTATATTTCTTTTTTTCTTACTCAGGAACTATTATAAAATTCAATTTAACTTTCATTATGTAAAAGAATGTCTGCAATTCAGTGTTCCACTGATGCCCGGTTGGCTTATTAACATGTACCTTATGCAGTCAAACAGATTTTATCTTCAATCATTTCATGGCGCTGAGCAGGTCGGGCTTTACTCGATCGGAGAAAGGATTTCAAGTGTTTCAGGGATGTTTATTTCCATGTTTTTCCTGGCTTGGGATCCGCTTTCAATGAAACTTATTCCTAAAAAGGACCAGCACTATATATATGATTCTATTGCAAGACTATTCCTTTTTATTGGCACGGTGCTGGTTGCCGCAATATCGGTTTATGCAAAGGAAGTCCTCGTAATATTAACAACGGAAAAATATTTCCCTGCTTATACCTTTCCGGGCATTATTGGATTGGGTACCCTTACTTTCTACTTTAATTATTTTCTTGGTCAGGGTATTATTATTTCAAAAAAAACAATTTATCAGTCTTACGCAAGGATAGTTGGTGCGGCTGTCGCTACGATTGCGTTTGTGTTGCTTGTACCGCCATTTGAAGGTCTTGGAGCAGCAATTGGTTTGTTAATAGGCTATTTTTCTTCGGGTGTAATTCTCTATCTTTTCAGTCTGAAATTATTCAAACTTCCTTTTCGTATTCAGAGAATTATCTCAGCATATTTCTTCACATTTAGTTGTGTAGTGTTATACTTGTTGCTCTCTGATGATGGCTATCTTTTAAATCCCTATATTATTTCAATAAAATTTGTTTGTTTATTGATATTCATTGGCATTCAGGGGATTTTGATTTTTACTGAAGAGGAAAGGCGAAATTTCTTTGCTAAAGTGAAAGATTATAAATTGATCTTTCGTAAATTATTTAAAGGTTATAAACAATGAAACCTATCTTTATAAAAATTCTAATTTGCCTTTATTATGAGTGATTCAGCAGTAAATTATAAAATATCCATAATAACACCTTCTTTCAATCAGGGAAATTTTATTGAGGAAACGATTTTATCGGTGATGAATCAGGATTATGAAAATTATGAGCACATTATAATTGATGGGGGGTCATCGGATAATACAATCGACATATTAACTAAATACAAACATTTAATTTGGATTTCTGAAAAAGATGATGGTCAAAGTGATGCTTTTAATAAAGGATTGAAATTGGCTTCGGGAGACATTATCGGATGGATAAATTCAGATGATTATTATAAAGAAAATATTTTCAGAAATGTAAGTGCTCATTTTAGTGATGAATCAGTCGGCTGGATTGTCGGGAACACAGTAAATTATTATGAAGCTATTGATTATCTGGAACACGAAAAAACAATCGAAGTTACATATAATAAATTGATTAATGACCCCGGTATGACTAGACAACCGGGGGCTTTTTACAGGAAGTCGATCCTTGAGATCGTTGGAGGACTTAATAAAGATAACCATTTGAGTATGGATTATGAACTCTGGTTAAATCTTACAAAAATATCGTCTCCAAAAATGGTTGATGAATTTTACAGTTATTTTCGTATTCATTCGATGCAGAAAACATCGGGTAAAACTTTAGTTCATAGTATAAAAGAAATTGAAAGAGTTTTGAGAAATGAGAACTTAAGCTCATTCCGGATAAAATATATAATGAGGAAAAGGTATAAGAGTTTACTTAAATACTATATTAAAATGTTATTGATTAAAACCAAAATTCTTGATCGGGATAATGAGTATTTAAGTTATAAATTGAGAAAAATTGTAGCTAAAATTAAATAAAACTGTCAATCAACAAATAAATTCTGTTATTCTCTTATGGGAAAAAATAAAATTGAAAATAATATTATAACTTATTATAAAATTGTATCGATCTTTGCAGTTGTTTTAATGGAACCATGCCTTCTCGTCGATGAACTTATAGTAAACCTTGGATTTAATCTTTCTTTGGGCAGAATTTTAATTATTGCCAATCTGGCATTTATTGCATTTTCCTCGTTTAATAGAATATCACTCAACAGACTGCAAAAAAGTATTGTGGCATATCTTGTGGTTATCGCTGTTTATTTGATCTTGATCGGTCTGTTTATTTATTATGGTACTGGATTTTCAACAAGTGGGAATATTCGAAAAATTATAACAATTATTTTGATTATGATAATTGTTAACGATAAATATTTTGATATAATTTTACTGAAGAAATCCTTTGTTTCATTAGCTTTTATTATTTCTCTTCTGGCTGTATTTCAGTTTATCGGCTTTATACTTGGGATTATTCAATTAGAATTATACACTTTTCAAACCTATGATCCTGGGCAGGTGGTATATTTTAATTTCGGCGGTTTTGTCGACAAATACAGTTTTTATGGATTTTTCTATCGCAGCCAGTCCTATTGGACTGAACCGGCGGTGTTTGCACAATTTTTAATTATCCCTCTCTTTTTTCAAGGCAAGACTTTGTTATCTGAACGGACTTTTAATTCTTTATTTGTGATGTTAACTATTTCCGCTGCATTTTTACTAACATTCTCTGTTGCTAACTATTTCGGCGCACTTTTCGGTTTGGCAATGTATTTCATATTTACTAAATCTAAGTCGCGTAATAAATTCTCTCCAGCACTCAGAATAATCACCCTGACAATGGCCGGTCTTATTATTTTTGCTATAATAATATTATTCAGTTATACCGATGTTAATCCGTATGGTAAAACAACTGTACTCGGTAAGAGTACAACCGCTTCAATCGAAGAAAGATATGACAGACTTGTGTTTGCGGCCTCGGTACTTGAAAATAGTTTTTTCGGCGACCCTACTATCAGAAAGAACTGGAGCCGTAATCCGACTGCAATTGGGATGCTTGTGATTTGGGGAGGCGTACCCATGATAGTATTGGTGTTCGGATTTGTAATTAAATACTATATGGCGTTATTTAAAAGAATAAAATTAAGTAAGAATGCTTTAATTTATTCGGGGAGTATTGCATACTTTGTGGGATTTAACTGGTATGGAAGTTATCTTGATCCTGTGTTTTTATTTCAGATCATTTTGTTTACATGCTTATTTAAATATGAAACCGAATCTGAATCTGTTGGTAATGAGGTAAGTCAATTTTCCTATTTGCGATAATTCATTATTTCTCAAATTGTTAACTCAAACTTCTCAGTCCCATCATAATTTTCAACTCAAATATTAATTGAAATAAATTAAAACTGGTAATATTTATGTGCGGTATATCTGGTATTTTTAATCTTTCTAAAGATTCTGTTAATATAAATGAAGTAATCGAAATGAATTCTGCAATTAGTCATCGTGGACCAGATGATCATGGATCAGTTCTGTTTTCAAGTTTCAATGATGATGTGAGACCTTTGGAATTTCGAAATGATTTCTCCGGTGAATATTCTGGTAAATTTAATGTCGCTTTTACTCATCGCCGGTTGAGCATTGTTGATCTGAGTGAACTCGGTCATCAACCGATGAATTTGGATAATAAATATTGGTTGGTTTATAATGGAGAAATATATAATCACACCGAAATCCGGAAAGAATTGGAAATTGACGGAGTAAAATTTAAAAGTAAGACTGATACGGAAGTAATACTATTTGCGTATCAAAAATGGGGTATTGAGTGCGTAAAAAAATTTAAGGGTATTTTCGCGTTTGGACTTTGGGACAACTTGCAGAAAAAAATGTACCTGGTTCGTGATCGTGTAGGAGTAAAACCTCTTTATTATCATAAGGGAATGAATTCATTCTTTTTTTCCTCAGAAATCAAATCCATTCTTACTGTTAAATCTGTGTCCAGGAATATGAATATAGATGCGCTTTCGTATTATTTCTCGTTCCTTGCGGTGCCGCCTCCTTCAACAATGTTTGAAGCTGTCAGTAAATTGGATACGGGTTGCTTTCTTACAATTGATTGTAAGGGATCTATTGAAATAACTCAATATTGGAATCCGCTGGATAATTTTAAAGAGGTCACTGATCAGGTTGGAAGTGTTGATGAGTTAGAGGAAAAATTACTTAATTCAATTTCCTTAAGAATGATGAGCGATGTTCCGGTTGGTGTATTTCTGAGTGGGGGAGTCGATTCCAGTTTAATTGTCGCAATGATGAGTAAATACACGGATCAGCAAATTAATACATTAACCATTGGTTACAAAGATATTGAAACTAATGAGTATGATTATGCGAAGAAGATAGCTGATCTTTACAATACAAATCATTTTGAACTAATTCTTGATGGAAAAAGTTCACAGAAAATAATAGATGAAATGGTTTATTACCAGGATGAACCAATTGCTGACCCGGTTTGTATTCCTATTTATGAATTATCTAAAAAAGCAAAAGAATTGGGTATTAGTGTTATTTTAGTCGGAGAGGGAGCTGACGAATTGTTTGCAGGGTACTCCAACTTTAAATACTATTACCAGATTAATAAATACCTTTGGCAGTATTTGGATTATATCCCTGGACCGGTAAGGAAATTTGGTGCGGAAGTGGGTAAGGGTATTGTCTCAAAAACAAAATTTCGAAAATATCTAGACTGTTTTGATCTGATGTATGAAAAAAAGGAACTATACTGGAGTAATGCGCAAAAATATTATCCTTATAATATACAAAAGGTTATTCCAAACCACTACAATGAGAATCCGTATAATTTTATCAGTGATAACGTAAAAAGGTATGAAAACTCAAATAACAGCAGTTATCTAGGTAAATTAGCATATCAGGAACTCAGGATGCGGCTTCCCGAATTATTACTCATGCGTGTTGATAAAATGATGATGGCCGCTTCTGTTGAAGGACGCGTCCCTTTTCTTGATCATTCAATTGTCGAATATTCATTTAGCCTGTCGGATGATCTGAAAATACGGGACGGGAAAACAAAGTATTTACTTAAAAAAGTTGCCGAAAAATATCTTCCTAATGATATCATCTACCGAAAAAAAATGGGATTCGGATTTCCGATAAATTCGTTCTTTAATAATGGTTTTGAGGAATATTTAAAGGAAATTATTTACAGCACTAAATTGAGAAACGAGAATATTATAAATTATAAATTTGTCGATGAGATGTTTGAGTTGACTAATCGTAAAAAAGTTAATTATTACGGCCATTTATGGACGTTGGCTAATCTTTCATTATGGTATGATTTATGGCATTAATGAAATTTAGTATTAAGATTAAAATATAAAATTCAATAGGAGATATATATATGGGTATGTTGAACAATAAAAAGGTCCTGATAACAGGTGCTTCTGGATTTATTGGCTCTCATTTGACTACACGTTTAATCAGTGAAGGAGCGGATGTAACTGTCGTTGTTAGGTATAATAGTATAGAACATAATGTGAGACTGATTTCATTGTGGAATAATGTAAGAATATTCGAGGCGGATATTAGGAATATCGAATCTTTGCTTCCGTTCAGGAAAGAAAAATTTGATTATGTCTTTCATTTAGCCGCTTATAATCATGTCGGGAATAGTTTCAACCATTTTGGCGAAGCTATGGATACGAATTCTAATGGTACTGCTAATTTATTGGAATCCTTGAGTGATTATGAAAGGTTAGTTTATATTTCCACTTCAGAAGTTTATGGATTGCAGGATACCGGACTCTTTGTTGAACATAAATATCCCCATCCTTCATCTCCTTATTCAATTGGGAAATATGCCGGAGAGTTGTACAGTATTATGAAATACAAAGAAACCGGACATCCCATTGTTGTATTAAGACCATTCAATGCTTTCGGACCTTATCAGAGCATGCGCGCGGTTATTCCTGAACTTATTATTAATTGTCTGAGAGGAGTGCCTGTTTTAACAACCGAAGGCAAACAAACTCGTGAATTTAACTTTGTGAGTAATCTGACTGAAGGCATGCTGCTTGCTTCTCAGGCCGATAATGTGCTTGGTGAAGTTATTAATCTGGGTACTGGAAAAGATGTCCCTATTTGTGATGTCGCCAGATTAATTCATAAAATGACAAACTCTAAATCTGATCTTAGAATAGGCGCTTTGCCAACAAGACCGAATGAAATTTGGGAGATGCGGTCTGACGCTTCCAAAGCCCAAGAGTTGTTAAATTGGGAATCAAAAATTGATTACGAATCCGGTCTTGCAATAACAATTGAATGGTTTGCAAAATATTATGAGCTATATTATTCTGGCAATTCGAATCTGCTTAACTTAAGTAATTATGTAATTAAATAACTTTAGGAATATATATTGCGTGTAATTTTATTGGGTTCTTTGCCTCCTCCAATTGGTGGTGTTTCAACTCATCTTGAGAGATTGGTTGCTTTTCTCAAAAATAAAAATATTCAGTTTCTTGTTTTTGATCTGGCTAATAACGGAAACAGAGTTGAACTAAGTAGTAGAAATTATGTCTCTCTGCACAAAGAACCTTTCAGAGCTCTATATGAAATTGTAAAACCTGGACCAAAAGTTCTGCATTGTCCTTTGCCTGATAAAATTAGTCTTGGCAAATACAGATTGATTTTATTTATGAGATTATTAGGAATAAAAATTACAGTCACCTTTGTAGCTTCACCCGAACAGACAATACTTAATAGTGCCGTCGATGTAAAGCAAATTATGAATATTGTTAAAATTTCAAGCCATGTTATTTCTGTAAACAAAAGTTTCAGGGACTTTTTAATAGATAAACAGGTGAAGCCAGATAAAATTTCAATAATTCAGGCATTCATACCTGTGGATAATGAATATTTTGAAAGATTTAAAATTCCGGAGGATGCTTCAGACTTTTGTAAAAGTAAAAAAAGAATAATTCTTACTTACGCATACGGGCCTGTTCTTCATAATGGAGTCGATCTGTACGGACTGGATTTGTTTATTGATATGGCTAAAGAATTAAGAAGTATTGATGCGGATTTGGGTTTTGTCGTAATTATTCCGCAAATCACTGAAAAGGAAAATTTTAATTGTCACATGAATCAAATAAAAAAGTATGACCTTGAGTCGTCATTTTATTTCGCAGTTGGTACAGATATTTCATTCGTATCATTTTTGCCTTATTCAAATCTTTTTATAAGAGCAACAAATACAGATGGGGATGGAACTACTTTAAGAGAAGCGCTCTACTTCGGTATTCCTTCAATCGCAAGTGATGTATGTAATCGTGCCGAGGGAACTATATTGTTTGAAAATAGAAACGTGAATGATCTGATCGCTAAAGTAATTAATGTTCTTAAAGATAATAACGAGTCATCATTTGTGATTAATGACAATCAGGTAAATAATGCTGATATCTTTCTTGAAAAATTTTATCAGGCTTTAAGTAGCAGGAGAAATATAAATGAATAAAATCGATAGCGCTTGTAAGGTGCTTATACTAGCTGGCGGAAAAGGAACCCGGCTGGGTGAGTTAGGTAAAGTGGTGCCCAAAGCACTGGTTGAACTCAATGGAAAACCAATTCTTCATCATAAATTCGAACATTATATTAAGGACGGTTTCGATCAGTTTATTGTTGCAACAGGATATAAAGGTGAAGTCATAAAAGAGTACTGTGAAAATATTGATATCAATTGCCAAATAGAATTCTCCGAAGCCGGCGAAGAGGCTTCTATGCTGCAGAGAATATCGGAAGCTTCAGAACTATTCGGTGAAAGAGTAATAGTAACATATGGGGATAGTATTTCTAACCTGGACTTATCAAAATTATTGAAGTTCCATAATGATAAAAAGGCTTTCATCAGTTTTGTTGTTTCTCCTATTCAAAGTCCTTTCGGACTTGTAACTTTTGATATGGATTCTAAAGTGGAATCGATAGAAGAAAAACCGATTCTTCACTATTACGTTGGTACCTTCATAATGGAGAAAGTTGCTTTGGATTATATACCGGACGATTTGAATAAATGGAAAGACGGGACGGGGTTAATTGCTTTCTTTAAAATTATGGCTGCAATAAATAAACTCCATGCGTATGTTCATAAAGGTGCTGATGTAACTTTTAATACAATTGAAGAACTTAATGCCGCAGAGGTCGACTATCTCAAATTTCATACACATTTTAAATAATCCTGGTTAATTGATTCGAATTCTTTAATGACATATGAGATAAAAACAGTATTATTTTAAGTATCCTGTATGCTGTTTCAATCAGTCCCTTTATTTATCAAAAATGATTTTATAAATTGTTACTTTGGACAGATAATTGAACTCCCTGTTTATTCTCTTACTGAAAATTAATGTTGTTCTCCGAAATAATATTTTATTAGGATTGCTTTATTTTTTCAGGAGAAAAATATTAAAGAGAAATCTGCCTAAAGCACCTTGCCAATCTTTATCCGATCCTTTTAAGGTGAATACACAGACAAATATTCTTGAATATTTTAATATAAATAGAACTGCTAAAAAAAAATTAGTTGCTTACGCTGATAGATTTAAGAATGGCCACGTACTGATTTATGGCAAAGAAATATATTTAAGTGATTATAGGATAAGTTCTATTCGTGAAAATCTTGATAAAAATGAAGTGTTTAACAAAGATTTAAGATTTCATTGGGAGATTTATAGAGCTAAATACTTTTATAATATCGGTCTGGCATACTTTATTACTAATGATGAATCTTACACTCAAGCTATTGTAAATTATTTTTCAGAGATCGATGAGTTTACTCCGCTATATAACACGCTTGTTCCTACTAACAGTATGGAAGCGGCATTAAAACTGATTAATATTTCATGGGTGCATATTTTTTTCCAAAACTCTCCGCTTTATAAAGAATTTGTTGAAGAAAAGTTGTCGAAAATGATATTTGAACATGCGGATTTTATATATCGGAACTATGAAATTACTTTTTATGGGGCAGAAAATAACCATGGACTTTCTGCAGCTATTGGCTTGTTGTATTCCAGCCTGATGCTATCGGATAATGATTATTCACGCAGATGGGAAAAATTCGGCCATAAAATTCTGAACAGGGCTTTAAAAAATCAATTCCTTCCTGGCGGTGTGAATTTTGAAAATTCGGTTAATTATCATCGTTTTGTCTTTGAATTGTTGTATTTTTTGTATGCTGCATACTATTATAGTAACAAATCACTTGAATCCTTAAATCTGGCATTACCCGGAATATATAAAACCACCCTTTATTTCAGTCATTGTAATGGATTTATCGCAAGGATGGGCGATAGCGACAGCGGAAAGGTTTTTTATGATCTCGGCACAATCGATGAATTTAATAACATCAGGTATATAGAATTATTAGGCAGTAAAAATAAATCGTCTTTCGAGACTTTAATTTTTTATAAGCTCCCTCAACTTAACAACACTATCGAGAGCGGTAATCTGGTTGATCTCGCCGGGAAGTATTACAGTTATAGGCAAAATGATTACAGTATATTAATTAACTCTAATGATATCGGGGCCAGAGGTAAAGGAAATCATCAACATAACGACTTTTTATCATTCGAATTGTATACTAAATATCCGTTCATAGTTGATCCGTGGAATTATTGTTATACTGGTAGTAAAAATGGTCGGAATGAATATAGGTCCTCATTGAAACATAATTGTGCTGTGATCGATAGTAGGGAAATTATTGAGTTCGATCCTGATAGGATGTTCGAATTACTGGGAAGTATAAATGTAAAAACAGATGGTTATATAAATAATGACGAATTATGGACCGTAACGCTTAGGCACGACGGATATAAAAATTTATCCGGCGGCGGGCAGCATTCAACAAGAAAATACGAATTTAATAAATCTGAGAAACAGTTAAAGATTATAGACTTTCTGGCTGGAACCGGATATCACAAATTAAAGATCACATTGAATATTCCCAAAAAGTATTGGGATGTAAAACAGAATCCGAATGATATATTATTTTATAATGATTCCGAATCATATAAAATAAATTTCGTGAACCTTAATTATATTCTAAAAGATGGAGAGGTAAGTGATATTTTTCTCTCAACAATGGAATCATATCAGGTAGAATTTTATTGCGAGTATAATAATAGCATACAAACAGAACTAATTATTAAACCGGGAAATTTATACTAGTCTAAATTGGGTGAATCTTAACTATGAAACAGGCAATAGTAAAAAAGGGAATAGTTTTCAGTGAAGAAATTCCATCTCCTCAGGTTTCCGAAGGCCGAATCTTAATAAAGGTGGTTAATAGTTGTATTTCGGCAGGTACGGAAGGGGGTACAGTTAGTAATTCGGGTAAATCTCTCTTAAAAAGAATTATCTCACAACCGGATCAAATTAAAAAAGTAATCGATGGAGTTAAAAACAGGGGTGTTTCAATTCTTTTTAATAAAATAAAAGGGGAATTGCAAAGCGGTAAACAGATCGGTTATTCAGTAAGCGGAATTGTAAAAAAAGTTGGAGAAAATGCCGATGAATTTCATGTTGGGGACCATGTAACGGCATCCGGAGCTGGCTTTGCTGTCCATGCTGAATTTGTTAGTGTTCCTAAAAATTTGGTAGTAAAAATACCAAAAGATATGAATCTTGAGCATGCTTCAATTGTTACGATTGGAACTATTGCACTGCAGGGGGTTAGAAGGGCAGATCTTAGGTTGGGTGAATACTGTGTCGTTTATGGCACCGGAATTATCGGAATGTTGACTCTTCAGATTCTTAGGACTGCTGGTATTAAGACAGCTGCTATTGATATAATTGATCAAAGATTGAACCTGGCTGAAGAATTAGGCGCCGATAAAATTATTAATCCTTCTGTCGAATCCGATGTGGTCGAAGCGGTAAATAATTGGACTAATGGTTACGGTGCTGATGCTGTTATATTTACGGCTTCTACCGGCAGCGATCAATTATTATCCAATAGTTTTAAAATGTGCAGGAGAAAAGGCAAGGTGGTTTTAGTTGGGGTTTCGGGAATGAATATCAACCGAAATGATATATATGCAAAAGAACTTGACTTCCTGATCTCAACTTCCTACGGTCCTGGAAGATACGACGATAATTATGAGATTAAAGGAAATGATTATCCGTACAGTTATGTTAGATGGACCGAAAAAAGAAATATGGAAGAGTTCTTAAGACTTGTATATACCGGGAAAATAAATGTCAGTAAAATTATTACAGATAAATTCCCTATTGATCAGATAGGGGATGCATACCGGGTTTTAATGGAATCACCTCAAAAATCACTTTGCGTGATTGTTCAATATGATAAAGGTAATGACTTCTTGCAAAACGAATCGACTGTTATTAAAGTCAACCCGAAGCAAAACAGTTCTAAGTCTATAATTAATGTGGCATTAATCGGTGCGGGTAGTTTTGGCGTAAATACTCACCTCTCAAACCTTAGTAAAATGAAAGATAAATATTGTATTTATGCTGTCGCTAGTAAAAATGGATATAATGCAAAAAAAGCTGCCAGTCAGTATAATGCTTCTTATACCACTTCCGACTATGACGATATTTTTACGGATGAAAATGTTGACTTGGTTATTATCGCTACCAGGCATCATAATCATGCTGAACTTGTATTAAAATCACTCAAATCAAATAAACACGTATTTGTCGAAAAACCCTTGGCGGTCAATCTTTCTGAATTGGAAGAGATTCATAAATTCTATAAAACTGAACTCCCGAATCATCCGCTCTTGTTCGTTGGTTATAACAGAAGATTCAGTAAATATGCTTCCGAGATTAAGAAACATCTTAAGTCCAGGAATTCAGCTTTGATTATCAATTATAATATGAATGCCGGATTTATAAATTACGACCATTGGGTGCATGAGTATGGCGGAAGAATCGTCGGTGAATCTTGCCACATTATCGATCTTTTCAATTTTTTTACTGAAGCTGAAATTGAGACTATTTCATGCTCTTCATTAGGAACAACCAGTGGTAGGTACAAAGGTTCGGATAACAAATCCATTCTTTTTAAATACTCCGACGGTTCTATTTGTACTTTAAATTATTATTCAAACGGCTCCAAACAATTATCGAAAGAAAGAATGGAAATAAATTTCGATGGAAAAACAATATTGCTTGATGACTACAAGGAACTAACCGGATATGGTTTGAAGATAGGAAATGTCAAATCACTCGTTAGTGATAAGGGGCATTGCGATGAACTTATTGAACTGCATAAATATTTAACAGGTAAGTCTGAAAATCGGCCAATCGAGTTTTGGGATCTTTTCCAGACAACGAGGGCAACACTTCTTATTTCAAATATGGAAAACGAATAAAAATGCGAGATAAAATTCAGAAAAAAGTAATTATGGCCGAATTTACCGATGTAAGATTTGACGCAAGAGTCGTCAAAGAAGCAAAGGCAATATCCAAACTTGGTTACCTTGTTCATTTGCATATGTTTAATACTTCCGAAAAGTATGATAAGGTAAACAGGGACGGAAATATTATTTATCATATATATGGATTTGACAACAGATACAATGATGGAAGCAGGATTAACATTTTTCTTAAATACCTGAAAGCTGTCACTATTTTAGCCAGAATAAATTTGTGGATATTGTTTCATAAAGCTGATGTTTATCACGCTCATAATCTAAAATTTATTCTTATGTCTTTCATCGCTTCGGTTATTTTCAGATCTAAATTTGTCTATGACGCCCATGAACTTCATTCTGAAAAATATGATGAATATACTTTGTATTTACGAACGAAGGAGAAAATTAATGTTCTGATTGAAAAGTTCGTTTTACTTAGATGCCATGCATTTATACAGGCTTCCGAAGAAAGGGCAGAATTTATTAAACTGAAGTACCGGACTCGTAAACCGTACGTGATTAACAATTATATGCCTCTGAAAAAGGTTGACCCCAGTAATAACAAACTGCGGGAAGTTCTTAATATTGAAAACGACTGGCCTATAATGTTCTATTCTGGCGGTGTTTATCTCGGTGGCGGCAGAAGAATGGATAAGGTTTTTCACGCCATGAAGGATATAGATCATTTGTATTTTGTTATAATTAGTTTTATGAATAAAAGTATAAAAAGCGAACTTGATAATCTGTTGAACGAACTCGGACTTGCCGGAAGGGTTTTTATTCTCCCTCCTATATCTAATGAACATTTATTCGAATTCATTTCTTCTGCCGACTTTGGAGTTATTCCTCTAGATGGTAAGGCCATAAACAATCAATTATCCGCTCTTAACAAGGTCTCCGAATTTATGATGGCTGGATTGCCTTTCATTTGTACGGATTACGAAAATCTTAATCGATTGATTTATGATAACGGCTCCGGACAGATTGGGGAGACTTTTGATATCTCCAGTATTGAATCCATAAATAAAGCTATTAAATCAATTATCAAAGATGATCGCTATAAAGAGTATAGTGTTACTGCTCTGAAATTAGCTCACGAAAAATATAATTGGGAAATTGAAGAAAATAAATTACAATCCATTTACAGGAATTTTTCATCTTAAATAATTATTAGTCTAATCTGAGAAATAATGAATAGTATGCAAATTGTTGGAGCACGAATCGATCTTACCGGCAATCAGGGTACCCTTGAAAAAATAAAAAAATACCACTTTGAAAGTAGCGGTTATATCTGCGTGCTTGGTCTTAAGGATTTTTTTGAATGCTATACAAATGAAGAACTGTTAAAAACTATTAATGCTTCTTTTTTGAATCCTATGCATTCTCCCTATATAAAACTGATTTTGAAGTATAAAGGATTTAAAAATACAACCACGCTCGATCCGGCCTGGTTGCTTGAAGAAACACTGAAAACTGATTTAACTCATTATTTCTACGGTTCTAATGATGAGACATTAAAAAAAATTGAGAACCAGATCAATGAAAAATGGCCCGAAGCAAAAATACTGGGTTATAAATCTCCGCCATTTGTTGGTTTTGATGAGTTAGAAAGAAATAAAAAACTGGAAAAGGATTTTGTTGAAATAAATAAATTAAAACCGAACATTGTTTGGATCGGTATGGGAGGTGTCAAACAGGATTTAATTATGTACTATTATAGTAATCTACTTCCTAACAGCTTGTTGATCGGTGTCGGTGCTGTATTTGACGTTTTTGCCGGTAATATTAAATTAAGACCCCAGTGGGTAAAGAAAGCCGGGCTCAGTTGGTTATATTATTTACTTCAACAGCCGGTCTATAGAACAAAAGCAATAGTAAAATTTATTACCAAAATATTGTTTAAGGCAATAAAAAAGAAAATGACGAAAGAAAAACAGCCGCTATAATTTAATTTGTAATTGCATATATTTTATTTTCTATATAACAATAAAGGAATTTTAATGCGAATCGAGAATTATTATGAATGATAACTTAAAACAAAATATTAAACCTATGTTGAAAATTGGAGTTATAGGATTGGGTCGAATGGGATTAATGCATTCAGCAGTATTCAACAGTTTAGATCATAGCCGGCTTGTCGCCGTAACTGATCCTTCAAAATTTCCGGCGAAAATACTGGGCGATATAAATAAGTCAATTAAAGTTTATAAAGATGCTGCAGAAATGATTAACACTGAAGAGTTGGACGCAGTTCTCATATCTAGCCCGGTTAACTCGCACATCGAACTGAGCTTGTTATGCTCTGAAAACAAAATACCATTTCTTTTAGAAAAACCTCTTTCAATTAATGCAAAGGAAGCTTTGCCTTTAATCGAGAGTTTGAATGAATCAAAAATTCAAAATATGATAGGTTATGTTTATCGTTTCCTCGATAGTTTCGTTAAGGGAAAAGAAATATTAGATACCGGTTGTTTGGGAAATATCCAAAGGGTGAATTCCAACATCTATATCTCACAGCTTTTTAAAAAAGGTAAAGGTTGGAGATACGATCCAAAATTATCCGGCGGAGGTGTTCTGATTGGATTGGGATCTCACGTAATCGATCTTTTAACATGGTATTTTGGAAATGTTCTAACCGTGTCGGGAAAAGTAAAATCAGTATACTCCGAAGGGATTGATGATTTTGCTCATCTGATGCTGGCTCATGAAAACGGTATAGATTCTGTTCTTGATGCATCATGGAGTGTGAGATTTAAAAGAAAAATCGATGTTAAAATCGATATCCTCGGTGATAACGGTACGCTCATTGTCACCGAAGATACTATTGTTCTCTTTCTTGATAAACCGGCGGGAGGCTGGCCGGCAGGCAAAACCGTACTGACGGCAAATGAACTCTTTACTCCTGTTCCTGTCGATATAGGTACTCCAAAATTTACATTCCAGAATCTCCATTTCGTAAATTCTATCGTTAACGGCACAATGCCGATGCCGGATATTATACAGGCATATCACGTACAACAGATTGTAGATGCCGGTTATCTTTCCTCTGATCAGAATCTATTGCCTATTGAGATTGATCAGTTGAAAAATTAGCGTTTGTTCAGCGGAATTAATTACATATAAACCATCAAATTGAAAAGTGAATAAAATGAACTATGAAAAAATAATATTGGGGCATAATCCCTTATTTGGCGTTGATCATTTGTCGCAGGAAAAAGGCAATCAGAAAGAGTTGAAATTTGAAGATAGAAATCTGATTTCCGATGTCCTGTCTTACTCGAGAGAAAGAGGTGTTAATGCGATGATGATGTCAACGCACCCGAGAGCTTCAACTGTAATAGATATAATTAAAAATGATGCCAAACTTTCCGACATGAAAATATACCCGCTGCTGCCTTACATTGCTAAATATGTTCGTCAGGCTAACGAAAAAGGTCTAGCAAATGTATTAATGGATGTTCTCGGCAGCGCAAATTTATCACAAAAATTCTCGCTGCTGCTTGGCGGATCTAAAGGCATTTTAGGTAAAGATGTTAATAAAATTGTGGAACTTCTGATAGATATAGAATACCTTCCTTTTACCGGTATGAATATTGGCGGCATATTCATCCATGATTCGTTGACTGATTTAGCTCTCGGTTTGGGTACAGTTGAACTGTTGGAGACTTTTAAAGAACATGTCGAAAAAAAATATAATGTTCCGGCTGGATTTATTACAAAGAATGTACAGAATTTCAGGGAAATTGTGGATGGCAGGGGATGGAGCGATTATACTGTAATGGCCTCACTTAATAAAATAGGATTTTTTGTGAATCCTTCTCTGAATGCTGCCGTCGAATCTGTCAGCAGACCAGGGATGAACTTTTCTGCTATGAATACTCTTGCTGGTGGGGCATTGAAACCAGACGAGGCCTATAAGTATTTGTCTGATATACCCAATGTTAAATCAGTTGTCGTTGGCATGTCGAAGAAGAATCATATTGATGAAACTGTGGGAGCAATAAATAAGTATCTCCGTTAGATAATTATCATTTCTGAACGCTTTTAAAGTTGTGTGGAGAGTATAACTCTTACGAATTATATTGTTTAATAGATTTGTTACAACAATCCTATCTAGCTATTAGTTGAGACAATGAAGAAATCATATATAATACTGAATGAAATTCTTTATTTAGCCTCTTTTATTATTATTTATATAATAAAATATGGCAATCTTTCGTTGAATGCAAAAGATTACAATTTCATTATGTTCTATATGCTCTCGACTTTTATTTGTTCGCTGGTTGCAGGTAAATATAAAAAGGGCTCAGATTATAACTATTTATCTGAATTAAAGATATTCTTTAAAGCATTCTTATTTAATCTCGGTCTGATGACGTTAACTGTGAATTTTATTTCGGTTTTAACATTGTCAAGACTTTTACTCGCAGGTTCGCTTTCGCTTGGATTCATATTTGAACTCGTATCTATATACTTTCGAAACAGAAACCAAAAAAAGATAGATCTAAATGTTAGTTACAATTTCTCAATCACTATTTTTATAACGAAATTCGCCATCTTGTTCTGGGTAGTTTTATTTTCGCTTAAAAACATTCCGCTGGCAGAGTATGATTTGAGTCAGGTAATCTGGCTTCTGGCAGGCATATTTGCAGTATGGACTATTACGGGTTTTGTTAACCATGAATTTGAAAGCTTTGAAGATAAAAGATTTCTTAGAATCTTTTGGAATCTATTTAAATCACTTTTAACCTTTCTCTTCATCCTTTCGGCGCTATTATTCCTCACGCATTTGGATGCTTCAATTAAAGTACTTTTTATCACAAAACTATTGCTTTACTCCTTCTGGAATCTGACATTTGTTTCAATCTATTATATTCAAATAAAGAAACTCAATTACGATGAAGTTAATATAAGGGTTTTAGGCGCGACAGAAATCTCGGATGAAACTGAGGTGATCTCACAAAAGATAAGTGATAATAGACTATATGATATTAATGATAATTCAGCTAGCTATGATGATCAACAAAATGCATCATTAAAAACACAAATCGAATATATTTATTTGAAAAATCTTGAACCGATAAAACAGTTTCTAGAAAAATTTATTTTACTGGACAATTTTAATTTATCAAAGTCTGTAATTCTTCGATCTGCTGATATCTACAATACTGAGGTTCTACCGAAAAATTATCTTCAATTCTACATGAATCTTCATGAGTTAAACGATATCAGGAGAATTAATAATTATCTAATAACTGTTAGCAGTTGTTTAATTGAAGGTGGTATCTTTATCGGTAAGTTTGAAACGAATAAACTGAGAAGACATAGATTTGAGTGCACATACCCGTTTTATCTTGCCAGGTTTTTATATTTTGTCGATATTCTCTGGAGACGAGTCACTCCAAAACTTCCATTCTTAAAGAAAATATACTTTTTTATTTCGCAGGGACGTAATCGTGCGTTATCGATGGCCGAAGGACTCGGGCGTCTGTATTTCTGCGGATTTGATATCCTAAATATTAAGGAGTACGAACATTTTCTTTATTTTATAGCGACTAAAAAACGAATGCCTTCTACCGATTCATCGCCTTCTTATGGTCCGTTATTTAAAATGAAAAGAATTGGATTAAACGGAAAATTGATCAAAGTATATAAACTGCGAACAATGCACCCTTATTCAGAATATATCCAGAAGCTTGTTTATGATATCTTTGGTACAATTGACGGAGATAAAGCAGTCAATGATTTTAGAGTGACTTTTTGGGGTAGATTTATGCGGAAGCTGTGGATAGATGAGCTTCCGATGTTGATAAATTATATTAAAGGTGAGTTAAAGCTTGTCGGAATACGGCCGCTCAGCGAGCATAAATTATTTACGTATCCGGATGAATTAAGAGTTCGGAGACTGAATTATAAACCGGGATTAATTCCACCTTATTATGTGCACCTTCCGAAAACCAAAGTGGAATTTTTTCAGGCAGAGGAGAAGTACCTGAATGAATATGATAATTCTCCATTTATAACTGACATTAAATACTTCTTTCGTGCCTGGTACAACATACTCATTAAAAAAGCCAGAAGTGGCTAAAGACCAGCTTGCCCACCATATTGCTAGGCGTGTCGGCAGTTGAAAGTCGCCAGTCAAAACAAAAATAGAAAATTACGAAGTGAGTATAGTCAAATTCTTAGGTCTAAGCAGACAGTAGACTGATGCCCGGTAACTAAACATTAGCTATTAACTTTTTTTTCTAATCCAACTGGTTCTAAAAATGTCAGACTTCAAAGATCTTATAGTCTACCAGAAAGCAGTCAAACTCGCGAATCTTTATAATGATTTTATTTCTCCTCCGACCTTAAAGAAATGACGCTCGAAAATATTTCGAATGAATCGTAAAAAAGGAAAGTATATTTCCGTTTTAATATGACTTTACTTTTCTTTAGCATAATGAGAAATATTTTAGTCATTTCTTTGCAGTCTTGATTTTTTGCCACTGGCGCCTGTCCCGATTATTTTATCGGGATTTCAAGACAAAAGTAGGATTGACTATTTGTTGAACTAGAGTCTTGATACATGCTAGCACTTAAAGTATTTCTTTCTTAACTCAGTTAATATTTAATTTTATTAGCAAGACTTCAGATGTAGATATGGACAACAGCGAAACTCAGGTCTAGTTGGAATATACTCATACTTGTAACTATATCGAGAAGAAAACGTTTACTGGCTTAGACACAGATTCCCTTGAAATTGGGAAGATTCTGAATTCCATGATCCATAACCCTAATATATTCTGTTAGTAAGATCTCTTTACTGTATACCGAAGACTGCCAACTGTATACTGAGATTCACTTACTTCTAACTCAATTATTTATCTTAACAATTATGAAAAAATTCATTATACATTTATCCTTTATCCTTTTTCCTTTATCCTTTTCACTTGCTCAATCTGTTTATGAACCGGTGAAACTGGACATCTACCAGTTTTTGGATAGAATGAATATAAAAGGTATTATTCTGCTCGATTCTGAAGTGAAACCTTATTCCCGCTGGTACATTGCCGGTAAACTTATTGAAATAGAATTGAACCACAAAACAAAACTATCAGGTGTTGATAAGGAAGAACTCGAATGGTATATGGCTGAGTACGGCTACGAAGTTGAAAGACAGTCGATAGACCAATCGGTAGTCCACAGTGGGTTAACTAAGGATAGCGGTGCAAGGTGGTTTAATGACGGTAGACGATTGAGACTATTCAGCTATGAGGACTCGCTTTTTCAATTTAAAATTAATCCGGTTTTTGGTTACGGAATCTTAAATACCGATGGACTCAAAGGGCATAACAGAAGAATTGGATTACGAACGTATCTTACTATCGATAACTGGTTCGGCGGTAGTCTGCACATGACAGATAATGGCGAATTCGGAGATAATGTGGACCGTGAAAAGTATTTTACTCCGAAAAGAGGACGGGATGAAATAACCGCTCCCAATGGTATCGAGTTCAGTGATGTGCGCGCCCAGTTGAATTTCAACTGGAGTTGGGGCGCTGTATCTCTCAGGAAAGATTATTTGACTTTCGGAAACTCATATTTCGGCAATGTGATACTATCCGATAAAGCACCCTCATTTCCTCATTTTTATCTTGAACTTAAACCTACTGACTGGTTCAGGTTCTATTATGCTTTTGGTGCTGTACATTCGGGTATTATTGATTCGGCGAGGACAATAATTCAAAATCAGAATTCACCTCTGGATTTTCAGCATGAGGTATTCGTTAAAAAATATTTTGTTAGTAATCTCCTGACTATGTCTCCATACAATTGGCTTGATTTGTCTTTCGGAAATTCAATTGTATATGCAGGCGATATTCGTATGGAAATGTTTATTCCTTATAACTTCTTCAAATATATGGATCGTGATACAGGGAAAAGAGCATTTGAGGACGGTAATGGAGCACTCCATTTTGAAGCTGTTCTTAGGTATCCTCAAGCATATAAGTTTTATTTTAGTACTTTTATAGATGTGACAAGCATAAGAGCACTTGTTAATAATAATTCCCATGAAACATGGTGTGCGTACACTCTGGGTGGGAGGAAAGTTGATTTGCTGTATGATAATTTTGACCTTACTGTTGAGTATACTAAAGTGACTCCGTGGGTATATGAGCATAAACTGGAGCTTACTAATTATAAACATCTCGGCAATACTCTCGGACATTGGATCGGACAAAACGCAGATCAGTTCCGGGTTCAATTCGATTATCAACCGATAAGAGGGGTGAAAACTAAACTGTATTACGAGCACTTAAGAAAGGGCGGCTTAGAAGATGTCTACTATGCTTATGATTCAAAAGTTGAAGAATTTCTATATGGTGAAATGAGATCGGATAATATTATTGGACTGAATATTAAGTATGAACCGATTCACGATTTCTTTGTTGAACTGGATTACAAATACAGTGATATAAGTGACGAAATGGAGGGACGTACTCTCGATTTTTTACTTGGCAATAAACATTCTTACTCATTTGATATGTATTACGGAATTCCTTAGTCACTTTTTTTGTTTGTTAAAAAGACTAATCCTATTAAATAAAAGGGCTGGTTAGGCAGGTCTTTTGAGAACATAGCCAGCATAAATGCAAAAAGAAAAAAGTAAAACACCACCGGGTGATATTTGTACTGTTTAATAAACATTCTTTTTAGAAATATTAGAAACAGCACAAGTACAGGTATTCCATATTCAACCCCAATTTCTAGCACTAAATTGTGCGGATATTTAATTTCCATTACATTTTTACCGACTTCTTCACTGTAAAACCCGCCGGCACCTGAGCCTATCCACGGTCTTTTCCAAATACTTTCCAGACTGTACTTATATGCCCGCTCTCTCGCAAGTATTGGCCCATCTGCATAACTTTCACTGGTTATATCTTTCATCATGGACTCGTACCTGGTATTATCCTTAGCAAGATAATACAATCCAGTGAAAATTATTACAAATCCGAGTAATGCAGAAGTTTTGATAATCCTGTCAGTAAACTTCCTCCCGGAAACAAATTCAATAATTATTACAAACATTACTGTTGCTATGCTTACCAGTCCGCCTCTGAACTGTGTGAGGACTAAACCGATAACTGAAATTATAAAAGCGGCTTTTATAAGAAGGGGAGAGTCTTTCCTGTAAATAATTACTAATGCCGTAATAAATACTGCCGAACTGATAAACCTTCCAAAAACAACATGACTCCAGTCGCTGAGCCCGATACTGTAACTACCGTCATAATTAAAAGGTGTAGCAAGGATAACAAATATGGATGATAAAACGGAAATGGTTAAAAGAGTATATAAATAAGTTGCAAATTTTTCTTCATCAATTGTATCTACAAGGTATTTGAATGCCACAATTGTCGGTATTGTATTTATTGATAGTGCGAGTACTTTCAATTGTCCGAATTCAGCATTTAACGAATATGTTAATGATATTATCGGTATGAGAAGAAAAAATAATAGTGTTAGATAAAGTATTCGGTTTTGCTCAAAAGTATAAATGGCTTTTATTCTGACTTTATAAATTCGTGAGTGCAAAAGTATCGTAAGTAATAGTATTGTTATTGAAATGCTCTTAAGTATAAATGAGTTTGCAGAATAATTTGAAATGCTGGAGACCATCATGTGCGGAATAAATTGCAGCATGAGCAGGACGTCAACTATCTTCTTCATGTACTTTGTTTTAGACGGTGAAGTACTGGTAAACATCATATGTGATTATTCTTAACAAATTAATGGATAAATCTAATAATTTTGTATATGACTTCAGATAAAATAAAATATCCAATAATAATGATTGTTGTTTTATTTGTATTATTCTCTATTCTCTCTTTAACTCATTCCCAGTTAAAAATTGATGAGAAGTATTATCATATACCCGCATTAGAATTAGTTAATGAATACGGACTTTATGCAGTATTCGACCACAATTACTCTGCTGCTAATACCCCCATACCTTATTTCATTGCGTCTTTAACGTCCAAGTTGACAGGTATCGATACTGATTTAAAATTTGCCAGGGCTGTAAATATATGTGTCTCAATTATTTCATTCATGTTGCTGGTACTTTATTTATTAAAAAAACAATATAAAAATTATTGGCTTCTATTGATAGTATTCTTCCATCCCTACATTCTGAAGTCCTCATTTACTTATTATATGTCCATGTACGGACTTTTATTTTTCATTCTCTTTCTATTTTTTATCGAAAAGACTTCTAAAAACAACGCAGATGCATTGTATGCTGGTTTAGCTTTGTCTTTCGGAATACTTACTCAGCAATTTTATATCGCATTGATACCTGTTTTCTATATATTATTATGGAACGAAAACGGGAGAAGTATTAACGGGAAATACATTTACAAAGCGTTTCTTTTCACCTTGCCAATGCTTCTGCCTTTAGGGCTTTTTATCGGCTGGGGTGGTCTTACACATCAAAACTTCAGAGTACATGCAATTGGTCTGCATTTGACCAATCTGACAGGATTATTAGCTTCTTTAGGCTTTTTCTTTTTCCCGTTTATATTATTAACTAGACAACGAATAGATATTAAATCAGGTAGTATTTTATTTTTTGTGTCACTGATACTTGTATTGTTCTTTTCGCCACTATGGCAATCCGGTCCTGCTCCCGGGATGATTAGCGGTATTACTTATCACGGACTTGAAATTGTTAGAGGTTTTTCCAGTCCGCTGAAATTGTTCCTTGAAACACTCCTTGTCACATTCGGATTGCTGCTTCTTAAAGTTTTAATGCATAAGAAAAGCCGGTTGTCCCTGGAAATCCTGATAATTATACTCTTCATCATAGGATATTGTTTTAATTCCTATTTCTCAGAGAGACATCTGATTCCAGTTGAATTCTTTCTCTATTTACTGGTATGGGAGAAGGTTGAATGGCAGGAAGCTCGTTTTTGGCTGGTATATCAGTTCTTCATTGGATCATCGTATTTTTATTATCTGATGGAGCATAACAACTATCCAAAATAGAACTTTGTGTCGCTCCTCCGGAGCTAATTAGCCCCGCTAGCAAGTTCTATTCATCCCGCTTTTCGGGATTACCATAATACCGCTGCTCCGCAGCTGCAGATGTATGGTGTTCTTTTGTCTTTACCAGCATCAAGCAACCGGTATCCAGATTCCATTCATCCATACATACAATCATTCATTCCAAAAACTAATTTCGTTATTCCTATTTTTCCCCTCCCAGTTAAAGCTTTTACTATTTTATTTAACTATCGTGCTTCTGCGGTTTTTCCGGAATGTATCGCTCCTCCGGAACTGATTGGCCTGCTAGCAAGTTCTATTCATCCCGCTTTTCGGGATTACCATAATATCGCTGCTCCGCAGTTACAGATGTTTAGTGTTTTTTTGCCTTTATCCATCATCAAGCAACCGGTATTCAGTTTCCATTCCTCCAATCACTCATTTCGAATTCAATTCTTAATTCCTCGGTTTTCATTTCCCTCCTTTACTCTGTGCATCTGATTCTCTGTGGTCTATTTCTAATTTATTTTCTCTCCTCAATTTGCTCTGTGTCTTAGCGTCTTAGCGTCTTTGCGGTTTTCCTCGTTTCGGCTGCCAATATGTCAAATCATTCAAATCCTATTAAATTAGTCTCTACCTAGTATATAACTAGCCTATAAATAGCCTCGAAACAGTCTTGGGGAAACCACGAAAATAGACTAAAAACGCGCCCTGTTTGATCTGCCAATATGACAATTCTTATCTTTTTATCCGGAAGAGATTTCATACACATGCCTTAATTTGTTAAATTGAACTTGTTAATCTGGAGAGTATATTGAAGCAGACAGCAGTAGTAACAGGGGGGGCAGGTTTCCTCGGTTCACACATCTGTGATAAGTTAATAGCAGCCGATATTGAGGTTGTCTGTATAGATAATCTGCTTACGGGTAAAATTCGTAATATTGAACACCTCTTTGGTAATGACATGTTTAAATTTATTAAACATGACGTTACAAACTTCATTCATGTACCCGGCGAAGTTAACTTCGTACTCCATTTCGCTTCGCCTGCAAGTCCGATTGACTATTTGGAACTCCCAATTCAAACCCTTAAAGTTGGTTCACTCGGTACACATAAAGCGCTCGGTCTGGCAAAGGAAAAGAGTGCTCGTTTTCTGCTTGCTTCCACATCGGAGACATACGGTGATCCTGCTATTCATCCTCAGAAAGAGGATTATTGGGGTAATGTTAATCCTGTGGGACCACGTGGTGTATATGATGAAGCTAAACGATTTGCTGAGGCTATGACCATGGCATATCATAGATTTCATGGCGTTGATACGAGGATTGTTAGAATATTCAATACTTACGGTCCGCGTATGAGATTGAATGACGGTAGGGCACTACCAGCTTTTGTATCACAAGCGCTTAGAGGGGAGAATATTACTGTGTTCGGCGATGGCTCTCAGACTCGCAGCTTTTGTTATGTCGATGATCTCGTTGAAGGCATTTTCAGGCTACTTATGTCAGAAGAAGTCTATCCTGTTAATATTGGGAATCCGGCGGAGATAACTATTAAGGAATTTGCAGAAGAAGTTACTCGACTTACCGGAAGTACAAGTAAAATTGTTTACAAAGATTTACCGGAAGATGACCCTAAGGTTCGTCAACCGGATATTACCAAGGCTAAACAGGTACTCGACTGGGAACCTGCGGTTCATAGAACCGATGGCTTAACCAGGACTCTCGAATATTTCCGGCAGATACTAAGTAATTAATCAGACACTGGTAATATTTATTCACTATTGAACGTCGCGGTCATGCTGGTCTGTCAACAGACAGATACAGAATTCCACAAGATTATGTTACAATTTATTAACCCGGCTGTCATTCCAAGCAAGGTGTTTTTCCATTATCCGGAATCCGACAGCTTTAACCCGTTAAGTATTCAAAACATCAGGACCATGGTATATTATCACGCAGACTTGGACTGGAAACGAAACTATAAAAAAAATTCTTTACTCTTTATTACCCGTTTGTTATATTTTTAATGTTCTTATCCTCCAGCACTAAATCATTTTGAATTTATTCTGCTAAAAATATCTTCTGACGTCGCTGATCCGGTCAACTACAAAGCTAAAAACAGGATTGGCATTTAATTCGGGGAGCAGATTTATATAAAACATATCAACTCCAGACGATTGTATGAATGTCTTGCATTCATATGATTAATTCCGACGATTTCATATGTGGAGGATTGTATGAAATTATTTAGAATTAATTATATTGTCGTTTACCTTTTTATTTTCAGCCAGGTATATGCACAGCTTTTCGTTGAAAACTTCGATTACTCCTTAGGTGATCTTACTACAGTCTCAAGTGATTGGTCCGAATCACCAACCGGATCTACTGATATCGAAGTAATCTCAGGCAATCTGAATTATTCAAATTATCCTTCTTCTGGAATCGGAAAAATGATATTACTGAATGGGGGTGCTGATGGTCGTTCGGGTATCAGTCATGAATTCAGTGTAATAAAAGATAATGGCAATTCAGTATATCTCTCATTTTTACTGCAATTAAATGATACTACTGAACTTGATGCTAATTCGGGATCAGGTGAATACTATTATGTGTTTAAACCTTCTGGTTCTACATCATCTATGAGAGGCCATTTATATATAAGAAAGGGGAGTGACGGTGAGACATTTAATCTGGGTATAGATAAGTCGAGTAGTAGTACTCTAACCTGGTTAAATCATGATCTGAATATTAATCAAACATACCTTATTGTGGAGTCTTATCAATTTCAATCCGGAAATGATGCTGTGAAACTATGGTTGAATCCTGATATTTCATCTGATGAACCAGAACCTGATATAACTATAACTGCGGGCACGGATGCCGACAGTATATCAGTTATTCAATTTCGGCAGGAACCACTTTCAGGAAATATTTATATAGATGGAATCAGAGTCTCAACAGAATGGAGTAGCGCGCAATTACCGGTAGAGCTTGTTAAGTTCACCGGCTTCAAGTCCGGAAATGGCATTAGACTAGACTGGTCAACAGCAACCGAGGTTAACAATTACGGCTTCGAACTCGAAAAATATAAGCCCATCGTAGGACAGGCTCTTAGCTTGCCTGACCGGCAGACAGGCCTGCCAATTAAAGTAAATCACCAATCTAATGGTAAAGGTGAATGGCAATCTCTTGTATTCATTCCCGGTCACGGTAATTCAAACTCTCCAAAGTATTATAGATTCATCGATTCTCATCCGGTGTCCGGAAGAAACATATACCGGTTAAAACAAATTGACTGCAACGGGAATTATAAATATTCTGAACAGGTGATCGTTATTATGAAGCCGGTTAACAAGATAAGACTGTTGAGAAGCTATCCGAATCCTTTTAATCCTTCAACGAATATAAGTTTTAGACTGACTCACAAATCTAAAGTCAGACTTTCTCTCTTTGATACTATCGGTAAACTCGTAACAGTTATCGGAAACGAGACATATGCAGCAGGTCAGGTAAGTATTGAATTGGATTTCAATTTGATACATTCCGAATTACCGAGCGGTATTTATTTTCTCAACGTATCCGGGGCAGGGTACATGGAAACATTAAAACTAATCTACTTGAAATAATTGCCACAGCTGAGAAATAAATTACAACTACGCTGCCAGCCCGGCAGGTATTCTAATCCATGCCGGGTTACGGGCAGTTGTGAATGAGTTTGTGTTTAATTAGCTGAGTTCCGATATGTAAATGCAGCATAAATACATAAATAAATATCTGCGTGCATCTGCGAGAAGCCAAAGGTATCACGCAAATACCGCAGATTTTCGCAGAGGAAATTATGTGATCATTATTAAGATTATGGGGAGAGAAAATATGTTATTGGAAAATGAAATATCATACGATATCAGAGGCGCTGCATTCAGTGTATATAATGAATTAGGTCCTGGCCTACTGGAGTCTGTGTATGAATCAGCAATGAAATATGAACTACATAGCATGAATCATAAAGTTAAAACACAACTTGGTATCCCGGTAGTCTACAAGGATGTGGAAATGAATACTGGTTTTAGACTTGATATCTTAGTTGATGGTGCGGTGATAGTTGAAATTAAATCTGTTGAGGAATTATGTCCTGTTCACTACAAACAACTGTTAACTTATCTAAAACTGAGTGATTTGAAGCTTGGCATATTGATAAATTTTAATACAACAGACTTAAGTTCAAGCATAAGAAGAGTAGTTAATAATTTATGATGTATTCCGCGTTTATCTGTGAGATCTGCGAGATAAATTAGCCTCACGCAGATATCACAGATATTAGCAGAATTAATTTTAGATATTCTCAGTCAGTTTTCTTAGCTCACGTGAATGACTGAAGAACTCTTCAAGCGTAAGTTCTTTTAGGAATATCATTCCTTTAGCAGATTTAACCCTGTGATTCTCGTTATTGAGGAAAAAGTCATTGCCAAGACAAGTTCTGATAGTCTTATATTGATCAACCTGAACCCGCTGTGCCAGTCTGCTGAAAGGACCGTCGTATTCCCAGCTCGGGAAACTGGCATCCTTCTGCGAACCGAAACTATACATAAACGAACTATCCGTAATGCTGAACGAGTTTAGACTTACAGGTATATATATATTTGCTTCAGCAGGGTGGAAGCGATACCAAACGTTCCTGTAACCCCATACCTTTATGTTGTCAATACCGGTTTCCTCTTTATACAATCTAAGTGCCTCGGTAACTGCCTGGAGAACCTTATAGTGCGTATCCGGACCGCTGCCTTCTGGATCCAATGCAACCGTAACAACAGTAGGTTTAACCTTTTTAATCAACTCGAGTACAGGCAGAACATCCCTGTCTACCTCGGGAACCTCGGTGAAAATATCTCCCTGGTAGAAGCCAAGTCTAAGGTGACTTACATCTTCCACGCCGAATCCGTAATGCGACCAGAGTACTTCAACTTCCCATTCGCGCATCATTCCTTTAAGTTTCTGCACATGGGTAATATCTTTTTTACCCGGGTACTGAGTTTTAAAATAGTTCACCAACTCGTAAACTCTGTCTTTCAGGTATGTAGGATTATCCTCTTCATAAATTTCAACTATGTTTCTCAGAAGTCTTCGTGATACAGCTTCCTTACGCATAGTCCTGCTGTGAGCGGCTATGCCATCCAGGTAAAGATTAACGTCTCTGTTGCGTCCTTCGAGGTAATTTGGATCGAAGTAACGCTTCTTGAATCTTTTATCAAATGTACCCTGTTCCAGGAAGAAACTCAGGTCTTCAACTAATTCCAGCATAAAATCATTTGTTACAGCAGTAAATCCACTTGTAAGATAAACAAAGTGATGATCGTTTTTGGGTGTCCGTACAAGGTGATTTATATACGGTAGATAGCCGAGCATAATATCATCATGGTGCGGAGCCGTGTGCAGGAATACTTCATTTTCTACAGGAGCCATGCCGCGTGTAAATCTGTCGATAATATTCTGCTTTATTTCGCCACCGAGTTCGGCAGGTTTCTTTTTAGATTTCTTAAGTACTAGATCAGCAATTTTACTTTTTTTATAATCTTCGGAAGATAGTTTAACCAGCGGTTTACATTCATCAACTACGAGATTAATAACTGCGCGTTCAATTGACTGTTGTGTAAGAGGCTCCTGGTTTTTAACATCAATGTGCCGTCTTTCCATCAACCTTAATGCAGCGCCGTTTGTTAAGAAAAACCTGGCGTTTTTTAGTCTCTGCAGTGATGAAGCAGGATACTGGTTGGATACTTCTTCCTGGATTGAATCCCTGACAATATTTGCCTTGGCTTCTCCAGCGGCAATAATTATTGCAGTCGCATCATTGTTGTATGTTATCGTATCAAGTCCAATGGTAATTACTAACCTGTTCTTCGCGATTTCAATACCGCCCAGGTCTGACGCTGCAGCTGCCTGAGTTTCATAATTAGTCTGGATCAATCGTGTGGTTGAGAAGTGATCGCTGCCCTGAACGTTAAAACCAATATGTCCATCAGGACCAATACCTCCCAGGAAGAAACCAATTCCACCCATATCACGGATCTTTCGTTCATAATCACTGCAGAATTCATCGACGAGTTCGATCGTTTTCTTTTGCAGTCTTTCCTGACGGCTTCTTGCCCAACGTGTTCTAAGTGAAAGATCAACAATCTTTTCAGGGAATATTTTATCCAGCGGCAAACCATCCGCGGTAGGGATCTCGTTAATATTCATAAACAGTGCATTGTCAGGATTGAGATTCCAATTCCTGAAATAATACTTCTGAATGTAGTAGTAGAAACTGTTGTGCTGCTTGGTATCAATTGGATAGAATTCGTCAATCTGAACAAATTTCAACTTGTCGAGAGCCGGCTTTTTAGCCGTATCAATACCTACTTCACTTATAATGCTTTGAATGAACTTAGTGTCCCATTCACCGAGTATTTTTGCTACCCACTTAATGAAGTGCTCCGGAGTTTTACCGGTCGGCAGGGAAACTACACCATCAGGATTATGCTGTACCCATTCTATAAATCTCAGCGCAGTCAGTTTGCCCATCTCAGGGAAACTTTCCACCTGGATTACGGGGAGCTTCTCAGTCGGTTTATACTGAAGTTTTTTGCCTGATTTATTTAAATAATATTGCTCAACTTGTGATTTCATTTTACGCCTTTTCATTTGATCTGTATTGGAAGGTTTGAGAAATAACATTTTTACATACGAAAACTAAGTAAATATTATGTAATTGCATAGATACCCTTCTAAAAAGTTTTTATTTAATTGTATTTACCAAAAGAAAATGTGGATAAATATTAGCCTCAACGAGTTTCTGCACCAAATCCAATTGTACATTAGGGTGTGATATCATGATTTTCATTAGGAAACCTATCATGATTATAATGAATTGAAATTTCAAATAATTTTCGTTAATCGATTAAATATTCGTAATTTTTAAGTCCCTAATTTCATTTCTATTTATGAGGACTAAATGCAAATAGTAGAAAATATTAAAGCAAAAGAAGCGATAATTGGAGTGGTTGGACTTGGCTATGTAGGATTGCCGTTGGCTCTCGAATACGCCAAAAAAGGTTTTAAAGTTATAGGATTTGATGTTGATGAGAAGAAAATACCTTTATTAGAGAGTGGCAAGTCGTATATTAAACATATATCCGGTGAGAGAATTAAAAACGCTCTTGGAGCAGGTTTTGAAATAACAACAGAATTCTCAAGACTGCCGGAAGTTGACGCAATAATTATATGTGTCCCGACTCCGTTGAATGAGCATCGCGAACCTGATATGTCGTATGTTGTGGGAACAGCAGAAACAATTGCTAAATACCTGAGGAAAGGTCAAATTGTTACTCTCGAATCGACCACTTATCCGGGAACAACAGATGAAATACTCCTTCCGTTGTTTCAAAATGCGCCTTTGACACAACAGGCGGATACCGTACCGTTTGAAGTAGGTAAAGATTTTTATCTGGCATTTAGTCCGGAGAGGGAAGACCCGAATAATCCGCAATACGAGACAGCAACCATTCCTAAAGTTGTAGGCGGAGTTACAGAAAATTGTCTAAAAGCTGCGCAGGCATTGTATGATCAGGTGATTGTGAAAACAGTACCGGTAAGTTCCACAAGAGCTGCAGAGGCAACGAAATTGCTCGAGAATATTTATCGCAGCATAAATATTGCGCTTGTAAACGAATTGAAAATGGTATTCGAGAAGATGGATATTGACGTGTGGGAAGTTATCAAAGCAGCTTCTACGAAACCATTCGGTTATAACGCGTTTTATCCCGGTCCGGGACTGGGCGGACACTGTATTCCGATTGATCCGTTTTATCTTACATGGAAGGCTCGCGAATTCGAAGTAAATACTAAGTTTATTGAACTTGCGGGTGAAGTTAATACCCAGCAGCCCTACTATGTTGTTTCAAGATTAATGGACGCGTTAAATGATCAGAAGAAATCTGTTAACGGTTCGAAAATATTATTGCTTGGTGCAGCTTATAAAAAGAATGTGGATGATATGCGTGAATCGCCCTCCCTAAAACTTATTGAAATCCTGCGAGAAAAAGGGGCTGATGTGGAATACAACGATCCGTATATTCCCGAACTGCCCAAAACACGAAAGTATCATTTCGAGATGAAATCGGTTGAACTAACAGAAGAGAACTTGGACAAATATGATGCTGTTCTTCTCAGCACCGATCATGATGATTATGATTATGAGTTTATTTATAAGCATGCTCAGCTTGTTGTGGATACAAGGAATGCTTTTAAACGAAACGAACTTAAAAACGAGAAATTTATAAAGGCTTAAAATGGATTATTCAAATATCAAATTGGGCATTCTGGGTGTTGGTCGCTGGGGTAAAAATCATCTTAGAACAGCTCTTCAATTACTTCAACCCGGGCAGATAAAGGTGTATGATCCTTCCGAAAATGCCGCCGATTTGGTGAAGGAGATGAATCAGGATGTTGAATTAGTTGAAAGTATTGATTTATTACTTGATGATGATACTATTAATGCTATTGTAATTGCCACCCCTGCCGTTACACATTATAAATTGACCAGACAATTCTTGTTAGCCGGTAAAAACGTGCTAGTAGAAAAACCGATCTCGTTGAATGTTTCGGAAGCGGATGAACTCGTTGAAATTGCTTCTGAAAAAGAACTCAAACTTATGGTTGGTCATGTACTGCTGTATCATCCGGCGGTTATTAAAATGAAGGAACAGCTTGATGCAGGAATGCTTGGACAACTCCAGTATATTTATAGTAACAGATTAAATTTGGGGGCAATCAGGAGTGAAGAAAATATTCTGTGGAGTTTTGCTCCGCATGATATCTCTGTGATACAATTTCTTACCGAAAGTAATCCAACGAAAATTGCAGCCCACGGCGCTACATTTGTACAGAACGGAATTGAGGATACTACTTTGACATATCTTGAATATCCGGGAAATGTTAAAGCTCACATATTCGTTAGTTGGTTGAATCCGTTTAAGGAACAACGTATGGTCGTAATCGGTGATAAAGGGATGATGGTTTTTGAGGATACTCTGAAAGAGGAAAAGCTGAAATTCTATAAGAAAGGGTTCAATGTGTCCGACGGTAAAGTTGAAAAGTTTGATGAGGATTATACTGTTGTTGATTTCGATAGTAAAATGCCGCTGGCAGAGGAACATCAGCATTTCTATAATTGTGTCGTACAAAATGAGACTCCATTGACTGATGGTAAACATGCGGCGGAAGTCCTAAGAATACTGGATGAAGCTACTAAATCGATCGAGAATAATAACTAATTAGTGGCTAAACGATATTTCTATTTTTACATATTTCTATTACAGGAAATAAACTATGAGCGATAATAATTATTATATTAATGAACACGCAGTTGTTGATGATAACGTAGAAATCGGTGAGGGTTCAAAAATATGGCACTTCTCTCATGTCCAAAGCGGAGCTAAGATAGGGAAGAAATGTATTCTCGGGCAAAACGTTAATGTCGGGAATAATGTGGTAATCGGAAACTTTGTTAAGATTCAGAATAATGTATCTGTTTATGAAGGAGTGACTCTGGAAGACTATGTCTTCTGCGGACCTTCAATGGTGTTTACAAACATACTCGATCCCCGGAGTAAATACCCACAGGTTGGAGCCAAATACTACATCCCAACACTTGTCAAAGAGGGCGCCTCTCTGGGAGCTAATTCCACAATTGTATGTGGACATACCATCGGACGATTTGCGTTTGTGGGCGCCGGAGCTGTTGTAACTATGGATGTGCCGGACTTCGCTCTCGTCGTTGGAAATCCTGCCCGGATTATCGGCTGGATGTCCGAAGGAGGGGAAAGACTTAAGTTCGATGCCGAAGGTGTAGCTGTTTGTTCCAGAACAAATAAAAAATATAAATATGCCGATAATTTAGTCAGCGAAATAGATTGACATTCAATCTAGATGATTTACTGAAACTGAAACGATAAAGCTTTTTGGATGTAGTATTCTCAAAGTGACTTTTTAGTTACATAACACCTAAACCATTTAATGTTTTATTCGATTATAATTCCATCTGGTAAAAGATGTTATTATATTGTAAATAAAATTAGCGGGTACAGACATGGGAAGCCAGCAGTTACTGTTATTAACAGTTGGCGTTATTATAGTCTTCAGCGCGCTTATGTTCGGAATTGATATGTTTGTGGCACAGGCTGTTGAAAGAAACAGGGACGCAGTGGTCAATGATTTACATATTATTGCGAATAGTGCACAGCAGTACTACCATAAACTTGATGAACAGGGCGGCGGCGGACGAGTGTTTACGGGATTTAAAATACCGACTCAATTGACAGCTAATCAAAACGGTACTTATACGATTATTAATACTACACCGAATACTATCGTTTTTCAGGGTGTCGGGGTGGAGGATTCAGATTCTGTTATGGGCTGTTCATCTTCGAGTGAAAAAGTAACCTACAGGATTTCTGTAACTGCCGATGAATCGACTCTTCATCAAGTTTACTAGTTGCTTGAGAGTTCCTCGCGGTGCTTAATATTGTGGTTGATCGTTAACCTTTAATTATTTTATTGGAATGGTGAATATGAACTCACTGCCTTTATTAACATGACTGGTCACCGAAATTTCACCACCGTTTTTCTCTACAAATTCCTTACACAGTATCAATCCTAATCCAGTACCTTTTTCACCCATTGTTCCTGTGGATTTAACTTCCTTATCGATTTTGAACAATTTATTTAGTGTAATTTCATCCATTCCAACACCGTTATCTTTTATCGCTACGGTGGTGTAGCTTTCATCTTGCTGAATGGATATTATTATCTGTCCACCGGGAGGAGAGAACTTAACAGCATTTGAAATTAAATTCCTTATTACGGTATTAATCATGTGTTTGTCGGCAAACACTCCAACCTGCTCCTCCATCTCGACAACAAGAGTTAACTTTTTGAAATTTAATTGCTGTTCGATCGTATGAATAAACTCGTTAACCTCTTGTGATAGATTAAAATCTCTGGGGATGTATTCCATTTTTCCGGTTTGCTGGCGAGACCAGTCCAAAAGGTTTTCTAGTATCTGATATGTATTAGTTGCCAAATCGCGAATTTCTGTAGAAAATGACTTGCGTTCTTCTTCACTGAGATCATCATATTCATCTGCAAGCAGATTAGACAAACCAATTATTCCGAAGAATGGGCTTCTCAAATCATGAGCAATTATCGAAAAGAATTTATCTTTCGAAGTATTTAATAATCTGAGTTCCTCTTCAGACCGCTTCCTTTTAGTAATATTGTGCAAAGTATGGACTTTCCCGACCTGCTCCTGCTTTCTGTTTTCGATTAAAGAAGTTTTCATGTCAAAAACTTCTTTCCCCAACTCAACTTCAATCGGATTTCTTTCGCTTGTGAAGTTAGTATCTACACCATTTTCAATAAATAATTGCTCAATATCCTTTCCAACAATTTCTTTACTTTCAAAGATCCCTTCCATAGCTGGATTAATTTCTATGATTCTGTTTGAATTGTCTACAATTATTAAACCGGTATCCATTGATTCTATTAGTACGTTATGAGCTGCGGGAACCAGGTTGAAAAGTTTAAATCTTCTACTGCCGAACTCTACCAGGAACATGGAACAGGTAAAGGCAATCGGTGTTATGTCAATCCGCATATAACTGTTCATTCCGGTGATATATATGAAGTTTGCAATCCACGGAAGAATGGCGATTATTATGTAAAGTATTAATTGTCCTTTATACAGGCTTCGTACTTTCCGGATTGAGAATACCAGTACAAAACTTCCGACGAATAACGCAGAATAGGAGTATGCAACATTTACATAATACCAGATCCCGATTTCTTTTTGGATTAAGAGAAAATTATTGTCCCTAAACAGTGACATTTTCTCGTAAACCAAATTGTGATACTGATTTGTCCACATAAGTATCATAGTTATAACGGGAATGATAAGCAGAAGGACTATTTCGCGTTTAATGGGTCTTTTTCCCAGTGTTCTCATGTTAATGGCAGCAGCTAGCCAGAAAATTGCTGAAAACGGTATACCGAACGTATACTGAATCTGAACGCCGAGAAACTTATATTCCAGAGTTCTCGCATAAAACTCAACAATATAACCGATTGACCAAATGGATACTGAAAGTGCAACAAGTGAAAAATATAGTGTCCCGGGGGTTTTACGGCCTCTAAACAGGAAATAAGTAGCCGTTAAAGCCATTATTGTTGAGAAAAGAAGTATATATAAGACAATTTTTTCTAAGCTGAACATAGTTTTGTTTTAATCGAGAATATTCTAATCAAATCTATACAAATCAAAGCTAAGAATGAATCAGTTCACGTCGGTTTTTGAATAATTATTGTTCTCAGTGAATATGATGAATACAATTTTGTATAAAAAAAGATATATGCAAATCATTTATTGATATATATTCAATCCTAGTTGAAATAAAAAAAGAAGAGGCTCCCATAAAATTTGTAATTTGAAATAGCAGTAACAAAAAACAAAAAGGAGCCTCAAATGCAAGATAGCAAAATCGAAAAGAAAAACCTTGAATGGTTATTAGATCAACCACAAGATATTCAGTACGAGATGTTTAAGAACTTTGTAGATATAGCCAGATTACACTACAACCAGCTTATGGAAGAAGAACTCCGAGAAAAAGCAGGAGAAAAGCACAGCCGTTCGAGCAATTACTCCCGTTGGAGTAGCAATCCCGGCAGTATCCGTGTAGGTTCTGAAAAAGTAAAAGTAGAAGTCCCCCGTTTGTTTAACAAGTTAACCGGGAAAGCGGAAACACCGGAATATTATGAAAAGCTTCATAGTATGGAAATGCCAGGCGAGGAAGTACTGAAGAAGATAATACTCGGTTTAAGCCAGCATGATTATGAAAAAGTAACTCGAAGTATAACCGATAGTTTCGGGATGAGCCAATCAAGTATCAGCCGGCGTTTTATAGAAGAAAGCAGCAAAGCGTTGGAAGAATTTGAGAAGCGGGACTTGAGCAACTACGAGTTCCTGGCAATAGTAATAGATGGCAAATACTTGTCAAGGGATAATGTTGTAATAGCCCTGGGAGTCACAAGCATGGGAGTAAAAGTACCGTTGGGTTTCGTACAAACTACTACTGAAAACAGTACTGCGGTTAAAGGCTTACTCCAAGGTCTAATTGAAAGAGGTTTTAGTTTTACAGGTGGCTTGCTTGCCCTCCTTGATGGCTCTAAAGGTTTACGTAAAGCAGTAGATGAAGTATTCGGCGAGTTTGTGGTTGTTCAGCGTTGCCAATGGCATAAGCGGGAAAATGTTATCAGTTACTTAAGTGAAAAAGAGAAACCGGTATTTAAGGGTAAACTTCAGCGGGCATATAGTGAGCCGCTTTATGAAGAAGCGAAAATTAGACTATTTGAGATCCGGGATGAATTGAAAAAAATAAACCGCAGCGCTGCCAATTCTTTGGAAGAGGGACTGGAAGAAACTCTGACAATGCACAGGCTGGGGCTTGTTGAAGAGTTGGGACGTTCGTTTACAACCACGAATATGATAGAGAGCATGAACTCCCTACTGGCAAAACATTTAAGGAATGTAAAAAACTGGGTAAACTCAGATATGAAGTCAAGGTGGGTTGCATCAGCATTGCTGGAAATAGAAATCAGGCTTCGCAGAGTTAACAATTATAATAAACTATATTTATTAAAATCAGCTATTATGGCAGAGTTAAACTTGGAACAACAGAAGGTAGCTTAAAAAATGGGAGCCTCAAATTTCAACTAAGTTTGACTTTATGCCCATTTATTTAGCCAGAAAACTTAAATATATGTTTGCTTTCATTCTGTTTAAGTATTATTTTTGATGCTCTGTTTTTAGGGCCGATAGCTCAGTTGGTTAGAGCATCTGACTCATAATCAGAGGGTCCGGGGTTCGAGTCCCTGTCGGCCCACTCTAAAATCTTAAAACCCCGGTACCCCGGGGTTTTTTTATGTCTTATCATGTCTTTATACTCGAATCTGAAAGAGGCAGACACTATATCGGACCAACTTCGAATCTGGAAAGACGGGTTTATCAGCACAATCACAAGCATAAACGGTTTACAGGCGCCTATGAGATATGGAAAGTAATTTCCTCAACTGAAGTTGAAGGTAAATCCTCTGCGATTCAAATTAATAAGTTTCTGACGTCCTTAAAAAATTATAGAAAAACTTTAAAGTACCAACAGAGCTATAAAAGTTCAGTTGGTTAGAGCACTCCGACAGTGTCATAGGGTCCGGGATTCGAGACCTTGCAGGCTCACATTCACCCCTGTTTAAACCGTGGTTTTGCTTATAATTAAAAACTAAAGATAGTAGAGACTTTTCGTCCACCGAATTTTGTAATTTCACGCAGGTGGGCAGGCCTACAAGGACACCGACTTTCATCGGGTTTTTGTGTTTAAATTGTAGTATAAATTGCGGTCTTGTTGCACTCTTGGAATTATAGCAGCAAAATACTTTTACATCCACGGTGCCATGCCGGTATTGATCAATTTAAATCCTGTTTGTTATTATTCTATCCCGTTTCGCAAGCATTTTATTAAAACCAGTATAAATCTATTTTATGTGTGTCCAACATCATGAAAGCAAGGAATTTTTATTGTTTTTTGAATAATGAATACCTAAATTAAAAACAGATAAAAAAATTTAGGAATTAAATAGTTTTTATCGAAACCGTTACTGGGCAAATAAGTTTTTAAATATTCGGGGAGTTCATTCAAAGCTAATTTGGGGAACTCAAATTTAGTTTGCTATAGATTATAATGAGACTCAAATAACCGGATTATGACTTTGCAATATACCAACAGATAATTGCATTGAATGTCCAATACCCCGGGACATATATCCTTCAAACACAAGTCCCATCAGTGATCTCTTGAAAATTCATGTGATAATTTAATAAGATCAATTTCATAAATATAAGTCGGGCACTGAATGAATAGAAAGAAACAATTCGGACTGTTGTTATCACTAATTATTTTCATGGTACTTGTTGTATGCGGTGCAACAATAGGACTGTTATACAACATCTCATTTGAATCAACAGAAGAAAGATTAACTGAGATTGTGCACAATCAGGCCAGCTTTATTGAGTCGGTTGCGATATTCAGTAAAGATCACCTTACGGATTACGCCGGTGGCTGGGAACAGGCCGCATTAACCGAGATAATTTACGCGCACGAAAACTTCGACGGATTCGGAGAAACAGGAGAATTTACTTTGGCAAGGCTGGATGGGGATATGATGGTTTTTCTCCTTAATCACAGGTTCCAGTCAACAGATATTCCGCAGCCCGTTCCGTTCAACGCAGAGCTTGCCGAACCTATGAGAAGATCATTGTCAGGTAAGTCGGGGTTGGTTATCGGTCCAGATTACCGGGGAGAGACGGTGCTGGCAGCCTATGAACCTGTTAATGTTCTTAATTACGGAGTTGTGGCAAAAATCGATTTGTCCGAGGTCAGAAGACCGTATATCGTCGCATCAATAATCGCCCTCGGTTCCACGCTTCTGTTGGGATTAATTACATCAATTATATTTATAAAGGTTACATCGCCGGTACTGAAGCAACTGGAATCGAGCGAGCTGATGATACGAAGTACATTCGAGCTGGCAGCGGTTAGTATTATTCACTTCGACTTTGAAAGCAATATTCTGCTTGCCAATAAGGGTTTCGGCAAACTAACGGGATATACCGATAGTGACCTGATGAAAATTAAACTTCCCGATTTATTTTGTAATGGAATTGAAAACCTGCCGGAAGTTGTTTCGTACAAAAGTGAAACCAAAGGTTCAGTTCCGTATGAAAAAAACATGGAACTGGTTACGCGCCAAGGAGATAAGATTTGGGTTAATACACATATTTCATTGGTTTCTGATTACAAGAAATTACCCAAGTATTTTATTGCAATTATGGTCGATATTAATGAAAAGGTTAGGATCGAAAAAGAACTGCAGAGATATACCGAAAACCTTGAGGATATTGTAAAGGAACGGACAAAAAAGCTGGAAGAAATTCAGGGAAAAATGCTCAAGCAGGAAAAACTGGCTGCTCTCGGTCAGCTTGCCGGCAGCCTCGGGCATGAGCTGCGAAATCCGCTTGGTGTAATGACAAACGCTATCTATCTGTTGCTTATTAAGCATGAGAGTTCCGATGAAAAAACTAAGGAATATCTGACAATTATAGACAGGCAGATAAAATTATCCAATAAGATTATTACAGATTTGCTCGAGTTCAGTAGAATCCATAAGGCTACACGTGCACAGTTCGATATCCGGAATATTATTGAAGAAATATTAAGTAGCAGTAATACTGAAGGGCTGATCATAGACAAATATCTCGATAGTGAGGGTATAAAACTCTGGGCAGATATTGATCACGTTCGTATAATATTGCAGAACATTATTGGAAACGCGATTCAGGCAATGGGGGGGACCGGTAATTTGGAGATAACCGGAAGGAGTAATGACGATAGAATTATTATTTCGATTAAAGATAACGGCTGCGGCATGGATGAAGATACGGTACGGCAAATATTCGATCCGCTCTTTACAACTAAGGAAAGAGGGATCGGTCTGGGACTCTCGATCTGTAAAAACCTTGCTGAAATAAATGATATTGAACTGAGTGTTGAAAGTGTGCCGGAAAAGGGAACTACCTTTTTTGTTGAAATTCCCAAGGAGGGAGAGCATGAAGAAATCACTTAATGTACTGGTTGTTGATGATGACAGGATGATGGTGAAAACCATTTGCGATATATTGGAAATCAGCGGTTTTAATTGTATTAAAGCGCTGAATGCTTCGGATGCGCTGGAGCTTCTTTCGACAAACGAAATCGATTGCGTACTGACGGATATTAAAATGCCGAATATGAACGGAGCAGAATTCTTTAGAGAAATCAGGCAAAGGGATTCGGAAATACCTGTGGTTTTAATGACGGCCTATGCTAAAAACGAACTTGTGGATCAGGCATTGATTGAAGGCGCAATGTCTGTACTTAATAAACCGCTGGATATTAATATCCTCCTGAATTTCCTGAATTTACTTGAACGTGAATTGTATGTCTTGATTGTTGATGATAATTATCAATTCTGTAAAACCATGGCTGATCTTCTAAAGCTGAGAGATATTAATGTTGCGTATTATACCGATTACTCGGAGTTGGATGGCAGGATCTGGAGCGAAGGAGAAATACTGATTGTCGATCTCAACTTAAAGAGGATATCAGGATATGACCTAATGAAAAAGATACGATCAGAGTTTCCGTTCCTGCCGGTAATCATTGTGACGGGATATCGCAATGAGCATCAGGAAACTATTGATATGGCAATTAGCGATTCTGCTTTCACATGTCTTTTCAAACCTGTTGATATAAATGAACTTATTTCAACTATCAACCGGTTGATCAAATATGAACTAAAGAAAAAACTGGGATTCCGCTTTAATAAAAAAAGATAATTGTATGTCCGATTATTCATTACGGCTGTTAATCGTAGATGATGAGGTTGATTTGTGTAACACTCTTAAAAGCATATTAACCATGCAGAGCTATAATGTTTCTACCGCCAATAATCGGGAAGAAGCAGTCGAGTTGATCAATAAGCACCGGTTTGAAGTTGCAATTATTGATCTCAAATTAGGCGATATATCAGGAATAGATATCATTAAGGAAATTAAAACGGTTTCCCCATATACTGAGTGTATTGTACCAATGCTGTCAACTTAAGCATTAGATTGCTCTTTTTTTATTCATCGGGTATTTTAGATTTCCTTTCTTCTTCCTGGAGAATGATCTGTTTTTTATTACTGCTATTTTGTGTTTCTTTGCTTCTTGGATCAATCTATTATATTCCTTTTTCCACTTTTTTGATGTCAATAATTTCATTATTGAGTCTTTCAGCAATCCATATGAAAGATTTTTGTTGATCTTGTAATGATCGTATTTCAACTTATCATTGGACTTCGTTTCTTCGTCTATTTCTTCCTGAGCTTCTGATACTATTAAGTTATGAAGATTACCAACTAGTACTCGGCTATAATAGTCTTGCTTGACTGACTCTACTGTCTTACCACTAAATTTTTCTACTTCCATTACATTTTTCTGAAAATCAAAATACACTTCTTCATTCCATCGAAGATTATATATCTTCTTAAAATCATCTATTCCAAATTCCGATAGTAGCGATGTTATTAAGTATTCCGTGACTTTTTCACTTAACTTTATTCTTATTATTCTTAGGGTGATTCTTTCTGGATATCCTTTTTGCAACTGCTCTTTTATGGATTTATTTTCTCTACGTTTATTCCCTTCTCGTAATGGTATCTCTATTTCCATTTCTTCTTTGTCGCTTTCGATTAATGGTCTTGTCTCTTTTAAGAACTCATTTCCATTGTAACGGATTACAAAATCATATCCTTCGGTTAGTAGTTCGTTAAATAACTCCAAGGAAGGAAAACCTCTGTCCGATACTATTATATCACGTCTTTGTTTTCCTTCTTTTCTTATTCTTTTTAATTGCTCTATTGCGCTTTTTCGCTCTGAGGAATTATACATATTTAACTCTGAATCCAATACCAACTCATTTAGTAAATCATATACCACTATCGATTTTGAAGCATTTATTGTCTCTTTACTCTTAAATATTCCTCCAAATTCTTTCTTTATTTCCTCTCCATGTTGAAGCTCTATTTCTGTCCCATCTATTCCCAATAACCGATATCCTTTATACTTTTTATATTCTCCATCTGAATAAAACTCATCCAAAAGGGCATCGTTCAATTCGATATAACCGCTGTGTTTTATTTTCATCCTTGCCTTACTATATGCTTGTTTACTATAATTTGATTCTTTTAATTTTATTTCATTGAGAAATCTTTTTATTTCTATGCTTAACGTTTTACTCGTATTCCATAATTGGAATATTATTAATTCTCTAAATCCTAATTTACGTTTGCGCTCAAACGAATTCTTCTTAGCCTTGTTTCTATTCTTAAATTTTTCACTAAAAATAAGTGACCGTATTCTTTCAATTATTTTTCCGTTTTTTTCATCTTATTTCCCTTACTGTTTTTAATTTAAAAACCGTAAGGCTTTTTTGTTCCAAACCCCCGCTTTCCTTAAGTTGACAGCATTGGTATTGTACTGACGGGGTATGCTTCCAGAGAATCCGTTATGGAGGCAATAAACAGCGGCGCATATAATTATTATGAGAAGCCTTACGACATAGAAAAACTAATCATTAGTGTGGATCATGCAGCTGATAAATGTCTTAAAGCTCAGAAATTACTTGAGAATGAGAGGAGGCTAAATCTTGCACTGGAGGGGGCGCATCTGGGTCTGTGGGACCATGATTTTACCAGTGGTAAAGTGTATAGAACGAGTGAATGGTTTACTATGCTGGGGTATAAGCCGGGCGAGATAGAAGATACGGTCGGCGCCTGGAAAGAATTAATTTATCCCGACGATTTGGAGCAAGTCGAAAATTCACTGGATGAATACAATAGAGGAATAACAGACGAGATTAGAATTGAACACAGACTAAGGTGTAGTGATAATAATTATAAATGGATACTTGCAAAAGGAAGGATTTCGGAAAGAGATTCTAATGATAATCCTTTAAGAGCAACGGGAGTGCACATTGATATTAATGAAAGAAAGAATTCCGAAGAGAATTCGAATACAATTCGATCGCTTCTCGGCTCAGTTCTTCGTAATAGTAATGCCATTATTTGGTCGGTTGATAAAAACTATAATCTGATTTTCGGTAATGAAATATTTTCCAGGTACTTGGACCTGGTTTTTAAGATGCATCTCAGAAGTGGAGATTCTTTAATTCTAGACATAATGGATGAATCGGAAAAATTAGAGTGGATAGGATATTATAATAGAGCATTGTGCGGGGAGAAATTTTCTGTAGAAAAAAAGAATGAATTTTCGGATCCCCCTAAATGGGATGAATTCCATTTCGGACCGATAAAGGATGAGTCAGGAAACTGTACCGGTGTAACGATTATGGCGCTTGACATATCGGACAGAAAGCGTAGTGAAGAGGCCATCAAAGAAAGCGAAGCCAAGTTTAATGCTATTACCGAAGCTGCTCAGGACGCAATAATATTAATTGACGATATGGGCGACACACTTTATTTCAATAAAGCTGCGGAATCATTATTCGGCTATATAGAAGAAGAAATGATCGGGAAAAATTTGCATGAATTCATTATGCCGGAGAAATATGCAGAACAATATTCGGGAGCAATTGCAAAGTTTAAAGATACCGGGCAAGGAAACGCGATAGGAAAAATTATAGAGTTATCTGCCAGAAACAAGAATGGAGATGAATTTCCGGTAGAATTGTCTATCTCTAGTGTAAAGGTTGATGGTCGTTGGTGCGGAGTAGGTGTTGTTAGAGACATCAGGGCGAGAAAAAAAGCGGAAATAGAGTTACATGAAAGCGAAAAGAAATACCGCGGATTGTTCGAAAACGCCGGTGTCGGTATTTATCATTTTTCATCAGACGGAAGGATTTTATCCGCAAATCCGGCTATGATCTCACTGCTCGGTTACGATTCACATGAAGAAATTACTGATATCGTCAAAATAGAAGATTTTTATACTGATCAGGATTCGGTTGCGGAATTAATGCGGATTGTAAATATGGAAGGGATGGTATTCGGTTTTGAGTCATGTTGGAAAGTGAAAAGTGAAAGAATACTATATATTAAAGAAAGTGTCCGGGTTGTAAGAGATACTGATAACAATATTCTATATTACGAAGGAATTGCCGAAGATATTACTAAAGAGAAAAACATGAGAACTCACCTCGAATATGAAAAGAAGTTACTTCAATATCTCATGAATAATATTCCGGATACAATCTATTTCAAAGATAAGGATTACAAATTTACGAGGATTAACAAGGCCCAGGCTGAATTATTAGGAATCGAGAATCCGGATGATGCAATTGGTAAAAGTGATACGGATTTCTTCGAATCTGCTGTTGCACGCAAAAGTTTTAAGGATGATAAGATTGTTATCGATCAGGGTATTCCCGTTATTAATGAGCAGGAAGAGCTAATAAATAAATCCGGTGAAAGTAAATGGGTTTCGGCTACGAAAATGCCAATTAAAGATGTTCAGGGAAATATTATCGGTCTTGTCGGGATTTCAAGAGACATTACAACAATTAAACAGGCAGAAATAACTCTTGCTGAAAGTGAGAAAAAGTTTAGAAATATATTTGAAAATGCAGCAGTTGCTATTTACCGTATCGATCTGGATGGTAATGTGATAATGGCGAATGCTGAGTTTATTAATATGCTCGGCTATCATGGTTTCCGGGATATCGCCGATAAAAATATGATTGAGAAGGGTGTAGTTAAACCTGAAATGAGGTATGAATTACTTCAGCGGGTTTTGGACGAGGAAGAGGTGATTGGATTTGAGGATATTTGGATAATAGCAGACGGAACCGAATTATTCGTAAGTGAAAATATGAAACTGATGAAAGATGAAAATTCCGGTTTGAAATTCTTCGAGGGAGCTGTGCTCGATATAACCCCCAGTAAGATTGCAGAGAGAAAAATGATAGAAGCAAAAGAACTGGCGGAAAAATCAGACAGACTGAAAACGGAATTTCTTGCTCAGATGTCTCACGAGATTCGAACACCGATAAATGCCATATTAAATTTTGCCTATTTAATTCGTGAGGATATTGCGGACCATATTGATGAGGATACACTTGCGGCGTTTGATATGATTGAAACTTCCGGAAATAATATTACCAGAACAATGGAATTAATTTTACAGATGTCTGAAATTCAATCCGGGTCCTGTACTCTGAAAATGGATAAATTCGATTTATATCTTGATATACTTTTGAAACTTTATAATGATTTTAAGAAGCAAATAGATAAATCAAAAGTAAAATTGAGACTGGTTGCCGATGTTAAAAAAGCACCGATTAAAGGGGATAAATTCTTTATAGAGAGTATTTTCAACCATTTACTTGATAATGCTTGCAAGTACACGGATGAAGGAGAGATACTAATTAAACTGGAAGTAACTAACGGATTACTTGTTGTTAAAATTAAAGATACCGGAATCGGCATGAATCAGGAGTACCATAAAGATATTTTCACTCCTTTTCTCCAGGAAGATCATGGTTACAGCAGAAAATATGACGGGAGCGGGCTGGGTCTTGCCATTGTTAAGAATTATTGCGATTTCCATAATGCAGAAATAAGCTTTACCAGTGAGAAAAATATCGGAACGGAGTTTACTGTTATATTTACACATTCTGCAGCGACTGAGCCTCTTAAAGGGATGACAAACCCCGATTTTGGACCAGGGAAGAATAATTAATAGTATTATTATTGTCTTGACGTACAGGTCTAATTAATCCTGTATGAAAATCGGTCAAGCCGCCGGCATATCAGAACGAACTGATTGATTCGCTGGTGTTTGACACAACAATATTTATATTGTTCTCTTAAAACTTATAACCGCAGTTATCGCAATTCTTTTTAGTCAGGGGAGAATACATAAAGAAAGTTGTATCTCCCCATTTATGCTTATGTGAACCCATTGGAGTACCGCATTGAGGACATTTTATTCTTGAAGCAGTTTTAACTACTATATAGAAATGTAAATATGCTAACACTAAGAATGACCAGTGAATAAAACCTAACAAGCAAAAAAATATAGTCCCCAATGGGAATACTACAAATAGTAAAATAATTCTTTTGAGTCTTACATTCATTTTATCTCCACGGACAAGGTGTAGCTAATTTATATAGCGCCAGCATAGTTTCTTTATAGGCTTTATCAAGCCAGTTAAGAAAATCATTAACACTTACTGTTGTTGTAGTAGTGACAGCACCTGATGCACCACCGCCTGGCCCAACAGTAACGGCAACTCCATTAAATCCACTTTTATCACTTGATACAGTTGACGAGACTCCAAACGTAGTATTTATATCGAATGTTGTAGCGGTGCCTTCAACATCATTAGGTGCGTATCCTCCACCAATGCCAACTCCTACACTGCCGCCTGCCGCAAATCCGTAGCTGAAAAACACACCAGACTCACCCGGACTATCCCAGTCAAATACAAACCCAACTCCGAATTCCATTCCAGTAATGCCAACTAAATCTAATTCACCAATAATGTAAGTATCTTGTAAACCGGAAAAGTCATATCTGTTAATTGGATCATTCAGACAGTACTCATACAAATTGCTCAATCTTCCTTCAAATAATATAGGATCTTTTGCAGTCCATCTTCCAATCGAAGGATCGTAATCTCTGGCACCGAACTAAATTAATCCCGTGCTCTGATTAATCAATACTCCTCCAAATTTGTATTGGCAATAATATATTGTTCAGAACATTAATAGTCCATTGGTTTCTAAATAGCGCCCAATCCCTTCAAAATACCAAGTAATCCCAGAAAAACCGCACATACTGCTCCTATTTTGAATTTTCTTTCTCTTTGTTCCCTGGAAAAATCACTTTTTCTTATACTTGGTCCCTGTATGTGCATAATTTTTTTGTAAAATAAAGAAATCAGAATTCCTAATACTATATTTAGTATACCAATAATTATTGATGCATTCATTTTAATTGTAACTCCCTTATAAGCTATTTACAACTATTAGGCTCATGAAATTGCCGTAGATTTAAGTTGGCATTTGTATTATCAGGAGCGAAAATATCAGATTCATGCTTCTTCACATTATCATTAAATAGACCACTGTCATAACCTAGCTGAAATAATCCCGCGGCTACTTGAGTTGGTGTTCCCTTTGCTATATAACTAATAGCTGCCGTTGTTGATTCCATAGCCAGATCCATTGGATTACCGGCATTACTATATGATATAGTGGCGGAGGCAGCACTAAAGAGGAGCCCAAGTCCTGGTTGTCCAACTAGTGTAGCACCAATGGAGGCAACATCTAAAGCCGTCGTAACATAAGGAGTTGCTGCTACAATACCTTGTTGAAATTGTTCACCCATATAATTCCATGCTGCATTGATATTGGATAATTGTTGATTAAGTAAATCATTCTGTATGGATTGTAATCCGCTAATATCTAAGTAATTAATCGGATCATTCATATTATATTCGTAAAGGTTAGAAAACCTGCCAGCGAATAGGATCGGGTCTTTAGTAGCTTGCCCGCCGAAGTCCGACAGTGTCGGACGTAGGAGGGTCCACCTGCCAGTACTTGGGTCAAAGTCTCTTGCACCAAATCCGTCTTCGTCCGGCAATTGCCGGACAACGCCGGAAAGGTCTAATTAACCCTGTATGAAGATCGGTCAAGCCGCCGGCGTATCCGAACGAACTTGTAGATTCACCTTTGGCATATATAGTATTTCTAAAATCATTGCAATCTTGTTGTTGTACTATTTCTCAGATTGTGATGCTACCAAGCATTCTTACACTTACAAAGAGATGGGTTACGACAGTCATTAATTTGTAGTCTGTACTTCTGTAATACAATTAAGTTACAGAGGTATTTACTTCACAGACAATCTCAAATCAACTTTCAGTTATTCTCGAGATACCAAATCAACAAAAGAAATAATCCCGAAATTAAAAAAACAATGCTTAATAAAAGCCAGTTGTCCTTCATTTTTATTACGATTCGCCAAAATTCGGGAATCTTTTAATCCGAATTCCTTTACAATGAGTAAAATAAATCCAAGTATAATACAGATTATTTCAAGAATTTTTAGACTCATATATATAAATTAAGCATAGAGAGATATTTGTTACAATCCGGATTATTACTAATTGCCAAAACAAATCTACCTCCCCAGCAGGGAGGTAGAATATAAGGTATTAGTCCATGTCAGTATCAAGTATATCATTTATAAACTTCATGGCATGTTTGAAGTCTGCTCTAAATTTTATATATAATAGTAATAATGGGAATGCAAAAGGAAATATATAACCTATTAAGTTGTTAAGTGAAATAGGATCTCCTCCACTTATACCTAAAACAACTAATCCTTCAATTAGTAGAATTATCCACCATGCAGAATAATTAACTTTTAATACTAACTCAATGAGCGTATTATCAAAATTCTGACTATACCTACCAACTAATACTGTAAAAGCAAACCTCGGATGAACATAGTTAACAAATTCAAAACCACTAGTTCGGATATAACCCCAAAAATTATAATCTCCGAGGTAAACCCTTTTTAATTGTGTTTTACTAATGCGACTATTTAATCTTTTGGTTATTTCTTTTTTATCATGCATTGTGCTGACAATAATACTTTCCCTAAAAATCATGTTTTACCCTATTGGCATTTAAATAAAAGAAAATTCCATGATCCATCATCACCGAGTTGGTAATAAGAATATCCAAATTTCTTATCATATATTCTCATTGTATTACTCTTTTTTGTTGTCGATTTGTCAACTGCCGTACTTTGATCGGAAAAATTAAATCCGGCGTTAGAATTCCAAGCAGAATATTGCTGCCCGAAATTATGAGATGTGGTAGTATTTCTACGCAAATAATCAGCTAAGCCAGGAGCATTCATTTCAGATGGGGAAGTTAAGAATCCAAAGGCAAATTGGCTAGCTGTTGAAGCCCCTACGCTACTAAATGCGAAATCCGTGGCTGCTGAAGCACCAACAGACGAAGCGAAACCGTAAAAATCAAAACCGGAATTCCTTGTCCCATTGTTATTTGGCATATAAAATTTAACTCCCGCAAATTCATAAACCAAGGTTTGCATACCGTTGATATCCAGATAATTAATAGGATCATTAAGATTATACTCATATAAATTACTTAATCCTCCTTCAAATAATATCGGGTCTTTAGTAGCTTGCCTGCCGAAGTCCGACAGTGTCGGACGTAGGAGGGTCCACCTGCCAGTACTTGGGTCATAATCTCTGGCACCAAATCCGTCTTCGTCCGGCAATTGCCGGACTACGCCGGACAGGTCTAATTAATCCTGTATGAGAAATGGTCAAGCCGCCGGCGTAAGTAAAGGGAATATACATGACAGATGTCATTGTAGAGATATTTCCAAACTCGTCATAATTGGTTCTCTGTATAATTTCACCTGTTAGGGAATTAACTATCATTCTAACCGAGCCGAGGTGATCAGTAATCACAGCAAACGTTGTATCTCCTTTAACAATGTAGTTCGGGATGTTCGATTTTGTTCCGTAAACATACCTGGTAATTACATTGCCTGAGCTGTCCAGTTCGGCAACAGGATTCAATTGATCCTGTTGTCAACTAGTGAATTCCTAGAATTAACCAGAGCAATGCTTCTCATAAGAATTACGTACCAATTACAGCATCAGCAAGAGTTATTGTACACTACTGATATTTATAAATATTTTCAATGTATATTATTTTATTTCAGACTAAACATATCCCATATAAACTCAAGTATTCCACAAATTCCTTTTGTTAAACCTGATTTCCTCTTTTTAACTTTGCATAAAAGTATTAATAGAGTACTTAAAAGTACAAAAGTCACAAGGATATATGATAAAGTATCCATTTAATCGCACTCCTATGGAGATATTAATAACAATTCAATTAATAAATCTACAAAATTTGATTCACGAATTTTGTTCTCGAAATATTCTTGAGGGCTTGGTTCACAAGGATCATCGTAATATTCACCAAAAGGAAGTGGAGATAATAAATTCTTTAGTGATGCATCAGAAAAGTCTTCATTTAATGCTTCATTAAATATTTTACTAGCTTTGTTAAAAGCTTTGCTGCTAGCATACATATTTGCATAACCCCAAGCAGAAAATGCCATTGTACCTAAACCTGTTTCAGCAGTTAAAACTGCTGCAGTAGCTTTTGTAACTGCACCAATCGCAAGTCTAAATGAATTTAAATAACTTATTCCACTTGCAGCCAATTTTGCTATATTTTGCTCACCAATTGGATCAACATTATTTGCTGGATTATTTAGACAATATTCATAGAAATTACTAACCCCACCACCAAATAAAATCGGATCTTTCTGAGTCCATCTACCAATAGAAGGATCGTAATCCCTGACACCAAACCTTATAAGACCAGTAGTTTCTTCGTATAAACCACCAGCGAAGTAGAATGGCTGCCAGCCTGGATTACTGTCAACAAGCACATTCCCGAATTCATCATATTCAACTTCCTGAACTACATACCCGGTAACTGAATTTACAATAAGTCGTTCCGAACCTAAATGATCTGTAACAACTTTATAGGTTGAGTCGCCTTAATTATGTAATTTTAACGATAGAAATAACAACATCTATTTTTCCTACTAATTATTATTCTGAAATTCTGATATTCCTTAAAAGTCAAATCGCGATTATCTTTTAGCCCATTCAATTTTATAAACCAGTTAGGTAATTTGGGCAACCTTTTTAATGATAACTCTCTTAGAATTTCACTTAGTGGAAAATCCTTTAATCCTTTTTGCATGTTAAATTCAGTGAAATAAAAACGCCCGTATAAATTGTTGTTATCAAGATTATGAATTTCCATAATGTTATAGCTATTCTTCGGGATAATGTCCGGTATCCATCCTTTTTGAATATAATTATCTTGAACCAGGCTTTGATAATCCATATAATGCTTTTCAACAGTCTCTTGACATGACATCGTAAATAGTAATAATAAAAAGATAATATTCTCATTTCTCATACATTCTCCGCAAATTATTTAGTATTTGGGATCTAAACCAGTAGGTCTAAATTTTGAGCATCTTTCTTTGCATGATTGATCTGCTGGACAACTTCGTCCCCAATTATTTGCTGATCTGTCAGCATCACATTGTTCTTTCGTATCACCTTTTCGTATCTGATCTGTGAATTCACGAGCCTCACTTAAAAAATATGCAACTCCCCTTCCGACAATTCCACGTTTTGATGCTTCACAATTAGCCAAGCAATGAAAATATTTATCAGCTCCAATTGTATTAGCCTCTATCATATTGTTGTAATTATTCAGAAAATCAGATGTTGCATTTTGGATATCGGTAGAAACATCCAGATCAGGATTTTTTGTGTAAAATCTCGCCTCAGCTCCCGCCATAGCTTGTAATCCTTGCGGATCAATATAGTTTATTGGATTATTTATACAATACTCATAAAGGTTACTAACACCACCCGCAAATAAAATCGGATCTTTTGCAGTCCATCTTCCAATCGAAGGATCGTAATCTCTGGCACCAAACCTAACAAGCTTTGTTTGCTCATCATACAACCCACCAGCAAACGCAAATGGTTGCTCAAAACCTCCACTCTTTGAAAGAACAACTCCGTATTCGTCGTATCCAATTTCCTGAACCACATTTCCTGTTTGGGAATTTACTATAAGTCTAACACTACCTAAGTGATCAGTAACAACTTTGTAGGTTGAATCACCTTTAATAATATAATCAGGTACGTTCACTTTCGTACCGTAAACGAATCTCATCAAAACATTATTATTACTGTCTAACTCTGCAACAGGATTTAATTGGTCCTGGTATAACCATCTATTAACGTATTGTCCGTTAACTTTTTTACCGACGCGTCTGTTTTGTCCGTCAATAACATATTCAATTAATGTGCCGTCGGGAAGGACAACATGCAATAAATTTCCGAAATCATCATAATTATATATAGTAGTATCATTTCCGGCAATTTTAGACTCGAGACTTCCGCTTGATGAATAACTGTAATATATATTGCCGTAATGCAAAAGTCTGTCCTGCTCATCGTATACCGCGGTAATTGTGTCGTTCGGAGTGGTATATTTTACTCTGTTTCCATTTGGGTCGTATTCATATTCCGAAATCAGTGAGTCGTTGCGTAGAACCGATACAAGATACCCGATATCATTATATTCATATTCCAAAGTATTTGTTACACTATCGATAGATTCTGTTAGTGAAGTTATTCTGCCCAGCGAATCGAGGGTATAGTTAGTGCCGAATATATCACTCCCGTTGAATTTCGCAGTATAACCGGTAACTTCGCCGTAAGAATTGTATGAATATGCTGATGTAATATTAGCTAATGACAGTTCGGTCAAAAATCCGTTTAGTGAATCACTGATAATTGTCATAGCACCGGCGGAGGTAAGTATTCCGTCGTCATCATAGTTGTAGTTAATAGTATTGCTGTTATTAATTGATTGGGATTCAATTCGAAAATCAGTGTTATAAACAACCAAAATGTTGCCTGTAATATTTCCGCTCCATTCTGTGGAAAGAGGCAGTGAACCATCATAAGTGTAATTAAGTATATTATTTTCAGGTGTTATCATACCGCTAAGATTACCTGTTGTTGAATCGTAATCCATCAGCGCTGTTCCACGGTCGAAATGAACTGCCGCGGGTTTCCCGGTCCCGGCGCAACTGCAGCTTGCAGAATCATACTCGATATGTATGAATGAACTGTCGGAACGGATGATATGCGTAAGCTGCTTATCCAGATTATAAACATATTTTAATCCGCTGGTACTGTCGGGGATAATCGGGGGATTGTAAGCATCATTCAAATTAACAGTAGTGTACTCAAAAGTATGAGCCGGACGTCCCGGAGGTGTAAGAGAAGCAAGGTTACCGTTAGCATCATATGAATATAGTATTTCGTCATTATTCGGTAGAACCTGTCTAACTATTCATCCGAGCGAGTCGTATTCAAAGTGCTCGGTTCGAAGCATAGGATCGGTGCGGGAAGTGAGGCGTCCTTTACTGTCGTAACCGAAACTAGTTACACGTGTTCCCTGGGTTGTTGATGTCAGAAAACCGGTACTGTCATATGTGTTTGTAACCGTTAGAATTCCGGGCACAACTGTACTAAGCGGTTTAAGTGTGGAATCAACACAAAAAACGTATCAAAGCGAAAAGAGAATAGAAATGAAAGAGAGGTATAGTATGTTAACTCCGTTACAGCGTAAAGTCTTCTAACAACGTGCTAAATGGATCTGGGCTTTACTGCCTCAATGAACCGCTTCTTTAATTATGGAAAATCTGAGAGGTCAGTATATCATGGACCGTACAAAGGTACCTTTAAAGGTATTGGTATGGGGGCTGTAGATATTCGAAATAAATACGCCGGACATGTGTTGGGTGCTGCTGCCGTTTATGACTACCTAAACTGGATGCAAAATAATCAGGCTGAAGTTGAAAAAATGAAAGCAGAGGCTTATAATTATCTTTTAGAATTATCCGGTAAAGGAAAAGAGATATATATTCAATCCTAGTTGAAATAAAAAAAGAAGAGGCTCCCAAAAAATTTGTAATTTGAAATTGGAGTAACAAAAAACAAAAAGGAGCCTCGGATGCAAGATAGCAAAATTGAAAGGAAAAACCTTGAATGGTTATTGTCACAACCAAGAGATATTCAATTCGAACTGTTCAGTAATTTAGTTGAGGTTATGAAGCTATATTATAACCAATTAATGGAAGACGAGATAAGGTCAAAAGCAGGAGAAAAATACAGCCGTAGCGGAGAATTCTCTCGATGGAGCAGTAATCCGGGCAGCATTCGCATCGGTTCAGAAAAAGTGAAGGTAGATGTTCCCCGGTTGTTCAATAAACTGACAGGTAAAACAGAAACACCGGAGTATTATGAGAAACTACATAGTATTGATATGCCGGGCGAGGAAGTATTGAAAAAGATAATACTCGGTTTAAGCCAGCATGATTATGAAAAAGTAACTCGAAGTATAACCGATAGTTTCGGGATGAGCCAATCAAGTATCAGCCGGCGTTTTAAAGAAGAAAGCAGCAAAGCGTTGGAAGAATTTGAGAAGCGGGACTTGAGCAACTACGAGTTCCTGGCAATAGTAATAGATGGCAAATACTTATCAAGGGATAATGTTGTAATAGCCCTGGGAGTCACAAGCATGGGAGTAAAAGTACCGTTGGGTTTCGTACAAACTACTACTGAAAACAGTACTGCGGTTAAAGGCTTACTCCAAGGTCTAATTGAAAGAGGTTTTAGTTTTACAGGTGGCTTGCTTGCCCTCCTTGATGGCTCTAAAGGCTTACGTAAAGCAGTAGATGAAGTATTCGGCGAGTTTGTGGTTGTTCAGCGTTGCCAATGGCATAAGCGGGAAAATGTTATCAGTTACTTAAGTGAAAAAGAGAAACCGGTATTTAAGGGTAAACTTCAGCGGGCATATAGTGAGCCGCTTTATGAAGAAGCGAAAATTAGACTATTTGAGATCCGGGATGAATTGAAAAAAATAAACCGCAGCGCTGCCAATTCTTTGGAAGAGGGACTGGAAGAAACTCTGACAATGCACAGGCTGGGGCTTGTTGAAGAGTTGGGACGTTCGTTTACAACCACGAATATGATAGAGAGCATGAACTCCCTACTGGCAAAACATTTAAGGAATGTAAAAAACTGGGTAAACTCAGATATGAAGTCAAGGTGGGTTGCATCAGCATTGCTGGAAATAGAAATCAGGCTTCGCAGAGTTAACAATTATAATAAACTATATTTATTAAAATCAGCTATTATGGCAGAGTTAAACTTGGAACAACAGAAGGTAGCTTAAAAAATGGGAGCCTCAAATTTCAACTAAGTTTGACTTTATGCCAATTAGACTATTGTTTCTAAGCCTAATTATGAGAAATATTATTAAAATTGATATAAAAGAGGCAGATCTTCAAAATAAACAGAGTAAATTCCTGTTTGTCAAACTTATCCCAAGCTTTAATAAACTTAACCTGAAAGATTATGAAAACCTCTTAGTCAAACCACTAATCAAAAATAGGGGATGGGTTTCATTAAAAGAATTGGTGATAAAAGCTACAGTGTATGTAGATGAGAATCTTAAAATCCCCTCAAATAAAAATTTAGTTTTACTCATACTTAATAGTTTAGAGGATGATAAATATATAGCCAAGCAGAAATTATGGCGAAGATTAAAATCTAATTCAAAGTTTATTCTAACTGAAAGGGGGCAAAACTTACTTCGGAAACTTGGGTTTAAGACCTTTAACGCAGATTGGGAACAAGTAAAAAAGTTTTATTTAACTATGAATTTAGAAAATTCATCATTTCTAGATTCTTTCGAATTTAGTAAGTTAAAAGAAGAATTGCATGATTATTATGAGGAAGGTTTAAGAATAACAATTGGATTACATTTTATCGGGATGTATAATTTCCCAACGTTAAAAACGGATGAATAAAATGTAATAAGAGAATTGAATTTGTTTTAATATAATGACAATTTGATCTGGAATATTTGTTTTACATTTCTTGATTCAGTCATTATTAACTGAATTTGATTCTGCAAATCATGTGTATTTCCTATACTGTCACCGCCCCCCGCATTCGTTACACTTCTGCGGGGTAAACATTCGGTGACAGTCATATTCCCAGAGTGCTGAAGATAATACTTTTGCTTGTAATCCATGACACCGGAGGTGTCAAATATTTTTAAAAACAGTAACCAAACGAGTAACAACGACTCCGGCGGAGTCGAACTTCTTTAGACGCTTATTTATAACCCATCACGGAGTTATCACTCAGATCACCCCGCTATTCGGTGCATGCAGGACGAAGCAGTATTGTAAATAAAGTCCTTGACAAAAGACAAATTCCGGATTAATTTGTAAGTATTACATTAGGCGTTATATAGTTCTATGATAAAATCGTTTGATGATAGGGATACCGAAGTACTGTTTTTAACAGGTAAATCTAAAAGATTGCCAAATCAAATACTCAAAACGGCTTTACGCAAGCTGGACTATTTGAATGCAGCCGGATCACTCTCGGATTTGAAGATGCCTCCGGGAAATAGGCTGGAAATCCTTAAGGGAAATCTAAAAGGTAAGTCTAGTATCCGTATAAATGATCAATACAGGATTGTATTTCTATTTGAAAACTCCAACGTCTATGAAGTTAAAATAACGGATTATCACTAAGTATATTGGAATAATATGTTAAGTCTGAAGAGAAAACCGACACACCCGGGAGAAATATTACGCGAGGAATTCCTTGTGCCTATGGGAATAACTCAGTCTAAGCTGGCTGCGGATTTAGAGACCACGTTTAGAACAATAAACGAAATAATTAATGAAAAACGTAACATAAGTCCCGGAATGGCAATTAAACTGTCGAAGTATTTCGGGACAACAATAGATTTGTGGATGAACTTACAGAATCAATTCGATGTGTACAATGCCTACAAGAAGGACCGCTCCAAACTGGATAGAATAAAGAAAATCCGTATTGCAACCGGTTAAAAGTTCATTTCGCGTCACTGAGTGCATGTGTCCCGTTTGCGGTGAGTCAGTGACGCCTGAGCACTCTCAAAAATTCTTGCGGAAAACAGGGAATTCAGTACTTGCCCTCGCAGTGTAAGGCAAACGAATTCAGACGAGGTAAACAGATAGCTGAAGAAAAAGAACATGAAAACGAGCTTAATTATGATTATTTTGCCTGTCCGCCGTAGTTCGGTAGTCGCCGGACGAAGACGGGGAGCCCGTATAACTATACACAGAATAATCCGTTGTCGCTAATTGATAAGGATGGTAGAGCAACAGATCCTTTTGCGGCTTATTTCCAAAATCAATGTAACGCATTATGGAACACAGGAGTTGAAGTTGCTAATAAATTTACTTATGAAACCTTACCGGTTGGTTTAAATTATGTTGCCATGGGTACCTCATTTTGGGCTCCAGGTGTAAGTGCGGCTGCATCAGGATTATCAACGGTTTTAACAATCCAGGGCGATCTCAAGAAAAATGGTGGGATCCCAACTGCTGATAGTTTTGTAAGTGCTGTTACAACTGCCGTAGGAAGTCAAAAAAATCGAGTTGTATCCGGTATTGCAGCGGCAACTCAAATAATCTATGATGAGACCAAGGGTTATATTACGAATGGCAATAAAGCCTCCTCCGAAAACGTAAATCAAGCTGCAAGAGATGAAGAAACAAAAGCAGCTTTAGAGTCAATAAAAAAGAGGCTGGAAGAACAGAAGAAAAAAGATGAAGAAGAACAAGGCAATTTATATTCTCCAGTATCAACTTACAGGCAATGATAATGAGTAATGATATTAAAAGCATATTATTTGGAAGTGGGTTAATAGTATTAAGTTTTCTATTATTTGTATTTAGGAATAGACTATCAAGAAATCCTCCCAATAAAAACAAATTGGCTTATTTTACCGAAGAACAGACTAAAAGTAAAATATATATTGCCTGTGTAGGCTTTTTATTAGCAGGGATATGGGTGATTTATTACACATTATCTCATTGATACTGAAAATATAGAGTTTTGTGGACTAGATGGTATTTATATCAGTTTCTTTTAAGGTTCAATTACTGCCACCGATCCCCGCATTCGTTACACTTCTGCGGGGTAAACATTAGGTGGAAGATAAATGGTTTCAAATCTAACCTTCAGGGTTATAAAAACCCTGGAGGTTTTTTATGTGGCTGTGCAAGGAATATAATTTTATCGGGTCCCGTTTCAATTCACAGAGTCTTTCTCAAAAATTCTTGGGGCAAATAGGGAATTCAGTACTTGCCCTCGCAGTGCAAGGCAAACGAATTCAGACGAGGTAAACAGATAGCTGAAGAAAAAGAACGTGAAAACGAGCTTAATTATGATTATTTTGCCTGTCCGCCGTAGTCCCGACAAGTCGGGACGAAGGGAGCGCAAGGTATTATAGCAGCACTATCGAGAGTTTATCCCGCTTATGCGGGACTGGCTGGCTGTTGATCCGCTGGCGGATATTTATCACGGTTTGAGTCCGTATAATTACACTGAAAATAATCCAATTGTGTTTTTAGACCCTGATGGGAAGCAAAAATGGCCAAGTTCTGATCCGTTTTATGCTGTTAAAGTAGTATTCGGTACAGTAGGAACTGGAATAAAAGGTGCGATTGATAATGCCAAAGTAGTATTTGAAGTTGATTTATCATTTCTTGGAGTTACTGAAACTAGTACAAAAATTGAAATCGGTTTTAATGCTACAGCTGTCGATAACACAGCATCAGTAAATATTGGAAATATTAAAGTTTCAGCAAATGATGCCTCGAGCAGTGAGATGAGTTCAGTTGGAGTTAGTACTAGTTTAGGTGAAGTCGAAGTAGACAGTGAGGGGACGACCTCGATATCTGTGGGAACGGGTCTTATTGGTACAGTAGATAGTGAGGGTAATTTCGGAGTGGGTATTTCGACACCCCCAGTTGGTGCTCCTGGGGTTGTTGAAGTTCAAGCTAAAGCGACAGTTCAGACAAATGCGATACAACCAGCTGTTGAATATTCAAATAAAGTTGAAAAAGAGTTATTAAATACGGGTAAATAAATGCTAACGAAAAATTATGGATTAAGGGTTGTTGCAATTTTTGAAATTATAGGTGGAGGGCTTGGACTTGTATCCACCATAGTGTATTTGTTGAAAGTCCCATTGAATTACGATTTATTAAATACCTTGCTCTCATTTTATATTATACTATTTTATATGTTGAATTTATTTTCTGGAATTGTATTAATTCTAGAAAAGAAAATTGGTTATTACCTTTCAATACTTTCAAATGTATTACAGATTGTTGGAGTCAATATATTTGGATTGATTTATATTCTTAGTTCATTAGTATTTTTGTTCGTGACATATGATTCTGCCTCAGGAGTTGAATTAGAATTTCTATTTGGAGGTAGATCACTTATCTCATATAAAGAGACTTTAAATTCATTTATTATTGGAATAAACATTGTCCCGATCTTTTTATTGATAATTCTAATTAAAAGTTGGAAAAACCAAGTAGATTGAAAATATTAAATTAAAATCCATTTCTGCCACCGATCCCCGCATTCCACTTCTGCGGGGTAAACATTCGGTGCAAATAAATACTTGTTATATCCAACCTCCAGGGTTTGTAAAACCCTGGAGGTTTTTACGGCTGTACAAGAAAAATAATTTTATCTGTTCTCATTTTAATTCACAGATACATACTCAAAAATTCTTGCGAAAAATAGGGAATTCAGTACTTGCCCTCGCAGTGTAAGGCAAACGAATTCAGACGAGGTAAACAGATAGCTGAAGAAAAAGAACGTGAAAACGAGCTTAATTATGATTATTTTGCCTGTCCACCGTAGTCCCGACAAGAGTCGGGACGAAGGGGGAGCGCCAGGTATTATAACAGCACAATCGAGAGTTTATCCCGCTTATGCGGGACTGGTCCCGAATTCATTCGGGATGGATCCGTTGGCGGATGTATCTCGAGGCTGCCTGCCCGGCGAAGTCCTGTAGTCGCCGGACGAAGACGGGGAGTCCGTATAATTATACACAGAATAATCCGTTGTCGCTAATCGATAAGGATGGTAGAGCAACAGATCCTTTTGCGGCTTATTTCCAAAATCAATGTAACGCATTATGGAACACAGGAGTTGAATTCGTAACTGAGTTTACGTTTGAAACCCTACCAGTAGCATTGGATTATGTTTCTACTGGTACAGTATTATGGGCACCAGAAGTTGCTGTAGTTGCAACTACATTATCAACTGGTTTAACTATGAGTCGTGATTTGAACAAGAATGGAGCTCTAACAACTGATTCTTATGTGGCTCTGGGCACTTTTGTAGTCGGAAGTGCAAAAAAGAAAGTAATAGCCCAAGCAGCTTCTACCATTCAATTAATCTATGATGAAACCAAGGATAAATATACTGATGGTAGTAATGCTTCTTCAGAAGATGCAACTCAAGCAGCAAGAGATGAAAAAACAAAAGCAGCTTTGGAAGAGTTAAGGAAAAGGTCAGAAGAACAGAAGAAGAAAGATGAAGAAGCAAAGAGGTCCGAATATTCTCCAGTCTCTACATACAGGTGATGAAAATGAATAATGAAATTAAAAACCTATTAACTGGAATTGGATTAATATTTATTAGCTTTATTTTATTTGTTTTTAGAAATAAATTATCAAAAGTTCCTCCAAATAAATTGGGATATTATTCTGAAGAGCAGACGAAATTTAAAATATATATGGTATCGGGAACCTGTTTATTTTTCGGTATATGGATGATTTATTTAGCATTCTTTCGATGAAATTTGTCAATTAGTTGTCTTTAACTAATTAGTGTTTTCTCAGTTTCTTATTAAGGTTTTGGAGGTGGGTGTTTTGAAATACTAAGTGGAAATAATTGATTGATATATTATTATTATGCCAAATTAGAAGACAAAGATACTAGAATAAAATAGTTTTCAGCTTATAAATAAACGAATGAATTATGTTATACATCATTGGTATCAATCTGTATGGAATTCCCATCATTGCTACTAACCACTCAGTGGCAGAAAAATAATTGTTTAATCCAACCTCCAGGGTTTCAAAACCCTTGGAGGTTTTTATTTATTGCAGTGCAAGAAATTTAATTTAATCAAGCCTAACTTCAATTCACGTCCACATTCTCAAAAATTCTTGCGGAAAACAGGGCATAACATTTATAGCTGTCACGGACCCCCGTATTTGTTACACTTTTACAGGATAAACACTCGGTGACAGTCATATTCCGGATGTGTTGTCACCGCTCATTTAGTACTTATTCATAAACGGGATCAATAGTGCGCTGAAGATAATATATTACTTGTAATCAATGACACCGGAGGTGTCATATATTTGTAAAACAGTAACCAAACGAGCAACAACGACTCCGGCGGAGTCGAACTTCTTTAGGAGCTATTTTTGCAACATATGACCCCGTTTGGGGTCAATTGTATTTTCAGCAGGGTTGTTAAAAACATATGATCCCTTTGGGATCAAGGTGAGCATTATCATTAAAAGCTGTCACGAATCCCCGCATTCCACTTCTGCAGAGTAAACATTCCGTGACAGTTGTATTCCGGAAGTGCTGAAGATAATACATTTACTTGTAATCGATGACACCGGAGGTGTCATATATATGTAAAAAAGTAACCAAACGAGTAAGAACGACTCCGGCGGTGTCGAACTTATTTAGACACTTATTAATAACCCATCACGGAGTTATCACTCAGATCACCCCGCTATTCGGTGCATGCAGGACGAAGCAGTATTGTAAACAAAGTCCTTGACAAAAGGCAAATCCTGGATTAATTTGCAGGTATTACATTAAGCGTTATATAGTTCTATGATAAAATCGTTTGATGATAGGGATACCGAAGTACTGTTTTTAACAGGTAAATCTAAAAGATTGCCAAATCAAATACTCAAAACGGCTTTACGCAAGCTGGACTATTTGAATGCAGCCGGATCACTCTCGGATTTGAAGATGCCTCCGGGAAATAGGCTGGAAATCCTTAAGGGAAATCTAAAAGGTAAGTCTAGTATCCGTATAAATGATCAATACAGGATTGTATTTCTATTTGAAAACTCCAACGTCTATGAAGTTAAAATAACGGATTATCACTAAGTATATTGGAATAATATGTTAAGTCTGAAGAGAAAACCGACACACCCGGGAGAAATATTACGCGAGGAATTCCTTGTACCCTTGGGAATCACTCAGTCTAAGCTGGCTGCGGATTTAGAGACGACATTTAGAACAATAAATGAAATAACTAATGAAAAACGTAACATAAGTCCCGGAATGGCAATTAAACTGTCGAAGTATTTCGGGACAACAATAGATTTATGGATGAACCTACAGAATCAATTCGATGTATACAATGCCTACAGAAAAAACCGATCTAAGTTGGACAGAATAAAGAAAATTCATATTCCAACTGAATAAAGATTCATTTTCCGTCACTGAATGGTCAGTGACGTCTGTGCATTCTCAAAAAATCTTGCGGAAAATAGGGAATAACTGTATATTTGTTGTTCGATTTGTATGCAAAATTGTTCTTTCTGCCGGGGTGGCGGAATTGGTAGACGCACGGGACTTAAAATCCCGTGGGAGTTTCTCCCGTGCCGGTTCGAGTCCGGCCCTCGGTACACATGCTGTTTTTGAACATTACCGAACAAACGATCCGGCTTTTGACGGATCCGGCCCTCGGTACACATGCTGTTTTTGAACATTACCGAACAAACGATCCGGCTTTTGACGGATCCGGCCCTCGGTACAAATGTTGTTTTTGAACAATACCGAACAAGCAGATCCGGCTTTCGACGGATCCGGCCCTCGGTACACATGCTGTTTTTGAACATTACCGAACAAACGATCCGGCTTTTGACGGATCCGGCCCTCGGTACACATGTTGAATTTAAGGTTCGAGCTTGTCTTTATAAGCCAGGCAAGTGCGGCCATGTTCTAAGTTTTGTGTTCAATCTGCACGAACTCTAAAGATAAGATTAAGAGGGTTCTTAGCTCAGTTGCCTGTTTGCAACTACTAAGAACAAATTTAGGGGTTCTTAGCTCAGTTGCCTGTCCGGCGTAGTTCCGATTAAAATCGGGACGAAGACGGAGTTAGAGAAGGACTTGCAACCCAAAAGAACTAATTATAAAGGGGTTCTTAGCTCAGTTGGTTAGAGCGTCTGCTTGACGTGCAGAAGGTCAGAGGTTCGAATCCTCTAGAACCCACAGAGGTTCCCGGTTATGGAATTTACCGGTTTAAGAACCTGTTGAATTCGGAGATAACTCCGATTTTTTATAAAAGAAAAGAGCTTATGGAAAATATAAAAATTACATTACCCGACGGTTCCGCCAGGGAAGTCGAAAAGGGAACTACTCCTTTTCAGGTAGCGGAAGCAATTTCAGGAAGACTTGCAAAAGAAGCGCTTGTTGCCAAAGTTGACGGCAAACTTGTCGATCTCCAAACACCTATTAATTCCGACGCAGAACTTCAGATACTTACATTCAAGGATCCTGAGGGACAACACACTTACTGGCATTCCACTTCGCATTTAATGGCTCATGCAGTACAGGAAATGTACCCGGAAGCCAAATTCGGTGTTGGTCCGGCTATTGAATCCGGTTTTTACTACGATATCGATATAGATACGAAACTCAGCGAAGAGGATCTTCCGAAGATTGAAAAGAAAATGCACCAGATCGCTGAGCAGAATAACATGTTCAAACGAAGCGAATTGAGTAAGAAGGAAGCCGAAGAACTCTGGACTAAGAAAGGCGACCAGTACAAACTGGAACTGATCGAAGGTCTGGACGACGAAAAGGATGTTATCAGCATCTACGGTGAAGGAGAGTTTACTGATCTTTGTACCGGTCCTCACGTGCCATCCGCAGGTAAATTAAAGTATTTCAAGCTTCTCAGCGTTTCCGGTTCATACTGGAGAGGGGATGAGAAGAACAAGAGTATGCAGAGAATATACGGCATTTCGTTCCCGAAACAGAAAATGCTGGAAGAGCATCTGCATTTGCTTGAAGAGGCTAAGAAACGCGATCACCGTAAACTCGGCAAACAGCTCGACCTGTTCAGCGTACAGGAAGAAGCAGGTCCGGGACTCATTTACTGGCATCCGAAAGGAGCGAGAGTACGTCACCTGATCGAGGCATTCTGGAAAGACGCTCATTACGATAACGGCTATGAGATGCTTTATTCGCCTCATGTCGGTAAAAAGTGGCTCTGGGAAACCAGCGGTCACCTGGAAAATTACAAAGAGAACATGTATGCTCCTATGACAATCGACGATCAGGATTATTTCATCAAACCGATGAACTGTCCGTTTCATATATTGATGTATAAAGGTCAGCTTCGTTCTTACAGGGATTTACCTCTGCGCTGGGCTGAGCTTGGAACAGTTTACAGGTACGAGAAAAGCGGTGTTCTTCACGGACTTCTTCGAGTGAGAGGATTCACTCAGGACGACGCGCATATCTTCTGTACTCAGGAACAGATTGAGGACGAGATTATCGAGGTAATCCGATTCAGCATGTTCATGTGGAAATCGTTCGGATTCGAGGATATCAAGTTTTATCTGTCGACCAAGCCTGAAAAGGCTGTCGGTGAAGATGATCTCTGGGATAAAGCGATTCACTCGCTGCGAAATGCTCTCGAGAAAGAGGGTTATGATTACGAATTGGACGAAGGCGGCGGCGCTTTCTACGGTCCTAAAATAGACTTAAAAGTTCGTGACGCCCTGAACCGCGAATGGCAGATGAGTACAATACAATTCGATTTCAACTTGCCGGAAAGATTCGACATGACTTACATCGGCGAAGATGGAAACCAGCACAGACCTTATATGGTTCACAGGGCTTTACTCGGATCTATTGAAAGATTCTTCGGAGTGTTGATTGAGCATCACGGCGGTGCATTCCCGACATGGCTCGCACCGGTACAGGTCGCAGTTATCCCGGTTTCTCAGGTATTCTTCGACTATGCTAAATCAGTAGTTGATGAGCTGAAAAAATCCGGTATCCGGGTTGAATTCGATCAGAGGAACGAGAAAATCGGTTATAAGATTCGTGATTGGGAAACTCAGAAAGTTCCTTACATGTTGATAGCAGGTGAAAAAGAAATGGAAGCCGGAACGGTGAGTGTTCGTCAGCATAAAGTCGGCGATCTGGGCGCTCAGCCGTTACAGGAATTTAAAGATAAAGTACTTAATGAAATAAACAACAAAGTTATTAACAATTAGTGAGGTAATTCATCGCAAAGAAACCAAAAACCCGAATCAATGACGACCTTAAAGTACTAAAGGAAGTTCGTCTTATTGATGCCGATGGACAACAAATTGGTTTAGTTACTTCTGCCGAAGCTTTGAAAAGAGCGGACGAAAGTAACCTGGACTTGGTTGAGATTGCACCTAACGCCAAACCGCCTGTTTGTAAGATAATCGACTATGGAAAGTTTGTTTATGAACAGCAGAAGCGCGAAAAGATTCAGAAAAAGAAACAACACGTGACGGTGCTTAAGGAGATTCGTCTCCACCCTAATACCGACACGCATGATTTCGATTTCAAAGCCCGGCACGCAACTAGATTTCTGGAAGAAGGAAACAAGGTAAAGGTTTCGGTTATATTCAAAGGGCGTGAGTTAGCATATAAAGAACACGGCGAGGCATTGTTAAAAAGGTTTATCGAAACCCTGGAGGAAGTATCCAAGGTTGAGAACGCTATCAGGTTCGAAGGTAGAACAATGCATGCGATTTTAGCGCCGACAAAAATAAAAAAGAAGATTTAATGATTAATTGATAAACTAAGGTGACGTTATGCCGAAAATGAAAAGCAATAGAGGAGCTGCAAAGACTTTCAAAGTTACCGGCTCCGGAAAAGTTAAAAGGAATAAAGCTTACAAAGCTCATATCCTTACTAAAAAAAGCACCAAGACAAAAAGAAAATTGCGAAAAGCTACTTTAGTGTCTGATGCGGATTTAAGCAGAGTTAAACAAATGATTCAAAAATGATTGAGGTTATACCATGCCACGAGCAAAAAATAATGTAGCGTCTCGCAAAAGAAGAAAGAAAATTATGGGAATGGCTAAAGGGTATTGGGGATCGAGAGGTTCCGTTTATACCGTAGCCAAAGGCGCTGTAGAAAAAGGTCTGCAACACGCTTATAAAGACAGGAAAATCAAGAAACGTGTATACAGAAGTTTATGGATCACAAGAATCAACGCTGCCGCAAGACTGAACGGAACTACTTATTCCAAACTTATTGACGCGATGAACAAAAAAGGTGTTGAGATCAACAGGAAAGTGCTTGCAAGTATGGCTGTTGAAAATCCGAAAGCCTTTGCTGAAGTTGTAAAATTTGTATCCAATTAATTTAATACCCTCTTTATATCGCTTCTATCAGGTGGGCAAAGAGGGTTTATTGTTTTAAATCTAAATATTGGTTTATTATGGAAGACAGGATAAAGTCAATTCAGAGTGAATTTGAATCGGCAATAGCGGAAGTGGATGATCTGAATAGTCTTGAGGAAGTCAGGTTAAAGTTCCTGAGCCGTAAAGGACTTGTTTCACAATTATTCGAAGATTTCAGGGCTCTGCCGGGAGACGAGAAAAGGGTTTTCGGCAAGCCGGTGAACGTTCTTAAAAGCTCTGTCCAGAAGAAATTCGATGAAGTTAAAAAGCAGCTGGAGGATGAGAAATCGTCCGGCGCGTCTGAAATAGATTTAACACTGCCGGGTAAAAGGTCATATCCCGGTTCACTGCATATTCTTACTCAGACGCTTTATGAAATCCGGGATATATTCAAAGGATTGGGATTCTCGGTTTATGAAGGTCCGGAACTCGAATCTGATCACAACAATTTCGAGATGCTTAATTTCCCGCCCGATCATCCGGCAAGGGATATGCAGGATACGTTCTTTGTGAACCAGAACTTTCTGTTTCGCACACACACTTCTCCGGTTCAGGTCAGATTGATGGAAAAAACCGAGCCGCCGATGAGGGCAATTATGCCCGGAAAAGTTTACAGGAACGAGGCAATAAGCGCTAAGAGTTACTGCCTGTTTCACCAGGTTGAAGGACTTTACGTGGATACCGATGTGACATTTGCCGAACTGAAAGGAACGATTGTTGCTTTCGCCCAGAAGTTTTTCGGAGAGGATGTTAAGTACAGATTCCGCCCGAGTTTCTTCCCGTTTACCGAACCGAGCGCCGAGGTTGACATCTGGTGGGAACCGAAAGGAAAGGAAGGACGCTGGCTCGAAATTCTCGGCTGCGGTATGGTCGATCCGAATGTACTTTCGAACGTGAATATCGATCCTGAAAAGTACACAGGTTATGCGTTCGGCATGGGTGTCGAAAGAATATCTATGCTCCGTTACGGAATAAGTGACATCCGTGTTTTCTTTGATAATGATAAAAGGTTTTTAACTCAATTCTAGAGGAAGTAAATTGAAAATTTCACTTAACTGGCTGAAAGAATATGTCGATTTAAGCGACTTATCTGTCGATGATGTTACAAATTTATTAATCACTGTGGGACTGGAAGTTGACGAAATAGAAGATCAGAATAAAATGTTTGACGGGTTTGTTGTAGGATATGTAAAGGAAAAAGTGAAGCATCCGAATGCTGATAAATTATCCCTTTGTGTAGTAAATGACGGTGAGAATGATTTATCCGTAGTTTGCGGCGCTCCGAATGTTGATGCGGGTCAGAAGATTGTTCTCGCTACAGTCGGTACAAAAATGCCGGGATCTGATTTTACAATTAAGCCGGTAAAACTGCGCGGTGAGAAATCAGTGGGAATGATCTGTTCCGAGAAAGAATTACAGCTTAGCGATAATCATGACGGTATAATGGTTCTCGATTCTGATTTGAAAGCAGGAACAAAAATTAGTGAAGCTCTCGCATTGAACGATGTTGTATTCGATATCGACATTACACCGAATCGTCCGGATGCGCTCAGCCACTTTGGTGTTGCCAGGGATTTAAGCACGCTGCTCGGAAGGGAATTGAAGAAACCTGAATTGAATTTAACTGAAGATGATAAACCTTCTTCCGATTATGCTGAAATAGTTATTGAAAACGCTGCAGACTGTCCAAGGTACGTCGGCAAAGTTGTTACGGATGTGGAGATTAAGGAGTCGCCTGAATGGTTGAAAATTAGACTTCGCAGTATCGGACTCAGACCGATCAATAACGTTGTTGATGTTACTAATTTTATTCTCCACGAATTCGGTCAGCCGCTTCATGCTTTTGATCTGGATATGATTACCGGAAAGAAAATTGTTGTTAAGTCGGCAAAGGATAAGGAGAAATTCGTTACTCTCGATTCAAAAGAACGGGAGTTAGCATCAACCGATCTGATGATTTGTGATGCTGAAAAAGCTGTTGCCATCGGCGGCGTGATGGGCGGCGAGAATTCCGAAGTTACTGACAATACTACCAACATCCTGATTGAGAGTGCATTCTTCAGGGCTTCTGCTGTTAGAAAAACATCCAAGAAACTCGGATTGTCGACGGACGCATCGTTCAGATTTGAGCGGGGTTGCAATCCTGATAATACTGTTTATACGGCTCAAAGAGCCGCTCAGTTGATCGCGGAACTCGGCGGCGGTAAAATAGCCGAAGGTGAAATTGATGTATATCCTAAGCCTATAGAGAAGAAGCAGGTTAAATTGCGTTTTTCGAGAATTGAAAAGATTCTTGGCTATAAAGTATCGGATGAAAAAGTTGTTGAAATTATGACCGGACTTGAGATTCCTGTTGTTGAGAAGAGTGACGATTCAATTGTTTGTGAAATCCCCTTGTTCCGCCCCGATATTGAACGCGAAATAGACCTGATAGAGGAAATTGCTAGGATTTACAGTTACGATAATATTCCGGCTATAAGCAAGATAAGCATAACACTGGATCCGAAGGTAGATCAATTATCATTCTCGGAGAATATTCGCAAGACGATGAGTTCATTAGGATTCAACGAGATTATAACTAACTCGCTTCTAAACGAGGAAACCGCGGCTAAATTCGGGAAGCCGATATCGATACTTAATCCGCAAAGTGTGGAAATGGCAAATGCCAGACCTTCGCTTTTACCCGGGATGCTGGGAACTATTTCCAGGAATATTAAAGTTAGGGAGACTAATCTCAAATACTTCGAAGTCGGACATACATTCGAGAAAAATACGGATGGTGAAATAACATCCTTTGATGATATTATTGAGACTGAAAATCTGCTGATTGCTTTGACGGGAAATGCGGAGGATGACGAGTGGTACTCCAAGGCTAAACCGTTTGATTTCTATGATTTACGCGGCGCAGTTGAAGACTTCATGTCCAAGAATTTGCTTGACAAAAATACCCGTTATGTTTATTATACGCAGAATAATTCTTTTTATACTGAATATTTCGAACTTTATGTTCAGGAAAAGCTTGCCGGAAGCGGCGGTAAGTTAAGCGAAAGCGTTGCCAAAATGTTTGATATTAAACAGGAAGTGTACGCTTTTAATTTTAATCTTGATGTTCTTAAACAGGCTGAGATAAGTGAGAAGCAGTACAAGGAAACACTTAGATATCCTAAGGTTTACAGGGACTTTGCCGTCGTTGTCGATAAAAAAGTTCAGAGTGACCAGGTGATTTCGTCGATACGAAGTACATCATCTAAGTTATTGAAAAATGTAAAGTTATTCGATATCTTTGAAAGCGACAGTTTAGGTAAGAGTAAGAAAAGTCTTGCATATCAGCTTGAGTTTTTTGATGAGTCCAGAACCCTGACTGAAGATGAAGTTAACAAGGATTTTTGGAATTCGATAGAGAAAGTTAAAAAAGATTTTGACGCTCAATTAAGAGGTTAACATTGCCAGAATCATCCAAATACGATATTTTTATGGATGAGTTAGTTTCCCTTGAAAAGCAAATGGGAGTTTTTGCTCAAAAAGGAGATGAACTTGCGGATACGAATTCTGAACTTCGTGAGCAGGTTAACCGCCTGGAAGAAGAGAATCAGGCGTTGAAGAACAAAATTAAAGAGATAGAGTTACAACTCACTGCACCTGCTGCCGACGGGGAACTTTTCGACAACTCGTCAATTTCTGCAGATGACAGGGAGGAAATTAAAAATAAAATCAGTAAATTGATTTCAAAGTTAGATTATCATTTACGTTCTTAATTAATTTGTTAGTATGATGGTCAGATAATAATATGTCGGAAAAAAAGAAGCTTAAAGTAAATATTTTTGATAAAGAATATTCCTTATTAGTAGAAAATCAAGAGATAGCTGCTGAGTTAGCGGCTTATGTAAATCATGTTATGCAGGAAACAAAGGATGAATTGCCCGAGCAACCAACAGAAACTGTTGCAATTATTGCTGCGTTGAATATTGCCTATGATTTGTTTGTTGAAAAGAATAAATTCAGGGAATTCAGTATACAAGCCACAGATAAGGTCAAAAAAATAAAGCTTCTTCTAAACGATTCCAATATTATGTCCTCCCCATCATAAAGGTTTCCGCGCTGCCAGCAAATAAAAGAACTATTAAGTTGAACCAATAGGGTAATTGACTTACGGCGTGTATTACAGGCCTCATACTGAATTTAATTCAGTACCCTGAATCAAGTTCGGGGCGGTGGAAGTAAAAAGCGTCGGGCAATCTCCCACACTGTCACATATGGGTTCTTGTTACTTTGCAGGCAGTTGCGGCTTATATATATACTGTTATTATCGGAGGAGACTATGGCGGAATATTTTACGCCCCTTATTGTTTTACCTGCAGTGTTTGTATTGGTACTTATAGCCTTCTGGTTTGGTTGGTTTATAAACTCCAAGATGGGTAAATACAACATTGCGCAATCGAAAGAAAATGCTGAGAAAATAATTGCCGATGCTGAGAAAGAGGCTAAAAGTCTTAAGAAAGAAAAACTGCTCGAAGTAAAGGACGAATGGTTCAAGAAAAAACAGGAATTCGACAACGAAGTAAATACCAAACGTCAGAAGCAACAAACATATGAAAAGAAACTGGAATCGAGAGAAGAAAATCTCGAAAAGAAATATGATCTAGTAATTACAAAAGAGAAAGACAATAAGCAGCTCGAAAGAGAGCTTAGTGAAAAACAAAATCTCATCAAACAAAAAGAAGATGAACTTAATAAGCTTGTTGTTGAGCAGAATGTAAGGCTTGAGAAAATTGCTTCACTAACTGCTGAAGAAGCGAAAAAGATGCTCATGGAAAACATGATTAATAAAGCCAAGAGTGACGCTTCCAAATCAGTTCAGCTGATCCGTGACGAGGCGAAAGCCGAAGCTAAGAAAATTGCACAAAAGATTGTTGTCCAGGCTATCCAGAGAACTGCTGTCGATCATTCCGTAGAAACCACCGTATCTGTTGTTCAAATTCAAAACGACGAGATGAAAGGTCGAATTATCGGTCGTGAAGGCAGAAACATCCGCGCGTTTGAAGCAGCTACCGGCGTTGATGTAATTGTTGATGATACTCCTGAAGCAGTCATTTTATCCGCATTCGATCAATTCAGAAGAGAAGTTGCAAGAATTGCGCTGGAAAGACTGATCTCGGACGGCAGAATACATCCGGCCAGAATTGAAGAGGTTGTTGAGAAAGTCCAGGGTGAACTTGAAGAAGAAGTGATGCGTGAAGGTGAAAGCGCCTTAATTCAGCTTGGTATTCACGGCGTGCATCCCGAACTTGTTAAGCATATAGGCAGGATGAAATACAGGTCAAGTTACGGTCAGAATCTGCTGCAGCATAGTATTGAGGTTGCTTACTTAACAGGCATAATGGCTTCCGAGGTTGGATTCGATACAACTATTGCTAAAAAAGCCGGTTTGATGCATGATATAGGTAAAACCGTCGATAAGAATATCGAAGGACCGCATGCATTAGTCGGATATGATCTTGCGAAAAAGTATAAAGAAAACGCGATAGTTGTAAACGCGATCGGGAGTCACCACGAGGATATCGAAATGGAACATCCGATATCTGCATTGGTTCAGGCTGCGGATGCTATCAGCGGCGCCCGCCCGGGTGCTAGACGCGAACCTCTCGAGTCTTATGTAAAACGTCTCGAAAATTTGGAGAATATAGCAAAGACTTTTGAAGGTGTTGCCAAGACTTATGCTATTCAGGCAGGCAGGGAAGTCCGCGTAATTGTTGAACCTGATAAAGCTGACGACGATTTTTCGGATAAACTCGCTTATGATATAGCGCAGAAAATTGAAGAAGAAATGGAATACCCCGGTCAGATAAAAGTAACTGTGATCAGGGAAGTTAGAAAAATTTCATATGCTAAATAAATTTTAATGACCCGGTATTTTATATCGGGTTTTTTTTATGCAAAAGAGACTTAGAATTGCCATAACCGGGGGAATCGGAGCCGGTAAATCCGAAGTTAGTAAAATTATTACAGCCGCCGGTTTCCCTGTTTTGTATGCTGATCGTATTGCGAAGGAACTCCTCGCATCCAGCGATTCCGTAAAGCGTAAAGTTATAGATGCTTTCGGACCCGGGGCATATGATGGTGAAAATCCAAATAAGAAATATCTCGCCGACAATATTTTCAATGATCCCGAAAACGTTAAGAAGATAAATGCGATTATTCATCCTGAAACACTAAGGGCTATTAGTGCGGGAACGGATGAGTTATTGAGGGATTATCCTTTCGTATTTGTCGAGTCTGCATTAATCTATGAAGCTAAGCGCGAGGAAATGTTTGACTACGTAATACTCGTCTACAGTGATCAGGATATCCGGATTGACAGGGCCTCGAAAGGACTCGGTATTGCGCGGGAAGAGGTTGAGGAGCGAATGAAACATCAAATGAGTGATGAAGAAAAGAAGAAAAAAGCTGATTTTATAATCAGGAATAATGACGGAATTGATGAATTGAAAAAAAACACCGAGTTTATATTAAAGCTTATTCAAACAACTGCCGGAGAATAATTTTAACAATGGAATTACATCTGCGTATTCAAATAGATAATAAAAATTAGTCAATCAATTTAACTGAGGTAACATTGAAGGCTATGAATAATCTCATTGTGAAATTTGTAAAACTACTGCCGAAGTCAGTAGTTTATTTGTTTGCTAAAAAGTATATCGCCGGGGAGAATCTCGACGATGGTGTTAGAGTTGTTAAGGAATTGAATCAAATGGGAATTTGCGCGACCATGGATGTGCTCGGTGAATCAATCAATACAAAAGAGGAAGCGGTTAGCGCTAAAAATGACTGTCTGAAAGTACTTGACGCAATTGAGGAAAACAAACTGGACTCAAACTTATCAATCAAACCTACCCAACTGGGTTTACTTATCGACAGGGAATTCTGTTTTGGTCTTTTATGCGAAGTTCTCGACAGAGCAAAGCAGTATGATAATTTTGTGCGTATCGATATGGAAGATTCCGGTATTACGGATTCGATTTTTGAATTGTATGAGAAAGCAAAGGAATATTATCCTAAAGTTGGTATTGTAGTTCAGTCGTATTTACGGCGTACTCTGGCCGATGTGGCAAAATACAATCAAAACGGCACGAATTACAGACTTTGTAAAGGAATTTATATCGAGCCGGAGAAGATCGCTTTCAAAAACAGGGAAGAAGTTAGGAGCAGCTTTATTAAATCGCTTGAATTGATGTTCAAAGATGGTAACTATGTCGGTATCGCCACACATGACGATCCGCTTGTTGATGCAGCCTATAAGATGATTGATGAAATGGATATCCCGAAAGATAGATATGAGTTTCAGATGCTATACGGTGTAAAAGAAAATCTAAGGGATAGAATTAATAATGATAATCATAAGATGAGAATATATATTCCGTTCGGTAAACACTGGTATGCTTACTCGGTGAGGCGGCTCCAGGAAAATCCCCAGGTAGCCTGGTATATTACCAAAAGTCTATTTACGTTTAATTAATGAATACACTTGGAATTGAAACATCCTGCGACGAGACGTCCGTTGCTGTATTATCTGACGGGGTTCTGAAAGCAAATCTGATTGCATCTCAGGACTTCCACGTAAAGTACGGCGGTGTTGTTCCCGAACTTTCCAGCAGAGCACATCTGCAAATGGTTCAGCCATTAATGAACCAGGCTCTTGAAGAATCAGGAATAGCTTTGGGTGATGTTGATCTCGTTGCTGCAACCGCAGGGCCGGGATTAATCGGTGCATTACTGGTTGGATTAACGTACGCCAAGGGACTTGCCTATTCTCAGGATAAGATTTTCGTACCGGTCAATCATATTGAGGGACACATATTCTCCGGCTTCCTGATGGAAAATAAACCGGAATATCCTTATCTGTGTCTTGCAGTATCCGGAGGACATACGCTGCTACTAATTGTTGAAGACGAGATGAAAATAAGGAAACTCGGCACTACAATTGACGATGCCGCGGGAGAATCATTCGATAAGGTTGCGAAGATGCTTGGACTCGGTTATCCTGGCGGACCGAATATTCAGAAATACGCCGCCGAAGGAAATCCCAATGCTATAGACTTCCCGGTCTCAAGGTTGAAAAATGAATATGATTTCTCCTTCAGCGGGCTTAAAACTGCCGTACTTCGTCATATCCAAAAGGAGTTTGGTAATAATCCGAAAGTACCGGAAGAGGCTGTGCCTGATATTGCCGCTTCTTTCCAGAAAACCGTTTCCGACAGCCTGATGAAAAATGTTGTGAAAGCATTAAATGATTATGAAATTAATTCCATATCTGTTGTCGGCGGAGTTGCTGCTAATAAATACATTGCTGATGAAATGAACAGCATCGCAGAAAGGTATGATAAAAAACTGGTTGTTCCTCGTCTTGAATACTGCGGAGACAATGCTGCCATGATTGCTCACAGGGGATGGATTGTTCATAGAAATGGTCGTAAATTTGATTTAAGCTATAATGCATTCCCTTCACTTAAAGGGGATGAGTTTATTTAATCCTTTGAATTCATTGCTTCTCTTTTATTATCTTTTGAACCGGATTTATGCTAGACAATATTATACATATAAAAGACAAGAAACCGTTCACACAAAACGAGATATATATATTATCATCAGTATTCGGCTTTCTGATAGGTCTGTTCTTGTTTATTTTCTTTACTCCCAATTATTACAAGTATAAGGGCCCTGTTGAGTTAGAAATAGTCCCCGGTGAATCCCTCTCGAAAGTAATAGATTCCCTCTATGAGAAGGAACTTATCCCGAATGAAACTGTAATGCACATTGCGGCATTTCTTTACGGCGCGGAAAAAAATATAAAAGCAGGCAAGTACAAGGTAGAGAACGGACTTAGTTATTTCGACATGGTTGAACTGCTGCTTGAAGGTTCTCCCTCGAATCAGAAATTAATTACTATTCCGGAAGGTATCTGGCAGCATAATCTGGCCTCATTGGTGGCGAAGATATTCAATCTGGATTCTGACAGGATAATGGAGTTGAGTAAGGATAAAAAATTCCTTGGAAGACTCGGTGTTGCAGCCCGGACGCTGGAAGGATACCTGCTTCCTGAGACATACTATTTATTCGATAATAGTAACGAAGAAGAAATATTATCCAAACTGAAATATGAAATGGATAAATTGTTTGAACCGGATTCGGTAAAATTGCAGATGCTGAAATTAGGCATGAACAAACATCAAATTCTTACGCTTGCGTCCATCATTGATGGCGAATCCAATATCATTGATGAGTTCAAAAGAATATCCGGTGTGTATCATAAAAGACTGAAAAAGAGGATTGCACTTCAGGCAGACCCGACTGTTCAGTACCTCATAAGAAACAGAAGAAGGCATAATAAAGTTTATTATAAAGATCTTGAAATTGATTCACCTTATAATACTTACAAGTATGTAGGCTTGCCACCAGGTCCGATAAATAATCCGGGTAAAGATGCGGTTCTCGCTGCTCTTTTTCCGGAAGATAATGATTATTATTATTTCGTGGCAGACGGCAGTGGCGGACATGTTTTCGCGAAGACATTAAGTCAGCATAACAGAAATGTAAATAGTTACAGGGAGTGGCGACGATCGCAAAAGTAATTAGCATATTGATGGTTTCTGCGTTACTATTAGGAATCATGTGGGCGTGCGCAAATCAATTAGGTCCGCAGGGAGGTGAAGTAGATAAAATCCCACCGGAAGTGATTTATACATTTCCTGAAAACAGAACTACTAGCTTTAGCGAGAACTATATCGAGCTGGAGTTTTCAGAGTACGTTGATAAACGGTCTGTTCAGGATGCAATCTTTATCTCACCTAATATTGATGGGAACATAGATTATGACTGGAGCGGAACTTCACTTGAAATTACTTTTGAAGATTCTCTGAAAAAAGATTTTACATATACTATAACTGTCGGTACTGAAGTTGTTGATCTCAATAACAGGAATAAAATGGCTTCGGCTTTCTCGTTTACATTTTCTACCGGGGCGGAAATCGATTATTGTTCGGTAACAGGAAAGGTGTACGATAAAGATCCTTCCGGCACTTTTCTGTTCGCTTATCAGTTAGCAGATACAATTCCCAATCCAGTTTCACAGAAGCCGGTTTATGTCTCTCAGGCAGGTAAGGACGGTAGTTACAGTATAATGGGCATGGCTCCGGCGAAGTACAGAATATTCGCGGTTAAGGACTACTTCGCCGATCTGCTTTACAATCCCGGGGATGATAATTATGGCTGTCCTTATGAGGATATCATTCTCACTAAAACCGATTCACTGTTTACCGGACTTGATTACAGACTAACTCTTGAGGATACTCTAGAAGCGCATATTAATGAAGTTACAATGACCGACCAAAATCATATACTCGTTGAGTTTAATGAAGCCATAGACAGTACCAGGTTAACTACCGATAACTTTTCGATAGTTGATTCCACAGCCCTGGCGGAACACAATGTGGAGATGCTGTACAAGAGTACCGGAAAAACAGGAAGCTATTTTGTAACATTTAGCGACAGCCTTATTGAAGAAAATAATAATTACCTGACTGTTAGGAAGATATATGATAGATTCGGAAATATCCTTGAGGATGAATCCGTCTCGTTTGTAGTTTCAACCAAGCCTGATACAGTAGCACCGAAGGTTAAAATGATCGAAAGTGAGTTTCCCCAAAGTGTTATTGATTTTATGAATCCCTATTTTATTATAAACTTCGATGACGGAATTAATCCGGATAGTCTGTTGCAGGCTCTTACTCTGACTAATGATGAACAAACCGGTCTGGACTTTAGCGTAGATACAATAGATAATGCTTCCTACAGGATAAATATTTTGCGTGTTCTGGAGCCTAAAAAGGATTTTGAATTATCTCTGCTTTATTCGCTTATACCGGATGCTGCCGGAAACAGTTTGGATACTTTCTACACTTCAAAGTTCAGCACGGTAAATGAATTGGACTTTTCAGGGTTGAGCGGAACGGTAAGTGGCGACACAAACATTATAGTTGAGATTAAAAACATTTCGATTCCCGGCGTGAAATATAGTCAGTTGGTAGACAGTCTGTCGGTGTTCAGGTTTGAACGGGTTCGTCCCGGTGATTATTTAATCAGCTGCTTCAGCGATATTAATAATAATAATAAGTTCGACTACGGGACAGTAAACCCATTCGGTTATTCTGAAAAATTTGTTTACTATCCCGATACTTTAAAACTTGCCGCCCGATGGCCGGTCGGTGATGTATCAATCGAGTTTAATAGTCCTGACTAATACAGAAAGTACTTCTGACTCAACTCTCTGAAGGTATCCACATCCTTATTTAAGAATTCGGAGATATCGCTATATTTGAAATTCTCTGAAAAGAGTTCCCGGACTTTACTGGTACCTAACGCTTTATCAATCGCTCTTAATTGTCTCGGATTAGTCATCTCGAACACATTCTTATCAGGATATAAGTCTTTAACTGCCTGCATGAAATAGAATTGAATAGGCATTAACGCTACGGATTTGTAGTCTATGATATGTATCTGGACTCCGCTTAGATCTTCGCCTTTCCCAAATGAATAATACGGTTTGTAAGAAATTGGTCGAAATATAACTCCATCCAGTCCGTATGAATTCATTCTCTTGGCTAACTTTGCAGCATCGATCCAGGATGTTGCAAATGCCTGGAAGGGGATTGTGTAGCCGACTCCTATAGAGACTACATCTCTGAGTTCTCCGACTATTCCGGAACAGACATAAAAGTACGATGAGAAATCATAGGGTATGTGAGGTGAGGTCGGCACCCATGGTAGTCCTGTGTCTGCAAAAGTCATATCTCTTTCCCAACCTTCCATTGAAACTACCGAAAGGTTGCATGCTTTACCGTCAGTAAGCATTTTCTCACCATTTAGTAACTGCGCCAACTCCCCGCAGGTAAGTCCGTACACATAGGGAATCTTAAACTGACTGATAAAGGAAATGTATCCATCCTCAACCAGGCATCCTTCAATTCGTTTGCCTGTTAAAGGATTAGGTCTGTCCAGGATAACTACTTCTTTATCAAACTCTGAAGCAGCTTCCATAACCATTCCCATTGTGCTGATGAATGTATATGATCTGCAACCGATGTCCTGAATATCATACACCAGCACATCCACGTCTTCCACCATTTCCTGTGTAGGCTTTAGCGTAGAACCGAACAGGGAATAGACGGGAAGATTTGTGTATTCATCCGTGTAAGTGCCGATATGCTCGCCACCTTCAATAGTTCCGCGGACTCCGTGTTCAGGTCCGTAAAGTGCCGTCAGATTTACATTCTCAGCTTCAAATAAAATATCGACAGTAGATTTAAGTTTGCTATCCACTCCGGAAGCATTAGTGACCAGTCCAACCCTTTTACCTTCAAGTATCTTAAAGTTATTGTCTCTTAATACTTCAACACCTGTCTTTACTTTGGGTGTTATAGCATACAACATCGAAGATGCTAATAGAATTGTTAGAATAATTTTGGAAGTCTTCATTAGTTCACCTTTATAGAGTTAGTTTGTCCTATGTCCCTTTGTAAATTATTTCGCCTTCCTTGATCGTCATTACATTAAGATTTTTACCAACCTGGTATGCGATCTCGGAAAAATCCTGAATATCATAAACGCTGAAATCGGCTTTCTTGCCGGGTTCAATGCTTCCCACAGTGGGGTGTCTGTCCAGCGCTTTAGCCGCGTTTATTGTGTATGCGCAAATAGTTTCCTCAATTGTCATTCCCATATTCAGGGTTGCCAGGCTCATGATTATATTTGGATTAGCAATGTTGGATGAACCGGGATTATAGTCAGTCGCTAGTGCGACCGTCACACCTTTATCTATCAGCTTTCTAGCCGGCGCATAGTCATACTTAAGGAAGAAGGAGACACCGGGCAGAAGTACAGCGGTAGTGTTGGAAGTCTTTAATTTTTCAACTGATGCATCGCCGGTAATTTCCAGATGGTCAACTGAAACTGCATTATGTTTCAAGGCAATGTCTATACCGCCTATATCATTAAACTGATCCGTATGTAGTTTTAATTTTAATCCGAGTTCATCCGCCTTGGCAAATATTCTATCAACTTCAGCTGCGGAGAAAGCGGTGCTTTCGCAGAAGCCGTCGCAGAACTCGGCAAGTTTGTTACTCGCTATGTATGGAAGCAGTTCGTTGATGATTATATCATTGTATTTCGAATGGTCGTTAGTGTATTCATTTGGATAAGTATGTGCGCCGAGGAATGTCGGTACTATATCAATTTTATTATGCCTGTTCAACTGGTTAATAACTTGCAGTAGTTTTATCTCATCATAAAAACTTAGTCCGTAGCCGCTTTTAATTTCAAGAGTAGTAACACCCTGCGATATAAAGTAGTTTACCCTGGGCTGAATTAAACCAACAAGTTCTTCAAATGTTGATTCACGTACTGCTTTAACTGTAGTGTTAATACCGCCGCCGGCTTTTGCAATTTCTTCATAACCAACGCCACTAAGTTTTCGACGAAACTCGTCGGATCTGCTGCCGGCAAATGTGGTATGTGTGTGGCATTCAATTAGTCCGGGCATTACGACTTTGTTTTCAATATCTATAATTTCATCTACTTTTTTCGGCTTACGTTTATTGGTTACTATATCTTTAACAATACCATTCTCTACAACAATGGACTGATTTTCAATTAATCCGATATCATTCATCTCACTTCCGGATATAAAATTCTTCTCTACGGCAGCCACGGTAATTATCTGTGAGATGTTGGTATAAAGGGTAATCATGATTTCGAAATATTTATTTTTAAAACAGGAATGAAACTTATATAGATAATAATTGAGAGGACAGGGAAAAATTGTCTTTTTTGTTAAAAAGCTAAGATTTTATTAAATTACAACTCTAGAAATTAAAGGACAAGTAATAAAATGCCTCCATCCAAAAAACTTAAAATTCTGTTCGTCACCTCAGAAGTTGTTCCGTTTATTAAAACGGGCGGTTTAGCTGATGTTTCTTCTGCTCTTCCTCAGAAATTGCAGGAATTGGGTCACCAGGTTAGAATAGTGGTTCCGAAGTATGGCGCTATCGACGAAAGGAAGTATAAAATTCATGAGGTTGTAAGACTTAAAGATTTGACAACACAAATCGGTAAGAAGGAAGTTGTATTTTCACTTAGGTCGAGTTTCTTGGTTGGAACTAAGGCAAGAGTACAGATTTATTTTCTTGATAATCAGGAATATTTCGGCAGCAGGCATAGTCTTTATTCAGATCCGTTAACCGGGCAGGAATTCAAGGACAATGATGAAAGGTTTATTCTTCTCGCTAAGTCAGTATTTGAACTTGTCAACAAACTTGGCTGGGTTCCGGATATCATTCATTGCAATGATTGGCAGTGTGGATTAATACCTGCTTATCTAAAAACCGAGTATCAGGATCAGAGTCTCTTTCAGGACGTAAAAACTCTTTTTACCATTCACAATTTAAGCTATCAGGGCGTGTTTAATAAATCCTCATTTGCGAAAACAGGATTGCCTGAGGGACTGCTTGAGAGCGGGAAGGCGCTTCATGGAGGTAAATTTAATTACATGAAGACTGGGCTCGAATATTCTGACTATATCAATACGGTTAGTGAAACATACGCGAACGAGATTTGTAAGGATAAAGAGATTGGCGTTGGATTGCAGGATGTTCTAAAAAAACGAAAAAGCCATGTGTTCGGAATTGTTAATGGTATTGATAATTTGATTTGGAACCCGGAAAAAGATAAAAACATAGTGAAAAAATACTCAGCTAAGAATCTTGCTGAAAAATTACAAAATAAAAAAGCCCTTGCTGAGAAATTCGGTTTCGACTATAAAGAAGATACACCTGTGGTTGGAATGATTTCCAGACTTGAGGACAGTAAAGGATTTGATCTGCTCCAGAAAGCTTTCAAGGATCTTATGAAACTCGATATTCATCTGGTTTTACTCGGAACCGGAAACAGGAAGTATCATAAATTCTTTGAAGACGCTTTAATGAATCACCGGGATAAGTTTTCCTGTTACCTGGGATTTGACGATCAACTTGCACATTTGATTGAGGCCGGTTCCGACTTGTTTCTGATGCCTTCTAAATATGAACCTTGCGGATTAAACCAGATGTACAGCCTGGTTTACGGTACTGTACCTGTTGTAAGGGAAACAGGTGGATTGGCCGATACGGTTGTCAGTTTCAACGAAAAAACAGGTGAAGGCAACGGTTTTGCATTCAAAAAATATGATGTAAAAGAACTGCTTAAAGAGTTCAAGCGTGCATTGGAAATTTATAAATCGGATAAGAAAACGTGGACGAAAATCATGAAGAATGGAATGAAATCTAATTTTACATGGTTGAATTCATCGAAAAAATATGTCGATTTGTATAAAAAAATAATTTCCTCCTGATGCAATGTCTTATAAAGCTGTATTTTTCGACAGAGACGACACGTTGAATTATGATCCGGGTTATCTCGATGATCCGGATAAGGTGAAATTATTTCCAGGTGTTGGAGAGGGAATAGCAAAGTTAAGAAATCTAAACGGCTTCAAAATTATAGTTATTTCAAACCAGTCCGGTATTACAAGGGGATTATTGACTCACGAAACGGTTAAGTCTATTCATAATAGAATGAATGAGTACCTTTCCGCATTCAATACAAAAATAGACTCGTTTTATTATTGTCCTTATCATCCCGATTTCGATCCTCCTAAAAAAACTATTTGCAGGAAACCTTCACCGTATATGGTTGTTAAAGCAGCAGATGAACTGAAGATTGATCTAAAAAAGTCCTATTTAGTTGGTGATAAGCCTTCTGATATATTATGTGCGTATAATGCGGGGGTAAAATCAGTATTAATTGACTATAATAATAGCAATGAGTCAATTATTATATTGAAAAAGGAAAGAAAAACACCCAACTTTGTAGCTTCAAAATTCAGCGACGTGTGTGATTTTATTATTTCTGATTCACTTGGAGAAAAGAATTGAAGAAAAGTTTAAGTCTGTTTTTAATAATTCTGCTGTTTTTAAGCTTCTCAGCTTGTGAGGATGATCCAAGCTCTGTTGGGGAGGATCTTCTCGAGGGGCAGGATTTAACAAACCTCAGGAATATGCAGTCGATAATATCCGAATCTAAAGAGAGTTATATAGATTCCATTAATCTGGGATCAGCCGGTAGGACACTCATCGGGAAGACTGAGGATCTTACATCAACCGGATTACTAAGATTTTCATTTAGTCTGCCGGATTCCATTGAAACGGAAATGGATTCCGATAACCTTGAGATTGTTAGTGCAACTATTATACTTCGTCCAACATATTATTTTGGCGAGGAGTCGGGAAACTGGGAGTTCGGTACTCATGAAGTAACCCGTACTTGGGGATATACTGAGTTTAATACCGATAGCCTTGCTGTAATCCCGTATAATTCCGAAGATCTTGGAAGTAATTTACAATTTGTTGATGACACAACTATTACTTTTGAGTTCGATAAAAACATTACATATCAGTGGATGCAGCATTCTACCGGGGATACAACTGTAATAAATAACGGTATCATATTCGTACCTGCTCCTGCATGTTCAAGAGTAATCGGATTTCCTGCTCTATTAAGTGTTAGTGATGATTCTTATTTACCTCAACTGGAAGTTATTGTTGAAAGCCCGGGCGAGTTTGTGGATACTCTTTTTGCTACACTCATAAATGATGCTTATGCGGTTGAAGGATCGATAGCAGCCCCACCGGAGAACATGCAGTATATTCAGGGCGGTTTGCCGGTCAGAACAAATGTGAAATTCGATTTATCTGGATTGTCACAGAATGCTATTGTTGTTGATGCAGTATTAACAATGCATACCGATACTTTATCGTCCGACTACGGATCCAAAGGAACCGATACGCTGGTAGTTAGTCTTTTAACTGACTTTGAGGAGAATACCGTTGAGGAAGATAATAACATTTATTCTTTTATCCTTGTTAGGGATGGAAATACATTTACCGGAAATATGAGAAGATATGTGCAGCACTGGCTTGACGATACTGAAAATCAGGGGATGCAGATCAGGGTATCTGATGAAGATAAGGCATTAACCCGTATAGCGCTGTATGAAAGCGCAGTTCCTGATACTACACTTAAACCACGAATTCAAATTATTTACACCGACGTAAAATGAAAAATAAATTTTTAATTATAGTATTAGTACTCGCAGGTAGTTTCGGACAGATATTTGCACAGGGAGGTTCTCTCTATACGCGTCAGGGAATAGGTGATAACGTCTATACAATTTCGGCACGCAGGGCAGGACTGGGTGGACTAGGCCTGGCTGCGGTTGATTACGGATATATCAGCAGTATTAATCCTGCAGGCTGGTATAAACTTCAGGCAACGAGATTTGAAACCGGGTTGTCTTACCGGGGACTTATTCTAAGCGATGCAAACGCATCGAAATATTACTCTAACTACGCGTTCAGTGGGTTTGCCATCGGTATTCCAATTCACCGGGACTATGGAATTGTTGCCTCACTGGGAATTGAACCTGTATCTGATGTGAGCTACGATGTGAAAGTAAACAGTACGTTTGATTCCCCGTTTGACTTCCATCCTGAAGATGAGTTCTCTAATTTCAGGTATTCCGGAGATGGTGGTTTATCCAAGTTTTATATCGGACTGTCTTACAAACTGCCTTTTGATTTTATAATGGGTGCCTCATATGAATATCTCACAGGTAAAATAGACTATAATTCAACTCTCGAGTTTATTGAAAATTCGGTTTATACGAATTTCGAGTATATTCAGAAGCGAAGTTATCACGGATCCGGCGTAAGTATAGGGGTAATTTCAAAGGATTTTTCATATATTTTTAATTCCGAAAAAATTGATAATTTTAAGTTTGCCGGTTTCCTTAATTATGTTTCGGATTTATCCACTGATACGAGTTTGACGGCAGTCACATCAATAGGAACCATAATCAAGGAAAAAGGTATAGTAAAAACACATATACCTATTAAGATGGGTTTGGGCATGAGTTTAACCTGGGATAAAAGATATTTAATTTTACTCGATTATTTATATCAACCCTGGTCGGAGTATAAATTTGATGAAAAAAGTCAAAGTTCTTTACAAGATTTGCATAAGACGGTTCTGTCTGTGGAATATTCCAATCCTGATCAAAGAATTACACAGTCAGTTTGGGACAGAGTTGTTCTCAGGGGAGGGCTTGGGTACGAGCAATCCCAATACCTGATAAACGGTGAAAGTATCAGTACTGTTTCAGTGCATGCGGGTGTTTCATTTCCTCTCGGGAATTATAACACAATTGATTTCGGATTTGAATACGGGATGAGAGGAAATACCGACAACGGTTTGCTGAAAGAAGATGTATTTAAAGCAAATGTTTCTATTAACTTCGGTGAGCTGTGGTTCGTTAGACAAGACAGATAATAATTATTGGAGATTAAAGTGAAAACTGTAAAAATTACAATGGTGGCCTTAATCGTGATTCTCTTTTTGGGAATTGCTCCTAAGCCAGTGGCGGCGAAAACAGCGGCTTCCGATAGTACGATGATTGAATTCAGTCTCTTTTGGGAAGCATATAAAACTAAAGATTTTAATTTTGCTTATGATCATGGCTGGTATGTTATCAACAGGGATCCGTCCAACTTCCTTCAATATAAACCATTCAAAAAAATGGAAGAAATTGTACTGTATATGGCTGATTCGGTTGCAGTAACACCGGAAGATAAGAGCTTGTATATTGATACGCTTCTTTACCTTTATGATCGTGCGGTTGAAGTCGGGGCAAAGAATAGCGAGTATTTCATTATTAAAAAAGCTTATACGATAGAAACGAAAACGGATTCGAGTGTTGAATCAATAGTGAATAATTACGAATATGCGCTTGAGCAATATCCCGACGCTCCTTCTTATTACAAGGACAGACTTGGATTGCTTTATATTGCTAACGCAGACGATGAGAATGGCTATAAAGAAAAAGCTCTTGAGGTATACTCCAAGCTTGCTGAAGCTGAACCTGAAAATGATACATGGAATCAAAGACTGAAAAGTATTGCTGAGAATCCTGAAGAACTGGCTGATATTATTAAAAAGTCGTGGCTCCTCGATAAAGATAATCTTGGTAAAGCTTATAACTATGCTGAAACCTGTTATAATTTTCAGTTTTATGAAAAAGCAGAAGAACCATTACTATTTCTTACTGAAAGAGCTCCGGATGTAATTAATTACTGGCGTAAACTGGCAAGTGTATATCAGAAACTTGACAGAAGAGATGATGCAATTAATTCGTTAAAAACATTAATTGATCTTGAACCGGATAACCGTGAAAATTACTTTAACATAGGACTTATTTACCAGAAATTAGGACAGCTTTCTGTAGCGCGTTCTTATTTCCAGAAGGCTTACAAAGCCAGTGAAGAGCCATGGGATGCTCCATTAATAGTTGAAGCACAACTCTATGAACAGGCTGCCCGCGAATGCGGATTCGAGTTTATGGACAGGTGTGTTTATCAGCTTGCTGTTAATACTTATAAGAGAGCAGCGGCTGTTAACGGACCTCAGGGTTCCGCTGCACGTGAAAGAGTAAATGCTCTTGCAAATTCAGTCCCGCAACAGGAAGATTATTTCTTCAGGAAACTTAAATCCGGTACTGAAATTAAAATTGAAGGAAAATGCTACGGCTGGATCAATAGAAGTATTATAGTACCCTAATTAAATATATCCTTTTGAAATTGCAGGAAAAGTATGCTGGATTTACTTAAAACCGACGAAGAAGTATTTGAAATAGCTAAACTGGAAGTTACCAGGTTGCAGGATAATCTTGAATTAATTGCTTCCGAAAACTTTGTTAGTATGGCTGTACTGTCAGCAACAGGTTCAGTCTTAACAAATAAATATGCCGAAGGCTACCCGGGTAAACGGTATTACGGCGGCTGCGAATACGTTGACATGGCAGAAGACCTGGCCAGAGACCGGGTTAAAAAGATATTTAATGCCGAGTACGCTAATGTTCAGCCTCACAGCGGATCCCAGGCGAATATGGGTGTTTATATGTCCATTCTTAAGCCCGGTGATACTATTCTAGGATTAAGTCTTGACCATGGCGGGCATTTAACTCACGGATCGCCGGTTAACTTTTCAGGACAACTATACAGATCTGTCGGTTACCCGCTAAGTAAAGATACCCAGCAGCTTGATTATAATATTATCGAAGATATGGCCGTTAAAGAAAAGCCCAAAGCGATTGTTGCGGGTGCCAGTGCTTATTCCCGTGAGTGGGATTACAGGAAATTCAGGGAAATCGCCGATAAAGTTGGTGCTTTCCTGATATGCGATATGTCGCATCCTGCAGGACTGATTGCGAAAGGATTATTAAACAATCCGCTTGAACATTGCGACATTGTTACTTCGACTACTCATAAGACACTTCGCGGTCCGAGAGGCGGAATGATTTTGATGGGCAAAGACCGTGAGAATCCGATGGGAATCAAAACCATAAAAGGGGACAGGCTAAAATTGATGTCCGAGGTTTTAGATGGAATGATTATGCCAGGTATTCAGGGAGGACCGCTGATGCACGTGATCATGGCCAAAGCCGTTGCATTCGGTGAAGTATTACAGGATTCCTTTAAGCAATATACCGAACAGATCATGTTAAATGCAAAGCGACTGTCTGACAAACTGACAGAAAAGAATTTTACTATCGTATCCGGTGGTACTGATAATCATTTAATGCTTCTTGATCTGACAAATAAGAATATCAGTGGTAAAAAGGCTGAAAACGCTCTTGGGAAAGCCGGAATAACCGTCAATAAGAATATGATACCATTTGATACGAAGAGTCCATTTGTTACAAGCGGTGTTAGAATCGGTACTCCTGCAGTAACAACCCGCGGGATGAAAGAAGAACAGATGGATGTAATAGCTGATGTTATAAGCAGAGCGATTGATAATTTTGAGGATGACGGAAAACTTGAGGGAATTAAACAGGAAGTAAAAGAGTTGTGTTCAAGCTTCCCGCTGTATAAGGAATTACTCTAACCATCAATGAATACTAAGTGAGCACGGAAGAACTTAATTCAGGCGAAGAAGAAAACGAGGCCGGCGAAGTTGAAATGACTTTCCTCGAACATCTAGAGGAACTCAGATGGAGAGTTATTTATTCGCTTATCGGAATCGTAATTGGGACAATCATTGCCTGGGTGTTTATTGATTTCCTTGTCGAAAACATTCTGCTGCTGCCTGCCAGAAAAGCTGAAATGCATTTGCAGAATCTTCGTCCGTTCGGACAACTTTTTCTATTTCTTCAGATAGCCTTTATTACAGGATTTGTGCTTAGCATTCCCAACTTTTTTTACCAGTCATGGAGATTCATATCTCCAGCGCTGAAACAAAGTGAAAGGAAATACATCGTCTGGATTGTAATATTCTCGACAATATGTTTCCTTTCCGGCATTGTTTTCGCCTATTATGTAATGCTGCCTCTTACTTTCAAATTTGCCGCTCAGTTCGGTTCAACACAAATAGAGAACAATTTTGCTATAACGGAATACTTTTCGATAATAATTAGTGTAATGCTTGGCGCGGCGGTTGTCTTCGAGCTGCCGATGCTTTCATTCTTCCTTTCAAAGCTGGGTATACTTACTCCCGACATTATGCGTAAGTTCAGACGTCATGCTATTGTTGTTATAATGCTTTTAGCCGCAGTTCTTACACCCGGAACAGATCCGGTAGCTCAGGTGCTTCTGGCCATTCCATTGGTTTTATTATACGAAATAAGTATATTCGTTTCAAAAATCTTCTCGAAAAAAGTTGAATAATTTGAATCTTTCCTATATAAAAAAGCCTATTGCGAATGACATAAACGAGTTCGAGAAGGTTTTTAAGTCTAATCTTAAATCTAAAGTTGCACTTGTTGATTTAGTGGCGAAGTATATTCTTAAGCAAAAAGGCAAGAAAATACGACCAATGCTTGTGCTCCTTTCTGCAAAGCTTGCCGGCGACGTTTCAGTCAGAAGTCACAGAGGCGCAACTCTCGTTGAGTTGCTTCATACAGCTACTCTGGTTCATGATGACGTTGTTGACGGGGCTGAAAAACGAAGAGGGATTCCTTCGATAAATGCAATTTGGAAAAATAAAGTCTCCGTTCTAATGGGGACTATCTTCTTTCAAGGGGTTTATTAATTGCTGTTGAAAATTCTGATTTTGATTTTCTAAAGACTATTACCAATACAGTAAAACGAATGTCTGAGGGTGAATTGCTTCAGATCAGTAAAACTAAAAAACTTAATAATGATGAAGCCACTTACTTCAGGATTATTGGCGATAAAACTGCTTCACTTCTTTCAACCTGTTGTGAAATCGGTGCTCTGAGTGCCACCGAAGATACTGCAAAGGTACGGGCATTAAAAGAATACGGTGAGTACCTTGGAATAGCTTTTCAGATCAGGGACGATATACTCGACTATATCGGAAGTTCTAAGATAATCGGTAAAACACCCGGGAGAGACATCAAGGATAAAAAGCTTACACTTCCTCTAATTTATGCATTAAGTCAGGCTTCAAAAGATGATTCAAAACAAATTCTTAAATTTGTGAAGAGCGGTGAAAAGAATAAAAATGTGGCTGACGTAATTGAGTTTGTTAAAAATAAAGGCGGATTGGACTATTCGGATCGAATCGCAAATGAATATGGAGAGAAAGCGGTTAACTCATTGAATATTTTTGACGATTCTGATTCCAGGCAGGCACTCATCGGATTGGTAGAGTTTGTTTTAAAGAGAAAAAATTAACAATTGTAAAGTAATTCTTTCCCCGGACTGTAAGAAATAGTTTTTATTTTCTATATTATTTGATAACTTTGGTTCCTGTAAAAATAAATTTCTATATCATATCCGATTATTGAATATTATTTTGAATAGAAAACCAAGAACCATATACCTGATGTTATCAGAGCCCAAATTTTTCCCAAAGTTTTACAATAAGTATTGTCTTCCTTTTAATATGGGAATGAAATGAAAAAAAGTGTTCTCGAGTATACTCTAAAGATTAGATTACCATTAATATTATTTATTATCGCAGCTACTTTTGTAGTTACGTTTTATGTATCCCGACCTGAAAGAGATGGTGTCGGATATCAGCCCGAGCAGCCGATTAAGTATTCGCATAAGCTTCATGCGGGTGATATGGGTATCGACTGTCAGTATTGCCATGTTGGAGTTACAAAAGGCAGATACGCGTTAGTTCCATCAGTTAATATTTGTATGAATTGTCATACTGTTGCCCGAAAAGATCAGCCTGAGATAATTAAACTCACTAAGTATTATGAAGAGGGGAAACCGCTTCCCTGGAAGAGGATACATAAAGTACCGGATTACGCGTACTTTAACCATAGCGTACATGTAAACAGCGGTATCGATTGTGAAAGCTGCCATGGTAATGTTCGCGAGATGGAAGAGGTAAGCCAGATGAAGGCATTTACAATGACGGCGTGCCTGGATTGTCACAGACATCCGGAAGAAAAACTTCCTTATCTTGAAAATGTAAAAAAAGGTCCTGAAAATTGTTCTGTTTGTCACAGATAGGTTAAATTAATGAAGACAGGAAAGAATATAGACAGACGTAAGTTTTTTATGAGTGCCGGACTAAGTGCGGTTGGTTTATCTTTAATAAGTAAATCGCCGTTTAAGTTTTTTACCGGGTCTCAAAAATCAAAATTGAAAGAAGAAAAAATTAAATTGAAAATTAATCCGACTGCTGTTATGCGGAATAAGAAGGCGTAAGAATAATGAACCTGGATAAAACTGAAAGTAAGAAGCATTTCTGGAAAAGTCTGAAAGAGTACTACGACGATCCCGAGGTTTTAAAAGCTAAGGTCAATGAATTTGCAGACGGTGTTACGGATGATTTTAATCCTGATAAGTTAAACGGTGTCTCAAGAAGAAGGTTTTTAGCACTGCTCTCTGCATCGGCTGCGGTAGCTGTAACCGCATGTTCTGATTATTACGATAAAGGAGAGATCATCCCTTATAATCAGCGTCCAGAAGGAGTTCTCCCTGGCAAGCCTAATTATTATGCGAGTATTGCAAATGGTAAAAGTGTGCTGGTAAAAGTACGCGAGGGGAGACCTGTTGCTATTGAGGGTAATCCGGAACATCCGATTTATAAAGGTAAAGTTGATGCTCAGACTCCTGCCTCATTACTCAATTTATATGATCCTGAAAGACTGCAGGAACCTAAAAAGGCTAAACGAAAAGTTGGCTGGAAAAGAGCGGATGCGGAAATCATCGATCTGCTGAATAAAGCAGTGTCCGACGGGAAAGAGATAGCGTTTGTATCCGGCAGGATTACGTCACCGGCTACTCTTCAATTGATTAGCGAGTTTATTAAAAAATATCCATCGGCAAAGTGGTACAGCTATGAGCAGATTTCGGATGAGAACAAACGAATTGCGTGGAATTTAAGTTATGGATCAAGGAATATTCCTTCCTTAAAACTTGACAAGGCTCAGATTATCTTATCACTTGAAAGTGATTTTCTCGGCAGGGAAGGGAATACGATTGAAAATACGAGGCTTTTTAGTACTCGTCGTGATATAATGAAGAGTGACAATTTTAACAGACTTTATACCGTTGAAGGTTCGATGAGTCTTACAGGAATGAATGCGGATTACAGACTTCGACTTCGTCCGGATGCACAGTATGAATTTGTAATGAGTCTTGTAAACGAGGTTTATAACAGATCCGGAAAAACGATTTCACTGAATTCAGAGTCGCTTAATTTAATATCGAAATATTCATTGAAGTCTTTTACGTCAAAATACAGTATAGATTCGGTTAAGATCAGTTATCTGGTTGAGGACCTGTTAAAGTTTAGAGGAAAATCCATTGTTCTTGCCGGCGATACTCTTTCTGTTCCTGTTCATGCTGCGGTAAACCTGCTCAATGTACTTCTCGACAGCAGCGGCTTATACGATTACAGCAGCGTCAATGTTGACCATCACGAACTCTCCGGTTTCGATAATCTTAAGAATCTGATTGCAAATGCCAATAATGGTAAAGTCGGAGTGCTTATTAATTTTGACATGAACCCTGTTTTCCATCTACCAGGAAATCTCGGATTTGCGGAAGCTATGGATCAAATACCGACTTGCATAAGCATAGTAGAAAGTGAGAACGAGACTTCGTCGCACTCCACATTTGTGCTGCCTGCAAGTAATGATTTTGAAAACTGGGGCGACAATCTCTCCCGGTCAAATGTTTATGAACTTCAGCAGCCAGTAATTGCTCCGATATTCAACTCAAGACAGAAAGAAAATATAATATTAACGTGGATCAATGGAAGCGCAGAAGCTTATTCATATGAGGCTATTCAACTGTATCTTAAAGATGTTTTCAAATCTAATGTGTATGATCAGACGAATACCGCCGTTGCTTTCAATAACTTCTGGAACTCTGCCCTCCATGATGGCTTTGTAGCTCTTGACAATAAGGCGGAATCTGGGGCACAATTGAATGCTTCGGCAATTATAAAAGTCGGCGCTGAAAAAACGGTTGATGGCTATTTAGTCCACTTGCAGAAGAATTATTTTATTGGTGACGGAAAGTTCGCAAATAACGGATGGCTCCAGGAAGTTCCGCACCCTGTTACAAAAGTTGCATGGGATAATTTTGCTGCTATCGCTCCATCTACAGCTAAAGAGCTTGGTGTTGCGAATGACGATTTAATAAAAGTGGAAGTTAATGGTCACTCAGTTGAACTTCCTGTTATGATTCAGCCGGGCACCGCCGAGAAACTTGTTGCGGTTGAACTGGGATATGGACGAAGCGTAATAGGTGATGTTGGTATTGAGGCGGGATTTGATGTATCCGGATTCATTAGTTCAACTGGTAACTTACTAAGTGCCGCAAGTGTTTCTAAAGCCAGCGGTTCCTATAAACTTGTTTCAACGCAGGAACATCACGCGTTGGATGATGAATCCGTTAAGGATTTCCATAAGATAAGAGAAATTATCCGTGAAGGAACTCTGGAGCAGTTTAAGGAAGATCCTGAATTCCTACATGAGAATGAACATAAACTTAAAGGCATTACCCGAGATCATAAATACGAAGGTGTTAAATGGGGGATGTCTATTGACATGAATAAATGCGTTTCGTGTGCTACTTGCGTTACTTCATGTAATGTTGAGAATAATATTCCTGTGGTCGGTAAGGATCAGGTTGATGTCGGCAGGGAAATGCATTGGATGCGTTTGGACAGGTATTATTCAGGAACTCCCGAAGATCCGGAAGTTAGTAATCAGCCAATGCTCTGTCAGCACTGCGACAATGCTCCCTGCGAGAATGTTTGCCCGGTGAACGCCACTAACCATAGTCCGGACGGACTTAACCAGATGGCTTATAATCGTTGTGTGGGTACTCGTTACTGCGCAAACAACTGTCCTTACAAAGTCAGACGATTCAACTTCTTTAACTTCAGAGATCATTTTGCTGATGCTTATTATGATAATAATCTAACGGCACTTGCTCACAATCCTGAAGTTACTGTGAGATCGCGCGGAGTTATGGAAAAATGCACATTTTGTGTGCAGAGAATTATGGAATCAAGAGAAGAAGCTATCAGGGAAGGTAAGGAATTCGACGGAAAGGATGTTAAAACAGCTTGTCAGTCCGCTTGTCCCGCTGATGCAATTGTATTCGGAAATTATAATGACGAAGAAACCGACATAGCCAAATACAGAGAACATGAATTAGGCTATTACGTTTTAGAAGATTTATACGTGAAGCCGAACGTAACGTACCTTGCAAAACTTAGAAATACTCATCGGAGGAAGCTTAGTGAGCGTAATTGATTATACACAGGAGGTTCCGGTAATCGAGGGTCGCCCTCCGCTCAGGGAAATCGACGATGTAATAGCAAAGCCTCTTGAAACTAAGCCGGATAAAAAATACTACATCGCATTAGCGGTTACACTCACAATGCTCGGCGTCGGCGCGGTCGCGCTTCTTGTATCGTTATATTACGGTACGGGTATGTGGGGGAATAATAATCCGGTCGGATGGGGTTTCCCTATTGTTAACTTTGTCTTCTGGGTTGGTATCGGTCATGCCGGAACGCTGATCTCGGCTATCCTGTTCCTGCTTAGACAAAGATGGCGTAACGGTATCGCAAGGTTCGCAGAGGGTATGACGATTTTCGCTGTGATGACAGCAGGTATTTTCCCGGTTATCCATACCGGACGACCATGGCTTGCAGGCTACCTTATTCCATATCCGAACCAGCATTCGCTGTGGGTGAATTTTACATCGCCCCTTCTGTGGGATGTATTTGCGGTTTCAACTTACTTTACGGTATCATTTATCTTCTGGTACGTAGGATTAATTCCTGACTTCGCAACTCTTCGTGATCGAACAAAAAATAAAATTAAAAAAGTAATTTACTCTGTTACCAGTCTTGGATGGCGTCATTCGAACCGCCACTGGCAGCATTATGAAATGGTATATTTAATACTTGCCGGATTTGCTACTCCGCTGGTGCTGTCAGTTCATACAATCGTAAGTTTTGATTTCGCTGTATCAATACTTCCCGGATGGCATACAACGATATTCCCGCCCTACTTTGTCGCGGGTGCTGTGTTCTCAGGATTCGCAATGGTACAGAATGTACTCATATTTATTCGCAAGATTTTTAATTACGAACATATAATTACCATTACCACACTCGAACGAATGAACAAGATTATACTGCTAACCGGTTCAATGGTCGGCTATGCATATGCGATGGAATTCTTTATCGCGTGGTATAGTGGTGTTCAACCCGAGCAGTTTACATTTATTAACAGGGCGTTCGGACCATATGCTTGGGCATACTGGATTATGGCTTCCTGCAACGTATTCATACCGCAGTTGTTCTGGATTAAGAAAATCAGAAGAACAGTCCCTGTTATGTTTGTCATTGCCGTATTCGTCAACGTTGGAATGTGGTTCGAAAGATTTGTAATTACAGTTACATCATTGTCGAGAGATTATCTGCCGAGTAGCTGGGCTTATTATACACCAACTTTAACTGATATATCAATACTGATAGGTAGCTTCGGATTCTTCTTTACATTCCTGTTATTGTTTACGAAAACACTGCCGGTTGTTTCTATCGCAGAAGTAAAAGCGGTTGTGGAGGGTTCACAACCATCGCATGGAGAACATTAAAATGAGTGATAAAGTTTTATACGGTATTACCGGTATTTTCAATACTCCTGATGAGATCATTCATGCTGCAAAATCAGTGTCTGATAAAGGGTACAAAAAATATGATGTAAACACTCCGTATCCTGTGCACGGAATGGATCAGGCTATGAAACTGCCCCCATCCAAACTCGGTTACGTCGCACTTGTGTTCGGACTATCCGGCACTATTGCCGCAGTCCTGATGATGACCTGGATGATGGTTATAGATTATCCCAATATAATCGGTGGTAAACCATACTTTGCACTTCCTGCATTTGTACCTATAATGTTTGAAGTTACTGTCCTGTCTGCTGCCATTGCAACCGTATCAACAATGATAGCTGTGTTTTTTAAATTCCCGAATCTTGTTCATCCTCTTCACGATACGCAATACATGAAAAAGGTTTCGAGTGATAAGTATGGCTTATATATACAGGCTGAAGACGAACTGTTTAATGAAGATGAAGTTAAGAACCTGCTTGCTGAACTTGGCGCTTCGGAAGTAGAGCCGGTGTATTTTGATAATGAGGAAGTTAACCATGAACATAAAGTTCTTGAGCCGAGATTTATAGGACTGTTAATTCTAGTGGCGATTATTACATCAGGATCGGTTTATTTCTCTTTGAATAAGCTGATGTTCATGACGCCGTTCAACTGGATGATGGAACAGAATAAGGTTCGTCCGCAGACGATAAGTACTGTATTTTCTGATGGTTACGCGATGCGTCCGCCGGTTGAAGGAACTGTTTCCAGGAATGAGGTTCCGTATCAGTTCAAAGATAATCCGGAAGCGGCAGGGAAGTACCTGAAGAATCCATTAATCCCGTCGGAAGAAAACATTTCACTCGGTCAGACTAAATATGATATTTACTGCAGTCCGTGTCATGGCTACCATGCCGAGGGTGACAGCAGACTGCGAGGTCAGTTCCCGAATCCGCCGAGTCTTCATTCTGAGAAGTCCAGGGAATGGTCGGATGGAAGTATTTTCCATGTTATTACAGAAGGACAGAATATAATGCCATCCTACGCCAGTCAGCTTACCCGGCAGGAGAGATGGGCAATTGTATTGTATGTCAGAGTTTTACAAAGATCTCTTAATGCTAAGGAGTCCGATTTAGAATGAGTTCTAATGAATCAAATATTGAATATACCAGGAAAGAGTTACCCGGGAATTTTACCAAAACCGGATTTGCGCTTTTCGGTATCGGATTGGTACTTGTAGTTGCGGCTTATTTCATTGACCATACAAGGGCTGCTTTCAACAATGTGATAATGCTTATGTTCCTCACAAGTATTGGGCTCGGCTCATTGTTTGTGGTTGCACTCGAATACCTTGCCGGGGCAGTGTGGAGTACACCATTCAGAAGGATAATGGAGTTCTTTGGAGCTATTCTGCTGGTTGTCCCGATCGTCGCAATCCCGATTTACTTTAATCTGCATGATGTCTTTCACTGGACTCATCAGGAAGTGGTTCAGGGCGATCATATGCTGGAAGCAAAGTCGCCGTACCTGAATGAGGGATTCTTTATCATCCGTGTTCTGGCTTTTGCGGCACTATGGATTTTGTTCTATTTGTTGATTACACGAAATTCTAAAAAACAGGATGCAACCGGTGACCAGAAACTGACCAGGACGAATATTAAACTATCAGCAGCATTTATCCCGATCTTCGGATTGACAATTACATTTTCATCGATTGACTGGCTTATGAGTCTTGAACCTCATTGGTTCTCGACTATTTTCGGAGTTTACTATTTCTCAGGCACGATGCTGGCTGCTCTAGCCGCAGGTACTTTTATTATAATAAAACTGAATGAAAAAGGATATTTCCAGAACTGGCTTGTAAAAGACCATTACTACAGTTTAGGTGCGCTTCTATTCGCCTTTATTAATTTCTGGGCGTATATCGCTTTCAGTCAGTACCTTTTGATCTGGTACGCTAACCTTCCTGAAGAAACTTTTTGGTTCCTTCATAGATGGGAAGGGGGCTGGATGTATGCTTCAATCGGGTTGATATTTGTTCATTTCGTTGTGCCTTATTTCGGACTGCTTTCACAGCCATCGAAAATGAATCCGGAGAGACTGAAAGCGATGTCGTTGTGGATACTGTTTGCGCATCTATATGACATTTACTGGCTTGTAATGCCGACGTACAGTGCCGATTCGGTTCCTGTCGGCTGGATTGAATTTGCTTTCCCTATCCTTGCCTCCGGAATTGTTATACTCGCATTTATGCTGAGAGGTAGAAATCAAAATATTATTCCAATTAGCGACCCGAAACTAAAACGCGGTCTCGATTTTAGATTATAGTTCCGGTGAAGATATGAAAAACAAAAAATATGAAGACGAAATAAAGTTTATAGAATTAGCGAAAAAACCAATAAGGTTATTCGGCTGGTTGTATCCTTATTTTTTCGGGATAGTTTTATTGATGGGAATCTTCTATGTAAAGAATCTTGACTCCATTTCTTTTAATCACGTACCGGTATCTCATCTGGACTCATTGAATGTTTCTCACGAAATTGAGCAGAAAAAAGGCGGTATGATGCCGGCCGTGGATCTTGAACTTGTTAAAAGTCCCACGGAAGATATGATTGCAAAGGGTAAAGAATTATATGATGCTAATTGTCAGTCCTGCCATGGCGCAGATGGAAAAGGGGACGGACCGGCAGGTGTAGCGCTCAATCCTCCCCCTAGAAATTTCCATGTAGAAGAAGGTTGGACTAATGGCAGAACCTTGCCTGATATGTATAAAACACTTCAGGAAGGAATTATTAAAAATGGTATGGCGGCCTATGAGTACATCGCTCCTTCTGACCGGATTGATATTATCCATTACACAAGAACTTTTGTTGATTTTCCACCAATTACCGATGAGCAGGTTTCGGATCTGGATCTGGTCTATAATCTGTCGCAGGGAACAATGGTTGCTAATCAGATTCCCATTGCGAAATCAATTGAGCTGATTACGTCTGAGTTTCAATCCAGGGCTAATTCTGAGAGTGTTAAAAAATATATTGAAGCGAATTCGGATGAAATGGGAGCACGCATATTGAACAAGTTTGCTGCTGATCCGGGAAAAGTTATTCGAAATAGTATTTATGGTAAATTCGAATCCTCACTCGATGACTTTATTGTCTCAGTTAGTATTGCCCCGCAGGATCTGGGTTATAGATCTAAAATTACTGATTTAGACAGAAATGATTGGAATACTCTTTACAAGTATTTGAAAGGCTTGGTTAACTCAAGTAAAAATTAAATAGATGCTCTATGAAACGCAAAGTAATAACATATTGCCTGATAATGATTTATGCTGTCTTACTTACCACTAGTTTGTATGCAAACGAAGATACTATTGGAGTCGGTATTGATGAGCAACTCGGAGCATATTTGCCTCTTGATGCTGTGTTTACAACTTCAGAAGGCGATACTGTAGCCCTGGCGGATGTAATTGATAAACCTGTGCTCCTGGCATTGGTTTATTATGAGTGTCCGGGTATTTGTACTCCATTACAAACTGAACTCGGCTGGGTGGCAACTAAAGTGGACCTTGCTCCGGGTGAGGATTTTAAGATTATTTCAATCAGTTTTGATCAGGATGAAACACCGGAAATCGCCGCGAAATGGAAAAAGAATTTTCTGGAGGCACTGGATGGCAATATATCTGATGACGACTGGCTATTCCTAACCGGGGATAGTATCAATATTAAAAAGGTAACTGATGTCGCCGGATTTCGTTTTAAACCGGATCGTGAAGAATTTGTACATGCGGGATGTGTTATAACTGTTTCACCCAAAGCAAAGATTTCGAGGTATTTGTTCGGAGTAACATTCAATCCATTTGATGTTAAAATGGCTTTAATCGATGCCCAGGCAGGTAAAACAAATCCGACGATTGCTAAGGTGCTGCAGTTCTGTTTCAGCTATGATCCGGATGGAAGAGGGTATACGCTAAACGTTACAAGAATTGCCGGATCGGTTATGCTTCTCGGACTGGGAATTTTTATCGCAATAGTAGTTTTTAAGAAGAAAAATAATACAGATAGTTCAACAGGAGTTTAAATAAATGGCTAACGGCACAATTGCTGTAAAAGAAAAGACATTTTATGAAGAAGGAACGACGAAAGCGAAATCGGGGATAAGTGCCTGGATTTTTAGTACCGATCATAAACGAATCGGATTAATGTACCTGACTGCGATAGCTTTCTTTTTCAGCGTTGCGGTAATTCTCGGTCTGCTTATGCGTCTAGAGCTGATTGCTCCCGGGGAAACCATTATGGATGCCAGGACGTACAACAGCATTTTTACGCTGCATGGCGTTATAATGATATTTCTCTTTATCATTCCGGGTATTCCAGCTGTTTTTGGTAACTTTTTTCTGCCTCTGCAGATTGGTGCGAAGGATGTCGCTTTCCCCAGACTGAATTTATTGTCATTCTGGATTTATATTATTGGTGCCATTCTGGTACTAACTTCGCTGCTTTTACCGGGCGGACCAATTGATACGGGCTGGACATTTTATATACCATATTCAGTTAGAACCGGTTCGAGTGTTTCTCTTGCGATATTTGCTGCATTTGTACTTGGTTTTTCATCCATTCTTACGGGCATGAATTTTATCACGACAGTTCACAGGATGCGCGCACCGGGTATGGGCTGGTTCAAGATGCCTCTTTTTGTTTGGTCTACTTACGCAACAGCATGGATTCAGGTGATTGCTACACCGGTAATTGGAATTACGATTTTACTGGTTATCTTAGAAAGATTTTTCGGAGTCGGTATCTTTGATCCGGCACTTGGTGGCGATCCCATTCTATTTCAGCATTTGTTTTGGATTTACTCTCACCCGGCGGTTTATATTATGATACTTCCGGCTATGGGAGTTGTATCAGAAATAATTCCAACTTTTGCCAGACGTACGATATTCGGTTACAGAGCTATTGCGATGTCATCACTTGCAATAGCATTCGTCGGTTACCTCGTTTGGGCACATCACATGTTTACCAGCGGAATCAGCGATACTGCCAGAATACTTTTCTCATTATTGACATTTATAGTTGCGCTGCCTAGCGGTGTTAAAGTTTTTAACTGGGTTGCAACAATGTACAAAGGTTCTATCGATCCGCAACCGCCGTTTCTCTGGGTAATGAATTTTATTTTCCTTTTTTCGATTGGCGGTCTTACCGGACTTGTACTGGGATCTCTTGCTACTGATATTCATTTACATGATACTTACTTCGTTGTAGCGCATTTCCATTATGTTATGTTCGGCGGAACCGGGACAATATTTTTTGCTGCATTATATTACTGGTTCCCGAAAATGTTCGGCAGGCTATATAACACAAAACTTGCTTACTGGGGGATTGGGCTATTCTTTGTCGGATTCAATTTACTCTACTTCCCGAAGTTTATTCTGGGTTATATGGGTATGCCGAGAAGGTATTATGATTATCTGCCGCAATTTGCGGACTTGCAATTAATTTCAACTATTGGATCGTGGGTACTTGCAATTTCACTGGTTGTAATAATTGGGAACATCATCCATAGTATTAAGCATGGAAAGATCGCAACATCTAACCCATGGGGAGGTGTAACCCTTGAATGGCATGTGTCTTCGCCGCCGCCGCTGGAGAATTTTGATGTAATTCCGACTGTAACCCACGAACCTTACGATTTCAGCCAACTCGAGGATATTAAGGATGAGTAATAACGAACACGCAATGGAATCACACGGACACGTTCACCGCGATGATGTCGGTGCCAAAATGGGAATGTGGTTATTCCTGTTTACGGAAGTGCTGTTATTCGGCGGAATGTTTTTAGCTTATGCTGTGTACCGCTTCCAGTATCCCGACCAGTTTCACATTGCCGGGATGGAGTTGAATACAACCATTGGTACAATAAATACTATCATACTCCTTACAAGTAGTTTAACTGTTGCATTGTCGATTACAGCACTTCAGAAAGGAAATAAATTCCTGTCGATTATAATGCTTTCTGTTACTATCGGATTTGCTCTGGTCTTCCTGGTTAATAAGTTCTTTGAGTGGGGTGCGAAATTTCATCATGGTATTTATCCGGGTTCTGAGGATTTGCTCAGTAAGCAAAACGGTGAGATTCTATTCTTCGGATTGTATTATGTAATGACCGGTTTACACGGACTTCACGTTATTATAGGAATTGTTATACTCACCTTTATACTTGTGTTTATTGTTCGGGATAAGATCACTCCAACTGATTTTGTAAAACTGGAGAATTCCGGTTTGTACTGGCACCTGGTAGATTTAATTTGGATTTTCTTATTCCCATTGTTCTATTTAATTCAATAAGGTATAAAATGGATAATAAAAATCATAATCACGAAGAACATCATGTTACCTCATACGGTACATATGTTCTTGTATGGCTTGCGCTCATAGGACTAACCTCAATAACCGTAGCAGTTGCCGGAATTAGTCTTGGCGAGTATACCCTTGTTGTTGCCATGCTTATAGCTGCTGTTAAGTCAGGACTGGTGATTAGTATTTTTATGCATATAAAATCGGATCAGCCTGTTTTTAAAATCTTTTTACTGCTTAGTGGAATGACTCTGCTGGTAATTTTTATTTTAACATTTTTTGATTTCATTTATCGTTGAGGATGATGCATGTCTACAGCACCGACTATACATGTAGAAACTGTTGATTTTGTCTTTTTATATATAGTAGGCATATCGGTAGTCCTGTTACTGGGTGTAACAGCGGCTATGATTTACTTTGTATTCAAGTATAACAGGAAGAAAGGGCATAAGCCGAAAGATATCCACGGCAGTATCCTACTTGAAACAATTTGGATAGTTATACCGACAATTCTTGTGCTTAGTATGTTTTATTTCGGATATACAGGATTTGAAAAGATACGTAATATTCCTGATGACGCCAGGATGGTGAAAGTTACCGCCAGGATGTGGGAATGGCAGTTTACTTATGAGAATGGCAAAAATTCCGATACATTATATGTTCCGCTTGGTGAAACAACTAAGCTGGTGCTTGAATCTCTGGATGTGAACCATTCCTTTTATATCCCTGCATTCAGGGTGAAGGAAGATGTTATAGCTGGAAAGACAAATTATCTTGGAATTACACCAAAGAAAACCGGTGACTTTGATATTGCCTGTGCTGAATATTGCGGACTAAATCATTCGGCGATGTACTCGAAGATTATAGTTTTAACAGAGAATGATTTTAATGATTGGCTGGAAAAGAATGACGAAAGTCCAGAAGGGGCTGAATCAGTAGCAGAGGAAAAAGATAAAGAATGACAGTTGCCGACATAAATATTAAAGCAAGTATACTAATGAAAAGGTATTTAAATATCTTTCTGGATCTTGCAAAGATTCGGATAACTTTTTTCGTCGCTGTTTCAACATCGGTCGGTTATATACTTGCTTCAGGATCATTAATACCGCAAATGCTTCTTCCGACTCTTGGAGTATTTCTGCTTGCAAGCGGTTCGTCGGCATTCAATCATTTCCAGGAAAGAAATTACGATGCTATGATGAATCGTACGAAGAACAGACCGATACCTGCCGGTGATATTGATGCTTCATCAGCTTTTGTGTATGCAGCAGTTCTAACTCTCACAGGATCTGCAGTAATTTATCTGAGTGCCAATTTAACTGCACTAATACTCGGATTAATAGCACTCGTCTGGTATAATTTAATTTATACTCCGTTAAAAAGAGTCAATTCACTTGCTGTGATTCCCGGATCAGTAATCGGAGCAATTCCGCCTGTTATAGGCTGGGCGGCAACAGGAAGGGGAATATTCGAGGTTGAGATACTTACACTTGCCCTGTTCTTTTTTATCTGGCAAATACCTCATTTCTGGCTGCTTCTGTTACTCTTCGGCGAAGATTATGAAAAAGCGGGATTTCCGACTTTGACGCAGGTTTTTAATAAGCAGCAGCTGAGTAGAATAACATACATTTGGATTTTAGGGCTAGCTATCAGCGGACTTTTAATACCCTTATTTGACTTATCGGCAAGTTATTTTACCGGTGCGGTTTTATTGATTTCCGGAGGGTATATTGCGTATCGAACCAGAAATATATTAAATAATTTTACGGACAGACTTGTAATAAGAAATGCGTTTATGATTATCAATGTATATGTGCTGTTCGTTGTTATAATATTAACAATTGATAAACTGATATTGACAGAAATTTAGGGAATCGAATTCATGGATTTTTTGGATAAGTTAGTACTTCCTCAATCAGCGCATCACATGGTATTGCTTAAATACCTTTTAGTGCTAACGTATTTAATATTTATTCCTTATCTGAGCCTCCTTATTGGCACAAATATACTATCTGTGTTTTACAACAGGAGAGCTGCCAGGACAAATGATCCGACAGCCTATAAATTTGCGAAAGAACTGGTTGATATAGTAACATTCAACAGGAGTGTTGTCCTTGGTCTCGGAGTTGTACCGCTGCTTAGCTCTGTTTTCTGTTATGCTCAATTGCTACATCTTTCTCCTTTGAATACATCCGGATACCTGATTATATCTATAATCTTTTTCTTAATCGGAATATCGTTTCTGTACTCATATAAGAATAGTTTTCACCTGAAGGACATTTTAAAGGCCGCGTCAGATTCGGTTAATAAAGACCAGGATTTGGAAAGGGATATAAACAATTATACCAGTAAAGCTAAAATAGCCTTTGAAAAGTTCGGGGTGTACAGTCTTATAGCATTGCTGTTCTCAACTTATATATTTACCGGTACAGTTAAACTGGCTGCTGACCCATCAAGGTGGGAGAGTACATCATCTGTTATCGGTGTTATCTTTTCTTTGAGCAGTCTGTTAAGTTTTTCCCTTTTTGTTGTATTCAGCCTTCTAATTACAGCCTCAGTTATTTTGTTCTTTTACTTCCGACCTAATTCTGAAACAGAGATCACAACTGAAAAAGTTAAAGAGCTTGCGAAGAATTCTTCAATGTACATTGGACTGATCAGCACTATAATATTTCCGGTATTCTTATTGCTTAACGTATACCTGCTGCCGCACGAAAGTCTCTCATTCGGAATATTTGCCCTGCTCATTGTTATTATGTTCATTGTGATTGTAATTGCGAATCTTTTCTATCTAATGATTAAAAGCAATTCTACGAAGTATTCTACTTCACTTCTCTTTCTAATATTACTCCTGGTAGTAACTTTGACGGTTAAGGACCAATTTGCATTTGATACATCATCGCAGCTTCAGTTTAACAAACTGGTTGCTAATTATGATGAATATCAGACTAAGCTAAAGGAAGAAATGGGCGGTGGAGCAGTTGAAATTAGTGGTGTTGATATTTATAACGGAAGATGTATTGCATGCCACCAATTCGACAATAAATTAGTCGGACCGGCATATAATGATATTCTCTCAAAATATGAAAACGATATGCAGGGGCTTACAAAGTTTATTTTAAATCCCGTTAAGATTAATCCTGAATTTCCGTCAATGCCGAATCAGGGGCTTAAACCAAATGAAGCTAAAGCGATCGCCGAATATATTATGACTGTCTATAAGGAAAACCAAAAGTAACATTTTATAAAATACTAGTTTTTATTAACCCTGCCTCTTTGAAGCATATTAAGTCGCAGGGTTATTTTTTATATTTGTTATGATAAATATTATTTTGATTATAGTATACGGTGCTGAATGCTCACAGTTCTTGAAGCAATAAACAAGTCAACTGACTATTTCCAGAAAAAGAATATAGACTCACCCAGGACTAATGCCGAACTTCTACTCGCGGACATCCTCAAGTGTAAAAGACTGGATTTATATCTAATGTTCGATCGTCCTTTGGACAAAGATCAGGTAGATCAATACAGAGAGTTTATCGCAAGAAGAGGCAGCAGGGAACCTCTTCAATATATCGTCGGTAAAGTTGAGTTTTATGGCTTGACATTTCATGTGGATAAAAATGTATTAATTCCGCGGCAAGAAACTGAAATTCTGATTGAATCTGTTTTAAATGATTATAAGGGTCAACATGGGTTGAAAATCCTCGATATTGGGACTGGGAGTGGGAATATCCCGGTTTGTCTTGTAAAATTTTTAAACGCTGAGATTATCAGTATCGACACATCTAAGGATGCACTTCTGGTAGCTGAGAAGAATGTTAAATACAATGCCGTTGAATCTCTGGTAACACTACGGCAACAGAATGCGTTTGAACTGAACAAGCAAATACTAAACTTTGAGATTGATCTGGTTGTATCGAATCCACCCTATGTATCCGCGGAGGAATACAAAGGACTTCAGGACGAGATAACTGGATATGAACCGGAAATGGCTGTTACTGATAATTCAGATGGATATACATTTTACGAAAGTATCTCAGCGACTGCGTCAGGTCTTCTGAAGGAATCTGGCCGGATATATTATGAAGTCGGGCAGGGACAGGCAGAAAAAGTCAGGGCGATACTGGAAGCAAATGGATTTGATAAAGTTCGGACAATAAAAGACTATCTTGATATAGAGCGTGTTGTAATCGGAGAAAAGAAATGAGAGCACTTATACAGAGAGTAAGCGAAGGCGGTGTGGATATACCGTCGCATAATTATAGTAAGTCGATCGGAAAAGGCTTGGTAGTACTTCTGGGTGTGAAAGAAGGGGATACCATTGAGGATGTTAACTTCGTAGCTGATAAATGCTGCAACCTTCGCATTTTTGAAAATGAAAATGATAAAATGAATCTATCGATAAAGGATATCGACGGGGAGATACTGGTGATCTCCCAGTTTACTCTGTACGGTGATACGCGGAAAGGAAACCGTCCAAGTTTCTCAAAAGCTGCAGCGCCCGATATAGCCGAGAGATTGTACGAAGATTTTAATGTTCGTATTAAAGAAAATATAGGCGAGGATAAAGTTCAGAACGGAATATTTGGAGCTATGATGAACGTTAAGATATTGAACGATGGTCCGGTAACAATTCTCGTACAATCTAAAGATGAATCCTGATTTATGTCCAAGATACTTGTAATATTTTTGGACGGGGTTGGAATTGGAAAAAATGATCCGGACTCGAATCCTTTCTTCCGGCACGAGTTCAGGTTTATTAAGAATGTATTCGACGATATACCCCACTTGGATAATCAAAAACTTGAAAAGAACAATACCTTCCTTTTCCCGGTGGATGCCTGCATGGGAGTGGATGGAATTCCACAAAGCGGAACCGGTCAGACATCAATACTATGCGGAGTAAATGCTTCCGAAATCCTTGGGCAGCATTTCGGTCCTTTCCCTCATTCCAAGCTTTACCCTGTACTTGAAAAGAGTAATCTTTTTAAAGTATTATCGGAGAAGGAAAAAAGAGTAAAATTTATTAATGCTTATCCTCAACGATTTTTTGACTATTTGAATACTGGTCATAAACGCATCGGAACTTTTGCCTCCGCGGTGCTGAGAAGCGGAATGAAGCTTAACGGATTCGACGAAGTTATTGAAGGGAAAGCGCTGACTGCGGAAATTACCGGTCAGGTATGGAAAGACAGATTGGGATACAGCCTTGATGTTATAACGCCCGAACAAGCTGGGGAAAGGTTGATCAATTTGTCACTGGAAAATGACTTTACACTATACGAATACTTTTTTACTGATCATCTTGGACATGGAAGAAATAAAGATAGCTTTGACATAATCATTAACACTTTGGATAGTTTTTTATTTAGTGTACTAACAAATCTGCCTAAGGAATTAACTCTTTTAATCTGTTCTGATCACGGGAACTTCGAAGACCTGTCGATCAAACAGCATACTTTTAATCCGGCACTTGCCATTACTGCAGGAAAGAATTCGGGATTGCTTGCAACTCGAATTAAAAAGTTGTACAATATACAACCTGCAATAATGGATTTGCTTTGTGAGTAAATATCCTTTCATAAAGTTTACAATCTGTTTCATTGTTGGAATAGTAATCAATCATCTTGTTAATCCCGAATTAGTTTATTTACTTCCAACTTTGATCATCCTCTTTGTCTTGACAGGACTTTCAGTCTTAGTCCCCTCAGTAAAACTATTACCGGTATCGTTCAGACAAGTAATGTTGTACTTGCTGATTATTATGAGCGCCATCTTGTTTAGCCGGATAAATACAGGTGATGAAGCCATTTATCCGTTTAACCATCAGCGCTTGAAAGATATAGAAGTTATCGGTGATGTTGCTGACAGAGAACTGCCGGGTGTTAAGTACAATGATTTTTGTCTGAATGTAAACAGGTTTATTAAGAATAATGATACGGTAAATGTAAATCTGAAACTGTTGTGTAAATTAAAAACAGGTTCCGGACGTGCGGTTACAAAGTTTAATATCGGCGATATAGTTTCGGCGAGTGGTACACTTCTCAAAGCTCGTGAACAGCGGAATCCGTATGAATTCGATTACAATAATTACCTGAATACAAATGGGATAGCCGGATTATTTTATATCAAGGACATAAAAGATATCTCTGTGATTGATTCGGCGGAAAGTGATTTATTACAAATTATTTACTCTGCCAGATTATCTGTTTCAGGATTGATCGATAGGTTGTATTCAGAAAAAACAGCTGCGCTTATTAAAGGACTACTCCTTGCAGATAGGAGCGGGATAGATTATGACACCAGGGAGACATTTGTTAACAGTGGTGTTATACATGTACTCGCTGTCTCAGGTTTACACGTCGGCTATATAGCACTAATATTTTTATTTCTTTTATCACGCACGAATGTTTACTATAAAAATATTGGTACGATCGTAGGGTTGTTCTTATTCGTCCTTATAACAGGTGCGCCAACATCGGTAGTTCGTGCGTCCATTATGGCGACAGTATTGATATTATCTAACCTGTCAATCCGGAAGTATAATAGTTTTAATTCACTGGCAATTGCCGCGTTCATAGTTCTTATTATTGATCCAGCTGAATTGTTCAATCCCGGGTTCCAGCTATCTTTCTCAGCGGTTTTATCCATATTCATTATTTACCCTATTATAAGTAATTATATTAACTCAGCCGAAATTACTTCTAAAACATTTAAAGCGGTGCTATTATTCATTGGAGTATCCCTTGCGGCTCAACTCGGAACTCTTCCTTTTACTCTTTACTACTTTAATAAATTATCAATTGCTGCTCTTGCAGTAAATCTTATGGTGATCCCTATTATTGGTGTTATAGTTTCTCTTGGTATAACAAGTCTGGTCTTCGGTAGTTTGTGGTTTTATGTCGGTTCATGTTACGCATTTACGAATGAACTTTTCTCAGAATTACTGTTTACAATAGTCGAATTTACAGGGACGAAAACATACTCTTATTTATATATTCCCGAATTCAGTTTGTTTGACGGGATTATTTTCTATATTCTGCTTTCAATTACACTTTATGCAGTAACTAAATTTCGTTCGTACAAAGCTAAAATTGCCGTAATTATTTTAGTAGCGGCAAATTCGTTCGCATTGTATCCTCTGGATAACTCCAAGTTATTACCGGATAGCCTGCTTTCCGTTGTAATGGTTGACATAGGTCAGGGTGATTCTTTCCTGATTAAGTTCCCGAATAATCAAACAGCACTGGTTGACGCAGGCAACGCATCTTTCGGATTCGATAACGGTGAACGGGTTATTTATCCGTTGCTGCGTAATCTTGGAATTGAACGGATTGATTACGCCTTTATATCTCATATGGATGCGGATCATTATAAAGGTTTCGAATCGCTGGTAGAACATGAAATAATCGATACAATATATAAGCCGTTCTGTGACTCTTCTGTTACTCATGATATTGAATTCGAAGAGCTCGCAAACGAATATGGTATCCCGGTTCATTATTACGATAATAATGTGTTTCGCATCGGGGGTGCCAGGATTTACGTACTTAATGATTTAATCCACGATAGAGAAGCCGGCTACTCAATGAACGACCGAAGCGGTGTGATGAAATTAGTTTACGGTTCTACCAGTGTTCTTTTTACAGGTGATGCAGGTAAGAGTGTCGAGAAGGATCTGATTCATACTTATGCTACGTTTCTTGAAAGTGATGTGTTGAAAGCCGGGCATCACGGCAGTAAAACAAGTACCAGCAGAGAATTCTTAAGCGCAGTCTCACCGGATAAAGTCTTTATCAGCGCTGGTTTGTTCAACAAGTTTAATCATCCAGCAAAGTCGGTTGTAAACTCATTTAAATCAGAGAATATTGAAATATTCCGAACAGACCTTCAGAGGGCGGTAGTACTGCAATCCGATGGTTATAAGTTCAGGCAGATTAAATGGTTTAAATAGTCATCTGTCATTATAAGGGGTTGTTTAATAAAATTTATATTCTGTTTTGTTTTCTATTCGGCATGCGATATCTTTGAGTTTATTGATTCGTAAGTTCGGTTTTTAATGGTTATAAAAGAGAATTATTCCTTAAAAGATTATAATACATTTCATCTCGATGTATCAGCCAAAAAGTTTATTGAACTATCCACGGCTGAGGAAATCACAGAATACTTTAAAACTATCCACGATAAAAGTGAAGATATACTTATTCTCGGGGGAGGGAGTAATGTATTATTTACCCGTGATTTTGACGGCACAATTATTCACATTGTCAATAATAATATCAAAGTGTTAAACCAGGATCAAGATCATGTATTGGTTGAGGCGGATGCCGGAGTGGTGTGGGATGATCTTGTTAATTATACCGTTGAAAATAATTATGGTGGTATTGAAAATCTCGCCCTGATTCCCGGTACAGTTGGGGCAGCCCCTATCCAGAATATCGGGGCATACGGGGTTGAACTTAAGGATGTCTTCCACTCGCTGATGGCAGTTGAAATTGGCACAGGGATTATCAGTTTATTCAATCACTCAGATTGTCTGTTCGGATACCGGGAGAGTGTATTTAAGAATGAGCTTAAGAACAGGTATGCTGTTATTTCAGTGATTCTGAAACTAACGGTAAATCCAATTGTCAATACGAATTATAAAGCATTGGCAGCCAAACTAGATGAATTGAATATTTCATCGCCTGGAATTAAAGAAATGCGGGATATTATAATTCAGATTAGGAATAGTAAACTTCCCGATCCGGAAGAGTTGGGAAATGCCGGAAGTTTCTTCAAGAATCCAGTGGTGTCGCATGATAAGTTTATTGAACTAAAATCGACTTATGCTCAAATACCATCATTCCCGGTTGATGATGAGTCTGTCAAAGTCCCGGCAGCCTGGTTTATAGAACATGCCGGACTGAAAGGGTTCAGGGAAGGAGAAGTCGGGACACATGAATTTCAACCCCTGGTAATAGTTAATTATGGAAATGCAAAAGGTGAAGATGTAATCAATTTTGCAAATAAGATTCAAAAAAAAGTGAAAGAAAAATTTGGTATTAAATTACTTCCTGAAGTAAATATAGTATAATAAATTAATGGTGATTTATGAGTGATTTATTAGTTGTATTTATCGGACTTGCAGTAATCGGGTATATATTCTTCGTATTAGGTACTACAAGATCTGCAATACTGAAAGGTTATAACTCGATTTTGTGGTTTCTATTGTCAATTATCATCCCACCGATTGCTTTTATTCTAATTCTGAACAAGAGAAAACTTGAAGTGCCGGCAGATGTTGAAACTTCCTTCTTTGACAATACCATCATAGACTTATCCCAACCCTTTGTCGATCTGGCACATACTTCACGGGCATTACTAGGCGTTAATATTTCGTATGTACTTGAAGGACTCACTTACTTCGGAGTTGTGGGATTACTTGCCATTTTCTTTAATGATTACATCGGCCTCAATGACGTTGATGCCGGCTGGATGGTGGGTGTTCTTACAGGTGGAATTACAATCGCAATGCTTTTGCTTGGCGCAACCGTCGATTGGATCGGTCTTCGGAAGTCTTTATTAATTGCTCTCTCATTGATGCTGGTTGGAAGAATACTGTTAACCTTGGCTCCTGAGATCGGTATAACCGGGTTTGGTGAGTCCGCACATGTATTCTCAATGCTTGGTATACTTGGTGTAATACTTGGCTATGGGATTTACCAGCCTGCGTGTTATGCCGGTGTAAAGCAGCTAACAAATAAGAAAACTGCTGCAATGGGATATGCTATGTTATACGCCCTTATGAATCTTGGCGGTTTTTTACCTGCAATAATCTCACCACCCGTCAGAAAAGCGTATGGGATTCCAGGTGTGTTCTGGGTTTACGCAGCACTTACATTCGTCGGAATAATGGTTGTACTGTTTATTGTAACGAATAAAGCGATGGTAAAAGCAGTTGAGCAGGTTAGAAAGGATGACGGTGAGGAAGAAGAGGCAGAAGAAAAAGATGAAATGGCCGATATGACAGCCGGCGAAAAGTTCAAGTATTATGTGTCAAATTTCCCGCTGAGAGATTTAAGGTTCCTGTTTTTTATATTTATACTGATTCCTGTTCAAACGTTATTCGCGCATAATTGGCTGACTTTACCACAATATATTAGCAGGTCGTTTGACGGATTCGTAGGCGATAATTTCGAGTTTTTTGTTAATCTTAATCCTATCCTGATTTTTATTCTAACACCTATGGTTACCGCTCTAACATCTAAGCGTAACACTTATACTATGATGATTATTGGAACTTCTGTTATGGCAGCGCCAACATTTATACTTGTCCTTGGACCGAATTTTTATACTCTTATGGGTTACCTGGTATTAATGACAATAGGGGAGGCAATGTGGCAGCCAAGATTCCTTCAGTGGGTGGCAGAGATTGCGCCGAAAAATATGACCGGAATCTACATGGGATTAGGTCAGTTTCCCTGGTTCCTTACAAAGATAATTACTTCACTGTACAGCGGTTGGTTCCTGATGAATTACATTCCCGATGATACACCTGTCGCTCAATTGAACAGCGAAACTCTGTGGCTGATTTACGGATTTATTGCCATCCTTTCACCTGTTGCTCTTTTCCTCGCAAAAGGCTGGATGCAAAAGGGTTTCAAAACCAAGCATGAAAGCTAGTTGAATTTTTTATGGGAGACATAACTGTCTCCCGTTTCTTACCCGGATAATTTAAATTATTTTTAATTATATTCTATTCAAGTTTACAATTTACCCATAGATACGATATCACGTCATTGGTGTTAATATATGACCGGATGTTAAATATTCTCCGTTATTTCCGATAGTGTTTTCGGATCAGTCTGTCTGTGAATTACTGATTTGTAATTATAGATTATGGCAAATTTATTTAAATATCATACTAACTTATTCCATTCGGCATTTAACTCTGATGACACATCATTTATATCTTCCGATGCTGAACGACGGCAATTACTGCTTCACCTAATGATTTTTACAGGTGTCGTATTTTTATTCATATTTGGGATTCTTGCAGTTTATCAAGGATTATATTTACAGGGAATTGCAGATATTGTCGCAGCAATAATTCTGTATATACTGGATTTTAATCTTAAAAAACGCGAACGACTGATTTTAATTACCAGATTGTTCGTAATTGTGCTTGCTGCTCTATTCATGTACCTCGTATTGATAAAATCCGATTCGCTTTCCGGACATTTGTGGTCTTTTATGGTTCCAATATCAGTAATATTTCTTCTTAGAGGAAAGACCGGATTAATTACTACCTTAATTTTCATAACTGTGATTGATGTGTTCTTCATTTTCGATTATCCTCCAGGTCAGTACGATTTATATTTTAAATTGCGGTATACCGGGGTGTTCCTGGCAATTACAGTCATTTCATATTTCCTTGAACTTGTGAGAGACAAAACTCAGATTAGTCTGGAATCAAAAAACCGCGAGCTGGATGCAACGGTAATTGAATTAAATCGCAAAGAAAAGGAATTGGAGGTAAACAGCCGGCAGTATCGTTTACTGTTCGAGGATACCAATGATGCTATAATTATAATGGAGGGATCCCGGCTTATTGATTTTAATGCGAGAGCATTGGAAATGTTCGGTTATTCGCGAGAAGAATTTGCAGGATTATCTGTCTTTGATTTATCCCCGCAGAGCCAGCCGTGTGGCAGTGATAGTAAGTCAAAGGCAATAGAATATTTCAGAACTGCCCGTAAAAAAAATAATATCCGCTTCGAGTGGCTGCACAGGAGGAAAAATTCAGGGCTCTTTACGGCTGATATAATTCTGCATGTGATGAATAATAATAGGTACTTCGCTACTCTCCGGGATATTGATTATTTGAAAGAAACTGAGAAACAACTTATTGAAGCTAAGGAAGCCGCAGAAAAATCTGAAAGGATAAAAAGTGAATTTCTTGCTCAAATGTCTCATGAGATCCGAACACCGATAAATGCTATTTTGAACTTCAGTTCGTTGCTTAAGTCCGAGTTAAATGATAAGATTAAAGACGAGGATGTGATAGCTTTCTCTGCAATCGAAAATTCAGCTTCAAGGTTGATGAGAACTATAGACCTTATTCTAAATGTCGCTGAGGTTGAATCCGGAACTATTGCTCCGGTATTTAGCAAGATTGATCTTGTTAAGGAAGCAATTATTCCCATTCTGAAAGATATGAAAGGGATGACTGAAGATAAAAATCTTGAATTGATTTTCGAGAATAAAATTCAAGGTCCTGTGCTTCTGAATCTTGATCAGTATTCTATTAACCAATCAATTAGTAACATAATAGATAATGCCATTAAATATACAGATGAAGGTCAGATAAATATCCTGTTGTACAAATCGGGTGAGAACATTGTTCTTGATATTATTGACTCCGGGATCGGTATCTCGAAAGAGTATCTACCGAATTTATTTGATAAGTTTTCGCAGGAACAGCAAGGTTATTCCCGTTCATTCGAAGGGAATGGTCTGGGGCTGGCTCTTGTAAAAGAATATTGTAAAATTAATAATGTTGATGTTCAGGTCGAAAGTACAAAAGGTTACGGCTCAAAATTTTCACTTATTTTCCCGCCCGCTTCAAACTAAGTCTTACTATTCCCAAAGGTTTTTCTCTTGTCCGCCAGAATTTCGCTCAGAATTTATTTGAATATTAAGGGATGATTTCAAATTGATTACTTATCTTTACTGAAATTGTTTTTGTAAAATAATACTTGAATGGGTATGGAGAGGAAGAATAAAATACGCGTTTATGAATGGGTTTTTATAATTCTTAGTTGGATTATCCTGACGAACCTGTATTCCTGGTTAATTATCGCGAATTTCGAGGTTCTGATTAATGCTACCGAAATTGAAAAGGTAATAAAAGCCAACGTGATTGCAAGTTACATGTACTCGGGATATCAGTATCTTGAAGCAACTTTGTTCGGACTCATATTCGGATTAGCATTTGCATTCCTTGAGCACATCACCGACAGCAGGATCATACGAAGGCATTCCTTCGGACAGATTATTATGATTAAATCGGTATTTTATGTTATATCCATTTTCTTTGCATTTACTGTAATTTATCTGGTGTTTTATTCATTCGATCTCTACCCTATAGATATATTCACGTCAGATTTCTTTAGTTACCTCACGTTTGAATCCGTACTAAGCATTTTAATGTTCATACTCATTACCATACTTCTAATGAATTTTGTACTGCAGGTCAACCGTAAGTTCGGTCCCGGAAACCTTGTGAATATGCTGCTGGGAAAGTATGCTACACCGAAGGATGAACAGCGAATATTCATGTTCCTGGATTTAAACGATTCAACAACACTTGCCGAAACACTTGGTCACGTAAAGTACAGCAAGCTTATTCAGAACTGTTATCGTGATCTTACCAACGTTGTACTAAAATATAATGCTGATATATACCAATATGTTGGTGATGAGGTTGTACTTAGCTGGACAATTACACGCGGTTTATATAAATCAAATTGTATTAAAACATTTTACGCATATGAGAAAGTGCTGATGAAAAAAGCGGAATTTTACAGGGATAATTTTGGTATCATTCCGGAGTTTAAGGCCGGAATGGATATGGGTACTGTAACTGCAACAGAGATAGGAGAAATTAAAAGGGAAATTGCTTATCATGGAGATGTCTTAAACACAGCTTCGAGAGTTCAGCATATGTGTAAAGAGATGCATCAGAAATTAATTGTAACGGAGAAGGTATCCAATCATCTTCAGTTGGGAAACGGATTCTCCAAAAAAAATATAGGCGAAGTAAACTTAAAAGGGAAACGAGGTGTTACCGGTTTATATACTATCACTTTTTCGCAACAATCGCTGTAAGTATTAATGAAATTATATGAGCTTAAGCAGGAACAGTTTCTGGAAGTCACTATTGATGAAGCATGGCAATATTTTTCAAATCCCATCAATTTGAATGATATCACGCCCGACAACGTCGGCTTCCAAATCACATCAAAGCCGGAAGATAAAATGTTTGAAGGCCAGATTATCGCCTACAAAATAGCACTCTTTCCCGGAATAAAAACAAATTGGGTGACTGAAATAAAATCTGTTGAACAGGGGAAGTTGTTTATTGATGAACAAAGATTCGGACCTTATAAGTTCTGGTATCATATTCACAATTTGTGCGAGGCCGATGGCGGAGTAATTATGAGAGATCATGTCTATTACGCGCTGCCTTATGGATTTATAGGAGCAATCGCGCATAGACTATTCGTCCGCAGAAAATTACACAACATTTTCGCATATAGATTTCATCGTCTGGAAGAACGCTTCAATAAGAACAACTGAGTCATTTACTGCCCGAAAAATCAGCGGGATTAATCTTCGATAGTAACAGCAGTTCCGTTTGCAGATACCATCAACATACTTCCGCCCTGACCAATAGTCTCATAATCCAGATCAACACCGATTACAGCGTTTCCGCCCAATGATCTAGCCTGGTCTAACATTTCACTAACAGCTATTTCTTTAGCGTGTCGTAGTTCTTTTTCGTAGGCTGCAGATCTGCCACCGACGATATCTCTGATCCCGGCGAAGAAGTCTTTGAATATATTGGCACCCAGAATTGCCTCTCCGGAAACCATTCCGTGGTACTTTACTATTTTCTTGTCCTGAATAATGTTGGTTGTTGTTACTAGCATAGATTCCTCAATGTGATTTTAACTTTGCTAAGATACTAAATTGCGGCAATTATCACGTAAATGAATCTTCATCCATGTAGTCATCTTCCTCGTCTTCGGTAGGTGAGAACATGCTGCTTAGCATATCCTTAAACTGTGTACCGAACTCGACGTGATGTTTGCTTAAGAGCGAGTACTCGGAAAGTCCATGCAGGATAAATTCCATAAATAAATATTTTGCGTTGTTGTCAATATCAGGGTGATATTGCGAAACGATTTTGTCAAGATCAGGAACTGCATCAAGTATATCTCTATATTTCTTATCAGGATAATCGCCGAGTATATCAATTACGTTCCCTTTCCCGAACCAGGCGGTAACAGGCTGGTATGGATTGGTCTGCTGCTGTTTCTTTAATTCCTCCGGACTTGGGAACATCTTCGCAAATAGTTGGCGAACTGCTTTACTTATCAGAATTTGAGCAACTTTTATAGGACCCTCAAGTTCACCTTCGTAAACGAGTTCAACCTTTCCGGTTATTGAGGGAATAACACCGATAAAATCTGAAATTCTAACGATCGTTGAATCTTCTTTATTCATCAACATTCTGCGCTCAGCTGCGGAGACAAGGTTTTCATAGGCGGAAATTGTAAGTCGTGCGGATACTCCGCTTTTAGCATCAACATACTCGCTTGCCCTGGCTTCGAAAGCAATTTGTTCTATAAGATCCTTCGCCAGATTCGGCACACAAATTTTTGTTTGTTCCTCACTTAACGAAGCTTCAAGGTTAGTAATCTTTTGGGATTCCTTAATCGATCTCGGGTAATGAGTTAGAATCTGAGAATCTATCCTGTCCTTTAAAGGTGTTACTATCGAACCCCGGTTGGTATAGTCCTCCGGATTTGCTGTGAAAATAAATTGTACATCGAGCGGTAATCTTATTTTGAATCCGCGAATCTGCACATCTTTTTCCTGGAGAATGTTGAATAGCGCCACTTGAATTCTAGCCTGTAAATCCGGGAGTTCATTAATTACGAATATACTTCTATGCGAGCGGGGGATAAGTCCGAAATGGATAACCCGTTCATCCGAATAGTGCAGCTTAAGCGAGGCTGCTTTAATCGGATCAACATCACCGATCAGGTCAGCGATGGAAACATCCGGAGTCGCGAGTTTTTCAGTGTACCTTTCATCTCTGTGAATCCATTCAATTGGTGTATCGTTGCCGGCTTCGTTAATCTTGTCTTTCCCGAATCTGGAGATGGGATGAAAAGGATCATCGTTTATTTCAGAGCCGGCTATTGCGGGGATGTACTCATCAAGAAAATTAATCATGAGCCTGGCTATCTTCGTCTTTGCCTGTCCGCGTAAACCAAGCAGAATTATATTGTGCCGCGAAAGTATGGCAGTGTGAATATCAGGAATAACAGTTTCATTGTATCCGACGATTCCTTCGAATGAGCCTTGCCCATCTCTTAACAAGGTTATCAGGTTCTTTCTCATTTCATCTTTAATTGAAACAGATTTATAACCGGATTCCTTAAGTTGTCCGAGTGTTGTTATTTTATCGAAATTTTTAATCATTTAATTCTCCGTAAATTCGGTTTATCTGACATTCCGTCTGCGGTTTCGTACAAAATCCTCGAAGATGTACTCGCCGAGTCCGCTGAGACTGCTGTAGTAAGCGCGTCCGTTGTTGATCTGGGTAAAGTCCCTTACAAATCTCTGCAGATAAGGATCGCGTGCTATCATGAACGTTGTGATTGTTATACCAAGTCTTCTGCACCTTGCAGCCTGGTCGAGAGTTTTGTTAATTATTTTTCTATCGAGACCGAAACTGTTCTTGTAATATTTAATTCCTTCTTTAAGACATGTAGGTTTGCCATCGGTTATCATAAATATTTGTTTGTTCTTAGTTTTACGTCTTCGTAAAATGTCCATTGCTAGTTCAATACCGGCGTATGTATTTGTATGATATGGTCCGACCTGAAGATAGGGAAGATCTTTTATCTCTATCGGCCATGCGTCATTTCCAAATACAAGTATGTCCAGTGTATCCTTAGGGTAGCGTGTTTTAATTAGTTCGGCAAACGCCATTGCAACTGTTTTTGCCGGGGTTATACGATCTTCTCCATACAGGATCATAGAGTGCGAGATATCGATCATAAGCACGGTGGATGTTATCGTCTTGAACTCCTTCTCAACTACCTCAAGATCATTCTCTGTAAGTTCAAATCCGTCAAGCCCATGATGTATCTGCGCGTTCTTAAGTGAGTTTGTCATGTCGATCTGGTCAAGTGTATCCCCGAACTGAAAATCGCGTCGATCTGAGGTAGCCTCGTCACCTAGTCCGCTGAAACTTGTAGTATGATTGCCCTGTGAAGACTTTTTAAGGCTGTTGAAAATCTGGTCGAGTGACTGTTTCCTTATTGCCTGTTCCGACTTTGCGGACATTAAATAACTACCCGGATTCGAGCCGTCTTCATCCAGATAGCCTTTCTCCTTAAGGTCATTTATGAAATCACCTATACCGTATTCATCATCCGTAAACTCAAACTTTCGGTCAAGATCATTCAGCCACTGAAGCGCTTCACCCACGTCACCTGATGAGATGTTCAGGAGCTGCATGAACACTTTCAACAGTTCTTCAAACTTATATTTTCCGTTTTCTTCCGGCTGAAAATCCGTAAATCTATATCCGACCATATCATTTCTTTCTTTTTATCTAAAACTGAATATATCACTGAAAAGTTCTATATAACTGTAAATCAAATTATTCTTTTCGTTAATAATTGGTATATTTTTATACCAAAAAATCACTATTACTTGTATGCGACCGACTATTGCTGAAATAAACCTTTCGAATCTAAAATATAATTTTTTGAGTGTCAGGAAAAGGGTGAAAAAGACTAAAGTAATGGCAGTTATAAAAGCCGATGCTTATGGTCATGGAGCTGTTGAATGTGCAAAGGCATTAAACACTCTAGCCGCTAAAAAACCTGATTATTTCGGCGTAGCTCTGCTGGAAGAAGGCATTGAATTACGGAAAGCGGGTATTAAAAATCCGGTGCTTTCATTTGCTCCTTTCAATAAAGATTGTGTCGAATTATATCGTAAATATAAAATTGAGCCGACTGTTTGTACCGGCAAGCATATTTCTGAACTCTTAAAATATAATGGCGCTCCATTGAAAGTTCAGATGAATGTGGATACCGGAATGGGCAGGCTGGGTATTGGTTATAAGCACGCTGCCGGTTCGATTGCTAAGTTGTCGGAAAATAGAAAAGTACGTATGACAGGAATTTATACTCACTACGCGACTTCCGATGAGAAGGATAAACGGTATGCAAATGAACAGCTAATTCGTTTCAAAAAGGTTGTGAGTGAGCTGAAAGTTCATAATATTAAGGATATACTTTTTCATTCCGCAAACAGCGGGGCAATAATTGATATGCCTGATTCATATTTGGATATGGTGAGGGTTGGGATTTCACTTTACGGATATTATCCGTCACTTGAAACAAGTGAATCAGTAAAGCTGAAACCTGTAATGTCGATTATATCAAAAGTGAGCACTATAAAGCAGCTTGCTAAAGGTGATTCCGTTAGTTATGGAAGACTGTATATTGCCGGAAGAAAAACCCGAGCTGCGACAATCGGTATTGGCTACGCAGACGGCATTGTTAGGAGTTTATCGAACAGGATGAAGGTTATTATCGGGAAGAAAACTTTTAAGCAGATCGGAAGAGTTACGATGGACAGAATATCTTTCAACATACTGGATGATAAAGTTAATGTTGGTGCAAAAGCTGTTTTGCTTGGGAAGTCGGGTGGACATGAAATAACCGCATGGGACTGGGCAAGAGAACTTGACACTATTCCGTATGAGATTACATGTAATATTAGTAAAAGAATCCCCAGGAAGTATATCGGTTAAATGCAGGTTGATAAGCAATATATAATACAGGCAATTGTAGTGGCTGCCAATAACCTAAGACTTAATTCGGAAAAAATCGAGTCTGTTGCCATACTTCGCGAACATTTGAATCAGGCCCAGAATCTTTCCGATGAAATCAACAGGTTGAAAAAAATAACGGAGCTTTCTAAGCTTGCAATCAAGCTCGGAGAGATTCACACACATATTAACAACAGAAAAATTGATTTTCTAAAACTTTCCGATGAGTTCAAAAAACAAAGTCATTCACTCGTTGTTGTTCTGAGCAATTTTCTGGATATTGTTACTCCGGTAAAGATCAGGGAACTACTGGACTCACAAACTGAGATACCGGCAGGTACGAAAGAAGAGCCTCGCGAAAATAAAGAACTGGAATTGCCGAACGACGTTATAAATATTTCTTCGAAGACTGCCGGCAGCAGAGAAGACAAATCCGGTGAGAGTGAGGAGCTTAAAAAGCAGATAATATTTGACGATCTTGAAAACGAAGATGAGGAAGAAGACAAAGTAAGTATAGAGGAATTCCAGGATAGCATTCTAAAGCCGATTAAGCGGATGGAAATGTTGTTAACAAAATTAGAAAATCAAAGCTACGATGATATTGAGCTGAGATCGTACATTGATGTTATGAAAAAACATGCTGAACTATCGGATCAGGCAGGAGTAAAAGTAATTGCGAATATGCACGTTATCTTTGCCGTTGGATTAAAGTTAATTGTAAATAAAAAACTTGTCCCGGATTCGAATATTGTTGAATGCCTGCGGGCATGTCTGATAGTTATTGTTGCGGTTGTTAAAAACAAAGACGTTGATATTACAAGTTATCTAAATAAGGCCGAACAATTCGGCGAACAGATTTTACAATACAGATAAGGAATTACGATGGAATTATATGCCGTTATTATGGCCGGAGGAGTGGGCTCTAGATTTTGGCCCGAAAGCCGTGAAGCGCGCCCGAAACAGTTGTTGAGTATTTTTAACGAGAAATCTCTGATTCAAAATACTGTTGACAGACTTGAAGGTATAACCGAGAATAAAAATATTTTTATCATCACTAATAAGATTCAGAAACCGGGTATTGTAAAACAACTTCCTCAGGTACCCGAAGAAAACATAATTGAAGAGCCTTTCGGTAAGAATACCGCAGCTTGTATAGGTTTAGCCTCGGCCCTTGTTGCAGAGAAAAATGAAGACGCAATTACAATGGTGCTCCCGGCTGATCACAGGATTGAGGACCTTGATAAATTCAGGGAAATAATTTTAAGTGCAGCTAATTACGCAGAAAAATGTAATGGCTTGGTAACAATAGGAATAAAGCCAACCAGACCGGAAACGGGTTACGGATACATCCAAACCAATGATATGGTTGAAGGGGATAGTATCTTCCATGTAAAGACATTCGCCGAAAAGCCGAACTATGAAACAGCTAAAAGATTTGTTGAGGCAGGTGATTTCTACTGGAACTCAGGGATGTTTATCTGGAAGATTTCTGCAATCCTCAGCGAGATGGAAAGTCTTATGCCTGAATTATACGAGGGAGTTATAAACATACGTAAAGCTATCGGGACTGCTGATTATAACAAAGTTCTGCAGCGTGAATACGGTCAATTCAAAAGTATATCTATTGATTACGGCATTATGGAGCATTCAAAGAAGGTATACTTGATCAAAGGGGAATTCGACTGGAGTGATGTTGGTAACTGGGAAGCAGTTTACCAGTTGTCGGATAAATCCGAAGACGATAATGTTTTGTCGGGTGACATCTACTCCGAAGGTCTTAAAGGATCCATAATACGTACGAAGAAGAAGTTTACAGCCCTTGTTGGGGTTGAGAATCTTATAGTTGTGGAAACAGATGATGCGCTGTTGATATGTGATAGGGATAAAGCACAGTCCGTAAAACAGGTTGTGGATCACCTTAAAATGAAAAAGAAAAATGATCTAATTTAACTGGATCGGCTATGAAAAAAGTAATTACCGAAAGAGATGTGATAGAATCGTACAAAACCGGTTCTAAGAATATTGCAGTTAATTCAAACGACATTATTACTCCGCTGGCTAAGGAAAAGATTAATGATCTCGGCATAAAGATTACTACTGAATCCGGGAAACCTGTAAGGATAGGATCATTCAAAGTGAGTAAAATTGCCATTGGATCGGATCATACCGGGTTTAATCTTAAAGAGTTCTTGAAAAAAATACTTGCTGATAAATCCGTCGAAATAATTGACGTCGGTACGAACAGCGAAGACTCCTGCGATTATCCTGATTTTGCATTAAGCGTTGCGTATAAAGTTACTGCCGGCGAAGCTGATTGCGGGATTATTCTTGACGCTACAGGAATACCCTCAGCTATTACAGCGAATAAAATTCCGGGGATACGTGCTGCTACATGTTACAATGAATTTACTGCATGGAGTGCCAGAAATCATAATAACGCGAATATACTTGTGATGGGCGCAAAAACTCTAGGTGATGAATCAGCAAAGTCAATTCTTGATAAATGGTTGACAACCGATTTTGAGGGTGGAAGGCATCAAAGACGACTTGATAAAATTACGCGAATAGAAGATAAGCTGTTCAATAAAAAATAAAATAGCTGTTTACAACTGATTTTAACCATATTCAGAAATAAAATTTGTTAATAGATTCCCAATCATTACATTTACTGAACGAAAATTCAAATTTAATCTGTAGTGAATACTTACAAAGTCCCCGTAGTTTCAAATACTAAATTGCAGCACGGAACATATTTATTAAAGGTCCATTCGCCTGAATTAGCCTCTGAGATACTTCCGGGTCAGTTTTGCAATATTAAAGTCAGTGAGTCGGATTTCCCACTGCTCAGACGTCCGTTCAGCATTTGTGATGTGGAAGACGAATATATTTTTTTCATGTTCGATGTTCACGGTGAAGGAACAAGAATACTTGCGGAAAAAGCAGAAGGTGATGTAATAGATGTCCTTGGTTCACTTGGAAATGGATTCGGTACGGAAGGGGAATATGAGACTGCTGTGATTGTAGCCGGTGGAATCGGTGCGGCTCCGTATCCTTATCTTACCCGTACTTTACAAAGTAAGAAAAAGATTCGTTCATTTATCGGCGGAAGATCCGCAGAAAATGTTATTACTTACGGATTCGAAAATTATGAAATAGCTACAGATGACGGTTCGGCAGGACTTCATGGGAATGTGATCGATTTATTTGATAATCATTTAAATTCACTTGATAAAGAGAGCATAAAAGTCTTCGGATGCGGACCGAACCCGATGCTTCGTGCATTACAAGAGTATTGCCTTAAACATGAAATTGATTGCGAAGTCTCTCTTGAATCGGCAATGGCATGTGGATTCGGTATTTGCCAGGGCTGCCCTACAGAGTCAAAAGAAGATAGTGATAAATATAAGCTGATTTGTAAAGACGGTCCCGTGTTTAATATAAAAGATGTTAAGATATGAATCCTGATCTCTCCGTAAAAATAGGCTCGCTGGAACTAAAGAATCCGGTAATGCTTGCATCCGGCACTGTAGGCTATGGAAACGAGATATCCGAGTTTATGGATCTGAGTAAAATAGGTGCTATTGTTACAAAATCAGTATCGCTTAAACCAAGAAAAGGTAATCCGCCACAGCGAATAGTTGAAACCGCTTCAGGAATGTTAAATGCGATTGGACTGGCTAACGTTGGCGTCGAAGAGTTTGTGAAAACTAAAATTCCGTTTCTGAAAGAAGTTAACTCAACTTTGATTTGTAATATTGCCGCGAGTTCGATTGAGGAATACGTAGAGTGTACCAGGATATTAGATGCCGAAGTGGTTATAAAAGGATTTGAAATAAATGTGTCCTGTCCGAATGTAAAAGAGGGCGGATTGATTTTCGGGAATGACGTAAACGCTGTTGGACGAATTACTGAGAAGGTGCGCGCAGTAACCAACAAGCCGGTAATCATAAAGCTTTCTCCGAATAATGCAAATATAGCTGAATATGCTGAAGCGGCCCGCAAAGAAGGAGCGGATGCAATTTCGGCAATCAATACGCTTGTCGGTACTTCATTCGATATATATACTAAAAAGCCTAAAATAAAGAATGTTACCGGCGGACTATCAGGACCCGCAATTAAACCTGTTGCATTGGCCAAGGTCCTTGAAATAAGTCGTAAAGTTGATATCCCGATAATTGGTATCGGCGGTATCATGAACTGGAAGGATGCTGCAGAGTTTATGATTTGCGGTGCATCCGCTTTTCAGCTTGGAACGGTCAATTTTATTGATCCATCTGCGGCAATTGAAATCATCGACGGACTGATTGAATATTGCAAACAAACATCATTGAAGAGTATTAAAGAGCTTACTGGTTCCTACCAGTTATAATTATGAATTTAGAATCCGCATTAGAAAAATTGTTCTCACTTCACCAATTCGGTGTGAAGCTGGGACTGGAGAATATTACCGGTCTGCTGAGCCATATTGGAAATCCGCAGAAGGATTTAAAGGCTATTCATATTGCCGGTTCTAATGGAAAGGGAAGTACTGCGTCATTCATTGCAAGTATGTTGCAGGAAGCCGGTTATAAAACAGGATTGTTTACATCTCCTCACCTTGTTGTGTTTAATGAACGGATACGGATAAACGGTGAAATGATTCCGGATGATTACGTTTGCGAATTCATGAATGACGTAGATGGGTACATTGATGAATACTCGCCGACTTTTTTCGAACTTACTACCGCGATGGCATTTAAATATTTTGCTGACAATAAAGTTGATTACGCCGTTGTAGAAACAGGATTGGGCGGAAGACTGGATGCTACGAACGTACTTGACCCGATTGCAAGTGTTATAACTTCAATAAGTTTTGAGCATACTCACATACTGGGCGATACACTTGATAAAATTGCAGGAGAGAAAGCCGGTATTTTCAAGGGGAATGGAAATGTTTTTCTTGCTGAACTGCCTTACCTTGCTGAAACTGTTTTTGTAAGCAAAGCTAGCGAACTTGATTGTAAGCTTTGGAAACTGGCGGATTTCACAGAATCATTTCACGATTTGGAAATTCTTAAACTTAATTCGACGAGCCTCAATATTTACAGTACTCCTTTGCCGGGCAGATTTCAATTGAGCAATTCGGCATTAGCTGCTTTGGTTATTTTTAAAATTATTGATGGGTTTGATACATCGCATATTCTGCGGGGAATTAATAATGTTGTTGAAAACACTGGTGTAGCGGGCAGGTACGAGGTATACAGTGAAACTCCTAAAATAATTTTCGATGCGGCGCATAATTCAGAAAGTATTGACGCTTTCATAAGCGAGTTTAAGAATGAGTATAAATTGTATGACAGGTGTAATCTAATAATAGGAATGATGCAGGATAAGAACATTGAGGAAGCAATTAAAAAACTTTCTCCATTTTTCGATAATATCTATGCTACAAGCATCGACTATGAGAGGGCAGCCAAAATAGAAGATTTAATTGCAGCAGGGCATAGAACCGGGACTACTCTTTTGCCGCTTCCCGACGCCGCAGAATTCATCAATAATTTCAAAAAACAAAGCAATAACGAGTGTTTAGTAATATTAGGAAGTATATATGTTATAGGGGAAATTAAATTTAAGTTAGTAAGAAATTGACTTGACATTCTGAATTTTAAGGGGTAGATTTTCAATGAACCTCTTGTTCCTTTCGAAGAAAACAGAAAGCATTTTTATTAACAATTAACATTTTACCCCGAAATCTAATCTTGAATTCATCAATAAAATATTTATCAAATTATATTAGGAAGTAGTCATGCCAATGGATATTTCAGAACTCCAGAAGAAAAAAATTATCGATTTGCACCAAATCGCTAAGGAATATAAAATTTCTGCTTACAGCGATTTGAGAAAGCAGGAGTTGATTTTTAAGATTCTTGAGGCTCAAACACAAAAGGACGGACTTACTTTTTCCAAAGGTGTACTGGAAGTATTATCCGATGGTTACGGTTTCTTACGTTCATCGGATTACAATTACCTCCCATCACCCGACGATATTTATGTCTCTCCTTCACAGATAAAAAGATTCAGCCTCAGGACTGGTGATTTTGTCAGCGGACAGGTTCGTCCGCCAAAAGAAGGCGAAAGATTTTTTGCGCTATTAAGAGTCGAAGCTGTAAACGGAAAGGATCCTGAAGCTACAAGAGAAAGAACTCTTTTCGATAATCTTACGCCTTTATATCCAACAAAGAGACTTAAGCTGGAATCGTCTCCGGGTGAATATTCCATGAGGATTATGGACTTATTATCACCGATAGGTAAAGGACAGCGCGGACTAATTGTTTCGCCACCAAAAAGCGGTAAAACAATTCTGCTGCAGAAGATAGCAAATTCAATATCAAGAAATCATCCTGAAGTTCGTTTGATCATGCTGTTAATAGACGAGCGTCCGGAAGAAGTGACGGATATGCAGCGTTCGGTTCAAGCCGAAGTAATAAGTTCCACATTCGATGAGCCTGCCGACAGGCATGTTCAGGTAGCTAATATGGTTATTGAAAAAGCTAAAAGACTTGTGGAAGCCAAGGAAGATGTTATCATTCTTCTTGACAGTATTACAAGGCTGGCAAGAGCTCATAACACCGTTATTCCTCATAGCGGTAGGATTCTTTCCGGTGGTGTCGATTCCAATGCATTACAGAAACCTAAAAGGTTTTTCGGTGCCGCAAGGAACACTGAGGATGGTGGAAGTTTAACTATAATTGCAACGGCATTGATTGAAACCGGAAGCAGGATGGATGAGGTTATCTTCGAGGAATTTAAAGGTACCGGTAATATGGAACTGGTTCTCGACAGAGACTTATCAGACAGAAGAGTGTTCCCGGCGATTGGTGTTAACAGGTCCGGTACGAGAAAAGAAGAACTTCTTATGAAAGAAGAAGAGCTTAACAAAGTATGGATACTGCGAAAAATACTCAGCGAGTTCGATTCGATCGAAGCAATGGATTTTCTGCTTGATAAAATGCGCGGAACGAAGAGTAACAAGGAATTCCTTAACAGTATGAACAGCTAATTTTCGTAATCGAATTTTTCAAGTGAATAATTTTTTCCAGAACCATTCGCAATTACATCTTGTTTAAGAACATACCTTAAACTATAATTAGTGATATGAAGTCTATAATACTTTGGGTTTTGTTTAGCTGTGTAATGATTGCACAGCCCCGGAGCAAGTCATTCCTTTGGGAAGTAAATTCATTTCCTCAGGATTCAGGCTATGCGGTATACTTAACGTATAAAATCTCATACGATTTACTCGTCTTTGTAAAAAAGAACGATAAGTTTACATCCGGGGTAAAATGCTTCGCGGAAATTTACCGGAATGATTCGATTGTTGACAGGAATTCCGGGGAAGCTTCTATCGGTGTAAGTACATATGAAGAAACTAATTCTTCAAGAAAATACCTGCAGGGTGCTGTGGCTTTCCATCTTTCTCCTGGTGAATACAAGATCATTCCTGAGTTCGATTTTTTAAATTCAGACAGGATTGCCGGAATACCCGGTGCAAAACTCACTTTGGGAAATACGGATTCGCTTCAACTGTTCAAACCGGTTAGCGTTCAAAACTTTCAGGATAACAACAAAGAGTATACTCTTGCTAATGCAGGAGGAGTTATTCCATTTTCACCGGAATCCTATTGTCTTTTACTACCGATAAATTTCAATTCGGAAAATGAGATTGATGTGACTATTAGTAATAAGGACAGTGTCTATCTTTCCATGAAAGGAGTTTATGTGTTTTCCGGCAGCCCGCAAATTCAAAAATCATCAACTGCCCTAAAATTAACGAATGGGAAGCCTGAACCTGAATTCTTTAAATACTTTGTGCTTGATTCATTCAATAAAAGTCTCCCTGAGGGTAAATATAAAGTATCTATAATCGTTAATTCAGACACATTGAAGAACAACATTGAGATTAAATGGATTGATAAACCTAGAAGTTTGTATGATCCGGAATATGCGATTGAAATTCTTAAAAATATTGAGAATGATGCAGTTGTAAATATACTGTTGGATGCGAGTGATGAAGAGTATTATAAGGTATTAAAGAAATACTGGAAAAAATACGACAGAAATAAAGACACATCTTTTAATGAAGTTATGGATGAGTTTTATAAGCGTGTTGATATAGCTGACCTGGATTACAATAATACAGGATCTGACAGAGGGTCGGGAACGGATAGGGGAAAGATATTTATTAAATTCGGTCGACCCGATGATATTCAGAGATCATATGTTGAGAATAACGAGGTTGCTGAATTATGGATATACAACAAGATCAATAAAAAGTTTTTATTCAAAGATACCAGTGGTTTGGGAAATTACAGTTTAATTGAATAGATCATGACCAGATTTATCTTTACCTGCGGTGATATTAACGGCATCGGACCTGAGATAGCCCTCAAAGTCTTCGGCAGACCAATCAAATCCGGAAAGGACCAAATTATATTTGCATGTCCGCAAAATGTGTTTGATGACGCATGCAAACTTACCGGTATATATCCGGAATTTGAAGTTATCAAATCCGCCGAACAGATCACTGCCTTCAATTCTCGACTAGTTTTATATAATATCGGCAATCATAGAATCTCACCCGGTAAAGCTACTTTGTCTTCCGGAAGAGCAAGTTATAAATCACTTGAAGCAGCAATGGAATTGATTGATCGGGGTCTTGCCGATGCACTTGTAACGTTACCAATATCTAAAACAAGTATTGCTAAAGCAGGGTTTAAATATCCGGGTCATACGGAATACCTTGCGGCCAAATCAGGATCATCCGACTACACGATGATGTTCCTTTCATCCGAATTGAAATGCTCCCTAACTACAATTCATGAGCCAATAAAGAAAGTACCGAAGCTAATCACCAGAGATGCGGTTAAAAAGCAGATTGGAATTGTTCGGGAAAGTTTGCAGAAAGATTTTAATATTGCCGATCCGCGGATAGCAGTTCTCGGATTGAATCCGCACGCCGGGGAAGGGGGAAAGATTGGTAGGGAGGATGTTGACGAAATTATTCCTGCTATTAATGAAAGTGGTAAGAATGTTTACGGTCCTTTTGTGCCGGATGCATTCTTTGGAAATAAACTTTACAAAGACTATGACTGTGTGATTGGAATGTATCACGATCAGGTTCTTATTCCATTCAAGATGCTTGACTTTACAGGCGGAGTAAATTTCACAGCGGGATTAAAATTCGTTCGAACTTCGCCGGATCACGGTACTGCATTTGACATTGCCTGGCAGAATAAAGCCAATCCTGAAAGTACTCTGAAAGCCTTTAGGTACGCGCAGCAGATCATTAATAGCAGAAAACAATTTGAATAAGTTTCAGTATACACACCTTGCACAGATTTACGAACATCTGATGCGGAAGATCGATTACCGAGGCTGGGCGGAATACCTGCTTGATATTATCGACTACTATGAGCTTGAAGTTTCAACTGCGCTTGAACTCGCTGCAGGAAATTGTAAGCTCACTAATTATCTGCTGCCGCAGATTCCAACTATTGTTGCGAGTGACTTGTCTTATCAAATGCTTCAGCGTGACAAAAATGCAAATCTTCCCAAAGTTGCCTGCGATATGACAAGACTGCCGTTCAAACCCGGATTTGATTTTATACTTTGCTCATTCGACAGCGTGAATTACCTCCCTGATAAAGAAGCGATAAGACAATTTCTAATTGAAGCGGGGAAACTATTAACTCCGAGTGGTCTTCTCACGTTCGATGTGAGTCTTGAGCGAAACAGTATTAAGAACGTTAAGCATCTTAACAGGAAGGGTAATTACAGAGGAATCAGCTACAGGCAGGAAAGTAAATACCTTCAGCAGGAAGCCATGCATCTAAACAGGTTCGAGATTCGGCTTCCCGATGGTACAGCCTGTGAAGAGGTTCATGAACAGAAGATTTACGAATTCGCAGATTATTTCGAGGTAATAGACGGGACTAATTTGTATGTTAGCAATTGCTTCGATTTTTTTACTTTTGCAAACGCGAATCCGAAATGTGAACGCGTTCAGTTTATTCTTGGGAAAATTGAATAATGTTAAATATTAACTCGGTAGAATTTAGTTACAGTAATCAGCCTGTTTTCAACAACCTGAATCTTACGGTTAAGGAAGGAGAATTCGTGTTCCTGATAGGGAAGAGCGGAGCAGGTAAAAGTACTCTGCTTGAACTTATCTATATGAACCAGCTTCCGCATGCAGGGTATGTTCAGGTAGGTGAGTTTAGTTCCGATACAATTACACCAAGGAAGATACCTTTTCTGCGCAGGAAGATCGGTGTTATTTTCCAGGATTTTAAGCTGCTTGAAGACAGGAATGTTTATGAGAATCTTGCCTTTGTACTACACATAATCGGGATGCCCGGGAAACTTATTAAGAGGAAGGTGTATACTGTTCTTTCCGAGGTTGGATTGATGCATAAACAAAAGAACATGCCTAACCAGTTATCCGGCGGTGAAAGACAGAGAATTGCTATAGCACGGGCGATTATAAATGATCCGATGCTGATTCTCGCAGACGAGCCTACCGGTAACCTGGATCCTGAGACATCGACGGAAATATTGGAGATATTGAGGCGGATAAGTCAGAGGGGAACATCAGTTTTATTTGCTACACATAACTACGACCTGGTAAAACGTGGTAATGCCGTTATATTCAAGATAGAAAACGGAAAAGCCGTGAGGGTTAAAATGAAGACAAAGGCTGACGCATAACTTTCTTAACTCTTCCAGATAAGATGAAATATTAATCGACTTTAGCCGAAATTGATGTGGAGCTAAAGCCCCGGGAAATTTCGAAATTATAGTATACTCCTGGCTGAAGCCAGAAGCTAGTTTTAGATGCGTCTTAATTGAAAGATATAATTCTATTCTTCAATCGCCTTAAGAATTTCTTCAGAGACTATCTCAATTGAATTTGTACCTGTGATATGTTTTACCGGAACCTTATCCGAGTAATAATCCAGTACAGGCTGTGTTGCGTCCCTGTAAATTTGTAGTCTGTTGCGAATCACACCTTCCTCGTCATCTTTACGCTTCATGAGAGTCCCTTTCTCACCGCAGACCGGGCAAGTTTCAGCATCTTCAATTAACTTCAGATTTACAATGGATTTACAATTCGAGCACTGGCGGCGGCTTGTGAGTCTGTCGACAAGTACTTCCGCATCTGCAATGAGGGTAATGAGAATGATGTCCTGTTTGTTCAGATCTTCGAGGATAGGCTGTAGAATATTCACCTGGTCAAGTGTACGCGGATAGCCGTCTAATATAAATCCATTATCACACTCGGAAGAGGAGAGAGCTTCTTTAACAAGCTGCCCCATTATAAAGTCGGGTACTAACTCACCTTTATCCATGTATTCTTTCGCTTTCAGACCGGTTTCCGTGTTATTCATAACAGCTTCGCGCAATATATCACCGGTGGATATATGCTTAATATTGAGTTTTTCCGAAATTATTTTAGCCTGTGTTCCTTTCCCGACGCCGGGCGCCCCGAAGATTACCAAGTTCATTAAAAATCCTGTTAAATTATCAAAAAATAATTGACGCAAATATACTAATAAAGGATGTAAAAGTGTTAATTTATCCGACGCTTCCCGGATTTTTCGGCGTCCTTTTTGAGCGGAAATATTCCTGAAGCATATTCTGCGATTCCTGCTCGTAAATACCGGAGTAGACGTTAGGTTTGTAGTTGTATTTCCCGTCGTCCAGGATGTTGTAGATTGAGCCGGACGCGCCGAATTTCGGCTCGAAACAGGAAAAATAGACATTTTTAATCCGCGAGAGGAGTATAGCTCCCGCACACATCACGCAAGGCTCAAGGGTTATGTAAATGTCGCATTCCTCCAGGAACTTAGTCTTAAGATGATTGGATGCTGCTGTAATTGCGAGTATCTCGGCGTGTGCCGTAGCGTCGTTGAGTCTTTCAACCTGGTTGCAACCACGTCCTATAATCTTGTCTTTGTAAGTTACAACCGCGCCAATCGGGACTTCATCTTCCTCAAGAGCCTTTTCGGCCTCTGCCAGAGCCGCGTACATGAACCTGTAATTGTATTCGTTGAAGAGCATATATTGGGTTTTATAGTGAAAAACGCAATGCAATAGTACTAAAATTAGTATCATAAATCTATTTCGAATCAGGCAAATAATAAATTATTATGAGGTGGTAATACGACAAAATAAAAAAAAGCTGCCCGGAGGCAGCTAATCTTTTCTGATAAGATTTAATTAACTCTACTTTACAAGGACAATTTTATAAGTAGAAATGTACTCATTCATTTGTGATCTGTAAAAATATACACCACTACTTAACTTGCTTCCATCGAAATAAGTTGTATAGTATCCAGCCCCTAATTTTTCATTAACTAGTATTTGAACCTCTCGTCCTTGGATATCATAAACAATAATCGAAACATGCGCATCTTGTGGAATTTGAAATCGAATGCTTGTCAACGGATTAAATGGATTGGGGTATGCTTCGGATACCTCAAAATCCGCTGGCAATGATTCTACCTGTGAAGATATATCAATTCCTTTTTGAGCAGATTCAACACCAACACAAGCCTGAGTACTGAAGCCTGACTGTAAATTACTTGTATTTACTGCCTTAACTTTAAAGCAATGTGTTGGATCAAACCTGATATCTCCAATAGTAATTCCAGTATAATAGAAACTGGTAACTGGATGATTGATTGAATGTAAGAGATAAAACCCGGAACCCTGGTCACAATATATATCATATCTGTACATATCTGATTCAGTATTCTGATTCCAACTCAATGTAGGATGTTGACCTTGACTTCCAGAAACTGTAAAACCTGTTGGCGCACTTGGAGGAGTTGGACCTTGAGAGTAGCTTATACCATGATGAGTGAAAATTGTGTATGCGTTTGGATAAGAATTTTGTACCCAAGTGGTAACAAATTCATCAATGCTATTACCCGCGATGGATGCGAGAGTATTTTTAATCAAATTGAGATTAAGACTAACAATATCATTGCTCTCAACTCCGGAATCAGTCAGATCCCAGAAGGAACCAGCAACAGCAGCCTCATATGTATTTCCACTTGGAGGAGTTGGTAATGTAAAGCCTATTGATTCAATATTAAAATCAACATCACCGGTGCCTGGATTACTATCATGATATGAGGCACTTCCTCTGACTAAAGAACTGAAAAAGGTTGCCCATCCCTCTTTGTAAGCAGTAGTTTGGTCGGTTGATTGAGTCCAGGAATGAGAAACTGCACCTCCAACTAAGTTATACTTTTCATCCATATAAAAATGTCCGAATTCGTGAATTATTACATCATCATCAAGATGATCCATATGGTCTGAATTCATATTTACATGTATTCGTCCTCTGACATTTGTATACCCGGTTATAGGAATGGAAGAATTTGCAAGGATATAAAGAGGTTTAGGCATACTTTGGTCAAATGAATAGCTTTGGTTTACTGTAGTGATAAGAGTTTGAAATTGTGAAATACTCGAGTTTGCTGTTTGTTCAACATAGGAGACTCCGCCAGACTCGTAGACTTTATCCGAACATAAAAATTGCGGGATATTGATATCCTCATATAAAACCCCGGAATAGTCGCTACTCATTGTCTCAAATATCCTGACGACACCAGTCTGAGTTTTAATTTTAATAAAGCTTTGATCAATAGCAACATTATTAAAACTAACAATACCACTATTAATATAACCAGAGGCAGCCATAACTTCATAACCAGTGATAACATCCTTATCCCAAAGTTCAGCCTTGCATCCTTCTGCCCCGGAAATCCCTAATAAAAAGTTAAATGGCCCGTATACATAGAGGGGAGCCACAAAAGTTCTTCCATATTGATCATGCATTGTTAAAGTAGTTGATCCAGGACTATTTCCTGCCCTGAAATCAAGTAGGTAAGCACTCTGTTGTATTATAATACCTATGTCTGGATCGGCAAGTTCATAATCCACAATCTGATAAAAGTTGCCGTTGTCATCATGGATTATTATGTAATATGCCATTGCGTGATTAATAATAGCTGCGAAAATTCAGAGGTTGTAATATCTTGTATGTTTCCCGCAGTATTGGTGGCATTTTGAGAATTATCTAAATTCCCGCTTTTTTTTTACTCTACCTACCTTAGGAGAATTCGACTTATGTAGCTGAGAGTTTTCCCGGTTTGATTCAGTATTGATTTTCTCAAAGAGTTGTGCTGAAAGAATTTTTAGAGAATCGTACTCCTTCTTCAATTCACTAAATATTTGTATATTCCATTTTACTGCTTCTTCCTTACGATTATCTTCATAAGAATTAAAAAAATAAAAAGTATGATCCGTACTAACTGAAGCAGGATCTTCACCATGAATACTTGGGGAGGAGACTACATCACCTTTTTTAAGATTTGCAATATATTTTTTTAATGATTCAATGTTTTTCCGAATATGAATTACTTCGAAACTTTCCCTGTAAGCACCACCGACAAACAATGGTAATATTACAAATGTGTTTTTATTAATTAATGCTCTTACATTATGAAATTTCCTTTCTGTAAATTTTACCAATACCTTCATTTTAATAATTTCATCTTTAGAAAATCCATTACTATTCAATAGATTCCCTTCAAGGATTTTATATCCATCCTGAGGATCAATATAGAAACCTATTTTTCCCTGATTCGGTTTCATATCATATGGCATTTTTACTTCCATTTCTAATGTGACAGGCTCATTAAGTTCAGGGAAGTAATTACTTGCAGTAGCAGAAATTATTTTCTTAACATCTTCGCTTGAATAGTATTGTTGCCCAAACAATTGAAAATGAATGAAAAGGAGAAAGATTAGATAAATGAGTTGCATTGGTTTAAAAATGGTTTTCATTGGAACCCCACAAATTAGTGGATAATTGATTGATTACTTCATGGAAATATCCATGATCTTACTCCCCAGCAAATAGTAATTCAAATTTCACAAAATTGTAAATAAAAGATTTAATGAATATAAATATACTATACCTTTTAACTTGAATAAAACAGATATTTTTACTCAACTTATCCTAACATTATTAGGATGAAATGAGCATGGAAAACTCCGTCAGACGCTCTATCCAATTGTTTATCCATTGTAGCTGATAAATGAAGGCAGATCAGTCTAGTGTTATTTATGGAATTGTTTAAATCTGATATTCAAATAAGAATTATGAACGAAGGCGGAAGGACTTCCCTTCGGGAGGCAGGCTCGAATTCACCCGTCATAAGATATTGCGGGCTTGCCCGCCGAAAATGTCTTGTATTGTAGGCGGGCCCTCAACTCTTTGATCTCCCGACATTTAACTGGCGATGAAAATCGGGGTAAGCCCCGTAAACAGGACAAGGTTCTGTTAAACACCATAAACTAAAAAAATCCTGACTCATAACATGAATCAATCTAAGCATTGAATGCCGGAAGAAAGTTTACCATATGAATTATCCTTCCGCACCTCTCACGGAACCTTTCAGGGTATAGCCCGACTAATAAGTACGGGAAACCGAATAAATCACTTTTGTGCTGTAATAATATTTTCTATATTCCGAATAAATTGAATTCAGATTTAGGAGATTAAATGAAGAAGATAATGTCCCGGGCAGATGAGCTTGTGTTATTAACAGTCTGGCGGTTGAATAATGACGCATATGGAGTAACGATCAGGAAGAAAGTAATTGAAGCGACAGGGCACGACTGGTCCGTCGGCGCCATTTACGATTCTCTCGAACGCCTCACAAACCTGGAGTACCTGAAAGCATTGCAGGGCAACCCGACACCCGAACGCGGCGGAAGGAGTAAACGGTACTATCTAATAACCGACGAAGGCATAACGGCTCTGAATGAATTAAGGAAAGTCCAAAATGCTTTATGGACAAGTCTTCCGGATTTGGGAATGGACACAAACTAATTTTATGAAAACACCGCCGCATATAGCACGATGGATTTTATCCGTAACAAACAGGAAACGTAACCGTGAAATCATTCTCGGCGACTTTGAAGAAGTTTATAACGAAATGCTTGTCAGCCATGGTTGGTTTTATGCGGAACTTTGGTTTTATGTGCAGGCAGTTAAATCAGCACCGTTTTTTTTATTTACGAGTATCTACTGGGGGGTAGTAATGTTTAAAAGTTATTTGAGAATCGGTTATCGGAACCTGTTGAAAAACAAAACTTATTCGTCAATAAACATACTTGGCTTTGCATTAAGTCTGGCTGCGTTCATTTTAATTGCTTTATATGTGCAGTACGAATTTAGTTTCGATATATATCATGAGAATGCTGATAATATTTACAGAGTTGTAAGGAATAAACCGGGCGGTACGGGAACCGCGGTTACAAAAACAGCCGTTACTCCTGCTCCTCTTGCGCCGTTGCTTGTTGATGCATATCCTGAAATTCTGAAGGCGACGAGAATAATTCAATCCAAAAATGCAATTGTTAAGGTCGACAACAATAGTTTTTCTGAAGACAATGTTTATTGGGCTGAACCTGAGACTTTTGAGATTTTTACAATTCCTTTTGTACAAAGTAAACCGCTCAATGTAATGAAAGAACCGCATTCAATAGTACTATCGGAAAAGCGCGCTTTGAAATACTTCGGGGAAATAAACCCGGTTGGTAAAACACTAACGCTTTCAATCAGGAATCATGAACTGGACTTTGAAGTTGCGGGAATTATAAAAAACATGCCTGGTAATTCTCATCTTAAAATGGATGTAATACTTCCACTTAATACTTATTTCTCAAGTATCATTAAGCGCGAAATCACCTCCTGGCGCGGTAATTTTATATATACTTATTTGCTTCTGCAAAAGGGTACTAATTCACGGGCGTTAATTGCCAAATTTCCCGGTATGCTGGATAAACATGTATATGAAAAATATAATATTGAGATTGAAGATAAGTACAAGGAGGTTGTAACCCTTCAGGCGTTAACCGATATCCATCTGCATTCAAATCGCAATGCAGAGTTGGAAGCAAACGGTGATTATGAGGGAGTATTACTTCTCTCGTCTCTTGCTGTCCTGTTTTTAATTATCGCGTGCATCAATTACATGAACCTGTCCACTGCAAAGGCAAGCCAGCGCAGCAAAGAAGTCGGATTAAGAAAAATTGTCGGTGCCCAGAGAAGGCAATTAATATATCAGTTTTTCGGGGAATCGATATTGACGACATTTATAGCTTTTATAATTTCCATTGCTATCGTTATTCTCGTTCTTCCATCGTTCAGTCTATTTGTTGAAAGAAATCTCGAAATCAATCTTTATAATAACCCTCAACTATTCATTTCTTTAGCTGCTCTTGTATTGTTTATAGGACTGTATGCAGGCAGTTCTCCGGCTTTGTTCATTTCAAACTTAAATCCGCTTTCTGTTTTAAGAGGTTCATTTATAAGGAGCAAGAAAGGCTCACGCTTACGTAGCATTCTGGTAATTGTGCAATTTGCAATTACAATTATCTTCATCACATTCACATTTGTTGTAAAAGACCAGTTAGACTATATCAGGGATAAAGATGCGGGTTATACTAAAGATCATATTATAACGCTAAATGTCCCGGATAAAAATATTGCCGAACATATAGAAACGATCAAGTCGGAATTAGTGAAGCACCCAGGTATCATTATGGTGTCAAACTCGTATAAACTGCCGAATAATATTGATGAGCATAGGGGAATTTATAGGCCCGGCAAGGAACCATTTATGATATATTACAATTCCGCGGATTATAATTACTCCGATCTTTACGACATTGAAATTATTAAGGGGAGAAATTTCTCCAGGAAATATCCGGCCGATTTAAAAGGTGCTTTTTTGGTTAATGAAGCTGCGGTGAAGGCGGCACAATGGGAAGATCCTATAGGAGAAGAGTTAACCCATTTTACGGGAAAGACAGGTAAAATAGTTGGAGTTATGAAAGATTTTCATATAAGGTCTTTTCACTATGCTATTGAACCTGTTTATATAATCTTGGATCCGGGAAGTACTAATTATCTTTCGATAAAGATAGGATCTGAAAATATTGCCGGTACTATAAAGTATGTAGAAAATGTTATGAAAAGAATTGCGCCGACTGTTCCGTTCAATTATAAATTTTTCGATGAAATTTATAATTCAGTCTATCAAAATGAAAAAAAACTCGGGTTAATCTTCAGCGCCTTTGCGATGATGGCAATCATAGTGGCTTGTTTGGGCTTGTTCGGTTTAGCCACTTTTGCCGCAGAAAACAGAACCAGAGAAGTCGGAATTCGTAAAACACTGGGTTCCTCATCATCTGAGATTTTTATTCTTCTTTCAAAGGAATTTTTAACATGGGTTTTATTGGGGAATATTGTCGCATGGCCCTTCGCATACTATTTTATTAGAAACTGGCTGAATAGCTTCACATATCGTGTTGAATTAAATCTTTTATTTTTCATGTTTGCAGGCATGTTGTCACTAATCATAGCAATTATAACAGTCAGTTACCAGGCAGCAAAGGCTGCGCGTGTGAATCCGGTTGACTCACTAAAGTACGAATAGAATAAATATGGAAACACCTCCTCTTATAGCACGATGGATTTTATCCGTCACAAACAGGAAGCGTAACCGTGAAATCGTTCTCGGCGACTTTGAAGAGTTCTACAATGAGATGCTCGCCAGTCAAGGCAGGTTTTATGCGCATATCTGGTTTTACACCCAGGCTCTCAAATCAATCCCGAGATTCGTATCTGCAAATATTTACTGGGGGATAGTAATGTTTAATAACTATTTGAAAATTACGTTTAGAAATTTAGTTAAGCATAAAGGTTTTTCGGCAATAAATATCTTCGGATTAGCTGTAGGTATTGCTGCGTGTATGATTATAAGTTTATGGGTGCAGAATGAATTAAGTTACGACAGGTTTCACGATAAAGCCGACAGGATATTTCGCGTAGAAAGGGAAATCACCCGCGACGAAATTGACGGGCGGTGGCCCATTACCGGCGCCAAATATAAGCAGGCTCTTATTAACGATATTCCGGAAATAACCGATGCCGCAAGATTTTGGCCCCGTGCGTTTTCAATAAAGGACAAAGCCGGCAACCTTCACAGACAAGAGCTTTTCGCAGCGGACAATTCGGTTTTCAATATTTTCGATTTCACACTGCTTCGGGGTTCAAAAGCGACTGCTTTGATCAGACCCAAAACACTTGTCCTTACGGAAACAGCCGCGGTTAAATATTTCGGGACTTTCGATGTAATGGGAATGACCCTGGCTCTGGAACTGGACGGCAAATATGTCGATTTTGAAATAACCGGTGTTATGCAGGATGTACCGAAAAATTCGCATATAAATTTTGACATGCTGATTTCTTTCTCTACGTATCCGGAGGATGAATTTACAAGTTGGAGAAGCAACTATCTCTACACTTATGTGCTGACGGATAAAGTCATTAGTCCCGGTACATTGGATAATAAATTCAAAAGATTTATCGACCAACATCTTGAACCGCAGTATGGTGATTTAATTGTGCAGGGAAGAAGTATTCATGACGTACTGAAACTTTATCTCTTTCCTTTCACAGATATACATCTTCATCCAAGCGAGAATTGGGAACGGGAAGCAGGCGGGAGTATACAATCCGTAATTCTATTCTCATCTATCGGTCTGTTACTTTTAGTAATTGCGGGCATAAATTTTATTAACCTTTCAACAGCAAAGGCAAGGAGGAGAGCAAAGGAAGTAAGCTTAAGAAAAACACTTGGCGCAAACAAAGGACAATTAAAGCTTCAGTTTTTTCAAGAATCCATGATCCTGACGTTTATTGCTGCAGCTATATCCATAATAATTATGCTTTTATTTATACCTCTGTTCAATTCAACATTTGCGGAAAATATATCTATTCTAAGTTTGGTTCAGGATAACAATTTTCTTGTATTTGCAGGAATAACTCTATCCGTTGGATTTATTGCAGCATTATATCCGGCAGTCTATTTGTCAAAGTTTGAACCTGCAGGAATAATGAAGGGTGTTCCGATAGTTGTCAATAAGAAATCCGGTTTCAGAAGAAATATGGTCGTATTTCAATTTACTATTTCAATTTGTTTGTTAATCGGGATGTCAATAGTCTATCAGCAAATGGATTTTATCAGGACAAAATCAATTGGATTTGAAAAAGAAAATGTGATAATACTTCCGGCAAGAAGTTCGAATGTGTCCAAGAATTTTGAATCTTTTAAGTCAGCTCTTCTTACTAATAGTAATATATTTTCAGTAACAGGTTCTGCCGATCTCCCGGGTGATGAAATATACAGTAACGGCAATCTCTACAGCCTTGAGAATTCCGAGACACACTTTTCATCAATTTTTATGAATTGCGATTATGACTTTATCAGCACGTACAAGATTTCAATTGTAGCAGGCCGAAATTTCGAAAGAGATTTTAGTACCGATACTGCAGGTACAATAATACTTAATGAAACGGCTGTAAGTAAGCTGGGAATTTCTCCGGAAAAAGCTTTAGGTAAAGCGGTGTTCAGAAATGAAAGTAATCCGTTGAAAATAATAGGTGTGGTTAAAGATTGCAATTTCCAGTCATTAGTATACGGAATTGAGCCAATGGCGTTTTTTCTTGAACCGGATTATATAACCGCAGTATCAGTAAGGGTTGCTCCGGGAAATATTACAGCTGCTCTTAAGGTAATTCGGGATAATTGGGAGAAGGCATTTACCGGTGAGCAATTTGATTACAGCTTTTTGGATCTAAGACTGGAACAACTTTATAAGAGTGAACAGAAAACACAAAACATACTCATTGTATTTACATTTATGTCGATACTAATTGCATGTTTGGGCTTATTCGGGCTTGCAGCTTACACAGCAGAAGAGAGAACTAAAGAAATCGGCATTAGGAAAACTTTGGGCGCATCAGTTGTAAGCATTTTCAGAGATTTGACAAAAGACTATTTTAAATGGATTTATATCAGCATACTAATCTCGTGGCCGGTTTCATATTATTTAATGAACAAATGGCTGGAGAACTTTGCCTATCGAATTGAAATTCACCCCTCGGTATTCATCGCTTCAGCTTTTGTAACATTGTTGATAACACTGGTTACTATTAGCTATCAGACTCTTAAATCAGCTCTAGTAAATCCTGTTGATACACTAAAACACGAATGAGAGAGGTACTGCCTGGCAATATAAATAGCCCGGAAGGACTTCCCTTCGGGAGGCAGGCTCGAATTCACTCGCCGAAAGATTTTTTGCTTCAGGCAGTGTTATCCTCCGCGGAGGGTGCACAATCCCGATATACATCTGTGGAAGAAAGTCGGGACAAGCCCCACGAACGGGGCAAGGCTCTGTCAAATGCTATAAACAAAAAAAAGCCTGACTCATAAGATGAATCAAGCTTAGCATTGTACGCCCGGAAGGACTCGAACCCTCAACCCCCAGAGCCGAAATCTGGTATTCTATCCAATTGAACTACGGGCGCATCATTTGTACACCCAGGAGGATTCGAACCCCCAACCTTCTGATCCGTAGTCATAGGGATTTGGGTATAAACTCTTATAGAACTCATGAAATTTCAAACTCCCTACTTTTGGTCCCTACTGAACATTTATTAGATGTACGTAAATAATAAATAAGAACAAATCTTAATTGAATGCAAAAATAGTAAATAGAAAGAATAAAAGAAATCATATTATTCATTGTTTTGTTAGGGCTCTTATATGTTTACAAAGTCTTTCAAAAAAGTCATTAGCTTCTTCCAAGGATGGAAACTGCCAGGATGAAAGGCTGCCTTTAGGAGAATAAGAATTAACCAGGTATTTGGCACCTGTAAAGGTTAGCCGAATTAACCAGAGCCCTACTTTATGCTTACGAATAAGTTTAGTCTGTGACATGGGACACCTCCTCGAAAAACAAATTTTGCCCGCTAACCATTGTTTTGCGAAGTGATGTTATGTTTTAATGATGGTGTACGGAAACATGATTATTCAGGCAAGGGCGGTTAAGCCCGGATGGGCTTATGGATTTAAAGCTTAACCGTTTATATACCCTTGCCGCGACTTTATTGATCAGATGCGAATAACACTAAGCTTTCGATCTGCGGGCAAAATTGTTGCCCGGAGTTGTAATTGGACTATATTCGGGAACTTAAAAGTAGGTGTGAGGAGTGGGTTTCGACGAACAGCTACGTCAACCGGCGCTACAAAATAGGGTTTATTGATAGCCTTGCCGAGCGGATGAATGGAACGGAGCGGAAGAAGCAGAAATACAGAAAGACCTGCATGAGAAGCAGAGCGCAAAAGAGTATGCTGAGCGGAACTGTGAAAAGGAGAGAGACACTAGACTAAATATCTGGAGTGGTGAGAAATGAAGTACAGAATGTCCTGACTGAGATATAGTGAACAAGCAGATAAGCAGAGCGAGATAATGAAAAGAGGGCAGATCATACAACTATTTCCGGAGCGGAGTGGAATGAAGCAGCGAGATATGGCGAAGGGGTAGGAAGAAAGATACACGGTACGATTTACTGAAGCAGGTTCCGTCGGTAGCCGGAAGCTGCGTATGTGTGAACAAACCTGAGCCAATTGTTTGCATCATCTTGTCGTTAAGAAATTACACTGCGAATATTTGGCGAAGGTATAAACCAGGCTCCCATTGAGAGAGCCTAGCGGATGGGATGTGACGGGACGAGGAAGCAATTAGTATTATGCTGAATATGTTGAGGAATATTGAATTACCTTATCATCTGCGTTCTGGGAGGCGACAGCAAGGTAGACTATATGATTCTGATACTTAGCTGCCAAAGCTTGCTGGACTACATCCAGATTGATAACTCCATTGTAAACTGCAGTGAAATCAAAGCCAGGAAGTGCCTTGGATAGCTTAATTATACTGTACGGAGCATCTTCCGGATCTAACGGATTGTGATAGACTACAAGTCCGACTATGGTGAGGTTGACTTCTTCCGCGCTAAAGACACCAGCGGTATTAAGAGCATCAATTTCAACAGTTAGATTATCCGCAGCTAATACTGCAGAGTTAACCGGGAGAGCAAATCCGCCAGGAGTGAGAATATTGTCCGAAGTTGGCTTGTCGGTATCGCTAAACGGATAATTCTTTTTGAATATGGTATTGAATACTGTAATGCCCGGCAGCTTGACCTTCGTCCAGATTGTGTAAAGAATGGAGAGAGCAAGAATCATTTTGGAGAAGCCTACTGTTACAGCAAACTTCTGACGAGCAGCAACGGACGCTTCGGACTGGCTTACATCAAAGGATGAAGGGCGAGCTGCAAGGATCGTCTGACCCTCGACGGTACGAGCGGAGAGGTTACCCAGTTTACCGCTCAGATTGCCTAGTACACTGCCTGTTAAACGTGCCATGGATGTACCTCCTTGTAAGATTGTTTGAGTTGGATAAAAGTTAGAGAAAACATGATGCAGTATGACTGTATGAATGGTTACAGTGATGAAAAGAGTTATTAAGATATACCGCAGAGGCGCTAAGGCACAGAGGAATCCCGTTGAAATATTAAAAGCAAATGCATTTCACGGGAGAACATTTAGATAAATATTAAGGGAAAAGTAGAAATTACTGACCTACGGGCAGGACGAAAATGCTGGAATGAGGATAGGAAAGATATTATAAAAAGGGTGGTGTAGTGAAAGATACAGTGAGACTATTTACATACTAGTTATAGGCTGGTTAATGAGGCTGATGTACAGGCTTTCTTTTCCGCGAGCGGAACAGGATTGAACTAATCGTATCTGTAGATAGTGAGTATTTATCTGCAAGAATAAGAATCGAATCAAACATGGTGTGAGAATTGCGAAGTGATCCGTATTCACATTTGATTCTGAGGTTTCTAAGGGATACTTCATCAATTAAACCTAAAGAGGAGTACTCCTGGAATTTGGGATCGTTGAGGATTGAGTTAATATTTGGTAAGACTGTATTCATAGCAACCCTACCTAGACCATAATCCTAAATTTTTTCGCATTGCTGTGCGACGGAGGTTATAGAAGATATGATAATAGCGAGATCTCTGAGGGTAATTGCGAATACGGCCGTATCCTTTTTTCAGTAGTTCTGCCTGGATGAATAGGGAATCCGTGCCGGATTTGTCGGTTAACCATACATAAGCAAGTACGCGACCAAAGATATCTCTGGTGGTTGACTCGAAAGTAAGTTTAACCACTGCGTGGCAGATAAGGGAATCCAAAAATAGCTTTGAAGATAACGCAATAAACTGTTGCAGGCTGTCAGAGGAGTTTAGTTCGGGAGCATTGATGCCGAGTAAACATACATGCTGAGAGTCAGAAAGAACAAATGTATCACCAGCGATTATACGAGAAACGTATGCGGTTGTTTGGTAGCCGGAGGGAGCTGGATTGGGGACTTGAGCAGGCAAGGGCCCTGATGGAATACCGCATGGCGGCACAAGTAAAAAAGCAAATGCATTCCACAGGGTAAAGAAATGTATTAAGTAAAATGAAAAGATTCGAAACATGGTTTTTGGATGAATTATAGGGTTGTGGTGTTAAAGAAGCAATAATCAATAATAGCGTAATGATTGTTGATTATGTAAAAATATATATTTAATTTTTCAATGCCCCTCTACTTCCGCGAGAAGTCCGGACAACATGTATGGAGTCATGAGTCCATTTGATTCATAGTTGTTAAGTGGAGTAATATTGCTTACTAAACACATTTTGAATTGTTGGTTAGACGAATTCAACTCTATGTTGTTGATAATAAATACGCGGCATAACAACAATTATATATGATTGTTGGGAGGAAAAAACCTTTGACTCAGCAACAAGAGAGCACGCCAGGGAATTCTATATATGTGTATGTAAGCTTAATGACAGATTATATGTGATTATGAATCAAGTATTGCAACAATATCGTAACAGGTTAATTCAGAGGAGGTATAGTAAAAATACAATATCGATTTATTGTAATTACTTTGAAGATTTTTACAACTATTTCAAAAACACCAAATTGCAAAATATCATACCAGATCAAATAAATACATACATCTTAAATTTGATTGAAACAAAAAATATTTCTATAAGTCAGCAAAATCAGAGAATTAATGCGATTAAGTTTTACTATGAAAAAATACTTGGAAAAGATAAACAGTACTACACTTTACATAGACCGAAAAAAGAACAAAAATTACCCAAAGTATTAGGCAAAGATGAAGTAAAGAGAATATTGAGTTCAGTTAATAATGTTAAACACAAATGTATACTGATGTTAATTTACTCTGCAGGTTTGAGAAGGAGTGAGTTAATCGATATGAAAATATCTGATATAGATTCAGAAAGAATGGTGATTAATATTAAAGGTGCTAAAGGGAAGAAGGACAGAATATCTTTACTTTCAAAAAACACCTTAATGATTTTGCGAGATTATTACAGAGAGTATAAACCGCAAACTTTTCTTTTTGAAGGACAAGAGGGAGGAAAATATTCGGCAACTAGTGTAGCAAATATTCTAAAGCGAGCAGCAAAGAAAGCAGGGATACAAAAAACCGTAACACCGCATATGCTAAGGCACAGTTTTGCTACTCATTTACTTGAACAGGGTACAGATTTAAGATATATACAAGAATTATTGGGACATAACAGCACTAAAACAACTGAGATTTATACACACGTATCAAAAAAAGCAATGGATAACATCAGAAATCCAATAGATGATTTTTTTGAATAAGTTAGCGTTGTTCGTAATTTAAATATATAATCAATTGTTCTTATAACACTTAATTGGCAGGATAAGAACAATAGTGTTTACACATACGTTGTAGCCCATAAACCGAAGATGAAACATTATAACATATGAGAAAGATTTTAGCCTATTTATTTTTAAGCGTAATTGCGATTAATTCATATTCGCAAAATCAAGAAATTGACAACAACCTGATAGAGTTAGGGAAACTTTATAGAAATTTCATGTTTCGAAATAACCCACCAGCAGGGACTGATGAAAAATTGGATAAACTAAAGACTGACGAGTTGAATGTAACAGTTGAGTTTATCAAACAGACGATTACTCCTAAAAACAAGCTGACTTCAGAGAATTTCTTACGACTACCTGACACAACATCTCTAAAGTTCATTTTTGTAGTCAGACAGATAAACCTAAATATTCGAGAGGAGAATCCTAAAGACAATTATAAATTAATTGCTGATACACTCAATTCTGATATCAAATATTTTGCATTAGTTGATAATTACTATGACATGTTATTTAGTGGGATTGGTAATAAGAATCAGCCATTTGATTTGACAAACGTGAATTTTGAATTGAATAACTACAATCTAAAAAGTGATACCGAAAAAGTGATTTTCTTCTTAAAAGCAATGAGCCTTTGCGGCATGACAATTTGGGGATACATGAATATTGTGAAGCCCCCCAACTATAAGGCAGCGATGGATAAGATTAGCAAATATCCAAAGTTTAATGGACAACCATACTACCAGTATCTTGACTTGAACTTTCCTGACTTTAAGATGAAAATTCTAAAAGATGAAGACGAAATGAGCTATAAAGAGTATTTCATTGATAAATACCTTAACACATTGATTTATCATTACATGTGCTTAAATCAGAAAAAGAAATACAAGGAGCAAAAAATGGATTTAGTTTTAGGTTCGATTTTAAAGGAGGAGCAATATTATAAATACTCTAAGAATTATAAAGAAAATCTTGAAAGTTTGTTTAAAACTCAGGAATACAAATAATTACGGGCTACAACACATGGTATAGTGCATGCGGGTTTCATAGGTATGCGAGCGTTTGTGTCTCGTAAAAAAGGTCAGTGTAAACTGATAGGAAATCGCCTCTTAATCCCGCACGACACCATACCACAAAACGTTGTGTGGCATTCTCCACATCAGCACCGACAGAATAGATTGGAGATGAATTTATCTAATCTTTTAGAGCTGATTAAGTCCTTGATATAACAGTAAGATTTAGAGGAAATTAAAATTTACTAAGTTTACCGTTTGTCATGATTAAAAAGAAAAGAGTAAGTTCAAATAATTAATAAGAAAAACTATTTCAAGACAATATAAAATTCAAAGAAAATTTATCATTTAAATTAAATAAATATGATTAGTACAATAAGTATTTATGCAGGTGGACTTTTGACATTATTGATGGCAATATTCCATATAAGATTTCCTAAAATATTTAAATGGGGTAAAGACTATGGACGAATTACAGTAGCTAATAAAAAGATTTTTCATACAATCCATCTCGCCTTATTATTAATATTTTTTATAATAGGATTTTTATCAGTGTTTTACGCACATGAATTAAGTGAAAGCAAAGGAATTTCATTTGGATTTAACCTAATGATTTCAATCTTCTGGTTATGGCGAACAATTTGGCAAATTTTTTATTTCAAAGGAAAAATAATGCATTATGTATTGATTATGGTATTCTCTATCTTATTTCTGGCATATTTGATTCCAATCATACAGAATTCGATATAGTTAAAATAACGACCACACAACAATGTATAAAAAACATAAGTGGCTCAGTGGTTTACGAAGCTTCGGAGCATTTAATCAGCTCCGCCAAATCTGCGATTTGACGGTTTGTTTTAAAGCATTAAATTTGTGTCTAATCGCAAATTTGGCTAAGTGCAACTTGACAGGAAAGTGCTTCGAAATCACTTACGTTTCTTATACTAAACGTTAGGCATCATTCCCCACATCGGGCACCTCCAAAATTGATGAGAAAAAGATATCAATTTTTACAGAGCCGATTAATTTCTACCGCTAACGATAAAGTTGCAATTTACTGAATGATAATAAATTATGTTTTTGTAATTTTACCGTTAGTCAGAATACTGAATGAACGAACAAAGCATTAATTCAATACTAAAGAGAAATCAATGAAAATCATCATAACCATACTGTTTTTGGCTTTTTCAGTTGCTATTTGCTTCTCGCAAGAAAAAAAAGAAATTGATTGGAAAGAAGATATTGAATTTCTCAAAAAAACTCTTCCTGAAAAACACATCAATATTTTCACCAAAACCAGTGAACTAAAGTTTAATAATGAACTTGATGCCATAATTGCAAAATTACCAGAGCTTACTGATTTGCAGGTGGCATTAAAAATTCAGCAAACCATCACTAAAATGGGAGACTCACACACAAATGCAGGGTGGGTTAAATTTGTGAATAACGACAAGAATATTGGTATTGACACTTATTGGTTCAAAGATGGGCTTTATATTACAAGCACAAATGAAAAAGATTCAATACTTCTTGGAAAAAAGATTATTGGAATTGGTGGTTTGGATATGCTGACAGTTATTGATAATTTGAGAACCATGTTTGTAAATGAAAATGAATCTTTTTCAAAAAATCTCATCCCACCACACCTTATATATCCTCAACTATTGAATCATTTTGGATGTGAACTAAAAGAAGAATCTATTGAATTTGAGGTAGCAGACGCAACAAATCAAATTTCCAAGCACCGTGTTGAGTTGGGTTCCGAAGGTCCAATTGTAAATAGTAATATTTCTTCAAAATCCTTATTGTATGGTTCAGACGCTTGGTTTGTGGAGAAATATGATGATAAGAATAGAATTTATTTTATTCAATATAACAGATGCGACAGTAAAGAATTGGCAATAGAGTTCTCGCAGCCTCAGGATATAATCGATAAAAAACCATCGTTTGAAGAATTTAAACAGAAAGTTTATAAAACAGTTGCAGAAAAACCGATTGAAAAATTTGTTTTCGACATGCGTTTCAACAGAGGTGGAAGTTCACCTCAAGGAACAAAGTTTATTGAAGAGTTATCAGAATTGGATAAGGTAAATCAGGATGGAAAATTATTCGTTTTAATTGGACGAAAAACTTTCTCATCAGCTATAATTAATACTCTGGATTTTCAATTTCAGACAAACGCAATTTTAGTAGGTGAAGACACTGGAGGAAAGGCAAGCCATTTTGGAGAGACAAGGAATTTCTCATTACCGAACTCTGGTTTAAGAATCACCTATTCAACCAAATACTTTTATTACAACAATAAAAACAAAATTAAAGTATATCGAACCAGTAAAGGAATAGATACAGAGAAAGATATACGAAAAACCATTAAACCTGATTACAAGGTGGAACTAAGTTTTAAAGATTACCAAAACAATAATGACTCTGTTTTAAAATGGATTGAGGAATATAGAAAGTGAATAATATATAAAGAAGCGAATAAAGTACGAATGCCTAACAAAAGCTATATGTAATGCGGGGTTCAGCGGGTAATTCAACCGCAGTTCTTCGTAGCACCAACGCCAATTCGTCTTTGACTATTTGGCTAAAAAAAGAAAATATGAATAAACGAATTGGCTCTGTGGCAGCCTGACAGTGAAGTGTTTCAAAGTCCCGCACTCCACATAGCCAAACCGTTGTAGCCCATAAACCGAAGATGAAACATTATAACATATGAGAAAGATTTTAGCCTATTTATTTTTAAGCGTAATTGCGATTAATTCATATTCGCAAAATCAAGAAATTGACAACAACCTGATAGAGTTAGGGAAACTTTATAGAAATTTCATGTTTCGAAATAACCCACCAGCAGGGACTGATGAAAAATTGGATAAACTAAAGACTGACGAGTTGAATGTAACAGTTGAGTTTATCAAACAGACGATTACTCCTAAAAACAAGCTGACTTCAGAGAATTTCTTACGACTACCTGACACAACATCTCTAAAGTTCATTTTTGTAGTCAGACAGATAAACCTAAATATTCGAGAGGAGAATCCTAAAGACAATTATAAATTAATTGCTGATACACTCAATTCTGATATCAAATATTTTGCATTAGTTGATAATTACTATGACATGTTATTTAGTGGGATTGGTAATAAGAATCAGCCATTTGATTTGACAAACGTGAATTTTGAATTGAATAACTACAATCTAAAAAGTGATACCGAAAAAGTGATTTTCTTCTTAAAAGCAATGAGCCTTTGCGGCATGACAATTTGGGGATACATGAATATTGTGAAGCCCCCCAACTATAAGGCAGCGATGGATAAGATTAGCAAATATCCAAAGTTTAATGGACAACCATACTACCAGTATCTTGACTTGAACTTTCCTGACTTTAAGATGAAAATTCTAAAAGATGAAGACGAAATGAGCTATAAAGAGTATTTCATTGATAAATACCTTAACACATTGATTTATCATTACATGTGCTTAAATCAGAAAAAGAAATACAAGGAGCAAAAAATGGATTTAGTTTTAGGTTCGATTTTAAAGGAGGAGCAATATTATAAATACTCTAAGAATTATAAAGAAAATCTTGAAAGTTTGTTTAAAACTCAGGAATACAAATAATTACGGGCTACAACACATGGTATAGTGCATGCGGGTTTCATAGGTATGCGAGCGTTTGTGTCTCGTAAAAAAGGTCAGTGTAAACTGATAGGAAATCGCCTCTTAATCCCGCACGACACCATACCACAAAACGTTGTGTGGCATTCTCCACATCAGCACCGACAGAATAGATTGGAGATGAATTTATCTAATCTTTTAGAGCTGATTAAGTCCTTGATATAACAGTAAGATTTAGAGGAAATTAAAATTTACTAAGTTTACCGTTTGTCATGATTAAAAAGAAAAGAGTAAGTTCAAATAATTAATAAGAAAAACTATTTCAAGACAATATAAAATTCAAAGAAAATTTATCATTTAAATTAAATAAATATGATTAGTACAATAAGTATTTATGCAGGTGGACTTTTGACATTATTGATGGCAATATTCCATATAAGATTTCCTAAAATATTTAAATGGGGTAAAGACTATGGACGAATTACAGTAGCTAATAAAAAGATTTTTCATACAATCCATCTCGCCTTATTATTAATATTTTTTATAATAGGATTTTTATCAGTGTTTTACGCACATGAATTAAGTGAAAGCAAAGGAATTTCATTTGGATTTAACCTAATGATTTCAATCTTCTGGTTATGGCGAACAATTTGGCAAATTTTTTATTTCAAAGGAAAAATAATGCATTATGTATTGATTATGGTATTCTCTATCTTATTTCTGGCATATTTGATTCCAATCATACAGAATTCGATATAGTTAAAATAACGACCACACAACAATGTATAAAAAACATAAGTGGCTCAGTGGTTTACGAAGCTTCGGAGCATTTAATCAGCTCCGCCAAATCTGCGATTTGACGGTTTGTTTTAAAGCATTAAATTTGTGTCTAATCGCAAATTTGGCTAAGTGCAACTTGACAGGAAAGTGCTTCGAAATCACTTACGTTTCTTATACTAAACGTTAGGCATCATTCCCCACATCGGGCACCTCCAAAATTGATGAGAAAAAGATATCAATTTTTACAGAGCCGATTAATTTCTACCGCTAACGATAAAGTTGCAATTTACTGAATGATAATAAATTATGTTTTTGTAATTTTACCGTTAGTCAGAATACTGAATGAACGAACAAAGCATTAATTCAATACTAAAGAGAAATCAATGAAAATCATCATAACCATACTGTTTTTGGCTTTTTCAGTTGCTATTTGCTTCTCGCAAGAAAAAAAAGAAATTGATTGGAAAGAAGATATTGAATTTCTCAAAAAAACTCTTCCTGAAAAACACATCAATATTTTCACCAAAACCAGTGAACTAAAGTTTAATAATGAACTTGATGCCATAATTGCAAAATTACCAGAGCTTACTGATTTGCAGGTGGCATTAAAAATTCAGCAAACCATCACTAAAATGGGAGACTCACACACAAATGCAGGGTGGGTTAAATTTGTGAATAACGACAAGAATATTGGTATTGACACTTATTGGTTCAAAGATGGGCTTTATATTACAAGCACAAATGAAAAAGATTCAATACTTCTTGGAAAAAAGATTATTGGAATTGGTGGTTTGGATATGCTGACAGTTATTGATAATTTGAGAACCATGTTTGTAAATGAAAATGAATCTTTTTCAAAAAATCTCATCCCACCACACCTTATATATCCTCAACTATTGAATCATTTTGGATGTGAACTAAAAGAAGAATCTATTGAATTTGAGGTAGCAGACGCAACAAATCAAATTTCCAAGCACCGTGTTGAGTTGGGTTCCGAAGGTCCAATTGTAAATAGTAATATTTCTTCAAAATCCTTATTGTATGGTTCAGACGCTTGGTTTGTGGAGAAATATGATGATAAGAATAGAATTTATTTTATTCAATATAACAGATGCGACAGTAAAGAATTGGCAATAGAGTTCTCGCAGCCTCAGGATATAATCGATAAAAAACCATCGTTTGAAGAATTTAAACAGAAAGTTTATAAAACAGTTGCAGAAAAACCGATTGAAAAATTTGTTTTCGACATGCGTTTCAACAGAGGTGGAAGTTCACCTCAAGGAACAAAGTTTATTGAAGAGTTATCAGAATTGGATAAGGTAAATCAGGATGGAAAATTATTCGTTTTAATTGGACGAAAAACTTTCTCATCAGCTATAATTAATACTCTGGATTTTCAATTTCAGACAAACGCAATTTTAGTAGGTGAAGACACTGGAGGAAAGGCAAGCCATTTTGGAGAGACAAGGAATTTCTCATTACCGAACTCTGGTTTAAGAATCACCTATTCAACCAAATACTTTTATTACAACAATAAAAACAAAATTAAAGTATATCGAACCAGTAAAGGAATAGATACAGAGAAAGATATACGAAAAACCATTAAACCTGATTACAAGGTGGAACTAAGTTTTAAAGATTACCAAAACAATAATGACTCTGTTTTAAAATGGATTGAGGAATATAGAAAGTGAATAATATATAAAGAAGCGAATAAAGTACGAATGCCTAACAAAAGCTATATGTAATGCGGGGTTCAGCGGGTAATTCAACCGCAGTTCTTCGTAGCACCAACGCCAATTC
>CAXXJE010000004.1:0-1003900 GCA_963675055.2 Melioribacteraceae bacterium | reverse complement strand
AATTTAACTATGTGTCACTGGATAATGCCCGGTGGGCTTATTGGCCCAGCCAAGATTATTTCAGTGCTTATGAATATAATATTAATGTATCCCCTCGTACCTTGGGCGCATATGTGCAAGATGAGATTACATTTGAAGGAATGGTTGCTAATATCGGTGTTCGCATGGATTATTATAGCAATGGTGATTTGAAATGGCCGACAGGAGATCCTTACAATTATGATGCATTTTCATCTACCGCCCCTCCTGCCGACTGGCTGGAAACTTTAGAATCCGGCGGTTCTGTTGCATGGGATAGATGGAATGAAATAGATGCTCAACTCCGTAGTGAAGGTCTTCCGGGTCTTTTAGAATCCACTAAAGACTGGGTGGTTTTCAGTCCGAGATTCGGTATTTCATTCCCGATTTCAGATAGAGCTAAATTCTATTTCAATTATGGACATTTCAGGCAAATGCCAGCCTACAGCGAATTATATTTTTACAATCAGCGATGGGATAAGCTAGGTTTATATAATCTTGGAAATCCAAATTTACCTCCGATTAAAACCATACAATATGAATTAGGTGCTGATGTAAATTTATTTGATCAGTATTTATTACACATCGCAGGTTATTATAAGGATATTTCAGGTGAAATTAGAAATATTACCTTTAATGATAACAGTGGTTCGCTTGGGTACAGTTATAGGACAAACGATAGATATCGAGATATTGAAGGTTTAGAGGTTCAAATTACAAAATCCATTGGTGAAATTTTTACCGGCTGGATCAATCTTAGATATTCACATCAATCTTCGGAAATACAGGAAGACTATTGGTTTCAGAAAATCCTGCTACCAATAATTCAGAATCGGCATTCTATAACGAAGATCCTACCAGGCCTACACCGGTTCCATCAATTAATGCTAACATTAATGTAAGATCACCCCCAAACCTGGGGACTTCTGGGAGATTGGAATTTCAGTGTTTTACCGCAATGGAGAGCAGGGGAAGTTTTAACAGGAGATGCTACCAATCCGCGTAATGTTTCAGGGGTTGTTAATGAATTTAACTGGCCCGATTACTGGATGGTTAACATGAAGATAAGCAAAACGTTTGATTTTGATTTTATCAGAGCAACGTTTTATGTAGATATAAATAATCTGTTTAATAGAAAAGTATTTATGTACGATTATGCATTTAGTGATGGGATTGGAGGTACCGATTATACAAACTATATGAAATCTCTTCACCTTCCCGAATACAGTAAATCTTATTATGATCCGATCAGGGACATTGAAAATGGATATTATGTGCCTGGTAAAGATAAGTTGGGTGATCTGAGATCTAAGGAGAAACCGTATATCAATGATCCCGATAATGAAATTTTTACATTCGGTCAACCAAGAGAAGTCTGGTTTGGAATTAGGTTTGACTTCTAAGTATTGCTGCCAATACTGATGTTCAATATTGAAAAGAATAAATTTGGAGAAAAGATGAACGAAATTAGAAAAACCAATCGAAATAATATAATTCGAATGGTTGTCTTTATTACCATTTTATTTGCAGGAAGTCTTCAAGTTTTTGCTCAAGATAAAAATTGTAAACTTTCAGATCAACAGGTTTTGGGGAGGGGTGAGTGAACAGGGTTCGAAGACCAGTTTTGCACATAATAATCTTGGATTGTTTGCAGATTACAGTGCTTACGGTAATAGGTTGCAAAGTAATGAAACTATCTTTGGAGGGTATATTGCAATAACCCAAACTGATTGGACAGCTCCAGATAACACAGTTATACCTTTTGCTGTCTTTTCGCCCACTAGTCCTACGTTTTTACCGGATGGGAATGTTATAAAACCGATTGAATCATTCCTGAGGTATAACAATCCGGAGTATAATGTTGAGCAAAGAGATATTGGCCCGATAATTACCGACCTCGGTACAGTTGATCCGTCAAAATGTATTGGTACAAGTGATCAGACGGTTACTGTAACAACTGAGTATGTTAACGGAATTCAGTTGGAAAGAAGAATAATTGGATGGTCCCAGCAATTTCATGATAACTATGTAATCGTTGATATGACATTTACTAATACCAGTTCGGAGCCAGTTAATGGAATGTATGTTGCTCTGGAGGAAGGTGTTTTTAATATGTTAAGGGCTGATGGTCAGAGTCCAAAAATAGCAACAGTTGATGGTCATAATAATGCTCGATGGTTTCATTATACAGGTGCTAAAAATACAGATTCGCTCCGGGTTTTTTATCAATATTCTGCTGATGACCTAACAAAAGCCGGCGACCAAATGGGACAACCTCTTACACAACAAAGAGGGAGATTATTGCAAAAAGATTTTACTTTTCTTGCAACATTACATGCATCGAGTAGTCCTTATACACCAACACCTAGTTTTTCAGGTGTTATCGATCCAAATGATCAGGATGATCAGAATCAACCAAGTGTTGCATTGTTAGCTAATTTGCAAACGGCAAATATACAAAATTATCCTGTTGATCCGGATCAAAAAAACATTTACGATTTTATATCTGGAGTAGCATATGCATCCGAAGATCAAACCGGAGCAGACATAAGACCTGGTCACTATAGAAAAAACCTGGATAACTTAGGTTTGGAATCCGGTGGGGGGCAGCCTGGTATCAGTGCACAAATAAATTCATTCGAAAGTATGTGTGTTAGTTATGGTCCCTATAATTTGCAGCCTGGTCAGCAAATTAGAATAATTAAGGCTTCCGGTATCGCTGGTCTCAGTAGAGAAAAGGCATTGGAAATTGGAGAGCAATGGCTAAATGGAAATCTGCCTGATCCTATGCCGGATAAGCCTAAAGGACTTTTCCCTGAAAATTTCGTTTTCCCTTCGGGAGCCACTCAAAACGACTTAAATAAAGATAAATGGTTAAGTACTGGTATTGATTCCGTTTATGCAACAGTTCGGAGAGCAGAGTACAATTTAAAATCAGGTTATAATGTGCCTGTTGAACCACCTCCACCAACAACTTTTGAAGTTATTGGAACCGGTCAAGGTATTGAACTTAATTGGTCTAATACCGAAGCGGAACAAATGGATGGATTTGTTGGATATAGAATTATGAGAAAGGTCTCTGATTTAGATACAACTTTTTATCAGCAAATAGCAACCATACCTGCAACTGAGATCGGAAACACACATACATATATAGATGAAAACATTTTATTCGGAGCTCAGTATTACTATTATGTTCAGGCAGGAGTACGCATAGATGATAATGACCAAAATGCTTTTCCTTCGTCTCGGGGGAAAATAATTTGGACAAGTAGACTCTGGTATCCTCAGAATACTTTTTCTTTTGGTAAAAGGACTTACCAAGATGATTTGAATAAAGTTGTAATGGCTCCGAATCCTTACAATTTTAACGATCCTTTGATTAAAGACTATGGCTGGACTTCAGACCGCGGGATATTATTCTTTAATTTGCCTCCAACTGTTAATATTAAAATATTTACAGAAAATGGTGACCTGGTAAAAACTATTGACCATGATGAACCTATTACAAAAACAGGAAGCGATTACTGGAATATGACTAATGAAAACAGACAGCCGGTTGCAAGCGGTATCTACATTGTCGTATTTCAAAAACCTACTGGGGAATTATCATACAAGAAGTTAGTTGTTGTCCGCTAACAAAAAATGGAGAATTGAAAAAATGAATCAAAAATTAATACTTGTAACGACAATCATACTAATATCTGGTTTATCACTGCTTGCTCAGGATATTGATATGGGGTCAGACGGCGTTAATTTGAAGAAAACTGGTCAAACAACAATGAATTTCCTTCTTGTCCCGGTTTCAGCTAGAGCATCCGGTATGGGCAATTCTTTTACAGCTTTAAGTAAAGGCGTCGAAAGTGTTTTCTATAATCCTGCTGGTTTGACGGAAATGAATACAAAAACGGAGTTTTTTATATCTACAACCAAATGGTTTGCGGATATTAATTATATCTCAGGAGCAGCTGCCTATAATGCAGGGGATTATGGTGCCTTCGCACTTAGTTTTATTTATGTCGATTATGGTACAATTGAAGGTGCCTCATTAATTCCAAGTTCCGAGGCTGGATCCGATCCGTTAGGTTATACCTTAACGGGTGATATAAAAAATGTCGGTGCTTATTCTTTTGGACTGACTTATGTAAAAGAAATAAGCAATAAATTTTCTATAGGCGGTACAATGAAATATGTTGGTCAACAGCTTGGCCAAAGTACCAATGAAAATGGGAATATTTCTGATAACAATGTAAACAAATTAGCTTTTGATCTGGGCGTAAAATATTTTCCTGGTATTGAGTCACTTAGGCTTGGAATGTCAATGCGAAATTTTTCTACCTTCGTTAGATACCATAGCTTTAGCTCTCCTCTGCCGATTATTTTTGCCGTTGGACTGGGTATGAATCTGATGGATATTATAAATAAGGATATTGCCAACGATCATTCGATTATGTTTTCTACTGAATTCCTTCATCCGAATAATTATACAGACAGAATTAATTTAGGTTTTGAATATACATTCATGGATATTGTCTCGTTAAGGTCAGGCTATCAAACTAATCATGATATTCTTAGCTGGTCCGGTGGTTTGAGTGTGAAGCAATCATTAGGTGGTGTAATCTTTAACATTGATTATTCATATTCAAATACGGAATTGTTTGACGGGGTTAATCGTTTTTCGATTCACATTGCGTATTAGACGGACAATAATGAAAACACTAAAAAATTCTCTAAAGTTATATACAATATCACCAATCAATTCATTAAATAGGAGTAATTACATGAAGTTATCTAATACTTTTTTCACATTAGTGTTGTTAACATTGTTCTCATTTTCACTTACTTCTGCTCAAACTCCAATAGCTCTTTACAAGTTTGATGGAAATTTGAACGATGCAATGGGAAGCTTTAACGCTGTTGATTCAGCAGGTCCAGGATCAGCTCAATATGCAGAAGGATATGACGGCACTCCGAATGGAGCAATAAATTTCCCGGCCACAGACGATGGGTGGTATAGGGTAGATTGCGGACGTTTTTCACCTTCACAAGAAGGAACAGTTGGAGAATTCACAATTTCATTCTGGGCAAATTGGAACGGAAATCCTGGTCATAAGTATGAAGATGTTATTGATAAGCGTGATGAGTGGAATGATACTGGTATGGTATGGTCAATTGGACAACATGGAAGATGGGATGGTAAAAAATTAGGATTATGGCGCGGAGGATCAGGAGACAGAGAATATGGTAGTTCAGATAGTATACGCGAAGGAGTATGGAATTATTGGACAATAACATTTGATGCAAATAATAGCATTGCAACATTCTATAAGGACGGTGTTCAGTATGATCAGGGAATATACGCGCCCGGAACCGGTTATGATGCAATGGTATATATGGGATGTTCAAATTCTGGTGGTGTTGGAGATAGTTACAATGGTAAACTGGATGAAGTCGCTTTTTATTCAAAAATTTTAACTGATCAGGAAATTAAGACCCTTTACGAAAGTTATACAAGTTCATCAACTGTTCAACCAATAGCTCTTTACAAGTTTGATGGAAATTTGAACGATGCAATGGGAAGTTTTAACGCTGTTGATTCAGCAGGTCCAGGATCAGCTCAATATGCAGAAGGATATGACGGCACTCCGAATGGAGCAATAAATTTCCCGGCCACAGACGATGGGTGGTATAGGGTAGATTGCGGACGTTTTTCACCTTCACAAGAAGGAACAGTTGGAGAATTCACAATTTCATTCTGGGCAAATTGGAACGGAAATCCTGGTCATAAGTATGAAGATGTTATTGATAAGCGTGATGAGTGGAATGATACTGGTATGGTATGGTCAATTGGACAACATGGAAGATGGGATGGTAAAAAATTAGGATTATGGCGCGGAGGATCAGGAGACAGAGAATATGGTAGTTCAGATAGTATACGCGAAGGAGTATGGAATTATTGGACAATAACATTTGATGCAAATAATAGCATTGCAACATTCTATAAGGACGGTGTTCAGTATGATCAGGGAATATACGCGCCCGGAACCGGTTATGATGCAATGGTATATATGGGATGTTCAAATTCTGGTGGTGTTGGAGATAGTTACAACGGTAAACTGGATGAAGTCGCTTTTTATTCAAAAATTTTAACTGATCAGGAAATTACAGACTTATTTAACAGTTTTGTAACAGATGTTGAGCTAGTAAGTAACAGTATTCCTTCAGATTTCGAATTAACTCAAAACTACCCAAACCCGTTTAACCCTTCAACAAAAATAGATTTCTCAATTCCAAAAACAGGTAATTATTCATTACGAGTATACAATCTGCTCGGTCAGGAAGTTGCTACATTGATCGATGGTCAAATGAATGCAGGTATTCATATTGCAACATTCGATGCTTCTAATCTTTCGAGTGGAATATACTTTTATACATTGACTGGTAATAATGTTAACCTCACCAAGAAAATGATCTTGATGAAATAGTTTTATCTGATCTTTAAAATGGAAATGTAATAATAGTCAGCCGATAATAAACCAAGTTTGTCGGCTGACTAATTATTATAAAGAATTGCATTGCCATACCAAACGTAAAATTGTCTGTCATTAATAAGGATATCTCATGAATAAAAGTCTATTGTTCTTTATTGTTTTGGTTTTTGCAATTCGAGTCATCCCGGAAATTCAAGCATCTACTAAACCTCGTGTAGTAGTAATGTCGGATGCAGAGATAGATGATAGATGCTCTTTTGTACGATTTCTACTATATGGGAATGATTTTGATATTGAAGGTATCATTACCACAAGTTCACAATACCATGCACACGATCATAATTGGGCAGGAGATGATTGGAGTGAGGCGTATTTAAACGCTTATGCAGATGTCTATCCCAACCTTATCCTGCATGATAGTACCTATCCGACTCCAGAATTTCTCCGTTCACGTTCTTTCCTTGGAAACGTTGATACGGAAGGAGAGATGGAGAAAATTACACCGGGTTCTCAGCATATTGTAAATCTTCTTTTAGATAAATCGGATGACCGGCCGATATGGTTCCAGGCATGGGGAGGTATGAGTACTCTTGCAAGAGCATTAAAAACCATTCAGGATGACTATCCCGGAGAAATGGATTATGTTGCCGGCAAACTTAAGTTTTATTTTATTTGGGAACAGGATGATACTTACCAGTCATATATAAAGCCTAACTGGGGAAAGTATAATATCCTGACTATTATTTCCGATCAATTTATCACCTTCGGCTACTGGTGGGAGGATTGGGATTTACCTGCTGAGATGGCGCACTATTTCAATTCATCGTGGATGAATGAAAACCTGCTTGAGAATCATGGCCCTCTATTAGCTAATTACGAAGCACAGAGTGATGGAAGATTCCGTTCAGAGGGAGATTCACCCTCCTTTATACATGCAATCCCGACGGGATTGCGGAGTTTGGAATCCCCTGACTGGGGCGGCTGGGGCGGACGCTATGTATTGGTTCGCGACAATACCTGGCTTGATCCTATACCTGTGGAAGGATACTCTTATCCTTCTGGACGCTGGTATACAACTACGGCGTGGGGCCGAAAAAGTCTGAGGGAAAATTCGGCAACCCAGGAAGAGTTTCTAGAGTACTTTAAACCGATATGGCGGTGGATTGATGTGCTGCAGAATGACTTTGCGGCTCGAGCAGACTGGTGTGTAAAACCTTATTCTGAAGCTAATCATACACCGATTGTTGCACTTGTCAATGATCCGGAAATTACAGCCCAGCCAGGTGATACTGTCCAACTAAGCGCCCAGGGAAATGATCCGGATGGCGATGAACTGACCTACAACTGGTGGCAGTTTATGGAGGTAGGTTCTTATAAAGGAACCATCAACTTCCAAAATAGCGAAAAACAGGCTGCTTCTTTTATAGTTCCCGCAGATGCAGCTACTGGAGAGACCATCCATATTATATGCGAAGTGACAGATCAGGGAACACCATCGCTAACACGGTATCAGAGGGTAATTGTCACGGTAGGAGACCCGACCGGTGTTAAGGATCATGAAGGATTATTACCTGCTGAATTCCGGCTCGAACAGAATTATCCCAATCCATTTAATCCTACTACAACAATAAAATACGAAGTACCGGAATCTGGTTTTGTGACAATTAGGGTGTTTAATATGCTTGGTAAAGAAATCTACACTTTAGTAAATGCTTATGAACAAGCAGGAATACACAAAGTGAAATTTAACGGAAGTGATCTTGCATCTGGCATATACTTGGTACAAATGGAGGCTGGATCATTTTATCAATCGATTAAAATTGTTTTAGTAAAATAATTATTTCTAATTAATTAAATAAAGTATATATAATGAAATACAGCTCATATACAACGATTGAAGATATTGCCAAGCGTATGAAAGTATCTGCTGTAACGGTTTCGAAGGCTTTGAAAGGGCATCCGGATATATCGGTAGAAACCTCTAAAAGGGTTAAAAAACTTGCTCATGAATTGGGATACATTCCTAATTATTTTTTTAAAAATATTTCCTCAAACCAATCAAAAGTAATTGGAATTATTGTACCAAACATCACACAATTCTTTTTTACACCTGTAATTGAAACGATGTATCAAATTGCCTATGAAATGGGTTATGAAATTATTTTGAAAATATCGCAGGGAAATGTGAATTATGAAAAAAAACTAATTGAGTCTTTATTATCCATGCGTGTTGATGGGATTATTATTTCAGTAACAAAAGAGACAAAAGACTTATCGATTTTTCGTCAGGTTAAAAAACTTGGTGTAGCATTAACATTGATAAATGATGTCGTTGATAATAATGAATTTAACAAAGTCACTATTGATTGTTTTGAAAGAGCTTTTAAAGCTACAGCTTATGCAATAAGTTCAGGTTATTACAAGTTTGTTTATATATCTGAGCATAATGATGATTTTAACGGAGTGGAAGGATTTAAATCAGCTCTCATACAGAATGGCATTGCCGTCGACGAAAATATGGTCCTGGATTGCAGTAGTGAAAGTAAATCTGGTTATGATTGCTTTATTAAACTCTATGAATCAAAAAATATTCCAGAATGTATCTTTTGTTCTAATTATCCAATATTGATTGGAATTCTTAAAGCTGCTAATGTTGTGGGAATGAAAATTCCAGGGGACATTGAACTAATAACCTCAGGGTATCAATCAATAGAGCAATTGGCTGTACAACCTTTAGTATATATTGAACAACCGACTCTAGAATATAGCCGCAAGGCATTTGAACTAACTATTAGGAATATAATAGAAAAGGACAAGTGCATGCCGCAAGCAATTAAATTGACTTCTGACTTAGTCTTTCGGAATGAAATGTTCAATTCGGAAAAGAATTCAGCCATGAATCATTACTTTTTTCAAAATGTCGGTGTTTATTTTTAATCGGATTGAAAGAAGTATAATAGTAATGTTCTAAATGTAATTAAGAAGAAATTCAAATAGTGAGGGATGAAAATAGAATAAAGTGGTTTCGAAAAGATTCGAACACTTTCGAAAATATTCTATTAATGCGTTTTAAATTTCGAATAATTTTCTTATTTTATATAAAACGAAAGTGAAATTATGGTAAATACAAAATTAAACGAAATAATTGAGCTTCAATTACAAGCAGAAAAAATTAGAAAAAGAGTAGTTGAAATTATTTATTCAGCGAATTCGGGTCATACTGGTGGTTCGCTTTCATCAATTGAAATTGAAACAGCACTTTATTTCAATATCATGAATATTAATCCAAAAAAAACCGATGATGCTAATCGCGACAGGTTTATTCTGAGTAAAGGTCATAGTGTGGAAGCTTTATATACAGTTTTAACTGCAGTCGGTTTTATTGAAGATGAGGTTTTGAATACTTATGGTCATTATGGTTCCGTGCTTGCCGGTCATCCGGTAAATAAAATACCGGGTGTTGAACACAACAGCGGGGCTTTAGGACACGGTTTATCGGTGGGGGTTGGATTTGCAATGGCAGCCAAAATGGATCAGAAAAGTTTTAAGACTTATGTCTTAATGGGTGACGGTGAACAAGGGGAGGGTTCGGTTTATGAAGCTGCTATGGCAGCTACTCATTATAAATTGGATAACCTTATAGCAATTATCGATAGAAATGAACTTCAGATAAGCGGAAGAACCGAAGATGTAATGTCCTTGGAACCGATTCGGGAACGCTGGGAATCCTTTGGCTGGGAAGTATTTGATATTGACGGACATGATATGGAATCAATTGTAAGTACTTTAAGCAATTTGGATTCAAGTAATTCCAAGCCAAAACTAGTTATAGCTCATACTATCAAAGGATGTGGAATTTCTTTCATGGAAAAGAATGCTAAATGGCATCATGGCGTGCCGAGCAAGGATGAATTTATTGAAGCTATTACGGAAATGAATGATAGAATAAATAGTCTAACTGGAAATCATAATGAACTCAACAAATAATAATTCTATTCCGTGCCGCAAAATGTTTACCAATACTCTTTTAGAATTGGCGAAAAAAGATAGAGATATAATTGCGGTAACAACTGATGCGCGCGGTTCAGTTACTCTAAATGATTTTGCGGAACAATTGCCTAGACAATTTATTGAATTGGGGATTGCCGAACAAAATGCAATTGGTGTTGGAGCCGGTTTAACTTCCGCCGGTAAAAAAACATTCGTTTGTGGTCCTGCGTGTTTTTATGTTGCCAGGAGTTTGGAACAAGTAAAAGTCGATGTAGCATATTCCGAATATCCGGTAAAAATATTGGGTGTAAGCGGTGGCGTGAGCTATGGTGCACTCGGGTTTTCACATCATAGTCTGCACGATATTGCTGTGCTAAGAACCTTTCCTGGTATGCATATTATTTTACCATGCGATAATTATCAGACAGAAAAATTGGTCTATAAATTAATAAATTATCCTTACCCGGTTTTTATCCGGCTTGGGCGAAATGCAGTCCCTGACGTTTATGAAAATGATAATGTCCCTTTCGAAATAGGAAAAGCTAATCTTCTTCTTGAGGGCAGCGATCTTACAATTATCGGCACTGGTGAAACGGTTTATCATTGTTTAATTGCCGCGAAAAAATTACGTGAAAATGGTATTCATGCACGTGTTGTTGATATGCACACTCTTAAACCCTTCGATAAGGAAGCTGTGATAAAAGCTGCTCGTGAAACAGGGAAAATCATTACTGTTGAGGAACACAGTATCTTTGGAGGACTGGGAGGATCTGTTTCAGAAGTTGTTGCTTCGAATCATCCTGTCCCTATTCGCATTCTTGGAATACCTGATGAAACTGCCCCGCATGGTTCATCGAAAGAAATTTTTAAACATTATGGTTTAGATAGCGAAGGAATTTATAATACAGCTTTAAAGTTCGTGCAAAATGATTAGTAAAAAATCTCAGTTGCAAATATATTTATAAAGGTAAGTTGTTTTACTCACTCAAATTCATTTGCTAAATTTCATTTCATATATTTGAAATGAATGTCTAAATAATAATCAAAATCAGGTTCATTTAAAACGGTTTAATGCTCGTGGAATATATTTTAACCATAGATCAAAGCACTTCGGCAACCAAAGCAATACTGTTTGATAAAAATGCGGATTTAATTGCCCGTGCATCTGTTGAGCATAAACAATTTTATCCTAAACCGGGTTGGGTTGAACATGACGCCGGGGAGATCCTTGGGAATACTTATAAAGCAGTTGAATTATTATTAGAGGAAAACAATATTAATCCTTCCGATATTTCATCAATAGCAATAACTAATCAGCGCGAAACAGTTGTTGTTTGGGATAAAAGAACCGGAAAGCCTGTGTGTAATGCTGTTGTATGGCAGTGTAACCGCGGTGAAAAAATTTGTGAAGAGCTGATTTCAGCAGGTTATGAAAAATTTATAATGGAGAAAACCGGATTAAACATCAATCCGTATTTCTCCGCAAGCGGAGTAAAGTGGATACTTGAAAACATAGAAGGCGCGGCTCGGTCTTCAGACGAAGGACATCTTTTATTTGGAACAATTGACAGTTGGTTAATCTGGAATCTTACTTCTTCAAAAGTACATGCAACCGATTACACAAATGCATCGAGAACTCTACTATTCAATATTCATACATTGAAATGGGATCCGGAACTACTGGAGCTTTTTAGTATACCTAAAATAATGATGCCTGAAGTTTTACCCTGCGATGAGCAATATGGTTCAACAACATTGAATGGAATTATTCCCGAAGTACCTATTGCCGGAGTCTTAGGTGATTCTCATGGAGCCTTAGCCGGACAAATGTGTTTTTCACCGGGAATGGGCAAAGCAACATACGGAACCGGTTCTTCAATAATGGTGAACATAGGAGAAGAAGCACTTTCAGCTCCCAAAGGACTTGTTACTTCGATTGGTTTTGCTGTAAAAGAAAAAGTGTTTTATGCCTTTGAAGGTAATATTCATTTTACAGGCGCTACAATTAAATGGCTGCAAGATGAACTGCAACTTATTAGCTCCTCAGAAGAAACAGAATTACTTGCTAATTCCATTGAAGATACCGAAGGTGTATACCTTGTGCCTGCATTTACCGGACTAGGAGCTCCCTGGTGGGATAACGATGCAAGAGCCCTGATTTGCGGGATGAACCGTGGAACCGGAAAGGCACATATTGTAAGGGCGGCTCTCGAATCTATTGCGTATCAAGTAAAGGATTTAGTCACATTGATAAACGAATCCGGAGTTGAACTTAATGATCTTCGTGTTGACGGTGGACCGACAAGAAACAATTTTTTAATGCAATTTCAAGCTGATGTTCTACAAACAAAAATAAGCCGGAGTAAAATTGAAGAAGCATCTGCTCTGGGTGCTTTGTTGATGAATGGTTTTGCGTTAAAGCGTTGGAACAGTTTTAAAGAAGTTGAAGCTATCCACACCCACACCGGAAACGATTATATTTTACCGGTGATGCCTATATCGGAAGTTGAGAAATTCCATAACGAATGGAAAAAAGCAGTGAAGCTTGCTCTTTCCAACTAATTGGTTATTTGAAATAATAGAGATAAAAAAGATGAAAAAATCAATAATATTTATAATGGCAATTGCAATGTTATCTTTAATTACGTCTTGTAACAAAAGCAACTCAAAAGATAAAGATAAAATTGCCGTCGTAATTTCAACTCTTAACAATCCTTGGTTTGTTATTCTAGGTAATTCAGCCAAACAGCGCGCTGAAGAACTCGGATACGAAGCAGTTATTTTTGATTCGCAAAATGATGCTTCAAAAGAAAACTCAAATTTCGATGATATTATTGCTTCAGGCTATAAAGCAATTTTATTCAATCCGACGGATGCAAAAGGTTCAATATCTAATGTGAAAGCTGCCAAAGAAGCCGGGATACCTGTATTCTGTATGGACCGTGAAATTGATGCAAACAATCTTGCCGCTTCCCAGATACTATCGGATAATTATTCCGGAGCTGTTTTAGTAGGGCAATATTTTGTAAAAAAATTGAACGGGAAAGGTGAATATGTAGAATTACTTGGATTAGTCGGCGACAATAATACCTGGAATCGTTCCAAAGGATTCCATAGCGTTGTCGATAATTACCCGGATTTTAAAATGGTAGCACAACAAAGCGCAGATTTTGACAGAAACAAAGCGATGGAAGTTTTGGAATCTATACTTCAAGTACATCCGGATATTAATGCTGTATTTTGCGGAAACGATGCAATGGCTATGGGAGCTTATCAGGCTGTACTTGCTGCAGGTAGAAAAGATAAGATTTTAATTTTCGGGTTTGACGGCGCTGCAGACGTAGTGCAAGGAATAAAAGATGGTAAGATCGAAGCAACTGGAATGCAATTCCCCAGAATTATGGCTAAAACTGCTGCCGAGTTTGCAGATAAATATATAAACGGTAAAAGTGATTTCCCTCAAAAGGTACCTGTTGCTGTCGAACTTGTTACAAAAGAAAATGTCCAAAATTATATTGCTTACGGAAAAACTAAGTGATATTTGCTTTTGACAGTGACTGCTGACTCAAAGCAATTCTAATTAATTTGCTCTTTTCATAGAAGGATTAATAAGGATAGTAAATGAAGAAGTTTTTTTCTGTTTTTATAATTGTTCTTTTAGCTGCGTTTATGCTATATAACTCCGTCTATTTTGAAAAGCTTGATTTGATACAGCAGCAGGAGATGAAAAAGAATTTCAATCCAAAAGAAGCAGTAGATTTTTTTTGGAAGAGTAAATTAGATGAAATCCTCAACACTGCACTCAATTTAAAGATATTTGACTCTTTACTTACCGCCAATCCCAGTTATTTAATTAAACAGTACGGTAAGACTGTTGGAATTTCCTCGGACTATAGTTTCCTTGTGAAGGGTATTACAAGAACAGCAGGAGGGGACGCTGAGAAAATTCCGGTAGCTCTACCTAACGGGAATCTCAAATATAACTTGGTTCTAAAATATATTTTTGGAAACACAGCAAGAGATGCCGTCGGCTATTTTAAAATTGACGATTTTAACAACACTATGGAATTTAATGAAGTAGCTTCGGAATTGAATAATGCAGTTTTAACGAAAGTGATAGGGGATAAATTGAATACAATATTGCCCGGAACAGATGTGAAATTTATCGGTGCTGTGGCAGCAAACCGGGAAAATATTCCGGAGGAATTGGAAATTGTACCGCTGAAACTTGAGATTGTCCGATGAACAATGATTTTACCGATACAATAATGGAAGCACGGGGAATTTCGAAAAGTTTTCCGGGAGTTCTGGCTCTCGATAATGTTAATTTAAAAATATACGCTGGAAAAGTAAATGCAATTGTTGGCGAGAACGGCGCCGGCAAATCTACGCTAATGAATATTATGTCAGGTGTTTATACTGATTACGAAGGAGAACTTTTACTTTTTGGAGAAAGAACAAGTTTCAAGAATACTAGTGATGCAAGAAACGCCGGGATATCCATAATACATCAGGAACTTCAATTAATCCCATATTTATCTATTGTCGAAAATATTTTCCTTGGACGTGAATTTCTCAACAATGCAAGTATTATTGATTCGAAAAAGATGAGAAAAGATGCGGAAGCTTTGCTTGAGAAACTGGAATTTACCAAAGATGTAACAACCAAAGTTTCAAAGCTTCGCGTCGGGCAGCAACAAATTGTTGAGATTGCAAAAGCATTATCTTTTGATGTGCGTGTGCTTATTATGGATGAACCTACCTCCGCTCTCTCCGAGAGTGAAACCAATATTCTTTTTAAACTTGTAAAGTCTCTTACAACCCAGGGAGTTGCAATAGTTTATATCACTCATAAAATGGATGAGTTAACAAAATTGGCAGATTATGTTACCGTATTTAGGGACGGACGTTCAATCAACGAGTCTGCCGTTAAAAATGTAAAAGTTGATGAAATAATTAAACTTATGGTTGGACGGGACATTAAAGAATTCTTTGTCAAGAAAGAACATAGCATTGGTCCTGTTAAGTTGCAGGTTAAGGAGCTAACACTTAAAAAAATGGGTGATACTGAAAAATATATACTTAAGGATATCTCCTTTGAAGTCAGAAGCTCAGAGGTACTCGGTATATTCGGCTTGATGGGTGCCGGTCGAACAGAATTGCTTGAAACCATTTTCGGTTTGCATTCTTCAAATTCTTACGGAAGCATTTTTATTAACGGTCAAAATTTGAAAATTATTAATTCCACCGTCGCAATAAATTCAGGATTAGCATTAATTCCGGAAGACAGAAAATCTGACGGTTTGATTTTGGACATGGATATTGCAGAAAATATTAGTCTTGCTTCGATGGGAAATGTAATAAAAAACGGAATGCTTAGCTCAAAAATGGAGGTTGGTCAGGCCGATGATTATCGTAATAAGTTAAACATTAAATCCTATTCTGCAAAACAAGCAACAGCAAAACTTAGCGGGGGAAACCAGCAAAAAGTTGTTTTATCGAAGTGGCTTGTTACTAATCCCAAAATCCTACTGCTCGATGAACCGACCCGCGGTATAGATGTTAATGCAAAGAATGAAATTTATAAACTAATTGACAAGTTGGCTGACGAAGGAATGGCAATAGTTGTTGTCTCATCGGAATTACCGGAGATTATGGCAATTTCCGACAGGATAATAACAATATGCGAAGGGAGATTAACCGGAGAATTCAAACGAAAGGATTTTTCGGATGAAAAAATACTAAAAGCAGCTTTACCATCAAATTAGCATAAATAGCGAATTATAAAATTGTTCATCTTTTTTCTCATATTAGAATTATCTGAGTAAATGAAAAAAACTAAAATCAATTTATCAATACTTCAACCTCTCATTGCTTTAATGATGATGGTGGTTGCAATGACAATCCTTTCGGATAATTTTGCTTCCAGTAGTAACCTGTTTAATGTTGCAAGACAAATCTCCGTTAATCTATGTATATCGGTGGGCATGACTATGGTTATCCTTACCGGAGGTATTGATCTTTCGGTTGGTTCGATACTTGCCTTTACAGGAGCAATTGCCGCTGGTCTAATTAAACATGGAATTGAAATAGAAGGTATGAACCTGTTTGTCGGGTTTACAATATTGGGAGTTATAATTGTCGCTTTGATTGCTGGGGGAATTATAGGATGGTTTAATGGATTTATGATTACGAAATTCAAAGTACCTCCTTTTGTTGCAACTCTGGCTATGCTTACAATTGCCCGCGGTTTAACAATGCTTTATACAAAAGGATTTCCGATAACTCAGTTAGGAGATAATTTTAATTTCATTGGAACAGGCTGGTTTGCCGGAGTCCCGATGCCTGTATGGATATCTATTTTAGTAATTGGTATTTCAGTGTTCTTTATGAATAAAACGCGAACCGGAAGATACATATACGCAATCGGTGGTAATGAAAGAGCTGCTTTGCTTTCAGGAGTAAAAGTCAACCGTGTAAAAGTATTTGTATATGTAATTGCCGGTGTACTTTCAGGTGTGGCTGGTTTGTTAGTTACTGCGAGATTGGATTCAGCCCAGCCAAATGCGGGCATGGGCTATGAACTTGATTCTATTGCTGCTGTTGTTATAGGTGGTACATCATTGAACGGCGGGAAAGGTTCAATAATGGGTACGGTAATAGGCGCATCGATAATAGGGGTATTAAATAACGGATTAGTGCTTTTGAATGTATCCCCTTTCTGGCAGCAGGTTATTAAAGGATTGGTGATTTTGCTTGCCGTAATTATTGATAAAATTCAGAAAAAGGACTAATGGAAATTTCTAATTAATGCCGATATCTGTGTTTCTGAATAATATAAATTACTTAAAGAACGGTTTTATACAAAACCTTATCGTATTCACACAGGGTAAGAAATCCTGATAACAAAAGTGCCTAGCACGACCTTAAGAACAACATAAATGAAACTAATAGATAATCTTGAGATTGATTTGAAATTTGCCAAAACAAAATTCCTGTTTCAATTATTAGTAATTACTACAACCGTATTTGCTTCCGATGGTGAGCGTCCAGGGGAAAAAATTATCTCATCGATTTTTTGGACATGGCAGGACAGTGTAATTGATAATCCCAATCTGCTATTGGAACAACTGAAGGATATTAAAACCAGGGGTTTCGAGGGCGTTTATGCAATGCCACGCGCTACGCATTATCAATTGTATGATGAAGAAATGATCAATGCCGTTAAAACTGCAAGCGATGCATGTGTAGAAGAAGGTATGGAATTTAACTGGGGACCCGATCCACGTTTAGCCGCACACGAAATAGTTAAGCAAACCGGGTACGGCGCTGAGGTGATTTTAGTGAATAAAAAATTCAATCCCAACATAATTGTTGATGGTCCCCAACCCGATCGTATACAATTGAATGAATGCAAAGTAGAAAATAACAAGTACTCGTTGAGTTATGAATATCCTATGCGCAGGGATATACATTTGTTAACTGAAGTTTCTCTTTGCTTAAATCCTCTTTCGGTTGAAAAGGTATTTGCGTACCAGCGGGAGAATGGAAAGGTTGTGAAATCATCAATCAGAGATATAACCGCCGATGCTCATTTCTTTGTGAATAGAAGTATGTATAATGTGGAAGTTTTTGGAAAGACCAATTTGCCGGAGGGTGACTGGTATGTTTTTGCTTTCCCAAAATTCATGACCAACATGTATGCATTCGATTCTCCTGAACATGAAAAAATTATGTCGGGTCTTCTTGACGAATACAAAAAACGAGATATGAATTTTAACGGTTTGTGGTGGGATGAACCCGGTTACTATTTTCAATTCGGGCAGTTCGCAATCAGTGATAGGATTTATAATGACTTTAAAAATAAATATGGTTACGACCTTAAAGAAAGTTTGCATTCGCTTATTCTGGATATGGACGACAATAGTCAATTGAAAGTCCGTAAGGATTATTTTGAATTGCTGATGGATTATGTATTCGGCGGTGAAAAACGTTTTTGGGATTACGGTGAAAAACTTTTTGGATCGCTTCGTATGGGAATTCATCAAACATGGCACACTATTCCGGATGATATGTATGCAGGGTGCGGAGATTACTGGCGCGGACTTGTTTCGGTGGACGGCGGTTATTCCGATGATGGTTCCTTTGAAAAATATTTTACCACAGACCCGGCAGGTAAGTATGAACAAACAGCCTTTATGATTCTGGCATCATCACTTGCAAAATATTCGCAGGACGGTGTTGCACATTATAATAGATGGGGGACAAACTATAAGAATGAAGTCCCGATTTATTGGAACGATTTAATGCCGTTGTTTTCGAATACCTGGCTTCAGCATTGTTACGGATATACCGGTGTGGTAGGCGCGTCACGGGGCTTTGGCCCGGGCTTCCCCGATCATTCCTCATGGAGCATTCTTCCTGAATTAAATAAAAGAACCCAGCAAGTTATCAACATTACAAAATACAAGCTTCCTGTTGCCGAAGTAGCAATTGTTTTTCCTATCTCAACATTTTTAACATCGCTTCAACCTGCAACAGGAAAAATGATGGATGAGATTCGTCGCTTAGTCGGAATAATGCCAGCACTTGGTATACAGGTCGATGCAATTTCTGACTGGTTATTTACTGAAGGAAATATCAAAGACGGAGTTTTTCAGATTCGTGATCAAAAATATAAGGCTGTGCTTCTGCCATATTCAAAAATAGTTTCAAACGAATGTTTGTCAACAATAAGAGAAATGCAAAAGAATAATTTCCCAATTTACTTTGTGGATGAAATACCACGATTAACGGTAGATGGTGAGAAAGTTGATATGAAAGCAAAAGTATCGTTTAACGTCGGAGACGATATGGAACGACTTTCTGCCGAAATCAAAAAACTTGAATTGCCTTCTCCGGTTACTCAATTGGAAGACGCTTACGTTACGGTTGTTCCGGGAAATGATGAAGATGTTTATGTACTTATTATGCCAATTGAACCTGGTAAAGAAATAGGCGGTGAAATAACTTGCAACGGGAAGAAATTTATTGTTGAAAAAACCAGTACGTTGTCAATTTATCATGTTGATTCAAGCGGAAGTAAAAAGGTTTTTGAATAACTTCGCTGCTTCTTTGAGGCATTAGGTTTTGAAGTTGATTGGCAGCGGGATTATTCACAGTGTTAATGAATTAAGAATAAAATCAATTTAGAAACAAAATAAAAAGTGAAATATCATGGCGTACAAACAAAAACTTACATTCGGTGTCATCGTTGCTACTCGTAATATCTTCAACTTCGAATTGGCGCAACAAGGAAGAATGAAAATTATTGATGTGTTGGAAAAACTGGGTTATGAAGTAATTATTCTTCCAGCCGAAGCAACACCAACTGGTGCAATAGAAACTTTGCAGGATGCCCGCATTTGCGCAGAGCTGTTCAGCAAAAACCGTAATATCATCGATGGAATAATTATAACGCTTCCAAATTTTGGGGATGAACTTGGAGTTGTAAATACGCTTAAATACGCGGATTTAAAAGTTCCGATTCTGGTTCATGCCGAAGACGATGATAATGGTAAAGTAGATGTTAAAAGCCGGCGCGATGCATTTTGTGGAAAAATATCTGTATGCAATAATCTTTATCAATATGGAATTCCATATACCGAGACTACATATCATACTTGTAAGGTGGACAGTGATACTTTTAAGAATGACATTCAAAAGTTTGCGTCTGTATGCCGTGTTGTCGGCGGTTTAAAACGCGCACGTGTAGGTGCAATAGGCGCGCGACCGGCTGCATTTCAAACAATGCGCTCAAGTGAAAAGTTATTGCAAGCTTCGGGTATTACCGTAGTACCGGTTGACTTATCAGAAATAATAGGCGAGGCTGAAAGAATCGATAGTGAAGCATCAGAGTTAAAAGTGAAATTAGGCGAAATTAAGGAATATGGAAAAATACCTTCATATATAAATGATACTAAAGTTTATCTTCAGGCAAAATTGGGAATTGCAATTGAGAAATGGATTGCCGAAAACGAAATTGACGCTGCGGGTATTCAATGCTGGAATTCCGTACAAAATAATTACGGTTGCGCAACTTGTTTATCCATGAGCATGCTTGGCGAAAAAATGGTGCCGTGTGCTTGTGAAGTTGATATTGCCGGAGTAATTTCTATGTACATGCTTGCCCTTTCCTCCGGTAACCCCCCGGCAATTCTCGACTGGAATAATAACTTTGGTGACGACAGAAATATGTGTGTGTGTACACACTGCAGTAATTACCCGAAAAGCTTTTTCGGAAACGAAATTGAAATATCCAATCTTGATGTTTTAGGAACAGTACTCGGTCAGGAAAACTGTTTCGGAGCGATAAAGGGGAAAGTTAAATCCGGACATATGACATACTTTCGTTTATCGACAGATGATACAAACGGTATTATAAAGTCCTATATCGGCGAGGGTGAATTTTCAGATGATCCTTACGGTATGGATGGAGGTATAGCGGTAACAAAGGTAAATGATCTTCAGAAACTTCTAAAGTATATAACGAAAAATGGTTTTGAACACCATGTTGCGATGGTTCGAGGAAGTGTTGGTGATGTATTAAGTGAATCTGTGGAGACTTATCTTAAGTGGAATATTTATAAACATGGTGAATGAATATGAATAAGCCGATTCTATTTCTAACTATCTTCTTATGTTCTGTAATCCTAATAGCTCAGAGTCATTTACCGGTCAAGCCACGTATTCTTATCAGTTCCGATATAGGTGGTACAGATCCGGATGATAATCAATCGATGATACATTTTTTAATGTACAGTAACATGTTTGATACTGAGGGGCTTATTTCATCTCCTTCCTATGGACATGGAAGCAAGCAGGTCATTTTAAATATGATTGATCTTTACGAAAAGGATTTGTCAAAGTTTAAACAACATTCGAAAGATTATCCTTCCCCAGATTATTTACGTTCTGTTTGCAAACAGGGAAGACAAGGCGGAGCCCCTTATTACGGATATATATCAGCTACAGAAGGTTCCGACTGGATTATCAAATGCGCAGAGAAAAAAAGTGAGCAGCCTCTATGGGTACTTGTTTGGGGTGGTCTGGATGACCTGGCTCAAGCGTTGCATGACGCTCCCGATATCCAAAATAGGATAAGGGTTTACTGGATTGGAGGACCCAATAAAAAATGGAGTGCCAACAGTTATGCATATATAGCTGAAAATTTTGCTGATCTCTGGTTCATTGAAGTAAATTCTTCATACTACGGATTCTTTTCCAATAGCGGCGTACCCGATAGTCTGAATAATGAAAATTATTATGACAATTACATCCGGGGTGCAGGATATTTGGGCAAAGGTTTTAAAAAATTCTACAATGGAACAATTAAAATGGGCGATACTCCTTCATTATTATATATGATGAGCGGAGATCCTGATAATCCATTTGGAGAAAGTTGGGGAGGCAGTTTTAAAAAAATTAACCGCAGTTCAAGAATTGTCTTCAACCGTAATACAACAGTTTCCGATACAGTCTCACTGTGTTCAATATTGGAATTCCATTTTCAAGGACCTCAAATAAACATCCCTCCTGATTCAGCATGTTTTACTATGACTGTGCAAGCTGGGATTGGCGAACAAAAATGGGAAGGTTTTTATCTTGGAGATGGAAATTATGTTATTAGATATGCACCGAAAAAAACGGAAACTCTAACTTATAAGGTTACTTCAGATATTCCCGGATTTCAGGAGCAAAGTGGGGAATTTGTTGTAGATAATATTTGGCCGGGTAAGCCACGTTCTACTGATTATAAATTAGGCGCCAACTGGTATTCGGATCGACCAGATGCTTCATTGTATGATGGCATCCGGCAAGGTGCAAAGACAGTACTGAAATGGCGAAATGAAGCATTATTGGATTGGGCGAAATACTGGGATTGGCTAAGGGATAAATAATTGACCTGGTATCCGATGCTGAGAAGATACTCAAAGTTTATAAAACAAATGAAATGTTAAATAAACGGGAAAAGCGACATGAAAATTTATAAGAAACTTCATATTCAACATTATTCAAACACGGATAAGGCATTATTTGTGAAACTATTAAATCAATTAATTTGGATGTTTTTTATTCTATTTATTTCACTTTCCAGTACAATAGTTGCCCAGGAAGATGCAGCGGGGCGAATTCCTGATTATCCTGTTCCTTATGAATATCCTACCGAAGAAGGTATCAAAGAAGTACTGAACCGTGTTCGCCAGTATTATGAATCCACCAGCACATTAAAAATTGTCGACTCAGAAACCGGTATGGAGATAACTGACTTTACTAAACCGAATAAAAATGCGCGTGTTTCGAGCGGATTCGCTGGCGAATGGGGATACACAAACGGAGTTGTTCTTTCTGCCTTTGAGTATATCGATGATGTCACAGGCGATACGGCCTTCTTTGCCAATAATAAAAAATTCTATGATTTGGTAATTGAGACTTTGCCTTATTTCATTAAAAACAAGGAAGTTTTTGGAGATGAAGCACGTGGTGGTTGGGGCAGAACTCCAAATTTCCACGCGCTGGATGATTGCGGTTCTATTGGTGCTGCTATGATTAAAACCTATCTGAAGAATAAAAATGATGATTATCTGGACCTTATAAACATAACAGCGGATTACATTTCTAACGGACAATTTCGTCTAGAAGATGGTACTCTTGCGCGTAATCGTCCGCAGTATAAATCCGTATGGGCAGATGATTTATATATGAGCGTACCTTTCCTAGCTAATATGGGAGTGCTTACCGGTGATCATAAATATTTTGATGATGCAGTATGGCAGATTCTGCAAATGGCAGAAAGACTCTACATTCCGGAGAAAGAACTTTTTGACCATGGCTGGAATGTAACATCCGGCGATTATGACCCACGCTTTTACTGGGGGCGTGCCAATGGCTGGACTTTAATGGCTATGGCGGAATTGCTTGGTGTATTGCCTGAAAATTATAATGGACGTGATAAGGTACTTCACCTATATCGTTCAATGATTCGCAGTCTTGCTAGCCTGCAAGATGGTACCGGTTTCTGGCATAATATGCTGGACAAAACCGATACATATCTGGAAACATCCTGCACAGCCATGTTTACTTTTGCTATTGCCAAAGGAATCAATGAAGGATGGATTAATCATGTGTATGGTCCGGTCGCACTCACAGGCTGGAACGCTATTAAAACACGTGTTCTTGAAAATGGTGCGGTGGATGGAACATGTGAAGGCACAACTTTCGCGCATGATAATACATATTACTACCATCGGGGCAAAAGCATTTACGCTACTCATGGCTATGGTCCGGTACTTTATGCCGGCGCTGAAATGATTCGTTTACTTAATAACGAGAAAATTGAAGTGCTGAAAGCAAGACCAAATTCAGTAAACAGCACATTTCATTATCTATTGAAAAGTGAGTGGCCGGAAAACTGATAACATTTAAGGCAAACACTTAAGGGTACGAAATATCAATAACAAAAGAAGAAATATTATGAGAAATTTTATTCTTTTAAGCTTTTTAACATTACTGACTATGTGTACTACAAGTGTACATAGTAATAATTCCAAGTCGCGTGTCATTGTTACAAGTGACGGAGAGGTTGATGATAGATGCTCCCTGGTTCGATTTTTACTATATACAAATGAATGGGATGTTGAAGGTATTATTACTTCCAGTTCTCAGTATCACTGGCAAGGTCATAATTGGGCTGGTGATGCCTGGGTAGATCCATACCTGGAAGCATATGAAGAGGTATATCCCAATCTAATTAAACATAGTGCAGATTATCCTACCCCGGATTATCTGAAATCACGTACTTTTCTCGGCAATGTTAAGTTCGAGGGAGAGATGGATTCAATAACTGCCGGATCTCAGCATATTGTTGACGTTCTCTTAGATGAAACCGATGATCGTCCCGTCTGGCTTCAGGCATGGGGCGGAACAAATACAATTGCGCGTGCATTAAAATCAATTGAAGAAGAGCATCCGGAAAAAATGGAGTATGTAGCCAGTAAATTGCGCTTCTTTTTTATCTGGGAGCAAGATTCAACTTATCAGGCTTACATCCGTCCTCATTGGGGTAAATACAATATTTTAACAATCATTTGTGACCAGTTTTGGGCTATTGCTTACCAGTGGGATAAAATTATCCCTGAGGATAAAATTGACTATTTCAAAGTAGAATGGATGAATTCTAATATTCTGACAGACCATGGCCCACTTTGTTCGCTGTACGAAGCTTATAAAGGTGATGATGACAATGAAGGTTGGAGAGCAGGAAGCCCGAAACAGAAGGGTTCTTTCCGATCCGAAGGAGACTCACCGGCTTTTATCTATACTAATCCTACAGGATTAAATTCATTGGAATCACCAGATTATGGCGGCTGGGGTGGCCGGTATGTGAATGTACGTGAAAACACCTGGCTCGATCCGGTTCATGAACCGGATTATAAATATCCAGATGGAAGATGGTTTACCGGAAGTGCATGGGGTCGAAATTATATGCGTAATAAATATCCGGAGGATTTAGGATTAATGGAAGAATACTTTAGACCATTAACCCGTTGGATGGATGCTTTACAAAATGATTTTGCCTCAAGAGCCGATTGGTGCGTAAAATCTTATAAAGATGCTAACCATCCTCCGGTTGTAAAACTGGAAAACGATTTGGATATAACTGCAAAACCTGGCACTAAAATTCAACTCAGTGCAAAAGGATCTTCTGATCCGGATGGTGATGAACTGATATACAAATGGTGGCAATATAAAGAAGCCGGAACTTATACGGGAAGTGTAGCTATTGAAAATTCAACAGCCCAAGAGGTTTCATTTAATATTCCGGCAGATGCTGAAAATGGGCAAAGCATTCACATAATTTGCGAAGTAAAAGACAATGGTTCTCCCGAGTTAACTCGTTATCAACGAGTTGTCATTAAAATAAAGTCTTAAAATACTATTTACTGAGATATCAAAATGGAAACGAGGAAAATAGTTATTAGTATACTACTAGTCTTTAGTGGTTTTAATATTTTTGCTCAGCAACTTGCATTTCCTACTGCCGAAGGGTATGGTAAATATACTACCGGTGGACGCGGTGGAACTGTTATCGAGGTGAAAAACCTTAACGCATCAGGTCCCGGAAGTCTCGGTGCCGCAATAAGTGCTTCAGGACCAAGAATTGTCGTGTTCAAAGTTGCAGGCACTATAACGGGCAGTTTCAATATTACCCGTGGCGATATTACTATTGCAGGACAGACAGCACCCGGTGATGGTATATGTATTAGGGGAAATCTTTCCACCAGTGCCAGCAACATAATCATCAGGTATATTCGTGTAAGGTTTGACCCAGCCAACGGTGCAAATGATGCGATAGGCGGCAGGTTTCAAAAGAATATTATCTTCGATCACGTTTCAGCCAGTTGGAGCACCGACGAGACGATGTCACTCTACCATAATGATAGCACAACTGTTCAATGGTGTATTATCTCTGAAGCGTGCGAAAAGTATGAAAACGGCGTAGGTATTGGTCATAGATTTGGAGGCATTTGGGGAAACGACTATGGTACCTGGCATCATAACCTGATTGCTAATAACGATAGCCGGAATCCACGCTGGGGTTCAGGCGTCGGATATAATGATTACAGAAACAACGTACTCTATAACTGGGGTTATCAAGGTGCTTATGGGGGTGAGGCAACACAGCCCGGAGATGCTCGATACACATTCAGTACTATAAATATTGTAGCTAATTATTATAAGTCGGGACCGGCAACAGGACCAAAGAGTCTGATCGTAAATCCTTCAGCGCGTTCCGCTACCGACAAGGGGAGTTGGTATGTTTCCGATAATTACGTGAACGGTTATCCTGATGTTACTGACGACAACTGGAAGGGAGTTACTGGTAACAATTATATAAAAATGAGTACTCCATGGAACGCTATGCCTATTAAGCAGCAAACTGCAGAACAGGCTTATTTATCTGTACTTGATTATGCAGGCTGTTTATTCCCAAATCGCGATTCAGTAGATGCACGCATAGTGAAAGATGCTCGCAATGGTACTTATACCTATGGCAACAATGGTATTATCACTGTTCCGGAAGATGTTGGTGGATGGCCCATTTTAGCGGCAGGGACACCGTATACTGACAGCGACCATGATGGTATGTCGGATGAATGGGAAACAGCTCATGGATTGAATCCCAGTGATCCTTCCGATAGAAATGGTATAGGCGAAGGAGGATATACAAATCTTGAAGTATTCCTGTACGAATTAGTTGGCGAAGGCGGACCGGTTACAGGTGTAGGTTTATCACCTGCAACAGATTCTTTAGGCATTACAAGTACTTTGCAATTAAATGCTATAATCGAACCTCAGGGAGCAAGTAACCAAAACTTAAGCTGGAGTTCAAGCGATACATCTATTGCTAAGGTAACCTCAACGGGACTTGTTACCGGTATTGCCGAAGGTACAGCTACTATTACAGTTACCACCGAGGATGGGGGATTTACGGCTCAAAGTACCATTACGGTAGTCTATGTTTCGGTTACCGGTGTTACGGTCAGTCCAATAAGTGCTGGTATTGTTGTTGGTGATACTACCCGGCTAACTGCAGTTGTACAACCTTTTGATGCAGGAAATAATACTGTATACTGGAGTTCGAGCGATTCTACTGTTGCTGCGGTAAGTTCTTCAGGTTTGGTTACAGGTATTAGTGAAGGCACGGCGGTAATAACGGTAGTTACGCAAGAGGGTAATTACGAGGCAACAGCAAATATTTCAGTAAGTGCGACTGACAAAAAAAAATGTATGTTCATTATCGGGGGCAATTCCTCGCCATCTTCTTTGTCAGCAGGAGATCAAGTAATAAATGATACGTTGCAAACTTGGGGATATTATGTTAAACATGTAGCCAGCTCCGAATTAGAAGATTTAAATTCATTGGATTATGCCGAGTATGATGTGGCAGTAGCATCAGAATCCCCGGGCTCAGGTGATTTTGCAAAAGGCATTTTCCCATCTGTTCCGGTACCACTGGTAATATTAGAAGGATGGGCTGCAAAGCCAGGTGCGATGGACTTCCAGAAAGACAGGGTTGTTAACAACTATGACTCGGAGCCGATGAAAATTGTGGACCAAACAAATAGCCCTTTGACCGCGGGATTCTCATATGGTTCTACTGTTGCATTATGTGATTCCGGATTAATGATTGGCTCTGTCCCACAAATTCCTATCATACCGATTGCTAATTTGACATCAATTGATACAATGTGCGTTATTTATGGAATAGAAAAAGGGACCGTAAATGCAGTTGGTGTGACTATACAAAACAGAGTGGAAGTCATTGGTCTTCATGAATTATGCTATCTTTCACTTACAGATGATGCTTTCAAATTTATTAAATCTGGAATTAATTGGGTTTCTGCGTTATCAACTTCAGTGAAGTCTGTAGAAGAGAATCAATTTCCAAAAGCATTCAGCATATCACAGAATTATCCTAATCCTTTCAATCCAACAACAAGAATTGAATTTTCTATTCCAAAAGCATCCAAAGTTCAGTTGGAAATATTTGATGTTTTGGGAAGAAAGGTAGCTGAGTTGATCAACGAGGAGAAATCAGCAGGAACGTATGAAGTCCATTTTGATGCAAAGAATCTGAGCAGTGGCATATACATATATCAACTCTCATATTCAGACAGAGTATTATCTAAGAAAATGTTATTGATCAAGTAGTTTTGCATGTACGTGGAGTACTCAAATGATTTTTATCTTAAAAATCTTGTTAACAAAAGACTAAGGTAAATTAAAACCTTTAGAACATGTAGGAAGGGAAATGATATTATCAATAATTGATCACAAGAAAATTAAATCAATCTTTGCTATTTTTTTCCTTGTTGTTGGCTTAACAGCAAATGCTCAGACAACATCAATTAAAAAGTCCCCACCACTGACTGAGGCTTCTCCGCAAAGTGCAGGGATTTCAGCAGAACGTTTGGCACGAATAGACAAGATGTGCGAAGACGCTGTTTCAGATGGAGATATTCCCGGTGCTGTAGCCTTGGTCGCACGCCATGGAAAAATTGTTTACTTAAAGGCCTTCGGGATGGCCGACAACCAAACCGAACGAGCGTGCAGAACGGACGACATCTTTCGGATTGCTTCTCAATCAAAGGCAATTACTTCAACAGCTGTAATGATGCTTTGGGAAGAAGGAAAGTTCGGATTGGATGATCCCATTTCAAAGTACATTCCTGAATTTAAAAATCCACAGGTGCTAAAGAGTTATAACGACAGTGATAGGAGTTATGAAACGGTTGACGCTACTTCTGAAATCACGATCCGACATCTATTAACCCATACATCAGGCATTGGATATGGGGAAATAGATAAAGATGAACGATTTCAAAAAATATACAAAGACGCTGGCATAATAGATTTATTCACCACAAAAGATATAACCATTGAAGAAAATGTAAAGAAATTGGCAAAACTACCGCTGCATCACAATCCAGGTGAAAAATATACTTATTGTGAAGGTCTTGATGTATTAGGTTATTTTATCGAAGTTATCTCAGGAATGCCGCTTGACGTGTTTTTGAAAACCCGTATTTTTGATCCGCTCGAAATGAAAGATACCGGTTTTTACCTGCCTGAAAGCAAGGTAGAACGTTTAGTTTCGGTACAAGAACCAGCGGATGAAAGCAAGTGGGTCCGTTATCCAATCACATTCTATGATCCTGACTATCCAATCAAAGGGGCTAAACGGTTCTTTTCCGGCGGTGCAGGCCTTTGCAGCACAGTAAAAGACTATGCAACATTCCTGCAAATGTATCTCAATGGTGGAGAATTAAACGGAATTCGTTTACTAAGCCGTACAACGGTGCAATCCATCATGGTCAATCAGACGGGCGACATGTGCAGCAAATGGAAAGGGAAACCATACAAAGATTATGGGCTGGCATTTGGTCTAATTAATGAAAAAGCTCTAGGAGTTGGCGGGCAGGGGAGCGCTGGTACGTTTTATTGGGGTGGATATTTTAATACTGAGGGTTTTGCAGATCCTAAGGAAGAACTGGTTGGCGTATTGATGAAGCAAACACAAAATGCTAAATCTGATGATACGGGTTGGCAGTTTCGATTATTGGTAGAGCAGGCCGTGGATGATTGATTCAGAATATAGTTCATCCAACATTCCCCGTGATAAGTGAAATAAATTATTTATAACATGTAATGAAAACAAAGGTGCAAGATTTGATGGAATACAGACAACCGGGTGACTCAGAATTACATGTTTCAGTGGTTATGTTTGGTGCGTGGGCAACCGGAGGCAGGATGAAACGTAAGTTTTATCTTTTTTACTTAGTGTTATTTTTATTAATGCCACGGATTCTTGTTGCACAAAATATATGTATTAATGAAGTAATGTCTTCCAATGGATCAATTATATCAGATGAAAATGGCGATTTCCCGGATTGGATTGAACTGTTTAATAGTAGCGATTCTTCCTTCAATCTTGAAGGCTGCGGGATATCTGACGATAGTCTCACCAAAAAAAAATGGGTATTTCCAAACATCAGTTTACTTCCAGGCAAACATTTTTTGCTCTTTGCCTCAGGTAAAGATCGAGTAGGTTCAAATAAGCATTGGGAAACAGTTATAAGAGAAGGTGATCATTGGAAATACCAAATTGGAAATGCATCAATTCCATCAAACTGGACGGATATTTCATATGATGATACTGATTGGAGTGAAGGCGCCAGTGGTTTTGGATATGACGATGGTGATGATGCAACACAAGTTCCGGATGGTACAATTTCAGTATTTATTCGTCATACTTTTACAATTGATGATTCGAGTAGTATTAATCAGGCATTATTACATGTTGATTATGATGATGCTTTTATTGCCTATCTGAATGGTCAGGAAGTTGCTCGATCAAATATTGGCGTTCCTGGAACTCCCGTATCTTATAATCAAACTGCAGATGGAGATCATGGAGCAACAATTGATGATGGCGGCAACCCTGAAAAATTCGACATAGGATTTGCTAAATCATTTTTAAATAATGGTGAGAATGTATTATGCATTCAGGTGCATAATAAAAGTTCAAGTTCAAGCGATATGAGTCTGATTCCTTATCTATCATTTGAATTTACAAACATACCGCAGAATGCCAAAGGACCAGACCCCATTTTAAATTTAAATCCCTCCATGTTCCATACAAATTTTAAAATTAATAGTGACGGCGAAAGTTTATATCTGACCTCTCAGAATGGACAAATAATTGACTCGCTCTGGATAAATAGTCTTCCTGAAAACGTTTCACTTGGCAGACAACCTGATGGTGGACAAGACTGGTTTTTATTTGATGAACCAACCCCGGGAACTGCTAATAATAGCGCTGGATATTTAGCAATCAGTTCAATGCCAGATTTTTCCCATACCAGAGGATTTTATGATGCTCCGTTTGATTTAACGTTAACTTCTGAAGAAGAAAATTCAATAATCCGCTATACATTGGACGGATCAGAACCAGATCGAAATACTGGGACCGTATATTCAGGTCCAATACATATTTCTACAACCAGCGTGGCGCGGGCTATTGTTTTTACTAATGAGGGCGCAGGTTCCGATATCAGGACACATACATTCATTTTTACAAATGATGTGGTCAATCAGGATAATAGTGGTTTGCCTGTGGAGATACATAGCCAGGATCATGTCTACTGGACTGAAGAATTTGACATGAAAGATGTTACACAAACTGAAGATGAGATAGATGCAGCATTAAAGGATATCCCCACAATGTCCGTTGTTGCTTCTTATGACTCGTTATTTGGATTGAATGGAATATTGCGAGGACAAAATTTAATGGAAGGTTCAGGAGGCAAAGCCGGCGATCCAAATGAACCGGACTGGAAGGAAATAGTTGGCTGCTCTATTGAAATGATTTATCCGGATAATATTAAGTATTCCAAATATAAAAACTGGCAGGAGAACTCAGGCATTAAAATTCAAGGCGGTGGTGGAAGATGGAACAATGGCTACTATGACCACAAACAATCATTCACGCTGGAATTTAAAAAAGAATATGGCGCCGGATTATTGAATAATGATATTTTCGCGGCTGCTCCCTTTAATAGCTCCACCTCTCCGGGAATATTCGATAAAATAATTCTGAGAGCCGGTCACAATAAAAGCTGGGGCGCTGATTGGGATCGGGAAAATACTGTTTACACGCGTGACCAGTTTGGTCGCGATCTGCAAATATTAATGTCGGACTGGGGAAGTCACGGTTCTTTCGGTACATCTATATATTAATGGAAAATATTGGGGGCTTTACAATCCATGTGAGCGCATGGATGATAATACTCTAGCTATATATTTCAGCGGTGACAACGCCGATTATTATTATGGAAAAGGTAAAGGAGGTGATCAAGCTGGAGATGACGGCAGGTACGATTATTTGAATAACACAAGTTGGACAAATAGACAACTTTCTGAACTTGGAGAATATCTTGCCATAGATGAATATATAGATATGTGCCTGTTATATTGTTATTCTAATCCGGGTGACGGTCCCCAATATTATTATGGAAATCGTAACGAACCCGCCGGCCCCGGGTATTTTACTGCCTGGGATATTGAAGATAGTTTTGAAGGCGGTAGTAGAAGAACCGGTCCACCTGTTTCAATTGAGACGTTGAGAGATGGTGATAAATTTTATGCTTATCACAGTTGTAAAAACAATGTGGATTTTAAAATGAAATTTGCCGATCGGGTTTATAAACATTGCTATAATGAAGGCATATTAACTGATTATAAAGCTGGCATAGTTTGGGATTCTTTGTGCTCGCATATAGAAAATGCAATTTTATGTGAGATTGCCCGATGGGGTGATGAACGCGGTGAACTTTATGACTATCAACACTGGCTGGGAGAATGGAAAGATGTGAAAGATGATCTTGATGGCAGATCAGCCAAATTGATCACCGAATTGAAAAATGCCGGTATGTATCCGAATACATTTCCGCCAATATTAAAAAATGGGGATAGTCAAATTACATGCGACACATTATTTACTGATTCGAACTTTGAACTGACTATACAACCTCCTCAGGATGGTGTAACAATATATTATACAATTGACGGTACTGATCCGCGGAGTTGGGATCTGACAGGAAATGTTTCTCCTCATGCAATTAAACTAAACAGTCAAACTAACACTATTGCTTTCTCCGGTTTAGTGGAATTAAAACTTCGGACAAAAAACAACAATGAATGGAGCCCTTTACGTGAATTAAAAATTGTACCCAAGAACGAATCCGGCATTGTAATAAACGAAATTAACTACGATAGTGCCCACGATTTTGATACAGAGGATTGGGTGGAATTATATAATAATTCCGGTTCGAGCGCACCATTGAACAATTGGAAACTGACCGATTCTGACAGTACGAATATTTTTCAATTCCCCGATAATTTGATGATTGAAAAAGATAAATATCTTGTTGTTTGTCACGATACCCTGAAATTCAAACAACTATTTCCGGCTGTAAACAATTATATCGGGAATATGGATTTTAAGTTTAATAATGATGGTGATGAAGTGAAACTTTATAATGACAATGATATTATTGATTATGTAAAATACGAACATGCTTATCCTTGGCCAATTGAAAGTATTGGGAATGGCGCAACAATTGAGTTAATCCAACCATATTTTGATAACAACAAACCGGATAATTGGGCTGCCTCTCAAAACTATGGAACACCTGGTAGTATTAATTCCGCAATTATCAGTAATATTAAAGAAAAACAAACCAGCAAAAATCCTGGTGATTTTTTTCTTTCCCAGAATTATCCGAATCCGTTTAATCCTTCCACTATAATCACATATGCAATTCCGAATGATGGCAAGGTAACATTAAAAGTATATGATATTCTGGGCAGAGTTGTAAAAACGTTAGTAAGCAGTCTAAAAGCTGCCGGCACTTACAATATTGAGTTTAAAGCTGATCACCTTTCCAGCGGTGTTTATTTCTATTCATTAAGAACGGGCGATTTTATAAAGACACATAAGATGATATTGTATAAATAGTATCATATGAAGCCAGAAAATGATACAAAGTAAAAATAATGGGATACCCATGAAAAATTATATAGTCATAGTATTATTAACCTTATTGACTTTTGGAATTTGCGGAAATCTTTCCGCAGCTGAAAAACCGAGAGTCATTGTATTAACGGATATTGAAAACGAACCTGATGATGCAATGTCTATGGTTCGGTTTTTGGTTTATAGCAATCAATGGGATGTTGAAGGATTGGTAGCAACAACTTCAATTCATCAGCAGAATAGAACTGCCGCCTGGCGTATAAAAGAAATTGTTGAAGCGTACGGTAAAGTCAGAGATAATCTGTTACTACATGAACCGGGTTTTCCTTCTGCCGATTACTTACTTTCAATAATTCGTGAAGGACTTCCTGAATATGGAATGAATGCCGTCGGAGAAGGAAAGGATTCACCAGGTTCAGACATAATTATTCAAAGTGTTGATAAGAAAGACGACCGCCCGGTTTGGGTGCTAGTTTGGGGGGGACCAAATGTTCTTGCACAGGCGCTTTGGAAAGTAAGTAACACCCGAACATCCGAGGAACTTTCCAAGTTTGTTTCCAAACTTCGTGTCTATACCATCTCCGATCAGGATGATAGTGGGCCATGGCTGCGAAAAACATTTCCAAATTTATTCTACGTAGCGAGTCCGGGGTTTCATGCTGGAGATGGGTATCATTATTCTACATGGGTTGGCATTAGCGGTGATAATTTTCATGGAAGATTTACCGGTGCGGATTATAGTATTGTTGACAATCCCTGGCTCGATGTTAATATAAGAAGTAAAGGTCCGTTGGGCGCGCAATATCCGCATGTGAAATATTTAATGGAAGGAGATTCTCCTTCGTTCTTGTATTTAATTGATAATGGACTTGGGTACCCGGAACATCCCGATTGGGGAAGTTGGGGCGGCAGATACGAATTCTATACTCCGCGGCTTCAAAAATGGTTTTTGGAACCTGAGACCCGCCCGCTTTGGACTAATGCCGATGATGAAGTTCTTGGATTTGATGATAAATGGCACACCAGTAACAAGGCAACTATCTGGCGTTGGCGTTCGGCATATCAAAACGATTTTGCCGCACGAATGGATTGGACAGTAAAACCTTATTCTGAGGCAAATCATCCTCCGGTACCAATGTTAAATATGCCCGATCAAATTACCGTTAATGCCGGAGATACGGTTAATCTTAGCGCTTTCGGATCATCGGATCCCGATGGCGATTCTCTTTCTTATTCGTGGTTTTATTATAAAGAGCCGGGAACATTTTCAACCGGAAATGCAAGATCGGGTCTACCGCTAACAATAGACAATAATAATAAACCTGATGCATCTTTTGTTGTACCAACGAAGCGTGTACTTCGAAACGGCACTATGCATATAATTCTGGCTGTTACGGATAATGGTACACCTGCTTTAACACGATATAAACGAGTTATTGTTACCGTTAATCCACAATGATTTAAATACAAGAATAAAAGGAAATAACATGAAAAAGTATCTGTTGATGTTCATATGTTTTGTGGTTGTAAATATAAGTTTATCCAATTTATATGCCTCTGACAATCCACGTGTAGTTGTATTAACCGATGCCGAAATTGATGATGAATGTTCAATGGTTAGGTTTTTATTATATGCTAATGAGTGGGATATAGAAGGAATAATCACAACGAGTTCACAATACCATGCTCATGGCCATAATTGGGCCGGGGACGACTGGTTGGATAAGTATCTTGATGCCTATTCAGATATATATCCAAACTTGATTAAGCATGATAGTAATTATCCGACTCCGGAATATCTTCAAGCCCATTCATTTCTCGGTAATGTTGATGCGGAAGGCGAGATGGAAAAAAATACACCCGGATCTCAGCATATTGTACAAATACTTCTGGATGAATCGGATAACCGACCGATTTGGTTTCAGGCATGGGGCGGCATGAATACACTATCCAGAGCATTGAAAACCATTGAGGAAAAACACGCTGATAAAATGGAGTATGTAGCTAAGAAATTGAGATTCTTTTTTATCTGGGAACAGGATCCTACATATCAATCATACATTCGTCCGCATTGGGGTAAGTATAATATCCTTACTATAATTTCCGATCAATTCTTAGCTATGGCGTATTTTTGGGATAAAATATTACCTAAAGAAGAACAGAAATACTATGCTGGATCGTGGATGAAAGAAAATATATTGCAGAATCACGGGCCTCTGTGCGCACTTTACAAGGCAAAAGAAAATGGAGATTTTCGATCTGAAGGAGATTCGCCTGCTTTTATATATACCATAAATAGCGGATTGCAAAACGGAAATCTTGATCATCCGGATTGGGGCAGTTGGGGAGGTCGTTATATTAAAATCAGGGAGAATACATGGTTGGACCCTGTTCATGAACCCGGTTACAAGTATCCTGAAGGAAGATGGTATACGGGAAATGCGTGGGGACGTCAGAGAATTAAAAAAGGACACGGAGATTTCAAATCCGGGGAAGAAACCGCAAACGACAAGGAATTAATAGAATATCTAAAACCCATCTGGCGTTGGACGGATGCATTTCAAAACGATTTTGCCTCAAGGGCGGATTGGTGCGTGAAATCTTATGAAGACGCTAACCATCCTCCGGTTGTAAAACTGAAAAACGATTTGGATATAACAGCGAAACCCGGCAGTATAATTCAGCTTAGCGCCAAAGGGACTTCTGATCCTGACGGCGATGAATTGAGCTACTCTTGGTGGCAATACCAGGAAGCAGGTACTTACACGGGAAGTGTAACAATTGAAAACTCAACAGCCCAAGAGTCTTCATTTAGTATTCCAGCTGATGCTGAAAGTGGACAAAGCATTCACATTATTTGCGAAGTAAATGACAATGGTTCGCCTCAGTTAACCCGTTATCAACGTGTTATTATTAAAGTAAAGTCTTGAAAATAATATTTATTAAGATATCATAATGAAAATGAGAATAATAGTTATAAGTATGCTACTAGTCTTTGGTGGTTTAAATAGTTTTGCTCAACAACTTGCTTTTCCAACAGCCGAAGGATATGGGAAATTTACAAAAGGTGGACGTGGAGGTGTTGTTTATGAAGTGATAAATTTTAATGACAGCGGGGAAGGAAGTTTAAGAGCCGCAGTCGAAGCAACTGAACCACGGACTGTAGTTTTTAGAATATCAGGGACCATAGATCTGGAAAGTCCTCTTAGGATTAAACACCCATTTATTACAATTGCAGGTCAAACTGCGCCAGGGGATGGCATCTGCTTAAAAAAATATCCACTGATAATTGAGGCTGACCATGTTATTGTAAGGTATTTAAGAGTAAGGTTAGGAGATGAATCAGGTGACGATACGGATGCCGTGTCAAGCAGATATACCAAACATATTATTTTAGACCATATTTCGGCAAGTTGGAGTGTTGATGAAACCATGTCAGTTTATCATTGTGACAGTATAACAGTTCAATGGTGCATTGTTTCTGAGAGCATGTACAATTCAAACCATATAAAAGGAAGTCATGGCTTTGGAGGTATATGGGGGTCGAACTACGGCACTTACCATCACAATCTACTTTCTCATCATTCCAACCGAAACCCGCGTTTTGCATCCGGGTGTGGAAATACAGACTACCGAAACAACGTAATATTCAATTGGGGTTATGAGTCCTGTTACGGAGGTGAAATAGCCCAGCTAGGTAATGCTAAGCTTAATTTCGCCAATATCAATGTGGTGGCAAACTATTATAAGGCAGGACCTGCAACTGTACCTGGTGAAATTGCACATCGTATCGCATCCCCTTGGTCACGAAACAAAGCTGATGATTATGGGAAATGGTATGTTTTCGGAAATGTTATCGAAGGCAACTCCTGGGTTTCTGAAAATAACTGGTTGGGAGGTGTACAACCGCAAGACGGTGGCGAATATATTGAGGGGTTAAAACTGGATGAGCCCTGGCCGGCGATGGCAATAAATCAACAAACTGCTGAAGAAGCGTTTGTTTCTGTCCTGGATAATGCAGGAGCCAGCTTGCCTAAAAGAGATTCTGTTGACCTTCGTATTATTGACGAGGTTCGAAATGGATATGCAACTTTTGAAGGCCCGGCCTACGAGAAAGATTTTAAAGTTGTTGATGAATCCAGGATGTGTGGTATCATTGATTCCCAGAATGATGTGGGAGGCTGGCCATTACTTAAAACTACTCTTGCCTTAAAAGATACTGACCATGACGGTATGCCAGATAAGTGGGAACTGCAACATGGACTTAATCCCAATATTCCTGATGATCGAAATAAAATCGGGGATGACGGATACACTATGTTGGAAAAGTATTTAAATAGCATCAACTGATATTAGTTTTTGTATGAAAAAGAAGTTTGAAAATTACGTATCAAAATCTTTAGTCGTTGCAAAAGGGAAAAAAATGAAAAAGAATATCATAATTATCATCTTTTTAATTCTTTCAGGTACTTATTTGTCCGCTAAATCGCAATTGCTACAGCAGGGCAGTCTAGGGGATACAATTAAAATAATGCCTGTTGGTAATTCAATAACAGCAGGGGAACACTACGGTTATCCATCTATACCTGAAAGGACCGGCTACAGGAAAGTACTCTATGAAATGCTGGTAGAAGCAGGTTACAATGTAGATTTTGTAGGATCACAGAATCATGGTGAGAGACCTGTAAGCGATCATGACTGGTACGATTGGAATAATGAAGCTTATCCGGGTTGGAAAATATCTGACATTGCAAACAAGCTTGATAATGCATTAATTGCATATCAACCGGATATCCTGCTTGTTCATGTTGGAACTAATAAATCTGATTGGGATAACAAACCAGGGCAGGTGATGGATATGCTGGATATGATTAATGACTTTTCAGAGGCAAATGATCATCCAATAACTGTATTCCTATGTAAAATTATTAAACGGTTTTATAAGGAAGATTCCGGACCTACAACCCAATTCAATGAGGCCGTTGCTGACTCGGTTGCTACAAGGACTGGAGATAAAATAGAAATTATTACGGTTGATATGGAGAATGGAGCTGGATTGGATTATACTGATGATCCACCGGATTCAACTGCCAATCCTCCTTATGAAGGAGGCGATATGTTGGGTGAAACATATCCGGGGGTCGCTTATGATAAGTATCATCCCAATGATAAGGGGAACACCAAGATGGCGGTAAAATTTTATGAAGAACTCGTCAAAGAGCTTGGAGAGCCAACCGAAGCTAATGACTATGGAATGAATCAACAGCCACAGAAATATGAATTATATCAGAATTATCCAAATCCATTTAATCCGACAACTACTATAGAATGCAATATAAAAAAATCAGGCAATGTTCTTATAATAATTTATGATCTTCTTGGGAGAGAAGTAACAACTTTAGTAGATGAGGAATTACAAGCTGGGAAATATCATGTACAATGGGATGCATCTAATTTTTCGAGTGGTATATATCTATATAAGTTATATGCAGACGGATTCACAGAAACAAAAAAGATGTTATTAATTAGATAATAATGCCCGACAAATTATATGTGAAATAGTATTAAAAATGATAATTTCTTAAGCACTCTTTCGATTATGACCGAATCCTTAATTAATTAAATTATTTGCAAATATATCATTGAACAAAATTATACTAATCGATTGGGGATAAAAAAGAAACTATCGTGTTATGACACAATTTCAAAAGGATTTTAAAAAATGGAAAAGAAAATTTTATTTATCATGTTGTTAATTCTATCAGGCACTTCTGGTTTGTTTGCTCAGGCGCAGTCGCTGCAACATGATGGACTTGATGATGCAATTAAAATAATGCCGGTGGGAAATTCTATAACGGCTGGTGAGCATTACCGTTTTCCGGCTTTGGAGGAACGGACAGGATACCGGAAGGTCCTCTATGAAATGTTGATTAACGCCGGATACAATGTTGATTTTGTGGGTTCACAAAATCATGGGATTAGGTCAGAAGATAGTAACGATTGGTATGACTGGAATTGCGAGGCTTACCCTGGTTGGAGAATCCCTGGTATTGCAAACAAGGTTGATACGGCATTAGTGGTATATCAACCGGACATCCTCCTGGTTCATGTAGGAACTAACGGATCTGATTGGGAGCAGAAACCAGGTCAGGTTATGAAAATGTTGGATTCAATTAATAAGTATTCAGTTGATAATGATCATCCAATGACTGTTTTTCTTTGTAAAATTATCAAACGCTTTATAGATGAAGATTCTTCCCCAACAAGTCAATTTAATATTGATGTCGCAGATTCGGTTGCTTCAAGGACTGGTGATAATATAAAAATAATTATGATTGATATGGAGAATGGAGCTGGTTTGGACTACACAGATAGTTTGCCGGATCCGGCTGCTAATCCTCCCTATGAAGGTGGCGACATGTTGGGTCGAAGATATCCGGAAGTTCCCTATGATAAATATCATCCTAATGACAAAGGGAATACCAAAATGGCAAAGAAGTTGTACGATGAACTTGTCAAAGTACTTGCAGAACCCACAAATATTGAGAATAAATAATTTGTTGCTTAAAAGGATTTTGAATATGAAAAAGAAAATTTTGATTTGGTCTTTATTATTGTCTTTCCTTTTTGTTAACATTTACAGCCAGCAAATAGATAGTACTGAGCATTATATCTCCGTAATAAAATCGCATGTATATAAAAACTATAAAGGCATGTACAGGAATGCTGCAGGTGCTTTGGTTCATCCATTTCTCACGCCCGGCAGCAATCAATATGATAATGTTTTATGGGACTGGGATTCCTGGCTGAGTAATATTGCTTTACGGCAGATATTATCCGATGTCGGTACGCAAAAAGATAAAAAAGAAGCCTTGCCTTACGAGCAGGGGTGTGTTCTTAACTTTTTACATTACGGCAATTGGGATGGTTATATCCCGATCGTAATTTGGGATGATACAGATCCGCAGAAAATTAAACCCACAGATATTTACGATGTTAACATGCATAAACCCGTATTGGCTCAGCATGCGGCATTTATTACACAGGTAAACGGCGGGAATGCGGAATGGCTGAGAGAAAGTTTTTATAATCTACAGGCATTTGTAAACAATTACAAAGCCCATCACAAAAATAAAGCTACGGGACTTTATTATTGGCAGACAGATGTTGCAATAGGTGTGGATAATGATCCGTGTACATTTTTCAGACCTGAGAAAAGTTCAGGATCGATATACCTTAATTGCTTGATGTACAAAGAACTGCAGGCAATGGTTTATCTTGCCGGCAGGTTAAATCTTTCGGAAATAGGAAAAGATTATTCGGCAGCCGCTGAAGAATTAAAAACAGCAATTCAGAAATATTGCTGGGATGAACGCGACGGATTTTTCTACAGCGTCGATCTGAATTTACGTCCCCTAACAAACAAACCTGATAGTTCGTTAGGGAAGGTATTTGTTATTCATGCCGGCTACCCGCGTGATTACGATTGTTTGATTCAAAGAATAGAGGTATGGTCCGGATTCATGGCAATGTGGGCAGGCATTGCGACCCCGGAACAAGCTGAGCAAATAGTAAAAGATCATTATCTAAATCCTAAAACATTTAATTCGCCCTCCGGAGTACGAACGCTCTCAAAAATGGAAAAGATGTACAGTCTTTATTCGAGCGCTAATCCATCCAATTGGAGAGGTCCTATTTGGGGAATATCCAATTACATGGTTTTTAAAGGTTTGGTGAAATATGGATTTGAGGAGGAAGCCAAAGAACTGGCTAAGAAAACAATAAGATTATTCGGTAAAGATTTTGAAAAGAACGGGGCATTGCATGAATATTATGAACCTGAAACAGGAGAACCGCTTCTGAATAAAGGATTCCAGAACTGGAATTATTTAGTAATAAATATGATAGCCTGGCTGCAGAATCAACCGGTTATAGAGGAATTTTAGGAATGTGTAATATGATAAACTGATATATAAACTGAAGTAATTATAAAATTCTTGTCTGTTGCTGAAGTGGATAATAATGTTAATGAAAAGTTTTTAGTTGAAAACATTTGGAAGTTTTAAATGCCAAATGAAATCAGTTGTTTGTATAAAAAGTAAAATAATGTTGTACTGAAATGAGTGAATATTTCCATTAGGATTTTGCACAAAAATTTAACAGAGATAATGAAATGAAAAAAATTATATCAACAATAGTCTTATTCTCTTTGTTGCTGGGAGTGTTGTCTTGCAAAAAAAAGTCACAGTCCGAAACTACCGGGTTAGAAACTTTGAAAGTCTCTGAAAACAAACGGTATCTGGTCGATGAAAATGGCGATCCCTTTTTCTGGCTGGGAGATACGGGATGGCTACTTTTCTCAAAATTAAACAGAGAGGAAGTTGAGGAATATTTAACCGACCGTGCCGAAAAAGGTTTTAATGTGATTCAGGTTATGGCATTACATTCATTGAACGCAACAAACGTATATGGGGACTCCGCCCTTATTGGGCAAAACGTGGCAAACCCGTTGGTAACGGTTGGAAATGATTTTGAAGATTCTCTGCAATATGATTTCTGGGATAATGTTGATTATGTTGTTGAAAAGGCAGCCAGTAAAGGAATCTATATCGGAATAGTACCCGTTTGGGGCAGCAATATAAGAGGTGGCAATGTTACCAAAGATGATGCGGCAAAATATGCTGAATGGCTTGCTAACCGTTACAAAAACAATCAAAACATCATCTGGTTAAATGGAGGCGATGTTAAGGGCAGCGATTCTTTGAATACTTGGAATGAAATGGGATCAATTATTAATAAGGTTGATACAAATCATCTAATTACCTTTCATCCTTTTGGAAGAACTACTTCATCAATTTGGTTTCATAATGAAAGCTGGCTCGATTTTAACATGTTCCAGTCAGGTCATCGTCGATATGATCAGGATGATACCGAATGGGGATTTGGTCAAGACAATTGGAAGTATGTCAATCACGATTATGCTCTTAAACCTGTTAAACCAACCATTGATGGAGAGCCGTCCTATGAAGGAATTCCACAAGGTTTGCACGATACAACACAGCCCTATTGGACTGCCGATGATGTTCGCCGGTATGCTTATTGGTCGGTATTTGCCGGAGCCTTTGGATTTACTTACGGGGCAAATTCAGTTATGCAGTATTATAGACCAGATGATGAAAAATCATCTTTCGGCGCAAGGGAATATTGGAAAGATGGCATAAATTTACCAGGTTCGGAACAAATGCAATTCCTGAAAAAACTGATGTTGTCACGTCCGTATCTCGAACGAATTCCTGATCAGTCACTGATTGCAGGTGATAACGGTTTGAAATATAATTACCTGGCAGCTACCCGTGGAAACGATTACGCATATATTTACACCTACACCGGCAGGAACATTCCGGTCACGATGGGCATAATTTCAGGAAATAAAGTAAAAGCCTCGTGGTACAAACCAACGGATGGAACAACAATTGAAATTGATGAATTTGAAAACAAAGGCACACATGTATTCGATCCACCGGGAGAACCCACCGATGGTAACGACTGGGTACTGATACTTAATACACAAAAATAGAGGTGCAAATCAGACTAAAAATTTCAGGATGATAAATTAGCTAGGAATATACTGTGAAATTTTATAAAACAATTGAAGTGAAGAGGAAAAACATAATCAAAAGTATAATTATTCAATTGATGATAATGAGTGTTGGTCAATTTGTATGGGGACAAATTCCCAACGAAATTGATCCATTCGTTACTCCATTCGGAGAATTCAATTTTCAAAGACCACAATTCCCTGATAAATCTGTAAATATTCTCGATTTTGGAGCTCATAAAGGAGATGCATTTGAAAATACTGAAGCTATTAACAAGGCCATAAAACAACTATCAGAATCGGGAGGTGGTACCGTTGTAGTTCCTGCCGGGAAATGGTTAACCGGCCCTATCGTTTTGCTGAGCAATATCAATCTGCATCTGGAAGAAGGAGCTGAATTACTCTTCAGTCAGGATTTTAATGATTATTTACCCGCAGTATTAACAAACTTTGAAGGCTCAGAAGTTTATTCCTATTCGCCTTTTATTTATTCCTATAAACAAAAAAATATAGCTATTACCGGCAATGGTGTGTTGAACGGACAAGGAAAGCCTTGGTGGGAACATCGCAAAAATCCGGGATTTGGTAATAGAAAACTAATTGAAATGAATGAAAATGAAATCCCTCTCAATGAAAGGCGTTTTGATAATCCGGATAATTATCTGCCTCCGGTTTTTTTCGGTCCATTGTACTGCAAAAATATATTACTCGAAGGGGTAACTTTTAAATACGGGGCTTTCTGGACCATCAATCCAAGCTTTTGTGAGAATTTAATAATAAGAGGTATTACTGTCTTAACAGATGGCGAATATGGACATACACCGAACGGAGACGGTATAAACCCAAATTCATGCAAAGATGTTCTAATTGAATATAATACTATTTCAACAGGCGATGATTGCATAACCATTAAATCCGGTCGCAATAAAGATGGAAGAAGAATAGGAATTCCAAGTAAAAACATCATGATACGTCATATTACAGGTTTGACAGGTCATGGTGGTATTGTAATTGGAAGCGAGATGTCGGGAGGGGTTGAAAATGTTTATGCTCATGATTGCAAATTTAATGGTACTGACAGAGTGATAAGAATTAAAACCGATAGAGGCAGGGGGGCTTATGTCAGAAATTGCTGGTTTAAAGATATTTCAGCAGATACCATCCAGAGAGAAGCAATACGTATTAATATGCTCTATTCCGGGGGAGACAGGCTACCTGAACAATCAGTTAGCAATGGGACACCAATTGTTGAGAATATCCACTATGAAAATATTCAATGTAAATATGCCAAGAGAAATATTATTCAAATAATCGGGCTGCCTGAGATGCCTGTAAACAATATATCGTTTAAAAATATAGACCTTGCCGGAAAATTGGGCGTAGAAATTAGTGATGCTAAAAACATCAATTTCGAAAATCTTACTATTAAAAACGAGACCGGTGCACTTGCCTCAATATCATATGTCGATAGTCTTAACATTGATTCCTTGATTATTACAGGTGCTGATCCCGAAAATATACCGATCTTAATAAAAGATTCACATAATATAAAACTTAGCAACACGTCGATTAATTCGGAAGGGAAACTAATAAAACTAACCGGTAATTCTGATAACATAAAAATCGATAAGACAATACCTGATTACAAAATAATTCGTGAGATGAATCAGGAATGATTACTATAAATATCATCCGAATTAATCAATATAGAAAACAATCTAAATGCTTAAATATCATTGACGTGGGATATTGATATGGGACTTTTTCGATTGAGCAATAAGGAAAGTGTTAAATGAATATAAAAACTACCCCATGAAAATGATGAAAAGTCTGAAGAATATAGTGCTTTTATTATTTGCCTTAACTTCTGTTGCGAATGGGCAAACTGTAAGAGGTGAACCTGCCGGTATTCCCCGGGTACCTCAAATTTACCAAACCGAGCCCTGGGAGAACCCCCTGGTAACCAGCATTAATCGCGACAAAGCCAGGGCAACTTCATATTCTTACGAAACGGTTGAGGATGCTTTGCCTTGTGACCGAAGCAAATCGCGATTGATGATGCTGAACGGAGAATGGGACTTTCATTTTGCCATTAAACCTGGTAACGCGCCGGTGGATTTTTATACAAAACGAGTCAAAGGTTGGGATAAAATAGAAGTACCCTCCAATTGGGAAATGGAAGGGTATGACGTTCCTATTTATACAAGCTCAGGTTATCCGTTCCGTCCCGTCAATCCGCCCCTTGTACCGCAAGATTATAATCCCGTAGGTTCATACCAGCATACATTTACATTTCCAGATGATTGGAAAGGAATGAATATTACTCTTCATTTTGGAGGGGTAAGTTCAGCATATAAAGTTTGGATAAACGGAAAATTTGTTGGTTACGCTGAAGACAGTCGTCTTTCGTCGGAATTTAATGTTACTCCTTATTTACAAAAAGGTGAAAATATTCTTTCGGTTCAGGTGATTCGTTGGAGTACCGGTTCATATCTCGAAGACCAGGATCACTGGCATATGAGCGGAATCATTCGCGATGTTTTTTTAATGGCAGAACCTGAAGTTAGATTAGCCGACTTTTTTGTTCAAACCAAATTGGATGAAAACTATAAAGATGCACTTCTGGAAATTCGTCCCCGCTTTGATAATTACAGCGGGAAGGCAGTTAAAGGTATTTTTCTTAAAGCTCAATTGTATGATGCGGATAAAAAGGCAGTCCTACCTTTACCTTTGGAAATAAAAGCAGAAGATGCGATCAATGAACTTTATCCGCGTTTGGATAATGTGAAGTTTGGATTATTGGAAACCAATGTTAAAAATCCCCATAAATGGTCTGACGAGGTACCGTATCTTTATACTTTGGTTTTTTCTGTTGAAGATTCTTTAGGAAATATTCTTGAAGCCAAAAGCTGCAAAATCGGTTTCAGGAAAATTGAGTTTGATAAAGTAACGAAGAAACTGCTTATCAATGGAAAGCAAACCTATCTGTACGGTGTAAATCATCAGGATCACCATCCGGTTAAAGGTCAGACAGTAAGCCGCGAAGATATTTTGAAGGATGTCACTACAATTAAAAAATTCAATTTCAATTGCATACGTACCAGTCATTTTCCCGACGATCCGTACTTTTACGATTTGTGCGATGAAATGGGAATTCTTGTAATTGATGAGGCAAATCTTGAGACTCATGGATTGGGCGGTAAATTAAGCAATGATCCTCAGTGGAACCATGCTTTTATGGAACGGGCAACCAGGATGGTTGAGCGGGATAAAAATCATCCTTCAATAATTATGTGGAGTTTGGGAAATGAAGCCGGAAGCGGACCTAACCATGCTGCAATGGCGGGATGGCTTCACAATTTTGACATTACACGTCCTGTACATTACGAAGCGGCACAGGGTGACCCAAGCAAGGCAGGCTATAAAGATATGTCTAAACTGCCAAATCCCCGCCGTCTGCAAAATCCGGTTGATCAGTATTATGTGGATGTAGTAAGTCGTTTTTATCCTACTTTGGAGTTTATTGATCAAATTGTAAACCAGCCGGGTGATGATCGTCCAATATTCTTTTCTGAATATGCACATTCAATGGGAAATTCAACGGGAAATTTTAAAGAATTCTGGGATTTGTTCCGGTCACATCGACGGGTTATTGGCGGGTGTATCTGGGATTTCAAAGATCAGGGGTTGCTTAAAACGGACAGCACCGGAAAGGCTTACTATGCGTATGGCGGTGATTTCGGAAATACACTCAATGATGGTAATTTTTGTATTAATGGTGTAGTCGCTTCTGATGGTCGTTCGAAATCTGCTATGTTTGAGTGTAAGCATGTTTTTCAGCCGATCGATTGTGAGTTGATAAGTAAAGATCCGGCGGTTATGAAAATTAAAAACAGGGCTGCAGTTTTGAATGTAGATTCATATCAAGCCATATTGACACTTTTAAGAAATGGTAAAGAAATGAAGACCTTGCAATTACCTGATTTTAATATTCTTCCAGGCGATTCGGCATTATTTGATATGAGTTCTTATTTACCTGAAATGAATGACAGCGCTGAGTACATCTGTAATATAGCTTTCTGTTTAAAAGATGAAAAGCTTTGGGCTGATAAAGGATATGAAATTGCGTCCAATCAATTCAGTTTAACTCAACCAGCAAAATTGGCAGGAAATTTTTTAACAAGTCAATCTTATAAAGTTGAATTGCACGAAGAAAAAAATGACTGGAAAATCACCGGAAATAAATTTGAAATTAAGTTCAATAAAACTACCGGTGCCCTGGCAAGTTATATTGCCAATGGTGATTCAATAGTAAATCAACCTTTATTACCTAATTTTACCCGTCCCATAACCGATAATGATAAAGGATGGAAACCCTATCGTAAGCTAAAACCCTGGTATGATGCAACTCCTCGTTTGCTAACCATGCACTGCGAAAAAATTAAAGATAATGCAGTGTCAGTTCAAAGTGATTACTCTATTATTGAAGGAAAAGCAAATGTCAAACTCTCTTACCTGGTGAATGTTGACGGCGCAGTTAAGGTCAGTTATCATATTATAGTTAAAGATTCTCTCCCCAATATTCCCAAAGTGGGCATGACCTGCGCCATCAACAACGGATTCAGGAATATTCAATGGTATGGAAAAGGACCCTGGGAAAATTATATTGATAAATGTTCCGGCGCTGAAGTCGGTATCTATAAACTGCCCATCGAAAAATTTATGGAACCCTATATGAATCCCCAGGAAAACGGCAACCGGACGGGCGTCCGCTGGATGTATTTGTCAAATGATAAAGATGGTGTTCTGATTGTGGCTGATAGTCTTCTGAGCATGAGCGCATGGACGTATACTGAAAAGATAATTAATAATGCCAAACATACCAATGAGTTGAAAGAAGCGGGGTTTATAACATTGAATATTGATCTGAAGCAAATGGGGGTAGGCGGCAATACTTCATGGAACGATTTTGCCGCACCGCTTGAAAAGTACCAGATACCTGCCCGGGACTATCAATATTCGTTTTGGATTAAACCAATAAACAAATATGAATTTGAGCAGGGTTTTGTTAAAACTAGATAGACTAAAAATAAATAAGTAAAAAGGTTTTATCCATGAAAACAATAATCACTCTAATAATCTTTTGTTTACTACAAGTAAATCTTTTTTCTCAATATGTAGATGCTAATAAAAACGGAATAATGGATGTCTATGAGAATCCAAAGGAGAATATAGAAGATAGGGTTGATGATTTACTTAACCGAATGACTCTTGAAGAAAAAATTGCACAGATGAAGGCAATCAGCAAAATTCAAATTAACGAAAAGGGGAATTTACCCGAAGGAAAAATTAATGAAATAAAAAACGGAATAGGACAGCTCAGCCGTTCGAGTGAAGATTTATTACCAGCACAAACAGTAGAATTAGTAAATACGCTGCAAAAGTTTCTTATTGAAGAATCCAGGCTTGGAATTCCTGCAATTATTCATGAAGAATGCTTGCATGGCGTTATGATGGCAAATGCAACAGTATTTCCACAGGCAATTGCCATGGCAAGCACATGGGATGTTTCATTAGAAGAAGAGGTTACATCGGCTATAGCGCAGGAAACCAGGAGCAGGGGGGGTAATTTAGCCTTATCACCAAATATCGATCTGACAAAAGATCCCAGGTACGGCAGAACAGAAGAGACATTTGGGGAAGATCCATATCTAACTTCACAAATGGCTATAGCAGCAGTAAATGGATTTCAGGGAAGGAATTATCTTATCGGCAAAGATCATATTGCTGCTACGGTAAAACATTTTGGTGCCTCAGGTCAGCCTTTAGGAGGATTAAACCTCGCTCCAAATATTATGAGTGTCAGGGGAATGCTGGAAGCAGATTTGATACCATTCAGGGCTGCTGTGGAAAAGGCACATGTTGCTTCAATAATGGCTGCGTATAATATTTTTGATGGCATTCCCTGTCATGCCAATTCATGGCTGTTAACAGAATTATTAAGAAATAAATGGGGACATGATGGTATTGTAGTTTCTGATTATAGTGGTCTTGAGCAGATTGCTAATTTTCACTTTATCGCCGAAAATTTTGACCAAGCTGCCAAAATGGGTATAGAAGCCGGAGTAGATATAGAATTACCAAAAACCAAAACATTTGAAAACCTGAAGCAGATGGCAGACAACGGAAAGATTGATATAAAATATATTGACAGGGCTGTTAAAAATGTTCTCAGGTTAAAATTCAGGTTAGGGCTATTTGAAAATGCTTATGCCGATTCTGAGTACGCTGAAAAAGTCAATCATAGTGATGAACATAAATCTCTTGCTCTAAAGGCTGCGCAGGAATCCATTATTTTACTTAAGAATGAAAATAAAATACTACCTATTAATCTTGATAAAATAAAATCAATTGCAGTGATAGGGCCAAATGCAAAGCATTCATATTTTGGCGGATATACAACCGAATATAGTTATGGTAAGGGTATAACTGTTTATGACGGTATAAAAAATTATGCAGGTGACAAAATAAAAGTGAATTATGCCGAGGGATGTAAAATTCACCTTGAGGATGGTTATTGGAGAGCGCCGGAAGCGGAACTGAATTCAGAGGCATCAGATTTGAAACTGATAAAAGAAGCCGTAAAAGTTGCTGAGATTTCTGATTATGTGGTTTTGGTTATTGGGGGTACTCCTCGTATATGTCGCGAAAGTACAGGCAGCAGGATTGGTGACAGGAACAATCTTGATCTATTCGGAAGACAACAATTATTAGTTGACTCAATTATGAAATTAGGAAAACCAACTGTTGTATATCTGATGAATGGAAGACCTTTGAGTATTGCTAAAATTAAAGAAGAAGTTCCTGCGATTCTGGAAGGCTGGTACCAGGGCGAAGAGACAGGGAATGCGGTCGCCGATATTTTGTTTGGGAATATAAATCCATCAGGGAAATTACCTGTTTCATTTCCCCGTTCGGTTGGAGATATACCATGTTATTATAATAGGATTAATTCAGCATTGCATAACAAGTATATTCTGGAGGCAAAAGGTCCTCTATTCCCGTTCGGATTTGGATTGAGCTATACAAATTATGAATACTCCGACTTGAAATTGGCTAAGAATGAAATAAGTAAAGATGACAGCACAATAATTAGAATTAAAGTTACAAACACTGGCGATTATGACGGTAAAGAAATTGTTCAGATGTACATTCACGACAATATTGCTTCTGTTGCTCGTCCGGTGTTGGAACTAAAAGGTTTTCGAAAAATATTTCTAGAGAAAGGTGAATCAAAAATTGTAGAGTTTAAAATTATTCCGGAGAAATTAAAACTTTTAAATCAAAAAATGGAAGAAGTTGTTGAACCGGGTAAATTCACAATTTACGTCGGTAAAAATTCCGTGGATTTGCAGTCGATGGAATTAACTGTAATTGATTAACGTATTTGTTTTAAATATGATGAAAAGTCTAATGAACATAATATTTCTATTCGCCTTTGCTTCTCTTTTGTATGGGCAGGCAGCGAATGGTGAATTTGCCGACATTTATCAGGTGCCTCAAATTAACAGTAGTAAGTATCATACCGGTCAATCATCACAGACGAAAAAAGAGGTGCAGGAGTGGTGCGCACTGAAATACGGTATGTTTATTCATTTCAGTTTGTCGACCTTTGACGGTAATGAACAGACGCCAGGCACTACTTCCGTCTCAATTTACAATCCATCCAACCTTGACGTTGATCAGTGGATTCGGGTGGCTAAAGATGCCCGGATGAAATATGTGATACTTACAGCAAAGCATTCTTCAGGTTTTTGTTTATGGGACAGTAAGGTTAACTGGAAGGGGAAAGAATTTGATTATGATGTTGCTGCCAGTCCAGTTAAAACTGATGTTGTTGCCGAATTTATTGAGGCATGTAAAAAATACGGCATCAAGCCGGGACTTTACTATTGCATCATGGACACCCGGCACAGCGACACAAGTATTGTATGGACTCCTTCTTTACCCTACATTTCAAAGGAATACTTCCAATTGGTAAAGGATCATTTAACCGAACTCCATACAAAGTATCCGGAAGTTGCAATTCAATGGCTTGATATCCCAAGACATCTAACATACGATCAGAGAAACTCTCTTTATCAATTAGTCAAGAATATTAATCCCGATTGTGTTGTTATGTTCAACTATGGACAGGAGAGCCGTGATATTCAGGGAGATTTCAATATTGAAGAAGCTCTGAACGTATCCTGGCCAACTGATATACTAAATTCAGAGAAAACCTTCATTAAACAACCTTTCCGGAACCAGCAGGTATATGAGGGAAAAACATATGAGCTTGGATATGAGCATTGCATTTCATTAACCGACGGTTGGTTCTGGTCTGAGAAATCAAAACCAAAACCAATTGAAGAACTGACGATGGTAATGAAAAATGTTAATGAACTCAATGGAAATCTTCTTTTGAATGTGCCCCCGGACAAAACAGGAAGAATACCAAAGCTTTTTATTGATAGGATGATGGGACTAAAAAACAAATAGAGAAGTAAATTGGAATTTAACTGAGAAGAGAAAGAGTAATTAAAATTATAAAATCAGATGGAATGATTTAATAAAAAGAAAAACAAACACCGTTATAAAAATAGTTTATCATGAAAAAGATAATCACAATAATACTTGCATTAATTGTCCTGACAAATTGCATGAGAGCTCAGCAAAAAGCTCTTGTAAATACATCCGAAAGTATTTATGCCAGGCTTATTCCAGTCGATGCGGATGCGGTTCGATGGACCGACGGTTTCTGGGGACATTGGTTTCAAGTGTGTAAAGATACCATGGCAATGAATATGCTGAACATATATAAAAACGATTCATTATGCCATGGATATTGTAATTTCGAAATAGCGGCGGGATTTAAACAGGGAAATCATAGGGGAGCGCCTTTTCATGATGGTGATTTTTATAAAACACTGGAAGCCGTAATATCTGTATACGCTCTTACAAAGGATAAACGTTTGTATGATGAATTTGAACAGATTATTAAAATCATCGCAAAGGCTCAAAGAAGCGACGGCTATATTAATACACAAACTACTATCAGGCATAGGAATAATCCCGGATCGGTTAAGGAGTATGAAGATCGAATGAATTTTGAGAATTATAATATCGGGCATCTCATGACGGCTGCCTGCTTGCACTACCGTGTAACTGGTCAGACAAACTTCCTCGATATTGCTATAAAAGCATCTGACTTTCTTGTAGCCTATTATGAAAACGTAACTGCTGAAAAAGCACGCAGCGCCATTTGTCCTTCTCATTATATGGGTATTGTTGAAATGTACCGAACGACCGGTAATAAAAAATACCTTGATTTGGCTGAAATAATGATTGATTCCAGGGGATTAATAAATAATGGTACAGATCATAATCAGGACAGGATACCGTTTCGCTTGCAAAGGGAAGCAGTTGGACATGCTGTTCGCGCCAACTATCTGTATGCCGGGGTTGCCGATCTTTATATGGAAACAGGTGAAGACTCGCTTATGATGGCTCTTAAGAGTATATGGCAGGATGTGGTAACTAAAAAAATGTATATAACAGGAGGCTGCGGAGCCTTGTACGACGGAGTTTCACCAAACGGAACTTCTTATGATCCTGACTATATTCAGCAAGTGCATCAGGCGTACGGACAGGCATATCAACTGCCAAATATCACGGCACATAATGAAACCTGCGCCAATGTTGGAAATGTACTGTGGAATTACAGAATGCTTCTCGCAACAGGTGATTCCAGGTATGCGGACATTCTGGAACTGACATTGTACAACAGTGTCCTTTCAGGAACAGACTTAACCGGTACCAGATTCAACTATACAAATCCTCTGCGTGTCGATCATACCTTACCTTACAAATTACGTTGGGAAGGGGAGCGCGAGCCGTACATTGCTCTGTCAAATTGTTGTCCGCCCAATCTGGACCGAACCATTGCTGAAATAAATAATTATGCATATGCATTGACGAAAACAGGAATTACTGTCAATCTCTATGGAAGTAATACCTTAACTACAAATCTGCTGGATGGTTCAAAATTAATTCTGAGAGAGGAAACCGATTATCCATGGAATGACACAATCAAAATAATTTTTGACGAAGTACCGAACAATCCTTTTGATATAAGTTTGCGAATTCCCGGATGGGCAGATCAGGAAAACTCGATTAGTTTTAATAACCAGAATCTGGATGTTGATATAAAAGCGGGTAAATATGCAGTGATAAACAGAAAATGGAAAAAAGGGGATGTAATTGAATTGATATTGCCTATGGGAATTAAACTAATGGCTGCCAACAGATTGGTTGAAGAAACGCACGGACAGGTTGCTGTTAAAAGAGGTCCCATTGTTTATTGTTTGGAATCTGTTGATATGAAAGGAAAGGATATCTTTGATGTAATTCTCCCGGTTGATATAAAACTGAAGCCGATGGAAGCTGAAATAGCAGGGGTGAAAATGATTTGTCTGGAAGGGGAAGCTTTTCTTAAAAAAGAAACAGAACATTCATCGGATTTATATTACGCTTTGGATACACAATCAAAGTTGAAGAATATATCCGTACGCCTTATACCTTATTTTGCATGGGGAAACAGAGGCGCTTCCGACATGTCTGTATGGATACCCGTGCGTCAATAAATGGTTGTTATTAGTGAAAATCATACTACAAAAACTGATTACACATAAATGAAAACCTTTAACATATTATTCGGGATATAATCATGAAAGTAGATCAACCTAATGAACAAGCACAAGATGATGCTATAACACGGCAGCAATGGAAGTGGTCTGTACTTGCAGGTATGGCTTCTTACCTTGATGCTGGTTCAATTGTAGCCTTGGGTGCCGGACTTGCACTTTTCCAATCTTATCTTAACCTCAGCAATTTTGCAGTAGGCGCACTTGCAGCAATCGGACCAAATGCTATTGGTTGTGCTCTAGGTGCTTTCATTGGCGGACGTCTCGGAGATAAACTCGGACGGAAACGAATTTATCAGTATGACTTGCTTGTATATGCTGCCGGTATTCTGTGTATCGCACTGGCAGTAAATTCGGAAATGTTATTTATCGGTACCTTTGTGGTTGGTGTTGCAGTAGGGGCCGATGTCCCTACGTCTCTTGCTCTGGTTGGTGAAATCGCACCGGCAAAGGCACGCGGTAAACTGCTTGGACTTACCCAGGTTGCGTGGGCTCTTGGACCGGTAATCGTTCTGTGGATGTCGGCTGCGCTTGCCTCTTTGGATATTCTTGGTATACGTATCGTCTTTTTGCATTTATTTGTAGCTGCCATGGTTACATGGGCATTACGTAGAGGACTCACTGAGTCTGCACGTTGGAAAGCTGCCGCTCAATCAAGCAGAACACAGATTAGAAAACTTTTCAGCGGTGTGAATTTAAAAGCACTTATATGGACGGCAACGATTTACCTCTTCTGGAATCTCGCTGCAGGTACCGCCGGGATATTCAATCCGTATATTATCAAAACGCTTGGCGCAGGCAGCCAAGCTGCCAGCGTTGCAATCACAAGTCTTGCTTTTCTTGTTATGATCGTTGTTACTGCGTTGATTTTTATGCGTTACTCCGATCGCAATCATAAAACAAGAAAAATACTTTGGGGTGCCGGTGCTGTTATGCAGATAGTAGCATACACACTGTTTCTCGTATTGCCTTTTAACATCCCGGTTATTATAGCAAACATTGTTTTGTTTGCTGCAGGCGCCTCCCTTGCCGGAGAGGCGTTCTATAAAGTATTCAGTCAGGAGTTATTCCCTACATTGCTGCGGGGTACCGCCCAAGGTATAACATTTGGTGTTGCAAGGACCATACTCGGCATTTGGAGTTTCTTTGTACCGATACTAGCCAAAGCAGGCATTGTTCCAGTTGCTGCTCTGCTGGTACTTTTCCTCGGCATAAGCGGCGGAGTTGGCTTCTTTTTTATGCCTGATACTTCGGGCAAGACTCTTGAACAAATAGAAACGGAACGCGGATCATAAGTTTATCAATTTAAAAACGAAATATTTTGGTTGAGGTTTTATTGTCTGATATTAGTAAAACAACTTTTGCACAACAAGCAACATGGATTTGGTATCCCGGTGATTATGACATTTGGCTTGCAAACGAAATGCAGAACCGCCGTACAGAACGCGGAACATTTTTCCCTCCTTTTTGGAAAACCGACACTCATTACAACCTTGTTGAGTTTTCAAAACAATTTGCATTGACAGAACCGGAAGAAATTGAAATAACAATTGAAGGGAAATATAATGTAAAACTTGATGGTAAAATGCTCACAGGTGCGCCAAAAAGAATAATGATTGATGAAGGTAATCATTCTCTGAATATAAAGGTATTTAACCAGCAATATGTCCCTTCTGTTTTTGTTAAAGGAAAAACAATCGTTTCCGATACAAGTTGGAACGTAACTTTCGAAGACAAGGAGTGGATAGATGAATCAGGCAAAGCTTCGGATTTATCCGCTACCGTTTATAATAAAGCAGCTTGCTGGAAGTTTAATAAGCCGGATAACCGTCCTTCTGCTTTTAAACTTATAACCGAACCAAAATTTGCAAGTAAGATTGAGAGAAACGACAAATCTATTCTGGTGGATTTCGGTAAGGAAACTTTTGGATATTTAAGATTCCATGGATTGAAAGGGAATGGAAATGTTAATGTATATTACGGTGAATCGAGAGAAGAAGCCCTTTCAACTGATTATTGCGAGACTTTAGATGTTCTCTGCTTCGATGAACCAGAAGAAACAGATTATACAATCCCGAACTCAAAAGCTTTTAGATATGTGAACATAGTTTGTGATAATGAAATTAATATTAATTCCGTTTCAATGTTATATGAGTTTATGCCGGAAGATGTTAGGGGATCATGTAGATGTTCTGATGAATTAATAAACAAGATATGGGACGTCGCCGAATACACTTTTCATTTGAACACCCGTGAGTTTTTCATTGACGGTATAAAGCGCGATAGATGGATTTGGTCGGGCGATGCTTATCAAAGTTATCTTATGAATTATTATCTATTCTTCGATAGTTCTCTGGTTAACCGGACACTGGCAGCACTTCGAGGCAAAGACCCGGTAACAAGCCACATCAATACAATAATGGATTACACTTTTTATTGGTTCCTTGGAATTTATGATTATTACATGTATACAGGCGACACAAATTTTATTCGTTCATTTTATCCCCGCATGGTAAGTCTGATGGATTATTGCTTAAGCCGACGGAACTCGGGCGGAATGATGGAAGGTTTGAGCGGCGATTGGGTTTACGTTGATTGGGCACCGATGGATAAAAAAGGCGAAGTTAGTTTTGAACAGTTGTTGTTCTGCCGATCACTCGAAACTATGTCTCTTTGCGCGGAAATAATGAATGATTCCAAAGGAATGAGTAAATACAAACAAATCGGCACTGAGCTTCGATCAAAACTAATTCCGGCATTTTGGAATAACGAGAAAGGATGCTTTATCAACAACAGGATTAATGGAGTCCAGGCGGGTAACGTAACCCGATATACAAACATGTTCGCGGTTATATGGGATTACCTGGATAGCACAAAAAAGTTGTCTGTTAAGAATAATGTTTTACTTAACGATAATGTTCAGAAAATCACAACGCCGTATATGCGTTTTTATGAACTTGAAGCGCTTTGTGTTTTGGGTGAACAAAAACAAGTAACAAAAGAAATTAGAGATTATTGGGGCGGAATGCTAAATGCCGGAGCGACTACATTCTGGGAAAAATACGATCCGAATGAAACTGGTGTGCAGCAATATGCAATGTATGGAAGACCTTTCGGTAAAAGTCTTTGCCATGCCTGGGGCGCAAGTCCGATTTATTTACTCGGGAAATATTACCTCGGTGTAAAACCTTTAAGTGCCGGATATAAAACTTATATGGTTGAGCCGGTACTCGGCGGATTGGATTGGATCGAAGGAAAAGTACCGACACCACATGGGGAGATAACTGTTAATTGCAGCAAATCTCTAATTAGATTGAAATCTGATTCCGGAGAAGGTACCCTAAAAATTACAAGCGGAATAAAACCTGTTTGCGAACAAGGTACTATTATTTCAATTGGAAATAATAAGTATGAAATGTTGATTGAAAAAAGAATTGAATATACAGTGAAGTACAAAAGCATTGATTAGAATTATTGCCACAATTTATGTGAAATAAAATTAGATTAAATAAAAAGTTCATGTGATTATGAAAAACAAAAAAAATATTGAAGATGCATATCGGCATGCAAAAAGTGAATATGCCGTTCTTGGAGTTGATACGGACGAAGCTCTGCTGACATTGGATAAGGTTAAAATCAGTTTGCACTGCTGGCAGACAGATGACGTCGGAGGATTTGAAACACCAAATCCCGAATTAGACGGAGGCGGAATTCAAGTCACAGGTAACTACCACGGAAAAGCTAAATCAATTCAACAAGTAAGAGCCGATATTGAAAAGGTTATGAGTTTATTGCCCGGCAAGCAGCAGCTTAATCTACATGCAATATACGGTGATTTTCAGGGAGATAAAGTTGATCGCGACCAAATTGAGGTGAAACATTTTCAGAGCTGGATTGACTGGGCTAAAAAACTCGGTATCGGACTGGATTTTAATCCTACATGTTTTTCTCATCCTAATGCTAATGAAGGATTTACACTTTCCAGCAAAAACGAAAAAGTGCGCAACTTCTGGATTGAACATGTTAAACGCTCAAGAATGATTGCTTCAGAGATGGGCAGGCAGTTGGGTACTCCATGCATAAATAATATATGGATACCCGACGGTTCAAAAGATATTCCGGTTGACCGGAATTCACATCGTATGCTATTAAAAAAATCCCTGGATGAAATTTTTGATGTTGAGTATCCTAAACAGTATCTAAAAGATTCCGTTGAAAGTAAATTATTCGGTATCGGCTCGGAATCTATGGTCGTTGGTTCGCACGAATTTTATATGGGCTATGCTGTTAAGAATAATAAACTGCTTTGTTTAGACAGTGGACATTTTCATCCGACAGAACAAATCGGAGATAAAATTTCTTCTGTGCTGCAATTTGTTGATGAATTACTTCTTCACGTTAGCCGTGGAGTCAGATGGGACAGCGATCATGTTGTAATCTTTAACGACGAACTTCAAATGATAGCTCAGGAAATAATTCGCGCAAATGTTCTGGAGCGAGTAAATATCGGATTGGATTATTTTGACGGCAGTATAAATAGAATCGGCGCTTATGTAATTGGCACAAGGGCTGCTCAATCAGCGTTTTTATATGCTCTTCTTGAACCAATTGATTTGCTTAAGGAGTATGAAGTATCCGGAAAATATTTTGAGAGACTGGCGCTTCTTGAATTAATGAAAACAAAACCCTTCGGCGCTGTTTATGATCATTATTGTATGATAAATGGTGTACCTGTAGGTGAAGATTATATTGAAGTAATTCGGCAATATGAGAAAACAGATTTGAATGCCCGTTCTTGATTGTTGGATGAAGTAATTAAATTGTTCGGTAAAGATTTCGAGAAAAAGCACTCTGCATGAATATTACGAATCTGAAACAGGATGACCGTTTCTCGATAAAGGATTCCAAGAGTGGAATTGTTTGGTAAACAATATGGTAGCCCGGCTAAAAAGCAACTTATAATTATCAGGCAAAAAATCGAAGTTGAAGAGTTTGATTCTGAAATTTATAAAGACAAAAAGCTAAACAAATATTACTGAAATTGTTCAAGGGGACTTAATAATGACGAGAAATATGATTCTTTTTTTCGACGTATCAAGACGAGCATTTTTAACAATTCTTATAGTTCTTGGATTAAACTCGTGCAATCAGCACAACAATCTAAAAATATTAAATGAAGGTGATAATTCTTTTGCAACTATTGAAATTAGTAACCCTTATGGTAATAATATTTTAATTGCACCAAGTGATACACTGGGCGGAATAGGTTTTATCCTTAACGGGAAAATAAACTGGATTAAGGGACAACCTCTAATAACGCATCCATCAGCAAATAAATCATTATATAAATGGCAGAATAGTGATATGTCCGTTGTATTGGACACAGAAAAAAAGGATGATGATTTAGAATTTAAATTCAGACTTGAAGGCACACAATTAAAACCTTCAGCCTGGCTAATGAATACAAAAGTAGAAGACTCTGATGAATATTTTACCGGTATATTTGAGCGGGTAGTTGATGGCAATCAAGATAAGTCATGGGAAAAAGGAATTACGGAAGGGCTTAATCTGAGGGGGCAGAAAGTTGATGTTAAATTAAAACCAACTGTTTCGGCATATTCTCCATTTTATATTTCATCAGGTAATTATGCATTTTTCGTTCATGGCACTTGGCCTGGTGTAATTGATTTTTGCAGTGAGCAAAAGGATTTAGTTCAAATATCATTTGAAGGATCAGAATTTTCATTTTCCTTAATGATGGATAAAGGACCCGCAGAGCTAGTAAAAAGACATGCATTGGAAACGGGACCATCTTATGTTCCGCCAAAATGGGCCTTCGGGCCCTGGCGATGGCGAGATGAACATTTTAATAACAAAAAATATTATGATGGCAGTAATGTGAAGGCTCCGTATAATTCCGAGATTGTTGAAGAAATTCTTTTAATGAATGCATACGACATTCCTTGTACTGCATATTGGATTGACAGGCCTTGGGCTCCTGGAGTTAGAGGGTTTGATGATTATAAGATTGATTATAATCGATTACCTGAATTTGAAAATATGATAAAATGGTTGGACTCCAAAAAAATAACAACTATGCTTTGGATAGCACCTTATGTTATGGGGGAGATGGCTGAATATGCAGAAGCACACAATTATCATTTACTGAGCAGACCAAGGGAAAATTCAAAACAGGTACTAATGGATTTCACTAATGAAGATGCAATTAAGTGGTGGGGAGAAAACGGTCCAGCCAAACTTGCAAAAATGGGAGTTAAAGGATTGAAGCTTGATCGCGCAGATGGGGAAAAACTGTATGATTCACTACAATTAAAAACATCTATTGGTACCAGCTATCGAGAAAACTTTAATGACTATCCGCATCAATATGTAAAAGCAACTTATGACGCAATAAAACCTGTATTAGGAAATGATTTTATACTATTTCCAAGAGCTCAGTATACCGGAAGTGCAAAATATGGCGGTCTTTGGGCTGGTGACACCGGAAATCCTCCTGAAGGGCTTCGTTCAGTTATTATTGCCGTGCAGAGATGTGCAGTTATGGGATATCCGATTTGGGGCTCGGATTGCGGTGGATACGCAAAAAATATTAACCGTGAAATTACTAAACGCTGGCTGGGATTTTCATGCTTTTCTCCTATAATGGAAGTTGGTCCTACAAATAACAAAGTGTTTTGGGATATGAATTATGAACCATCATTTGATCATGAGTTATTAGCAGTTTGGAGATTTTATACTAAACTAAGAATGAATCTCGTTGAATATATTCACCACTTTGCGGAGGTAGCCGGCAAAACCGGAATGCCTGTTGTGAGACCATTATTTATAGAGTATCCTGACCAAAAAGAAAGTTGGAAAGATTGGACAACTTATAAATTTGGAGACGATCTCCTGGTCTCTATTATTTGGGAAGAGGGTAAAACAAAACATTCACTTTATCTTCCTGCTGGTGAAACCTGGATAGATCTTTGGAATAATCAAGAATATGAAGGTGGAAAATATATGGAACTTGATGCCCCGGTCTATCAAACCCCCGTCTTCCTTCGTAAAGGTTCAAAACTACAGTTGCCCGATTTGAATGGATTATATGAAGAATCTGTTGATAAAACTTCAAAAAAATATAATCTCAAGGAATTGGAAGCTAAAGAAAATTGGTTGAATGAATAAAAAAACTTACGGAGTGTGGAGAATCTCATTCTCCACACTTTGAAAGCTTTTATTTCAGGATTTTTTAAGTGACTTGGCTTATCCTTGAAGTTCAGTCTGAGCACCATCAGATTTTATTGTGAGTCCCTAGGCACTGAATTATATCAACCACGCACGGACAACTTATCTAAATCACTAACAAATAATGCTGATTTTAAAATGAAAACAGACATCCGCCAGATAACCTGGAATTTTAAATATGTTTCAGTAACATTTCCTGAACTTCAAAACAAACGTATATAAATTACAGGTCCACATGGACTTCATCTTTATGCCTGCTGATAAAATTTATGATGTGCTTTTACGTCGGTCTATCAAAGGCCCTTAGGAGTGTTCTTACATCTCCGGTTCAAATTCCTGCCTGAATGCCTGAATAGTCTCACGGGCTCTTATTGTGCTACGCATCCGGGCTACATGGAAAATAGCATCTCCTTTATAAACCAATGGAAGCTCCAATTTGCCTATAACCGTCCCGGCATCGTTCGTGATTATATTCTCCTGAGTCTCACCGAAAGGATCTGTAATCTCACCCAGAACAGTGTTTTCTTCAACACGATCGCCGAGTTTAACTTTAGTATTCACTATTCCGCTGATAGGCGCACGGACCCAGACGCTGGAATCGGCCACAGCCGATTTTATCTTGGTTTCCTTCACTGGCTTAGGCTTCAGCATCCCGATAGCACGCATTACCGATAGTACACCGCGAAGTCCGGCCTGAATGGGGATCTCACTGAATCGAAAAACTTCACCGGCTTCGTAAAGTAGTATGGGAAGTCCTTTGTCATACACGGCCTGACGCAGCGAACCCTCAAGAAAATTCGCGTCCAGGATAATTGGCGCGCCGAATTCGTATGCCAGTCGTTCGGTTTCCTCGTCATTTAGATAAGCTCTTATCTGAGGCAGGTTAACTCTGTGGTTTGAACCTGTATGTAAATCAATTCCATGAGTACATCTATCAACTATTTCGGTCATGAACAGTTTGGCTATCTGTGATGTAAGTGAACCGCTGCCGGTACCTGGAAAAAATCGGTTCAGGTCGCGTCTGTCAGGAGAATATCTGGACTGGTTAATAAACCCGAATACATTTACAACCGGAATCGCGATTAGTGTGCCGTTTAATTTGTTAACAGATTTCATTTTCAACAGCCGTCTGATTATTTCAACCCCGAGAATTTCATCACCGTGAATAGCTGCTGAAACAAATAAGATAGGTCCGGTCTTTTTCCCGTGTATCACGTGAATCGGCAGACGCATCTCTGTATGGGTATAAAGTTTCGCCGCTGCCAGGTCTACAGTTTTTCGTTCACCCGGCTTAATTTCAATCCCGCCTATTTCAAACGATTCCCGCTCGGCCATTATCCTCGTCCGCGCGTTTTAGTTTTTCCGGCTTTTGCATTTTTATCAATATAGTCTATTATTATTCCGGCTATATCTTTGCCTGTAGCTTTTTCTATTCCTTCAAGCCCGGGCGAAGAATTTACTTCCATTACAACGGGACCATGATTTGATCTTAATATGTCAACACCAGCTACATTTAGTCCCATAATTCTCGAAGCTCTCACGGCGGTTGACCGTTCTTCGGGTGTGATTTTAACCAGCGAACCTTTACCACCTCTGTGTATATTAGACCTGAACTCACCTTCCTTTGCGGTTCTCATCATGGTGGCAACTACTTTATCGCCGACCACAAAACAGCGTATATCCGAACCACCTGCTTCCTTGATGAACTCCTGAACCAGGATATTTGCTTTCAATCCGCGGAATGCCTCAATTACACTTTCAGCAGCTTTGTTTGTATCGGTTAGTACAACTCCAATACCCTGTGTGCCTTCGAGAAGTTTTATAACCAGGGGAGCCCCGCCGACCAAGTTGATAAGATCGGAACTGTATTGTGTTGAATGAGCGAATCCGGTTACTGCCAGTCCAATACCCTTACGCGCCAGGAGCTGCAGACTCCTTAACTTATCACGCGATCTGGTTATTGCGACAGATTCATTTATACTATAAACACCTATCATTTCAAATTGTCTTACAACAGCTGTACCATAAAATGTAATCGATGCTCCGATCCTTGGAATGATAGCATCAAATCCTTCAAGCTTCTGTCCTTTGTAATGAACTTCCGGATTATGGGAAGCTATATTCATATAACATTTCAGCGGATCAAGTACTCTTACTTCGTGTCCCTGTTCTTCAGCAGCTTCTGCCAGTCTTCGGGTTGAGTAAATCTCCGGTTTACGCGATAATATTCCTATCTTCAAAATATTCTCCGTTCCTCATTTCTTTTTAAAGTTGATTTTCTTTTTATAGGATCTTGCTAATTCTTTGCCGGTTATGTACGACTTATCCGGACAAACAGTAATAAAGTGTTTCATTGCCTCACGACCCAGCAGCATTCTGAAGCGCATATCGCTTCTGTCGGTTAAAGTAACCTCTATGGGCCATTGTTTCCCATCTACTTGCAGAAGAGTTCTAATAACATACCGCTCTTCACGGTGACCGCCCGAATCAGTTACATGACGTTTATCTACTACATCAGCGGTACAAAAGTACTCGGGTAACAATTTACCCTGAAGAGGGTGAACACCGAATTTTACTTTAAGTTTTCCTCCGGATCGGAATTTTTCCAGTCCGAAAGTGTGAAGAGCTGAAGTGCGTGCCCCTGTGTCTATCTTAACCTTTATTGCAGGTATCGTTAATCCCGGGAGTGAAACCCACTCACGCCATCCGACAATAATTCTTTCGTTAATAGTTCCTCCTCGTAAATGAATTTACGGATGAATCCTTTTAATTCTACAACGATTGAATTTACAAATAATATTTATTAATTCCATTCCTGCAGTTATGGAGTTCTTACTCGATGCAGAAAAAGTGATATTCTTAAATTTTAAAGATGTATCTAAACAGGATGAATGTGTCTTGCATGTTTGAGATAAAATACTATCTTTGAGAAGTAAGTCTTTTATATCTAAACTTAATAAGGAGATATGAGATGACTGTTGTTCATGATTTTAGTGCCCCGAGAAACCTTTTCGAAAAGCTTCTTCGAGATTCCGAAAGGCTTAACAGGGAATTAAGCGGAGACAGCATTTTTAATTTTGTCTCAACCGCATTTCACCTGCAGCATTGGATAAAACACTCACCTTTGATTTCTTCTGAAGTCGTTAAAAGACTTTTAAAGAGAATCGGAGGTGATGAAAATATCAAACTCTGCCAGGCTATAGCCAGAGCTGATAGGCATTTTAAGGTAGAAATTACAGGTGAATCCTCTATAATCAGAGTAGGGGACGACGAGGTTAACCTCGATGATTTCAGGAAAAACGTCATCCAGCTTTATTCAAACTACTTCTCCGTAAAATGAAGTTAACTTTTTCAAATTATTCCGGTGTAACATGAAAGATTTTTTCAAATTGTTCTCAGGTCTTCTGGTTGTAATTTTAGTGATCGGCGTAGTTGCATATTATTTTGAATCATTTATAACAGAGGAGAAAATTGAAATAACCGTTACTAATGTAAACGAATTAACAGCCCCCGACGGGTCAAAGTACTATCTCGTTCATACAAAAGATGAAATATTTGAGAACCGGAATTATCAGAGGCATAATAAGGATAATGCCGCTATGGTTGCCAAAGAACTTAAAGCCGGTGGAAAATACAAGGTAACAGTGGTGGGATTCGACTTCGGCATACATTTACCCTTGTTCCTCGAACATCGCAACATAATTGATGTTGTTGATAAAGTTGAAGTTAAAAATGCGGTAAAACGAAGAAGGCTGTAAAAATTCAGCTGAGTGGTGTCAGTATTGCTTCAAAATGTTCAAGCAGTCTGTCAACATCATTCCTAATCCAGCTTTCATCGGATTCGTTCAGTTCAATGTCAGTTACCTTTTTAATCTCATATCTGATTTGGAGAGTTATTATTGTGTTCTTCAGGAAATAACTACTCGTTCTTTGGACCGAGGTTTTTTGCAATGTCCCCAATACCTTTATATCGAACGACTTATTTTCGAAAATAGGGCTTCCTTCAAATACCTGTTTGAAATAATCTAAATCGACGTCATCTTCTACCTGGTAAATTGCTGTGCAATAAGTCACTAGGTCTTGCAAGTCCCCATTTATTATTATCTTCTTTTTCATTAAACAATTCTCCTGATGTTGAAGAGTAATATAACGAACTGTTAAATTATGTTAAAATAATCCCGGCATTAAATTATACCTGTATTTGTTGAAACTTTTATAAGGGTAGAACGTCTATTCTTTTGAGTTTCATAAAAATAACAACTTATCTTTCGGGGGGAATGATGAGAAAGTTAGTGAGCAGGATAACTGCTGTATTATTGATATCATTTCTATTCATAAACACTGTGGCTGCCGGCCAAAAGACAATTCCGAATTCAAACTTACCTTATGATAAAGTGGAGAAGAATCTTTTAATCGGTTTAAGATCAGATAATTTCGGACTAAAGGTTAGTTCAGCCTACATGCTTGGTGAAATTAAATCCGTCAAAGCTGTTAATGAGCTATCTCATATGCTCCGAACTGAAAATGATGACAGGGCCCGTTTGGTTGCGGCGCTCGCACTTATCAAAATTGATTCCGAGCGCAGTGTTTATGTTGTAAAAGACGGTATCAAGTTTAACGAATACAAAAAAGTACGGGACATGTGTGAGCACTTATACAATGCTCATCTCGTTTCTACATTCAACGGAGTTGAACCGGATCAGCAGACTCTGTTCAGTTATGTATTCTCAAACAATTCAAAGTAATTACATCTGATTACCTTGATGTACGCATCCTAGAAAATGCCGGTCTTACCAACCGGCATTTTTTTTTGTCTCCATTATGTAAATTTCGATTTTTGTATTAACCTCTCGTTAAAAAAAACTATATTGCGAAGCAAAAAAAACAGGCTTTTTGATGTACGAGCACGAGCGCGCGCAATTAACTGATACAATTAGAGATAAAGGAATTAAAAACGAATCAATACTTAATGCAGTAAATTCGGTTGAAAGACATCTCTTTATTCCGGATGTTATCGGCTTGCACGCATATAAGGACTCTGCTCTCCCTATTGGATACGGGCAGACAATTTCCCAGCCATATACGGTGGCTGTAATGACTGAACAATTGAATCCGCACAAGAATGATAAAGTACTTGAAATAGGTACTGGCAGCGGTTATCAGGCTGCTATTCTACTCCAGCTTGGAGTGAAAGTTTATTCAATTGAACGGAACTATGAGATTTACTCTCGGACTCAGAAACTTTTTGACAAGATGGGACTCAGAGCTGTCCTTCGCTGTGGTGACGGTACTCTCGGCTGGGAAGAATTTGCGCCTTATGACGGTATAATTGTTACGGCAGGCAGTCCTGATATCCCGGAGAATCTTAAACGACAACTGGCAGTCGGGGGCAGGCTTATAATTCCGGTGGGTAATAGAAATTCTCAGACAATGAAAATAATTACGAAGGAAACCGACAATCAATTTAAAGTCGAGGACATTCCAAGTTTCACATTCGTTCCACTTATAGGTAAGCAGGGTTGGAAAGACGGGCAATAGTAATAGTAGGACCAACCTGTTCGGGGAAAACTTCATTAGCGATTAATCTTGCACTTAAACTCAAATCAGAAATTATTTCCGCCGACAGCAGACAGATATACAAGTATTTGAATATCGGTACTGCGAAACCATCTGTTCCAGAACTCAATACAGTACAACATCATTTCATTGATTGCTTTGACCCTACTGAATTATATAATGTAAGCAGGTATGAAAAAGAAGTTCTTAAAACGCTTTATATATTGTTTGATAAGAATATCGTGCCGGTTATAGCCGGTGGTTCGGGATTATATATCAAGGCATTAGTTGACGGAATCGTTGACATTGTTGATACTGATGATGAATATCGCATTGAACTGCTGAAACTGAAAATAGAGGATGGCAATGAAGCACTATATGAATTGCTTGTAAAAACAGATCCTGTTAGTGCTGAAACCATGCTGCCGCAAAACTGGAAGCGAATAATCCGGGCACTCGAAGTTTATAAATTGTCGGGTAAATTCATATGGCAACTTCATGAAGAGCAGGAGCGAAATGTTGACGCGGAGTTTATTCAATACGGCTTAAAGTGGGACCGGGAGATTCTGTACGAGAATATTAACAACAGAGTCGATAATATGATTGAATCCGGATTAGTTGAAGAGGTTAAAACTCTGTTGGATAAGAAATATAGTCCTGAATTGAATTCACTTAATACCGTCGGGTACAAAGAAATCATTTCCTACCTGCAAAACGAGATAACACTTGAACGTGCCGTTGAACTTATTAAGAGGAATACAAGACGATACGCCAAAAGACAGATGACCTGGTTCAACAGGGATAAAAGGATTAAATGGATTGAAATTAATAGCGCGAACCAATTAGACAATATTGCGGAATTTATTTATACTGATGTTTATAAATAAAAGTCATACAAACTTCCTGCAAAGTGGAAGATTGATAAATATATGAAGGAGAAAATAAGAATAGCATCCGGACAGGGATTTTGGGGTGATTTACCGGAAGCTCCAGTCTGGCAGGTTACAAAGGGTGAAATAGACTATCTTGTTATGGACTATCTTGCCGAAGTAACCATGTCAATTCTACAAAAGCAGAAGCGTAAAAATCCTGATGCCGGTTACGCTAAAGATCTGCCCATCCTCATGGAACGGATACTTCCTATTATTCATGCTAAAAAAATTAAGGTTATTACAAATGGCGGGGGAGTAAATCCGGTCTCCTGTGCCGAAGCCATTACTGACGCTGCCAGGAAAGTTGGAATCACCGGACTTAAAATTGCTGTTGTGGCGGGAGATGATATTCTAAATCGCATAGATGCGATTATAGAACAGGGTTGTGAGTTGAATAATATGGAAACCGGTGAGACGATTACCGGAAAGAAAGATGCCCTGCTAAGTGCTAATGTTTATTTCGGCGCAGAACCTATCGTTGAAGCTCTTAATGCCGGTGCTGATATTATTATTACCGGGCGTACGACCGATACCGGTTTAACATTGGCTCCGATGATTTATGAGTTCGGATGGTCATTTGATGATTTTGATAAAATGGCAGCAGGAACAGTTGCAGGACATATTCTTGAGTGCGGCGCTCAATCTACCGGCGGCAATTTTATGGGTAACTGGGAGGACGTTGATAACTTCGCGGAAATCGGATTCCCTATTGCTGAAGCTTACCCGGATGGAGATGTAGTAATTACTAAACATAAAGAGCTGGGGGGCATGGTTACGTTTGATACTGTTGCCGAGCAGCTTGTATATGAAATAGGCGATCCCGGGGAATATATCACACCGGACTGTGTCGCGGATTTTACTTCAATTAAACTGGATGATGAAGGTAACAACAGGGTAAGGGTTTACGACGTAAAGGGCAAACCAGCAACAGATTCATATAAAGTTTCCTGCTCGTTTACAAGCGGTTATTCTGCCGTGGGTTCTTTAACATATTCCTGGCCTCAGGCGCTGATGAAGGCAAAAGCTGCGGATAAAATACTGAGACAACGACTTGAGAATCTGAATCTTGAATTTGATGAAATACATACTGAGTTTATCGGCTACGATTCATGTCACGGCCCATTGTCCAGGGAGATTGATGACGATGATATTAACGAAATAATGTTGAGGATTGCAGTACGTTCAAATGACTATAAAAGTGTTGAAAGATTCGGCAAAGAAATCGCGCCGTTGATATTAACCGGACCTCCGAGTGTAACCGGATATGCCGGCGGCAGACCGCGTCCAAGTGAAGTTGTAGCATATTGGCCGGCACTAATTCCAAAATCGATTGTACAACCGGAAGTGAAAATATTTGAGTTATAAATTGAAAGTAAAGCTGATAGATATAGCGCACGGAAGAAGCGGTGATAAAGGGAATGATGCTAATATCGGTATAATTGCCCATAACGATAACGGCTATCAAATACTTTTAAAACACCTGACTGAGGAACGAATTAAAATTCACTTTAATGGAATTTGTAAAGGTGAAGTAAAACGTTACGAACTTCCCAACATCCGGGCTTTGAATTTTGTGCTGGGAAATACGCTTGGCGGGGGTGGAACAATTTCACTGAAACATGACGCGCAGGGAAAAACACTTGCAGCAGCATTATTGAGAATGGAACTGGAAATATAACCTGTTGAATTAAAACGGAGACTATATGTACGAAGAACTGATTAAGGATCTGAATAACTATAATGAGAGATTGATGAAATTACGAGGTTATCTTTAACCTTGATGATAAAGAAGAAAAAATAGCCGCGCTTAAGAAGAAAACAGAAGATGAAAAGTTTTGGAATGACCAGCAGGAAGCTCAGAGAGTTTTACAGGATATTAAAGCGCTCGAAAACTGGGTGAATCTGTGGAACGATCAGAAAACGGACTTCCAGAATACATACGAATTTATCGAACTTGCTGATGCTGAAAAGGATGATTCACTTGAGAAGGATATCAACAGTGAATATGAATCGATAAAGAAATCAATTGAAGATCTGGAATTCAAGAGCATGTTGAGCGGGAGGGATGATAACAGAAACTGCCTTCTTACAATACATTCCGGTGCAGGTGGAACTGAAGCACAGGACTGGGCGGACATGCTTATGCGAATGTATTTGCGCTGGGGCGAACAAAACGGGTATAAAACAATACTGCTCGATATGCTCGATGGTGATGGTGCCGGAATTAAAAGCGCTACTATAGAATTCTCCGGTGAATTCTCTTTCGGTTATCTTAAAGCTGAGAACGGTGTTCATAGATTAGTCCGTATCTCTCCATTCGACTCGAATAAAAGACGTCACACTTCATTTGCATCGGTTTTTGTGATTCCCGAAGTTGATGATTCCATTGAGGTTGATATTAATCCCGCGGACCTGAAGATAGATACTTTCCGTTCAGGGGGTAAAGGCGGACAGAATGTAAACAAGGTTGAAACAGCCGTCAGGATAACTCATTTGCCTACTAATACTGTTGCAGCATGCCAGAGTGAGAGATCGCAGATGCAGAATAAAACCAATGCTATGAAGATGCTGAAGGCAAAGCTGTACCAGCTTGAACTGGAGAAAAAGGAAGCCGAACTTGATGAAATAGAAAAAAGTAAAATGAAGATCGAGTGGGGAAGCCAGATAAGATCTTATGTGTTCCATCCGTATAATATGGTGAAAGATCACCGTACCGATGTTGAAACATCCAATACTCAGGCTGTGATGGATGGCGACTTAAATGATTTCATTAAGGCTTATCTGCTTAGGTTCTCAAACAATTAGTGAATGAAGAAGAAGCAGAAGAAAAAAGATTTCTTTGATAAAGTTTACGAGGTGGTTGCTAAAATTCCTTATGGAAAGGTAACCACCTACGGTGCTATCGCGGAAGTATGCGGTATAAAATCCGGTGCGAGAACAGTTGGTTGGGCTATTAACGGATGCTCGTCAGAATTACCTTGTCACAGAGTTGTTAACCGGTTCGGAGCTTTGACGGGGAAACTCCATTTCGGTGACCCTGATCTGATGGAGAACCTTCTAAGATCAGAAGGTGTTGAGTTCGATAAGGGTCATAATGTGATTCTTGAAAAATACTTGTGGACTCCCGAGATAGTCGATGACAAATAAATCAGTATCTTTTAATCTCCAAAGAAGAAACTCCGCCGCTTACCTTGATGTCGATTTTATTAACTGCATCATCATAATTTGAAGTAACATAGAATCCGTTCTTCTTTGTGAACCCGTCAAAATCCTTCGCCATTAAAGCCATTTCTCCCTCAAGCCTGCAACCGGATTCCCTGGGTACCAGCAGGTTCAATGCCGCGGCCCCCATCTGGATTTGTACTTTCGTATCTGAATATTGATCACCCAGTCTGATTTTCGTCTTAGTGGCGCCCGTGTTTAATTCAAGTCTGCTTACTTTAAACGGGCTAAAATCGAAATCAGATTTTGCCGCACCAAGGTTAAAGTCAAGCTCCCAGACCGGATTCCTGTTCAATTCAACTTCGAGCAGTTTTTTTGATGATCCTTCGAACATCCTCCAATCTTTCTTGTCTAAGTCTATCTCAACAAAAGCTTTGTTTTCACTCTGGTGATGTCTGAAATCAAGCTGACCGAGATCACCCTTCGCGTATCCTCTTATTAACTTACTGGTTCTGTCATGGATAGTAAAAGTACCTATTCCACCGGACAGGGTTAAATCGGCAAACTCAATTGCAGGATCATAATCTTCCGAGAATTTCCGAACCTCGAAATCTTCGTCCCAGTACTCATCGTACGAAGAATCACTGACAATATTAGCAACAGTGCCGTAAATAATCGTTCCGAAAAAGAAAGCAATTACTATAGTTATAAATGGTTTAGCAATGGTATCCTTTGTGATAATCATTAATCCCCAGAGGATCAGCAGTAAAGGCCAAAGATCCCAAACGAAATACCAGTCCACATCGACTATGTCGAATCTGCTAAGTAAAATTAAACCGCCGATGGTTACGAATAAAATTCCCCAAAAAATTTGTCCGGTTTTCATATATCTCTATTCTTTTTTATTGAATGCCATACTAATACAATTCCAATTGCAATCAATGCAACCGGAAGATAATCTTCAAAATAAAGATGAGGAAAGATGTTGTCAACAAGGAAGAATAATCCCGCGGCAATTAAAATTATACCTGCAAATATTCTTCCTCCATCATTTTTCGGTTTCCCGAATTTTCTCTCCAGATCTTCAAAATTAATATTTTTCTTTGGTTCAGTTTCTTTAGACGAACTTTCCGGTTGGCTTCCGGCAGAATCACTATTCTGAGGTTCCGAACTGGGTCCCATATTGAAAGCATGCTCGAAAGGTTCTTCAGGAATAATTATCCAGAGTACTATATAGAGGATTATTCCAAGTCCGTTTAATAAAGCTATAATAATCAATATTATTCTAACAAGAATTGGATCGAGATTCAAATACTCGCTAAGTCCTCCGGCAACGCCGCCTAATACTCTTTTTATTCTGGATCTGTAAAGTTTGTCTTTCATGATATTTCCAATGTGTTTGAATTTTTAGACGCCGATCAGGGCAAAAGGTTTATTGAAGTCAGCATTTATATAATAAGAGATCGGTTGTCGTATTTGCAGACTTAGATTTTTTTAGAGAAATGCACAAATAATGCGAAAAAACCTTTGCGATAACTATTTATGTTTTTTAGTTTACACACTAAAATAATTATAAAACATTGGCATTTTATGAAAATCGCCCTGTGTCAAATTAACCCCGTGATTGGGGATATTGAGGGCAATAAAAAGAAGATCATAGAAGGCTACCGACAAGGTATTCAAGATAAAGTAGACCTCGTTATTTTCCCCGAATTAGCTATCTGCGGATATCCTCCACTAGATCTTGTTGAAAAACAGGAATTTCGAAACAAAGTTAAAGAAGTAGCAGATGAAATTGCATCTATTACAGGTGATGTCGGTGTTATATTCGGCTCCATAGTAGAGGAGCTCGAGGATGTTGGTACAGGCGTGTACAATTCTGCTTTATTATGCTTCGATGGTGAAGTGCAGTTCATGCAGCATAAAACTCTTCTACCTAATTATGACGTATTTGATGAAGTGCGTTACTTTGAAGCATCCCGGGAGAATAAGCTGTTTGAATTTAAGGGCGAAAAAATTGCAATATCTATCTGCGAAGATATATGGAACGATGATGATTACTGGAAGCACAGGAGGTATCACATCGATCCGGTTCAATGCCAAATTGATGCAGGTGCCTCTTTGCTGGTGAACATCTCTGCCAGTCCTTATGCTTACGGCAGGCGAATGGAAAGACGGGAAATGTTGTCCGTACTGACAAAGACCAACAATGTTCCGTTGGCATATGTATGCTGTGCAGGTGCTCAGACCGATCTTATATTCGACGGTGCAAGCATGTGTTTCGATAGAAAAGGAAATTTATGTCTCATCGGGGAGAAATATGCAGAAGACTATCTGATATTTGATTCTGACGGCGAATACCCTGAGGTAGATAATATGGAAGGAAGTTATGCTGAAGAGGTTTTGCAGGCTTTAATATTCGGACTCAGAGACTATGCCGGAAAAACCGGATTCAGTAAGGCTCTGGTTGGTTTGAGCGGTGGAATAGATTCCGCAGTTGTGACATATATAGCAGCTAAAGCTTTCGGACCCGAAAGTGTTCATGTTATTCTAATGCCTTCCCAGTACTCCAGTGAAGGGAGTATTAACGATTCAAAAAATCTTATTGAGAATCTCGGCATCTCATCAGACATTGTTTCTATTCAACCTGTGTTTGAGAAGGTTAAGGAAGTAATGGAACCGATATTTAACGGCACAAAAGAGGACGTGACTGAGGAGAATCTTCAATCCAGGATTCGCGGTCTTTATCTTATGGCTATTTCGAACAAGTATAATCATATGCTTTGTACTACCGGCAACAAGTCGGAGATGGCAGTTGGTTATGCAACTCTTTACGGTGACATGAACGGAGCTTTGGGAATAATTGCAGATGTTTACAAAACAAAGGTATACGAACTGGCGAACTATATTAACCGGGAAGAAGAGATTATTCCTCATGAAATAATTGATAAGGCACCTTCCGCAGAATTACGTCCCGGTCAAAAAGATGAAGACAGTCTCCCGCCTTACGAAGTTTTAGATCAAATTCTTGTAATGTACCTGGAAGAGTATAAAGAAATTAATGAAATTGTTGAAAAAATCGGTGACCGCAGCACGGTTGAATATGTACTTAAAATGGTAGACAGAAACGAATTCAAACGCAGACAGTCGGCTCCTGCGCTAAGAGTAACTACGAAAGCATTTGGTTACGGCAGAAGATTCCCGATTGTACAACGATGGGAAAGATAACCAGAAAGGTAAATATGAGAAGAATAATTTTTGCAATTTTAATTTTTACAGCATACAATTTATCGGCGCAGTTTGGTATCGGACAAGATTTGGTAAAAGGCGAAGCCGTATTGTCGCAGTTAAATGCTTACGACGGTTCAACGGTTAAAGTCGGATTTAAGCTAACAATAGAAGATAAATGGCACATTAATTCACACAAGCCTAATGATGAATTCCTAATAGGTTCGGAAGTCAGGATAAATTCGACGGACGGATTAAGTATTGCCAATATAGGTTACCCTGAACCGAAAGATATTAAACTTGAGTTTTCGGATAAACCGGTCTCGGTGTTCGAAGGAACTATAAGCATTTTCGCGGATCTCAAAGTGCCTGCCGGACTAACCGAGGGTAATTACGATTTTGAGCTTATTCTTGATTACCAGGCGTGCAACGATCAGTCATGTATGCCGCCAAATTCGTTGGCTGCTCCAGCTTCAATAGAAATTGTACCTAATACTGTCGAGATACAATCAGCCAATTCGGAATTCTTCTCGCAACGTACGGAAATTAAAAAGAATGAAGCATCGGCAGGTGAAGATTCCATTGCATCTACACTGGAATCAAGTGGAATTTTACTTGGCTTATTAATTGTATTTATAGGCGGACTTGCGCTTAATCTTACTCCATGTGTTTATCCGCTTATACCAATAACAGTCGGCTATTTCGGCGGACAGAGTGAAGGAAGAACAGGCAAGTTATTCATACTGGGAGTTGTGTATGTTCTGGGCATGGCCCTTACATACTCGGTTATAGGTGTTATAACCGCTTTAAGCGGCGCTGTATTCGGGGCACTACTGCAAAATCCAATTGTCATAATAATCATTGCTCTGGTTCTGGTTGTCCTTTCGCTCAGTATGTTCGGTGTTTATGAATTTAAGTTACCCGATTCACTAGTGATGAAAGCAGGCGGAGCTAAATCAGGCCTGTTTGGTGCCTTCTTCATGGGGCTTACACTTGGCATAGTAGCCGCTCCGTGTATTGGACCTTTCGTACTGGGCTTGCTTACGGTAGTAGCTGCGAAAGGTGATGTCCTTTACGGATTCCTGATGTTCTTCTTTTTAGCCATTGGATTAGGAACTCCGTATTTAATTCTGGCAATGTTCTCCGGTAAAATTAAAAGTCTGCCGAAAGCAGGTTTCTGGATGGAAGGCGTTAAACATATTTTCGGATTCCTTCTTGTTGGAATGGCTATTTATTTCCTCATCCCGATATTACCGAAATCAATAGGTTCGTTCATTCTGCCTGTATTTATGATAATTGCCGGTGTATATTTACTATTCATCGATAAAATGGGTAACGATGTTAAAGGGTTCAGAATTTTTAAATATGTTTTTAGTATTGTCGTCATTGCTGCAGCCGGATACTTTCTTTTTCCGCAGGAGCGAAATTCTCCTGACTGGCAATACTATGAAGATGCGGTTTATGAAGCCGCAATTGACGGAAATCAAAAAATAATAATTGATTTTTATGCAGATTGGTGCATTCCTTGTAAGGAACTTGATGCACTTACATTTTCTGATGAAAGGGTGATTGAGAAGACAAAAGACTTCGTCGCAATAAAAGTTGATATGACAAAGACCTTATCAGATAAGACGGAAGAGATAAGAAACAAATTTAAAATTCTTGGTATGCCGACAGTCCTCATAATCAATTCGAAGGGAGAGGAGATTCACAGACTGACCGGATTCGTAAATGCGGATGATTTTCTGAAAATGATATCCGGAATCGAGTAACAATTAGGAAGAGAAGTAACAACTACACTAAATCAAATAATATAATAAGAGTCATATTATTATGGGACACAAGGAGAAAGAGTTAGAAAGCCTACAAGAAGTGACAGTACGTTTTGCGGGCGATTCGGGTGACGGGATGCAGCTCACCGGAACTCAATTCAGTAACACGACGGCCATAGTCGGTAATGATTTAAGTACACTGCCTGATTATCCGGCAGAAATAAGAGCCCCCGCCGGTACTCTTTACGGGGTAAGCGGTTTTCAGTTACACTTTAGTTCTAAGGACATTCATACCCCGGGAGACAGCCCAGATGTTCTGGTAGCAATGAATCCCGCAGCGCTTAAAACAAATATTGCCGAAGTTAAAAAGAATGCATTGATTATCGTCAATATAGATTCATTCGATTCAAAGAATCTTAAGATGGCAGGATATGAAGTTAATCCGCTTGAAGATGAAACACTGTCGGGATATAAAGTTATCCAGGTTCCAATTACTTCATTGACTACCAATGCTCTCAAGGACAGTCCACTCAGCACAAAAGAGATTACAAGGTGCAAAAACTTCTTTGCTCTTGGAATGATGTACTGGTTATACAATAGACCCATTGAGCCGACTCTTGATTGGATCAATGAAAAATTCGGAAAGAAAAAAGATGTTGCCGAAGCGAATACAACTGCGTTAAAATCAGGTTATTATTTCGGCGATCAAACGGAAATGTTTACCACACGTTATTCAGTTAAACCTGCAACACTTAAACCGGGTGTATACAAGAATATTTCAGGCAATGAAGCGACTGCAATCGGCTTTGTGGCTGCAGCTCAGTTGAGTAATCTTCCTCTCTTTCTCGGTTCTTATCCGATTACTCCTGCTTCTGATATTCTGCATTATCTTAGCGCATATAAAAATTTCGGAGTCAAGACATTCCAGGCAGAAGATGAAATCGCAGGTATAGCTTCAAGTATTGGTGCTGCTTTCGGCGGATCGCTTGCAATTACAACAACCAGCGGTCCGGGACTGGCACTAAAGACTGAAGCGCTCGGACTGGCTGTTATGACTGAGCTTCCGCTTGTTATAGTTAATGTACAAAGAGGCGGACCGAGTACCGGACTTCCTACTAAAACAGAACAGGCCGATCTTCTGCAAGCTGTACAGGGCAGAAATGGCGAAGCACCTGTTGCTGTTATTGCCGCCTGTACTCCGACTGATTGTTTTTATATGGCAATCGAAGCATCGAAAATTGCCTTGAAGTATATGACTCCGGTTATTCTTCTTACTGACGGTTATATCGCGAATGGTTCTGAACCTTGGCGAATTCCGCATGCAGATGAACTGGAGAAAATAGAAGTTAAATTCAAAACCGATCCTGTTGATTTCAAACCGTACGACAGGGATGAGAGTCTTGCACGTCCATGGGTAGTCCCCGGAACTCCGGGAATGGAACATAGAATAGGAGGATTGGAAAAAGCGAATATTACCGGTAATGTTAGTTATGATCCGGATAATCATGATCTTATGTGCAAACTGCGAGAACAGAAAATTAAGAACATTGCGGAAATCATCCCTGATCTGGAAGTTGATGGTGATCCCGAGGGTGACTTGCTTGTTCTCGGCTGGGGCGGTACATACGGTACAATTACGGAAGCCATTAATAAAGCCAGGGAAAAAGGAGTGAAAGTATCGCAGGCTCATTTTAAATACTTAAATCCGTTCCCTAAAAATACTGCCGATGTTTTAAGCAGGTTTAAAAAAGTACTCATCCCTGAAATAAATCTCGGTCAGCTTGCTAAATTGATAAAGAGCGAGTTTCTGGTTAATGTTGAATCATTCAACAAGATGAGAGGATTACCCTTCAAGGTAGCTGATGTTGAAGGCAAAATATTAGAGATGGCAGGAGGCAGCAATGGAAAATAAAATAGATGTAAACGAAATAAAATTAACGGCAAAAGATTTTGCCTCTGACCAGGATGTGCGATGGTGTCCGGGCTGCGGCGACTATTCTGTTCTGGCACAGGTTCAGCGTTCATTTCCTGATATCGGTGTTAAAAAAGAAGACATTGTCTGGATTTCCGGAATTGGCTGTTCCAGTCGTTTCCCATATTACATGGATACTTATGGTTTCCATACAATTCACGGACGAGCACCCGCGATTGCAACCGGGCTTAAAGTTGCGCGTCCGGAATTATCTGTATGGATAGCAACCGGAGATGGTGACTTGATGAGTATCGGCGGAAACCATTTCATACATGCATGCCGAAAAAACATTGATCTGAAAATGTTAATGTTCAACAACAGAATCTACGGATTGACGAAAGGTCAGTATTCACCTACCTCTGAAAAGGGGAAAGTTACTAAGAGTACACCTTTCGGAAGTATTGATTATCCGTTCAATCCGCCATCGCTTGCACTTGGTGCGGAAACCAGTTTTGTAGCAAGAACTATTGACAGGGATCCGAAGCATATGCAGGCTATGATTAAAAGAGCTGCGGAGCATAAAGGAACGGCTTTTGTCGAAGTATATCAGAATTGTAATATTTTTAATGACGGAGCTTATGCGCCTCTGACTGACAAAGAGACCAAACTGGAGAATGTTATCACGCTAGAACATGGTAAACCTTTAGTATTCGGAAATGAGAAGGATAAAGGTATTAAGCTTGATGGCTTTAAGCCTGTTGTTGTTGGTCTGAATGACGGCAAACATACAGTTGATGATCTTTGGGTCCATGATGAATTCGACACGAATTCGATCAGGGCTTTCATTCTCGCTCATATGACGGACGATGATGATATGCCAACCCCTATAGGTATATTCAGACAGATTATCAAGCCGACTTACGACCAGGGTGTTGCAGATCAGGTTAAACATGTTACCGAAAAAAGAGGAGCCGGAAATCTTGAAAAGCTCCTGTTTAGTGGTAATACATGGGAAGTTGAATGATTTAACACTTTTATTGAGTAGTTTAGGGCGGTCTTCCGACCGCCTTTTTATTTATGAATTCATCTATAATTTTTGCAAATTGCCCTCTTATTTTTTGAGGACATATGATTGACTTTGCGCGAATAATTGAAATAATTGAAAAGAATAATTCCTTCCTGATTACTTCACATATAAATCCTGATGGTGACGCGATCGGCTCCGAGTTGGCTCTACATAAATTCCTGATTGATAAAGGTAAATCATCCGAGATTATCAATCATAGCAAAACACCTGCGAATATGAAATTTATTGATGTTGATAACAATGTAAAGGTGTTGGGGACTGATATTCAAACTCTTGATACCGGAAAATATGATGTAATATTTGTAATTGATCTGAATCAGTTGAGCAGGACGGGAGATCTTGGAGAACCAATTAGGAACAGTGGCAAACTCCTTGTCTGTATCGATCATCATCAGAACCCGGAAGAGTTTACAAAAAACTTGTTTGTTGATGATTCTTATGGATCAACAGGTGAAATGATATATGATTTGATTGTTTCCGAAGGAGACAAGAATCTAAACTACGATATAGCTTTAGCGATATATGTTGCTATACTAACAGATACAGGTTCATTTAAGTATGAACGAACAAGGCCGGCAACTCATCATAAAGCAGCAAGGCTTTTGGAGTTTGGAATTGATCCCAAATGGACTCATTCGCAAATTTATCACCAGGGGTCACTAAATATCGTTAAGTTGCTGGCAAGGGCATTAAATTCGCTGGAAGTCTATAACTCAGGCAAAGTTGCACTAATGAAAATTTATCAGAATGATCTGTCGGAAACAGGTACAACTGAGTCTGATATGGAGTCATTTGTAAATTATACACTCAGTATTCGGGATGTGAAAATTGGTATTTTCATGTACGAATTGGAGAATGGTGTTAAAATAAGTTTCAGATCAGTGGGAAGTATTCCGGTGAACAATCTTGCGGCAGAGTTCGGCGGAGGAGGGCATGTTAATGCAGCTGCAACCAGATTGACAAATGAGAGTATAGAGAATGCGATTTCTTTAATACTCAATGCTGTAGGGAAGTATTTTAATGAAAGTGAGGGATAGGTAGTATGTATTATAATAAAATTGATATAAAATCAGTACGTAAAGATTATTCGAAGGCAGCTTCTTCTTTGGCGGTTGAGTTTGTACAGGAGAAAGCGGTTGAAAAGCAATTGAAAACACTGCTGGTAAAATATAATATAAATATTTCGATACTGCAGAAGACGAACTTCCTGGATAAGAAGGGAAGAGAACTGTTTATCCCAAACCCGGAGTCTGGTCCGGATTACTTATATATTTATAAACTTCCGGGTGGTGAAGATAAATTAAGTGTAGATTATTTTAGAAATTTATTCGCCGGCTTGATACCCCGGCTGCATAAGCTCAATATCAAATCCCTGCAAGTCTATCCGTCTCCATATTCCCAGGTCAGAGGAGTTTTTGAGAATACTTCTTATTACTATCAAACGATTATTGAAGGAGTGCTTTTAGGGAATTATAGATTCAATATTTATAAATCAGTAAAAGACAGCCTCTCCAAACTGTCCGTTAATATAAAGCCAGAGGAAGAAATTAAACTCGGCGCTATTATTAGAAAGGCGGGTTTATTGGTTGAGTCTGTATATTTTACTCGCGACCTTGTGAACGAGCCGGCTATTACTCTTACTCCTCAGGAATTTGCAATACGGACTAAGCAAGAATTAACCGGAAATGGAGTTAAAGTTAGATTCATAAAGAAAGCCGAGTTAAAAAAACTTGGAATGAATTCTGTTCTTGCGGTTGGCGAAGCCAGTGATAATCCGCCGTTAATGATGGTGCTCGAATACAAACCCAAGGTTAAAGCAAAACGTAAAGTAGCCCTGGTCGGAAAAGGGGTTACATATGACTCAGGTGGTTTGTCTATAAAGCCAACGAACGGAATGATAGAAATGAATGCTGACATGGCTGGCGGTGGAACTGTTGTCGGGATAATTAATGCTGCCGCATCTCTTCAATTACCTGTTCATCTCATCGGTGTTGTACCGGCGGTTGAAAATATGGTTTCCGGACGCAGTTATAAACCGGGTGATATTATCAAATCATATTCCGGAAAAACAATTGAAGTTAAAGATACTGACGCCGAAGGCCGTATTGTTCTTGCCGATGCTTTGCACTATGCGAGTAAGCAGAAGCCCGATGAAATAATTGATTTTGCAACCCTAACCGGTGCAGTAGTTGTCGCCTTGGGATTACCTACAGCGGGTATATTTACTAAGAATGATAATATTGCCGACGCATTACTTGCAAGTGGTAAAAAAGTTAACGAACCTGTCTGGCGCCTGCCATTCGATGATTACTACAACACGTTAATCGAAAGTGATATAGCTGATGTAAGTAACCTTGGTCCAAGATGGGGAAGTGCAATAACGGCCGGAAAGTTTCTCGAACACTTTGTCGATAAAAAAATTCCTTACTGTCATATTGATTTGGCTGGTCCGGCGCTTAAACACAAGTTTACCAGCTATACTGAAAAGTACGATACAGGATTCGGAGTAAGGTTAGTAATAGACTACCTGAGTAAACTATAGGCGATTAGATCAGACGTCCGTCTTTCATTTCAATTACCCGGTCACCGATGTTCATCAATTCGGCATTGTGAGTTACAATTAGGAAAGTACACTGAAATTCATCTCGTAGTCTAATGAACAAGCTGTTCAGAATATCACTGTTGTTCGTATCGAGGTTACCGGTAGGTTCATCCGCAAGAATAATTTTGGGATTATTTGCAAGTGCTCGTGCAACAGCAATTCTTTGCTGTTCACCGCCAGACAGTTCCGCCGGCTTGTGTTCCATCCTCTCTGTTAAGCCGACGATCTCAAGTAATTCCAAACTCCTTTTTAATGCTTCTGATTCGGATTTACCCGCAATAAGTTGAGGTATATTGATATTCTCTGCAGCAGTGAATTCCGGTAATAGATGATGAAACTGGAAAACGAATCCGATCTCATTGTTTCTTATTTCTGTAAGCTCATCATCATCCAGTTTGTAAATATCTTTATCATTCAGCCATACGGACCCGTAAGTTGGCTTATCAAGTCCTCCGAGAATATGAAGAAGTGTACTTTTCCCGGCTCCCGAAGCGCCAACAATAACATTTATTCTATTCTGTTCTATTTCAATCGAAACACCTTGAAGAATTTTCAGGGTATCGTTTTTACCTTTCCTGAACTCCCTGTGTATATCGGAACACTTTAATATTGATGACATAAGCCTGCTGGTTTTATTCGTATTTGATTGATTCAATTAGATTTATTTTTGCTGCCCTCTTTGCCGGGTATAGAGAGGCAATAAAGGTCAGGAAAAGCGCTGCCGCTGTAACGGTAATTACATCTAAAAATTCTATCCTAACCGGGATTGCGTCTATAATATAACTTGCCGGATCCAGAGCATAAAATTTAAATTCGATTTGGAGATAGCATACTAGGAGTCCAAGAAACAGTCCGATAAAGGTCCCGATGAAGCCAATAAGTATTCCCTCGAACATGAATATTTTTACAATCGAATTAATTTTAATTCCCATCGCACGCAGAACTCCAATGTCTCTCTTCTTTTCTATAACGGACATTGTGAGCGATCCGAGTATATTAAACGTCGCAACAAAGATTATCAGGGAAAGAAGAAGGAACGCGGACCACCTTTCAATCTGCATCACATTATAAAGATCCTTGTGTAAATCGTACCAGGTATTTATACGTAAAGTATTGTTGTTAATATCGGCTAATATGTCGTTCTTGAATTGTTCGGAGCTGTTAATATCATCAAGCCTTATTTCATATCCGCTTATTTTCTTCCCGAAATTTAATGTGTTTTGAGCAGATGCCAGTGGGCTGTAGGCAAATAAAATATCGTAATCGGGATTATCGGTTGAGAAGACTCCGCTGATAATAAACCTTCTGGTTTGCGGGATAGCCGTAAAGTCAATCGCCATTCTTTGAAGATTTTCAAATGAATTTACGGTAATCGTATCGCCGACCGAAGCTGATAATCTTATAGCCATACGCTGACTAACCAGCAATGAAGGTACGGTTGCATCGGAAGCATTAAAGTCGATGTCGCCTTTTAGCAGGGAAGTTTTTATTCCCCAATCACCGGAAGAATCCTGTTCCTCAATGCCTTTTAGTGAAACAGCCTGGTAGTTCTGATTGTTTTGCAGAAGTACTTTGCCCTCAACGAATGCATAGTAGTTCGAAATGTCTTCCCGCGAAGACAGGAAAGTATATAATTCTGTTTTTAGCTCACTTCCATCCTGTACTTCGGAATGAATTGTTACATGCGGGTCAAAGTTTATTAATATCGATTTCACGAGGGAGCCGAATCCGTTAAATACCGAGATAACGACGATCAGCGCGGCAACGCCAATTGTAACACCAACCGCGGATATCATGGATATGATCGAAATTAAATTAGTTTTATGCTTCGATCGGAGGTACCTTTTCGATATAAAAAATTCGACCACTAGCTGAACCTTATTGCGTTTATAATGTTGGCTTTGGATGCGATATAACTGGGTATCAGGGACGTCAGAAAACAGATTATCAAAGCTGTTCCGGATACGCCCAGATAGGTCGCCGGATTCATTTCAAAGGGAACAGTTGTTAAAAAGTAAACCGAACCTGGTAGTGAAATAATATTGAAATTTATTTGGAGCAGTGTTAACATAATAGCAATAATGTTACCGATGAATACACCTATAACCGATAAATAGCTTCCCTGATAAAGGAACAGTTTTATTATCTCCCGGCGCTTGGCTCCGAGTGATCTGAGCATCCCGATTTCCGAGGTCCTTTCGAGTACGATCATCAGTATCGTCCCGATCATATTAAACGCTGCAACGATGATAACCATCCCGAGTATTATTGGAATTGGTTTTTTCTGAAGATCGAGCCAGGTAAAAATATTCTGATGCTTTTTGAAAATGGATTGTACATAATACGGATAACTCAGATTTCGCTGCAGTTTGTGTTCAATGGAATCTATCTTGCTGATATCGTTAAGTTTTATATTGTACCCGGATACGAATCCGTCCAACCCCAGAAAGTCAGATGCAGCCTGAAGACTAACAAATACTCTTGTGTCATCATATATTGCCATACCGCTTTCATAAATGCCGGTTACAATAAATTGTTTCAACAGGGGAGGATTAACCGGGGAGGGCAGTTTGTCGTTATTTAGTGCTATTACAGTGAGCTTATCATTAAGTTTTATCCCAAGTCGGGCAGCAAGTTTATTCCCGATAATTATTCCATTTCCGTTGACAGCCTCGAAATCATAATGTCCATTAATAATGTAATTCTTTATATCAAGTTCGGATTGCTGTTCAACTCCGATTAAAAGTAATCCATCGGCACTGTTACGGCTGCGCAGTATTACACTTTTTGAAATGTATGGAGTTACATTTTCGAGATGAGGATTCGCCAATTCTTTTATCCGGCCAATTGATTCAGGTGTATCCGGTATATTCCTGTTGCTGAAACCCGACACGACGATATGCTCATTAAAGCCGATTATTTTATTCTCAACCACATTCTCAAACCCTTCCAGGACAGTAAGGGCAATTATGAGCACGGCTACACCGACTGATATACCGGCTATGCTGATAACGGAAATAAGGGAAATCAGTTGGGAGTTCTTCTTGGACTTAATGTATCTTTTTGCGATATAGAAGGGTAATGACATCGCGAACTTTTTCTATTTAAAAGAAATCTTAAGTTATAATAAATTTGGCAAAAATACCCGTATAAAAATTGACATTATCTGAATTAAACTATATTTTAACAAGCCTTATTTAAAAGCGTTCTTAACGTATTGAAACCAAAGCAATTGGGTACAAATTCCGGGGCGTAGCGTAGTCCGGTCAGCGCGCCTGCTTTGGGAGCAGGAGGTCGCAGGTTCGAATCCTGCCGCCCCGACATTTCCTTACTGCCTGTGTAATCTTTTATAGGCGGACATTGGGAAATATTGAAAATGCAGGCCGCGCAGAACATTAGAAAGTTTATTCTTATACTGCCGGCTAGTGCGTCTGTCGCTGGTTTCATTGCATTAGAAATGCAAAATGCGCCAGTAGCTCAATCGGATAGAGCAACAGCCTTCTAAGCTGTAGGTTAGTGGTTCGAGTCCACTCTGGCGTACATTCAATAACATGCTTTGTACCCGTTTGGATAAACACAATTCTTCTCAATTGAGAGTTGAAGTTATTGAGGGAAAGTGTTTTTGTCTTTCGAATTAGAAAGCTGCTGCCTAGAACATAATACCGGCGATAAGACTTGTTATTTTAGTTTTAAATGGTGGGTATAGCTCAGTTGGTTAGAGCGTCTGGTTGTGGCCCAGAAGGTCGTGGGTTCAAGTCCCATTACTCACCCAAGTATAAAAAGTTTTGGCCCCATGGTGTAACTGGTTAACACATCACCCTTTCAAGGTGGAGAGTACGGGTTCGAGCCCCGTTGGGGTCACAAAAAGCCTCGAAGTTTTTCTTCGGGGCTTTTTCATTTTAAACCAATCATTAGTAAATTAAATAGTAATATAAAGCACTCGTATGAATCCAAACGATAAATTTCAGGAAATACTGGCAACCGGTGATGAGTACAAAACCGCCGATGACGCAAAGAGATTTTCTCTTTTGGGTTCTGCAATAGGTTTCTATCTAATGCTTGTAAGAGCTATCTTCTGGTCCAACCGAAGAGTGAAAGAGGGTACATATGACGATTATAACTGGGTAAAAAGTTCGCTGGATATTTTCCACGGAAGTGAGCGATCCGGATTCAATGTTGAGATTAAGGGAATGAGTAATCTAACTAAAATCGACGGGCCGGTGGTTTTCATTTCCAATCATATGAGCACCTATGAAACAGTTGCGCTTCCTGGTATCATTCATCCGGTTAAAAGAATTGTCTTCATAACTAAAAAAGAACTAACTGATTATCCGTTATTCGGTCCGATCAATTCTGCTCGTGATCCAATAATAGTCGGACGAGAGAATCCGCGTGAAGACCTGAAACGAGTTATGGAAGACGGCGCCGCAAGGTTGGCAGCAGGTAAATCGATTGTAATATTTCCACAGAAAACCAGAAGTAAATATTTTGATCCGAAAAATTTCAATACACTCGGGATTAAACTCGCGAAACAGAATAAAGTGCCGGTTATACCGATTGCACTTCTTACTGATGCCTATGATAATGGTAGAGTAATTAAAGAAGCCGGTAAAATAGATATATCCAAGAAGGTGCACTTCGAATTCGGGGAACCGTTCATGGTTGAAGGACGCGGTATCGAAGAACATAATAAAATAGTGGAATTTATTAAATCCAGACTTATTAAATGGGGCAGGAAGGAGTATATTCTAAAATGAAACTGCCCTGATTTGTCAACTGTTTTATTTCCAATGTTAACTTTAGTAATCTGCAATATCACACGATTTCATTAAAAGCACTCCAAAAACAAATCATTTAATATTCTCTTAACATTACTTTAAAAATCTGTTAATACTGCCTTAATAGCCAGTTAATATTCATCAACTAACTTTGGGCACGTAAATAACTAATTCTATTTCATGGAAGGAGAGAGACATGAAAGCAAACAGTATTATTACTGCAAGTATGACAAAATTGAAATTCCTAATAATCATGTTGATAGCGATATCAATAAATATAGCGGCACAATCAAACGGTATCTTATCCGGTACTCTGGTGGATGCAGAATTCGGAGATGGATTGATAGGCGCGAATGTATTCATCGACGGAACCACTTTTGGAGCCGCAACGGATATAGATGGCAAGTATGTTATTGAGAGAATCCCCGCCGGAACATATACGGTTGTTTTTTCCAGTATTGGTTACTCTAAACAAACAATTACAGGTGTTCAAATTAAAGCTGATGAGGTTACCAGAATAGATCTCGTTATGAAAACCGAAAGTTTCGAGACAGAAGAAGTTGTAATATCAGCTAAAGCCGTTTCAAATACTGAAGCCTCCTTGCTGGCAAAACGACAAAAATCAATATCTGTTAGCGATGCAATAAGCGCTGAAGAGATTTCAAAATCGGGAAGCGGTGATGCCGCAGCAGCTATGAAAAAAGTTACCGGCGCTTCCGTTGTAGGCGGAAAATATGTTTATGTACGCGGACTTGGTGAAAGATACTCCTCAACAATGTTGAACGGCGCTGAGCTTCCGAGTGCAGATCCCGACAGGAAATCATTCCAGCTCGACCTTATTCCCGGAAACATGTTGAACAATATAAACACGATAAAAACATTTACTCCCGATAAACCCGGTACATTTACAGGCGGTCTGGTTGACGTAACTTTAAAAAGTTATCCGGAGAAATTCTCACTCCAATTAACAACATCATCCGGATTCAACACGGTAGCAACTGGAAACGACAATTTTATTCTCGGTAACAGCGGCGATTATGACTGGCTTGGATTCGATGACGGAACAAGGGAGATACCGGGACTCCTTGACAATTACAATACTGAGATTCAAAGAGCTAGCTCCGTTAAGACCAGAGAAGAGGCTTTAAAATTAGATGAGTATTCGAACGCGTTTAGTAATAATATGATACCCGGTAAAGCTGATGCACCGATGAACAGTTCGCTCGCACTATCGGTCGGCAACACTATAAATCTCGATGGATCCAATGAAAATTCGCTTGGCTATTTCGGAAGTGTTACCTGGGGACAAAAATATTCATTAGTTGAAAATGGTGAGATCGGACGATATAAACTTGTCGGTGCTTTATCGGATGTTACCGGACTCGAAGCTGAATTTCAAGGAAGTGACCTGAAAGGCACAAGATCAGTCGACTGGGGCGCTATAGCTAATGTCGCTTATAAAAACAGCTCACTCGGCGAGTTAAAGTTTTCATACATGAGAACACAAAGCGGCGAGTCAACGGGACGATATATGGTTGGTGTTCGAGACAGGGACAGATCCTCCGCATCATCGACTGTAACATTTGAAACACGCGTTATCTCATGGACAGAAAGAGCTTTGGATAATTACCAGTTAGAAGGTGACCACGCACTGCGATTCCTGAATAACTCCAAATTAGATTGGAAACTATCTTACGCTGTAAATACACAGGACGAGCCGGATCAGAGATACTTTTTTAATATTTTTAAAATCAATGACGATGGCAGCAGAACAAACAGTTTCGATAAGGCTAACTCCCAGCCGATTTCGAGATACTTCCGCGATCTGGAAGAAAAGAATGTTTCATCTCAATTAAATTTTTCTTTGCCGTTCAAAGTCTGGAACGACAGCCCTGCCAAAATGAAATCCGGTTTTTACTTCAGTGATGTAAACAGAGTCTATAACCAGCGACGTTTTGACTACAATGAAAACACACTGGGACTTAGCGATTATGATAACGTAGAAGATGTATTTAATGATGTTGGCATTGTGGATTCTTTAAGCAAACCGGACAGGCCACGCAAATGGTTCGGACTTACAATCGATAACCAGGCTACAAGAGATTCCACAAATTATTTCCGTGGTGAATCTCTAGTCAACGCCGGTTATTTGATGTTCGAATTGCCACTTTCACGACAAATTAGATTCATTGGCGGCGCGCGTGTTGAAACAACATATATGAAGAGCCGTACACTTGATGAAGATGATGTAACGGGAAAACTAGACAATACTGATATTCTTCCTTCTATCAACCTGATCTACGCGCTGAATCCGGTAATGAATTTGAGATTCGCTTATACACATACTATTGCGCGTCCTACTTTCAGAGAACTTGCACCATATCTAAGCTTCGAGTTCGTCGGCGACTTTCTGTATGTCGGTAATCCTGATCTAAAAAGAACTCTTATAAAGAATTATGATGTAAGATGGGAGTGGTTCGTAAATCCGGGTGAAATTGTCGCGGTCAGCGCGTTCTACAAAGACTTTAAAGATCCTATTGAAAGTTATATTGATCCAACGTTCAGCGACGACAATACACTTAGAAGTGTTAAGAATGTTGATCAGGCAAGAGTTTACGGACTTGAAGTGGAACTCAGGAAGAATCTCGGGTTCTTATCTCCGCTTCTTGAAAATTTCAAACTTGGTACGAATTTCTCACTGGTTCATTCGGAAGTTGATGTGCCTCAGGAAGACCTTGACGAAAAGATTGCAAACGGTGATCCTAATCCGGATAAAACAAGACCTTTCCCCGGACAATCGCCTTATTTATTCAATCTTAACCTTACTTACGACAGTTTTGAAACTAAAACCTCAGCAGGAATATACTACTATATATTTGGCGACAGACTTTATGTTACAGGCAGACACGCAACACCCGACGTGTACGAAAGAGGATACGGCAGCCTCGATTTCAAAGCCACTCAGGGTCTGTTGGATCATTTGGAAATATCATTCTCTGCGAAAAACATTCTCGATCCCGAACAAATTTTCAGCTATACACTTGATAACGGCGTAGTTAATAAAGATTTCAATTACTCAGCCTACAGATTAGGCTCGACGTATTCGATCGGACTTTCATACAAACTATAAAAAACACGATAAGGAGAACAAATGAGATCTCGACAACTAATTCTATTGATTTTACTTATACCTGCACTTCTACTTGCACAATCAGAAATACGAGTTACTGATGCAGACATACCTGTAGGTTCGAACGTACACTGGACATCAGATAACATATACATATTAGACGGAATGGTATTCGTAGATTCAGCAGCAACATTAACTATCGATGCCGGAACAATAATAAAAGCAGAAGATGGACAGGATACGGATGCATCAGGTTTAGTAGTAACCTGGGAAGGTAAGATATATGCAGAAGGTACAGCAGAAAATCCAATCATATTCACATCAGTAAATGATGATTTGAATGGCAATTTGGATTATACAGACCGCGGCGAATGGGGTGGAGTAGTATTATTGGGTAAAGCAACAACTAATAACAGTGAGATAAAATCAGTAGAAGGCGTAAGTGAGATAGATGCTGTAAGAGCAAGATACGGCGGAGACGATCCTCATCATAGCAGTGGTGTATTTAAGTATGTAAGTATCCGTCACACAGGTATCAATATAGGAAGCAGTACAGGAAACGAAATTCAAGGATTGACAGTAGGCGCTGTGGGCGACGGAACAGTATTGGAATACGTAGAATCCTATGCCAGCGGTGACGACGGATTTGAATTCTTCGGCGGAACAGTAAATACACGATATTTAATATCAGCATTCTGTTCAGATGACGCATTTGACTGGGATCAGGGATTTGGTGGAAAACATCAGTTCTGGTTTGCCATACAGGGCCCTGATGCTGCAGGAAGAGTAGCGGAGATGGACGGAGCAGGTGGCAATGAGCAGGGAACACCCTATGCAACTCCAACATTATCAAACGTAACATACATTGGACCTGGCGTAGACGCAACACCGGAAGGTGACGGCGGACAGTTGTTGATATTCAGAGATAACACAGGCGGATACTACTACAACAGTATATTCACAGCCTTTAATGGATTTGAAGGCGGCTTGGGAGTAACAATAGAGGATATAGATAACAGCGGTGAGAAAGCACAGGACAGCCGCAAGAGATTTGAAGCAGGTGAATTGAAGTTGGAAAACAACATCTGGTACGACTTTGCAGCAGGCAATACAGTAAATGAATTTTCAGATCAGGATTTCGTACAGTCGTATTTAAGTGATGCAGCAACAAGTAACAGAGTAACCGATCCTATGTTAAGAGGTGTAAGCCGCTCTACTGATAATGGCTTAGATCCTCGTCCGGCAATTGGATCACCTGCTTTAAGCGGCGCAACTGCTGTCAGTGGTGATTTCTTTGTTCAGACATCATTCGTAGGCGCTTTCGGTGCAAAAAACTGGCTCCTAGGCTGGACTGCACTCGATCAATTGGGTTATTTGAAAGCACCGGATGAGGGTAAATCAGAAGTACGAGTTACCGATGCAGATATACCAGTAGGTTCTAATGTACACTGGACAGCTGACAACATATATATATTGGACGGAATGGTATTCGTAGATTCAGCAGCAACATTGACTATTGATGCTGGAACACTCATCAAAGCAGAGGATGGACAGAATACCGAAGCTTCAGGCTTAGTAGTAACTTGGGAAGGTAAAATTTATGCAGAAGGTACAGCAGAAAATCCAATTATATTCACATCAGTGAATGATGACTTGAATGGTAATCTTGATTATACAGACCGCGGCGAATGGGGCGGTATAGTACTTCTGGGTAAAGCAACAACAAACAACAGCGAAGTGAAATCAGTAGAAGGTGTAAACGAGATTGATGCAGTAAGAGCAAGATATGGCGGCGACGATCCACATCACAGCAGTGGTGTATTTAAGTATGTAAGCATCCGTCACACAGGTATAAATATTGGTAGCAGTACAGGAAACGAAATTCAGGGATTAACAGTAGGCGCAGTTGGCGACGGAACAGTATTGGAATATGTAGAATCATATGCAAGCGGTGACGACGGATTTGAATTCTTCGGCGGTACAGTAAATACAAGATATTTAATTTCAGCATTCTGTTCAGATGACGCATTTGACTGGGATCAGGGATTCGGTGGAAAACATCAGTTCTGGTTTGCCATACAGGCACCTGATGCAGCAGGACGAGTAGCAGAGATGGATGGAGCAGGCGGCAACGAGCAGGGAACACCATATGCAACTCCGACATTGTCAAACGTAACTTACATCGGACCTGGCGTAGACGCAACACCTGCAGGTGACGGCGGACAGTTGTTGATATTCAGAGATAACACAGGTGGATATTACTATAATAGCATATTCACAGAATTCAACGGATTTGAAGGCGGCTTAGCCATAACAATAGAAGATATAGACAATAGCGGTGAGAAAGCAGAAGACAGCCGCAAGAGATTTGAAGCAGGTCAGTTGAAGTTAGAAAACAACATCTGGTATGACTTTGCGGCTGGTAACACAGTAAGCGAATTCTCAGATCAGGATTTCGTACAAGCTTACTTAAGTGATGCAGCAACAAACAACAGAGTAACCGATCCTATGTTAAGAGGCATTAGCCGTGACAGAGACGGTGGTTTGGATCCGAGACCAGATGCCGGCAGCCCGGCTTTATCAGGTGCTAAAACACTTGGTGACAGTGATCTTATGCAGACATCATATGTTGGCGCTTTCGGTTCCGACAACTGGTTATTCGGCTGGACTGCATTAGACCAGCTTGGTTATGTTGGTTTAATATCAGATGTAGAAGAAAATCAGTTAGGCGGTGTTCCTGAAAGCTATTCGCTCAGCCAGAATTATCCTAATCCTTTTAACCCGAGTACTTCAATCGAGTATACTATTCCTGAAGCCGGACTGGTTAAGCTGTCGGTTTATAACATACTGGGTCAGGAAGTAGCTAGTTTGGTTAACGGATTAAAGAATGCCGGTACACATTCGGTTACATTTGATGCTTCAGAGTTAACAAGTGGTGTTTATATTTACCGACTTGAAGCCGGATCAAATATCATGACACATAAAATGACTCTTCTAAAGTAATTAGTTAAATTCTTCTCTCCTTCAAAGGGGGTGACCGGTAACGGCACCTCCTTTTTATTTTCAGACTAAAAACAAGCATTTCACACTGTAAATTCAAATTATCTTTGCATTCATATCAAAGATTTTTTATATTCAATACAATTTTGTCCCATTAAATTCAAACTATATGAGATCTGTTAAACCAAAAAAACTCCAAAAAAATGATGTGATTGGAATAATCTCACCTGCGTCCCTTCCTGCTGATCTTTCAAGAATTGAAAAAGGCGTTAATTACCTTGAAAAACTCGGATATCGGGTTGAGGTTGGTAAAAATGTCGGGAAAGAAAGAGGATATCTGGCGGGTGAAGACCATGAACGGCTTGATGATCTACACGATATGTTCCGAAATAAGGACGTAAAAGCAATATTTTGCGTTCGTGGCGGATATGGATCAGGTCGTTTGCTCGATAAAATTAACTTCAATTTAATTAAGAAGAATCCTAAAATATTTGTCGGATACAGTGATATTACTGCTTTGCAATCAGCTATGTTGACTAAAACCGGGCTTGTTACTTTTGCCGGTCCAATGGTTGCGGTTGATTTCTGGAAGGATGAAGTAGATCCTTTTGCCGAGGAAATATTTTGGCGTACTTTAAGCTCAACTAAAAAGCCGGGTAAAATCGTCAATCCGAATGATGAAAAATTCTACATCCTGAACAAAGGCAGGGGTGAAGGGAAACTGGTCGGTGGTAATTTAGCTGTGTTTTGTTCAATTATGGGAACGCAATATTTTCCGAATTTGCGCGATTCTGTAATATTACTTGAAGAAATTGGCGAACCGCCTTATCGTATTGACAGATTTCTGAACCAGTTAAAACTGGCTAAAGCCTTCACACAGGCAAACGCTGTAATCCTCGGAAGATTTGTTGACTGCTATGAATCCGATGCTGAGAAGAATACTCTCACTCTGAACGAAGTAATTGCTGATTTTCTCGATGGTTTGAAAATCCCGGTAATTTACAATGTTAAACATGGTCACATAGCCGAAAATATTACAATGCCTTTCGGAATAAAGTTTAATGTAAATGCGTCACGTGGATTTATTAACATATCAGAAAGCGCAGTTTCTTAAATAGATTTTGATTCCTTTTTTATGGGAGCTTCCGGCTCCCTTTTTGTTTAGTACTTATTATCCTTAATTCATTAAATCCTAGAAAACTCACCTAATTCCTTTCTCTTTTTTAAGAAATGCATGCTTAATCGAACTGAAATTTGATGATAATTAGATATCCGACCTTTTGGTATGTTTATTGTTGATTTCAACTGGGCAGAATTTATCTTTTCATCTGTATTTTCCCGGTTGCGAGTGCCCTCCGGAGAACTTCAATTAGCTGACATTTATTAAATATGAATTTCTTTGAAAACCGGAAATAACTTTAAAAATAATTACAGCTCGGTTTAATGGACATAAAGAATCTGTTATATAGGGAAAATGAACTTTCGAGGCACGATCTGATTCGTCTTCTAAGTCTGGAAGATCCCGAAGAGATCAAAATGCTCTTGTTCAGGGCGAATGAAAAAAGATTAGAAATATTTGGTCGGGAAGTCCATTTAAGGGGAGTAATTGAATTTTCAAATTATTGTGCGAGAAATTGCATTTATTGCAGCTTAAGAGAAGAAAACATTATAATTCCCCGGTACAGAATGACTCCGGATGAGATACTGGAGTCTGCAAAAACAATATATTCCAAAGGTATTCGTACAATTGTCATGCAATCGGGAGAGGACAGCTTTTTCGATACAGACCTGATATCCTACCTTATCTACTCAATAAAAAGCCGTTTTGACGTAGCTATCACCCTTTGTCTTGGCCAGCGGAATTTTGATGAATACAAGATTTGGAAAATTGCCGGAGCGGACAGGTATATTCTTAATCATGAATCGGCAAATCCGGATTTGTACTCTCTGTATCATAAAAAGTCGAAACAGGAAGACCGGCTAAGCCATCTGAAATTTCTAAAAAGAGTTGGTTTTCAGGTTGGTTCCGGAAATATAGTGGGATTGCCCGATCAGACTATTGAGGATATAGCCGACGACATAATACTTTGCCGGGATCTTGATATCGATATGGCTTCATTTAGTCCGTTTATTCCGGCTCCAAATACTCCTTATCAGAATGAAAACGAGGGTAATCTGATACTTACACTCAAGACTCTCGCAGTAGTAAGATTATTCCTTGGCAGAGTTCATGTCCATGCTCCGAATGAACTTGACCTCATCGACAAAAAGGGGAGAGAAAAAGGTATTTCAGCAGGGGCAAATGTAGTTATGCCGAATTTCACACCTTTCCCTTACCGTGATAACTTTAAGAGATACTGCCGTCACTCAAGGATAGTTGAGGATCCGCTATCATCTCATTCAATGATCAAAGCAAGAATCGAAGCATTAGGTAATAAAATAGCAGATACAAAAGGGCATTCCCTAAAATCCGCCTGACTTTTACTTCCCGCAATTACATTCAAAAATAAATCAAGAGTTTTTTCGGAAACAATTTGGTGTTATATTTCTGTATAATGATTTTCAAAAAATAGGGAAAACAGGAATGCGGAAATTATTGATCTCAATTATCTTTGCCGGAGTATTATTCGGATGCAGTCCGACAACTGATGAGGATATTTATAAAGAAGCCCAAAGTAAATTCGATCAGGGTAATTATGCTGAAACACTTCAACAGTACGAAAAATTGATAAAAGAATTTCCGGAAACTAATTACAGAGCTAAGGCTCTTTTTGAAATCGGCAAGTTGTATCACGGTCAAGTTGTAAAGTCATTAACTGAGGAACAGAGTTTAAATAAAGCGATTAAGTTCTATTCAAAAGTGTATAAAGAATATCCGGACAGCAGCCAGGCGCCTAACTCATTGTTCATGATCGGATTCTTAAAGGCAAATGAATTGGAACAACTGGATTCGGCAAGGTTTTACTATAATTTATTCATTGAGAAATATCCGGATAATGAAATGGCAGTATCTGCAAAAGCGGAAATTGAGAATCTGGGTATTCCGGCAGAGGAAATATTAAAACAGAAAGCCGTGAAGAAATAGTTTGAAGAAAAATCAATCATCAATAAAAAATCTCGATCCTGCTTTTATTTCCAAATTAAATTCACTCGAGCTCAAGGCTCGTTATGTCGTTGAAGGATTCATGGTTGGGCTTCATAAGAGTCCGTACCATGGTTTCAGCGTTGAATTCAGCCAGCATCGCTCATACATGCAGGGTGATCCGATAAAAAACATCGATTGGAATGTTTACGCTAAAAGCGATAAGTACTTCATTAAGCAGTTTGAAGAAGAGACCAATCTGATAAGTCACATTAATCTGGATATAAGCGCTTCAATGGATTACAAACATTCGGGAGAAATCACCAAACTCGAATATGCTAACATTCTTGCCGCAAGTCTAATATATATTATGATTCAGCAGCAGGATGCTGTTGGTCTTTCGTTATACTCTGATAAAATTGAAAATTACCTTCCGCCAAAGTCAACGAAAGTCTATTCCAGGAATTTGATGAAGGCAATCGAAACAACGGGTGCGTCCAGTAAAACTGATACCGCGAAGTGTCTAAATGCCATTGCTGATAAAATTAAACGCAGGGGACTGGTGGTTATTATTTCGGATCTGTTCGACGATCCCGATACTATGCTTTCAACAATTAAAAAATTCCATTTTAAGAAGAATGAAGTAATTGTGTTCCAGGTACTCGATCCTATTGAGCAGAGTTTTGCATTCGGAAAAGATGCGATCTTTATTGATAAGGAAACCGGTGAGGAGATGACTACTCAGCCGAACCAGATTCAAAAAGCTTATCAGGATTCGATGAAAGACTACCTGGAAAGATTGAAATCAGAATGCCTCAGTCACGGAATTGAATATAACCTTATAAGTACAACCACTCCGTTCGATAAAGCACTGCTCTCATACTTCAGAAAAAGATCCAGATTAAACTAACAGGTAAATGAATCTAAAGAAGTCTCCTGATCTCATCGAAATATTTCTCAATTAACTCCTCAGCTTTCTCCTCAGTATTTGCCTCAACAATACATCTGATTATCGGTTCAGTATTGGATTTTCTAAAATGGACCCAATGATCATCGAAATCGATTCTCAGTCCGTCAAGTGTGTTGATAGTTTCTGAAGAATACTTATCGGAAAGTATCTCAATTATTTTAGCAGGATCGGCTTTCCCGAGTTCAATCTTATTTTTCCGAATAAAATATTGAGGAAGCGCTTTTCTGAATGATGAAACCGTCTCCCCGGATTCTGCCAGCTGTTGAAGTATCATTACGGTTCCTACGAGTGCGTCGCGGCCGTATTGTAAGTCAGGGTAAATAACACCTCCGCTACCTTCACCGCCTATAACCGCTTCAACATCTTTCATTTTCTTTACTACATTTGCTTCCCCGACGGGGGAACGGAAGACTTCGCAGCCAAATTCCTTTGCAACATCGTCAACTGCACGAGTCGTTGATAGATTTACGACGACATTTCCGGGGTTTTTTGATAAAACGAATTTCACCGCTTGAGTGACTGTGTTTTCTTCTCCGAATGGTTCACCTTTTTCAGTAATAATTACCAATCTGTCTACATCGGGATCAACAACTATTCCTATGTCAGCTTTATGTTCAAGCACCGCAGACATTGTTTCAGTCAGATTCTCCGGCAGTGGTTCCGGCAGACGTGGAAAAATTCCGTTCTTTTCACAGCCCAGTTCTATTATTTCACATCCGAGAGCCTCAAGCAGTTGGGGCATTATATAAACACCGGCACCGTTTACGCAATCCAAAAGCACCCTGAATTTGCGGGCTTTTATTTTATCAGGATCAAAAGTCGGCAGCTTCAGCACAGCATTTAAGTGATTAAGAAGTCCTTCAGGATACTGCTTCATTGTACCAACTTCATCCCATTTCTTATACAATCCTTTCTGATCTTCTACAAGCTGCAGCATCACCTGGTTTTCGTCGGGAGTCATAAATTCACCTTTGTGATTCAGCAGCTTTAGTGCATTCCACTCATTCGGATTATGACTGGCCGATATGGCGATTCCTCCAACTGCATTCAGTTGTTTAACATTATACAGAACAGTGGGGGTAGGGCAAATTCCCAGATCAATAATATCATTTCCTTTTGCCATTAAAGTGCCGGATACAATATTATTAACCATTTCACCAGTTATCCTTGCATCTCTTCCGATAACTATTTTGCCTTCACCACAAAAATCAGCATAAGCCGATAGATATTTAACTAATACTTCCGGATCAAGTCCGTTCCCGATTATACCTCTTATACCGGATACGCTAACCATTAAAACAGACATCGCTTCTCCATCCTGGATATTTTTTATTCAATAAAGAGCAGTTTTAAATGAATATGCACTTTTTATGTATAATTAATTGGATATTAGTGAGTTTATAAATTGACATAGTCGGATATGTATACTATTTTTACACTTATTTTCGGGTTTTTATAACATATCAAATAACAATGCAACTCAAATTTAACCAAAAAGGCGGTGAATATGAGAAAAAATTTACTATCACTCCTTCTATTGTTCGCTATTATCATGAATTCTCAAATGTTTGCCGGGAGTACGGGAAAGATTGCCGGTAGCGTTGTGGATGGAACTACGGGAGAAGGGTTACCATTTGCTAACGTATTCATTGATGGAACTTCACTGGGTGCCGCAACCGATATCGACGGATCTTTTACGATATTGAATGTACCTCCCGGTGTTTACACGGTTACTGCATCAATAGTTGGTTTTCAAAAACAAGCAATTACCGATGTCAGGGTAAATGTTGATTTTACTACTTCTCTTGAATTCGAATTGAGTCAAGGGTCAATAGAAATGGCAGCAGTAGTTGTTCAGGGTGAACGTAATCCGCTTATCCGGCAGGATTTAACAAATCCTGTTGTTGCTATTACTGCAGAGGCCATTCAGGAATTACCTGTCGATCAGATTGATGATGTCATCAGACTTCAGGCAGGTGTTACTGTCGGCGACAACGGTCAGATACACATTAGAGGCGGACGTGCCGATGAGACCTCCTACACTCTTAACGGTGTGTCAATAAATGATCCTATGGCTCTCGAGACCAGCAGTAGGCGATCGGTTGGATTGGCAACTAATGCTGTTCAGGAAGTTTCGGTCTCGAGCGGTACTTTTAGTGCTGAGTATGGTAACGCACTTAGCGGCGTTGTAAACTATGTAACTAAAGAAGGCAAAGATAAATATACTTTCAGTATCAGAGGTTATGCAGGCGATTACCTTTCTGATAGAACTGAACTGTTTCGGAATATCGACGATATTGATCCGTTAAACAGAGGCAGGCTGGAAGGGACTTTCGGAGGTCCATTGCCTGGATTAAGAAACAAAGTTAAAGTCTTTGTCTCCGGAGTTTATGAAAATTTCAAGGGAATTAGAAACGGTGTTAGACTTTATAACACAACAGATTCTTATTTAAGCCGTGAACAGTTTACCGGTACCGGAGATGAAAGAAAGGGTCTTGCTTCCGAAGCTTATTATTTTAATCCCTACCTTGATAATTCCGACGGATTGCCTACGGGCGACGGTGAAGTTGTTCCAATGGATCCTTCTGAGAGTTTCAATGTTCAGGGAAATATAATTTATAATCTTAGTCCTACTTTTAAGCTAAGATATGAGGCCGTTCACGATCAGGGAGAATGGAAATCATACAGCCGTGCCTGGAAATATAATCCTGACGGTCTGGGTACAAATTATTCCGATGGTCTGATTCAGACTTTTGATATTACTCATACTGTGTCGGATAATTTATTCTATACTCTTAAGGCTTCACACGGCTACTCTTCATCAAAGTATTATTTATATGAAGACATACAAGACGAGAGACATTTGCCGTCTCTTTATACTGCGGGAATTGGCAACTCAGGTTTCTATGCAGGTGGTACCAGTAATTACAGAAGTAGTGCAAAAACAGCAACAACTACTCTGAAAGGTGATCTTGTTTCGCAGTTATTTAAGAATCATGAAGTGAAATTCGGATTCGAAGCAAGATTCCATAATGTTAATCTTGAAAGCTACACTATTAAAATGCGTGATGAAGACGGGAACAACATTAACGTTGCTGATCTTCTTTACGATTCAACATTTACAATTGTACGAAGTAAACCGGATCAGAAAATTGAGCCGGGTCTAATCACTAAATATAAACGTAATCCTGTTGACGGAGCTATTTATCTGCAGGATAAAGTAGAACTTGCAAAGACTCTTATATTAAATGTCGGTTTGAGATATGAATACTTCGATCCGAAAGCAAGTTATAATCCATTTGTTTCGGAAGAATTACAGGATTATAAGTCTGGTTATATCACAAGACAAAGTGATAAAGCTACTGCAAAGCATCATATTTCGCCAAGAATTAGTGTCTCATATCCCATTACCGATAAAGGTGTTATTCGTTTTTCATACGGACATTTTTATCAGAACGGATCACTTAGAAGAATGTATACAAACCCGCTTTACTTTGTTGCAAACTTCGGAGAAACACCAACCTTCGGTAATCCTGATGTTAATATGCAGAAGTCGGTGCAGTATGAAGTCGGACTTCAGCAGCAGCTTGCTGATAACCTGAAAATGGAAGTAACCGGATATTATAAAGATGTAAGAGATTATATTTATACACAGACGGTTTACACTTCATCCGGACGTCAGTACAATGTCTTAACAAACCTTGCATATGCAAACGTAAGAGGTGTTACTCTTCGATTCGAAAAAAGGCGTACACCAGATGATCTGTTTTATGCATCTTTAGACTATACATTCCAGGTTGCTGAGGGAAACAGGACTCAGCCTAGTGAAGACCTGTTCTTCAGTGAAGAATCAGGCAAACAAACTGAAACTTATCTGGTACCATTAGGATTTGACAGACCTCATAATGTTAATCTCTCGATGGGCTTATTCAAGCCTGAAGACTGGACAATTGGTGCTATTGCATATTTTAGAGCCGGTAGTCCTTATACACCTGCTTACCCGTCTGATGTGGTTGCTATTACATTCGAACAAAACTCAGACATGCAACCGATACAATGGAATGTGGACCTTAAACTTGAGAAATTCTTTAAAATCGATCCGATAAAATTCTCGGTTTTCTTACAGGTGGAAAACCTATTCGATACCCAGAACGAGCTATCTGTGTATGCAAGTACGGGTAGAGCATTAAAATCTATAGAATCCTCGACAAATCCGAATTTGTTTAGGGAATTAGAATCAAGATTCGAAAGAGGAGACGGCGGTATGTTCCCTCAGGGTGAAATTGATAATTATTACAGTTGGAGACCGGACAGGGTTAACAGGCCCAGGGAAGTACGTTTAGGATTTTCACTGTTATTCAATTAATGAAAATTATTAAGGGAAATAAAATAATGAAGCTAAAGTTAATATCATTTGTTCTGTTATCGTTGATGTTTATTTCCGCCATTGGATTGGTTGCTCAGGAAAAGGACGAGAACGGCTTTTATGTTTATAAAAAGCTGACACAAGCCGATTGGGAAAGACTTTTCGGCGAGTGGCCTCCTAAGCTTAAAAAGATAAATGGAGAATCCGTTTATATAAAGGAATCTAGAATCAGCGGAAATAAAATTACAACAGTATTGTTTAATTACGGTTCAATTTGTAAACCAAATTACCTCGGTAATATTGCCGATCTTGTCTGGCAGGGTTTAGGATACGGATTTGAATTCGGTCCTCTGGCTGCCGGTGAAGTACTTTCGGACGAAGGTGATACACTGCATATTGTTTCGGATTCATTTATAAATACCGGACAAGGTGATTGGAGTCCTGATGGTACTGTTAAATGGGGTTGGCTGCCTAAAGGCGGTTTTGTTGATACTACCATTGGACAGAATGAAATTGCACGCTTAAATATCGGTGATTCGGACGGTGACGGAAAACCTGATTCATGGCCCGAAAGATGGTACAATGCTGCTACCGCTGAATATTTATGGCCGGCTTTCCTTGGAGATGCTGCTACAGCACCCGATGAAGAAGTTTATTATGTAGTTGATGACTATACAAATGCCGAGTTTGATTATTATCCGTTTAATGATGATACTACAAAACGTGGTCTTGGTCTTGATATGGACGTGAGAGTTCTTCAATTCAACAATCCGTTGGCTGAAGACATTATGTTCCTCGTATATCAGATCACGAATGCTAGTGACAAACCGCTCAACAGAGCATACTTTGGTATGCATGGTGATCCTCACGTTGGCGGTCCTTCGAATTATAGTGATGACCTTTCCGGATTTCTTGATTCTGACGGTAATTCACTCCAGATTTCCAATGCGCCTCAGAGAGCAAGAAATATGGTTTATTCCTGGGATGAGGATATGACTGGTGACGGTGGACGCTCTGCCGGTTATTTCGGTTGGAAATTCCTCGAATCACCCTCCAATTCATCTGATTTAGATGATAATGATGATGACGGTATTGTTGATGAATCTCCCGAAAATTCTGCCGGAACTTTCATTGATGGTATTACAAGTTCATTAATTACTCCTAATATTGTTGAGGGACTTGAAAAATACACCGAAATTTATGGCGAGCCACGTGCAAGATGGACGGGAGATGAAGACGGTGACTGGAGTAAAGAATTTGATGATATAGGTATAGACGGTATAGGACCGGAATCCGAAAATTATCCGGGACCTGATTTCGGCGAAGGGGACGGTAAACCTTCACAGGGATGGTTCGAGGATATTAACGACAACGGAAAATTTGATCCGGATGAAGAAGGTACTTTACAAGAAGATAAATTTCCAGGATCTTTCTGGGCTGGTTCCGAACCCAACTTCGGATTCAGGGATATTTCTGAATCTGACCAATTGGGTTTAACAGCATTTCATGCTGCAGGATATACTAATTCTGATCCGAACGTACCAAGAAACGATCCCTTGATGTGGGAATGGCTATCTTCCGATTCGGCTATTAGTGTTGACCAGGATCTACTGAAAGAACCTGGCGACAACGTATTTAACTGGGGTACCGGACCTCTTGCACTTGATCCGGGTGAATCTCAGCGCTTTTCAATGGCTATCCTTTTTGGAAACGACCTTGATCAGCTTGTATTGAATGCTGAATCTTCAACAAGAATTCTTGAATCGGATTACAGATTTGCCAAGCCTCCAACAAAACCCAATCTTACTGCTGTTCAGGGTGACGGAAGAGTTACACTATACTGGGACAGGGTTTCGGAAGATTCGTTTGATCCGTTCCTGCGTACTTATGATTTTCAAGGTTATAAAATTTACAGAAGTCAGGATCCTACCTTTGCAGATGTCAAGACTATTACGGACGGATATGGCAATCCGTTTATTGGTAGAGGAATTGCACAGTATGATCTTGATGACAGCTTAAGCGGTTTCCACCCGGTTGAATTCCTCGGCAGAGGTATCAAATATAATTTGGGTTCCAATACAGGACTGGTTCACGAGTATGTGGATTCTACAGTTAAAAACGGTGTTACTTACTATTATGCTTTGGCTGCGTATGACGGCGGATCGATCGAATTCGGATTGTCTCCGTCCGAGACTCAAACAGTTATTCAAACTGATGCTATTACCGGCGAGATGACATTTGATGTTAATACTGCAATGGCTATACCGATGAACAGGGCACCCGGACTGGTTGATGCTTCTGTCGGTATTGATGGAACTGCTGATCAGATTGTAGGAAATTCAACCGGTGATGTTGTTATGAAAATACTTGAAGAGAAGGAGGTTGACAACAAATTATACGTTGTTCAATTTGAGGATGATGAACTTTACAGTATTCTCGATTCCACAGGCGTAGAAGAAGATTTTATTTCAAAAGGAACAGTCTTCGTTGATTTGAGCCAGTTGAATATTGTTGAAAGCAGCTTTGAATTATTCGATGCATCAGGAACTAAGATTGACGCTTCCAAGTATATTCTTAAAGCAAATCTCGGAAAAATAAGCGGATCATCCGAAGCGTCGCTTCCTGCAAGTGAAACTTTCACTGTGAAATATCGCTATTATCCTGTTTACCAGAGCGATATTCTTGATGGATCTGATGGTAACGATGCGTTTGACGGTGTCAGAGTCTATGTTTCCAACGAAGCTCTTGACCTCGATACCGAATCTTCCGGATGGAATACCGATGTTGAGGATAGGAATATTAATGTTGATTTGAGAGATAAAGCTACGGCTACAAGCGATTTCATCGGAAATCCGATCGATTACTACAGAGCAGATTATGAAATCCGATGGCATGATCTCGATACTCTTGCAGATGGTTCATGGGCAAATATCGGCGATACAACAGATGCATTTAACGGCGGATTGTATGATGCTGTTACTCCTTTCGAGATATATAATATATCAGAATTTGACAATGATGGTAATCCCTTAAAAGCAAACTATATATTGAACGATGCAGTTAAAAATCAGCGCTGGGACTGGGGCGAGGCACTTATTCTTCGTCCTCAGGAACTAAGCGGAACTGAAGTATCCTACTATGCGAAATTTACTCCAAAACCTGATTCAATGGTAATTGCTGAAACAGTTATTGATGATACAACATCATTATATGATACCAGTTATGTTTCATTCGAACATGTTTACCCTGGTGAAGGGGATATTTATACCGTTCGAACATCCAAGCCTTTCCAGACCGGCGATGTTTATCAATTCCAAACTGTCGCTTCGGAATATGAGGCAGCAGAGGCTAAGAAGGAATTGAACAATATTTATGTTGTTCCCAATCCTTATGTGGCATACTCCCTGACTGAACAGCCTGGAAGAACTGCTGAGAAGAGAGGTGACAGAGAAATTCAGTTTAGAAATCTTCCGCCGCAATGTACAATTAGAATATATACATTGACTGGAGAACTTGTCCAAAAAATAGAAAAGGATGATAATAGCAGCACCGCCTATTGGGATGTGTTATCATTTGAAGGACAGCGTCTCGCTTATGGCGTTTATATATATCATGTAGATGTACCTAATGTAGGCGAGAAGATCGGAAGAATAGCATTAATTAAGTAGTTGGTCTTGGGAAAAATTAGAAAAAGGAGTTTAATAATGAATAGAATTAAAATACCTTTAATACTGGTATTGGTACTTCTGATGAGCGGTTTTACCCGGGCCCAACTGTTTAGAAGTACAACAAAGGTTGGTACAACCGCGGCTCAGTTTCTTAAAGTCGGTGCCGGAGCCAGGGCCATTGGTATGGGTAATGCTCAAACTGCTTTAGGCGGTGATATTTATTCAATCTACTGGAATCCTGCCGGACTTGCAGGAATACAAAGTTCAACCGAGGTTGCTTTCAACCATGCGCAATGGCTTGCAGATATAACATATGATTTCGCTGCTGCAGCGCTTAATCTTGGTGAACTCGGAGTTGTTTCTGCGAGTTTCACTACTTTAAGTGTCCCTGAAGATGAGGTTAGAACAATTGCCGCTCCCGAAGGTGACGGACGTACATGGGATGCAGGTTCAATAGCAATTACTATGGGTTATTCTAAAAGCCTAACTGATCGATTCTCTGTCGGTATGCAGGTGAAATTCATACGGGAATCAGTTTGGAACACCAGTTCCAGCGGTTTTGCTGTTGACATCGGTACAATGTACGTAACACCGTTTAACGATCTGGTGATTGGTGCCGCTATTTCTAACTTTGGGACAAAAATGAGTCTCGATGGACGAGATCTTCGATTTAACTACGATCCGAATGACGATCAGGACACTGGTCCGAATAATGTTCCCGCTGTTCTTATGACAGATGAATTTGATCTCCCACTGACATTTAGGATCGGTCTAGCAATGGATCTTTATCAGAGCAGGTTTTTCAAAGTTACCGCAGCAGTTGATGCAACTCATCCGAATGATAACTCGGAGTACCTTAATAGCGGTATTGAAGCATCATACGATAATATGCTCTTTGTACGAGCCGGATACAAATCACTTTGGAAAAAGAACAGTGAAGAAGGTCTTACACTGGGCGGTGGCATCAAGTATCCGATTGGAGGTAATATGAGTATCTGTTTTAACTATGGATATGCAGATTATAACCGACTTGAAAATGTTCAGTTTATCGATGTTGGACTTAGTTTCTAACATTTGTTTTTAGTTAAATTTGAGAGGAGCTTTTTGCTCCTCTTTTTTTTTCATGAAAAGGCAGGGAACTTGAATAAGAAACAGATGAAAAAAGTTCAGAAAACAGATGAACTGTTAAAAAGTAAATTCGGTATACCCCCTAAAAATAAAGTATTGCCTGATCCGCTGGATATGCTAATCGGGACAGTCCTTTCGCAGAACACAAATGACCGGAATTCCTATAAAGCCTATAAAAACTTAAGAAAGAAATTCCCAACCTGGGAAGAAGCAAACAAAGCAAAAAGAACATCAATCGAAAAGGAAATACGAGTTGCCGGACTCGGATTACAGAAATCAATTGCTATCAAAGAGATACTCACAGGTATTTATAAAAAGTATGGTACGTTTTCACTTCGCATACTTGAAGGAAATAATAATGATCAGATACTCGAAGAGCTGACTGCATTTAATGGAGTCGGTGTGAAAACAGCAAGCTGCGTTTTGTTGTTTTCGATGGGACGCAATGTTTGTCCCGTGGATACGCATGTTCATCGTACTGTTAACAGAATTGGAATTGTAAAAGCTTCAACTCCTGATAAAACATTTTTTCTGTTAAACGATGATTTCCCGCCTGAAATTGCGCATAGTTTCCATACAAACCTTATCAGACTCGGCAGGGAAGTATGTAAACCTAAAAATCCCGGCTGCGGTGCGTGCCCACTGTTGAAAATGTGTCGGTTTGATCAGAAAGATACTTCGAATACAAAATCAGCTGACTCCAACTCGTTTATGCTGTTAGATCATATCTAGTTTTAAATAATTCAAAATATGCATGCCTCAAGATTTATAATTATAAATCAATAAGCTTGATATTAATAAAACATTTAATTAATTTATTTAAGAAACAAGCATTTTATAACTATTGTGGGGGGGGCAATATCATGAACAAGTCTTTATTGATCATTTTAACATTAATTTTTACAGTAATCAGTACTTATTCTCAGACAGAAAGTGTTTCGAAGTTTCAAAATTCCAGTAAATTGGTTTCGCCTGAAGATATCCCAATTAATGTTCAAAGGTATATTGGTAAGAAACTGCAGAAATCAATTAATTCTTATGATGTTTCATTCTGTGTTCGGGAAATACAAGGTGATATTATCGAAGTTATTACATTTGAGGAGAAAAAAGTGTCTGAAAAGAGATACTTTAATGAGTCTGGAGATGAGGTTAAATTGAAAGAATATGAAAAATTTCAGAGTATAAAGCCTGACGAAACAAGGAATTTCTTGTATGTAAATATCGGCGCATTTTATGAAAATTCCTACTTTAGTGGTCAGTCTGAAAGTCATGTTGCTAATCCTTTTTCAACACATACTGGACTATATATTGAGCCGGAGGGATTATCAAGTCAAATATGGTCTTCTCATAAATTCGGTACCGTATATGTAACAGCACCATACAGGATCAGACCGATTAAGCTTCATATGTTTGATAATGATTATGATGCAATAAATTACGTTACTGATCCGGGTTTAGTAGTTGATTGCTATGTTGAAAACTATCCAATAGTTGATGTAAATTATGATGGGAATGAATTTACATCCGGAGGACTTAGCTGTTATTTTGACAGCTTTAATAATGATATACATTCTTACATAATGTATTATTATTATGAAGAAGCTCCCCGACTGCAAGTCACACCAACTACTGCCTGGGGAGGTTATAGGGAAGGTTATACATACTACAATGCAACATTTACTGTTGAGAATATCGGGGTTGGGACACTTACAGGCTCGATTGACCCAAATAATGGTCCAGCGACTAGTTTCTCTGTTTCTGCCGGTCAAGAGCAGGATGTAACTATTACAGGGTACATTCCCCATTGTAATGGGGGATTATGGAGCGATTTAGTCTATATTAATTCTAATGGAGGTTATCAGGAAGCCTACACCCAGGTATATGTCTTACCGTGTGGTGGTGGTGGATGTGAATTACCGAATCCGGTAGACAATCCTGAAACAACTGAGTTTAATGAATTAGTGAATAATGATCAGTCTGATAATTTAGATCTCGATCAAAATTATTTGAATATTAAAGAACAGATTGGTACCATCAAGTCTACCTATATTGCTTCCTCTAAAGATAATCTAATTGATCTTGCTGATGAATGGATACCAAAATATCAGCGGAATGTTGGAGCTTCTCTGCATTTATTAAATTTAATAAAAACCGCGTATGATATGAATATGAATTCGGAAGTTGGAGATTTACATCGATTGATAGAATTTTATAAACACATAATTAATACAGCAACAAGTGAGGAAATTAAAACATGTGCTGATTTGTTACTATATGAACTTAATAATTTTGAAAGTGTCGAGTTACCTGGTTATACTGCCTCAAGGGAAGCATCCGAATTAAAGCAATACAGAAGGTATCTATACGCAAAGTATGAAACTCAAGATGAGACTCTCGCTGAATCGATATCCAACTTATTACTTAATGAATACTCACTTGCAGTAGAAAATAGTAATCTACCATATAATTTTAACTCTGGAGGGAAAATTCGTAAGAGCAAAAACAATAATATGCTCGAAATAAAAAATGGAAAAATAGATTCAAAAAACATTAAACTAAATAATTATCCAAATCCGTTTAATCCAACGACAACAATATCATTTAATTTAGAACAACATTCTATTGTGAATTTGAAAATTTATAATTTACTAGGACAGGAAGTTAAGCAACTACTTAACGAGTCAATCGATAATGGTTATCATCAAGTTTTCTGGGATGGTACAGATAACACAAATAACTCTGTTAGTAGCGGAACTTATATTTATAGTCTGAGGGTAGGAGACAAGATATATTCTAAAAAAATGTTATTTGTAAAATAATAGCTTAGTTAAATGCAGAAGTATTTAAGTCTGTTTCTATTCATTATAATTTCATTGCATTCCTCTTTTGGGGAGGGAAAAGATGTTAGCTTGAAATTAATTAAAAAGAATTTGCCGCTTATTAAAAGTGCATCTGCGCAATTTCACATAGACTATCATGTTTTATCTGCAATAATTTTCGTTGAAAGGACTTTAAATGTGGATTGGCGTGATAGTCTATTTGATATTCAGTTGGCTCGTTTTGGGCATAATAGTTCAATAGGCTTTTGTCAAGTTAAAGTTAAAACGGCGTATTTTATTGAAAAGAACCTAAATGATCCTCAGAGGGAATATTTTTTGGATGATTCATATATAAACATTGTTACATTAAGTAAATCCGTTGATGAAATTATTCAAAAATTGAAAAATGATTCTACGAATATAATTTACGCTGCTGCTTATATAAAAATGTTCACAGAGTTCTGGAAAAAAGAGGGATTCAATATTAGTAATAAACCTGAAATTGTGGGTACGCTCTATTCCACAGGATTATATGCTAGCAATGGTGAATTAAGAAAACCTAATAAATCCCCCAAAGCAAATTATTTTGGAAAAAGAGTAAAAGAGGCAATAGCAATATTATCAACTGAGATCTAACAGAATTTGCACTCATATTTATATTGCTTTGATTATAAAGAGGCTTGCAATATAAAATCTACTGCCCCATAATCATTTATGCTGCTGGATCATATTTGATATTTAGTAAACTTTTCAAGAGCCTCCTCACGGGAAGCAGAAAAGAAAATATGGCTGCCCCTGTTGCACTCTATAATAAACGCCTGAAGACTTTTACTTTCGTACTTATTGAACTCACCAACGATTGCCAGTTTCATATGATAATTAGCAAATTTCTGAAGTATTTCTCCGGCAAGTTTTGTCTTCAGGTCGAAGAATTCCGGGCAGAAATTATGTTCATGGGCTAAAATATGCTTAGCGTCATTATAATCTGCGTTTCCCAGTAAGTCCAGCGCGTCCTGCACTTCATTTATTTCTACATCATCTGAAACAAGTTCTGCTATTCGTAGTCCATTTTTATAGATATAATTTAACTGCATAAGTAGTTAGTATCCTTTTTAATCCTGGAAAGAAATTGAATGAAAGTTTTATGCTGTGAATTCATGAAGCTACACATTTCTTGCTTCAACAAATATAATATATTAACAATAGTCGCGAAAACGGGAATCGCGAGGAACTTATGTCCTGTTTCAATATCTCCGGTAATTCCCTTTGAAACTCAAGTTTACTCCTGATATCGTAATTACCAGAATACTAACAATAACTGTACTGGTTAAGATTGTTAGAAGACTTGTAAACTCCGATGTCCTCAGCGGGTAATATACAAGTAAAGCACTAAAAAAAATTATGAATCCGATGATTCCAAAGTCCCGAAATAATTTCACAAAAAAAATCAAAATGAACATACGTATCCACTTTTGAAGTTTCAAGTCAATGTTGTGTTAATTCTTATAACCGCCTCCTGTATTCCGGTTTTATAAATAAGATCAAATGTTTCTTTTTAGGCTTCAGTTCAGTATATTTAAACCCTTTTATAAAAAGCCATAGGTTACTGAAAATATGTCAAAACATTACGAAATTGCGGTTTTAGGAGGCGGACCAGGCGGATATGTAGCCGCAATTCGCGCAGCCCAGCTTGGATTTAAAACCGCGGTTATCGAGAAAGACAATCTTGGCGGGATTTGTCTTAACTGGGGATGTATTCCGACAAAATCGCTTCTTAAAAATGCCGAAGTTTATGACCTGGTAAATAATCACGCAGGTGATTTCGGATTGAGTGTGGAAGGCGTAAGCTACGATTTCAGCAAGATAATTAAGCGCAGCAGGAATGTGTCTAAGAAGATTGTAAAAGGTGTTGAGTACCTGATCAAGAAAAACAAGATTGATCACATTAAAGGATTCGGCAGGTTTAAATCGAAATCCGAACTTGAAATACTTGACACGGATGGAAATGTTACCGAAACGATTTCAGCGGATCACATCATCGTCTCGACCGGTGCGCGTCCGAAAATGGTTCCGGCGATCCCTGTCGATCGCGAAAGTATTATTACAAGTACCGAAGCAATGTCGCTGGCGAAGCAGCCAAAGGAATTGATTGTTATTGGCGCTGGAGCGATTGGAGTTGAGTTCGCATATTTCTACAGTGTTCTCGGTACCAAAGTGACAATTATTGAAATGCTCGACAGGATTCTGCCGATCGAGGATAAAGAGGTTTCCCAGACTTTAGAACGAAATTTCAAGAAACGGAAAATCGAGATATATACCAGCACAAAGGTTGAGAAAGCAACAGTAAAAGATGGAATTGTTACTGTTACGATTGAGAAAGATGGCGAGAAGAAAGAATTGAAAGCCGATAAGGTTCTAAATGCGATTGGTGTTACAGGGAATGTCGAGAATATTGGGCTTGAAGAAATCGGTGTTGAACTTGATCGGAACCATATTAAAGTAGATAAAGACACATACAAAACAAATGTAGACGGTGTTTATGCTGTCGGCGATATAATAGGTCCGCCGTGGCTGGCTCATGTTGCGTCAGCGGAAGCTATTCACTGCGTTGAAAAGATTAAGGGATTAAATCCTGTCCCGGTTGATTATGAATCCGTCCCTGGCTGCACATACTGTCAGCCTCAGGTTGCCAGTATTGGCTTAACTGAAGATAAGGCTAAGGAAGCCGGTTACGAGCTGAAGATTGGTAAATTCCCGTTCTCAGTCAGCGGCAAGTCAACTGCAATGGGTGAGAGAGAAGGCTTCGTGAAATTGATTTTCGACGCTAAATACGGCGAGCTTCTCGGCGCGCATATTATCGGCGCGGAAGCAACTGAACTGATAGCAGAAGTAGGACTTGCCAAGTCAATGGAAGGCACCTTCGAATCGATTGTAAAAACAATTCATGCTCATCCAACGCTTTCAGAATCGATAATGGAAGCTGCTGCAGATGCTTACGGGGAGGCTATTCATCTCTAGAATACTCGAACATATCGATCTTGGAATAATTGACTATCAGCGTGCATGGGACTTGCAGAAGGATTTGTTATCGCACAGGAATAAAGGTGAAATTGCGGATACACTCCTGCTGCTCGAACATCCGCACACCTATACACTTGGCAAGGTTGCAGATCCTAATAACCTGATCGGTTCGAAAGAGTATCTCGAGGAGAATAAAATTTCCGTCTATAACATCGATCGCGGCGGGGATATAACTTATCATGGTCCGGGTCAGGTTGTGGGGTATCCGATAATCGATCTTAAAGACTGGCACATGGATACTCATTTGTACTTGCGATCACTTGAAGAAACGATAATTAAAGTCTGTGCAGAATACGGACTGGAAACAGGTAGACGTGAAGGATTCACCGGTGTATGGATTGAGGACAGGAAAATTTGTGCGATCGGCATAAAAGTCAGCAGGTGGATAACCATGCACGGATTCGCGTTTAATATAAATACCGATTTGGCATATTTTGACGGAATCATTCCTTGTGGTATTAAAGATAAAGAGGTTACCTCACTTGAAAAGGAACTTGGACACACAATTGAATTGAACGAAATCAAAGAAAAAATCATTAATAACTTTAGAGATATATTCGACTACGATGAGGTAAAGGAATCGACACGTTTAACGGAATACCAAACTCATTAAAAGAGAATGGAGACTTCGATGGCAGATTCAGATAAATCTTTAGAAACAACACAGGCTCAGAAAGTAAACGGAAAAGCGCCCACCGGTAAAACCGGTTCATTCGGCGGACTGACAAAGGACCAGTTGATGAACGCGCTCCGGCTTATGACGCTCTCCCGTGAAATTGATTATAAAATTATGAAGCTTCAGCGGCAGGGTAAATCGTTCTTTTACCTTTCTGCCGGCGGACATGAAGCTGTGCAGGTAGCTTCCGGACTCTCAATGAAACCGGGAACCGACTGGGCTTTCCCGTATTACCGCGATATGCCGTTTATGTTGTCTGTCGGTGTTAAACCGAGGGACATTTTCCTGCATATGCTTGCCAAAGCCGATGACCCCATGACCGGCGGAAGACAGATGCCTAATCACTGGGGATCAAAAGAATTTAATATACCTACACAGTCGAGTCCTACCGGGACCCAGTTCCTTCAGGCTGTTGGTACCGCGATAGCTAATAAAAAACGCGGTATTAATGCCGTTACTTATGTAAGCAGCGGTGAAGGTACAACAAGCGAAGGAGAATTCCACGAAGCGGTTAACTGGGCAAGCAGGGAGAAGGTGCCGGTTGTATTTGTAATTCAAAATAATAAATGGGCGATTTCAGTGCCTGTTGAAGATCAGACTGCTGGGAAAAATGCTTCTGTTGCCGAAATGATGAGCGGGTACGAAAATCTTTACAGGGTTGCAATTGACGGAACGGATTTTCTGGAATCACACGCCGCTTTGCAATCAGCATTTAAGTATGCCAGGCAAGGTAAGGGACCGGTTTTAGTTGAAGCTCATACTGTAAGACTGTTCTCGCATTCTTCATCCGATGATCAGAAAAAATATCTTCCTGAAGAAGCTCTGATAGATTTATCAAGCAAGGATCCGATAACACTTTTCTCTAGGAAGTTAATCAGGAAAGGAATTCTTACCGAACTGGCGCTTGACGAGTTTAACAAGGAAATTATTAATCATGTGCAGGAAGCCGCTGACTGGGCACTGGAACAGTCGGACCCGGATCCGGCAACCGCGTTGACGCATGTATTCGACGAGAGCGGTACGGCTGAAAGACTCAAGTATGAAACTTCGGAACCATCCGGTAAGAACATTGTAATGGTCGATGCGATTAACCATGCTCTAAAAGAGGAGATGGAGCGTAACGACAAAATTTATGTCTTTGGTGAAGACGTGATGGATAAAAAAGGCGGTGTGTTCGGGGCGACTAAGAATTTGTCCATTAACTTCGGTGAAGAACGTGTATTTAATTCTCCATTAGCAGAAGCTTCAATTGCGGGCGTCGGAATTGGAATGGCACTTGCCGGATTGAAACCGTGTGTTGAAATACAGTTCGGGGATTATATTTGGCCGGCATTTATGCAGCTCAGGGATGAACTTGTAATGTACCGATACAGGTCGAATAACCTGTTTGAATCGCCAATGGTTATCCGGGTAGCTGTCGGTGGATTCATACATGGCGGGCTTTATCACAGTCAGAATATCGAAGGATTCTTTGCACACATGCCCGGCTTGCACATTGTTTATCCTTCGAATGCTGCCGATGCAAAAGGTTTGCTTAAAACTGCTCTCAGACTGAAAGACCCTGTATTATTCCTTGAACATAAGGGATTGTATCGGCAAAGTTATGCAACAGCTCCCGAACCGGACAGTGATTATCTGCTTCCGTTCGGTAAGGCGAATGTATTACAGGAAGGGGAGGATCTTAGTGTTATCACATATGGTGCAATGGTACATGAAAGCCGCTTCGCTATTAAAAAGCTGATTGATGAAGGTCATTCCATAGAATTGATCGATCTCCGTACAATCGCTCCGCTTGATGAAGCAACAATTTTTAACTCGGTTAAGAAAACCGGTAAGGCAATCATCATTCATGAAGACACACTGACTGCCGGATTCGGAGCAGAGATCAGCGCCAGAATTACTGATTCTTGTTTTCAATACCTTGATGGTCCGGTTAAGCGAATTGCTGCTACAGATACACCGATCCCGTATCATCCCAAACTGGAAAACGAAGTTCTGCCGACAAGGAACAGAATTTGCGACGAAATTAAAAGTTTACTGAAGTACTGACTGTTGCATGAAACGCTGTTTCATGTGATTAATATTTTACAGCGATTCGGAGAATCGCTCAACAAAATAAATTTAATATGGTATGAAATAAGAGGGCCAGATGAAAGTAGAAGTTAGAATGCCGAAAATGGGGGAGAGTATAACAGAAGGTACTCTGATCAAATGGCATAAGAATAAAGGCGACAAAGTTGAAAAGGATGAGATTATTTTCGAGATCAGTACGGATAAAGTCGATACGGAGATTCCAAGTCCCGAAAGCGGTGTACTCCAGGATATAAAAGTTTTTGAAAACGACACTGTCGAAGTTGATTCATTGGTTGCCGTGATCGAGACTAACGGACAGACGGAAACTGAAGAACCTCCCGCTGAAGAGAAAGTACTTGAAGAAGAATCCGAACCATCTACTACTCAGGTCGGCGGAGAATTTATTGATATTACCATGCCGAAAATGGGCGAGTCAGTAATGGAAGGAACCATTATCAAGTGGCATAAAAATGTCGGCGAGAAAATTGAACGCGATGAAATCCTGTTTGAAATAAGTACTGATAAAGTAGACACAGAAGTTCCGTCACCTGTTGAAGGAACTTTAGCGGAAGTATTGTTCAAGGAGAACGATACTGTGGAAGTAGGTACTTCAATTGCGCGCGTTTCAACCAGCGGCGGGATTGTCAAGAAAACAACAGAAGAAGAATCTGCTGCAGGAGAAACAAAACAAGTTGATGAAGAGACTAATGCGGAATCACCGAAACCGGCAGCATCCGGCGGCGGCAACAGGTTTTATTCGCCACTTGTGATGAACATTGCGAAAAAGGAAAACGTAAGTTTCGATGAGCTTGAATCCATTAGGGGAACAGGTATAGATGGAAGGGTATCGAAAAAGGATATATTAAAATATCTGGAAGACAGAACATCCGGTGTTTCGAAGCCTGAGCCCCAGCAGTCCCAGTCGGAATTGAAACATGCATCGACTTCTTCTGTTAAAATGGAAGCGCCGAAGTTCGAAGAAGGAGATGGAATAAAGATCGAACCGATGGATAATATCCGTCAGCGTATTATGTATCATATGGAAAACAGCAGGGATACGTCAGTTCATGTAACAGCCGTTAATGAAGTTGATATGACCGCAATACATGAATTCATTAAAGCCAACAAATCCAGACTATTGAAAGAAGACGGTGTCAAATTGACTTACATGCCCTTTATTGCTTATGCAGCTATAAAAGCGCTTAAAGAATACCCTTACCTGAATGCTTCTATCGATGATAAGAATATTGTGCTAAAGAAGTTTATCAATCTCGGTATTGCAGTTGCTGTTGAGCCGAATGGTTTGATAGTTCCGAACATCAAGAGCGCGGATGAGAAGAGTGTTGTCGGGCTGGCTAAATCGATTGCGCAGTTAAGCAACAAATCAAGGAATAAGGGACTCCTGCCGGATGACATTATGGACGGTACATTCACTATTACCAACTACGGTGTGTTCGGCTCGTTGTTCGGTACGCCGATTATCAACCAGCCGGAGGTTGGAATTCTCGGTGTAGGCGCTGTAACTAAAAAGCCTGTTGTAGTTGAGAATAACGGTATGGATGCCATTGTGATCAAGCCGATGCTGTATTTATCGCTTAGTCATGATCACAGACTCGTTGACGGTATGCTCGGCGGAATGTTCCTGAAATCGATAAAGGATACGTTGGAAAATTTTGATACAAGTGTGGTATAATAAAATAGAACGCTGATCAGATAGATAATTATGATTATCGCAGATTAGGAAATAATGAACTATATTTTCACAGTACATTTAAAATATTAATTGCATTGTTTACAGGGTTTTTAGAATGATCAATAAGCACCAGAGAGATTTTAAGGAAGTTGTTGAGAAGGAAAGAGGCGATTTAGGAAAAAGACCTGACTGGCTTAAAGTACGTCTGCCCAGCGGACAGAATTATAAAGATGTTCATAATCTTATGCGAGGCGCAAAACTGAATACGGTTTGCGAGGAAGCGCGCTGCCCGAATCTTGCAGAATGCTGGAATAACCGTACTGCGACGTTCATGATTCTCGGCGAAACTTGTACAAGAAGCTGCGGATTCTGTAATGTTAAAGTTGGTCTACCTACCGAACTGGATATGGACGAACCTCGCAGGGTAGCGGAATCTGTAGCACAATTAAAGCTTCGTCATGTTGTTATTACATCAGTTAACCGCGATGAGCTTAACGACGGCGGCGCGGGTATATTCGCTGAAACAGTGAGACTGATAAACGAGAGCATGCCGAAGACAACCGTTGAGATTCTGATTCCGGATTTCAAAGGTGAGGAACACGCATTTGAAATTATTATGAAGCATCCGCCGCACATTCTGAATCACAATCTTGAGACAGTTAATAGATTGTACCACGCAGTACGACCACAGGCGAAGTATGAAAGAAGTCTTGAACTTATCAGTTGGTTCAAGGATAAAGGTCTTAGAACCAAAAGCGGTATCATGGTCGGGATAGGCGAGGAGACGAATGAAGTACTTGAACTCATGGGACACCTTAAGGAACACGGCTGCGATATTATGACAATCGGGCAATACCTCCAGCCCACAAAAAAACATCTCCCGGTACACAGGTATGTTACTCTCGACGAGTTCAAAATGTACAAGGAAGAAGGATTGAAAATGGGATTCAAAGCTGTTGAATCGGGCCCGCTTGTTCGCAGTTCATATCATGCCGACAAACAAGCCCGCGATATGTGGGAATAGCACTAAGGTTTATCCGAACCTGAGTTCGGTCTTTTCCCTGAATTCCGGTTCCCACTTCTGTTTCTATTCTTATTTCCGTAATTCCTGTTGGAACCTTGCCTGTTACCACCGGGTCTGCCATCTCTCTTTTTCTTCTCAGGAGCGCTTTTCTTTACCGGTTTAATATTTTCCGGCGGAATTGGTATCAGCAGTTCTTCATCCGGGAAAATACACTCGATTTTCTTCTCCAGGTATTCCTCAAGCTTCGTAAGTTCATGACCGCTTTCTTCATCCGCAAAATTAATTGAAATGCCCGTGGCGCCCGCACGACCGGTTCTGCCTATTCTGTGAACGTAATCTTCGGGATCCTGCGGGAGGTTGTAGTTTACTACATGGGAAATTGCTTCCACGTGCAATCCGCGTGAGGCTACATCTGTAGCAATGAGTACTCGTACTTTTCCTTCTCTAAACTTCTCGAGTCTGGAAATACGCTGTTTTTGATCAACATCACCGGACAGCAGGGCACAGCTTATGTCATAGGTGTCAAATGTACTTTTCAACTTTTTGGCTTCATCTTTCCTGTTCGAAAAGATTAAAACTCTTTCCAGATTTTCTCTGGTAATAAGATTATACAGCAGAATCGGTTTTTCATCAACCGTGGTTATGTATGTAATCTGTTCAACAGATTTAGCAGCAATTTCTTCCGGTTCGATGTTAATATTAAATGCGCGTCTGGTCCAGGATTCGGAAAGCCTTTCCACATCATAGGACATTGTCGCTGTGAAGAACATAGTCTGCCGTTTGGACTTCTGAGGCGTACTCAGAACGATCTTTTTCACATCCGGAATGAATCCCATATCGAGCATTCGATCGGCTTCATCGATTACAAGAATCTCAACTTTTCTAAGATCAATTGCTCGTTTTTTCTGGAAATCTATCAACCTGCCGGGTGTACAAATTAGAATGTCGCTTTCACTGCTTCTTAAAACTTTCTCTTGCTTCCTATAGTCCATTCCGCCGAAAATTGCCTGAATTGAACAGTCTACGTATTTGGCAAGTTCCCTGGCGTCCTTGTCAATCTGTAGAACAAGTTCTCTCGTCGGAGCAAGAATCAATGCACGAGGAGTTCCATAACGTCTTTTTTTATCAATCGGATTTTTAAGAAAATGATTGAAAATCGTAATCAGGAAGGCAGCAGTTTTCCCGGTTCCTGTTTGAGCCTGTGCGGTTACATCTTCACCAAGCAAAGATTTCTGTAATGTCTGCTCCTGTACCGGGGTGCAATATTGAAATCCAAGATCGAAGATACCATGCATAATTTCCTGGGCGATTTCGAAATCATGAAACCTTGTTTTACCATCTTCAACAGGTACCTTAAACTCACCGGCATCCCATCTATCCTGTTTCTTAGGCTCCGGCTTACCGGTGGGTTCTTCCTCTCGTTCCTTTCTGCGTTTCTCGCGGCGAGCGCGGTATTCTTCCGGAGTTTCTTTTCGCCTTCGCTTTTTCTGTGTCGGTTTCTTTGATCCTGATTTATCATGAAGATAAGGCTCGCCTTTTGCAGCAATATGTACCTTAGCTTCTTTGATTGGTTTATTTGTATTTACCTGGTCTGTTTTCGTTTGGGATTTGAAAATGGACTTAATTTTGGAGGATAATTTCTTTAACAAAGTATACTTCTAATTTCTGAAACAATATTAATTTAGGTCCTAATATACTTAAAAAACAGGGGATTATTATCCTGAAAAATAACTTAGCTTAATCATTATCCAGCAGATCAATAATTCCGTCCATAATATCCTTTACCGGATCACCATCGGTACCGACAACATTGCAGTTTGTAAGGACAGCCACAGAGATCCCCGAATCCTTCAAATAGCACATTTCACCGTGGTATCCGAGAACCGTGCCGTTGTGCCAGATTTTGGTGGGTTCGTTAATTAGTCCGGAAGTATAGTATGCACCTTCGGATATTTCAAGTCCCTCGTAAACATAATTCTGAACTGGACCTGAGATAACTTCATTGTTACCGATTAAATTCATCCATTTACACAAATCAGAAGCTGTTGATATCACGGCTCCGGCACTCCAGACATATGACATGTTTATGTTTGAGAAATCGTCAATGCTGTTTTCTTCCAGATTAATGTAATAGCCTCCGGAAATGTTGCCGGAGTTCTCGTTTTCGGTGGGGATATATGTGTCTGATAATCCGAGAGGATCAGTTATTTCCTGACAAATGAAATCGGCATAGCTTAGTCCTGAAACTTTTTCTATCAGCATTCCCAATAAAATGTAATTGGTATTTGTATAATGAAATTCGTTCTCTTCTGTATTGCCAAGGTTTTCGGTGAGTTGAAAACCAAAGCTGACCAATTCTTCCGGAGAACATTGTTTGTCCGGATTGGCTATCATAGCATCCATTATAGTTGCATCGGCATCATCATTTAAATAACCGAGAAGCCCGCTGTGCATATTCAACAGCTTTTTTAAAGTTATTCCGTCATGAGCGTGATCGGACAGATCCAGATATTTACCAAGAGAATCATCCAGATTGATGAGTCCCTTTTGAACCAAATTAAGAATTGAGATACCCGTGAAGCTCTTGGTTATACTCCCGGCTTTAACCTGAGTCGTGTTGTTCATCGGAGTTTCATTATTCATATCCGAAAAGCCTAAAGAAATTCTATAAGTTTTAGTGTCCTCAGGATCAAGAATACACACCTGAATTCCCGGTACATTGTATTCATCTCTTACGGAGTTTAATAATTCTATTAGTTCAGCGTCATAAATAAGTGCGTCTACAGGATCCGATTGAGTCGAACATCCTCCCATGATTAACAAGTGTAGTAGTAAAACTATGATGAACTTCATTCGTTGTCACAAAAATATTTCAAGACATTAATCATTCTTTATTATCGAAAATTTCTTTTGAGGATTAAGCCATAGTTTATCTTGGATTATGGTATTTAGTATGTATTTAAAAGGTATTGTTTAGAACCGACTTAGTGCGATCTATAGTCGGAACATAACCCATATGGAATATGTTCCTATTGCTCACGACTCGGAGCTTCAGATTTATTATGGACTCATATAATTTGAAGAGCAGTAATATGTATTTAATAATTGACCCGGAGAATTAATTCCCGGGTCAGTTAGCAACAATATGAAATTTTATTTGATAAAGAGCATTTTATTCGATTTGCTGAACAATCTCTCAACCTCAAGTCTGTATATATACAATCCGCTTGTGAGCTCTTTAGAAATCGTAGACGCATCAAAAAGTGTGCAGTAATTTCCTGGTGCCAGGCGGGTGTTTACAAGAGTCGCAACTTCTGAACCGAGAATGTCATAAACAATTAGTTTTACATTAGCCTTACCATTGAGACCTGAAAAGGAGGGTATAGAGTAATTAATTCTGGTTGCAGGGTTAAACGGATTGGGAAAATTCTGATCAAGACTGAAATTATCAGGCAGAAAACTATCATGTACAAAAGTAAAGGAGCTGTTTATTTCTACAATTTCCGAATAGTACTCGTAAGATCCGTCTGTATCAATTTGCTTTAAGCGATACTTAAGTTCACCGCGAGAAGTATTGTTATCAACAAAGTCATATGATTTTGGTGAATTTGAGTTGCCATGCCCGGGAATAAAACCTAATTTTACCCATGAACCTGATTGTGCAGGATCATTAAGTGATTGACTCTTTTCCAGTTCAAAACCATAATTATCGATTTCAGTTTGAGTTTCCCATTTAAGATGAACCTGATCATCAATTAATTCGGCAGTAAATGAGATTAGTTCAACAGGAAGAGGATTTGAGCCGGTACCGCCTATTCCGAATTCACTGAATGAAGTCATTCCGGTTCGTGATACTGTTGTACCTGCTCCTGAGCTATGAGAGCCCTGTAAAAACCAGCTATTCCCTGATTCTCTGGTAAGAATTCTCAGTGTTGATATATCTCCTATACCTGCAAATCCATCCACAGTTAGATCCAGATCGTAAACTCCTCCGGATAATCCGTCGCCGGGAGTTATGGACCAGTAACCCTCACTTGAGTAATTGGATATTTCATTGCCGGCATCATCCAGCGGCAACCCGCCTGAGCCGGGATCTGTAGAGTTAAATGTTGTTGTAATTGTTCCGCCTGTAGTAGGTGCAGAGGCGTAACTAATATTCACTGTACGCGCTTCTGTTATAGTCCCGACAGGGAAGAGAATATCCGGGGTTGCTGCTGTAGCAATCCATCTTTTGAAATTCCCGATAATCTTACTTCCGCTGTTAATAAGGATTCCTGTATCGGATGCATTTGTTCCGAGAGTTATGGTGCTGTTTCCTGTTGATAGATTCCCATTGGAAAATACTAATTGATCGCTGACAATTATACTATTAGTTAGTGTTACCCCGGTTGAATTATTAATCACCAAAGAACTAACTGTTGATGGTAGTCCGTCACCGGTTACCTGCGTTGAAGTTCCGTTATATTTATATGCAGCTCCTTCACTCAAAGATCTCGTGCCGGTAATAAGTATGTTCCCCTGTGAACTATTATTCATAATTCCGTAAGGGCTTCCAATCTCTAATGTTGTGCCGCTGTTTATTGTGAAATTTCCATCATATGCAATGGCGCTGTTATATGGAATCTGCATAGATCCCTGTGTTAGCGTAAGTGTTTTCCCTTCAAAAATAATAATCCAGTTTGATTCTACATGAAATGGTAAATCCGTTGAAGTTGATAATGTGATTGAATTACGAACCTGACCGGTTATACCAATATAATTTTTTGTATTACCGGTTCCGGAGTTTCCTGATACTGAGGACAGCGTATCGGAATCATAGTGAATCGCGTAACCTCCGTTTTTTGAAACTGAATTATTGGTAATCGAACATAGAGCGGTTGCAGCCCTTATGCCATCTGTCCCGTTATTGTTTACGTTACAACTGTCTATTATTAGTTCGCTGTAAGCGCTTACTGCATTTATTCCAATAAATGAAGCATATTCAGAATAACTGTTTTTTATATAACCACCCTTAGCCCAATCACGATAAGTAACATTATTAACGCCATACTTGATAATTGTATATTCAATAAATCCCTCACCTAATGAACTGCCGTATTCACCTTCGAGGATAATTCCTCCCCAATCACCGGGCTCCGGTGAACTTGTTAGTCCCCAAGTATCACCTAAATAATCATCATCACGAAATGAAGTGAAAACTATCTTACGTTCGGGTGTGCCTATTGCTTCTATTGTACCGTGGACGTGAATTGTTGCGTATTCTGATTTAAATACTGTTCCTGCTGTGATTGTTAATTTTGCAGTATCGAGTATTGTTACGGTCGAGTTAAGTGAAAAAGGTAACGGCAGCACAGCATAAGACATTGTCCATGTTTGATCTGATTTGACAAATCCGCTTAAAGAAAATGCGTTTGTTCCGTTTTCTTCTCCAAGATTTGAATCATAAGAAGTCAGTATGCAGTTAACAAGGTGAACTGCATAAGCACTGTTGTTTGATATTTCATTAAAATCAATTGTTGGCGAACAGTTGTCAAAGCCTTTAATTCCGCTTAGACCATTGCCGGTAATTGTGTTGAAGGAGATATCAGGCGAGGTTCCGTTAAAGTCTACCCTGATTCCGTTTTCACCGTTATCGCGAATAGTGTTCGATTGTATTATCGGTGAAGCGGCCGTGATTCTTAGTCCGTCTGTAGCTGCGTGAGAACAAGTATTATTAGTAAAAAAGCCGCTTGCTCCTGATGAATAAGTGACATTACACGAACCATACTTAATAGTACAGTAATTCATGGTCGCTACACTGCCGCTGTCGCTAATCCTAATTCCTCCCCAGTCTCCGCTAACTCCGAACTCACGACTATCTTCAATTACTACGCCATGACTGTCATCATGCCTGGATGTAAAGAACACATTCGTTGCCTTTAAAGTGCCCTTAACATCCAGTGTAATACTTGGATAGCCGGTATTAAATTTGACAACAACTCCTGAATTAATTGTTAGGGAATCACCTGCAGGAACTGTTACACTCGACTCAATATAATGTGTACCGGAAGACCATACACCCGAAACATTTCCGCCGGAGTGTACTATCTGAGATGATATTGGAGTATTTGAAGAAAAGGTTAGAATAATAAGAATGTGGAAAATGCCGTAATATTTCATTTACTCACCTTTTTTTTGACTTTTCAATCGCTTTCTCTTAAAAAGAGTTTTTCTCCTACCGGTTGTAGTTCAGTAAGATTTTTAGGTGAAAAACGTCTTTTTAAGGATTTTTGAACTATTTACAATAAAATTCAATTCGATTTGAGATGCAATTTTCCGGAATACCATTACATGTAATGGTATAATCTGAGCGTGTTGCAGCGCACAAAAACAAAATTAATTGATTAGTGAATCGTTGATTTGAATTCCTTAGGTGTGAGTCCTGTAAACTCTTTAAAGACTCTGTTAAAAGTCGATCTGGAATTGAATCCTGAGCTTAGATATATTTCTTCTATTGAATCAGGATTACTGCTATCCTTTAATAACTTCTTTGCCTCTTCAATTCTGAATTTGTTTAGGAGGGTTATGAAACTGTCATCTGTTATTTCGTTAATTACAACAGATAATTTCCGCGGTGATACGTGTATTTTTTTTGCAAACTGTTCAAGTTTGAGGTTCGGATCAACAAATAGCTTTTTCTGCGACAGCACTTTTATTATAAGATTGTGAATTTTTTCTTTTTCCTCATTCGAAACATGATGTATACTTTTACCGGATGTCGTTGTATTTAAAGCAAATTTCGTGCTTCTCAGATAGGTCTGAATTTCAATTGTAGACTGGTATACGCAAAGCCACCCAAGCAGCACTAAAAAGATTAGCGATGAAACCTGGCCTGAGATATCATAAACATTCCGTGGAAGTGACGTGAATAGGATTATCAACGTGGACTCGTATACAATAATTGTCGTAATGAATACTTTAATGAATCGTATAACAATGTTTTTCTGGAGAATTTTATTGACCATATTCTCCTTTGCTTTTGAATGAAGTCTGAATAGCAGTACTAAGTAAACACTAAACTGAATGTAATACAACACAACAATGATAAAATTATAAAGACGATATGACAGGGAAACATCGCCGGTGTACTCAAACTTATACTTAATAAGCAGGATTTTCTCCTGGTAATCCATCGGTAAATACAAGACCAGACTCAACACAAAAATCAAATCCGGTATAATAAAATGCAGGTAATATTTCTCTTTTTTTAGTTCAAATTCAGTAAATACAAGACGTTTTATGTAGAGGTAGAACAGGGGATATATAGAAAACAGAATTGTATAATTAAGAGTGAAAAGAATTGTAGCAGTGTTCCAAATCTCACGTCGAATTAGAATTTCAATGAAGTAAACAATGATAATGGCTGAAATCAAAACATATATATATATGCGGTTGCCGGGTTTTATCCTGTCTAATTGGAGAAGAAATAATAACAGAGCTATTGCTGCTATTATTGAAATAAGCGTAATAAGTTCGTATAAAGTAATCACTTTGTGCAGATGAAAATTTATTACAAATTAATAAATTTTTAAAATCATCACAAATACAGTCGCCCTATCTGTTTATGTCTTTTTGAATTCCTCTTACTCTCGCCCGAATCGTCGAGCTGCTCGACCGGTTTGTTGACTGATTTATCCCAGTTCCTCAGATTATGTTTGTTTCTAGAGCGCAAATTAAATTTAGCAACATTGGCATGCTTTTTAAGAGTATATATGTCAACAACGAATTTCAAACAAACAAGATGGAGGTCTTAAATGAAACGCTTAATCAATATCTCTTTAGTACTTGCAGCCACGCTAATTTTAACAAGCTCGGTATTCGCACAAAACGGTCAAGGCAACCGATTCGGATTGAACGGTGGAGTCAATCCCGGTTCACTCTGGGTTGATGCAGACGGCGACGGTATTTGCGACAATTACGGAACTAACAATCAGGGAACCGGTCTTCGTAACGGTGCCGGCAGAATGAATGGCCGTAACGCATCGGGTCTTGGTTTATTTAAAGGTTACGGCGATGGCAGTGAAATCAGACCACAGGACGGTACAGGCTTTGGACGAGCAGGCGGATCAGGTCTCGGAACAGGAACAGGCGTATGCGATGGTTCAGGCCCTAAAGGTTCTGGAAGACGCGGTAACAATTAACATATCTCCCGGATATAATTGAACCCCTCAATATCCGTTCTGATAGAAGCAGCCTTATGGCTGCTTTTTTTTATTTCCTAAGCTCGACCGGGATGTCGAATCGACTCGCCCGAGCTGTCTAACGCTATACCATTTTATTCGTTTTTCGCCACTATAAAACAATTATTTCGTGGCACATACATTGCACTATACTATTCAAAAGGAGAGTGTTTTGAAAAACCTGGTAATACTTATTCTGTTGATTGCTGTACCTCTGATTGCTCAGGATTCCCTGAAAGCAAAAAAAGATCAGAAACGAAAAGGTCATAGCAGGGTTTTCGTTGATAAAAACGGAGACGGTTATAACGATAACGCTCCTGATCATGACAATGACGGTATTCCGAACGGATTGGATCCGGACTACATAAAACTGAAGCAAAACAAGCAGAAGAGTAAGCTCCCATATGTTGATAAAAATGGCGACGGGATAAACGATAATCTTCAGTTCGGGCAACCGGGTTTAAACAGGTATGGTAATCCGAAGAGAAATGTTGTACCACAGCGAAGTGGAAAGGAAGGGATTAAAAAACAAGTTAAAGCAGGTCAGAATGCTAAAGGTAAGGGAGGTTAGTGATGAAACTATTAAAAATAAAATTTCTGGTATTGGCTGCAATTCTACTCATTGGTTCTACAGAACTATCTGCGCAGTGGAATTTTACTTTTTCTTCCATGCAGGAATTCAACAGCAATCCATTCAGGAATCCGGTTGAACAGTCTGATGTTATGTCCTCTTTCAATGCGGGAATCCAAAATTATTATGGCGCTGCTAAACTGTTGTACTATGGCAGTTACTCAAGTTTTGCAGAAATGAATGAACGAGACAGTTACTGGCATCAATTCGGAACATTCGTGGAGGATTCGCAATACGTTTACGGTATATACGGCGAGCAGAGAATTAATAAATCCGACTTCAGCTTTTTTGATTACTACGAATTTGCGGGCTATTATAAAAAGATGATTGACGTTGGATATCTTTCTCCAATTTTAAATTTATCAACTGCATTCCGCCATTATAAGGAGTTAAGCGACTACGACAATTTGTTTTTGAGCGGCGGTTTTAACCTGAGTAAAAGCTTTCAGACAAAGACAACTCTAATTGTAAACGGTGGATTGAACTACAAATACTATACAAATACAATGAGTTTCGGACTAACAATATATCAGGTTTATTCTAACTTGCGTGTTGCTCAATCTTTATTTGAAAATTCAGGATTAGCTGTTTACTATACTAATAGAACAATGTTGAATTACGGCGGAACTGGTAATGCATTGTACAACTCGTATTACGGGGATGAATCGGATTTATACGATGATCCGGTGAGCAGAAACGAAAATTCCGTTGGAGTTGAGCTAACCCAGCTTTTACCTGCGGGAATAGTGCTAAAAGCCGGCTACGAGTACAGCAGCCGTAAATACCCGAGTCAGGGGATTTATTTAAACGAGACGGATTATTTGTCAGGCACCGACAGATCGGATTCCGGTAATTTACTGAATCTTTCAGCCGTTAAAAGCTTCTCATTAACTGATGACAATTTATACAACCTCAAAGTAGGATTACGGGTTATATATAATGATAGAGCTTCAAACAGTTATTGGTACGATTATCAGTCGACCGGTGTTTCACTAAATCTGAACCTGGAATTTTGATTCGGTTAATATGAACCTTGGAGGGCCCATATTTGCGGATCATTCCTATAGCTGTAAACATTACGAATAATCCACTATATTTAACCGGATGTTTAAAAATAAATTCATACAGCCCCGAAGTTTGCTGCTGATATTTCTGTCGGTATTTGTGATTGTATCATTAACAGTAGTGCATGATCTGCACGAAAGCCGTGACGAGGCTTTAAGTATCCTTGAAAGTCAGGCGCATTCGCTGCTTGCATCGATGCTAACATCCTCGGAAGAAGTACTGACCGCCGGGGATGAAGTGGAAAATGAAATAAACAGACGACTTCTGAACAATGCTTCCATAATCAAAATGCTGCTCGAAAAGGGGAAAGTTTCCGATGACCTGCTGGAAGATATTGCAGAGATAAATAGTCTGCATAGGATCAATGTATTCGGCAGTGACGGGAATCTCCGATATACGAACTTCAGACGGGGCAGGAGAAATATGTCGGGCCCGTTTGCCGCTGAATTCCTGCAGCCCATTTTCTCGGGAGAAAAAGACACAATAATTATCGGATTACGTGAAGCAAAAGTTAAGGAAGGCTACAGGTATGTTGCCGCACTGGCAACTAATGACAATGGCGCAATAGTATTGAATCTTGATGCTGAAGAGTTGCTTGATTTCAGGAAGCGTATCGGGTTTGGTATACTGCTTAACCGGGTAACGGAAAATGAAGGAATTGTATATACAGCTTTGGAAGATTATTCCGGTATACTTGCGGCATCTTCAAATGTAGATTCATTAGACAATATAGAGGAATCCGAATTCCTGTCCGATGCGCTTGATCAAAATATGTTTAACTGGAGATTCGCGAATTTCAACGACGCTGAAATATTTGAGGCTGTTCATCCATTTGAGCCCGAAGGGAGGAGCAGAGGACTGTTTCGTATCGGATTGTCGCTTGATCCGCTTAATACAGTTTATGATAGAATCACAACACGGATTATAACAAGCTCATTGCTGCTTCTAATTTTGGGCACTTTCATTCTCGCAATCGTTTTTGCAAGACAAAACTTCAGTGTTATTGAGAAGAAATATAGTTATATGGAAAGTTTTTCAAATCAGCTTATAGAAAAGGCAAACGATATTATTATCGTACTTAATGAAAACAGGAGTGTGGTAAACATAAATCCCTCGGGAAAACAGTTTTTTAATTTGCCGGTCGGGCAAAACATATCTGTCAACCTTAATGAATTAATATGTATTGATGCTGAGGAAAAAGTCTTTAATAATCCGTCACATATAATAGAAACCACATGTGTCAGGGAGAATAAAAAAAATCACCTTCTTATATCCCGCAGCGAATTCAGGGATTCGGAAGACAATCAGAATTATGTTCTTATAATCAAAGACCTTACGAGTATTAAAGAGCTTGAAGAACAGGTTGAGCGAGGAAAACAGTTAACAGCTATGGGGCATCTGGCATCGGGAGTTGCGCATGAAATTCGTAATCCGCTTAATGCGATCGGAACAATAGTCCAGCAGCTTAGAAAAGATTTTGAACCGGTAGAAGATAAAGAAGATTATCTCTCTTTCACCAACCTGATATACAATGAAGTTAAACGGATCAACCGGACTGTTCAGAGTTTTCTAAAACTTGCGAGGCCCGTGCCGCTTCAGAGATCGGAATTTTCATTTGATGCATTCATGAATGATGTTGTACTCCAGTATGAAAGCAATTTAAGAGAACATAATATTGATCTGACTATCGAAAATGATTTTCACGGAACTGTTAACTGGGACAAGGACCAGGTAAAGCAGGTATTTATAAACCTGATTACGAATGCCAGAGATGCAATTAAGAAGAATGGTGAAATTAAAATATCAGTCAATCGTTTAGATCAATTTGTTGTGGTAAAGATTGAAGATAACGGCGATGGAATTCCGGAAGAAAGTTTAGGAAAGATTTTTAACCTGTACTATACAACAAAGGCTGAGGGAAACGGTCTGGGGTTAGGGATAACTCAGAGAATTATAAACGAGCATGGCGGCCTTATTACAGTTGATAGTACCGAGGGAAAAGGGACGACATTTGCAATAAAATTAAAGTCGCAATAGCAGGTATACGAGATGAAGAATTTAGCAATACTATTAGTAGATGACGAGGCAAATCAGTTGGAATCGCTTAGTCGGTTCTTAAAGAAGAGAGGGCATATCGTTCATACAGCGGGAAATGGTAAAAAGGCTGTTGAAATTATAGCTGACAATTACATCGACCTGGTTTTAAGTGATTTCAGAATGCCGGAGATGACCGGACTAGAATTGCTGAAAGAGATTAAAAGGATTAATCCGGAAATTGATTTCGTAATAGTCACGGCTTATGGAAATGTTGATGAAGCTGTCGATATTATGAAGTCCGGTGCTTATGACTATCTTTCCAAACCTGTTGACCTGGATGAACTGGAAAACCTGATTAAACGTGTTGCTGAAAAGAGGCTGCTTGAAACAGAAAACAGGAACTTGAAAAGTCAGCTTCAGGAGAAATTTAAGTTCGATTCCATTATTACACGTAGTCCCAAAATGGAAGAGGTATTGAACGTTGCAGGAAGAGTAGCTGCAAGTAGAGCAACAGTACTGGTAAGAGGGGAAAGTGGTACCGGCAAGGAGCTTATTGCCCGGGCTGTTCATTTTACCAGTGATAGAAAGGATAAATCATTCGTCACAGTTAATGTCGCAGCGTTATCGGAGAATCTTCTTGAAAGCGAATTGTTCGGGCATGTTAAAGGTTCGTTCACCGGTGCAATTGATAATCGTAAAGGTCGTTTTGAGGAAGCTGATAACGGGACACTGTTTATCGATGAGGTCGGCGATATACCTATGAATGTGCAGGTGAAATTACTGAGAGCTATTCAGTTTGGAGAGATCCAGCGAATAGGGAGTAACAGCACTGAGAAGGTAGATGTTCGAATTATTGCAGCTACACACAGGAACCTCGAGGATATGATAAAGAACGGCGAATTCCGTGAAGACCTATATTACAGGCTGAATGTGGTGTCTCTCAACATTCCTACACTTCGCTCGAGGAAGGAGGATATACCGCTTTTGACTGAGCACTTTATCTCTAAGCATTCTTCCGAGATCAAAGGCATCGGTAAGGAGGCTCTTGATAAACTAATTAAATACAGTTTCCCGGGTAATATCCGTGAACTCGAAAATATAATCGAAAGGTCCGTACTGCTTGCAAGGGAAAATATAATTACGATGAATGACCTTCCCGCGGAAATGTTTCTGTCTCAGCAGCAGTCTGTTTTTGATCCATACGATTTAGGTGATTCCTATGAGGATAAAATGAAAGCATTTGAAAGTACAATGATAAAAGAAGCATTGGAAAGGAATAATGGAAACCAAAGTGCTGCTGCACGTGAACTGGGTATTACCGAGAGACATCTTCGTTCGAGACTGGAGCGACTTCAAATGAAGAATAATAAATGACCCGGAATTTCACCGGATCAATAATTTACTTTGTCGAATTTTATTTGATGAACAGCATTTTATTCGATTTCCTGAACAAGCCTTCCACTTCAAGTCTGTAGATATACAAACCGCTTGCTAGTTCATTATTAGTTAAAGATGCATCAAACTGTGCGCTGTAGTTACCTGCTCCCATTCGAGTGTTCACAAGTGTCGCGACTTCAGAGCCAAGAATATCATATACAATCAGCTTAACGTTCGCTTTACCATCCGGACTAGAAATAGTTGGGATCGAATAATTAATACTGGTTGATGGATTGAATGGATTCGGATAATTCTGAGCTAATACAACTTCGTTTGTTACAATGGAAACTTCCACTTCCGGTGAGTATTCAAACGCACCGTCGGTGTCTATTTGCTTCAGTCGATATAAAAAGCTTGTACCTATGAGTGCCCCCTCATCGACGAAAGAATACTTTTTCGGTGAGTTGCTGTTTCCATGACCATTTACAAATCCAATTTTAACCCATTGACCACTATTGCCCGATGCTTTACCATCTTCAATATTCGCCTTTAGTACTTTCCGTTCAACTTCAAATCCATAATTGTTAACTTCAGTAGCTGTCTGCCAGTTTAAGTAAACTTTGCCTTTTTTATACTTCCCGCGGAATGAAACCAGCTCGACAGGCAGTTCTGACGGCGAAGTACTAACAACTGGTCGTATTCTCAAATTACTACTGTGACTGGTCCAACTACCGTTATTATATCTTGATTTTGTCGCAGTACCGCTGTTATCATCCATCAGTATCAGATTATTATCATTACCCTGAACTACAACATGATATTTTGTACCGGATGTAACATCAACCGCAGCGTCGATCATATCAATATAGTTCCAGCTATAGTCCAGCAATGCTGATTCCGAGACCTGCATTGAACCAAGTGAAGAGCCAGGCTCTCCAGAGCTATCATTATAAATAGCACATGTTAAGTACGAAGAAAAGGATGAACCTGAGTGAATATGAACAAACACTCCCGAGATCATGCCTGTCATTGAAGGAGTAAATTCAACTGCAGCAGGGAAATTGCCAACGTTTACACCGCCGGTGGAACTCCATGTATCATGAACAATTGTTTCCTGTGAAGGTGTGAAACTCGAATTCACTGCCTTTGACATAGCAGCAAAGGCATTAACCTTACCATAACCCCAGGTATAATCTGGCAGAGATACTCCTGTATATGAATCCTCATCGGCGTTATCTCTTAAAAGGGACTTACACTCAGAAGCTGTCCTTGATGTATTTTGCTCAAGTAAGAGCGCTGCAATACCGGCAACCACAGGGGAGGACATGCTTGTACCTCGGTTAGTGTGGTGATAGCTGCCAGGTAAAATATAGGCTGAAGCTGGAGAATAATCTGATGAGGTGGATGAACCAATATACTCCCCAGGACCGGTAATATCCGGTTTCTGATTTCCGTCCCTTGTTGGTCCAATGCTGCTGAATGATGAAATATCATCAGCATTTCCGGATGCGGCACGTGCAGTGCTGGAATTATCCGTCCAGTTCAATCTCGATGAATATGAACCAACCGTAATGGCTTCACTCGCGGTTCCGGGTATACCTACCGTATAATCATTATCACCGCTGTTTAGTGTAACTGTCATACTGCTGGTGTACAGCCATCCATGATATGTACGTGTTGATCCGGAATTGTTCTGAATATTTATGGTCCAAGTCCCTGACGCGATATGAACAGTACTTCCGGAAGTATAATCCTCTAATAGCACTAGGTTTCTTTCATCACCGTTTGTATAATTAGCATCAGCTTGGTTATAAATATAGATGGAACCATCTGTTGTTTCGCTGGTACCGCTTACCTCAGCGGCAGTTCTTGAATAACTCTGGCTGTTTGGACTAGTTACTGTAACTGTTATATCAGCACTTGTATCGTGCCATAAATCGAATCCGACATAATCGCTGCTGCTTCCCGTATTTGCAGTCACATCAAGAGTAATATCAGCAGAAGCCCCATTAGCAATAGTTCCGGAAATGTGTATTTCATCCCCACCTTCGTTTCCGGCGGATATCACTGCAACTTGGCCGGTTCCTGCAAAATCGTCTACCGCCACTTCTTGTGTACCTGTCCCGTCATGTGCGCCGCTGTGACCGCCGAGACTCATATTTATTACAACAGGTTTACCTTCAATTGAGCCGATTGCCTCCGCCCATGCTATACCGTCAATTATATTCTGAGATGAAAAACTGCCGTTGCCGGCTTTTACAACGATGATATCTGCTTCATAAGCCATACCCATATACTTATATGAAGTTAGCGAAGCCCCGTTTCCGGCTGCGGAACCGGCAACATGAGTCCCGTGTCCGTTTGTATCTTCTTCTCGTACAAAATTGGCTGCAGAGCCGTCTATCTCATCTTCAATATCAGTTTTACTGTATTCAACACCGTTGTCAAATCCGTCGAATGCAGCCTCTGCATGAGCCCCGTCCGGTGTTACTTCCGAACCCGCTGCTGTTATTGTCTGATCCCAAATGTACAATATCCTGCTTTGAGTATCGTCCGTCGGATCCCTGAAATCCAAATGTGCCCAGTCGATTCCGGTATCTATTATACATACAATTACTCCCGAACCTGTATATGAAGTAGCATTAATATAACCGCTGTGGACGAGATCGACTCCTGTTAATCCGCGTGCAACGTCGTTCTTGGGATAGTAAGTTTCGCCAATACTAATCGAAGTCACATAGTCAAGAGAAGAAATAGTTTCAATTTGTGAATGATTTATTGTTGCGGTTACAAATTCTGAAAATACCGAATTTACTTTTACACCTGATTTGCGGAGCTCATCAGGGTTTGTTGTTCTTATCGTTACCCGGAACTCTTTATCTACCTTTAAAGCTGTTTGTCTCATTGATAATTCAAATATCTCGTCCTCTGCTGCGCTTTTAGCAAGCGTTTTTTCAACATCATACATTTTCAGAATCCGGGGACCAAGCTTGGATAATGCTGATTTTGATAAGTTTTGAGAATAGGTTAAGTGAAAAGAAATAATTGATAAAAGAAAAAGAAGCCTTAGTATCATTGTACCCTCCATCTGGTAGAATATCATCAGACCTGCATGCCTGATTATAATATGTAAAATAATAAATTGGAGTTAAATCACAAATTATCAGTGGAATACTTCTGTGAAACAGCGCACAATCAATGTTTTGGAGATTAAATGTGCCAAGAAAATAAATTGGATATTTATTTCAAATTATGGAAGTCATTTCTCATTATTGAAAAGTTATTTTACAATATTCTAATGAAGTGATTCGGCATGAATCCCATTTTTGCCTCTATCGAGGATTTTTGTATCTTTATATGCGCCAAAAATAAAATCTGAATTTGGCATAGTTTTTTGTGTTCTTTCTTCTCAACACGTAGGAGTGATGAAAACATATCAGAAAGAAATATTGCTAAACCTAAATATCCTAGGTATTCTAATTGTAGGAAAATTGTTTCCGAAGAGAGGTTACTAGATTCTAGTAACCTTTTTTATTTTAAAAAGAATTTATGGAGCGCAATATGGCAAAAGTAAAAGGAGATATTGTAATTGATATCGAAAAATGCAAAGGATGCGAATTATGCATGGCTGCCTGCCCAGAAGACGCTTTGGAAAAATCCAAACATGTTAACCAAAAAGGTTACCTATATATGGTCAAAGTAGAAGACAATTGCACCGGATGCACTAACTGTGCACTTGTTTGTCCGGACGGTGTTATAACAGTGTACAGGAAAACAGCCAAAAAGAAAGAGGAAGTAGCAAAAATAACTAATGTAACTGGAGACATAACAGTAACGGTGAACGAATGAAAGAATTAAAACTAATGAAAGGGAACGAAGCATTAGCCGAAGCTGCAATAAGAGCCGGGTGTGATGCTTATTTCGGTTACCCGATTACACCTCAGTCGGAGGTGCTGGAGTATTTAAGCCGTGAGGCTTTCGATAGAACCGGTATGGTAATATTACAGGCCGAAAGTGAAGTTGCGTCAATCAACATGGTTTACGGCGCAGCGGGAACCGGCAAGAAGATTATGACTTCATCATCATCGCCGGGAATGAGTTTGATGCAGGAAGGCATATCATACATTGCGTGTGCAGAATTACCCTGTCTGCTTGTAAACGTTAACAGAGGCGGTCCGGGATTAGGAACTATTCAGCCGGCACAGGGCGATTATTTTCAGTCCGTTAAAGGCGGCGGTCACGGGGATTACAGGCTAATTGTTCTTGCGCCGTCAACCGTGCAGGAAATGGCGGATTTTGTTAATCTCTCATTCGATCTTGCTTTTAAATACCTGACCCCCGTTTTAATATTAACGGATGGCGCACTTGGTCAAATGATGGAAAAGGTTGAACTGTCTGAACAGGTCACAAGGGATTTCAAGGAACTTGAATGGGCTACTACAGGAAGGAAAAACGGTAACGGAAGAGTTATTACGTCACTGCACCTTAAGCCTGATGAAATGGAAGAGCTTAATAATAAACTGCAGGCTAAGTACAGGAAAATAGAAGAAAATGAAATAAGGTATGAAGCAATTAATTGTGAAGATGCCGATTATATAATTACAGCGTATGGATTGGTTGCCAGGATTTGCCAGAAAGCTGCTGATCTTGCGAGAGAAAAAGGAATAAAAGTTGGAGTGTTCAGACCTATCTCGTTATATCCTTTCCCGTACAAGGAAATCAAGGCTAACTGTTCGCAAGTTAAGGGTATTCTTGATGTGGAAATGAACGCGGGACAAATGATTGAAGATGTTAAACTTGCTGTAGAATGCAACGTTCCTGTGGAATTCCACGGCAGGATGGGAGGAATAGTTCCTTCGCCGGAAGAGATACTTGAAAAACTTGAAGAGAAATTTCTTGGAGGTGCAGAATGAATGAAAAGAGAATGCTGGACGATCAGCACTATGAAAACATGATAACCGAAGAGAGTGTCTGTACGAGTGAAAATATCGTTTACGAAGCTCCGAATAAAGCGCTTTACGATACACCGATGCATTATTGTCCCGGCTGCGGACATGGAGTTGTTCACAGACTTCTCGCAGAAGTGATCGAAGAGATGGGAATCCTGAACGAAATTATCGGTGTAGCGCCCGTCGGATGTTCAGTACTTGCATATAATTATCTGAATATTGATATGTCCGAAGCGGCGCACGGCAGAGCCTCGGCTGTAGCAACAGGAATCAAGCGTGTTCTGCCTGAAAAACTGGTATTCAGCTATCAGGGTGATGGTGATCTTGCTGCGATTGGAACAGGGGAGACAATTCATACCTGTAATCGTGGTGAGAACATACTGATTATATTCATCAATAACGGGATATACGGTATGACAGGCGGGCAAATGGCACCTACAACACTCCCGAATATGAAGTCGACTACTTCACCTATGGGCAGGGACGTGGCTACCATGGGTAATCCGCTTAAAATTACAGATCTGGTTGCGCAGCTTCCGGGGACATATTTTGTAACCCGGCAGTCGGTTCATAAACCGGTAAATGTGAGGAAGACTAAGAAAGCGATACTGAAATCATTTGAGTATCAGAAACAAAATAAAGGAACCTGTTTTATTGAAGTGGTATCGAATTGTCCGTCCAACTGGAAGATGACTCCCATCGAATCGAATAAATTCCTTGAGGACAGCATGCTTCCTTATTATCCGTTGGGCGACTTGAAAAAGCCTGAATAAATCATAAACAACTACTTGCGAAAATGCTTTATGAACAGGAGAAAATAATATGAATGAAGAAATAGTAATAGCCGGATTCGGAGGACAGGGTGTTCTGTCTATGGGAATGGTATTGTGTTATGCCGGGATTATGGAAGATAAAGAAGTCAGCTGGATGCCTTCATACGGACCTGAAATGAGGGGAGGTACTGCTAACTGTATCGCTATCATCAGCGATAAAAAAATCAGTTCACCTATCATTTCAAAATTTGATACTGTAATTGCTCTTAACCAACCGTCTGTCTATAAATTTGAGTCGGCCGTTAAACCGGGCGGGACGATTATTTACGAAAGTACAAATGTTATCAATCCTCCTACACGTGATGATGTAGAGATAATTGGTATTGCAGGAAGTGCGGAAGCTGCTAAAATGAACAATACAAAAATTCTGAATATGATAATGCTCGGTGCGTTTTTAAAGAAAAAACCGATTATCAGCATGGAAAATATTTTAAAGGGATTAAAAAAGGTACTACCGGAAAGATACCACAATCTGATCCCGCTGAATGAAGAAGCGATAAAACGGGGTGGTGAATTAGCGGAAACCGTTACCGAAACGGCATAAATGGTGTTATGTTATTTCATTTAAGCCTGCAATTTCTTTGTTGCAGGCTTTTCTTGTTTTATTAAGAAAATAATAATTCCTCAGTTTTACCATTGATAAACAGGTCGCCGTTCTATATTTTTATTAGCCATTTTTCTAACACTACGAGATTCAATGAGGTTTTATACTACACTTTTATTATTTGTATTCATTAGTTACGCCTTTACATCCGATTTCGACGATAGACCCAACAGACTAAACAAGAACTTGGACGATGATGATTCGAAGTACACTGACGTGGGTAACATCGGACTTACCGTAACTAACTTCGGAACTTATGGGCACGGCTTCGCTCACTGGCCCGATCAGCCTTCCTGCGAATATCCGCTCGGCAGTGGAATAGAACATATCTTCGACGGCGGTTTGTGGGTAGGCGCCTATCTAAGCGATGACGGGCAGGGTAAAAACCGGCTTGGTCCTTTTGTTACAACCGGCGCAGTTGATGCTTCTTCTGTCTCAAACAGGGGAGGCGGTTTTGAGTTTACTAACGAAAGTGGTGATTTAGTGGGTGAACGCTCATCACTAATAGATTCGAAATTCTTTTCTCCGGAAGCTGTTTCACACCAGGATCTCATAATGGACTATTCGGATACAAACACAGTGTTTCTGAACGGTGAGCCTGTTGTTGATCATTCACCTATCGGTATTACTGTTCATCAGGAGACCTATGCGTGGAATTTTTCCTTCGCCGACTTTTTCGTTATTCTGAATTATCAGATTAAAAATGTTTCCGACAGGTATATTGATAGTGTGTTCATCGGTTTATGGACCGATACAGTAGTAAGAAATACAGTAATTACATCTCCGAGAATTGGCGGCCCGTTTTATAACAAGAGCGGGAACGGCTATAATGATTCTCTTAAAGTTGCTTATGAATTCGACTCGAACGGAGATATCGGTTTTACTGATTCATATGTTGGCATTCAATTCCTCGGCTCCTCTTATGAATACAAAGATGTTAATTTCGTAACATGGCAGTTCAGGAATACAACCAATCCAAACTACTTTGCTCCGCAGGATGATTTTCAGCGCTATAATAAGATGAGAGGATTTTTCGGAGGTGAAAACAGGTATGGTGACGGTGTTGATCCCACATCCTTGAAGACACCCAGCAACAGGTCGATGCTGATAACCGCAGGTGATTTCGGATCTATTGCTCCCGGAGACTCGGTTGAATTATCTTTCGCAATTGTAGCAGCGAAAAAATACGGTACTGATCTTGCAGAGTTTGATACGGAAGAACAAAAATTGAATTTATACAATAATGCCGGTTGGGCAATAAGAGCTTATAACGGTGAAGATCGAAATGCGAATAACATTCTTGATGACGGGGAAGACTTGGATGGTAACGGCGAGATAACCAGGTTTATTCTACCAGCACCTCCCAATCTTCCAAAAGTAAAAGTGGTTCCGGGCAATCAGAATGTTACAATATACTGGGATAAAAGATCGGAAGACTCGATAGACCCGATATCCGGGGCTAAAGACTTTGAGGGTTATAAAATATATCGGACTAATGCCGGCTACGATCTTACGGAATCGCAGGATATTTTTAATGCTCTTATTGAAGTTGCGGAGTTCGATTCTGCGGATAATGATATCGGCTACAATAACGGTTTTGATGAAGTAAGCCTGACTGAACCTGTAACTTTCGAAGGTGATGATACGGAATATTATTACAAATACGAAATTGATAACCTGCTTAACGGCTGGCAGTACATTTATTCTGTTACCGCCTACGACGAGGGTGATCCGACTAACGGACTGGAAAGTCTTGAGTCGAGTCCGCTTGCAAATGTTAACAAGGTTCTGCCGGGTACTCCGCCTACTTCAAAAAAGGATGTTAAAATTGGAGTCTATCCGAATCCGTATTATGGCAATGCATATTGGGACGGATCTTCAGAGAGGCTTAGAAAGATTTATTTTTATAATCTGCCTGCGGAATGTGAAATTGTAATTTATACTTTGTCCGGTGATGTTGTAAGAACTCTGTATCATAACCAGACGAGTAACGGCTCGGACTTAAGATGGTTTGAAACATTCAGCAAGGATGAAACGCAACAGATGTCGGGCGGGGAACATGCGTGGGACCTTATTTCAGAAGATGATCAGGCCATTGCAACCGGACTTTATCTGTTCTCCGTAAAAGATTTGAATACCAGCAACATTAAGACGGGAAAGTTTTTAATAATAAAGTAGAGGCATATAAATGAAAACTAGAATACAATTTTTTGTTTTAATCATGCTCGCTTGTGCGATTACAGGTCTGGCACAGACCTATCCGGAAGTAACAATTCGTGATATTCAATTTGTTGAAGCTGATTCACTTAATTATTACGGTTCGATTAATTCGGAACCCACCGGTATGTATGAGGGTGATACAGTAGTTGTAACCGGAGTTGTGATGAATTCACCTTATGAGGGAGCAAATCCAGATTCGAATGAAGCATTACATAGCGGCGTGCCTTCTATGTTTATATGTGATCCCGATGGTAATGGTCCCTGGAACGGAATCCTTGTTAGAGATTTAGTAGACGCCGCACCGGATTTCGCTATTCTGGATACAGGAATTGTTGTAAAAATGACTGGTGTTGTGTTGACCTATAATACTACAACACAATTTAATGTAATCAATTTCACCGCCCAGGACGTCACTGGATTTCAGGAGCGAAGACCCGAACCGATAAAGCTTACTTTAGATTCTCTTGTTGAAACCGGCTCAGGCAATCCGATCTATACTGCTGAAAAATGGGAGCAGGTTTACGTTGAGATTGAAAATGTCACTGTTACAGACGGTGTTGGGATAGGTTATAACTCATTCGGTATTTTTGATGATAATAATTCAATTATTGTGGTTGGGAATCTCTCAGATTATTGGAGAAACACGGAAGCACCTTTGCCGGGAACGAAAATTGACAAAATCAGGGGATTCATTGAAACCAGAACAAATATAACCGGTGGATGGTTTATGATTAATCCGGTTTACCCGGATGACATTGTGTACGGTACTGTTTTCCCGCCGAATATAACGAATTTAGAAAGAGATATAGTAAATGTTGGTTACGGTGAATCACCGACTATCACAGCGGAACTTGAAGATCCTGACGGTGAAGTAGTTTCTGCTAAACTTTACTATTCTGTAAATGAAAGTGCTACTGAGTCAGTAGACATGCAGCAGTTAGGAGCAACGGGTACATGGCATGCAACAATTCCGGCCCAAAACGATTCTTCTCTTATTACATATTATTCGATGGCAACAGATGACGAAGGAAATGTATCCTATAATCCATCGGATACAACGAACGGAAGGTACTTCTTCTTTATACTGGACAGGGATTTAACTGTTAATGATGTTCAGTACTCACCGTTTGGCAGTGGTTACAGCGGTTATAATGGGTATGAAGTAACACTTAACGGCATTGTTATTACCGATACTTCGGATGTTCAGGGTGACGGCAGTAATGTTAGTCCGCAGGTTTATATTCAGAACGGATCGGGACCATGGTCCGGTGTTCAGATATTCGGTACTGAAGCCGATCAATTGGTTGTTGGCGACGATGTTACTGTTACCGGTATCGTAAACGAAAGCTTTGGATATACAGTACTCGGAACGCTTGATGCCGGTGTTGATGTTGTAGTCAACTCCAGTGGTAATGCTACTCCCGAACCGACTTTGGTTGATATTGCTGATATTGCAAGCCAGGCAAGCGGCGAACTACCTGCTGAATCTTATGAAGGTGTATTACTGAAATTAGTTGATGTTACTGTTGTAGATGACAATGCGGATGGTGATAGCGGACCGAATGAAGGTTCCGGTGGCAATGCGAATTACGGTGAGATCATTGTTGCTAATGAAGCCGGTAATCAAGTCAGGGTGGAAGTGCAGGATGGAACTCATGACTACAACAATTACTGGGACTTTCTCCAGGAAGGTTCTGATTACCAGATCAAGCAGGATGATACATTTGATGCTATTATCGGAACACTGTTTTATTCGTTTGGAAACTACAAATTAGTTCCCAGAAGGAACGAAGACTTTATCGGCTGGAGTGGTGGTAATGTTGCTGTTGATGACGATCCTGTTGTTAACGAGTATTCTTTAAGTCAGAATTATCCGAATCCGTTCAACCCTTCGACAGAGATCAAGTACTCGCTAGCAGATGCCGGTAATGTAAAGGTTACTATATATAATATCGTCGGTCAGGAAGTTATGACGCTTGTTGACGGATTCCGGAATGCGGGCAGCCACTTAATACGTTTTGACGCTTCTTCTTTGGCGTCCGGAATGTATTTATACTCGATAAAGGCTAACGAGTACCGTTCGGTTAAGAAAATGATGCTCTTGAAGTAAGCTTGAAGGTTGAATTTGAAGGCTTTTATGAAATATAAGTTTGTTTTTATTATTACGTTTATGCTGTTAGGGCTGGCTGTGATTAGCTGTACAGAATCTTTAACGGATAATCCGGAAGAAAATCAGGCGCCGAATACATTTCTGTTTATTCAGGCGGACAATGCTTCCGACCTTAACCAGCAGAAAAGCAGGCTCCAGGTTCACTGGTGGGGCGATGATCCGGATGGACTGGTTGAAGGATTCTTCTTCAAGTGGGAAGGATTATATGATAACTGGTCCTTCACTACTAAAAACGATTCGGTCTTCGCACTTCCGATCGGCACAGTTGATACAACTTTTAATTTTGTTGTTTACGCGGTTGACGCAGGTGGAAACGGTAAATACGATACTGACATAACTCAAAATGGGATAAGCTTTGGCGCTGAACCATTTACCGATGAAAACGGTGATGGAGTTTATACTGACGGAGAGGATTACATTGATATCGGTTTGATCGATCCGACTCCTGCAGAACAGGCTTTCCCGATTAAGAACACAGCGCCCAAAATTGAGTGGAGTGAGGCAAGTAACCTGCCGGCCGAGTCGCTTCCGGTTATTACTGTTGGCTGGAGCGCCGATGATCTCGACGGGACTGAGTCGATAGTCGGAATAAATCTTGCGTTGAATGATACAACTGAATTCGTCACCTTCGAGAGATCAGTTGGATTAGTTACACTTCGCATAAATGATATTAATGCGCAGAATCCGGAATTTGAAATCCTGTTAAACGGTTCGGAAAGCGACGTTAATGATGAAAATCTGGCGAACCTTCTACTGGATGACTACAATAGATTATACGTGCAGGCCGTTGATATTTCAGGTGCGAAGTCAGCGTTCATTCCGTTGCCCGACACTTCATCCAATTGGTATGTCCGTAGTCCCAAAGGGAATCTGCTGATTGTTGATGATTTTGAAAGTGGCGCTGCCGCTTCAGATTTTTACAACACAGCCTTCTCAACTCTGGATAATGGAGCATTAAGTGACAAGTACAATGTGCTGGATGTTGAATCTACAAGTCTGCCTTACCCGAATATTACGTTTCCTGAAACACTCAAACTATTCAAATATTTGTACTGGTATTCTGATTCTGATCCGAGTATTGATTTACTAACTCTTATAACTCAGGACTATGTTGAATCGGGTGGTAAAATTGCGTTCTCGTTAACCTTGCAGGATTCGTCATCATCTTTTGAATATGACAATGCAACACTGCAGAGTTTTCTACCGATCGAAGGATTCGCGCAGGAGAAAGCTCTGAACTTTTTATTCCCTGGTGCAACATTGCTTGCAACGGATAACGCGGAAGGTTATGATAATCTGAGAACAGCATCAACTATTGCTTTCGTTCATACATTTGTCCCTAGTAATGTTGCCGTTCCTTTATATAGTATATCCAGCAGCCAGATTACAGGTACAATCGGAATGATTAATAGCCAGAAAAATTTATTCCTGTTCGGACTTCCGCTGCATCTTTGCGATGGCACTGAAGGAACCGTGAATAACCTGCTTAAAAAAGTCTTTATCGATGAATTCGGATTAAGCTTATGAAAAAGACTATTATAATGATTTTACTAATGTTGTTGACTTCTGTTCAGTTTGTTGCACAGAATAACGGCAGCATTGCAGGTAATATAGTTGATAAAGAAACAAAGCAGACAATCCCCGGCGTTAATATACTACTCGAAGGTACATACTACGGTGCGGCTACTGATTTTGACGGTAATTATAAAATGAATGATGTTGCACCCGGTGAATATACGGTTAAGATATCATTCATCGGATATAAAACAATTCAGTATACGGGAATTGTGATTGAAGCGAATAAAACTCTACAACTCGATGTTGAGATGGAAGAATCGTCTCTTACATTGGATCAGGAAGTGATTGTTGTAGGGGATAAGCCTTTAATTGATGTTGAGGAAACGCAAAGTAAGAAGACGATATCGAAAGAGGATATTGAATTAGCTATCGTTGAAAGTGTAAACGATCTGGTAACTCAAACTGCCGGTGTTGTTAAAAACGATAATTCAATTCATATACGCGGCGGTAGATCTTATGAGAACGCATTCCTGCTTGACGGTGTTTCCGTGCAGGACCCGCTTGCCGGAACCGGATTCGGTCTACAGTTAAGTTCCAACGCTATTGAAGAAGTTGAAGTTATTACCGGCGGTTTTAACGCTGAGTATGGCCAGGCTACTTCAGGAATTGTTAATGTGAAAACGCGAGAAGGACATGATAAGTTTTCGGGATATATTTCGTATAAACGGGATAATTTCGGGAATAAGAGTTCTTCACATGTATTCAATCTGGATGTACTTGAAGCAAATATTTCGGGTCCTGAACCGTTTACCAAATATTTACTGCCTGCATTAGGCCTTGATATTCCGGGTGAATTAAGTTTCTTCGGCAGTTTCTATATGGGACTCAGCGATGGCATTACTCAGGGTTATTATAAACCTACTGCGAAACAATTGTACTCGTCTACATTTTACGGAACCAGGTTTGCTCCGCGTGCTGAGAACAGTTGGTTCTGGCTTGGGAAACTGACTTATAAGATCACTCCGACCATGAAATTGTCTTACTCTTTTAATCAGTCGGTTAATATTAATCAGAACTCACAGTCTCTGCAGTCTAATTTAGAATATGTTGAACCCAGCCCAGGTTACCAGTATGAATTCCAGAATATTCTTGATGAAGCAAATACGTTTACTCATAATAACAAGTATGATAACCTAAGCTGGACTCATACATTAAATCCGAAAACATTCTACGAATTAAAAGTGAATCATTTCTTCTCGAACCTCCGTGCCGATGCGAACGGTAAGAGTTGGTCGGAATACACCGAGCGTCAGGATATTGTTACCTTCCCGCTAGAGTATTATAACGAAAACGGTGATACCATCGGAGTTATTCCCGGTGACGGATTTTGGGATGTTGGTAATCCTTCAACCTGGCGTGATCACTATATCGAGGAGTACTCCTTCAAAGGTGATCTTACAAGCTTCTTTGATGAGAAGAACAAGTTCAAAGCCGGATTCAATTTCGTATTCCAGGAAATGCAGGTCATAGATATTTATCGTCCATGGCTGGGCGAACTCGGATTAAACAATGACATTTATAAAGTTCATCCCGCGCGCGGATCGTTTTATGCGCAGGACAATGTGAACTTCAGCGGTATGATACTGAACTTCGGACTGAGGATGGATTACTGGTTCCCCGGCAAGTATGTAGATGACGCTATTGAAAATCCCGATGTTGTTACCATCCCGGATGAAGTTCGTGAACGATACAAAGAAGATTCATTTAAGTGGTTTGGTAACAGATACTTCAAAGCGAGGTTAAGTCCAAGGCTGGGTATTTCACATCCGGTTACTGACAATCAGATATTGTTCTTCTCATACGGACACTTTAATAAATGGCCGAGACCACAGTTTGTTTATGCTAAACTTAGTCCGTCAAACGCTCAATCGTCATTTCAGCGTTTCGGAAATCCGAATCTGAAACCCGAAACAACTGTTGCATATGAATTGGGATTGAAGACTCAGTTCAGTCAGAATGATGTACTGACTGTTACTGCATATTACAAGGATATATTCGATTACGTACGAACGCGAACCGCGATTATTTCATCTGCGAGATTCGCTTCACAAGACTTTATAACTTACGCGAATCTTGATTACGCTCGTTCAAGGGGACTTGAACTAGAGTATAAGAAAAGGATCGGAAATTATTTCAGCGGAATGTTCTCGCTTTCCTATGCTATTGTAACCGGAAAGTCTTCATCCGCAGATGAAGGTGTGCTGATATTAAGGGGAGACCTTGATGAGTCTATTAAAGAAGAGTACGTCTCCTGGGACCGACCTTTAACCATTACATCGACAATAAATTTTTACGTTCCTGAAGGTGAACCGCTGTTCGGATTCGGAAGCGGAATTCTGGACAACTATAATTTTTATATTCGCCTGTTCTTCCAGTCCGGTAAACGATATACACCTTATTACTTTACCGGTAATTATGATACGGACGGAAGACCTGAATACGTTTCCGACCGCGAGAACAGGTATAGCGAAATAGGGGACAACTGGTTTTGGATAGACTTGAATTTTGAGAAATCGTTCAAACTTATGAATCTTGATCTTACATTCTTCGTCGAGATAAATAACCTTCTGGATACAGAGAATTCTGCTATTATAAATCCGGTTACAGGTGAAGCATACGAGTACGGAGATGCTACTCCATCAGGCTGGAACGATCCGTTGTATCCTGATCTTCAGGCTCCTATAAGCGCGTTCCCGTATAATCCGGCAAGGTATCTTACTAGGAGAAATGTTAAAGTCGGGATGTCGTTTAGATTTTAGTATTTGTTATTTGTGAATCGAACATTGGAATTTAAATACTATTTATGAAAAAGTTATTATCAATATTATTACTGCTTCCGCTGATTTCAGCAAATGCACAATTGTTTCCTACACTTGGAGGTCAGCGGGCCGGAATATCAACTGCTCAGTTCCTGAAGATCGGGGTAGGGGGACGTGCGAGTGCAATGGCTGATGCTTTCGTTGCAATTGCAGATGATGCTTCGGCGTTATACTGGAATCCTGCGGGTCTGGCGTATGCGAAAGAAAATGAGGTAATACTCTCGCATAATGAATGGGTCGCGGATATTAAGCACGAGTTTATCGGTGCTAGTTATAAATTATCTTCAAATGATGTAGTAGGTGTATCATTCACATCGTTACATATGGATGATATGCCGGTAACCACTGAAGTTATGCCGTTTGGAACGGGTGAGTACTTTTCATTCGGTGATATTGCAATTAGCGTAACATATTCCAGGAAGATGACAGAACAGTTCAGCTTCGGAGGATCTGTTAAATATATAGAAGAGACGCTTGATAAACTGAAAATGCGCGGATTTATGATCGATCTCGGTACCATGTACTGGACCGGTCTCGGTACTTCCAGATTCGCTGTTGCCATTACTAACTTTGGTAATGAACTTGCACCTGACGGGAAAGTAACCTTGTTTGGTAATCGTCAAAATTCCGATTGGCAATCTTTCTCACCTCCAACCATGTTCAGGATCGGGTTTGCACTTGAACCTTACCAAACTGATATGCACAGGATTACTTCGTCCATTCAGTTAAACCATCCCAATGATAATAGTGAAAATGTTTCTCTCGGCGTTGAATACGCCTGGAGGGAGATATTCTTTGCAAGGGGAGGTTACAAGTTAAATGTTGATGAACAGGATTTTACTTTTGGAGCAGGAATCAAGGTGCCTACCGGACTTGCTAACGTAACTGTCGACTACGCATTCTCAAAATTTGAACGGCTTGGCTCTGCACATAGATTTTCAATTTTACTCGGTTTGTATTAATGAAAGTAACAAATTACATATTGCTTTTTATAGTCTCTGTATTACTCGTCTTCTGCACGAATAAATTTGATGCACCTGATAATACTGTTGATCCGAACAAAGGTCAGGTTATAAACGATACCAACTATGTCCAGCAGTATCCTGTTTGGGAGGGATTCAATAAGCCTCAGGATATTATAATTGGTCGCGAAACACTGTTGTATGTTGCCGATACTGAGAACAACAGGATTGTCCTTATGAACATAGCCGGTGATATATTGAGCACCAGGGAGATTAAGCGGCCTGTCGCGCTGACACAGGATTACAGGCTTAACTTGTTGGTTTGCGCGGAATTCGATACACTGATTAACAATGTAAATACAACTTACAGCGCTGTATTTAAGATTGATCTTTATTCCGCTGCACACGATTTAGCTGCTGCACCGATAAAGCGGCTTTTACCCAGAACTTCATTTGATTTCCAGAGAACTGACAGAAAGTACACCGGTGTGTGTGTCTTTTCCGATAATTCCTTTTACGTTGCCCGATCCGGTCCTTCAAATAATAACCTCATTGATCCCGACAATGTGATTTTAAGATTTGTTCGCAAAACTAAAAGCGATGGAAGTAAAATTGATACGCTTGTCGGCCGCGTTCCGCTTATTGAGCCGGAGGGAACCGGATTACTTTCCGCCAACGGAATCAGTTCACTAACATCCTTCAGCGGTAATAAACTCGATATTATGGTTACGTTAACAGGAAATAACAGCTTCAGAACACAGTGGCTTACTTATGTAATATCTACTGACTTTATTGGCTACCAGAATAACCTCGAACCATTTTCCAATTCCCTGATGACAGTTAATAGGTTTGAGCAGCCCGAAGGACTGACACTGGACAATAGGAATAACATTTATGTCGCCGATGCGGCTAAAGACAGTGTGTTCAAATTCAACTCATTCGGGGATGAACTTGAATCATTCGGCGGGCCGGATATCCTCAATAGTCCGCATGCTGTTGCTTATTTTAATCAAACCTTGTACGTTGCGGATACCGAGAATGACCGTATATTAAGGTTCATTTTATCTACTGATATCGATTAAGTCACAATTATGAAAAAATTTTACATCATCTTAGTACTTTGTACTACATCCCTGTTTGCTCAGGAACAGGTAAGGGTAATGTCTTATAATTTCCTTAAGTATCCCAGTAACTCTTCTACCAGAAACACTTACCTCGCTGAAGTTGTTGCCGCAGTTGATCCCGATATCCTAGTCTGTCAGGAAATATTTTCTTCATCCGGAGTTAATGAAATAGTTTCCGATGTACTGCCTGACGGATTCCAGGCAGGTACATTTCTGGATGGGAATGGTTCTGATACGGATAACGCTATTTTTTACAAGGATTCACTTATTGAGTTTATTAATCATGAGCAGTTTTATGCGGATCCGAGGAAAATATCTGTTTTTAGGGTGAAAAATAGGTTTTCACCGGATACACTTGTAATTTATGGCGTTCATCTAAAGGCGAGTTCAGGGAGTGACAACGAAGCACGCAGGGAAGACAGCGCTGTACGAATCAGATTCCTGGCTAATAAATTATCCGACAACTCATACTTTATGAATCTGGGAGACTTCAATATTTATAAATCCACAGAGCCTGCATTTGTAAAACTTCTGGATCAGTCAAGTCGCAATTATTTCGTCGATCCGTTGAATGCAGTTGGTACCTGGAATAATAATTCGTCTTTCAGAAGCATACATACGCAGTGTACAAGAACCGACAATATTGGCGACGGCGGGGTTACAGGCGGACTGGACGACAGGTTCGATATCATATTGGTATCACAATCAATAATTGACAGTGGCGGCATTACTCTCGTACCTGGTTCATATACTGCTTTCGGAAATGACGGCAAACATTTCAATCATTCGATAAACGAGCAGCCGAACGATGCAGTTTCAGTTAGTATTGCGAATGCTCTGTATTATGCGTCGGACCATTTGCCAGTTTATGCTGATTTTAATTTTGAAAATATTACTTCCGTAGAAAATTCTGACAATATCCAGCCGGAAGAGTTTTTACTAAAACAGAATTATCCTAATCCGTTTAATCCGTCGACTAGTATATCATTTACTCTTCAGGAGAAAGAATTCATCAGACTATCAGTTTATGATCTTCTCGGTAGGGAAGTAGATGTTCTGTACAAAGGAAATCTGTCCGGCGGAACACATAAATTTGAGTTTAACGGGAGTGACCTCCCCTCAGGAGTCTATATTTACCGGCTGGATGGGAGAAATATGGTAGAATCCAAAAAGATGGTACTTCTTAAATAAATATAATTGAATTAGACCGGTAATATCAATAATTTTGTAACTTATTAAAAAAATACTCATAGGAATAAAATGGCAAGCAGTGAAGGGAAAATAGTCCAGGTAATCGGACCTGTAGTAGATATAGATTTCGCAGACGGATCTCTGCCGAGAATATTTAACGCCGTACATATACCGAGGACAAATCTTGATGGTGAAGAAGAGATACTGATAGTCGAGGTGCAGCAGCATTTGGGTGAGAACAGGGTGCGAACGGTTGCAATGGACTCTACAGATGGTTTGGTACGGGGAATGAAGGCTTCAGATACAGGTGAACCGATTTCTATTCCGGTCGGACCTGAGACGCTCGGACGCTTAATAAACGTTATTGGCGAGGGTATTGACGGACTTGGCGAGATTAAAACCAAACATAAATATGCCATTCACAGACACGCTCCAAAATTCCAGAATCTGAGTACTCAACAGGAAATTTTCGAAACAGGTATCAAGGTTATCGACCTGATCGAACCTTATTCCAAAGGTGGTAAAACCGGGTTATTCGGTGGTGCCGGGGTTGGTAAAACTGTTATTATCCAGGAACTGATTCACAATATCGCCAAGCAGCATGGCGGTTATTCTGTTTTCGCCGGGGTTGGTGAAAGAACCCGTGAAGGGAATGACCTTTGGCTTGAAATGAAGGAGTCAGGCGTACTTGATAAAACCGCGCTTGTATTCGGTCAGATGAATGAACCTCCCGGTGCGCGTTTACGTGTAGGTTTAACCGGACTTACTATTGCCGAGTATTTTAGAGATATTGAACAAAGGGATGTACTTCTTTTTATAGATAATATTTTCCGTTTCACACAGGCCGGTTCGGAAGTGAGTGCTCTTCTCGGACGTATGCCGTCGGCTGTGGGTTACCAGCCTAACCTTGCTACTGAAATGGGCGAACTGCAGGAGAGAATTACTTCGACCGATAAAGGTTCCATTACTTCCGTTCAGGCTATTTACGTGCCTGCGGATGACTTGACTGATCCCGCTCCGGCAACTGCTTTCTCTCACCTCGATGCTACCACTGTGCTTAGTCGTCAGATTTCGGAGCTTGGTATTTATCCCGCTGTTGATCCGCTTGAATCAACTTCGAGAATTCTTGAACCGGGTGTTATCGGTCAGGAACATTATGATGTTGCCAGACGAGTTAAGGAGACCCTTCAAAGCTATAAGGATTTGCAGGATATTATTAATATTCTCGGTATGGATGAACTTAGCGAAGAGGACAAAGTCACAGTACGACGAGCAAGGAGGATCCAGAGATTTTTCAGTCAGCCGTTCTTTGTTGCCGAACAGTTTACAGGTTTCCCTGGTAAATATGTGAAACTTGAGGATACTATAAAAGGCTTCAAGGAGATACTCGAAGGCAAGCATGATGAACTTCCTGAAAGTGCGTTTATGTACGTTGGAACGATAGAAGAAGCCGTTGCCAGAGCAAAAGAGATGGTGTAAAATATCATGAAAATTCTGAATGTTGAAGTAATTACACCTGCAAAACCGGTTTATGAAGGTAATATCAAATCTATTACTGTCCCGGGATCTTCCGGCTCTTTCCAGGTTTTGTACAATCACGCACCGATTTTAAGTTCGCTGGATATCGGAATCGTTAAACTTGAAGATGATGCCGGAGCCGTTAAGAAATTTGCGACCGGCGGCGGAACTATTGAAGTCCAGAATAATAAAGTTCTGTTACTCGTCGAAAGTTTTGAAAGCCCTGAAAATATTGATGTAAAAAGAGCCGAAGATGCTTTGCAGAGAGCTAAGAAAAGGCTGGCAAGGGAAGTATCGGATGAGAAAATTGACTTTGCCAGAGCTGAAGTTGCATTAAAAAGAGCAGTAAACAGATTGAAAATCAGCGGACATTTTACTAGTTAATACATTTCTACGAAATAAATTTAAAAAAGGCTTGCAGATTTTTCATAAGCCTTTTTATTACATTTCATTCAAATATCCATCCGAAGCAATTATCTCTTTCATTGCATCATTCTTTTCAAGTGTATTTTTTAGCTTTTCGAGGTGTTCATGAAGGTAATTCATTCTTTCCCGTTCGCTCTGGAGAGATAGAATATCCTGTTGTTGTCTTAGGTTTAATCCACTCTTTTCTGCCAGTTTAAAGGCTTTATTCCCGGATTTATACAGATTCTGCCAGAATCCCGAACTAAGATTTAATGAAGTTTTATGAATGATATTCTTGAATATCTGGACGGTTTCTTCAAATATTAGATCAGATTCGTGAAGATATTCATTGTCCCCGAACATAACAATTTCGGCTTCCAGATATCCGTCTATGTGCATATTTGTTGTTTCAGTCATAAACCTGCTGAATCCTCTGACTATAATATCCATACTTCCGTTTTCATAAGTCTCTAGTACTCTGGACACTTTCACCAAGCAGCCGATCTTTGCAATGTCATATTCAATCTTAGAAACGATTCCGAAATACTCGTCATTATCAATGCACCTGTGTAGCATTCGTTTGTATCGTTCTTCAAAAATGTGCAGGGGATACTGAGCATCCGGAAACATTACAAGATTCAGTGGAAATATCGGTATTATATTATTCAAGTTAGCCATAGTCTGGAATGTAAATGTAATAAAAAAGCCCGAAAGTGCAAGATCACATTCGGGCTAATTGTATGATTTCTGAGACTGGCTTATTAAGCTTCTTTAAGTCTCTTTGCTACTTCTTCCCAATTAACAACATTCCACCATGCTCCAATATAATCAGGGCGTCTGTTTTGGTAATTGAGATAATATGCGTGCTCCCAAACATCCAGACCGAGTATCGGAGTGCCTTTTACATCAGCTACATCCATCAAAGGATTATCCTGGTTTGGAGTTGAAGTTACAACTAGTTTACCATCGGCAGCAACGAGCCATGCCCAGCCTGAGCCGAACCTTGTAGCTGCAGCATTAGAAAACTGATCTTTGAAGTCTCCGAATGAACCGAAAGTGCCATTAATTGCGTCTGCGAGTTCACCTGTCGGTTCGCCCCCGCCATTAGGTGACATAACCTGCCAGAACATTGAATGATTCCAGTGTCCGCCGCCGTTGTTTCTAACAGCATTGTTTGATGAAGCGTTTGCAAGCAACTCTTCTAGTGATTTACCTTCAAGATCTGAACCTTCTACCGCAGCGTTTAATTTTGCCACATATCCGGCGTGATGCTTGCCATGATGTATTTCCATTGTTTTAGCGTCTATGTTTGGTTCGAGAGCATCGAACGAATAGGGCAGTGATGGTAATTCGAATTTAGCCATTTTATTACTCCTTTTTTTTGATGAATTAATTGTATCTACAAAACCTTCCGCTTTGGTTAGACTGCTCGCAAGAGTCATTATTCCAAGCGATGCGACAAATTTTCGTCTTTTCATGATATATATCCCTTAATTATACGCCGAATGATTCTCCACAACCGCAGGTTTTGGTGGCATTCGGGTTGTTAAACACAAAGCCTTTCCCGTTCAATCCGTCGGAAAAATCAAGCTGGGTTCCTGACAGATAAAACAAACTTTTACCATCAACATAAAGTTTGAGGTCATCGAAACTCAGTACAGTATCACCGTCTTTGTGCTCCCCGTCAAAGCCCATATCATATGTTAATCCGGAGCACCCACCTCCTTTAACACCGATCCTCAATCCGTAATCAACTGGAATATCATTTTCTTCCCTGATTTTCAATATCTGCTTTATAGCTTTTTCTGTGACTGTAATTTCCCGCGTCGCTTTATCTGTAGACATATAACTACCTTATTTAATTATGCTTACGTACGTTAGTTAATAGTAAAATTCACTTTCCACGAATTATAATTCAACCTGACCAGTTCACCATTTGATTCCAGAAGCGTTGTGAATTCAGTCATAAGTTTTTCAGCATCTTCATAGCTGATTCTTTTTTCTCTGCGATCAAAGTAAGTTTTAATTGCGTACTGAATATCCCTTAAAAATATGTTTGAATTGTAGAAAACAGGGTATCTTTCACGCATAAACTTAAAGAAATGCTCCTTGTTGGATACCAGTTCGTTGTAATGATTTTCTTTGTTTTTCATTTTTCTATCCGATTATTTCTGTTAAATAAGTGTTATCAAACAGACTATTTATCTTGATTTGAATTTGATTCAGCGGATCACGAAGACAGCAATTATCAACTCTTTCACAGTCTTCACCGGATGCTCCCTCGTACATGCATTTAGTGAGCATAACTTCTTCATCAACAGCTGAAATTATCCTGGATAGATTTAGCTGCTCCGGTTGTATATTTAAAGTATACCCACCTCGTGCTCCCTGGAGGGAGGAGACAATGTTGAACTTGACAAGTCTCTGAAGGATCTTAGCCGTGAGATCATAAGGAATATCTGCATTCTCGGAGATGACTCGTGTATTGAGACACTCATCATTCGAATGCTCTGCAATGTACTTGAGAGCCAGGAATGCGTATTCTACTTTTTTGGGTATCTTAAACATTTACAGCTTATAATTACTAATTAAAATGCGACTAAAAAAGTCGTATATAAATGTAGTGAAAAATGGAGGGATTGTCAAGTTATACTCACGAAGGGATATATGATTTCACTTCTGAAGCTCGAATAATGTCAATCGATGATCATATCGAGAACACGGTGCAATATGTCAGCTTTATAAGCATGTTTTTCAATCTCGGTTTTTAACTTGGATTTGATAAGCTCTTTGAGATTATCGACATCTTCATCAAACTTATAATATATTTTTATCGTTTTCTTATCACATTGTATTTTTAGGAGTTTGCGATACCGTGTGAAGGCTGCATTCATATACGCGAGTCTTGGTTCCTTTATGTCTGATACAGCAGTAATATCTTTCCACTCAACGGCTTTCTTGAAAAACCCGTTTTTAACCAGTAGTGTTTTAATATCCTCGTATACTTCATTGGTGAATGAAAAATATAGAAGCGCAGCAATGAAAGCCACCCAGATTATTGAGTATAAGTGAATCATGCCAAGTTCTATTTCAGTATCGAATATTTCAACAATGCTTCCGAGCACCGGTATAATTAGAATAATTCCGGCTGCCAAATATCTGTAATTATATGTTATCATTACCCGATTCATAATTGCGTCCCGTTTTGTGATGTCCTAGTCGAGAATTATTCCCCGGATTTATCTTTATTTCCATGCTGCTCAGCCAGAGCTGTTAGACCTCCTATTGCACCGAGATTCATCGATTCAAGGGCGGAGGAGGGGACAATTACCAGCGAACCTTTTTCTTTTAAGCCTTCGAAAAGCATATTCATTCCTCTGAGCTGAAGAGCCACCGGATTATCCAGGTAATTCTCGCTAGCCTGCTTGAATTTTTCGGATATTTCAGTTTCAGCGGTCCCAAGAATTATTCTCGCCTGTCTTTCACGCTCAGCCTGAGCTTGTTTACTCATTGCATCTGCAAGCGCCTGAGGGATCGCAATATCCTTAATCCCTACCGTCTGGCAGGTAATTCCCCACGGATTTGTGTGTTCATCCAATGCTGTCTGCAATGCTGAAGCGATTTTTTCACGGTTCATCAATAGATCGGCAAGTTCATGCTTCCCAATGATATCCCGCAAACCTGTTTGAGCAATATACCATACTGCTGTAATGTAATCCTGCACCTCAAGAGCCGCTTTTTCCACGTCCCATACTGTCCAGTAAACAACTGCATCGACATTTACCGGTACCGTATCCTTGGTGAGTGTTTCTTCTGCCGTGAAATCGGTCACTCTCACGCGTTGATCCACATACTTGTCTATCCTGTCGATAATAGGAATTATCAAGAAGAGTCCCGGTCCTTTAAGTCCTTTAAACTTACCCATTCGTAAAACGACAGCTTTTTCCCACTGATCGGCAATTCTGATTGTGGCAGCTATTATTACTGCCAAAACAGTTCCGCCTATTACTACTGGTTTGGAGGTAATATCAGCTGCGAATAGTACCAAAACGATAATTTCAAGTGCTACGAATGTCGTAATTGCCAATGCGCTGAATTCTGATTTTGTCTTATATCGTTTAATCATTTTGTGCCTCCTTTTTCTTGAGTTGATTGATAAGATCTTCCGGAGTGAATCCGTAGCTCGAAGCAATAGCTGAAAATTCATTTACAATGTTTTCCAGTTTAGCCAGCTTTTCCCGCTCATCGAGACTGATTTTATCGCTGCTTCCGATAAAAGTACCAGTCCCTTGCTGAGTCTCAATAATATTTTGAATCTCGAGCTCTTTGTATGCCTTGGAAACCGTATTAAGGTTAATTTTAAGATCAACCGCAAGAGCCCGGACTGTTGGAAGCTGTTCTCCTACATGAAGTTTACCGGATGAAATGCCGAATCTGATCTGGTCGATTATCTGCCGGTAGTAGGGAACACCGCTTTTAGGATCTAATTTAAAGTCAATCATGTTGCCCCTGAATTATTATGTTGTCATATAGAACTAATACAATAGCAATATAAGGCAATCAGTACTTATTATCAAGGGAATCAATTAGCAAATTGTGATTTATTTATCACTAAAAATTACAATTTATCTCGAGTATTTTAGTGTGTATGTAATTCAAAAATATCAGGACTCAATGAAGTTTTATTCGAGTTTATTCCTTTACGTAATTTTAATGCTAATGCCGGTAAAACTGCAATCGCAGAGTCTTTTGAATCGTTTTTCAATTGATTATGGGAGAATTAGAAACCTTCAAACCTATTTCGAAAATGAAAAGGACAAGTATTCATACTACCCGGAATTTAAGATTGGCGGTAACATGAAGTATAAATTCCTGGAGTGGGAACTCTATTATGGGTTCTGGGATGATGGAGTTGAAGATTTCGAGTCAGTCAGGGTAACCGATGGGCAGTCATATGAATATTCGGGCGACATTATAGGTGTACGTTTTAGTCTGATGCCGGAAGAATTTGCTAAAGGATGGACACTTCCCGTTCGTTTAATCACAGGACTTTCATATCATTTCAATAGCCTGGATTACCTTGGGGGCTCTGATCTAAGCGGAAAAAATGGTCACGATGTACATGAAAATCTATTGATGTTTGAATTCGGCGGCGGATTCCACTACCAACTTGTAAAATTATTCAGACTCAGAGGCGGGGCAATTTACTTATTCAATTTGTACAATTCTCGGCCCAACTATATGGATTATGGTGAAGATTTTACATATAAACTGGGGGTGGATTTTTACTTTAAAGAATTATAGTAGTATAATTATACACCGAAAAACGATACACATGATTTAGCAAAATCAAGTATTGGTGTAAAATACAATCCGAATACAATTACCGGGACAGCTAAAGCCAATACGAATGCAATATTTAGCGCCGGTGCTTTTATAACCGGAGTAGCTTCGGTCGGTTTTGTAAGAAACATATGCTTAAGCACACGTATGTAGTAGTAAAGTGAGACAACCGAATTCAACAGGGCTATAACTGCAACTAAAATCATCTTAGCATCTACAAGTGCGATGAAGATATACAGTTTACCGATGAATCCTGCTGTAGGGGGAAGACCTGTTAAAGAAACAAGGAATATTGCAAGTGATACTCCGAGAATAGGCGCTTTGAAACCGAGTCCGTTGTAATCGTCGATGTTCTCTGAACCGATTTTATTAGCGATCAGCATTACAACAAAGAAAGCCCCGATGTTCATCAGTGTATAGATGAAGAAGTAAACAAGTATAGCGAGTACGCCCTGATCCGATAGTACTGCAAGACCAAGTAGCATATAGCCGGCATGAGCGATACTTGAATATGCCAGCATTCTCTTAAGGTTATCCTGCCACAGTGCCGAGAAATTACCGAGTGTCATAGTGAGTATGGAGATTCCTATAAGCAGCGACTGCCAGTCGAATATTTCCGAGATACTCCACATACCGTTGCTGTCGACGTATGAAACAAATCCAACTCGTACAAAGCGGATAAGCAGCGCAAAAGCAGCAGCTTTACTGGCAACAGACAGATATGCAGTGATCGAGATCGGAGCTCCTTCGTAAACATCCGGTGTCCAGAAGTGAAATGGCGCAGCGGATATTTTGAATCCGATTCCAGCAAATATCAGAATGAGCGCAATGGATATGGTTGGTACATTGACCATAACCGATTGCATGTAGTTGTTTATAACAACTAAACTTGTACTGCCTGCCATTCCGTACAGCAGTGAGATACCAAACAGCATAATACCTGAAGAGACAGCACCGTAGAGAATATATTTCAATGAAGCTTCGTTATTTCTTTTCTGGTTCTTTGTGAATCCAACTAGTACATAAGAAGACAGCGACAACAATTCAACCGATAAGTAAATCAGGATGAGGTCATTTGCCGAGATCATTAACATCATTCCGAGAATCATTCCAAATATCAAAGCATAATATTCACCGAGTCGGTCGAATGATTCTTTAATTTCGTTTGTAACAGTAGAGAAATAGACTATCAGCAATGAACAGGCAAGCACAATTATTTTGAAGAATGCGCCGAATGAATCGATTGTAACCATACCGTAAAACAGGGAGGAGTGATTCGGCGTAAAAGCGAATCCGCTTGTAAACATATCCGAAATCTGAACTATCAGTGTAATTATAATTCCCGCAGCTGCCAGGTAGGGCAGAAGCTTTTTGCTGTTATTGAATGCAAGGTCGAAGATAACGACAATTAAAAGCGTGACTGAAATAATAATCTCAGGTTTAATCAGCGCTAAAGATTCATATATGCTGTTCATTTCCATATTCGTCTGTTATAATCCCGTTAATGAAAATTTACTAACGTTTGTTGCCAGGAAATCCACAAGTGTATTAACCGATGTATTCATAATATCCAGCATGAAAGTCGGGTAAATGCCGAGGAATATTATAATGATTGTCAGGGGAATAAGCATTGCGTATTCACGTCCGTCCAGATCGGTTAATTCTTTCCACTTCTCGTTAAGTTTACCCAGATAAATTCTCTGCAGCGTCCAGAGCATGTAGCCGGCGCCTAATAGAATTCCAAGTGTAGAAATCATTGCGAGTACTCTGATAACACTAACGCCGAATGAGCCTACAAATACAAGCGCTTCAGATACCCAGCCGCTTAATCCGGGAAGCCCGATAGCAGCAAAGAAAGCCACCGTAACGAATCCGGTATAAACCGGCATCTGAGTTGCGAGTCCGCCGAATTCATTTATTCCACGTGTATGGGCACGATCGTAAATTACTCCCACGATAAGGAATAACATAGCTGTAATGGTACCGTGATTGAACATCTGAAGAATCGCGCCATTAATTCCCGCTGAGGATAGTGACGCCATGCCGAGTAATACATAACCCATATGAGAAATCGATGAGTACGCGATAAGTTTCTTAAAGTCCTTCTGAGCCATAGCGCAAAGTGCGCCGTAAATAATATTTATCATTCCGAAGAGTCCGATATACCACATCAAATCACGTGTAATTTCGGGGAACATGGGGTAACTGATTCTTAGGATTCCGTAAGTACCCATCTTCAGGAGTACGCCTGCAAGAATAACACTAATAGGTGTAGGAGCTTCCACGTGCGCGTCCGGCAGCCAGGTGTGGAACGGGAACATAGGTATTTTAATTGCGAATCCAACAAACAGCGCAATGTAAGCAACGAACCTCATGTTCTCCGGATTGAATGGTGAAAGGATTCCGGTTGCTGTATAATTTGCTGAGTCCATAAGTGCAAGCATATTAAATGTAAAGACTCTTGAACCGTCCGCAAGTGTTTCCTGCGCACTGAAGTACAAGCCGATCATAACAAGCAGCATGAATACGGAGCCGAAAAGAGTATAAATAAAGAACTTAATAGCTGCATATTCTTTTCTTACTCCGCCCCAGATACCGATAAGGAAGTACATCGGCAGAAGCATCAATTCCCAGAATACATAGAAGAGGAAGAAATCGAGTGATACGAATACTCCCATCATTCCGGTATCCAGAAGAAGGAACAAGGCGAAATAGCCTTTCAGGGAATGATTGATCTTCCAGGAAGACATTGTTGCAATAAATGCGACTACAGAAGTTAAAAGAACCATCGGAGCGCTGATACCGTCTATACCCATAAAGTAGTCAACCTTTACGGTTCCGAGCCAGGATAAACCTGTTATCTCAATCCATCTGAACTTCTCGATGAACTGAAACGAACTTTCCTCGAAAATTCCGCCTGCATTGTAATTATAATTCATTAGCAGGATGATTGACAATACAACCTGGATCCCGGTGGCTATAAGCGAAGTATATTTGATTTCGTTTTCCTTTTCCTTCGGTAAGAGCAGGACTATAACCATTCCGAGTACGGGAATAAACGTCAGTAATGTTAAAATTGGGAATCCATTCATTTTTATAATAATTCCTTACTTAATTTCCATTAAAAAGGACTAATAAAGAAAATTAGTACCAGTACAGAAAACACAACTAAAACTATATATGTCTGCACTTTACCGGTCTGTAACTTTCTAAAAGCAAGGCCGATAAAGCCGCTGAAGAATGCCGTGAAATTGACAAGTCCGTCAACAATGAATGTATCGAACCATCCACTGATCCTTGAAACAAATCTTGTAACTGTTGCTGAGCCGTTAACAATTCCGTCTATAACATTGGCGTCAAACCAGTGGAATGCGCGGCTTACTGTAAGTGTCGGATTTATAAACACAGCATCGTAAATTTCATCTATGTACCACTTGTTATAAGATAATTTATGAAGCAGACTAAATTTCGATGCCAGCATATCCGCATCAATCTTTTTCCAGTGGTAAATTAGAAATGCTAACAGAATTCCGAGACCACCTAGTAATAACGACAGGAACATTGCCGGGTAATGAGCGTGATGCATCGCTTCGGTATACATCTCCGAATGAACAATGTGCACTTCATCTTCCACTGCATGTTCGTCCGGAACCATAAAGTCAAAACTTGCTTCAGCCGGAACTACAGTCTGCGGTGTTTCAACCCACGATGACAGGAACCAACCGGCATCGGGACTGTGAGGAAGGGGAGTATACCAGATAAATACCGAGAGTACGCTTAATACAACAAGAGGCATAGCCATAACAAACGGTGACTCATGTGCGTGATGGTATTTTTCCTTGTTGCGAGGTTCTCCGTGGAATGTCATAATAACAAGTCTGAACATGTAGAACGCAGTCATCAGCGCAACTGTGAATCCCATTACGGGAATAAGCCAGTGTCCTGTCAAACTGCCGAATGCAAGAGAGCCCGCGAGAATTCCGTCTTTACTTAGGAATCCTGAAGTAAGCGGAACGCCGGAAATTGCCAAAGTGGAAATAAGAAAAGCAGCATATGTAATCGGCATTTTCTTTCTGAGTCCGCCCATTTGCTGCATATCCTGCTCATGGTGCATAGCATGAATAACTGATCCGGAACCGAGGAATAAACAAGCTTTGAAGAATGCGTGCGTAACGAGATGAAAGAAAGCAAATGCGTACGCGCCGACTCCAAGCGACATTACCATGTATCCCAACTGGCTGACAGTCGAATACGCTAAAACCTTTTTAATATCATTCTGTGTAATGGCTATTGTGGCTGCTATAAGTGATGTGAATGCTCCGACAACAGCGATAACAAGCATTGCATCCGCGGTAAGCATTACGAAAATTCTTGTGACAAGGTAAACACCGGCGGCAACCATAGTAGCAGCATGGATCAAAGCACTAACCGGGGTCGGACCTTCCATTGCATCCGGAAGCCATACATGAAGAGGGAATTGGGCAGATTTACCGACAGCTCCCATAAAAATCAGGATTCCTGCTGCTGTTAACCACGCAGTACTTCCAAAAGGCAGATTGCCCATGCCTATCTGGGTGAAAATCGTATCAAAAGTAAATGTATGATAATGTGTGAACAGAATCAGTATGCCGAGGAAGAATCCGATATCACCGACCCTGTTGACAATAAACGCTTTCTTGCCTGCATCTGAAGCAGATTTCTTTTCGAACCAGAAACCGATTAGTAAGTATGATGATAACCCAACCAGTTCCCAGAATATATACATCATTAAGAGGTTATGTGCAAGGACAATGCCGAGCATCGAAAAAGTGAAAATTCCAAGGTAAGCGAAATATCTGCTGAATCTAGTATCGCCTTTCATATACTCCGTGGAGTAGATGTGTACCAGCGCGCTTATAAGGTTGACTACAATGAGCATGATGACAGTTACATTATCTATCATTATACCGAGATCAACCTGCATCTCCCCGAAGAAAGGAACATTACCGAAGTCGAGCCAGGTAAAGTTGAAAACAAGTTCTTCTTTTAGGTAAGATGAGAATTTAACAACTGTAACGAAAATTGATAACGCTAAATTTATAACCAGAATTCCAATTTCAAAAAGATACAGTTTGGGAAATCTTTTACCGAACAGGATTACGGTAGTAAATCCGATTAACGGAAGAAACAGAATAACGATCGATATGCTAAGTAATGATAATTGGCTCATAAAACTCTACTCTTTTAAATCCTGAATCTCATCTACATTTACATGACTGAATATTTTGTAGATATTTAATACGATCGCTAATGCGATAGCTGCTTCGGCAGCAGCAAGAATTATAACGAACAACGCTATTACCTGTCCGTTCAAACCGAAATTTCCGTACCTTGAGAAGGCTACGAAGTTTATATTTGCCGCGTTTAAAATCAGTTCGATGCCCATAAGTACCATTACAGCGTTCTTACGTGTAACAACTCCGTATATTCCCAGAGAGAACAGGGCAGTACTGACAACCAGAAAATGTGTTAATCCTACTTCCACGTTTTAGTCCTTAATCTCTTCAACTTCTCTTCTAGCAATTGATGCTGCGCCGATTAATGCGATTAGCAGCAGAATACCCAGCAGTTCGAATATCAGTACGTAGTCGGTTATCAGCAAGTTGCCTAATCCGACAGCAGTTGGCTGCATGTCATCAGCCGGATTCGTCTGCCATTTTGTTTTGAATGCGATAATTGCAGTTAAAGCACCCCAAAGTATACCCACACCAACAACTGCAGGTGCAATATGAGTTGTTCCGGTTCTTATATCAACACTCGTAATTTTGTTTGTAAGCATAACACCGAACAGCATAAGAATAAGTATACCGCCCACGTATACCATAAGTTGAACAATCGCAATAAAGTCTGCGCCGAGCATTACGTATAATCCTGCGACTCCAAAAAAAGTAAAGAGCATGTAGAAAGCCGCATGCACAATATTCTTAGATGTTACTACAAGGAATGCCGAGCCCAGTGTAACCGCAGCAAATAGATAAAATATTAAGTCGTATAATTCCATTTGTATTCTAATTAACTGTTTTCAGTTTTATCTGCGTCATCAGCAGGTTTCTCCGGTTTATCACCGGATTCATTTGTTTTTGCATCTCCCTCAGCCGAAGGTTTCTCTACCGCTTTTGAAGACGAATCAGTTTCTTCTTTTTCTTTAGCTTCTTTTTCCGCTTTTGCCTTTGCGGCGGCTTCAGCTTTCGCTTTTGCAGCTTCGGCTTTTAGACGTTCCTTTTCAGCCTGGAAGATATCGAAGTTTTTCTCTTTCTCTTCTACTTCTTCTCCTGTGAGAGTAGCAAACTTGTAAATTAAATTTTCTCTTTTATATTCGGAGAATTCATAAACGTCGGTCATGTAAATACATTCCGTCGGGCACGGGAACACACAAAGCTGGCAGTAACAGCATTTGGCGATGTCGATATTGAATTTTGTTACCCATAAAGCTTTCTTCTTACCGTTTGAAGTTGTACCGAGATCCTCAGTCGGAAGCGACTTAACTGTTTCAATTTCAATGCATTCCACTGGACATGCTCGCGCACACTGGTCGCAGCCGATACAGTCATCCATATTAACGTATAACCTGTTACGAACACGTTCGGGAAGCGGCAGCTTCACTTCGGGATATTGAATTGTAACCGACGGTACGAATAAATGTTTGAAGGTAATTCTCATCCCGATAAGAACCGTCCAGATACCTTCCCATGTATTTTTTAAGTATTGTCTCATCCTAGATTAAGGTAATTATTCCGATAATAATAAGATTAACGAACGCATATGGTATTAAATACTTCCAGCAAATTGTCATCAATTGATCTACACGAACACGCGGCAGTGTCCATCTCAGCCACATTTGAACGAATACAAAGAACAATCCCTTGAACGCAAACCAGAATAATTGTTCGAATGGGATTAGAGACGGAATATCCAGCGTGTTGCCGAGATAGCCGATCGGAGACTGGTATCCGCCAAAAAATATAACAGAGACAAGCGCAGATACTGCAAACATATTTCCGTACTCAGCAAGGAAAAACATTGCGAATTTTATTCCGGAATATTCAGTACTATAGCCGGCGACAAGCTCAGATTCGGCTTCGGGCATATCAAACGGAAGCCTGTTTACTTCTGCAAGTGAAGAAATATAGAAAATGATAAATCCAATAAACATAAACGGTATTAGAATGAATTTGACGATACCGAATTCAGCGCCGCCGAATATATTCCAGTTCCAGAAATAAGCGGTTTGCATCTCGCTCATCTTAGCGAGACTCATTGTACCCGTTAGCATAATCATTGAGAGAATTACGAGTGCTGTCGGTATTTCATAACTTACAATCTGTGCAGCAGATCTTAAAGCGCCGAATAAACTATACTTATTGTTCGATGCCCAGCCGCCCATCAGAATACCGGCAACTGCAAGTCCTGAAATAGCCAAAATATAAAAGATTCCTAAATCCGTTTCACTTCCTATATATCCGCTGGTAAACGGGAGCGCCGCATATACAGCATAACTTCCTACGAAAACGAGAAACGGTGCAAAATTGAAAAATCTTCTGTCGGCACCTTCTGAAATGATATCTTCTTTCTGAACCAATTTTACGAAGTCCGCAACAGTCTGCAATAAACCGTGATAGCCGACACGGTTAGGCCCGATACGATCCTGCATAAAAGCTGAGACTTTCCTTTCGGCTAGTACCGCGAATATCACAAAGGGGACAATGAATGCAACCGGCAGCATTGCCGAAATGAATGATGCAACTATTTCATTTCCCGTTAAATCGGTTAAAAATTCATACATATTCTATCACTAAATATTGCTTAACAATTTATACTATCTGTCAATCTCTCCGAGCACGATATCGATACTTCCGAGTATCGCAATTAAATCGGCAACGAGATGACCTTTGCTTAACTCGTTTATAACTGATAAATTCACAAAAGAGGGAGCCCGAACCTTAACACGAAACGGATTCACTGTACCGTCACTAATTATAAAATAACCGAGTTCACCTTTCGGATTTTCAACTCTCTGGTAAATCGATCCCTTCGGAGGTTTAACCCGCTTCGGAATAGCAGATGCAACATCACCCTCCGGTATCTGATCGAGCGCCTGTTCAAGGATTCGTAAACTTTGTCTCATTTCCTCTACTCGAACGTAGTAGCGGTCCCAGCAATCTCCGACAGTTCCGACCATACCTTCGCCAACAGGAATATCGAATTCGAACTTGTCGTAAATAGAATAAGGATCGTTTTTCCTTAAGTCCCATTTAACTCCGCTTCCCCTAAGCATCGGACCTGTTTGCGCCGAAATTAACAGCTGTATCTGCAGGAAGAACACCGACATTAGCTGTTCGTTCGATGAAAATCTTGTTGTAAGTAAGGAGATTATTGAGTTCGTCTATATTCGGTTTGAAATAATTTATAAAACTTTTGGCTTCGCGAACGAAATCAGGATGAAGATCGTGTGAAACGCCGCCTACCCACATATAATTATATAGTAACCTGGCACCACATGTTTTTTCGAACATTGTGAGAATTTTTTCACGATCGCGGAACAAGTACAGGAATGGAGTGAACGCTCCCACATCAAGTCCGTAAGTACCCAGAGCAACCATGTGCGAGGCAATTCTTTGCAACTCGCCCATTATAACGCGTATATATTCAACACGTTCAGGAACTTCAATTCCCAAAAGTTTTTCAACGCCGATCACATAACCGAAATTGTTGTACATTGAAGCAAGATAATCCATCCTGTCCGTATAAGGAATTACCTGCGGATATGTCATGGCTTCGCAGTGTTTTTCGAAGCATCTGTGAAGATAACCTAAATGCGGTCTTACATTTACGACTACTTCGCCTTCCAAATCAACTTCAAGTCTCAAAACACCATGAGTAGAAGGGTGCTGAGGACCAAAATTCAGTACGAGTTCTTCAGTCTTTAATGCCATTAATAAGGTACCTTCATTCCGTTGTAAAACTCGGGATTTTTATAATCTTTCTTAAGAGGATGGCTTCCTTCTTCCCAGTCTTCCGGGAGGAGAATTCTTCTCAGGTCCGGATGATTCAGGAACTTAATCCCGTACATATCGTATGCTTCACGTTCATGCCAGTCTGCTGTTTTCCAGACATTCTCAACCGATTCAACTTCGGCGTTCTCTCTTGGTGCTGAGACTCTAAGTATAACCTTATGGTTATGCTTCAAAGAGTGCAGATGGTAATAGACACTTAGTGTTCCGCCGGTTATCGTTTCTGATTCATCTTCTTCCTTAACTTTTTCGCCGTTTGCGTCATCAACACCGGAAAGATTCATCAGGCTGTCGAACAGTAGTTCTTCATTAATTCTTAAAAATTCACCGATTTTATGAACCTGGAGAGGATCCACATTTATAACGGGGTCAACAGGAAGTTCGTTATCCAGTTCTATCTTACCTTCCGAGAAGGTATTCTTTAATATTTCCAGTATTTCTTCTACAGTTTTCATGCTTTTTTAGCAACCAATGATTCGTTACGAATTTTATCCTGTAATTTCAGCAGTCCTTCAAGCAGAGCTTCGGGACGAGGAGGGCAGCCCGGTACATATACATCCACAGGAATAACCCTGTCAATACCTTTAAGTACATGATAACCATGTTCCCAGTAAGGACCGCCGCAGTTGGCACAGCTTCCCATTGAAATAATATATTTTGGATCCGGCATCTGCTCGTATAATCTTTTAATTCTTGACGCCATCTTCAGCGTTACGGTACCTGATATAATAATAATGTCAGCCTGCCGGGGAGTCGGACGGGGCATAACACCGAACCGGTCGAAATCGTAATGCGAGGCAGAAGTTGCCATCATTTCAATTGCGCAGCATGCAAGTCCGAAACTAAGCTGCCACAAGGATGATAATCTTGCCCAGTTTAGCAGGTCATCACTTTTCGCGATGACAATATTACTATCGGTAAACTCTTTATCTAATAATCCCATAATTCACTATTAATAATTCAGGAATATTGAATTAGTTCTCAACTGATTCGCCTTCTTTCTCTTTTACTTCATCCCGTTTCAGTATCTTGTCAAGGTGTGGAATATTAGGTCGCGGACGAGCCCATTCCAAATCACCTTTACGCCATTCGTAAGCCATTCCAATACCGAGTACCACGAGGAAAATTATTCCAACTAAAAACCCGAAAATGCCGTAATCCTGGTAAGTCAATGCCCAAGGGAAGAGAAGTACTACTTCCACGTCAAATATTAGGAATATAAGTGCTACCACGTAGAACCTAATGTTGAATTTAACCCAGGGTGACCCCTGAACTTCCTCACCGCACTCGTAAATTTTTAATTTTTCCTTGGTTGGTCTGTTCGGTCGGACTAGCTTTGCCATGAACAGGGAGATAGCAACGAATAAAAACGCGAATATTATAAAAACGAAAATCTTGCCGAATTCTGTTAGCATGTAATATATTTTATAATAATTTTATAGGCTAAAATATATGAATCGGATAACAATATCAAGAAAACTAATTATGAAATTAAAATTATATCAGAAAATTTTTTCCGATTACTTCCATTTTGATTTTTCCCTTCGAAACTTGGGTTAAATTTTCATTTAAAGCTACAATTTTTTCCGGTAATATATAACAGGTGATCTCCGGCTGACCTTCGAATTTCGAATCCATTTTTTTTACGTCGTTCTGACCCAGGAAGTGATGAATGTTGCTTGTCATATCGAAATCGTATAGTATTGAAATCTGGTGATACAATTCCCGTGACCTTTTTGAAACCTCATTCAAAACACCGTATGCGCCATTGTAATATGCCTTCCCGAGCGGACCGACTCCCAGTTTAACACCGCCGAAATACCGGGTAACAATAACAAGGGCATTTACAATACTAAAATGCTGAAGCGCATTATAAATCCTTATACCTGCAGTTCCGTTCGGTTCACCGTCATCAGAATACTTGAACTCGTCACTGAATATATTGTAAGCATAGCAATTATGTGTAGCGTCGTAATATTTTTTCCTTATTTCAGCCAGCTTTTGTTCAGCCGCCTCAACTGAGTCAGTGATATACGCCTGTCCGATGAATAAAGAACCTTTTTCTTTGAATTTGAATTCGTGGTCGGTATTAAGTGTTATAAACTTTTCAGAAGATGACATGGATATTAATTTTTGAGCAAATATAAATTGATTTTCAGTTCGTCAATAATTAGACTTCGGGTTTGAACTTTGGTAAAACTACCTAAATGGATTTTGAAAACCAAATAATTATAAGAGGCGCCCGGGAACACAATCTCAAGGATATTTCCGTTAAAATTCCAAGGGATTCGTTTGTTGTAATAACGGGATTATCCGGCTCCGGGAAGTCGTCTCTGGCATTCGATACAATTTACGCTGAAGGGCAGAGGAGATATATTGAATCGCTATCAGCCTATGCCCGCCAATTCCTGAACCTGCTTGAAAAACCTGATGTAGATCTTATTGAGGGACTAAGCCCGGCTATTTCTATTGAGCAGAAATCCACGACCGGTAATCCCCGCTCAACGGTAGGAACCGTTACCGAGATATATGATTACATGAGGCTTCTTTATGCGAGGGTCGGCAAAGCTCACTGCTACAATTGCGGTCGTCCAGTTGAGAAACAGACTTCCGAACAAATTATCGATTCGATTCTGAAGAAGTATGAAGATCAGCGAATTCATATTCTCGCTCCTATTGTGCGCGGACGAAAAGGGCATTACAGGGAACTGTTCGATGATCTGCAGAAAGACGGATTCATTCGTGTTAGAGTAGACGGGGAAATATTCGAACTTGAGAAAGGTTTCAAAGTCGACCGTTACAAGATTCATGATATTGAAATCGTTATCGACAGGATTAAAGTATCGGGTAAGTCAATTGCCAGACTTACCGAGTCGGTTGAAGTATCCCTGAATTACGGAAACGGGAATATTATTATTAATGACGGCAAACAGGATCTTGTGTTCAGCCGGAATCTTGCCTGCCACAGTTGCGGTATAAGTTATCCCGAACTGGCGCCGAACTCTTTCTCGTTTAACTCACCTTACGGCTCTTGTCCCGATTGCGACGGACTCGGTGAGAAGAAGGAACTCGATATAAGTTTAATAATACCTGACTGGAATAAGACGATTAATGAAAGCGGCATTGACGCACTTGGTAAACCTCGTAATATCTGGTTCTTCAATCAGCTTGAGGGCGTTGCATCGACTCTCGGATTTGACTTTAATACTCCGCTCAAGGATTTGGATGAGAAGCAGAAGGATATTTTACTAAACGGAAGTAAGGAGAAAATCTCGTTTACTTATAAGTACGGCGGAGGAAAGACTGTAAATTACAAGCATAAATTTTCAGGAGTACTGAACTACATACTTCACTATTTCAATAATACTTCTTCGAACAGCGTCAGGGATTGGGCGGAATCGTATATGACTACAAAAACCTGCAGCACCTGTAACGGCGGAAGACTTCGCAGGGAAGCGTTGGCTGTTCAGTTCAATGGCAGGAATATTAGTGAAGTAACTGCTCTCTCACTTGAGAAAACAAAATTATTCTTTACGGGGCTTAAGCTCAGCAAAAGGGATGAAATAATTTCCAGCCAGATATTAAAAGAGATAACAGAGAGAATTGACTTCCTGCTTAATGTGGGTCTGGACTATCTTACTCTAAACCGAAGTGCTAGGACACTCTCAGGCGGGGAATCGCAAAGGATTCGTCTGGCAACACAAATAGGTACTCAGCTTGCCGGGGTACTTTACGTGCTGGATGAACCTAGCATTGGTCTGCATCAAAGCGATAATATTAAACTCATTAATTCGTTGAAGAATTTGCGGGACTTAGGCAATACAGTAATAGTTGTTGAACATGACAGAGAGACAATCGAGAACTCTGACTATATGATCGATCTTGGTCCGGGCGCGGGTGAACACGGCGGCGAGGTTTGTCTGGATGGATTAACACAGTATTTTCTTGCAAGTAATAACGGGATTGAATCGTTAACGTTGGATTATCTGCGTGATAAAATAATGATCGAGATTCCAAAGAAACGCAGGGAAGGGACAGGTGAATTCATTGAAATTAAATCCGCTTCGGGTAATAACCTGAACAAAATTGACGTCAAAATTCCTATCGGTAAGTTTACTGCTATTACCGGTGTAAGCGGGTCAGGTAAATCTTCGCTTGTTAATGAAACACTCGTGAAAGCACTGATGAAAAGATTTTATAACTCTAAGGTCGTTCCGCTGCCTCATAAGGAGATTAAAGGTCTTGAGCATGTTGACAAAGTTATTGAGATAGATCAGTCACCTATTGGTAGAACGCCTAGATCAAATCCTGCAACTTATACCGGACTGTTTACATTTATCCGCGACCTCTTTACTGAATTACCCGAAGCTAAAATGCGCGGCTACAAACCGGGACGTTTCAGTTTCAACGTTAAAGGCGGGCGTTGCGAGGATTGCCAGGGTGCCGGTCTTCAGAAAATTGAAATGAATTTCCTGCCTGATGTTTATGTCCATTGCGAGACCTGCAACGGTAAAAGATATAATCGTGAAACTCTCGAGATTCTGTACAAAACTAAGTCGATAAACGATGTTCTTGAAATGACAATTGAAGATGCACTCGAGTTTTTTAAGGATCTCCCGCGTATTAAACGTAAGATCAAATCTTTGAATGATGTTGGACTCGGATATATTAAACTTGGTCAGCAGGCTACAACTCTTTCCGGCGGCGAGGCTCAACGCGTTAAACTGGCAACTGAGCTAAGTAAGGTAAGCACCGGCAAAACTATATATATTCTTGATGAACCGACAACAGGACTTCACTTCGAAGATGTTCGCATTCTTCTTAATGTGCTTAATAAACTTGCAGACAAAGGCAATACTGTTATTGTTGTTGAACACAATATGGATGTCATAAAAGTTGCAGATCATATTATTGATCTTGGTCCGGGCGGAGGCGAGCATGGAGGCGAAATTGTGGCATCAGGAACTCCGGAGCAGGTTGCCAAACAAAAGAAGAGTATAACCGGTCAATTTTTAATTAAGGAATTGAAACGCTGATCAAATCTGATCATAAAGTATTTTTCGCTTCAGTTCGTTAAATTTACTCCGGATGATTTTTACTCTATTAAATAAGGTATTCAATGTCTTACGGAATGTTAAATGAAAAAAACTATAACGGAATTCAAGAAGTACAGATCGGATATGAATGATAAAATCCTGAATTCGGGTTTCAGGGATTTCAATAAATTTTTTGCACTCGATAACAAGGCCTATATTAACGGTGCGCTTGATGCAAAGACTAAGGAACTTATGGGCCTCGTTGCATCCATGGTGCTGCGATGCAATGATTGTATACTGTATCATATTGACAGGGGAGTGGAGGAAGGCGCTAACAGACAGGAGTTTTTAGAAAGCTTTAACATAGCTCTTATCGTGGGCGGATCAATAGTTATTCCTCACCTTAGATTTGCTATGGAACAACTTGATGAATTATTAGAAGAAGATGATGACAAGTAGACAAATTATAATACCCCGGGAAATAGTAACTGCTGATAGCAGCGACACAATTTTAAGAGATCATGTTTTGCTGATCGAAAATGGTTCGATTTCCGGTATATTTCCGTCCAGTGAATTTGATTTAGAAAGTTTCAAGGGAACGATTCATGAATATCCTGAATTAACTTTACTGCCCGGATTTGTTCAAACACATATTCATTTATGTCAGACTCTTTTCCGCGGACTCGCAGATGATCTTGAATTGCTTGACTGGCTGCAGTTGAAAATATTTCCTTATGAGAATGCTCATTCAAAAGAATCACTTGCTGTTTCTGCTGCTCTTGGGATATATGAGCTTCAGACCGGCGGTACCACTACAATTCTTGATATGGGAACAGTGAACCATCAGGATTTGATTTTTGAAGAGCTTATTAAGTCAGGAATGCGTGCTTTCGCCGGTAAATGTATGATTGACAGAAATGATTTGTTCCCCGGGTTTAAGGAAACTACAGAAGATTCGCTGAAGTCAAGTTATGAACTTGCGGGATCATTTCACAATAAGACTGACAGAATAAAGTATGGATTCGCACCCCGTTTTGTGCTTTCGTGTAGCGAAGAGTTACTGATAGAAACACATGAGTTGCAGAAGGACTTCGATGGTTCAATGTTCCACACTCATTCATCCGAAAATAAAAGCGAGGTTGAGGAAGTAAGACGACTGACCGGTAAAGAGAATATCGAGTATTTCAATCACATCGGTGTGCTTGATGATCATACAGTCTTGGCACATTGTATTCACCTGAATGACGGTGAGATAAGTACTTTGAAGAATACCCATGCTGGTGTTTCGCATTGTCCTTCTTCAAATCTAAAACTAGGTTCTGGAATAGCGAACATTCCACGATATATGAATGAGGGAATATCTGTTTCATTGGGAGCCGATGGCGCGCCTTGCAACAATAACCTGAGTGTGTTTCAGGAAATGAGACTGGCGTCGCTAATCCAAAAACCGCTGCACGGACCGACATCCATGAATGCGAAAACAGTGTTCAGACTGTCCAACATCGAAGGCGCGAAAGCGTTGAATATGGATAATGAAATAGGGAGTATTGAACCCGGTAAAAAAGCTGATCTTGTTCTGATGGATCTTAACGGACTGCATCACCCGGCCGGTGATGATGATATGTCAATTTACTCCTCGATTGTTTACTCGGCAATGCAGAAGGATGTTAAGGGAGTTTTAATAGGCGGTGACTGGGTAGTGAGAAATGGTGAATCTACAGTATACGATTATAATGAGATTAAAAATACCTCAAGAACCGAACTAAATAATTTATTAAAACGGATTTAAAGAATACTACATGGAAAAATTAATTTTTGCAACCGGCAACAAGGGAAAGCTGAGAGAAGTTAAAGATATTTTTGACGACTCAGGTATTGAAATTATGGCTCCATTTGAATTGGGAAAGGATATTGAAGTGGAAGAAACAGAAGCCACGTTTGAAGGAAATGCTTTTCTAAAAGCCGAAGCCATTTTCAACGAATTTAAACTACCCGTAGTTGCGGATGATTCCGGCTTGGAAGTTGAACAACTTAACGGTGATCCCGGTGTTTACTCGGCAAGGTATGCCGGTAAAAATTGTACGTTCGATGATAATAATAACAAACTTATTAAAGAACTATCATCCTTGCCTCAACCTCATAAAGCCAGATTTGTAAGCTGCGCAGTATTTTTCGATGGTGAGAACAGACTTATCGCAACTGGTTATCTTTACGGAATAATAATAGATGAAAAACGGGGGACTAACGGATTCGGTTATGATCCGATATTTGTACCGGATGGATTTGATTTAACAATCTCCGAGATGTCGTTCGATCAGAAGAATTCAATTAGCCACAGAAAAGTATCCTTTGAAAAACTTAAGGAATTGCTGAAGTCTGTATAATTATTTGTGTGCTATCGTAATCTGTACAATTCCGAAAGTCAGAGAAGCGGTTTCAACATTGCTGAATCCGGCTTCCATGAACAATTCTACAAGATTGATTTTTGCATCGAATTCGTTAACGGATTCAGGTAGATATGTATATGCCTCTTTGTCTTTTGAAACCAATCTTCCTATTGCAGGAATTACCTTGTTAAAGTAGAAAAGATACAGGCTTTTGATGAGGAAATTTTTAGGCAGCCTGAATTCGAGAACCACGGCTTTCCCATTCTCTTTTAAAACCCTGCGGAAATTCTTAAACCCCTCAAGGATATCATAGAAGTTTCTTACTCCGAAAGCTACTGTAATATGGGAAAACGTATTCTCTGCAAATGGCAAATTTTCAGCAACGCATTGCGTTATGCTGCCCTTGCTCCAATCGGACTTTTTTTTGAATTGCTTGAGCATGTTAATTGACAAATCCGCACCGACAATTTTGTTAACACCCATCTTTCGTGCTTCTATGGCAAAGTCGCCGGTACCGCAGGCAACATCCAACAAGGAACTGCCTCTGTTTATTTTACTCATCCGTAATGCTTTTTTACGCCATACTATATCAATACCTGCGCTAAGCAGATGATTCAATAAATCGTAACGGGAAGCAATGCTGTCGAATATTTTACTTACTTGTTTTTTCTTATCCATAAAATGCGTTATTTTAAAACGTTTGTAATCAGCGATCACTAATTTACATACAACTTTTGAAAAACTATGAATAATATTGATAAATATTCCAAAGCAATAGAAGAAACCATTTGTTCAATTTGTGTTGATTCCACCGATGACGGGGATTGTACGCTTACACATAAGGAAAAATGCGCTGTTCGGTTGTTTCTCCCTTCAATTATTGATGTAATTCATAATTCCTCATCGGATGATATTTATGAACTTCATCAGGAACTGCGTAAAAAAGTATGTGCAGAGTGTAAAGCTTCTGTTGACGAGGATAATTGTTATCTGAGGGAGGATTCGAATTGTGCTCTGGATAGATATTTTTCTTTAATTGTTGCGACAGTTCATAAAATCGATCAGGCCAAAGAAGATTAAGCAGGGTACTCAAAGGTATTTTCATTTCTAAAACGCATCCATTTATTGTAAAGCCATTTCCCCATAACCATTGTGAGTACCATAAATAGTGTGCCGCCGACCAGATCGATAAAGTAATGATATCTCAAATAGACTGTTGAAAATATAAGCAGAGATCCGTTTACCAAAAAGAAGTAACGCGACCTCAATCGAAACTTGACTGAAAGATACATTACAATCAGCGTCATTTGTGTATGTCCGCTGGGGAAAACATCTCTCTGGACTACTTCAATAGGATTAATTGTACCGGCGGGAATTGACTCCCCGGCGTTTACTATCTCTCGAAGGTAGTTGGTAAGGAACAATCCCGGGAGTTCATAATTAGTTGCTGCAAAATCGTGGAGAGTAAATCTTGGTCCAATTGCAGGTACAAGTAAGTATCCGATGTAAGACAAAAAGAAACCGAGGACTATTGAATAAGTTGTGAAGTGAAACTCCTTTTCCATGCCTTTTAATAATAAATTTACTCCGAGAATAACCGGCAGGAAAAAGAATGTAGCATAAACGATTTGTAAAAGTTCCGTAAGTACAGGATTGGCAATTGTAAAAAGATAATGTGTCGGATCGCCGCCAAATATGAATCTGTCAATATTAATTAATATCTGATCGTAATCCACGCCGTGAATCGGTTTCACCATAAAATACAGCTCTTTGAAGCAGAGGAAAATCAATGGTACGGGATACCAGTAATGGATCTGAGTGATCCATATTCCCGGTTTATACTTGTCAAAATAAGCAATTACAATTACGAACAAAGCCGTCAGAACATTGAGAGTAATATGAATCGACCAGTTGTCTATTCGATTTATAAAAACCAGATTGACTATTGACAGTAGTCCTGCAAAGACTACAACAACAAAATCAACAGCTCTCAAATATTTTAAAGTTTGTGTGAGTTTGTTCATCAGGCAATATAGAAGATTGAGATTAATGCTAGGTATATTACCAATCCGAGGATATCATTTGTAGTAGATACAAACGGACCCGTAGCAATAGCCGGGTCGGCGCCGAATTTTTTCAGAATTAGTGGTATTGAAGCCCCAACCATTGTAGCACACACGATAATCAGCAACAGAGCAGCTGATAGAATTATTGAAAGTTGAAGTGTTGTATCACTGAAGACCAAGTAAGAAGCCACCAGCAATACAGCGCTGCACGCAAGTCCGTTCAGGAAAGCGACTGAAAACTCTTTCATTAAATTTCGCATACTGTCATGATACCAAACATCACCAGTGGATATTCCTCTTACCATAACAATAGCGGCCTGAGAACCTGAACTTCCGCCCATTGCCATAACCACTGGAATAAAGAACATTACAACTATCGATTGCTGTACATCCGATTCAAATTGTGATAATACGATCGCCGCAAGCAATTCCATTATAAGAGCCATTATCAACCAGGGGAGGCGAATTCGAGTAATTCTAAAAACGGAGTCGCTTGATTCCTGGTCTTCAGAAAGACCGGCAATCTTCTGGAAGTCTTCGTCAGCTTCTTCCTGGATAACGTCAACAATATCATCAATCGTTATCCTCCCGAGCATCTTTTTATTTTCATCAACAACAGGAACGGCTATAAGGTCATATTTTTGCATGATGTTTGCTACTTCTTCCTGATCTATTTCGTGTGTAACATAAATTAGATCCTCTTCCATTATAGACGATATCTGCGTTTCCAATTCGTTGATGAGGAGTGATTTCAGAGCAACAATTCCTTTTAAAATACCTTGCTCGTCCAGTACATATATGTAATAAATATTGTCGAACTCGGAAGCATGTCTGCGTACTGTATCGATAGCAAGTTTAACAGTCGAAGTATCGGTAATAGATACATAGTCGCTGCTCATTATACCACCGGCAGAATCCTCGGCATACTTGAGCAGTTCCTTAACTTCTACTGAATCCGCTATGTCTATGTTTTCAAGTACGTGTTCGGCAACTTCAATCGGTAACTCACTAACAATATCGGTTGCATCATCTGTTTCAAGTTCATCTACTATATCAGTGATTTTCTTGGCGTCAATATCTTTTAAAATTTTCTCACGCAGGTTTTCATCAAGCTCAACTAAAACCTCGCTCGCAACCTCAGTTGTTAGTAGTTCAAAAACATATTTGGCATCCTCTATCCGCAAGTGATTTATAATTTCAGCTATATCCGCTGAGTGAATATCAACAAGCATATTCAGTATACTTTTTGAATCTTCATTCTCAATCAACTCGGAAAGATTTTCCAAAAGTTCTGAATCGACTTTAATAACGTCTTTTACTTCTCTATTTTCGTTTTGGTCATTCATAAGCAAGATTTTGAATTTGTAGTGTTAGTTTGACAAAATCGTCCACTGATAATTTTTCTGCGCGCAAACTTAAATCAACAGAAATTCTACTTAAATCATAAGTATTAAATATACTATTACTCAATGAATTTTTTAAAGTTTTTCTTCTGTTTCCGAAGGATGCCTTTACAACCGATATGAAAGTGTTAAAATCGACTTCCTCTCTCAGCGGTTTATTAAATCTCATATGTATAACGGCTGAATCAACATTCGGACGGGGATTGAATACATTTCTAGTTATTTTGAAACAATAATCAACCTGAGAAATGTAGTTTAGAATTACACTTAAAATGCCGTACTCTTTAGTCCCTTTAACAGCCGTAATTCTCTTAGCTACTTCATTTTGAACAATAAATACTACATCAGATAAATACTCTCTCGATTCTGCCAGTTGAAACAATATTGGACTGGTGAGGTTGAACGGTATGTTTCCAACAACCTTTAATGCCTTATTTCCAGAAATTTCTCTAATGTCTGTTTTTAATATGTCTTTGTGTTGGATCTCAATATTAGGTAATTGCTCCTTCAGCGGATCAATTATTCTGGAATCAATGTCGATCGCAATTATATTATTTGTTTTGGCAGCCAGGACTTTTGTTATTGCGCCTTTTCCTGGTCCGATCTCTAAAATCAAATCATCAGGTTTTATATCTATTTCAGCGACAAACTTGTTAATAATATTTTGATCTACCAGATAATTCTGACCGAGTTTTTTAACAGGTCTTATATTCTTCATTTTGATGTATTCTTTTATTGATTTCTAATTTAACACTTTTGTATTTTCTGGTTAGGAATTTATAGAAAAAGAAATTGAATGCCGAAGGAGATATTTTGAATAAAAAGCACACAATTACAATTGATCTTGGCGGGACAAAGATACTCAGTGCGCTATTGAGTGAATCGAATGAGATCGTCGACAGAGTTAAAGTGCCTACCGATATATCGAAGGGCGGGGGATATATTGTAGAATGTATTGCAGGCTCGGTTAAACAAATATTATCTAATAATGGTATGAAGTTAGGCGATGTTCGGGCAATTTGTCTTGGAGTACCCGGAACTGTTGATCCGCAGTCAGGAGTTATCGGCAACGCTCCGAATCTGGGAGTGAAGGATTTTAATATAAAAGGTGAACTCGGAAATTATTTTGATATACCGATCCTGATTGAGAATGATGTTAACCTTGCTGCACTCGGTATAAAGAGATTCGAGTTTAAGGATCAGGTAAATAATATGCTTGTTGTATTTGTTGGAACAGGAATCGGGGGTGCACTGATATTCAATGGTCAAATGTACAGGGGATCTTCGTTTTTTGCCGGGGAAATTGGGCACATGAAAGTATGTTCAAAAGGTTGCATAAGCTCATCTTCCAGCAAATCAACTTTTGAAAACATAGCAAGCAGAACCGCGATTGTCGAATCGATTAAAAGAGAAATAAGCGAAGGCGCCTCTACAATAATAAAAAAAGCAGGGAAGTCGAAGATAAAGAGTAAGACACTTGCGAAAGCTGTGAAAGAAAATGATAAGCTTGTTAAGGAACATATCGAGAATGCCTGCAAAGTTATCGGTTCTGTTCTCGGAAGTGTTACAACGTTATTGAATATCGATACAATTGTTCTTGGCGGGGGAGTAATTGAAGCCATGAATGATTATATGCTGCCCATAATTGAAAAATCTTTTAGAAAATCAGTGCTGCCGGAACCGGGTAAGTTTGTTAAGATTGTTGCAACAGAATTAGGTGATGACGCTCCGCTTTACGGCGGTATTGGACTCGCGGAGGAATTTTTGAATTAATCCTCAAATGTTGCTTCAATTTCCTCAAGTTCCTCGGATGCAGAAGACCACTCGTTGAACAATTCTTCAAGATTGGTTTTTACTGTCTCGTATTCGGAATTTTTATCTTTAGCCAATGCCGGATTGCTGAATATTTCCGGCTTACTTAATTCGTTTTCAAGTGTTTCTTTTTTGGACTCTAATTCCGCTAATTGTGATTCGAGTATTTCAATTTTTACTTTTAATTCTTTTGTTGCATTAAACTTTTGTTTTCGCTTTTCCGCCTCCACCCTTTTGATCTCTTTCCTTGAAATCCCATCACTCTTGACTGATGTGGATGACTTTACGGATCTTTCGGTTAAATCCTCATTACTTTTAAAGAGATAGTAGTCGATATCACCGTTATAAAGTTTGGCCGATCCTCCTTTTATTTCATAGACTTTATTGGTAATCGGTCTAAGGAAAGCAATGTCATGCGAAACTATAACCAGAGCACCATTGTACTCTATAAGTGCTTTCTGCAGCACCTCTTTAGAGTTTATGTCAAGGTGATTGGTCGGCTCATCAAGAATAATCAGATTTGCTTTTGTGACAAGTATCTGCGCAAGTGCGACCCTGCTTTTCTCCCCGCCTGATAAAACTTTTATCTTCTTGAATACATCATCATCCGTGAATAGAAACGAACCCAGAAGGCTGCGAATTTGTCCCGGCGTCATATCCGGAGCTGCAGTGGCTATTATATCAAGTATATCAGACTCAAGATTAAGTGCATCTGCAACTTCCTGTACATAGTACGAAATAAATGTATTATGCCCGAACCTGATATCTCCTGAAGACGGCTGAAGCTGACCGGCGATAATTTTAGCTAATGTTGTTTTCCCGGCACCGTTCGGACCGACAAAGGCAACTTTGTCTCCTCTTACTATCTGAAGGCTAATATCTTCAAATACTTCTTTGTCACCGTAGCTTTTAGCCAGATCGGATATCTCAACGGGGACAGCACCGCTGTTTGGAGCTGGAGGGAAGCGTATGTCAATGGAGCTCTCGAAGTCCGGCAGTTCTATTCTCTCTTCCTTCTCAAGCTGTTTTATACGACTTTGAACCTGCTTTGCTTTTGTATTCTTGTACCTGAACCGCTCAATAAATCGTTCGGTCTGTTTACGTTTTCTTTCCTGATTTGCATAAGCAGCTTTTAATTGTTCATCTCGCTGATCTTTATACCTGATATACTTTTCATAATTACCGTTGTAGTAAGTCACCTGCCGGTTGAACAACTCGAGTGTTTTGTTCGTTAATTTATTCAGGAAATACTTATCATGCGAAACCAGCAGGAGCGCTCCTTTATAACTTCCAAGGTAATTAACCAGCCATTGTAATGATTCGATGTCGAGATGATTGGTAGGCTCATCCATAAGAAGAATATCATTTCTTCCAAGCAGGATTTTTGCAAGTTCGATTCTCATTTGCCAGCCGCCAGAGAACTGCGTTATTGGTCTCCCGAATTCTTCCGTATCGAATCCTAAACCCATTAGAACTTTTTCAATTTGTGAATCAATTGAGTAATAATCTGCTATATATTTCTTTTGATCCAGTTCACCCAGCTTATGGCTCAATTCAATTTTTTCAGCTTCCGAGTCAGATAATTCAATTTTACTGTGTAAGTCATTTTCCTGTAGTTCAATTTCTTTAATCTCCTTGAGAGAATTTCTGACCTCTTCAAACAAAGGCAGGGAAGATGTATTAATAAACTCCTGAGGCAAGTATCCGATTTTAATGTTTTTTCTGGGTAGGATTGATCCTTCGGTTGGCTTGAGCCGATTTGTAAGTAACTTGAGTATTGTCGATTTACCTGACCCGTTCGCTCCAACTAAAGCAATTTTATCGCTGTTGTTTATCTTAAATGAAGCGCTCGAGAAAATATTTTCACCGGTAAAATGGATGCCAACGTTTTGAAAATCTATCATATGCTATTATTAACATCCATTTACTTTTTAAGAACCGCAAGTTTGGTAGTTTTAACCTGGTTTGCTTCCTGATCGTATGCAACAATGATATAAATTCCGCTTGCAACATATTTGCCGTCTAAATCTTTCCCATCCCAATAATCGATTCTTCCACCTACAGTCTCAAATTCATTCACAAGTTTACCGCTAATAGTCAGTATTTTTACAGAAGAATTCTCAACAAGTCCGTCAATTTTAACAGTATTATCACTGGAGTTTCCAAGCACAAGTGGATTCGGATAAACAAACAGTTCACTGAAATCACTATTCGGCTGAATGGAAGTTGTGCTGATGGAAGACAATCCGTATTCAGTACCGATATACACTATTCCGGTATTATTATCAATTGCAACGCTCTGTATATTGTCAGTTGGCAGGGGGCTGTTTTTACTGTCATATTGTTCAATTAGTGCAGATCCGTCTGAAGTAACATGGAATAATCCCTGACTGGTTCCAACCCATTTATGATTCAACGGATCAACAGCAATACAGCTTATTGATTGCTGCCTGAGCGGAAATACTGTCAGCATCTGGCTCTTCGGACTTGATGGGTCCGGTATTATTTTTATCCCTAACGTAGTACCTACCCAAATTTCATTTCGATTATCAACTGTAATGCAAGTTATATCCCGGCTGTTAAAATACTGTGTCTGACTGAGTTGTCCCCAGGCATCATCCGAATTATCAGAGAGTGTGCCGTTTTCATTAAAATAATAAAGTCCGTTGTCGTTTATACTGAACCATTTTGTATTATACTCGTCTATCGCTCCGTTATCTAAAAACACTTTATCGCTGAAGCTGAAACTTGGCGGGACTCTGAAGGAGTACTGGTTATTATCCGGTGTCTGTACGAATAAGTTATGATTGTTGTACGGCCAATGATTGAATGCCCAGATATTGCCGGAATTATCAACATCTACGCCTTGTATTACAACAAAATCATGATTGTCCGAAATACCCTCAAGTTCAGTATTATTAGATGTAAAGTTATTCAATGAATCATTCTCGAATATTGAAAATCCGTTTCCCCATGTACAGAGCAACACCATATCTTCATGTGTGAAAACTTTATGAAAAGCATTTGTTATAACTCTGTCATCTGAAGATTTGTTGAATGAAGTCCATGAGTTTTGATCAAACCGCATGAATCCCATTCCGGCGCTTTCATTTTTACCTGTAGCGGCCCAAACATTACTTGAGTTGTCGATAGCAACACTTAAAAAGTTATTTGTGATAGGCCCGTTAGGGTAGTAATAATCTAGATCGGTATCGTTAAATTGTATGATTCCTTCAGCCGAAGCTATAAAAAATGATGAATTGTTTTCTACATCTAATTTGTTGAATGTATTATCATTATTCGAATAGATTAGAGAGAATGAACTGCCATCGTATGAATAAAGACTATGTTCGTATAGTATGAATAGTAAATCTTCATATACATCGATATCTGCTATACTACTGCTGGAACTGCCGATCTTGCTCCACTGGTTTGATGTGTAGTTGAATAGTCCCGTATTTGTTCCGACAAAAAGTACATTGTTGAATGAAACAGAATTCAATATAGTCCCGGCGGGAATTTGTCCGGCTTCGATTCCTATAAATGTGGATTCCCAGCTTTCCGGATTCGCAAGATTCTGAGTATTAGGCTTCTGAATTGCCAGTCCGTTTTCCGTACTTACATAAATCTTGTCTGTTATATTTATTCCGTTCACCTTACTGTTTGAGGGAAGATCTCCAAACTTTAAAACTGTTTCGATGAACTCCATGGATTCAACATCTATGATAGACAAGCCAAAGTCGATTGAGACATATGCTTTATTATCTTTGATATAAATATCGTTAATAGCCTTCCTCGTGTTTTCGGTTCTGTTTATATCAAGAATTTTATTTAATCCTTTCGTCTCCCGATCATAAATATTAATTATTCCGTTATCGGTCCCTATCCAAATTCTGCCGAATTGATCTGCCTCAATTGCTGTGATACCCTGACTGCTCAGCCCTTCCGATTTCGTAAGCACATTATCATATTCCAGTAAATCTGTTGAGAATACACCACCCGATGTAGCAGCCCAAATAATATCATCTACCGACGTAATGTTATTAACCTCTTGCATGTTAGAATAGTTTTTCCAGATGTTTAATTCCTGAGCACAAAGAATCCCTGCTATTAATAGAATAACCAATACATATCTTTGAATCATTTAGTCACCCAACATATAATTGTAATAGAATTGTAAAGAGGTTAATAAGCAAAAAGCTCCGGGATTTTAACTTGTTAAAAATGTGCTCAAATTTACTAATTTCTGTAAATTCTGAAAGTCCAAAATTTATCATATTTTAAAGAGGAAGGCAAAACTAATCCATAAAATTACCCCGCAGCATTTGCCTCATATCATCAAGGCGTTGAGGATTAATAGTATATTTTCCGAGGTTGTCTTCATCAGACTTGGCACCCCCGTGAAAATCGGAACCACCGGATTCCAGAAGGCAATACTGATTTACTATGCCCCTGTAAAATTTGTTCTGATAATCATTGTGGGACGGGTGTGTTACCTCAATTCCGTCCACACCTGCATTAATCAGGTTTAATAGAATGGATTCTTTTAAATGCCCGGGATGAGCAATGAAGGAGAGACCTCCAGCATCATTAATTAGTTTTAACGCGCTTTGCGGCGATACATGAATCTTCCTCTCATAGGCAGGTCCATTATCCCTGAGGTATTTATGAAAAGCTTCGTAAAAGTCACCGACAACACCCATATTACTTAGTGTAAGTGCTATATGAGGCCGACCGATAGCTGAGTTTTGCGCTACATCCATAACATCATCGATGCTGATACTAATCCCGAACTCGTTTAGTTTTTTTATCATTCTTTTGGCGCGGTAAAATCGTTCCTCTCTGAAAAATCTTAAGTACTTATCAAGTTCTTCATGTTCAATATCGATGAAATATCCGAGCAGGTGTACTTCTTTATCCTCAATATCGGTACTTAGTTCAACACCCGGAATGACTTCGATGCCGAGATCTTTCCCGATTTCCGTAGCTTCTTTTATAGCATTAACGCTGTCATGGTCCGTAATACTTATTACAGTAAGTCCGGCATCCTTGACCTTATTCATCAATTCCTCGGTTGTAAAAGCTCCATCGGAATAAACAGTGTGCATATGTAGATCAACTTTATATTCCATGGAGCTTATAAGTACGTTTCCCTGAATTTTTCGAAATGGAGTATTCTGAGTTTGGAGCCTTCGAGTTCAACCAAACCTTTCTTTGCGAAAGAATGAAGTGTTCTCGAAATAGTTTCCCGTGATGTGCCTGCCATATTTGCAAGATCCTGCTGGAGGGGAAGCTTCTCAATTTCAACTGTACCATGCTTTATCTTACCTGCATCTTCGGCTATCTGAAGAATTACGGTTGCAACTTTACCCTCGGCATCTTTCAGAGAAAGCGCTTTAATTTTCATATCCGCAGAGCGCAGTCTTCTTGTGAGTTCCTGAAGCAGGTTAATTGAAATCTCCGGATATTTCTTTAGTAGTTCCAGAAACTGATCTCTTTGAATAATGAACAGCTCGGATTCCTCCAGAGCAATAACCGATGCGGAACGGGAGAGCCCGTCAAGTATAGCCATCTCACCGAAGAAATCTGATTCGGACAAAATTGACAATATAACTTCTCTGCCGTCACTGCTGGTTCGGGCTACTTTAACCTTGCCTTTAATAATAACAAACATTGCCGAACCGGAATCTTCTTCCATTAATATAATCGATTCTTTTGAGTAGACTTTCTTCATACCTACGGATGCAATTTTCTCAATTGTCTCTTCCGGGAGATCGGAAAAAATTGGAACATACATCAGTGAATTGTATGATGTCTCCATTTTTTGTATTCCTTAAGAAATTTTGTGATTAACATCACATTTATAATCAAATTTTGCTCGTTATGCAAATTATTTATTTCATAAAACTAAGGATTTCATGCAATTAGGCAGTAATAATAACATTTATTTAAATTGAAAAAACGGAGATATATGGGTATATTTTAGATTGAAAAATTCGCAAATAATACGTTAAAGGAGGTATAATCATGGCAATTAAAATAGGCATTAATGGATTCGGCAGGATAGGAAGACTTGTATTTCGCAGATCTGTCGAAGTTGAAGGAGTAGAAGTTGTTGGAATCAACGATCTGCTTGATGTGGATTACATAGCGTATATGCTGAAGTATGATTCAACTCATGGTCTGTTTAAAGGCGATGTAGAAGTTAAGGACGGTGCATTAGTTGTAAATGGAAAATCTATCCGCGTCACATCCGAAATGGATCCTAAAAATTTGAAGTGGGATGAGATTGGTGCAGAGTATGTTGTTGAATCTACAGGATTATTCCTGACTAAAGAAAAAGCTCAGTCACATCTTGAAGCTGGTGCTAAGAAAGTTGTTCTTTCAGCTCCGTCAAAAGATGATACACCTATGTTCGTTATGGGTGTAAACAATGAATCATATGCCGGTCAGGATATAGTTTCAAATGCATCATGTACTACAAACTGTCTTGCGCCTATCGCAAAAGTTCTTAACGATAAATTCGGTATTGAAGATGGTTTAATGACAACAGTTCACGCGACAACTGCTACACAAAAAACTGTCGATGGTCCTTCAAAGAAAGACTGGAGAGGCGGCAGAGGAGCCAGCCAGAATATTATTCCATCTTCAACCGGCGCTGCAAAAGCCGTTGGAAAGGTTATTCCTGAACTTAACGGTAAACTTACAGGTATGTCTTTCCGTATCCCTACACCTAATGTTTCTGTAGTTGACCTTACTGTTAATTTGAAAACAGCTTGTTCTTATGATGATATAAAAGCAGCAATGAAAGAAGCTTCTGAAACAAATCTTAAAGGAATTCTCGGTTATACTGAAGATGCAGTTGTTTCAACCGATTTTCTCGGTGATTCAAGAACATCTATTTTCGATGCGAATGCAGGTATTCAGCTTACCGATAAATTCGTAAAAGTTGTTTCCTGGTACGATAACGAATGGGGTTATTCATGCAAAGTTCTTGAACTCATTCAGTACATTGCTTCAAAATAAGAGTTGATTTCTTAACGGCGGCTTATGCCGCCTTTTTTTTTGAGAATTATTTTTTAAGGAATTATAAAATGGCTAAGCTATTTATTGAAGACATTGAATTAAAAGGAAAGAAAGTCCTAGTCAGAGTCGATTTCAATGTACCGCTTGATGAGAATCAAAACATTACAGACGACAGGAGAATTGTCGCTGCGTTACCGACTATTAAGAAAATAATTTCCGATGGTGGCAAGGCTATATTAATGAGTCATCTCGGTCGCCCAAAAGGGGAGAAGAAACCTGAATTCAGCCTTCGTCCCGTTGCAGTAAGATTGGGTGAATTGCTATCACAGGAAGTTAAGTTTATTGAGGACTGTATCGGTGAAGATGTTAAAGCCGCTGCAGATGCTCTGACGGATAGTGAAGTCCTTCTTCTGGAAAACGTTAGATTCCATGCCGAAGAAACAAAGAATGATGAAGCTTTCGCGGAACAACTTGGCGCAATAGCTGATGTTTATGTTAATGATGCTTTCGGAAGTGCTCACAGGGCTCACGCATCCACAGAAGGTGTTACTAAGTTCGTTGAAAAGTGTGCTTCGGGCTACTTGATGAAAAAAGAACTCGATTATCTCGGACAGGCAATTGCTGAGCCGGAGAGACCTTTCACAGCTATTCTCGGCGGTGCAAAAATATCAGGTAAGATTGACGTTATTAATAATCTTCTGGACAAAGTAGACATCCTGATTATTGGCGGCGGAATGGCCTATACTTTCTATAAAGCTCAGGGCTATGAGATCGGCCAATCTTTATTAGAGGAAGACAAAATTGAACTTGCAAAAGAACTGCTAGTTAAATTCGAGAGTTCAAAAGCCAAAGTGCTTATGCCTGTAGATGTTGTTATTGCACCCGAATTCGATAATGAAGCTCCTCAAACAATTGTCGGTGTCGATTCTATACCCGCTGATCAGCAGGGCTTGGATATCGGACCTGAGTCGATAAAGCTTTTCAGTGAAGAAGTTGCAAACAGTCGTACGGTAGTTTGGAACGGTCCAATGGGAGTATTCGAATTCAGTAATTTTGCGAAAGGTACAACAGCAATTGCTGAAGCTCTCGCTGAAGCTACTGCCAAAGGCGCGATTACTATAGTTGGCGGCGGTGATTCTGCTGCGGCAATTAAAAAGGCCGGACTCGATGAAAAGGTATCTCACGTATCTACCGGTGGCGGTGCGTCACTCGAATTCCTTGAGGGTAAGGTTTTACCTGGTGTTGAGGCCCTCAGCGAAGCATAATTATTTAAGAAACTTTTTGATAAAGAAGCAGTCTAATGGAATTAGATTGCTTCTTTATATTTATACTAAAAAGAAGTATCTTGTTTCAAAACAGTTATTTCATAAGGATATAAAATGGGTCTTGGCGATCGGGATTATTACAGACCTGGAGGATTCGGCGGTTTTTCGTTTCTGCCTCCTGTAATAAAAAAACTGCTAATTATAAATGGAATTGTCTTCTTTATTCAAATACTTGCACAGTCTATGAGATTCGGAGGTATTCCGGGTGAACTATATCTGAATAAATTCTTTGCCCTTGTTCCTCTTTCCGGTATCGATTATTCTATGGGCAACGGCGATACGTTTTCAATGATATTCTTACCGTGGCAGTTGATCACCTACCAGTTTATGCATGGCGGTTTCTGGCATATCGCTATGAATATGTTTATCCTGTGGATGTTCGGTATGGAAATTGAAAATTACTGGGGCTCCAAAAAGTTTTTAATCTTTTATCTTCTTGCGGGTGTAGTTGGAGGTTTGCTTCATCTTGTTGCCTCTCCGTTTGTATCAGGAGGCGCACCGACAATTGGAGCATCAGGAGCTGTTTATGGAGTTATGGTCGCCTTCGCAATGTTTTTCCCGGACAGATACATTTACATTTATTTCCTTCTTCCTGTAAAAGCCAAGTATCTTGTTGTTATCCTTATGGTTTTCGAATTTATGTCGGTTGAGTCCATGGATCTGGTTGCGCATCTGGTGCACATCGGCGGAGCGGCGTCAGCAGTTATTTTCATTTTGCTCGACAGGAAATATCACTTCAATTTTGATAGGCTCTTTTCGGGTGCCGCTAAAAGCTCATCTTCAAGTTCAGGCAGTGATTTTAATTTTAAGCAGACTTTCAGACGCCCGTTTAAGAAAGAAGGCGGAGTTGAAGAAGCCAAATTCTATGAAATTAATAGTCAGTCGAAATCTGATGAAGCTATAGATCAGGGGGAAATTGACAGAATCCTTGATAAGATCAGCCAGAGCGGTTACCAGAATCTGACTGAAAAAGAAAAGCGAATTCTATTCGAAGCCAGTAAGAAAAATTAGTGAAAAAGTTAGTCCTACTCACAGCATTTATTTTTGCTGCAGCATTCTGCAACGAAAAACCGTCAGGTCATATTGATGTTACTGCGAAAATTTATGTAGATTTACTGGTAATAAAAGAAAAGTATTCCGCCAATCAGGACTCTCTCGAAATTTACAAGAATCAGGTTTTTGAAAAGCATAATACAGCTCAGGATCAGTATGAAAAGGATCTGGAATTACTTGGAGAGGACAACGAAAATTGGGACAAATTTTTCAAATTATCCGAAGCATATATCGATACTTTAAGAAAGTCCGCAGTTAATTAATTTCTCCGTATCTCGACTTTGCCAGCATTATCCGGATCTTTCCGTATGAAATTGAGGATGGGAGATCACTTTTAATGGACTTCAAATTTCTATCCCCGCTTTTTATCTTTTCTAAAATCGCATCAGTCTCATCTTTATCAATGAGTGATAATATATCCAGTTCATGATCAATTTCAATCAGTGATTCAATCTGCATAGAAACCACGGCTTCCGGCAATTTAGTAAACGACACTATATCTTCAAGCGAATATCTCTTTCGAACCAGATCGTATACCTTAAATGAATGCTCGGGAATATCTTCATTCAATTTACTTTTTACTTCAGATTCCTTTTTATACTCTTTGATGATCTCAATAATTTCATCACCCAGCTTGTTAAAATGTCTTTGTGTGAAACCGTTAATTTGCATTAATTGTGTCGGTGTGGATGGTAATGAACGGGCAGTTTCCTGGAGTATCCTGTCCGAACAAATAACTTCCGGTACCTGGGAGAATTTCTTCGCTGCAAATTCCCTCACTTCTTTTAACTTATTATAGATCTGAAGGTAAGAGTTAAACTCCTCCGAAGATTCATTACTTGCATCCTTTTTACCTTCTTTGAGAATATAGCTGTTGGCCTTATCAGTAAGTTTGACTACGCTGTCGAAATCTTCAATGAATTCATTGGCAGTTAAATCAAGAATAGCCTCACTTATTTCCGTCTTATTGAAATGTTCAATTCGTCCGAAGTTGGTGGCTTTTCTAATGCCCGGATGATTTGAGTGACCAAGAAGCAGATTAATGAGATCTCTTGATTTTATAGGTGTCTTAAGTTCATGCAATGTTTCAATAATAATATCCTTCAGGTACGCCAATGATTCCGTCTCAGTTCCTGATACACCGCGGCAGTTATCGCATTTCCCGCAACTGTAATTGTCCGCATCCTCGCCGAAGTAATTTATAATATATTTGAACCGACATTCATTACTGTTTACAAACTCCATTATACTTTGCAGTTTTCGCTTCGATACGTCGATGAGATGTTCAATGGAGGCGGTGTTGAGCTGTAAATTCTGCGCTTTTATTCTGGTACCGGCAATATTAATTTGATCACCTTCATGCGGTTCGCTGAACTCGATTATTCCCGCGTTGTGTAGCCACCTGGCGAGTTCAATTAGATTCTCCTCAGGGACATCAAGAGTTCTGGAGAACTTTCCCGGATTTATATTAACCCTGCTGTCTATGACTGTATACCCATACTCTTTGATTAAGAGTAATATAAAATCTTTTATTGTTGCGTTTGACTCAGACTCAATGAATTTTTTAATTCTTGCTTGCTGTAGTAGAAGCGATACCCCATATCTATTACCGATGTTCGCAGGTTTATGAAGATATCCCGAATTTACCAGAACATTGATTGCATGAAGAAGCTTGATCCTGTTCATCTTATTCAGGTTTAGGAGTTTCATGAAACCTTCATCAAGTTTAATGGACTCATCTTTAGTAGATCCAAGAGCAGTTTTACCGTAATCGCAAATCATATTATAGGTCATGCGGATATCCGTTTCTGTCGGATAGCTGTTCTCGACAAAGAATTTTTGAATAGCTTTATCACGCGGAGAGAACAAGAGATAAACATTGGAATCCTTTTCATCTCTCCCGGCCCGTCCGAATTCCTGGTAATAATTCTCTATCGAAGCCGGCATATTGTAATGGATTATCGCCCTGATATTCGGCTTGTCTATCCCCATTCCGAACGCATTTGTAGCCACAATAATATCTGTCCGGTCATTAATGAAATCATCCTGTATCATCTTACGCAGGTCACTGCCGAGTCCTGCGTGATATGCCGCTGCACTGAACTTTTTAAATTGCAGAAATTCAGAAACATCTTCGCTTAGTTTACGTGTGGCTGTATAAACAATTGCGGGTAGTTGGTCTCGCTGAAGTATTCGCGTGCAGATCTCTTTCTTACTGCTTTCTTTCAATATGTTGATCGCGATATTACTTCTTTCGAATCCGCGAATGAACTTTGCAGCACGTTTAAAATCAAGCTGTTCAATGATATCGTCCTGCACTTCAGGATTCGCAGTTGCCGTGAACGCGGAAATCTTTTCAATTCCGGTAGTCTCACAAAAGGATTTAATGTGCCGGTAACTCGGTCTGAAGTTATGTCCCCATTCGCTTATGCAGTGTGCTTCATCCACAAATAAATAATCCGGTTTATTATTTTTAATCAGATTGGTGAACTCAGAATTTTCAAGCCTTTCGGGAGCCACAAACAGGATTTTTATTGAACCATTGCTCAGATCATTTAATACATCACGAGCCTGGTTAAAGCTGAGAGAACTGTTTAAATATGCCGCCGACTTTCCATGTTTGTTGATGGCATCGACCTGATCTTTCATCAAGGCAATCAAAGGGGAAATGACAATAGAATAGTTGCCACCCATCAAAGCCGGTATCTGGTAACAAATTGATTTTCCCGCACCTGTAGGCAGAACAGCAAGCACGTTTGATCCGTCTAATATGGAGTTGATAATTTCCTGCTGACCGGGTCTGAACTCGCTGAAGCTGAAATATTTTTGCAGTACCTCTTCGGGTATCATAGTTCGAATGCCTGAACAACCTTTGTTTAGTAATATTATTGGATTATTTTAGTGTCTGCTTTATTACTCGCTAAAATACGGAATTAGATAAACATTATTGTAGAATGCATAACATTTCGGATGATAAAAAGGAAGAATTTTACTTGATGACTACGAACGCAATTGAAGTAACGAATTTAACAAAGATTTATAAAGCCGGAAGGAAAAGCGGCGATGTGTTGGCACTGGATAATTTTAGTCTGACAGTTTCTCAGGGACAAATATTTGGTTTGCTCGGACCAAACGGGGCAGGGAAGACAACTTTTATCAAGGTGCTGCTTGGAATAACTCATCCGACTATAGGAAGCGCAAGTATTCTGGGCCAGCCTGCCAGGGAATACAGTATCCGAAAGAAAGTCGGATACCTCCCTGAGAATCATAAGTATCCGCCGTACCTGAATGCCGAGCAGATATTGATCTACTTTGCAAAGCTCAGCAATATTAACTCGACAGAATTGTCAGCAAGGATTGACGAATTGCTTGCAATGGTAAAAATGAGCAAGTGGAAGAAAGTCAAGATAAGAAAGTACTCGAAGGGGATGATGCAGAGGTTAGGACTCGCCTTGGCGATGATTCATGATCCGGATATAATCTTCCTGGATGAACCGACTGACGGAGTTGATCCGCTTGGGAGGAAGGAGATTCGCGATATCCTGATGAGTCTTAAAAACAGGGGCAAAACGGTTTTCCTTAACAGCCATCTCCTTTCAGAAGTAGAGCTGATCTCCGATAAGGTTGCCATTCTACATAAAGGCAAACTTGTGCGTGAAGGAAGTGTGGAAGAGCTTACAACTACCAAAGAGGTTTTCGAGATAAAAGTCGACAAGAATTTCAGCGAGAATTTTATTGCTTCAATGGAACCCTCGTCACTTATGAATTCGAATGAAACGACGTATACATTTAAGCTTGATTCTGTGGAGTCGCTTAATCGACTTCTGGACAGGATCAGGGAAGAGGAATACAATATTCTTTCAGTTATTCCTAAAAAGAGCACACTCGAAGAAATGTTTATTACTTTAATCCAGGATGAAGAGAAGCAAAAGGTATGAAAAATATTATAACGTTGACAGACTATACATTCAGAGAAGCATTATCCCGCAAGATATTTATCACTTTTTTCGGCGTATCAACACTTGTACTGTTAATAATCAGCCTGGTGTTCGCCACAGTCAGTATAGATGATATGATGCCTGTCGTTTCTGTAAACGGTCAGAACCAGATGGGAAGCCTGCTTGAGGAAGTAGCGGTATTTTTTAAAATGCTTATTGTCGTTCCGCTTTACGGCGGCGGACTATTTCTCTCCATATTTTCTGTCTCCAGTTTTATTCCCAATATGCTCGAAAAGGGTAGTATCGATTTACTACTGAGTAAACCGGTTTCACGCAGCCAGATAATCTGGGGTAAATTTCTCGGCGGTTCACTGATGGTATTCGTAAATGTCGCTTACCTCGTTATCGGAATCTGGTTTCTCATCGGACTTAAATTCGGCATCTGGGAAGCCGGTCTGCTTTGGACGATCTTTGCTATTACATTTACATTCATGGTAATCTATTCCATGATAATTCTTGTTGGAATACTGACGAGAAGTTCCGTACTCGCCATGATGCTTTCATACCTGATCTTTTTCATTTTTTCACCCGTATTGTCCGCCAGGGATAAGATATTCATGCTCTTCGATAATAAACTGGTTGAATATTTTATCGATGCTATTTACTACATTCTACCCAAGACCCAGGAACTCGGGATTACCACCGGGGAAATAGCCCGCGGGGATGGTATATCCGATTTTCAGCCGATTATTTCCTCACTGCTATTTATGATTCTCAACCTCTCACTTAGTATTTTTATTTTTAGTAAAAAGGACTACTAGGACCTGTATTTCTCCTCAAAATAGTGCTAATTTGATGGTACGGATTTTGTTCTTTTAGTCCGTATTATTGGATTATTTTATATTTTATCCGATAATAGACTTTAAATATGCTACTAATAAAGGTATAAATATGGCGGATAACGAAACGAAAGTTACAAAACTTGAGGATCTTCTTGGAAATCTTTCAACGCAGCAGGACAACGATAAAATAGACCTGGTTGCAATTATTGGAGCCGGGGTGATGGGACGTGGTATAGCGCAGACGGTTTCGTCTGCAGGAATCGATGTGATTATTCTTGAAAAGACAAAGGAACATCTCGAAGCTGCTTCAGAACAGCTTCAGAAAACAATGGAATATGAAATCGGCCGCTGGACTATGACGAACAGCGAGATGAAATCGATACTCTCCAGGATTCAGTGGACACTCGACTTTGATGATATTAAAAATGCCGATATTATCATTGAAGCAGTTGATGAGAGCTTCCAGTTAAAGAGACTTATCTTTAAGAAACTTGATGAGATTGCTAAAGAGGAAGCAATTATTATTTCAAACACCTCCACACTCAGTCTTACTAAAATTGCCGAGATCACAGAAAGAAAAGAAAAAATTCTCGGCATGCATTTTCTAAATCCGGTTCCGAAAGTTCCTTTGGTAGAGCTCATCAGGGCGCTTGAGACTTCGGATGAAACAATGGACGTTATTAAAAAATTTGCGGCTAAGATCGGTAAGACGCCGATTGAAGTTTATGAATATCCCGGATTCGTTACTACAAGAACGATTGTACCGTTTCTAAATGAAGCAATGCATATTCTGCTTGAAGGTGTATCTTCCGCAAAAGATATTGATACTGCTATGAAGCTGGGTTATAATATGAATGTTGGACCGCTTGAAATGGCAGATACAATGGGTCTTGATGAAGTACTTAGCTGGATGACACACCTGTACGGGGATTTAGGGGAACCGCGCTACAGACCTTGCCCTATACTGCGTAAACTGGTCAGGGACAGGAAACTTGGTAAGAAAACCGGCGAAGGTTTCTATAAATATGATGAAAACGGTAAAATTATTTCTTAATCCGGAGAAACGATAATGAAAGTTTTAGTATTAAATTGCGGCAGCTCCTCCATTAAATATCAGTTCATTGATACCGAACTCAGTGTCGCTCTTGCAAAAGGGCAGGTTGAAAGAATTGGTATGAGCAGCGCTGTCTTAACACACAAACCATTTAACAGGGACAAGGTAAGGATAGTAGGCGAAATACTTGATCATACTATCGCGATTGAATATGTTATTGCGGTTCTTCTTAGTCCGAACCATGGTGTAATAAAAGATAAAAAAGAAATTGATGCGGTTGGTCACAGGGTAGTTCACGGCGGCGAGGAATTTACCGGTTCGGTTTTAATAACCGAGAATGTAATGCGTGTGCTTAGAGATAATATTGAACTTGCTCCTCTTCATAATCCCCCAAACCTTAAGGGTATTGAAGCTGCAATGGCTCATCTCCCGGCTACCCCACAGTGCGGTGTTTTTGATACTGCATTTCATGGTTTGATGCCCGAGCATGCTTATCTGTATGGTATTCCGTACGAACTATACAGACGATACAAAATCAGACGATATGGTTTCCATGGTACATCACACAGATATGTTTCACAGCGTGCCGCCGATCTTCTTAATAAACCTTTCGATTCGCTGAAGATTATTACATGCCATCTTGGTAATGGTGCAAGTATTGCCGCTATTGATCAGGGTAAATCAGTCGATACTTCAATGGGATTCACTCCGCTTGAAGGACTGTTGATGGGTACCCGCTGCGGTGATATGGATCCCGCGCTTGTTACTTACATCATGGGAAAAGAAGAGCTGTCAATGTCTGAAATGAATACATTGCTAAACAAGCACAGCGGTATGGTCGGACTCAGCGGAGTCAGCAGCGATATGCGTGAAATTGAGGAAGCAGCAGAGGAAGGCAACAAAAGAGCTATTGTTTCTCTTGATGCTTACAATTACAGGATTAAAAAATATGTCGGTTCGTATATAGCGGCTCTCGGCGGACTCGACGCATTAGTATTTACAGGTGGAATTGGTGAAAACTCTGTTCTAACCCGTAAAGCAGTTTGCGAGAATATGGAGTTTGTTGGACTAAAACTCGATGAAGAACTTAACAAGACTGCCGATGGCGAAGCGGATTTATCAGCTCCTGATTCCAGAGCTAAGATTTTCAGGATACCCACCAATGAAGAATTGGTTATAGCAATGGATACTGAAACCATTGTGAAAGATCAGGGAACAACTCCAAAAGAGTAGATGGATGGACTTGGATAAAGGCCCTGTCGTTCCGGCAGGGCTTTTTAAAATTGGATGCTTCTATTTTTGCTCATATTTATTATCTTCATTACCTCTTAAAAATCTTTACGGAGACCTTCAAATGGATTTTCAACTCAGGGATAAAGTAGTTTTTATTAGTGCTGCGAGTAAAGGAATTGGCAGGGCAACAGCAGAATTATTTATTAAAGAAGGCTGCAAAGTCGCAATCGCGTCATCTAATCAGGGTAACCTGATTAAAACAGCATCTGATTTTAAAAAGAATCTCGGAGTTGAACCTGAATGGGTAGTATGCGATCTTAATAAACCAATGGATATTGAAAGTTCTGTACGAGAGGTAACACGTTCACTGGGTGAAATAGATATACTTGTTAATAATTGCGGAGGTCCGATTCCCGGGAAGTTTGATGAACTCAAAGATACTGACTGGTCTGACGCGGTCGACCAGGTATTGCTAAGTGCTGTAAGATTATCGCGCGAAGTATTACCAGGTATGAAAGCAAAGAACTGGGGTAGGATAATCAATATCACTTCTTTAAGCGTCAAGCAGCCGATCGATAATCTCATGCTTTCGAATTCATTGCGAAGCGCTGTAACCTCGTGGGCTAAAACATTAAGCGATGATGTCGGTCAGTTCGGTATAACTGTTAATAATGTTGCACCGGGTTATACCCTGACTGGAAGACTTTATGAACTCGCCGTAACAAAGGCTAAAGAAACAGGGGATTCTCATGAACATGTTCTGGCATCCATGGCAAATAATGTCCCTCTGAAAAGATTAGCCAGACCGGATGAAATTGGTTCACTTATAGTTTATCTCTCGTCTGAGCAGGCTTCTTATGTAAACGGGCAGACTATCGCAATTGATGGTGGGGTTATCAAGTCGACTTACTGATCTGATTCATACAGGTCTATCTTTTCCGTTCTAATCTTGAATATCTTCAACAGGTTATCAGTAACCTTGATCTGAAGTTTATATGCTCCCGGATCAAGTTCTCTCATATTAAGTGTAATCATTTCCTGAAGTGATGATTTTCCCGATGTTTTCGTCTTATCGTAAAGTATTGCACCGGAATCGCTGGCGCCGAAAAGACCTGCGATATCATCGAAAATGTTTTTCTCTTTCTCAACCGGGTCGGCTGTAATTTCAATCCTGTAATCAGTACTGTCTTCCTGTCCGATAGTTAAATTATAAAGTTCGAAGAAGAGGTGGAGAGGCTGATTGATATCAAAGAAATTTGATGCATTAGGTTTGAGTAATACTCCGCGGCTGACAGAAATGCCCTCCTGTCTGGCAGTTGAAACCATATTCGTTTTATATACACTGCTCATTGATAAGAAAGGTTTATGAAAATCTTCGATAGTTGAACTGAATTTATAAGCGCCGAGCAGATCTTTTCCTTTACCCTTTATGTGGACCCCGAAATTGTAATTCCCCGGTTCCAGGTTTACCCTGAAGAAATCAATCCAGGCTGTATTCGGATTCCCGACACCGCGGATACTGATATTTTTTCTTTCTTCGTGCACAACCCGGTAGAGTGTATCGGTAATAGATAATCCGCATTCAATTACCATGTTCGATGTTACATCGGTTTTGGGAAACTGGTTACCAGGTATATAATAATATAGTTCGGAAACTGTCCTGCCTGAGTCACCTCTGAACATTGCCAGATCAATATAGAAATTGAGTGGTTTGGTTTCCCTGATCCATGTTGACTTCTCGGTTTCGAACACGGTACTGACATCTGAGTTGCTTTGTTCGAGCATTTCGTATCGAATACCTTCCTGATCGAGCTGATTCTCGCTTATATACATTCTGTATGCAAGAGGATCTATCGAAAGCCTGTCCTCAATGAGTTTTTCACCCATCACATAAGGAGCAAGACGCCAGTTGTATCCGGCAGTTTCATTCAGGAAGTGGAACAGCATTGAAGGAGTGGTATTAGTCGCGTTATACTTCCATGACTCATTTCTAATCGAACTCTCCGCTGTAATTACCCAGTCGTCAGCCCGGCCGTACCTGACATAAATCAATCCCTTGTCGTTAAATTCATTATTCAGATAGTAGGCGAGTGGAAATTTAAGCTCATTGTATTTATCGGGATTGTTAAACCATGTACGGAATCCGTCGAATTCGTAATTGTCTTCCGCGTAGGCGAGTCTTTTGTAATGCTCCTTTAACCGCTCGTTAAACTTGGAAGCCGGTAGCGGATCTCTGGCGGACCAGAATTTTTTAAAGAAGAATTTAAGTTCATCAGGTGATTCAATATTCTTATAATAATTATAATCTCCCGACGAAATAATGTATTTCATATCTTCAAACAATATGTCAGCGCCGAGTTTGTTTTTAATCAAGTCAACTGCGTCCCGGTAGTATTTCTCAGCCAGGAGGACGTCTCCTTTTTCGTAGTATATCCTAATGAAGCTTCGCTGGATCAGCTGAATGGGAAGTACAGAATTTCCAAGTTCAAGTTCATTCAGAATTTTAAGCGCCTGCCGGTATTCCTCATGTCTACGGTGCAATTCGGCGGTAAATAACTTTGTTTCTGGATAGTATGAGGTATCTGCCCACTGCATGAAATCCTGCTTTGATTTATTACGAATAAAATTCATGTACAAATCATACTGGCCGATTCGCAGTTCCACTGAATCCGGTTTTAGCTTAATCTGCCGTTGTGCCAGAGCTATCGACTCCGGAAACTTTTCCTCGCATCTGCGCAGGTAAGCGTACTGATAAAAAACATCCCTGTATAGTGAATCCCGGGATATTACTTTATCGAAGTTTTCTGCGGCATCTTCAAAGTCCCACCAGCGCAGCCACAGTACTTTACTTTTTGCTCGCTCTCTGTATGCGATTCCCATGTAATAATATGCTTCAATATTATTCGTATCTAATTCAGCTACATCCTCAAAATAGCTTAGTACATTTCCCCAGTCTTTTTCAGTATAAGCGACTTTACCCAGACCCGCTATCGCGGGGAGATAGTTTTCATCAATCTCAAGAATTTCTTCAAAGTAGTATTCTGCCGAGTCAGGATCAGATTTTTCAAGTGCTGTATTGGCTTTGATAAAAAATTGATTTATTATATCGATTTTTTCTTGGGCTGTAATTGTACTATGAGAAAAGAGTACCATTACGAGTAGGGAAAATAATATCCGGATAATATGTCTAGTCGTAATTCCCATTTTATGGAAGGAGCCTTGTTAAGGACTTTATAAAATAGTGCTAAAAATAATATTATACAAAAGCCATTATGTGTGATTAATGTTCCGTTAATTCTTGTTTTACTTGATTGACATAATGACTATTATTGATTGACAATAATTTTCCTCATAGACAGGGGACAGACATGCAAAAAGAATTAGAGATCAGCTTCCCGCCCGAATTCGTTTCGGATACTGAACATCACAAAAAAGTAATCTCCCGAAAACTTAAATTGAATCCGGCCGAGATAAACGCGGTTAAGATTATTAAGCGTTCCGTTGACGCTCGTCCCAAAATTCCCGTTTACAGACTGAAAGTAATTGCATATATCAACGAGTCACCGGATGAACCTGCGGACAGAATTGATTTCAAACCGGTTCGATCGGATAAAAAGGTTATCATAGTCGGCGGTGGTCCGGCCGGAATGTTCGCCGCGTTAAAACTGATTGAGCATAATATAAAGCCTGTTATATTGGAACGTGGTAAGGATGTTCAGGCCAGGCGGCATGATCTGCGTGCTATTATGCAGGAACACAAGGTGGATCCCGATTCAAATTATTGTTTCGGTGAAGGGGGCGCCGGTACTTACAGCGACGGCAAGCTTTATACCCGTTCAACCAAACGTGGTGATGTTGGAAGAATATTGAGTCTCCTTAAGCAGCATGGTGCCGCGGAAGATATACTTATTGACGCTCATCCGCATATCGGATCGAATAAACTTCCGAAGATAGTTGAAGCGATCAGGAATACAATAACAGATAACGGCGGGGACTACCGATTCAATTCGAGAGTGACCGGTTACATAATTGATAATAATCGTTTGAGAGGAGTTATTATAAATGATGAAACCGAATTAACCGCTGACGCTGTTATACTGGCAACCGGGCATTCGGCGCGTGATATCTACTATCTTTTGGATAAACAGGGCATAACGCTTGAAGCCAAGGCATTTGCAATGGGAGTTCGTTTAGAGCATCCCCAGCCTTTGATCGATAGTATTCAATACCATTCGAACAGTAGAAATCCGAACCTTCCCGCGGCCAGCTACAACTTAAGCTGCAAGATAGATGAAAGAGGAGTATACTCGTTCTGCATGTGTCCGGGCGGTATAATCGTTCCGGCTTCTACAGCTCCGGGTGAACTTGTACTTAACGGAATGTCCGTATCGCGCAGGGACTCACCATATGCCAATTCAGGACTTGTTGTAACAGTGACCGAAAAGGACTGGAAGAAGTTTTCAAAACACGGTGTATTTGCCGGACTCGAATACCAGAAGCAGGTTGAGAGGAAAGCCTTTAATGCCGGAGGTAGAACTCAAACGGCACCTGCTCAGCGTATAACGGATTTTATAAACCGCAGACCGTCGCAGTCACTTCCAGAGTCTTCCTACATTCCTGGAACAGTCGCTGCGCCGCTCCATGAACTGCTTCCGAAACAGATAGCGAAAGGTCTGGGACGTTCTCTTAAAATATTCGGCAAGCGTATGAAAGGGTATGTAACCGAAGAAGCGCAAATGCTGGCAGCCGAAACGAGAACAAGTTCACCGATACGCATCCCGCGAGATCCGGAAACCTTAATGCATATATCGACAGCAGGATTATTCCCGTCAGGTGAGGGTGCCGGTTACGCAGGCGGAATTATTTCAGCAGCAATTGACGGCGAAAGATGTGCGGATGCAGTCGCTAAATATCTCAGTGTTGAATAGCAGGGGACTTTACTAATCCACTCTCCATACATATTCCAACTGTACCTGCCGATAAACTCGAATTTATTGTTTTTCGTCAATCGTAATGTTAAAATCCAAGGAACCAAATTTTATTTTACAGTTTAAATCTATTTGAGTATCTGTCGTGGATAGATAAAAATGTGTTTAGGCTTTCATCCGAGTAAAAATCCAGCCTGAATCTGTAGCTGACTTCGTCATTATATTTTGCTCCGTCAAGGTTGAATGGTGAGGTTGAGTAAGTTTTATCGAATATAAATTCCTTTATTTCTCCGGATTCGATCGAACGAACTCCCAGACATTCTTCAAAGCCCCAGACTTTCCAATCCTTTTCAATAATTCCTTGTTTCAATTCTTCGATATATATATCACCTGAGCAAATGTAATAGACCGCATTCATAGAATTATTTTTAATAGTTAATGAAATTTCTGAGACATCATTAAATACGTATAGTTCGGAATCACTTTTAACTTTGATTTCTCCTTCGTCAATGGAGTTGGTTGTATCGCAGCCCGATAAAAAAGGAACGACTGCTGCAGTATATAGGATGAGTAGGATTTTAGAAACATTATCAAACTTCATGATTTTCCCAACAATACGACTGTAATAAATGTGTATATAATATAATTACTTCATGTAATCAAGGTAAGAATCAAGCCCGGCAAAACCGGGCTAAAAAAGTTCTAAACATGCTGATCGAACAGGATTGGATTTCCGTCGGGATCCGTTATCATGAAGTTTGCCGGACCGGAACTGTTTTCATCTATTTCCTTCTCAATTTCAATTCCGTTCTCTTTCAGTTTTTTCTGAATCTCCCGAACATCATCGAATGAATCAATTGTATTTGCATTTGCGTCCCAGCCGGGATTGAACGTTAGTAGATTCTTTTCGAACATTCCCTGGAATAGTCCGATGTTGCAGTCAGACCCTTTCATGATCAGCCAGCCCTCGCTTTCGACGCCGTGGAATACTGTGAAACCGAGAGCCTCGTAAAACTCTTTAGACTTTTTTATATCCTTCACATTTAGACTAAGTGAGAAATTTCCTGTTTTCATATTATCCTTTCAGAATAGTTAGTTAATAGATTTTCGTTTCTTTATCGGTATGCATATTTCTTCATCAAAACTACTCCAGTCGCATACCCTCTCTTTATCAAGAAAAATTTCCAGCGCATGCTGGTGTTCCGGTTCGTAATTACTGTTGATAAGCCAGTTGTTAAAAAGATAACTAATTGCCGTCCCTACCATTTTAATTTCACCCGAAACCCTGGTAGTTGCGTACCTGTACTCAGGCATGGTCATTAATGAAATATCCGAATCGCTTTTTAATTCAAATGATTCCGGAACAGTCAGACATACTTCATAACGGTACAGCTCTTTCGGTGTTACCATAGGATCATCGAGTGACATGCCGAATATAGTTCCGCTTTCATACAAATTGTTTTCCTTTGCCCATCTAATCATCCTTTCGAACGCGTTTAATACAACTCCTTCGCTGTACGCGTCCGTTACTCGTATGTACGCGACGCGTCTTTCCGGGAATGTTTTAATCGTAACCGGAAATGTATTCGCTAATTCTTCATCAGACATGGGTAAAATATAATCGTTCATCGAAAAGAGTTCTTTGCGAATCTTGTCATTTTTTATTCCGCCGCTTCTGTATCCGCTGGGAGATATACCGAAATGATCTTTGAAAGATCTGGATAGAGTTGAAGGGGAGGAGAATCCGCAGTTCAATGCAATTTCAGTTACTGATGATTTGGAAAACCTTAGTAATCTTGCTGCTTTTTCCAAACGGAGTCTGGTAGTAAAAGAGTTTACGGTTTCACCGGTTACAGCCAGGAATATTTTATGGAAATGGAATGATGAGAAACAGGCGACATCTGCGAGTGTTTCAAGCGATGTTGATTCGTGAAGATGACTATTAACATATTCTATTACTCTGTTTATTCTTTCCCTGTATATTGACTTTGTTTTCTTCATGCAATAATGTTAATTTCTTTGCGTTAATTGGTACTCATAGAATGATAACGACTTAACCTCTTTTTTCGTTCCAACTATACAGGGCTTGTCCCGTCTGCGGGGCTTGTCCCTGTCTGCAGCTAGTTCATTTGCTGATATTCGGTATTTACCGATTTACATAATGGACAATGTTCCGTTTCAATATCCTTTAGTTCAGAATCCACTCCCAATATTTCCAATGCTGCCAGTTTGTATGATACCTGTATTTTAACTTTTACTCCACCTATTGCATTTGACAAGTATGGATGAATGGAAACTGTCTGATCATCAAATACAAATACCGGTATGCCGCTGTCTTCCGGTTTTGTATTAATTAAATAAGTCTCTGCCGAGGTCGTATAAATTGCAATGGTGATTAGTTTATCGTTCGTTTTATTAAATGTTATTCCCGGTACGGATAGTCAAATTTACCTGAATTTGTTGACATAAATTCTTGTCTTGTCATATATTATATCAACTTCATTCCCATTGACTGCCCTCGGGAAATATCCGATTTCAAATTCGTACCAGCCAATTTCGTTAAGAACTATTTCTCTTGAATAATAATAAATATCATCAGGACGCAATAAAGAAAGGTCCTCTTCAATTCTAATAATTTTAGTATATCCTCTGTCGGAAATTAATCTGATATCCAAGGGACCTTCACTATAGCGTTTCAAATGTATCGTTATACGCAAGTTATAATAATCTTTCCTTGTAGTTGTTAGCGCCGGTTTAATATATTTACTCCCGGGCTTGTGCCTGGCAGGACTTTTAACTCTTTCCGTTCTCAGGTAATACGCATCCGCTGAAATTATATTTAGTACATCACTCGGCTGAGATAATGAATGTGATATTGGTAATAGTACCAGGATTAACAGCAAAGTAAGAATAAATCCATATTTCTGTAAATTATGCATTGCGTGTTCTATTTGTCCCCGTATCTTAAAATTAAAATAATAGAATTATCACTTCATTTCCAATGCAATAATTAAGTTATAATCAGGGATATGGGTTAAGTTAAATCATATCTAAACTGATTCTTATTCACTATAGAACGGATAGCAACACAAATCTTCAGTGACCTATCCCAACCCCGTAATTACAATTTCACTAACTGTAATAATAACAAAGAAGATCAGCAATACAGCGTGAACAATGTATCTTTTTGTGAAAGTCAGTATTAGGGGAAATACAATTGATATAACGAGTGATACAACTCCGGCGAAAACATCCACCTGTACGGTATTCCCGAGTTTTCTTAAACAATGTAATTAGTGAGGTAACAACAACTACATTTGTCATCAATCCCCAGAAATACCTGTGATTATTGAAATAATAGTTCTCTAACTCTGTTCCTTCTTCAATTGTATCGGGTAATGCGATTGATACCAGCAGGAACAATACCAGCATCAGGTGTCCATAGGCTACAAAGAAATAAATGTTCATCCAGTCATTGGAACCCTGAAACGAATACAAATCCCACCAGTTTTTAAGTATAATTAAAAACTGGTGCCACGTAGCTAATACCGGCAGCCAGTGCCATTTAATCTTTTTACCTGCTCATATATGTTTATGAATACTTAGAAACAGGTCGGTCAGCATTAACCCGTAAATGATTGTAAAGAATGTAATTACAATATCGTACTTTGACATAAGCGATCCGGTTTAAAAATAATAACCTAATGCTTGTGGTAAGTACATATCAATTTAATAAAACTATTGTCACGAGTTAGATCACTTTGTTCGGAATAAACTCTCCGACATTCATTCATAAAGAAGACTCACCGTCATTATCAGAATACAAATCCTTTATAGATAATACTTAATCCATCATATTCGGATTCATAACTTGTATCAACGTTTATACGGCTATTATAATAGTTCAGTACAATATGATCATTTATATAGCGTATTGTAGAATTATCAACCAGCATTGACAACAAATTCATAAATCCCTTTGAAGATACGGCATAGCCGTTAGATTTTCGGACATAAGTAAAACCGCGTCCTTTATACTGTCCTGATGTAATTTTAATTGTTTCGAATAAATCAATTATATGACCCTTATGTACTACGATATTTTCGTCATCTTTTTGTTCAATCAGATTTCCGGGGAAACGCATATCGCTGAATGGTGACTGGTATTCATAGCTCCCCAAGCCTTCTCGTTTAATTAGTATATCCTCTGATTCGGATGAAAAATAATAGCTGAATAAGTTTAATGATCCGGATTTCAGTTTAATTCCCGTACCGATATTCAAGGTATATCCGATTCTTGATGTCCTCGGCAGCGGTGCGCTTTGTACATCGTCAACATATTTTATTTCATCTCCGTAATTCAACAGGGATGCGCCTAACGACAAATTCGCGACAGGATAAATATATGAGCACTTATCCAAATGATATTTAAGATCTCTTAGCAGCAGTTTTGATACCGGCAAATTAATCGACGCTCCGTAATCGAATACAGTTATATCTGCGCTTCCGGTTCCTTGTTCATTTTCAGTCGGTTTATCGCTCAGTTGTGAGTCTATGAATTTTATAGACATGCCGATGTTAAATTGCAAAACATACTCGAAGCCGATTCCCAGACTTAAGCTGTTATATGAATCATAACTTTCAAATTCCCCGATCGGTTCGGGACTCTCTGCTGAAGTTCTGTAAAAAGTGCCGAAACTGAATTTATGATGCAGGAATCCCAGTCCAATAGTAAATGGCAGATTGGCATTTGCATCCTCCAAATTGTAACCGAGGTTAAATCCGTAATTGCTGAAAGTCGGAGTCAGATAATATGAATTGAAATCCTGCTTAGGGATTGAAAAAAACGAAGCATGATTGACTTTTGAAGTATAACCAAGTAATGAAGGATTATAATAGAAGCCGGATTGTTCGTCTATCGGATTTGATACACCAATATTCCCGGCACCTAAGTATAACGGAGATTGCTGCGAATAAAGAAAGGGAAGCGCCGCTTCTCCCTGTGCAAATAGTAAGTTAACTGAAATAATAAATACAAATGCTATAAGCTTTTTCATGATCAATCCAATTATTTACTTAAATCTAACATCTTTGATACTATCGGTATTAATTAATACTCAATAATTTTCTCTAGTACCGGATCTTTCCCGTTTATATAATCACTGAAATTATAACTAACCGGTATGTCCGGGTAGTAACTGTCGGTTTTGTAATCGTGACTTGAATAATAGGATGAACAATATGAAACCATAAGCACCTTTGTATACGGCAGAGTAAATCCTTTTTGTTCACCCCAGCTGTTAGGTTTTCCTCCTGTTGGTTCGCCTACAGTAATTACCTTCGTTCTCATTTTAAGCGAAAGAGTATTAAGTAATGCTGATGAAAAAGTCCTGTTCCCGATCATTGCAAAGAAATGTCCTGGTACATTTAATTCTTCATTCTGTGCAATACGTTTCATAAATGGTTCCAGTACAGCCGAATTACCGCCCTCATTATATCGCAGATCTATTACTATTTTCCCGACATCATGCGTATCAATAAATGCGAATAAAGAATCATTGAATTTTGAAAATGGATAGCCTTTCTCGTTACCGCAGGTATTGTACTGGAAATAAATTAGCTTATTTTCTTTTATGTATGAAAAGCTGTAGTATTTATCTTCATTTTCCTGCGAGACTGACGCCGGAATATCGAATTTGCTGCTGACATCAATAAACTGATCAAGTTTATTGATTTGAATTGAGTTGAGTTTTACAGACGATAAATCATCAAATATAAACTCAGCTGAATCAATGCTGTTAATCATACCGTTTAATGAAAGTAATTCAGCTGATAGCATGAAAAGAGGAAATCGTACCTTTAGCCATTTATCGTTTTCACAGGCAATATACTTGGATAGTTTATTCATAACCTCATTTACTGAATAACTTCCTATTTTCAACAATTTCCTGCCGAGAAGATCACTGTATTCCGGTGTTGTTTCAGTTAAATAAAATCCGTCAGAATACCATTTGCCCTTAACGGGGAAAGCACTGAAAATGTAATCTGGATATGTTTTTATAATCTCTGCATAACTGTGAGCTACATTTAGAGAGGCCATAATTTCAAAAGCACCCAGCACAAATTCCGGATAACTGTACTCATCAACATGTGAGAGGTGGTAGGTGATTAAACTGTCATACTTGCTCCCGGCAGTTACCTTCTTGAAGTCTTTATGATACTCAGGAAGTATCTCCGCGAGATACTGTAAATCTTTCTTCCAGTTAGCTTTGTCTGATTGTGCTTGAATTATGGTGCTTAGTAATGTTAGAATTATTAGACTTGTAATTAGCAGATGCTTTTTCATATTTCCCGATTTATTTTATTGATGATTTTCTTTAGGCACATGTCCTGTTTGTGGGTTTTACCAGTTTAATCCTTTTGCTGCCTGATGTTTACGCAAATTTGTACCATAATCCGCTCCAATTTAACTGAATTATAATCAGTCAATTAGCAGATATATTTGTAAGGACTATTACGTAGAATTAGCGAATATCAGCATCGTTCCCCAATGCAGGACATTATTTTCTCTAAAATATTAAATTCTATTCAATTTGGAAATGCACATTTTAATCCTGTTCAGTTTTATTTGGCAGGAACTGAACTAATAGTTACTCCGATACAAAAGTTTTACATATTTGGAAAGATTATCAATCATCATTCTAACATTTGGAATGCACCCACGGCTAATCGAAAGTCCAATACAACCAGTTCGTTTCCATTAATTACGATACTATCTGCAACACCCACGTGGTAGCCTACCAAACTAGCTCTAATCGTATAAGTACCATCCGGAATATTTTTAATTACATAATTTCCAAGACTGTCGGTTGCTGAACCTAAATTTGTCCCATCAATTGTAACATTTGATCCCCAAATTGGTTCATCGGTTTCCCGGTCACGAACCTGGCCAATTATTGCTGAATTCTTAATTTCATTGACCTGTATTGCGGTTCTTAAAAGACTTAAACTTTCTAAACCGGAATCACGGGTAAAGTGATAAGAATCAGAACAGGATATCGTCAGAAAAATAGTTGATAATAAAAGCAGCTTAATGGTTGTTTTCACAGTTCTCATTTTAAATGACCATACCTATATTTATTAGAAGTACGCTAAATTCAGATTTCACTATTCGTCTCAGTCAAATGCGTATGTTTGAAATCATCGAAGTATTTGAATCCGTAATCGAATACACGGTCAATAGTTGCATGCGCGAAAAGTATAATCCCGGTAAATTGAATTACCTGGGAATCAATCATCGCTCCAATAATGTATAACCCAATTGCAAGAGCTCTGTGATGAACAATGTTATAAATTATAGCACCTGTTTTATTATTAACGGAGTATCCGAGCATTCCGATATCAGGCGCTAACAAAAACAGGGGAAACCACCACCATGAAAAATCCAGTTGCGTAAACAGGAATATAGATAAAATGAATAAAGATATTTCTTCCAGTTTTATTAAGTTTTTCACCAGGTATCCTTTTATAGTTAATTATTGTAGTAGATTATACCGGTTGCATCCACTCTAATTGTATAAGCCAATTTCACAACTTTTATCAATCATATTTACTCTGCCGTCAGGGCCCATTCCCTGATGCTAAACTCTAAGTTCCTTCTGTTATAGAATGAAGAGTCTGAGGGGCTTGTCGGCCAAACACATGGGTTCGTGACATCTTTAAATAATATGTTGTTTTTGTTTAGTAATATTCAATTTGTTCTTTTCAATTCAACCCCTTTTGTTCCCCTTCTCGGAGTAAGTCGAAGATCCCGCTTTGCGGGAAAGGGGTGGGGGATGTTAAATTGCCGCTTCTCATAATACGGACTCAGGGACCATTCCCCGTTAGTTCCTTCTGTCACGGAGTGGTCCGTGACAGCTAGTAAAAATTTATTTTGCCTGGCTCTTTATATCCTCTTGACATCTTGTCCCGAGGTCCGTCGGCTGACGGATTATCGGGATTCTACTTATTAACGAGGTTATACGGCAATAATTATGATTTCAGTTTATCCATTTCAGCAAAAGGATTATAGTTTAAAATATCCGCGGATACTCTCCATATATTATCAAAATGGCTTTCATAATGGTGATATAAACGTTCGCCAGCATTTACTTGCAAAATTGGAACATTACTTCCTCTATCTGAATAATTGTATGATTCAATAAATGCATAGCGACTCGTTAAAAGAACAAAAGCTGTAGGGGCTTGTGAATATAAACGGACTCTTAAAAAGTTTTTATATTTATCACATAAACGTTTGGCTATTCTTGCTGCACCATCTGTCTCGATAAATGTTGTACTATCAAAAAAAGCAGGTTCTTTAAAATACTCTTCGCCAGCTTCCCATCTCGCTCGTTCCTTTAGAGTATCACATTTAGGATCAACAATTAATGCTTTGAAAGTTATTTTGCAATCTGCTTTTTTCTCAGAACTCCTTTCGATTACATTATTGAAGGACTTATGTAAAACCCCTCTATCAAGAAAAAAATCTCCAAGAGAGATTCCCATAATTTTAACGCTATTTTCCTCGACAAATAAATCTTTTTCTATAGTATCAATTACGGAGGCACCAGAGATCTTTTGATACCTTGATGGATAAATATTAACGATGCCACATGATTTTGAGCCACTAAGTACACCGATTCCATTCTGCATAAATTGAGTGGCTTCTACTACTTCTGCTCTGATATTCTCAATTGTACTAAGAGTTTCTTGCTTGATTCCAGGAACAATTCTTCTCAATTCTTCAATTAACTTTTGTTCTACAAAATGTAGGTCAGGAGTAATTGCTTCTCGTGATTGAGCCCTATAAAAATCACCCAGAAGCTTAACTTGGATCAAATTAACAATTACTGCCCCGATCACAATTGAACCAGTTATTCGAGCAAAATCTTGCACCACATCATTGTTATAAACATACCCAATCACAAATAAGATTATGCTTAATAATAAACCAGAGATCATTACCCAAACAAAAATCTTATTTAACAACAATTTTTGATTTGATTCATTTTCTTTTGACATTTCTTTTTCTCCATGATTTAAATGTAAAGAAGAAAACCCATTTAGCCATATAACAGCGTTGTCTCTAAGCCGAAGCCAAGAGCAACACTGCCACACTTGCCCGCCTAAGGTGTACTTTTTATAGTTATATTATCGCTCCAATCCCGATATCAAAAGATCCATTTCTCATTTTCATGTAGTCTGCAAAATTACTCTCTCTTAATAAATCAGAAATATCCGGGCTATATGAAACTTCGAATATAATATTTAAATCCTTTGTTAAACAATATTCTATTCCGGCAATAATACAAAAACCATAACTCCACTTACTGAAATTATCTGCCCAAACACTTTGAATTGAACCGGAAGTTAAATCTATTATTCCATTATCTTTATTTATGAGAAAATCCAATCTTGGACCGGCTGATAAATATGGAGTAAGAATTGGATTCTTATATTTAACTTTCGCGCATAATAATATTGATAAATAATCCAGTCTCGTATTCGCGGTACCTTCTTTAACGATTCCGCTCATATTTGTTTGTTTCCAGTTTTCATTGAAACCTTTTTGGTTAAACTGAACTGACGGAGCCAGGCTTATTATATCTGATAAAGTGAACTCCTTTGAAAGATTAATTAGAAAACCTGATCTGCAATCGGAAAAGTTATCAACATCGCTTCCATCAATTGAATGGGAAACATTTGACGATACATATCCGACTTTAAAAGAGATGTTATTTAGAATCTGAGCTTTGTTGATCAATGAAAACAAAAGCATCAAAACTGTAAAACGAATAATATTCTTCATTTATTTTCCAAAAACTTAATTGCGTTACTTTATGTCATGGAGTGATTATCCCGCAAGCGGGCTGACAAATTCAACTTAGCTCTTATGCCGCCGTGTGGACGGTGGCAGCAATGGAACTACTATTCCGTATGTTTATATCAAACACCCTCTACAATAATTACTTACCAACCGTTTCGTTGATAACCGCTAAGTTCTAATACTTTCTTAGGTGGTAAGTCATAAATTTTAGACCAGGATTCTATCCCGTTTTCTTTTACAAACGCTTGACAAATCCTAAAACCAATAAAATAAGCTATCCTATCCGGAGCGCTATCAAAAATATATTGATGTGCTCGTTGAAAACTGTTTATTATCTTTCTATCTGTTGAATCCAAATAAGCTTTTGCATAATTAAATATCCTGCTTTCATTCTTAATACACCAATCCCATTCTGCATCTGTGAAATTTATACTTTTTGCCGGAAGAATATTTTTGTCCCAATATAAACAATTAACATAGCAGGCGAATCCTTCATCTATTATTGTATATAGTAATGTTCGGTTGTCGTTATTGGAATTTGAAAATATTTGATGGTTTATTTCGTGTGGCAGATTAAATATTAAATGTTCTGTACCGCTATTTCCGATCCCGAAGAAATCAACAAACATATCACCGTTATAAAAGCCGCCCATATTTGCTGCTTTATTGCCGTATACCAGGTACCATTTTCCTACTGGTTTTCTGGATGTCAGTTTGTTTACTTTTACAACAGTTTCTGTGAATAGTGAATCAAAATTGATTTTAAACGGTATTGAAAATCCGGGAGTACTTACATCTTTAAATTTGGCCCAACTCTTATGAACCCATTTCCTAAACCCGTTTTCATTAAAAAAATTATTCCAAAATTCTTTGTTCGGGATATAAACGTCTTTAACAAATTGGTCAATTCTTTCTTCCTCACTTTTATTCCCTGACTCATAAATAGAAATGATTTGTTGTTTGTAAATATTAACTACTTGAATGCTGTTTCCTAAAAGTGATATACTGGTTTGCGGCCTTTCTTTAATAATACTATATGCTTTTTCATAGGCATCCTGGGAATAACTTACAGTAGAAAAGAAAAATATTATAAGAATACTAATCAAAAAGAATTTATTCATAGTCCTATTTCGCATTTAGTAAAGCAGCAACCTGCGTGGTTGATAAGGCACAGCCCATAATGATAATGCCTAACTTGTTAATAGTTTTTATAATTAGAAAAATCTTTCTTAGCACGATTACCTTTAACAAATTTGTTAAAACAGCCTGCCCCGCTTTGCGGGGCGGACGGGTGGGGTTATTCACGACTAATATAAATGATAATCTGTAAGTTTATCATAAGTTACCGTTTGATAAGAGATATATTCTCCAATACCTATGTTTTTTTTGAACACTCTCTCTGAACCAGAATCCACCCAATTGGGTCTATAGTATACGAAGTTCATTGAAGAATCGGTTTCAAAACGACTATAGACTTCATAAACATCGTCATTCCATTTCATTTGAAATTTAACATTATTCGTATCTGCAAATATTGCTAAAACTGATAATGATTCTGTTGAAAACGACCATTTATTCAAGATTTGATACAAAGTGTCTCCACTTATATTATAATAAATACTATCCTTTCTCCATACTTCTCCAGTCGAATGCAAATAACTCCTTTCAACTAAATAAAATAACCTTTCATTAAGATTTCTTGTTGAAATAATCTCCTCAATTCTGCTATAACTTTCAGGGTATCTGAATTCTTCTTTATTTTGATCCCATAACTTAAAATACCATTTGTTGCCAATAGCTAATGGGAAATAGTTTGAATCAGGGCTTTCAATAGTTGGTTCAGAAGAGTTATTACAGCTCAATAAAATATTTATAATTAACATTATCCCGATTATATATTGCTTTCTCATTCTAAAATTCTCCAAGTGTATAATGGCGTCCCGATGCCTTTTATCGGGATTTTACTTATTAAAGAGGTTATACCGCACTTTTATGTGCGTCTGCCAATATTCCCATCATACTTTTTTTTAATGGCTTTCTATTAGTGTAATAATTTAGGTTGTCATAAGTATATTTACCTAAAGGACTCAAAGCTGTAAGTGTCCCAAGCAATGGAGTTAAGAAAGGATATAGACTGACTCCAAGAGTTAAAATACTTAACCCAGCTGTTACAATATGTTTCTTTAGATATTCGTCAGAAATCTTTTTTGCAACCTTATTATGTTCAGTAATAATTGATGCAAGCGAACGCCCAATCTCACTTACAGCAATATTTATATTATCAAGAGATACATTTCTCAATTCATTAATGTTTTCATTCAACTTTTTACGAAACTCTTCATTCAGGTTATCCTTTCTAAAAGCCACAAGATCATTGAATGGAACATTTCCTAACCAATCATTGCTTGGATGGTTAAGACCATTGAGAATATTTAAAGTGTTTTTATCAATCATTCCTAATTCGGTAAAATCAGATTGAATTATATTAGCACAAAGAATGTAATAATGATAGAATACAGATAAATAAAAAAGTGGATGGGCATTTAACATCCTTGAATTATCTAATACGTGATACTGTGGAGCAATTCTCTCTAATATTCCATTTAGCACTACTGTTTCAGGAGGACTTGAAAGAATTGCTTTTACAAACTCATCTGATCTTTCTTCTTTTACAAACTCGATATATTTACTATACGCATCATCAAAAGATTTTGGAAATGAAGAGTTAGGCGGAATGAAGAGTTTTTTGTTAATGACCGTTGAACGAAAATTTTCTTTCCCTGTGCCTACCACATAAGAAAAAATTTCGCGTTCATCTTCGAAATTCCCCTCTAGATAATGAGAAAAGAATCTGATTATTAGTGAAGAAATACCATCTTTTGTGAATTCATCTCTTTGTTCAAGTGATTTTTCAAAACTTGGAAAAACAATTACTGCGGGATATGGCAAATCGGCGTCAATGAGAGGTTTATATTTTAGCAAATAGTAACAGGATTGAAGTAGATAAACAAGATTGAATCGTTCTTCTTTTCTTTCTACTTCCAACCAAGGTATAATGGGATCTGGGATAAATACAGTATCGGAATACAAAGCCATTTTTCTATAACTATCGAATGTTGATTGATTAACCCTAGATGAACCGCCATACACACATTTGATACCGCCGATTACATCTTTTGATTTTATAAGTACATTTAGATTTTTTGTATGAAAGTCTTGTATTATGGGGATATAAACTGGATATGCCTTTTCCATTAGCTTCGCTAGGGAGGATGCATTTCTTTTATGGATACCATCTGAGAAATTTTCATCATTATTTAAAAATTTCTCAGGTTTTTCACCGGTTGCTGCTATAAAGAATTCTTCTAATAAATTAAAATACTCTCTTTGTACCCTTATCACATCAGATAGTGAAACCAAAATGTCATCTTTTACTTCAGTTTTAGATTCTTCAATGACATATTTATCTAAGTTGTAAAAAGTTCTTGCAAATGATCTTACTAGGGGCGTTGCGGAATTAATATCAATTTTACCATTCGGTAAACTTTTTACTAGTTTTAATTCATCGATCAATTTTTTCTTATCTTCTTCTTGAAAAAAAGAACTATGAAATAGAATTTTCCCTTCTTCAAATTTCTTCTGTAAGTAAATCAACCTTCTTTCAAGATATGTATCTATCATAATATTCACTCAAATAATTTTTGCGGTATAACGGTGTGGTTTCTAAGGCGCAGCCCATAATAGGGAAGCAACTTACTACACAACACTAATAATTTATAATCTATTTTTCATTAACTGCTTGTTCCCTTAGATCAAATGCTACAGAATTTAACTAACACCAAAGTTTTAGAGTCCGATCCGTCAGCTATTCAAGTCGCAAAAAGCGAATGAATGTCGGTAAATCCGGCAACCGCCGGACGACCGGCTGAAAGTTAACCCCGGCGTTCTTTGTCGGGGCATTCCGCTTGTTTATCCCGATGCTCTTCATCGGGGCAACACTGTTTAGGTGGTTAATGAAAAGAACTATTCGTCAAGTTCTTTTGGAATTTTAATGCTCTTTTTAAAATTTTCGATATTAGAATAATTGCGATATTTATCGTAGAGTGATTTTAGAACAAATCCATTAAAAATCATTACCAATAATCCCACAATTGAAGTAATTAATACATTTGTTTTAAATGAATATATATATTCCATAGCTTTAATATGACTCCAATTAGAAATATAGAGTATACAAGCGACAGATAATAAAAGCAGTAATAAACAAATAAATAATTCTCTCCATGATTTATTTCGCCATTTCTTCAACTCATTATCAATAATTTCATCTTTCTTTTCTAACTTTTGATTTTTCTCAATACTATCAAGTTTGTCTTTCAATTCCTTTATCGTTTCATCCTTTTCTTTATTTTCTGTTTTTAAAGAACTGACAAATTCATCATTGTTTTTAGTTTTTAGCTCATAGTTCTCTCTTATTTTTTCAAGTTCTTCAGATTTTTGAATAATTTTATTTACTTCTTTTTCTAGTCTTTCAAAGCGTGCATTATCTATTTTCTTTTGTTTGTCAGCTTCTTTTTCTAGCCGCTTCACAAATTCTTCTTTGTCTGTTTTTGCCAATTTGTTTATAGATTCAATATCTTTTAACTGTTTATTAGCTATTCTACTGGCAAGTTTAACAATATCTGTGTCATCTAATATTTCACTAGCATATTTATGTATATTGTCATCAAGTTCTTGTATAATCGTTGCTTTTGGAAGGGAATCATTTAATGTCAGCGATACGAGTGAAGCAAGTCCAATATCGGCAATATCACTATGATCATATTGTTCAGTTGTTTTGGGATTACTTAACCAAATAATGTTTAACAAGTCATCCGCTTTGATAGCATAAGGCTGCTTCCCATGAGGATCGTATGTAGTTGAGCCTTCTCTATTGATAGTATTATTTAAAAACCAACAATTAACATTCTCAAAATCATAAATATTTTTCTTCCGAATATGTTTAACATAATTTAAAGCTATTGCGTCATGCATGGCGGATCTTTCTGATGACCTTATTTTTTTTAGAGATTTATATTCATCACTGTATTTAGCAATGTTCTTATATTTGGTAGTATCATAAATTATTGTGATGCTATATTTAGGAAATTCTGCTTCAAGGTTATCTGCAATTCTTTCTAAATCTACCCTCGATAATTTCCTTCGGTCACAAGCGTTATAAATATCTTCTGGGTATACTTTTTTTACTAAAAATGATTCACTAAAATTTTCTGACTTAGCCTTTAATAATAACCTCATCTCGTCAATAGTATCAGTTAATACTCGAATTTTATACCCCAGATTACATGCTATTTCAATTAGAGTCCTACACGTATGTGTTGATTCTGGTGTGTTAAGGTCGAGCAATCCAAGAATGAAATTAGTATCTAATAACAATTCCACACCCATTTTTACATTGCTTGGATTGTATTCAATATAACTTGATAATAATGAGCCAAGATATATTTTCTTCAGTTGGTCATAAAGCGGTGGAAATTTCTTAAAAAAATCGACAAATTCTGCTTCTAATGTGAAATCTTCACCGTTAGTGAGTTCAGATTGTGAGAAATATCTCGATAGAGAATATTTGTTTTTTTCAATGAATTTAAATATGGATTCACTTTTGAAATCTTTAATATCAGAAGATTCACAAAAATCTTTAAATAGTTTTTCCAAACTATTTATCTCATCTTTATGAGTTTTAATAATCACTTCAAATTCTGTGAATAAATATTCAGAAATTACAAAAGCATCATCATTGTATAATATAAATTTCTTTTCTCCACTTGAATTGCATTCTTCAGCAATTATCTGTAATAACTTTCTTAAAACAGGAATTGGAAAATCTATATTGTATAAATTGTCAGAATAATTTTTAATTTCTATTATATTCTTACCACTGTGTATATTTTCCAAATTCATTTTTGAAATAACGCGTTTTATCAATGGGATGAAAATGTCTAAAGTTCCTTTTGCAAGAGTTGCTTTGTTTCTAATGTGAGCTAATACACTGTAAGTTAATGCTCTTTCTTTATACATAACACCTCATATAATAATACAAGATATATATTCAATCCTAGTTGAAATAAAAAAAGAAGAGGCTCCCATAAAATTTGTAATTTGAAATAGCAGTAACAAAAAACAAAAAGGAGCCTCAAATGCAAGATAGCAAAATCGAAAAGAAAAACCTTGAATGGTTATTAGATCAACCACAAGATATTCAGTACGAGATGTTTAAGAACTTTGTAGATATAGCCAGATTACACTACAACCAGCTTATGGAAGAAGAACTCCGAGAAAAAGCAGGAGAAAAGCACAGCCGTTCGAGCAATTACTCCCGTTGGAGTAGCAATCCCGGCAGTATCCGTGTAGGTTCTGAAAAAGTAAAAGTAGAAGTCCCCCGTTTGTTTAACAAGTTAACCGGGAAAGCGGAAACACCGGAATATTATGAAAAGCTTCATAGTATGGAAATGCCAGGCGAGGAAGTACTGAAGAAGATAATACTCGGTTTAAGCCAGCATGATTATGAAAAAGTAACTCGAAGTATAACCGATAGTTTCGGGATGAGCCAATCAAGTATCAGCCGGCGTTTTATAGAAGAAAGCAGCAAAGCGTTGGAAGAATTTGAGAAGCGGGACTTGAGCAACTACGAGTTCCTGGCAATAGTAATAGATGGCAAATACTTGTCAAGGGATAATGTTGTAATAGCCCTGGGAGTCACAAGCATGGGAGTAAAAGTACCGTTGGGTTTCGTACAAACTACTACTGAAAACAGTACTGCGGTTAAAGGCTTACTCCAAGGTCTAATTGAAAGAGGTTTTAGTTTTACAGGTGGCTTGCTTGCCCTCCTTGATGGCTCTAAAGGTTTACGTAAAGCAGTAGATGAAGTATTCGGCGAGTTTGTGGTTGTTCAGCGTTGCCAATGGCATAAGCGGGAAAATGTTATCAGTTACTTAAGTGAAAAAGAGAAACCGGTATTTAAGGGTAAACTTCAGCGGGCATATAGTGAGCCGCTTTATGAAGAAGCGAAAATTAGACTATTTGAGATCCGGGATGAATTGAAAAAAATAAACCGCAGCGCTGCCAATTCTTTGGAAGAGGGACTGGAAGAAACTCTGACAATGCACAGGCTGGGGCTTGTTGAAGAGTTGGGACGTTCGTTTACAACCACGAATATGATAGAGAGCATGAACTCCCTACTGGCAAAACATTTAAGGAATGTAAAAAACTGGGTAAACTCAGATATGAAGTCAAGGTGGGTTGCATCAGCATTGCTGGAAATAGAAATCAGGCTTCGCAGAGTTAACAATTATAATAAACTATATTTATTAAAATCAGCTATTATGGCAGAGTTAAACTTGGAACAACAGAAGGTAGCTTAAAAAATGGGAGCCTCAAATTTCAACTAAGTTTGACTTTATGCCTAATACAAAATGATAACCACCTAACAAATATTTGTACGGAACTGACTAACTTTTGGTTTTTGTCTAATAATGGAAAACATTTTTATAGCACTAGACAAACCGGTTTTTCAATAATAGACAATTATTATCAGGACTTGTTTATAACCTTTTTAATCCTGCCGGTAATATTCAATTCTTTTGTTTGAGTCCATGGAGTATTTGTATCGAACACATACGAGTTTATCCGCGTATTTTTGCAGATACTTTTTACTTCCCGGATCACCCGGTTTTATCTTACGTTTTGTTAGCATTATTTCAATTAAAATATATTCAGGCAAACGGGAGGTAGAGTAGTTGCCAGGCCCTGTACCCGGATAACGGTGTCCGGTATTTGCAACTTATATAAATCCGGTTAAAAAGTAAATTAAATTATTGAAAGATTTGCCGGTTAAATGAGCGTCTATTTAGTATTAATCAATTAATATCTTGCATCTTTTATAGTTTAATGTATTTTAGCACTTAACGTTATAGAAACTCCCGCAAATACTTCTTCCATATTGTACGTTATATTCTTCTGTTATTTGCTCTGCAGTTAAAAGTCGCAAATAATATTATTCTGATTCTGTCGAATAGAAAAGACTGGAAATGAAAAGACCGGATTGTCATGCGGCTGTCTCAAATATCCTGATACTGTCATTCTGAGGAGTCAGACGGTTGCCTGACGACGTGAGAATCTTTCGAAAATTTAGCTAAATTAAGATCCCGATTCAGACTTGAGTCTGCATCGGGATGACAACATTCACATTTAAGATAGTCCCGTTTAATTATAGATAAAACTAAGATTTTTCGTCCCGAATCCGTCAGTCGACGGACGGAACTCGAAATGACATAGAAGGAAGGAAAGTTATTTATAGTCACAAATCGTTATTAAAAACGAAGTAGTAATTCAGTCATATTTCAGTGTTCAATAGACTTGTATTCCTGTTAATTTATTAGTTAATAGCAATATTCTGAGGAAAGACCAACTATGAGTGCGGAGGCAGTAACTATTACATGCGGAGTATCAATTATGATTGTACTTAGACCAACTATGAAGTGTAAAGCACTAACAATAAATGAGCATGTATCAGCTTGAAACGATGGTGTATCAACTATTTAGTGCCGGCTATCAACTATGAACTGAAGTGTATCAACTAGGGATATAAGCCGGTAACTAAATAAATTTCCGACCGTATAGGAAAACGGGCATATAACATAATCGATTCAAAGGGGAACAGAAGGAGGGCAGTTAATGTCTGCCGGGTAAATAAATAATCACAAATTAAACAGGGGAGAGAATTATGTCCAATAATGATATCCACAGGAACTACAACGTGTCTGACCCGGAAATGCTGCAGCATTCACGGGTAACGAAATCCATATTCATCGAAGACAAGGAAACATTCGCGCAGTTCGACGCCGATTTCGCCGATCCGTTCGCGGATAACTGGGGCGAAGCAATATCGCTCGGTGAAACCTTAGCGGGAGACTCGCAGCAGCTAAGCAGACTGAGAGAGAAGACCGAGGCTATTGTTAATCTTGTAAGCGAAGCTGAGAGTCTGATGAAGGATCTTAAATACTATCTTGAAAAAGCTTATCCCGGACAAAAGAGTACATGGGCGCGTTTCGGATTCGGGGAATTCCGTAAGGTGCGTAAGAACCAGGAAAAGATGGTAAGAGCGCTGGCGCTGGCGTATTTAGCCGCGTCCGAAACTCCGGATAATCTGACCGCCGCAGGATTCACTCAGGAGAAGATTGACAGACTTAACTCACTTTCGAATGAGCTTGCCTCAGCGGATACGGAGCAGGAAAAAATCAAGAAGCTCCGTCCAGATAAGACAGTCGAACGCATTAAGGTACTTAACGACTGTTATGAATACTTGAAGAAGGTTCATAAAGCATCAATTAGGATATTCGAAGATAATAAAACCAAGCTGGAGCAGTATAAGCTTCCTTACGAGAATCATGTGGTCAAAGAACCTGAAGAGGAGACAGCAGGAACCTAAATTTATTGAGCGGCGGGAGGAGGGAAAACAATTATAAATGGACAAACCAGCCTGTCATCTCGACGATCCCTGAACCATCTGTTGATGTAATCGAGAGAGGAGAGATCTTAAGTCTCAATTAAGTTAAGATTTCTCTCCTGATATTCATCAGGATCGAAATGACAAGCATTGTAAATCATTCAATGTCATTTACAATTGAAACTCGGTTACAGGAGAACAATTATAAATTAGAAAAGAACAACCAGATTTGTCATCTCAACGATCCCTAAACCATCTGTTGATGTAATCGGGAGAGGAGAGATCTTAAGTCTCAATTAAGTTAAGATTTCTCACCTTATATTCATCAGGATCGAAATGACAAGCGTTTTAAATCATTCAATGTCATTTATAATTGAAACTCAGTTACAAGAGAACAATTAGAAATAATAAATTAGAAAAGAACAACCAGATTTGTCATCTCGACGATCCTTGAACCATCTGTTGATGTAATCGGGTGAGGAGAGATCTTAAGTCTCAATTAAGTTAAGATTTCTCCCTGATATTCATCAGGATCGAAATGACAAGCGTTGTAAATCATTCAATGTCATTTACAATTGAAACTCAGTTACAAGAGAACAATTAGAAATAATAAATTAGAAAAGAACAACCAGATTTGTCATCTCGACGATCCCTGAACCATCTGTTGATGTAATCGGGAGAGGAGAGATCTTAAGTCTCAATTAAGTTAAGATTTCTCACCTGATATTCATCAGGATCGAAATGACAAGCATTGTAAATCATTCAATGTCATTTACAATTGAAACCCGGTTACAAGAGAACAATTATAAATTAGAAAAGAACAACCAGATTTGTCATCTCGACGATCCTTGAACCATCTGTTGATGTAATCGAGAGAGGAGAGATATTAAGTCCCAATTAAGTTAAGATTTCTCACCTGATATTCATCAGGATCGAAATGACAAGTGTTGTAAATCATTCAATGTCATTTACAATTGAAACTCGGTTACAAGAGAACAATTATAAATTAGAAAAGAACAACCAGATTTGTCATCTCGATGATCCCTGAACCATCTGTTGATGTAATCGGGTGAGGAGAGATCTTAAGTCTCAATTAAGTTAAGATTTCTCACCTGATATTCATCAGGATCGAAATGACAAGTGTTGTAAATCATTCAATGTCATTTACAATTGAAACTCGGTTACAAAGGATCAAAGTAATTATAAATATAAAATGAATATTCCAGCCTGTCATCTCGACGATCCCTGAACCATCTGTTGATGTAATCGGGAGAGGAGAGATCTTAAGTCTCAATTAAGTTAAGATTTCTCACCTGATATTCATCAGGATCGAAATGACAAGCGTTGTAAATCATTCAATGTCATTTACAATTGAAACTCGGTTACAAAGGATCAAAGTATTCATTCATTTAAAATGAATTATCCAGCCTGTCATCTCGAATACCGGCATCAGCCGGATGAGAGATCTTTAAAAATATTCACCACGAAGCAAACGAAGGGAAAATAATATCTCCTGCGGAGAAAGAAAACCTTACATCGCTGGAAAAGAATTAGCGCAATCACCCAATCAATCATCCATGCTCAAACCTGCCAGCAAGTTTAGTAATTACATCGAATTATGATAGAATTACCATCGAAAAACAATAAGTATCAAACTAGTTCTTGAAGTCTTTCAAAATTTCAAACTGCTCTGCTGTCATATTCACCGCGTTAAAAAACACAATTCCCTTAGCGCCACTATCAAGTGCAATTTCAATTGCGGCTTTGAATTGATCCGGTTCGGAGACATGATTGACCATTATTCCCGCGTACAGGTCTTTCTTATACTCCATAGTTTCAATACCATCCCTGACGCATTCTCCAATCCAGTTGATATCCTCGTTATAGAATTGATTGTACAGCATGGGACAAACAGCGTCCATTTCGAATCTGCCCCAATCCTGTCTAACCATTCGCGCAGCCATTTGGGGAGTTGGAAATACAGCAGCGGTAACATGAATATCCTTAACCTTTTTGATTTCCGCTGTAATCGTGTTAGCCACGTTTACTATCGAATTCAAACGCCATTTCTTCCACTTCTCAAGCATGACAGAATCAGTTATAAACATCGGATCTTCTCCGTACTCTTTTGCGAATCCAGTTCTGCACCGGCTGCAGTAGCAGAAGTCGTATTCCGGCATTTCATGGTCCTGGACGAGATTATATTTCGGCTGCAGACCGACAGGGAGGAAAATATCGCAGTAACGTATATAATCGAAATGAATACCGGCTATGCCTTCTATTTGCGCGAGTTCTTTATACATTTCAATGAGATAGTGTATCGCTTCGGGATTATTAGGACAAAGCCAGCGGTAGTAGCCTACATACGGCGGCTTATCAACACACGATTTATTATTCTTGCTGACAGCATACCAGTCAGGATGGTTCTCCATCAATTCCTGTTTCGGCTGATTCATAGTCCATCGCCAGGCGTGAATTTGTATCCCGGTTTTATTCGCCAGGGGAGTGATCCGTTTATAGAACTCGTTGGAACCGACGAGAAATATTCCGCTGATGTTATGTTCTTTCATCTCTGCCAGGTAAGCGGCAATCTCTTTATCGGATTTATTCGAACCGATGTTACCTTCAGTATCCCAGGTCATGAATACCGGCGGCTCATGCGAACCGGTAATATTCAGTAAACCGCAGCCGTAAATAACTGCGGCCGATAATAAAACCGCGGAAAGGAAGGAGAGCGACTTTTTCATCAGATCCTTTCGAATATACACTGATTCGGAATTAAGCAAATATACATTCTTTAGAGTTTTTCTCCCTGTATATAAAGTGATAGGGGAATATTGCCATCGGCGCCCCTGAACTCGGCTTCCGGTACCTCGATCTTGAATGTATGAGTCCCGGCTTCGAGATTTCCGAGAGTGTAAGTTCTAATCGGGATAACATCCCCCGGGCACCAGTTACTGAATGAAGCCCAGGATTCGTCTGATTTTGCTGAATATCCGTAAATACCATTTAGCTGCGTGTTATACTGGCGGTAAGGTTCGCAAGATTTTCCGCCTGGAACATAAGCATCAAGCTGGGTGCCGTCGAAATAAATATTATGAACTCTTCTGTTGTATTCCTCGCCCCCTGACTGCGCACCGTGATTGGAAGTAATAAGGTACAGTTTAGCGTTTTCTGCCGCTGCCGGAACATCAATCTCAAATGTCCGTATAGTTTCTCCTATTACATCTGAAGCATTGTAATTGTTGAAGTTCTGAAATGCCGCGACAGGAACAAATACCTGATCGGATGCCTGGACCGATTCTGTTCCGCTTACGAGAGTCAGAGTACCATAGAACACATGGTTCTTACCGGCACATCCCGCTATCTGTTCATTTGCTGCGTAGGGGACACCGAATATATCGAATTCGAACCAGAAATCGTATTTACTCCGCAGATCAGGATCGGTTAGAATTTTGGCCACATTATCGATAGCAAAAGTGTATGGGACTTCATTCGGTGATTCGTTCATATCCATGAAGGGAGTAATGAACCTGGCTATTTCAATAGTACCGGCAAGATTATCCGGATCGTAAGCTTCTCCTTTATTAACAAGACTCAAAAAGACATTTCCGATCCTGTCGTAATTGTCGCATGCAGCCTCAACGGTTATATCAAGATCAAGTATTTTCCCGAGTTTACTGATTTCCTCATCGGTGATCATAGTAACATATTTTGAGTTTGCGATCCTCAGTATCCCGTCCGGAACAGGGTCGTCCACTGTCTCAGCGTAACCGTCGTAGTACAATATTTTATCAAAAAGAGTAACATCCCCCGGTTCTGTTGCGGGTTCGGTTGATTTGTCGTCACTGCAAGCAAAAAGCGCTAAAATAAAAATGAATGAAAGTGATAGTCTGATGAATGAGGTCTTCATAACTCCCCTGTTAATTTTAATAAAAAATATACCAATGAGTTCAAATATATCTAATTGAGAACTAAAGTGTGGAATTTAATCCGGTAAAAATGGAGTAGCGATTGATAAATTCACAAAGCTATCAAGAAGACTGGGCCGAGTTTCAGCTAGTTTATTTGAGATTCGCAGTACAATTTTTCAGCAGTGTTTTTATAATCAACTTGTGAAAGGGCTTCACCGGCATGAAGTATATTTTACCAAGAGCATTATGGTATTGTACTAATGTAGTAACGTGTACTTTACGAGCATTATTTTTAATTGGAGATACAAAGAGCGACGTCCTGAAATATAGATGCTTGTCATCCTCCGCCATAACAAGCTCGGAAGCTGTCCTATCCCTTAAAGTGAAGAAAACTACTCTCTCACCAACATTGTATACCCTGGTTTTATCGACATTGTCGATATCAGGTATTGATCCTGAATGAATACCGAATGGTTTAACGAGAATATTGCGCAATCCGAGTAGGGTTTTCACCCAGTTGGGGAGTGATGAAAAGAAGACAGCCGTTAAATAATCCGCCGAATAGTTATCAATATTACCTGCTTCGACGGAGAAAGAATCGATGTAATCAATTTCACCTTCCAGTTTTCGATCGATTATCGATCCTTCCGGTTTTGAGTAAGATGTTTGTACTATTTTCATGACGTTTATTTTATTTGTGTAATAACTAATGGTAATTTACAATTTATCAAGCATTGCTGCCATCACGAATACCGGTAACAGCCGGATAAGAGATCTTAATTAAAATAAAACCAAGATTTCTCACCTGATATTCATCAGGATCGAAATGACAAGCGTTGTAAATCATTCAATATCATTTACAATTGAAACTCGGTGACAAAGGATCAAAGTAATTATAAATTAAAAACGCATAATCCGGCTTGTCATCTCGAACCATATTTATATGGTGAGATCTTGTTTCCACCGAATTTCATAAACATGTCTGTTCTCTTATTCGCAAATTCAGCGAGGCTCTTTCCACTTCCTATCGGGGATAGATTTGTATCGTCCCCAGAATTTATAGAATGTAAGCGAGCCAGCAGAAATAATTCTTACGATGAATGAATTCCGTAACAGAAGATGCTGAAATCGGTATAGTATTCCGAGGAATAATATAAATAGCGCATTCCTAAGTATGAATTCAACAATTCCCGGAAGTATTCCACCCGCAATCTGCTGACTAAAAAAGAACGAGTTGAATAACAAACTAATCACAATTACCAGCGCGACAAGTCCATGTGAAGTTTCAATTGCGCGTCGCGGACAGTAATTCATGCATTTCATACAGCTCTCGCATTTAAATGTCCAAAACGGGCGATCACCGATTCGAATAATTGCGTTAACGGGACAATTCTCTATGCATACTCCACAGTCATCGCATTTATTCGAAGCATAATATGTCTTGGCAAAAAAGTATCTGCCGATTATATAGTAGCCGATAGCAATTGGAGAAATAAGAGTATCCTGAACAATATCTCGAAGCGCTGTAAAATCACTTTTACCCGACAATATTTTCTTCGCGTGCTTTCTCACTTTGGAATAGTTCTTAGCATAAAGCGTTATAACGGACTTCTCACGCAGTGCAGGATGAATTGATATCCAGTTGGAAGGCATATCGAAAGGTATTTGTCCGGATATTTTATAGCCTTTGCTTTTTAAAATCAGTGAAGCCAGCATGAATGCGATTCCTGTAAGTCCGGGAGTAACTATCGATCCGATCCTCATGCCTGCACGGGTATTCATTAGTACAACTTTGTTATTGCCGGCAGGGAAGCGCCTTATAAAATCGAGAGTTATTTTCGGGTAATTAAATCCGTGAATGGGGGAGATAATTATTATGAGTGAATCTTTATTGACCTGTTCTAAAATCCTTGCATTCGTCTCGGCAATATTAAACGTTTCTGAAATAATATTTAGCTCAACTGCAGCTTCGGCAAACCATTTCGCAACATGTTGGGCATTGCCGGTACCTGAAAAGTAGTAAATGCTTATTCTTTTGACTGAACCCATACAAGATTATCTCTTATTCCATAAAGTTTGCAGACCGCTTATTTCACAGGAATATGAAAAGGGGAAAATCAATAATTCAATACAGTTTAATCGATAAAACAATTCTTTTTTAAGTATAGAAGGTAAAGTAGTATTCAAGTAAAATTACTCCGTGTGCTAATAAACTTTGTTCATTCAGATTCTAACCTATCAGCCAGCTTTTTGCTTTGTCGAGGCTATCAAAGATCCTTAAATTATGTCCCCTGTTTACGCTCAGTGTCTCAAGGAAATCATAGTCGGCAATTTCCGGACCGGTTAATACGGCTCTTTTTACTTTATGGAGAGGAATGCCGGCGGCGGAAACAGTCTCCGAAATCAGTTCCGCGAAACTATACAATTCAAATGTATTTACACTTAATTTCGTTTTACTAAAATCAGTAAGAAATTTGTAGCATTTATGCTTTTCAAAGGTTGTTGCCGCGTCCTCAACAATACTTTTTGCATCATCGAAAGTAAGCTCACCGTCGACGATAATCTCAATACAATCGGTTTCGTGATTATAATTTACAGTATGTCCCATCAGAAATTCCTTAATTATAATAACAAAAGTAAGGGATGGGGGTGAGAATTACAATCTACTGACAATCACATGATCATATTGGAATTAAATGCATTCCGGCAAATAATTTATTAAATTAAGTTTTAGCAACCCTGATCGGGGCTTATGAGGAAAAATGACTTTCCTCAAACCATTAAAAACTATAAATTCAATTAAACTTATTTATCATACGCAGGATTGTTTTATGAGTGAAAAAGAGCGAAAGAATATAAGCAGACGGTCATTCATTAAAGGAGTCGGTATAACAACCGCAGGTGCGGCGGCTTTAAACAGCGGGGTTATGGCAAAGCAGCTTGAGAAATCCGGATTGATCAATGACAGTAATATTGTTCCTGAAGAAGGTATTAAAACTGTTCTCGAGGTTAATGGAAAACGAGTCAAGGTTCTTCTGGAACCGCGGACGACACTGGCGGACGCGTTAAGAATTGATGTTCATCTGACGGGCACTAAAATTGGCTGTAACAGAGGCGCCTGCGGAGCGTGTACTGTGCTGTTAAATGGTAAACCTGTGAATTCATGTATGACACTGGCGCTTGATGCTGTGGGGCTGCCAATTACCACGATCGAAGGTGTGGAAACTAACGGCGAACTTGATGCAATTCAGAATGCCTTTATAGAGAACGATGCAATGCAATGCGGATTCTGCACGTCAGGTATGGTGATAAGCAGTAAAGCTCTACTCGATAGTAATCCGAATCCGAATGAAGAAGAGATACTTGAAGCCGTTAGCGGCAACCTTTGCAGATGCGGTACGTATCCGCATGTTGTTAACGCAATTAAAGATACTGCGAACGGAAAAGTAAAATAAGTTCAGGAGATTATATGCCTAAAGAGGTCGAATTATTTGTCGGACTTAATAAAGATCTGAAAAAGATTACTCACAGCATTCCGGATGATGAACCAAAACCATGGGACGGGAAAGATAAACTACGTATAGTCGGGAAGAAACAGTCCAGAATAGACGGGCATTTGAAAGTATCCGGTAAAGCAAAATATACTTATGACAAACAGCCGGAAGGAATGCTCTACGCTAAGTTTCTTCGAATACCCGTTGCTTCGGGTCTTGTTAAAAAGGTTGATTATTCTAAAGCTGAAAAGTTTCCGGGCGTTAAAGCGGTATTGCCGGTATACAGAGAATTGCCTTATCAGATCAGGTTTGCCGGACAGGAACTGGTTGGTGTTGCCGCAGCCACTTTAGCCGCAGCAGAGGATGCTGTAAAGTTAATCAAATATGAAATCGATAAACTCCCGTTTGTTGTTGACGCTGAAGAAGCGATGAAAGACGGAGCGCATATTGTTCATGAGGACAGAGTAGAAAGAAAACGAACAGAAGCCGATGCTCCCGAGGATACAAGTAAAAAGTTACGGCAGCAGGGGAATGTCAGGGGACCGAATATAGCCTCCACACCGGATGGAACAACTGAAGAAGACATCGACAAGTTTATATCGGAATGTGACGTATCAGTATCCGCCGAATACTCAACTCAGGTTCAGACTCATTCGCCGATGGAGACTCATGGTGTAGTTGTTCAATGGGAAGATAAAAACAGGATGAAAGTCTGGGCTTCAACACAAGGAACGTTTTCTGTGCGGCGTGAAATGGCCGAATACTTCGAACTTCCCGAACCGAACATACAGGTTATTACCGAGTTCATGGGGGGCGGATTCGGATCTAAGCTCGGCGGCGGCGAGTACGCTTCTATGGCAGGCAGACTGGCTAAGAAGACTGGAAAACCGGTCTGGATGATGCTCGACAGAAAAGAAGAACATCTTTGTGTCGGTAACAGACCGAATTCATTTCAGAAGATTACTATCGGTGCGGCTAAAGATGGGAAGATTAAGGTAATTAAGAATATCGGATACGGTACTGCCGGAATTGGTACCGGCGCCGGATCAGATAGTCCTTCGAGGAATTTGTACAGACCTGAGAAAACGTTTACTTCCAGTTCCGATGTGTTTACTAATGCCGGTGCAGGAAGAGCATTCAGAGCCCCGGGACATCCGCAGGGTATTTTCTCGTTAGAGCAGGCTACTGATGAACTGGCAATTAAGCTCGGAATGAATCCGCTTGATCTGAAGATGAAGAATCTCGAGTTCGATGAGGTTCGGCAGTACCAGTTAAAGCAGGGCGCAGAGATGATCGGCTGGAAAGATAAATTTACTGATCCAGGAAAAGGGAAAGGACCCGTAAAACATGGTCTCGGTGTTGCCAGCAGTATATGGTATTACATTTACTCGAGGAATCATATTGTTACAGTTGAAGTACATCGGGACGGAACTGTTCGTGTTAAAAACGGAGTTCAGGATATAGGCGGCGGAATAGGAACAGTGCTGGCAATGATAGTTGCAGAAGAATTAGGTCTGCAGGTTAGTGATATAGGAGTTACAATTGGAGATACGAATCTCGGGATGGGACCGGCTTCGGGAGGCAGTCAGACAACTGCGAGTCTTGCACCCGCTACACGAAAAGCAGCATACAACGCAAAGAAAAAACTGTTGGAAATTGCCGCGCCCATGCTGGGAACCGAGGTTGAGAATGTGGAAGTATCGGACGGGAAGTTTTATGTAAAAGGAGATACAAGAAGCGGCCTTAGCTGGAAACAGGTAACATCAAAGATTCATGGGTCGCAGATAAGTGCTGTCGGAGAAAGGATTGAGGATCACAGGAAATACAATCAGGGTGTTAGATGGTGGATAGCCGGAGCTCAATTCGCGGATGTTTCCGTTGATATTGAAACGGGTCAGGTAAAAGTAAACAAGATAGCTGCCGTACATGACTGCGGACGTCCGATGGACAGACTCACAATTGAAAGCCAGGTTCATGGTGGAATAATTCAGGGATTAAGTTACGCCTTGTTCGAGGACAGGCTGCTCGACAGAAATACCGGTATAATGGTTAACCCGAATTTTGAAATGTATAAAATAGCCGGTGTTAAGGATGTCCCTCAAATCGATGTTGAAATTGTTGATTTCAACCAGGGACAGAATGCTGCCGGTGTCGTGGGAATAGGCGAACCTGCAACGATTCCTACTTCAGCGGCAATTGCAAACGCAATTTATAATGCTATTGGAGTCAGGATGAGACATTTGCCGATTACTCCGGATAAAATCCTAAACGCGCTGTATGAAGGAGGTGAGACATGAACAAGTTCGAACTAGCTCAGCCTAAAACAGTAAAAGAAGTGTTTGAATATCTGGATAAAAAGAATACTAAGATCAAAGCCGGCGGAATTGATATTATCGATTTAATGAAAGAAGGTTTGGAAAGTCCGAAACGGCTGGTGAATATCAGATATATCCTGGAATTGAACTTTATTCGTGAAAACGGGGACGGAACTATAAGTATTGGTCCCGCGGTTACCCTTGCGGATATTGCAACGAGCAGTATCATTAAACAATACTTTCCGGCACTTGCATCGGCAGCAGGACTTGCAGCTACTCCGCAGATAAGGAATACGGCAACTCTCGGCGGTAATCTATGTCAGAGACCTAGATGCTGGTATTTCAGGAGCGAGGATTTTAATTGTTCGCGAAACGGCGGAGATGAATGCTTTGCATTGTTCGGTGAGAACAAATACCATGCGGTACTCGGTAATGGTAACGGATGTGCAGTAGTGCAGGCTTCCGGAACTTCCATACCTTTGATTGCCTTAAACGCATTCATGAAAGTAACTGATGGTAAAAATGAGAAAACTGTTCTATTGGAAAATTTTTATATCGGTCCGGATAAGGATATCACTAAAGAGACTATTCTTAAGGAGAATGAACTGATTACAGAAATTGTTATTCCTGCTGAATCCAAAAGAGTTCGTAATCATTATATCAAGTTCAAGGAAAAGCAGTCTTATGACTGGCCGCTTGCAGACGTAGCTGTTGTCTTAAATATGAATAATGATAAATGCAGCAGAGCCGGAATCGTACTTGGATCAGCCGCTCCCATTCCCTGGCGTGCCGGTGAGGCAGAGGATTTTATAAAAGGTAAAACAGTTACACAGGACGTTGCCAGAGAGACTGCAGATCTGGCAATGAAAGACTCATACCCGTTGGAACAGAATGCTTACAAAGTAAGATTGTTTAAGACAATTATTTACAGGGCTATTTGCGAGGCAGCCGGAATTGACGGTTACAAGTAAGATGAAAGGAACTGAAAATGAATAAAGAAATAAAATCCGAATGTAAATATATTAGAACTAAGTCGGCATATATCCCTAATATTGAAGATCCGGAAGGATGGCGAAAAAATGACAGCAGTACACGGCAGTACTGGTGCGTGAAAACAATGGGCGTTGTGGGACCGGATAACAAACTTACCGAACCGGAAGAGTGCCAGCCTGATCGAAAATGCTTTATCCGGGAATTTTAAGAACTATCAGTATTGTCTTATATGTATGGGGCAGTAGTGAGGTTTGGTCGAGTTAACCAATCTTGAATCCACATTCGGATAATACTTTTTTAGCTTTGTCTGCCGATTCGGCGGTAAAGAATGAAAGCCTAAAATTTCCGCCTGAACCTTCTCTCACTTTAAGAAGTTCAATATCTTCTATGCTTATGCCTTCGTTGAAAAGTGCTGTAGTAATCTTACTTAAAATGCCGGGTTCATCCTGAACAAAAACAAATATGTCGTAAAGGGGTTTCAGGAACCCTTTAGTATTTTTCGGAATCTCCTCACGGTTTTCCCTGGCTGTGGTAAATTCTTCTTTAAGTGAAGGGAAATCGTTATTCGCTACTGCTTTCCTGATCTTTTCCAGCTCCGTCTGAAACTCGTTTAATGCAGTTAAAATCTCACTTCTGTTTTCCGCGATGATTGATTCCCAGATGTTGAAGTCGCTTGACGCAATCCTTGTCATATCCCGGAAACCTCCCGCTGCAAGATCCAGAAAGTTATAGTTCTCTGTCTTAAGAGATGAAGTATTTACGAGTGCAACGGAAACAATTTGAGGCAGATGACTGACGCTTGCTGCTATTACATCATGCTGTTTGGCAGGAACATGCAGTATGTTCGAGCCGAGTGATTCAATTAATTCCCTGAAGGCTGCAAGTTCATTGCTATTGCTGAGGTCTTCAGTGAGTATATAAATGGCATTCTCGAATAACAGTCTGTCGGAATTATCGAATCCTCCGTTTTCCTTGCCAGCCATCGGATGTCCGCCGATGTAAATACCTTTGCTGTTATAGTTCCGCCACAATTCCGCGAACACATTTTTTACACTGCAGACATCTGTAAGGATCTGCCCCGGTTTCAGACGCGGGGCCAGTTCCTTAAATACTTCAAGGGATTTATCAATAGGAAGACAAATAAAAATAACGTCGCTGTTTAATGCTGACTCGATTGTATCAATTTTACTATCAATAATTTTACTTGATAATGCCTTGCTCAACGTATCGTCATTATCGAATGCGGCTATTGAATAATCATGTGACGAATGCTTCAAAGCCCTGGCGATGGAACCGCCTATTAGTCCGAGTCCTAGTACAGCAACGCTTTGTATCATACTTTATATTTCCCTGTGAATAGCAGAAGCTATAGCTTTAAGTTCGTTTATCAATTCCAGATAGGTGTCAGGCAGCAGCGCCTGTGGTCCATCCGACATTGCATGTTCCGGATCATGATGAATCTCTATCATCAGTCCGTCGGCTCCCGCTGCAACAGCGGCTCTGGCCATAGGCGGAACCTGGTCGCGCAATCCCGTTGCATGTGAGGGATCTGCAATTACAGGCAAGTGACTTCTCTTATGAACAACCGGAATGGCCGAAAGATCGAAGGTATTACGAGTATACTTCTCAAATGTTCTGATTCCTCGTTCACACAGAATTACATTCGGATTACCGCCAGCGAGTATGTATTCGGCCGACATTAACCACTCCTCGATAGTTGCCGACAAACCTCTCTTAAGCATCACAGGTATTTGAGTATTTCCGAGTTCTTTGAGCAGAGAAAAGTTCTGCATATTTCTCGCTCCGAGCTGAAAAATATCGGTATATTTCCCAATCAATTCGATATCGCTGATCTGCATAACTTCGGTTATCACAAGAAGGTCATATTTATCAGCCGCTGCGCGCATTAGTTTCAAGCCTTCTTCGCCCATACCCTGGAATGAATAGGGAGATGAACGCGGTTTGAAAGCGCCTCCACGGAGTATTTTGGCTCCCGATTTTGCAACAACTTCTGCAAGTTTGAATATTTGTTCTTCGCTTTCAACAGAGCATGGACCGACCATCAGTGCGAGTTTATTGCCTCCGATCTCTACATCCTTGATTTTAAGAACCGTATCATCCTGCTTAAAGTCTCTGCTCGCAAGCTTGAAAGGTGCAGTTACTCTGTAAACTTCCGCTACACCATCGAGTATTCTTATCTTTCTTGTATCGAAGTCGGGCTGAACGCCTATCGCACCGAGTATTGTCTTAACAACTCCGCGCGATTCGTGTATCTGGAAACCGTAATCCTCCAGATGTTTTTTTACATTGTCTATCTGCGCGTCTGACGCATTGTCTTTTAGTATTACTACCACTTTTACTCCAAGTTAGTCATGAAACTTTTTCTCACCGGCTTCTACGGCGAGATCTAAATAATCTTCTTTTGTCGGCATCGCGCAGGAATACTCTTTACTGTATGCGCAATACGGATTATAGGCTAGGTTAAAATCAATTGTATAAACATGATCAGGATCATCTGACTTCTCAAAGTTGATATAACGACCAACACCGTAAGACTCGTCATTGGTTGTCTTATCAGTGAACCAGATGCTGTAGTAAAACTGTCCATCTCTCGTATTGCTTTTATATACATTCAGTTTGTAATTATTCCCGGCGTAATCGAATTGAACATATCCGAATCTGACTGTCTTTCTCGGCTCACCTTTGGTACCGTATATTGTAACTGTGTCTTTCTGATCATATTCCGATAACTTGCTTTCGAATTTTAAGGAAGGATCTACATCATAATATTTCAGGGGATGGAACTTGACTTTTCCTTTATAGTTAAAAGGGGAATTCGGATTGTCCTTCATGTATGTATCATTTTCAACTCTTTGACTCTCAACTGATTTGATATATTCCATTTCTTCCGGCGTATATCCCGGTTTGCAGGATGATATTATCAACAATAACATTGAAACAAGTATTACTCTTTTCATACTAAGAACAGTTATTTGAATTCTACGAATCATCAGTCATTTGCCTTTTTCTTTAATTCGTTAAGCCGGTTTAGTGCTTCAATCGGAGTTATGTTATCTAATTCCATATCAGTTAATTCTTTACGAAGTTTGTCATCTTTTATCTCGAACATATTGATCTGCAATTGATCCTCATGTTTGATTTTCGCGAGACGCGCCTTCTTTACTTCGTATGGAGTTAGTTCTTTACCCTCAAGATTCTCAAGAACTTCCTTTGCGCGATTGGTTACGAAAAGGGGAAGCCCCGCCATTTGCGCTACCTGAATTCCATAACTGTGATCGGCTCCGCCCGGAGTAACTTTATGCAGGAAGATAACCTTGTCGTCATACTCCCTGACTTCAACTTTGAAGTTTTTAATCCGCTGGAACAATGTTGCCATTTCATTCAGTTCATGGTAATGTGTTGCGAATAATGTCTTTGCCGACAATGCGGGATTATCATGCAGAAATTCCGTGATTGACCAGGCAATTGAAATCCCGTCGAACGTACTCGTACCGCGACCGATTTCATCAAGCAGTATCAGGCTTTTATTGGTGGCGTTGTTGAGTATATTCGCGGCTTCCTGCATCTCAACGAGAAACGTACTTTCACCAGCGGAAATATTATCGCTGGCGCCGACTCTTGTATAAATCCTGTCAACGAGTCCTACTTTTGCTTCCTTTGCCGGTACGAACGATCCTATCTGTGCAAGAAGTACGATGAGACCAATCTGTCTAAGGTATACTGATTTACCGGCCATGTTGGGACCGGTTAAAATTATTATTTGCGTATCGTCGTTCGAGAGTTCGCAATCATTCGGAGTAAACTTTTCTCCCGGGGGAAGTATTTGTTCAACAACAGGATGTCGTCCCTTAGTGATAATCAATTCGTTTGAATCATCAATAACCGGTTGGACATAATTGTAACTTTCGGCGCAATCGGCAAACGAGAGGTAACAATCGAGCATAGCTATTAGTCGTGCGTTTTCCTGTATATCTTCAGTATGCGCTGCAACTTCCATCCTTATCTGGTTGAAGAGTTCGTATTCCAGACTTGAAATGTTTTCCTGCGCATTAAGAATTTTATCCTCGTAATCCTTGAGTTCCGGAGTAATATATCTTTCGCTGTTTACCAGCGTCTGCTTACGTATATAGTTTTCCGGCACCTTCGATTTATGTGTATTGCTGATCTCGATGTAATAGCCGAATACTCTATTGAATCCGACTTTAAGTGAAGGAATGCCTGCACGTTCACGCTCGGTTTTCTGAAGGTTCGCAATCCAGTTCTTAGCATTCTTGGACAGATTTCTGAGTTCATCAAGCTCGGGACTGAAGGCTTCTCGAATAATCCCGCCTTCACTTATATTAAGCGGAGGATTATCACTGATAGATAGTTCAAGCTTTTCAACAATGTCCTGAAGTTCATTCAAGCTGTCATTAATTGTGTTAAGAGTTTTGGTTTTCGCCTGATCAAGAAGTTGCTTGATCAGAGGTATTTTTTTAAGGGATGACTTGATCCCGACAATTTCACGGGGATTTGCACGTCCTGTACACACACGTGATATCAACCTTTCAAGATCGCCGATTTCTTTTAACTCGTTCTGGATATTTTTCCTGAGTACTTTATTTGATTTAAATTCAGCTATGCATTCCTGACGCTGAAGAATCGGTTCCACTTTGCGCAGCGGAGCGGATATCCATTTCTTAAGAAGCCTTCCGCCCATAGCTGTTTCAGTTTTATCCAGAATTGATATCAGTGAGCCTTCACGAGCGCCGTCCTGAATTGTAAAAGTTATTTCCAGATTACGCTTGGTAGAAAAATCAAGCATCATATAATCTGAAGGATTATAAACGGCAATCTTGTTTATATGCGATAGTCCGGCTTTCTGTGTTTCCTTTAGATAATGGAGTACAACTCCGGCTGAAATTAATCCGTCATTCATATTTTCAATACCGAAGCCTTTAAGAGTCTTGGTGTTGAAATGTTCAAGAAGAATATCTTTCCCGAAGTCGTAGGTGTATATCCAGTCGTCGACCTTGGTAATTCTAATATTGGAATTAAGTTGATTGATTGCCGGTTCAAGTACATTCTTCTGCCGTTTGGATACAAGTATCTCAGTAGGATTGATATGTTCAATCTGAGATCTTAAATCAGTCTCACGAATTTCATAACAGAAAAACTCACCTGTTGAGACATCGGAAAAAGCAATTCCGGCAATTTCATCATGCAGAAACACAGCGGCGATATAATTGTTCTTCTTATGATCAAGAAGTTTATCGGACATCGCCGCACCGGGTGTAACTACCTCAACAACTTCTCGTTTAACAATACCCTTTGCGAATTTTGGATTCTCAACCTGTTCGCAGACAGCCACCCTGAATCCGGCACGAACCAGTTTAGGCAGATACGAATCAATAGCATGATGCGGGAATCCTGCTAGCGGGACTTCACCGGCTTTGCCATTGGCTCTTTTCGTAAGTGTAATACCGAGTACTTTCGAAGCAGTTTTCGCATCCTCATCGAATGTCTCGAAAAAATCACCGACCCGGAATAATAGTATCGTATCCGGATGCTGGTCCTTGATCTTGAAAAACTGCGTCATTAAAGGTGTTTCTGCCATTACCAATGCTCTTAAATTCGGATTGAAAATATACCTCTATGTATTCCTAAATTCAATTTAAACAACAGTGAATATCCTATTTAATTCGCCGGTTAGATTATGTTTTCAATTATTTGTATACTCATTTATTCATTTAGTATAAAAGTGGTATATTCACTAAAGGTAATTTTTAGACTCAAATCAATTCATGAGGGATTTAATGCTACTGAAACTCGAATCAGATCTTTTGAATGCAGGGGAGAGACAACTTACTTTTCACGGCAGGAATGAATTTCACATAGCGGGCAAACTCAGAGAGAGATACAAGTTTGATTTATCCTTGTTTACTGTGAGCGGTAACGTGATTCTGGCTGACTTTAAAGCCGTTAGGAAATTTGTTGATGCATTTAACGAAGCTCATGATAAGTCGCAGCACCTAAGGTACGGTGAAGTTAACGCAATCGGATTGATAGATGAGATCTATCACTACGTTTTCAGGCTATATGAAGAATCTGAAAATCCGGGTGTGTTCGGAAACGCTCTGCAGAATTTAAAAGAGCGACTCGGCGATGATAAAGTCTTCGGATTCCTGAAAGAATTTGTTGAATTGTTCCCGCCGTCTGAGGTTTATACAGGCAAAGTTAAAGCTGATGATTACTTATCGGGTGACACAGAATCGAGGAAGAATATTGAAATTACTCTTGAAGAACTGGTGCTCCTGCATATCGCGAATTTTAATCCGGCAAACAGCAGGATGAAACTGTTATTCGATGAGAGTTATTTTACCGATTCGATGTTGTACAAATCTGTTATTGATAATCTCGATAAGTTTTTCCAATCACAGAAGCCTTTCGGACCGGATAACCAGGATTTGTTTAGTTTTATTAAAGCCCCTATTGCTACTAATCCAGACAGCCTATGGGATCAGTTGGAATTTATCAGAGTTAAATGGGGAGTTATCCTTAAAGATTATTTTACAAACAGGCTGCTTTCCGGTAAAGACCTGATGAAAGAGGATATAAAGTTCGAAAGTTTCGGAGGCGGTGGTGCCCCTCCGACTATCGCACCGGTTTATAAAGGCATTCCCGCCGGAGCGGATAATCTGATCATCGGCAAGTCTATGTACAATTATGCTAAAGATATTGAGAAGGATTATGATGAGCCTGAAAAGTTCACCAAGGATATTCACTGGATGCCAAGCGTGGTGCTGATAGCTAAGAATGTATATGTGTGGCTGGATCAGCTTTCTAAAAAATACGGCAGGGAAATTAAGAAACTGGATCAGGTCCCCGCCGAGGAACTGGATTTATTAGTTAAATGGAATTTCACCGGCTTATGGCTAATAGGCATCTGGGAAAGAAGTTCTGCATCAAAACGAATTAAACATATTATGGGTAATATTGATGCCGTGGCGTCAGCTTATTCATTATACGATTATGCAATTGCCTGGGATATCGGCGGCGAAGATGCTTACAATAACTTGAATGAACGCGCTAAAGCAAGAGGACTAAGGCTCGCCAGCGACATGGTTCCCAATCATACCGGTATTCATTCGGATTGGGTTATAAACCATCCTGATTATTTTATCCAATCGGAACATCCGCCTTTTGCTAATTACAAGTTTACCGGCGAGGATCTCTCTGAGGATCCGCACATACAGGTTAGAATTGAGGATGGCTACTACAATCATTCCGATGCTTCTGTTGTGTTTCAACGTATCGATTCAAGAACAGGAGATGTTCGATATTTTTATCATGGCAACGACGGTACGAGTATGCCGTGGAATGACACAGCCCAGCTTGACATGTTAAAAAAGGAAGTACGCGAGGCTGTCATACAGAAAATATTCGATGTTGCTCGTAAGTTCTCCATAATACGGTTCGACGCTGCAATGACTCTAACAAAGCGGCATTTCTCCAGGTTATGGTATCCGCAGCCGGGAATGGGTGGCGATATTCCATCCCGCGTAGACCATGCATTAACCCGGGAACAATTCGATGAACTTTTCCCCGAGGAATTCTGGCGCGAGGTTGTTGACAGAATTAACAGGGAAATGCCGGAAACACTTCTTCTTGCTGAAGCTTTCTGGCTGATGGAAGGCTACTTCGTTCGTTCACTCGGCATGCACAGGGTTTATAATTCAGCGTTCATGCATATGATGATGAAGGAAGAAAACGATAAGTATAGAGATCTTATTACGAATACACTTGAATTCGAGCCGGAAATATTGAAACGGTATGTGAACTTTATGAGTAATCCGGACGAGGAAACCGCCATCAAACAGTTCGGAACGGATGATAAATACTTCGGTGTGCTTGTTCTTATGATTACTTTACCCGGACTGCCGATGTTTGCTCACGGGCAGATTGAAGGATTCACCGAAAAGTACGGCATGGAATATAAGCGTGCTTATTACAACGAGGAACCTAAAGGCTGGCTGGTTGAGCGGCATGAAAAGGAGATATTCCCTTTGACTTCAATGCGCTACCTCTTTGCCGAGGTTGAGAATTTCTGGTTTTACGATTGCATTGATGAATATGGAAATATAAATGAGAATGTATTCGCGTTTACGAATTCATTCGAACATGAAAAAGCTCTTGTACTGTTTAATAATAAATATGATACCGCTTACGGTAAGATAAATGTATCGACTCCTAAACTTGTGAATAAAGGGGATGGAAGAACACAAAAGTCAGTTACTATTATGGATGCCCTCGGTATCAAGGGGGATGATAAATACTTCTATAAATGCCGTGACAGCATTACGAATCTTGAATACCTTATAAAAGGATCTGATATGGTAACCGGTGGTTACTATGTTCATCTCGAGGAATTCAAATACAAAGTTTTAGTTGGATTCAGTGAAGTCTTCGATGCAACAGGAGATTTTGAAGATCTTTATCATCGCCTGCATGGACAGGGAGTTCCTGATATTGATGACGCAGTTAGAGAAATTAAGCTGGCACCTGTTTATGAAGCATTCGAAAGTATTTTCAGAGGCAAGGATGTTGCCCAACTTATCGATCACCTTATATCGGATATTGATGAAGACAGGCCGATCGATGAAGAACTTAAAGTAGTTTGTGAAAAATTCAATCACCTTGCTGAACAAATTGCAGAAGTTCAGAGCAGTAAGATTGGTAAGCAAGACGCTTCTTTAGATTTTTCGAAAAAACTTGAACAGATTAAAAATATAAATCTCTCGTTGATTCTTAATTTTTCACCTGCGTCTCATGTTGAGTATACTGAACTTAACAGATCAATAATTGTGAGCGAGGAAGCTAACTATAAAGAAAACTTCCTGGTGCTGTTGAATCATATAGTGCTGATGGAACTGCACAAACTATTCGCATCCGGAGATAAAGAAATAAGTATTATTGATGAGACACTTCTCTTTACACCCGTTAAGAAAATTCTAAAAAGACTGGGAAGAGGTGATGAAGGAGTTAACAGGGAACTGCAGCTTATAAATATACTGCTGAATTTCAGTGACAGACTGTTTGATACTGAAAAGGGTCCGGAAAATATTTTTGATCTGGATAGTAAAAAAGATGTTGTTGAATTTGTTGCGAAGATAAAGGGTAATCTCGTTGAAAAATTGTTTGCAAGCGATCTGGTTAAATCATTCCTGCTTGTAAATGAATATAAGAATGTTGTTTATTACAGCAAGGAACGTTTTGAAGAATTGACCGACTGGCTGTTGAGTATTTCACTTATTAATTATTTCTCGTTACTTCAGATTGATAAACAAGGCGAAAAGGATGACTCAAGTGAAATGATAGTATCAGGTGACAAATCAGTACAATTTATCAAGAATATAAATATTGTAGGGCAGTACATAAAAGACTCTTCTGAGAAGTCCGAGTATAAAATGGAGAAACTCAGAAATATCTTGTTGGGGAAGTGAGAAAATAACCGCACCATAAAGCAGGCTTTGTGAAGGGATCTAATGTGTATCGACCTGGAAGGTAGTATAACTCCTTGATGATACCTGAATGGCGGATTCAAGTATAGGGTGAGCATGAATAGACTATTCGGGTAATGGAAACTTTTAGTGATTCTGTTCAGAATATTCGCTGCCCGGAAATGGATTTCATCACTTTCGTTTGATTATCAGAAAATTGCCACTAACTGAAAAGTTATGGTATTGGTGGATTTGGTAAAATCTTCTTTTTGCAGTAGATGTTCCATCCTGGCTTCAAGAGCCTCATTAAATACATATCCAATCCCCGTAGTTAACCTGTTGATGCTGTTATGGCGGGCAGATATCCACTTGCCGTATCTTAATGACATAAAAACAGGGAATGAAAGCATTTTGTAAAAATCGTTTACGCCCTGTATATAGTAGCCTTTGTGACTCTCCCCAATTATTGATTCAGAGATTTCTCCTTTAAGAATTCCTTCAGACTGAATGAATTCTCCCTTGATGTCTAGTGATTTGCAGCAAACTTGCAAGTCGAACCCATAAACTCTTGCATTAACAGAATTTGGTTTGGTAAAATTACTTAAATATGAAGCGCCAATTTCTATATTACCCAAATTATTAACTCCCAATCTGCCTCCAAGTGCGGCGGAGTTTTCGGAAAATCCGTCGATACCGATAAATTTAAAGTTGAAAAAATTTGTCTCGCCATAGAATACGGCACCAAAACTGTTTAATCCGTCTATGGATTTCTGATTTGCCAAAGGGGCTGTTACCAGTTTACGATAGGGAGAAGCGATGCAAAGGTAGTCGATACCGAACGGCACATCGAACTGACCGAGGCATAACCCGGTATTTTTCATTAAAGCCTTATTCTGTCCCGAATCGTGCTTCAACTGAAAATCAACAATTCCTGCTCCAATTTCAAATGTTCCTTCCTCCGAATTATATGCGATAGCACCCTGGATGTTAATTCGGTTTGAGAAACTCTTTGATAAGTTGAGTTCAAACTGTCCGTAATTGATATTACTCAGTTCACCTGAAGTATTAATTCTTTTGGCAACATCAAAGAATCCGGAGATATTCAATTCATGTTTGAGATCATCAATCAAAGTACTGCCTGATTCAATATTTTCATTGTTGTTCTCATTCTCCTTTGGTCTGCCGATTGTGTAATCCTTATTGTTATCAAACAAATACGCTGTTTCATTTTGCAGACTCGCAGGTTTGATAAACGGATGCTGCAGATCGGAACTATTGATTTTTTTGTCTTCCAGGAATTTTTCAATTCTTTGATCCAGAGCATTTAATTCCTGTATAAGTTCTATTAGTAAAGAGTCAGTTTTATTCCTTACAGACGACTTACCGGGTTTGTACACAGAGTTCTGCTGAAATAATAATTTAGATTTATTATTTAATTCAAGTAGTTTACTTCTGATTTTGATATACGAATCCTGATTTATATCCTGGGCTAATCCTGATTGGGCAGCAATCTGGAGTATAAACCACATGATAAAAAGACAGGCTGCATTTGAAATCCATTTCATATAGTATCTCTTCTGATAAAGTCAAAAAAATGAAAATTGCTCAGGTGATAATATTCTATTTAATAAGACAAAAAATTCCTGTGATACGTTTAAAGCTGATTTCCAATTCCTGTAATTAATTTGGCTCCTTAAGTCCTGTATTAATAAAACTGATGGTGTATCTTTTTAGAACTTTGGAGCAATGAAATAAATAAGTTAAGAGAGTTTATTCGTGGTAATTTATGAAACTTGTTAGCTCGATGTGGCTAACTCGGTAATAATTGTAACATGAACATTACATTATTATGATAGCGCTAATTTTTTTGTTAAGCCATTTGCGACTTTTCAGTTGTCGAACGAATATTGTATGGATAAGGGAAAAATGAGTCATTGAATAAATAACAGAAGCCGAGAGATTAGGAGGATAAGTGTATAGAGCCTGGAAGTTATTGTGTTGTTGCAATTGCAAAGTAAATAAGAAGGAGAGGCAACTTTATTATCGCCTCTCCATATGTGAAATTAATTTACTGATTTGCGAGCATTTCATTAATAGAAGCAGCTGCCTTGCGTCCTTCGCCCATCGCGAGGATGACAGTTGCAGCTCCTAAAACAATGTCGCCGCCCGCATAGATCCGGTCAACGGAAGTTTTCTGCTTCTCGTCAACGATAATATTTCCCCATTTGTTCACCTCAAGTTCAGGAGTCGTTTGGCTGATCAGCGGATTACTGCCGTTACCTATCGCGACTATAACCGTATCGACATCCAGCGTAAATTCTGAATCAGGAATAACAACGGGGCGTCTTCTTCCTGAATCATCCGGTTCGCCAAGTTCATAACGCAGACATTCCATTGCTTTAACACGACCGTCATCACCGCCGATAATATTTTTCGCATTCTGAAGGAACAGGAACTCGATACCTTCTTCCTTTGCGTGAGCAACTTCTTCAACTCTCGCAGGCATTTCTTTTTCAGTACGTCTGTATACTACATAAACCTTCTCAGCACCAAGTCGCACTGCCATTCTAGCAGAATCCATAGCAACGTTTCCGCCGCCGAGTACAGCAACATTTTTGGATTTGTAAATAGGAGTATCAGCGTTATCACGATCAAATGCACGCATCAGGTTAGCGCGGGTAAGATACTCGTTAGCCGAGAATACCCCAACCAGGTTCTCACCATCAATACCCATGAACATTGGTAGTCCTGCTCCGGTGCCAACAAATACTGCATCGTATCCGTCTTTCTCAATAAGGTCCATCAGCTTGCGTGTACGTCCAACAACAAAGTTTGTCTTGAATTCAACTCCCATTTTTGCGAGTGTATTAATTTCCTGGTCGATGATCTCATTCGGTAGTCTGAACTCGGGAATACCATAACGCATTACGCCGCCGAGTTTATGAAACGCTTCGAAGATAGTAACATGATGACCATCCCGGCGTACATCTGCAGCAACAACAAGTCCGGCTGGTCCGGATCCGATAATTGCTACTTTCTTACCCGTCTCAGGTTTCACTTCAGGAATTCTTACATTACCGGTAGCACGCTCCCAATCTGCAACGAATCTTTCAAGTCGTCCGATCGCTACACCTTTATCAACATCTTTCAGGCCTTTTCCAACAGTACAATTCTCCTGGCACTGTGTTTCCTGCGGGCAGACACGTCCGCAAATAGAAGGAAGAAGGCTAACCTTCTTGATTTCATCGGCAGCTCCCTGCATATCTCCGTCAGCTATATACTTGATGAACCCAGGGATATCAATGAACACCGGGCAGTCATTCACACATGTTTTCTTAACGCATTGAAGGCATCTCATCGCTTCAAGCCGCGCCTGTTCCATTGTCAACCCTAAAGCAACTTCGTCCAGGTTGTGTCTCCGGGCAAATTCATCCTGATGAGGCATAGCCTGCGGAGGAATCTTCATCCTGTCTCGAGGTTTGAGAGGCTCTTCGCTGTTCAATAATTCTTCAAGTAAAAGTTTGGCTTTTTCCTGTATTTCTTCATTTGTCATATTATTCATTTGGAAGCCTCCGTCCGTTTTTCCCTTATTTCTTTTTCCAGGTTGCATTCATGAGCTTCCTGTTCAATGGCTTTATAAGAACCAAGCCGTGAAATCATATTATCGAAATCGACTTTATGACCATCGAATTCCGGTCCGTCGACACAAACGAATTTAACTTCATCACCAACATTAACGCGACATCCGCCGCACATACCGGTGCCATCTACCATAATAGTATTTAAAGATACGAGCGTCGGGACCTCGTAGGGACGGGTAGTTTCAGCACAGAATTTCATCATAATAGGAGGACCAATGGCAATTGCCATTTCAGGCTTCGGAGTCTGTTCGCAGTATTCTTTTAGTGGTTCGGTTACGAGAGCTTTCCTGCCGTAAGATCCATCGTCCGTACAGATAATTAATTCATCGGCAATTGCTTTCATTTTATCCTCGAGGATAAGCAGTTCTTTGTTTCGCGCTCCGATTATAATTATAACCTCGTTACCGGCAGCTTTCAACGCCTGGGCTATAGGGTGAAGGGGAGCGACTCCTATACCACCGCCAACACAAATAACTTTACCGAATTTATCGATATGTGTCGGTGTGCCCAGCGGACCGACGAGAGTAGATATCTCATCACCCTGGTTAAACTTGGCCAGTCGGTCAGTGGTTTTGCCTACTACCTGGAAAATTATAGTTATCGAACCTTCCGTTACATCGGCATCTGCAATTGTTAACGGGATTCTTTCGCCGTAATCATCATCGATTTGCAGAATGATAAACTGTCCTGCCTTGCGCTCCTCTGCTATTAAAGGAGCCTCCAGCCGCATCAGGAAAACGTTTTCCGAGAGCTGTTCTTTCTTGAGTATTTTTGCCATTATGTTTCTCCGCTTTGATTTCAAACTTTCTCTCGGTGAGGGAGAAGAGGAAATCATACAAAACTATTTTCAATAGTGAGTCAATTTTATATTACAAAAACTATTAAATCTTGAAAAGCAATCAAAAGATTTTTTTATCCGAGATATATTGTCTCTTGATCGCTGATAAATCGGAATCCTCCGGCTTTAAGCCTGGCTTTGAAATTTTTATTAAATACAGGGCATGATCTGTCTTGCTTTCAGTAACTCCGCAAATTCCCAAAAACAGCAATAATAAGTCGAAATCAGGGTACTTTGTCATAATCGGCGAATGGTGTCAACAAATGAACCGGATATTTATACAAAAAACTATAACAAAAAGTATAAAATATATTAGAATATAACAAAAAGTATAAAAAATCCTTGACAGGGAACCACTAAAATGATATTATGGAATCCGAGAATAAAACGGTGAGCAAATGAAAGATTACAACAATCTTCCGAAAAGACAGAAAGAAGTAATTAAGTACATTTCCGACCATCCTGAAGATATTGCCATGCTTACAATTCGAGAACTTTCCGAAACTCTTAATATAAACCATGCTACAATATTACGCGCCTGTAAAGAACTTGGATACAAAGGGTTTAATGACTTAAAAAAACACCATAAAACTCAATATCGTCGTAATATGACAGGCTACGGCAGTATGCTTGAGAAACTTGAGAGTAAAGACACACCTAAAAAGCAATCGCAGTTAGAAGAGGCGATAAAGGGATCATTATTAACCGATCTAAATATTCTTGATCGGACCATTGCGAAAATATCTTTAACAGCTATTGAAGAAGTAGCTAAAATAATTCTGAATTCGAACAGGACATACATAATAGGTTTGGAAGCCGCACGATCACTAGCTATGTTTTTAACCACGGAACTCAGAACCTACATACCCAACGTACAGGAAATTCTTTATACCAACGGCTATTTATTCGACTTCATGAGACATCTGAAAAAGGAAGATGTCGTAATAGGAATTAGTTTCGGTAAATGTATCAGGCAGACAGTAAATGCGGTGAAAACCGCAAATGAAAAAGGTGTTAGAACAATTACTATTACCGACAGCGATCTTTCACCTCTTTATAAATACAGCGACATATCATTATTAACCGCCTCGGCGAGTAATTCATATTTCAGCACTTTTATTGCTGCAATGAGTATCGAGAAAGCAATTATTGCCGGCACGGCGGAACTGCTCGGGGATAAAGCAATTGAACAGTTGAAAATTATTGAACAACAGTGGGAAGAAGCGAAAATATATTACAATGAGTAAAGAACCAATTCGGAGTTATTGATGAAGGGTAATAACTATTCGTACTCTCGTTTTTTATTGTTTGTTTTAATCTTGATCCTCGGGGGAAAGGTATTTGCCGGAACAACCGGTAAAATTACAGGTAAAGTTATTGACAAAGAGACTAAGGAACCTTTGCTGGGTGTAAATATTATTTTGGAAGGAACCGTTACCGGGGCGGCATCCGATATTGACGGGAGATACCTGATATTGAACGTGCATCCCGGCAGCTATAATCTGCTTGTATCTATGATCGGATACAAAAAATTAAAAGTCGAGGACGTTAGAGTCGTTTCGGACATAACAACTGAAATAAATGTCGAGTTGGAAACTTCATCACTGGAAAGCGAACTTATTGTGGTTAAAGGAGAGCGTCCTCTTATTCAAAAAGATGAAACCGGTAAGTCTTCAATTATTACTGCAGAATTAATCTCCGAAGCTCCCATCGATGATATCTCACAGGTCCTAAGCATGGAATCGAATATTGTTGACATCCCGACTGCTATTGAAGGTACTAATATTGGTGTTCCGGGGCTCTCGGATTTAGGAGTTCCCCAAGTGCATATAAGGGGTGGGAGAGTATCCGAGACTCAATATTTGGTTGACGGTATGCCGATCACGAATCCCCTTTACGGTGAAATCGGTTTGAAAATGAACAAGGCATCGGTGCAGGAAATGCAAATACTGGCAGGTTCTTTTAATGCCGAGTACGGTAATGCCATGTCGGGAATGGTTAATATCGTAACAAAGGAAGGGGGCGATAAGTGGAGTTTTAATGCGGATTATAAAACGACTTCTCTGGGGACTGAGTCGGACAGGTTATGGAATTTACATAGTCTAATGGGATCGGCAGGTGGACCGCTCTTCGGGGGGATCAGTTTGTTCTCAACTTTTCGTATTAAAGAATCTGCCGACCAGGTTTACCAATTCGATGGCATAACTTATAATCAGGATAATCCCGACGCTTCTTATTCGGGCTATGGGAAACCGAGAGTCGTTCATCCATACGATACTGAAAGAGGATGGAGGGATTTCGGCTATAACAATCAGAAAGATTTCCTTTTGAAACTTGTTATACCTTTCTCACCCGAAATAAAACTGAACCTGACCGGTTCGGGGATGAAATGGGATTACAAGCTTTACGATTTCTGGTATCAGTATAATATGGATAGCAGGAATGAGAATGTTCATGAAGTTTTAAACCTTTCCGCAATTCTTAATCATGTACTTAGCGGTAACACTTATTATACACTTGGTCTTTCAAGATACAGTAAATATCGCCAGCAAAGGGTTTACCGGACCATCGACGGGGAACGGGTTGAACTTATACCTGCGCCGCTCAATCCGGAAGATGTTGATAGTTCAATGTACGATTATTACTACAGCTCGCCTGAACCGAGAGATCCCTATTTCTCGGAGTTCTTAGTTGGTGATGATGAGTACTGGACCGATGAGTACCAGACTGTATATGATTTGAAATTTGATATAACTTCCCAGGTTTCATCAAGGCATATGATAAAATCAGGTGCGGAACTGAAATTATTTAATTTTGATGTGAATGAACAGAACCAGATTCATGTAGGAGGTTCACATAATCTGAATATTTATAAAAAAAGTCCTGTTCAGGCGGGATTTTATATCCAGGATAAAATGGAATACGATTACCTCATTGTAAACGCCGGAATAAGACTGGATTATGAAAAATCGGAAGGTTCGTTCTGGAGCGACCCGACGGAATGGAAATCCGGTGAGAAGAAGGCAGAGGCTTCTATCAATGTTTCACCCCGACTAGGTGTTGCGGTACCGATTTCCGATGCAACTGTATTCCAGTTTAATTACGGTATCTTTTACCAAAATGCTTCATACTCTAATCGGTTTTTCCAGCCTGACAGGGAACAGACTTTGAAGCAGATTTGGCCAATGCTGGGTAATCCACTTCTTGAACCGGAGCAGACAACTGCCTATGAAATAGGGCTCAAACAGAAACTAAGCGATCAGATGTTTTTTGAGGTGAATCTCTGGTTGAAAAAAACAAACAATATGGTTGGAACTGTATTCGTTCCGCAATTTTCGGATTCGACTCATACTAATCCACAATACTCGGTGTTCGATAATCTGGATTACTCAAGTGCCCGCGGAGTCGATTTCTCGCTTAAGAAAAGATATTCAAATTATACCAGTTTCGAACTTAATTATTCCTACGGTACCGCCAGCGGTATAAGGGAAGATCCTTTCCAGGGATTCAGAAGCCGCACTACTCCGTCAACCCTGCCGGCAAAAGAAAGAGTGCTGAGTTGGAATCAGCCTCATATTATCCGTTTCAATTTCTTCTTAAACTTTCCACGGGATATGGATAATTTAATTCTTAGAGATCTTCGTTTCTCACTGCTGTATAGCGGCAACAGCGGGTATCCGTACACGCCTACAACTTTATTCGGTGAGCAGATAGGAGAAGTTAATTCTTTTCAGCGACCCTGGATTCATAATATTGATCTTAGGCTGGTTAAATCGTTCCGGTTTTCATCATTTAGTGTCTCACCATATCTTGAAGTAAGTAACCTGCTTGATACCAGAAACGTAGTTTTCTTTTATTCAGGTACCGGTTCCGCAAAGGACCCGGGAAATATTTACAGCGGTACTACAACATTTAGAGACCGACCGATCTATTACAGCCAAAGACGGCAAATAAGGCTGGGCGTTAGTTTTAAGTTTGATCAATGATTAAATGAGGTATTTTACGGTGAATCAATTTGGAAGAATTTTAGCTGTTTCGGTATTATTCACACTTGCCTCAATTTTCGGGCAGGTTAGTACTCAAAGCAATTACTCCGTTGCAGATACCGGGTCAGGAGGGAGTGGAGTACCAAAAGATTACTACAAACCACTTTTCAAACCGAATGCGTTCGGCGACAGGGGAACGGCTTATTTAAGTGTTGGAAATATTCACGTCGGGGGGATGGAGAACTACGGAAGTATCGGGGGATTTAGAGAAGCACCTTCTTATACCTATGATCCGCTTAAATTGGTTCTCTCCGAATACAATACAATTAATTGCGCTTATCCTCCCGGCGGACCTAAAGATTTAAATGGTAATCCCGCGATTGATGAGCTTTCCATTGCAGGTAAAGGAAAGGTTTACAATTACGCCTGGATGTCGGACACCCCGACATGGAATTATCAATTTACGGATTGGGAAGCTGTTGACGGAGCAAGAGGTAAAGAATTCAGCGGGGAGGTTTTTTCAGGAAGCGGTAAAGCTATTTTGGCTACCAGCACTAATCCCCAGACCTGGCCCGAAGGATATACAGGTGCTGACGGTGAATGGGTCGACACTCCGGGTGAAAGACACTGGCCGGGGAATTGGGCGGTTGATCCGGAAACTGGAAAAGAAATACCTGGGCAGTTCGTGGCCGACGAGGAAGTCTATTATAAAATTAATGATAAATACCATGGACTTAATCCGGGCGGACCGGAAGAAACCGGCGCACCGATCGGATTAGAATACCAATTGCATGCATATTCGTTTGCAAGAGCTTACGCCAAAGACTTTATGTTTTGGAACTTTAAGTTGACCTTTACGGGAGATCCCGATTATGACGGTGAAATAGAATTGGGGGCTGTCGACAGCCTGTATACAGGACTTTTCCTGGAAACAGGGGCGCCGATAGGATTTATTAATGAGAACGGCGGCATGGAATGGATCGGTACCGATGAATCGGGAATGTTTTATGACAGGGCCAAATTCATACGTGAGAAAAATTTGTTGATTACCTATGATAAAAACGATTTTCATACGCATGAAACATATACTGGCGTGGTTCCCAGGCTTGGCTTTGCCTTGGTGAAAAAACCTGTAGACCGCTTCGGGAAAGCATGGGATATAACTAATTGGCACTGGTTCGACTATTATAAAACCTGGAGAGATTACGAGATAAACGACAGACGAATGTTCTACACAATTAGCGGTGATGAGTCTGTGCTGGAAGGTACTAAGGAAAGGGCGGATTTCGATCATGATTCCGATAACGACGGTTTTGACGAACCGGATTTAATAACCGATGATGTTAATCTTACATCACAACTTGGAATCGGACCTTTGCACATGGAACCGGGCGATACTCTTGAATGGGCAATTGCGATTATTGTCGGGATGACGGACGAAGAAATACTTGAGAAACTGGAACTGGCTCAGAGTATGGTCGACAACAACTTCATCGGTCCGCAGGCACCGCCTTCACCTGTACTTAACGCATCCGGTGTAAAACTGACTGAAGAAGGCAAACCTCTTCGTTCTTTCGACGAACCGGTTGTCTATTCCAATAACTCGAAAGTTACTCTTTACTGGAATGAGTTTCCCGAATACGTAAAAGATCCTATCACGGGTGAGTACGATTTTGAAGGGTACAAAATTTACAGAAGCGTGAACCTCGGGCAATCCTGGGGAACAGAAGGGAAAGACGAGGATTATATTACGGATGAAAAAGGCGTGCGTATCAGATGGCAGCCGATTAAACAATTCGATAAGATAAACGGCATTAAAGGCAGGAGTGAAATTGATCCGACTTTTTACCTGGGAAATGATACGGGCATAAAACATAGCTGGGTAGATGAAAATGTAATACCCGGCCTAAGATACCGGTACACAATAACATCCTACGATCCGGGTATCGGGAATATATTCCCTCTTGAATCCGCAATGGGGAGTTCGCCGTCTGCCACGAATACGGTTGACGTTATTGTCGGTTCGCCGCCGAACGGTATAGTACCTGTTGAAAGTAATGTTGTTCATACGGAAGGGCATTCCGATGCAGTAATAAGTATGACCATTATTGATCCGGCTGAAGTTAGAGGCTATGATTACGTGTTTACTTTCAGCACCACCGATCCATCGAATCCTGATTCAACCAGGGTAACCCTTACCAATACAACAACCGGAAACATAATTGTTGATAAAGCGCTGCTTCCGAATGCTGAAAGGACATCGGAGGAAGTATTCCCGATTATCAATGGTATACAGTTTTTTATACAGGATACACCAAGGGGGATAATAAGTATTACCGATCAGGATGGTACCGATCTGAATAAAGAGACAAATCCGGAAGGGAACGGAAGAATTGTTGTCTCTATTCCGGAGTACAGTCCTCAAAGTTATTACAGGGGAAATGATTACGAGATTCGGTTTAAGGAAATCGACGAATTATCTTTTGCTTATAATGAAAATATGATTTGGGCAGGACGTTTCGGAGCTCGCGCATACAATTACTGGTCGCCTGTCGAGGTTTGGGATGTTTCTGATTCAACGAATGTGAAACAGCTTTTATGGATGATGAAAGACAGCAGACCATTGACCGGGATTTTCGGATCGGGAGATGAGATAAATATAATTGAGCAGCGATATTCGATTGAAGATTCGGCTGGAACAGGGGAAACCGGGATGTGGCCGGATGAGAACGTTGCAAATACACCTGGCAGTTTCCCGTCCGATTGGTCGGCGATAATAACAGTTGAAGGCATTACCGATAGTTCGGGTAATGAAAAATGGGCTATACCGGGTATCGATAAGATAAGGATCAAATCACTTCACTATTTAACTGAAAACGATGTGTATGAAGTAAGTACTAAGCCGACGCAAATATCAGACGATAAAATAAATGTTAATAAAATCAAAGTCGTACCCAATCCGTATTATGTAAGAGCTGATTGGGAAAGAGATGAATTGACGAAAAAAATTCTGTTCACCAATCTTCCACCGGAATGCAAGATATCCGTATTCACTTTATCCGCCGAACATGTAATAGACTTGTATCATAACAATTCTGCGGTTGGTCATCTCTCATGGAACCTGCGCAATAAAAATAATATGGAAATTGCTTACGGATTGTACATATACAAAGTGGAAAGTGAATGGGGAGAATATGTGGGAAAATTCTCCATCATCAGGTAATTAAAGCGCTGTAAAGCAGATGAGAATTTAGAATTATAAATTAAAACCGTGTGAGTTAACAATATGAAAAAGGACAAAATTGTATTCATCCTGCTGATCAATTTGGTTGTTTATTATCATATAAACGCAGGTGATACAAAAGTAGGAACAAGTGCGGCTAATTTTACAAAGATCGAGGTTGGGGCTAGAGCTTCAGCGCTCGGCGGTGCGTTTACGAGTATTGCGGATGACCTTAGTTCGATGTACTGGAATCCTGCCGGTTTAACTTCCTATAATTCCATCACCGTCCAGATTGAGCATTTGGATTTGTATGCCGGAATAAACCATAATTTCGGCGGACTAACAATTCCTTTCAGCAATGATTTTATAGTCGGATTAAACGCAGTTTACCTTACTTCGGGTGATATTGAAATAACGACTGAATCCGACTGGAATGGTACCGGTCAGTATTATGATGTTTCCAATATGTCACTTGGTATAACGGTTGCCAAAAAGATGATTGAAAGATTATCGGTCGGATTAAATATAAAATATCTGCGGGAAAGTATCGCGAGAAATAGTGCGGAATCATTTGCCGTGGATTTCGGGCTTCTTCTTAATACCGATATATACGGGCTTAATATCGGTATGAGTCTTACTAATGTCGGACCTGCAATGAAAATGTCGGGAATAGATATGCAGTTCCCCGGTGAACCGGAATACCAGGGATTGCTTGAAACACCAAGTGAACTTATTGGGGATGAATGGACATTGCCGACTACTTTTCGGATCGGATTATCGACCGATGTAATCGGAAACGAAAGCGACTTTTTCAGATCGGATGTTTCGCAGTTGCTGACATCGGTTGACCTGTCTAGCGCAGTGGATTACGACCTGAAAGCCAATATCGGAGTTGAGTACACATATGACAGCCGGTTCTGCATTCGTTCCGGTTACAGACTTGGATACTCCGAAAGTACTTTTTCAGTAGGCGCGGGATTAAAAATGATATTGGGCGGACTCGGATTGTTCTCGCTCGATTATTCTTACTCTTATTTCGGTGTGCTTGATGGAGTAAACAGATTCGGTATCACAATATCGCAGTAAGAACCATTGGTTTCCGACATAAACAGTATTGTTCGGGTATTCGATAAAAGCACTATTTACTAATTTATAAAATTAAAAAAATATAGCGGGGTAAGCTTATGAAGAAGCGAACAACAGTTTTAGTAGTATTGATCTGTGCTCTTTTTACGGGAGCATTCTCCTCATTATCGGCTAACGGGGAAATAGTCGGGAAGTATCCCTACAAATTCGGAAATGTCGGAATAACATTCGATCAAGCTAATAATGCGGCGTATGTTTATCATGAATCCGAACATACTGTTTATAAACTTAATGGAACGGACTTTTCGGAAATTTCGTCTGTTCCGGTTCCATTTTCTTTGGATCAGGCAGGATATGCATGGTCTATGACTTTCGACGGCACCAATCTCTGGCTGGCCTGCCCGTGGAATGACGGTTATCAGGGGTTGTACGGGATGGACCCGGCAACAGGAGACTCTGTAGGTTTCATCGATCCTGGCGTCGGCGGATTGCTTCGAGGTGTGGACTGGGACGGTACGAACTTCTGGATCGGGACAAATGACAATGGCGCCGGTATGATTTACCAGGTGAACACGGAAGGGACTCAGCTCCAGTCTTTTGCAGTTAATGAAGTTGCCTGGTTAAACCAGATTTGTTTTGCAGAGGATGAGATATGGATTAACGACGACAGGTTTTATTTCGCAAGTTATTCGTTGGACGGGACCTTCATAGACAGGATTAATTCGCAAATTCCGGGAGACTGGGGACAGTTGTCACATGACCTTGCGTTCGACGGCAATGATGTGATTTCCGTTTGCTGGGATCAGGATGTTGTTTACAAGATGTATATTGGGAAGGGTCACGGAGGATATTTACTTGCCCCCACAAATCTAACAGCAGAGAGTGATGCATCCTCGAAAACTTCAATTCAGCTTAGCTGGACTAATCCTTCAACCTTCCTGAATGGTGATGCCGGATCTGCGGCCAGTATCAATATCTATAGCGGTGATACCGGCGAATTGATCGGAAATACAACCGATCAACAGTTTACGGTGACGGATCTTGTTGAAGCACAATACTATACATTCTATTTAATCGCAGTATCCGACCAGAACAGGGAAGGAGTAACCAGCAGTATATTTGGTATTCGTGCCGGCGGGCCGCTACAGGGTGACGTTATTAACGAATTACCCCTGGGACGAACAGGCTGGGTGGCCGTTGCTTACGACGGTAATTATGCGTGGATGATTAATGAAGGCGATAACAAATGGTATAAGATCGACAAAAACACAGGGGAAACTCTCAAGACATTCGATAATCCCGAAGGAGCTCCCGCAAATTCGCAGGGAGCGGCATGGAGCAAATACGGTACGATTTATGCAAATCAGTTCTCTGCAGGAACCGGTGAAGTTTGGGAAATTGACACAAACGGTACGGTTGTCAATTTCTGGCCGACGGATATTTTGGGCGCCAGCGGTGCTACAAACAGGCAGCGCGGACTTGCTATACATGAAGATATTGTGTGGGTAGGCCGCGGTAACGTGGATAATGTCCCAAATAACGAATTATTCAGGTTCGATCTGGATGGTGTCCCGATGGAATCAGCCTTTGTTGATACCCCTATTACATATTCCGGCGGTATGGAATGGGTAGAAGGGCAATTATGGGTAAATGACCGTCCATCCGATTTAATTAGGATTTATGATTATGACGGCGATAAAACACTAACTCAAGTGAATACGGTTAGCCGTCCTAATGGTGCTATGTGGGGACTTGCATATACGGGCGATGAAATTCTGACAGCTGCATTCGGCGGTACAGAATCGTTATTCTGGCTTAAAACAGACTTGTCCACAACCGACGTTGATGATAATATGTACAGTATCCCGAATGAGTTCGTCCTTGGTCAGAATTACCCGAATCCTTTTAATCCGTCAACAACCATTGGATATTCCATACCGGATGCTGGTATTGTTAATATTACCGTTTATAATTTACTCGGACAGAAAATCGTAACGCTGTTAAATGAATTTAAACAGGCCGGTAATCACACTGTAGAATGGAACACGGGGAGCGGAGTCACATCCGGAGTTTATTTTTACAGTATTAAGTCCGGGAAACACTCAGCCGTCAGAAAGATGGTCGTTTTACAATAGGCTGATATATCATTGCGGGAGTTGATAATTGATGCAACTCCCATTAATTATTGCAAATAGTAATTATAAATACATTTATGAAATTAATTATTTCGCTCGTATTACTGTGCTTGCTTGGAATCGTAAGTGTTGAGGGGCAGACCGGTCTTGATGTGCCGGAAATGAGAGATGTCGACTTTAAGATATCGAAGTTCTTAAGTGATTGGAATGTGCCGGGGGCATCTGTTGCTATCAGTAAAGAAGGACGTCTCGTTTATGCCAGGGGATTCGGATTTGCCGACAAGGACCTCCGTGAGAAAGTCCAGCCTGATCATCGCTTCCGTATTGCAAGTGTTTCAAAACCTGTTACAGCCGTGGCGATTTTACATCTACTTGAACAGAATAAACTGAGTCTGGATGATAATGTATTCGGTTACGATGGATTATTAAACGACTCGATCTATTCCGCTTTCAGGGATTCTCTTGTTGAAGATATTACGATAAGAGATTTACTTCAGCATACCGGGGGGTGGAACAGGTACGTAAGTGGTGACCCAATGTTCCAGACTCTTAGCATTGCTTCAAAGATGAACGTGTCTCCACCCCCGGAAATATTTACTATTATTGAATATAAGCTCAAATATAAATTGGATTTTCAACCGGGAATGCAGTACTCGTATTCCAACTTCGGTTACTGTCTTTTAGGGCAGATAATCGAAAGAGTTAGCGGTATGGAATATGATGATTATGTAATTGAGAATATTTTCGAACCGATCGGAGCGAACTCACTGAAAATATGTAAAAACTTAATTGAAGAAGCTGCTGATCGGGAAGTTTACTATCACGATTACGAAGGAGCACCTCTTTCGAAATCGATATACGGCACCGGAGATATGTTGCCCACACCTTACGGCGGATTCGATATCGAAGCCATGACAGCCAACGGCGGCTGGATATCAAATGCTTCGGATTTGCTGAAATTTGTACTGGCTGTGGACGGATTCAATTCTCGTCCTGATATTTTAAGCCCCGGGATAATTAACATAATGAGAACACCCTCGCTGGTAAATCCGAATTATGCAAAAGGGTGGGCTGTAAATAACGGCGGCAATTGGTGGCATAACGGCAGTCTTCCCGGAACCACTGCACTGCTTGTCCGCACAACATCAGGACAAATATGCTGGGCGGTGTTGATTAACTTTCGTCCTCCGAATTCGGATGAGTTCAATTATCAACTTGACAATATGATGTGGGAAGCTGTCGGTACGGTGGATAAATGGCCGGAACATGATCTCTTTGATTCGGGAACCGGTGTAAACGGTGATTCGGATTTAATAGAAGATTTTAAATTGTACCAAAATTATCCTAATCCGTTTAATGCCACAACAAAAATCGGTTATGAACTTAATAAACCTTCACATGTGAAACTTAGTGTATATAATGCTCTTGGACAAAATGTTGCTTTACTGAAGAACGAATATGAGCCGTCGGGATATAAACAAATTGATTGGGACTCGGCTTCTCTGCCTTCAGGGATTTATTATATCGAATTGAAAACAGCTAAGACTAAGAAAATTCAAAAATCATTATTGATTAAATAGACTTACAGGTTATAGAATTGATTAGCCGGGGGAGTGTTTAAGCGAAAAAATATTCATTCGCATGTGATTAAATTGTAACGAAATTATAGGATGTATTCGATGAACCAAATTATCCGAAGTCAAACAAGTATGAAAATTACCGATATCAAAATTTATAGGTTTGATATCCCGCTGAAAGAACTGTTTCAGATAGCAACAATGAGTCTTGAGAATGCGAACAATGTACTGGTGAAAATAGAAACCGACATTGGAGTTGAAGGCTGGGGTGAGGCGGCGCCGTTTCATGCGCTTGTAGGTGAAACACAGTTGATAAACTTTGCTGCCGCAAAGGAATTGAAGAATGTATTAATCGGAAAAAATCCGCTCCGAATTGAGTCGATAATTCAACTGATGGACTCTTTTCTCCCGCACAACACGACAATAAAAAGTGCTGTGGATATGGCGCTTTATGATATTGCCGCCAAAGTAGCGGGAATGCCTTTATACTTGTTCCTGGGTGGTGAGAAGAAGGAAATTGAAACCGATATGACTATCGGGATATGCGATCCTGCAGAAGCCGGAGCAAAAGCTTCTGCCATAAAAGCGATGGGATTCAGGATTATTAAGGTAAAACTAGGTCTTGATGATAATGCTGATTATGTGAGACTGAAGAATATTCGGAATGCGGTGGGACCGGAAACAAAACTCCGAATTGATGCCAATCAGGGTTGGGACAGAATGACTGCGAAAAAAAACCTCGATGCGTTTGCCGAGTTTGATATAGAATTTTGTGAACAGCCCTGTCGAGTTAATGATATCAACGGGATGAAATTTGTTAGCGGAAATTCTTCTATTCCCGTAATGGCCGATGAATCGTTGTTTTCACCTTTCAATGCTATTAACCTTATCAATAACAATGTAGCTCCGTATTTCAATATAAAATTCTCCAAGTCAGGCGGAATTCATAATGCCGTTAAAATAGCGCATCTAGCAGAAGCCGGAGCGATTCCGTCAATGATAGGATGCATGTCTGAATCAAAGCTGGGTCTAACTGCTGCTGCTCATTTCGGATTGTCAAATCCTATTATCAAATTTTTCGATCTGGATTCGTACCTTGAGCATTCGGAGGATCCGGTTGTCGGCGGTATAACTATTGAAAAAGGTATCATTACTGTACCGGATGAACCCGGAATAGGCGCATGTCCGGATAAAGATTACGTTAATAGCCTTGAAGAGGTGAAATAATGCTTGGGCCGGAAGTTGAATTTTTAAACAGAGATTACCTGGTACATGACGGGAAGAAGCTGTTATACCTGGGAGGCATAGACTATCACAGGATGTCGAATCATCCTTTGATAATAGATACAGTACGTGAGGCTACTCAAAAATATGGAATCAATCCTACCGGTTCACGCACTACAACCGGGAACCATATCATATACAAAAAGCTCGAAAATAAAATTGCTGAGTTTTTCGGAGCCGCAGCCGCTGCAGTATTCACCAGCGGGTATCTGTCTAACATTATTCTTTTGCAGGCTATAGCTGATGAGTATGACATCTTTTTCATTGATGAAGTTTCACACTCCAGTATCGCAGACGCCGTTAAGCAGTTCGGCAAGAAGATTATTAAATTCAAATTTCTTGATGCTCAGGACCTCAGTGAAAAGCTTGAAGCCAATACTTCCGGCGGGAGCAGAGTTCTTGTTATGACGGACGGAGTATTCCCGGCAAGAGGCGATATTCCGCCGCTTGAGGATTACGCTGAAATAGTAAGTAAGTATAACGGGAAATTAATGATAGATGATGCGCATGCAATGGCGGTTGTTGGTGAAACCGGTAAAGGAAGCTGGGAAGTAAAAGGGCTTAACAGAAATTCGTTTTTCCAGACCGGCACTTTGAGCAAGGGTTTCGGAACTTTAGGCGGCCTTATTCAAGGTGATTCGGATTTAATAGATAAAATTCATAAAAAGAGTCTTGCTTTTTCGGGTAGTACGGGACTTGCATTGCCTTTAGCGGCGGCGGCAATTAAGTCGATTTCATATTTAACTGAAAACAGAAAGTTGATTACGGACCTACAGGAACGGACTATTATTCTGAAAAAGAGATTTGCTGATATGGGATTTGTTATGCCGAATAGTCCGGCACCTATTTTTTCAATTACGCTTAATGATGAGTTGAAAAATAAAAAACTGGAACACACTCTTTTGAACAGAGGTATATATCCACCCTTTATTAACTATCCGGGCGCGCCTCCGGGAGGACACTTTAGATTTATAATTACAAGTTCAACGACGGAATTACAAATTGAACTCCTGGTTGAAGCAATAAGCTCAGCAATTTAAGACTAATTTCATCCCATGGTGCATGATATGGTAAAGAGATATGTGTTGGGTTCGTTTCCAACACCCGTTGTTAGATTGGAAAGGCTCACAGAATTATTGCGGGGTCCGCGGATTTTAATGAAAAGAGATGATCTTTCGGGATTAGCTCTTGGCGGAAATAAAATAAGAAAACTTGAGTATTTAATTGCCGAGGCAATAGAATCAGGATGCGATGCAATTATTACAGGTGGAGCGCAACAATCTAATCATTGTTGTCAGACTGCTGCCGTTTGCGCTTCTACAGGTTTGGAGTGTCATCTGGTGCTTAGCGGAGAAAGTCCATATAAACCGGAAGGGAATCTTTTTCTGGATCACCTTCTGAAATCCGAAATTCACTGGAGCGGCAAATACAGGAAGGGTGAAACGATTCCTCAAATCTATGATGAGCTGGTTGAACAAGGCAAGAAACCTTTTGTAATTCCATACGGAGGTTCGAATCCAATCGGAGCCCTTGGTTTTGTGAATGCCGCTATGGAATTGGAATCAGGAAGAATTAAGGCGGATATAGATTATATAATTGTACCGTCAAGTTCAGGAGCAACACAAGCCGGATTACTGACGGGACTTAAAAAACTGGAATCTGAAACCAGGGTTGTAGGGATTCAGATCGACAAAGAAGTGGCCGGATCTGTTCCGTTTAATCAACTTGTTTTGGAACTCGCAAATGAAACTTCCGATTTGTTGAATATTGACGCGAACTTTGTTTTATCTGACGTTGATATTCGTTCAGAATATATGGGCAAAGGTTATGGAATTGTAGGTGAAGCTGAGCGGGAGGCAATTAAAATAGTTGCTGAAACTGAGGGTATTTTCCTTGACCCTGTTTACACGGGCAGGGCGATGGCCGGGCTGTTGGATTTAATAAGAAATGGGCAATTCAAGCCGGATGAAACTGTGCTGTTTTGGCATACCGGAGGTACTGCCGCTTTATTCTCATATAAAGAAAATTTGCTGAAGTAATAATTATTTGGAAAGGATTGAATGATGGAGAGTTTTATTTCCCCGGAGAATCACTGGATTATATGGACTTCGCTATTTAGTGTAGCAACTTTAAGTATTTATTTGGAGAAAACATATAAAGTATTCCAAAAACTAACAGGCGCACTGCTTGCGATGATTGGAGGAATGATTCTGTCCAATGTAGGATTTCTTCCCACCGAATCGGTCTCTTATGATATAATTTGGGAATACATTGTCCCTCTGACTATCCCGCTATTATTAATTAAAATGGACATACGGAGAATTCTTAAAGAAACGGGCAGGTTGTTCTGGGCTTTTCATCTGAGCGCCTTAGGTACTATTGTCGGGAGCGTTATTGCTGTTTTATTGCTTGCTGCTGCCGTACCTCACCTGGAATTAATTGTGCCCGCGATGACCGGAAGCTATATCGGCGGGGCGGTAAACTTCGTTGCGCTTGTATCAATTTTCGAACCTCCGAGAGATTTGATAAATGCTACGCTTGTTGCGGATAACGGAATTATGGCTTTGTACTTTATAGTTTTAATTACATTGCCCTCGCTGAAACTGGTTAAGAAATTATTTCCGGATAATGAACTTACCGGCAGTTTCCGGATTAATGAGACGGATAGTAAGGATGGTTTATGGAATTCTAAACAAATAAGTCTTCTTGATATCGGGATGTCGATATCAATAGCTTTTGTCATTGCCTCACTATCTTCTCTGATTAGCGAGTACTTTTCAGCATCCGATTATCCCGCCATTATTCAGTCTGTACTCGGGCAAAAGTATTTATTGTTAACAACATTCTCAATTTTATTCCCGATTATCTTTCCTGTTTTATCCAAGCGAATAAGCGGATCCGATGAACTCGGTACATTCTTAATATTCCTCTTTTTCGCTCTCATTGGAATTCCGGCAAGTATTAAAACCGTAGTAGTCGAAGCGCCGACCATGCTTCTGTTTTGTGCAATCATACTCTTGTTCAACTTCATTGTTACTTTTTCTCTCGGGAAATTGTTTAAGTTCCAGTTGGAAGAACTTGTTTTGGCCGCTATTGTTACTTCCGGCGGACCTATGAACGGTGTTGCAATTGCAAATGCAAAGGGCTGGCATGCGCTCGTCGTTCCTTCTTTATTGATAGGTATTTGGGGTTATATAATCGGGAATTATACAGGGTACTTAGTTGGACTTGTATTAGGAAATGTATTTTAACCTGATAAGTCGATATACATGACAAAACAAAAACAACATGTTTAAAAATATAATTACAGGATATATGATATGAAGATCAGAACCGTAAAACTGTTTTTTATACTTTTACTTCCTATGACGTATTTATTTCAAAATTCAGCTTTTGGGCAAACCGATTTCAAAACTAACTTGGATTCATACATTAAAAAGGCCGCAAAAGACTGGGATATTCCGGGTTTAGCTGTGGCGCTTGTCAAAGACGGGCAAGTCGAATATATGAAAGGCTTCGGCGTTAAAGAACTCGGTAAGGATGAGAGTGTTGATGAAAACACGCTTTTCTCGGTTGCCTCCAACACTAAAGCATTTACCGCAGCCGCGGTCGGTATTTTAGTGCAGGAAGGTAAATTATCCTGGGATGATCCTGTGATTGATCATCTGCCTGATTTTCAAATGTATGATCCTGAAGTTACACGCAAGATTACCATCAGGGATTTTTTGTGTCATAGAAGCGGGTTGGGACTTTGGGCCGGCGACCTGACATGGTGGGATTCCGCATATGACCGCGATGAAGTTATTCGAAGGATGAGATATCAGAAACCGGCAGCTGATCTATATGAAAAATATATATACTGCAATTTGGGGTACCTGGTTGCGGGAGAACTGGTGGCTAAAGTGTCAGGTATAACGTACGATGAATTTATTAAAACACATTTCTTTGATAAACTGGAAATGAGCCGCAGTCTAACAACCGTGAGCGGGCTTGCACAAATGGAAAATGTAGCAATTCCACATTCCATGGTTGATGGTGAACTTGCGCCTATCTCACAATTGAATGTGGATAATTGTGCTCCCGCGGCAGCAGTAGTAACCAGTGTAAACGATTTAAGCAAATGGGTTAAATTACAATTAGCGAATGGTGTTTATGATGGTGAAAGAATACTGGAACAGGAAATAGTGGAAGAAACCAGGAAACCGCATTCGATTATTAATTTGAGCAAGTGGAGTAAAGAAAACCTGAATCCCTTTACAAACTTATCGGCTTATGCCTTAGGCTGGAGAGTATATGATTATCGCGGGGAGTTTGTAGTCGAACACACCGGCGGTTTGGATGGTATGCTTTCGTATGTTGGTTTTATTCCGGAACAAAATGTCGGCGTAATACTGGTTACGAACAGCGATCAGCATGATTTGCAGAATTGCTTGCCGAAGTATTTGTTTGATCGACTACTGGATGTTGATGATGAAACCGACTGGAGTGCAAAGTATCTGAAAATTAATAAAGCCAACAAGAAACGCAGAGAAGAAGAAAAGAGTAAAGCGAAAGAGAAGATAGAGAAGACGGAACCCACATCAGCCTTAGAAGAATATTGCGGAGAATATATCAGCGAAATCTACGGCACGGCATCCGTTACAATGGAAAATAATAAACTGAAGGTAACACTTTCCGCGCATCCCGGATTCATCGGTCTAATGTCGCATTTGTATTACAATACCTTTACTGCTGAGTGGAACCACAGGTTATGGAGAGAAAGTAATGTTTACTTCGGGTTCAACGGGCATGGGAAAGTAGTAAACTTTAAAATGGCAGTGAGACCGGATTGGATTGATACGCTGGAATATACATTTGTTAAGAGTAAATGATCTTATCATCATGTCTGGACTTAACACGAAATCTTTGTTCCACAGATAAATTATTAACCGGTAAATGGTGGATTTCATTAGTTGATTTTACCAGAGATGCAGATAATCAGGTGTCAGGAATAAATATGAATGTCGGCTGCGTAAGGAATGTTAATTTTTTAACTAGAAGTAACCGGCATAATGCTTCCCCGGATTGTAATTCCCTTATCAGTTTTAATTCATTCCGGTTTATCTGATAAATCAGAGGTAAACCGGATTTTATTTAATTCCAAAAAAAAATATTCAAAATGGCATACGAAGCAATAAGTGTATTCGATATATTCAAGATAGGTGTCGGGCCTTCAAGCTCCCATACGCTCGGTCCCTGGGTTGCAATTGAGATGTGGCTGAAAGAGTTAAAAGAACAAGACACACTGGAATCAACAATAAGCGTCAGGATAACATTGTACGGTTCTCTCGCATTAACGGGACGTGGTCATTGTACTGATGTGGCCATTTGTCTCGCGCTTATGGGCCATAAACCGGAAACTATTGATACAGGTAAAATTCAGGAGTATATACAGGAGCTGCGTAAGAACAGACTTCTGCAACTCAGCGAATCCAATGCTATCATTTTTAATCCTGAGACAGATATTGTTTTTGAAAACGGGAAGTTTTTAGAATACCATCCCAATGCGATGAGGTTCGAGGCTATATGCCGGCAATCGAATTACCAATCAGTATTCTATTCAATCGGCGGCGGTTTTGTTGAGAAAGAGGGAGAGCGCAAAAAGAAACCAAAGGTTTTGCTCCCTTTTCCCGCAACATATCCGAGGGAATTATTAAATCATTGTAGAACCAATGGTTCGTCAATCGCTGGGATTGTATTTGAAAACGAAAGTTCAATATTATCACCTGATAAAGTGAACAAGAAAGTTCTGAAAATATGGAGCGAAATGAAAGAGTGTGCTTTCCGGGGATGTCATACGGGAGGGATATTACCGGGCGGACTTAATGTGAAAAGACATGCGAAAGAACTTAATGCCTCATTACTGCGCTGCGATAATTATTCAAATAGTGATGAATGGATTAATTACATTCGCAATAACACTTATACATTTAATGAAACTCTGCGATGGATTAGTTGCTTCGCTTTAGCCGTCAACGAAGAAAACGCAAGTCTCGGTAGAATTGTAACAGCGCCCACCAATGGAGCTGCAGGAGTAATTCCTGCTGTACTATTATATTTCATTTGCTTCTCAGATATGAAGATTACCGAAACTGAAATAATTAATTTTCTACTAACCGCCGGAGAAGTTGGAACGTTCTTTAAAAAGAAAGCAACGATATCGGCTGCTATGGGAGGCTGCCAGGCCGAGATAGGGGTATCTTCATCCATGGCAGCCGCTGCTTTATGTGAAATAAGGGGAGGTACACCGGAACAGGCCTTCATAGCTGCCGAAATAGCAATGGAACACCATTTGGGAATGACTTGCGACCCGGTGAGAGGATTAGTTCAAATACCCTGTATTGAACGGAATGCTATGGGAGCGATAAAGGCTATTAATGCAGCCGAACTCGCTTTGGAAAAAACACCGGTAGATGCGAAGGTAACTTTAGATAAAATTATCGAAACTATGTGGGATACGGCGGTTAATATGAATGAAAAATACAAAGAAACCTCTAAAGGCGGATTAGCAGTTACAGTTGATGTTCCTGAATGTTAATGTTTACTCTTCAATATGACCGTTATTTGTTAACTGAATAAACAGGGTGTTCTTTTAACAACGCGTTAATAAATAATGCACATGCCTCTGTAAATTACTGCTGCTAAACATTTACTTTTGTTGACTACTACATTTTACTTTCGTTTTAAGACAAAGTGACTTAATTTAGGGCGATGAAACGATACAAGTTTATTCCACACTATAAAGGAGTGATATTTTGGTAATAGCCGTTCCAAAAGAAATTATGCCCGGCGAAAAACGAGTTTCAATAGTACCAGATGTTGCTTCAAAACTGATCAAGAAAGGATTCCAGGTTAACGTTGAAAATCATGCAGGTCTTGCTGCAGGATTTACAAATGATCAGTATGAAGCCGCCGGGGTGAAAATTGTAGACAGAGCCGCAGAGTTGTATAACTCGGCAGAAATCATATTAAAAGTTCAGCGCCCGATTGAGGATGTAGAATCAGGCAAAAATGAAATGGATTTGCTTAAAGAAGGTCAGCTTCTTGTGGCGTTCACATATATACTCCATTATCCGGAGACAGCTAAGAAACTTGCAGAAAAAAAGGTTAATCTCATTTCAATGGAGATGATTCCAAGGACAACACTGGCTCAGAAAATGGACGCATTAAGTTCTCAGGCGAATATTTCGGGATATAAGTCAGTAATACTTTCCGCCAATTATCTCGGCAAGATATTCCCTTTGATGATGACTGCTGCGGGTACAATACAACCTGCAAGAGTTGTGATTATGGGCGCAGGAGTTGCGGGATTACAGGCTCTAGGTACTGCCCGAAGACTCGGCGCAATAGTCGAGGTTTCCGATATCCGTCCTTCGGTTAAGGAAGAAGTCCAGAGTCTCGGCGGAAGATTCATTGAAGTTGATACCGACGAGAATATGCAGGACGAAGGCGGTTACGCGAAAGAAGCATCTGAAGAATTCCTGAAGAAACAGAAGGAACTCATATTCAAGCATGTTACAGAAGCTGACATTGTAATAACAACTGCTCTGGTGCCCGGTAAGAAAGCGCCGGTACTCGTCACAGAGGAAATGGTTAAAGAGATGAAACCGGGATCAGTCGTACTGGATATGGCCGTTGAATTTGGAGGGAACTGTGAAGTAAGCGAGAAAGACCAGACGGTTGTTAAACACGATGTGACGATAATCGGTGAATCGAACCTGCCGAGTCTGGTTGCCACGAACGCCAGCGAGGTTTATTCAAAAAACATTCTGGCTCTAATTGATCATATTAGTAAAGAGGGGAACATCAAGTACAACTTTGAGGATGAGATCGTTAAAGGAAGTGTAATATGTTACAATGGTGAAGTAGTCGGCGAAAGAGTAAAAGGGCTGGTTTAGAAAAAGAATAGAATAAACAGAAGTAAGAAGTCAGTAGCTAAGCAAGTTCCACAAAACATATGATAGGAGTAAGAAATGAAAGCGAAAAAATTTCAAGACCTGATTGTATGGCAGAAAGCACATGCTTATGTATTGGCTATTTACAAACTGACGAAAAAATATCCTAAAGAAGAAATGTATGGGCTGACATCCCAATTCCGGAGAGCTGCTATCTCTATTGCAGCAAATATCACAGAAGTATTTAAAAAGAAATCGGTTAAGGATAAAATTAAGTTCTATAATATCTCACAAGGATCGATTGAAGAATGTAAATACTACTTAATTTTGACTTCTGATTTGGGATATGTGAATACTGATTCTCTATATGCAATGATCGAAGAAGTTAGTTAAACTATTGAAGGATATATTTGTGCTATTCTAAATTCTGACTCCTGAATACTGGCTTCTCAACAGCGAAGAATAAATTTATTATAAATAATTACGGAAGTTATTATGGACCTTTTAGATTTAATAATGCTTGTATACGTATTCGTACTCGCGATATTCGTCGGGTTCGAACTAATTACAAAAGTCCCGCCAACGCTCCACACGCCGTTAATGTCGGGATCAAACGCGATTTCGGGAATTACCATAGTCGGTGCGCTTCTAAGTGCGGGAGCCGAAGAGTTCACTTTGAGTACTATTCTCGGTTTGGCTGCCCTGATATTCGCCACAATAAATGTAGTCGGTGGTTATCTGGTTACCGACAGAATGCTAAAAATGTTTAAAAAGAAGTAAGAGTGTAAAATGGAAATTATATCATATCTCGTTTATCTAGTCGCTTCGATCCTGTTTATATTCGGTATAAAGAAACTGGGATCACCGAAAACCGCACGACAGGGAAATTTTCTATCTTCACTCGGAATGTTTTTAGCTGTCGTAGTAACATTACTCGATCAAAGAGTACTCACATTTGAATATATAATAATTGGTATTATAGTGGGATCTGCCATTGGTTCTTTTATGGCTATTAAAGTCCCAATGACGGGAATGCCGCAGATGGTTGGTCTGCTTAACGGATTCGGTGGCGGTGCCTCGGCGCTGGTTGCTTTTGCCGAATACTATCATCTTTCAGAAGTTCATTCGGCTTTAAATATCCCGACATCCGTAACAATGGTTCTTTCTGTTCTTATTGGCGCCGTTACGTTTACGGGATCCCTAATAGCTTTTGGCAAACTTCAGGGAATAGTTACGGGAAAGGTGGTTAAATACCCTCTCCAGAATCCGATAAATGTTTTACTGTTTCTTGCTACACTTGCTGCCGGAGTTATGGTGGTAATAGATCCCAATAATGTAGATATGCTTTATATTATTGCCGGAATATCACTGGTTCTTGGCGTACTCCTCGTTCTTCCGATCGGCGGAGCGGACATGCCTGTTGCCGTATCGCTATTGAACTCTTATTCCGGTTTAGCGGCTTCAATGACCGGGTTTGTACTTCAGAATAATATGCTGATTATCGCGGGCGCATTGGTCGGAGCATCCGGAATTATTCTTACAATTATCATGTGTAAGGGAATGAACAGATCGCTGATGAACGTTGTTCTCGGCGGATGGGAATCGGCAGGAGCCGGTGGAGCCGCGGCAAGCGGAGATAAAGAGCAGAAACCTCATAAGTCGGTAGATTCCGAAGAAGCAGCGATGCTATTCGATTCGGCTCAAAGTGTTGTAATTGTACCCGGATACGGAATGGCTGTCGCTCAGGCCCAGCATGCAGTTAGGGATTTAGCGAATATTCTCGAGAAGAAGGGAATAAATGTCAGGTTTGCTATCCATCCTGTTGCAGGTCGTATGCCTGGACATATGAATGTACTTCTTGCCGAAGCGCAAGTCAGCTACGATAAACTTTTTGCACTTGAAGATATAAATGACGACTTCAATAATGTTGACATAGCCTTTATTGTCGGTGCGAATGATGTTGTAAATCCTGCTGCCCGGCACGATCAGAACTCACCGATATTCGGTATGCCGATACTGAATGTAGACTATGCTAAAACTGTTATAGTTAATAAGCGTTCGATGAATGTCGGTTATGCCGGTATAGACAATGAGTTGTTCTATGGCGATAATACACTAATGTATTTCGGCGATGCAAAGGAAGCAATTACTAAACTCGTCAACGAAATAAAAGAACTCTAGTGGTGCTTATCTTTTATCCCGCCTTCTATTAGTGCTTAGCCCCGATAGTACTCAAACTATCGGGTTTTTTATTTTCAGCGGAAAATAAATCTCCAAATTAGAAAGTGACATGAATATCTTGTTAAATATGGTTTAATTTCTTAATATATGATGTGGGGAAAAAATTTAAAAGAAAGATTCAGATGCAATCTGAGACTTAAGTTAATAAATCCCATTTAAATATTATTAAAACTACAGAATTACGAGTTTTATTCTGCAGAATATTACATTTAAATCTCCTGGAGTAACGTATGAAAAAATTCCTTCTGACAATATTTAGTATTGCAGCCTCTCTTTTTGCTCAAAATAGTTCAATTTCACTGAATTATGTCCCGGACGAGTTAATTGTGAAATATAAAACCAGTGAAAATTTTGCCCGAGGCTATGAGGTTATAAAGGAGCATAAGCAGGTATTCGATTATTTAAAAAGAACAAGTAAGGGGATAGACTTTACCGGATATAAACCAGTCTATACTCGATTGGTAGAAAGAATTGTAAATGAGAATAAGACAGAAGCGGAGTTATGTGAACTCAATTCAAATTCGAATGCACTTCCTGATGAATATAAAAGTGGGTTCGGGTTTTCGAAAATTCTAAAAGTGAAAATGAATGGTAATGACACCAATATAGTGGAATTGGCGCAAAAAGTTTTGAAGAATTCAGCATCTGCCGATATCAATAATATACAAATTGAGTTCTGCGAACCAAATTTCATTTATACAACATTTGTTCAACCGGATGATCCTTTGTATCCGGATCAATGGTCCCATCAAATAACAAATATTGAACAGGCTTGGGAAATAACACAAGGTGACACTTCAGTTAAAATTGCAATCATCGATACGGGAATTGATACTCAGCATCCTGATTTGATCGCAAATATGTCTGCAGGGGGTTTTGATTTTGTCGATATCGATACAAATGTATACAAGGCATCCTGTATTGAACTATATTCAGGGGAGGATTATACTGAACCCGATAATGATCCGTCCGATTACAACGGTCATGGTACGCATTGTGCAGGAATTGCTGCTGCTTCAGGTAACAATGGAATTGGCATTGTGGGAGCTGCCCCTGGTGTGAAATTGATGGCTTTAAGAGCAGGATTTAGTGCAGGAATTCCTGGTGAAACCGGTATGTTTCAGAATACCGATATTGTTAATGCAATTTATTATGCCGCAGATAATGATGCTGATGTAATTTCAATGAGCTTTGGTGGAGAATTTTCACAACTTATTGCTGAAGCAATTAAATATGCTCATAGTCATGACGTTGTAATGATTGCCGCAGCAGGCAATTCAGGAAACAATTGGAAACAGTATCCGGCCGGACTTGATGAAGTATTATCGGTTACCTCTATCAATAAGGATAAATGGCGATCCTCATTTTCGAATTATGGTTTATGGACAGATATAACGGCTCCGGGTGAAGAAATAATATCATCTGTTCCTTACAGTGGCGGGGCTCTTAGTGATGCCAGCGGATATAGGGTTTTATCAGGTACTTCCATGGCAGCCCCATATGTATCGGGAGTGGCGGCACTTCTGCTTTCTGAAAAACCTGATTTGAAAAATACCGAACTTTATCAGATGTTGAAATCGACAGCAACGGATGATTATATAAGTAGTGAATTTATCGGCTCAGGGATAGTATCACCTCAGGATGCCCTGAATTCCGAATTAGTTTGTGTTGCTGAAATAACTTCCCCGATAAACTTTGATGATACTTTTAGTATTTCTAGCGATCTTGAAATATCTGGTAAAGCCAGCAGTAATCATTTTAGCCGATATTTTTTTGAAATATGCGATTATATTAATCCTGTTTCAAATTGGATTCAGGTGGGTACAGATTACGAGACACCGGTTGACAGCGGATTTCTGGGAATGGTAGGTATTCCTGACGAGGGAATTTATTATATCCGATTATCCGTACAGGATACGGCAAATAATCTCTTTACGGATGTTATCGGTCCGGTAACTGTTGATAACAGGATTAAAGAAGGATTTCCTATGTCCACTGGCAGTACTATTGGCGGTTCATCACCGGCTGTAGCTGATATTGATAATAACGGCAGCAATGAACTGATCTTTACTACAGGAGGTGGGGAAATTTACGTTGTTGATGAATATGGTAATAATAAAGCAGGATGGCCGGTGCAACTGACGAATGAAGAATACTCAGCAGCCGTTACCGGAGTTGCCGGATCTTCAAGTCCTGCAGTAGATGATTTGGATGGTGACGGGTTGATGGAAATTGTGGTAAGAGATGGTCAGTATTTATATGTGTACAATAGTAATGGTGAAATAAAACAAGGATGGCCAAACCGTCTTGGTTCGATAATTCTTGGTAATGCACAGATAGCTTCTCCGGTGCTTTCGGATATAAACGACGACGGATCAAAGGAGGTAATTGTTACTCATCGATGTGATGACGCGGTTGATGGTAAAATATTTTTATTTTCGGCTGATGGAAGTATAATGGACGGATGGCCTGTTGAAGTTCAGAACAGTCGGGCTTATGTATCAACACCGCTTGTGGCGGATCTTGATGGAGACCAGCAGCCGGAAATTGTTGTTCAGACGTTTTATGATGATGGTCAGGATCGAACCGGCAAAATATATCTTTTCGATGAAAAGGGGAATTTACTAAGTGGTTGGCCAAAAGAGCTTAGTGGAAGCTCATGGAATTCGCCAATTGCTGCAGATATAAATAATGATGGAATAATTGAAATTATTGCAAGTTCTTATCTCGGAGATGATCAGAACCCCGGTTCACAACTGATTTATGCTATGGATATTGACGGAAACGAGTTGGAAGGCTGGCCCGTTGAACTTGATAATAGAATTTTTGGGTATTACGATATTACCGCGGGTATGTCAGTTGCGGATATAAATAATGATGGTTACAAGGAAGTAGTAGTTATAAGTTCCGGACTCTCAGTCACCTTGTGTGCTCTTGATTGGGAAGGTGAAATTGCTTGGCAATTACGTCCGTTGCAGAGTTTCGACTATCCAAAACATTCATCTCCTGTTATTGCGGATTTAAATAATGATGGTAATTTGGAACTGATATTCACAACTTACAGTAATGTAAAAAAACGCGGGCAGATAGTTGTTGTAAATAATGACGGTACTGCAAATGAAATTCTGTCCAGGAATATTACCTCGAAATTTTGGGCAACACCGACTATATGCGATGTGGATAATGACGGCATGATAGAGGTTGCAGGCCTAACATTAAATGGAGATTTATACATTTGGGACTATGATGGTGCTTTCAACTCATCAAGTGTACCCTGGGCTACATATCAGAAAGACAATAGCCGCAATGGTGTTATTTACATTGAAGCCATACCGCCGGTTGCTGCATTACTGGTTTCTCCTGTAAATGGTGCTCAGAATCAGGAAACTAGCCTCGACCTTGTTTGGAATCCCACTGGTAATACACTCCGATACTCGATACAGTTATCAACCGACAGCACCTTTTCAGAGGTAATTCTGGAAGATTCGACTATTACCGGAATAAGCTATAATCTAGACTCATTAGAAAATGATGTAACGTATTTCTGGAGAGTTAGATCAATCAATAATTTTGGCGGCAGCGAATGGTCGGGAATTAGATCCTTTACAACCTTAAAGAATACTCCTGGTAAAGTAGCTCTTGTTTTTCCAGCCAACAATTCTGTGCAAATCCCAATGGATTTAAATCTTGAATGGAATAAAACCGAGTATGCTGAAGGTTATTTAATGCATTTATCAAAGAGCTCCGATTTTATCGGAAGTGAACTGTTGGATACATTATTGACGGATACAACAATATCTATAACTAACCTTGCAGAAGGGCAGCAGTTCTTCTGGAATATTCAACCATTTAACAGTTCCGGTGAAGGTGAAGTATCCGATACGTGGAAGTTTATAACAGCGTTGAATAGTCCTGATAGTTTAACTGCAAATGTAATTCCGGATATAGGTATTAAACTGGAATGGCAGGACAGATCCGGTTATGAAAGTGGTTATAAGATAGAGCGATCATCAGAGGGTGTTTTTCACATAATTGATTCTGTTGGACAGGATGTTACGGTGTACCGGGATACAAGCAGATTGGCAACAGGTGATTATACTTATAGAGTATATGCCTATACAGAATTTGCAAATTCAGAATTTATAGTATCAATCAATAGTGTGTACGTTGATATTCACGATGATTCCACTATACCGGCCGAGTATTTCGTTACACAAAACTACCCAAATCCATTTAATCCTTCGACCAAAATAAGTTACGGACTCCCGAAGAGAAGTCTGGTATCAATAACTTTGTATGACATACTTGGAAAAAGGATTATTCAACCAATCCATGAAGTTCTCGAAGCAGGGAAATATTCTCTTGATATGGATTTAAGCTTCCTGCCATCCGGTGTGTATTTATATACTTTACGCACAGATACATTCATTCGAACAAGGAAAATGGTCTTATTGAAGTAAAGTCCTGATTTGTTCAGTAAGGTATTCTAAGAAAATACATATTAGTCTTGATTAATATCCGGGAGTTAACAGATTCCCGGATGTTAGTTGGATTTTTATAAAGCTCTGCAGTTTTAATAAAATTTCAAATCGTCTAAACTCACGAAGCCGTAAAACAGATTTAGCAAAGATATATTCATTACCGCAGGATGCCTGGACATATGAATGTATTGCTTGCCGAAGCGCAAGTCAGCTACGATAAACTTTTTGCACTTGAAGATATAAATGACGACTTCAATAATGTTGATATAGCCTTTATAGTCGGTGCGAATGATGTTGTAAATCCTGCTGCCCGGCACGATCAGAACTCACCGATATTCGGTATGCCGATACTGAATGTAGACTATGCTAAAACTGTTATAGTTAATAAGCGTTCGATGAATGTCGGTTATGCCGGTATAGACAATGAGTTGTTCTATGGCGATAATACACTAATGTATTTCGGCGATGCAAAGGAAGCTATCACTAAACTTGTGAATGAAATAAAAGAATTATAAACCAATTTTTCGGGGCAGTATTGATTCGGTACTGTCCCGAATCAGTTTCAATTAAATAGATATGCATCTTCAATGCAAACGCCAGTATATGACCTTCATGGTTTATAGAATAACCAACCTCGTCACCCCAATCACGTTTAGTGAATGGGGATAGTTCCAGACAGCCGAGACTTAAAGCCTTTTTATGCATCTCTTCCGCATTTTCACATTCAATGTACAATTCGGCATTTGAACCGGAATTGTTCCTGTATTTTGCGAAAATGTCCGGATCAAAAAGTTTTGTTTGAAGCTCGTCAGTTGCCAGTCCGATAATGAAACCGGGAACGATTTCAAACTCGACTATGTTTTCTTCATCAACTATAGGTTGAGTATCGAAGAGTAGTGAGTAAAACATTTTACTCTTTGCTAAGTCGCTCGATATGAGAATCACATGAAGCTTATGAAAAGTCTTTGAATCCATTTTATAGTTCAATATTGATTTGAAGTTCTTATCTTTGCGTACAATTTAATATTAATAATCCAGTCAGGCATATGGAAATTTCAAACACGCTTATAAAATTAAAGATATTTTTATTATTTGTTGTTGTACTAATCGCCAGCAGCTGTTCTGATTCGACGACTGATCCAGTGGACTCAGAGTTCCAGCGGGGGAGCCTGGTCGAAGTGCAATCAAGTGTTGTTCTTACTAAGGTTATCATTCAAACTTTCCTGGCGAGTTTTTCCGACAACGTAAATGTCGATTTTGTACCTGACTATGATGTTGAGGTTATAAGTATTGTTTACAAGACAATAGATCCCGACGGTAATCTTGTGGATGCTTCCGGAGTTGTTATTCATCCGCGAACTGATGACGCGCTTCCTTTAGTTAGCTGGCATCATGGGACGCAGACTAAACGTTCTCTTGTCGGTTCGCAGAGTTTCTTTAACGCGTATGACGGCATCATCGCGGCATCTATTGGTTACATAGTAAGTGAACCGGATTATCTCGGACTCGGAGTATCGGAAATACTTCATCCATACCATCATGAGGCTACATCAGCAACATCTTCTATCGATATGCTGAGAGCGGCAAAAGAGTATTGCATTAAAAATGGTATTGTCATTAACGATCAGTTGTTTCTTGCCGGATATTCACAGGGGGGCTATGTTACGCTTGCTACCCAAAAAGCAATGGAAGCCGATTATTCAGATGAATTCAATATAACCGCTTCGTCAGCAATGGCCGGGGCGCATGATCTGTTTGGAACTGCATTATATCTTGTGCAGAATCCTGATTACGATAGACCTTCATTCCTAAGTTATCTTGCACTAGCCTATAATGATGTATATAACTGGGATAAACTCGACGATATCTTCATTTCTCCATATAATGAAACAGTTCCGTTATTGTACGACGGTTCCAAAACCTCCTCTGAAATTGATGATGAATTACCGGGTGCTGTTAATCTGCTGTTTAAGGATACTTTTCTAAACGGTCTAATTAATGGTGATTCTGATTATTTCGCTAATGCCCTTCTGGATAATTCATTACTCGACTGGACTCCCATTGCTCCCATCACTCTTATTCACGGCAATACGGATACATTTGTACCGTATGAAAATGCAACTACTGCCAGAGATGCACTGATTAATAACGGGGCTTCATACGTGAATTTGATAACGATTTACAGCGGGAATCACTCCACCTCAATTTTACCTGCAATTGAATATACGGTGAACTGGTTTAATACTTTTAAATCCGGAACTTTAAAAAAGGTAAAGCTCGTAAATTAAATTAGAATTGCATACTGAATGAGATCAGCGGAGTCTGATTATTCAGTGCCGGACTCTTTTCCTGTTTATGGAGTTTCGTTACATACTTCGCGATGATATAACCGCTAAAGCCTCCGAGAAATACATCCGAAAGCCAGTGCCTATTATAATTAACCCTGGATAACGCAGTTACAAATGCGGGCATATATGCTAATACTTTCAGTCCGGTTGATTCTGTGTTCTCTGCCAGAACTGTTGATAGTGAAAACGCGACTGTCGTATGACCGGAAGGAAGTGACCAGAATTTGTTCTGAAGTGACTGAGCCGGTTTGAATGTGAATGCATCCTTGCCTGTTGAAGGCCTTGCACGTCCGATTAGAATTTTAAGCGCTCCATTGATTGCAACGGAATATGAGAATGCCTGCAATATCTCGAAACCAAGTTTCATCGAGGAGTTATTCTCGTGGTTCGCTCCGATAATCATAAGTCCCGATCCAATTAGCAGAGGAGTGGCCGGCTCACCCCAGTACCTTCCAAGTTCAAGGGGAATCGATCCACGCCAGGAAGTATCTTTAAGCATCTGCCTGCGTATGGTTTCATCGAGGTGCATTAATCCGTAAGTACCGCCTATTATTGCGCCAAGCGTGAGAAAATCCTTCGCCTGCCATTTTAACGGCTGGGTTGCAAAATCACCGGTTTCATCAATGAACTGCCTGAGGTTATAACTGTTTTGTGCAAACAGCGATATAGCGGACAAGACGAGTAGGAAAGTCGATAATTTGAATTTATGAAAATACATTACTACGTATTTTTGTTAGGAGTATATTTAATAATTTCGGCTCTTTCCAGCGTAATCAATCCTCCGCAGTCGGCAGATTCGAACATTTCATTTACTATCGGTATAAACTCTTCAATTTTGGATTCTTCATCTACAATCTCTATAACTATCGGCATGTCTTCCGAAAGCCTGAATATTTTTGCGGTATGTATTCTGGAATTGCCTCCGTAACCCATTATCCCTTTATAGGCGGTTGCCCCGGCAAGTCCTCTTTCCCGCGCTTCTATTATTATTTTTTCATATACATTGATGTGACTGATCTTGTCTGTCTCGCCTATGAAGATTCTTAGTAATTTTGCACTGCTTTCATTTTTCATAATTACCTCGAGATTAAATAACCGACAAATATACCGGCCAATGTCATGAGTAAATTTAGAAAAATATTCCATGCTGCAAGAAGAAATTCGGTATCTTTCAATAGATTGAATGTTTCTAGCGAAAAAGTTGAAAAAGTAGTTAAACCTCCGCAGAATCCAACTCCGAGAAACAATTTAACATTTTGACTAGCCAGTTCCTTCTCGTCGAACATGAAAATTAGTACTCCCAGTATAAGGCTGCCAACGAAATTTACTACAAGCGTTCCGCCGGGAAAGTATGCCGGGAAATAACCTGTTGAAACCGAGGATAAGTAATACCTTAATGCCCCGCCGATTCCTGCTCCCATTGCAACGAATAAGTAACTCATGCTAGAATAATTCGATTAATTGAAAAATAGTTATTATTCGGCTTCCAAAATACAACATATTTTATTCAGTATTGGTCTAAAAAGAAATTGGAGAAAGAATGTAACTATTTAGTTGTATCGGCAGTCTAAAATTGAGAAATAATAATTGAGGAATGATATGAAGTCTGAAAACAAAGTTAAATTACTTGTAATTGTTTTATTGACAATATGCGGATTGTTAGTATCCGGAACAAATGACGCCATTGGTCAGACAATTCATGAAAAGTCTTTCGAAGTATCACCAGGTCAGCAAATTCAGCTCGAAGCTGATTTGGGCGATGTCAGGATAAGCACATGGAATGAAAATACCGTATACGTACTGGTTAAAGGTAACAGAAAGGCAAAAGAGAAAGTAGACTTTGAGTTTGAGCAGACTTCGGAAGGTATTTTTATAAAAGCTGACAAAGAAGGAAGCGGCTGGTTCAGCTGGTTTAAGGGACTGGAATTAAAATTCGATATCAAAGTCCCTGAGGAATTCGACGCTTATATCTATACTTCCGGCGGTGATGTTGAAGTGTATGATTTGCAGGGAGAAGGAGAACTTAAAACATCAGGCGGCGATGTTGATCTTGTCAATTGTGAAGGATCATTTGAACTCAAAACTTCGGGCGGTGATATAAAAGCTGAAGATGTAAAAGGTCCGTTGCTTATGGCAACATCAGGTGGTGATGTTAAAACAAGGAATCATACAGGCGATGCTGAAGCGAGGACTTCAGGTGGTGATATCAGGCTGGATGTTTTTGATGGAAAGGTCTCGGCAGGCACGAGCGGAGGGGATGTTACCTTGTATTACGGCGGTAATAATCAGGGGATTAAACTGAAGACATCCGGCGGAGATATTCAGGTTTATGTGGAGGATGATTTTGGAGCGAACGCAGAGTTGAAAACTTCCGGGGGCGATATACGCGTAAGGCTTCCTGAAACGCGTACGGATCATGTCAGTTCATCAAAGTTCGTAGGCGAAATTAACGGTGGTGGAGCGTCAATCGAGTGTCGTACCTCCGGTGGAGACATAACACTGAAACACAAATAGCAACTTTTATTAATTGAAATTGATTTACCGGGACTATTGAATTAGTATAATTTGATAGTCCTTTTTTATTCATATCAAAGTAATAATCCGGAACTTCTGGTATTTTTATATTCATAATAATTTGACTTATTTATTTGCTCTTCAAATTGTAAATTTGCCTCAGAAAACCTTCTTTAATCACATTTTCCCTGTCGATTGCCGGGAATAATACCTATTGTTTGATTATATTCATAAAGGTTATAAAATAAATATTTGCAAATATTTCAGGACTAGAACTCGGGTATAAATTATGGCAGATAATTCAGAAAAAAAATTACGTGAACTTGATTGGTCGCTGTTTATTGATCGTACTGTTAACATTACAATGAATGAAAATTATGGTGTTGTATACGGTACTGGGAAAAAAGAGGAGCATTCTACGTTTTACGAGATTGTCTTTAAAACCGGTAAGCTGATAAGCGCTTTCGATGATGCTCTCTTCCTCGAAGCGATCAGGGACGGTCAGGCTGTTAAAATATGGGTGCCGTTCAGTTCTATCAAATGTGTTGAAATATTTTAGGCCCGCTGAATGAAGTGTTTACTAGTATTTTTGTTTCTCTCTTCCGTCACTCTGGCTTCAGATCCTTATATACTTAGTCTTAAAGCCACAAAGTTGGGTGACGAGAAATCCCTGCCGGTATTATTAGCTGATGACAAATTGAAAATCGAATTTGACGTTGAATCAAATACTCTTCCCGATCTTGTTATTGTATTCAGATTCTGTGACAGAAACTGGAAACCGGTGGAGAATATTTTTCTTCAAAACAATGGTTATAATATTGAACGCAACCTGTGGTATGACAGGCTGCCTACAACTGTATCCGGAGCTGATTATCACTGTAAAGCAGTCTTCCCAAATAATAACGTTAAATTTCCTTATTCCGGCAAATGGCGGTATTTTATTACTGATTATGAAGATACCAGCATTGTGTATGGGGAAGGCAAATTCTTTTATATCCACGAACGGTTACAGATGTCCGCGGAAATTAAGCGAGAACAACTGGGTGGAGTAAGTTCCGATCCGAGTACTTTTGGACAGGTTTTTAATGTAACAACTAAGTTTGTATTACCGGATTCACTGGATGAATTTCGTTTGCAAAATGTGGAGATTATCGAAAACCATAAATTGGATTATCCCGTAATTATTAAGAAAAATTACACCAGCGATACTCGTAGTTTTGAGTGGGGAGGCGGGATGAAGTTTCAGTATACTGCAAGGGACATTCAGCCGGGTAATGAATACAGGCAGGCTGATATAAGGGACAGGAACAAGTATTCCCCACCTTATACTAATGCGCATTTCGATGGAGTTGATGTCTCGAGACTGTTCAACTACAAAGGCAGGGATAATAACGGTGCCTTTCTCCTGAATGATTATAAAAATGAATATTCCGATTATATGAATGTTACGTTTGAGTTAAGACTGCCTGAAACTATTACGGACGACGTTTATCTCGTCGGCGCATTTACAGACTGGACTGTTTATCCCGGATTCAAAATGTACAAGGATACGAAGGATCTTTATTACCTGACTGTTGAGCTTAAACGGGGTATTTACGATTACATGTACGTTACCGGTACTGATGCACAGGAAACTGTTGAAGATATTAACTGGCTTTCAATTGAAGGAAATTCATGGACAACGGGGAACAATTATTATATTTTCCTTTATTACAAGTCTGAACTAAAAGGGGAGTATGATGAGATTATTGGTTATAAAAAAATATCGAGCGGAAAATAATGAGTAAAATTAATATTGGAGTGATTGGAACCGGTCATCTGGGTAATCTTCATACCAAACTATTGAAAGAAGTAAATAATTGTGAAATTGCAGGCATACATGATGCTGATCCGACAAAGGCTCAAAAAGTTGCGAATGAGCATCATGTATCGGTTTATGATACGGTAGAAAGTCTTATAAAGAAAGTTGATGCAGTTTCCATCGTTGCAACAACAAGCGCGCATTATAACCTTGTGAAGAAAGCGCTTGAACAGGGGAAACATGTTTTTGTTGAGAAGCCGATTACTGCTAAAATATCCGAGGCGGAAGAGATTGTTGCACTCGCTGAATCAAGGAATTTGAAACTTCAGGTTGGACATATTGAACGATTCAACCCGGCACTCATCTCACTTGAAAAGTATAATCTGGCTCCGATGTTTATTCAGACCGACAGGCTCGCACAGTTCAATCCGCGCGGGACCGACGTAGCGGTCATACATGATCTTATGATTCATGATATTGATATTATTCTAAGTTTGATTAAAAGCGAAGTGAAGGATATTAAAGCCAGCGGTGTGCCGGTGGTTTCTGAAAACATTGATATTGCGAATGCCAGGGTGGAATTCGAGAACGGCGCAGTTGCTAATGTAACGGCAAGCAGGATATCACAGAAAAAAATGAGAAAGATGCGAATATTCCAGAAGGATGCTTACATTGCTTTGGACTTTATATCAGGAGTTTCTGAAGTATACAGGCTTGTATCGCCGGGTGAGGATAATCTTGAACATTTCCTTTCATTCGGTGAGATGGGAGTTGGAGATAATAAAAAAGCTGTAGTCTATGAACAGCCGCAGCAGAAAAATGTTAATGCATTGAAGTATGAACTGCAGTTATTTATTGACGCGATTTCCAATGATACAACACCTGTTGTCAGCGGCAGAGACGGACTTAAAGCGCTTATCGTGGCTGATCAAATTACAAATATCATAAGGGAGAATTCACCGGTTTGAAGAAGATAATTATTATACTGTTCTCAACTGCTTTGGTATTTAGCGCCTGCAGCATTTTGCAGACTATCACTAATGTGTCCCGGCTAAAATTCAAACTTGATTCGGTGAACAGCTTTCGCGTAAACGGAATTAGCATTAATAATAAATCAAAATTATCAGACTTTAATACATTTGATGTCCTTAAATTGAGCTCTGCTCTCGCCTCGGGGGAACTTCCGGTTAGTTTTAATGTAAACATAGCTGCGGCTAATCCTAATGACGGTACCGGCGGATATCCCGCAACGGATCTCAAGTTAAAGTCATTTCCGTGGGAATTATATCTGAACGGGAAGAAGACGATTTCCGGGAATATCGATGAACCGCTTGTTGTGCCCGGAATAGGGGAACAGAAAATTATAAGCCTAAAGATTGAAATGGACTTATTGGAATTCTTCGAGAATCGCGGAGTTGAGGAAGCGGTTAATTTAGCGTTGAAACTCGGCGGTAAGCAGGGTTCCACGACAAATGTTCAGGTTATTGCGAGTCCGGTGCTTGAAACATCTTTCGGCGATTTAGCCTATCCCGAACCGGTTAAAATTGTTGATCATACTTTTAGATAATAAAGCTGCGTATTCCTTATTTTTGTTATCAATTAAAATTCGTATTACCTCGTTGACGTTGAATCATGAAGAGATTATTCCTGACATTATTGTTTTTCACCACTTCCGGCTTATTCGCCCAGAACGTTGATTCATTGTCAAGTTATGCAAATCCGGCGGATTTACTTTCAACAGTGTTGCCTGATTCTTCATCTATTGCTGATTCAGGCAAAACTGATAAAAAGTATGACGTTGACGCTATAGTCTTCGCAAATGCAAACGATTCTCTTTCATTCGATGTTAAGAATAAAAAAATGTACCTCTACGGAAAGGGTGAACTCAAGTATAATACTTCGGAACTTAAAAGCGCCGATATTACCGTGGATTTCACGACAAACACTCTTGACGCCAAAGGCGCCGTCGATACAGCGGAAGCATCCGAAGGGAAACTTATCGATACACCAGTACTCTCCGAAGCGGATGAAGTTTATGAGGGTACAACATTAAAGTATAATTTTAAAACGCAGCAGGGATACATTTCACTCGCCAAAAATGTTGATGATGATAAGTCTTACCAGGGGCAAAACGTAAAGAAAGTTGATAAACGGACATACTTTGTTGAAGACGGAATGTACACTACGTGTGATAGCGATACTCCGGACACCTATTTCACTGCGTCTAAGATGAAGGTTATCCAAAACGATAAAATTGTTGCGAACTGGATTTTTATGCATATCGGAGGTGTCCCTATTCCAATTCCGTTGCCCTTTGCTGTTCTGCCGAATCAGTCGGGGCGCAGATCAGGTATAATCATTCCCACGTATGGATTCAACAGTACGCAGGGGCATACCTTCAGAAATATGGGCTACTTCTGGGCGATAAGCGATTACATGGATTTAATGCTCGGAGCCGACTATTATACAATGGGCGGGTACAGGTACAGGACACGATACAGGTATAAGAAGCGATATGCTTATACGGGGAATTTTACCGGGGAGTATTCCAGACTTGTCAGTAACGGGGAAGCGGGAGATCCCGACTTTCAGGAAAAACTTAATTGGAGTATTAGCCTGAGACATAATCAGGATATAAATCCAACAACATCGCTCAACGCCAATTTATCTTTCATGTCTAATGAGTTTCTCCAGACTAACACTAGAAGCTACAACGATTATACTACACAGAATGTGACATCCAACGCGACATTCTCGAAGAGATGGGATGAATCGGGAAACAGTTTGACTATCGGTTACAGCAGGAATCAGAATCTGGATAACGGCAATATTACCGAAGTTCTTCCGAGCATGAACTTCAACATGTCGCAGAAGTATCCTTTCAAGCGTGAAGGTGTAGCAAAGAAAGATCAGGCATGGTATGAATACATAGGATTCAACTATGGTGCCAGATTCAATAATAAGCGAACTAAAACATCGTATACAGAAATAATACCGGTAGAAGTGGATGATTCTCTTTCCGCCGATACAATTAACGGATACAACCGGGAGATTCGCGGCGGTATTCAGCACGACTTTACGTTGAACGCATCTCCAAAGATCGGTTTCTTCAATATTTCACCGAGTATAAGCTACACCGAAAAATGGTACGATAAACGTTTGAAGGTTGATTACCAGGAAGTTGAAGATGGTGACAGCACAGTTTACGAAAGAGTTGAATCGGATGTTAAGGAGATCAATTTTGTAAGAGATTTCAGCTTCAGATTGTCCGCTTCAACAAAGCTTTACGGAATGGCGCAACCGGGAATCCTTGGAATCAAGGCTATGCGTCATACGCTGACTCCCTCAATCAGTTATCAATATCAGCCGGACTTCAGTAAGGATTACTGGGGCTATTATGATGAAGTATATAATCCTGCAACCGAAGAGTACGAAGAGTATGACAAATACAGGGATGGTATATTCGGTGGTGCCGGCAGCGGTGAAAGACAGAGTATAAACTTTTCCCTGGGCAACCTGTTCGAGATGAAGACAGAAAAGGATCCGACCGATACTGCATCCCAGGAACAGAAAATACAACTACTGAACCTGTCGGCATCAACAGGTTATAATTTTGCTGCGGATAGTCTTAGATTATCAGATCTGCGATTAAGCTTCAGAACCCAAATCGGCAATATCCTGAGTTTTAACGGTTCGTCGAGTTATTCGTTTTATGATTATGAACCGATAGAATCTTCTACATCTGTTCGTACCGTGAACCGATATCTCTTATCGGAAAATAAGGGTTTATTGCGGCTGCGTAATCTTAGTCTGAATGTGTCTACGACTCTTTCAGGTGAAAAAATTGCGGGCGAAGACAGGGACGGGAAAAATAAACCTAACGGGGATGATGAGATCGGTAATGATATACCCGATATTGACGACAACCGCGGATATCTGGGCGATGATACCGAGACTTCTGATTTTACAATCCCATGGACGTTAGGACTAAATTTTAATTATAACCTGAACAAGAATAATCCGGATAATCCTGTTGTTACTTCCAATGCCGGTATTAACTTAAGTCTTAGCTTAAGCCAGAACTGGAAACTTACATTTCGCGGAAACTATGACTTTGAAGAGCGAAAACTCAATGCACCGCAGATTACTATCTTCAGGGATCTCCATTGCTGGGAAATGAACTTTATCTGGAATCCTATCGGACGTTGGCGGGGATTCCGGTTTGAGATTCGTATGAAAGCGCCTGAACTCAGAGACCTGAAGTTAACTAAGAGTAGAGATATTTATTCCGGATTCTAATCCCATGATCAAACACTATATCATAGACGGCAACAATCTGATCGGCAAGTTAAGCAAGTTCGAATCATTCAGAAAGGGGAAGTCCATCGATTCCCGTTCCAGGGGGGCTCATATTATCGACAGGTATTTTACCAACAAGAAGGTTTCAGTTACACTTCACTTCGACGGACATAAAAAGGAAGCAATAAAAACCAACAACTTACGAATCGACTACTCCGAAGACCGTACTGCAGATGAACGGATAAAGCATGAAATTATGACGGTGAAAAATCCTAAGACAATTTGTGTCGTTTCCTCGGATAATAATATTATTGAGTTTGCAAGGGTCAACAGCTGCAAAGTAATTAAAAGTGAGAAATATGCTTCGGACCTTATGAAGAAGGAATCCAAAAATTCAGAGGAAGAAGCGATTAGATCCATAGACAACAGTGAAATTAAAAAACTATTTGGAGTAGATTGAATATGAAACTCATAAAGTTATTGTTATCATTGCTATCAATATTATTTATTCATTCATGTTCTGGGGGAGAACATATGACACTTAACGAATTAAAATCCAGTATTGAAGAATCAATAAGTAATGTGCAGGGTACTTACGCTGTTGCATTTGTTGATATGCAGACCGGGGAAGCACTGTACATCCGGGAGAAGGAAAACTTCCACGCTGCCAGCACAATGAAAACTCCCGTTATGATTGAAGTTTACAAACAGGCTGCAGAAGGTAAGTTTAATATCGATGATTCTCTTGAAGTTATAAATGACTTCAAAAGTATTGTTGACGGAAGTAACTACAGTATGGACATAGATGAGGACAGCGGCGACAGTCTTTACAATTATCTGGGTAAGAAAAGAACGATTTACCAGCTTGTTTACGAAATGATAACTGTCAGCAGCAATCTTGCAACAAATTTATTAATCGATACAGTTGGAGCAAAGAACGTTACAAATACGATGCGGGGGCTCGGTGCGGATGATATACAAGTTCTCCGGGGAGTAGAGGATATTAAAGCATATAGACAGGGAATGAATAACACGACCACAGCTTATGACCTTGCTGCGATATTTGATGCGCTGGCTGAAAAAAAACTTCCTTCGTCGGATGAGATGATTAAAGTATTGCTCGATCAGAAATTCAACGAAACCATTCCTTCACCTTTGCCGGATGATGTGAAAATGGCACATAAAACCGGCTGGATCACAGGTGTCAGGCATGATTCCGGTATAGTGTATTTACCCGACGGCAAAAAATATATTCTTGTGCTTCTCTCGAAAAATGTTGAAGACGATGATGCCGGGCTTGAACTCCAGCGGCAAATATCAAAAATGATTTACAATTATGTAATCTCAAAATAGCGGATGATAAAATGAAAATATTCCTTTACCTTACTCTAATTATTTTACTTTCTACTTCGATTAATGCTCAATCGTATGATACTCTTTCAGTTGAACAAGTCGATCCGGGCTGTATTCATTATACAATAGCAGACACTTCAAAACCGGTAGTGATCCATCTTTTTGAAGCTGATTTATCTGACCCGTTAATCGATGTTACAGTTGCAATTGCAAAGGATTCGCTGAACCTTGGCGGGGAAACTGTTTCAGGAATATCTACAAGGAAAATCAGCGAGTGGACACAAGTACTTGGTGCTGTTAATGCAGACTTTTTTGGAGACAATCCTTATCAGGCGCAGAACTCAATTGTGCGGAATGGTGAGCTAATCAAGGCGGTTAATCTTAATAGATCTATGATTGCATTTGATGATAGTAATATTCCTGATATTGGTAAATTCCGTTTTGAAGGAAAATTGGTGTGCGAAGGTGATACACTATTACTAGACGCTATAAATAGCCAGGATTCAACATTAGCTGCTGACTTATTTTCAAAGTACTGGCGAGGTCCTGTGCCAAGGTATACAAACAAAGTATACTACCAATTTGAGTATGACGGAACTATTGAACCGAATAAGCCTGAGATGATTACACTGATAGGTCTGATTGATTCGGACAGTATCACTATATCGAGCAGCAATATGCTGGTTTTAAGACTGAATGCGTCTTATGGGAATTTTGATTCTGCTGATAATACGGTAATAGAATTACTTCCAACATTTTCAGGAACTACTGAAGGAATTAGAACTATGACCGGCGGACTTCCAGGCTTATTTAAGGAAGGTAAAATAAAGGAAAGTTATGTCGGTCATGAGGGATTAACCAGTAAAGGATTTCTTGGCAACAATCCCAGAACCGCTATCGGGTATAATAAAACCAGAACAAAGTTGTTTGTTGCTGTTGTGGACGGACGTCAGGAAAATTACAGTATGGGAATGTCCATAAAGGAATTAGCAGAATTTATGAAATCGGTTGGGTGTTATGAGGCGCTTAATTTCGACGGTGGCGGTTCATCAGCCATGTTTGTTAGCGACAGTCTGGTTAATAAACCTTCAGATAAAACGGGCGAAAGAAAAGTATATAATGCTTTTATGATTATTGCAAAGTAAGTCTGGAACAAGGTTATAAATTTGATCCTGATTAATATCGGAACTTGCGGGCACAGGATTATGTTTGGGAATAAAAGTCAAAATGTTATAGCTATGCTTTTGAGGATCTATGAAAGATAAAACTGATAAACCGGATGAACAAATACTCGTGATCTTCGGAGCATCTGGAGATTTAACTAAAAGGAAGTTAATCCCGGCATTGTATGATCTTCAGATCCAGGGATACCTGCCGGACAAGTTCGCAGTCCTTGGTGTCGGTAGAACTAAATTAAGTGACGAGGTTTTTCAGGACAGGATGAGCGAATCCTTAATAGAATTCGTTGATGAGGTCGATGATTCTGAAGTGAACAAGTTTATTGAAAAGCTTCACTATTTACCGATTGATACGGCTGAGAAAGATGATTATAAATTATTAAAAGATCGTCTCGATAAAATGAGTTCTGATTTATCGATTAATCCTAATTATATTTTCTACCTTTCCACTCCACCGAGTTTGTACAGCATTATCTCTGAGTATCTGGCCGCCAACGGATTAAACCAATCCGAGGGTAACTTCAGAAGACTGATAATAGAGAAACCGTTCGGGTATGATCTTGAATCCGCCAAAGAGTTGAATCTGGAACTTTTAAAGAACTTCGATGAACACCAATTGTACAGGATCGATCACTATCTGGGCAAGGAGACTGTTCAGAATATCCTCGTTACAAGATTCAGTAACGGTATATTCGAACCATTATGGAACAGGAATTATATCAACAGGGTTGAAATAACTTCTGCGGAAAGTATTGGTGTAGAAGGACGAGGTGGATACTATGAAGGCGCCGGAACACTGCGCGATATGGTTCAGAATCATTTAATGCAAATGACGGGGATTGTAGCGATGGAACCGCCGTCATCCTTCGATTCAAATGCGATAAGGAATGAAACACTTAAAGTATTCCAGGCTCTTCGTCCGTTGACTGTGGATGATATTAAGCATAATGTGATAAGAGGACAGTATATTGCATCCCATGTGAGGGGAAATATGCAGGTTGGCTACAGGGATGAACAAGGTGTGAATCCGGAATCAAGAACGGAAACTTTTGTGGCGCTGAAATTCTATATTGATAACTGGAGATGGGGCGGAGTACCGTTTTATATCCGAAGCGGAAAGAGGCTTCCCACTCGCGTGACGGAAGTTGTAATACACTTCAATAAAACTCCTCACTGGCTTTTCGGCAGCTATCAGGCGGAGGGTGAAGCTTGTAACCAACTTGTAATCCGAATTCAGCCTGATGAAGGACTCCTTCTAAAATTCGGTATGAAAGTGCCTGGGCAGGGTTTCAAAGTCCAGAATGTTAATATGGATTTTCATTACTCGGATCTTGACGGTAATAAAGTTCCTGATGCTTATGAGAGACTACTACTGGATTGCATGGTGGGTGATTCGACCTTGTACACCAGGGGAGATGCGGTTGAAGAATTATGGAAGTTTATCAAACCTGTTCAGGAAACGTGGGCAACCGACAAATCAATACCACTATACGGTTATCCTTGCGGTACATGGGGTCCCGAGAAAGCAGATGATCTTATTGAGGGTGAAGGGACTACATGGCGGTATCCTTGTAAGAACCTGGCAGATGACGGTTTGTACTGCGAACTTTAAAAAAATTACCTTAAACAGAGAATATATGTATGAAACCGGAATTGATTATTAAAAATACTGTTGATGAACTTGTTACAATCGCAGCTAACGAATTTTATTCAACATTGAACCGCACTGAAAATAGGATTAACATTTCTCTATCCGGAGGCAGTACGCCTAAAATATTTTTCTCAAAAATTATACAATTATATTCGGAGAAGATTGACTGGAGTAAGGTTAATTTATGGTGGGGAGATGAGAGATGTGTCCCTCCTGATAATAAAGAGAGTAATTATCTAATGACTCGAGAATTTCTGCTTGATCATATTAAAATTCCTGATGAGAATGTATTCAGGATAATGGGCGAGTATAATTCTGAAAATGAAGCCCAGAGATACAGCGAATTAATAACTAATAAACTACCTGTATATAAAGGCTTGCCACGTTATGATATAATATACCTCGGACTGGGTGAAGACGGGCATACCGCCTCAATTTTTCCGAACCAGATAGAACTTTTTAGCTCTGATGAAATATGCGTTTCAGCAGTTCATCCCGAAACATCACAGAAGCGTGTGTCGATATCAGGAAATGTTATTAATAATGCCGCAATGGTTTTCTTCCTGGTAACCGGAAGTAGCAAAGCTGAAGTGGTTGATTCCATCATAAATCAAAAACCGGATTCTAAGAACTACCCTGCTTCTCTTGTTAATCCACGAAATGGTAAGTATAAATGGTACCTGGACGACTCGGCAGCAGCATTACTGTAGTATTCTGAACGGAAATTCTCTCTTTTATTTACTAGATTCACGCAGGTAAAAATATAACTATTGGAGAAAACTATGACATTGCAAAAGGGTGACGAATTCATTCCGTATTTACTCAAAGATAGCGGCAGTGTGCTTTCTAAAGTCCAGCAGTTGGTTGATAATAATATCATAAGCAGGATATGGGAAAAGGATCACACAGTGTGGAGCGAGAGTCCTGAAGAGATATCAAACAGGCTGGGCTGGCTGGATAGTCCTTTCGTAATGCGTGAAGCAATAGAAGAGATAAATAGTTTTGTAGATGAAGTACGTCAATCCAGGTTTAAGAAAGCCTTGTTGCTGGGGATGGGCGGTTCATCGCTGGCTCCTGAAGTATTCCGACTAACCTTTGGTGTTCGTGAAGGCTATCTTAATCTCGGTGTATTGGATAGTACTCATCCGGAAGCGGTTAAAAATGCAGCCGAACAATTTGATCCGGCAGAAACACTTTATATCGTTTCAACAAAGTCAGGTGGTACTGTTGAAACAATATCATTTATGAAGTACTTCTTCACCGAAGCAGAAAAGAAACTGGGTGAGCACACTCCCAAACATTTCGTTGCGATAACCGATCCGGGAAGCGGACTGGAAGAAATGGCCAAATCATTGAACTTCAGAAAAATATTTTTAAATGATCCGAATATCGGCGGCAGGTTCAGTGCTCTGTCGTATTTCGGGATGCTACCTGCTGCGTTGACCGGTATTAATATCAGCAGCATTCTTGACAGGGCTGGAAAAGCAGCAGAGGTAAGTAAGGAAAACAGCCTTGAAAATATTGAAAATAATTCTGCAGCGGTTCTCGGTTGTATAATGGGGGAACTTGCCGCAAGTGGTATAGATAAAGTCACATTTTTGACCTCGCCTCAAATAAAGTATTTCGGTGCTTGGGTTGAACAGTTAATAGCCGAAAGTACCGGTAAGTCAGGCAAGGGGATTCTTCCGGTCGATCTCGAAACATTGGTCGACGCTGAATATTATGGTAAAGACAGGTTGTTCGTATATCTTAAACTCAAGAATGATTTTACCTACAGTGAACAATTCACACTTCTTCGTGAAGCAGGAATGCCAGCGGTGCAGATTACACTCGATGATCTTTACGATCTTGGAAGGGAGTTTTTCAACTGGGAAATTGCTACCTCAATAGCCTCATGGATAATGCAGATACAGCCTTTCGATCAGCCGAATGTTGAGCAGGCGAAAGTTATCGGAAAACAGAAAATGAATGAGTATAAAGAATCGGGGAAATTGGAAGAAGAGACAAGCAGTTTATCGATTGATGATGTAAGTGTATTCGGTGATGCTGCCGGTGGAACTTTGTATGAACTAATTACAAATTTTATTAATAATAAAAAACAGGACGGGAGTTATGTTTCCATTCAGGCTTACCTAAATCCCGATTCTGAAACTAACTCAATTCTAAATGAACTGCGAACTTCTATTCAGAAAGACTTCCGGATATCAACTACGCTAGGATTTGGTCCGAGATTTCTTCATTCAACAGGGCAGTTACATAAGGGTGATGAGGGTAAAGGCTTATTTATTCAAATTACGGACACGAATAATACCGACCTTCCTATTCCTGATAATGCAGGTAGTAATGAATCCTCAATAACTTTTGATGTGCTTGTTACAGCTCAGGCAATGGGTGACAGACAGGCTCTTCTGGATAACAACAGAAATGTTCTGAGGCTTCATTATACGGGAAGCGCAGTCTCTGACACGTTAAAGAATCTGCTTAAATAAATTCTATGATTCCGTAATAATTCAATCAGTTATTCTAATAGATATAGTTAATGCTAGAATAACAATTATGAGGTTATTATAAAAATACTAAAAACATATAGGAAAAGAGGCTAAAAACATTGTAAAAAGTAGGAAAAATAGTATATTACAGTAGGAAAATATAAGAGATGAAATAACCAGGAGTGAAAATGGAAATTCTGCAACAATTATCAATTTGCATTGAAAACGGGAAAGCTGATAAAAATTTTCCGCATCCTGAGGATATGAAGGGGATGGACGGTGCTTCCGAACTTACCTTGCAGGCACTTGAGCAGGGTATAACTCCAAATGAAATATTGCAGAAAGGTCTCATGACCGGCATGGAACGAATCGGTGAAAAGTTTTCACAGGGCAAAGCATTTATCCCGAATCTATTGATATCGGCAAAAGCTATGTATGCTGCTATGGATCATTTGAAGCCTTATTTTGAAAAAGGCGAAGCCGAACATAGAGGAACAATGGTAATTGGAACGGTATCAGGTGACTTACACGACATTGGTAAAAATCTAGTGAAGATGGTTATGGAGGGTAATGGATGGAAGGTTATTGATCTGGGCACTAATGTCAATGCTGAAAAGTTTCTTGAAGCTATAAGCAGCAACAAAGGATGCATTGTCGGGATGAGTGCACTATTAACAACTACTATGATGAATATGGAAAAGACAGTCAAGGCAATTCGTGAAGCAAGTGGAGGTACTAAAGTATATATCGGCGGGGCGCCTGTTTCAGAGGCATTCGCAGATAAAATCGGTGCCGATAAGTATTTCCCTGATCCTCACAGTCTTGTAAAATATCTTAATTAACGGAGGTTATAATTGGTAAAAATAGATGGTCTTACAATAAAAGAAGCTGAGGAGATGTTAAAAGCTCCTACTCCGGCTGAAGTAAATGAATTTTACAATCTTCCTTATGAACTTGATACAGAAAAGAATAAGTATTATGAGGAGACTGGATTCGTTGTTGTTGAAAAAGTTCTTTCCGGTTACGCGCTTGAGTACGCCCGTAAAGTAATTGAATCTGCCGTGTTGATTCGTAAAGCTGATGATGAAGTTGTGTTAAAGGACAAGACTCCATACCAGCAGTCGTTTCTGCAATGTGGATTTTTATGCTGGGATTATCCGGCTGTAAAAGATATTGTATTCGGAAGAAGATTTGCGGGAATAGCGAAATCCCTAATGAATACAACCGGTGCCAGACTTTGGCATGATCAGGCGTTATTTAAGGAAGGCGGGGGGCGTCATACCGATGTACACCAGGATAGCAGCTACTGGCCGGTTACATACCCGGATTTAACAACAACAATATGGTTGGCATTGAATGATGTGCCGGTAGAAAAGGGCTGCCTTTATTTTTATCCCGGTTCCCATAAATTTCACAAGGAGTACGTGGATATATTTAAGAAGCCGCATCAGCCTGAGTTTCTTAAGGATATCGAAACGGTATCTACTCCTCTGAATGCGGGCGACGCTACATTTCATTCGGGATTAACTTATCATGGTGCTAATGCAAACAAGACGGACGGCATCAGGGAAGGAATGACAGTTATATATGTAAGCGAGGATAACAGGTTTGATGCTTCTGATGAAAGAAACGCAACTCATACATCATGCAAGGGTTTGATGCATGGGCAGCTAATTGATACAAAATATACTCCCAAACTATCTTAACTGGTTACAGTGAGTAATATATTTAAATATGATTTTAGTCTGGATGAAGTAAGCGTCTCAGTTGAGCAAGTTCTCAGAGGGATGGGTTATTTGGAGAAAAATGCGCCTGAATACCTGTATCCAATTGTCGCTGACTATCTGGATCAGGTTTCAGAGCGTATGAAATTATCGGCTGGATTCAGATTATTTGATTCGGATCTTGAAATTGATTCAAACAAAATCATAATTGGAAGCACTGAATTGTCGGCGAAAAAAATAATAACCCGGCATTTAAGGGGAGCATCGTCTATTGCGGTTTTTGCTGCTTCGGCAGGTTTGGAATTCGATGAATGGATTAAATCATTCTATAATGCAAATGATCAATTGAACGGATATATAGTTGACACGATTGGATCTGAAATCGTTGAATCAGCCGGTGACAAACTTGAAACAGAACTTTATAAAATAGTAGCCCCATTGAACTGTTCAAACCGGCTTAGTCCCGGGTACTGTAATTGGAGTGTTGCAGATCAGCACAAACTCTTCTCACTGTTACCTGATAAATTCTGCGGAATATCTTTATCTGAGTCTGCTTTAATGCAGCCGATTAAATCAATCAGCGGAATAATTGGTATCGGCGAAAGAATTAAAAGAGTTGATTACCAGTGCAACATTTGCAATCTGGAGAACTGCAATAAAAGAATTAGTGATAACAGAAAAAAATGAGAGCAAGTATGTCACCGAATATTGAAGAGTTTAAGAAAACACTTAGAAGAGGCAAAGCCGGGTACATTCCGATTGCGGAACTGGGAGTGCATCCAAAGATTAAGGAGCGCATACTAAACAGACCTGTTATTACTGTAAAAGATGAAATTGAGTTTTGGCATAAAGCAGGATACGACTATGTTAAACTCGCGCCGATTGTTGATTTTAATCCCGCCAGGATTGGTAGTCCCGGTGTGGTTGAAGAGAAGGTGGATTCAGCAGCTAATTTTAACTGGGCAAGCGAAGGCGCAGGAATAATCGGATCTTTTGAGGATCTTAAAAAATATGTGTTCCCGTCTAAAAGTGATTTTGATTATTCACGGTTCGATGAGGCAGCCGGTTCACTTCCTGAAGGAATGGGTGTCGTTGGGCAATACGGTGATATATTTACTATGACATGGGAAATGATGGGTTTTGAAAGTTTCTCATTTGCGTTATTCGAGAATCCTGATTTAATAAAATCTCTGAACGACAGACTTGGTAAACTGGTTTACAGCATGTTTGAGTATTTTGCGCAGAATGAACTTGTAGATGTTCTCTGGTACAGCGATGATATCGCGTATACAAACGGTTTACTTATGCCGCCGGATGTGCTTGACCAGTATTTCTTCCCGTGGCTTAGAAAAATTGGCGATCTGGCAAAGAAATATAATAAACCTCTTATCTATCATACAGACGGTGTATTGTGGGACGTATTTGATAAAATTATTGAGTGCGGTGTTGATACAATTCACCCGATTGAACCGAAAGCAATGGATATTAAGGATGTAAAGAATAGTGTGGGAAACAGCCTGAGTGTGATCGGCAATATTGATGTTGACTTATTATCACGAGGAACACCGGAAGATATAAGGGATAATGTTAAAACTAACATTGAGACTGTTGGCCAGGATGGCGGATATTGCGTCGGCTCGGGGAATAGTATTCCGGAGTATGTGAAAATCGAAAATTACCTGGCTATGATTGAAGCGGCAAAAAAATTCGGAGAGTTTTAAGGGATATGTATAAAAGCGGAAGCACAAAACTTGTCAGGAATCTGAACAAGAATCATATTTTGAATCTGGTCAGACTGAATCCTGGTGTAACAGCTCGAGCAATAAGCAATGAAACCGGATTACAGATTTCAACAGTTCTTTACACGCTTAAAGCGCTGGAAGATGACGGACTGATAAACAATCTCGGTTTCGGTAATACAACATACCAGGGAGGTAAGCCCCCTGTAATGTGGGGTATCGCAGGTAATTACGGTGTTGTAATCGGTATAGAGCTTTCTTCCAGGGAGATGAGAATTGTTGTTACCGATTTTACCGGCAACTTATTGATGAAAGAGATTCGTAAACTTCAGTTTTCAACCAGTCATCTGGTGATTGCACATCAACTGGTTAAAACAATAGAATCTATCGTCGGGAATGATAGTCTTAAAAGGAAAAATATACTTGGAATCGGTCTTGGAGTTCCTGGCTCAGTGAATAACGAGAAAGGAATTATAAATTATTCATACAGTTTTGATTTCCACGGTGTTCGTTTCAAGACACTTCTCGAAAAGCAACTGAAATACGATCTGCAGATAGATAACGATGCTAATGCAGGGGCAATGGGAGTTAAATGGCTGCAAAAGGATTTTCAAAATGCACATCATTTATTGTACATAAGTATTAACCAGAAGTTTTCAGGCGCAGGTGTCGGGTTTATAATAAATAACGAGGTATACCGAGGAGCTAACGGTGCTGCGGGTGAAATACAATCCTTGTTTTCGAATTCTTCTTTAACAAGGCTTTTTGACAAAGCCTTGAAAAAGGAGCCGGGGAACAAGCTGATTAAAAAATATATAAAGAATAAAGGAGAATATAATCTATCCGAACTGGTTGAAGATGCTGTCGCAGGAAGAAACGGATCTGTTTTTATTCTTCGTGAACTTGGAAAGGAAATCAGCAAATCAATCATCCAGCTTACAAATCTTTTTGATCCGCAGGCAATTATTATCGGAGGCGATATATGCGAAGCTGGAGATATAATTCTCTCCGTAATAAGAGAAAGATTGAAGCATGGTGTAATCTCCGAAATAGCAAGAGATGCACCTGTGCAATTTTCTCAATACAAGCAATACAGTGGAGCAGTCGGCGCCGCTGCACTAATTTTCGACAGCATATTCAACAATGTCTAATCTAAATATTGATGTTGGCTCCAAGTACAATAGTTCGTCTTCCGAAATAACTTTTAACATTATACCTTTTGTTGTATTCTCTATTATGTGTATATCCGAAAATGTTTTGAACGTTTAATATGTTCAACGCTTCCATGTAGATAATTGTGTTGTACCGGTCAAATAAAAGACTGAAATGAGTTATTCTGAAGTCAAGTCTTTTATAGAGAGGGTACCTTGCCGAATTTGTCATTCCATATTCAGGTTCGTATATGCCGTATAAGTTACTATAGTCTGATCCGGTAATTGGTGTATAGGGACGCCCGGACGCAAGTTTGAAATTAATTCCGAATTGCAGCATTGAATTATAGTTATATTTTGCAATTACCGTTAACTGATGTGTAATATCGAAATCACTTCTTGTGTAACTGTTATAATCCATCCACAGTCTTTTAGTATGCAGAAATCCGTAAGAAAGCCAGCCGGAGATATCGAATGGTAATGAGCCTTTGAATATTATATCTAAACCGGATGCATATCCGTATCCCTTATTCGAATAATTGGTAATCTCGTCCTCGAGAGGAAGGTCATAATATTTTTTATAATAGAGTTCAGCGCGGATATTATCACCTGAACTGAAAGATTGGTTGAAGGATAATATAAAATGTAATGCTTTCATTGATTGCAACTTGGGATTGCCATCTGTTGGACTGAAGAGCCGAGACTCCGGTATCTGGTGAAAGATCCCAAATGCAAAATTCAAATTGGAAGAATTGTTCAAATTATACGACAGAGTAAATCTTGGATCAAGCCAGGTAACATTAAAATCGGGGAAGTGATCGCTGCGAATGCCGGCAATGCCTGCGAGTTTTTTTACACCGAATAATTCATGCTTCTCAGCCTCAATATAGCCGCCAACCTTTGTTTGTTCTATGCCGTCGTCGATAATCTGATAATCTCCGTTAGTCCTCAGATCATAATCATTCAGAGGTAGTCGGCCATTAAAGCTTTCACTGCGATAGCCTGTTTCACCGCCGGCAGAGAGCTTGAATGTACCGGACAAACTGTATTCAAGGTCACTTCTGAATTTAGCGACGTTATCGATCATCTCAATATCTAACAAACTTAATTTCCATTGTTTGATATTACTGCTGAACGACAGGCTGTTTTTAATCAAAAGGTTTTTCCCGATAACATCCTTCTGCTGGAGATTCACGAATGTATTGTCAGTATTGCCGTTGAACCTGCTATCCACCTCCGGACGTTCAACCTTTACTCCCGTTATGTCTGTCGCGAACAGAGCGTGCAGCTTTAGCCGCCCGGTTTGTGAATACCTATAAATCAACGAGGCTGTGAAATCCTGTGAGCTTGGATTCGAAGTGAAATTATCCAGTTCTCCGTTCAGCCACATTATAGGTCCCGTATAACTTTTATTCACCAGGACATTCATTCCTAATTTGTTATCAACGAGATTTAACCTCGCGGCAGCAGAGACAGCCGCCATTGAAATACTGAAATTATATCCTGTAGTTGCGGGTTCGTCTATGGTTTCTATTTCGAGAATTCCGGACAGAGCGTTTCCGTACTTAGCTGAAAAACCGCCGCTGGAAAAGAACATGCTTTTGATCATTGCGGTATTGAGATTGGAAAATAAACCGCCATAGGATGATTCGTATGTATATGGATGATATAATCCTGCCTGATCCACGATTGTTAACGTCTCATAAGGATCACCGCCCCGTACATACAGTTCAGCACTTTCCGATACCTGGGATACGCCCGGCAGAGCCTTAATCGATTGGAACAAATCTGCCGCGCCGCCGGGAGTGGTGTATACATCAACCTTGGAGACTACGAGTCCTTTCTCTTTTTCTGAACTGTAGGAACTGCCGGAGATGATTGCTTCCTTTAATTCTACAGTTTCTTCCTGAAGTACCATATCAACAAAAATTGTGCTTCGTTCGATCGGTAGTATAAGTTCGGAATACTTTTCATAACCAATCATTGAAGCGATAAGGTGAATTGAATCTCTTACAGTTGCAATAAATTCAAATTTGCCGCTTTCATCCGTCATGGCTCCGTCAAATGTATCTTGAATGTACACGTTAACATAGCTAAGACTCTTTCCGGTATTATCCTTGACAGTTCCTTCAATTTTAATTGTCTGTGCGAATACAATACTATGAAGGAAGATAATTATATAAATGACCGAATATTTCATTTCGTTTCTATTAGTTTATTGATTTTACTTTCCAAAGCTGGGAGGAGCTTGTACTTAACCCAGAAGAAATCCGGTTTTATCGAAAGAGCTTCTTCATAAACGACTTTAGCTTCTTTGAGTTTCCCTACTGCGGCAAATGCCTGCCCCAGCCATGCCATGTTTTCAAGTTTCCCCCATGATGGCATATTGATTCCGGGCTTATCGTACTCGAAAAGTTTTTTAGCTTTTAGGAAAGAATTTAAAGCTCGTTCAGATCCGCCGCCGTAAATTTGCGGAGTTTTGTTTGTCATTACTCCTTTGACCAGGTATGTTCTGGGATTATCGGGATCAGCATCAATTGCTTGCTCAAGGTGCGAATGTACTTTTGCAGATAATTCCATACCCATTGACGGATCAACTGCCAGTTCAAGCATAATAATTCCGGCAAGTAAAGTATGAGCTTCAGAATTGTAGTCCTTATCCGAGAGTAAGGTTTCTGCCTGTGCTTTACCCTGATCGGCAAATTGTTTCATTTGATGATCAGCGCCGTTCACCATTGATATGTTCATTAGTCTGTAGGAAGAATAAGCGAGGTAATACCGTGCTTCTGCATTCCCATTATCTTTCTCAAGTACCCTTTGGCAAAGGGCAGTGGCTTCCATGTAGTCCTTTTTCTCGAATGTGAAATAACCCTGCTCAGTAAGATCCTTAATCTTTTGAATAGTATTACTGATCTCATCTTTGGCGGGCACAGTTCCCAAAGTTATAACGCTGGCAATTAGTATTAATATAAATCGTTTCATTTTACGACTCCATTTTTGGTGTGATAAAGTACTTTGAAAAACAAAGTTAGATTCTAAAAAAATTATTTCTTTATTAGCTCTTCAAGTTTATTGACATAGTCATTAAAGGCTTTTATCCCTTGCTTAGTTAGTTTATATGTTGTTTGAGGTTTACGGTCCTTGAAGGATTTGCTTACCGTCAGATAATTAGCTTCCTCGAGTTTTCTTAAATGAATGCTCAGATTACCGTCTGTTGTTTTGACAAGCTTTTTTATATGAGTAAAATCGGCATTATCAACACTGATCAAGACAGACATTATTGCCAGCCGAATTCTCGAATGGATTATATCATCAATTTTCTGATAATCGAAATCCTTCATTATATCATTTCCCCGGATTTTTTTGATTCCATATACAGTACGATACCCGGCACTACCTGAAATGTCAGCATCATCGACGCCATAACTATAAGGGAATGCAGGTAGGGGAATATAAACATATAAATTGCCCCGAGCCACCAGCAAACACTTAGCATACTGAACCAGAACCGATTTAAAACCACGCCTGAAATGAGATAGGCCATTGCCAGTACAGTAGCAATCATCGGGGATATGTATACACCGCTGTACGCACCGCTTAGAGTACCAACAAAGCCGAATATTGTTGCTGAAATTCCTAATGAGAACCATGTGGCTCCGAGTATTTTACCTGATAAGGATGAAACTTTGGTTCGTTTGAAATACTTCATATTTTTAACCAGTGAAAAAATCCAGCCGGCACCAACTAGTATAAACCAGGTATACGCATTCCCAAACGAGAAATCGAAAACAACATCCAGGTAAGTGTAAACCAGTCCAACTACAACTATAATACCCCAAATAATAAAATCAATACCGTTTCCGGTAATAATTATTTTACTGTCGGACATTACCTTTCTGATAAAAGCAAGGTCTTCCATTGCAGTCTGTTCGTTCATCGCCATGTTATGCCTCCTTAGCAAAGTACTTTAAAATATAAAGCAAGTTAAAGGATCTGACGGCTTAAGTCAAGAAAAAGTTTCCTTTGATTAAGGAAAAGTTTTATCTTCAAACAAAAAAAATAGCCATTATGGAAAGCTTAATAGAAAATTACTTTGGAATCGATGCTGAATTACAGTCGCAGATACTGTACAGTGTTATAATCCTTTCCGTCTTGTGGATTCTGCGCAAACTGGCTGTGAAATATATAGTCGACAGGTTCGAAGACTACAGGGACAGGTATCAATGGACAAAGACAATTAAAACTATTACTGTCATTCTTGCGATTATATTGCTGTCTCGTGTTTGGCTTGGTATTTTCGAATCAATGGGTACTTTTCTCGGATTGTTGTCTGCGGGACTGGCAATAGCCTTCAAAGACCTTCTCGTAAATCTTGGAGGCTGGTTATTTATTGCTCTGCGTAAACCCTTCAAAATTGGAGATAGAGTACAACTTGACAATGTGATAGGTGATGTAATAGACTTAAGATTATTTCAGTTTTCAGTGATTGAAGTGGGGAACTGGGTAGATGCGGATCAGAGCACCGGCAGGATTATACATTTGCCAAACGGATTGATTTTCAGTAAATGGCAAGCTAACTATACCGCCGGATTCGATTATATTTGGAATGAGATACCGGTTCTGGTTACGTTCGAGAGTGACTGGAAAAAGGCGAAGCAAATTCTCAGTGATGCGCTGAATGCAAATTCCCTGAATCTAACTCCGGAAATTGAAAAGCAGGTACGTGAGGCTTCTAAAAGATATATGATCGTCTACAACAATCTTTCACCTATCGTTTATACTTCAGTTAGAGACAGCGGAGTGCTGCTTACCATGAGATATATCTGTCACGCACGTAAAAGGAGAACCACTGAAGAAAGCATTTGGGAAGATGTTCTGAACAAGTTCGCAGAGCATAAAGATATTGATTTTGCCTATCCCACAACAAGGTTTTATAATAATAAAACTGAAGGGAAACTTACACCCGATTAATCCTTCCGCGGAAGCAGGATTTACTCTGCCAGATTACTATTATGCAAATATCTGTATCCAATTCATAGGAGAAGATATGTAGGGAACTGTAAAAATTGATTTGGCTGCAGGAACTTAGAAATCAGAATCCAATCCAGTCGGATTTCCTTCATGATTTTTGTTTTTAAGTAATAGAAGAATAATTACTTAATAAAAATATTATTATCTTCACCATTCGATTTAACGGGTTTTCTATTTTCGTTGTGTAAATTATAATAATTCTTAAGAACCTTGTAACTCAAATAACACTGAAGAAATTGCTAAATTAACAGGAACAATTCTATCCGATTTACTCAAAAATTACAATCTGCCAATGCATAATAGACTCAAATTTTATCCTGCTCCGACAATTAGAATAATCTTTTTTTTTCTTATTCTATTTACACTTGGTTTCAGTTTAATATCCGCTCAGGGAAATGTTTCAAAAGGATTAGAACTGATAGAAAACGACAAGGCTAAAGGAATATTAACCGATGAAGAAGCCTTGGTACAAAAGTTTTACTACGGTTTCAACAAATCCAAACTAGACGAGAAATATTTTTTTAAGAATGATATCCCCGGTAAATGCGGTACGGGAATTCTTATTGAATACAAACAGAAAAAAGATACGTTTTCGCATAGCAGTATCGCTGAAATTGAAAGTTGTTTCAGTAATCTAAGAAAAAGAGCAATTACCGAATCCAAATATATTTCTCCATCGGGTAAGTTTGAATTAACTTATTCAACAGAGGGAGAAAATGCCGTTTCGGCTGAAGATGCCGACGTAAGCGGTGTTCCCGACTATGTAGAAAGAATCGCAGAATATTTTGATTATTCCTGGAAGTTTGTGGTAGATACACTCGGTTATCTCGCTCCTCCTATTGGTGAAGGAAAATATCAAGTTATATTTGAAAACTCGGGTTATTTCGGCTATACAGATATATTGCAGGACAGATTAACTTTTATTTCTATGAGTTCAACATTTGACGGATTTTCCGAAAATATGGATCCGGAAGGCTATGCTATTGGTGCCGCTAAAGTAACTGCTATTCACGAGTTTATGCACGCCTGCCAAATTGTTTATAATAACTGGAAGGAACCTTCCTGGATTGCTGAAGCGCATGCAACGTGGGTGGAAGATATTGGTTACGATTATGTAAATGACTATTATTATTCATTTCTCCATAGATCACATATAACGAATCCTAATCGCTCCTTAACTTCCGGTGACGGTTATTCAGACTGCATATTTTTACACTATTTAACTCAAAAGTATGGCGTACAAGTGGCTAGAGAGATTTGGGAAAGAATAGAAATATTCTCCTGGGAAATAGGTTTGAACACTATTAATGCCGTATTATCTGATTATGAAAGCTCACTTGAACAGACCTTGCCCGAATATTTTTCGTGGTGTTATTTAACAGGGGAAAATGCTGATAGCAGATTACCATCATTTGAGGAAGCAGCTGATTATCCGACTTCACAATTAACTCAATCCATTACCGGTTTTCCTGATTATATTCATGATTCAGAGTATGAAAAACTATCTGCTGTTTTTTTAAAATACTCTATCAATGAGACTAGCGGAAATTTAAGTGTGGAATTTGAGTCGGATGATAAGGGTTATCTGGTTCTGATAACCTATTTCAATGATAATTCCGTTGACATAAAATATTATTCAAATGAAAGAAATTATTTCACGGAAAGGTATTATAGTTTAATAGATACAGAATATAAATTAGAAGAAATTAATGACTTTGTTATCATTCCTGTGAACTTCAATGTTTTTGAGAAATTAAAATACTCAATTTCAGTTGACAAATATCGCGAGGTGGTTTTTAACCACACGCCGGTTAGCAGCAGCGAAGATATTTCTCCTAAGACAATTTTTACGAGTATTGAAGTTGCTGATCCCTACAAATTATATAATACTCTAACGCTAAATTACAAATTTGGTAATGGTCCATTTCAAACCTTACCTCTTTTAACAATTGAAAATTCGAATAAGTACAGTGCTGAAATTTCCGGTATTTCGGATGGAGATACGATAAGTTATTATTTTAGTTATTATGATTCTCTAAGAAGTTTCAATAACACCTTGCCTTTGAACGCGCCTGATTCTTTGTTCAGTTTTATGTGCGGTGTAGATAATATTGCCCCTATAGTAAAGCATAATTCTATTACAGGCCTTACCAAGTACGATTTCCCGAGAAGATTATTAGCTAATATTTCGGATAATTATAAAGTCGCTTCTGCAATTTTAGAATACACCGTTAATGATAAGGAAATAAAGCATTTGGACTTTATAAAACTTAATGATAGTGTTTACAATGCTCCATTGTTTACTGATACTGCATTTAGTAATATCAATGATAAAATAAGTTATAGAATCATTGCAAGTGACAGTGCGATATCCAATAATACAACAATATTTCCCGAAAGCGGATTTGTTAATCTAACAATCAACCGTGGGTATAAATATGAATCTAAAGTTGATTCCTTTATTGATGGTTATTATATCGATGAATTTGCTGATACAGTCTATGTTGAAAATGATATAGCAATCCGGGATTTGAACCTCTTTTTCAGGGCAACATTTATTGAAAATGATAGTTTATTAATATCACTTACGGCATCGAACGGGGAACAGGTCGAAATAACTAGATTATCACCTCAGAATTGTGACAGCCTCTCGGTTATTTTTGACGAATCTGCTGACTTTACTTTAACCTCAAGTGATCCTTTATTTACAGACGATTATTATATTACCGGGCATTTCAAACCGGAATTTGAAAACCTGGATACCTTTAACGGATTGAGTGCGCAGGGAGAATGGATAATTCACTTATACAATCTATCCCGGTATAATTTTTTTGTGTTTGATGATTGGGGATTAATCTTGCAAACCGATTCTATGATTTCTGATAGGGAAGAACCGATTGAAATAGGAGTTCCGATTGAATATTCACTTTCGAATAACTATCCGAATCCGTTTAATCCCGCGACAACCTTCAGTTATTCTTTACCGAAACAAAGCAATGTTGAAATAAAAATTCATGATGTACTTGGAAGAGAAGTTGCAGTATTAGTAAATGAAGATAAATTACCCGGCTCGTACAAGATACATTTTGACGGAAGCATCCTTTCAAGCGGAGTATATTTTTGCACAATGCGTTCTAATGAATTTATTCAAACGAGGAAATTATTATTACTTAAATAATATCTTCATTTTTATCGTTTTCGAGAAAGAATTCTCTCTGTTAAGGAATTAGAAGCCTTCTGGATTTTGCGGACACACGGCTTTCCTAATTCCGCTGATTTTAGTCAATACTAATTACGTTCACTGTTCTAATTAGTATTTTAGCTTTATTTTAAAATAACGTTTAATTTAAATAGGCTCTCTTTTTATACCGCCTGAATAAAAAATGAAATTCTCATCAGTAACATCACTTATTTAGTCAGGACTTCAAATTCAATGAGTGATTTCTACCTCAGAATTTCGATTTTTCTAAAACTTTAGCACGGATTTTGTATGTTAACTGTCGTTGTAATTAACAGAAAAGTCGAAATTTAATTTGAGGTAAGTTATGGCAGGTAAAGAATTTAACGCATTCGAGATGGCACAGGCTCAGTTCGATGGCGTAGCGGACATTCTTAACCTTGATCAAGGTACCAGAGATTTATTAAGAAATCCTCTTCGTGAGTATCATTTCAGCATTCCGATTACCATGGATGACGGCAGCAGAAAAGTTTTTCGGGGATTCAGAGTACAGCACAACGACGCACGCGGACCGGCTAAAGGGGGAATCCGGTTTCACCCGCAGGAAACTGTTGATACCGTGCGGGCGCTTGCGACCTGGATGACCTGGAAATGCGCAGTTGTAGATATACCGCTAGGCGGAGGCAAGGGAGGAGTAATTTGTGATCCCCATAATCTTAGCATGAGAGAGCAGGAACAGATTTGCCGCGGCTGGGTAAGGCAAATGTCTAAAAATGTCGGACCGGTTAATGATGTTCCGGCGCCTGACGTTATGACCAGCGCTCAGCATATGTTGTGGATGTTAGATGAATACGAGACAATACATGGCGGTAAGTATCCCGGATTTATTACAGGCAAGCCTGTCGGTATGGGCGGATCACTTGGACGAACCGAAGCAACCGGATACGGTGTAATTTATACTGTTCGTGAAGCATTGAAAGAGATGGGAATTAAACCTGAAGATACGAAAGCCAGCTTCCAGGGATTCGGGAATGTATCTCAGTTTGCAATACAATTGTACACCAGCCTTGGCGGTAAAGCTGTTTGCGTATCATCCTGGGATCAGGAAGACCAGACTTCGTACGCTTTCAAGCGCGACAGTGGAATTGATCTTAATGAACTAAGGAAAATAACCGACAAATTCGGTGGAATAGATAAACAGAAAGCAACTGAGCTGGGTTACGAAGTTCTCGAAGGATGCGCCTGGATTGAACAGGAAGTTGATATTCTAGTGCCGGCGGCTCTGGAGAATCAGGTAAATAGCAAAACGGCTGTTAAAATAAAGGGCACTGTTAAAATTATCGCTGAAGGCGCAAACGGACCGACTACGCCTGAGGCTGATAAAATAATCCGTGAGAAAGGTATCTGGCTCATCCCGGATTTTCTTGCTAATGCCGGCGGCGTTACATGCAGCTATTTCGAGCAGGTTCAATCTAATATGAATTACTTCTGGGAAAAGGATGAAGTCCTAGGCAAGCTTGATGTTAAGATGACCTCTGCGTACCAGGCGGTTAGTGATCTTGCAAGAAAGAAAAAACTGTACATGCGCGATGCAGCTTATATTATTGCTATACAACGTGTTGCACAATCCTGTAAGGATCGCGGCTGGGCATAATAGTCCGGATTGATTTGTAAGAGGGGATTCCTGCCTAGTGGGAATCCTCTTTGGTTTTAAATTATGTATGGAATTTGATTAACTTTATGCTGTGGTGTAAATCGAATCTGAAAGTTTCATTGAGGGAAATAAAATGACGGATCACGGTTCCAAACAACTAAGCGCGTTGGTTCACGATCTCGAAGAACGGGCGAAAGAACTGAAATGCCTTTATAAAATTGAAAACATACTGAATAATCAGAATGCGGCACTGGAGGATACTTTGCAGTCTGTAGTTGACTTTATACCTCCCGGCTGGCAGTACCCCGATAAGTGTGTTGCAAGATTGGAAATTCGGGATATGAATTTCAGTACTGTGAACTGGAGTGAAACCGATTACATTATGTCCCGTTCAATTGAAATCCGTGGGAAAAAAATCGGTGAAATCCACGTCGCCTATTTGAGTAATCCGGTTAGTGAAGATGTGAATACTTTCCTGCCTGAGGAAGGGAATCTTCTAAAAACCATTGCGGACAGGATAGCGCATTTTATTCTGCACAATGATTTAAGACACATATTCAATGAGTTCAAAAGTGTCAAACGGGTCGAGAGTGAGGACGGAGCAGGTGAGTGGAAAGTTGTTTTGGATATGATCAGAAAAACAGATCCGACACTTTTCATGAGCATATTACGTAAACTATTGCATCATTTATGTCTTAAAGGACTTGACGAAGCTGCCTCGCTGCTAAGCCAGTCGAGTATTGAAATTAGAACGGGAGATGATCGTGATCCTGCAGATGAAAACAGGCCGCTCAGGAAAAAGATCATAAATAATTATGATGAGTACATTAATGCTATTCTGAGGTTGTCATACGAAAATTTCGGTTCGGAAGAACTCCTGATGAAAATTCAGAAGTGGATTCAGGAAGATAAGTCGATTCCACTTGTACGTATTCTTGAAGCGAGGGAATCAACATTACTTGAAATAAGCGATGCAATCCGAAAGTATTATCATCTTGCTCCCGAAAAGTTTGAACTCTCTCCATCAATGATAAAAGGTCTGCGTGTTTCACTGCTCCGCAGGTTTTTCACTGAGGATTTGAATTACATTAGAACCGCGAAGGAATTCGTAAAACTTACCGATTTTTATTCGCTGATCGATAAAATGATATTTACCCCGACCAGCCAGGGAAAACTCGGCGGAAAGAGTTCAGGTGTATTTGTTGCATCCAATATCCTAAACAAGATGGCACCGGAATCAAAATATCTGCAGAATATAAAAATTCCCAAAACCTGGTTTGTGGCTTCCGATTGCGTTATTTCATTTATGCGCTATAATAATCTTGAAGAAGTTCTTGAGCAGAAATACAAAGAGGTTGATGAATTAAAACTCGAGTACCCGCTTATAGTACAATTGTTTAAGAACTCGCAATTTCCGCCGGAGATAAGAAAAGGTCTTTCATTCGCGCTGGATGATTTCGGAAATAATCCGGTTGTTGTAAGGAGTTCCAGTCTGCTCGAGGACACAATGGGAGCATCATTCTCCGGTAAATACAAGAGTTTGTTCCTTGCAAACCAGGGAAGTAAAAAAGAACGATTGGCTGCCTTAGAAGATGCACTCTCAGAGGTATTCGCGTCTACTTTTGCTCCTGACCCGATTAATTACAGAGCTGAAAGAGGTCTTCTGGATTACCACGAAGAAATGGGCGTTATGATCCAGGAGGTTGTCGGTAATAAAATCGGGAAGTATTATTTCCCCACCTATGCCGGCGTTATGTTCAGTAAAAACGAATTCCGCTGGTCACCGCGAATTCAACGTGACGACGGACTGGTGAGATTGGTACCCGGACTTGGAACACGTGCTGTGGACCGGGTTGGCGATGACTATCCAATACTCGTTGCTCCCGGTCAGCCGAATCTGAGAGTAAATGTCTCAGCCGAAGAAATGATCCGGTATTCGCCGAAGAAAATGGATGTGATTAATCTTGAAATAAACGAATTCGAGACAATTTCTGTTGAGGATTTGGTGTCGGAGTATGGTGAGGACTGCCCGGGAATTTATGATATAATTTCTGTTGTTGATGGAAATCATATTCGTCCTGCCAATATAATGGACGATCTTACAAAAAGTAATGTGATTGTTACGTTTAACGGACTGCTCTCGAACACAAAGTTCATGCATAAATCTGCTGAGATATTACAGACTTTGCAGGATAATCTTAAAACTCCTGTAGATGTGGAATTTGCCTCAGACGGAAAGAGTTTTTATATACTCCAGTGCCGACCCCAAAGTTTCGCCACTGAGCAGACAGCAGATATTATTCCGCAGGATCTTCCGAAAGATAAGATTATTTTCAACGCCACTAGACATATCTCAAACGGAAAGGTCCCGGAAATTTCCCATATCGTTTATATTGACCCGGCGAGATACAGCGAATTGCCCGACAGAGAGAGTATGCTTAAGATTGGTAAAATTGTCAGCAAACTGAACCAACTGCTTCCAAGACGAAAATTTATACTGATGGGTCCCGGGCGATGGGGCAGCAGGGGAGATATCAAACTCGGTGTAAATGTAACTTATTCAGATATCAATAATACTGCTATGCTGGTTGAGGTGGCAAGGAAGAAAGGCAACTATGTGCCTGACCTATCTTTCGGAACGCACTTTTTCCAGGATCTGGTCGAGTCATCGATAAGGTACCTTCCTTTATATCCCGATGATAAAGGAATTATTTTTAATGAGACATTCCTTACAAAATCGCCGAGTATGTTAGCTGATCTGTTACCTGATTATAAACGATTTATCCCGGTTGTGAGGGTAATTGATGTAAGTAAAGTGACAAACGGCAAAATATTGAAAGTTCTTATAAATGCTGAGATTGATGCGGCTGTTGCTATTCTGAAAGAGCATGCCGGTGATATTGACTTAAAATCAGCGAATGCGGGTAACTCAGGTCAGTATGCCGCTGAAAACTGGAAGTGGCGATGCAAGATGGCAGAAAAACTAGCATCCTCACTTAACCTCGAGGAACTGGGAGTTTTCGGGATCTATATATTCGGCAGTACCCTAAACGGAAGTGCAGGTCCCGGAAGTGATATTGATCTTATTGTACATGTGGATGAATCTAACTGGAATAAAACTGAACTCGCAGCCTGGCTGGAGGGATGGAGCTTATCTCTGAGTGAAATGAATCACCTAAGAACAGGATACAATACCGATGGACTTCTGGATATTCATTACATAACCGATAAGGATATCGAGGAGAAAAATAGTTACGCGCTTAAAATCACTGCGGTATCAGACGGTGCAAAAGCTCTTGCCGTAAGGAAAGAAGTCAAATAAGTATCCGTTCTGAATCTGAAGGGTTGTCCAGATCAAACTTAACAATAGATAGTTCCGGACCATCATGTGCCGCATTAAAACAGTAAGTCCTGCCGATTACGTCGAACCAATTTCCGGTTAAACGAGTCGACTCATGAATGTGACCATGAAGTGTTATATGAGGTTGATGTTCCTCTATGAATCTTTTTATGGCTATGCTGCCCTGGTGAAGGTCCAGTTGTACATGGTCGATCATTTTACCATCTAAAGCAGCTCTGTCAAGGTTCGTTTCATAAGGAGGTGCATGGAACAGGAAAACTGAATTAGTCAGGTCTTCATCCTTGGTAAGAGCTTTCAAGTCGTTTTGTATAGTTTCATTTCTTGCCGCGAGTTTTCGGATGGGCATAGTGCGGAGTCCTTCTTCCGGTGATACACAACCCGGATCAACATAGCGCGATACATCATACTTTTCCCAATCCTTTAAACGGAAGGGAGTAGGAGGCACATATGAATACCCGAAAACTTTGTATTTATCGTACTTACGTCGATGCATATTCGCATACTGCCAGACAGATGAAGTAGATGCATCCACAAGAGCGGCTTCCTCGATTTTCGCGTCGTCATTACCCATTATTACAAATATTGATGGATACTCTTCATTCAGGAATTCTTTAAGCTGCTTAAATCGGTATAAAAGGAAACCGTTAATAAAATCCTTATGTTTTAAGTCAAGCGAAGTAAATTTGGTAATTCCACCTGGAAGGATGTCGCCCGCAAAAAACACTACCGATGGTTTTTGAGATTTTATAAAATCTATTAGTTTTCCATATCTGGCCTGGTCGCCGTGTAAGTCCGAAACGAGAATTGCTGGTTGCATGTGTTAATGAATATTTATTCAAAAATGTAAGTCATATTAAAAACAATCATGCTTTGTTCAAAGTTTTTCCGAAATAATATGTTGATATTTTAATAATTATCAGTAATTTCGTACTAGAATTATAGATAAACATTATGAAAAACATAAACAGAACACATCATCACCATATTATCCCTCTTTTGTGAGTGTCGGTGAGATGTATATGAATTTTATAAACCCGGCGCTTGCCGGGTTTTTTGTTTTATAACAGGTTTTGAATAAATAAGGATGAAAAGATATGCCGAATGGACATTTAAAATTAGCGATACAGAAAGGCGGAAGGCTTACTGAAAAATCTCTTCAGCTTTTGCGAACATGTGGACTGGATGTTGAGAATTATAAGGATAGATTATTTGTAACTGTCCGCAATTTTGATATGGATATTCTGTTCCTGCGTGACGATGATATTCCGGAATATGTTCAGGATGGAGTGGCGGACCTGGGTTTCGTCGGTGAAAACGTTGTACTTGAGAAAAAAGCCGATGTTGAATTAGCTAAAAAACTGGGTTACAGCCGGTGCAAACTTAGAATTGGTATCCCCGAAGAGGAGGAAATTAACAGCGAGAAGGATCTTGAAGGGAAGACTATTGCAACATCTTACCCTAACATTCTACAATCTTACTTGTCCGAGAACAATATAAATTCCAAGATTATACAAATCAGTGGTTCGGTGGAGATAACTCCATCACTGGGCATAGCAGACTATATATGTGATCTTGTTTCGACAGGTACAACCTTAAAAATGAACAAGCTTAAAAAGTCTTTCACTATACTTGATTCGGAAGCTGTCTTAATAAAGAACAAAGCTCTGGATAGTGATCCGGTTAAAAGCGCTTTGTTTGCAAATCTGCTTACGCGTATTGAGTCGGCGCTTATAGCAAAGAACAGCAAGTATCTAATGATGAATATTCCAAAAGATGCACTGGATGAGGTGATAAAAATTATTCCTTCACTCAAAAGTCCCACGGTTTTGAATCTGGCGGATGAACACATGCTTGCAATTCAATCGGTAATACCAGCAGATAAATTCTGGGAAATAAATGACGATTTGCATAAAGTCGGCGCAACGGATATTTTATTACTTCCAATAGAAAATATAATATTATGAGAGTAATTGAATTAAACAAACTTTCGAAGGAAGAAAGAAACAGGCTTTTAAAACGACCGGCAATCGATATGGACAAGACCAGTGAAATAGTCCGGCCGATATTAGCGGATATCAAATCCCGCGGTTCTGCCGCCGTGAATGAATACGCTCGAAAGCTTGATAAATATGAGAATGAATCTCTAATAGTCTCCGATCAGGAATACGAAGAAGCTGAACAAATTCTAAGCGATAAAACGAAACAAGCAATTGAAACAGCCGCAGAAAACATTTCGGCGTTCCATGAAAAGCAATTGCCGAATGGGTACGAAGTTGAAACAAAACCCGGGGTTAAATGTCGACGTGAATTTCGGGCAATTGAGAATGTAGGATTATACATTCCCGGTGGTACGGCAGTTTTACCGTCAACAGTTCTAATGCTCGGCATACCTGCTCGAATAGCCGGTTGTAAAAGGGTAATTGCATGCAGTCCGTCAAAAGGTGAATTGCATCCTGCAGTTTTATACGCAGCAAAAATTGCGGGAATAAATGAATATTACAAAGTCGGCGGAGCGCAGGCAATTGCAATGATGGCTTACGGTACAGATAAAAATAAAAAAGTTGATAAAATATTCGGACCTGGAAATCAGTATGTAACAGCGGCTAAAACACTTGTGAGTATTGATCACGAAGGCTGCCAGATCGACATGCCCGCGGGTCCCAGCGAGGTACTTGTAATAGCTGATGATCAGGCTAATCCTGCATTTGTTGCATCTGATTTATTGTCTCAGGCTGAGCACGGGATTGATTCACAGGTAGTGCTGGTTACAACAAGTCATGGACTCGTTCAAAATGTGCTTGAAGCGATTGAATTACAGACTACCGAACTTCCAAGGAAGGAATATGTTAAAGAATGTTTGAAATCGAGCTTTGCGCTGGTTGTTAACAACATAGACGAAGCAATTCATTTCTCAAATGAATATGCACCGGAACATCTAATATTGAATTTCCCTGATGCTGATGAAGTTGTAGATAGAATTACAAATGCCGGATCGGTGTTTGTCGGGCCGTATACACCGGAAAGCGCCGGGGATTATGCTTCAGGTACAAATCATTCTCTGCCGACATATGGATACGCCAAGTCAGTAGGCGGTGTTAGCGTAGAGATGTTCATGAAGGGGATGACTGTACAAAGTATAAGCAGGGAAGGTTTGGAAAATATCTCCGATGCGATTATCGAACTTGCGGAGACGGAAGAACTCAAAGCACATGCTAATGCAGTCAGAGTGAGGTTCAAATGATCGATGTCGAAAAACTTGTACGACCGAATATTCAAAAGCTGAAGCCATATACTTCCGCGCGTGACAGTCATTTAAACGGCATACTTTTGGACGCCAACGAGAATAGTCTTGGATCGGTAATTGAAAATAACCTTGAACTTAATCGCTATCCGGATCCGGCACAAACCGCTTTGCGAACTAAACTTGGGGATTTACTATCGATTCCATCGAACAGGCTGTTCTTCGGTGTTGGATCGGACGAGATTATTGATCTGCTGATAAGAATATTCTGTGAACCCGTGGTCGATAATGTGCTGATTCCTGAACCGACATACGGGATGTACAAAGTCTCAAGCGATATTAATAATGTAAGTTCCCGGGAGATTCCACTAGATGAAGAGTTCCAGCCTGATATTAATGCGATTCTAAAAAAAGTTGATGAAAAGACAAAGATCGTATTTTTATGTTCTCCGAATAATCCCACCGGAAATGTGCTGGATAAGAATAAAATTGAACGGCTTTTAAAATCATTCAAAGGAATAGTAGTAATTGATGAGGCCTACATAGATTTTGATTATACAAAATCATTTCAGGATCTGGTTGAACAAAATAATAATCTCATTCTCTTGCGTACATTTTCAAAAGCCTGGGGGCTCGCGGGCGTTCGGTGCGGTTACTGCATAGCCGGGGAAAAGGTTATTAACTACCTGTTTAAGGTAAAGGCTCCTTACAATATGAACAAATTGACGGCGGATGCTATTCTGCATGCTCTGGATAATGTTGAGAAGAAAAGCAGTTTTATTGAGTTGCTGAAATCGGAAAGAGAAAGAGTATCTACTGAATTAAAAAGTCTGGAAATAGTTGAGAAAGTGTTTCCTTCCAGCGCAAATTTTGTTTTATTTAAAATCTCGAATGCGAAAAATGTTTACAATAAACTGGCTGATAATGGAATTATTATAAGGGATAGGAGCAGTCAGTTGAATCTTGATGATTGTCTCCGGGTATCGATAGGGACAAGAGAAGAAAACGATAAATTTTTGAAAACACTTAAAAGTATTGTATGAAATGTATCAAAATTAATGCAGAGTTATTTAAAATCGAACGGACTGAAAGTGGCGGACTAATAAAAGCCTTAACACAGTTGCAGTCAAGTGGATTTAAAATCATTGTTGATAGTAATTCGGAAATAGATAAAACGCTTCTTCTGGTGATTAGGAATGAAGGAGTAACTATTGAGAATACAAATGATAATGATTGTGACAACACTATTGATCTAATTGACTCGAATGACACGGATGTACAGCGTGTTGTTATAAATGGTGATCAAAAATACAAAAGTATTCTTGATGCTGTATCTTATATATGTTCAAAGCAGCGTTCTGCCGTGAATCAAAGAACAACAAAGGAAACAGACATTGAAATTGCTGTGAACCTTGATGGAGACGGTATTTCTGACGTAGATACCGGAATTGGTTTCTTTGATCATATGCTCGATCAGATATCCAGGCATGGAAATATCGATTTAACGATAAAAGTAAATGGTGATCTTCATGTCGACGAGCACCACACTGTTGAGGATGTCGGTATTGCAATTGGAGAAACAGTATTAACCGCTTTGGGCGACAAGTCTGGTATAAAACGTTACGGCTATTTCCTGCCGATGGATGATACTATAGCAAAAGTTGCATTGGATATAGGCGGCAGGCAGTACCTGAATTTCAAATGCAGTTTTAAACGCGAGTTTGTTGGAGAATTTCCCACCGAGTTGACTGAGGAGTTTTTCAAGGGAATAGCACAGGGAATGAAAGCGAATATATATATTCGTGCAAAGGGGAAAAATGACCATCATAAAATCGAAGCCATATTTAAAGCCTTTGCAAAATCACTTAACGAAGCGTGCAGATTTGATGAAAGAGCAAAGGGTAAGTTACCTACAACTAAAGGAATAATATGATTGCGTTAATCGATTACGGAGCGGGAAATACAGCCTCGGTTTCGAATGCATTGAAAGACCTTAATGCTGATTATATAATTACAAACAGGGAATCAGATATCTGTAAGGCAGAAAAAATTATTTTTCCCGGAGTTGGCGAAGCTTCCTTTGCGATTAGGAAACTTAATCTCTTTAATCTTATAAATGCTTTGCGAATAATTAAGAAACCTTTTCTTGGAATTTGTCTGGGACTCCAATTGATGTGCGATGAATCAGAAGAAGGTGATGTGAAATGTCTGGGAATATTTCCTGCTAAAAGCAAATTGTTTACGGGAAAGAGTATTAAAGTACCGCACATGGGATGGAACAAGGTTGAAGCTGTTAAAGACAGTAAGTTATTCGATGGTATTAAGTCGGGTGATTACTTTTACTTTGCGAATTCATACTATGTGCCGGAGAATGAATATACATCCGCTAAATGTTCGCACGGAATTGATTTTACCGCGGCAATGGAGAAGGATAATTATTACGGCGTTCAGTTTCATCCCGAGAAATCGGGTCCAGCCGGGATTAAAGTATTAAAAAATTTCATAGACAAATGTTAATCATACCTGCAATAGATATTATTGGTAACTCAGTTGTTCGTTTATCGAAAGGTAAGTACGACGATGTTACCGAATACAAGAATACACCCTTGGAACAAGCCGTAAAATATAATGAACTCGGTTTCGAATGGCTACATTGCATCGATTTAATTGGTTCGAAAGAGGGATCGATAAATGTTGAGTCAACAATAAAAGAGATCAAGAATGCAACCAGGCTAAAGATCGAATTCGGCGGAGGTGTTAGAAGTTCTGACGATGTTAAAAAACTTGTCGACCTCGGTGTTGATCGAGTGATAGTCGGATCTATGTCGGTTAAAAACACTTCCGAACTCGAGGTTTCAGTTAACGAAGTGGGACCTGAAAATATTGTGATAGCGGCTGATGTGCTTGATCGAAAAATAATGATCAAAGGCTGGACTGAAGATAGTGGAGTGGTAATTTCTGATCATATCACCTACTGCAAGTCACTTGGAATTAAAACGTTACTTGTTACGGATATTGATAAGGACGGTTTGCTCGCGGGACCGAGTGTCGATTTGTATAGGTCCTTACTTGAAGAGTTCACAGACATTGATCTAATTGCGTCCGGAGGTGTCAGTTCCATGACAGATATTAGGATATTGAGTGAGTCCGGTTGCAACGCTGTTGTTGTTGGCAAAGCAATATACGAGAATAAAATTGATTTAAAGGAGCTTTCAGAATTTGGTAACTAAGAGAATAATACCATGCCTAGATGTGAAGGATGGGCGCGTTGTAAAAGGAACAAACTTTGTGAATTTGCGGGATGCGGGTTCTGCCGTTGAACTGGCTGAACGGTATTACAAAGAAAGTGCGGATGAACTTGTTTTCCTGGATATAACCGCATCTGAGGAAAAGAGAAAAACACTTTTGAAACTTGTTAAGGAAGTTGCGGAAGTAATTAGAATCCCCTTTACTGTTGGCGGTGGTATTTCTGAGCTTGAGGACATTGATATCCTGCTGAAAGCAGGCTCCGACAAGGTTTCTCTTAATACGTCAATAGTTAAAAATCCTCAATTAATCTCAGATGCCGCAAAACAGTTCGGAAGTCAGGCTATTGTTGCTGCCATCGATATTAAAAAAGTTGGAGATACTCACAAGATATTTATTAAAGGCGGCAAAGAAGAAACAGATAAGGAAGGATTACCATGGTGCATTGAATGTGCGGCGAGGGGAGCGGGCGAGATTTTACTAACCTCTATGGACAGAGACGGTACCAAGGACGGTTATGATAATGAGTTCCTTGCTCAACTGTGTAAGAGTGTTTCGATTCCTGTAATTGCATCAGGCGGCGCGGGCACCAAAGAGCACTTCCTCGAAACTTTCAGGGACACTAATGCAGATGCCTGTCTTGCTGCGAGTCTTTTCCATTTTAATGAGCTGGGAATATTAGAACTAAAAAAATACTTAAGTGAAAACAATATTGATATGAGAATATGATTGATAAAACAAAATTAGACTTCGACAAACTTAACGGACTAATTCCCGCAATTATTCTGGATAACTCAACCGGAGCTGTACTCATGCTGGGATTTATGAATCAGGAGGCGCTGGATAAAACTTTGGAGACAAAGTTGGTTACTTTCTTTAGCCGCTCCCGGAATGAGTTGTGGACTAAAGGTGAAACATCAGAGAATTATTTGAAGCTGGTGGATATTAAAAGCGACTGTGATAATGATACACTTCTGGTTTATGCAGAACCAACCGGGCCCACATGTCATACCGGTGATTATTCCTGTTTCGGAATTGATAAGAAAGATGAAAAACTTGATTTCCTGAATGAATTGTTTTCGCTTATCAAGCAGCGAAAGGAAGAACTACCTGAAGACTCTTACACAACAAAGCTTTTTAACCGGGGTGCTAACCGGATAATACAGAAAGTTGGTGAAGAAGCTATTGAGACTGTTATTGCAGCGAAAAACAGGGATAAGGAAGAGATTGTCAACGAAGTATCTGACCTAATGTATCACTTGTTCGTAATGCTTGCTGAACAGGGAATAGAGTTTCAGGAAATAGTTGAAAACCTTAAGTCGAGACACAAGTAATTTAGAATAAATTTGTAATCATTCACTCCGAATTATTTTTAGTGAGGATTACTCTTATTGGATTTTCAATAGCGGGGGCGCCATGAACATTGAAGAGCTATACTCACACCTGAAAAATGCCTACTCAGACAAAAATCTTAACAGAATTACCGGCAAATTAATTGATATATATAGAGCTAAAAACTTTAGTGTTTTGAGAGATTTAACAAAGAAAATTTCAGACTATATTACCATTGATGAAGAAAGCAATGTAAAGTATTTTTCAAAACTAGTTATGCTTTATCATCCGGATAAAGGGGCTTCATACAGAGAACAAATTGCTTCCTTTTATAATGACAGAGATTATGAAAAACTGGAAGCGTACTCACATATTCTTTTTTTAAGTGATCTTGAGACTGTGAAAGTGACTCCTGTTAAAAAACAGGAGCCGGTAGAGGACGATTCGGAATATGTCTGGGAAAATACCGGAGATGGATTTGAATATTTCGATGCAGACAAGGAGCAATACGATGATGGTGATTACGGCTCCGACGGATATTATGAGCCGGATGATTCATACGATGAGGAATATACAGATGATAACAATAAGGATGAATTAACAGAAAGTACTACTTTCTACAATGCTGTAAAACTTAGGGAATACGGACGATTGGATATTGAGTTCCCCCCGTATTATCTGGAAGATTTCGAGGTTATTAATTTTGCCGAATCTGAAATAGATTCACTTGACGGAATTGGTTATTGCAGGCACGTTGTCAATATGGATTTATCAAATAACAACATCTCGGATATTAGTGAAATTGCCGGTTTGCTGGATATTAAGGAACTCTATCTTTCAAATAACAATATCGGTTATATAGATGCTCTGAGCAGCTTACTGCAACTTCAAATTGTCGATTTGTCCAATAATGATATTGATGATATTACGCCACTGCTTGCTCTGGAGCAACTTGAGTTCGTTAATCTCATGGGCAATAAAGTCACCAGTACTCAAATAGAAGAACTAAGAAAGAAAAACATAGTTGTCATAATTAAAGAAGACTGCACGAGGTTGTAAAAATAACAGTTCAAGTTTCCGTAATCTGCTATCCGCAAGCCTCACTCAGTTCTTTAATCAAAGCTGATGTCCCTGTAAATGTTTTATCGTCATCTCCCACACTTTTAACGACGGCACTACCGACAATCACACCGTCGCAGTAGGGAGCAAAAGTTTTAACACCATCTGCATTCTTTATCCCAAATCCAATCAGCATTTTATTGTTCTCAACCTGTGAGTAAGTTCGTTCGAGATTGGTTAGAACTTCCTTATCGAACTTTTCTCTTGCGCCGGTTGTACCTACAACACTGACGCAGTACAAAAAGCCACTACTTAAAATATCAATCTGCTTGATCCTGCTCTTGGAAGAGGTAGGAGTAGTTAATAATATTTTATCGAATCCATCAAATCTTTCGTCGTAGAATTCTTCATGTTCTTCAAGAGGAATATCGGGTAATATCAAACCGTTTACGCCACATTGTTCCGCATCTTTAACAAACTTGTCAAGTCCGTATTTGGCTACCGGATTTGCTGAACTCATAAGAACCAGGGGAATATCAGTGTACTCGCGTATCTGCTCTATATATGAAAGAGTGTCTGTTAAGGTAACACCTTCTTTCAGAGCTTCGATAAAGGAGCTTTGAATTACAGGCCCGTCAGCCAGTGAATCACCGAAAGGAACTCCGATTTCAAGCATATCTGCTCCGGAGTCTATAACAGCTTTGGCAGCATCAAGAAAACTATCTTTAGATGGATAACCAGCAGACAGGAATATTGACAGAGCCTTTCTGCCGCCACCATTAAGTTTCGCAATATGATCTTTAATCTTCGACATTATATTTTATCACCAAGTTGTTTAATAATCGTATTTAAGTCTTTGTCGCCTCTGCCGCTGACGTTTACAACTACTATCTCATCTCTGCTTGTTGATGGCATTAACTTTTCGAGATACGCGAAAGCGTGTGCTGTTTCAAGAGCGGGCAGAATGCCTTCAAGTTTGGAAAGCTTTACTGTTGCATCGAGTGCCTCTTCGTCGGTTATCGAATAGTACTCGGCGCGTTTAATATCCTTGAAGAGACTATGTTCGGGACCGACTCCCGGATAGTCAAGACCAGCCGAAATAGAATGAACCTCTGAAACCTGTCCGTTATCATCGTGGAGAAGATAAGTTTTCATTCCCTGGAATATCCCTGCAGTACCAAGAGTTAAAGTTGCACAATGCATATTTGTATCAATTCCATATCCGGCAGCTTCAACACCGATTAACTTTACTGATTCATAATTAACAAACGGGTAAAATATTCCAATTGCATTTGATCCACCGCCCACGCAGGCGACAATATAATCCGGCAGCTGATGCTGCTCTTTGAGTATTTGTTCACGCGCCTCATGACCGATAACCGACTGGAAATCACGTACAATCATTGGATATGGATGCGGACCTACAACTGATCCGATTATATAATGAGTATCTCGGACGTTAGCGACCCAATCGCGTATCGCTTCATTTGTAGCATCTTTAAGAGTCCTGCTTCCTGATTCAACTGGAATTACTTCCGCCCCCAGCATTTTCATTCTGAATACATTCAGACTCTGACGCTTCACGTCCACAGCGCCCATGTAAACAATGCACTTTAGTCCGAACTTGGCACAAACAGTAGCAGTTGCAACACCATGCTGACCAGCTCCGGTTTCTGCAATTATTCTCTTCTTACCCAATCGTTTCGCGAGCAGGATCTGACCAAGAGCATTATTTAACTTATGAGCTCCGGTATGACAAAGATCTTCACGCTTCAAATAAATATTTGCTTTACCGTAGTGTTCTGTCAATCTTTCCGAATATGTTAGCGGTGTAGGTCTGCCGTTATAATTGCTTTGAAGATCATTCAGTTCAGCAATGAATTCAGGATCGTCTTTGACCTTGTTGTACATATCCTCAAGTTGATATAAGGCAGTCATAAGAGTTTCAGGGACGAATCTACCACCGAATATACCGAACTTACCTTTTGAGTCAGGATAGCTGTATACTTGTTTTGTTTCACTCATTTGGTTACTTCCTTATTGACTAATGGAGCCAGTTCTTTAATTTTATCAAGTAATTCTTTGAACTGCATTGGTGTAAGAGATTGGAACCCATCGGATAAAGCTTCATCCGGTTTGTGATGAACTTCGAGGATTAATCCATCGGCACCTGCAGCAACAGAAGCCATAGCCATAGCCGGAATTTTATCCTGATATCCGACCCCATGCGAAGGATCTACAATTATTGGTAGATGTGAATTCTGTTTGATCACCGGAACGGAATTCAGATCGAGGGTGTTCCTCGTCGCAGTCTCGAAAGTCCGAATACCGCGTTCACAAAGAATTACATTATAATTATCCTGAGCAAGGATGTATTCGGCACTAAGTAATAAATCTTCAACAGTTGCAGACATTCCGCGTTTTAACAGCACCGGTTTTCCTGTCGCACCGGCTTCAACAAGAAGTGTACAGTTCTGCATATTTCTCGCGCCAATTTGAAGTATGTCCGCAACTTCAGCAACAGCCGGCAGGGTAGAGGTGTTAAGCACTTCGGTAACTATTTTCAATCCGAATTCTTCTTTTACTTCTGTCAGGTATTCAAGCCCTTTCTCTTTGAGTCCCTGGAAGGAATACGGACTGCTGCGAGGCTTGAAAGCTCCGGCCCTTAGGAACTTAATACCCATCTCACTCAGCTGTCCGGCAATGTCGAATATCTGATCCCGGCTCTCCACCGAACATGGTCCTGCACAGATAAACAATTCCTTTCCACCCACAACTGCATTGTCGAATTTAATAATTGTATCTTCGTTCTTCATCTGTCTGCTAACGAGTTTGTACTTTTTAGTAACACGCACAACTTCCTGAACGGAAGACATTAGTTGAAAGTCTTCTTCATTTAATTTGTTTGTCGGACCTGTAATACCGATCGCAAGTTTACTGCTGCCAGGAATTTCATGCGGAGTGCAGTCAAGTGTCGTAATCTTGTTTTTAATATTATCAATATCATTTCTAGGCGCGTCCAGCCCCATTATTATCATCATTATCTATACCTTAATTCGTTTAGTTTATTTAATAGTTGTTTAAGTTTAGTATGATCTTTAATGCCCGGCGATACTTCAACCGAAGAGGACAGATCAATTGCCTCAGGTTTTATAGTCTTAAAAATGTATTCAATATTATCCGCTGAAATACCACCGGCGAGAATAATTTTATCTCTTATTGAAGTAGGAATACTATCCCAGTTGAAACTAAGTCCCGTACCTCCCTTAAGTTCGGGATGAAAAGCATCCAGCAGGAAGGTACAATCCGGGAACGCATCCAGTTGAGTATAGTCGAACTCGTCTGTAACACTAATAGCTTTTATAACAGGGGATTTAATTTCATTTATAAAATCATACGATTCTTTTCCATGAAGTTGTGCAATATTCAGCCCGGCAGATTCCATAATGAAATTGACATTTTCAGTTGTTTCATTAACAAATACACCCACTTTCGTCATGAACGCAGGAAGTTCTTTAACTATTTTTTTTACATTTTCTGGGTCGATATACCTTTTACTCCCGGAAAAGAGTATAAAACCAACGGCATCCGCACCATACTCGGCAGCCACCAGGGCGTCTACAATATTAGTTATTCCACAAATTTTAATTCTCATTGCTGCACCATTCCTTCATTTGCTTTACAGAATCACCGATGTTTGAAGCTCGCATAAAGTGCTCACCTATCAAGACTGCATCTGTGTTTACCTGTTTTATTGTTTCTATATCCTTCTTCATCTTCAAACCGGATTCTGAAACCAGTAGAACTTCATTGGGAATTTGTTTGCGAAGTTTTAATGTTGTATCAAGACTAACACTGAAGTAAGCAAGATTACGATTATTTACACCGATCAGTCTATTGAGTGAGAAGTCTATCTTACTCAACTGATCTTCAGAGTGAAGTTCGAGTAAAACTTCAAGATCAGTTTCAAATGCCGCATGAGTTAACTCCTGGATTTGTGACGTAGACAGAGCTTCGCAAATTAAGAGGATAACATCCGCACCGTTGGATTTGGCCTCGAATACCTGGTATTCATCAATTATAAAATCTTTGCGTAATAGTGGAACGCTCTTTATACCGGCAATATCATTAAGATATTTAATGCAACCTTGAAAGAAGTTTACATCGGTTAAGACTGACACGGCATTAACTTCATTATTCATGTAAATGTCAGCTATTCTCAGATGATCGAAATCCTCACGAATTATACCCTTGGACGGACTGGCCTTTTTAACCTCTGCAATGATGGAAACATTGTGGTCATTGGTAATTGACTCGGTAATGCTCAATCGAGGTTTGGAGAAGTATTCGCTGTCCTTAAAGCGGCTCATTGAATTATCTCGATGAAGCAACTTTACTTCATCCCGTTTTACCTCGAGAATATCATCTAACACAGTTTTCAATTTTCATCCCCGAAGTTTTTAAGAGCGTTAAGTTTTTCTAGTGCTTTGCCCGATTGTATCGATTCCTCGGCAGCGCTTATACAGTCTCCGAACGAATCAAACTTACCGCTGATCTTCAGGGCTAAAGCTGCATTTGCAACAACCACATAGTAAGGTGAATTCTTTACCTTCTCCTCAAAAATACTTTTAATGATTGATGCATTCTCATTTGCCGAGCTGCCTTTAATATCATCGAGGTTAATAGCAGGGAAGTTGAAGTCTTCATTTGTTAGTTCGTACAGACTCATCATATCCGGCGAGTACTCTATTACTTTAGTAGGTTCGGAAAGACTAATCTCATCGAATGAATCCGCGGTACAGATAAAACTTACTTTGTCCATTTCAAGAAGTTTAACTGCTTTTGACATAAGATCAGAAGTGTAATCATTATAGGTGCCGATTAGCTGTCGTTTAACACCCGCGGGATTCGTTAAGGGTCCCAGAATGTTAAATATGGATCTGAACTGAAGTTCCTTACGAATAGGCGCAACGTGCTTCATTGCCGGATGATACAACGGAGCGAACAGGAACGCGATTCCGATTTTATCCAGCGCCCACTGGGAATTCTCGGGGGACAAGTTCACGTCAATACCAAGCTCGTGAAGAACGTCAGAACTTCCGCTTTTACTTGAAATTGATCTGTTGCCATGCTTGGCCACTTTAACACCGGCTCCTGCTGCAACAAACGCGACAGCAGTCGAAATATTAAACGACCCTGATCCGTCACCGCCCGTTCCGCAGACGTCAATCGCGTGTTCGTCATCGCATTCAATTTTGATAACCTTCTCTCGCATTGCTTTTACAAAACCAGCAACTTCTTCAAATGTCTCACCTTTCATTTTTAAGGCGGTAAGAAGTGAAGCGATCTGTGAATTATTCTCGTTGCCGCTCATTATCGAGTACATAGTTGAATAAGCCTCGTCGAATTTAATGTCTCTGCCTTCAATTACTTTTTCAAGTAGCTCTTTCATAATTCCAACCAGTTTTTTATTAAATATTCGCCTTGAGGTGTTAATATAGATTCAGGGTGAAACTGAATCCCTTCAATAGGAAACGTCTTGTGCCTTACACCCATTATTACATCTTCATCAGTTGTTGCGGTAATTTCAAGATCAGCGGGGAAGTCTTTATTTGCTATAACAAGTGAGTGGTATCTTCCGGCTTCAAATTCCTGCGGAACATCTTTGAAAACATTTTTATTATCATGCTTAACCAGTGAGGTCTTACCGTGCATTAAAGTTGGAGCATTGGCTATTGTTCCACCGAATGATATTCCGATTCCCTGATGACCTAGACAAACACCGAGTACCGGCGTAGTCTTCCCGAGTTCCTTGATAACATCCAGGGAAATATTCGAATCTTCGGGTTTACCGGGACCGGGTGAGATAACGATTTTATCCGGCTTTAATTCAACAATTTCATCAAGAGTAACTTTATCATTTCTCTTTACAGTAATATCATTTGTGAACTTACCGATAAGTTGAACAAGATTAAATGTAAATGAATCGTAGTTATCAATCATTAATATTTTCATCAATCACCTCTGCATGTTTTAACGCGCTCAATAATACGGCTGATTTATTCCTGATTTCTTTTAATTCCAGTTCCGGTTTGCTGTCCGCAACGATACCTGCACCTGCCTGCCAGTACATTGTATTGTCCTTCGCGAACAATGTTCTGATAGCGATACACATGTCCATGTTGCCGCTGAAGTCGATATAACCTACCGCACCCGCATATATATTTCGCTTCAACTTTTCGTACTCATTTATCAGTTGGATTGCGCGAATCTTTGGGGCACCGGAAACAGTACCCGCAGGGAAGCTTGCTGTAAGTGCATCGATACAATCTTTATCATCTTGCAGTATTCCTTCTACTCTTGATACTATATGCATTACGTGTGAGAAACGGTGAATGTTCATCTTCTCTGTAACTTCAACAGTATCATAGTTACAAACGCGTCCGAGATCATTGCGGGCAAGATCAACCAACATTTGATGCTCCGCAATTTCCTTCGGATCATCAAGCAAATCTTTTTCAAGTCTTAAATCGTCTTCATCTGTTTTACCGCGTTTACGAGTGCCGGCAATAGGAAGTATAGTAGCTTTCTTGTCTTTAACCTTAATAAGGTCTTCAGGTGAAGTGCCGATAACGGTAAGGTCATTCCCGAACTCCATGTAGTACATGTATGGGGAAGGATTGATCATACGGAGAGCCCTGTAAACATTAAGGGGATCACCGTTGTAACCGCTTTTGAACCGTTCACTCAATACAAGTTGGAAAACGTCGCCTTCGTAAATGTTACTCTTACCCTTCTTTACAACTTCGAAAAATTCTTCCGGGTCAAATTGTTCGTAATTATCGTCAGTTAGTTTGAATGACGAATACGTTTCTGCGGGTTTACGCAAAGTCTGTTTGATAACTGAAATTTCTTTTTTAGCGCTGTTGTATGCCGACTCAAGATCGCTGTGTTCATCAAGATGTGCGTTTGAAATTATTATAAGCTGGTGTTTGTAGTGGTCGAAGGCAATTACTGTATTGAAGAGACCGAATATGGAATCGGGAGTATTAAGTTCATCCCGTCCGTCGAACTTGATAACTTCCTCTATGAGTCCGACGTTTTCAAATCCGAGGTAGCCGACAATCCCGCCGGTGAAGTCGGGGAGCTCAGGGATCACCGGATGCTTGTAGGACTTAATCTCATTTTGAAGGTAATCGAATATATTCTGATCCACTACTTCAGTTGATCCGCTCTTATTGATCTTAACCATCAAACCTGTATTTTGAATAATCTTTTTCGGATCCTTACCGATAAACGAGAATCTAGCAAGTCTGCCTATTCCTTCAACGGATTCAAGGAGGAAGCTGTAACTGCCGATGCTTCGTAGTTTCAGATAGGCGAGTACGGGTGTCAGCAGATCACCGGTAATCTTTTCATATACAGGAATAATCCTGTAATCTTCCGATAGTTCTGTAAATTGTTCGAATGTCATGTTATTCCTAAATGTACTTTTAATCAGTTTTGCCATTCATGTCATTTCGATTTGCGACGTTTTATGTCGTGACAGAAATCTTTCGATCATTAATGCTGGAAGATTTCTCAGTCGTTAACTCCTTCGAAATGACAAACAGAGTAATTTTCAATATGTCAAATAATCAGCTTCCTCCGGTGGTTGCCGGGCTACGCCGTGATAAACTAAAAAACCCCTCCCAGCGGTTGCTAAGAGGGGTTCTTAAATAAAAATTTATGTTAATCACCTCATTCCACTGTGAGTTCCCGTGAATTATTGTACCACCAAAACCAGGCCTTTTCGGATTCGAGATGATATGTTTTCTTTTCGTTTGTCATGTTGAGTGCAAACATAAAGATTTGTGACGCCTAAAGTCAAGTGAAAAATCTTCTTGCGATACTAACAGTATATATTATGTTCTATTTCATACTGATGGATATATACTTTGCTTTGGAATAACAACTTGTAAATTCAAGTCTTCAGCTAGTTGTATCGGTGTTGAGATTGCTTGAATAGAGCGAATCTTAGTATAAAAATCAATATTTTGGTATATGGAAAAACTTATTGAGTACATTAAAACTATCCATAATCCCGGTGAAGAAGCACTGACAGAACTAGCAAGTCTGGTCCGGGTTGAGAATTATCAAAAGAACGGATTTTTGTTAGAAGCCGGGCGGAGATGCGGAAAGATATGGTTTATAAATTCGGGTATGATAAGAAAATATTATATCAACGATGACAGGGAAGTAACCTTATGGATTCACACCGAAGGGGAGATACTTACATCTTTGCCGAGTTATTTTCAACAGGTTGCTTCAAACGAATATTTACAGGCTTGTGAGGATACTGAGGTAGTTGCCGTAACGAAGAGCAGCAGCCTTAAACTCTCAAAATATCCCGGATTTGTGGCTTTCAATAGTGTTCTGATGGAAAAGCAATTTACAGAAATAGATATTCATACAAGAGAATTCAGTTCGCGTGATGCTCTGGGCAGGTACGAATATCTTTGCACAATTGCACCGGAAATGGTCAAACGAGCAAAACTGGGACATATTGCATCCATACTCGGCATTACGCAGGAAACTTTAAGCCGTATTCGCAAACAGCAGTAACATTTTTTGACATACATAAAAAAAATTGATCCTGTACTTCATGATTTTTGAATCATCAAAAATGAGGTTGAAAATGAAACGGGAATCAATTTACAAATCTGAAGATGGCAAATCGGAAATAATCAGCTTTTATGAATTACTGTTAGAGGACTGGCATAAGCCGAATCGGCATATAATAGTTCCCACTCAATTCGGCGATACTTTTGTAATATCCTGCGGAAAGGATAATGGAGAATCACTTGTGCTGCTTCACGGATCCGGTTCCAACTCAGCAATGTGGAAAGAAGCGGTAAAAGTATTTGCCGGTAAATACAAGGTATACTCAATTGATATTATAGGAGAATGCGGAAAGAGTTCTGAAAGCCGCCCCGACTTCAAAGGAAGCAGTTATTCCGACTGGCTTTCCGAAGTATTTGAGAAACTTAATATCAGCAAAGCAATTCTCACTGGCAGTTCACTGGGGGGCTGGATAGCATTGGATTTTACTATCCGTAATACATCAAAGGTGAGTAAACTGATATTAAACGCAACTGCTGGTATAACACAAGTTAAATTCCGTACTATATTACTTATAATGCTAACATCATTATTCGGACGAATCGGATTTAGAATATTAAATAAAATTGTTTACGGTGACTTGGAAATGGATAAAACCGTTTTCAAATTCGCAACACTGATTAAGGATTACTTTAAACCAAGAACAGATTTACTGCCATTATTTACGGATGAACAATTAAATTCGATTATTGTGCCGGTATATTTCATAGGCGGTGAGGAGGATTGTTTTTATAATTCAAGCAAGTCTGCAGAGCGGTTAAATAAACATTTAAAGAATGTGGTTGCTATCGTCCTGCCTGCTGCGGGTCACATATTGAATCGCATGGAAGAACACATAGTAACTTTCATAGATAGTTGATTAGAGTTTATGCACGGTGATTATTTACAAATGGGTTTGAGCATCAAGCTCAAACCATTCTCTCACTACTGTTCTCTTATCTTCATGTGTATTGTGCGTATATTCATTAGTCTTGTTTGAATAACTATAATCCTTAGCCCATTCATGACCGTTCTTAACGGTTGTCTCTATTGCATCCATGCAGTATTCCAGTTCATCATCTGTCATTGTAGGGTGGAGAGAGAAACGCACCCAGCCGGGTTTATCTGATAGATCACCATCATTAATTTTCTGAGTTATGGTTTTTGAACGGGTAGGATCGACATGAAGCAGGTAATGTCCGTAAGTACCTGCGCAGGAACAGCCGCCACGAACCTGTATGCCGAATTTGTCATTCAACAATTTAACGATCAGATTATAGTGAAGGTCCTCAACATAGAACGAGATTATACCAAGTCGGTCTTCATGTTCAGTTGCGAGAAGGTGAATCTTCTTAATCTCACGGAAGCGTTCGAAAAACCGTTTAAGAAGCTGTTCTTCCCGGGAGATGATTTTATCCGTTCCGATTTCCTCTTTAAGTTTAATAGCCAAAGCTGATTTTATAGCCTGCAGGAAACCGGGCGTACCGCCATCCTCACGGGCTTCGATATCATTAACATATTTATGCTCGCCCCATGGATTAGTCCAGTCAACAGTACCGCCGCCGGGATGATCGGGAATTCTCCGGTTGTACAATTGCTTGTCGAATATAAGTACACCGGAAGTACCGGGTCCGCCAAGAAATTTATGAGGTGAGAAGAAGATCGCGTCGAGTTTCTCTTCCGGATCGGCGGGATGCATATCCATATCAACATACGGAGCTGAGGCTGCAAAGTCTATAAAGGCAAGTCCGTTATGCTTATGCATTATCTTCGCCAGTTTATGATAGTCTGTTTGAATTCCCGTTACATTAGAACAAGCAGTGAATGAACCTATCTTGACCGGTCTATCTTTATAATTTTTCAATTCTCTTTCGAGATTCTCGAATTCAATTAATCCTTCTTTATTCGGATCGAGAACTACTACATCCGCAATGGTTTCCAGCCATGAAGTCTGGTTTGAATGATGTTCCATGTGAGTTAGAAAAATAACAGGTCGCTCATTTTCCGGAAGATTAACATACTTTCGAAGTTGCTCGCATACCTTTAAGCCGAGAATTCGCTGGAACTTGTTTATCACCGTTGTCATACCGAATCCGGCAGTTATTATAACATCGTTCTCATCAGCGTTCACATGCTTCTTAATAATGTTATGAGCTTCATGATATGCCTTAGTCATTGTTGTACCGGTAATACTGGTTTCCGTATGAGTGTTACCGACAAACGGACCGAAGTCCTCAATTATCTTTTGTTCTATAGGTTTATACAGCCTGCCGCTGGCTACCCAGTCAGCGTAGACAATTTTCTTTTCGCCATAAGGGGAGTTAAAGGTTTGTTCAACTCCGATAATTTTATCGCGAAATTTGTTGAAGTATAATTCCAGTTCAGTCATATATCTTTCATTGTTTTTTGTACTACTGAAATATATGAAAAATTTGGTATGTAAAATATTTTGCGGCAAGGGTCATTTTATTGCGCAAAGATTAGTGCACTTTTTTGCCTCCAAATCTTTCGCCCGGAACCGAAATGAGGATATTTCGTCTCAATATTATCGCTAATCTAATTACCGGAAAAATTGGGCTCAAAATACCGCTATATTATCATATCTCTAACTCACCTTATATAAATTAACAGGAGGATGCATGTACAAAAGAATAACTGTTTCTTTGTTTTTAATTTTGATGCTTAGTGTTACATTACAAGCACAGCAACTGGCAACACCGCGGGTTAGTCCGCAGGCAGAAGTCACACAACAGATTGGTCTAAGTAGGATTACTATAAATTACTCCAGACCGGCTGTCAATGGAAGAGAGGTGTGGGGAAAATTGGTTCCTTACGGACTAACAACATTTCAATTTGGAAACGGGAATCCGGCACCATGGCGCGCCGGCGCTGATGAGAATACAACTATTACTTTTACCGATGATGTCCTGATAAATGGTAATAAGCTTGCAGCCGGAACTTACGGACTTCATTTAATCGTTAATAAGGACAAGGACTGGACTTTCATATTCAGTAAAGACTCTCAGGCCTGGGGCAGTTTCTTTTATGATAAGAATCATGATGCTCTTCGGGTTGATGTTAAGCCGGAAGATGCTCCAGTAACGGAATGGCTTCAATACGGATTTGATTCTCTAACAGGTAAGTCAACTCAGGCATATTTACAGTGGGCTGAAAAGAAAGCCGGATTCACTTGCGAGTTTGATGCAAATGAAATAGCTTTGACATCAATCAGAAGCCAGTTAACAGGTATAGCCGGATTCGGCTGGCAGAGCTGGCAGCAAGCTGCTTTTTACTGCCTTCAGAACAATATTAATCTTGAAGAAGCCGAGCAGTGGGTGAAGAAATCAATTAGTCTTAATGATAACGTCAACAATAATAATCTTCTTGGATATGTTGTTATGGCTCAGGGTAAAAATGATGAAGCATTAGAAATGTTTAAAGAAAACCTTGCAAAGTATCCGGATAATTGGAATGTTTACGACAGCTATGCCGAGGCTTTGAAAAATACCGGTGATATTGACGGCTCGAAAGAGTATTATATGAAAGCAATGGATATGGCACCCGAAAATCAGAAACCGAGAATTAAGAAAATTATTGAGAATATTGAAAAATAATTCGGTAATTAATGTATGACCCCTTTAAGAGCTTTTTTACTAATCCTTATTTTATTCGCAAGCTCGATTAAATCACAGCCTTCAAAAATTATGGATGCTGCCGGGATAAAGTTAGCTATTGAAAAGCTGAATGTTCTCGGCAGTGTTTTATACGTTGCTGCACATCCTGATGATGAAAACACAGCGGCACTATCGTACTTCTCCAAAGGGAAAAAGTATAGAACAGGTTACCTCGCTTTGACTCGTGGAGACGGCGGACAGAACCTAATCGGTGCGGAGAAAGGTGATTTAATGGGAGTAATTCGAACCAATGAACTTGTTGAGGCCAGGAAGATTGACGGTGCTGAACAGTTCTTCACCCGGGCAATAGATTTCGGCTATTCTAAATCACCTGAAGAGACGATACAGTTTTGGGGGAAGGAGAATATACTTTACGATATTGTTTGGGTTACACGTAAATTCCGACCTGATGTTATCGTTACACGCTTCCCGCCGGGTGGTTGGAATACCCATGGACATCATCTAGCATCGGCAATGCTGGCTGTTGAGGCTTTCTCACTTGCGGCAGATTCAACCAAATTCCCTGATCAGCTTGACCGGGTTGATACATGGCAGGCTAAACGAATTGTGTGGGATTCCTGGCTTCCGTTTGGGCAGAACTTTAACGGCAACTTAAAGGATTATGTCACTGCGGATATCGGGAGTTACAATAAGCTCATGGGTATGTCCTATACGGAAATAGCCGCTGAGAGCCGCTCTAAACACAAAAGTCAGGGTTTCGGGGCCCAGGCCAGGAGAGGCAGCAGAACTGCTTATTTCAAGCATCTTGCGGGGAAAAAGGCTGAAAGTAATTTGTTTGACGGAATTGAAACGGGTTGGAACAGACTGCCGTTTGGTGAGCCGGCTTTGAATTTGATTGACAAGTTGAACCAGGGTTTTAATTCCAATAACCCATCTGATTCTATCTCTGATCTGCTCAAGCTAAGGAAGCATCTGATTCAGTTCCGAAATAATTTTTGGGCTGTACAAAAACTGAAGGAGACAGATGCTATTATTCAGTCGTGTCTCGGCTTATGGATAGAAGCAATTTCCGATGATTACTCAGTAGCTCAGGGTGATTCGGTTAATATTAACTTTAGTCTTGTTTCGCGCAGTAATGCGAATTTGAAACTGATTAAAATTGCCTTTGATCAACTCTACATCGAGGACCTCGATACTACAATAAAATACAATCTGGATTATCAATTCGAAAGAAAGATAGCAGTCAATCATGACACTCCGCTCACGCAGCCTCACTGGTTAAACAGGTATAAGAAGGGCTGGAATTTTGAGTCGAGTGAGGATCTTACATTACCCGATATTAATCTGTTAACCGCGATTTTTCAATTTGAGCTGGATGGGAAAATTATTGATTTTAAGACTCCTGTGCTCTACAGGTGGGTTGATCGGGTGAAAGGGGAAAAATACAGAAGACTTGAGGTGATGCCGATAGTTAGCCAGAATTTCGAAAATGATTTATATTTGACTTCGGACGAAGAGGATCTCGAAGTTAAGTTAAAAGTAAAATCGTATAAAGATAATGTTAGCGGGAAGATAAGTCTACTTACAGATGCAGGCTGGGATGCGGAGCCTAAGTATGTGCTAATTGAATTGGAGAATAAGTACGATGAACAGGAAGTATCATTTAAGATTATTAAAACTAATGGTGAGACACAGGTTTTCGTCAAGGCTGTCGCGTCTGTTGATAATCTTTATAGTTCATCGGTAAAAGAATTACAGTACGATCATATTCCTTACCAGTCAGTAATAATGCCTGCAGAAACAAAAATTGTCAGTGTAAATACTGCGAAGGTTATTGATAAAATAGGTTACATTATGGGTGCCGGAGATGATATTCCCGATGTGCTTGAGACGCTTGGCTACAGTGTTAATATACTGCAAGCAGATAAACTTGAACAGATTGATTTGTCATTCTACGATGTGATAATCACAGGCATCCGTTCGTATAATACCGAAACCGAACTAAAGTATGCAAACAGATATTTGCTGGATTTTGTCAAACATGGTGGACGATTGATTGTTCAGTATAATGTTTCATTCGGATTGGCAACGAATGTAATAGGTCCGTATAGCTTTAGGATATCACATGACAGGGTAACCGACGAAGTTTCAGAAGTTAAAATACTTGAACCGAATCACTCGCTGTTTAACTATCCTAATAGAATTACGATGAATGATTTTAGCGGTTGGGTGCAGGAAAGGGGATTATACTTTGCTGACCAATGGGATGATAAGTACGAGACATTGATATCATGGCATGACACTGATGAATCTCCCAAACTTGGCGGATTATTGTATACCAAGTATGGAGAAGGAGAATTCATTTATACCGGTATTTCTTTCTTCAGGCAATTACCAGCAGGAGTTCCGGGTGCGATCAGATTGTTTGTAAACTTAATATCCCAGGGGGGATTAAATGATTGATGAATTAAATCCGGATAATGACGGAGAAGAAAAACCGCCGGTATTAAAATCCTGGAATAAACTCTACTTATTTGTAATTGCTCAAACGGCATTACTGATACTCATCTTCTATCTTTTTACAAGGTTCTTTGAATGAGCTTGATCGACTGGCTAATAATGAGCGGATTCCTGCTGTTTGTAACAGTCTATGGCGCATGGAAGACAAAGGGTAGCAAGAACATTAAAAGCTACCTGCTGGCTAACAAGTCCACTCCGTGGTACGCTGTGGCATTATCCATTATGGCTACGCAGGCCAGCGCGATCACATTCCTTTCAACTCCCGGACAGGCCTACGTGGACGGTATGCGGTTTGTCCAATTTTATATCGGACTGCCTATTGCTATGGTAATACTCTCAATTACTGCCGTCCCTATCTTTCATAAATTGAACGTCTACACTGCCTACGAGTATCTCGAACAGCGCTTCGATCTGAAGAACCGTATACTCGGTTCAGTGCTTTTTCTAACACAGAGAGGACTCGCGGCAGGCTTTACTATTTTCGCGCCTGCTCTAATAATCTCGGCGCTGCTTGGATGGAATTTACAAATAACGATTATTGGAATCGGAGTACTAGTAATTATCTATACCGCAATCGGCGGGACTAACGCGGTTAATAAAACTCACATCCAGCAAATGACGATTATATTCTTCGGAATGGTAGCGGCGTTTGTAACAATTTTTTATTTGATGCCTGATGACATATCACCACTGGACGCTGCGTTCGTGGCAGGAAAGATGGGCAGACTAAATGCAATTGACTTCTCATTCGATCTGGATAATCGCTATACTTTCTGGTCCGGGATAATTGGTGGAACATTCCTGATGCTTTCATACTTCGGTACGGACCAGTCGCAGGTTCAGAGGTATCTTGCTGGAAGCTCAATTAAACAGAGCCGGATGGGATTACTTATGAACGGGATTGTTAAAATTCCGATGCAATTTTTTATTCTGCTTATCGGGGCAATGGTTTTTGCTTTCTACCAATTTACTGTCCCTCCCATTTTCTTTAATACTAATGCTATTGAGAACGTCGAGAATTCAAAGTTTTCCGAGGAGTTTGCTGGACTTGAAAAGGATTATAAGGAAATCCACGAGACAAAAGCGGCTCAGCTGCGCGATATGCTTGGAGCGATCGACAGGGGAGATGAGAAAGGTCAGGCCCGGCTTCAGGACGCAGTTGATATAAGCAGCAGCCGACAGGATGAAATCCGTGAGAAGGCAATAGGCCTCATGGAAAAAGCGAGTCCCGGATTTGATACGAATGACACTAATTATATCTTCCTCAATTTCGTGGTGAATTTCCTGCCGGTTGGATTAATCGGATTAGTATTAGCTGCCATCCTTTCGGCTTCAATGTCTTCTACTTCCGCCGAGTTAAACGCGCTTACATCCACAACGGTTGTTGATATTTATAAACGTCTTATTTCTTCGAATGAATCGGAAGAACATTACGTGAAAGTGTCGAAACTAGCTACTGTATTCTGGGGAATTTACGCTATCGGATTTGCCTTGTTCGCTAATCTACTCGGCTCTCTGATCGAAGCCGTGAACATATTGGGTTCGCTTTTTTACGGAACGATACTGGGATTATTTCTTGTCGCGTTCTTTATTAAAAGGGTGAAAGGCAATTCGGTTTTTGTAGCAGGCGCAATTGCTGAAACTATTGTGATCTTGTGCTACATATTCACTGATATATCTTATCTTTGGTTTAATTTCATAGGATGTTCGCTGGTTGTTGTGATTTCATATCTTTTAAGTCCGGTTCTGGACATAAAAAAAGCCCGATCCTGAGAACGGGCTCTTAAAAATTAAATATTAATCTATCCGAGATAAACCTGAAGATTTTTACTTCTGGATGAATGACGAAGTCTGTGAAGAGCTTTCTCTTTAATTTGTCTAACTCGTTCTCTTGTCAGGTTCAGCATCTCACCGATTTCTTCAAGAGTTGCCGAGTATTCTGTGTTAATGCCGAAATAGAGCCTGATAACTTCAGCTTCTCTTTCACTAAGTGTTGAAAGTGAACGCTCTATATCAGATTTAAGTGAAGTCTTCATTAAAGTGTTGTCAGGATCAGGCTGCTCTGTATTTGACAATACATCCAGCAGACTGCTTTTATCATTATCACTTTGATTGAAAGGGGCGTCAACAGAAACGTGACGACCAGCTACCTTAAGCGCATAAGCGACATCTTCAGTATCCATTTCAAGCATTTTGGCTATTTCTTCAGTAGAAGGCTTTCTTTCAAATTCCTGTTCCAGTTCAGATGCAGCCTTGGAAATCTTTGTTAAGGCTCCAACCCTGTTCAAAGGCAATCGAACCATTCGGGATTGATCAGCAATAGCCTGCATTATGGACTGTTTAATCCACCAAACTGCATAAGAAATAAATTTAAATCCTCTTGTTTCATCAAACTTTTTGGCCGCTTTTATTAAGCCGATATTGCCTTCATTAATCAAATCACTTAAAGGCAATCCTTTATTCTGATACTGTTTGGCCACACTGACAACAAATCGAAGATTTGCCTTTGTCAAACGGTCAAGTGCATTCTGATCACCTTTTTTAATCTTTTTCGCTAACGCTATTTCTTGCTCGGCAGTAATTAAATCCTCTTTACCAATCTCCTGTAAATATTTATCAAGACTCTGACTTTCACGATTAGTAAATTGTTTAGTGATTTTCACTACGCATCACTCCTTATTTATTTAGAAATAAGCCGAATATTTTAGAATCATTCCTGATTAACTATTTTCAGGTCGGTTTTGTTCCTCAACAATTGAAAAGATAAAAATTCCCGTATTTTTAACCTTTTCTAATATATACCAACTATATAAAGAAAGCCAACTTCCTTAGGGAAGTCGGCTCTATAGAATAAATTTAGCTAGTAAATATAAACTATTTAGTTAACAGATTCAACTTTTAAGAGGACATTTTCTATAGCGTCCTTCAAAGCGTCTTTTGGAAGAGCGCCCTGCGCCATTTGGGGTTTTTCGGATTTCGGGATAAATAGGAGTGAAGGAATACTTCTAATACCGAATATAGCAGCTAATTCCTGTTCAGCCTCGGTATCAATCTTATAAACCTTGATTTTACCTTCATACTCTTTTGAAAGCTCTTCAAGAACCGGAGCTACCATTTTGCATGGTCCGCACCAATCTGCATAGAAATCTATAATTGCGGGTAATTCGCCGCTGTAGTTCCATTCCGTACTGGATTCAAAGTTAAATACTTTTTCTTTGAATGTTTCTTTTGTTAAGTGCTCAGTCATTTGATCCTCCGTTTATTTTTAATCAGTATGATGTTCAACAATTCAGAAGGATTCAGGAATTTGTTATATTAATTCATTGTGATTGAAATTGTAGCGAATATAATGTTATTTTAAAAGTGAATATTCAGTCTTACCAAAAAGAGGGTGTTATGATTAAAAAAGTTCAAATATACGCTAATAGAAAATTAATTCCGGTTGTTCTGCTTTTAAGTTTCGTTGCCGCAGCCTGCAGCACAGTTGCAATAACCGGCAGGAAGCAATTTAATTTTGTCCCCAATTCTCAGCTTCTTTCAATGAGTTTCACGGAATATGATAAAGTACTAAATGAAAACAAACTGAGTACGGATAAAAAAAGTACAGCAATGATCCGTAGAGTTGGTCAAAATATTCAAAAAGCAGTCGAAGAGTATTTTGCATCCAAGAATTTGAGCAGTCAGTTAAACGGATTTGAGTGGGAGTTTAATTTACTTGAATCCGATCAGGTAAATGCCTGGTGTATGCCCGGTGGGAAAGTTGCATTTTACACCGGTATACTCCCAATTTGTCAGGGAGAATCAGGTGTTGCTGTTGTTATGGGGCATGAAGTAGCACATGCTATTGCAGATCACGGAGCTGAAAGAATGAGTCAGACTTATGCAGCACAGCTTGGAGGTATGGCGCTTGATAAAGCTCTTGAGAACAATTCAGAAGAAGTTAGAGGTATTGCTTTAACAGCTTTCGGATTAGGGTCACAGGTAGGTGTTTTATTACCTTTCAGCAGACTGCATGAAAGTGAAGCAGATCACCTGGGACTAATTTTTATGGCGATGGCAGGATACAATCCTAATACGGCTGTAGACTTCTGGAAACGCATGGCGGAAATGAAGGGTGGTGCTGCGCCTCCGGAATTTTTAAGTACTCATCCATCCGATGACACTCGTATTTCCGATTTACAGAAACTTATTCCGGAAGCGATGAAATATTATAAAAAGTAAAATTACATTTGTCATTTTAAACCCGATTCAGTTATTATAATGAATCGGGTTTTTTATTACTTTCAAAAGGACTTCCTATGTTGAAAAAATTTCCTATTCTAATTTTAGCTGTTGTCTTGGGCGCCTGTTCGTCAGGCAGAATCATTACGGAAACTAATCCGTTTCAGCTTACAGTAAACCAGATCGATAATATTTTTAATGATTCCTCATTTCAGCATGCACATTGGGGAGCGCTTATCAAGTCACTGAAAACCGGCGAGGTGTGGTATTCAAGAAACGCTGAAAAAATGTTTATGCCGGCGTCTAATCAGAAGATTGTAACTACTTCTTCAGCAATTCTAACATTAGGACCAGATTTCCAATTTACGACTGAATTAACGCATAACGGCGTGATAACGGACTCATCAATTACCGGTGATCTGATAATAACCGGTGACGGCGATCCAACAATATATACCAGATTCTTTGATGATCCGAGAGATGTGTTCCGAGGCTGGGCCGACTCACTTATTAGTATGGGAATCGTTGAGATTGATGGAAATATTGTGGGAGATGATAATAACTTCGATGATAATCATCTCGGCAACGGCTGGTCTTTCGACTATCTGGATGCGTGGTACGCGGCTCCTGTTGGTGCACTGCAATTCAATGAGAACTATATCGATTTATATATACTTCCCGGCAACAATCCAGGGGATGATGCCATTATAACTCCTAATGTTCAAACGGATTTTGTGTCGATTATCAATGAAGTGATTACAACCGATACCGGCAGGACCAGGATTAGATATAATCGTCCCCATGGTATAAATGAGATTACGGTAAGCGGTTCGATTAATACTAATCGTGACACTGTTGAAATCTCTCCCGCTATATTTAATCCGACGTTGTTTTATGTTACGGTATTGGAAGAAGTGCTCCGCGAAAAGGGGATTAATGTAAAGGGCTCTGCGAAGGATATTGATGATCTTGATTCGTTGAATTATTCAGACTCCCTAAAAATTCATCTGATAACACATAAATCTCCATCGCTTGGAGACATTGTAAAAGTCCTGATGAAGAAGAGCCAAAATTTGTATGCCGAAACGATGGTAAGAGTTATGGGATATTTAAATCACGGACTCGGTTCATTTAGTAACGGCAGGGAAGATGTATATGCAAGGCTTGAGGAAATGGGAATAGATAAAAATGATATTAGTTATGCCGATGGTTCCGGTTTAACACGGTATGATTTTGTTAGCCCTGAGGAACTGGCTTTGATAATGGAATATATGTACCGGACGGACTATAAAGATTTATGGCAGGATATTCTTCCTCATGCAGGTATAGACGGCACCTTAAAAAACAGGATGAAACATACTGCGGCAGAGGGCAATGTAAAAGCCAAGACAGGAACAATATCAAATGTAAGAGGATTGTCGGGTTATGTGACTACCTTGGACGGGGAAGAACTTGTGTTCTCATTTCTGGTTAATGGTCACCTCTTGACTTCGAGGGATACTGAGACAATTACTGATTCTGTGCTGGAAATTCTAGCTAATTATAAATCGAAATAAACAGTAAGGGCTGGATTTTCTCCAGCCCTGATTTATATTAATTTTGTTTGAATAAATGTACATCTCTTTGCGGGAATGGAATTGAAATTCCCTGTTCGTCGAAGGCTTTTTTAACACCTTCTGTCATATCAAAGTACAGTCCCCAATAGTCAGCTGAGTTCACCCATGGACGAACCGTAATATTCACACTGCTGTCGGCTAGTTCCGAAACTACAATTACCGTTGCGGGATCTTTTAACACTCTTGAATCGTTCTCAAGTAAATCTGAAATAATCTTTTTAGCCTTGTCAATATCGTCTCCATAACCGATTCCGAAAACCATGTCGACTCTACGTGTTGGTTTAGCAGAGAAGTTAGTGATATTATCACCGGTGATTTTTGAATTAGGGATAAAAATTGTCTTGTTATCCGGAGTCTTTAACGTTGTAATAAACATCTGAACAGATTCAACAACCCCGCTTTCACCAGCAGTTTGGACGAAATCACCGGCTTTAAATGGACGGAATACAATCAACATAACACCGGCTGCAAAGTTTGAAAGGGAGCCCTGCAGTGCAAAACCAATTGCCAAGCCTGCGGCGCCGATCAAAGCAATAAAGGAGGTTGTTTCAATGCCCAATTGATCTAAGGTTGCCAAAACAACAACAGCATACAGGACCATTTTTAGAAGACTTGCCAGGAACTGTACAACAGTATTGTCTATTTCTTTCTTGGTTAGTACTTTAACAACAACTTTTGTCAATAACTTTGATAACCATAATCCGATTATCAGCATTACAATTGCGCCCACAATAGCCAACCCGTACTTACCCAAAATATTGGGTATATCTTGAATGAATTCTTCCATTATAATGTCCTTTTATTTTAATAGGCGGGTATAAAATCCCCCGGCTTGTAATTACACCGGGGGATTGAATAATCTATTATTCCTATTCCATATCTTTAGTTTTTAGTTCAGCTCTCCTGTTTTGTTTCCTTCCTAACTTGGTACTATTGTCAGCAACAGGGTTATCTTGTCCGAATGCCTTGGTTTTTAACCTGTCAGCGTCTATGCCCTTATCGGTTAACCATTTTTTTACCGCAGCAGATCGCTTATCGGATAATTTTTTATTATAACTGTTAGGACCAACAGCATCTGTGTAACCACTTATAATAAGATCCACATCGGCATTTTTACGCATAAATTGTACTACTTTTTTCAGTTTGTCAGCCTCTGAACTTTTAACAACGGATTTATCGAAATCAAACAAAATCGGTTCGAATGTAACATCAACCATTTTGCGAACATCATCAGCAGGATCCAACGGATTTGTTCCTCTATCCACTTCCACGCCATCTCCGACACTACCTTTATCAGTGTCAACAACAAGCGGATCAGATTTGATTTTGCTTACTTCTTTACCATCAGTTAGTCCGTCACCATCTGTGTCTGTATTATTAGGATCTGTTTTATACTTGTTAACTTCAGCGCCGTCGTTGAGTCCGTCACCGTCTGTATCGGCTTTTGTAGGATCGGTTTCATATTTATGTACCTCATCGCCATCGTTCAAACCATCACCATCTGTATCAGCGTTTGTCGGATCAGTATTGTACTTATTAACTTCGTCGCCGTCATTCAAACCGTCGCCATCAGTGTCGGTCTTATTCGGATTTGATTTATGAGTTATAACCTCTTCATAATCTGATAAGCCGTCACCATCGCTGTCAGTATTCAACGGATCAGTGCCGTACTTCTTGAATTCATCACCGTCATTTAGTCCATCACCATCGCTATCAGCATTGTTAGGATCAGTTCCGAGCTCATCTTCTTCACACTTGGTTAAACCATCATTATCATTGTCGGTATCGCAACCCTCAATAACATAGTTGAAACCAAGTCCCAAATTTATATAGCGGTCGTAGTCATGCAAGAAATCGTCCTGAAGATTAGACGAGTTACCGTTAGTTTTATCATCAAACATAATGTTGTAACCGGCAGTTAACTCAAATGACCATTGTGAACTTAATGCGAATTCAGCTCCAAGACCAATCTCACCAAGGGCTGTAAAACCGGTTAACTCATCTTCGGGAGGATACTTGGGAAATCTGGGACTATCTGCAACCCACCAGGCAACTCCACCAGCCCCAACATACAGGTAAGGATTCCAGGATTCAAGTTCGAACGGCATATACAGCAACCTTAAATCAACAGGAATGATTCTGGTCATGTAGTCATTACCGCCATAATCATCACCTTGAAGTACTCCGTAGCCGATACCGCCTTCCAATTGGAAAGTCTTAGATAATTCTCCTCTGCCGTAGCCACGAAGCAGGAACAATAATCCGCTGTCTTCATACTCATTTGCAGCCAATACATAGTTAGCATGGAACCCAAGTTTGAAGGGGTAATCCCTTAGCTGTGATTTAGACTCATTGGGAGGTATTACAAAATAAACAGTTAATAAATAAAGTAATACGGAATAGTTTAATGCTTTTTTCATATGACCCTCGTGATTATTAATAAATTCTTCAAAAGTTATCTGGTATTGCTAAGAAGTCGTCAAAATTGGTGATTAAGAATTACGGTATTTTTTGTTTTCGATAATTCTGACCAAGTCTCAAACAATAATATACTTATATGCAAAATAAAGACCGGTACAACGAATAAAAACGATACAAATTGTGAATTCGATGCCACATAATTTGTGACAAGAATTGTGAAAATTTATTATTTGAATCATTGTATATAACTAATTTGTAACTACTTTTGCAAGTAAATTCATATCAATTGTCTCAAAATAATAATTGTTAATAATAATATTGTTATTGCAATCACAAATTTCGGACTCAGGAAAATTTCTATGATTATAATTGCTATTATTTGAGAGTTTGGACTTATCAGCAAAAACATAGAATGGTTTATTATAATATTTAGCAGTAATTGCCAACAACCGGCTTCCCACTTTATTAACTACCGAACCGTTACTCAATATCTTGTCAGCACCGGTGATCACGCAGTCACAATTTTGTACAAACTCTGCTATCATCGCTTCAGTTATAAGACTTGTTTTAATACCCAGATCAGCCAACTTGGATGCTAGTATTCGACCCTCGAATTTCGGACGGGATTCACAAACGGATACTTGTAAACTGCAATTTAGCTTGAAGTATTCTCTTAAAATTTTGTAAATCTGACCGCTGTTAGATATTGTTACTATGTTGTTACACGGACTAAGTAAGTCAATCGCATTAACAGAAAGGTTATTAAAGGCAGAATCGAATTCTTTTTTTTGTATTAGGAAATACTCAGTTAAGCTATTTGAAGTACTGGTTTTTATTGCTGCCTTTAAACTACGCAAGTACAAAGTGATTGTCTCGAAAGTTGAAAAGTCGTCCAGCAGTTGATCAATTAACGATTGGTCGGGCAACTTTTGAGCGTAATACTTTATAAACCAGTCGTTAAGTTTGCTTAGTAATTCGGAGCTTCCTGAAGTATTATCTTCCAATATTACTTCCAGGTCCTTTTCCAGCATAGTTGCCATTTCAATTCAACCGTTGAATTTAAATCCCTTTATAGGCTCTCTTATTGTCAGCACAGGGCAGGGGGCTTTGCGAACAACTTTCTCAGCAGTACTGCCAAATAATAAATGCTCCATGCCGGTATGTCCGTGTGTAGCAATAATTATTAAATCAATATCCTTTTCCGATGCAGTATCAATAATTTCCATAAACGGCTTACCGGATTTGATTATTATCTCGGACTCAATTGAATTCTGAATTTCATTTTTTGCAAGTGTCTCGAGCTCACCCTTAGCTCTTTCGGACATATCAACATCTCCGGTTGGAACAGCTATTTGTCCCATACTGAAATCAGCAGGGTAGATCATCGGTTCAATTACATAAACAAGGTACATTTTCGCTGAAAACCTTTTTGCAAAATTAACCGAGTATCTGAGAGCATTTTTGGAATAATCGGAAAAATCAATTGGCACAAGTATTTTTTTAATCTCATCCATCTTGCTTTTCCTCACTGGTTTGTATTGTATTATACAATGATAAAAATTCATCGTCAAGAATACGCAGACGGGTAGCAATAATCTGTGCAAGTCCCTTCAGTATACTTACTCCTCGCTTTGGGAATTTATCAATGAAATTTTCCAGATCAGGCTTGAAAATTACAGCCAGTTTCGAATCCTTTACCGCAACAGCTGAAGCAGAACGAACATCATCGTCAAGGAGTGCAAGTTCTCCAAAGAAATCTCCACGACTAAAATGAGCAAGTTCAGTTTCTTTTCCTTCTTCAGATTGTTTTATGATTTTAACTTCACCTTCACGAATTAAATATAAAGCGATACCGGGATCATTCTGGAAAAAAATATATTCTCCGGAATTATAAATACGGTTATGTACAATTTTCATGAAGTATTTTAAGTGTGTGGAGTTAAATCCTTCGAACGGCGGCATTGAAAGTAGAACTTCCTCAATATCACTACGCTCTGCCGGAGCTTTAAATAAATTTGACCAGAAAGTACTAGTTTTCATTTTACTGCTGGAGATCATATGAACCTCAGTTAAATAATCCGAATTCCGCTTTTCGCCATATCTTCTGACAGGAAAACCTGTTCTCGTAAAGAGCTCTGCCAATTATCACCGAGTCAATACCCAAAGATACAGCTTCATTTAACTTTTTCAAGTCCTGGAAGTTGGAAACCCCTCCTGAGTGTGTAACTTTCATGCCTGTTTCGGAGGCAATTGTTCTTGATAACTCAATGTTTGGTCCCTCTAGCATCCCGTTTCTTTTGACGTCAGTAACAATACACCTTTGTACGCCCATCTTTTCCAGGAACTGCGCATACTCAAAGGGACTTATTCCAGTTTTTTGCGACCGTCCTTTTATTACAACTATATTATCAACAACATCAATGGCCGCTGAAATTTTTTGTGGTCCCACTTCATTCAATATCTTTTCAAATTCTTTTGCATTCAGAAAGGCTAATGAGCCGATTACAAGTCGGTATACGCCTAAAGCCATTACTTCCCTCGCTTCTTCAAGCGAACTGATACCTCCGCCGAATTCAACGGGAATTATTACCGACTCACAGATTTGCTTTACTAATCCGAAATTACAGTGCGAATGCTCATGAGAACAGTCGAAATCTACGACATGGAGAAATCTGGCATTTTCAGCCCGCCAGATCATAGCCATTTCAACAGGATCATTGCCGTATTCCCTGCAGTTTAATTCAGGAATACCCTGCACAACCCTTACAGTCTTGCCGTTTTGAATATCAATAGAAGGTATTACAAATAACGATGACATCTACAATTCCCACTTACCTTTGTTCTTTATGGTTTTTCTGGCAATTATTATTTTTTGGATCTCGCTTGTGCCCTCAAAAATACGAAGAATTCTTGCATCCCGGTAGAACCGTTCAACAGGAAGTTCTCTCGAAAAGCCCATTCCGCCGTGAATTTGAATTGCTTTGTCTGCAACTTCCGATACTGCCTCAGAACAATAAAGTTTCAGCATGGCGGCCTCCTGAGTTATGTCTTCACCATTTTCGTATTTTTCAGCGGTTCGGTACAACATGCTTTCCATTGAGTAAATTTTAGTTGCCATTTCCGCCAACAAAAATTGTATTGCCTGAAACTTACTAATTTCCTGATTAAACTGTTTCCTTTGATTAGCATATTCGACGGATTGTTGTAAAAGTTCTTTTGCTGCTCCCACCGAACAAGCTCCAATTGTTAATCTTCCCGCATCCAATGTTTTCATTGCGATTAAAAAGCCTCTTCCGTCCTGTCCAATTATATTTTCTTCCGGTATTTCAACATTGTCAAATACAATTCTGTTAGTAACCGAACCGCGAATTCCAAGCTTTTTCTCATTCGGTCCGACCGAAACTCCATCAAATCCTTTTTCGATTACAAATCCGGTTATTCCATTTTTAGTCCTTGCGAATACTGAAAATATATCTGCAATTGCGCCATTCGTAATCCACAGTTTTTCACCATTTAGTATCCATTTCCCGTTTTCATAAACGGCACTGGTTTTTAGATTAAATGAATCCGAACCTGCGCCGGCTTCAGTCAATGCAAATGCTGCTATTTTTCTTCCGGCTGTAAGATCCGGAAGATACTTTTGTTTCAATTCTTCCGAGCCGCCGAGATAAATTGCATTTGTTCCAATGGAAACATGTGCACCTATAAACGTAGCTGTAGAACCGCATCCTTTTGTAACCTCTTCCTGAGCAAGACAGTATCCGATTTTACCGAAACCGCCTCCGCCATATTTTTCAGGGAAAGGAGTGCCTAAAAGTCCTAATTCAGCTATTTTATTTATTAACTCCGAAGGGATATCTTCGTTTTCATCTATTTGTTTAGCAAGCGGTTTTATTTCCGAATCGGTAAATGCTCTTACCGAATCCCTGAGTAAAGCTTGCTCTTCTGTTGGTTTTATCATTATAACCTTATTAATTGGTTTTTTATCGAAAACACGAATCTATAATAAAATTCAATTATTATAAAATATTCTGATTGAGAAGCCAGTCAAATTGAGGCTTTTTATGTACGAATCTAAATTCTTAAATATTTATCAAAATCTTGACTTTTCAGGGCATATATGCCATATTGTATCCATGACCCAGGATTATTCCTACAAAACTCTGAAAAATAATATTATCTCGATAACTGCATTTGGTGTCGATGGTATGGCAAATAAGGATTGTATTATTTTTGTTCACGGCTTCAAAGGATTTAAAGACTGGGGTTTTGTACCCTATACTGCTGAACACCTTGCAAATAAAGGGTTTTTTGTTGTTACCTTTAATTTTTCTCATAATGGTGTGGATGATAATGGTGAGTTTACTGAACCTGATAAATTTGCTGAAAACACCTTTTCGCTTGAAATAGAAGAATTGGATGAAATTATATCAGCTTATAAAAATGGTTTTTTTGGCGTGATAGAAGATAATAATATAGGATTGTTGGGGCATAGCAGGGGTGGAGGAGTCTCGATTATTACCGCATCCGAAAATAAAAATATCGTTGGTTTAGTTACCTGGTCGTCTGTTGCAAAATTTGATCGTTATACTGAAAGACAAAAAAGTGAGTGGCGCGAAAAGGGTATTTTCGAAGTTCTTAACTCCCGCACAAAACAGGTAATGAAACTAAATCTTTCTTTATTGGAAGATATTGAAGAAAATAAGTACGGCAGATTAAATATTCTAAACGCAGCCGGTAAACTTTCCAAACGGTTTTTATTAGTTCACGGAGAACAGGATTTAACAGTACCAATAAAAGAAGCCGAAATGATTTATGATGGCTCGGATAATTCATTGACTGAATTCATTAAGATACCTGGCGCGGGACATACTTTTGATATAAAACATCCTTTTGAAGGTTCTAATCATAAATTTGATAAAGTATTAAAGGAAACAGAAGAATTCTTTACAAGTACATTCAAACATTCAGAAGCTAATTCCGGGTGAAATATTATGGAAATTAAAAATATTATTTTCATAATGGTTTTTATCGCCTCTTTCGGATTTTTATTCTTTAATCTGAAGAAGGTTGTAGAATTCATCAGGATCGGGCAGAATGAAAACCGGTTCAATAATATTGGTGAACGCATTATGAATGTTTTGAAGATTGTATTTGGACAATCAAAACTTCTCCGAGAACCTGTTGCCGGAACAATCCATTTATTCCTGTTCTGGGGATTTGTTTTATTCTTATTTGCGGTTATGGAAGCAATTATACAGGGATTTCACTCCGGATTTACATTTGAATTTACCGGTCCGTTTTACGCCGTTATAACCCTATCTCAGGATTTGTTTGGTATACTGGTTATTCTTTCTGTTTTATCGGCATTATTCAGAAGATTTATTCAAAAGGTACCCAGGCTTCAGGGAGGCAGTAAGGAAAAGAATGATGCCGCGATAGTACTTCTTCTGATACTGTTTGTCACAATTACAATGTTTGTGCAGAATTCGGCTGCCGTTGCCGGAAACAATTTTAGGTTATCGGAATACGAATTCAGACCAATAACAGCAACATTGGCATCCTCCATTTTCGTACCCGGAAGCGAGACGATACAAGTTGCATATGAAGTGTTTTGGTGGGCGCATATCCTGGCTATTTTCACTTTTATGAATTATTTGCCGTATTCAAAGCATTTTCATGTTTTTACTTCCGTTCCAAATGTTTATTTTGGCAAAACAGGGGACAATAAGTACGAATTAATAGCACTTGACCTTGAAGATGAAGATGCTGAACAATTTGGTGTGGCGGATATAGAACATCTTAGCTGGAAGCAGCTTCTCGACGGATTCTCCTGTACTGAATGCGGAAGGTGCAGTTCTGCCTGCCCGGCAACAACAACCGGAAAGTTGTTATCACCAAAGAGAATAATTGAACAGATACGTAAACGGACAGAGGAAAAGGGCGCGTTTGTAATTGCAGGTACTGAACAGGATGGAGTAACAAATAAATCATTAGTTAATGATTATATATCTCAGGATGAATTATGGGCGTGTACAACTTGTATGGCATGCGTTCAGGAATGTCCAATAACAATTGAGCACGTTGATGCCATCCTCGGTATGAGAAGAAACCTTGCATTGATGGAAGCTTCTTTTCCCGCTGAACTGAATACGGTTTTTAAGAATCTTGAAACTAATTATACACCCTGGGCATTTAATTCACAGGATAGAGCTGAATGGGCCGAGGGACTTGAAATAAAAACATTGGCTGAAGATCAGGATTGTGAGTATCTTTTCTGGGTCGGCTGTGCAGGTTCGTTTGATGCGCGTTATAAAAAAGTTTCGGTTGCGTTCTCCAAAATATTGCAGAAGGCTGGAATTGAATTCAGGATACTTGGTACTGAAGAGAAATGTAACGGAGATACTGCAAGAAGACTCGGCAATGAATATCTTGCTCAGATGATGATTCAGGAAAATGTAGACACTTTGAACAAATATAATGTTCAGAAAATCGTAACAGGTTGTCCGCATTGCTTCAATTCATTAAAGAATGAATATCCGCAATTCGGTGGTAATTATGAAGTCCTGCATCATTCTGAATTAATTGATGAGTTACTTTCAAAAGGCAGGCTTGAACTTAAGGAAGAGAAAATAACAAATAAAATTACATATCATGATTCTTGTTATCTGGGGAGATATAATGAAGTATATAATTCTCCGAGAAACACAATTGGATTCGTAACAGGAAAAGACTCCCTAATCGAGATGGAGCGAAATAAAGACAGGGGATTCTGCTGTGGTGCCGGTGGCGGTAGGATGTTTATGGAAGAAACCGAAGGCACTCGCATTAATGAGAATAGAACAAAAGAAGCACTTGAAACAGGGGCGGACACAATTGCATCCGCTTGCCCGTTCTGCATGACAATGATGTCGGACGGAGTTAAAACATTCGAGAAATCCGAAGAAGTTTCAGTAAGAGATGTTGCAGAAATTGTTCTCGAAAACCTTAAATAACTATCAATAATCAATCACATTTAGGAGGTTTCAATGGCAGAAAAATATGAAGCATTAATCGAGTACTTAAAAAGTCTCGAAACAGACGTAGTTAAGTTTTACGAAAAAGGACAGTCAGCTGCCGGAACTCGTGTTCGTAAAGGTTTGAGTGAAGTTAAAAAACGCGCTCAGGATATAAGAAACGAGATCCAGGAAGTTAAAGCTGAAAGAAAAACTGACAAATAAGTTTAATTTGTCAGTCCTTTTTAGTTTTATGTCTGAGCCTGTGCGCTGATCAATGCGTACAGGCTTTTATTTTTCAATACTAGTTTAAAAATTATTATAATTCGCTTCCCGATTTGAAGAAATTCTTCCAAAAATAATGAAGTACTTAAAATTCTATATTGCTGTAATTATTATTAGTACCGCAAGTGTTCATGCCGGAGATCTGGATAGTTTAAAAAATATGGTTTCGTCAGATTCATCAGCTGAGATTACCTTTTCTTTTGTCGGAGATTTGATGTGCCATTCCACTCAATTCAAGTGGGCGGAAATAAAAGAAGATAGCTTCGACTTTAAACCCGTATTCAGAGAGATAAAACCTTTCCTCGATTCGGCTGATTTTACAATTGGGAATCTTGAAACTGTTGTAAATCAAAAAAACGAAAAGTATTCCGGTTATCCTGTATTTAATACTCCAAAAGCATATTTGGAAGCGCTAAAATATGCCGGTTTCGATATTCTTGTAACTGCAAATAACCACGCTACAGATGGTAGGAAAGAAGGGGTCATTGGAACAATTAATTCAATAAAAGAATTAGAAATGGACCATGCCGGCACCTTTGCTAGTCAGGAGGATCGGGATTCAATCCGAATTTTTTCACAAAATGGTATTTCCTTTACGGTTTTATCATATACATACGGTGTTAACATTAACAACCTGTCAGTATCCGATAAATATATGGTGAACATTATAGATTCACTTAAAATGAAGGAGGATATTGATTCCAGCAGGAGAAGCGGTGTTAATTTGGTTATTGTTTACATCCACGCAGGCTCTGAGAATGTGCATGAACCCACAGATTACCAGAAAAGTGTTGTTTCAAATCTTGTTGAATTTGGTGCGGATATTATTATTTCCAGTTCTCCTCATGTTCTGCAGCCGATACAAATATTTGAGAGTCAAAAAGGATGTGTTGACTCAGTTTTAACTGCTTTCTCACTCGGAAATTTCCTGTCGAATCAAAGATGGAGATATTCTAACGGAGGTACCATAGTAACTGTTTCCATTAGTAAAATTGATTCCACCGGTATGTTTAAACTTGGCAGAGTTGAATATCTTCCTGTTTGGGTTCATAAAGGCTGGACAGGTGAGAGAAATGAATATCTATTGATACCTTCAGAGTCTGCAGAGGACAGTTCACGTTATCCATTTCTAACTGCGGATGTTAGAAAAAAAATGGCTCAATTTTCGACTGATACAAAAGAAACGCTTAACAAATATTCTGAACGTCCGAAATGTTTTTTATTAAATGAGTCATTTCTAATGGCTTCCGATTCGACTGTAATTAAATAATTGTATTTTAGTTTTTTACTATGCTTAAATCCAGATAATGCCAGGTAATTTTTGAATAGATCCAAAGCATCCCTTTCGGTAATATTCGTTACCGTGTTTATTGACCTCATGGGATTCGGTATCCTTATCCCGATTATCCCTTCATTTGCCAGTAAAGATCTGGGGATCTCGGATTTCGGGATTGGTCTAATAGTGGCAATTTACTCACTGGTACAGTTCCTGCTTAATCCTATATTTGGAAAAGTCTCCGACAAGATTGGTCGTAAACCGATTATCTTGCTCTCGTTGCTTACCACTGCTATCTCATATCTTATATTCAGTGTTGCGGATAGTTTTCTTATACTGTTTCTATCCAGGATGCTGGCTGGACTCGGCGGAAGCAATATTGGTGTTGCTCAGGCTTATATAGCTGACATTACCACCAAGGAGGACAGATATAAAGGAATGGGAATGATCGGGGCGGCTTTTGGACTCGGATTTGTTTTCGGACCGCTAATAGGCGGATTCCTATCCCAATATGGGTTTGAGGTTACCGGCTATGCCAGCGCCGGATTTTCATTTCTGGCAATGTTATTCGCGATATTCTTTTTACCGGAATCCAGGGAAAAGAAATTACGCAGTGCGACAAAAGTGAAGTATCAAATATTTGATTTTGAGGAGATTAGAAACGCTATAAAAATCCCTCATATCGGAATCCTGATGCTGATATTTTTCATTATTATTTTTTCAATGGCTAATATTTACGGTACGTTCGCCATACTCGGGTACAAGAGGTTCCATTTTAGTGACCTGCAAAACGGCTACCTGTTCGGACTTATGGGGATAGTCGGAGCCATCATTCAGGGGGGTGTAATTCGAAGAGCATCAAAAATATTCAGCGATGGTACCCTGATGAAATTCGGACTAGTATGTTTGATGCTAGGATTAGGATTCATTCCTTATGGATATAATTTTCTCGGCGTTGCCCTGTCGGTAACTGTGCTTTCAATTGGATCAGGAATATTGCAGCCGGTTATTTTAAGTATGGTATCCCGGTTTGCACCAGATGATCGACAGGGGAGTATTCTCGGAATCAATCAGTCTTTTTCATCTCTGGCGAGAGTACTGGGCCCAATCTGGGGCGGATTCGCATTCGATTATTTCGGCTTTGAATTTCCTTTCCTTACCGGTGCATTGTTTACTTTTATTACATTTATCATTACAATAAATTATCTTAATAATAATCGTTCGAAAGAAAGTTAGTATGTTTAAAATAGATGACCTTGAAATAGAAAATGCACTTTTACTTGCTCCCATGGAAGATGTTACAGACATCGGGTACAGGAAGCTATGCAAAGAACTCGGTGCTGATGTTGTATACACTGAATTTGTTAATTCCGACGGACTAATCAGAAACAATAAGAAAACACAGAAAAAACTAAAGATAACCGAGGAAGAAAGACCTGTCGGCATACAAATTTATGGGCAGGACATAGAAGCTATGGTTGAATCGGCAAGAATCGCAGAAGCTGAAAATCCTGAAATTATTGATATCAATGCTGGCTGCTGGGTTAAAAAAGTAGCGAGGCGTGGAGCCGGAGCAGGTTTATTAAAGGATCCGCCATACATGCAGAAAATGGTTGAAGAAATTGTGAAAGCTGTTGATAAGCCGGTAACTGTCAAGACGAGAATCGGATGGGACAGCGACTCGATTATGATTCTGGAAGTGGTAAAACGCATGGAAGATGCAGGGGCGCGTGCAATGACAATTCACTGCCGTACAAGGCAGCAGGGGCACAGCGGTGATGCTGATTGGAACTGGATACCGAAAATCAAAGAAGTTACCAACATTCCTATTGTGGTTAATGGAGGTATATTTACTGCACAGGACGTGAAGGATGCATTTGAGCAGACAAATGCTGACGGTGTTATGATTGCCAGGGGAGCAATTCAGCATCCGTGGATTTTCAGGGAAGCAAAAGTTCTGCTTGAAACAGGAAAACTTCCCGAAGAGGTTTCCTTTACCGAAAGAATTCATACAGCACTGCGACATCTTAAATATGAAATTGCCGTGAAAGATGAAGTCCGTCAGGCTGTAATTCCCTTCAGGAAGTATTATTCGGGCTACCTCAAGGGTTTATATGGAGTTTCTAAGGTAAGACAGGAATTGATGAAGTATACGGAATATGATTCAATTGAAGAAGTCCTTCTAAATTATCTTGAAGAACTTAAAAATCACAATGAACTCGAAGAATCTAACTGATAGATAAGGAAAAATTGAAAAATTTCACATATCATTTTGCCAAAACTATTTCAACCTTATTTGTTCCCCCAAGTTTTACATTTTTGATATTTCTTTACCTGGGTTTGACATTGCCTGTAGATCTGGAAAGTAGCCTGCAAATCATTCTTTCCGGATTTATATTAGGGTTAATTTTCCCAATTCTGTTTTTTCTCTTCCTGATGAAAAAGGGTAAGGTTGGAGACGCAGATGCCACGATTAAAGAGCAGAGAACCATTCCATATAGCTTTGGGATAATTATTTCATTATTCGCAATTCTATTTACAATCTGGCTACGTTTAGACCATTTGATTATCTACATGTGGATAGTCTATTTCCTCAACATGATTGCTCTAATCTCTATCAACAAATATTGGAAGATAAGCGCACATGCGCTTGGTGCCGCGACACCGGTCGGCTTACTGATATTTATGCATGGATTCTTAGGCTTTTTATTTTTACCTCTTGCAGCAATTGTGTTCTGGAGTAGAATACTTCTTAAAAAACACACCATCGGACAGGTAATAGCCGGGGGAATACTTGGATTTTTATTATCTTTTGGTACTCTTAACTTAATATCAAAAATATTTTAGTATATGTCCCTGAAAAAAGAAATATCGGTACTATTAAGTAACATTGCGAATCTTTTGGAATTTCAAGGTGCCAATAAATTTAAGTCCTCTGCTTATCGAAACGGGGCAAATACTATCCGCAGACTCGAAGATGACCTTGAAATTGTAATTTCGGAAAACAGACTTAAGGATATTAAGGGAATAGGGAAGGGTATACAAAGCGTTATTGAGGAATATACAGGCAAAGGGTATTCAAGCGAATATGCTGCGCTATTGAAAGATGTACCGCCGGGAATAGTCGAGCTATTTTCGATCAGGGGAATTGGTCCGGGTAAGGTAAGAGTGCTTTACGAAGAATTGGATGTCAATTCAGTTGAGACTTTGGAGCACGCATGTCGTGAAAACAGCGTCGCAGGATTGAAAGGATTCGGGGAAAAGCTTGAACAAAAAATACTTGCAGAAGTTATGAGATTAAAACGGAGCAAGGGATATATGCTCCTGAGTAAAGCACTGGAAAAGGGGAGAGAACTCAAGAGCGTGCTCCTTGATGTGGATGGGATAGAAAGAATCGAATTTACGGGACAATTAAGAAGAAGAAATGAAATAATTAGTCAAATTGAGCTGATTGCAGTCATGAATGCATATAACAATAATTATATGCAGCTTGCTAACTTATATCAAATAAAAAAGTTAAGTGAAAATGATTCACACATAAAATTGCAGTTAGGTGCAGCTAATGGTGCCAAGGCTGTCCTCATAGTTACAGATTCGGAAAATTTTGGAAATACCTGGTTTCAGACCACAGGCTCTGTGGAATTCTTTAGTCAAATCGATTTGAATTTGATTGAATCCGGGTTTGCATCAGAAGAAGATGTGTTTAAAAAACTGAGTATTAAGCCAATAAACGCTGAAATGAGAGAGGGAGCATACTGGAATGCTCCGCATAATCTTCAAGAGAATAGCAATTTATCTTCTGAAAACTTCAAAGGACTTCTTCATTTTCACACGACAAAATCAGACGGACAGAATACTTTGCTGGAAATGGTAGAGGCTGCCACTGATTCAGGATTTGAATACCTGGCGGTTTGCGACCACAGCAAGTCTGCTTTTTACGCTAATGGTTTAACTGAAGATCGTATATTATTACAAAGAAAGGAAATAGAGAAAGTTACTGAGCAAACGGAGATAAAAATATTTCATGGAATAGAGAGTGATATTCTTAGAGACGGATCTTTGGATTATTCAGAAGACTTCATGAACAATTTTGACTTTGTTGTGGCATCAATTCACTCTATCTTCGAATTATCCGAAGAAGAGATGACTTCCCGCATGATCCGGGCTATTGAGAATCCTCATACAGATTTAATTGCTCATCCGACGGGAAGATTACTTCTATCGCGTGATCCCTATAGAATTAACATAATGAAGGTAATTGATGCCTGTGCTGAAAATGATGTTGCAATTGAAATTAATGCAAGTCCGCATCGTCTTGACCTTGATTGGCGAAATATCTACTACGCACGTGAGAAAGGTTGTAAGTTTGCAATTAATCCGGACGCACATTCTGTGCATGGAATTGATGATTCAAAGTACGGGATCATGATTGCCAGAAAGGGTGGGATTCAGCCGGAGGAGGTTATTAACTGTTTTTCAGGGGATGATTTCAGCAGTTACATTAATAGAAAACTTAATAGAAATTCATGAGGTTATTATGGATCTAAAATCAGTAATCAGGGATGTGCCGGACTTTCCAATCGAAGGAATAGTTTTTAAGGATATTACACCTCTCTTGAGTAATCCCGAAGCTTCCAAGCAGGCATTAGATGAGCTTTATAACTTATTTAAAAATAAGGGGATAACTAAAGTCGTTGGTATAGAATCGCGAGGGTTTATTTTCGGCTGTGCATTAGCCGGTAAACTTGGTGTTGGTTTCGTACCGATACGAAAACCTGGTAAATTACCGTATAAAACTATGAAACAGACATATGAACTCGAATATGGCACGGATTCCATTGAGATACATGAGGATGCTCTAACTTCTGATGATATTGTTCTTCTTCATGACGATCTGCTTGCTACTGGTGGTACGATGGCTGCAGCTATAAAGTTGGTTGAACAATTGGGAGCAAAGGTTGGACAGATTTCCTTCCTGATAGAACTCGGTTTCCTTAAAGGGAGGGAAAAATTTGGGGAGCACGAAGTCCACTCGCTCATGAATTATGACGGTGAATAATTATTCCGCGATCCAGGATTTTGGAGCGATTATAATTACAAATTCACCTTTTATTTGAGATTCACTGAAGTTTTTTTCAAAGTCAGCAGGTTTGCCTCGCCAGACCTGCTCGAACTTTTTAGTAAGTTCTCTGCAAACAGCAATAATTCTTTCAGGCATGTAGCTTTCCAGTTCTGACATTAATTTTTTGATACGATATACCGATTCATATAGTACAATTGTACGGACTTCATTAGACAGCATTTGCAATTTTTTCTGTCTGCCTTTCTTCTGGGGCAGGAATCCATCAAATATAAATGAATCCGTCGGCAACCCGGCAATACTTAATGCTTGTATAACTGCACTTGGACCCGGAATGCCGACAACTGCAATCCCATGTTTGTGTGCTTCATTCACAAGCCTGACACCCGGATCTGAAATACATGGTGTGCCGGCATCTGAAACAAGGGAACAGGTAGCGCCTGCAAGAATACGATCGATAATACCTGAGATCTTTTTCTCTTCCATTCTGGCATTAAATGAAATTAGTTCATTCGATATATCATAATTTTTAAGCAGTACGGAGGTAACACGAGTGTCTTCACAGATGATAAAATCGGATTCTCTTAATGTTTCAAGCGCTCTTATAGTTATATCTTGTAAGTTACCAATCGGAGTTGCTACGATATTCAATATTCCCATATATAACTCTTTTGCATAAATAACTTTCTGCAATCTAATAGCATCTTTCACAATACTCAATCAAAATCAATTTAAAAGGGCGTAATTTTTTTTCTTGCCTTTAATTTTTTAATATGTTACACTATCTGTAACAATTATTGGATTTTATGTCAGCATCGAAAAAACTTTCAACATCAATTAAAGCAATATGCTACCTAGCTGAGTCCTACCCGGAACCAAAAACGAGTAAAGATATTGCAGATAGAATTGGTGGAAACGCCAGTAAAATCAGGCAGCTACTGTCGATGCTATGCAAAAGTAAGATAGTTGTTAGTACTCAGGGAATTAAAGGCGGATTTCTTCTCTGTAAGGATCCGGCAATAATTGATATGCAGGAAGTATACTGTTCAGTTGAGGACAGAAAAGCTTTCCACCTCGATGTAAATCACAGTCACGGTGAATCCGTAGACTTAACTACAAAATTCAATGATTATTTTCTTGATTTGTTCTCCGATGTGCAGGTAGAAATTGAAGACAAGATGAGAGGAATTTCTATTTTGAACATTATGGAAAATCTGCATATGACTTCGAACTTCATCGAGAAAAAAGAGGATCTGATTAAAAAATAATCAGGACTAGAATTATACTATTTATGGAGCAATGGAGTGTTTATGGAATTATTGAAAAAACTAGGTATTAAAAAGAAAAATTTTGGTGCATCAACAGGATTAAAATGGTACGGTTCCGAGAAAGGCGAGGAACTGAAAATTTATTCACCAATAGATGGGAAATATCTTGCTTCTGTTTATCAGGCAACTGAAAAAGACTACAGCAAAGTTGTTGCCAAAGCTCACGAAGCATATTTAAAATGGCAGAAAGTTCCAGCGCCCAAGAGAGGTGAAATAGTTAGGGCAATAGGTGATGCATTAAGAGATCATAAAGACAACTTGGGCAAACTCGTTACTTATGAAATGGGAAAATCAATCCAGGAAGGCTGGGGTGAAGTTCAGGAGATGATCGATATATGCGATTTTGCTGTTGGTCAGTCCAGACAACTTTACGGATTTACAATGCATTCCGAACGAGAGCAGCACAGAATGTACGATCAGTATCATCCGCTTGGAGTTGTTGGTATTATTTCAGCTTTCAATTTCCCTGTTGCTGTATGGGCATGGAATGCGATGCTGGCAACGGTTTGCGGTGATTCCAACTTATGGAAACCGTCATCTAAAACACCTTTAACTGCTATTGCAGTCCAAAATATTCTTGCTGATGTAATTAAGAAGTACAAAGTTCCTGAAGGATTATTCTCGCTAGTAATAGGCAGAGGCTCATCAGTTGGCGATTCCATGGTGAGTGATAAAAGAGTTCCGCTCGTATCAATAACGGGATCATCAGGTGTTGGCAAGCGGGCAGCTCAGAAAATTGCCGGCAGATTCGGAAAGTATATTCTCGAACTCGGTGGAAACAACGCAATCATTCTCACGCCGGATACGGATCTTAAAATGGCAATACCTGCTATTGTATTTGGTGCAGTTGGAACAGCCGGACAGAGATGTACATCAACCAGAAGAATAATTGTACACGAGTCTATTTATGAGCAGGTTAAGAGGTCAGTTTCGAAAGCCTATAAAGGACTTAAAATAGGATCGCCGATGGATCAGTCGAATCATGTCGGTCCATTAATAGACAAAGCTGCTGTTGAAGATTTTACAAACGCGCTGAAGCGTGCTAAAGCTGAAGGCGGGAATATTGTTTGCGGCGGTAAAGTGTTGTCAGGAAAGGGATATGAGTCCGGTTGTTATGTTACTCCGGCATTTGTTGAAGCTGAAAACCATTACGAAATAGTACAGGAAGAAACATTCGCTCCAATTTTGTACCTGATCAAGTACAAAGGCGATGTTTCAAACGCAATAGAAATTCATAACAATGTAGTTCAGGGATTGTCCTCAGCAATATTTACTACTAATCTGCGCGAAGCTGAACAATTTCTGTCACATTGGGGATCGGACTGTGGTATCGCCAATGTTAATATAGGTACTTCCGGAGCTGAGATAGGAGGAGCTTTCGGTGGTGAAAAAGAAACCGGCGGAGGCCGTGAATCCGGTTCGGATGCATGGAAAGCTTACATGCGCCGTCAGACCAACACCATCAATTACAGCAAGGAATTACCACTGGCACAGGGAATTAAGTTCGATATATAAAGTCTCGGTGAGGGAAGGAGTAAATTGAGGTGGTCATAGCCTTTATGATCGCCTCAATTTCTCGATTTTTTGGACAACCATATTTTACCCCCGGAGAAATCAATGCCAAAACTCTTAGGAATCAGAAGGGAAGATAAAAACATGTGGGAAAGACGTGTTCCGTTGATCCCTGAGCATGTTAAACAATTAAAAGATACCAACGAAATACAGACAGTTCTTCAACCATTTGAAAGACGTGCAATCGGCGTAGATGAATTTGAACAGGCCGGAGCCGATTATAATGAGGATCTTTCGGAATGCCCTGTAATTATCGCTGTAAAAGAAATTCCCATCGATTTGCTGATGCACGGTAAAACATATATGTTTTTCTCACATACTGTTAAAGGGCAGGACTATAATATGCCCCTGCTTCAAAAACTACTTGATGAGAAATGTACATTAATAGATTATGAACGCATTGCTGATGACAAGGGAAAACGACTGGTGTTTTTCGGCAGATTCGCCGGAGTAGCAGGTATGATAGATGCTTTACATGGCTACGGCAAGCGGTTGAAATATTTGGGTTATGATAACCTGTTTGAACAGGTTAAACCCGCATACGAGTATAATGATATTGAGGATGCTAAGAAACATATAAAATCTATCGGAGAACAAATATCAGAGGCCGGACTCCCCAATGAAGCGGCGCCACATGTATTTGGTTTCACCGGGTACGGGAATGTATCGCGCGGAGCTCAGGAGATATTCGACCTTTTACCGCATGTGGAAATTACTCCTGATGAATTGCCTGAATATTCCAGTACAGATAATACAAAACTTGTTAAAGTTGTATTCAAAGAAGTTCATATGGTCGAACCGAAATCAGACTCGGATCAATTCGACCTTCAGGATTATTTTAAGAATGCTGATAAGTACAAATCAATATTTGAGAAGCATATCCCTTATTTAAGTATGGTTATCAACTGTATTTACTGGGATGAACATTCTCCGAGATTTATGACAAAAGACTACTTCAAATCAGCGGATGAAAGAAAACTCGAAGTAATTTGCGATATAAGCTGCGATATTAACGGCGCAGTGGAGTTTACAAGTCATGCTACTGATTCAGATAATCCCGCTTATGTTTTTGATCCGAAAACAGATTCTTACACTGATGGATTTGAAGGTAATGGTATTGTTGTTATTGCAGTTGATAATTTGCCCACAGAACTGCCTAAGGACGCCTCACAAGAATTCAGCAACAACCTTGTGAAGTTTATTCCCGGAATAATTGATGCTGATACATCACTTTCGTTTGCCGAAGTTGATTATCCCCCTGAAATTAAACGAGCAGTAATCGTATACAAGGGCGAATTAACGCCGGACTATAAGTACCTTCAAGAGTTTCTTTAACTGACTATAGCCATGGTCACCTCTGTGCCTGTCGCTTTTTGACAGGCATTTTCATTTTAAACAAATTCAACACCGAATTCGCCGGGAAATTTTCTATATTCGTAATTTACTGATAACAATATTGCAGGATCACATATGACTCGCTTGTTCCAAATTATACTTTTTGTAATGCTGTATTCTTTAGCCTTGAATGCACAGGAAACAGAGGGCGAATGGATAACCCGATTTGAAGCTTCCGGATATCTCGAAACACCTGATTATGCCGAAACTATGGACTACCTGAACAAATTAGCTGACTATTCAGAATATGCGGTCGTCAAGTCGATGGGTAAGTCACCTCAGGGGAGGGAGATAAACTACATTATAGTCTCGAAGGATAAAACATTTTCACCGGAATTTGCTCGTGAAACCGATAAACCGGTTATGCTTATTCTCAATGGGATACATTCAGGCGAAATTAATGGTAAGGATGCCTCATTTTTATTACTTAGAGATATTCTAGTTACAAAAGAAAATGCAAGCTACCTGGACCATTTAAATTTGATTGTAGTCCCGATCTTCAGTGTCGATGCTCATGAACGAAGAGGTCCTTACAATCGAATTAATCAGATTGGTCCGAAAGAGATGGGCTGGAGGGTTACAGCACAGAATCTTAACCTTAACAGGGATTTCATGAAAGCTGACGCACCGGAAATGCAGTATTTTCTAAAGCTTTATAATTCCTGGCTGCCCGACTTTTTTATTGACGTACATTCGACCGACGGATCGGACTATCAGTATCACACAACGTATGCGATTGAAAAACACGAAAATGTTACACCGGCAATTGGGAAGTGGGTTAAAAAGGTTTTTAATCCATCCATTCTGAAATCCGTTGAGGAAAAGGGCTTTTTAATCTCTCCGTATGTCGGATATGTTGATGGCGACTTGAGGAAAGGTCTTTACGACTGGATTCCACTGCCCAGATTTTCGAATGGGTTTGCCGCGGTCCAGAATCGTCCCGGACTCTTAATTGAATCTCACATACTGAAGTCATATAAAGATAGAGTTTACTCAACGAAAGCTGTCCTGGAATCAGTAATAGAATTGATTAATTCTGATCCTGAAACGATAATTAAACTTGGCAAGAATGCGGATGAATATACTATTGAGCATTATGCTGAGAACAAGGAGCCTTACCCGATAGGATTTGAAAGATCCGCGCGTCATGATTCGGTTGTCTACAAAGCAATAGAAGTTGAGATGGTTGAAAGTGCAGTAGCTGGTGGAAAGGTTCGGAATTTTACAGGTAAACCGTACGAGATCAAAGTGCCATATTACAATGACGGGATGATGAAAACGGAAGTCACTTTACCGGAGTATTATATTGTTCCTGCAGAGTGGCAGAATGTAATCGACCGATTACATATACATGGCGTAAAAATGTATCCACTCGAGGAAGCACAGAAATATATTGTTGAACGGTACAAATTCTATGATGTGAAATTTCCGGCTTCGCCATACGAAGGACGATTCCTACCCGACTATCACTATATGAAATATACCGATACAGTCGAGGTTTATTCGGGTGATTATATAATTCCTACTGATCAAAGGGCCTTAGGCATTATTGCGAATTTATTGGAGCCTGTTGGCGAGGATTCATTTGTTAAATGGGGGTTCTTCAATATTATTTTCGAACGCAAGGAATACTTTGAAGACTATGCCATGGATCCTATAGCCGAAAAGATGTACGAAGACGACCTGGACCTTCAGCGTGAATTTAACGCAATGCTTAGAAGTGATAAAGAATTCGCAGTGAATACCCGTGCAAGACTAAATTTCTTTTATGAAAAAACACCGTATTATGACAGCCATTACAATGTTTATCCCGTAATGCGTGTAGTAGAGGAATATGATGATTGACCATTCGGTCTTTGCAATGCTGGCATCAGGTGTGATGCTTGGAGCAGCTTCCGGTATTACTCCCGGACCGATAAATACTTTAATAATTTCTGAATCCCTTAAGCATGATAAATCCGCCGGCGTAAAAGTGGCTTTATCCCCGCTGATAACAGATGTTTTTATAGTTCCATTCTGTGTATTCATTGTAAATGAACTCTCCAAAATTGATTTCATGCTTGGTATAATAACTCTTATGGGAGCCGCATTTATTATCTATCTCGGCGGGAAAGATTTATTTTATACTCCGGTTCTGAACGTGGAAATACAAGAGAAAAGCAGACCTTTAATGAGGGGAATTATCGCAAACTTCCTCACTCCGCATCCTTTTGTGTTTTGGTTAACTATCGGAGGACCTATTGTCTCGTCTGCTTATTCTAAAAATGGTCCTTCAGCGATACTATTTATTATTGCATTCTATACGTTACTTGTTGGCTTGAAAGTTTTCCTGGCATTGTTCACCTACAAGTTCAAAAAGTTTCTATCCGGCAAGTCCTATAAAATTACGTTAAAAATTCTTGGTGGATTTCTTCTTCTTTTCGGCATTATTTTGCTCATCAGTGGAATCCAGAAAGTATCTGGTTAACTCTGTTATTTAACTATTTCGGGTTCTAAACATCTCGCACATTCAAAACACCCGCTACTTCTTCTGTAACTGGTAATTAAATATTATCTTTCTTACTTTAAGACAACATATCTATTTCTTTTGACCTGAGAGTACCGGCTGGTGTTTAGTTAGATTTGTGCTAAAGAATTATCCGAGCAGTTATTATTTTGGAGTCAAAGTCACTATAATGAAACCGGGGAACTGGTATGAAGAACGATTTACCGATTGTAGATACAACAAGTGTATTCGAAGAGATTGTTCAGGGATTAAACAATAGCCCCAAGACTCTGCCGAGCAAACTCTTTTACGATAAAAGAGGTTCAGAGCTTTTCGACAGGATCTGTGAACTTGACGAGTATTATCCAACCAGAACTGAGATCACGATAATGAAGGATAACATAAAGGAACTATCCGATCTGTTCGATGACAGAACACTCTTGATAGAATTCGGCAGTGGAAGCAGTCTTAAGACACAATTACTGTTAGATAATATCAACTCACTTGCCGGATATATTCCGATTGATATTTCTGAAGAACACCTTCTGGAATCTGTTGATAAACTGCAGCTAAGGTATCCTGAATTAAATATATATCCGGTTGCCTCTGATTACACCGGTCCGATCGGGATTCCGGATATAGACAAAAACAATTTGTATAAGATAGCTTATTTCCCAGGCTCAACATTGGGTAATTTTACAACGGATTCAGCTCGTAAGTTCGTTGAAAAGATCGGATATGAACTTGATGAAACAGGGGCATTGCTGATCGGGATAGATATGGTTAAAGATATTTCAATTCTTGAGAAAGCCTATAATGATTCGAATGGCATTACAGCTCTCTTTAATTTGAATATTCTGGAAAGAATCAATAATGAATTTGATGCTGATTTTAGTTTAAATGAATTCCGGCACGTTGCGTTTTACAATAAAGAAGAAAACCGAATTGAGATGCATCTTGTAAGTAAAAATTATCAGACGGTTACCATTGGAGAAGAAGAAATTGTTTTTGAGAAAGAAGAGTCGATCATTACCGAGTATTCGCATAAGTATACAATCGAGTCGTTCACTAAGCTAACTGAGGGAATATTCAAACTGGAAAAAGTCTGGACCGATGATAAAAATTATTTCAGTCTTATTTATCTTTCCGTAATCTAATTTTTATTATTTTTAGAACCGATGGGCAGAGATCTTAGAATATCGACTTTAATCTGGAACATCCTTGTTACTATCGCCACAAGTTTTTATGCTGCATTTATTCCGCTTTCACTTGTATATAACTTCCATGAATATGAAGCATACACGTGCATCAAATACGCTGCTTACATAATTCTTGTTCTGGATATTTTCTATAACCTTTATTACTATCGTCACTGGGAAGACGAGATATTATTTGAAGAGCATAGCGGCATTCAATTCTATTTAAGAAGATGGTTTGTCATTGACATAGTAGCTGTAATTCCTTTCAATTTATTTTTCCCTCATTCATTATTCCAATTAATACGGCTTGTAAAACTTGTCAAGATAGCCTATTTCATGCGGATTCTAAAAAGACGTGAAATACAATACGCGAACGTGTTTACACTTGTCTTTTTTTTCTTCTGGATATCACATTTTGCTCACTGGCTGGCCTGCGGCTGGCTGAATTTAAGAGGACTTGACAACTCCATAACATTTATTGATAATTATGTGAAATCACTTTACTGGACTGTAACGACAATAACAACAGTCGGGTATGGGGATATTACCCCTGTTAATACTACTCAAACACTGTACGCGTTATTTGTTGAAATACTCGGAGTTGGTACTTACGGTTACCTTATAGGTAAGATTGCAAGTTTTCTTTCGAAGAAAGACCCGGCCAAGAATCGCTACATGACTAATCTTGAAAACCTAACAACACTTGTTAAACTTAGACGAGTACCTGCCGGGCTGCAGCGTAAACTGCATGACTATTACACATACATGTATAAGCAGAAGCAGGGTTTTGACGAATCAAGATTCCTTGAAGGTCTGCCGGATAGCTTGAAGCTGGAACTAAGTATCAGTCTGAAAAAAGAGGCCATTGAGAAGATACCTCTGTTTAACGGGCAGGATGAGATTTTCCTAGAGGAGGTAGCTCTTCATCTCAAACCTGTTATCTATACTCCCGGAGATTATATTTTCAGAGAGGGGGATGAGGGACATAACATGTATTTCATAATTCGCGGTGAACTTGAAGTCCTATCCGGCAAAGAAGAAAAGCTTATATCAATACTTACGTCGGGAGAATTCTTCGGAGAGATCGCATTGTTCCGTGATGTGCCAAGAACCGCGTCAATACGGGCTGCCGGTTATTGTGATTTATATACGCTATCAAAAACTAGATTTGAATTCGTTCTATCGAAATATCCTGAAATTCAGAAAAGAATTCAGGAGAAAGCGGATTCACGTCAGTCGTAATCAGCCTTTATCGCGACAAACATCACAACGGCACATGTCATAAATCTCATCATAACCGTAGTCTATTGTTAATTCTTCTCCTGCCGATATATTCCTATTGGCCACAAGGTTAAGTGTCTCTTTATCCCTGTCGAGCACGTCACAATTCGGTGTGCAGCTATGATTGATGTATTTAATTATTTTTGTCATAGCGGTATCAATATAATACCTGCCGTTCCAAAATATGTATACGTTGTTCTCCTCTTCCTCGCGTCTCTCACATTCTTTGCCGGTTATCAGTTCACCCTGGATTACCATCACGAGTTCATCTTTCGGTATATTGCTTGAGGTAAATATACCTTTACCTTCTATTGGGGAACTCTTAACAACAACGCTGGTTTCCCAATCATGGTTAAATTTTCTCATTTTCGCTTACTCTCAATTTCTCTTTCACATCGCTGTAATACCAAATCAACAAGTGACCCATCCAGTATTGGATAACTATACCTGAGTTCAGGATCATCTGTTGATACTTCATAATTGAAATCTTTTATCACATTATTATCTTCATCGTAATACAGAATTTCAACAAGGCTGTATCGTTTTATTTTTTTATTGATAAGGTAGTAAGTTTTTGTTCTGTAAATATCTTTGTCCACATCTTCCATTTCAAGAGGGGATTTAAGATTTTCTATTGTCCATACATAAATATCATCAGCCTGAAAACTATCGATATTTTTCAAATCGACATAAACAAGATTCCCATGGAAAGAAACGGGGGCCCAGCTTTCTTCGATAATCTGTGCCGATGAGTTCGAACAAATAATTATGACAAACATAATAATGATTGCAGGGATATGGTTGTGGCTAATGTTTTTCATGATTAACATTCTGTATGATAATTAAACGAAAATTACATATTTTCAGGTAATTCTAAAAACAAGTTGATACACAATTATTCACTTTATTCAATAATCATCCATACTTCTAATAAATTAACAACGAATGTACATGAAGAACTTAATTTCACTAATCTTAACACTTTGTTTTCTTTTATTTTATACAGCTCTCGCCCAGGAGTTTGAGCCTCTGGTATACAAGGGTTACTCGGCGGACTCATCAGGCAATGCATTAAATGACAGCTATGATATAAGGTTGATGGTACTTGATTCCAAACAGGAAGACAGGATATTATGGAGCAGGATATTTTTAAATGTAAGTGTAGATAACGGGTACTATGATATTAATGTTTCAGAGCGGGGCAATGAAGTCAGGGAATTATTCGGGCGGGGTAATGATTTAATTTTCAGATCTGTAATTCTTGATCTGGGTTATTCAATCCAACAGTATATGTCAGTTGGTTTCCAGAAAGTTTCACTTGATGAGAATAGAATATACGCTGAAAACTTCCCTGTGCAAGATAGCGATCTTGAGATTCCGGACCTGCCATATCTGCCGCTCAAGTTACTCTGTCCGCTGGAGAATATACCTGCCGATGGCGATGGAAGAATAGAAATGAAAATTATTAATTACGGTAGTGAAAGTATGATAATACGGATTCAATTATATTCCGGAGATTATGAACCTAAGACAATCGAGTTTTCGTTGGACGCAAAAAAGGTACGGAATGAGATTATTGATGACTTGAATACTATTAGGCTCAGCAGAAAGGGATTTATTGAGGTATTAACCAAATCTGAAAACTATATCATTACCGGCGAGTATATATCGACAATAAATGATTCAACCACAAGGTCCGAGTTGAATTGGCGTTCGGTTAAGTAAGCCGTATCTAATTTATCTCCATTATCGTAATAAATATTAACCTTTTGTTTTTCAGGAATTAAAAAACTTCTTATATTTGGAGTCTGAATTTAAACGGAAAGGTGCCGGAGTGGTTGAACGGGGCGGTCTCGAAAACCGTTGACCGCTTTTTGCGGTCCGAGGGTTCGAATCCCTCCCTTTCCGCGTGATGTTCTAATACGGAGAGATGCAGGAGTGGCTGAACTGGCTCGCCTGGAAAGCGGGTATACCTTCACCGGTATCGTGGGTTCGAATCCCACTCTCTCCGCTCAACTACGCTAAAGCTTCATTGAGCAGGCTCAATTTAACGAAGCAGAATGTATTTACAATTCCGAACTTAATAACACATTGTGAAATTAACTCAGTTAATCAATGTGGTATGTCTACATTATAAAAAGTATAGTGAGGGATTATTATACTTATATCGGCTCCACAAATAATATCCTCCGCAGATTAAGGGAGCACAATGATGGTCTGGTAAAATCAACATATCCGTATCGTCCTTTAGAATATGATGCATATGTTGCTGTAAAGACTGAAATGAAAGCGAGACAATTGGCTAAGTATTTGATAACAGGTTCAAGATAGGCTGTATTAAACAAATGAAGCATTGTAAATGCGTAGTTTGTCCCTGCTAATATTGTTTATAACTGTCTTTTACATAAAACTTCCTTATATTTCACGCCGATTTCTTACAGTGATTAAAATGCGGTTTTGTGACTGAACATTATCATAAATGGTACTCCCAATATTTAAGTCGAGATTTCGAAATGCTTGTCTTCGGGCATTCCGGTTATCCCATAATACTCTTCCCTCAGGCCAGAGGGAGGTATTACGACTATAAAGATTCCGGGTTAATAAATTCTGTAGGTTATCTTCTTGATAACGGCCTAATTAAAATTTATTGTCCTGACAGCATTGATGCAGAGAGCTGGTATAATTATTCTATTCATCCTGCCGACAGGGTGAAAAATCATAATGCTTACGAGAGCATGATTCTTCATGATGTGATTGGATTTGCACAGTTTGAAACGAATGCTGTAGACCTAGCATTGGCAGGATGCGGCTTCGGTGGTTATCATGCAGTTAATATGGCTTTTAGACATCCTCAACAGATTAGTTATATTCTAAGTATTGATGGATTTTATAACATCAAGCGATTCATTCTGGGGTACTATGACGATAACTGTTACTTTAACAATCCTCCGGATTATTTGCCCGGATTAGCAGATACATACTTTTTAGATGGAATTAAAAAGATAAATATTCTATTGAGCGTTGGGGATAATAGTGTAAACAGGGGAGAGAATGAGGAACTCACAAAAGTACTGATAAGCAAGGATATACACACTATATTTGAAGTAACCGAGCCCAAAGACTATAACTCTGTATTCGCATTGAACATACATAAAAGATTTTCAACTCAGTAACACTCTCAACAACATATCTGCGAGTTTGTTTAAAATAAAAAGCCCGATTAAAAATCGGGCTTTTTTTTAGTACCGAAGGCCGGACTCGAACCGGCACATCCTTGCAGATACATGATTTTGAGTCATGCGCGTCTACCAATTCCGCCACTCCGGCAGCACAAAAACTTGTAAAAACGATTCAAAAAATACTAAACTACTTGACCTTTGGCAATAAGATAATTTTACGTCAGTTATTCTTTTTAGATATTTTCGCCCATGAGTCGCGCAGTGTAACAGTTCTATTAAACAACAATTTACCTTCATCATTTATTGAATCCACGCAGAAGTAACCGAGTCTCTCAAACTGAACTCGATCGGCTTCCTGAAGACCACTTGCAAATGGCTCCAACTTGCAATTTCCAAGATGCTCAAGTGAATTTGGATTCAAGTGTTCAAGGAAATCAGTTTCTTTATCACCTGCAGGATCAGGATGAATAAAAAGCCTGTCATACAGCCTAACATCCGCTTCAACAGCATGTTCGGCAGATACCCAGTGAATTGTCGCTTTAACCTTTCTTCCGGATGCCGGTCCGCCGCTTTTTGTATCAACATCATAAGTGCAATGCAGTTCTGTTATCTCGCCTGTCTCAGGATCTTTCAATACTTCTTCGCATTTAATTATGTAGGCATACCTTAATCTTACCTCTTTACCGGGTGAAAGTCTAAAAAACTTCTTAGGGGGATCTTCCATAAAGTCGTCTTTTTCAATGTAGAGAAATTTTGAAAATGGAACTTTACGTTTCCCCATTGATTCATCTTCAGGATTATTAACCGCTTCAAGTTCCTCGACCTGATCATCCGGATAGTTAGTCAACACTATTTTTAAGGGACGAAGAACAGCCATAATCCGCTGTGCTGACTTATTCAAATCTTCTCTAACACTGAACTCGAGATGAGAGACGTCAATAACATTATTTCGTTTTGCAACACCTACTGATTCAGCGAAGTTACGAATAGAAGCCGGAGTATAACCTCTTCTTCGATATCCTGAGAGCGTAGGCATTCGAGGATCATCCCAGCCGTCTACATAGCCTTCCTCAACAAGTTTTAACAACTTACGCTTACTCATGATTGTGTAATTCAAATTTAAGCGCGCAAATTCAATCTGCTGAGGAGCATATATACCGATGTTCTCAATAAACCAGTCATACAACGGACGATGATTTTCAAATTCGAGCGTGCATATTGAATGTGTTATTCCTTCAACAGAATCGGACTGACCGTGGGCCCAGTCATACATCGGGTAGATACACCACTTGTCCCCGGTTCTGTGATGAGATGCGTGTCGTATCCTGTACATAATTGGATCGCGCATATTCATATTGGGGGAAGTCATATCAATCTTAGCTCGCAATACATGCTCACCGTCTTTAAAATCACCACTCTTCATCTTTTCAAATAGTTCCAAATTCTCATCGATTGATCTGTCGCGATAAGGACTCTCAATACCTGGTTTTGTGGGCATGCCGCGCATTTCACGTATTTCGTCACCAGTACTTGAATCTACATACGCTTTACCTTTTTTAATAAGTATCAATGCGTATTCAAACAATTGATCGAAATAATCAGAGGCGAAGTATTCACGATCTTCCCAGTCAAATCCGAGCCAGGCAATATCTGCTTTTATGGAATCGACATATTCCTGTTCTTCTTTTGTCGGGTTTGTATCGTCGAATCTGAGATTACATTTACCGCCATAATCCCTAGCCAGTCCGAAGTTAAGGCAAATTGACTTGGCGTGACCGATATGAAGATAACCGTTTGGCTCCGGTGGGAAACGGGTATTAACGCGACCTTCGTATTTATTTGTTTTAAGGTCTTCGTCAATAATTTCTCTTATAAAATTCGAAGGTTTATTTTCATTTTCTGTTGCATTATTATTATCGTTGCTCATACTAAACCTTTGTTATCTATTTAATTTTCTCTATTGCTGTTTTTATTCTTTTAATTACTTCTTCCTTGCCAAGTATTGCTAGAAGATCGAATACTCCCGGCCCGACTCCTATTCCTGATACTGCAAGCCTTGCCGGATGTATAAGCTGACCATTGCCAACACCTAATTCCTCGGCAGTCTTTTTAAGTGTGTCCTGGAACTCATCATGACCCGGATTTTCAAGAGTCTCAATTGCCTTAATAAACTTTTCCAGATATTCAGCCGAATATTTTTTCCAGCGCTTTTTAACAATATCTTCATCAAAAGATTCAGGAGCTTTAAAGAAGTATGAACTACGTTCAATAAAATCACTATAGAACGTAAGCCTTGATTTCATAGCCTCTACTACTTTAAGAAGATATTCATCATCGAAATCGCCACTGTTAAACTCTGATTTATCCAGTTCCAGTTTGAGATATGGAAGTAGCTTTTCATTAGACATATTTTTAATATGCTCACCGTTAAGCCAGTTCAGTTTATCGACATTAAACACAGCGCCTGATTTTTGTACTCGATTGAGATCAAAAGCTTTTGTAAGTTCATCAAGATAATAAAATTCCTTGTCGTCACCGGCGCTCCATCCAAGAAGAGCAACAAAGTTAACAAGAGAATCTTTCAGGTAACCTTTTTCACGATAATCTTCAACGGCAACATCTCCCTGACGTTTACTTAGCTTGGACCTGTCGGCATTGAGGAGAAGAGGGAGGTGTGCGAATTCTGGAATTTCCCAGCCAAGATAATCATATAAAAGAATATGCTTTGGAGTGGATGATAACCATTCCTCACCGCGAATAACATGAGTGATATTCATTAAATGATCATCAACAACATTGGCCATATGGTAAGTCGGATACCCGTCGCTCTTGATCAGAACCTGGTCGTCGATAGTATTTCTGTCGAATTCAACATGTCCGCGTATTATATCCTTGATAATCACTTTTGATCCCGGTTCAACATTTAGTCTGATTACATGACTTTCGTTGTTCGCTAGTTTTTCAGCAACCTCTTCCTTCGAAAGATCTAAACATTTTTTATCATATTTCATTTGCGGAAGTTTAGCTGCTCGCTGACTTTCTTTTAATTCCGTTAACCGTTCAGGGGAGCAAAAACAATGATAAGCCTTACCTTTTTCAACAAGCTCATCTGTATACTTTTTGTAAATATCCAGGCGCTCCGATTGTATATAAGGTCCGTAATTACCGCCTTGACGCGGGCCTTCATCGGGAGTTAATCCAACCCATTCTAAAGTATCCAGCAAGTTTTCTAGTGCACCTTCAACGTATCTGTTTCTATCGGTATCTTCAATTCTTAAAACAAAATCGCCATTGTTGTGTTTAGCAAATAGGTAATTGTAAAGAGCCGTTCTCAATCCACCGACATGAAGATAACCGGTAGGGCTGGGGGCAAATCTGACTCTTGGAGTTTCGTTAATCATATTCCCTCTGGATTTAAACCATAAAAAAATAATCCGGCACGCAATATACCGGATTTATTGTTTTATAATATTTGAAATAAAATTAAACTTGTTTGGCAGCGTTTGTATAGTATTTAACTTTTTCAATAAACTCTTTACTATCAATCGGTTTTGGTATATAATCAGTCGCACCTGCTTCCAGGCATTTCTCCTTGTCACCCTTCATAGCGAAGGCTGTAAGAGCTATAATTGTTGTATCCTTATATTCAGCCATTTCTCTAATTTTCTGAGTAGCCTCAAACCCGTTCATAATAGGCATTTGCATGTCCATTAAAATTAGGTCGAAACTTTCCTTCTTAGCGGTATTTAAAGCATCTTCACCGTTTTCGACAACAACAACATTTTCAAAACCGTTTTTCTTTAACAAACGTGTAACAATAATTTGCGAGTGTTTATAATCCTCTGCAAATAATATTTTAATTTCATCATCTTCTTTTTTCATTACATCTTCAACAGGAGTCGGTTCTTCGTACTTGTTGATCATTGAACTAATAGTATCGGCAAGATCCTCTATGTTCGTGCTCTTCTTATCCAATAATTCGTCGAATAGTCCGTCGATCTTCAAAAGATCTTCCTGGAAGTTTTCTTTACCGGTGTAAATGATAATTGGCAGATTAGCAAATGCCGGTTCTGACTTTATTAATTTGATTAATTCAAATCCGTTTGGATGCGGCATATCAAGATCAACTATTGCAAGATCAAGCTGCTTATCCTTTATGTTTTCCATAACATTTGCGGAAACATTTTCTGCTATAGGATTGAATCCTGCAGTCTCAATTGCCTGCTTAATTAAATTTAATGTTGGCAAATCATCATCAACGCAAAGAATATTTGAATTTTTCCGCAGTTTATAGCTGGTTAATACTTCTACAAGATAATTATAATTTATAGGCTTAATGAAATACTCAACAGCTCCCATCATGTATGCCTTCTGACTTTCAACCTCTACCGAGCAGACAATAACAGGCATATTTTTGTATTCTTTTTTCTCATGTATCTTTTTAAGAAGTTCAAGTCCATTAATGTGGGGAAGCTCGATATCGAGTATTACTGCCAGGTATTTACCTTTTTCAAGCTGTTCAAAAACCTGCATCTCGGAGTTCACAATAGTCGGGTTGTAACCCCATTTGTTAAGATAATTACTTAAAAGTTTTGAAGTCGCGTAATCATCTTCAATAACAAGTACATTATTCTCTTTTGTTGGTTTCGGCAATTTGGCAGCAACTGCAGCAAGAGTATCCTGCTTAATATCCGCTGATATTGTGAAATTAAAAGTTGTTCCCTGATCAACATGGCTGATTATTCTTATCTCACCTTTCATCAATGCAATATAACGTTTTACGAGATTGAGACTTAGTCCAGTAAGACCAACGTCTTCAAGTTCCGGAATTTTATTTATACCAAAAGGATCGAAAATAATTTTTTGTGCCGCTTCATTTACACCTTTGCCATTATCGGAAATAATAAACTGAAGTTTGTCATTCGAAAGGACATTCAGTTTAATCCTTATTTCACCTGGATCAGTCAGTTTTAATGAAACCATCAAGAGGTGAGTGAGAATGAACCTTAATTTATAATCATCGACATTTGATAGCTTCGGAAGGTTACTGTCTATTACCACTTCAAATTTACTTTTTATCTCCGGATTCTTAGAGTGAAGAATCTTTATAGACTCATTAAGCAATTCTTTGAGGTCTACATTTTTCTTTAATTCTTCCGATTCGGATGTTTCAAGTTTGGCAATATCAATAAAGTCTTTAAGATTTACTAATAGGTTCTGAGCATTCTTCTTAATCGTATCAACATATTCGGCTTGTGAAGAAGTAAGGTTGTCCTCAGCAAGGATTGATGTAGATCCGATAATTGAGTTGGTATGGGACCTGAGTTCATTTGCAATTTCCGCACTAACTTCGGAAAATGGTTTTGCGGACAGGTTAGTATTACCGCCTCTGGCATTGCTCCAATTTACAAGAAGATATTTAATATACTCACTTGTTTTTCTCAACAGGTCGGCATCGTCATGAGAGAACGGATTCTTTTTCGAAACCTTGAGAAAAGCTTTTTCTTTACTGTCCAGGTTAAATGTTATACAGCTTTCATATATAACGAATTCAGAAATTTGAAGCTCACAATTTGAATCGGAGTTAACTGAATACTCTCCGACATTATTAAACAAGTTGCAAACGGAACATGAGAATTCTGATCCTCTGAGATAATTTTTCCTGGCAGTAGATGATTTGCCCAATACAAGCAGGCTGTTGGATTGAACTATTTTAAACAGTACTGCGGCCTGAAATTCAAAATCATTTACAAGGAAATTGCAAACTTCATCCGGAAAGTTATCCCTGCCGCTATATGCTGATTTGATTAAACTGTTATACTTATCGAGAATTTCAAATTTGCCAGCAGATACCATATATCTTCTATGAATTTATTGTGAATATTACAGTTTGTTAAAATAGCGATTTGATACAAAAATTAAAATACGTTACTATTCCGAATCATTCATAAAAATGCTATGTATTAAATATTATTTTGTAAGTAATTTCATCATTTTTATACTATAAAACAAAATAATCAGAGAAAAAATTATTTTTCGCTTTCGATAAAAACATGAATTCACCATCCCGTAATTCCTTTACTATCGAAAATAGTTAAGTTAAACTTTAGTTTTTATTTAACCACCACCTTTGATATATTCCAGGTTAGATGTTTGATATGCAGTAACTGAATTACAAAATCACATAGTAATTCTTCACCTTTGATTTGTGAAGAGGTATTATTAGAAGAAATAATTCAAATTTCACATTTCCGGACTGTAATTATTATTATACTTCTTTTATCGATCTTAACAAGAGTAATAACCCTTGATTCAAATATCAGAATGAGAATTATCATTCATAAAACTGGAAAAAATTGTAAATATCCGTTCTTGTTATATATGTTGGATAGTTACTTAGATATGTTCGAAGGTACTGGTATAAAAGGGTATGCGATACCTGGTATTTATTCAGTGGACATATTACTGAGGGAAGAACTATAAATATGGATACAGAATCGTTTTTAAATGTTATGTTAAATAATTATATTTAAGATCAATAAGTATTATTATAATGAGGTTATCATGCAAAACTATCTATACTTCTCGTTAACTCCTGAAGCTTTAATCGCTTCGATGCTGCCGCCGAAGGAATTCGGAAATTATTTTGCTGTGGGTACAAAGAAGAGAACACGCGGACAAGCAATGTTCTTTGAAGTAGATATCAATAAGGTCGGCGATCAATTCCCGATTGAGCAGATTGATAAGCGATGTGTGCCTCATTCCGACGGTACACCTAAACGTTCAGTGTATCTTTCCATTTACAGGGTCCTCGAGCATTTGCCTCTTGAAGCACTGAAAGATTTGTACTTAGTTACCGATGACGGAAGAGTACTATCGTTGCAGCAATCAGAATACAAAAAGGTTGAAGATAATAATTTACATCTTTACCAGGAATTGTCGCCTGTTACGCCGCGAATTGCAAGTGGTTATAGTCCTGATGAATTTCTAAATCATGTTACAGATACTTCACAACCTGTATCTGTTCCAAAACTTGTATTTGTTGAACTGAATCTCAACTCGCTGGCAGTGGATCCCAGAAGCGGATCGGTACATGATTTACCGTATCCGAACATTGATCATCTCAGGGACTGCCTTGTCGGATTGCTTGATAAACCCTCAAAAGCAACAAAGACTGTTATTCGTACATTTTATGGTGAACTCTTTTTCCGTACATGTACAAATGGTTTTTTTGTTGGGGACAATGAAAATCTTCTATACTACCCAATCCCGTCAATAGAAGAAATGACCAATAAATATTACGCCTGGTGGCGGTCAGCACTTAACGTTGGTCTCCGTTAATTTTTAAGTAGTAATTTCTGATTTATTAACTAATAAAGGTGTCGGAATGATAAGTGGATTATTCTGGATTGTACCGATAGGTTCGATCTGTGCATTGATCTTTGCTTTCTTCTTCTTCAAACAGATGATGAAGGAAAGTGAAGGCAACGATACGATGAAGAAAATTGCAAATTATGTTAGACAGGGGGCAATGGCATATTTAAAACAACAATATAAAGTTGTATTTATTTTCTTCGCTATCATAACTATAGTTTTTGCAATTCTGGCTTACGGATTAGGGCTACAAAATCCGTGGGTTCCTTTTGCTTTCATTACTGGTGGATTCTTTTCGGGGCTGGCCGGATTCTTCGGTATGAAGACCGCGACATACGCTTCGGCCCGAACAACGAATGCAGCACGAAAATCCTTAAACTCCGGGTTACAAATTGCATTCAGAAGCGGGGCAGTAATGGGTTTGGTTGTTGTCGGACTTGGCTTACTCGATATTTCGATCTGGTTCCTGGTCCTAAATAACTTTTATCCCATTTCACTTACGGATGGACACAATCTAACAGTGATCACTACCACTATGCTTACATTTGGTATGGGCGCATCTGCACAGGCCTTGTTTGCCAGAGTGGGAGGTGGAATTTTCACGAAAGCCGCTGACGTTGGCGGTGACCTTGTTGGAAAGGTCGAAGCCGGCATACCGGAAGACGATCCGAGGAACCCTGCTACAATTGCTGACAACGTTGGTGATAATGTTGGTGACGTTGCCGGTATGGGCGCCGACCTGTACGAATCTTATTGCGGTTCCATTCTCGCAACAGCTGCGTTGGGTGCTTCAGCATTTTTAGCCACTCCGGAACTTCAGATAAAAGCTGTTATGGCTCCGATGTTAATTGCTGCTGTTGGAATTATTTTGTCAATTCTTGGTGTATTCTTTGTGAAATCTTCTGAGGATGCCAATCAAAAACAACTTTTAAACTCATTATCAAGAGCAACAAATATAAGTTCTGTTTTAATTGTATTTGCCTCTTACGGTATTGTTCAACTGCTTGAACTTGAAAATGCATTGGGTATATGGGCAGCTATTGTTGTCGGATTGATAACCGGTATCGTAATCGGGAAAGCAACTGAATACTATACTTCCTCTTCATACAAACCAACTCAGTCAATTGCTGAGAGTTCTAAAACAGGTGCTGCAACAGTTATTATTTCAGGACTCGGAGTCGGTATGATGTCAACTGCAATACCGGTTCTGGCAGTTGTAGTAGGTATTGTTCTTTCATTCCTTTTTGCTGCAGGTTTTGATTTCAATAATCTTGGTATGGGATTGTATGGTATCGGTATCGCCGCTGTTGGTATGCTGTCTACACTCGGTCTTACTCTTGCAACCGACGCATATGGTCCAATTGCAGATAACGCCGGCGGTAACGCTGAAATGAGCGGTCTCGGACCAGAAGTACGTAACAGAACTGATGCTCTTGACTCTCTTGGCAATACAACAGCAGCCACTGGTAAAGGTTTTGCAATTGGTTCCGCTGCTTTAACAGCTCTTGCGCTTCTTGCATCATACGTTGAAGAATTGAAAATCGGGCTTCTGAGAATTGGACAGACAATTCTTGATCTGGGTAATGGTGTTAGCGTAGACGTTCATACAGCCTCGTTAAAAGACTTCATGACATACTACGATGTTACTCTGATGAATCCTAAAGTTCTTATCGGTATATTCATCGGATCAATGATGGCATTTATATTTTGCGGACTTACAATGAACGCTGTAGGTCGTGCTGCACAAAAAATGGTGGATGAAGTCAGACGTCAGTTTAGAGAATTCCCGGGAATTCTTGAAGGTAAAACTGAACCTGATTATGCCAGATGTGTGTCTATCTCAACTAAAGGAGCTCAGGTAGAGATGGTTCTTCCTTCGGCTTTAGCTATCCTTGTTCCGATTTTGATGGGAATAGTATTCGGCGTTGCCGGTGTTCTCGGATTGCTTGTCGGTAGTCTCGGAGCTGGTTTTGTTCTCGCTGTGTTTATGGCTAACTCCGGCGGTGCATGGGATAATGCTAAAAAATATGTTGAAGAAGGACATCACGGCGGTAAAGGTTCACCGTGCCATAAAGCAACAGTTATAGGAGATACAGTTGGTGATCCGTTTAAGGATACATCCGGACCGAGTTTGAATATATTAATCAAACTTATGAGTATGGTTGCAATTGTTATGTCCGGTTTAACAGTTGCATTTAGTTTGCTGTAAATTTAAATGCGCCCGTATAAACAGTTGCGGGCGCTTTTCACTTCTTTCAGGCAGCTTGCTTTAGATTTAACTCTTCTTTTTGAATACTCAACTTTAGCAAAAAATGCGGCAATAAAAATAGAATGACTACTAATTAATCTGTTACTCTGAGGTGGTATTATCGGTTGGATAATTGATGCCGGTTTCCCGGCACCAAAAATAATATTTTATTTCACCAGGTCTTTAAGTTCTTCCATGGAGAACAGGGGTATTAATTTCAGACCGGCATTTCCAAGGTTTTCGAAAGCTTTTGGGTCACGTACGATAACACACATAACGTTTTCAACTATTGCGCCAAGTTCTCTTAACTGATTCGTGCTTTTGATTATTTGTCCGCCGGTAGTTACAACATCTTCAATAACAGTTACTTTTTTATCTATAAAGTCACTGCCTTCCGCAAGTTTACAAGTCCCATATTCTTTTGCTTCCTTTCGTACAAATATCGAGTGTAATCCTGTTTTTAACGACAATGTTGATGAAACTGGAATACCACCCATTTCCAATCCGGCAAGAATTTCTGTATGCTCTGGAATTAAATCTTTCATATGCTCAGCAATAGCATCCAGTAGTATGGGATTCGATTCAAACAGATATTTGTCAAAATATTCATTTGAAGTTTGTCCCGATCTGAGTAAAAATTCTCCGGTAATATGCGAAGTGTCGTAAATATCTTTCCCGAGTGTTTCTTTATCCATTGAGTTCTCCATAAAAAAAAATTGTTTGTTTAATTATAGCAATTATTGTTGAAAAAGATTTGAAACAGGGGATAATATGTTAAAAAAAATAGCCCGAAAGCATAGAATAAATTTATGCGATTTTGGAATTGCACTATTTTTTGGTTTTATTTGCTTTTTGAAAAATTAAAATAAACGAACTGAAGTTATGAGTAAAAACCTTGTTATAGTTGAGTCACCCGCGAAAGCAAAAACGATTGAAGGATTTTTAGGTAAGGATTTTAAAGTTGTTTCATGCTACGGTCATATAAGAGATCTTGAAAAGAAAAATACCGGCATTGAGATAGAGAATAATTTTAAGCCGAACTATATAGTTCCTGACGATAAAAAAAGTGTAGTAAGAGATCTTAAAAAACTGGTTAAAGATTCTGATATAATCTGGCTTGCAACCGACGAGGACCGCGAAGGAGAAGCCATATCCTGGCATTTATTTGATGAACTGAAGCTTAGTAAGAAAGATGTTAAAAGAATCGTCTTTAATGAAATTACGAAGAATGCAATTACTAAAGCTGTTGAAAATCCAAGATCGATTGAGGAGAACCTGGTCTTTGCGCAGCAGGCAAGGCGTATTCTCGACAGGCTTGTTGGATTCGAATTGTCTCCGGTATTGTGGCGGAAAATTAAAACACAGCTCTCAGCAGGACGAGTTCAATCTGTCGCCGTGCGACTTATTGTTGAAAGAGAAAGAGATATTGATGCTTTCACTCCTGAATCTCAATACCGTGTAGTTGGGGAATTCTTAGCCAAAGATGATAATGGTAAAGATGTTATTTTCAAAGCAGAACTATCGAAGAAATTCAAAACTGAGAAAGAAGCAAATGAATTTCTGGAAAAGTGCAGGGAAGCTGATTTCACAATTGACACTCTGGAAAAGAAAGACGCTAAGAAAACGCCTGCGGCACCTTTTACAACATCAACTCTACAACAGGAAGCCAGCAGGAAGCTGGGATTTTCGGTTTCCAGAACAATGCTAATAGCTCAAAAGCTTTATGAAGCCGGTAAGATAACCTATATGAGAACCGATTCTGTTAACCTTTCCGAATTTGCCCTCGAAAATTCAAAAAGTATTATCGAGGATAGTTTCGGTAAAAAGTATTCGCATACAAGGCAATATAAAACCAAGTCTAATTCTGCACAGGAAGCACACGAAGCCATTCGTCCGTCTTACTTTGAGAATGCCAGTGCAGATGGCGGACGAGATGAGAAAGTGCTTTACGATTTGATTTGGAAGCGTGCAATTGCTTCCCAGATGGCTGATGCCGAGCTAGAACGCACTACGGCAAAAATTACTTTGTCGAATTCATCAGAAACTTTCGTTGCTAAAGGTGAAATAATCAAGTTCGATGGTTTTCTTAAGGTTTACCTTGAGTCCACGGATGATGATAATGGAAATACTAACGGTATTAGCTCCGGACTTCTCCCGCCACTTGCAAAAGGGCAGGATCTGAAATTAGATAACATTACTGCAATGGAAAGATATACCAGACCACCAGCAAGATATACGGAAGCAAGCCTTGTTAAGAAATTAGAAGAACTTGGAATCGGTCGGCCGTCTACTTACGCACCCACAATAAGTACAATTCAAAAAAGAGGCTATGTACTTAAGGATGAGAGAGCCGGCGTTGAACGAGATTATAATGTACTGCAGCTGGATACTAAGAAGAAGATTGCCAAAGAAGTGAAAACTGAGACAACCGGCGCCGATAAGGGTAAGTTGTATCCGGCTGATATTGCTATGCTTGTAAATGATTTCCTTTTAGAGCATTTCCCGAATATAATGGATTTCAAATTCACTGCAAATGTGGAAGAGGAATTGGATGAAATTGCTAAAGGGAAAATGGACTGGCATAGTATGCTAGGTGAGTTCTACAATCCATTTCATGAAAAAGTTGAACACACAATTGAACACAGCGAAAGAGTTTCAGGTGAAAGAATTCTGGGTAAAGATCCGAAGACGGGTAAGCAGGTTTCCGTCCGAATGGCAAGATTCGGTCCTGTGGCTCAGTTAACCGACTTAAATGTTGAAGAAGCTAAACCTGATTACGCCGGATTAAGGAATACTCAAAAGCTTGAATCTATTACTCTGGAAGAAGCTCTTGAACTCTTCAAACTGCCCAGAACCGTCGGACAGTATGAGGATGAGGATGTTGTTGCCGCTATCGGTAGATTCGGGCCGTATGTTAGACATAAAAGTAAGTTCTATTCTCTTGGTAAGCTTTATGATCCGCATACAATAACAATTGATGAAGCTATTGTTGTAATTGACGAGAAACGTAAAAAGGATGCCGAGAAACTGATTAAAACCTTTGATGAGAATGAGGACTTCCAGATTCTTAACGGAAGATGGGGACCGTATTTGAAAGCAGGCAAATTAAATGTTAGACTCCCGAAGGATAAAGAGCCGAAAGAACTGACATATGAAGAATGTGTAAAACTTGCTGAAGAGACCGCAACGAAAAAAGGGAAGAAGAAAAAATAGTCTTACGAAACTTAGTCAGAGACAAATATCCGGGTTAGGGAACAGGATCGTATCCGCTGCCGCCCCATGGGTGGCATCTTGATATCCTTTTAATTCCCAGCCATCCTCCTTTTAGCAATCCGTATTTTTTTAACGCTTCTACTGTGTAATGTGAACATGTTGGCTGATATCTGCACGATGAAGGTAGTATCGGTGATATAAAAATCTGGTATCCTTTGATTAATAATATCAGGGGATAGGATACAATTATTAAAACATTTCTTATTATATTTTTCATTGGCATAAAGTCAAACTTAGTTGAAATTTGAGGCTCCCATTTTTTAAGCTACCTTCTGTTGTTCCAAGTTTAACTCTGCCATAATAGCTGATTTTAATAAATATAGTTTATTATAATTGTTAACTCTGCGAAGCCTGATTTCTATTTCCAGCAATGCTGATGCAACCCACCTTGACTTCATATCTGAGTTTACCCAGTTTTTTACATTCCTTAAATGTTTTGCCAGTAGGGAGTTCATGCTCTCTATCATATTCGTGGTTGTAAACGAACGTCCCAACTCTTCAACAAGCCCCAGCCTGTGCATTGTCAGAGTTTCTTCCAGTCCCTCTTCCAAAGAATTGGCAGCGCTGCGGTTTATTTTTTTCAATTCATCCCGGATCTCAAATAGTCTAATTTTCGCTTCTTCATAAAGCGGCTCACTATATGCCCGCTGAAGTTTACCCTTAAATACCGGTTTCTCTTTTTCACTTAAGTAACTGATAACATTTTCCCGCTTATGCCATTGGCAACGCTGAACAACCACAAACTCGCCGAATACTTCATCTACTGCTTTACGTAAACCTTTAGAGCCATCAAGGAGGGCAAGCAAGCCACCTGTAAAACTAAAACCTCTTTCAATTAGACCTTGGAGTAAGCCTTTAACCGCAGTACTGTTTTCAGTAGTAGTTTGTACGAAACCCAACGGTACTTTTACTCCCATGCTTGTGACTCCCAGGGCTATTACAACATTATCCCTTGACAAGTATTTGCCATCTATTACTATTGCCAGGAACTCGTAGTTGCTCAAGTCCCGCTTCTCAAATTCTTCCAACGCTTTGCTGCTTTCTTCTATAAAACGCCGGCTGATACTTGATTGGCTCATCCCGAAACTATCGGTTATACTTCGAGTTACTTTTTCATAATCATGCTGGCTTAAACCGAGTATTATCTTCTTCAGTACTTCCTCGCCTGGCATTTCCATACTATGAAGCTTTTCATAATATTCCGGTGTTTCCGCTTTCCCGGTTAACTTGTTAAACAAACGGGGGACTTCTACTTTTACTTTTTCAGAACCTACACGGATACTGCCGGGATTGCTACTCCAACGGGAGTAATTGCTCGAACGGCTGTGCTTTTCTCCTGCTTTTTCTCGGAGTTCTTCTTCCATAAGCTGGTTGTAGTGTAATCTGGCTATATCTACAAAGTTCTTAAACATCTCGTACTGAATATCTTGTGGTTGATCTAATAACCATTCAAGGTTTTTCTTTTCGATTTTGCTATCTTGCATTTGAGGCTCCTTTTTGTTTTTTGTTACTGCTATTTCAAATTACAAATTTTATGGGAGCCTCTTCTTTTTTTATTTCAACTAGGATTGAATATATATCTTTTCATTCCAGAGAATTAACTAATATTAAAGACAAATCTATTCTTTTGATAATTAACTTACAATTAGTGCGTGGATAATATTGCCTATTTAAAAACTAAGCAGTAATATACTTTTAGTTAGCAACCGCTGGTAAAATTAAGAAAGGTGACTATGAAAGAAATCAGGTGTCCTGTTTGTCTTCAACATTCCGGAATGCCATGTGTTCATGGACATGGTCAATGCTCAATTTGCGGCACTAAAATAGAAGAATGCTATTCCGGTGAATCTTGTGCCAAAATAGTGATAATGTTAATAGCTACCAAGAGCCAGATGATAGCAGTGAGAAATATTCTGCATTCATTATTACCCTGTCCAGTGTTGTATATGTAATCGCAGTTTTTGGTAACTAGCTATAAATATTTTTATTATTTTATTTACTTACAAACTGTATTATAATTGGCAAAAGTAAATCCAGGATGTATTTATGTTTCAGACTATTCAAAGACTATTCAGTGATCCGGTTTTCAATCATATGCTTTTTATAATAATAGTATTAATTCTTGCAGTACTGATCTCGAAACTGCTGAAGATTGTACTCGCAAAGTTCTTACGCACTTCAAGCAAATTTCTTAATGTTGATGAAACAAATTATCAGTTCCTCAAAAATGCGGTAAACTTTATAGTAGTCATTGTTGCTGCGATAGTTATATTTTATTCTATTCCTGTTCTCAGGGATATAGGAATAACACTCCTTGCAAGTGCCGGTATATTTGCTGCGATACTCGGACTCGCTTCTCAGCAGGCTTTCTCGAATATTATCAGCGGTATTTTTATTATAATCTTCAAACCGTTTAGGGTTGGTGATATAATCAGGATCAAGGAAGACAGCGGTGCTATTGAGGATATTACTCTGAGACATACTGTTATCAGGAATTTTGAAAATAGAAGGCTTATAATCCCCAATTCAATAATCAGCGAAGAAACTATTCTGAACTCGACTATTGCCGATCCGAAAATATGTAATCATTTTGAATTCGGTATCAGTTACGACTCGGATATGGATAAAGCTATTAAGATTGTTCAGGAAGAAGCACTAAAACATAAATTTATAATTGATAATCGTACTGATGAAGAAATAGCAAATAGCGTTCCGGCTGTGATTGTACGAATCATGGGATACGGTGAATCATCAATAAATATGAGAGCATATTTATGGTCTAGTAATTCAATGGAAGGTTTTGTTCTTAAATGTGATTTGTTTTATAGTGTTAAGAAACATTTTGATAAGGCAGGAATTGAAATACCATTTCCATACAGAACAATTGTTTACAAGGAAAAGGATACTGCTACTGATGAAAAATAAAAGAAAAGTTAAAAATAAAAACGAAAAAGTTGGGCGTCCGCCGGGTGAGATATCTTATATCGGCGACAGTTCTTATGAAGGATTTAACCTGGTTCAGAGAAGATATGATCCGGAAAGGTTTACCGAAGATACTCTCGGTGAATCTGAACAACTTCAACCGGGTGAAGGTTATAAAGTTAACTGGATTGAATTTTCGGGATTCAAAAACATTAAGAAGATAAAGGAACTGGCAGAGTATTTTAATATCCATCCCATGCTTTTAGAGGATGTTGTTAATACATATCATTTACCGAAGTATGAAGAAGGGGATGATTATATTGCTGTAATATTGAAATCATATGTCTCCGGTTCAAATGATAAATTATCGGATTCAAATAGCATATGCATTATCTTAAAAGCGGGTACAGTTATTGACTTACATGAGTCACCTCATTCTTTGCTTGATCCTAAGATAGAGAGGATTAAGCAGGCAAAAGGTAAAGCGAGAGTAAAGGATGCCGATTATTTGTTTTATGTGTTACTTGATGCTTATATAGATACATATTATTTAATGTTCGATGATATCCAAAATCGTATTCTTGATCTTGAAGATGAACTGCTTGCGGGAGTTTATACTAATAGAATAGAGGATATACATAATATCCAGAACGAATTAACGGGTTTCCGTAAATTTCTGCTCCCGTTAAAAGAAGCTATTTCTATACTAATCAAAGAGGAATCAGATTTAATTCACGAAGAAAACCTTGTGTACTTTAATGACCTTAAGGATCATCTGAATCAACTTGTGGAATACTATTTTAGTTATACGGATATGATAAAGTCCTTGATTGACTTGAACAATTCCAACATCAATAATAACATCAATCAGGTGATGAAAGTGCTTACTATTATAGCTACGATATTTATTCCGCTTACATTTATCGCAGGCATATATGGTATGAATTTCGAAAATATGCCTGAATTAAAATATGAATATGGTTATCCATTAATTATGGCTGTTATGGTTGTACTTGGGGTATCAATGTTTATCTACATGAAAATAAAAAAATGGTTCTGAATCAGTTTGATCCATATAAGTTCCCTGCAAGAATGTGAATACTTGTTATAAAGGGATGCAACTGATAGAACAGCCTGATTTTACTCATATGCAAATCTATATCTAAATATTTCGGATTAATTAATTTGAAGAAAGCAGTATTTGTTTTACTCCTATTACTGTTATGTACAGTATTTTATACCGTTCCCCGGATTCAGGAAATTGCAGCCGGAGTTGCAATTGTATTATTCGGGATGATATTCCTGCAGGATGGATTTAAGAAGTTCAGCGGCGGACCTCTTGAGAATATGCTCCGGAAGTCGACCGACAACATCTTCAAAAGTATATCATTCGGAATAGTTTCTACATCAGTATTACAAGCCAGCTCACTTGTAGCACTGATGAGTATTTCTTTCATAGGTGCAGGAATAATTGATCTTGCCTCCGGAATTGGAATAATCTTCGGTGCTAATATCGGTACTACGAGCGGTGCATGGCTAATATCATTCTTCGGATTGAAGTTAAACATATCTTCTTTTGCTTTGCCACTGATTGTGTTTGGCGTAATTCTGGTTCTTCAATCTAATACTAAGATAAAAGGGGCGGGGTATGTCCTGGCAGGTATAGGATTTCTTTTCCTGGGTATCCATTATATGAAAACAGGTTTCGAGGCTTATCAGCAGAATTTTGATCTTAAGCAATTTTCAATGACAGGATTTTGGGGACTTCTATTCTTTACTCTGATTGGAATTACGGCAACTGTACTAATGCAGTCAAGTCATGCTTCACTGGCATTAATACTTGCAGCTCTTTCAACCGGGCAGATTACCTATGAAAATAGCCTTGCAATGGCAATTGGTGCAAATATCGGCACTACTGTAACCGCAATCATCGGTTCCATCAGTTCAGGTATTGGCGGCAGAAGGCTGGCCGGTGCACATCTGGTATTTAACCTGATAACCGGTATTCTGGCAATGCTTTTGATTGGTGAATTTCGCTGGATAGTGGATCGAATTTCCGAGGTTGTCGGTATTGCTTCGGGGGATTATTTATTCAAGCTTTCAATGTTTCACACGCTGTTTAATATCGTAGGTGTATTAATTATGCTGCCGCTTATACCGCTCCTTGTTCGAATTTTGGAAAGTGTTATCAAGACCGGGGAGGATGACGATATTGCGAAACCTAAGTATCTGTCGAAGGCTGTACTGAAATATCCTGAATCGGCCATTCCTGCTTTCATAAAGGAATCGAGGCACCTGTTTGATAATGCATTTGAGATTATAGCGCACGGGATTAATATTCACAGGGATGATATTTTATCCGATATAAAACTTAAAGAGATTGTAAAAAACTCAACCGAAATAATCCATATAGATATCGATGATGTATACTACCGGAAAATTAAATTGATATACAGTAAGATCATTAAATATGCTACACTTATACAATCGTATCAATTAAGTGAGGGGGATGTATCTATAATCAACCAGGTGAGAATTGCGAACAGATATATGATAGAAATTATCAAGCACTTAAGGAATATCCAGGATAACATTTCAACTTACTGCTTATCCGATAATCCGGATATTAAAAATGAGTATAATATACTCAGGTTGAAAATTGCAAAAGTGATGAGAGAAATTTACAGAACACAAAATGTTGAAAACATCAAAGAACAAAATTCGAAACTGTTGAAACTGCAGGCCAAGGCACGGCAGCATGATGTACTTGTTAATGGCAGGCTTGATGAATTGATAAGAAACAGAAAGATATCGAGCAGCATGGCCACTTCACTTATCAATGACAGTGCGCTGGTCGCAAGGATTTGTGAAAGATTGATAACTATTGCAGAATTATTGTATATTAAGACAGATACATTACTGGATTATGTGCCGGATGTGGAAGACGGCGATAGTTCCGATTTTTTTGAAGAAAATACACTATAAAGAACTAGGGGAATCCAAATAATTTAGTTCTCACACTATTAAGCGAAGTATTATGGACAGTATAGTTATAATTGAAGATGATTCTTCCGTAAGGGATAATCTAATAAAAATTTTAAGTGCACACGGCTATCATGCAGTTGGAGCGGGCACAGGCAAAGAGGGAATTGAATTGATCGTGGAGGAAAATCCCGATTTAATAATTTGTGATATAATGCTGCCCGACACCAACGGTTACAAAATTCTTGAGGATATTAATACAAGTAAAAAGTTTAAAACTATACCTTTTGTATTTCTTACTGCTAAAGTAGAAATGGATGACTTGAGGAAGGGTATGAATCTTGGTGCCGACGACTACCTGACAAAACCTTTCCATATTAAAGATCTGCTCGAAGTTGTGAAGGTAAGAATAAATAAAAGCAGAATAAGGGAAACTGAACTTACGGATTCGGATGGGAATTCCGAGAAAAAATATTCGCTTGACCAAAGATTATTTCTGCCGGGGGATTCCTCAGCAAATTTTGTATTGGTTAAGGATATAAAATATATTATAGCAGATGGTTCTTCTTCCTACTTGTTCATCGATGACAAAAATAAAATTATGGTTAGGAAACTGCTTAAAAACTGGGAAAATCTTCTACCTCCTGAAGTTTTTATACGTATAAATAAGAATACAATGATCAATCTTAATTCAGTTCAAAAAGTTGAAAAATGGTTTAATAAATCATACAGACTGTTTTTACAGGATGTATCGGAACCATTCGTCATTACAAAACAATATGCTTCGAGAATTACAGATAGTTTTCATAGCTAAATAATTGAAAATTATTCACAAATCTTTTACTGTAGGATCTTACCGGAAAGATACATTTCTCGCAACAATTTTCATTTGCTTTTAATAAATTTACCTGGATTCAATTATCATTTTATAAAATCAGGCGAGTTCCTCTATAAATTATGAGCCGAGAAAAGATACTTATAGTAGAAGATGAAAGGATAGTTGCCCTCGAAATAAGGGAAAGACTTATTGAGCTGGGCTATCAGGTGCTTGATATTCTTTCATCCGGCGAGAAAGTTCTAAAGGCCCTTAACAGTATTGAACCCGATGTTATTTTACTCGATATCATGCTGGAAGGAACTATGGATGGTATTGAGACTGGAAAAATTATTCGTGAGAAATACGGTATCCCCTTTATTTTTCTTACTGCCTATAGCGATGAACTTACAATGCGTAGGGCTATGGCAACCGGACCATTCTCTTACTTGCGTAAACCATTCGAAGAGTTTGAGCTTGCTTCCGCATTACAAATCTGTTTATCTAAAAGCAAACTCGAAAACGAATTATTGGACAGAGAAATTCTTCTTTCAACAACATTAAGTAGTATTAGTGATACTGTAATCTCTATCGATAGTAGAGGTAAAATACTTTTCATGAACTCGAAAGGTGAGGAACTTACCGGACTTTCTCTGAAAAATTCAGTTGGACTTGATTTGAGTACAATTGTCGGACGCAATTTAATTTGGAAGTCTACTAAAGATTCGGGTTTATCGGAAAATGAAAATAGTATTAAAAAAGAGTGTTTAATAAAAAATCCTCAGAACATCGAGCGATACGTCGAGTATTCTGTTGCACCGGTTATTAACTCAAAATTACCTGATGACAATGGATTTGTAATAACGATTAAAGATATTACTGATAGGAGGATAGCTGAAAGTAAAATTATTGAATTCGAGGAACGAATAACTTCGCTTTCAGAGTATGCCGGAATTGCGCTTTATAATTATAACTCTGTAACAAAAAGATATGATTATATCAGCAGTATCATTGAAACGATTACCGGCTATAGTTATAAGGAATTCAGGACGCTTAAATTTGTTGATATACTCGTGCACTGTGAAATTATTAAACCCAAAAATATAGAAGACCCGAAGGATGTTGCTGAGGATTGGTATTCCGGAAAAATCCATGAATATCAGTCTGACCTGCTGATTCGAAAGAAGAACGGAGAAACTACATGGGTTAACGACTTTTCCAGACCCTGGTTTGATGAAGACGGTAATGTTATTGGTTCAATCGGAATGATTCAGGATATAAATGATAAAAAAATTTCCGAAAAGAATTTAATTCAATCAGAGAAAGAATATCGTGGACTATTTGAAAATGCTCATGATGCAATTATAATATTCGAACCTGAAGGTGAAATAATTCTGGAAGTAAATAAAAGAGCGTGTGAAGTATATGGGTTTGATAAAGGTGAACTTATTGGCGAATCGCTAATAAAGTTTTCAAAAGATCCTCAACGAGGACATTCGCAGGTTGAAAATACTCTCAGGGTTGGTACAAATCATAATTTTGAGACTGTACAGTATAATCGTAATAAAGATGAAATAATTTTTGAAGTTAACGCTTCTGTAGTTGTATACAAGGAACAGAAGGCGATCCTCAGCATTAATCATGATATAACTGAGAGAAAACGCTCCGAAGAACAACTCAAAGAATATCAAAATCATCTTGAAGAACTGGTCTCAAAAAGAACCAAAGCTCTCCAGGAATCAGAGACACAATTCAGAACTCTCGCACAGAATATTGATGATGCGATTTTAAGAATTGATAAAAATCTTATCATACTTTATGCTAACCCTGCTATTGAGAAGGTTACAAACAAAGAAATTGAAACAGTTCAGGGTGAACATTTATCTAACATAGGGTTGGAGACTGAATTCGAGAGTAATATTGTGAATATAATTGAGGCTGTTTTTGTTACTGAGTCAAAAAGCAGATTTGAGATTAAAGTAAAAAATGATATTTGGCTCGACTGTAATATTGTGCCCGAATTTAATAATGAAGGTAAAATAAAGTCCGTATTAATCTCAGCAAGGGAAATATCGGATATTAAAAATGCCGAAGATATGATAAGGCGCAGAGATAATCTTCTGCAGGCCATTTCAAACGGTTCAATGATACTGATATCTGAGAATAGTCTTGATAAAGCGCTTTACAATACAATTGAACATGTTGGACGTTCCACAGGAGTGGATAGAATTTATATATTTCAGGACGAAACAGATTTGACAGGTTTCAACTCGTTTAGTCAAAGATATGAATGGACATCGAGAGATGTAGAACCTGAATTATTCAACGAAGCATTTCAGAGTTTTACAATTGATAGGTCTGGTTTTGAAGAATGGTATGATGAACTTAGAGAAGGAAGTGCAGTGTATGGTTCATCCAGAATATTTACAGAAAAACAGTCATTTTATTTAAAGAGAAGAAAAGTTGAATCACTGGCATTAATTCCAATTTTCAGTGAGGAGAAATTTTGGGGAATTATTGGTTTTGATGATTGTAAAACTCAGAAGACCTGGTCCATCGGTGAAATTGCAGCACTTTTTACGCTTGCAGGTAATATTGGGAGCGCAATAAGAAGATGGGAAGTAGAAAAAGAAATCAAACTTTCCAATGACAGATGGCGTAACCTGTTTGAATATGCTCCGGAACCTTTTTATTTGATTCATCAGGATGCAAAAATAGCCGACTGTAATAACGCCGCAATCAGGTTGTTGAACAAATCCAAAAAGGAACTAGTTGGAACTCAGATACTTGATACTAAGTTGATTCCAAAAGAGCAGTCTGATGACTTTTGGAAAAGTATAAACGAATGCAAAAAGGGTAAACAGGCCTATATTGGTGAGTTCAGAATTAAGACAAACAGGAACAGTACAAGAATAGTTGAACTTCGGACTTTCCCTATTAAATTAATGAATCAAGATCTGATACTTATTAGTGCGCATGATATAAGTCTTAGAATTAAAGCAGAAAGCGAAATACGTAATGCACTTGATAAAGCTATTGAGTTAAATGAACTGAAATCCAGATTTGTTTCTATGGTAAGTCACGAATTCAGGACTCCGCTGTCAACAATCCTTTCCTCAATAGAACTTATTGATATTATTGGAGTCTCAATGTCCGAGAATGAGAAAAAGGATCACTTCACAAAAATAATCAATTCAATTGATTATATGACCGACATGTTGAACGATGTTATAACTATAAACAGGGCTGACTCCGGTAAATTAGTGGCTAAAAGGAAGATGGTGGAACTGGTTGACTTTACCCTGCAGATAATTGACGATCTTATTATAAGTACCGGGGATGATGTTGATGTTAACTATGAAGTCAATAAAGATAAGTTTGAAACTCTGATAGATGAGAAACTGTTCAGACAGATACTTACCAATCTTTTATCTAACTCAATCAAATATACCCCTTACGGCAAATCAATTGATTGTCATTTGGAAATTTCCGATAATAGTTTTGAAATAAAAGTAATTGATCAGGGCATTGGTATACCACAATCTGAACTTGAGGAGATTTTCTCACCTTTTCACAGGGCGAGTAATATAAAGAATGAGCCCGGCACAGGCTTGGGTTTGGCAATTACAAAAAGATCGGTTGAAACGCTGGGAGGAAGTATTGAAGTTTATAGCGAAATTGAAAAAGGCACTACTTTCACTGTCAAACTACCAATTATAACGGAGATCTAATGAAGAAAATCCTGATTATTGAGGATGACCGCAATATCAGGGAGAATATTTGTCTGCTCTTAAAATTGAATGAATATGATGTTTATGAGCTGGACAGTGGGGAAAACGCAACTCAAAATATCAGGCAGATTATGCCGGATATTATTATTTCAGATATTATCCTTCCTGTTATGGATGGATTTCAGATTAAGCAAAAGATTAGTGAAGATGAGACAATTAACCAGATTCCATTCCTCTTTTTATCAGCAAAGTCAGATCTAACTGACATACGGCAGGGGATGAACCTAGGTGCGGATGATTATTTAACCAAACCGGTAAAAGCAAAAGACCTGCTTGAAGCGATAGAAACAAGGCTTAAAAGATTTGAGTCGCTCCAATCCGACAAAGCTGTTAAAGAAAGGCACCTTAAACCAGATGACAGGATACTTATTAACGCCGGTGGGAAGCCAACCTTAGTTGAAATTGCAGAAATAGTCTATATTTCTGCCGATGGAGAGTATTCAACTGTCTATTTGAGTAATAACACAAAGTATTTTTTAAGAAAACTTTTAAAGTCATGGGAAGAAGAACTTCCAGATAAAGATTTTATCAGGATTCACAGATCATCAATCGTCAATTTTAAATATGTTGAAAACATTAATAAAATAGACCATAGGAATTATGAAGTCTCATTGATGAACATTGACAGTCCTCTTCCAATTAGTCAGAGATATGCTGTTAAAATTAAGCGGAAATTAGGAGTATAGTTCAAAGAATATATAATATTTAGCATAGCGCTCACTTATTGCACTTATAACGCATTTATTTGAATTTGCATTGTTTTAGAGTCCCATTAGTTTATTATTGCACCAAGAAAGGAAAAGATAATGAGCAAAATTTTAGTAGTTGAAGATTCCAAAGCAGTATTAAGCAATATAGTTAAGATTCTTAACTTGAATGGCTATAATACGCTTTCTGCCACAAATGGCAGGGAGGGATTCGAGATTGCTAGAGCAGAATCGCCGGATCTGATTTTATCAGATATTATGATGCCTGAATGTGATGGTTATGCTTTATTAAACGACTTGAGGAAAGATCCGAAGACTGAACAGATTCCGATTATCTTTTTAAGCGCAAAAGTAGATAGAATTGAAATCAGAAAAGGTATGGTTGCCGGGGCCGACGATTACATCACAAAACCTTTCCGGACGAGTGAATTACTCGATGCGATAGAAACACAAATTGCAAAAAAGACAAAGTTAACATCAAAATTAGAAGAGTTATACAGTAATATTTCTTCATATGTCCCGCATGAATTAAGAACACCACTTGTATCCATATTTGGTTATACGGATATGATGCTGTCGGATCTCGATTTACTTAGCAAAAGCGAAATGAAGATTATGCTCAGCGGTATCAGGAATACATCTGATAGATTATACAAAACGCTTGAGAAATTTTTAAGATACTCCGAAACCGAGTTAATGATAAAGGATCAGGTAAATTACACGGAACTTCTTGATCACTATATTTCGTCACCGTACTGGATTATTGAAGAAGTGTTGGAGAAATCAGGATTCCGTGACAGGATTAACTTTAAGAATGATTCTCAGGTTGCCGAATTTGAAATCAGGATGTTTGCAGATCATTTCAAACTGATTATAGAAGAGTTACTTGTTAATGCAAATAAGTTTTCAACAAAAGATTCGGAAATTTTACTTGAAACGAAGAATGTAGATGGACATTTTAGCGTAATCGTTACGAACTTCGGCAGAGGTATGACAAGTGAAGAAATTGAGAAAATATCACCTTTTGTTCAGCATAAAAGAAAAACTTTTGAGCAGGATGGAAATGGTTTAGGACTTGCAATAATAAAGAGATTATGTGAGTTTTATAAAACTCAAATTCATATTGAAAGTCAGCCTGATTCCATTACTAAAATAGAAATTTTATTCCCGTCACGATTAACTGTTACTGAAGGTATAGCTATATAAATAATTGTTCCCCACAGGAGAGGTAGGATTGTAGTTGCTTCTGCCTCTCCGCTCCCCTTAAAACTCAAGTATTTCTTTTTACTAAGACTTTTATCCTTATTAGATTCGCAAAACATTATTCAAATTGTTTCCTAAATTTCAAATTATTATTATTGCCCTGACTTGATTTTAATATGATGTGACTGTATGGGTCTAACATTAATAAAGGTTAAAATGAGTCAGCTACCGTACAATTGTTTACTTGAAAATATTCGGTAATATGATTTCAAATTCTGCCGATTTTATTCATTTTTAATCATTAGATTCTTATGATTTTGGAACTAGCAGTGAATACTTTAGCTATCAAAAAAGTCCTTTTATATTATAACCGATTTCTAACAATTTGATCATTCTATGGCTAATTCCGAACTTTCAATACTTGTTGACAAGTTAAACCTTCAGGTGAAATCTTTTCAGGAAGGTTTCGATGTACTTTCACAATCGAGTAATTTAAATGAACTGGCCAGGAGTTTTGGACATATCATTCGCGGTAACCTGTTAACCATCAATGTTAATGTACTCCATCTAACCGAAAAGGAAGGGAACTGGATTCCATTATATTTACATCAGAAGCAGTCTGAGGAGTATAGCAATCATCTCGAACCCGATAAATTACCGAAGATAAACAGTATTGAGGATGAGAAGCTTAAACTTGCAGTTACAGTTCCACTGATTGATGGTACTCATTTTGGTCTTTTAATAGGCAGTAAAATAGATAAGACCGAGTTCAGCGCTTTTGATAAAATCTCTCTTCAAATATTCTTACAACTTCTAACAAACGCATACCAGGCTTATCTTAATCATAGAAAAGAAAAGGAACTAATCTTTTCTTTGAATCATCGGGTGCTGCAGCTTAATAGTCTAATTGATACAGGTATTGAGCTCACTTCTCTGGAGAAAACAGATTCTTTAATGGAATTAGCACTTGAAAGAGCAGTTGTATTGACAAATGCCTCAGCCGGGGCTGTTTTTATTAAGGAAAATGCGGGTCTTAATAAATCTACAACTTTTCCACCGGGACTTGATACAGAGTACATTTTCAAATCCGAAAATAAATTATCGACCAAGTTTGAATTGCTGAAAAAGTCTTATGAATTCGTATTAATTGAAAAGGAAAGCCGAGCCGGTATTGTTGATTTCGATGAAAATGATGATATACTGTTGGGAGCATTTGCGCGACAATTAAGTTCTGCAATTGAGAACGCGCATCTTCATCGGGAGGCGCTGGAGAAAGAAACTATAGAAAAAGAAATTTCTGTAGCTTCAGATATACAGAAAAAGATTATTCCGGACAGACTTCCTGATATTCCTGGTTATGATGTAGCTGGTATTAATATTCCCTCTAAGGAAGTGGGAGGGGACTATTACGATTGCAAAAAACTGAATGACGGAAGATATGCACTGATTATGGCAGATGTAACCGGGAAAGGCGTCCCAGCTTCGTTGCTGGTTAGTACATTGAACGCTTCACTGAACGCTTATCTTGATTTACAGGTGCCGCTAAGTGAACTTGCAGTGAAAATTAATACTGTTATATACAATTCATCCCCTTCAGATAAATTCATTACCTTTTTTATTGCTCTGCTTGATTCCGAATCCGGTGAACTTGAAATTGTTAATGCAGGTCACAATCCGTCGTTGCTACTAAAAAAAGACAACACCCTGTACAAAATTGACGCGGGAGGTGTAGCACTTGGTATGTTCGATATGGGACTTCCGTTTGATGGGGAAAAGCTGGTAATAAATAAAGGTGAAAAGCTGCTGATGTTCACTGATGGTATACCGGAAGCCATGGATAAAAATGAGGAAGAGTATTCAGACGAAAGACTTGAGGAATATTTCAAAAAATTTGATTTCAAGGACTCTGCAGGATTTATTGATGAAATCGTTAAGGATGTGCGCAAACATACAAAGAACACACCTCAGAGTGATGATATAACCGCTCTGTGTCTATATAGGAAGTAATTCGAACAATACTTCTCAGCATAAGGACAACTTATATGAACAAGCCTTTAATTAAAAAGATAATTGCTTTATTGCTGCTCTCAGTTTGGAGTCAGTTTTATGCTCAAAGCAATCTGTCCTTCGAGAAGCTAACCTTGCTCGACGGCTTATCCAATTCCACTGTTCAGAATATTATTCAGGATCAGTTTGGTCTGCTCTGGTTTGCTACATCCGACGGGTTGAATAAATACGACGGTTATGAATTTACTGTTTACAGGGAAGACCCTGAAATCCCGAATTCCCTTGCGGGTAATCTGGTCGTTGAATTATATGAAGATTCGCAAGGTAATCTGTGGATCGGTACGGAAAAGGCTCTCAACTTATATAATCGTGATGCCGACAATTTTGAATCATTCTATTTTGATGCGGATAACAACCAGGCTTTTTATAACGGAGTTTTATCGATATATGAAGATCATTCCGGGAGACTAATTCTTGGCAAAGCTTATCACGGTCTCACATACTTTGATCGGGATGAACATACATTTACCCCGATGTTTTCTGATCAGGATTCATCAGCGGTTATGAATTTTGCTATCTTTGATATAATGGAAGACTCACAAAACAGACTCTGGTTCAGTTATGGTAGAAATTTCGGTGTGGCAGACGGTATTAATAGGGTATCTGAAGATCGTTCCGAGACCGTTGACATGAATGACAGTCTGAAACAATTTACCGGTAAAGACAGGTTCTCATTGTTCTTTTTTAAGGACAGGGAAAATAGATTATTTCTGAATTCCTATGATGGTGTCAGTTTCATGATGGAACTGGGCGAAAATGAGTTTAAACATTATCCAATCCTGGACGGAGCTGAAATATTCAGGATGACAGAGGATAGTAATGGAGATTTATGGTACGTGACTTCTAATAATGGATTGTTAAGGTATGATCCGGTAACAGGTGAAACAACTCAGTATGTAAACAATCCGCAGGAGGAAAACTCCATTTCAAGTAATTTTCTTCTGAGTATTATAATTGATGCTTCCGGGGTCTTCTGGATTGGAAGTTCAAATAGTGGTATAAATAAATGTGATCCGGTTAAAGAGCCGATGACAACGATAAAAATAGCCGATAAAGAGAATCCATCTCAGTCTCAGACGATTGCCTGTTTTGCAAAGTCTTACACCTACCCAGGTAAAATATGGGTTGCCGCAATTACATCTGTGAACTTGTACGACCCTAAAACTCGACAAATTAAGCCGATCAATATTCCAATTAAACTGAAGAATGGTCTGAATATAAGATCTATTACTGAAACAGATGACAATGTACTCTGGATCGGAACATGGGGTGACGGTCTTTTAAGATATGATCTAATCGGTAAGAAAGTTGAACAGTTTGGGAATTCATACAAAGACGCGAATTTCCTGACTAGCGGATTTATCCGGTTTATTCTGAATGATGAAAATAAATATCTATGGATTGCAACGCAAAATGGGTTAAATCAATTTAATGTCAAGACCAATGAAAACCAGCGTTTTAATAGTTTTGATACAACTTATACATCAAACGTATTACAACGACTTGAAACAATCAAGAATAGCAGATTGTTTGCAGGTATCTTGCAGGCGGGTAACAATCAGAATTTGACGGAACAGTTCGAGGTTAACGAGGTCTCCTCATTTTTAGTGTCAACCGCAGGAGAAGCTTTTTTAATTAACGATCAGTCACTATGGGACCATGGTTGGATAGAAAATCAAAAAGGCGATACGGTTTGGAAAACTGAAGCTTCTAACTTACGTCACGCTGGAGGGGATTTTAAGAACTTTATGCAGCTTTCTATAATAACACTTCAACCGGGCAGGTACAAGTTAAGATATGTTTCTGATGATTCTCATTCATACGATGAATGGAATGCTGCGATACCTTACGATCCTAATATGTGGGGTATTCAGCTGTATAAATTATCGACGGCGGAAGTTGATTATTTCAGTGAAAATATTCCCAAGAAGGAATTTGACAATTCCCTGGTAGGTAATTACATAAGAACAGTTTACAAGGATTCGAATGGAAATATCTGGGCTGGAAGTAATACCGAAGGGTTTTCCATTTATCATCCAGCAACCGCCAGATTCAAGCAATATGCTTCAAACCAGCGTTCAAGCACAGTGTTTTCCAATAGCAGAGTAAATTCCGTAATCCAGAAATCACAGGATGAATTTTACTTGGCGACTTTCGGCGGGCTGATGGAGTTGAATATTTCAACCGGCGAATTTAGGACTTATACGGTTAATAACGGACTGCCGACAAATTATCTACTCAGTCTGCTCAAAGATAGTAAGGGTAACATTTGGATCAGTTCACTTAAAGGACTTGTTAAAATGACTCGCACCGGTGAGGAACAGGTCAGTTTTATTAATTACGATATGGAAGATGGCCTGCAGGGTTACACTTATACACAAGGTGCATTTCTCAAGGACGAAAATGAGAATATATACTTTGGCGGAGAAAATGGTTTTAACGTATTTAAGCCTGGTAACATTAATACTGTAGCTCCTAAAATTGTGTTGAACAGGATGTTAATTTCGGGAAAGGTTGTAACGCCATCAGCCCCGAATTCACCACTGAAGAAGTCGATTTCAGTTACCGATAGCCTGCTCTTATCTTATAACCAAAATGATGTTTCGTTCGAGTTTACCGCTCTTCATTATGTCCGTCCTGAGAGGAACCAGTATGCGTATAAGCTAGTTGGTTTCGATGAAGAGTGGCATTACGACAACAGGCGATATGCGACTTATACAAATCTTGATCCTGGTGAGTATACATTCAGCATCAGGGCATCCAATTCAGACGGTGTCTGGTCGAAAACTCCCAAGCAGCTTGCGATTGTGATATACCCCCCATGGTGGAAATCGATATATGCATATTTCACATATGTTTTAGTATTGATTGTCGGTTTTATCTCATTCCAAAAATTCCAGAAGAATAAGATTCTACAAAAGGAACGTCAGCGCCAGCAAATGCAGGAGGCAGAGTTGCGTGCTGTTGCCGCAGAAGCTCAGGCACGTGCTGTGCAGGCTGAGAATGATAGAAAAACAAAAGAACTTGAAGAGGCGCGTAATCTCCAGTTGTCAATGCTGCCTGAGACAATTCCGGAATTGCCAAATCTTGATATTGCAGTATTCATGAGTACTGCAACTGAAGTAGGTGGAGACTATTACGATTTTCACATAGACTTGGACGGAACATTAACGGTTGTTGCAGGTGATGCAACCGGACACGGACTTAATGCGGGTACAATGGTAACCGCAACAAAGAGCTTGTTTAGTACTCATGCATCGAATCCGGATATTCTCTATACTTTCAGTGAAATTTCCAGATGTTTAAGGAATATGAGATTACGTTTGTTATCAATGTGTCTAATGATACTTAAATTTAAGGGTAACAAACTCACTATGTCCGCAGCCGGAATGCCGCCGGCACTAATTTACAGGAAATCACAAGGTGTCGTTGAAGAAGTAATTATTAAAGGAATGCCTCTCGGAGCACCGTCCACATTTGTTTACGAACTAAAAGAAACGACTCTTGAAAAAGGGGATACAATTCTTCTCATGAGCGATGGATTTCCGGAATTGTTTAACCGGGATAATGAGATGTACGGATATGAAAGAATAAATAAGCTATTCGGGCAGATCGGTACAAAGTCCTCTGAAGAGATTATTTCGGATTTAAGACTTACGTGTGATAACTGGAGCAACGGGAAAGAACAAGCGGATGATATAACTTTTGTAGTCCTGCAGATGAAATAATCATTAGATAATGATTCAATGAACTGTAAGCTTACTCTTTAAATATACATTTCAAAACAATATTTGTTTGTAATTTCGTATCTTTATAAAAATTTAGTAAATATTTTATCAAACGATTACATCTTTTATGATCTCAGATAAGCATAATACTCCGGCTAATCCCGATGATATCTCAAGGCAGAAATCCTTTCTTGATATCCTGATGAAGAATACAGGAGACAGTCTTTATTATAAGGATATCGGCTCAAGATTTATTAAAGTTAATGAAGCAACGATAAAAAAGTTCGGGCTTAGTTCCGAATCTCAAATCATTGGTAAGACAGACAAAGATATTTTTTCTTCAGAACATGCCAGTAAAGCGTTTAAACTGGAGCAGGAGGTAATCAAGTCCGGTAAACCACAACTTGACATAGAGGAGAAGGAAACCTGGCCGGATGGGAAAGTAACCTGGGTAATTACTTCCAAGTATCCGTGGTATGATGAAAACGGAAATATAATCGGGACCTTTGGAATTACCAGGGATATTACTAAGGAAAAACTTGTAGAAAATGAATTGAAGTATAGCGAGGAAAGATACAGAAATCTTTCCGAGGTGACTTTTGAGGGGATTATAATTCATGACAATGGAATTTTAATTGATGCCAACCAGTCATTTCTGAATATGCTTGGTTACAAATTGGAAGAATTGGTTGGTAAAAATATAATTGATATTGCTGTTGCAAAAGAGGACCGGCATAGAACTATTGAAAACATTAAGGATGGGTCTTTTGATCCGTATGAAATTACAGGTATTAAAAAGAACGGGGAAAAATTCACTGCCGAGATAGAAGCTCGCCATTTTATATATGACAATAAACCTGTTCGAGTTTCAGCTATTCGTGATGTAACTGAACGGTACAAAAATGAAAAGATCCAGTCTGCACTTTACAAAATCTCGGAGGCAGTTTCTGTAATCGAAGATATCGATGATTTGTACGGGCGGATCCATGATATTGTTAAAACCCTCATGCACGCTGATAACTTTTATATTGCTCTTTCCGATGACGATCGAAATACATTGTCATTTCCGTATTTTGTGGATAAATATGATTCACCTCCGGCCGAAAGAGCTTTGGGAAAAGGACTTACCGAGTATATTCTGCGTATTGATCAGGATATGCTGATCGATACACAACTGGACCTAAAGTTACGTGAGCAGGGCGAAACTGACTTATTGGGTGAACCGAGTAAGATCTGGCTGGGTGTTAGACTAAAAGTAAAAGATAATCTTATCGGAGCAATTGTTCTGCAGGATTATGATAATGAAGATACTTATGGTGAAGTTGAAAAGGAAATATTAATCTTCGTTTCCGAACAGATAGCCCTGGCAATTGATAAAAAAAGGAGTGAAGACAAACTTATAAAATATTCAACAGAACTAAAAGAATTGGTGGCTAGTAAGGATAAGTTCTTTTCGATAGTAGCTCATGATCTTAAAAGTCCATTTACCGCTCTTCTCGGTTATTCGGAAATGATAGCCAATGAATATAAGGAAATGACTCAGGACGAGCTTAAGGAATTTGCAAACAACATGTTTGACGTTGCAAAAAAGACTTTTACTCTTCTGGAGAATCTTCTGGAATGGTCTAGAGTACAGACCGGAAGAATGAAATTCAGTCCCGAAGGAATTGCGTTATTTAAAGTATCGCAGCAGGTCGTCGAGCTCAATGTTGATAATGCTCGTAAGAAAGGAGTTTCAATTAAAAACCGCGTTAAACCTGAACACGAAGTTTATGCCGATAACAATATGCTATTTACTATTTTACGCAATCTTACTTCAAATGCTGTTAAGTTCAGCCGGGAGGGGGATGAGGTAATGATACTGAGTAAAATGATATCCGGTTTTATTGAAGTGATTGTTCAGGATACAGGTATAGGTATCAACCGTGAAGACATACCAAAATTATTCAAAATAGATGTGCACCATTCTGAAATTGGAACCGATCAGGAGAAAGGTACCGGATTAGGACTTATTTTATGTAAAGAACTTGTTGAGAAAAATGGCGGTACAATAAGGGTTGAAAGTCAGCCTGGCGAGGGAAGTTCGTTTATTTTTACAGTTCCAATTCCAGAAAATGAAAACAACATCGGTTTTCTGATCTAATTACAGGAAGTATACTACTCCCCAAAAAAAAGGGACTTCTTATCGAAATCCCTTCTATTCATCACTAAACAAACCAAAGAATTTATTTATCTCTGAGGTTGGTATACAATTTTGCGGATAGTATCGAATTGAAGATACGGATAATTGTCCCTTATCTTATCGATTGCATCACCGGCGGAAAGTTTCGTAGAACGCAATTGCCTGAAAGTCTTGCGAATATGGTAATCACGAACTGATTTATGATTTATTAAACCGTTCTCATTTAGAACATCATATACTTCATCACTTATGAGGTCCGCAAGAGGATTTTTAATTTCTTTGTGAATATTGTTCACATTCATTATGCCCCCTAAGGTTAAATTTATGAATAATTCTAAACTGTAAATAAATAAAATTGTAAACCTTAACAACCGCATGGATATGCGGTTTTGATTTCATGGATTTAAGGCAAATTGATGATTATTCCATATAATGGATATGTAATCCAATTTGCTTTTAATCTTCTGTTCAGTTAAATTCGAACTCAATTCACCAATACTATATACTTCAACCCGGAGGTAAAATGTCGGAAAAAAAATTCCATGGAGAAATATATCTCCCTTCCGAAGATGTGATAAATTCAGCTCATATCAAGGACTGGGATGAACTGTCGAAGAAGGCAAGTGATAATTACGAAGGTTTCTGGCAGGAGAGAGCGGAAGAGTTACACTGGTTCAAAAAATGGGACAAAGTAATTGACGATTCCGAAAAACCGTTCTTCAAATGGTTTACAGGCGCGAAAACTAATATTTCATATAATTGCCTGGATGTTCATGTTAAAACCGAGAAACGCAATAAATTAGCCTTGATCTGGGAAGGTGAGAATGGCGATTTTGAAGCTATGTCGTACTATAGACTTCACAAAGAGACATGTAAGTTCGCAAACATCCTTAAAAGTATGGGCGTTGAAAAAGGGGACAGGGTTACAATTTACATGGGAAGAATCCCGGAAATCATGATTGCAATGCTGGCATGCGCAAGGATTGGAGCTATACATTCTGTTGTTTATGGTGGATTTTCTGTTGAGGCACTTCATGAACGAATTGAAGACAGCGAATCCAAAGTACTGATCGTTGCAGACGGGGCATATCAGCGGGGGAAAATTGTACCGCTTAAAGATATTGCCGATGAAGCCCTTAAACGTGCCGGCGGAATTGAACATGTTATTGTCGTTAAGCGTACTGGTCAGGAAATTAATATGGAATTCGGACGTGATATGTGGTATCACGAATTACGGAATCTACCTATTGCAACTAATGAGTGCGCACTGGAAGTAATGGATGCGGAAGATCCGTTATTCATTCTTTATACAAGCGGTACAACAGGCAAGCCGAAGGCTATCCTTCACACTCATGGCGGATATCAGGTTGGTACATATACAACATTAAAGTACGTATTCGATATACAGGAAGGTGACCGTTACTGGTGCGCGGCTGATCCGGGATGGATTACGGGACACAGTTATATTGTATACGGGCCGCTTCTCAACGGAGCAACTTCTTTCATGTATGAAGGTGCGCCTAATTTCCCGTATCCCAACAGGTGGTGGCAGATGATCGAGAACTACGGGATTAATATATTATATACAGCTCCAACCGCTATCAGGGGATTAATGAGATTCGGGGATGCCTGGGTAAACAGACACGATTTAAGTTCTCTAAGACTCCTGGGTTCCGTTGGCGAACCAATTAATCCTGAAGCATGGAAATGGTATTACACAGTGGTCGGTGATGGAAAATGTCCTATCATGGATACCTGGTGGCAGACTGAGACCGGAATGTTCATGATTACGCCAATGCCGTGTGTACCACTTAAACCGGGTTCGGGCACAAGACCATTCCCGGGAATTGAGATGGATATATATGATGAAGAGGGAAAACCGGTTAAGGATAATCAGGAAGGATACCTGGTAATTAAAACACCATGGCCGTCGATGATTAGAACTGTCTACAAAGATCCGGATAGATATGTTGATCAGTATTGGAGCAAGTATCCGGGTGTTTATCTTACCGGAGACAGCGCCAGGAGAGATGAAGACGGCTATATCTGGGTAATCGGCAGGGTGGACGATGTTATTAAAGTTTCAGGATATCGTCTGGGTACCGCTGAAATCGAGAGTGCACTTGTAAGCCACCAATCTGTTGCTGAGGCCGCGGCAATTGCTATTCCTGATGATGTTAAAGGTAATGTAATCTACACATATGTAATTCTCAGAGCTGGAATTGATGGCAATGACGATCTGAAAGAAGAGTTAAGACAGCATGTCGGTCACGAGGTTGGACCAATTGCTAAGCCGGCTTCCGTAAAGTTTGTTGATAAACTGCCTAAGACCAGAAGCGGCAAAATTATGAGGCGTGTGCTGAAAGCAGAGGAACTCGGGCAGGATCCGGGTAATCTATCTACTCTTGAAGACTAGCTTTCATTCCAAGAATTGTTGTATCTTTCCACTCTCCCGGTTAATACCGGGAGAGGATAAATAACTTACTTCACTTTATTGTACTTCGTGCAACATCAAATCGTAGAAGTATTTTTAGATTGGAATAATTTAATATAATATATATTTTCTCACAGTTTTCATCCGTATAACTCAATTTATTATTCACTTTAAGTTGAATGCTGAAATCACTCGTAAAAATAACTTTAATTCTTCTCCTGGCAGCATCGAACCTCGCAGCGCAAGCTAATGGTAAGGTAAGAGGACTTGTTGCAGATTCCACAAATGGGGAAGCATTAGTTTTCGCTAATGTCTATATCCCTGAGTTAAATACAGGTGCTACCACAGATACAAAAGGTTACTTTATTATTACGGGTATTAAAGGTGGAGCGAACTACGAGATAGTAATTTCATATCTGGGATATAACACTAAAAAACTGCGTGTTATGGTTCGACCTAATATGATTACAGATATTAAGGTTTATCTGGGGTCCAGTACTGTTGAAATGGCGGTAATTGAAAAAATAGCAGATAAAGAGGCAGCTCCGAATGCAACCGATATCGGTCTCGACAGAATAAGTATTCAGGAAGTTGAGCGGCATCCCAGAGGAGTTGAGGCAGATATATTCCGTTCATTGCAATATCTTCCGGGTGTGCAGGCTGTAGGAGACGTTTCTGCCAAGTATTTTGTACGCGGTGGCGCCAGCAATCAGAACCTTGTTCTACTCGATAATGCAACTGTTTATAATCCGTTTCATGCCTTGGGACTCTTCAGTGTTATTGATCCTGAGATGATAAACAGCATGGAGTTTTACAAAGCCGGATTCCCATCCGAAAATGGCGGAAGGCTTTCGTCTGTATTGAAAATTAATACTAAAGAGGGTAACCGATTCGATTACGACGCAAAAGCCAGTTTGAGTATGCTGACTGTAAAAGGTTTGGTGGAAGGACCTATTCCGCATGGTTCATTCATCATTACAGGCCGCAGAAGCCATTCACGGGATATACTGAAGAAGTTTTTTAACAATAAGGATACACCTTTCGAATTTTACGACTTCTCATTTCGTGCTAATTATCAGAACACTGATCCGGAATTTATTGATGACAGCAAATTTTCAATTCACGGATTCTTTAGTAAGGATCAGTTGATAAATAGTGATCCTTATTCCGCTGATTACAAATGGACTAACAACATAATAGGCTTTAAACGTTTTCAAATTTACAGCTCTCCTTTACACAGTGAACTGAATATTTACCAGAGTGAATTCGAAGCCGAGGTTAGTCCGAAATTAAGCGATGAAAGGGCGATGAAAAATCTTGTCCGCGAATTCACAATGAGGATGGATTTCGGGTATATATATGATTCAAGAGATGAACTTGGACTTGGAATTAACTTTAATATCCTGAAAACAAAACTGTTTATGCTTAACAGAACCGGGGTGTTTACGGATTTAACTGATTTAGGAGCAACAATTAGTCTGTATTTAAAGTATAAACTTATGAGGTGGGACAACTTCGGACTCGATTTTGGTACTCGCTTTAACCTGGCTTCTTATAATTCAAAAGGGAATTTTGCGTTTGAACCTAGAGTAAATGCAACTTACAGGTTAATACCCGAAATTGCTGTTAAAGCATCGTGGGGATTGTACGAACAGAATATTACTACGCTTACTGATGATAATGATATCGTTTCTCTCTTCGAGCCGTGGTTCATAACGCCTGGTTATGTCGGCTCCGCCAGATCTATTCATTACAACTTCGGAATAGATTTTGACTTTACATCAAATATTACTCTTGGTCTGGAATCTTACTATAAGGAATTATCAAATATTCCGACATTGAATCCGGATAAGAAATTAATTTCTGATGATGATCTTATTGGTGCAGAAGGCGAGGCATACGGAGCTGAAGCCTCCCTTGAAGTTAATTTTCATCCGGTAATGTTCTCAAGTTCGTATGCGTACAGTGAATCAAAACAGGCAATTAATGGAGAAGAGATTCCTCCGAGGTATGATTCACCGCATACATTTAAAATAATGCTTGAGATTAACCTCGGTAAAAACTGGTTAACCGGATTAGCGTGGAATTATCATTCAGGACAACCATATACTCCAACTGCGGGATACTATGACAAATTCCTAATCAATAGTCTATCGCTCGATGAGTTTTACTATTCGTACTATCCATTCACACTGCTTGGTACCAACAATTCTAAAAGGCTCCCGGACTATCATAGACTGGATTTTAACATCTCCAGGAAATTTGTTTTCAATTTCATGAAAATGACAGTGGACTTCAGTGTATTGAATGTGTATAACAGGAAGAACCTCTTCTACTTCGAACGGGATACCGGTGAACGTGTTAACATGCTTCCAATACTAGCAACGGGAACTATAAAAGTAGAAATATGAGAAGTATTTTAAAAATTTTATCAATAATAATTATTGCCTTCGGATATTTATCCTGTGAGGAAAATTTCTCTGTCCAAAATGAGTTTGAGGATGCTTATGTGCTTAATTGTTTGGTTGATGCAACTTCAACTTACAGTATTGCCACAATATCACGCACATACGAAGTTAAGGATAAGTACTCGGGAGAGAATTATTCTGAAAGACTTGTTGCGAACGCTCAGGTATTTATTAATCATGGCAATGATGTCATTGTGTTCAAAGACAGCACTACAACTATTATTGATTCGGACGGAAATAATAGAGAAGTACATTTTTATTATACAAATGAACTTAGGAATACACTCTCAAGAGATCTGTCATTGATAGCTGTTCTGCCTGAAGGGGATACACTGAAATCAGAAACGAGTGTGCCGTCCAGGATAATTTTTGAACATTCCTATACCGGAGGATTAGTTCTATCAGATGAAGAATTCGATAGTTTTACAATTGCCTGGAAGGATGAAATGAACGATTCTCCATACTACGATCCAAGATTGAAGATAATCTATTATAAATTGATCGATGGTGATTACGTGACGTTTACCAAGAGAGTACCAATTAAGTATACTGATGTTGGAGGAACCCAAGAACCGATTTTTATTTCTCCTTCGTTTAGCAAAAGTATAATATACTCGATGGATATCTTCAATGATACAATGGCACAGATTTCGGAAGGTGACCCCGATAAACAGGATTATTACATATCATATGCGGAAATAGAAGTTTATACATATGACCAGTTTCTAACCGGTTATTATATAGGATCACATTTCCTGGACGAATATTCCATCAGACTTGATGAAGTAGATTACAGCAATATCGAAGGAGGGTATGGTTTGTTTGCGTCATTCGATAAAGTAAGTCAGAAGATTGCAATTGATCCGAGATATGTTCGTAAATATGGTTATCAACCCTATTTCGGAAAGTAAAGCCTAGCCATCAATAAGATTTTTTAGAATTTTCAGTAACTCGGTTTTGTATTGTCCGGCCTGCTCCATAATCTCATCAAACTTTGCAAAGTCCAGCATTCTCACATCCTTTATCTCAGTTTTAATATGATAGTCTGGGTTTGATTTGTTAAGTTTTTCATTCATTATTGAGGTTTGCATAATCTGGAATGCAGTAAAAACTATTTCATAAAACGGCGGTTTGCCATTTCCGCCGGCCGATTTAGTTGCCGATACATCAATTGCAATTGTGACATCACATTCATCTTTTATTATATCGTACGGAAGGGGATTAACCATACCTCCGTCAACATATGCATGCCTGCCGATTTTTGTCGGGACAAAAAGTCCTGGTAGTGAATAACTTGCGGTAATTGCCGGGAGCAGTTCTCTCTTATCAAATATTTTCTGTGTTTTCTTGTTGTAGTTAGTAGCAACTACCTTAAGTGGAATTTTTAGTTCTTCGAAAGAAGATGCAGTGATTTCAGAGTCTAAAAATTTACGAAACTTCTCTCCCTTGATAAATCCACCGCTGTTAAGTTCCAGATCAACAAGGTTAAAAAGTAATTTGATTTCGGAGTTTCTGTAGAACTCCCAAGCCTTGCTTTTACGACTCTTAATTAATTTTTCAACTTTTGATGAGATTTCTTTGGCTGTTAGCCCTGATGCATATGCAGCACCGATAACGGCGCCAATGCTCGAACCGGATATAATCGAAGGTTGAATTCCAAGTTCGTCAAATGCTTCAAGAATTTTAATGTGAGCCAAACCTCTGGCTCCGCCGGCTCCCAGTGCAAGTCCTATTCGTTTCAATTCCAACCCTTCCTAAAAAGAAAAACCACAATAGAAATGAATCCATTGTGGTTGCAAATCAACTAACCAAACATACAAAAAATAAGTCACTATTTTGAGTCTGATAAAAGCTAAGTCTATTTCTTTATCTGGAAGACTGAATCCAGGATAGTCCCGTCTACCCATTTAATTGCGGCAACGACTTTATTCCTGTTAACCTTTGGTTTCTCAGGTTCGCCACCGCAAAGCTCGATAACCTCGTCATAAATTTCTTTTATTGAACGGACAGGAAGTGATGATCCTTTAGCTGCCTTAAGAAGATCCTTGCGCTTCGGATTAATCGCAATACCTCGTTCGGTTACAATTACATCTACAAGTTCGCCTGGTCCGACTAGCGTTGTAACCTCATCTACAATAACCGGAATCCTGTCCCTGAAAGTCGGAATCGCCAGTATTGTACATTTTGAGAAAAGACAGTTTTGCCAGCCGCCGATTCCGTGAAGAAGGTAACCGTCGGAATGGGTAACTACATTAGCATTAAAATTCAAATCGACTTCAGTTGCACCGAGAACTACAGCATCGAGGATAGAAGCAAAGTTGCCTTTCCCGTGATAATTATAACTTGTAAATGGACTTGTGTTAACATGTCCGGGATTTTCATGCATTGAACGCACACCCTCAAGATCAAATGTTTGTCCGTCAAGTATATAATCCGTAAAACCTTCCTCAAGCATTTCGACCAGGTATTTCGTCGAGCCGCCGCGAATGAATCGTGCTTTAATTCCTTTCTTCTTCATACGTTTTTTAAGATACAACGCGAAAGCAAGGTTAGTGCCGCCCGCACCTGCCTGGAACGAGAAACCGTCTTTCATAATACCGGTATCTTCAAGGAATTGAGCAACATATTCAGCTATCAGAAGTCTGTCAGGACTCTTTGTTACTTCTGTAGTACCTGAAACAATTTTCGAAGGATCGCCTAAGCTGTCTACTTCAACAACATAGTCCACGTTGTTCCCCTGAATTTGCCAGGGAATGCAGGGGAAAGGGATAAGGTTATCAGTGACGACAATAACGTTATCGGCATATTCCGAATCACCAAGCGCAAAGCCAAGTAAACCGCACGCTGACTTGCCCTGGTCTCCCGTAGCGTTTCCGAAAGGATCTGCCGTAGGTGCGGCAATAACTGCTATATCAACATGAACCTCACCATCCTGCAAAGATTGATATCTGCCACCATGAGAGCGCAGGACGCCCATACCTTTCATCTTACCTTCAGATGTAAACCGACCGAGCGGACCATTCATACTACCTTCTATGTGATGAATCGTACCATCTTCAAGATACTTTATCAAATGCTCATGACAGGGAAATGACGCGCTTGGATACCAGCGGATATTTTTAATTCCCATTGACTTTATAACATCGAATAGCATATTTGTTAGAACATCGCCGTTGCGCAGATGATGATGGGTTGAGATAGTCATTCCGTTCTTTAATCCGGCTTTTTTAAGCGCATCTTTCAGGGTCTTGGCAATTTTATTTCCATCTGCCGGATAATCAGCGCAGGATTTAATAACCGGTTTGGCTTTATATCCTTTTGGCTTGTGTTTGCCGACGCCTTTAAAGGGAATTTGTTTCTCACCGTTTACCATTACCGGGACCATTCTTCCGGCTGCGTTTTTTACTAATTTCATAACGTCCTCTTAATTAGTACGAACAGATATTCTCTGTTCGGATAAACTCTATTTATTCTTCCAGTTCTTGGTGATTTGCTTATTAAGGAGCGCAAGTTTTATAATTCTCTGAGCTCTTTTAACAACCGGTGCATCGATCATCTTGCTTCCGATGGATACTACGCCGAGTCCCTTAGACTCAGCTTCCTCGAACGCCAGAACAATTCGTTTTGCTTTTTCTATTTCAGCATCTGTTGGAGCGAACGCTTTATGCACAACATCGATCTGACGAGGATGAATGCAGCCTTTACCTTCAAATCCAAGACTTTTTGCTTCCTTAACGCTCTCTTCCAGACCTTCCATATCTGTTACATCTGAGAAGACAGTATCAATAGCCTGAATCCCGGCGGCTTTAGCCGCGTTTACAACTTTGGATCGAGCCATGAAACTTTCAGAGCCTTTGAGAGTCCTTTCAGCGCCGATGTCGGCTGTGTAGTCTTCGAGTCCAACTGCGAGCGCACAATTTTTATCGGAAGCGGAAGCTATCTGATAAGCATTTTCCACGCCGAGTGCACTTTCAATAATCGGCATGAAGAATATATCATTCTTCACATTAAACGATTCCTTGAGGAACTCAACTTCACGTTCAACATTTTTTATTTGTTCGGCTGTTTCGCATTTTGGGATAAGAATAACATGTACATTATGAGGTACAATAAATCTGAGATCAGTTAATCCTCGCGGCAGCTGATTGATTCTAACCATTCTTTCTGTACCGTAAAAGTTAACCGCGCGTAGGGAATTACGAACGAGTAATCTCGCCGAATCCTTTTCCGCCGGAGCGACACTGTCCTCCAGATCGAGTATTATACCATCCGGCTTATGAAGACCTGCATTAACAAAGAACTTTGGTTCATTTCCCGGAAGGTACAATCTGCTTCGTCTGAGTTTGTCTTTCTGAGAACTGTATTTGTTCTTTTTATTAAACTCCGGAAGATATTCTTTCTGTGTGTCCGGGAATAACTTTCTTACAGCGCTTTCAAACCGGGCGGCAATTGTCATCGGAAGGGCGCCGTAATCGCTGACGCTGATATTTGCGTGTTTAATTCCGAAGTGAGAAGCAAGTGTCTTTAAAAGGGTTTTATTTGACCTCCCGTACATAACTTCGACTTTACTCTTGATATCCAGAGCAATTCCGCCGCTGTTTTTAAGTTCAATTTCAATGTGACAGTCCGAACGTACATCACTGCCAAGTTTTCCTGCGGCTGCTTTTTTAAGATTTTTCATATTCGATTCTCAGCTTAATTTATAATAAGCCAGTTTAATTTATTTCTTAATTACAAGTTTCTGCATAAAGTTGGAAGCGCTCTGATCTTCGCAACTGAAAATTAGTTCTTTAATTTCTTTCTGCCTATCTGAGCTCAATAATTCTGATGAAAGTGCATTGAATTTATTCTCAAGATCTTCCATTGTCATCGGTTCGCGCGGATCACCTTTCGGGTACTCGATGTATTCTGAGAATTCCCGCCCGTCTTTAGTTTTGATAACAACTTTAGAAGGCTGTTTTGCCGGGAACATTTTCTCGAATTCAATAGATGGAACACCTTTAATTTTGTCAATCACTTCATAAATTCGCGGATCATTCAGTTTTTCATCCGAGAATGATTGGGTCGTAATTTTTTTGTCCACAATAGCAGCAGCAAGGCAGTAGGGAAGTGAGTGATCCGCAGTTTCCCGTGATTCCGGTCGGTACTTTGCCGGATCAAACAGAATGTCATAAGCCTGTGCAAGAGTTGTTACTTCAACCTCTTCAATGTCGGAATAGTCGAGTTCATTATTAATCATAACCTTAAGTGTGCAGGTTAGATGAGTATGAGAAAGAGCTTCAGTTGGGAAAGCTTTCATACTGCATTCCATAATTTTATAACTTTCACCGAGTTTGCCGATTAGTGCGTCAATATCCCACGACCATTGAGAAACTCCGTCACGTCCTTCCATGTCCAGTGGTTTTAATTCCTCTTTCTTTGAATCCCAGCCGAGAAAACAATCCATGAAACCTTCTTTCCCTTCAAAGACTTTTTCAGTACCACTGTAACCTTTCTGAGCCATAAGTGCCGCGATAACACCGGATTGAACCGCCATCGGGTCTACAGTGTTTTTCATCATAGTTAATTTTCCGGCAGTAGGGCAGCCGATTGTGTGGTTGTGAGAACCGTTTATCCCGATCGCATTTACCATTTGATCAACGGTTAGTCCAAGTATCTTTCCTGCGACGATCGGTGAAACAAACTGCGTTAATGTTGCATGATGCCATTTACGTTCGCGTATTCCCGGCTTAGCAAATAGGCAGAGTCTTTGCTCGAATTCGTAAGCCAATACAATTGCAACTATTACGTCCTTCATCGACGCGCCGACAACTTCGGCAACTGATAGAGCTGCGGGAATTAAGTCCGACGGATGAGAAGGATCTTCTTTCCAGTAAATATCGTTGAAATCAAGCGCGCGGATCATTAAAGAATTTATTAGTGTAGCGTTTGCGGCAGGGAGTTTCTCCTCAAACCCGAAAAGTGAAGATTCTTCCTTGCCGCCCATACCACTGTAAATATCGTAAATAATACTAACGTCTTTTGTACTATAGCCGCCGTAAGCGCACCCAACCGAATCGTAAAGGTACCTTTTAACTTCATTTATTACCTCAGCAGGGAGGTCTTCATATTTTAAACTGACTGCGTATTCAGAAATAATTCTGGATATTGTCTTTTCCATGTTAAAAACCCGATTTTTGTGATAACTTATAAATGTTATAGTTACTATAACAATTAGTGATAATTTTTATTTATTGTCAATACCTTTCTTGAGTTTTCATTGATTTTATCTACGAAAATGTAATTTCTTTCGTTTCCGCGAATCTTCGGAACTGGTTCTTAATCTCCTGTACGTCGGAATACTGAAGCTCATCCAGTTTAATAGTGTATTGTGAGGAATTATGATCAATAATGGTTATTGCAAGATTATTAATCTGAAGGACTTTAATATCCGTCCATGGAATTGCAGTGGCTTTTCTCCATGATTGTTTAAATTCCATCATTTCGTCACTGAGTTTTATATAGCGGTCCCGTTGATTCTTTTCACTTATAATTGCTTGCAAAATGAAAAGGGGACCGCCGGTAACTAATATAAAAGGGTAAAACCTGATATCGCCGGAGAATGTTTCAACAATTCCGGTTATTGTCCAAAAGACTCCCATAAGTATGAAGAAATATTTTGTACGTTTATAGTTTCTTCCGTACTTATCCTTTTGCTCGAATATAAAAGGCCGTAAGGTTTTGGACTTATCATTCATGATAACTTACTTTCTCTAAAGGTTATTTTTTACCCAATTTTCCAATCCACCGACAACGACTAATTCCTGTGCAGCCGCGCCGAGCGGATTAATGGAATATTCTTTATCATCCGTTTTAATAAGTGAATTCTTAAAGTCAATTTCAGCTTCGATTTTTGTAAGAACTGTAAGATTATCCTCACCGAATTGTGATTTTAGATCATCAACAAGTTCGGGAATCTCAAGCACTAGGAACCCATTATTCAGCGCATTACGCGTATAAGTCTGGCTGGCTGATCCAGCAATAACAAGCCGGATTCCTCTGTATTTAAGAGCAGTGGCAGCTTGTTCCCTCGAACTTCCTGTGCCGAAATTATATCCGCCAACAAGTATATCGCCATTACTTACAAGTTTGCCGAAATCGGGATCGTAATTTTCCATAACTACTTTTGCCTGGTCTTCAGGTGTGAATTCATCAACGTAAGTGTACTTGCCCGGATAAATGCCATCTGTATTCATATTATCAAGATAACAGAATACAAGTTGACCTTTAACGGTTTCCGGGAAGCCGTCGATTATTTTAACCGAGACGGCGGCACGCTTTGGTTTGGGATTTAACTTTATATCACCCTGAATGGTAATGTCATCCGAAGTCCAGTCATAGTCAATCTTTCCGGTTATTGCGGAATGAGCAACGACAGCCGGAGAAGCCAGGTAAGCTTCGGCGTTCTTCGAACCCATTCTGCCCTTGAAGTTCCTGTTTGTCGCAGAGATACCAACTTCGCCGTCTTCGAGCAATCCGGTTCCGAGACCAATACAAGGTCCGCATCCGGGAGGCAAGGGAGTAGCGCCTGCTTCAACAAGAGCCTGCCAGTCACCACGTTTTTCGCTCTCAGCCTGAACTTCGCTTGACGCTGCTGCGACATAGAATTCTACTCCTTCGGCTATCTTTTTACCTCGAACGACATCAGCAGCTTCAGTAATATCATCAACCCTGCTGTTAACGCATGAAACAAGATAAGCCTTATTGATTTTCAATTTACGCTGTTTCATATCCGTTACAGATGTCATTGTCTTAACATTGTTCGGACCGGCAATATGCGGCTCGATTGTGCTTAAATCAACTGAAAGTTCTTTCGCATAGAATGCATCACTGTCCGGCTTAAGTTCACTAACTGAATCGGACAATATGCCGATACGCTCATCATTCAGTCGGGGATGTATTCCGTTTCCGTCGGTATCCGAAGGAACACCGGACAAGCCTCGTTTTGAAATAAACCCGGCACGGTCTTTAAGCCAGTTGATAGTAATTTCATCGGTCGGGAAAACACCGCCGAGCGCGCCCCATTCAGTTGTCATGTTAGCAATAGTCAATCGCTGATCAATGTTAAGCTCGCTGATCCCGTCACCGACAAATTCAATCATGTGGTTGAGGACTTCGTCGTTGTTGAAGAATCCGCATAAGGCTATTATAACATCTTTACCGACCACACCTTTGCGAAGCTTACCTTTAAGCTCAACTTTCACAACCGGAGGGATTTGCCACCAGGTTCTTCCTGTTGCCCAGATAGCCGCCGCATCTGTACGAACTATTGGTGTCCCGAGAACACCGAGTCCGCCATACATATTCGAATGACTGTCTGAAGCGACAACCATTGTACCCGGCCAGGCGTAGCCTTCTTCGCACATTATCTGGTGTCCGATTCCTCGTCCTGCAGGATAAAAGTCATTTCCCATGGACTTAGCGAATTCCTCAATCTTATTGTACTTTTCAAGATTCTTCTCACTTTTATCCTGAATATTATGATCAAGCGTATAAACAACCTGTCGGGGATTCGCGAGTTTACTTGCGCCGATCCCCTTAAATTTTGGTATAACAGCTCCGGTGTTATCATGAGTCATAACATATGCGGGTTTAATAGAAACAATATCGCCGCTACTGACTACCTGTCCTTCTTCAAGTCCGACCGCGAACTTTTGTACTATTTTTTCAATTAAATTCTGAGCCATTTTAATTTCTCCGGTTTACGATAGACAAATTAGATATTGCTAAACTTTCAGTGTCTTTGCATTCTGGAACGGTTCGAAACTGACAAAATCAGCATGGTGAACAACTATGGATTCAACTGTTCGTTTGCCGAGATCTCCTTCCTTTGAATGATAAGCAATTATATGCTGAATATCATTAGAGAGTCCGAACCTGTCTGCGATCGCGACACCGCTGAAAGGATGCCTTAGCAGTTTACCGTCACGTCTTGTACCGAGTTTATCATCAACTATTTCATACTCGAGTAGTTTACCTACATCGATAAGTATTGCACCGGCAATAAGGTTATCCCAGTTGATCGGGATGTCGAAATTCTTTTCCATCGTTTTGGCAATATCAACTGATAGCTGAACCGCTGTTCTTTTATGGTTCATGAATGTTATGTTGCAATCATCAATCAGCAGGGAGAAGGGGATTTTCTCCAGGTCGGAAGCGGAGAGTACGCTGTTCTCAATTGCGTATTCCCAGCATTGGTAAGTCTTTTCTTTAATATCCGCGTCTTTAATCCATTCAATTTCCGGCCAGATTCGTTTAACTTCTTCTCTCATATTTTCTCCGTTTATATAAGAATTGAATACACTTCTTGCAGTGTTGATAAAATATATTGTTTTATTTTGAAATAATCCGGGGCTGAATAAAAATCCTCCAACCCCGATTTATGATAGAACCCGAAAATAAATTACAGTTTACCGATAATTTCGTCTGTAACCTGTTGAGTTGTTGCGGCACCTTGCTCAATTGCTTTGGACCCGCCGCGTATCTTCATCATGTCGTATGACTTAACTTTGCCTTCTTCAATTACAGTTGCTATTGCAGTACGAATCTTCTCAGCTTTTTCTCCCTCACCGATATGATCAAGCATCATACAAGCACTTAATATCATCGCTATAGGATTTACAATAGAAGGATTCAAGGTTTCATACTTTGGCGCGGAACCGTGTGTCGGCTCGAATACTGCTACATCGTCACCTACATTTGCACTGCATGCAAATCCTAGTCCGCCAACCAGTCCGGCAAAGCCGTCGCTGATTATATCGCCGAACATGTTTTCGGAAACAAGAACTCCGTAGTTCTCAGGATTCTTTGTCAGCCACATCATTTGTGCATCGATGTTTGTATCCCATAAATCTATACCAGGATATTCAGCTGCAATTTCTTTAGCTATCTGCAAATACATACCGGAAGTTTCTCTAAGTACATTCGGCTTCTCGCAGACTGTAACATTTTTGTAACCGTGCTTTTTCGCATACTCAAAAGCAGCTCTTATAATTCTCTGTGTAGCCTGACGAGAAACGATCCTTGTCGAAATTGCCATGTCCTCGCTTTTTACATCCGCGAACTTTTTCATTTTTGGATGTGTTTCAAGTGCGGCTCTAACATCAGCCGGAGGATTAGTCCATTCGATTCCGCCGTACATACCTTCAGTGTTCTGTCTGAAGATTACAGCGTCAACATTCGGTTCCTCGAATCCGCCTTTACCGTCTTTTCTGATAAAGTTGAGAGGATTACCCTTGAAGGCTTTGCAGGGTCTTACACAGACATCAAGATTAAAGTGCTGTCTCATTGCAACAATAGGTGAGAAGTAAACATAGCCTTTGTCCTGTAATTCAGGGCTAAGCTCCTTTGCAGCTTCAGCTTTTGGTTTACTCGTGATAGCTCCGAACAGTCCGATTTTGTGCTCTTGCAGCAAATCGATAGTTCTTTGAGGAAGCGCGTTTCCTTCGGATACCCAGAATTCCCAGCCGATGTCGCCATGAACATACTCGGCTTTGAATCCGGCAGCCTCCAGAACTCTTATCGCTTCAGGTAATACAACTTTGCCTATTCCGTCGCCAGGCATTGAAACAATTGTTCTCATTACGTATTCCTGTGGTTTGTGTTGGTAATTTGAAGTTGTAAACTTAGAGAGCTTAAAAATATTTAGCAAGAAAATCAGGTGAATGATGTACGATTTTTGACGATTAATAGAAAAAATCGATCTGCAGACTAATTTTATTGTCCAGACTGCCGGGAATTTCAGTATATCCCGATCCCAGAGAGGACTCATCAGGTTTAAACAATTCGGAGTATTTGAGTGAAATTTTAAAAGTTGTAAACGGAGAATAATTGATCAGAACGTACCAGCGGATCCCCTTCCAGAACAACGCAGGATTTGTTAATGAACCGGGTAAATCGTTTTCAAATGTGTACAGCCGTGAATTGTAACTGTCTGTTCTGAACAGTGAAATTCGAGCATAGCCGCGAAGATTATCCGTTACATCCAGCCTGGCATCCTGATAAATGGAATAACCCGTTTCCTTCTCATTTATGTCCTTAACATGAAATGAAATGTATTCGAGTTGGGTTTTTAATCTCAAAGTCTCGGAGGGTTTTATTTCAAAATTGAATCTGTATTTATTGATCTTTTGTTCTAAAAGTTGAATTAACCCCGCCGATTCAGCGGCAATCTCCTTCGTTTCTGAGAAAAGTTTTTAATTTGATCTGTGAATTAGTTGTTACACGGTAGCTGTAGTTAAAAACAAATTCATTGCCGGAACTTGGCAGGGGATTTGAATATGTTTTATAAGGGAACTTGAATTGATCGTAATAAAAATTGATTATTCCGCTACCTGTATTCCATTTGAAACCGGTATAAACTCCGAACTCATTCTGAGTATTTGATCCTTCACCCAGTCCGTTCGAATAAAGTGTCGTGTAATTGTATGGGTAATTTCTTATCGACATAATGGCGGCAAAACCACTTGCGATTTTTAATGCGAGATTGCCGATGAGAGCAACTGCTTTATTATTTGATGCGATCTCTCCGGAGAGATGAAGCCTGTTATATACAATATTGTAAGCAACGGATGTGGAAGTGAAATTTCTGCCCGACAAGCCAAATTTGTCATCTGCTATGATACTTTTACTTAATTGAGTTTGTAAATATAGAAGAGAAAGTTTAGTGTTCTCAAATGGGAAATAGTCAAGTCCGAGACCTAATGAAGTATTTGTGATCTTATCAATTTTATCGGATTCGCTATCGGTACGATGAAAGCCGGACTCTGGCAGAGAAGTGATTCCGTCGGTCTCATAATCAATATTTGCATCAACTTTATTTCCTGAGTAGAATCCATTTAAAGTGATATTGCCAAGAATTGATGATACCGCCGCGCCACGGAAAAACCGGTTCTCATCACTGCTTGAATTCGGGTAGAATGATTTCGTACTCTTGTTAACTACTGCGACAGCTTCGGTACCTTTCGAGAGAGAATACGGACTCCATAATACCAGCCCCTGACCAAACCGGCTGATGAAATCACCTAATATAATATCTGAGTGCACAACATCAGTCGCATGGAAATAAAATGTAGAGAAATCCGCAAAATCCTTTTCGCCCGGATCCTTTTCAGTTAAAACTCCGAGCGAATAATTACTACCATATTTAATCCGCATCCTGTTATACAGTTTATATTTATCACCTTGGAAAGCATTTGAAGTAAAACCGCTTCTGCTTTGTAAATCACTTTGCTGCCTGCTGCGTATTTCAATATCAACAGGCTTTGCGGGAGTTGCAGGAGTATATTGTCCGGGACGGCCAAGACTGATTAGCGGAATTAATAACCGAACAAGATCCTGGTCAAGTTCGTCAACCGAATAGAGTTCCCGTTTAGACATAAAATAGCCGTGGAAATTCCTGTGGTAAATTATTTTTTGAGCGTCGCGAAAAGTTAAGAATGGGATGACGAGCAATTCATGCACAGAGGATTTGTTTACACTTATGGGAGATTGAATTAATAATTCAATAGTCTCAATAAGCTGGGAATTATCTTCATCAACTGTACTTTCATCTGCAAAGTATTCAAGGTATTCGTCAATGGTTACAGTAGTATCCTGCTGGGCAACGATGCATACACTGCAGATAAAAAATACCGGAATAAATGTTAGCCGGTATATTTCTGACATTTATAGTTTTAAATAATTTTTAATCCTTTCCATACGTGATGAGGAAATTGTAAAGTGTATAACCAGGCCCGCCTGATGTGTGAATCCGAGATCCTGGTGATTAAACACCGCGTAGTCGAAATCAAAAAGAGAATAGTTTATGCCTACACCCGCTGAGAAAGAGGAAGGCACTGTCGAGAATCCGAATCTTACGTTCAGGTATTTTATGAGACTGTAATCAATTCCGAATTTTACAGAAGGATCAAAATCGGTTTCCTGACTGTATGCAAGGTTAAGAATCAGGTCGTCCAGCATATCGTATGAAAATCCAAATGTAAGCACTAACGGTATTTGATCGCTATAGTTTTTATAGCTTGCCCGGGTGAAGTTATCAACCGCAAATCCGGCACGTAAATCACTTCGAATATATATCAATGATGCCAGTGAGAAAATAATTGTATTAGTATTACCGTAGTTCGTTATTGCTAAATTCCGGTAGTTGATTCTTAAACCGGCAAAATAATGTTTATAAATTCGTTTGGAATATGAGAATGAAAAATCGGTTTCCCGGTACAAATTAAAACCGTAAGTCTTAAAACCTATGCCGAATGATCCGTATTTCGTGGGTTCATGATATACTGCGAAAGCATTAGCAAGTTCTGTTAATCCGAATGGGGAAGGGGAATAAAAAATACCTGCTTCGCGCCAGTCCATTTGATCCAGACCAGCAGGATTTGAAAAATGGGTAAAAACATCGTGACTCAGCGCAATTCCGGAGTGTGAGATTGAGATTTGTTTAGCCCCTGGTATTATTTGCGCGGAACTATTAAATTGCAACAGGAGTACAACTAAAATAATTGAAAAATGCAGAGTTTTCATATATTTATAGGTACTTTTTAGTTACATTTAGATCAGAATAAGATTCCCGTCAAAAATTGAGCATAAAATGAAAAAAATAATTGCAATATTACTATGTCTTTTGCCGATAACCTCAATCCAGTCTCAGGAATTGAAAGCAAGTGTTGTTGTAAATTATGAGCAATTATCTCTAGATTATCAGGACAGGCTGATTAACTTCAGACAACAGATAGAGGATTATCTTAACAACACTCAATTTACGGGTGAAACCTGGGAATGGCAAGAAGTAAAATGCAACTTCAATATATTTTTCACCAGTGCAAGTAATGAAACCAGTTATGAAGCTCAGGTTGTCATCACCAGTCAACGTCCAATTGAAGGGCAGCAAAGAAGCACGCTTATGCTTTCTCTTATGGATAATACCTGGATATTTAATTACGAGAAGAACCAGTCGATGTACCATAATCCAATGGACTTCAATCCACTCACGAGTTTTCTGGATTTTTACGCATATGTGATAATAGGAATTGATAATGATTCTTATGAAGTTGAAGGCGGAACAGAAATGTTTGATAAAGCCCTTAATGTCGCAGTTAAGGGAGCAGCTTCTGGGAGTTCAGATTCATGGCTCGTGAAGAGTGGTTCATACAATAAGAGGGCGCTCGTAGAAGACCTTTTAAGTGCAAACTTTAATCAGTTCAGACAGGATTTTCTTGACTATCACTACAATGGTCTGGATTTATTTTATCAGGATAAAGAGAAAACTTATATTCAAATGGTCAAAATGGTCAATCACCTTGATGAACTTAAGAAAAAGCTGAATAAAAGAAGCGTGTTATTGAATGTATTCTTCGATGCAAAGAATGGTGAACTGGTTGATTACCTTAAGCATTATAAGGATAAATCTATTTTTATGACACTTTCACGTCTGGATGTTGGTCATACCAACAAATATCTTGAAGCGATGGATGAATAATTTAAGTTCTATTTGACAAGTTTTACAGATATTATTTTGTCATATTGATCAATCCGATCAACTGTGGACATACCCGAAGTAACTTCCCCGAAAATCGAGTATCTTCCGTTAAGATGCGGGAAATCGCTGTGCATTACAAACCATTGCGAGCCCTCAGTATCGAATCCGGCGCTTGCCATCCCAACTGTTCCTCTCCTATATTTCAATGGTGACAATTCAGATGTAATCTCATAACCCGGGCCGCCCCAGCCGGTTCCAGTTGTGTCCCCGGTTTGGATAACAAAATCAGGCACTACCCTGTGAAATGAAATCCCGTTGAAATAATTCTCTTTCGCCAGTTTGCAGAAATTACCTGCTGATATCGGAGCATATTCAGACAAGAATTCTATTGTAAAATCTCCTTTATTTGTTTTTATAATAGCGGAATCATATTGAAATGAATTGGTGAAAATATCGTCAAACAATTTTATTCTCGTACTATCGATAACTCCATGAGCAGCTAAATCATCATGACGGACTGCTCTTAATATTGCCGGCAGTTTTGATGATGAGAGGATACCTGCAACTGATTCATTGAAGACGGGCGATATGCGTTCACTCAGGTTTACAAGCGACATTATACTTTCGACGTATTGGGAATTGTTCATGTATCCGAAACACTGATCCAATACAACCTGCTGAAGAATCTGGGAATTGCTATTAACGAATGATGAATCAAGTCCGTCTGCGACAATTGAAATCGTTGAAGGTAAGTTTGACTTCAATAATGTTATCAATGTCTTTGTATATCCATCTTTCTTGCCAAGTTCATTTTGCAATTCAAGTAGAAGGGGAGTTAAACTCAGCAAATCCTTTTCAGAAGCTTCGGGAAGTTTTTGATTGATATAGTCGAATACCCAGTCGGAATCTGAAGTATATTCGCCGATTGCCTGAATAATATATTCCTGCCCTATATAACGATCGTACTTATCTACAAATTCCGGAATACTTTCAGGAATGATCGCGCACATTGAAGCAAATGCTTCTCCCGATGTATTAAAAGTTAATCCGCCCGCAAGTATTTCAGAAGAAATCGTGTCTGCAAATTTCCTTGATATATCCGGGGACATTCGAAAATGTTTAAGCATACCGGCTGCAGTACGTGAGACATTCGGATTTGTATCCCTGAGCAATTTGATGTACCTGCCGAACATTGATGAGGATGATGAATCGTAGTCTGAAAATACTGCTGCCTTTGCACCTTCAACCCTTATTCGCCAGTCAGGATCGGATAAGACAACATCAACTTTATCCGAATCGAATGTTCTGAGTTTTCTCAAACTGCCTAAAGCGTATATTCTGGATTCAGCCGGAATATTTTTATCAGTTGCGATATCTAATAATATCCCGGCAGAACTTCCCATGGGCTGAGTCCGATATACAGCGTATAACAATTCAAATAAAATATTCTCAGCAAGATCTGCATTCAGATTAGAGTTAAGGTATTCAATTATGTCGTTGTTGTATATATCACGACGGAAAAAATCTACAAGCCCGGTAGGCAATCCCGGTTCAACAGTGAAGTTGCTGACTATATTGCCGGCCGTAGCCGAATTCCCGGATAAGCCTAGACTTGCAAGTATATACTTACGATTGATGCCACTCGAATCGAGGTTAGATAAAAGGTAATCAGTAGAAGTTTTCGAGGCCCCTAATTTTCCGAGTGCGAATGATATATATTCCGGATTCTTTTCGAAATCGAGATTTATAATTTCATAAATGAAGGATGTATCATGACTATGGCTCAAACATAAAAGTGCAGCATTAACCTTCGTAGAATCATGAGAGTGCAAATACTCGGCTATGATAGGATTATCAAATTCACGATTGAATGCTGTTTTTATAAGAGCGGTATCAGCAGGCGCATATTGAGCGTTGACTGAGATTGCCAGTGATAGCAATAAAAATAAAATTAAATATTTCATATCATTCCGATGGTAGATTAAACTGGAATTTCATACAACCTGTATTTCTTATACAATTCTCCTTTCATTACTTCTGCGCCGCGGTTCATCATCTCGTTATCCTCAAGTATCCAGCTTGCTTCGCCGTATTCAACACCGAGTTCTCGAGCACGATCCATAATCTCAGCATAGAATACTGCATCCAGTCCTTTTTTCTGGTGCTCCGGAATAATTCCAAGTGTAATTATTCTTGCCCATTTGGTGAATCGTTTCTTAGTGAAAATTTTAAGGAAATTGAATGGGAATAATTTGCCGTTGAATCCTTTGAATAGTGCGTTGTAGTCCTTCATAACTAGCGCGAAACCTACCGTTTCACCATTAATCTCGGCAAACAGAACCAAAGAAGGTTCAACAAGCGGTTTTAAATCCTTAGCCATCATATCTATTTCTTCTTCGGTCATTGGTATGAAGCCCCAATTAGGCGCCCATGCTCTGTTGTATACATACTTAACCACATTCAATTCATCCTTGAACTTCTTCATATCCAGCTGCCTAATCGTAACGCCTGAACGCTTTCTGGCAATATCACTAACACGGGCGAGCTTGTTCGATTTACGGATTTCGCTTTGGCTTATCTTATAAGCATATAAATCCTTTGCTTTAATAAGTCCGTAGTTTTCCATTAAATCTATATAGTACTTCGGATTATAAGTCATCATTAACCTGGGAGAATCTTCGAACCCATCGACCAGTAAACCCCACTCATCGTTACTTGAAGGATTAGCCGGACCGCGCATGGCATCCAGACCTTTTCCCTTTATCCATTTCATGGCAGTATCAAAAAGCATATTGGCCACATCCTGATCGTTTATGCATTCAAAGAATCCGAAGAAACCAATGTTCTCATTGTGTATTCTATTATGAGTGTCGTTTTTAATAGCCGCAATACGCCCAACAGGATCACCATCCCGGTAGGCCATGAAAAGCTGCAAATCGGCTTCTTTGAAGAACGGATTCTTTTTCTTGTTAAGTATTGTCATTTTTTCCATAATAAGCGGTGGAACCCAGTACGGATCATCTTTATATATTTTCCAGGCAAACTTTATGAACTTTTTCGCTTCATTACCTGCAAGCGGTTTAACTGTAATTTTTTTCATTAAACTCTCCTATGGTTTAAACGAAAAAAGCATACCGTTTCTACAGTATGCTTTTTACCATCTAAGTAGAATCTCATTAGATCAGTCCTAATTCTGATCCGACTTTCTTAAATATGCTTATTATTTCGTCCAGATGTTCTTCTTCATGAGTTGCCATGTAGCTTGTTCTCATCATCTGTCGTCCTTGCGGCACTCCGGGAGAAATAAACACATTTACGAAAACACCCTCGTCGTACAGACGACGCCACATCTGGAATGCGATCTGGTCATCTCCAACGATTACGGGAACGATTCCAGTTCTTCCTTCAATAAGTGTAAACCCTGCCTCTTTAAGACCGATTCTAACATGTTCGGCATTCTTAACAAGTTTTTCAACGCGCCATGGTTCAGCTTCAAGTATATCTAACGCTGCAAGAGCAGAAGCAACAGATGCCGGAGTAGGGGAAGCACTGAATATAAGTGCGGGTGAATGATGTTTCAGATAGTCGATAACTTTAGCTTCGCCTGCAACGAATCCGCCGAGTGATGCGAAAGTCTTACTAAATGTACCCATCGTCATATCGACCTGATCTTCAAGATCAAACTCGCTAGCCGTTCCTCTACCGCCTTTACCGATAACACCTACTGAATGTGCGTCATCAATTAAAATTCTTGCGTTATGCTCCTTCGAAAGTTTAACAAGTGTGGGGAGGTCAACGATTTCACCGCCTGTACTGAATACACCGTCACTTACAACAAGTTTCGGAGTATCGTTCGGTATTTTATTCAATACACGTTCCAGATCATTCATATCGTTGTGCTTATATCTCAGAACATCCGCTGTAGCGCCGCGTGCCATAAGATTGCCGGCAACGATACATGCGTGATTATCTTTATCCGATACAACATATTCACCGCGCTGAACAAGCGTTGGTATAATACCCTGTGCGGACTGATAACCAGTACTGAACAACAATACTGCTTCTTTACCGAAGAACTTAGCAAGACGTGTTTCCAACTCAACATGTAAATCCAATGTGCCTGTCAGGTATCTGGAACCCGAACATCCCGTACCGTATTTTTCAACTGCTTTTATAGCTGCTTCTTTTACTTTAGGATGAGCTGTTAAACCGAGGTAGTTATTTGATCCGGCCATAATAATCTTTCTGCCTTCAATCTGAACAACCGGTCCTTCATTCTCTTCTATGGCTCTGAAGTATGGATAGAAACCCATGGCTTTAACTTCATCCGCTCTTGTAAAGTCGTAACATTTTTTGAATAGGTCCAAGTATTCCTCCTAGGAATTAAATAAGTGAGGTAATTTTTGTATTTTAGTTTCAGTCAAAATTAAACAATGAAACAAAATTATTACTAAATCTCTATAAAATCAATTTATACAACAATTTATCTAATCGCATATGAATGAGAATATTATATCGGTAGTTACCGGCGGTTCCGGCTTCGTTGGAAGCCACCTGGTTGATTTATTAATTGAAAAAGGACACAAAGTGCGATGCATTGTCAGAGAAACAAGCAATCTCAGATGGCTGGAAGGTAAGCCTGTTGAGATATACAAGTGCGGTTTGTTTGATAAAAAGGCATTAAAAGATGTTCTTAAGGATGCAGACTATCTTTATCATGTTGCCGGAGTTGTTAAATCAAAGAAAGAAGAAGGTTATTACAAAGGCAATGTTGAAACTACGAAGAATCTATTGGAAGTTCTTTCCGAGGTTAACAGGGGAATCAGAAGGGTTTTAATTGTAAGCAGCCAGACTGCAGCAGGTCCAAGTAAATCTATTGATGCTCTCAAAGAATCCGATGAATGTAATCCGATAACTACATATGGCCGAAGTAAGCTGGCTCAGGAGCATCTCGCACATACTTTCGATAATAAGCTTGCAATTACAATTGTAAGACCACCCGCTGTATACGGCGAGCGCGATACCGAAATCTACCTGATCTTCAAAACTTACAAATCAGGTTTAATGACACTCGTCGGATTCAACGATAAACGCGTTAGCCTGGTTCATGTAGCCGATCTTGTAAAAGGGATTTATCAGGCGGCATCTTCGGAGAAAGCTGTAAATCAGACATATTTCATCAGTTCGAAGGAATACTATTCCTGGCCGCAGGTTAGCGGTGTTATTGCGAAGGTGATGGCTAAAAAGGCTCTGAATCTTCGAATTCCTCATTCGATTGTTTATGTCGTTGCAGCGGTGGCCCAGTTCTTTGCGAAGTTCAGTTCGAAAGCAGCTACTTTCAATCTGGAGAAAGCGAGAGATTTCGTGCAAACTTACTGGACGTGTGATATTGCTAAAGCAGAAAAAGATTTGGGATACTCTCAGGAAGTCTCAATTGAAGAAGGTATGAAGCGGACAATCGAATGGTACCGTGAGAAGAAATGGCTGTAAGAAATTCTTGATTTCCTGCTGAACAAGTGAGATTTTGTCATTTTCGTGTCTGAATTACCGAATCCGGCAAGAGGGATTTCACAACTGAAGTGATCCTCAAGATCCACTGCGGTCAGCCACTCCATTCCCCTGGAAGCATCCTGAAGTATTAGTGTGCTGATTATGGAAGTGTTTTCATTCGTTGTCAGATTATCGAGATGCCAGTGGACTTTCTTTTCTTTTTTGAAGTGTCTGATAACCCGGTGGTACAAATTCTTCTGGGCTGAACCGGCATAGTAATAAAAGCTATTTCCGGGCAGAATTGAATCAAACTTTTTTATCCCGACTTTAACAGGGGCAGAAGAGGACATTGCGAGAATATAAATACCGCTTTTTATGGCAATCTTATAAAATGCATGCGTATTTAATTACCATTCTTGTTCATAACTATAGTAATAACAATGCGACCTAAAATATTTTGTAATTGTATTAACTACAGCAGAAAATAAATTAGGGAACAAACTATGAACGTGGATTTCTGCTATCCCTTTGTTGTTATCGGTAAGGTGAAATAGAATTCACTGCCGTGTTGAAGTTTCGATATTATCCCGGTTTTTCCAAAATGCAATTCAATAATTTTTTTAACTATCGAAAGCCCTAAACCAGTTGAGTTTTCATTGCCGGTTGGTTGTGGTGAAAGTCTAATGAATTTTCCGAATGCCAATTCGATCTCTTTGCTGCTTAGCCCCGGTCCCTCATCTATTACACTGAAGTACACTTCATGTGTTTTAACATTAACTTTTACTGTAATCGTTGAATTATAAGGCGAATATTTTATTGCGTTACTAATATAATTATCAATTGCCGCTGATATTTTAGAATAGTCGGCTTTTACAACGATTTTATCGTCAGCAGGAAAGTGTTTAATAACATTCTGATTCTTATTATTTAACGATACTTCATTCTCAATTATAACATTGTCGATAGCCTCAAGTAAATTAAATTCACTTTTGTCCAGAGTAAATAATGAATCTTCCAGTTTACTGCTGAACAACAATTGAGAAACTGATTCCAGCATTTGATTAGAAGCTCCATCAATTACACTCGCCATCTTAGAAATTAATTCAGTATCATCAGGACATTCTATTATCATGGATATTGAATTCTGAATTGCTCCGATCGGGTTTTTGAGATTATGAGTGACGACACCCATTAATTCCGTTTTTTCTCTGTCTCTTTCAATAAGACTTCTGTGCGCTCTTCGTAGCTTGAAATAGATTAAAGCAACAATAATCACAAAAACAATAGTTATAATTATTATCGATGTTAAATAAGTGTTCTTTCTTTTCATGAATTTTAAGTTGTTCGCGACCCTGTTATATTGGTTCTCAGCAAGATACTGCATCAATTCCGCAGTGTGAAAATCATTTTGAATCGAATCACTCATCATAGAAAATTTATTCTTATAAAAATAGGCGTTCTCATAGTTGCCCATCTTATTGAATACTTTGCTGTAAAGATTGAAATTCTTAAGTATACCGGTTGCAGAAACATCTTCTTTATCAACCAGTTCTTTGCCTTTGCCGCAGTAAATTAGACTGCTGTCGATGTTATTTAATCCAAGATACATTTCTGCTTTTAAATTGTATAAATGCAAAAGTTCTTTGTACATATTTTGGGATAAGCAAATCGGGTAGCTTATATTATAATATTTATTAGCTGATTCATTATCGTTTATATAATAATAACAACGTGCCATTAATTGCGTAATGAAAGCGATGGAGATTGATGTTCTTGGATTTATACCTTCATCATAGTTCAATTGTAGCGACTTTTCCAGATAGTCAAGTGCTTTTCGATACTCTAATTTCTCCATTTGAATTAATGCAAGATTATCTAGAACAACCTTATGTCTCCATATATTCCATTCTTTTTCATTACCTTTTTTGTCAAGTATTTCCAGGTACAATTGGCGGGCTTTGTCCATAATCCCTACACTGAAATAAAGGTCAGCTGAATTATGCAGTAAACTTACTCTTTCTTCCTCTAATCCCGATTCTTCCAATAAATTTGTTGCTTCGACCAGTGTAATTGTCAGAGAGTCGTAAATCCCTAACTCTCGAAATTCCCTCCCTTTTACAGTTAGAACTTTTGCTTTCAAAAGTTGGTAACCATTTTTGTCGGCAATACGGTATGCTTTGTTGAGGTATTGGATCGAGTGAGTTCTGTCGTAGTTTGAATATGCCATTAGTGAATAGATATATGCTCTTTGATTTTTATACTTTGAAGTAATATCGACTAGTTTTTTATATTGTTCTTTTTCAAAAGTTGTATCAACAGAAGTCAATGCATCAACTATTTTCGATAAGGAATCATAACGCGCATTCTCATCAACATAATCAAGCCGGTTAATTTTTTCTTCAATAATTTTCTTCAGCTCAACCTGATCTTGTCCCCAAATACTTGAAGAAATAAGAAGTAAGAAGCAGACTACAATAAAAGATATTCGCATTACTAATAATACCCTGTGAGTGATTAAACAACTGCATTTACCGATTATCTAACATAGAAATTTAACATATTATTCAATCATTTCATCATGTTAATAGAATCAGATGGCAGCTTACTAAGTGCTTGAATCTGCATTAATTTTAATGCAGAATCCCTCAGCATACTGATTACAAAGTTTAAAGTGCTGTGAAATAATTATACGAACGGTATAGGGGGATTTATCTAATCTTCAAGAATTCCAAAACAGGATTTATGACACTCGTCGGATTCAAGGATAAACGTGTCGGTCTGATACAAGCTGCAGACCTCGTAAAAGGAATTTATCCGGCTGCTGTATAAAAGAAAGCAGTTAACCAGACTTACTTTATAAGTTCATAGAAGTATTATCTCTGGACTCAGGTCTTTGCAACGGTTGCTCAATTCCAAAGCTTCAATATTAAATCTGGAGAAAGCGAGAGATTTCGTTCAGACTTACTGGACGTGTGATATTGCTAAAGCAGAAAAAGATCTGGGATACTCTCAGGAAGTCTCAATTGAAGAAGGTATGAAGCGGACCATCGAATGGTACCGTGAGAAGAAATGGTTGTAAGAAATTCTTGATTTCCTGCTGAACAAGTGAGATTTTGTCATTTTCGTGTCTGAATTACCGAATCCGGCGAGAGGGATTTCACAATTGAAGTGATTCTCAAGATCCACTGCGGTCAGCCACTCCATTTCCCTGGAAGCATCCTGAAGTATTAGTGCGCTGATTATGGAAATGTTTTCATTCGTTGTCAGATTATCGATATGCCAGTGGACTTTCTTTTCTTTTTTGAAGTGTCTGATAACCCGGTGGTACAAATTCTTCTGGGCTGAACCGGCATAGTAATAAAAACTATTTCCGGGCAGAATTGAATCAAACTTCTTTATCTCGACCTTAACAGGAGAAGAAGAGGACATTTCGAGTATATAAATTCCACTTTTAATAAGTTTTAAATTGCTTAACGGAATGGTCGTCATCCGACTTGCTGAACTCAATTATTCAGTGCTCCTTCTTCAATCCATGTATAAATTCCATTAAGCTGACTTTCTGTAATCGGATTAATCGGCTCTCCCACGGGAGGCATTAGTTCATAACCGTATTTAGCGTCTATTCTCCAGATAAGTCTGCTCGTTTCAGGGCTTCCCGGATTCACTATTCCTGCCTGAACTACATTTGACCAGGTTTCCATAGAGTATCCGCCGGCCATATATGATGAGTTATGGCATTGTCCTGAACTGCATTTTAAATTAAATACAGGTAACAGATCTGTTGTAAAACTCACATCACTTTCAGGAATTGTTCTATTGTCAATATCCTCCGCGCTTACAGTATCATCGCATGAACTCATGAAAATTGCTGCTGATGCAATTAAAACAGCGAAGAGAGTTTTGTAAAATAGTTTCATTGTCATATTCTTAAATGATCCAGGTAAAATTATATTTCACAGTATCCAATGTAATTATTATTTTCCTTTAATTTAATAATTAGGCAGGTCTAAAAAATGAGAACTATTTCTAAAGCAACTGTTTTGGTAATTCTATTATCATGCGGAGTAATCCATGCACAAAAAGAATTACTTCAGTCCGGTCCGATGCTTGGTTATTCGACAATGCGTGAAGTCGCGATTTGGGTTCAGACCACTGAAGAAACACAGATGTATTTTGAGTATTGGGATAAAAATGATCCTGAAACTATATTTCAATCCGATGAAGTTTTAACAGATACATACGATGCCTTTACCGCTCAAATAGTTATTGCAGATCTTCAGCCGGGAAAGATTTATGAATATCGATTGTTCATCAATGACGAAAAGATTGAACTGCCATATAAGCTTAAGTTCCGGACACAGGAACTCTGGCAGTGGCGGCATGATCCGCCGACAATTACATTTGTGATAGGAAGCTGTTTATATATCAACGAAACCGCATATGATCGTCCGGGAACACCCTATGGTGGTAATTACGAAGTCTTGAAACGCATATACGAGAAATCACCGGAGTTCATGGTTTGGATGGGAGATAATGTGTACCTGCGTGAAGCAGACTGGTCTGCACGAAGTTCTATTCTGGCTCGCTATACCCACACGCGCAGTACTCCGCTGCTGCAGCCTTTACTCGGATCGACTCATCACTATGCAACCTGGGATGATCACGATTACGGTCCGAATAACAGCGACCGGAGCTGGTGGAATAAGGAAACTGCTTTGGAAGCGTTTAAACTGTTCTGGGCAAATTCATCTTATGGTGTAATGGGGCAGGAAGGAGTAACTTCTTTCTTCCAGTGGGGCGACCTGGACTTTTACATGATGGACGACCGCTACTACCGCAGTCCGGAACATCGCAAGAACACGGACCGTGTAATACTCGGCGACACACAGGTTGAGTGGCTTATTGACGCGCTGACTTCCAGTTGGGCGCCTTTTAAATTTGTTGTAATCGGCACACAGTTTCTTAATCCGAATGCAGGGGGTGAAAACCATTCGATGTATCCGGCTGAGCGAAAAGAAATACTGGACAAAATTGCCGCCGAAAATATACCCGGAGTGATATTCCTTACTGGAGATGTACACCGGTCGGAAGTTACTAAAATTGAAAGAGCGGGTACTTATCCTTTGTACGATATTACGATATCGCCGATGACTGCCGGTCCGTCTAAGGCATATGCGAATGATGCAAGGATACCTGAGAGTCTGCTTACGGACAGGGGATTCGGATACTTCGAAGTTACAGGTCCGAGAAAGAATCGTGTATTGACTCTAACGATTATAGACTGGCAGGGGAAAGAGCATTATTCTATTTCAATAAATGAAAATGAGTTGAAGTAGCGTGTAATCTGATTTAATAGAACGCAGATGACGCAGAAAAATATGATTGCGTAGAAAAATCAAATTGTTATTCCATAAAAGATAAGAGCTTGATCTATTCAATCATGCTTAGGGTGTGGAGCTAAATGGGTTTTCTACAAATCGGGATTAACTCCCCAAATGCTGTCCTTTTATCTGCCCAGGCATTTTACAAAATTGATAAATCCATTTAAAACGAGAAAGGTTTGATCTATTCAACCAAACCTTTTCTGTGGAGCTAAGCGGGTTTCCCGCATGGCGGGATAAACTCCCTAAACGCTGTCCTTTTATCTGCCCAGGCATATTACATAATTGATAAATCCATTTAAAACGAAAAAGGCTTGATCTATTCAACCAAACCTTTTCTGTGGAGCTAAGCGGGTTTCCCGCATGGCGGGATAAACTCCCCAAACGCTGTCCTTTTATCTGCCCAGGTATTTTACAAAATTGATAAATCCATTTAAAACGAAAAAGGCTTGATCTATTCAACCAAACCTTTTCTGTGGAGCTAAGCGGGTTTCCCGCATGGCGGGATAAACTCCCCAAACGCTGTCCTTTTATCTGCCCAGGTATTTTACAAAATTGATAAATCCATTTAAAACGAGAAAGGTTTGATCTATTCAACCAAACCTTTTCTGTGGAGCTAAGCGGGTTTCCCGCATGGCGGGATAAACTCCCCAAACGCTGTCCTTTTATCTGCTCAGGCATTTTACAAAATTGATAAATCCATTTAAAACGAAAAAGGCTTGATCTATTCAACCAAACCTTTTCTGTGGAGCTAAGCGGGTTCGAACCGCTGACCTTTTGACTGCCAGTCAAACGCTCTCCCAACTGAGCTATAGCCCCATTATCAATTTTAATAAACTAAAGAACGAATACAAAAGTAATTAACTCTTTGGGATTTGTCAATCAACTTAATCTTCAGTGTAAGAATAGTATTTTCATAAATCTGAGAACTCGTATGAGGAGTTGGCTGGATAAAATACATAATATCTCAAATAAAAAGAATTTTTCTTAAATTACTTCATGAGCAATATAATTAAAGAAAGAATTGCGGATTTCCTTAAGGAGCATCCTCCATTTAGTTTTATCTCCAGGAATGAATTACTTAATATTGCTTCGCATATTGTTGTGGAGTACATAGAAAAAGACAGAATTCTATTTAATCAGGGTGAGCCGGCCTCCGAACGCTTTTATGTTGTACATGAAGGCGCAATAGAATTGACGAATACAGTTCAGGGTAAGGAGGTTTTAACCGATATATGCGACGAAGGGGATATATTCGGGATTCGTTCAATTATTGCTCAGGACCAGAATTATACACTCACCGTGCAAGCAGCTGAAGAGTCTTTAATTTATTCCGTTCCGGCAGGTTCATTTAGAGAACTGCTTAATAAAAATAACAGGGTTAAGGACTTTTTTGATACTGTTTTCTAAGCCGGAATTCGTAACCCATATTTGAAATACAGTAGGTATAAACAGTCTGCTAACGTTACTATTGAAAGCGATTATTCTACAATAAAACAGGAATTGTAAAGTCCCGTCAGACTATAAGTTTACACTGCTGTCAGCTTATTACTAAATAGTCCGGTAAGGAAATTCTGGTCAATTATCATTTCAAATTTTCTTTCTAACAGATTCAATTCATCAAATCCACTATCATTAATTACCAGATATTTATTTTGAATTGACGAAAACAAACTTCGATAAAACTCAATTCCATTTGAAATATTTTCATAGAAGGTTTTAATATATTTAACTTTTTTATCCGGAAGAACCCCTTTGAGTCCGGCAATTTCCTCTTTAAAATAGTCAATGTAGAGATTCAACTCTTTGATAAACATATTCGGACGTTTTTTCCCATTGAGTAAATTGGATTTTCCATATATATGGTTAATCATTTCATTCAGGGTTGCAACAGAGGAAAAGTAAGCCATATTCGGGCCTGGACAGACAAGAACACCTTCGCCATCAACCTTATCAGCCGCATTATTTTTTTTAAGCGCTGAAGTCGCTAATCCTATGCACAAACAGGCTTTTTCAGTAATCTTTTCATATTCATTTGTATACTCTGATTGTTCAATTTCACTGGAATTCAACTCATCGATTTTTTTTGACTGATAAGTTCGGGATGCTGTGCAGATGGGCCGTTCACCATTCTCGGAGTATAATTTAAGAAACTTCTTTGGACAGGGACTTCCAGGGCGTCCGTTCAGAGCATTTTCCAATTTTTCAATATCTTTGGAACTGCCTCTTACACTGTTGAATGGAACTCCAAGTGGTGATATCCCGCTCAAATATAGGTCATCTTCTTCAGCTTTACTCAACAGTGTCACAGTATCTTCGTCCAGATTAGTCGCTTCAGGCACAAGCAGGAAGGGGGTTCCCCAGCCAACTGAATCTATATTAAAATGTTCAAGGAGTAATTTCTGCTCTTCAAATGTACCAACTCCACCTTGTGCAGTGACCTTTAGCGCTAATGGAATACCGCTGAATTCAATATTTTTTTTCTTCAGGGCAGCAGTGTACAATTCATTCGTTATCTGAATTAATTCAGCCCTGTTTTTCTTAAACTCTTCCAGAATTGGACCCAATAAAAAACCGTCTGTAGCAAACGCATGCCCGCCGCAATTAAGACCTGATTCAATTCTGTATTCTGACACCCACAAACCTTTCTTAGCGAGAAATTTACCCTGTATCAATGCAGATCGGAAATCACTTACTTTTATAATTATTTTCTTCTTCAGTTCGTTATTCTCATCGGGATAAAAATCATCAAATTTTTCGATATAGCTGTATAGACGGGGATTCATACCGGCAGAGAATACAACGGATGATCTTAGATTACTGTTAGCAAAACCTCTTAGAGCAGAATGAGCATCATTGAATTCGGCAGGTAATTTTTCATCTTTTTCATAATTGGTCTTATCAATTTTAGTCATGATGTTCACATCAATACTTCCGGATCGAACATTTGAGAGCAGTGTTTCTTTTATTTCAGATAAGTCCTCGGTCGAATTGTACAGACGTTTCAACTCGTTGCCATCCGGTAGCATTGCGATGTACTTTTCAAAATCACCGTCTGCCATACCGAAAGAATCTTTCATAGCATTAAATTTATTCTGAACTATCTCATCGAGTAAATTGAGGTATGCCGTAATTCGTTTAGCCCTGTAATCATTTTCTTTGATTGAAATCGGCTCAAATTGTCTGCCGGTAAGAGTGGTATGGACTTTTCTCATTTTTTCAATCAGGTCATCATCAACTATTGATACCACAGAGTCAATGCCGAAATGAGCAACTTTAACCGGGGTATCAATAGTAAATCCAAGTCCCATCACCGGAATGTGAAATTTATGTGCTTGTATATTTTTTCATAATATCAGGATTACTCTTCAAAGTTTATAATCTGCTTCTGAATGTACAATTTAGGTATAATTAGGATTAACACTTGAATGGAAATGTAAAAGTTATGTAATAATTTCCTTCCTGAATTTTGAATTAACTTATTTTAAGATGAGTTTTAAGGACTTATCCAAATTTAATACCTACAATCAACTTGCACAGGAATACATAAGCAGATTCAGGAAGGATTAGTAAAAGTCGACTATTATTCTGATAATGAACATTTTAAATGAAAACACTGTTATTTAGATATAGTCACAACAAACCGATAAGGAGAATGAAATGAAAAATCTAACCCTACTTGCTGCGATGTTGCTCTTTACTGCAATATCAACTTTTGGGCAGATTCATAGCGATACAACCAAGTCAATGCACAAAATGATGAAGGAAAACAAATCGAAAATGCATGGAATGGATTCTACAATGCATAAAATGCACAAAGACTCATCAAAGATGCACCATAATATGAAACATGGCAAAATGAAGATGGATAAGAATCCAATTATCCGCGAAGGGATGATCGATCTTAAAGAGATTGATGAAAATAAAGACGGTAAAGTCTTTCAGGATTTCATGTGCTGGAATGTAGTTTCGGATTCAGCCGGGAATTGCCCGAAATGCGGAATGAAACTTCGGGAAGCCAGTCTGGAAAAGGCTAAAGTGAACCTTGTTAAACATGGATATAAAGTTAAAAAATGAAAATAGCAAGGCAGACCGGGATTATCCGATCTGCCTTACGTCTCAATCTAAATAATTTTGAACCATACTATACCTGCTGTTAACATGCGAAATCAATTGACTTAGAGCGGATTCAAAATCACCATCAGAAGTTAAAAATGTATGACCTACTTGTTCACCATCTGCTCCAATAACATATTCGGAAATCAAATCATGATACTGCTGGTATTTCTCAATCATCTTTGTTGGTTCAAACGGACCGTTTATAACCTGGTTCAGATAAGTATCATACTTAGCCTTGTATATTTCATCATCGAGTATATATCGAATAAGGGGCCAACTGCTGCCGACTTCACTACAGGATACGGATAATGCTCCGCCTTGCTTGCCATATTGCAGCGCTTCGTTATTATCCCAGGGTATCCATGTTAGCTTATTATTTTCAGGATTATTATAGAGATAGTAGTTGTGAGTCATTCTCCCGTATGTGTCCCAGTTCTGAACCGTTATATTAACAGCCAGCCATCTGAGGAATATATCAGTATCAAATATATCTTCAAGAGAATTTCGCCATTGAGATGGGCTTGAAGTTCTATCTGAAGAATTCAGAACACTGAATAATTGCTGAATATCCGACCAGTCACTATCTTCATTAGTCTTTTTTTCAAAGTCAGCAGAGCTAAATGTGTTTGATGCAAAACTGGCGGAAGCACCCTCCGGTTTATAGCAGTTTCCTTCATCACTATCAAACTGTTCCTCGAGAACGGTATCATCAACGACTTCAACTGCCGTGTAAAGTCCGAAATATACAGGCCCGTTTCCAAAGTCGATATAAATTCTGTAAAAGGCGGTATGAGCGGCAGGAACTCCGAAATCTCTGAACACAGCGGGCACAACTCTTTCTCTTATAAGCGATTTATCATCGTAATTACTAGAGAGTGAAAGTTCCTTAAACCCATAGAACCTTTGATTATCTATCTGCGGATACTCATCTTCAAACTTGTCAAAATTAATTCTCAGCGGTAGTTTCCAAATTCCCTGTCCCCATGAGGATTGCAGACTTGAGTTTCCCTTGAATCTTACCCCAACTTTATACCACTCTTTGCCATTGAAAAAGACTGAGCTGGGGACATAAACAGGACCACTACTCGAAGCGCCCATCACTGGTCTGCCGCCTGATGATCCGAAACTCCCGTAATTCTGTTCCATGTCGGTTAGCATGGCATCCCAGTTATTCTCAGAGATAACAATATCAAAGCGGTTGACCTTGTTATCCGGAAATACAGTTGAAAAGTCAGGATCCGCACTCTTACCATGAGTACTTTCCGTCCAATCGCTGATATCGAATTCCGATTCAGTAAGATCAACTTCAACCGTTTCTTCCGGTACCGAAGGTGAATCTTTACACGAGTAAATTAATGAGATGAGTAGAATACTGAATATATAAGTGAAAGCTTTCATAGTAATTTCCCGGTAATTTAATGGATACTATACTATTTGACGACGGGATTTGATAATTCTTGCGGTATCTACCTGATCCGGATTATTTCCGGTAATGATAAGCGCAGATAATTCAAAAAATAACCATATTGATAATTAATATTGCAACAATTAAAATAATGCCTTATGTTCGTTGTGGGAGCAAAAAAATGTGGGAGCAACAGTGGGAAAGAAAGGGGAATCAAAGTCTTCCGGGCCGTCATATTCATTTACAGGCTTATCTAATATTTCAAAGACCGTAGTTGTACTAAGGGTAATTCTGGGAATTGTATTCCTGGTTTCCTCGGTTACTAAATTTTCAGATCTTGAATCTTTCGCGGAAGCCATTAGAAACTTTAAGCTTATCGGCGGTATACTTATTCCAATCACTCAGTACACTATTCCTGTTATTGAGCTTATATTAGGAATATGTTTATTAGTTAATTTTCAAACCCTTCCGGCTTCTCAATTCAGCGTCTATTTAATATCCTTCTTTACCGCAATGGTAACTGTTAAAGTAATCGCCGGTGTTGAGATAAGCTGCGGCTGTTTTGGTGAATTATCATCGGATAAAATTGATGAAATAACAATTATCCGAAACTTACTTCTAATACTTATCGGTGTATTTCTCGTATCTTATTACGGGTCGATTAAAACCGCAAGTGAAGGTGAAGGAAAAGTACAATACAATTGGAGTGAGTTTGTAACAGCACTAAAGAAATTCTCCCTGGTACTGGTGATCTTCTTCTTTGCAACACAGTCGGCATTAACGGGAGTCCAAAACAGAATACTTAAAAACCGGATTATATTTCTTGCTGAATCCGGTCAGGAATACCTTGTCAGCGGAGATACCGTTAGTACTTTTACAATTCTGCATGATAATTCTGAGCAGGAAGCGGTTCAATTTCCTTCACCCGATTCTTCAAAATCGCTCATTTTTATTATGTCCACTAGCTGCAATCCTTGTAAAAAGACATTGCCGTATTGGAAAAAATTATGGAGTGAACTGCATACCGAATTAAATGTTTTTGCAATTGCTATTAATCCATACGATCAGGTTAAATATTACCGCATTGAGAATGATGTAGCATATGAGATATATACTATTTCAGAAGATTCTTTTGTAACAACGTTTAAAGATTATAAAACACCTCAGACTATTCTCTTGGATAAAAAGGGAATTGTTGAAAGATCCTGGCTTGGACAATTAGCAAATGTTCAAGTTCGGGAGATTATTTCATTTTCCAATAACTAAATAGGAGTGCGTAATGAAAAAGAAAAATCTTTTTATGCTGGTCCTAATCCTGACAGCATCCTACCTCAGCTATAACGGTATTTCTTACGAAAGAGCTGTTATAGAAAACACATTGTTGCCATGTTGCGAAAACGGGATGTGTGACGGAATTGACTGCGATGATCCATGTGGAATGGGTGTGCCGCCTAATGAGTGGGCCGGGACTGCTATGGACTGTGTAGACGACGGCGGATCCCCGTACTGTAACCTGACAACAAGTTGCGAATATTGGGGACTTGGCGATATAAGATGCGACAATCTTACTGCCAGCATCAGCGGACCAACATATTTATCAATACCTGCTAAAGGTTCCACCGCTACTGCTACCTGGAGTGCTAATGTTAGTGGTGGATTAACGCCTTACTCGTACTCATGGCAGCTTGGAGGTACTACCGGTAGTTCATCTTCCTTTAGTTATACTTATCACTATCAGACTCCGGGAACGGGTACCGTCTATCTGTCTGTAAGTAGTTCAGACGGGCAATCGACAAGTACAACAAAAACAGTTTATTTTATCAGCGATCTTGATCCGTAAACAAATTTGTTAGCATTCTCTCCAATACAGGAAAGTTTTTATCAAGGAGTAATTAATTGGAGTACATAATGAAAAAGAAAAATCTGTTTATGCTTGTTTTGATAATAACTGCCTCATACCTGAGTTATAATGGTATTGCTTATGAAAATGCGGTCATGGAAAATACACAGCTTCGCTGCTGTGTTAACGGTCAGTGTATTAACCTGGATTGTGATTATACCTGCGGTATGGGAATTGCACCGAATGAATGGCCGGGAACAGCAATGGATTGCGTTGATTTCGGAGAAGCTCCGTTCTGTTATCTGGATAACGGCTGCGAATATTGGGGACCCGGAGATACCAGATGTGATGATCTTGTGGTGAGTATCAGCGGACCTCAATTTCTTTATATACCATCGTCAGGTTCAGCCTCAGCCTCCTGGAGTGCCAATGTAAGTGGTGGTGGAACACCCTATACTTATTCATGGTCTATGAGCGGTACGTCAGGAAGTTCATCTTCGTTTAGTTATACGTATTATTCAACTCAAATACCGGGATCCGGAAAAGTATACCTGACTGTTAACAGTTCCGACGGACAGTCTGTTAGTATTGACAAAAGCCTTGTCTTTTTACCTGATAACTAATCTGAACTATTTAATACCGGACCGGGACAACCGCAACCGGTTCGGTATCACATATATAAATCCTATCATTTTTCTCACCGAACTGAAATAGTAAAATCATAATATTGATAATTTTATAGTTATCAGTTATTTTAAGACTAATATATCTCCTAAAAAGAGTTCTTATACTTACAACTTGCGCTCAGGAAGGATAATTATGAATACCAGTCTTGAAAAAGTCGGTCTGTTCAGTCGATTTATTGAAACATTATTTTGGATCAAAACATTTCTTTCACCTTCTTTGGGAGGAATGTTTATCGGACTTATCTTTCTGTATACCATCGATACGCCAATCGGTGTTTCTTTATTCTGGGTATGCACAGCACTTGGAATTATTGCAGGAATAGTACTCGCGACAAGAATCTCGATGAAACAAGAGAACGCGGAATATCATAAAGAAGTAATGGCTTCACCTGATATGGATGTTTTTGATGAATAAAAAATTAGTAAAAAGTAAACAATACTAATGATTTTATAAGAACAGGATCAGGGAGGGACTCTAAAACGTTTTCTAATGAAAATCTTCTTATGTAAAAAATATGTTGGTTATTCGATCTTGATCTCACTCTTCATGCTTGCTTTTTTAGCATCGGTTAGTCTTTTTCGTTTAACTCTGGGAATGGTTGCCAAATCATTTCTGGCCGGCGGTACTGTTGGAGTATTTATAACATACAAATACTTTGCATATCTGAATTACTGGGTGTTATATAGCAATCTTAAAATAAGCAAGTACAGATGCCTTGCTATTTTTTACCTAGCCTATATGTTTGTCATATTCTTTATCATAGTTGTTTACAGGGATTTTATTGCTGGCATTTGATTCAATAATTCATTCATTCGGAAGTAAGAAAGTTCTCCGCGGAATTTATTTATCTGTTCCGCCCGGCAGTATAACTGGTCTTTTCGGATTTAACGGCACAGGAAAGTCAACATTAATCAGGATTGGTGCCGGATATATTACTCAGGACGATGGGAATGTTTTCATTGACGGGCAGTCTGTATCGGAGTATTCCGGCTTAAAACGATTTGATAATATCGGCTACCTTTCGCAGGATACATTTATTCCCGGTGATCTTACTGTGGAGTCGTTTATTCTCAGTTCTACTGAGAATCAGGATCAATTACTCTCAGATGAACTTTTAACCAAAGTCAGGAAACAAAAAGTTTCAACTTTGTCCGGTGGTGAACTTCGTTATCTCGAGGTGAAGTTTCTCTTTAGTCTGGACAGGAAATATTATCTTCTGGATGAACCATTCACGGGAATTGAACCGATTATAATTGAAAAAATAAGTAATCAGATTCTCCGGCAAAAGGAATTAGAGAAAGGCATTCTTGTTACCGATCATTACTACCGGTACCTGGTGAGTATAATCGACAAATGTTATTTGCTTAAGGATGGATACATAAAGGAACTCGATTCCAATGCTGACTTCAGAAAGTCTCTTAAGGAGCAAGGCTATTTGATAAGGTGAAATATGATTTTTTTATCAAATCCGACAGTACTAGTCGACAACACTATCTTTCAGTAAATATTAAATAAAAGGACTTGAGTACTCATGAAAATTAATTGTAATTACGCATTAGTGTTTTTTCTGTTTACATTCTCTTTCCTGACAGCTCAGGAAGTCAATACAGTCTCCGGAAATGGTTATACGACTGTCAATGATATTGCATACTATTATGAGGAATACACAAAGGATGCTTATGTAATTGAACGATGCAAGCTGGATCTGTACTATCCTGAAGACTCAGAGAATTTTTCTACTATCGTATGGTTCCACGGAGGTGGTTTAAGAGCAGGGAATAAGAGTATCCCGGAGCAATTAAAAAAACAGGGAATTGCGATTGCGGCAGTCAACTACAGATTGTACCCTAAGGTTAAATGTCCGGAATATATCCGGGATGCGGCAGCAGCTACTGCATGGATTATGAAGAATATTTCAAAGTACGGCGGCGACACTAACGCCGTATTTGCTTCAGGACATTCGGCAGGCGGATATTTAACGAGTATGATCGGATTGGATAAAAAATGGCTTAATGAATTTGGTGTTGATGCCGACAGGTTAGCGGGACTAATTCCATTCAGCGGACACACTATAACACATTTTACTGTGAGGGAGGAACGCGGCATCCCGGGAGAGCAGCCGATTATTGATGAGTATGCTCCTCTGTTTTATGTTCGTAATGATGCGCCTCCATTAATTCTGATCACAGGAGACAGGAATTTGGAGATGCTTGGCAGATACGAGGAAAACGCATACATGTATAGGATGATGAAAGTAGTTGGTCATAAGAGTACGGAAATTTTTGAAATTCAAGGATTTGATCATGGTGGAATGGCAGTTCCGGCATATTCAATACTACTTGGTAAAATAAAAATGTTGACAGGGGAGAAATCAGGAATGTAATAATTTGAATTATTTTCGATAATTCTAAATCGAATTAATTGTCGGGAATTGGTATTTATGTTGTTTGCTGATAAAGTGGACGTGATAAATAAGAAAATAGCTCAAAAAGTAATTAGGAGTGTCATTCCGTTTACTTTTATATTTGCATCTCTTTTCACATTAGCTGTTTTTGTCTTTAGCCCTGATCAACCGACAAGGTTATTTCCTGCAGTTATTATACTAATCATAATTTGTACTGTCTACTTTTTGGACAAAACCGGTAAGTCCTGGTTGTCGGTAAATTTATTACTGTTTAGTTCTATTCTTATAGCACTCATTTCCATGATAATTAACGGAGGCATTGAAGCTCCGATTTTTAGCGCACTTATACCGATTGCAGCAGTACTTGGGTGGGTTTACACTTTACGAACAGCAACGTACATTATTAGTGCCAGTCTGGTCATTACAGCAATTATCTTGGTTTTATCACTGTTAGATTACTTACCAAAAGTTAAAAATCCCGATCCTTTTGTTGTATGGGTAACAATGAGTGGATATGTTTTCCTTGCTATTGTGCTTTCGAATATACCAAGTAAAATGCTTCGTAAATCACTGGCGGAAAGTGAAGACTCTAAAAAACGGATTCTTGAAGCAAAATTAAAAGCTGAAAAAGCTGATAAACTGAAAACGGATTTCCTGGCTCAGATTTCACACGAAATACGAACTCCTCTCAGTACTATTATGAGTTATTCACAGTTGATTGAAAATGAGACAAATAGTGTTGTAGACCCGAATTTATTTGCAGGCATTCAGAATTCCGGGAACAGGATAATTCGTACTGTTGATATGCTTCTTAATGTATCTCAAATCCAGACAAATACCTATGAAAGCAATCCTAGACTTATTAAGGTTCGAGAAGAAGTTCTTGAGAAACTCGTTGCTGAATTTAAATACCCGGCAGAATTGAAGGGATTGGAGCTAATCCTTCTAGTGGAAGAGGAGTTTATAATAAAAGCAGATGAATATTCCGTGATACAGATCTTTGCGAACTTGATAGATAATGCTATTAAATATACGCAAAAGGGGAGAGTTGTTATTTCTGCACTGAAAACTCAGGAGGAGAGTGTTACTATTTCTATTGAGGATACAGGCATCGGGATTTCGGATGACTTCTTACCTGAATTATTCAAGCCGTTTTCACAGGAAACCACTGGTTATACTAGGAAATATGAGGGCAACGGATTAGGAATGGCTCTGGTAAAGGAATATTGTAATATTAACCATGCCATAATTTCAGTAGAGAGTCAAAAAAACATAGGGACCACATTTAAGGTGACTTTTAATTTAGTCCCGGAATCTGTTAACGCATTAGTACAATAAAGTTAATCTCCTTCAAATTCAGGTAGATTAAACGTCCTGCTGAAGCGCTTACTGTCCGAACTCATCATCGCCTCCGCCGAGACCATTTGGTCTATCACTCCTGTTATCTTTATCACTACTTTGCTTATTGAACGTAAATTTAAGATTCAGCATTACAACGGGAGCTTCTCTGGTTCTATGGTAATAACTGTAGTAGTCCTTTGACTCGGAAATGTACTCATAGTCCGATGTTCCGAGGACATCTCTAATTTGAAGAGTTGCAGATAAATAGTTTTTAATAAATTCGTGTCTGAGAGCAAGATTTATATAATAAAATCCTTCTCTTTCTCCCTGTGATGAAACGGACGGACTGTTATAAATGCCGTTTAGTTGAAATTGGGTAGATTCCCGGAGTTTCAAAATATTAACAAATCGAAGACTCCAATTATTACTCTCGCGTTCAAAAGTTTCTTCGTCGATCGTACCCCTGATTCTGTAGTTATAGTAATTTGCCATCAGGTTAATATTCCAATTCTTGAGGGGATCGAAATTGTACATTAATTCGGTTCCGAAAGAATAATCAGTACCCACATTTGCAGCTGTATGTAATGTGATATTATCTGCATAAACTGATCGGATGCGTTCAATTTTATTTTTGTTTACTCTGTAGTAAGTTTCAATTGAGAATACACTTTGACCGAAAAGAGTTTGATAACCCAATTCATAAGAATCAATATATTCTGGTAGAAGGGAAGGATTTCCGGTTCGTACATTGTAGGCATCCGTCCATGTTTCAAACGGTTCAAGGTAATATCCGCGCGGTCTGTCAATTCTCCTTGTGTAGCTCGCCATTACCTGGTCTTCGTTGGTGAATTTGTAAGATGTATGAAGAGAAGGGAAGTAATCCCATCGGTCAATTGAGAAAGATTCTCCGGTTCGTAAAAGTTCTATTTTGCGCTTAGTAAGTTCGGTTCTAAATCCAAGCTGGTATCCGAAATTATTTAATTTAGAGGCATATAAGCCATAGATAGCATGTTCCTGGTTTCGGTAGTCGGTTGTATTGCTGAACTGATAAAAATAATCGTAATTGCCTGTTATAGTATTGTATTCATAGTATCCGGTTTTTTCTTCCTGTATTTCTATTTCATTCTGATATCCCGCTTCGAATTTTGAGTCTTTATTTAACTCTAATGTGTAGTCGAGTTTAGACTCAATTTCAGTTCCCGGACCATATTCAGTGTTTTTCTGCCCGCTTACTATTTGATTGTTATCAAATAATTTATTGACTGTTTCTTCATCGCCGTCATCTGATTCAAATTGGAAATCAACTACAATGTAATGTCCTTTAGGCGCAAACTTATGCTCGTAGTTAACAAAAAATTCGTATTGTCCACCGCCCCTGAAACGGTCTGTTAGACTATTATAAAAAATTCTGGCGGGATCGATGTCGCTCCACTCAGTGAAGTCAACTCTAGCGTCATTCTCACTTCTTCTGTACCTGTAACGACTGCCGACTGACATTATATCCATGTCAGTAAAATTATATTCAAATTCCGCTTTTACTCCATAGTGTTTTCTATTACCGTCAGATGATCCGAAGGAGTTCCTGTATGAAGTGTTTCCTTCGTAGGTTGTTATATTGTTGTCAGTCCGGTCTGAGTAACTTATGTAATCCCGGTAGTCTGCTCCGAGAGAAATCCTGTAGTGATTCTCTCTGTAATCAAATAGTCCCTGTGACCCGTATTTGTTTCTTAATCCGCCGTCAAATTCTGCAAGTCCGCTTAATCCTGCTCTCTTATTCTTTTTCATAACGAGATTAATAAATCCTGCAGTACCTTCCGGATCGTATTTTGCCGAAGGATTTGTGACGATCTCAATATTCTCGATCGAACTTGCAGGTATCTGTTCCAGTATCTCATTCGGATCAAGTATAGACGGCCGACCATCAACAAGAACTCTGAAACTTCCGCTGCCGCGCAGTGACACATTGCCCTCAATATCAACTGTAACAGATGGAACATTTTCGAGTACATCAACTGCAGAACCTGAGGCGGATGTGATTTGCTCGCTAACATTAATTACTTTCTTGTCAATTTCGTAGGATATCATTGATCTTTGTGCATCTACAACAACATCTTCCACATTGTAAGAGTGGGGTGTAAGTTCAATTACGCCCAGATGGAGTGTTTTGTCTGCAGTAACTAAAATGTTCTCATCTTTATAATCTTTAAATCCGATGAAGCTTATCGCAATTTTGTAATTCCCCGGCTGCACATTTTTCAATACAAAAAGTCCATCACCATCTGTTATGGTTCCGTTCAATTGGTTTAAGTCATCCGGGGAATATAGGACAACGTTGGCATACTCCATTGGAATATCTTCAAACTTATCGTGTACTTCACCTCTTATTGTACCGTTACCGGATTGAGCAAATAATAAGGATGAAAATAAAAAGGGGATAATCAGTAATCTATTTTGTTTGTTCACAACACTCTTCTTTCAATGATTTGGGAAATGCATGAGAATTAGTAAAACAAGTTATAGCGTAGTTATAGTTCCGAAACGAAGTAGTAAAAATAAGGAAATCAAATAAAAAAGGTATTATAACTGTATGTTATAAATGCTGAGAAGATAATTAAGAAAACACTCAACCGCTAAAGGATTATATTTATCATTGCAACGATAAAAGTGAGTATGACGGAAGAAATTAACAATATATAATTATCACTTATTTTTTTTGAGTTCATCTAATTATCCCTATGATGAGAATGTAAAACATCATTGACCGTGTGCTGGACCTGAGATAGCGCACCCTGCAGTTTACGAATTTCGGTTTCAAGTTTGTAAATTCTATAAGATTCAAATGATTCGGAGCCGCCTAAAAGCCAATTTATATCACAACCCAATCGGAGGAACTTAATAAGAATTCGGGAACCGGGTTCACGGTTTCCGCTGATATACTGCTGGAGCTGCTGAGGCGAAATACCCATTGCTTCGGCAAGATTCTTAAGAGTATTATATTTTCTTTTCGCAAAGATTCTAATTCTTTCGCCGATCCCTTTTTTAAGCTGATGCTCGTCGAACAACTCAAGATCCTGCGCTGGCTTATTGTCATCATAGAATCCGAGATCGTATTGATATTTGCCCAGATGCTCTTTGATGGCGTCATATAATTCATCATCAAATTTATCGCTTTCATTGAGCAGGTAGGTGAGCGTCTGGTTTTTTATACCAAGTTTCTCAGCCAGCCATGTCTGTTTGATTCCATAGGATCTGATTAAAAGTTTTATTTCTTCCTGCTTTGTCATAGGGTATACTCCCGACACGATTTAGCAAATATGTGATAAATAAAATAAAAAAAATAAAGCAATAAATAAATAATTTGTTATACGGTAAAGATATGCATTAAAATCAAAGTAATATATGGAAAAGGAGGGAATGGAGTGTTTCTGAAAGGAAATAAAAAAGCCGGACTCCTAACAGAATCCGGCTTAAATTTATAAATATGCTTCCGGCTTATTTAAGTAGAAGCATTTTCTTTATTTCGACTTTATTACCGGCAGATAACCGATATACATAAGTACCGCTGGCAAGTGCACTTGCGTTGAAAATAATACTGTGTATTCCGGCATTCATTGGTCTGCTGTTAATCAACGTAGCAACCTCACGTCCGAGGATATCATAGATGATCAAATTAACATCCGCTGCTTCCGGCAAACCGAATCGGATAGTAGTAGCCGGGTTAAACGGATTCGGATAGTTCTGATCTACGTAGAAGTCTTTAGGAATGAGATCTTCTTCGTCAACACCAACAACTATATCGAAAGTAGTTGTAATGGTATCAACACTGACAACAAGATCACCCTCGTTACCTTTAGTTCTCATAGTTAACTGAACTGTTTGTGAAGCATCGCCGAGAGCATTAATAACTTCAAGTCCTGTTAGTGTGATTGAAGGTTCCTGAAGAATATTTCCACCAGTTGGCAGGAACATTTCACTTGTTGGAGTAATAACTATTAACTGATAGATAAGATCATCACCATTTAAGTCTACTGCATCTTCCCAAGCAAAAGTAAATGTCTCATCATGTGAATTTATACTTATAGTCTTATCGTCAAAGGTTGACTTCGTAGTTTCAGTTGCATAGAAATAAGGTGATGGGGGAGCAGGTACATTACCAACAATATCAGTATAGAAATTAGGAGATATCTGGTATCCGTCATTATATGGAGCACTTGATGAATATTGTGTAACAACGCCCACAATACTTATCGGATAGTCCGGCTCTGTCTGTCCATCGATATCTGTATCTTTATCAATTCTTAAGACCAATTCACCTGATCCATCGGTAATAGTCATATTGGCATCCGAGTCTGCAGCCGGCCAATCATTTGAAGATTCTGTTTTGGCAGCAGCCATAATTTTAACAAGCGATCCTTCATATATTTCAGCGTTTTCCAATAGATCAAAGATAGCAATTTCCAGCGGCACTATTGGGTCAACATTTCCAAGTAAAGTCACATCGGTTGCTAGATCAGCAATGTTCAGCTGAGTTGTTCCCATATACTGTCCGATTTCACCTGTTACCTGAAGGCGATCGCCAATATTATAAACAGTTCCGCCACCTTCTTCATCGCCTTTTGTTATATTGATTGCTCCGGATTCATCCTGGATATAATAACTGAATCTGTCGGCTGAGGCTACAAAATTTACTGAAGTAACAACACCGGCAACAATAACAGTTTCACCTGATCGATCAGGTACATTATCATTGTCTGCATCAACTTTGACATCAGCAATAGGCTCAGCAGCAAATACCTTAATTACATCGAAATCATTCATGTATTCATATTCATTCTCACCATCAGGAGGAGATATAAGTGTTGTGAATTCATTCGAGTTTTCAAAGATAATAACATTTCCCGCAGCATCTGTTGTTACGTCAGCTCTGAATTGAGTCATGTTATCTTCAGGATCAAGATATACAAGTTCTCGTTCAGGAGTAGTTGTGAGGTTCTTAACTGCATAGATTCCCTGAACTCCAGCAACATTTGGACGGCGAGCAAGGGTGAAGTAAATTTTATCATTCGCTGCATCATCCGCAAAATGATAAGTAATTGTGTTACCTGTAGCTGTATCAGGCCCCTCAACAGTCCAGGCAGCATCCTGAAGAGTAAAAGCTGTGCCGGAATAATTATTCATGTTAAATGCTGCAACACCAGGTAAGAATGAGGTGTCTGCTGCATAATAGGTTGCATATAGCATGTTATCACGACCGTAGGTCATATCCCAGAATATTGTAGTTGAGTCTATCAGGAGAGGTTCTTTATCCTGGAACCATGTGTCATTTTCACCAATGTTGAATCCGTAAACTTCGCCACCAGCATTTGACACTGCAATATACTTATCGGTACCGGTTCCATTTATAGCAATACCCTGAGGTGAGCCGTTATATCCACCAGAGTCAATCATCGAAATCACAAGCTCATCAGCCTGGTATCTGTAAATTGCAGGAACAGTACCACTTCTTCTGGCTACGTAGATATACCCGTCATCATCTGCTTCAGTTGAATATCTCAGATTGTCAGAACCAACTGTACTGATGGAGTCGGTATAAGTAACAGAAAGAGTAGCATTGCCTTTTTCATCTCCCCACTGGGCCAAATCATTTGTATGACGAGTTACGCCTGCAGCATAACCGCCACCACTGGCCGAAAACACGAACCCAAAGTTTTTTACATTTTGAGTTTTTACAGATGTAACACCACGTGTATATATGCCCACTTCAATATCCTGAAGAACAGTGTATTCACTGTAACCCGCGCTTGAAGTTTTTATGGACACCTTATAATCGCCGCTAGAAACATCATCCCCGGTATCATTTTTACCGTCCCATACAACTAAAGTATCACCACTGCTAAAGTTGGATTCAGTGATTGTTCTAATAATGGTCGAATTTTCATCATAAATGCTTACAATTACTTCATCAGCAACATCACTAAGTGTAAAGCGAATTGCAGCGTGTGTTCCGTCAGTAAAATTACCATCGAATGGAGAAGTAGATTCCGGTTGAGTGACTCTAACATTATGTGCAAATACATTTGCAAATATGTTTGAGCCAAGAGTAAAAAACATTAAAACGAATAAAAACGAAAAGTATTTAATTCTCATTATACCTCCGAGAAGATTATGATAGATTATGTTATTTAACCCGAAAAATAAGTCGCCGCCCCAAACGGGGCAGCCATTTACTTAATTAACGTCATTTTTTTACTAATAGATTGCTTCCCATTGTCCAACTTATAAATATACATTCCGGAAGCCATGGCAGTAGCGTCGAATGAAACATTGTAAACACCGCTGTTAAATGTCTGTGAATTTATAATCTCTGAAATCAATTCACCTGTAAGACTATAGATTGAAAGTGTTATTTCAGATGTTTCAGGTACTGAGAACGATATTGTTGTAGTTGGATTAAAAGGATTCGGATAATTCTGGCTTAACATAAATTCTGAAGGGACCTGACTGAAATCCTGTTCAACAGAAGTTATAACCAGATCAATTACCGGCAGATCCGAATTATATGACCATTTATCAATTGCCCATCCGTAATAAGAACAAATATAAACATTGTTCATGTCATCAAAATCGCAATTGTATGGTGAGGCATATCCGGAAACATTTCCAGGTCCGTTGGAATTATAAGAACCCGTTTGATCGAAATTCCAGGCGGCAACATCAATAATGCCCAATTCGTCACCGTTATTCGGATTGAGGAGATAAACCTTTCCGTATGAATAGCCCAGAGAATTGTTTTCATAGTCGGTAGATATACAAGCGAACAATATGTTATTGTCCGGCATGAAGTTTAACCCCCATGGTATAGCGGGAATAGTTTCAGTATCATCAGAAACATCCTCAGTTACTTCGAAGCTGAAACCATCAAACAATTCATATCCGTTATCTGCGTCACCGATGTAGCAGTAAACTTTTCTCGATAAACTGTTTGAAACATATAAAGCAGTACCGTCAGGACTGACAGCAATGCCTCTTGCATCACCGTTATCCGGCAATGTTATTGTTTGAAGGGGAGCGGCTGTATGCGCACCGGCCCAGGCAGTCTCAACATCAGGACTTTCGAACACGTATACCATGCTGGGATTCAGTGTGTCACCTTCAGTTGTTACATAAACTCTGCCGGCATCATCAATATCTATCGACCAAATATCAACCGGGTCAAAGGCATTTTGAAGGGTTGACATTCTCCAGGGATAAGTTTCAATAGAATCCGCGGTCATTTTGAAGACTAAAATATTTCTATCAGGATCATTACTGGCAACAAAGAGCAGATCTTCGTCACCAACTTTCCTGTGCTCCATATCTTTTGCGCGAGTGGTTAGGGCCTGATCAAATCCATTAATCCATACTGTTACTTGTCCGGTTCCGCTATACTCATAAGCACCTAAACGTCCGGAAGTGGAATCTGCGTCTTTGTAACCGACAACATAATAACAACTGTCACCATAATCGGCAACTAGCGCAGCAAAATCATTTTCCCCATAAGCGGCAACGGAAATCGTTCTGTTTCCGGTTGCATTCGGATCGGCATCAATCGTTGCATAATCACAACTCCATGCACCGAATCCCTGAGCAGTAAATTGCTGAGAAAGGAATAAAAATAATGATAATGTTAAACGGTAAAGATTCGACATAGACAACTCCTCTTAATAGTATTGAAATTGTTTATTGCCGGTAAAAACATCGTTAAAAATATAAACAAATAACGAATATCCAATATATTTACCGACTATTTCTTGAGTTACGACAGTTTTTAAATGCTACATCATATTTCGTTCACTCAACTACTAATTTTAAGTTGAGCCTATTATTGTTTACAATCACAATAAAACTGAATTGTAAAGGATGATTACAAAATAATCCACCTAATAAATATCCCGCACAAAATGGAATTCTATTCTTCAAGAAATTATGATAGAAACAGTAATAAACTTTTACCCGAAAAAAAACACCGCTCCTTTATTGCGAAAAGGAGCGGTAAACTTACTTAACTAACGTCATTTTTTTACTAATACTGCGATTTCCATCGTCAAGTTTATAAATATACAATCCAGACGATAAACCGGAAGCATCAAAAGTTATCTTGTAACTGCCGCTGCTGAAACTATTAGATTTTATAAGATCCGTAACAAGTTCACCGGTAATTGTGTAGACTGAAAGTGTCAATCTATTAGCAGCGTTGGTTAATGAAAATTCAATTGTAGTTGAAGGATTAAATGGATTTGGATAATTCTGCGACAATCTGAATTCTGCTGGTAACTGATTATCAGTTTTTTCGATACTGGTAATAGTCAAATCAATTGTCGGAATTTCACCATTAAATTCCCACTTGTCAACAGTCCATCCATAGTATGACTGGGTATAAACACCAAAGCCTGAGTCAAAGTCTACATTGTACGGGGATGTGTATCCGGATACATTGCCGACAGTACCACCGGACCGGGAATTATAGGCTTCAGTAATAAGGTAGTTCCAACCTGCAGCATCAAGCGTATCAAGAATTTCTCCGGTATTTGGATTGAGAAGATAGTACCTTCCATACTCGTATCCGTCTCCGGTTTCATAATCATTGGCACATGCAACCCAAAGAATGTTCTTCTCCGGCATGAATTGCAATCCCCATGGACCGGGATCGAGGAATGTTCCGCCTGAGGCTGTAAGAGTGTCCTCCAATGTAAACTGGAATCCATCGTATAACTCATAACCGTTATCTGTGTCCCCGATATAACAATGTACCTTTTCGGTGACAAAGTTGGATACATAAACTACGCTACCTTCCGGATTAACAGTTACACCTCGGGCATCGCCGTTATCGGGCAGGGTAATAGTATAAAGCGGATCCGCGTCGTGAGTGCCGGACCAGGCTGACTCAACATCCGGACTTTCATAGATCAGAACTTCACTTGGTGATAACGAATCACCTTCAGTAGTTACATATACTCGTCCTGCGGAATCAATATCGATAGCCCAGATACTCCTGCTTTCAAATGGATTTTTATTGGTGGACATTCTCATCGGATGCGTTACAACACTGTCTTCAGTAATTTCAAATACAAGGATGTTGGCAGCATCATCATTATTAGGGACAAATATTAAATTGTCTCGCGAAGCTAAATCTCTTGCGTGATTCATGAATACCTGGTCAAAACCATTAAGCCAAACTTGTCTGTAGTCGGAAGAAGAACCGTATGGTGTTGTTCCGAGTCTTCCGTTCGTTGAGTCTGCATTATTGTAGCCGACCAGATAACAGGCATCACCATCTTCCCATGGTAATGCAGACTGACTAACGAGCGCAACAAATTTATTCACATCAACTGTTGTAACAGAGATAGTCTGAATACCTGTGCCGTTGGCACTGTTGTCTGTAGTTGCATAAGCGCAGGTCCAATCTCCGTTAAAATCCTGAGCTGATATGTTCGAGGTTGAAATGAATAAAAGCAGTATGGAAATGAAATAGAAGCGGTAAATTTTTAACATAGGCTGCCTCTCTTTTAACGTAAGATTTATTTTGGGATGAATAATTCAAAATTGTAAAAAATAGCCACAAAATCAAGATATCAATACGACTCATTTTCCTGATTTGTATATTCTCGTATGAAAATAACAAAAATTCGCATATTTTCCAGTCAATTATGAATTTTATTGTATGATTACGGCAGAAATATTTACAGAACATAGAAAAATTTTAAAACTTGCTCTTCCCGCTATAGCTGGTTTATCCACCCAAATGGTTGTTTCTCTTGTAGATACAGCAATGATTGGTCGAATCGATGAAGCTGCTACAGCGCTGGCAGCTATGGGAATCGGAGTTTTGGCTACCTGGGCGATAATCAGCTTTTTTTCAAGTTTGGCCACTGGTACGCATGTCCTGGTGGCTAGAAATCATGGTGCGGGGAATTATGATGGTTGTGGCTCTGTCTTAAATACTTCACTTGTAATTTCTATTTTAGCCGGTGCGGTTGTTTCTCTGGTGTTCGTAATATTCTCTGATACTATTGCACAATTGTTCTCAGCGGATCAAAAAGTGGGTGAACTGGCGGGGGATTATTTACATTTCAGATTTATGGGTATCCCGTTTTTCCTCATTTCTGTTTCCTATCGAGGTTTCTTTTTTGGAATCAGCAAGACCAAGATATTCATGTATTCCGCCATTCTTGTGAATTTTCTAAATATAGTTTTTAATTACATATTCATCTTTGGTTTATTCGGCCTGAAAGGGATGGGACTCGCAGGTGCTGGAATTGGTTCTACTTTAGCAACCATGTTTGATGTCCTTTTTTACATCTCTATTGCCTCTTTGGGTTCATACCGTAAGAAATACAATTACTTCAAGTATTTCCGTTTTATCTGGCAGGAGGCAAAGTCGATAGTAAAAATATCACTGCCTGTATCATTCCAAAATGTATTTATACTGATTGGATTCCTGTCATTTGTAGCTATTACGGGATTGATCGGGACTTTACAGCAGGCAGCGAGTCAGGTGGTAATATCAGCTCTAATGATATCCATTATGCCTTGCTTCGGTTTTGGAATTGCTGTTCAAACTTTAGTGGGGAAGGAATTTGGGGCTGGCAATAATAAGAAGGCGAAGTTCTACGGATTTGAAACCAGCAAGGTAGCTACAATTTATACAATTATCATCGGTATAGTATTTACGTTTTTCCCCAGACTGATACTTATGCTTGTCACGGAGGATCAACAGGTCATTGAAACTGCTGTTCCGGCTTTGCGGATAGCTGGATTCGGACAGATATTCTATGCAGTTGGTGTAGTTCTGGCAAATAGTCTGCAGGCTGTTGGGAATTCGTTTTATGTTATGCTGGCCGATGTGATCGCGAATTGGATTATATTTTTGCCGAGTTCATATGTCTTGGGGATTACTTTTGGATTCGGAATACGAGGTGCCTGGTTTGCACTGCCTATCTATGTAATTATTTATACAATTATGATGATTGTAAAATTCAGATACGGCGATTGGCAAAACAGGCGAGTGAGGGGTTGAAGTTTATTCGCAAATTTTTCTTGACAATGAGGCTAATAAAAAATATATTTTTGACATGAAACGAGCATTTTTATTGATAATTCTATTTAGCTTGGCTGTAAGTACTTTTGCCGGCGCCTATCTTTCCTATTTTCATGTCAGAAGTGATGAAAACAACATTGTACTTAACTGGCAGACAACACAGGAAATTAACCTTAAGGAATTTGCAATTGAGAGAAGATCTTCAGACGGTCCTTTTGTTGAGATAGGCAACGTTAAAGCTATAGGTAACAATTCTGTCTATACTTTTATTGATGAAAATGCATTTAAGACAACTGACGCCCTGTATGTTTACCGCTTGAAAATAATAGATAACGGTTCTACTACTCCAACATACTCCAGTGAAGTTGCTGTTTCACATAAAACCACAGATATTAAAAGAACCTGGGGAAGTATAAAAGCTTTATTCCGTTAAGCCGAGTTCATACCTCCAAATTTATTCTTATACCTTTCAGAGAAAAATTGTGTTCAGTATTAATTACCCTCTATATCTTGCGTCCAAATCACCGAGGAGGAGAAAATTACTGAAGCAGCTTGGTCTTAAATTTAATGCATTTACTGTAAATCTAAATGAAGAAATACTTGACGGTGAACACCCGATTAGAACTGTTAAGCGTTTATCTCTTGAAAAACTTGAACTTGCCGGGCAAAAAGTGAACGACGGAATTATTATTACTGCAGATACCATTGTCGTTCTGGATAAAAGTATAATTGGGAAACCGGAGAATAAAAAAGATGCTGTCGCCATTCTTAATAAACTTAGCGGCAAAACTCACAATGTTTATACGGGATTTGCAATTTATAATTCAACAAATAAGAAACAGATAGTTGGTTACGAAAAAACTGCTGTTACGTTTAATGATCTCTCGAGAGAGCAAATCGACAGCTATGTAAAGACCGGAAGTCCCATGGATAAAGCTGGGGCATACGGTATACAGGATGATTTCGGTGCAGTATTTGTCAAAAAAGTTAACGGCTGTTTTTATAATGTTGTTGGATTGCCGTTATCCAAAATCTATACTAATTTACTTAGGATTATATGAGTGCTCGAGAAAGTTAAAAAGCATATTTTAACTTCAATAATAATCGGTGCGGTAATTTATCTTACACTATCATTCTATGCCGATTACAACACTGTTCTGGAAGCTTTTGAAAATTTCAATCTACTATTAATTCCCATTCTATTAATACTATCTTACCTGAACTACTTCTCACGTTTTCTTAAATGGCATTATTACCTACATGTCCTGAATATTCGGATTGGTTTTGTAAAGTCATTTATCGTATTTATGTCCGGACTAATTATGAGTGTTACTCCGGGTAAGTTCGGTGAATTGTTGAAATCGTATATGCTTAAGGATCTTGCAGGAGAACCAATCAGTAAAACAGCTCCGATAGTTTTGGTTGAAAGAATAACTGATTTTCTTTCACTATTAGTCATTGCTATTATCGGAAGTTATGTTTTCAATGTTGGAGAATCTATTATTATCGGCACTTCAATATTCTTTGTTATCGTGGTGGTTCTGCTTAGTAATAAGAAATATGCAGAATTCTTCTTTAAAATAGTTGGACGTATAAAATTCATTAAACGTCATATCGGGAGATTAGAGGAAGCATATGAGAGCGCATATACAATGCTTCGACCGAGACCTCTGGTACTGATGTTCCTTCTAAGCTTTGTTGCATGGTTTTTTGAATGTTTTGGATTCTATCTTATACTGGTTGATTTTAATACCGGTATATCGCTTCTCTGGTCATCGTTTACGTACGCATTTGCAACGATTCTCGGCTCAATTACAATGCTGCCGGGTGGATTAGGTGTAACAGACGGTTCACTTACATTTTTTATGATGAATTACGGGATCGACGGAAATATTTCCGTTGCATCGACGTTCATTATCAGAGTCGTTACATTATGGTTTGCCGTACTTGTTGGAATTATAAGTGTTGCGGTTTACAGGAAAAAATTCGGAATTATTTCATTTACTTGATAAATAAATTCACTGAGGTTCCTGATGGCAAAAGTTAAGCACGTTACATCTCCGCCAAATGGTGTTAAAATTCAGGTGGAGGGCGATAAACTAATAGTGGGTGATCATCCCATCATCCCGTTTATTGAAGGCGACGGAATAGGTCCGGAGATTTGGAAAGCATCCAGACTTGTACTTGATAGTGCAGTTAAATTAGCTTACTCGGGGAAAAAGAGAATCGAATGGATGGAAGTCTATGCCGGCAATAAAGCTGCTGAAATATATGGCAATAGGCGAAGGCTTCCCGGTGAAACAGTTACAGCTATTAAGGAATATTCGGTTGCCATCAATGGTCCCTTAGCTTCTCTAAGGGAAGGCTCGGGAATAGATCTTAATTATCAATTGCGTCATGCTCTTGATTTATTTGCTTGTATAAGACCTGTAAAGTACTTTAACGGATTACCGGGTAATTTAAAAAATTCAAAAAAAATTGATATTGTTATAATAAGTGAGAATCTTGAGGATATTTCAGAAGGATTTGAATACAAAGCAGGGTCGAAATCGGGAAAAGAAATTATCAACTATTTTAATTCATTAAATAAAACGTCTTTAGGGTATGATACGTCTATTGGAATTAAAAGGATTAGCGAATTCGGTACTATGCGATTAATTAAAAAGGCTATTGAATTTGCAATTGACAATAAACGGGAAAGTGTTACAATAACACATAAGAGTAACCTTACTGAAGACAGTTTCAGAAACTGGGCTTATAAGGCAGCCAAAATGTTCTTGCCTGATCAAACAATTACTGAGCAGGAACTAATAGCGAAGTACAATGGTAAGAAACCCAAAGGCATGATATTGATGAAAGACAGGTTAACGGATAAAGTTTTGCAGGATATATTGTTAAATCCGGAAGAATTGGATGTCGTCGTTGCTCCGGGTGTTACCGGGAATTTTCTCGCAACCGCTTCATCGACACATGTCGGTGGTTTAGGAGTTATTCCTTTAGCAAATTTAAGTTACAGTATTGGGTTGTTCGGACCAATTCACAGAACCGTAGAAGAGTTTGAGGGGAAGGACATTGCTAATCCAACCGGTATGATTCAAGCCGGAGTTATGATGCTTGAATATATTAGTTGGAATAAAGCAGCAAAGCTAATTACAATTGCATTAAAAAGATCTTTAAAATCAAAAACTGTTACAAAGGATTTGTCCCGATTTATTAACGGTGCAAAGTCCGTTAAATGCAGTCGTTTCGCTCAGGAAATCGTTCGAAATATGAATTGACTGCAGGCGAATAAAGACTGCTGAGTCCTTGATTTTAGAAGGTTCTGTTACTATTTTACTAATTCAACTTTTTAAACATTGGAGGTTAACAATGGCAGATGATAATAGCGTTGGAAAAGGATTGATAGTTGGCTTCTTCACAGGAGCAGTAGTTGGTTCCATTGTTTCATTGCTTTATGCACCGAAGTCAGGCAAAGAATTGCGGGGGGATATCCGTGATAAATCCGATGATTTCTTCAAGGAAACTGAGGAATACCTCGAGCAGGCAAAAGATAAAGCCGATAAACTTATAAATGACGGCAAGAAAAAGTCGGAAAAAATGATAGTTGAAGCCAAAGAGAAAGTTAGTGCTCTACTTGAAGAGGCTGAAGAGATTTTAGATAATGCTAAAAAGAAAACTGAGGACTATGTTGATAAAGGCAAATCTAAGATTGAAAACAAAGGTGAAAAACTCAAAACGGCAATCAAGGCAGGACTAGATACTTATAACAAAGAAAAGGATGAGGAAGCTTAGACTTCCTCCTAATACGCTATGCCCATAATTGATGTTTTGTTGTCCGTCTTGCTGGTATCCGGCTCTGCTTTATGTATCTACTTGATCATCTCCCTTAAAAGAATTGATAAATCGATAGATTCTATTCGGGGAGATATACATAATCTTGTAGATGAAACGATACCGGTAATGAAAAACCTTAATGAGATCACCGAGCACATTACAACTGTTTCATCTACTACTGAACGCCAGGTTCTTGAACTCAATGACAGAATAGAAGAAATTAAAGGAAAGGTGATTAATTTCAGTAAGGGATTTTCGAAAGGTGGTTCTGACAATCAGGTGGTATCCATGATTCATAGTATCAGAGCTATTATTAAAGGTATTTCGGCTTTCTTACAAAATTTAAATAAATAAGTGAATAAGGGAAATTAAACAGGAGAGACAACTTGAAAGAGTACACTGCAGAATCCATAAGGAATATTGCCCTCATTGGGCACGGCGGCAGTGGTAAAACAACCATTGCCGAAAACATACTATTTAAAGCAGGTGAAACAAATCGAATCGGGAAAATTGAAGAAGGTAATACAGTTGCCGACTTTAATAAGAACGAGATTGATAAGCATCTTTCAATCTCTTCGGCTGCTCTTCATCTTGAGTGGAAAAGTAAAAAAGTTAACATCCTCGATACACCCGGTTATTCCGATTTTATAGGCCAAGTTTTCAGCAGTCTCCATGTTTGCGATACCGCGATCTCGGTTGTAAAAAGTGCCGAAGGTGTTGAGGTTGGTACCGAATCAACATGGGAGTACGTGAAACGTCATAATATTCCTGCTGCAGTGATTATAAATAAAATCGACAACGAACACTCCAAGTACAATGAAACATTTGAAATTGTTAAAGACCGTTTAAGTGCCGACGCCACAATTATTTCTTTTCCTGCCACCGAAGGGGTTAATTGTAATAGCGTAATTGATATTATTAAAATGAAGCAGGTTACTGTCACTGACCCGACTTCAAAAGATATTACGGAAGAAGAAATTCCAGCTGAACAAAAGGAAACTGCAGAAAGTTTACATGAGGAATTGGTTGAGAAAATTGCCGAGTCCAGTGAAGAACTCATGAATAAATTTTTCGAGGAAGGCACACTAAGCGATGAGGATCTTACACAAGGCTTAAAAAGCGCTATATTGAATGGTTCATTCGTCCCCGTTTTTGCCGTGTCGGCCAATATGGGAGTTGGGCTTACAAACTTTCTCGATTTCGTAAGTGATTATTTCCCGGCACCAAACGAAAGAGAACCAATTAGTGCACAGATAGTTGATAAAGAAGATAAAGTTCAAGTTAAAATTGACGAAAATGGCGAACCTGCTTTACTGGTATTTAAATCGCTTTCTGAACCTCATGTTGGTGAGCTTTCCATATTCAAGGTTTATTCCGGTAGTCTCTCCGCTGGAATGGACTTACAAAACACAAATAATGGCAAGACTGAAAGACTAGGACAATTGTCTGTACTAAACGGTAAGAACAGAAAAGAAATTACAAAACTTCATGCCGGAGATATCGGTGCAGTTGTTAAACTTAAAGATACGCACACCGGCAATACTCTATGTTCCAAGGATTACTCTATTATAATTGATTCTTTCGAAGTTCCCGGCGCGGTTATTAGGGGCGCTATCCAACCCCGAGCAAAGGGTGACGAGGATAAAATATCTTCAGGGCTTCATATTGCGCACGAAGAAGACCCGACCCTTACCGTACATTTTGATCCGGAATTACACCAGACAATTCTTTCAGGACAAGGTGAGCTTCAGCTTGATCTTGCGGTGAAATTGTTAAAAGATAGATACGGTGTTGAAGTAGATATCGTTGAACCCAGAATTCCCTACAGGGAAACAATTAAGGGTGTTGTTGAAGCAGCGGAATACAAGCACAAAAAGCAATCCGGCGGACGCGGACAGTATGGACACGTTGTGCTTAAGCTTGAACCGCAGCCACGCGGAACTGGCTTTGAATTTGTTGATGCAATTGTGGGCGGTGTTGTACCCGGAAGGTTTATACCGGCAGTTGAAAAGGGACTTAATGAAATAATGTCGAAGGGTATTCTTACGGGTAGTAAAGTGATAGATGTTAAAGCTACACTGCATTTCGGATCTTTTCATAACGTCGACTCAGATGAAGTATCCTTCAAAATTGCAGCTTCTCAGGCCTTTAAAAAAGGATTCCTCGATGCTAAACCAATGCTGCTCGAACCTATTTACGATGTGACTATAAAAGTCCCTGAAGAGTATATGGGTGATGTAATGGGCGACGTATCCGGTCGTAGAGGTAAAATTCTCGGAATGGATGCTGAAGGTCCGTTCCAGGTTATTAAAGCAAGAATTGCGTTGGCTGAATTGTACAAGTATTCTACTCATCTACGCAGTCTTACTTCCGGCAGGGGCGCACATACCAGAGCCTTTTACAGCTATGAAGAGGTGCCGAAGGATATTGAGAAGAAAGTTATTGAAGAATACAATAAGTCGAGAGAAGAAGAATAAAAAGAACAAATATTATAAAGAGGCGGAAGAACACTTCCGCCTTTTTTATTTGTGAGGTATTGATGGAAAAAATGTGGTCTCCATGGCGTTCTGCCTATATAGAATCATTCAAAACAAAATCCGATAATGAAAAATGTATATTTTGTTCTGCAGTCATGCAGGATTTAACTGATGACCAAAGTCTCGTTGTATATAAAGGAAGGAATGTATTTGTAGTGTTGAATTTATATCCTTATAACAACGGGCATCTGATGGTAGTACCGAACCGTCACATATGTACGCTTGATGATTTAACTGATGAAGAAAATGCGGAAATAATGAAACTTATCAGGTTATCTTCAAATGCGCTTAGTGAAATAATGAGTCCTCACGGATTTAATATCGGGGCAAATATTGGTAAAGCCGCCGGCGCCGGTATTGATACTCATATCCATTTTCACATCGTACCCAGGTGGAATGGTGATACTAACTTCATGCCTGTTCTGGGAGATGTTAAAGTTATTTCACAAGATCTGCAGAGGACGAAAAAAGACCTGATTGAATCTATATCCAGGATGATTTAGTTACGTAAGTTTTAGCAAATTTTGTATCTTGCCCCACAGAAAATCCAACCGGTAAACAATACATAAAGGAATTTTAATGGACGATAAACAATTTGAAAAAATAGAATCAGTTAAAGTAGATTCATTGGATGAGATTCTCGGTAAACCTTTCCCTGTACTGGACGATGGTTTTGTAAGAGTAGTTGATTACATGGGAGGCGATCAGTCAATTGTTCAAGCAGCCCGGGTCTCATACGGAAAAGGAACCAAGAAAGTTCACCAGGACAGAGGGTTGATCAGATATTTGCTGCGTCACAGGCACACAACACCCTTTGAAATGTGTGAAATTAAATTTCACGTTCGCGTTCCGATGGACTGCTGGCGTCAGTGGATCAGGCACAGAACTGCTAATGTTAATGAGTATTCTACAAGGTATTCATTGGCTATTGATGCTACACAGACAACGAAACCGGGTGAATGGAGAACTCAGTCGCAATCTAACAGGCAGGGTAGTGAAGGTTTTGCTGAACAAAGTCTTGGCGAAGAACTCACCGGTGATGAAACTAAATTGCATAATTTATCAAGAGAAATCTATAATAAGCGCATCGATCTTGGCATAGCACGCGAACAGGCAAGAAAGGATCTGCCGCTGGCTACATATACCGAAGCATACTGGAAAGTTGATCTTCATAACCTTCTGCACTTTTTAGCCTTGAGAATGGATTCGCATGCTCAGTTTGAAATTCAAGAGTACAGCAGGACAATCGGGTATGAGATAGTTAAAAAGTGGGTGCCGTTGGTTTGGGAAGCCTTCGAAGATTATAGGATTGATTCCATGGAGTTTTCCAAGCTGGAACTGGATGTTCTTGGAATGATTAATGGCGGTAAGAAAGATGATGCCTTAAAATATGCTGAAGACAAGGGCTGGCTGAATAGAAGAGATGACGGCAGCTTAAAACAAAACCTTGAGCGAATTGAATTCGAGAATAAACTCGAAAGAATCAATATTCTGCCTCCCTGGGAATAATATCGGGAGATAAAAATTTAGATTGCCATTTGAATAATAAAATATAATATTAGTGCGATTATTTGGCCATCGGAGAAAAATGAAAAAGTGGATTTTTGATATTGCAGGTGTTATCGCTATGTCATTAACTGTAATCACCGCCTGTAGGGAAGATATTTTTATTTACCCGGAAGTTGTTCCCAATAGTTACGTATATGTTAATTCGGATCCTCCGGGAGCAAAAATATATCATAAGGGAGTTGATTTAAGTCTAACTACACCTGCCTGGATAAGTAATGTTGAATCAGGACTTCAGGTGTTTACTCTTAAATTTCCGGGATATATTGATTCTACGTTTACAGTTTCAGTTGAAGATAGTTCGCAGAAGTACGTTAAAATTTTTCTAAAGGAAGAATAAAAAAGATTCTTTGAAAATAATTATAATCGCATCCGTATCATCCAACCGAGTTATCGGCCGTAACGGTCAAATTCCGTGGGAACTACCTGAAGATTTACAACACTTTAAGACTACTACAATGGGGCATACTCTGTTAATGGGTAGAAAAACTTTTGAATCGATAGGCGGAATTTTACCGGGCAGAACAAATATTGTAGTATCAAATACAATTAGTAAATCTCAAAAAAACAGTGAGCTGCATATTGTTGAAAATCCTTCAAAAGGACTGGAATTAGCCAGGTCGATTAGTAGAGATAAGTTGTTCATTTGTGGTGGAGAATCGATATACAATTATTTTATGGAGATTGCCGATGAATTACTAATTACTGAGATTAACAGTATTGTTGAAGGCGACACATTTTTCCCGGATATCAGTATGGAAAGCTGGAAAAAGGCAGAAACCGGGTTTATCGGTGAATCTAAGTTAAAGCGGTATGTAAGAAGCAGTCATAAAAATTTATTATCTTAGAACTTTGAAAGAAACTATGAGAATGATTTGATTAACGAAGAAATTACAGTACTACCTGAGTATATTTCCAATAAAATTGCGGCTGGTGAAGTTGTTCAGCGTCCTGCTTCCGTATTAAAGGAATTACTTGAAAATTCACTCGATGCAGGGGCTAAAAACGTTGATGTTTTCATTAGATCGGCTGGAAAAACACTAATTCAGGTTGTTGATGATGGTCGCGGCATGTCGCCGGACAATGCAATTAAATGTATACAGAGGCACGCCACCAGCAAGATTAAAACAGTAGATGATCTGGAGCGGATTTCGACTTACGGATTCAGAGGGGAAGCTTTAAGTTCAGTAGCTTCCGTAAGCAGATTAGAGATCAAGACTGAACGTTACGACGATGAGCTTGGGACGCTCATCAGATTTGATGATGAAAATGGTCTTGTAACGGAAAAGGGATCTTATTCCAAGGGGACTTCGGTTTCAGTAAAGAATCTTTTTTATAATACACCCGCACGCCGGAATTTCCTGAAAATGAATTCCACAGAACTAAAACATCTGATAGAAACATTTAAAAGGAATGCTTTAAGCAAACCGGATGTTGCCTTTACTTTTACTAACGATGATGACAGGATTTTTGAGTACGAAGCCGGTAGTCTGAAATCAAGAATAGAACAGGTAATTGCCGACAATATTTACGATGCTGTAGTAGAGGTTGAGGAAATATCCGATATTCTCGGCGTTAAAGGGTGTGTGGCCAAACCGGCCTATCTTCGCAAAAGCAGGGGTGAGCAATACCTTTTTATTAATCAGAGATATGTTTCAAGTAAGCTGGTAAACCATTCTGTTTTCAGTGCTTACGAGAATATACTTGAGAAAGGAGATTATCCGTTTTTCGTGTTATATCTTGATCTGGATCCGGCTAAAATTGATATAAACGTACATCCTTCAAAATTGGAAGTAAAATTTGATGATGAAAAACTTATATATTCTTTTGTTAATGCGGTTGTTAAAAAAGCATTAGGCAAATACGATTTAGTGCCTACTGTAAGAATGGATGAAACAGAATCCAGATCCGACAAACTAACTTATACAGATCATAAGTTTACGAATCAAAATGACTTTAGCGACCGGCCTGCGTTCAATGGTCTGAACGAAACAGGGAGGGGAAAAGGTATATTTAATGATGATGAAATTGAGAAGCTGTTCGGTTCGCTTAGCAGCGGGGTAAAGAGGCAGGACGAGGATTTATCATCTGTGCCCGGACCCCTAGATAGAACGTCCTCACGAGAGATAATGCATCAGCCATCCGAACAGACAGAAATACCTTCGGAAAATATAAGTGAGGAATCATCATTTATCGTACTCCTGCATAACAAATATATTTTGTCGCAAATCAAAACGGGATTAATGATAATTGATATGCATGTTGCTCATGAAAGGATACTCTATGAAAAGGCTCTAAGGGCTTTCGATACTGAGCTTCCATTTTCGCAGCAGCTTCTTTTCTCGCAAAAGATTGAGGTGGATCCAGCCGATTTTGAACTCCTTAAGGATATTGAAGAATATATTAACAGGCTCGGTTTTAATCTGAAATTTACCGGTAAAAAATATGTCGAAATCATCGGGGTACCTTCTGATGTTAATGTGGGTTCTGAAAAGGATACATTGCGTGAAATATTAACTGAATTCAGGAAAAATCAGCTTGAAAAACAGCTTGAGGTTAGAGATAACCTGGCTAAGTCATATTCTTGTAAAGCTGCCATAAAAACAGGTGACAGATTAACTGAGCATGCGATGCGGCTGCTAGTGGATCAACTGTTTGCTACATCAATGCCTTACGTTTGTCCGCACGGCAGACCGATTGTTGTTAAAATACCATTAACTGAATTTGATAAACGATTCGGCAGGACGTAATATTTTTAAATACAACATAATTCACGAAAGGAATTATGATGGATGATTACAAAGATGCAAAAAAACGCTTTGAGAACCGGAATAAATCGGTTAATTCGAGCGAAAACAAATACACTACAGTTTCGGGTGAGGATGTTAAACCTCTTTATTCCCCGGATGATTTAGAACAACAGAGTTTTCTTGATGATATTGGATTTCCCGGCGAATTTCCATACACAAGGGGAATACACACTAACGGATATCGGGGTAAAACCTGGACTATGCGGCAGTTTGCTGGATTCGGTAGTCCCGAGGATACAAATGAACGTTTTAAGTATTTGTTAAAAAAAGGTCAGACTGGACTTTCCGTAGCCTTTGATCTACCAACTCTAATGGGACGCGACTCGGATGATCCCGTATGCGAAGGCGAGGTTGGTATCTGCGGTGTTGCTGTATCCTCACTTGAGGATATGGAAATTCTTTTCAGGGATATTCCACTTGAAAAGGTTTCTACATCAATGACCATAAATTCACCGGCTGCAATGATTTTTGCGTTTTACCTGGCAATTGCCAGGAAGCAGGGAGTTCCGATTGATAAACTTAGAGGAACGCTGCAGAACGATATTCTTAAAGAATATATTGCGCAGAAAGAGTATATTTATCCGCCGAATCCGTCAATGCGTATTATAACGGATATGATTGAGTTTACGACCAAAGAAGTTCCGCTTTGGAACCCCGTATCAGTTAGTGGATATCATATTCGCGAGGCCGGTTCTACAGCGGTACAGGAGTTGGCTTATACTCTGTCAGACGGTTTCGCTTACATTGAGGCGTGTATTGAGCGTGGAATGGATGTGGATTCGTTCGCTCCCAGGATTTCTTTCTTTTTCAACGCTCACCTTGACTTTTTTGAAGAGATTGCAAAATACAGAGCGGCCAGAAGGATATTTGCCAGACGCATGAAAAACAAATACGGAGCTAAGAATCCGCGATCATGGTGGATGCGGTTTCATACTCAAACGGCCGGGTGCACGTTAACTGCACAGCAGCCTGAGAATAATATAGTCAGGACTGCGCTGCAGGCGCTTTCCGCGGTTCTGGGAGGCACACAGTCATTACATACTAACTCCATGGATGAAACCCTTGCGTTGCCGTCTGAGAAAGCTGTAAAGATAGCATTAAGAACCCAGCAACTGATTGCGTATGAATCGGGAGTGACCAACACAGTTGATCCGCTGGGAGGAAGCTATTACATTGAATCGCTAACCAGCAAAATGGAAGAACAAACAGGAAAAATATTTGATGAAATAGATTCGCTTGGCGGTGTGATTCCTGCCATTGAGATGGGATATTTTCAAAGAGAGATTGCTGATGCGGCGTACCGATATCAGCTTAAACTTGAACGAAAAGAACAATTTGTTGTGGGAGTGAATGAGTTTACGGAACCGGATGAGAAAATTGATATCCCAATTATGCAAATATCCCCGGAGGTAGAGAAGAAACAAAGTGAAAAGCTTTCCAGGCTTCGATTGAAAAGGGATAACTCCAAAGTAAGGGCTAGTCTGGCGAGACTAAGCGATACTGCTGCCACCGGCGGAAATCTAATGCCTGATCTAATTGAAGCTGCTGAGAACTATGTTACACTTGGCGAAATGGTGGATGAATTAAAAACACATTTCGGTATATATGAAGAGGCAGTAGTATTCTAATGAATTCTCCCTATGTACGATTATTACGAGCATCTAACTGGATTAAGAACGTATTCGTATTTATTCCTTTAGTCTTTTCAAAGCATTTCTTTATCGCTTCATCTTTACTCGAAGCAGTATTAGCCGCAATCGCTTTCAGCCTTACTTCAAGTATAGTTTATATACTTAACGACATAGCTGATGCTGAGAAGGACAAACTTCACCCCGTAAAGAAACTTCGACCGATTGCATCAGGTGAAGTTGGCAAAAGCAATGGATTGGCGCTGGCATTTGTACTGCTTATCATTCTGCTTCCGCTTGTGATTAATTTCGAATCGAAATTTATTTTGATTCTGGGTGGATATCTTTTACTAAACCTTCTGTATAGTTTCCTCTTCAAGCAAGTTGTTATTCTTGACATAATTTGCATTGCTGCAGGATTTATGCTTAGAGTAATTGGCGGTGCTGTTGTTATTGATGTGTATATCTCGAAGTGGCTTATTCTCACAACTTTGTTCCTGTCACTCTTCCTGGCAATTATGAAACGGAAGTCGGAAGTTGCATTGATGACTAACAGCGGCTCAACAAGAGAGGTCCTGAAAGATTATTCGGTCGATTTCATTAACCAGATATCATCCATTACAGCCGCAGGGGTTATAATATGCTACGCGCTTTATACAGTTGCCGAAAGGACTATTGATGTATTCGGGAGTGAGAATTTAGTATTCACAACAGTATTTTTTATTTTCGGTGTTTTCAGGTACATGCATCTTGTTTATACCCAGAACAAAGGGGAAAACTCGATCGAAATCGTTTTGAAAGATATTCCTATGGTTATTAACGCGTTACTATATCTTGGAACTGTTCTAATAATTATTTACTATTAGTGTTATGAAAAGACTTAAAATAGTTTTACTAGCCGTGGTAGCAGTATTTATTTATTCCTGTTCATCTTCAGATTCGGTGAAGGAAAAGGAAGTTGGTGCTGAGAAACTTGATGAAATGGAATTGCAGGAAGTTCGTCTGGATATAAAGATTATTTCTGCGTGGATCAACCTTATGCCCAATACTGATTCTAAATTTCATGTTTCAGGTGAAGTCTCCGTTAAAGAGAACTTTAAGTACGATCTGAATTTTATGAGTATTGCGAAAATTAATATTTCTCAAAACGATGAACAGATATATTCTATTATTCCGACTGTTCAGGTAGATGGAAACCTGTCGACTGAAAATAGTAAGTACTTCAGATTTTCAACTATTCGCGGATTATCACGCGATCCGCGACTCATTATAAATGATCCGGTGGAATTCGATTTGGTTTTCGATGACGGTAATGATGAGTATACTTATTATATTAATAATGTTGAAATAAAAAAAGTATACTGATATGTCGCACGAGTTGTTATACCTGATAATATTGATTTTATTAAGCGGTTTCTTTTCATCGAGTGAGCTTGCATACGTAGTTGCTAATAAAATTAAGATTGAACTTCGGGCACGCAAGAACCGTCTTGCTGCAAAGAATGCTCAATATTTTATTGAGAGGCCGCAGCATTTCTTTTCGACCATCCTTATTTCCAACAATATTGTCAACATAGCTTTTGCTTCTTTGTCAACACTATTTTTGTTCGAAGTGTTTCAGTATGGCGATATTACAATTTTGGTATTATCTTCAACAGTAATATTACTTTTCGGCGAACTTATTCCGAAATATATAGCTCGCGAACTACCAGACAGCATGGTGATGGTTGTTGCAGTACCGCTGAGAATAATTTCATTTCTGATTTACCCGCTTGTTCATGTAACGTCTTCAATTTCATCCTTTCTAACAAGATCTGCTAATCTGAACGAGGAGAATTACGCATATCTGTTCGGGAAAGAGGACTTGCAGAATTTGATAAGCGAAAGTTCAAACATGGGTCAAATAGATCAGATAGAATCCGATATTATCAGTAAAGTTTTCGACATGGGTGAGCAGAAAGTATATGCTGCCATGACTCCTCGTACTGATATAGTCGGAGTTGAAATGAATACCGGAACAGAAGAAGTGTTAAAGACTTTTATCGATTCCGGGTATTCAAAACTTCCTGTATATGAAGAAAGTCTTGATAATATTAAGGGATTTATACACGCATACGATATGTTTAAGAATCCTGAAAACCTCCAGAGTATATTAAGACCAATGAATTTTGTCCCTGATACGAAGAAATCACTTGATATGTTAAATGAATTTCTTGAAAAGCAAGTTTCGATTGCAACAGTTGTCGATGAGTTCGGCGGGACTGCGGGCATTATTACCGTTGAAGATATAATTGAGGAAATGCTCGGGGAGATAAGGGATGAGTATGATACCGAAGAAGAAGTATGTAAACAGTTGGACAAACACACGTACATTATAAGTGGAAAAGTCGAGATTGATTATATAAATGAACAATTCGAACTTAACCTGCCACTCGGCGATTACGAGACAATTGCCGGTCTGATTACTGCAAAAATCGGAAGAATACCGGAACAGGGAAAAACTTATACATTAAGTGAAAACCTGAAGGTCCTGGTTATCCGCGCTGATATACGCAGAATTGAACTTGTGAAACTTTTTATTACCGAAGAAGACTAAATCAAACTCCTCCATAACCGACACTGAATCCTTTATGATAATCAGACATCGTATACTGTAAAAAAATGATAGATTATGATTATTATAATTGGATACATATTCGCAGCAATCGTTGGAATCGTCCTGGGACTAACAGGCGGAGGCGGATCGATTCTCACAGTGCCGGTATTGGTCTATTTATTTGATGTAAAACCTGTATTGTCTACTTCATATTCGCTAATTATTGTGGGTTTAACGAGCATAATCGGTGTTTTTGCGTATGTGAGGAATAAGAATATCAATTATAAAACCGGGATAATATTTGCTGTTCCGGCACTTACTGCGGTTTACCTCACTAGAAGATATGTACTCCCGTCGATACCAGAAACCATTTTCTCATTTGATTCGTTTATTATTTCAAAAGATGTGATGATAATGGTGGTTTTTGCAAGTTTGATGATTTTTTCTGCTAATGGAATGATTCGCAACAGGAAAGTGGAATCCGGGAACTCACCTGATGATCCGGTTAAACAGATAACCAATGTAATAGTTCAGGGTATTGTTGTAGGATTTTTAACCGGATTAGTTGGAGCAGGAGGTGGGTTCCTGATCATTCCAGCACTGGTGCTTTTCGCTAAGATACCAATGAAACAGGCTGTCGGCACATCACTTCTGATTATTTCAATTAATTCATTAATCGGATTTGCCGGTGACCTAGGTACAAGCGTTCAGATTGACTGGGTGTTCGTTTCAATCTTTGCTGGTATTTCAATGCTTGGTATGCTGGCGGGTGCAAGTTTGTCAAAATATATTAGTTCACAGAAGTTAAAACCGGCATTCGGCTGGTTCGTATTAGTTGCCGGTTCATTCATTATTATACAGAATATTATAAATATCGGAGGAAAATAAATGAGTTCATTATTATCATCATTATTAGGTAATAAAACCCAGGTTAAAAATCTTGGCTCGGAGGATTTTGAGTCATTGATGAAGCAAGACGAAAATGCGGTTCTGCTTGACGTACGCACGCAAATGGAACATGGTCAGGCAAGGATTCCGAATTCAGCGCTAATCGATATTGCAAGTCCGACTTTCCAAAGTGAAATAGACAAATTGGATAAGTCGAAAAGCTATTATGTTTATTGCAGAAGCGGAAACAGGAGTTATCATGCTGCAAGAACAATGATGCAGATGGGATTTGAAAATGTATACAACCTTGCTCCCGGTATTATCGGCTGGCATGGTGAAACCGAATCGGACTTTTAATTTAAGGGAGGGTGAAATGTATTTTAAGCATATATATGAAAAGGGTTTGGCGCAGGCAAGCTATTTGGTCGGATGCCAGGCCACAGGCGAGGCAATCGTTATAGATCCAAAAAGGGATGTGGATGAGTATATTGAAATAGCAGAACAGGAAAATCTCAGAATAACTCATATAACCGAAACTCATATCCATGCGGATTTCCTCAGTGGTTCCAGAGAACTTGAAAGTTTGACAGGCGCTGAGGTTCTTTTATCAAATGAAGGCGGAGAGGACTGGCAGTACCAGTTTGAGCATAAGGGACTTTATGATGGAGACAAGTTTGAAGTCGGTAATCTATTGTTCGAAGTTGTTCATACTCCCGGACATACTCCGGAGCATATTAGTTTCATATTGACCGATACAGCCCGCAGTACAGATCCAATCATGTTCTTTACAGGTGATTTCGTGTTTGTCGGCGATATCGGTCGTCCGGATTTACTTGAGGAAGCAGCAGGACTTGTTGGTACGCGTGAGATTGGCGCCCACCAGATGTTCGAATCTCTCAAGAAGTTCAAAGCATTACCTGATCATGTACAGGTTTGGCCTGCACATGGAGCCGGCTCGGCTTGCGGCAAAGCGCTTGGCGCCGTTCCAAGCAGTACTGTAGGCTATGAGAAACTGGTGAATTGGGCAATGCAGATTGAGGAAGAAGCAGAATTCGTTAAAGAACTTCTTGATGGGCAGCCTGAACCACCCAAGTATTTCGGTATGATGAAAAAACTTAACAAAGTAGGTCCGCAGGTACTTGGAAGTCTGCCGCATCCGGGCAGAATGACACTTCCGCAGTTTAATGAAGCAATAAAGAAAGAAATTACAATTGTTGATACGAGAAATAAGCTTTCATTTGCAGGCGGACATGTTCCAGGATCACTGAACATTCAGGATAATTCCGCTTTCAGTACTTGGGCCGGCTGGATGCTTAATTATGAGGATCCTTTCATTTTAGTTGCAGCCGATCACAGAATTGAAGAATTGACAAAAGCATTGATTAGAATTGGACTGGATAATATATACGGATACGTGAATGATATGGATGCGTACGCAAATACAGGACATGAACTTGAACGCGTTAATCAAATTTCTTGTTGTGATGTTAAGAAGAAAGCGGAACAGGGAGATACCAATTTCGAGATAGTTGATGTTAGAGGCAAATCTGAATATGCCGCCGGGCATATTGAAAACGCTGTAAATATTCATGTCGGATTTCTCCCTGAGAACCTTGATAAACTGGATAAAGATAAAGAATTAATTCTTCATTGCGCTTCAGGTGACAGGTCAAGTATTGCCGTCAGCTATTTGTTAAGTCAGGGATTCAATAATGTTTCCAATCTGACCGGTGGATATAATACCTGGGTTGTTGAGTATCCGACCTGCAAAGAAGAAGTTAAGGAATTACAACCTGCATAAATATTTGTGAGAGAATGGACGGAAGGGACATTGTATTATTTGACGGAGTATGTAATTTATGCAACTCTTCCGTCCGTTTCCTTTTACAAATAGATAAAAAGAACATTCTATATTTCGCACATCTTCAGTCTGCATTCTCAAAGACGTTTCTCAATGAATTAGATTCCGGAAATACCATTGACTCGGTGGCATTTATTACTAATGGAAATATTTACTACAAGTCGGATGCAGTACTTAAAATATTTAATATACTCGGATACCCCTGGCGCTTACTAAGCATATTTAGAATCCTTCCCATACGATTTTTAGATTTTATTTATGATTTCATCGCTGGAAACCGGTATAAGTGGTTCGGACGCAAACGAACTTGCGTAATTCCTGATGATAAATTAGTTCAAAGATTTCTTAGATAAACACTTGCAGACTTTAGTTTTAAGTGAATCCTATATTAATGGGTTAAAAGGTAATTTTTCGGTAATTTAGTAATCTCATTTACAAAAGCTAATTAATGAAATTTATTGTTGAAAATTCTGATTCGGATTCCAAGGCGCGTGCCGGAAGATTATTTACGGATCATGGTGAGATTGAAACTCCGATATTCATGCCGGTTGGTACACAGGGAACTGTTAAAGCAGTTAACCAAACTCAGCTTAAGAAGGATATTGATGCCCCAATTATTCTTGGGAATACATACCATTTGTATCTTCGTCCCGGAACCGACATACTGGAGCAGGCGGGCGGCTTGCATAAGTTTATTAATTGGGACAGAGCTATTCTGACTGATAGCGGCGGTTACCAGGTCTTTAGTCTGAGTGAACTTAGAAAATTAAAACACGATGGTGTCGAGTTCACTTCGCATCTGGATGGTTCGAAACACTTTTTTACACCTGAAAAGGTTATCAATATTCAGCGATCAATCGGCTCGGATATTATGATGGTACTCGATGAATGTACTCCTTATCCATGCGAGTATGACTATGCTAAGAAGTCCAAAGAACTTACTTCCCGATGGGCAGCATTGAACAAAGAAGCCTTTGTAAATTCAAAACCATTGTACGGTCATGATCAATTCCAGTTTGGAATAATCCAGGGCAGCGTTTATAAAGATCTTCGGGAACAGTCGGCTAAAGAACTTGTTGAACTCGATTTAGACGGTTACGCTATCGGTGGACTGGCTGTGGGTGAACCGGCTGAGGACATGTACGATATAACCGGGTTTACAACGGAATTCATGCCGCTCGATAAACCACGCTATTTAATGGGTGTCGGCAGACCTGAGAACATCCTCGAATCGATAGAGCGAGGTGTGGATATGTTCGACTGTGTGATGCCGACAAGGAATGCCCGTAATGCTTACCTTTTTACTTCACAGGGTGTTTTAACCGTTAAAAATTCCCGGTATAAAAACGATTTTACACCTGTTGATAAGGAGTGTGATTGTTTTACATGTAAAAATTATTCAAAAGCCTACCTAAGGCATTTGTACAATGCAAAAGAACTTTTGTATTTTGAACTGGCAACTATTCATAATTTACGATTCTATTTGAATCTCGTGCGGGAAGCCAGAAAGAATATTATTTTTGGTAACTTTAAGGAATGGAAAACGAATATAATTCAAAAAATATCTAATAAAATAGTTCAGGAGGATTAATTGTATTATTTATTGGCAATGGCGCCCCAGGAAGGCGGCGGCGGTGGAAGCATGGTAAGCACTTTGATAATGTTCGGTGCGATATTCGCAATTTTCTACTTTATGATTATCCGTCCCCAGCAGAAAAAAGCGAAAGAACGTGAAAAACTTCTGTCGGAACTTAAGAAAGGGGATAAAGTAGTTTTAAACAGCGGTCTGCATGGTATTATAGCAGGGCTGGATGAGAAAACATGTCTCATTGATGTTGGCAACAATATTAAAATGAAATTTGAACGAAGCGCAATTGGTTCTACAGCCAGTGCTGCAAAAGAAGAGAAATAAACCTTTCATGAACCCGGGATTTTACTGTCCCGGGTTCTATTTTTACCTGCCAGATAATTACAGATAAATTATAATATTAGCAGATATTATTTTAAATTACACTAGATTAAATTCCGGGAAAAGGAAATGAAAAGAGCTTCCATTATAATCCTAATCATATTTACAACTTTCATATCACTCCAATCTCAATCCAAGACTGTGTACTACGGTAAAATTGAAGGTGATATAGATTTAGGACTTGCTCCATATGTAAAAAGGGTAATATCCGAAGCTGAATTGAATTTTGCGGATGCTGTAATATTTAAAGTTAATACCTTCGGCGGACGGGTTGATGCTGCAACGCAAATTAAAGATGCTATCCTCGATAGCAAGGTTAAAACTATTGCATTTATTAATAAACGGGCTATTTCGGCAGGTTCATTAATCTCATTATCTTGTGAGCAGATTGTTATGGTGCCCGGTGCCTCAATCGGGGCTACAACTGTGGTCGATCAAGAGGGAGCAAAGCAGTCTGAAAAAGCTCAGTCGTATATGCGTTCTGAAATGCGAGCTACCGCCGAGAAGAACGGCAGGAGAACAGACATAGTTGAAGGAATGGTTGATGAACGTATTGTTGTTGAAGGACTCGTAGACAGTACTAAACTAATTACTCTTACGTCGAAAGAAGCTTTAAGTTATGGAATAGCTGATACAATACTTTCCTCGATGGATGATGTGCTGGAAGCATATGGCTTGCAGGATGCTGATATCGTTGAACTTGATGTTGACTGGGCGGAAAGTTTCGTAAGGTTTATAAGTAACCCGATAATAAGCGGTTTGCTTATAATGATCGGTCTTGTAGGATTATTTGCAGAAGTTAAAACTCCCGGTTGGGGTCTTCCCGGTACAGCCGCAATTGTGGCGCTTGCCTTGTTCTTCGGAGCACATTATATACTTGAACTTGCTTCAGCAATAGAGATTATAATATTCGTTGCAGGTGTTGTATTAATACTAATCGAAATATTTGTGCCCGGATTCGGAGTATTCGGAATTCTGGGTATAGTGTTTATGGTTGCAGGATTATTTCTCGGATTGATCGCAGATTTCCCGCTTATCGATTGGGCGGATATCTCATTCGCGATTATTCAACTGGCTCTATCATTTATTGCTACCGGTGTTTTAATATTCCTGATCACAAAATTTCTTCCAAGGTCTAATATGTGGAATAAACTCATTCTTGCCAGTAATATTACTGGCGGTTCCGGCTATACTTCGTCTGAACCTGAAATCGATCATTTGATTAACATGAAGGGCATTGCTTTGACGGATCTAAGACCCTCTGGGACAATTAAAATTGATAATAAACGTTACGATGTCGTTACCGGAGGAGAGTATATAACAAAGGGAAGTCAGGTAACAGTATTAAGCGTATCAGGAAGCAAAGTACTGGTTGAAGAAATCAAGGAGTAAACTAGAGAATTTCCAGTTTACTCCTGTTTACAATTCTATCCCGTTTAGTAGCATTAACCGGCTGCTGCTTGGAATCAGAACTTTCCATTCTCATTTCCATCTCCATCATAACTACCGTCTCAGAGTGATCAACAAATCCCTTTGTAACATTAAAGAAAATCGTTCCGTGTCCGCTTATATTCGGATCACTGAAATTATAGGTTACGCCCTGATCACTAATATTCTTTTCACCTGTCCATTGAATTGAGAGACTTGCATTAATCTTAGCGAGTGTATCTTCCTTAACCGGCTGATATTCAAGCACATTAAAAGAAGCGATGTTCTCAATGTTGAAATTACCTATTACAGATGGATACCGCTGTTCCCAGCTTGAATTGATTCTCATCACCTTGTCGGAGGTAGTTCTGAATATTTGCTCAGTCATCGGTACTATGCCCGATTGAATAAACTGCTGTTTAAGCTGTTCTCTTTGTTCGGCAGTCGGTTTTTTCTCAGGTGACTGAATTGATATCATTTCATCTATAATAGCATCAACATCAGTTATATCAAGAATCTCACCATACTGTGTAACTCTGACTTTATAAGATCTGTTTTTAAGTGACTCGTAATCCGAAAACATCATACGCTCGCGTGAACTGTAAATAAACTTCGAATCGTACTCAACATTCTGCCCGTTTGCATTGGCTTTTGCAGTTATTCCGAAAATTGTTACTGTTACATCGGCAATACCTTCCGGCGATACATTATCAATATCAAGCTGAATCTTATACTCTGTTTTCTGATTCAATTCGGAAGAGATTACGGAATCAGCTTCAATATTCTGAATATTATCAATGTCTGTTGTGAGCTTGTAATTGATCACATCACCCGGCTGAAATTTGTACTTTATTAATTTCGCGGGACCTGTTGTTTCACTGGTAGTAAGTGAATTATCAGGCTGTTTTTTTTTAACGGTTTCAGTTTTCTTCTTATCACTACTGCACGAAATAATTACGAGTAACATTAGTACAGCTATTAAATATTTCATTTAACCGACCTCTAATACAATAGATATTTGTTTCTTATATTTATGAAATTTGTCAGATCATTCTGCCAGGAATTGAATACTGTTTCAGGATTATTGCTACCCTTAAGTTCTTCCTTTAGCGCGGTGCTGCCGTATAGTTTATCTATCCAGTTTCTTCTGAATTCGAAATTATCTGGGTATAGATCTTTTAATGACGATAATAAATAAATTCCAAACCTGAGTGAATTGAAGTTCTCGTCAACAATCTTAAATTCGACTCCGTAGCACTTCTCGTCAAGATACTTTGGATATTTCGACATTGTATCAATCGATACCGGTGTAAATTCGGCAGGGGAGAACTCGATACCTGAAACGGGAGATTTTTTTAATTCGTTAATTAATTCATCACTGTCAATAAAAGGCGCGCCAATCTGAATGAAAGGTTTATAGGTCCCGCGACCCTCGGAAATATTAACTCCCTCCAGCAGACAAAGTCCCGGATAAAGTAATGCAGTTTCTAGAGTCGGCATATTAGGTGAAGGTTTCACCCATGGAATGCCGCAGTCATCATAAAGATACTCACGTTTCCAGTTTTTCATCTTCGCAACTGTAAGATCGGCTTTTTTATCGGAGGTGATGAATCCTTCCTCGTTGAACAAGGTAGCAAGTTCACCAACTGTCATTCCGTGAACTATCGGTACAGGAGCGATAGCTACAAACGACTTGAACTTCTCAGTCCTCAGCGGACCTTCAACCTGTATTCCGCCGATAGGATTAGGCCGGTCTAGTATTAACATCGGAATATCATTTTCTGCAGCCGCTTCCATACAATGATACATTGTTGAAATGTATGTGTAGTAGCGGGAGCCGATATCCTGAATATCGAAGATTAGCAAGTCAACTCCTTCAAGCATTTCGGGAGTCGGCTTGCGTACATCGCCGTACAGGGAATAGATTGGAATCCCGGTAGATGCGAGACTTGAATCGCTTATACTTTTTCCATCCGGAGCATTACCCACTATCCCATGCTCAGGACCGAATAACACTTTCAAATTAGCGGAATCGTAAGCTAGGAATTTCTCGATTAAGTGTGTCCCATCGGACAATCTACCGGTATGATTTGTAATCAACCCGATGCTTTTACCTTCAATCAGTTCACTTTTATCGCTGAAAATTCGATCGGCTCCAACAGAAACGCCGGAGTCCTGTGCGAATATTGTAACTGAGAAGAATACAAAATATAATATGAGTATATAGTTTTTCATTAGTCGTTATAGTTTTCCAATAATTCTTTACGTGAGAAAAAGTGTGATATTTCTTTAGCAGCATTTTCATCGGAATCCGAACCGTGCACTATGTTTTGCTCAATACTTTCAGCGTACAGTTTTCTAATTGTTCCTACTTCGGCATCCGCCGGATTCGTAGCACCTATAAGTTTTCTGAAATCTTCAACCGCGTTTTCTTTTTCCAGTGCTATCGGTACACATGGTCCTGATGTCATGTATTCTAACAGATCATTAAAGAATGGTCTTTCCTTATGAATTTCGTAAAAACCGCCGGCTGAATCTTTGGTGAGTCTTACCATTTTCATCGCTTTGACCTTAAATCCGGCTTCATTGATTTTCATAATCACATTTCCAACCAAATTCTTTCTAACACAATCAGGTTTAAGTATAGCTAAAGTTTTGTTGCTCATTTATTTTTACTCCGTTTATTTATTACATAAAAAGAAACGAAGCCCCAATAAAGGAACTTCGTTGCAATCAATATTTTCAATTCAATTTTATTTCTTTACTTTAAGTGCCTTTTGCATTGTAATACCGATTTCCGCAGGGCTTTCAACAACATTTATTCCGGCTTTTTTCATCGCTTTCATTTTTTCAGCTGCAGTTCCTTTTCCACCAGCAATAATGGCACCTGCGTGACCCATACGTCTTCCGGGAGGTGCGGTACGACCAGCAATAAAGCCAACAACCGGTTTCTTAACATTCTTCTTTATATAAGCAGCAGCTTCTTCCTCAGCAGTTCCGCCTATTTCACCGATCATAACTATTCCTTCCGTTCCCGGGTCTTCATTGAACAGTTTAATAATATCGATGAACTGCGAACCGATAACCGGATCACCGCCGATTCCAACACATGTGGACTGACCGATTTTAAGATCACTCAATTGTTTAACCGCTTCGTATGTTAATGTACCACTGCGGGAAACCACTCCAACTTTACCTTTTCGATGAATAAATCCGGGCATAATACCGATTTTAGCCATACCGGGAGATATTATTCCCGGGCAGTTCGGCCCGATCAGTCTGATATCTTTTTCTCTTATCACATTAAACACTTTTACCATATCATTTGCCGGAATGCCTTCAGTAATACAGACTATTACTTTTATGCCGGCTGAAGCCGCTTCAAGTATAGCATCTGCTGCAAATGGGGGAGGAACAAATATAGCAGAAGCAGTTGCTTTTTCTGCCTTCACAGCGTCTGCAACAGTGTTATAAACAGGTACTTTTAAGAACTTTTTACCACCCTTGCCTGGAGTAACACCTGCGACTACGTTTGTACCGTATTCAATCATTTGTTGTGTATGGAATGAACCTTCGCTTCCGGTAATTCCCTGGACAACAACTCGTGTTCTCTTATCTAATAAAATGCTCATTAGTTTTTCCTTATTATACTTTTATTTCGTTCAACAAAATTATTAAAAAATGTTATAAATGTTTTCATTAAATAAAAAAGGTCGAATTTAACGACCTTAATTTGTTAACAAATTATCTTCAATGTACTTTGCGAGTTGGAGAATTTTCAACTCATCAAACTGATTAGCCATAAGTTGCATCCCGATCGGCAGTCCGTTTGAATCTTTGGCAACAGGAATGTTAAGTCCCGGAATACCGGCAAGATTAACTGATGTGGTATAAATATCACTCAGGTACATCTCTAAAGGATCGGAGGATTTTTCACCGATCTTAAACGCGGTGAATGGGGAAGTCGGGGTTAGAATGACATCCACCTTCCTGAACGCGTTCTCAAAATCCTGTTTAATTAACCGTCGGACTTTCTGAGCTTTACCGTAATAGGCATCATAATATCCGGCGGAAAGTACGTAAGTGCCAAGCATTATCCGTCTCTTAACCTCGTCGCCGAATCCTTCGGAACGAGACTTGGTATACATGTCTATTAAATCCTTATGATCATTCGAACGATGTGTGTAGCGCACACCATCAAATCTAGCAAGGTTGGCGCTGGCTTCGGCAGTTGTGAGAATATAGTAAGTTGCAATTGCATACTCATTGTTCGGCAAATCTATATCGATAATCTCAAAACCATTATCCTTCAGAAGAGCTATGTACTTTTCAATCGCTTCCCGTACTTCAGAATTCAATCCATCGGCGAAAAATTCTTTTGGAATTCCGATCTTAAACTTATTGTTGGAATCGAGTTGATTAGTATAGTCCGGAACTTCGAGATCCTGACTAGTAGAATCCATTTCATCTTTGCCTGAGATAACCGAGAGTATCAAAGATAAATCGGTAACGTTGTTTGTGAAAGGGCCTATCGTGTCGAATGACGAGGCGAAAGCGGTTAGTCCGTACCTTGAGACCCTGCCATATGTTGGTTTCATGCCGAATGTACCGCAAAAACTGGCAGGCTGCCGGATTGAACCGCCGGTATCCGTACCCAAAGAAGCATCGCATAATCCTGCAGCCACAGCAGCGGCAGAGCCACCGCTTGAACCGCCGGGAACACGGTCATTATCAACCGGATTTTTAACAGCACCGAAAGCAGAGTTCTCGTTTGAAGAACCCATCGCAAATTCATCGCAGTTTGTTTTACCTATAATGATTGCATCTTCATCAATTAGCTTTTGCACTGCTGTCGCAGTATAAATCGAGTTGAATTCTTCCAGTATTTTGGAAGAACAGGTGAGCGGTTTATCCTTAATGGCAAGCACATCTTTAATGGCTATTACCATTCCGGCAAGTTTACCGTGTTTGTTATTCTTAATCTTTTGTTCAATCACGTCTGCCCGGTCAACACAACTTTCATCAATTGAATTGAATGCATTAATTTGTTTTTCCGATTCAATTCTCGAAATAAAATAATTCAGATTATCCTTAAGCGACAGACTTCCTGATTTGATGAGAGAAAGTTTTTCGGGATGATTTTTATATTGCAGCAAATAAATCCTCTCTGAAATTCTATTTATATCTAATCTTCTTTTTTCTTGTCGTTATTATCATCAAGCTGAATATCTTCTTCAACTTCACGTACAGCTTTCTTAAATTCTTTCATGCCTTTTCCTATACCTTTTGCAAGTTCGGGTATTTTCTTTGCTCCGAACAGTACAAGAATAGCAACTACGATAAGAATTATTTCTGTTGCTCCCAAATTGCCGAACATATTAACCTCTTTATATTATTAAAGGTTCTTGTTATTAAATGTTACTAAACATGTTATTGTTATACAATTCAATTAAAGTTTATTTCCGAACTTTTTTTTTCACTGAATACCAGATAATAAAGGTACCTGACAATACCGAAAAGTATATGGAGAGAAACCAGATAGAAAAATGCTTCACCTTCGGTTAGAATAACTGAAAGCAGGGCAAGCGCTGAAACAAGAATTAAAACTGATTTGCCACCTGCGGTCAGGAATTTAACCTTCGGTAGCGTATTATATTTAACGTTACTTACCATGAGCACTGAAAGCAGGACGATCATAGGAATCATACCGCTGGCGAACGGCTCCACAATGTTCAGTTCGTTATGAAAAAAGAGTACAAGCGAAGCGAAAAAAACCGCCGGGACAGGCACTGGTAAACCCTTAAAGTCGAGTTTAGTAGAGATATCTTCAATCTGCACATTGAATCTGGCTAATCTGAATGTTCCGAAAATGAGCAGCATTGAACTAAGTGCTATACCGGGCCATCCCATGTTGAAAAAGTACGTTTTATACAGTAGGAAAGAGGGGGCGGCGCAGAAACTAACTACGTCAGCCAATGAGTCAAGTTCAACGCCGAAGGAGCTGCTTGTTTTCAAAAGCCGGGCAATTATACCGTCTAGAAGATCAAAAAACGCGGCAATGAAAATAAAAATAGCTGCCATCTTAAAATCGCTCTGACTTGCATAAACAATGGATACAAATCCGCTTAATACATTCAGTCCTGTTGCGAAATTCGGAAATACAGACCTGGAAAATGTTATTTTCATTAATTTATCTCGTATAAAATTGATTCACCGGCTGATACTCTATCACCTGTTTTCACCTTTGGATTCCATGAAAGTGGTACAATTACATCCACCCTACTGCCGAATTTGATCATTCCGAATCGTTCACCCATTTTAACTTCCTGATTAAGCTCGAGATCTGTAACAATTCTTCTGGCAACAAATCCGGCTACCTGAGTAAAAAGCACTTTTCCGTTTCCGGAAGTAATTCCAATTTCCATTCTCTCATTCTCTTTGTCGGCTTTATCATTAAATGCCGTAAGAAACTTACCTTCTACGTAATTCAGATACTCAATTTTACCGTTCAACGGTATGCGATTAACATGAACATTAAGTGGAGACATGAATATAGAAATCTGCCATGCTTCTTCATCAATAAACTTGTCCGGCATTACTTTCTTTACCAGCATTACTTTACCGTCCGCGGGAGAAATAAGTATATTGTCGCCCTCAGGCACGGTCCTTTCAGGATCCCTGAAGAAGTTAAGTGTGAATCCGATTAATAGTATACTGACAATTATCAGAGAATACTTAACCGGCGTCGAGTTAATGAACACCGAAATTACGATGATTACGAATGAAATAACAGCAATTATTCCGATAGTACCGTAGCCGTATTTTGTCAGCATTTCAACCTGTTAAATAATAAATGTAAATTACAATATGACCAACAAAGTTACTATTTTCTTTACATAATTTCTTAGTTGGAATAATTTTTCTTAATTTTCAAGAATTAAATAAACAGATTTGTTTTGAAAATAAAAAACGATAAATATACACGGAGGAAGAATGAAGCCTAACATTCAGGGAATGATGAAGCAGGTTCAGAAAATGCAGGCTGAAATGGAAAAGGTGCAAAATGAACTTGGAAATAAATCCGTAACTGAAGAAGCCGGCGGCGGAATGGTTAAAGCCACAGTAAATGGTAAAAAAGAACTAATTTCAATTCATATAGATGATGAGATTATTTCTTCGGGTGACAAAGAGATGCTGGAAGATCTCGTTGTTGCGGCGGTAAATAAGGCACTTGAATCCGCCGGTAAAATGGCCGAAGAAGAAATGGGTAACGTTACCAAGGGAATGATACCGCCCGGTTTAAATATTCCGGGATTTTAAGTTGATTATACCGGAACCACTGGAAATACTAATTGAAGAGCTTAGTAAGCTGCCGACTATTGGGAAAAAAACTGCTCAGCGACTGGCTCTTTTTTTATTGCGTTCAGATGGCGAATACGTTGCCAAACTCAGTAATAGCCTCCTGCATTTACACGAATCAATAAAAACCTGCAAAAAATGCTTTAATATTTCTGCTGAAGAAATTTGCGAAATATGCCGTAATCCTAAAAGAGATAGTTCAAGCATATGTGTTGTTGAGGATATAAGTGATGTAATAGCTGTTGAAAGAACAAATGAGTATAATGGTCTTTATCATGTACTTGGGGGAGTTTTATCTCCATTATCAGGTAAAGATGTCGAGTCTATAAAAATTAAGGAATTGGTTGACCGTGTTAATCAGGGGAATGTTAAGGAAATTATTTTAGCACTCAATCCGGATACTGAAGGGGAAACAACCTCACTGTATATAGCCAGATTATTTAAATTCGAGGGAATGAATATTACCCGGATTGCTCGCGGACTACCAGTCGGTGGGAATCTTGAATTTGCGGATGAAGCTACTATCGGCAGGGCTGTATTAAACAGAACAAAACTCTAATGAATGATTGGTTTAAAAAATGGTTTTCCTCCAATGAGTATCTGACTGTTTATTCTCATCGCAACGAGGATGATGCGGAAAATATCATCAATCTGATTCTTAAAGAATTAAAACTAAAGGAAAATACAAGAATTCTGGATGCCGCATGTGGGGCAGGAAGGCATTCAATAATCCTTGCTGAACGAGGTTTTAACGTTACTGCTTTCGATTTAAGTCGCAATCTATTAAAAATAGGACAGCAGAATGCAAATGAACTTAATGTTGATATTCGGTTTGTTTGCTCGGATATCCGTTATGTCGCTTTCAAATCTGTATTTGATTTGGTCTTGAACATGTTTACAAGTTTCGGTTATTTTGAGAATGACTATGAGAATTTTCTGTTTTATAAAAATGCCAGGAGCTTTTTAAATGATAACGGAGTAGTTGTTCTTGACTATCTGAATGAAAACTGTGTGAGAAAAAATCTTGTTCCTGAAAGCAGAAAAAGGATAAACGGAAAAGAGATAGTAGAAACCAGAAGAATTGAAAATGATAGAATTATTAAATCAATTTCGATAACTTCAGAAAGTGCTTCGCATGAATATTTTGAAGCTGTAAAGTTATATAGCAAAGATAAAATTGTTCGATCTTTCAAAGAACTTGGATATGTTCCCGTATATGAAGCGGGAGATTATTTCGGTAACTCTTTTAAATCAAATGAATCCGAGAGGCTAATAATATTTTTCAGACCGACAAAATAGTAACAGCGGTTATATTGTTGTCGTTTTTGACCGCAGGATGCGAACTGTTTGAAACCCGCTCTCCCGAGGAACCCAATTCTCCTCGTTCGGATTTTATTACTCCAACGCAGCCTTCTCTGTTGTTTTTGAATCTATCTAATTCGCTTAAACAAAAGGTTGTAGAAAATTACATGCAGTGCTTCGTGGATGAGTCGTTTCTGGAAGAATCCTTTAAGTTCATACCTTCATCGGGTTCTATAAATCAGTATACTGTACTGCTTGATTGGGACATTGATTCGGAACGTCAGTATTTCGATAATCTTAAAAGTCAGACAAGAACCGGCGCACAAATTATTTTGGACCTTGATAACGAGATAAACAATACTACAGCCGACAGCGCAGTTTATCAATATGAATATTTTTTGACTATTCCCATTCTGGATGAGGACCCTGTTGTTTACAGTGGCAACTTACTCTTCACCGTTAAATTGGATGCTAGATCAAATTGGGTTATTACAAGATGGGAGGACTTGAAAAAGGAGAACTTCCAGAGCTGGAGTGAATTAAAGGGTAAATATTATTAAGAGCAATCTTGATTTCATATTGTCTAGTATACTTACCATGATAGTCATCGGGTGTAATCCATTCAACTATGAGTTGGATAACTCAGTAGGAGAGGAAGGGGGTCTAATAAGTGATCAAAAAACGGTTGACGGTGTCTTTCAGAATTTTCTTTATTCATACACATTTAAGGACACCACTATCTACGGCCAGCTTTTAGATAATAACTATAGTTTTGTTTACAGGGATTATGAGCAGGGAGTAGATGTATCATGGGGTCGTGATGAGGACATGGGAGCGACTAACGGATTATTTAAGAATACGCAAAGACTCGATTTAATCTGGAATAATATTGTTTCAATTACTGAGGATTCTTCAAATATAATACGCAGTTTTAATCTTACTATTACATTTAATCCTACGGACATTATATTTATCGAAGGAAGAGTTAACTTAGACCTTGTTAAGCAGGATGATGATAAATGGAAAATTCTGCGCTGGGTTGATGAATCAAACTTTTAAAAGGATTGGTTATGCTGATATTTTATTTTAGAGAAGCTCTTCACACATTTAGAAAAACAAAACTCTTTTCTATGTTTACAGTGATTTCGCTATCAATTTCTCTACTCCTGGTCACAGCATCAATAGTTCTCTTCTTCGCCTCTTCAAAAATTGATGAGAACCTAAAAAAACGGATTGAAGCGAATGTCTTTTTGATTGACTCAGTAAAGGATAATGCAATACAAGACATCAAGAAGGAGATCTATGCCAACGATTTTATACTTGAGACCAAGTATATTTCGAAAGATGAAGCGATGAAGGAGTTTATTAGGGAAACTGGTCAGGATTTCAGATCGCTTCTTGATATTAATCCACTTCCTTCATATTTCAAAGTCACTTTTAATAAGAATATAGATGAGGATGTGCTGAAAGGATTCATCTTGAATCTGGAATCTAACAAGAATGTTGTTGATGTAGTTATTGACTACAACTTGGCAATTACTATACTCAACTTGCTAAACTCAGGCAAGGTAGTCTTATTTATTTTAACAGCCTTCATTCTGCTGATCTCAGTTTACCTTGTCTATTCCAGCAGTAAAATATACGTGGAACATCAAACTGTACATTTTAATACAATGAAGCTTGTTGGATCAAAATTAAGTACTCTAAAGGTGCCGTTATTATTAAGAGGTGTAATATTGGGACTGTTGTCAGCAATGACGGCACTTATTATATTCAATGTTTCTGTTATTATGTTTCATAAATTTTATCCTCAATTTCAATTTGCAAACATTCTTTATTTTGTTAACTTTATGCTTCTAATTTTAGGACTCATATTCGGTCCTTTAGGCACGGGCATATTTAGTAGAAATCTATCCCTTAAAATAGAAAACAAAAAATAACCAAATTCTAAAGGTAATTTGTGAATAAATTATATGTTCTTATATTCGCAGTATTTATTCTAACTCTAACCAGTCTTAATGCTCAGGTAAAGGATTATGAACTCGGGACTTCGACTGCCGGATTAATTAACAGAACCGGCGGACTTTTTGACTATTCGGATCCTTTATCAATTAATATTAAAGTCGCTGTCTGGGGATTTGTTAAATATCCCGGCAGATATATTGTACCTGAGTCTACAACTCTCACTGATCTGATATCACTGGCAGGTGGTCCTTCAGATGATGCTCATATGAATGACTTAAGGCTTTATCGTACTGATGAAAACCAGAATCAATCGATGTTTAAGTTTGATTACAATGATATCATGTGGGAAGAGGGGTTAACAAGTATTAAAAAAGAAATTCCGGATTTACAGGCGGGTGATATACTAGTTGTTCCCGGCAGTCCAAGGTTATATTTCCAGAATTGGTTTTCGATAACTTTGTCGGTGATATCAACTCTTATCTCACTGACGATTTTGGTGTTTAACGTTATAAACAAATAGAAGGCATAATAGTTGGAAAACAAACTCTTTCACAATCTCCGAGAAGATGAGAGCGGCACATTAAAAGATTACATTAATCTGGTTAAGCTGAATCTCATTCCAATTTTACTTATCAGTCTAACCGGGTTAATTGTAGCTGCTTTATACGCATATAACGCTCAGAATATATACACCTCTACAACTGTAATAAAGTTACAAAAACCTTCAGGAAGTATTTTAAGCTCACCACTATTACCGGAATTTAGTGATTTTGGGAATGACAGGTTTATTGCAAATGAAATTGAGATTTTGAAGAGTTATAGAATGCGGGAAATTGTATATGAGGCTTTCGTTGATTCTTTCATCTCAATAAATCATCCCGATAGTTTTTATGTGATATTCGATCACTCTTTCGATTATGAAAATACAAATAGTCAAAAAGAATATAAAAGTAAGAATGGTTTCATTGCTTTTCTCGGTTCAAAAGTAACTATTGATCAGAAACGTGGGCTTGATATAGTTGAAATATCTGTGGAGTCACCATCGCCTTTAGAAGCCTCTCTTTTAGCCAATACTTACGCCAATAATTATGAGAAATTAAATCTTTCATATGAACGTCAGCAGATGACAACAGTAAAAAAGTTTCTTAAATCACAGCGGGATGAGAAACTTGACGATTTAAGGGAAGCTGAGAAAAATCTTCAAAGATACCAGGAAGATGGCGGAATTATAGCAATTGATGAACAGGCAAAAGCATTAATAGATGTAATTACAAATTTTCAGTCGCAAAGAGATGCTGCGCAAATTGAATTGAGCATTTCTAAAAATAGTCTGGATCAATATAAGGAAGAACTGGAAAAACAGAATCCAACAATAGCTCAGTATATTGAAAGTTTTGCAAATGAAAAAAGACTGGTTTCGCTACAGGACCAGATTGCTCAACTTGAAACCAGAAGAGATCTTGCGGTGGCAAATACTAAGGGTGCTGATAAAAGAAACGAACTTGTCGCAGATTTCGATGCAAGGATGAAGGATCTGAAAACTACTATGGATAAACAGCTTGCAGTCTATCAAGCGAGTATATTTGCTTCAACGCCGGAAGAATTAAAGGACCTCTCGCTTAAAGTTCTTGAAGAGGAGGTCAAAAGCAAAACTTATAAATCCAAGTATAAAAGTTTGAGTGAAATTGTTAAAAGATATGAAAAGCGGTTTAATGAACTGCCCAGAAAGACTATTGATTATGCAAGATATCAGCGTGAGCTTACTGCTTACGAAAAACTATACTTACTAATTGAAGAAAAATACCAGGAAGCATTGATAAATGAACAATCAACTCCGGGTAATGTTTTAATTATTGATAGAGCAATTCGACCATTGGAACCTTCCAAGCCGAACAGAATGTTAATAGTTCTTGTTGGATTGGTTCTCGGTGTCGGAATGGGATTCGGTTTTGCGTTTATAAGAAACTACTTTGATAATTCTGTCAAAACTCCTGAAGATATCCAGAATAATAATTTAAATGTACTTGCCTGGATACCTCAAATAGAAGCCGCAAACGACAGTAAGGAATTTGAATTCATTGTATCAAGGAAGCCTGATTCTGTTCATAGTGAAGCATTCAGAGCTCTGAGGACGAGAATTCAATTCTCGAAAGTCGGGGAGAATCCTATCAAAACATTACTGGTTACTTCTTCGGCGCCAAGAGAGGGTAAAACAACTGTAGCTGTTAATTCAGCTGCTAGCTTTGCTCAGGCTAATAAAAAAACTATTGTTATTGACTGTGATCTCAGAAAACCCCGAATGCATACGATTTTCGGGATACAGCGTTTCCCCGGATTCAGTGATTATTTCTTCGGTCAGGCTAGTTTTGAAGAGATCGTGCATTCAACAGAAGTTCCTAACTTATCGTTTGTAACTGCAGGTACAATTCCGCCAAATCCATCTGAAATTTTAGGCTCACCTCAAATGGAATCATTTCTGGATAAACTTACTGCTGAATATGATGTTGTTGTTATTGATTCACCGCCGATTATTGCAGTTACTGATTCCGAAATACTATCCAGACTAGTCGATGCAACGATCCTCGTTGTTTCAGCAAATAACACTGAAGTCGACTTAATGCGTAAATCTGCAGAATTGTTAACACACGAGAAAAAATCATTTATCGGCGTGCTATTGAATAACTTCAGTTATCGTAGCGGATACGGATCATATTATAAGTACTATTATTACTATTCTCAGAACGGAGGTAATAATGGGAAAAAGAAAGGAAAGATGAAGATCAATTCATAGTCTCGAATTTGTAAAAATTAATTCGTAAATCTTACTATAAAAAAAGCGACTCAAACGAGTCGCCTTTTTTTTATATTTCATGCTTCATGTATTTATTACCTATTAATACATTCCGCCCATACCACCCATACCAGGATCAGGCATAGCAGGCATTGGTTTTTCATCTTCTTTTTTCTCGTAAACAACAGCTTCTGTTGTAATAAGTAATGAAGAAACAGATGCCGCATTTTCAAGAGCAGTTCTTGTTACTTTTGTAGGATCAATTACACCAGCTTTGATTAGATTTTCATATACTTCAGATGCTGCATTGAATCCGAAATCATCTTTACCGTCAAGGACTTTGTTTAAAATTACTGCGCCTTCAAGACCAGCGTTATTGACAATTTGTTTCAAAGGTTCGTAGAGAGCTTTCTGAACTAGTTTAACACCAGTTGTTTGATCTAAATTGTCACCTTCGAGTTCGTCGAGGACAGAAGATGCTCTGACAAGTGCAACACCGCCGCCTGCAACAATACCTTCTTCAACAGCTGCTCTGGTAGCATGAAGCGCGTCTTCAACTCTTGCTTTCTTTTCTTTCATTTCAACTTCAGTAGCAGCACCAATCTTTAATACCGCAACACCGCCGGATAATTTGGCAAGTCTTTCCTGGAGTTTTTCTCTGTCATAATCAGAAGTAGTTTTTTCAACCTGAGCTCTGATTTCATTAACACGTTTTTTAATGTCTTCGCTGCTTCCGGCACCTTCAACTATCACTGTGTTATCTTTATCAATAACAATTTTCTTAGCTGTTCCCAGATAATCAAGAGTTGCATTTTCTAACTTGAATCCGCGTTCTTCAGAAATTACAGTTCCACCTGTAAGAACAGCAATATCTTCAAGCATTGCTTTTCTTCTATCACCAAATCCCGGAGCCTTTACAGCTGCAATCTTAAGTGTACCGCGTAATTTATTAACTACTAATGTTGCAAGTGCTTCACCTTCAAGATCTTCTGCTATTATAAGCATGCCTTTTCCAGCCTGAGCAACTTTTTCCAGAACAGGCAGAAGGTCTTTCATTGCACTGATTTTTTTATCGTGAATTAAGATGTAAGGATCTTCGAGAACTGCTTCCATGGATTCGGAATCAGTTACGAAATAAGGGGAGAGGTAACCTCGGTCGAACTGCATACCTTCAACTATATCAAGTTCGGTTTCTGTACCTTTTGCTTCTTCAACTGTTATAACACCATCTTTACCAACTTTTTCCATTGCATCTGCAATTAGATCCCCGATAGTTTTGTCGTTATTTGCAGAAATAGAACCAACCTGTGCAATTTCATCTCGTCCTTCAACTTCTTTAGTGACTGATTTAAGGTATTCAACAACTTTACTTACGGCTAAATCCACACCTCTTTTAAGGTCCATTGGATTAGCGCCTGCAGTAACATTTTTTAATCCTTCACGATACAAAGCCTGGGCAAGTACAGTAGCGGTCGTTGTTCCGTCACCAGCAACGTCGCTGGTCTTGGAAGCTACTTCACGTACCATCTGGGCGCCCATATTTTCAACTTCATCTTCAAGTTCTATTTCTTTAGCTACAGTAACACCGTCTTTAGTAACAGTCGGAGCACCGAATTTTTTATCAATTACTACATTTCTGCCTTTCGGCCCTAATGTAACCTTTACAGCATTAGCCAGTTTGTCGACACCGACTTTTAACCCGCTGCGGGCTTCAGCACTAAATTTTACAATCTTAGCTGCCATTTTATTCCTCCATTTTTTTAAATTAATTTCCAGTCAACATTTGATGCATTTTTTTAACCAACGATTCCGTATATGTCGCTTTCTCTCATGATTAAGTATTCCGCACCTTCAACAGTAATTTCAGTACCGCCATACTTGCCATAAAGTACAATGTCTCCAACTTTTACTGATAATTCAACATTTTTACCATCCTCAGTTTTACCTGGGCCAACTGCGACAATAGTACCTTCTATTGGTTTTTCTTTAGCTGTATCAGGGAGAATGATTCCGCCCTGAGTAGTTTCTTCAGCTTCTTTAGGTTTTACAATAACTCTGTCACCCAAAGGTTTAATTTTGAAATCTGCCATTGTTTCCTCCATGAATTATATTATGTTGTTAGCACTCAAAATAGATGAGTGCTAATATAATATCCATTGTATTATTTGTCAATAGCTACCAGGTTCAAAAATGATATTTTAGAAATAAAAACAAAGAAAATACTAATGGAAATGATTTGTGAGAGGAGGGTAATGAATTCAGAGTATTGTTTGACAAAGAAATGACGCCGCAGCCGAAACTGCGGCTAAAAACTTAGTTTTCAACAGACCTGGCAAAGATGTAGTCTACATTTTTAAGCATTTTATCAGTATCAAATACTTCTTTTATTTCATCATTTGACAAATATTCAGTAACATCTTTAGAATTAAGCAATTCATCTTTTAGATTTTTGTTTTTATCAGCCCATACATCCATTGCCGGTGTTTGAACCAGTTTGTAAGCATCTTCGCGTGAAGCGCCTTTATTTACAAGTTTTAGCAGGATTGTTTGAGAGAAAATCAAGCCTCTGGTAAGTTCAAGATTTCTGATCATGTTTTCAGGGTAAACCAGAAGGTTTTTAATCAGGTTAGTCATTAAATGCAGCATATAATTCAAAGCTATGCAACTGTCCGGAACGATAATCCGCTCGACAGATGAATGGGAAATATCCCTTTCATGCCATAAAGCAACATTCTCAAGCGCTGCAGTAGCATTTCCTCTCAAAACTCTGGAGAGCCCTGTAACACGCTCGGAAACAATAGGATTCCGTTTGTGCGGCATTGCCGAGGATCCCTTTTGCCCCTTGGAGAAGAATTCTTCAGCTTCCAGGACTTCCGTACGTTGTAAATGTCTTATCTCAACTGCAATTTTTTCAAGTGATGCGCCGATAATTGCAATTGTTGACAGGAATTCTGCATGGCGGTCGCGCTGAATTACCTGGGTGGATACGGTAGCAGGTTTAAGACCCATTTTTTCGCATACATATTCCTCCACTTTAGGGGAGAGATGCTCAAATGTACCAACGGCCCCCGAAATCTGTCCAACAGAAACAGCCTCAATTGCGCTTTCAAGTCTTACAATATTTCGTTTATTTTCTTCGTACCAAAGAGCGAATTTCAATCCCATAGAAGTCGGCTCAGCATGTATTCCGTGACTTCTTCCGACACATACAGAGTACTTATGCTCAAGTGCTCTTTCTTTTAAGGCATCTTTAAGATCATTGAGTTGTTTCAGAATTAGTTCTCCGGCATTTTTCATCTGGTAGGCAAGGGTAGTATCCAGAATATCCGAAGATGTCATTCCATAATGTATGTGCCTGGATTCAGGTCCTACATATTCTGCCACATTTGTTAGGAACGCTATAACATCATGCTTGGTTGTTTCCTCAATTTCAAGCACTCTCTCAACATCAAATGAAGCTTTATCTTTGATTACTTCTACATCTTCTTTAGGAATCTCTCCTAATTCAGCCCTTGCTTCGCAGGCTAGTATTTCGATTTTAAGCCAGGTCGAAAATTTGAATTCATCTTCAAATATTTTGCCCATTTCCGGGCGGGTGTACCGTTCAATCATTGTTTCTCCAGTTTCATTCTTCTTGTAATTTTATTTCCATCACGCAAAATTGTAAAGGTTACAAATTCTTCCGCCTTGTATTCTTTTAGTAAACCTAACAGGACTTCAGAGTTATCAACTCTAAGACCGTTTATAGCAGTAATAATATCGTACTCTTTAATATCAGCAGCTTCACCGGGTGATCCGCCTTCCACTTCGCGTACCAGAACGCCTTTGGCTCTGGATAAGTCAAAGTAATCGGCAATCTTTTTATCGATGTCCTGAATCCTGAGACCTGTCCGGTAATTCCTGTCGAAACTCCCGTTCTTTTTCAATTCTTCCACAATCTTCTTGATTTTGTTAATAGGTATAGCAAATCCAACGCCGACATTGCCTGCGGAACCCTGGGCTGTATAGATTATCGTGTTCATGCCAATCATTTGACCGACACTGTTAACCAGAGGACCGCCTGAGTTACCCTGATTAATAGAAGCATCAGTCTGAATCATATTCATATAATATCTAGCTTCAAGCGGTGTTAAATTCATACCGAGTGCGCTTATAACTCCAACAGTAACTGATGGATTATCCGTCATACTGAATAATCCGAATGGATTCCCGATCGCAACAGCCCATTCACCGATCATAATATCGTCGGAGTTTCCGAATCTTACGTATGGAAGATCTTCTCCGTCAATTTTCAGCAGGCAAATGTCCGTCGTAAGATCCGAACCGATAAGTTCGGCTTTATATTGTCTTCCATCTGTTAAATTGATAACAATTTCTGACGCTGTTCCTGCAACATGATCATTCGTTAAAATGTATCCGTCGGGGGATATGATAGTTCCTGAACCTACACTTTGTACTTCTTGGTTATAAATCCGGCTGCCGAAAAAGTGCTGCCAGAACGGATCGTTTGCCCAGGGGCTTCTATACTGCCTGATCTCTTTGACATTTATACCAACAACTGCCGGACTAACCTGTTTAACCGTCTTAGTAATAATATTTCTACGTTCGTTATATAATTCCTGAGTGTTGGAATCAATATCATGAAATGTAGTGAGCGATGCATTTGTTGCAGCCTGCTGAAAATGTTCATTGGAGAGTTGTGATTCCTCTGTTTGACCTGATGCCTGTGATTGGTATAGCATAAAGAAAGCTGATACAACAACAAGTGTCGTTAATGAAGACAGGATGATTGTTTTAATATTGCTATTCATCATTACTACCCCTGTTTTTAATTTTATCTTTACTGAAATAGTCTTTTATAAAACCTGTATGTCTGCTGATTATAATCAATAACATAATTATATTAAACGCCGCAAACGACAAGTTTGTTTCAGCAACGGGGTTTGTATACCAGTCGGTTGAATTAATTATATCCGAAGAAGTGTATGCTAAAATTGCAGTCAGAACACTCGCAACAAAGTTTGAAAAGTGAATATGTTTCTTGTATAAAAATGAAATTACCCAGAATATTGCCCACAAGAGGAAGATAACAGGTGATATTAATAAAGTTCCACCGGCAGCGGTAGCAAGACCTCGTCCGCCTTTGAATTTAAGCCAGGGAGAATAACAGTGGGCAAAGACGGCGAAAACAAGCGACAACATTTGTAATTCAAAAATACTTCCGAAAATAAAGGAGGGGAGAAAAACACTCAGTGCTCCTTTCGTTGCATCAATAATTAAAACAATCAATCCAATAAGTTTCGATTCAGAAACCTCATATGAATTCATTGCTCCAACATTGTTGCTTCCGCTGTTAGTGATATCGATTTTTCTTATTTTTCTAAGCAATATATATGCTGTCGGTATGGATCCAAGAAGGTATCCGGTAAGTATTACGATAATGTAATTCATTGAATATCCGGCAATAATTTTTTCTATTGCAAAAATACTGATAAAACAGTAAAGTTATTTGAATTGATATTCTCTACAAATAAAAAAATGAATTTCATAATTGATTTTTTAGAGAATAACTCATAAATATCGTGGCAGATATTAATGATAAAGAAAGCAAATTATTAAATCAGTGGAGATTTGAATGATTAATTTTATTGGAAATTTTAATGTGGTTCCATCAATACCCGGAGAGTTAAAACCGCTCCTGGAGATAGCAAATAATCTATATTGGTCGTGGAATCTTGATGCTGTTAGTTTGTTCCGCCGAATAAATAATGACCTGTGGGAAGAGTCTAATCATAATCCGATACTAACACTTGGTATGCTTGACCAGGAGAGATTTCGTGAACTGGCCGAAGACGATGGTTTTATTTCACACATGAACCGGGTACATCATCAACTAAATGCATACATGAACGAGCCTCGGTGGTACCAGAAAGAACATGGCGAAAGTGATAAAAGATATATTGCATATTTTTCAGCTGAATTCGGATTGACGGAATGTTTGCAGATATACTCCGGTGGACTTGGAGTTCTGGCAGGCGACCATATGAAATCGGCAAGCGATCTCGGGCTTCCGCTGGTTGGAGTAGGACTATGTTACAAGGAAGGTTATTTCCAGCAATACTTAAATAACGACGGCTGGCAGCAGGAACGATATGAAATAGTTGACTTTTATAATCAGCCAATGAGTCTTGTGGAGGATGAGCGGGGAAATCCTGTAAAAATAAGCCTGGCATTCCCCGGACGAGAGGTTAATGTACAGATCTGGAAAATACAGGTCGGACGAATTCCATTATACCTGCTTGATACAAACACTGAAGAGAATAGTCCTGAAGACCGAAAGATTACGCGCAGTCTGTATGGCGGTAATATAGAAACCAGGATTCAGCAGGAAATAATTCTTGGAATAGGTGGTGTTCGGGTACTTCACGCACTTGGAATCAAACCACGAGTTTGCCACATGAATGAAGGACATTCAGCATTCCTGGCGTTGGAAAGAATTCGGTATCTAATCACGAAACAATCCTTATCATTTGAAGAAGCTAAAGAAGTTGGATTTTATTCTAATATATTCACTACTCACACACCCGTCCCGGCTGGTATTGATGTATTCCCGAATGAATTAGTGGAAAAATACTTCGGTGATTACTACCGTAAAGAACTTGGCATCAGTGACAAAGCATTTTATAATCTCGGAACAATTATCTCAGGAACCGCTCCTGATAATTTTAATATGGCTCATCTCGCGATGAACATGGCCGGATTTGTTAATGGCGTTAGTAAACTTCATGGAGTTGTATCGAAACGTATGTGGGTTGATGGGTTCAAGGATATTCCATTCGATGAGATTCCGATAGATCATGTAACCAATGGTATTCATACAACATCGCACTTATCTAACGAGATGTACAATTTGCTGCTGCGATACCTGGGTGATGGTTTTGTTGATGATACGAGCGATCCCGTTGTATGGGAGTCGGTTGATGATATTCCTGATGAAGAATTGTGGCGTACACATGAAAGGAGAAGAGAACGTCTGGTTGCTTTTGCGAGAAAGAGATTGAGGAATCAACTTATTGCACGAGGCGCCTCCAGTCTTGATGTTGAAGCAGCTAAAGAAGTGCTCGACGCGTCTGCACTAACTATTGGTTTCGCAAGAAGATTTGCCACTTATAAACGAGCTACGTTAGCATTTAAAGATATTGAAAGACTGGCATCATTATTACTTGATCCGGACAGGCCGGTTCAGCTTATTATAGCCGGTAAGGCTCATCCGAAGGACGATGCAGGTAAAAAGCTTATCCAGGATTTGGTTACGATTACTAAGGATGAATCACTGCGAAAGAGAGTCGTTTTTATTGAAAATTATGACATGAACATTGCCAGATACATGGTTCAGGGATGCGATATCTGGCTGAATAATCCCAGAAGACCTCTGGAAGCGAGCGGTACATCCGGAATGAAAATTATAGCTAACGGCGGTTTGAATTTCAGCGTTCTGGACGGATGGTGGGATGAAGCTTATAACTATGATGTCGGATGGAAAATCGGAAACGGTGAAGAATACGAGAATCTAGATTACCAGGATGAAGTTGAAGCGAATATGCTTGCAGAGACTTTGGAAAATGAAATTGTTCCCATATTCTATGATCGGGAAAGCGATAAACTTCCTCGTCGCTGGATAAGAATGATGAAAAAATCTATGCAAACTCTTGCACCTCAGTTTAATACCAGCAGAATGGTTCATGAATATGCTAATAAGTTTTATCTGCCGGCATACGAGAATAGAAAAGCCCTAATGGAAAGAAACTGGAGTGAAGCAAAGAAATTCCTCGCATGGAAAAAGAAAATTAATGCCGATTGGGTAAATATAAAATTCAATAAAATTGCAAGTGAATTAGAGAATGGTGATCTTCAAGTAGGTTCTCAGTATAAAATTACAGCTGAACTTCAGTTAGGAAATCTATTGCCTGCTGACGTTGAAGTACAAGTATACTTTGGTAAAGTCGATGATCGAAACAATGCTTATGCGAATTCATTTATTAAAATGAATTGTTCGACTAAAAAATCGACTTCCGGAAAATACAAGTATGAAGGTGCAATTGAGTGTGACAGAACAGGTCAATTCGGTTATACACTGAGAATTCTGCCTTACCACCCATTACTGAACAGTAAATTCGAACTTGGTTTAATAAAATGGGCAAAATAATATATGCTTATTGAGACACTTGATTTACTTGAAGATGATGTAGTTGTCTATTCGGAAAATAAATTCGATCTGAAGGAGAATTATAAAATCATTTACAAGCAGGCTGAGATCAAGAGACCTCAAAAAGTTGATTACCTTGAAGTTTGTAATCTTCTTAGGAGTACGGCTCCAAAAAATATAATTGTCTACAGGTTGCTTACAAGCGTCAATACTATTGACGCTTATGCAACCAAGTACGGTTATTTTCTGAACTCTACCAATAAACTTGAACTCGTTTATTTTGATCCGATCTTCGCTATTAAGGATATCAATAACCTGATTAAAGAAATTAATCCGAGCGAATTTCGATTTAAAATCCAACAGGTTGGATATACAACTTCGGGTGAAAAAGACGGTGACTGTCTTTATTCGGAGGTTTATTCATTCGACTTGCGGGCAATTGAAGCTCAGAATCAGAATGATAAAGTATTTGCCCTTGCTGTATTTGCGCTTGACGATAATTTCATTGATGATTCTGAGGATACAGTTTTTATCGACAACAGGTCAACGAAGATAATAGAAGATAATCCTACCAAGCAGCCGGTATTTGCTGAGCTGAATGTTTCGGCAGAAATGAGAAATAAAAATATTAATAAAGAAAAAATTAGTAACCTGAAAAAGTCTTTCGCTGAAGAATGGGACACTTCATTCGGTTCTACCGCCGAATCTGGGGCTTATCAAAAAGAAAATAAAAAGGATAGGAAAAAGCAGTCGGATTTCTCATCATTTTTAAGCAAGCATAAGAAATCAAGTCAGGGAAATGCCAATAAAGGTATTTTCAGCTCAGATAAAAACAGGGGATTTCCGGATAGAAATCCTGTTGTGCTTAAGTTCAAATAAACTGTGGAAATCATTTCAGTTGAATTGTTATTCCATTAGCCGGAACCCCTTCGTAAATTCAATATAATTCAATAGTTTTGATTAGTGAATTTTTAACGAAAAAAGAACTCATGTAGTTTTAAATAAACTCTTGATAATTATACTGCTAAAACAGAAATAAAAGGATTTATTATGAAAGTACCATTATTAGACTTAAAACCACAATATCAAGCATTGAAAGATGAATTAGATGAAGCGTTAATTCGTACGGCGGAATCACAATATTTTATACTAGGTCCTGAAGTTGTAAATCTTGAGCAGAAATTTTGCGATTACCTGGGATGTAAATTTGCGATAGGCGTTTCTTCAGGTACGGATGCGCTATTGCTGGCGTTAATGGCTCTGGATATTCAGCCGGGTGATGAAATCATTGTTCCAACTTACTCATTTTTCGCTACTGCCGGTGTAGTTTCCAGATTGAATGCAGTGCCGGTGTTCGTCGATTCCGATCCGGTAACTTTTAACATTGATCCTCCAAAGATCGAAGAGAAGATCACTGATAAAACCAAGGTGATTCTTCCGGTGCATTTGTATGGGCAAACAGCGGATATGGCGCCTATAATGGAACTGGCAAAAAAATATAACTTAAAAGTTGTTGAAGACGGGGCTCAGGCAATTAGTTCTGTTTATAAAGATGGTCAATGTGCGGGAACAATAGGTGATATCGGTTGTTTCTCATTTTTCCCGAGTAAGAATCTTGGCTGCTTTGGTGACGGTGGACTTGTGGTTACAAATGACGAGCAACTTGCCGAATCACTGAGAATTAAAAGAGTTCATGGCGGCAAACCTAAATATTATCATAAAGTAATCGGCGGCAATTTTCGGCTTGATGCGATCCAGGCGGCTGTTCTGAGTGTTAAGTTGCCGCATCTGGACAACTGGTCAGAACAAAGACGTCAAAACGCCGCAGATTATACAAGATTATTTATTGAAGCGGAACTATCTGAGAAAGAAGGCGTTACGGAAATAAATGAAGCAAATAATGTCCTTCTGCCGAAACCAGTTTATAAGTCCGAACCTGATGATGATAAATTGAAGAATTACCATATCTACAATCAATATATTATTCGTGTCGACGACAGAGACGGACTCAGAAAGTTTCTTGCAGATAACGAAATAAGTTCTGAAATTTACTATCCTATCCCGTTTCATATGCAGGACTGTTTTACAGAATTGGGATATGAAGAAGGAGATTTTCCCATTGCCGAATATGCTGCAGCTCATTCTCTGGCGCTGCCGATCTATCCTGAGCTTGAAAAAGAACAAATTGAATTTGTTGTGACAAAGATCAGCGAATTCATTAAAAACAGGTAGGTTTTGTGCGATAATAGACAAAGAAACCAATGTTTTAGGGCTAAAATGCATAACCTTGATAAACGGGGATTCAATGACTATATTTATTGAACCATTTTAGCACATAATATCGTTTATTAGTTAAACCAAGGAATTAGTTATGGATGGAAATTTTTCGGAAAGAGTGCAGGAAGTAATAAGGCTAAGCAGGGAAGAGGCTTTAAGACTGGGACACGACTATATTGGTACGGAGCACTTACTTCTTGGAATTATCAGAGAAGGCCAGGGTGTAGCTGTAAGAATTCTGAGGAATCTTGATGTCGATTTACTTAAGCTGAAAAAAGCCATTGAAGATACAGTCAGGACAACCGGTGGAACTCTTACGATAGGAAACATTCCACTTACGAAGCAGGCTGAAAAGGTTCTTAAAATTACTCAGATAGAATCCAAAATATATAAATCGGATGTAATCGGCACTGAACATATTTTGTTATCACTTTTAAGAGATGAAGATAATATTGCAACGCAAATTCTTCATCAATTTCATGTAACTTATGAAACTGCTCGTGCTGAACTTAATAACATACTCAGCAGTAAGAATCCGGACAAACCTAATCTGCCGCCTCCGCCAAGTGCGAAGAAGCAGGAGAAAACAAAAACTCCTGTATTGGATAACTTCGGTAGGGATTTAACTAAACTGGCAAATGATGATAAGCTCGATCCGGTAATTGGACGTGAAAAAGAAATCGAGCGCGTTGCACAGGTATTGAGCAGGCGTAAGAAAAATAATCCTGTTCTTATCGGCGAACCCGGAGTCGGTAAGACCGCTATTGCGGAGGGACTCGCGCTAAGAATAATTAACCGTAAAGTTCCAAGGATTTTACAGGACAAAAGAGTTGTAACGCTGGATCTTGCAGGATTGGTAGCAGGAACTAAATACCGCGGTCAGTTTGAGGAAAGAATGAAAGCTCTGATGAACGAGCTTGAAAAAGCGGTTGATATAATTCTGTTCATTGATGAACTTCATACCATAGTGGGAGCAGGCGGAGCATCGGGATCATTGGACGCATCCAATATGTTCAAACCAGCTCTTGCTCGCGGTGATATTCAGTGTATTGGTGCTACAACATTAGATGAGTACAGAAAGTTTGTTGAAACGGACGGTGCTCTCGACAGACGATTCCAGAAAGTAATGGTTGAACCACCGAGTGTTGGGCAGACTATTGAAATTCTTGAGAATATTAAGTTTAAATACGAAGAACATCACAATGTTCGATATACGCCTCAGGCAATAGAAAATGCTGTGAGACTAAGTGACAGATACATTACCGACAGGTTCCTGCCAGATAAAGCTATCGACGTGCTTGACGAAGCCGGATCCAGGGTTCATATGGGAAATTTCACTGTCTCCGATGAAATAATGAAACTTGAAGAGGATATCGAAGACGTTAAGAAGCAGAAAATTAATGTGGTAAAGCAGCAGGATTATGAAGAGGCTGCAAGGCTGCGTGACCAGGAAAGAAAGCTGCAATCAGATCTCGAAATTGCTACTCGTGAATGGGAAACAGCTAATGAGGACACTGTTTATGAAGTTAGTGAAGATGACATAGCTACTGTTGTTGCTATGATGACTGGGATTCCTGTTACACGCGTTGTACAGGCTGAGAGCGAAAAATTACTTAAAATGGGCGATGTACTTAAAGGTAAGATCGTTGGTCAGGATGAAGCTGTTGAAAAACTTACCAAAGCTATTCGTAGAACCAGAGCAGGCTTGAAGAATCCTAATAAGCCGATTGGAAGTTTTATTTTCCTAGGTCCAACAGGTGTAGGTAAAACCGAACTTGCGAAGGTAATGGCCAGATATCTGTTCGATTCGGAGGATGCGTTAATTCGTATTGATATGAGCGAATACATGGAGAAATATGCCGTTTCAAGACTGGTAGGTGCACCTCCGGGATATGTCGGTTACGAAGAAGGTGGTCAGCTAACCGAAAGAGTTCGCAGGAAACCATATTCTGTTGTTCTTTTTGATGAGATTGAAAAAGCTCATCCGGATGTTTTTAATGTTCTCCTGCAAGTACTTGATGACGGTCAGTTGACAGACAGTCTTGGCAGAAGAGTCGACTTTAAGAATACAGTAATAATTATGACATCCAATATCGGCACTAAGGATGTAAAGGAAACAGGTGGATTCGGATTCGGTAAAGAAGGTGGTGCCGATAAGTATGAGCATCTTAAGAGTACTATCGAAGATGCCATGAAAAACCTGTTTAATCCGGAATTCCTGAACAGGGTTGACGAGAATATTGTCTTCAGAAACCTTGAACGGGAGGACATCAAGCAAATCATTAAGATTGATATTAAAGAGCTCATTGAAAATGTTGAGCATAATAAAATGTCAATAGAACTTGATGAAGGTGCTGAAGACTTCTTATCCGAGAAGGGTTTTGATCCGAAATACGGAGCACGCCCGCTGAAACGTGCTATACAGAAGTATCTTGAGGATCCCTTGGCCGAGGAAATGCTTATGGGCCAAATAAAAGAAGGTGATAAAATTGTTGTTAAGCATAAAACTAATACTGAAGAACTGTATTTTGTCACTAAAAGTGACGATGTAGAGGATTCAGTAAAAGAAGATAAGAATGAAAGTGATTCGGAGACTGAAGAAAATAAAAACAATTCCGAACCGGAAAAAATTGAATAGACTGGTAATTTATGTTGCTTGATAATGAGAAAGTTGAAGAATTTATAAATAACAGCAATGGATGGAAATCTAAAGATAAGTGCCTCAAAAAAAATCTTGAATTTAACAATTTCAGTGCGGCAATTGCATTTATTGTAAGACTTGGAATTCTTGCCGAAAAGGTCGGGCATCATCCGGATTTCAAACTTCATTCATGGAATAAAGTAGATATTAGCTTATCTACCCATAGTGAAGGAGGAATTACTAAAAAGGATGTTCATCTTGCAGAGGAAATCGAAAAACTTTTCTAAATAAAAGCCCATGCAGATGGGCTTTCTTCTTTTAGATATTCATAGATTATTAAAAAATCATTACATTTCGTGTTCAATCCTTACAGATTTCGGAATACGGATGAAACGTGTTATTTTATTCATTTACCTGCTGCAGGCAGTATTGTATGCTCAGGCAGGTTTTGACGAGTATTTTGAGAACAAGTCTTTGCGGTTCGATTATTTTCATATCGGGAATGCTGCTTCTGAAAAGTTTGTGTTTGACGAAATGAAGGCCGAGCCGTTCTACGGCGGTTCAAAAACAAATTTAATTGATACTTTCTACTACGGTAATCATTTCTTCAAAGTGTTTGATGAGAAGGAGAATAATCTCATCTATTCCCGCGGATATTCTAGTCTGTTTCAGGAATGGCAGTCAACTGAGGAAGCCGCTCAAATTGACAGATCATTCGAAGAAACAATCGTTATGCCTTTCCCAAAATCTAAAGTTAGGTTGGAATTATACAGCAGGGATAAGGAAGAGAATAATGAATTTACGAAGAAGTTCGAAATCCTTATTGACCCGGCCGATTATTTCATTTCTGCAGAGAAGAACGAACGATATACCACATTGAAACTCCAAGACTCGGGAGATCCGGCTGAAAAGCTTGATATAGTTGTTATCCCTGATGGTTATACAACTACTGAACTCGGCGAATTTGTTGAAAAGACAAAAACACTTTACGAATACCTGTTTGAGTATGAACCGTTTGCTTCGAGCAGGGATAAAATAAATATATGGGCAGTTCTTGCTCCTTCAGAAGACTCAGGTACAGATATTCCGGGTAATTCGGTATGGACGAGAACAGTTTTGAATTCTTCATTCTACACTTTAGACAGCGAACGATATTTAATGACCACTGATGTTAAATCTGTGCGGGATGTTGCAGGTTCGGTTCCTTATGACCAGATTATAATTCTTGTTAATACCGATAAGTATGGCGGCGGTGCTATCTATAATTATTACTCGATGGTTTGTGCGAATCATCCTTCAACGCCAAAAATATTCGTGCATGAATTCGGACATAGTTTTGCAGGATTAGCCGATGAATACGGGAATGATCCGACATACATTGACTACTATCCGGAAGGTGTTGAACCATGGGAACCGAATATTACAACACTTGCGGATTTTGACAAGAAATGGAAGTCATTAGTTGATGAGGATACACCTGTCCCAACACCGTATCAGGAAAAATATCGGGATATAATAGGAGTGTTCGAAGGTGCCGGTTATGTTTCGGAGGGTGTTTACAGGTCAACGTACGACAGTATTATGCGCACATTAGGCAACAACAAGTTTAACAAAGTAAGTCAGGATGCATTAAGAAAACTTATTGAATTTTATTCGGAGTGAAATGATACAGAAAAAATTATTGAGAACTATTGACGCTATTACTTCAAGGCATTTTGCGTCTAATAAGGAAATGATGAATGAAGTACTGCACAGTATTGTTGAAGATGAACAGATTAATGTAACTGACGGGCGTGTTTGGGAACTGAATGCTTCGAATGAGAGTTACAAACTTCTTTTCCAGACAAGTAAGGAAGCGACCATCGATGAGGACTTTACTCTGCCGATAAAGGATTATCCGGTATTCGACAGGATCTCTGAAGAACGTACAATCCTTTCTGAGGAAACTAACAAGATACTTAAAAAGAAAGGTATATATCTTTATTCTGCCTCCGGTGTCGGTAATAAGGTTAAGATTAACGGCAAATCTTATTATCAGTTCCTTTTAGCACTAAACAGCAAAGAGATTAATGATGAACTAAGATATACGCTAAGCATTGTTGCGACGGTTCTAACATCAAAAATAAGGGAAAGAAATCTTAGTAAATCAAGGAAAAATCTTATTGCCGGATTGGACAAAGCGCGGGAACTGCAAAAGAGTATACTTCCTGAACATGAATATCTTTTCCATGACTATGAAGTTTTCGGCATTACAATACCTTCGGAAATCATCGGGGGAGACTTTTTCGATTATCTGAAAGTAGGTTATGACGAAGAGAGAATAGGAGTTGCTGTTGGCGATGCTGCTTCTCATGGTATCAGTGCCGCAGCAGAGGCTATGTACATTTCCGGTGCAATCAGAATGGCAAGTACATTCCAGCTTAAAATATCACCGATGATGTTCAGACTGAATAACCTTATCAATAAAATATTTAGTGACGATCGATTCACATCTTTGTTTTATGGTGAGTTCTCAACTGATAAAAAGGGTTTATTGCTTTACGCAAATGCGGGTCATAATCCTCCGATGTTGTATTCAGCAAAGACAGGTGAAATTACAATGCTTGATTCTACAGGTCCGTTACTTGGTCCTGCCAGAAATTCCAAATTCGAAACAGACAGCGTCAATATGGATAAGGGTGATGTGCTTGTGATCTATACAGATGGTATTGTCGAATCAGCCGATGCGGATTTTGAATTCTATGGCGAGGAAAGGCTCTGCAAACTGATCAAAGAGAATTGCAATTTGAAATCAAAAGAAATAACATATAAAATTATTGAAGATGTTGAAAAGTTTTCGACACCAAACAGTAAGTATCAGGATGATAAGAGTATTGTTGTAGTAAAAAAGACTGACAAATGAGTTTAGCTGATAAAATACTTGAAGCCGGGGTTGTTGGAGCAGGTGGTGCCGGATTCCCTACACATGTTAAAGCGAAATCGGAGGTTGAATTTCTTCTGGCTAACGGAGCCGAATGCGAACCGCTGATCCATAAAGATGTGGAGATAATGAAAAGCTTTCCTGCTGATATTGTTGCCGGGATGAAACTGATGCTCGAGTCAACCAAAGCCCGGCAAGGTTATTTCGGGATTAAAGCAAAAAATAGTGAAGCTATTGAAGCGGTTGAAAAGGAGCTTGAAGGTAGTAATATTGAAATGAGCCTGCTCGGCGACTTTTATCCGTCCGGTGACGAGTATGAACTCGTATATCATGCTACAAAGCGGCTCATTCCGCCACACGGTATCCCGCTCGATGTTGGGTGTGTCGTGAACAATGTTGAAACTTTTTACAATGTCTATAATGCTTCTAAGGACATTCCAGTAACTGATAAATTCGTTTGTGTAACAGGACTAGTGAAAAATCCCCGATCGTTTTTCGCCCCGATCGGTACTTCATTTGAAGATTTAATAGAATTCGCAGGCGGTACAACTATAGATGATTACGCCATTTTTGTAAGCGGATTGTTAATGGGGCAGTTAACATTCGATAAATCAGAGGTGGTTAAGAAAACAACAGCGGGTTTAATCATTTTGCCGAGAGATCACTATCTTATAATGCGACAGGAGAGGCCCGAAAAGGATATGAATAGAATCGGAAAATCAGCATGTGATCAGTGCAGTTACTGTACAGAATTCTGCCCGCGATATTTACTCGGTTATGATGTACAGCCGCATAAGGTTATGAGGACTCTCGTATTTACCAGGTCCGGAACAGAAATGTGGAATCAATATGCTGATTTGTGCTGTTCCTGCGGATTGTGTTCGCTATACGCATGTCCTGAAGATTTGTATCCGCGTGAAGCATGTAATCAAAGCAAGGTTGAAATGCGGCAGGGTGGTTTTAAATATGAACAGACTAAGCCGGTTAAAGTTCACCCAATTAAAGAGGGAAGACGCGTGCCACTTAAACAGCTTATGAAAAAGCTGAATGTTCTGGATTATAATAGTCCAACTCCTTTTGTTAAGGAGTCTCCAAAACCTTCATCGGTAAAAGTTTATCTAAATCAGCATGTTGGTAAACCGGCAACTGCAATTGTTGAAATGAACCAAAAAGTGAATAAAGGCAACAAAATAGCTCAAATAAATACAAATGATCTGGGGGCTAACATACATTCCCCAATTTCAGGTATTGTAACTCATGTTACAGATGATTATGTTCGCATCAATACTTTATAAATTTACCCGGAAACCGGAATGGAAATGAATTCAATCGGATTGATAGAGATGACAAGTATAGCAGCAGGAATGCAGGCTGCCGACGTCATGCTTAAAACCTCTCAGGTTGAATTGCTGATTTCCAGAACGATTTGTTCCGGTAAATACATGGTTCTTATCGGCGGAGAAGTTGCCGAAGTTCAGTCCGCGGTCGACGCTGCGGCGGGTACATTGGATTTCGCAGTGATTGATACATTCGTAATCCCTCACGTTCATCCGGATGTTTTTCCTGCGTTATCAGGTCATACAAAAGTTAATGAATTGCAGGCTCTTGGAATAATTGAATCATTTTCCGTTGCCTCATTGATCGAAGGTGCGGACGCTGCTGTTAAGTCGGCATCTGTTGAACTAATCGAGATACGTCTTGCAATGGCTTTGGGCGGAAAGGCTTTCTGTACAATTACCGGCGAAGTAGCTGCAGTTACCAGCGCAGTTGAATCCGGAGCTGCTGTAATTGCAGAAAAGGGATTACTTGTGAATAAAGTTGTAATTCCTCAGCCTCGCCAAGAACTGTTGACCGAAATGATCTGATACTCATCTCATTTTCCCAATTTTGATTAAGGAAAAGTTTTTACAGAACAACTATATATAGAATGCATATGAAAGTACTAAAATTCGGCGGTTCAAGCGTTGGTAATTCGGAAAGAATAGACAACGTAATAAAGATTCTCGACAAATATTATTTGTCGAAGAAAGAAAAAATAGCTGTTGTTTTCTCGGCATTTCAAGGTGTGACCGATAAATTGATTGAAATCGGGAATATTGCTTACAAGCGAAACAGTGATTTTAAACCGGAATTACAGAAGCTAATTAAAAGACATATTTCGGTCATCAGGGACCTTAATTCTGCAGCAAACGCGAAAAAAATTATAAAGACTGTAACGCCCCTGTTTGATGATCTTTCTGAAATGGTACACGGCATTTACCTGGTTCGTGAATTATCCGACAGAACAATGGATTATCTTGTTAGCTTCGGTGAACGGCTGTCAAATACGATTATCAGTGAAACAATGAATAACAAAGGTTTTGCAACCGAGTACCTTGACAGCAGCAAATTAATTAAGACTGATAAAAATTTCGGTTATGCCAAGGTTAATTTCGCGAAAACGAATAATAACATTTCCGAATATTTCTCGAAGCACAAGAAAACTCAGATTATCACCGGGTTTATAGCATCTACCGATGAGAACGAGATATCAACACTTGGTCGCGGTGGTTCTGATTATACCGCTTCAATTTACGGTGCTGCATTAAATGCTTCGGAGATAGTCATCTGGACGGACGTCGACGGCATTCTCACAGCCGATCCCCGCAAGGTTAGGGAGTCATTTCCGCTAAAGGCTGTTACTTATGAAGAAGCCATGGAAATGTCGCATTTCGGCGCTAAGGTTATTCATCCTCCTACTATGAGCCCGGCATTAAAGAAGAAAATTAAAATTCGTATCAAGAATACATTCAATCCTGATTTTCCGGGTACTGTTATTCTTGAAAGGGAATCTTCTATCCAGTTCAATATGAAAGGTATATCATCTATTGACGATATCTCCCTTATTCGTGTTCAGGGCAGCGGAATGGTAGGTGTTACAGGAATCGCATCAAGGATGTTCGGGGCTCTGGCCAGAAAGAATATCAACATTATGCTGATAACACAGGCATCATCTGAACATAGCATTTGTTTTGTAGTCTTACCGAAACTAGGTGATGATGCGAAACAGGCTATCCAGGAGGAATTCAAGTACGAAATAAGAGAAGGTCAAATAGGAGAGGTTATAGTTGAGAACGATCTTTCCGTAATAGCAGTTGTCGGTGAAGACATGAAACAAACACCGGGAATATCCGGTAAAGTTTTTCAGGCTTTGGGAAAAAACGGTATTAATATTCACGCGATAGCACAAGGTTCTTCGGAACTAAATATTTCACTCGTCATTCCTAGATCATGTCTGTCTAAGGCTCTGAATGTGCTTCATGATGATCTGTTCGTTTCACAGCAACAGACTTTAAATATCTTTATGGCAGGCCCGGGTCTTGTTGGTTCGGAATTGCTTAACCTGTTTAACAGGCAGTATGAATTCATTAAGAAAAAGTATAAAACGAAAATAAAAGTTATTGGTCTGGCTAACAGCAAGAAAATGGTTTTTAATGATAGCGGTATTGAAGTTAAGACCTGGAAGAAGGCCCTCACAGCTTCAAAGGTGAAATCAGATCCTGCGAAATTTATTGAGACTATTGCAGAATTAAACCGGCCAAACTCTATATTTGTTGATTGCACGGCTTTGCCGGTATATGTACCATACTATAAACAAATATTAAACTTACCTGTTTCAATTGTAACACCGAATAAAATTGCTAATTCCGGTAAGCAGAAGGATTTCACCGAACTTAAAGAAATATCCTGCAAGAATAATGTCCAGTTCAGATATGGAACCAATGTGGGCGCGGCGTTGCCGATAATAAATACTCTTCGCGATCTTATAAATAATGGTGACGAGATAGTAAGGATTGAGGGTGTTTTATCGGGCACTCTCAGTTATATCTTTAATTCGCTCGATGACTCGAAGAGGTTTTCGGATATAGTTGTTAAGGCTAAAGAAAGCGGATATACCGAGCCTGACCCGCGGGATGATCTTACCGGACTTGATGTTGCAAGAAAACTGTTGATTCTTATTCGGGAATCCACAGTGGATTTCGAAATGAGTAAAATAAAAGTCGAGAATCTGGTTCCTGCAAAAGCGAGAAAGGTTAAATCCGTCACTGATTTTATAAAAATACTAAAATCCAATGATGAATCATTCGGGAAACGATTATCAAAAGCTGCTGACAAAGGGAAAAAACTTTGTTATATAGCCAGATACGAGAAGGGTAAGGCAAAAGTTGGAATTGAAGAAATAGATATGAATCATCCTTTCTATAACTTAAGCGGAACAGATAATATTGTTGCGTTCACAACAAAGAACTACTCCGATAAGCCTTTGGTAATTCAGGGTCCCGGAGCAGGAGCTGATTACACTGCGTTCGGTGTCTTTGTTGATATAATGAGAATTTCAAATTACTTGGGGTAAATTATGGCTAATGAAAAAATTAAAGTCGGGATACTCGGCGCAACAGGAAGCGTCGGTCAGAAGTTTATTGAACTACTGAGTGATCATCCATGGTTTGAGATAAATGAAGTTGCTGCTTCAGATAGATCAGCCGGGAAAAAATATAAAGAAGCTACCAACTGGATAATGCAGACTGAACTTAAGCCTGAATTGGGTGACAAGGTAGTTAAAAAATGTAATACAGAACTCGAATCTAAAATACTATTCTCAGGACTCGACGCTGCTGTTGCAGGTGAAATTGAAGAAGAACTTGCAAAGGCCGGATACTTCGTGATCTCCAACGCTCGTAACCATCGTTTTGATGCTGATGTACCTCTATTAATTCCTGAAGTGAATCATGAACACCTTGAACTGGTTAAAACTCAGCCTTATAAAGGTGGTATTGTAACAAACCCAAACTGTTCAACAATCGGACTTGTACTGGCACTTAAACCCCTTGTAGATGCATTCGGTTTGGAAGCTATAAATGTTGTTACACTACAGGCACTCTCGGGTGGCGGTTATCCTGGAATTCCCAGTCTGGATATTCTCGATAATGCAGTTCCGTTTATCGGCGGGGAAGAGGCTAAAATGGAATCCGAACCTTTGAAGATACTCGGTACCATGAAAGATAACAAAATTGAAAATGCGGAATTGAAAGTAAGCGCTCAGTGTAACAGAGTTGCAGTTCTTGACGGGCATCTTGAATGTGTTCAGGTTAATCTTAAGAATAAAGCATCAATTGAAGAAGTCAAACAGGCATGGAAAAACTTCAAATCATTACCGCAAGAACTGGGTCTTCCATCAGCTCCTGAATTTCCTACAAAGTACTTCGAGGAAGATAAATATCCTCAACCGAAAATTCATCGTAATGAAGGAAATGGAATGACCGTATCGGTAGGAAGATTGAGAGAAGATGTTCATTTTGATTATAAATTCGTCGTGTTATCCCATAATACTGTGCGTGGAGCAGCAGGTGGTACTATACTGGTCGCTGAACTCATGAAAGCTCAGGGATACTTCGATGAGGTAACTGCTTAATGAAGGATATAAAAGTCTTCGCGCCGGCATCTGTCTCTAACGTCGGACCAGGTTTTGACATAATGGGTTTCGCAATCAATGAACCTGGCGATGAAATAGTTTTAAGAAAACGAAGTGACAAAAATATTGTAATCACAAAGATTACCGGCGACAACAATCTTCTTCCTCTTGATCCGGCTTTGAATACAACCAGTGTTGCGGTCGCTGCTGTTTTGAAGGATTGCGGAATTGAGACCGGTTTAAATATTGAGATTCGGAAAAAAATGGGTATCGGTAGTGGTCTTGGTTCAAGTGCTGCAAGTGCGGTAGGCGGAGTATATGCGGTAAATGAGTTGCTGGAGCTCGGTTTATCAAAGGACGAACTCCTTAAACCGGCAATGACCGGTGAATATGCTGCAAGTAAAGCAATGCATGCCGACAACGTTGCGCCCGCATTATATGGTGGTTTCATACTCGTAAGAAGCTATGACCCGATCGATATAATTAAATTGCCCGTTCCCGGTACTTTATATTGCTCAATTTTATACCCGGGTATTGAAATAAGGACATGTGATGCGCGTAGAATACTGCCGAGAAGTGTGAAAATGAAGACTGCAGTTTCTCAAGCGGGTAATTCGGCAAGCTTTGTTACTGCATTGCTAACAAAAGATTATAAGCTGATGTCTCGCTCAATAGTCGATAGTCTCGCGGAGCCTTTCAGGTCAAGGTTAATTCCAGGTTACGATGAAATAAGAGAAGCGGCATTGGCGGTTGGCGCAATCAATTGTAACATTACAGGATCCGGACCATCCATGTTTGCTTTAAGTAGATCTAAGTCAAAAGCGGATGAAATATCAAAGGCAATGCTGAAGGCATCATCAAAGTTTACAAAGAAAAATAAATCTTATGTGTCCGGGATTAACAAAAAGGGTCCGAGGATTATTTAGACTATGAAGTACTACAGTACAAATAACAGAAATAATGTTGTAGGCTTTGAGCAGGCTGTTATGAATGGTCTTGCGCCTGATGGCGGCTTATACATGCCCGAGCTAATCCCTGTGTTAGATGCTAATTTATTTAAATCGATTAATGATTATTCGATTGACGAAATAGCTTTAGAAGTGATAAGAAATTTCAGCAATGATGATCTCAACGAGAGTGAATTACAAGATATTATTGACAAATCATTTACTTTCGCTGCTCCCATTAACTACCTTGATGACAGTATTGCCATTCTCGAATTGTTTCACGGACCGACTCTGGCCTTTAAAGATTTCGGAGCCAGGTTTATGGCAAGAACCATGGAAAAGTTTGTTGAGAAAGAAGGGATTGAACTGAACATTCTTGTAGCCACATCAGGTGATACAGGAAGCGCTGTTGCGAACGGATTTTATGATACTAAAGGCATAAATGTATATGTGCTCTATCCAAGTAATAAAGTATCCTTTATTCAGGAAAAACAATTAACAACGCTTGATAAGAACATAACAGCGCTTGAAATAGACGGCACTTTCGATGATTGCCAGAGACTTGTGAAGCAAGCATTCGTCGATGGTGAGTTAACAGATAGGCTTAGACTTTCATCGGCTAATTCCATAAATATAGCGCGACTGATTCCTCAATCGATATACTATTTTAATGCGTACAGGCAACTAAAGGATAAATCTAAAAAACTTGTATTTTCAATTCCATCTGGGAATCTTGGAAATTTGACTGCTGGATTGTTTGCGTATAAAATGGGATTGCCCGTACATAAATATATCGGTGCAACTAATTCGAACGATGTATTCACTAATTTTATTAACACTGGTAAATTTATTCCTACCGAATCACAAAAGACTTATTCGAATGCCATGGATGTTGGTAATCCGAGTAACCTCGCCAGGATAAATGCTTTATACAATGATAATATAGAACTGATCCGTGATGATATATATTCTATATCTCACAATGATTTCAATACCATAGAAGGAATGAAAGAAGTTTTCGATAAGTTCAATTATGTAATCGATCCTCACGGTGCTGTCGGATATCTAGCAGTAAAAGATTATACTGATTCCAATCCGGATGATTATACTTCAATTATTCTGGAAACAGCTCATCCGGCTAAGTTTAAGGATATTGTTGAAAATTCATTAAGCATTGAAGTAAGTATACCAGAGAGACTCAGCGCTTGTCTGGAAAAGGGAAAAAAATCCGTCCAGCTATCGAAAGATTTTAATTCACTTAAGGAATACCTGCTCTCAAATTAGAATGCTCTTTAAAAATTAGACAAATACTTTATTTACCACATTGTTCTAACTTTTTTCTTCTCAGTCTCAATTTTCTTCCCAACCAGTCTGTCCCATAGTTTAATTCCCGACATTTGTTCAACAAAAACAACCGGTTTCATTAATTCACTAAGCTGCTTTGTTGTTTTCGAGTTCGGAATAACAAAAGAGTACATATGCAAAACGCCTCTCTGATTTTCTGTAAGTACTGATTTGAAATATGAGTGTGGTATGGGAATGGTGACTCCGTTTTTATCTTTGGCACCGATAACATTTACCAACTTGTTAAAGTCAAAGATTGGTCCGCATATAACGAATGTTTCGAAGATGTTCTTTTTAGCATCTAAATCCCTGATAGCTCCTTCAAGTTCTTTCCATATCCTGCGATTGCAGTCAGGATGCTGCGGCGACATATTAGACAGCAAAAAAGTCTCGCTGTTTTGAAGTTCAGTGTCATCCTTATTCGCGCTGGCTACCAAATGTCCCCGGTCGTACTTAGAGTTTTTATAATCCGGTAGATCTGCTCTGAACATTTCATGTATCCTGTAGTCCGGACGAAAATTATCAAGTCTCTTTTCTATTTTATCCAATGGATCCGTTTCAGGACTAACAATTTCAAGCGCCCATTTAGCTTGTCTGAAATAATACGAATAGCCAAGTACATAATGTCTGTTAAATAGTATCTGATCGGCAGCCGGCATTCCATACCTGGTTTCTCTTCTCAAACTTGGTAAATCCATAGTTTAGTTCTCCATAAATGGTGAGAAAATATTCTATTTATTTGGATGGAAGAAAATCAGAAAATGATTTACAGCGATTCCCCTTATAACAATTTGAATATATGAAGAATTGAGATTTAAAGACAGAAGAATTCTTTGTGATGATGGAGGATAATTCGGGGAGTATTAACTCCCCAAATTAAATAGAATCTAGAAAAGGTTGGAAATAATTTCGTACGCACCTACATATGTGCCAACGAAACTGCCTAATCCGCTAAGTATGAAGACTAAAAGTATTCGAAGGAGTTTATTAGTCCACCACAGTTTTAATTTGTTTATATCATCACTAACTGTTTCAAATTCTCTTACTATTGGCGGAGCGAAGTATACCTGGACAAAAGCGGCTACATAACCCGCACCAATTACTGGTGTTAGACTTGTAATTGGTGCAGCAAGGAAAGCTGAGATTATTGTTAGCGGATGACCCATTGCGATAAGTGTTCCAATCGCACTGGGTATACCATTTGCCAATATCCAAAAGATGGCATTGTCACCTGCCTCGGAAGCACCTTTCGTGAATCCTATATAGACCAATGAAGCTAGAATTATTGCAGGAATTGTATAACCAATGATCCTCCCAACTGGCGAAGCTTTTGGAATTATTTCAATTTCTTTTAAATCCGTCACTGCTCCTGATTCAAGATGTGCAACAATACCCTGAACATGGCCAGCACCAACAACCGCAACAATTTTATTCCCGTCAGCTTCGCGAAGTTTTTCGGTAATGAATTTATCGCGCTCATCAATAAGTACTTCCTTAAGTACAGGCATAGTTTTGCCGAGTTCGCTCATCATTTCGTTCAGAACGTCTTTCTCTTTAATCTCTGCGAGTTTCTCTTCGCTTATTTCTTCCTTTTCCAGTATACTGGCTAATCCGACAGTTATAAATTTCATTTTCTGCCAGAAAGACATTGAGTTCCAGGCACGTCGAAGAGTAATTCGTATCTCGCGGTCAACCAGGGTTATCGGGATGTCATTCTGTTTAGCAACTTCACAAGCTTCAAGTAATTCAACTCCGGGTTGAACACCTAACTTTTCACCAAGTTTTTTCTGATACGAAGCTAATAATATATTTATTAGAAGGGTGCTTAACTGCTTATTCTTAATAACTTCTTTAAGATCAAGCGACTGCCATTTTTTCTTTTCAGATAATGCTTTGTAACGTTGAGAATCAAGCTCAACACAAACATTATCAGGTTTTTCATTTTCAATTACTGTCTTTACCAGTTCGGCAGATTTTTTTGAAATATGAGCAGTTCCTACAATATAGTACTGCTTATCATTTACATTTACGATTTTAACATCGGATGAATAGACTTGTTCTGTATCCATTATACCTAAACAATACGTGAAATAAAGAGTTATAAGCTACGAAATTATTTTTTCTGAAACCGCCAGTTTTCATAGTATTCCCAACTGACTGTAGCCTTAAGTTCTTTTAACTCACTTGTCTTTTTGTTCAGGTCGGCTTTAATTACATCACCCATTGAAAGGATTCCAATGTATTCGCCGTCTTTATCAATAAAGATGTGTCTGAATCTTTTTCCCAGGAATATATCCAGCAACTGAATAATGCTGGCATCATGGGGAGCAGATCGGAGAGTGGTTGTCATGTGTTCGCCGATTTTTGCGGAATTTATATCAATTGACTCATCGAGGACATTTCTCATTAAATCACGTTCTGTCCAAATACCAACAATTTTGTCATCTTCTTTTATTACAATCGAACCGATTTTATGTTCGACCATAAATTTGAGTGCATCTTTAATTGTTGTATCCGGTTCGGTCGATATTATTTTATGTCCTTTTTCATAGAGAATATCTTCAGCTGTATACATTACGTCCTCCTAAAGTTCAAGTGAAAGTTGGATTGTGTAAGAATATATAAAAAATGAATAAAAATCTAGCTGTAGTGTTTCATGAATAAACAATTATTTGACTATTTTAGTTCTTCATTCTCAACAAATTACGGAGTAAAAATGGCTGATGTAATAGACTATAAAATCTACGGCGACGACATGCAGATTGTTGAAATTGAACTTGATCCCGGAGAGGGAGTAAGAGCCGAAGTCGGGGGTATGATGTATATGGACAGTGATATCGCGATGCAAACAGGTACAGGGGGCGGTTTATTCTCAGGGTTTAAGCGCATGATCTCCGGTGAAAACTTTTTTATAACCACATTCATGCAGAACGGATCAGGGAAAGGTCATGTGGCATTCGGTGCGCCTTATCCGGGCAAAATTGTTCCACTCGATCTCGCGAAACTCGGCGGTAGTTTCTTATGCCAACGGGATGCTTATTTATGTTCCGCCAACGGAATTGATATTGAAGTAGCTTTTACAAAACGTATTGGAGCAGGATTGTTTGGTGGCGAGGGATTTATACTTCAGCGACTTCAGGGAGACAGTATGGCTTTCATTCATGCCGGCGGAACTATTATTGAACGTGAATTAGCACCGGGTGAAGTCTTGAAGGTTGATACCGGCTGCCTCGCGGCTTTCGCTGAAACCATTGACTATGATATCGAGTTTGTTGGCGGATTTAAGAACGCGTTATTCGGAGGAGAAGGACTGTTCCTTGTGAAGCTAACCGGACCAGGTCTGGTATACCTTCAATCGCTTCCATTCTCAAGACTTGCAGACAGGATTTTCGCTGCAGCCAGATGGCAGAATAAGGGTGAATCTAAAGGTGTTGCGGGAATCGGCGGTGGTATTTTAGGCGGGCTAATCAGCGGTGACAGATAATCTTGAGTTCTCTGCAGAAAAAATATGGGGAATGGGCTCTGGTGACCGGAGCATCTTCAGGCATTGGCAGATCCTTCTGTTACATTCTTGCTGAATATGGTTTTAATATTATCCTGACAGCGCGAAGGGAAGGAAGATTGATCGAGATTAGCGAGGGGCTTGCAAAGAACTTCGGAATAAAATCATTTGCAGTATGTGCCGATCTAAGCGAACCGGGGGATACAAATAAAATAATTGAAGCAACAAGGAATCTTGAGATAGGATTAGTTGTATCGAATGCCGGAATCGGGAAGATCGGACCATTCGCAGAAAACACCGAGGAATTGATTGAGAGGATGATAAGTATTAATTGCTTGTCATCCTCAATTTTAATTAATCATTTTGTTAAGGAAATGATTAAAAAGCAAAAAGGTGCTATTATTAATATAAGTTCCGTTATGGCGAAACTTCCGTTGTCAAATGCAGCATTATACTCAGCAACTAAAAGTTTTAATCTTGCATTCGGTGAAGCATTATATAATGAAATGAAGCAACACAATGTAGATGTTCTAACAGTGCTCCCTGGAAGTACATCAACAGAATTTGACGGATTTGGGAATAAAATAGATGGTGTTTCTCAGCGAACGGTAGAACAGGTTGTTAATACATCATTAAATGCGCTTGGTAAAAAGCCGGTTGTTGTTGATGGTTATACTAATAAAATCAAAGTGTTTCTAAGCAAAATTATGCCGACATCTTTCAGATTGAGAATAACCGGTCAGGTGGCAGATGGTTTATTCAGGAAAGCCGTATCTAATAATCAGTCCGAATAATCCTTAGTGATATCAGGTATAATGTTAACCCTCCGAAAATAGAAAATACAGTAGTTATATAATACGATTTAATTAAACGTGAGTATATATAATAGTTACTGCTCAATACGATAATAAAGTGCTCCTGAACTGCAGGGAATAGTATCAAAACTATAATAAGCATGTAAACGATACTTAGCAGGAAAGTAAGCGAAGCCCCTTTGGACGAAGCAATCCGTATTGCATTTTTCTCATTATACCTAACGAAAACAATGCCCATGCAGAAATTCAACATTGATATAAAAAATGCACTGGAAATAACGGTCGGCAGTGCATAAAATGTTAAGTGAGGAGCAAGTTTTAAATGAGAAAAAAATGCAAGCATTCCTGCGATTAAAACAAGTACTACCGTGTATGGAATAATTTTGATATTTATTAGGGATAAATAAGTTACCGGTGAGGTCCTGATTTTCCAGAAAACTTTTCCTTCAAGACTAATAATAGGAAATATAAATCTAAGGGCTAATGTTGTAAGAAGAAGAATTATGAACATATTAATCGACAAATAGATTGTACCCGCCATTTGTATATCTTCAAAACTCAGATATGAAATACCCGATGAGCTAACCATGAAAACGATGATAAGTATAATTAAAATTATAGAATGAATAATCTGGGTTGAATCTCTAAAAAACATGAGCAGATCTTTAATAATGATCGAAGTGATATTACTGCTTCTGGAAAACAATTTTTCCACAAATAAAGATACACGATGTTTACCTGATTTGTTTCTGATTGTAAGCTTTATATTTTTCAACCAGGTTCTATAATACCATTTATGACCAAGAAAAGTCGCAGTACCGAAAAGAAATACGGCAAGAGAAATCTGTTTTATAATTGATTCACTCAGTTTCGCAATATCATTTTTGAGCATCCAGTAAAGGGAATCAGAGAACCATTGATTCGGCATATAATGGGCAATTGAGGGAATTAAATCTCCGAAATACTGATCAACGTTCGGGTAGTTTGCCAAAACACTATAAACAAGCGACATCGGAGAAAGTGAATTAAAAAAGATAAATAAGGATCCAAGATAGATTAAAGAGACTACAGCAATTAGCTTTCTTACACCGAAGACTGAAGCCAGCTTAACAATTGTTAAGAGTACAATAACGCCTAATGATGCTGCAGAGACTATAAAAGGGATTAGATCGAATATCAGTATAATTAGAAGGTTGGTAAACGATAACTGGAAATAAAATACATACCCGAGGAAAATGGCAAGCAGAACCAGCAGGAGAGTTGAAGAACTGTAGAAAATATTATCAATAAACTTTATTAAAAATAATTTAAAAGAGGGGATTGGCTTTGTGAAATAATAACTAATCTCGTCTGATTTATAAAGAGTTGACCAGGAAACAATGATATTTCCGACATTGATAGACATGAAAAATATAAAAAAGATTATTGATATAAATTCATGAAGCAGGAAGTGCCCTATTCGTAGTCTCTCAAGCAAGATAGACAAACTTGTTTCAGATACAAGGAATGCACCGAATGCAAATCCAGTATATACGAAGAAACTCCCCAATTCCTTTAGTATTTCCGAAAACTTGCCAGAGAAAGATATCCTGGAGTTGGCAATAAATTTGTATTTAAGAATATGATAAAATTGACGCAAAATTATTCCGGATTAAAAGCATCATCTTTTGTTAGTTCAATGAAAAGTTCTTCCAGATTGCGGTCGTGAAGTTGTTTGAGATCATGCAGCTTATCTATTGAATCATCGAATATGATTTTACCTTTCCGAATAATCCCGACACGTGTGCATATCTCTTCAACTACATTAAGAGAGTGTGTGGACATGAAAACAGTTTTACCAGATTCGACCATTTTCTTAAAAACGGATTTTATTATATGTGCACTTTGAGGATCGAGACCGACCATTGGTTCATCAACGATAATTACTTTAGGATCATGAAGTAGTGCGGAAGCTATTGTAATTCTCTGGCGCATACCCTGGGAGTATTCTTCAGTTCTCTTATACAACCATTCTTCAATTTTAAGCAGATCAACAATTTCATCGATTCTTTTTAATAAAGTATTTTTCTTTATACCATAAAGTCCGCCGCTGAACAACAGAAACTCTTTCCCGGATAATTTATCGTACAGGAAAGGCTGATCGGGAATATACCCGATTAACTTTTTAGCTTCGAAATTATTCTCTATAATCTCATTGCCATCAATTTTGATAGAGCCACCGGTAGGTTCATAAAGCCCGACAATCATCTTAATAGTAGTGGTCTTGCCGGCACCGTTAGGACCAAGGAATCCAAAGAGGTCTCCTTGATTGATAGAGAGAGTCAGGTTATCTACAGCAACAAATTCATTGAACTTTTTAGATAAGGATTCAAGTTTTATCATAAGATTAATGTAATTTGGAGAATTGATTATTGCTCATCAAGACCACTTAAATCTTCGTATTCTATAGTCATCAGATCATCATTGCTGTAGTCATACATGGAAGATATCCGTTCTTCCTGATTGCTGATAGCTTTGTATAAAATGTTTCTGGCTGTGCGGGCATTTCCGAAGTTCTTATCACGTTTATCGTATAACTTATTAAAAACCTCAAGGAGAAGCTGCAGAGCTCCTTCATCGAGTTTGTAACCGTTCTCTTCAGCAATATCAGCGGCAATAAACAACAACTGACGGGGAGTATAATCCTCGAATGTAAAAAAGTTTGCGAATCGGGATGCGAGTCCCGGGTTGGATTCAAGGAAATCTTTCATCTCATTCGTATAGCCTGCAACAATAATTATAAGCTTATCTCTATGGTCTTCCATTCGCTTTAGTAAAGTGTCGATGGCTTCCTGACCGAAGTCGTTACCACCGCGGGAAAGGGTATAAGCCTCGTCAATAAACAGTGTGCCGCCAAGTGCATCGCTAATTATTTTATCTGTCTTAATTGCAGTTTGACCCTGGTAACCGGCTACAAGATCAGATCTGTCGACTTCAACTAAATGACCTTTTTCGAGAATCCCGAGTTCCTTGTAAATTTTACTTATTAGTCTTGCCACTGTTGTTTTACCTGTGCCGGGATTGCCCATAAACACCGAATGCAGACTTTTATTAATCACCTTCAAGCCTCTGTCCTTGCGAAGCTTATTGACTTTCAGACTACTGATAAGTTTTTCAACATTAGTTTTAACACTTTGTAAACCGGTAAGTGATTTCAATTCTTTTAAAAGGCTCTCAAGTTTCTCAGGATCACCTTTTGCGGCATAGGTTTTAGTCGTAGTACCTTTGCCGAGCGCTTTTTCAAAATCGGCAGACGTTAATCTTACACTTTCTTTATTTTCATGCTCCTCTGTGGGTAATTCGGCCAGCCTTAAAAGTCGACGCTGAAAAGCATTGTCCATGATATTTCTAACAACTCTTGCATTACCAAAATGCTGATCTCTGTTCCTGTAAATCTCGTTGAAGTGTTTTTCAAGTTCGTTGCGAGCTTCTTTCTCCAGTTCAATCTTATTAGACTTGAGAACCAAATCCGTAATCTGCATCATCTCGTCGGGTACATAATCTTCGAAATTGAAAGTCTTTGTAAATCTCGATTGGATGCCAGGGTTACTTTCAATAAACGATTTCATCTCATTTGTATACCCGGCTGCAATAACAATAAACTTACCTCTGTCATCTTCCATGCGTTTAAGGAGGGTATCAACAGCCTCTTTCCCGAAGTCCTGGGACGAAGAGTCTTTTTGAATAAGCGTATAAGCTTCATCAATAAACAGAATACCGCCAATTGCTTTGTCTATTAATTCAGTTGTCTTCTGTGCAGTACCCCCAACGTGAGAGGCGACCATAGCCTGCCGGTCTACTTCAATAAGGTGTCCCTTCGGAATTATTCCAAGCGCAGAGTATATTTTACTGACTATCCTTGCAACTGTTGTCTTCCCGGTACCGGGATTGCCAAGGAAGAGTATGTGGGAGCTGAATTTATTATTGGCATCTTCACCTTTCTTTAAGAAATATCTTACAAGTTTTACAAGATCCCTAACATCATTTTTAACTGAATCAAGTCCGATAAGTTTTTCAAGTTCGTTCATAGATTCGGTTAAAGCTTCCTCAGCGATCGGCAGTATAACTGATTTGTCATTCTTTTCCTGCAGGAGTTCATTTACATCTTCAGTAGTAATTGTTGATAAAGACTCGGCTGAGCGATCTTCATCGTTTTCCGTACCAGTTAGTCTTTTGCTAAGAATCAGTTTTACTCGCTGCAATAATTGTCTCACAAGCCTTGCATTACCGAATGATTCATCCCGGTTACGATACTCGTTTATCAGATATTTCTGAAGTGCTTCTTTTGCATCGTTAGTTATCTGATATTCATCTTTGTTTATATACATGTCAAAGATATTGAGAAGTTCTTCCGGTGTGTAATCTTCAAAATCAAATTTGTGAGCAAAACGCGATTTGAGTCCGGGATTGGAATTTAGAAAGTCATCCATTTCATTTGGATAACCTGCAGCGAACACTACGAATTCACCCTGCTTATCTTCCATACGCTTTAGAATAACATCGACAGCTTCCTGACCGAAATCCTGCCCCCCTCCGCCTTTCTTGATTAGCGTATAAGCTTCGTCTATAAAAAGAACACCACCAAGTGCATCCTCAATTATTTTCTCCGTCTTCTGTGCTGTTTCACCGACATACTGCCCCACAAGTGCAGACCTGTCAACTTCAACTACATGACCTTTTTCAAGCAGACCCAGTGATTTTAGAATTTCGCCCAAAAGCCTTGCGATGGTTGTTTTACCGGTTCCGGGATTACCGGTAAAGACTGAATGAAGAGAAAAGCTCTCATCAGCTTTTAAACCTTTATCGGCTCGTTCCTGCTGAAATTTAAGAAACGATATAAAGCTTCGAACCGATTCTTTAACCGTTCCCAGCCCGATGTAGCCGTCAAGTTCTTCCAGCAGTACTTCTATCGGTCTGGTTTCAATATTTTCCGGAACATTAACTCCCGGGTCGCTGGATGAACTACCAGAGTCTTGCATATCTTCTGCAGGCACTTCAGTTTCTTCCTCAATTGTATCATTCCCGGCAATAAAATTCCGATCACAAGTTTTATAATCATTTACATAAAACTCGACTCTTGCCAGACCGGAAGACCAGCTCAGTCCTTCATCTTTACCACAGGTTTGTGTGAAAATTACCGAATCCCAGCCGTCATCTACTTTCAATGAAAATGAATTTGAATGTATTCCTATATCATTAAGATACCAGACAGCCTTGCAATCATAAATTTTTGTTTCCTGTCTGAAATAAGGATTGTTGAAAATTATCTCTATTCCGATTTCCTCAACTTCAGTTATATCAAACTGATCACAATATCTTTTATTTTGTGTTTTTTCAAACTGTCTTACATCATAAAGTTTTGCGGAAAACACTTCCGCATAATCATTCGGATAGTATTCAAATATCTTTTTCTCTACTGAACCTTCTTCATCTTCAATTTCCGGCTGAACTTCTTTTACTTCAGTCTCTTGTTCTTCTTCATTCTCAGCATTTTCATCTACTTCAACTCTCTGTTCCTGTGGTTCAACTTTGGTATGGATCTCCGGTACATGCGCCTGTAAATCGTCTTCACGCGAATCTTCATTGTATTGCTTATGAAGAGCAGAGTATATTTTCTTAAACTTTTTATCTTTTTTGAATCTATCTTTCAGTTCATCCGCTTTTTTAAGAGCAGGGTAAAGCATAAACATTTGAAGCATCGCTTCTAATTCTAAAAGAGTTAGCTCATCCTGGAACTTCGAATAGTTATCATTGCTTATCAATTCTTTGGCAGTAAATAAAGCAAACCACGTTTCTTTATCTTTCAAAGAAGCATTAGAAAGTTTAATGAGCTTTTCAACTTTCTCATCGTTAAGAATCTTTTTTGAACTTTGAAGTTCTTCTGCAACATCATAGTATTTAATAATTTTTTCGTATGCTTTGGAGTTTTCTTTATCTATTAACAAAGAAAGTTTCAGTGAAACTTTAGCGTCTTTAAATTTGCTCATTCCTGCAAGTGTTCTGGCTTTATTCAGATATGACCAGGAAAGTTGAATTTTCTGTTCTTCAATCGACTTATCCAAATCCGAAAGGGATCCTTCGAATATGTTAAGTCTCATCAGAATATATCCCCGGCAAAGATGCGTGCGAATTGTATCGCCCTTAAGTTCAACTGCCAGGTTAGAGTAATCCATCGCTTTTGTAGGACTGCCGTTTTCCAGGAGAGCCCAGGCCAAACATATTGCAGCTTCACTGTCAGTCGGTCTTTCTTTGTAGAGTGTTTTAGCTGTTTTCAGAGCAAGCCGATACCGACCATTCCATAGATGATCGTATGCTTCCTCCTGCAGTTTATTTAATTCTACCTGGTTAAACATTTATTATTTAATGGATTCGTCAAATTGTAAAACTTATTTGCCTAAAAAGAGTCTAAATATAAGAATTATTTTAATATCAAAATGATTTAAAAATAATTATGCAAGCAACCGATTTAACTGGTTATTAGTCTAAATTAGCAAAAGAGGTTATAAATATGAAATCAAAAATTGTATATGGCGTATTGATTATTCTGTTATTCATTACCGGATGTCATGAATGGAGAGGGGTACGAGGAAGCGGGGATATTGCTGAAGAATACAGGAACATTGACGAGTTTAGTAAAATTCAAATTTCAGGTGCATTCAAACTAAATGTCATTGTTGGTGAAGAGACCCAGTTGAAAATATCAGGTGATGATAATCTTCTAAAATATATACGAACTAATGTTCGTGGTGACAGACTAATCATTGAGACAAGAAAAAATATTAATCAACGGTCAAAAATGGTTATAGATGTTTCTACTCCATCGCTGGACGCACTGGATGCTTCAGGTGCAAATAAAATTTATATAACCGATATTGATTCCAGGCGGTTTGATGTTGATATAAGCGGAGCAAACAGTGTTGAGCTTGACGGATATGCAGATCGATTGTATGCGGATATGTCCGGCGCAACTAAACTATACGCTGAACGATTACATTCTGATAAGGTTAGAGTTGAATGCAGCGGAGCTTCTAGAGCAGAAGTTTATGCCAGCGAATCCCTTGACGCCGATGCTTCAGGAGCATCCAAAATATACTTTTATGGTGATGCCAGAAATGTACGTACTGATGTTTCCGGTGTCGGTAAAGTTGTTCGAAAAGACAGATAATAAATACAATTCTATTTACCTCATTTACCTTTTAAAACCAGTTGGCTTTGCGTTGGCAGCAGACTGGTTTTTGTTAAATATTTCTCACCAGAATACAAAAAAAATAGATTTCATAACTTGTAATACCGATCTAAAAGAAATAGTTTTGTGTCCAAAATAATCATGAAAAGAAAGGAGCAGAAATGCCTGTAAAACCTTTAATAGGTATTATAATGGGAAGCGATTCGGACCTTCCTACAATGAAGAAAGCAGTAGACGTTTGCCGGGAATTTGATATACCCTTTGAACTGAAAATCTTATCGGCACACAGAACACCTGATCAACATGCTGAATGGTCTCGTACGGCTTCGGCAAGAGGAATTAAGGTGATAATTGCTGCTGCAGGAATGGCGGCTCATCTTCCCGGGGTTACTGCTGCACAGACAATTCTGCCTGTAATTGGTGTCCCGATGAAGGGTAAATCGCTTGAAGGTAATGATGCATTATACTCAATAGTCCAGATGCCGCCCGGAATCCCTGTTGCAACAGTTGCCATTGACGGCGCTAAAAATGCTGCTATACTTGCTGTTCAAATGCTGGCGTTAAACGACGAATCACTCGCAAATAAATTTCTTGAGTATAGAAAAAAGATGGCGCTGGAATCTATAAATAAAAATAATAATCTCGAGTATTAGTATGGTTTAATTTGGTGGTCTGTTGATTAAGTCAGGTAATATGTGTTTCTCTGTTTTTAGGTTCACCAATAAGCTTGTCAACAGACCATTCGAATGCCTCAGTTTTCTCTTCATATCTTACTGAACAATCTTTTATATTACAATAACGGCAGAGCGTTTCCGCGCAGAAATCCATATGAACCCTTACCTCGGAATGAGAGAAGTATTCTTTGAGACTGTTAGAAATATATTCCTCCTCTTCGTGTGACTGTTTAATAGTATAATAAAAGGGGAGCGTTAGATGAAAATCAACGAACATCCTGTCTGCCGACGTCCAGAATCGTAAATGATGAATGTCAAGCCACTCCGGATTGCGGATATCATTAATTATGTTTGTAAGCTTCTTAAGTTGTTCCTCATCTGTTTCATTCATCAGTCCTCCGATTGACCGGCGGATCAATTTAACTCCCGTAACAATAATATTTAAAGCCACAATAAGCGCAATTATCGGATCGAGAATTTTGTATCCGGTAATTAAAATTAGTATCAATCCGAATACCACTCCTAAGCTGGTAAATGAATCGGTGAGAATGTGTTTCCCGTCGGCGATAATTGCCAGAGAGTTTGTCTGTTTGCCTTTCCTAACAAGGTACATTCCAACAAATAAATTAGCTGCACCGGCAATAGCAATTATAATTGTTCCGATATCAAGGTTTTGTGTTTGCGGACCGAGGATCAGGTCTGCAATAGCAAAATATATGATAGAACATGCCGCTACAATGATAAGAAATCCTTCGACACCTGCTGAGAAATATTCAATGTTCCCATGTCCGTAAAAATGCGACTTGTCGGGGGGCTTGTTGCTCAGATAAATACTATAAACAACCATTAGCGTTGCGAGAATATGAATTACTGATTCAGCCGCGTCTGAAAAAATTGCAGACGAATCGGTTAGTAAAAACGCAGATATTTTACCAATGAATATTACGATGCCGGCATACAGGGAAAACAAGGCAGCATTAAATTTTTCTTTGCTTTGATCAGGCATTTAAAACCTCAGGTAATTTACCGTTAACTTAGCCAATAATTTTGCATTGAAATACTTTGAAAATACACAAAAAACCGAGTTTTTATGCAATGCAAATATCACAAGTTAGAAAATATTCTTAAACATTCTTACTCGTAGGAAATTGGTTTATATAGTAAAATATCAATATTAGAATATGTGGTTCGATTTCAAATGAAATATGTTAAAAAAGATATTGGCATACAATTTGGAATATCAAAATAATTCATTTTGGAGAAGATTTATGGTTGAAGAAATTTTGAAGAAGTACAGTAAAGGAGATAAAAGTAGTCTGATTCCTCTGCTACAGGATATTCAGGATGAATTCGGTTATTTGCCGGAGAAGGAATTACATCATGTTTCTGAGTTCCTGAATATGGCTTTGAGCAGAATTTACGGAGTTGCAACATTTTATAATCAATTCAGACTGACTCCTCTTGGTAAAAATGTTATTCGTGTTTGTCGTGGAACCGCTTGTCATGTTAAAAGTTCGGCAAATATATTAACCGCACTTGAGACAGAACTTAAAATTAAAGCTGGTGAAACTACACGCGACAAATTTTTTACTATTGAAACCGTAGCTTGTATTGGCGCTTGCAGTATTGCACCTGTAATTAGCATAAATGACGAATACTACGGCAGGCTGGTAGTTAAAGAAATTCCGAAGATTATTAATCGTTATAAAAGAAATGCAAAGTCAGAAATGGTTAAAGAAACAGAAGGCGCTGAAGCATAATGAAAAGTTTTTTAGATATAAAATTTAGTGAAGGTTTGCACTCTTCTGAGAGTCCGAATCCGAATTTCATTCGTGTATGTACCAATCCCTCAGAGCTACCTGAACAGGAAAGTCTGATTAAGGAGTACATTGCGAATCTTAAATATGAAACGCATGATAAGCCATTAATATTTATAGGAATGGACACAAGCGGACTTGCTTCAGGAGCAGGCAAAGTTAAAAAAGCTATTTTAGAAGAACTTCAGAAACTTAACATAGAAGCTGAAGTTGTACCCACCGGCGGTATTGGCTATGGTGCAATTGAACCTGTTGTGGATATAAAACTTCCGGGACAGGATCGAGTGGTTTATGCTTCCATCACAGTGAAGGATGTGCCGGAACTGGTTAAGACCACACTAGTTGATGAGAGAATTTACTTAAATAACGTTTTCGCTACATACGGTGAAACCAATGACACTTTGACTAATGTCTGGGAAACCGACTTTTTCAAAAGACAGCAGAGAGTTGTTCTTAAAAACTGTGGACAGATCAACCCTGACTCCATAGATGAATATATTGCAGCAGAAGGGTTTAAAGGACTTGATAAAGTATTGAGTTCCATGAAACCTGAAGATGTAGTTAAAGAAGTTTTGAAAAGCGGTTTACGGGGCAGAGGCGGTGGCGGTTTCCCGACAGGTAAAAAGTGGGAACTTGCTTTAAAACAAAAGGCTGATAAAAAATATATTATCTGCAACGCTGATGAGGGCGATCCCGGCGCTTTTATGGACCGATCGATTCTTGAAGGGGATCCGTTTCAGCTTATTGAAGGGATGACAATTGGCGCCTATGCAATAGGTGCATCGTTCGGTTATATCTATTGCCGTGCCGAGTACCCGCTGGCAATCCAGAAACTTGAAAACGCAATTGGACTTTGCCGGAAATACGGCTTACTCGGTGACAATATTCTCAACTCGGGTTTTAAATTTGATCTGAAGATCAAAAAGGGTGCCGGAGCATTCGTATGCGGTGAAGAAACTGCGTTGATCGCATCCATTGAAGGTAATAGAGGTATGCCGAGGCCACGACCGCCTTATCCCTCAGATGCCGGACTTTGGGGAAAACCAACGGTTATCAATAATGTTGAATCGTTTGCAAATATTTCATCAATTCTTAAAAACGGATCCGAGTGGTTTTCTTCAATCGGAACAGAAACGAGTAAAGGAACGAAAGTATTTGCACTAAGCGGTAATGTGAAAAACACAGGGCTGGTTGAAGTGCCTATGGGTATATCTCTTCGGGAGGTTGTTTTTGATGTAGGCGGCGGCATTCCCGACAATAAAAAGTTCAAGGCTTTACAGATTGGAGGTCCTTCCGGCGGATGCCTTCCAGACAGAGTTATGGATACACCGGTTGATTATGAATCTCTTAAGAAAGTAGGCGCCATGATGGGATCGGGTGGATTTGTTGTAATGGACGAAGACACATGTATGGTGGATGTTGCAAAGTTCTTCCTTGGTTTTATTCAGAACGAATCATGTGGTAAATGTGTGCCGTGCAGGGAAGGAACGAAGAGAATGCTCGAAATAGTTGAGAGAATTTCTCACGATTACCATAAGAATGGTGATAACATTGATTCTCTTCAGCGTTTCAAAGGAATTATTCATCTAAAGAGACTTGCGGAAGTTATAAAGGATACTTCTCTCTGCGGACTTGGGCAAAGCGCACCGAATCCGGTTCTATCGGGACTTCAATACTTCAAAGAGGAGTACGAAGAGCATATTTATGAAAGAACCTGCAGTTCAAAAGTTTGCAAGGAATTACTAACATACACGATTGATACTGAAAAATGCAACGGGTGCGGACTTTGTGCGAAAATATGTTCGGCGGAAGCAATCGCTGGAAATAAAAAGCAGCCTCACTTAGTTGTTGAAGCAAAATGTATTCAGTGCGGTATGTGCGTGGAAACATGCAGGTTTGACGCGATAAAAGTTAATTAGCAAATGGAGATAGCGGAGAAACAATGGTAGACTTAACTATAAATAATATACATGTACGGGCCGAAGATGGTATGACCATACTGGACGCGGCAAAATCGGTCGGAATTAGTATTCCCACTCTTTGTCATATGAAAGATATGTTTCCGACCGGAGCTTGCAGGATGTGCGTTGTTGAAGTTGATGGAATGAGAGGATTAACACCTTCGTGCGCATATCCTGTTTCACAAGATATGGTTGTACAAACCAATTCGCACAGGGTTCGCAGAGCAAGAAAAACTATTGTTGAATTGCTTATTGAAAATCATCCTCAGGACTGTCTCGTGTGCGTTAGGAACAAGAATTGTGAACTTCAGGATTTGTCAGAACAATATGGCGTTCGTGAGCATAGATACTCCGGTGAAAAGAAAGATCATGCAGTTGATATTTCAAGTGCATCGATGGAGAGAGATCCGGCAAAATGTATTCTATGCGGAAGATGTGTTCGAACCTGCAATGAAGTTCAGAAAGTAGGCGCGATTGATTTTACAAACCGTGGATTCAAGAGCAATGTTACTACCCCGTTTAATAAAGGATTAAACGTGAGTGATTGTATCCTGTGCGGACAGTGCATACTTGTATGTCCCACTGCAGCATTAAGAGAGAAGAGTAGTCTCAAAGAAGTTACAAACGCATTGAATAACAAGGATAAATACTGCATAGTACAAATTGCTCCTGCTGTTCGTGCTTCGATTGGTGAAGAGTATAATTTGCCGCTTGGTACAAATGTTACGGGACAAATTGTAACAGGTTTAAGGCGTTTGGGATTTAAGAAAGTCTTTGATACGAATTTTGCTGCTGACCTGACTATAATGGAAGAGGGAACTGAATTGATCAATAGAATCACCAATGGCGGATCATTGCCGATGTTTACTAGCTGCTGCCCCGGATGGGTCAAATATATTGAATCAAACAGACCAGAATTGTTGAAGCATGTATCAACATGTAAATCACCTCATGAAATGGAAGGTGCTGTATTAAAAACATATTACGCTGAAAAGATGGGCATTGATCCGGATAATATGTTTGTAGTGTCAATTATGCCTTGTACAGTAAAGAAATATGAATCAAGCAGACCTGAATTGGCAGAAGAGAAAAGAGCTGATGTTGATGCCGTACTTACGGTTAGAGAACTTGTAAGGTTATATAAGCTGGCCGGGATAGATTTTAATGATCTTCCGGAAGATAGTTTTGATAATCCGCTTGGTGAATCAACCGGTGCGGCTATTATATTCGGTTCAACAGGCGGTGTAATGGAAGCAGCTTTAAGAACAGCTTACTATAAACTAAGTGGTGAAAACTTACCGGACCTCGAGCTTCATGATCTTAGAGGGATGGGTGGAATTAAAGAAGCCGAAGTTGATATAAAAGGCGAGAAGGTTAAAGTGGCAGTAGTAAACGGAATCGGAAATGTTGATCCTGTTCTTGACCAAATTGAAAAGGGCGAATGCGAATACAAATTTATTGAAGTTATGGCTTGTCCCGGAGGATGTATAAATGGCGGAGGTCAGCCAATACATCAGAAAACCGAAAAAGTCAAAAAACGTGTTCAGCTTTTATATGATATCGATTCGAAATCAAAACGAAGAATGTCCCATGAAAACGAATCTGTGATGAAGTTATACGATGAATTCCTTGGAGAACCTAACGGCCACTTGAGCCATAAGATTCTGCATACGGTTTATTTCGACAAGAAAAAAGTATTTTAATAACCGGGCCGTCAAATAATGCATGATGGAATTGTTAGTACAATAGGACTTAAATGTAAACGCTGTTACTCTTGTATCAGGGAATGTCCTGCTAATGCAATAAGAGTAGTTGACGGTCAGGCTGTTGTAATAGAGGAAAGGTGTATTAGCTGCGGACATTGTGTGAAAGTCTGTTCACAGAATGCAAAAATGGTTAAAGGTGATTCGCATAAGGTGCTAAATGAGTTGCTGTCCGGCTATGAATGTCATGCGATAATTGCTCCGGCCTTTGCGGCTTCATTTCCTGATACTTATAATAAACTTTCTACTGCCTTGAAAAGAATAGGATTCAAAGCAGTCTCAGAAACAGCTTTCGGAGCAGATTTGGTTAGTGTAGAATACAGTAAATATGCCGAAGATAATCCGGGGAAAACTATTATTAGTTCACCTTGTCCTGCAATATATAATTACATTGAAAAGTATTTTACTGAACTGGTACCAAACCTGGCGCCGATTGTATCGCCCATGATAGCAATGGGAAGATATTTAAAAAATCAAAATCAAAGTACTAAAGTAGTATTTATTGGTCCATGTATTGCTAAAAAGCATGAGTACCAGGATGTTCAGGTAACGGATGCGGTAGATGCTGTGCTAACTTTCAGCGAACTGAGAGATATACTGGAATCGAACGAAATAGTACTCAGTGAATTGGAAGAAACACCCCTTGACCCGCCGTACGCCTCTATGGGTAAAAGTTATTCTATCCCGGGCGGCTTACTAAAGACAGCAGGGATGGACTCCGATATTCTTACAAAAGACACAATAATAGTTGACGGTAAGGAAAAAGTTAAAGAAGTCATTAAGGAAATTGCAAACGGAAATATAAAATCGAAATTTGTCGACATTCTATTTTGTGAAGGTTGTATTAACGGGCCGGCTATCGACAGTGATCTTAACTTCTATTCGCGAAGAGAGAAAGTTATTGAATACATTGATTCTAATATGAATAATGTAGATAAAACTGTTTGGAAAAGTGAGCTTTTCAATAATAGGGATTTGAGTCTCTCAAGGGAGTTTACAAAACAAAGCAAGCGCCGTCCAATGCCCTCCGAGATTCAAATTGAGGAAATACTTGCAAAGACAGACAAGTATACCTCGAATGATGAATTGAACTGCGGAGCATGCGGATATAAAAGCTGTCGGGATTATGCAATTGCAATTGCCAAAGGTTTAGCAGAAGAAGATATGTGTCTGCCTTATTTAATAGATAAACTGGAAAATGCGTATTCAGCTCTAAAAGATACTCAGGAGCAGTTGCACAATGCTGAGAAACTTGCATCCATCGGTCAACTTGCTGCAGGAGTTGCACATGAACTTAATAATCCCTTGGGAACTATATTACTTTATTCTTCAATGCTGAGGAAAGAATTCGAAAAAAGTGAAAACTGTATACAGAAAGTTGAAGATATTGAACTTATAATTGATGAATCAAACAGGTGTAAAAATATTGTATCGAACCTGTTGAACTTTGCAAGACATGGAAAGCTAAAAATAAACAGTATTAAAATATCCGATCTGCTTAACTCTATTATTCAGATTACAAATAAAATAACCGGCACTGAGGAAGTAATTACTATTACTGACTATACTGATAATCAGGAGTTTGAAGGGGATAAAGATCAAATAAAACAGGTATTTGTTAATATTATAAATAATGCCCTTGAGGCAATGGAAGATAAACAGGACAAACAGTTGCATATAGAAATTGTTGAAGAGGGAAAGAATCTTATTGTTGAATTTACTGATAACGGATACGGAATCCCGGAAGAAAATATAAGCAAGCTATTTACACCATTTTTTACAACAAAAAAAATTGGCAAAGGAACAGGGCTGGGACTTGCAATTTCTTACGGAATCATTAAAATGCACAAAGGTGATATTAAAATTAACAGTGAACCGGATTTGGGAACTACTGTTACTGTTAGATTGCCGTTTAATCTTACTATTCAGAACGCAGGATTAAATTAATTTTCGGGTTAAGAGCATATTAAAGGAGTTAAAAATGGAAGTGACAGAACAGTTTAAACGAATTCTACTTGTTGATGACGATATAGATCTTCTGGAACAAAATAAATTATTACTTGAAAATAGGGGCTTTGAAGTTCTTACTGCTGAAACCGGTAAGGAAGGATTTGAAACATTTAAGAATGTTGTTCCGGACGCAGCAATTGTGGATCTGATTATGGAAGAACCTGATGCAGGTTTCGTCTTATGTCATCGTATTAAAAACACGGATCACGGTAAGAAAATACCGGTGTTTATTTTAACATCTGCTACTTATGAGACGGGATTTAAGTTCAGTGCAAGCACGGATGAAGAGAAGGAATGGATTAAAAGTGATGGTGTGTTAAACAAACCTGTTTCAATTGATGAATTAATTTCTAAACTGGATAATTACAGGAGAAGCTAAAACTTTTTATATAGATTGATTTACGGAAGTACTTTTTAACACTATTATAATATAGTTGTGGAAAACGTAAAACCTTATATACTCATTGTTGATGATGAGAAAGGACTTCGGGAAGGTTCACGCAGATTGCTCGAAAGTGAAGGATACCGGGTAGAAACAGCGGAGAATGGTTCCGAAGGAATCGAATTGGGGACAAAAAACGACTACGATATTGCTGTAATCGATTTGAAGATGCCGGATATCGAAGGATTGGAAGTTCTCAAGGAAATTAAGAAGTCCCGTCCGAATACTATATGTTTCATCGCTACCGCTTATGCAAGTTATGATACCGCAGTCGAGTCAACGAGACTCGGAGCTTTCAGTTACATACCTAAACCATTCACACCAGAAGAACTGATACATCAGCTTGATCAGGGTTATAAACAAAGAATACTACTACTTGAAGCCGAACGTCTGAAGCAGGAGAGAGAAGCCACTCTGCTCGAAGTTGCCCATGAGCAATCGAGATTGAAGACTATTATTGAAACGATTAGCAGCGGAGTACTCCTGATAAACAAAGAAGGTGAAGTTGTTTATTATAATAATTCAACCTTAAAAAAACTGGATATCGATAATCTGGAGATTGGTGAGAATGTATTAAATAAACTTCCTGAACAGATTGTATCCGTAATCAAAAAACTTAAAGAACCCGGTAATTCAGTTAGTAAATCAATTACAACACAGGTTGAAATAAAACCGAATGCACAATTAGTTATTGACGCAACATGTACACCTGTTCCGCAACCGGACGGCAGCTTTGCCGGTATCGTAATTGTACTCAAGAATATAACAGGTTTCAAACAGGTAGAGCTGATAAAAAATCAATTTGTTTCAATGGTAGCTCATGAACTTAAAGCTCCCGTGGCGGCTGTTCTAGGATATATAAAATTAATTCTTGATGAGAATCTAACTGTCTCGTATGAGCAGCAGCAGGAGTTTTTGCAGAGATCTCATGTAAGACTTCAAAGTTTACTGGATCTTGTTAATGATCTGCTGGATATATCCAGAATGGAACTGAAAACCAAGCAACGTGAAGTTGAAGAATTGGATATAAGGGAAATAGTCGATTCTGTGGTTGAATTTATGGAATTTGAATTTGTAAAGAAAGGTATTACAGTTGTAAAAGAATTAAGTGAAAACGTTCCTCTGTTGAAAGCTGATAGGAACGAGCTTACAAGAGTCCTGACCAATTTAATTAGTAATGCTATCAAATATAACAGAGACAAGGGCAGGATTACTGTACGCACTGCGACTAAAGGCAAATATCTTGCAATTGAAGTTGAAGATACAGGAATTGGATTAAAAGAAGAGGAAAGACAAAAATTATTTAACGAATTCTTCCGCGTTAAAAACAAGAACACAAGAGGAATAAGCGGAACCGGATTAGGATTGTCAATTGTGAAGAGAATAGTAGAATCTTATCATGGAAAGATCGATGTTAAGAGTGAGTTCGAAGTTGGATCGAACTTTATAATCTATTTACCCATAAATAAATAATCAATAACGATTATAACGGAGAAAGTAATGGCACTAATTGCAATTATTGACGATGATCCAGATATCATCGAAGCCAGTACGCTTGTACTAAAATCTAAAGGCTACCAAGTAACTTCAGCCAGCAATCCGGATGACGGGTACAGGATAGTTATGGAAGAGAATCCGAAGCTTATCATCCTGGATGTAATGATGGATGAACCAGATGACGGATTCTTCCTGGCTCAGAAGTTCAGAAGAGAAGGTGTTAAAACTCCGATACTGATGTACACATCTGTGTCAAAAACCATCGGTTTCGAGTATGGTTCAGGTGAAATGGTTCCAGTTGATGACTTTGTAGAAAAACCAATATCACCGGATCAGCTAGTAGAAAAAGTTGAAACACTTTTACAAAAAGAAACAAAGGGGAGCGAATAAAATGCTGATAGTCGAAAAAAACGCTCTTACGGAAGAGATTGAATCTCTTGTTGAAAAATTCGGAAAAGAAAGATCTTCCTTATTGAAAATACTGCATGAGATTCAAAAGCAACATCGTCATATACCTGATTTTGCACAACAGGAAATAGCCAGACTATTGGATATTCATCCTGTTGAAGTTTACAGTGTTATTTCATTTTATGCATTCCTTAATACCGAGCCGAAAGGCAGAAACCTGGTAAGGATTTGTCAGACAATTACTTGCGATATGCAGGGTAAAAAAGCTGTTTGTGATGCAATCGAGAGAGAACTTGGATGTAAATTCGGGGAATCCACGAAAGACAACAAATTTCATCTTGAATTCGCAAACTGTTTGGGACTTTGTGATATGGGCCCGGCAATGGCCGTTAATGACAGAGTCTATACAAAATTAACACCCGAGAAAGCAGTTGAAATACTAAATGAGGTGAAATGAAATGACAATAAAAAATATTAGAGCGGAAAGAAAAGGAAAGGTTTTGTTCACTGACTATGAAAGTGGCAAAGCCCTAAAGAAAGCAGTTACAATGAAGCGTGATGATTTGCTGCTTGAAATTAAAGAATCAAAATTAAGAGGTAGGGGAGGAGCAGGATTTCCTACATCAACCAAATGGATGCTGACTGCCGCTGCAAAGAGTGATGAAAAGTATATTGTCTGTAATGCTGATGAAGGTGAGCCGGGAACATTCAAGGATAGAGTCTTATTATTTGAATATCCTGAACTTGTCTTTGAAGGTATGATTATAGGCGGATATGTTATAGGAGCTGAGAAGGGAGTTGTATATCTAAGAGGTGAGTATGAGTACCTGCTTCCATCGCTGAACGATTATCTTGAAGGAATGAAAAAAGATAATCTGCTTGGAAATAACATCGGCGGAAAGGAAGGATTTAATTTTGATATCGAAATAAGACTTGGTAACGGCGCATATGTATGCGGTGAGGAAACTGCCCTGATAGAATCTCTTGAAGGACACAGAGGTGAATCCAGGAATAGGCCGCCTTTCCCGGTTACAACAGGTTTTATGGGAAAACCAACTGTAGTAAATAATGTTGAAACTCTCGCTTGTGTTACCAGGATTGTTGAGCATGGCGGTAAATGGTTCAAAGAACATGGAACAGATAAATCAACCGGTTCTAAATTGTTCTCAATATCCGGTGATTGTGGCAAACCGGGTGTTTATGAGCTGCCCTGGGGCACAACGATAAAAGAACTGCTGGAACTTGTGGATGCAAAAGATACGAAAGCTGTTCAGGTTGGCGGTGCTTCCGGAGTATGTCTGAATAAAGATCAATTCGATCGTCAGTTAGCTTATGAGGATGCCGGGACAGGCGGATCAGTAATCGTATTCAATGAATCAAGGAATATGCTTGGCGTGCTAAAAAACTTCATGGAATTCTTTGTTGAAGAATCATGCGGTCAATGTACACCCTGCAGAATAGGAAACAGTAAATTACTTGAAGGTGTCGAGATGATTGAGGAAGGTAATTTCACTTTTGCCTATATAAACAAACTGAAGGATCTTGGTAAAACGATGCAGGTAGCTTCAAAATGCGGTCTGGGTCAGTCGAGTCCGAATTCGTTTATTTCCATACTGGAAAATTTTAAAGATGAGATATTGAATAAAGGTAACGGAGGAACAAATGGAAAATAAGAACTTAAGAGCTCCGGTAAGTCAGAAACCTCATGTGGTTGAGAAACCGGAACATCCTGAACATATTGGTGGATCCGTTACCGTTGAGATTAATGAAAAACAAGTATCGGTTCCTTTAGGCACAACTATCCTTGACGCGTGCAGACAGAATCAAATTCACATACCTACACTTTGTCATCATGATGATCTTTGCATAGCAGGTGTATGTCGTTTATGCGTTGTTGAAGTTGAAGGCATGCGTACTTTACAGGCTTCATGCGCTTTCCCGATTACTGCGCCTATTAAAATAAAAACATCCACTACCACTGTTCGTAAAGCACGGCGTCATATAATTGATCTCATGCTTAGTGAACATTATGGTGAATGCTATTCATGCGTTAAGAACAACAACTGTGAATTACAAAGTCTTGCAAAAGAATACGGCGTTGACGAATTTACATTCGGACATGTCAATGAATCAAAACATGAGATTGATAATTCGTCCTACTCTGTGGTTCGTGAAATGGATAAATGTATTCTTTGTAAAAGATGTGTAAGAACATGTATTGACCTTCAGGAAGTTGGAGTGCTTGAGGCAGTTAACCGCGGTGATGCAACAACAATCGATACCTTTATGGGTAAACCGCTTGCAGATGTTGTATGTATTAACTGTGGTCAGTGTATTAACAGATGTCCCACAGGAGCATTGCATGCAAACGATCCATCTGATGAAATATGGGAAGCGATTGAAGATCCTAATAAACATGTTGTAATTCAGACTGCTCCTTCGCCCCGTGCAGCTATAGGTGAAGAATTCGGACTGGAAGCTGGTCATTCGATGACTCAAGAACTTAATACTGCGCTAAAACGTATTGGTTTCGATAAAGTATTCGATACAAACTTTACGGCGGATCTTACTATCATTGAAGAAGGTACTGAATTAATTATTAGGTTGTACAATGCGCTTGTTGAGAAAAAGGAAACTGCGCTTCCTCAGTTTACTTCCTGCTCACCGGGATGGGTAAAATTCCTTGAACATTTTTATCCGGATTATATTCCCAATCTCAGCAGCGCAAAGTCGCCTCAACAGATGTTCGGTTCATTGTTGAAAACACATTATGCTGATAAAGCCGGCATTGATCCGAAAGACATAGTCAGTGTTGCAGTGATGCCATGTTCGGCCAAAAAGTTCGAATGTAACAGACCGGAAATGAACGACAGCGGTCACAAGGATGTCGACTATGGCTTGACAACACGAGAACTAGCGAAGATGATTAAGGAAGCCGGTATACATCTGCCGGAAATGCCTAAGTCTCATTTCGATAATCCTTTTGGCGATGCTTCGGGTGCCGGATTAATCTTCGGTGCTACAGGTGGTGTTATGGAAGCAGCTATACGAAGCGTTGTTGAATTCGTTACAGGCAACAAAGCGGAAGATGTATTTGACCGTGCTAACGTACTGGATGTAAGAGGTTTTGAAGGTATCAAGTATATGGAAATACCTATTGGCGATAAAGTAGGTCCTGTGCCTGGTCTAATCAAGCATCTTGTCCCCAATTGGGACTGGCTTAAAGGCGCAACTCTTAAGGTTGCCGTAGCTCACGGTACAGCAAACGCTAAGAAAGTAATGGAAGATATTAAAGCCGGCGGTAAGTTCAGTGAATGTCATTTCATAGAATTTATGGCATGTCCCGGCGGATGTCTGGGCGGCGGCGGTCAGCCTATACCGACTAACGCGGAGATTCGTAAAAAACGAGCTGAAGCAATTTATGCTGAAGACGAGTCCCTTGAATTACGTAAGTCGCATGAGAATCCGAATGTTGCCAGATTGTATGAAGAGTTCCTGCCGGAAGGTCCCTGCAGTCACTTGTCACATGAATTACTTCATACACACTACACAAAGCGTGGAAAATATATAGCATAATAGTTATAATAGAGCCGGTTTAATTACCGGCTCTTTATTTATGTCATGTTGTAAATAAGGAATCAGTTGTATATATTGTTAATTGTATCTCCTAACAAGCAGGTTTGTTGATTGTTATGATCCTGTTAGTTCCAAATTGGGCACAAAATTATCCTGAATACTGGAATACCATACGCAGAAGAAATGTATGGTTTCTAAAACTGAGATACCTTGCAATAATTTCGTTATTCACATTCCTTTTCCTTGGTCAGTTCGTACTAAATTTCAAGCTTACTTCTACCCAGATTCAGGCTATTGTTATAGTAGCCTCTTGTATGCTGCTGTATAATGTTTTGCTGCAATTGATACGTACAAGAATTGGTATTGAACCAAGCAAATTCAATGCTATGCACTTTTCACTTATTCAAATGCTGCTTGATCTGACCGCATTAATGCTCTTAATATACTTTACAGGCACTGTAGAATCACCTTTGTATGTTTTCTTCTTAATTCATATGGTTATTGGTAGTTTAATCCTGCCCGGATACCTTGTATTAACAATTTGTTTTGTTATTATTTCCATATATGCTGTTCTTATATATTTCCAAAATATTGATGTTTTAGCCACACACCTTATCAATGGAATAAATCCGGTGATCGTGAGACCATGGTCATATGATGTTCTTTTCATCCTTGTTTTTTCATTAATGATGGTTGTAACAGTATTTATAGCCAACAGGATGGCAAGAAACCTGCTAAAGAGGGAAGAACAGTTGAGACAGACACTTATCCAACTTGATGAAGCAGAAAAGTCTAAACAGCGATATCTTATGGGAGTTGTACATGAAATTAAAACACCGTTCAGTGCTATCAATTCAATTTCGGATATTCTGCTTCAAGAACTCCTCGGACCTTTAGAAAAACCTGTTGAAGAGAAAATTACGAGAATTAAAACCCGCACTCAGGAAGGACTTCATCTGATTAATAATATACTAAAGATATCCAAACTGAAATTACTGGAAAGAGTTGAATACAGTAATATTTATATAGGGGAATTACTCGATGAGTATTTAAAGGATCATTGCGACGAATTGAAAAGTAAGAATATCACAGTCCGGTTCGATGATAAACGTAAACTGCACAGACCAATCAACGGAGATGCAGAATTAATTCATTTGGCTTTTTCAAACATAATTTCAAATGCGGAAAAATATGTTGGAGAAAACGGTTCTATTCAGGTTACGGTAGATTACGAGGATGAATTCGTAAGAATAAAGATAATGGATGATGGAATAGGTATACCGGAGAAAGATCAGCCGAAGATTTTCAACCAGTTTTACAGAGCAACAAATACGAAGAGACACAAATCAGAGGGAAGTGGTTTGGGATTATCAGTAGTTAAGGAGATCATAAATCATCACCAGGGTACGATATCAGTGAAAAGTCCTTCGATCATAGGGACAGATACGAAACCTGGTACAACCTTCACGATTAAGCTTCCATATGTGGTTGAGGAGCCTGAAAATATTACATTAACTCCGCTTGAGGGAGACCTATAAATTTATAGTAGTGTTCAGGAAACTTATCCAGCGCCTTCTGTGCTTCATCTTCATTTCTAAAAATTCCAAAAACAGTTGAACCTGTACCTGTCATGGATGCAAATCCAGCACGATTTCCTAGCAGTTTCTTTTTAATCTCTTCAATCTCGGGATACTTGTTGAATACTATTTGCTCAAAGTCATTCGAAAAGACTGAATCAAAATTACAAATATCCTCAAACCTTTCGGGATTTTTAAAGTTGAGCAATGATGCCTCAGTGAAAACATCCAGCAGTCCGAATACTTCTTTTGTCGATATATGTATTCCGGGATTAATAATCACTATAGGGAAGTCAATAAAAAATTGGACTTTGGTTAAGATTTCTCCTCGAGATTTACCTACGGCTGGCTTCGCATTCAGGAAAAAAGGAACATCTGAACCAAGTTTGAGTGCTATGTCTGCTAAGTTATTTTGCGGAATCTTCAAATTAAATAATTCGTTTATTGAAATTAGTGTTGCAGCGGCATCTGAGCTTCCACCGCCGAGTCCTGCACCGATTGGAATGAATTTATCCAACTCAATATCTATATTAATCTCTTTACAGGTAAAATCCTGGAGCAGCTGAACAGCCTGTATAATCAGGTTGTTCGCTCCTAACTCTTCAATATTCTTATCATAGTGCAAAATAGTTTTATCACTTTTTCTAAAGACCAGTTCATCATGCAGGTCATGAAGAGGATAGAATAATGTTATAAGATCGTGATAACCGTCTTGTCTTTTCCCTGTAATGTTTAGTCCGAAATTAATTTTTGCGGGTGCTTTAATCCGAATAGATTGCAAGAATGTACTCCTTAATTTTATAAGTATGTTCGGGAGTTGAACCACAGCAGGTTCCGATATATAGTGGTTTATATTTGAGATAATCTTTAATCTCGTTAATGTAATATCCGGGATATATACCTGTTCTAATTTCTGAATCAGTATAATTTCCGCTCCCGCAATTCAAATAAAAACCCCAGTCACAGCCAAGGTTTACATCATTCATAATATTGGCAAAAGTATTCAATGAGATACAATTAATTCCAATAGCCAAAGGCTGATAAGTGTGCAATAACTTTATTATTTCGGTATAACTTTCACCGCTTAACAATTTAAGGTTGTTGTCGACAAACAGATTAATAACATATGGAATTGATTTGGATGCGCAATATTTGCTGACAATTTCAATCTCATCCGAATGACTGAATGTTTCGTTCCAGATTATATCAACACCGTTTTGGTGTAACAATTCAATATGCTCTGCATGATTGTCATTCAACTGCCCGTAATTATTTTTTCTGTCTGTTTTATAACAGTCCTCAGCAGGAGCATTAGAACCGGCAATAATTACATCGCCATTTCTTGTGGCTTCTCTTGCAAGAGTGATTGCTTGCCTGACTAATTCCGTAGATGTCTGATCAATCCCGCTAAGTTTTACTGCATACGGATTTGTTCTGAACGTATTAGTTGTTATTATATCAGCTTGCGCATCTAAATATTCTTTGTGAATGTTCCTTACTTCATTAGGGTATATTACGTTTGCTGTTGCAGACCAGAGAGGGCCATCAACAGGAAATTTGCGCATCTGCAAAAGGCTTCCCATAGCTCCGTCCAGAACCAGGGGTCTGTTTAATTTTTCTGACCTGTCACGTAGAATGTTTTTCATTTATTCAGCTCTGTTTCAGCCTAACAGGATCTTTGTCAAAGTAATATACGAATAACCCAAAAGCAAGAAGGATGATATTTTCGGCAACTTTTCTCATACCTACTTTCTGACCATCTAGTGTCCCGAAGCATCCGCAGTCAATATCCAGACCTCTCAAAAGGGCAGTTAGAACAATTGCAATGAAAATGACTAGTAGAAGATTAATGATCGTGATATTTTCCTTAACTGATACGCCGAAGATTAATAAAAGTCCTGCAACAAATTCAATCCAGGGAAGGGGAATAGCTACGATATTAATGATAAATACAGGAAGTATTTTATAATTTTCTATAGATACGGCAAAACTCTCGGGATTTGCAATTTTTTCAACTCCAGCGACAATAAAAACAAGTCCGATAATAACCCTGAACAATAATAGTAGATTCCTATTTTTAATTATTTTTTTCATTCCAGTTCACTTGCCTCAACAGGTTTACTATTTTCTATCCATTCTCTGAAGCCGCCAACATACACGTACAAGTTGGAAAAGGAGAGTTTTAAAAGTTCTTTTGACAGCCTTTTACTTATATCACAGTCATCACCATCACAGTAAACAACATATACAACATCCTTATCAAGTTGCTGCACTACCTGACTTTCAGGATCAAAGCTGAACTCGGGAATATTAATTGCTCCGGGAATATGTCCTTCTGAATAATCCCACTGATCACGTGCGTCAATAAAAACAGCATTACCTGATTCCAATAATTCCATGGCGGAGTTAAAATTTATCCCTTTTAAATTATCCGATGCTTCTTCACTGCTATGATTGCCGGTTAGTTCTACTGTATCTATTTTTATTTCTTCGCGAATAAGCGGGAGTCCGTCCGGGGAAATAAAGTTATATATAAATCCAAGGAAAAAAGACACAAGGAAAATTATGGCAACATTCTTTAGTAGAACAGGACTATTCATTATCGGCTTCCTCAGCGTTTTTAGGAATTTCAGGCTTAACTAGAAGTACTTTTTCCTTTGTCATTATTACCTGACCGGGATTCATATTCTTATTCTTTCTAACATATTTCCGGAGTGTATAGGCAACCGGTGCAACTTTCGCTGTTTTTGCTTTACTATAAAATGCGGCAATGGACGCAGCATTATTCAAAACACTTTTGGGTATTGCTTCCTTCGTATTCTCAACTCTTAATACAACATGAGAACCTGAATAGCCCCGTGCGTGAAACCAGTAATCATTTTGTTTGGCAATCTTTACAGTCAGAATATCATTACTCTTACTATCTTTACCAACGAGAACTCTGTATTTATTTCCTAAAATATATGTACGGTAATTTGCTTGCTCTTCCACTTTACTCTTATTTTTTGATTCTCTGATGTTAAGTTGATCTTTAATGAAGATTAAATCATCCAATTGCTTAGCGGATTTAATTTTTTCCCTAAAATTAATATAAGTTTCGTATTTAATCCTGGTGGAATCGAATAATTCCCTGGAAATAATATAATTTTTCTTTTCGTCTTTTGCTTTATCGAAATAATTATTGGCATTCTCCTGGATATTTTTCGCGGGATCCAATTTGATTTCGATTTCATCACCACTCAAATAGTCTTCAAGTACAGCAGACTTTGATCCGGGAGAAATCGTAGAAATGTTTACAAGTAGAAGTTGACCGTACTTGTAGTAAAGATTATCCTTACATCCTTTTTCAAGTCTGAATTTGAGATTATTTAATCTATTTGACATAACGTGAATTTGTTTATCGATAAAACCGTTTAAGAATTTATAAAGTTCATTAAATTTCCTCGACTGGTAGAACCTGGCAATATACTTCCTAACTGCTTCATTATAGTTTGGAGCGACTACCATATCATATAAAATTGAAGTGTCGAAAGTCTCCGGAAGCAACCGGATCATTTTTAAATAGTTATCATATCCAATGAAAATATTTTCTGAAATAATTTCTTCAACACAAGTTTTAAGCATAATATTTATTGCAATACCTGACTTGCTTGCTCTATATACAATTTCATTATATAGTGACCTTGAGACAAACGGATATTCCTTTTTTAACTCGGGGTAAGTAGCTGCACTAGTCGCTTTGAAAGTAATATCAGGAGTATCATTTAAATATTCCTTTTCAAATATATCAGCAAGAAGAGTTCGATTGTCACTTTGTATTTTCTTGAAGGAACCTGATATATTATCTCCACTGGTAACGATAATATTCGATTTACCTCCGCGGATAAGGATAAAGATTTCATGCTTGTCTGTTGATATATTTACTATTCTGTCGTTTGCGGCTATGCGAACATCAATAATTTTTGCGGGAAGTAAATCATGAAAAAGAGTGAAAGTGTTTTTCTTGGCTCTGTGAAGTTCATCCCGGAATAAAATATATGGTAATTGCGAATTGCACGATATTATCAGATGTCGATTTGGTTTATCCTCGGAAGGAACATGGAAATAGAGCTGATCCTTCTCCTGGGAAAAAGCTTCCGTGATATTTTGTCCGATCAGGACAGGTCTCAGTTCGGTTACACAACGCAATATATAATGATAATCTTTTACCATATCCTGATCGGAATAATAACAAAATTCTTATTAAAGATTGTTATACACTTTCTTTAATGAGAAATAACTACATCAATGAATCAGGATCAAGATTCGGTTCTTCAATATCTTTGAAGTATGCAACCGTTCCTACTTTAAGCTCATAAGTTGCCATATCATCGCAGACAATCAACCCTTTCGGATGCAGTTGCAGCGCACTTACTGTCCACATATGATTTACACCTTCCTCTACGACTTTTGAAAGCGCTCTGGCTTTGTTCAGTCCGCTGATAATAATGAGCACCTCATCGGCATCCATAACAGTCTTAACACCCACCGTCAGAGCTGTTTTCGGAACTTTATTAACATCATTTTCAAAGAATCTTGAATTTGCTGAAATAGTATCCTTTGTTAGGGTCTTGACTCTTGTTCTTGAGCCCAATGACGAACCGGGTTCATTGAAAGCAATATGTCCGTCCGGACCAATCCCTCCAACAAACAAGTCTATTCCGCCTTTCTCAGCTATTTTATTTTCATAGCGTTCACATTCGGAATCCAGGTCATCTTCGTTACCGTTAAGAATATTAACGTTGTCCTTCTTAATATCGATATGTGAAAAGAAATTATTCCACATAAATGAATGATAACTTTCCGGATGATCTTCCGGTAGATTAACATATTCGTCCATGTTAAACGTAACAACATTCTCAAAAGATACCTTTCCTGCCTTGTTCAGTTCAATCAGTTCCTTGTACATACCCAAAGGGGAGGAGCCTGTCGGAAGACCAAGTATAAATGGATTTTCCGAACTCGGCTTAAATTCATTAATTCTTGAAGCTACATATTTAGCAGCCCATAGTGATACTTTGTCATAATCCGATTGGATGATTAACCTCATTGTAAAACCCCGTAAAGTTTGTGAAAAATAATTTAGTTATTCCGGCATATCACGTTTTGTTCTCTCACTACTTGTGATATTGAAAACATGCTTGAAAACTGTTTCTTCTTCAGGGGACAGATCAATTTTCCGTCTTGCCATAACCCGTTTAGCGACCTCAAGACATTTATCAAGTCTATATGTCGTAACGGATTCGCATCCTCCCCAGGAAAATGATGGAATATATTTATCAGGGAAACCGCTGCCGAATACATTTGAAGAAACTCCGACAACCGTTCCGGTATTGAACATTGTATTTATACCGCTTTTAGAATGATCACCCATGGTTAATCCAACAAACATCGAACCGCTGTCAATCACCTCGTCATTAATTGTTACTTTAACATTGCCATAGTTATTTTTCAAATCCGAATTATTGGTATCTGCGCCAAGATTAACCCAGGAAGCCAGGTAAGCATGTCCTAAAAATCCGTCATGCTGTTTGTTTGAGTAGGAATGGATTATGGATTCTTCAACTTCACCGCCAACCTTGCAGACAGGTCCTATACTCGTACCCTCGTATATTTTAGCACCAGTTTTAATCTTGCTTCCGTCACCGATAAAACATGGACCTTCAATCACAACATTAGGGAAGAGTATTACGTTTTCGCCGATGTAAACCGGGCCTTCTTCCGCATCAATAACAACACCGGGCTTAATCTTTGCGCCTTTCGCGATATAGATATTTCCCTTGCTGACCAGGTTTACTCCGTCATAAATAGTCCCGTTCAGCATTTCCTGCGAATCATCAACCAGTTTTTTAAAGTCTGCCGTAATTTGATCAGCATTCCTGGATACAAGATCCCAGGGATATGTTATGAAATCGGTTTTTACCTGCTCAACTTCCACTTCCTTAAAGTTTTCAATTCCGAATGGTTCACCAATCGAAAAACCATCTAATCCTGCCTTATTCAATCTCACAGCAATAATCTTGTCGCCGTTCATGTAAATCCTGTTATCACCTTCGAGGGGGATCAGGTCGGAAAGATCATTATCGGCAATGACTGATCCGTTAATAAACAAACATCCTTCTGTTCCATCAGCTAATATGTTTACGTCAATCCCCGGGTTATTCAGTCTGAGTACATTTTCCAGGTACTTGCGGGTATGTAATACCACTTCAGCTTGAGGATAAACAAATTGAATTTTCTCCTTAAGCGTAAGTATACCGCATCTTAGATCGTAAACAGGTCTGAAATAGACCAGGGGATGGAGGTTCTTGAAATGTACATCTTCAAAAATACATAGAGTATTCGGCATGTTACCTCCCAATTGTCGGAATGATATATGAATAAAAAAGAACCCGGCATAAACCGGGTTCAAGAATATATCAAAATCAGTGTGAGCCTGTATGTTCTTTTACAACCTGCTTCAACCATTTTAGTAAAATAAACATTAATACTGCACCAACCATTGCACCGGCAAAATTAATTGCGAAGAAGTATATTTTGTTGTCGAAGCTGCCCCACAAACCGGAAAGAACTCCAGAGAGTTTATTTCCAAGTGAAGTTGCTACAAACCAGCCGCCCATCATAAGTCCTGCAACTCTCTTAGGACTCAACTTAGATACAAGTGATAATCCCATTGGACTTAAGCAAAGTTCACCAATAGTAATTACACCGTAGTTCATAATAAGCCACCAGCCGGAACTTTTGAGAGCACCATTCGATGAAAATACTACTGCCAGCATCATGACAACTGTTGATAAGGCTGTTATAACCATGCCAATACCTATCTTACCAGGTGTGGATGGTTCTCTTCCTCTTCTGCGCAGAATGCTCCAGAACCCAACGACAAGGGGAGTGAGGATTACAACAAAAAACGGATTGATCGACTGGAAGATTTCCGTGCTAAGCAGTTTTAAACTTTTTCCTTCCGGGGGCCATTGCTCTTTCGGTAGATTATTAAAATACGGATCAGGTCCTGTTTTCGTAATTACATTGCCCGCCTCGTCCGTTAACGGCACGTTGTGAGCATCCACTTCAGGAACTTCTCGCGGCGAAGTATCAGCCTCCTGAGTGAATCCGAAAGTATCCATTACACTAGTAACGCTTTCGGGCATTGCACGGTCAGTATATCTTTCAGCCCATATTGTAAGTGCTGAACCATTTTGATGAAAGACAGCCCAGAAAATTATTACAACACCGAATACAGACAATAAGGCTCCTATTGGATTTTTATCCTTCTTCGGAGCTTTCATCCAAAGTGAAGCGTAATAATAGATTATCGGTATTGCGGCAAATAGAAACGCATCAGTAGATGCAGCGCCCAGAATTGACTGACCGAAAATAATTGGAGGTAAGAACCATCCGACTGCTCCTGCAACTAAAGCAGGTACGAAAATAACACTTGTTAATTGCTTAAGAGACATCTCGTCTTTATCAGGGGGAGTTTTCACATCAACATCTTTAACATGTTTCTGTCCGGTCCAAAACCAGATCAATCCAAGGTACATTCCTACACCCGCTACTGCGAAGGCGTACCCCCATCCGAAATCATTCCTTAGGTATGCTGCAACAAAATTGCAGACAAATGCACCGATGTTAATTCCCATATAGAAAATATTGAAACCGGAATCCTTAAAGTCCTTGAATTTTTCATTCTCGTAAAGTTTACCGACAAGAGTTGAAATATTTGGTTTGAAAAATCCGTTTCCTATAATGATTAGAAGAAGTGAAATAAAGAAGGCGGCCTGACCGGGGAACGCTAATCCGATATAGCCGGTACCCATCAGCAATCCACCGATTGTTATTGATAGCCGGTAACCAAGAAGCCTGTCGGCAAGCAGACCTCCTATAAACGGCGTTAGGTAAACAAGTGCCAAATAAGTTCCATAAATATCGGCAGCTTCAAAATCAGAAAAACCCATACCGCCGTTTTGAGTTCCGTCAATCATATATAACGTGAAAATTCCCAACATCAGGTAGAAGCCAAACCTTTCCCACAATTCGGTAAAAAACAGTACGGGAAGACCCTTTGGATGATTTTTAAACATATAAACTCCTTGGATTAATTAATGCTGCTTTTTGGTAACTTTGATATGTGTAGTAAAGTAGATAGATCGGCATATATCAATTGAATGAATAATCTATCTATTAAGATAGGAATATCGATCTAAAATAAAAATAGACATGTGTAAAAATTCTTTTTTTGGTAAACAAAAAGGCATTTGTTATTTTTGTTTAAATGAAAAAACAAATCAAAATTATCCTTATCTCTCTTTTCAGCTTAATAATACTTGGTTTCGGGAGTATTATAGCTTTTGATATGTATATAATGCCAATGTACGTCGATGCGGTTGAAATTACTTTGCCCGACTTTGTCGGGATGAATAAAGCTGAAGCAATAAGAATTCTTGATTCACTAAAACTTAAACCGGTTTTAGGCGATCCAAGATATGATGCCAGGTACGAGGTTGACCAGGTGATGTTCCAGAATCCAAAAGCCGGGAAAACGGTTAAGGAAAACAGGAGAGTGTACCTTCACATAAGCGGCGGTGAACCACTCGTTAAAATGCCGAATCTTCGTCAGAAAACCGCCAGAGATGCAAAAATAAACCTTGAGAGAATTGGTTTGTATATCAGGGAACTTGAAGATGTGAAGTCTGAATATCCAAACGGAACCATAGTCGATCAGGAATTCGAGGAAGGCACTTTTCTGGCAAAAGGCGATTCGGTTACACTCCAGATCAGTATTGGGCTACGTGTGGGGATGATAGAAGTACCTAAATTATTGGGTAAAACCTTGAAAGATGCAGAAAGACTACTAAGAATGAACAGCCTTAATATTGGAAGAATTTCATATTATAAAAACTCTTTGCTTCCCAATACGATAGTCGATCAGAATCCGAGTGAGGGAGTTCTAATTAATGTTGGGGATAGTGTTAATGTTAAAGTTGCCAAGGGTAATTGAATTAGGGGAATTATGAAGTATATTGCACCATCCATCCTCGCAGCGGATTTTTCGAATCTTTCACAACAGCTAAGATTGGTTGAAATGGCCGGAGCTGATATAATTCACTGTGATATAATGGATGGGAAGTTTGTCCCCAATATTACTTTCGGTCCTCTCATTGTTGAAACTGTTAACCGAATAACCAAACTACCTATTGATGTGCATCTGATGATTAAAAAACCTGAGGAATTCATTGAAAACTTTGCCGAAGCAGGTGCAGATTATATTTCCGTTCATCAGGAAGAGGTTGTGCATTTAAACAGCACACTCAACAGGATTAAGCAACTCGGTACAAATGCCGGTGTAGTTCTAAATCCGTCCACTCCTGTTAATACCCTTGAAGATGTGCTTGATTTAGTAGATTATATTTTGATTATGTCAGTGAATCCAGGCTTCGGAGGACAAAAGTTTATTCCTGAAACTCTTAGAAAAATAGAGAAGCTTAATGAATTACGGGAAAAACATGGTCTCAAATATAAAATAGAGATTGACGGTGGAGTAGATAGTTCGAATATTAAAGCTATATCAGAAGCCGGCTGTGATATTTTTATTGCCGGGTCATCCATATTTAAAGCTGATAATGTTTCTGCTGCTGTGATTGAATTCAAAAACATTGTTCAGTCGTAGCTCAAAAAATCCTTCAATGAGAAATTTACATTCAAAAATTATTTATCAAATAAATTTTTACTTTTATATATTCAGGCATCAATTCTAGATACTCTGGAGATGCAGTGTACTGCAAACTTATCAATATAACGTCACCTATAGTATTCAAGAAATACAGTAATCAGTATAATGTATTCAGGGATTTGTATGAGGCATTTTCATTCGGAATGGAATTGACTGAATTATCGCATTACAGAGCTGATGAGATTCACCAGTTGCTGCTCAAACATGGAGATATATCTTACCTCTCACAGAACGGAGATACCACAAATCTTTTTACGATTGGTTCCTTTTCAAAATTAAAAGAAATAGCCGGAATGATAAGATCGAAAATAAATGAGGAAACAGGATTTTCGATTGATGCTGCTTTAAGAAACTATGAAAAGTATGATGCTGGATCGATAACGATAGCCGACACATCCTATCCGCTGGATAGAGTATATATATTAGGCATATTAAATATGACTCCGGATTCATTCTCGGATGGCGGTAAATATTCTGATCTTGAATCTGCTGCGGAGCAAGCGGTATTTCTATTGGATAACGGAGCTGATATTATTGATATCGGCGGTGAATCTACAAGACCCGGTGCACCTAAAGTAACACCCGAAGAAGAGCTTGAACGAGTAATACCGGTTATCGGAAAGATCAAATCTGTTAGACCGGATGCCGTAATGTCAATTGATACAACAAAAGCTATTGTAGCAGAGGAAGCTTTAAAAAATGGTGTTGTATTGGTTAATGATATCAGCAGTATGACCTTCGATCCTTCTATGGCTGATATTGCAGCTAAGTATAATGCTGCTGTAATTCTGATGCATATAAAGGGGACTCCGGAAACAATGCAGCTTAATCCGGATTATATAGATGTGGTTGATGAGGTATACCAGTTTTTATATGAACGAATTAAGTTTGCCAGAAAGAAAAATATAAATAGTATTATTGTTGATCCCGGATTCGGATTCGGTAAAAATCTGAATAATAATTTTGAATTACTCAATCGAATGAACGAATTTAAGTCACTTGGCTGCCCGATACTTGCAGGGATTTCTCGGAAATCGATGCTTGGCAATTCTCTTCATCTCGATATTGATAACAGAGATGTAGCCACGGTTATCTCAGAGAGTATTGCAGTTAATAACGGAGCCAGGTTTATAAGAACTCATAATGTTGAAAACGCGGAAAAGCTGAAACAATTGTATAGTTTTACTAATAATCCGGAAATACTTGCTAATGTTTGATCTGTTCAAAATCGGATTCCTTACGGTATCATTTATTGATTTGCTTGATATAGTCCTTGTCTCGTTTATCATATATAAACTTTACACTGTAATCAGAGGTACGATAGCCGCACAAATATTTATCGGGCTGGTTATTGTTCTTATTCTATCGTTCCTGGCACAAGTTGCTGATTTAAGAGCTCTCGGATGGCTGCTTAAATTAATTACTGATATTTGGGTGATAGCATTTATAATACTTTTCCAGCCGGAAATAAGAAGACTTCTTGTTATGCTCGGCACAAGTCCGCTTGGAAGATTGTTTATACGAAGCAGCAGTTACGATATGGCGGATACAATTACGGAAGCTGCTTTCGAACTTGCTCAAAATCAGCATGGAGCGCTTATTGTAATTGTGAAATCGGCGGGAATTAAAACTGTTGTTGAGACAGGTGAAGAGCTGAATTCCAAGGTTACGAAAAATCTGCTCCGTTCAATATTTTTCCCCAGGTCACCACTTCATGACGGGGCTGTAATAGTTAAAGGTAATGTAATAGAGGCTGCAAGATGTACATTACCGCTTTCACAGGAGACCGAGTTCGAGGGAATGCCTCTTGGTATGAGACATAAAGCCGGGCTGGGCATTTCTGAAATTGCGGATGTTATAAGTGTAATTGTTTCCGAAGAAACCGGTTCAATCTCCATTGCTGATAAAGGAAAACTAATCAGGGGATTATCCAAAGATACTTTACGCAACTACCTTCATAAGAACACAAAAATCACACGAGAAAAAGGATTGAAAGGAATATTTGAGCAATTCTTCAAAGAAAAATAATACGTGTGCAGTCATTCCATTTTATAACGAAGTTAGAACTCTCAATACCGTTATTGAAAAAGTAGATCAATTTGTAAACCATATTATTGCAGTTGATGACGGATCTGATGATGGTTCTGCAGAGTCTATCGGAATTGATTCCGGACATTTTACCATTCTAAAAAATGCCGTAAACCAGGGAAAAGGATTTTGTCTGCGAAAAGGACTTGAAAAAGCTATTGAAGACAAATATTCAAGAATTTTAACTATTGATGCCGACATGCAGCATGATCCCGACTATATACCGGATTTACTGACCGCGCTTTCAGAAAATGATTTTGTAATAGGGAACAGACTGGATAATTTGAATGATATGCCGGTGCATAGGATTGCAAGTAATAAAATCACATCTTTTATGCTGAGTAAACGATTCAAACAAGACATTTTAGACAGTCAATGTGGATTCAGAGCATTTAGATCAGATATCGTACGAGCAATTCTACCTGATACTAATGGATTCGAAGCTGAAACAGAGATGATCATCAAGGCAATGCGGCAAAAGTATAAAATCGGTTTTGTACCGGTTCCTACAATTTATGGTGAAGAGGAAAGTAAAATGAGAAATCTGCAGGCAACCATGGGATTTTTAAAAGTATATTTTACTGTATGATTTATGAATTGCTCTATATATTAAGTTGGAAATGATTAAATTAGCCCCGATAAAAGAATGATTTTTCAATTGGAATGAGGAATCTAAAATGAAACTAAAATATTTTTCACATTCATCATTTCAGATAACAACCACTGACGGAAAAGTAATTTTAATTGATCCGTTTTTGGACGGAAATCCAACATCACCTGTTAAATCCGATGATGTTCCGGCTGATTTTATAATCCTTACCCATGGTCACGGTGACCATATAGGGGACGCGTTCAAAATTGCCAAACGAACCGAACCGCTGTTTATTTGTGTGAATGAACTGGCTGATTACTGCGCGGAACATGGATTTAATGCTCATAATATGCATATCGGCGGAGGTTACAATTTTGAATTCGGAAGGGTGAAATTCACCATTGCTCATCATGGATCTAAGACTCCGGATAATCAATATGCCGGTGAACCTGCCGGTGTTCTTATGTACATGGAAGGGAAGACCATTTATCACACTGGCGATACCGGATTATTCTACGATATGAAACTGATCGGTGAAATGAACAATGTGGATTACATGATGCTGCCAATTGGGGATAACTTCACGATGGGTATTGATGACGCGGTTAAAGCTGTTGAATTTGTTAATCCGGGCGTTGCGATACCGATGCACTATAATACATTCCCGGTAATTGAAGCAGATCCGGAAGAGTTTAAGAAAAAGGTAGAAGCTACTGAAAGGAAATGCATCGTTATGGATTACGGACAGGAGATTGAACTTTAACTCCTGAGAATATACTATTTAATCTTTTACGGAATTATTAATGTCCAAAATTATTGCTATTGCGAATCAAAAAGGGGGAGTAGGTAAAACTACAACTTCGATCAATCTTTCTGCATCTGTTGCGGCAGCTGAGCATAAAACGCTTTTGATTGACATCGACCCTCAAGCTAACTCCACATCAGGTCTGGGTATTGACAAAAATGAAGATTCGATTTATGAGGTTATTGAAGGGATTAAAGAAGTTGAAGATGTTGTACTGAATACATATATGCCGTTTCTTGATATTATTCCATCCAATATTAATTTGGTAGGAGCCGAAGTTGAACTTGTCTCTATGGAGAATCGGGAGAATAAACTATCGGAGAATATTGAGATAGTTAGGGAGAAGTACGACTACATTTTTATTGACTGCCCGCCGTCACTCGGATTATTAACTTTAAATGCGCTTTCAGCATCTGATTCGGTTCTTATTCCGGTTCAATGCGAGTACTTTGCACTGGAAGGACTCGGTCAGCTGCTCAATACAATCAATATTGTTAAGAAGCAGATAAATCCGTCCCTCCATATTGAAGGTGTTCTACTTACTATGTTTGATACGCGTTTAAGGTTATCACACCAGGTTAAAGAAGAAGTTAAAAAGTATTTTGGCGATAAAGTTTTCGAAACGGTTATAAACAGGAATGTAAGGATATCCGAAGCTCCCAGTCATGCAAAACCGGTTATATTATATGATTCCATTTCTGTTGGTGCTCAAAATTATATGAGACTTGCAACGGAATTAATTGAAAGAACCAATCCAAAAACAACTGAAAACGTAAAATGACAAAATTGAAACCCGGCGGTCTTGGAAGAGGGTTGGATGCGTTGATCAATCCGAATTTCACCAAGGATAGCGATGAACCTATAAGCGTCTCCGCTTCAGAGATTAAATCCGACGATGGGAAGTCGGCAGATTTATTAGCTAAAATTGATATCAAGAAAATTAAGCCGAATCCATTTCAGCCGCGTGTTGAATTTGAACCAAAAGCACTTGAAGAACTTAAAAGTTCCATACTTACAAATGGTCTTATTCAGCCTGTTACAGTTAGAAGAAAGGACGGTCATTACGAGTTAATCTCTGGTGAAAGAAGGTTCAGAGCATGTACTGAAATAGGATATCATGAGATACCAGCATACATAATAAACGTTGAAACAGACGAGGCAATGCTGGCTCTTTCACTGATTGAGAATATTCAACGTGAAAAACTTAACCCCGTTGAAATCGCACATGCATATAAGCGCCTTATCGACGAATGCAGCTTAACCCAGGAAGAAGTTGCCGCTAAAGTAGGTAAGGACAGAACAACAGTTACAAATACACTCAGACTTCTGAAGCTACCTAAAGAAGTTCAGGATCTTATAATTGAAGGGAGTTTGAGTCAGGGACACGCCAGAGCAATAATAAATATAGATAATGAAAAGATGCAAATTGAACTGGCTAAGAAGATTAAGAAGGAACAATTATCCGTCCGTAAGGTTGAGCAAATTGTAAAAGGTATACTTACTGCCAAAGAAAAGATTAGGAAACCGGCGAAGCCTTCGGGAACTGAGAGAGACGGATTAGCTTACAGGGATATTGAAAGTCAATTGCGAGGTGTCTTCGGCACTAAAGTTTTATGTAAGCAGAAAAAGGACGGATCCGGAGATATTAGTATAGAGTTTTATTCAACTGAAGAATTAGAGCGATTACTTGAGTTATTCGACATCATTAGGCAGTTTAACGACTAAGATTATATTCGTAATACTGCTGAGTACAATTCTTATACAAGCGCAGACGGAACAAGACTCCACAGCAAGCGTCCAAACCTCTGATACAACTTTTGTGATGACTAAATCACCTTGGGGTGCTGTTTTGAGAAGTGCTGTTCTGCCCGGATGGGGACAATATTACAATGAATCATACTGGAAGATTCCGATCGTCTGGGGAATTATGGGATATTTCGCATCAATCTGGATTGACCAGCACAATTTATATTGGGACAGTAAAAAACTCTACGCGGAAAGCGGTTATACAAGCAGTAAAGCGCTTGCCGACAGGAATTTTTACAGGAACCAGAGAGATGAGTTTGCCGTGTATATTGGTCTTGTGTATTTTCTAACACTTGTTGATGCGTATGTAGATGCTCATCTTTTCGACTTCGATGTTTCTGTAGACCTTTATACCAGGCAGCCTCAATTTACTATCAAACTTCCATTGTATTAGGGGAATTATGAAGAATGTAATAGGATGCCCGAACTGTAATGCCTCTAATAATTATTATGAAATGAATTGCTCGCAATGCGGGACCATTCTTCGATCGAGAGTTGTTAATATTGATCTGTGGCAATCAATATGGAAAATGATTGAATCTCCCAAAACTGCAATTCAAGATATAGTATATGCCGAACATAAAAACTTTATTTCTCTGCTGGCGGTTTTAATCGGCATTAAATTGTTCGCGAACTCTAATTTTATATTAAATCTAACCTTGCCGAAGTTAACAAGTGAATTCCAAATACCGTTGCAGCTGGTCATTTCTATCGCATTGACAATATTATTGCTGCTGACTTTTTCATTTATTGTGAAAATTGTATCCCCTTCGCTTGATGTTAAAACGAGGTTCAAAGATAATCTTGCAATTATAATATATACGCAGATTCCCATCTTACTTGGATTATTAGTTTTCTTTCCTATTGAGTACGGTATTTTCGGTGGTCACTGGATATATTTTAATCCGTCGCCGTTTGTTATTAAAGCGGGTTCTGCATATCTGCTTTCCGGACTTGAATTGGTTTTCTTCCTGTGGCAGATGATATTACTTACTGTCGGTTTATACATACAAACTAGTAATTTTGCGTTCTCAATAATCTCATCATTTGTTATTGAGATATCTCTTTTAGCAGCAACGGGCATTATTCCTGCGCTTATTGTTTCTCTGATATAAGCTTCACGATACTTCCATATCTTAATCCTCTGCCGCTTACATGAAGTTTATCAGTTCCAAGCTTCTTCATCACGTTAAGTAGAATCCTGGAGCCGGTGTATATTACGTCTTCACGTCCATTCACAACTTCACCGTATTTTGAAAGAATCTCAGTCGGCTTCATTTGAGCAAGTTTGTCGGATAAACTCAACAAGTCATCCAGTGTTATCAATGAACCTTCAACAGCGTCTTCTGAGTAGTCTGTAAGATTCTGAAGCATGCAGGAGAGGGAAGTAGGAGTTCCGGCAACGGCTACAAGGGGATAATTATTTGGAGAAAAGTCCTCAATTTCATGGAATACTTCATCTATACTATTTTTAAGATTATCTTTATCATTCAGACTAATAGGGTAACCGCTGATATGCTGTTCGGTTAAATTAACTGCGCCGCGCGGAAAACTTTTTCTGAATACTATATTCCTTGCTTCACCCTCAACGAATTCCGTGCTACCTCCTCCGATATCCAGCATAAACATTTTCTCGAATTCGCTGTAGTAACTTTTAGCGCCAAGATATGATAATAAAGCTTCTTCGGTACCGGGAATGATTTCAACATCCAGGTTTAGTTCCTTTTTAACCAGTTCAACTATCTCCGCACCATTGGATGCTATCCGCAAGGCATTTGTAGCCTTAAGAAGTACATTACTACAGTTATGTTCCAAAGCGAGTTTTTTGTATTCAGTTAGTATTTCAAGCAGCAATGACACTTTTTCCGGAATGATTTCCCCGGAATCAGAAAGTCCCTTGCTTATTCTTGGGACTCTATATTCGTTGAGAATAGTCTTTGTGATCTTATTGTCTGAAACCTCAGCAATTAGAAGAAGTATTGTATTACTTCCTATATCGATTGATGCTACATTCATATTATTTGTTTATTATCAATACTAGAATTATTTTTGTTGGTAAATATAAAATAATGCCGTTCTAATATGAAGATTAAAGAAAAGGAATTTGAAACCGCCCTTGAGGATTTGAAATCGCTTGCCGCGCAAATGGGAGCAAAGGTGAGGTTTGAGAGAGGGGATTTTAAAGGCGGTTACTGTATTGTTAAGACCAGTAAGGTCATTGTTATCAACAAGCTCTCGAATACACAGAGAAAGGTAATGACACTGGCTGCGGCACTAAAGGAACTTGGTATAGACGAGATGTATCTGCCACCTAAGATCCGGGAAATTATTGATGAAATGTCGGAGACAACATGAAAGTAATCGTCCTGAACGGTCCGAATCTAAACATGCTGGGAGCACGCGATAAGAACAGCTATGGCACGCTTACACTTGAGGAAATAAACAAAACAATGACTGCCGAGTATCCTGACATTGAGTTTGAATTCTTCCAATCGAATCTGGAGGGTGAACTGGTAACTAAGATACAGTCGGCAGCCAGTGATTTTGACGGACTCATCATTAACCCTGCAGGATACTCACATACTTCGGTTGCAATAAGAGATGCTCTGGAAATATGTAAAATCCCGAAAGTTGAAGTACACCTGTCAAATATCGCCAACAGGGAAGACTTTAGGAGTAAAAGTATAACCGCAGCAAAAACAAACGGTTATATTTCAGGCTTTAAGATTAATAGTTATCTTGCAGCTGTTTTCCTCCTGAAACGCCTTTGGAAAGAGATTTAAGAACCCATTATACAGCATATTATATAGAATTTAGTTAAAGTGCTTTCTTAGAAGACAAATAAATATTGACTTATTATCTGTCATTAGTTATTTTGTCTAAAAATTATTTGAGATATTGCTATGAAAGACTTTGGACTAAAAAAGTTATACTATTCCATTAGTGAAGTTAGTAAGCTGACAGGGCTGGAGCAGTATATACTCAGGTATTGGGAGACTGAGTTTGAACAGTTGAAACCCTCTAAAAACAGGGCTGGCAACAGGATATACACCAATAAAGACATCAATCTCATTCTCAAAATAAAGAAACTTCTAAGGGAAGAAAAATATACTATCGAAGGTGCAAAGAAGATAATTTCAGATCCGTCTTCCGCTAGTTCCGTTAAAGTAGCTGCTTCAACAAAACCCAAAGAGGAAGCAGCGGTTCAAAATGAAGTTCCTTCCGATAATGGTAATAATGATCTTAATAAAGACCTTGAGGATATTCGGAAATTTTTAGTAGATTTACATTCTAAATTATAAACACTCGGAACGTGGCGCAGTCCGGTAGCGTACTTGACTGGGGGTCAAGTGGTCGCGGGTTCAAATCCCGCCGTTCCGACACACATAAAGTATTATACTATAACAAATTAAGCCTTCTATTTTAGAAGGCTTTTTTCATTTAAGAATTCGACATGTTCATTCCCGGCATATAATTTCCCGTACTTCTTATTTTATTTAATCCCACTAAGATTTTCTGCGCATGCTCCCATATATTTTACACTGCCGGCTCTGAATTGAAATAAAAATATTTTTGTTGTCGATAATTATATCACAAAAATTACTATTTGTAATAGCGGATTTCGCATAAATTAGTTGAATCACTCATTTCCATAGTGTTAAAGCATTGAGATCCCCAGGAATTATATTAAAAAGTTTATTTCTACAAATAGAAGCTCTCTGGTAAATAAATCAATATTCTTATGTATAAAAACAATTTTCTTTTATCATCATTGTAAATTAATACAAAAAGCAATGTGCAAATAAAGAATAAATTCTGTAAAATTCGTCCATTAAAATTAATCTTTGAAATAAGGAATACAGTCATCGATCCGATTTTAGATAAACCCACATGCAAGTGCGGCATATTCGGCATTTTCAGCACACAGGAAGACACAGCGGTTAATACTTATTACGGACTTCATTCCCTGCAGCACAGGGGACAGGAAGCTGCCGGAATTGTGACATTATCTCATCTGGATAAGAAACCTATTTTTAACATGCATAAGGATCTGGGACTGGTTTCTGAAATATTCGGCGGTTCGAATATGTTTGATACGAAATTAAGGGGTTTTGCATCAATAGGACATAACCGCTATTCCACATTCGGAGCCTCAGACTCAAAGAAAAACATTCAGCCATTCGTTGTGAACTATCGTTTAGGTAATCTAGCCGTTGCACATAATGGTAATCTGACCAATGCAAAAAAACTCCGCGAAGAATTAGTCAACGACGGAGCATTATTCCAGACTACTAGTGATACTGAAGTGGTTCTTCATTTAATAGCACGGAGCAGACTAAAGAATCAGATTGATCAAATTAAAGAAGCAATCTCTCAGATTGAGGGGGCATATAGTATTGTGATTTTGACAAATGATAAATTGGTAGCCGCGCGTGATCCCCATGGATTCAAACCTTTATGTGTTGGTAAGCTGAATGGCTCTTACATAGTGACCTCGGAAACGTGTGCATTAGACATTAATGCCGCAGAATATGTACGTGAAGTTGATCCCGGTGAAATTATTGTAATTGACAAAGAAACACTTGAGAAAGATAAGGTTAAGTCATTTAGAATAACTGAAATAGATAGCCCTACAAAACACTGTATATTTGAGTATATATATTTCTCCAGACCTGACAGCAAGATTTTCGGATCCAATGTTGATAAGATGAGGAGGAAACTGGGGAAGGTTCTTGCTCAAAATCATCCGGTTATAGACGAAGATGGCGAGAAGGTTATCGTAATAAGTGTTCCTGACAGCTCGAATACAGCAGCAATTGGTTACCAGAATCAGCTCGAGAAGCTTGAAATACCTTCAAAATTGGAAATCGGGTTGATCCGAAATCATTATATAGGAAGAACGTTCATCTTACCCGGACAGGAAAAACGAGAAGTAGGTGTCCGGATCAAGTTTAATACAGTTAAGGGCGTACTTGAAGGAAGAACAGTTGTTGTAATAGATGATTCTATTGTACGTGGCACTACATCCAAACAATTGGTGAACCTGCTCCGCGAGGCTAATCCAAAATCCATTCATATTAGAATTTCATCGCCTCCGATTATGAATCCATGTTATTATGGTATGGATTTTCCATCGAAGGAGGAATTGGTAGCGAATAAAATGGAAGGGGATATAGAAAAGATCAGGGAGTATCTGAATGTTGATAGTCTTGAATATCTTTCCATAGATGAACTCTTGGAAGCCATGGTTGATCATGACAAGGAAAATTTCTGCACGGCATGTTTTTCCGGTATTTATCCTACTGATATAGATAAGGATTTTTCCAAAGAAGAATATGATTAAAGTATTAGTCTGAGCATCTCAACAAAACATTTCATTCGGAATTCTCTTCTTTTGCAGTGTATGCACAATTAAATACGAAAATAAATTATCCCGTTTAATGTATAATCAAGAAAAATTAGCTAAATTTGCTCTTGAATTATGAGTGTAAACTTTAAAGATATTGCCAAAATTCCAAACCTGATCAGCTTATTCCGACTTTCTTTGCTGATTCCTCTGTTTTATTTATTAAATGATCTGGAAGGGAACAGGACCGAAGTAATAGCTTTGATTTTGGTCGCATTTTTAAGTGACCTGAGTGACGGCTACATAGCACGAAAAACGAAACAGATCACTGATCTTGGGAAACTCCTCGATCCTCTGGGGGATAAAATATTCGTAGTGGTTCTAATAATTAAGTTTTACCAGACAGACCATGTTGACGCACTTTATTTCTGGGTTATTTTACTGCGCGATGTACTAATTTTCATTGGAGGTATTATAATAAGAACACGAGTAAAGAAAGTCCTTCCATCAAATTTACTCGGGAAAATAACGATATTCTCTATCGGCTGCTTCTTTTTAAGTATTCTGTTCGGTGTTCCGGTGGGTAGTTTAGCTTATAATATTATGTATTATCTCAGCATTTCCTTAAGTATACTATCCGTAATAGGTTACGCTATCAGAGCAGTTGAAACAATCAATTGGTATTCAAAAAATGAAAATTCTTAAAAATTTAAATTTCGATAAGCTTAAGAGTGGACTGTCCAAAACCAGGCAGAAGATAGTTGATAATATATCCGAAGCCGTTAGCGGTAAAGCTGTTGTCGATGAAAATACTCTTGAAGAAATTGAGGAGATTTTAATCTCGAGTGACATCGGAACAGATACTGCTTTGCGGATAATAGACAACGCACGTGACGCATTCAGGAAAGAAAGTGACCGATCTAAAATAAATCTTGTATCAATGATCCAGAATGAAATGGATGAAATATTGACGAGTAATAATGCTGATTCCGTAATTGATCTGGATAGAATTAAGGAGTACAAACCATTTGTTATTTTAATTGTCGGGGTTAACGGAGCAGGCAAAACAACCACAATTGGAAAACTAGCTCATAATTTTAAAAGTGCAGGTCTAAACGTCGTCATCGGAAGTGCTGATACATTCAGAGCCGCAGCTAATGAACAGCTTGAGGTATGGGCAAATAGAGCCGGTGTTGATATTGTACAGCGAAATCCGGGAGCAGATCCATCTTCTGTTGCATTTGACACACTTACTTTAGCTAAAAATCAGCACGCGGATGTTGTACTCATTGATACCGCCGGAAGATTACATACTAAAAATAATCTTATGCAGGAACTCGGGAAGATAAATAAGGTTTTGTCCAAAGTTATTGATTATGCTCCCAATGAAGTATTGTTGGTAATTGATGGAAATACAGGGCAAAATGCTATTATGCAGGCAAAAGAGTTCTCAAAGTATACTGCACTAACTGGCTTAGTTGTTACAAAACTCGATGGCACTGCAAAGGGAGGAGTTGTATTTCAGATATGCTCCGAGCTGAATATCCCTGTCAAGTTTATTGGGATGGGGGAACAAATAAATGATCTTCAAACTTTTGATCCGGACACATTTGTTGAGGCATTGTTCGACAAATAACTTTATAAGAGTGATGCTATATTGTTTATAAATAATGCAATAAATTCATTCACATAAATTAGATTATCTTTGAATACGTCACTTTTTCTTGTAAATCCTATTGCAGGCAGCGGTAATGGGAGAAAATTCTTCGAAAAGCACTTAAAGAATCATCCTCTTAAATCACATTTTGATGTTTTACTTACAGATGATAGAGGGCATGCCACCGAAATATGCTCCCAATACTCCAAAAATTACAAGAACATTATTATTTGTGGCGGTGACGGTACATTAAATGAAGCTCTTAATGGACTGAGTAATTTAGACTCTGTCAATCTGGGAATTATTCCAGTTGGATCGGGCAATGATTTCGCATTAAATATATCCCCAATCTCTGATTTTGACCGTTATATTGAGTCTGTAGTAAAAAGTGAGTTCAAATTAAAGAACATTGATATCGGTATTATTGAGTATTATAATTCCAATTTGAATAAAAGTTATAGTCGCATATTTATTAATAGCTGCGGTATTGGCTTTGATGCTTATGTGGCATGCCTGAATCAAAATACGAAGAAAATTAAGGGACGACTTTCATATATATATTCTATATTGGTGGGACTCATTAAATCCAAACCAATTTCGATAAGCGGTGTATTTGATGATGAGAGAAAGGAGGCTGAGTATTTACTTATTGCAGTTGGAAATGGTAAAACTGCCGGTGGTGGATTATACCTAACTCCAGGAGCAAAAATAGATGATAATAGACTCGATTTTACTTTTTTGGAGAATACAACTAAATTCAATTTGGTATTTAATTTACTCCCAAAAGCAGTTTTGAATAAGATTAAAAATGCCGGAAAGGTAAAAATGAGTAATTATATTTCCGCTACAATTAAACTTAAAAATCCTTATTTTGTCCATGTTGACGGTGAATCGCTTGGCGGTTCTATTTCATCAATTGAATTTCGTATTTTGCATAAAGCCCTAAATATTATAGAATATTAAAATGCTTTTTCTTAAAAGACCATCACATAGGATTTTTGATTATACCCCCAGACACTACGATCCTGAACAGGACAAGACTGAACAAAGAAAAAAAAGACTGAAGTTCAGATATAATCGTAATCATAACCGTAGAACAAAATCACCGGTTATATGGATAGTCCTGTTTATTCTTATTCTTTATTTCTATTTCAAATTTACTACAGGTTAATTGTAGATAGGAGATGTATTGATTCTCATTAGATATGTTGCTTAACCCGATAGTTTACATAATATACATTATGCGACACATTAGTCATACTGATAGAACCCTTCATTTGATTTACGCCCCAGTTTACCGGCAATTACCATTTTTTTTAGTAATGGACAAGGTCTGTACTTTGTATCATTGAAACCATCGTAAAGCACTTCCATAATGGCAAGACATACATCTAGCCCAATAAAGTCTGCCAAAGCTAAAGGACCCATAGGATGATTCATCCCAAGTTTCATGACTGAATCTATGTCCTCGACAGATGCAACACCTTCAAAGACACAATATATTGCTTCGTTAATCATCGGCATAAGAATTCTATTAGATACGAAACCTGGATAATCATGTACTTCAACTGGTGTTTTATCCAGATTCTCAGTCGTACTTTTAATAATATTATATGTCTCTTCAGATGTTGAATACCCTCTGATAATTTCTACAAGCTGCATTAATGGTACTGGATTCATGAAATGCATTCCAATAACCTTATCAGGTCTTGATACGCCTGCAGCAAGTTCCGTGATAGAAATTGACGATGTATTAGAGGCAAATATCGTATTTCCCGATACACGCTCATCAAGCTCCTGGAAGATGTTCAATTTAAGCTTCTTTTTCTCACTTACAGCCTCGACAATTAAATCGGATTTGCGATCGATTTTACCTATGCCGACGACAGGTGTGATATTGCTAATGGCTGACATTTTTTGATCTTCTGTAATTATTTCCTTTTTGACCTGTCTGGATAAATTTTTAGAGATAATTTCAAAACTTTTCTCAAGATATTCTGTTTTAATATCTACCAACTGAGTCAAATAACCATTTAGCGCAAATACATGAGCAATACCGCAACCCATTGTGCCGCTGCCGATAACTGCGACTTTTTCAATATCCATTAAAATCTCCTAAATAATATTTTTTAGAACAACTGCAGAAGCTTCACCACCACCGATGCAAAGAGAAGCAAGTCCATATTCAACACTTCTTCGTTTCATCTCGTGAATTAAAGTTACAAGAATGCGTGCTCCGCTTGCTCCGATAGGATGTCCTAATGCAATGGCTCCGCCATTAACATTTACAATATCAGTATTAAGATTAAGAAGTTTATTAACTGCCAGAGAAACAACTGCGAAGGCCTCATTTATCTCAAATAAATCAATATCAGAAATAGACATATGGGCTTTTTTAAGTACATTGTTTATAGCATCTGCCGGAGCAATTGTAAATTCAATAGGTATGCGCGCAGCTGAACTCTGAGATACAATTTGAACGAGTGGTTGAAGCCCAAAGTCATTTGCGGATTCTTCGGAACAAATTAACAGCGCAGCTGCACCGTCGTTAATTTTAGATGCGTTAGCAGCGGTTACTATACCATCTTTTTCAAATGCAGGACGAAGAGTTGGTATCTTGTCAAACTTTACTTTTCCTGGTTCTTCATCCATATCAACTAAAAATTCATCTTTCCTGCGTTTTATAAGAATCGGAGAAATTTCTTCGGTAAATATGGAATTCTCAATTGCTGATAATGCTCTCTTGTATGATTCAACAGCAAAAGCATCAACCTCTTCCCTGCTGAAATTGAAATCCCGGGCACAACTTTCAGCGCAACTTCCCATGTGGAAATCGTTATATACATCCCATAAGCCGTCACGAATTATGGAATCAATAACTATATTATTTCCAAGTCGGTAACCATTGCGGGCTGTTGGAAGCAGATACGGTGCATTGGACATGCTTTCCATGCCTCCTGCTATTATAACGTTAGCATCTCCGCATCTTATAGCCTGGTCAGCAAGCATAACTGATTTTAATCCGCTTCCGCACATTTTGTTTATGGTAAGACATTCAGTAGTTACAGGCAAACCAGCTCCAAGCGCTGCCTGACGAGCAGGAGCTTGTCCTGTACCGGCACTTAGCACATTTCCCATAATCACTTCATCAACATTGGATACATCCACTCCTGAATCATCGATCACAGATTTGATAATGGCCGAACCGAGTTCGGTAACATTTTTATCTGAAAGGATACCCTGGAATGAGCCGATAGCTGTGCGCCTGGCTGATGCAATAACAACTTTTCTCATATTACTCCTTCAATACTAGAATGAAAGGAGTCTCAATTTATGAAAAAGTATACGTTAATGAAAAGGTAAATCGTAACTCTAATTCGAAGCTTCGTCTGAGTCAAGCTCAAAAGACAAGCAGCATTTAAGCTTACCGCAGGGACCGCTTAATTTCGACAAATTACTATTTAGATTTTGATCTGAAGCAATTTGAGTTGTAATTCGTCTGAAATTACTCATGAAAGCGGAACAGCAATATTCTCGTCCGCAAGCGCCAATACCACCGATTCTCTTGGCCTCATCTCGTACGCCGATCTGACGAAGTTCTATTCTGGTTTTGAAAATTGATGCTAATTCTTTCGCGAGTTCACGAAAATCCACTCTTCCATCGGAAGTATAGAAAAAGAAAAGTCGCTTTCTATCGAACTGAAAATGAACATCAACGAGTTTCATGTTTAGCTCAAGCCTTTCAACTTTTTCCCTGAAAATCGGCCTCGCTTTAAGCTCATCATTCATATTGGTTTGAAACTTCTGCATATCTTCCTGATTAGCTTTCCTAAGTACTTCGGGCAATTCTTCGCCAAGCATACCAAGTCTTTGTCTGCGCATCTTTACAATATCACCGGTTTCATCAACAGTTGCAATTTCGGTGCAATCATCCATTTTAACGATAATTAAATCATCTTTAATGTAACCGTTATCATGTTCAGATGATACTTCGCAAAAGTGGTGCCCCAGAAGTCCGTGACAATTCACTTCAAGAATTCTACGTGGATCCAGATCCGGAAATGTAAAATCGTGAATCTTGCAATCTGAGCAAGAAATTTCCGAATTAAGATTCGGACAGATTTTATCGATGAGAGAATCTTTATAGAGCTGATTGAATTTGCGGTCAACGCTATCCGATTCATCACCCAGCTCTTTGCTGTGAAGAAAAGAAAGATCTATATTATACATGTAATTTATCCAATACCTATATGTCCGATTTGAAATATAACACTTGAGATACATATATTCAAGTTAATATTGCGTCTTCTCAAAGAATTAAGATATTCAAGTTTACTAATGATTTCACTTAAATCGTAATTCCCGTATCTCTGGTTAAATTTTTCAATCGTTTCAATTTGAGTGCTGAAGTATTCGGGTTGGATATTAGATCTTGATCGAAGTACATCTAGGAACCATTTCACAATAAAATCAAGAATAATAAAGAACCCTTCGTTTCCCCATCTTGATGTAACTTTGCTGAAATGTGAGAAAGCAGTTTGATATCTTCGCGCTAATGAAAATCGAAGAATATTTATGCAATCATCTAAAAACTCCTCCAAACCATCATCTATAAGTCTTTTTGCTTTTATAACGGAACCATCGGAGAATGGGGATACCAATTCAGCTGATGATCTCTCAACATCAAAGAATTCTACCAGTACTTTTATAACAGATTCTTTATCGATCGGATTAAATTTAATCTCCTGACATCTTGATTTAATGGTACTCAGTAATAGATCAGGATTAGAAGTATGAAGTATGAAAACTACATCATCAGGGGGTTCCTCAAGGCTTTTGAGTATAGCATTTTGAGAGTCAATACTCATGTTGTGAGCTTCATACAAAACAATAATTCTGAATGATATCTCCTGATAATTCAGTGAGAGAAATTTCCTCAAATCCCTAATGCTGCTTATCTTGATATTTTGTGCTTTCTCGAGAACAAGATCATGGTATGGATTTGTTTTAAGAAAACCAAGCTGCTCCTTCAGTTCCTCTAACTGATTCTTATCCAATTTGGCGGTAGGTAAATCATTATTGGACTCTGATTTACCTCTTGGCAAAGCATGAACAACTTTAACATAGGGTTCTTCAAACTGATTGATTTTCTTTTTTAGGGATACAGAGAGTTCACAGTCTAACGAGTTTAATTCCTTAGCAAACTGAACCGCGGAATAGAATTTCCCGATGCCCTTTGGACCGGTAAATAATAAAGCATGCGGAATTCTGCGAGATAAGAGTAGTTTTTTTAAATGGTCAGAAGCATTGTCCTGACCAGTAATTCTATCTAAATACTGCCCTATTGAGCCGTACTGTGTCAATTATATTCGTCTTCATCCATGAAGAAAAAGTCCTCATCGCTTGGGTAATCAGGCCAAATATCTTCAATGGTTTCATAAACTTCTTCCCCATCTTCAATTTCCCTAAGGTTCTCAAGAACCTCCAAAGGCGCACCGATTCTGTCTGCATAATCAATTAGCTCGTCTCTTGTTGCCGGCCAGGGTGCATCGTCTAAATAAGATGCCAATTCAACTGTCCAAATCATACAATATTACTCCTGACTTTGTGTTATCTGTGGATTAATTTCGAAAATTTTAACATCGTCAAAAATAAAATTCCTGGGGTCCAATGCAATACCGTTATGCTTAATTTCGTAATGCAAATGAGGACCGGTAGCTAATCGACCTGAACTGCCAGTTAGTGCAATTAAGTCCCCCCGTTTTACTTTTTGACCTCTTTTTACTTTGAATTTAGATAAATGGCTATATAGCGTTTTATATCCGAAACCATGGTCTATCACGATGGAATTTCCATGTCCTCCTTTTCTACCAACAAATTCAACTTTCCCGCCTCCCGGTGAATATACCGGTGTTCCGGTATTCGCGAGTATATCAATGCCGTAATGCATTCTTCTTATCTTAAGTATCGGGTGAAATCTCATACCAAACTTATCACCGTAACGTCCGGTTGTTGGTTTTATTGCAGGCAGTGCGTCGTAAAGTATTTCATTCTCAATAAGTTTATTCTTAATTTCCTCGTAATTATTCTTTTCAAAATTCATTTCCAGTGATATTTTATCAATCTGAGAATTTATACTGGAAATAAACGAATTTACATCTTCTGTACCTGTTAGTGTAATATCTTCGAAAACACTACCACCGGTACCGAGATTCCTGTCATCATCACTTACAGGATCCAGATTTGTAGCGAGCCTGAGGTCATTATTGATTTCCGAAAGATCTTTGAGCTCACCTTCAAATTCATCAAACTTGTCGGAATAGTCCTTTAACTTCGCAAGCAATTCCCTGTTTTCGGCTTGCAGGACTTTAACTTCAGCATCCGGATTAACATATTCTTTGATAATAAAATATGTTCCGAAAACAAAGAAAGAGATTATGGCGGAAAAGAATACTGTCAAAAACACAAATTTCCGATAGAAATTGTGAATTTCGACAAATTTCAGCTTATTTTTTGAAAAATAGTAAAAGTTTTTCATAGTAAATTCGGTTGCGAAATTAACGAATCAAATGTAGGAAATCAACAAGAAAATTTTATCTCGATTTTATTCGAAATCATGTTCGAAATAGTCAATTGCACGATCAATATCCCTGCTTTTTTTCTTTATTGTTTCACTAAGCCTGTCCTGGAATACTTTTGCTGCATCATACTTATAATGTTTCAGTAGATAATTGAGGGCAATAACCTCACTTATAACTGTAATATTCTTACCGGGAACGATCGGAACCTTTACATACGGAATATCGACATCAAGAACAGATTTCGTTTTTCCATCAAGTCCCGTGCGTGTATAGTCAGCATTTTCATTCCAAACTTCAAGTTCCAGAACAACTTCGAGTCTCTTTTGGAATCTTATTGCTCTGACACCAAACATACTTTTTACATCAATAATTCCTATTCCCCTGATTTCCATGAAATGCTTAACGAGATCCGTTCCGGATCCCATAACAATGCCTTCACCTTTTTTAGTAAGAATAATCACGTCATCGGCTACAAGCCTGTGTCCTCTTTCAACCAGATCGAGTGAAACCTCACTCTTCCCTATTCCCGAATTGCCTGTGAACAGCATGCCAACACCATAGACATCAACAAAAGAACCATGTACGGACTGACGCGGGGCAAATTGATCATCCAGAAAATCACTGATGAAGTAGACTGCTTTTGTAGTCGAATATTCAGTTCCGAATACTGAGACGTCATATTTGTTCGCCAGTTCAATTAATTCGTCCTGAGGAGTATTGTTATCGGTTATAATTATACATGGAATTTCAAACTGGAAGAGTTTATTTAATGATTCCTTCAATTGTACTTTGGTTAGTTTATCAAGGTATCTCATTTCCGTGTTGCCGAAAACCTGGACCCTGTTAAATGAAAATAAATCCACAAACCCGGCCAAAGCTAAACCGGGTCTGTGTAAGTTCTGATCTGTAATCAATCTATCAAATCCCTGAGGCTTAGTAATCAGATTGATTTTGAATTTATCTTTTGTATGATTATAAAAATACTCAACGTTTATGTTCTCACGCTGACGTATCGTTACGTTATTATTCATGATTTCACTTTAGCTTTGCGTTTAGATTTAAGCTTTTTCAACTGCCTTGCGAGCTTGTTTGCTGCAGAAGAAATTGATTTAGAAAACTCTTCACTTGACTCTGTAACCATAAGAGTTTTTCGGGGTAACTTCAACTTAATTTCAGCAGTCTTTATACTGTCCTTCAGATGAGTAAAATGGAGCGTTACATCTGCATCGAGAATATCACTACTGAATTTTTGAAGATTTTTAACTTCGGCAGAAATATAAGATTTCAAAGAATCTTTTGCCTTAAACTTTCTCGAAGTGATGTTAATATTCATAAATAACTCCTTTATGATTTTGGGTGAGCTTTTTTATATGATTTTTTTAACCTTTCAATACTTACATGAGTATAAATCTGAGTAGTAGAAAGGTTTTCATGTCCTAGAAGTTCTTTAACACTCATAAGATCAGCGCCTCTGTCTAGCATATGCGTAGCGGCACTATGTCTCAATACATGTGGACTTTTCTTTTCGATATCACTGAATCCGGATATCAGTGTTTTAACTATTCGTTGAACGTATCTTGGGTAAATACGGTTGCCCTTTGAAGTCTTGAATAATGGCTGTGCAAAATCTTGATTTTCATATTTATCTAAATATGCACTTATTATCTTTATCGATTCATCTCCTAAAGGAACAATCCTCTGTTTTGAACCTTTCCCAGTAACTTTTATAACTTTACTGGTAGTATCAACATCAACAATATCAATACTGCATATTTCAGAAACTCTCAAAGCGCATCCGTATAATAGTTCAATAATAGCTGCTTTGCGTAAATTGTCCAGAGAATTATCTCTCATAAGAAATTTAATAATTTCCAGATAAGAGTCAAGATTTATCGTCTCGGGAATATTCCGTTTGATTTTTGGGTTTTTCACCTGTTTTAACGGGCTTTTCTCTATTTCACCGTTGCGAACACAATATTCAAAAAAACCTCTTAGAGAAGCGAGCTTACGTGCAATTGAATTCCGGCTCAGACCTTTTTCGCTTAAGTTTATTACAAATCCGCGTAGATGTTTTACGGAAATCTTACTAACATGCTTGAGTTCGTATTTTTCCAGAAATTTATAAAACTGTCCCAGGTCTCTTTTGTAAGCCCTATGGGTATTCTCAGAAAGGCCTTTTACACCAAAAATCTCTTTTAGATACCCTTCAATATTCCTATCAAGATTAGTGTCGATAATCCGACTCACACAATTTGTTCATTGATGTGTTGTAAAAGATAAGGTATACCATTGTTCCAGGTATTAGCATACAGAACTGTAATTAATTAATTGTATCGGAAGAATAAAGCAGAATTCTGCTGCCAGGAAGAATTTTAGAATTAAAATCGACTAGCGAAATAAGAATTATCCAATTAATATCGTCACGGTTAATTGAGTCTTCAGGAAACAGCATCAACTGTTCCAGGATGATCTCAACATCAATGGAATCGATTAACCCAATGTTCATTAAATGAATTATGTAGTTATAATTATCTATCCCAAGAAATTCCCTCTCCTCATCGGTTAACAACCGGATTTTCTTTGAACTTTCATCGACTCTATCCTTTAGTATTTTACCGGAGAGAACTTTATCATAAACTAAACTGAAAGCAGCGCTAAGTGTTTGCTTATCAAACTCTTTATTCTTGAGCAATTGCTTGTTTAATTCTTCAAGAGGAATGTTTTTATTTATACCGTCAAGTATTCTTGCAAGTACTTCAACTATCTTCGCTGTCATACTCAATTATAAGATTTTTAAAGTCAATTTCAAAGAGATTCACCAGAATGTCTTCCCTTATTTTCATTTTTTTACGATCTTTTGCATATACATCATCGTATCCAACAATATGAAGAATTCCGTGAACTACGAGTCTGATAATTTCACTATCCAAATCTACCTTATATTTCAGAGCATTTTCAAGGGCAACTTTTATGCATATGAAAATTTCCCCATCGACGAGGTCATGGTTCCCGGAGTAATTAAATGTAATTATATCCGTTGGGTAATTATGCTTCAGATAGGATTTATTAATTTCAGTAATTGTCTTTTCGCTGACAAAATTTATATCAAGGTTCTCAAGACTTATATTTAATTCTTTGCATAGCAGATTTACAAGTGAATGGATTCTTCTTTTCTCAATTTTCAATCTCTTTTCTGTTGTAACGTGTAAATTTTTCATCAATAATACCTCATACAGTAATTTTCATGCCCTCGCGAGAAGGAATGCAATTAACCGAAGATTTCAACTCTCTAAGTCGGCTATTTGTTTTATTCACCAGATTATCAACCGCCTTATCATCATAGTCTGGATTATAATGAAAGAGCAAAAGATTTTTAACCTTTGCGACATGACTGAACAGGGCAACCATTGAATCGTTAGAATGTCCCCAATTTTCTTTATAATCATTCTCGAGATACATTGTATCGTGGATTAAATAATCGGCACCTGAACAAAACTCGATCAATTCCCTGTTCTGCCGCGATATGGTCTTCTCGCTGAAATCCTTTTGACTATTTACACAGCGGATTTCATTATCAGTCATATAAATAACTGATTTCCCATCCTCCACAAACTTGTATGCATAAGTACCGGGTGAATGGTTAACTTCTTTAGGAAAAACCTCCGTATCACCAAAGACAAGTTTAGCTTCTTCATTAATCTCATGAAAATTAATTTTTGCAGGAAGAATATCAGCGGTAACCGGAAAGAAGTAATTATTCATTTGACCTTTAATGATCTGAGAAATATCCTTTCCTTTTTGTTTATGAAGGAAAATATCAATTGTATAATCAGGATTGAATAGGGGTGCGAAAAAAGGTAAACCTTGTATGTGGTCCCAATGTGTGTGTGAAATAATAATAGTGCTATTTAACTCGTCAGAATTACTGATTAAATGCTTTCCATATTCTCTTATTCCGCTACCCGCATCAAGAATAATTTCCTGTCCGCTAGCCGGCATGATCTGTACGCAAGGTGTATTACCCCCATATTTCAGAGTATTCTTACCCGGTACCGGTATAGATCCTCTCGTTCCCCAAAAAACAATTTTCATTTATTTCCCGATAAGTCTGTCAGTGATTTCACTGTAATTTCTGTATACTTCTTATATCTTTCAGATGAAGTTTTCAAATCGTCTATTTCAACTTGTGTAAGATCTCTCACTATTTTGGCCGGAACACCTGCCACCAGTTTCCCGGAAGGAACAACAAAATTCGGTTTGACAACAGCACCTGCCGCCACTATTGAGTTAGATTCAACAATCGCACCGTCCAGAATAATTGAACCTATTCCCAGCAACGCAAGATCCTCGATAGTACATCCATGAAGTTTAACGCTATGACCGATCGTTACTCTGTTACCGATATTAAGAGGATATTTCCCGTTTGTTACATGAAGCATGCATAGATCCTGCACGTTTGTCATTTCTCCAATTTTCACATAATGAACATCGCCTCTAATGACAGAATTGTACCAAATACTGGAATCCTTTCCAATTGAAACATCGCCAACGATTTTTACTCCATCAGCAAGAAATACAGTTTCATGAACACTTGGATATAAATCCTCATATTTGTATAATTTATTTGAATCCCTGTTAATCAATATTTTCTCCACTACAAATTAAAAATTGATGCTCAATACAAAATGATTCAACTCACAGACCAGAGATTTCACGTGCTTTATCAAAGTTTTCAACAGCCTCGTTATATACTTTATCCTGAGTTAACAGTATATAATACCAGCCTTTATTTTTCCAATGCTCTCTGGCTACATATGCTTTAAGTCTTGTGAGAATGTATTCCCGGTCTTTCGAATATTCATCCCTTTCAAATTCAACTTTGGAGTTGGAAATGTATTTGATAAAGTCTCTTTCGTCAACACTGCTGAATGAGAATTTATCTCTGAATAACCTTAAATCTTCATTATATTTATCAAAGAATTCCTCTCCTTTCTGATCCAGATAATGTCTAATGAACTGGTAGTAAACATTATTTCTTCTGAGATCCGATGAAAGGTCCGTGAGATTTGAATTTTCAACTATTATATCCGGAGTAATACCCCCGCCGCCGTAGACTTTTCTTCCACCATTTGTATAATAAAGTTCCTGGCTTGAATCTTCAATCGCTTTAAGTGAATCATAATTCCGACTATGAATTTCCATATAGTAATCAGTTTTGCCGTCACTATAACTTCGTTGAATCGCTCTGCCTGAGGGTGTGTAATATCTTGATATCGTAATTCTGACAGCCGAATTATCACTCAGCAAAAAGGGTCTCTGTACAAGACCTTTACCAAACGTTGTTTCTCCTACTATAAGCCCTCTATCCCAGTCCTGTATGGCGCCGGATACGATCTCACTTGCAGAGGCACTCCCTCTGTTCACAAGTACTATCACCGGAATATTCTCGTATACATAGTCCCTTTCAGCCCTGAACTCTTCATCAAAGCTACTGACTCTTCCTTTAGTATAAACGATTATTTTGTTTCCGTCAATAAAAAGATCGGATATATACTCAGCCTGACTCAGTAATCCGCCGGGATTATTACGGAGATCAAGAATTAGCTGATTCATACCCTCATCACGAAGTTCATTTAGGGCATTTATTGTTTCAGAGTATGTTGTTTCAGCAAATCTTGAAATACTCAGATAAGCTGAACTATCATCAATCATAAAGTAGGAGTCAACCGAGTAGATAGGAATTCTGTCCCTAATTATATTAAAAACAAGTTCCTCGCTGGTTGCCGGTCTGTATATTGTTATAACAACCTCACTTCCCTTTTCACCCCTTAGATTTTCAAACACGTTATCGTTATCAAATCCAATACAGTTTTTACCGTCAATCTTCACGATCCTGTCGCCGGGAAGTACGCCGAGTGCTTCACTCGGTCCGCCGGTTATAGGTGAAACCACTGTTATTGTATCATTAATTATCTGAAATTCTATTCCAATACCCTCAAAATTTCCCCTGAACTGTTCCATGGAAACTTCCTGTTCGCGGGCCGGAATATAAGCAGTGTGCGGATCGAGTTCGTCGAACATTCCGTTTATTGCCGACTCAACAAGTTTTTTCGGATCAACCTCGTCCACATAATACTTTGCAGTATATTTTAATACATCATCAAATTTATCTGAATTATCGGTTGTACTATCAGAGGGTAGAATATTACCCAACTGTGTACCTATCAATACACCAACAAGGAGTACCAGAGTTAATAGTGAATAGATGGATGTCGATTTTTTCATTGATGTCCTGGCTAAATTCTCATTTTAAAAATTAAACTCAATAGAGTGTTTTCATACTTCGTAAGATCAGTTAAAGATGAATATTCATAAAATGCATTGAGGATAACAAAATAGTTATTTACCGGTTCAGACGTCAGGGTGAACCCATATTTCCTGAAAACTTGCTGTTTGCCTTCAAGGAATACCGCATCAGTCGGATCTTTCACCCTGTGACCGGCAAGATAATCACCCCCGTAATTCCTCACGAGATTACCGTTAACAACTTCATTTGCGCCATGATGAGTATATTTGAAATTTATAGTGACTGATGCACGATGATGAAAACGGGATTTTATTCCGATATAATAAGATTCGCTATTGGGTAAGATCTCATCGGTTAACGCGAATCCGTCATTTGTAAAATTATTGTTGAAAATTCTGTGGCTGTAAGTATAAGGAGAAACCTTCACATAGTTCAAATCCAACTGAACTGGTAAAGCCATATAAAACGGAATGAACCGTCCGCCAATTTCCAGCATGTACTGATTCCCATAATAAGATGTGCCGAATTTACCGAAGTCAAGATCATCCATTAACAGTGTAGCATATAAATTCAATCCGTTTATTGAATTATTCTGAACATCCAGGAAAAGCATGGAATTATCTCTGTCTTTACCGGCATGCTCAACACTCTTGTAATAGTTAAAAGGATTAATATATGATAAATCGTAAGAGCGATTTGAATAAACAACCATTTCCCCCAGCCCTAACTTAAAATGCCTGTTAAAATCGAATGAGAACCTATGATATACAATGTATTTATCAATTATATCCCGAATACTTCCTTCCTTGTTATCGTAAGTTATATCAGTACTGCCAAGCAATTTCCCGTGAAAGTAACTGAAACCGAAAATACCATAGTCGATGTTCATCAGGAAGTAATCAAATTGCGGAGGGTTATTTCCGAGAATTGTCTTCACCGGACCGTAACCTATATTCATTTTGTCCCTGCCGATTTTCAACTTCAGCAAGTTAAAATCAGCCAATAGATACCCTTCTGTTTCATCAAAATAATCAACTCCGCCATTAGATAATTTATCATAATTAAATTTATAATTGTATCTCAGACTACCGAATTGCTGTGCAAGAGATTTGCTCCCTCTGTATGTGCCGTTAGTTCCCTGAATCATAAATCCGAAGTTATGAAGGAATGTTCCCCGAATTCTACCGCCAAATTGTATTAGGTTAACTTTCCTTCCGTCCAGGCCAGCATCTTTTGAATATATATAATTATTTTGGACAAGAAGATTTGCAAAGAGATTGAAATTGCTGCTATCCTTCATGAAATAGAGAAATTTCTCCCTGTCACTGTAGGGCTTGTAATAATTAATACTCGGGAATAACCTGGTGTAATTTTCCGATGAAAAATTTATATCGTACTCAAATTCGTTAACAAGTTCATCCAATATCCTGCGATCTATTTGATTTAATCTGTCTCTGACCTTAGATAATTCGATAATAGCAGCAACTACCAGTTTTCTTGTCTTAGGCAATTCGAATTCGTCATACCGTGAGATTAAATTCATTGTTTTCATTCTGCTGAGAAATCCGTAAACCGGATTTTCAATTTCAACGATTCCTACCTGTGCCGACAAATAGTTAGTTGCAATTAATAAAACGAGTATTATAATTTTTTTCACTTTATCTAACCTCTTCCCATTCTTTCGACATCGAACGTTTTTGGAATAAAACAAATACACTATTTAAAAGCCAGGTAAACATTACATTAAGATGTCCATACTTTCTGTACCTTCTCGGTGATTCATATATGCTTACTTTATGAGAAAAATATATTTTCCCATGTCTTCTGACACGTTTGAATAAATCAAAATCTTCGCCCGCGGCAAGTTTTGAATTAAACCCACCGAGTTCATTGAATAAGGCATGAGGCACTACCAGGCATTCGCCTCTGCCCATTCCCAAACCAACAATATTTAGGAAATGGAAGAAAAAGTTGTAAAAGCCGAGAAAAATTCTGTCGGAGATTATCGATTCTTCTTTATTCACATTTACACTAAATGTAATTCCTGTATACTTACCCGAGTCAATATTTCCTGAAAGAATATCAAAAAACTTATTCGGGTCGGAAATAACCACATCAGCGTTGAGAAAGATTAACCATTCCCCTTCGGCATAGTGCGCCCCGTCATTTCTTCCCTGTGATATGTTTTGTTTTTGTTTCTTTCGATGTACGGTAAGCTTATCGGCTCTCTCGAGAGCAATGGATTCGGTAGAATCCTTGCTCCCACCATCCGAAATAATAATTTCGTAGTCGTACTTTTCTTTTAATTCCCTGTTATCTATCTGATCCAGCAGAACCGGTAATAACTTTTCTTCATTAAGAGTTGGTATAATAATACTAAACTTCAAATGATTCCTGTTAAAATACTATTCCAAAAAATGCAGTGTTAGGAGAAATCCTGATTCCCGGCATTGGGAAATGTATATAATTCAATGTATTTTTTACAAATTGCCAGAAACCACCATATAAGGGTATCTGCTCGGCATCCAGATCCAAAGCAAGATAAAATGAACTGACTCCCCCACCCTTACCATCCAGGTGCGATACACCCATACCCGCAGATAGCATTAAGAATGAAGGCCAGTATTCAGCCAGCTTATCCGGAAGAATATTTTTCATTCTCATTCCAACCCAGTACTTCTGTCCCTCGTAATCATCAATTATAATCTTATCCGGATTATCTTTAAATTCCTGACTTGGTATATAACTCACTCGCGGCTGAAAGTTTTTCATATACGGGAAATAGTATTGCGAAAGATAAAAGGACGCGCCTAAAAAATCTGCAGTAGCATCTCCAGGACTAAATCCCCATTGCGGACCGAATCCGTCTTCAATCTCAATGAAGAGTTCAAAAGCTAATGCAGAGGCTGCCGAGAATATAGCGGATTCTTCCGCCTGGAAATTTGCAGCTTCATAAGCTCCGGAGAATGCGTGTGCTATTAAATTAGTGCCGAAGAAATGTCCCGTTTTATCGATCCATCGAGCATATTCCCAGTCATTAACTATTCTGAACTTGCTATCCTGTTCCTGCCACCACGCGTTTGCCTGGTACATATGCACTGTAACACCAACTGCCAGGGCAGCGCCACTTGCAATCATCAAACGCGTATAGTCAATACCGGATTCCAGGGGATAACTATTTTCCGACTCCTTACCATCCAACGTTGCGAGCATTAGATTGTAATCGTGTTTTAAGCGGTATGACTGGATTGGTTTCGCATAAACAGTATCTTCAATCCCGGTAAATTCATAGACGGAAGCCTGAAGAGAGTTTAACGAAAACAGGAACAGTATTAGAATAGTTATCAGAAATTTCATTATTTGTCTCGTAACCAGTTACATTCATTAAATCATTTTTCGGGACGCATATGCGGAAACAATATAACATCGCGAATAGAAGGCTGGTTTGTAAACAGCATAACGAGTCTGTCAATACCAACACCTAATCCGGCAGTAGGAGGCATACCGAATTCCATTGCACGAACGTAGTCCTCATCAATTTGATGAGCTTCATCGTCACCCTCGTCTCGCATTCTTGCCTGGTTTTCAAATCTATCCTTTTGATCAATCGGATCATTCAGTTCGCTGAAAGCGTTACAGATTTCCCTGCCGAGAACAAAACCTTCGAACCTTTCAACAAGTCCTTCTCTGGACCTGTGTTTCTTGGCAAGCGGTGATAATTCTTCAGGATAGTCAGTTACGAACGTAGGCTGAATCAGTGAAGGCTGAATAGTAAGCTCAAACAATTCATCAATCATTTTCCCCTTGCTGGTTTCACCATCAAGCTCCAATCCCCTCTTTTTAAGTTCGGCTTTCAAATCTTCCTTGGACGCTTCAATTACATCCAGACCGGTATATTTCCTTATTTCATCAACCATTGATATTCGCTTCCATGGTCCTTTGAAGTCAATATCTTTTCCTTCAATTTCGAACTTAGTTGTACCGAATACTTTGTCACATACATGCGTAACCATTTCTTCAACGAAATTCATCATCCAGTTATAATCTTTATACGCCGCGTATAGCTCCAGCATTGTAAACTCAGGATTATGTGTTTTGTCAATTCCTTCATTTCGAAAATCTTTCGAAATCTCATAGACTCTGTCAAATCCACCTACAATAAGCCTCTTAAGGTAAAGCTCGTCAGCTATTCGCAGATACAATTGCATATCCAACGCATTATGGTGAGTAATAAAAGGACGAGCAGCAGCGCCTCCGTATAATGGCTGAAGTATGGGAGTTTCTACTTCGAGGAATTCATTAATATCAAGGAAACTTCGAAGCGCGGTTACAATTTGAGAACGTTTCCTGAACACGTCACGAATCTCAGGATTAACTATAAGATCGAGATATCGCTGCCTGTATCTTAATTCCTTGTCGGTGAACTGATCGAATACTTTCTTGTTTCCTTCTTCATCAATTACTTCTTTCGCAATGGGAATCGGTCTGATCGATTTCGATAGCAGAGTTAAAGACTTAGCATGAACTGAGATTTCTCCAGTCTTAGTCTTGAACACATATCCCTCAATTCCTATTATATCTCCTATATCCAGCAGTTTGAAAGCGGTATAAGCCTCCCCGATTTCATCCTTACGAAGATATAATTGAATTCTGCCTTCCTTATCCTCTATATGCGCAAATGATGCTTTACCCATGCGTCTGATTGCCATGATCCTTCCGGCAACCTTAACGTTTTTCTCTTCGTCTTCTTTATAATTCTCTTTTATTGTTTTTGAATATGAATCAACATCGTACTTATATTCATATGCTTCAATACTCTTCGATTTAAGTTCGTTAAGTTCTTCGAGTCTTCGTTTTATCAAATCGTTAACATCAGGTTGAACGGTATTCTGATCCAATTAATCCTCCAATTTATTTTTTCTTATCATAAACTTTTGATATTTCTTTTTCATCAAGTTTCACATATGAACCGACTGGTAATTCCTTCAGTTTAAAAGGTCCGTAGCTGTTTCTGTTCAATTCCTTTACAAAATAGCCTAGTGCGTGAAACATTCTTTTGACGAAATGATTTCTTCCTTCAACGGTTGTAACGGTTACACTTCTAAAATTCTTAGTATCTGTAAATTGAATTGAAGTAAACCTGCTCCTTCGCCTTTCCAGGATAATGCCCCGTTCAAGCTTTATTTTATCTTCCCTCCCAAGATCCTTGTCGAGTTTAACCTGATACTCCCTGGTTATTTTATTCCTGGGATGCATCAAATGATTCGCGAATTCACCGTCATTCGTAAGTAAAAGTAGTCCGGTTGTGTTGTAATCCAATCTGCCGACTGGAAATATTTTTTCATTGGTTTTAATTAAATCAACTACTGTTCTGCGACCCTTTTCATCATCTGTTGTTGTCACAGTACCTTTCGGCTTATTCAGAATGAAATAAACTTTATTCCTGTGATGAATTCGCTCTCCGTCGACCTTTACATCATCCTCAGATTCATTAACCTGAAAGCCGAATTCAATTATGGTTTTACCGTTTACAGTAACTCTCCCCTGTTCAATAAGTTCATCCGACTTACGTCTTGATGCAACTCCGCATTCAGAAAGAAATTTATTCAGTCGTGTCATTCGATTCACCGTTATTCTTTTCCGTTTCATTAACTTCGTTTTCTACTATCTCTTCAATCTCGCTCATCATGATCTTGCGTTTTTGCTCGATGAAATCCTCGTCTTTCATAATCTCATCGATTTCTCTGGGTTTAGGCAGATCATCAATGGAATTCAAACCGAAATACTTCAGGAACTCATCAGTGGTTGCGTAAAGCAATGGTCTTCCAACAGAGTCAGCTCTGCCCTTAATAGTAATAAGATTCTTTTCAAGAAGAGTACTTATCATGTAATCTGAATTCACACCTCGAATATTTTCAATTTCCGGTTTTGTTATCGGCTGTTTATATGCGATAATAGACAGTGTCTCAAGTGCGGCCTGACTCAGTCTTCGCTTACTTTTTATCGACGAAAGGTACCCGACATATTTGGAATACTCTGAACGTGTAGCATGTATATAACCATTAGCTATGCTTAGTATTTGAAATGAAATATCATTTGCCGCATATTTTTCATTAAGGTGTTCAACACTCTTTTGAATATCAGATTTAGTGATCTCCATATCGTTGCCGTCTATTTCCTTTACAGCTTTGATTATATCTGATGCCGGTATCGGTTCATCAGACGCGAATATCAGTGATTCAATTATCGATATGTATATATTATCCATCGACATTTGTTTCCAGTTGATAAATTACAAAATCATTAAACCTTGATGATTCTCTCAATCCAATTCTACCCATCTTTACCATTTCAAGTAAGGCAATAAACGTAACCACTATTCTTAGTTTTTCACGCATCTCTGAAATAAGATTTATGAAACTTATTTCCTTTTCTATTTCAAGCGAAGTAATTATGTGATCGATTTGCTCCTCAACGGTTACATTGAATCTCTGTATCTGGTGAAATACCTCCGGCGGTTTTTCAGCCAATGCTTGCTTAAACGCTTTCATCAGATCATATAGAGTTACGTTCTTCAGTAGTGTACTTAACTCTTCAGGAGCCTCTTTTTCATCAAGTGTGAAGTAACTTCTATAGCTTAATTTCCTCTGATTAGACTCGTTAATTGAAAGCTCCTCGGCCATTTCTTTATAACGTTTGTACTCTAATAAAGCTTCAATAAGATCAGCTCTAGGATCAATAACCTCACCTTTCTCATTAACCTCCTTTGGGAGGAGCATCTTGGCTTTTATCTGCATTAGTGTAGTCGCCATAAGGATAAAGTCTCCTGCCACTTCCAAATCAAGCCGTTCCATTAATCTGATATAACTTATAAATTCTTCAGTTATATAAGAAATCGGGATATCGTAGATATCCAGTTCATCCCTTTTTATGAAGAACAGTAACAGATCGAGAGGACCTTCGAAATTTTCGAGTTTAATCTTGTACAACTGTTAACCCATTTTCATAGCTTTATGAACTTCATCCATGGTCTGTGCAGCGATCATTTTGCCGCGCTTTTCTCCATCGGCTATAATTGCTTTTACCGAATCAGGATTAGCTTCAAGTTCTTTTCGTTTATCTATTATCGGTTCTAAAAACTGATTGATTTTTTCAGTACACTTCATCTTGCAATCAACACAGCCCAGATCGCCTGAACGGCAGCCGGATTCAATATCCTGTACTTCTTCAGGATTAAATCTTTTATGATATGTAAACACTAAACAGACTTCCGGTCTTCCCGGATCATTTCTTCTTACTTTCTGGGGATCAGTAACAGCTTTGCGAAGTTTCTGCTGAACTGTCTCAGGTTCATCGGAAAGTAAAATCGTGTTATTTAAGGATTTACTCATCTTAGCTTCGCCGTCAAGTCCGGGAAGCCTTGCAAATTTTGTAAGCAGCGGTGCTGCCTCGGGAAATACTTCACCATACTGATTATTGAACTTTCTTGCAATTTCCCTTGTGATTTCAACATGCGGAACCTGATCCTCCCCAACCGGCACCGCCTCTCCTTTATACAGCAAAATATCCGCAGATTGAAGAACCGGATAGCCCAGATGTCCGTAAATCATGTTATCAAGATTCAGATCCCGAACCTGCTCTTTCAGCGTAGGATTTCTTTCCAGCCTTGTTTTGGATATCAGCATAGAGAAAATCAAATTCAGTTCAGTATGCTCCTTAATCTGCGACTGCCTGAAAAACGGAGATTTAACCGGGTCCAGACCGCATGCAATCCAGTCAATTACCATTTCAATAGTATTCGTATAAATATCATCTGTATTAAGGTCAGTAGTAAGTACATGGTAATCTGCAATGAGATGATAACTTTCGTATTCATCCTGCAGTTTAATCCAATTTTCAAGAGCACCGACATAATGTCCGATATGAAGTTTACCGGTCGGACGCATTCCACTTAATATTCTCTTTTTCGCCATAATCCCAATAATTTTTATTCAGAAACTATTATTTAAACGACATTAAAGATAATGAAAAATACAATTAGAAATTTAAATACAAATTAAGATTGGTAAAGAAATGGCTTCCAGTTTTCATCTATCCTGCTGACGGAGTTAATGATGAACATTATGTAATTCGGCTTGTAAGGCTTCAGAGAGAGCTTCATGGAAGCCTCCTGGGGTGTTCTGTCACCTTTTCTGTTATTACAGGGCAGACAGGCTGAGATAAGGTTTTCCCATGTATCCTCACCACCGCGTGCTCTTGGAATAATATGGTCTATTGTGAGAGGAAGATCACTTCTGCCGCAATAAGCGCACTTATGCTTGTCTCTGCGCATAATATTTTTTCTGGTCAGAATAATATCCTTGTAAGGAAGTCGAATATAGTTATTAAGTCTGATAACGGATGGCCAAGGAAATACGCGACAAACCGTATGCAGTGCCCTTGAACTGTTGTCTGATACAAGTTCAGCTTTTCCGAGAAGTATTAGAATGAATGCTTTTTTGACATTGCAGATTGAAATCGGTTCGTAGCTTTGATTTAAAAGCAGAACGCGTGCGTTTAGTGCTCCATTTTCTCGATGATTGGATTCGAAGATTTACCCCATTGAATAAAATTAATTAATCGTGGTTTACATTTTATTAAAAATCATAACTTCGATCAACAAAAACAGAATTAATAATGGATTAATTCTGCTTGGTAATAATTCCCCCGGCAAGAAGGTAACCCTGCTCATCATAAAGAACAGCAGATTGTCCCGGTGTAATTGCACTTTTGGGAGTTAGAAAACGGATTTTGAATGATTTCTCATCGGCTTCAATTATCTGCGCAGGAGTACCCTTATCCGAGTAGCGTATTTTGGCAATAACAACAGAACCGGTTTTAAGTGAGTAAACACTTACAAAATTAATATCTTCTGCATGAAGCATATTTTCAAGCAGGTCTTCTTTATCACCAATTTCTATAATGTTTGTATCGTAATCAATATCTTTAACATAAACCGGTTTGCCCATTGCAAGTCCAAGACCTTTTCTCTGTCCGACAGTATAGAATGGTATTCCTTTATGTTCTCCAACTTTTTTATCCTTATAAATAATATCTCCACTGTCGATTTTACTTATAACATCAGGTATTCTTTCTCTCAGGAATCTTTCATAGTTATTATCCGCTACAAAACAAATTTCCTGGCTGTCAGGTTTATTTGCAGTTTTTAAACCGAAATCCTCTGCAAGTTGGCGAATTTCCGGTTTATTATATGCTCCAAGTGGTAATAGAGTCCGGCTTAAACTTTCCTGTGTAAGTCCCCAAAGCGCATATGTTTGGTCTTTCCTGTCATCTGCCGAACGTTTAATCATATAACGAGCGGTATCCTCATTGTAATCTATTTTAGAATAATGACCTGTTGCAACATACCTGGCCTCGAGCGAATCCGCTTTGGTTAAAAGTTCTTCCCATTTAATTTTACGATTACAAACAACACATGGGTTGGGAGTCCTGCCGTGCAGGTATTCATCAACAAAATCTTCAATTACAGCTTCCTCAAAAGCTTTTGTGAAATCAACTGTATAGTGAGGAATACCGAATTTGGAGGCCACATTTTTCGCATCGAAAATAGCGTCCAGCGAGCAGCAGCCTGATTCGTGTTTTGGTGCGCCGCCAACTTCCATAAATCCCCATGTTTTCATGGTGATACCAATTACATCGTATCCCTCTTTATGTAGCAATGCTGCAGCAACGGATGAATCTACGCCGCCACTCATTGCAACAATCACTCTTTTATCGTTCAAAACAAACCTTTCTTTAGATATATTGTCGCATTTTCAAATGCAAATATAGTCAGAAAGTTCGGAAATTGCGTGTAGGTCAGCAAAAATTACGAGAATGTACTAAAATCAACTAATTTGTACTTTCAAGAAGTGCGAAGCAGGTTACATAATTTTCGGAATGACTCATTGTAATGTGAATCTGTTTGTCAACACCCAAAATTTCAGACAGCTTATTAAATAATTTAGCTTTCGGCATTCCGTTGCTCTCGTTATAAATTTCAATATCTTTCCAGCTGAACCCGTTTTCACCCGAATATGACAGAGCTTTGGCAATTGCTTCTTTTGCAGCAAATCGTGCTGCAAAATGCTGAAATTTATTCGCTTTCGGTGAGCAATATTCAAGTTCGGTCTGAGTATATATTTTATTCAGAAACGTATCGCCGAATTTATCAATACTCTTTTTAATCCTGTTGATTTCTATTATATCTATGCCGATACCGAGTACCATCAATAACCCATCGCTTTACCGTCACCACGAGAATCCGGAGCTCCGTAAATCAACGACTTGCCGAAATCCACCTGAATACCGGTAGCCTTACCTAGTGATCGAAGTCTGCCGATAAACTGTCCTCTCTGGATAAGGTTAATTTTCACATCATATGGAAGGGTAAATCTCTCGTAATCAATCCTGTCAGGCATCCACTGATGATGAAACCTGGGCGCATTAATTGCTTCCTGAATGTTCATTTTATAATCAATTACGTTAAGAATAGTCTGGAGTACCGTTGTAATGATTGTACTTCCCCCTCTGGCACCGACCACGAGGAATGGCTTGTCTTCGTCCAGCACAATGGTTGGAGTCATTGAACTAAGCATTCTTTTACCAGGTTGAATTGAATTAGCCTGACTACCTAAAAGTCCATCGCTGTTAGGCGTATTCGGTTTGGCGCTAAAGTCGTCCATCTCGTTGTTCAGGAAAAACCCTGCGTCGTCTACAACTACTTTGTTACCGAAGAGTCCATTTATTGTTGTAGTAAGTGAAACTGCGTTTCCATCTTCATCTATTACACAGAAATGAGTGGTTTCGGTACTTTCATTATCCTCAAAATGTTCGGGATATATCTCTGCCGAGGGACGTGCCTCATCAATAATCCTGGAGTATATCTGGTTCCCGTAGTTTTTTGAAGTTAGCTCAGCGATCGGGACATTATAAAAATCCATATCGCCCAAATGCTGTGACCTGTTGGCATAAACATATTTAAGCACTTCTACAACATTATGGATATATTCACTACTGCCCCATGCATCAGGCTCGAAATTAAAATACTCAAGTGCGTTAAGCGCCTGTACAAGTGAAACACCACCAGAGGATGTCGGACCCATGGAAACAATATCATATCCCCGGTAGGTACCTGTAATGGGCGCTCTTTCAACTGCTTTATATTCAGCAAGATCTTTTTCAGTTATATAGCCACCGTCTCTTTGCATATGATCTGCTATTAACTTTGCGGTTTTACCTTTATAAAAACCATCTTTCCCATTGTTACGAATCCGTATAAGCGTCTCTGCAAGATCCTTTTGAACAAGCATATCCCCTTCTTCAAACAAACCTTTTTCCTTAAGGAATACATTGTTTTCCGGAATTGATTCCTGGAATATATCCCTGTAACGGTTTAACAGACTGGCCAGTGCGTAAGGAAGCGGGAAACCATTCCGGGCATATTCAATTGCGGGTGTAATAACCTCACTAACACTCATAGTGCCGTATTTATCAAGAGCATAAAGAAGACCGGCAACACTGCCTGGAACCCCGGCTGCAGTTACACCTCTTGTGCTTAAATTCATATCGAATTTACCATTCTCATCAAGATACATTTCTTCAAATGCTTTGAGGGGAGCTTTCTCCCTGAAGTCGATTGAAGTATTTCTACCATCCTTAAAGTGGATTATCATAAATCCGCCTCCGCCGATATTACCGGCTTCGGGATATGTTACCGCCATTGTGAATGCTACAGCGACAGCGGCATCAACCGCGTTTCCACCCAGTTTAAGAACACTTACTCCAACATCGGTAGCAAGTGGACTTTCCGAAACAACCATTGCATGTTTGGCGTGAACCGGATACTTGTTGGCTGATGAGGTAAATGAAAATAAAAGGAGAATACCTAAAACGATCTGTATCTTAGAAAATATTCGCATCAACTTTAATACCTTCTTCCTCAATTTGATTTAATAAAATTCTTATAAGTTTATTTGTATGGATCAAAGTTTCTTTCATATCGCTGAACAGGTTCTCATCGTACATTAACTTGCCGATATTATTTTCACCGGCTTTCGTCTCATTACTAAATTCCTCAAGTCTTTCCAACAGACTATTGGATTTCTTAAGCATACTCTCAAGTTCATCAATGCTTCTGCTTAACTTTCCACCATTTTCATTCAGGAGTCTGTTGCTTTTATCAACAAGTGAATTTGAACTGTCGATCAAACGCGATATATCCTGTGAGTTATTTGTAATAAGTGAAGTGCTAATCTTTAGAAGTTTATTAAGTTCCGTGAGATTATCATTTATACCCGCAATAAACTCATCGGAAAGGAAAGTTGTATTTACTTTAGTAACCGCGGATCTTACTTCCTTAATAAGGACGACAATATCAGTTTGCACACTGCTTAAAGTTGACATTGCAGAGGCGATGTCTCCTACGAAAACACCTTCATGGATAGTTTCAGTTGACAGCACCTGACCGGATTCTCCGGGAAGTATCTCAACCTTTTTGCCGCCCATTAAGTCAAGCATCGACACAGCAAATGAAGCATCGCTGTAAAGTTTTATATCGTCATCAATATTAAGTGTAGTAAGGGCTTTATTGTTCTTCAATTCTATCTTATCAACAAAACCCTTTTTAACCCCATTTACCGTTACTACATCTCCTTCATTAAGACCGGACACTGTATTGAATTCAACTTTGACTAACTGACTTTCGTTTGTAATCGAAAAATTCTTAGCCCAGCCAAGTACCCAAATAAACAGGATAACTCCGAAAATAACAGTGATTCCTACTTTAATTTCCGTCTTTCTGTCTTTGCTCATAGTCTGTAATAATCTCTTTTAATTTCGAAAGATCTGTTATTTCATCAGAGTTCTTATCAATATAGTTTTTAATTTCATCAACAAGGTTAGCAATTTTTGTACTGTCCGGCAATTGTTCGCTATATTTAATTTCATTTACTTTGCCGGATATTATTGCTGTAATACTGTCGCTGATACTTTCTGTATTCAATGCAGTAAACTGATCTTCAAGCTGTTCAAGGAAAACTTCCGTTAACTTTTGCTTAGATGTTTCGTATACAGGTTTACCATATTTATCGATAAGATAAATAACTACTGCCGCAATAATTATGAGGTATACAATTGATCTTAAAAAGCATCCACGTTTCATGTTGTCTTGGTGTTTTTAATCTTATCAACTCTAACCTTATTAATACGGTTATTTTCAACTTCTTCAACAGTGAATTTAAAATGATTCGTTTCAAACGAATAACCATTTACGGGTATCGAACCGGAATGATTAAAAATAAATCCGCCTACTGTATCGTAATCATCATCTTCCGAATTAAAATTATATTCAAATAGATTGTTCAGTTCGTCAATAGACATTTTGCCGAGCAGCATATATGAATCATCACTAAGCTTAGTTATTTCATTTTCTTCGATGTCATACTCATCCCGAATTTCTCCAACAATTTCTTCCAGGATATCTTCTAGCGATATAAGTCCGGAAGTGCCGCCGTATTCATCAACAACAATACCTACATGCATATTGGCTTCCCTGAATTCCTGAAGCAGTTGATTAATAAGCTTCGACTCCGGGATGAAAATAGCTGTGCGAGCCATCTTTTTTAAAAATAATTTTTGCTTCGCATCTGTACCGCTAATATATGGCAGCAGGTCCTTAGCATAAATCACACCTAGGATATTGTCGAGACTATCCTCATACAAAGGCAGACGGGAATGCCCCGATTTTGTTATAATATCAATTACTTCATCGTATGAAGCTGAAACAGAAATAGGTACTATATCAACACGTGGGGTCATGATTTCGCGCGCAGTGACTGTCTTAAACTGCACAAGTCCGTGGATAATTTCTTCCTCACCTTCTTCCAGCGTCCCCTTTTCTGCACTGAGCTCAGCAAGGTCCGATAACTCCGATGAAAGAATAGCCGTTTTGGATTTGTCAAAATTTATTCTTGATGTAGCAGCTTTAATTATATCGGTAAGAAATTTCGCAATTGGGTATAGTATAACACTAATCCAGTAAAGAGGAAACGCAACTGTCTTTGCAAATACAAGGGGATGCTTGGAAGCAATTACTTTCGGTGTTACTTCCCCCAATATTAAAACCAATACGGTCAAAATAATTATTTGAGCAATTATTATTATATCTACGGAAACATCATAAAAAGCGGCTACATCAAGTGCAATGGAAACCGATAAAATAGAAGCCCCTACATTGAATATTGTATTTCCAAGTAAAATTGTAACAAGCAATCTGCGAGGAGCTTCAAGCAGATGAATTATGTATCTAACGATAAAGCTCTTTTCATCTGACGACTCAATTTTCCTTTTGTCCAAAGAAAAAAGAGAAACTTCCGAACCGGAAAAAAACGCTGAAAAAATCAGCGTTACAAAAAGGAAAAAAATCCGGTAATACCAATCTATTTCCAAAAACCTTTTATACCCTCATATTGTTAAACAAATAAAGACACTTAGAAAGGCAGATCATTATCCGAAACGGAGTCAATCTGTTCTGTATTTTGAGTTTGACTACTTCCGCTGCCGGCACCGCTGTTCTGGTACGATTCAGATGAACCGTCACGTGCATCAAGCGGTATAATACCACTGAATCTGTCGGCTATTACTTCTGTTACGTATACTTTATTGCCTTCTTTATTTGTATAATCGCGCTTCGATATCCTACCTTCAATGTAAATTTTCTTGCCTTTTTTAAGAACATCTTTATAGAAATCGGAAAGTCCGTAGGCAACAACATTATGCCATGTTGTTTCATTTACCCAGTTCCCATCTTTGCCTTTATAACTGTTAGTTGTAGCTATTGAAAAAGTAGTTACCGAGACATTACTAGTTGTGAATCGGTGTTCTGCATCCTGTCCGAGATTACCAATCAACATAACTTTGTTTAATGAAAAAGCCAAATCTATTTACTCCTTAATATGATGTAAAATAAAAAATAGTTAACAAAATAAATTTAGTAAAATATTAGATGATGTAAAAAACAAGAAGACAAGTAATCGGTATTAACAGATTATCAATATCTTTAGGACTAACTGCCTCAACAATAGTTGAAATGGCGGCTGCAAGAATAATAAATTTGAAATCAATATGTCCGAAAATAATAAACCCGAAAAGTACGGCTCCAAGAATCCCAAATATCAGAAAGGCTATGCTCCCTTCAACAGATTTTTCAGTCATTATCGTATAACGGTGTTTCCCCCAATATTTACCAAATAAAGGGGCGAGTCCATCACCAAAACCCAATATACCCATTGTCACCGCTGCAGTATATTGTTCAAACATCAAGGTGCCCATTAGAATCATAACCATAGTAAAGTATAGCGGTCCCTTTAATAGTTCCTGTCTGTCACCTGTTCGAGTCATTGTTTTCACTGCATCATCATCAGGTGAAGCTGTAAAACCCTTTATAATAAGCAGGACAAACCATATAGCAGCCGGCGCAATATTAAGGTACTTGGTCCAACTATCCATGTCAAGAAAAATCCAGAATATAAGCCATGATGCAGCGCATATATGGACTATTTTTCTGGAAATATCTTGCGGAAATCCCTTTTTAACAAAGAAATCCATGATTGCAACAACTGCAAATACATATAAAACGCTCAGAAATGAAAATACTATATTATTTAGTGCAGGTGACATTTAATTCCCCGGTACAATAAAGGAATCCTTAAATGCAGGAATTGTCCAGAGTTTATCCCTAACCTGCTCTGCTGTTTCTCTTGTTCTGAAAGGAGGCAACTGAACAACATATAGATGCACCTTTTCACTGTAATGATAAGTCAATTCCTGCTCAATACTGGTTTTATTCTCATCAATAAATCTCTTCGCCCTGTCTTCCGAAGTAAAAGCTCCGACCTGAACAATATAGAATTCAATTGTTCCGGAAGCATTCGATACTTCTTCATTCGCATTCTGAACTACTTCGGACGCCTCATTACTTCCGGTTTCAACACTGTCCGGTTCAACAGCATCGAATACATAAACCTGTGTACTGTCTCCGGCACCTTCATGATTAGTTGCCTGTTCAGATGACGCACATGAAATGGCGAATAAGACAGTGAAAAGTAATAATATAATATCTCTTTTTCTCATTGGCTTTCCAGACTTTAGTAGTATAAATAAATGTTCCGATTTGATGTCTATTTTTAAATTATTTCAATGATTGCAGGAGAAAATCAACAGATAAAAGCATTAGTGTTATATCATAATTTAGTTAAAAAAAAGCATTTTTGTTGAATTTTTATATCAGTCAAATTTCTTTTTCAATACAAAAAGAATCTCACCTTTGTCAACGGACTCGTTTCTACTTTTTTTTATTTGAGAAACAATACCATTAATAGGTGATTTTATAACATTTTCCATTTTCATAGCCTCAAGTACCAGCAAATGATCTCCCTCACGAACTGCAACTCCTTGAGAGACCATTAGATCTATAATCAGTCCGGGCATAGGCGCAGTTATTTCAACACTTTGCGAAGTACTTTCTGAGCCGGCAAGAATTTTTTCAGTTAGTTCTTCAAGCTTTGTTTTGGGACGTACAAAATAATAGTCACCCTCAATTAACAAAATATAATTCCCTTTACTTCGGCTTACTATAACCACTTCAATAACTCTATTATCAGTTGAAATTGTAAACAGATGCTCACAAACCTTACGAACACTGAACTCAGCAGAATTCCCGTGAATGGATATCAAATTACTCTTAGAACCGGTAGCTGCTTTTATCAATTCATTATTAACTTTAACAGAATATTCAGCCATTTTCCGTCCAGTTGTTACTTATGCTGTTATAGAGAGATTTCGGATGCAATGCTTTATTGTCACTTTTCATATATGCGCCTAAAGCTGCTGCAAGTTCGATGTACTTTTTATCACTGCTATCAAGTAAAATATCTGGATTGAAATTGTTCTCAAGAGTATTTATTGAATGTGTACTGGATATAAACTCCTCGTTTTGCATTGTCCATTTATGAACAGGCAGATTCGTTATTATCCCTGCAATCTTAAATTCACTTAACGCATTTTTCATTATTGTAATTGCATTACTTCTTGAATCAGAATGTACGATAAGTTTCGCCAATAGAGAATCGTAATGAAGTGTTATCTCACTTTCTTTTGAAACTCCCGAATCCACTCGAATATCTTTCCCGGCCGGACAGCTAAAATATCTGATATTGCCTGAAGAAGGCATGAAATTAGAATACGGATCCTCTGAGTTTATCCTGCACTCAATGGCATATCCGTTCAATGCAATTGAGTCCTGACCAAATCCTATCTTCTCCCCGCCGGCTATTTTAATCTGCTCCTTAACAATGTCTATTCCGGTTACCGCTTCAGTTACAGGATGCTCAACCTGCAATCTTGTATTCATTTCCAGGAAGTAGAATTTATCATCACTATCCAGTAAGAATTCAATTGTGCCTGCATTAGCGTAATTGCAAGCCTTAACTACTTTTAATGCGGCATCAGTGATATTCTTTCTTATAGTAGTATTTATACTTGAAGAAGGAGCCTCTTCAATTACTTTCTGATAGCGTCTTTGTATTGAACATTCACGCTCAAACAGGTGTAAATGATTGCCATGTCCATCGCTAAGCAACTGTACTTCAATATGCTTCGGGTTTGAAATGTACTTCTCGATATATACCCTGTCATCATTGAATGCCTTTAACGATTCACTTTTTGCACGCTCAAGCGACGAGGCAATATCCTCCGGTCCTTCAATTATTCTCATTCCCTTGCCTCCGCCGCCGGCAGCCGCCTTCAATATTACAGGATAACCTATATCCTCAATAACTTGCAATACCTGGTCTGTATCATCGGTGGCAACAATTGCTCCCGGCACATATGGAACACCGATCGATTTAATAAATTTCCTTGCTTCAAGCTTATCGCCCATAAGCTTTACGACACCTGAGGAAGGTCCGATAAATATAATTCCGGACTTTTCAACCTCTTCAATAAATTCTGAATTTTCCGCAAGGAAGCCATATCCGGGATGAATGGCATCAATATAATTTTCTTTGGCAATCGAGATAATTTTGGAAATATTCAAGTAGGAATTCTCCGGTTCGGGCGGACCAACCGGATAGGCTTCATCAGCAAGCCTTGCATGTACAGAACCGGCATCGGCTTCCGAGTAAATAGTACATGCTATTATACCCATTTCCCTGCAGGCTCTGATAATCCTCACGGCGATTTCACCGCGATTAGCAACCAGTATTTTTTTTAACATCAGGAACTATTTTAGTTGAACGATAGTAATGCCCTCACCACCAAATTCAATCTTCGCATAATTATAATCTTTTACTGCTTCATGTTTATCAAGAATTTCATGCACTGTCCTTTTCAATGCTCCCGTACCCTTACCATGCAAAATCTCAACAGATTCGATACTATTACTATAAGCATTATCAAGATACTTTACAACTTCGTATTCCGCCTCTTCCGGTTTTCTGCCCCTTATATCCAAACGGATGGATTCAACCTGCGTACTTACGTTATAAAGGCTTCTGGCCGGTCTGTTAACAGCTTTCTCGCTGGAATATTCCAGCTTATTAAGTTTTGACCGTACTTTAATGCTGCCTGATAGTATTACTGCATTTCCATCTTTTATTTCTAATATTTTACCGAGTGTTTCTGTCCCCTTGATCTTAGCAGTATCTCCAACCTGAAGCGGTTTTTCATATTCCGGCTTGGTATCTTGTTCAATATCCTGGTTTAGTTTTTTAGTTTTCTGTTTTATTTCTTCAATGTTCTTTTTTTCTTCTCGTATAACACTTTTTTCAGCCTGTGATTCTCTTATATTTTTTATTGCAGATTCTACTTTCCTGTTAACATCTCTAAGATAGTTATCCGCCTCAAGCTTTGCTTTATTTAATATTTCCCTTTTCTCTTTTTCAAGCTTTTGAACTTTATCGGAATACAGATTAGCCAGACCTTTGAGTCTGACATTTTCCCTTTCGAAATAATCCAGTTTCTCTTTAAGGTCGTTGGATTTCTTTTCCAGTTCCAAAAGCAGGTCTTCAACTTTATTCTTTTTTGAATCGAGATATTCGGTTGCAATTTCAAGAACCGACTCATGCAGTCCGATCCTTCGTGCAACTTCAAATGCATAGCTGGAACCAGGCATACCCTGACTAAACTTGTAAGTAGGTTTAAGTTCATTTGAATCAAACAGCATGGAGGCGTTTTCGAATCCACTCAATTCATTTGCGATAATCTTTAGATTACCGTGATGTGTAGTTGCAAACACCGTAGCCCCAAGGTCCCGTAATTTTATCAGCACAGCAGTTGCGAGAGCAGCCCCTTCGGAAGGATCAGTACCAGTTCCGATTTCGTCCAGGAGTACAAGAGATTTGCTACCGGCCGAATTAACAATTTTATTGGTATTACTTAAATGGGAACTGAATGTACTTAAGTCATCCTCAATCGACTGTTGATCCCCTATATCGAGCAAAATATTATCAAATATTCTGAAATTAGAATCAGGGTCAGCGGGAATATGAATTCCGGATTGTACTAATAGCGCGAATAATCCCACGGACTTCAGAACAACAGTCTTGCCGCCGGCATTCGGACCGGTTATCAACAGAATATTTTGATCATCTATCTTAACATCAAGTGGAATCGTATTTTCTCTTTTTAATTTCCTGACAAGAATAGGATGACGTCCTTCAATAATTTCAAACGGTTTCTCGTCATCAAGAGATGGAAAGGAACCAATAATTTCAGTGGAATAACGTGCTTTCGCAAAGATTGCGTCCAGCTTTCCAATGATTAGAATGGATGTGTTAAGCTCTGAGTGAACTTCACCGATCTTCACAGTTATATTGCGAAGAATTTTCTCGATTTCTCTTTTTTCCGCAAAACTCAATGAGAGTATCTCATTATTGAGTTCCAGTGTCTCCTCGGGTTCAATATACACTGTTTGTCCGGTTGATGATTCCGAGTGTATGAAACCTCTTACATGACGCTTATGTTCAGACTTTATCGGAACAACAATCCTTCCGTCACGCAGTGTTACATATTCTTCCTGGACGAGTAAAGACTCGGATAAACGTTTAAGAATTCTGTTCACGGATTTACGGAGTTGTTCGCTTCTGTCGATAATTTGCCTTCGTATATCCTGCAGCTTTTGTGAGGCGTTATCCTTAATATCACCGCTTTCAGAAAATATTTTTCCGATTGTATGCTCAAATACTTTGTCAACAAACATGCCGTTCGCATACTCGGAATAAATGGAAGAATCAGATGCATTGACTTTAAGGTACTGGTAGACTTTCCTTGAGACCGAGGCCAGTTTTATTATATCGTGAATTTGCTTCACGTTTAATACTGCCCCTTCAACAGAACACCTGTTTACGGATTCTCTTAAATCCGCAAGGTAGTCAATCGGCGGTAAATCCTGTTCAATTAATATGTTTTTTGCCTCAGATACGAAACCGCTTTCTTTTTTAATTACATCAATATCCTTAACAGGTCTAAGACTGACAATTTCTTTCCTTCCAAGATCGGTAATGGCATACTTAGCAATTTCTTCAAGGACTTTCGGGTATTCAAGATTTGTTAATATTTTATTCTCTATAATCATAATCATTCACCACTAAATGGTGCCTTTTTCGTTTTCCCGGATAAATTCCTCAAAGTAATTTCTGGCTTTTGCAGAATCGCCAAGTATTAAGTCAATAGCTGTGGGAATTATTCTGTAGACAGGCTGATAAAGAGTAGAACTTTTTTTTGTAGTCTCGCTGGGTATATTAAACACATTCAGCAGCAGTAAAAATGCACTAACAAATACCAGAATTTGTATAATTCCCACAATGCCGCCGATTAACTGATTTGCAAAACGGTTAATTTTATCGAAGGGATGAAGTACTCTTTTAATGATTGCAAATATGAGAATTACCAATGAGAATATGAGGAACCCGCTTACAAGTTCAGCCAGATATACCTCATCATTAAAAAACGGGGTAAGATATTCGGCAATTACACTTGCAAATTCAAGGGACAGAAAAACAGCGAGTATAAAACCGATAATGCCGATAATTTTCCGAATAATCCCATCCTTATACCCCAGGATGAAACCGATGAGAACCATCACCAGAATTATAATATCGACGTAATTAAGCATAACTTAACTTAATACTTTCTCAACAGTTTCTTTTATTAATTTCCCATCAGCTTTGCCTTTGAATGTCTGAGCAGCTTTCGGCATGAGAATTCTGAAATCAGCTTTAGTAGATGCTCCCAGTTCTTCAGCAAGATTTTTAATTCCCTCGAGCAACTCATCTTCCGATAACTGTTCCGGGAGATAGGAGTTCAGAATAGTGAGTTCTGCTTTCTCTTTATCAGCGAGATCAGTTCTACCGCCATTTTCATACTGTTCGATGGAATCCCTACGCTTTTTGGCAGCAGAGGAGAGCATTTTAATTTCGTCTTCCTCGGTCATTTCGTGTGCTGCCCCGCTTTTTTCAAATTCCAGAATTAACGCTCGAATAGACCTGACAGTTGTAAGCCGCACTTTATCACCCGATTTCATTGCAGCTTTTAAATCGTCGTTTATTTTGTCTTTCAGACTCATAATTTCCTCAAAAAAAAGGCAGGTTATTCAAAACAACCTGCCTAAAATACAAATTATTAGTATAAATTATATTTTCAGCAAAGTAGAGTAGTTAATTCTTCTTGCGTCAACTTTCCTAATTTCCTGCTGGATATCTGTTACAATACCCATATCGGAATCTTTATCAACTCTGAAAGAGACAATAACCCTTGGGATAGCGACTCTTTTTTGATACATAATATTACCGATTTCTTCGAGTGTAACAATATTGTCATCCAGCTGAATTCTTCCGTCCTTACCAACCCAGATATAGGTAATTAATCTCTTATTCTCAATTTTCTCAATTGCTTTTGCTTCGGGAAGTTGATATTTAACTAATACATCATATTCCTTTAATGTAGTTGCAACCATGAAGAAAAGCAATAACATGAAAATAATATCAGGCATTGATGAAGTCGGGATTTTCTGTTCCGTAGCAGCACGTTTTTTTTCAAATTTCATCAGTAATCCTCACAAATTATTTAACTTTTTCTGGTTCTGCAATTGATATAATTATAGGTATCTTATCCTTAAGTTCGCTTTTCTGTTCATCTTGTAATTCATCTTTTCCAACTCCCCAAGTAGCTCTACAATAAGCATCCTGTACTTCGGCATATGCGCCTTTAACTTGGTCAAGTGCCTGAATATATAGGTTATAGTTTGTTTTTCTGTCAGTTTTAACAGAAACAACAAGCTTCTTGGTTTTAGGAAGGTTAATCTTACTTTCGATTCTTTCCTTCAATTGATCTTTTATCTGAGGAATAGCGATAACTTTTTTATCAAGTAATACATCACCGTTTTCATTTATTAATAGTGCTGCTAAACGATCTTTGGGGAGAGGTACGAATTCCTGTTCATCTTCGGGTACGTATTCCGGTAATTGAAGACCGATACCCGTATCAACGTCGATAGTAGTCGATACAAGGAAAAACAGAAGCAGCAGGAATACGATGTCCGACATTCCGGCATCCGGAATTTCAGCCCCTTTTTTCTTTCTTCTTTTTAAACTAACCATAAATGACTACTCTTTTAATTAGTTATTAACCTAGTCTGATTATTTTTTCTTTAGATCATAAAGTGTATCGATCAACTCAATTGAGCTTTCTTCCATATCCGCAACAAGTTTGTCAATTCGAGCAACAAAGTAGTTGTAGAACAACTGAAGAATAATAGCACTTACAAGACCAAACAGAGTAGTTAACAAAGCAACAGCGATAGGAGCAGCAACAACAGATGGCGACATCTGAGCAGCGGCAGCGATCGAGTCGAACGCCTGAATCATACCTTGTACAGTACCGGTAAATCCGAGCATAGGTGCAACAGTAATAAACGTTGAAATCCAGATAAGACCTCTTTCAAGAAATCCCATTTCAATTGCGCCGTAAGCCATAATAGCTTTTTCAGCAGCTTCAACACCTTCATCTGCTCTTAAAAGTCCTGCATGGAATACAGAAGCAATAGAACCGCGAGTATTTTCACAAACTTTCATAGCTTCTTCAACACCACCTTTAGTCAGCGCATCTTTTACCTTAACTATGAATTTTTTTGTATTCATACTAGCACGTGACAAAGTCCACATTCTTTCCAAGCTAAAACCTAACCCAATAACTAAACATCCCAAAATAGGCCACATGAATCCGCCACCAGCGATGAATTTTTCTTGAAGGTAAGTTAAGACACCGGTATCTTCAGCCTGTGCTATTAGGTAGGATATGAACCCTGTTATTTCTGAAATATGCATGAGAGATAACCTCCAATAATGATTATATATTGATTTTCAATTTGATTAAATATTCAAAAAAGATCATATAATAGTATATATTTACCCGTCAAAAGTCAATAAATAATTTCACCCCCGGATGTCATTTTATATTAACTTTTCATGAATATTCAGGCGTTTTCATTCAATATTCATGGGCATTTTAACGATTTCTCCGCTTACGCACGGAGTGTTATAAAAGAGCTCGTGAACCTTTTCCCCAATCATTTCCGGACTAGCAAGTATTGTTTTATCTTTAACCCACTCCCGGTTCTCCTGCGTGTCAAGTGCAATTGGTGAGATACAGTTTGCAGACAGATTATCATTTTCCCATTCAATTGCAATTGTTCGAACCAGGTATTCTAACGCTGCTTTGGATGCTCCGTAAACTGATTTACCGGCTGCAGGTTTTTCTGCTGTTCTGGCGGATGTAAAACAAATAGAACCGCCTGATTTATCAGAGCAGAATAATTGGAAGTGCTTCGCGAGGAGAAATACTGATTTAGTATTTATATTGAATTGCAAATCCAGTTTGTCCTTTTCCAATTCACCAATTCTTCCGGAATAAAAACCCCCGATAGTTGAAAACAGATAAATCTCATCTTCCTTTTCAGCATTAATTTTCTCGAAGAGGTTATTTACAAATTCATCTTTTGCCATATCTTTGATCATGATCTTCTTAACTTTGTCACTCTCGGGAATCCAGTCTATTTCCTTCCTGTCGCACAAATAAACTTTATCATAATTCTTCTGTAATAAAACGGATGATGCACCCTTCCCCAGAGTACCATTCGCACCGGTTACAATAAGAATTCGACTCATAACTAATCCTTTCTTAAAATGAATTTAGCTCCGACAGGATAATGGTCACTGTAGCCCGCCAGATATTTCCTTCCACCCCATGTCGGTATAGCCGCATCTTTATACGGACCGGATTTTGTAACCATTATCTCCGGTTTAACTATTTCGAAGGAGTTGCAAATGTAATTGATTGAGTTATCCTCTATAACGGCTCTAGATACAATAAGTTGATCCAGCATATTCCAGTCGCCTCTATAAAGATATGTACCTAATCCCTGATCGAACATCTGATAGGCTAAATTTAGAAATTTCGATTTAGTATTTTGACTTGAACTTTCACAATCGAATCCCATGGCACCAACAACAGAACTTATTGACTCATTAGAAGGTTCATCATTAAAGTCGCCCATAATAAAGACAAAAGGATTATCACCGGGTAATTTGCCAATGGCTTCCATCAGTACTTCTGCTGCTTTAATTCTGTTCGGACGTGATTTTTCTTCTCCTCCCCTTCTTGACGGCCAATGATTCACAAAGATGTAGAAATTATTCCCTGTAAACTTGTCTTTCAGATCAACCTGGAGAACGTATCTGGTGGGATATTTGCTTACCAGTTGAACTTCATGAGGAACTGTTCTGATCAGTTCAAACTTGTCGATGTCGTATATTAATCCGCAGTCAATTCCTCGCTTATCAAGTGTCTCTTCATAGGCTACGCCATAATTCCTGTCACAAAAATGTCGGGAAATAATTGTGTCCAGGAGTGATCGATGTTCAACCTCTTCAACTCCGAGTAAATCCGGTCCATCCAAATCATTCATATATCTAATTATCTTCGCCTGGTTTTTAATTTTAAGATTGATTTTTTCATCATCCCACTTTTTAGGGCCATCGACAAGCCATTCCTCATCGCTTTTATCGGGATCATCTATATTGTCGAACAGATTTTCAAGATTCCAGCTTGCTATATATATTTGCTGCACATCTTGCTGAGCATTTGTTCCAGCGGCTATTAGTATAACTATCAGGAGAATAATTTTTTTCATAGATCCTCAATTATTAGTTTATTTTGAATATCATTTATATATTCAAAATAAAGAATATATAAAGCATTCTCCCTTTTTCAAGGCTATTTTTTTCAATCACCGGGTATTTATGAGTAAGAAAAAAGAAAAATTCGTAATCATCGACGCTATGGCTCTCGCCTATCGCGGTTACTTTGCATTTATAAACAGACCTCTGACAAATTCTGCCGGAGAATCAACTTCGGCAGTATTTGGATTTCTGAATCAGCTTTTCAAAATAATCGAAGATACCAAACCGGACTATCTTGTTGTTGCATTCGATTCAAAAGAAAAAACATTCAGGCATGATATGTATGATAAATATAAATCATCCCGTGCCGCTATGCCGGATGATATGATTCCGCAAATCCAAAGAATCAAAGATATTGTTGAAGCCTTCAACATCCCGTTGGTTATTGCGCCGGGTTACGAAGCTGATGATCTAATCGGGACTGCAGTAAAGCAGGCTGAAGCAAAGGGACTTGAATCTTATGCCGTTACACCTGATAAAGATTACGTTCAGCTTGTTACAAAAAATATTAAGATGGTTAAACCGGGCAAGTCACAGGATGAAATTGTGATCATCGATGAGGATAAGGTTAGAGAGGATTATGGTTTTGAACCGATCAGGATGATTGATTACCTTGCTCTCGTTGGAGATAGTTCTGATGATATACCCGGAGTGGCCGGTGTTGGTCCGAAAACTGCTACACCGCTAATAGCAAAGTACGGTACGGTAGAAAACATTTATGAGCATATTGAAGATATAGAGAAGAAAGGATTGAAGAACAAACTGATTGAAAGTAAAGAGAATGCACTCCTGTCAAAAAAACTAGCAACAATAGTATGTGATGTACCTGTTGATACGGACTTTGAACATTCCCGTTTCACCGATCCGAATTTTGAATTGCTATTGGAGATATTTAAGGAATTAGATTTTAAGACATTCGGTTCCAAACTCCTGAAGATTTACAACAAAGAAAAAGATGCTGAATTTGAGAATGTTGAAATAATTCCGGATGAAAATTCATTTAATAAGGATAATGTCAAATACCAACTTGTAAACACAATGAAAGAAGCTGAGAAACTGGCAAAGTATCTTGAGGAACAGAAATTATTTGTATTTGATACTGAAACAGATTCGCTTGATGTCCTTGATTTGAATTTAGCGGGTATAGCATTCTCATGTAAACCGGGAGAAGCTTTTTTTGTTGCAACAAAACCACGCAAGTCAGTAGATGACCTGTTTCAACCCGAAACGGATGACAGGCTTGACGTTCAAGAGTGTTTGAAAGTTTTTAAATCCGTATTTGAAGATGAAGGGATTAAAAAAGTCTGTCAGAATGGTAAGTACGATATTGCAGTGCTGCGAACATTCGGAATCGAAGTTAAAGGTTTCTATTTCGATACGATGCTGGCCAGTTATGTAATCGATCCGGATCAAAAGCATGGTATGGATGAACTTGCAAAGCAATATTTAAATTACTCACCGATTTCGATTTCAACCATTATTGGTATAAAGAAAGATCCAACTCTGATTTTTGAGGCTGATGTAAATGAATTAAGTAATTATTCTGCGGAAGATGCAGACGTTACATACCAGCTATATAAAGTTCTTGAAAAAGAAATCAACGAAACAAATCTCAATAAAGTCGGTTACGACATAGAATTTCCTTTAGTCGAAGTACTTGAAGATATGGAGCGAACCGGTGTTAAAATAGATGTGGAAGCGTTAAAACAATTCAGTCAGGATTTACAAACACGATTAGATATAAGTACATCTGAAATTTATAAAACAGCCGGTGAAGAGTTTAATATAAATTCGACTAAGCAACTCCAGACAATTTTGTTTGATAAGCTAAAGCTTCCACCAACAAAAAAGACGAAAACCGGTTTTTCAACAGATGCCCGTTCACTCGAATCATTGCAGGGTCAGAGTGAAATAATCGATCTTCTTTTGAACTACAGACAGATATCTAAGCTAAAATCGACATACAGCGACGCGCTGCCTAAACTGATACATCATAAAACAGGAAGAGTTCATACATCCTACAATCAAACTGCTGCCTCAACCGGAAGGTTATCGAGTAATGATCCTAATCTGCAGAACATTCCTATTCGTACCGAATTAGGAAGGGAAATAAGGAAAGCTTTTATACCCACAGATAAAGATCATGTAATATTCAGTGCTGACTACAGTCAGATTGAACTAAGAATTATGTCCAGCATTTGCGAAGATCCCGGATTAGTTAAAGCATTCAGGAACGGTGAGGATATTCACAGAAGTACGGCCGCTCATGTCTTCCAGGTAGACCCTGATGAGGTAACAGCCGATATGAGACGCAAAGCAAAGGAAGTTAACTTCGGAATATTATATGGCATCGGACCATTCGGTTTGAAAACACGTTTAGGTATTACTCAATCGCATGCGAAAGAGATTATCGATACGTATTTCTCAACCTTCAGCCATGTACGTCAATTCATGGATGATTCGGTAGAATCAGCTAAAGCAAACGGATTTGCCGAAACGCTTACAGGAAGAAGAAGATATCTAAAAAATATAAACAGCAGCAACAGGGTTGTAAGACAATTTGAAGAGAGAGTTGCTATTAATATGCCCATCCAGGGCACTGCTGCAGACATGATTAAACTGGCTATGATCAATATTCATGGCGAACTCAAAAAGCGTAAAGCAAAGTCCAGGATGGTGTTGCAGGTACATGATGAATTGGTTTTCGATATGTATAAAGACGAAGCAGATGAAATTCAGCCGATTATACTCAAGTTAATGACGGAGGCACTACCTTTAAAAGTACCTGTTTTAGTAGAAAGCGGATTTGGAAACAACTGGTTAGAGGCGCATTAAAGTTTGAGAGTCCGGCAATAAACCGGACTCTCATAGAATGAAATTATTTGAGGAATTGCATTTTTTTCATATCTGAAAACATCTTTCCTGTTTCTGTTTTAACATCTATTTTATAAATATAATTTCCGCTTGACATATTGCTGGCATCCCAATTCAATTCAAAATAACCAGCAGCTTGAAAACTGTTATATAATTCCGCTACTTCCCTACCAAGTAAATCTACAACTACAATTTTCACATGTGAAGCTTCCGGAAGATTGTAACGAATATTTGTTGACGGATTGAAAGGATTCGGATAATTCTGGAATAAAGAAAACTCTTCAGGTATACCGGCTTTATAATCATCAACATCAGATGGATCTTCTGTTGTAAAGCTCCACACTTCGCTCCAATCACTTGATCTGTCACCATCCTCTGACTTTACTCGCCAGAAGTATGTCGTCATTCCCTCCAAAGTGCCTTCTTCAACAGCAAAAGATATTTCAGAAATACCGGTTTCATCAATAACTGGTGACCCAAAGGTATTTTCTGTTGCTACCTGAAGTCCATAACTTGTTGCGTTTTCAGCTGATTTCCATTCAAAATTAACTAATAGCAAAAGATTTTGGGAACCATCTGCAGGCGATGTAAGTTCAGGCGCTTCAAGTGGTGCGGGTACGGTAAGAAAATTATTAGGTGAAGTCCATGCACTTGATTTACCTTCCGCAGCAGCCATAACTCTCCAGTAATAAGTCGTCTCATACTGCAGAACTCCATCGGCAACAACATATGTTGTGTCGGAAGTTCCCGATTGTGAGGCCACGACGTTACTAAATGCTTCATCGGTTGCAACCTCAACAGAGTAGTTCGAGGCATCGGTAACTGAATTCCAGACTAATTCCGTACCAGTTAGATTTACATCACTTGCATTGTTTGCAGGTGAAATCAGTACAGGTATGTCTAAAGATGTTGTAAGTGTAGTAAAACTAAAAACCGTACTCCAGTCACTCACACGACTCCCGTCAGTTGCATTAACTCTCCAGAAATATGTAGTAAGTTCCTCTAAAGCACCGGTAGTCATTTCGAACTCTTCAATAGTTATTCCGGATTCGTCAAGAACTAATGCAGAAAAATCGGATGCTTTTGACACCTGAAGTGTAAAAGATGTTGCACCATCAACATTAGACCAGGTGAATAAAGGCAATAATTCAACATCTGTCGAATTATCTTCCGGAGAAGCGAGTGTTGGAGGATCCAGATCAGGAAGAACTGTAGTAAAAGAAAACGGACTGCTATATTCACTAGAGCCGGCTGTATTATTCGCGCGGACTTTCCAGTAGTACATAACACCCTCACTCAAGGTACCATCTGTTACAGAATACTGTAATCCAGTTATACCGGTTTCTTGAACGACCAAATTACTAAATGCGTCATCTGTTGCAACCTGCAAATCGTAGCTAACCGCATCGGCTGCAGTAAGCCAAGTCAAGTCGGGTGTAAGAGAAACGTCTGAAGCACTATCAGCAGGTGAAGATAATTCAGGAACAGCCGGTAATACCTGCCCCTCCAATATATTTCCATCGACATATGTCACAACAAGAACCTGACCATCACCGTTGGTTAACTCACTTTCATCTGTAAAAGTAAGAGGAACCTCACCGGCAGTGAAATCAAAATTGATATCAAGCAATTTGCCGTCCGCAACAGTTAAAGGATTAGTACCAGATAAATCGAACCATGCAATTGCAAGTACGCCATTAGTGCCGTTCGCAAGCGTACCGCTCGGCGCCCCGGAGATACTGGTAAAAGTAACTTTTGTATCATCATAATTAATTTTCAATGTAAATGATCCGATACCGCTGAAATTCTCAACAGTTATAGGCATCACCGCCTCGGTGTTCGGAGTAACCGTAATATCATCAAGTGAAATCACTATATCTGTAGTAACAACTCCACTCTCGGTGGTAAAATTAAATGTCGAACTCCAGGCACCGGTTAAGCTGTCATTCTTTGCTCTTGCTTTCCAATAGTATTTTGTTGAATATTCTAACACATCGGAAGCAACAGTATAGGAAGATGCCGACAGATCCGCTTCATCAATTAAAGTTGTACCGAATCCTTCACTTGTGGAAACCTGGATATCATAAACTGTTGCTTCGGAAACATCCGACCAGTTTAAAACCGGTGTTAGACCAACACCCGTGGAATTGTTTGATGGAGATTCGAGTGTTGGAATTCCTAAAGGCAACTGTCCGCCACCCTGTATAGACCCATTGGTATAGGTTACAGTTACAGGCGCGCCTATAGTAGTTGAAAATTCGGATTGGCTATTAACAGTTAAATCAGATTCACCACCCACATAATTAAAAACGATATCCATTAGTTTTCCTTCTGATAAGCCAAGCGCAGAAAGGCTGAACCATGATATTGTCAAAGTACCGTTAGAAGCCGAAGGGGTTAATAGTGTTCCCTGGCTCTCAAGTGCATTGTTTTGTAACTCAACGAAGCTAACAACTGTTGGATCATAATTAATCTTTAATGTTATGGAACCCATGTTATCAAAATTAGTAACATTCACTGCTACGGCAACATTTGTAGCCGATACACCGTTAACATCTGCAATAGTTAAGGTTGATTGCGCCATCGCAGAAATGGAGAAAACCAACATTAGAATTAGTAGTAATTGCTTTTTCATTAAGACCTCCTTTTTGTTATATATCTTTAACTATTAAATACTTCTTTTTTCTCATAATTTCAATCAAAAGTAAATTAGATTTTTATTAATAATTAGTTTTTGAGGCAAATCACAAATATTTTAATCCATAAAAATGAATTCATAGATTAGATAGCCGAAATTTACCTGTAGTAATCCGAACGCAATGCCGCTATAAAGATCAAGTCTGTCGATATCATCAAGTAAAGAACGATCATGTGTTTCATTGTACTTGTCATATTTCTGATCTGCCTGAATTTTGTAATATGCTGCTGTAGCACCTAATGCTACGGCACTTCCAATTAGAACTTTAAACCAGGGTGTGTCGACAAAATGCTCTTTCTTAGCAACTCCCGAAAAATCAAGTTTTACAGTAGACACTTCGGGTATATCTGAGAATTTTAGTGTAACGGGGATATGATTTTTCTTTGATAATGTCAAAGAATCATATTTAGAGGCAATAATTGTAGGGGTATAAGCCAATAAACTCTCATTATTCATTACTTTACAATTTTGCGGAATAGAGTTCACGAAAAATAACTTACTAAATTCATAATTAAGTTCGATGACAGAATTATTTTGATTCACTAAAACAGTATCAATAAATTTTTCAGCATTCCATGCACGTCCACGCTGCGTAACAAATACTTCATGGAAACCACCTGCTATTTCAGTATCAACCGAATGATTACCTGCAAATTCTCCATCAATAAAAATCATTGCTTTACCTGAATTTGTTTTTACACTAATCGAATATGATTTCTGCGGAAAAACAGAAATAGTAAAAACAAGACTAAGCAATATTGCAATGAAAGAATTCTTCATATTTCCTCTACAGAGAAAACGTGGATTTCATCTTTATCTATTCCAATATATATTTTACCTTTATAGAACACTGGGGATGTCCTCACTCTTCTTTCAAAATTAATCTCATTAATCAATGTCCCTGATAAAGGATCAAGAAAAATAAGCTTTTTATTCAGATCCGGCTGAGCAATAACATTATTAAATACTAGGGGCATCGCATTAAACAAACCATCAGAATGGAATACCCACCGTAATTGTCCATTTACAGAATAACTAAACATTTCCCCACCGAGGTTCCCGACGTAAAGATTTCCATTTTTGTCAATCACCGGACGATTTAATATTTTAACACCTGTTTCTCTTTCCCATTCAATCCTTTTGCTATCAATGTCGAAGCAATAAATAACTCCATCAGAATCACCGATATAAATTTTATCTTCCAAAACGGTCGGAGTAGATTCAATACTTTCTGCAATATCCACATTAAGTACCAGGAGTTTCTTTGTAATATTATACCCAAGAAGTTTCCCGCTAACGCTGCTGAAGTAAATTGTATTGTCTTTTATCACCGGATCTGACATTGTTAAGTACCCGGAATCGTATTTCCATTCCAACTCCCCTATTAAATTAAATTTATATAGTACCCCTGATTGCGAAAGTAAAATGATACCGTCATTTGCGGCGATCATCTCACTTCTAAAATTATCATGCAATTCAATCTCTTTATATTTTATTCCTTCAATAAAAAGGTAGTAAACAAGCGTTGCAAACTCTTCTTTGTAATTATTGACAACGTATATGAGTTTATCTTTCATAATGATTGGCGAAGCTACAATCTCACCCTTCTGTTTTAGAACACCCAGTTTTTTTCCGGATGTATCACTAAAGCAGAAAATATTTCCGGATAAGTCTGCAGCAAACATATAATTATCATAAATAATTACTGATCCGTTGGAATAACTACCGTCAGTTTCGGAAACCCATAAAAGACTTGGATCTGTTGATATAGATTTATCCAAATAAAATGTTCTATTTGAATTTTCTCCGTAAGAAAGTAAGCCTTGCTTATTAAGCCCGACATCCCTGAGTAGAATGTGTTTAGTACATGAGAAAAAGACTAGAGCGGAAGCGATATATAGCAATACTTTTTTCATCTAGAAGTCCCAGCCGAAAAAGAATTGGTAAAACAGTCCGCCCTGAAAATCTTGGAAATCATTTTCAATCCTTTTACCTATATCGTACCTGAAAGTAATGGCGTTAAGGAAATTCAATCTGACACCGACACCTGTACTACCAAGTGTCTCGGCATACTCTTCGTCCCAGGCAGAACCTGCATCAATATAAGCAGCACCACGTATGTTAGCAAAGCCAAGTCCAAGAAACGGGAAATTGATTATAAACCTGTCCACCAAAGGAAATCTGAATTCAACCGAGGAAAGCCATAATTTCTCTCCGCGAATTGAGAACCTTTTCCAGCCTCTTAAATCCCAGCTTCCTCCGGCAAAATACCTTCTGGCTTCTTTACCATGGTTGTAAAATATCGAACCACGGATCGCTAATGCAGTTCTGAGACTGGTTCTAAAATATTTACGGTAGTCGGCAATTAGAGAATAATAATTTACATTGCTGTACTTTATATCGCTGGTGTAACCAAGCAGCAGCCTGAATCTTGAACCGTCCAAAGGCCCTGTTGGACCCCAGATTGAATTATCGTGAACAAAAGCAACTGTATTGGTTAGCAACAGAGCTTTCCTGCTTGTAACATCTGATATTAATTCTTTATCTGAATTAGCAGCGCTTATGCTGGTTTCAATTCTGTTAAATTGAGAATACGGGAATATGAAACTAAAATAACCGCCGAAACTCCGTTCGTAAAAGTATTCGTCGGATTGTCGTATATCGTATCTTCTGCCATTGAAATGGAAAATACCATAACCGTAATTAGTACGGAATTTTGTATTCACTCTGGATATAGCAACGTTAAAGTTTTTTAATATTTCACTCTGTACTTCAGCAGTATTATAGATCAGAAAAATGTATCTGTCGTCTCCCATAAGGTCACTGAGTGTAAATAACGCGCCACCTCTGGCACCATAAACAGGATCAGCCACAACCTGACTCACAGCATAATCGAGGCTATATTCAGTTTTATAAACAAGTCTGTCTTTCTTTGATTCAATTTGAATTTTATCTTCAATCCATTTGCTGTCGGCAACAACAAAATTGAATCCCACAAACTTATTTTCGGTATTTTCAGTATCAAGACTGTTGTAATAGAATTGGAATGAGAATTTTTCGATAGCCGAACTAATTACCGAGTTAGAATCCACAAAGGCAAATTCAAATACGGGTGTAATAAAATTTGTTATTTTTGTCATGCCGGAAGGTTCATTATCATCATCTCTTTCCAACTTCCAGATATTTTCTATACCGTCATAATCACTCTTAAAGTAAATCTCATTAGTGAAACGGTTAACAGTTGGTTCGGAAATTGCGGCATCGGTATTTGTTAAATAGCTAATACTGTGAGAATCCAAATCGTACTCGAATAGATTAAAAGCCCGTTCGAAGAGGCCTTCTGTTCTATCTGACGTAAAGATAATAGATGAATCATCGTTATAAAAGGCAGGTTCTTTTTCTGCGTAATAATCATTTGTAAGTCGGGTTAAATCAAAACTACGCATATCCAAAATAAACAAATCATTGTACCCTTTATTATCAATCGCGGTGAAAGCCAACTTGCTACCGTCTTCGGAGAATGACGGACCTTCAATTGAAATCAATTCAGCATCACTGAAACGATTGATAACTTCATCTTCTTTTATTGAATAGAAGTGTATCACGTCAGTTGCACCGGATTTAGTTACAAATGCTACTATGCCGCTATCGGAAACACTTAGAGACGGTTTAAGAAGATGAAACGTTTCATAAACTGATTCCTTTTCTCCTCTAATTACAACCTCCGGATCATCAATGCGTTCGTAATTATCGTCCAGTTCCACTTTATATAATGAGGAATAGCCATCGAGGTTACCAAGAAAGTATATAAATCTTCTGTTGCCATCCTTATACAGACCGGGACAAAAATTAAATCCTTCTTCGGTAATTTGTTTCCCGTTTATACCATGTGGAACCTGATCAGAATAAAGCGGAAAATAATCATGCCGAAGAAAGTATTCGAACTTCTCACTAACCTCATCAACTTCATCGCCGAGAACAAACTCCATTACTTCGTCGAACTTCTCAAATCTCCAGACATTGTCGACAAGCATTAATATTTTTTCTTCGCCATACTCTTCAGATACAAACTCCAGAAATTTCTGTCCGGCTTTATACATTATAAATGAACCGTAGACTCTGTCCATATCATTCATATTTCTGAAGATACCATTCAGCACAGCATCACGCATTACCATTTCGCCCTGTGAATCCCAAGTTGTAGACCAATATTCCGCCAATCCTTCTACAAGCCATAAAGGCGGAAACCGGTTCATCGGAATTCTGTGAGTTGAATATATATTATAAATCTTAGTGATCATGAATACATGCACAAGTTCATGACGAATTACGTGCCTGAATTGATCCAGTGACCCGAGGTAAGGAATGACGACTCTTCCTTTAAGGAATTCGAAAAAACCGCCTACCCCTTCCGGTATAAATCCGGGACGAGTATTAGTCTGTTGAAAATGAATATGAGTATTATAAAATATAAGCGGTATCTTTTCGGTAACAACGTGATTAAACTTCGCCTTATATTCCGAGTAGGCTTCTTCCGCATACTGTGCGCCAATTTCAGCCATTTCACCGAAGTTGTCATAGTAATAAATATTGAAATGCTCGGTTTTTATTACCTTCCATTCAAATTCTTCATATTGGACTTTGTTACGTCCGAAAAAGTAAAATTGCGCATGTAGAACAAGCGGAAGGAATATAATTAATAATGTGTATTTAAATGAAGAAAGAGACAATAAAATTCCGAATTTAAAGGATCAAATCAGTTTTGAATAAATACTAATCCTATGTGGTATATTCAATGGAAAAATCAGGCACTATTTTTTAAATTACTTGGCACCATTTGCAAAAATCTTTTCGACATCTTCAGTGACACGTTCACGGTAGAAGTTGTAGATCATTGATTTAATCTCATCTTCGGTAGTAAGTTTCAAGCAATCTCTAACAAGACTTTTACATTCTGCGAAGTTAAGATGTCTTATAATTTTCTTAATATACGGTATTGCGGATGCGTTCAGACTCAATGAATTGAAACCCAGTCCAACAACAATCGGAACCGCGTAGTGATCAGCGGCCATCTCACCGCATATGGTTATTTCAGTTTCCACAGCACGCGCTTCATGAACCATAAATTCGAGTGCACGAATAATTGCCGGATGAAATTCCTGATACAGATCATTGACTATATCGTTCCCCCTGTCAACGGCCAGCAAATACTGAATAAGATCATTTGTTCCGATGCTAAAGAAAGATACTTCCTTTCCGAAGTCGCGTATCATTAGAGAAGCCGACGGTACTTCGATCATCACACCGAAGTCAATATCCGAATTAAATGATTTTCCTTCTTGTTTAAGTTCAGCTTTACAGGCTTCAATAATTTCTTTCGTTCTGTACACTTCAGTTATGGAGGATACCATTGGAATCATGAAACGAATATTCCTGTTTACGGCTGCTCTAAGAATTGCCTTTATCTGAGTTTTGAATAACTCAACATGGTCGAGAAGAAAGCGAATTCCCCTCCAGCCAAGCATTGGATTAGGCTCTTTAACATCAGTTGGAAGAACTTTATCACCCCCAATATCAAACGCTCTTATTGTGACGCTATTAGGATACATCTTGGAGGCTAACTGACAATATTCCTGATACTGCGTTTCTTCATCCGGGAAATTTTCGAGAACCTTAAACAGCTGTTCTGTTCTTGTAAGACCTATTCCATGAGCTCCATTTATTCTTATTAGATCAATTTCCTCTGCAACATCAAGATTAGCCTGAAGTTTAACCTCATGTCCGTCTAAAGTTACTGCAGGTTCATCTTTAAGTCTTAAAAGCTCGGAATCAAGCTTCGATATTTTCTCGATTTTCTCTTTATAGTAGCTAAGTTGATTCTCATCGGGATTTATTATTATTTCACCATGATAACCATCGATTACGAGCAGATCCCCGGTATCAATTTTCGCCGTGGCGTCATGTGTACCAACAACTGCAGGAATACTTAATGAGCGGGCAAGAATTGCAGCATGCGAAGTTATACCTCCGAAATTGGTAACATATCCCTTCACATTTATTCTTGTAAACAACACCGTATCAGCAGGTGTTATTGTATCCATCACAACAATTACATCATTTGTTATCCGTGACTTCCACTTTTTGTTTTTAAGATTTCGTACAATCCTGTTTTTAATATCTTCAATATCTTGCGAGCGTTCCTTCATATAAAATTCCGTTGAAGCGCTCATAAGATTTTGATACTTTGTAATCTCATCATGTACAATGAATTCGGGATTCTTCTTCTCCTGCTTAATCCTATCAATAAGATTATCAATCAGAATCTGATCTTCAAGTATCATCATTTGTGCTTCGAATATTGCAGCACGTTTTTCACCCAGTTTATTTACTGCCAGCTCAAATATTTTATAAAGCTCTTTCTTGGATTTCTGAATTGCCTCATTCAAATTCAGGATAGCATCTTCAACATCCTCAATCGTGTCAGCCGAGATCGATTCAATATCCTTGTTATATAAAAAAGCCTTAGCGATACTAAGTCCCGGCGCGGCAGCAATACCACGTACGATATTTTTAATGTCTTTTCCCATTTTACATCTCGTCAAATCCGCGATTGAAGTAATCAGTAATTTCTACAGAAAGAGACTCTTCATCCTCACCTTCAAAAGTTAATTTCAACTCCGAACCTTTGGCGGCTGCCAGAGTCATGACTCCGATAATACTTTTAGCATTAATACTCATGCCGTCTTTTTGTATGTAAAACTCCGATTTATATTTTGCGGCAATTTTCACAATAGTTGCTGCCGGTCGTGTGTGTAATCCGGCATCATTAATAATTTTTATGTTTTTCTCAATCATTACTTACTTCTTTTTAGTAGTGAATTTGCAAGCCAGACAAGCATCTCCCTTGCCTCATTATTGTAAACTTTTTCAGCTGCACTTAAAGCACGCTTTGTATATTTTTCAACCTGCTTGGCTGTCTCAACAATTACACCAAGCTTTTCATACAGTTCTTTATACTTTCCAACCTGCTTCTTTGCTATACCGTTGTTTTTTATAACATGCTGTAACATCTTCTTGTCACTTCCCCTGGCTGAATCGAGAGCCTTAAGAAAGAGAAATGTTTTCTTTCCCTCAATTAGGTCTCCTCCAACCTTTTTGCCGAACTCCTTCTCATCCGCTATGATATCCAAGAGATCATCCTGCAGTTGAAAGGCTATACCAAGATTTCGACCGTACCGTTTAAGCAAGTTTATTTCGGATTTACTGCCGCCTCCCAACTCTGCACCAATTGAACAACACATCTCAGCAAGCGCCGCAGTCTTTTTTTCTATCATCAACATATATTCATCAATCTGAACATTTTTTCTTGTTTCAAATTCCTTATCCAGGCTTTGCCCTTCGCATACTTCAATAATTCCACGAGTAAATGTTTTCGCAACATTTTTACACTGACTTTTACAATCCTTCAGTAAATTCAAATAAGCTACCGCTATTAAATTATCTCCCGCCAATATTGCAGTACTTAGATCATACTTTTTATGGAGTGTACTTTCACCTCTTCTCTTATCAGCATTATCCATTATATCGTCATGAACGAGCGTGAAGTTATGAAGTATTTCAACTGCCATCGCTGCATTATATACCTTAGAATAATTAGCTCCAACTGCTTTTGCCGCCAGCATTACGAGCATAGCTCTAACACGTTTCCCGCCGCTTTTTAAAATGTACCCGCATGGATCATAAAGCGATTTCGGAGATTCATTATCTAGCAGATCAAAAAGTCTTTTCTCAATTACATTTTTTTGTTTATTATAAACCTTCACAGGATTTATTATTTTTTTACTTTTACTCAAATCATTTCCTCTTTTTTAATCAATCTGACACTTTGGAAGTCTGTCACATTAGCACATCCTGTCAAATACATAATTTTCTTAACATTATTAAAAAGGTCAGTTACGAACTTTATTACAGCGTCAGTTCCCCCAATGTGATATTCTTTCAGTATTGTTCTTGCGGTACCGGTTAAATCAGCACCAAGTGCAATTGACTTAGCAACATCGTCGAAAGTATTAATACCACCTGAAGCAACTAATATAAACTTATATTCACTTTTAAGTTCATTTACCCTACGTACACAGTAGCTGGTAGGCATTCCCCAATTACGAAAATAATCATCACCATGTTTGTTTCGAATCAACTCTACAGCTCCCCAGCTTGTACCGCCTGATCCGGCGACATCAATACCCTTTACACCCGCATCAAGAATTTTTTTCGCAGATTCTTTATCTATCCCGGAACCGACTTCCTTAACAATAACCGGCTTATCAATTTTATTTGTTATCGCCTCGATTGAATTCAATAATCCATTGAAGTCAGGTTCACCTCCACGCTGAAGCATTTCCTGAAGCGGATTGCAATGAATAACAAGAACATCTGCATCAACCGCCTCCATTATACGATTAAGAGGATCAACAGATTTCATTTTCGAAACCTGGGCTGCACCAATATTACTTAACACCGGTATGTCTGCGGCAATATTCTTAAAAATAGAAAATGATTCGAGATATTCCGTGTTCTCCAACATTTGCCGCTGACTGCCGACACCAATGGGAATATTCAATTCAGCGGCAGCTTCAGCAAGACTTCTATTTATCGATTTAGCTTCGCCCGTTCCTCCAGTCATGCAGGAAATTATAAACGGGTAATTAATTTCCGTACCGAAAAACTTGGTTGATAAGGATATATCACTAAAGACAACCTCGGTAATCGGATTATGCTGAAACACATAATTATCAAATCCGTTTGAATAATTATACCCAACATCTTCGTTTAAACATATATCGATGTGGTCCTTTTTCCTCTGCGCCGTGTCTTTATTCGATTCCATTTACCAGAATTTACTAATCCAGACCCAATATATATAAAATATTGCATTTTTACTCTATTAGAAGGGATTTACTCAGCATTGAAACTTGAAAATCGTATGGTTACTCTTCAACAGAATTGACTTTCACCATTCCTCTGACTGAGTTACAGAGAAAAATCTCATCTGCTTCATACAAATCCGACATTTTTAACGCACCTTCCATAACTTCACCTTTGTCCAAAAGATGTTGTCGATAACATCCGTTTAAAAGTCCTGAAGATACCGGAGGTGTAATAAAACTATCTCCTTTTCTTACAACGATATTACACCTTGAACCCTCGGTGATTTCCTCTCTTGAATTCATGAACAACACATCAAAGCAGCCTTTATTTTTCGCTTTGAAATATTCTTCGTTGTAAAGACTTCTGTGAGTAGTCTTAAAGTACAAGAACTTATCTTCTTCGCTTATTTTAGTTTTGGAAATCATCAGCTTTACAGCACCAACATTATCCGTAATTTCAGCAGTATCGGATTTCATATTTCCCCATTTATCCAATAAAATCCTCAACTTATACTTTTTACCAGTATCGAAACTATCCAATATTTCCATTATTAACTTATTAAACTTACCGGGATCAAATTTGAAAAGAAAAAAGTCGGCTGCTGTACTTAGTCTTTTGATATGATACTCCAAAAGAAAAACATTATTATTCTCGACCAACATTGATTCAATTAACTGAAAGTATGGGTCCGGATTTATTAAAAAACCAGCTTTTATTAGTACTTCTTCATATTCTGTTTCAGCATCGCTATCCCAGACTATGCCGCTTCCAATAGGTAATCTGCCCTTCTTATTTTCCAGATTAATTTCCAATGTCCTTATTGGAACATTGAATGTTGTTTTCTCATCTGTTATCATCCCAATAGCGCCTGTATACACGCCTCTTTTGTACGTCTCCAGTTCGTTAATAATTTCCATTGTTCTTATTTTTGGCGCACCCGTAACAGAACCGCATGGAAACAGGTTTTGAATAATTGTCCTTAACTGAAGATTTTTTGCTTTACTATTAATCGTAGAAGTCAATTGATAAACCGTTTCGAATCTTTCTATTTCAAAAACATTCTCAACGTGAACAGAATCGATTTCAGAAATCTTCCCCATGTCATTACGAAGTAAATCAACAATCATAATGTTTTCTGCCTTATCCTTACTACTGTTCTGCAGTGACATATACTGTTTGATATCATCAACCGGATTAATGCCTCTTTTAATTGTGCCTTTCATTGGCTTTGCAGAGAGAACGGGATCTTTGTATTCAAAAAATAATTCGGGTGAAATTGAAATTATCAGTTCCGGATAGTTATTGATAATAGCAATATACTTAGCAGCCTGGTTAAAAAGTAAGCTGGATACAAGTCCTAACAGAGATCCTTCAAGTTGAAATTCGGAATTAACTGTGTAATTTACCTGGTAAGTGTCGCCTTTACGAATTAGTTCTTTAATTAGCTCTATTCTTTTATAATATTCTGATTGAGATACAAGTATTTTAAAGTTATTAATAGAATATGTATCTTTATCCGATAGTCTAAATACAATAGATTCCGAATTATATTTACTAACATTATCTGGTTTGAAGAATAGCATCTCTGCTGTTTTACTGCCGCTGTTCATATCTAGAGATGACAACTTTTCTTCAAGTTGATAACCAAATTCATACCCGAAGTATCCATAAGCAAAAAGACCGCTAGAAATTAGTGAATTTTGTTTATTGAAGAATGGGTCTATGTCTTCCGAATCCTTGACTGAAATAACCTCATGAGAATTTTCAAACAAATAGGATTGTGCATTCTTATAAACTGATGGCGTATAGAAAAAAGCATTTCCTTTTTTACTAAGCACTTTATCTAATATTTCATTAAAATCGAGAATCATAATTAAAAATCATTTATAAAGTATTTATCGAGAATTAATTGGGCAGCTTCTCCGCAAAGATAAGAATTATCGCATTTGTGATGAGTATAAATTTCACAATCACTACTATAGTTTTCGCCCAATTCACATCAGCACCGCACCTGAACAGTACTATTCATGATGTTTCACTATTTATCGCTTCAGACGAGTTTGCCGATCTCAAAAGGAATCTTACATCTCCTGAAATAATTGACTCACTTTATACATATGCATTAGATCTGTGCAATTATAATATTTCGGAGACTCTTTTAACACTGATGTTTGCGACGCTTCCCTATCATACAATACCGGTACGTATTCCGCTTTTGGAGAGTAAAATAACAGTTCCGCTTCCATCTACAAGTATAGATATATTTAAACGGAAAGTGGTGAATCTACCAGCAAATATTTTTTTCTGTTCAATTAATAAAAACTCGGACAAAGATAAATTGGCCCATTTTTATGGAAACGCGTATCTCTCGTACAATCTAAGTTTCTTCAATATATCTAAATTTATGAGTATTTTCGTTGAGTTATTTGAGTACTCTTTCAAAGTTGAGGGCGCTATAGATTTTAGGGATCTGCAAACCGATATGCTGGGAGAAAATTTCGGGATCGCGCTTAGTAAGAACAGGAACTTAACACCTTCCCGGATTATGTTTACGTATTTTATGTTTTATACAATTTATGTGATATAGAAATGAATAAAATTATAATTATCGATGACGAGAAAGAGATCTGCGAAAGTATAAAAATGATACTTGATTACGCGGATTATTATGTTGAATATTTTACCAATTCTTCAGAAGGTCTTGAACGACTAAACGAGGAGAACTTCGACGTATTGCTACTTGATATACAAATGCCTGGGTTAAACGGATTCGAAGTTCTTGAAGAATTAAAAAACAAGCAGATTGCGATTAATGTAGTTATTATTTCGGCTTTCAGTAGTCTTGAAAATGCCGTTAAAGCTACGAAACTGGGTGCGTTCGATTTCATTGAAAAGCCAATTGACCGGGATAAATTGTTAATTAGCGTACGCAACGCAGTTGAAAAGACCCAGTTGATACGTGAAAATAAATCCCTGAAAGATGACCTCCTGCTGAATGAGGAAATACTCGGCAGCAGTAAAGCAATAGAGGATATACTCCAGACTATCTCGAGAGTTGCGAAAACCGAAGCAAGAGTATTAATAACAGGTGAAAACGGTACCGGTAAAGAACTCGTTGCACGAGCCATACATAGGAATAGTCCAAGAGCATCGCAGCAGATGATTGAAGTAAACTGTGCCGCAATTCCAAATGAATTAATTGAATCAGAATTATTCGGTCATGAAAAGGGCTCTTTTACAGGCGCTTCAACAAAGAGGATAGGTAAATTCGAGCAGGCAAACGGCAGCACGCTATTCCTGGATGAGATCGGTGACATGAGTCTCCAGGCTCAGGCTAAAGTGCTTCGCGCTATTGAGGACGGCAAAATTGAACGTGTAGGAGGAAACACTAAAATCGATGTTGATGTTCGTATACTGACTGCTACAAACAAGAATCTTCAAGACGAAATCTCCAATGATAATTTCAGGGAGGATCTTTATCACAGGTTAAACGTGATACCCATACAGGTTCCACCGCTGCGTGAGCGGAAAGATGACATACCCATTCTAACTGAAAGTTTTGTAAAACAAATATGTTCTAAGAATGGATTTTCTAAGCCGAAGTTTACAAAGTCAGCTATGGATCTCTTAGTTTCTCTTCCCTGGAGTGGAAATGTGCGGGAATTGCGCAATCTTATCGAACGAATTGTTATAATGGTTCCGAAAGAAGAAATTCACGATAAAGATCTCGTTTCACTTTTACCTTCATCATCGGCTCAGATGGATACAATTCTTGATGTAACTAACTCGTTCCAGGAATTTAAGGAGAAAGCTGAACGTGCATTTATCTTGAAACAACTTGAAGCTAATTCATGGAACATAAGTAAGACTTCCGAAATTCTTGATATTCAACGAAGTCATTTGTACAGCAAAATGAAAAAGTACGAAATAGAAAAAGGACAGGAATAATGGCTGAAACAATATTTTCTAAAATTATAAACAAGGAAATTCCTGCCGATATCGTTTTTGAGTCGGATAATATTCTCGCTTTCCGTGATATTAACCCTCAGGCTCCTACTCATATTCTAATTATACCAAAGATTGAAATTCCGAAAGTAAGTGATATAAAGGGCTCGGAGCACGGAGCATTGCTTGGCGAAATGATAGATGCTGCAAATGAGCTCGCCAGGAAAGAGAATATCAGCGAGGATGGTTACCGGTTGGTTTTTAATTGCGGAGATAACGGCGGGCAGGAAGTATATCATTTACATATGCATTTGCTCGGAGGCCGTCAGATGAACTGGCCTCCCGGTTAATTCGAATTTATATAGTTCTGAATGCTTTATCAGATATGTCTTTTCGATAATGCATTCCTTCAAAACTAATTTTTGGTAATTCCTCATAAGCTTTTTGTTTACAAGTAGTTATATCTCCAGACTTATCAATTCTCGTTAATCCTAAAACACGTCCCCCGCTTGTAACTATTATATCATCAACTTTCTTTGTGCCTGCATGGAAAACAATCGAATTGCTATCAGTAATCTCATCCAGACCTGATATAACTTTACCTTTTTCGTAACTGTCAGGATAACCTCCGGAGGCTGCAATCACGCAAACTGCACATGCTCCCGATGAATTAACACATTCTTTATCAATTTCACCGATTGCTGCCGAATATAAAAGTTTGAGGAAGTCACCTTCGAGAACTGGTAAAACCACTTGCGCTTCAGGATCTCCAAATCTACAGTTGAATTCAACAACCTTTGGGCCGTCTTTAGTAACCATTATACCGGCATACAAACATCCGACATACTTTCGTCCTGAATCTGAAAGAGCGTTTAAAGTCCTTTTTATAATCTTCTCATCAATTTCAGACAGCAATTCCGGGGTAATCAAAGGTGCGGGAGAATATGCTCCCATTCCACCTGTATTTTTACCTTCGTCATTATCATAAATTCGCTTATGATCCTGGGATGAAGGTAAAAGAACATATTCATCCCCATCAGTTATTGCAAATATTGATGCTTCTAACCCTTCCATGAATTCTTCGATAACAATTTCATGTCCTGATTCACCGAATAAATCATCGTTGAACATTGATTCAACCGCTTCAACTGCTTCGGATTTATCGTTGCAAATAAGCACACCTTTACCGGCTGCCAGTCCGGAAGCCTTAATTACTGACGGATAATTTATTTCATTCAAATAGTATAATGCTTTCTGGTAATCCACTTTCCGAAATACTTCAAAAGCTGCTGTGGGTATGTTATAGTCCTTCATAAGAGATTTTGAAAATGCTTTATCCCCTTCAATAGCGGCGGCAGCCTTATCCGGGCCAAATACATTGAAACCGGCATTACGCAGAGAATCACCTAGTCCGTCAACAAGAGGCTGCTCCGGACCTATTACAACTAGTTCAATCGACTCTTTCTCACAAAACTTTATAACGTTTTCCGGATCAGAAATATCCATAGTAATATTTACGCCCAGGTTTTCTGTACCTGGATTTCCCGGAATTACAAAAAGTTTCGATAGACTTTCTGATTGAGCGATTTTATACGCTAATGCGTGCTCCCGACCGCCGGAGCCTATTATTGCAACATTCATGCATTATCCCTTAAGTAGAATTGGAATTTTTTTGTAAGTTGTTCCGTAAGTGCATTTCTATCATGCTTAACGATGAACTCTTCGTTTGGCACTGGTAATTCTTTTTTGACAGACTGATTATAAATCTCGATAAATTTATTCTTGATGCCTTCGATATCCTCAGGATCAACAGTAAATGAAGCCCCGTATTCCTTCGCTGCATTAAGGGTTGCTCCATCCGGAACACAAGCCATAATTGGTTTTCTGGCCCCAAAATACTCGAAAATCTTACCGCTCGACACTGAGTTCATGTTTGTCCCTTTACCCAGCATAACCCAAAGAATATCTGAGTCAACAAGTTTTTGAACTACATCTTTATGATCCATGTATCCGTGATTATGCACAAAGGGACTGAGATTTAACAATTTCACCAGTTTTTCATTTTCCCTTCTGAAATGTCCCACAAAATGAAGCTCAAAATTTTCCGCAATTTCCGGTTTTTCAATACTGAGTTTCTTAAATGCCTTTAGAAAGAATTCAGGTGTAACATTTTCGTAAAATATTCCGGAATAAAGTAACTTGATTTTTTTAAACAATTTGTTTGTTTTTACAGGCTCTCTACCTTCAAAATCTGCAGGGTCATATCCATGAGGTATAATTGTTACATCATCAAAATTCAGAAACTTATAAGTAGTAATAAGCTTTTCTTTAATAATCCTGTTCACAGCTATAATATGATCAGCGGATCTTAATGCATTATCCTCAAGTTTTTTGTGTCTCATTTTATGGTATGGAGTCGGATAAAACGCGAAATGGTTCCCAAACCATAAATCTCTATAATCTACTATCAGTGGAATATCAAATTGTTTTTTTAATTTCTTAGCCAGAGAGAATGCTGAAAAAGGTGGAATTGAGACATAAATAACATCAAACTTTTCATTCTTAAGCAACTCCGAAGCCTTTTTAAAAGCTGAATTTGCCCAGGATATTTTATTATCGGGGATGAACAAGGATTTGGAAACTCTGCCGAGGAACTTCCTAAGTTTTTCATTCGGCATTTTTACTGTCCCGAATTTACCAAGCACCGAATTAATATTGAAAGAATCTGTTCTTACTATCTTAATATCTGCGCTCCCTGCTTCCTCCATAAGCGAACGGTCATGAGCATAATATCCTGTTTTCCCTGCAGTAATTACAGTGGGATGCCAGTTATACGAACTCATATACTTGGTGAACTTCAAGGTACGCTGAACGCCACTCAGTCCCATCGGAGGAAAATAATACGCAATAACAAGAGCCTTAAACATTTTCTAAGCCTTATCAGTAATTCTGTTTTGAATGATAATTAGGCGATTCTTTTGTGATTATAACGTCATGAGGATGACTTTCTCTCAAACTGGCCGAGGTAATCTTAACAAACTTTGTATTATTCTTCATCTCTTCTATGTTTTTAACACCAGTATATCCCATGGCAGCTCGTAATCCACCGACAAACTGATATATAGTATCCGAAAGCGGACCTTTGTAAGGCACACGCCCTTCAACACCTTCAGGGACCAGTTTTTTAATATCATCTTCCATATCCTGAAAATACCTGTCCTTACTCCCTTCTTTCATTGCGCCAAGAGAACCCATTCCTCGGTAGACCTTAAAACTCCTCCCTTCGAACAGGACTTTCTCGCCAGGAGTTTCGTCAACACCTGCGAGCATTCCTCCTATCATAATCGTATCAGCACCTGCCGCAATCGCCTTAGGCACATCACCGGTTTGTTTCACACCGCCATCGGCTATTACAGGAATCCCTGTGCCTTTAAGTGCTTCGGAGACTTCATGAACTGCGCTAATCTGTGGAACACCCACTCCGGCAATAACTCTTGTTGTACAAATTGATCCGGCACCTATACCTACCTTAACTGTATCAACCCCGCATTCAATTAACTCCAGGGCTGCTTCTTTTGTTACAATATTTCCCGCAATTAACTGCAGGTCCTTGTATTTTGCTCTTATTTCCTTAACTGTTTTAAGCACACCGGTAGAATGACCATGAGCCGTATCCACAGTTATTACATCCACGTGAGACTCAACAAGCGCTTCCACTCTTTCAAGCGTATCATGAGTAACGCCTACTGCAGCACCAACTCGGAGCCTTCCGAATTCGTCCTTGCATGCATTCGGGTATTTCTTCTTTTTGGATATATCCTTAAACGTAATCAGTCCTTTCAGTATTCCATGATCATCCACGACAGGAAGCTTTTCAATCCTGTGTTTCTGAAGTAACACCTCTGCTTTCTCCAGGGTTGTACCAACCGGAGCCGTATATAGGTTGCCTTTGGTCATTACTTCGTGTACTTTCAATGTAACGTTTGGTTCAAATCTCAGGTCACGGTTGGTTAAAATGCCAATTAACTTACCGACTTCATCCACAATTGGAATACCTGATATTCTATATTTCGCCATCATGTAAAGCGCGTCTTCAACAGTTTTATCAGGAGAAAGAGTAATTGGCTTGGTTATCATACCGCTTTCATATCTCTTAACTTTATCCACTTCCTCCGCCTGACGGGTTATAGACATGTTTTTGTGAACCATACCGATTCCGCCCTGCTGTGCCATGGCAATTGCCATATCAGACTCCGTTACGGTATCCATTGCAGCAGAGAGAAAAGGAATATTCAGCTTTATTCCGGGAGTTAAATTCGCTGTTACATCAGTCTCCCTGGGAAGAATCTCCGATCTTTGCGGAATTAAAAGTATATCGTCAAAAGTTAGTCCTTCAAATGAAAATTTTTCTGATGACATTTTATCTCCAATCAAATTGTATACTAATCGAATGCCGGGTAACCGGTAATATCCTCACCGATTATAAGAGTATGCATCTCATGAGTTCCTTCATATGTTTTTACCGATTCCAAATTGTTTGAATGTCTCATGATCGGATACTCGCTTAATATGCCATTTGCACCAAGGATTTCACGGGATATTCTGGCAGAATCCAGTGCAGTTTCACAATTATTTCTTTTTGCCAGTGAAATGTGAGTATGCTTAACTTTACCCTGATCTTTTAATCTACCCAGTTGCAGATTGAGCAACTGTGATTTCGTAATTTCCGTAAGAATTTCAACAAGTTTCTGTTGTGTAAGTTGATAACCGGCAATAGGTTTCGAAAACTGGATTCTGGTTTTTGCATAATCCAGGGCAGTATCGTAACAGGCCATCATTGCGCCTACTACACCCCAGGCAATTCCATATCTTGCCTGGTTCAAACACATAAGAGGCGATTTGAGTCCGGAAGTATTCGGAAGTAAATTCGCTTCTGGTACAAATACATCCTGAAAGATTAGTTCGGAAGTGATAGATGACCGAAGTGAATGTTTACCTTTCATCTCGGGTGCAGTAAATCCTTCAAATTCTTTTTCGACTAAAAATCCGTGCACAACACCGTCAAGCTTTGCCCAGACAACAGCAACATCCGCAATTGATCCGTTTGTGATCCACATTTTGGCTCCGTCAAGTTTATAGCCTCCATCAACTTTTTCAGCGGTTGTAACCATACCGCCCGGATTAGATCCGAAATCAGGTTCAGTTAGACCGAAACACCCGATCTTTTCACCTGCTGCAAGTTTGGGGAGCCAAAGTTCTTTATGTTCTTCAGAACCAAATGTGTAAATAGGATACATAACGAGGGCACTCTGCACAGAAACGAAACTCCTGATTCCGCTATCGCCTCTTTCAAGTTCCTGCATTGCAAGTCCGTAGGCAATATTATTCAAACCGGCACAGCCGAATTCTTCCGGAAGGTTTATACCGAATAGTCCCAATTCTGCCATTTTCGGAATAATATCCATTGGAAAAGTACCGTCCTGATAACTCTCTTCAATTATCGGAACAACTTCTTCATCGACGAATTCGCGTACCGAATTACGCACAAGAATTTCCTCTTCGGACAGCAAGTCCTCGATATTAAAATAATCTATGCCTTGAAACTTTTTCATAAAGTAAATTTTTTAAACGACCAAGATAAGGAAAGTATACAACTCTTGATAATATATTTTTGTGAACATTTTACAGTTCGGATTTCTTAAGGACTTCCCTAATAATATCGAATGAAAATCCCTTGTTTTGAAGATACAAACTTAGCTTTGCCCTAAGCTTAGCGGTATCGTGTGTATTTTTATAGTTCACAGAAGTTAGCTTTATTTTAGCCAGTTTTAAAGCATTTTCCAGGTGAACGCTATCCTCAGAATTATTCCTGACAATAGCATCTATGATGGAGCTTTCAACACCCCTCTGCCTTAATTGACCTGTAATTTTTCGTAAACCGTCATTCTTATATCTTGTTCTGCTATGGTAGAACTCTTCGGCAAATTTATTGTCGTCCAAATAACCAAGTTCTGATAATTCCTGCAAAACCTTCTCAATATTCTTCTCTGAGAATTCCTTCATTTTAAGCTTTGTTTTTAATTCATAGACAGAATGAGATCGTCTGCTTAAAATCCTGAATGCACTGTCTTTGACTCTAGAGTACTCTTCATCGGTCTTAATCTCTTCAGACAGACTTCCTGACAGGTCTTTCCCTTTGTATATGCCATGCTTTTCAGAAATTTTCAGTCGGAGATCGAGTTTATTACCATCCTCGAGAATAACTTCAACCCGATCTCCTTTTTTCTTTAACTTGCTTATTCTCACTTCTTCTTAGTAACTTTTTCGGTTTCTTCAGTTTTTTCCTTTTCCGGTTCTGCTTCTATCATTCCGAGAGCAGTTTTTACTTCCTTTTCGATGCTTCCCATCAGATTCGAATCTTCAATGAGTTTTGCTCTGAATTGCTCCCGCCCCTGGAACCTATCCTCGCCGTAACTAAACCATGCTCCGCTCTTTTTAACAATTCCTTTATCAACGGCAAGGTCTATTAGGTCACCTGCTTTGCTGATTCCTTCGTTATACATAATGTCGAATTCAATCTGTTTAAACGGAGGAGCGACTTTACTCTTAACAATTTTAATTTTTGTCCTGTTACCAATTACTTCATCACCTGTTTTAATTGCAGCTATCCTTCGTATATCCATCCTGACGGAAGAATAAAATTTCAAAGCATTTCCACCTGTTGTAGTTTCCGGATTACCGAACATAACACCAATCTTACTTCTAAGCTGGTTAGTAAAAATCACACAGGTTCTGGAACGACTAACAGCACCTGTAATTTTCCTCAAAGCCTGTGACATCAATCTTGCCTGAACACCCATTTGAGCATCACCCATTTCCCCTTCAATTTCGGATCGGGGAACGAGCGCCGCTACGGAGTCAATTACAATAACATCCAGTGCGTTACTTCTAACGAGTGTATCTACAATTTCGAGCGCCTGTTCTCCATAATCCGGTTGTGATATAAGGAGGTTTTTAACATCAACGCCCAGCCTTTTAGCGTAGTTTATATCAAGTGCATGTTCCGCATCAATAAAAGCAGCGAGTCCGCCGTGTTTCTGAGCTTCGGCAATAATATGCAGACAAACAGTTGTTTTTCCCGAAGACTCGGGACCGTAAATCTCAACAATTCTGCCGCGTGGAACACCGCCTATTCCAAGTGCATAATCCAGTGATACGGAACTCGTTGATATTGAATCAACCTTATTGATAACCCCATCCCCCAGTTTCATTATCGAGCCTTTACCGTAAGTCTTCTCGATACTAAAAATCGTTTCATCAAGAATTTTCTGTTTTGCTTCTTTCTCGTTAGCCATTTTGCCTCCAGCTATTTCATATTTAAACTTTGTATTGTAGTATATACCGACCCTGTCGGTTTGAGTACACTTTTGATTAATTCAATATTTTGAGCACGGAATTTAATGGGTTTAAATTCAATTTGCCGGAATTTTTCCAGTTTCTTAAAATCTTCATTGCCCTTAACTCTAAGCAGCGTTAAATGAGACTTAAAATTTCTCGTTTCTTTTTCGAACCCGAGATGGAACATACTTTCATCAACACTGCAATTCAATGAAATCAGTTTCCTATTATCCGTAGTTCCAATCCATAATATTTTTGGTTCTGCCTTTCTGTAAAACAGTCCAAACTTTGAAAATTCAGGATCGAAAGCTGAGTTAGCATTTGAAATCTCTTCCAACTTATCAAGAATGGCGGGAATCAGGTCCGAATTAACATCACCGAGGAACTTCAGGGTGATATGTAATTTTTGCTCCAGCTCCCATCTAACTTTTTCATCTATACCGTATATCTCATCACGCAGCGAAATAATTTGACGTAATGCTTCCCGGGGTACCTTCAGAGCAATAAATAACCTATTCATCATACGGAATACCCAGAAGGCTTCGCCTCAGCATTTCAAGCGCGGCTTGCGAAGTACGGTCCTTATTAAGCCACCTGTCGCCACCAAACCTGTATTCCCTTCCGGTACAAATTTTATCATCACATATACCGATGTAAACCAAGCCAACAGGTTTGTCTACTGAACCACCGGTGGGTCCCATTATTCCTGTAACAGCTAGTCCTATATCAGTGCCGCTGACAGCTTTAACACCTTCTGCCATTAACCTGGCTACTTCCAGACTAACTGCACCATATTTCTGAATTAAATCCTCATCAATCTTGAGATGTTCCACTTTAGCGCCGTTACTATATACAACAAAAGCCCGCTCAAAGTAATTACTGCTGCCGCTTATATTAGTTAATCTATGACTAATCAGACCGCCGGTACACGATTCTGCAACCGCCAGAGTCAATCCGCGATCTATAAGAAGTTTTGCAATTACATTTTCAAGATTATCTTCATTTTTACCGTAGATAAACCTGCCGGCAATTCCTCTTATTTTCTGTTCGATATGGATCATTTTGTCCTGTGCTTCCTCGTCACTTTCACCCAGAACAGTAATTCTCATTTTTACACCGTATTGATTGGGAAGGAAAGCAAGTTTCGCATCTCCGAGAAGTTCATCCATATCACCTAGTTTCTCGAATAAAATTGATTCCGGAATTCCTGTAGTCAGTAAGTTTGTGGTTAGCGTTGATTTCAACTTTCCATGGAGCATATCCTCAAGTTTCGGGATTATAAAGTCTTCTATCATTCCTTCCATTTCATATGGAACTCCGGGAAGCGACACAAATACTTTTCCATCCTTTTCAATCCAGGATCCGGGAGCTGTTCCCCTGCTATTTCGGATTACAGAGGAATTTTCGGGAACCATCGCCTGATTTCTATTAGTTTCTGTTAGTTCAATGCCCCTGCTGGTGAATCGTTCTCTTACATCTTCCAAAACAGAATCATTCTGAACAAGTTTTGTGTCAAAAAACGAGACTATACAACTTCTTGTAATGTCGTCATGAGTTGGTCCAAGTCCGCCAGTTACAATTATGATATCTGATGAGTTAAATGCTATATTAAATTCATCGAGCATCTGCTCTTCATTATCGGCAATTACACTTTGCTTAATTACCTTTACACCAAGTTCCGTCAGCTTTTCACTTATATAGGAGACATTCGTGTTAATCGTCTGGCCAATTAAAAGTTCATCGCCAACTGAAATTAAATATGCTGTCATCTTTATTCTCAGCTAAAATTTGTTGTTAGATAGATGATAAAATGCATAATGATGAAAGTGTAAAAACCAGCAATAACATCATCAAGCATAATACCAAGCCCCCCTTTCAGATTTTCGGCTTTGTCAGCTGGAAAAGGTTTTACAATATCAAGTATTCTCCATATAACAAAAGCTCCGAGGACAGTAATCCATTGCTTAGGAATAAATAATAAAGATATCCATGTTCCCGCGAATTCATCGATAGTACACTGTGAAGGATCTTCCCCGTAGACAACTTCGAACTTCGAACTAATCCCTATACCATAAAGAATTGTTATTAAAATTATTATCCCCATGAAAGTAGGGTTTTCAAAACCCGGAATCAAATATAAAACTACGGCCGCAAGGCTGCCAAATGTACCTGATGCAAATGGAATAAATCCAGTGTACAAGCCAGAACCAATTAATTTTTCAAAACTATTTAGTTTCAAATGTCAATAATTTTTTAATTAGTAATTTGTTACGATTCAGGTAGTGAATGCCAGTAAGTAAAGTAATCAAAGTTATGGTAAGCATTGAATAATAGATAATTGCCGGATCGGTCAGGGTTAGATAAATATTATTATATCTAGTCTTTACAATATCCATTGTGCCTGCAGTATATACAAATAGCAGGTAATAAATAAAAACCATCTGAAAAAATGTTTTCCATTTGGCGAGAACACTAGTTGAGAAGAATTGCTTCCTGTACTCAGCATATGCTCTTAACCCGGTAATAAGGAAATCACGGAAGACGATTATTATCACCATCCACCATTTAAGCACGCCAAGATAAGCAAAGGCTATAAAAGCAGATGAAGTTAGGATTTTATCAGCAAGCGGATCAAGAAACTTTCCCCACGAAGTAATGTAATTGAACTTGCGCGCCAGCCATCCGTCGTACCAGTCGGTTATGGCTGCAATAATATAAACAGCCAGGGATATCTGCTTGAGAACCGGGTTGTCTGATAAAAACAGGTAAAGGAATACAGGTGTTAAAACTATACGGGCAACAGTCAACTGATTCGGTAATATCATTTACTAACCTCTTGGACCCAATCACATATCTTTCTTAGATAATTAAAATCATAAATTCCGGTATTGTGTCCATCCTGCCACTCAACGCCAACAGCGTAACTTCCAACTATTGATATTTTCGACACAGTAAGTTGCTCCCTGGTATAAATGGGTATGTATTTCGCTCCCCTCTCTTTGCTATCTGAATTACATATAGCGCATGGACATTTTTTCCGGAGATTCGAAAGTTTAATTCTTGCTTCCGAATTATCATCCCAATGTATGGATAGCATACCCTGTTCTTTCAGGGATAATTTAACCGGTGTCATCTACAGTTTCTGACCCGTTAACTGATATAAAGCTTCTTCATACTTGATTGACGTATTATTAATTACTTCTTCAGGCAAGGTAGGAGCCGGAGGCTGCTTATTGAAATCAATAGACAACAGATAGTCGCGAACATATTGTTTGTCATAACTATCTTGCGCCCTGCCCGGTTCATATTTGTCAAGAGGCCAGAATCTGGATGAATCCGGAGTCAGCAACTCATCGATTAGTATAATCTTACCGTCATAAACACCGAATTCCATTTTCGTATCGGCGATAATGATTCCCTTTGAATATGCATATTCGTAGGCTTTCTTATATACTTTTATAGCTGTTTCCTTAACAGTATCGTAAGCTTCCTGACCAACTATTTCAATTGCCTTCTCCTCGCTTATGTTTTCGTCGTGATCACCGATTTCAGCTTTTGTTGACGGCGTGAAAATAACTTCCGGTAGTTTGTCTGACTCCACAAGTCCTGAAGGCAATTCGATTCCGCAAATAGCCCCGGTTTTCTGATAGTCTTTCCAACCTGATCCTGAAATATAACCACGGACTATACATTCCAGTGGTACAAGTTCCGCTTTCTTACAAAGCATCGATCTACCGTCAAGATCTTCTTTATACTCACTGCATATTTCCGGATACTCGTTAACATCAGTGGAAACAATATGATTTTCGATAATATCTTCACAATGCTCGAACCAAAACTCTGAAATCTTATTAAGTACCTTTCCCTTGTTTGGAATGCCTTGATCCATAATTACGTCAAATGCAGAGAGTCTGTCACTTGAGACAAGCAGATAGTATTCTCCGAGATCGTATATATCTCTTACTTTTCCGCTTTTCCAGAAATTCAATTTCTCGAATTCAGTTTTTAGAATAACTTTGCTCATTTTTACCCCGTATATATTTTCTTTTATTCAATATTCGATGATCTGATTAAGCAGGCAGAAATTTTAATGATTCATAAATATTTCATAGATTAGCCAACCATAAGTTCAAATATAATTACCCGAAACACTTTATTCAAATTTACAAAAGTTTACCAGAAGAATAAGGAATATATATGGATAATACCAAAATTCGATTGAAGGACTTCCCTGTTTCATTCTGGGCAGCCAACATAATGGAAATTTTTGAAAGAATGGCCTGGTACGGATTCTTTGCCGTATCTTCATTGTACATTACCGGGTCTGTTAAAGACGGAGGATTAGGCTTCTCGCATGAAGACAGAGGTGTATTACAAGGTGTTGTTACTTTCTTCCTTTATCTATTCCCGGTTGTATCCGGCGCACTTGCAGACAGGTACGGCTTTAGACGAATACTTTTCATCGCTTTCTCTATACTCGTTCCTGCATATTATCTCCTTGGTCAGTTGACTTCGTTCCCGACATTCTTCCTTGCATTTATGCTTGTTGCTGTGGGCGCCGGTACATTCAAACCGGTGATAATCGGAACGATCTCGAAAACTACTAACGATAAAACATCTTCAATGGGATTTGGTATTTTCTACATGATGGTAAATATCGGCGGATTTGTCGGCCCGATTATAGCCGGAATAGTTCGTGCAATATCGTGGGAATACGTTTTCATTGCCTCCGCGGGATGGATTGCGATCAATTTTATTTTTGTTTCTATAATGTACAAAGAACCTAAAATTGAAGGTGAAGAAAAAAGTAATAAGAGTTTCGGGCAGGTCATGGAAGGCATGGTTGAAGTTCTAGGAAACGCCAGGTTTTTCCTTTTTATATTCGGATTGTTAGTAGTACTTGTGGTCGGATCCAAATACACTTCAGACGGGACTTTCACCTGGACACAGATTATCGTTTTCTGTCTTGCATGGTTTGCAGCGAATTTTGGTTATGATGCTACAGTAAAAAAGAACAAGGGCAGAAATGTTGCCTGGCATATGCAGCCGATGAAAATGGGTGACTGGAGATTCGGGTTATTCCTGCTGCTCATGTCAGGGTTCTGGACATCCTTCAACCAGATATTCTACACTCTCCCTGTTTATATCGAGGACTTTGTTGATACAGCCGATTTATTGACATCTATAACGGGATTGATGAGTTCTATTGGTCTCGGCAGTTACATACAGGGATTCAAGGACTCAATGGTTCATGAAGGTCAGGTTAATCCGGAATATATTATAAATATTAATGCGGGCGCAATTATTTTCTTCCAGGTGCTGGTATCCTATTTTGTAACCCGCCTTAAACCGTTCACAACTATATTCTGGGGCACACTGGTAACAGTAGTCAGTTTTACTATTATGATATGGGGAACAACCGGCTGGATTGTTGTTGCCGGTATTGTGGTTTTCTCTTTCGGTGAAATGATGGCTAGTCCGAAATCGAAAGAATATACCGGTAAGATTGCGCCTCCTGGAAAAACCGCGTTGTATATGGGATACTTTTACTGGTGTGTGGCTCTTGGTAACTTATTCGGCGGTATCCTTTCCGGACAGTTTTACGCTGCATTCGCGCGGGATATGAACAGACCTGATCTGATGTGGCTGGTTTTTGCAATTCTCGCTGTTGTTACAGCTTTTCTTATTCTTGCCTATGATAAAATGGTCATTAAGAAAAGAGCGGAAAACTGATGGGTATTTGTAATAACAATAAAAGGTAAATAAGATGAAATCTTTGTTAATCAGTAAGTTTAAATCTCATCCGTATTGGTATTCTTTTATAGCGTTAATTACAATACTATCAATTTATGCAGTATTTTTTCATAATCCGAAAATTATAATGCCTGATTCTTTTTCCTCTGACTTTCATGTCGAGAATATTGACAAATTGAGAGAGTATAATAATGAAGTGATATCATCTCGAAAGGCTCAAATCAATAGAAAAGAAGTTGCAATGTGGACTACAACTGCGTTTTATGTTAGTGGGATCAGTGTTTTACTATTATCATTAATGAGAATCGATGTCTGTAATAAATTCAAACTTTTAATAAATGGCAAATTCAAGTTATTAACTGGAACGAGTATAATAATACTATTATTATTTATTGCCTTTGTTCACAAACACATGGGTTCTTATACTCATCTTATAGCTACAGAATCTGCACTTCATCAACTCAATCTTAAACTCATGGGCCCCGATTCAACAATGCATGATGAATTAAAGTATAATCCAAATGTAGCAATCGCTTATCCTGAAAAAACTGCTATAAGAATTGATAAATTCGAAAAAATTCAGAGACAATATTGTATTGGACTAAAACCTTTTGTTCCTTTTATATGGTTTATTCATAAATTTATTTACAATAGGTTTGATAATAAAATATCAACTATAGAAGTACAAGAAGCTGTCATGTATGATATTATGATATTTTTTACTTTAATATTCTTATATACCGTCAGAAAAATGTTATGATTCGTATTAAGTTGATTATTAGACATATTTCAAATAAATATTTTTGATTTATGAAAATGTTTCTATATTTGTATTTCTTATTAGAATGTTCTTAACAAAATTTTGTAATAAATTTTCAGCTATGGAGAGGTGCCCCGCAAAGCGCGATAAAGGTGAGTGGCTGATCCCGATGACTATCGGGATTCTAAACCGTCTATAGTTTTCCATAGTTTTATTTTAATTTTTCAGTCCCGGAGAGGTGGGTGAGTGGCTGAAACCAACGGTTTGCTAAACCGTCGTACTGGGTAAACTGGTACCGAGGGTTCGAATCCCTCCCTCTCCGCATTTAAGGGAAGTAATTTTTATTACTTCCCTTTTTTTTGGGGCTTGCTTAAATACACTTTTACTTTTCATCAAACTTTTGTAATATCATTTCCAGGAATTGATATGAAAAAGACATTACACATATTATTGACAGTTTTATATTTGTCTTTCACAATAGGCATTTTTACTTCAAATACTTTTTGCCTCGGGAAAGTTTCCTCGGATGGAATTGCATTTAACAACTATTCAGGTTCATCCTCTTGTGATTGTTGCTGTTCCTGTTGTGATGGTTCATGTTGTGTCGATGAAATTAAGACGTTTAAAATTGAGGATAATTACAATCTTAGCACGGTAGATTTCAATAAGAATATTGAATTACTTTTTGTATTAAAAGATAATTCATTAAAAGATTTAACATATGCCAAAAAGAATGAATCCCTATTCATACAAACAATAAACATGAATTTTCCTCAAAAACTATACTTACAATCCTCCGTTCTAATAATTTAGACCTTCTCTTTAATATTATAATATCATCATTCTAAATTACTTTTATTCATAAATACATTACGGTAATACTTATGTTGTTTGTATGCCTGCCGTATTCAATTTATAATTTAAAGAGAGGTACGAAATGAAAATCTTAAATATATATCTGATTCTAATTATGGTTTTATTCACTGTAATAATCTTTGGGCAGGATAAAATTGAAGAAACCACATTTAAAGTCTATGGAAACTGCGATCAATGTAAAGACAGAATTGAAGAAGCCCTGGATATAGATGAAGTAAAATTTGCTAAATGGAATAAAGTGACAAAAAACCTTAAGATTGCTTATTCAGATGCGATTTCACTGGATTCTCTTAAGCACAGAATTGCACTGGTGGGTCATGATTCCGATGCTTTCACAGCAGCCGACTCAGTTTATACACAGCTTCCCGGATGCTGCTTATACAGAGATAATGCTAAAACTCACTAATTCAATTATGTGCATACAGAAAAAGGATTGTAATGAATAAATCAATGATATTTACATTAATGTTTCTGGCTGGAATATCTCTTTTCGCTAAGGATATTATTGAAGGAAAGATTTACGGATTAGATTCGAATGGGAATAAAAGTGTGCTTCCGGGTGCAAATATTATATTTCTTGGTACAAGTGTTGGCACTGCCAGTAATCCGGATGGAGTGTTCAATATTCCCAAAAGCCCTGAATCAAACTTGCTTGTTATCAGCTTTGTCGGATATGAACCCGACACAATCGATGTGATCAATCAAGAATATATCGAAGTTACTCTAAGAAGTACAACAGGTGAAGTTGATGATATTGAGATTACCGCGGAGCGCAGCAGTACAGTATTAGACTACAAGGCAGTTGAAAACACTCAAGTCATTTCCAAAAGAGAGCTCAATAAGATGGCCTGCTGCGACCTTTCGGAGAGTTTCGAAACCAATCCTTCAGTGGATGTTTCGGTAACTGATGCTATAACAGGAATTAAGCAGATTGAAATGCTCGGTTTATCTGGTGTTTATACACAAAAAACTCTCGAGGCTATTCCTTATCTGCGCGGATTGAATTCCAATATCGGACTCGCTTTTCTTCCCGGTCCCTGGATCCAATCGATTAATGTATCAAAGGGTATTGGATCAGTTGTCAACGGATTCGAATCGATTACCGGTCAGGTGGATATCGGCATGGTAAAACCGTTTGCAATAAACGAGAAAGACATTCTCCTGAATGTTTACGGAAATAATGAACAAAGATTCGAAGGGAACCTGAATGTTCGAAGAAATCTGGGCTCAAAACTATCCACTATAACTTTGCTGCATGCAAGTTCCAGACAGCATGAGTCGGACGTAAACAATGATAACTTTATGGATATGCCCAAATCCAATACATTCAATGTTCAACAAAAATGGAAATACTTCGGCGATAATGATTTCGAGTCCCAATTGGGTGTTCAATACTTCAGGAATAAGAAAAAAGGCGGTACACTTTCATCCGTTAATGAAAATTCCGGTCAGAGTCCGTACAGGTTCAGAAGTGACAATGATAATTTCAGAATTTACGGAAAGGCAGGCTACATTTTTCCGAACAGCAGTTACAAAAGTATCGGTTTCCAGTGGGCGTTTAATAAGTTCGATAACAACGCTGAATTTGGAAGTCGTAAATACTCCGGTGAACATAAAAACGTCTTTCTAAATCTGATCTACCAGTCTTCCCTGTTTAGCGAAACTCATAAATTCCGAACCGGAATCAGCTTTCTTTTCGATGAATTCAATGAAACATTTACTGAAGTAGACTATAATAGAATTGAGCGTATTCCCGGCGTTTATTTCGAATACACTTACTCACCCGATGAAATGTTTTCCGCGGTAGCAGGGCTAAGGTTGGATGAGCATAACTATTACGGAACCATGTTCACTCCAAGACTCCACCTTAAATATACACCCGATCCTGACTGGATTTTCCGCGGAGTTGCCGGAAAAGGATTCAGAACACCTAATATTTTCACTGAATATTCCTCAGTCTTCGTAAGTTCACGTCAGACTGAGATCATTTCCAATAATTCATACGGTTACGGACTCGGACAGGAAGAAGCCTGGAATTTCGGGCTAAACTTAACGCATTATTTCCTGTATCAGTGGCGCGAAGCTACTTTGAGTATAGATTTTTACCGCACCTTATTTGTAGAAGCTCTTATTGCGGATATCGATAGCAATCCGGGAAAGGTAATATTCAATACTGTATCAAACGGGATTACATCCAACAGTCTGCAAGCCGAGCTCAACATGAAGCCGCTGGAACGTATTGAAACCAGACTTGCTTACAGATATCTGGATGTGGAGCATAAAATTAACGGTGTGTTGAAATCTAAACCGCTTACGGCAAAGCACAGACTGTTATTCAACATTGGATATACAACCGGGAATTATATCGAATCCGAAGGATGGGCACTTGATCTGACTCTGCAGTGGTTTGGAGCAAAGCGTATACCCAGCGTAACTAATTCCAATGGTGAATTACTAACAAGGAATGTATCACCCGATTTTCTTATAGCGAATACCCAGATTACTAAAAGATTTGAGTTGGGACTTGACTTATACCTCGGAATTGAAAACTTATTCGATGTTCGTCAGGAGGATCCGATTATTGATCCATTGAACCCAAATAGTGACTATTTCGACGCTTCGCTTGTTTGGGGACCTGTTAAAGGACGAATGGCCTATTTAGGTGTACGTCTGGAAATGTAATGAGTACTTCAGTTCATTGTAAAAAAAGGGAAGCTCAACACTTCCCTTTTTTATTTAATGTATGGAGGAGTGTTTTATTTCTCAATTAATTCTTGGCTATATTCACATCCTGCTCAGTTAGTTTTCTCAGATCCTCATCAGATGGATTAAGCAATAGCGACAACCTGGATTCTTGATTACTAATCATTTCGAGGAGCACATTCTTGGCTGTCCTTGCGTTTCCGAAATTATTATCCCTGTTATCGTATAGTTCTGCAAATCTGGCTTCCAGTGCTTTCAGTCCGGAGTCATCGAACTTATATCCGCTGTTTTTTGCCATGCTCTTTGCAATTTCAGTAAGCTGATCGGGATTATAATCAGCGAAGTGGTAACTATTAGTGAACCTTGATGCCAATCCGGGATTTGAATCGACGAACGTTTTCATTTCATTTGTATAGCCGGCTACAATTACAACAAACTGACCTCTATAATCCTCCATGCGTTTAAGAAGAGTGTCAATGGCTTCCTGCCCGAAATCTCCTCCGCCTCTCGATAAAGTATAAGCCTCATCAATAAATAGTGTCCCGCCGAGAGATTTTTGTATCACCTCATCTGTTTTAATCGCCGTCTGACCCGAATAACCTGCGACAAGCTGGGCCCTGTCTACTTCAACAAGCTGTCCTTTTGAAAGTATTCCAAGCTCTTTTAAGATATTGCTGAGTAGTCTTGCTATCGTGGTTTTACCTGTACCAGGATTGCCTGTAAACACGGAATGAAGCAATTTCTGTATAACTTCCATTCCTCTTTCTTTTCGCATCTGAGTGATTTTAAGGCTGCCAACAAGCTTTTCAACTCCTTCCTTTACATCATCAAGACCAGTCATAGTATTAAGTACTGAAAGGTACTCGTCAAGCTTTTCAGCGTCACCTTTAATAGCAAATGATTCCTGAACCTGTTTTGGAAGTATATCGTCTAGATCATCCACTGTAATTGTTGCTTTGACCTCAACAGTAAGTTCAGTCTGATCCAGTGAAACCATTCGAAGAGAATGTTTTTTATTCATCGACTCAAATGTATTTCTAACAAGTCTTGCATTACCATAATTCTTATCCCGTTCACGGTATAGTTTGTTAAAATACTTTTCAAGTGCAATCTTTGCCTCATCATTGATTGCAAGATTATTCTTCCTGCACATTGCATTCAATATCACCATACACTCTTCGGGATTATAATCTTCAAAATGGAAAGTTTTGGTAAATCTGGATTTCATTCCCGGATTACTTTCCAGAAATGATTTCATCTCTTCAGTATAACCGGCTGCTATCACAATAAATTTTCCCCTGTCATCTTCCATTCGTTTAAGAAGAGTATCAATAGCTTCGGTACCGAAGTCCTGACCACCTCCTTCTTTAACTAGTGTATATGCTTCGTCAATAAATAGTGTTCCGCCTATTGCTGAATCGATTATTTCTGTAGTCTGCTGCGCTGTTTGACCAACATATGATGCCACCAATCCCTGACGGTCGGTTTCTACTAATTGTCCGCCGGGCAGAATTCCAAGTGCTGCATATATTTTCGCAATCATTCTAGCTACAGTTGTTTTACCCGTTCCCGGGTTCCCGAAGAATAGTATGTGTGAAGAAAATTTCTTTCTTATATCATCCCCGGATTCACGGTAGAACTTGGCAAGCTTAATAAGCTCATTTACATCTTTCTTAACAGAAGTAAGTCCGACAAGTTTATTTAATTCACTTAATGCTTCATTCAGCATTTCCTCGTTTACTGGAACATCATAGGCGGATTTATCTTCTTTCAACGTAATTACTTCTCTTATATCTTCCTCGAATATTGTTACCAGCTTTTCCTGCGTACGGTCTATCTTATCAAGACTTAAGTAACGCTTACTAACCTGCATCTTTACATCTTCAAATAGCTTACGCACCGTCCTGGCATTTCCGAAATTAGAATCACGGTTTCGATAAAGATTAGTTAATTCCTTCTTAAGAAGAACTTGAGCAGAATTCATAATCCTGTAATCTTCATCTTTCATCATCGACTTAAATATGTCCAGCAGTTCTTCCGGATTGTAATCATCAAACGAAAAATGATGAGTGAACCGAGACTTCAAACCTGGATTGGATGAAAGGAATTCTTCCATTTCTTTAGGGTATCCGGCAGCAATAACAAAAAACTCACCTTTCCTATCTTCCATACGTTTTAGTAGGGTATCAATTGCTTCCTGTCCGAAATCCTGTCCCCCACCCTTCTTGACTAGTGTATAGGCCTCATCAATAAATAAAACATTCCCAATCGCCTCTTCAATTATTCTTTCAGTCTTCTGTGCTGTTTCGCCAATATACTGTCCGACAAGAGTAGATCTGTCAACTTCAATTACTTCTCCTTTATCAAGAAGTCCCATTCCTTTGAATATTGACCCCATTAATCTTGCTACTGTGGTTTTACCTGTACCGGGATTACCTAAAAATGTTGCGTGAACTGAAATCTGATCTTTTGCTTTGAGACCTAATTTCTTACGCTCCTTCATAAACTCAAGATAATCTATTAGTTCTTTAACCGAGGATTTAACATTTTCAAGTCCTATTATTTTATCCAGTTCCCCGGTAATATTAGCAATATCATTTCCCTGTTCCCGCACTGTTGCAGAATCAGCTTCTTTACCAATTTCACTGTTCTTAATTACATTCTTTTCACCGCACTGATATTTGTACGACATTATTATTTGCCTGTTCAAATAGAGTTCTATTCTTGCTTCACCATTTTGCCAAAGCCTGTTATTTCTTGCGTCTGTATAATCTCTTATTACAAATGCATCCCAGTCAGATGGTACATCAAGTGTAAATGTCGATTGATGAATTAAATCGTCGTCAAGATACCAGGCTATAAAACATGCGTGTGATTTAGACTCCTTATTAAAAAAGGGATTGTTACATATAACTTCAATTCCCATGTGAGGTGTACTTGACAGATCAATCTCGATATGATTGTTCTTTTCTTCTTCTTCCTTTTGTTGATCGGCATTGAACAAAGCGATTGAAAATATATCGGCATAAGGATTCTTGCTTATTTCCGGATTAATTAATGTTTTATCCTCGTCTGAACCCGGTATTTTAATCGTCCTGTTCGTGGATCCTTTATAATTCTCCAATGCTTTAGCAATAGTATCGAATCTTTCATTTTCCTGAAGATAAGGTTTATATTTTACTATTTTATCATCAAGTGCGGTAAACTGATTTAACTTAAGCATGGCTTCAAGTTCAGCCATTAAGAGTAAAGGCTGTTTTTTATACAGTTCCGTTTTTTCATTAAATCTTGAGGCAGCCAGTACAACAAACCAATATTCTTTCTCCTTTAATCCGGAAACGATTAGTTTCAGTAATTTAGAGATTATTTCGGTTTTGAGTTTGTTCAGATCTTTGTCAAGCATTTCGAGTGAATTGAAAAACTTTCTTGAATTTTTCCATTCGGGATGAGCATTGTTATCTATCATTAAGCTCAGTTCATAAAAGCTCTGCGCCTTAGTAAACTCACCAATACTAGCAAGCGATTTCGATTTGTTAAGATACGTCCACGCCAGCAGTTCTTTCTGCTTGCCTTCAGTCATGTTAAAGTCATAAATGGCAGTTTCAAAGCTCGACAACCTCATTTGAAGATAACCGCGATACATCCGGGCTATAAACGAATTGTCATTCAATATTTCAGAGAGACCGGTAAAGTGTTTTGCTTCTGCAACTTGCCCGTTCTCAAGGCATGCCCATGCGTAACAAAGTGCCGCTTCTGCACTCTCGTTACGAACCGAAAAAACTTCCTTTGCAATAGGGAGAGCGATTCTGCCCCTTCCCTTATGAAGGTGTTCAAATGCTTCCTGGAGAAGCTTGTTATAATCCCTTTCCTGCATATTTAATCTTCTATTTTATGATAACGGCATTTTAAATGAGAATTATTTACAACTATACATGTAATTCAGTATTGAGTGATATAATATCTATCTTATTATTCAATATTTCTTAGTGTATCTAAAAGCTCTTTATATTTCATCAATTTTTTCTGAGCCTTATCTCCAAGTTTAGCTATTCTGACAGATGTTTTAAGAAGCTGCTCGAACTTCTCGGCAAGCTCCATATATTCCATCAGCATAGCCCTCTGAGGTAAATCAGGATTCGCCTTTACCTGATCAGCTTTTTCAAGTGCAGCAAAATACTCAGCAAATACTTCTTCAGTTTCATTTTTAGGTTTTCTTCCTTCGCTCATTTTCGCCTCACTTCATTATTAAATTGAAAGGTAAGTCTACATCCTCTTTTAACTCATCGCCCATCTCTTCAATGTCTTCATCATTCTCATCGTAGTACCAGTTTATTTCAACGTCACCACCGCCCTTACAGTAGAAATCAAGTTTATCAATTATGTCCGAAATGAACTTAATAGAACTCGAATTGAGGTAATCAAACTTTAAATTCAAAGTCATCTTACCAGTTACTTCCAGCATGTACATTTTTTAACCAGTCGACAAGAGGTGTAAAAAACTCACTTGCATTTTCAGGGAATGATGAACCTGTTAATTCCAGTACGCCGGTTTCGGCAATGAAATTAACTCCAAGAGTATTTTTGGTTTTCTCGATAATTAAATTATCCATTATTTTCTCCGATGTTTACATTTATTAATAATTTGAGTTTTATTCCTTTATCACTTCTGTCTGTTATTTCTACTTTTATTGGATTTTTTGATTTTCGGATAACCTCAAGTGTCCCAATTCCGCCACCTTTACTCCCCTCTTCACCTTCCGATTTGAGAAGTTGCTTATACAATGATTTCAGCTGCGTATGATCGAGTGAATTATACTGCTCAATTTTTTTAATAATAAAATCAACTTTATCGGGATTAACATAGTTTTCAGATGATATTGAATAATAGCAGTCGGTTAATTCAAGATTTATTATCCCGATACCGTATTCTTTACCTTCATCGTCCGGTGCATGCTCAAATGAGTAAAATCCGACATTCTGAAATATCTCGTTGGATACAAATAAAATTGTTTTGTATTCCTTTCTGCTGACTAACGGTTCAACTTCTTTTTCGAGTAATTCGGTAAACTTTATCATTTCCTTATTAGAACACATACCATCATACTCATAAGAGTATTTTACTTCACCCTTATCTAGGTTACAATACTTCAATCTGATACCCAGCAGTGTAATATCATCCCGCTGAACTTCTTCGCCCTGATGTTCATCGATAATTTCGCTAAATCTTAGTTTTTGTTCTTCAAGAGGAAGAGCGTTTACATTCTTTAACACTTCCTTTAATTTTCGGCTGCCGAATTTAATTCCTTCACTGTTGTTCTGGTCCACAATACCATCCGTGAACATATAAAGCATAATATCCGAGTTATATTCAACTGTTTCTTCTGTGATTTTTTTCTTTTTCTTTTTTCTTTCGCCAATCGATTTCCTCGTTCCTTTTAACTCGTTTAATTCACCTTCTTTGAAATAGAAGAGTGGTCTGTATGCAGCAGAATAAGCAAATTTATTCTCGTTTTTATAGATACAGATAAAACTAAGATCCATACCATCGAAGGACTCGGTATTGGCGTCCTTATTCAATTCGCTGTTAACACCTTCGTCGAGTTCATTAAGTATTTCCGCGGGGGATGTAAATTTTTTATATGTAACTATTTCATTTAAAAGAGTATTGCCTATCATCGACATCATTGATCCCGGGACTCCGTGCCCTGTACAGTCGACACAGGCCACGAATACCTTATCCAAAGTTTCGTAAACCCAGTAAAAATCTCCGCTTATTATATCCTTCGGCCGGTATATTAAAAAATTATTTTTAAGTACTGAATTGAAATACTTATTAGTCGGCAGAATCGCAGATTGAATTTTTCTAGCATAGTTAATGCTGTCCGTTATATACTTATTTCGGTTTTCCAGTTCATCATTCTGTTCTTCAAGTTTCTTTCTACTTTCCAGTAGTTCCAGCTGGTTTTTAACCCTTGCATGTACAATGGGAGGACTGATTGGTTTTGCAATAAAATCTACCGCACCAAGTTCAAGACCTTTTGTCTCGTCTTCCACTTCACTTTTTGCTGTAATAAATATTATCGGAATATTCTTAGTACTTTCTTCATTTTTTAATCTCCGACAAACTTCATAACCATCCATTTCCGGCATCATTATATCGAGCAGAATCAAATCCGGAGGATTCGGCGAATTTGCAATTTTTAGTGCTCGCTCACCATTTGTAGCAACTTTACGTTTATATTCTTTCAGTACATCGCTGAGTATATCAATATTCTCAGGTGTGTCGTCTACAATCAATATCGTTGAATTATTTCTGTTCAAATTAAGTCCTTATTTAGAATTAGTTGAGACTCTTAATTATTGCTTCCCTTATTTTTTCCCGACGGCTTGGTTTTGCGATATAATGAGAACATCCAATTTCAAGAAAGTTCTCCTTATCCCCATCAAGGGCATAAGCCGTACAGGCAATTATCGGTATCTCCTTATATTTATCCTGTCGGCGGAGCTCTTTTGTTATATCAACACCCGACAAACCGGTGCCGAGATTTATATCCATTAGAATACAATCATAGTCATTCTGTTCGGCCAGTTTAAAAGCCTCTTCACTGTTTTTGGCGACGGATATCTCGCAAAAATCTTTAAGGAAAAGGGAATACACTTTCACATTAGAACTGTCGTCTTCAACCATTAGTAAATTAATTTTTTTATCAGGGATTATGTACTCATCGCTCTTTTTATCTGTCATTTTAAGAATGTAATTTCCCATTGATAAATCGCACGGAAGCAGTATTGTAAATTCAGAGCCTTTCCCGGATGAACTCTTTAAACTAATATTTCCATTCATCGTTTGAATATATTTCCTGACGAGAGATAGTCCTAAGCCCACTCCTTCGAAATTCCGTCCCATCCCTTCATCAACCTGTCTGAATTCATCGAATATTACCTCGTGCATATTTTCAGGTATGCCAATTCCTGTATCCGATACAACTAATTTATAGTACTTGACATCCACCTTGTTATGCACAGATAATTTTATATCAATATTTCCAATCTTCGTGTATTTAATTGCATTATCAACCACGTTGTTAAAAATAATATCAAACTTGGCGACATCGAGATGTGCAATACTTTCCTTAGAATTATGAAAAAAACTCAGGTTCAAACCTTTTAGATTCGCTTTTATGGTATGAGTTTTAACAAGGTCTGTAATTCTTTCAACAATATCGAATACACTGATTTCCAGGCAGTGCTTGGTAGATTCCATTCTTGATAAATTCAGAATAGACTCGAGCGTATCCTTTAGTCGTGATGAAGCTCTGTATAAGTTATTTGCATACTCCAACAATTCATTATCTTCAATTTCATCCTTAAGTATTTCCGAGAAACCAAGTATTCCCATCATGGGTGTTCTTAGTTCATGACTCATTAGCGAAAGGAAATGTGATTTTAGCCGGTTCGATTCTTCTGCTTTATTCCTTGCAACTACTAATTCCTGTGTTCTTATTCTTACTTTTTCTTCAAGATTTTTATTCAAATATTCCAATGCTTTTCTGTATCTAATAAGTGATAGATGAAGATTCACTCGTCTTAACACTTCTTCAGGATTAAATGGTTTCTTGATATAGTCTACTGCCCCTGCGTCAAATCCTTTGATCAGGGATTCCTGATCATCCCTCGCAGTTATGAATATAACCGGTATATCCTTTGTCCTCTCTTCTGATTTTAACCGTTCGCATACTTCAAAACCATCCATTCCAGGCATCATAATGTCAAGGAGAATTATATCGGGCTGACTAGCTGAATTGGCTATCTTTAATGCTCGCTCGCCGTTTATAGCAATTTTCCTGTCATAGACTTGAAGTACATCGCTAAGAATGTCAACATTTTCAGGTGCATCGTCGACTATTAAGATTACTGAATCTTTTCTATCCATTTTCAAAAACTCCTGTTAATAATTCTCAAATCAGTCGCAAGAATTAATTTAACGGACTAAAAATATAACTGCTTATTCATCGAGTTTTTGCTTTACCATGGAAAGCACAACTTTGGGATCAAATGGTTTCATGATATAATCGTGTGCCCCGATCTCAAATCCCTCAATAAAACTATTGACATCGGTTTTGGCTGTTATGAAAACGATTGGGATATCTCTTGTGTCGGGATTATCTTTCAACTTTTTAGCAGCTTCAAAACCATCCATCACCGGCATCATTACATCTAATAAGATAAGATCAGGGTGTGTCTTTTCCGCAACTTTAACTGCCATTTGCCCATTTACAGCCACCTTACGATTATAATCCGCTAAAAGTTCATTCAGGATATCAATATTTTCAGGTGTATCATCAACTATAAGAATTGTTTTTTGTCCGGAATCTTCCATTATATTACCTTGTAATTATTAATTTATATACTGTTTTGTAATAAACTTATAACTTAATCTTATTTAGAGTTAACAAAGCTGCTTCAAAATCATATTCATTTATATTGTTATGCAGTTCAATTAATTCTTTTTCATAACCGGTAATTATTCCTATATCACTTAATGTTTTCCCGGCATCGGCGTTATAATCTTCCAGTAATTTTCTGAGTCCCTGCAGTTTAGATTTTACTTCTTTTTTTGATCGAACAGATTCCGGTTTAATTGAAGGAGTGTTTTGTCTTACTGATGATGTAACTCCATCAGATTTGTCCTTTGTACTTATTCCCAACTGTCTGTAATATTTACTCTGAATTGCTTTCAGTTCTTCATCTTCAAGAGTTTGTTTATTAGATAACTCAAATGCCAAGTTAAATTGAAATTCGGAACCTTTACCCGGTTCGCTATTAACAGTAATTTTTCCGCCAAGAAGCTCAACAATCCTATTACATAATGTCAATCCGAGACCGATACCGCCATATTTCCGTGTAGAGCTTCCGTCTATCTGTGATACGTGATTAAAAATGTTTCCCAGTTTATCGGGCTTTATTCCTATACCGGTATCCTGAACAACAAAGCCGACTCTGTTCCTGTTTCCCTCTATCTCCCTCATTTCTGCTTTAAGAAGTACATATCCCGATTCAGTATACTTGACAGCATTATCTACCAACAATTCAATAGCTCGTAGTAATTGTACCGAATCACCTTTGAATACTTCAGGCAACCTTTCATCAATTTCATATCTGAATTCCAATCCTTTTTTTTGAACAGATTCTTCATGAGACTTCAGCAGTGTTTGAAATACCAATTCAATATTAAAATCGGCAATACTGAGTGTCTTTGTTCCAACTTCAGATTCTGAATAATATATAATATTATTAACCATTGCAGTCAGATTCCTGACTGCTGTATTAATCTTCCCTATCATTTTTCTCGAGTTCGATTCAGTAATTCTTTCTGCCAGAATCAAATTGTTACCGTTTATAATGTTAAGCGGTGTCCTTAACTCATGACTGACATTAGATAAAAGTTCACTCTTTGCTTTTGATGCGTTTTCAGCAGCAGTTTTTGCTTTTTCCAGTTCCTTTGTCCTCTCAGAAACTTTTCTTTCAAGATCTCTGTTTAAGTTTTCAATTTCTTTTACTGCCTTGTTTCTTTCTTCTTCTCTGGATTCAATAACTTCAAACATGTAATTAAACCTTTTATACAGATCCGTTATCTCATCATTACCAACTGGTTTAACACGAATGGAATAGTCGTTTTGCCCAGCGATACGATTAGTAACTTCAGTCAGTTTGACAATGGGACCGGAGATTATTCTTTGGAAATACACCGATAATATGTAAGAAAATATTATTGTTCCGAATATTATCACTATCAAAGTGATTACATTATTTCTTGTTTTTTCTTTCAGAATCTCCGTGGAAACGCGCATGTAAATCGTACCGTAGAAATCACCATCGTCGATAATAGGAGTAGTAACTATTAGATAGTCATCATCAAAATGTGTCTTCGATTGTCTTAAATATTGTTTGCTTGGTTGTTCAATTTCCTCAAAGCGATTAAATGCACCGACAAATTCGTAATCCGCATCAAACACAAATGCATTCAATACATACTGTACCGAATTCAGCTTCATTAAAATCTGCTTTACTTCATTTGAGTAACCGAACAACAGCGGAGCCATGCAGGACTTGCCGATTAAACCGGCGTTAATTTCCGCATTGCTTATTAAATCACTTTTATAGTTTTCAATATCATCGTATAAATTAACACTTAAAGCCAGTATAATAGCAACACTACTTATTCCGAGAATAATGAGTATGAGTTTTTTCTTTATGGAAAACCGGCGCATCATCTTCATAAGTACTAACAAATGTATTAAAGTATCAACAACTTTTTGTTATTATAAGCTATTCAAAAAGCTCATGTGCTAATTTTACAAATTGAGAGTTGGATTCAATACCACTCTTTTTAAGTGCCGTTAGATTAATTTCAAACTTTATATTGCCGTTACGTTTAATCAGATTAATACTTGAGCCTATATCACATGCATTCTCTTCCTCAGTAATCAGTAATACTGATTTGTTCCCGATCTTACTAACAACGGAGCTAATATTTAATTGACTCTCTCCGGACAAGTAAATCATATTATATCTAAGTATGGAATCTATTGAATTGGTTTCCTCAATAACTGTAGGCATATTTTTAATTGCTTTCTTTTCGGCTATAATGCTGAGCGCCTCGGCTATCTTTTTATTCCCGATAATACCGATATTGAATTCATCTTTTATCACGCCTTCGGGCCAATAAAAAAACCTGGTGAAATTATAAATCAATACGGCTTTAATATTCGCCTCAGAACCCGAGGTCTGCGCTTTCTGTTGGTAATTTATAGCCAATAGAAAAGATATAACTATCAAGTATGTGCTTTTCTTCATCTCGTAAGAACTAGTTTGTAAATAAATTATACTCCAGTTTTAGAATTACAGATCGCTGAGGTTGTCTATATCTGTCGGGTGGTCTGTTGGACGAGTGATAATAAACAACGTTAAAAATATTTTTTATAAACAATCTGAAGTTGAGGTCATAAAACTTCTCGTACGAAATATTCAAATGAGAAATAAGTGCCGCGCCAATTTTATAGTTTCCAGTTGATTCAATTAACTTCGGATTTAATCTTTCACCAATATAATTATTTCTTACACCGACAGATAAATTATCAGCAAAGTTATAATTAAGTCCCAAATTAGCCGAATGTCTTGCAATTTCAGGTGAATCAGTCGTTTCATTAATTACCGAATAGTTGAAAGTGTAATTTGCAAAAACTTCCATATTTCCCTTTGCGAATTCAGAGTAGAACTCTATTCCTTCAACACTACTTTCACCTTTGTTGTCCCAGTAAAATCCTTTTGAAATATTTATCTGACTTAATTTATCTTTGAGCAGGTTTCTGTAGAGCGATAATTCGAATAGTGAATTTTTCGTAATATTATACGAAGCGCATAATTCAATTGAGGTCATTCTTTCAGGCTCAAGATCAGAATTCCCAAGTCCATTCGTGTAATCCCATGGCTTGGGTGCGCGATAAGCATTTGTATAGATAATCTTAGCACCAATTTTCTTGTAATTATAAACCAGGCCCAGCCTCGGTGTAATGACATGATCATAAACACTGCTGTTATCATATCGAAGTCCGGCATATAGATTAAAGTAATTTGCAAAATTAAACCGTGACTGTAAATAAAGGCTAAAAAGGTTATTTGTTTGCTGTTCAGGTTTTGTTGGTGCAGGTGGAGCAGCAGACGAGGAATTGCTTTTTGTTCGAGAAAATCCCAATGCCAGATTTTCTAATTCATAAACCATGCCCCCAATAACCGAAAGATTACTATTTACCGAATACGATAATATTTCCTCAATTCCGACCAGATTGTTGGGTCTGTAATAACCCTCTTGTGCATATTCGGTCACATATCCAACTGTGTTATCCAGAACAGTCGCATCCCGGTAATATACCTGTGAAGAAAGATGTATTGCATCTGATAAATCAAAAATATGTTTTAAATAACCCGTTAGGAAATTTATGTTCCAGCTGGAACCTTCATCCAGGTATTCTGTTCCTAAAGTTTTATAGTTAGTTGTTCTGGATGCTTTTTTATTCTGGAATCCTATTCCAAGCGTAAGATCTTTATAATTTACTTTCGCGTAGACTGAAATATCATCCTCAAAATTCTCCATATTCTCAGACCAGTTGAAATCCCCTTTGCTGCCTCCCAGATCCGCTTTATTACTTGTTTTCAACATCCCTGATATTCCTATTCCAAATTGGTTTTCATCATCAAAATATCTATAGCCGGCATTTGCACTTATTGTATTGAAACTGCCGTATAAAAAGCCAGCCTCCAAACCTTGAGAATCTTTTGGACTCTTTGTGATAATATTAACGATGCCGCTAATTGCATTGGTGCCATAAAGTGCAGAGGCCGGTCCATATACTACTTCTATCCGTTTAACGTTGTCAAGGTCGTATTGTCCTCCTGCATAAAAACCTCCTGAATTCAATTCATTAATTTGAATTCCATCAACCAGGATTAAAGTAAGATTGTTTTGATTGGGTAGTCCTCTCTGAAAGACATAGCTGTTGAATCCAAGAATATTACGAAACTGAAATCCCTGTAAATCCGCGAGCACATCTTCAAGTGTAATGTAGCCATTCTTCACAATCTTATCTTGTGTAATAACTCTCACAGTTGCAGGAACTTCACTGGCTTTTTGCAATATTTTGGAAGCGGTAATGACTTCAAGATTAATTAGATCAGAAACATCCAGGTCCAATAATTTATCAATTTCATCAGTCTGTGCATTTAGTAATGTTCCACCCAATAGCAGATTTAGCATTAGATATGTTAAATATTTTTTAAGCAGACTCATTTTTTCATCCTGTTATTTAACTGACTAAAGTCGAATATACACTTTGTATTAATTATTCCAGTCGATCTTATCCATATTAAGTTTACTTTGAATTTCTGCTGCAAAATCAAATTCATAACTATTAATTATATTCATCTCTTCTTCAACCCGCTTAAGAATTCCAATCTCTTCAAACTTTACAAATGCTTCTGAATTGTATTCTTCTAATAATCCACTTAGTCTTTAAATTTTATGATTATTTCTTCCTTACCAAACTTTCCCTATTGATTGTTCGTGGAGTTTGCGGATTCAATATCATTTTCATATGGCAATTCTTGTTCTTCCATTGACTCATCACCTATATAAGCTCTGTTTGATTTTTAAAAACAAGTTCATAACTGAATTTTCTCCCTCTATCAAGCTCAATGACAATTATGAAAAATATCAGAAAAATCCCAAAACTATAGGCTGCAACTCCCCACCATGACGGTGTCTTTACAGAATTATTAGCAATTGATATTAATTTTAACGACTTTTTTGCAGACAATCGATCCTTTTCCCCCCCGACCACTGGAGAATTATTTTTATCCAGGATTGTTGTAAATGTAATTAGTCCGTTATCGGTTAATATTTGTCCCTCGGCATTTGATGAAATAACCTTCCATTCCTCTTGAAAGTCAGCTGAAAATTTATATCCGGGTTTGTTAAACATGAATACCCATTCCTTATCGGCATCCAATCCCTTAAGCCAATATCCCTTATCATTTATCAGGATAATGTTTCCTTCCGCCTGTTTTGACGAATGCTCAAGATGATTGAGGATATTGCTTCCAGGAAGATTTAAGACTACCAGTCCCACGACTTTACCATCATCATCAATTACTGAATGTGCAATCCTAATAATAGGTTTATAAGGAAATTCTATACTATTATTTTCAACGTTTAGATCACATTTCCATACATATATTTTATCTTTGGCTTCTAAACCTTCGATAAAATAATATCTGCTGCTCTTATCCTGCAATTCATCAACGGCCACAATCCTGTAATGATCATCATTTTTGTTAATTCTAATTATTTCCATCCGGGATTTATTCAGATATCTTACCTGATCATATGCTCTCTTCTCATCTGCAAATCCTTTGAATTCCTCTGTAATCAAATCAAGATTAGAATTGCTTTCTACTTGTGTGCGATGGGCAAGAATCATTTTTGAAAGAATAACTGCATTTGTAGAATTTTCAATCAGATTGAACTCGCTATCTTTCTTTTCATTATTCAGCAGATGATATTCATTCCTTTTAATGTTGTGCACATATTCATTTTCGAGCATACTCACAAATCCATAAACGATAAATACAATTACGAATAAAGATGGAAGAAATAACTTCAAAAACTCTTTCAATTTCCTATTAAGTTCAGAACTCATTTATATTAGCCCTGTAGAATAAATTTATCCAATTAACAATATGTTTGAATTCTTAATAACTCTTAAATTAATTCAGCTCATTCCTTTGCCCTTGAGAAATGGTCCGAATTTTACATCCGAGCCTACTATATGGTCATTCAACCAATCTCTCAATAAATTCAACACGTCAATTGTTAGAACGGGTTCACCTGAATTGAATTTCTTTTGAAGATCAATTACCTGTTCTACTAGTTCTTTGTGCTGCTGTTTATGTATATCTGTATCAGGGTAATTATACATATCAAAGTATTTCTCCTCTGTTTGGAAATGGTAGTGAGTATAATCAATTAATTCATTCAGAATACTTCCCAAAACTTCCTTGCCCTTACCAATATTAATTGCATCATGCAGTTGGTTAACAAGTAAAACAAGTTTTTTGTGCTGATCATCAATTTCAACAATATCAACTGCGTACGCTTCGTTCCAGTCAAAAAGTGCCATAGCGACTCCTCATTAATTATTATACAACTTCTTTTTTCTTTTTAACATATAAATTTATTTCATTAGGTTTTCCAGAACTGTCAAAGCTCCGTCATAATCATAATTTTGAATCATTTCGGATAATTTTTCGCAATCAGATTCATGCCCTTCAATAATCCCCATATCTTCAAGAATCATCCTAGTCTCAGAGTCATAATCTTCCAACCCAGCTTTCAATTCAACAAGTTTATCTCTCACATCTTCCAGTTTTACTTTACTCACAAAATCATCCGCTTTTGAGAACTCAAATGACTTTTCAATCTCCTTCAACACCTTTTTTAACAGCTTATCAACTTTATTAACATCTGCTGCTTTTACCTTGGTAATATCTACTTTCATAATATCATCTAATTCTTTAGATGCCAGATGCAATTCCGTCATTCCCAAGTTACCCGTAACACCTTTAAGTGTATGTGTTATCCTTTCCGATAATTCCGGATCATTTTTTTTAAGTGCATCGTTAACCTGCTCTTTGAAGTCCTGATTACCCTTGTAAAACTTCTCGATGAGCGAAACAAATAGTTTTTTATTACCCCCAACTCTTTGCAACCCTTCCTCAATATTAACTGTTTCCATTTCCGGTATCTCAATCTCTTTACTTACTTCCTTATAATTGCTTCTGTCTTCTGACTTCATCTCCTTATCATTTTTATCCTTTATCATTTGCCTTTTATCCTCCCCGACCCACTTCCCCACCATCTCAAACACTTCTTTCGGTTCAATCGGTTTAGTTATAAAATCATTCATACCTGCATTAAGGCATTCCTCTCTAACTCCATCCATTACATCTGCCGACATCGCGACAATAGGGATTTCATTACTCTGCTTTAATTTTCTAATTTTCTTTGTTGCCGTTACTCCATCCATTTCCGGCATCTGAAGATCCATAAAAAGAAGATGATACCCCCCTTCATTTCCTTTAACAAGTTCATATGCTATTTTTCCATTATCAGCCGTAATTACTTCAATATCTGCAGATTTCATTATTTCACTTGCTACCTGCTGATTTATCTCATTATCCTCCGCGAGCAATACTTTTACTCCCTGGAATGAAGTTGCTGTTAAGTCAGATTCATCGTATTCAAATTGAGCTGTATCGTGACATATATCAAATTCTGCAGTAAAGTAGAATGTGCTCCCTTTTCCCTGCTTACTTTCTACTCCAACTTCTCCCTTCATTAGTTCAGATAAATGTTTAGATATCGATAATCCCAATCCCGTTCCGCCGAATTTCCTGCTTGTTGACTTATCTGCCTGAGAGTATGACTTAAACATTTTCGCTACCTGTTCTGGTGTCATTCCTAATCCGGTATCTTTTACAGATAGCTTTAGTTTTACTCTGTCTATATTTCCATCAAGATAATTTGCGTTTATTGTTACCGATCCTTCTGTGGTAAATTTAATAGCATTGCTAACAAAGTTGGTAAGTATTTGTCCTATCCTTAAGGGATCTCCCATTAAATACTGCGGTACTTTGTCATCCTTGCAAATTTTAAACTCTATACCTTTTTCTTCTGTCTTGAATATAAAAACATCCCTGATATCTTCCATCACTTTGAAAAGATCAAAGGAAATTGTCTCTATATCCAGCTTACCTGCTTCAATTTTTGAGAAGTCTAAAATATCATTTATTATCCCAAGTAAATTTTTCGATGAAGCATGTGCCTTGCTTATATAGTCCTTCTGCTTTATATCCAGATTAGTCCCGAGCGCCAAATGAGTTAATCCAATTATCGCGTTCATTGGGTTACGGATTTCGTGAGACATTGTGGCAAGGAATTTACTCTTTGCATCTGTTGCTGCTTCAGCTTCATCTTTTGCCGCTCGGAGTAATTCCTCCGCTTTTTTTCTTTCAGTGATATCTCTTGAAAAAGCAACTATATAACCTGATTCTCCATATTCGAAATAACGGGCACAAACTTCTATGGGAATAATTGAACCGCCACTTTTTTTATGTTTAGATTCGAAGACCTGAATATTTCCGGCTTTTAAGTGTTCTACTAACGGTGGCCACTTATCTGGTGGAAATACAGGATCAATCTGGGGTATTGACATGTTTATAAATTCTTCTTGTGTGTAGCCTAAAGAAGTCCATGCTGTTTCATTGGCGTGCAGTATTTTTGCTGTTGAGGGTTCTATCCACCAGACGGAATCACCGGCATTATCCATACCATATTGCGTAAGTGTCAGTTCTTTGTTTTTTTCTTCGATCGATTCCCTTTGACTTTCAATTTCAGCTGTAAGTTTTTCAAAGAGATTATTGTTTCTATCTCTTTGTTTTTCAGACTGTATAAGCTTTTTCTTAAGCTTTTCAATTTTTCTGTTCAGAACTTGTATTTCTTTTTCTTGGTCATTCATTAATCATATTCCAAGAATTAGTGTTACAAAAGTCTCATTATGAAATCTTGACAATTCCCCTTTTTCAACTGGAGCAATTTCACCATATCCGTAAAATCCTCCGACAGATATATCGGGATTTTTATTTAGTACAAGTTTATATTCCTCTCCCGTATCCATTCCCAATACTTGTTTTCTGCCAGAGCATGAAAAACAAATTATACCTGAAGGGATTTCGCCGTCATAATTCATAAGCGCCTGTTCAAGTGATTCCCTTGATGCTTTAATAATATCATCCCGTTTCGTAAATCCGATCTGAACTTTAACTCCCTCAGGCACATCACCGGCAAAAATCAAAGAACCGTTGTCATCATTCTGAGCCAATGCAGCTCTTAAATATGGTACCGTGTCATCATCTTCATAAACAACCAGCGGAAACTCTCCCAATGGAGTTATGTCCTTACCTAGGTATTGCTGAAAATATTCAATGGCTGTTAAATGATTTATATTAGTTACTATATTTCCATCGGACTTTGTAATTATTCCTTTTTCCCCTTTACCGGTCCAGCCGCTCTTAACACCAATACCGTATTTTAACTCACCACCGAATAAAAGGAATGTGGCTGCATCATTAAATACAGAAGTCTTATAATACTGAAATGTATTCTCAAATTTCCAGTCATCAGCGGCGGCACCTCCGATAATCGGGAAACTATCTCCTAATTTATTTCTGAATTTTCCAAGTATATCAGCTCCGCTTACAATAATACTTGGTGTAATTAAAATGCAAAGTGATTCTTCCTTATTTGATAATTGCCGTGCTTCTGATATTGCCTCGTTAATACTTCCATCACACTTATTTTTATCCGACAATTCTGATGCAAATCCTGCCTTTATATCGACAACATTCGAAGAAAACAGTGTTAAGTTAACAGCATCGAGATCATAGCTATCATCACCTGAGAAAACACCGTCATGTGAGCAGCCAATCAGTTCAATGTCCGGGAAATTCTCGATTACTTTTTTAAGGATAATTTCACTATCCAAGTAAATTGATATGAATATCAAACCGGCCGAAGGTACTTTCCCGTTTAATTTTTCCTTGCACTCGGAAATAACTGCTTCAGCAGCTTCTACGCTGTCAATTTCATCTGAGGTTCCACTTACTATTTTAAAATAATGATCATCTGACATTGCTCACCCTCAATAATAATGGAAATATTTGTTGAATTGTTTATTAAGTAATATTTTCAAGAATTTCGAGTGCTTTATCAAATTCGTAATTACCAATACATTGCTCAAGTTCTTTGATCTGTTTATCAAAGCCCTCAATAATTCCGATTTCTTTCAGTATTTTTCCCGCATCCGAGTCATAATCTTCAAGTCTAGTTTTCAATTCAACCAACTTATCTTTTACATCTTCCAGTTTAACATTACTTACTTCATTAGCCGGTTTAGAAAACTCAAATGTATTCTCAATTTCTTTCAGTACTTTGCTTAATAGCGCATCTACTTTATTTACATCAGATTCCTGTACTTTTTCTACATCTTCCTTAATCACTGCATCCAGTTCTTTTGCCGCTTGATGTAATTCTGTCATTCCTAAGTTGCCCGAAACCCCTTTCAATGTATGAACTATCCTTTCGGACAGTTCAGCATCTTTCTTCTTAACTGCATTGTTGACCTGCTCTTTGAAGTCCTGGTTACTCTTGTAAAACTTCTCGATGAGAGAAACAAACAGCTTTTTATTACCTCCAACTCTCTTTAATCCTTCCTCAACATCCACTTCTTTCAGTTCCGGAATTTCAATTCCGGTATTATCAAAGCTTAGCTCACTTTTTTCTGGCGAAGCCTTATCATGGCGAAGTCCCTGTTTTACTGACGAAGCCGGAATCCATTCAACGAGAGCACCGAATACTTCATTTGGATTAATGGGTTTGGTCACGAAGTCCTGCATACCGGATTCAAGACATTTTTCTTTTACTCCAACCATGGCATCAGCAGTCATTGCTACGATCGGCAGGTCATTATATTCTTTCAGTTTTCTGATTTCACGAGCCGCGGTATAACCATCCATAACCGGCATCTGAATATCGAGAAATACAAAATTGTACTTGCTCGGTATACCAGATGATTTGACCATCTCATACGCAACTTTCCCATTCTCAGCGATTTCTACATTAAACCCTGCATCTGTCAGAAGCTCATAGGCAACCTGTTGATTTATTTCATTATCCTCAGTTAGTAATATTTCAGCGCCTTTAATCTTATCAATAGCTTCAGCATGTTTCAGTTTTCCTTCTGCTTTATCACGCTTCGTACGGGTTTCTTTTCCGAACACCTCCATGATAGTATCAAATAAAGTTGAATATGTAACCGGCTTTGTCAGGAACGCACTAATACCGGCCTCTTTAGCTTGTATAGCTACTTCTTCTCTTCCAAACGCTGTGACCATAATAATCGTGGGTGTTTTAATATTCTTATCTTCACGAATAATCCTTGCAGCTTCTATTCCGTCAAGTTCGGGCATTCTCCAGTCCATAACAACCAACTCAAATGGATCTGATTTATGCTCTACCAATAAATCAATTGCAGACGGTCCGGACTCAACAGTCGTAACTTCAAATGAGAAAGCTTCAAGTGCATCTGTAAGTATAGCCCTGGCAGTTTCATTATCATCACAAACCAGAACTTTCATTCCACGAAGGTCAATCGCAGGTATATATTCCTTTCGTTTCTGATTCATCTGAATACCGAATTTTGAAGTAAAATAAAAAGTTGAACCGACACCGGCTTCACTTTCCAGACCCACTTCTCCACCCATCAACTGCGCCAGTTTTTTACTGATTGCAAGGCCGAGTCCGGTACCGCCGTATTTCCTGGTTGTTGACTGATCTGCCTGGGAAAAAGACTGAAACATTTTCTTTTTTTGTTCCGGTGATAATCCAATTCCCGTGTCTGTCACTGAAAATTTTAGAACAATCTTATTCTCTGATTGAGATTCTACGTTTGCGGATACTACTATTTCACCTTTTTCCGTAAACTTGACTGCATTACTGCAATAGTTTGTGATAATTTGTCCAACACGCAACGGATCCCCAATCAAATTAAACGGTACATTTTTACTGATTGATATTGCAAATTCAAGTCCTTTTTCCTGCGCTTTTTGGGATACCAGATTCGATACAGTATCCATAACATGTTCGAGATCGAATTCCGTATTTTCAATAGAAAGTTTACCCGCTTCAATTTTCGAAAAATCCAGTATGTCATTTATAATACCAAGTAATGCCTGAGCAGACCGGTCGATTTTAACAAGGTAGTCTTCCTGTTTCGGATTTAATTCGGTTTTAAGTGCAAGATTGGATAAACCTATAATAGCGTTCATTGGGGTGCGTATTTCATGACTCATAGTCGCAAGGAACTGACTTTTCGCGTAAGTTGCAGCCTCAGCTACTTCTTTTGCTTTTGCAAGTTCATCCTGCATTTCACGCATTTCAGTAATATCCAGCAGGGAGAGTACAATTGCGTCAATATCCATGTATGTTATGGGATTTATTGATACCAGGCTTATACGCCTTTCTCCGGTTCCAATTCTATTACCTTCAGATTCATAATTCAGTACTTGTCCTTCTTTGTTGAGAATTTCACCAATAATTTTACTATCTGTAACAGCATCTACATAAGCTTCCATTGTATCGCGCTTCATCAGCTCATCCATTTCAAGCTTATGAAAATTGCACATGGCTTCATTTACACGCACAAATTTGCTGTTTTTCATATCAATAACAGCCATTGGCACCGAGGAAGTATCTACAATACGGTCTGCGGCTTCCTTAGACTTCAATATTTTTTGTTGGGCCTCAATTCTTTCTGTTATATCATGTGTAAATGCAACGATATAACCAACGCCAAAAAACTCGAAATAGGAAGCGTTAATATCAACGGGAATAAGGTTATCATCCTTATCGCAAAGTGCCGATTCGAACGAAGCTTTTTCTCCCGCTTTTAATTTCTCAACAAATGCCGGCCAGTTCTCCGGAAGAAAGTTGATATCAAAATACCAGAACTTCTTTCCAACAATCTGCTGTTTTTTGAATCCCAATGATGTATAGGCATTTATATTTGTATCGAGAATTATCCCTGTATCGGGATCAACAAAACATATGCTGTCTTTTGCGTTGTCAATTCCATATTGAATAAGTTTTAATTGCTCCTCTTTTTTCTTGCGTTCAGATATATCATTTACAATTGCCGTAAACAGTTTAGCATTCTCCAGTTTAACTTCGCTTATCCCAATTTCAATTGGAATTAATTTCCCGTTTTTATGTTTGCCGAAGTTTTCGACTTGCTTATCAATGACTTTTTTAACTCCGGAAATCAAATAATTTTCTATATACGAATCATGCCTGGAAGCATGTTCGTCAGGGATAATATTATTAACACTTTTTCCCACAATTTCTTCCGCCGAATAACCGAATATTCTTTCGGAAGCCGGATTAAAAATTTCAATAATACCTTTCTCATTTATTGTAATAATACCATTAGTCGATGCGGCAAGAATTGCATCAGTCTTATTCTTTGCATCAAGTAGCGCTGCTTCAGCAATTTTTCGTTCAGTTATATCCAGAGAGTATTCTATCATTTGGACAACTTCACCTTCTTCATTAAATATGGGATAGCCATGTACTTCAGCAAAGAAAGGGTTTCCATCCTTATCGAAATGAGTATGCTCAACTGTAGCCGATTTGCCTGTTATTCTGATTTCATTAAGCGGACACGGATCGGATTCGGTTTTGCATGGGGCATCACTCCTATGTGACAAAACATGACAGGTTGTAATCACACCATCATCAACGAGATTCTGAGCTGCTTTATTTGCGAGCACGATAGAATAATCATTAACATCGACTACATAAAACGGATGATCCAGGGATTCAAGTGTGGTGTTCAACATATCGGTTTGTTTTCTGAGATCTTTCTCCCTTGCAGCTAATTCTGAAGTTCTTTCTTTAACCCTTGTCTCCAATTCCTGATTTGCCCTAACCAGTTTTTGCTCAACCGTCTTTCTCTCGAAAAAGCCCGATATCATTCTGGCAAGAGCTTGTATTAAATCTTGTTCTTCCTTCATGAAGGGGCCGATATCAATAACAGGCATTTCCTTTGTATAGAATACTTCAATACGACCAACAGATTTGTTATCAATGTGTATTTCTCCCGACTGACTCCATCCGGATTCTTCAAAATCTTCAGAGGTGAATACTTTATCCATGAAAGTAACTCTGCCCGCTGTAATATCAGGATAATGCCAGGCCGGCGGAATTGCATCCGCAATACCCTGAAGGACAACATCTATATCATTACGGGTATTCTCTGTTAGTTGCGATACTTTATAGAGACATTTTAATTCCTTGATCCTTTCTCTGACATCATGAATCGTACTATTAAGTTCATTCTCACGTATTTTAATCTCATCGGTTACCATATTATATGTCCTGATAAGATCACCCAATTCATCATTGGAACGGGGTACATCTATCTTTTTATATATTCCTTTACCTGCTTTTGTTACAATATTCCTCAGTTCCTTTAAAGGGTTGGATATTTTCTTAAAAAATATTAATGACCCTGTAATAAGCAGAATCATTGTTGCTCCAACAGTATACAAGATAGTTGTGATCAAATCATTTAATTTGGCGTATGCATCTTTTTCACTTAATGAAGCAGAGATACTCCAACTTGTAGTAGGGATAGGCGCATAAAAAGCAAGCCTGTAGATTTCTTCGCCGGTATCATATAACTGCATAGTACCTGCTTCACCATTTAGCATTCTTTGACCGATGATTTTTTGCTGCTCGCGATCTATACCTGAACTGTCGAGCTGAAAAATATTATCTCTCAGAATTCTGACTGTATTTGGATGATAAATGAACTGACCTGTTGAGGATATAATTATAAATCCGAATGATTCGTACTCTGTAAGTCGGCCATGCACCAATTTTTCCAATGGCTCGAGAGCCAGATCAACTGTTGCAACAGCTATAACCCTCCCGTTTTTAATAATAGGCATCGAGTAAGTAACCATCTTAATTCCGCCAGCCCCACTGTCAAAGTATGGTTGACTCCAAACAGGTCTCCCTGTCATCAGAGGTTCGTTATACCATTCCCATTTTGATCGTGTGTAATCGTAGCTGTCTTTGCCGATATCCATTATCTTAATTTCAGATTCATGACGATAAGCATATGGACTAAAAAGATTTTTACCATGATAATAACCTGGTATGAATGCAATAGCAGAACCATATACTAATGAATCAGCAAGAACATTTCTTGTTACCATCTCATAAATATCTTCTTCATTTAAGTTATTAATTAATCTTATTTCGGTGGCTGTAACAGATGCCAGCCGCTCAACAAGTTGAAGCTTCGAATCGATGCTCAATGCATACTGGCTGGCATTATTGACTAGTTCCTGCTCGAAAGTTTCCTTGACAAATTTGCTTCCTTCCAGGATAATAAGTGATATTTGGATTAAAACAATTATTGCAACCGGGAGTGTAAAAAAGATGAGGAATTTTTTGGTTAATGACATTCTCATTTGAAAAGTCCGTTACTAGTATTAGCAAATTGTTTCAGAGATAAATCATAGTTTTCAGAAAAATATAATTTAGTATTCATGCTGCTTTGTTATTTCTGTAAAGGTTTAAGTTTTCTTTCATTCTAATTTGTTTCGCTTTTAGTAGTTTCTCTGTTCTCTCGGAAAATATCTTCTCGGCCTTGCCTGTGTATTTGTCGTAAGGCGTTATAAAACCAATAGCCGAGTGGTATCTTTCGCGATTATAATAATCAACTTGTTCTTTGATAAGTTTGTGCAGTTCTGAGAAGTTATCAGCATCATTTGGGTCAACCAGTTCCCTCAATGTCCTATGGCAGCGTTCTATCTCAGCGTTTTCGTTAGGGCAGTGTGGGTGAATGTAGCGTGCAGCAACACCGAGTTTACTGATGAACGATTTATACTCTTGTGATATGTAACAGCTTCCATTATCTGATTGAATCGATTTTGGCTTTCTCCCTGTTATTCTAAATGCCTCTGCTGTTGCGTTTTTAATCGTATCGCCTGTCATAGAACTCAGCAGCTTGTGGTAAGTAATGTAACGGGAAAAGACATCGATATAGGAAAAGAAATAGTAGTCTCTGCCCATATAAGAGATGTTCATTAAGTCAGTTTGCCAAAGTTCGTCAGGATTAGTTAACCTCTCATGAGGACTCCAGTATTGGGGTGTTTTCCGTTTACCCCTAAGGAAAATGAGGTTGTTCTCTCGTAAAATACGGTATACGCTTGAAGAACTCATATATGCAATATTTTCATCTATCATTCGGTAGCTAAGCTCTCGGTGGTTATATCGGGTATGGGAAAGAGCATATCTAATTACAGCTTCTTTTTCTTTGTCCGTGATTTTGTTAGGGGTTATCCTGGGTGTCTCTGTTTCCCTGTCCCCCGGGTTTTCAAGTGAATAAAACCGTTGTGGCGAGATACCCCATTTCCGGCAAATATCTTTCTTTGTCCAGTTATACTTTTTATACCGGGTTATCATATCGAGTAAATCCAGTTTTATTTCTATGCTCATTCGACAGTATCTGCCTAATCTGTAAGTTTTTTTTTAAGCTCTAGCGCTTCTTCTGTTACTGCAACTATTATCTGGTCTTTGCGCTTAATTTCATCTTCCAATTTGTTGATTTTTTGTTCTGTAGCTTTTGATACCTTCGCAAACGTTGATTCTGCGTTATTGAGCATTTGCTTTTGCCATTGATAGAACTGAACTTCATGAATCCCCTTGCGACGGCAATAAGCCGAGATGCCTTCTGGTGATTTTAAGCCTTCGAGAACTGTACGTACTTTGTAACTTGGGCTATATTTTTGTTTTGGCATGGAAGTAAGCTCCTATTTTCTTTTGCAAAATAAGCATCCATGTACTAAATATAATTTTTTCTTGAATGTTAACTTTTACTGAAACAATACGTTAGTAATAATTAACCTAATTTAAAATACTATGTATTTGAAGAAATACTCTTAGCAAGTATCTTTCATACTATTATATATATAAATTATTGTCCCAGCCCCATGGAACAAAAAGGTAGTATGTATGAAAACTTATTTGAATAACGGATCAAATAGATTTCATTAAGATAATTTAAATAATAAAGGAAGACAAGTGAAACTTATTACTATGCTCCGGCTTGAGTATATGTTTTAAATGGATTTTTTGGCTTATATCGGTTCATTTTCGAGTCTTGAAAATTATTATGTATAAATGGATATTTTAAAATTGATACATCGATTCTTATCTTAAAACAATTTTATATTTTAGAAATTACAATAGCCTAATTTCTAATTTGCATAGTCCATTTTTTGACAAATCTCAAAAGCGAAAAACAGCATTAATTTAAGAGCATCATGATGAGCTTCTTTATTGCACCTTCTTTGCCCATTAGATCGTCATAGTTTTTGGCTTCTGACAAATCACCCTTAAGCTGTTGAATCATTTCATCTGTTTGTTCTATTCTATGTAATCCTCTGATTGATTAAAGAATTTGTTAATAATAACCGACCTAAATAAGATTGATTTTGTGAAGCTAGGTTATGTTCGGCTAAGCCTTTCTTCACTTAGTTTCTGGTTCTTCTTTAAACATGTACACGAAACTTTTTATGCAACTTTAAATATTTAGAATATGCCCTATAATTCGTAATGGATTCAAATTAAACATTAACGATCCCTTTAGCATTTATAATTATCAAGCTATATGCACCTAATTATTTTAATAACATGGACATTACGATTTTTTCAATCTTCTGGTATTCTAGAATTGTTTTATTATTTTAGTCACTTCAAAAATAACAATAGTAACATTATTGAATTTTTTTATACTTTTATTCATTATTTTGCTATGCATTTAATGCGATAATAATATTCTTTTATTAGTTTTTTAAATTTAAATCAACATAAGAGTAGGTTTATGTATAATTCAATAGTTATGGTAAAACAGGTACCGGACACTGCTAACATTTCCGGTAAAGTAATGAAGGACGACGGTACAGTTAACCGTTCAAAACTTCCGGCCATTTTTAATCATGAAGATCGTGAAGCACTCGAAATGGCGCTAAGAGTTAAGGAACGGTACGGAGGAACAGTAAGTGTTATAACAATGGGACCTCCGCGTGCCTCAGATATTCTGAAAGAGTGCCTGTACATGGGTGCAGATTCAGCGTATTTAATAAGCGACAGAAAATTCGCCGGCTCGGATACACTGGCGACCTCGTATGTACTTAGCGAAGCCATAAAACATGTTGGTAAATTCGATTTTGTTTTTGCCGGAAGGCAGGCAATAGATGGCGATACTGCACAAGTTGGACCTCAAACAGCTGAGAAATTAGATCTTCCTCAGGTTACATATGCAACTGAAATCGTTGAGATTAAAAAGGATCTTGCTACAATAAAGCGGAAAATCGACGGCGGTTCTGAAACAGTTGAAGCTAAACTTCCCTTGCTTCTAACCGTTGTAAAAGGGGTGCTGGAACCGAGACCATTCAGCGCAAAAAAGGTAATGACTTATAAAAATGCCAAAACTCTTCTTGATCTGGAAAAGATGTGTAACGATAATCCCCTTTTATACCTTGATGAATTACTCCTTGAGTACAAGGACAAAAATCTTTACATAACTACTATTACTTGCGACGACTTAAATAATATTGAACAGAACAGACTTGGACTTCATGGTTCACCCACAAAAGTCCATAAGATTGAATCGGTTGTTCTTGCTGCCGGTGGTTATAAAAAAATAGAACCAACTAAGGAAGGTTTGAATCAACTAATCGACGAATTATTGAACGATCATATTCTGGGATAATAATTTATGGGACAAAATAAAAAAGAAGTATGGGTATTTATTGAACAGCATGACGGGAAACCTGCGGATGTCAGCTTTGAACTGCTTAGTAAAGGCAGAAAACTTGCCGATAATTTAAGTGGAATCCTAAAAGCTGTTGTAATCGGTAATAATGTTAAAAACATTGCTGAAGAATCTTTTAAATTCGGAACAGATGAGGCTATTTTAATTGATCATGAATCATTGGAAAAGTACAGGGACGTTCCATACAGCAGAATACTGACTGATCTTGTTAAACAAAGACAGCCTAGAATAGTACTGTTCGGTGCAACAATTATCGGTCGCGGACTCGCACCCCGAGTCGCATCAAATACTACTAGCGGATTAACGGCGGACTGTACGGATCTTCAGATCTCCGACGTTACTTATATGAAGAAGGATTACAAGGAATTATTGCTGCAGATTCGTCCTGCATTCGGCGGTAATATTATCGCTACTATCATTACGCCTGATAATCCAATTCAGATGGCAACGGTACGTGAAGGTGTTATGGAAATGCACCCTGTTGATAAACCTATTGAACCGGTAATTGAAGAATTAAAGTTTGAACCCGCTCCAATGGATGAAATTGTTAAGATTATTGAGCAACACCGTGAGGAGAGCAAGGTCAATCTCAAAGGCTCTCCAATCATTGTTGCCGGTGGTTATGGACTTGGCACTCACGAAAATTTTCAGCTTCTTCATGAATTGGCAGAAGCCGTAGGTGGTGAAGTAGCAGGCAGCCGTGCTGCAGTTGATGCGGGCTTTATAAACTCAGACAGACAAATTGGTCAGACTGGCGTTACAGTTCGCCCGAAATTGATATTTTCGATTGGAATTTCCGGTGCCATTCAACATAGAGCAGGTATGCAGGAAGCTAGTAAGATCATTGCAATAAATAATGATCCGGAGGCGCCTATTTTTAATATCGCTCATTACGGTATTGTTGGTAACGCCGAAGTTGTAATTCCTAAATTCATAGAACTTTTCAAACACAAATTGAAATAGAGGAAAAGATGCCTAATTTTTTCACTGAAAACCAAGATATATTATTTCATTTCAAGAATCTCGACTTGAAGGAAGTACTGGAGATTGCTGAGGAAGGCTATTCCCGGAAGAAAGATTTCGAGTTTGCCCCGGAAAACTATGAAGACGCGATGGATAACTTTGAAAAGGTACTCGAGGTTGTTGGAGATATTTCAGGTAATTTTATAGATCAGAGAGCATCCGGTGTTGACGAAGAAGGCGCACATTATGAAAACGGACAGGTTCGATATGCAAAAGGTACCGAGGAGAATCTCGAACGTCTGGCTCAAGCCGATCTCCGCGGTATGATATTACCGCGCAAATACGGTGGTCTTAACTTCCCTTTTACAATTTATGTAATGGCAATTGAACTTGTTTCCCGTGCTGATGCATCACTAATGAATATTTTCGGATTGCAGGACATTGCCGATACAATCAAGAAGTTCGGAACTGAAGAGCAGCGGGAAAAGTATCTGCCAAAGTTCTGCACCGGCGAACATACAGGAGCCATGGCGCTTACCGAACCGGATGCCGGATCTGACCTGCAGGCAGTAAAACTCCAGGCTTACCAGGATGAAACCGGACAATGGCGTTTGAAAGGTGTTAAGCGTTTTATAACCAATGGTAACGGACAGGTTCACATCGTACTTGCTCGATCTGAGCCAGGCACGAAAGACGGACGCGGATTAAGTATATTCGCCTGTCACACAGACGAAACAGTAAAAGTAAGACGAATTGAAAATAAGCTCGGCATTCACGGATCGCCTACATGTGAGCTTCAGTTCAATGACACGCCATGTGAACTTGTCGGTCAGAGGAAATTCGGACTTATCAAATATACACTTGATCTTATGTTCAGAGCCAGGATGGGAGTATCAGCACAGGCACTTGGTGTTGCACAGGCTGCTTATGAAGAAGCTCTTAAATACGCAAAAGAACGTGAGCAATTCGGTAAATCGATTTACAATATACCGGCTGTTACAAATATGCTTCTTGATATGCGCGTTTCGCTTGAAACCTGCAGATCACTGTTCTACAGTTCGGCTCAAATTGTTGATGTAAAAGAAAAACTTGAAGAAAAGATTGAGAAATTAAAAGAGGAAGGAGCGCCTTTCAGAGATGAGCAAACAAGACTGAAGGAAATTACAAAGATTGCCAACCTGCTTACTCCGATTTCAAAATATATTATCACTGAAGCCGGTAATAAAATAACATATGATGCTATACAGATTCACGGTGGTACAGGTTATATGCGCGAGTTCAAGGTTGAAAGACTCGCCAGGGATGTGAGAATAACCAATATTTACGAGGGTACGTCCCAATTGCAAATTGTTGCTGCGATAGGCGGCGTTATGAATGATATTTTGAAGAGCAGTTTTACTGAGAAAGCTTCAAAAACATATCCAGGCGCCTTAGAAAGGTTGAATTCATACCTGAAGGAAATAAGAGCTATTTTTGAGGATTGTCTGTCATATGTAATTGAGAAAGATGATACGACTTTTCAGGATGTTGCAGCAAAAGATCTCGTTGAATTGTATTCATATCTATTTATCGGCTACCTTGTTCTTGAAGAAGCTGTTATTGATGAAAGGAAGAAGTTTATTGCCAACAGATATATAATTTCATCGCTTGCTAATGCTAAAAAGAACGCTGAATCGATTAAGGATGAGTTATTTAACGATCTGCTTCACGCAGACAAAATACTTATATAAATTTCCTATGCGGGGGAGTTTTATTCTCCCCTGTTTGTTTTAAATTAACTGTCCGGAGGGTTGTGTTTCGACCGGAATTCTAACTTTGACGACAGTACCGTTGTTTTCACTGCTGTTCAGATCAATTGATCCCTTAAGCATCTCAACAAATTCATTGCAAATTGCAAGTCCTAATCCGCTTGAAAATTCATTCTCCCTTAAATTGTTGCCTGATTTAAAAGGTTTAAATATATTCTCAATTTTAGAATCCGGAATCCCGATCCCGTTATCTTCAATCTCGGCTAATAGAAAATTATCTCCATTAACCGATTCTGTACTGATTTTTAGATGAATCCTTCCACCGGTTGTAAACTTGTTCGAGTTGCCGATTAGGTTTATTAGTATCTGTCTTAGTTTATTCTGATCAGTTCTGACAACGTTAGTTAAAATACCGGAAATATCAATATCCATTTCATTTCGTTTGCTCGCTGCCAAAGGTTTTAACAATGTTGCAACTGATTCAACTATATCAGCTAAATTAAAATATTCGGGCTCAACCTGCATATGCCCGGTCTCTATTTTAGCATAGTCAATAAAATTGTTAATCGTCTGAAGCAGGTTTTCAGCAGATATTTTAACCGATGATGCAAAATCTTTGAGTTCCTCAGGCGATTTTAACATATCATTATCAATAAGGTCAAAAAAAGACAGCACCGAATTAAGTGGAGTTCTTACCTCATGATTTATCTTTGCAAGAAGACCGATTTTCTGATTCTTCTGCTCTATTGCCTTTTGTGTTATCTTTTCCCTTCTTTCCGACTCTTCTGCAAGTCTTTTTAATGCGTGATTCCTTGCACGCTCAGCCATTTTAACTTCGGTCTCATCTCCTACAATGAGTTCAATAAAACTCTTATTAGACTTACGAGTTAAAAGTTTAGTGGATATGTTTAAGTAGTTTTCAACGTTGTCGTTTACAAATTGCAAATTTGTCCACTGATAAGATGATCTTTCAATAGTTTTTGTAATAATCTTTTTCTGGATCAGCAGATTCGAGAAATTCTTCACAGTATCTGATTTTACATCCGAAACTGCAAGTAAATCGTGGAAATGTTTATTCGCCGTAATTACATTTCCATTAAGGTCAAGTTTGCATATACCTATTGGTGCATTTGAAAACAGGAATTTAATCTCCTCATTTCGTTCGAAATATTTCATCCGCATCGAATAAATCATACTGCTAACGCCGACACTAAGCAGACTTATAAATGAAACGAAAAGAACTATTGAAAATAAATTCGGGAAGTGAAAGATTCCTTCATCAACGCTAAAAATCGTTACAGCAAAAAGTATGTTATAATATATGGCTACTATTACCTGGTTCTTCGCATCCCATCCAAAAATAATAGCAATTGTAAAGACAAGAAGCGACAGCATGTGAGAATTTATAAATACTGTTTCAGGCAGATTGAAGATAGTTATAAGAAAAGAAGAGATAAGCGAAAGAATCAGTAAATGTACAAGCCAAGTTGAGTGTTTCGAACCAAATGGACGATAAGAAAATAAGAAAATAATTGTAGCAATAACTGCAAGAGCCAGACGAGCAAAGTATATTTCCAGTGAAAAATCCTGGAAATAATAAACTTCAAATAACATCGCCCATGTCCCAGCAACAATAGCCAATGCAGACGTAATTCTAAGTGAATTTAGAATACTGTTTCCTTTCATCCTTCTCCCCGCCCCGTTAAAATTTCCCCGAATTCTTAAAAACAAATTGGGTTTATTTTAATTAAGATAATAACTTTTTTTCTTTAATACTTATTTAAATATTTATTGATAATTAATTTCAAAAACGATCCAACCAACTCAAAGCAGATTTATCCCTACAAATACTACCTGTATGTGTAGGTTTCTTCATTTCCATTTTTTATTATCTTCATTCTTGAATTATCGATACAATCATTTACCCAAATACATTTCAAAATATTAAAGGACAGTTCATGGCAAGAATTGTATACAAATTTCCGCTAATTTTACTGCTTCTTTTTATGCTGTCTCAATGTGCTGTGAACGTACAGAAAAACAGCAATGATATAAAAGAACCTGTAGAATGGAGTAAAAATCTATCCATATATGAAGTAAATATACGCCAATACACAAAAGAAGGTACTTTCAGCGCCTTTAAAGCTCACCTGCCCAGATTGAAAAAACTTGGAGTTGGAATCTTATGGCTTATGCCTATAAATCCAATCGGTGTAAAAGAAAGGAAAGGAACACTCGGGAGTTATTATGCTGTAAAGGATTATAAGGCGGTTAATCCTGAGTTTGGGACTAAAGAAGAATTCGACGATCTCGTTAAAGAAATACATAAACAGGGTATGTATGTAATCCTGGACTGGGTTGCAAATCATACTGCCTGGGACCATCAATGGACTGAAACGCATCCCGAATATTATAAGAAAGATTCAGCAGGTAATTTTACCGCACCTGTCGAAGACTGGAGTGATGTTATAGCATTGGATTACGACAGCGATGGTTTAAGAGAGTCTATGATTTCAGCTCTGGAATACTGGGTAAGGGAATTCGATATTGACGGATACAGGTGTGATGTTGCCAGTATGGTTCCAACTGACTTCTGGAATGATGCGAGAGCTAAGCTGGATGAAATTAAACCTGTATTTATGCTTGCTGAAGCAGAAGAAACCGACCTGCATGAACAAGCATTCGATATGACATATGCCTGGGACCTGCACCATTCAATCAACCAGGTTGCAAAGGGTGAAGAAAACGCAGACGAATTCTTTAATGTATTCGAGAAGCACAGAAAAGAATACGGCAACTCGGCATACAGGATGAATTTCACATCTAATCATGACGAGAATTCGTGGAACGGGACTGTCAAAGAACGACTTGACAGAGGTGCGGAAGTAATGGCAGCCCTTACATATACACTGGATGGTATGCCGCTTATTTACAGCGGGCAGGAAGCGGGCCTTGATAAAAGACTGCTTTTCTTTGAGAGGGATCCGATTGATTGGAAGGATAGCAAATATTTCGATTTGTATAAAAAACTAAATGAACTTAAAAAGCAGAATCAGGCATTATGGAATGGTGATTACGGCAGTCCGTTGGAGAGAATAACTACTTCCGATGATGCAAATGTCCTGATGTTCTCCAGGATTAAAGAGAATGATGCTGTAATTATGATATCGAATTTATCGAATGAGATGAAAACTTTCACAATATCCTGGGAATTGCCTGAAGGTAATTTCATGAATTACTTCACTGGAAAAGATTTCCTGTTGAATAAAAATGATAAACTTTCTATGGATGGCTGGGATTATATTATACTCGTAAAAAAATAAATCATTCTAAACTAGGTCGCAGGTAACGGGAATGGAAAAACCCAAATTAAGTTTTTGGCAGATATGGAACATGAGTTTTGGATTTCTCGGAATCCAGTTCGGATTTGCATTACAAAATGCAAATGTAAGCAGAATATTTGAAACGCTGGGTGCAAACATTGACGAGATACCCATACTCTGGATTGCCGCTCCGGTTACCGGACTAATTATTCAACCGATAATAGGTCACATGAGTGACAGAACCTGGAATAAACTTGGCAGGAGACGTCCGTACTTTCTTGCCGGAGCCATCCTCGCATCACTTGCGTTAATAATAATGCCCAATTCACCTGTTTTATGGGTCGCTGCAGGAATGCTTTGGATTATGGATGCTTCAATAAATGTCTCGATGGAACCGTTCAGAGCATTTGTCGGGGATATGCTTCCGTCAGAACAAAGGACTATCGGATTTTCAATGCAGAGTTTCTTTATTGGTACGGGGGCTATAGTTGCCTCTGCCCTTCCCTATGTTATGACAAACTGGTTCGGTATAAGTAACACCGCACCCGAGGGTGAAATACCAATGTCTGTTAAGCTGTCGTTTTATATCGGCGGAGCGGTTTTCCTGCTTGCTGTAGTTTGGACTGTTTTCAGCACAAAGGAATACTCACCCGAGGAACTAAAAATATTTAATGACTATGAGGAGTCAATTAAAGGTGATTCTTCAAATACTTACTCTTCCGATTTGATCGCATCATCAGTTTTCTATAAAAGAGGTTCGATCTGGGCTATTGTAGGTCTCGCACTATTTCTCGTATTCGAGTTTTTTATATACATGGACTACGGACTCGCAGTTTTCTTCGGCGGTGTATTCCTATTTGGAATTGTACAATTAATTGTCGGTGTAATGACTGATAAGTCAAAATCTGAAACGGCACTTGTCAGTATAGTAAACGATTTGTATAAAATGCCTAAGACCATGGTTCAGCTTTCATATGTACAATTTTTTTCCTGGTTCGCGCTGTTTGCGATGTGGATTTATACCACACCCGCAGTAACCCGCCATGTATATGGCGCTACTGACACCACTTCAGCATTATACAACGAAGGTGCCGACTGGGTCGGTGTTTTGATGGCTGTCTATAACGGATTCGCTGCTATTATGGCATTCCTGCTAGTCTGGATGGCTAAAAAGACCAACAGGAAAACCGTACATGCAATCAGTCTAGTAATAGGTGGTATCAGTCTTTTATCATTCTATTTTATTAAAGATCCGAACTTACTTTTAGTTTCCGAACTCGGAATTGGTTTAGCCTGGGCTTCTATACTCGCAATGCCTTATGCAATATTAACAGGTTCGCTGCCGTCCAATAAAATCGGTGTCTATATGGGTATTTTTAACTTTTTTATTGTGATCCCGCAAATAACCGCAGCGGCTATTCTCGGTTTCTTTGTTAAGAATATCTTTGGTGACGAAGCAATTTACGCACTGGTTCTGGGAGGCTTTTCACTGATTCTTGCTGCAGTACTTGTTAAATTTGTTGAAGATAAGGATGATAAAAATAATTCTTAATGTTAGACTGGCTTAATCATTATTACTAAGTCTAATAATTTTATATCCAATTTCCGGGATATTAATCTCTATAGAATTAGTCGCAATTTTGTAAATCTCATTGTTAATCAGGTCAATCCCCTGATCAATTCCATACTGTTCCGGAATATTCAAGCTTACAGACATAATATCTTCAGATTTATTGAGAACGACTAAAACTCTTTCATTCATATCAGATCTGATATATGCAAATATATTTTTATCAACCTTAAGCGGATAAAAATCACCGTATTTAAGTGATGAATTATTTTCTCTTATGTTTGAAATCTTCCTAACATCAAAAAGCATATTTTTTTCTAGATCACTAAGGTCCTCCGTAAATCTCATCATTCGTCTATTATCAGGATCAGAAGCGCCAGTCATACCGAATTCACTTCCGTAATAAACTACCGGCACACCCGGAATCGTGAACAAATAAGCATAATATAGTTCTGCTTTCTTATAACTGTTTGGATGATCAACTACCGGAGGATTATTCCATCCTATCTCAACAGCATCCTCTCCCGGAGGAATGTCACCATCCGCCAGAGCCATAAATCTCACTTTATCATGGCTATCCATTACATTACCCATTGTATTAAGGATACCATAAACTGAAAAAGTCTTTTGCAACTCGTCATTTAGTGATTCAAATGATGAGGAAGAATCTGAGAAAGTATTAATTGCAGTATCATAAAGATTAAAATTAAACTGTGCGTCAAGCTGGCCTTTATTGACATAAGAACTAACAAGCTCATAACTGCCGAAGGTTTCCCCTATTTGATAAACTTCCAACTCTCGTTCAGTATTGAGAGAATAATTAATTTTACTTGTAAGTAATCGCCAAAACTCATTCGGAACATGTTTAACTGCATCATGCCTGAAGCCATCTGCTCCTGTTTCCATAAGCCACCAAACAGCATTATCTGTCATTGTTTTCAGCGCTTCCGATGAACCGACATAGTCAAATGAAGGTAAATAAGGCTCAAACCATGTAGTCAGCCTGAATTCATCCCAAAATCTCAGATTTAATCTGCCGTCCGGAAGTTCAAGATTACCGAACCAATCAGGATGCTCCCTGTAATAAGGGTGATCCATGTGTACGTGATTCGAAACGTAATCAAGAAGCACTTTAATATTGTGATCATGAGCTAGTGATATCATTTCTTTTAATTCGTTCATACTTCCGAAACGAGATTCCAACTTGTTCGAACTTATCGGCCAGTACCCATGATAACCGGAAAACCATCTGTGCGGTGCTGGATATTCCTTGAATGCTTCATCAGGATTGTCATAAACCGGTGAAATCCACAAAGTGTTTATACCAAGAGAATCAAAATAGCCATCAGAGATTTTCCTTGTAACACCTGCAATATCACCGCCCATATAACTAGCTTTCAATTGAAGAGAATCGTGTTCAACAGGATGATTATTCCCGTTATTGCCGTCATTAAACCTGTCAATCATTATGGAGTATATTGATGCATCATACCATGTAAATTCTCTTTCAATTCCCGGGAGCATCCAAAGAGGAATTGTTTGAGTATTAGAAACACGATTGTCTCCCGACACTGTAACTCTCAACATATCACCGGTTTTGATCTTATGAATAGGTATATCTATGCTTACGCTATTACGTTCAGATACAATATTATGCTCTGTTAGCAAAGAATTATTCAAAAAAGCATATATCTTGTATTCACCTTTATTGACAGGATTACCAGATGATTCAATAAAGAAATGGATTGCAAGAAACTCGCTTGATTCCACATACTCTTTAAAATGCAAGTATAATTTACCTGCAGGCGCTTGTATATCGAGCACACAATTCTCGCTTCCGAATCCGTTTGGTACTCTATTATGGTTGGTTGGATCTACTACTTCTTCACCGTTTACCATAAACTTATAAAGATGTCGACCATAATCTAAGGGAATAGTAATTTCATATCGTTCGTAGTCACTGATATATTGCATCGGATACTGACTTCTATTCCAGCTGTTAAAAGTACCGAACAGAAATACCTCATTCCCCTTTCCAGCTGAATATGTAAACAATCTTTTAGTCACAGGATTAACACGAACAGGAATTGAATACTTTTGTCCGTCTTTGAGAAACTCAACTGTTGTAAAACCCGTAAATGAATCTGAGTAAAGACTAACCATATGAGTAGTTGAATCGTATACTACTGAAAGCTTATTACTATTCAGGAAATTCACATCATATTGTTCTGCATAGAACAAATCGGAAACATGGACATCTTTTTGAACGTATTGAACAAGGTTAATTTGTGAAATTACCTCCGGTATCTGTGCCTGGCTGTAACCGTTAAAAGATAAAAACAACAATACAAATAAGTAGTTTATTCTAAGCATTCTCTTTAGTCTTTTCTTCTTTAATGAGAAACCATAAAAATGCGGAAATGCCAAGAGTTACGGCACTAATGATAAAAATAACATTTTTTGTACCCGAGTTATGGATTATAGTTCCAATTCCGGAACTAACAATTAATTGAGGCAGAACTACAGACAGGTTGAAAATACCCATGTAAAGACCCATCAGACTTTTATCAACCTTTTCACTCATTATCGCAAAAGGCAGACTAACGATTGCCGCCCATCCTATACCGCAAATAGCGATATAAATATAAAGCAGCAATGGAGATGAAGTGAAGAACGCAATTGAAAAGTACCCGATTGCCATAATAGCAACACTTATCATATGCGTTTTTATTCTTCCAATTTTCTCAGTAATTGGTTCCAGGACGAATGCCGGGAGGATAAACCCGACAGCATTTAAAATTAAGAATGAAATATTTATTATCACTCCAATTTCATTTTGCTGATCTCTCGTCAGTTCCAAGTTTTCACCAAATTGAAAATCCTGTATAAAAGCGAATATGTAAACAAACATTGTCTGAACACCAATCCATGAGAATGAATGTGCGGACAGGACTTTCTGAAATTCTATTTTACTTTTCTCCTTAACTGCTTCGGATGCGGGTCTTTTAAGAAAGGTTCTAACCGTAATAAGCCCGTGCAGAATAATGAATGCAATAATCAGATAATTGTTAAAAACGGGATCGACCTGTATTTTCAATGCTTTTATCACCAGGAAGTACCCAGCAAAAGGGATATATCCCCAAAGCGGTTCAATCACTCTAAAAATTTCAGATAATGAAGATTTACTTTTAGACTCACTCTCCTCACTTTTTATTTTCAATTTCTTCGGTTCTTCAATGAACAGTATCGGAACTACTGAAAAGAGGAAAACTACTGCGGCACCGAAATATATCAGTACAAAATTATCGAACATGATACCTACTAAGTATGCAACGACACTGAAAAAACCTGAGATTGTCTGCATCCAGGTGTAACCTTTTGTTCTAGGCACACCATCAGGTGTAACATCTGCAATAATTGAACGCGTAGGATTAAAGCTTATATTAATTGACATATCAAGAGTAAGAGCAACCATTACAGCGACTACAAGAATATCACCGAATCCCAAAAAGGTCTGTATAGAGTCAAGATTCGGTAATGATAACAACATTAAGGCAGCGAGTGTTCCGCCAATAAGGATAAAGGGACGGCGCCTCCCTCCCCAGAACCAGACATTGTCACTGATCATGCCAACTATAACCTGTCCGAAGATACCTGCAAGCGGTCCGGCTGCCCAGACAATTCCCACTTCCTCTATATTAAGTTTATACTGGAAACTCATTATCCAGCTAAGTGCGGCTATCTGTATTGACAATGCAAATCCCATACTTGTTGCAGGGATACTGAGCATCATATAGAACGAATTCTTAAGTTTTTTTTGGATTTCAAGCATAGGTTTTTATACCGGTATTTAAAGGTGAAAATATATCTTAAATATACCAATTTTATACTCAATTATGAACCATATTTTTTGTATTTTTGTTAAATAACAATATCATTTTAGCCCAATATTATCAGGGGTTTTCGTGATTTTACTTGCACTATAAATTATTAGTCTATGAGGTAAAAATGAAGGTTTTTTTGAGTCTGTTTTTCGCACTGTTTTCACTCAATTTTATATCGGCCCAGGAGATTTTTACAGTGCCTGAGTTTCCTACAAGCGATGACTCAATTGTGGTCTTTTTCGATGCTTCCCAGGCTACGGGAAAAGGTCTGGATTTGAACAATTACACCGGTGATCTATACACTCATACTGGAGTTAAAACTTCATCAGGTGACTGGAGGCATGTTATTGGTACCTGGGGCAATAATAGCACACAGCCTAAAATGGATTACGTTGGTAACGGATTGTATAAAATTGAGATTGGCTACCCTAATGATTTTTATAGTACCTCCGAAATAATCCTTCAGATGAATTTCGTATTTAGAACCCCGGATGCATCCAGCCAATCTGAAGACTTATTTTTAACAATGTATGAACCGGGCGTTAAAATGAAATTGATTGAACCCGCTTCCCTGCCTGTTTTTCCTGAGATTAATGATGAGCAAAGAATAACTGTTGTTACCAGTCATGCTGAGACGATAAAGTTTTATTATGATGGAGAGTTAGTTAAGGAATCCTCTACTGACACAAGTTCATTGATTATCACCGAATCTGAACCGGGAAGACATCAGATAAAAATAACAGCCGAGTCCGAAGGATTAGCTTCTGTATCCGACTCATCTTATATTTTTTTCAGAGATATGATTCAGGTTTCGGAATTACCCCGGGATATTGAAACCGGCATAAACTATATAGACGACAACACCGTTACATTTGCACTCTATGCACCCGGCAAGAAATTCGTTTATATGATCGGTGATTTTAATAGCTGGGAATTCAATCCGGAAAATGATACCGAATGGGAACTTGATCCGGACTATTACATGAATATTACTCCCGACAGTACAATCTTCTGGAAAACTCTTTCCGGATTAACTGCCGATAAAGAATACCGGTTTCAATATCTCGTTGACGGCAATCTAAAAATAGCCGATCCTTATGCAGATAAGATACTGGTCTCCGATGATTCGGATATTCCAACAAGTGTTTATCCGAATCTAATCGCTTATCCATCAGTTAAGACTGAATACCCTGTTTCTGTTTTTGAAACATCACAGGATGATTATAACTGGGAGATTACTGATTTCGAACGTCCCGAGAAATACAATCTTGTTGTATACGAAATGCTTGTCAGGGATTTTGTTTCAACACATAGTTATAAAACGATTGCAGATACTCTCGATTATCTCCAAAGGCTGGGTATCAATGCTCTCGAACTAATGCCTGTTATGGAATTCGAAGGTAACAGCAGCTGGGGTTACAACACTTCATTTTATTTTGCGCCGGATAAGTATTACGGCACTAAAAATAACCTGAAATATCTGATAGATGAATGTCATAAACGAGGAATTGCAGTAATTATTGATATCGTATTAAATCATATGTACGGGCAGTCATCATTTGTTCGTTTATACAGTTCCGGAGAATACGGTCCCCCAACTTCCGAAAATCCGTGGTTCAATATAACAAGTCCTAATCCTGCTTTTTCATTTGGATATGATCTGAATCATGAAAGTGAACAAACTCAGGAACTTGTTGACAGGGTTAACAAATATTGGCTTAATGAATACAACATAGACGGCTTCAGATTTGATTTCACAAAGGGCTTCACTAATACACCCGGTGACGGAGGAAATTACGATGCTTCACGAATTGCAATATTAAAAAGAATGGCTTCGAAGATTTGGGAATATGACAGTACGGCTTATGTAATACTTGAACATTTTGCGCCGGACAGCGAAGAAAAAATATTGACGGGCGAAGGGATGCTTATCTGGGGCAATATGAATTACAGTTACAACGAAGCTACTATGGGTTATACTTCCGACTTATCGAGAATATCCTGGAAGAACCATACCGGATTTACACAGCCCGGAGTTGTAGGGTATATGGAAAGTCATGATGAAGAAAGATTAATGTTTAAGAACCTGGAATACGGAAACTCAAGCGGTAATTATTCAATTAAGGATTTTAATACTGCCATTCAAAGAATGAAGCTGGCTGCAGCGTTTTTTATTCCGGTCCCCGGGCCAAAAATGATATGGCAGTTTGGTGAACTCGGTTATGACTATAGAATCGATTATAACGGCAGGCTTGGAGAGAAACCTGTCAGGTGGGATTACCTTAATGACGGTCAGAGGTTGAATCTCTATAAAGTGTTTAGTGAACTTAATAAACTTAAAAATTCATACGACGTTTTTATAACAACAGATTTCTCACTAGCTCTTTCGAGTTCTGTAAAACGCATTAAACTAAATGACGATGAAATGAACGTTATAATAATTGGAAACTTCGGCGTTACCACCGGAAGAATTATTCCTGCTTTTCCTGATGCCGGGACCTGGTACGATTACTTCAACGCCGATAGTATTGAAGTAGAGGATACTAACATGGAAGTGTTTCTCGAGCCTGGTGAGTTCCGGTTCTTCACTTCAAAGAAAATACCTTTCCCTAATCCGCTAATTATTACTGATGTTAAAGAAAACGATATAAGTAATACAGCTGTTAACGAATATCGTCTATATCAAAATTATCCCAATCCATTTAATCCTTCAACCAATATTAAGTTTGCAATACCGAATACAGGCTTAGTAAAAGCGACTATCTATAATATACTCGCGAAAGAAATTAAAGTTCTTACGGAAGATTATTATGATAAAGGTACGCATGCTTTATCATGGAACGGTACGGACAGCAAAGGAAGATACTTACCAAGCGGTATTTATTTCTGTAATCTGAAATCAGGAAGCTTTAACACTACTATGAAAATGGTTTTAATAAAATAATCTCAAAATAAGGTAATGAAATGAAACAACTGTATTTGATTCTTCTTATATCGGTACTCAGTATTTTAAGTTGCTCACCGGAGGTGAAGACCATATCGAGAGTCCCTGCATGGGCAAAGGAAGCAGTATGGTATCAAATATTCCCTGAAAGATTTAATAACGGAGACAAAGCAAACGATCCGAATATTCATGATGTTACAAATATCTGGCCGTTTATAGAACCGGAAGGATGGCAGGTACATCCCTGGACCTCCGACTGGTACAAACTACAACCTTGGGAAGAGAATCTTGATTACGACTTTTACCAGATACAGGGCTTAAGAAGATACGGCGGAGATATTCAGGGAATAATAGACAAACTGGATTATCTCAAGAAACTTGGAATAAATTCCATTTATCTAAATCCAATATTTGAAGCTCCTTCACTCCACAAATATGATGCTACTATGTACAGACATATCGATAATAACTTCGGACCGAATCCCGAAGAGGATATCAGATTATGGAGTGGAGAAATACCCGATGATCCGTCAACATGGAAATGGACGACAGCCGACAAATTATTTCTGGAACTGATAAGAGAATGTCATAAGAAGGATATTAAAATAATTATAGACGGTGTATTTAATCATGTCGGGATTCAGTTCTGGGCTTTCAAGGATGTGGTTAAGAATCAACAGAATTCGAAATTCGCGGATTGGTTTACGGTGAATACTTGGGATGACCCGGCAACGGAAGAAAATGAGTTTGACTACGAAGGTTGGATAGGTATAAAAGATCTTCCGGAGTTTAAAGAAAATGAAAAAGGATTAATCTCCCCTATCAAGCAGCACGTCTTTAATATTGTTAAACGGTGGATGGATCCGAACAATGACGGCGATCCTTCTGACGGCATTGACGGTTGGAGACTTGATGTTGCTGAAATGGTTAGCTTGAATTTCTGGAAAGATTTCAGAAAAGTGGTTAAGGATATAAATCCTGATGCGTATATAACAGGTGAAGTATGGTGGGAAGACTGGCAACACAACGAAATGTTCAACGCTTCACGATGGCTGCAAGGTGATGCATTCGACGCAGTTATGAATTACAGATTTGCCAGAAGTATCAGGCACTTCATAATGAGAAAAGACAGTTCTATTACTTCGCAGGGATTTATTGATTCTTTGAACAATATATATAACGATTACGATAAAGAGAATTTGTACGTATGTATGAATCTGATGGACAGTCACGATGTTGACAGACTTGCTTCACAAATATTAAATCCCGATAACTGGTATGATCACTATGCCAATCCTGCTCAGGATAAAAACTATAATGTTGAAGCTCCGGGTGAAACGGCAATCGAAAAGCAAAAGCTAATAATCGGATTACAAATGTCACTACCGGGAGCGCCAATGATTTATTACGGTGATGAAGCCGGAATGTGGGGTGGCGATGACCCTGATTGTCGCAAACCAATGGTTTGGCCTGATCTAACATATGATGATGAGACAAACCATCCTTTCGGTAAACCGAGACATCCTGATGAAGTCAAGTTTAATGATAATCTTTTTACCTGGTATAAAAATTTAATATCTATTCGGAAAAACAATACCACCCTGAGTCTGGGCGATGTAAAATTTAAACCAATTACCGATAAGATACTACTCATTACCAGAAGCTATAATGACAATACTATTTATATAATCGTTAACAACAGTGGGGAGAATTACTCATTAAAAGTATTCCCGGATCTTCTGCCCGTTGATGATTATACAGACTTAATTACAAATGACAATTCATTAAACACTGAAAAAAAGACAATATTGTTAACTCCGTATCAAATCAGAATAATAAAAGGATCTTAGACTGGAAAGACTTGATTGCATTATATAATTCTCAATAACTTTGCGATTATTGTTTACTAATACATTTTCCCGAAGAATAATAATGGCTCAAAAGAAAAACACGCCAAAATATTTTTATCTGATTATGGTATTATTGCCAGTATTATTTCTGATTCTTTTAGAATCGGGATTACGCATATTTAACTATGGCAAGGATCTTAGTGTTTGGGTAAAGGTAAATGAGAATTTATACGGGGTAAATCCTAATCTGGCTTTCAGGTATTTCTACAACACTAAAAACGTTCCCAATTCTATCCAGGATGTATTCAGTATAAATAAATCTAGAAATACATTCCGAATATTTGTACTGGGCGGCAGCAGCGCGGCCGGTTTTCCTTACATGCCGCTTGGTTCATTTTCCCGTTATATCCAGAGAAGACTTGAATTATTTTACCCCGATAAAAATATTGAAGTAGTTAACCTAAGTTTAACGGCTGTTAACAGTTATACAATACGTGATATTATCCCGGATGTACTGGACCAGAAACCTGATCTGGTTTTGGTTTATGCCGGACACAATGAATACTACGGAGCACTAGGAGTCGGCTCAATGGAGTCACTTGGTTCATTGCCATGGCTTGTTAATAGCATGCTGTTCTTAAATAAGTTCAAAACCGTTGAACTGCTTCGTGATTTCAGCAAGTCTGTTGCGGGAATGTTCCCCAATGAAAATTCAGATGCAAGCGGAACTCTAATGTCAAGAATGGCTGAAGAACAATCAATTAAGTATGATTCGGATTTATATTATTCCGGAATAGAACAGTTCGAAAGCAACATAGCTGCAGTAATCCATGAAGCAACCAGCCGCAACATTCCTGTAATGTTATCGACACTGGCTTCTAATCTAAAAGATCAGGAACCATTCGTCAGTGAAAACGGGAAACAATCGGCGAACAGTTATTATCATATTGCGGATAGTCTTTTCGGATCCAGATTAAATGATGACGCAGAAAAATATTTTCGATTAGCAAAAGATTACGACATGCTGAGATTCCGAGCTCCGGAAGATATTAACAACATAATAAAATCGCATTCTTTTGATCAACTTGTATACCTAGTTGATTGTGATAGTCTTTTGAACAGTGAAAGTGTGTATGGTATTGCTGGTAATGATTTATTCATCGATCATCTTCATCCGAATTTGACTGGTTATCAAAAGCTAGGTAAATACTTTGTTGATAATATAATTGAAAAAGAATTCCTCCCACCTCCGAAAACCTCATGCAATTTGCAAAAACAAGATAGCATAGCCAGAGCCGTACTCTATTTTTCCAAACTGGATTCTGTTATTTCTGATTACCGAATTATAATGCTGCGTAATGATTGGCCTTTTATAAAGGATGGAGTAAAAGTAAATCCCTCTTTTTTATTAAAGCGTAAGAACTATCTGGATTCTCTCGCATTCAATGTTTTAACGAATCGCTTACCATGGGCATTGGCACAAAAAAAAGCAGCTGAGTTTCATCTGCGAGCAAAGGACTATAATTCATTCACGACGCAAATGGGTATTCTGATTAATCAGTATCCATTCATATATGATTATTATGATTATTCATACATGGAACTTATGAAAGCGAATCAACATTTAATTGCGTTAAAGTTTTTGAAACTAAAACACGAAATACGTCCTGATGAGTTTACTTCCAAGTGGATTGGAATTATTAACTTAAATCAGAATAATGTTAATGAGTCGATCAAATATTTAGAAGCTAGTCTAAGGTTTAACCCCACTGATCCTCAAACACTTTACAACTTAGCCGGTGCTTACGCAAAAATGCAAGAATACAAGAAAGCTTACAATACTATTTCTTCCTGCCTTAACCTTCAGCCGGATTATCAGGAGGCGATAATTTTCAAAAACAGCCTTCAACCATTTATCCAGTAATCTTTTAATAATCTTCTCTGATTATATAATAAAAAAGCCCGGATTAACCGGGCTTTAATTTTGTCAGGCATATGATACTTTCTTATTTCAGAAGCATCATTTTCTTTGTTTGTGAATAATTGCCTGCTTGGATTGAGTAGAAGTAAATTCCACTTGATAGGTTTGAAGCGTTGAATTTAACTTCGTATGAACCAGAACTTAATTCTGAATTGACTAGAGTGGAAACTTCCTCACCAACAAGGTTGAATACTTTTACAACAACTTTGTTATCCGAAGGAATATTGAATTTAATCAGTGTAGTCGGGTTGAACGGGTTAGGATAATTCTGCTCCAGTTTAAACGAGTTAGCAATTTGTTCAACTTCACGAACATCTGTATAACCATCTGGGTGTAATTCACTCTGATCCGATTTATCTTCAACGGTTGACCAGGTATCAGTTGGTGCAGAGTATGGCTGAACAAAACTTCTATCACCATCTTGACCTACATATCTTACCCTGTATGCGAAATCACCGTAACCACCGGGTTCGTGGTTAAAACTGCCATCCTGTGTAAATGCATATCTGTATTCGAATCCATTCCAGGAAGGTCCGTTCACTGTAAGTGTTCCTGAATAAATCATATCGCCATCGGAATCTTCGAGCATTAATACTTTCATATTATCGGTATCTTCCCAATCCTGAGTCCAAACAAATGCAGGTTGTTCACAAACCCACCATACTGTATCGGTGGCAGAATTGAAGGTCGGGACCTGTTGATCTGCATCTGCAGCAACTGTCATGTCAACATTAAAAGTAATTTCAATTGACTGTCCTTCAGGAACTACATAACCTGGAAGTACATCATCATAATAAAATGGACTCAATTCGAGAAGTTCATCACCATTGAAAGTGACATCCCTGTTGCCGCCACCCTGTGATAATGGTCTTTCATAAGGATCAACATAAGCATTAGTATGTCCTTTAAGGGTATCCTGCGTTACGATGAAATACTTGAAAAAATGATCCGTGGCAACAGCCTCATTTTCGAATAGAACACTTATGTACCATTCATCAGTATTCAGGAAGTCCTGGTTAAGTTGTGAGTTTTCCGGGACTGAACTTGACCAGCCATTGAAGGAAGAACGTAAGTGTAATGAATCCACTGCATCATCAAAAAGACCAACTTCGGACATAACACTCATATCAACGTTGAACAAAATATTACCGGTAGCTAATTCAGCAGTCGGTTCTTCACTATTCCAGTAATCCGTAAATTCTTGTTCGCCGTCAACTACAAATAGATATCTGTCGGAAACTGATTCCCATGATAATGATGTGAGATCTCCGTAGATAAATTTGAAATAGAGTTCATTTCCACCGACAATTGCATTGCCGGCATAATCCTGGGTGAAGGTTCCGGAGTAAACTGAGTCGCCGTCTGCATCTTCAAGAGTAAAAGGCGAATTCTGCCAGTCTGTAAAACTACCGGCTACATAAACCGGAGTGGTTGGGTCTACATTGCCCTGAAGCATTGGTAATACCATATCAACATTAAAGGTAATAGTAGCCTGTTGGCCGTCTGCTGTTTTGTTATCGAATTGAACAACATCAAGTACTGCATTTGCAGAAACCGTAAGAGTTCTGTTCGACAGCCCCTGTAATTCATCTCTGCCCCATTCACTACCAATGACATATTTATACTCATAATCGCCAGCTGGAATTGCATATGTTACTGTATAAATAGAATCATCCGAAGTTTCCATAGCAGGTGAATCTGCAGGACTCCATTCGGCAGCGGTGTAAACATTACCAACGCATTTTACAACGTCAGCAGCGGGATCAAAATTACCCGTCTTAATTTGGACACTCATATCCACCTGAAAGGTGATATTGAAGTCCTGGGCAAACAATCCACTACTTATTAAAAATAGTGTGCTAATTAATAGAATTTTTTTCATTTGTGACTCCTGTTAGTTGGTTAATGTGTATCCATTTATAATTGTATTAAAACTCCAGAATTACTCCGAAACTGTGAATATTATCCAGGTATTCGTATTTCTGGAAAGCGTAGTCAACTGAAATATTTAATAATCCAAGACCGGAATAGTTTAGTCCGACACCAAGTGTTAATCCTTCCTGTGAATCTTCCAGGAACAGCGCCTTGTAACCGCCCCTGAATTCGATCAGATCATCGAATAGCGATAACTCACCGCCAACATTAACCCAGCGATCGTTATCATTCGGATAGTTTGCATCAACTGCCAAAGTAAGGTCCTGTCCTTCAAGTAATTCGAAATCTCTTGAGATACCAATTTGCAATCTCAGTGGTAGTTCATATTCGTCGGTTGACAAATGAGCATCTACGGTTTCATTATTGCCGGATGAGTTCGGGTTTTGATCATATCTTACAAGCAGATCATCACCTGTCATTTGCATTTTTGTGCCAAAATTAGTTATGCTGCTCGCGAACTTAATTCCATAAAACGGCGTATTAAAAGTGGTACCTATATCTACTGCGATTCCGTTAGCGCTGGAATTGTAGATGGACTCCGTTATATATTTAACCGTTGCACCAAAAACAAAATCTTCGGTAATATTTCTGGCGTATGATACACCGAATGCATAACTGCCGGCATTAAAAGTAGCACCTGTACCGTCAGGATAATCTTCGGTTGTAACCTCCATTTCACCAACATTCAAAGCGGTGACATTAATACCGAAATTACCTAGTTCTCCTGCAGGCAATACTATACCGACATAATTCACATTGATATCAGCGAACATCTTCGTGTATGTGAAGATACCCTGGAACTTATCAACAAAGGCAATACCGGCCGGGTTCCAGTACATTGCGGTAGCATCATCTACCGTAGATGTAATTGCAGCACCCATAGCATTTGCACGTGGACCAACTCCGATACTTAGAAATTTTGCCGCCGTTGTACCCGTTTTTGTAACTCCCTGTCCATGTACAATTACGGTCATCAGCAAACAAATCATTAACAATAATATTTTTTTATTTATCACAATTAACTCCCTGATAATTGCTAGAAGTTTATAAGACTCTATTTAATTACGGCGAATTTACCAGTATATTCTCCAATTCCGGGAGCTTCGATATGGTAAATGTAAATGCCGTATGATATCGACAAATTATCTTTAGTTAACATATCCCAATCAGCAGTACCATCATTCAACATGCTCTCATGTTCAATTGTTTTTATAAGTTCACCATTTATTGTAAATATTCTAATCGTACATTGACTAGGTAAATGAATGAAGTGCAGTGATCTTGGTCCGCGACCTGAGTTGTAAGGATTCTTTACTTCCCACGCAGCCGAGGCTATGTACGGATTCGGAACAACCTTAATATCTTCCAATTGTTCCTTCGCAAGGTCCTTGTCAACTTCTGCACTCTGAGCAACAAATCTGAAAACATCGCTCGACAGGAATGGCTTTCGTAAATTTATAGTAGCTGTATCTCCAACACCCGGGAAACCAAGACCGCCAGTGGAATCTCCATTCATATAGAACCACCAGGTTTTAACATTTTCTCCGGCATCGTTCGGTTCAAGGAAAACTATCCTGTCACGCTTGGAACCATCCGCTGTCAATTCTCCTTCGTTACCTGTCAAATCAACTTCAATAAATCCAAAGTCGATGAACTTCTCTGTACTTTCATTGTATACCTGAAAATTGACATCTTTAGCCGGGAATGAATTACCCGCCAGCTGGAATTCCTGGGATAATCCAAATCCAATCTCTCCGAAGAATATTTTATAATCGTTTGGTCTTTGCTCACCATTTTCGGTTCTGGAAACAACTTTTTCGAACAAGAAATTCTGAATACCTTCGTTATTCCAGCCGGAAGTTGTTTTGTTTAACTGGACTCTGGATTCATTGAAAAACTGCAGCTGGAATCCGTCTAGAATCGGCTGTTCTGTCTCCGAATCAAGATCAGTATATCTATCAATCAGAGTTACATTATCCGTTGAATCGACAAGAGTGAAGGATTTTGTGGTAAGTGTGTCGCTTTCACTCGATTTGCTGGCAACTTTTATCGTGTCCTCAAAAGTTATAAAGTAAACATGATCATTCTTAATCTCGTTAAAATCAAGAATCTCATAGAGAATAGTACCTGTAGTGCTTCCCTCAACATGATCGAACTCGCCAAGTGTGGCATCTGTGTAACCGGCAACCGGAGCTTCCGGAGTGACTCTTGCGACGTTAGGTCCAAGTTGAACTGAACCGTCGGATGCGAGCGAAAGTTGAATAGTACACTCTGTTGGAATTATACTGCCTTCCGGGAAGCCAAAATCATAAGATACCAGAGCGTAATAGTATGTGTATCCGTTTGTAACATTATTGTCAACAAATGAATGTTTGAGACCTGAATTAGAACCGAGGTAGTAGTGAACTCCGTCAATACCGACAGAATCAAAACCCTGGTACGTATCATCAAGGTCAAATGTCGCAATAGCGGATTTAAATACCGGCACTCCGTATCCTGTAGTTATATCTTCAGGATCCTCGAATGCCGGGTCTAACGATCTGTATATTTTATAGCCCTCAAAGTCGTATCCGTTACCGCCGATACTTCCGATGTAATTATCATATGAAGATTCTGCAACGTCATCCCAATACAGTATTACCTTATTGTCTCCCGGTACAGCTGTTAATGTTGGAGTTACGGGCGCATTGGCAAATTGATAATCGTTCTCATATGTTTCTTGAACTCTGACTTTCTTTCTCAATATTTCCGCTTTTCGTATTTCAGCATCCGGATCAACCGATGGTCCGTTGGCTAAAATAACTGATATGGAAATCGGCTCAGTTTTACCTGAACGCAACGGGAATGTAGCAGTGGACATGAATAGATCATACTCGCCTGAAGTAACTGTCAACGGATCGTAGAATCTACCGGGACGAATAAGTTTGAACCATATAACATCGTCCGAAACCGAGTTGAAATCCCATGAACCAGCAGATTCATACTGTGCATTCGTAATACCAATCTGATCGGTTTCCGAAACATCCGTTACATCAACATTAGGTTCACCCGGTAGTCCATATGCAGCACCTGAAGTAGGTACGCCGTCTCCTTCTCCTTCATCCATTGTATAAGCAACTCCATCCAAACCAACATCATCCATTGCCGGATTCCAGTCGCCGTCGTTATCAATACCGTCGCTTCTGGATTCATCTACCATTTCATCAATTTGTTCATCTATATACTCATCAACTGCGCTATTCCCATCGTCATCTTTCCCGTTAGCGTATGCTTTCCCTAGATCTTCTGATTTCACATCGTATAAAATTATATCCGTGCCAGGAACTTTATATCGATAGTACGGTGCATCAGAAGCAGCCTGGTCGATCATCTCCTGGGTTACAACAGGACTGTTGGCTTCGCCGTTGCCATTATTATCAATGAAGTCCTTATATTTTAGTCCAAGGTCATCATCTTCAACCATGAGGAGATGTACAGCACCGTTTTGAATTGCGTCATTGCCAGGATTGTCAGGCCATCTTTTCCAAGTATCTGTTGATGCAGCGCTAATCATCTCGGAAGTAACAACCGGACTATCATCTTCACCATCGCCATTCTGGTCAATTCTATCTGCATAAGTAACACCTATCTGCTCTCCGAAAGCGATGTGTGTTTCGTTCTCGTCAATCAATCCGTTACCATTATCATCAATCAAGTTTTCAACCTCTTCGCCAACCAGCATCTCTTCAGTTACTTTCGGACCATCAACTTCGCCGTCACCATCGTTGTCAATTCTGTCTTCTGCGTTACCCGGTGTTTCCAGGAAAGCCTGTCCGACTATACCAACGGGATCAGAACCGAATGTTGTTGCTTTATGATCACTGTCCCGGCTGAACCCGATATCGTAAATCAGATCAAATTCTGAGATGTCGTCCTGCGAATCACCGTCGCCTCCTACAAAGTCGGCATGCCATGTAATCACACCAACCTTTTCAATGTCCTTAGTACCGTCATTTTTTATTGTATGGAGAACGTAAATAGCATCCTGCACAAGAACCTGCGACCAGGCTAATGCTCGAACATCAAGAAGAATTCCGAGTCCCTTTCTTGAAAGATCGGTTGAATCAGGGAAATAATTATAACGTGCGTATTTATCATCCGAAGCTCTGTAAAAAATCTCCTGATCAGCCCTGAAGTCATTCTTTCCACCTAATCCATTCCATGAGCCTTCCCAGCCGGGATCATCATCATCCTGCATTCTGTCAGGCCAGTACTCAGGCCAGGTGGTTTCGTCGGTACTAGTCGCAATCTGACTCTCAGCTCTTGAGGTATTAAAATAGCCGGGAACAGGTTCAAAATTCCAGCTTTCTCCCAAAGGAGATTGTCTGTAGGTTGGAACATCTACTATTTTAATTGTGTTTCCACTTTCATCCACCACTTCCCCACCTACGAATAAAGCGGTGAGTGCCAGATATACTTTTCCGGTGTTTTTCGGCCATTCGTAAGGTGTCTGTTCATTTATGGTGAACTCCCCTCCTGTCCTGCCGGTAAAACCGAAATTGTGAATTGTTGTCCTGACCCTGTTGCCCTGAAGCTGAGCTTTTCGTCTTAGTGCCGGTTCACCTCTTTCAGTACCCGGAACATATTGTGCAAATGCAGATTCTGCCAGCAAAGACGAGGCAATAACAACCAGGAATAAAAACTTTAATTTAAGACTCATGAATAAAGCCTCCTTTATGAAATAAACTTTTCATTAAAACTCTATATCAAATCCAATCTGAACCAGACGAGGTTCTGAATAATACCATGGCCTGGTTAAATATTCTTTAATTGTATTCGGACGGCTTGCATCCTCGCCTACGTTTTGTGCTTCAGTTGTGTAGTCTGATTCACCCGTATCGGCAAATACATTTATAATATTCTTTGTATCAAGAAGATTGAATACTCTCAGGAATGCAGTCAGGTTGTAGCCGAATACTTCAAATGACTTGTGAAGCTTAAGATCGAGTGTAAACTGATTAGGTCGTCTGCGAGTATTTTTCTGGAATCCGGAAGTAAGTCCTTTATCCGCAGTATACTGGGTGATTGAAGGCGTGTATGGAAGACCTGTTCCGTAACGGGCCAGAAGACTGCCTCCCCAATCCTGCTCGCCGACAAACAGAGATGCATTCAACTGATGGCGCTGGTCCCAATCCAGAGGCAGTAAATAAAGAGTTGGTTCATTATTGGAAACCTGTGCGTAATATTCCTCTTCAGGAGTGGAATTACTTCCTTCAGCCACCTGATAGGTATAGTTAACGTCAAATGCAAAATAGTCTGCGAAGCCTCTGTTAAAGCTCAGTGTAATACCTTTTACATTAGAATAATCTTTATTTGTATATATCGAGTATGCAACTCCGTTAACAGTTGAAATAAAAGATCCCGCTGTTATCCAGTCGCGGATATCACGATAGAATAATGTAACGTCGATCAGATAATCCGAGAAGAATTCCTGCCTGATTCCTATTTCATACATAACAGTCTTCTGAGGTTCAATATCAGGATTACCATAAGGCCCGTATGCGCTACCGGTGTTCGGAACTTTGTAATTCCCTTTAGCAAATAAATACTGGAAAGGAGGAATCTGTAGAAAATGCCCGTACGAGAAGTGTATCACTCCATCAGCACTAACGGGATATGCAACGCCGAAGCGAGGACTTACCTGGAATTTTGATTCTGCATCCTTGTAAAAATACGGTTCTCGTTCAGCAAGGGATAAATCTTTCAATTCCGTGCGAAGCGGAGCATAGATATTCGGATCGCTCGGATCAACAAGAATCTGACCACGAGAATTGAAGTAGTCCAAACGCAATCCGACATTTATAATAACATTTTCAAATTCTATTTTATCCTGAATGTAAGCTGATGCGTCAATCGGATCTGCATCATATTTGTCGCGATTAGGAGATGTTATACTTGGGATTGCCGGCTCAAAGGGTTCAAGAACTACGTTGTCAACTGTTTTCGGCTCGAGATAGTAATCATCGAACTTGAGTTTGTGCGATCTGAACTCGGCGCCTAACTTAAGTAAGTGTTTCGACGATACCTGACTTGAATAATCAAGTTTTGCCAGCCAAGTTTCAGTTACTCTGTTGAAATGATGATTGTTAGTACCGCCGTCAATAAATGCATATCCAACCCTGTTTAAAGAATCACCGTGGAAATAACGGCTGTCGTATGGATTTTCATACAAATATTCGTTGAATTCCCTGTTGAAATAGGAAGCTTTAAATGTGTAAAATGCCGATGATGAAAAAGTGTGCGTCATCGTAAGTGTTGTTGTGAAAGACTGGTCATATTTCGTAACATCGCCGTCAGGATTATATTTCCAGTCATGACTGTAATCTTTGTACTCCTGATCTGAGAACAGACCCTCAAAATTAAACTTCAGCGCGCTTGATGGAGTCCAGCCAATGTTTGCAATACTCATTAGGTTCTTGCTGTAATTCATAGCAACGTACTGGCTGTCTCCGGGTGCGCCTGAAGTTGTGAAATTGTTCTTGCCATACAAGTAACCGTCATCGTAAAAATAGCGTGCATTCGCAAAAAATCTTAGTTTATCTCCTAAAATTGGGACGGGTCCGCTAAGACTTCCCTGAAAGTTGTAATTTGCAGCCGGATTGAAGTCGTCAATGTTCGGAAATATGTTCGAATGACCGCTCAGATAATCACTGGAGTAAACTTTTAGGTTCCCCTGATACTTTATGCCACCTTCCTTTGTAACGGTGTTTATAACGCCCGAGAGAGCGTTTCCGTACTCTGCATTAAAAGTACCGCTGATTACCTGAAGTTCCTGCACACTGCTGTTATCAATTTCAATTCCCCGACTGTTGTCGTATGAGTCGGTAATTGAAATACCGTTTAACTGATACGTAATCTCATTGGTCCTGCCGCCTCTGATATGAAACTGTCCGTTATTATCTCTGGATACGCCAGCCTGGAGCTGCAGAACATCATCCAATTCAGCAACGGGCAAATTCTCAATTTTGTCTGATGAAACCAGGGACTGGCTGGAAGTAACATCCTTTTGAATTCCGCCCATTTCCGCCTGAACAACAATTTCACCGATCTCAACAGTACTTTCAGAAAGTTCCACATCCAACCTTGTTGTCATATCAATCGAAACCGAAACATTTTCAACGATTTTTGTCTGAAACCCGATATATTGGACTTTAATAGAATACCTTCCAGGAGGAATGTTGAGAATTACATATTCACCATTAACGTCTGTTGCTGCTCCCAGCATTGTACCTTCAATCGTAATATTTACGAACGGCAGACCTTCACCTGTTGCTGAATCCGTAACTTTACCGGTAAGCTTACCTGTAGTACCAGCTAGAAGTATATTCGTCAAGATGAAAGAAATTGAGATAACAAATCGTAAAAATTTTCTCATTTGGTTCTCCCAGTGTTATAATTCAATTTTTATTGAAGCCAGGACGGAATCTTCTTTAGTTATTTCAATACCGTCATAAAGCTTATTTAAGTGATCTTTAACTAATTTTTTTGAGTATTTAAATCTTGTGGCAGCTTTAACCCTGTCGTATACTTCCGTCAGATGCTGCTTTTTGGCCTCTTTCCTATCCAAAACCTTAAATATGCCGTAATACCCGGCGATTTCAACGGGACCCAGCAATTCATTTAAATCTGCATAAAGAAAAGTGCTTTTCAAATTGCCGAATTCAGAAACATCGGCATAGCCAAGTTCTCCACTATTTTCTGCTGAAAATTTCCGAATAGAGTATTCTGCGGCTAAATTCCCGAAATCCTCGCCATTTTTTATTCTTGAATAAATCTTCTCAGCAGTAGATTTATCCTTTACGATTATTTCCTGAATATTTATGCGAAGAGGCTGAGTGAAAAAATCCTCATTACGTGTATAGAAATCATTCACAAGCGAATCGCTAATCTCAGCATTGTAAGTAATTTCACTTATCTTTTTCTGGATAATTAAATCCTTCCTAACATTTTTAATAGCTTCGCGAACAACGTCATTATCATCATATCCGAGTTCGCTCGCTTTTTCCAGCAATGCATCCTGCAGATAAAGTCCTTTGATTGCAGCTTTCAAATTTGATGGTGAATTAATTCTTAAACGCTGATTTAACGGCATATTCTGAATATTATCATACAGTTCCGAATCCGTAAGTATTTCCCCATCATATTCGGCACACATTTCCCCTCGGAACGCCGGTGGTTTTTCCGATTGATTTCCAATGTTCTCGTTATCAATTATTTCGAAAACCTCTCTAACGCCCGTATTAAACAACTTAATTTTACTGAAATCTATAATATTGTTGATATATTCAACTTCGGAGGGGCGTTTCTTCCTGATTTTAACCGCCCTCTCCATTTTGGAGCGGTTATTTATAAATTCATTTTCTGTTACAATAGGCCGCGGAAGTCTGTCGGTAACCTGAATTATGCTGTATCCGGTCTCGGTTTTTACAGGTTTAGATATTTCTCCAATTTTCAAAGAATATGCCGCATCCTCGAAGGCCGGATCCATTTCACCCCAGTTAAAGTATCCAATATATCCACCGTTACTTTTAAGCGTACTATCGGTAAATGCTTCTCGTGCAAGGTTTTCAAAGCTGATTCCGCTATTCAGCATTTCATAATATTGTTCGGCTTCCTCTATGGTGGGGGCATATATATGTCGTGCGGCAATTTTCTCGTTCACTCGCTGGAATGCTCTTCTAACTTCAGCATCGGTTGCGGTCAGTTTGGCATAAACTTCCCTATCCTTCAGAAAGCTCAAAATAGTCTCATTTCTACGCCATTCCATTGTATTCCGGAATTCACGGCTATTAATTATTTTATCGTTGTCATCATATTTTAACAGGATAATTTCATCAATCATATTGCCCAGAATATATCTTCTGTTGCTTATATTATCAGAAATTCCGGTTGAAAAGAGATAGTCACTGTATCTTTGTGAGAAATCATTGATAGAAATCTTGTCATTACCGACTTTTACGACATAATTGGAATCATCGGGAGAGCTACAACCGTATAAACCTGCAAAAACTGTAAGAACAACAATAATTGCTAATCGATATGTAATGTCGAGTTTGCTCAAATTATGTTAACCTGTAAATCCCTTTTAACTGTAGAAAGCACCCTACCCATTTATGTAGGTCAGCAAAAACACTCTAAGCTGCATTGCATATTATGCTTTAATCATAACACGTGCATGCAGTTTATTATATATTTCTCTAAAGTGTGCTTTAATTTCCGTGATATCAATTTTCATTGAATTCTCAATTGCTTTAAGACTTTGACCGCCGACGACTTTTTTAAGAATCTTCAATTCTACAGAATCGAGTTTTTTCAGTGAGTTTGTTTTGTCGAAGTAGTTAAGCGCTTTTCTAGCAATGTAAGAATTCATCAATACTCTTCCCTCGCTTGCGTCTTTTATTATCTGCATCATTTTTTCGGGAGGAGTATTTTTAACCAGATATCCTACGGCACCCACGGATATTGCGTCGAATATACGCTCATTTTCTTCATATACGGTAAGTACAATAATGGTATACTGATCAGAAAGCTTCTTGAGTTCTCTGATACCGTCAAGTCCTGTTAGCTTCGGCAGATGGAGATCGATAAGGATTACATCAGGTTGAATACGATCGGAGTCTTTCATGAAGCTCTCATAATTACTATACGTTCCTATACAACTAAATCCATCGGACGCATTTATAAGAGTTTTAAATCCCTCGCGAATCGTTTTCACGTTCTCGACTATTGCAACTTTTGCCATGGGTAAATAGTAGTTGATTTATGAAGACAAAATAAGAATTACAATTACCTGAGGATACTACACAAATGAAGTGTTTACAGTTAGCGGGAACTTAATAAATCAGATGAGTTTATGTTTGATCGCTTTGGCAACAGCTTCCGACTGGCTGTGCACGTGAAGTTTCTTATATATATTTCTGAAATGGAATCGAACCGTTTCAACGCTGATAAAAAGTGTATCAGCAATGGCTTTGTAGCTGCTGCCTTCGACAAGTCCGCTTAAAACTTCCTTTTCACGGGGCGTGAGCTGGACATCCATATCATCAGGTTTCTCAGTTTCATTTGCCTGGAAATAATCAACAACTTTCCGCGCAATGTGTGAAGTCATGGGTGCACCCCCTTCTGAAGCATCTTTAATTGCTTCGAGAAGCTTTGCCGGAGGTGTCTTTTTTATAAGGTATCCTGCTGCACCCGCACACAGAGCATCGAAGATGAGATCATTCTCATCGTAAACGGTAAGCATAAGAATTGTAAAAGTAGGTGAAATCTTTTTCAGTCTTTTTATACCTTCAATACCATTCATTCCCGGAAGATCGATATCCATTAGAATTACATCAACCTGTATATTCTCGATCTCTTCAAGAAGTGTTTCACAGTCATTAAAAGATGCGGTACAGATAAAACCTTCAGTGCCATCGATAAGAAGCTTAAGTCCTTCTCTTATCGTCTTGCTATCCTCTACAATCGCTACGCTAATCATTTAGATATCCGAACTCATATTTAGTTGATATAGCCAATATACTTAATTTCCGTGCCATTATCTGCGGCTGAATTTATGTACAGTTTTCCACCGATCGTTTCAGCACGGTTTTTCATATTGCTTAAACCATTGCCGAGACTTTCCTCGTCCATATCGAAACCGCTTCCATCATCATTCAGTATCATGATTAGTTTTTTGCCATGAACACTCGCATTCAAAGATATTTCAGTACAATTTGCATGTGTAATAGAGTTATTAATCGCTTCTTTGAATATAAGGAACAGATGCTGCCTGTCCTCCATATTAAGAGAAACCTTTTCAAGCGCTTTCAAATTATCGGACCGGAGGGAAATATTCGTATCAGCCAGAAGTTCGGAATATGTGTCCTGCAGTCGCAGGATTAGATCATACAGGGAATCTCGCTTCGGATTTACAAGCCAAACAATGTCACTCATTTTATCAATAAGATTCCTGGATTTATCGCTGATTCTTCTCAGATTTTTCTTAACATCATTATCAGCATCCTGAAGACGGGTACTGATTACCTCGCTTAATATAGAAATTTCCGTAAGACTTGATCCGATGTTGTCGTGAAGATCAGCTGCCAGTTTGGTTCTAAGTCTTTCAACCGCAAGTATATTCCTGATCTGAACGATAATTAGGTATGTTATTATTACAATAATTGCTGCAAATAATAGTGAATAAAACCACCATGTTTTCCAGAAAGGTGTAAGAATAATAAATCTAAGTGATGCACCTACATTGTTCCATACCGCATCATTATTTGAACCTCTTACCCTGAAAATATAATCGCCGTCCTGTAAACTTGAGTAAGTAACCGAATTCTTAGCCACCGGTTTAACCCAGCCTTTGTCAAAACCTTCAAGCAGGTATTCGTACTGGTTTTTATCGGGCGTAGTAAAGTCCATTGCTGCAAACTCAAAATTAACAGAATATGTGCTGTACGGCAGTTCGAATACTTTCGGGGCACTGAAAGTATTGTATGAAACCGGATTTTGATTTTCTTTATCCTCAGTATTTATAATCGTACAACTCGTAATATAAACCGGAGGCACATTACTGTTTTTAATGAGTTCATCAGGATAGAATGAATTCAATCCATTAATACCGCCGAAATATAACTCACCATCATGAGCTTTGTAATAAGCGCCCCATGAAAACTGATTGCTTTGCAGTCCGTCACGGATATCATAGTTTCTGAATTTTTCCGTTTCCGGATCGAATTCGGATAATCCGTTATTTGTACTCAGCCAAATATTGCTGTTTTCATCTCCAAGTATTCCATATACCACATTGTTCGGCAGACCGTCATCTTCAGTGTAACGCTTGAAAATATAATCTTCAGATGCATTAGCATCTTCATTGGTAATTACAAGTTTATTAAGTCCGCCACCTACAGTACCAATCCAGATGACAGTATTGTCATTCTCGTTTAACGTGTCTTCATATAAAGCCACAACCCTGTTATCGCTCATCGTGTTTAGATTTTGCGAACTGTGAATGTACCTGGTAATCTCAATATTATCTTTTATCCTATTATCTTCAGAACTTCTCAATGTCAGTTTATTTAAACCGCGCCAGGTTCCTACCCATATATTCCCCTCTCGATCTTCAATAATACAATTCGACTGAATCCTGTTATCGCTTATTGAATTTTGTTTCTCGGGATCGTGATTGAGACTGATTATACTCTTTGATCCTGTGAGATACAGATCCAACCCTTCCTCTGTGCCGATCCAAATATTATTTTTTGAATCCTGGAATAACGCCTGTACTATATTGCTGCTGAGTCTTCGGCTTTCAATTGACTCTTCCGTAAAATAACTTATATCGGAAATATATGTATCCCCGGATGATTGGTTAGTTTTAAACCTGATTTTATTAAGACCTCCACCCCAGGTGCCGATCCATAAATACTTATTTTTATCTTCAAGTATGGATGTAATAATATTTCCGCTTATCTTTGATCCCCGGTCTTCAGTTGTAAAGTGCTCGAAGGAACTTTTGTCACGAGAAAGTTTATTTAATCCGTTACCCAAAGTTCCGATCCAGATATTAAAATTGGAATCCTCGTAAATAGCTCTGATGATATTGTGGCTGATGCTGTTTTTATTCGAAGGATTATGAAGATAAAGTTTGAACTTCCTGTTTAGGTTAACCTTGTTTATTCCCCCGCCGAATGTACCAAGCCAGATAAGATTTGATCTATCAAGATAGGCGCAGCGGATAATATTACTGCTGAGACTCTTAATGTTGTATGGATCATTAACGTGGTTGATGAAATAACCCGACATCCTGTTATATATACTCAGTCCGTTTTCAGTGCTTATCCAGAGGTTATTAAACTTATCGGAGAATATTGAAGTAACTATATTATCCACAATCGAATTGCCCGGACCGGATTTGTAGCTCACTGCTCTTCCGGTATTTAATTGGTATTCAACCAGACCGTCACCGTTAGTCCCGATCCACAAAGTGTTGTCCTGAAGATAAAACGACCAAACGCTTCTTAGATTAATTGTGCGATCTATGCCCCGGAACGAATAAAACACCTCTGCAGACATCGAAGACTTACTATATCTTATTAGTCCGTCTCCTTCAGTACCTATCCATATATTTCCATCATTGTCTTCAGTTAATGCCCTTATACTTACTGAGACACCATAATTTCTTACTCCTGGTAGCTTAATCCTGTCGATTGTTCCGGTCTTCGGATCTAGTCTGCATAGACTGTTGCTGTTGGTTCCAATCCAAATAATTCCGGTGGAATCTGTAAATAAGGTTCTAACATTATTGCCGGATAGGGAATTAATATTTGAAGAATCATAAACAAACCGTTCAAAATTATCTGTTGCATAGCTGTATTTATAAAGTCCACCGCTGTTTGTTCCGATCCAGATAGATCCGAGCTTATCCTCTGTAATGGTCCAAATGAAATTATCGCTAATTGTTGTGGGATCATTAATCTCGTTGCGATAAATAATGAAATTATAACCATCATACCTGTTTAATCCGTCTTCTGTCCCGAACCATAGAAATCCTTTGCTATCCTGCAGAATCGAATGAACGTTAATCTGGGATAAGCCGTGTTCAATTGACAGATGCTCAAACTGGATATCACTATAAAGTTCAGCCTTGTCGTTCTGTTTAGCTACTGTAATCCCCTCTGCAATGAAAAACATGGGAAGAATTACTAATATCATTCGCGAAAGATAATTCATTTCTATTCCACAATTATTTTGTCAGAAGGTATATTAAATATTTATCTATTCTAATTAAGCTTATCGTTATAAAAGAAGTACAATAAAATACTTGAAAATACTTGTATCTTCCATTTAAAACATCGGTATATTTAATTTAAAAACATTGTGGGTTTTCCATACTTTTGTAAGCACAAAGTTTAAATATTGGAAAAACCAGAGTAATTTTAAATGCTATTAATAATCTCGCATACAATGAAACATACTTTCGTTTATATCATCTGCATTATATTTTCATGCAGTTATAACAACCATGCACAGTCGATTTTGCAGGAGAACATATTAGCAACCATAGGCAATAAACAAATATCGGAAGTTGAGTTCCTTGAAAGGATTGAATTAACACCACAGTTTCGAAAACAAATTAAAAGACTCACACCTTCGTTAAAACTTGAATTCCTGTACACCATAATCGCAGAAAAACTTTGGGCAATAGAAGCTGAAAAATCCGGTATAGATACTACAGAAGCTCTAAGAACAGCAACAAGTTCGATAGAAAAAATGTTTGTCCGGGACGCACTATTCAAACAAAAAATAAAGAATAAGATTATACTTACACAAGATGATATTGTTGAAGGTACTATCAGAAATACTAAAATATATTCTGTAAGGTATATATTCTCATCCGATTCGTCAGAGGTTACAAAGGAGTATGCCCGGCTTCAATCGGGAATACCATTTGATTCTTTGATAATCAAACGTCCCGAATATGACGAACAACCAAATATTATCGACGTGTATTTCGGTGATCTGGTTGAGAATATTGAAGATTCATTATACACATTAAAAGCAGGTGAATATACTTCTCCGGTTGCTGCGGAGGATGGATGGTATGTATTTTATGTATACGATAGGCATGAGCAATATTTTGGGACTGCTGAAGAAAAGGAAAATGCACAGAAAAAAGTTCGCAAAGTACTTGAAAACCGATTGGGCGAAAAAATCCAAAACAAATTTTACAGAGAATTCTTTTCGGATAAAAAAGTTGACGTTAACAGAGAATTATTTCTGCTTCTTGCTAAAACCCTGGAAAAGATATTTCACGAGAAAGAGTTACGGAGAAATGAAAATAGCACTACTCTTCTGACACTTGATGCTTATGATGTTGTCAGTATTAGAAATTCAATTCCAGATTCATTGCTTGAAATGAGTTTTGTTGAATACGGCGAAGCGCCAGTCTCTTTGAATCAATTCATTAATGATCTTGCCTTTGATGGTTTCCAATTGGAACAATACGACACACATGAACTACTTTCTAAGCTAAACACAACGACAAGAATTACTATTGAAAGAGAGTTATTAGCAAGGGAAGGCTACAAACACAACCTTGATCAAACCGAAGAAGTTAGAAAATACGTTTCAATGTGGCGGGATTATTATCTTTCACAATACTTTATAAGTTCCCAAATCGAACAGGTAAATATAAATGACGAAATGGCCCGCAAATACTATAACAGCGGATACGATACGTCATATTACCCTGAAAAGCTTAATATTATAGAAGTACTATGCAGTGATCCGGACACCGCTCAACTTGTATATGAAAAAGCTTTGAATGATGTTGATATGCGTCTGCTTGCCAGTCAATACAATGAAAGAGAATGGACCAAAGCCACCGACGGTGAGTACGGATTCTTCCCCGTAACTCTTTTCAATGAAATAAGTGAAGTCGCAAAGAAATTAAATGTTGGTGAAGTAAGCAGACCGGTTAAACTCAAAGACGGGTATTCCGTAATAAAGCTTATCGATAAGAAACATGAAATAGCCGAGCTTCCTTCTAAAACTTTTGAAGAACTAAAATCCAGATTAAAACGGGAATTAGCATATAACAAGCAACTTTCTTCGCTGGTTGATACAACTGCCTTTATTGCAAACAGAACTAATATTTCTATTAATGGCTTTGAATTATCAGAACTGCCGGTTACAAATCTTAACTCATTTGCCATAAGAGTAATGGGTTTCGGCGGCAAAATAACTGCGGTTCCCCTCTCAAAACCATTTACGGAATGGGTTCAAAAATGGCTGAATAAACCTAATATTTTGCCTTAATTATTTTTATATCGTAAGGAGCAAGTATTATCTTTTTCGAATAATCCTGCTCTGTTCCACCTAACTGATCGATATAAACCGGACTTTGGAATAAATCACCGTACTCAGCTGTGTTAAGGAGCGCTCCTTTATCCGTACCGTTAATAATTACGATAACTCTACCCTTGTCATTTCTCCTTGAGTAAACATAAACATCCGTACCGGGAGGATAGTGGATTAAATCCCCGTTTTGTAAGCAGCTGTTTAATTTGCGGATATTCAATAATCGCTTTATAAAATCGTACACTCGGTTTTGATTCTCTGATCTTCCGTTTTCGCTGAATGCGTTTTTTTTGTCACCAGGAAATCCGCCTGGAAAATCAGCCCTAAGTAATCCATGCTCGGGAGCGCCAATCATACCGATTTCAGTTCCATATAGTATTTGGGGTATACCTCTTGTGGTTAGTAAAATCGCCAACGCAGTTCTGGCTTTGGTCCAGTTGGTATCAGCCGCATACATAATGCGCTCAATATCATGATTATCGATAAATGTGACCAGATTAGAAGGATCTGCATATAAGTAATCTTTTGCAAGCACTTTATAAATATCATACAATCCATTCTCCCCCTTTAAATATCCGTACAAAACATCTCTCAGACCAAAATCTGTAATCGCGGGAAGATTTGAATTGAATTTATCAATTAGCTTGGAATTTCCTTGATACGGTGCTAAGAATGCTGTTGTTCCGGTCCAGACTTCACCAACTATATTGAATTCAGGGTATTCTGTCATTACTGCCTTTGCCCATTCTGCCATGAATTCCTGATCAACATACGGGTAAGTATCTTCTCTAATACCATCCACTCCGGAATATTCAACCCACCAGATAGTGTTTTGGATAATGTAATTAGCGACAAAACTGTTACGCTGATTCAGATCGGGCATACTGTTCACAAACCATCCTTTACTTAAATAATCAATTGTGTTATGAGCTGTATAAGGATCTGTATAAGCCATTTTATCATGATGAGCGTTCAGGTGACTTTCTTTGCTTCCGTTTATCCAATCGTCCTGAGGAAGACTATTCATCCAGGGATGATCGATGCTCATATGATTGCTCACATGATCAAGAATAACTTTCAAACCTCTTGAATGCGCTTGATCAACAAACTCCCTGTATAATTCATTACTTCCGAACCGGGCATCGATATTATAAAAATCAGTTGCCGCATAGCCGTGATAGCTGAATCGTGTATCGTTTTCAACAAGCGGATTAATCCAAATTGTGGTGATTCCAAGGTCAACAAGATAATCAAGTTTATTGATGATTCCCTGAATATCACCGCCGTGTCTGCCGTACGGATTGCTCCTGTCATACTCGTCAAGATAGCCGTCAACCGTATTGTTTCCCGGATCACCATCGGAGAACCTGTCGGGTGTGATTAAATAAATCACGTCCTGTTGGTCAAATCCCCTGTATCTATTTTCATCAGACTTTCTTTTAAGAATAGGAAAGTTTATCGAAGCATCTGAAGCACCATTACTGATCTCAAGCTTGTATTCCCCTGGAGTAATCTCTTCATCAAGTTTAATATTTACAAAACAGTAATCAGAATTTTCAGCATCCTCGACTGAAGTTACAGAAAACATTTTGCTAGTTGACTTCACGTCAACGTTGCTAAGGTTCTCACCATAGACCATCAACTGTATTTCAGATTTATTCATTCCGCACCACCAGTTCGGCGGTTCCATTTTGTCTATAATAATTTGCTGTCCATATGCTGAAGCAGCAAATAATAAAAGCAATAGCCAACTCATCAGCCATCTTCTCATAACCTCTCCGAAGTTTTTAAATATTAATTCTTGATACAAAGACCAATAATAGCGTGAATACAAAAGGAAAGATATATAATTTTAATTATTGAGGGAAGAAAATCAACATCGTATATGGAGGACATGTCCTGTTACTATTTAGAGCAGACATAATCAGATTATGCGTAATGATAGTGCAAAAGCACTTCCGATACAATACTATCCGTTTATACAGATTGTACCGGTGTTCCTGATATTTAAGACTTTCACGGAGTTACTCCCGAATATTTCCACGAGTTTTTTAGAGTACACTCCAACATATTCCGCAGGTATAAATGCCTCAATCGTACCTGCAAAGCCGCCTCCGTTTATCCTACAGGCACCTTCGCCGAATTGTTCAATTAGCTTTGAACTGATTGCCAGTGCAAGTGAAACACCCTGCTCCCTGATTGACTGCGGACTGAAAATATTCTGTAGAAATTTAAATGAAGAATTTCCCGATTCATTAACAAGTTCAAGAAATCCGGCGAAGTCTCCCGACTTCATGAGTGCAACCTGGCGATCGACTCGTTTATTTTCTTCGAAAAAATGTATTGCCCGTAAAACAGCTCTGTCACCAAGCTTTTTACGAATTTCAGAAATGCTGCTGTAAAATTCCGTTTCATTACAATCGCGCAATACTGATTTGCCCAGTAAAGCCGCAACTGCTTTCATTTCTGCCGGTATTGCAGAATAATCCGGAGTCAGATCGGCATGATTGCCGCCTGTATCGACAATAACCAATGAATAACCTGATTCGCAAAAATCTATATCCAGTTTTTCAATTAGCGGACTGTCCGGATCGGCAAAATCAATTGTTACGATTCCACCTGCGGCACATGCTACCTGATCCATTAAACCGCACGGCTTCCCGAAGTACCTGTTTTCAGCGTATTGACCGATTATTGCCAGTTTATCAAATGGAATCTCCGAATTATTGAAAAGCGTGTTGAGAATTGTTCCCAGCATTACCTCAATAGAAGCGGATGAGCTTAATCCTGAACCAACCAGCACATCACTTGCTAAACAAGCGTTAAATCCGCCGATCGAATAACCTTTTGACTTAAATCCCGCTAATACTCCTCTGATTAATGAAGTAGTACTGCCTGCTTCTCCTATTACGACATCTAGTTCTTTTATATCAACTTCAAAGGATTGTTTATATCCATCTGAAAACACTTTTATCTTGTCTGTCGCAGTTTGATTTACAGCAGCAATGCTGTCGAGGTTAATACTTCCGGCAATAACTTTACCGTGGTTATGATCAGTATGATTTCCGCTGATTTCCACTCTACCCGGAGTAGAAAAGAAATGTGGCGGATTCGTTCCGAACTCAGAATTAAATTTCTCCGATAACGCATCGAATCTTTCCAGATTATAACCGGTATTCCCACTATAAATATCGCTAAATACATTGCTTTCCTTCAGGTCGATTGCTGTCTGCATTATAATTCCAGTTATCTCCGATGAAAAATTAATCTTGGTTGCATAAACACCGATATGGATGAATAATAAAAAACCAAATCCAAAAGAGTATGAATGATTTAATCATACTATTTATTATTTGGTGAAATAATTATTGAATAACTTGTATTCTCAGGATAAACTCGATATTCTGGTAAGGTTGGAACCGGAGTCCCTCCTACACCTGTAATGTTATAGTCAATATTTACTTTTATCCTGTCTCCCTTCTTCAATTGGAATGGATAAACTGCCCTGTCAACGTTGGTAAAATGATCAACAGAAAAGTTAAACTTTTGTGTTCCAGTTATTTTGAGTTCGACACCATTTCCGGAAGTCAACGTCATGCTGCGAATATCGCATCTGTTTCCGTAATTTTCCGGAGTCACATACGGGACGTAAAAATCTTCAACAGATGCAGCATACTCACCGATTTTCGAGCCGCTTTTCCTGTCCGGATAATTCTCTTCAGGACCGCGTCCATCCCATTCAACAGTTTTGAATTCAGGAGTGACTTTGAACTGCATACCGATTCTAGGCAGCCAGTCGTAATTGAATCTGCCGATAAAATTAACATCGTGAGTAATTTTTAGAGACCCGTTATCAAACGCTTCATAGGTAAATTTGCTGATTATAAAATCGCTGTTGGCCGGTAACCGGTAGAACTTTTGAACTTGGACGATGTGCTTACTTATCTTTCTGACATCCACGGAGTCCAATGATAAACGATTTAATCCGGAGCTGAACCATTCTGCAGCTTCTTTTATTCCCCATTCAACCAGTTCATTTGAAATTGGTGCACGCCAAACATTGAGTTCAGGACCAGTGAACACTTCTTTTCCGCCAAATTTCAGACTTAGTTCACCGGACAATTTATTAATAGTGTATGAATTGCTGCCTGCTTCAAGTAAAATATTCGAATTCACTTCTTTTGCAGTAGCAGGACTCGTATGCTCAAATATACCGTCCAACTGATAGTCTTGGGAAGCTAATTCAAACTGTTCAAAATTAATTTCGTAACCTTTCTCAGCCCAGACAACATCATCCTTCAAAGATGCAGTTACTTCAAGTAGTATATCGTCACCATTATATTTTGATAAGTCTACAGGAACCTTAAAGTCAGTATGCTCAAACGGTTTGCACTCTAAATCAAAATTGTTATTATCTACTAATTTTCTATTCGTGTAAATGAACCATTCAAAATCATAATTACTGAGATCAGTGAACGAATAGAAATTACTAATCCTGATTACCGGATTAACCTTGTCAACAATTTCGAATCTGATCGGTGACTGACTTTTCTTAGCCTGTAACAGTTCAGGCTGTACAGTTCGATCATGAAATACAACACCATTGCAGTCGAATGAATCAGAACCGTAATAAACAATCTTGTCTATAGATGGAGATTCATCGAATGTAATGTTATAAATAACACCCTCAGAACCCGAAATTGTTACCTCATCAATCGAACTAGTCGACATGAATCCCAGATGCTGCGACATTGTTCGTTTATAATCACGACCGATATTAACCGGGAACTCAGAATAACTCAGTCCCCACTTGTAATCCTTCGATCCTGACAGCTTATCATCGATAAATAATTCCATGCTATTCCCAGTCAGATTCGCATTGATCTTATGCCAGTTACCATTCCACTTTGCAGGAACAGCTACTGTAATATTATTATTTCTACCATTTATATAGAAGCTGAGTGAATCTTCATGGAACTGAACAACGCCGAACTGATCGGCACGGGTAATGAGCGGGTTTTCCTGAAGCCACATTCCGGGCTTCATATAAAATTCAACTTTTAACTCCTTGCTAAGCTGATCGAACACAGGATCATTATAAATTTCGATCCAGTCATCCATGCCGGAAAGTTCAACAGCTTTACCTTTAGCTCCTTCAACCAGATCAGGTGAACCCATTAGAGCAGATTTAATTTCATTTCCGGAATGATCGGTAATAACTGTAAGATCCACATTTAGTCCCTGGTCGACCCAATCCCAGATAAATCCGCCCTGCAGTCGAGGCATAGAGTAAATAAGATTCCAGAATTCATCAAAGTGTCCCAGACTATTACCCATAGCATGAGCGTACTCACCCATCATAACAGGTTTTTCAGTCGTCATTCCGATATGCATCAGACTCGACACAGTAGGATATCTCTGCCCGTCAATATCAGTATACGGCGCCATACCGTCCGGCCAATTTGACTGGTGCATTAGAAATCTAGCAGGATCATACTTCCTAATATATTCAGCCATATCATAATGAGGTTTATCCAGACCGCATTCATTTCCGGTACTCCATATAACGATACTCGGATGATTTTTATCGCGTTCAACCATGCTTACGAATCTATCCATGAAAGTGCCGGCATAATCCGTTCTTGCAGGAAAATCCCCTTCGGTATAATGACACTCAGCGTTTACTTCATCCATTAAATATATTCCGTACTCATCACACAGTTCATACCATAACGGAGAGTCAGGATAATGGCATGTACGCACAGCGTTCATATTATGTTGTTTAAGCAAAAGAATATCCTTAATCATCATATTACGAGTCATAGTCCTTCCCAAATCCGGATCATGCTCATGACGGTTAGCACCACGAGCGTAAAACGGTTTCCCGTTGATATGAGCAACTCCATCGATAATTTCAAGCTTCCTGAATCCGAATCGTTCCTTTACAACATCAATAACATTATCATTCTCATCAAGCAATTCAAGAACCAGAGTATACAAGTTCGGGAATTCATCCGACCATTTCTTCGGATTAGAAACTTTGGCTGATAATCTAACCTGATCCAGTTCAGCACTATTCAACATATCTGAATTTTCAGACAGGACTTTGTTGCCAGCATCATCAAGAACAGTGTATCGAAGTTGTAATCCGGCATTTGAACCATCAGTGTTGACATTTACATCAAGCTGAAGTGACGCATCCTGATAATTCTTATCCAGATCCGTTTTTACAAACAGGTTATTTATATTGGCCGCCGGCTTTGCATACAGATAAACATCGCGATAGATGCCGGAGAAACGCCACATATCCTGATCTTCCAGGTAAGAACCGCTGGACCATCTTGTTACAAGTACTGTAATCTGATTGTCGGATTTATCCAGATATTCAGTTATATCGAACTCAGCCGGAGTCATTGAACCTTCATCGTAACCGACGTACTTACCGTTTACCCAGACGAAGGCACAAGACTTAACACCGTCAAAGTGGAGTACTATCTGTCTATCCTTCCATTCCGCAGGTATCTCGAAGGTTCGTCTGTATGCGCCGGTTGGATTTATCTTTGTCGGCACTTTCGGAGGATCATACGGGTAATACTCCATCGGTACATTTCTGTAGACAAGGTGATCGTAACCCTGCATCTGCCAGGTACCGGGAACCGTTATGCTATTCCAATCAGTATCCTCATATCCGGATTCGTAAAAATCCTTATCAAACGTATAAGGAGTGTTTTCAATTTTAAATTTCCATTCACCGTTCAGACTCTTATAGTAAACAGATTCCTTCTCATTTTTATTGATACTTTCATCGTAACTCTCAAATGGTATCAAAATCGATGACGGTTCAAGCTGATTCTCCCTAAACATTTCCGCGTCTTGAATATAGTCATCAATGGTAATATTACCATACTGGGCATTTAACAGGATTGAACAGAAGACAATAAACACAGTAATTATTTTTTTCATTTTAACCAATCTCGATTATTTTTCTTTATAGTGTTTTACAGGTGATTCCCTTAGTATTTCCGCCGCTTTCTCCGGGGTTATATCCCTTTGAGGATTTGCCAGCATTTCGTACCCGACCATGAATTTTTTAACTGTAGCGGATCTCAACAGAGGCGGATAAAAATGCATGTGTAAATGCCATTCGTCATGCTTCATACCGTCCGTCGGCGCCTGATGAATTCCCGCAGAGTACGGGAATGAAACATTGAAAATGTTATCATACTTGACAGTTGTAATTTTAAGAATATCAGCGTAATCTTCAAATTCTGTTTCAGTGAAGTCGAGTATATTACTAACATTTCTTTTAGCAACAATCATTACCTCGAACGGCCAGGTAGCCCAGTAAGGAACCAGCAATACGAACGATTCATTCACGTAAACTACTCGTTCCATACTGGCTAATTCGAGTTGGAGATAATCGCTTAATAAAGTCCTGCCTTGTTTATTGAAATACTCGCTCTGCCTGATCTGCTCTTTCGCGGGTTCAACAGGAATCGTTTCTTCAGCCCAAATCTGACCATGCGGATGCGGATTACTGCATCCCATTATCTCACCTTTGTTCTCAAATATCTGCACATAGTTTATATCCGGATTCTGACCAAGTTCTCTGTATTCCTTCTGCCAGGCATGTACAACATTTTTAATTTCATCGCGACTGAGCTCAGCGAGAGTTAGGTCATGGCGGGGAGAAAAACAAATCACTTTGCAAGTACCTTTTTCGGATTTGGCTACCAGCAAGCCGGCTTCATTAACTTCTTCATTTTCAACGTCCAGTTGAAGTGCGCTGAAATCATTAGTGAATACAAATGTAGAATCATACTTCGGATTTGAGTCCCCGCCTGCCCTTTCGTTACCGGGACACAGGTAACAACCCGGATTGAATTCCGGTCGTGAATCAGCCGGACTATCCTCAACTTTCCCCTGCCAGGGTCTCTTTGATCTGTGGGGAGACACCAATATCCAGTCGCCGGTAAGTACATTTAATCTTCTATGTGAACCTTCATACAACATGTCATTTCCTTGCAAACGTTTGCAGGTTTATCTAATTAACTAGTTATGCGGAATTCCTGATAATCAGTTCTGTATCCAGTGTCAGCGTTTTCGAACTACAACTTATAGGATTACCTTCAATCTGATCAATCAGCAGCTCAGCTGCGCGCTTTCCCATATCAAATGCAGGCTGATCTACGGTTGTCAAAGGAGGATCAATCATTTCCGTTATCGGGTTGTTTGAAAATCCGATAATACCAACCTGGTCCGGTATCTTAATCTCGGCTTCCTTCAATCTTTTAAACGCGCCTATTGCAACCGGATCATTCACCGCAAAAACAGCTTCGGGAATGCAGCCTTCTATGATCAGTTTTTCAATATTACTAATCCCGTCTTTTTCATGCATACCGCCTTTAATTGATTTAATCTCATTTTCAAGATTAAAATCTTTCATTGCCTGTTCATAACCTTTTTTTCTCAGCTCACAGACTCCGATTTTTTTCGGTCCGGCCAGATGCACAATTTTCCTGTAACCTTCTCAATAAGATATTTCACCGCATTATAAGCACTTTTATAATCGTCAATAATAACTTTGTAAACGTCCAGATCTTCTCTAATTCTATCAAAAAAGACCATTTTAATTCCGTCATCTATCATTTTTTGAAAATGCTTACTCGAAGTGGTGGACTGTGAGATCGACACTAATATTCCCGCAACTCTGTTCAGCGACATGGAATTCAGGTTGATTTCTTCGCGCTTGTGATCTTCATTAGATTGCGAAACCACAACTGTGTACCCCTTGTGATATGCAACTTCTTCAATACCACTAATTATCTTCGCGAAAAAGTCGTGGCGAATCTCGGGAACGATTACACCGATCTGGTTGGATTGTTGAAATTTCAGGTTTTTTGCAATATTATTTGGTCTGTAACCAAGTTCCTTTGCAAGTTTAGCTACTTTTTCCTTTGTCTTATCATGAATGTCAGGATGATCATTCAACGCCCTTGAAACCGTTGAAACGGAAATTCCAAGTTCGAAAGCTATGTCTTTTATGGTTATCTGGCTCATATGGGTAAATATTCTTCAAACGTTCCCGCAAACGTTTGCAAAATACGATATGAAATGCCGCTTGTCAAGCATTTTTTATTCTGTATAAAATTAGGTAACAGAAATTAGGACTGAGTTTGGTTTACATTATTTGCTTTAATAGACAAAACAAGAAGAATTACAGCAAAGACAAGACAAAATATTCCCGCAGCCTGATATCCGCCCGTCACATTTTTAAGAATACTGAAAATATACGGACCAACGGCGCTCCCTGAAACGATCCAGCTCATATTAAATCCAGATATCTCACCAAGGTGTTTCGTCCCGTAAAATCTTGGCCAGGTAATACTGGATACAACACCGAATATTCCCCCGGCAACACCATTTCCCAGAATAATAAGGTAGACCGGTAATCCTGAATCCAGAATTGCAAATCCGCTCGCAGCAATTATAATTCCTATCAACTGTATCATTAGTAAATATTTCAACTGTATGTAATCAGCAACATATCCGCTCCCCATCTGGAACAAAAGGGCTACGACCGATGAAGGCAGGAATATTGCGATAGCAGTTTCCCTTTCCATACCAGAACTGGAAAAAATGTCTACAATGTGAAAAGTGAATGCTGTTATAAAAAGCACATGAAGACTAAGCGAGAGATTGAAGATCCAGAAACTGTATGTACTCCTCGCTTCTTTCAGTGTGTAATCTTTCTCCGGATGGAAGACAGGCAGGTTTTTCTTTTTCACATTTATGTTATGCCCATCCGGTACTAAACCGAAGTCGTTTGGATTATCACGGAATAGTATAAATGCAAAAATTACAAATCCAATACCGACAATAACTGCTATTGTTTCCCAGGCTCCCTGCCAGCCGAACTGCTCTATAAACCAGTCGAAGACTCGTGGTGAGTAAGAAAACCCGAAAGAAATTGCAATTCCCATGAACGCGGATGCCAGTCCCCTGCGCTTGTCGAACCATTTCATAACCATATTTCTTGAGGACATTGTAAGAACACCCTGACCGAAAAACCTCACAATAAAGAAACCGAATATGAGCAGGATAAACACTACCGTGGAATAGCTTCCTTCACCAAACAAACTCCCGAAGAAACTTGAGACCAGAGTGATTCTTGAAAGGTAGAATAGAGATACTCCAAGTAGTAATCCGGAAAGCACGCTGGTAACACGTGCACCGAATCTGTCAAAAAACCTGCCTGCGAGTGTTAGCAGAAGTGAGCTTGATAATGTACCGAGCATATATGTCAGACTCAGGTTTTCCCGGGATATTCCGAGATCCTTTATTAAAAAGTCTGTAAATACTGATATTCCAACAGTTTGGCCCGGTGCGCTTGCCAGCACACCTACTGTTCCCGCGAATATGATTATATATCCGTAAAAAAAGGGGAAACGCGATATGATCTTTTTACTATTCATAGAAAATAAGCTGCGAATATACGAAAAGGATGGCAGTAATAGTAATTTCGGATTATTCTAATTAAATTCGGATAAATGGTGATTTTAGAATATTATATGAGGGTTCTCAATGGCGATTCCGAAGAGATATCAGAAATTCAAAGAAGATTACAAGGATGCTGCTGAAGCTTACGAGGCAATGGGCAGCGCGGTTCATAATTCAGGACCACTGGATGAGAAAACAAGAGCTTTAATTAAGCTTGCAATTTCAACGGGATCGAGACAGGAAGGCGCAGTTCATTCCCATACCCGGAAAGCAATTACCGCCGGTTTAACTGCGGAGGAAATACGACATGCTGTTTTACTGGCACTCCCGACAATCGGACTTCCTCCTACAATGGCTGCAATGTCATGGGTAGATGATATCCTTGATGCAGAAGAATAAAGAATACTCATATTTTTGTTGAATATTTCAGAACGGAAGATTTTGATTTTATATAACGAAGCGATACAAAAAATCCGAAACGAGTTTGAGTGTATCTTTCTTGAGATAGAAGAAATACCACTTAAAAAAGCTCTTAATCGTACTTTGGCAGAGGATGTTGTTACCGATATCAACCTCCCTCCTTTCGATAATTCTGCCATGGACGGCTATGCCGTTCGATACGAGGACGATGTAAGGGAATGGAATGTAATCGGTGAAATATCCGCGGGAAATTATAGGGATTATTCGCATTCTCCGGGTTCCGCGGTTTCAATTATGACCGGCAGCAGACTACCGGAAGGATTTGATACTGTAATTCCGATTGAGGATGTTGATGTAATTGATAATACTGTTTCTTTATTACCAACGATAAATATTAAACGAGGTATCAATATTCGAAAAGCCGGCAGTGACATAAAAAAAAGTCAACCGGCTGTCGGAAAGGACACTTTTTTAAAATCCCGTTTTCTTGCAACTCTTGCCTCTTGCGGCAAAAGCAAGGTTAAGGTTTATAAAAAGTTGAAAATAGCTGTACTCGCTACCGGGGATGAACTCATTAAGCCGGATCAACAACCCGGCACAGACCAAATACGCGTTTCGAATACTTACTCGCTGTGCGGAATGATTGAAGAACTTCATCAATCCCCATTAAATCTGGGAATCACCGGTGATGACTTTGATGAACTGAAGCAAGTTATTGCTGACACACTTAGTTCGGATATTGACATTTTAATTACTACCGGCGGTGTATCTGTCGGTAAACATGATTACGTCAGGGAGGTCTTCAGCATACTGGGTATTGAGGAGATTTTCTGGCGTATGAATATTAAACCGGGTAAACCTGTTTATTTCGGGAAATCCGTCGATTCCAAACTCGTATTCGGACTCCCCGGTAATCCTGTATCCAGCCTGGTCAATTTCGAATTACTGATTAAGCCTTTTCTAATGGAACTCTACAATTTTTGCGAAGTAAAGAAAGTAAATGCAGTACTTGAAAATGACTTGTACAAAACAGATAAGAAACGGCATTTCATGAGAGGATTTATAGCACAAGATGAAACGGGTAATTACACTGTTTCGGCAAAGCTGTCACAATCATCAGGCAATTTAGTTAACTTCAGCAAATCCAATTGTCTTATTGAAATTGAAGAGGATAGATTAAATCCGGTGAAGGGAGAAACAGTACATTGTATAATGATGTAACCGGGATTATTCTCGCTGGTGGTAAAAGTACCCGAATGGGTGAAGACAAATCGTTTCTAAAGCTGGATGGAATGACAATTATTGAACATATTCTGAACCGGATGAAATCAGTTTTCCAAAATGTTTTTATTGTATCTAACTCACCCGAAGACTATCGGGAGCTGGGTGTTCCTATATACAGGGATATCTACGAATTTAAAGGTCCTCTTGCCGGTATTCATTCCGGCTTGAAATATTCAAAAACAAGAGAGAACTTTATAATTTCTGTTGATATGCCGTTAATGACAAAAGATATGATAGAATATCTTGTTGATTACGAAACGGACAAACCTGTAACTGTTTGTCATGCGGATGGATTCGTTCAGCAACTCGCAGGGAGATACTCTTCGAGTGTTTTTTCTGTGGCCGAACAAATACTGGAAAGATACTCCGAAGAGTCTGGATCAGTTAATCAGGTTAAGCGGAAATGCGCCGTTCTGACATTGCTTGATATAACAGGTGCTGAGATAATTGACTCCGGAGAAGTATCTTTCTATAAACCTGGTATGTTCTTCAATATGAACAGGCCCGAAGATTATAATTATATCCTGTCGAAATTTGAAAAGAAATAGTTATAATTGCACTCAAATAGATCTTCATACAAGAGATAGCCTAAATAGACTTGACTGGTAAGGGTAAAATATCACGCAAAAAATTCTTCAGGTATTTCCTGTATTTACTTGGTCTGCCCCTCATGTTTTCCTGGAAGAAACTCGTAGAATCTCATTCCGATATTTATGGAATGAAAAGGCAGATGATATTACCGGGAAACCTCCCGAATGGTATTACAATACAGGATGAACTCCTCATCAGGAAAGATGAAAACAACCTTGCGATTTTTTCTTCACGCTGTACGCATCTTGGCTGTCAAATAAACAAGTACGATGCTGATGGATTTGTTTGTCCCTGTCACGGATCGCGATTCTCATTTAATGGAGATGTTGAGGATGGACCTGCTTACAAACCGTTGAATCGACTAGAGTATACTATCGATCCTAAAACAAATAATATTTTTGTTAAACTAAATGGATAGGATAAAAAACATATTTCGAAACAGGATACTTCCGCTGATTTACTTCGATACATTCGGTAACATTGCTATTGCCTCGTTGATAATATGTTCTGTCTCGGGAATACTTCTCGCACTTGTTTATAATGTAAGTGAACCGTATGAATCCATATCCAAAATACTGATGGTCAGTTCTTCAGGCACCTTTTATCGAAATCTGCATTACTGGAGCGCACAGTTATTCCTCATCTTCACATTCCTCCATATATGGGATCATTTCAAAAAGAACACTGAAGGCAAAGTTAAATCCGGTGTCTGGCTGCGTTTAACAATTTCTATCGGTGTAGTATTATTCGTGATGCTTTCCGGATTTATACTCAAGGGCGATGCTGACAGCCGACAGGCATATAGAATTATCGAGTCCCTGTTGAAAACGATTCCAATATTCGGGGATGCTTTATCATCAACTTTGCTGGGCAGCGAGGATAATTATCAATTGCTATATGTCCATCACATTGCTACAGCAACTATTTTCCTGATTATAATCACCTATGAACATGCCAGAACAATCTGGACAAAAATTCCGACATTCATATATACGTTATTTTATTCCTTTGTTTTGAGTCTCTTCTTCACTCCCGTACTTCACGATAATTTGGAAACTGTTATAAAAGGTCCGTGGTACTTCCTCGGTTTACAGGAAATTCTCCATTGGATTAGTAATCCGGTTTATACTATTGCCGGGCTGTTTCTATTATTCTTACTTTTTCTATTCATCCCCAAAGTCCGTGAACTCCATCGTAACCGGATAAAGAACTTGTTCATATATTCGACTCTTGTCTATTTGTTGCTGACAATTTTCGCGTATTATTTCAGGGGCGAGAACTGGGAACTTGTAACTCCCTGGGACAATCCGAAGACAAATTATCTATCAACTGGATTGATAGATACGGATAAATCTTTTCCATCAGATACATCACAGGTGTTCCACAAATCGTTGAACCGCGTTGAAGGTTGTATATCCTGTCATGATAATATGACCGGATTCACTGCGTCGCACGATCCGTCAGCAGTTGGTTGTTCATCCTGTCATTCCGGGAATCCATTCTCGTTCAATAAAGATGAAGCGCATCTCGGAATGATTCTAATTCCCGGAAATGAAGCGGATTACAGAAGATCCTGCGGCACTTCTGATTGTCACCCGGAAATTGTTGAGCGCCTTCCGAATTCGATTATGTCAACTCTTTCGGGGATGATAAGCGTCAACAAATTCGCTTTCGCTGAAATTAAGCTGCCTGAAGGACACTACAATGTTAATGAGCTAGCTGATAGTCCTGCTGAAAGCCATCTGCGGAATCTCTGCGTTTCCTGTCATATCGGGAATCCCAAAACAGAATTAGGCCCTATCGATCAGCTATCACGCGGCGGTGGGTGCAATGCCTGTCATCTGAATTATTCTGAATCAGCGAAAAAACAATTAGCTCAATATATTGCGACGAAGTCCGAATCAACATTACCGTCATTCCACCCTTCCCTTTCGCTGGAAATTAGTAGTAATCACTGCTTCGGTTGTCACAGCAGATCGGGACGAATCTCTACAAACTACGAAGGCTGGCATGAAACGAAACTCTCACCGGATGAAGTTGATGACTCGAGCGGACTTAGAATATTGCAGGATGAACGCGTTTTCAGATTTGTTAAAGCCGACGTACACCATGAAGCCGGAATGGATTGTATTGACTGTCATAATTCTTATGAAGTAATGGGCGACGGAACGTTGTATTCTCATAAAGAAGAGCAGGTTAAAATTCAATGTATTGATTGTCATTTTTCCGGCAGACCTGAATCAATAAAACTCGCACAGTTTGATAGCGAATCTGCGAAAATTGCTAAAATACGGGAAATAGATAATCAGGATCGTGATTATCTGGTCATGAAGAAAAGCGGCTATCCGCTGGTTAATACTTTTGTCGATTCAATTGCAAAATCACGTCTAATTATTAAAAATACAGGAAAAATTCTCGATCTCAATCCGCCTAAACCAGTCTGTTTTGAGAGAGAAGCGCATAAAGATTTATCGTGCAGCAGTTGCCATACTTCATGGGTTCCCCAGTGCGTTGGTTGCCACACAGATTTCGATCCTCAGGCCGAAGGCTTCGATCTTCTTACCAATAAGGATATTAAAGGATCATGGATTGAGCATGTCGGAGACTATTTTGCTGAATTGCCAACTCTGGGGGTAACAGAATCTACTGATTCTTCAGGAATTAAATCCAGGTCCATCAATACTTTTATGCCCGGGATGGTTATGAGTATCGATAAATCCGGTTATACGGGAAATATAAAAGATGCTTTATTCACCCGGTTGTTTGCCCCGACTTTTTCTCACACAATTCGCAAAGAGGTGCGCGATTGCAGATCATGTCACAATAACCCTCTTGCTCTCGGATTTGGGAGAGGCTCTCTTGAATTTGTATTCTCCGAACAGAATGGATACTGGAAATTCACTCCGAAATATGAAAATTACGAGGATGGATTGCCTGAAGATGCGTGGACTGGATTCCTACAAGAACCTACAAAACTTTCAGCAACCCGCTCAAATTCCCGACCTTTTTCCGTTGAGGAGCAGAAAAACATCCTTACAGTCGGTGCTTGTCTCGTATGTCACGACCAGGATTCTCAGTTTGCTGAACTCTCATTAGTATCTTTTTCAAGTCTAATAGAAAAAATATCCACGAAATGTATTCTTCCGGATTGGGAATAATCGCAATTTGCACAATATTATCCATCTAAAGAATTCTAATAATTGATATCAAATCTCACTTTCTTCTTCAATTTTGAAAATTTTTTCACAATCATATTCGCATCTTGAAATCTTTATATATATTTTTACATGGCAAGATTGTTGATACACACATATATCAACTTATAGAAGGATTTTTGATGGATTTCGAGTTACCTAACGACCAGCCGCTCTTTTCGATCAGTGCGGCAGCAAAACTTCTGGACATTTCTGTTCATACTCTTCGTAAATACGAGCGCGAAGGTTTGATTCTCCCCCACAAAAGTGAGGGCAACCAGAGAATATACTCTAAAAAGGATCTTGAAAGAGTCTCATGTATTCGAAATGCCATTGAGGAAATGAAAATCAGTATTAATGGCATCAAAACCATTTACTCCTTAATTCCCTGCTGGGATATAATAGGGTGTTCAGATGCTGATAGAGAAAATTGTGAATCCTACAACGGACATTCGGGTGCCTGCTGGTCTTATCATCATCCCGGAACAACATGCGAATCGAAAGATTGCAGAACATGTACTGTTTACAAAGACAATTATAAATGCTCAAAGGTTAAAAACTTAATTCAAAATATATCCAGGTAAAAGATGAATTCATTATCCAGAAGAAGGTTTCTGAAAATCACAGGAGCTTCAATTGTTACCGCTGCTGCAGTGAGTTCAATGGGAACGGTAGTAAAAGGAGCCAAAAAGGTTGAAGAAAAAACCGGTTCTTCAGAAAAAGGAATTAAAAAAATTCCGACTTACTGCGATCTTTGTTTCTGGAAGTGCGGTGCGATCGCTTACGTAAAAGACGGCAAATTGTGGAAAATCGAGGGAAATCCTGATGATCCGCTTAGCAAAGGCAGATTATGTCCCCGTGGTACAGGCGGAGTAGGTGCTTCATTCGACAAGGACAGACTGAAAACTCCATTAATTAGAAAATCAGTCCGCGGCGAAGATAAATGGGTCGAAGTAACATGGGATGAAGCGCTCGAATATATTGCGAAAAAAATGAAGAAAATAAAGAGTGATTACGGTCCGGAATCAATGGCTTTGTTCAGTCATGGCATTGGCGGAGCATTTTTAAAGCATACAATGAAGGCATACGGAACGAGGAATATCACTGCTCCCTCCTTTGCCCAGTGCCGCGGTCCGAGAGAAATAGGTTTCGAACTTACCTACGGTGAAGTCGTTGGTTCGCCTGAACGAACAGATATTGAAAATACACAGTGTCTGGTCCTTATTGGTTCGCACTTAGGTGAAAACATGCATAATACGCAGGTTCAGGAATTCTCGACTGCCATCGGAAATGATGCTTCAATCATTGTGGTTGATCCGAGATTTTCAATTGCAGCCAGTAAAGCAAAGTATTATCTCCCTATCAAACCAGGGACTGACATTGCTCTTTTGCTATCCTGGATGAATGTACTTCTAACTGAAGATATTTACGATAAAGAGTACGTGGATAAATTCGGATATGGGTTTGAACAGTTCGAGTATGAAATACGTAAATATACACCGGAATGGGCATACCCAATCACTGGAATTAAGCCGGAGCATATCAGAGCTACTGCACGTGAAATGGCAAAGAATGCTCCCGCAACGCTGGTTCATCCGGGACGACACTCAACATGGTACGGAGATGACACTCAGCGGGCACGATCGGTGGCACTATTAAATGCTCTCCTCGGAAGTTGGGGACGAAAAGGGGGATTCTACTTCCCGGGTAAATTTGATATTCCCGGATATGACAAGTATCCGGCTTATCCGAAACCACAGAATGAAACCGCAGATAATCCGGATCATAAATATCCGTTTGCAGAAGGTGAACTCCTTTCGACGGGATTACGCGAGGCTACAATTAAAGGCGAACCATACCCGATAAAGGGATGGTTTGTTTATGCAACTAATTTGCTGCAGTCTTTACCAAATCAGGAAGAGACTATTAAAGCCATACAAAACCTTGACTTAATGGTAGTCGTTGATGTAATTCCAAGCGAAATTACAGGATGGGCTGATGTAGTACTCCCGGAATCTACTTATCTCGAAAGATATGACGAACTGAATAATGCTTCTTTCAGACAGGGATTCGTTTCCCTCCGTCAGCCGGCTGTCGATCCGCCTCATGATCAGAAACCAAACTGGTGGATCGCTAAAAAACTGGCAGATAAATTGGGTTTAGGAGCATACTATCCGTGGAAGCACGTTGAAGAGTATCTGGATCACAGGCTAAAAAAAGCCGGATTAAGTCTGGCAGAACTTAAAAAGAAAGGCGTAGTAACCAAGCCGGAACAGCCACTATACTATGAGGATGGTGTTCAGCCTTATTTCTGGACTCCAAGTGGCAAAATCGAATTTTACTCTATGCAATTAAAAGAACACGGACTTGATCCCGTACCAAAATATACGGAGCACGATCAACCTCCTGTTGGTTACTTCAGAATGTTGTTCGGAAGAGCTCCTGTTCATACATTCAGTAAAACACAGTCCAATCCCATTCTAAATGATATGATGAGTGAGAACGAAGTATGGGTAAATGGTGATATTGCAAGAAGATACGGCATTAAGCAGGGACAATACATTAGGCTGAAAAACACTGAGGGTGTTGTCAGCAATAAAGTAAGAGCCAAGGTGACGGAAAGAATCAGAACTGACTGTGTTTATATGGTTCACGGATTCGGTCAGACATCCGCAAGGCTTCGTAAAACCTATTTGAAAGGTGCAAGCGATGCGCAGCTTGCCACAAAGTATAAAATGGATCCGATTATGGGTGGCACGGGAATGAGCGTTAATTTCGTAACATTTGAGCTGGAGGATTAAGATGGCCAGATTCGGAATGGCAATAGATACTAAAAAATGTGTCGGGTGCATGGACTGTGTAGTTGCGTGTAAAACCGAGAACGATGTTCCTGAAGGTTACAATCGTGATTGGATTACACAGGAATCCAACGGTAAATTCCCTGAGATTCAGCTCGAGATTAGAAGTGAAAGATGTAATCACTGTGAAGATGCTCCCTGTGTTGATTGCTGCCCTACCGGTGCAAGTCATATTCACGAACTTGGAGGAGTTGTGCTTGTAACTCACAACGAATGCATCGGCTGCAAAGCTTGCGTAGCATCCTGTCCATACGATGCAAGATTTATCAATCCGGAAGGATATGCAGACAAGTGTACATTCTGCATCCACAGGGTAGAAAAAGGTCAGGATCCTGCATGCGTTTCAGTCTGTCCAACTCATTGCATGACATTCGGCGATCTCGATGATCCGAACAGCAATATCAGCAAACTTGTAAATTCCCGTAAATGGCACGTTTTAATACCAGAAGCCGGGACGAAACCACAAATTTACTATTTAACATAGAGGAAGATAATGCACGAATTAACAACAACTCGTCATAACCATCTTATAGACCCTACCCTGCACGTCTGGGGCTGGGAAATACCGGTTTATCTTTTCCTCGGTGGAATGGTTGCCGGAATGATGATAATTGCCGGGTACTTTCTATTTAAAGGCAGAACAAAGGACTATACTTGCGCATGTTTCATTTCGCCTGTAATCAGCCTGATCCTTCTGAGTCTGGGAATGTTTGCATTGTTTCTCGATCTCGAACATAAAATATACGTTTGGAGACTCTACACAACTTTCGAAGTAACTTCCCCGATGTCTTGGGGCGCCTGGATACTTTTACTTGTTTACCCTGCCCTGTTGGCTAACATTTTACTACGACTTCCGGCAGCAATAACTAACAGATTCCCGGTTTTAAAAACATGGTCGGATAAAATTTACAGCAAGCCGTTCCTGGTGAAGAACATTGGGATTGCCAACATGATTCTCGGCGCTATGCTCGGCATGTACACCGGAGTCCTGTTAAGCACATTAGGCGCCAGACCTTTATGGAATACTTCAGTGTTATGGCTGCTATTCCTTACTTCAGGGCTATCGGGTGCGGCGGCATTTGTTCATTTAATCGCGAAGAACGTGTATGAACGCGAGTTACTTGCGAAAGCTGATAACGGCTTCCTGATATTCGAAATATTTATTATCGGATTAATGTTCATCGGACTTCTGACAGCTTCCGAAGTACAAAAGGATGCCGCCGAATTGTTATTAAGCGGATCATATGCAGCTGTATTCTGGGTATTCGTAGTTGGCTTGGGAATTGTTATACCTTTATTCATCCAATTACTGGCCGTTAACCATAAGATTCAGCATACACCACTTGCACCGATATTTGTAATTGCCGGCGGACTCGTATTACGATTTGTACTCGTACAAGCCGGACAGGTAAGCAATTATCTTAATGCTCATTTATAAGATTGATATTTAACGGAGTTAAAATGACAACAATAGCAGGTATATTAAAAAACCTAAAGTCGTTAGGAGCAGCGGATTCAGCTCATGTTGTTGAAGCCAAGCCCTATTCCAATCCGTACTATGTTGGATTTGGTCTTGGACTCGTACTCCTTGCTGCTTTTATAATTATGGGACGTGGATTGGGTGCTTCGGGTGCTCTCTCTTCCCTAACGGCTGTAACTGTAAATGCAGTTGCACCCGAACACGCAGCAAATAACGATTTTTACACCGGATATCTCGGTGACGGTACATCTAACCCGATGAAAGACTGGCTGGTCTTTGAAGTACTCGGAGTTCTCGTCGGTGGATTCATTTCAGGTTCCCTTGCCGGACGTCTGAAAAGAACCGTTGAGAAAGGTCCGAGAGTCTCGGTTAGAATCAGACTGATTAGTGCATTCGTTGGAGGAGCACTAATGGGATTTGGCGCGAAACTGGCTCGCGGCTGCACAAGCGGACAGGCATTATCCGGCGGAGCCCTACTTAATCTCGGAAGCTGGGTATTTATGCTCGCTGTATTCGCAGGAGCTTACGCATTAGCATACTTTGTAAGGAGGCAATGGACATGAACGCACCATTTTATAAATTCGGATTATTCGGATTCGATGTTAGTCTGGTAGTTGCTTTTATTATCGGCATCGGTTTTGGCTTTGCACTAGAACGCGGCGGATTCGGTAGCGCAAAGATACTTGCAGCACAATTCTACTTTACAAATATGCGCGTACTTAAAGTGATGTTCACAGCTATACTAACCGCAATGCTCGGAGTATTTTATTTGTCACTTATCGGCTGGGTTGATCTGTCACTCGTTTATATCAGCGACACTTTCTTGATGCCGCAGCTAATCGGCGGACTTGTTCTCGGAGTTGGATTTGTCATTGGCGGATATTGCCCCGGCACCTCATTTGTGTCATTCGCGACCGGAAGAACCGACGGACTGGTTTTTATCCTCGGAGTAATTGCAGGTACATTCGCATTCGGCGAAGTATTTCCATATATAGGCGATTTCTTCTATTCCACGCCGATGGGAAAAGTCACATTGCCTGATTTTTTTGGAGTTTCATACGGACTGATAGTCTTCGCTGTCGTCGCAATGGCAATCGGCGCATTTATGGCTGCCGAATGGGGTGAAAGAGTTATGGCTAAAAAGAAAGCGGAGAATTAACATGACTGAACAGTTAAAGAAATTAAGCGGACCAAAAAGACTGGCGATAATTGCTTTAGCATTGGGACTCGTTGCTATGTTTGCCGGTAATCCATATGATAACACGTTTACATCAGTTAATACAAAGGCAATTGCATACTCGACATTAAACAATTCGGATAAAGTTGAGGTCAAACAACTTGCCGACTGGCTTATCGAGAAAAAGGCTGATTTCACACTTGTGGATCTGCGAAATGAGGATGAATACAAAAAGTATTTTATACCGACAGCTTACAATATACTGCCTGTTAAACTGGCCGATGCCGGTCTGCTAAGAAATGAGAAGATTATTTTATATGGTTCAGACAACACAACTGCGGCACAGGCTTGGTATCTTTTAAAAACAAGAGGTTACAGAGCCGTATACATACTCGATGGCGGATTGGATGCCTGGAAGAAACAGGTACTCTTCCCTGCACTGCCGGAAAATGCATCAACTGGCCAGATCGCAGAGTTTAATAAGATGAAGGAAGTTAGCCTGCACTTCGGTGGCACACCACAGACCGGAACAGAAACAGCAGAAAAGAATTTTACGATGCCTGAATTGAAGGCGCCCGTGCAAACGGCTCTTGATACACCGCGTAAGAAAAAGAAACGTGAAGGATGCTGATAAATTACTAAGGGACTGTCTCAAATATAAATGTTGTCATCCCGATACAGACTTTAATCTGAATCGGGATCTTAATTTTGATAATAATTCGAAAGATTCTCACGTCGCTCCGCTCCTCAGAATGACAGTATTGGAACAATTGAAACAGCCCCTGTTAATTTCAATCACAAACCTATCTCATTCAGAGATTTCTTGTTTAAATAAACTTCCGGATAATTCACCTTCAAATACTCTAAATTTCTAATCGATTCCTCTGAATTTCCCAAAGCCTTGTTCGATCTGTACCGGATAATTATTAACACTAGTATTAAAAGGCTGGGGACAAGTGTCTTGTAATTAAAACTCCATCCGTTATTCCTCAACATTCTAACCTGAATCTGACAATAGACTGGATTTTTTTCCTGAGAAGCCGGTCGGTAACGTAGTATGTGAGAATGAGAATCCCTCAACTTGTTCACCCGAATTAAATACCAGTCCACTCCCTTCAACGAAATTCTTAGCGTACGTTAAAGAAATAAACGAATCATCCCGTATGAAATTAAGCTGACCGCAAAGCATTATGAATAATTCGAAAAGAATAATAGCAATTATTACCTTCGTAAGCCTGCTAAGTAAAGTATCTTCTACTTTCATGCTTAAGTTTAATAAATCATGGGGATTCAGTTGGCTGGTATATTATAAAAGGAATATATTTTTTAATGCCGCCGAGATAGTTGATAGTACAACATTGGGACTAGCAAAACAACAATAATTGAAGAAAGTATTATTCCACATACAACACTTAAACTAAGACTCTTCCAGAACGATGATTCAGCGGATATGAGCAATGGAATTAGTGCGGCAACAGTCGTTACAGTCGTAGTAAAAATCGGTCTTAGCCTCACAGTACCTCCCTTCTAATAATTGAACAACTAAAACCTCTACTAGTTAGTTAGTTTAATTAAAACAAATCTGGACAATAATTTGAAGAACTTCAATGTTAAAAAAATACTCTTATATCGTTAAAAATAAATCGGTACAATTACCTATGAATTTATTTCGCCTGTTACTCTGACAACAACCGATTCTCAGATATTTCATTGAAATTAGTTCGTATTTGCAACTTTTAGAGGTTTATTTCGTCATAGGTAATATGTGCGAATATATTTATCAGGTACCCTAATGAAAACATTCATACTTTGGCTAATTCTTCTTCTTATCTGCTGGCCAATCGCCCTGGCAGCGGTTTTCATCTATCCGATTGTCTGGTTGTTTTTGCTTCCATTCAGAATTGTCGGATTTGCTGTGGAGGGAGTTCTTGATCTAATTGCCGGTTTATTTAAACTTCCGGGGAAAATATTCGCAAGAATTTAACGGACTATCGACGTTCTACATCGCATTGGATTTTTCCAGAATACCGTCCTCATAAAACTTAACGGTAAACTTGCTTCCCTTTCCTTTTTGACTTTCAACTTTTATTTCAGCGCTATTCAACTCGCAGTATTTTTTAACGATTGCAAGTCCGAGTCCGTTACCATCGTATCTTCTTGTATAACCTTGTTCCTCCTGAGTAAAAGGCTGAAACAGGTCCGGAAGATATTTCCTGGATATACCAACTCCCGTATCACACACTTCTACTGTCGGTCGGTTTGAACTGTCGTTAAAAATCTTGATACTAATTTTACCCTTCTCAGTATACTTGATAGCGTTATCTATGAGATTAGCGAATATCTGGTACGTGCTGTATTCGTCAAGAAAAACTTCAGTATGATTCTTATCTGCTTCAAAATTTAATTGAAGATTCTTCTTTTCAGCAAGTACTTTGTACTCTTTAATAAGAGGTTCCAGAATTTTGGATATGAGATCAAAATCCTTACGCTGAGGTTCATATGATCCGGTCTGGATTTCCGACATATTAATTATTAGATCTATTGTCCTTATAATTCTTTGTCCCGAATTCTCAATACTGTCAAATATTGTCTGAACATCATCATCAACGGTATCGATAAACTCTGATTTCAGCAGACTGGTAAAACTTAATATCACATTGACCGGAGTACGTATTTCATGTGACATCTGCGCCAGGAACTCAGACTTAAGTTTATCCGACAACTCTGCTTTCTCTTTCGCTTCAATAAGGCTTTTTTCATGTTCTTTTTCACCGGTAATATCTTCTTTTACCGCGAGAAAATGTTTTATTTCATTATCTGTATTCCTTATTGGTGAAATAACAACAGATTCCCAGAAATACTCACCTGTTTTTGATTGATTCAGCAGCTCACCTTTCCAGGTATCTCCCTTCAGAATTGTATTCCATAATTTCTCATATTGCTTTACCGGGGTGTGACCTGACTTAATAATTTGGGGATTCCTTCCTATAACTTCGTGTCTTTGATAACCGGTTACCGACAGAAATTTCTCATTTACAAATTCAATATTTCCTTTAGTATCTGTTATTATAATAGATACCGGGCTTTGTTTAACCGCCTGCGTAAGTTTTCTGTTTTCCTCCTCTGCAATTCTTCTTTCAGATATATCATGTATCAAAACATATATTAACTGCCTGCCGGATATAGTTACCATCGCGCCATAAACTTCTACGTCCCTAACTTCCCCGTTTGCAAGCTGATGTTTATAAAAGTAATGCTCATTTTTATTAAGAAGTGATTTTCGCATCTGACTTTGTTTTTCCGGATCTGTAAAGGGATTAATATCAGTGGTGTACAACTTTTGAACAATATATTTATAATCATAACCATAAAAATTACATGCAGCTAAGTTGGCATCAACTATTTTCCCTGAATCGGGATCAACAAGCATCATTACCGCATTCCCATTCTCGAAAAGACTGCGGAATCTTTCTTCACTCTCCGCAAGTTTAATTTGAGTTTCTTTTAAAGCAGTAATATCCCGGGTAATTGCCAACAAACAAGGTTCGTCCTCGATAACGATTATAGATATCGACATAAGTCCATAAATTACTTTACCGGATCTTATTCTGAATTTTGTCTCGAAGTTATTGACAATTCCCTTTTCCATCAAACTTGAAACCATCCGTTCTCTGTCTGATGGATTATACCAGATATTTAATTCAGTTGCACTGTAGCCGATTGCCTCTTCTCTCGAATACCCAACAATTTTAGTAAATCCTTCATTAACATCGACAAACAGACCGTCTTTCACCTGACTGATAGTAATTGCGTCCGGACTTGTATAGAATGCTTTCTTAAACTTTTCCTCGCTTAGTCGAAGATTTCGCTCCATTTCTTTTGATTCTGTAATATCGTAAACATATCCCTGAACAGCTCTTTTACCGTTGTAAGAAATACTATGGACTGCAACCAAAACATCAATGACCTTACCAGATTTTGTAACAAACTTCTCCTCAATCGCTTCAACTGAGTCATTATCACTATTGGATAATTTCTTCATCCTCGATTTTGCAATCTCGATAAAATCCGGATCAACAAAATTGAGTATATGCTTGTTGAGTAAATCATCAACCGATTTATACTCAAAGGTTTCTACCAGGGTTTGATTCGCCTGAATTATTACTCCGTTTTCAAGAATGACCATACCAACAGGAGAATTTTGAATCAGTTGATTGTAATTAGTCTCAATCTCAGAAATCTTCTTTGCTGAACTATCATCCTGTTTCAATTCAGTGAATGTAAGAGTAACTAATAATCTGCTATTGTCGGAAACTATTTGAGGTGTGATTTGAAATAACTCAGAATTATTTTGAGCAGTCATCAAGCTCACTTCAAATGGTTTTGTCTCATTATCGGCGAATATACCGGCAACTCTTTCTTCGAATTCGGGATTTTGATCTTCTGAAACTAAATCACGAATGTTAATGGAGTTCATTTCAGAATTATTTGGAAGGAAAACTTTTGAAAACCTGGTATTAAAATCCAGTACACTGCAATCCGTGTCCACCAAACAAAGTGGCAGGTGAAAACCGCGTAATATAGTATTGCCGGAAATAATCCTGTTTTCCATTTTCAGACTAATTTTTTATAATTACTTTTCCCCACTTCTCCATTGTATCAAGCGTTTAATTATATAATCTCTCAAGCAAACTTCTGCAATTTAACATGATAAATTATCGAAAATTCAGACGTCTACTTTAGGATATATTGTATTTTTCCCGATTTGATTAAAATGCTTCATATTATTCTGCACTAATATCTATAATATTGACTCACTTTCTTCTTTTTGAACTGTTCCCGTACCAATACTGCCGAATTCCCCCTTTCGGCATCCTTATTAAAGGACACGATGTTTTTTTAGAACTTAAATTCGCATCTAACTGTTCTTCCTTAAAATATTCATTAATTAATTCCGGAGGAACAATGAGTCATAAAAAAGTGATCGCAATTCTCGGCGCTACGGGTGCTCAGGGTGGTGGTCTTGCAGAAGTCATACTAAACGATCCACTAAGTGAATTCAGTGTACGGGCCGTAACCCGAAATAAGGAATCAGACAAAGCAAAGGAACTTGCCGAAAAAGGTGCCGAGGTTGTGGAAGCAGATGTTGACAATGCTGAGAGCTTAATTAAGGCTTTCGAGGGAGCCAATGGTGTATATGCCGTAACATTTTTCTGGGAGCATTTTTCCGCCGAGAAAGAACAGGAACATGTGAGGGCTATTGTTGACGCGGCAAAACACCAGAATGTAAAACACGTTGTCTGGTCAACTCTGGAAGATACACGAAACTGGATTTCCATGGATGACGAAAGGATGCCTACACTTGGTGGTAAGTATAAAGTCCCCCACTTCGATGCTAAAGGAGAATCGAATAAATTCTTTATAAACTCCGGAGTTCCTACTACCTTCCTGAATACTTCCTTCTACTGGGATAATCTTATTCATTTCGGAATGGGCCCGAAGAAGGGTGAAGACGGGAAATATGCAATTGCTTTTCCAATGGGCGATAAGAAACTACCGGGTATTGCAGCTGAGGATATCGGGAAATGTGCTTATGGAATTTTCAAAAACCCTGAAAAGTATATTGGTGCAACACTAGGCATAGCCGGTGAACATGTTACCGGTGCAGATATGGCCAGTATCTTATCGGATACTCTTAAAGAGGAAATTTCCTTCTACCCTGTTGAACCGGAAGTATACCGTGGTTTCGGATTTCCGGGAGCAGATGATCTGGGAAATATGTTTCAATTCAAACGTGATTTTAACGAAGATTTCTGCAATGCAAGAAGTATTGAGGAGTCCAAAAGCCTTAACCCGGAATTATTATCATTTAAGGATTGGGCTGACAAGTATAAAGAAAAAATTCCTTTGGATTAATTTGATTGAGCTGCCGATACGTTCGGCAGTTTTTTTTCTATTTCATCAGTATCATTTTTCTTACTGTACTATAATTTCCTGCGTCCAGATTATAGAAATAAATTCCGCTGGACAATCCCCCATTTATTAAATCAGCATTAAAATTCACGTTGTAATTCCCGGGACTTTGATTCTCATCAACCAATACAGCCACTTCACGACCAAGTATATCCAGTACCGACAATTTCACCTGCTCATTTTCACCAAACGATGAGGGAATAGAATATTCAATTGAAGTTGAAGGATTAAACGGGTTCGGATAGTTTTGATCAAGAGAAAACTCGTCCGGAATAATAGTATTACCGGACTCAACCCCGGTTATACCGGAAGTTGCATATACTTCTATTTCGTTTACAACATAACCACTGTCCGTACTATTCTTTGCGATACCCAGGATTCGCAGGTACCTTCCGAATCCTTCAAGTCCTGTAATATCATCAATTCCCCCGTCACCGGCAGTATTGGAATAAATCGATGTAATGCTGCCGTCCTCAGCCATTAGCTGCAAATGATACGTTGTCGCATAAATATCCCCCCAGTCAATTTCAGCCCTGTTGATATTCAAATCCTTTCCAAGATCGATGTTAATCCATGCAGAAATAGAATTCTCACTCACCCAGAAAGTTTCGGGATCACCGTCAACAACAGATTCAATGAAGTATCCCCTGGCGGTTGAAGACGCGGTTATAGTCCGGTTGAACGCGCGATTTAATTTATCAGCTTCCAACAGTTTTATTGTAACATAGCTTGTATCCGTAATATCGCCTGTGGCTATCAGAGTATAAGTTGTTGTTACCTCAGGAGTAACCCGGAGAGTTCCATCTGTATCCACACTTTGACCATCCAGGTTAACGCTTGAACCATTCGAGGCATCCCAGAAAATTGTTGCTGTGTCACCGGCGCCAATCTCAAGCAGCGTTTGATCAGCATTGAAGCTTTTAATTTTGCCGGGGGGTAGAAAATCTATTGTAATTCTGGCAGTATCAGTATATTCACCTTCAGCTATTAACTCGTAAGTTGTTTCCTCACTTACAATTACAGTAACAGAATCAGATTCGTTCACACTTTGTCCGTCGAATGTAACATTTGAATTTTCAGAAGTCTTCCATTTTAATACGATTTCTTCATCCAGTTCCGCAGCCATTGAAACAGATCTAAACAATATTACCTGACCCGAAGGCATACTAAGGAGTTCATCCCGGGTAAATTCCGCCATCATATTATATCCTTCAGTATTGGGATGGACACCATCCGGAACCAGATCGGAATGATCTTTCATGAGAGCATAAAAATCGATAGAAAGTGTATTTGCGGATGTAATAACCGAATCAATAATGGGAATAATCTCATCGTGGACAACAGGTTCGTTTATACCTGCAAGAGTTTGAAATACAGGTAAAGGATAACATGCATAGATGACCGGGTCCTTGCCATTTGACCTGAAAACGCTTATGAACTCCATATAATCATCGTAAAACTCATCTCCAAACGCCCAGTTTTGAGGCTTGCTGTCATTTGTACCTAGGAGTATAATTACTATATCAGGATCAAAATCCTGCGCATCGTGAAATGCCGATTCTTTCCAGTACGGGAAGTCGCCATTCTTCAGCATAGTAGTACCGCTTATCCCGAAATTCTGCACGTAATATTCATCACCAATTAAAGTATTTGTTCTCTGCGGATATGAATTAGCACCCTGCCCCCCGTATGTAATACTATTACCGATACAGGCAACCCTAATCGGTTCGTTCTGTGCAAATATTTGCACAAGTGATATTTGAATAATTATTATTAGTAATAATACTGATTTCCCTTTAAGCATGATCTCCCTCAGGTCCATTTAGTAGCTGGTTTTATGATTATTATAAAACTTTATCAAAATAAGAATATAGTGTATTGTATACTCTATATAAATTGCGGGCAAATCCCGTTATTTGAAATTGATTTTAAGCACTATCAGTTTTCATAATGGTATAACTAATTATAATCTCAATTTCAGTGCCATTTAAAATAAAATCGGTTCCCAGTATTTTATGAGAACCGATTTCTAAATACTTCATGGGAGGATATGAAGTCTAAGTCATTATAATTATCAGATTTTATTTAAGAAGAAGCATCTTCTTTGTCATATTTATTCCTTTACCGGAACCGGAAGCAGGATCAGCAGCAATATGATAGAAATATATTCCGCTGGCCAGTCCGGCAGCGCTAAAATTTGCCCTGTAATACCCTGCTTCCTGAACCTGATTAACCAGCACCTTAACCGTCTCACCTAAAATATTGAAAATCCTGATTTTAACTTTACTCTCCGATGGCAACTGATATTGAATTGTTGTTGTAGGATTAAAAGGATTGGGATAGTTCTGGAATATATTATACTTTTCCGGTATCTGACCGGTAAGATTATCCTCTACGCCTGTTAAAAGCGGCTTTTCAGGCAGCCAGTCATATCCAAAGTCAGGATTGGTGGTTTTTGCAAATATATTCTCAATCGTATATTCGGTTGCTTCTTCATCCGTTAATTGTCTTGAAATCGAAGTAAGACGATTGCTGAAATCGGAACCCGGACCGTAACAATTATACTCAGCATAAAGTCCCGGAATAGTATTCCAGGTCGACCATCCTGCTGCGCTGAGAGAAGCCGGTTCATAGCAGTTTATGAAAACGGTTCTCGGTGATTTCTGCCAGGGTCTGCCGAGTATAAAACTGGTTATCGGATCGCCGTTGAATCCGATCGAATCAGCGCTGATGATATTATCGAGAAAGACATAACCGAATTTAGTTTCCGGCTCTGTACTCGCAGCAGTAAGAGTTCCGCCATTCCTGTTAATGTGAATTTCACAGCTATCGAATAAGACAACATTCCTGCCGAATATAAAGTCGACAGATCCTTCTATATAACAGTTCTTCATATAAGTTCTGCCGGTACCTCTTCCACCCCAGGTGTAATAAGTATCCTGGTAACCTAAAAGCCGGCAATTATAATATGCCTGCCTGTCACCATTTACGCGAAGTGCAACTCCCTGCTGGTCATTAACAGAACCGTCATTAACAACTGTATTTTGGAAAGTAATATTCATTGCAGTGAAATCATCCGCATCTATACCAACGCTATAAGACATCGAGGTACCACCGGCTATTCCAGCGTAGTCATCATAAGTGAGTATTGTACTCTCAACACTTTCGCCTTCGAGTATAACATTGGTTTTATTCCTGTCCAGAAGCAATTTCTCGTAATATGTTCCGTTCTTAACAAATATCCTGTATTCACCGGTATAGTAATCGGGAATATCATCAAAGGCCGCCTGAACCGTTGTATAATCACCACTGCCGTCTGCAGCAACAACTTTCAGTACGGCGGGAGCCGGAGATTGTGTTGTGAACTCCTTTAACTCGCCGTAACCGGTTCCTTTACTGTTGGTTGCATATGCACGTACATAGTATGTTGTATTTCCTTCAAGGGGATAAAGTGTACTTGTAAAATTACCCAATCCGCTTCCGTTGAGGGTATATGAATCATCCAGAGTAGGTTCACCGGAAGAATTCCAGACAACTCCTCGTGCAATCACACTGTCTCCCCCCCAATCTGAAACTGTTCCACCGGTTGACGCAGATTCAACAAGAATATTTGAGACTGATGAAGTGTGAACTGTTGGAACAATCGTGGAATCCAAAGTTCTGAAAGTCTTCTCTTCGCCGTAAGTCGTCCCGGCGTCATTGGTGGCGTAAGCTCTAACGTAGTAATCTGTACCCGGTGTAAGTCCTTTTATAAAACTATCGAAGGACCCTGATCCTGCACCATCTACTGTTTTTGAGTCATTAATAGTCGGACTTCCTGAATCGTTCCAAACAACACCTCTTGCAAGAACCGCGCTTCCGCCATCAGTAGGTACATTTCCACCGCTTGAAGCGAAAGTGGTTGATATACCTGAAACATCGTCTGTAATAACAGTTGGCGGATCTGCTGTAACACCGGATGTTGTACCTGATATTTTCACATCGCTCAATGCGACAAGTTTTGCCCAGCCCTCTCCGTCAGGATTAACATTATGCGGATAAACACGCAAGTAGAAAGTCTCTCCTGAATTAACCGTTTCACTCAACTCGGCTTTAAGGGGCATCACGGAATTACCGACAAGAGCAGTATCAGCAATCAGCAATGTTTTATCTGTAAATGACTCGTATTTTGAATAATAAAACTCGGCTTTAATATTTGAAGAAAACCATCCGCCGATGTACATGGAAATCGAATCAATATAAAACGTTCCACCGAATTTTGGTGAAACAGCATATTGAAAATACAGGCTATCGGCGGGTTCCGATTCGTAATTCCATATTTTGCTTACAGTCTGGATTGCACCGCAAACCTTGTCTCCGGAACCATCGGATGCAGGAAGCACCGGGAACTGACTCCAGTAGAACTTCATTGCATCGCTGTAGGACTGATCCTGAGCGATGACAGGTCCGCTTGTTACCGGAGAGTCGTCTGATTCGAAAGGCCAAACGACTGCCGCGGGAGTAGGATTACCTTCAATTTCACCCGCAATTACCACATCCTGAATACAGACATACTTACCTGTTCGTTCAGACGGGTCATTATCTACCCAAGGATAGATTCGCAAATAAAAAGTTTCTCCGGAATTCACAATAAGATTGGGTTCTGCATGAACCGGTGCAAGTTCCTCTCTACCAAGATAATTATTTCCACTCGTATCCGGAGTTGTGTACTCAACAGGTTCCGATGTTGCAAAATCAGGATCGGTTGAATAATATATATTAGCCTTCATAGTATTAATACTTGCTGCTGCTATACCTAGTGAAAGTGATGTTACTCTTAAGTTGAATCCTGTTTTCGGAGAAACCGCAAACTGTATAAAGACGGTATCTATTTGAGTGGTTTGTAAAGCGGGCCAACTGTTTCCTTCAATTCTCACTCTTTGACTAAAATTCGGACCGCTATACTGGTTAATCTCCATATTATTCAGATATTCATCTTCAGCATCTACCTGACCGGCAAGGGCAGGTTCAAGACCGGTACCACCGTCCGCGGGATTCGTTAACTCCCATTGGGCGGATGCCGGATACGTAACACCTGATGTAGTTCCGGATATTGTTGCCTGTCTTAAGTACAAATACTTACTCGTTGAAGGACTACCAGTATACCATGGATAAATTCGAACAAATAGTGTATCGCCACTGCTAACAGTGGTATTCAGACTAAAGTTATATAGTGAATCAGTATCCTTAACGAGCGATAGTTCCTCAGCATTGAGTTTCACCGCATCTGAAAAAGATACTTCGGTAGAAACATATAAATTCGCTTTAATATTTCCTGTCCCCTTTGCTCCGATATAAATCGATAATTCTTCTGCATGAAAATTAAAATTTGCGCCCGGAAGTAAAGCGAACTGCACCCATCGTTCATCGTTTTGTCCTGTTTCATCGCCCCATTGTACTGCACTGCTGCCGTCATATGGCCACCATCTCTGGTCGGGACCGGGTCCGCTGCTGTAGTCCCGAACAACAAATCCAGGACTGCCTTCCTGCATTAACCCGGTGACATTTCCGGATTCGGCGCTAACATTTTGTCCATCAGTCTCCGCAAGGCTCCAGTATACTGACGCATTATTCTGAGCATTTAATTGTGGGATAATAAAAAATAAGGTTAAACCTAATAGAATATTTCTTGAAAGAAATCGCTTCATACATGACCTCTTTGTAGTTGGTGGATTGTGGTACGGCAAGGTCGTAATCTTAAACGGTTAAGTAAATTCAAAAAAGCCGAACCGGACTTCAAATAGGTTAATATGGATTTTTAAGTAGATGACCGGGTTACTATTTCACAATGAGTAACCGATAACTTTATCGAATACGGGTTTATAGTTCCGGCTAAGTTTTAATTTTGTTCCATCTGTCAGAAAAACAGTATAATCTCCATGATCGGCAGAACGAAGGCTGTCAATTTTCTCTATATTTACAATTGTTGATCTGTGTATACGAACAAATCCAGCTTTTTTTAAACGTTTTTCCAGAACAGATAAGGTTTCGCGCAACAAATGCTTTTTAGAATCCGAATGGATGTATACATAGTCACCGGCCGATTCAATCCATTGAATCTCACTAATTTGAATAAATCGAACCGAGTTTTTTGATTTAATAGGAATTCGATCAATTAAATCATTTTCCGCTGTAGCAGATGATATGGAAATCCTGTCATAAAACTCTATCACTTCCTTAAGTTTCGAGCTATATGATTCGGGTACCTGCTGCTCATACAATGCGATAGCATAATTTACGGCTTTGTCAAATCTCTCATCATCAATCGGCTTCAAAAGATAGTCAATCGCGTGAAACTCAAAAGCCCTGATCGCGTGTTTATCGTATGCAGTAACAAATATAACCAACGGGAGTGAATCCGGACTAATACTCTGGAGGACTTCAAAGCCATTCTTCCCCGGCATTTGTATATCCAGGAATATTAGATCGGGTTTTTGTAAGTTAACTGACTCAACCGCCACATCACCTGAAGAGCATTCTCCGATAACTTCAATCGTCTCATACTTTTTAAGGCGAAGAATTATGCCTTCTCTTGCATGGGGCTCATCATCTATTACCAATGCTTTTATTTTCAATTGCAACTCCCCAATTTAACTTACTCCTCCGAATCCGGAATTTCACATGGCAATTCTATTATTATTTCTGTCAAATCGCCATCTTTTTCATTAAATAGAATTTCATATTGATCTTTGTAGAGTTTACTTAATCGATCTTTGGCAATTCTGATGAGCGGACTGCTTTTAATTATATCCATATCAGTACAAAGGCTTGTATAAATGGTAAGTTTGCACTTACTATCAGAATTTATAACCTTGAGATTTATATTTCGTTCCTGCAAACTTATGGATGAGTTTTTAAGTATTTCTTCAATAATAGTTTGTATAAGAAACCTCGGAACTTTAACACCTGATTTTTCCGTATCCGGCTCAACGTGCAATGAAAGTCCGGAATTACCTGATGATTCTTCTATTTCCGAATACAATTTCAAAAAACTTATTTCATCTTCCAATGTTGCAAAATCTGAATCTGTCTCATAGATATTGGTACGAAGAAATTCACTCAAGAGACTGAGCAGCCTGTTAGCCTCATCAGTCTTTCCTGTCTTTACGTATCCGTCAATTGAATACAGTATTTTAAAAAGAAATTGCGGTTGAATCTTCATTCTTAATTCAGTCAGCCTGCTTTCCAACAGTTTCACTTCAAGTCGGGCCTGACGCAATTCTTTTTCATGAATCACCTTTTTGTATTCGATCAGGTATAGTGCAGATATAAATAGTATGTATAGCACTATATCAATCCATACAGCCTGATTATCAACTAGTAATTCGTAGAGGGGTTTTGGAGTATGCTTTCCGAGAAACAGAAGGTCGACAATTAATGCAACAACCTGATGAAAGAACAAAAACAGGAGGAGTGTAAGAATAGAATATATCCACCAATCAAGATATCTTCTCTTAACAAAAGTCTTATAAAATACGGGCAGTAACAGTAAAAGAAGAAGGTAATACCAGTTATAAATCAATTTGGCTATTGATATACTTAAAAACTTCGTAACGCCGGACATATCTGTATTGAAATTATAGTACTGGATCGCATTTATAATACCAACCAGTGTAAGTATAATTAAAAGTGGAATGAAATAGTTATTCCCTGCGAAGTCTGCTTTAAATCTATTTTTCATCCTCAGCTACACGCTCCCGGCATAAATTTTATCAGTTTCCTCACTTCGTTCAATAAAAGGAATATAAAATTCAACTTTCACCCCTCCGAGAGAAGACTTCCCGAATTCAATACGGCTGCGGTTTGGGAATGTATGAGACAACCGTTCTTTAGTAATTTTGAGCCCTAATCCCCGCTGCACTGTTTCCTTCCCCTCAATCATACCGGGCCCATTATCTTCAACAAATATTTTTAGTGTAGAGTTTTCAATTGTGGTTGAAATTATTATGAGCCCTGTTTCTTTACTTCTTGCAACGGCATGATGAATTGCATTCTCCACTACCGGCTGCAAAATTAAGCTTGGTACAATTGCATTCAGGCTAATCTCCTCAATATCCTTTTTAAAGATCATTTTATCTCCGAAACGTACTTTTTCAATTTCCAGATAATCCTGAATAAACTGCAGCTCCTCACGTAAAGTAATTTCACTAAAAGCATTTTCGCTAACGGTAACTGTAAGAAACCTGGTTAGTAATTTTATCATACGACTGGCTTCTTTATTATCCTGTTTAATAATTAGCGTCGACAGTGTATTAAGTGTATTAAACAGAAAGTGAGGGCGCAACTGGCTTTTAATAACTTCAAAACGGGAATTATAAAGCTGAGACTGAAGTAGTGTGTTCTTTCTGGTAATAATACGGCTGCGATCCTGAAGTTTTAACAAATTTAGTCCTGCAAGCATTATAAAGTAGAGTACCACATCAACCCATGCCCATTGACTATCAAGAAATCTGTCAAGCAGAAGTTCCGTGAAATGATTGTACCTAAGAACCCATGTTATTATTGCCGTTGCTGCCAACTGATGTAGAAAAACAATTACCAGCGGTAGTATTATGTAAAATACAACCAAGTTCAGATATCGAGTTTGGATGTGGATTCCGTTCACCATTTTTTCAAGCAACAGATAAAATGCCAGCCAGAACCACCAATAAGTGAGATTAAAAAAGAGATGCCAGAGTAGTGTGTATTCTAATTCCGTATTAGATACAAAAATGTAGAAATGCTGGAATGCAATTAAAATCGCAATAATAGTAAGGACAAAAAACCACAGTAGTAACCCGCGATATTTGTCTATGGATTTCTTAATAAATGCAGTATGGCTTTTTGGAATTTTCTTACCTTCCAAATGATTAACTTATTTGATACCCAGTTCCTTACACATCCTATAAAAATTAGATGGTGCCAAACCGAGTTTTTCGGCTGCACTTGAATCGGAACTCGAAATGCTTCTAACATATTTAAAGTACTTGGTTCTGAATATTTTCTCGATATCTCTCAACGGAAGTACCTGTCCGAAATTGAGTTCTTCAAAGTTGGTCTCTTCCTTAAGTATCGTATGATTTCTCAGGATCATGGGATTGCTAATGTCTTTAGCTGAAATTCTCCCGGTTACATTCAGTACTAGTCTTTGTGCAACATTCCTAAGTTCCCTCACATTTCCGGGCCATTTATAATTTAGAAGAATTTCTTTGGCATCATTTTCAATCTCCGGAGTTTCAACACCGAAATCGAGACTAAAATACTGAAGAAAGTGTTCAAACAGCAACAGTATGTCCTGACCACGTTGTTTTAACGGGTTAACGTCTATAGGAACAACATTAAGCCTGTAATAAAGATCTTCACGGAATCTGTTGTTGTTAACCTCATTAGTCAGGTTCTTATTAGTAGCGGCGATAATCCGGACATTAACCGAAACCTTGTTTGTCCTGCCGATTTTCTCTATCTCCCCTTCCTGTATTACTCTTAACAGCTTAACTTGTGCCGGCAGCGGAAGCTCAGCAACTTCATCCAGAAACAGGGTACCGTTATGAGCAATTTCAAAAAGCCCCTGCTTACCGCTGGATATAGCACCCGTAAACGAGCCTTTCTCATATCCGAATAACTCGCTTTCAATAAGATCATGGGGAATACTACCGCAGTTTATCGGCACAAAATTTTCATAGCGTCTGTTACTCTTAAGGTGAATATTCCACGCGACAAGTTCTTTGCCCGTTCCGGATGGCCCGGTAATCAGAATGCTAACGTCGCTCTTTGCGTACTTTTCAATATTCTCACGAAGCTGCATTATATACTTCGATTCACCGATGATTTTTTTCGATTCAAGCAGGTTTTCAATATTCTTTTTCAGTCTGCTATCCGAACGGAGTTTATGCTTCTCGAGCTTTTTCTTTTCGTGTGCATTAAATATACTGAGTATAAAATCGGTCGGTTGATATATATAGTCTTCAATATTCCCGGGATACTTTGTACAGTACCAGAAAGCACCAGCTTTAATAAGGTTATTCGCGAAATCGTAATCAGTGATGTTAATTGTCATTTTGGTTATTACGATAATCTGAATAAACGGATCGGTTTCCTTCATGGTTTTAATCAGTTCCTCTCCGCGCAGTCCGCCGGATATCTGATAATCCAATATTACTACATCATACTTATCCGGATTCTCTTTAATAAGTTCAAGCGCCGAACGTCCGTTTGACACAATATCCGCAACCTGTATTCTCGAATCGTAATAACTAATCGTGTTCTTAACACGCTTTACATCGAAATCCTCGTCCTCTATCAGTAAAATATTTATATGATTGGTCTTACTCATTCATGAACTCCTTAATTATAAATTTTTATTGTGAACATACAGCCGCCTTCTTTAAGATTCTTAACATCCAGTTCCCATCCGCACCTGCCGACGGCCATTTGATGAGCGATGTAACATCCGTATCCTGAATTAGTCCCTTCAATTCGCTTGGTAGATTCATTTTCCAGAAATATCTTTTTAATACCGTTTTCACCCGGCTGCAGCAATTCTTCCGCTACACCTACACCATTATCCGAAATAAATAAATATGTAACATTGCTCAATTTATCATACTTGGTCTTTATTTTAATTTCAATCGATTTCTTTTGTCCATGATCAATACTGTTTTGGATAAGCGGTTCCAGAATTTCCCACACAACGAATTCGTTTATATATACTATCGGCACCTTCTCATCAAGCTCAACAGTGAAATTAAACATCTCGTTCTTACTGGAGATGCGCAGAAAAACATATTGCAGGATGAAATTAATAACCTCATTTATATCCGTCTTGAACATGGGATTGATTATTGTATTTATCGGCTGTTCATACCACTTCATATCATAAATTATGCGTGAAATGAAATGTGAGTACGTAACTACCCGCTCCCGAATAGCTTCCATGTTATCATTATCTATTTGGCGTATATCTTCCTTAATAAATCCGATTATTTTTTCGGCTTTATGATGAGTATGGTAAATACGTTTCGTGAACAGTGATTCCTTTTCAAGACGAATCTGCTTCTTCAAATTCTCTTCGTGCTCTTTAAATAATTCCTGCTGGGCTACGTTACGTTCTTTAACAGCCTGTGAGGATACAAGGAATATTGCTATCAATCCGAAGAAAATCAGCAGTGAATATATAATAGCAACTTTATCGAAATTGGAACTGACCTCGGTGGTAAGAAACGAAAAGTTGGGAGTAATTTTCATGTACATAACACCAATGTATTCACCATCCGGTACAAATGGAACAAGGATGTTAAAAGTCTGCCGGTTCTCGAGAATACTGAATATAACCTCATCCGCACGCATATCATCTTTCATTTCCAGAAAAAGTTTAACACCTTCCGAGTGTATGGAGTCACTTCGTCCGAATGCGTCTAGCTCATTTGAAATATAGGCGTCGAGTTTATTACCGCTGTCGATGACATATATTTTGTCATTCTTCTTCAGTACGAGACAAATGTCCTCAACGCTTTTTTGAAGCAGCTGCTGTTTGAAAATTACATTAAATGAAGCGATAAGTTTTTTCTTTTCATATGGGGTAAGTGATTCGAACAGGAATAGGTTCTCGAAAAGGAGTTCCATACTTGTCGAAGTAACGATTGCCAGTCTTTCCGCCGAATGTTTCTGGTACCAGTTTTGTGTCTCTTCAAGAAAATCCTGCAATGAAGATTTCTGTATAAAGGCAAGAATTATCTGGAAGATAATAAGGATTATAAAGAATATTGTTATATGCTTTATTTCAAAACGATACTGTGATACTTTATTACTAATTCGCTGCTTTATCATTTCCGCAAAATAGATTCATTAGAATTTTTTTGTTATAACCTGATCGAATCTGATTCCGTTAGTCGACTTTTCGAGAGCTTCTTTGACTGTTATTTCATTGCGTATTGCCATCTCAAAATAGTGGGACATTATTTCCGAATATCTCGTATACTCTTCATGAGCCGGCCTGTGCACGCCGGTCTTAATCATATCTTTATATTCATGTGCATCGGGATACCTATCAATATACAACTGATCTTCATAAAAACGATTTGTAACCGGATAATAACCGGCTTCTTTGTAAAATATTTCCTGTGACTCGTCCGAAAGCAGAAATTTGATAAAATCAACCACATCTTCTTTTTTATCAGAAAATTTCGAAACCATCAAATTCCATCCGCCGAACAGTGAGGTCGGTCTGCCGTCTGCGAAGTGCGGTATAGGAACCTTCTTCAGGTATTTTTGCTTTTCAGGATCAAATGGTGATTCTTCGAAGTCCTTATCATAACTGGGCCATCCGCGAATAAATAGAGCATCGTTTTTAATAAAATACTCGTAGCTGGGTATTTCTGTAAACTCGGTTACAATCTTAGGCGTTAGTTTATATTCATTTACCAGATCAACAAGAAGCTGCAGAGATCTTTCAGCTTCCGGAGTATTCAAATTAAAACCTTCCTCCTCGAAGTAGTGCGGTCGCAGACTTAACACCAGTTCCATAAATGAACAAATCAATCCCTCGTAATCGGCCGCCGGAAAAATATAGAATGGATCCTCACCGGTAAATTGTTTTTTTAATTCAATAAAATCATGCCATGTAATGTTTTTTTTCAGTTCCTCAATTATCCTGCTGCCGTTTTTATTCTTCTTTAAGATATCTTCACGGTAATACATAACGCCCTGAACAAGATCGAGAGGAACAGCAACAAGCTCGCCATCGAAGTAACATGATTCTAGTGCGGAGTGAAGTATCCTGGAACGTTCCCGCTGATCAAAGTATTTATCAAGCGGTTCACACCATTTTGCAAATCTGCGCACCCAAATTAGGTCTACCGCAAACAAATCAATACCGTCGCCTCTACCTCTGAGTGACCGGGCAAGCAGCTCTTTACGCTCGTTGGTGGAAAATTCATAATTAGGAAAATCGATAGGAACGATTTTAACTTCCCCTTCTCTCATCTTGTTATACTTCTCAATAAGAGTTCGATGGGCGGCAGTAACACGATCGGCAAAGTATATTTCCTTTACCCGCTTACCGGAAGAATTGAAGTCAATGGAGTACAAAGTAGCGTAGACAACTGCTACAATCACCAAGAAAACAAAACCCCATTTCTGTTTAATTCTAAATGGACTCATAATAAATACAATTCACAAAATCTGTTTTATTAAAATGATAAATATTATCTACAATTGTTCGAGATTAATTCTCAAATCACTTAATCAGCATCATTTTTCTGGTAATAATCCGATCACCGGCTCTAAGAACCGCTGAATACATCCCGCTCGCCAGTCCGGAACCGTTAAAGCGAATCTCGTAACTTCCGGGATTCTTCAGATCGTTTACCAGAGTGGTAACAAGACTTCCCAGAATATCATACACTTCAATTTTAACATTACTTTGCTTCGAGATTTCGTAGCCAATAGTTGTACTCGGATTAAACGGATTCGGATAATTCTGATACAATTTATACTCAGCAGGTAACGAGTTCACAATCTGTTTTAAACCGGTAACTTCACCAAGCGTAGTACTTGCCGGCATGTTTCCCAGATCATAGAAACTCCATTGCGAGCCATACTCGATGACTGCAGTATATGAATCATCGAACATACGAATATCGAAATTACCTACTGATTCTCCTTCAGGTGCATGTACCTCAGCAGACAGAATGTTGCTGCCCGCATTTAGTATCTCCAGAAATTCAGAGCCCAGAGTCAAAGTATGAGTGATTTGCGGGAAACCATCCGGGTTCGTCGTGTATGTTAAATCCTCAAATTCCGGAAGACTAATCCTGGAAATCTCAATTCCATTAAGGTAAAAAGCTGCACCGCCTTTGCACCTGACCTGTACCGCCAAACCTCCGGGTATGGAAGGAAGTTCGAATGTCTTTCTAAAATAAACTGTCCTGACATTGCTGCTCATTGTAACGTTGTCAGCGTCGGTCCCAATAGGTGTTAAACCGGCATTCCAGTCTTCTGCCGGATATACAAGATCATACCACGCAATTTCCTGCTGCAGAGTATCGACAACAAATGAAATAACAAGAGGCTGATCGGTTGTATTGCCAACATCATCCACTGCGTGTATGTAAATGGTTTCTTCAAAACCCTGTTCAGACTTAATGACCACATCATGTTTGTAACTTCCCTGTCCGCCGGTAAATTCGTAAGGCATGTTATCATAAGGCTCATTACTATAACTATACTTCAGGAATGCTCTTTCATTCGTCTCAATTTCTATCTGAACATCCTGTGCAACAGATACTAACATTGTATCGAATGAAGTAAGAAATACAGGAGCTTCCGCATCTTCCGTCGGAAGTTCGTACATCGTCGGAAGGTCGGATTCAAATATTGTGAATGGATCTGAATAGAATTCCAGAAAATCAGGAACACTTGAATGTCCGGGATACGGAGCAAAGAAATGGTCTGTATTTGCGTTACGCCAGACAGCCATATACGAAACATTCCTGGCTGTTTCGTCATTTTTAATCGGCTCAAGAATAATATCGGAAAACCAGTTTTGAATTGTAAGTCCTTCATTACCGATTTCAGTCAATGCCATAATTTTAGCTTTATCTTTGGCCAAACCAACTAAAGTCTTAATCCCCGAAAGGAATTCATCCCGTTCAGATGTACTTATATTGCTGCTGCTGAAGTATTTGTCCGTTCCGAAAATATCGACGTAGTCATCACCCGGATATGTATTGTAATATTTATCACCTTCAGTAACATCACTGAATGATGGAGATAGAGCATACAGCAGGTTATGCACGTTCAGACTATCACGAAGATATTCAGTAGTAAACTGCCAAAGCTGATTATACTCCTGAACTGTTCGGTGTCCGTCGCCCCACCAGAACCAACTTCCGGTATGTTCGTGGTAAGGACGAAAAATGACCGGCACAGATTCCCCCTCTTCGCCTCTAAGCGATTTTAAAAAATAAGCAACTTTTCTAAGCAAAGATTTATAATCCTCATGCCGAATTCCACCGGGCAATATATAACTAACAATTCTCTCAAAGTTCACGTCATCATCATAAAAACCGCGTCCGTCAGGATCATATTGGTGCCATGACATCGTTAATATCCCCCCCCGCTCGTATGCTGAAGTCATCCTGTATTTGACTCCTTCAATATCATTGTTATTCTGGATCTTATTCAAATCCTCGCTGTAAAACGCGGGAAAGTCGCCAACAACATCCTTCACATCGCTGCGATTATTATCCCCAATCCAGCCTACTCCATATCCGGTAGCATCATGCATTCCGAATATAAGTGAGCGTTCGGCAATTTCCTCCATATTTAGAAACAGATATTTAGTTTCCTTCGTAGCATTATCATCAACCAGGTTTACAATTACCGAATTGACACTTGTTTCAAACGTAACACAGGCGTCGTACATATTCCAGATTACTTCATTTAGTTCATCTTCATCTTCTGAATTAAGATTAATAAAAGCATTTGCCTGGTCAATTGCAGTCAGCAGATCAGCTTTTGAACCTGCCTTGTATTCACCCTCGCCGCTTCCCTCAACTGCCTCTGCCAACAGGCTTTCAGCTGCTGAAATTGCTTTATTTAATTCAGCATAATCCAATGCTATAGTCGCGCTATCACCAAATGAAATGTTATCGAAAAACACCGCACCACTGGAAGTTATTGAGCTACCTCCATCAAAGTACAGGAACATTCTCTCGATAATTTTACTATCAGCTGAATTTATTTCAAAAGTTATGTTACGCCACTCGCCATCACCAATAATATCCTGAGTTATCAGAGGCACGTCATTCCCGTTTGTTGGTTTAATAGCTAACACGGTATATATATCCGACTTCACGCTGAAAGTAATAATAGGTTTCCCTGAAATATCAATAGTCTGTGGAGGTGTAAAATTAAAGTTATCCCATGGCTCGCTCGATGAAGTTCTTGTATAGTTTACTTTTAGCGTATTATTCTCGTTGGTTAACTGAAATGTACGCTCGTGATCTGCTTTCCAGCCTTCAATACTGCCATCGTTAAAATCATCAATGAATCCGGTAACCTGGGCTGTGACAGATATTGAAAAGGTAAAAACTATAATCTGTACTAATTTCAATCTGTTTATCATTGAAAGTTCCTATAAAACATTTTAAAGTTTTGATTTGCCGATAAGTGAATCATAATATTCATTAATAACTTCGGGATATCTCTTTATGGTGAAACCCTTTGTGAGGGAGTCAACAAAATTCGGCACAACATCCTGTTTCATTTTTCTGATCAGCTTGTTTTTAATGATTGGGTATACAGACTCAAAGGATGCCTGCTTATATTCCGCTTTGTTCTCATTAAAGTAACTTTCAATTTCAGTATCGGCTACCTTAACCTCACGCACAAGTCTCCTTCTCAAATCGAGCTGCAGAGTGTATTCTTTGAACATATTGAATTTTCGCTGCACTGCCGGATCGGATTCCAGCCCCATTTTTTTTGCTTCCTGTGTGATAATGAAATCCCGAATTACAATATCCAGAGCGCCTTTGAAGTTTTTATATATTTGCTCATATGGAACATAGTTAAGCGCGGCAATCATCTGCCCCACAGTATAGTCAATCCCGTTAACCGTTACGATTACAGTATTGCGTTCATCCCATATTGAATTCTCCAGAAGCTGCACCTCATCCTCTTTTAACTGTAAATCGTACATCTGGTCGAACTGTGTCGGACGGCGTTTGAATGCATTGACAATTTTATCATGAACAAACCAGTAAGCTTGCTCCTTGATGTCAACATCTGCCTTACCAGCAATGTTATGAATATATTCATAAGCCAGTTTGTCACCGATTTTATAATCCAACATATACTTGATTTTTTGTCTGCGCTGATTGTATTCTGCCCGGGTTGTAAGAGGTTTTTTCTTAAAATCTGTTACTTTTAGTATATGATAACCGTAAGTAGACCGAACTGGTTGGGAAATACTATCAACAGGAAGCGTAAAAGCATTCCTGGCCATATCATAGTCCATCTGATCCCAGTAAACCCAGCCCAGGTCGCCACCTGAATCCTGGAGTTCAGAGCCGCTGAAAACTTGTCTTGCCAAATCTTCGAACTTAATTCCGCTTTGCAATAATTTATAAGCGCTATCAGCAGTTTCTTTTGTCTTAAAAAACAGGTGACTCAGCTTTCTTTCTTCCTGTGTATACAAGTACGTATTTTCTATTTCCTCTTCAGAATATTTAATCTCAGGTCGTATCACCTTCTCGAAATGTTCCTCGCGGAGCGCTTTATTCAGGTAAGCCTCAAACCTGTACTCATATTGTAAAGTGGTATCCAACCGGAGATTATATGCTTCGTCAGCTATTATACGTGTTCTTATTAACTCAGTTAAAAACTGTTCGCGTAATTCCTTTGAATCAAACACATCCGGTTTTTTAATGACATTTAGGTAACCGATTTTATATTCATCAAGAGTGATTTGCTTATCGCCTATTTCAGCAACGATTTTAGTTTTTTTTTCCGAACAACTATAAATTAGGACGAGGATAGAAAATACTGCAGTAAAATATTTCAGTATGTTTATAATTTTATACATATGTCATCATCAATAAAATAAAATATGGGAATCGATCTAATAAAAACTTTTTAGCTGGATTCCCATGATATTCTAAATGTTAGTTATAAAATCAGCCGGCTTAAACGCCGGCTGTTCTAATGCTATTTAATAACCAATAACCTGCCAACGTGTTCTCCTATACCGGGCGCATCAATATGATATATATAAACTCCGTATGCTATATCCATATTATCCAAAGTCATCATGTCCCATGTTTCAGATCCATCACGCATAGACGAGTCATGTTCAAGCTTTTGAACGAGTGTACCGTCTACAGCATAAATCCTGATAGTACATCTTTGCGGCAGATGAATAAACTGAATTGCACGAGGTCCCCTACCGTTCGTATATGGATTATGCGGTTCCCACAATGCAGTTACTACGTAAGGATTCGGGACTACACGAATATCATCAAGACTTTCCTTGGCTGTTGCTGAATTTATCTTTTGTCCCTGCACAGAGTATTCAAACTTGATACTATTGTTGAACGGAATTTCAGGATAAAATCGCAATGTATCACCCGCACCGAGCATTCTTCCGTATTTATTATAGAACACCGTATCCTGAATATTGTTGTTAAGGATATCATACGTTATTAAAAGTGAATCATTTTCCAATCGTTCAAACAGTATAATCCTGTCCTTTGCAGAGAATGTTCCCGGTTCCGTAATCGAAGGGTCAACAGTTGATTCAGCCGGCATTGCAAACGATAATTGTTCACCTGATATCTTATCGAATATTTTAAATCTAACCGGCCATGATGGCAACGGATAAGTATTTCCGTTTTTGAAAGGCAGACCGATTGCTTCGGAAGTGTCCACAATTTCGTCGTAAAATACCATTTCATACTGTCGTGGATAAGGCGTGCCCTCAATAAATGCAGCTCCGTTTTGAAACTTGGAGAGTTGAACATTATATGTTGAATCGGGATCAACACTACTGCCCCATTGGACTCCATCATATATTCCAAGCTGAGGATTATTTATCATACCGAAATCAGGATTGTACACATAGATTTCCATACCGTTTACAATAGAGGTGAATGTCCTCGGATCACCATCCTGATCATCATAAAGATCAGTCAACAATATAAGAGAATCACCATTCATAACTTCTTCTTTAATCCATACCGTATCGTAATCCATAGACGTAGTTAAATTCTTAAGAACAAATCCGGTTGTTACCGTCGGAAGAAATTCATCCGGATCATCAAGGTCAATAAGTCCATCGTGATCGTTGTCCCTCTTGTCCATTGACTGATCAATAAACTGGATCCTGAATTCCTCGTCACCAATTAACTCGTCATCAAGAATATCCACTCCTACAATACCCGTAGTAATACCGGAACCAACCAGATGCGGATAAACATCAAAATCCGCTTCTTCATAACCACTTGCAGGAGCTTGCGGAATAACAGCTACAACGTTTTCAGCCAGACTGATACTTCCGGATTGATCGACATTAACAAATATAGTTGTCTCGGATGGACCGATGTTTTTTTCAAGGTCACCCCTGTCATAGGCTGTAACAGCATAGTAATAACGTATACCGTTTTTAACATCAGTATCAACATATTGATGGACAAGACCTGTTTCGTTACCAAGATTGAACAAGACACCTGTGCCGAAATCATCCGGGAAAAAACCGAATACATCATCAACCTTATCATAGATTTCAAGCGGTTGTTTATATCTCTCATAACCCAGTCCATCTGTAATACTACCGGCGTCACCGAATGTGTGGTAAGTCGATTTGTATATTTTGTAACCCTCGAAATCGTATGATTTGAGATATCTGTCATAACTCGCTTCAGCTTCATCATCCCAGTATAAAGTAACTTTATTATCACCGACTACGGCAGTAACCTTAGGTTTGGTAGGAGCCAGAGCGAAGTTATAGTTTGAGTTATAAATTTTCTGGACAGTTTCTTTATTTCTGATAATATCGGTTTCATCCCACCCGTAAATCATGGCAAGAGAGAAAAACTCTTCCTGTTCCGGTCGCAACGGGAAATAGCCGGATGTAAATACGTAGTCGTGATCTGCGATTTCCGTAGTGCTGTTGTCGAAATAACCGGGTCGCGAAAATTCCCACATCTGGTTATCGTTACTATAAGTTAAAGTACTGTACTGATAGAACTTAAAACTGGTCAAACCAATCTGATCCGATTCATCAACGTCAACCTGGTCTATATTCGGCTCACCAGGTAAATCTCCATACCCGGGAGTAGGGATTCCGTCCCCTTCGCCGTCGTCTCCGGTACCCGGCTTTCCGTCTATACCAACATCATCAAATTCGGAATCCCAGTCATTATCATTATCTATCCCGTCATCTCTTCTCTCATCAATCAGTGGATTCTCCAGCCCAGCCCCTGTTATGTAGTCAACTGAAAGGTAATCCTGATCGTTCGATTCGGATCTTATGTAGAGATAATATTCTACTGAATCCTGTGTAAACGCACCGTCGGATTCGTCTATTATGCCGTTCAGGTTATCATCAAAACCGTTGCGGGGTTCTTCGGTTAACGGAGCATTCGGTGCCATTATATATGTCTCACCGTTTCGGGTAATAGTCATTGCTTCATTAGGCATTGAAGTTATAGTACGTGTATAGTCATCACTCTCGTAATCAATTAAAACGATTTGATCACCGGGAGCATATATTTTTGTGAAATCGCTCTCTTCAATAATTTTGCCTGTACCTCCGTTCGGTACGTCGATGTTATTTCCGTCACCATCATTATCAATTCCATCATAAAAGTTACCGGGACTTTCGAGAAATGCGAAACCAACCCACGGAACCGGGCTATACCCGCCTGTTCCGAGATTATCCTCATCGAAGTTTACCGCAAGACTGATATCCCTGTAAAATTTGGCGCCATCATCCTGATAGTCTGTATTTTCAGAAATTGTTGCACCGCTTGATGCGCCAACATTCAATCCGAATAAGGTTTTATCAAGATACAGCTCACCGATATTTTTAATTTCATACAACCAGAAGATACAATCCTCAGCATCCGGGTTAGACCACTGCAGACCACGTGAAGACAGCCTTAATCCAAGTCCGGCTCTATCCGGCTGAGTATCCGGCATAGGAAGAGGAAGGCTTAATCCTGAAAGTCTTTTATCATACTGGTAGTCGTCCATGACAAAGTAACTTTCCTCGTCGGCGTTCTTCTGGTCCTTACCAAAATAACCGTTCCAGCTTGCGGCCCAGCCCGGGTCATCAGTATCTTCCATTTTATCGGGCCAATAAGAAGGCCATGTATAAGCTTTATTACTCATGGCAACAGCGTCATTAGGATCATCTTCTTTTTGCGAGATATCAAGGTAACCTGTTCGGGGCTCAAATCCCTGGAATCGTCCAATGGAGTCATTTGAGAACATGTTAGGATCCCAACCTTCACAGAAAATAGCAGGTGTTACATATTGATAAAGTGAGTCACCTGTAAGAGAATCAAGTCCGGCAAACACTCGTAACTCAGACATCACATAAGCCGAAGTATTTCCCATTTGCACCATGCCGGTACCAATAGGCCACTCACCCGCATATATCGTACTCTGGTCACCTTTGACACTTCCCATTCTCGCGTTATTATAGAAAGTAACACGAACGAGGTTGCCGGCATGAACATTTTTAGCGCGATATATTACATCACCATGAGTTTCGTCTTGCGCTTTTATACCGTGTATTCCAATAAAAAATAGTGTTAACAGCAGGTATCGAAATTTCATTTATGATACTCCTTCAAAATCTTTCTTAAAATGTTAGGATCACTGTAAATTTATTTTGATGATCCAATCTACCCAAATCCACATTAGCATAATCCAGGTTAAGAACATAACTCATTAGCTCGAATTCCAACCCGAAGCCGAACGTTAAACCACCTTCGGCGTTATCAAGCATTAATTGTCTGTATCCACCCCGAAGCGCTATCATATCGAGTAACTTTAGTTCGGTACCTACATTAACATACTCCTTATTGTCATTCGGGTGTATTGCATCGACCGAAACTATCCAGTCGTAATCCTGTAGTTCAAAAAAGTCTCTGAGAATATTTGCCGAGATACCTACCCTGAATAAAATCGGAAGCGGGAACTCTTCAGTTTCCAGATAAGCATTAATATTTTCATTATTACCTTCGAAAGAATCGTTTATGTCGTGCTGCACAAGAATATCTCGTCCATCCATTTTCATTTGCGATCCGAAATTGCTGATGGACATACCAATTCTAATGTTCTTAAAGAATGTCCTGTACAAAACACCGACATCGAAAGCGAATCCTCCGGCGCTCGAATGCCAGATATTCTCCCGTATATACTTCGCATTGCCACCTATCGAAAATCTGTCGGTTAATTCACGGGCATAACTCAATCCAACCACGTATGAACTGGCAGACACTTTTTCACCTGTTCCATCCGGAAATTGGATTGTAGTCCTCTCAATATCAGGCATGCCAAGGTAGCCCATAAATACGCCGAACGTACCAATTCCGGCAAGAGGCATTGTGGCACCTCCGAAATCGTAGGTGAGATCCGCTATATAATCATAGTGGTTAAAAAGGAGTTGCATATTTTGATTTTTTGAAATTCCTGCCGGATTCCAGAACAAACCGGTAACATCTTCAGACAATGTGGTATATGCTTCACCCATTGCCAAAGCTCTTGCACCAACACTTATTTTTAGAAATGAAGCTGCAGTTGTACCGACCCTCCCGATTGATTGAGCCTGCAGACTGCAAGACAAGGCAAGAATTGCAATTACTGTAAGTGCTTTTTTCATGTTTTTCTTCATTAAAAGTAATTTAAAGAATATATAATCTTTTATCATACAATAGCCTCTGGATTTCAATTAGTAGCCAATACGCAGTCCGAATGAAATATACCTCGGAGCCGTGTACATGCCCGGCCGTGTAAAATACTCAGTCGAACTTGAGATTTCAGTAATCCTGTTAAAGCTCTGATAATCCTGCAGAGTAAAATCAGGTAATCCTGTATCAGCATAAACTGAACTCGCATTTCTTGTATCCAAAACATTCGTTACGTCAAGTAATGCCTGAAGAGTAAAAGCACCGAGTTTGATTGTCTTGGATAATCTTAAATCAAAATTAACGGTAATAGGTCTTCTTTCACTGTTCTCTCTAAGTCCTGTATTAGTACCGCTTCCCGTTGATTCGGTAACAACAAACTCTGGCGTATAAGGAAATCCGGACGCAACCGCACCTATTATGGTTCCTGACCAGCCATCCCTGCTGTAGTTCGCAATCAGATTCAATGCATGAGGCTGATCCCAGTTCAAGTCTATTAGCTGAACACGGGGAGCCTGGCCGGCACTCAGGCTGTTATAAGCATCCTGAGGATTTGAAGAAGTACCTTTAGCATTCATATAAGTGTAATCGAGATTCAATGACAGGTTCCCAATGCTATATCCCGCAGAAAGGGTAATACCTTTAGCCACAGCATGATCTCTATTGATATAGCTGTAATAAGTTACACCCCTGTAAGTATCAACCGGATATCCTGTACCTATCCAATCCCTGATATCCCTATAGAAACCTGTAACATGAAGATACAAATTATCGAATAATTGCTGTTGCAGACCTAATTCATACATTACTGTTCTTTCAGCTTTTAAGTCCGCATTCCCAACCAGGTTTGCAGCTCCGGCACCGGTTATCCAAAAATTCGGATTAGTATAAAGGTACTGGAACTCAGGATTCTGGAAAAAATGTCCGTACGAGAAGTGTATTACACCTTCAGCTGTGATCGGGAATGATAATCCGAATCTTGGACTTATCTGGAATTTAGCATCAGTGTCTTTATACCAGAACTGCGCACGTTCAGCAACAGTATATTCAACAAGTTCGTCATCCGGAGTATCTTCGGTATAGTTCTTATAAATATTACCCAATTTGAACGGAGCATAAATCTGCGGATCCGACGGATCTGAGAGAACCCTGCCGTCCGAATCAAAATAATCGAATCTGATACCGACATTTATTATTAATTCTTCGAATTCAATTTTATCCTGCACATAAGCAGCCAGTTCCCTAGGCTTCGCAGCATAGTTAGTATGATATGCCGATGACTTTTCAGGGACTACAGGCCTGTAGTTTACCTGAGAAAACTGAAGAGAATAATAATCCTGTTCCAGATCATGCAGCCTTCCTGAAACACCCATCTTGAATAAGTTATATTTGTCAAGCTGGCTGGTTAAGTCAGCTCGTAATGAAACGTAATCTGTTCTGTTTTTGCTTCTGCCGACATCATTACCCCAATAAGAATAATCATTTGCATTGGTTCTCACAGAAATGTTATCGTCTCTTGTCGGCTGGAACATCCATTCCTGAAAATCACCGGCATTTGTCGGCACATACCTGTAGTCGTAAGGATCTTCGTATAGATAACTTTTATTATTGTTATTATATATACTTCCCTTAAAGTCGAGAAATGTACTATTAGAAAAAATATAAGAAAGGGAAATTATTTGAGTCATTCTTTCCGTATAATAATGTCTTCCGCCATCCGGGCGATACTTTGATCCGCCGCTGTAACTATGATCATCATTATAATATAAACCATAGCTCAGGCTGAAGCTCTTATAATTCATAAATATTTTGGCCTGAGTCGATTTACCTTTATACCAGCTCAATGGGACTCTTTCCTGATCAGGCATCTCGAATTCATGTTCGGTGTCAGATACCGGTTGCCATATACCCCATGGCATATAATATCTGATTCCCTGCTGATACCTCGGGTTATCCTGAAAACGACCTGCCACATAGTAAGAAACAATTTTATTAGTACCGGGTACTGGACCGGACAAATTCAACTGCAGATCGTATCTTTTGAATGGGTTATATGAATCAAGATACGACTCTCTGGTAAGCCAGGGCTTTTCGCCTGATTCTATCGCATTCTGTAGATCCCGGTAGGAATTAATACCGTTTTTAGAAAAATCGTAGTTAAGGATGCTCCCCTGTCCTGTTAATGCGTTAGCGGCAGTATTAGCCCACTCCTCATTACTCATGAGGTAATAAACATCGTCATCAGTGCTGAAATGATCCCCAAAGTATGCGGTAGCACTCGCGTTAAACTTATCACTCCCCTTCTTTGTTACGATATTTACAACACCTGATAAAGCCTGTCCGTATTCCGCATTGAAGGTACCAGTAATCGCTTTCAGTTCTTCAATTGACTGATCGTCGATGCTTATTCCGGAGCTTCTGTTAACAGGGTTAATTACCTGAACACCATCCACCATATAAGATATCTCGGAAGTTCTGCCACCCCTAATGTGAATATTGCCTCCGGCATCTCTGGTTACCCCGGCCTGTAAACTTAATAAAGACTGGACGTCTCTAACCGGCAGTTCATCAATCTGATCAGATTGAAATGATCTCTCAGAAGATGTTAAATCCTTCTGAATAACTTTTTTAGCAACAACCATAACTTCTTCATTCAAAGAAATCGAACTGGAGGTGAGTGTGAAATCCAGTTGAGTAGTTAAATCCACCTGAACCCTTACCTGTTCAATTCTCTGAGGTGTATAGCCAATAAAACTGGCTTTAACATTATAAATACCAGGCGGAATATTCAGTATATAATATTCACCGTCAAGGTCGGTTGCTGCACCGAGGGAAGTTCCTTCAATTATAATATTAACTCCTAATAGCGGCTCACCGGTTTCGCTGTCGACAACTTTACCTGCTATCTTTCCTGTTGTACCGGCCATCAGGTACGAGGTGATTATAAGAAGCATGGGAAGTATTAGTCTAGCAATTCTCAATTTTTTATTCCTTCTCATAGCTGTATAGTAATAATTATAAAATTAGTCCTGCAAAATCATAAGATAATTCAGATATAAAGATATGCGAATCTAAAATAAACATACTGGGTAAATAAGTTTCCAACCAACTCCCTTTCGACAGAATCCCGTAGTAAGGAGATTAATAAATCAGGTAATAAAAGAATCATAAGACGGGAATAATTCCCGCCTTATGATTAACAAAGTTATTATTTCAGCAATAGCATTTTTTTGCTGACAGATTGTTTATCGGTTGTAATCCTGTAAATGTAAGTACCACTTGCAAGATTTCTTGCATCGAACGATACTTCATGGTATCCGGCATTTTTAACTGTATTGACCAGAGTTGCCACTTCCCTTCCGAGAATATCGAATACCTTAATAGATACGAGAGATTTTTCCGGAATACTGTATTTGATATTGGTAACAGGATTAAATGGATTAGGATAATTGTTATGTAATTTGAATTCAACAGGTGCAATACTATTATCAGCAACATCTGTAGGACCGTCGATTACTTCAAGCATACCCCAGGCATGAGGTCGAAGCCAGTCTTCATTCATGTCAACACCTTCAGGAGCAACAGTCCCACCAGCCTGAAGAATTAATGATCTGGATTCATCATTCATTGTCGGATCCCAGTCATTATTATCGATTCTGCAAGGAAGCATCATGCCATTGTAAACTACAAAATCGTCACCTTCAGCTACAAGTGAATCAAGGTTCAAGCGTGCCTCGATGATATAACCGTCACCAGTAAACTTCTGGAATACTGTTGCCTCCACACCAGGAATAGCATCCGCACTGCCAACACCCCCCGAGAGTGAAACTTCTCCTCTGGCTGTAAAACCAATTCTCCAGTCGCCATTGGCATTATTGACGTTTTTTGGATGCCAGGCTGATAGAGCCATAGCATCGTAGAAGCCCATATAAAATTCCAGAGCATCACCTTGCCAAGCCTGCATGGCTTCATCAGTTCTTAAATCATCGTCGGTAACATCAGCAGAGATGTAAATAAAATTATCGTCAATAATCATCGTTGTTTTGAAATAAAGATCACTTGATTCCGTAGTCCAGTTTTCTGACTGGTCGCCACCCGCGGTTTCCGGTGTAATTTGATACTCTACATACGGTTCGAACTCATTCGCCAAGCCATCAAGTGAAAAATTATTTGAGAAATCGGGAACATATTTAGCTTTTAATGTAGGTGAAGTTTGAATACTAATCGGACCAACATTTCCGCCTTCTGTTAATTCTGTTTCAACTCCGGCATCAAACGCAGTAATTGCGAAATAGTAATCGTATGTACCGCCGTCATTTGTCCATGGTCTGTACGCGTAGGATTGCATTCCATGAGGTATCCCCTGATGAATTTCAATAACACCTTCGGCACTTAAATCCGTAATCGGATTTCTGCTCATATAAATATTGTATTGCTCAGTTCCCAGGGTATTGTCCACCCAATTAAATACAACGGTATTTACGTTAGTACCAATATCCGTTTCAGTAGTCCCTACTGTAGCAACTAAATCAGGTGTTGACAGAGTTCCCTGCGGCTGTTCAATTCCATATACAGTCAAATTATCAAAGTATATTGAACCAGTCCAGGAGCCTTCATCTCCTATCCAAAGCTGCATACCTAATGAAGCTGACTGAGTCGGATCAATGTTACCTGCTTCAGATTCTGCGTCTACATCAATAAGCATCGTATTCCATTGATTTACTTTCATCCCTTCAGTTGTATCATTTCCAATGTGAAAAGTATACTCAAGCCATCCGGATCCGGAGATATCTGCATTTCCACGAATTACTAAACCGAATTGTGCATTTGAAGGGAAACCTTCCGGGATCCATACATCAAATGAGAGGGCAGAGACAGTTTCACCTTCAGAATTTGATAAGGCAACACTTTCTTTTGCCATATAAGCTTTAGGATTATCGGCATGTCCGGTAAAATCCAAAGCCATTTCCATTGCTCCGTCTGATTCACCGGTCGGGTCAGCAATCCAGTTTAGTGAAGTTGTTGCAGGCGCCCAGCTTTGAGCTGCGAATCCATCCGTTCCGCCGGCAGAAGCTTCAAAGTCAGAAATAACCCATTTAACTTCAGTATCTGAGCTGAGACCAAGAGCATTGTCAACATAAATATCACCGGACCATGTTTTATTCTCCTCGGCAGCACCTTGTAAATTAAATTCCATTCCGAATTTTTTCACATTGGAATAATCCGCACCATTTGCAGTTAAGTAGTCAAGGTCCAAATAAACTTTCACCCATTCTTCTTTTTTAAGAGTTGAGGCATTAACCGGCATATCTTTCCAATCCCACCCATCTGAAGTTTGTGAGAAAACTTTAATCAGTAGATCATCCGGAGTATCGGCAGGAAGCCAAAGTTCGTAAGAAATCACATGACCTTCTACTGAACCTATTGCAGATGTTGCAAACGCAGCTTTTTCGTTTCCATCGTTATTAGCAGTTAAACTAACTTTATATACACCTGCCGTTCTTTCAGTCGGATCCGTTGTTTGTCCACTTGCGTCATCATTCAACATATTGCCCCAGTCTTCTGCCGCGAATCCGTTATCGCCTGTTTCAAAATCGCCGAAGACTGTAGGCATAGCACCCAGTAATAAGACATTATCAATATAAATATCACCCGACCATGTTTTGTTTTCGTCTGCTGCTCCCTGTAAATTAAATTCAATACCGAGTTTTTTAATATTGGAATAATCTGCACCATTTGCAGTCAGGTAGTCAAGATCTAAATAGACTTTAATCCACTCTTCCTTTTTTAGAGTCGAAGCATTAACCGGCATATCTTTCCAATCCCAGCCGTCGGAGGTCTGAGAAAATACCTTTAGTAAAAGACCATCAGGTGTATCTGCAGGCAGCCATAATTCATATGAAACTACTTTCCCATCCAAACTACCGATTGATGAATTTCCGAATGCAGCTTTTTCGTTTCCATCGTTATTAGCAGTTAAACTTATTTTGAAAACACCAGTGGTTCTTCCGGTAGGATCTGCGGTTTGACCACTTGCATCTTCATTCAGCATATTACCCCATTCCTCGGCTGCAAATCCGTTATCGCCGGATTCAAAATCAGCAATAACCTGAGCATGGGTTAATCCGGCGAATAATAGCAGCCAGATCAATGAATGTAAATATCTTTTCATTATTCCTCCTTGTGGATTGATAAATTTAATTTAATGGTAGTGGTTGCTTTAATATCCCAAATAAGACGTGTAAATTCTTCTTCATGACATATAAATTCTCATAAATAGTGCCAAAGAACTCCTTTTAAAAAGGCTCATAAATCGACTAAAAATAAAGGATTTTTTATTTCTTTAACATCGACTCGTTTATTAAAATGATAAATGTTATTATTAAGATAAAGCAGCGATTTCAGAATATATTCTCAATTTATTGTGATCAAAGACTATTTAATATTGTACGGAAATCTTCATTTTAAAACATACTCTCAACATTTTCTGAACTTACATTATTTTATTAAATACATCGCTTTGGTCAGTGCTCTTCCATTAGTCTCAAGTCTATAAAAATATACTCCGCTTGAATACCCGTTTCCATCAAATTTCAATGAATAATTACCTGCTCTTTGAAAATCATCGGTAATATTTTTTACCTGTTCTCCTGTGATTGTATATACACCTAGTTGAACATGTCCAGCTTCTGAAATTGAATAATTGATCGTGGTTGAGGGATTAAAGGGATTGGGATAATTTTGATAAAGTCTGAATTCCGATGGAATCGATTCCCTGTCATTAATGGAAGTTGTTTTATCAATCAGTTGACTCTCCGGTATACTTCCCGAATCAAAAAACTTCCAATTGCTGCCAAGCGGATAAATAACCTGATTGGCCTGATCGATCATTTGGCTGTCGAATAATATACCGTTGATTTCTAATGCAGATTTATGCATTTCGACTGAAACAATGTTTACACCTGATTGAAGTAAGCTGACAAGTTCCGCATCGGTGATAACGAACATTTTATTCAGGGAAGCGTTTTGAACCGCGTAAGTATCGTATTCAAGGGTATTATCATCGGCAAAATTAATTCTGCCTAATTCAGTCCCATTTAAGTAGACTGCCGCTGCATCACTCCCCTTTATTAGTATACCGAAAGCAGAAATATCTGCCGGATTTTCAATTTCAATATGATTCCTGAAATACACGGTATTTGCATCATTGATAGTTGTTATTACGCCTGTACCGCCGGTTTGTCCGAATAATGCATCTCCTGAATTCCAGTCAGCATCGTTGTAACCATTGTCATACCAGTTTAACAGTGCTTTCGTAGTATCGATACTGAATGATATTACCTCCGATGTAGTTGTCGAATTCCCACTCAAATCCTGAGCGCGTATATATAGCGTATACTCCTGTCCGTGTTCACCGGTAAAATCCAGAACGTGATTTCTCCTGCCGGTAGTTGTGAAAGTATTCTCCATATCATCAAAAGACTTATCACTCAAATCATATTTTACTATTGAATAAGAGTCGGTAACCACATTAATCTCCAAATCCTTATCATAAGAAATAAAAGACTCAGGTACCGAGGTAAAAACAGGCGGCATATTATCAACATACGGTTCCCAGGGATCCATAGTATCTATATAGTTGATCAGCTCATCAGCAATACCATAATGTGTAGCAACATTCGGATGTCCGTTATTAACATAACCTCCTTCGTAGTATGAGTATTGAGCATAATAAACATCTTCATTTCCACCCTCGTTTTCCTCCTGAACTATTTCAGCAATAGTTGTACGCATCCATTCCACATGGGTAGCAACGCAGAGGATCTTAACTCCCGGATAAGCATCCCGGATGATTGCAATAAATTCATGATATCTGGTTTTATACAGATCTGTTTCATCCTGGACAAGATTACCATCCCAGCCTCCGAATCCCGAATAATCATTCAATCCGAGTCCGAGTACCACAAGGTTGGGAATCCACTGCTCGAAATCCCAAACCGGCTCGGAACTTTGAATATTTACTCTGTTAAACCTGTCGGGTAAATTTCCCGAATAGTTTCCCTGCCAATCCAGCACCAGCCCAATACCTGAAATGCTCGTCATATGATATTGTGCATCATAATGACGCGCTATTATCGGGCCGAATCCTTCATAAACATTAGTATATTTTTCAACATTGTCGGGAGCATCTATTGTTAAAGCTTCATTCCCTGATGCGCTGGTAAACGAATCACCAAGGAATTCTATTTTTCTTACCGGTCTTCCCACTGGTTCAAGAAGAGTTTTACCATCATCAAGTATAAACCCGTGAAAGGAGTAACTTGCCCATCCGGCCTCATTTCGTTTAGTAAGAAGGATACTATGCTGTCCGTCTGTAAGTCCGGAAGCAAGCGTATAATCTGCAGTACCGCTTGAAGTTCCGTGAAAGACTTCCACTGGTTCACCGTCTATGAACACATTATAATAATTGAAATTATCGTTGAACCTGCCACTGATACTTGTTCCCTCAAATTCCGCGTAGACATAAACTCCCGGCCATGAATGAGATGGTGCGGATGGATTGGACCAATCCCAACGCCCGTAGAATTGTATTCTTGAATCATCTGCCGGGATGAAAGTCTGTGAGTAGATTGAATTAACTGTAAGTAAAGTAATTATTGTTAGTAGTATTTTTCTCATTCTACACTCTGATTATTCTTTAAAATTACAATACCCGAGTACGGAGTATTCTTCAGGAGTCTATCATTATGGACTTTGCTGTAACAGAGGCGGCAATCATTATAAATGTTCTGTTATAATTCGATCTCAATAAGTTTTTGTCTCTCCAGATTATAACCTTCCGAAGTAACAGTAAAGATACCATCAATATTTTTTCCCCTGCAGGAAGCTGTAATTCTTTTAGTTTCTCCCGGAAGCAAAGTAAAATACCCATCATTGAAGAATGCAGGCAATATCCTTTTATCCGTTGCTGCATCTCTTAAGTTCAGCTTAACAGCAAGAGCTATTGCAATACCAGGATTAGAAATGTCCAGCTCAATTTTAACCTCATCAGTAACCGTTCTTGAAACAACTTTTGCTTGAAGCTTGGTTTCCGGCAATTCATTGAAAGCTAAGAAATTCCTTTCGCCCGAACCGTTCCATTTCCAGTAAATATTTTCCGAAATCACTTTATCACCATCATCGATAAGCCTGAGACGAACAAGACAAACCTCCGGTAGATTCTCAGTCCACTCAATTGTATAAAGATCCTGTCTCGTATTGGATGCGACATTAATTTCCGCTTCCCTGTTCATTATTATTTCAGCATTCAGGTTGAAAACTTCCAGCGTAACATCAACATCGTCATATTCTTTAAGCGATGTATTGATAACAGTAACAACATCATTGTGGAGGTTCATCTGAACATGCAGAGGTTCACATGCTTTTTTAGCACCGTAATAAGCGGCATGCGTTTCATAATCGGATGAATAAATTTGCCAGACAGTACTCGGCCATGCGGGATGACTCATCCAGATTAACAAACCGCTCGCGGCGTTCCACATCTTACTATTCCATGATTCAAACATAGCACGGTGGCTTTCGTAATTAATCATCTGAGCTTTCATGCAGAATTCTTCAATGCTATTTTGCGGACCGCCATACAACTTATCAATCGCTGCACGGTAAGTCTTTTGTCCGTCGTGCAGATCATGATACCACCAGACGTCGCCAATAGGCCAGACATCCTCTTCAGCCATCATACCGCGCATTGTTTCAGCAGTAGGTACTGAAGGCGTTCCAAGTTCAGTGGAAAAACCTTCAGCGCGATAAGTATAATATTCCGCTGGATTTTCAAGATAGTGCCATGGTCCGCTCGGACGCAGGTTAAGGTATCTCGAATTCGGCTGGTAAAGTCTCGTACCATCCTCCTTTGCAGTGAGCTGAGATAATCCTTCTTCAATTACGGGAATCGGATAACCTTCGTTCCGGGCACACCATATTGCAATTGAAGGATGATTTCTGAACCTTCGGATTACATCGCGGGCATTGTTCAAAAACAATTGGTTATCGTCAACTTCTAGGTTCCAGCCTTCAGTTGACAGCCAGAAATCATTCCAAACCAGCAAACCGTATTCATCGCAAAGTTCGTAAAACAACTTCTCTGTACTTTCGCCTGTCCAGTTTCGTATCATAGTAAAATTCGCGTCACGCTGAAGACGAATATAAGGTTCAAGTCTTTCACGCGAAACGCGCTTAAGACCATCATCCATCCCACAGTTACCCCCTTTACAGTAAATACGTTTACCATTTACCTTTACGACAAGGAAAGGAGAACTTTCATCATTTTCTCCATCGGCGACTAACAATGTATCACCAACATTTCTAAGGGCTGGAATAACTGTGCCGGGCATGACTTCGCATTTTTTAAGATTGTCCATAATCGGTTTCCCAGATGCCAGGGCCTTAATCGGATTATAATCTAAACGCCAGTTTTTTCTATTGCCCGCATCCACATTCAAATCGTAAGAAAGCTCTCTTATGCCGAATCTCACAGAACAGCTATCCGAAACAGCTCCGGCTTTATCTGTCAATTGTAAATTAAGTTTGTATAAATTTTGTTTGCCATATCCATTCGGCCACCAGAGTTCCGGATCGTCAATAACAAGTTCACTGAATTCGTCCGGTGAAATCATTATCTCCCTGGTTTCAAAAGGAGGCATTGTAATTTTTTTTGAGAATTCAACCTCGCCGATGCTGCCTGTAAGGAGCATGTCTTTAGGTACCGAAGTATAATTTCTGATGTCTGTCGTAATTGTTATCGATGCTCTTGAAGTATCAGGCAGAGGAAGATCGGTTATCACCTGCGGATCGGATATCGCAGCAGATTTAATAAATTTAATGCTAACATCCTGCCATATACCTATGTTACGATCTCTGATACCGGGAATCCAATCCCATCCTTCAGATGAAATGAATGTAGGACCATCCTTACATAATTGCCCCCCGTTCGGACCGGTACCCGCAACGGGAGATTCCTCATGAGGTACTCCCGGATTCGGCGGCGGATAAATATGTACTGCAAGTATGTTTTGACCATTATAATTTACTTCTGATGATGCATCAAATACTCCACGAAAAAATGCTCCATTTATATCACCAAGCATAATACCATTAAGCCATATATCGGCTTTATAGTTTATTCCCTCAAACTCGATGATAGCTAAATCGTTCTTATGCACTTCAGGTATTTCAAAATCCACTCGATACCACCAATCCATCCTGCATAAAGTATCGGGAATCGCAAGGTTGTTTATACCATAATAAGGGTCGGGATATACGCCCTGATCTATTAACGTTGTAAGGATGGTACCGGGTACTGTTGCATTATACCAGGTATCAGTATTATAACTCTCGGATGATATTTCATGTCCTTCACTTTTTAATTCTGACGCTCCTATCATTTCCCATCCGGAAGAAATAACAAGTCTTCCGTTTTTATCTTTTTTAAGAATAGTTGGCTGATTCTTTTTTGCTTTCTTTACAGGCATTATAATTTCAGTTCTGGATTTCGGCAGCGTTGCCGGATCCTGCGGCTCAGACAGTCCGTAATTCTGAGCGTTCAATACTAGTGGCAGACTAAAAATAGCAATCATAGTAGTTGCTATAATTGTCTGTAGTTCGGTTCCAACTAAAGTAATAATCGGTATATGCTTGATCATATATCAGTAGCCTGTGTTATTTGATTAATATCATTTTTTTTGTCTCGGAATACTTACCGGATTTCAACTGATAGAAATATATCCCGGAACTTAATTGAGATGCATCGAATGTCACACTGTAATTTCCCGGTCTCTGCAGTCCATTAATAAGTGTAGTCACTTCCCTGCCGAGTATATCGTAAATGACAAGTTGTACAAGTTGAAGTGAACCTGCGTTCGTTCTGGTACCAGTCCCAACAGGAATCGAATACTCGACAGTTGTCTCAGGATTAAAAGGATTCGGGAAATTCTGATGGAGTTTAAACACATTAAGTAAGGCACCCGATCGATTCTCCACTGAAGTTGGTTTATCTACAACCTGCGGTAGCGGCAAAGTTCCTTTATCATAATATTTCCAGTCGGAACCAAGATCAATATAAAATCCCTCATTGTTGAATAACCTCGCATCGAAGCTAAGATCAGCGTTAGCAACATCCGCTGTATGCAGTTCTATCGCAAGAAGATTATCCGTTCCCAATGATTCTAAAACATCCGAAGATAACACATAAACCGGAGCAACCGGTAGATCACTAACGGCGAAGGTATCGTTGTCAATTATACCACTCATCGGCATATTTGTCCTGTCTATTTCTATACCGTTTATGTAAGCGATGAAACCATCATGACCTCTTACAAGAAGACCAAGTCCGTTAAGAGCCTCCGGCAGTTCAACAAACTTGCGCAGATATATAGTCCGACTATTGGAAACCTCCGTAACAAGATCGTCCGCATTATAACCCAAAGGTGTGATACCATCAGACCAATCATCATCGATAAATTCGAGCTCGTTCCATGCGACCTCGAGTTTCGTTGTATCAACAATAATTGAGACGGAAATCGATGTTGAAGCATAATTGTTATAAACATCGGAAGCTCTTATATATACGGTATACTCATTCCCATGTTCAAGGGGTATGTCGGTTGAATGATCATATCCTCCCTGACCACTGAGAAAACTAAAAGGCATACTTGTGAATTCCTCATCTTTAAACGAGTACCTGAAATATGCTCGTTCATCACTGGATATTCTTATGTTCACAAGTCTGTCATACGATGTCATAATACTCTCGGACTGCAAAGTAACTACCGGAGGTTGGTTATCATTTGAATTAAACTGATACATGGATGGAAGATCAGCTTCGAAGTAAGTATCCGTATAATTGTAAAACTCTATAAAATCAGGAGCGCTTGCCTGTCCCGGATACGGGGCGAAAAAATGATCTTCATGAGCATTTCGCCAGACGAGAGCCCAGGCTGTTTTCCGGGAACTTTCATTATAATTGAAAGCCCTGTATAAACAATCGGTCCACCAGGTATAAAACGGAACCGCCTCAACACCTGTTTCTGTAATTGCGGATACCTTACCACGTTTTTCAGCTTCATCCCCGAGCAATGCAAGTATTCTGCCAAGCTGAGGAGCATTAGAAGGAGAAGTAAGACTGTAGTAATCAAATCCCATAATATCTACATAATCATCACCGGGATAGCGAAAGAAGTACCCTTCCAGAGTCCACTGATCCTGCGGTGAAATAGCATACAACAGATGATGTATATTATGTTCGTTGATGAAATAGTCAATTGTCATTTTCCATAGTGCGGTAAATTCCTCTTCGCTGCATGCCGAACGTCCCCACCAGGACCATGTCTGAGTATGTTCATGATACGGTCTGAATACAATCGGGATAAAAGTACCGTCATCAGTTTTAAGTTCGTTAAGATAATTTGCAAGTTTATCAAGTATACTTATATAATATTCATGCCTGTCGCCACCGGGAAGAATATGTGAAAGGGCGGGTGTATTATCCCATGAATCTCCGAGTGTATACGGATTATCCAAATGCATGCTAATAGTATTTATTCCACCTCGTTCATAAGCTTCCTTTATCCAACGTTTCATATTAGAAAACTTAACCTGATCGATATTAGTCGACTTACCAATCCCGCCGATATCCCATCCGTATACGGCAGGATAATCGCCGCAGACTTCCTTCACATCACTTCTACCATCCTCCGCATCCCATCCTATTCCATAAGCTGTGTCATCCTGATGTCCGAACAACAAATTGTCTCTCGATACTTCATGGAGATTCTGGTAAAGCGCCCTTGTCTCATATGTTGCTTCAGCATCAATCTGTGCAGCTAACTCAGCACAAATGCCGATTAATAAAAATATTACTATATAAAACTTCTTCATTACTTATTCCTTAAATCAGAACTCTGTTTTACATCTAATTATATCAGACGATATTATTCTACATCGGTTGTTCAACTTCCAGGAAAACTGAGTCTGTATTGTACCCTTTGCATTCTATGACAATTAAATCAGGATCGAACTCATCTGAGATTTCAGCATAAACAGTTTTCATTTCACCGGGTAATAAATTCAGATAATTATCACTCCAAATTGTCGGAAGTATTTCGGGACCTCCCTTACCATTCATTATACTTAAACCGATCATAAACGCTAATCCCGAGCCATTATTTTTCAACGTTAGTTCATAGCGTAAATTTATATTTACTTTTGTTACCTCAACGGTGCCGGAAACCTGTGAAAATGACAATTCATTTAATTCGGTTAAATCATTATTACTTTTCAACCAGTAGAAGTTTTCTGACTTCGCCTTTTCATCCCGGCTGTCAGCAGTAAGTTTAAGGAAGCACAATTTATCCTTCTTCGGGACCGTATATCCTGATGAACTCACGCCATTGGCATTAATTTCTGTCGTAGTGGATGCACTCCAGATTTCGTTAAGATTCGAATCATAGAGTACCGCTTTTAGATTCACATCCTGAAATTTCTTTTGAAATGTGTTTAGAATAACAACGCTCATATCATCACGATTCAACTGGATGTGAAACGGCTCAGCTGATTTTTTACATCCGTAATATCCTGCATGCGCTTGCATATACCAGTCGTAGATTTGCCAGGTAAGACTAGGCCAGCTGGAATTCGATTTCCATAACAGCCAGCCGCTTGATTTATCCCACAGACCTCTGTTGATCGACTCACCGACCGCCCTGTAAACATCATAATTCAGCAACTGACATTTCTCCAGATAGCTTTCTACTCCTTTAATACTATCGGAAGTATCCGGAATCCCGTAACTTTCCTTAACTACATCATCGTAATACGAAAACCTGCGCGGATCGCCTCCGCTCCTATCGGTTGCGTCATGGTAAGTCCATTCAGCATCGATCGGGAATCTGCCTGGTTTCCATTGCTGTCCTGGATTTGTTATAAACTGTTCAATGCTTCTGAATACCGGAACACCGCTCGGTCCGAGCTCACTACTGAATCCTGATAGTTTTGGTTCACTGAAATATTCCTCAGGCTGAAGAGTATGATAGGGACCTCCACCATGCAGCCCGTCGCCATTGGATATTTTAAGATAATGCCTGCTGTCATGGCCATCGTACTCAGGTAGTATTTTGTTCATTATCAATTCTTCACGGGGATTCGGGCCCTCATTCCCACCGCACCATATTACAAGTGAAGGGTGATTGCGATACTTTTTAACAATACTAATTGTATTTGCTTCGAAAATATCAATGTCAGGATAATAACCCGGTGTATTCCTGAAAGCGCCCCAGAAATCATTCAGAAAATCCTGCCACAACATTATGCCCTGTTTGTCCGCTTCATCGTAAAAAACTTCAGGGGGCGCGCCAGTTGGTCCCCATATTCTCAGCATATTCATGTTTGCGTTTTTAGTAAGATGAATTTCATTCTTATAACGTGAGGCAGTCCAGTTCAAGAGCATATCAATTACCCAATTGCCGCCTTTCGGATAAACTTCTTTACCATTGATCTTGTATATGCGTTCGTTTGAACCGATGTACGTTTCCACCTCGCGGATGCCGAAATTAACCGACTTCTCTTCCACAGCACCTTCATCGGATTGAAGTGAAAGATTCAGCTCATATAAATTCGGTTTACCGTAACCGACAGGCCACCATAGTTGCGGATTATTCACGACTAAGGAAGAAGTATTTTCTTTATCTAAGACAATTTTCACCTTTTGGTCTGCACCAATAGAGAACGGATGGTCGAAGTTGATTTTAGATCCGTCAGAATTGATTACTAAGTTTATCTTACCTGATTTTGCATTGCTGGAATGATTCACGATATCGAATTCAATTCTAAGATCCGCCCGGGTTGTATCCGGCAATGGTAAATCCGAAGTAACATATATATCCTCGATTTCAAGATCATTGACTGCTTCGAGAAAGACATCTTCTGTGATTCCCATATCGCGGTCACGAACAGCAGGCTGCCAGTCCCAACCCATGGCATCCCATTTTGTATAGTCTTTAGTCAGCATTGCATCCAGTCCTAAATTTCTTCCCGGATGTGCAAGCGGAGTTACAGGCGGCGGTGACGGTTCACCCGGATTATCAGGCGGATAAATTGCAACTGCCAGATGATTACTCCCTTCCCGGTTAACTGATGAAGTGACATCGAACCTGAAACTTCGCTCCATTCCAACCATACTTGAGGTATCACTTAACTGAACACCGTTAAACCAGACTTCAGCCCGGTAGTTAATTTCGTTAAAACAAAGTCTAACCATTTTGCCATCGAATGATTCAGGCACACTGAATTCCGTCACATACCAATAAGGTTTCGACCATGGATTTTTACCGGGAATATGACTGTACTTCAGAAGATCATTCTTCGTATTAAACGTATCGCTGATATCGGGAATAAGCATATTGTTCATGGCTTTGTATGGATTCGGGTAAACGCCGTTTCGCACCAGAACAGTAAGCGCTGTTGCCGGCAGACTTGTTGAAAACCATTCATGCGTGTCATAATTCTGACCGGATAATGTTTGTCCGTCAGCATTAACCGTCAATGATGATTTAACCTTCCAATTATTTCTGAGAAGTAGTGAATTATCGGATAACTGCACAAGTGCTTCGTCAGTAATTGTAAACTCCCCTTCCTCACTAATCACTGTCTCGTGATCCTGTAAGGCAATTACTTTCCAGTTATGCTTGCCGAATGATAATGGAAATGGAGTGTAGGAATTTACTCTTGAACTTACTTCGTCCATTTTAATCCCGTCTATCCATATCTCATATTTATCACAGTCTATACTTCTCCAGCTTAATACCGGCATATTGTTGCCTGTTGTGAATCCCTGTTGAGAAGGATAAATCTGAATTTCAGATGAAGCAGCACATCCATGGATTATAAGTGCCGCACATATTCCCAGCATTGCAATAACCAATATGCTTTCTATACCTTTTCTGATCTTACTACTTAATTCAATGAATTTCATTGTTCCCCTTTTTTCAGTTACAAGACTATTTTAAGCGAGGTATTTTATTAATTGCATCAGGATATGATTCGTATGACCAATCCGAAGCGGAGTTAATTCGCACAACGACTGTTCCAATCTCGAGTGTCGGCAAATCCTCGATATATCTGTCGCTATTACGCAACAAATATTTTTCAACACTCTTTTTAAAATCATCCATGTATGCACTTCGAGCATAAATAGCTTCCTGTGCCTGAAGTAAAACAATAGAAGGATCCATAGCTCGTATGTACCCAATATCAACGGAGCCATGGAAGTGATGATTGGCGTAAAAAACATCCGCTTTAATATCCTCCGGAAAACGCTTAAGTATTTCAACCTGATTGACGCCGTAAGTATCCCCGCCATGAATATACACGAAATCGTTATAAGTCATTTTAAATGAGAGTGACGAAGTGTTCTCGTCCTTACCGTCATCAAAGCTATTCAGAATCTTAAAATCAACTCCCGCCAGACTGAAAGTATCCCCGGTGTTGAAGCTCTTATAATCATAGAAATCACCGACGTTGAAAAGTTGTTTTATATCTTCACCTTTATCTCCACTGTCGTGATCATCATGATAATGAGTGATGAAGAAATAGTCGATCTTCTCAATATTGTTTGAATGTAGCATCGGAATAAGGATTGAATCGCGCACCCAATCCTTTGCGCAGTCAACCAGCATTGTTTTGCCTGTTGGAAGAATAAATACCACTGCGGAACCGTGTTCAACGTAAGGTGTAATGATTGTTAAATCAGCTTTACTCCCCTCCCGGAAGACATTTAACCGACTTGTAAGTGATTTTGAATTATCGAAGCTAAATACAAGTTCATGAATACCTTCACTTAATTTTGAAAGCTCATTGGCAGGTATCGTAAGTCTAACCGCGTCTTCCTGGAACGGGTATTCGTTCAGAGTAAACTTAAGACTTACGCTGTCCGATGAAACGCCTTTAATTTCGTAACCGAACCGGTTGATTTTATATACAAGGTCATGGGGATTATTATGATAAACGTTATTTCTTAAAGGCTTCAGAGATGGAGAAATCAATGTTGTATCGATCCGTAAATAGTCCAGATCAATATTACCCCAACTCGGACTGATTTCAATAGTATTGAGTCCGGAGTTTAACCGGACTCTTTTTGAAAATACATTCCATGATTTCGAATAACCGAAACCGACGGCTCTTTTAACATTATTTATAACTAAATATTCTTCTTTTCCGCCGCCGGGAGATTTGTATCCGATGGATAGTTCATACCAGGCGCTTTCAGATACATTAACATTCCACCTAACGAATCCGCTGTTCAATACTTTAAGATATTGGCCTGAGGAAGCCTGCGAATCCGATTCAGGAAGCAGTTTTTTATATTCTGCCTGTTCGGCTTCTCCATAATATACCTGCGCGTCTAGAACAATCGTTAATAATAATAATGAAATAACAATTCGTAAACACTTTCGCACATTATCTCCCGGTAAACTCATATTTTATTTCCAGTTATCAGTTCTGAAAGAAGATGAAGGAAGTCCGGCGCCGTTAAACAAAGTACCTTCGGCTATATCGCTCCAGGCGTAGCGAACTGCAACGGGATTTCGAACTTTCGGACTGGATATTATCAGTTTGTCATCCCGGACTTTGACTTTCGCTTTTACGAAGCGCTTATTCTTACCTGCGATCATGAAATTATTCTGTCCTTTGATCGGTTTAATTACTAATCCGCCATCCGTATGATCGAAAGAAAGAACTATTTTCCCTTTTTCAACTTCCATAGATTTATACGCCGGGCCGGAATAAACCATATCTTTGTTATAATCTTTTGCAAGCGCCCAGAATGCCAGTCTTTCCCCAACGTCTTTCTTGTTTGAAGGATGTATATTATCAGGATTGCCTATATCCATTGTTACTGCCATTCCTGTTTTTGGCGTTGACAATGTTACGAATTGCGCTTCACGAAGTTCCTGTGAATTTGTTTCATTGCCATATCTGAATGGCGCTATCTGTACGTAATAAAAAGGGAAAACGATATCCCAGGACTCTCTCCAATTCTCAATCATTCCAGGGAATAGCCTTTTATATTGTTCCGCTCTTCCGGTATTAGACTCACCCTGATACCAGATAACACCCTTAATTGTGTATGGTACAATAGGATTAATCATAGCATTGTAAAGTATTGAGGGCGAGTACGCTGATAATTCGATCGGCACTGAAGGTCTCGTAAATGCCGGAGCGTTATCCGATCCGAATACATAGAAGTTGCCATTTTTATACTCAGCTACCGGGAGGTACTTCCATTCGCCGGCAAGTGATATTTTTTCATTGCTTCCTTTCAAAGTCAGCTTCATCTGTTCCGGGGTCCCGTACAATCCGCCGCCGCCTTGCGGATCGAGTACCCGCACAGCTATCGTCAAACTACTGCTGTTGTTAATATCCGGATGAACTTCATAAACACGCTCTGTCTGCCATTCTCCATCAACTTCGTAGCCGCCCACCCGCTTACTGTTAACATAGGTAACATCCATATCATCAATAGGACCAAGCTCAAGAGTTAAATTCTTATTGATCCAATTCTCGGGAATATCAACCGTTTTTCTGAACCAGACGGCTCCGTCCATATCACCTATTCCAGTATATTCCCATAAACCGGGTAGTTTCATAGTCTGCCATTTGGAAATATCATAGTTCACTTCAGGACAATGAGAATCATCGAAATCCAGATTTTTCCACTTATCCGTAATTTTATTTGCATCCATAATCGGGAATGAATTAAGCCAATTATCCAAAGAATCAAATGCAGATTTACTATTCTCCAGCTTTGATATAAAATCCGAATAATCATCTGTAGTCTTAAGCTTCGATTTACTCATCCATGATTCCACAGGCGTACCACCCCAGCTTGAATGAATTAATCCGACCGGAACATCAAGTTCATTCATTATTTTTTTACCGAAGAAGAAGGCTGTTGCACTGAACTCCTGAATGTTTTCAGGTGTACATTCAACCCATGTTCCTTTGCAGTTGTACTCTTCCTCCGTTGAAATTGCCTTTTGAACTGTGAATAAACGCATATTTGGGAAATCGGCATTTTTAATTTCCTGAGCAGAATGCATAATCGTATCCCTAGGAGGCCAACCCATCAATGGCATTTCCATATTAGACTGACCCGATCCCAACCAGACTTCACCGAATAGAATATTCGAGAATGTAACCGAAGTATCGCCAGTTTCTATTGTCAGATTAAATGGGCCGCCGGCTTCAAGTGTTTTAATTTTGGCAGACCAGTTTCCATTCTTATCAGTAACGGCGTCCGATTCTTCTCTCCAGGAACCTTCCAGTTTAACGGACATTCCAGGTGAACTTGTTCCCCAAACAGTAACATCAGTATTTTGCTGAAGTACCATATTGTCACTGAATATCGCAGGAACGCTAAAATTTTTATTGTCCACTTTACCGCAGCTGTAAAGCAGCAAAACAGTAAATAGTAATAAAATTGTCTTTTTCATTTTTCAGATCTTCCTGTATTTATTATTTACTTAAATAGTTGATTTCATCTCCTGCCGGACAATAATTCACCATGTACTTATCTATTTATAATCTATCTCAATCCGTCCAACTTGATTTATCTCATTAATTTTTATGCTCAGGAAGCTGTTTGAACCATTCACGGATAGCTTGTACTGTGAAGGTATCCAGTAGTTATAATCTCCTTTCCCGAGGTTAAATGAAGCCCTCTCCGCGTCAATTGGATTAAAGTCTTCTCCATTTGCGGACGCGCTGAACTCAAGCGAAGAAGCATCATCCCTGGAAAAAGAATTCACCTTAACACTAACAATATTTCCGGGAACAAAGTATATAATTTCCGAACCTTCCTCGCTGGCAAATCTGTGAGTCATTTCCTTGAAAGCTCTGTCATAATTAGTTTCTATTTTAATATTGCCTTTCTTATAGTATAGAACAGTAAAATTCTCTGCATCGTCTATCAATTTGTGAATGTTAACTTTTACAGGTCCCGAGACATTTGACGGCGCAGAAGAACCGGCTACATTTTTCGCAATGATCCTGTAATAATATTCCTTGCCAAGTTCGGTAGTTACGTCATTGAATAACGGCGTGTAAATTTGATGCGCATCATCAACATTATATCCTGCTACTACCCACGGTCCACCCGATGATTCCGAACGCTCAACATTGTAATACCTTGCACCGGCAGAACCTTTCCAGGATATTTCGGAAGCATTTGTAACTTCGTGAAGTACAGGTGCTTTCGGTTTTTCAATTGAAGGAGCTTCCATTCCCCGTATCTGAAAAGCTTTAAGCCTGTAAGCAGGCATCAGAGTTTCTTCATTATATTCGATTCCGGATGGAAATCCCGGCCAGTGAAAAGCCTTGAACAAATCGTCTCCGAGCGGTTCCGAATGCCAGTAAAAACCGCCCTCCTCCCGGTGATGTCTCAGACTCCAGATCAGTCCTCCAACAATATCACTGTCAATTATAAAATCCGATATTTTCAAAATGGCTTCAGTACCAAGGAAACCAAATTCACCGAGTATATATGGTTTTTTCCTGTCAACCCGTTCGAGTTGTTTTTGAATATCCTTAATAATCTCATTCGGATTAAGCCTGTAGTGATGAGTAGTTACTATATCAATTAAATCCTCGTTTATTGATTCTTCCGGAATATCCTCGCCGTCAATTGCATTATACCCGTCCATAACAAGATGATTCGTATCTATTGATTTCATGTATGTAACGATTTCCTTTGTCCATGAATAAGGACATGTAAGTTCGTTACCCGTCTCCCAGCAAAGTACTGCTTTATCGTCTTTATAATTTACACCTGTAACAGTGTTCGTTCGATTCAAAACGAATTCAATTGTTTTCTTATAATCCTCTATGAGCTGCGGGTCTGTCCAAAATTCCTCTTCGGTCTTATCCCTAAAGCCTGCATACTGAGGTCTGCCTCCCATCCATTTCCAGTTATTAAGAAGCGGTACAATTAGTCTAACACCAACTTCATTAGCAATGGCAAGTACGCTGTCCATTGTCTTAAAAGAATTTTCGTCGAATTCACCGGGACCAGTTACATATCTCGGAATACCAAGTGTATCGGTCTCACGTTTCACAGGAAATGTATAAGATCTTGCAACTCTTCCACCCATCTGTTTAATACTTTCCAGGGCATCGTGTATCTCAAAGCTTGTCGGTAATCTGAAAGCATGCGGCTTTGTAAATGCCATCTCGTCCTCAACAAAATTTAGATTTGGTATGTTGAAAGACATAAATCTGAATTCCTCTGTTCCGTCCATCAGTTTATAACCGTCGCGTGTAATAAAGTTTTCCAAGCCTTTAGATTCCTTTTTGCATTGTGTTAAAAAGATAGCCAATATAATTAAGAATAATCTTGAACTAGTTTTCATCTTCATTCCTGTATTTGTTTAATATTTGATTTTTTCAGAAAATGCAATGCTGATATTAAGTGTTATCCATCGCTTCAAAAGGAGTATAAATTCTCCGGCATTTCTACTGTGTTGAACGTGGATATTGATTGATTTGTCATCATTAAAATTATTCAGATTCGATTCTCATTTTGTCAATATAAAAAAACACTAATGGGTAAACTAATAGTCTGCAATTGAAATGCCATAATAAAAACTAATTTGAATGCCGTTAAAAGTCTGAATTCACCATTTTTACCGGAATGCTCTTTTAATTCTCTTAACTAAATTTATCATTTTAATAAAAAACTATCATTATCATAAACACTCTTTTGTTACCTGCGTTTATTTCGGCATTAAACACCATAATAATTCTAGCATAGTATTTGTATGATCAAATCAGAACAATAAATTATTAGTCTTTAGAAATGACCACCGATAAAGAACAAATATTAAGTGAAATGGATAAGAGCCTGCAGTACGATCTATTACAAAAATGGTATCCCCTTTCCATTGATAAAACTTTCGGAGGCTATTACACAAACCTTACCCATGATTTAAAGCTTATGGAGGAGCACGAAAAAATGCTCGTTACCCAGGCAAGACATGTTTGGGCAACCTCTAAAGCCAGTAAGTTTTTTAATAATGAAGATTATAAAATTTTTGCGTTTCACGGTTATGAATTTTTAAAAGATCATATGCTGGATAGTGAATATTCAGGATTCTACCAAATGCGCAGCCGCGAAGGCGGAGAATGTGACGCACAGGGTTTTTACTCCGAGAAACGCGCGTACGGAAATGCTTTTGCAATTTACGGACTTGCCGCTCTATACGAAACCACTAAAGATGAAAACGTACTTAACCTCGCAATAGAAAATTTTAACTGGCTTGAGAAATTTGCTTTCGATCCGGAGCACAAAGGTTACTTTCAGTTCTTTACCAGGGAAGGCAATCTTATTCACAAAAACGGTGAGTACAGGACTAATGCTTTCGACGAAGTTGAATCGGACTACAAAGATCAGAACACATCAATTCATATACTGGAAGCTTACACAGAATTGTATCATGTATGGAAGGATGATAAACTGGCTCATCAGCTTAAAAGTATTCTGGAGTTGATTCGCGATAAAATGGTCAGTAACGAAGGTTACCTTCGGCTGTTCTTTGAATATGACTGGACACCCGTTTCATTCCGGAACTCTCCTGGTGAAATACGGGAGAGTAGCTACAGGCTCGATCATGTTTCATTCGGGCATGATTACGAGACAGCCTTTCTAATGCTGGAAGCTTCTTATACTCTTGGACTGAAAGATGATGTTCAGACACTTCAAACCGCTAAGAAGATGATCGATCATGCAATTGCTAACGGTTGGGATGAGATAAGCGGAGGCTTTTACGAGGAAGGTTACTACTTTTCCGGAGAGAACAAGTGTGCAATTATTAATGATGCTAAAAACTGGTGGTCGCAGGCAGAAGGATTGAATGCGCTGCTGCTCTTCTCAAAAATATTTCCTGATGAGACTAAGTATTTCGATCTATTTACAAAACTCTGGGATTATATTAAGAAGTTCGTAATAGACAGCGAAAACGGCGATTGGTACTGGGGCGGAATTGATAAAGAACCTTTTCACAGAACTACACCCAAAGGCAGTATTTGGAAAGGCACGTATCATAATTGCCGTGGACTGATGAATTGTATTATGATGTTGGACATAAAAAATGAATACATGACGAATAATGATTCTTATAAACAATTAAAGAATAATTTCGATAATATGACTAAACATTGGAGAGTACTCGCAGAAAACATATAATTTTCCTCCTTGAAGATCTCCTATAGTTGGTTAGTTGGTGATAAAAAAAATCCGGCAGGGCGCCGGATTTTTTTTCGGGTTTTCTATCATAAATCCTTGTAGTGAGAGAAGGATTTATTTGGAGGTATTTAATATATCCAAATTTTTCTTAATAAGGAAGTCTCTTTCCTTAACACTTAAAGCAGATCTTAATCCATCCTCAGGTGTATTCAAAACATAATCAAGCAATTTGTCAACAGTAGAAGTTGCTACGTGCATACGCGTATCGGAAGACGCGTAATAAATCAGTACTTCCCCGTTATCTCTCTTAACCCAGCCGTTACTAAAAACAACATTGGAAACATCACCAATTCTTTCCGATCCGCGAGGTGCTAAAAAGTAACCGCCGGGTGATGCAATAACCTTTGAAGGATCTTCAAGATCACTCAAAAACAAGTATAGGACATAACGTAATCCCGCTGCAGTATTTCTTACACCATGAGCGAGTTGGAGCCATCCTTTTTCAGTTTTTATCGGTGAGGGGCCCATACCGTTTTTAACTTCTTTAATTGTATGATACTTTCTGTCATCAACAATTATTTCACTATCAATAACCGCGTTCTCAATGTCATCCGCAAGTCCCCAGCCAATACCTCCACCGGATCCGGTATCAATGAATCCATCCTGTGGTCTTGTATAAAAGGCATATTTCCCGTCTATAAACTCCGGGTGAAGCACAACATTTCTCTGCTGTGGTGATTTGGTTTTTAAATCCGGAAGTCTTTCCCATTCCTTGAAGTCTTTTGAACGTGCTATCCCGCATTGAGCATTCGCTGCTGAAGTATCGCTTTCCGGTGCATCCCGATCTTTCCTTTCAGTACAGAAAAGTCCGTAAAACCAGCCGTCCTCGTGCTTCACAAGACGCATGTCGTATACATTAATATCAGGATCATCGGTTTCCGGCATTGTGACAGGATAATCCCAGAACCTGAAGTTATCAATTCCATTGGGAGATTCTGCAATGGCAATAAAAGATTTTCTGTCAGCACCTTCTGCACGAACCGACATGAGAATTTTTCCTTCGTACTCAATAGCGCCTGCATTAAAAGCACCGTTCATTCCGAGTCTTTCCATGCAATATGGATTTGAATTATAATCCAGATCGTATCGCCAGAAAATCGGACTATGTTCAGCAGTTAAGACCGGGTATTTATATCTGTCGAAAACCCCATTGCCTCCGGGTAGTTTTTCATTCTTTCTTGTAATAAGTTTTTCATGTTCTTCAAATAATTCTTTAATTCTTGTATCAAATTGCTCTTTAGTCATGTAAATCCTCTGAATAATTTAACAACAACTCGTCTTTTATACGGATTCAACTCCGGTTTCATTGCCGCGTGTTTTTTCAAGGTCCGCCTCTATGCTGTCCATCGTACCCTCATCAAGTTTATAGAAATACATAAATCCGACAGCAACCAAGGCTCCTATACCGGCAAATACGCTTATCATCAACCTTATGCCAAGCAGAGAATCAGCAGTCTGTTCCATATTAGCTTCGAATCCGAAAGCAGCTAACAGCCAGCCCGAAATTGCACCGCCCAAAGTCCATCCGAATTTCTGAGACATTGATGACGATGAAAATATCAATCCTGTTGCACGTCGTCCGGTCCTCCATTCTGAGTAATCAGCAATATCAGCGTACATCGACCAGATAAGCGGCATTACTATTCCGGCAGTTATCCCTATTAAAATATTTGAGAAAAATATTAATCCTATCTGATCTGGTGTCAGGAAAAACAACACGAAACTTAGCACCGCAGATAGCGAGGCTGAAAGGATATATGTTCTCTTCTTACCAATCTTTGAGGATACCGGTTTGGCAAGTATAACACCAAGTATGTTTGTAGCAAGCCAGATGGACATATACGCAGATGCTAATACTTCCTGACTGAAGCTGTACGAATCTCCAAAGAAGGTGATGGACTGATCCTTAATATAATATTTGAAATAGTATAATATGGATCCGTCACGGAGTGAATTAAAAATTAGTATTGAAATTCCTGCACCAAGCATAATAAACCAGGGACCGTTCTTTGCAATATCTTTTAAATCGGCCTTAAGCGAAGATGTTTTTTCAACTGCCGGTTTAAGACGTTCCTTCGTACCCGCAAATGTAAACACAAATAAGATGGCGGCAAGCACTGCATATATTCCGACTGTCCACTGGTATCCAACCGCCGGACTGCCTTCTTCACCAAAATATTCAATAAGTGAGTTGGCGGTAGCTGTAACAAACAAACCTCCCGAAAAAGCACCGATGAAACGCCAGGAAGCAAGAGAGGTTCTTTCCTCAGTATTGTTGGTCATTACACCCAATAGTGAAGAATAAGGAACGTTGATAGCCGTGTAGACCATCATCATTAGTGTGTACGTGACATAAGCATAAATTAATTTACCTGTAGCATCGAAGTCGGGAGTACTGAATGTCAGGATTCCGATTATAGCGAATGGTGCGGCAACGAATAAAAGGTAGGGTCTGAATTTACCCCACTTAGTATTCGTTCTATCCCCGATAATTCCCATCATCGGATCATTAGCAGCATCCCAAATCCTGGTCAACAGAAACATTGTGCCAACAGCTGCAGCAGAGATTCCGAATACATCAGTATAGAAAAATAAAAGAAACATTGAAAAAAGTTTCCAGAACATTGAGGACGCAAAGTCCCCAAAACTGTAGGATATCTTTTCCCCTAATTTGATCTTGGGATGTACCGCATTACTCATAAATATTTCCTGATGAAAATGAAGTGATAAAACCGAACTTACTCGTTAATTGAAGTGAACAATTAAAACAAACAAAAAAACTTCCGGCAGCACATCTTTCGGCAAGTTTATTCTTTATATAATTCATAAAATAATTCATAAAATAATTCATTGCTGTTTTGGTGATTATCCAAAGAAATTTTGCATAAATAGTGCCACTTATTAAGCTCTCATTTAAGACAATAAAAACGGATTTTGATGTTTCCAGCGAAGATTCCGATTATTATCTTGATAAATTATTATGATTATGATAAAACAGTTATTATTAGACTAGAATAGCAATAATGAATGAGTAAGCAGTTGTAGACAAAACAACCAATAAATGAGATTCCTCTGAGAAAAAAATGCAGCTATGGGGATGAATACAATGAAGGTAATTCATCCTCGAACAGAATTCCACGCTCATTTTTAAATTTAACAAAATCTTCAGCACTCTTATGACCGGTAAATGGGGCGTAATGATGCCCTTCATGAGCATTCCGCCAAACCATAACAAATGCTAAGTTTACTTTATTATTCATGATAACCCGAAGAAGTTTGTCAGACCACCACAATGAATCCGGAATAGTCTCGAGACCTGTTTCAGTGAATGCAGGGATCTTCCCTTTCTTCTCAGCAAGATTGCTAACTATTTCCAATTTTCTTACTACTGCTTCCAGACCCTCACCATTTTGAGTGAAATCCCAGTAATCATCAATCCCGAGTAAATCAACAAATTCATCTCCGGGATAACGATCCAGATATGAACTATCGGAATCGAAGTTCCGATCCGGTGAAAACGTGTAAAGTATATTTCTGACATTTAGCGAATCCCTGAGGTAATTAACAGTGAACCTCCAGAGTGAAACGAACTCGTTCTTCGAGCAGAAATGCTTACCCCACCAGAACCATGATCCGTCAAATTCGTGAAAGGGACGAAACATAACCGGAATTAATTCGCCGTTCTTCCCTTTTAGAGATTTGGTATACTCGCTAATCTTCTTGAGGTCACCTTTATATACTTTGTGTTCTTTCCCACCAGGTAGAATATGCTTGACTGCTACCGTGGTGTCGTAAAACGACCAGGGCTTTTTAGATACAGGATTGTAATAATGCCAGGCGTAAATATTTATCCCGCCGCGATTGTAAGCATCAATGGTTAACTCCCGGAATCTTTTCTGCATTACGGTATCATTCCCGTTCGTAATGTCTCCGAAATCCCAACCGTACAAACCGGGAAATGATCCTGTTACATCCTTTACATCAGAACGGTTTTTATCTCCCTTCCATTTCACGCCGTACGCGGTTGAATGATGGTGTCCGAAAATAATACTGTCTTTTGGCAGGTGCAGTAAATTGTAAAAAAGATTTACCGTTTCCTTTGTCGCCTGCGAATCAACAAGGTTTACGCTTAGACTTTTCTGATATTCGTAACTGTTATACTCGCCGCAGGAACTAATCAGAATAGCGGTGATAACAAGAAAACACGCAGATGCAATTAACCTGCCGTTATTTCTTTTCACGCAAACCATGCATTTTCTCTGAATGATTTTTAATTACCTTTAAAGTTGTTGAGTCAGTATTAAATACCGAATTAAGTCCCTGCGGCTCGCCTGGAGGATCTCCTGTGAAAGGATCACCTTTTATCCACCAGTAATCTGTATTGGGACTGCGTCCTTCCCCGCCCCATGTCCAGAAGTTTGTACCCGCAATCACATCCCCTTTCGCAGCGCGCTTATATACGGTCTCAAAAACTTTGCTAAAATATTTATCACGATAAGTTGCCGGTTCAGATGGGCTGCATTCTTCGTAATCACGTCCAAGTCCGAACTCCTCGAGAGTAACAGGTTTGTTAAGTGAATCTGCAAGATCAATATGCAGATTTATATAATCGACAGCCTTCTTCTCTGATCCGGGATAGCTTCCTTCCATATCATCTGCTTTGAACCATCCCCAGTTTTTAGCCCAGAGATGAAATGTAACATAGTCTATATTACTACTTGAATGAGCATTAAGATAATAGTCTTGAGAATCATTACTGCCGACACTACCTTCACTGCCGGTTGAGACCAGATGGTTAGTATCGAGAGAATGAATATAACCCGCAGTCGAGTCTATCCAATTGTAGTAATTCTGAATGTAAGTATCCGCTTCTTTTCCCTGGCCCGGACGGGGCTCATTCGCGAGTTGCCATGACATTATCGCAGGATCATTGTAGTAATACTTGCCTGTAAATTTATTCTTCCGGGTTATGATGGATTCAATGAACTGTTTGAAATAATCATTTGCTTCTTTGTTCCTGTAAAACGACGCGGAAAAATTCATGAACGCATGCCAGTCTGCATTGGGCTTGCTGAGATCCGGCATATCCCGATTGCCGAACCATTTATTATAAACCGCCATACCGCCCGACCATTCCCAATAATTATTCAGGAAGACTACGGCATGCATATTCCTCTTACCCATCTCAGCCAGCAGAAAATCCAATCCCTCAAGCAACTCATCATTATAATCTCCCGGAGCCGAATGCACAACAGGTTTAAGAGATTTTTCCATCGGAGACAGTTCTGAAGCTGCTAGTACTCGCAGATTTGTTATCCCGTTAGCTTTGAGAAAGTCGAGTTCACGGACTAACCGGTCTCTGTCACCGGTTTCACCAGATGATCCGAGATAAATGCCGTACCAGAAATTAGTTCCGACAAAGTAGTAAGGTTTCCCATCATACATTAAGTGTTTTCCCTCAACGTAGACGAAACTCTCAGCTTTATCCCGGGAATATTTATCACTGCAAGATAACATGATCGACACCAAAAATATTGTTGTTAAAAATCCAGAAAAGTTTCGCATGAGTTAACCGTAAATTTATTTCAGCAATGTTATTTTCTTTACTGTATGAAACGAGCCTGCTTGAAATCTTATGAAGTAAGTACCGCTTGATAATTCACGGTTACTTGAAATAGTATTAAATACAACCTCATATGTACCGCCACTCTGTACTTCATCAACCAGAGTTGTAACTAATCTGCCGAGAATATCGAAAACTTCCAATTTCAGGTGACTACGGTACTGCAGTTCGTATCTTATAGTAGTTGATGGATTAAACGGATTCGGAAAGTTATCATAAACCCTGAATTCATTTGGGACATGTAACCCGGAGTAGTCCTCCTCAACATCTGTAGTCATTCCGATGGAGAACGCGAAATCGTCCAGATAAATTTCACCGCTACCGTTTCCTCCATCACCCGGTAAAATACTGAATGACACCAGAGTCAAATTAGCCAAATCAACTTCGCTTTCAGTATTCTGTGGAACGAAGTCTGCGATCGGTATTTCAATTAATTTCCCTGTTGATCCAGAAAGTTTATGATCGTAACGCCAGTAAAGATTACCCGACCTAAGAATCATTGCCAGATCTCTGTCGGAGCCATCAGGAATTAGATAAAACCTGAGATAACCTGTATCCGAATAATCATCCGAAAGGGCTCGTTGAAATCCGGCATACGGCGGACTCCCGTCACCAATTGCGTATGTTACTTTCATCAGTTTGTCGTTACTGCTTACCAGATTTAGCTGAGTATTTGTTCCTCCCTGAACCTGCCAGGTAGTCTCGAAGGAAGTATTATCTGCATAGTCATCAAAACTATCTACAAGAATCTGGTCTGTAAGTGATATTGTTATTGAATCCGACTGAAGTCCTGCCGACTCAGCAACAATTCTAACGAACGGACCTTCCATTCCGGATCTGTATGTTATACGGACATATCCGTTCTCCGCAACAACATCATTATCTAATAACTCACCGGAGCCTTTAACTGAAAAATGGATTTCAGATCCCGCTCCCGTACTTATCAGACCATCGGTATCCTTGACCATACATGTAATAACAGCAGTACTGCTGCCATTTTTTAGGATAGTACTTGTACTGGAAGTAAGTGATAATGCAACCGGATCGCCGCCTCCCTGAAGCGGGGTTACTAAAAATGCGTAATCAGGATTATCGAAATAGTCAGGCGAAGTTACCGTGAGAACGCTGTCGATTGAGATACCGATAGTCGTCTCTAATTCATCACCTGACCAGGTATCAAACCATCTAATCGCATAAGTTGTATCGGGGAGTCCACCAATTTCGAATTGTCTTACTTTGAACTTGCTTCCGAGAATATCCCTAACCCATCCGAATGTCAGGGAGTCATTAACCATACAGTACACATCGCAGTCGTTAATCGTTGTTTCGAATGTTGAGAAACTATAGTCCGTATAATTAATAATTGGTGCTACCCTTGAGAATGCTTTCATTTGAGCCATGACATCGTTACTCATCACCTGGCTGCTGCCCATATCCCACCAAACAGGTGTAGCAGCCAGACCACTTGCCCACGATGCCCACAGAGCATTATGATAGTGAGCTGTGTATCCGCTTGAAGGAGTTGCAAAGTCACCGTATGTATTAGTATATCCTGCTTCACCGAATATGCCGGGCTGTTCGAAATCATTCCAGAACATATTGGAAAGCCAATGATAAATATAATGACTGCTCCGAAGCGGATTTCCCTGGTATTCCATATTCCAACCGGTTTCATATACATGCACATTCGAAATATCAACCTGTGCGTATCCTTCCGGCCAGTAATATCCCCCATGCTTGGAAGCAGTTGTCGGTCTGCCGAACGGATCATTGTATTTTAGATAATCACTAACAATACGCACCCAATTCGTAGCATCAGCCTCGTTACCGGCTGCCCAGCCCTCTGTGCCGGTAATTTCGTTTACAATTTCCCATATTCCGAGTCCGCGGCTGTAACCCCAGCGCGCGATCAGATAACGGTATTGTTTTTTCTGGTACTCCCATGCTTCCTGACTGCCGTAAAAATCGGCTGAAGTAGTTATGTACTGATAAGGATTTGAATCCCATTGCTTTGCCCATCCGCCAAGAGTTTCGCATAATAAATCATGCGGCCAAATGGCCAGCATCATTTTCATATTACGTTCTTCAGCCCACTGAATCAATTGATCGATACGACCACATTTATTCTGATTGTACCTGCCGAGTCCCGAACCAATGGATTCAATAATTCCGGATTCCCCGCCGTACATAATATTCCAATACCCGAAAAGGTTCGCTCCTGAGTCTTCCATTAATCCGAGACCATTATTACTGTTGCTTACTCCCCAGGGATAGTATGGACCAATACCGTAATATGATTTGCCGTTATCATGTTCAAAGTAATGAGGATTTTTTTGAGAGACTCTAATCCAGCCATCATGATCGGATTGTACAGCCTCAAAACCGTTAGAAGTACTTTCAATTGTCCCGCCGGAATGAATCAGTTTGAGGGTATATGTCCAGTTTCCGGTTTCATTAGGTGCGAAGCGAACTTTCCACTCATTTCTATCCTGGTAATCATCATAAAACCCGAACAGCTCCCACTGCTTTCCAGAGGGAGAATCAAAAATGCACCTTAGATCAACTTCCGAAGGATCATACGGATTCGAAAAATCAACATCGCTTATGCTGACAGAAATTTCAAATTTTTCATACAATGCAACTGTTTTCGTATTAACGGATGCAACATCTATTGAAGGCGATTTTACAGCTAGTTTTAAAGTGTTTGATTGAGCTGAAATGAAACCGGGAAACACTACGAAAAGAACTAAAAAATGTATTTTTTTCATAATCCAGAATGTCCTATAAATAAGTGAATTAGTACTCATATACCATGCCATTTGGAATGGTTTTACAAGAAATCTTAAAAGTATGGAAACCAGATAAAATGATTAGGAAGGAATACCGGATATAAAGAAAAATCGAAAATTTAATTATTACGATAATAATTTATTATCAATTTGATAATCAGATCAATTAGCTGAAAATTACAAACCACGCGGATTAAAATCTTCTTTTAAATTGAGTTTTACTGTTTCGATTAGAGAAGCGAGTTTGAAAGGTTTTACAAGATAATCATTTGCTCCAAGCTCCATTCCCCTTTTCATATCATCCTGCTCTACTTTGGCTGTCATAAAAACAAATGGAGTTGCGGAGAGTTCGTTATGCTGCCTAATGCTTTTTAGGACCCAATAACCGTCGTGCACAGGCATCATAATATCACAGAGAATAAGATCCGGTCTAAGCTCTTCCAGCAGACTTATCCCTTCTTCACCGTTTTGCGCAGTAAACGCTTCATACCCTTTTTTTGACAGAGCTATTTTCGCGTTTTCGCGAAAGTATTTATCGTCCTCTATTATTAAGATTTTCTTCATTATCAGTACGAAGGTAGTTGAAAAATCGCATGCATTGCAATAATTAGCAGTAACAATTTACAAATTTAACTTCAAATCATCATGAAAAAATGTTTGAGCTTATTTTTACAAGGATTTGAATATTCCATCCTTTCGAACATCTATGACAAGACAGTCCATTAAATAATTTAAATCAGTTCGGTTAACATGTACTTTTACTATAAAACGTCTGCATATATTTATCTGCCGGTCCCTTCAATCTTTCGGCAACTCTTGGATACATACCTACCACATTAACGGTTTCATATGGGTCATTCTTCATATCAAACAGGTATGATACAATAATGAGGTTTGTCGCTGACAGATAATTGACAATTTCAAACGAGTTTTTTTAAGGATAGAATTATTCCTGTATGAGTTCCTTCATGGAAGTGATTGAATGCAAATGCATCCCCCAAGGAATTCAATTCAACTCCAACGGATGTTTTATAAGATCTGAATTGCGTAAAAAGACCATTATTAAAATCTTCTTTGAGTTTATCAGGAAGTGAAACGAGAAGGGATTTCAACTCTTCGATATTGGGTTTTTCTTTCCAGGTTTCGGGATTTGTTCCTGTCCTGTACATTGATACAAGTTCTTTGGGAATACTAAGTTCCAGTCTTGATAGAGTATAATGCAGCACCTGCTGCGTAACAACTATATGTCCCAGATTCCAGGCAATGTTGTTTTTCAAACCATTTGGTACTTTCAGCATTTGTTCTTCTGACAGATCTTCCAGTACTCTTATCAACAATTTTCGTTCAGCTTTTAGTAAATTTATTGAATCTATGAATTCCATTAAATCTCCTGATAGTTTTTACGTTACTATTAAAAGTCTTCACATATTCTCATCATAACTCTTGCTTTCTGGATAATGTTACCCGGGCAAAAGGATTTAGAATACCATCTTTTTCACTATCCAGTTTCCAGGTCCAGGTATCGTTTTCGTCAATGTATTCAAATGTATTATGAAACATGCCATCCCCCATCTTAAAGAGGAACGGCAGTTTATTCCCTTCCCTGGCAGCATGACCAATGCCATCACCGATTAAACCTCCGCCTCCTGTTACATCCAGCCACATGCAGGCATACTTGTTAAGGTCGGCGTTCCATCCTATTAAGACCAGCGCTTCATAAGCTGCAGTGCCATCAGGATCTTTTTCGCGTGATTTCTCTTTGATCTGCAGGTATTGGTGTTCCAGAATCCATGAGACTGACACATCATGGACAACTTCCTGTCCTGCTATTGTGCCTTCCATAATCCATTCACCGGCCAGGTTTTCAAGTAGCGAATCCTGAAAGGAAGATTGCTGTGCCATAATAATTACCGGAACAGCCAGTAAAATCAAAATCATATTTATTAATGTTCTCATAAGTATGCCTTTCATTGATCATATAAATTTGGATTATTTTGATTATTAAAAATCATTATGCTAAACCGGACTTGTATAATCCATTTTTGCACCTCTAACAAGCAGCCATATGGTAAGTGACAATTCACCGACGACCCCGGGCACAATTACTATTATCTGGAAGAAGTCTTTGTACTTCTCGTAGTCAGGCAACAGGATATTGGCAAAGCTGTCTATAAGATAACCGGCGCCGGCAATTATCAGCAATACTCCGATAAACTTTGGAATGAATCCGGACTTATAAATCAGGTAGCTCAAAACGAATAAATGAAATCCGAAAAAGATCAAACCAATGAGCCAGGTATTGTTAAATGATCCGATTGAGAAATATATCTGCGAGGAAATCACATTTTCTGCTAATTCAGCTCCATAAACATTTGAGTTTACAAGCTCAAGAACATTAACCAAGTGAATCAGCGCAACAGCGAAAACCGCTACGTTAATTAGTCTTAACCAAGCTGATAGCAATGAAAGCTTCCTGTTAACAGGTTCCAGTAAAAGATAAAGCGCCCAGACAAGCAGAGCGTCAAATAATACCATTAAAATAAAAGAGAATATCCCAAATCTGAACAGGGATTCACCGGTCATAATATTTTTAGCAGTAGCTGCAGTATCACCTGATACCAGCATTTGCTCAAGTGCAAAGAAATTGGCAAAAATACCGGTTATGAAAATTATCAGATAACCAATCCCCGCCAATTTTGCAACATTCTGCATACTTATATCATTGATTTTATTTATCATAAATTTGCCTTTTTATTCAATTAACTCAAATGAATTTAATAATTACCGGGCCCTGTTTATTTCCCGATTCATAGTACCTATGGGCTTCTGCTGCCTGTCCCGGGGTAAATGTTCTATCAATAACAGATTTAATTTTCCCTAATTCAACAAGTTCTTTAATCTTAACAAGGTCTTCCTGTTTGTCCATTGAAAGAGCACAGATCACCCGTTTATTTCCATAGATTTTCGTTGCAAGCATCTGAATCAATTCTTTAGTTTTAAAACTTGCCCGCAGGTAAACACCGCCATCCTCAAGTGACTCTTTGCATTTCAAATAATCACTTCTGCCGAGCACATCAAAAATCACATCGTAAGTTTCGCCGTTTTTTGTAAAATCCTCAACTTTATAATCAATAACTTTTTCAGCGCCAATTGCTTTAACATATTCCAGATTAGGAGTACTGCAAACTCCTGTAACCTCCGCGCCGAATTGGCCGGCAAACTGCACTGCGTAAGAACCGATAGATCCTGAAGCACCAACAATAAGTATTCTGGTTCCGTTCATAATTTTTACTTTTTTGAGAATATTGAACGCAGTAATAGCACCATATGGGATTATACAGGCTTCATCAAGCTTCATATTCTCCGGCTTGGCTGCAACCGTACCTTTTGCCGACATGCACAAATATTCTGCATAAGTTCTCATCGACTGACCTGTAAATCCGAATACTTCATCTCCTGTCGAGAAATTTTTCACATTCTTTCCAACTGCCTCAATTACTCCTGAGAACTCACTTCCGAGTAAGGGATTTTTCGGCTTTAATAATCCAAACGATAATTTAGCCGGCAGCATTAATGGCATCGGCATATTGAATTCCCGTAAAGGTATGTTCTTAAAATTCCGGCCGACTATATCGCCATAGTTAACATGTACTGCCGATATCCTCACTAATATTTCATTGTCTCCGGGTACCGGTTTATCTAGTTCTTCAATGTGAAGCACGTCCGGAGAACCGTACTCTCTGTATACTATCGCACGCATATATTTCCTTTCGAATGTTTGGTTATAATAAAAACGAATCTGCTTAGACGGTTAATTCTCAGTTAAGGTTACAACCGCTTTACCAATAACATCCCCGTTCGCAAGATCTTCAATAGCTTCGGGAGTTTCACTTAATTTATAGAATTTATGTATAACCGGATTTAACTTTCCATTTTGAATTAAATCGACAAGTGTTTCTAAATCACCTCTGTCCGGCTTATGCATCAGCAGCGACATTTTCTTACCTTCTTTCGGAATAATTGAGCCTAATAGTGCAATTGCGATAATAGCCGATGTCTTGCCGCCGATAAGAACCATTCTTCCTTCCGGCTTGAGTACTTTTTCATATTCTTTCATTTTATGACCGGCAACATTATTGAGTATCAGGTCGTATTTGTTGTCCAGTTTAGTAAAGTCCTCCGATGAATAATCAATAACTTTATCCGCTCCGAGTGAACTTAATAAATCCAATTTATCCGCTCTGTCAACACATGTTACCTTTGCTCCGTACATTTTAGCGATTTGTAATGCAAATGTACCTACTCCGCCGCCGGCGCCGTTGATGAGAATACGTGAATCCTGCTTTAACTTGTCTCCCTGGCGCAGCCCCTGCAATGCGAGAACACCAGCCTGAGGAATAGCTGCCGCTTGTTCAAATGTTATTTCGTCAGGTTTAAAAGCAAGAACTTTGGCCTTCGCACAAACGTATTCTGCAAAGCCACCCCATCCACAGCCGGAGATATCACCGAATACAGCATCGCCTTGCTTAAAATCTTTAACATCGCTGCCTGCCTCCTCAACCCTACCAGCAATGTCGCAGCCAAGCACTGGTATTTTGGGTTTCAGCACACCACTGCCTGCCAGCCTGGATAAGAATGGTTTACCGCTTACAAGATCACAGTCCCACGAATTTACTGAAGCTGCATGTACTTTTACCAGCACCTCATCCGCAGCGGGTATCGGTTTTTCAATTTCCCGAAGCTCCAGCACATCTGTTGATCCGTAATTGTCATATACGATTGCTTTCATACCACTAATTTATTGATGGAAGGATATATTTTTTAAGAATATCGAATGGCGGACGATAACTTGTATAGTTTTCACCGGTGAAAACAACTACAGTATTCAAATCCGGAATTACCATTATATACTGACCACCCCATCCCGCGGCGTAGTACATTGGTACTCGTTTCCCTGACTTTACAAATGTATGGGTCCACCAAGAGTATGCATAACCCCGCATCCCCCAGTGATCATCCCAGTTGTTCATCCAATTATTTGTGTGGTAAGGATGAGCGCTTCTCTCAACCCACTCAGTCGTGACAATCTGCTCGCCATTCCAAACACCGTTATAAAGGAAGAGTGCTCCTATTTTTGTCATATCCCTGGGTGACAAGGATAATCCTCCGGCACCGTCAACTATTCCCTGATTAATTTGCAGCCATTGATATTTATTTATACCCAAAGGCCCGAATAAATATTGTTCAGCGAATTTATCCATCTTCATGCCGGTGGCATTTGCAATTATTGCACTAAGAAGAAAGTTCGATCCACCGAAATACTGGAAGCCGCTTCCCGGGTCAAATCTTTGATCCTTCTCTAAAATCTTATTAATTGGTGTTTCAGAGAAATAAATACCCATAATAGCGTTTTCGGGATTTGCATACGGCAGAAGCCACTCATTCCCGTCAATGCCTGAAGTCATTGTTAACAGGTGCTCGATTGTGATCCTCTCTTTGCCCTCCTTTCGGTACTCCTCATATCCGGGCAGATAATCGAAAATTGACTGATCTGCACTTTTAATAAAACCTTTTCGAATCGCAATTCCGGTACAAATTGAAGTAATACTTTTCGTAACAGACATAACCCTGTGGAGAGAATCCGAACCCCAGTTAACTACGTCGCCCTGGTGTCCAGTCTTAACATAATCGAATATGTGTCCGGGAAAATACTCTTCAAGTACCAGTTTATCATCCTTGTATATCAGAATTGAATGAACGCCGCTGTAAACCTCGTTTTGGACATCTTCGACCATTTTGCTTAGTTCTGCATCATTAATATTAACTTCATTAAACGATCCGACAGCTAAGCCGTCACCAATATCTTGCGGAACTTCAAGCCGCAGTTCATCCTTACAAGATAAAAAAAACATCGATAAAACAGTTATTACAAGAACTTGTAATCTCATCTCAACATTCCGTTTTAGTTAAATACCCTTCGCGTTTACTTTAGCATTTCTGCTATTTGCGGTCTGGCTGCCTGAAGTTTGTCATAGTCCAATCTCAGTCCCATAGCTCCGAGTGCGGCGCCAATAGCATCATAAACCGGTTTAACCTGCTCGAACGGTCCCTGTACAGTTTCAAGAGCAGTCTGCCCCATTTTATTCTTCAGGGATTTATCAGCACCCTTTTTGAGAAGCATTTCTACCTGCTCAACCCTGCCGAAAAATGCGGCTGTATGAAGCTCAGAAGCGCCGTCATTATTTTGAATATCCAGCTTAGCTCCGGAGTAGATTAACAATTTTGCAACGTTGTCTTTTCCGAATGCAGCGGCAGTGTGAAGTGCAGTAGAACCATCGGCATTCTGATAGTTAATATCAGCACCTGCATCGACTAATAATTTTGCTGCTTCAGCATTTCCCATAACCGCGGCAGTATGAAGCGGTGTGGAAGATCTTGACGGTTCAAGAACATTAAGGTCTGATCCGGCTTCAATATGTTGTTTAATAACATCCAGGTTGCCGGTAACCACGGCTGAATGAAGTCCAACTTTCGGAGCCGGTTTTTGCGGAGCATTATCCTTGTTCGAACATGCTGTAAATAATAAGAAAAGTGATAAGATCATAAAATAAGTAAAAGTACGCATTACATGTCCTCTATAAATTGAATAGTTTCAAAATTATTATAACTGATTTTACAATTTAATGCAGGATTAAATTGTAGATTCGAAAAATATGATGCCATTTGAATTTTTCTAATAGTCTATCGGTAAGTAACCGGATATACCCGGTGAATACAGATGGATTCATGGTGTCTTAAAGCTTTCAGGAATACTTCGCTAACTAATCAAAATTCATTTTTTTGTAAATCGCTTGGAAGCGGTGGTTCTGCCTCAGCGGATCCCACAGCCAGAAATGCTTCAGCGTTACCATCATAACCGAACGGGCATAATATCCCTTTTCAATCCAGTCTATTGCTTCCTCGTTCATTCCCATAAGGGTGTAAAGTCTGGCGGCATCCATTGGATCGATGTATTCTCCTTTTTGAACTTCGGGCAAAACTTCTTTCTTCTTCCCCATCATAATTTTAACAGCCATAAGATCGAGATGAGCGAGACCCTTACCATTAGTAATTTCCAGTGATTTCTCGATTGAAGCTACACCTTCATCATACCTGCCGAGGTAACCGAGCATCAATCCCCGCCAGTGATATCCGGTGCTAAAGTTACGATCAAGTTCCAGCGCTCCATTGAAAGCCTTTAATGCATCGGCATAATTGCCAGCGAAATAATTGCATATACCGAGCTGCCAGTGATTATAAACATGCAGCGGATCGTTTTCCACAGCATCTTTTGCAGTATTTATTGCATAATCATAATTCTTATTTACAAATATTTCGTAGAATGTATTAAACTCGTTCGCCGGAGACAAGCCGTATTCTATAGCTTTATTATAGTTTGTGACCGTTGCATTCCAGTTCCAATCATAGAACAGATTTATATATGCTAATACTTTATAGGCTCTCGGTTCCCGCACATCGAGACTTATTGCTTTATTTGCTGCCGTTCTGGCTTCGGCATAGGCCTCGGTAGTGCTGATTAAATTCAGCCCGGCGTAGTGCAGATAAGTTTCTCCGATATACGCGTAGGCTTCAGCATATTCGGGATCCAATTCAATGGCTCGCTTAAAGTACTCCATAGACTTAATTTTATCTTCGTAATCCCGGTTAAAAAAGTAGCTCCCTTTAAGCAGTTGCTCATAAGCCTCCATGTTTTCAGGTTTGCTCGAATGAGCCTGTAATCCACCAACCTGCAGTTTTAGTTTCCTAACTATCCTGCCTGCTATATCTTCCTGTATTGCAATTAAATCTTTCAATTCCCTATCGTAAGTCTCGGACCAAATATGATAACCATCTTCAACATTTATTAACTGTGCAGTAACTCTAACGCGATTATCCGATTTCCTTACACTTCCTTCCAGCACTAGTTTTACTCCCAGTTTCTCTCCGATACTTCTTATATCTTCATTCTTGCCTTTGAATGAGAATGCGGAAGTACGACCGGCAACTTTTAGATTTTCCACATGAGCGAGTGAGTTCAGAATTTCTTCCGATATTCCGTCGCTGAAATATTCCTGTTCCGGATCGTTGCTCATATTTACAAACGGAAGAACAGCAATAGACTTGTTTGATGATTCAGCGGATGGACTTCCAACTGTCAGGGCAATGACAACAATGGCGGCAACTAATGCGGTTATAAGTGATATGAGTCCGATCCTTCCAAATTTCTTCCGGTTAGTATTTGCGTACTCCGGAATTCTAGCCGATTGACTTGCATCTCTAATGTCGGGAATGCCATCTTTGGGTGGAATGACTAATCCCTTATTGGCAACTGCGTATACCTCGACCGGGGATTCAACATTTTTCAACTTTACTTTCTTGATAAATTCAGATTGGATTGCTGATTGGTTTTTAATCTCGTCATAAACTTTGCCGGATACAAGAATGCTTCCGGGAACAGCCAGGGATTCAATTCGTGACGCTACATTCACGCCGTCACCGATTATTTCCTCTTCACTGAATACTATATCGCCTGTATGAATCCCTATTCTAACTGGAATTGCGGGACTCTCGGCAAAACTCAGCTGCATTTCAATTGCGCAATTTACAGCATCGATCGCACTATTAAATATGCTTAAAGTACCGTCGCCATAATACTGCAATATCCTTCCGTTGTGCTTTAGCGTAGTATCATTAAATATTTTACGATGCTTTTCACGAAACGCAATAGCCTTCTCTTCGTTCTGCTGCATTAGAGAAGTGTAGCCCTGGATATCGGTAAACATTATTGCTGCTAATTGACGGGATCGATTCATAAGCGCAAATTTATGAAATAATGCGACATCAAACACACAAAAATGGATTATGAGTCTTGATTGGAAGAACATTTCACCGGCTTCGGATTAAACACCGGTGAGTCTCAATTCAAGGAATATAACGAGAGCGATTCCGGCATCCAGAATGTATAAACTGACATATTGAAACTATATCTCAATTTCGGTCTTGAACGCAATGACCGCATTAACTCCGATTTTAACTTTTTGCGGCTCTCCGTTAGCAATATCAACATCAACAAAACCTGTTCGTTTAATTTTCTCACCCTGCATACCCCAGAACTTAAAGACCGTACCGTCATTCCCGACAAGATTGCGAGGCATCATTACACCTTTCCATGGAAACTCTTCTCCAGGGATATTTAATACCCAGTAAGGAAACCATACTATCAGCCCCCCTCTTCTAGTTCCCACGTAGGAGGTGAAGGCCGATTATCTTTTGTACCTATCCAATCAATACCTGTGTCAGCATGGCGGCGTAGCAGCAATGTCAACTGACCGGCGTGGTGCTGGGCATGTCTTAGATTGTTGAGTAAGAACTCACCAACATTCATATCGTACCACCAGAAACCACAACGTTTCAAAGCCTGTTCGGTTGTCAATTTCCTGAATGTATCCTCGCATTTACTCAAACAATGTTCGCAATAGTCCAGCAGCTGCTTTCGTGTAAAGGCTGTATCAGGCGTTGTAACAATTCCGCCGAACTGTTTATAGTCGCCCGGAAGGAAGTTTGCATTATCCGTGTGGAATTCAACCGCGTTGAATGTTTTATCATTCTCGGAAAGGTAAAAATCGGTGTAAAACAATGCATGGTAAGCCAGATGCCAGAAAGGAGTACCTCCCGTGCGGTCGTCCCACAGATCATCAGGACAAGCTTTAACAGCTTCCTGAATCATCTGTATCGCAGCAGCGAACTGTCTGCCGATAACTGTCTGCCAATAGTTTTCCACTTTGCGCTACCTCTTTATCAGTTAAATTATTATTAAAAAACTCAGGTAAATTATGAACTATATTCTAGAATATAAATGGAATAAACATCTTTGTACTTTTCATGTACTCACTGTAAGATGCGCCAAAATATTCTATATTTTCTTTCTCTTCTGTACCGGCAGTAAATATTAGGAATACTATAGATATACAGGCAAGTAAAACTGAACCGACAGAAACATTTTTCAACATTGCTCCCAGTATTAAAAATAACAACGAGCTGTACATCGGATGTCGTATGTATTTATAAATTCCGTCATTCAGCAAGACGGTAGTATTCTCGAACTTATAATTGGCGGCTGCACCTTCACGTGCTCTGCTTCCCCCTTTACTTTTGAGTGAGTATGTACTTAAAAACAATAGATATAGTGATATAATTAAAAACATCCAGGAAATTAGCTGCATTAGTGAGAGTGGATTAGTTATCCAGTAAGGTAAGTTTAATAAAACTAAAAGCAGACATGATTCAAATACGAAAAACCTGTTAAATCCGTGAGTCTTTAAGTTAAGTAACGATTTTCTTGAGACATAGGTAATAAATATGCTTCCCAAAAACAGAAATGTTATTTGAATAATCTGTAACATTTTTATGCTAAATTTAATTAACGGTATCCGAGTTTATCGATCAGCTTTTTAAAACTTCTAACGCTTCACTGCAGTCTTCATGATTGATGCAGAGAATAATCCCGTACCCGGCATTTATATCTGCTATTCCAAATGCTTCCTCAACCTGGATTCCAGCCTGAGATAATTTTTCATAGACCTGAGCTAATTCCCCAGATTTTTCATCCCCTTTAATAAATAACGCTGAGTGAGGACCTTCCAGGTTCAGACCGGATTTTTCTGCTCCTTCAGTCAACTTTGAACTGTCTTTAGCGAAGAATGAAAACTTCATCTGACCTTGTCCCGCAGGAACCGATTTAAATGCATGAAAATCTACACCGGCTCCGACAATTTCTGTAATCAGTTTTGATGCGTTGGCAATCTGATCCTCTACCACTGTAGAATAATACTCAACCTGAATAATTTCAAGTGCCATAGAAACTCCTTTTACAATTTATTTAATTATCTGCACTGAACTCCGATATGGATTAGATCCCGCTACATCTGCTGAATCCGGTGGATAAACTCGCATCCAATCACGTTTGTAAATCTCTCAGCATGTATCTGTTTTTAACGCCGAAAATTTCTGACTCGTCAACAAGCTTGAACCCGTATTTCTCATAGAAACGAACATTTATATCAAGATCTGTTTCCAGGTATGCTATAGATTTGCAGGCATCCACTTCCTTACAAAAACGTTCCATCAGGAGAGAGCCGATACCCATTCCCTGATGAGTGGGTATTACACCAATCGGACCAAGATGCCAATGCTGTTCCTCCGGATCTCTTCTAGTCCATTCATTGAGCCAGAACTCTTGCCGTTTACTGATGTCTTGCTCGTCTTCCGGTACTTCGTCTTTAATCGTAACCGTTTTACCGGAGCATGAGTTCATCCGCATAACGCCGATGATTTTTTTATCTTCCTTTGCGACATAGACTATTCCTGGTCTGCTATGAAGCAGTTCTACAAACATCTTTTCGATTGTCAATCTTTCGATTTCACCATTCCCTTTAAAAACAGAAACATGAAGCGGATTATTCAGCATAGCATGACTAAGTACCTCAGCTGATTCTTCGATTTCATTAATTTGCATAAAGGAAGTATGAAATGATCTCACTTTTCACCTGGATTGATAAACTAAAATTCAGTTAATCGAGCCATTTAATAACAGTTGCATTAATATAAATCTTTTCACTATTCGAGTTATCAACATATTTTTGAATGCTTTTAATAATTATCGCATCACCTCCATTTTCACATGCTTCTTCCTTTAATTCAGGAAGAACTTTTTCAAACGAATCATATCCATATTGTCCTTCACTTTCAATAACTCCTAACTCTTGATATTCCCGTTCAGGATTCTTTGAGTTAAAAACCTCAATGGGGCAATTACCTGGTTTTGCAACCATGAAAGGACCTGTTTTTATAAAATTAGCGGAATGACTACATCCGGTAATAATAACAATTATTGATAATACTGATATAGTCAATGAGAGTAGCCTCTGCATTGTATAAATTTTAATTGCCACAATTCTTTGATTCATGATTTAGAATCCACATACAAAAGTAATTTGTACATTATATTAACTTTCTATGATTATTTTAAAAAGCATATCAACGTTGTTCATACCCCGGTCATACTTACTGAATTCGCCCGGCATCAGATTAGGTCGAAATACATGCCAATCATGTTTCCGGTTAGTCAAACCCTTTTACATTTTTGTTATTTGTGATCTATTATGCTTATATAGCGAACTTAATGGTCACGATTAAACCACTTTTTATTAATTCGGAATAGAATAGTGTAACTGTACAATCACCCAATTCCCGTTCCGGTTTTCCAGAACACCTGTTGTTCTTAGTCCTTCTATTTTGCTTGTTTCACCATTAAATGTTATATCCCAGTCAATAACTTCTGAGAACCATGCTGCATTTCCGGATTTATTAACATTAATGACCTGGTCTTTGACAGATAGTTTTGAAGAATCCGTTGCAGTAAATTGTTTCTCGAGAACATCTTTCAAATTCTCCCATCCGATTATCCGCTCACTGCTGTCTGTACCGATAATAACCATATCCGCGTCATGCGCATAAATTTTTGATGTTAATTCCATGTCTTTCATTTCTGAAGATTTAATAAGATTATCAAGAACTGCTTTTACTTGCTTATTTGCAGCATCCAGATCAGGATGCGGCGCACAACTACTTAAGACCAAAAGGCAAATAACTAATGCGAGTGCAATAAACCTATTCATACGAACCTCCTTTGATGGGAATATATCTATTAATTGATTTATTTGATATTACAAGAAAGTTCGTTCAGCATGGAGATACAAATAAAATCCGGCTATAAAATCGAATTTTTGTTATGGATTTTATTCAAATCAGTTTGGCTACCGGCAGGCACTGCATTCGTATCCATACCTTCTGTCGAAGCCAAATTTATATCCTCATATAATTATTATTTGCCAGCATGACTATTCTTAATATGATTATGCCTACACAAGTTTCTGCAGGTATTGCATCTGGCTTTTAATGTCTCTACTGGTTCTGCAGTTAAATATTTCTTGCCTTCGTTTTGTAAAATAATTTTAAATTAACTTATACACAAACTTAATCAATTTGGATAGCAGGTGTTAAATAGTATAATTATAATTAATGAAAGAATTCCTGGATGGATGAGTAAATGAAGCATTAAAGTGTAATTTATGGGCTCCGGGGAGTTGTCAGCTCCCCGGATAACAAATTCAATCTTGTTTTACTCGAACGCCTCGCGTATCAGTTGTACATCGTCATTGCGTGGTACCAGACTCCAGCTGAAGAAGTTTATTTTCCATTCTTCCCCGATACGAACCAGATGCGTTATAAGTCTTATCGGTATTTGCGGTGTTATCCACTCAACAGTAACCTGTTCGATTACAGTTGCAGTATTTCCATCCTCATCGACAAGTATTTCCCGTCTTTCAATCGGGTAATCGTATAAAACCGATTCATCATCAAGCGATGCAGCGATTATTTCTATCACTTCCTCCCTGTTCCAGAATTCATCCGGGTCTGTGCCGCAATATAAACCGTCATCAGTAAGAAAGGAACTAATAGCGTCGATACTCCTCTCACTCAAGGCTAAGTGATAATCATCCATTCGTTCATTTATGATACGCCGCAGCTCATCTAAATCGACCGGTTCCATTTGTACAGCGCCATCATCTTCCTCTAATTCCAGTACAAATGAGAAACCACCATAGAAACCATCACCGTCGATCTTACGGGATGAAATGCTTACAACTCCCCTTCCTCCTTCAGTCGCTATATCCTGCGGTATATTTATCCATACCTTCGCCTCACCGTATTCCTGTCCGACTTGAAAGTCAAGCACTTCCGGTTCAACAAACGCTTCCCATCCGTTAGGAAGTGTATAATCCAGTTGAAGCCTGATCGGAAGTCCATCTTCGATGAATGGATTGTATGCTCTGAAGTTATGCGAAAACTCATAAGGAACTCCCGGTTCAGGCATTGAAGGCAGCGTAGTAGTTGTAACCCAGACATTTTCCTGACCGGTATTATTACTTCTGAAATATTCCAATCGCGCTTCCGAAGTTATAATAACTGCCAGGCAGCGATGCTCCGGTGTTGAACTCGAAGGCACCCATTCAATGTACACCGTAGCGCTATCACTCGGGACCAGCACATCGACCTTGCCGTCCTTTGGTGAATAGTCCTTCACAGTTGCTGAAGTACAAACCTCCGGAACTGCAGTTGCGGAATTTATCAGTGTAAATGTGCCTGCATTATCTGTTGTTCCTGAAACAAATACTCCGTTCCTGTCCAGATCAATTATCATATCTCCGACGCTTGCAGCCATATAAAAATCAGTTCTTACCTTTCTTGCACTGAAATTACCTTTATTCCTGAACCGGGCACAGATATAATATGTTTTGCCTGCCTGGAAGGACGAATTCTTCAGCGGCGCTTTGGTTGTGCTTAAAGGTTTTGTATCCTGCACCCAAATATCTTTAGAGGTCCACTGTTCAATTAATTGCCCCGGTTTCTCTTCAGTCCAGTGAATATCCAGATCGCATGCGGGCCAGTTCAGGTATGGATAGCCTTTGTTGAAGTTCTTTGTCAGATCAATATCCCAGTAATCTTTTTTACCTGTATCATCATTCGGATCATTAACAAAGTCCCACGCTGCCGAAAGACCGGATGTTGTAATATCCGTAAAAGTTGCAACAGTCTTCATTTCTGCCGTAGTCTTTCCGGTGGCTGCGGACGGTTCAGCCGTTGAAGCGGAAGTCTGACCAGAGTATTCCTTATCAAAAAAGTTATCGGTGTAAACATTTTTTGTATATGCCATACCGCCTGCGAATCCCTTATCAGTTGGATTCGTAGCACCTGTATATATTACTTTACCGGCGCTATAGCAATTCTTAATTTTTCCATCATAATTACGTCCGCAAAAACCTGCGAATTCAGTGTACGTACTTCCGCTTGCCCGCGTTACCGAACCCAGGCTGTAACAGTTGGTAATTGTTGTGCCTGCTAAGTAACCGACAAATCCGCCTGCCGGTCCGTAAGTTGCCGTGACATCAACCGTACTGTAGCAAGTCGTAATTGTACCGGCGCAATAACCAACTAATCCCCCGGCGATTGTACTTCCGGTAACACTCCCGTCTGAATAACAATTCTGAATTGTTCCCTTATTAAATCCGGCAAATCCACTTGAATAGTAACCGCCTGTTAAATTTACATTTGTTACAAATAGATTCTTTACTGTACCCGCAACAAATCCGAATAAGCCGACATAGTATTCAGTCGGTCGATTGATATATAATCCGTCAATTGTGTAACCGTCCCCTTCGTATGATCCTTCAAAAGAGCCTCCAGAACCTATAGGTGAAAATCCCTGTCCGCTGTTCCAGGTCTTTGTGGGTGAAGCATCAATATTTGCAATTTGTCTGAAGTATAATCCGCTTGCCCAGTATGCACTGTTCTCGGATAGTGTTTTCAGATCATTCAGATCTGCTATTAGAAACGGCTTTGTAGCTGTTCCGGAGCCGTCGAAGTCCTTTAGTTTGAAAAGAAGAGTATCGGAATAAATGTCTTTACTGTTGTAAGCAAATTGTGAACCGGTAGGATCGGTAATAACATCATTCAATCCGTTTATTCTTAATTGAACTGTGTTGCCTGCCACATTCGATAAAGGACTTTTCAATGTTGCCTTTAAAGTTATCTTCGAAGTCTTTCCGTTGGTAACACTTTCCCAGACTTTACTTGTTTCTCCAACAATCGCTTTGTAAGCATATAATGAACAGTTGTATTGACTCGTAGTATTGTCGTATCTCGTAACAATTACTTTCATAACAGTGAAGAAATCCGTCATGTACCTGTTTTGTGTTGTACCCGGACCAAGCTGGAATACCATTTCCTTCATTTTTGTAGCGACCAAATCACTATTCCCTTTATCAGAAATGCTTAAATCCATCAGAGTTATTTCACCTGTAGTACTGGTACTTACAGTGTCAGTTTCCGGAGCAGAAAGATTCGAGGTTAATGTTGAAGTAATATCAACCGTTTTCTTGCTCCTTAGTTCAAAGTAATTCGTTGAAGCAATCATCACACTGTCTTTTTGACTGCTTGTTGAGGCGGTTTTAATATATACTATATTAACCGTGCTGTTCTTTAAATCCAGTGCTATTTTACTTCCGGAATGCGCAACATCATCCGAAGCCGGTGAAGCATCGGTATTAATAGTACTGATTAGCTTCGGGGTGCTCCATGTCCCGCTGTTCATATTATTCATATAATATAATCCGCCCGGATCGGGTGAGGTATGAAATGCTACATGCGCCCAGCCATTTTCATCACCTGCTATTTGAGCATATATACCTGAACCGTTCGTTTTAACCGGAGTACTCCAGCCCGATTTATTATTCATATAGTAAATGTCCCCGCCGGTACCTACACCATACACAACATGTAATACTCCGTTCTTATCACAGGTTATTGAGGGCTGATATGCTCCCGCTGCCGGACTTGCAATGGGATTGTAAGTACTCCATTTCTTAGTTGAATTATTATAGTACGTATAAAGTATTTTATTGGTTTTGTAACCGACAAAATGGAGTACATCATTATGATCAATAGCTGTTGAATAGAACTGCATTGCGCCACTCGGGATTATCTCGCTGGCACTCTTATACTCCTGATAGAAAATAGTACCATAGCTTAACAGAAGATCATCCTGTGCAAATATATGCACACCTAATTTTGAGTCTGCTTCTATGGATGATTCATGAAAATGTCCTCCGGACATTAAAGGACTATAATTATTCCAGCTGCCGGATGTTTTAGCTGCATTGGAATAATATCTGATTTGATTATTACCTAAACGTGAAACGATATACGCGAATCCGTATTTATCGCTGGTAACAACCGGGCAATACGCGTCATAGCCGGAACCGGAACTGGTATAAATTCTGCGAAAACTCCATTTCCCCGATTGATTAGATGCGTATTCAATATGCTTACCATACACACTTCCGCTTGTCCAAACGATATGCAAATGTCCAAGTGGATCCGCTGAAATTGTCGGTCTGGTGGAATAGTCAGCGTATGCTACTCCCTTTTTCGTCCATGTTTGCGCGTTCAATAACTGCGTAAGTATCACCCCCGTGAATAGAAATATCCAGATAATGAAATTTCGCCTCCCTTTCATTCTCTCTCTCCTTTTGATTAGTTATATCATAGTTTTTGGTCATCATACATATTCATTCATGTATGTGATTCAACTCTCTATTTGGCTATGTTAAACGGAAGTTAGTTAGAACTATAACGGTAATCACAGAATTTCAGAAAGTATTGACGGATGCAATATCGGGACAGTGGGAGTAATTCAGGAATAAGGAGAGAAGTAAAAGTCCGCCTTCAAAATTTATATAATACAACTCCGTTTTCGGATGTGAATTGTTGTATAATAACACTGCTAACAAACCCTCGCATATTCGGGTGTTTGCCGTTTATAAATATATATTATTTATCTACCAAACTGGGTCAGATGATGGTTTAAGTGATGTATTACCACTCTCTCCCAGTATTCTCCATTTACTTCTCCAATGAATGGATGAAACGAAAACTTGTAATCTCTTTCACATTCACTGAATTTATTTATATAACTTATCAGTAATTCTTTATCTTGTTCAAAAGTTGTTGGTTTTGTCCCCTTTCCGGCGGACTGATCCAATCCGTTTACAGTGCGAACACTTTCATTTCTCTGCAGTTTTTCTCTCATTTCCCGCAGATCCACATTCTCTCTTTTTAATCCCTCAATTTCACCAAACAGCATACTAAATTGATCCGCACAATGAAAAATCATTTGATGAACATTCATCTTACCATACTTAGCAATATCATTTTCTTCCACTTCTTTAATTCTACTTACAAAATTAGTTCCTTCATATTCTAAAAACATCTCTCATCTGTTCTATTTTTACTTATAAATCATTACTACCTTATCCGGTACTTGCCTCGTCCGCGGAGCTTACCCGCCTAGGTTTATTTCTAACGAAAGCGGAACTTTCTACTAATTTAATGGGTTCTGTCAGTGCTTACCCCCACATAATGGACATTTGCCAATGCCAGGCTCCTGTCATTGCTGACTGAGCATGATTTCTAAGGCAGTCTGTAACATCTTGGCTAAATCCGGATCGTTGTTTGAGCGTGCGTCTTCAATACCCAGACGAGCCTTCTCAACGAAATTGATGCGCGTAATGTCTTTAGCCATATCGACCGGTTGACCGGTCGTCACCGAGATTTTCATAGTCATCCCCAGGAAAGGCGAACTTTCATCAAGCGACATTTTTCCGCTACGGATTTGGTCGTTCATCCAATCGAACATTTCCTTGCGCGTCATGCTGGTGAAATCTGCTTGTTTGACGGATGAGTTTTCGACAGTGACTTTTGTTAGTGCGGACGAAAATAATTCTTCGTTGGTGCTTGTCGCAGTAGGGGTCTGTGCACTCTGCTTGGTGTAAAAGTGATTTGATTCCGTGTTGACTTTCATAAAAATCTCCTCTTGTTGGCGATGAATAATGGGTATACCGGCTTTGTACATAACCTACACCCATAGCTGCTTCGCCTCGACAATTACAATTGAGAATATTTATGGCTGTGCTTAACTTCAATCGTAAGCATAGCGACCTAATTAATTATTTGTTATTATGTGTAATAGCCTACTTTCAATTTAATCTTCATTTCAGAAAATCCATCCTTCTTCGGTATTGCTCCGGCGTACAAGTTCGACCGCTTCTTCTTGCGGTTGGGCTTGCCAATTAAATATCTGAGATACTACCATAATATGGTAGAACTATTATAATTAAATAATAGTATACCCCTAAAGAGGGGCGCCTGCCCCGCAGTCCTTAGGCGGGGGTTGCCATTTTCGCAACCGGATAGATAGTAATAGCGTAAGTGTACTATTATATTTGAATTATCAATTTATAAAAAAACTTTTTACAAAATTTATTAGTCTGCATTATCATTTCCTCCGATTCTTTTTTTCGGGGACTTCCCGACCACCGAATTTTTAACGTAAGTGGTTTTACTTATTAAAGATGTTATATAGTTTCATTTGATACTCTCTATTGTCTCTATAATTCTATTAATACTTGCATATACAACGGTATGGAATTTCTCCTGGACTCCATTACCGACATTATATTCGAATGATCCTTCACCAAGCAATAATCCAAGAGGAAATATATTTTGTTTTAAATCTTCGGCAAATATTAACCCCCCACTGGCTCCCTCTCCAAGAGTATTGTCATTAAATGTTCTAATAAATGAAGCTTCCGTTAATTTTGTATTCCACCCTTTGGTAGAAAACGCCTCAAGTGGCAAATTATTCTTAAAACCATAAACAAATTTAGGAGGCAGTTTTTCTTCAGAATTATTATCCAAAAAACTTCTTATGTATGAACTTGGATATCCAACAGCAGTTAAAATTGAAGACTCAAACTTTCCTGTTGCAATTTCCGGGGAAATAATAAGTGGTTTTAAACCTAATTTAGAAAGTCTTTCTTCACTATGGTTTAGTATTTCAAATACCACTATATCATATGATGTACTGTCATTATCACTTGGGTGGAAGTATGGTTTGCTTAACGAGTTTATAAGACTAGGGTCTTTTGGTGATTTTGTTTGTTTTAAATTCCCAACTAAAAAAATCGTGTTTTTTGAATGAACTAATTCATAAACATGTTTACACGAAACTAGATAAATATTACCTTCATATTTCATAATAATTCCAGTGCCAAAGGTATCTCCTTGACCATTCTGATTTAAGCAGCCAAGCAAAACAATGAATGTGTAAACATATATCATCTACGCCTCCCAAATTGCGTTCAACTATATAACGGTGTGTTATCCCGACATCATGTCGGGACGGTCACCGGTTCGTTAAGCTGCGTTACCGGTTTCTATTACCGGCATATTCATTACGTAATCTTCTTCTTTCTTTATTACCGTATGTACCTTCATCATTAACTTTCTGGCTACTGCTACTATCGCTTTTTGTTTACACCCGCTGCTTCTATACACTCTATCAAACTTATTCATCAGATTACCATCTTTTCTAACTGCCACCCATGCCAACTGAATTTTGATCGCTCTTAATTGTCTATTGCCTATTAATCCTGTTTTTTGCCTTATTATATCTTCGCCGCTGATAAGTTTTCCTGGTCGTAGTAAATGTTAAAGTTTTTAGAAGTAAGCAAAAGTTTATTCAATGTTGTAACGTAAGTTCTTCCGAAATTGCTTATTCTCAACTCGTCAATATATCCATCAAATTAGAAACCGCCAACCTTTTGCAGCGAACCAATAAGTAATTCTTGAGCATTTAATATTGGTACGGAAGAACCTACACTAAACTGATATTCATTTTGTCCAAATCTTTCTTCATCTGAGTTTCTTTTAACCAGTTTGTGTGTATGTTGTTCGTTATCACGGATATACGCAATATGATACCACTGACCAGTGGAAATAGTATTATTTCCAACAGCAGTATTAACAGCATCATTGTTACTGTTTGTAAACCGTCCTTTTGCACTTCCCCAACTATTATGGTACCAGAGAAAGTAGTTAAAATTATCGGATTCAGCTTTTGAAACTATTGTAGGATTAGCAGCATCACCAATACCAAAGCTGTTAAAATATACCCAAGCCTCTATGGTCCAACTTTCTGAAAGATTCAAACTGATGCTGGGTGGTACAGATATATATCCTTTATTTGTGCTGTTACTATTGTCCAGACTAAGACATTGTCCCAAGTGCGACAATGAATTAGCATTAAACGAAACTCCGTTTCCGTTCTGCAAACCATTACCGGAGTTCCCATATGTATTAGTTAAATCTCCATCGAAATGCATCAGTAACACTGTGTTTTCATCGCTGTTGTAAGGGCCGCAAAGGTATTGCGCAATCATTGTGCTGGTTGGAAAAAGTAGAATTGAAACCATAAAAGCGAGAATACGATTAATAAAACTCATTAAGCCCTCCACGGCTGACTTGATATAATAGCAGGTATGCAGATATATCTAGTCAGCAATCTAGGATCTAAAAACCCGAGAGAAACGGCAACAATCCAAATTAAAACATCAGTAAAGATATTTTGGGAGTTGTCTCAAAAGCTGGAATGAGTGACAGGTGAATCATAATAATATTATGGAATGTTGCATAAAAGTCAATTATGTTTAAGATTAACTCAATATAGTGGATGCCGTACTTTAATCCAATGATGATTTATGAAAGCAACACGATTATATCAGAACTATTCTATTATGGAGTGCCGCTCAACATTGCTTATACAATATGGCACATTGCTATTTGATTTCAGGTAATCAGAATTTATCTTCAGTATTCTTTACATAAAACGGAATATTAGCATGCGCTGCGGCTCCATTCCGATCATAAAAGCCTGTTTTTAAAAGCTAAATCCTGTTGGTGAAGTTCAGGCGGGTGATGGTATAATTTTCATGTCAGGAACCGGTTACGGATCAGTTACAATTGGGGGAACAACTTTTGGAGCAGAAATTTGTAAAGACGCTGCCGGTAAAGGTACTTTGCCTCGAATCACAAAAGCAGCCCTCTTCTGTCGCCTTTGCCAAACGTGTTCTAAAGCAACTAATTTATTCTCAAAGTCAGTTTTTTAAATATTAAATGGTTATTTTGAGTTCAGGACTTACATACTTTTCATCTCAACCTAAAAAAAGAATCCGGGATCATAATTCCCGGACAATTATAAATTAAATACTCGGTATCAATACCCGAAAATAATTCTGATAAATTACCCGCCCGGATTGAACCGCGTGTTATATATAACTCAAAAATTATAAGTAAGTATAAAATTATTTTTTTAATTATAGAGGAAAATTAAGATGAGAGACCTGAGATTATTATTTATTATTTCATTTGTCATCACGCTTTTACTCGCTTCCTGCACACTTGACCGTGACAACGAAGAACCGATAAATGTTAATGAGCCAATAACAGATCAACCGGCAAACGGACCGCTTCAAAAAATAACCGTAAATCCGAACCGCGCGTATTACGATGTAGTTGTCGTTGATATTGATCGATGGGAAATTTGTTTGATAGTAAACAGAGTAAGACGTTATGTTACCTCATACACCGGGCACCTGTGGTATCAATCGGGTCGATTTGTATTTGAGGGATCATGCACCGCGATGTATAATCCTGAATGGGATTTACTTACAGTAACGGCTCTCGATTCAGGCTGGGACAGAGCGCACATTGTTTATTCTTTAAAATTCGATGATGAGACCGGTACTGATATGAATGGAACTTTCGTCTATCGTGAATACGCGCGGCGTTGCAATTGGATTAGTGCATGGCTGGATCAAGGACGACTCGGAGAACACGATGCGGGACCATATCCCGGGAAAGCACTTGCTAAAAAAGGTGATAATGAGTATGCGCCTCGTGTGCATCCCAAAAAGGCACGTTTGGAACTTGAAAACTGATAAACAGAAGCGGAGAAAGAATAATGTTCAGGAATATTTCAGTAGTGTAACTGCTCCGATACGTCAGAACTCGGACTGTAACCAGCAAAGTCGTATTTCAGAGCAACGTAGAATTCTGCAGTCGGCACCAATTAAATTTTTAAAATAAAAAGCCCCCAACAACAATTCGGAGGCCTATAATAGTACAATCTGGTTAAAAACAATCTTTCGTGCGGCTTATCAACATATAACGAGCTTTTTTTCAATGACAGCCACAATTAACTCTTAGTCGTAAAACATACCTGAACCTACAATATAAGTGATTCCGTTATATACTGTTTTTTTCACAAATGTATGTTTTTCGGCAGGGGGCAAATATTCGGCAGGGGGCCACATATATGTAACCCATCCTTCCCCATCGTTCATTGCTGTGTTAATAATTTCCCTCATAAAAAACTTTCCGTTAATATCTTTATCATCAATCATGTTTGTCCCTTCAAGTTCCGGGAATAAAGGGTGTACCAGCATATTACCTTCGGGATCGGAAACGAATACATATGTATTTTTAAAAATATAGATGCCCGTTGAATCCCTTATTGTATTGAAGCATGCCTCGCCTTTACTTTCAATAAGTTCACTTGCCGAAAGGACTTTATCTTTTATAAAGATTTTCTCATTCGGCATGTTATAATTACCACTTCCTATTAAATATTCTACACCGTCATCCCCATCAATTTTTTTTACAAAGGAAGTTTTCCAGGTTACATCATCCCATTTTGGCAAACGCCACTGGTAAAATACCCAGCCGCTTCCATTACCTTCAGGGTTCGTAATAACATCTACCATTTCTTTGATAATCGGTTTACCCCAAATATCAAGCATATCCATACGATTTTTTCCTGCATTCCCGGTATCTGATGGATTATAGATTTGCACACCATCCAGAGTATATACAAAAATATAATTTGAACCATTAAGCCAGGGTTCTCCATCAAATAATGGAATGGCTTCATTGCCTTTTTCCTTTAAAAGTTCGCCGGCATCACATACATACATAACTAATTCTTTTGTGGCGGAAAATTCATATACAGAAAGATCCGGATAAATTTCCGGCTCAGGATCATTCGATTCAGTTGAACTATTACATGAAATGAATATCACCGACAGTAAAATAAAAATTGAATAATAAACAAGCTTCATAAACCCTTCTCCATTTAATATTATATTCAAATATACAGTAAATACGCGAGGCGTATTTTATCTCACTGTTTTTAATTAAGAAAGAACACTTCTAAATATAAAATGTATAGTCCTGAAATAGGTTGACTGAATTTGTTCATAAAATCTTAATAGTTACTCAGCTAACAACTTGTTATCCAGCTTACGGAGCCTGTCCCGATGTTCTATATCGGGAGTTTGTTCCGCACCCTTTGCAGGGATTTGCTGGTTATGTTGCTATTCAGAAAACATTTCTGATAATACGTTTAACACTTTTTTCTGAGTAATTTTATGCAAAGTATCTATCTTTTTTATGAGTCTTAATTTGTCTGTTGTTCTGATTTGATCTAATACGATTTGACCTTGTTTTCCTTCTACTTTACAAGGCACTCTTGTGGGGTAGTTTCTTAGCTTGGATGTAAGTGGAGCAATTATTATTGTTGAAATATTATGATTCATTTCGTTAGGCGAAATAATTACACAAGGTCGTGTTTTTTTAATTTCACTTCCAACGGTCGGATCTAAATTGACGTAATATACTTCAAATCGAGAAATCATTTACCATTCCCACTCTTCTCTATCCCAGGACGATTGGTTAGATAGTCCTTGAGAATCCAGCAAGACATCGTCTTTGTTTTGGGACATTTTATGAAAAGCTGAATCCCAAGATTCTCTAGGCTTAGAAATTGGCTTTATTATTATTTTACCATCAGTAACTTCAAGTTCCACCTCACTTTTGAGTCCACTTTCATCGATAAAAGATTTTGGTATTCTTACACCTCTAGAATTACCTATTTTCACTATTTTTGTTTTCATAGCTTCACCTTTCTTAAAACGTATGCACAATGTAATCACTCTTGTATAAACAATCAATCCTTTTTTACGACATTTTTAATCGGCAACATAACGGCGTTATCCCGATAACTTTCTATGCATGTTATCGGGACCCCAAGAACTGCAATGCCAAATTATTGCACACACTTTAATAATTAGCAACCGGTGCATAAACCTGCCCGCCGTCTTTTTGGCGGATTCAACCGTACAGGCCGGTTGCAACATTTACTTCGCAGTCCGGCTTTCGACTGATTTTGCAGGGATTTAATTATTTACTTCACCGCCGAACAGTTTACTCCGCAGCTCTATTGCGGGGGTGACCTTTCGGTAATCCAATAGATATAATAGCTAGAATTGCTTTGCGAAATCGGAAATATCAATTTATCAAAGAACTTATTACAAATTTATTTTATCAGGTGATTTTTATCCTCCTGACATCTTGTCCCGATGTCCGTCGGCTGACGGATTATCGGGATTTTACTTATTAAGGAGGTTATATGCGTTATTATTTATTAACAACTTTTAGTTTAAGATATTTTGTAAATGGATAGAAATCTTTATCATTATGTAGAAGAGTTAAATTATTTTCTATGCAAAATGTTGCAATTATTACATCTATGGTTTTACGAATTGTAATACCCTTTTTTCTCAAATTACGATAATTATTTGCACTTTGGAGTGCGATTTCTTCACCACAAATTGGAAGGCATGGAAAGGCTTTTAGAATCGTAAAGGCTTTACGGAAATCTTTATCATTTTTGAATCCTTGTAAAACTTCAGTAAGTACATAATCTCCTAATACAACAATTTCTTTACCTAGCAATTGATCCAACTTTTCAACTTGCCAATTTGTTGTTCCATTAAAATAGTCAATTAGGACTGTTGAATCTAAAAAGATCATTTATCTGTTCTCATTTTTTCAATATCCCCTTCCCAATTTAATTTCCCTTTTAGTGCTTTTAATTGTGATTGTCTTTTTACTTTTAAAAGCATTTTGAGAGCTTCTTCGACAACTTCTTTTTTAGTTTTAAGTCCCGTGGTTTTTAATGCTAAATTCATTAATGTATCGTCAATTACAATATTTGTTCTCATTTGGTTGCCTTTTTATGTGTAGTATTATATAGAACATACACATATTTTATATTTTAATCAAATTAATAAAAGCATATAACGGTGTTGCCGCTAAGCCGCCTGTTTATCCCGATAACGTGCTATGCATGTTATCGGGACCCAGAGCAGCAATGCTTTATTTACAACTATATTTTTAATTAGCAGCCGCACTTATTTTTATCCGCAAGTGCGGCGGCCCCAACTAACACACATAAACTACTTAGAACAGATTACTTTTACTTATAACACAACTCTATAATTTTACCGAAGCCAAACACTTTACGCGGTCGCCTTGAGTCCACAATTTCGCCATTGCCAAAATTAACTTATTTAATGAACTTGCCAAAAGTAGAGCAAGCAGAAGTAGCAGTCACGCGGACTGGTGCCGTAAGTGCCCGTGCTTGAGTATTGCTCTGGTAAATTTTGTTTACCTTATTGGTGGAGTTCGACTCTTGTCGGATTACCCCGTTTAGCAATTTAATTTGTAATTCATTTACCAGGCTTGCGCTACTTCTTATTTACCATCATTTACTAAGGAGCTATGATGGCAAAACGTAAGTTTAAAGTTATCAACGAACATGCGGCTGGTATAGATATTGGAAGCCGCGAAATATTTATTGCTCTCTCTTCCGGAGAGGTCAAATCATTCGGTACGTTCACTTCTAATTTTAAGTCTGCTGTTAAATGCCTTCTTGATAATAAAGTCACTACTGTTGCAATGGAATCAACCGGTGTTTATTGGGTAACTCTTTACGATATGATCGAGCAAGCCGGTATTGAAGTTTGTCTTGTTAAAAGCACTATGGTTAAAAACGTACCAGGCAGAAAAACAGATGTATCCGACTGTCAATGGATCCAACAATTACACTCCTATGGCTTACTCAGAGCTTCTTTTATTCCCGATGATCAGACTCGCAAGCTGCGTTCTTATGTGCGTCTTCGAAAAACAAATATCCGTCTTGCAAGTGATCATATCCGCCGGGCACAGAAGGCTCTTGATCTTATGAATATTAAACTCCACTTTGTAATTTGTCAGATCAACGGTGTTAGCGGATTAAGAATCATTAATGCTATACTTAATGGCGAACGTAATCCTGAAAACCTTGTTGAACTTTGCGACAGACAGATACTGAAAACAAAACGCCAGAAAGTTATCGATTCCCTGGAAGGTAACTACCGTGAAGAACATCTCTTTGCACTTAAACAAGCTATTGACGGCTATGAATTCTATCAGCAACAAACTTACCAGTGCGATAAAGAGATTGAAAAACTACTAATCGATATCAACAAAGATAAACCTGATCCGCCGAAGATCAAGAAACCCAAGCCTATCCGTCATAACAAACCGCATATCGAAAACCTTCACCTGAATCTTATGAAGATGACAAACGGAAATGACCCTTCTCAAATTACCGGGTTTACCGACTCGACTCTTTTACAGCTAATTGCCGAGGTCGGTACAGATATGAGTAAATGGAAAACTGAAAAGCATTTTACTTCCTGGCTCGGGCTCGCTCCAAATACTCACCAATCAGGAACATCGTTTAAGAAACGCAAAATCAGAAACTCTTCGAATGCAGGGCAAATCTTCAGAATAGCGGCTCAAACACTGGTTCTGAGCAAACACAATGCTATAGGCGCTTTCTATAGAAGAATACAATCCAGGAAAGGTAAACTCCATGCAATGAAAGCAGCGGCACGTAAACTTGCTATTTGCTACTACAATGTTATGACTAAAGGTATCGATTATGTAGAATTTGGTATTCAACAGTACGAACAAAAAATCAAAGAACAACGTGTTAAATCTTTACAGCGCCAAGCTAAACGTTATGGCTTTATTCTATCGCCTAAACTTGAATGAGCCATCTTTATAGAGGTGGTTCATTAGCAGGTGCTTGTTATACCGTTTAAAAATAAAATGAAACACCAAACTTAATTTCATCTCGAACAAGTCTTAATGACGAACCATCATACATCTTATTTCTCTGGATATCATCGGACACATAATCTTCGCGAATTTTATTTCCAAAACTAAATCCATACTCTAAAGACAAACTTAAATTGTTTTTTAAAAACCATTCAGTGCCAATAGCAAAGCTGAAACCATATTCAATAGTTTCTGATTCTACAGTCGTTTTACTCGTTGTTATATCTGGGACTCCATAACCATAAGTTGTACTCATCTCAGAAGAAGAATATCCTAAGTAAGGACCACCACCAGAATAAAATATTATATCATGGAATGAACTAATTTTGAGAAGGTATTGGGAGTGAATTAAAAAAGAGTATGAATTAGATTCCCTTTTCTCTGTTCCACTAATTGAATTATCATCTGAAACGCCCAAATATAATCCTATTCTAATTTGATCGAGGTTATTCAATAAATATTTACCCGATACAATTCCACCATTAAATTCAGAAATGGAGAATGACTCTTTTATCTGAAATTGTAGCGCATAATGATTTCCGGGAAAACTTTGTTGAGTGCTATCCTGAGCAACTAAATTAATGTTTATACAAATTAAAAGTATTGGTAACAAACATGAGTAAAGATATTTTTGCATATTAAAACCTATTTGTTATTAAACGGTATAACGGCGATACAACTAAACCGCTGCCACAAGGTTTAGCACGCCAAATTTTACGTTTTACTGATTATGTTAGTCAATTGCCCAAAGTCTTTTCTTAAAAACACTATGCACTTAAACTGCCAATGTAACGACCGGCTGAAGCAGTCGGCTTTGAGTTGTTTGTTATATTTCACTTGTCTAATAATTTCAACATTAGTTTGTAATTTTCCAGCGCTATTTCATATTTGCTGGAATCTATATTTGATAATATTTTAATGATGTGTTTATTGTATATACTTTGAAAATATTCATTGTTGGTTATTTTTTCTAATTTTGGTGCTAATTCTTTTGAAATTGCTTTGTATTCACTCAAAAGATTTTCGCCACCGTCAAGATTTTTTATATAGTTATCGCGGTATTGCCTTAGAGTATTTAACTCAACACAATTATCATCCTTTTTTAACTTGTTGCAAATGATGGTAGAAATAAAACAATCACCTTCTTGCTTTGTATTGATGTGTCCATTTTCTGATATCACTACAATTGTTTTCAAGCCACATTCTTTGCAACCAAGTTTTTGCTTTCCAGGAACGTGAGCAATATTACAAATATAAGCACCACATTTAGCGCAATGTATAGGAACCGTATCTGCCATAACTACCTCTTTTTAAAGTTAAAATCATAATTAAAATTGTATTTCTTTGGTTTTTCATAATTTTCACTAGGATTAAAACTAAAGTTAAAATTAAATGTAGTATTGAAATTCTTTATATATGTTCTTACGTTATCGGGATAATACAAAACTACATCATTATTAATTTCTTCAGAAAGCAGATCACTTTGGCAATCTGAACATAACACTGCATTTTTGTACTTAACATATTTATTAGAATATTCACCGCATTTTTTACAAGGTACACTTATTAAGTTCTCGGATAAATTATTATTTGAAATAATTTCAACCAATGAACTTACACCAACTTCAACACCAAAATTCCAAATAGGAGACATATCTAGTCCAAGCGTCATAGTCGAAATTACAGCTGGAATAATACTTTTAACGTTTCCAATAATGCAATCTGCCCAAGTAGCAATGACACCCATCGGAGGTGATATTAAACTCAAACCCGCAATTAAGATTTCTTTTAACATATACGTTTTTTGAAATATAACGGCGTATTATGTTAACACACAATAGCCAATTAAATTAAGTTCACATTTGTTATTTAAAAACTATTTACAATTTGAAGAAGTAACACCCTATTATTCGTCGTCTACTGCGACAAGTACTTATTCGTTTAATATGATCGGGCTACAGACTGGCCAACGCATTCTAATTTAATTGATGCACGCCGTTAACGTAGTCACCGACTCTTATGCAGCTTTGTTCACTTCATAATCTTCTTCTTTAATTGTAATAGCATGTATCTTCATCATTAGCTTACGTGCAACTGCAACGATAGCTTTTTGTTTACACCCACTGTTTTTATAGACTCTGTCAAACTTGTTCATGAGAGCCCCATCTTTTCTAACTGCAACCCAAGCTAGTTGGATTATTATCCCTCTCAACTTTTTATCACCGGCTAAACCACTTTTTCCTTTTCTAACTTCATCACCAGAACTCCATTCACTCGGAGTCAGACCTATGTGATGAACCAGCTGAGTCCCAGTTTTAAAGTGATCCTTCCTGTCAAACAAAAAAACTACCATTCTAACAGCACTTGTTATTCCGACTCCATTGATCTTTACTATTCGATCAACTTTATCTTTCAACTCAATGTCATCAGCCATATCAAGTATACTAGCTTTACTATCCTTAAGTTGAACACAAACAAACTCATATTCTTTAATCAACGATTGGAATTTCCTATTAAAGATAGGTTCTTGAAACTCAACTGATTTCAATTGTTCAACAAAAGCCTTGTTCCAGCGATCCCACTTCATGGGATGATTTCTTTGTTCAAGTATGCAGCGGATCTCTCTAAGAATTACACCTTCTCGTTCTTTCTGTTTATCAAAGATTTTGAATATCGATCTATACTCACGGATCTTTTCTTTTGGAACAACAACTTCCTTTAGTAATCCCCGTGATAAATGAAAAGCCAATTTCCTAGAATCGATCTTGTCTGTCTTTACCAGAGATCCATCACGGAAGATCCTATTTGTAGGTGTAACAATGATATCTAAACCTCTTTCCTTGAAATAATCGTAAATCCAAAACCCGGAGAAGGAACATTCATAAACAATATGTATAAGAGCACCGGGATAGTTTTTATTTAGTAAGTCTTCTAAATGACTTGCATCAGCGATCATACTAAAAGTTTTCAACTCAAGATCATAACTTCTAATAGTTACAACCCACCTTTTTTTATGAACGTCGATACCAACAAATAAATGTTTATTACTAAATACACTATCCATTTTTGAGTCCTCCTATTTCTAATGAGAACTCAATTTATAATTTATTACTTAAACATACGTACTGGCAAATAACCGGCGCCCCAACACTGCAATGCCGCATTTATAAACTACGCCAAAGTTTATGCAAACAATGCTTAACTTTCATAGTAAGTATTGTTTGCCACAATTTAGTTTCTATCCCTACTGCCGAGCAGCAATGTTCTTTATTTCGCAAAACTTAAGAACTGCACCAAACCCGCATGAATAAAGGCGACCGGTTGATTTGCTGGTTAGTTGGCGTCCGGTAATTTCCCTTGTTGTTTTAATTCATAACCAAAATCCATTAGATATTTTATATCCTCAAATTTCTTTTTATGTATTGTCAATCTCCCACTTTCTAGTAAAAAAAAATCTTTCCATCGATACATGTTATTGTGACTCGACAATAAATAAACCCAAATAAGCCCGCCAAATGTAAAACGGCAAGTTCTAAAGCCATCAATTCTAAAAAGTGCAGGTGGCATTATTAAGCCATCAGCCAATTTCTTGTTATCCATTATCACTGCGAATTGAAGACAACCATATTCATAATATTTTCCAGGATTTTCATTTTTTAACATTGCTCTTAATATTTCTTCATGAGGTCCTAATTTTACATCACCAAATATTTCCAGACTAGAAATTGCTGCACGCCACAAAATAGAAAGTTGAAAAAGTTTCATAAGTGAATAATCTACTTTCTCAGCAATGAATAATTTATCATTTTGCTGAATATCTTTTGCTTCCTTATGGTAATAGGCTTGACTAATATATCTTTCATACTTTGAAAACTGTTGTTCACATTTATCACAAAGCAAATATTCTCTAACACCTTTTTGAAGAGGTTTAGTCCTTTCATCCGGATTGGTCGATAGTTGCATAAACCTATGCTCATTGTCATACATTGGTTTATAAAAATATTCTGGAATAATATGAGAATTTTTCAATTCTGACTCTTCCAGACATAATTTGCATTTACCTTTCAGAATTACCTCTAATTAAAAATCTAAATCATCATCCTCATCAATATTATTTCTCGGTTCTTCCTTTTCAACAATAAACCTTGCTCTATCATACAATTCGTCAAAAGTTATGATTTCTGGATTAGAAATACCTCTACGAAACATTTCGAAGGATTCGATTTTTGATCGATTGTTTTCTAACTCTTCTGTATTACCAATGATTAGAATTCCTTTAGGATTTACTGTGTAAATGTTTTGTGGAACAAGTTCGTCAATGTTTTCGGGTTCAAAGGATTTTCGCAACCATGTTTTGCAATTCGCTTGTATTTGTGTAACTCCACCAACTAAATGCTGTCCAATTAACCAAGCACCATTTCTGTACTTTATATTATCTCCATTTTTTTTGGTAGCGAGTAATTTTGTTGAAGGTTTTTTTATTTCTACTAAAACTGTGAATTTAACAGCTGCATTCGTATTTAAAAGATAATCACCTTTTTGGTTGCCTATTCCCTTAAAACTAGCCCCTCCATATGATGGCTGATCTGAAAGTTGCGATAAGAAGTAATAATTTAGTCCATAACCGAATATCCATTGATTCTGTTCGAAATAGTTTTGCCAATAATTCTCATCTCTATTTTCATCAGTTATGTTTAATTCGAATTCTTCGAGGGCTTCCTTGCGCTCTGTTTGAATCCTAGCTATTGAAAGACGTGACGCTAAATCTGGATCGTTTTCAATTAACTCTGTCCAAATCTCCTCACCATAGTCTTTATCCAGTAATTGTTGAATAAAATCTTTCCTTTCTCTAGGAACTTTAATAATCTGATCAGTCTGACCAACTATATATTCATGCTCACCATACATTACACCTTCTTCACTCAATTTATATAGCTGTTGTAAACCTTTAAAAAATTCTCTTAGATCCTTACTTTTAAAGTGCAATCTTATTGCTTCACCACCTTTTAGTGTAGCTAAATTAATTGAATCAATATCTTCCCACTCATCATTATTCTTTTTTCTTTGATGAACAATTGTGCCACTTAGTGTTTCCTTTGTATCAATTTTGGCATCATTAATATCTGCCTTAAATATTCTTCTAGTATTCTTTTTCTCGTAGATTATAATTGGTTCTTTAATATGAGCAGAAAATGAACTTGTACTTTCGGTTGTAAATTTTCCCATAATATTCTCTAGATTATTTTAGCCAACTAACGGTGTTGCAAATAACCGGCGCCCTAGAACTAGAATGCCGATTAAAAAGACAACGTCTAAGTTTATGCAAACAATGCTTAACTTTCATTGTAAGAATTGTTTGCTACAATTTAGTTTTTACCACTACAGCCGAGCTGCAATGATTTTTTATTTCACAAAACTTAAGAACAGCACCAAACCAGCATAAATAAAGGCGTCCGTGTTGATTTGCTGGTTATAAAGCTTTTAATCATTAGTTTCAGTTATTACAACATTTTCTCCTACTTTTTTAACAGTGATAAATCCACTACTATTAAATACTTTGTTAATAAATTTTTGGGCTAATTCGACTGAAATACCTGGTACAATTATTTTAGTAGGAAAACCTTGTATTGAACCCTTACCTTTTTCAATAATTCCATTACGTAGTTTTTGATATACTTCAGAAAATGGTTCACCGAAATGCCCACTTAAATTAAGAAAATATCTTTCTGAATTATCCACGACTAATTTTGATTCTATATAATTATATAAAGAATGATATTTCTCATCATCATCACTTGGCAATAATATACTCGCTAACGTTTCCTGAGAATATGTTGCAAGGGAATCAGGTAATGAAGCTGAAAAATTTGCTTTACCCAACTCAACACCACTCTTATTAATAAATACTAATTCTTTAGCATCATTGAGCACGAGAGCTTTAGAATTAATGAATCTACTGGCAGCAAGGAATTTATTCTCAAATATTTTCTCACCATTATTATAATAATAGTACCAATATTTACCATCGTAGACTTGTCTAATACCATCTCCGATATCGATGCCGATAAATTCATATTTTGCTGGTAGGATTATTTTACCAGTGCTATCAAGTAGTCCAGCCTTCATACCTTTTGCCGAATATACAATAGCATTACCATTCTTAAAGTCTTCAACCCAACGATAGATTGGAAGCGCAATTACTTCTCCATTTCTTCTATTGAATCCATATAACTTTCTATGCCGGTCATTTGGCTCTGCGATATAAGAAATCACAATCTGATTATCAGAATTAGCAAGTATTTGTTTCAATGAATCAATAGATCGGTTCAACTTGCGTACATATTTCCGAAAATATTTTACATCTGTTTTTAGAGATTCAATGGACTCTTTAAGATATTCAGGGTTTTCCCAATAACTTTGTACCGTTTTATTGGTGTCAATTAAGTCCTTATAATTTTCAATTAATTTGAGTGATTTTGCTGAGATATTAATAATGGCAAAAAAGAAAAACGCTTGATATAGGATATTTATAGTATTAGATGATTTCATATTACCAATTCATTTTTATGAGCTTTATAACTTTATAGTATTTTATCTGTAAATGATTAAAAAAATATCCGGCAAACTAATCAACAGATACATTTGCAGATAAAATATTGTTGGACGTAACCATTACCCTTACTGTATGGGTATTTCTACCCGTTCTGTAATCGAGTAATTCTCTTCCCATATTTTCATATAATTCTTTTTCGTTAATCGTGACAGTATAATTATCCACGTTATAACTAACCTCTTCCAATAATTTTAACATAACAGAGTACTTTTTCTCGGTTTGCCCGTAAATAGTTCTCCCGGTCATTTAACCGCTGCGAAAAATAAAATACATATCATAGCGCAAGTCTAAGATTTATCCGGATGCTTCGTAATATTCAATGCTCTTTGCAATCATATTTCCTTCTTTACATTCCGGGCAAAGCCATCTTTCAACTACGTTTGTTTCTCTTTCTTCTGCTTTTCTGTTTTTCTTCGTATTCAGCAGTTCAAGGCATCTTTCAAGAGCAGCTTTCTTCTTCCTGCTGCTTAATATGCCGTAGTACCTTATCTTAAAAAATCCGCAGGGGAGTATATGAAGCATAAATCTTCTTATAAACTCTACTGCCGGAAGACTCATTTCTTTAATCCTGCCGTCCCGGTAATCTTTGTACTCAAAAATTACATTGCCTTCTTCAATACTTCTTATACGGCTGTTCGATATGGCAACTCTATGAGTATACCTTCCTAAATATTCTATTACGTGTTTCGGTCCTCCGAACGGTCTTTTACAATAAGTTATCCATTTCTTGTTATACAATGTATTCAACAGCCTGTAAAATACTTCCACAGAACCTAATTCCTTTATTCTCCCGGTAAATTTAAGTTTATCATTCTTATATGCTTTCTTCAGGTAGTATAAAAACTTCTTCTTAAACAAATCCGATATCACGTTTACATGTATAAAGAACTTATTAAACTTAACTTTCTTCGAGTACTTCCATTTTTTCCCATTCGTTGTAAGTCCGCCCCCGGGTACTATACAATGCAGGTGTGGATGATGAGCTAATGTCTGACCCCAACTATGAAGTACTGCTATTATTCCTATTTCCGCACCGAGACGGTCAGGATCTCCGCCTAATTTTAGCAAGGTTTCACTTGCAGCTTTGAACAGTATTCCGTATAACTGTCGTTTATTGACTAAGACTATCGGATTTAATATTTCCGGTATTGTAAAGACTATATGGTAATATGTTACCGGAAGCAGTTCGCTTTCTCTTGCCTTTACCCATAACTCCCTTGCCCTGTATTGACATTTAGGGCAATGCCTGTTCCTGCATGAGTTGTATGCTATTGTGCTGTAACCGCACTTAATGCAACATTCATTATGCCTCCCGAGTGCCGATGTTCTGCAGTTTACTATAAGATTCATTATTGAAGTTTGTTCGGCAGGGATTCGGTAAACCTTTCTATACTCACTTCCGTATGACTTGAATATTCGGGATATTTCTAATCCGTCAGACTTCATATGGCGCCTCTATTATTCTGTCCAACGGGTTTATGATCTTTCTTTTCGCGGTATTCTGAATGTGAAGATAGATTTTCGTGGAGTGTATACTACTGTGACCCAGGAGTTCCTGTATAGTTAATATATCACAGCCGTTCTCAAGTAAATGGGTGGCAAAGCTGTGACGGAGTGTGTGTACCGTTGCATCTTTTCTGATACCGGCTTTTTTTTTTGCTTTCACAAATAACTTTTGTATGGTCGTATTACTTAGCTTTTTGCCTTCTCTACCCGGAAACAGCCAATCCGACGGTTTGTATTTCTTGTAATACTCCCGTAGCTTGCTAAGCATTATCTCTGAAAGCAATGTGTACCTGTCTTTTTTCCCTTTCGCTTGTACAACACGTATTTCCATTCTATTGCCGTCGATGTCTTTCAACTTCAGGTTCAGAGCTTCGGAAAGTCTTAATCCACCCGAGTAAACTATCATCAGTACTGCTTTGTATTTCGGATTATTTACCTGCTGCAATATATTCCTTACTTCCTGAGGGGATAGAACTACCGGTAGTTTCTTATTTGACTTCGGTCGAAGTATTTTATCCAACTCCCATGTTCTTTCAAGACATACAGTATAGAAGAACTTTATTGCACTGTATGCCTGTGTCATTGCCGAACGGCTCACATTCTGCTCATAGAGGTAATGGAGATATTTCTCTATTTCTTCTTTCCCTAGTCTATCCGGTGACTTCCCGTAGTATGCTACATACTTCTTCATATGATAAAGGTACAATTGAATTGTCCTTGTACTGTAGTTTTTTAACTCCATTCTTCGCAGCATTTTTTCTCTTAATTCTCCCATGGCGTTTACTCCTTTTATTTTTGATAGCGCGGGAGAATATTAAAAAATACTCTATCATTATGTCAAAGAACTTTTTACTGCCGCTTTACGGTTTCGTTCAACATATACTTATATAGAATCATCCGGCATATTCAGATGTTGTTTAGTCGGAAATATCTTCCGCCTAACAAAATTTGAGAAATGCTGTTATGCCGAACGTTTATTTATAAATTAATCAAAAAACAAAACAATCTTTCTTAATAAACAGCATTGTTATCTGCGTTTAGGTGGAAATATTTTCCATCTAACAACTTTCGGTTCAACCTCAACTAACTACTATCTAATTCATATTGGGTAAATCTGTATACGGAATTGTTTTTGTTCCCGCCGTTGCCCTCATGAGATATTTGTTCCCTTTGTTTTGCAAAATAAATTTAATTCAGTTTATATACAAACTTAATCTATTAGGACGTTAGGTGGGAGATAAGCAGAAGTAAGAAATAAGAAGTCAGGAATTAGTAAAACGTGATGTCAGTAGAAATCAGTTAAGGTCATTTGGAAAAAAACTAAAGTTCAATCTCTCTTTTCTCCTTCCTCACTTCAAAGCTAAGCCAATCTGGTTACCACTGTATTACAACAGTATTTCAATCGCCTTTCCAAGTCTCTCCTGCCATTCTGACACTTAGAGCAGAATTATACCACACCTATTCTCTCTTATTACCTTTCACAGCAGAATAATATTAATTCACCCCTCAATTATTTGTTTTTTCATCTTAATTATTTCATTCCATATTGCATTATACTTCTGTCACATTCCATTTTACTCTTGTAATTTAGATATCGTAGTTATCACGGCGCATTATTTAACTGTCACGCTTCATTATTCTTCTTTCTGCTGACAATACGGCAGTGTCTCACTTCATTTTGCTCCGTAAATATTAATTGCGGACCCGACGCGGGGAATAATTTTTAATTCGCAGTGTAATAATTTGGTGTTGCACAGAATTGTATTGCTTTCGCAGCTCATTAAAGAATATACAGAAGTTACATAACTTCTTCAGGACTGTCTGAATCCCCTGTATATTCGAGAGAGTTCTTTACAAAGTAAAACTAATTGAAACATCATTACAGTTCGTCAGTGAATGGTAAATGTAAACTATTCAATGACGATTTATCAAATGACCCAATCACAATAATCAGTTTTTACAGTCACTATACTACTTCACAAGTACCATCTTTTTTATTGAGCTGAATGAATCGAAATTTCCGTCAACCGGTTCCGCATCCAGCCTAATAAAATAAACACCGCTGGAATAGTTGAACGCTTTCCAGGTTATCTCCTTGTAGCCGGGAGTCTGAAGATCATTTACCAGTTTTTCAACTTCCTGCCCGAGAAGGTTAAAGACAACAATCTTTACGCTGCTCCGTACAGGCAATGTATATTTAATATTTGTCGAAGGATTAAACGGGTTCGGATAATTATTGCTCAGACTAAACTTATCGGGGAGCAGGTCTTCTACTCCTGTTGTAATCTGATACTTGCTAACAAAAGCCGCGCCTGCATCATTTGTTCCTGACAATCTGGATCCGGCAAACAAATATATCGAATCAATAGCTACGGCAGAGCCGAAATAGTCGTTCTTAATTTCACCATGCATTTGATAGTCATGGTCTTCTTTCCACTCAGTACCGTCGTACATATAGAGCATCGATAAACCTATCTTATCGCCTGCTTCAGAGCCTTTGTTCGGCACGCCTATAATCAGGTAATCAGAACAAAGAGCAACATCATAGCCGAAGTAATCATTGTGTTCGCGTTCCATAAATATTTTGGAATTCAACTTCCAACCTTCAGCAACAAACGAATATACGAATACCGCGCCGGGGAATATTTTATTATAAGAATTTACATGTGACCCAACGGCAATCCTGTCAGAATCTATACTTACCGAGTTTCCGAACCTGTCACCTGTTGTGCCGAACTCATCGAATAGTTTAACAGCCTGTCCGTAAGTATCACCCGATTTGCGGAATACATAAACAACACCGGTGCCATCTCCTGCACCGAATGCTCGCGGAGCACCGACAGCAATTGTACCGTCTGTTTGAACGGAAAGATCATAGCCGAAGTAATCGTTTTCTTCCGAATCCATCGCATAAAGTTTTGCTGACTCTTTCCACCCTGAAGAGTTCTTTTCGAAAGCATATACGGCACCGCTCTTCAGTACATTCCCATTCCCTGACGGAGCTCCCGCAGCTATCACTCCACCTGCAACATCCACGCTGGTTCCAAAATGTTCCATCACAATACCATCTGAAGGCATAAGTTTAGAAGATTGCGTCCAGGAACCATTGTTTAACTCAAAGACATATACAGCGCCGTAAAATGCGCCCTTTTCTTTATCGCCCGGCGCACCGACCGCAATAACAGGTCCGTCAATAGCCACCGAACTTCCGAATAATCCGAAATTATTGCTGCTGCCGGGATTAAGTATACTATTCAACTCCCAGTTATTATCGTTCAACTTATAAACGTATACTTCACCGGCATTGAACGAATTACCGCTTGATTGACCCGTTGCTGATACGACAGCCCAGGGTGTACTTACTGCCACATCATAACCGAACATGGCGTTTTCGGATAATCCTTCAGGAATTAATTTATCAGTCTGAGCCGATAAGGTTAATAATGAAAGACAGACAAAGTAAATAATAAATTTAATTTTTTGCACGTTGCACCGTATTTTCTTTTCTGATAATATAAGTTAGTTCTGCCGGTTGAGACGACTGCTGATAGATGTACGGGGGCTGGTCAGGTGAAGATTCATCAAGAACATATCCGTAAGGAATAACAATGTTGATCTGAATGCTGTCGGATAAGCTCTGGTTAAAACTAAAGTAACCTTCATCATCCGTAATAACAGCATATTCACGTCCGCCGGTCGAATCCGTATCAAAGCTTCCGTTTTGAGATTTATCAAGATATGCAGTAATGCCCGCTTCTCCGGTCTTTATACCGTCTTCGAGCATAATCACCTGACCACTAACAGGATTAGTATGAAATACGGACTCGGTAAAATCGGTGTAGTATGGCTTGTTAACTCCGTCATCAATTATTGCGTAGAAATAAATTTCATCACCGTTATCTGCATATTCCGGAAGCACATGTACGGCCGCATCAATAAATCCGGTATCGTTTACAGTTGTTGCTGCCAGGCTGTCCAATTTATAACCGTTGTATGAAGCCGTATCATTCCAGTAAAAAGAAATATCGACTGAATCGGTAAGGTACGACCAGTAATTGAGCGCCAGGTCATATTCACCTGAGCTTGTATTTTCGACCGATAAATTTCCGGTTGTTTCAGGATAGTAGGAATTGATACTAAGACCGAGCGAATCGATAGCATTCATATCGGAATTATAAGTGAAGAGAAGCTGATAATCTCCGGGAGTAAGAGTTGCGGATTTGTATGAATCGGTTTCCTTTGCTCCCGGTGAAAATAGAACCAGATTTACAGTTGAATCGGCTTCAACAGTTGCGAAATTTTCCGTAACATCGAATTGCAAAGTATCTTCATCAGCCGATTCATCTTTCAGGTCTAATTTAACGAGTTCATAAACACCGTCGGGACCATTTACAACTATATGTGCGGAATCAATTATACTTCCCCAATCCAGATTAAGCATAAGCATATCAGGCGAACTATCATCAACGGTAAATGAATGAATAATTTCCTCGTAATTAACTGATTTTATTCCATCTGCGGTATTTATTTCTTTACTCAGTTTTCCAACTTCTCTTTTAATCGTTTTTTATACTGCCACTGCCAATTTTACTGACTTTTCTTGAACCGAAGTTGTACTTTGCTCCTATATCGCCGCTTTTATGAACGAACCAGATATGAATTGAATAATGAACCCATCCGGCCGCGTAACTGGAATGAGGCTTACCGAATACATACCTGATTGCGCCGTCAACACTTCCGTACTTCTTACCCCCGACAAACGGGATCCATTTCGGAACGATAAATTCAACATCCATCAATCCCTCAAGATCCTTTGATTTATGCAGAGTAAACTTTGAATCAATTTCAACCAACGGATCCGACGGTATCTTCAGGCTTGCATCAAATTTATAGTAATGATTCCATTTTAAGTCAATAGTGGCGCTGCCGCTGCCCAGCAGACCATGCCAACTGCTTCCGCTTTTATAAGCGCCCAGTTCTACGTCGGTATGAAACGATAATTCCGTTTTTTTAATTATAACGGTTGAACTCATTTCAAACAAAGCAACTTCCTTACCGTCAATACTTTCAGGTCCGGCGAAGGTTAACACAACCGTTCCGTTGAATTCCATGTTAGACGGATCATCAATTTTATCCATTGTACCTTTAATCTCTGATATGGCAATACCTGTTTCAGGAATTTCAATCGCGTCTTCCAGATTATCCGCCTGCCAGTCGATAGAGACTTCATGAAGCTTAGCCGGATCACCAGTAAACTTCATATCAGCTTCCACTTCCCAACCCAGCGGGAATGCAACATTAAGATCAGCTTCTTTTATTCCGTCGCTGTCGAATGAGATTTTAATTTTCTTGAAATCGATAGTACCGAGATCGGCATTATCCAGCTCGAGTGTTAAACCGTTTATAATCAGTTTATCCTTAGTACCCGACACATCAATTTCAATTCCGTCCGTACCGAGATTTATATCAAGCGAAAAGAGCGCATCGAATTTCACTTCACCGCTTAAATAATATTTTGAAGAACTCTTATCATACTCACAGGTTAAATTTTTTGCCGCTGCATCAAGTGCGCCGATTTTAATATTGCCCGTGACGCCGATGTTAAAATGAGTTAGTGAACCATTGTCAATTTTCAATCCTGGATCGCTGCTTGTACCGAAATTAGCTGCAATTGACTCGCCGCCAATATTCAATTTGATGTCGCCGTAGAATTCAAAGAGACTGCTATTATAAACTACTGTAAGATCATCCACTTCTATTTTCAATCCCTTCATCTCGAAATCTTCAGATACACTTACATCCAATGATTTAAGTTTGTTATCCTTAATAACAATCCCGGGATTATCAGCATCATGCAGATCGATTTTTACGTCGTCTCCTTCCACGTCAATTGTTGCCGAACCGTACATCTCGAAGTAATCACTGGCTTTATCCCACTCGAAGGTAAGAGCATCAGGAGTGAAGGATAATCCTTTCAGTCCGAACTCGCCGGTGACTCCGAAATTGATATGTTCAACTTCTCCGTTTGTAATTTTAATACCCGGATCGGATTCCGAACCGAGAGTAGCTGCTATTTCGTCACTTTCTATTTTGACTTTGCAGCTTCCATACATAATATACGAGGAAGAAGCTTCGTGATAAATAAATGTTAACGCGTCTGGAGTTATATTAACATCCTTCAAACCGAATTCACCGGATACCGAAATATCAATATTGGTAACCTCGCCGTTAACATATTCGAATCCCGGGCTTGATTCACTACCGAAACCCGCGGATATATTATCATCCTCAATTTTCACATTTACTGTGCCGAACATGTAATACTTGGATGCGGCTTTATTGTAGCCGAATGTAAGATCGTCCGGTGAAAAGTCAAGGCTGTTGAAACTAAAGTCTCCGGTTACAGACAAATTCAGATCGGTTAGTACTCCTTTGGTAATCTGTATTCCGGGATCAGCAGTAGTGCCGAAATCTACGCTAAGTTTTTCGCTCTTAACAGACAACTTTGCCCCGCCCGACATTGAGACATAATCTTTATCCGCATTGTAAATTATCGTTAAGTCCTCCGGCGCGAATTCCAGGGTCTCCAATGTAAAGTCGGCAGTAACACCGAGATTCAGGTTTTGCAGGCTGCCGCCGATTACCTCAATACCGGGGCTGCTAACCGTACCCATTGATACATCAATACTATCGCTTCCAACTGCAATAACCGCGTCGTCACCATAAATGATGTATGAATCATTACTCTTATTATAATCGAAAGTAAGATTCTGAGGTTTGAATTTCATATCAGCCATTGTGAAATTGCCGGTTAAAGTGGAAGTGAGACTTTGAAGTTCATTATCCTTAACAACTATACCGGGTTTATCAGCATCTCCGAATTCCAGACTGAAAACTTCATTTTCTATTGTTATCAGGGCCGCACCATACATTTCGAAATAGTCATTTTCTTTATCCCATTCAAACGTAAGATTGTCAGGTGTAAAGGAAATATCCTTTAGTCCGAACCGGCCGGTTATACCGATGTTTATATGCTCAACAATCCCGTTTGATATTTTAATACCCGGATCGTCGGATGAACCAAGATTTGCAGTAATGTTATCTTCTTCTATTTTAACCTTGCATGTTCCGTACATAATGTACGCGGAAGATGACTCCTGGTATATAAATGTAAGCGAATTCGGTGTGATTGTTACATCTTTCAAACCGAATTCACCGGTTACGGAAATATCAATATTGGTTACCTCGCCGTTAACATATTCGAATCCCGGACTTGATTCACTACCGAAACCCGCGGAAATATTATCATCCTCAATTTTCACATTTACTGTGCCGTACATATAATACTTTGATGCGGCTTTATTGTAGCCGAATGTAAGATCGTCCGGTGAAAAGTCAAGGCTGTTGAAACTAAAGTCTCCGGTTACAGAAAGATTCAAATCAGTTAGAACACCGTTTGTAATCTTAATACCGGGATTTGCAGTGTCTCCGAAATCTACCGTTAACTTTTCATCCTCAACCGACAACTTCGCGCCGCCGGACATTGAGACATAACTGTTATCAGCGTTATAAATTATTGTTAATCCATCGGGTGAGAATTCAAGAGTTTCAAGAACAAAGTCGGCTGTAATCCCCAGGTTAAGATTCTTAAGTTCGCCGCTGATTATTTCGATACCCGGACTGCCCTGCGAACCCATTGATACGTCGATGCTGTCACTGCCGACCTCCACGACAGCATCGTCGCCGTAAATTATATATGAATCATTTGTCTTGTTGTAATCGAAAGTCAAATTGTCGGGTTTGAATTCGAGACTGGACAAACTAAAATCGGCGGTAATTGTTGATGTCAGACTTTCAAGCAAACCGTTTTGAATTGTAATACCCGGGTTTGTGGAATCTCCGAATTGCAGATCAAATACTTCCTGGTCAACAGTTATATCCGCGCCGCCGTATATTTCATATAAATTTGCCGATTTGTTATAGATAAATGTTAAACCTGAATTAGTGAACTGAAGTCCGCTGAGACTAAAGTCCGCTGTAATTCCGAAATTAAGATTTTCAAGACTGCCGTTCATTACCTGGATACCCGGACTGTCGGCGGAACCCATTGTTACATTAATTTTATCCGAACCAACCGAAACAGATCCGGAACCGAAAAGTATATATGCCTGCTGCGATGAAGAGTATTCGAACGTAACATTATCCGGTTTAATTATTAACCCGTTCAGTGTGGAATTTCCGCTTAAGGTCAGGTTTATTTTCTGAATGGAATTGTTTGAATAAACAAATCCGGGATTGCTGTCACTGCCGAACGAAGCTGAGAGTTCATTGCTATCTACAACTATATCAGCGCTGCCGTATATTATATATTCGTTAATGCTTTCGTTAAACCCGAATGTTAGGCCCGAAGGTTTAAATATAACTCCGCGCATTGTAATATCGGCAGTAATAGAAGCGCTGAGATATGTTAACTTATCATTGCTGAATTGAATTCCGGGGGTACTTTCATCACCCAGTGTTATGTCAATCGATTCAGAATCAAGGCTGATTGTCGTCGAGCCGTAAATCGAGAACGAATTACTGCTCTGAATATACCCGAATTTAAGATCATCACTCTTATATTCAATTCCGTCAATTGTAAAATCTGAAGTGATCCCGAGATTCATAGAAGATAACTCATCACCGCTTAATTCTATTCCGGATGTCGTAATGTCACCAGCATCCAAATCAATTACCTGACCTTCAATTGATGCGCTTAATCTGCCGTAAATTTTATATGCGTCGCTCGAAGAATTATAGTATAGCGTAAGATCATCCGGAGAGAATGAAACAGAGTAAAGATCGAACACAGTTGAAATCCCGACCGAAAACTGGGAGATGGAACCGTTATCAATGATAATTCCATCAGCTTCCGAACTACCGAAGCTTACTGAAACCGATGATGCAGCAAACGAAGCGGATGCTGTGCCATAAAAAGAATAGCTTGTTCCGCTGCCACTCCATTCAATAGTCAGTGAATTGGCGTTGAAATTCATCCCGTACATTGTGAATTGTCCATCGACGCTCAACACAACTTCGCTGATTGTACTGTTCAGAATTGTTATTCCGGGTGAACCTTGATCTCCGAGAGAAATACTGATGTCGTTTCCGTCTACTTCCAGTGCAATACTTCCGTAAAACGAAAACTTTTGTGTGGATGGATCCCAGGAAAGAGATAATTGATCAGGTGTAATGTCCATTCCATGTAATTTGAAGGAATCTGTTATTCCAATAGTATAAGCAGAATCCGTCTGATTGAAGGTCAGCCCGTCAATTCCGATAACAGTAGTCTGAGCAGAGATAAATGTGTGTGATATTACGGTAAAAGCCAGTATACAAAATAGTTTGCCTGGTTTCATTTCTTCCCCGGAAAGTTGTTAAAATGCTATAACGGTTTTGCCATAAACTGAAGTGACGATTTAATTTAACACCGTTTATCTGTTAAAGTCAACAACGAAATAGTTTAAGTTGACAATTGCATTATCGGAGTATTCTAATATTTGTTTATACTGATCACCTGATATAATTCTTTTATGATCAGAAGTAGGTCTAATGAAGAGTTACATTTATTTGAGTTGTTAAGAGATTAATTTTCTGCCGGTAAAACAATTTCATCGCTTAAAACTCTTTCGTAGACTGAGGCGGTGTTTGCAGAAATACTTCCGCCCTCCACTTTCAAAGTACCAATGAGTTCACTACTGTGTAGCTTATTCTTTGCGGTAAATTCCAGAATATCCCGACCATGTCCCCGGCTGAATTCTAATTCGGTACCATTAGCCGAAATAAGAACTGGTTTATTCCACACTGTAATAAGTTCATTGAAATATAAGCGGAGAGTATTACCATTCGCTTCCCAGCCTATTATCTTCGGCGGATCAGTATTCTCGGGATCCCATCGTCCGTCAAATGTCCAGGCGGGTGTAATCATCACTGCAGGCCTGCTTTTAAGCAGGTTGTCGGCGAACCATTCATAGTTCCCCCCTTCCCTGCTGCAGTTGTAGAAATACTTTCTCTCTCCGAAAAGATACGGACGATTTCGCGAGGGATTATCAGGGTAAGTAACTCTGTAGATAGGTTCATCAGCCATATTCATTGAGAATGAGCAATCAACGAAATAGAAACGAGCTTCATAATGATGCCGGCCTAACTGAAATCCTTTTACTCCATCGAAGCAGGAGTTTCGGATTACAAATTTCTGTTCAGGATTCGTTGTGGCGGCATGCCAAACCGCAGCAGTTGCTTTCACTTCATAAAATTCGGAATCTTTTATATAGCACCAGCCGCGTGGACATACAAAATCTACCGCACCTTCGAAATAGCAGTTAGCGTGATAATACATACCGTTTTTATAATTCCAAAGTGATACGGTATCCGCACCTTTACTAATCAGGTTACAATTAATAATTATAGTACGCGTACCTGTTCCGTAAACTGCAAACGCGTGTGGACCGATTGCAGGCTGTGTATTCTTTATTGTAAGGTTATTCAGCACAACATCATCCGCGTGAATGTTTGCAACCGCGGTACCGATATAATCTCGATTTTTATCCCAATCCGAACGGAGTAGACTGAACTGAATAATCGTACTGTCTCGGCTTTCGCCAATTATCGTCAGGTAATCTCTTTCAATTCTGAATCTCTCTTCATAAACACCGTTCTTAACATATATAACATAGCGTTCATAATTGTACATCGGCAGGTTCTCAATGGCTTCCTTTACCGAAGTAAAATCTCCGCTGCCGTCCTTTGCAACTACAAGATTATAATCTGCTGCAAAAATAGATAAGTGCAAGCTCAGGAATACTACTAATGTCAGGAATAATTTCATTCTCATGCTCATGGAAGTATTTATTTAACTGTTACGCTGACTGGATTATCAAGTCTGGCAATCACCTCACTTAGATAAGTCTTGAAGCCATCAATATTTTTAATACCATTCAGTTCCTGTTCCCATGCAGCTGCGAAATAGTAATTCAGCTTTCCGTCCGTTGTGTTCAGTTTAACGATATAACTCAAATTATCCTCGGTGACTTCAACTTCATTATCTGATTTATAGAAAAGAGCAATTCCCAGCTTGTCTTCGGGCCCTGCTAAAGTCTGCTTACCGTATAAGGCTATAAACTTCCATCCTTCTTTAGACTCGGGAGAAGTAAAGTATGTGGTATTCTCATGCTTAGCCAGTCCGGTAGCCATTAGGTCCACGGCAGGATCAATTACTGCATTAAACTCAGTCAGCCTGCTCCCGGCAGTTATTACGTGCGAAGTTGCAAAATCATACTTTCCTGCTGCAGTTTGCCAGCCGAAATACTTTGTCAGTACTTCAGATCTGACAACACCGTTGTCTGCAATATAGCAGATTACGCTGTCTGTATCGGCAACAATTTCCAAACCTTTTGTCGTCGGCATTGTGATTGATCCGATTCCCAGCGACTTCCCGACCTTGAATATATCCATACCCCAGTTCATCATCGACTGGTACGATTCATCCTCAGCCACCAGATCATTAACGCCTACATCCTGAAGAACAAGCGTATCAACCTTTTTCCCCCAGATATCTGTTCTTGTTCGCGCATCGAGATAAAGTCTGTAACCGACTTTCTCCGATTCCCAGCCGGGACCTTCATAACGCAGGTAGGCGTTATGATCTTCATGATTAGCGGGAAGCTTTAATTTATCGACATTCTGAAATCTGCCTTTAGTATATTTTACACCGACGAGTTCGTAATCGAATTTACGTGACACTTCAGCTTGTGTACGCTTTGTATAATCATGTTTTATCTCACCCTTTGAATTATATTTAATTGCTACAACAGAATTCTCATTCGCTTTTATATCCTTTACGAATGTCAGCAGATCCGGGGTACCGTCAACATCGGTATCGGATACCTGGCTTTCGAGTTCGTTCTCCCCTTCATACACAGCATACGCATCATCATTAAAACCGGGATGTGCAGTTTTGATATCACTTAGTTTTATACTAATAGCCTCATCTGTTCTCAGCACATTAAGCTGGTTGCCAAGTTCAACATCGAATGATTTTTCAAATCCGCTGTCAACGTTATTCTTTGAACAGCTTAGTAATAATACCGCAAAAACACCAGCTATTAGAAATAATTTTATCCTGAACATTTCGCCTCCGTTGCACTAATAATTGCTTTAATAAGAATGTAAAATAAAAATAATATTATAATTATTAATATAGTATTACATGAGTACAATAAGAAGTCCGGTGAGGGAATGCTTGTCATAAAATGTACTTCATGTCTAATCTTAACGCATATAAATAAAACGTCAACCAGCGCGGGTTAAGGTGCCGGTTGACGCCAAGGGTTACTCTTTAACCACCAAGGAGTAACGAAATTTTAACAGTCTGCTTTATTTAAGAAGCATCATCTTCTTTGTTATTGTTGTTCTTCCTGTACTCATCTGATAGAAGTAAACACCTGAACTAACATTCGATGCATTCCATTCCACTTCATGTGTACCCATGTTAAACTCACCGTCAGCAAGTGTTACAACCGCCTGACCCAGCATATTATAAACAGTAATGTTTACTCTGGCTGTTTTTGGCAGACTGAAGGTTATCATTGTGGACGGGTTGAACGGATTAGGATAGTTTTGAAGCAGTGTGTATTCATCAGGAATTCCAGCACTAGGAATTTGTCTTACATCGGTAATCCAGTCAGCTAACTTATCAGGGAATGCATTCAGGTTTCCTGCCGGGAATCCTTCTTCTGCACCTGTATAAGCAGGTGAACTTGTCGGGTAAGATACATCAAAATCATTCATCCAGAATGATAACGGACGACGATCCATATCATCTTCTTCACGTGCCCACGTTCCGGTTTCTTTGGTTTTGTTTCCGCCTGCCGGATCTACATAAAAGTTCATAATGTTTATCATCAGATCCTGTACATTCGTAAAACCAGGATCATCAATCTTCGTGAAGGCACTTGCAGCGGCACCTCCTAAACGTGCTTGGATATGATCAGACAATGGTGAACCTTCACTGATTTCTGAATGTGCATCAAAGAATGATTGTCCAACGTCAGATATTGCATAGTAATTGTTATTTACTATCCAGTTGGTTGTATCATTCTGTGCCGTAAATATCCAGCTCATCTTTGAATTACCGTTCGCGTAGAATTCACCGTTGTTCGCCCACTCTGCTGTTCTTGTGGCATCTGTGCTGTCTTCCCCGGCTGAAAATGCATCTACCATTAAGTTGTTTGTTATCTGTACTGTTTCTCCTACATTACCCAATGATAATGTGCCGTGGAAACCCATGCCTGAGTAGAATGTGTTGTGATCAATTACTACTCTTCCAATATCTCCGGTGCCTTCTAACGGATTGCCGAAGTTATAATGGCGTACTACTCTGTCCTGATAATTTGTAAAAGTATTGTTCACCAATATTAATTCACCGCAGGATACATCTCTTAAATCAAGACCCTTACCTGCTCCAAGGTTTGATGTCTGCAATGTACCCAGGTTAGTAAGTATACAATTAGTAAACTGTACTTTCTTAGTTGATGCATTTGTTCTTAATACCTGGCCTGAGCAATTTGAGAATATACAATTATCAATTATAAATGATGATCCTTCTGAGTCTGACCTTAATTGTCCACCCTGAATATTATAGAAGTTTTCATCAACCGGTTCCAGGTATCCGCTAAGAGCTATACCTGTCATTTCAAGGTCTCCGCCACGGGTTCTTATAAAATATCCGGGCGGGTTTTCAGGATTAGAACCTGTACCTGTCGGTATCAGGTATATTATTGCATGTTCATCACCCGATGATCTAAGTCTTAGTGTATTGCCGTCTTCGACATAAAATGTTTGTCCCGCTCCGTAGACTTGTCCTGCGGTTAGTTCATAGACTCTGTTCGGTTTGATACCGCCGTCTGCTGCTGAATCGGCCAGTATCTGTGCGAATAGTTCTGTTCCGGCCGTACCGTCCCATGGCGTAAGTGTTAGAACTTCTTCCTGAATTTCACCACTTTCCCATTCAGCTTTAAGAGTTGGGAAAGCATTTAAGTTACCGGCCGGATATCCGTCTTCAGCCCCTGTATAAGCCGGTGAACTTGTCGGGTAAGATACATCGAAATCATTCATCCAGAACGACAACGGACGACGGTCCATATCATCCTCTTCACGCACCCATGTTCCGGTTTCTTTGGTCTTGTTTCCGCCTGCCGGATCTACATAGAAGTTCATCAGGTTTATCATCAGATCCTGAGCATTTACAAATCCCGGATCATCAATCTTCACAAAGGCATCATCTGCGTATACGCCAAGTCTTGATTTGATATGATCCGACAAAGGCGAACCTTCAGTAATTTCGGTATGTGCGTCGAAGAATCCTTGTCCTGCAGAAGAGATTGCGTAATAGTTATTATTAACAATCCACTTGGTTGTATCATTCTGAGCTGTAAATATCCAGCTCATTTTGGAGTTGCCGTTCTGATAGAACTCACCATTATTCGCCCATTCTGCGGTTCTGGTTGCATCAGTACTGTCTTCACCTGCTGCAAACGCATCCACCATTAAATTGTTGGTTATCTGTACCGTTCCACCTACATTTCCTAACGACAATGTGCCGTGAAAGCCCATTCCTGAATAGAATGTGTTATGATCAATTACTACTCGTCCAATATCTCCTGTTCCTTCGAGCGGGTTTCCGAAGTTGTAGTGTCGAACAACTCTGTCCTGATAATTCGTGAATGTATTGTTTACCAGTATTAATTCATCGCAGGATACATCCCTTAGATCAATACCTTTACCCGCTCCGAAGTTCGAAGTCTGAAGTGTACCTAAATTCGTCATTATACAATTCGTAAACTGCACTTTCTTTGTTGAGGCATTTGTTCTCAAAACCTGACCGGAACAATTTGAGAAAATGCAATTGTCGATAATAAATGAAGATCCTTCCGAGTCCGATCTTAATTGTCCCCCCTGAATGTTATAGAAATTCTCATCTACCGGTTCCAGGTAGCCGCTTAAGGCGATGCCGGTCATTTCAAGATCTCCGCCGCGGGTTCTCACAAAATATCCGGGTGGATTTTGAGGGTTGCTTCCTGTACCTGTCGGAATCAGATAGATTATTGCATGTTCATCACCCGATGATCTAAGCCTCAGAGTATTACCGTCTTCCACATAAAATGTTTGTCCGGCTCCGTAAACCTGTCCTGCCGTCAGTTCATATACTCTGTTCGGTTTAATACCGCCGTCGGCTGTAGAATCGGCAAGTATTTGTGCGAATAATTCTGTTCCGGCCGTACCGTCCCATGGCGTAAGTGTTAGAACATCCTGGGCAATTATTGTGCCTGAGAGAAACACCAGAACAGCGATGATGTAAAACTTATACTTCATACTTCCTCCTAAGGTTAGTTGATGTTAATCCATGATATAATGAGATAGATTATACCCATTGATTTATATTTATAAGTCTATTCTGATTCCCAGATCAGCCGTCAGCCCGTATCTTGAACTGTTACGCGGAATTTTATAACCATTGACTTTATCATCCAGAAAATCTTCTTCTTCCAGATTTGTTAGGTTGTTTGCATTAAGTTGTACCGAAATATTATCAGTAAACTGATATTTCATAATCATATCAAGCTTTGTAAAACTTCCGTTAATTCTATCACTTCTGCCATCCGGGGAGAATGACATATTATATTCTGTCTGATGAAAGAATGATAATCTAACTGAGAATGCACCATCGTCGTAACCAAGTGAAACATTTCCAAACAATTCTGGCTGCTCCTCCAGCCGTTGTTTGGTCTCAACCGGCCTCTGAGAATACTCGGGATTTAGAATAATCACACCAGGTAATATTTCTACTTCGGTATATGTTGTATCCGTTACCACACCAATTAAAGTTGTTTCAGATTTTACAAGTGAAGCATTATAGCTTATTACGAAATTCTTCAGAAAGCCAGGTAGAAACGTCATATTCATTTGATGCTCAAATTCAAATCCCCAAAGCTCGGTTGGCTTGGGTGAATTGTATGGAACCGTAAGCTGATATGTAGTCTGGTGAAGAGGATCTGCTTTCAGACCAAGGCTTCTTATTAGCGTTGTATCACTTGTATTGATTCGATTTAACATATGGTACATGTCATCTATTCTCTTATAGAATGCAGACAAAGAGATTAATCCGATTTCATTACCGAAGAATGAAGCGTTGATTTCGAAATTCCAGGCCTTGGCAGTCTTTAATATCGGATTCCCTAATATTAACTCCTGACTTGAACCGGTAAACGGATCTCTGAATGCAAAGAAAGTATTCAGCCTCATAATGAAATCTGGTCTTGCAAGAGCTCTAAACGCGGCTAATCTTACATTCAAATAATCGGTTGCTTTAATATTCAGTTGTATGTTTGGCAACCAAATAGTTTCGCTGTATGATGAAGTCGTATCATCCAGTTGGAAATCTGATGCCGGGAAACTTGCATAACGTCTGAATGAAAATTTATTTTTATAGTCGTTATTTTCCTGTTCCACTCGTAGTCCGGTTAGAAGAACAAGGTCCTGTCCGATATTAAGAGTGTTCATCAAATAAACAGAGCTGACGGATTCGCTGATATCATAGTCATTGGCATGCGCTGTACCGACATCAAAATATTCCAACTGATTTAGACTGCCGGACGCGCCGATTCCATCCTTATTCAAATCATACCATTCCCGCAATAGATCTCTGTTTACAAGTGGATACATGTCATATTTATCGTATAGCTCTCTGTTTTTTGGATCATCATCGAGGAAATAGCTGAATGAAGGTAGATTATTGGCAGGATTCTCCAGGTAGTAATTATAGAATTCTTCAAAGGAAGTTCCTGTGAAATCTTTCGGTGCAGTTGTACCATCAGACAAAAGGTCATATGGTCTCCATTTATTGACATAATAGGGACCATAAGTAAGGCTTGCCTTATTTGTTTTACTCTTAGTTTTATACTTACCGCCGAATTTAATTTCACCGGATAATCCTTTACTTAAGCTGTACTCTTTAAGAATGTCAATGAAAATTGAATTGTTTTTATCAAAGTTATTCTGTGTTCTATAAAATGCACCGCCTAAGGTTGCCGAGACAAAATTATTATAGGCATAGTCAATAAGAACCTCGGGGTTACTTTTTAAATCTGCGGGAGGTGGTGCCATTCCTGCAGTACCTTGTCTGGAGCCTTCACTGAATTCCATTGTATAATCATACGGGAAATCACTAATTGATTCAGCATAGGATAGTCCCCAGTCTATGTCAAACCCGAATAGATGATTTTCTCCTGTAAGTGCGGAACTGAATGTTTTAATGTCTTGTTCCCGATCACGGTATGTGTATGTAACGCCGCTTCCGTACTGTGAATGACCCCCTCCGTTAGGATAGTCTCTTTGATGGGTGATATAATCACGCTGAGTTGAATAAAACTGGTTGTTGAATTTCATATTGCCGTCGTCGGGAGTCTCATAATCAAGGATAACACCTATTCCCCGTCTGGTTCTGTTTTCATCTGAATAGATAATTTGGAACTGGTTTATAAAGTAATCGGTCTGGTTATTTTTACTTCGATCATAGCTAATACTATACGATTCACTGCTCCTAATTTTATCTTCGAGGTTTCCGGAGAGCTGAACACCAAGTAAATCATCAAAAAACCTTTCACCGTATCTAAGCGAAAAGTCATATTGGTTATAAGAGTTCTCCAGACCATTATACCCGCCCCTAAATACACCCCGAATCATCCTCTTGGAAGGAGCTTTTTTAGTTACTAAATTCACACTACCGGCTACGGCATCAGCATCTTTATTCGGGGTAAGCGCTTTGAATATTTCAATTCCGGCAAGTGATCCCTGGGAAATGGTACTTAGATCAATACCTCTTCCCGTTGCATCGGTCGATGGTATTTGAACACCGTCAATTGTAATACTTGTGTACTGATCGCTTAAGCCTCTCAGAAGAATCTTATTCGCTTCACCACCTGATCTGATAATTGAGACACCTGGTAACCTTCCGATAGCTTCCGCTGCATTAGCATCAGGCAATTCCTGTATTTTTGCCTCGGAAACCACATTTACAATTGTATTTGAAGATAACTGCTGATTTATTGCAGCAGCCTGACCCGATGCCTGTGCGGTTATTACAACGGTTTCACCTTCCAGAATATCGGCAACAAGTTCAACATTAAGTTCAGTAGTACGGTTTTCCAGAACAGTAACATTAAACTCCTTGGTCACATAACCGATGTATGATACTCGGAGAAGGTAAGAACCGGGCTCAATATTTGGGATCCTGAATTCACCTTCAAAATTCGTGGCACTGCCGAGTGCTGTTCCTATCAATACACAGTTTGAGCCGAATAACGGTTTTGCAGATGTTGAATCAGAAACTATACCCTTGATCACACCCTGAGCATTTAAAGTAATACCAATAAAGATGATCAGAATTGCTATTATTAACCTTGAAAGTACACTTCGCATGTATTTTCCTCCTGCTAGATACGAATTGCTATGTGGTTTTATTTAGCCGGATTTCACCGGATATTTTGATTCTTTTCAGAATCTAACAGAAGCTGTAGAGTATGAATAACGGTACTCAGACTGCCGTTGAGGCTGCAAGCTGAATATTTGCATAATTCCATAAACCGTTAATTTCAATAGTATTATCTCCTGCGATTCAATACTTTTTCAGAAAAAAACGATCGCTACCCGCTATATATGTATTTGGATGGTGGTTAAACCTTAGAGCATTTCCCTTAAAAATGCTGTGTTTATAATACACTTTAAAGATGACTTTATCAATAACTTTATTGCTTACTTTATGGTTTACTTAACTTATATAAAAGATTGTCCACAGTTTTTTGGGATTTTTTCTATTCTGTACAGGAATTAATAATAGATAGTAGTTTTCCGGGCAGTATTTCGCCCGGATTCTGATAACTTTGCATTATTTCCGAAATCTTTATCATTGTTCGATTTTAATAATTCTTTCGTCCAAACCTTCTCCGAATTCGATTAAGCCGCTTTTGAAATCAACTTCAGAATTTTTAATCACTATAGAATCCGATTTATATCCTCCCACTCTCATAAATTTTTCATTGGATGAGAAAATAATATTATCAAATAGAATATTTCTCGATTGGACGATTTTATAAACCGGTTCGGATTTGGAAATGATTTCTGAATTCTTAAATTTAATGCCATCAGCATCAAAAACCGAAACACCATTTAGTGAAGTCATTTTCAAATTATTCAATACGATTTCACTAATCGGCATTTCGGGCAGACCTTGTAATACCACTGCATCCTGGGCACCTGTGCAAACGATGTTATCCAGGTATATTTTGCGGAAAACAGGAGTTTCATCACTTACTTCTACAGCAACGGACATTTTACTCTCTTCTTCCGGTGAAGCTGCCTCAGTGGGCGCCTGTCCTCCATAATACATGTTGAAACTAATCGCTTTCGTCGGAATATCTTTCATGTAAATATTATTGATATAAATATTTTCTACTATGCCTCCCCTTCCCCGGGTACTTTAAATCGCAGTCCCACATCAGTACCGATAAAATTGCAGTTGGATATCAGAACGTTGCGCACTCCGCCGGACATTTCACTCCCGATTGTAAATCCGCCGTGTCCATGATAGACTATACAATCAGCTATCACAATATTTTCGGATGGCATGCCCCTGTCGCGTCCGTACTTATCCCTGCCGGACTTCATACAGATCGCATCATCACCCACATCGAATCCGGAATTGTACAAATAGACATTTTTGCAGGATTCCAGATCTATCCCGTCGCCGTTTTGCGAATACCACGGATTACGAACATCAATATTCCGTATGATCATATTCTCGCATTTCAATGGGTGTAGATTCCAAGCCGGTGAATTTTGAAATGTTACGCCATCTAAAAGAATTTTTTTACATTCGATAAGACTTACCATAACCGGACGCAGGTAATCTCTAATATTGTCAGCTTCTTCACGCGTTAACTGACTGATATTCTTCCCTAATTCTTTAATATACTTCTCAGCGTTCAATGCCTGTTCGGATGGCCACCAGACTTTCTCTTTTGAATCTGTCACTCCATGCTTAGTCAATTCTTTCCATTGATTATCAGTAAGTTTGTAGCGTTTCACAAGACGCCATGCATCTCCGTTACCGTCAATAACTCCTTCTCCGGTTACAGCTATATTTTCAGCACCCTTAGCATTTAACGGAGAGGTACACCTGTACTGAGGTCTGCCTTCATAAGAAGTAAGAACGAGTGGATACAGATCAAAATCTTTGCTGAATTGAATGTGTGCACCGCGTTGCAGATGCAGATTCACATTGTCTTTGAGTGTAATTGGTCCGGTAAGCCATATACCCGCAGGAACATTGACTAATCCACCGCCGCTTTCATTACATTCCTTAATAGCTGTAGCGAAAGCGTCTGTGTTCAATGTCATACCATCTCCAACAGCACCGTAGCTTAAAATATTATACTCTTTAGCCGGAAATTGGGGAACTGAAACCTCGCCCATTTCAAATGGGAGTTCGTTTGAATAGTATGCAATTTCATTTTTAATATTTTCATTCTGACCTGAAACTATAACCGGTACAATGAATAAAACTGTCAGAATCATTTTCGCAATATTTCTTAAGATCATTTCATTCCTCATTTTTTCAATTACAGGTTAATCCATCTAATTAATTTTAATCCAATCAAAATCTGTATATCCGTTTCCACTGTTATCGCTTTCGTGGACTGCAAATAATCCAATCCTGGCTCCAACCCATCTTCCTGCAGCTGCCTTAAAAGTTTTGCCGAATACTTGATAATCATTACCATCCCCACTGTAAGCAAAGCTGCAGTAGGCCTCTTCGCTTACGTAGATCCGTAAATAAATTTCACTATTATTATTATAGTTTAACGAATCAATTGTCCTTTCATTTCCGCTTTTATCCGCATCAATACAAATGGTTTGTCTTAGCACCGTTCCTTCAGAAGTCTTAAAAAGTTCAATTGCCGAGTAATCCATACCGAGTATTACCACACCTGATCTTTCGCAATTGGGATTTAATTTAACTGTTACTGTAAATCTGTCCGCCGGGAATTTCTGACCAACTATACCAGGTAAATCACGCAAGTTCTGATCTTTCGCAAGTGCTTGTGGGAAAAGTCTTAGGCTCCCCTCATTCTCACTTAACGAGTACCACTCAGATTTATATAGAGCTTCCCATTGCCATTGAAGACCAAGTTCAGCGCTGCTAAAATCATCATTGGTTTGCGGTGTAACGGTCCCGACTTTACTAACTATATCAGGTTTGTTAAATACATACACCGGTTCACCGATACCGTTATCATCCAGATCAATTCCCATTTCCGGCCAGTCATTAATCCATCGTACCGGATTCAGCATAACTACTCTGCCGTATGTATACCTGTCCTGGAAATGTACGAACCACGACTCTCCTGACTCTAGTTCTACCCATCCGCCCTGGTGCGGTCCGTTGATACAAGTACTTCCCTGCTCCAGAACTATTTTGTCTTCGTATGGTCCGTATATACTCTTCGAACGCAAAACGGTTTGCCAGCCCGGCTTAACACCACCTGCTGGAGCAAAGATATAGTAGTAACCGTTTCGCTTATACATCTTCGGACCTTCGATTGTGGGCTGGTTTTCGTGTCCATCGAATACAACTTTACCTGTATCCAGCAGCGATCGCCCATCGGGACTCATTTCGTGAAGAGTTAGTACACTGTTAAATCCCGCGCGACTTTTAGCCCATGCATGAACGAGATAAGCCTTGCCGTCTTCGTCCCAGAAGGGACACGGATCGATTAAACCTTTACCTTCCTGAACAAGATGCACCGGTGTCCATGGTCCTGCCGGATTATCAGCCTGCGACATAAGTATTCCATGATCCGGATCGCCGACAAATACCCGGTATTTCCCGTCATGAAATCTAAGACTCGGCGCCCAGAGTCCCTTACCATGCTGAGGTAAATTAAATTCATCAAAAGGATAACCATGAACAACATGACCGATAATTTTCCAGTTGATAAGATCGTCGGAGTGAAGAACAGGAAGTCCGGGAAATTGTGAGAAACTTGAGGCAACCATATAGAAATCGTTTTTCACACGAATTACATCCGGGTCGGAATAGTCGGCATAAATAACAGGATTATTGTATGTCCCGTCGCCATTATCAGGATTCCAAACAGAGTAACTCTGCTGCGCGGCCATTACTCCGCAGAGTACTACCAAAGCAAACAAAATATTTATAATCCTGTTCTTCAATTGAAAAGGACCTGCATATGATTATAAAAAAGAAGCAGGACATAGTCCCGCTTCCCGGAAGATGTTAAAAAGTAAATCCTAATGATAATCTATTTACATTATCAAATATATCCATCTTAGAAAACGAATAATTCAACTCGATACCGTAATCGCCGAACTGTTTAACCAGCCCGATACCGCCGGAGAACGATGCCAGATCCCTGTTGGTCTGGTAGCCGCCGCGAACTGCGACCATATTCTTAAAGATATATTCCATTCCCATGTTTATTCTTTCCGAGTAATTATTTGAATGGAGATAATCTACGGCGAGTGTCAAATCGTGTCCATCTTTGAATTCCCGTGCAACAAGATCCAGCAAGCTTACTGCCGCTCCCATTGTAAAGGTTAGAGGTAATTGTTCATCAATCTCTTCCCGCTTAACTTGTGATGCGAAATTACGTATAGCCATACCAAAGCTAAATCCTTTATAACCTGTATCATATTTAACACCGGCATCAAAAACCAGTTTGGTAGCATCATTGGATGTCTTCGTACCGGTAGTGTAAACATTCTCACCCAAATTCTGCCCGGCTATTTTTATGTTACCGCCTATCGAAAACTGTTGATTGATTTTCCTTCCGTATGATATACCAACAGCATACGCCCCGACATTACTAACCGGTCCGTTATCGATATACCCTGCAGGATAATCAGCCTGCTGTGCTTCGCTAATCAGACTGGTTCCGTTTATCGTTCCGTAATCAACTGTTAATATACTAATACCGATAGTACCAAGATTACCGTCCATTTTATAAGCAACACCGCCGCTGAGATAATTGATATCAGCTATCCATTGCGTGTAGTTCACCGCGATATCAAATGCACCATTAGTCTCAACAATTGCAGCAGGATTATAGAACATTGCATCGGCTCCTTTACCGACAACAAAATACGCATCGCCCATTGCGCTGGCTTTAGGCGAAGTACTTACCAGTAAAAAATTCATAGTACTTTGCGCCAACTTGTCAAGACCTACCTGAGCGCTAATACTCTGGATGCAGAACAAAAATATAATTAGTAATTGTATTTTTATAAATTTCATTGCTGACAATCTCCTATTATTTTATCGTACTACGATAAATTTCTGGTAAGACACTCTTCCGTCCGGTGTTTGAAATACCGCAATATAAATGCCGCTGCTGATTATCTGCTGGCTCGACGTAAGTAAATCCCAGGTATAAGAACCTGCGAGTACCGGACTGTCATGTTCTATAGTCTGTATCAGATCACCGTTTTCCGTAAATATCTTGATATCAACAGTACCTGGCAGATTAAAAAATATTATTCCGCGCTGATCGGTAAATCCGTATGTCTGTAACAACGGATCGTTGATATTGTAAGGATTCGGAGCTATCCTGATTTTTGATAAATCGTTCTGAGAAGTTCTTGGCGGATTTACATACTCATAATTCGGATCTAATGCCCTGCTGCTGTAAATGATCTTTCCTCTAGAAGAAGGATATGCATCTGGATCATTCTCGTCTATCCTTGCTTTAGCCTGGAGATAGTAATAATACTGAGCCCCGAACAGTACATTATCATCGACAAAAGTATGTTCCGAAGCTATATCAGTCGCGTCAGAATTATAAATTTCAATATATGATACAGTATCAGCTGAAGAAACTTTTCTCATGATCCTGTACCCTTCGAAGTTATCCATTGCTTCGGCCGCGGGATCGGACCAAACTATTTCAACCCCGGTTCCGAGTCCGGTAATCTCGATATAATCCGGTGGAGGCGGAGCCTGCGGCACATTATAATCGTGTTCAAAATTCCATTTGGCACGGGCTGCTGATTCCATAACCGAATCAATACCCATACTCACCCATCTGTCTTTTCTCTTATCCATTTCATCAGCATCTGAAGGGAATTCGAAATTAGAAGGGAGCCATCCCGTTTCGGCATCGGGCATATCGGGCGGATTCTCAAGTGTTCCGGCAAGCCATTTTTCACCGACTTCTTTGCCTTTCTCGAATCCAATACCGGCAAAACCGCTCGCCCAAACAAACCTTAACTTTTGTCCGGGTTCAAATGTATACGGACCGAAGACGGCTGTTTTTTCATGAGCCCCGGTATAATAACCGGCCACATAATCGGAATAATCAGATACACCGAGTTCATCGGTATTCAAACCATGAAACGTTCCTTCTCTGACGTTTCCGCTCATCGGATAATCCTTCGAATACTCACCGCGCATTGCGTAGAAATTGTTGCTGCCGTAATCGTCATTCTCTTCATTATAGGGAATTTGAGTTGCTTTACCGGTATATGTAATCCTCGGTTGGTTAAAATCATCCACATCATCCGCATCATTAACGTAAGGTTCTTTGGATGCATGAAGGATGGTGTAGAATGACATATTCGGATATAACAGCCTTCCGCTTTGTGAAGTCACGGGAGCACCCATATCATCGCCAGGCGCACGAGGATCGTCGGCGCTGTACTCGTAGAATACTCTCAAATCATCTTCGCCCTCTCTTCCTCCGTAGTAGTGCTGCCATGTCATAGCATAGTTAATTGCTTCGTTTGACGGTGGTGCCGGATTTAAACCGTTCGAGAAGTATACGTTGTACATATTCTCCTGAATACTTATATAAAAGTCCTTCCAGGTAGAATCGCTTTCATTTGTAATAGTGATATCACTTACAATGTAATTGTCGTGAAATTGCTGAGACCAGGATAGAAGTTTTCTGTTTACTTTGATTCCCTCTCCTTCTCCTTCTTTTCTGTATGAACCGAAAATGTGTTCGTTGGTAACTTCAACAATCTGATCGTAAGTATGATTTTTAAAACCAGCATAATCCGGATTGTATTCTCCGAAGTCCTCAAGTTCAACTTCCTCGAAGTTAACGAGCTGTTCGGGATACCTATACCGTAAATAATTAATCATGGGGACAGTAACTTTTCCCGTTGGTGCATAATCGTTAACTAATCTATAAATAGATACTCGCTGCACTGAGTCAACAAGCTCATCAGGATTATACCAGTTGGTTGTGGCGAATGTAATTCCAGCTGCGGAATACGCCTCCTGGTACTGTCCTCGCTGTGCCATAATACCGAAGTCATTCGGGAAAAAACCGGCTCTGTATTCAAAGGAGCCTTTGCCTCCATGTGCAGTTACCCCAACCCACAATTTTCCTAACTTCATGAGAGCCGTTTGGAGTTCCGGCGTAGATTGGGCTGTTAAGTTGCTCTGTCCGAACAGGAATAGAAAAACACATAGAACCGGTATCACTCTCCTCTTCAACCGTCTATTAAAACTATTTTCTATATTCATTTGTTACTCCTAAATTTTTCTTTCTCAATGATAAATTAGAAATCAATTCTTAGTCCAAACCATATATCTCTCGGTTCACCATACAACAGGAACGAATAGTCCGGGTCGTTTATGTAAGGTTTGGATGAAGATCTCATATCACCTACTTTATCATTTCCGGGTAAATAATATCCTTCATTTTGTTCTCTCAACTCATCGTAATCGGGTGAATCATACATCGGCAGACGAAGTGAAGCAAGATAGTTACCCATGTCGATATCGTCATCATCTGAGTAACCGTATTCCTTATAAAGTAAACTAACCTTCAAGTTCAGCAAATTACTTACATCAACGAAGAAGGTAGTATTCAATCCGGCTATTTTGAATGTTTTACTCAGTTTAAGATCAAGCATGTAGTAATCAGGATACTGGAGATTATTGCTTACATGAAGATCTCCTAATGGATTCCAAGTAAGGTATTTACCGGTTTTCCACTTAAAGAAAAACGTGCAACTCCAGTCGCCCAGGAGACTTTCTCCAAAGAGTTCAGGACCAAAATCATCCGGTGATCGCAAAGTTAAACTGGCATTCAACTGCGGTGTGGGCAGGAAACGATCTTCCTGACCGGCGTATAAACCTTCCTGATCACTGTTGATAGTGACATCTGAAATTACTTCCCTGCCGGTAAGTCCGTTCTTCTTCAGCATATAATTAAAGTTTATCCAGCCGGTTATCCAGCTGTTATCTGATTTACTTAAATTAACCTCTACACCCTGAATATCTTCATATTCATTATTTGACCAGAAATCATAATCAATACTTCCGTCAGCGCTTTGATAAGCAACCTCACCATGCTGACCGGTTACATCTTTATAATATCCCGAGACTTTAATCATATAACTTTTATAAAAGTTATATGCCGCTCCAAGTTCGTACGATACTGTTCTCGGCGGTTCAAGGTTCGGATTCGACATATCGTAAACACCGTTCTTGGTGTACCTGTATCTAAATAAATACATTGAATAATATGGCGGATTCGAGCGGAAGTGTCCGTAGTTGAAATAAAATTTTGATCTGTCGGTCACAGGGAATGAAAGCCCAATTCTGGGACTCAGAGTCAGATAATTTTTTACCGGTTTAAGAAATCCGGGATTTTCTTTATCATATTCCTCCCATCTGTCCCATACATACGATTCACCCGATTCGAGGTAGTCATAAAGCGCTTCGGGATCGCTGGATGCCAGGGCATCAGGATAAAATGCTTCCGAGAACGGATCGCCTGAAGGCCACAAACCTCCGCCGCCGTAGTAATAATCCAAACGCAATCCCAGATTAGCAACTAATCCCTCGTAGCTTATCTGATCCTGTATGTAGGCTCCTGTCTGACTTGGAGTTCTGTGATAATTAAACTCATACGCGTTGTACGCGTTATTATTCCATTTTTCCCACAGTTTGTGGTCAATATCTATATAATTGTATTCAAAACCACCCTTGAGATAATGATGTTCATTAATCTGGGATGCGATATCAAACTTAACACGATATTGTGTTGTCCGGGAATTATCATATAAATCACCTTCCTTACCCCTAAACCGGAAATCACTCAATCCGATGAATGAATCATAGCTGGGATACCTGTATCCTGAGACTCTGTGAGTACCGGCATACTGAAGTTTATTATAAGGTGATTCATCCACAGGAATAGGTCCGAAGCGGGTTATTTCAGTAGTATCCCTGCTATCACCGGTAAGACTATGATTCGATATATCCAAAGCACTCAGAGTTAATTCGTAAAAAGTAGAGTTACTAAGTACTTGGTTTATGGTTACGCCTCCCATCAATATCGTCTGATCGAGTTGAGGGAAAAAAGCGGGATCAAAATAATACATTTTATCATTAGAATTGGAAAACCATTTAATATTATCGGCTTTCATCAATCCACCTCTGTCGTCAGCGCTAGGCATATCTCCCCAGGCTGGTCGTATAGGGCTAACTCCAAGCTGCCTTTTCCATAAACCGTTAACTGTAACCGACATAGTCGACATTGGAGTTGATTTGATATTCAGTAAAGTAGTGTAGGTTTTATTTCTTTCCCTTGATACGGGCATAATATAGTTCTGTTCCGTAGATTTGTTTGCCAGATAAAAAGTCATATCACCCAGATATTTGCCAACAAATGGAACAGGTCCGCCGAAACCGGCATCAATATCGAAATCAGACCCTTCTTCTTCCCGCGCATGTTCCTTAATCAATCTTTTATGTTCGTCTGAAACAGTATAACCTAATTTTTCAAGCGCCTCGAAATCCGGTTCAGCCATGAACATCCATGCACCCAGCAGGTACATATCAAGAGGAGTAACTTTCTCCTCTTCCGTAGTAACAGACCTGTTATAGTTTTCAGCAGCCTGGTTCCAGCCGATAAAACGGGGATGCTGGGTTCTCATATACTCGTTATCTGCCCAGACTTCTTCTGTTCCAACAAAGGATATTTCAGGATTCAGGAATGAAATTAATATATCATTGTTCGGGTCAGAAAGTTTCTGTCCGAATCTTCTTAAATGCGATTGATCGGCTGAGACACTTATTGTACCATGATAACTGGATTTCGAACCGGTCTTTGTTGTAATGTTTATTAATCCGGATCTGAAATTTCCATATTCTGCACCGTAACCGCCCGACAGTAGTGAAACCTGATCGACAGCACTAAGCGGAATAGTTGTTTCTGCATTGCCGACAGCAGCATTGTTGTAAGCAAGTCCATTAACCATTGCGCCAACCTGATCTGAAGTACCGCCTCTGATAGTTAAATATCCGTTATCTTCTTCAACACCGGGCATATTTTCGAGGAATGAATTTATTTCTCTAATACCTGCAGCCGATGTGATATCATCACTAGTAGCAACGAGCTGGGTATTTGTTACTTCTTTATGAAGAACATCTGCCTGAGCTGTAACAACAACTTCCTCACTCTCTATTGAAGTAGGCTGCAACACAAAATTAAGTGAAGTAACCCTGTCAGCCGAGACAATAACCCCCTTCATTAAATGCTTTTTATAACCTATAAGTGACGCCTGTACTTCATATGTCCCTACAGGAACGTTCACCATAAAAAACTTGCCTTCTAAGTCCGTTGCTGCGCCCAGATATGTTGTCTTTACAATAACATTCGCACCGAATAATGGCTCTCCCGTCTGACCGTCGGTAACGGTACCGATAATACGGCTTCGGGTTTGTGAATGTAAAACAGAAACAACTAGTAACAGCAACAGAAGAGTAAGATTGAGAGAGTATAAACGTAAAATCTTTCGCATCTTCTCTTTCTCCTTGGTTAGTGGTTTTATTAAAACTTTTGTTGTAAATAATTTTTTTACTTATTTCGAGCTTTACTAAGCTTGATAAACTCGCTTAACTTAGAAATACTATAATTAAACCTGGCACTGCTCACTCTGTCAGCAACAAGAAAATCGCCTTTCCACATTTGATTGGGAATTTTATTCTTGAACCTGTCATTCTTTACAAGCCAGCCGCCTTGTTCATCCTGTGCAGCGATAATTTTTTCAACATCCTTTTCGAGATTTTCGAAATATTCATCAGAACTGAAATACTCTTTATACTTCTTTTTATATTCCTTTCTACCGAGTTTCAGAACGGCTTCGTACCTTTCAACGGCATCTTCAAATTCCGGATTGAGCTCCTGCAGATAACCGTAGGTCAGTCTTCTTTCCATGCTCAGTTCTTCCAGAGAATTAACCCGAATTCTGCCCCGGTCATAAAACATCGGCTGATTCGTACCGAATTCAATAAACCGACCCCATTTACCATTGGGCAGTCTTGTTTCCTTCATCCACCTGATCGCATCCGGAATAGGTTCGAGTAAACCATCATCACCGGTAACGAGAAAAATATCAATTAGGGAATGAATATTTCTGATTGTAACAAGCGGGCAAACCGATGGGGGTTCGAATGTCCTTGCCCAAGCAGGCTGAAGGAATTCATTATATTGCTGCGCCCATCCGGACTGAGGCGGCGGAAGTTGTGAAATGTAGATATATCTTCCGACTTTTCTAATACTTTTCAAGTACGACTTTGAACCGTAGAACTCATATGCTTCAATCATCACTTTTATACAATCATTAATACCGCCGTCATTAAATGTAGCATAGTCATGGTAGTTACCCTGCTCGGGATAATAATGAGGCCATCCTCCCTGCTCTTGCTGACTAACGAGCATCATTTGTAATGCCTTAATAACTCCGTCTTTAATTTCCTGTTTATCTGAGTGTTGATCAACAAGCATAAGGAATCGAACTGCAGTCTGCGACTGGTTATCATCAAAACTAACATCCTGACTTAATTCTTTTCCAAATGTAATTGTATGATCCCATCCGCCGAGATCATTCTGTCCGTATAATAGCGCAGTTGCAGTTTCCTCCGCATATTCAAGATATTTTGGATTGTCAGTGGCTTCGAACGCACGAACGTATGAGATACCTACCGCTGGTGTACCCGGTGGCTGAACTTCAATAGTGCTGTCAGTATACTCATTCTCTCCCCATTTCCTACTTAGATCAGGAAGATAGTGATAGACATAGCCGCCATTGATATTAAACTTATGAAAGTACTCAATACCTTTTGCAATGGATAGTAAGGCTTTTTCAGATATACTTTGTTCTCCATCTTGTACAGCAAAAGGTTGTTGATCGGATGTTACACTTTTTCCTCCATGCAACATATGTCCGGATGTTAATGCTGGAAGCAGCACGAGAAATAGTGTAATAATTCTTGTTTTGTTTAGCAGCGATTGCAAATCATTATCCGTTGAGTTATTGTCGGGAATAAGACACGTTAATTTGATTTCATGAAACAAACAAGGCAATAAAATAAAAGCACCTGTTTACATAACGAACTAACGCAAGTAAACAGATGCTTTCAATATCAGTCATGTACAAAGTACATTATTTAGTCAGAACCATTTTTCTGGTCATTACTAGATTACCTGCTGTCAGTTTATAAAGATAAATTCCCGATGGCAGATTTACTGCGTTGAAATTATACCTGTAAGAGCCCGAAGCAAGTCTTTCATTAACCAATGTAGCAATTTCACTACCAAGGACATCGTAGATCTTGAGTGAAACATTAGCAGTCTCAACTATATCGAAGGAAATAATTGTACTCGGGTTAAACGGATTAGGATAATTTTGAGACAAAGAAAACTTTTCCGGTAATGTGGATTCTTCTTCAACCCCAACCGGGCCCTGTTCCGGAGCCCACCGCGGATCGCCTATTGCCATTCCATCAGTACCGAATGTATAGAGTTCACTTCCCGACGGCAAAGTAAAATCGCCGTTGTCGGGATCTGCAAATCCGGGATCCATTCTTAGTGTATCATGAACTACATTGTTTTTCCAATCAGTTTTACCAACATCCCAGTAACAAATATTCGAAATTACGGATGCCTGGTCCGGTAGATCCTTAAGGTTAAGCGTATTACGATCTTTCACGGTCTGATTAACAAAAATTGAGTTAGTTATAGTCCATGGCTGTTGATTCGGACCTTTTTCTACCTGAATAGTCTCCCTGTCCCTGATATCGTACATGGTAACATGATCAATTAGAGTTTTTGGCTGATTATCCCACATGCCGCTTTCACCTGGTCCGGCAACCCTTATACCGTAACTGGATGTTCTGTATATGGTACAATTTCTTAATGAAAGCCAGTTTTCACCGGCATATTTTAAATATATCGCTGTTCCAATGTCATGCATAATTGAATTGTGCACATAGGTAGTATCAATTAGCATCAGAGTTTTAATTGCTGAGTTTCCCGCATCAATAACATTTCCTACCAAATTGTGGATATAACAATAATCAACCGCTATTTTTTTTATCGTTGCAACGTTCATATCGCCATCTTCAACTCCAACCTGGATAAAATGATTTGCAGCAGTCGCACCATCGTAACTTCCATCTGCTTCAACACCCATTATGGTAAATTCAGCCCCGCCTTCCAACCGGAAGAACGTTCTTTCGGAATCATCATTTTCGGAAAATTTCAAAACTGCTTTTTGTGTTAAATCACCGCCGTCAATGGTAATAGTAAGTTTTTTAGTGATTGTACCAAAGCTGGTTTCCACTTCGGTATACTCAGCGCCCCCAAGTAATGTCAATGTTTCTCCTTCCTGAGCGTTTATAATTGCCTCCCTTAATGTTCCTTCGCCCGGAAGAACAAGTGTTTGACTGAATAAACCCGCTGTTGATAATAAAAACATTAAAATCGTAATTAGTAACCCTTTTTTCATAAATGTTATCCTCCTGTTTTAGAAGATTATTAGTAGTTGATGGTTTAAATATTTATAAATCTAAGTTTCCTTTCATTCATATGAGAACGAAATAATAATAAAATATAATTAACAAATAAATGAAAACCCTTCTGAGCTTTTAATTTCTGTTGAATTTGTATTTGAGATTATCACCATTTGATTTATCGTTTACTTAAAGGTTTACTTTATCATTTACTTAGCAAGCTAAAAAATATTTATCCATTTGTCAAGCTGGAAACTAGTATTTCTTTTATATTTACCTCCTGTTGTCCAGAAAACGCTGTAACCAGCTTTAACGAAGACATATGATACGCATTATCATACTGGAGATTTCACTGAGACAACTAAATAATTTTGTTGTTAGCTCATTAAATAATATAATTGCAATGTGTATTTTTTACAATAAGGCATCAAATCATAATCCGGTTTCCAAATGTCACATAAAGCAAAAGATATCGTTAAGAACCTTTCGATTAACTGTGTTGTCTTCGGATTTGAAAACTCCAGATTAGAAGTTCTATTGATTAAACGAAAAAATCAGCCGGAAAAAGGAGCCTGGGCATTGCCGGGTGGATTTGTATTAAAGAATGAAGACATTAACAATGCAGCCGAAAGAATACTTGCTGAAACAAGTAACGTTAAAAATATATATCTTGAACAGGTAGAAACGTTTGGCGATGTAGACCGCTTCCCTTCTAGACGAGTAATCAGTATAGCGTACTTCGCTTTAATTAATCCTGAAAGACATTCGCTTAAACCGGGCATTGATACTACCGATGTAAAATGGTTTCCTGTTGTTTCATTTCCCCAAATGCCGTTCGATCATAATGAGATTTATCAATCGGCATTACTTAAACTCAGAAAAAGCGTCCGTTACAAACCGATAGGTTTCGAGCTTCTGCCGAAAAAATTTACACTAACTCAATTCCAGAATTTGTATGAATGCATCATGGACAAAAAACTGGATAAACGCAATTTCAGGAAGAAGCTACTGGGAATGAATCTGCTTCATAAACTTGACGAACTGCAGCAAGGAGTACCCCATCGGGCAGCACAACTATTCAAGTTCGATGTAAAGACATACGAGGAATTAAAAAATAAAGGTTTCAGTTTCGAATTATAAAGGAGTATCAAATGGCTGTGAAGTCACTGTTGGGACTTGATATCGGAAGTTCATCGGTAAAAGCGTCCTTAATTAATGCTGATACAGGTCAGCTCATATCATCAGCATTTTCCCCAAAGGAAGAAATGAGAATAAATTCACCGAAATTGGGATGGGCGGAACAGCATCCGGACGATTGGTGGAAACATATTCTAAATGCAGTTAACGAGATCCGGTCGAAAACAGAATTCGATCCGGCTGATATAGAAGGTATCGGGATCTCATACCAGATGCACGGACTTGTGATGGTAGATGATAACATGAAGGTTTTAAGGCCCTCTATTATTTGGTGCGACAGCAGAGCAGTCGAATTAGGTGATAAGGCATTTTCAGAGATGGGTGATGAGTATTGTCTCGTGAACCTGTTAAACTCCCCCGGCAACTTCACGGCATCCAAACTGAAATGGGTAAAAGAGAACGAACCTGAAATTTATAAATCTATATCCAAAATTATGCTGCCCGGCGATTATATAGCTGCTAAACTAACCGGTGAAATTGTAACAACTGTTTCCGGATTATCCGAAGGTGTATTTTGGGATTTCCAGGAGAAAGCCATTTCGTCCAGGCTGTTGGATTTTTACGGACTGAATAGTTCAATGATCCCGGATATTATTCCAACTTTCAGCGTTCAGGGCGAATTAACAAATGCAGCTGCTGCTGAACTGGGACTCGCACCAGGTATTAAAGTAGGTTATAGAGCAGGCGACCAGCCCAACAATGCGTTCTCATTAAATGTGCTAAATCCGAAAGAAATCGCTGCAACAGCGGGTACTTCAGGCGTTATTTACGGTGTTACGGATAAAAACAGTTATGATCAGCAATCACGTGTTAACACTTTTGCACATGTAAATTACTCGAATGATAATCCGTCATTAGGTGTGCTACTTTGTATAAACGGGACAGGAATACTGAACAGCTGGATGCGAAATACAGTTCTCGGAGGCAAATACACATATGAAGAAATGAATCAGCTGGCTTCGAAAGTCGCGGTTGGATCCGAGGGACTTGTTACAATACCTTTCGGGAACGGAGCGGAAAGAGTGCTTGCGAATCGTGAAGTAAACGCTCGGTTCAGCGGGTATAATTTCAACACTCATAAAATCGGTCATATGTTGAGATCATCACAGGAAGGGATAGTATTTTCTTTCAAGTACGGACTTGATATAATGAAGGATATGGGAGTTGATGTTGAAGTAGTTCGTGCTGGACATGCGAATATGTTTCTAAGTCCGGTTTTTGCCGAAACTCTGGCTAATACATGTAATATTGAGATTGAATTATATAACACCGACGGCTCTGTAGGTGCGGCCAGAGGTGCTGGCATCGGAACGGATTACTACAAATCTCCAGCGGAGGCATTCGGCGGACTTAATAAGATTAAAGATTATAAACCGGATGCCGGCAATTTAAAAGTATATGAAGAGGCTTACGGTAAATGGTTTGAAGAGTTAAATAATATTCTTGCCGTTTAATTATATTTTATCGATTGTATACAAGAAGAGCAGCTCACAAGCTGCTCTTTTTTTTTACCGCAATAATCAAGTTGGTTAATAATCTATTTCACAAACATTTAGTTGTTATTGAATGGATCCAAATGTCTGTGGAAATGTTTATACAAGAATTCGTAATGGAGTTCCTCGTTTTTATCCAGACAATTCATTATCCTGTCCCTGAATAGATAAGTTCCGTCATCTTTCTTCGTTGTAAGTACCTTCCCGAAGGTTACATGAAGAACCTGGCGTGCATCATCCTGGTTAAACAGATCCTTCAATGCTGCGTCAGGATAATCATTTGCAGGGTGCACTTTTTCAAGTTCTGCAGAGACGTGGTAAGTCTTTTTTTCCTGCTCATAAAGATCGCGGGAAAAATCAAGTATTTCACGCATCAATGACGGCTCAGAAGCAGCAACTACACGCAGAGCTTCGAGATAGCTCGTTCCTGCAGTTTTAACATGCGTATATCCTCTGTGTAACGATCCGATCGCGTTGTACACACCGAATTTATCACTGCCCGAATGAAGACTGATTTTGTATGATCCGAAATATTCGGCAATCTTCACATGTTTCAGATACTCTTCTTTGAATATTTCAATATCGCCCTTATAATCAATACCCTTCTCAAAATCTCCGATGAACCTCGGTGCCAGACTTATAAGCTTAACTCCGAGTCTATTCAACTCAGACGACATAAAGAAATGTTCGAAAGGTGTAGTAACAGATTCGGTTTCATCTACAGAGACTTCAACTTCAAACGGAAGGTGCGAATAATTTGTTTTCAGATAGTTAAACAATCCTGAAATGTGTGCCACTGCTTTACCATACTTTGTAATTGCCCTGACAACCGCATCTTTTTCCGGAGTAATTTTCAATCCTTCTCCAAGATCGAACTCCACTCCATCGTACCTGCTTATCATAGAATGCAGCGTGTCCTTAAGACTATCCCATGAAAATCCTTCTGCCATTTTAATCAATTCATCGATGGGAAGATGATCAGCTTCGTTTATGACATGTTCACCGGGATCAAAAGTAAACATTGTAAATCCCGCATTTATCATCAGATCAATATCTGCGGTTGTTTTAAGATGATCGGCATCCGAGCCGAATCCGTTTTTATAACCTTCCTGGAACACTGCCCAAACCGCCGCATTCATAACATCGTCCGGAGTACGCTGGGTACGGGTAAGTTCTCTTATGGATTGCTGCGCAAGTATTGGCTTGAAATCGCTGTTATCCAGCGACCGGATATGCGCTGCATTTGCAACACCCAGCCTGTCACCGAAACCGAATGAATTCTTGAGACCAATAACGACAGGAGTTGTATATTCAAATAATTCCTTTATCGCTTCTGCATTTTTATGACTAAGTGAACACCTTTTTATCACGGTGTTCTTCTGTTCCGTCACATCCCCTTCTAATTTCCCGGCAGTTGCATTATCCGAAGTATTATATACCAAATAGAGGAATTTCTCGTCCCCGCTGCGACCGATAAAAAACAGGACACCATCCTGCTCATCAACAGATCTCGGATATAATTCAACTGAAAGATCCGCGCCGAGCTCCAACTCAACCGGATCATTCGACTGCACTGCTTCGAGTGATCGTAGTTCATTAATCGTCATTATAAAACCTGATTTTTGTATCTGGAAGTTTATTAAAGTTTGTAGGCCTTTTTTACAAGGTTGTAGGTTAAATCTTTGATAATCGTTCCGGCATCATCAATGGAAATAATATGTCTGGCAACCTGTCCCGCCAGGTAATTTGAATCTATTCTACGGGCAACATCATGTCTTGCAGGAATCGAAACAAACGCTCTTGTATCATCATTGAAACCGACGGTATTATAAAATCCGGCTGTTTCCGTGATACTGTGTCGGTACCGTGTCATACCTTCAATGCTATCATGGAACCACCATGCAGGGCCCAGTTTAAGCGCAGGATAATGACCAGCTAAAGGTGCAAGCTCGCGTGTGTAGTTTGTTTCGTCTAGAGTAAACAGTATAACTGTCAAATTAGAATTGTTTCCGTAAGCATTTAAAAGTTCTTTAAGATTATTTGTATACTCGGTGCTCTGAGGGATATCACAACCTTTATCAAGTCCGTATTTATCGTAAATAACACTATTGTGATTACGATGTGATCCCGGATGGATCTGCATTGTAAGTCCGTCATCACAACTCATGGCAGCCATTTCCATCAGCATATTGGCAGTAAAAACATCCGCATCCGATTCATTAACATTACCATTCATTGCATTATTGAAATATTTTTCTGCTTCTTTATCACTTAGCTTATGCGTATACGGAGTAAGCACACCATGATCGGTTGAAGTAGCCCCGTTCGCCATAAAGTATTCTCTTCGCTTTTTAATCGCTTCAATATATTTTTTATAAGATGTTATCTCATCACCAACAAGTTCACCTAGCAGATTTATATTGTTCTTCCAGTTCGGATCCGAGATGTTTGTAACAGCATCCGGCCTGAAGCATGGAATAATCCTTGATTTCCAGCCTGACTCGCGTATATCTTTATGTTCATTCAAAGAGTCAGTTGCTGCATCGGTTGTGGAGAGAACTTCTATCTTAAATCTGTCATAAAGTGCTCTGGGTAAATATTCATCCGTATTGAGCTTTTCATTAATCTCGTCGAATATCCTTCCGGCGTTAACCCCGTTGAGTTTTTCTTTAATACCAAATACTTTCGCGAATTCGTAATCCAGCCATACTCCTGAAGGAGTTCCGGCGAACAGGTAATAATTCTCTGCAAATATTTTCCAGACTTTTTTTGAATCATGTCCCAATCGCTTACCTTCCCTCTGGGGAATATCGAGGGACTCGAGCGAAATCCCCTGAGAATATAACATCCTGTAGATATAGTGATCGGGAGCTAAGAAAAGTTCAGTCGGATTAGGAAAAGGTTTGTTATCGACAAAAATATTAGGGTCCACATGACCATGAGGACTAATAATCGGGAAATCCTTCACACTCTCATATAGTTCACGGGCAATTTTCCTAACATCTGGATCCGGATCAAAAAACCTATCTTCATTTAATACAAAATCACTCATCTTACACCTGTTAAAATTTATTCAAAAACAATAATTTCACAACAGTACAGTTCCCCAAAAGTATTATTGTTTTACCCCGGTTATGTAAAAATCCACTAGCTCAAGGTTCTCAACATTATTTACAATACTCTTTTCTTCCACCCCGTCGAACCGGCAGTCTTTGATAAGAACATTCTGAATCTTGGAATTATCAAGACCATCCAGTATCAAGGCATGCGGACTTTTCTTACTCGTAACTTTTTCAATGAATACGTTTTTCATTACAGGAAGATATCCGCCATTATCCCCTTCTTTCGGATCATATTTCATATTCATTCTAAGGATGGCTTCTCCAACCGTTCCAACAGTAACATTTCTGACATAAATATTTTCAATAGTACCGCCCCGGAATGTGTTGGATTTCAGTCTTATCGCCCTATCGAGCTCGGGACTATCCATTACACAGTTCTCAACAAAAACATTTTTAACACCGCCGGAAATTTCACTTCCCATTACCACGCCGCCGTGACCATCCTTCATTTCGCAGTTACGAACAATTATATTTTCGCTGGCAATACCAATTCGGCGGCCGTCATTGTTTCGTCCGGATTTAATTGCTATACAGTCGTCACCGTTATCAAACTTACAGTCCTCAATAAGTACATTTTTACTTGATTCGGGATCGCATCCGTCATTATTGGGACCTTTACCAATTGTTGTAACTCCTCTGACGATTACATTTTCGCAAAGAACAGGATGGATAAACCACATCGGGGAATCAAGGAATGTTACTCCTTCAATCAATACGTTATTACATTCAATGGGCTGAATAAAATTCGGTCGCAAATAAGTACCCTTACCGAATTTACGATCTTCTACCGGAACATCTTTATTATTCATCTTCATTAGTGAAGGACGTGAATTGTCCATGCTCTGAGTAGGTAAACCTTCATCCCAGCCGGTTGTCTTTCTACCTTTCCAAATCCACCAGTTCTCAATACTTGCTTGTCCGTCTAGAATTCCATTTCCTGTAACTGCAATATTATCCTGTCTATACGCATAAATTAACGGCGAATAGTTATAACACTCTACACCCTCCCAGCGGGTAAATACAACAGGCAGGTAATCTTCAGGGTTGGTACTGAATTTTATAACTGCCCCTTCTTCGAGATGAAAGTTTACATTGCTTAGCAGTACTATCGGGCCGTTACATATATACTCGCCCGAAGGTATAATAACGGTGCCTCCGCCATTATCACTACAAAACTTAATTGCTTCAGCAAAAGCCTTTTTACTATCCTTTTGACTTCCCGGAACCGCGCCATAATCAGATACATCGTATACCTTATCGGGAAACTCCGGAGATTTAATATTCTCAAGTATCTTCGGTAGATTATTCCAACCATCTGCGACAAGTTCAGCCTGATTCGAACTGCACCCGGAAATTGTAAAAATTATAACCAAGGGAAACAAAAGTTTTATTACTTTCATTTTTTCTCCGTAATCGACATCATATTATTGGACTTAGAACTCAAGGAAAGATTTCACCAGGTATAAGAGGTAAATCCGATCAAATGGATTTCCAGAATTTCAAATGCATTCTTACAGTTTATTGAATTTGATACAAGTTCCGCGAAGAATTAACTCAGTCGGGACTTGAGCATCTTTAGGTTCAAATGTTTCTGGGTTGTTAATATTATCGAGTAAAATCTCCATGGATTTTTCAGCAAGCTGATCCGTCGGCTGATTAATACAGCTTAAAGGAGGAGACAGGAAGTTTTGAATTTTGGCATTCCCGAAACAGATTACATCGATATCATCGGGAATCTTTAAATTAACATCACGTGCAGCCATATAAACACCAAGAGCCACAGGATATGTAACAGTAAAAATAAGATCCGGAAGCTTGTTCTTATTATACAACTGCATAAAAGCATTATAACCATAAGATTCACCGAATCCGCCCTGGAATACCCAGTCCGGATCTATTGGTACATTATTAGCTTTCATAGCTTCTTCAAAACCACGGTGTCTTTCGTTACCAATGTTTATTTCGGAATAACCTGCGAAGTGAGCGATGTTTCTGTATCCAAGCTTAATGGCGTGATCAACTCCTTTAAATGCTCCTTCACGGTCATTAACACGAACCATATTTATATCAGGTATGTCCGGAGTCCTGTCAACAAAAACCAGCGGAACACCCCGTTTCTTAACTGTTTCGAAAATTTCGTAGTCTTTTGTTTCTTGAGTAATTGAGATAATAATTCCATCTACTTTCATTGAAAGCAGAGTTTGAATATGCCGCTTCTCTCTTTCTGCGTTTTCCTGAGAAACAGTAAGAATGATTTCATAGTTATTCTGGAAAGCTATATCGTAAATAGATTCGATGATTGCGCCGAAGAAGAAGTGAGCTATTTTGGGCACAACAACACCAATAGTATTCGAGCGTCTGGCGGAAAGATTTCGAGCCATAAAATTAGGCGTGTATCCCATCTCATCCGCGACGGATCTGATAAGTTTGGTTGTTTGAGCAGATATATCGGGATGACCTCGCAAAGCTTTTGAAATTGTAACTGTAGAAAAATTCAACCTCTTCGCAATATCACTCAGTGTTACCGATTTATCACTCATTTCAATACCGTAATAAGTTTAGTTTTAATTGCCAACAATAAATATAGTTAATTCATCAGTAAATTATTGCATTCCGGCTTTTTCCAGTTCAACGGCAGCAAATATTAAAGGGCCGTAACCTTTAAAATCATTATCACTTTGAGGAACACTCATGTAATACTCGAAAGAACCATCCCTGTAGGGATTGCCTCCAAGTCCTGCGCCGCTGCAAGTATTATGCAGACTTACAAGCCCTTTGTCATCAATCGTAACGTGCTGCTTAACAATACTTTTGAATGTGTCTTCAGCTATCTCCAGGTATTTTTTATCCAGATATCCTTTGTTGGCCCCTTTAGCGAATGCGTAAGTAAACATTGCAGCACAAGAGGATTCAAGATAATTTCCATCCCTCTCGCCAAGGTCGATTATTTGATACCATAATCCCGTTGAACTGTCTTTATAATTTACGAGAGTTCCAGAAACGTTTTGCAGTATCTCGATAATATATCCCCTGTCCGGGTTATCTTCCGGCAGAATATCAAGAACATCAACTATGGACATCATATACCAGCCGATTGCACGTCCCCAGAAATGAGGTGAATGTCCCGTCATTTTATCTGCCCATTCCTGTTCTCTGTTCTCATTCCATGCATGATACAGAAGTCCGGTTCCTTTATCCAGGGTCTTTTCATATACAGTAGTTATTTGATGAGTAACATCATCATAGTTTTTAGGCTCTTCAAACATATTTATGTACCTGGCATAAAACGGTTCAGCCATATAAAGACCATCGAGCCACATTTGGTATGGATATATTTTTTTATGCCAGAATCCGCCAATCTTGGTCCGCGGTTGGTTCTCAATCTGCTTTCTTAAAGTGTCTGCGGCAATTTTATACTTTTCCAGCCCGGTTTCCTCGTACAAAAATAAAAGCTGTCGTCCGGTATTAATCTTATCCAAATTAAAATCTGTGTATTTGTAAGTACGTATCTTGCCATTATCCTGAACATACTGATCAATATTATCCTTAATAAAATTGAAATACTTTTGATCACCGGATTTAATCCACATCTGCCTCATGGCCTCGAGCATAACACCCTGCTCATAAGTCCATTTATCCTTCGGCAGCCTTTCATCGTAAGTTGTAGCACCGGGATGCGTGAAAATAAACGAGTCCGATAATCTGACAGACCATTGTTCTTCCGGGTCAATTACATATTCTCCGGAATCATTCTGATTTTCTCTAGCGTTGCAAGCTAGCAAAATAGTTACCGCGTAAATTGCTAATGCGGACTTGAAAACCCGTTTTAGAGGCATAATTATTCCTAATTATTTACAAAAAAAATTAAATCGAATACAGCTTCGCCAAGTCAGTCACATATTTGGCAGATTATTAGAATTTAAAACCCTTAATAGCGGCTTAATTATATCTAATCCTAATACTTGTAATCCAATTTGGAAAGTGAATTGTCTGTAAAGTTAGGCCGGATAGATAACTTTACCATTAACTTAAACCGTTACTTAATCGTTAACTAACTTGACAAAAATATTTCTCAATGTCAAGAAGAAATTATTGCCTAAATTACTTAATGATCGACCAGAAGATTATCATGAATCCGAGGTGATGCAAATGAAGTACCGGAATCTCACAAAATCCCTATTTACCGCCGTACCAGATGCCTCTTCTCCAGAAATGCTTACTTAGAATGTTCATCAGGGACGCATCAAGATCCGCTGCATCAGAAACGGCTGCGTTCATCTCAGCCTGCCTGATGCTCCTGATTCCCGGTATTACAGTGCTTACAGCTTCATGCTGCAAGGCGAATTTAAGTGCTACATGAGGAAGTGAAAGATTAAAATTACTGATATCGGTTCTGATTTTTTCAACCCTGTCAATAGTTCTTTGAAGCCTGTCCCCCTCGAAAAAACTTGACCTGAAATCATCATCATCAAACTTTGTCTGCTTAATAAATTTGCCGGTTAACGAACCTTCATCAAATACAACGCGTATAATTGTCCCTGCTCCATATTCCTTTGCCATCGGGAGCAATTCAGACGCAGGTTCCTGCTCAAATATATTATAAATTAGCTGAACAACATCTACGTAACCCTTCTTAATCAGGTCGATGACGGAATCCTGATCATGCTCGGGTGTAGAAACTCCTATAAACCTTATCTTTCCCTCTTTCTTCAGATCTGCCAGAATTTCAAACGGCACCGGGTTAGAATTCCATGCTCTTGTCCATGTATGAAGCTGCAAAATGTCCAGACAGTCAACACCTAGAAACCGGAGTCGTTCTTCAACACTTTCTCTCAGATATTTTTCCGGATATCTCTCTTCCGACTTGCAGTAAGGCGAAGGAGGCCAATGTCCGACTGTCGGCGGAGCTTTTGTCGCAACTATAATCTCTTCCTTTCTTTCCTTTAGAACTTTAGCAATAACCTGCTCACTTCTGCCATCTCCGTATCCGGCAGCGGTATCAATAAAATTAACTCCCAAATCAATAGCTTTATGCAAAGCCGCAATGGAATCATTATCATTCTGTTCACCCCATTGACCACCTAATGCCCAAGCCCCGAAACCAATTTCAGAAACGTTCATCCCGGTTTTACCAAGTATTCTGTATTTCATGATAATTCTCCATTTTTATTTTTTAGCATTATTGACTCTAAAGTAAAAATAATCGCATAAAGCTGCTTCAGTCTATTTTTAATCAGGTTCGTAAAATACATTTTCTGCAGCATGCTCACAGAGTAAATGGCTGCTAAAAGTCTATTTTGGACTATCATTAGTTGACATTCATATCCTGTTATGGTATTTTTATTCGAAATCTAAATCAATCTGGTAAGGTAAAATGAAAAGACGCGATTTTCTTAAGAGTTCGGCTCTAACCGGTTTAACATTGGGATTATCAACCATACCCGCATTTAACATTATCGGGAGAACCAGAAAGTTTCAAAATGATATTAATTATGATCTGGTCGCAATAAAAGGCGGGGAAGCTGACGTAATGTTCAGACAGGCAATACAAAGCTTCGGAGGAATGAAGAGTTTCATCAAACCGAACCAGACGGTAGTTGTAAAGCCAAACATCGGCTGGGATGCAAATCCTGAAAGGGCTGCCAACACCAATCCGAAGTTAGTAAGTGAAATTATCAGGCAAAGTTTAGATGCCGGCGCTAAACAGGTTTACGTCTTTGATCATACATGCGACGAATGGACACGCTGCTATAATAACAGCGGCATTAAATCGGCTGCAGAAGAAGCCGGGGCAAAAGTTGTTCCGGGAAACAGTGAGAGTTATTATCATGACGTATCAATTCCCGGCGGAAAGAATCTGAAATCTGCTAAAGTACATGAACTCATACTTGAATCCGATGTATTCATAGATGTTCCCGTTATTAAGCATCATGGTGGTGCGCAGGTATCACTTGGAATGAAAAACCTGATGGGTATTGTGTGGGACCGGGGTTACTGGCATAGAAATGGTCTTCACCAGTGTATTGCCGATTTTATATCATTCAAGAAACCCGATCTAACAGTGATAGACGGATACAATGTTATGAAACGCAACGGTCCGCGCGGTGTATCTGTGGATGATGTGGTAACAATGAAGACACAAATTCTATGTAAAGATATTGTTGCCGGGGATACTGCCGCTACCAAAATATTCGGCGGAAATCCCGAAGACATTGGACATATTAAAATGGCCGATGAAATGAATCTCGGCACAATGGACTTATCCGGATTGTCTATTAACAGAATTAAAGTTTAGTGATGTTAAAACTGACTGGTCTGAGAAGAATTCGAATAATCATTTCAGGATTCTTTTTCATTGCTGTTACCCTTCTCTTTCTGGATTTAAGTGGTTATAGCGTACAGCACTTCTCGGATTACGTATTATTCCTCCAGTTTATTCCTTCACTTCTGAGTTTTATGCATATTCTTGCTTCCGCCGCCACCGGTTTTATCGTTGTACTGCTGGTAACGTTTCTATTCGGACGTGTCTACTGTTCATCCATTTGTCCACTGGGAGTACTGATTGATATAATTAACCATTTCAATCGTAAAGTACATCGCAGAAGAACCTGTAAAAAACTTAAATACGAATTCAGCAAACCTAAAAATATACTGCGGTATTCAATTCTTGCTATAACAGTTATACTACTAATTGCAGGAAGCAGTTTAGGAATTGTACTTCTCGATCCGTACAGCAATTTCGGCAGGTTTGTTACAAACTTCATAAAGCCAATTGTTGTCGGTATAAATAATGGTGCAGTTTATATACTTGAACAATTCGACAATTACACGCTGCTCCCTTATAAATTTCCCACCATCCAGTTTAGCATAATTATAATTCCACTTATTCTGCTCGGATTGATAATCTGGCTGACACTTAAGCAAGGGAGACTGTACTGTAATACAGTTTGCCCCGTCGGAAGTTTGTTGAGTCTGGTTTCGCGCTATGCTCTCTTTAAGATAAAGGTGAATGAAAATGACTGCACCGGATGCGGTATTTGTGAGACTGCATGTAAAGCCGGCTGTATTGATTCAGACAATAAGACCATTGATTTTTCAAGATGCATAAATTGTTATGACTGTCTTTATGTTTGCCCGACTGAAGCTATTGTGTATTCGGATACCTCGAAACAAAAGAAAGAATTATTAAATACCCGCGGAAGCCGAAGAAATTTCCTTGCCAGCATTGCTTTAATCTCGATGGGTTTTATAAGTACTTTAAAAGCTCAGGTTGAAAAACAGATAAATGTTTACACAAAGAATAAGATTCCTGAAAAGAAAGATACTCCTGTAACTCCGCCGGGTTCGAAAAGTATAGACCATTTTATTAGTAACTGTACTGCCTGTACCCTTTGCGTTAGCGCTTGCCCGACAAACGTTCTACAGCCATCACTTTTCGAATACGGGATAGAGGGCTTGCTGATGCCCCATATGCATAACAGAGCGGGTTTCTGCAACTATGATTGTACTATTTGCGGAGACGTTTGTCCCAACCAAGCTATAGTGCCGCAGTTAATAGAGAACAAAAAACTGATTCAAATAGGCAAAGCTATTTTTGAGAAAGACAATTGTGTTGTTCACACTCAAAAAACGGATTGCGGAGCTTGCGCAGAACATTGCCCTACTAAGGCAGTAAGAATGGTTCTGGACCCTGAATTGAACCTTCGATCGCCTGTTGTTGATGATGAGATATGCGTAGGCTGTGGTGCTTGCGAGTATGCCTGTCCGACAATTCCTTATAAAGCAATATATGTGAACGGCAATGCAGTTCACTTAATAGCCGAACCGCCGAAGCAGGAAAAACTTGATGCTGATTCAAAATTGGAAGAAGACTTCCCCTTCTAGGAGAAGTCTTCCGAAATATTACAGACTATTCCAGAGTTATCTTCCCATCCATCCGCCGTCAACGGTAACAACACCGCCATTGAGATAGCTGCTTGCATCGGAGGAGAGAAAAACTACCGTTCCCATCAAATCTTCCGGAGTACCCCAGCGTCCGTGAGGAATCCTGTCAAGTATAGCCTGGTTACGTACAGGATCTTCTCTTAGCGCTTTAGTATTATCGGTGGCAATATAACCCGGTGCAATAGCGTTAACAGTAACACCTTTGTTTGCCCATTCATTAGCAAATGACATAGTAAGCTGTTTCACTCCGCCTTTGGATGCGGCGTAACCGGGGACAGTAATTCCACCCTGAAATGACAATAGCGAAGCAATGAACACAACTTTACCGTAACCTCGTTCGGCCATTTCCTTACCGATCTCACGCGTTAACACAAATTGTGCGGATAAATTTACTTCAATAACTTTGTCCCAGTATTCATCGGGATGCTCGGAAATCGGCTTACGCATAATCGTCCCGGCGTTATTAACCAGTATGTCTATTTTTGGATGATCTGCTTTTACAATATTAATAAATTTATGCAAATCAGTTCTATCTGAGAAATCACACACATATGAGCTGAACTTTCGACCGGCTTCTGAAATCATTTTTTCAGTTTCACTAAAATCGTTTTCGTATGAAACCGTTATAATATCAGCACCTGCCTGAGCTAGTGCCAGGGAGTAATATTGCCCTATACCCCTGTTACCGCCGGTAACAAGCGCTGTTTTCCCGTCCAGTTTAAACTTATCTAAAATCATTTATTCCTCTTTTTAATTATTTCAAATCTTTCATAGCTATCCAGTCCATATCGTCGAATTCCTGGTTCTCCCCGCCCATAGCCCAGATAAAAGAGTAGTTCTGGGTACCGGCACCGCAATGCATTGACCAGCTGGTCGACAATACAGCCTGTTTATCCCGCACTATTATATGCCTTGTTTCATCAGCAGGACCCATCATGTGCGTAACAATTGATTCAGGTTTCAAAGCGAAGTACATATAAATCTCTGAACGTCTCTGATGTGTATGTGCAGGCATTGTATTCCATACGCTGCCTTCTTCAAGTTCCGTCAGTCCCATTACAAGCTGACAAGTAGGCATAGTACCTGGATGAATATATTTATAGATCGTCCTGGCATTCGAACCGGCAAGTGAGCCTAGTTTAACCGGTGTTGAGTCGGCAAACTTTATATGTTTTGTCGGATAAGCAGTATGTGCAGGATAGCTTACGATATAAAACATTGCAGGTTTCTTAGCGCTTTTACTTTTGAACTGAATGTTCTTCGTACCGCGACCAATATATAATGCATCCTTATTCTTCATTGCAATAGTTTTTTTATCAACAATAACAGTGCCCTCAGCGCCGATATTTATTATGCCAACTTCCCTTCGTTCTGCGAAATACTTGGCGGCCATTTCCTTCTTTGACGCAGTTAATTTCAGCACCTTTCCGGAGGGAACTGCTGATCCGGTGATGGATCTGTCAACATCTGAATAGGTCATCAGTATTTTATTTTTCTGGAACAGGTTATCGATCAGGAAGCTGTTCCGAAGTTCATCTGTCGTCATCCTTTTAAAGCCGTTAAAATCCGGCGAGTATCTAACGTCCATGCTTACCTCTTTCTTTATATATTTATCAACAAGCCGTCTGTTATGACGGCTTGTTATTTATTTCATTCAATTAAACTATATAAGTTGAGGATGCAGTTGTTCCGCCTCTTCCCGTCCAATTGGTGTGGAAGAACTCTCCTCTTTCCTTATCAACCCTTTCATACATATGAGCACCGAAATAATCCCTCTGAGCCTGAAGCAGATTAGCGGGAAGTCTTCCGTTCCTGTAGCCGTCAAAATAGTTTAGTGCTGTCGACATAGCCGGGACCCAGATTCCATTTTTAACTGCCGTGGAGATTACATTGCGCCATGCATCCTGAGCTTTTAGTATCTGCTCTTTAAAAAACGGATCAAGTAAGAGATTTGTTAAATCAGGATTGTTATCAAACGCCTCCTTAATCTTACCCAAGAATACTGAACGTATAATACAACCGCCGCGCCACATAAGAGCAATACCACCGTTGTTCAGCTTCCATCCGTATTCCTTGGCTGCGTATCTCATAAGCACGTAACCCTGGGCATAAGATACAAGTTTACTTGCATACAATGCATTCTTGATATCTTCAATGAATGCTTTCTTATCGCCGTCGAATTTCGGAGCGGGTCCGTTCAGTGCCTTTTCAGCTTCAACGCGCTCTTCTTTCATTGCTGAAAGTGTTCGGGCATAAACAGCTTCACCGATAAGTGTAAGGGGAATACCCTGATCAAGAGAAGCAACCGCAGTCCATTTGCCGGTTCCCTTCTGACCGGCGGTATCCAATATTTTATCAACAACGTATTCGTCGTTTTCATCTTTGAAACCAAGTATATCACGTGTAATTTCTATCAGGTAACTGTCAAGTTCGCCTTTGTTCCACTCATCGAAAACATCATGCATTTCCTCATTGCTCATACCGAGTAACTCTTTCATAATCTGGTAAGCCTCGGTTATTAACTGCATATCGCCATACTCAATACCGTTATGAACCATTTTAACGAAATGTCCGGCACCATCTTCGCCAACCCAATCGCAGCAGGGGGTACCATCTTCAACCTTAGCGGCAATAGATTGGAAAATCGGTTTTACATATTCCCATGCTGCAGGCGAACCGCCCGGCATAATTGACGGACCTTTGAGAGCGCCTTCTTCCCCGCCGGAAACTCCGGTACCAATATACAGCAATCCTTTCTCCTCAAGATATTTTGTCCTTCTTATGGTATCCGGAAAATGCGAGTTACCACCGTCTATAATTATATCACCCTTTTCCAGATACGGTATAACCTGATCGATAAACGCGTCAACAGGCTTTCCAGCTTTTACCATAAGCATGACTTTTCTCGGCGCTTTAAGGTTAGCTACCAGTTCTTCAACTGAATGAGTTCCGATTATACTCTTATCCTTGCCTCTGCCGTTTACAAAGTCGTCTACTTTAGATGTAGTCCTATTATATACAGCTACAGTATATCCGTGACTCTCCATATTCAGCACAAGGTTCTCACCCATAACAGCCAGTCCAACTAATCCTATGTCAGCTTTACTCATTTTTGTAACTCCTATATTTTATTTTAATTAAATTTCTCTTTATATGCCCATAATCCTAAAGCGGGATTAGAAATATAAAATATCTCTTCGCCGTCGGGCATAGTATTAAATCCATCTTTTAATTCATCAGGATTATATTTATTCATCATAGTCTCGAGATCAGCATAATTAAAATTAACACTTTCTATTTCTTCTTTACTGAGATGTCCCGGACAGTATGTGATTTTGAATCTGCCCTCCGACGAGCCGTGTATAAGATGCGCCGCTGCACTTAAATTATTTTTAAGATCATCATTTTCATCAACATGCTTGAGCACTTCAGGTGTCGTAACGTAACCGTACTTACGAATCAGCTTATCGATATCAGGATCCTCACCGAATTCTCTTAAACCAGGAGCGAGTACAATCAGTTCCCCGTCGTCAGCTATTGCCATGCGGGTACGATAAACACTTTTGTTGCCGAGCCAGGTACTCTTAAATTCTTCAGGATCAAGAAAGACAACAACTTTATCGAGCGGTTTATCAAGCATCTGAAAATTTACCTTCAGTGATAAATCTGCGGCAAGTCTGAAACACTCGAAATCATCGCCGATATATAAACCCCGCATAACGAGATTATTGTTCTCGTCCTTACCGATTACGGTTTGTATATAAATAATCGGAAGATCTTTTGCAAAGTTATCGGAAGCATAGTTCAGCACTCGCCTAACCGGGGTATCAGCACGTCCCATCATTCGTTCCATTCCATAAACAGCGCCAAGAAAGTGACTCTTATTTATACCTTCTCTTCCGCCGGTTCCGACAAATATATTTTTATTGTAGTTAGCCATACCAACAACTTCATGCGGCACGACCTGACCGATTGAAAGAATAAGATCATGACCGCCTTCAACGAGAAGTCTGTTAACCTGTGCCGGCCATTCATAGTTAACTTTGCCATCCGAGACTTTCTCTAAAAACTCACCCGGTACTATACCAAGTGTAACAAGATCATCCTTCCATTTATGAACACGGAAAAGATCTATCGGGATGTCTCCGAACATGGTTGATATTTCACTTTCGGTCATAGCGAAATGAGTACCGAGCGCCGGTAAAATATCAGTGAGTTTATCATTATAGAACTCATAAGCCATCTGAGTAAGTTCGCCGGCTCTTGAATGAAACCTTGTAAAATCCGGAGGAAGCGCTAATACTTTCTGCCGTTCACCCAGTTTGTCAAATGCTGTGAATAGCGCAGCTTTTATTTCATCTACCGTAAATGCCTTACTTTCAGAGCCTTCAGCAAATAATAACATCATGTGCCTTTCATTAAATTATCTTTTTACTCGAGCGTTACCGCTGTAAATGCTCCAAACCATCTCTTCATCTGCCGGCTGACCGTAATCAGTCTGGAATGTTGTTGCAAGTACACCTGTAGCCCAGCCGAACTGAAGCCACTTTTTAGTTTCCCAATCCTTTAATACGCCGTATAGTAAACCACCAACAAATCCGTCGCCGCCGCCAATACGATCAAGTACGCCTATTTCCCGTGGTTCTTCAATGTACCATTGATTATCACTGAACATTATTGCACCCCAAAGGTGTTTGTTTGCACTTACAACTTCTCTTAATGTAGTTGCAAACACAGATGCATTGTTAAACTTTGCCTGCACTTTATATATCATTTCCTTAAAGCTATCAATCTTACTTCCAAGATCCTTGCCGCCGGCTTCCGGACCTTCAATTCCTAAACAAAGTTGAAAGTCTTCTTCGTTACCAACAAGTATATCAGAATACGAAGCAATCTCGGCAAAGTTGTCAGCCAATTCCTTTTCTCTTCCTTTCCAGAACGAGGCCCTGTAATTCAGATCAAATGAAATCTTAGTACCGTACTTATGCGCTGCTCTTGCAAGTTCTAGACAGAATGTACTTGTTTCCTCAGAAAGCGCTGCAATCAGTCCTGACAGATGAACTATTTGAACGCCTTCCTCGCCGAAAATTCGATCAAGATCGAAATCTTTTACGTTGAGCTTCCTGCCGACTTCACCGGCTCTGTCGTTATGAACACGCGGTCCGCGTAATCCGTAACCGGAATCAGCAATGTTGAACTGATGACGGTAACCCCAAGGTCCGTCCTGTTCAAAATCGGGACCTTCATAGTCCATGTGCCTGTACTTCAAATTACTCTTAATCTTTTTTGAAATCGGACTATCCTTTACGAAAGCCGTGAGAACCTTTACAGGCAGCCCGAGAAAAGACGGGACACTGGCTACATTTGTTTCAGCGCTTGTAACCTGCATAATAAAAGTATCGCTGGAATGAACAGGCTGATGATCAACAGGAGTTATTCTAACTCCCATACTTGTTGGTACGAGCAGTGAGTATTTGCAATTATCTTTTAACTTTATTGACATAACTATACCTTAATTTATTTTCTTCTTCAAATTAAACACCGCCGAAAGCGCTGTATCCGCCATCAACAGGAATAACTATACCGGTTACAAAAGCTGATATATCGGAAAGCAGGAACATGGTAGTTCCCTGAAGTTCATCAACTTTACCGTATCGTCCCATTGGTGTGTTAGCTATAATCTTATTACCTCTTGGAGTTGCCTCACCGGTCTTTTCGTCAATCAATAAGAACTCGTTTTGTTTTGTCAGGAAAAAACCGGGTGCAACTGCATTGACCCTAATTCCTGTTTTAGCCAGGTGAACAGCAAGCCATTGAGTAAAATTATTTATCGCCGATTTAGCAGCGGAGTAAGCGGGAATTTTTGTTAAAGGTCTGTAAGAGTTCATCGATGAAATGTTAACGATAGAACCTTTTCCTGCCTTAAGCATATCCTGTGAGAATACCATTGTCGGTAAAAGAGTACCCTTAAAATTCAGGTCGAAAACTTTATCGAAGCCGTCAACTTCAAGTCCGTAAAAAGTCTTACTTAAATCATCCAGATCATCTTTTTCCATTTGCTCGACTTGTGTAGTTGCTTTAGGCGAATTACCACCGGCACCATTTATTATTAAATCGATTGGACCAAACTTTTCATTAATCTCAGCTTTCGCATCACTTAACGAAGCTTTATCGAGCACGTTTGCTGCGACACCAATCGATTCCACATTATATTTTTCTGAAATAATTTTAGCCGATTTATCAGCACTCGTCTTATCAAGATCAGCTATCACAGTTTTGACACCTGCACCCGCCAAGCCGTTTACAAGTGCAGTCCCTATAACACCCGCGCCCCCGGTTATTACACAAACTTTGCCTTCAAGATCTTCAAAAGTGTTTTGCATATTTCTCTCTGTTTAATTGTTTTCTATTATTACAGGACTATTAAGCCTGTGTTTTGTCTGTTGCATAAACTCTATAAAATCCGCTCGATTATCGATTCCATTCATCTCCTGTTCCCAAACAGCCGCAAAATAATAAGTTAAAAAGCCATCGATTGGTTTAAGAACAACAAATTGATTCAAGTCGTCTTCACCGTGTTCAACAAAATTATTTTCATCATAGAATACTACGATTCCAAGGTTATCATTAGCCAGCGATTGTTCACCATATATAGATATGTATTGCCATTCTCCTTTGTGATTCGAACGAATGAATTCCGGAGCCTTATCATTCTTGGCCAAACCAGTGGTAATATTATCAACATCATCAGAAACCTGAATATCAACTCTCGTTAATCTGCTTCCTGCAGTTATTGATAATCTGGTATTCAGGTCAACTGATTTGTTACCAATCTTCCATCCGAAGTAGCCTGTATTAATTGCCGCCAGAATCGGTCCGTTATCTGAAACAGTACATATAACACTGTCGGTTTTGGAAACTTTCACTACCTTTCCGTCAACATAAGTAGCAATTGACCCCACGCCAAGGGAGTTGCCAACTTTGAATATGTCCATTCCCCAGTCGCTCATTTTATGATATGAATGTTCCTCAATAGTTAGATCAGTTCTACCAACCTTACTTAGAATAAGATCATCGGTTTTCTTTCCGAAAATATCGATTGTATTCCGCCAGTCGAGGTAGAACCTGTAACCTACTTTATCCGACTCCCATCCGGGTCCCTCGTACTTAAAAAGATTATCATGATCAGTGTGCTCTCCAGGAACAGTAATTTTGTCAATATTTTTATAAACGCCATTCTCGTATTTGCCGTCAATGAGATCATAGTTTTCTTTCACTGCAAGTTCAGCATAAACGCGTGATTTAAATTGGGTCCCGGCAGAATCCGATTTAAATATCGAAACAGGAATATTTTCATGGGGATTATATGATACAAGGAGCAGCAAGGCGTCATAATACTCATCACCGTTTTCATCGAATAGTTGCAGCGGAATTTCCGTGTTACCGGCCTTTGCTATCAGATTATCGGATTCATCAAGGTCAGCATTAAGACTTGCAATCGGTACTGAGATTACCTCATCAGCCCTCACCTGATCAAGTGTATTAACTGTATTAAATTCGGCAATTTTAACATTTCCCGAATTCCTGTCTGAACATGAGTTGAAGACAATAGGAACAACAAGTAAAAACAGTATAAAACATTTATTAATATTCATATCAATATCCGAAGAATCTTGGAATCACTAAACTTAAATCCGGAACATACACGACCAGCATAAGAGCAACAATCATCGCAAGAAACATCGGTATGAGCGGCCTAATCACTTTAGTTATCGGGAGATCTGCTACCGCGCAGCCAACGAATAATACACTGCCGACAGGAGGAGTACAAAGCCCGATACTCAGATTCATCACCATCATAATTCCGAAATGAATCGGATCAATCCCCAATTGAACTGCAACCGGCAGAAATATGGGGGTAAAGATCAGTACCGCAGGGGTCATGTCCATAAATGTACCGACAAAGAGGAGAACCAGATTGATGATAATTAGAATCACGATTTTATTGTCTGATAATGCAAGAAGAACTTGTGCAACATTTTGCGGAATATTTTCGTATGCCATTACCCACGACATAGCCATTGAAGTACCAATAAGCAGCATAACTATAGCAGTAGTAGATGAACTATCCAGCAATATTTTAGGAAGATCTTTTAGCTTGATCTCACGATAGAACACAACAGACAGAATGAATGCGTATAACACCGCAACTGCAGATGCCTCCGTTGCAGTGAAGTAACCGGCCACTATTCCTCCAATGACAATTACAATTAAGAGAAGACTTGGAATTGCATCGAGGAACTTCTTTAGCGCATAGCTTAATGTGTACGAGACAGTTACTTTATAGTTATTTCGTTTTGCATAGACACCGGCAACAACCATTAACGCGAGACCGATAACAATTCCAGGTAAATATCCTGCCAGGAACAATGCGGCTATTGACACACCACCGCTGGCCAGCGAGTAAACGATAAGTATATTACTCGGAGGTATAATCAGACCGGTTGTTGCTGAAGTGATATTAACCGCTGCCGAAAAAGGTTTATCATATCCTTCTTTTTCCATAACGGGAGTCATGAATCCGCCGATTGCCGAAGCAGCAGCTACTGCGCTTCCGGATATTGCCCCGAACAGCATTGCAGCCATAATATTAACGAATGCAAGTCCGCCAGGAAGTTTACCAACAAGGATTTTCGCAAAATCAATCAAACGTCGCGCTATTCCTCCGCTGTTCATAAGCTGACCGGCAAGAATAAAGAATGGAATAGCCAGAAGAGCAAAGCTATCAAGCCCCGTAGCCATTCTTTGTGATACTGTTGTAAGCGAAGGCAGAGATTGAATGCTTATAAGCATTGTCAATAAGCTCGAAATTCCAATACTAAATGAAATTGGAACGCCTGCAGACAGTAAAATCAGGAATGTTAATACAAGTATAAGTACTTCAAGAATTTCCATTGATTATTTCTCTTGTAGTATTTAAAAGTTAGATTACTTTTTAAAGCTTTTTAACTGATTAAATTCATCGGTTATAAAGACAATTGAATAAAACATCATAAGTACGCCGCTGATAGGCACAACTGAGTAAACATACCCGAGCGGCACCTGCATTGCAGCGGAAATTTGCTCCAGATGTAAAGTAACATAAACAAGTCTGGCACCGCCAATCACCATAACAAACAATGCAAACAGAAATATGATTGACTGGATAAAGAGTTCAAGGAATATTTTTGACCTTCCCTTCAACTTTGTTGAAAGTAAATCAATAGCCAGGTGCATCTTTTGTCCGGCAACATAGCTCGCGCCGAGTATACCGATCCAAATAAGCATGAACCTGGCTAACTCCTCGGTGAAGGAACTGGGAGTCTGGAGTATGAATCTTGAGAATACCTGCCACAAAACATTAATCGTCATTGCGGCCATTATCACTACCAGTATCCATTTTAAGATAGAGTCTAAAATTGTTTTGGTTGATTGTAACATCACTTAACCGCTTTAATTTTTTGTATTAAATCATAAACTTCCGGTTCTGTTTTATACTCATCAATAAGAGGAGCAACTTTATCTTCGAAAGGTTTCTTATCCGGATAAATCACTTTCACTCCTGCTTTCCGAACAGCTTCCAACGCTTCCTCTTCCGACTTTTTCCACAGCTCCTTTTGGTACTCATAGGATTCGTTTGCTGCCTGCTGAAGCCATTGCTGTTCCTGCCGATTTAAATCATTCCAAATTATTGTACTTATTAAAAGTACATCCGGTACAGAAGTGTGTTCATCCAATGAATAGAACTTGCAGACTTCGTAGTGCTTTGAAAGATAAAAACTGGGCGGATTGTTTTCCGCACCATCTACAACTCCCTGCTGAAGCGCAGTATACAATTCACCCCATGAGATTGGAGTAGCAGATCCGCCGAGTGCATTCACAAGTTTTACCGAAGTCGGACTCTCCTGCGTTCTGATTTTAAGACCGTCCAGGTCGGCGGGAGTCATTACTGGTTTATCCTTTGTATAAAAACTTCGGCTCCCGGCATCGTAAAAACATAGTCCCCTAAGCCAGAATTTTTGCGGACTCAGTAAAAGCTCCTGACCTATTTCCCCTTCAAATACTTTGAATTTCTGATTTTCATCACGAAATATAAACGGTAGTGAGAAAACCTTATAAATTGGTGCAAAGCCCTCGAGCACTGAGGACGAAACCTTTGTCATAGCAAGGCTGCCTATTTGAAGGAGTTCGAGACACTCTCTTTCGGTTCCAAGCTGCTGACTCGGATATACCGAAACAATCAATTTAGCATTTGATAATTCTTTTGCTCGTTTAGCTAAAAATTCCATTGCCAGATGCACAGGATGAGACTGGTCAAGACCATGACCTATTTTTAACTTTCTCACACCCAGATCCGATGTGCATCCGTTTGTAAATATTAGTAAAGACGCAATTAATAAAACAAACTTTTTCATATTTGCCTATGGTTAACTTTGTATCAACTTAGCTTTACTTAATCGCTAACTTAATTTCACCAAAATAAATCCCTTGTTAAGGGATTAGAAGAATACCAATGTAAATTCATAAAGTTGGTATACCAGGTAGCACAACATAATCAAAATTGATTTCGGTGTCAAGTTTTAATTCTAAGTTCATTAAAAACTATTTACTATTCTTTTAATCCGTGGGTAATTCTATAAAGATATTTACGCGAGACTATGATAGTAAAAAAAAGTCCCAGTTATAAGTATCTGGGCAATATAGAGCTTATCGTATTCTTTATACGTTTTGAGGGATTAGAGATTTGATACCGCTTCGTCAACTGTATCAGCTTTAGCGGTAAATTGGAAGAGCCCCATTATTGTAAATGTTTTATCAATTGTCGGATCCAAATTGGTAAAGACCAATTTACCATCCGTCTGATTAAGTTTTTCAATGATTTCTATCAAAAAAGAAATCCCAATCGAATTGACAACTTTAGTGCCTGCCAGATTAAGTATAAAATTATTAACGCCCTTATCTTTATGCTTATTAAATTCGGTAACAATGGCGTCTCCGCCCACATTATTTATATATCCGAAAGTCTCAATAACGGCATAATTTTCATTTACTGAACTGTTAAGTTTAAAATCCGAAATCATTGTTTACCCTCTAGACTAAATTTTTAATTATCGTAATTTTTGTACCTGTTGTGCCTGTTTCAATGATAAAATCGTCTGACATCGATTTCATTAGTTTAAGTCCCCATCCACGTTTATTCGTGCTATGTAGCTTCTCTCCTATTTGAGGTTCTTCAACTTTTTCAGGTTCAAATCCCTTTCCGTAGTCCTTAACGAGAATTGTCAGTTTTTCTTTGGTCATCTCAAATTGAACGTTGACATTCGGACTACCGTCACCTGAATGTTCCAGACCATTAATAATTGCTTCAGTCACAATTATTTTAGCTTCACCAATTTTATCTTCAGATATTCCCATATGTCTGCCCATCAATTGTAATCCTTCCAGGGCTACAAGTTCAATATCCGGTACTTTAGGAATGTTTATTTCAAGTTTGATATTTGAATTCATATAAGCCTCAAATTTTGGGGACCATCAGTAAAACATACTTTTATACAGCATTCATATCTTTTAATATAATAAAAACTTCTTTAACAACTCAATAACAGCAAGTCTGACAAAACCGGAATTTAAAAATCAAAAATTACTCCGCCCAAAACCTGAATTATCACCAAAATAATTATCATGAAAACAATATTAAGAATTAAGCCTGCTTTAGACATATCGCTGATTTTTAACGTTCCACTGCTGAACACAATTGCATTCGGAGGAGTTGCTACCGGCAGCATAAACGCACAGCTCGCCGCCATAGCCGTTGGAATAGCGAATTCAATAGGATGAAGACCCATACCGGATGCGAGTGAGGCAATAATTGGTAGAAATGCCGCCGTTGTTGCAAGATTACTTGTAAGTTCAGTCAGGAATATAATTGTTGTAATAATTATTGCAAGAATAACAATGTGAGGAATATTCGAGTTCTTAACTAGTGTATCTCCGATAATCTGAGCCAGACCACTCCCCTGAATTGCCGATGCGAGAGCCAGTCCACCCCCGAACAAGATCAATATTCCCCAGGATATTTTCTCAACATCATACCAGCCGAGAAGAAATCGTTCTTTATTACTCTTCGAAGGAATAATAAACAGCACTACACCGCCAAGTATCGCAATTCCGGCATCGGATATTCCCGGAATAAAATCTTGAATTATCGGACGAATTATCCACAGCAGCGCAACAGTAAAGAATACGGCGGCAACTTTCTTTTCCTGAGGTGTTATTTTACCAAGTTTTTTCAACTCCTCCGCAATCACATCTACCTTATTGTTCAAATCAAACTTGACCGGGTATATAACTTTTGTAAGCAGCAGGTAGGCAACGGGAATAGCAACAACCGTAAAAGGAACTCCAATAAGCATCCATTGAGCGAAACCAATTTCCACATTGAAATTTTCCTGCATGTACGCTGCCATAAGCGCGTTTGGCGGTGTACCGATAAGTGTTGCCACTCCACCGAGTGAACAGGAATACGCAATAGCAAGCATCAGGACAATTGAAAAATTCTTCATATGCTTCTCTTCAATACCGGAGGTTTCTTTAATCACTTCGTTAGCCGAAAGTGCTATCGGCAGCATCATAAGCGCCGTGGCCGTGTTGCTGATCCACATGCTTAAAAAGGCTGCGGAGATCATAAATCCCAGAATTATACCCTGCGGATTAAATCCAATCACTTTAATTATGCTTAGTGCTATTCGCTTATGAAGATCCCACTTCTGAAGTGACTGTGCGAGAATGAATCCTCCGAGAAAGAGAAAGATAAGCGGATGAGCATAAGCAAGTGTAACTTCTTTCACGGGACTAATCCCGAGAAGCGGAAATATTACAATCGGCAAAAGCGCGGTTGCGGATATCGGCAGAGCTTCGGTGATCCAGAAAATCGCCATCAGCAATGCGGTTGCGGATACAGCCCAAGCTTCAGAAGGGAAATCTCCCGGAGACCCGAGAGTTAAAAATGTTATAAATACCAGTAATCCCAGAAGCAGTCCGAACCTGTTAAATCGGGTATAGTTTACCATATATTGATCTAAGTTTAGTATTAGTGATCATTGTCAGAACTTGGGAAATTCGCCGAAAAAATTCATATAGGTCTGTGAATCCTCACCGAAAGATTCCACACCGTGTTCCTTAATCTTATACGTACAATGTTCACCGGCAATTCCGGAAAACAATATCTGGTAAACAGTATGATTACTGTCAACCATAAGGATTTTCTCAAGGTGTTCATTTATTTCAAGTGCAGCTAAATTCGAATGACACATCGGGCAGTATATCTCAATTTCCTCACCATCAGTTAACTTGAAATCCGGATGAGTTTCGGTCTTATAGTTACCTAACTTCGGGCTCAGACAAAGGAGACCTCTTTTATCATCTTCTTTCCTTACTGCAAGGATGATATTACCTTTCATATTGAGTTTACCTTTGCAGTAGGGGCATATAAAATCGTTACCCATAGTTCAACCTTTAGTAATGACTATTATTTTATACCAAAGAAATGGCGAATTTTATTTACCATTGCTCCGATCAGGTGTTCCTTCTTAACTTCATGTTCTTTCAATTTACCGATATTGATCTGGTGACGCTCAGCAACAACTTCACTTATTTCTTCTATAATTTCCATTCTGCCATCCAGGATAGGTGCAATATCGTTCTTGCCTATTTCAAACACAAGAACATCCGTTGAAGCCTTTACAGTAGCCGACCTCTGTTCACCTGTAAGCATTGAAATTTCGCCGAAAAATTGCCCCGGCGATAATTGGGCGACCTGAATCAGATCACCGGAAGGAGAGTTTACAAAGACATTAAGTAAACCTTCGATCAATATAAACATCGATGTTCCCTCTTTATCCTGTTCAATTAATCTGTTCCCTTTTTCAAACATTCTGATTGAAAGACTCTCGGACAGAGTTGAAAGTTCATCATTATTGAATGAGTTAAACAAGTCAACTCCGGCAAGAATTTGCACTCTGTCTTCAGCCGAGTAAATACTCGTCTGTCTTTTAGGCATCTCGGCGTAGTAAATATCCGTTTTCGGATAAGCTAAACTAAGTCCTGATTTCGTTAAATGTGAGATTACGATTGAGATGATTTTATCCTTTGCAGCTCCGGGTGAGATATCCTCCCAGGGAACTATCCAGTATTTCACAGCGTATTCAATACCATTCGAAACAGTATTCTTAACAATTACTTGTGGCTCAGGACTTTTCAACAATCCCTTTTCCCTAATAGCCTGTTTAGCCCCGGCCAGCAGCACCCTCTTTGCCCTCTCCACAGAGACAGAATAATCAATTATGAATGTAACTTCAAATTCTGTTTCTTTATTAGTCCCCCAGTAGTTTCTAATTATAAGTTCATTTTCAATAATGTTATTCGGAATAAAATTTATACTGTTGGATTCCGTTTTTATCCGAACACCTTTCCTGCTAATATCATAAACCTCTCCTGAAACTACCACTTTACCTGACTTATTTATAATATCAATCCAATCCCCGAGATTGTACGCTCTTTCAGCACTAAGATATTTCGCTCCTGCCAAAGAGAGTATTTTAGGACGTAAAATCGAGCCGACAAATAACGCGAGAAGTAATATTGATAAAATAGCAGAATTATACTCAACCTGATATACCGCGAAAAAAATAACAGAAATGAATATCAAGTAGACAAGTATTGCAATAAAATCCTGAAGAGTCTTACCGATAACGCTTCCAGATTTCATTCGGATTAGTCCGCCCCAGATAAAGGCATTTAGCATAACATTAAAAAGATAGGCCAATGACAGCCAAAGCACAGTATTAACAGTGTAATAAAAAAGCTTATCCATTTCGGCGCCTTGCACGCCATCAGCAGGAAGATTAACGAAACCCGACCTCGAGAGTAAAACTGTAAATACGAGTAATGCAGTTGGTAAAAGAAAATTGCCTGTGCGGGGAATTTTCATGATCTGCCCTCAACAATAATAATATTATGAAAATTACGAAAAATGCGTGAAATACTGAAATCAAATAGAATTCAGCATATTAACTCTGCAGGTTATTAACGGATTAAGATTTATTCTAAACGCATGCCACACCGGTTCAATAACTGTTTTTCCATAAAATCATAAAGGCGACCAAGATGAGTCGCCTTAAATATTGATGATACTATTTCATGTTCAGAATTATGAGTAAAAATGTCCTTATTTTAAGAGCATCATTTTATTTACCTGCCTGAATTTATTGTTAGATTCAATAGATTCAGCCTCGAGGACACAAATATATACACCGCTAGAAAAGGCGGAAGCATTAAAATTAAAATAGTAGTATCCTGAAGGCTGTGAACTAATGGATTTCTTATAGACTTCCTGCCCATTTATGTCAAATATGGATATACCAATATTACTTTTTTCGGGTAAGGCATACTTAATAATCGTATTTGGATTAAATGGATTGGGAAAATTTTGAAATAATTTATAGTCTTCTATAGTTGTGTTAGCTGAAACATCTGTAATGTCTCCGACTGTAAAAGAATAACAACTTGATTTTACAGACAAGCTATCATTGTCAATAGCTTCAATAAACCAATAATAAGTATTTCGACTAAAACCTAATGTTATAGTTGTATCTTCAGTAATATAATTTGAAACACCCAAATTGAACAAACTGTCTGTACTTACGAACAGCTTATAGTAAATAGAATCCAATGGATCATTATCGTCGGCCGTGTGCCAGCGGAAAGTAATTTCGCTATCAATATTCGAAGTATCAGTTGGAGGATATATAAGATTAAAACTATTTGGTGGTTCGGAACTCACATCAGTAAAAAATATCAAAGTATCGCTAACAGTAAAATCACCATATTTATCATTAGCTATAACCCACCAATTAAATGTGAGATTGTCATCTAAATTTCGATTTGGAATAAAGACTGTATCTGTTCCTATATTATATGTCGTATCTTTTCCATTACTAGCACATACTGCTAATTTATATGTAACGGTATCCTCCGGATCAGGATCGACTGAGCTATACCATTGAAAAAGAGGCGTGAGATTCTTTAATACTACCATGTTTTGAGGTGATAATTGTAAAAACTGGGATGGTTTATCATTTTGCTGATTGGTCTTAAATGACCAATAACCAGCCGAACTTTGAGTTTCGACACCGCTTTGATTACTCGCAATTACAGTCCAATAATATTCAGAATTATCCTCCAGCTCTGCTGCAAGTACAAAATTTGTATCCGAAAGATTGTTAAAGGTGAGAGTATCTATATCTTTAAGAATAATGTTAATTCGATAATTTATTGTGTCTCCTTCATTGGTATCATTTGATTCAGTCCAACTAAAAGTCGGTTTAAGGGTTGAGATGGTTGCCCCATCTTGCGGGTAATTAAGTGAGAAATCAGAGGGAGGATCTATCTCAATCTTAGTCGTAAATGACCACTTAGAGCCTTCATTTGAAACTTTACTACCAACTAAATCAGTAGCAATGACCTCCCAGTAATATTGTGTTCTGTCCAACAACCCGCTTTGAAGAACAAAAGTAGTATCTGGGCCCACATTAAACGTTATTGTGTCCGAATCCTGAGGATAAATAATGAGCAAATAGTTCACTGAGTCTCCAGGATCATTGTCTTGTGCACTTTCCCATTCAAACGTAACATTATTTTGAGTTACAATTTCATTATGCAATGGTTTAAGAAGAGAAAAACTGAGAGGCGGTGTATTGGTAATATTAGTGAAAAACAAATTACTATTTGAATAAGAACTATACTCAAAACCATCATAAGCTCTGGCTCTATAATAGTAAACTTGATTATCCAGTAATTCTCTATCAACCGTCCACATCAGGGTATCATATGCACACATTAGTTCATTATTTTCTGTATAAATTTTAGTAAAATTTGAATCAGTAGATAATTGCAAATTATAATATATTTCATCATTCTCTTTATCAATCGAGCTTAAAGCCATTATAGTCGGCAAACTATCAGTTACAATATCCTCATTTTTCGGACTAATTAACATAGGTATAGATGGCTTTGAATTTAATCTGAGTGAGTCTAATCTCCAACTACTCACAAGGTTGCTAATTCTTATGCGTATACGAATAAAATACATTTCGCCCTTCAATAATGCTTCCCCAGAATATGGGATACTGATATTAGAATTTATCTCTCCCGATATATTTAACATTTCAGGAGTTGTGAACAACGAATCATCAGAAATTTGTAAATCATAAAATGCACTTGACTCGCCCATACTATCATACAGATCAAATTCAATGACGGGATTGCTGGAAGTAAGATGTAATGGATCCTCATTATCGCCTATTACTAAATTTCTAACACCAAAAGTCCTTGTTGAATAATTAACCGGAGCTGAGAACCAACTATTGTTGCCGTCGATATCGTAGCAAGTTATCGAAATAAAATACTTACTTCCCAAATTAAAATTTTCCAGTTCATAACTTGTTGCAGGACCCACATCGATTGAATCACTGAAATTCCACCTGGTCGAATCTGAACTATAGTACAGCATGTATCCTGCTAAATCATCTATCGGAACCGGGTCCCATGTTACTTCATATTTTGAACCATCCTGAGAGTTAACTCGTACATTGCTAACTTGTAACGGTGGAGCGTCATTATTTGCACTTGTTAGATAAGGTGTTACATCAACATAGACATTAGTAGAATCGCCAATACCATCAGTGTTTTGACTCGGATGATAGGGTCCGGATGGATCACCCCACCAATTGTTTTCAGCAATAATTACAGCCCCATAGGAATCATTATTTATTGCAGACTCATTATTATTAAAATTACATCCCGTTATTGTTGGCACTTTATCAAAGCTATTATTTTGTTTACATTGTATGCAACTTCCATCCTCCGATATATTAAAATTAAAACTGCAATTATTTACTACAGACTCCGAATTTTCAAAATATATAGCGCTGCAGCAATGATCGGCAGCATTCACGCAACCAATGTTGTTGTAGAAAACACATTTTCCAATCGAAGCCGAAGCAGATTGGACGCCAAGTGCACCCCCAACATTCTCCGAGAAAACTGTATTATATATTTCATGTTGCTGACTAATAAAATGATATCCCGTCAAATAGACCCCTCCGACGCTTTCAGCTGTATTTTCAATAATTTTGGAATTATAAATGATCAGTGAATCACCAGAATTCGTTGAGTTGGACCAGATTCCTCCGCCGATATCGGACGCAGTATTGTGCTGGATGAGACTATTTAGAATTTGAATACCAGAACTATACGAAAATATTCCAGCACCAAACTTTGCTGTGTTATTTATTATTTGGGAATTCTCTAATCTCACTCTACAGTCTTCGATCACGTAAATTCCCCCACCAGCTTCAAATTTTGCACTGTTATTATATATAACTGAGTTTTTTATTACAGAATGCATTCCTTCTTTAAAATAAAATCCGCCCCCCTCTTGTTGCAAAGTTGTTCTTTATAATCATATTCTCAAAGTTGTTATCACGATTACTAAACACCGCACCGCCACTTACCCCAGATCCATTTTGCACAGTAAATCCACAAATTTCATTAAATTCACCTCCGTCTATTGTTATTACTGTACCTTGTTCTCTTCCATCTAATATTGTTGCATCGGGACCATAAGTCGATTTAATGACCAACCCGTACCTATCGTTCAGATTAATGTTTTCATAGTATAATCCTTCACTCACAATGATTGTGTCACCATTTGAAGCAATATCAATACCGCCCTGTATTGAGGGCGTATCAAATGGGACATTGATTATATCTCCATTATAATATAGAGTAATAGGGTCACCACTAATGTCAGAAATCGGGTTAGTAGTATTAGTTCCTGCCTCAGCAATTTTAAATATTACTTCACTAGATAAACCTTTGGGTAAATTTAACTCAATTTTACCCGGATATGTTGGCAGATCAGAAGCTAATGTATGCCATCTACGACCAGCATTCATAGAATATTCAATATCAATCTTATACATACCATCTGAAATCCATTCAAACTCAAATTGTGATTCACTTTCAAGAACCTCACCTCCGACAGGTTTTATTAAAGAGAGACTCTCAGAAGTGTATTTTAAAAGCCCGTTTAATGAAGTAACCAAATACTTCAAATTGTCGAATGTATAGATGTTTTGATAGTCTTCTCCAGAGCGAGTACTATGCATCCATGTACCTCCGCCATCGGTTGTAAGTGAGATGTAACGTCCACCGACAACAAAACCATATTGAGCATTAAGAAACCTTATTGATTTATAATCATTTTGAGTAGGAACTTGTGATTCAATCCAATTATCTCCTCCATTACTGGTTTTAAGAAATATTCCATTCGATCCACAAAGAAAACCTGTGTTTCCATCAAGAAAATGAATTGCACGCAGATCCCCGCTTGCAACTAAAGACAATGACCATGAGTCACCACCATTTAATGTCTTCAGTAAATAACCTTTGTCAGTTACAACCCATCCTTTTTGCGAATTAAGAAAAAATACATTTCGGTTTTGTTCAGGACTTGTATAAGTTTTTATCCATGAATGCCCTTTATCGGTTGATTTATAAATATCTTTTTCAGCAAGTATTACGATATTGTTTTCATCAACAACCCAACTGTCTATACAATTTATTCTATTCGGTGTAAAGCCTATCTCCCATGTATAACCGCCATCATCTGTAAATCCAATAAGTTCTTCACTTGAAATTACACCATATCGATCGTTAAAAAAGTTTAAATTATTCCATTGTACATTGTTTATTCCAGCTGGTAATTGTAATTCTTGTTTTTCCCATGTAAGTCCTTGATTTGTTGTTTTGTACAAGTCCTCATAGGCTATCCAACCATTTTGAATATCAACAAATTCAATAGCATTTGAACCGAACTCATTGATAATTTTACGCCATGCTTGTTGTGCATTTAAAACCGATACAGATAGAAGCAAAATAGTTATTAGTAAAATACGGTGTGATACGTTCACGAATTAGTTCCCCATAAATTATCTTGTTAAATTATAATTATATTAAATTACATCCAAGTTATCAATATCCTATTTAAGATTACAATCGCATAGTTTTACTCCAGGATTTGTAATTTTTTTTTCGTAACACAAAGATAAATTTTGAATATCTAGTTATTTTTGAGTATTTCTTAGCCAGTAATCGTATTGTTTCAGTAAAAGTTAACATTCAAGAAAAAATTATATTTAGTACATGGATGCTTATTTTGCAAAAGAAAATAGGAGCTTACTTCCATGCCAAAACAAAAATATAGCCCAAGTTACAAAGTACGTACAGTTCTCGAAGGCTTAAAATCACCAGAAGGCATCTCGGCTTATTGCCGTCGCAAGGGGATTCATGAAGTTCAGTTCTATCAATGGCAAAAGCAAATGCTCAATAACGCAGAATCAACGTTTGCGAAGGTATCAAAAGCTACAGAACAAAAAATCAACAAATTGGAAGATGAAATTAAGCGCAAAGACCAGATAATAGTTGCAGTAACAGAAGAAGCGCTAGAGCTTAAAAAAAAACTTACAGATTAGGCAGATACTGTCGAATGAGCATAGAAATAAAACTGGATTTACTCGATATGATAACCCGGTATAAAAAGTATAACTGGACAAAGAAAGATATTTGCCGGAAATGGGGTATCTCGCCACAACGGTTTTATTCACTTGAAAACCCGGGGGACAGGGAAACAGAGACACCCAGGATAACCCCTAACAAAATCACGGACAAAGAAAAAGAAGCTGTAATTAGATATGCTCTTTCCCATACCCGATATAACCACCGAGAGCTTAGCTACCGAATGATAGATGAAAATATTGCATATATGAGTTCTTCAAGCGTATACCGTATTTTACGAGAGAACAACCTCATTTTCCTTAGGGGTAAACGGAAAACACCCCAATACTGGAGTCCTCATGAGAGGTTAACTAATCCTGACGAACTTTGGCAAACTGACTTAATGAACATCTCTTATATGGGCAGAGACTACTATTTCTTTTCCTATATCGATGTCTTTTCCCGTTACATTACTTACCACAAGCTGCTGAGTTCTATGACAGGCGATACGATTAAAAACGCAACAGCAGAGGCATTTAGAATAACAGGGAGAAAGCCAAAATCGATTCAATCAGATAATGGAAGCTGTTACATATCACAAGAGTATAAATCGTTCATCAGTAAACTCGGTGTTGCTGCACGCTACATTCACCCACACTGCCCTAACGAAAACGCTGAGATAGAACGCTGCCATAGGACATTGAGGGAACTGGTTGACCCAAATGATGCTGATAACTTCTCAGAACTGCACAAACTTATCAAAGAACAAGTTGATTATTATAATCGCGAAAGATACCACTCGGCTATTGGTTTTATAACGCCTTACGACAAATACACAGGCAAGGCCGAGAAGATATTTTCCGAGAGAACAGAGAAACTACTAAAAGCGAAACAAATTAGAATGAAAGAAAACTTAAACCTTTACAGAAATAACAAAGCAGCATGAATACTAAATTATATTTTTCTGAAAACTATGATTTATCTCTGAAACAATTTGGTAATTACTAATTAGCAATATCAAAAGTATAATAGAATTACTTTTGATATTGCTAATTGGTTAATAAGATAATAGTACCCTCCCTTCATCATCTAGCTATTAAACGACTTTGCCGTACGGGCGGTTACCGGGATATTAATAGAGTTCTTATTCAGTTTAAAATAAAAAACCCGGCTCGGTTACCGGGTTAAAGTTCTTGTGGGCAGAGACGGAATCGAACCGCCGACACAAGGATTTTCAGTCCTTTGCTCTACCGACTGAGCTATCTGCCCTTTAAAAGAACGATTCTAAATTTATTGAAATCGATCTAAAAAACAAAATAAATTTTTATGTAAAACTCATTTTTATACTAATAATGCCAGAATTGCAAACAGATCGATAATAATAAGAGTAATGCTTACTTCTTTGTGCTTGCCGACTGACAGTTTGATTACTGTCCAGCTTATAAATCCCCATATAATACCATTGGTAATTGAATAAGTAAGCGGAATCAAGATCATGCCCAGAAATGCCGGAATAGCATCATCAAATTCGGTCCAGTTAATTTTAAGAACCGGTTTCATCATAAATACTCCCACGAGAATGAGGGCCGGTGCTGTTGCTATTGATGGAATTACAGACAACAGTGGTGAGAGGAACATAAACGGCAGAAAAAGCAAGCCGGCAACAACAGCAGTGAATCCGGTACGTCCTCCTTCTTTTACACCTGCTGCTGATTCTACATAACTTGTTCCCGCACTGGTGCCCAGCAGTCCGGAAATTGTTGTTGATACCGCATCAACAATTAATGACTGTTTGATATGTAGTGGTTCGCCTTGCTCATCTACCAGATCAGCAGCCTCTGCAACCCCAATGAAAGTTGATAATGAATCGAACATGTCGGTGAATACGAATGCGAAAATTACGGGGACCATAGAGAGAGCCAGTGATCCAAGCAGATCCAGCTTAAATATTAGACTGAAATCGGGATAATCTACAATTCCCTGCCAGGTAACCAGAGTCGAGATCCCGTAATTGATATCAGCAGCATTACCATAAATTCTGCCGATCGGGATAGCAAGTACAGTAGTTAATAGTATTCCAATTATCAAAGCGCCTTTAATTTTCTTAGTAACCAGCACGGTAGTAATCAACAGACCAACAATAAAAGTAACAGTAATCGCATTTAGCGATCCAATAGATATCAGGGTTGACGGATTGCTCACAATGAAATGTGCGTTTTCAAATCCGATAAAAGCAATAAACAAGCCCAGCCCGGCCGATATTGCATATCTCAGCTGCTGCGGAATTGCATTTACTATTTTGGTACGCAGGTTGAAAACTGAAAGCAGCAAAAAGACAACCCCTGACCAGAAAACTGCGCCCAGAGCCGTTTCCCAGCGAACGCCCATGCCTATAACTACTGAAAAGGCGAAGAAAGCATTGATACCCATCCCGGGAGCAAGTATAATTGGATTTTTGGCATAGATTCCCATCATAATACTGCTGAAAGCACTTACAAGAACTGTCGCAGTAAGTATACCGCTGAACGGCATTCCGGCGCTTGAGATGATAGCAGGATTGACGACAATGATATACATTGTCGCAAGGAAGGAAGTGATACCTGCAATAATTTCTGTTTTTACAGATGTGCTATTGCCCTGAAAATCGAAGTATTTGCTTAGCATTTGCTTGTCTCATTTTCATTAAACGGATTAAATAATTCTCCCAACAATCCCCTTTTATATAATAAAGTCTACTTTTTACCCGGTAAAAACATATTTAAAAGCACTCCTGTAATACCGGCTAATCCTATTCCAGCGAGTTGAAATTCACGATAACCAAGAGCCATATCACCAAGTCCGAAGACCAATATTACTGCAACTATAACCAGATTCCGGGAATTTGATAAGTCCACTTTATTATGGACTAATGAACTTATTCCTATCGCTGCAATCATACCGAACAGCAGTACCATAATTCCACCCATAACCGGAATCGGGATAGTCTTGAGTATTGCGCCAAGTTTACCTAAAAACGCAAGCAATATCGCAAATACTGCGGCAATAGTCATCAGTTTAGTATCGAATTTTTTAATAAGTGCAACAGCGCCGGTAACCTCGGAGTAGGTTGTATTTGGCGGGCCGCCTAACATAGAAGCTATAAAAGTGGCAATACCGTCACCAAACAAAGTTCGATGTAAACCAGGATCTTCCAGATAGTCTTTTTTTGCAGTTTCGGAAATTGCAAGAATATCTCCGACGTGTTCAATAGCAGGAGCAATAGCTACAGGAAGGATATAAAGAATAGCTGATAAATCGAATTTAGGAAATTCATATAGTCCATTCTGTACTGCAGAAATCCAGGGAATTGTTATCCAATCTGCTTCTGCAATAGGTTGAAAATCTACTTCACCTAAAATTAGGCAGAGTACGTATCCGGACAAAATACCTACTAAAACCGGAATAATGCTCAAAATTCCCTTCCCTTTAAGAACTGTAAATACAGTAACCGCCAGGCTGAATACAGCCACCAGCACTGCTGATTCATCCAACTCAGTTCCACCGGTAAAGTTTTTTGTCATACCAACAGCAACAGGAGCGAGTTTTAAGCCAATTACCATTATTACCGGTCCGGTAACAACCGAAGGAAGATATTTCTCAATTACTTGTACACCCCGAATTTTGACTAAACCAGCCAAGAGCATATAAATTATACCCGCACTCGCGAGTCCGCCAAGTGTAGCAGCCATCCCGAATTCTTCGAGTCCAACCTGGATCGGAGCAATAAAAGCGAAGGAACTTGCTAGGAATACCGGAACCTTCTTCTGAGTTACAAATTGAAATATAAGTGTCCCAAATCCTGCAGTAAACAAAGCTATTGATGGATCTAAACCGGTTAATAAAGGGACAAGTACCAGGGCACCGAAGGCAACAAACAGCATTTGCGCGCCGAGTATCATTTCATTGACATTAATTCTGCCGATCATATAAATTCAGTTTTAAATGAGTGAAAGAATTGCGCTATAATAAGCTATTTAGATTAGAATTTCAGGCGTATTTCTCTAAAAAGCCCGGTATTACCCGGGCTGTATTTAGATATATATTATGGTTTGTTAGTTGCCAAGTGTTGCAACAAGAACTGCTTTGATAGTATGCACTCTGTTTTCGGCTTCATCAAAGACTATTGAATACTCTGATTCAAATACATCTTCAGCGACTTCCATCGACTCAAGTCCGAATTTTTGAAAAATTTCATCACCAACATTAGTTTCACGGTTGTGAAACGCCGGCAGGCAGTGCATGAATTTAACATTAGGATTGCCCGTATTCTTCAACATACTCATGTTCACCTGGAATGGCTTCATTAAATTTATTCTCTTTTCCCATTCCTCTTCGGCCTCTCCCATCGATACCCATACATCTGTATAAATGAAATCAGCATCTTTCACACCTTTAACCGGATCACTACTAAGTTCAATCGTAGCGCCGGTATCATCTGCAATAGCGTTACTGATTCTAACAAGTTCTTCATCCGGCCATAGTTCTTCCGGAGCAACTGCCACAAAGTCCATACCCACCTTGGCACAGCCGACCATAAGGGAATTGCCCATATTGTTTCTGGCATCGCCTACATAAGCAAGTTTAACTTCATTTAGGGGCTTATTAGTATGCTCCATTATTGTAAGAAAATCCGCAAGTATCTGAGTAGGATGGAACTCATTTGTTAGGCCGTTCCATACCGGAACACCTGAATGTGCGCCGAGTTCTTCAACAATTTCCTGACCGAATCCGCGGTACTCAATACCATCATACATTCTGCCGAGAACTCTTGCAGTATCTTTCATAGATTCTTTCTTACCCATCTGCGAGCCTGAAGGTCCGATATATGTGACTCCGGCTCCCTGGTCCATTGCAGCGACTTCAAAAGCACACCTTGTTCTCGTTGAATCCTTCGCGAACAGAAGAACAATATTCTTACCGGAAAGTGTCTGTTTTTCAGTTCCTGCATATTTTGCTGCTTTTAACTCCTTCGAAAGATCCAGAAGAAACCTGATTTCCTTCGGCGAGAAATCAAGCAGTTTTAAAAAATTCCTGTTTCTTAAATTAAATGCCACGCTTACTCCTTTATCTTTACTATTAATAGTTACTTCACCATCAATTGTCCACGATCTCCGGCTCCTTTACAATCCGTGTACCGCATTCTTCATATTTGAGTTGTGAAGCTTCCGTAATGATTGTTTCACCACGGCCAGTCTCAACAAATTCGATAGCTGCTTTTACCTTAGGTCCCATACTTCCGGAAGCAAACTGCCCTTCTTCAAGGTATGTCTTTGCCTCTTCAACGCTTACTTTTCTTAATGCCTTTTGATCGGCTGAATTGAAATTAATGTAAGCGTAAGGAACATCGGTTATTATGAAGAGCGCGTCAGCATCTATTGAGCCGGCTAAAACAGCAGAGGCGAGATCTTTATCGACGACGGCTTCAATAGCTTCAAGATAGTTATTTTCGTGCCTGTAAACCGGCACTCCGCCACCGCCAACCGCAATTACAATATTACCTTCATCAGCTAACGACCTAATAACAGTTTTATTAAATATATCAATAGGTTTTGGTGAAGCAACAACTCTTCTCCATCCCCGCTTCCTGGAATCTTCTTTAAATACCCATTTATTAGTCTTCGCTAGTAAATCGGCTTCCTCTTTCAGATAATATGGTCCAACAGGTTTGGATGGTTTATCAAATGCCGGATCATTTATATCAACTAGTACCTGAGTAACCATTGTTATAACATTTTTCTCCATCTTATAATCATTCAGCACATTACGCATCTGCCGTTCGATCATATAGCCAATACCTCCCTGGGAATCGGCTACGCATATATCCAAAGGCATCTTAGGTATTTTATACTGGTTATAACCGGCCTCGTTCCGCAGAAGGATATTACCTACCTGCGGACCGTTTCCATGAGTAATGATAATGTTATAGCCGTTGTTCATCAACTGCAATATACTTTCACACGTCTCGTACGAGTTCTTTTCCTGCTGTTCTATCGTTCCCTTTTCATTGTCTCGAAGCAGCGCATTACCGCCGAACGCCACTACGGCAACTTTCTTTTTCATAATATTCCTTTATCCTTCAAAACTGTTTCCAAAGTATTGTCACCAATTTCCTGTAAATCGTACATCACTCTTGTTGATGGTTTATTGATCTTAAGTATTCTTCCCAGATCAATCGGAGTACCGATTACAACCGAGTCACAGTCAACGTTATTTATTGTTTCCTCAAGATCCTGCATCTGCTGCTCACCATATCCCATTGCAGGAAGCAATATACCAATACCCGGATATTTTTCATAGGTGGCTGTAATTGAGGCAACTGTAAACGGTCTAGGATCTACAATCTCAGATGCACCAAGTTTCTGAGCGGCAACTGTTCCCGCACCAAATTTCATTTCACCATGAGTGAGAGTCGGTCCGTCTTCAACTACGAGAACTCGTTTACCCCTAATAACAGAAGGATCGTCCACAGTCAGCGGAGATGCGCCTTCTATAATAACCGCAGCCGGATTAATTGCTTTTGAATTTTGTATTACAGTCAGAATATCCTTTGCATCGGCTGAATCAATTTTGTTCACAACAACAGCATCCGCCATTCTAAGTGAGGTATTACCAGGATAATAAGTCAGTTCATGACCAGCCCTGTGCGGATCAACAACTGTAAATGTTACATCAGCCTTGTAGAAAGACAAATCGTTATTTCCGCCGTCCCACAAAATTACATCAGCTTCTTTTTCAGCTTCACGAAGTATAGCTTCATAATCCACTCCCGCGTAAATAATACCACCGCGCGCAATGTGCGGCTCATACTCTTCGATCTCCTCGATCGTGCATTCGTGTTTTTTAAGATCATCCAGTGTGGCGAACCTTTGCACCTTTTGTTTAACAAGATCACCATAAGGCATTGGGTGTCTTATAGCCACTACTTTCTTTCCTGCATCAGTCAATAATTTTACAATTTTCCTTGAAGTCTGTGACTTTCCACAGCCGGTTCTTACAGCTAAAACGGCGATAACCGGTTTCGTACTTTTTATCTGTGTTTCTTCCCCGCCGAGCAGTTTGAACGAGCAGCCGGCAGTATTGACTATTGAGGCTTTTGTCATGACATAGTTGAAAGGAACATCGGAATATGAGAAAACAACTTCATCCACATTAAGTTCTTTTATTAGCCCTTCAAGCTCAGCCTCTTCGTGGATTTTTATACCATCAGGATAAAGCTTGCCGGCAAGTTCTGGCGGATAAACCCGTCCATCGATATTAGGTATTTGTGTTGCTGTAAAAGCTACAACATTGTACTCTTCATTGTCTCTGTAAAAAACATTGAAGTTATGAAAATCGCGCCCAGCGGCGCCCATAATAAGAATGTTCTTACGTGTCATTGATTCACTCCTACGTTATTCTACTGTGACACTCTTGGCCAAATTCCTGGGCTGATCAACGTTCAATCCCTTAATAACAGCGATATGATATGCAAGCAGTTGCAATGGAATCACAGTTAAAATCGGCATTAACACTCTTACCGTTTCAGGGACCTTAATGACGTGGTCAACCAGGCTGTCTATTTTATTATCGTTTTCGTTGGCGATGGCAATTATCCTTCCATTTCGCGCACGTACTTCCTGGATATTGCTTATCACCTTCTCGTAAACGGAATCATTCGGTGTTATAAAAATCGACGGCATGTTTTGATCTATTAAAGCTATCGGTCCGTGCTTCATTTCCGCGGCCGGATAGCCTTCTGCGTGTATATAGGAAATTTCTTTTAATTTCAGGGCACCCTCAAGCGCTACCGGGAAATTATAGCCTCTTCCCAGATAAAGGAAATTATCCGCATCGGCGTATAACTTTGCTATCTCCCTAATTTCATCATTCAGTTTCAGAATTCGTTCTATTTTACCCGGAATAGTTTCAAGCTCCCGTATTAGACTCTGTCCATCGGTAAGGCTTAAATGCCTGGATCTCGAAATCAGTAAAGTAATCAGGGCAAGAACAACAAGTTGCGAAGTAAAAGCTTTTGTTGAAGCCACGCCAATTTCAGGACCAGCGTGAATATATACTCCGGCTTCACTCTCCCTTGCAATGGAACTTCCTACAACATTGCAAACACCCAGGATCAAAGCTCCGCGTCGTTTAGCTTCCTTCATTGCGGCCAGAGTATCAGCAGTTTCACCGCTCTGGGATATAAATATGCAAGTATCTTCGGAACTGATAATGGGATTCCTGTACCTGAACTCGGAAGCATACTCCACTTCAACGGGAATACCGGCAAACTGTTCCAGCATATATTCCCCAACCATCGCAGCATGCCATGAAGTACCACAGGCACACAAGATTATTCTCTTAGATTTAGCGAGTCTCTGTTCATAACCCTGCAGTCCGCCAAGTTTTGATATTCCTTCAGAGAACAAAAGTCTTCCGCGAAAAGAGTTTTCAATCGAGTTCGGCTGTTCCATTATTTCTTTAAGCATATAATGGTCGAACTCACCCTTTGTAATTTCATCAATATCCAGGTCGACCTGCTGAATCTCTTTCTGAATATCAACATCCTCGATTGTCTTGGCTTCGAACCGGTCCTTATAAACAACCGCCATTTCACCGTCTTCCAGATAAACTACCTGACTTGTATGCGCAATTAACGCGTTAACATCTGAAGCAATAAAATTCTCATCATCCCCGATACCAATAACTAAAGGAGAACCTTTTTTGGCTACAATAATCTTGTCCGGTTCTTCAGTAAAACCTACCGCAATTCCGTAAGTTCCCTCAACGTTATTTAGTGCATACCTTACGGCCTCGCAAAGTCCGTTACCGGCTTTTATAAAACTATCAACAAGTTTAACCAGTACCTCGCTATCGGTATCGCTGTAAAATTCATATCCGTTTGATTCGAGTCCCTTTTTAAGAACATTATAATTCTCGATAATACCGTTATGAACTAGAAAGAGATTCTCATCACTGTTTACATGAGGATGAGCATTGTTTTGGTTCGGGACTCCATGCGTAGCCCAGCGGGTATGAGCAATACCGAACTTTGAAAACACTTTATGTTTTTCAACTTCATTTTCAAGCTGACTTACCTTGCCTTTCTGTTTAATTACCCTGCAGCTTTCATCATGAATTATACCTATTCCGGCAGAGTCGTAACCCCTGTATTCAAGCCTCTTCAAGCCTTCAATAAGTATCGGTATTGAATTTCTATTACCTATGTAACCTACTATTCCACACATAGCCGGTTTCCTTGATATTTGTCGATTAATGTAAACTTAAGCTGGAAGATACAGAAGGTTAATGATCAGGGCAAGGTCTGATTAATAGAGGATTAAATTTTTCCATAGAGAATATTATTTTACCTTTACGATTCATTTTCCGGTATTGCTCTCTAAAAATTCTATACAAATTTACGAATTTAAAACTCATTTCTGCATGATTATTTTATTGTCACCAAATATTTGCAGATTAAATTATTATATTGACAATCCTGTCAAAAAACTTCAAGTTGCCTGTTGAATCACTCGAACGTTTTAGTATCATTCAATTTATCAGAAGTACGGTTTCAATTAGTTATCGAACAAGGAGTAATGAAAATGAAAAAGTCTTTAAGTCTAAGTTTTCTATTCAAGACTATCCCACCATTGACCGTTCTTCCGGTTCTTGTTTTATTCGCACAGAATAATGGATCAAAAATGGACTCTATTAAAAATAAGCTTCAAGCAATTCATTTAGAAAAATATGATAAAACCGAACCTCCGGCGTTGAAGAAGAATTCACTTACCTCCCCGTCATATATTTATAAATCAGATGAAGTTTTCACTATTCAGGTAAATGTTGATGAAGAAGGAATGAATATAGTTAACGATGCCGCAAACGAGCCGTCAATGGCTATCAATCCGTTAAACCGCGATCAACTACTAATTGGATGGCGACAGTTCGATGATATCAGTAATAATTTCCGCCAGGCCGGGAACGCGTATTCAACAGACGGCGGATTAACATGGAATTATTCTCCGCCTATTGACGAAAGTGTGTTTCGTTCGGATCCCGTACTCGATTATGATTCGCAGGGTAATTTCTATTATAACAGTTTATCTCATGATGAAAACGGGGATTTTGTTTGCCATATATTCGTTAGTACTGACGGTGGTGCAGATTGGGAATCAAAGCTTTATGCGTACGGAGGCGATAAGCAATGGATGACGATTGATAAATCTTCGGGACCGAGTAACGGACATATTTATGAAATGTGGACTTACGTTTATGGTTTGTGTAATCCAATGTCCTTAGTGCGTTCAACCGACAAAGGCATTACATTCGATGAGTGTGTTATGGTTCCCGAACAATTATACTGGGGTACACTTACGGTTAACAGAACCGGTGATCTTTTTCTTGGCGGTATCAATAGTCTGAGCTGGCGGGAATCCAATGTTACATTTGTTGTGGCAAAATCTTCCAGCGCCAAAGATTCTTCATCGCTTGTTACATGGGATTATTCAACGAGGGTTAATCTTGATGGATCATTAGGTTATGGATATGGTGAGGAAACTGCTCCGAATCCAAATGGGTTACTTGGACAAACCTGGATCGCAACCGATACTTCCGGTGGGGAATTTGACGGCAATTTATATCTGCTTGCCTCTGTCCAGCGGGCTTCTGTAAATGATCCTCTGGATGTTATGTTCTCGCGAAGTACGGATGATGGAGTTACCTGGATTGATCCGGTGCGTGTAAATGATGATCTCGGACTTGATGCATGGCAGTGGTTCGGAACAATAGCTGTTGCGCCAACCGGAAGGATTGATGTTGCCTGGCTGGATACAAGAGATGATCCCGACAGTTCTTTCATCTCTGCACTTTATTATGCTTACTCAACAGATGCCGGTGATACCTGGTCTGCCAACATAAAGCTATCGGACTTGTTTAATCCGCATGTCGGCTGGCCTAATCAGAACAAAATGGGAGATTACTTTCACATGATTTCGGATGAGCAAGGTGCCAGTCTGGCCTGGGCAAACACACTAAATGGTGAACAGGATATTTATTACAGCAGGATTACTGTTCCTGTTGTTGAAGTAAAGGATAGTAAGCCGGTTCCTTTAGCCGGTGATTTCAAGCTGTTCCAGAACTATCCCAATCCGTTTAATCCGTCAACAACAATTAGTTATAGAATTCCTGAAACATCACATATTCGTTTAAAGGTTTTTTCAGGACTGGGCGAGGAAATTGCTGTTCTCGTTGATAAGGTTAAGCAGAGAGGAATACACACTGTTTCGTTTAACGCGGAAGGCCTGTCAAGCGGAGTTTATTTTTATACTTTATTCACTAATAAATTTAACGAGACAAAAAAGCTGGTATTGCTTCAATAATATGTAGAAAGGTTTAGACTGAAGAATAGTTAGACTGAATCAGTCGTAACTAGAAACTGCCAACTTTAATAACATCAAATCCGTACCTGTTCCTGATGAACGAAACGGCTTTAAGCATGCTTTCTCGTACCGAGTCCTCATTCCTGAAAAGTATTTCCTGTTCACTAAACGGACTGAACTTTGTTACAGAGACTCCAATCAATCGTGCCGCAACCCTGCGCGTATACGCTTTTCGCAGCATCCCTACAGCCGTATTGAAAATAGTTTTATCATCGCTTGTTGCTTTAATGGTTTTGGATCTGGTTAATGTTATAAAATCGGCATACCTGAGTTTTAAAATTATTGTTGACGCCTGCCAGTTTTTATGCCTGAGAGACTGGCAGACTTTAGCCGTCAAATTGAACAAAACCTCTTCCAGATATTTCTTATCTATTTCATCCTGTTTGAATGTTCTTTCGTGAGAAATGCTTTTCTGGTTAGTCCGCTGCGACAAGTACTCACTCCCCTCCCCGTTGGCTCTGCGCCACATTGCTGTTCCGTATTTCCCGAATGCAGCGGAGAAATAATCCTCGTTAACTTCAGCTATATCGCCAAGCGTATAAAATCCTTTGTCGTGCAAAGCCTTGATTGTTTCCTTACCTATTCCCGGCATAGACTCTGCTGGCATCGGCGCCAGGAATGCTTTTTCCATTTCAGGCAGTACGTAGGTAATCCCGTGTGGTTTCATAAAGTCAGACGCGATCTTTGCAATTGTTTTATTACGTGCAATACCGATTGAACAAGGCAGTCCAAGCTGTTTCCAAATTTCAGCCTGGAGCTTTGAAGCGAACATAAAAAGCGAACCGTATATATGCGTACAGCCTGTAAAGTCCATGTAAAACTCATCAATCGAGGCGGGTTCAATCTGCGGCGCATACTTTTCCAGGATATTCTTCACAGCTATCGAGAAGCGTCCGTACTCACCATGAGAGCCGCTTATGTATTCGCCGTTCGGACAAAGCCGGTAAGCCTGTTTAATCGGCATGCCGGAATGTAATCCGTGTTCGCGTGCTTCGTAAGAACAGGCAGCAACTACTCCCCGTCCATACTCCGGGTTAGCGCCAACAATTACGGGCTTGTTCCGCAGAGACGGATCAAGTATCCGTTCGACCGACACGAAAAAAGCATCGAGATCAAGATGAAATATGGTTCGCATAGAATTTTATAGTAGGTTAAATGGTCGGACTGTCCCTGGGTTTATCAAGCATCATTCAAACATCATATAAAACATCCCTCTTACCCCGGGACAGTCCTGAATTTGGAATGAACAATTGTACAACACACAAACGAATCAGATAATGTCGGTTTCCTCCTCGTACTTTTTAACTGCCAAATCCTGAAGCTGTTTTTTCAGGTCATTGGGAAGCATGATTTTTTCATAGTACTTGTCATCCTTCCCTCTTTCACTCGGAACACCGACAAACAAACCCTTGTTCCCCTTAACAAGAGTAAAGCCTTTGATCATTATTCCTTCGTTTGTTTCAAGATCAAAAAATGCGGCGGTCTTGCTCTCGCCGTCATACGGATTCATGCGTGCAATTTTCATAATAACTCCCCTTGATTGAATTTGTTATATATTAATTAAAGGGCTGTGCCCTGTAATAATCAGTCAACAGAATAAATGCCGCAGAGGAAGAATCAATAGGAATTGAATGGTATATTTTTAAAATAATCCGATCGGGTATTAAAGTCAATCCGAAATAATTAATTAAGCGAAATTTCTTTAAGCCTTGGATATGCATTCTGTATGGTACCGGGCATTTCGATTTTAACCTGATTTTTCAATAAGTGAAGCAGTTCAAATGCATTAGCTACAGCATCCCCGTGAGGGTGGTTATTCATGATAACAAAAACCTTCTTCACATTATTATAGATCTCTTTAATCTTCTGATCGATCTCGTGAAGTTCGCCGGGCGAGTAAAGATACTCGTACCTCGCGCTCTGTTGTTCGTAATTCATCTTCTTACCGAAATTGGCGAGTGATTCCCGCCAAGCCTTCTCATTTCTTCCATGAAAACGAATATATGCGGCGTTATTACCGGCAACAGGATTAAACCCGATTGACTCGCCTATCTGCGGCTGATCGATCGTGCAGAATGTAACCGACTTAGCCCGCTTATTCCGCCAGGAATCATGACGAACTTCCACAAACTTATCATATATTTCAAACTCCTCAATCAGTCTGCGGAGATAATCGATGTTGGTGTCGTTGCAGTCGAAGGAATACGGAAATTGCAGCAGCAAGCCGCCTAACCTCTCAGCCTGCTTAAGCTTGTCAAGATTATGTCTAACCGCCTTAATCTGATCATTGCCGTATTTGTGAGTATGCGTAAAATCCTTGTGAAGTTTGACGGTAAACATAAAGTCCTTGCTGTCTTCAACCTGCCGCAGCCAGCCGTCAACAACACGGGGAGAAACATATGTATAATACGAAGCATTGACTTCAACTACATTGAAATAACGGGAATAATATTCCAGCCAGCTTAAATCCTTTGACTGGCTGAACGGGTAGAAACTCGGCACCCAGTCGTTATACGACCAGCCCGCTGTACCGACATAAAGTTTAGGTGAAATTGATTTCATATAATAATAGAACGCTGATGACACAGATTAATTATGATTTACGCTGATGAAATAAAATATACTTCAGGCAAAATATTATTTGCTAAAACAGATAACAAACAATATTTGCCGAAAGTATAATGATCAATCAAATTGAGGTAAGTTGAATATCAGACTTGAATTACATTCCCTCGTAAGGCATCATCGGTTTTTTACCGATAAGTCTCGTATAAACTGCAAGCGCTCCCCTGTGATGAGCAGTGTGATCGGTTATAGCTCCGACAACAGCCATTTTAGGTGCACCCTTCATTATCTGGGCTGTGATGGGAGCGATTAATTCACTGTCCGGTACGTTCTGAATTAATTCAATTCCCTTAGCAACTGCATCCTTAAATTGCTTAACACCGGCATCGAATGATGTGTACTTTTTCATGCGCTCTTCGTAATTCTCGAAATTCATATCGAATCCCTTATCCCCGAATGCTCCTTCGAGAAACCAGCTCACGGTTTCTGCCGTATGCCCCATATGCTGGGCTACCGTATACATTTCGTCCTGGGGTTTGAATCCGGAATCTTCCTCAGTGAGTTGGCTGATAGTATTAAGCAAAAATGTTTCCTGTATTTTTAACTGTTCAATAAGTCCTTCTTTCATAATTACTTCCCTTAAATTAAGTTTGCTGATAAGAATATTCAGTGAAAAGTATGCCGGTCAATCTTTCAAATAAAATGTTATATCCGTCTTCAATTCAGCCGGCGGAGTAACAGCCGGATCGTTGGGATAACTTTCACATACATATCCTGCGGTTTCTATTTTATTTTCATTTATATAAGCGATTATCTGCTCATAAGTTTGTTTAAGATCGCTATAGGGACCGATGTGAGTAACTTTGAATACTTTACCACCCGGGACTTCACTGCTTTTAATAGAGTTATGTCCGTCATATTGTTTATCTACGGGAAACCCGATTTCAATATCAAGATCATTCATGTCCATGTTATAATAAATAACAAACGGAGCTCCAGTGTATTGTGCACCGACAGTATTGATATACTCAGCAATCTCTTTGTACGACTTGCCGATTACCTCGGGCAGATCCTTTTGGGGTGATCTTGTCCCGATAGATAAAGAAAGCTGCGGTTCTATTTCAGTAAATTCAACTTCTAATGCCATATTAGTTCTCCAGGATTTCGAATTTATTGTTAATTGATAATTAATCTTCCGCCCATGCAGGCATCGCTTTAAGGTAGTGATCGGCTCTTTTCATGAAGTCGCCTTTCTTCTCAGTTGGGGCAACGGATTTCAGCCAATCGGCAACTCCTGCCTGTATAACCTGCCTCGGTTTCAAATCCCCCTTATCGTCGACGCAATAATTGCAAAAATTCTCAGCAGCCTCTTTGGCAACTTTACCGTCAAGAGGTATACCGCACGAATTACAAAATTTGTTCATATTGATTCTCCTATAATTTATTGTGAATGCACAACAAAGATAGGAATGCTAATGTGACACCATTATGTCATGTTCATATTTAGCAGAAATTTTTTTTACTTTTTCTAATACAATTTCCCTGACACTTGCCGGTTCAATCACTTCAACCTTCTCCCCGAATCCCAAAATCGTTGAGTATAACCATTCGTCGTTTGGGAAAGATATCCGGACTATAATCTCACCTGTTTTATTGATTTCCTTAATATGATCGCCGAAATATTCTTCCACTCTCATTCTTATATCAGGTGAAAATTTAAGTGTGATTGGAATCCACTTGCTCCGATCCTCATCTTTCATGCTATATTCGGAGTATGACATTTGCTTCCTTGTAAACTGCCCATCAAGCACCCTCAACTCCTTCATACGCGAGATGCGAAACAAACGATAGTCTTCCTTTGCGCAGCAATAACCGAACAGATACCAGGTATAGCCTTTGAAAATAAGGGTCATAGGTTCAATAGTCCGTTCGAGTACTTCGTATCTCGTATTCTCGTAAATAAACCGGATTAAGTTGCTGGTCGAGATAGCCGCCTGAACCTGCTTCAATGCCTCTTTGTGCCTGCTGTTAAAGCCCCAGGGAATTAAGTCAACTACAATCTGCTCAAGATTCTGCTGAACCATTGCAGTTTTATCAAGCGGCACAAGTGAGTTGATCTTATCGAACGCGTTATTCACTTCACCGTTCTCAAATGTCGCGTTAATCCCTTTAAGAGCCGTAAGTATCGATGTTATGTCTTCAAGCGTAAGCAGACGCTTGTCGATTTTATAGTTGTCCATTATACCGATACCGCCGTTGCCTCCCTGGTATGATACAACCGGGATACCCGCCATATTGATCGCCTCAACATCGCGATAGATAGTGCGAACTGAAACTTCGAATTTATCGGCAAGTTCGCGTGCGGTTACTTTTCGTCTGTGCAGCAGCATAACGGTAATTGCCAGCATCCTGTCGATTCTCATTGGAACTCTCTTTAAATTGTGTAAATGTATTTATGTAGAAGTATTAAGTGAACGAATATAGAAACGGGCAGGCTTGCTGCCCGGCAGGATTAAATACTATTTGATTGACTAACAAAGTTAATTGTTAAAAACTCCAGGAATAACCAACCGATGCGCTCAACGCGCGGGTCAGTCCGTCCACATTCACGTTTCGTTTAAGGAACGGGAACGCGAACTCGAACACAAGACTGTTTTGCGACGATAAACTATACTGTGTATTCAGCAGGAAGTTGATCTGGAGTTGATCGCTGTCGGGTATATCGACGTAACTATTCGCCTTGCTGCTGGATAAATCAATAATACTCGATTCGCCGAGTCTTTTGATTACAAGCAACTGCGGATTAAATGACAAGTCCCAGGCAGTAAACCTGTAACCGCCTTGAATCAGGAGATCGTCCCCTCTTTCAAGTTCGGTGAGTATATTGTCATTCCTGCCGCCTGCTATCTGGTAACCGATTCCGAATCGAAAATCATTGATATGATACTGAGCGCCTAAGAGTATATCATTACTTCCCAATCCGCTTTGATAAGCTTGAGGCAGCTCCGGTTCTTTGTTCTCATCACCTGTTGCCAGTTTAACACCGGCTGAAACAGAAATCCCCGATTCATGGTCTATTCGGAATTCCCGGCTCGCGCCGATTATCAGGTCGCCGATTCCATTAACATCTCCCAGCGGTCCGGACTGGGAATTGTAAGGCAGATGAAACGAGATTGACGTGTTTTCGAGAACTTTGTATGATCCGCTCAGTGTTACCGAATGATAAGAAACCTCGTCGTTCTTTCCGCTGTATCCGAATCCGTAGCCGATACCTAGGTTAAACTTATGCGGTGTGAACTCTTCGAGGTGATCGCTTAAACTGCAGACACCCGCATCGGAGCACTGCGCTTTCAAATCAGTTCCGAAATAAAATAGTACAATTGCTGCTACTGAAATATATTTTTTCATTTTCATACTTTCGGTTAGTTGTACGATGATTTAAGATACTTACAAATTCTCACAAAATTATAACAGGATTATGAAGTTTTTATTAAGGGACTTTAAGAATTAAAAAAATGGAACACTGATAACACTGATTTTTTTGAAATACCACGGATAAAGAAATAAAGATTTACTATTTTATACAGCCCCTTGATATGAACATTGCGATAATAATTGACCGATTAGCGGTTTCGAATAATAAATTATAGCGAGTTAATTATAGTCTTTCCTGAGCTGTTCAATATTCTCAATTATTTCATCTACGGTTTCTTTTAACTCCGGTCCCATCTTTTTATACTCATCGGAATATTTTTCACCCATGCAACTTAACAGGGCATAATAAACAGGCTTGTACTTTTCTTTTATCTCAAATTTATTGTTCTGAAATAACTTATAAACAAAATTGTACTGTTTTTTAGCAATAAAAAAGCTGAGAACTTCTGCAACTTCTTTCTTCCATTTATCCACATGCTCTTCTTCATAAAGTTCCTTTTCCCAAACATTAATTGCATTTTCGATTTCATCATTCCAAAGTAGTGTTGTAACCAACGTATGTAAATTTGGAAACTCTTTCTTCACCTTTACTGAATCTTGGGCATATTGAAGTGCCTCTTTTTTCCTGCTCTTATTTTCAAATAACATCCAGGCAAAATCATTCATGGCTCTGCTATCACCCACTTCTATAGCATGGGAAAAATACTCTTCAGCTTTGTTATAATCATTGTATTCTTTCTTATATAAAAATGCCAGATTATTCATTGCACCTGTATGACCAGATTCTATTGCTTTAAGATAGTATTCTTCAGCTTTCAGATTGTTATTGTACTTCTGATAATATAGCAAAGCAATATTATTCATTGCTCCAGCATCACCAACTTGGATTGCTTTTAGATAGTATTCTTCGGCTTTTTTGTAATCTTTGAATTTCTCCTCATATAGCAAAGCCAGGTTAAACATAGCTTTACTATCACCAACTTCTATTGCTTTTAAGTAATATAGCTTTGCTTTTTCGTAGTCTTGATATTTATTTTCATATAAGAGTGCTAGGTTAAATGCTCCATTACGATTACCTAATTTTATTGCTTTTAAGTAGTATTCTTTTGCTTTTTTGTAATCTTTATATTCCCGTTCATACAGAAATGCAAGATTATTCATAGCAATATCATAACCTAGTTCTATTGCTTTAAGATAATATTCTTCAGCTTTCTTGTAATTTTTATATTCCATCTGGAACAGTACAGCTAAATTATTCATTGCCCCAACATTAGAAGTTTCAATTGCCCGCATATAATATTTTTCTGCATTGCTATTATCTTTATGTTTGTATTGATATATAAACCCAATTAACATGAGGGCTTCTCCTTCATTACGGGTTTCTTGTACTTTTCTTAATGCAACCTGTTCGTCGCCAGAATCCAACAATTTTATAATTTCAGAATATATCTCTAAATCCGAATGTGACAACTCATCAGCAAAACCACTTTCTTTATTTTTCAAATATTTTCTTGTTTCTTTAATGAGTTCATCTTGCATATGAGAAGAAATAGAGGTTTGCGCCAACGCTTCGGTCATATATAGAGCTTGTTTTTCATATAGTTGTCCTCCTGAAATAGCCTTGAGATGTTTGTTTGCTCTGTTCAATAATTCTTTTTCAGAACACCATATTTCTAGAAATTTCACCAGAAATTTAACCTTATCCCTGTGTTTCCTGCCGCCATAGCGCATTAGGTACCATATATTGAAAAATCTTTCATGCAGCCTGTAAAGGTGGTTTTTCGTGGAGGTCGGTTCTTTTTCAATTACCTTATTCTTAGTCAATAATTTTAATTGAGCTGATATAGCTTTGCTCTCCATCCTGGTTATCTGTGCAATCTCCTTTACGGAGATTGCGTCCCAGTTAAGAGCAATAGCTTCAACTATCTCCTGCTGCTGGGCAGGTAAATCATCCATCCTGTGTTTATATAAAGGAGTTACCGCATCCAGCGTCATTTCAAGATCCCTGAACGCATTTCCGTTTTCATTATCTACGAAAATATCGAATAGAAGGACTATTGTGCGCGGTACACCACTTGTCAACCGGCGTAAAGATTCTATACGAGCAGCTTCGTTTTCAACTATGCTCTTTATTTTTTTTGCTTTATAACTTTCACCCAATTTCAGCAACAAGCCGATTGTCTCGTCTTTGTTCAATCCTTTTAACTGAAACACTTTGAAGAATTCATAAAAAGGAAGTGAATAGTCATAGTTGAATTCCATTACAGTAGAAGAGCCAGCAATTAGTCGAATATCCGGCGAGGTCATTAATATCTCGCGCAATCTCTTTATTTCCTTCTCTTTGAATTTCCTGACCATCTCACCGAAGTTATCTATAAATAGGACAAGCTTTCTATTTCCCTTTTGCAGATAACTCATCAACATTTCAAAACACTTTTCTTCGTCTTTATATTCATCTATAATTTTCTCCATTTCACTACTAATGCCAGCAAAAGAATCCGAATAATCTTCAAGATAATCAGCTAATCTTTCCCACAGTCTTTCAAGTCTTCTTATCCCGTACTGTTCTTCATTAAACATAATCGGAACAAGCCAGTCCTTAAGCTTTGCATCATCTGTAACTTCGTAATATATTCTAAGCAGAAGAGTAGTTTTACCGGAACCGCGCTGCCCCTGAATAATTATATGCTGGGGCGGATTCTTCATGTCATCATTTTTTATGATATGAAATACCTGCTCAAACTCTTTAGTCCTAATCACAAAATTTTCTATAAGTTCGGATTTCGACAAATTTTGGGGATTATATACAGTTGGTATATGATATTTAGTTTGCGACATATTTATACCACCACATTTTTAGGATTGGTGAATTAAATCTGTACTCTTTCGGATCATCATTGTTATTAATGTATCCGTCATAAATAAGCGAATTAATTATACTTTTATAATTCTCCGTAACCTCCCACTTTACTGCCTTGTCATAAATTTCAGCAGAACCTAGCATCGCACTTTGTGAAGCTGCATTTAATACATCTTTAATAAAGTTGTACTCCTTCCCTTTAAATGCCTTCCTAAGTCTATCGGACCATGGTTCGAAATATCCCCGATGATCAATAGCATTATTTAAGGCCCTGTCTATTACTGCAGTCGCGATTGAAGATTGCTCTTCATAGTGGTATATTTTATAAATTTCATCAAGAAGCAGTTGAAAATAAAACGGTATATACCATTCAAGCCTGGTTAGCAAATACCGGAAATGTTCAGTACTAAAAGTCATATCGCAATCATTCAAAATCTTTGTATAAACTAGTTCTTTTGCTTCTTTTTCCGTTAAAGGCGGTAACTTAAAGGAATACAAATCATTTATCGAACTGGTGAATTCAAGCCTGCTTGCAACATTCTCCAATCCGATTGAGCCGGCATAAATAAACTGGACTTTATTTTTAAGAAATGATAAATGTCTGAGTTCCCTATTCTTTTGTAAGAAGCTGATTGCTTTCTTCTTTCCCTGTTCTTCATCTTCTTCATCTTTAATAATATTTTCAATTGTCTCTGCAAATTCATCAATCATAATAATTATTCTCTCATTCTCCAGTTCCAGTTTTTCAAACACTTTGACTAAAGAATCATAATATGACAATTCCTTATTGTCTAACTTTATGCCGTCCTTTGTTATTTCGGTAACATCCTTTTGTCCAACAATACTTTTAACTTTTTCAATAAATTTATCCTTCGCATTCAGCAACTCATAAACATGAGTATAAATCTTCCTGAAAAATTCATTTTCATCATTAACCGATTGCGTAATTATATTAATCATATAATAATTTTCGGCGGGATTATCTTCAATAAACTTTAGAAGCGAGCTTTTTCCTACCCTTCGCGGAGCAGATATTAAAATATTACTACCCGATTCAATACGATGCCATAAATCCGATAATAATTTTTGTCTATTGTAGAAATCCTCTCCCGAAGCTATTTGTCCGATAATTGTGTTAATAGGCATTTTAACCTCTTTTAATTCTTACAGGACAATTATAGTTAACAAAATATTTTTTGTCAAGTATTTTAACAAATTATTTTTTGTTAAATGAGTTGTGGGCGTTTTCAAGCTAAATTTAGGGTATAACCGAATATTTCCAAAGGACGAAACGAGATAATTACTAGATAATCAAAGTACTGCAATGAATTGCGTGTTAATTCTGATACGTAATCAGCACCCGTGGTCTACTCTGTTGAGACCATTAAGCGCTGCGACTCTGTATGCTTCTGCCATTGTAGGATAATTAAAAGTAGTGTTGATGAATAATCTTATCGTGTTGCTGCCGCTATTCTGCACCATCGCCATCTGCCCGATATGAATAATCTCAGCCGCATCATAACCGAAACAATGTATGCCGAGAATCTCGAGTGTTTCGCGATGGAATAATATTTTAAGCATGCCGGTAGTACGCCCGGTTATCTGAGCTCTTGCCAGATGCTTAAAGAATGATCGTCCGACCTCGTAAGGAATTTTCTTCTCGGTAAGTTCCTTCTCGGTAAGTCCGACAGAACTTATCTCGGGTAAAGTATAAATGCCGGTTGGTATAAACTCGAGCAGTTGCGATTCAATTTCGCCCGATAATATCTGCTGCGAGACGAATCTTCCCTGGTCGTAAGCTGCACTTGCAAGACTCGGATAACCAATCACATCCCCTACCGCGAATATATTAGACAGCGTAGTCTGGTTTTTATCGTTAATTACAAAATTCTGCCGTTCATCGGTTTCCAATCCGATATTTTCTATTCCCAGATATTCCGTGTTCCCTGTTCTGCCCTGAGCCCAGAGCAGATAATCGGTTCGTATCTTTTTATTCGACTTCAGATAAATAGTAACTCCGTTGTCATCCGCTTCAACTTTTTCGTATTCCTCGTTATGCCTGATGAGCACACCGTTCTCACGAAGATGATAGCTTAGCGCATCGATTATTTCATCATCGAGAAATGAGAGAAGCTGATGTCTGGTATTGATCAGATTAACTTTTGTACGCAGTCCGCGGAATATGGAAGCATATTCACAGCCGATAACACCCGCGCCGTATATGCTGATACTCCTGGGATGATCGTTCAGGTCGAGTATAGTATCGCTGTCAAGAATTCTGGGATGGGAAAAGTCTACATCCGCGGGATGATACGGATGAGTCCCTACAGCGATTACAAAATAATCCGCAGAGTACTTTTTCTTAATACCGTTAACGTGATCGACTTCAATAGTATTTGCATCTATAAACTTCGCGAATCCGTCTAGTATATCCACCCAGTTACGCTGATAAAATCCTCTTCTTAAGCTCAGTTGTTCTTTGATGACATTTTCGGCAGTAGCTAAAAGATCCTGGAAATTAACATTTATAAATTCATTCCTGCTTTCAATAATCTGCGTGGCGTGACGAAGTGCTTTACTCGGTATTGTGCCGCGGTGTGTACAATTGCCTCCTATATTTGAAAAGAGATCACAAACAGCAACCTTCTTCCCGCCTTTTGTGAGTCTCATTGCAGCCCCTTCCCCGCCGGGACCGCTGCCGATAACTATCACATCGTATTTATCTGAAATCATAAGCCAGTGTATCTATATTTAATTCGGTTAATTATTCACAATTAAGAGTCAACACAAGTCTTCGTGAGCCGCCGTAATCCCTGTGTTCGCAAAGGTAGATCCCCTGCCAGGTGCCCATGCTAAGCTGTCCGTTTGTTACAGGAATAGTGAGCGAGGGTCCGAGCAAGGACGATTTAATATGCGCCGGCATATCGTCGGCACCTTCGAGAGTATGTTCGTAGTAAGGCGCGTTCTCCGGCACCATCTTGTTAAAGTGCGATTCCATATCGCGTCTTACATCCGCGGAAACATTTTCGTTAAGTGTGAGAGATGCGGACGTATGCTGAATGAATATCTGAAGCAATCCGGTCTTAGCCTCTCTAAGTTCCGGCAAAGCCTGCATTATCTCGCCGGTAATTATATGAAATCCCCTCGATCGTGCTTTAAGTGTTATTTCTTTTTGCAGCCACATAATAACCAGTTATAAATTATAAATGAAAAATTAGAAATTATTACTTCTGCAAATCCGACGGAGTATACGGATGCGATATCAGCTCCTCGAATAATTCCCAGCGTTTGTCAGGGTTATCCGCCGTACCGCCCTGCGATTCAATAGAATCCTTGCAGAGTTCCTGTCCGTAGTTATAGTTGATTATATAACTTCCGTAAGTATCAATAAAACTTATCGACTTCTCAGCGCGTTCGGGTGTGTATAAACAATACTTAACCAGCCAGTCTTTTAACTGTTCTTTGTCGAATTCGCCGTCATAGTACTTACGCGAAGCCTCGTTGCGTGCATAGTTGAGTTTATCCATTAGTTTGAGAACTTCATAGTACTTATCAACCTCGTTAGGATTTAGTCCCGCCAGCGGAAACAGAACTTCCTTCTCGTACCTAATTCTTTCCTCACCGGGGAAAACGACTTTAATACCATAATTGGCTGTGCCCTCGGCTATCAATGACGTCGGACTGAACAAAGGATATATCGAATACTCGATGAAGTTATTCTTCTTAAGCAGGTTCTGCTCCATTAGCGAGCTGTACACATGATGTCCCGGATAACCTTCGTGACAAGCGAGATCTATCGCGCGGTCGATGTAAATCGGGAGGTCCATATTAACCTGGATTACACTGAAGCTGTTTCCCTTGAACCAGTTATAAGCTCCCCAAGGTTGATCGGTAACATACTCGACTACAAAATTCTCGTTTTCAGGCAGTTGAATATGCTGGAGAGTTCTGCGTCTTCCTTCGTTTATTGCAGTCTGGAATACAGTATCGACAAGGTCGGACGGAATAATAAACTTACTCTTGTATTCATTAAATCTTTCGGAAATATCTCCCTTTCCCGGCAGCAGTTTATCAAGTTCGGACAGAATTTCGTTAAAGTGTTCCTGCTCGTAATGAGGAGCTACAGCGTCATAAAGCAACTTCGATTCCTTGTCGAATTTGTACTTCTTACCCGCGATCATTTCAATCTTGGCTCTCAGCGCAATTAATTGTTTCGCCAGAAAATCCTTACGCATCTCATCAAGTTTAGTGAATTCGGATTCATCTACTTTTTCGAGATCACTGATTAAATTATCAGCCGCTATAAGCATTTCATCCTTCGGGAAGTTTTCCTTCTCTTCCTCGTTCAGCTTCATCGGCTTCCATTCTTCCGGACCGTGATAAGCGTCCACCACAGCCGGATCGTACAAACCGACTCTCAGAACAAGTTTCACATAATTCCCGGCTATATCATTCATATTCATCGATTCCTTTGGGGCACCGCATGAAACCACCAGCACAATTAAGACAATACTAAGTTTTCGCATTATCGGGCAACCATTTGATTTGAAGTGCTGCAAAGATAATAAAGATTGGATTAACTATCCGATGTTACAGGTAATATCGCATTATAGGTTTCGTTTCGGATCTCCGCTCGACTTCTTTAAATCCGGCTTTGACAAATGCAGATGGGATGCCGGTCCATGCAAATGCAGCCGGAATACTATCCGCATACGGTTCAACCGGGTAAGCCTCAATAATTTTAATCCCCTTTGTCCTGCATAATTCGATCGCACATTTTATTACTTCCGTCGATAGTCCTTTTCGTCTGAATTGTTTGGCGAGAAACAGGCAACTTACAGACCAGACAGGTTCTTCATCTATCCTTTTCCAGACTCGGGAGTTCTCAAGCTTAACAAACTGTTCACGGGGAGCGACTGAACACCACGCAGCGGGTTCGTTATTGACATAGACAATGATTCCAACAGATTCCTTACTCTTAGCCAGTTTCTTCATTGCTTTTTTATTGTTTTCACCTTTGCCGTTCTGGAAGTCCTTATTCTTCAGTCTCCACGCCATGCACCAGCATCCGCCGCAAGCGCCCCGTTCGCCGAAGAGCGACTCGAAATCGGGCCATGTAGAACTGGTTAGAGGCTTGTAATTAATCTTAGTTATTGTTGTCATTATTGATAGAGAAATCCGGAATAAACTATTAATTGTAAGTCAATAGTAATTCGGTTGTAATTCTATTGAAATATGAAATACATTAATTTAGAAAGTCTGTTTATTCCTATTGATAGCATTAATGTAGTTATTAAGTTTTACTCCCAAATTATTGATATCCTGAATGAAGCGATCATGTGTATCATGTAAAATTAAATTTCTATTAGATGCTTTCTGTAACCAGGTTTTTGTTGCACACAATGAACCTCTTGAATAGTATGAAAACTGTCGTTTCTCATTAAAGCTGTAACGTCCAAATCCTTCGCTTAAATTTGCTGCAACTGAATCACAGGCTTTGACTAATTATTTACCTAAGGTTTCTTTTGCGAAATGATCAAAGTTGATTGTCACTTTCCAAACTCTTTCCCCAATTTCCATTGATAAATTGTAAACTTCCAAATCTTCCAGTTTCATTTTACTCCCCTCCTGTTTTATTACGATCGAATTACAGTACAACTGAATTACAATTAATTACGATGTATATCTGACTTAGAACAAGTCCAGCTGTCTTTCCTTATCCGAATTAGTCAATTCATGTTTCAGCAGCCACTGTTTGCGCCACAGTCCGCCGGCATAACCGATCATATCGCCTTTAGCACCGATAATCCTGTGACACGGAATTATTATAGGGATATTGTTTTTATTGTTAGCCATCCCGACTGCCCTAACCGCACTTGTATCGCCTATCATCCTCGCAACTTCCAGATAGGATGCCGTTTCCGCGTAAGGGACGGTCATTAACGTCATCCATACTAGTTTCTGGAATTCTGTTCCCTGTATATCGAGATCGATCGCAAATTGTTTTCTTTTGCCGGCAAAGTAATCGCGAAGCTGCGATTTGCATTCTTCGACAAGACTGTTGACCTTATAGACTTCAGCAACCCCGCTATCGGAAAAACTAATTCTCCGCAAACCTTTATCCGTAGCAACAATTTCCAGGTTGCCGACCGGCGAATTCAATATGCCTTTATAAAACACCTCTTCAGTCATAGTTACTGAACTAACTCTATATTGGGATTAGTTATTTCTACTATTGAAATAATAGAATTAATCAAACTTCCTATACATTAATTCATTCATTGATTTCAACAGCAATTTTCCTATTTACTAATAATTAGTATGCATCTTTTCGAAGATCGATCGAGAGGATATAAATAATTTTTTCTGATTCTTCAATCACATAGAATAATCTGAAATTTCCTATTCTATAACGCCAAGTGGCAGGTTTATAATCAACTAATTTTTTGATGTTATTTCCATAATGCGGTTCTTCTTTCAATTGAGGATAGATATAATGGGTGAGTTTCTTTTCAATGAAGGACTTATTTCTTTGAGACAATTTTTCAATTTTCTTTATAAATTCATTGGTCTCAAAAATTCTATAACTAGTCAATGAAACGTCCTTTATTGGAGTTCATATCAGATAATCCTCTTTTCAAACTTTGATTCAATTCTTTGTTATTTTTGATCTCCTCCATCTCAAATTCATCGATATCAATGTTATGTTCAATAAATCTTTTAACTGCAGTTTCTATAAAATTTGAAATTGGTCTATTATCCCGATCAGCTAATTTTTTATATCTCTTATAATTTTCTTCGCTTAATCGTAGAGTTATAGTTTTTGACATTACTTTCTCCTCTGAATGAATATCATTACAATGTATTCTAATGTATTCATATTTCAAATGTATTTCAACTCTATTCTTTGAACAATTGATATAAGTTACCCAACCATTTTATCCATACTGCGGTATATGCCGACAACCACTCCTACTATTCTGAAATTACCGTAGTTACTGTCGATTACAATCGGTTCGTACTCCGGATTCTCGGAATGCAGTTCGATCTTATCCGGCTTGCGATAGTATCTTTTAACCACCGCGGCGTCATCTAGAATAGCGGACACGAATTTACCGTTCACCGGTTCGATATTCGGATTTACAATAATAATATCCCCGGTAAATATATAAGCGTCCTTCAAACTATCCCCCTTTACCTTAAGAAGGAACGAATCCCTCGGCATACGGGCAATTGTCGGGAGGTCGATAGTGTCGATAGCATCCGGGTAAATTGTAAGCGGATTCCCGGCAGCGACCTCGCCGAGTACAGGTTTAGGCACGAAAAACTTATCCTCGAAAGTCAGTTCAATACCGCGTGAAAGTTTCGGATTACGCTTAATGTACCCCTTCTTTTCAATCGCGCCTAAATGCTGTTGAACTGTTGCCCTGTTCCGATAGTCGAAAAACTTTGCGATTTCCGCCAGGGTCGGCGGCAGGTTATCGACCTTGATCTTCTCAATGATGAAGTCGAGTATTTTTCTCTGGATTGATGTTAATTCTTTCGCCATAGATACACCTTCGGCTGGTTAGTCACAAAAACTTGGTTTTTAAAGTTCAAAAGAGGTATTAAAATGCTTTTCGTATTACCATACATTTGTATGGCAAATGTAAACAGACGCAGCAAAAGAAGCAAGCGGAATTAAAAAGAGATGGAAATTTACATGCGGAATTTAGAGATATTTGGGACTATTGCAGGACAAATATCTTTTTAAGTACATTCTCGAGTTTATCGCGAAGTATCGGTTTAGTAATAAAATCGACAAAACCGGCGGCAATGAACTTTTCCCTGTCACCCGGAAGTACATACGCCGTAACAGCGATAATAGGCATATGCTCGAAACCGGGCATTTTCTGGATAGCCCTGAGCGCATCGAGTCCGTTATACTCACCCTGGAGGTTTATATCCATAACGATGAAATCGAACTGCTTATTCTGCAACAACGGAAGCGCTTTTTCGAAACTCGTTGCGAACTCTATCGCGTGCAGATCTTTCATCTGTACTTTGAAAAGTATCTGCGAGTCGATTTGATCTTCAACATAAAGGCAGCGTAAATCATTGAAATTACGCACCTGCGGCTGAGTCTGTTCAACTTCAGGAAGAGCGTATTCATTCTCGGGCTGCGGGACTTCCATGTCAGGAGGAGTTACCGGTTTCGGTGGCTCGGAAGTCTGAGCGGTCGGTTCTTCCAATACCACTTCCGGAGTATTATCTTCAATGATGACGTCCGGTTCAACAACATCTTCATCTGAAGGCGCTGCGACTAAAACTTCAGGACCTTCAAGTAATAACGGGAAGTCAAAACTAAATTCAACAGGCCGGCCGTTTTCGGAAACTACATCTCGCCGCACGTTTAGTAATTTGGCAAGTTTTCTTGCGAGACGAACAGCAAACCGTGAAATTCCGAAATTCTGTTTAACGATGTTTTCATCTATAGTGAAAATATCTTTGAGATTTTTTACGAGGTCATCGCTGACCGAATGTCTGTCATCCTTAAAACTGATTACAAAAATTTCCGGTGTTTTTTGATAAGCTGATAAAAATATTTTGCCTTTGTCCGTAGCCGAAACAGCGAATCTCGCAATTAGTGAAACAAAAGTAGAGAATTTAGATTTGTCCGATTCAAATTTAAGCGAAGATGATATCTTACCGTAGGCGAACTCAACTTCTCTTGATTTAGCAAACTTTATTACATTATCCTCAATCTCTTCAAGTATCTCAACAAACACAACCGATTCGGAACTAATATCAACTTCGTTCTGCTCAAGGTTGGAATACTCAACTGCGTTATCCATTATCTGAAGAAGAAGCTGCTGGTTATCTTTAATATAACTGATAGCTTCATGCTGATCGGAAGTAGGCTTCTGAATGCTTTCAGACAATTCCTGAACGAATCCGGTAATTACATTTATCGGGGTCAGAATTTCATGAAACAGATTCGACAGGAATGATGAATCGATAGGAGCTTTAGTTGAAGGTACTTCCCTTGTAATAATTTCCCTCTGCACTTCCTGTTCAGATTTCACGATAATATTATACGAATCAATTTCATCGTTATAGTCGAATACAGCATTTGCGAACAGACCTACAGGGATTTCGCTTCCGTCCGCTTTTTTTAATCTGGTTACAAACTCCTCGTCCCGAAATTCTTCGGAGTGAAATATTTCCGCATTCAATCTCGCCCTGTCCTCGTCACAGACTAAGGTAAGCATCGGTTTCTGATCAAGATCATCTTCGCTGTAACCAAGAGTTTCCTTAAAATTCTTGTTGAAGGAGGTAATAAATCCGTCGCTGTCGGTGGAAACCAGCAGATCGCCGGAATGTTCGTAAATGGATTTATACTTTTTAAGTTCCTTCTTTTCTTCGAGCAATTTGGTTACGTCTCTCAGAATGTTGAAATGACCTTTTTTACCTTCAAATTCCAACAGGGATTTACTGATCTCAACCAGAATCGTATTGCCGTTCTTATGTTTGTGTCTGTAAGGTCCGGTAAATTCGGAAGTAGTTGTTTTGCTCGGTGAAGACTCGATAAGTGTTTGTATATCTTCCGGTGCGTATAAATCAGTCAGATCCATCTCGAGAAATTCATCACGTGTGAAACCGTATAATTTTAGAGCCGCATGATTAACCTCGATAAAACTCAAATTCTCAATATCATAAATGAACATTGGTTCCGGACTTGTGTGCATTATTAGATCGTACATTTTACCCTTCAGTTCTGATTGACTATTGTATATACTCTCCGGGATTGCTTCAATAACAATCGAGTTTAAATTACTATTTTTTAGAACCTTACGAAATTGAAATTTGTATTCATTCCCATCGGCACCAGAAATAACTTCTTCAGCTATTATACTTTTAGCCGTATTATCCGTTTGAAATGCACCAAGCTGATCAAGCAGCTGGAATGGAAGTCTTGTATCCGGATCAATCTGCTTTTCAACATTCTGACTCAGAAATACTTCTTCATACGAATTACTAAAATACTTTCCCCTGCTCTCTTTATCGAGCAGTAAAACAGGTTCTCTTAATTCCTTTATATGCTCAAAATCCTCGCCCGAAGTGCTTACAGTATTAGGATGACTTTCCAAAATACCGGCACTATCATGTGCTGAGAAACAGATCAGGGCAACAACTTTATCGTCAATATCTATTAGCGGTAACTGAACATAGCTCCCTTCATTACTCTTTCCGGACAGACTGAATATTATCGGTCTCTTTGTATTGTTTATAAAACTGTCTGCATTTTTTATAATCTCGGTCTCAACTGAATTAAAGAACTCCGTGAAACTTTTTCCCTGGAGTTGTGAAACTTTCATATTAGCAATATCAGCAAACGCTTTATTTGAGATTATTATTTTTCCACTGATATCCTTAATCAGAAAAACACCGTTAAGTTTATCAATATCTCTCTGAATTTTTTGTCTGCCGATAAATGTGAAGGGATATGCGGATTTGACTTTTTCAATCACACCATTAACTGTTTCATCCTCAAGAAATCTTTCGATTTCATAACTATTGATGTAGAACTTATAATTCGCATCTTTCGAAAGAGGCTTCTTTTTAAAAACTATCAAATTGGAATTTTCGCCCTCAGTTGCGAACGGTGTAATTGTAACTTCGAATTCTTCAACTGATTCGGATTCACCCAGCGTTATGTCCTGCTTAACGATCTCATCTTTCCCGAATGAACTTTTTAGAACTGCCGTAACTTTGTTTTCTTTTACTGTTAGCTTAGTACCGGTACTTTCATCCAGCACTCCGAACTTCTCCAGGAATTCCCTGCCTGGAATGTTCACAGCCAGTATATTCCCTTTGTTGTCCGTTACAACAGCGGCGTCTGAGATAGAATTATCAACAATATTTTGTAGTAAGGTACTCATATAAACCTAATTACAAACTCTGGACATAAACAGAAACTGTGTTCGAGTTCGCGGATTCCTCATTACTGCTATAAGCTCTAACCCGGTATACATAGGTAGCACCGAACTGAACGCTCGAATCATAAACTTCGTATTCTTGTGAAACCGGATTAATTTCATTGATACCGACAATTTTAATCTGAACATACTCTGTTTCGGTGATTAGTTTTCTTTCAACTATAAATCCAAGCGCGTCCGGATGTGAATATGCCCAGCTCACTTTAACCTCGGCAACACCAACAAGGAGTTGACTTCCTTCGATTAACGGAGCGGGCAGCATACTACCTGCACCATCCGTATTAACCACGTTTGAGTATGATGAATAAACTCGTCCACCCTCTTCAAGAGTTCTGAACGCCCTTACCCTGTACCAGTGAACCGGCGGCACAGTAGGATCATCATTATAGGCAAATCCATTCTCACCAATTTCATCATAATAGTTATATGTCACCCCATTATCGCTGCGTTCAATTTCATATCCGCTTTCATCGTCAGCATTGTCTTCCCAGATCAGTCCGTATAATACGTTACCCGAGAAGTCGGTAAATTCGCGGATTGTCAGATTTGTCGGAGCTTTTGGCGCTGCAACAGGTACGAATACCGTATCTTCATTCGAGTAATCGGTATAAAAACCGTCTTCTGTAATATATTTAGCACGATAAGTGTATAACGTATTGGATTCGATATCTTCGTCAGTAATCCTTGTAGTATTCACATCAAAGAGAGCAACTTCGAGGAAATTGCCGGTCAGTCCAACCTTGCGTTCAAGTACTCCGCCTTTTTCGCTAACAGTTGGATCCGTCCATTTTACCAGTACATAATTCTCCTCGGAATCAAAAGTCGCAACTAAATCTATAGGCGGCGAAACATCAACAGTATAAGTTGTAACCGTAGCCTCATTGGACCATGCACTTTGTGCTTTACTCGTAAAAGAAGAAACACGATAAGTATATGAAGTGCCGGGCGTTAAGTTGATATCAATATACTCTTCTTCATTACTGGTCATTCCCGCAATCTGCTCAAACTCACCTGTAACCGGATCAGTTCTTTCGATTTTGAAACCTAGCTCATCAACTGAATTATCCACCCAGGTAAGTCTTACTTTACTGGCACCGAGAGCTTCGGCACGCAGATTTGTTGGTTGATCTCCTCCCTGTAGAGCAGAAGAATTAACAACATTACTGAACACGGATTCACCGTATTGATTTAAGGCTTTTATTCTGTAATAATATGTAATGAAATATGAGTCGACAAAATCGAAAACACTTATATTATTCGCTGGAATTTCATGACTTAATTTAATAAAGCCGCCGTTAGCCCCATCCTTTCTCCAAAGTTCGAAACTGGTTTCATTCGAGGAAACATCGTCCCAGAATAAAGTAAATGACGTAGATGAGTTTCTAATAAGCACAAGATTTTCCGGCGCTTCCGGACGCCTGTTCACGTAAACACTATCTTGTATATCACTTGCCTTGGCGTCGACACCGCTTGTATTACTGTAAGCAGTTACCCAGTACCTGATTCTAGACGGGAAACTGCCGTCAACCAAATCGAATTTGGATTCGACCGAATCCGTATGAATATATATTTCTGGGTTTACGCCATCGTCCACAACAGGGAAATTCTGAAATTCTATCGGCTGTCCGCTGTTTATTGCCAGGAAGACTGAAAATGCTGAAAATCCAGATCCACCTGTAACATCCGAAGTGCTATACAGAACTACATTCTTTCCCATGGCAATCGAATCACCGTTAACCGGATAAGTAATAGTTACACTAATATCTCCTGTTACTGTAGTGGTTCCATCGGTAGTTGGTGAAGTAGCTACAGATTCTACGCACCGGGTATTCAGAAGTATCAGCATTAAACCAGTCATGATCACGGCTAAATATCTATATAAGCCGGTCGAACGGTAGAATTTCAAATTGTCATTGAATTGAATACTATTGCTTTTCACCCTTTTTTTCCCTTGATTAAATACGTTTATATCGGAATGTTCCTAAAGTCTATGAAAAAGATTCTCGTTTCACCTGCCGCCAGTTCATCAATATTAAGGTATAGGATTTCACTCTCGGAATCGAAATGATATTCCGGAAGTTTTGTATTGATAATTTCAGATGACAGTTCAATATCCCTTACCTTCTTATTAAGGTTAACCTGAATTACAAAGTTTCTCATCGGAGTATCTTTCGGATTCGAAACTTCCACAGTAACACGACGAGCACTTCTCGTTTCATAACTAACTTCGATGCCACCCCGCTGCCGCCACCAGTTTTGAAGTTGCGGAATAGTCGTTAGCCAGACATTCTTTTGTCTCATGTAACTAATGAGATTCGAAATAACACTGCTGTAAGCCGAAAGCAGTTGAGCATCGGTGTGAACCTTCAGTACGTATAGTCCGCCTTCAAATATCAATCTGTCAATATCTTCTTCGTAAGTATATTCCTGAAATTCTTTATTAGTAAGTCCGTATTCTTTAATAACTTCGTAATCGTCGCGCGCTGTTTTAGTAATAATCATTATTGGCTTATTATTACGAATTTCCAGCTTTGGTACAGACCTGTCGGTTAGCGAATCCGTAATCAGCAAATCATAGCCGAAGTTCGACATTGCCTGCAGAGTATTTTCGTTATAAAATCCGAATAGCGGCATAAAGCCTTTTACTTTTGCTCCCGTAACAGATTTAAGTGTATCCCTTGCGAGCTGCAAAATAGCGAACTGGGTTTCCTTATCGTAAAGTTTGTTGACAGTATCAGCCGCTGATTCAAGGTAACCAACATCTGCAAGTATACCGAGACTGCTCGCACTAGTAAGACTTTTCAGCAGCCATGATTTGTCCAGTGCAATATCCATATCCACGAATACAGTGGGATCATATCCTGCTCCCTGCAGCGTTGTTGTAGCATTCCCAACCTGACCGGTTTCGTACCCGACAGTAGGAATAATAACAGCCGCAGATGTAAACGGTGAAGGCCAGTCTTTAATAAACGAAGTCGGATTATAAGTGAGCCAGTTAACACTGTTTCTAAATAACTTTTCGAAGAATATATAATCCTGCTGCTGACCGATTACCGAGTTCAACTGGAATCCGTACCAGACGAACCGACCTTTACCATAATTACCGTAAGCTATTCCGGCACTTTTCTGAACTTCTTCTCTAACGAGACCTTTTTCACTCCTGTAATCATACCAGAAACTTACTTGTGTTACACGGGGTTCTAGGACCTCGGCGTAAATTGGCCGGTCCCAAGTTGCAATTTTAAGTGCGTAGCCTGTAGGAATGCCTGCTGTGATCGGCAGATTCCCGCGAAGAGTATGCACCTTGTATAACTCTTCCGGTTTAATCTCTTTGTTAAACTTTAGTCCGAATGTTTCCGTAAAAAACTGCCAGCCGCGCCATTTACCTTCGTCGGAGTACGAACCTGTTCCACCGGTAGCGAAAATACTTCCGCCTTCGTCCAGGTACTTTTTAATCTGTCTTGCCTGCCGGTCGCTGATAGCCTGCGCACCGGGTAAAACAAGTAGTTTGTATTTTAAATGACGCCCTAGTTCGATATCAATATCTGTCAGGATATCATACTTCATTTTAATAATTCCGAAGTAAGTCTCCCATGAACTTATATTATCCTGTACCCAGGTGGATCCATCGGGAAATCTGTTTTCGGTGTATTTGGGATAGAGGATAGCTGCTTTATCCCTGTATGACATTTGTTCAATGTTTTCTTTAGTAGGAAGGATTTCTCCAAGTTCGTAGTTGCCGTAAACATTCTTTATAATCAGTAGAAATACAAGAAAACCGCCTATTAGCAGTAAGAGACCGCTGAGGAAAATCAAAAGATAGTTTACCCTCAGTCCAACACGCGATTTCTCCTGTTTCTGTTTTCCTTTCTCCTCGTCCTTCGGACCTTTAGGATCAGGACCATTCTTTTCAATTCCTTTATTTTCAGGAATTTTTATCGCCATCTAAGAGAGTCCTTCTCTTCTTTCTTTTTTTCTTCTTTACGCGGTTTTTTCATACTGTTCCGCGGTTGTATACCTTGTAAATTTTCGGGCAGCTGTCTGTCTTGAAGCCTGATCTGCGGTTCGCTGAGTTTGATATCTTGACGCTTCCGCAAATGTCTGGCGTTCCTGCTGTCCGACAAATGTAGGACGCATTTGAGGTGCAGTCTCTTTCTTCGGTGTATAAGCAGGTTCCTCGTATGCTTCGCCGCTCTGCTGGTACCTTTCCATGCTTGTTGACCTCGACATAGATTGTTCGGCCATCATTGGCACAGGTGAAATCAGTTCCGCCTGCACAGTTGCCGGTTTGGCTTCGGTACCACGTTGTTTACTTTCCCTAATCTTGTATAATACGTACGCGCCTACCGCCAGAATGAAGGTCGACAGTGTCGCGACAAGAATTATGAGAGATAATATTGGAATTAATTCCATGACTTACTCCGATTGTAAAATTTAAGCATTATCTACTGATGCTGTATTTGCAAAACCTTTGCGTTCAAGTTTACCCCACTCCATTTCAATTCCGAGGAATTCTTCTATCGTTGCCATTGCTTTTGTAATATCAATAAGAAGAATGAAAACCAGCCTGTAGATAATGGCGTATGGCACGAGTCTAAATTCTTCCTTCTCAACTGCAACACAATAAAGTGCAGACATAAAGTCAAGAAGCGCAATACCAAGCCACCAGAAGAAAATAAGACTGGACATACCGTAAACCAGACCAACAACAATAAAGAACAGATTTGCGAATATATTCATTGCGGGCCATAAAAGAGCCTCGTAAAACATTGACCAAAGAACTATTGTGTTCGAAAAATTTACGGTAGGATTATAAATATGCTCTTTATGTTTTCTAATCGCCTGTAGGATTCCCCTCGTCCATCTGTACCGCTGTTTCAGAAGCTGAAAGATGTTACTCGGAGCTTCAGTAAGCGCGATAGCAAGCGGCTCATAATTTATTTTCCATCCGGCAGCGAGAATTTTCAGTGTTATATCGGCATCTTCTGCAAAAGTGTCGCTTGAATAAAAACCGGCATCTCTAAGCGCTGCTTTCCGGAAAATGCCTATCGGACCTGGGATAATGTTTACCTGCTGCATTTGTCCCTGAGCGCTTCGGGGCATATTCAATCCTTCTACATATTCAAGCGCCTGTAAATCGGTCAGGAAACTTCTTCTGTTCTCAATTTTAACATTTCCGGCTACAGCACCAACAGCAGGATCGATAAAATGGCGTATTCCGTTTTTAAGGGTTTCAGGAGTTAACTGCGAATCGCCATCCATGCATAAAATAAAATCAGCTTCAGAGTACTGAATTCCGGCATTAAGGGCTTTGGCTTTCCCGCCATTCGGCTTATTGATAAGTGATACTTTAACTGAACTGCTCTTGCCTTTCCTGTTACCAACGAGCGTGGAACCAACTTCAGCAGTATTATCAGTAGAACCATCATTGACTATTATTATTTCGTAATTCGGATATTCCAGTTGAAGCAGTGAATTCACGGAATCCTTTAATATAACACCTTCATTATATGCAGGAACAATAATCGAGATAAACGGATAATAGCCGCCTTTCTCTTCAACTGTATATCTTGTGATGTAAAGGTACGCGAGAACAAGAATTGAGAAATATCTGAATAGAAGCACAAAAAGGAAGATTACAAGACTTACGATAGATGCATAGACAAGAAGTCCGTTCCAAGAAAGCACCGTTTCCGGCAAAGTGATGAGAATGATAATAATCAGAGCAAGCGAAATAAGGCCTGTCGTCCAAATCATCTTCAATTTTTCTTTTCTTTCATCCCTGGACGGCGGAGTTACCTCCCGATTGTCCAGTTCGATAGTATATTTTTTTATGTTATTATCTTTAGACATATTTCACTGAATAGTTTAGCTAAATTATTTAACCAATTATAATGCCAGAAAAAATACAAAAAATATACTTAAAACAGTATAAATCAGAAGATATGATGTTTTATATAAATACAAGGATGATTATTTGACTCATTTCAATACAGTAACTGAGTTAAAATAACATTTTTTATAACTTACTGCAAGATAATAAGTTAACAATAATCATTAAAGTAGATTGCGATAAGATTCAGATAAATTCTTAATTCGCAAAAAGAAACAGAAGAATAGCATTACCCGGATTTCTATTAATTCCCGCCGAGCAATGCCTTAATAAATTTCTCGGCAACAATTTTGCCGCCATCGTGGTTTAGATGTATATAATCTTTATTGGCAAGACCATCTTCAACCCAACGAACCATTGCTCCATCACCGCCCATGGCTTCATACAGATTCCAGAAGGCAACTCCTGCATCATTAGCAAGTTCTTCCTGCGCCTTCACGAGAATAGGTACAAACTCATCAGAAACGAGTCTCGGACCTTTCTTGATCGCCCTGTCCCCTGCACTCATAACAACAAATGCAGCATTGGGAAATTTCTTTCGGTAGGATTCTATAATTCGCGACATCATTTTTTTATAGAAAGTATGGTCGGTTTTACCTGATTCAACGGCATTTATTCCAAAATTCAATATGAAAAGTCTGTAATTTAAATCCTTACTTGCATCTTTCAGCAGGTCTTTATCCAGTGATTTGAGCGAAATTCCGCTGTTCCCTCTCATTGCGAAATTATCGACATATATTCCATTGCCGTCCTCAAGATTAACTCCGTAAACAAAAGAGCCTTCACAGTTCCTGAAAGTCAACTTAACATGATTCTGTTTCGAATTAAAATTATGAGTTACCTGTTCGAGACCTTTCCCGGTTGACGGCAAACTAATTTCCTGGGTGCCTTCATCTGTTTCTATTATAACTTTGGAATTAGACTTAGTATCCCTGTATAAAATGGTTATCACATCAAAATCATAGTCAGGATCATTAACCTTGTAGGTAACCCAACTATTACTACTGGGAGTCGACGAGATACCATTGAGTCCGAGCGGGTATCTTTTGGTATTCTTTGTAAATACAGATCCCCAATCCCAGTCGTCCGAGAACTCATGATCGATATTTTGTCTTACCATCAGATCATCGTTACAAATTGACACAAAACCCAGGCCTGAACCGCCGAATCTATCCTGCAGCAGTTTTCTTATTTCCTCGGTTATTACATCACCCCAAATTAATGAATCACCGAAGTGACCGATGCGGATTTTTTTAGTCTTGGAATTCTTCAATTCATCGATAAACTTATTTAACTGGTCTAGATTCCCTTGAAGTGGTACATCATTACCAATCTTCGAATACATATTTAAAGTAGCAGATCGCGTTGATTCATCAGCATTTATTGAATTATTGAGTATAGGCAAACGCGCAAAAACATTTATTGATAAAAATAGGTTGGCAATAATAATTATGGACAATTTCACTGAATAATTCCGCATTGTTATTCCTTACTGACTTTTTCTAAAATTGTGTAATAATCGGCAAACGATAATAATTAGAGTTAAATACTATCTTAACTTATAAAAAGTTCCAGCTTAATGAAACATTGGCGTTGAAGAACATGTAACGCGCATCAAACCTGGATGAATTTCCAATCCCTACCCTGGTTTGCAGAAACAAGTTGCTGAGCAGATTGTACTTAGCTTCTCCGAAAACATCGGTAATAACGAAATCCACACTTGGAGAATACCCGACTTTTGCTCCGGCCGTCAGATCCCAGTAATTCTTCTTATAAAGATTCCACTCTCCCCAAATAGAATGGGCATCATACCCGGTCGGTGAATAATAAATAGTACTGGCAAACTTGGATTTGGAATATAAATACTCATATCCGCTCGTAAATCCGCTGTTGAATGTCCTGCCGAGTTTGAAAATGAAGTCATTTCCCAGGTTACCATCCGAAATCTTGTTATACCGGTAATAGGTTTCAAATTTGAGACTGTTATACAAAACGTAATAAAAATTAAACATATAGGAATCTATTTTAAGTCTTTCACCAATTAACCGTTGTGAATACAACACCCTCCTGACGTCATCTCTTTCGAATGTAATTGAAAATCCCATCAGGTCTGTTTCATCAAACCTTGCATTAACTGAGAACTCATGTTTCTGATTTTCATCTTCAATTTCGACCAATCCGTATTCCCCGCTGACGGAAAAATTACGCGAGAAGAAAGCTGTTGCAGACAGAAACTTGTTCGTGAGTCGCTGCGATGTAACCGTCTCGCTCAGATTACCGGAATTAATAGTTGTCTGCTCAATCCCTGCTCCCAATCCTAGAAATCCAGCAAGGTTAAAATCGACTCTTCCACCGAAAATATGATACTGAAGCAACTGGTTGTCGTTATAAAAAACAGCACTGGGTGTAAATCTAAAATTATATGGAATTAAAATTCCGAATGTTCCACCCATTCCGTATGCGGGTATTGAATTGAGTCTAAGTTCGATATTATGCAGAGTTGCATCATCATTGGTTTCCTCGAGGAGTCCACTGTAAAGTTCTTCAGCGTCACCGTAATTTCCTGCCATCATGTAAGAATCGCCGAGATACAGACGAGTATAAAAATCATCGGGATTATCACTATACAATCGTTCGAACTCGCTTACAGCCTGAAGTGTATCTTTACTTACGATATAAGAACGCGCCTTTTCCCTGTCGACTTCAAAATCGTAATTAGTTGTTAGAAGACTATCGTAAATGTGCCTTGCCTCGGAGTATTTTTCCTGGCAAAGGAGGGCACTTGCGTATTCAAGATACGCATAACTCTCAGGAGTAGTTGTCTGTGAGAAGTAATAATCCATGGTATCAATTGCGGCTTCACAGTCGCCTGCAAGTATTAAATGACCGGCAGCTTCCCTGACTTTCAGTAAGCGCATTTCCTCAAGTGCAAGTACCTGAGCATTATAAAAGTTTTCCGTTGTCTGAATTTCCGAATTCGTACCATGATACCATTTAGCAATATCAAGATATTTTTTTGCCTCAGGCAGATTCTGCTGCCAGGCTCTCATATAAGCCAGGCTAACGAGTGCATACAGATTCTGTTTATCATTACCTAAAACATTCTCAAAGTACAGGGTAGCCACCGGAAAATTTTCCTCGTCAACAGTCCATACAATAATCTGACCCGACAGCAATTGGTATTCAAGATTATCAGGATCATGCTTGAGCAGGATAGCCGCGTTCTCACGCGCATCTTCCCAGTCGTAGTTCCATGCATGATATTTAACAAGTTTATATCTGATATCAAGTTCTTCGGATTCGTCGTACAGGTCGAGGTAAGTATACATTAGATCGATAGCAACATCATATTCGAAGTCAACGGCCAGGTAATTCGTAATTTCATCTACCAAAGCTTTATTATCTCTGTCATGCTCCAAAATCGTCTTAACAACATCGGCAGACTCTTCATATTCCCCGCCCAAAGCCAGGTATCTACTTTTCATACTCATAACTTCATAATCGTCGGGCACAAGCATTAAATACTCATCCAGAATTGTAGCTGCATCATCAAATTGTTCAAGTCTGGCGTTATAATTAGCGGAAGAGGTTACAGCGTCACGGTCAAACGGATTATTTTCAATTTCCTGATTACTTTCAACTATATTTTCGTTAAGTATTTCCACTCTCTTGGCGGATACTGTCTCCCAGAGTTCATCAAATTCATCGGTACCTTCAAACTCATCGCGCAGATATTTCAGCTGATCATAAGCTTCTTCATACCTGTCGGCGTTGATCAATTCGTTCGTGAGGTAGAATCTTGCATCAGTGTTTTCAGGGTCCCTGTTAACAATACGGTAGTACCGGTCAATCGGGTATTCACGTGCATAACTCCTATTGTAGCTTCCCTCATGCTGTACCATTAAATAACCCTGTCTTCTGGCCTGATCCAGTCCGTCCTGGGCTTCTTTAAAATACGGTTTAAAACTAAGAGCATTCAGGAAGGCTTCCTCGGCATTCTTATAGTTTCCAAGCCACATAGTAAAATAACCGTAACGACTCCAGAGTCGCCAGTCACCGGGATAACGATCGCAATATTTCTTGAGTATAATTTCACCCTTCTTAATATGCCCGGTTTCCATAAGAATTAAAGTGTACCTGATAACTTCATCAGGGGAAGCATTATCGTCGCGTGCAAGATACCTGTCATACCATTCTTCAGCAGTAAGCCATTCCTCCAGCCATCTGTAAGCTTTACCTATTTCAAGATAGTTGAAGGCAATTCTGGGATTAATAGCAATTTCGCGTTTATGCCCTTCTATCTTATCATAAAGTATGGGATTCCATTCGGCACGAAGTTTAGCCTCATTCTGAGCGTATTCAGGATTCGTTGAATCTAGTCTTTTAGCCCTACGGAAATCGAACAATGCGTTCGGATAAACTCCCCGTCTCCAGTGACAAATACCACGCAAGTTATATGCATCAGCTTCCTGGGCATTACTGGAAATGTACTTATTCAACAGATCTATAGCCTCGCCGTATTTTTTTACGCGCATGTGCTGTAAGGCCTGTCGTTTAAGTCCAATCTGCATATTTTGTCCGATTATAACAGACGAAAACGCAAAGATTAACGCTATGTAGATCAGTTTTTTCATTACCAGTTTAACTGACTAAGGGGTATATGCGAGTTTTCTCCCTGGTTTGATGTAATAACATCCAGCATTTCTGTGGAATTTGCAACATTCTCTGTTACCTCAAGGTCATACATATAAATGTACTCACCAATCACCTTAAGATAATTATCTTCCTGGCTCGGTAAAAACTGCTTGATCTTTCCAAGTAATTCCGTGCTCTGCTGCGGACTGCTTCTGACGATCAGCACGATTAGACGATTTTCATACTCGCAAATTTTATCACGCTTGGCTACCGATTTACTAAGTGCAGTCTTTAACTGCGACATAGTCAGAAGACCTTTAGCCGGAGCGGCAGAATCAATTTTAAGAGAAAGAATATTAAATTTTTGACCAGTAGATTTAAACAACGCGATCTGGTTATTCAGGATTAGTTGAAAATCATCATAATTGTAAATATTCGAAAAGACAATTTGTTCGTCTGAAGATGCCGACGGCGGAGTAATCTCAGGTTTTGGAGCAGTAAACAGGTTTTTAAGACTCTTATCCTGCGATATACTTGTACTCTGTAACGGAGGAAATTCGACTGTTACACCTTTATATGGCTCAATTTTGTAATCAGCAGAAAATTGTCCTTCAGTATGTCCTACATTCGGACTGATAACAGCGGTTCCACCGTAAAAATGACCTTCAAGCTTTTCAGCATGCTTTTTTAGATAAATACTTGCCGTAACTGATTCAATCAGCACATCCACAATTTGGGATGCTTTTTGAGTTGCCGGCTCGCCAAGTACATATAAACTTGTAATATTCCTGTCTTCTATCACCTCAAGAGTATGCACAAAAGCATCACGCAGAAGGTTCAGATTCCTGAAACCTATATAAGGTGTTAATTCATCAAATATTATCCTGCTTGGATTATATTCATTTACAACCGTAATAATGTCATTCATGTATTCGATGAGGTACTCGTCCGGGTTCGGCACATCATAAACCTCGTTAGGAGGAGCTATCCTTACAACGATAAGAAGATTCTGATTCATGTAGGATTGAATATCGAAGTTGAGTGACGCAGCTTGAATCATAAGGTCTTTCGGACGCATATTGGTAAAATACAAGCAGACTTCCGAGGATTTGGAAGATTCCAAAGCAAACTGAAGTGAAAGCAGAGTTCTGCCGGATTTACGGGGACCTATCAAAAGATAGCTACCACCTCGGTAAATACCGCCCCAACGTTTATCAATCAGGGCAAACCCTGAAGAAATTAAATTAACACCTTTTGTCATTTCAAACTATCCCTTATTTGAAACTACAATTTAACAAATTGCGTGCCGAAAGAATAAAACAATAGCGGCATTTTTCGATACATTGGATTTAACACGTGTATCACTTTGAGAATAATTACCACATCGGATCAATAATATGCTAAAATAACCCGAAAACAAAGATTCCTGTAGCGTTAGCAATAATCGTCGGTTCATTCGTAATATAATCCACATAATCATCCCTGTAATATGCTTCATCCGTCTGGAAATTGCTAAATTCGTCACCGTCTTCATAAGGAATTTTGTAGCTCTTAAGAATCTCTTTCTTAACAGGTCCCGCAGCAAATCCGCCCGGAAGCGGAATATCAAGTAATTTTGAAATTTGATGATGCAATTTTTTTGCCGAGAAGGAACCTGCTTGAGAAATGAAACTTATCCCCCATGGATTCTCGCCGAGAACATAATTTATTTGATCCCCGGCCAGAACTTTATAATTATCCTTACCTGTTAGTTTAGACCAGAGAATAGATTTAATTGCCACACCAAGCATTGTATTATTCGATCCCCAATAGAAATCCACGCTTTCTTTAAACAAGTTTTGTTTGGATCTCTGCGTAAAGTGTTTTAATGAGATTTCAATAAACTCAATATATTTCGCATCGAATTCAGCCAGACGGTAAAATGCGAAGTCGGAAATCTCTCCGTAACTCCACCAGTAATCCGGTCCCGCCTCATCAGCAAATGCTTTAGCCTGCTCCAACAACTCTTTCCTGTTGGTTGTTTTATACAATTCAACAGCGGCTAGTGCCATCTTTCCTTCGAACGAATTATCCTGATAAACTCCTGTTGTACTTGAATCAATATCGGGAACGAATTTATAGATTGAGTAGTAATTTTCAGCGGTTGTTAAGCATTTATCCGCAAAGTCATCAGCGGAAAACTTATCCCGCCATAATCTTGAAGCAAATGCGAGAGTTGCGGAATAAATACCAATAAGATTTTTCCCGGCCCCTAGCAAACCGGGTCTGTCATATTCCAGCGAGTCTTTTTCCGGCATTCGCCAGCCAACATCATGATCTCTCATGTCCTGAACCTGAGTAACCAGTTTACTGTTTTCGTAATTACACCGAAGCAGCCAGTCCAACCCGACCTTAACCTCTTCCAGAACATCCGGGACATTGTTGCTGTCCGTATCAAAACTGTAAATTTTCGGATTCATTTCATAAGCGAGCATCATCGTATAAGCTGAATACGCTGTTGTACTAAGGAATTTGACAAAGTCCCCTGCATCATGCCAGCCGCCGGTTAGATCGAGTGCAGTGTCGATTCTTGTACTACCGTCAATAAGATAAGCAGCGTCTGCTTTGTGACAAATTTCATGAAGATGAGGATTTGTATAACCGCATCGCTGGACTTTGAAAAACATTAAGAGACTATCGGCGATTCCGGCATAAACGTTATCTCCAATTTCGAATTCGGGAGAATTGTAATCATCTATGCTTACAAGATACATGCCTTCCTTTCTGAGCTTACTGAACTCAATCACATAAGTATATGCATACTTCGCATAAGTCCCTTCGGATGCGCTCACAGCGCCTGTTAACACAACTTCCTGATTCCGTGCGTTAATTATATTATATTTTCTTCCGGCCAATGATATTTTAGATAAAACTATTGCCGATTTCGATGCAGTTGGCTTATAGCCCAGTTGGTTTACCCGCAGGGCAACTTCGGGATTGGATCGCGCCATCGAAGTGCATCCAAGAAGAAAAAGGTTTATAATTGATCCGAAGAGCCAGATTTTTAATGAAGAATTTTTAAAAGTCATATCCTTTGCTTAATACCTGTAGAGTTTAATCCAGATAATGTCTCTTTTAAAGCCCTATTGAAATCTAATAAATATAATTGATCATTTCTAACGGTTAATAAAATAATAAGTGATTACTGTTTTAATATCACAATCACTATCCACTATTTTATTTCATCGTAAAGTTGGTTTGAAGATCTAATTCCTTGCAGACAAACACTGTAAAACCCTTGCCATTACGCACTAGTGGTGAAGGTAATTCCGGAATTGCTTCCCAGTTTATGACAGAGCGTCTAAATCAATATTTCTAGGAATTCAGGAGTCCTATACCGGGATTATCGAACAATGTGATCTTTCCGTCAATAATCTTAGTACCCTCAAAAGGATCATTCGAGATAAGCAGATTTCCATCAAGATCCGCCCATTCAGCCTGAGGAGCAAGTTGTGAAACCGCAGAGATAGCACAGGACGTCTCCGTCATACAGCCGAGCATAATCTTCAGGTCAAGAGCTTTTGCGACATCTATCATCTCGTGCGCCTCTCTGAGACCGGTGCATTTCATTAGTTTTATATTAATACCCGAATATACTCCTTGTGCCCTGCGTACATCAGGCAGGCGCTGACAGAATTCATCAGCAAAAGTCGGGATTGGACTGTTCTCAGTAAGCCAGGCAGTTTCGTCAATCAGTTCTTTAGGCATTGGCTGTTCCAGAAGTACTACTCCCTTCTCATGCAGCCAGTGTACCATTTCAAGCGCTTCCTCTTTTTTCTTCCAGCCCTGGTTAATATCCGCTAAAATCGGTTTATCACTCACTGAGCGAATAGTCTCGATCATCTCCTTATCGTTATCACGTCCAAGTTTAACTTTAATAATATTATACTCTTCAGCTTCTTTTACTTTTTTACGTACTACATCAGCGGTATCAATACCTATGGTGTAGGAAGTATCCGGAGTTTTAGTCTTGTCATATCCCCATACCCTGTACCAGGGTTTGCCGAGAATTTTACCCGTTAGATCATGAAGCGCGATATCCACGGCTGCCTTGGCCGCTGTATTCCTCGGAGCAAGCGAATCGACGTAGTCAAGAATAAATTCAATTTCGAAAGGGTCTTTGAATTGTTCCAGATCGACTTTTGATAAAAAGTCTGTTGCGGTTTCCTGAGACTCTCCAAGATATGGCGGCATTGATGCCTCGCCGTAACCGATAACACCTTCGTGTTCGATCTCAGTCAGCATAACAGGAGTAGTAGACCTGGAACTCGTTGCGATCGTAAATACATGTCTTAATTCAAGAGTATAAGGTTTAAAACGTAATTTCATAATTCCGCAAAAAAATAATTAGAAACTGTACTAGAACTCGCCTTTATAAAATTTATGCTTGTCAACGGTAAATATTCCATTATCGTTGATTGAAGTAAGAATTCTCTTTGCTCTTACGAAACTCTTCAGTCTGTATTTGCTGAAGTTTTCCTTTTCCGGGTCCAGACTATTAATTTTAATACGACCGGATGCATGAATATATTCCATATTGCCGATATACAAAGCAACATGCGTTATCCTCTCAGGTTTGTCATCATGAGCCTTTCTTCCGAAAAACAACAGATCGCCAGGCTGAAGATTTTCAAATCCTTCACTGGTATCTACGAGTATACCCGTATGAACCTGCTGAGATGCATCTCTTGGCAGAACTACTCCATTCATAAAGTAAACTGTTTTAGTAAACCCGCTGCAGTCCAAAGCTTTAGAAGATGTTCCTCCCCACAGATAAGGAGTACCCATAAACATCTTTGCCATGCTTAAAATATTGTCCTGCTTCGGATCAATCAGTTTAAGCCATTCGGAATAATTAATGGTGAATTTCTTTTCGACGTATCCTGTGCGTCCGTCCGGGAATGATACTTTACAGTAATCCTCCTCCGTCCCTTCAAGTTTAAGAATATCACCCATTACAACATCCGATACCCTTCCGCCCGATGAACTAGCGTTAGTATAAACAAATCCGAATTCGCTCAGGAACATGACTTTATCCGCATTTATCCAGTCTTCAAGCTCGGACTTGGTAACTCTCTGAATTCCATCACCATCAACCCAGGATATGTATTCATCCGGAGTCTGAATCCGGAAAAATCCGTCGTCATACTCGAGCACTTTTACGGGAGTGCCCAGAAGCGCCTGTGTTGCCAATTCAGCAGGATGATTCGGTTTAGAACGTATATTAGCGACGGAAAGATTAACTATGCCGAAGACTTTATCCCCTAAATCGACTTCGGGAAGGACTTCAATATCTTCGATTATTTTAGCGTCTATTGATTCGCACATTTTCAGCAACTCTTCTTTTGCTTTTAAAATATTTGTTTTACCAGTGAGGTTAATCTCTGAGCCTGATTCTGAAACCTTAACTTCAAAGATAGCTGTCCTTTTGTCAGGCGCAAATTTGTTTTTAACTTTCATTACAACATTCTCAACTTCATTCTGCAAGCCTGTTCCCTGCCCGCTTATGAAACCGCTAATGAGTAAACAGAATATAAAAATTATTGTTTTCCGCATAATTCACTTAGGTTTGTTGTGAAATAATGAGCCAAGTTATTAAAGTGTCTGAAGAATTAAAAGTACTAATAATGAAACCCGAAAAAATGCTATTAGCTTCTACTAAGATACAAATAAATTATTTCTTCATGCCAATCATTTATTGAATTTCCCGTCAAAAAAGTCATTTAAAAATAAAAAAAGGCTACCCAACCGGATAGCCTTAGCCACAGCCTACAATACAGAAATAAGTGGGGTAGACTTAAAAGTAAAAACTTTGACAGGCAATTAGTGCCAGGGCTATGACACCAAAGAACAGTATAACGTATAGTGAAAAGAAAAACTTTTTCATGACATCCCTCTTATTTAATATTGATTTCAAAATTTTTAACTAAGCGCCGAAACATGTCCGGCGCATTAAATTGAGAAATTCAATATTTATTTGAGGAGTATCATCTTCTTAGTGAACACTTTACTACCTGCTGTAACCCTGTAAATATAAGTTCCTGAAGCAACTTTACTTCCGAAGTTATCAACGCCGTTCCATCGAACGTTGTAAACGCCTGAGCTCACATCGTTGTTAACAAGAGTTTTAACTTCCTGTCCAAGTGTATTGTACACTTTAACGGTAACGAACGAAGCTTCAGGTACCGAATACCTGATAGTAGTTTCAGGATTAAACGGGTTCGGATAGTTTTGAGCAACATCAAATTCAGTTGGAATCTGATCAAGTTTCTCAACATCCGTAACCTGATTTACAGCAAACTGAGCTGACTGTGAATAATACGATACAGTGCCCTCAGCGTCTCTTGTTCGTACTCTCCAGAAGTATGTTTTACCGGCTTCCAGTTCATTAAGTGTAGTTGATGAAGCGGAGATATTTTTTATCTCAGCAGTGTTATCAACAAAGTTCAGATCAGTAGATACCTGCAGATCGTAAGTAACCGCGCTAGTAGCAGTCGGCAGGAACCATGTTAACTGAGGACTTGAATCAACTGTAACACCTGCTGCAGGAGTTCCGGGATTAGGAACAACTATAGGACTTGTTGTAGAAGGAGGAGTTACGAAGCTTTCCTTGGTTGCCCAATCCGAATAGTTAGAACCGTCATAAGCACGAACTGACCAGTAATATGTTACACCATTCGACAGTCCTGAAAGAACTGTATAATTATCGGTTAATCCCGTAAGGTCAGTTGAAGAAGTTAAGTCAGGATACAGAGAATACTTAACTTCATAAGTATAACTTGAATTAGCCCCTAAACAATACCAGAACAATGTAGGTGAAGTATTTATAAGAGTAGCACCGCCGACAGGATATGTCAGAATAGGCGTGTTAATACCTGTCGAAACAGATGATGAATAAACATCAAATGAGTTAGTAGCAGACCATGAAGACTGCGTACTTCCGTTATCTGACTGTACTCTCCAATAGTAAGTAGTACCTTCACTTAATGGAGTTGTCACTACATCATATAGTGAAGTAATACCGGTTTTTGAATAAACAATACTTGTGAAACCTGCATCTGTAGCAATATCAACATTGTATGTCAAACCAACTGCATACGTACCGAGATACCAGCTTAAAGTTGGAGTTGTCGAATAAACCATCGGTCCGCCGACAGGCCAGCTTGGTATAGGTGTAACTACACTTCCTGAAGCGGAAGCTGTTGTAATAAATGTTGATGTAGCAGACCAGCTTGAGGTTGAAGAACCATTATCTGACCTTACTCTCCAATAGTATGTTGTGGTTGGAGATAAAGGTGTTGCTGTGGTAGACAATGTAGAAATGCCTGAAGCTGTATAAACAATATTAGCGAAGGCATTATCTGTTGCGAGTTCAACATCGTAAGTCAATCCTGATGCATACGTACCGAGATACCAGTGCATCGAAGGTGTTAATGTATAAACAGCTACTCCGCCAATTGGGAATGAAGGCACAGGAGTGATAGCAGCACCTGCAACTGAGTTGTCAACTGTGAAAGTTTCAACAACAGAAACTTCGGACAACGCGCCTTTATTAGCTGTTATTCTCCAGTCATATGATTCACCTGGAGAGAGGTTAGTCAATGTAAAGTTTGTAGATCCAATACCGGAAGCTGCGGTTGTATAACCACCGGCAGATGAAAGTTTATATTCAACATCATATGTTAAACCGGTAACGTAGGCTACATTATACCAGTACAATGTTGGTGAAGCTGTATATACTGTTGCGCTTGAAATAGGATAAGACAAACTAGGTGTAATATCAGCAACAGTTGTGAAAGACCAGATTGTTGACCAGGGACTGTAAAATGTTTCCGGTCCGCTGTTTTCAACTGATCTAACTCTCCAATAGTATTTCGTATTGTTAGTTAATGCCGGTCCGGCATAAAGATGAGTAATTGCTGCTCCTGTATAAGCAACAAGTGCATCGTAAACAGGAGTTACAAAAAGTGAATTTGTTGAAACCTGTACCTGATAATTGTTTTCTGTGGCTGTACCTCCACCGACACCCCATTCCAATACAGGAGTGAGTGACTGGTCTGCGGCAGTGTTTGTTGGAGCTGTTAAAGTTACAATTCCCAACGGATAGCTTAAGATTGGTCCAGTAAGGAGACTTTCCATAGATGTTCCTGGTGAATCACCAGTAGCGGCAACAGGTATAACAACGAAACTGACGTATTTACCAACATCGTCATTTGTTAAAATGTAAGTTAATGCAGTTGCACCTGCAATAGCAATTTTGCCGGTACCTGATGCGTTATCAGATCTGTACCATTGATATGTATGAACACCTGCTGCATCACCGTCAAGATCAGAATAGCCGCTTGTTGTTGCGGTTAGGGTCTGTCCTGCAAGCAATGTACCCGCGATAGTCGGAACATTCATAGTAGGGGGATCATTTACAACGTGTGCATAAGGACTTGTATAGTATGATCCGTCGGTGAATGTACCGGTTCCGGCAACAGGAGCAACTTCGAATCGAAGCCATTTGGTTTCATCAGTTCCACCAACAACCACATAAGTAGATGCGTTTGCACCTGCAATAGCAGCGTCATTAGTACCGGAAGCATCATCAGCCCTGTACCACTGATAAACGGAAGCACCTTCTGCGTCTCCTTCAGCGTCATCAAAAGAGTAATTTCCGGTCAAAGTTTGTCCGTTGTTCGGATTTCCGGATATGTTTACTGCCGAAGCGGTTGGCGCCATGTTATTCTGAATTGGTCCTCTGAATGTACTCTTAGCTTCCGCACCGGTAGTAGTTCCGGTTGCAGCAACAGGTGTTACGCCAAACGAAATATACTGACCGACGTCAGTTAATGTAAGAGAGTAAGTACTGCTGGTTGCACCGGCAATTGCTGCGCCAGGACCTGAAGTAGTTGATGATCTGTACCACTGGAAAGTAGTAACACCCTCTGCATCACTTTCAGCATCAGAATATGTATAAGATCCGGTTAGTGTTGCGCCATAGCTAAGTTGTCCGGTTATATTTACAGCACTGGCTGTAGGAACCGTATTAGCCGTTACAGCTGAACTAGTATAAACAATAACTTCAGAACCGTTTCCATCAGCACCATTGTTTGGTGTTACTCCGAAACCGATAAAGGAACCGATATCGGAATTCTGAACCGTATAAGTTGCGGTAACAGCACCACCGATAGCCGCTTGACCTGTTCCAGCCGCGTCTGAAGCTGTATACCATTTAAAAGTAGAAGTACCTTCAGCATCTCCGTCTATATCTCCGTAAAGATATGTTCCGGTTAATATCTGACCGTCTACTGCCAGTCCACTGATTGCCACGTTTGTAGCGTAAGGAGGATCGGCGAAAAGTGTCACGGTTGACAACAACATTAATATCGTCAACAGTTTGTAAATCTGTTTCATAAGTTACCCCGCTTATGATTGTGTGAATAAAATGTCAAATAGCAGTGGCTGGGACGTTCATGCAAATATAAGACATCGCGTATCATTAGTCAACAACTGAATTTCAAGATATCAAGATATTCGACAAACTTTTACGATGAACGAATAATTTACACGATTATTTTTTGGCTGGTGAGTAATAATAAGGATGTTAAGTCTTGTTGTCAAGTACTTTTTAAATATTTTCCATCTTTTTTTGACCAAGAATTAGATAATGTTCGTTTATGATCCATTATCGCACTTATTTAAAACGGACTTTTAAGGAAGTAGTTTAGTATATGAGGAGTCTAACCCTTTAATCCTACGATTAGCGATCGCCTCTTCGGATGAACGATGCTCTATACTTGGACATTCACTTTACTTTCAAGAAACACTTTTAACAGAATTACTGCCAGAATGAATGAGATGGAAGTTGCAACAGCGGCACCTTCAATATGTAGAATGGGAATAAGTATGATATTGAATAAAACATTTAAAAGGAATACTAGTGAGAAGAATAAAGATTGTGTTTTGGGAAGTCCCAGCTGGTTAAAAATAGTTAGTAAAGGTAAATATCCAATTGCCGTCATACTTCCAGCAGTTAATATAAGCAGGGGGAAAAGTCCGGAATAAAAACTTTCATCCAAGTTAAGCAGCCAAATTGCCGCCGGGTAAAATACAAAAACAACTACTCCTGCCGGGATTAAGACTTTATAAGTTAGTTTAATCCCCTTTTTTAGGGACTCTTGAAGTTCAATACTTCCTTTTTCGTTAAATGTTTTTGTTAATACCGGATTTATAACATTCCTTAAAACGGATGGAAGCTGGTGATACCCTTCAATAATCAAAGCCGGAAGCGTATAAATACCGACCGCGTAATCGTTTAGGAAATAACCAAGCATTACAATATCAACTTTAGTATTTATATCCATAAATATAGTACCGGCAAGCGATTTTAATCCATGGTTAAAATGATCTCGGATTCCCCTGCCGTTTATTGCTCTAAAGTTAACATATCTTATCATTTTGATAGAAAAAACTATACAAACTGTAATTTCGGACAAACTGAATATTAAGGCAATCCTCTTAGGATTATATGATATATTTATTAGTACCCCAAGTGCAACGAGAAGAACGAACGCTCTTAGTACATTCGCGAGTGCAAAGGTCTTCATCTCTCTCCGACCATTAAAAAAAGAAAGTATTACTTTATTTATAGCCAGAAAAAATATTGCCGGAATTATATAGTAGACTGATTCCACATCAATGGGATTATCATAAAGTACTTCCAGCAGATTCACATTCAATAGTAATACAAGGCTGATAAATCCAGCGGAAATAAATTCAGCCAGCAATCCATTACTTATAATCTCCTTTTCTTGTGTGCCATTTCCCGCATATTTTGATATTCTATGCAATACAGAATAGTGAATTCCGCCGCCGGCAAGCTGCGAGAGTATCATTATTAAAGCAAAATTGATATTAAATACTCCCAGAATCTCAGGTTGATAATACTTGGATATTATGAATGAAACGATCAGCCCTGAAAAACCGAAAAGTCCAAGCGATGCAACATTCCACAACGTGTCGGATTTAATTTGGTCCGATACCGGTATTTTACTTAGAATTTTATTCAGCATAGCTTTCGGATATTATAAAATCAATTTATTAAGTCTAATATATTGGATTAATATCATTTACTCTCTTAATAGCATCCCGGAAATCAATGCCAATGGTGTTGCAGTACCACTTTATTGAATCCCATCTCGGTTTATTTTCAGCGTCAAGCACCTGAATAGCAGTTTCACGGTTGATAATCCCCTCCCGGATTTGATTACTTCTGAATGTGTCGTTCTCGTTAAATCCAGCTGCCATATAATAAATATAGTTATAGAATGCAGCAGTACCGTCACCAATTCTCCACGTTGTAGAGGTGCCCGGATCAGTCTCCCAGTCATATTCATCTCGAAGAAGATTAATAATTTCCTTCTCATCCCACTCAATGAAGTTGAACAAATTCACGCTCGTATGCTCGAGCATATAATATGATTTAAAACTGCCAGCCGTATCAATTAGTGAGCTGTTTATATAGGCGGGATTCCGGACATACTGTCCGGCATAATATAATAACATGGCAAACTTATTTCGCATCGAAAGCGAGTAAGTTTTATCTTTTCCGTGGATTGGTTTAATGCCTGCAAAACCGGATTTGAAATTCGTCGTTTCTAAAAGGTTCTCTCCGAGAAAAGAAATTCCAAGATTATTTTCTCTTAATAATTTTTGCGTGTAATAGAAGTACTGTTTGTCCCCTGCCATGAACAGCGGTACCATTCCAAGTTCCGGCTTTTTTAGCCAGGCTGATACATTCTGGCTGATGTATTTTCTTTTGCGCCTGATATCCGCCGATACAAGTATATGCTCAACACCCAGTTTGCCGCATAACCGCGATTGATTCCTTCGTGCCAGATCAGTTATCATTCCCCAGTCGTATGAAAACGCTAATGGCTTTAGACCGAGTTCATGAACCAGATAGTGAAGAACATAACTGCTGTCTCTTCCCCCGCTGAAAGGGACCAAACACTCCGGACGACTATCCTTCCGCTTTAACCCTTCAGCTAATTCTCTAAGTTTATCAGCGCCAAGATATTCAATCGGATGATAGTTACTGCAATAGTTGCAAACCCCATTCTCATCATATTCTATATATGGAAAGGATTCTGGCAGTGTGCACTTCTTACATCTTTTCAACTCATTAATTTGTTCTCTTCGCTCCTCGAAGACCTTTTCAAATTCGGTAGGGACTTCGCCGGTGACGCTTTCGAAACTCGTGTTAACATAGTTTTTGTTTTCATTTAACTCCACTTCCAACAACTGAACTTCCCGATAAACCTCATTAACTTTTACATCCATGGAGTTTACATTTTCATTGAGCGCGGTGCAAACTAATTTATTACCGGATGGATCGAACATCAGCATGCCGCCTGCCTGAAGTTGTGCAACCTCATTAAAGCTACCAGTTCCTTCCCCGAATTCATCTCTCATAGCTTTTTCGAGTATATATCTCTCAGAAGCGAATATTAAAATGCTATTATTCGTATCGTGGCAATAGTAAAGTGAACCGTTATTTGTCGCAAGGAATAGAGCATCCATACTTACAGTCATCATCGCAATTGAAGTCATTCCATATATCATTGCGAAGAGTTCCTTTAATGCTTTCGACATCGAACCGCATTCGGTAAGGCTTTCGAAAAGTATGGCTGGAATAATCTCACTATCAAGATCTGTTTTAGGATCAGCAACTAATGAATCCCACAATTCGCGGTAGTTAACTATTATTCCATTATGAACTACAATCATATCATTATTAACCACCGGCTGGTTATTCTTGTTGAAATGTTCATAACCGTTCGTAACAAGTCTTGAGTGACCAATCAGATTTCTACAGCCGCTGCCGTCAGAAATTCTGTTTATCACCTCCCGGAAACTATTTGATTTAACCAGTTCACTTGCAGTTTGAGGTGATTTGTGAACGAGTATCTTGTCCGTAACAGTACCTGCCAGTCCGGAAGCTTCCTTTCCCCTCGACTCTGATAGAATAAAAAGTTTCCTGACAACACTTCTGAATTGTTTATCAGAGAATTGAGAATTGCTGCTGAGCGATATTCCGAATATTCCGCACATAAGTATAACCGCTATTTATAAAGTCGTTCATTGTCCTGTATGTCCATCCACATCGCAAAGAGAAGCGACTGAAAACCGCTTATTGACAGGAAAAGGAATGCAAGCAATGGTTCATAGTTCAGCGTTGTTCCATATATGAACGCTTTGATTATCTTAATCGCATATGGAATACAAGCCGCGCCAAGTATGAAAGAAAAATGATAAAGCAGGAACAGCGGATGAAAATCCTTGAGTAAATATTTAATCCAGACTCTTCTGAAAAATGATTTAGCAAGCAGGAATGAAATCTTCGGAATAACTTTCAGGATTCGCATTTTAGACTGCTCGCCTACATTGTATACCGGCTTAATATTAACTTCTTTAAGTGAGCAGAACGCGATATTGAGTTTGACGAGTATGTCGTTGGGCATTCCGTAACGTTTATATATTTTATAAAGTGGTATTGCATTCAATGCCGATTTGGAAATTGCCGTGTAGCCGGTTTGAGTATCACTGACATGCCAGTATCCGGAAGCAATTTTGGTAAGTATCGACAAAACCGAGTTGCCGAGGAATCTGATCTTCGGAATTACATGCCATGAACTGCCGTGACGCAGTCTGTTCCCTTTCACATAATCGATTTCTTCCAGTAGAACCGGACTGATGATAGATTCAAGTTCAGACGGATCCATTTGGGCATCACCCGCCATTACAGCTGTACAATCTATACTATTGTCCTTACACCATTTGTAACCTGTCGCAATAGATGCGCCCACACCGGCATTTTCTTTATGGACTATTAACACGATCCTGTCACTGACGTTCTCATTTATAATTTCACGGGGAGTGAAGAATGCCTGCTCTTCCCTATTTAACTTTTCAAGAATTACTTCAGCATTGTTGAATAAACCGGAAGCGCCCTGCTGTTTGTTATTCTCAGGTAAAATTCTTTCTTCACTTCTTTCCGTTAAAATTTCCTCAACGACTTTAACAGTATTATCCTTGGAGCAGTCGTCCACTATAATAATCCTGTCAACAAACTCGGGCATAGTCTCTATAACTACTCGAATCTGTTTTTCCTCGTTATATGCGGGTACGACTACTGCAACAGTTTTATCGTGATACATTATTAAACCCGGAATTATACTTATAACTTACTTTGAAATCGCTAATAGACAATTTACCACCTTCTCCTGATTTATTCAGGATAAATAACTGAATTCTATAGTTACGCGCCTGAGTGTCAACATTGTTAATTCCAATTGCAACCTGTTTACCTGTTCCGACCGGTAGTACTGTTTTAAGTGTGCTTGTGTTAATCCTGAATGTCTTGCCGTATAAGTATATTTCTGATTTAACCTCGATTTCAAAGTCGCTTTCGTTATTGAAGCTATATTTGAACTCATAGAAGTTTGCGGTGCTGTCAACAGCTCCGAACAACCTGTTAACCGGAGGGGATGTTTTGAGTCTCGCATCAAACGAATTTATGAAGATCTGTCTGTCATCCGGATATTCATCCCATGTTATAAGATGTGAATTAAGATTCTTAAAAACCCGTACATCAGGATAAACTGTTCTATGATACAAAACTAGATAGTCTCTGCCCGGGAATGAGTTCTCTGTTATTTCATCTCCGCGATCAACCTTAACAACAAAAGACCTGTATTTATCATAGATTGATTCGTTTGGATATTCAATAGGTAATGCGCCTGAATTAAAAAACCTATCATAAGGTGAAAAATCGGGATGGAATACATCAATAAATTGTATCGAGTTATTACCGGCTTCAATTCTATTCAGCCAGTCTTCATTAAACTCCGTTAATAACGATCCGACAACATAATACGGAGACGTTAACTGCGAATCCGGAAAGTCCACTAAACCGGAACTGCTGCTCTCAGATCCGTCCCTAAAATAATAAGGATAAAACCAGTACTTAGTTGTATCGGATAATATCACTTCAGCATCCGGACAGTTCTCATCCAGGAATTCAATAGCGTTGTCGGAGCTTTGTATAAGAGGAGCCCTGTATAGTTTGCCAGCATAAGACAAATTGCCCCGGACATTCAAATATGCAAAGGCGGTAAATATTCCAGCTATTAAAACCAGCATTACCAACTTCACTTCGTTCTTATATCCGCTGATATCCCTTATGATAAGATAGATTCGCCTAAAGATCATCCCGGTTATAATTCCGATTAACGGAACACTGAACGCGAAGTATCGCACTTGGATTACAGGCGGGGCGTAATCGGAGAAATTAGTTGTCCCGAAAGTCTTGTAAAGTATTCCCCAGACAAGCACAAACCAGAGAAAATTATTTTTCCTTACAGTGAACGGAAACCATAGAACAGTAAACAGAGCAAAGTAAAGTATATATTGGCTGAAATGGAGTCCGAAGATCTGCCACATCCGACGGTATCTTTCCAGTACTGTACTTCCCTGCTGCGAAGCGCGTCTTAGGTAGTGATCCTTAAATCCTGCGATGATCTGGTAACGTACAATAAGATCATCAAAGAGAATGTAAATTATTATCGTCTCTATTATTACTACGATAGCAAATCCAGCCGCGAAGGTAAGAACATATTTAACTGTTGTTTTCGAAAATAATTTATTGGGCAATGTAAGGAGAAAGATTCCCAGCGGGACGAGCATTATAAGCGCGCTGAGTTTCGCGGAGTAAGATAGTCCGAGAAATAACCCGGACAGAAACAATGTCTTGATCAGTTTAAACGAATTTTCATTCAAACCCTGAGCAATACTTTTCCGGACTTTCAGTATCATATAGATTGACAGGAAAAGCCAGAATACTTCCGAGTTATCCGGCAGTATCATACCTGAGTATAAATAAAACACCGGCGATACCGCGACAATGAATGCTGCAAACAGTCCGACTTTAACCCCGTCGACAAGTTCGCCAAGCTTAAAGGTAAGAAGGAGAATTCCGATATGCAGCAGGATATTCAAAAAAGTTATTGCGAACAGACTTCCTCCAGAGAGGAAATACATCAGACTTAAGGGAAGAGTATAAGCGAAACGAAGTACACCGAAATCAACAGTCTGCCCATCGGAAGTAATAAACTCACCTAACTCTTCCGTTTCCAGCGGGAAATTACCTTTGGCGATTTCATTCGCGAACAGGACATACGATTTATCATCACTGCCGTAGTAACCTGTGTAGAAATATAGGTCGATTGAAAGCGCCATGACAGCAAGAACTGCTGCTATCAGGTATCGTTGTTTTATCAGAAAACTGTCGATCTTCTCTCCCCTGCCCGCAGGCAATGAGTTATTGGAATGATCCGGATAAAAATACTAAATCTCGCTGGTTCCCGCAGGATTTCCATGGATAAATTTACTCATCATCTAATTTATCTACGGTTAATTGAATCATTGAATTACAGCTCCGTTTGTTGTATATTTGCTCCCGTTCTTTTAATATATTTACTGTTTATACACGCACCCATAGCTCAATTGGATAGAGCGTCTGACTACGGATCAGAAGGTTGGGGGTTCGAATCCTCCTGGGTGTACTTAAAAGGCTCAATTACATACTGTAGTTGAGCTTTTTTATTCTGCACTTAAACAATAGTCCTTATGATTTCAGATAGGGACTGAGTAAGGACTTTCCGATCTGTAATCCTATTCCTTCTGAACACTGGGAGGAAGCAAATGTTTTTAACAAAATCATTAAAATCACCATTTTACCAGGTTGTTTATGAAGTCAATGGTAAACGCACTACGAAATCCACAAAGACAAATAACCAGGAAAAAGCTAAACGTTTCATGGCTGAATTCGAACAATCAATAAGCATTCCCACTACTATTAATTCTGTCCTTACCTTGAATCAATTCAAGAATGAATATATCAATTATATGAAGGCAGCGTGTTCAAATAAATATATGAAACAGATAGATTATACTTTTCTAAAATTCGGAATGTATATTGGCAATCTCGATCTAGCTCAAATTCATCTTCATTCAATCGATAATTTTATAATGTCAATATTCTCTAAAACTCCATACCTTGCACATCTCCATTATCGTATACTCAAAGCCGCCTTTTCGAAAGCTGTCGATTGGAATTACATAACCGTAAATCCTTTCAAGAAAATTAAATTCCCCCGCATTCCAAAAACCATTCCTGTCTTTATCACACAGAATGAGTTTAACATTATTATTGCCTATACTAATGATAAAGTCCTTCGAGATTTATTCAAAGTTGCATTTAATACAGGAATGCGACTAGCTGAATTAGTAAATATGAGATTAAATTGGATTGACTTTCACAATAGGCTGATAAAGATAAAATGTGATAGTCATTTCAGTACAAAGAGTAAAAAGGAAAGAATTATACCTATGAATAATAATGTTTTTGATATTCTTATGAATACCGATTTAATTATCAATCTTGATGATTATATATTTCGAAAAGTACCCGGAGTGAAATTGAATAATGATTATGTTAGTAAAAATTTTAAAAAATGTGTCAGGGCTGCAGGCCTAGATGACAAAATCCATTTCCATACTTTACGTCATTCATTTGCCTCTGTTCTTATTCGGAAAGGAGTGTCACTTTACATTATTAAAGAATTGCTTGGACATGAGGATTTGTCAACTACTCAGGTTTACAGTCATCTACAGCAACAAAACTTAATGAGTGCAGTTAAGTTACTGTAAAGAATACTTATAATTCGGATTATTTATAAAGAAAGTTCAAGGTCCCTGGCTGAAATCAGGATATGCCAACGTTCCAATTCATTTACAAATACTATTTCAGCATTCTGAATAATAGAATAAAAATCCTTATGCGAAGTACAGTCTTTAAGTGTATAACTAAGTTCGTTAATTTCTTTTATCATTTTTTCACTATTGACAGCAATTGTTTTATAATCTCTGAGGGTTTTTATTGCAATTAAAGCTGAACACAAAGCAGGCAGTACGATTGATAATAGAATTAATAAACTATCAATGGAATGGAATTGACCAAATAAATGCATTCCTGCAACCAATACTGCAGCTGTATACAATATTCTAGTGACCCCAATTAGTGTATTTTCGTTTCTATTAAAATTTTTTAATTTTTCTGTGTGATATTCTAATTGATGAGTAAACCAATTATTCCGAATATAGTTTTTAAGGTTTTCCAGACTCGTAGTATTTAAATCCTCTTTCATTTTTTCTATTTTATCTTGGCAGCAAAAATCATTTGAATTCTGTGGTCTCATTAAGCTTCCAGAAAGAATAGAGAATTGTAAAATCCTCAAATACTCTGCTTGTTTTCTATTTTCAATCCATTTAAAATGTGCAGCCGATCGTTTGGCGTAAATATATAGAGGCATGATAATGAGCAGTAAGATAAACTCTATCCCGAAGATATATTTGGGAATTGTCTCAAAGAATGAAACACCAATTGCAACTACAAATATAGCTAAAAATGCTGTTGAAAAAATAAGTTTCCCAAGTGAAATATGTAATTTCTGTTTTTGATCGGCTGGTGAATCAAACTTTTCATATTCAGATAAAATGGAGTTTCTACATTCTCTATAAGATTCTGGCATAGAACTTAACAAAGGAATCCCGTCTTTATTTAATTCTACAGAATTAGATTTTGTATTCATTACAGCCCTCAAACTTAATGCTGAAATTTTCTGGATTTATTATTACAATACACTTTTTCACTGACATAGCATATTTGACAATGTCACCAGTCCCTCCCCAACCTTTGGAGGCCTTTTCATTCCAAATAGCTAACATTATTTCAGAATTATCAACGACATATTTACCAGTTAAATAATATAATTCGTTTCGTAATTCCTTGTCCATAAGATAATCGTCTATTTCCTCCATATCTTCAGCGTTGATCACATTGACCTTATTTGCCAAATCAATTAGATAATTAAAATCTTTAATTGAGTCCGCTGATGTGAAATCCTTAATATATTCTTCTATTGGGAAAGGAAGTATAACTTCTAACAAAACATTGGTTATCTCTTTTGCTTTTTTTATAACTATTCTGTCAGCACCCTCGGCTAATGGTGAAATTATTTTTATGGTACTATTAGCACTATCATAATTATTGATTATTTTGACAAGTTCAGCTTTAACAAGACTATTGACTTTATCAATATTAGCTATTTTTCGATGACCGGTAACACCAATATTAAGCATCAAACACTCTTGATTGTGATGTGTACAAGAAAACAATAACTTTTTAATTAAGGTAACTGGAGGTTAACAATATCTGTATATTCTTCCGTCCTTCTGTCTAAAAACATATGATTTTTATCTGTAATCCTCTTATCGCGTGATAAAGAAGCATCAATTTCAACAGTCTTTACAATCTCATCAGTTTGATTTGTCGATGTAAGAATATCTCCTTGTGGATTTGTAATAAGTGATTCACCTGTAAAAATTAAATCTTTTTCACTGCCAACTCTATTTGCCGTTATGATGAAAACTCTATTAAGAAGAGAATGAATAGGAATTGTCTTCTGAGCGAATCTGGGCAGGACTAAATTGGAAGGATGACATATTATATCAACTCCCTTAAGTGCTAAAATCCTCCACACTTCCGGGAAAGCCCAATCGAAGCATATTAACATACCTATTCTTATACCACAAAAAGAAAAGACTGGTAACCCAAGATTACCCGGTTCAAAATACTTGTTTTCATTTTTGAATAAGTGTAGCTTTCTATAATGTCCAATAACTCCATCTTTATTAATTAAGATAGAACTGTTATATAGAAGGTCTTTAGCTTTTTCATTAAATCCCGTAGCAATTACAAGATTATTATCTTTACATTTCTCAGTAAGATATTCTACACATAAGCTGCTACTGATTTCTTCTGTACTTTCTATTGCTTCATCCTTAGAGGTAAAGTTATATCCTGAATTACATAATTCTGGAAGAACTAATAAATCAATATCATTATCAGTCTTAATATAACTCTCTAACCGCTCAAGAGTTAGATTAACATCACAAAATGCCGGAGAAAATTGTAAAAAACCAATCTTCATAAAATACCTAGCGGATTCTCAAGTTAATAAAAAGCTACTGCTCTTTCTTTCAAAGAAGTATTGTATGCTTGCTTATTTCCTGCAACAATAAAATGACGATTAACAGTAAATATCTCTGGTTGAATAGATTCATACTCACTATAGATTATTTGTTCATTTATTTCTTCTGTTGTATATGCTGCACAAAGAGAATTATAAAAATCCTTTTGTAAAATGGGTGAATTACTTGCCGCGGTTTTTTCTACGATTTTGTTAGCTTCATATTCTGAATCTGGTCTTATTAAATCCATTACCATTACTTGTGCACCTGGTTTTGTAAATTTTGCAGCTGTGTTCCATAAATCTAGTGGATTTAATAGATGGTGTAACAAATCCTTGCTAACAACTGCATCAAATTCATCTTCAATATTTTTACACTCGGGAATATGATCGTTAATTAATGTTATTCTGTCTTTCATTCCAGCTTTTTGAACAAACTCTTCTGCTTTAAGAAGCATTTCTTTTGAAGCATCAATACAAGTAATATGTATATTATCATATTCCTTACAAAGCTCAATAGCCTCAAAAGCTGGACCGCAGCCCAAGTCAAGAATTTTACCCTCTTTAAAATATGGAAAGCTTGTTCTAAAATGATTTATATATGTATATAAAGAATCTGCAAAATCAGCAGAAGCATATGCTTCAACCTGTTCTTTATCATTCATTATTTCTGGTTCAGGTATTCTTATCATTAGTTTCCCATTAATAGTTTTTTAAAATTTTATTTAATACTTGTATTCCATCAATCAATTTTTCCGGTGGCTCAGATGTATAACATAATCTAAAGTAATTATAATAATCTTTGCCGAATGCTGTTCCCGGTGCTATAAAAAGATTATTATTTATGCACTCCTCATAAAACTTTGTTTTTTTTGTTTCATCACACTCATTTTTTGATGATAACTCAACAAACGCATAAGCAGCTGCAACCGGATTATAAAAATCAGCATTCAGATTGTTTATAACTATGTTTGCACCTTCTTTATATACATTAACAGCTTTTTCAATTACCTGATCTTCATATTTAATACATTCCAGAGCTATTAGTTGAGCAATGTTAGACGGATGAAACTCAATTACTGTCAAAACTTTGAGAACCTCTTTACTTAAACCTTCAGGCACAATTAAAAACCCAACTCTATGACCAGCCATCGAGAAAGTTTTCGAATATGTTGCTGTTACAAAAGTATGAGAATTCATATTGTTTCTCGCTAGCAAATGATTCATTTTTTCTTCTGCAAAAATCAAATCTGCGTAGGCAATATCATGAATTATCCACAGATTATAATCTTCAGCAACTTTCTCTATAATATTAATATAGGATTCTGGAAATAAAAACCCACCAGGATTATCAGGATCACAAAAATAAATAGCCGAACTCTTTTCTGTTACAGCTTCTTTTAATCGTTTTTCAAAGTCCATAGGATTAACAGGAACAGCTTTTTGTTCATCAACCGGCACTTCTTTATATTTTATTCCTCTCACATTGGCTACGCCCTTAAAATTTGGCCAGCAAGGGGTTATTGCAATAACTTCATCATCTTTATCCAATAGAGAAGAACAGCTAATATTAAGTGCCCCTAAGCAGCCCGCTGTTATAAAAAGACTTTCATCGCTAATGTTATATCCATATTTCTTATTACACCTTTCAGCACTATATTTTCTTAATAAAGGATTCCCGCCAATTTTACCATAAGTATTTTCTTCTTTAATACATATTTTAGAAGCTACTTCTGGCAACTTAAGGTATGTATCGCCAAGATTGAATTTATAACTTGATACTTGTGACGAACTTATCGGTGGAGCAAAAAAGTTAGAAAGGTTTTGTATATTGTTAGATAATTTAGGAAACTTTGGCATTTTTACTCTTCATAATATATTTTAATTAACTCTAACAAAGAATCACGAATTCTATGTATATTTTCTTCGTAATCAATAATTATTACCTTTTCAGGAATCGGGAAACTTTCAGCACTAAGGAATTTCAATAAATTGTATTTGATGGTCAAATTATTAGATAAAACCCATGAGTAAATTGTTAGTAAATAAGTCCTTACCAACAAATTCCTTTCCACATCAAATGATAGCGAGATTCTGTCATCAATCATTATCTCTTCATTGATTTCCAATTTACAAATATCGATAATCATGCCTCTAGACTCAGTTAATAACAAGCTAAATTCTTTCTTAGCGGTCGTTATTTCATCATCTTTCCACTTACTTTGCTTTGAAAATATCTGATCTAATACGACTATCCCATATCTTATTGATCTAAGTAATTGAGGTTCCGTCTTAACATTATCAATTACTAAAGCTTGTTTAATTAAATGATATAGATTTATCCATTCTTCGAACAATGCATTATTAGGCTCTAAAACCAAATGGATTATTTTGGAATGATAATTAGATATTAATTGTCTTACTTCAGTTTTTATTTTAGTTTCTTTACCAATTGGTAATCCCCAACCTATCCTTGTTTCACGAATATAGTCTTTTCCTCTATCAGTCATCGCCCCTACTAGATATTTTCTCGAACTATAATCTAGCTCAATCTTATCAAATAAATCTCTATGCCCATTAATTAACTCTTCAACCGCATATTCAGCAAAGAAATAATCCTGAAATGATTTATGAGAAAATCCCAGCTTGAAATTCTGGATTCTTGAGTCTTCCTCACATCTGAGAATTGGTATTTTCCTGAGAAGTCTTAAATCATATTCTTTCCATCTATTCCCATAAATTAGAACACTTTGGTTATTTTTTATAACACATTCCTTAGCTAATAAATACAACAATTGTACTTTGAAAATTTTCTCACTGCTTTTTAATTCCTTACTATAAAAATCTATTTCAAACTCTGGATAAGATATTAGCTCAATATATTTTTTGAATAAATCATAACTACTCATTCTACTATCAAACTCAATCTTACTATCAATCCTAATAATATTGCAAATTATATTTAGGTGTAATGGAACTCTTACTACATCACTAGCCCATTCACTTTGCTCTATTACTTTTAATAATCGGCTAGCAATAATCTTGAAGCTTCCGATTTTAGTTTCTCTAAAAAACTCATATATATATTGCTCAACAAATCCTTTATGCAATCCATTGATCTCAAAATAGTTGAAAGAATATGACTTTATTGCATTTTTAATAAATGAGAAAGAGGGTATTATGTTTTGTATATTCCATTCCGTCCTTATAGCAATAACGATTCTTGCTTGATTGTTACTGTTTACAACAATCTCAGTTACTAATTTATTAACAAATGAATCGACTTCACTCAATTCTGAGTGTAGAAATAGTTCATCCAAAGAATCTAGAAGGAGTACCATCTTACCATTTAATATATTCTTTCTCATATCTGCTGATTTATAATTCTTATTCTTAGAAAAATAAGAGTTGCTAATGATAGCATCTAATAACAATTTCTCAGAATGCAATTCATTAATTACATTATTTAAATCACATAGTAGATATTTATGTGGAAGGTCCTCATTGCTGTAAGATTCCAGTGCAATGTTTCGAAGAAGTGTGCTTTTACCAGCACCGTGTTTCCCGAATAATAAACTAATTCTCGTATCAACGTCTTGGGAAATTATTTCCTTAAATTTTTCATAAATAATTTCTTCTTTTTCATAAAAAAGTTTATTCTCATTTGAGTTCACTATACAAAATGACAATCCTAATTTTAGAAAAGTACCATGATTAAGCTTTTCATTTAATTCTTTATACAAAATACTTATGTCTTTTGTCATATTTATATCACTTTCTTAAATGCGAAGGGGGCTTTAATAATAATATTATGTTCTTTCCAATTTCTTACAATGATACCGTAATCATCTAATTCATCTATTATTTCTTCAATTTTTTCATGCTCATCCGTTTCAAAATCAGCATACATTTCCTCTTCGCTTAAAATGTTACTATTATCTATTACCTTTTGGGCAAGCTTTTGTAAAAACCTTCCTCTTGGTGTGTTTGGTTCTTCATGTATTATATAGTAGAGTGATTCAATAATTGAAGAATAATATGTTTCCTTCTCCTTTCTAAGCCAAATGATTTTATCAAATATATAATTAACAATATCAGATTTTATTTCGTTATGATATCCATATACTGATCTCATTATTAGTAATATTTCCATTATGAGACCAATATTTAAATTCGTTAATATTTTAGTCTTTGCAAAAATTGTATTAACATTCAAAATATGAGATCTTTCAATTAGTTTCCTGAGTGTTATATCATCATACTTTAACAAAATTGGTGTCTGGTAAATTATTTTACTTGCTACTAATTCGTCTATCTTAGGTTTCCCCATTAATTGCTTATCAAATTTTGAGAAATTATAACAACAAATCACTTTTATTCCTTTTTGTATTGCAGTGTTTTCAAGAGAAGTAATAAAATGTTTGAGGGATGCATTATCAAAAAAATATCCATCTGTTTTCTCAATAATACCTTCAAGCTTTTCGAAATGCTCGACTATGACATTATCAATTTTTAGTATTCCAATAATATAATTTAATATCTGTTTTGCTTTTTTTTCATCCTCTCTAACTAAATAGGAATCATTAGTATTCCGTTCCTTAATATTAACTCCTAAAGTAAGAATCAATTCTTCATTTGTGATATTATTCGGTACGCAGAACTTATCAAAAAGATAAAATACCAATGAGTTCCAAAAACTTGAAGCACTATTTGCTATAACTCGATCACATTCAATGGTTATAGAGTTTGAATAAAACCTAGATAATAATCTCGATAAATGATAATCAATATCTTGTCTTTTGAATTTTATTATTGTTAGAGGATGCTTGTTAACATGTTCTTGTATTGATTGTATTCTTTGTTTAATAAGTTCCTGATCTATATACATATCATCAGATGTCGGTTCGAGATGGCTTTTACTATCAGAAATTGGATCATTGCTTGAAAATGTCGGTTCTCCATAAATAATTGCACAATTACATTCCTGAATTTCAAAAACAACTCCATTAACCTCTTTTCTTATGATATCACTAGTCTGTTCATTCCAAAATGATTGCCTTAGTTTAATTGCTTTATAATTAATTTCTTCATTTGATTTTTCTATAATTGATAATTTTGTTCTTCTCAATATTGGTTTATGACTGTATTCAACATCTGTTGAATAATCAATAGAATCTGAGGTTGTAAGTATCAAATCAACCCCATTTTCTGCTAGTATATTGGTAATTTCTTCTGTAGAATAATCATCTAGGCAGTGCGAAATATATATTAGTACATTTTTCGAATAAGAATTATGTTTAAGCGCTCTATTTAAAGACTCAATGTTTTTATTTTCATTGAGATCAAAATTATTAGTGACTGTAATAAATGTTAACCCTCTATAAACAATTAAGTGAAAATCAACATTCTCCGGCAATTCATAATATTTTCGCCAATACTTTTCTTCCGCTTTAGTTTTACCTGGAGCAATTATTAATTCCCTATCTTTGATAATTGTACTATCAAATAAGTGAAATTTATTCTCAACATCCTCCAGGTCTGGAATATCACCACCGCAATAAACAAAATAGCTCGTTGATTTATCTATATCTTCGAAATTACTTAAAAAGCTTCTAACTATACCATCGCTATTATATTCAACGTGCGAAAATTGAATCAAAGAAAATTCATTTTGCCAAACATCCTTTGGAGGATCAAAAAAAGGATTGATTTCAGGCAAATCAATGTTTAGATTTTCTTTAATTCTTGTGATTAAAATATTCATTAGAAAAACATCAAAAGCTTGAGAAAAGTCTGATGTCAACCCTCTTAATAGAATTTGCTCTTCCTCTGAGTATCCTATTCCAACAACAACGATTTTTTTACTTAACTTTTCAGCAACATTTTTCTCACCTAACTGAATCGACCCTTTGAGATTATCGATCCAATCAACCTTATGATATTGCTGTTCTAAAATAAATAAGAATAAGTCTGACTGTTCAATTTGGCCAACTATTATATTTATGTCCTCTAATTTGTTATCGTTGACAAAAAATTCTACATCATTTGATCGTTTTTCAATTAAGTTCTTAAAATTACGGACTCCACTCTCGCATAACCCCTTTGTTGCATAACTTATATAAATCTTCTTTTTCATTTTAATACTTGTGCTTTTTGTGGTTGATATCAATTTGTATGCTTCCATCAATTAATTTTATAATCCTAGATTTGTTTTTCTGCGTTTGTTCAATATTATGTGTTACCCACAAAGCAGTAATTTTATCTTCAATAACCGAATTGAAAATCATTGTTTCTATTAATTTAGATATGCGCTCATCCGTTGATGATGTTGGTTCATCAAAAAGTAATAATTTCGGTTTATTCGCATACAATGCCATCGCAAGAGCTAGAGCTTGTTTCTGTCCACCGGATAAATTAGAAGCTAAATGATTTAGTCTGTTTTCCAATCCCATATCAAGCTTTGCCAGTGATTCAATGATTTGTTTTTTCCGGATTCTATTTTTAGCGGTGGAGAAAGAGAGTTTATTACCCTTTATCATAGCTAAAAGAAAATTATCTTCAATTGAAAACTCGTTAACAACTGCATTATCTAAATTTTGTTCAACTTTCGTTATTTCATTAGCTCTTACATACTCTGGAATCCCATTTAATTGTTTCCCATCAAGATAAATCTTGCCCGATGTAACATAGCCTTTAGATATTGCGTTCAATAGAGTACTTTTACCCGACCCGTTTGATCCTACAACAAAAACTAATTCACCTTTTTTAATCTTTAGATCACAATTCTTCAATGCATATACTTCATTTATAGTACCTTTGTTATAGACAACAGAAACATTATCAAGGTAAAGAAATGCTTCATCTTTGTTAGAATCTGTTAATCGCACGCGATGTACTCTCTTTGATCATTGGTATTAATATTACAAATAAGACTATTAATGCATTTAACAAATTAAAATAAACTGTTTTGATCCCTAGTGATAATGCAAATTGAAGTATTATATAATAAATAACTATACCTACAACCACACTTATCATACCAGTTAATAATGTACTTTTTCTTATCAATCTTACCTCAATAACTTGGCCAATATATACTCCCGCTAAACCTAATACTAGCATGCCCAGTCCCATATTTACATCACTAAATCCCTGAATTTGTGCAGCAATTGATCCTCCCAGTGCGTTGCACAGGTTTACAATTGCCAGTCCTAAAATAGTAAGAAATTTTACATTGATCCCTAATGAAGGTGCTAAAAATAAATTTGCTCCAGTAGCTCTCAACCGTAGTCCAGTTTCTGTTTTGAAGAACCAATTTAGTAATAGTATTAGGGCGAAAATCAATATCAACAATATTACTAGATCAAACAAAATAGATGCGTTATTATCAGGACTAGTTTCACTTATACCAGATATACTATGGAAGATATCAAAGATTGTTGATGTTCCTCTTAGAGATAAAATAGGTTGGTCCATTAAAATAAGATTTACTGAGTACAAGGATGTTAGTGTAAGAATACTAGCAATAATCGGAGGGATATTCAATCTTTCACTAATCATGCCGGTAACAACTCCTGCAATCAAACCAGCAATTATAGAAAGAAGAACTGCTAATATAGGATTAATATTATTCACTAGGCTTAAGCCGATAACTGCTCCTCCTAAAGCAAAACTCCCTTCGCATGTCAAATCTGGATACCTTAATATCCTAAATGCTATATATATACCGATAGATAATGGCGCAATTGCTAAGGCTAGTTGTATTGCACTCAATAATGAATATAGACTCATGTTAAATTAATTATATATTTCAGAACTAATTTTCGCATTATCAGAAAACTCAACTCCAATTTTTTTTGCATTTTTTTGACTAATAATAATCTTAGGTGATTCTGATATCTTTTGGACTGGTATTAGTGCTGTTTTTTTTCCTTTAATAATCTCATTTGCAATTTCTCCTGCACGTTGACCAATTTTATAATAATCAAATGATAATGCAGCTATGGCCAGTCCCTTTTTTAGTGCTCCTGTTTCACATGATAGTAAAGGAATTTTGGTTTGTGAGCTTACAGTACTCATCATATCAAGAGCCGCTCCAACCGTGTTATCAGGTACAATATAAAGCATATCCACTTTTCCTTCCAGCGATAACGCCGCTGCTCTTACGCCACCAGACGAATACGTTGGTGCTTCTATAATCTCCATTTTATAATTCTTTTCTATTTTCTTTAAGCTTTTTACAGTAAAACTTGCACTAGGCTGGCCCGGATCATAGACAATTCCGACTTTGTTAGAATTTGGAAGTACGGTTTTAAAGAACTTGAATTGTGCGTCCGGATCAATAAAATCTGAAACACCCGTAATATTTCCTCCTGGTTTATCCCAAGAATCAACTAATTTTGCACTTACCGGATCAGTCACAGCCCCAAAGATTATTGGGATTTTGTCTGTTCGTTCTTGAACAGATTGAGCAGAGGGTGTTGAAATGGCATAAATTATATTTACATTTTCGCTTACAAAATTAACAGCTATTTGCTGTGCTTTTTGAAGACTACCATATGCATTTTCGTAATGAATCGTTAGATTGTTCTCATTATACCCCAGTACTTTAAGCTTATCTTCAAATCCTTCACGAGCTTGCACGAGAGCTGGTTGCTCAATAATTGTTGTAACTCCTACGATTATCTTCTCATGCGAATTATTTTCATTTCTATTTTGCTGGCAAGTAATAAAAAGGAAAGATAAAAAAGCAACAACTAAAGTTTTTTTAATCCTCATGACTCCACCCTTAATAAGTAATTATATAATCCAACGCATATATTATTTTCACGTATTAGGATTCAAAAATTAATGATTCTCGCTATCTCTGTTTGAAAGACGAGATCCGTATCATTGTCTTTTAAATAAATCTAACCGATTAACAATAGAACTTTATCATATAACTTTTACTAAAATCTTCAACTTTAGGTGGAAAACAAATGCTTACTTAGAACTTAATTAAACTGAACTTCTATTGCAAAGAATATTTTTTGAATTTCATATCCGATTCAACTATTTACACCTACCTACTGTTAGTGCACTAATATATAGGCAAATTTCAATTCATTTTTAAGTATTTATAAATCAATTTAATACCTGTTCATATTAGAATTAATACGAAACAATACCATTAAGTATGGAGATAAATTATTCTATCTCTAATGCAGCTTTAAATGCAGGATGAATCACGAATACTCCCTCATTCCTTTCTATCATTTTATAAAATTGCCGCAAATTATAATTTATTAAAAACGAATATTTTTCAACATGGTTTTTTATATTCAAAACTCCCAAAAATCCAAACCACAATAAGATTTCAATTATATTTTCATGTGTTTCTGCTGAAAAATTTGCATTGATTAATATCTTTATAACATCATCATAATTAAGTTCTCTGCTAACACCTTGAAATGCATATAATAAATCTTTCATTTCGGGATGAGTATCTTCTATCTCATATCCAGTCATTATAAACATATCTTCTGAAAAACTTTTTTCTGCCTGTAAAATATCACCCGACATAACATTATCATGATTTCTATTCAGTGCAATTTGTATTGATTTTTGTATAAAATTAAGTAAATCTCTTGGACGCATTAATGTTCTCTCAATAATATAATTAAACGAATCCTCAGTTTTAATTTGGGATGTAAATAGAGTTTGCCAAATTTGTCGGAAATTTCCTTCGACATCCACACTATTTTTAATTCGATTAGTAATTATTGTTTTGAAGACTTCTGCATCATCCCAATCTAGATGAATGACGCTATCCTTTCCTTTATCAGGGGTATTTCTAAGCAGCAATTCATATATATCAGTACGTATAAATACTAAGCACTTGAAATTCACTCCTCTTTTTTCAAGTTGCCTTTGTAATTTTCTCGAAGCATCGAGTAATCCCCTGACTATTAAAACATCCTCCTCTGATGCTCCTCTTACTGGCCAACCTTTGTCTATATTATCAAATAATAGCCACACCTCAGTCTTTTCCTGTAAATAGTCACAGATAATATTGTTTAATTGTTGAATATCCCCACTATATAGCAGTTGAGTAATATTTAGATTAGCATTCTCCAAATCTACTGATTTTACTGAATTAAAGAGTTTTTCTATTTTTAATAGTAGCCTTTGTGAAAAATCAGTCAACTCATTCGGAATATCATCTTCAAATAGATCTTTAATTCTATTGTATTTTTCAAACCTTACATTGTCTCTTTCTGCAAAAGAATACTCCAGCAGAACAATTTTATGAGCTAATTCAATTAATAAAATATAATTCCAAAATGCCATTACAGTGTGTTCTCTCAAACCTTCACTCATTCTGGATAGTATCGCTTCTTTCAATCGTGTAAATTGGTGACCCTCAGGTTTTAAATCTAGGACTAATTTATATTTACTTATTCCAATGGATTCAATAACCTCATAAAATATTGCAGTTTTCCCTGAACCTTTCCTTCCAACAACTAATCTTGAGTGTCCTTGTTTTGCTTGATTAAATTGTCCAGTTCTAACGAAGTATTCATGGAGTCCCATAATTTCATTTTCGGCTGCTGAATCTCCAATATCAACCTTTTGAATTAAATTCTCTTGAGGATTACTAATTGAATGTATGGACTTCTGCATATTCTGAATTATCAAGTATATTGGTCTCTCAAGTATTCTTTTAATACCCTCAGTAGATGAATATGAAACTACAATATCTCGATAATCTATTGGCTGTTGAATATATTCCTCTTGAATCATAGTTATAACTTTTTGTTGTGCCATTGCTATTCCGCTAATAAATGCACACAATGCATTATGCGTCCTAAACCCTTTTCTAGTGTGACTTAAAAGATGAGAAAAAACACCAATTGATTTAGCAACTTGTTTTCTTCCCTCAAAAAGTGATAACCTAACAGTTTCAATTGGATCATATGTTCTATACTGCAGTGGTGATTTTTTTAATGTAGCATTTAAAGTGATAGCTGCATCAGAATTTATTGTTCCTTTCATATAATATAACGGTGACTCATGTGATATTTTTTCATTAACTACTGGCAATTTTTTTCGTGGGAATGTAGCAGTTATTTCATTTACTAGTTCTTGTGAATTTGAAAAGCTATAGTATCCTAAGGTGTCTAATATTCCAATTTCTTCAAATTCTTTTTTATCAACATCGTAATTTGTATCCCTAATGGGTAATACTGGTTTTTCAAGACCAATGGCAAAACCTATTTCAAATAGTAAATTAAAATTTAATGTAGTAATATCAGCAACAATTAATTCTGAAGCTCTTATCGCTTTACATATTTCGCAAAAGATAATCTGGCCCTGCACCTCAAGATCTTTCCAGGATTTACCAATAATATTACTTTGCTGACGATTAAGTTTCTTTTTCGTAGCATCTATTGTATCCGCAATAATTTGTGGTTCATTGGGATATAAAAATAGTACTGTCCCTTTTTCTTCAGAATAAAACACTTGATCACATTTACTCGTTGTATATTGACAATATTTTGGTGGCTCTAGAGTATTATTCATGAATTCATCCCTTTTAGATTATTCCATATACGCACTTTATAGTGCTATTGAACCATATGATTTGCTCAGAAATGGTTTGGGCTTAATCGTGTACTCATTAAGCATTTCTTTAACTTTTTCATGATCAGTAAGAATTGTCTTTGGTCCCATAACTACACGCATGTTTTCAAGAACATCTTTTTCAATTCTAACATCAAAGTATTCAAATGGTGCTGGCTTCCCGTTTACTATACTATTTAACATAAAATTCGAATAATCATCAGATACCTTTTTATTTATAAATCCATCCTCGGGTAATTTCATAGCAGGGAATATTATTAATATAAATCTTGATTCTTTTTGAAATAGCCATTCTTTATTTTTAAAGTATGCAATATCTCCCATTTTTATATTTAGTGTCAGCTTATTTGAGACAGGATCCACTACTCTTTCCAAAATATTTTGATAATAAGTCTCAATATTTTCTACATAATTTACTTTTCTATAAAAATTACTCTTATTTGTTATAAACGGCATTATTAGATAATTATCACCAATCAACGTTATAAAATTTATCGGAGATTTTGTACCCGGCTCAATTCTACCGTATTTTGTCCATCCCTTCGGGGCAACTAGTTCTTTATAAGTAAACACTTCCTTTTGTAAAGATATTCTTACTCCTTTCATTCCATCACTATACATATTCCAAAGTGGGATACTCTCCTCAGCGTCTTCAGTCCAGCAACTTACAAATATGTATTTGTCAAGTTTATATTTTCTCAATGCTTTGTGTTCACTAAGATCATCAACTCTATCAAGTCTATTAAATCTAATACATCTATTTTTCAATATTAATTCTAAAGTCTTTATACTTGTGTAATGGTGAATTAATTCCATATGAACTATATTTCTCTTTTTTTATTATCCGTCCAAGTAAGTCATTCAAAAACTAAATTTGATAAATGGGGAATATCGGAATTTACGTACCCGAGGATTAAAAACTGGCTTTTTCTGCAGATGATTTTACCTATTAGTATTATCACTTTAAAATACTTCAAAGTTTTAGCCACCATTGCCATATGGGTATGCAACCCTGCCATACCTATCCTCATATTTTTTATACTTTCCTACTCACCCGCATTTGCAAGCTTTCGTTAGGGGGGCTAAAAACTCATATACACATTTCAGATTCGCCAGTGAACCTAATGTTCAGATCTCAAGAGGACGTCGGAGATCTATTTTTAACTTAATTAATATAGATATCTATGTCAAGTTTTATTAAATATCATAGTTTGTCTTATTATTTTTAATCTCAATTTGTTGATAGAGGATACTTACAATTCTAATTATGCAGACACTAATTCCTAACCTAGGATTCTTTATCTATCTTTGAAATTAAAGTAACCGGAAATATTTTTTGCTAGCACAAATTCTTATATTGAAGTTCAATCATGAGTCATTTATTTTTTACGGAGTATGTCACTTAAATCAGGAAAAATGATTTGAAACATTTCTCATTTTTATTAGGATCTGGTTTTTCTATTCCTTTCGGATATTATTCTACCTCTGATCTAAATAATCTGTTACGCTCCATTAAACATGATGAGATCCTCTTACATGCAAGTGGTGAAGCAAGCTTTGTATTTGGAGAAAAAGATCCAAACGGTTGGTTTACTAGAACTAGGGAAAAGCGTTTTGTTGAGGAGTTTATTAATTTTTATAATACAGAAATAATTGCCGGCGAAGAATTTAATTACGAAACGTTTTTTGATTTTTATACATCCATTCTCAGAAATGAAGGTGATCTTACTAAGTTTAATGAATTTGTAGAAAACTTCAATGAATCAGAAGAATTTAAAAATGAAGGATATCAATTATTATCCGATTTCGATGAAGTATTTCAGCAATTATTAGCTCAACTGCTTACAAAATGGGTTGAATCAGTTTCGTATATTGAGCCATACCATTCACAATATAAAAATTTCTTCTATTTCTTAAAGGGTTTCTCTGATGAATTCAAGATACATATTCATACTCTTAACCATGATTTATTAATGGAACAATTTTCTCATAGTGATGTGATTGGAAATAACTTTTCCGATGGTTTCGAGGAATTGGGCTCACCGTATTTCGGTAAATATTCTATAGAAACTTCAGTTCGCGAATTAAACAGTATTGTAAGGAAGGCATTTACTTATAGTGTTCGCTTAAGAAGATTTACAGACGATTATTCGAAGAAATTCTGCTTATATAAACTACATGGTAGTATAGATAATTTCGCTTATAACATTGGCGATGATGAATTTGAGACTATTAAATTATTACGTGGCATTAGTCCTTTTGAATTATTTCATGAGACTAGTAAAGATGATAAAATAGAATATAAATCTTCCAATGTAAATCTATATCCGGAATTTCTCTCTGGTACATTAGAAAAGACTAGACATTACACTAAAAAGAGATATTTTGAACCCATCTTTAATCATTTTCAAACCAATCTAACGAATTCAGATTATCTAATAATAATTGGTTATGGCTTTGGAGATGAACAAATTAATAAAATGATTATCGATAATTTCCTATCAAAAGAAAATTCTAAGGTGGTTATTATCGGAAAATCCAACAATGGAATTACTAATCATGAAAGAGTAAAATTTTTTGATTCAGGAATTGCAGGTCTAAATTTAGAGGACATTAATAGTTATCTTAACTTAGAATAATTCATAATGATCTGAATCGTTATTTATGTGGATGTGAAAAGTGATTACTGACAAGTTTCTTCTTTTATCATTCTTTTCAAGTTTAGGGCATATTCATTTCCTGGAATTGAATACTTCTCTAACATTGAATAACAATCTAAGGCATCACTGGTACTATCTAATCTAGTTATATAATGTGTATATTCATTATGTTGAAAGGTATAAGCAAACTCATTACCAATAATACTGAATTCTATCAAATTACTTCTCAGATCTTCTGGTAATTCTGATGCTGGTGTGACAAATAATTGAATCCTAGATTTTAGCTGATTCACCAATAAATTATAGAATTGAATTGCTTTATCATCACCCATTTCCCGATTTTGATCAACAAAAATCCTTTTAAAGAATCCTTTTCTGTTCGCACTTATACCCAATCCTCTTTTCGCAAGCATTTCTGAGACTTCAACAGCTATTTTTTGGGTTTTGATATAAGAAAGATCATACTCCCAAAGCGAAACAAGACCATGATATGGAGACAAATCCGATATTCTATATTCAGGTATTGATGTTGTTGAGTATGTTTCCCATTCATTTTGCACATATTTAATGGTAACTGCATGAATAAGATCCCAAATTTGATTTATAATTATCTCGTCATAGTATTCCTTTTTATTAATAAGCTGAAATAAAAATGAGAATGCCTCAATATGACTTAGTTGACCCTTTTCGGCTTTTAATTTTGAGAATAGAATGTCTTCTATTTGCTCTTTGCAATCTTTTAAAGAATCTACTGATTCAAATCTATCAAATGCTCTTAGAGAATTTCTAACCCAATTTTCATGTTCGTACTTTATCTCTTTTAATCTTTCAACTGAATATTCTATACGGTTATTATCAATTATAGTATGGTGAGTACAACATAGCAATATGATATTTTGATAAGAATCAAGTGCTTCATTGTCTGACTCTGAATATCGCGGCCCTCTTTCCTTCTTACTTTTGATGTGACATTCCTCTCCGACTATATTTTCTGATTCAGAAATATTTGACTTAATTACCAATTCGCATCGACAAATCGCACATCTATTCCCTGAAAGTGCCCAAAGTTTTTTCCTATCTTTACTTTTTATTGCCATTGACACTGGATTGTTATTAAATATTAATTATACAGTATATTCGTTGTGATAATATTATTTATACCTTATAACACCGTGATTAGAGGGGCTCCCTACACTACTTAGAACTTAATTAAACTAGAGATCTATATCAAGATAATATCACAAGTTTAGTTCTCCTCTCCACTTTGAGAACTTGTGCGCCTCCGGCGTAGGCTAGGGTGAGGGGCAAAGCATGACAGTAGCAAGCTTCACTCAATCCATCCATTAAAATCCCGCTCCCACCCCAAAAACTCCCCACTTATCTTATACTTTTCTCTTCAAACAATGCTTTTTCGGTATATACTTTCCGTTTTGCTGTCTTGAATTAATAGCAGAGCTATCTGCACATTTTTCCATAAATCCATCCTTCCAAAGTTTCTGGAAATTTACTATCAAAGTAACTTCTGTTTTTCTTTACTTCGGACTAATACAGTTGGTGATATAATAAATAATGCCATACATTTGCATGGTATGGATAAAAAATTCTATTCTGAAAAATTACAACAGCATATTGAACCCGGAACTGTGAATTACTGGGATATTGTTCACGAAGAATTGATCTTTCGCATTAAGAGACTTGAAAAACAAAACTGTTCCTGCCTGTTTTGCCAGCAAAAATTAATAAAATATCGGGAATACTTTGAAAGAAAATTTGGATCGCACTTCTAACAAGCCCCTCCGGATGAGGGGCTTTCAAGCTTGGGGAGCAATTGAAGGGGAGTCGACAATTGCTATAAAAATGTAAGACTAATTATCCCTGGAGTCAATAAAATTCAACTAGTCATTTTCAAATCAAGTCCCCTTTCTCGTCCTTTAAGTTTCCTATTCGGATTCTTCCCCAACCGGTACCTGTATAAAGGACAATTTTTAATAACACAGTCCCGGACCTCCTTCGTAGATTGTCCCGAACACTCCATACAATACTTCCTAATCGCCTTCACCGGTGTCAAATATTTACCTCTTCTTTCTCCCTCCTCTTTCCAAGAACTTGTCCCGAATTTATTTCGGGAGGAGGGCCGGGGAGGAGTTTCGTTTAATCTTTTCATAATTATTAACTTAATTATTCGCGATTTATTTTCTTTCCGGCCTTAGAAAAATTGCGTTAATAAATTTTTGGAATGAAACGTTAAGAAGAAAAGTTTTCGATTATTTGAAGTCCCGAATTACTTTTCTTTAGTGTAATGAAGAAAATTTTAGCGATTTTTCTGCAGTCTTGATTTTTACTTTGTTACTTTCTTTTGTATCAAGACAAAAGAAAGTAAGGATCAGTTTTTCATTTCCCCTTTACTCCGTTATATACTTTTTGTTTTCTAATTGTCCCTTTCGGCGGGATTTCGCTGGGTTACACTTCATCACCTCAACAAGCACCGATAAATGCTTCCCCTCTTCAATCAACTTTTCAATCTTCCTAACCATAGAATCTTTCAATTGACTTTTCACCCTCTCAAACTCCTCCTTCGCCAGCCTCATCCCCTTCACATCCTCCCTCTCATTTTCTTGACCGGCGTAGTGCCTATTTATTATTTCGGCACGAAGACGGTTACTTTTATTCCGCTTTTGCAAAGCGGAATAAAGATCATTCTTCTTTCCACGAATTTTTGCAGTCAGATAATTTACAGTCTTCGCAGCTTCATTCGCTCCGGACACTTCAATAAAACTTTTTATCATCAGTTCCCAAATATCTGATTCTGTCAACTCCTCCCTTATATCTTTCAACTCCGCCCTTACCCTTTCAGTGGATATTTCAGAATATTGTATTGATGCAGCTTCAAACAACATAGCTATACTGTCCTTCACTTCACTCGAATCCCTTACATTGATTTTCTTTAACCGACTTAAAAAACTGTGGTAGTCGTTGTCGTCAGTACTTACATCTTCTACTACATCTTTTAAAATATCTTTATTAATAACTGGTAACGCTTGATCATTTTGATCAGTCGACTGTTCATTCTGATCACCCGAATGATTATTTTGAGCAACGGACTGCTCATTTTGATCAGTAAAAAGTACCGGCTCATCATCTTGCTGATCAATTTGATCAGCAACATCCGGATCCACTTGTAACTCCAATCCATTCATCTCACAAAACTCTTTTAACCTGACACCTAACGTATACCATTTAGTATTATCATTCGCTCGCCTGTTAAATTTCCCGGTAATAATCCATTCATCTGTCTCAAGCTCCTTGAGCCATCTTCTAATACTTGCCGGTGCCATATACGGAAACAATTCCCCCAATGCTGCAGATGAACTATAAGTCCAGAATTTACCTTTTCTGTAATTCACTCCATTCTTTGCATTTTTCAACACCCACCAATGAATATTCTTAAGCAGAATAGCCTTCTCAATCCCAACCTCTTTTGCCAACGCAATATTAAATGAGTGTTCAGTAACCATTCTTCTCTCTTCATTATTCCCTACTCATCCCGAACTTGTATCGGGACGAATGCTCAGTAACCATATTAGATCAATCCAACAAATATTCTTTTAACATTCGACCTCAAAAAAATGACGTTAAGAAAATATTCGAACGAAGTGTGAAAGAAAAGTTTCGTACCATGTCAAACCCCATATTACTTTTCTTTAGCGAAGTGAGAATAATTTTAGCCATTTTTTTGCAGTCTTGAACTTTCTTTTGCTACTTTTCTTGGCACCTGTCCCGATTCTCTTTATCGGGATCAAGACAAAGAAAAGGAGAGTACATGAATGCTTTTCACTCAGCTACTATCTATTCCTCGATTAACCACCAACCTCAATCCTTCACTTCTTTCTTCCGCTCGTCTCGGCGTAGTCCGTCCTTTGTCGGACGAAGCCGGACCTCTTTCATCTAGTTTATTGACCGCCTCCCTCAAACTCTCCACATTCAGATGCGAATAAATCTCAGTAGTTTTTATAGACGAATGTCCCAGCAATTCCTTAACAACATATAACGAAACGCCTTTTTGTACCAGGTTCGAAGCAAACGAGTGCCTAAGACTATGAAAATGGATCCCCTCATCCATCCCCGCAGCCCTGCACGCCTTCTTAAACCTCTTCGAAAAATAATCCCCGGTGTACCTGCTCCCATCCGTCTTACCAAACACATAAGTCTTTACCCCGTGAAGTGATTCTTTTTTTTCTACTTCACGGGGTCCCTCTACATTGGCATAACTCATATTATTTATATCGCTCAGTCCTTTTATTTTATTAAGCACGAAGTGCACCTCATCACAAATCGGAACAAACCTCTGCTTCTTCCCCTTAGTAACAAACTCCTCATCACCAACAACAATCAACTTACTATCAAGTTTAATATTCTTCCACTTCAGATTAACAATCTCATCCAACCTCAATCCCGTATAGTAAGCTAAAGTGATAACGTCTCTAACAATTTCAGGTTCAGCGTAACCTACAATTTTATCAAGCTGATTTTTCTCTATAAACATCGGCGGTAAAGTTTGTTTCTTTTGTAGTTTCACTTTCACAAAAGGATTTACAGATATATAACTCCAATCCACAGCTTTATTGAAAGCAGCTTTAAGAGTTCTATAATAAACACGATAACCCTTCGGTGCACTTTGCTGCAGATCAACAAGGAACAACTCAATATCCTTCTGTCTAATTGTCTCTAAAGATTTTTGAACAGGAAAAAACTTAGTTAGATGATTAAGTGAAATATTAACTGACGAATAATAATTTTGAGAACAATTATTCCTAATAAGATTCCTATACTCATCACAAAACACCCTCAGAGTAACAATCTCATTAGCTGCGGATTTCATATTTATATTAAACAACACACTCAACTTCTCAACATCCTCCACAGACAATTTATTTAATACATCAGCAATCCCATCCATTTCAAATCCTATTATAACTTTGTTCTTATATCTACCACAATAAAACGTTCATGAAAATTTGTTTTTCTTTTTATCCGGCATTCAATAGAATTGTGTTAAGAAAATGTTTGAATTCGAACGTTCCATCGGAAAGTGAAAAACTGTCTGAGCGAAGTGAATCTTTTATCCCGTTACTATTACTGAGCGAGTTTTTTTCACTTAGAGAGGATTCGAACATTTTTAACAATTTTATTGACAGCCTTGATCTTTTCTTTGTTACTTTCTTTTCTATCAAGAGAAAAGAAAGTATTACGTTATGGAGGCTCATCTTTCTCCTCATCCCACCGAAGCTTTTCATCTTTTTGCGCATCCGGATCCTCTCCTTCCAACCATTCCAAATCCTCATCACCTTTTCCCACGTCCCGGCGTGCCTTTTCTGAGTTTACCCCGCTATGCGGGGAAGCCGGATCATCCTTCACCCTGTGGAATGCCTCTGTATTTGATATCCCATCAGGGTCTTCTACTTTCTGACATCTTACTGCTGAGTTGTTCTTTATCCACTCATCCAACTCATTTCTAAAGAAATACAGATACTTTCCGGTAGGCTTGTGACATGGGATCTTTCTTTTCCTGGTTAAAAAATATAGATGTGATTGTGATATGCTTAAGTACTCAGATGCTTCAACTAAATTAAATGGCTTGTAATACTGTTTGAGGATTAGTTGTTCTACTTTGTGCAGCTTATTAAAAATATCATCTAAGGTCATCCGACTCCCCTCCATCTCAAAGTTACTCGGTGGAGGGGAATCTAAATGCCTTATCTCTCAAGGAATAGTATCATCAGTATATACGTTTGTTTTGTATATCTTCAACATACCGGATTATTGATTCAAGAACCCGGTCCTTTTTGCCAAAACTATCCTTAATAATAATTTTAATAAAATTCTCTAATTCTTTACTATAAGAGTTTCTTCCAAGATTAGCAATTTCGCTTTTCCTGGCATTGTAATTAGCTTCATACTTTTTCACATCAATAGTTTCAGAGAAAAACAGTTCCGCAAACTGTGCAACACTTGTCTTCATCGAAATAATCTCAGCAGCTTTCATAGCTTCAAATATTCTAACGATATCAGTTATACTGGATTTCACTTTAATTTTACTTACCCCTGTATAACTGCTAGCATTCCTACTCCCGCTTTCACTCCCCTCTACTATATTGGCTAATTCAATTTCGAGATTTAATTTTAGTTTACCTAAACCGTTATGATCTATAGATTCCGGTTCACCGAGGTAAGAAGCGCTTATATAGTATTTACCTTGCTCCTCCGATACATATCCAATACTCTGTCTGGGCTTATTTTCGAATAATGATTTAAATATTTCATTCAATCCAATTCTCAGATTTTTTAAATAATTCCATTCAATATTAGTGGTATCGAATAATTCTAATAAATCTAATATCTTCTCGCTATCCCTTATAAGATCTCTTAAGTATTGGACCCGGTCACTTTTACTTTCAAAAGCATTTATTTTTTCTTTAATTCGATCGAAGAGGATTTGATACTTGTTATCAAGCTTTGTTAGTTGATTCGACTGTTCCTTCATATCCACATTCCATATTATTACTCATTTCAGACACCCAAAATCCCCATGAGTATAATTGAATGTATTTTCCAAATCAAGGACTTAAATCATTTGTGTATAGACTTCTCCATCTACATTTTGTAGTGTTACAATAAAATAATTAATTCAATTTTTATATTATAAAAAAATAACTTGACAATTACAGTATTGAATGTTAACTAGTCTAATCTTCTTTCCCTTATACTGCCATTTACAATAAGCCAATAAATTCAGGAATGATGTCATGAAAAGACTGATTCTCCACTTATTGTTATTATTATCTATTTTCATTACTAAAGAAGTCCACTCTCAAACCGCTTTTTTTGATGCACAAAGAATTTCTTCTTTGTTCCACGAACAACTGAAATTCTACCAAGAACTTCTAAAAATTGATGAGTTAAACTCATTCACTTATTTTTTATTACCAAAAGATTTAGATAATCTCGATAATTTAATTCAATTCATAAAAGATCCATTAGCAACAACCGATAGCTTAATTAAATACCATAAAAATATTGATTTATCCATACTCCAAAAAATCAATGATTTTCAAAAGACACTACCGCCAAAGAAATTAGGTATTTTGATTGATACGTTAATCAATAAGCATAAATCTCAAATATACTTATCAAAAAGTAACTTGACAGAATTTGAACGAAAGAAAATATCTGATATGGAAAAAATTTCCGATGCTCGAGCTGATTCTTCGAAACACAGTTTATATAAATTGATACATATTTACCCTATAATTAAAGGAAGTATCGCTTACTGTGATAGTATATCACTATTTAATAAAATAGTTAAGTTCCCTTATCTTCCTTTTTCTTCTCAGGATAGTGTTAAAATATTTGCTAAATATAGCAATACAGTTGATTCTATTTATGAAAAACAAGTCGATGTATTTTATGAAACAACTTATTCCTCTTCATTAGAAAAGTATGAGTCTGAAAAAGAATTATTAAATAATTTAAATCATGAAAAAGCTCATTATGATTCACTTAAAATGGTTATTCCTAAAGATACTCTTTCCTCTTTTCAGTTCAGAAAACTTTCTGAATCATATGAGGTTTTTCCAGGTTACACGAATGAACTAGCAGATATTGAGAGTGAAATTAGAAGTGGGATTAATTTAAAATCTTTATCTGAATCAGAAATCATTGATGCTTTAGGCACATTTATTTATGAACAATTTTTAGAAAACATCACTTATGATGTTTTTAATAACTTTATTCAAGATATGGAGCAATTAAAATATATCTTTCCTAAAACTTTTCATGTTGCCTATAGTATCCGGTCCCAAAATTATTTTGTCACTTCTATTGGTAAAGAGTTGCGAAACTCCATGGAAGATGATCTTAGAAATATTCTTAAGAATTTCTTTAGCCTCGAGATAGATGGTGGAGGATATAAATACAAAAACGATTTTGCCAAAACACTTGCCAATAAATACCCTAAGTTGTTTAACTTAATTGTATTTGCAATTGACATTTTTGATAATCTCAAATCAGGGATTCATCCGTATGAAATCATTTCTTATTTAGCATACAAGTATAATTCTGATGAAAAACGATATGATAATCTATACAAATCATTTTCTACATTAAATATAGTTCTCCAAAACTTAAGAGAGGTAACAAACTATAATCGTGTTTGGATTAAACCAAACTCACTTCTTAGTATTCAAAGTGAAAAATCTAAAAAATACTTTATTTGTTTGTTGTTACTCGCCATAAATAAGTACTCTGAAGGTGAAACTTATACTTCCAGCATCAGTTCACAAATTAAAAATTTACAATCCAACTTTAATAAATACTATAATGAATATGAAAACACTATTTTCGAAATATTATTCTCATCTTATAAACTTGAGTCAACCATCATAAAACTGAAGAACCCATCTCTGACAAGTGTACCTATACTACTTCAGTATGAGTATTTTAATAACTTTTATGACTTCATTGTAAATAACCTTGAATTAATTAATAAATTTAACAACAATGAACAGATATCTTCTAACGATAGTGCGGTTTTTCGTATAGTATCGGATGTATATAAAAGTATTTCTACTGGAGAGTACTCTACTATCCTCATATCAACATTAAACCTTCTTTCATTTATTGAGCAAAAAGTGAACTTCCCCAATATTTGTAGACACACAGAAAAGCAACTATATTAGAGTAAAATAAATATAGGAGCAAAAGGATGAAAAGAAAAACTTACAGCAAAGAATTCAAGATATCGGCAGTAAAAATGATAATAGAAGAAGCAATGCCGGTGGCGCAAGTATCCAGGGATTTGGGAGTAAATGAAAATTCACTACACAATTGGAAGAAACAGTATTTGAAGGATTCAGAAGAATCGTTTCCCGGCAAAGGCCGGCAAACATCGGAACAAGAAAAGATACGTAGGTTAGAAAAAGAGAATCGGGAATTAAGAATGGAGCGCGATATATTAAAAAAGGCAACAGCCTTCTTCGCGAAGGAACAGCTGTGAGGTATAATTTTATAAAATACCATAGGAAAATATATCCGATAAAACTGCTATGCAAAGTAATGCAGGTAAACCGTTCAGGTTATTATGCCTGGTTGAAAAGAAAAACAAGCAGAAGCGCCATAAGAGAGCTTCTTCTGCTGGAAAGAGTTTATCGATATTACGAGAAAAGCAGGGGGCTATACGGCTCACCAAGAATCACAAGGGAGATAAAAAGAAGCGGGCTGAAGGTAAATGTAAAAACAGTAGCCGGAATAATGAGAAAGTACAATATAGCAGCTAAAACAGTAAAACGGTTTAAGCGGACAACGAAACAGTCTAAATCAGCTAAGTTTAGTCCAAATTTATTGAAGCAGAATTTCACGTCATCTGCCCCGGATAAAATATGGACTGGTGATATAACATATATCCCAAGTAGTCAGGGCTGGCTTTATTTAGCTGTTGTAATGGACTTATACTCAAGAAAAATAGTTGGCTACAGCTTCTCTAAAAACTTGTCGGCAGAGATAGTGGTTGAAGCAATGAAAATGGCGCTGGTTCAGAGGACTCCTCAAGAGGAATTGATTTTTCATTCCGACAGAGGTTCTCAGTATACAAGTCAATTATTTAGAGGATTGCTTGAAACAAATAAAATAACACAGTCAATGAGTTCAACAGGGAATTGTTACGACAATGCTGTTACGGAATCATTTTTCCATACTCTTAAAACTGAACTGATCAATATGAAATATTTCTTAACAAGAGATGAGGCAAAGAAAAGTATTTTTGAATTTATTGAAGTATTTTACAACAGAATAAGATTGCATTCTTCTCTAAATTATTTATCTCCTGAAGAATTTGAGGGAAGATTTATTAACAGTTTTAACAAAAGGGTTGCTTAACTTTTTGTCTACTTTTTAGGGGGAAGATCAAAGCATCTATAATTGACAAAGAGGATTGTGGTATTCCTCCTATTAATACCAGCATTCCTTTTAAAGAAATTAAAACTACCCAAATAAAATATATTCAGTTTTTCACTGATGTCGTTAATTCAAGGAGTGTTCCAGAACTACAATCTGCAATAACAAAAATTAGTAAAAGCTCTGGAGGTATTTTAAGAAAAAGAGAATCAAATTGGCGCTTATCATTGAATACCTTCCCGGGTATATTTATAGGCGCAGATAAAGTTTTGGCATCTGACTATGAAGAGAAAAAAAATGTAGTCCTAGCTTTGGCATTTCTGCTCCAATTGGCATAGACTTTACTTTCTACATATCAGATGGAAAAGGTATTTGCGGTGTATTTGCATCAATCCTAGATTTAGGTGCTGTATTAAATTATAGAATCAATACTTCAGAATCACTCCCGGAAGATATTGGTATTAGTCAATTCTTCTCTCCCGGCTTATTCTTAAAGTTTTCTCCTTGGGATGTTTCTGGTGTTACTTTTGGATTGGGTTTTCAATACACACCTGAGTTAAGAACAATCGAAGTTAACAGCGAGAGCAGGCGTAGTGACTCAATTAGGTATGGTGCAATTGTTTCATATGATATCCCCATATTTTATTTAAATTAATTTTATCACTGCTAATTATTTCTGAAAGTCGCACTTTTGGTTGCTGAAAATTATTTTAGATAGACTTTATTTACCCAACATTTAATAGTCCCACAAATCCATTTATTCCTATCTTCCAAAATCTCTACCTTAGTATCCTTAAATATTACTCCCAAACCGTTCCCGTTCGGTGTATCTCTCACATTAAGATAATCAACATTCACCAACCCATAATTACCACTTTTTTCAGGTGTAATAAATAAATCATCACTGTACTCTATCCACACCTCTTCATTATTCTTTATTGCTTCGCATATTTTTGGATAAACTCTAACATAGGCTTGAGTGCTATTCTTTAAGTGTCCGTTACTCACTTTATTATTATTCAATTCATCTCCAACCAACAAACACCCTGCAGTATCCTCAGCATCATTTCCGCAATGAATTAGTATATATTCAAAATTCGGTACCTTAGTTATATGGAGCATACCTTTATGTATATCTGGAAATCTCTTTGAGTATCGATTATGAAGCGTGCCTTCTTTCCTTAACCTAACTTTATATCTTCCGGTTGGTATTCTCGTTTCACCAGGTACTTTTTCACTTCTAAAACTATCTTCGAGCGTGTAACATTCAAAACTACCATCAATCAACATCAGCCCCAACGTACTCTCATCACTCGTACTAAACCTAATCACTTTAATTTCCATGCCTGTCCATTTTTTATTTTTAATTATTCCGACCTCAGAAAAATTGCGGCTATCACCGTTAATACGGTGATTAGATAATTTTCGGAATGAAGTGTAAAAAGAAAAGTACTATCCATGTTTAAATCCCATTTTACTTTTCTTTAGCGTAATGAAGAAAATTAAAGCAATTTTACTGCAGTCTTGATCTTTTGCATACTTTTGTATCAAGACAAAAGTATGTACACTGTTTTATCCTTTCGCCTTACTAATCATACCCTCAATCGAATTGTCAATAGCAGGCTTTTTACTACCAGTTTTCTCAACCGTCCTCAAATAACCATATCCAATAAACCCTACTCCGAATACAGTCCATAGTTCTGTTGGTAATTGTACGGGCTCAACTGTTACCCCGGAAATCATCTGATAGATAGGCAGAAAAATATAATTAAATATCAGTACTGTATAAAAGATATAATTAAACGTTGGACGAGCTCTTCTCACATAGGAATCCTGACTCTGCAATTCTACCTTTAACTGTCTTCGCATATCCTTAGCATCTTCCAGATAAGCTTTTTCGAGATCCGCAGCTAATTCCTTTTCTGCTTGTGCAGCAGCTAAAGTAATTTGTGTTAGAGCAATATTATTCTTCTCCTTCTCATCATCACTGGTAAATAAATTATCGAGAACTGTCCCGACTGATCCTACAATTGAATCAATCCCGGAACTAATTAAATTATTGAACCACGACATCATACACCTCAGACTTTTATTTATACTTTCAGGATTCCTTAAACCTGCTACTGTAAATTTCCTTTATTATATTCTTTTCAACTTCACTCAATTTCTTTGTCAAATCCTCAAAACGCTGTAGATAATTCTTTTCGATCAGACAAGCCTTTTTCTTATTCTCCTCAATATCCCTCTCAATCCTCTTAATCCTCCCCCAGAATAAAAAATTCACCAGACTCAACAACCCACCGATAATCCATATGTAGTTAACTTCATTCATTCGCAATGACTCTTAATATTTTCCGACCTTAAAAAAATGGCGTTTAGTATTTTTCGAATGAAGTGTTAAAAAGAAAAGTCCAGTACTAACTTCAATCTTTATTTACTTTTCTTTAGCGAAAGGAGAAAAATTCAGCCATTTTTTTGCAGTCTTGATCTTTCTTTTCATACTTTTCTTTCTATCAAGAGAAAGAAAAGTATATTCAGCAAATCTGCACTGTACATTACTTTACATTAGATTAATTCTCCCTCTAATAAAAAGGCTGCCATTTAGGCAGCCTTTTTATCATAATTTACTTCTAATTTACTTTTAAGTTATTTTGTAAGTATCATTTTTTTTATAGAATTAAAACCATTTGATCGTAACCGGCAAAAATATATACCACTTGGTAGATTATTCGCAACAAACTTCACCCGATATTTTCCACTAGTCTGATGTTGATCTACTAGCGTAGTAACTTTTTCACCCAGTGCATTATATATGACTAAACTGACAAAACCATCTTCAGGTATTTGATAATTAATATGTGTACTTGGATTAAATGGATTTGGGTAATTATCCTCCAACATATATTTATTGATTATTTCATTGTCAGTAATGTTATGTAATGATTTCCAGGTACTTTGTCCATCTGTTGAAACAGTATTGGAATATTCAGATTCATGTTCAAGTCTATCAACAGACTTTACTGAGTATCTTGCTACTACATCTCCAGGAACTCTGGTTATTATAACATTATTATCAGTATAAGGGCTTGAAACTATACTATTTGAGTATGTATTAAAACCTGAACCAAAATCATATTCTATCTTTAATACATAGTGATCTATTGCAGGCCCGCCACCAGAAAAGGATAATGTTGGGCTATCACCAATACCACCAGACATAGTAATTGTTGGTGTTGAAGGTAACTCATAGCCTAAAACTGAATATTTGAATCCAGCTAAGAATGGCATTGTTGGATAATAATCGAAAGGACCGCCATTATATCTTTGATATATATAGGTTTTTAGTGTTGCACTTGTCTCACTTTGTGAAACTACTTCACAATAACCCATTCCAAAGTTTGGATTCTCGTCCGAGAAACCAAGCGAATTTACTCCTCGTCCCCAAACTTCTTTATCATGCAAATTTCCATTTAAATTAACTGTTTTTCTAACCTCGTGCCTAATTACATAATATCTTCCATCTGCTAATCCATTAACTCCGTAAAAATCGACATAGTGAACTTCCCCAATATTTGTAGACACACAGAAAAGCAACTATATTAGAGTAAAATAAATATAGGAGCAAAAGGATGAAAAGAAAAACTTACAGCAAAGAATTCAAGATATCGGCAGTAAAAATGATAATAGAAGAAGCAATGCCGGTGGCGCAAGTATCCAGGGATTTGGGAGTAAATGAAAATTCACTACACAATTGGAAGAAACAGTATTTGAAGGATTCAGAAGAATCGTTTCCCGGCAAAGGCCGGCAAACATCGGAACAAGAAAAGATACGTAGGTTAGAAAAAGAGAATCGGGAATTAAGAATGGAGCGCGATATATTAAAAAAGGCAACAGCCTTCTTCGCGAAGGAACAGCTGTGAGGTATAATTTTATAAAATACCATAGGAAAATATATCCGATAAAACTGCTATGCAAAGTAATGCAGGTAAACCGTTCAGGTTATTATGCCTGGTTGAAAAGAAAAACAAGCAGAAGCGCCATAAGAGAGCTTCTTCTGCTGGAAAGAGTTTATCGATATTACGAGAAAAGCAGGGGGCTATACGGCTCACCAAGAATCACAAGGGAGATAAAAAGAAGCGGGCTGAAGGTAAATGTAAAAACAGTAGCCGGAATAATGAGAAAGTACAATATAGCAGCTAAAACAGTAAAACGGTTTAAGCGGACAACGAAACAGTCTAAATCAGCTAAGTTTAGTCCAAATTTATTGAAGCAGAATTTCACGTCATCTGCCCCGGATAAAATATGGACTGGTGATATAACATATATCCCAAGTAGTCAGGGCTGGCTTTATTTAGCTGTTGTAATGGACTTATACTCAAGAAAAATAGTTGGCTACAGCTTCTCTAAAAACTTGTCGGCAGAGATAGTGGTTGAAGCAATGAAAATGGCGCTGGTTCAGAGGACTCCTCAAGAGGAATTGATTTTTCATTCCGACAGAGGTTCTCAGTATACAAGTCAATTATTTAGAGGATTGCTTGAAACAAATAAAATAACACAGTCAATGAGTTCAACAGGGAATTGTTACGACAATGCTGTTACGGAATCATTTTTCCATACTCTTAAAACTGAACTGATCAATATGAAATATTTCTTAACAAGAGATGAGGCAAAGAAAAGTATTTTTGAATTTATTGAAGTATTTTACAACAGAATAAGATTGCATTCTTCTCTAAATTATTTATCTCCTGAAGAATTTGAGGGAAGATTTATTAACAGTTTTAACAAAAGGGTTGCTTAACTTTTTGTCTACTTTTTAGGGGGAAGATCATAGTATGGCCCAGTGCTACTATATATAGTTCCACCAGCAACAGAATTATGTTCCAGAACATATGGTTCTGTAATACGACTTAATGCTTCATTTGCATTTACTCTTCCTGAACCATAATAAATATCCCAGCCAGCAGCTCCAAGATCATTGGCAGATAACTTGATTATATTTTCAACATCATCATTTTCAAGTGATGGAAAGCTCGAAAATGGATTATTGTAATTGTAAGATAATATTAATCCTGCAATACCGGATACGAATCCTGTTGCCATTGATGTTCCATCCATATAGTCATAATCATCATCAAATGTAGAGTATATACCTACGCCTGGAGCAACCACATCAATATGGTTCCCATAATTAGACCATGACCAACGTGCATCATTACTATTCGTAGCCCCAACTGCAATTACTCCTTGTTGAAATCCTGCAGGATAATGAATAATAGATTGTCCATTATTCCCCATTGCTGCTACAGCAACTCTATCATTCTTATATGCATATGCAAATGCCATTCTAACAATTGTTGAGTTTCTTCCAATCGGATCTACAAGTTTCCAACTATTATTTAGAACTCTGACATTTGAGCTATAATCAACTGCATCAACTACCCCTTGGTATTTCCCAATATCATCTGTATTGTCAATGTTCTCTGAATGTAATTGAGAATACCAACTTACACCTGCAATTCCAATATTGTTATTACTATTTGCAGCTATTATTCCAGCAATATGTGTCCCATGATCGTAGTCAAAATCATTATAAGTAACGCCATTATCACCACTTACATTATTCAACAAATCTGGATGCGTTTTATCAATGCCTCCATCAACTACAGCAATAATCGTATTTGAAAGAGGGTTTTGAATTTCCCAAGCATCAGGTGCATGAATATCATTTCCCGTTATACCATTTTTCAATCCCCACTGCAAATTGAAGTATTCATCATTTGGTTCAATTGACGATGAAGATGCTCTTCCATTTTTTTCAGCAAATAAGACCCCCTTTTCTTTCGATAGGATTCTTACCGTTTCATCAACATTATTCTCATCATTTAAAATTATTTTAAATATTCTTGATAAATTTGGCATTTTAATTTTCTTTCCGCTTCTCAGTGTCTTTAAAGTATCTTTTTCTTCAAAATTTTGAAAAGCCTTTTCCAACCTTTTAATGTTTATTTCATGCATCACTCTTGAAAGTGTTTTTGATTTTATTGTGGCTTTATTAATGTCCGTGATTGTAGCCAACTCATTCGGTAGTTCAAGAGTATCAGGTAAAATGTATACAAGAATTTCGTTCTTGAACATTTTCTCTTGAGAATAACTAGTATTTGATGTGACCACTATAAAAAGTATGATGAAATAGAATGGATAAATTAATTCAAGTGCTATTCGTTTTTTCATGATATTTACTCCCCTGTTTGTTTACTAAATTTGAATTAAATAAATCGTTATTACAAATCATGAATTCATTTGTATTCACCTATATTTTATGAGTATTAAAAGTTAATTGCCTCTTTATTCTATGTTGAATTTCTATTAACATTATAACACCATTATCATAGCTGCTATCATTATAATCGTATCGAACATACGCAATACTACTTCCATCTGGCGACCAACTAAATACCCAATTGTCAGTGCCCTCCATGGTTAACTGCTTATTATTTCCAGTCACTAAATCCAGAATCCAAAGTTGTGGAGAATCACCTAGTCCATTTGTGGAATGATAGGCAACTACATCACTAGTTGAGCATTTTGGATGTCTTTCAGTAAACTCATTATAAGTTAGTCTTTCAATATTTTGACCGGTTGCGTCCATCATATATAATTCATTTGAATTGTATTCTGTAGAATATCGATAATGAATAATCTTATCATGTGCTGACCAATTAGGCGATCTTACTTCACCCAATTCAGGGGTATAAGCAATTCTTTGTTTATTTGATCCATCGGACTCCATTTTCCATATGAAACGCATTCCATTCGGTGAATCCTCATCTGAGTCATAAGTAATCCAGTTTCCATCAGGACTCCAGGATGGGGAATAGTTATTTCCTGAGTTTGTTAATCGGATTACTCTCATAGTGTCGAAAACTTCACCATTAAATGGCATTTTATATATTTGAGCTCCCAACACAAACGCAATCCACTTACCATCCGGTGACCAAACAGGTGTTTGTAATCTATACTGTAATATTCTATGTTTATTAGTCCCATCTATATTAACTAACCAGAACCCGGATGAGTCATAATTAAAATGTTGGATTCCCATACAATGCTCACTATTCGGATACGTAATTGAATCTAGTGGGGTATAATTAAACCCTATATACTTGTTATCCGGATGCCATACAGGGCTATTGTATGGTGAGACAAATACTAAATCTGTGGGAGGACAGGGTTCTAAATCGTTATTTGAAATACTGTCAGAACAAGAGATTATTGCTATAGCTAACAATAAGAATACAGAGATAAAATATATTTGCTTTATAATCACTTTTATACTCCCAATTAACATAAGTTTGTGTTTTTTCTAACTGATTATTGTTTATCTCTATTTTCTAAATTTAGAGAATAGTATGAATTTCTCATTTTCACTGTTTTTTTCAGTAACCACATTATTTGTTCCCCACAAATAGGATGGATTTTAATCTTTTTAGGAGCCTTCTATCCGATTTTTATATATTTAAATATTAGACATTCTAATCAGAATCTGAAATTTATTTTGTCATTAATGTGAAGGTACCCGTTTTTTGCACTATTACATTAAACCAATATTATTAAATATTGCAAAAACCATGCGAGAATAATTCCTCTTTTTCAGCTCATATTCAAACCTTCACCAAATCCCCCCGGCAATATTTTCCATAGTGAGTGTACTAATTACTGTTATGTGTTTCCGACCTCAGGAAAATTGTGTTTATAAATTATTTGAAAGAAGCACTTGTCTTGCCGAAATGGCTACGCACAGGCAGATGAAGAAGAAATTATCATCAACAGTATTTAAATTCATTTCCACTCTCCTGGTGCTTGTCCTGTTCTGCGGGAGGAGCGCTTTTGCGCTTCAGGCGTAGCTAATTCAAGTTCCAACCTGCCATCCCTAAATCTGGTGCGAGTTGTGATTATCACTATTCAAAAGCTTCATCATAAGTCTGATTATAATCTCTCAATCAAGAGCTCCTATTCAACTTAATATTACTCTACATTGCAATCATTCTCCCATAACGTTATTTTCGACCTCAGAAAAATTGCGTAAAGAAATATTCGCAATGAAACGTATAGAAGAAAAGTATTTGCTTATATCAAGTCCAGTATTACTTTTCTTTAGTGTAATGAAGAATATATTAGCAATTTTTCTGCAGCCTGCCCGGCGTAATCCCCCGTCAATTTATGGATTATAGGGATGAAGACGGGTCTTGATCTTTCTTTTGATACTTTTCTTGGCACCTGTCCCGTTTCTCTTTATCGGGATCAAGACAAAGAAAAGGAGAGTACATGAATGCTTTTCACTCAGCTACTATCTATTCCTCGATTAACCACCAACCTCAATCCCTCAGATTTCCGCTCCCCATATTCTCCCTCCTCTTTCGAAGAACTTGTCCCGAATTTATTTCGGGTGGAGGAAAGGGGCGGAGTTTCTGTCAACTTCTCCACCGCCTCTCTCAAACTATCCACATTCAAATGTGAATAAATTTCCGTTGTCTTAATGGACGAATGCCCTAGCAGCTCCTTAATAACATATAATGATACGCCTCTTTGCACCAGGTTAGATGCAAACGAGTGCCTAAGACTATGAAAATGGATCCCCTCATCCATCCCCGCAGCCCTGCACGCCTTCTTAAACCTCTTCGAAAAATAATCCCCGGTGTACCTGCTCCCATCCGTCTTACCAAACACATAAGTCTTTACCCCGTGAAGTGATTCTTTTTTTTCTACTTCACGGGGTCCCTCTACATTGGCATAACTCATATTATTTATATCGCTCAGTCCTTTTATTTTATTAAGCACGAAGTGCACCTCATCACAAATCGGAACAAACCTCTGCTTCTTCCCCTTAGTAACAAACTCCTCATCACCAACAACAATCAACTTACTATCAAGTTTAATATTCTTCCACTTCAGATTAACAATCTCATCCAACCTCAATCCCGTATAGTAAGCTAAAGTGATAACATCTCTAACAATTTCCGGTTCAGCGTAACCTACAATTTTATCAAGCTGATTTTTCTCTATAAACATCGGCGGTAAAGTTTGTTTCTTCTGTAGTTTCACTTTCACGAAAGGATTTACTGATATATAACTCCAATCCACAGCCTTATTAAAGGCTGCTTTAAGAGTTCTGTAATAAACACGATAACCCTTCGGTGCACTTTGCTGCAGATCAACCAGGAACAACTCAATATCCTTTTGTCTAATTGTCTCTAAAGATTTTTGAACAGGAAAAAACTTGGTTAGATGATTAAGTGAAATATTAACGGACGAATAATAATTTTGAGAACAGTTATTCCTAATAAGATTCCTATACTCATCACAAAACACTCTCAGAGTAACAATCTCACTCGCTGCGGATTTACTATTTATACTAAACAACACACTCAACTTCTCAATCTCCTCCACAGAAAGCTTACTTAATACCTCACTCATCCCTTCCATACCCAATCCAAATTTTTAATTCTTGTGGTATGTCACGGCGTAGCCCGTTTCCTGGGCAGAGCCGGACTTAATCTATCTCAAATTTTTCTTACTTATAATGACCTCAATAAAATGGTCATGCTAATAAATTTTTCTTGTTACCTGGCATTCAATAAAATTGTGTTATGAAAATGTTTGAATCCGAACGCTCCAGCGGAAAGTGAAAAACTGTCTGAGCGAAGTGTGTCTTGTCATCCCCTGATTTTTACTGAGCGAGTTTTTTTCACTTAGTGAGGATTCGAATATTTTTAACAATTTTATTGACAGCCTTGATCTTTTCTTTGTTACTTTCTTTTCTATCAAGAGAAAAGAAAGTATAATGTTATTACGGAGGTTCTTCTTCCTCCTCCTCATCCCACCGAAGCTTTTCATCTTTTTGTGAAGCCGGATCCTCTCCCTCCAACCATTCCAAATCCTCATCACCTTTTCCCACGTCCCGGCGTGCCTTTTCTGAGTTTACCCCGCTATGCGGGGAAGCCGGATCATCCTTCACCCTGTGGAATGCCTCTGTATTTGATATTCCATCAGGGTCTTCTACTTTCTGACATCTTACTGCTGAGTTGTTCTTTATCCACTCATCCAGCTCATTCCTAAAGAAATACAAATACTTTCCTGTCGGCTTATGACACGGGATCTTTCTTTTCCTGGTTAAAAAATATAGATGTGATTGTGATATGCTTAAGTACTCAGATGCTTCGACTAAATTAAATGGCTTGTAATACTGTTTGAGGATTAGTTGTTCTATTTTGTGCAGCTTATTAAAAATATCATCTAAGGTCATCCGACTCCCCTCCATCTTAAAGTTGCTCTGTGGAGGGGAATCTAAATGCCTTATCTCTCAAGAAATAGTATACTTCCTATATATCATCTTTTTTGTATTTGTTCAATATTTCTAATTATTGATTCAAGTACTCTATCTTTTTTATCGAAGCTATCATTAATTATAATTTTTACAAAATTTTCTAATTGTTTACTGTTTGAATTTCTACCAAGATTAATAGTCTCACTTTTCCTTGCATTATAATTTGCTTCATACCTTTTTACATCAATCGTTTCAGAGAAAAACAACTCCGCAAACTGCGCAACGCTTGTCTTCATCGAAATTATCTCTGCAGTTTTCATAGCCTCAAATATTCTGACGATATCAGTTATACTGGATTTCACTTTAATTTTACTTACCCCCGTATAACTGCTAGCATTCCTACTCCCGGTTTCACTCCCCTCAATTATATTGGCTAATTCAATCTCGAGATTTAATTTTAGTTTACCTAAACCGCTCTGATCTAAGGATTCCGGTTCTCCTAGATAAGAAGCGCTTATATAGTATTTACCTTGCTCCTCCGATACAGATCCAATACTCTGTTTAGGCTTATTTTCAAATAATGATTTAAAAACCTCATCCAATCCAATTCTAAGATTTTTCAAATAATTCCATTCAATATTCGTGGTATCGAATAATTCCAATAAATCTAAAATTTTCTCACTATCCCTTATTAGATCTCTTAAGTATTGAACCCGGTCGCTTTTACTTTCAAAAGTATTTATATTTTCTTTTATTCGATTGAGGAGGATTTGATATTTCTTATCAAGCGTTGATAGTTGATTTGATGATTTATTCATATCCCATTCCGGTTTTTCACTCATCTCACCCATTTCCCCGCGAGTAAAACCTGTCGGATATTATAAACTATACTCTTTATTGATTCCTTAATACTAGAGTATTTCTTGGTAAATGGTTCATTAACCTCTGTAGCTACAAATTCTATTTAATTAATATTTAATTTATTTGCAATCATTTTTTGATACTTTTACTCAAATAATCACGTTTCACCCAGCCCGTACATCCTATTTTGCACCAATCATTATTCACTCCTTGAATAGTTACCTCTGTGCCCTTGATGAGTATTCCGCTTCCTTTCATATTTGGTGCAACTCTCAGATTTAAGTACTCCACATTCACCTTATTTTTACTTTCTTCAAATGTTTGATTGCTTTCATTAGTAGTTTCAAGCCTATCACTGTACTCTATACAAACCTCTTCACCTTCCTGCAATGCTTTGCACATTTGGGAATAAACTCGAACATAAGCTTGAGTACTATTCTTTAAGTACCCGTTACTCACTAGATTATTATTCAATTCATCTCCAACCAACAAACAGCCTACAGTATCCTCAGCATCATTTCCGCAATGAATTAGTATATATTCATAATTCGGTACCTTAGTTATATGGAGCATACCTTTATGTATATCTGGAAACCTCTTTGAGTATCGATTATGAAACGCACCTTCTTTTCTTAACCTTATTTTATATCTTCCGGCTGGAATTCTCGTTTCACCAGGTACTTTATTGATTCTATACCCATCTTCCAAAGTAAAGCATTCGAATTTATTATTGATCAACATCAGCCCCAGCGTACTTTCATTGCTTGTACTAAACCTAATCACTTTAACTTCCATGCTTAACCTTAAATAATTTATTTCCCGTGACCTCAGAAATATTGCTTTAAGAAATATTCGCAATGAAACGTATAGAAGAAAAGTTTTAGCTTACATTAAGTCTCATATTACTTTTCTTTAGTGTAATGTAGAATATTTTAGCAATTTTTCTGCAGCCTGCCCGGCGTATCCGGCATTCGCCGGAGTAGACGGGTCTTGAACTTTTGGTTCTTTTCTTTCAAGAGAAAAGAACATAAATGTTATAACCGTAAAATGGATTTTTCATCAAAATGCTACTTTTATAATTACTCTTGTCCCGATTACTTTCTTGAGATAAAAAAAAGATCTTATCCTTTCGCCTTACTAATCATACCCTCAATCGAATTGTCAATAGCAGGCTTTTTACTACCAGTTTTCTCAACCGTCCTCAAATAACCATATCCAATAAACCCTACTCCGAATACAGTCCATAGTTCTGTTGGTAATTGTACGGGCTCAACTGTTACCCCGGAAATCATCTGATAGATAGGCAGAAAAATATAATTAAATATCAGTACTGTATAAAAGATATAATTAAACGTTGGACGAGCTCTTCTCACATAGGAATCCTGACTCTGCAATTCTACCTTTAACTGTCTTCGCATATCCTTAGCATCTTCCAGATAAGCTTTTTCGAGATCCGCAGCTAATTCCTTTTCTGCTTGTGCAGCAGCTAAAGTAATTTGTGTTAGAGCAATATTATTCTTCTCCTTCTCATCATCACTGGTAAATAAATTATCGAGAACTGTCCCGACTGATCCTACAATTGAATCAATCCCGGAACTAATTAAATTATTAAACCACGACATCACACACCTCAGACTTTTATTTATACTTTCAGAATTCCTTAAACCTGCTGCTGTAAATTTCCTTTATTATATTCTTTTCAACTTCACTCAATTTGTTTGTCAGGTCCTCAAATCGCTGTAGATAATTCCTTTCAATCAAACAAGTCTTTTTCTTATTCTCCTCAATATCCCTTTCAATCCTTCTAATCCTCCCCCAGAACAAAAAATTCACCAGACTTAATAACCCGCCTATTATCCATATGTAGTTTGAATCGTCCATACTAACCATATTTATAAAGCCCCTCTCCTTTGAGGAGATGGTTGCCTGCCCGCTATCTATTTGGCGGGGGGTGATTTATTATTATCAATAAGCTGTTTCTAATCTCTTAATCAAAATCTCGTATTCAACTGTACTTCCCTTTACAGCAGTTTATTTTCCTATTAAGATTTTTTTGACCTCAGAAAAATTGTGTTAAGAAATTATTGTAATGAAACGCTTGTCTACCGAAGCAGCTAAGCGAAGGCAGATGAAGAAGAAAAGTAAATGACTAAACTTAGTCATCGCTTACTTTTCTTTAGTGTAATGAAGATAATTTTAGCAATTTTTCTGCAGCCTGCCCGGCGTATCCGGCATTCGCCGGAGTAGACGGGTCTTGCTCTTTCTTTTCATACTTTTCTTGGCACCTGTCCCGATTCTCTTTATCGGGATCAAGAGAAAGAAAAGTATATTCAGTAAATCTGCACTGTACATTACTTTACATTAGATTAATTCTCCCTCTTAATAAAAAAGGCTGCCAATTAGGCAGCCTTACCAACACTATTCAAATGCTTTTCATTATTACTTAATCAGCAGCATCTTCCTAACTGAAGAATAATCTTTAAAATTAACATCAGTCGATTTTACATCAATTCTGTAAATATACATTCCGCTTGCCAGTCCCTCACCGTTGAACGTCACTTCATACCTGCCGGAATTCTGCTTATCTTCAATTAGCGTAGCTATTTCCTTTCCAAGTACATCGAACACTTTAATAGTGACTAGACCTTCAGCCGGAAGTTCATACTTAATAGTAGTCGTAGGATTAAAAGGATTCGGATAATTTTGTGAGATGTGATAATCCGTTACCGTATTGAATGATTCGATCGATATTTCTTCAACAGCTTCTTTTGGCAGACTTTCTGCATCACTAATTATCGTAACTAAATTCATTTCACTTTCTTCTATACCTTCAATTACAAGTGCAAGTTTTACCCGTCTCTTTTCTCCGGATTTTGAATTCAGTTTAATCCGTGTTTTTCTTGCATTGTCCCGTATCTTGTTTTTCACCGAACAACTCTTAACCTCACTTATAATCTCGTTTGTTTTATCATCCATCAATACAACTTGTACATCAATCCCTTTTTCATTTCCGATCGAGAAATCGTTTGCATTCAGCGTTTCCATACCGAAGTCAAAGTATATCTCCGTTTTATCCGTTAAATCAAATCCTTCACTAACAAGATAATTACTTAGTTTGGGTTTCTCAGAAACAGCTTTACTTCCGAGGCTGTCGATACTATAAAAACCTATACTCTCACCGTCCACTTGAATATTTCCAAGATCAATAAATAACCGGTTTTCACCGCTTGTTATATTTATTTCACGGGTTATTGAGCCGGCATTGTTGCTGGCTTTAGGCAATCCGCTCTGTCCATACTGCTTAAACTCGTATGGAGTAGAAGTAGTAACAAGAGTAGAGAGAAGCATATCCGGATAACTCGAACCGTTGCAAACCTTAACGTCGCCTGTGTAGGTTTGGTTGTATATTGAGTTCATGTTACTTGTTTTAACATATCTTCCATAATGTCCGCTTCCGCCGTATGCAATTACTACACCTCCGTTCGGCGAATAATTGTTGGAATTAATACTTTCAACATCATCTCCTCCGCCGAATGTGTATGTATAAGTAGTTGCTCCCCAATATGTTCCGAAATTAGGACGAACTGCTCCTGAAAAGATATAGGTCATAGGGTCTTCAACGAGCCAGCCTACAATAAATCTGTCATCTACATAGTCGGCTATTGTGGGTTTATAATTAGCCTCGTAACCTAATGCGTCCGACACATCATAATATTCTGAGGGAGTTACAGTGTTAGCACTAAAGTCCCCCGTAAGCTTATAATATTTAATATCCTCGTCTTCCTGCCAGACTAAATGAAAAGTTTCACTGGTATAGTTTTCTTCACAGATTGCCGGGTAAGAAGACTGTGATCCTGTGTTGGTTACCAGGCCTGTAGTAAAATATTCGAAACCATAACCATATTTATAGTCGAGATCTCCGTACCAGTAGTGTATACCCGGCAAAGAAGTAAAAGCGGATATAAAAGGTCTGTCGAAGACAAGCATTATGAAGTTGTTCTTATTATATCCAAGTGACGGCGTAAGGTCGTAAGTCGAATATTCAATGTATTCGTTTAATTCAATAGTCCGCGTATAAGTATGCGTCGATTCGTTGAAAAGAAAACATTTAACTCCAGGTCCGAACCGCCGCCTGAATTTTCTTTCTGGTAGGCAATAATAACTTCGCAGTCTGGATTTGCATCATTAACGGCAATACACGGCGATTTGGAGTTGCCGGCAGTTAAAGGCATACCGTTGTTCATAATAGTCCACGTATCTCCCTTGTCGGTGGATTTCTCATACCAAACTTTCCCCATACTCTCATATACTTTATGAATATAATCGTTAGCGGTTTGGGCTATCCTCCGCTGACCGTTATTTGTATAAGTTTCAGAACTATTTGTAAGGTTATCTACTTTATAATTTGCAGTAACAACAGCATTAGCATAGTTAAAGACAACTGGTGTTTCCAGTTCATCAGGATACTGTAGACTTGAGTTTATTGCTTCCCAGTTTTGGAAATACATATTATGATTGCTGCCGTTGATAGAAACATTTTCCTGTGTTTGGTCGGCTTTGACTGAATAGTTCGGTAATCCTGGCTGGAATTGTGGATTTTGATCTAAAAACACACCTTTCTCAGTTTCGCCTGCTTTACCGGTGGGTTCATAAGGTGATGTTTCCGTTAGCCAGAAATCTCCCGGCTGACTGCCGTCGCTCTTTACATACCAGGGATCCTGGAAATTAATATCTCCCGTACCGGATAATGTATATCCGTCTGTTTTAACTTGTATTTTTGCATAGTTCATTTTTAAGTATTTTGCATCCTGTTCCTGTTGAGAACCTAATTGTGCATAGAAATCATGACTCAGAAATAATTCGGATGCAGCATCATTCCAGTTATTATTTTTGTACGTATATCCGCTGCTGTTCCAGTTTGAAAATCTCTCGTTGTTTGTTTTTACATTATTGTTACCCAGTGGAACTGACAAAGTGTTCCCGGAATTAACAGTGGTCGTACTATTTACTGTTAATGTTCCCCCGGCATTTTGTGTTCCTATTATATTTGAAAACTGAGTTGATATATCTATGTTTATTTCTATTGAACCCACCCATGTGCTCCAGGTAGTACTAGTTTTTGCCCACTCGCCATATATCCAGATTCTGTAATTGTTCTCAGGATCCATTGCAATACCACTGTAATCGCCCCACCTGTTTTTTGTGTTCAAAAGCAGTTTGTAACCAGCGGCGCCCTGTTTTAACCAATTGATGGGTTCATAAGATGTGTTATTCTTTATATGTATAGTATATGCAACGCCTACATAATCGTTGCTGCTCGATTTATTGAAAACCAAAATCATATTCCCGCTTCCGTCGGGATGAACAACCGGATAATAATAATAAGTATCAGTACTTTGTATTAATCCTTCATCAAGAATTGCAAAATTGTTGTTTATATCAGTGGAAAAGTATTTAACGCTTGATCCTGTTCCGGACGTGTTTGCCACTGTATAAGCACCGTATATAATTCCATCTTTGCACACAACATCTGAAATGCTCGATCCAACCGTATTTATTTCAATCTTTTCACTTTCTCCCTTCTGAACAGCGTTTTGTGGTCCTTGAAAACTTGCAAATGTAATGGTTTTGTCAATTGATAAAGACGGACTTCCACCAAGTGGATTGGAAATAGACCAAATACGGACTTTACCGTCAGATGTAGTATTAACTAGATGAAATTTACTTGGACTTGTTCCCATTACCCTCACCGGTTTAAGCTTTTCACCATTGTTGATGTCTCTAATATCTATTTGATAATTTTTACTATTCGAATAAATTTCCTGCTTGTTCAGTATAGTAAGGTCGGGAGAATAAGAATTCGAACCAACTTCGCTTTGAGAAGTTAATACAATAGTATTTTCGTCAAAACCCAATCCGGGATAATCGAGGTCGTATAATGTACCTTGTATGCTGTACTTATACCAGGTTTCGGTTGGATCATCGGTAGATGAAACAGCTAACAAATATCTTGTCCGGTGACTACCGTCAATGGCTAAAAGAATGTACCTGTCTGAATAATGATCATAAGCTATTTTGGGATCAAATATGGATCCGGTAGGCTGCGGCGATACACTGCTAAAAAAATCACTGAATGATTGCCCACTTATATATGTACCACTCTTATTATAAATTTCGTATTTAGAATTTACTGCAAGAACAACATGATTTTCTCCAACAGCTATAACCGGATCAGGAGGTTTTTCTCCGCTGTATTGAATTCCTTCGAAACTCGCGGATACAGTTTGTGCTATAGTTATTGACTGGAGAGCAAAATACAAAACCGTGCATATGAAAATTGCTTTATTCTTCATTTGTGTTTCCTTTTTTTTTGGTTTAAGAAATTATTATTTCTTTGTAACTTAAACCGTAAACAAATAGGCTTTGCAGGCAGCTAGCTAGACTGCCCCGTTTTCCTCGATGCCTTTTTCGTTTGCGGTTTAATTCGTTCCGGTGTTCGCAGCACCGGAGCGAATAACTAGTTATTACGGCTGTTTATTAACTCCTATGTTGTTCCTGTTTAATTTCTTCTTCCTATATGAATGAGTCCGAAATTCTCAACTCCATTAATGTACCTGTAGCCGGCTATTACACAGATGTCATCTTTAATTACTACCTTACGAAGCCTGTCGGTTTCCGAAAGCAGTTCATCATAGATTTTCCAATTAACCCCGTTAAAGTGCCATACTCTTCCCCGTATGCCGCAGGTTATAATATCATTAATCCCGTTACCTCTTATACTTGTTACTCCCCATTGCTCAGGATTACCTCCCCAAAGCGATCTACCTTCACCCTGGGTATCCGTACCGGATATATATAGATCATAATTGGTAAGTGTAAACAGTTTATTATTAGACAGCCATACGCTTTCTATAATACCGGATATATAACCGGGAGTGTTGGTGTGTGTATCATGGTTTTCTATTACTTTTACAATATTATTTCCATTATATTTTAGTAGCACAGTAGGTTTGAAATCGATATATCCCGTTATGAAAATATTATTCCCGTCTTTATCACCATAGATATCAGTTAGTTTAGTATCTGTTCCTGTTTCTATCTTCTCCCAGTTACTTCCGTTGTAATGTGCAATTGTACCCTTTCTTCCGGCAAAATAAAGATCGTTTAATGTTGTTCCCCAAATTTTGTTAACTCCACCATCATTTTCATTTAGTATGCCCATATCCCATAAATGATATAGTTTCCAGCCACTACCTTCTTGTAAATATGGAAGACCGCTTGAAAAAACTATTTCATTTTCTGATAGTGCAAAAACGCACTCTAAAGGCGCCCAATTGGGTTTTCCTAAATAATCAACAAAAATCCTTTTCATCTCCCACTTTTGTCCAGCCCAATGAACAGCGTTGTACTTTTCATCGCCAATATGAATTTCTCCAACAGCCCAGATGTTGTTTTCATCAATTATTGCTACATCAAACAATGTACTGGTTTCGGTGCCGAATGTATAGGTTTCCCATGTAAAGTCATGACTTGTGGTATCCATTGTTGTAGCAGTAATTTCTTTGCTTGTAGCACCGGCAATTTTAACTTTGTACTTATAAGTCAGTGAGGGATTTAGCAAAGAATCGTAAAGTACTACGTCGTTTTCAGTTAAAGTAATAGTTTGTACAACTTCACTATCCCGGTAAAGAGTGAGTTCCTCCGGCAGGTTGATACCTGTGGTTTCTACTTTAATCCAGCATTCGGTACAGGAGACATCCGCAAGTTCCGTAAAAACAGTTCCGCTCCTGCCGATTTCGGTGGTATCGCATGATGCAGCAAGTAAAACTTGGATGATCAGGATAAAATAAAATAACTTGTTCATTGATTTTCCTTTTTATCAACTTGATTATAATCCAGTTTAATGAAATAGGATATATTTCACTAAATGACTTTCAATTTCTCCAAATTACTTGTTCCCCACAAATAGGATGGATTTTAATCTTTTTAGGAGCCTTCTATCCGATTTTTATATATTTAAATATTAGACATTCTAATCAGAATCTGAAATTTATTTTGTCATTAATGTGAAGGTACCCGTTTTTTGCACTATTACATTAAACCAATATTATTAAATATTGCAAAAACCATGCGAGAATAATTCCTCTTTTTCAGCTCATATTCAAACCTTCACCAAATCCCCCCGGCAATATTTTCCATAGTGAGTGTACTAATTACTGTTATGTGTTTCCGACCTCAGGAAAATTGTGTTTATAAATTATTTGAAAGAAGCACTTGTCTTGCCGAAATGGCTACGCACAGGCAGATGAAGAAGAAATTATCATCAACAGTATTTAAATTCATTTCCACTCTCCTGGTGCTTGTCCTGTTCTGCGGGAGGAGCGCTTTTGCGCTTCAGGCGTAGCTAATTCAAGTTCCAACCTGCCATCCCTAAATCTGGTGCGAGTTGTGATTATCACTATTCAAAAGCTTCATCATAAGTCTGATTATAATCTCTCAATCAAGAGCTCCTATTCAACTTAATATTACTCTACATTGCAATCATTCTCCCATAACGTTATTTTCGACCTCAGAAAAATTGCGTAAAGAAATATTCGCAATGAAACGTATAGAAGAAAAGTATTTGCTTATATCAAGTCCAGTATTACTTTTCTTTAGTGTAATGAAGAATATATTAGCAATTTTTCTGCAGCCTGCCCGGCGTAATCCCCCGTCAATTTATGGATTATAGGGATGAAGACGGGTCTTGATCTTTCTTTTGATACTTTTCTTGGCACCTGTCCCGTTTCTCTTTATCGGGATCAAGAGAAAAGAACTATAACACAGTTTCACCTTGAGAACCTCAATAATTCTCCTTATTATTATCTGCCCCCTTCCCCAGGTACTCGCGTTATTTTATAACTAAAATAGGTGAGTAAAATGAAAAAGCTAATTCTTTTTCTATTGCTCCTGTCATCCGTACTTTACGCACAGGACACGCTTACAATCGCATCATTTAACATTCAGATTTTTGGTAAGACCAAAAGTTCAAAGCCGGATATCATGGATACGCTATCAACAATTATTAAAAAATACGATCTGGTCGCAATCCAGGAAATCAAAGATGCATCCGGAGTTACAGTTCCTCGTCTATTAAACTATCTCAATAGTAATTCTGGAAATACTTATAAGGTTCTTCTCAGTGAAAGGACAGGTAAACAACCCGATGATCAAGACTCTCAGGAACAGTATCTCTATGTTTATAACTCTACCAAGATTCATCCTATTGACACAGTATTTATAGAGTACACAATCGCCAACTATCCCGACAAAATGATATTGCCGGCATCAGTCTATAATGACGATCAAGATAATTTCCAGCGGGAACCATACATCGCATTCTTTCAGGTTCGTAACTCGCCATTCCGTTTCACATTGGCTAATATTCACACAAGACCTGAATCAGCATATGAAGAGATTGATGCTCTCTTAGCTATTGGTAACGAGTTAAATGAATACTATCGGTTTATTGACACTCAAAATACATCCCAAGATCCGGATCTTGCCTTCCTAAAAAATGTAATCATGCTTGGTGATTATAATGCTGACTGCAGTTACTTGTCAGATAGTGAAATACATGAACTTAAAGACAAGTACACTTCGCTGCATTGGCTAATTCCCGAGGATACAAAAACAAACTTTTCACCAAACTCGGATTGTACATACGACCGTATTGTAATTACAAAAGATATGATTGGTCACATCACCGGAGAATTCGGAGTTGACAAATCCTTCTATTCAAAATCAGTATCAGATCATTACCCGATCTGGTACAAATTCATTTACTAATTTTATGTTTGTATGTAATACTGCCGTGCCCTTTAGGGCACGGTTTATTATCCATATATCAGGCAACCTTACATGGGACGGTCTCAATAAAACGCTCCCCCGTGTAATTTTAATTTTTATTTTATTAAGGAGATTTTGTATTAAAGAAGAATGAATATATCGGAGATACTTCAGCCACGGGATATTACACGGGGGAAATGTGATAGCCAGTATTACATAATGAAAATTATGCAACTAATGTGTCAGTCCCAACATCGCCACGGCGTAGTTGAAGAAGTAACCGGGCTTAAAACAATATATAAGTTAGAAATATTGGAAGGCTCATATTTGTAGTTCTATCGCAGTCGCATAATTTGGCATTATGCAAACTCGGCACATGCCCCGTGGAGTCTGGGTCTTTACTCCATGGGGCAATGGATCACTAAACCATCGCTCCTGCGGGTCGTCCCTTCGGGAACACACCCGCACTCCGCTCACATAAAAACCATATCACCAAACCTCAATACGTATCATCCAATCATAACATTATCACTAAAACATCGTTTCGTTCCGGCCGCCCCTTCGGGTCACGCCTCCACTCACTTTAATTTATCCGGCGTAGTCATATTGAGTTTACCCCGCTGTGCGGGGAAGACGGACACCGCTCCATTCTCTTATATGTGTTTCGCACTTAGAACTTGCACACAATCTTATTGCATAGAGCTGCTTATCGTCTTTTTGTCTGGGCATTCGGTTTGAGTTGTTGGTTATAAGCGGCTATATTTTCTTTCTTCACCTTACGGTTTATGTAAGTGGAGTGCGGGATTAAAAGTGATGAACTTTCAAAACCGCACAGAGCCAATTCGTTTATTCATAATTTCAAATTTTCCGTCAATCGTCAAAGACGAATTGGCGGTGTTGCAACGAAGAACTGCGGTTGGGTTACCCGCTGAAACCCGCATTACATTTACATTTTGTTAGGCACTGGCATTAATTAAATCACTTTCAATAAACTTTATCACTTCTACCGTTTTATTTAAATATCCTTCTAATGCGCTAATGGTAATATCTGAATCTCTACCGTGCGCAATATTATGTCTATCTTTTAAAATATAGTTGATAGCAGCACCTCTGTTTTCTTCTTGTAAATAATCACGAATTATGTCATGCCAATCTGGATTAAATGATTTTGCTAATGCTCTTATTTTCTCACTATTTGCATTTTGAATTTTATATAATTGAGACTTTGCATATGTCAAGACAACAGATGGATGGCACGAACTTTCAGCAATATCTCTAAAAGTATGATAAACCGAATTTTCTATGAAGCCAGAACAAAGAACACATATGTATTTTGTTAAATGAGAGCGCATTTCATCGTCAGGTTCTAATTGTTTAGCTTGACTAATCAACGAATCTATTTTTGAATACTGATTATTTAATTCGGAATTATTGAACATATTTATCTACAAAATCATTAAAAAGCTTATGTCTTTCTATAACAACTTTCTCATCTGAAGTTGCCCTAGTTATGGAGTCTATAAAATCTTGTGTTGAATAGATGTCATTAATATCATTTGCCAATGCCTGAAAATCAATATTTTCATCAATTCTTTTAGCTATAGTAACCATTAACACTTCAAATGCGGCTGCATTAAAAACTCTGTCTGGTCTAAATGCGGATTTCCCAAAATAATTTAAAATAACATCCGTGGTCTTTTTAAATTTATCGGATAATTCGTCAGATCTCTCTATTGAGATATTTCTGTTTTTCGCATTGTATACATTCATAAATTCCTTAAGTGGCTTTTTGTAGTTTGCCAATGAAGAGTAAATGGCAAAAAACCTAAGAATCATTTCTTGGTCTTTTAATCTATTATTCTTCTTTCCAAAAAGTTCTCTCCAAGAATGGTAGTCATTTAATTGCCCAATGAGATTGTTTAAATTGCCAATATAAATGGCAGCTCTTATTTCTTGTGCAGTAAGTTTTCTACCCCCTGTATTAAGTCGTTCAAAAACATGATAAATACTAGTATTATCTTCTTTGGGACTTTCTTGCTTTATAATAGTTGCATGAAGGATTGAGTCATCTAATTTAATTCTGTAATCTTCGCCTAATTCATCATAAGTTTTACCTTCAAACTTATCTTGAACATTTTTAAGTCTAAACACTTTCTTTCTTGAATCTCCTTCTTTAGGATTAAAAAACCCTTCGTAAAAAAAGAGAAGAGATTTTAATCTTTGTTGACCATCGATAACAGATAACTTGTTGGTATCACCTTCTTTCGCAAGAAATACACCTGGAACAGGAAGTCCAAGTAACAGTGATTCAACTAAACGTGATGCTTCAGCTTGATTCCATACATAGTCTCTTTGAAAAGGTGGAATAAATATATCACCCCTTTTTAACCTTTTTACAAGACCATCTACATCATAGTCAACTCCATAACTTGATATGTCATAAATAATCGGTGCACCTGAATCTTCTTGTTCATCAACATCGATTATTTTGTCATCGATATCTATTATTTCGCTTCCATTCATTTTTATCTATTTAATTTTATTTATATCAAATATAGTTAATTCGCACGTCATTTTTTTTGCTTGTGCCTAACGTTGATAATATGGGGCGTTTGGCATTTCAAGGCAGCAAAGTATCAAACCGCAATATATTTTATTAAATGTTACCATGCTCAAAATTAGCACTATCCGCCAAATGACCTATATTTATTGTTAGGGGCTGGGGTTTATTCATCCTTTTGCCATCTAGATTCATAGAATTTGTCTGTATATGAATAATGAATGTTTTGCCCTGCAATATCTTCATTTAATTCACGAATTTTCAGCTTGATATTTTCATGTGTTTTAGTGTCAAAATCAAAGTCTCCCAAGATTATAAGTTTATTATATTGCTCTTTTAGCCAATTATATTTTTCAAAAACATCAGGTTTCTCGAAAGTAGCATCAAGTCCAGCGACAATAACTTTACGAACCTTTTCTAAACTTTCAATTAATTCTCCCTCAGTCATTTCAGTCCAACTCTCTATAACCTGATAGTAAATCATTTGATGAAAACCAACACAACCATCATTAAACCTGTCAACATATTGATGATATGGATATCTATCTCTTTTAGTTTCTATTGGATAATTCAGTTCTTTTAAGAGTTTGTTCGACAAAATAATTCTAGGATATTTGGCATTATTACTTTCAAGTTGATATGAGTCAATTAAACCCTGTCCGAATACAGTTCCATTCTCCTTATGAATTAGATTTCCAACCGTTAAGCCACCCCTAAATAAAATTCCTTTTTCCAGAAGAATCGCTCCGATATATGCTAGGTTAATTATTAATGTCGAAGCCATTTCGTTAATATTATCATCGACTTTAACAGATACTACAATACTATCAGAAAATGCTGTAATATTTGTTTTATCACTTATGTCAAAGTTTTCAACTCCTCTTTTTTGAGCATCTTCTTCTATTTCAACTAATCGCAAATCCCATTTTTCTGGAACTTCCCAATTTTTCAAGTAGTCAAGGACTGAATAAATTAATTCTATTTTTGAGATATTCGTTTCAGACTGCTTTACTATTTCTTTGAAGCCCAGAATGTCAATAAATGCAACAAGTCTTTTTTCGTATTTTATATCTGAATCTTTCATCTTCTATTTTCTATTGGTTACGGTTCGGTCTTGTCCTTGCCCCTAACGTTAAGTATAAGAATAGTAGCCGACTGCGGGCTTCGTACCTGTCAAGCTACAAGAAAGTTGAAGTGGGCTACAACCCTTGATTTTACTACTGAACCGGCTATTATTTTTATACATTGTTAGCCGTTCGGTGTTTATTTTCCTGATTTTCGTCTGTTGTCATCTTTGCATAACATTTGACAATTTTCAGTACTTGTTTGTCCGCCTAAATGCCAAGGTGTAATGTGGTCAGCTTCCATTTCTTCAATTTTATATTCTTCTGTGCAAACTGGGCAAATTCCATTCTGTCTTTCGTATGCTTCTCGTTTTTGATTATCCGTAAATACACGAATATTTAAAAATTTCTCTTTGCGTGTCAAAACGTATTCATAAATACCCTTTTTGTTAGTCACATCTTCGTCTTGCATTAGTTTGGTGATTTCTTCTTCAAGTTTCTTGTGGTCAAACTTCTTGTTCTTAAACTCGTTGTAAAGAAAACCCCATTGAATGCCTTTCATTTCTTTGCGATACTTTGGAAAAACTACATTTAGCCAATTTATTACGCTTTGAAAATATAGCCATAAATCATTGGCGTTTGGCTCGTGTTGTTGTTTCGCCATATAATGCTCAATGTCGTCATTGCTTATCCACTTAATTGTTGTTTCTAAATAGTCTTGTCTAATTGCTGTTCCGTTCATGTAGTCGCCACCCAAACCGTAAGCTGCACAACCAGTTTTACTGAAATATCTTTTTGCATCTGAAACCCAAGAACCTGAATAAACTGCATTTCTTAATTCTTGGTCTGTTAATTTTTCTCCTGCAATATTGATGGTTTTAAACCATTCTAGTTTTTCGCTGTCTAGTCCACTACATAGATAAACCATTAATTTATAGTTTAAAATCTGCTCTTGTTCATCTTTCTGAAAGTTATGGAAGTATCTATTTTTATATGCAAAATCTCCTTCAACAAATTGACTTATTGAAATAGTCCGTTGCTGTCCATCAATAACTTCAAAATTACCATCTTCACGAACCGCCCAATACATCACGTTCAAAGGGAAGTCCTTTGTAATTGTGTCGATTACAGCTTCACGTTGTTTGTCTTTGTAAATAAATTCACGTTGATAAGGTGGACGAATGTCTAATTTACCATCAAAGCCAACTACTCCGTTTTCTTCGTTGTCTTGGTAGCCGTTTGTAAGTTCACGGACTGTTATTTCTTTCAGTTCAATTTTCATTTCTGCACTTTCTTGTTTCTGATTATTATTCGCGAATATGGAACTGTTACAACTCCATCAACCATCATATACAAATCACCATCAACTGCTCCACGTTTCTGAACTTCTTTTCTGTATTTTTTATGTTCTGGTTTGTAGGGTTCTATACCCATTTCACGACCTAAGTTTGCAATACCTACACCAATAATTTCAAATTGGTCAGGATTGTATTTATCCATAAAAGTTATTGGAACGCCCATATAACCTTCATAATCAACAGGGATGTCTTTAGTTACATCAACATTAATTGCATCGAAATTTTCAAATTTCGGATATTCTTCTGGCGTGTATTTTTTGTAAAGAATTAAATCTTCGTGTCGTTTATTGATTTCAAGATTTGTAAACCAATGAACTCCAGAAACTCTAATCATTCCTTCTTTTCGGTCACTTGCGGTTGCATAATCTTCGTAATGTTCATTTATAAAATGACCTGCACCACCTTTAAAACCATAACCTAACCATAATTTATTGTCTCTGATTAAAGGAAAAATCTCTTTATATTTTATTGCGTTTTGATGTCCTACAATTAGAAACTTTTTGTTGTATTCGATAAGTTGTGAAACGTATTCTCGAAAAAGAGAAAAAGGCGGATTTGTAACAACAATGTCAGCTTGTTGTAAAAGTCCAATACATTCCTTGCTTCTAAAATCGCCGTCTCCTTTTAGCTTCTTAATTCCGATTTCGTCAGGGTCAGGAACCATATTACCATTTTGGTCTCCATTATATTCCAAATAAATTGCTTGTTCAGCATCGTTTTGGCTAAACAAGTCCATATTTTGATTTTTATAGCAAGTCGCAATAAGTTTTTTAAGTCCAAGTTTCTCGAAGTTGTATGAGAAAAAATGAAAGAAGTTGCTTACTCTTGGGTCATCACAATTGCAATAAACAACTTTGTCTTTAAAGTGCTTTTTGTAATACTTTAATTCTCTTTCAATGTCAGAAAGCTGAGTGTAAAACTCGTCTTTTTTGTTGCTTTTTGCTTCTTGTAAGTTTTTATTTTTTGCTTTTTCAATCATTTTTCTAATTCGTTTTGTGAAAGTTTCAAATTTACATTATTAATGTCAACTTTCAATTTAGCACGGTCTTTTTACACTGACGGCTAATGTTGATAATATGGGGCGTTTGGCATTTCAACTCCATCGTATCAAACCGCTATGATTTTTATTAAATGTGCTCATTTTCAAAATTAGCACTATCCGCCAAATGACCTATATTTATTGTTGGGTGCAGTGATTAATATTCTCTTTTCGAATTAAGAAATTTGATAATTTCATCACAAATCGTATCAGTCAAATTTACAGGAATATCATGTCCCATATTTTCAAACCATTTTGTTCTTGCATTAGGTATAATAGTTGCCATCTTTTCACTGTGTTCAATAGGAATAAATGGGTCATTCAATCCATGCATAATCAAAACAGGCATTTCTAATCTCTTCAATTTATCATACCGAGAACCTGAACGATAAGTTGCTTCATGGTGTTGGCTTGAAGCATCTGGATTATAACCACTTCTCTTCCTTAAATTATACAATACTTGAGTTGCTGTCCCCTTGACATCAATATCGTACTTTGCTTCACCTTGAAGAATGATTCTTGATGATATATGAAGTTTAATTGTGTTTTTTTCACTCGGGAATACTCCATATCTTATACTTGTTTTGATCAATTTAAAAACTATTTCATTTGAAATTGGTGTTAATTCTTTATCCAGAATATTTCCTGACGACATTAAAGATGTAAGAGTATTTGTTCTCTCAGGAAAATTTATTGCAAATTCTTGAGCAACCATACCTCCTAAAGATATTCCGAATAAATGAGCTTTCTCTATTTTCAAAGAATCAAGTATAACTTTACTGTCACTTGCTAAATCTTTTAGAGAATAAGGTTGCTCTGCCCAATTTTCCATCCAATCTGACAACCCTGTACCTCGATAATCAAATCTTATAATTTGATATCCTGATTTAACTAATCTATCAATAAATGCTTGAGGCCACCCTAAAGCATCATTTGAAATACCCATAAACAAAAGAATAGCCCCCTTATTTGTATCCTTGGGCGAAATAGATTCATACCAGATTTTTGTCACATTATTCACAACATACCCTGATTTACCTTTTACAAGTCTGGGAACTTCCGAAGTTATGATATCTTCAATTATAGCATCACTATTTTTCGGTAATTGTGGAACTGTAAGAAAGATGTATGATATACCTCCAATCAAAAATATAAGTATTACAATTCCAATAATCTTAAATGTCTTTTTCATATCTATTATTCTTTTTGCTCCTTGAGTTCATTGCACCCAACGTTAAGTATAAGAAACGTAAGTGATTTCGAAGCTCTTACTTGTCAATTTACACTGAGCCAAATTTGCGATTAGACACAAATTTAATGTTTTAAAACAAACCGTCAAATCGCAGATTTGGCGGAGCTGATTAAATGTGAAAACATTCCGTAAACCACTGATACACTTATGTTTTTTATACATTGTTGTGGGCAGTTATTTTATTAATATTTTACCAAATCTTTCTCTATTTGTCTTATGAATTTCTCCATTTTCTTTTATTTCATATTCATTAATTACTTCAATTGCTTTTATCGAATTTTGTATCGGATTCGAATTACTGCCAATATCGAAAGTTTGGTAGTCAATAATCACTCTGAATCTATTTGGCTTTGAAAAAGTAGTGTGCTTTTTATAAAAGTAATTTTCTCCTTTAGATTCGTGATATAGTCCTATTTGTCCAAGACGAGAATTATCATTTCCGATTATATATAAAATCAACGAAGAATATTTACAAAATACATAAACCTTGAATTGGTCAGAAAAACTATTGTCACTGTAAGTTACCCAATTTGGCATCAATTGAGAATATGAGTTTACTGGATTGATTATTTTAGAAAAATCATTTAAATCTTCATGTTGGAAAACTAATCGACCTTTATCCTCCGAATTATCTATAAATTCTTTAAAATAATCGGCTCCAAGACAACTTCCAACAGATGTGCCACGCCAAATAAATCTATTAGGAATCAAATGTATCCATTGGTCTTTATTTATTTTGGACGTGTCTACTACCTCAATTTCTCCATTTTTTAGATTAAATCTTACAATACGGCTAAGTGTTTCTGTATCCCAAGCTCCAGTTTCATATTCTTGTCTTACAATCAAGGAATTTGTGTCCTCAAGATTCACAAATAAAACATCACCAAAGTCCTCCCAATCACCTTTAAACATTGAGAAAAGGAAATAATTCATCGCTAAAAGGATAAGTCCACTTATCACAATCACTATTATGCCTATTTTAATAATTTTTCTCATTGTAAGTGGTTAGTCTTAATTGCCCACAACGGTTTGGCTAAACTGCGTTTTAATGCAGTTTAGGTTTTGTTGTGTGCTTTTTTTATTGCGTTTTTAAACCTTTTTATTATAGACTTGCTTATTAAATCAACTGGTATTGAATCAACAGAATCTTTCATATAATCAATGTTACATCTTTCTGTTCCATCATACATTTTGTAAGTTTTAAACGCTTTTCTAATTCTCTCTAAATCTGTTGGAAAATCAATTTTTATTGAGTCTGACTGAATAGTCCAAATCTTTTTCATATTGGCTCCTTCCCAAGTTATTTTAGAAATATTCATTTTCTTATTAGGAAGAAGATAGACACTTATCAGAAATTCATCATTTAGAACCTTTATTGTAAATTTATTTGTATCAATGTCTTTCAAACTCATTTCTAAATAATATTCTATATCTCCCTCTTCAATTGGAATTTCAGAGTACCAATCATTTTTATCAATCCAATAACATAGAGAGTCCTTCATAATTAATCTTGAATCGACTGTACGAGTTACATTCATTTCAATAGCATTAAGTGTAGGATTATATTTCCATGCTTCAATGTTTAGTGCACATGAAAGTGGGTGTGGTATTGAATTATCATCAACTATTTCAAATTCTTCAATTTGAACATTGGAATGTTCATTTTTCAAAGAACATCCTAAAATGGTAAGTGAAAGTATATATATAAATATTTTCCTCATTCTCTTAAATTGCACACAACGGTTTGGCTATGTGGAGTGCGGGACTTTGAAACACTTCACTGTCAGGCTGCCACAGAGCCAATTCGTTTATTCATATTTTCTTTTTTTAGCCAAATAGTCAAAGACGAATTGGCGTTGGTGCTACGAAGAACTGCGGTTGAATTACCCGCTGAACCCCGCATTACATATAGCTTTTGTTAGGCATTCGTACTTTATTCGCTTCTTTATATATTATTCACTTTCTATATTCCTCAATCCATTTTAAAACAGAGTCATTATTGTTTTGGTAATCTTTAAAACTTAGTTCCACCTTGTAATCAGGTTTAATGGTTTTTCGTATATCTTTCTCTGTATCTATTCCTTTACTGGTTCGATATACTTTAATTTTGTTTTTATTGTTGTAATAAAAGTATTTGGTTGAATAGGTGATTCTTAAACCAGAGTTCGGTAATGAGAAATTCCTTGTCTCTCCAAAATGGCTTGCCTTTCCTCCAGTGTCTTCACCTACTAAAATTGCGTTTGTCTGAAATTGAAAATCCAGAGTATTAATTATAGCTGATGAGAAAGTTTTTCGTCCAATTAAAACGAATAATTTTCCATCCTGATTTACCTTATCCAATTCTGATAACTCTTCAATAAACTTTGTTCCTTGAGGTGAACTTCCACCTCTGTTGAAACGCATGTCGAAAACAAATTTTTCAATCGGTTTTTCTGCAACTGTTTTATAAACTTTCTGTTTAAATTCTTCAAACGATGGTTTTTTATCGATTATATCCTGAGGCTGCGAGAACTCTATTGCCAATTCTTTACTGTCGCATCTGTTATATTGAATAAAATAAATTCTATTCTTATCATCATATTTCTCCACAAACCAAGCGTCTGAACCATACAATAAGGATTTTGAAGAAATATTACTATTTACAATTGGACCTTCGGAACCCAACTCAACACGGTGCTTGGAAATTTGATTTGTTGCGTCTGCTACCTCAAATTCAATAGATTCTTCTTTTAGTTCACATCCAAAATGATTCAATAGTTGAGGATATATAAGGTGTGGTGGGATGAGATTTTTTGAAAAAGATTCATTTTCATTTACAAACATGGTTCTCAAATTATCAATAACTGTCAGCATATCCAAACCACCAATTCCAATAATCTTTTTTCCAAGAAGTATTGAATCTTTTTCATTTGTGCTTGTAATATAAAGCCCATCTTTGAACCAATAAGTGTCAATACCAATATTCTTGTCGTTATTCACAAATTTAACCCACCCTGCATTTGTGTGTGAGTCTCCCATTTTAGTGATGGTTTGCTGAATTTTTAATGCCACCTGCAAATCAGTAAGCTCTGGTAATTTTGCAATTATGGCATCAAGTTCATTATTAAACTTTAGTTCACTGGTTTTGGTGAAAATATTGATGTGTTTTTCAGGAAGAGTTTTTTTGAGAAATTCAATATCTTCTTTCCAATCAATTTCTTTTTTTTCTTGCGAGAAGCAAATAGCAACTGAAAAAGCCAAAAACAGTATGGTTATGATGATTTTCATTGATTTCTCTTTAGTATTGAATTAATGCTTTGTTCGTTCATTCAGTATTCTGACTAACGGTAAAATTACAAAAACATAATTTATTATCATTCAGTAAATTGCAACTTTATCGTTAGCGGTAGAAATTAATCGGCTCTGTAAAAATTGATATCTTTTTCTCATCAATTTTGGAGGTGCCCGATGTGGGGAATGATGCCTAACGTTTAGTATAAGAAACGTAAGTGATTTCGAAGCACTTTCCTGTCAAGTTGCACTTAGCCAAATTTGCGATTAGACACAAATTTAATGCTTTAAAACAAACCGTCAAATCGCAGATTTGGCGGAGCTGATTAAATGCTCCGAAGCTTCGTAAACCACTGAGCCACTTATGTTTTTTATACATTGTTGTGTGGTCGTTATTTTAACTATATCGAATTCTGTATGATTGGAATCAAATATGCCAGAAATAAGATAGAGAATACCATAATCAATACATAATGCATTATTTTTCCTTTGAAATAAAAAATTTGCCAAATTGTTCGCCATAACCAGAAGATTGAAATCATTAGGTTAAATCCAAATGAAATTCCTTTGCTTTCACTTAATTCATGTGCGTAAAACACTGATAAAAATCCTATTATAAAAAATATTAATAATAAGGCGAGATGGATTGTATGAAAAATCTTTTTATTAGCTACTGTAATTCGTCCATAGTCTTTACCCCATTTAAATATTTTAGGAAATCTTATATGGAATATTGCCATCAATAATGTCAAAAGTCCACCTGCATAAATACTTATTGTACTAATCATATTTATTTAATTTAAATGATAAATTTTCTTTGAATTTTATATTGTCTTGAAATAGTTTTTCTTATTAATTATTTGAACTTACTCTTTTCTTTTTAATCATGACAAACGGTAAACTTAGTAAATTTTAATTTCCTCTAAATCTTACTGTTATATCAAGGACTTAATCAGCTCTAAAAGATTAGATAAATTCATCTCCAATCTATTCTGTCGGTGCTGATGTGGAGAATGCCACACAACGTTTTGTGGTATGGTGTCGTGCGGGATTAAGAGGCGATTTCCTATCAGTTTACACTGACCTTTTTTACGAGACACAAACGCTCGCATACCTATGAAACCCGCATGCACTATACCATGTGTTGTAGCCCGTAATTATTTGTATTCCTGAGTTTTAAACAAACTTTCAAGATTTTCTTTATAATTCTTAGAGTATTTATAATATTGCTCCTCCTTTAAAATCGAACCTAAAACTAAATCCATTTTTTGCTCCTTGTATTTCTTTTTCTGATTTAAGCACATGTAATGATAAATCAATGTGTTAAGGTATTTATCAATGAAATACTCTTTATAGCTCATTTCGTCTTCATCTTTTAGAATTTTCATCTTAAAGTCAGGAAAGTTCAAGTCAAGATACTGGTAGTATGGTTGTCCATTAAACTTTGGATATTTGCTAATCTTATCCATCGCTGCCTTATAGTTGGGGGGCTTCACAATATTCATGTATCCCCAAATTGTCATGCCGCAAAGGCTCATTGCTTTTAAGAAGAAAATCACTTTTTCGGTATCACTTTTTAGATTGTAGTTATTCAATTCAAAATTCACGTTTGTCAAATCAAATGGCTGATTCTTATTACCAATCCCACTAAATAACATGTCATAGTAATTATCAACTAATGCAAAATATTTGATATCAGAATTGAGTGTATCAGCAATTAATTTATAATTGTCTTTAGGATTCTCCTCTCGAATATTTAGGTTTATCTGTCTGACTACAAAAATGAACTTTAGAGATGTTGTGTCAGGTAGTCGTAAGAAATTCTCTGAAGTCAGCTTGTTTTTAGGAGTAATCGTCTGTTTGATAAACTCAACTGTTACATTCAACTCGTCAGTCTTTAGTTTATCCAATTTTTCATCAGTCCCTGCTGGTGGGTTATTTCGAAACATGAAATTTCTATAAAGTTTCCCTAACTCTATCAGGTTGTTGTCAATTTCTTGATTTTGCGAATATGAATTAATCGCAATTACGCTTAAAAATAAATAGGCTAAAATCTTTCTCATATGTTATAATGTTTCATCTTCGGTTTATGGGCTACAACGGTTTGGCTATGTGGAGTGCGGGACTTTGAAACACTTCACTGTCAGGCTGCCACAGAGCCAATTCGTTTATTCATATTTTCTTTTTTTAGCCAAATAGTCAAAGACGAATTGGCGTTGGTGCTACGAAGAACTGCGGTTGAATTACCCGCTGAACCCCGCATTACATATAGCTTTTGTTAGGCATTCGTACTTTATTCGCTTCTTTATATATTATTCACTTTCTATATTCCTCAATCCATTTTAAAACAGAGTCATTATTGTTTTGGTAATCTTTAAAACTTAGTTCCACCTTGTAATCAGGTTTAATGGTTTTTCGTATATCTTTCTCTGTATCTATTCCTTTACTGGTTCGATATACTTTAATTTTGTTTTTATTGTTGTAATAAAAGTATTTGGTTGAATAGGTGATTCTTAAACCAGAGTTCGGTAATGAGAAATTCCTTGTCTCTCCAAAATGGCTTGCCTTTCCTCCAGTGTCTTCACCTACTAAAATTGCGTTTGTCTGAAATTGAAAATCCAGAGTATTAATTATAGCTGATGAGAAAGTTTTTCGTCCAATTAAAACGAATAATTTTCCATCCTGATTTACCTTATCCAATTCTGATAACTCTTCAATAAACTTTGTTCCTTGAGGTGAACTTCCACCTCTGTTGAAACGCATGTCGAAAACAAATTTTTCAATCGGTTTTTCTGCAACTGTTTTATAAACTTTCTGTTTAAATTCTTCAAACGATGGTTTTTTATCGATTATATCCTGAGGCTGCGAGAACTCTATTGCCAATTCTTTACTGTCGCATCTGTTATATTGAATAAAATAAATTCTATTCTTATCATCATATTTCTCCACAAACCAAGCGTCTGAACCATACAATAAGGATTTTGAAGAAATATTACTATTTACAATTGGACCTTCGGAACCCAACTCAACACGGTGCTTGGAAATTTGATTTGTTGCGTCTGCTACCTCAAATTCAATAGATTCTTCTTTTAGTTCACATCCAAAATGATTCAATAGTTGAGGATATATAAGGTGTGGTGGGATGAGATTTTTTGAAAAAGATTCATTTTCATTTACAAACATGGTTCTCAAATTATCAATAACTGTCAGCATATCCAAACCACCAATTCCAATAATCTTTTTTCCAAGAAGTATTGAATCTTTTTCATTTGTGCTTGTAATATAAAGCCCATCTTTGAACCAATAAGTGTCAATACCAATATTCTTGTCGTTATTCACAAATTTAACCCACCCTGCATTTGTGTGTGAGTCTCCCATTTTAGTGATGGTTTGCTGAATTTTTAATGCCACCTGCAAATCAGTAAGCTCTGGTAATTTTGCAATTATGGCATCAAGTTCATTATTAAACTTTAGTTCACTGGTTTTGGTGAAAATATTGATGTGTTTTTCAGGAAGAGTTTTTTTGAGAAATTCAATATCTTCTTTCCAATCAATTTCTTTTTTTTCTTGCGAGAAGCAAATAGCAACTGAAAAAGCCAAAAACAGTATGGTTATGATGATTTTCATTGATTTCTCTTTAGTATTGAATTAATGCTTTGTTCGTTCATTCAGTATTCTGACTAACGGTAAAATTACAAAAACATAATTTATTATCATTCAGTAAATTGCAACTTTATCGTTAGCGGTAGAAATTAATCGGCTCTGTAAAAATTGATATCTTTTTCTCATCAATTTTGGAGGTGCCCGATGTGGGGAATGATGCCTAACGTTTAGTATAAGAAACGTAAGTGATTTCGAAGCACTTTCCTGTCAAGTTGCACTTAGCCAAATTTGCGATTAGACACAAATTTAATGCTTTAAAACAAACCGTCAAATCGCAGATTTGGCGGAGCTGATTAAATGCTCCGAAGCTTCGTAAACCACTGAGCCACTTATGTTTTTTATACATTGTTGTGTGGTCGTTATTTTAACTATATCGAATTCTGTATGATTGGAATCAAATATGCCAGAAATAAGATAGAGAATACCATAATCAATACATAATGCATTATTTTTCCTTTGAAATAAAAAATTTGCCAAATTGTTCGCCATAACCAGAAGATTGAAATCATTAGGTTAAATCCAAATGAAATTCCTTTGCTTTCACTTAATTCATGTGCGTAAAACACTGATAAAAATCCTATTATAAAAAATATTAATAATAAGGCGAGATGGATTGTATGAAAAATCTTTTTATTAGCTACTGTAATTCGTCCATAGTCTTTACCCCATTTAAATATTTTAGGAAATCTTATATGGAATATTGCCATCAATAATGTCAAAAGTCCACCTGCATAAATACTTATTGTACTAATCATATTTATTTAATTTAAATGATAAATTTTCTTTGAATTTTATATTGTCTTGAAATAGTTTTTCTTATTAATTATTTGAACTTACTCTTTTCTTTTTAATCATGACAAACGGTAAACTTAGTAAATTTTAATTTCCTCTAAATCTTACTGTTATATCAAGGACTTAATCAGCTCTAAAAGATTAGATAAATTCATCTCCAATCTATTCTGTCGGTGCTGATGTGGAGAATGCCACACAACGTTTTGTGGTATGGTGTCGTGCGGGATTAAGAGGCGATTTCCTATCAGTTTACACTGACCTTTTTTACGAGACACAAACGCTCGCATACCTATGAAACCCGCATGCACTATACCATGTGTTGTAGCCCGTAATTATTTGTATTCCTGAGTTTTAAACAAACTTTCAAGATTTTCTTTATAATTCTTAGAGTATTTATAATATTGCTCCTCCTTTAAAATCGAACCTAAAACTAAATCCATTTTTTGCTCCTTGTATTTCTTTTTCTGATTTAAGCACATGTAATGATAAATCAATGTGTTAAGGTATTTATCAATGAAATACTCTTTATAGCTCATTTCGTCTTCATCTTTTAGAATTTTCATCTTAAAGTCAGGAAAGTTCAAGTCAAGATACTGGTAGTATGGTTGTCCATTAAACTTTGGATATTTGCTAATCTTATCCATCGCTGCCTTATAGTTGGGGGCTTCACAATATTCATGTATCCCCAAATTGTCATGCCGCAAAGGCTCATTGCTTTTAAGAAGAAAATCACTTTTTCGGTATCACTTTTTAGATTGTAGTTATTCAATTCAAAATTCACGTTTGTCAAATCAAATGGCTGATTCTTATTACCAATCCCACTAAATAACATGTCATAGTAATTATCAACTAATGCAAAATATTTGATATCAGA
>CAXXJE010000003.1:0-35461 GCA_963675055.2 Melioribacteraceae bacterium | reverse complement strand
CCATATCTAATGCTGGCTGATCTATTTGTCGGCGACTACAGTTCCATCATTGGCGAATTCTGTGCATTTGATAAACCAATTATAACCTTCCGTGTTCCCGAATCTGACCGAACCATCCCGATATAATTGAACTTATTAAAAGGATTAGCATTCAGGTTGATGAGTTTAGTGAACTCCCCGAGTCCATTGAGAAATCCCTCGCAGATCCCGGAAAGAAATCTATGGAAAGGCGGGATGCCAACAAATTGCTGTTTTATGCTCTCGACGGTAAAGCGGGCAAACGGGCTGCTGAAAGAATTATAAGCTTACTAAAATAGCACTAATCTTTCTCAAAAGGACTTTTATTCGGATAGAATTCCTTCATGAAATTCTTCACTATTTGCATATTTTCTTCAGGAGTCTGCGGCGTTTGATTCAGACAAAAAATAAACGGTTTATTATTCTCAATGTTCTCCAATTTAACCTCAGCGTCTTCCTCATGCAGATTAATATATCCGAACGTAAACGTGTTTTTAAGAAAGGGAATTGAAGACGATGATTTTTTGGAACTTACGGTTTTTAAATACTTGGATTTTCCGAATCCTTTTGTCAGACAGTAAAATTCAAAAAGATATTGAATTAGTATATCGTCATCTGTTCTGAAGCTGTTCTTACTGGTTCTGGAAATTTCAGCTTCAAATAATTCCTCTAATTCAAAAAGCACTGATTTTAATAAGGGCTTTACACCGTGGCGGATATTGGAGTAAATGGATTTCCCTAATTTTTCGCGAAACAGTTTGCGTGTGTTTACAATTGCATGTTGGTGATCATTTCTTCTGTTTGCGGGTCTAAAGCTGATATCAAAAGCCTTTTTGTTCGGTACTGGAATAATTTCGGATACGAACACTCTGCAAACTCCCGGTTTTATAAAGAACATATCGGGAGTGGTGTCATTCCCGAGAAACATATCATCATTAAAGTATATGAAATGTTCGGAAAGTCCTTCAATATGATGAAGTTGAGTTTCAATACCTCTGCCGCTGTAAGTGGGGAGTCCTGAGGTATCTGTGAAAATATCCTTGTGATCCAAGATGTGTATTTGAGGATGTTCGGTATTCAGCCAGAGAGGAACCTGATTATCCGTGACTATATAAATATTATTTACCCATGGAGCAAACTGATGTATAGACCGCAAAGAATAACGTAATTCCTGATTATCCATAAAGCGGGCTTCACTGTTGGAAGCAGGAGCTACTTTGCCGTACTTTTGCATTTGCTCAGACTTTCGCTTTCGCCATAGCGGATCAGAACCGTCCACCCAGGTGTATACAATATCTATTTTCATATAATCTAAAAAATATGGTTTGTTTTATAAAATTCATGATTTTCACTTCCAAAATAGTGATAATTGCTATCCCTGAAAAAGTATTTTTAACGAATTTGGTAACACTATACCTATTGTGTATTTTTACTATTAGTTTAATAGACTATGAACATATTATCAGTTTTTATTGGGACTAAGTGAAAATATTTATTAGAATTCTCGGCTTTCTAAAACCCTATTGGAAGCATATTATTACTTCAATAGTATTGACATTCCTTTATGCATTTATGCACGGGGCAAGTGTTTATTTAACTATTCCGTTGCTTGACACTTTGTTCAAGCAAAATGATCCGCAGGTAACTGAAAAGGTTGAGTCAAGTACTTCCAACTCTATACAGATCGATGGCTGGTTCGATGAAACAGTCGGTGATATTAAGCAGACTTTTGAAGAATACATATTAACCGGCACAACCAGTGAAGTCCTGTTGAATGTATGCATACTTATAATGATATCATTTATTGCAAAAAATATTTTTGCATATTTTCAGGCGTATTTTCTTGCCTTTGTTGAACAGGGACTCATCCGTGATCTTCGGGATATAACATATCGTCACCTGAATAAACTATCACTTAATTATTTCAAGAACCAGAAGACCGGTGATTTGATGTCGCGTTTTTCAAACGATGTGTTTTTGGTTCAAACAAGTGTCTCAGCTGTATTTCTAAGCTTGTTCAGAGAACCGGTAACAATAGTTGTTTTCTTCGCCATTGCCTTTTCAATAAGTTGGAAACTAACTCTCTTCTCACTTGTTATTCTCCCTTTCTCAATAATTGCGATAGCGTATATCGGAATGAAATTGAGGAAACAAAGCTACATTCTGCAAAAGAATATGGGAGGAATAGCATCGCTTTTACATGAGACTATTGTCGGTTCCAAGATAGTTAAAGGATTCGGCATGGAAGAATACGAGAATCAAAAATTCATGGAGCAGACACAAAGAATATTTAAATTGAATTTGAAAAAAGTTAGAACCAGGAATTTTGCCAGTCCTTCAACCGAGATTATTGCAGTAATAGTTGGGGCTTTTATTATCTATTACGGAGGACAACTTGTGCTTGTTTCTGAAGAAATAAGAGCAAGTGAGTTTGTTACTTTTCATATTTGCCATCTTCCAGATGATGCCGCCAATGAAGCAAATAAGTAAAATTAACAATAAACTTCAGGAGTCGATTGCCGGTGGAAGCAGGATATTTGAAATTCTCGATAGGGAGCCGGAAATTCAAAATGCAGAACACCCTATCGATCTTATGGGATTTAAAGATTCAATCGCGTTTAATGGCGTTTCTTTCAAGTATGAGGATTCGGAAGAACTTGTACTGAACAAAGTTGATTTTACTGCAAAGAAAGGGGAAATAATTGCTTTAGTTGGAAGCAGTGGTGCAGGTAAAACCACACTGGTCGATTTAATACCTAGGTTTTATGATCCGACTGCCGGGACTATATCCATCGATGGAATTGATATTAAAAATGCACGTGTTGAAGATGTTCGAAAACTGATGGGGATTGTTACCCAGGAAACAGTTTTATTTAATGAGTCGGTTAAAAATAATATTGCTTACGGACTTGAGGAATATCCCCTTGATAAAATTATTGAAGTTGCGAAGATAGCAAATGCCCATGATTTTATTATGGAATTGCCGAAAAAATATGATACTATTATTGGTGAAAGAGGTGTGAAATTGTCCGGCGGACAGCGGCAACGAATTTCAATTGCCAGAGCATTACTAAAAAATCCGCCTATAATGATCTTCGATGAAGCGACTTCAGCGCTTGATAATGAATCCGAGGTGCTTGTTCAGGAGGCTATCGAACGGCTCATGGCTGAAAGAACAACTTTCGTGATAGCACACCGGCTCAGTACAATTATGAATGCCAATACCATACTAGTGCTTGACCGGGGTGAAATTGTTCAACATGGCAGACACGAGGAACTACTCAGGGATGAGAAGGGGATATATAAGAAACTATACGAGCTTCAATTTCGTGAAATCCAATAAGCTATTCATCATATAACAGATTCATTATGAAAATTGGAATAATCCCAAATACAACGAAAGAGAATATTCTTGATATAGTTGAGTTCATTGTAATTCAGCTTAAGAATAATAGTCTTGATTACATGATTAGTGAGACACTCCCTAAAAGCTTCACGAATTTACCTGATGAGATTAAGGATTCCAGATTTGTTAACCACAATGAACTATTTACGGAATGTGCATTAGCAATTTCAATCGGTGGCGATGGTACGATGCTCTATACTGCTTATGAAGCTCGCAATTATAATACGCCTATAATTGGAGTGAACTTTGGTAAACTCGGTTTTCTTACCGAATTGGATGATAAAAACATTGCAGAATTGATTGTGGACCTGAAGGAAAATAATTATCTGATTGAAGAGCGAATGGCGCTTGAAGCACATAATCTGAATGAACCGGATAAAAAACTGTTTGCAATTAATGATATTGTAATTGATAAGGGACGATGGCCGAAAATGATTGAACTAACTTTAAAGGTCGATGAAGATTATGTGTCCACATTTACTGCCGATGGAATTATCGTTGCTTCACCTACAGGTAGTACCGGCTATTCACTGTCAACCGGCGGACCTATTGTAAGTCCTAAAGCAAAAGCGATCGTGCTGAGTCCAATTTGTCCACATACACTGAATATGCGTCCTCTGGTTTTGTCGGATGATCAGAAAATAAGAATATCCGTTAAGTCACAGCATTCAACTGTTCAGGTTAATTGTGATGGTCAAAGAGTTTACTACTACGAACCTCCGGTTGAATTGGAAATTGTGAAAAGTGCAAACCCGATTAAATTAATTCACACAAAATCTTCGAGTTATTTTGAGATCCTTCGTAAAAAGCTTTTCTGGGGACTTGATGTAAGAAACAAACGCGGATAAAAAAGCCTGTCTTTTATAACAGGCTTTTTGTAATTCTATATTTTAACTTTCATACTTAGTTTTCTGAAAATTCCAATTGATTTTTCTTAACTCTGCTCTTTGCAGAAATTTTATTTGATGCATCTTTGGAGCCGTTACCATTATCCTTGTTCATATCAGCAAGAGGGATGGTTATCGTTTCTTCCACGTTAATATCAACTTCCTTCGCTTCTTTATAAATGTAATTCTCATTCTTATAATTCCTGAGAATAATCTTTTCCTCGTCACGATGAAGCACATATTCAGGAAGAAGTGGAATTTTTCCTCCGCCTCCCGGTGCGTCGATTACGAAATATGGAATACCCAGGCCGCTAATATGTCCTCTCAGATGATCCATAATGTCAAGACCAGTTTCAACGGATGTTCTGAAATGGCTTGTCCCTTTGGTTGAATCAGCCATGAACAGGTAATAAGGTCTTACTCTCATTTTAAGGAGTTTAAGCATGAGTTCCTTCATTACATCAGGATTATCATTAACGCCTTTCATCAGTACTGCCTGGTTATTTACTGGGCAGCCTGCATCGACAAGCATACCACAGGCTTTTGTGCTTTCCTCGGTAACCTCCCATGGATGATTGAAATGTGTGTTAACATATATGGGATGATACTTTTTCAACATTCTGCAAAGTTCCGGAGTAATACGTTGGGGCAAAACACATGGCATTTTTGTGCCGAGCCTGATTATCTCAACGTGTGGAATTTCACGAAGCCTTTTTAAGACTCGTTCAAGCAGGTAATCGGTCAGCATTAAAGGATCGCCGCCGGAAAGAATTACATCTCGTATTTCAGTATGCTCTTCTATATAATTAAAGCCTGACTCAAGTTGTTTGAAAGAAATCTTACCTGAATCACCAACTTTTCTCTTACGTGTACAAAAACGGCAGTACATACCGCACTGGCTTGTTACCAGAAATAAACATCGGTCCGGGTACCTGTGCGTTATATTAGGCACGGGACTCATTTCATCTTCATTCAGAGGGTCTTCCATACCGTCCAAATCTTCAAGTTCAATCCGGTCCGGAACACATTGAAGCCATATTGGATCACCGGGTTCCCTGATTAAACCGAGATAATAAGGGTTGATTCTAGCCTGAAAAAATTCATCCAGCTGTGCGGCAATTGAATGGTCGAGTTTGAATCTCTCAACCAGCTGATCAACTGTGTGGATGCTGTCTCGAATCATTTGCTGCCATAATTCCATAAAGATGCCCTTTACGTTTTTAAGTATTTCCCAAAAATTATTAGATGATCGTCTTCTTTGTAAAAATCATTTATCTGTGCAACCTTTGTATAAAAATTACGCAAATAAAAATTTCTCGTCTTACTGTAAATATCCATGGACGATGTTTCAATTAGTAACCAGCGTCCATCATTTTTCTCAACGAAACGTTCCGCATGTTCCAATAATCTTTTCCCTATTCCAGATCTCTGTACTGCCGGATCAACAACAATCCAATAGAGATCATATACTCCGTCGGTTAACGCTCTTTTACCAATGCAATAATAGCCTGCAACTTTATTCTCAGCTAAATACACATATGTAATATAATTATCTTCAACGTCTTTTTTAACAGACTCGTCAATTAGCTCGATAGCAACAATTTTTTCTTCTTCAGTAAATTCATCAACACGTTTAACCATTTCACAAAGGTATTCGCGATCACCCGAAATTATTCTACGAATCATTTCATTCTCTCTCAATCCCAAAAGAGGCCAGACGGGAAAGTAATTCGTTATAATCAATTCCGGCAGCATGTGCGGATCGCACAAAACCAGAATCCGGTGAAATATCTGGATTAGGGTTAACTTCAATAACGTATGGGACATTATGTTCTGTGAGTCTTATATCGACCCTGGCATAGTCCCGGCAACCTAATGCTTTATAAGCACTTAATGCAATTTCATTTACTTTTATTTGAATATCTTCTTCAAGTTCAACTGGACAAACGGGAATTGTTGTATTATAATATACACTTCCTGGCGACCACTTAGCTTCATAGGTAACTATTTTAGGGTACCCCACCGGCAATTTGGAAAAGTTAATCTCAGAAATCGGCAGAACCTGACCACCGAGCAATGAGACGTTTAACTCACGACCACGGATGTACTCTTCAAGAATGACATCTTTATTATAAGTGTCGAATAAAAAGTCACATTGTTTCTTCAGACTATCAAAATCGCTGACAACGGAATTTTCGGATATACCTATACTTGCATCCTCAGTAACTAGCTTTACGATAAGCGGAGACTTTACGGAAATATCCTCTGCTCCAAAGTCTTCATCCACCTTTAATATTTGAAAGGGGGGAGTTTTGATATCCGAAAACCACAATATTTGTTTTGTCCTGATTTTATTCAGGCAATTCCCAAGGCACAGGGAATTGTTGCCTGTGTAATTATAACCGAGTATATCATACATACCCGTAATAAAACATTCGTAATGAGTATCGCCTTCAATAGATTCTACAAAGTTAAATATCAGATCAGGATTGTAATCCCTAATACTTTTAACGGCATTTTTTATGTTACTATTGATACCAAGATATTCTACGTTTGAAAAGCTTTTTAATAGACTATTCTTAATAAGGTCTAAATTCTCGGTAAACTCACTTTCGGACAAATCAATGTTGTCGTCAGTGTTTACAGGGTCCTTGCCTATATAATTGGTGTAAAAATTCACCGGCTCGTTATAACAAATTAAAATTCTTTTATCCTGCATCAAATCATTCTATATCTTTTTAGAGCAAAATATAATACGTTGTTTATCATTTCACTGTATGTAAGCCCGCCGGTCCTGGCCGCTTTAGGAAAGCAAGAATTATTTTGGGGATTCGGGAGAATACCCGGGAGCGGATTTACTTCAATAATATTTGGAACATCATTGCTATCAAGACGGACATCGATCCTGGCCCAATCTTTACAGTTTAATACTTTATATGAGTCCAGCACTATCTTATTAATACTTTCTTCAAGTTCAGGGGATATATCTGCCGGACATTTATACATTTCCAGAGGATGGTCGGGACCATCAAGAATCCATTTAGCCTCGTAAGAATAAATTGGATGTACATCTTCAGGAAGCGCATCGAAATTTATCTCAACTATTGGTAAAACTTCAGCTTCATCTCCATTGCCCATTACAGCAACAGTGAATTCCTTCCCCGGTAAATACTCCTCAGCTATTAAAGACTGATTGTAGGCTTGAATTCTTCCCTCAAGATTTCCGTTTAATTCATCAATGCTTGTCAATAAAGAAGAATTGAAAATCCCTCTACTCGATCCCTCACTTAACGGCTTAACAATCAGAGGGTAAGTAATGCCTGAGTTTTCCAGATCTTCTTTGACATTCACAACCTGAAACTTGGCATTTGGAATGCCATAATAACTCAATATCTCTTTACATCTTGCTTTGTTAAGGCATGTAGCTAAAGTCAGCGGATCAGAAGCCGTATACGGAATGTCGAGGAAATCAAGCATGGCAGGAATTTGAGATTCTCTGCTTATACCTCTAGCACCTTCAGCAATATTAAAAACAATATCCGGTTTTATATCAACAAATTTATTGTAAGCATCTTCATTTGCGTCAATTAATAAAACTTCATGAAACTCTTCAAGGGAGTCTTTAATAGCATTGATAGTTTCCCACTCGTCCCATTCAGCATATAAGTCATTGATGTCACTGTCTTCTAATTGGGAAATTTTCCGGGGAGAGGTATTCGAAAGGGTTATTTCCTCGGGTCTTAAATTATATGCTAATGCTACTCTAAAATTTTTATTTACTGAATAAGAATTTATAATAGCTCCAAAAAATTTATTGCAATATAACTATTTAAAAATTATATGCAATAACTTTATTAAAAAACAACATTGCGTTAAAAATTAAATTATTGTAAGGGGTATCTATGAAAAAACATAGGCGGGCGAAGCCCTTTATTTACAGTGTGTTCGAGAGTATCAAATTGTCAGAGTAAAGATTCAGGAGAGTGTTAAGTATCACATGGTTCGAATGTTTTTTTAAGTTAACGTCGTCATTAATTATATCAAACGCATCTTGTTTTGCAGTTAATAAAATGTCTTCATCAAGAACAAGATCGGCATACTTTAATTCCGGCAATCCACTTTGCTTTGTTCCGAATATATCACCCGGTCCTCTAAGCTTTAAATCTGTCTCGGCTAATTTAAAACCATCATCATGTTCAAGTAAAGCTCTAAGTCTTAGAGACGACTTAAACTTTTCTTTCTGAGCCGGGGATAGATATTCAATCTCAATTTTCGGGTTTAATCTATTATTAATAATCCCTTCATTGGATACTACAACACAATACGATTGCAGGGATGATCTTCCCACTCTTCCTCTTAATTGATGTAACTGGGAAAGTCCAAATTGATGAGCATCGTTTATAAGAATTATTGTTGCGTTCGGCACATCTATTCCCACTTCAATGACTGTCGTTGAAATCAATATTTCAAATTCCTTGGAAGCGAACTTTCTCATAACTTCTTCTTTGTCCGACCATGCCATTCGTCCGTGAAGCAATCCAACTTTATTGTCGGCAAAATACGTTTCATTTAGAGTGTTGTAGTGATCAATAGCAGCTTTTAGGTTTAGCTTATCCGATTCTTCTATGAGCGGATAAACAATATAAGCTTGTTCACCCTGCTTAACACGTTCTTTAATAAACTCATAAATATCCGGCAGCTTTCGTTCACCGCGAATTGCAGTTATGATTTTCATTCTATCCTTAGGCATTTCACCAATAATTGATACATCCAGGTCACCGTATATCGTCATTGTTAATGTCCTTGGAATCGGTGTAGCTGTCATTACCAGTACATGTGGATTAATTCCTTTTTCAATTAATCTGGCTCTCTGTAGTACGCCGAATCTATGCTGTTCGTCTATGATAACCAGACCGAGGTTATTGAACACGGTTTTATCTTCAAACATTGCATGAGTACCTATCACTATACATCTTTCTGCCGTATTCATTTTCTCAAGCATCTGTTTTCTTTCTCTTGCCTTTTGAGAACCGAGGAGCAAAACAACTTCAATGTCTGATCCGTTCAGACTACGGCTGATATTAATGAAATGTTGTGACGCCAGTACTTCTGTTGGCGCCATGAGAGCTGCCTGGTATCCACTTTCGACTGCTGCAAGCATTGATATCAGAGCAACAATAGTTTTTCCGCTGCCTACGTCACCCTGAAGTAATCGGTTCATTATCTTACCCGATTCAATTTCTTTGCGGATCTCTCTTAAAACGTTCAACTGCGCTTCAGTGAGCTTAAATGGTAATTCCTTGATGAAATCTTTAATAAACTCTGTATTGAAATCAAACTTCACGTCAGACTTCAATAAGTTCTTACGCGATTTTCTTATAGCAACAAGTGTTTCTAGATAGAATAACTCTTCATACTTTAGTCGATGTCTTGCTTTTTCAAGTAATTCTTTGGAGGAAGGGAAGTGAATGTGCTTTATAGTGTCTTTAAGAGCCAGCAGTCTACGAGTTTGAACAAGCGAATCCGGTAATGTCTCGGGCACTTCAGCATAGTAACTCTTAACAGCGTTATTGACAATTCGCCTCATGCTGATCGCTCCGATATTTTTCTCTCTTAATCCCTGAGGCAGTTTATAGAACGGAATTATTCTACCGGTATTCAGAAACTCTTTGGACTCGTCAGCATCAATTCTGTCAAAATCAGGGTGAGCAAACTGTAAGTGACCGTACTTCGTGATAACTGGTTTACCCGATATTGCATAGTATTTTTCTTCTTCGAAGGTATCTCGAAAGTATTTTATTCCCTGGAACCAGACACAATCGAAATAGCCGTTATTGTCTTTCATAGATACTTTCAGCAGTGATTTTCGTCCGTAGCGAATTACCTCAGATTTTTCAACCATTGCGATTAGAGTCACTTCTCCGTCGTAGCCCGCAACTGCATATTCTCTTACTTTTATTGAGTTTAGAATTGTGGATCTGTCTAGATACTTGAAAGGGAAGTAGAAAAGCAAATCCCTGATTGTACCAAGACCTATTGAATGAAAAGCCTCGTACCGTTTCGGCCCAACGCTTTTAATATACTGAACAGACTTTGAAAGATTATTAGACATAATGATGTGATAATATTAATCTTTTTCGTAAATATAAGAAATGATTGGGTGGAATAAAGAGAAGATTAATGTTCAGGTTTCATGTCGCGTGTCATAAGGTCGTAAGTAACCTTTACGGCATCTTTTTCATTGAAGAGTATTTGATAGACAGCGTTAACAATCGGAGCGTCTACATTATGTTTAGCTGCAAGTTCATAAACCGATTTGCATGATTCAACTCCTTCAGCTATCATCTCCATCGATTTAAGTACTTCCTTTAAAGGTTTCCCCATGCCAACCTGTTCGCCGACATAACGGTTGCGGCTGTGCTTGCTCATGCAGGTAACGATTAAATCACCCATACCTGATAAACCGGAGAAGGTATTTGGTTTTGCTCCGAGTTCGATTCCAATTCTGGATATTTCAGCTATCCCACGGGTCATAATTGCGGCTTTTGTGTTGTCACCGAACTTTGCCCCGTCTATTATTCCCGCTCCAATCGCGATAACGTTTTTAAGGGCTCCGCCTAGTTCAACGCCAACAATATCAGTAGAAGAATAAACTCTGAAATAAGAGTTCATAAATGCAGCCTGTACAAGTTTTGCCGTTTGCATACTGCTCGAGGCTGCAACAACAGCAGTAGGTACTTTCCGACTTACTTCCTCAGCATGACTGGGGCCCGAAAGCACACTTATATTTGCTTCATCAAGATCCGGTAATTCAGATTTAATAATCTGATCGATTCGCAGAAGAGTATCCTTCTCAACTCCTTTGGAAACATTCACGAAGGTAGTATCATTAAAATCATAATCAGGGAATTGTATTAATACACTTCTTACAAACTGGGATGGAACAGCCAGTACGATCAGGTGCTGGTGTTTTACCGCCGCATCCAGATCATGAGTGATTTTAATTTCATCATGGATTGTAATTCCGGGAAGGAACGTTTTATTCTCACGATGTTTCAGAAGTGATTTCGCGTACGATTTCTTAAACTCCCAGAGAGTTACATCGTGACCATTGTCATGTAGCAGGATAGCGAGTGTTGTACCCCAGCTACCCGCACCAAGAACAGAAATTCTCATGTAAAACTATTTCTTTTTCTTACTAAGGGAAATTTTACTCTCAACTCCTTGCAGAAGTCGTTGAATATTGGCTCTGTGTGTATAAACAATTAATAATGAAATAAAAATTGTAAACGGAAGTATTGTGTGGTAACCAACTACGTCAACTCCGAAAACATTCTGCCTTAAAACCATAATCAGAGGTATTGAAACCGCAGCAGATATTGAACCAAGCGAAATATATCTGGAAATTCCAACTACCACAAAGAAAACCGCGAGTGCAAGCAGCATATCAACTGTAATTAGTGTAATCAGAAATCCGAGCCCGGTTGCAATGCCTTTCCCTCCTTTAAATCCGGCAAAGACAGTCCAAATATGTCCGATTACAGCAGAAATACCGGCAAAAATTTGCACCAGTGTAAAATCATCAAAAGGTGTCTGATTTGGAAACGGAAAGTCACCGAAATATAAGCGGGAAATTAAAATAACTGCAATAGCTCCCTTAACCGCATCCAGCAGTATAGTGAGAAGACCAAGTTTCCAGCCTATTACGCGAAAAACGTTTGACCCACCGGCATTACCGCTTCCATGTTCACGAATATCTATTCCACGTACGAGTTTACTAATTATTATACTGGTAGGGATCGATCCGATCAGGTAAGACAGCAATATTATAAAAAGAAGATTCAGCATGATGCTTCCTAGAGTTTACCGAATTTATATAAATAGTCCGTATATAACAATAACTTAATCTTGCTATTTACAAGTCACAATATATTCAAATAATTTGATATCGTCATCATCGGTTATCTTAAAATTCAATGACGACCCTTCAATGATTTTTACTTTATATGATGCCATGTTTACAAGCATGGATTCATCTGTTCCGATAAAATCTTGTTTATTTGCATTTGATAAAGCGTTCATTAAAATTCCTGCACGAAATATCTGCGGTGTCTGAGCATAAAAAACTTCATTCCTGTCCAGATATGTTTCAACATAATCATTGCCCTTAATCAGAGTATCGCGTGCCTTAATGCCAACAACAACACTATCGAAAATTTCTGCCGATTTTATTGCTTTCTCCAGGACATTTCCCGGCAGAAGGGGCCTTGCTGCATCATGAACTAATACCAGGTCATTTTCGTCAGTTTTAAATGATTTTAATGCATTATAAACCGAATGCTGGCGTTCTGTTCCGCCTTCAACAATTTTTGTCAGCTTACTGAGATTATGTTGGGCTTTTACTGATTGGAGGAGTGAAAAAAAATCCGGCTGGGCGGCTACAATAATTTCGTCTATCAAATCGCATTTCTGGAATATTTCAAGTGTATAAACTATCATTTCCTTTCCCCCGAATTTAAGGTACTGCTTCGGGGTCGAATGCGATGTTCTTGAACCGCTTCCACCGGATGGTATAATTACAAATGTACTCATTTATAAGATTAACATTGCATCGCCGAAACTAAGCATCCTGTATTTTGCCTTGATGCCTTTTTTATAACTTTTCATTACAAAATCGTACCCGCCGAAAGCTGCAGCGAGCATGAGAAGAGTTGATTCGGGCTGATGAAAATTTGTTATTAATTTTTTAGTAATCTTAAATTCGTATGGTGGAAAGATAAACTTATCAGTCCAGCCGTAATTCGGTTTCACAAATCCTTCCGCAGTAACACTGCTTTCAACCGCTCTTGTAGAACTTGTCCCTACAACAAACACGTTTTTCTTGGCTTTTAATGCCTGATTAATCGCGTCTGCGGACTCTTCCGGAATCTCGAAGTATTCCGAATCCATTTTGTGTTTTGTCAGGTCTTCAACCTCTACAGGCCGGAATGTTCCAAGACCAATGTGCAGAATTACTGTCGCGACTTTTATTCCTTTTTTCTTGATCTTTTTGATCAATTCCGGTGTAAAGTGAAGCGATGCAGTTGGCGCTGCAACCGAACCGTCGAATTTTGCGAACATTGACTGGTAATCTTCCTTGTCTTCAACAGTTACATCTCTTTTGATATATGGGGGAAGGGGAGTCTGACCTATTTTTTCAATTGCCTCGAAAATATCACCGGCATCCTCATTAAACCTGACGGTTCTTCCCCTGGAAGTTGTATTATCAATTACCTCGCACCATAAATCATCGTTGAAATATATTCTGTTACCGATTCTAACTTTACGTGCGGGATCGACAATTACGTCCCAGATGTTTTCTTCTCTATTTAGTTCTCTAAGAACAAAAACTTCAATTTTCGCATTAGTTCTTTCTTTTTTACCGAATAAGCGAGCCTGCATGACTTTGGTTTCGTTTACTACTAAAACATCACCTTTCGACATATAATCAACGATATCCGTGAATTTCTTATGCTCAATCGATTCCGTTTTCCTATCTAAAACCATTAACTTCGACTTGTCTCTCGGTTGTGCCGGGTACTTTGCGATTACAGTTTTAGGCAGGTTGTACTTGAAATCCGATAATTTCATATTTTCTCCTTACATCAATTACTACGTTAATTCGTTAAACAACCGAGGCAACAGGAAGATTCCCATCGCCTCGAATCGATAACTTATTTCTTTTTAGATTTTGCTTTAGCCGCTGGTTTTTTTACCACTTTTCTTGGATTCAATAACGCAGCTCTTGCAGCAGCCAATCTTGCTATAGGCAACCTGAAAGGAGAGCAACTGACGTAATTAAGTCCTGTTCTGTGGCAGAAATCTATCGAACTAGGTTCACCACCGTGTTCGCCACAGATACCGACTTTAAGGTTTTCTTTAACGGAACGACCTTTGTCTGTACCCATCTTAACCAGTTGACCAACGCCTGCCTGATCGAGTGCTTCAAAAGGATCGCGAGGCAGGATATCCCTGTCAACATAATCAGGCAGGAATGTACCGGCATCATCTCTCGAAAGACCGAAGGTAGTCTGGGTTAAGTCGTTAGTTCCAAAGCTGAAGAATTCAGCAACTTCCGCTATTTGATCTGCAGTAACGGCAGCTCTAGGTAATTCGATCATTGTACCAACGAGATATTTAACTCGTTTACCCTTAGCTTTAAATACCTCTTCAGCCACACGGCGAACGATTGATTCCTGAAGTTTCAACTCGTTAACGTGACCAACGAGAGGAATCATTATTTCAGGAAATACTTTTATACCGGCTTTAGCTACTTTAACAGCAGCTTCAAAGATTGCTCTGGCCTGCATTTCAGTAATTTCCGGATAGCTTACACCGAGACGGCAGCCTCTGAATCCGAGCATAGGATTAAATTCATGGAGCGCTTCGAGTCTTGATTTCACTTTCTTCACAGGAATTTTAAGAGCTTTTGCAACTTCCTGCATTTCTTTTTCAGTATGAGGCAGGAATTCATGCAATGGAGGATCAAGGGTTCTTACGGTAACTGGTTTACCTTTCATTACCTTAAAGATTCCTTCGAAGTCCTTTCTCTGATGAGGAAGCAGTTTTGCAAGTGCTTTCTTTCTACCAGCTTCCGTATCTGAAAGAATCATTTCTCTTACTGCGAGAATTCTTTCGCCGCCGAAGAACATGTGCTCTGTTCGGCAAAGACCAATGCCTTCTGCTCCGAATGCAAGTGCATTCTTAGACTGATCCGGCTGATCTGCATTTGTTCTTACGTTAAGTTGTCTGATCTTGTCTGCCCAGTTCATTAAATCGTTATATGTTTTATAAACCGGCGACTTAGCAGCCTGTAGTTCTTTTGTAAGAAGTACCTGGATAACTTCGGATTCTTTAGTTTGAATCTGTCCGTTGATAACTTCACCGGTAGTACCGTCAATTGAAAGGTAATCGCCTTCTTTCACAACGATTTTGCTTCCGCTAACTGACATTGTACCTTTCTTGTAGTCGATTTCCAATGCACCGGCACCGGCAACACAAACCTTACCCATCTGACGGGCAACAAGTGCGGCGTGTGAAGTCATACCGCCTTTTGCAGTAAGAATACCTTCGGAAGCATTCATTCCTTTAATATCTTCCGGCGAGGTTTCGATTCGAACAAGAATTACAGGATCGCCTTTGGCAGCCATAACTTCAGCGTCATGAGCTGTGAAAGCAACTTTACCTGAAGCTGCACCCGGACCGGCATTCAAGCCTTTAGTTAATAGCTGTCCGCTGTTAACTGCTTTAGCTTTTTCCTTCAGATCGAAAATCGGTCTTAATAACTGGTTCAACTGATCTGGTTCGATACGCATAATTGCGTCTTCTTTTGATATAAGTTTCTGGCGAACCATATCAACAGCAATTTTGATGGCAGCAAAACCTGTTCTTTTACCGACACGGCATTGCAGCATCCAAAGTTTACCCTGCTGGATTGTGAACTCGATATCCATCATATCTTTGTAATGTTTTTCGAGTATAGCTCTTATGTCGATCAGTTCATTGTATACTTTCGGATCATCGTTTTTAAGTTCAGCTATTGGTAATGGAGTTCTTGTACCGGCAACAACATCCTCGCCCTGTGCATTGAAAAGATACTCTCCATAGAATATATTCTCGCCGCTTGCAGGATCACGGGTAAATGCAACGCCTGTGCCGGAATCTTCTCCCATGTTACCAAACACCATCGACTGAACGTTAACTGCGGTTCCCCATTCAGCAGGAATGTCATTAAGTTTTCTGTATACGATAGCTCTTTCGTTATCCCATGAACGGAATACAGCGCTGATTGCGCCCCAGAGTTGTTCTTCCGGGTTAGTCGGGAAAGCGTGACCTGTTTTCTTCTTGATTTCTTTCTTGAATTCTTCAACAAGTTCTTTTAAATCTTCTGCTGTGAACTCAGTATCCAGTTTGATTTTTCTGGCTTTTTTCTTTTTCTCGATAATTGCTTCGAACGGATCGATATCTTTTTTATCCTCCGGCTGAAGACCAAGAACCACATCGCCATACATCTGAACAAATCTTCTGTATGAATCGTATGCGAATCTCGGGTTGTTTGTTTTTTTGATCATAGCTTCAACAGTTACATCGTTCAATCCGAGATTAAGAATGGTATCCATCATACCAGGCATAGATGCGCGGGCACCGCTTCTTACTGATACAAGAAGAGGATTTTTGGAATCACCGAATTTGGCTCCCATTTCCTTTTCAACTTTTGCAAGTGCTTTCTTAACCTGATCTTTCAGATCTTTAGGATATTTCTTTTTGTTTGCATTGAAATAAGTACAAACATCAGTAGTAATTGTAAAACCGGCTGGTACAGGTAAACCGATGTTTACCATTTCGGCAAGGTTTGCGCCTTTACCGCCGAGTAAGTTTTTCATGTCAGTTTTTCCGTCAGCTTTTTTACCGCCGAAAAAATAAACATATTTGGGTGCTTTCTTTTTAGCCATTAAGCTACCTCCGTTATGATTTGATTGTTAATTATTTGTTTGTTGTTCAAAAATTTTCATTAACTCTTTTTTGAATTTATCTTCCTCTTCTATTTTTAATTCAATTTTAACATAGTATATATCAATATCGTCGAGTTCCTTTGAGTAATTTGTCAGTTTCACTGCATCCTTTTGAGTAGTTAAAACCGAGTACGAATTAGTATCATAAAATGCTTTCCTCACCGCCTGTACTTCCTTAACCGAATAATCTTTGTGATCATTGAAGAGAATTTTATTTTTCACATCAATAGAATGCTCTTCAAGCAATTTGATGAATGAGTATGGTCTGGCAATACCGCAAACTACCAGACTTTTCTGACCTTTGAACTCATCTATCTTATAACTTTTATGTGTTTTTACATCGAAAATACCAGTTGTTTCATAATACCCGTAAAAAACTTTTTTTGTCTTCATCCTCTCCATCAGTTTTTCAGATAACTCAGCCTTAGGGGAAAACTTTCTGTTGATAACGATAATGTCAGCTCTATCTATAGCCGAGAAAGGCTCGCGCATAACACCGAGAGGGAGTAGATGATGGTGTGCAATAGCATTCTTCAACAGGAATCGCTGGTCGAACATTATTATGTCGAGATCCCGATCAATCCATCTGTGCTGAAAAGCATCATCGAGAATTATTGCCTGGATATCAACATCATTCAGAAACTTACGGCAACCTTCCACGCGTCTTTCCGAAACCGCTCCTGGTATATTGCACTCATCAACAACGAGGTACATTTCATCACCGCATCTATCAACTGGCATTATCTCGCCGCTTCCCTTATAAACCAGTTGATAACCTTTGCTATTTCTGCCGTAACCTCTACTCAATACTCCGGGCTTTATACCAGCCTGTTTAATATGGTTAATCACTGAAATAGTTGCGGGGGTTTTACCGGATCCGCCGACGGTAATATTCCCAATTGATATAACTTTGCTGCTAACCTTTACCGACTTGAAAATATTCTTGTCGAACAAATAGTTGCGAAAGGTTATTACCAGATAATAAACCGGTACTAACGGTGAAAGCAATATTTTAACGAATTTAATCAATGATATCCGAACCCTTTTGCAATTGATTCAACAACAGTTCACATTCTGCAATTTTCTCCGAGACTTCGTCACGTGACAATTCATTGCTGATATAAACCGGTTCTGAAAAATCCAGACGTACTTTACTAAACGGTTTTGGTATCTCGAAGTTGTCCCAGCTATTTAACCTGTACGAACTTTCGCATCGAACGCCGACAAGAACTATTGGTAGTCCCGATCTTTTGGCAGCAACAACAGTTCCTGCTTTCATCTTAAATGGCGGTCCGGTTGGTCCGTCAGGAGTAAGTGCAATGGATTTATCAGACTTTGCTATATCAACTATTTTGTCGAATGCCGCTTTGCCACCATCACGGCTTGAGCCTCTAACTACATCATATTCCCATTTTGCAAGCACTCTTGCCAACAGTTCTCCGTCTTTGCTTTTGCTTACAAGCGCAGCAGTGTTCTTGTTCCTGAAAACATACCAGGGTATGAGCATCGTGCCGTGCCAGAATGCCGATATAAATTTCTTGTTTTCGCCAATCAGTTTTTCTACTTGAATATAGTTTTTATACTCAATCCTCAGACTTTTACAAAGAACAGTTACTAAATAACCTAGTAATACTTTTCCTGCTTTATGAAGCAGTTTATCCTTGATTCCCTTCAAAATATTTTCCTAAGAACAAATTGTTTTCGCCGCCAGTTCCGACGCTGATTTATTGCCCAACTTGTCTTTTACCGACATCAAATTGTTTTTCAACTCCTGTAATCTATCAGAGTTGTTCATCAAGGCTTTAACATAATTGTAGATATTATCAGCATCCATGTCGGTTTGTATAAACTCTTTTATAATTTCCTTCCCGCTAATGATATTGGGCATAGCAATATTTGGAACACTTACTAAAGTTTTGCCTATCAGATATGTGAGTGTGGAAGTGGCATAAACTACAACAAAAGGTAATCCGATAATTGCCGCTTCCATTGTTGATGTCCCGGACTTAATTATTCCGAACCTCGCATGTTTGAATAAATCGTAAGACTGGTTTTTAACTACCTTGAAATCAATTTCACTATACTTGTAAAATACTGATTCATCAATATTACCGGGACATGCTACGACTATCTGGAGGTTGTATTCGTCGGCTAGTAGTTTTGCGGCATTAATTGACTCGGAAAAAATTTTGTCAATTTCATGTTTACGGCTTCCCGGCATAAGGAGGAGAATCTCCTTATCCGGATCAAGATTATTCTTCTCAATAAATTCATTGCGTACTACAAACGTGTACGTTCCGATTCTTTGCACAAGCGGGTGTCCGACAAACTCTACATCAACTCCTGCTCTTTTATAAAACTCCTCCTCGAAAGGAAAAACAACTATCATTTTGTCAATGTACTTTTTAATCTTGGCAATTCTTCTCTTACCCCACGCCCATATTTGGGGAGAAATATAGTAGAAAATTTTAACGCCGAGCTTTTTAAGTTTTTTTGCCATATTTAAATTGAAACCGGGATAATCAATCAATACCGCCTTTGTAATACCTTTCTTCCGGACATCATTTAATATAGCGGACTGAACTTTTTTTATAAACGGTAGATGCTTCACAACTTCAGCGAAACCAAGAAATGCCATATCCTTTATATGATACTGTGCGTGGAAGCCTTCTTCAAGCATTCTATCTCCGCCTATTCCGGTAAATACAAGTGTGCTGTCACATTTCTTCATCTCATGAATTAATGCTGCACCATGAATATCTCCGGAAGCTTCTCCTGCAAGTATTAAGATATTATTCAATTAAAAACCGTCCCCAAGTTATCAGCCTCGCTGATATACTTCTTTTCTTTTTAATTCAGCCTGGTGTCTTTTGCGTAATCTTTTCTTAGTGCGCATTTCTTTAAGTTTCTCTAATACATTTCCGAAATCATTAAAAGGGTAGTAACTTATTCTTTCCTTCTCACAGTATTTTAAAAGTGAGTTCTTTGCGAAGATAAAATCAGTATATTGAGCCGGACATGTATCGGAATAACCATCGCCGATATAAATAGTGTAATCTTCGTCGGAGCTATTATTTAATATATGATTCCTCTTGCAGTTAGCACATTGATCGCACTCTTCATCTGTATAAGGAAAAAAAGGAACCAGGTTGTTGTCGTTATCAAATCCAAGACTATTTGAATACACCTTCAAGTGTGATAAACCATTTTGCGCCAGGACTCTATTTATGTAGTAGTCCAGCCCGTCGCTTAGTACGAACAAGTCTATGTTATTCTCCGTGCAATATTTTTCAAACTCTCTAAAAAAAGGATCGATACTAATCCCGGACAGAAATTCATCGAATTTTGCCTGATTGAATTCCTTAACCGTATCACATAGCAACACCCATGATTCCGTAGAAGTTATTTCCTTATCAATCCATCTCCGAATAATCTCGTTCGCTTTATCCGCGTCACCGAATTGAAGAAACATATGCTCGCCAACATCAGTCTGGGTTATCGTCCCGTCAAAGTCAACGAACACCTTATAAACTCTATCTTCCGGTGGTATAAATCTCATTCTAATTCGCTTTTATTTCATCGTTAAACTGAACGCCAACAAGTTTGGAAATACCTTCATCCTGAATGGTTACGCCGTACATGTTCTCAGCGGCTGTCATAGTACGCTTATTATGAGTTACTATGATAAACTGTGTTTTATCGCTGAACTCTTGAAGAAGCTTTGTGAATCTGTCTACATTGGCGTCATCAAGCGGAGCATCAACCTCGTCAAGTATACAGAATGGACTTGGCTTAACAAGATAAATTGCAAACAGAAGGGCAGTAGCTGTGAGAGTTTTTTCACCTCCCGATAACAATTCTATGGAGGTTGGTCGCTTACCTTTCGGTTTAGCAAGTATTTCTATTTTTGCTTCAAGAGGGTCTACACCTTCCTGAATAATAAGGTCGGCTTCGTCTCCGGGATTGAATAGTGACTGGAATATTGTAATGAAGTTCTGCCTGATTTCCTGGAATGTATCGATAAACAATTTTTCCGCAGCTTCATTAATCTCTTCGATAGTCTTGACCAGATCCTTTTCGGATTTTATAAGATCATCCCTCTGCTTGGTTAGAAACTCGAGTCTCTCATTTTCTTCCTCGTACTCAGAATACGCAAGGAGGTTAATCGGACCCAGCGATTTCAATCTTTGCTTATAATCATGAACTTCGCTCGATGCGGATCTAAAATCGAATTCATTATTATCTTCAAACTCTTTGAACTCAAGATCCTGGGCGTATTCTTCTTTAATATGTTCGGTTATATTCTCGAGCCGCATTTTTAATTCACTCGATTGAATGTCAACTTCGTGTATCCCGTCAGATACCTGCTGTCTTTCATTCCTGTGCTTATTTAAATCCGATTCATATTTAGAGGCTTCATCTTTAACGGTTTTAAGTCTGCCTTTTATTTCTTCTTCTTCACTTACAAGTTTACTTCTAATCTCGTTTACTTCTTCGTACTCGTATTTTTTCTCCTCAATAATATTGGAGATTGACAAAGTTTCTTCTTTGATAGATACGATTTCATCCTGTCGTCTTTCGATAGTAGCTCTTATCTTTTCCTTCGATTCCTCAAGCCTCGTGAGTTCATTTCTCTCATTTTGAAGTTTACCGCGCAAACGTTCGAGATCAAGTTTATCCTGGTTGTGCTCAGAGATAACAGTGTTATACTCATTTTCAAAATGTTTTAATTCAGTTTCAAATTTTGCGCGTTCTTCGCTGGCTTTTATTTCATCTTCTTTCAGTTCGTTTATTTCATCTGTTAATGCGTTGAAGTCATTATCGATAGATGTAGCTTCTTTTGCATTCTGCTGGATTTTTTGCTGAGCCCCTTCAATCTCTTCCGTATACTTATTCTTCTCGAATTCAAGCTGTGAAATTTGCTTTTCAATATTGTTCAACTCGTTAAGAAGCAATCTTCCCTGATCAGAAATATTATTTAGGTCAATAGATTCCAACTTCTCAGTTTTTTCTCTAATCTGCTCGGCGAGTTTATTTAAATTCTCTTCATACTTCGGTAATTCAGCCGATAATTCTTCAAGTACCTGCTTCCTTCCAAATAATGTCTCGTCGGCTTTTGGCATCGAACCCGCTTCAATTACCCCGTTATATTGAACAAGGTCTCCATTTAATGTGGTAAACGAGAAGGAGGGGAATTTCTTTGCCAGTTCAACCGCGGTTTCTAAATTATTAATTACCGCTGTGGACTTTAATACTTTATGAAAATAAGGCTTCCATTTAGACTTGGTCTCAACAAGGTTATATGCCCAATCTATAAATCCTAGCTGCTGCTGTAGTTTTTTTCTTTTACGGCTAATTGAAAAATCCTGAATTTTGTCCAGTAATGTTTTTTTACTGTCAGTGCCATTCAGCAGATAGAATGATGCCTTGCCAAGGTTGTTATCCTTAAGATGTTTTACCGCCTTGTTCAGGTCATCAATGTTTTCAATGAGCAAATTATTGAGAACGAATTTAAGTGCAGCTTCGAGTGCAAATCTGTACTTGTCATCGGACTTGCCGACATCGGCAAATAAAGTTTTTTCTTTTTGTGACCAGTTCTTATCTTCAATTAATATTCGGGATGCTTTGGAAACTCCTTCGAGATTTGAGATCATCGATTGAAGAAGTTCTATCTTATTTCGCAATCCGCTTATTACATTCTTTTCGTCTAGTTCTTCCTGCTTCAGATCGGCAATATCCTTTTCGAGTAAGGACTTTTCCTTCTGCGCATCGGAGAGCATTTTATCGGTTTCCTCTATACGCTTTTGAGTCTGCTCTTTCTCAACATTTAACTCTTCAAGGTAACCAACAGTTTTGGCGATGTTGTTTGTAGTCTTTTGAATTAATGAATTTAGCTTTTCAATCTCTTCATTAATTTTATCTGAAGCTTTCTTTGAACTGCTTATTACGTTTTCTTTTGCATTTATTTGCTTGCTTATTTCAACCGTATCATTGCTAAGTTCTTTTAACCTTACTCGCCGTTGTTCAAGATCTTCTTTCAGTGTTTCAATTTGTCCTACCGAGGATTTTATTTTTATATCTTTCTCAGATATTTTTTGTTCAACCTCAATGCTCAACTCTTTAGTATCGTCAATGCTGATTTCAACTTCTTCAGATTGTACTTTCAATTCCTCGAGCTCGGATGTATATCTTTCCAGATTGCGCTGAAGTGATCTTTGTCTTTCCTCCGAGACCGAAATGCTGTTTTGAATTTCATAAAGCTTTTCGGACTCTTTATTTAGTTCGGCTCTCTTATCATTAAGTTCTTCTTCAATGCCCCGAATTTTATCTCTTAGCTGAATAAGTTCAATTTCAATTCTTCTAATCTCGTTGTCTGTAAAAAGCTTCTTCTCATTAAGTTCACTTTTGCTATTTTCAAGTTCATTGCGCTTTGATGTATCGCGCGAAAACTCTCTCTCCGCCAGTTCAATTTCCTGTTCACGCAGAACAGATTGTATCTGATTATATTTATCAGCTTTTTTAGCCTGCCTCTGAAGCGATCTTACATTCTTGTCCACTTCGGAAACAATATCATTTACACGAACCAGATCGGATTTAACTTCATCCAGCCGCTTAAGTGACAATCTTCTTCTGAGTTTGTATTTATTAACTCCGGCTGCTTCCTCGAATAAATGTCTTCGCTCATCTGCTTTATTGCTAAGGATTGTTTCAACCATTTTCAACTCTATTACGGAGTAAGCATTTGTGCCCATTCCCGTATCCATAAACAGATTTGTTATATCCTTAAGCCGGCAGATATTCTTATTCAGGAGATACTCGCTTTCACCGGATCTGAAAATTCTGCGTGTAATTGTTACTTCAGAATATTCAGTCGGCAGCACTCCTCTGTCATTTACCAGTGTTAATGATATCTCCGCCATTCCCATCGGCTTCTTATTTCGAGTGCCGTTGAAAATAACGTTCTCCATCTTATCGCTTCTAAGGGTGCTTGATTTTTGTTCGCCAAGTACCCAGCGGATACCATCAACAATATTGGTTTTACCACATCCGTTGGGTCCAACAATACCTGTTATACCTTTCGTAAAGTCAACGACAGTTTTATTTGCGAACGACTTGAAGCCGAATATTTCGAGTTTGGATAAATACAACTAAGTCTCTTAAATAAGTTGAAATTGCCTGATTGCCGTAATTATGTACAATATGCTTGAATCTGTTAGTTGAAAAACAAGAAGAACTGATCCGAATATGACTAATAATAATAATGATGAATAAAAGTACACCGCGGTTCTGGAAGTATCGAAGATTACATACACACCTTTAATGATCCGCTGTACGATCCATATCAAATAAACTACTAGAAATCCGTAGAGGTATAGATTCATTATATCGGCGATTAGAATTCTGTAAAGAATCAGTTTAAGCGGCAGCAATATTGCCATTGGCAAAAATGCCCATATAACTACGAAGTAAACATTAAGGAAATGAACTCTGTTCTTGATAAAGAATGATGCTGCTTTTATCATTAGAGCAATAACAAAGAACAATACGATTGAAAAAACATAAGAATATATAAATGCTTGAAGCGGATGCCATGCAAGATAACTTACCGACTCCATAATTCTGTTGGAGCCGAATGAAAGCAGTATTTTTTCAAAAAGAATGTTGCTCTTAAAATAAAAGAAAAGGTTGGTCAGCAGCAGTGCATGTGATCCGGCCAGAATAAACATAAGAGCAATAGTATGAAAACCACTTAGTATTCTCTGATCTCTTATGTCGGAATAAAAATTATAAGGACGAAGTAATGCCCGGGTTGCATCCTCCCTGAACTTTTTCTTGGAATTAATTAGTATTGCCATGAGTATGGCAAGTACAAGTCCGGTAACTATAATAAATATCGGTGAATCGTCGTGAGATGATCCTATTGGAATGGTTACTCTTTCCGAGTTTCTCAGTTTGGAACTTATAACCTTGTAAGGTATCCGGTTTGTGTTGTCACTATCGTCATTTAGTCCTATACTGTAATTGTTATTCTCGTTGTATCTGGTATACATCGAGGTATAATCACCAATATAGTTTTTAAATGTATTTATAAAGAATCCGGATAACTTGTTTCCCTCGGAAAAATTGATAACATCTTCATAGTACTTTGCCTGAGCCTCAATGCTGAATTTGTACTGGTAACCGCTTTTACTTCCATAATAATTTGGGAATGTAGCTTCACTTACGAATATGTGTTTTTGGCTGATGGACTCTTTAATCGAATTTAGGTCTTTCATTGATTCATAAGGATCCCTGTCGAATATTTCAATACCATAAAGATCCAGTTCCGGTATTTTCGTAAACTTATCTCCAATGAACGATGCATAAGAATATATTTCGGTTTTAGATTTTATCCTCCGGGCAAGATTTGAGATAAATCCCGCATGTGACTCTGAATCAGAAATATAAGATGTCCCAACTCCGATAGCTAAAACAGAAGGGAAGTTAGCGTATTCCTCGATGAAACTGTTGAGGAGGTTGATACTCCTGTATCGGTAGCTTTCGTCATCTGCAAAACTTTCAGGCATGGAGTGAATTGGTATCTCAACAAACGCAAACAAACCTAAATCAGTACATTTTTTTAACGCGTATGGGTGAGGAATGTGCTTTGCAAATCTTACACTGTTGAAGCCAAGCCTTTTAATCGTCTTCAGGTCTTTGTCAAGAATATCATATATGTTCTTATTAGTTCTGAACTGACTATTGGGAATATATGTTATTCCCTTTACCTCAAATTCAACACCGTTAAGAATGAACAAATCGTTGCCCGATTTAATTTCCTTAAACACCAATTCTTTTTGTACCCGGTCAAGTTCTCTTCCGTTTTCTCTCAGACTAAGTTCGAGGCTATATTCTTCCGGTGAAGAGGGAGACCATAAATCAGGATTACTGAAATTGATTTCGATATTCAGTGATTTTTGAGTTCCGGAAATGTCGCTGATGTTTTTTTGCCATACAACCGTAGCTTCCGGATTTTTGAGCTTTATATCTAAATCAAAGTTTCTCTCGTTATTGCTGTCGTTGTCTGCGGGTCGCTGTTCAATATTGCATGCCAGATCGATATAAGCTTGCGTATAATTATCGCTTATTTTAGTTGTTGACTTATTGATTGTTACTCTGTCCAGGGGGAGTACTTCAATAAAAGCATCTCTGGTTATACCACCGTAATTCTCGGGAAACAGGAATCGCTGTAATGGAGGTATCGTATTTTTATCATCCAGTTCATGCTGAATATTTAACTTAAGATTATTTGCTTCACTCGATTTGAGAAGTTCACGTGTTAGTAGAACCGAGACAGGAATATTCGCAATGTCGTTTTTAAAAACCACCACATCATTGAGTAGAATCTCAGCCGAATAATTAACACCCAGGAGATGTAGAACCAGATCCTTACTGCTGAGAATATTATCACTGATTGTAAACTCTTTTTCAAAAATAAGGTCGGTGGCTTCCTTGAAAGCGCAGGGTAAATTTACATTTACGGACTGCTGCCTCATATCAGGAGTATATGCAATCCAGCCGGAGTTCAGCGGAATAATTTGTCTTGAATTCGTCAGATTTAGAAAATCGGCTGCAACGGAATTAAAATCATAGGGGGGCAGTTCTTTAATTCTAATCTGTGAGTAGAAATTGCTGAAACTCGATAAAAATGCTAGAATTAAAAATATTCGATATTTAAACATATTCTCGCAGTAAATAGAAAAATAAAGACTACAAATATAATAAAGAAAAGAGGGGAAATCAATGGGGTTGTTTAGTGCTAAATCCTTGTTTTACAACAAGTTAACAGAAAAGCCCGCCTTTTGGGCGGGCTAAATTTAGGCTGATTTTATAATATCTGAAAAAGAATCGGGTTTTAGGCAAGCTCCGCCTACCAGTGCACCGTCGATATCCGGTTGTCCGAGTAATTCCTCGGCGTTTTCAGGTTTAACGCTGCCGCCATATTGAATTATTACATTTTCTGCGACTGAAGCAGAAAATAATTCGCCAACTAAATCTCTTATAAATTTATGAACTTCCTGTGCCTGATCGGGTGTCGCGGTTTTTCCTGTACCGATTGCCCATACAGGTTCATACGCAATAATTATATTTGCCATCGCTTCATCGGATATTCCTTCAAGTCCGACAGTTACCTGTTTTTTCACTACATCCTTTGTCGTACCATTTTCTCGTTCTTCTAAAGTTTCACCTGCACAGAAAATTACCTTCAAATCCGAGTCCAGAGCTTTTTTAGTTTTGGTATTAATTAGCTCATCAGTCTCTCCAAAAATTGTTCTTCTTTCCGAGTGACCGAGAATTACATATTGGCACCCAACACTTTTAAGCATAGCCGCGGATATTTCACCTGTAAATGCACCGCTATCTTCCTGGTGCATATTTTGTGCTCCAAGACTAATTTTCGAATCTTTCACAATAGCATTAACTGCTTCGAGTGATGTGAACGGGGGACAAACAATAACTTCGTTCTGTCCGAGTTCGGGAAGACTTGATTTAAGTTCGGAAACCAGACTTACGGAATCATTCAGGTCCTTGTTCATCTTCCAGTTTCCTGCGATTACTTTTCTTCTCATTTTAACATACCATATTTTATTTTCGATTAAAGTTTAGACTACGGATTCAACCCTTCTTATTCCGGGAACTTCACGGATCAGAGCCCGTTCAATTCCGGCTCTAAGGGTCATTTGTGACATGGGGCATCCGACGCATGCGCCTATCAGTCTTACTTCTACAATGCCTTCCTCAGTCACGTTGACTAACTCAACGTCTCCGCCATCAGCTTTAAGATAAGGTCTTATTGTCTCGAGGGCAGTGGTTACCTTTTCTGATAATGATTCAGACATTTTTACTCCAGTTTACTTAGTCCATTTCAATTTCTATTGAAGCAGCGCTTGAGGAAATGTTCTGCATACTTATTTCTGCAGCCAGATCGCGGCTGATTTTATAAATTATTTGTGATTCATTTGAATCCTTGATTTCGAAAACTATCGGTTTGCCGGTATCCCCGCCTTCGCGAATTCTGGGATCAATTGGTATACCGCCCAGGAACTTTGTTCCTAATTTATGAGCGAGATCCTCTCCACCGCCATGCCCGAATATTTCATACCTATTGCCGGTATCGGGAGCTATAAAATAACTCATGTTTTCAATTATCCCGAGAACCGGTACGTTCACACGTTCAAACATTTTCAAACCTTTCTCCGCATCAATAAGAGAAACGGGTTGTGGAGTGGTTACCAATACTGAGCCTGAAAGTGGAATAGTCTGTACGAGAGTTAACTGGATATCACCTGTTCCAGGTGGCAGGTCGAATATTAAATAATCCAGTTCGCCCCATTCCACATCCGACATAAATTGTTTTACTGCGCCGCTTGCCATCGGACCGCGCCAAATTACCGGTGCATCATCCTCTATAAGAAATCCGATTGACATAATCTTAATACCGTAATTTTCCAACGGCATCATTTTCTGTGAATCACCGGAAGGCTGAATTTGAGGCTTCTCCTTAATACCAAGCATCATGGGTATACTTGGTCCGTAAATATCAGCGTCAATTAACCCAACTTTTGCACCTTCCTGTGCTAACGCAACCGCCAGGTTAACTGCAACCGTACTTTTGCCAACGCCCCCTTTACCGCTTGCAACAGCAATAGTGTTTTTAACACCCGGCATAATTGAGCTCTTTTTCGACTGGTTGCTGTCAAGAACTTTTGCAGTCATGGAAATATTTATTTCCGATACTTCAGGTATCTGCTTTTTAATCTCGTTTTCACAGTCCTCTTTTATTTTATCTTTCAGCGGGCAGGCAGGTGTCGTAAGTTCTATAGTAACATTTAGCTTCGAACCTTCAATTTCAATTCCCTTAACCATGTTCAGGCTAACCAGATCACGTTTAAGATCCGGATCATCAACATTTTTCAATGCCTCTATTACAGCTTCTTTTGTTAATTCAGCCATTAACTATTCCTTTCAAAATTTTGAATAACAAATCTACAAAATAAAACTTATTATAACCATTGCGGCCAAATCCTTGTTAACTTCGACATCAACTAAGCGTATAATATTCGGAATGTATATTTATAATATACTTTTCGCACTATAATACTGAATAAATACGCAAATAGTTTTCCGGTCCATCAATGAATATTAAAATGTCTTGACAATAAAGTTAAGCTTGCTTAAGTTTGTTGTTAACTATGACTAATATTTCAAAAGAAAATTACGTTAAAGAGATTTATCATCTCAGTTGTGACTCGAATGATCTGGTAAGTACAGCTTATATTGCCGATAAGCTCGAGGTTAGCAACGCAGCTTCAACGGATATGGTAAAAAGGCTTAATTCCCAGGGATTGTTGAATTATGAGCGTTATAAAGGTGTAGAGTTAACAGGTGAAGGCGAGGAACTTGCTTTGAAGATGATACGAAGGCACAGGCTTTGGGAAACTTTTCTTATCAACACTCTTGGTTTGTCCTGGAGCGAAGTACATGATGAAGCCGAGATACTTGAACATCAGACAACTGATTTCCTTGTGGATAAGATTGATGAATTTCTTGGTTATCCACAGTTCGATCCTCATGGTGATCCGATTCCCGCGAAAGATGGAACTCTGCCGGAAGTACCGGATTTGATCAGTTTATCAGATGCAGTTGTCGGTGCTGTTTACAAAGTTAAAAGAGTCGATCATTCGAACAGAGAACTTATGGATTATTTGACCAGTGTTGGAATTGAATTGGAAAAAGAGATTGCTGTCTTAAATGTACTTGGATTCGATAATTCAATAATTATTAAAATTGATGAAATACAGCATTCGTTTAGTTCGCAGGTTGCATCTAGGTTATATGTTGTGAAATTATAGCAGGTAGAGTTATGGAAGGAAATTTGATTACACTAATAGTCGGAGGAATACTCATTGCTACGGTAGTTTATGCAATATGGCCCGGGAAGGGTCTGGTAGCAAGATGGAAAAGATCACTGCGAGACACTGCACGCATAAACATTGAGGACGCACTCAAGCATATATATGATTGCGAATACAATTCAAGTCGCTGCTCATTAGATAGTATTGCAGGCAGTTTATCGATAAGCAAGGATAAGGCAGCAGAAGTTGTTGTTAAACTTCAGTCAATGGGACTGATAGTCTCCAGCAGCGACCACCTTGAACTTACTTCCGAAGGACGGGGATATGCCTTGCGTGTTATAAGGGTTCATCGCTTGTGGGAAAGGTATCTCGCGGATGAAACAAGTGTGCGTGAAACCGAATGGCATCAGCAGGCCGAGGAAATGGAACATTTACTTTCAATTGATGATGCCGACAAGCTTGCTGCCGAAATCGGTAATCCGATTCTGGATCCGCACGGTGATCCCATTCCCAACACAAAGGGTGAAATGCCTGAGAAAAAAAGCATTTATATTTCCGAACTGAGTGAAGGCGAATTCGCAAAGATCACTCACCTCGAAGATGAGCCTCAGGCAGTATATGCCCAGTTGGTTGCGGAAGGACTTTATGTAGGTCAGCAGATAAGAATGATTGAAGCGAGCAATGACAGAATTAAATTCGAAGCTAACGGGGAAATATGCATCCTGGCGCCGATTATTGCTGCCAATATTGCTGTTCAACGAATTACAGAAGTTAAAGGTGCGATAAAGTCTTTCATGAAGCTGTCTGATCTGAAAGTAGGGGAGAAAGGAACGGTACTTGGAATCGGTAAATCAGTCAGAGGCCAGCAGAGAAGGCGTTTGCTCGATCTAGGGCTTGTTCCAGGCACTGAAGTTTCAGCACAGATTCAAAGCCTCGGCGGTGATCCGACCGGTTATCGTATTCGAGGTGCGACAATCGCGATAAGAAGGAATCATGCGAGCCAGGTATTTATAAAAGACGTGAATTAAACAGAGATTAATAATGGCAGATATAAATTTAGAAAATTGTGAGAAATGTCCGATTCATAATGTTGATAACCTCGTAAAGCTTGGGATCAACATGGACAAATTTAATTATGTGGTTGCGCTTGCCGGTAATCCCAATACAGGTAAAAGCACTATCTTTAATAACCTTACCGGTCTTAAACAGCACACAGGCAATTGGCCCGGAAAAACTGTTTCCCGGGCTGAAGGCGGATTCATGTTTAACAACAGCAACTATAAACTTGTTGATCTGCCGGGTACATATTCGTTGTTATCTACAAGTACAGATGAGGATATTGCACGTAATTTCATTCTGTTCGGCAGACCGGATGTAACTTTAATTGTTGTGGACTCTACCAGGCTTGAGCGAAATTTGAATCTGGTACTTCAGATACTTGAAATTACCGACAGGGTAATACTGGTCGTTAATCTCATGGATGAACTTAAACGGAATAACATGGAAGTTGATATAAGGGCTTTATCAAAGGAACTTGGAATCCCGGTTGTTCCAACAGAAGCGCGTCAGAAAAAAGGTATGGACGAACTTCTTAATTACATTGACCAGGTTGCAAGCGGCAAATATACTTGTAAACCGAGACGAATAAAATCGATATCACCAAAAATAGATTTTGCCATAAACGAATTGACTAAAATGCTTACTGAACAGTTTCCCGATTTACCTAATACCCGCTGGGTTGCTATGCGACTGCTTGAAGGGGATCAGAGTATGATTGATGCTGTTGAATCCGGAGAAATAGGAAGCCTTGAATTAAAAAGTAATGAAATGGCGGAACCGGCATTAGATATGAGGGGAGCAGAGGAAGTATGAATAATGTAAAATCAATACTCACTAAAGCAAATGAACTCAGGTGGGAAATCGGCGAGGGCATGCATGATTATGTTCTTGAATCGATTTACAAGGACGCAGCCTCAATTTCGAAAAATACTGTTCATATTGCCGGTAACAAAGAAGCATATTCCTTGGATACTAAACTTGATAGTGTTCTCACCAGTAAATGGCTCGGCTTTCCGATAATGTTTATTCTTCTCTCTGTTGTCTTTTGGCTTACGATACAGGGGGCTAATTACCCTTCGGGGTTGCTGGCGTCGTTCCTACTTGATACTGTGCATCCATGGTTAAAAGATGTTGCTGCCAGTATAGGACTCCCGTTTTTTATTAACGGACTTCTGATCGATGGCGCTTACCTTGCTATGGCCTGGGTAATTGCGGTTATGCTTCCCCCAATGGCTATTTTTTTTCCATTGTTTACTCTGCTCGAGGATTTCGGATACCTGCCAAGAGTTGCGTTTAATATGGATAGTCTGTTTAGAAGAGCTGGCGCTCACGGTAAACAGGCTCTAACAATGGCAATGGGATTCGGTTGTAACGCTGCTGGTGTTGTTGCCTCAAGGGTGATTGACAGTCCAAGAGAAAGACTTATTGCAATAATTACGAATAATTTTTCATTGTGTAATGGCAGGTGGCCTACCCAAATACTTATTGCTACAATATTTATAGGTTCAGTTGTACCGCCAGCGGTGGCAGGGTTAGCAAGTGCCGGCGCAGTTGTGTTCGTTGCTTTGCTCGGTATCTTTCTTAGTCTTGTTGTTTCATGGGGGCTATCAAATTCAATTCTTAAAGGGGAAGCCTCTGCATTCAGTCTTGAACTTCCGCCTTACAGGCCGCCGAGAATTTGGCAGACTCTTTATACTTCTCTTATTGACAGAACAATTTTTGTCCTTTGGCGCGCAATCATATTCGCTGTCCCTGCAGGTATATTGATATGGCTGGTTGCTAACGTTCAGATTGACGACATTAGTATTGCTGAATACTTTATAGATTTTTCAAATCCGTTCGGATTGCTGCTGGGACTGAATGGTGTTATTCTTCTTGCATATATAATTGCTATACCGGCAAATGAAATAGTTATACCGACAGTTCTTATGCTTACGGTTTTAGTTACAGGCATGCATGATATCGGCGCCGGTTCAGGAGTTATGTTCGAACTAGATTCAGTTGGCGATACTGCCAATATTCTAAGAGCAGGGGGATGGACCGCATTAACCGGAGTATCGCTTATGTTGTTCAGTCTGCTGCATAACCCGTGTTCGACAACAATCTATACAATTTATAAAGAGACTAAAAGCATTAAATGGGCTGCGATCTCTACGATAATTCCGCTGGCTATGGGACTTATTGTGTGCTTCCTGCTGGCTCAAATATGGGGAATAGTTGTATAACGAATGGCGGCAGGGATCAGGTAGCCTGCTGCTTCACTTTCTTTTTTGCCGGTTTGTTGTTTGAATTGGATCGTTCCATCAACCATTCCTGAAGGTTTGTGCTTCCCTGTGTAAATACTTTTCGATTATTAACAAATTTACCAGTCGGTAGAAGTATACGTGATTTCACATTATCTTCAAGTGAAATATCAAGTACAGTTTTTCTGAGCTCTTCTTTTAATTTTTTATCTTCAACCGGGAAAGTTTGTTCAACGCGGCGATCAAGGTTTCTCTGCATCATGTCGGCGCTGCTCAGGTACAACTCGTCGTCACCATTGTTATAGAAATAGTATAACCTGCTGTGCTCAAGAAATCTGCCGACAATACTTCTGACCATAATATTTTCACTGAGTCCCGGTTTTTGGGGAACGAGGCAGCAAATACCCCGTATAATAAGTTCAATCTTTACCTTGTGTTTGGAAGCCTCATAAAGTGCGGCGATTAGTGACGGATCCACAAGCGAATTCATTTTAAATATAATTTTACCTTCACCGCCCGCTTTTACATTGGATATTTCACGTTGAATCAATTTGAGAAAGTTTTCCCTTATATTTATGGGAGCAACAAACAGCTTCCTGAATTTTTTCTGTTCCGAATATCCGGTCAGATAATTAAAAACCTCCGAAACGTCGGAACATATATCCGGGTTTGCCGTGAACATACCTATATCCGTATAAAGCTTGGCGGTTGTTGCATTGTAATTTCCGGTACTTAGATGCACATAACGTTTAACCCCGTCCAGCTCCCTCCTAACGACAAGTGTCATTTTTGAATGCGTTTTTAATCCGACTAAACCATATACAACATGAACACCGGCTTTTTCAAGTTCCTTAGCCCAGTAAATATTGTTCTCTTCATCAAAACGGGCTTTCAATTCAACGAGCACCGCAACCTGTTTTTTCCTGTCGGCTGCCTCAATAAGCGACTTAACGATTGGAGAATTTGATCCGACACGATATAGGGTTTGCTTGATGGCAAGTACATCGGGATCCTGTGACGCCTCTTTTATAAAATCGATAACAGGAGTAAAAGAATCATATGGGTGATGAAGAATAATATCCCGCTGTTTTATCGCTGTGAATATACTCTCGTCCTCCTCGAATATAGAGGGAGTAACAGGATGAAACTGTTTCTCTTTAAGATGATGCAGCGGCAGGCCATATAACTCCATAACCGCACTCATGCCAAGCGGGCCGTCGAGTATGTGTATAGCGTTGCGTTTTATCTCGAGATTCTCAGTCAGCGTATCAATCATAAACTCGGGCATGTCTTTTTCCACTTCGAGTCTGACAACCGAACCAAACTTGCGTTGCTTGATGTTTTCTTCAATCAGTTCAAGCAAGTCGTCCGCTTCATCTTCCTGAATCTCAAGATCCGTATTTCGCGTTATCCTGAACGTATGCGCTTCTATTATTTCCATTCCCGGGAAAAGAATTGAAATATTATTCCTTATCAACTCTTCCAGCCATATGTACTTAGCGCAAATTTTTTCACCGTTGCCTTTACGCGCCGGAAGAATTTTATCAATTCTCATTAAACGAGGGAGTATACTTGGAATTTTTACTCTCGCAAAGTGTTTTTCGCCGTTAGTCTTTTTAATGAGTATAGCAAAACTCAGGCTAAGATTTGAAATATAGGGAAATGGTCTCCCGGGATCGAATGCGAGCGGAGTTAATACCGGATAAATCTCCCGGTTAAAGTACTCTTTGAGAATTGCCTTTTCCGATTTCGTAAATGAATTATAGTTGCTGACGATTTTAACACAGTTCTCAGATAGCTCAGGAACAATTGTTTTGCCCCAGTGATTGTACAATTTTTCCAATGTCGGTTGAACTTGCTGTTCAATGTTTCTGAGTTCTTCAATCGGGGTCAAACCGTCAATTGACGGTTCGATAATCCTGGCTCTTATCTGCTCTTTCAATCCTGAGACTCTAATCATATAGAATTCATCAAGATTTGAGAAAAAAATAGAAACAAATTTTACTCGTTCAAGTAAAGGGAGGTCCGGTATTAAAGCTTCTTCCAATACCCGCTTGTTAAATTCCAGCCAGCTCAAATCTCTGTTGAAGAAATTTTCAGGATTAAAATATTTTTTTAGATTTTCTTTTGTTAATTTCATGGCTAAAATATGGGTATTAAGAGCACAAATATACTTAAAATTAAATTAATTGGCGGTGCAAACCATTTACTCTATTCTTTTGTCTCAATCTTTTTGGCAGAAGTGTAACCATCAAGGTCATACACGATATTTAAGTCAGGCATTTTTAACCTCTTTATCTGGACGTTTGCTTTTTTAAAGAAATCTTCCGCCAATGTATCGTGGTAGTCGGAAAATATAATTATTTCTTTAATTCCAGCAGCAATCAATGATTTTGCGCAA
>CAXXJE010000002.1:2430000-3012490 GCA_963675055.2 Melioribacteraceae bacterium | reverse complement strand
ATACCTCGTTCTGCAGCCTCAGCAGGCCCAATAAAAGCAATATCAGGATCAAGATGTGTCCTTAAAATATTAATTGAGGGATCGGTGATTGATTTACCGAATCTTTTCTGATGAGCACCGCTTCTTGAAAAACTGAAGGAACCATGATAACCGTCATTTGAACCTGTTTTTGCAGTCACATTTATTATACCTGAGCGGAAATCGCCATACTCAGCATTCATTCCACCTGAAGTAACAGAAACTTGTTCGATTGCACTGGTGGGTATTAAAGATTCTGACTTACCTGATCTTTGATTAACAAATGTTAATCCGTTAACCATGGTTCCAGTTTCACTCGCTAAACCTCCGCGGATATTCAGGTATTTATCATTAGTAATAGCAGCTTGTGTTGAGAGAAAATCGCTTAATGTTCTAACACCTGCTGCTTCTTTAATCTGTTGATCACCAATAATAGTCTGACTACTTGATACCTCTTTATGAAGAATATCTCGTTGTGCCGTAACTACAACATCCTCACCCAAGACAGATGTTTCTTCTTCCAAGGTAAAATCAACGCGGGTAGTTCGATTTTCCGAAACTATTACATTGGTTTTCATCACTTTTTTATTACCGATCATAGAGGCCTGAATGGAATAAACACCTACGGGAACATTGACGATTATATAGTCCCCGTCAACATCTGTAGCTGCACCCATATAGGTATTTAGTATGATAACATTTGCGCCAAAAAGAGGCTCACCTGTTGATTCATCAGTTACTTTACCGATAATTTTGCCTTGAGCAGATATTTCTGAAAGTGAGGCGATAAAAAGAAATAAGCAAAATATAAGGCTTGATGAGAATAGACCTTTTAATTTTCCAATCATTTTTCTTTCCTAAAAAATTAAACAAAAAATTAATATCTATTTATAAGCTTATTTGAAGTAGATGTTTACTATATGCTAGAGTATGTCATTACTAACCGATTTCATCATAAATGCGAAAAAAGATATTTGCAATAATTAACATATTAGTGAAGTAGCACATTCCGTTTGTTTTCTTTTAATTTGCTTTTAGTTTCTTTTGGATATCATATAGTTGCTAATTGCTTTAGGAAGCTAATAAAGCAAAATAAAAAAAGCAAGTTAATATTTCGTTTGTTTTCTATTTTTAATTAATCGCAATCAATTACAAAGCATAAAACTTTCGAGTGCATTGTTTATTTACGAAGTATAAAAATAAACAATACCCTATTGGCGACGATCTAAAAATCCGGGAAATAATTAGTAATTTATCGAAATGTGATATATTTGGGAGAGCAGTTAGGTACTATTATGGATTTATTCTCAGGTGTGTAAATATTTCACGTCATATGTTTTCAGCCATGCAATATCTTCGGATTTTATTTTTGAGTCTGTTATAAGATAGTCAATTAAAGATAGGGGACCTAAACTAGCAAAAGAAGCTTTCCCTAATTTAGAAGAATCTGCAACCAAATAGACTTCTTTCGATGATTCTATCATTGCTCTCTTTACAACAATATCACTAATTCCCGGGTAAGTTAGACCGGATTTTAATGTAATACCCGCAGTAGCAAGGAATAGCTTGTCAACATAAATGTTTTGAAAATAATCAGCTGCTTTTTCACCTGTTAATGAAAGTGTCGGGGCCTTGAATTCACCGCCGGTAACGTTGACATTGATTTCTGATTGAGCTCCAAGTATAAGAGCTATGTTAAGTGCGTTTGTAATAACAGTAAGGTTCTTAAAACCCGTTATCAGTTTCGCAATTTCGGTAGTAGTTGAACCCGAATCAAGAATAATCATATCTCCATCATGAATGAACTCAACAGCCTTACGTGCAATAGCAACTTTTTCATTAAGGTTTTCTTGGTTTAGTATTTGAAAACTCCTAACACTCAGATCCATATTTTTTAGAAAAGCACCTCCGTGTTCACGAAGAATTAAACCTTCTGTTTCTAACTTCTCAAGATCGTGTCGAATAGTGACCTCTGTAACTTTAAATAATCTGCTGAGATCCGCAACTTTTGCATGACCGTCCTCCCTTATTAACTCTAATATTTTCTCACGTCTTTGATTTGACAACATATTTTAACTCTCAATTTTGAATGTTTTTTTTATTATTTCAAATAATGTGAAAAAAACTTTTTTGCTTTGTTGCTAACTAAAAATCAGTAATTAGCAAATTTCATCTCAACAAAGATGGTATTGAAGGCAAATTTATTACTATTAGTAATGTAATCCAAAAATTATTCTTTTCTTTTTATTTGAAATGTATCACTTTTACAAAGAAATAGAAAGAGAATGATCATTTAACAAAAATGATGAAAACTCTATTGACAGTGGGTTACGGCGATATAAATAATGTGTGAATATATACAATTACAAGCTTTTTAGATTCAACTTCAAATGAACCAGTTTTTTAATACATAAAAGATACGTACAAGTGTTTTTGCCTTTTCACAGTGTTATTATGTCCTTTTACGGATCCTTTAAAGGTACCTCCCAACCATTCTCGGTTTTAGTACTCCAATAATCATCAGACGCAATTATTACTTTAGGTACTTCTTCATCCAATCGAAACCTTTCTCAAACCAGCTTTTGGAATAGCCAAATTGCTCCCCATTATTCTCTATTGTAAGAGAATTAAATGGCACGTTTTTGTCACGAAGGGATAACTAGAAATGAGTAATCCCTTATAAAATAAGGGATTATAGGATTTTAGAGGCGGCGATCGGATTCGAACCGATGAATAAAGGTTTTGCAGACCTTCGCCTTAGACCGCTTGGCTACGCCGCCGAATAAAAATATTTTAAGAACTAATCTTACTATAGGTTTTGCAAACTCCCGCTCTGTAACGGGACCACTTACCGCTTGCAACTGACCCCAGCCTTTGTTGAAACTTCGGCTGGCAGGTGCATCGCCATAAACAACAAAATCCACAGGAAGTGGATTCTTTGAGCGGGAGACGGGACTCGAACCCGCGACATCAACCTTGGCAAGGTTGTGCTCTACCAGCTGAGCTACTCCCGCAGATGTTCGCAAAACATTTATGAACATTCAATTGAGATATTTATATCAAAATTGAATAACAAATATATTACACTTTTCAATATATCGCAAGAATGAAAATATCATTTTATTCCAAAAATTACGACTCTGCGATTTTTACTGCGTCCTGTTATTGTCCTGTTATCCCCTACTGCGAAACCGCTTCCTTTATCTGATACTACCAATCTGCTCGGCAGAGCCCCCGCGCGAACCAGGAAATCCCAGACGGTTTTTGCACGGATCTGCGAAATACTCTCCTGAACCGGTGATTTTTCAATACTATCCATGTATCCTTCGATATACCATATTACACTTTCATAGTTGTTTATCAGATAGGTAAGTCTGTCCAGTTTTTCATAATAAACTTCACTAATTGTTGAATCCCCTGAATCAAAATATATTGTAATACTTTCGGAAAAGTTCTTACTCTCATCCAGCTTATAGCAGCCAGTCGAGTCTACCTCAGCACCTTCAGCTGTGTTCGGACATAGATCTATATAATCAGGAACATCATCACCGTCACCATCAAGAGGACAACCTTTCTCATCTACTCTAATCCCTTTTGGCGTATCGGGGCAATCATCGGCATAGTTAGGGATTGAATCATCATCGTCATCAAAAGCGCATCCGAAACGGTCTACTTCAATTCCAACAGGAGTATCAGGACAAGCATCCCTAAAATCCGGAATCCCGTCAATATCGTTATCTATCGGGCAGCCATATTCGCCTACCTCCACATTGGAGGGTGTAAATGGACACTTATCCCAATTGTCGGGTACTCCGTCATCGTCGGAATCTTCTTCAAATGAGAGAGCATACGAAATACCAATTGTGATCGTCCCATAAAAGTCTGCTAAATCATTGTTATTATAATCGTCTAAATAATCATCGTCATCGATATAAAATGTGCCCTCGGCAAAAGCGAGGAAATTTTTACTGAACCTGTATTTTAATCCGGCTTCAAGAAAGAAATCGGAAGAATATTTATCGTATTCATTATGCAGATTGCCGGACAGCTTGTCTCTGTTGGAATCTCTGGGATCAAAATAAGTAATTGTTAATCCGGCTGACGCATAAGGGTAGTAGAAATCCGAATATCGAAAAGCATACAAGAAACCGAAATTAAGTGAATAAATGGGTGTGATGTGAGTATTGGGAATTTTTGAAGGATCACTGGCAGTTATCTCACCCAGATTACCCGAAATTCTTGCTCCGAATGCGTGATTCAAATAATACCATTGATAATATTCAACAGCACCTTTGATATTATAACGGAAACCGATATCACTGTAATCCGTTCGGGCGATGGATGGGCCGATTCCCTCCGAAAGAATTATTTTGTGGGTCTTAAGTAAGTTGCCAGTTCGGAGATTAACCTGTGCCCTCGATATTCCGGATGCAATTACCCATAACAAGAGAAGTAGAAGAATTCTATGCATGCAATAAGCTTAATTCAAAATAGTCGGGCAAGGTTACGAAAATTCGACAGTATATTCAAATTATTATTCGCTGTTGACAAGAAACCTTTTAATCTTCTGCGTCGTGGTCTTCTCGAATTCATTCTCTCGAATTTCGTATTTAATTATTCTTTTATAGGACGCAAGCGATTTATTGCATTTCTTAATTTCTTCATCGATAATCTCTTTGATCATAGCATCATTGATATTTACACTATTCTCCTCAGCATGTTTGATAAGCGCTTCTGCATCAGCAACTACTTTTGCGGCAATCACCTCATCCTGTTTTTCGTCCTTAGCACCGAAGACAATCGATTCCAATATGAACGGGCTTCTGTTAAGAACATCCTCAATTTCTTCAGGGAAAACATTCTTACCACTCTTAGAAATTATAACATTCTTCTTTCTACCATTTATGTGAAGAAATCCATCGCTGTGAACAAAGCCAATATCACCGGTTTTGAACCAGCCGTCTTCAAGAACCTCATTTGTCAATTCTTCATTTTTGTAATATCCGAGCATAACATTCGGACCTTTAGCATAGATCTCACCAGATCCGTCTTCATCGGGATTATGAATTTTAATTTCCACACTTGGCAGAGGAAGTCCTGCTGCATTATCTTTGAACATATCCAATCTATTTAGAGCGAGAATTGGTGATGTTTCAGTCAAACCGTAACCCTGCAGAAAGCTGAATCCGAATTCCCTAAGTCCTTTAGCAACTTCCGGATCGGGAGCCGCTCCGCCGGCAATGAATATCCTGATATTACCTCCAAACCGGTGATGCAATTCTTTGAAGATTTTCTTCTTCATATTTTTTAAGCCGATTGAGGACAATGCGTTGGTAATTTTGCGCAGCGGCGGAACTATTACCGATTTCACCTTATCGTCTTTAATACCTTTCGATATCTTCTTAAACATTTTATCGTAAAGAAGCGGAACTCCAAGTAATATACTCGGGCCCACTCTGCTTAGATCTTCGGTTACCGTTTTTAGCGAGCGAGCAAAATGAACGGACGACCCGCTGTATAACGGGCAGAGCAATCCGCAGGTACATTCATAAGTATGATGCATAGGAAGGACGGACAGGAATTTATCTTCCGGGTACATCATAAGCATACTAACCATGTCAACAAGATTGGACGCGAGATTCTTTTGCGATAACATAACTCCCTTTGCCCTGCCGAGTGAACCGGAAGTAAATATAATTTCTGCAAGATCTTCAGGATTTATATTTGGCAACTCATCTTTACCGGCAGGTTCATTTTTGTTAATGAGTTCCATCATATATTCAAACTGATTTTCCGATGAACCTTTATCCATGCAAATCAAATGTTTTACATTCTTAAACGTGGATTTAATTCCGGAAAAGATTTCATCATAGGATTCGCTGAAAATGACAGCAACAGAATCTGACTCGTGAACAATATTTAGAATCTCATTTTCAGTCAGGTTCCTGTCGATTGGAACTATAACATGATTGAATGTCATGCAGGTTAGGAAACTTAAAGCCCACTGCACCCTGTTCTCGGCAATCACTGCGATGTGACTTCGTTCCGGCAGCCCGAGTTTTTTAAGAGCATTTCCGAAGCGGAGAACATTGTCGAGCAAATCACTATAAGTTAGTTCCTGTAAGGGAGTATTGTTCAAATCCTGTAAAGCAGGTTTACCTGCGTACTTATCCGTAGATAGTAGTAACATTTCCTGGACTGTTTTAACATCCGGGACTGAGTATAAATTCTTATTATGACCCATAGAATTGAACTCCCTTATCTTTATTGAACTTATAAAAATGAAAGGGAACTATAATGTTCCCTTTATAATTATACTGTGTATTCTTTCAGAGTAGATTTCAGCAGGGTATAGAATTTATCTACATCCGCTATATTCAGTCTTTCATCAGGTGAGTGTGCGCCCTCGATTGTCGGTCCGAACGATATCATATCCAATCCGGGATACTTTGCACCGAGCAATCCGCATTCGAGTCCAGCATGAATTGCCTTAACTTCCGGATCCTTTCCGTATAAATCGTTAAAGACTTTCTTCGAAGTTTTTAACAGGTCGGAATCCATATTCGGCTGCCAGCCGGGATATCCGTCACCCGAGAAGACATCGTAAGCGCCGCCAAGAGTAAGTACTGCCTGAACAGTGTCAGCTATATTTTCTTTCGCACTTTCAATCGAACTTCTCTGACTAGTACCGATTCGAAGGTCGTTCCCTTCCCTGTTAACAGTCGCAAGATTTGTAGAAGTTTCTACCAAATCCGGAATGTCCGGACTCATAGCCATAATACCATGCGGCAGAGCAAGCAGTGTATTGATTAATCTTTTGCTGAATTTCTTACTGTATACATTTTTAACTTTCCTTTTCTTCTTCGCAAAACCAACTTCTAAACCGCCGTCATTCTTACTGAACTCAAGCAGCGTGTCTTCAACGAATTGATCTATAATTTCCTGAACAGCCTCTTCATCTTGCGGATTGATTAAGAGCGTAACTTCGGCTTCACGGGGAATTGCATTTCTTTTACTCCCGCCGGAAAGATCTGTGATTCTGTACTTTACACCTCCGAGTCGATTTAATAACTGAGCTAGCAGCCTGATAGCATTAGCTCTGCCGTTTTGAATATCCAATCCTGAATGTCCACCTTTCAATCCGGCAATCATAAGTTCATAAGGTTTCATCCCTTTTTTCGGTTCACTCCATTTAATCTGGAATTTACCAACGGTATCAACACCTCCGCAGCATCCAACATAATAGACACCATCTTCTTCCGAATCCAAATTGAATAAGATCTTACCTTCGATGAATCCCGGTTCCAATGCGTTCACACCGGTCATCCCTGTTTCTTCATCGATCGTCATAAGCAGTTCAAGCGGACCGTGAACAACTTCAGGATCAGTTGCAGCAGCCATAGCAGCAGCCACGCCTATTCCATTGTCGGCGCCAAGGGTTGTTCCTTCTGCAGTAATCCAGCCATCCTCTTTTATCAAATTAATCGGATCATTATCAAAATCATGTTCGGTACCTTTGTTCATCTCGCAAACCATATCAAGATGACCCTGCAATACTACAACTGGTTTATCTTCCATTCCTTCTGTTGCAGGAACTTTAATAACTATGTTACCGACACTATCTTCACTAAAGTCAAAACTTTTATCTGCAGCAAACTGTTTTACATGCTCCCTTATTTTCTCCTCCTTTTTGGAAGGACGCGGCACTTGTGTAATTCCGTAAAAATAATTCCAAACCAGTTCGGGCTTTAATCCCTCAATAATTTCTTTCGACATATATTACCCCTTTATTTAAATTCTAGCTGTGACGAATATTTAGTATGTCTCCGTCTTTAACTATATACTCTTTGCCTTCCAATCTCCACACTCCCGCTTCTTTACATTTTGAGAACGAGCCGTGAGAGATATAATCATCATAATGTACTACTTCGGCACGGATGAACTTGTTGAAGAAATCCGTATGAATAACACCTGCTGCCTGCTGGGCAGTATAATTTTTCTTAATGGTCCATGCACGACATTCATCTTCGCCAACAGTAAAGAATGACTGCAGACCAAGAGTCTCATAAGCAGTCCCAAGTATTTTACTCAAAGCCGATTCTTTAATCCCGTAATCCTCCATAAACGCGAGTCTGTCTTCCTCGCTGAGCTGCGACAGTTCGAATTCGATTTTACCGAAGAACGGGATAATCTCCGCATTCAGGTTCTGCAATTTCTCTTTAAGTGATGAAACCAGGGCATCCATATCATCAATTGAACCTTCATCAAGATTCAGTCCGATGATAAGCGGCTTAAGTGTTAATAACTGGTAACCGGAAAGTGTTTTTAATTCATTTTCATCTAACGATAAGCTTCGCAGCGGTTTTTCTTCTTCAACATGTTTATAGCACTTTTCAATAACCGGAACTTCCTTCTTGAGACTTTCATCTTTCGATTTCATTACTTCTTTTTTCAACTTTTCGATGCGGCTTTCCAGAAATGAAAGATCCGAAAATAGGAATTCCGTTTCCAGAAATTCAATATCACGATATGAATCGATATTGTTCATCGGGTGAGGCACAGAATCTTCTTCGAATTGCCTGATAACATAAAACAATGCATCATTATTCCTGACGTTGTTAAGAAACGTTGATGTAATCTTAACTTTCCCGTCGTCTGCCATTCGCAAGCCGGGCGTATCATAGACTTCGATCGTGGCGTTAATTTTCTTTTTGGGCTGGAAAAGTTCTGTTAATTTATCGAGTCTGGCATCAGGAACGTTTACAACTTCAATCGTTGCCTCTTCTTTGCCCTGCGAAGCTGCCGTCAAATCCTTACCGGAAATAGTACTGAAAAGAGTTGTTTTCCCCGAGTATTGTAATCCTACTAATCCTATCTGCATAAATCACTTAATTTTAGTTCATTAATCAACAATTAATCTTATCCAATAACTTAATTACCCTGAATTTTCTTCTCTTAAAAGAATGATTCAAAATAATTAGCCTTTTGGATTCAGTTTATAAATATAGAAATTTCCCGGCGAAAAACATTATTCCACCGGAATTTTGGAAAGCAAAACAGTTCGGAAAAGTTTGTTATAATTAAGATACAATCTGGGTGTGCAGAGCAATTTCTTCAAGAATTGAGGAGACTTTCAGACATTCAGGCATATCCCCGGAAAATACCATCGCTTTACCTTTTACATGCACTTCGAAGGCGAATCCACGTGCCTTTTCGAAACTGCATTGAATTGCTTTAATCAGCTGAACAATTACTTCATCAAATGAATGATGGTCATCATTGTATAAAATCACCTGAAAAGGCAGACGTGTACCGGTTGAAATCTCTTCAATTTCTTCGGTTTGTTCATTAGGGTTTATGTCTGAATGAAAGATTTGTAAATTCATAATTCGTAAATGTATTAAAATACTTCGGAAATATAAATTATCATTTATATACTTTTGTTTTTTAACTGAGACTTTTTATTTTCGTGCACCAATATGATCTATTATGGAGGAGTAATGAATATAGCGGTATGCGTTAGCCACGTACCGGATACGGGAGCGAAAGTTAACATTGGAGAGGATGGTAAAGGTATAAAACAGGATGGAGTTACATACATCGTAAATCCATATGATGAATTCGCTATTGAGGAAGCACTCAAAACCAAAGAAAAGTTCGCGGACAGTACGGTTACAATACTAAGCCTCGGTGGGGATGCAAATAAGGAATCGATTCGCAAAGCACTCGCGATGGGTGCGGATTCGGCTGTTCTTCTGAAAGATGATAATCCCAGGGACTCTATGGCTGTTGCAAAAGCGCTGGCAGATGAGCTCAAAAATATAAATGCTGAACTGGTATTTTTCGGTAAACAATCGGTCGACTATGATAATTCGATCACCGGTCAGTTAACTGCAGAATTACTCGGCTTCAATTGTATTACAGTAGTTGTAAAACTTGAACTTGATGATAATAGAGTAACAGCTGAAAGAGAAATTGAAGGCGGCATAGAAGTTGTTGAGACCAGTCTTCCGGTTGTAATCACCTGTCAGAAGGGACTTAACGAACCCCGTTATGCTTCGTTAAAAGGCATTATGGCAGCAAAGAAAAAAACAATTGAAGAAAAACCTGCTGCTGAATCGAATAGCGGAACCGAAGTTGTGTCCATGAAAAAACCACAGATGAAAGAACCCGGGAAAATAATAGGTGAAGATGCTTCGGCTGTATCGGAATTAATTCGACTTTTAAATGAAGAAGCTAAAGTGATTTGAGGAAAATATGCCAGATAAAATACTTGTAATACTTGAACACAGAAATGGTCAAATAAAGAAAGCCACATTCGAATCTGCCAGGTTTGCCTCGGATCTTGCAGGCAAGCTTAATTCGGAAGCCGAAGGCATAATTATAGGCGCTGAAATCAGCGGACTTGATACTATTGCCGGACTCGGGCTAACAAAGATAACTCATATTAAAAACCAGTCGCTTGATAATTACTCTTCTTCGGCATATGCAAAAATAGCCGCTGAATTTGCGAAATCCTCAGGTTCGACAATTGTAGTTACTTCAAATACAGCACTGGGGAAAGATCTTGCGCCGAGACTGGCGGTTAAACTTGACGCGGGAATTATAGTCGATGCAGTTGATATAAAAATTGATAACGGTGAAATAATTTTAACACGTCCCGTATATGCAGGAAAAGCATTTGTGGATGTTAAATTCAACACCTCAAATAAGGTTATAACAATAAGGCCAAATGTCTTTGCACCCGGCGAATCAGACGGAAGTAATGTTGAAATAGAAGTCAGAGATGTAGACGATGTTGATTTATCCGAGAAAGTGACGGAGATCAAGAGGTCAAAAGGCAAATTGGATGTTGCTGAAGCAGATATAATAGTCTCTGGCGGAAGAGGCATGAAAGGTCCCGAAAACTTCCACTTAATTGAAGAACTTGCAGAAGTGCTTGGAGCAGCCACAGGAGCTTCACGAGCCGTTGTTGATGCAGGCTGGCGTCCTCATTCAGAGCAAGTTGGACAAACCGGAAAAACTGTCTCACCAAATCTGTATATTGCAGTTGGAATTTCGGGAGCTATTCAGCATCTGGCCGGAATGCGGTCTTCAAAATATATTGTCGCTATAAACAAGGACAAGGAAGCGCCGATTTTCCAGGTAGCAGATTACGGGATTGCCGGAGATGCTTTTGAAGTGCTGCCGAGATTAATAGAAGAATTAAAACAGATTAAAGAAAATTAAAAGAGATTCATTTGGCTAGAGTTCAGGTTGAAATATTAGGATTATCCGCCAGTCCGTCAAGCGGCGGTGCATATGCATTATTGTTGAAGGAGATGTACGGAAATAGAAGGCTTCCGATTATTATCGGTTCTTTCGAAGCTCAGGCAATTGCAATGGAATTGGAAGGTATTAAACCTCCCCGCCCGTTAACTCATGATCTGCTCAAAACTATGATTGATAATCTTAGTGCGGTGGTTAACGAGGTGGTTATCGATGAACTACGAGAGAATACATTCTATGCGAAGATTATTCTTGAAATTGCTTCTATTGAAAATACACTTGATGCCCGTCCGAGCGATGCAATTGCTCTTGCAGTTAGAACAGGCTCACCTATTTTTGTGGCGGAAAATGTAATGGAAACCGCGGGATTTGTCCCGTCAAGTGATGAAGGGAAAGATTTATTTGAAGAAGATGATGATATTGACAAAATTGAAGAAGAAATTGTAAAAACAGCTCCCAAATCTGACGAGACTCAAATTGCTTCTTTGAATAACCAGTTGAGAGAGGCAATAGAAAAAGAGGATTACGAGAGAGCCGCTAAAATAAGGGATGAGATCAATAAAATTTCGGGCAGCAGCAGTACTAATTAAAAATTTGCTTCCCGATATCGCATTCAAGGCAGCGCTTTTTCGAGCAGTAATTTCTGAATAATTCAAGCATCCCCTGCGTCATTAATGTTTTCTTAAGGAATTCTTTATTTCCCAGCCCTTCTGCTACTTCACGAACAATTTTATTGTCCGAACGCTGATCGTAGATATTATAGACTTTCAGTACTTTTTTCCCGAGATCCGACTCTTCGAAAATGTCGAAATAAATTGAATAAAACGGGAGAATCACATTAACCAATATTTCATCTGCCCGTGCAGCACCTACAAAGTATTTAATCTCATCGCTTGCTTGTTTACCAAAAACATAATGATTTTTCCAATACCCCTTCCCTTTAATGACGAACAGGGATCTGATTGAATTAATAAGAACATTCAGATTTCTAATCTCCCTGAATTTCTTTGTTATTATTCCAAGAAGATCATTAAAAAGAAGCTGCTCCAGAAACTTAATCCCACCGGCAATCCTTACTGTAGGGAAGTTCTGAGGTCGCAGTTTGAAATAGTGCCAGTCAGCGTTATCAAACATCTGCCCGTCATATATACGCTTAATAACTACCCACTCTTCATTTAGTTTATTAATATATTCCGGTACATGCCCATCTGTAAATTTCGATTCATCCGGCATTAATCCGCTAATATTAAAAAGAGCACTTTCATAACGCATCAGGGATTCGTTATCATGACCAAGTTTTTTAAGAAAGTTTATGTTTACCGATTGAGCAAGCTTAAGCATGATGCTCTTATTCTTTGAATATCCCAGAGCTTCAAACACAAGTTCGTAAAAAAGCTGCTGCCATATTTCATCGTCGTTAAAATCTTCCTTTACAAATTCTTTTTTTTCGAATTCAGGACGTAAATCATATTGAATGACAGGTTCCTTGAGGTTCATCTGTTTAAGATATACAAGTTCCGCAAGACGGTGATAAAGCTTATCACACTTTTTCTTAAACCGCTCCATTCCCAGGTTTGAAACAAAATCTTTTTTCAATTTATAATCCAGCTCCGGGGCCATATGAGCACATTTAATCTGGGAGTTGTTATCGTCGGCTTGTATCTGAGTTTCCATGTCACCAATTGCGGAATGATCGACAAATCTGGATAAACAGATAGTGGGCACACGCCTGCCATCTTTAGTATAAACATAGTGCTGGTTATTCTTGTTTATAAGGCTGAGATGGAGAATAACCTTGTTATGCTTGCTATCGATGTTATGACCATGCGTTTTCCAGTTGTTATAATCACAGTCTATTTCAATATCTCCCACATAGACAAGGTTACCGATTCGTATTCTTGCACTCTTGAAATCGGGACCGGCCATGTCTTCATTGAGTACGCCGGTGTCCAGAATATGGACCTCTTCGCCGGATAATGTTTTAAGATCAGATTTGAAATCCTGGGAAATCCAGATTTGATGCAGCTTTGTTTCGTAAATCTTTGGTGTGACCTGCATACATGCCCTCAACAATTTCTTCTCGACAACGGTGATTACGAGAGTCTGTAGAATATCATTGAAATATTACTTGATATAATATAACACTTATATAAACTAGATGCCAATATCTAATTAAACAGTATAGAGCTTAGTGATTTCATTATTATATTCAATAAGTTTGTCGTAAGCCGCCTCAGCGAAGCGAATTGAATTCTCCGCGTAGATTACCGCACGACTCACATTGATTATAAATTTATTATTTCCGGCGGATTTGAAAGCGCTAACAACATCCTCAAGGCTTCCGCCTTGCGCGCCAATTCCGGGAAGGAGTACAAATAAAGAGTTAAAGTTGGATATCTCATTTTTCAGTTCATCTGGATTTGTAGCGCCAAAGACTATTCCGATATTCGCTGCCGTATTCCAATTACTGCATTTGCGGATAACTTCCTGATACAGGAACCTGCCACCTGCTAATTCCAGTTTTTCAAAATCAGCCGATCCCGGATTGGATGTAAGGGCTAGAACAAAGTGTATTTTATCTTTGTACTCAAGGAAAGGGCTAAGCGAGTCGAAGCCCATGTAGGGATGAAGCGTAATTGAATCAAATCCGAAGTGATCGAACACGGACTTTGCGTACATTTTCGATGTATTTCCGATATCTCCCCTCTTAGCATCACCGATTATAAGTACATCATCAGGAAGTATATCCATAGTTTTTTCAAGTGCCTCGTAACCTCTCATGCCTTCGTTCTCATAGAATGCAAGATTAATTTTGTATGCACAGACTTCATCTTTAGTGTTCTCTACAATTTCCTGATTGAATAAGAATACACCATCCGGATCGTCTCTTAAACGATCTGGGATTTTATTCCTGTCACTGTCCAGTCCTACACAAATATGTTTTCCGTTATTCAGTCTTGCTTCAAGTTTCTCTAATGATGTCATTAACCAGCCTCTATTAAATGTGATGCTTCCTGTTTTTATATATATTTAATGCCAGAGCAATTATACTAAGATTAACAAGGAGAGAACTCCCCCCGTAACTTAGGAAAGGAAGTGGAATCCCGATTACAGGTGTAATACCGAGATTCATACCCATATTTAGAATAAAGTGAGTCAGCAGCAGTGTTAATATACCAACCGCAACCAAATTCCCGAACTTATCTTTGGTAGCCTGGGTAAGATTCAACAGCCTGATAAACACTAATAAAAAAAGTATCATAACTACCATGCTGCCTATAAATCCGAATTCTTCTCCAATCACACAGAATATAAAATCCGTCCATTGTTCCGGAATAAATTTAAGCTGGGTCTGATTCCCTTCGAGGAATCCTTTTCCCAGTAGACCTCCGGAGCCAATCGCCACTTTTGCCTGGATTGCATTGTACCCTGCTCCAAGCGGATCGGCATATGGATCAATAAACGATGCGATTCTTTGCTGTTGATGCGGTTTCAAATATTTAACTGCTATATCGAGCAGAAATCCCGCACCTATGTTAACAACAAAAACAGTTGCACTTAGAAACACCTCTTTTTTGAAAGCGATGAGCACGCTAAGAATTATAACCAGCGTTACAATAAAAGCTGTCATCCCGAACAATGAAGCAAATACTGTAATACCCGGCGAGAGCACTGCAAACAAACCGAAAAGGTTGATGCCGCTCCAGAAAATCATAACGAGAGTAATTGCAACATAGACAATGGCGGTTCCCATATCCGGTTCAAGCAGAATCAGGGCAATTGGTATAAATCCGATTCCAATCGTCATCAGCAGATCCTTCATACTGTTTATATCCCGCTTCGAATTCGCGAGCCAGTAAGCCAGGAAAAGAATTAACCCGATCTTTGCCACTTCGGAAGGTTGGAAACCAACGGGACCAAGTACAAGCCAACTTTTAGCTCCTTTGGTTGCTCTGCCTGTAAACAATACAATGAAAAGGAGTAATTGTGAAACCAGGTAAACTGGAACTGCGGAGACTCTAATTGTCTGTGAGGGAAGAAAGTATATTAAAAAAAATACCACCAGAGAAATAAATACCCAGAAAAGTTGTTTATCAAAATTCTGCAACACCATTGTCTGGTTCGCTGTTGCGCTGTAAATTGCCGCGAGACCTATCATAACCAATCCCATAACAGGAAGGAATAAACCGAAGTCGAATTTATCCTGTATGTTATAATGTATCTTCATCTTCTTAATTACTTCCTTTCAAATCGGCTATTATCCTGTTGGTATTACCCGAGATCTTTGTGAGATAGGTTCGAATTAATTCCCTGGCTATCGGCGCTGCGTGAGTACTGCCGTACCCAACGTTCTCAACAATGACCGAAACTGCAATTTGCGGATTATCGAATGGTGCGAATGCGACGAACAATGCATGATCTTCACCATGCGGATTTTGGGCAGTCCCTGTTTTACCGGCAATTTTTAAATTTTTCGATGCGATGTTAGTAGCCGTTCCGTCAACGCTATTGACAACATCAAACATTCCTTCCCGGACTATTTCCATTGTTCTTCTACTTACATCAGCTTTGACTTCCGGATACTCAACTGGAATATAATTATTATTCTCATCAATGAATCCTCTAAGAATATGCGGCTGCTTAGACTTACCGAAATTAGCGAGCATCGCTGTATATTTTGCAAGCTGAATTGGAGTTGCTATTATGTCACCTTGTCCAATAGCCAGACTCAACAGATATCCGGAAGTCCATTTCCCTTTGCCGTAAGCTCTATCAAAGTACTTGGAATCCGGAATAATTCCCGCAGATTCTTCGGTCAAATCAATTCCAGTCTTACTGCCGAAGCCAAACATCCTCGCATAGTTTGCCCATTTATCAAGCCCGACCCGGAGTATAAGCTGGTAGAACAATGTATTACAAGATTTCTCAATTGCTGAAACCAGGTTAACCTTACCGTGAACATGAGTACACTTAAAAAATCTGTCTCCATACTGATATCCGCCGGGACAATTAAATTTTTCATGCGTGTCGATTACACCTTCTTCCAGACCCGCAATTGCAGTTATCATTTTAAAAGTAGAACCGGGCGGATTTCTTGACATTGTTACCCTGTTGAATAAGGGTTTGTTTTCATCCTGTGTTAATTTACTCCAGGTCTTACTAGAATTCGAAGCCGAGAGCGCAGCTAAATCAAAATAAGGTGAACTGACAAATGCGATCACCTCGCCGGTCTCAGGCTCAATCGCAATAACTGCACCAACCCTGTCACTGAAAAGTTCTTCAGCTTTCTTCTGTACATCACTATCAATTGTAAGAACAAGATCTTTCCCCTTTTGCGGTGCGATATCTTTAATACCTTCCTTATACCTTCCCTTCAGTCTTTGCTTTGAGTCAACAATGTAATAATCGACACCTTTTGTACCCCTTAGTAAATACTCATAAGTCTTTTCAATTCCACTGTATCCTATATAGTCGCCCATATCATAAGTCTCACGCATTTTCTGAAGCTGCTGAGCATCGATCTCCCGAATATAACCGAACATATGCGAACCCAGGACTCCAAATGAATAGTCCCTTGCTAAATCCATGGTATAGCCGATTCCGGGTAAATCCACTTTATTCTCTTCCAACCAGACGATAGATGAGAATTCAGCTTTTTTAAAAATCTTACGGGGAAAATGAGACGGATATCCTTTGTATCGTTCAAGTATTGAACTAACCTGACCTGAGTCGAGGCTTAACTTTGACTCGAGTATTCCGTCGGCAGAACCATCATAAAAACTTGGAGTTACTTCAATAGAATAGGAAGGTTTGTTCGATACAAGATAGGAAAAGTTTCTGTCATAGATTACACCTCTCGGTGCATCGAGCATAACAGATTTTATACTGTTCTCCTCAGACTTTTCCTCATAAATGGGCGTATCCATTATCTGCATTTGAAATAGCCGGAAAGAGTACAGCCCGAATACAAGAATTATCGTGTAGTAAACAATGTCCCGTCTTAGATATGATCCGAATGTATTATCGTTCATTATTTTAGTCTTTCTATTACAATCAGTACCGGAGAACCAATAATTGCCGTATATAATCCCGGTAAAATTCCATGGTAGAGTACCAGTTCAAAGAAGCCTATAGATACGAAACTGCCGCTTAAAAAAGTATAGAAAAACGAGTCCATGGTTGAGCATAGTAGTATTATAAAAAATAATTTCACTTTCGAAAGACCATCTTTCTTGTCCCCCGGGGAAAAACTTCCCGCTACAAACCCATTTATCGTCTTGGAAAAACTGGACAGACCTATTATACCCCCTGACATTAGGTCAAGAAGTAATCCGGCAAGGAAACCACCAATCATTCCACTCACTCTTCCATAAAGAACTGCAAAAACAGTTACGAAGACACTAATGAGGTCCGGATGAAATGATCCGAATGTGAAAAAAGGTATCACAGTTAACTGGATAACCGCCAATACAATAAATGTTAGTATCAGATAAACCCGATTCACTTTTCAGCCTTCACTTTATCTAGATCTGGTTGTTCGTGAACAATTACTACAAATACATTCCCCAATGAATCAATATTTTCATTTGCTTTCACGGTAACCTCGCTCAGCAGTCCCGCTATTGTTGTCTCAACCCCGGTAACCTCACCCACCGGAATATCAGGTGGAAATATTGTACTGAAATCGGATGTATACACTTTGTAACCTTTCCGGACCCGCGTTGTTGTTGGAATGTTTTCGATTACAAGCCTTCGTCCGTTCCAGTTCAGAATTCCTTCAGTATTCGTCTCTCTGATAGATACGGCAAAACTAAGGCTGCTGTTATATATATGTCTGACTACTGAAAACTCACCTGCGACCAGTTCAACAATACCAACCAGTCCTCTATCCGAAATTACAGGCATGTCTGCTCGTACACTATCGGATGAGCCCACGTCAATCACAAACTTTCCGTTAAGCACCGAACCGAATTTGGATATTATTTTTCCGCCTATTAGCGGTGCATCAACTGAGTCTTTAAAATTGAGAAGCTGCATCAGCCGTTCGGACTCGGCCGCTTTTGACTTAAGAAGCGAGTTTTCAAGCATTAACTCTGCATTTAATTTCTTTTGAATTTCAAGTTCATTAACATTTTTTAATAAATTCAGCGGTTCTGATATAACTGAGTTTATATAGGCAAAACTTCCGAAAGCTAAGATTTTTATAGACTGGATTTTACTATTGGAATTGAGAGAAAGAAGAGACGCCGATAAAACAAGTAACACAGCAAAAAGAATATACTCTTTCGAATTACTATAAACTCTCTTAAGAAAAAATTTCATTAATAACTTCTTTTACGAATGAATACCTTTTGATACTTATTAATGTTTTCAACAGCCTTGCCTGTACCACGAACCACAGCAGTTAGCGGATCTTCAGCAACATGAACCGGAAGATTAGTTTCCATCCTGATTCGTTCGTCCAATCCTTTAAGCAGTGCTCCACCACCGGTAAGCATTACTCCCCTGTCGAGAATATCAGCAGATAGTTCCGGAGGTGTCCTTTCAAGGGTCTGTTTAACCGCTTCAACAATCTGTGTAATGTTCTCATTAAGGGCCTCGCGAATTTCAACCGAGCTTACTTCAGCAGTTTTCGGTATACCGCCGACTAGGTCGCGTCCTTTAACCTGGATAGTTATTTCTTCTTTTAACGGCACAGCCGATCCGACCTCACATTTAATCGATTCCGCAGTCCGTTCACCAATAAGCAAATTATAATTCTTTTTGAAGAATTGCATGATAGCATTGTTCATCTCGTCGCCGGCAATTCTAATGGATTCTTCATTAACAATACCGGCAAGAGCGATAACAGCAATTTCCGTTGTTCCGCCGCCTATATCAATTATCATATTTCCGGCCGGAGCTTCTACATCAATCCCAATGCCTATAGCAGCCGCCATTGGTTCCGCAATAAGGTGAACCTCTTTTGCGCCGGCATGCTCGGCACTATCACGGACCGCTCGTTTTTCAACTTCTGTTACACCGCTGGGAATTGCAACTACAATCCTTCTGTTGGAGAAGGATCCAGTGCTTACTTTTTTAATAAACGCTTTTATCATACCTTCAGCAATTTCAAAATCGGCAATAACACCATCCCTCATCGGACGTGAAATTCTAATTTGCCTGTGCTCTCTACCCTGCATTTCCTTAGCTTTATTTCCAAGAGCAATTATCTTTTTGGAATTCCTGTCGAATGCAACTATTGACGGCTCATTTAGTACAATGCCCTTACCTTTTACGAAGATAAGAGTATTTGCTGTACCGAGGTCAATTGCAATGTCGGTTGATAAAAAATTAAAAATTCCCATTGGGCTCCTTAATGTTTAAAATTTCGTATACCGGTAAATACCATTGCGAGATTTTTTTCATCCGCAGCCTGTATCACTTCCTCATCCCTGACTGAACCGCCAGGTTGAATAATTGCTGTGGCACCTGCATTTGCAATCTCGAGCAGTCCGTCTGCGAACGGGAAAAATGCATCCGATGCTGCCACGCATCCATTAAGATCGCTTTCGTGTCCATGCTCCTTGGCTTTGCTTGCTGCAATCCTTGCAGAGTCAATGCGCGACATTTGTCCTGCACCCACACCGATAGCCTTTTTATTTTTAACATAAACAATTGCATTGGACTTTGTATGCTTGCAGATTATCCATGCAAATTTAAGATCATCATACTCAGCTTCAGTATATTGCCGCTTTGTTACATTCTTCAATATATCTTCTGACAGGGAAGAGTTATCTTTATCCTGAACAGCAAGTCCGCCCGGAATGTTTTTAACCTGAAGTTCTGAAGAATCAAGTGCTTTATTCTGTTTGACTATTCTTCTGTTCTTTTTCTTTTTAAGAATCTCCAATGCTTCATCACTATACTCAGGAGCGCAAACAATTTCAAGAAATATTTCATTGAGTTTTTCAGCCAGATCAGCTTCCAGTTTTTCGTTAATTGCTACGATTCCGCCGAAGGCAGAAACCGGATCACATGTAAGAGCCTCAGTATACGCTTCGAGAATATTTGACCTTGTAGCAGCTCCGCACGGATTGGTGTGTTTAATGATAGAGCATGAGTTCGGCTGCATATCATTAACAAGTTCTACAGCAGCCGTAAGATCAACAATATTGTTGTATGATAATTCCTTTCCATGCAGGACATCGAAGTACTCATAAAAATCCCCGCTGATATAAGCTTTCTGGTGCGGATTCTCACCGTATCTCAACTCATTTTGAAGCTTGTAATTCATACGAATTGCGGCTTTTGGCAGACTAAATTCTGATTCGAAAAAGTTTGCGATAAGTGTATCGTAAAATGAAGTATACGAAAAAGCAGCCGAAGCCAGCGCCTGCCTTGTCTCATCGGTTATACTGCCTGATTCAAGTTCTTTCAGGAACGAGTCGTACTGTGAGGGATCTGTCACGACTGAAACGTATTTATAATTCTTTGCGGCAGCTCTTATTAAACTCGGTCCGCCAATGTCGATGTTTTCAATTTTGGTAGAAAGATCCTTCTCCGGATCATTAACAACTTTCGGGAAGGGATACAGATTTACGCAGACAATATCCACCGGCTGTATATTGTTCGCTTCAGCTTCCTTTATATCCGATTCATTATCTCTTCTCATTAAAATGCCGCCGAATATCGATGGCTGCAATGTTTTAACTCTGCCTGAAAAAACCTCCGGGAATGAAGTATAGTCAGAAACTTCAGTACATTCAACACCGCTATCCTTGATAATCTTTGCCGTATTACCTGTTGCTAAAATATCGTAACCATTATCTGATAATCCTTTCGCGAAATCCGCGAGTCCTGTTTTGTCTGAGACACTAATAAGAGCAAACTTCTTCAATATTCTTTCCTTTATTTAATAATTCTAATCCTGTTGTTTACAACTTCAACTCTTTCTTCGGAAATTGCCTTAATAACTTCAGGTAAAACATTGTGTTCAACTTTGAGGACCAGTTCTGCAATTTCTTCAGGGGATACTGCTTCGGAAATATCAACAGCTTCCTGAGCTATGATCTTACCATTATCGTAAATTTTATCCACAAAATGAACTGTTACTCCCGAAACCTGGCAGGATTTGCTGAAGACGGCTTCGTGAACATGTATTCCGTACATTCCTTTCCCTCCGAAAGAAGGAAGTAGAGCAGGATGTATGTTAATGATTTTATTCGGATAATTATCAATAAGTTCATCCGGAATTTTTTTCAAAAATCCAGCAAGAACAATTAAACCGACTCCGAATTCAGATAACATCTCAATAAGTTGATTATAATCAATAAATCCATCCTTCTCTTTAATTGAAACTGAAACATGTTTTATTGAATACTTTGCAGCGATCTCAAATGCCGGACAATCGGTTTTATCACTAACAACAAGTTCAACTTTAGCGTCAAGCGATCCGGTATCAATACTGTTGAGAATTGATCTGAGGTTTGAACCTCTTCCAGAGACGAAGACAGCTAATTTTATCATTCTTAGACGCTATAAACAGATTAATTTATAATTTTGAAATATAATCAATATGAGACAATAATAAGAGTTTTTTTATCCTTTTTGACAATTTATCGTCACTTTTTTACCATTGCCGGTAAAAAATCGGAATAAATCAGTCTATTTGCTAAACAGACTTTTCAGATAATTGAGTTTAGCGAGAATTTTCTCCTTAAAATCATACTCATTATACTCTTTTGCTTTGATTAAAGAGACTCTGGCTGCTTCCCGATTCTGCAGCTTCAAATTGATGACAGTCTGCAAATAGAAATAATATGGTATTAACCAATCTTCAATCGATATACTATTGATATCAATTTTACTTAGAAATTCTTCAGCTTCAGTATAATTGCCCCGGAAGTATTCCGCTTCAGCCAGGAGAAGTCTGCATTCCACCAATTTTTCACCACTTAAATTTTTCTCGACCGGCAGCAGGACTGATATTACTGAGCCGTAATCACCTGACACCAGATTATTTTTCCCCCGGATTAACTCAATTTCAACTTCATCAGGCATATTTTCATACAATATTCCGCTCTTTCGAGCTGCATAAACATCATCGGAAATATCGCTGTTACCGTTACGAGCTAATACTAGATTCTTCTTTGCCTCAAGTTCATTTCCCAGCACAATCCAAGAAAGCGCGATATTGTAATAAGCCATTCCGGAATACTCAAATCCCCTGCTCATCTCAAGAAATTTTTCATACAAGGAAATTGATTCTTTAAAATCATTATTCCTGAATTTGATTTCCCCCATCAGGAAATATGAGAATGCAACGGTTTGTATGAACCTTTGGTCCGGATTTTCAAGAATGTACTTAAGATTACTTTCAGCCTTCTCCAACTCTCTGTAATCTATTAAGGCAAGGGCAAGCTGGTATTTAAAAAGCAGATTGCGCGGGAACCGGTGAACGAGAGTATCCAGGATATCAATTGCAGCGCGGGTATCTCCCATATACTCGGCAAGCATTTTTGATTTATGAAATGAACTCTCAGTTTCCGATATCAGTCCATCAGCATTGTCATTAGCCATGCAAATATATCTAAATCCTTTTTCTTTATCCCTTCCAAGACCGGTTATATCAATCGCCCATTTAAATACCCCCGGGACATAGCTCAAAGCGTATTCCAACAAACCTAATCCCAGGTAAGCTTTGTAGAAAGACGAATCCAGTTCAAGTGCGTCTTCAAAATAACCGTAAGCTGATTTGGTTGAGAAGAATGCAGAGAGAGTGCTTTCTTCAGAAGCTGCTACCATAGCCTCCTGCAAAGCCAGATTACCGAGGAGACCAGTGTAATAGGCACTTTCACCTTCTCGTGAAATCACATCATCACATTTTTCTAAAGCTAGTTCGGTGAAGTTCTCAAACGTTTTAAGTTCACCTTCATCTCGTGTGCCGAGATAAAACCAGAGGTGATTTTGCGAAAGATAATAGTATCCCTCAGGATGATCGGGATACTTATCTATTATCTCATTAAAAATCTGGGAGGATTTTTCAAAATCGAAATTGTAGGATTGTCTGAGTCCTGCATTTACTAGTGAGTCAAGTTCAGACGTACAAAACGACTTAACAGAAAAAGCGAGAACGAGCCCTATAATAAGTCGTCCTATCAACCTGCGTTCTTTGAAATCGTATATTTCTTTGCTGCGTTAACGAATTGTCTGAACAACGGATGCGCTTTCGTAGCTCTTGATTTCAGCTCCGGATGGAACTGGCATCCGACAAACCACGGATGATCTGCTAGTTCAATCATTTCAACAAGCTGGTTATCCGGTGAGACTCCGCTTATAACAAGCCCACCCTTTTCAAGTTGATCGAGGAAATTGTTATTCACTTCATATCTGTGGCGGTGCCGTTCGGAAATCTTTTCTTTCCTGTATGCAGCGAATGCTTTAGTCTTCTTTGTCAGTACGCAGGGATAAGCTCCAAGTCTCATCGATCCGCCTTTAAGCTTAACTTTCAACTGGTCGGGCATCAGATGAATTACATTATATCTCGTTTTAACAAATTCCGAACTATTCGCTTTCTTGATACCGCAAACATTTCTGGCATATTCAATAACTGCACATTGCAGACCGAGACAAATACCGAAGAACGGAATTTTATTCTCACGAACATATCTAACAGCTTCAATTTTCCCCTCAATGCCTCTTTCTCCGAATCCGCCCGGTACTAAAACACCATCGTACTCACCGAGGATAGATTCCGCATTAGCAGGAGTGATTCCCTCAGTACTGAGGTAATCAACTTCAACTCTAACATCGTTTTCAGCCCCGGCATGAATAAACGCTTCAGATATACTTTTATACGCGTCGACAAGCTCAGTATACTTTCCGCAGACAGCTATTTTGACCTTTCCGGCGGGGTGATTGATTTTATTAACAAAGTCTTTCCATTTATCCAGATCGATATTAATATCCGGCAGTTTAAGCCGTTTTAGAACTATCCTGTCGAAATCCTGATCAGCCGTCACTATCGGAACTTCATAAATTGACTTGCAGTTGTATGCCGAGATGACCGCTTTCTCATCAACATTGCAGAAGAGCGCAATCTTCTCACGAATTGACTGAGACAATTCCTCATCCGATCTGCAAACAAGCATATTCGGTTGGATCCCAAGTTCAAGAAGATTCTTAACACTGTGCTGAGTTGGTTTGGTTTTCATCTCGCCGGCTGAAGCAATATAGGGAACAAGTGTTACATGGATATTAATCGCGTTCTTTCTACCCTGTTCAATCATGAACTGCCGCATTGCTTCGAGGAATGGAAGACTTTCAATATCGCCAACAGTACCGCCGATCTCGGTGATTACAACATCATATTTATTCGATTCGGCAATGAGGCCTATTCTTCTTTTAATCTCATCGGTTATATGAGGAATAACCTGAACGGTAGCTCCCAGATAATCACCGCGACGTTCTTTCGAGATAACCTCGTAGTACACCTGTCCGGTGGTTGTATTATTATCCCTGCTCATACTTACATCGAGGAAGCGCTCATAGTGCCCAAGATCCAGATCTGTCTCAGCGCCATCGTCGGTTACGTAGACTTCCCCATGCTGAAAAGGACTCATCGTGCCCGGATCAACATTAATGTACGGATCGAATTTTTGAATAGTAACGCTGTAACCGCGCTGTTTAAGAAGTAGTCCCAGAGAGGCTGCCGTTATTCCTTTCCCTAAAGAAGAAACCACACCACCAGTAACAAAAACAAATTTAACCTTTTTTTTGTAGCCCATTTTTTCGGATTCCTTGGTTTTCTTTGGGAACTAAAGATAACAAAAAATACCTTAAAATCTAGCAAAAACGGAACAAGAACGGCAAAAAAGTGAAGGATATACCGTATTTTATACCTTATGTTTTTATTGTTCGCATTTAAATTTCTTCGTGTGACTTCATAATATTTTTACAAGTCCGGAATACTTTTTCTCGACTTTGAATCCGAATTTATAAAAGTACTCGGGTCTGAAAAATCCAGTAGTAACGAATTTATACCTGTCATTCTGCATTCGCTCGAAGAACTCATTCATTAGTTTATCGCTGATTCCCTTTCGTCTGTACCTGTTGGATACGACAATTTTCTCCATATGGGCAATATCATCATCCTGTCTTTCATAAAATAGTCCGCCGATAATAAATCCTCTATCAGAAATTGCCAGCAGGTATTCATGTTCCTGTCTGAATGTGACAAGCAGATTCGCATCAATGAATTTTTCATGTAAACGGGAAATTTCCTTTGGAGAAATCGGTTTACGGATATAGAATGGCAGTCCGTCGTAATCCTCGTACTCAACAACCAGATTTGATGATGCCTTGCCATCAATTTTGAACTCGATAAGTTTTGCGGAATCCGTTGGTTTGAGATGCGGGAATATAAGTCTTGTTAGGAAGAACTTTTCCTCGTCTGTAAGATCGAACTGGGCATGCAGACTTGATAGCATAGTAAGTTCTTCGGATTCCGATATTTTATGATTATGATACTGACCAATTATATCCATCAATACAACTTTAAGTTCATCGGAAGATTCGCAGAAAACCGATTCAAAATAAAGTTTTGCGCGTACTTCCGGAAATGACTCATTAAGTTCGGCAAGTCTGTAAGTGTCGTAAAGATCTTTTAACATCTTTGCCTGAGCCTGCATATCCGCATCCTCATTTAGTCTGTTCCACCTGTGGAAACGCTTAATTGCAAAATAAAGCTGTTTCGGAATATAGTCGCCCCGCTCTACAGTCTGCATGAATTCATTAAGATGTGCTTCAATTTCACCCTGGTTGTCAATTACACTTTTGTGCAGCAATTCGTCCCTGAAATCATGGAGAATTTTAAGTCCGTTCTCCTCTCCTTCAGCATTTATCACGCCTGCAAAAACAAAACTCCAGACCTTATTGCGTCTCAGGAATTCGTACTTGTTTTCCGCAGGTTCAATAAACTGCGTATAGAAGTTCCTGAAAAGATCAACAAGGTTCTTGTAATCGTATTTCCCGGAAAAGGATATAATCTTAGTTCCTCTTTGGTAATCGTGAGAAGGAATAATGAAGTTATCGAGGGAAGGATCGGATAGTATCTGCTTGTACCCGGTAAGTCTCCAGAAGTTCATATATGCTGCAGCCGCGTTCCAGACAAAGAATGGCCAGGTATGATACAAACGTTTAACATTAGCGTCATCAAGCCTTCTTGTCTCGCGGATGAGGAATTTCTCGACTGACTCGCCCGGCATGTACTTACTGCTCCATATTTCATACTCGTCCCAATACCCTCCAAAGTCCTCTACAAATTCATGAAGAAATTTTCGCGATCCTGCAAGAATGAGAAGATTAACTTCTTCCTTAACTTCTTCGGGAGTCCTTCCGTAATTCAGATTCAATACTACTTCAAATGAACCCTGATGCCGTGTTTGAATAGATACGCGGTAACTCGATTTATTGTGAAATTTTCTAAGCAGACTGATCCATATTCCGCCCGGCAATATATTATTCAACTGAATAACTTTACTGGGAGAAACTAGAAAAATGGCTTCTCTCAGAACCGGTGTGTTAATTATACTTCCCTGTATCCTTTCGAGATCATTTTTATCAGTGCCTTCCTCAAATATTATAACATCTTCCCAACCGTATTCGTCACCGGTCTCCATATCTACAGCAATGGTTTGATTTGCACCAAGCCACTCCCTGAATCCTGCACGCAACTTCCTTCTTGCGGAAGCCGCAATTTCGGAAAGCTGCATATTATTACCTATTATCTGGTACTCAACAAGCACCTGTCTTGTTTTTTCATATGTACTCGGATGGTTAACAGAATATTGGCAAACCAGATCCATGAGGGAGGGTATACAGGTTTTGCTTATATCCTCAGCATCCTTGAATTTTTCAACATTGATACGTAATAACTTAATAACTCCTTCAATTTTATCAGGTTTTCTTGAGGAATTCAGAATGACTTTAATAATGGTTTCGTCGATAATATTTGAATCGTACTCAACGAATCGGTTTATATCTTCGAATAGTAATTCGGTTGAAAAATATCCGACAGCTAGGGAAATCATTCTACGCCTTGTGTTTAGATCAATTCCAAACTGAGGTCTTTTAATTATCTCATTTGCGTAAAAGGAAACTATTGTTTCATCGTTCAAACAATTTTCAATTAGAGTTAATGCTTCAGGGTAATTGGAGTCTGTCTGTATCAGCAAAGATGCAACATGAAGTGCAGATAATGAGGTCTCACCATAACGAATAAACTCTTCAATCCTGGTGACATCTTCTTCCTTTAACTTGTAATAACTACTGATACTTGAGAAAGAGATACCGGAAGCCTGACCGAAGTTTTTATGCCATTGAATGATTGAGTCGCCGGCAAAAGTATAAAGCGCGCTGTTGCCAAGCCAAAGGTTAGGATCAATTAAAATATTCTGAAAGTCTACTGTTGATGAATGAATCCTGTATGTAAAATCTCCAATCTGTACAAGGTTCTCCGAGACAGGTTTGAAAACGAGTTCTGTCTCAGTTTTTATAATAACAATTTTATTCTCTTTGATCACAACGTCATTGCTAAGACAACCTTTCTCCCGAAGAAACCAGTTCGGAATTTTTATCTTGAGGTTCTTCTGAATGAGCTCCGTATAATTTCTAATATACATCGGTTCGATGATCTCGTTAAAGTTTGTTTCAATCACTCTTCGCTTGTAAGTCCCTTTTGCAGTCAGTTCGCCTTGCTCAATTGAGAAAGGTCTGTCAATCAATCTGAAATCAACTATCCTTTCAAAGGGAGCAAGGAAATTATTTACAGTTACAGTTAGTGAAGAAAAGTATTCATTCCTTTCTTCATCGTTCATCCTAAGAAGTATCGAATCATCAGGTTCAGTATTAGGGTAAATAAGAATTGTATTAAAGGGTCTGTGATCGCCAACCAGGAACACCTGCTTCACGCCTACGAAATCACGAAAGAAATTCTCAATTTTCTGTGGAGCTATTGTCTCACCTTTAATATTCTTGTATATCTCTTTTTTCCTGTCGATAATCTCAATGAACCCGTCATCATCTTCACGCATTATATCCCCTGTTGCAAGCCAGCCTTCCTCGTCAAACACTTCTTCTTTCTGCATAGCGTAATAATTCATCATAACATAATCACCACGAATCAACAGTTCACCATCCTCGGCAGTTTTAATTTCAATACCCGGTAACGCGCATCCGAGTGAGTTGGTTCTGTATTCGTCCGGAGGAGTCATTGTAATTCCGCCGGTAGCTTCCGTCATACCAAAACCGCTCATCAGTTCAATACTATTCTTTTGGAAGAACTGAAAAACTTCAGGAGGCAGGAATCCGGCAGCGGATAATCCCCATTTCAATTCAAATCCGGTAGCTTCCTCAACAGTTTGGCCGATAAGTTTCTCGCTGTCAAGCTCAATATCAACATTAGTTGATATATACTCGTATAATTGCATCCACTTCTTGGGAATACTAATGAATATAGTCGGATTAACAAGCTGCATATTCGAGAGCATGGCCTGAAGTGAAGGATTTTCCATAAAGACATATTCAGCACCCCAGAATACTGAACCGACCAACTCCAGATATCTGCCGAATGTATGAAACAATGGTAGATATGCAATGAACCGGTCCTTGTCCCCAATCTTCGGGAGTGCCATAGCGCGGCAAAATCTTTTATACACAATGTTCATGTTGGAGAACATAATTCCCTTGGGTTCACCGGTTGTTCCGGAAGTATACATTATTGTTGAAAGCGAGTCGGTGGCTTGTCTTGAACGCAGTGTTTTGGATATTTCACTTATATTTGTATCGCAGGAAAGAAACTCTTCGAATGAATACGCCCAGCTTTCAACACTCTTACCACTAAGCAGTATTACTTTTTCAAGATGCGGTAATTCCTTTTTAACAGATTTAATTTTAGCAAGCTGCTTCTCATCGGAAATAAGAACGACAGGAACTTTCGTTTGATTTAAGATAAAAGATATATGCTGCGGAACAGAATTGGCAGGTATCATGACATTTACTATACCACCGGACAAACAGGCGAAATCAAGGCATGCCATATCCAGACTGTTTTCCATCAAGAACGCAGTGTGTATTTCATTGTCCCTGTAAGGAATCAGCTGTGAATAAAGCGCCTTTTGATAATGCAGAACAATATCCGAAATTTCATCCCACGAATATGACTTGATATGATTGTGCTTAACCTGTTTAATAAATGGTTTGGATGAATAATCTCTTACCCGCTGTTTAAACATGACATCGGTAGTGTATCCGGATACCCGTATTAATTTGGCAATCGGTTCATCCCATCGGCGTTCGTTGTAAATCTTCTGAAGGAATTCGGATTGGCGAAAGATATCCAGATACTCATGAATAATTACACTTAATAATATATTATCCCATTCAATGTTTTTCTTTAATAATTCCTGCCCGAACGAGAAATACTTATCTTTATCGATGTAAGATGCTATTTCCCTGCTGAATCTCGAGGAGTTAACTCTGGCGAGCAATTCCTTAAAATCGGTAAGCTCTTCTATGTCTGCCGACTTAATTGTTGCCGAGCCATTATGAATAACATCAGATATATTATTAAACAGTTTTTCTGCAGAGATATCATCCAGTGCTGCCCGTCCGGCTGATATCTTTTCTATTATTTTTTTCAATTGTTCCATATTTGTCCGGTATAAAATTGGACTAAAAATCTAAGAAGAATTCGGAAAGTAAACAACTAATGATATTAGTTTAGTAGATAAACAGCCGGTCCAAAGAATTGAACCGGCTGTAATAATTATTTTACGCCTGCAATTTCCTCAAGCATATCTGTGGTAAGCGATTTAGGTCGTTCAATCGGATAGCCGAGAGCACGATCCCAGATTATATTTGCGCATACTCCAAGAGCGCGGCCTATACCGAAAAGGACTGTATAGTACTCATACTCTTTCAATCCGTAATACCATTGAATAACACCCGACTGTGCATCAACGTTAGGCCACGGATTTTTAGCTTTACCCTGTTCCTGAAGGATCGGCGGTACAACTTTGTAGAGTACGTCAACATACTTGAATAACGGATCATCCGGAATATGTTTGAGACAGAATTCCCTTTGAGCTGCATAACGTGGGTCAGTCTTACGGAGCACTGCATGACCGAATCCGGGTACAACCTGACCGGAATTAAGAGTATCCCAAACGAATTTCTGCATTTCTTCTTCAGTCGGGATCTTGCCACCCATCTGATCGTAAACATCCTGAATCCATCTAAGTACTTCCTGGTTTGCCAGTCCGTGAAGCGGGCCGGCAAGACCATTAATCATTGCAGAAATAGAATAGTAAATATCGGACAAGGCACTAGCAACAAGGTGCCCGGTATGTGCGCTGACATTACCGCTTTCATGATCGCTGTGAAGGATGAAATAAAGTCTTGATAAATCATCGTAAGGTTTATCAATTCCCATCATATGCGCAAAGTTACCGCCCATATCAAGTTTCGGATCGGGAGCAATTATATCACCCCCTTTGTATTTATGCCTGTAAATAAAGGCTGCAACTTCCGGAAGCCTGGCGAGAAGATTTAGTGAATCTTCATAAGTTGATTCCCATGCGTTCATCTTGTTGATATTACCGGCTTCATATTCCTTGACGAATACCGACTCACGCTGCATAGCAACAATTGCAGCGGAGAACATCGACATCGGATGCGCATCAGCCGGAAGAGCTTTTAACATATCGAATACATAACCGGGGACTTCTTTCCTGGCATTAAATTCTTCTGCAACATCTTTCACTTCTTCGTCACTCGGTACATCACCTGTTAAAAGCAGGTAGAAAAATCCTTCTACATAAGGCATTTCTCCACTGGGAACCTTCGGCAATTTCTCAAGTGTTTCCGGGATTGTTAATCCTCTGAACCTGATACCCTCAAACGGATCAAGATATGAAATGTCCGTGGTCAAACACTTAACACCCCTCATACCGCCTATTGCCTGGGCAATGGTTACATCGCTGATTTTTACATCTCCGAATTCTTTTAGCAGCCTGGTAGTTCTCGGCCGCCATCCCTCGATCTTATCGAAAAGTTTCTCCTTTAAATGTGACATATTAGGCCTCATGATTACTGATATTTATAATTTATTTTATCAAAACAATAGATATAATACCGGAATCTAGACTTCGATTCCTAAAACTCGTGAAGCGGCTTTTCTTCCGCTCATAACAGCACTTTCAATTGTTGCCGGCAACATCGGCTCCGTCCAGTCCCCGCACAGGATAATATTACCATTAGCTGTGGTTATCCTATTTCGAGTTTTAACATTTTCTGATGAAGGAACAAATGTCGCACGTTTTTCTTTAATTATTTTATAACTTAACACTATCTCAGGAAAAAATACAGGGAAATTCTTTGGTAATTCTTTATAAATCAAATTAATTAACTCTTCCTCATGCAACCCTGTCAAATCGTAAGCAGCACTTGTAACAAGACTAATATAGGACCCGTGATTAAACAGCCAGTGGATCGGGGAATCTATCAATCCGTAAAACTTCTCTTGAAAAATATTCTCCTTCAACCAAAGATGCACTGATAGAATCGGCGAATACTTCATTATCAATTTACTGCAATCAATTACATCCTCGATTCCCTCAATTTTGTTTAATGAATGTACGGGAACGGCGGTTACAACAAAATCATAATCCGAATAAATCTCTTTTGATGTTTTGACATCAAGACGACCATTATTTTTAATGATACCGGCAACACGTTCCGACAATTTGATACTACCTCCCTTCTTCCGGATAAAATCAGCCGACTGTTTACAGTACATTTCCGATAAACCAACGTTTGGCAAAACTATCTTAGTTGCATCGTTGCCGCCAAGAAACATTCGTTTAAGTATGCTCACAAAAACTGCAGCTGACGCCTCATCAATCCGTGAGTTCAGTGTTCCGATAGCAAGTATTTCCCACAAGGCTTTAATAGTATTCTCGTCCTGATGCTCCTGTTCCAGCCATTCCCTAACAGAGAGATCTATGATATCATCTTCCTGAACGAAAATTAGATCGATAAAAAGATCAAGCACTTTGAGTCTTTCTTTCAACGTAAGCGCGGAGTATTTTAGAATTGATTTACCCAGATTCAAAGGATAATTGCCAGATGTGGCATCCAGATAATGCTCATTTCCTTCCCTGTCGACAAAAGCAACTCTCAGATTATCCTGAACAGTAACTTTATCCTCGGCAGAAACAAGCTTTAAGAAATCCAGTGTGTTTTCATAGCAGCCCATCATTATATGCTGTCCGTTGTCTATTACATCGCCGGATTTCTCGTCCATGAAAGAATACGCCCTGCCCCCGAGCTTGGGCGATGCCTCTATCACAGTTACATCCCAACCACCTTCGGCAAGATATGCCGCACAGCTCAAACCTGCTATTCCGCCGCCTGCTACTAATACTTTTGTCATTTGAGATTTGGGTAAGAAATTGTATATCAGTTTTAATAAACCAGGCTGTATTTAGCCCAGACTCCAAGGGATATAAATCCTTTTTCAAACTTATTCACGTTTATATCCTGGGAGTAAACATCATAATCTTTTCCTTCAAGTTTTCTTAACAGCTTGAAATAAATCTTCTGCATCGCACGTGCCGCAAACATGGAAGGTTTATCCTCAAAATTGAGTGACTCGTCGGCCTTCACGAAATAATCCCTCGCTATTCCGCCTTCATGTTTCATCAGCGAAACAAAGTTCTCGTTATACTCGTTTTTGAAAATCAGTTTTTCAGGATAATTAAATTTTTCCAGATCATTTTGAGGAAGGTATATCCTGCCGTTCTCAGCATCCTTTTTAACATCACGAAGTATATTAGTAAGCTGCATCGCAAGTCCGAGATTGATAGCGTAATTCCTCGCAGACTGGTTCTTGTATCCGAAAATCTCAATACACATGAGACCGACTGTAGATGCAACCCTGTAGCAGTAATTCATAAGTTCATCAATATTCTGATACCGGATATTCTGCAGATCCATTTCCATACCCTTAATAAGTTCGAAGAACGGATCGAGTGGAATATCAAACTTACTAATTATAGTTGACAACTTATTAAGAAGCATATACTCAGAATGACCCCGTAAACCCTTTTCCAGTTCTATTCGCCATTTGCGTAACTTCTCATACTTAATGTCATTTTCATCGAACTGTTCATCCACAATATCGTCGGTCTTGCGACAAAACGCATAAACAGTGTTCATCGCATCACGCTGATCGTTCGGTAAGAGACTAAATGCATAGTAGAAGCTGCTTTTACTCTCCTTTGAGATTTGCTTGGCCGTTTTAGGATTTATTTCTTCCATGATCTAAGTAATAATTTTATCATATCTGTTTTAGATAATACCGGCCGGAAATTTCTGGTATCGTAACCGGCTTGTTCTATCTTGACGAGTATTTCTTCACCGCCAAGAATCGTCCAGGCTATTTGGAATCTAAGGAGTCCTGAAAGATGTTTCATAAGGTTTTTACCTACCGCAAACAGCAACCTGACCCGCTCAACCTGGTATTTCATAAGTTGTTCAAATTTATCATTTTTATCATAATTCTCAAATGCTTTTTCGGATATACCGTACAATTTCATTTCATCTTCAGATATATAAACTCTGTCTTTTTCATAGTCAATGCTCACATCCTGGTAGAAATTCGCAAGTTGCAGCGCAGTGCATATTTTATCCGAATGATTCAGAGCATCAGGATGTTTAATACCATTTAGTTCAAGAATCAATCTGCCAACGGGATTTGCAGAATTGCTGCAATAGTCAAGCACATCATCGAATGTCTCATATCTTTTTTTAGAAACATCCTGCCTGAATGCTTTTAGCAAATTGAAAAAGTTGGCTGTTGACAATCCCTTTTCATCAATCGTGTTATTAAGTGCCTTCCAGAATGAAGTACTATACTTGCCATCTATTGCGCTCTTAAGTTCCTGATTATACTCATCAAGCTTTGCGATGCGTTCTTCTGCCGAGAAATGGCCTTCATCAGCAATATCATCTGCCTGGCGCGCAAAACGATAAATCACGGCAACATGCTTTTGAAGATGCTTCGGAACGAATACGGAAATCACAGGAAAGTTTTCATAGTGGGATTTCGTAAATCTTACTGCTTCATCGTAAGCTTCTTTTAGTTCCCTGCTGTACTCTTCCATTAACGAATTCAATTATTCAAAAATATTTACCGGTTGAAATTACCAAAATATGTTTTTAATCATAAACGAAAGCGCTAAATTTATTCATAGATTAACAATAATTTAACGTGGTCTAAATTGATTAAAAGTCCACTCAGATATCCCGGAGGTAAGTCACGGGCGGTAAAATTCCTTAAGGATTTCCTTCCGTCATTTACCGAGTTCCGCGAACCGATGATAGGAGGCGGCTCGATGTCGTTTTATGCCGCGCAGGTATTTGAGAATTCAGTCATACGTGTATCTGATTCCAACTATGAACTTTACAGTTTCTGGAAACAGCTCGGGACAAATGCGGATAAATTAATTCACGGCGTCCAAAACATTTATACTGCCAGGAAAAACGGCCGTGATCTTTTTAATGAACTCACTTCACGTCGTGATGATGATTTAACCGAGCTTGAACGAGCAGTACATTTCTTTATTCTTAACAGGATTACATTTTCGGGAGTTGTGGATGCCGGCGGGTACTCCGAGGCAAGTTTTCAAAGCAGGTTTACACAGTCTTCTATCGAACGTCTGAAGGATGCTTCTGATGTTGTAAACAAATTTGAAATTACATTCGGAGATTACTCAAAGTTATTGCAGAAAAACGGTAAAGAGGTTTTCATATTTCTTGATCCCCCCTATTATTCTGTGTCAAAATCAAGACTTTACGGGAAAAAAGGCAACCTTCACGCACAGTTCGATCACCAAAAGTTTGCTGAAGTTGTAAAATCATGTAAACACAAATGGCTGATTACATATGATAACTCGGAATATGTCAGAGATTTATTCAAGGATTATCAGCAACTGGAATGGGAACTCCAGTATGGTATGAATAACTACAGGCAGTCAGGGGCGGCGAAAGGCAAGGAACTCCTGATTGCCAATTATGATTTAAATAAATTCGTCAGACGTTAAAATCTTCCTCTTCCAGAAAGTCTGAAGTTTGCATACAAATTTGGGGAGCATATGCGATACTTTACTAGACCAATGAGAATTAAAATTCCTGAATCGGTTGTAAAAAAGGCAAGCAGTTTTGCAGATTCCGTAATCAGCACCGTCGATTATTCCGACAGCAACCAGACAAGACAGCGTAAGATAAGGGACGATCATTTCATTAGTAAAATCGGTGAAGAAGCAGTGTACCGATGCTTTAAGCTGTTCACTGATGCAGTTTCAAAACCGGATTATAAAATATATTCCGGGAGTAAAAAATCCTGGGAAAGTGATTTACGGGTTGAGGATATTCCGATTGCAGTAAAGACGCAGAAAAAGTCGTCCGCAGAGAAATACGGACTATCCTGGACATTCCAGGACTCACCGGTCCGACACGATCCCATTCTGGACGAGCCGGAAGCTTGGGTCTGTTTCGTTGAATGCGATGACACGGCAGAATACAAGTGTACTGTTTATCCTCCGAACCAAATGATGGATTTGATATTCCGTGAACCGAAGCTATCCCATTTGAAGGGCAAAAAGAAAGTTATTTATGCAACAACTGTTCGTTGAAATTTACTAAATTCATACAGTTAGTATCAATTTCCGCGTGAATTTTTCATTTAAATTTTCGATAGTGAATTCCGGAACCAGGATCTCAGGAATTAATTTAGGATACAAAAATGGCTAAAATATTAATTACGGACGACTCAGTTTTTCTTCGCAACGTATTAAAAAATACTGTTGGCGGTGCTGGACATACATTTTCAGAGGCAGCAGACGGTAATAAAGTTATAGAGCTTATTGAAAAAGAAGATTTCGACTGTATTTTACTTGATTTACTTATGCCAAATATGGATGGCTTTGAAGTACTGCAGGAACTCAAAAACAGAGGGAATAAAATTCCTATTGTTGTAATTTCGGCAGATATTCAAGAAAGTACAAAGAAAATTTGTTACGATCTCGGGATATCGGATTTTCTTCATAAGCCACCTAAAGCTGAAGAAATCCTTAATGCAATAAATAAAATTCTCTAACTGGTAAAGGATTGAACAAATGTTACTAACAGATGAACAATTAGATGCCTTTAGAGAATTACTGAATATTGGTATCGGACAGGCCGCAAATTTATTAAGTGAGATGGTGCAATCTCACGTAAAATTAACCGTACCGGAATTAAACATTGACTACGTGTCTGAACTGCATTATAATTTCGATTCCTCTGATGAAGATCATTCTTCAGTAAAATTAAGTTTTACCGGAAGTTTTTCAGGGCTGACCGAAATTGTATTTCCGGCACAAAGTGCGAAAAATTTAGTCTCTTTTTTAACAGGTGAAAAGATAGATTCCCCGAACCTTGATTCTCTTAGAGCAGAAACTTTAAATGAAATTGCTAATATGCTTCTAAATAGTGTGATGGGAGTGATATCTAACCTGCTCAGAACTCATTTCAAGTATGAAATTCCTACGTATTCGGAGGATTCAATTAAAAATCTTCTGGATCTGGATTCTCAAGGGGAGAATGTTGTTTTGCTTGGACATACTCATTTCGAAATAGAAAACAAGCAGATTCAGGGGGATATAATTCTAATTTTAGAATTAATTGCGTTCAATGAACTAAAATCCCAGCTCAATAAATTACTAAAATGAAATGAATTCCAATCAGTTTTCATATTATGACTATATCCCAAACGGATCACTGGTAATTGATTCGAAATTTGATATTGTTTTCTGGAATAAGACTATTGAAAAGTTATCGGGAATTAGTGCCGCGGAAGCCGTAGGCAAGAACATACTGAATCTCATTCCACGACTTAAAAAGAATATTTATTTGCAAAGGATACAGAATATTTTAGATGGAGGTCCGCCGACTGTATTCTCCGCGTTATTACACAGGTATTTGATACCATGCAAATTAAAAGATGGATCTTTCAGGACACAGCATACTTCCATAATACCGTACACAGATGAAGAGACTAAATCTATATTTGCAATTATCTCAGTTCAGGATGTTACGGAAGAAACACGTCAGCTTAATATTGCAAAAGAAATGCGGGACATCGCTCTTCATGAAGTAAATGAAAGAAAGAAAATTGAAGAAATTCTGAGAGAGTCCGAGCAGAAGTTAAAAATTCTTAATGCCAATAAGGATAAGCTTTTCTCAATAATCGGGCATGATTTAAAAAACCCGTTCCAAGCGATTATGTCATTTTCCGAAATTCTAATCTCGGACTATCAGGAAATGGATAGCAAAGAGATTTTTGATTTCATACAAACTATCAGTGATGCATCAAACAGTGCATATAAATTGCTTGAGAATCTTTTAAATTGGGCGCGTTCTCAAACCGGACGATTATCCTTTGAACCGGAAGTTGTGGATTTGCTTGAACTAACAAATGAAATAAAAAAATTAATTGAGGCTCAGGCACACAGTAAAAATATCGCTCTGCAAGTAAACATAGAACCGGGACACAAGGTATTCGCAGATTCTAATGCACTTGAAACCATTATTAGGAATCTTGCAACGAATGCAATAAAATTCACAGATACAAATGGATCAGTAACATTCATCACCAAAAGAATTGATGACCTGATTGAATATACTGTTGAAGACAGCGGTATAGGAATGTCTGAAGAAGATCTTAGCAAACTCTTCCGCATAGATGTTAACAATACGGATATTGGGCGATCTAAAGAAAAAGGAACCGGGTTAGGATTGATTTTGTGTAAAGATTTTATTGAGAAAAACGGCGGAACAATTAAAGTCAAAAGTGAACTGAATAAAGGAAGTCAGTTTATATTTACTGTCCCGGTCTCTAAATAATCTGCATCCCTTAGAGATTCGCAAAGAAACTAATCGAAGATCCTTGTCCACATGAGACATGTTTACAATAATAAATCCAGCGTAAGCCGGATTTATTATTTTAATGTGCCCAGGGGGGGACTCGAACCCCCAAGGGATTGCTCCCACTAGACCCTGAACCTAGCGTGTTTACCAATTTCACCACCTGGGCATTACAATATTTCTTAGAACTGAATTACCAGCAGAACACAATAAAAATGTGACTGTAAAAATAAAAATAGAATAAGATATATACAAAGCTAATCTTTAATTTCTATAGCTTCATGTGCCATAGTATCTATTATTGAGTAACGGTTGAAATACTTCAGCGTGGTATCTCTTTCCTCGTTGTAGGCAACCGGCAAATCTTCCAGTTTAATAATATCTTTTAATATACCGGAGCTGCAATCCCGGGAGTAAAGTCTTGGATTACCAAGTTCATATATAGACTCCTTACAGAAATCAGCTTGAACAACGTCTCCGCTTGCCGGAGGACTGAAACCCTCCAACGGCAGATCGAGTGAATCATATGTTTCTCTCATGAAATTCGCCCAGATCGGAAGAGCCGCTTTAGCTCCCTGACCGTAATTACCCGTAAATGAAATTCTCTGATCGTTGAAACCAACCCAAACACCCGCTGCCAATTGCGGAGTGAATCCCATAAACCATGCGTCCTTAAAGTCTCCATTGGTACCTGTTTTACCAGCACAGGGTCTTTGGAAATTATGCCTGGTTCGAATTCCGACGCCGGTTCCCTCCCTTACTACTGTCTGGAGCATATTAGTAATAATATACGCGGTTTCCTCACTGATAGCTTCTCGGCTTGTTGATGTATAGGAATCGATCAATATACCATCTTTATCTTCAATACTCATTATAGACATCGGTTCATTATAAATTCCTTTATTGGCAATGGTACCGAAAACGCTTGCCAGTTCCAGCGGAACCACCTCGGACGCGCCGAGTGAAATGGCGGGCCATGGATTCAGCTTATGTTTTATCCCCATACGCTTGGCATAGGTTATTACCTGCCATGGATCAACATGTCCTTCGATTATTAAACGTGCGGCTATGAGGTTAACCGAGTTCATTATCCCCTCACGGAGAGTCAGGAATCCGCCAATATTACTTTCCTTAAAATTATTAGGACTCCAGCCTTCGTAGTCGAAAGGTTGATTCAAGATTGGATAGGCCGGATACAAACCATTATCAAGCGCAACAGTATAGACTATCGGTTTAAATGATGAACCGGGCTGACGTTGGATCTGCGTAACGTGATTCAGTCCTGTACCGTTCTTTGTATCCCTGCCCCCAACCATAACGAGTATCTCTCCTGATTTCGCATCCAATACCACAAAACCAACTTCAATTGTCTGAGCTATCTTCTGAACGGAATCAACAAATGCAACATTCTTTTTCAGATCATTGTAAACTTTTGGCTTCTCTTCTTCTGAGGCACGCTTATAGTCCGGTCTGCGCTTGATTGCAACATCAAGCAAATCGTCAAGAGTTTCACGGTTTCTGCGCCAGTTCCACCTTTTGTCAAAATCTTCCTGGAATTCATCGAGGTGCACGGCAACAACATTGTTCGCTATCTTCTGCATCCTGGTATCAAGACTTGTATGGATGGTCAACCCGTCTTCATAAATATTGAAACCGTACTCTTCCTGTTTATCCTCCAGTTCCTGCCGCACATGTTCGACGAAGTACGGTGCAACTGAACTTCTGTACATTTGTGAAGCCTTTTCAAGCTTAAGTTCAATCGGCATCTGGCTGTACTCATCATATTGCTGCTCGGTCAGGTAGCCATCCTGAGCAGCCATCTTCATTACCAGGTTTCGACGAGCGATAGCGCTGTTATAACGGGTCACAGGATTATAGTACACAGATGATTTCAGGAGCGCAATAAGCATAGCAGATTCGGGAGGAATTAAGTCCTGAATCGGCTTATTAAAATACATTCGCGCAGCCATCTCAATTCCATAGGCACCTTTACCAAAAAATGCGGTGTTAAGGTACATTTCCAGTATTTCATCTTTCGTGTACGACTTTTCAATTTGGACGGCAGTTATCCACTCTCGAATTTTTCTTGTGATAGTATCGAAATACGATTCATTCACGGATTTATAATCATAAAGCATTTTTGATAACTGCATCGTTAGGGTACTTGCGCCTTCTTTCTTACCCATTAAGAAAGTCTTGATTAAAGCTTTCCCGAATCGTTCAAGATCAACACCCCAGTGGTCATAGAACTTCTTATCCTCGGTTGCAACAAGGGCACTCACCAGGAATCTTGGAATACTATCTATAGAAGTCTGAAGCCGACGTTCTTTATAGAACCGGCCTATTTCAACACCATCTGAACTGTAAACAATACTCGCAAGCTGCTGTCTCGGATTTTCCAGTTCTTCGAGAGTCGGCAGGTCGTCGATTATATACTGATAATAGAAGAACCCTGCGATGCTTACGCAGACAATGAAGAAAGCAGCAAGTATCCAGATTATTTTTCTGGCAGAATTCTTTTTGCGTTTTTTAGGTCGAGCTATTTTTTTTGCCATATCAGATATCAATAATTTCAAATTTTTGTGAATCGAATATTCCGTAACACGGTTTCTCGAGCCAGGTGCCGAGGTTTATATATGTACCGTTTTTATACCGTTCTAATGTTCGCTGATGAGTATGACCGAACAGAACGTAATCCCATCCTTCATTAATTTTAATTTTAGCTGCTTCAAGCACTCCGTCAATTTCACCATAATGTTTACTGTGGGTATACTCACGGCTCGTCCGACTGGTGGCACTTGCAATCCCGATTCCCCAATCAGGATGAATTAACGAATACAGATTCTGTATAAACCTGTTTCGTAATACTTTTTTTAATATCAAATAACCGTAATCTTTTTTTACCAGTCCATCGCCATGAGCCATGAAAAACTTTTTCCCGTCAAGTTCTAATGATAGTGAATCCTGGTATACTTTAGCCCCGAATTCCTTTTCGAAAAAATCACGGTGCAGAAAATCATGATTGCCTATAATATAATGAATTTCCGTTCCCCTTTCGGCCAGATTCTGAAGCGCAGTGAACGTTCTGAAGAATCCTTTTTGAACAACTCTCTTGTATTCAAACCAGTAATCAAAGAGATCGCCGAGAATGAATAATGCTTTTGCATCAGGACTAATATTATCAAGGAAATCAGTAAACAATCTCTCCTTAACTTTTTCCTTTTCCTCGGACTGAAGTCCTAAATGTAAATCAGAAACAAAGTAATAAATATTACTTCTCCGCACTAAAATTTAACGTATTTGCAAAGTTAGTGAATGCAAATTCATTTTGTTACTATTTTTCACTGCCAACCTCAAAAATAGAAGCAAGCAGCCAACCATCCGGATCAAGTACAACCTGTTCCGGCTTACTATTAACTGCTAATTTAATCAAAGTATCACGCGTTGAAAACCTGACCGGGACTATTTCCGAACTCTGGTCTTTGAGAATTATTTCAACGTCTAGTAACATGTTGTATATTGTCTCATCCTTTTGGACCTGGGTCAAATGCAGCTGAACTAATTCATCATCAATGAGAACCTTGTACTCGACTTCCGGGATTCCGACACCGTTAAATACCCACTGATCGAAAAAGTAATTCAATTCTCTACCCGATTCATATTCACAGACGGCTATGAAATCATCTGTCGACGCATTTTTATATTTATATTTCTCGTAGTAGTTCCTCATAGTACGGAGAAATACACTATCACCTATCTCGTGACGAAGCATATGAAGAACCCATGCACCTTTCTCATAAACAAGTCTGCTGAATATGTTCATTCCCGGATCGTATAAACTTCCCTGATCGAATGAATCAAAAAATCCGGACATTGTTGACTGAAGCGATCTCTTCCCGGTTTTCTTCTCCCAGTAAAGCGCTTCCGAGTAGGTGGCAAATCCTTCATTCAACCAAACATCCTTCCATGTTTTAGGAGTTACAGCATCTCCCCACCAGTGATGCGCCGCTTCATGAACCAGCATAGATGTATGAAATTTATGACCCGAAATAAAATTAGTACCGATGCCGGTTATTGTTTGGTGTTCCATGGCTCCCATCTGCCACATGAACTGGGCTACGCCGTACCCGTCATCTATAAAGGGATACTCACCGAATAATGCGGAAAGTATTTTCAAAGCTTCCGGATGAACGGCAAAATCTGTTTTAGCCTCTTCAAGCTTATCGGGAGTAACATAATAATTTATACTCATAGTATCTCTCCCGTCCAGAGAGATATATTTGTCACCGAACCGGGTGTAGTCCGCAGAATAAATTGCAATCAGGTAAGTGGATATCGGATAATCTGTGGAGTAGGAATAAGTTCTTCTTCCGCCATTTGTTTCAATTCCTGTTAAGCGACCATTTGAAACAGAAACCATGTCGGAATCGTTGGTTATTGATATGTCAAGAGTTGCTTTATCGGTCGTTTTATCATTGCAAGGGAACCATGTTGGAGCGAATACAGGTTCGTTCAAACTGTATACAAAACTTTTTTTATCATATGTCTCGAAGTTAAATGAACCGAATCCCAGGGATTGAGGCGTACCGCTGTATTTGATTCGTATCCTGTTCACTTGCCCGTTAGAAACCGGATCATTTATAAGAATTTTATTATCCTCATATTCATAACCAACCGGCTGATCATTGAATTTAACCGATGTTATGTCAAAGTTATCGTAAAAATCCAGAACGATGTTATCATCTTCATAATTTGCCATATCAAGTATAATTTCAACTTCACCATTAATTGTTTCATCTTCCGGAATAAGATCAACACTAATGGTATAATGAGTAACGTCGAGTAACGATTGATTATCGTCTTCCAGTTTATCGGATACACTCATGAAACTGCTTCCTATCCTTCCTGAAGCAGTATAGTATAGAATGACTATGGCAATCAGTATAATAATGATTACAACAACTGTAGCGATTGCGACACCAAGGAAACGGTTATTTTTCTTGACTTTCATAGCATCAATAATTAAATAGGGTTCAAGTTAGTAATTCGAACATTATTTTTATATCTCTCGATACGGCAAAATTAAGCATTTCAATAATAACTAACGACACTATGTTAACTATCTGTGAGAATTCCTGAATAATTTTCAAATAAACCAGAGTTGAATATGCCATATATCGGTTCATCATTACTACGCGGAACACTAACAATGATACTCGCCGGAGGGCTTGGTGAAAGACTTAAACCTTTGACCGAACCCCGAACGAAACCATCGGTTCCATTCGGTGGTAAATACAGAATTATTGACTTTGCTCTATCGAATTGCCTGAACTCGGGACTGAGGAAAATTTATGTACTTACTCAATACAAATCTGATTCAATTAACCGGCATTTATACGAAGCATGGAATATCTTCAATCCTGAACTTGGTGAATTTATCTACTCGATTCCACCACAGCAGAAAATTAGCAATAACTGGTACACCGGTACGGCAAACGCAATTTACCAGAATTTGAATTTAACTGAAGAACATGATGTCGACCATCTTCTTATTCTCTCGGGCGACCATATATACAAAATGGACTATTTAAAGATGCTTCAGTATCACATTGAAAAGAAAGCTGATCTGTCCATTGCATGTTTTTACATTTCAAAGGACCAGGCAAGCCGGTTCGGAGTTATTGACATAGATGAGAACTATAAAGTAAAGTCATTTATTGAAAAACCGAATAATCCGCCTGAGATACCCGACAGACCCGGTGAGTCTTTTGTCAACATGGGCATTTATATATTCAATGCCAAGGTAATAAGGGAAATTCTGGGGAAACTGGAAAACCAGGGTATAAAAAATCTTGACTTCGGAAAGCATGTAATTCCCCGGATGATAGAAGACGGGTATAACATATCGGCTTTCAGATTTGAAGATGAGAACAAGAAAGAAAAACCTTATTGGGTTGATGTAGGTACGCTCGACAGTTACTACGCTGCCAGTATGGATCTGATAGCAATTCATCCCGATTTCAATCTCTACGATAACCATTGGCCTATTCGCGGTGCACAGCAGCAGTCACCGCCTGCAAAAACTATTTCTCATGAAGGCGAGAGAGTCGGAAGAGCTTTTAATTCCCTTATCGCAGACGGAACGATAATATCCGGCGGATTGGTTGAAAGATCAATTATAGGTCCGCAGGTAAGAGTAAACAGTTATACTTACATAACCGATTCGATAATAATGGACAATTGCAATATTGGCAGACATTCACGGATCAGAAGAACAATAATAGATAAGAATGTGGTGATTCCCGAAGGTGTTGAGATTGGTTTCGATCCTGAGGATGACAAGAAGCGTTTCAAAGTATCTGAGACTGGAATTGTTGTTGTGCCGAAAAACTATATTTGGGAATAAGAACCAGTTATAAACTATTATTACGGGGACTGGAAATTTTCAGTCCCCTTTTTATTTTAAACAATAGTATTTTTGCGTTCGTTATGACAGGAAAAGAATCTCAAATAACTCTTGAAGAAAAACTGAGGAGTCTGCCGGCACTTCCCGGTGTATATCAATTTAAAGACAGCAACGGAAGGATTATATATATTGGGAAAGCAAAGAACCTTCGGAACAGAGTTCGTTCTTACTTTCATACTAATGTTGATTCTCCCAAGACACTGGCACTCGTAAAAAAAGTTGAAGACTTCCAGCTAATAGTAACGGACAGCGAGGTTGAGGCGCTAGTACTTGAGAACAACCTCATAAAAGAGCATAAGCCGCGGTATAATGTAAACCTGAAAGATGATAAATCCTTTCCTTATGTCCGTGTAACAAATGAACCTTACCCGCAGATATTCGCAACCCGCGAGGTTGTTAATGACGGTTCAAGATTTTTCGGACCATTCACCGATGTGAAGAGTATGAAAACTTCACTTCGAATGATCAACCAGATATTCAGAATCCGTTCGTGCAAGTACCTGATAAGCGATGAGGTGATAAAACAGAAGAAGATAAAAGTATGTCTGGATTATCATATAAAGAAATGCGACGGACCATGCGAAGGGTTAATATCTGAACAAGACTACGGGATAATGGTTAACCGGGTAGTAAAATTATTAAAAGGAAAGACCGAAGATCTGATTTCCGAAATGCAGGCTGAAATGAAATCTGCTTCCGAAGAGCTCCAGTTTGAGAAAGCGGCTGAGATACGGGATAAAATCGAACGACTTAAAATCTATTCGAGCAGGCAGAAAATAGTTAGCACGGACTTCGAGGACAGAGATGTTGTAAGCGCCGCTGTAGAAGGTAAGGATGTAGCCTGTACGATTTTTAATATCCGCGCAGGTAAACTAGTTGGTAAACGACAGTTCAAGCTCAATTCTGCGGATGAAGAATTAAAAAGCATTTATTCCGCGATTATAAAGTTTTATTACAATGAATTTGTAGAAGTACCGAAGGAAATCATTATCGAGACAACTCCTGCAGACGCCTCGGCCTTGCTCGAGTTCTTAAACTCACGTTCACCAAGAAAAGTCAAGTTTGTAGTTCCGCGACGTAAGAGTGATACAATGTCGCTACTTAAAATGTGCAAGCAAAACGCCATTCTGCTTCTGAAGGAGATACAGCTCCAGAAGATGAAGAAGGAAGGTAATCTTCCTTATGTTCTATCTGCACTGAAACGTGATCTGCGGCTGAAAGAACTTCCTCGTAAGATTGAATGTTTTGATATATCCAACCTTCAGGGAACCGATACGGTCGCCAGCATGGTTGTATTCGTCGACGGAAAGCCTAAGAAGAGTTTATACAGAAAATTCATAATTAACTCTGTTGACGGACCGGACGACTTCGCAAGTATGCGTGAAGTTATTACGAGACGTTATACGCGTTTGAAAGAAGAAAATGAACCTCTCCCCTCACTCATAATGGTTGATGGCGGTAAGGGCCAGTTATCAAGCGCAGTTGAAATTCTGGACTCACTTGAATTCAAGGATTATAATATTATAGGTTTGGCAAAACGATTGGAAGAAGTATTTCACCCCGGTGATTCCGAACCTCAGACAATTCCTAAAACATCCTCCAGCTTAAAGCTGCTTCAGCATTTAAGGGACGAGGCTCACAGATTCGCTATAACTTTCCATCGTGTTAGAAGAAGCAAGCGGACTTTTACTTCCGAACTGAATGAGATTAAAGGAATAGGACCGAAAATAACTGAGAGTCTGTTAAAACAGTTTAAAAGTATTGATGATATCAAAAAGGCATCGAAAAAAAGAACTGTCTAGCGTAGTTGGAAACAAAAAAGCTGAACTCGTATACGAATACTTCAATAAAGAGTCTTAACCCGCTTTAGCATCCGGCACTTTCTTACCAATCAAGAGCAGTAAACTAATTAAAGTGGTAATTATCAGTCCGATGGAGATAAACGGACTTAATCCGAACGCGCTCGGGATATACCCCAAAACCATACAGACAAATCCTACTAAAATAGCATAAGGCAACTGAGTATTCACATGATCAATATGATTACACTTCGATGCGAGTGAACTGAGAATAGTAGTATCGGCAATAGGTGAACAGTGATCTCCGAAGACCGATCCGGCAAGCACTGAACTGATAACACCGTATAGAATAATATTATAATCGGCCGCGGGCAATCCGAATGACATCGAGAGTTTATGTGTTAGCGGAATAACTATAGGCATAACAATTGCCATTGTACCCCAGCTTGTTCCCGTTGAAAACCCGGTTAACGCACAAACTATGAATACAAGAGCCGGCAGAAATCTCGGATCCATTGAGTCGCTTATTATCGACATCAGGTAATCTGCAGTATAAAGCTGATGAGTTACCGAACTGATGGCCCATGCGAAAACAAGTATTATTACGGCGATCATCATCGATTGAACACCTTTTTGCCAGGCTTCCAGAGATTCGTTTAATGTAAGCAGACGCTGCGAAATACTCATCACGATTGCCACAATACACGCGATAAAACTGGACCACAATAATGCCGAATAGGAATCTGATGAATTTATGATTTCCTGTAATCCATATACATGAATTCCCTGATCTTCCAGACTATTAACACCGGTAAAATATAATCCGATTACAGTCCCGAAAAGTATAACCATTATAGGTATGGCCCCGTTGAACCATCTAGCCGGAACGTTCTCGTTTATAACTTCAGAATCATCTTTTATTCCTTTCACCTCAAGGTTATTTTTTGCAACCTCTCCGGTTTCCCTCGCTCTTATCTCGGCTTTATACATGGCTCCAAAATCACGGCGCAAATAAGATGTGAGAAACACAAAAACAATTGCGGCAATCGGGTAAAAACTGTAAGGGATGGTCCGGATAAATACGTCATAAGCATTTGCCTCTGAGCCAACGGCACGTAATCCATCTTCTATCAGTCCGACCTCATACCCAATCCACGTGCTGATTAAAACAATACTGGCAATCGGTGCTGCAGTAGAGTCAACAATATATGCCAGTTTTTCCCTGGAGACTCTAAGTCTGTCAGTAATAGGCCGCATCATGTTCCCGATAATAAGCGAGTTAGCGTAATCATCGAAGAAAACAACAACACCCATCAGCCAGCTTGAGATCATCCCGCTTCGGGAAGTTTTCGCGTACTTGGTAATAAGTTGAGCAAGTCCGGCAGTTCCGCCATTCTTAGAAATTACACCAACAACTCCCCCGATCAGCAAGGTAAATACAATTATAAACATATGATCTTTATCAATTAGCGAATCGATCATGAAAGTATCGGCGAGTCGAAGCAGAGCTGCAAAAGGATCATAATCATAGATAAAGAAAGCGCCTGCATAAATTCCGGCTGCCAGCGCGGTAACTACCTGTCTTATAACGAGTGCAAGAAAGATAGCCAGCAATGGCGGAACAATACTAAGCCATCCGGGTATGATTCTAATCTCGGCAGATATTCCAAGTTCATCTGATTCGATTTTATAGTTCCCCGCTGCATGCAGAATATATGCCGAATCCACCATGCCGTTTATAACTTTGAAGGTACTCTCAATTTTCTCTTCATCGGATTGAAATGTTAGGATAAAGGATTCCAGTGAATCCGGTATATCCTGTATTTTCACCTTAAAGGAAACTTCGCTTAGAGCAAAAGAAGGGATCTGAATATTCTGTGAATACAGATTAGCAGTTATAACCAGGAACAGTATGCCGAATAGAGTATTTCTCAATTAACCGTCAGTTTGGAATAAAATTGAGACCAATATATTATTGTTATGAAAGAATTGAAAGTAAATAATCAGTTTTGAGGATATAAAGCAATTTTTTTGGATAAAAAAATGCCAAGCTGACTAATTACACAAACTGGATGCTGACCGCTGCTTCCTTCCGGACCTGACGGAGTTGGGCACCAATCTGTTAACTAGCGCTTGGCAAACTTTAATTTATTCGGGTTGTAAAGGTAAGTTAAAAACCCGATTCATGCAAAAAGAAGATTTTTCACTTTACCAAACTCAGTATCCCAGTTCAGTTCTATACTCGCTGACTTCAATCGCTCTTTCATCTCGTCCCTGTTCCAGTCTGAGTTGATTATGGATTTCAATTTTTCCGTTATACAGTTAGTTTCCATATCGATAACCCATCCAACCTTGTAATCATCAACTATCCCTTTCATTTGAGGCAAAGCACTGCTAATTAAAGGGATTCCAGCCGCAATGTATTCGAACATCTTATTGGGAAGCGCATAGTAGTAACTTAGGCTGATATTCTCGATTAATGTTAACCCTATATCAGCGGCGGAAGTATAGTTTATTAATTCACTTTGAGGAATCGTTCCCATAAAGTGAACTCTGTCGGCAATATCTAGTTCCTCAGCAAGTTTCTTATAAGCATGAATTTTCGTACCCGTACCGAGCAGAACAAAATAGGTGCTGTCAAGTTCAGGTAATGCCCGGATAGTTTTCTCAATTCCCCTTCCCTCAAATATTACTCCCTGGTATAAAAGAATTTTTGCATCGTTCGGGATGTTCAGTTGTTCACGTAAATTTACTTTCTGCTCTACCGGCTTGAGTTTAGGCATATTCCTTAGAACGAGTGTATTGGTAATTTTATAATAATGCTGAATAAACTGAGCATCCATTGGACCGGTAGCAATCACGGCATCAGCTCTCCCGATAAAAAGTCTCTCAGTGAGTTTTATGACTAACTGCGTGTACTTTTTATTTCTTAAGCCGGCAAGGAACGGGTATAATTCTCTGCAATCATAGTAAAGTTTCTTCTTACGCAACTTTGCAAAAAATGCCATGAGCGGAAGAGTATAAACATCTGCCGAGAAATAAATATCTGCTGACGATTCTTTTAAGCGCTGGTATAATATCCTGAAAAAACGAAGGTAATATTTAATTGATGACGCCGACTTATCAAGTTGGAATACATCAATATCTCCCGTCCTCTCTTTAAATCCAGGAGTTGTCCAGTCGAAAGATAGTACTTTGACTTGATGCGCTTCGGATGTGAGCGATTCGTAAAGATTGGTTACTCTGGTATCATTATATGCGTTTCCAAGAAAGCCAATACAAACAGATTTTTTATCATTCATAATATCAACAAAACTAAATTCACTAAGACAATTAAAAGAACCCTAAGCGGTTCGTTTATAAATTAATACTGAGAGTATTACGCATAACGGTTTTTGCGTCAAACTTCTCCTTAAAGTCAATTAAATTAATACTAGGAGTCATAGGATTATCAGCTTTAGTATCCTGCGAAACACCTATATCAACATAACTGTATCCGTTTTCAGTTGAGTACTTTACTACTTCGTACATTACCCGAGGAATCGGTTTAAGATAATCATATTCATACAGCAGCATATTATAGAAACATAACGAGCATGTACGGTTCACAAAAAACATCAGCGAACCGGCAATCGGGATATGCTGATAGTATACCATGAACAGCTTCAGATTTTCGGGAAGCAGTTCACTAAGTTTCAAAATATCTCTGTAATTATGTGTCGGCGTCACGTTATGGCGGGACTTGTTCTGCATTAAAATTGGATAGAACTCGTCATAACGATCATTAATTTCAACACGGATATCAGTATTCTTCAAAGACTTTCTGATATTTCGTCTTATCGTCGGCGAGAACCGCCCGATTATATCCTCATTCTTATCGAGTTTAATAGCGCTCGAAATATAGTGCAGACTGTAGTTAAATCCCGACCAGAGCATCGCAAAATCAAGATTCTGATTTGGTTTATCCTCATATACCACAGGAGGCGCGGTCAACTCGAATTCATCAATCCCGTTTGACTTTCCATATTCCAACAAGGTCTCAACTATTTCGAGAGCCTTAATAAACTTCACATCTCCTGTAACTATAGAGCCATAGCTGGAACCGATCGGGGATTCAAACTTACTTCCGATCATTGCTCCGGGCAGAACTGCAGCTATCTGTCCTTTTTCAAGGAAAATAAGATGATCGAATTTGAACTTACCCGGCTGATGGTAATCGAGGAATTTCTGCAGGTGGAACATGGTCCCGTTATTCGAACGGAGTACGAATTCGTCCCATTTATCCTTCCATTCTTCAGTATATTTTACTATTTCCATCCCGCTCAGACAAATAAATTTTCAATGACAAAAATAGTCATTTACGCACAAATAACCGGATTAATTAACGAATGCCCCTTGGTGTAAGCGCTTCTATACTTATAATCGCAGCTCAGTAATCCCAAAACCTAATTGAAAGTGTACATCAATGAGATTGTATGAGCACTGCCGAGATTATAAGTGAAATTAGTAAAAGCATAATCGAAGTTGATGTTATTCCAGTTGATGCCCAATCCTGCTGAAATATCCTTCGCTACATAGCCGCTGACATACCCGGCACGCAGAGCGATTAGTCCATTATAAATAAATTCAGCTCCGAGATGAATATGCGAGTCATCTGCGGCGCTGTATTTCTGGAAACCGGTAATTGCTGTCAATTCGGAGTTTATACTTTCCAGCTGATAGTGATAAGCACCTCCAAGACGTATATCGACAGGCAGTTTGGTTTCCTCATTGCGAAGTTTATTTACCGAGCCCAAATTTCTTACAGAGAATCCGACATCAAAATTTCGAAAAACATTCGGGTAGTGAAGTCCCAGATCGTATCCAAGACCTGTAGCTTCATCACTAAGCAGACCTTCATACAAATATTTAACAGTAATACCGGCTGACAGGTCGCCATATAAATTAAACCCCGTACTTAAACCGGTATAGAAATAGTATGCATTAAATGTAGATTCTAATTCACCCGATATGCTTCTAATCTCAATATCATCAATAGAAGTAGTATTTAAAGTGACAGCAAACGGAAGTCCGAATAGTCCGAATGAAGCACCAAGTATTTTACTGTTCAGTCCCTGTATCCAGGAATTATTACCAAGCATAATCTGGCTGTCATCATTCAAAGTAATTAAAGCCGGGTTATAATTTATCGATGAAACATCATTGGACCCGACTACACCTAAATCGCCCATTGCAATATTGCGGGCTCCGAAGCCTATTTTCAAAAATGAAAATCCGGCTTCCCCGGCAGTCTGGGCAAAAGTAATTGAGGATATTAAAAAGAGTACTAGTAATAATTTTTTCATATATAATCTAAATTAAAAATTAAAATTCACACCTACTATATGCTGATCGGAGCTTGAATAAGGCTCAACGACAAATGCATAATCAATACCGGATACTATATTTCCGAAACTGTAAAAATACGAAAATCCGAACGTTGGACGAACAGGAAAATCAGAATTACTGATATTTATGTTATTTATTCCGCTTCGTAGAAAAAGGCTCTCATAAATATTGTATTCTGCTCCGGCACGTATAAAGTTTGTTGTTCCGTCAATTCCTTCAAACTCGAGCGAAGCAATAATCTTCGGATCATCAAACTTATAAGCCACAGCAAGCCGTTTTAATATTGGGAACTGGTCTTCCGTATTTGTTCCTTCCTGTCCGTAAATCTTCGTAGTATCCCATTTATACTTGGAGTTAACATCAACCAATGCGCCGGCAATTGTTATATTCTGATTAAACAAATAGACAAAGCCCAGATCGAAACCGAATGTAGTTGAACTGACTTCATCATACAGCTTCGAATAATAGAATTTAGCGTTAAACCCAATCGCCAATTTAGAAGAAACACGCATACCGAGAGCCATAAAAAACTGGTTTTCAGTTGGCGAAAGGTCCCCGGTTTTAATCCCCTGGTTATCCATTTCATCAAAATTAGAAACTCCGGCATTAATAATACCCACGCTTATTCCCGCAGTCGATCTTGGTTTCGCGCGTCTGGTTCCATCAGGATTATACCAGCCGAGCTCAAATTTCTTAGTAAAGTTAAGAAAGTTCAACGACTTGTCGAGCGATAAAAAGGTATATGAGGTTTGAAACGAATTCCCTTCCTGAAATACACTTAAAGCGGGATTATAATAAGCAACAAGACTCCCGGAGTTCACAGCCGTCATAGCATTCGCCATTCCCATTCCGCGGGCACCGAATCCCATCCTGCTGAAAGAACCTGCCCGACCTGCTATTGTACTATAATCGCTCTGTGCTGATAATGTTAAAGCTCCTGCAACAAAAAATAATATGAATAATTTTTTCACTAGTTCTCCAAAACCTTATTTAAGTACCATTATTTTTCCGAATAACGGATCATTATCGTTTATATCAAGCCGGTAAAAATAGACGCCGTTAGGCACCAGACGACCTCGTTCATCTCTGCCGTCCCAGAATTCGAACTGATTTTCATTCGTACCGCGAGGTGCATTCTGCAGCATTGTTTTCACAAGATTCATCCCGAAGTCGAATATCCTGAGCGAAACATCCGCGGAGGTTGAAGTAACTGAGTACTTAATCTTAACATTTGTAAGATGCGGAGAGAATGGATTTGGAAACGCATAAGTTTCGTCCGATTTGGAATCTCCGCTGGATGCAAGGAAAACTTTCCAGTCTCCGCTCCAGAATCCCGAAGTTTCGTTAAGCTTGGCAAGCCCGTTATCGGAGCCGATCCACACGTCGGTTGAATTGTCTTCAAGTCTGTTAGCAGCAACAGAATAAAAGATCGTTGTAGATATAGGAATCTTTGTTACATCATCTTTAATGGACGGAGGTGATACCCAGCTTTCCCCTTTATCGCTGGTCCTGTATATTCCATTATCGGTTGCAACAAAAACATGTGATCCGGAATAATCGGGCGCGCTACCGAAATATTTAAATCCGAAATTATGGGCACGTTCATCCGGCAGAAAATTTCTCCAGTTTCTTCCCCCATCCGATGAGGCGCTTACTCCCCAGAATTCCTCCGAACCTTCGGCTTTCCAGGAGGCGGCCCATACTGTTTGCGTCGATTTATCATAATTCATTGCAGTAATAAAATCACCGCTGATCGAATTTGTCTGATTAACATGATTAAATTTACGCCAGCTGATTCCACCGTTAATTGACTTGTTTATTCCACCGGCCGTACCGGCGTAAACAATCAAATCATCGACCGAAACGACTGAGAATGCGACATGGTTAAGCCAGCTTTCCGGACCGAAATCTCCGGCAACTGTCTGTAAAGAATAATTCAGAGTATCAGTCGGACTGATACTGTCAAGGCTGTCGGAAGGAAGCAGTACCCTATCCCAGGTTTGACCCATGTCATCAGACTTTCTCACCCCTCCTGCGTAAGATGCTATCCATACTGTGTTCCCGGTGAATGCGAAATCGTAAGTTACATTATAAACCTTAACGGTAACAGGAAGCGCACGAATTGTATTGATTCCGTAAACAAGAGAAGAGTCACCGGGATCGTCAACCGGCTGATCGATTTTAGTCCATGTTGAACCGTAATCCTCCGTATAATGAAGACCCGATCCCTCAGGCGCAACATCTCCTCCTTCAAGTTCATAACTGTGACCGGTGGCAACCCATATCACCCCGTTGTTATGAGCGACCGAGTAAATGCCTTCATCTCCGAATTCGGAATAATTAAAAAAGTTTGTCCATGTATCGCCGTTATCTGGTGTCATCGATAATCCACGCGATGTTCCAATCCAGACATTCCCTTCATCATCAATAACGATATCAACTATAGAGTTACTTAGCGGGGAATTGGCAGTAGTTTTAAATAACTTTTTATTCAACATTGAATAAGAATCAGGAACAACCTGACCAACAAGTAGTGATTGAACCGCCAATAGAATTACAAATAATAATTTTCTCATTATTTCAATACTATATTATGTGATAGAATTTGACTTTTAGCGTTGCTTCGATCCTGAGCCTGAAAATCGAATGTATATTTTCCCTTATCATTGCCATTGGTAACCTGGACTATTATCGAATAAATTCCGTCACCTTCAAAGGAATCTCCATCTTCCTCCTTGTTTCCCGAATCATGCAGGAATAACTGTGCTCCGTTTGATGAGCCGTCCGGTTTCGTTGTGACAAAATAAACTGATTTAACATCCTGCTGCCCGTTTTCATCCGACGCTCTCACACTCATTATAAATACTGAGCGGGGTTCTTCAACAACAATTGAATCAGGAGCAGATAATTCAGATAAAACGGGCGCTATATTCTCCACAAAAGTTTCATATTCAAAATTGGAGAGGGCAATTTTCTTCTCAACACCGTCAATAGTTTCAAGGTATATTTCAATTGTGTATGTACCTCTCGGATTTTCATCAGTAAGTTCCGTAAATCCACTGTAAGTGTTGTCATTAGCCTGAAGATCATTATTGTTTTCAATGTCGCCATTGTCTTCCATTGCTATTTTCGGAGCGATAGTGAATGAGCCGTCGTAGTAACGAACCTTAAACCACATAGCATCAATACTTTCAGAGTTATCCAGGGTAACTTTTACATTCAGCCTTTCAGCTGAATCGTAGTAAGTGATTTTTTGAGGCACATTGATTGCTGTAATATTAAACGGTTCTGTTGCAGAGTCAACAACACTGTCAGAAACATCATCGCACGCAGTTACAGCAATAAAAATTATAAGTGCATATTTAAAAAGTTTAACAGTCATTTTATTAATCCCGATAATGAAATTAAATGAAAATATTCGGATGTTATACTGTGGGGGCTTAGAGAAAGTTTAAGCATAACAGAGAAACCGCCTTGAATTCATTGATAAATTTATTGTCAAAGTAGCAATTTCTCTATATATCTCAATCCTTTTTTTAATGAGACGCCAATTTATTCAGAGCGTATTTGATAATCAAGTGAAAAATGGATCATATGCCCGGCGGAAGAGAGAACACAATGGGACTTGGAGAAAAGGATAAGATCAATATTATCAGGCTGAAATATCCCAAAATCATTCTCCCGGTCGATAATTCCTCGAACTCAGGAACGGGTGGATGTTTAACCTTAATAATGAAATATAATATCAGACCCCAAAACAGCCAGCCTGACCAACCGAAATTTAGATTAAGTTCCATAAAAGCATCTACAATCCCGACAACTCCCATGATTATAATAAGAATTAGAGAAACACTGGCTATCGACTCGTGCTTCTTCCCTCCGAACATACTAAAGATAATATGACCGCCATCCAACTGACCGATAGGAATCATATTCAGGGTTGTAACAAATAGTCCGAACCAGCCGACACACAGATAAGGAAAGTGATATATCTCTGTCATTGGCGGGAAGAATGTTCCCGGACTAACAAAAATCTCTCTGAAGAAGGAGAACAGTATTGTATCTCCAAATTGCAGTGAGAGTCCATCCGCCCCGTATTGTGGACTAAAATAATCCGGATGAATTGAAAGAATATACTCTACCGGCGGTACATTCAGAAAACCATAAGTGAGTATTATCAGACTGGCAATAAAGCCTGCAATCGGTCCCGCGACACCAATATCGAACATAATCTTGTTATTCGGAATACGGCTCCTGGTCTTAATTACAGCGCCCATCGTTCCGAAATTAAGAAATATGGGAATTGGAGGAAAAGGAATATAATACGGCAATGACGCGTTAACACCATGATACTTTGCGGCAAAGTAATGTCCGAATTCATGAGCTGATAAAAAGAATAGAATTGAAACAGCATAAGGCAAACCTAATGCAATAAGCCGGGAAAATTCCATAGGTTGTCCCAAACTACCAGAAGTCCACTCCGCACCGGCGATAACCGTAGTAGCAAATGTAATAAGGAACAATCCGAGATTAATTATGGGGCGATCCTTTTTAATCTTTATCGAATCCCGGAAATTCCATGTGAATGTAGGTTTACTATAATGTTCTGCCATATTATAAATCCAAATTAAAGCCTAACGCAGTGTAAGAAATTTTCCTGTACCAAAATTCACCGTGTATACTATTACCATCAAAATAATGTAAATAAATACTAAATCCGCGTCCGTGCTTATTCCCTAATTTGATGCCTAAATTTACCGAATGGTTCGCTGCATAATCTTTTAATTTTGTAACTCGTAAATCATAAGCAGCAAAGGGGTAAATGTTATCATCATCGAAAAAATCATTAAAGTAATCGAACCCAAGTTGAAATCCTGTCTTCCCCAATTCAGCCGGCTTAATATTGTAGTTGTAAGTCAGTCCGGCATATCCCCTTAACTCATTAATAGAATAGAATGGTATTAACTCGACAAATTCTTTGCTGTAAACAAATGGGTAACTGTTCGTCCAGTCCGTATAATTATCATCACCGAAGTTTCCGCTCCTGTAAAGTCCGTCAACCAGATGAGCGCTGATATGACTGAATCTAACTCTTAAACCGTACGATCTGTTTCCTTCCACGGTTTTATATCCGACATTCAATCCAAACAGATAATCAATAGTCTCCACAGGAAACTTAAAATTATCTTCACTTCTTAGTCTCGAATAAGTAAACAGATCAGCGCCAAAAGATAGAACTGCATTTTCGTTTAATTTGTATCTATATACGTCTATAGAGTTTCCGATCTCTAATCTAAGTGTGTTCTGGTTATCAGACTGTACACTTTGATTTAGATTAAACAGGAATCCCAGTTTTGGCTCAAGATAATTGGCACTGAAAGGCTGAATATTCAATCCGGATGGAAAAAACTCACCCCGTTCCTGAGCTATAACAGAAATTGTGATAGAAAGTATAGAAACAATTTTTTTAAGGGTACCCAATATTAATTCACTCCGTTATTGTATTCTCTTCCCTTCCACTTTACCTTTTTACTAAGAACGAGTGAAACGGGCAGTATAATTACGTAGATAATAAAATACAGTTCAAAGGCTAAAAAATATTTAAAGCGCAGTTTGAGTTTCAATTCATCATAGATAATCTTAAGAAAATAATAATCCATAATGAATTTGAAAAAAATCAAATAAAACACATTAGCAGAAAACAGGAACGTTGACGCGAGGATGCACAAATGTGCAATAAATGTTGAGCCGAGGAGTGCATAACCTGCAATATCACTGTCAAGTCCGCCGACTCCCCATCTTTTCTTCTGCCAGTAAAGTGTTTTATAATCGGGACAGGCCTTTGAAGTAACAAGTCCGCCGGCATCAGTCGGATAAATAATTTTATATTTACCGAGCTTATGCATTGCAATAAGCAGCTTTGAATCCTCAGTTACCGAAAACGGAATAGCTTCATATCCCCCTATTTCATCATACACTGAACGTCTGTACGACATGTTGTTACCAATGCAGCTCAGCGGCTTACCCAGATTCATCGTACCCGATGCAACCGTAAGAAGATAAATGAAATCCAGCGATTGCATTGCTTCAAACGAATTACGCTCGAACTGATCCGTATAGCCGCAAACCATCGCAACATCATCTTCATAATAAGAGGCAAGTGTAATAGCCCATGTCGGTGAAACAATACAATCAGCATCGGTAGTGAGAATTACTTCACCAGATGATATCCTTATTGCATTTGCAATTGCATTTGTTTTACCGCGGAGGTGTGCAATTTGATCAACTTTATGGATAGATCTGAATTTGGACTTGTCACTGATAAACTCTTCAATAATCTCGCCGGTTCTATCATCGGATCGATCATTTACAATAATAATTTCGATCTTGTCTGACGGATAAACCAATTTATCCAGAGATGTCATACAATCCAGAATATTGTCTTCTTCATTCCTGGCTGCGACAATAACGCTAATTGAAGGTAACTCTCCTTTATCCAGTTTATTGAAAGTTTTTCGCGCACCAATGATAAATATAACAGTCTGAATAAAATATATTGATATGGCTACAAGGAATACTATCTCAAACATTCAGCAGGATCTCCAAACTCATATTTCCTCTCAACAACCTCGCGGTAAATAAAATCCAACGCGTCGGTGATTGTCTCCAGGGATTTTTTACTATCATGTAAAACTATGATAGAATCAGGACTCAAATAATTCGTAACGGCAAATTTAAGAATATTTAGCTCATTTTTATAATCGTAAGTAAGAAGCGACCACATAACATTCTGCATTCCGTATGATTTAAGCAAACTTCTGAGATTTATTGTGAACCGGCCATACGGCGGTCTGAAATATTTCGGGAATGTGCCGATCAGGTCGTTGTAAACTTTATTAAACTCTTCCAGCTCGTTTTTCACTTCATGCAACAATAACTTCCTGATATTTTTATGGCTAAATGTATGACTTCCAATAACGTGGCCGGATTCAATAATCTGCTGCGCGAGATCAGGATATCTTTGCAAGTTTTCACCGACACAGAAAAATAGAGCTTTAAGCGAATATTTATTAAGCTGTTCAAGTATAACAGGTGTGGAATCAGGGTCCGGTCCGTCATCAAATGTAAGCAGTACTTTACTGTTCGATGTATTCCAGTGAAATTGACTGAATACTTTTTTCAATAATGCCGGAGGATCGTATTTGTACTTCATCTATCTTTTTACCTCCCTCCCTTTCCATTTATATCCTCCGAAAATGCCGGCGACCGATGCATATACTATGTAGGGAATTTGCACTATTTCAGCGAGGATAATATATTTCAATAACCGCTTACTGAAAAATATTCCACTCCCCTTTTTTAATACATTGAATTCAATCAAAGTTTTGCCGGCCAGTAACACAAGGAATGCAAATACAGAATTAGCATTGCCAAACAATGAAAGAAGCGGCAATAGGAGCAGCGAGAAATAAAAAAGAAATATAAACACCAGTCGTACAATAAATAGCTGATCGCTGTAAAACAGACTTTTGCTGGCCCATCTCTTCCTCTGATTGGCAAACTCCTTTACAGACTCGTTTGATCTCGTTGTTACCAGCGCCTCTTTATCCATGCAATAATTGATATTGTAATTAGTATTCGCAGCAATCTTCTGCATAAGCAGTTCATCATCTCCGGAGGACAAATTCAGATTCTCTTTATATCCGCCGACTTCAATGAACACCGATTTCCTAAATGCAAGATTTGCAGCAGAACATATTTTAGGATTCTGTGCGCCTGTTAATCCCGCACCGGCTAATGATAAGCCTGCGTACTCAAGTTTCTGCAGTTTCTCAAATAAACTTCCCTCGTTCTCAAAAGTAACCGGTCCGGCAACCATAGCTGTGTTCTCGTTAAAACTACTTAGCATTGTTTCAATCCAGTTAGGTGGAAGTTTGCAATCCGCATCCGTTTGAAAAATTATCTCACCTTGTGCGATGCTAATTGCTTCGCTAACTGCATTCTTTTTATGAGCCCTGTCTGCTTCACTCTTGCCGGACTGAATTACTTTCCAATTATCATACCGCATTGAACCTGCAATAATCTCAGCAGTGTCGTCTGTTGAATCATCATCTACGAAAACAACTTCATAGTCTGAAAGGGGATAATCCAGTAGGTTCACAGTATCAACCAAATTTCCAATAACCTCGGACTCATTCCTGAATGGAATTACAATACTGACGTTCACCCTTTCAGTTGATTTTCTTCTACCGGTACCCTGACTTAACGCATCTATCCCCTTGCTTATTCTTCGCAGGAATAAAAAATAATGCAGCATCAACATCAGACTGAAAGAAATAATGTAAATCATTTTTTTCTTCTTATTAAAAAATAAAGTCCGTAAACGGACGGCAGAATAAAATTAATTACAAATAATAGCAAAGCAGCATTAAATCCGATAGATGCGATCATACCGAGATTTTCCGCGAAATATACTGCTGCTCCTTCACGGATGCCCAGCTCCCCGAAAGCAACAGGCGGAATTATTACCTGAATGAATATCACAAGATTCGCCATATAGAGGTATAAAAGAAAATTCCATTGATGTGAAAACGCAACTAGTAATAAAGAAAATTGTGTTGTGAAAGTAAGATGAAATAAGAACGACAGGAATATAAGTTTGTATAAATACCTTCCTCTCACCAAACCTATAACTCCAAATTGGTCAATAGTTTTCTTTATCAGTTTGACTTTGCTTAACCTATCAATAATTCGTCTAAGCCATTCTCCGGTTTTGGATTTTAGAAAAAGTATTAAACCGGCTATAAATATTATAACACTTAGCATAAACAGTAAGCCGAGCGCAGATAATATATTTTGAGAAACAAGATAAACCGGAAGGAGTATTGCGCCGATAATAAGTATGATAAGCAATGGGACTATTTTATCTATTAAAGTCGCAATCGAGACTTCAACAACACCATGGTTCTTAAACGGAATTGCTCTGCCCGCATACTCTCCTATCTTCATTGGTGTAAATGCTCCGGCAGAAATCCCGAAGAACAACGAGTGAATTACATCCCGTTTATTTTGAATACCCAGTTGTTTACCGGCCACGAGCTGCCACTTTTTATATTGCAGAAAGAGATTTAGGAATGACATAAGAAAAACGAGTAAAACAATTCGATAGTCTGCAAATGTCAGGCTATCAATAATTTTCTCATAATCCAGATAATAGACAAGATAAATTATTAAGCCGCCTGCAATTATGAAGCGCAACAAAGTGAACAGTGTATTCCGGTTTGAGAATCGTCTCTGTTTTTCTGTCATATTTAGTATCTTAGATAGATAAGAATAAATTTACGATAAATAATTAATCCTTTATAAAATTCATTCGTTTTTTTCAAAAATTTCAATCTGAATGTGCTGCCACTTATCTTTATAATATCAACTATATTCTGGATTGTATATTACATTTTCCAGGGACTTCATGATACACATGTTGTGAAAGAAGTGGAATTACTGCGCAATAAACTACCCGGAAATGATTCGCATATACTTGAGGAAAAAATAATATCCCATGAAGTCAATTGGAAATTTTGGGACAGCCTTGAAAAAGCCATGACAAAAATCGGAATAGCTATTCTAATTTATGTAGTAAGTGATGATTATATCTTTGCCCTCTTACTCCTTTGTTTAAGTATATTTATTCGATGGGTCGTGCATGATTTAACCGTAGCATTAGCTCTAAGAGGAAATCTCAAACACATTGGTCCTGAATTCGTTTGGACTGATAAGATTCTCAGATGGCTATCCAGATTCGGGATAAATCAGTACGTTATAAAACTCATTCCATCAATCATTATCATACTTGGCATAATTTACCACATTAGCGGCTAATTAAAGTCAGCAGTAAATCCAATTCCGAATTTAGAATCACGCTTGAAATAGTACTCACTGAGAATATCGTTCCCATAGTAATACGAAAGGTACAATACTATTCCTTTCCCGTTCCACTCACCGAACTTTACTCCAGCCTGATTGCTTGTGCTTAAATTATACTTGGGCATTCCCGCGTATCGATTATAGTTCGCAAAGAATAGATTCACAGGATGGTTAAAAGCGCTTCCTATAATTGAATCGCTATGTACTTCCACTCCGAAATTGCCTGAATACTTTTTTATTATATGAGGACGCACAAGAGTTGAATAAGCAATGCTAGCAAAGCATCTAATTTTAACTGATCCAAGTGAGTTCACTCCGGCAACTGTTAGTTCTCCAAAGTCCTGGGTAAAAGGTATAGGTTCGATATTGTCCCGCCACTTATCATCCCTGAAATCATAATGTCCATCCACGAAATGAGCGCTGTTGTGAATTATTCTTAACCTAGATAGATAATAGCTATTTCCTGATCCGAACTTCGCTGACGCATGTCCGCCGAAAAATCCATCCAATGCATCTATCTGCAGACGCTTACCCTGGTAGTTTGTTGAAAGTGCGTATGCCATAAATTCGATACCGACATTAACACTGGTCTCATCTGACAAATTGAACTTTAACAAGTCTATATTGTTACCAATATCAACCTTCAGGTAACCGGTTTCAGGATAATACAGAATTCCGACACGAGCTTCCTGATGATTAGCTTTAAGCGGAACAAACTGAAGTGAATCGGGCAGGAATTCAAATAGTCCCGATTGTGCAGAAATATTTAGATTAATTATTAGAACGAATACCAGTAACGTCTTGATGCTGAATTTCATATTCACGATAATTGTATTTGAATTTAGATTTAGTTTGTAAATATTAATAATGCAGATGAAAATTCATAGTTTTAATATTACTGTTAGTATTAAAAACTATTATATAAAATCTTAAGGGGGTTTGATGTTCCTTAAATATTCCGAAATACCCGGATTCAATGATCTCTATCTCGACTATCTTTACAATTTTGAAAAGGTTCAATCCTTTTATAAACAGGATTTCAGAGATACGAGTTTATACAGAGAGAAATTTGCGGAAATTTCCGGATCGCAGCGACTGCACAGAAACCTTCTTCCGGAAATACTCAGCGAGCAATACAACGGAATCGATATATCCAAATCGACTGAATCCAATATTGCCCTTCTCGGTAAGGATAAGACAATTGCTGTTGTTACCGGTCAGCAACTTTCTATATTCGGCGGACCTCTTTATACAATATATAAAACTATAACTGCAATTAAATTATGTAGACAGCTGCGGGACAGTTATGATGATTTCAATTTCGTTCCGGTTTTCTGGCTTGAAGGCAATGATCATGATTTCGATGAAGTATCTTACGTAAATATACTCGATAAGACGAATAACTTTAAGACCATAACTTATAATGACGGTAAAGATGAGGAAACAAACAGAGGAAGCGTTGGAAATATCTCATTCGGAGAAAACTTTCAGCAGGTTATTGATGAGTTTTTAGCAGATATGAGAGACTCTGAATTCAAGGAAGAACTCGCCGGATATATAAAGGATTTCTATAAAGTCGGAACGGACTTTAAGACAGCCTTTCGAAAACTACTAAATAAACTTTTTGGAGAATACGGGTTGGTAATCTTCGACCCTCAGGATTCGAAGATCAAGAAAATGCTTCGACCGGTATATCAAAAAGAAATTGAGAACTTCCAATTTCATACCGACAATGCTATTCAACGAAGTGCTGATCTTGAGGAAAATTACCATGCGCAGGTAAAGGTCAGGCCAATCAATTTATTCATTACCGAAGGAACCGGAAGGTATGTTCTGGAACCGGATGAAGCCGGTTTTCGATTACGAAATAAGAGGGTCAAATTTACCAAGGAAGAATTACTAAACAGGTTAAACGAACATCCTGAGGATTTCAGTTCTAATGTTCTCCTGAGACCAATTTGTCAGGACTATATTCTCCCAACCGGATTTTATGTTGGTGGTCCAAGTGAAATTGCATACTTCGCGCAGGTAATTCCTCTGTACAACTACTTTGAAGTACCACAACCGTTTGTTTATCCAAGGGCTTCCGCAACTATCATCGAGAAGAACATCATGAAAGTTCTTGAAAAATACAATCTTGATTTTTCGGATATTCTTATGGATGAAAAAGAACTGAAGACGAAGGTTATGGCAGAACTTTCCGAGATTAATACCGATAACGGATTTGCGACAGTTGAAGATGAAATTAAATTAGCGATGGATAAACTCAAAGAAATGGTATACGCAGTTGATCCGACTCTTGTGGATAACGCAGGCAGAACACTTGATAAAATGCTACAGACTTTATCTCAGATGAAGGGAAAGGTTGACAAAGCCGCTGAAAGGAAAAATGATACTGTACTGAATCAACTCGACAGGTTGAGAGTGAATTTATATCCAAACGGGAATTACCAGGAAAGAGTTTTCAACTATACAACATTCGCAATAAAGTACGGTAATGATATAGTAAAATGGATTTATGATGAGCTGTCAATTAATAAATTCGAGCATCAACTGATAGAGATCTAGACTTTTATCATTTGCTAATTGATTTCAGTTGATCAAGAAAATCCGGATTTGACACAGCCGCGCACTCAAAATCGTTAATTCTAAGTGCTTGTTGAGAAAGACTGCCAAGTACGGCAAAAGTCATCGCAATCCTGTGATCGCCATAACTTTGGAGCAACTCGGAACTATTCTTAATGCCACCTGAAATCGTGAATCCGTCCTGATATTCTTCAACATCTACACCGAGTAAACGATAATTATCACACAGAGCTTTAATCCTGTCAGATTCCTTGAATCTCAATTCCTCCGCACCGCGCAAGGTAAACTCCCCTTCGGCGAATAAACCCGCTACAGAGAGAACAGGAATTTCATCAATAATATTAGGAATAATTTCAGAAGGAATATGTACATTCTTCAGCTCGCCACTCCTAATGATTAGATCCCCGTATTCCTCGCCTGATGATACTTTTTTATCTGCAACCTTAATATCAGCTCCCATTGATATCAGCACATTCAAGATTCCGGTTCTGCTTGGATTTAAGAGTACGTCCTTAATAATAACTTCCGAATTCTTAGTCAGGAGCGCCAGTACTGTAAAAAAAGCAGCCGAAGAAATATCGGACGGGACCAGATAATCAGCCGGTTCCGGATAATTCTTCTTTGAGGAGTATATTTTTCTTATTTCGGCTTCTTCAACAACTTCAAGCCCCAGCATTGTTTCTGTATGATTTCTGGTTTTGGCTTTTTCAATTACGCACGTAGGTTCCTCGTTAAACAAACCGGCGAGCAGAACGGCACTCTTAACCTGGGCACTTGCAACCGGCATACTATATTCAATTGCATTGAGGGATTCAACTCCGTGTATCTGCATAGGCAGAGTCCCTTTGTCTGTAACAGTAATATCAGCGCCCATCGAATTAAGCGGGTCTACAATTCTTCTCATAGGTCTGACCGATAAGGAATCATCCCCGATTAAAGTGGTATTAAAGCTCTGCGGTGCGAGTATACCGGCGATGAGCCTTGTGGTTGTACCCGAGTTACCGCAGTCGAGAAATTCATCCGGTGCTGTAAAACCCTTATATCCTTTACCCCGGACTTTTATGAGTTCATCACTAACATCAATGGTGCAGCCAAGAGCTCTGAAACAGTTTATAGTAGAATGAAGATCCTCCGACATAAGGCAGTTCTTAATGGTTGAAACACCGTCAGCCATTGCAGAGAACATTACTGACCTATGTGATACGGATTTATCGCCGCGTAAAGTCAAGGTACCGTTTAAGCTATTTACTTTCTCAGTTGTTAATATCATTTATCAGCCCACTCGTCAATCAGGTTGTTTATTTGTTGTTCACTTTGACCGTTGTCCGAATACATACCCTTCAGTTCCCGCTGCCTTTGTGCTTCAAAAAGAGTAACAGCAGTAGCAACAGAAACATTGAGACTCTGTATCATTCCGCGCATCGGGATGAATACTTTCTCATCAGCTTGTTCGGCAGCCTCATCCGAGACGCCACGATGCTCATTTCCCATAACAATTGCAATCTTTTCAGTCAGATCAAGATCGTAAATACTCTTTGCGCTTTCATCAAGCATTGTTGCGTAGATCTTAAATCCCTGCTCTCTCAAACTACTATAACAACTATCAACAGTTTTGAACCTGTCTGTGTAGACCCATTTCATTGCAGAAGCAGATGAGACTTTGCTAATTCTCGGGAAGTCTTCTTGCGTATATAATAATCCAACCCGTGATACACCAACAGCATCACTTGTCCTGTAAATAGCACTAACGTTATGCGGATCGTGAATGTTTTCAAGAACGACGTAAAGCGTATGCTGTCTTGCCTTAACGACATTGGTAATTTTGGTCAACCGGTTTATAGTTAAGAATTCACGCATCTATTTATCGAAAACAAGTTTAAAAACAGTACGCGTTTTTGTGCCGCGGGCTTTATCTACTTTAATCTCAAGATCATCAGGCAGTGAAAGATAAAATCGCAGCAGTTTGACTGTGCCATCAATAGCATCGTCTTCTTTATGTGCCCAGCTTTCACAGCCATTTATTGAAGGAACTTCAGCAGTGTATCCGTCTCCGGTATCAATAACAATTAAATCAAGTACCACTAATATCCTTTATCTTCTGTTTGCTCACCGGAAACTATTTTAACACTTGCACTGGCACCAATTCTATCGGCACCGCTGGCAATCATTGCTTCGGCATCTTCCCTGGAACGTATACCGCCGGAAGCTTTTACTCCGACCGAACTGCCGACAACATATTTCATAAGTGCGACATCACTTGCAGTGGCACCGCCTTTACTAAATCCCGTACTTGTCTTAACGAAATCTGCCTTTGCTTCCTTACTGATCAGGCAGGCTTTAACCTTTTCTTCATCGGATAACAGAGCTGTTTCTATAATCACCTTAGAAACAACACGGCTTCGTTTGGCAATCAAAACCACCTGATTTATATCGCTAAATACAAAGTCGTATTTACCCTGCTTTAACATACCGACATTAATAACCATGTCAACTTCCAGGGCTCCATTGGCAATTGCCTGCTCGGCTTCAAGTCGTTTAACTTCGGTAGTAGTAGAGCCTAAGGGAAATCCAATCACAGTGCATACTTTAACTTTGGTGCCGCTTAGCAAATCGGAACTCAACTTAACGTAACAGGGATTAATACAAACCGACGCGAACTCAAACTTTGCAGCTTCTTCACAGAGTTTGTGCACATCGTCTTCCGTTGCGTCAGGTTTCAGAAGTGTATGATCAATCATTCTTGCAATGCCCTGGTCCTGAACAGCTTTACCTACACCAATACCGGCGGCAATCCTGTCGGCGCCGTTATCCAGTATCTTCTTCACTGTTTCAGGCTGGTCAACCACATTCCTTTCCCACCCTTTACAGGTTTCGCCGACACAATAAAAGTCGCGCAATGCTTTTTCTGTAAGTACCTGAGAAACTACTCTATCGATTATTGATGACATGCCATCACCTGCTTATAGTTTTTCTATTTTTTTAAATGCTTTCAGGGTATTATACAGTAACATTGTAATAGTCATTGGACCAACTCCCTTCGGAACAGGAGTAATGTACGACGCTTTCTGCGAAACACCTTCAAAGTCAACATCTCCTACAACTCTGGAACCTTTTTTAGCAGTCGGATCTTCAATCCTGTTTGTTCCGACATCAATTACAACAACGCCGTCCTTTACCATATCCGCGGTAATGAATTTTGCTCTTCCGATTGCAACAATAAGTATATCAGCCTGTTTTGTATAGTATGATAAATCATCCGCAGCGCTGTGACAAACCGTAACTATGGAATTGGCATAGTCCTTTTTCTGCAGCATCATATTGGCAATAGGCTTACCGACAATATTACTTCTTCCAACAACAACAACATGCTTCCCTTTCGTTTCAATCTTATAGCGCTTAAGCAGTTCAACAATCCCATATGGCGTACAGGGATATAGTGTATCTTTACCAATCATAACGTTCCCGGTACTAATCGGGTGAAATCCGTCAACATCCTTTTCAACCGATATTGTTTCAATCACCTTATCTTCGCTGATATGGTCCGGCAAAGGAAGTTGAACGAGAATTCCGTGATACTCAGGATTGCTATTGTAATCTCTGACGATATTCAGTAGTTCCTCTTCTGATATATCCGCACTCAATTTTTCGATTTTAGATTTCATTCCCAATTCGATGCATGCTTTGCTCTTCATATTCACGTACAATTTTGAACCGGCATTTTCACCGACAATAATAGTTACTAGTCCGGGAATCTTACCGGATTCCTTTTGAACTTCACTAACCTGTTCTTTCAACTCTTTTCTGATATCTTCAGCAACTGCTTTTCCGTCGATTAATGTCATTGCTTTTAACCTGCTGTCTAATTATCTGAATATACTATGTTGTACTTATCTTTCAAGTGCTTTTTTATTTTTTTATCCGACATTATCTCCTCCGAGAATGGATTCGAATTCTGCCAGCCTAATCTGCCGGTTCGCCTGTAATGTTCCAGCCGCCTTATACTTATCTCACAAAAAACCGGGTCAATATCAATCGTATGACATTTTCGATCGCTTCGTTCGGCTGCAAGCAATGTTGTCCCCGAATGTGAAAAGAAATCGAGAATCCTGTCACCTTTATTACTCGAAACATTAACGATCCTTTGAATCGACTTCAACGGTTTCTGGGCGAAACAGCCGTTCACATTTTCATCCATTAAATGAAATACCTGCTGAACATCTACCCAGACATTCCCGGCTCTGAGTTTGTCTGATCTGCTCCGTTCAATGTTTTCGGTTCGCTTGCCTTTAATATTTTTATAGTAGCCTTTAACCCGCTTCGGAATTTCAGTATGAACAGCATTAGAATTAAACACCGGATTCCCTTTTACATAGTAAAGCAATTCCTGACGTATACTCATCCAGTTTTTCTGTGTGCCGTAACCTCTCTGATTTCGCATTGTTATAAAGCTTTTTGACTTAAATCCTGAGTCCTTCATCATTACTATAAACTCTGCGAACGGTTCAAAGTGATGTTTTTGATCAGCACCCAGCCAAATGTACATTGATGAATTATCAGAAAGAAGGTTATCGGTTATTTCAATCCAGTCTTTACACCATTCAACAAATTCAACAGCCCGGCTCTTTTTAAATGCGATCATATTGTATGGTGGATCATGAACCGCGAGTGTAAACTTATTCCGACCTGCAAATGTTTTGATGGCTGCTTTGTCAGCACAATCAATACAGGCAATTTTATGTCTTTTAAGCGGATCAATCCATGATTCGCCTTTTTCAAGGCGACAAAAATCAAGTATAAAACTATATAGCACCTTGTCTTTATCCAGACGAGGCAGCGGATAGTTAATCATTTTTTGGTTCAATCCTGCGTTCAAATTCCGGCAATACTATTCTTTCTATTTCAACAGCATTCCCTGTTTCAGTATCAATCTTTATAAACACGCCGCATAGATGAACTTCCTCTGAGGCTGTCTGATACTTCTGGGGAGTCTGATAAAGGAACCTGTTTATTGCCGCATCGGTCTTCATACCGATTACGGACTCATACGGACCTGTCATACCAGAATCCGTTATATAAGCAGTGCCGAAAGGGAAAATCCTTTCGTCGGAAGTTTGGATATGCGTATGGGTTCCGACAAGAGCGCTGATTTTCCCCTTAAGGAAATTTACGAGCGCCAGTTTCTCCGCGGTAGCTTCGGCATGGAAGTCAATAAAGATCATCTTAGTTTCCTGTCTAATCTTATTCACAATCCAGTCGGCAGTCCTGAACGGACAATCGATCTGAGGCATAAATGCTCGCCCCTGTAAATTAATTACACCAACCTTCCCTTTTCTGGTTTCAGCGATGTAGTAACCATTTCCATAAGTACCTTTGGGATAGTTCATAGGTCTGATGGACCTTGGTTCGGTCTTCAGATATTCCTGTGACTGCTGTTTGTCCCAGGTGTGATTACCGCCGGTTACAACATGAACTCCAAGGTCGAAAATAATCTTCCCTTCCTTGGCGGTGAATCCCTTACCGTCACTGGCATTTTCCCCGTTTACAATAATAAGATCTGCCCTATATTTTTTTTCAAGGCTCGGCAACCACATTTGAACCATTTCAAGTCCAGGCTTACCGACTATATCTCCGATGAACAATAGATTCAGTGTCATTTTACTCTAAATTATTCGAAAGTCAAATATATTCAAAATGCATTGAAGATGAAAACTTAACCGGGATTTATTGATCTCCGGATAAGTTTAATTTATCTTTTTTCATGCGACCTATGTATTCATTATTTTTACGCAGTAAAAGTCAAAAGAGATGTTAAAAATTAAAGAAACGAAAATAGATCCGGGCAAAGCAGAATTTGCGGTGCTTGATTTTGAGACGACCGGCACTTCCTCGAAGACAAACCGTGTAATAGAAATCGGGTTGGTGAAGATTAAAAACAAAAAAATTGTAGATACTTATTCCTCGCTTATAAATCCAGAAACTGAGATTCCTTACTACATAACAAATCTGACCGGAATTAAAACCGAAGATATAGTTGATGCCCCAACATTTAATTCAACAATTCAGCGACTACTGGATTTCATTGGTGATAGTATACTTGTTGCACACAACCTGAGTTTTGACTACTCATTCCTTAAAAACGAGTTTTTGCTCGCGGGTTACGACCTGCCCGAGTATCAGACTCTCTGCACACTAAAACTTGCACGAAAACTTTACCCCGAACTAAAGAGCAAATCTCTGGGCAACCTTGTTAAACACTTCAGAATTCGGAATGAAGACGCGCACAGAGCCTTAAGCGATGCAACTGCGACAGCCAAGATCCTGCTTAAAATGATTGATGAATCAAAACGAAGCCATGGCATTGAGGAACTGACTGACTTAATTCGATTACAGCAATCCCCTGCAGCAGCAAAGAAATTCAGACTAATGAAAAAAGGACTGGCAGACGACTATGGAAAGCTTGGCGACAAGCCGGGAGTTTATATTTTCAAGAATCGTCAGGACGAAATATTATACATCGGCAAAGCAAAGTTGCTCCGTAAAAGAGTGGCAAATCACTTTGCCGGAACCGCACCAAGAAAGTCGAAGCAGATAGTAAGGAAATCGTCTAAACTGGATTTTATTCAGACAAATACTGAATTGACCGCGCTTATACTCGAAGCTGAAATGGTGAAAATTCACAAGCCGGAATTTAATTCTCAACTGAAGAAATACTCACAAAACTATTTTATTAAATTCGACATTGAGAAGGAATACCCTGCTCCAAAAGTTACCTCGAAATTCGACTTCGATGGGAAGGATTATTTCGGACCATATAATTCAGGTGATACAGCCAGAAACATGGTTGATATAGTCAACCGTACTTTTAGTCTTCGCGAATGCACTGAAAAGGATTTGAAGAAAGGTATAATATGTTATCTCCATAACATTGAAAGATGTCTTGCGCCTTGCGCGGAGAAAGTTGATAAAGAGTATAAAGATGAGATGGAAAATGTGTATGAATTCCTGTCAGGTAAGAATCAACACGCGGTTGACAGGCTTCTACTAAAAATGAAGAGACTTTCCGATGAGAAAAAGTATGAACAGGCAGCAATTCTCAGGGACTCTGTAAACTCAATATTAAACCAGATTCATAAAACACTTGTATTGTCTGATCCGGTAAATAAAGCGCATGTGATGGTGCAGATAAAAGGGGCAGACGATGATGATTATGTTCTCATTGTTGAAGGGAAAGTTATTGTGAGAGGATATCCACTCGATCAGCCGGATTATTTTTCAACCGTGCTGGACGATTACTTTGGAGGTACTGTTAGGCTATTTGCGGAACCCGACAAAAGGGATCTCGAACGGATGAAGATAGCACTTAGCTGGTTTATAAATCAGAGAAATCGTTTGACTGTTTATCAGTTGAATGAGTTTGAAAGCTTTGAAGAGTTATCGGGATACGCAAGTATATAGGCTGGATCCCGGAAAGAACCCAGCCTTAATTACTACTTTATATTCTTAACTGAAGTGTACCAGTCACTGGACTTAGAAAGGAGATCATTTATTCTTCCAACCAGTTTATGAGGATCTGTCAAATATCCCTCAAGCAGCAATGAACTTTCATATAATTGCTCGGTCGCATTTTTAATGAAATCGTCTTCCGCATTGGTTTTGAAAATCCTTAACATATTCCTAACCAGATCGTGGTCTTTATTTATTTCCATAATCTTTACCGGAACTGACGAATCCTTATTTACCATGCTCATAATTTTCTGCATAGATGATGACATTGTATTATCCTGATTCACCAGACAAGCAGGACTGTCCTGAAGTCTTTGAGATACTTTAACTTCAGTTACTTTATCGCCTAAAAACTCTTTCATTTTAGAAAGAAGGCTCTTTAACTGAAGTTCATCGTCATCGCTCAGATTTTCAGCTTTTGGTTTGTCTGTTTCGGTATCTTCAAGTTTATCAATTTTCTCAAGATCGGCCTGATCCACAGATTTAATCTCGAAATCCTTGTACTTATCGAGTGAACTCATTACAAATTCATCTGCCGGGTCATACACATACAAGACCTCAATACCTTTACGCTTGAATATTTCCACGTGCGGATCCATCGCAACCGCTTCCCTGCTTGCACCGAACATGTAATATATTTCCTTCTGATCCTTTTTCATTCTTTCAACATATGATGCGAGAGAAACAAGCTCCTTGTCTGAAGCACCGCCGGATGAATTAAACCTCAGCAGTTCCATATACTTCTCACGGTTTGAGTAATCACTATATCCCATCTTGAATATCTTGCCATGTTCCGACCAGAATTTATTGTACTTTTCAACGTCATCTTTAGCAAGTTTTTCAAGACTACTCAGTACCTGTCCGGTTACACTATTCGATATTTTTGTAAACACCAGGTTTTCCTGTAGTGTTTCACGGGAAATATTAAGAGGAAGATCTTCCGAATCAACAACCCCTTTAATGAAGCTGAGATATTCAGGAAGAAGGTCTTTGTTTTTGTGCTGTATGAGTACGCGCCTAACATACAAATCCAGACCGTAATCATCCCTGTTAAATCCGAACATATCAAGGTTTTTTGAGGGAACGAATAACAGACAGTTGAACTGTATCGGGGCATCAACTGATTTGTGAATTATTTCAATTGGTTCGTCGGAATCAAAGGTTAAAAACTTATAAAACTCATTATACTGTTCTTTTTTCAAATTCGATTTCGGCTCACGCCATATAGCCGAAACTGTATTTACCTGTTCATTTTCAAGTTTAATGGGGAATGAAATGAAATTCGAATGTTTCTTGATAATCTGCTCAACTCTGTATTTCTCAGTGAATTCCTTGGCATCTTCTTTCAGAAATACTTTTATACTCGTCCCGCGCTGAACTTTTTCATCCAGTACTTGAATCTCATAACTTCCAAGTCCATCCGAAATCCATTTATACGCCGGTTCATCTTCTTTGAATGACTTGGTTGTTAATTCAACTTTATCAGCCACCATGAATACTGAATAGAAGCCGACACCGAATCGTCCAATAATATTATTTACTTCGGATTTACTTTCAGAAAGTTGCTTGATGAAATCAGCTGAACCGGATTTAGCGATTGTACCAATGTTGGTTACAATATCTTCTTCCGTCATACCGATTCCTGTATCGGTTATCGTAATAGTATTATCTTTATCATTCAATTCGAGTACTATTTCATGTGCCAGATCCGATTGATCAATTTTAGTCCCTTTATTGGATTCAAATCTTAGCTTATCTATCGCATCGGAAGCATTGGATATTAATTCCCTAAGAAATATTTCCCTGTTGGTATATAAGGAATGCACTAAAATGTTTAGAAGCTGTTTAACCTCGGCTTTAAACTCAAATTGTTTGGTATTGCTGTTTTTATCGCTCATTTTACCTCCTAAAAAGCATTATTTTCAAACATATGATGCATATTTTTTTACGCATCTTATACAAATCAATTTTTTTTCGGTTCTAAAAATAATTTTTTCGTTAAAATTAGAAAAGGAGAAGTGATTTTTTTTTGTATTTATCTCATAATGAACTTCAGTATCACAAACCTTACAAAAACTGCGACGAACATAATAAACAATAAATACATTAGAATTACTTTCGGTGATATTCTTTTAAGGCTGAAATTGGATTTCATTCCACGCCAGCCACACTCGCGGCACCTGTACATATTTGAGAATCCGGAATTCTTAACAAGATACTCCCACGAATTCCTTGCACGTGATCTCCTAAGTGCACCAATTGATTTGCACTCAGGACATCTGTCAAATACAGCATCTTTTCTAAAAGATTTTATCATATTCAATTCGTCGTTAGTATTTTGATAATGACGGCGATTAAAAATAATGAAAAAATCTTCTTGATGACAGATGAAGATATTTTAAAAACCAATTTTGCGCCAATAAATGAACCGAAGATTGCGCCGAAACCAAGGGATAAACCAGCCCGTAAATATACATGTCCAATGAACCCGTCGGAAATATTATGATACAGTAGTAAATATGAAGATGATGCCGCTATAGTAGTAAGGGCAACTCCTACTACTGCTGTTCCAACTGATTCCTTGAAACTAACATCAAATAAATAGTACAGAACAGGCACAAAAAATACTCCTCCGCCGATTCCTCCTGTAGAGGCTATCGCGGCAATAAGTATACCTGCCGGAATGAGGTATGGCTTTTTTAATTTTAATCTTCGGAAATCCCCAGTTCGTTGCTCAATCCATAACTGAGCGGCTACCAGGCTCAAAATAAAAGCAAGGAAATACTTAATAAATTCCGAATTAATACCCTTTAGTAAAACCGGAATTGATACGGCGCTAACGAGTGCCCCGATGCCAAGGAAAAAGGCTTCCTTATGTTTTATATTATTACGAAAATGATGATTTACTGCTGATGAGGTTGATGTAAATGCAGCAGCGAATAAAGAAGTAGAAACAACGGATAAAAATAACAGGTTGTGAGGTAAACCCTGTGCATCAAAAAGAAAGTATAGAATCGGGATAAACAGTATACCTCCGCCTATCCCCAGCAATCCTGAAAGAATACCGGTAACAAAACCAAGAAAAAGAAGTATTACGATTTCAATTATTACCATCAGTATATGCTAATAACGTCGAGTAAGTTTCTGATTGCCCTAAAATATCCAATGCCGTTTCGAATTGCTTATCATCCTTCAATGACTCCATAACCAGCCCTTCTTTACCCATAATTCTGGAGGCAATTTCTCTTCTAATTCCCCTTACCACATCAGGCCGAAATCGTTCAAGTTCGGCGGATTCCAGATTCTTACACTTTTCAATAAGTGCGTCAACATCCGGATCAAGATTACTCAGATAACTATTCTGCTCTGTAAATTCCTTCAGGTCATTCAATAGCTTCTCAGCTTTTGAGGAATAATCAAACTTTTGTTTATCGAGAAACTCGACAAATTTATTGAAATATGTATCGTCCGAAAAATCATCAATCTTCATTTCAGGATTTTGATTATAGAACCGTGTTGCAAACCTAAAAAACATTCCACGCGCCAGTATTCGATGTACTTGTTCAGATTCAGACTTGTTTGAGATCGATGTGTCAGGTTCAATACCACCGGCGGCGAAGACTATTCTTTTATTATCTGTGTTAAACTCTTTCTCTTTGTTGTAGATAACATTTGAAAGCACTTTGTTATCATCAGAATAATTCACTTTCTGTATGCACCGTCCGCTTGGAGTATAATAACGGGCAGTTGTAATTTTAAGTGAGGTATTGTATGACATCGGAATTACGGTTTGAACAAGTCCTTTCCCATACGACTGGCTACCTAAAATCACTCCCCTGTCATGATCCTGTATTGCACCGGCAACAATCTCGGAAGCTGACGCGGAGCCTTCATTCATGAGGACAATTAATCTACTTTCGCCTGCAACCGGTTCTTCTTTAGCATAGTAGCTTGTTACATTTGACGTATCACGGCCAATTACAGAGACAATCAGCTGATCTTTTTTAAGAAACTTCTCAGCTACATCAATGGCCTGGTCAAGTAATCCGCCAGGATTTCCGCGTAAATCAAGAATGATTGAGTGTATCTCTTTTTCTTTATTCAAATCAAGAATTGCGCGTTTAATTTCATCGCCTGCCGACCTTGAAAAACTGCTGAGTTTAAGATAGATATTATTGCTGCTTTTAGGCACGAAGCCGGAATAAGTCAGATTTTTAACGCGTACCTCTTCCAGAACCAGATCGAAAACAAGGTCATCTGTCGAGCCATCGCGCTCGATAACCATCTGAACTACTTTGCCCGGGTCTCCCTGAAGATGTTTACCCAGATCATCATAGTTCTTTTTGGAAATCTCAACCCCGTCAACTTGCTTAATAACATCACCTATGCGAAGCCCCTGCCTTTGTGCTGAATAGCCTTCAATTAAATCAACAATTGTCACTTTACTGTTGCGAATGCCCACACTAGCTCCAATACCGCCATATTTACCTTTAGTCATCAAATCGATATCTTTTTTCATCGATTCATCAATGTAATTAGTATAAGGATCCAGAGAGGAAAGCATACCTTTAATTCCAGAAATCATAAATTCCTCGGGAATTACATCATCGACATAATTGAGTGTCACCTCCCGGTAAACTCTGCCGAAAACATCTATACTTTTAGAAATCCGGAAAAATATATCACTGTCGCTTTTAATAAACCCGGTCAGGGATATGAATAATAAAATAGACAGGAGTAGTTTATATTGTGCTTTCATTTCAGTTCCTTTAGAAAATTATCCAATCGCTTTTACAACCTGAGAGTGAATTTGTTCGATTGACTGTAATCCGTTTAGAATTATAAAACGGTCACTTTTGCCGCTTAGTTCAATATAGCCTTTTCTAACTCTCTCGTAAAAATCATCAAACGATACTTCAATTCTGTCCCAGCTCTCCGGTTTGAATTTCTTTTTCCTATTATTAACCTCTTCTACCGGTATATCAATAAAAAAAGTCAAATCAGGTTCAGCTCCCGATATTGCAAAGTCCTGAATTTCGCGAACCTTATGGATATCAATTCCTCTGCCGTATCCTTGATATGCAATAGAAGAATCATGAAACCGATCGGAAATTACATAATAGTCGTCTTCAAGCAAAGGTATAATTCTTTCTCTAACAAGTTGTGCCCTACTTGCGGAAAACAGCAACAATTCAGTCTCTATTTTCATCTTATCATTGTTTCGATCGAGTAATATATCCCTGATTTTCTCTGAGATGGAGGTGCCTCCGGGCTCGCGAATCAATTCAATCTTCGCTCCCTTAGCGCTTAAATATTCTTGCAATAATTTCACCTGCGTCGATTTTCCGCAGAAGTCCAATCCTTCAAAAGTAATAAACATATTCAATATTGTTTTATTATATAATCAAGTCGTTTAGGTCTAATATCAATAAGGGTTGTGAATTCCGGAACTTCCACAATCGGGACTATTGATCCGAGCGTATCCTCAAGTGCCTGCCTGAAATTGACATATAACTTGATCTTCAAATCATCCATTTGTCCCAGAATATTTATTCCTCCTCTGAGTACTACTTTAACCTTTTCAGGGAATAAAACTAAATCACGTGACGGAGGAATTCCCTTCCGCTCAACAGTGATATTCTCAAATGTTTTATCAACAATTTTCTGAACATCGAAACTGAGTTTGGTTTTATCAGTACCGTAATTCACACCATCATTTTTTGCCAGTTCGAGTTCAACAGTTTGAGCTCTATCAAGTTCTTCAAGATTGGCGCTCACAGTCTCAATAAATTCTATATTTTTTATTATGCTTTTAGGTCCTGAAATCTGCAAAGTATCCGGATCAATACTAATATCAGAAACCATATCATAACCGGTTTTATATGACAATGAAACCTTCGGTACAATTTTTACGACCTTGTAATTAATACGTTCAACTGAATATTTAATTTGTGCGGGTTCAACCATTATAACCTGTATGCTGGATGTAATCCAGGAATTCTGCTCCAGAACATTACGTACCGATACAGTCTGATCGTCACTTGTACCGTTAAATGAAATATTGAGATAATCCTGCAACCCGAAAGTTAGCTGAGCCAACTGCCATCCCTGCCCTTTAACGCTAATTGCCACTGACGAAGTTGACAAGTCAATTGTTGAATATCCCTCGGGAATATTTGTAATTCTAACAGGAACTTTAATAGTAGTTGAATAATCACTTGAAAAGGAGACGAATACCCAAAGAAGTGTTGAGAAAATAAAAATTGATATGATTGTGACCAGTTTGTATTTCATATTTCAAATATAAAAAAAGGGAGTATCCGATAAAATGAAATAATCCCCTTACTTATGCAATTAATATTTCTTATTCGAAACGAAGTTTATAAATGACTGAATAAATCGAGTAGAGTGCCCCTGTTGGCTTTGGAAATTTCCCTCCCCTTAATTGGGAATGTCTTTATACTTCGAGCAAGTTTTCTTAGCTCGTGTACATTTAATTTTTCAAGTTCTTCAAGCGGTGGAATAGACACACCATCACCGGTGTCCAATTCTGTATCTAACTCATCATCATCTGACGATACCTCAGCTTTTGCTTCCTCTCTAAGTCTGTCGAGGTGAGATATTGCATCCGATTCTTCCTTTTTATTCTCATCTAACCCGGAAGTTTTTTCATCAACATTTTCAACTGGCTGCTCCGGTTCAGCTGGGGAAGGAGAAACATCACTAAACGCGTCCTGTTGATCATTTTCAACAGTTTCCTGAGTAGTAAGCTCTTCTGAAGAATCATCCGAAAGTAATTCCACATTATCCTCTTCCATGTCATTGCCAACAGACTCTCCGGCTTTTATAACCGATTCTCTTTTTTCAACAACCGGGAGTGGAGTCTTGGTAGGTTTCTTCTTTGTTAAAGAAGTGAAACTTGCCTTTTTACTTACAGTTATAACACTGTCTGTTTGATTAACTATGGAGTCTAAGTCATCATGTGGACGGGGAATTATATGCGCGCTTACCAGTTGCCCAACTCGCTGTGCTGCGGCTGCTCCGGCATCTACTGCCGATTTAACAGCAGCCACTTCGCCTTCAATTTTAATCGTAATAAGTGCGGCAGTACTCTTTTCCTTATTCAGGATTTTAATATTTGCTGCCTTTGCCATTGCATCGGCAGCTTCAATTGCACCTATTAAACCTTTAGTTTCTATTAATCCTAAAGCGAGTTGCATATACTTTCAATTATTTGGATCGTTGAGGAAGTATCAATTCAACATCGGAGTGAGGGCGAGGAATAACATGAACAGAAACCAATTCGCCGACTCTCTGTGCTGCAGCAGCTCCTGCATCTGTTGCCGCTTTAACCGCTCCTACATCACCCCTGACCATTACGGTTACGTAACCGCCGCCGATTGTTTCTTTGCCAATTAGTTCAACTTTAGCTGCTTTTACCATTGCATCGGCAGCTTCAATAGAACCAACCAAACCTTTTGTTTCAATCATCCCGAGTGCATCTAGTGTCATAAATGTGTGCTCCCAAATTTGATTAAAGTTCTTTTTGAAAATACCTTAATAAGCTATAAATGTCAATTAAAATAAATTATGATGGATTATTATCCATTTGATTCCCGAAGATAGTCCTCCAGTAAAATTGCTGCTGCATTTTTGTCAACGAGGCCTTTGTCTCTTCTCTTTTTACGTGAAGGAACAGATGCAATTATCCTCTCTTTCGCAATTTCAGAGGAATATCTTTCATCAATATATTCAATTTTATATTTATATTTTTTTTCGAGTTCACTTCTAAATTTTTCGATGAGTTCGGTACTGGTGCTCCTTGATCCATCCTCTTTCAATGGATATCCTAATATTATAAACTCAATATCAAATTCTTCTGTAATTTTCTTAAACTCTGCCCAAAAGTTTATGTCATTTTGGATTGTGGCAAGGGGATATGCAAATATTCTTAAAGGATCGGTAATCGCTATACCGACTCTTCTTGCTCCATAATCAATGCTGAGTATTCTCTTCTTTTCCAGTTCCTTTCCTCTAGCTGTTTACATCAAATCGGGTCACAGAATAGACACCGTTCATTTTCTTAAGTTTTTCAATCAATCTTTTCAGATGCTCGAGGTCTGAGACATAAACTGTTACAGTACCGGAAAACATCGAGTCGGAAGTGTTTATATTTACTGCCTTTATATTCGTGTTATTAAAGTTGGTTATTGTATTGGAAATATCAGTTAATGCACCAGGATTATCCTCACCTCGTATGCTTATGCCGGCTACAAACTGCGAACCGTTTGAATTCGGCCATCTAACAGGAACAAGTTTATGCTCCCCGTGCTTCAGCATGTTAATTAAATTTTTACAATCTTTTCGATGAATCTTAATACCCTCTCCGATGGTAATATACCCAATGATGGGATCACCCGGAATAGGACTGCAACACTTTGCGAAGTTGTATGCAATTCCTTTATGCTCCCCTTCAACAAGTACGCCACCCGATGTTGTACGTGCCAGCTCAGCGAATGATTCATATTTCAATTCCGGAGCATGCTGCTCCTCTTTTGGCTCGGGAGGATTTATTATTTCATCCGGATTAGCTTCATCCTTTGCAAATGCAGTAAAAAGCTGATTCGGATTGTCGTATTTATTCTTTCTGGCCAGTTTATTTAATTCATCACGTGTAAATGTCTTTTTATGCTTTTTAAGCTTTCTATCCCAAATTTCCTGCCCGGCTTCAACAAACTTTTCTTCCTCACGGTTAAGGTATTTCCTTATATTAGCTTTAGCCTTGTGGGTTTGTACAAATTGCAGCCAGCTCCTGTTCGGATGCTGATTCTTTGAAGTTAATATATCAACCTGGTCCCCGCTATGTAGTGCGGTGTCAAGTGGGACTATTTTACCATTAACCTTCGCTCCGATGCAATTGAAACCAATATTGCTATGTATCTCAAATGCAAAGTCCACAGGTGTAGATTTAATCGGGAGACGTCTTAAGTCACCTTTAGGTGTAAAGACGTAAATCTCATCCTGGTAAAGGTTTAGCTTAAAACTGGCAAGAATTTCCTTTGTAGCTTCATTCTTATTTGCGTTCTCAAAAATATCCCTGACCCAGTTAACCCATTCCTCTAATTCATTATCTGTCTGCACCAGACTCTCTTTATACTTCCAATGCGCCGCGACTCCCTTTTCAGCAATTTCGTGCATCTTGCGAGTTCGAATTTGCACTTCAACCAATTTCCCTTCCGGACCAATTACGGTATTATGAATCGATTGATAATTATTCTTCTTTGGAATGGAAATATAATCTTTAAAGCGGTCGGAAAGAGGTTTGTAAAGTTGATTTATTATGCCGAGAACATAATAACATTCATTGGGATCATTACTTTCGAGGATCACGCGAACTGCCAGTAGATCGAATATGTTCTCAAATGTCAGGTTCTGTTTAAGCATCTTTTTATAAATACTAAAAATATGCTTCGCCCTGCCACCTATCTCGAACTCTAAATCGTGCTCCCGGAGTTTTGAAATAATCGGTCCGATAAATTTATTTATATAACTTTCTCTCTCTTTTCTTTTGTTTTTAATCTTTTTAGCAAGTTCCTCGTATGCTTCCCTATTGAGATACTTAAAAGAGAGATCTTCCAGTTCCCATTTAACCCGTCCTAAACCAAAACGATTTGCAAATGGAGCATATATTTCAAGAGTTTCCTGAGAGATTCTCCTCTGCTTTTCAGGAGCAACGAATTCCAGTGTTCTCATGTTATGAAGACGATCAGCAAACTTAACAAGAATTACCCTGACATCCTTAACCATGGAAAGAAGTAGTTTTCTGTAATTCTCAGCCTGGTTGATCTGCTGTCCGGAGAATACACCGCTAATTTTTGTAACACCGTCAACTATCTCAGCAACTTCTTTCCCAAATTCTCTCGAAATAAACTCGAGATCAAATTCAGTATCTTCAACAACATCATGGAGCAGGGCTGCCACAACAGATATATCGTCCAAAGGAATTTCCCTGGCAACGATAGTAGCCACTTCGTAGGGATGATAGAAATAAGGCTCACCTGAAGCACGTATATCATTTTTATGTGCTTCGAAGCTCAAACCGAAGCTCTTTTCTATCAACTCCCGGTTTACCTTTGGAAGATTAACCCTGCAATGCTCCAGGAGATTTGAAAGCATCCTTTGATATTTGGAATCAGTTACGTCCATTCGCGGAAAATCCAATTTAACAAACTTTATTTATAACAAATTTAATTAGTAAATTCAATTATCTGTTAATAATTCCTGAGCTTTTCGCTTTAATTCTTCAATTGATTTTAGTCGTTCTGAACTGGCTTGTACCACGAAAGGCTCCAGGTCATTCAACAACAACGCATCATTACATGTTTCCAAAGCCATCTCATACTCCCCTGTTTCCAGGTATAGTTCAGCCAACATTTTGAGCATTAAAATCTCCTGCAAATGGTTATTATAACGCAAATTGCGATACGAATTTACCAAGTCGCTAAATATTTTAATCGCTCTTGGTTTATCAATAAAACGAAGAGATTTTGCAAGACCGATCTGAAACAGACGTGACTCCGGATATTCAGAAAGAAATTCCACCGATACATGAACGGACTTCTCATATTCTTCTTCATTATAATAAATCCACATTAACGAGTAATCGGCAAAGTACTTTAAATAACCCGCACTGTCTGCAGCGCTGCTCAAAAATTCGATGCCCTCTTCTTTCTTATCCGGGAAGAACGGCAGCCAGCTTAAATCAATGGATTTATCTGTTTTCCAGTAGAGATAAGTCCCAATCGGTATTCTTGCCTCATAAAATCTATTATCAAGAATTAAACAATTCTCAAAGTAACCAAGCGAGCTATAGCCGTTGAAGAATGCGTCAATGAAATTACCGTTGAGGGCATTGTTATACCCTTCAAAACCGTATGACAAGCCTGCAAAATAATAATACCATGGATTCTCGTCTTCAATATCGATCAATTTTTGACTTATTAGCAAAGCCGCTTTAAGAAGAGAATCAATTAAATCAGTTTTGAACTCAATCCCCAAGTCAAATGATTCAGACATTGATGTACCGGCAAGGAAGATTTTTCCGACAGGCAGTTCAGGATAGAGTTTGTTAAGTGATTCATAAGTCTGATAAGCCCTTGAATAGTCCTGGACAATCAGGTTGTGAACACCCTCAGAAAGAAGGGAATCTATTTGTTGATCCGGATAGGTCTGACCAATCGAACGCAGATTAGTAAGAGCGAGGAAAAACAATAATAATATCTTAAAGCGTACCGAACGTTCTGTCACCAGCATCTCCCAATCCAGGAAGGATATAGCCGTTCTCATTTAATTCCCTATCAAGCTGGGCAGTATAAATCGGGATTTCCGGATGTTCCTCATTCATCTTTTTTACACCTTCCGGTGCAGCAATTAAACACGCCATTGTGATATCATTAGCACCTCTTTCCATAAGAAATTTTGCCGCTGCTACCGCGCTACCGCCTGTTGCCAACATAGGATCAAGAATAATCACTTTTGAAACTTCCAGATTGCGAGGCGTTTTATAGTAATAATCAACCGGCTCTAAGGTCTCCTCATCCCTCTGCAGCCCTATATGTCCAACCTTAGCGTCCGGTATCATTTCTATAAATGAATTCACCAAACTTAATCCGGCACGCAGAACCGGAACTAAAACAATCTGCTGCTTAAGCTTGTAACCGGTCGTCATTTCCAAAGGAGTTTCAACCGGGCGCTCGCTCAGTTCGAACGTTTTACTAATTTCTATGGCCAGGCAATACGCGATTCTCCGCAAAGCGAGTCTGAACTGGTATTCCTTAGTTTCTTTATCTCGAAGGTATGTGACATCGCGCTGTATTAAAGGTGTCTCAACTATTTTCAGATTCATTTTAGTTCCTTGTAATTTTCCTTCCGAGAACGGATAAAAGATTAATAAAAGGGGTCAGAGGCGGTGTATAGTTATAAAACGTTTCAGCAAGCTGATTAGCAGGCATTTTACCACTAATCATTGTTGAAATTATATCTGCATTAGCGGCGGCTTCCCTGTCGCCTACGAAAGAGGCTCCTAACAATTTCTTATCAGTTTGATCGTAGACTATCTTACCAAATGTCCTTGAAGCACCCGGCATCACCTTCACAAGATTGCCAACCTCAGCAGAAACACTGGCTATATTAAAATACTGCATACGGGCTTCTTCTAATGTTAATCCCACTTGGCATACAGATTTATCAAATATTTTAAAAGCGAGGTTTTTTATAACCGATTTTGCAAATTCATTTCCACCTGCAGCATTGGCTCCGGCAATATGACCATGAGCATGAGCAATAGTTGCCTGAGGTATATAGTCCGGTTTGCCGGTTAATAGATTTTGTACTTCCATATTATCTCCCGCAGCAAAAATCGAAGCATCGGAAGTTCGCAGTTTTCGGTCAACTTTTAATCCATTGTATCTTCCTAATTCAAGTCCGGACGAGAAGGCCAACTGTGTATTCGGCTCAACGCCCGCAGCAATTAGAACCAGATCAACATTTATAGTTCTTCCGTCATGTTTATATCTTGCCAGCCTGTTGTTCTCGAATAAATATTTTATATCTCCGGCCCCGGCAATAAATTTCACATTGTTTTTTTCAAGCAATCCGCTTATAATTGTTTGGACCTCGGGCTCGCTTCCGGGAAAGGGATGTGAAGCCAGTTCAGCAATAGTTACATTATATCCCACTTTATTCAGGGCATCAGCCGCTTCAAGACCAATATAACCAGCTCCGATTACAAGACAATTTGACCCTCGATTTATAGTCTTAGTAAATTCTTTTATTCTTATCAGATCAGATACCGACTTCAGTGTAAATACATTTGAAGTTGAATCAGGAATATCGGGAAGTGATTTAGCATTTGAACCTGTGCATAATACCAGGCTGTCATAAATAATGTCATAATGAGTATCTGTTCGTAAATCCCGAACACTAAGTTCTTTTTTTCGTCTGTTGATGGATTCAACGAGATGCCTGGTATATACTTTAACACCTTTTTCCCTTTCGAAACTTTCCGAATCGAAGAAAACAATTTTTTTGAAGTCATCAATTTCGCCGGAAAGAACATATGGAAATTCGCACGTCCCGATAGATATGAACTCACCTGCTTCCAGCATAATAACATCAGCATCCGGATTTGTTCTCTTAGCCTTTGCAGCCGCGCTTGGACCCGCTGCATTTCCGCCGACGATTACTATTTTATTTGGATTAAACATGATACCTATTATTCATCGGGATTCTTATCCTTGAAACTAACAGTCATTGGAACTCCAAAAAATCCAAAATGTCTTCTGATAACTCCTTCCAAAAATCTCCTGTAAGAATCAGGTATATATTTCACATCATTTGCAAACACCAAAAATATCGGGTACTTTTCCCCAACTTGAGTAATATACTTAATTTTAATCTCTTTGCCTCTTGGTGTAGCTGGCGGAGGCGTCCTCTGAATATCCGGCAATATAGTATCATTTAGCTTACTGGTCGATATTTTATTCTTTCTTTCGGTGTTTATGCTCTTAGCTAATTCAATCAGCTTAAAAATTCTTTGTTTTGTTAAAGCTGAAATAAATACTATCGGGACATAATCTATGGTGCCGAGTTTTGCTCTGATTTCCTGCTCAAACTCGCGAGCTGTATTTGTTTCCTTTTCGATCAAATCCCATTTGTTGACGGCAAGTATAATTCCCTTGCGCCGCCTTACAGCCTCATCAATTATTCTCTGGTCCTGATTTTCAAGTCCATATTGAGCATCAAGCAAAATTAAAGCTACATCACACTCGGCAATTGCACGAAATGTTCTAACGTTCGAATAGAATTCAATATTCTCCTGAATTCTTGCTTTCTTCCTCAAACCTGCGGTATCGACAAGTACAATTTCTTCACCATAATACTTAAGCACTGAGTTGATGCTATCGCGCGTTGTTCCCGGTATGTTTGTAACAATACTCCTGTCGATTCCAAGCAGTGCATTAGTAAGTGAGGACTTACCAACATTGGGCCGTCCGATAATCGAAATTTTAAGTCTTATGTCATCATCAAGATAATCTTCAGGGAAATCAATTGCGCCAATAAGAGAATCAAGCATATCACCGACATTGCGACCGTTTATAGCTGCAATATCATATACATCGGGCAATCCAAGTGAATAAAAGTCGTTTTTATTCATACTCAGGTTTTCGTTGTCTGATTTATTAACCACAATAAACGCAGGTTTATCGGATGTTCTCAACATACCCGCTATTTCAATGTCAACCGGAAGAATACCGGACCTGGCATCAACAACAAACAGGATTGCATCAGCTTCTTCCAATGCAATATCAACCTGTTCCCTTATGGCAGTTTCGAACAGGTCAAGAGAGTCAGGCACATAGCCGCCGGTATCCATAACCTTAAATATTCTACCATTCCATTCAACATCGCCATACTGTCTGTCACGTGTAACGCCACTTACATCATCAACAATTGCGAGCTTTGATCTAGTAAGTCTATTAAATAATGTAGACTTTCCTACATTCGGCCTGCCAAGAATTACTACCAGGGGTGTTTTCATAATCCATCTGAATTTATTAATTGAAACAAAAATAGCTAAAAGACATTCTGAAATCAAAAATGTCTTTCGATTAGCGGAAGATGTTGTTCCTCTCCGACTAGAAGTTAAATGACATGTTCAACTGAGGATAGTATTCGGTATAGTAACCGATTTGCTGTTTTTCAAAACTTACATGCATATTAAGTTTTTTATTATACCTGCTGGTTGTCCAGGCAGCATCAGCCGCACTAATGATATGGTTAACAACAACAGCAATTACTGCCCCGGAAGCAATATTATAATAATCGTTAGCTTTCCCTCTCATACCGGAATAATGGTCAAACATTGCAGTAACAGGATCACGCTCTGTAACTGTATAAGTATATAGCGTATTTTCATCAAAATCATCCCATCCCGGGTTAAATTGCGGGTACTTGCCGATCATTTCGTAATACTGCTGTTCTCCAAAGTATTCAAGTCGATGCGAGTACCAGCCGCCAATATCATTCTCAAGTTCATTGAGTAATTCCCAGTCAACCTGAGTACGTGCTTCATCAAGAAACAATCCGGCATATTTATCACGGTCAACAGAACTTCCGTTTTTACTTTCGAGATGATCAAGGTTATCAAAAGTCCATCGCGCATATTTCCCGACATCCCAATGCTGGTTTGCATAGCCTTCAAAAACTGTAGTCTGATCATCACCCTTACCGTCGTAGATAAGTCCCACGGTGACGGCAGTTGCCTCAAGAGCTATAAACAAAGCTGATTTCCAATAGCTCTCCGCATAAAACTCTCCAGCTCCCGGAAGAATAACTGAGAATAATCCTGCAAGCATCGGCGACTTTTTATTCGCTTGAATTTCCTGTTCATCAAGCTGAATATTATTCAAAGTTTCCTGCAACACTATTTGTCCGTCAAGACGAATACTACCCGTAAGCCGCTCATTTTTATCCTGAGCAAAACATAATGATGAAACAAGTAGAAATAATATTGCTAATCTCACAGTTACTACTCCTGTTGAGTTTATTAAAAACTAAAATCGAAAAGAATACCGCCATAGAATCGCCATTCTTTACCGTAATCGACAAACTCGTCTCTTACTTCACGGGTAAACTTATCGAATGAGTAAGAAGCGTTAAAAAATACACTTGTCGGGAAGAGATAAAACGAATTAATTTTTATTCTCAACTCTGCCCCGGCACCTTTTTTAAATTCTGACATTTCCGGAATATCTCCATTCCAGGCATTACCGAAATCACCGTAAACAGACATATAAATTTTATCTATGTACAAATGTCCTAACCGTGTATCAATATTGCTGAATAAAGGAAATCTATAGGTTAAATTGATCCAGCCTAACTCATTACCGCTAATCGAGTAAAATGGATAACTCTTCATTCCGATCAGACCGCCAAGATAAAAGTCAAAGAAATCCGGCATAGTTGGACCGAATATCGTTCCACCTCTGAATTGTGCACTCAAAGTATGCTTGCCGAATACAGCCCAGTATTCTTTCCAGTTCACCTCAAGTTTATGGAAATTGAAATTATTATACACCGGTTTAAGAATTCCATCAGCAACCTGATATTCACCGTCATTATTAAACTTGTTAAGCTCATAATTATACTGGACTTCAATTTCCCTGCCCACAGGGTTGATATCGTTATCAACATTAGGGATAACTGATTTGTGTGTGTATTTTAATTGGAAGTTTCTTCCTATAAAATACTTGTCATTAGTCGTAGGATATAACTGATTTTCATTTGGAATGATAAAACTGCCTAATGAAGCCACATAGTCGCTGTAAATAAATCTGAACTCGATGTCATTCCCATCAGCAAATATTTTATGCTTAGCTGCAAAATCAACTTCAAACAAATTATATGTTACATCCGTTGGAACGACATAGTCATATTGGGTCTGTCCTGTTGTATCAGAGTACTCACCGAAATAAATATCCACATCAGTCTTTCTGCTCACACTGAATAGTTCAAATGAAAGTTGCGGGGTTAATCCCAGATTGAACAGCAGCGGCACTTTATTCCTGTACTCAAAGTTAAGGTAAGCATCCCGCTCAAAACTTTTATTTATTGCCAGCCCGGCAAAAAGACTGTAACGATTCAGGTAATCGCTTGACGCAACGTACACACCCGGTTTAATCTTGTCAAGAGTCGAATTAGAAGTATTATAATTGTCGAACCTGATAAACGGAAAGAAAGTCATTTTTGAGAAGAATCCGGAATAAGGTTTTTCTTCGTATTCTGGTACGTCATAATCATTAAAATTACGAAGATGATCAAAATCGATGGAAGTGGCATCCTCGCCAGGTGTAAAACTGCCGAGAGGCGGATTGTTCAACCAGGCATACTTTTTAGACGGATCAACCTTTTGTTGCTCTTCAGGCGTGACAGAGAATATCTTATATCCGCCCGACGTATATCCGGCATAAACAATATCCCCCTCTTTGTTCACTGAAGGCATAAACGCACCTCCGGTAACATTTGTCAGTTGCACACCTTCTTTTGTAACGCTGTTATACTTGTAAATGTTGAATATGCCCGTTTTATCACTTGCGTAATATAAGTTACCATGCTCATCAACAAACGGATTACGCTCATCTGCCTTTGATTCAATTATAAACCGGTAGTCGGAACCATCAGTATTAACACGAGCAATATTCCTGGTATCGTGATAGGAATAATCGAATACTATATACGAATCATCATTTGAAAACTTCGGATTAAAAACCTGTTCACCGTTCTCAAAAAACGTTAATCGTTTGAAACTACTTCCGTCGGATTTTACCGTACCGACATTAACAGTACCATCTTTCTGATAAACAAATACAATACTATTTCCATCATTGGATACACTTGGGTTATTAGCTCTCAACCCGTGTGTTAATCGAACTTCTTCCTCTTCTTCAATATCATAATAGTAAAGATCATGTATGTTAGTCCACTTAGGATTATGCTCACTCAACTTGGCATAATAAATTCTCTTCCCGTCCGGCGACAAACTGATTGACGACCTTATACCGAATTCTACACTTGTGATTTCCCGCGATGCCTTTTCATACTTATAAATGCCGGACAGTCCGAAGTAATCACTCCCCTTGTTGGAAATAAAATAGATACTTTTATTATCTCCGGAGAATACCGGATAAAAATTTCCGAATCCTTCGCCGGATATAGTATCCCCCTTTACTTCATTTGCGAGGACCTCGCTCATTCTTTTTTGGTAATCATCTTTTAGATACGAACTCCACTCATCATAAATTTCATTACCGTCTTTTCCCAGAACCTCTTCGAAAGCATCATCTATTGTAAATGTCGTAAGATTGCCAAGCTGGTTTGTTATTTTACTTAACTTGTCTTCCCCATATTTTTGGGAGATATAACGGGTTAAAGCAAAACCGGAGTTGTAAACAGACTCGTTACCCAGACTTGTTTTACTGAAAACTCCCATCTGATTCCAGGTGAGCATATTATCATCCAAAGCATACGAACGAAGAATCATATCCCGGTGAGTATCCCAATTATCGTAATTAAACTCATTACGCATATACTGGGCAGTACCTTCAGCAAACCATGCAGGAATATTTATTGAAGGGATTGGATAAGAGACTATCACATTAGGAAATCCGTATAAAATATCAGGACGGCGCTTATCTTCATAGTTAAGATACTGGAAATAAAACGCGGGAACTCCTTTTCCCGTTTTCATACCGGCTTGAATTTGCACCATGTGTGTAAACTCATGAGATATTACGTTCCTCAGCCAGTTGTGAGAACCGCGCAAATCGAAATCAAGCGAAGATGCCCAAATCTCAATCTTGTTATCAAAAAAATAGGTGGCGCCGTTTGAGTAATCGTCTATATCCTTTATTACAAAGTGAACGGTTCCCGGATCATACTGATACAAGGAAGTAATCGGATCCCAGACTTCATCAGCAATTTTCGCAACTACTTTCGCGGTACGCTCGGCTTCCTCATGAAAATGAACATAAACATGCTCACCTTTAATTGTGAGCCAGTTAAATCCCGGTTCAAATTCATTGAACTGAGCATGAGAAACTGTTGTGATAAGAAAAAAAAGAAATATTCCGGGAATATACCGGGTCAACTTAACTCTGAATTTATTCTGCATTTTTTCACGACTATTTAATTACAGCTACCTTAATTATTTTATAAGCGGATTTCCCGGAGTTTCCTTCAACATGTAAATGCGCAAAATATACACCGCTTTGCACGTCCGATACATCCCACTCAATTTCATTATCAAATCCACCAGAAGCATTTACATTTAATTTCTCAACTAAATCCCCGGCAAGATCAAAAATATTTATTTCGGTTTGTGAATCCTCAGATACATAAAACCTAAAATAGGTTTTCCCTTCATAAACAGGATTCGGCCAGTTGTATGCTTTAGCTGTTGGGAAGTATTCGTTTACAACATTAACCGTACCTGCAGCGCTGGTAAAAGAAGTGTTCCAAGAATTAGCTAGTGTACCAGCCCAGTTTACATTATGCGCTCCGTTAGATAGCGACCACAAATGCAATTCGTTGTTCTCATCAACTACAACTAATTTAGTAGTTTCACCATTTGAATATATTAATGGGTCGGCTGCGGTTTTCGTTCCAATAGATAAAGGGAAAGGCGATATTGAAGCTCCGTCTGAGCCTGAGAGAACAAATATTCTGCCGTCTTCGGTTAATGTAATTAGATCAGAATAACTATCGTCATTTATGTCGATAGCAAGAGGGACATTTGTAAACTCGGTATCTTCCGGACATTCAATCGGGAAATATTCCGCTCTTCCACCCTCAAGATTAAAAGCATCTATTTGGGTTCCCGTATTAACCACTATGTAATTAGAACCATCGGCTTTAAGATCTGCGAGCGAAATTCCGACAACATCAACATCGGAGTCTATTGATATAGTCTCACTTACTACGCCTGATTTAATAACCGCGATAGTGTTATCTTCCATTAAAACAATAGAGACATAGTCATCGTTTAACATTGTTAATGCCAGCGATTCAGCGTTGGCTGGCAGTGATAATTCTCCACTGTTAATATCCCAGTATGAATCACCTCCTATCGCAGCCAGATAGTCATTATTAACCGCGACCTGTTTAACTGTATCATCAAATGCTTTATATAATGCGATACCATTTATTGTCCCAAATCCGTCGGATAAAAGTTCACAAACATTTACATATCCATCCGCATTTCCGTAAACAAATTCCGCCTTATCAGAGATACCTTTAACAGCAAATGGAGTAGTTATCATAATTGAATCGCGGAGTGTAGCAAAGGACTTGAAGTTATTCCGGAAATAATATCGATTAATATTCCTGCCATCCGAATAAAGTATATTTGTTGTCTCATCCAGTCTAAAAGAAACCGGTCGAAAATCCATCGTGCTCGAAAATGATTCAAACGATTGAGCATTTAGATCTGAAGTAACAAATTCACTTGATGACGAGAAAAAGAAAGTTTCGTTGGTTTCGATTTGTACCGAATTAAGCCACTTTGTATCCCCTGTGCCAGGTAGTTCAACAGCAGCAATTTGGTATACATCATTAGTTCCGAAAGAGATATCAAAGCTCATCTTAGTTCCGATTTCCGAAAAATTTGAAATGGAAATCAGACTGTTAGCACCGGTGTTGGAATTAGTGGAAGGTTTTGTATCGTCGTTAAACTTGTTTTCAAAGTACTCCGAAGGATTCGAAGCATACCAGGTATCTTCCTTAGATCCTTCTCCAATTACAATATCACCAAGAATGGTCTGGAATTCTTCACCGATGTCATTAATTCCGTCAGCTTCGACAACAGCAACACCTCTTCTGAATATGTCATTATTAATAGTGTTCGACTCGAGGTTTTCATTTATAACACTTTCATCTATATGCCAGATAACGATACCGACATCACTGAACTCCTCAAGGTCATCATCATTCCTATCGAACGGCGGCACAGCCCAATCGTATTCATCTACATCAATAACAACTCCGGAAAGGGTATCAACATTATATGAGATAAAACTGGCATAGTCCTTATCAAACATCTTTGTAAATGTTTGTCCGGCCTTTTTATAGGTTATAGTGCATCCGTCATTTTTAGCATCGCGGCTTCTGTTCTCGATTAGAAAATACTCACTGGAATTTATAGGAACTTTGATAAGCGCTGTATCGCCTATCTCCGCAGCAGACTCAGCAATAAGACCAACCGAATTAGCCGACGCATTTATTGTTATATAGTCTGTCCAGCCTAGATATAATTTTTCCCATGGAGAGGGTTCCGGTGGAAATAAGCCGGAAAAAGTAAAAAGCGATTGTCCATCCATCAGCCCGAATCTACCGATAGCACTTAATCCTGTATTGGTGTCGAACAAGTCAGGAAGCCCGAGATAACTGGCAATGCTTCCGGCTATCAATCCATTAATTGATAACTGGATAAGTGAAGTTTCATCAAACGAGGTTAATTCCCTTGATTCAGTTTCGGGCAGAATCATTGAATTCATTATACTATAACTACCCTCATTAACCGAAAATCCTTCGAATCCTTCACCGTAAATTTCAGTGAAAGCAGCAGGACTTAAGTAAACCGATGGAAGATCGCGTTCATTTCCAATACTTCCGGGAACCTGTATATCACGTCCTACACCGGCATGAAAGATAGTAAACAGATCATAATCACTGAAATCAATCGAGAACTTCTGATCGGCGCTTTCCCATACTTCTTTACAAAAATCGGCAAGCGGCAGAAAATTATCAGGATCGTTTGGATTGGGAGAATAATCGCGCATTATCAGCGGAAGTTCGATTATCTTGTCGAGAACAGTATAATCGACAATCAGTTTCCCGCCGGATACTTTTTCAAAGTAATTTTTTGCGAACAACAGATGATCTTCGAAATATGCAGCATCATGCGGCAGGGGGTCAATAATATCAGTTCCATAATCAGAAGTATAAATAGAACCGAATTTCCCGTCTCCGAATGTAGCATCGTCATCGTCCTCATTAAACTCGACAAGTACAGCAAGCAATTTTAAAGTATCTTCGGAAGTAGTTCTTGTTATTGCACCAGTCGGGAATGGATTAATCTTACCAACAAAAGTTTGGGCAGATATACTGCCCAAACTTATTATAAACACAAATAGAATGATCGGAATATTTTTTTTCATTATAAATTAAAGTCCTCTTGGAAATCCGACAACATTTTCAACAACCGATCCCCATCCAATCAGGAGTGAGAATCTAAGAGTATCAGCAAGCGGATGATTTTCGCCATCCTTGAATACACTTGTTGAGATGTAACTGAAATCAAATCCATACATATCATATCTGATGCCTGCACCCATGGTAATAAACTTCCTGTTACCATATGATGGATCTTCATAGAAATAACCACCGCGAAGAGCAAACATAAAATCAGTTGGATCGCCATACCAGTACTCGAGTCCCATAGAAGTTACAACATCTCTGAGCTCTTCACTGAAAGACTGATCGCCCCATGCAGTAAAAATAGCTTCGTAGAAGTCTTTTCGCTTTGTAGTAGATTGAGTTACAGTACTATCACCAACATTTCTATACGCAGTTCCTTTATCAACAAGAAGTTTACTAAAATCGAGAGTGTATGTTAAAGAGTTAAAATCATCTTCAAATAACCTTAGTGCGAGTCCAAGTCTGAAGTTAGTTGGAATAGGATCCGCTTGCGCCTGATCAATATAGGAAATCTTAGGGCCAAGGTTACTAAGGTTAACCCCAAGGCTGAATCGATTCCCGAAATCGCCGATAAATGGAATATCAAAAGTTGCCGGACGCCAGATAGTTGCAATATCAAAACTAACTGTAGTAGCCACACCGCTTCCCTGCTCGTTTTCAGTAGGTTTATCTGAAAGCCGGCTATGAATAACACGGAAGTTCAAACCGAGTCCCCAATCGGGATGGAGCTTGGTTGCGTACCCTAAAGTTAACGCGGCATCATAAGAACGGAATGTACCAATAGCTTCAGGACCTGAGGAAGAAGTCCTAACAAATTCACCATAATTCATATAAGTAATACTGGCAGTAACGCTACCATCAAGTTCTTCCATATATTGTCTATAGGTCAGGTAATCGTAAAATAAATCCAGATTAAATTGAGGCAGCCATTTACTATGTGTAAGACTCAACTCGGAACCTGAAAGAAACGCAATACCGGCAGGATTCCAGAATATTGCCGAAGAGTTATCCGAAACAGCTGAACCGGATTCACCGATACCTCCAGCTCTCGAGTCAGGGGCAAGTAAGAGAAATGGCAGAGCAGCTTCACCTTGCGCATAAGTTCTAGAATTCATAAGCAATAGCGACAATAGCATCACAACCGCTACTAAAATCTTCTTCATTATATAGTACCTCCGAAATTAATTTTCTCGTTTAAAATAATAATATTAATGAAACACGGCTAATTTACCAAGAACACTTTTCTTGTATTCGCCGCCTGTACTCTTAACAATCAACTTGTAGAGATAGGTGCCGTTAGCAAGTTGATCGCCATCATTATCCCTGCCATCCCAGGGAATACGAACAAATTTATCAACTATGCTGTTTGATTCAATCTCCTTAATTAATCTACCTGCAATTGTATAGACTTTTATTTTAACATCAACCATATTACTAAGGTTGTGCTGAAATGTGAATGTTGTTGCATCTTGCATTGGATTAGGATAATTGTAAATATCCCTAACTGCCAGATCTTCGGAACTGACAACGGTATAGTATTTTTCAACCGCGGTAGGATTATTGAAAACATCCCAGGCTTTGATTTTAATTTTATGCTCCCCGGGTTCTGCTTCCGAAATTTTATAATCGATCACACCGGATTTACCGCCGGAGTTCAAATCACCTATAAAATAGTTGGAAAAGTCTATTGTATTATCCTGATCGTCATCGATGATTCCCTCCAGCTTATGGCCAACTCCGGTACCGGTTGTATTCAACCCCGTTTCGTCGGATAGCTTTACATATAAATTAAAATCAGGATTTACTAGTGAGGCGCCGGCATTGGATAAATCATCAAAATAAATTTCTACTTGAGGTCCCGTACCATCATCAACAGCACTCGTATCCGTTCCACCCACCTTAATATTATCTGTAAATCCAATACCGTCAGTATTATCGTTGAAAATGTAGGCAACAATTTTACCCTGCTTGTTCTCATAAGAAATATCTTTCGGAACCCGGAAACTTGTTTCGTATTCTCCATTTTCAACAGAAACCCGGCCGCGGAAAATTATTCCTCCTTGCTCAGTTACGTCATAGTTGATATCATCCAGATGTACTTCCCTTTCAGAATCGAAGACAGTAATAATACCTTCACCATTAAAGGATGAATTTTTATTGCCATCACTATCCAGAACACTTCCCTTAATACTGGCTTCACTAAGTGCTTTAATCTGAACAATCTGTGTTGAATTCTGATTGTTAATTTCGTCAACAGCAACAGGGACCGAAGGTATATTCAATCTCAATGCCGGATCACAAAAAAGATGGAATTTTTCATCATTAGCTCCTGATCTTATTTGCTTAACAAGATAGTACGCATATCCAATTGTCGGGTCGAGATCATCGTTCATTAGATTTGTATAAAATTCTCTATTAATTGCATCATTGCTCGAAGAAATAACAATTCTGACTGCCGAAAACACACCGATTGCTCCACGCCCTTCCATCAGTAGCATCTCCTCGGTACTGCTTATTGAATTTGGATTGTCGTATTTACCAAAATCACAAGTAGCCGCAGTCAGGAAAAAATATTTATCATTATTAAACTGCGGTAATGAGGTAGACCGTTCAAATACATTTTCGTGCGCCCATACCTCGGGATTACCATGACCGGTATAATTAAGTAGAAGAGTGCCGTTGTTCACCGCATCAATTATTGCCTGATTCACAGCCGGCTTACGACGACCAAGTCCTGTAATAACCGTAGGATAGTTCGATAAGTAAATTTTATTTTTATTAAAGTATCCCGGAATCTTTTCTGTTGCCAGTCTCTCTGCCTGACTAGTATGAACCGAACCTTCATAAGGGTTTTCAGTTGTTATTCCATCATCAGCAATTATTGTGACAGTAGTATTCCAGATACCTTTACTGGTACCTTTCTCATATTCAATTAGTTTATCGATATAGCTTTTGGCATCTGATTCTGACTGCACATTAATCCGTCCGATTGAAATATCTGCAACATCATCGTTTCCTATAATTCTGCAATAAAAATCATCATATGGATAGGAGTTCTGTTCTTTTAACGATTCTATTGTCTGGTAAGTCGGAATAAAATTATTTCCAACTCCTTCTATATCAAGATAGTCGTAAGTACCGTCACCCAAAAGAAAAATGTAGAACGGTCTATTCTCCCAGTTTTGATAAGCATATCTTATAAAATTCCGAATTCCCACAGGATCATTACTGCCATTCGAAAACTCATTTATGATATCATCAATATAGACTACAACAGAAGTCATTTTGTTCGAACTTTCATTTGCCCTGTAATCACGTAGCCTCTCAGCCTGTGCAGCAAATTTGGAATGAGTTATAATCACATATTCCGCACCTGGAGAAATCCCGTGCACATCCGAATTTTTAACCGCTTCAATTCCCGAAATTGAATTAGTCTGATCACCGGTTATTGCTAGATACCTCCTTTTCAGATCTGAATTCGCGTCAACAATTATATTTGCTTCACCACCGCTTATTGAACCTGGCTCAAGCTGAGTGACATTTTGAAAATCTGTGATGTCAAAAACAGCAATATCACTATTGGAGAAATTAAACAGCCTCATCTGAATACTATTTGAAGAAGTATCGGCGAAAAAGAAAAGCTTATCTTCAAATGCTTTCAATTCCTTCCTGTAAGATATTTCAAGATAATCCAAATAACCTTTAGCATCACTCGATGAACTGCTTAAACTCAGTTGGCAGACGCTTCGGTCATCCGGAAGGGAGCCGGTATATTCAGCTGTAAGATTAAACTCTCGTCCCCAATAATAATCTTGAGTATAACCGGATAGTAACCGGCTGAACAATCTGGTATCATTCTCGTACAAAGCCAAGGTAAAATTACTCTCCGATGCGTTGCAGATATGAAGTTTATATCCAATCGGTTCCGAAGATATTATTCCATTCAGTGAATTCACATAACTCAGGGTGCTATTGGAAGAACTAATTTCATCACCCCAGTAAATTCTTCCTGATTTACCAATGTTAATCAAATCATCTTCGACGAATACAAAAGCATCTGAGCTGGTTTGAGAAACAGCATTCACGGATGAAGCGACAGGAGTTGAGACAATCCTTTTCCCCTGCTCGCCCCCTGAAGTAATCCAATAATAATTACTTTGTGTGTATGAATTATGTCTTCTTACTATTTTTCGGCTAGTCTCATCATATTCCCAGAAATCGATCCCTCTTCCGTAAAACAGTATATAATCATTTGCATCAAAGCTGCCATCGCTTTCACCAACCACAGTTATCGAATTTTCTAGCAAGTCGGTCGGTGCGTCGGCTTCAGGTTTATCAGGCAGATTTGTTCCGCCGTTGTTGTATATTTTAATAGTCCGGGGATCTACTGAGGCAGCATCAATTCCTAATGATGAAAGTTCAGACCTGTTGATCCTATAGATTCCTTCGGTTGGAGTTACAAAACGATACCATGTACCGGTTGCAAGTACAGAACTTGAGGAAGCTTTTCTTAGACTTTTTTCGGCAATCCCCCAGTTCGAGGCAACATCAAAGTTCAGAACTGATCCGGCAGCATAAGATTCCGTTATTTTTTTATTCGCATTCCCTTTGGAACCAAAGGTAACACGAAAAATAATTTTAGTATAAAACTTTGTTCTATTACTTTCGGAATCATAAAACACCGGAGATAATTTAATCGTTTGAACTCCTAAATCACGTGAAATTCCGTAGCTTCCGAAAGTAACGGGTTCATCGATATTTTTATATCCTGAATAATCCACTGCGGCTTCCACGGTTGGACTTTTTGAAACAGGAACCGGAGCATATTCTAAGTACTCATACTCAGTTGCAATTACCTGAATAGTATTCCCAAATTCTGCAGGAACACCGATATTGATAAGTCTGTAAGGCAGTTTTGGATTACCAAGATTATCAATATAATCTATCCTACCGGAGGAAATATTGAGATCAATCAAATTACCGGAAGAGGTTTTAACTATTGCAGAATCGACGATAACAGGATTGTATTCAACAAGAAGTGATGATGAAGTGGATTGGAGTACTTTCAAATCACCTTTAGCCAAGGCTAGAGTATAGAACACCAGTAAAAGAATTATAGAGAGTTTGCTTTTCATCAAGTTTTCCTTAAATGACAATATCTGCAATAAAAATATGTAATATGGACTTAAGAAATCAATGCAAAAAACGTAGCAAATACTCTATATGACAGTTCCTTCTTTTTTGGTTGCAAAAATTACTGAACAATACCCTACAAAGTCAAGATATTTAACCGTCACAAAGAATAATGTTTTTTACATGCATTCCGGACAAATATATAAGAATTCACAAAAAGTACAATAATAGAGTTATTTCCCATAATCCCGGTTCATCTCAGGAAATAGATTACGGGAATCGCATACTGCTAAATCAGCATTGTAATGGGAAAATAATTGCATTATAGTCCCAGGAGTTCCTTTTCCACTTTCATGGCGTTGACACAAAACTGAATATGCTCATCCAGTTCAACCCCCAGATCAGAAGCTCCATTTCTAATATCGTTCCTGCTGACAGCTTTCGCAAATCCCTTATCTTTTAATTTCTTTTTAACAGATTTAACAGCGACCTCATCGATTGACTTACTCGGACGGACATAAGTTACGGCTGTTATAAAACCCGCCAGTTCATCGCATGCATAAAGAACTTTCTTAAGTAATGTGTCCCGGGGAACGCCCGAATAATCTGCATGGGAAAGAATAGTATTTCTGAATTCCTCATCAAATCCTCTTTGCGCAAGAATTTCGGCTCCCTTGAACGGATGTTCATCAGCAGAAGGATACATTTCATAATCGAAATCATGCAGCAGTGCGAGGCAGCTCCAGTACTCTTTGTCTTCATTATATTTGTCGGCATATGCTTTCACACAAGCCTCAACTGCATAAGCATGTTTCAGCAGGCCCTCACTTTTCGTGTATTCTTTTAGCAGATCGTGACAGTATTCCCTGTTTCTCATTATATCCATTTTAGTCCCGCTCATTTCTTTTTAGAATATTTCAATTCCGCATCCTGATCGAAGGATGGACAAAGTTCAGCGATAACACATTCAAAGCATTTAGGGCGTCTTGCTATACATATATTCCTTCCATGAGTAGCCAGCCAGTGCGAAGAGTTTACCCAGTACGATTCAGGCAACAATTCTTTGAGTTCGAATTCAATTTTATCAGGGTTACCGGATTCCACAAATCCAAGCAGGTTAGAAAGCCTTTTTACGTGTGTATCAACGGCAATTGCCGGAATTCCAAACGCATTCCCTGCTACCACACTTGCTGTTTTCCGACCGACACCCGGCAGAGCAACCAATTCATCAAAATCCCTGGGTACTTCCCCATTATGATCTCCAATTAACTTCTCACAACAATTTTTAATGCTTTTAGCTTTCTGCCTGTAAAACCCGGTGGAATAAATATCCTTTCCTAATTCTTCGCTCGGAACCCTCAGGAAATCCTGCGGCGATTTATATTTCACAAATAAATCCTTCGTAACGATATTAACTCGCTGATCAGTACATTGAGCTGAGAGAATTGTTGCAATAAGCAGCTGAAAAGGAGTTGTATAATCCAATGCAGGTTTCACAGCAGGATATTCTTCACTTAAAATATCCATAACCTTCACAGCTCTGGTTTTAATTGAATTTTTCATTTTAGAATGATAATCTTAATAGTATTTATAAGGCAATGAAATGAAAATTAGTTCCCGGCGAAGATATTTTGATTTGCCTGTTTCCTGAATAATTTTGACTTATACTTCTATTTAATACTAACTTTGTAGCGCATACGGGATTTGAACCCGTGATCTCCGCCTTGAGAGGGCGGTGTCCTGGACCACTAGACGAATGCGCCAAATAGAGTTACAAATTTACCCTATTTTTAACTTTTATTCAAAGGAAATTAAAGGCTGCAACCCGATGATTGCAGCCATTGCGGAATGAATTTCTATCTATCTTGCAGAAAAATCAACACTTTCGATCTTCGTATTGCCTTTCCTGATCCTGAATTTGATCTTGTTAAAGTTCTCTTTTATACTATTCCCAACATCAAACTTATTAAGCTTCTGAGAAGAACTATTGAGAGAGTTCGTAATTACATTCCAGTTCTTACCGCCGTTAACCGAATATTCAAGCGTCGCTTCCCGGAGATCTTCATTCGAATACCACTTAATCTCTTTAATAGCTCCGCTTCTTAATTCACCTGAACTTGGATAGAGAATAGCGCCTGCATCACCTTCACCCCCCTCGCAGATCTGCAGAAAGAAGTATGAATCACTTTGATCCGTGAGCGCAGGATTACTTGCGTCTGTTATTCTGACACGCGCAAGTGATGATGGCTGAGTAAAAGGAGCAATTCCTGCCAAATTCCAAACATAGCCACCTGTTGACTCTACATTCGATTGAATTAAGTTCCATGTGATTCCGTTATTTGAAGTGTATTCAATATCAACAGCCGCCACTCCTGCCGAACGCCAGGTAATTAGAGTATCGGGCGTAGGAACACCAGCACAATTATCAGCAAAATATTCACCGCCATTCGGGAAGATAACTCTTAAGAACGGTTCGCTCGGGTGAATAGTAAAGTAGTCATCCGATTCATCATAAATAGAACTGTTAGTGTAATCGGAGATTCTGAGCTTACAGTTGTCTGACCTGAAATCGATCGGATCATCAACCTTCCAGTTATAAAGTCCATTGCTAACTACGTTCTCAGCAACAGTCTGCCAGTTACTTCCGCCGTCGAGAGTGTATTCAATGTTTACTGTTTCAACATTTGTCGAGTTCCAAAGTACCTCATAGGTTTCCCCAGAAAGCCAGTTTTCGCCGCCATTCGGAGCCGTAACAAGAACAGAAGCTGTTACCTGCTGCAGAACTGTAAAATTACCGGTACTTCTTGCTGTCGGGGCGCCATCTTCAGCATCGAAGACTTCCACGTAATATGCATCGGAAGGAATCGAGAAGCTTGTAATGTACTCTCCGTTATTCGGTGTGCTTTCGGTAACCGTATAGAATGTCGGTTCATCAAACGAGCCAAGTCCGTTTGTAGTTGTATATCTGATTCCAACATTCTCAATTCCAGTGGCATCCCATGAAATTGTGATTGGTGCACCACCATCATAAACCTGACCGCCAACCGGACTCGTGACAGTTATGGATTGAGCCGGCTTAATCGTGAACGTACCGTCACTTTCATCCACTGGAAGATCATCGGAATTATCTTTAACTCTTACTTTACACTGCGGCGAGTTGAGTGTTTTATCTAGCTTCCATTCAACTGCACCGGAGTTCTCAATGTTGGTCTCGATTGGGACCCATGTGAGTCCGTTATTTGTAGAGTAATCTACATCAACATATTCAACGCCTGATCCGGTCCATGTAATATTTTGTGTGGTACCAGCTTCGAATTCTTCAGCCCCATTTGGAGAAAGTATTGCGAGAGCTTCCTCTTCCTGGTTGGTAATTGTAAAGTATGAATCTGAAATATCAAACGGGGCTCCGTCATCAGCATCGCTCAATCTTATCTGACAAAGAGTAGAGTTCAGATCCGGAATATTTTCCCACAGATACGAACCGTCACTCGGTGTTGAACTTGTAAGAACATTCCACTGTGCGCCGCCGTTCGAGCTGAATTCTATTTTAACACCAGCAATATTAACTGAGGTCCAGCTTATTGTGGCGTTAGTACCTTTAAGGTAGCTCTCTCCCCCATTCGGGGCTAGAATTGTAATCGCAGGTTCAGGAGTGATCGAGAAGAAACCTTCATTGGTAGCTGAAGGCATACCATCATCGGCATCACTGATTTTAATTTTACAATTAGTAGATGATGTTGTCGGCACCTGACTGATTGTATAAAACCCGTCTGAAGTAGTGTTCTCAACAACTGTGAACCAATCAATACCGTTATTAGTTGTCATTTCCACTTTGACATTGGCTATGCCTGTTGATTGCCATGTAATACTCTCAGTTGAACCAGCCACCCATTCATCGCCACTTTGGGGTGATGTAACTTCAAGGATTTGGTTCTCATTTATAACTTCGAACGCAAGATCTGATTCGTCGAAGAATTGTTCATTTGCGGCATCAGTAATTTTAATTTTACATAGTGAAGAACTGATATCAGGAACTTCTGCCCAAGTATATATACCATCACTTTCGGTGCTGTCTGTAATCATCTGCCAGGATGCGCCGTTATTTGACGAGAATTCTATGTCAACAAATTCCACATTTTCAGAAGTCCATTTAACCGAGTAACTGTCCCCGGCGTAAAGTTTCTCGCCTCCGTTAGGTGATGTAACAACAACTTCGGTAACCGGTCTTTCCTTCACAGTAAACAAACCGCTGAAGTCTGCCGGAGAGCCAGCCTGCGAATCACTTATTCTAATCCTGTACAAATTCGATGGAGTTGTGAAGCGTGTCTCATAGAACCCTTGCGCACCCGGTGCATCTTCAGTTAGCGTATACCAGGCATCATCAAAGAAGTCCGCTTCGGGATCATATATTTCATCTTCTGTCGTAACTTCGATTTTTATCTTTTCAACGTTCTGGGCTTCCCACTCAATCTTATAAAGTTCACCTGAAATCCATACTTCGCCTGTTTCCGGTTTAAGTATCTTTAGATAGCCGGCCTGCTTAATCGTGAATGTACCGTTACTTTCATCGACCGGATCACCATCAAGATCACTAATGCGGATTTTCGCCTGAGTTGAGTTCACATTAGGAACAGTATAATCGAACGAACCTGTATTCTCAACGCTTTCGCTAATAACATTCCACGATATACCGTTGTTGGAACTGAATTCAATCATAACGGAGTCTATTCCATTACTTGCCCAGGAAATAAGCTTGGATGTACCGGCTTCCCAGGTTTCACCACCATTAGGTATGCTAATTTCAATCGATTGCTCAATTTGGTTTGTTATAACAAACGACTCATCCGAGATATCAAGGGGTATACCGTCGTCGGCATCGCTGATTTTAATCTTGCATAAAGAAGAATTCAAATCAGGAATACTTGTCCAGTTGTAGTTTCCATCGCTAGGTGTGCTCTCTTCAATCACAGTCCAGTTTGCGCCGTTATTAGTAGTCAACTCAAGTTTTACATTCGCAATATTTTCAGAAGTCCAGGTTATATTATTGCTTGTACCCGTTTGTAATGTCTCGCCACCGTTTGGAGCCAATACGGTAATACCCGGTTCGGGCAAAATTGAAAAAGTACTGTTACTCTCATCGAAAGGAATACCCGAATCTGAGTTACTTATTCTAACCTTACAGTTATTTGAGGAAGTATTAGGTACCTGCGCCCAATTGTATAAACCTGAACTAGGAACATCGCTTTCAATAGAAATCCAGTCCACGCCATTGTTGGTTGAATATTCTATATCAACTGAAGTAATTCCTTTTGAATTCCAGGAGATTGTCTGTGATGTACCTGAATTCCAGGCTTCTCCGCCGTTAGGACTAGCAACTATTATCTCAACCGTAGGATTTTCGGATATCGTAAAGCTATCGTCCGAAATATCGAACGGCACACCATCATCGGCGTCACTGATTCGAATAACGCACAAAGCGGAGTTGTGTACCGGAAGCGGATTCCACAGGTAATTTCCATTGTTCGGTGTACTCTCCGTTATAGTATACCAGGTTCCGCCGTTATTCGTACTGTATTCTATCTTAACATCGGTTAACGATTTAATCAAGTTTCCGCCGGTACTGTTTGAACTGTAGACAGCATTTGGAATTGTTGAAGCAGAAGATCTTTTCAGCAATTTCCTGCTACTTTTATTTGTCTCTACTAAGCTAACATCATTCTGAGGTTCAATCGCCAATGCAACCACGCTGCCGGGTCCCGGATCAGGAGTTGATGTTTTCCATTGTATGTAGTGCCCGGAGCCAGACAACCATTCCTCCGTTCCGTTGGGCGTTAGAACAGTTATATATAATTCCGGTTCAATGCTGAATACAGCATCACTTTCATCCGACGGGAATCCGCCGTCTGTATTTGTAATTCGGACTTTCGCGTTCGAAGATGGCTGGTTAGGAACCGGGTCCCATGTATAGAAACCGTCACTCTCAGTACTTTCGGCAATTACATTCCAGTTAACCCCGTTGTTAAGTGTGTACTCAATTTTAACGTTCTCAACTTCAGAACTATTCCATTTAATCGTCTGACTTGTATTACCGGTCCAACTGTCTCCACCGTTCGGTTCAACAACTGTAATTTCCTTTGGAACACTAACAGTGAAATTTTCATCACAGACATCAAACAATGAATCTGCGCCGACAGCAGATACCCTTAACAGACATTCGGTCGATACAACATTTGGTACCGGGTTCCAACTGTAAATCCCGGTATCAGCGGGAGTGCTTTCGGTAATCGTAAGCCAATTGGAGCCATTATCCGTGCTGAGATTCAACTTAACAAAATCAATGCTGGTGGAACTCCATTTAATATTGAAACCCGATCCAACAATTATTACTTCTCCCCCGTTGGGATTCAGGAGTTCTACTGTCATTGCTTCCGGTTCAACTATACTAAATAATCCGGTACTGGTAGCAGAAACAGAACTGTCTACCGACATTACTCTGATTCGGCATTGATCGGATACGTTATTCGGGATAGGATCCCAGACAAAGCTTCCGACATTTTCAATATTTGCTGCAAGCGAAATCCAGGTTTTACCATTATTAACTGTGAGATCAACATTTACGTTTTGACTAATGTTGCTTGTCCATGTAATATCTGCAGATGAACTTACCGTTAGTGTGTCTCCTGAAACCGGAGAAGAAATGTCAATTGTTTCTTCAGTAGGAGTTACAGTTCCGTCATCTGTCGCATCTTCTTTTAATTCGCATGAAATAAGTATCATCAGAAACATCATCATTATTAGCGTAAATACTTTTTTCATAGTTACCTCAAGATTTTATTAAACTTTTTTCCATTCGGAATAGACATGGTTGGCATTCATCTTTTTGCTTTTTTAAGAAGTAATTCAAAGTAAGTAATAAATTTATTTTAAGCAATTAAAGAGATTCTGCGTCAATCTCTCAATTATTGGGCCAAATATTCGTCAAAAATCAGTCAAAGTGAGTAATGACATTCAATTTGTAGTTTCATCTAAAATAATTGTGCAACCGGCTACTTTTTTTCAAATTTGCTCCGTTAGCCACAGCAATTCAGCCTGTTAATTCTTTCATGACCTCCTCTGCGGTCAAAGTTGCTGCTATCTTTTAATACTTTACTGCGAAACCAGTGAATAGCACATAAAAAGAAATTGACTTTGAAAATAAGACCGGTAAAATGTACGTATTTTAAAAAAATATTCTGTAAAATATACTTTATAATGGGGGATTCGCCGGAAGTGTAAATATAAACTTACTTCCCTCACCGTATTCACTTTCGACCCAGATCTTTCCGCCGTTTTTATGCACGAATTCCTGGCACAATATCAATCCAAGACCGGTACCCTTTTCCTTATTAGTTCCAATTTGTGTATGATGGACATCAATTTTAAAGATTTTATTCATATCTTCATCGCTGATTCCGACTCCGGTATCTTTAATGAATACTTCGACTAAACCATTATCGGACTTTGACCCTATTTCAATTTTTCCGTCCTGTCCGGTAAATTTAATAGCGTTGGACAGCAGATTCCGCAGAGTAGTGCTTATCATTTTATAGTCAGCATATAGTTTCTGATTATCTTCAATGCTGATCAACAATTCAATATTCTTTTTTCTCGCATTCTGTTCGTAAAGAGCAAAAAGGTCTTGAACAATACCATGAATACTAATCATCTCCGGCTCGTACGGCATTCTTCCGGTTTGTATTCGCGACCAGTCCAGCAGTTCGTTCAACAGATTAAATGCTTTTTGAGATATTGAATGTATATCAGTCGCAAACTGGTTTATCTGCGTTCTTTCCATACTTCCGCTTTCTTCAAGAAGAATTTCCGAATAACCCAGGACCGCGCTGAACGGACTTATCAGATCATGTGCAACAATAGAGAAAAATTTATCTTTCGAGTCATTAAGCATTTCCAGTCGTTCGTTATATTTGCGAATCTTGTCTTCAGCTTGTTTTTCCTTAGTGATATCTCGCAAACTTCCCTCAAGAAACTGTTGCTTTTTCTCCAGCTCATTTATTATTCTAATATTCATCAGTCCAACAAAACTATTACCCTCTGTATTTTTAAAATCAGTAACGAGATTAATAATTTCTTCAGTCCCGTTTGATTTCTCAATAAGTTCATCAAAAACATTTCTGTCGTTGAATATATTCCTGAATCCGTTATTCTCATAAAAATTCCCTTCATTTTTAATTTTGAATAAATTAAAAAACGAAGGATTGGCGGTTACGTAAGAATAATCACTGCATCGAACTTTAAATAAGGCTTCAGTCGAGTTTTCAAAAAGGTCACGCGCCTCAAAAGTTTTTTCAATTGCTTTTTGTCTCAGTTTATAGTTTATGGAGCTGGCAATAATACTGAGCATACTTATAACACTTACGTATACAACCGAGGCGTACATACTAGGCAGAAAATAAATCGACTTATCAGTAATAAGAATTGAAATTGCGAACAGAATATTATAATAGATTGCAACTATGATCTGGTTTTTGAGATCCCAGTTAAGAAAAAGCGCAGAGGTAAAAATTACAAGAGCAAGCAGATGAGAATTAACATAGATACTTGACGGTATCTTAATAATAATAGAAGCAAATGAAGCTATTATTGTCAATAAAAGTATATGAATTAACAGAGTCGGGTTTTTCTGCCCAACTTTGAAATTCGACATAACCAGGATAACAAACCCGATAAATGTCGCTATAAGTCTGCCAAAATATAACTCAAAAGAAAATTCAGCGAAGTAGGTAACTTCGAACATCAATGCGAATGAACCCACAATCACAACCAGAGCTGCGATTATCTGCAGCGGAAGTATAATGAGTCTTTTGTTTTCCTGTTCAAAATATTTACTGCGTGAGTATGCCTTAGTTTCAATAATACTGGCTTTACCTGATTTCATACGTCTGTGTTGTTGTTTTTCATTAAGATTTTAGCCCAGCCGAACCATATAAAAATAATAAATAATTTATTTTTCCGGCTGTTTTAACATAAATAAAATTATCAACTACCGCATACATTTTATTTGTGGATATGTTGTCCCTTTTTAGGACGTTTAATCCTTTCAGAAAAGCAGCTTTAAAAAACCATTTCCCCACATTATCAGATAAATTGTATTTTTTATTTCGGAAATCATTGATATCTTAGTATGAAACCTTTTATCCTTTTTTAGCATTTACAATATAAACAGTACTATTGGGGATATATATTATGAACAAGAATACAGCTTCAGAATTTCATCAAGAATTATTTGACCATTTCGGATTTAATTTCGGTTTTGTTGCCGATCTGCTAGAAAAGTATTTTGATAACAGGGATTCTGTATCAGATTATTGGAAGAGTTTTTTCGACAAGTTAACGGGAAAGAGACACACCGACAGTCAGGAACAGACTTCAGCCGACAGCTCATACATTAAGCAGTCTGCAAAAGCGGTTAAATCAGCGCATAAATTTGAATTATCGGATGAAGACGAGACGGAAATCATTTCAGGAGTTGGCGCAAAAATAATTGCCAATATGAATGCCAGTCTCGACATCCCGACTGCTACTTCCCTGCGGACAATTCCCGTAAAACTACTCGAGGAAAACAGACGCCTGATAAATATTCACCTTCAGAGGATGAATTCAGGGAAATTATCATTCACTCACATCGTGGCGTTTGCAATTGTACAGGCGTTGCGAAAATTCCCGATTATGAACAACTCATTCGCTATAATTGACGGACAGCCAAACCTGGTAAAAAAGCCTTATATCAATTTCGGACTGGCTGTAGATACTGCCCGTAGAGACGGCTCCCGTTCCCTGATAGTGCCTAATATTAAAAAGTCGGGAAAACTTGGCTTCAGCGAATTTGTCGGGGAATACAATAATCTGATTTCACGTGTAAAAAAAGGTCAGATTGAACCGGGTGATTTCCAGGGAACAACAATTACACTCACTAATCCGGGCGGAATTGGAACCGTATCGTCAACCCCGAGATTAATGCTCGGACAGGGTTGCATTATTGCTGTCGGCACCATCGATTATCCGGCCGAGTTTAAAGCTATGCATCCGAGTGCCCTGGCTGAAATGGGAGTCGGAAAAGTAATGAACATAACAAGTACATATGATCACAGGATAATTCAAGGTGCTGAATCGGGTGAGTTTCTTAATCAGATTGACCGGTTTTTAAGAGGCGAAGAAAAATTCTATGAAGAAATATTCCAGGCTCTTGAGATTCCACAGAATCCTGTCAATTGGGATGTTGATACGACAACAAAAGGTTACGGACTGAATGAGGATACAGGCGAAGTTGAAAAACAAGCGCAGATTCTCGCTTTGATCAATATGTACAGGGTTAGAGGGCATTTGATAGCTAACCTCAATCCCCTTTCAAACAAAATTGAGTTTCACCGTGAATTGGATCCGGCAATGTACGGATTCACTATCTGGGATTATGACAGGAATTTCGTGACAGCCAATCTAAAAGGATTGGAGGCTGGTACTTTACGTGAAATTCTGGATGTACTTCATTCAACTTACTGCGAAAAAATCGGTGTCGAGTATATGCATATTCAGCATCCGGATGAGAAAGCCTGGCTTCAAACGCATATGGAACCCGTTAGAAATAAACCTGAAATAACTCGCGAAAGACGCAAAAGAGTGATGGAGAAGCTAATCATTGCCGAGGCATTCGAACATTTTCTGCACACCAAGTTTATCGGTCATAAGCGCTTTTCACTTGAAGGCAATGAAACCGTTATCCCCGTGATTGACGAGATTTTGAACAGTGCCGCAGATGACGGATCCAACGAAGCTATACTCGGTATGGCTCACAGAGGCAGGCTGAATGTGTTATCAAATATTATAGGTAAATCGTACGAAAAAATATTTTCCGAATTCGAGGATAATATTGATCCGGATTCTTCGCAGGGAACGGGTGATGTGAAATATCATCTTGGTTCATCGGGAGTCTACAGAACCATAGACGGAAAGGAAATCAGCGTTTCAGTTGCGTCCAATCCGAGTCATCTGGAATGGGTTAATCCGGTTGTTGAAGGAATTGTCAGAGCTAAGCAGGTACGAAGCGGGGATTCGGAACGCAGAAAAGTTATACCGATTCTCATACACGGTGATGCGGCATTCGCTGGACAAGGTGTTGTTGCTGAAACTCTGAACCTTTCCCAGCTTAAAGGATATAGAACCGGCGGTACGATTCATATAATAATTAACAACCAGATCGGGTTTACTACGTCACCAGAGGATGCACGTTCATCACCATACGCCACTGATGTTGCCAAGATGGTTCAGGCACCTATTATTCATGTTAACGGTGACGCTCCCGAAGCCGCTGTCTGGGTAGCAAAGCTTGCGTTCATGTACAGGCAAAAATTTAAAAAAGATGTTGTTATAGATGTAGTCGGCTACAGGCGTCACGGTCATAATGAAGGTGATGATCCTATCTATACTCAGCCATTAATGTATAAGAAAATTAAAGAACATCCTTCCGTAAAACAGATATATCAGGATTTTCTTATAAACGAAGGAATACTTGAAGAAAAAGAAATTGCCGCTCTTGATAAGAATACTTACAATAAACTTGAAAAAGCGTTGAAGGACTCGAAGAAGAAAAAGTTTGAGTTTAAACCCGACCGAAGTCTGGCAATAAGCATGGAAGAGTATACAGGTTACAAAAAGAAGAATGAAACAAAAGTAAGTTTTAATGAATTATCAAAAGTGGTGAAAGGGATTACATCATTCCCCGATAACTTTGCAATGAATCCAAAGTTGAAAAAGCATATTGCAAAGAGGAAAGAATTCCTAACGGGTAGTACACACGTGGACTGGGCATTCGCGGAGTCACTTGCTTTCGGATCACTTTTAGTCGAGGGAATTCCCGTCAGAATAAGCGGACAGGACAGCGCGCGCGGCACATTCAGCCAGCGTCATCTTATACTAACGGATATGAACAATGAATCCGAGATTGTACCGCATAATCACCTGAACGCTGAACAGGCAAAACTTGAGGCGCTTGACAGCTTACTTTCTGAAGCCGCTGTACTCGGTTTCGAGTACGGTTACAGTGTTGCCGATCCATTATCGCTGGTGTTGTGGGAAGCCCAGTTCGGCGATTTCGCAAACGGTGCGCAGGTTATTATCGATAACTTCATTAGCTGCTCAGAAAAGAAATGGAAGCTTCCGAACAATGTAGTAATGCTGCTTCCTCATGGTCAGGAAGGCCAGGGTCCTGAGCATAGCAGTGCAAGACTTGAAAGGTTCCTGATTCTCTGCGCCGAAGACAACATGAGAGTATGCTATCCCACCACTCCTGCACAGTACTTCCATCTTTTGCGACGACAAATTCATGCCGATAAAGAAAAGCCGCTTGTTGTAATGACTCCTAAAAGCTTATTGCGGCTGCCGGCTGCGCGTTCCGGGATCAACGAATTTACAAATTCACAATTTTATGAAGTAATTGACGACGACGCGATCAAAGATAAATCGCAGGTAAAAAAGGTGATCTTTACTTCCGGTAAAGTATACTACGATCTTATAAAATACAGAAGTCTCAACGAGATACAGGATCAGGCTGTAGTAAGGATTGAACAGCTTTATCCCTTCCCTGCCGATCAAATCAAACAGTTATTGAAAAGTTATCCAAACCTGAAGCACATTTACTGGGTCCAGGAAGAACCTCAGAATATGGGATCATGGCATTTTCTGTATCCGCGATTAGTTAATATTCTCGGATCTAGAAGGAAATTAAAATATGTAGGTCGCGATGAGAGCCCGAGTCCTGCATCCGGTTCAACCAGAATTCACAATAAGCAGCAGGAACTCCTGATAAAGTCAGCATTTAAATAAGAAATGCTTCAGCCGGTCACTTAAACCGGCTGAACTTTTATTAACTAATCAATAGCTGTGTTCATCCAGAACAACCTTTCCCTTGAATCTGCTGTAAATAAAGGCTGTGTACCCTATCACAAGCGGCATACCAACCAAAGCTATTATCAGCATTGCAGTAAGTGTTCTGTCGGTTGACGAAGCATTGTAGATCGTCAGACTGTAAGCCGGATCCAAAGTTGATGGAACCAATACCGGGAACAGGCTAATTGCCATCAGACTGATCATGGAAAATATCGTAACTGCCGAAGCTGTAAATGCGCGTCCGAATTTACCAGCTTTAACAGCAACAGGAAGATATAATATCCCGGCCAGCAGCAACAGAAATACGATCCAGAATAACGGATTGCCGAGAACACCTTCGAACAAATAATTTGCTTCAAAGTAAGAATAGAATGTTACAATGAAGTACAGAACAACGAATGCAATCCAGAATTTCGGGATAAGAATAATTGTCCTCTCCTTCTGCCCGCTTTCCGATTTCAAAGCAAGGTAAATAGAGCCATGCATCAAAAACAGGACAACACTTAGCAAACCAATCAGAACAGAATAAGGATTCAACAGGGTAAAGAAGTTACCGGTAAAATTAGCATCTGCATCTATCGGGATACCATGCAGTATATTGCCTACAGCCACTCCGAAAAGAAGTGCAGGTAAAAGACTACCGATACCGAAAGCATAGTCCCATACTTTGCGCCAGGAATCGGATTCAACTTTGCCTCTGAACTCCAATGAGACAGCGCGAAAAATCAGGGCAACCAGCAGAAGCATAAGAGCCAGGTAAAAACCGCTGAAGACTGAAGCATAAACAATTGGAAACGCAGCGAACATTGCGCCGCCGGCAGTAAGAAGCCAAACTTCATTTCCATCCCAAACAGGTCCGATAGCATTAATATTAATTCTTTTTTCATGTTCATCTTTTGTAATCAGGTGCAGCATACCGACACCGAAATCAAAACCATCTAGAATAGCGTAGCCGATAATGAGTACGGCCAGCAGAATAAACCATATTGTGTTAAGATCCATTACGCGCTCACCTCCTGCCCCGTAAGTTGTTCGGGACCATGTTTAACTTCTTTTACTAAAAGATATACATAAAGTGATCCAAGCAGAGCGTACACCAATCCGAAGAGAATAATTGAGAATAGAATTTCCCCTGCCGGCACAGTAACCGAGATTGCATCGCGAGTCTTAAGTAGATGATAAACAATCCACGGTTGTCTTCCGACTTCCGCAGCTATCCATCCAAGCTGGCATGCCGCAAGTGGGAGCGGAATAGACCAAAGAAAAGCCTTCAATACTTTTCTATTATTCCATAGCTTTCCCTTCCACAAAAGGTAAGCAGCAAATGCAGTTATAGCAATAAAATACATTCCCAAAATCACCATATTGTGAAATGACACGAATGTAAGAAACAGCGGCGGACGCTCGTCTTCCGGAAAGTCCGAGATAGTTTTTATTTCTGCATCCGGATCACCAAACGCCATCCAACCGACTAGTCCCGGTATTTCAATTGTACCTTTCAGTTCCGGTGGATTATCTACCGGAAAAGCGAATAAAACTAACGGATTACCATCCTGAGAAGTGTAAAGCCCCTCAATAGCTGCGAACTTCTCCGGCTGTGTATGTGCAACCTGCTTTGCGTGCTCGTGTCCAAGCGGGAATAGTTCCAGTAAGGAGGCAACAAGTCCAACTATAACTGCAATACGCATTGAAGCTTGCGCAATTTCAGTATGTTTTTTCTTAAGTAAAAAATAAGCGGAAATACCGGCAACAAAGAAGGCACCTGTAATTATGGCTGCATCAAATGTATGCCAGAATCGAATCATCGTAGAAGGGTTGAAAACTGCTTCCCAGAAGTCTGTCAGTTCCGCCCTGCCGTTCTGAACAACGTATCCTGCCGGAGTCTGCTGCCACGAGTTTGCCACAAGTATCCAGAATGCGGATATTGTTGATCCTACCGCAACCATTAAGGCTGAGAACCAGTGAACACCTTTAGAAACTTTATTTCTGCCGAACAAATAAAGTCCCAGGAATCCGGATTCCAGAAAGAAAGCAAAAACACCTTCAGCGGCAAGGGGGGCACCGAAAATATCACCGACAAACTTCGAATATTCAGCCCAGTTCGTACCGAACTGAAATTCCATAACAATTCCCGTAGCAACACCAACAACAAAAGTTAAAGCCAGAAGTTTCGCAAAAAACTTCCCGGCTTTTTGATAAACCTCATCCTTCTTTTTCCATCCAAGTGTTTCAATAATTACTAGCAGCCAGGCTAGTCCTATTGATATTGGCGGAAAAAGGAAATGGAAACCGACAGTCATAGCAAATTGAATACGTCCGAGTAGTACTGCGTCCATTAAATTTCCTCCGAAAATAAAATTGTATTAAATCAGTTATCTATTTGAATGGCAAAATCCGCCAGTGTCATCTTGCTGAATGTATCGTGCAGCCTGGTTTCCTGAGCGGCAAATACACTATGAAATTTACACAATGGCATTATTGTACAATTAAAACCATCACATAAGCATTGATTGAATTTCATTTTAAATCCGATACAGTTCAATATATCGTAAACTGATATTAAGCCGGCAGGTTTAGCCAGGTATACTCCTCCATATTTGCCCTGGTAAGCATTTATATAATCGGCTTTTTTCAGCTTATGTACTATTCTTGAAGCAAAGCTTTTTGAAATATTAAGGACTGAGGCAATTTTACTTACCGGTAAAAACTTACCTCCCGGCAATCCGGCAAGAAGTGCCGTAATTCTTAAAGCGTAATCCTGTTCCCGCGATATGTATGTCTGCATCTTAATATTACCCACTAAGTAATATTTAACTATACAAGAATAATAAAACAGGATATTGTTGTCAAGTTTAAGACATTGAGTCGGATTTAATTAATCTGTTTGAGTAGAAGCAATTTGAGTTGTTGAATCCGGAAGCTGAATGGTATCGAGTTCAATTCTTATTGAATCTTTAAATGTTAAAAATCCGGATTTGTCATCGCTCTTGATGGGATGTGATGATGGGAATTCCTGCCTGAGATAGTTCACGAGCTGATTGTTTTTCCAGAACCTGAAGTCAAGATGCGGACCGGTTGCTAATCCGGACATACCAACATAACCAATAACATCACCCTGCCGGACAGTCTTACCCACTTTCAATCCTTTTGCGTATCGGGAAAGATGCATGTACCCGCTGGAATAAGTGCCGTTATGTTTAACTTTTACGAATCTGCCTCCCTGACTTGTCCAGCGAACGTCTGTTACAATTCCATCACCAACAGTCTGAACAGGTGTACCGGAGGGAGCTGCGTAGTCTATTCCCCTGTGCGGTCTGTAATACTTAAGCACCGGGTGAAAACGTTTATTAGTATATCCGGAACTTATACGTGAGAATTTGAGAGGAGCTTTCAGAAATGCTTTTCGAAGACTGTTTCCTTCCTCATCGAAATACTCGTCTTGTCCATCCTGAATAAACCTGAAAGCATAGTAATCTTTACTCCTGTGATTAAACAATGCTGCGTTAACCTTACCGATACCGATAAATTCATCGTCGATAAAGTTTTCTTCGAACACTGCTTTAAAGTAATCACCTCGCTGGATTCCGTAAAAATCGATCTGCCAGGCGAATACGTCTGAGAGTTTAAGCGCTAGCAGATCGCTGGCACCTTCATCCTGCAACGTCGAATAAAGTGAATGATTAATGACTCCTGATACTTCTCTAATCTTTGTCGTAACCGTCTTCTGACCCTTATAGATATTGAGAGAATCAGTGAGATCACATACCAGATAGTCGACAGGATCAATTTCATAAACGAAATAATTCACCTTTTTAAGTGAATCCTTCGATGTATAAAGAGTATAATTTTGACCTGACTTGATTTTCGTAAGATCGAATACAGGTTTAGCCTCCGCAGCAATTCTGTAGATCTCCTGCAGCGGGATGTCATGAGGATTAAGAATATCGGAAATGGTCTGGTTTTTATTCACCTGCGATGTATGTTCGGTCAGTGAATCAAGAAATAAACCATAACGGTTAGGTTCAGGAGCTTTTACTTCCTGACTGACTGCCTCATCATCATCGGCTATATCATCCGAACAGGTGGGAACAATTGCCACTAAATATATTAGTAAGACAGGGACGAACAGGACTAAAATATGCTGTCCTTTAAGCTTCTTCAAATCTATCAATGGACTTCTTCAATAATCTTATTTATAATATCAACAGATGTTATTCCATCAGCCTCAGCATTGAAAGTAGGAATTATTCTATGACGCAGTACAGGCAGCAGAGATTTCTTCACATCCTCAATTTCCGGTGTATATCTTCCATCCATAACAGCTTTTGTTTTTGCGGCGAGAATCAGATATTGTGACGCTCTTGGACCTGCGCCCCAGGCAATTAAATCCTTTACACTTTTAGCCGCGCCATTATCTGATGCTCTCGAAGCTTTCACAAGCCTGACGGCAAACTCAATAACGTTATCAGCAACCGGGACTCTTCTAACAAGATCCTGAAAGGATATAAGATCTGCCCTGCTGACTACCTTTTCCAGTTTAGGTAAATAGTCGCTTGTAGTTGACTTGATTACTTCTATCTCTTCATCGAATGACGGATAGTCAAGCCATAAATTAAACATGAACCTGTCGAGTTGAGCTTCCGGTAAAGGGTAAGTTCCTTCCTGTTCAATCGGGTTTTGCGTTGCAAGAACAAAGAATGGTTCATCCAGAGTATATGAAACTCCGGCAGCAGTTACTCTATGCTCCTGCATTGCTTCCAGTAGTGCAGCTTGAGTTTTCGGAGGTGTTCTATTAATTTCATCGGCTAGTACGATATTCGCGAATACCGGTCCATGAATAAATCTGAATGAACGCTTTTTCGTAACCTGATCTTCTTCAATTATTTCAGTACCTGTTATATCACCCGGCATTAAATCGGGAGTAAACTGAATTCTGCTGAATTTAAGGTCGAGAACTTCAGCGAGCGTTCTAATAAGCAGAGTCTTGGCAAGGCCTGGAACTCCAACCAGCAGACAGTGTCCGCGAGCAAGCAATCCAACGAGAAGATCATTTATAACCTCATCCTGACCGATGATAACCTTTGCTATTTCCTTCTTTATATCATCGATGGATCTGTTTAATTTTTCAACCAGTTGAATATCATTTGAGTCTATTGTTTTATCCAAACTAGAATCCTATATCGTTACTTTCCAGTAAATTTTTTCTTTCAACTCTGCCACCCATTTCTTGAACATCTTCTCACGTTTCTGATATTGGGCAAGCCTTTTAATGTCTTCATAGTCCTGATTAATATTGGCGATATGTTCAGGGGTACGTTTAAATAGCTTTAGAATATGAAATCCGTAATTAGTAGCGTCAATATCAAGACGCTTCGGGTACGATACCTCGCCAACCTGCAACTCATAAACACGATCGAGAAGAGTTTTATCAAGCTGACCAACCTCAAACTCACCGAGTTCCCCGCCGAACTTAGCTGTTTCTTTATCATCACTATACTTTCTGGCATAATAAGCAAAATCATTATTACCGTATATAATGCTATCCCGTATCTCAGTAAGATACTCAATAGCCCTCAAGTCCGCTTCATCATCATTTTTAATTTTTATAAGAATGTGACGGGTGTGAATAGCCTCGCCTTTCCTGTCAAGAAGCTGAATAATATGAAATCCCACCGGAGATTCAACAATTGAAGATATTTCATCTTTTGAGAGTGCGTAGGCAGCAGCTTCAAATTCCGGGAAAAAGACACCTCGTTTAACGGTACCAAGATCACCGCCATGTGATGCGCTTCCTGGATCATCTGAATAGGCTTTTGCAAGCTCGGCAAAATCAGCACCTGTTTTTATCGAATCGAGTAATGTCTGAGCAAGTTCTCTGGCTTTGTCTTTTACCTTGCTGGTAGCTTTAGGATTTATAAAAACATGAGAGATTTTGAATTTTTCCGGAATCAGTCCGAGTGAATCCTTATAGTTTTTATAAAAGTCATTAACTTCTTTTCGACTAATCTCAATCTGGCCGAACTTCTTCTGCTTAACTCGCTCACCCATCATTTGCTTTCTGGTATCTTCCCTGAACTCACGCTTAATCCTTTCAATACTCATCCCGTAAGTTTGTTCAACTCTCTCGCGCGAACCGTACTGCTGAATAAAATAGTTCATCTGGTAGTCGAGCTGCTGGTTAACTTCTTCATCTGAAACTTCCACAGAATCAAGTATAGCTTCCGCATAAAGAAGTTTCTGATTTATCATGCCCTCAAGAATCTTTGCTTTGAATTCCTTGTCATTCGGATTAAGATGCAGTTTAGCGGCTTCAATATTTGCCTGCAGTTCAAGTTCGGACTGCAAAACGATCTCATTATCAACTATCGCAACTATTTTATCAAGTGTTTGCTGAGCTTGCACAGAGATAGCCGTTAAGACTATCAGCAGCATAATTCTAATTTTCATAATCAATTAAATCCTTCTTAATTTCAATTTCGAAATCATCATAAAGTCTATCGACGATTTTATCAAGGTAAACCTGTCTTTTCTCAGCAATAAAAGCCTCTCTAACAAATGCTCCGGCTGTTTCAATATCACCAGTCGATCCTTTATCAATTTTATTTACAAGTTGAACAACAATGAACTTATTCTGTTCCGTTTTAATAACTCGACTATACTCATTCTTAACAAGGTATTTAACTGCGTTAAAGAATTCTGTAGACGGGATATTATATTCAAAATACTTTCGCCTGGTAAAGACTTTGTAGTCGTCTACCTTATTAAACAACGACTTAACCTTAGCCTCAAATGTCAGACCTTCGCACTTCAAAAACTTTTGAGCATCATTTTCCCGCTTAAACTCTATAGCGTTCAGAACATACATGTCGCTGTCGAATCTGAACCTATCATTGTTAGCATTATAAAATTCCAACAGTTTTGTGCTATCGATGTCCTCAATAGCAAGCAAATTCCGTTTTATAAACAAGTCAATAAGTATCTGCTGATACGCTGAATTTCTAAGCCCAACAAACTCTTTGTCCGAATCAAGTTTCTGAGCGACGGCACTGTTGTACAATACCTTTCCTCTTATCCAGTTCCGTATAAATTCATCAACCTGAACATTACTAAGTTTTTCCTTCTCAACGATTTCGCTCAATTCTCGTTTTGTAAGGAAGTCATCATTCACCCGGGCAATATAACTCTCCGGTATATCAGGCTCCTTATCGCAGCGTGCAAGTAGTGCTATAGAACCAACACAAACTGCAATTAACACGAGCTTATTTAAATGCGTGTTGAAGCGCCTCATCATTAACTTCCGGTTTATACAACTTTTCAAGTCTTTGCACATAATCTTGTTCAAGTTTCTTACTCATCATATCCTGATAAGAACTGGATGCTTCTGCTTTAGCTTCATCAAATGTTTTTGTTCTCGCCGGATATTTCTCCACAAGTTTTACTATCGACCAGCCCTGATTGGTTTTAAATGGCGTTGCAATATCCCCAGGATTCTGCAACTCATTGGCCACTTTAGAGAGCGCATCTTTGTCAACATTCTGAATGCCGTGAAATCCTTCTTTCAACTTGAAGCCCGGTCGAAGTGTAGATTTTTTGGCAAGTTTATTAAACTCGGCACCACTACTAACTTTATTGTATAAATCATTGGCAAGAGAATCATCTTTTACCAGGATTTCCCGGTAGGATACCCTGTCGGGGAATGTATAATTCTCCTTTGTCTTTTCGTAATATTTCTTTACTTCGTTTGTATCAACTTTTAATTTATTCCAGACTTCTTCTTCCTGTAAACGGAAAATATAAATTCCATTTTGATAGTCATTCATAAGCGATGCAAATTCAGGGTCAGTCTTATCCAGCATCGAAGCTTTTTCTTCAAGGAGTTTGTTTTCGGAGTATTTATTTAACACGTCTCGCAGGTTATTCTTCGAATCAACAATTTTATTCTTATAGTTCCTCTGACTGATTGCATACGAGAGTAAACTATCAACCTGGTATGAAACGCCATTAACTTTGAACAAGGATTTACTGCCGTACTCCTCATGAAGTTTACTATCCCAATAGCTTTCATCTGTACGAATGGTATCTTTATAATTTGCAATGAAAGTCATCAGGTTATCTTCAAAAGAATAATTGTATGCCGCTTTAAGACTGTCGATATATTGTTTTTTATCATCGGCGAACCTGGATTTCTTGTATTGCTCGCGCAATTCATCAACTTGCGCATCATAATCCGGATACGGTTTCTCATCAGTAACCTTAATCAGGTGATAACCGAACCTTGTCTTAACCGGATCGGAAACTTGCCCGACTTTAAGCTTAAAAGCCGTCGTATCAAAAGGAACAACCATTTTTCTTCTTCTGAAGTAACCAAGGTCGCCACCGTTGGCGCCGCTGTTCTTATCGGCAGAATACTCTTTTGCAAGCGTTGCAAAGTCCTCGCCATTTTCAATTCTCTGCTTAATCTCGGTGATTCTTTCAAGCGCACTTCCCTTTTGAGTAGTATCGGCAGGGTCATTACTTATTAAAATGTGACTGGCTCTAATTTCGTATCTTCTGGGCTGACGGTCGGTAACCTTGATGATGTGATAGCCAAAACGAGTTTTGACCAATTTCGGATAAATATTGCCCACGTTGGTTGTATACGCAGCATCCTCGAACTCTTTAATAGTCTGTCCCGCAACGATCCAAAAGATATCACCCCCGTTGTTCTTGGAGAAATTATCCTCTGAATATTTTGCTGCATATTCAGTAAAATCACCCCCGGCGAGAATTGAATCAAGAACTGACTGGGCAAGTTCTTTTACTTTGGCATCCTCATTTTGCATACGAAACATTATGTGACTTACTCGCAGTTCTTCCCCCTGCTGACTATAAAGCTTCTTCAGTCCGGGTTCAACAATTTCACGCTCAACAATATATGATGCGCCAACCTGCTTCTTGTAAGTATCAAGTTCATTTTTTATATCAGGATCATTTTGGTAATCTCTGACGAATGCATCCCGCAATTTCATTCTGAAATTAACGTATAGATCTAAAAATTTCTCGAGATTTTTCATCGAATCTGCTGCGGCATTTTCATAACTGCCCGCATTCTTCGCATAAGCTTTTTCAAATTCAGGTAAAGTTATTTCCTGATTACCGAATTCCGCTAAAATTATTTCTGAAGTTTTTGACGAACATGACATTAATAATAGTGCGATTATTCCGATGAACAAAAAGAAGAAACGGGTCTTCATCAATTCTGGTCCTCCATTATCATTTTAAATTCAAGTTTTAATTCTACTTATAGATTACCTGAAAATCAAGGAATGTTGAATTCCCCAAAATGAACTGCTATTTGACAACCTTTCGGGGATTTGAGTTCCTTTCCCAGAACACTCCATCTTCGTATCCCTGAATCGATCTTTCGGTCTCTGCCAGTTCTAATCTCTTTTCAGCAATTGCAGCGTACTTTCTATCCAGTTCAATACCGGAATAGTGACGTCCAAGTTTTTTAGCTGTTACCGAAGTTGTACCGGAACCAAGAAACGGATCGAATACAAGATCACCGGCATTCGTGCTGGACAAAATTATTTTCGCGAGTAATTTTTCCGGTTTCTGTGTGGGATGCTCAGTATTTTCCGGCATAGACCAGAAGGGAACAGAAATATCATTCCAAATATTTGATGCATGTGTAAACCTGTAGCTCCCCGATTCATTGCTGTGCCAATCCTTTGGATTACCGTTTTCATCCCTGTACGGAGCCTTTACAATACGCTTTAGCTTAACCTGATCATAGTTGAATATATATTTTCCCCCTCTAGTACAAAACCAAATATCTTCCGTGTTGTTTTTCCAGTTCGATTTCGAACCCCTCCCTTTCTCCCTTTCCCAGGTAATACGGTTTCGCACAATAAAATACTTTTTAAGTACGGCATGTATAGATGTAGATGATCTCCAATCTCCGCATACATATATCGATGCATTCGATTTCAGGCACCTCACTAAAGGACTAATAAACGAATCGATATATTCAAGATATTCTTCGTCTGTCTTTTTCTTGAAATTAGACTCGTTAAAATTCTTACTCAAATTATATGGTGGATCTATAAACAGCAGATCAACAAATTCGTCGGGTAGATTTTCAACTACACTGAAAAAATCCTGATTAATTGTTTTATCTGTAATTTTACTAAGAATACATGGTTCCGTTATTTTTACACACCTCTTCGAATACCGGGAAAGTTCCTTTCCGGTTAATGTTATCGACCTGTTCATTGGAGCGGGTGTTTTATTGGGCATATCGTAATAAATTAATTACCTTACCTTAGTGCCGGGATTAACCGACTTATCCGGTTCAATTACTTTTAACTTGCCGTCACTATTTTCAACCGCAAGCATCATTCCTTGTGACTCTTCACCCATTAACTTTGCGGGTTTGAGATTAGCCACAACTATTACCTTTTTACCAATTAAATCTTCAGGAATGTAATGTTCTGCTATTCCGGCAATAATCTGACGAGTTCCCCCGGCAGTCCTAACTTTCAATTTAAGTAACTTCTTACTCTTTTTAATTTTCTCAGCTTCCTCAACAACTGCGGTTCTTAAATCTACTTTCGAAAACTCTTCGAATGATATTTCCGGCACATCATAAACCTGTTCTTCTTCAACTTTGCCGAGTTTATTAATCTGAGCTTCTATTGCCTCATCCTCAATTTTAGTAAAGAGAATTTCAGCCTCATTTAATTCATGACCGGGCTTAAGAATAGATGTCCCTGAATCAGCCCACCTGCACAATTCAGAATTTAACATTTTAAAGATCTTTTCGGAGCTAAACGGAATCACCGGACTGAATACTTCCGCTAGAGTATTAATGGTCTGCAGACAAATTTTTATTGTTGTAGCACATTTCAATTTATCCTGCTTAACACTCTTCCATGGCTCGGAATCATTAAAATATTTATTGCCGTCACGAGCCAGATTCATCATTTCGAATACGGCATCTCTGATTTTATATTTCTCGATCAATCCGCCTATCTTTGAAGGGTATTCCTTTATTGATTCCAGCATAGCTTTGTCGATTTCACCAAGTTCACCTGTCTCAGGTACTTTTCCTTCAAAATGTTTATGCGCGAAGATGAATGTGCGATTAACAAAGTTTCCGAATATATCAGCAAGTTCTGAATTATTCTTAGCCTGGAATTCTTTCCAGTAGAAATCAGTATCCTTATTTTCAGGCAGATTCGAAGCCAGGGTATATCTCAAAGGATCAGTCGGGAATAACTCAAGAAATTCAGCAACATCAATTCCCCATCCGCGTGATTTCGAGAATTTCTTTCCTTCAAAATTCAGAAATTCATTTGCAGGTACATTTTCCGGCAGCAGGTATTTATCATCATTGCCATCATTCCAGGCCATCAGCATAGCCGGAAAAATTATCGTATGAAATACAGTATTATCCTTACCTATGAAAGCAATGTAGCGAGTATCTTTATCCTGCCAATACTCTTTCCAGCCATTCTCATTCTCTTTGTTCTTAAACAGTTCTTTTGTTGCAGAAATATATCCAAGAACTGCTTCAAACCAGACATACAGTACCTTGCCGTCAGCATCGTCCAATGGTACTTTAACACCCCAGTCCAGATCCCTTGTAACAGCTCGATCCTTCAATCCGTCCTTAAACCAGCCACGACAATACTGAAGTACATTTTCTTTCCAATTGAATTTGGAATTGCTATCATCAACAAATTTTTCAAGTCTTTCCTGAAACTTGCCCAGTGGGAAATACCAGTGTGAAGTTTCTTTAAGTATCGGTGACTCACCGGATATTTTACTTTTTGGATTTACTAGTTCGCTTGGATCGTAAAGCGCTCCGCAGTTTTCACACTCGTCACTCCTTGCCTCCTCAAAACCACATTTTGGACAAGTACCTTCGACATATCTGTCGGGGAGAAACATTTTTGCTTTTTCATCGAAGAACTGTAAAGATTTTTTCTCCACAAGAAGTCCCTGATCATGGAAACTTTTAAAAAATGTCTGAGCAGTGTTGTGATGAACAGGCAGACTGGTTCTGGAATAAATGTCGAACGACATACCAAACTTATCAAATGAGTTCTTATTCGCTTCGTGAAACCTGTCGATAACATCCTGCGGTTTAATACCTTCGTTATCGGCTGTTATGGTTATCGGCACACCATGTTCGTCGGATCCGCATATATAAATAATATTGCTTCCCTTAAGTCGATGGTATCGAACAAAAATATCGGCTGGAAGATATGCCCCGCTTAAATGTCCAAGGTGAATGGGACCATTTGCATAAGGTAAAGCCGAAGTTACAAGAATTTTTTCGTGTGACACTTTTTTGAACCGTTTTTTTGTGAAAGTGTAAATATACTAAAATTAGATTCCCCAATTAAATTTACTATGCGGAAAACAAATCTACTTAGAATAAATCAGTGATCTCAATTCACGAATATCATTAATTGTATACGTCGGGAATATTCCTTTAACCGGCTCTTTGTTCCCCGGATTGTACCAGCAGGTATCAATACCGAAATTTATGCCTCCAAGTATATCGGAACCTGGATTATCCCCAATCATCAACACTGAATCTTTATCCTCATGTTTTAATTTACTTAAAGCGTAGCTGAAAATTTCCGGATCAGGTTTTTGCAGCCCGACTTCCTCGGAGACAATGTACTCGTCAAAGTATTTACCGATTGCCGAACTATTGAAACGAGGGCGTTGAACTTTTGTCAATCCATTTGTTATGATTGCAAGTTTAAAGTCTGAATACGACTGTTCTACCAGTTCTTCAACTCCGTCAATCAGGAATGTCGCTTCAGAGAGATTCTCCAGGTAATCATCACTGAATCGTGAAGAATCAGCTTCAACCCCAATTCTCTCAAACAGTCTGGCAAATCTGAGTATTTTAAGTTCGTCAACTTTGATTCTTCCCTGTTCGAACTCCTTCCAGATCCCTGTATTGATTACTTTATATTCCTCAAGAACTTTCTCGAACGGATAAAGTATATTAGAATCAATCAGAGTCTTCCTAAGAGCATATTCCTCACCCATTGAGTAGTCAAAAAGAGTATCGTCCGCATCGATTAATAACACTTCATATTTCATAATAAAAAACCCGGGCTCAGAACCCGGGTATCTCCAATATTTATAAATTCAAGTTCCGGTTACTTATCAAGTCCCTGATACATTTCATCTATCAGATCCGAGTACCTTTCCTCAATAACTTTCCTTTTAAGCTTGAGTGAAGGAGTCATGGATCCGTCTTCAATCGTGAACGGTTTTTCCAGAACTGTAAACTTCCTTATTTTCTCGTATGCAGCAAGTTTCTTCTGGAACTGTCCGAGTTCCTTTTGAAGCAGTTCATAAACCTGCTTAGTATTGACCAACTCCTTCGGATCGTTGTAATGTATCCTGTTAGCATCTGCAAATTCCTGGATCGCCTCGAAGTCCGGGACAATAAGAGCAGTTATAAACATTCGCCTGTCGCCGATAATAACAAACTGGTCTATATATTTACTTGCAAGGAACATGCTTTCTATCGGTGTGGGCGCAACATATTTTCCCCCGGAAGTTTTAAAGAGATGTTTCTTCCTGTCTGTTATTAGTAAAAAACCCTCTGCATCAAATACACCGATATCGCCGGTATGAAGCCAGCCGTCTTTTAATACTGCTTCGGTTTCTTTCTTGTTCCTGTAGTATCCCTGCATAATATTCGGTCCATTTGCGAGGATTTCACCATCCTTGGCAATTTTAATTTCAACACCGTTCATCGGTTTACCAACTGTGCCGAACTTATAATCGTTCAGCCTGTTTGCAGCAATTACCGGCGAAGATTCAGTAAGTCCGTATCCTTCTATAATGAGCAGTCCCACCGCTTCAAAGAAATATCCCAGATCGCGAGGGAGCGCTGCACCACCTGAAACAACGAACCTTATACTTCCTCCCGTTCGCTCACGCAGCTTTTTAAACACAAGTTTGTCTGCCGCTTTATGTTTTAGGGACAATGAAATCGGTATTGTTTCCCGGTTTCTTTTGAGCTCCATATATTTCATTCCAATACCAAGCGCCCAATGGAAAATCTTCTGTTTTTTCTCCGGCTGACTTTCAACGTTCTTCATTATCCTGGAATACATCCTTTCGAAGAGGCGTGGAACGGCGGTTATTATTGTCGGTTTAACTTCAACCATGTTGGTAGCGATCTTTTCAATTCCCTCTGCGTAAGCAATAGTACAACCACCAGAAAAAGCGGTATAATAACCAGCCATACGTTCGAAAATATGACATAACGGCAGGAACGATAAGAATGTATCAGTTTGTCCGAAATCGAATGCTTCGTGCGCAGCCAACACGTTTGAAATGATATTTCCGTGAGTGAGCATAACACCTTTTGGTTCGCCTGTAGTCCCGGAAGTATAAATTATTGTACAAAGATCATCAGGTTTTGTAAGAGAGAGATTATCCTTAAAAAGATTTGAATTCTCCTGCTTGTACTCATCTCCCTTTTGAAGGATTGACTCAAAATTTAAAATTGAAGTGCCATCTGCAGAGTCAACATTATTCATAGCGACAACAAATTGAAGGGACTTACATTTATTCTTAATCTTCAATACTTTATTAAGCTGAAACTGAGTAGAAACAATAATACCAACCGATTCTGAATTGTTTAAAATAAATTCAATCGTATCGGCAGTAACAATAGGATACAATGGCACATCAATTGCGCCGAGACCGAGTATGGCCATATCCGAGTAAACCCATTCAGGCCTGTTTTCGGAAATGATAGCAATTTTATCACCGCGCTTTACACCCATTGAAGTTAAGCCATGGGCAAAGCGTTCGGTTGTTTCATACAATTCCTTATAGCCGATATCGACATACTTACCATCGATTTTGTGCTGAAGTACCGGCTTGGTTTGAGTTACACCGAAATCATGAGTAATATACTCGAACATTTCCGGTATGGTTTGAAACGGTTTCAGAACAGCCATCCCTCTCTCCTGTTTTTATATGATACTTGAAAATAATTGTAGGTCCGCTAAAAAGCAACAAACCGTTTTACGCGCGTCAATTTCTTCTAAACTTTAATGAATATTTTCTTTGTGTAAAGAATCCACATTAGTCCCAGCCAGATAAGAACATAGGTTATTGCCCATAGCAGACTGGCATTTATCGGATCAAGCCATGAAAGAAAGAGATTACTGAATAAATACGTTTTCAAACTGACCTCGCTGCCGGCAGCGTCAGTCACCTTGATCATAGAAGACATTAGTCTTCCGATTATACCCGACATGAAGAAAACTGTTATCGCGTTCATACCGTAGACAATAAATGGAAGCGCCCATTTTTTATAACCCTGCACATCAATAAACCAGTAGCAGACCGCAAGGAAATTTAATGCGAGACCTGAAGTATAAGCGACATATGAACTCGTCCAAATACTCTTGTTCATCGGGAACCACATATCCCATACGTAACCAAGCACCATAAGCAGGTTGCCCGCAATTAGCATCCAAACTGTTTTAGTAATTTTATCTTTACCCGATTTTAACCAGTGTCCGGTTAATACACCGGTAAGTCCTGTTGAAATTGCCGGGATAGTGCTAAGTATACCTTCCGGATCCCAGACCTTTTTTGCGCTCCACATATGACCGCTTAGCAGAAGATTATCAAACCAGGCAGCCAGATTCGTTGTCGGCTCAAGATTAGCAGGACCGTGCCCCGGAACAGGAATTAACGACATCAGTCCCCAGTAAATAAGCAGGAATGCTCCCGCAAGAATTCCCTGTGTCCTGAGGCTAGACTTAAGAAAAATAAATGACGATATAAAATAGACGACTGCAATTCTTTGCAACACTCCGGGAATTCTAATTGTCGATAGATTGAAATAAGGGAATCCGGCAAGAATTAGTCCGAGAAGAAAAAGAAGAGCGCTTCTTCTGAATATCTGGAATATAAGTTTGGTCTGGTCGTCCCCTCTTTCTTTTCTTTTACCGAGCGAAAACGTTATTGCAACACCGACGATAAAAAGAAAGAAAGGAAATATAAGATCCGTCGGAGTGCAGCCGTTCCATTCTGCATGACGAAGGGCCGGATAAATATCTCCCCATGTTCCCGGATTATTTACAAGTATCATTCCGGCAATTGTAATTCCTCTGAATACATCAAGCGATATTAATCTTTGGGATTTGGATTCGGGCATAGTAGTATATCCATTATAATTGGTGATGCTCAAATTTATTGCTTATATCGTTAGAATAAAAATTTTTTCGTTAGGATTTTAATTCATATCTTCGCTTTCAATTAATCAGGGAGTAAGATGAAAGCTATAAGGAAGCTGTATGATTGGGTTCTGCATTGGGCCGAAACGCCTTACGGCCCGGTCGCACTATTTATTCTGGCATTTGCCGAAGCTTCCTTTTTCCCGATTCCACCGGACGCTCTATTAATAGCCTTGGTTCTCGGCGCCAGAAAAAAAGCTTTCAAATTTGCATTGAATTGTACATTAGGTTCTGTAACAGGCGCACTGCTTGGTTATGCAATCGGTTATTTCCTTTGGTGGAATGTACCGGGTGAATTTTCCTCGGTCGCAATGTTTTTCTTCGATAAAGTACCAGGTTTCTCCCAGGAATTATTCAAGGATGTTCAAATTTTATATGACGAATGGAATTTCTGGATAATTTTCACTGCAGGCTTCACTCCTATTCCTTACAAAGTATTTACAATTACAGGCGGTGCATTTCTTATAAGCCTCCCAATGTTTATTGTTGCCTCCGTAATCAGCAGGGCCGGACGGTTCTTCCTAGTTACGTTTCTCATTTGGAAATTCGGGGATCAGATAAAAGAGTTTATCGACAAGTATTTCAACTGGCTCGCGATCGCCTTTACAGTCCTATTAATCGGCGGCTTCGTACTTATTAAATATTTATTCTAGACAAATAATTTCTTCAGTCCGTCACGCTACCTATTCAAACGGGTAGTATTTTACTATTAATTTGAATTTTTTAACATGTAAACTATCTAATCGGGTAGTTGATCTCTTTTGACATTCAAGCTAATTTTTCATCAGAATGATCAGAATTATTTCCTGATTCTCTCTTCGTCTCCGGTACTTCCAACTACTCAACATTATTCATCATTCTAAACAACAAAATAAACCACCAACATTATAGGGGAACGAGCAATGAGTTCTAAATCGAAATATTTTTACCCGGTAGTTATTTTAATTTCACTATTGCTAACAAATTTTATAAACACTCAAGCGCAGGATGACGTAATGATGCAGGCATTTTACTGGAATGTACCTGTTGATGAATCGAGCAACAACGGTTTTTGGTGGGATACGCTATCTTCCAAAGCCTCGGCATTAGGTTCGGCCGGATTCACCGGAATTTGGGTTCCTTCCCCTTCTAAAGGGAACTGGGGCATCTCGGATATGGGCTATGGAATATTTGATCATTACGATCTGGGAAATTACAACCAAAAAGGCGCAACAGAAACCAGGTTCGGAAGTCGCTCGGAACTGACTTCAATGATTTCAGCTATGCATACCCAGGGCATTGAAGTATATGCGGATATAATACTCAATCACATCTACGGAGATGAATCTGAGCGTGAAGTTAATCCGGCTGTAAAGTCATACGTATTCAACGAAGCATACACAAACGGGTCTCAGCATACACCATATCCAACAAATGAAATAACCTGGCGAATCGAGAATGCAGCAGCCGGTGATTACTATATTCAAATTGTAGGATACGAATTAGACTGGGGCGCCAATTATACCCAAAGAGGTTATGATGTATTCATAGACTGGACGGACGCAGGTCCTAACGGGACGGATACCTGGGAAAGCGAGCCTAATAACGGCAGCGGGTATTATAATGTTTTCCCCGGCTCCGGAAGAACCGTACGCGGTCATGCTCAAAATTCATCTGACATTGATGAATACAAAATTACCCTTTCTTCATCTCATGACATAATCATAAAACTGATCGCCAGAAAGGAAAACACAAATCCATGGGAATGGGCCTGGGCCGACCAAATTAATGGATATTATCCGAAAGCGATCTGGTATAACAGTACCAATTTAGCAGCCACTTCGTTGCAAGCCCTTACTGTGACGGGAATTGATTATGTGACTCATACCGGCACGGGAGAGCCAAATTATTCCTGGACATATTCCGATTTCCACCCGGTCGACAGTAGCGACTGGCTTGGTGACGGAGGTACAAATGATGAAATTATTACAAATACGAAATGGTTCGGGAATGATCTAAACACATTCAGCACAACAGTACAGACAAGATTAAAGGATTGGGGTGAATGGCTGGCCGATGAAATCGACTTCGACGGATTCAGACTTGATTTCGTCCGTGGTTTTCAGGAATCTTTCGCAGCAGCATGGATCAACAACCTTCCACTGTTAGGCGGGTCACAGCGATTTATAGTCGCCGAGTACTGGGGAAATGCAGGAGTAATAAATGACTGGGTGAATACAATAGCCTCCTATAGTGCTGATGCAGACGCGTTCGATTTCCCGCTGAAATTTACTCTGACTGATATGTGTAATAAAAATCAATCCGACTTTAATATGGCCTGGCTGAACAATGCAGGAATGGTGCGCAACAACAGCGGTGACGCGCTGCCCGGCACATCTATTGTGACTTTCCTGGATAATCATGACTCAGGAAAAGAAAGCGATAAGTGGGTATGGCAGGATTGGAAAATGGCTTATGCCTACATGCTTACTCATGAAGGCCGACCATGTGTTTTCTACAATCATTATTACGGCGTCACTCAGGTCGACAATCATGATACCAACACAACTGTTACTCCGCCCAGCAGCTTGCAAACGGACATCAACTACCTGATAGATGTCAGAAATACTTATCTCGGAGGATCCCTCAAAGTACTAAGTCAGGATGGCAATCCCTATCCATCAGGTGATACTTATAATGTTTATATTGCACGCAGACAAGGTAACGGTACAAAGGATGGAGCTATCGTTGTAATTAACAATCACGATTCAAGTACGAAAGGTTTGTGGGTAGACAGTTCACCAACAGGCTACTCAAATTGGGCAAATACTATGTTATACAACGCCGCTGATCCTACCGACAGTACACAGGTTTATTCCGACGGACGAGTTTGGATCTCAGCACCATCACGTGGTTATAAGATATATGTAAAGAAAAGTGATTATGTAAGTTTGTCTAAATCTCAGGTATTGGGACAGACTAATCCCAAATCCCAACTGCCTACTGAGTTTAACCTCGATCAAAACTATCCAAATCCTTTTAATCCCACAACTAATATCAGTTATTCAATTCCGGAAAACGGTCATATAGATATAACGATATATAACTCACTAGGTCAAAAGATTGAAACACTTTTTAATGGATTCCAATCCGGAGGAAAACATAACATAACCTGGAATGCAGGGAATGTAACAAGCGGTGTTTACATCTACAGGTTAACTTACAATGATGAAGTGAGATCGGGCAGGATGATGTTGCTTAAATAAAACAATAAAGCGGAGAAGTGTTAAAGGCTTCTCCGCTTTATTTAATTTACTAAACGTCTGACTACATAAGTTCTTTAGTCTTCGCGATAATATTCTCAACCGTAAAGCCGAAGTTTTCGAACAGAGTTTTGAATGGTGCCGAGGCACCGAATCTGTCGAGACTAATTGAAGCGCCGCCGTCACCGGTATATTTCGACCAGCCGAATTCGACTGCTGCTTCAATGGAAACTCTAACCTTAACTTCTTTCGGCAGCACTTTTTCTTTATACTCAGCCGATTGTTTCTCATACAATTCCCAGCTAGGGAAACTAACAACTCTCGTTTTAATACCTTCGGAATCAAGTTTTTCCGCTGCATCTAATGCAAGATAAACCTCGGAACCGCTCGCCATAAGAATTGCATCCGGAGTGCCGTCTGTATTTTTCAATATATATGCACCCTTTTCAACTTCAGAAGCTGCCGTAAATTTATTCCTGTCAATTACCGGGAGTTTCTGACGCGTAAGTAAAATTGCTACTGGTCCGCCCTTATGCTCAATCGCATATTTCCATGAATAAACCGTTTCATTTGCATCTGCGGGTCTTAAAACTACAACACCCGGAATAGACCTTAAAGCTGCAAAGTGCTCGACAGGCTGATGAGTAGGACCATCTTCACCGAGTCCGATACTGTCATGCGTGAACACGTATATCGGTTTAACATGTGACATAGATGCAATCCTGATTGCCGGACGAAGATAATCGGAAAATACAAGGAAAGTGCCGCCGTAAGGAATCATGCCTCCGTACATAGCCATACCGTTCATCATGCTGGCCATAGAGTGTTCACGGATACCATAACGTACGTAGCGTCCTGAATAATCATCCGGTGAAAAGTCCGCAAATGTTTTTACCTGGGTATTGTTCGACGGAGTAAGATCTGCTGAACCACCGAATAAAGTAGGTATATGCTCGCCTATCGCATTCAGGACTTTTCCAGATGCTGAACGGGTTGGAACAGCTTCTTCATAATTGTCAAAGTTCGGTAAATATTCAATCCAGTCTTTTCCGAAGTCTCCAGCCATAACCTTTGTTAACAGTTCTGCATCTTCCGGATACTTCGACTTGTATTCATCAAACACCTTATTCCACTCTGCTTCGGAAGCTGCGTATCCTGATTTAATTTCTTCGAAATGTTCAGCAACTTCTTCAGGTACGTAAAACGTTTTATTTTCCGGGAATCCGAAAAACTGTTTGGTCAATTTAACTTCGTCCTCTCCGAGAGGAGCTCCATGCACACCTGAGGTTCCTTTTTTATTCGGACTGCCAAAGCCAATCACTGTATTAGTAATTATCAGGGACGGTTTATCAGCAATCAGCTGCGCATTTAAAGCGGCTTTCTCAAGCTGCTCCAGATCATTAACATTATCAACGTGCTGAACATGCCAGCCGTAAGCTTCAAATCTTTTACCGACATCTTCTGACATTGACAGCGACAGATCACCATCGATAGTTATCTTGTTATTATCATAATAGAAAATAACTTTACCGAGTTTGTTATGTCCGGCAAATGAAGCTGCTTCATGAGACACACCTTCCATCAAGTCGCCATCGCTGCATATACCGTAAATAAAGTGATCAAATAACTTTACATCATCCTTGTTAAACTTGGCAGCCATAAACGCCTGAGCGGCAGCCATACCGATAGCATTTGTGAAACCCTGACCAAGCGGTCCGGTAGTTGTTTCAATACCGGCAATAGCGCCGTATTCCGGGTGACCGGCTGTTTTACTTTCCCACTGCCTGAAGCTCTGCAGATCTTCAAGAGAAACATCATAGCCGGTTAAATGAAGAATACTGTATAACAGCATACTGCCGTGTCCGGCGGATAATATGAACCTGTCTCTATTCCACCAGCCCGGATTTGCCGGATTATGCTTCATTACTTTTGAATAAAGCAGGTACGCTATCGGTGCACAGCCCATCGGCATACCGGGATGGCCCGAATTCGCCTTCTGAACACCGTCAACTGCAAGTAATCGAATCGTGTCGACTGATAATTCCTGAATTGATTTACTCATTTTATCTCCTTTTAAAAAAAAATTTCTACTCAACATCCTGTGCGTAAATTTCGCCGTCAACAACCGGAGTTACACAGATCAACGGATTCTCCGGTACATCGAATTTCCGGAATATTTCCTCGAATAAATGGAAATGCATACCCCGTGATTCCAGTTTTGCGAATTTATTATAAGGCATAAATTCCGAGTTACTGCTAACCGGTGCATCAAATTTGAAAGCCGACTTATAATCCTCTCTGGCATGAGATTTAAGGAAACTGATTTTTTCCTTATCTCCGTCATCGCTTTCATACGCTTTGGCTTTAAATTCCGTCACCAGTCCATTCTCAATAACCAGATAAATATTTAAAATCACTTCTGAAATGATGATGAACTCTCCTCAGATTTCACTTTTTTTCTTCAACGAGTAATATGTCAAAGTAACCGATAAAGTAACTGAAGTTTTACCAAACAGACTCTCTTTTATTTCGTATGCTGAATTAGAAATAAGGCTAGCGATTACTGCAGGCAAAACGGCTAAAACAAGTCCTGTAAATATAACAATAATTATTTTTTTTTGATCCGGGAATTTCACTATACCGGAATATAATATTACAGCACTGAGAATCAGTGATGCAATGAAATACGCATCCGTAATTCCCTGGAATGGGAATAAGTAAGCCGCAGAACCTGGGGAACATGATATAACTTCCGGTTGTAATGATGACACTGCATAAACTATCGACAGGACGATCGGAACCACAAATGTAATCCAATTGTATTTAGCATTTGCACCATGAATATTCCAAACAATAATTAGTATAGTCGCAGGAATAAACAACATTACAATTAACTTAATAAATAGCAATATTGATTCCGCAGGCTCAAAATAGCAATTGATGAATTCTCCAAACTGGTCAAGCACAAACAGAGTAATCAAGAAAATTATATACTTGATAAGCGTATTTTTTTCGGCGAACACTAAAATATTCAGCACAAGAACCAGGTTCATACATGCTATGAACAGAGCTAATAAACCGTTATAATCATCCATTAATAATTCATCCTATTTATGGTTCCCATTCCGGAAGAAGCGCTTTTATCAACTCTTCATTATATGTTCCCGATGTCTGATTGTACACACCGAAGCCTGAGCAGAATTCCCAATACTGTCCGCTGAAATTATTGTTTTCAATTGCCTGCCTGAGGTAACTCGTCCAGATAAATCGTGAATCCGAATCAGCTTTATTGTAAGAGCCGAATTCTCCAACATTTATCGGTACATTGTGTGCTGCCGAGTAATTTCTGGCAAGCATAAAATCCGCATCAATTGCGGTCCGCTCCGATGAGGAAGCAGTGAACGTTGTACCCAGCCAGGCATCAGATCCGTCAACCCATTCAGCCCCCTGATGGGTGAAAGCGAAAGGATTATAGTAATGAAAAGAAACGATAACATTATCCTCGCCTCCCGGCAATACAAGATCATCAATAGCATTTATATTGCTCCAGTTGCCAGTCCCGACAACAAGCGTCCTGCCGGGATTCGTTGTACGTATAACTTCAATTGCATCCGCCAGATAAACGTTCCATAATTCATTTGTTACATTGCCAGTGGGTTCGTTCAGAACTTCAAATAATAAATCGTGCGAATAATTCTTATAATGTTCACCAATCTGTTCCCAAAGAGACAGAAACCTTTCTTTCTGTCCATCCGGATCATCCATGAAATCTTCATAGTGGTGAATATTTATTATCACCATGAGATCATAGAAGAACGCAGTTTTAATAACCCAGTCGATGCGGTTAAAAAAACCATCGTTTATTGTATACGGTGCAGATTCAAGTGAGTGAGCCGACCATCGAATCGGGACACGAATAGATTTGAAACCGGCTTCATTAATCGCCTGAAAGAATTCATTCCGAAGTGTTACCCCCCACTCCCCTTCATTAGGAGCTTCCAGAGCGTTCCCCAGATTTACACCCATCCCCAGCATTTCGTTCTGATCAAACGCGTTAACGTCTTCAAGTACAACGTCTTCTTCTTTCAAATCGACAGCATCATCGGAACAGGACATTGCAACAATTAGAGCTGTTGAAATTAAAATAGTAATGAATATTCGGTTTTGCATCACTCTAAACATAAACGAATCCTGTAGTTCATATTTTAAAACTGTTTCGCAAATATAAAATTTTTTCGGCTCATTAATGGCTTAAACCGGTCTACTCGAATCACAAAATCGGCAGGTATTCAAACCAAAGCTACTATTTCGGGAATATTTTTTCGAGGAATTCCAACACATAGCTGAATGCTGTTTCGAACCATGGTTCAAACAGCCAGAAAGGATGCGGAGTATTGGGGATTGTATGGATCTCGGTATAAATGCCCAACCGTGATAAGGTATTTATAAGTGAGTCCCTGCCGGCATGGTAACGATCCAGGGAACTGTTTACAAACAGAAATGGGGACGTACTGCTGTCTAGATAGTTTATAGGCGAAGCTTCACGCCAGATGCCGGGATTCTCAGAGTAAGTTGCGCCGAACCATCGTGTGCCCGCAGAAGGTTTGCCAAGAATGGTATCCTTGCCGCTTTCCACGGGATTAGTAAAATCCAGTATCCCGTCAATATTTATCACTGCCTGAATCCTGCTGGAGACTGACTTGTAATCATCATTCATTTCAAAGCTGTTTATACCTGTTGTAGTACCAAGAATCGATGCCAGGGTAGCCCCGGCTGAACAGCCGAGCGCAGCAATTCTATTTGTATCTATACCATACTTGCTCCTATTAGCTTTCAGCCACTTTATAACAATTTTAAGATCATGAATTGCGGCCGGATATTTCGCCTCGGGAGAGAGTCTGTATTCAGCCGCAATAGTTACAAAACCTTTTCCGGCCAGTTTCTGAGCCATTGGAACCATATGCTCTTTTGAACCTGATGCCCATCCCCCGCCATGGATGAATAAAACAACAGGGGTCTTCTGATTTCCGGGATTATCCGGTTTAAACAAATCCAGGTGAAGATCTCTGCCGCTGATCGATGAATAAACAACATTATATTCCGCACCAACTCCATCGGGTAAATGCGATTTAACCTGTTTAATAAATGGATATTTTTTAAAAGCTTTCTTAAACGCGCTTGAAGGATTAAATGAAGTGTCCCTCGGTATCCCATCGATTACCGGATAGGATTGTCCATACACCATTAAACTGACAAACAATAACAGAATAATAACTATCTTCCGCATATTCAATTATATTAATTACTTTTTAGTAAAAGAGATAACTCACGACTATACTATGTAAATTACCGGTCCATTTAATTTAGTAAATTTCTATTGATAAATCAGTCTTTGAATAAGTGTACCGCTTACAATTATCTCATCATTATTGGGTACCAATTACCGTATTAATATTGTATTTTAAGATAAATCCGGATGAGACTTTTTCAACAGTTGCATCCTCCATTTTCTCCAATTACTCTTGAATCTTCGAGAGTGATTTTAATGATCTAAAGCTGCAATTTCCTGTTTACCCGTTTTAATATTTCATTCAAAGTTCACTTAAACTCAGAATTTGATTCAATCATGTAAAGCTACAGTTTTATTGGAGGATAAGAAGATGACGAAAATGAATCACGAGGCCTTTTCCAAAAAGTACATCATGATACTTTCGAGCATACTTATGAAACTTAAATCAAAATGGACTAAAGTGATAATTCCTCTTATCGGTGCCGGTTCACTTATATGGTTTCTAATTCGTGTTATTCCGAAACCCAGCAGAGCTTCTTATCCCTGTATGAGAGTTGCAGCACCCCTGGCATCCGGATTTGTTCTATGGATATTAGGACTGGCAGGATCAATTACTGCGTTCAGCAGAATGAAAAGTATGTTCGCGCAGTCATCTTATCTCAGGGGAATATTGTTCTTAATAATTGGAGTTGGCTTTACTTTTTTAACACTTAGCCAAAGTAGTCTTGATACTTTTGCAGATACACAGGATGAGGTTGTTATTGCCAATAATCCCATTGGCGATGCGAAAGGCATCAATCCCGGCAGAGTGGTGTGGGTATGGAACCCGGATGCAACTAATGAGAATTGCACAAATTCGTATAACGGCGACGGTGTCGGTAACGACTATGATGACGGCTGGTTTCTAAATAAGAACAACAACCAGGTTGAGATTGATAAAATGCTATCGGCAAGCATTCTTGAACTAACCGGGGAAAGAAATGATTATGAAGCCTGGGATAAAATGTTCAGGTATTTCAATGAAAACAAATATAACATCTCATCCGGATACGAAGGGGGACAAACCGTTTTCATCAAGACAAATGCAACTTCTACGTGGGGATATGGATACACCTGGGGAAATATCACCTCAGACTTCAATAAAAACGAAAATAACTATTACGCCATTGCAGAAACTTCACCTCAACTGATACTTTCACTCTTAAGGCAATTAATAAACGTTTACGGAATTCCTGAAGAGATGATTTCAGTAGGTGATCCAATGAAATTTTTATACAATCATTGTTACGATCTATGGCATAGTGAATTCCCTAACGTGCACTATGTGCAGCAGATTTCCGGCAGCGGGCGCGAACAGGTTCAGCCAACGAGTTTACCGGTTATCAAATACTCCGATAAAGGAAAGGTATTGAGTGTAACTGCGGATAAAATTTATAAAGCGATGAACGATGCTGATTATTTAATTAATGTACCGACTATGAAAGCCCATGCTCGCGCCGGTATTACTTTGTTCGCGAAAAATCATTTCGGTTCTCACAGCCGCAGCAGCGCCGAACATCTTCATCCGGGTCTTGTATCTCCCGATGATAACGGGGCGGTTCGAACAGAAACCGGGATGTATAGAACCCAGGTGGATCTCATGGGTCACGAGAGACTCGGCGGTAACACTGTATTCTTCCTGCTGGATGCTCTTTACTCAGGTTCCGAGGCTGTGGATCCACCAACCAAATGGGATATGACCCCGTTTAATGGCGATTGGACTTCCTCAATATTCCTTTCGCAGGATCCTGTCGCAATTGAATCAGTCGCGTACGATTTTCTTTCCAACGAATATAACGGCGCTGACGGTAAAGTCAACTATCCGAATATGCAGGGTACCACAGACTATTTAAGACAGGCTGCCGACCCTTCATACTGGCCCGAAGATGTGATTTATGATCCGGATGATGACGGGATACAACTAAGCGGCTTAGGAGTTAACGAACACTGGAATAATCCTGTCGATAAAGAGTATACACGAAACCTTAGAACAGGTGAAGGTATTGAACTCGTAACAATATTTCAGGATGCAACTGATGTTTATGATGATAATGCGAATGGAAGTCCAATATCCTTCGAACTGGATCAGAATTATCCGAATCCTTTTAATCCGTCAACAACTATTTCATTCACCCTTTCCGAGAAGTCGGCAGTACGTCTTGAAGTCTATGATATGCTGGGTAAACTGGTTGCAATACTTTATTCCGGGACTAAATCTGCAGGCGCGCACACGGTAAAATGGAATGGGGTCAATAGATTCGGGAAATTCTCAGCCAGCGGGAATTATATTTACAGATTACATGTGGATAACGGTTTTCAGGTCATTGCAAGATCAAAGCTGATGACACTTTTGAAATAATATTTAATTTCATTCGCAGAATAATAATACTACTGAGGAAGTTTTATTTTCTTTTTCATGAACGCCATTGTACGGACCTTTGTCAAGTACTTTACATAGTCTGAATTCCGGGACATGTTTTTAAGTCTTACAAAGTTCTCTTCTCCCTTTTCAAGTTGTCCGTCAGAATAATATGCCCTACTTAAATTGAATACAACTTGCTGATCGACCAAATCAGATTCTTTAAGGAATTTGATTGCTTCTTTATAATCCTCATTCATAAGCGCAATTTGCCCGATCCACTTATTTACAAAATAGTCCCCTCGATATTTCAGCGAACTTCTCAGGAGGCTGTCGGCTTCATCAAACAGCTTTTCCCTGATTAATACTATCGCAGCTTTCCTGTAAAATTCAATCTCATGGGGTATGGATGCTATTAATGCCTTATACTCGTCAACAGATTTTACCGGTTCATTATTTGACTCATAAAAACCGCCAAGCTCCATATGACCGGATTGAATATTATAATCCGGTGTTGAGATGACTTTAAATGCTATCTCTTCCAGTTTATTCTTTGGTCTGAAAGTTCTGAGGAAATTATTCTCTTCTCCTTTCGGACGAAATGGCCAGCTCTGCTTCAATTGTTTTATAACTACTGCACCGAATACGCTGTCCAGTTCAGTTTTGCCTTCAGAATAAACAGTCTGCATTAAATCCGCATTCCAGCCATTGCCAATCATTTTATTTTCTGCAAGTGTCTTGTAAAACGATTTCGCAAGTAGATAGTAACCGTCAATATTGGGATGAAGGTGTTCGAGAATTAATGATTCCCCTATCAAACCATTTGTTGATTCATTTTCAAATTCCGATACCAGACGAACCACGGGACACGAATATTTTTCTCCGAGTTTATGTAAGACTGTATTGAATTCCTCCGGAGCTCTGAATCTAAGTCCATCGAAGTCTTTCGCCAGTATATAACTTTCACGAGCCTTCTCGTATTTGCCGGCTGCTTCAGAAGTCTTCGCACTGGTATAAAGCTGCCCGGCGGTTTGACCATTGTCATTACTAACTGAAATAAACGGTTTCTGATCTCTAAGATTACTTACAAGTTCACTGAGTATTACTTTTACTCCCCTGTCAGATGCCTTAAGGAGAATATCATTCATGTTGCCTTCAAACTGTGCTTTACCAATCTTATAAAGATCACTTTCGAACGGTATGGTTTGTTCCGATACAATTCTGGACATTAAAGTTGCAGAGGGATCAACTGCTTCATTATCAGCGAACAGTCCGCCAAGACCTATTCTAACCCAGCCGATGAAATCACGAAGAAGTATGAACGTTCTGAAAGACTGAAGACGCAGATAAGTGTTTATCATTCCGCGCCAGCTGCCTAGCGACTGAACTGAACCGATACCCAGCGCACCATAGTATTCGTTATGACCGGCATATATCAATAAAGCATCGGGTAATTGATCAAGCACTTCATCCATTAAATCCAAGAGAGTATAACTGTTCACTGCAGCCATGGCAATATTTATTACTTCTATATTCTTATCGGGAAAAGTCTTCGCAAGACCCCTTTCAAGTACATTCGGGAAAGAAACATTGTTGCCGTATGGAAATCCGGCAGCGCTTGATCCGCCCAACACAAATATTCGAAACGAATTCTCAGTCTTATCTTTAAGGAACAATTGTTTAGGCGGTGTAGGTACGGAACTTTCCATATAAAAATATCTTCTGGCAACATTCGGATTGCAGCGCAGATAGTTTTCATATCCCGGAGGACCTTCAATAAACAGTTCCGTATTGCCGCCGTACTCAGCCAGTCTTAGTCCAACTTCAGTAAGCACGATAACCAATACAGGGATCAGAATTGTAACCATCCAGAATAACTTCTTCCTGGCATCACTTGGTTCTTTTGCTGATTCCTTTTTTATATTTTTTTTCTTACTCATTTAACCTAGTACTACTTCTACGTTATGATCTTTTCCGTCATTAAAAATAGGCACTTTATTGCCTTTAACAGTCACTCCATCAACTGAAAGTGATTTAACACCTTTACTGACCTTTCCAGGATTTTTAATAGCGATATTGTAAACGCTATCCCTGAACTTTCTAACGATACTGAATTCCTCCCAATCAGTTGGAATACAAGGATCAACAATGAGTCCGTCATAATCCGGACGGATACCAAGAATATATTGGGATATTGTTATGAACGACCAGGCAGCGGTTCCGGTTAACCATGAGTTCTTCGCTTCTCCCGGAGTCTGAGCATCCCTTCCCGCAGTCATCTGGCTGTATACATAGGGCTCTGATCGATAGATATCAATTTGATCTTCTTTATTCGGCGGGCAAATACTCTTATAATATTCCATTGCCCTGTCTCCTCGTCCAAGGATCGTTTCAGCAATTTGAATCCATGTGTTATTATGCGTAAAGATTCCGGCGTTTTCTTTGTAACCCGGCGGGTACGATGATACTTCACCGAGACGTGTATGATACTCCTGGAATGCAGGCTGCTGCAGGATTATACCATTAGATGTAAACAGTTTTTCCCGTACACTTTCCAAAGCTTTTTCAGCAAATCCGTTATCCAGACCTGCGCCCCCCAGAATACACCATCCCTGGCTTTCAATAAATATTTTTCCTTCATCATTCTCTGAAGAACCAACTTTATTACTGAACGAATCGTATGCCCGGAGGAACCACTCACCGTCCCAGCCCTGTTCGTAAATCACATTACGCATATCTTCTGCTTTCTCTAAATACTCAGCAGCCTTATCTTCCACTCCGGTGGCACTTAGTATTCCGGACATTTCAGTACAAGCTGAACAATATAAACCTGCGATCATCACGGATTCGGCAACTCGATCGTTCTCTATATGTCCGGCTAACTGAAAACTTTCGCCGGGAGTCTCGGAAAAACAATTGAGGTTAAGACAATCATTCCAGTCTGCATGACCAATTAGTGGTAATCCGTGCGGGCCTCTGTTGTTAAGAGTATAATCAAGTGAGATATGAAGATGATCCATTAAAGTCGCATCAGAATTTTCGATGTCTGCAAATCCTATTTTCTCTTCCAGTATCGACTTGTCACCTGTCTCCTTAATGTATGCGGATGTCGATAAAATCAACCATAGAGGATCGTCATTAAATCCGCCGCCGATATCAGCATTACCTTTTTTGGTTAATGGCTGATACTGGTGATAACAGGTTCCATCGGATAACTGAGTTGCAGCAATATCAAGAATTCGCTGTCTTGCGCGTGAAGGAATCATATGCACGAATCCGAGTACATCCTGGTTACTGTCGCGATAGCCCATACCGCGGCCAATACCCGACTCGTACATTGATGTTGAACGGGACATATTAAACGTTGTCATACACTGGTACTGGTTCCAGATGTTAACCATCCTGTTTACTATATCATCAGGAGTGTTCGCATTATAAGAAGCCAGCAAAGTATCCCAGTGTAAATTCAATTTATTAAATGCATTCATTACAGCTTCCCTAGATGAATACTGCTCCTTAACCTTATTAAACTCATCTTTCCGTATACTTCCGTCTTCAAGGAATTTATCAGCTTTCGGATTTTCACCGTAACCTAAAAGAAAATTTATTGTTTTCGATTCACCCGGTTTAAGATCGATGTCAACCTGATGAACTCCAATCGGGAGCCATCCGAAAGCCGTACTGTTCTTGCAGTTCCCGTCAATAACTGCCTGCGGTGCTTCAAGTCCGTTATGAACTCCTACAAATGCATCTCTGCTGGAGTCGTAACCGGAAACCGGTTCACTGCAAGAGAAATATGCATAATGATCACGACGTTCCCGGTACTCGGTTTTATGAAATATTGTTCCGTCTTCAATCTCAACCTGCCCGGTTGAATAATTCCGCTGAAAGTTTGTCATGTCGTCGTTGGCTTCCCAAAGACACCATTCCACAAAACTCCATAATCTAATCTGCTTCGGTTTATCACCATTATTTTTTAATTCAAGATGCCAGATTTCATTTTTCGCTTCAGGCGGAATAAAGTATAGAAGCGAAGCTTCCAGATCATTCTTCGATGATGTAAATCTAGAATAGCCTAATCCATGACGACATTCATACGAATCAAGGTCAACCTTCATCGGCTTCCACATCGGATTCCAAACGGTATCGCCGTCTTTGATGTATATATACCTACCGTTGCTGTCCATTGGAATATTATTGTAACGGTAACGTGTTAGTCTTCTCATTCTGGAATCCTGATAAAAGCAATATCCTCCTGCGGTATTTGAAATAATGCCGTAGAAACCATCTATTCCCAGATAATTAATCCAGGGAAGCGGCGTATCGGGCCTTGTTATTACATACTCCCTGCTTTTGTCATCAAAATGTCCGTATTTCATTTTCAACCTACCTTTATTCTAATAAAATGTTTTCAATTCTAATGAAGACTAAATTGCTCTTACTATGTGGATCCCCTATCCAGACTGCAATTTAATCATCTCAGACCTTATTATAAACAGCGGTACAGCATAATAACTGTGAGACTCTAAAACGATCCGTTTTATATTGAATTAAATAGTGCAGGGACTTAAAACATTTAATAAAGCAGAACTGCCTTCTTAACTTCATTAATTCCAGTGCTCTTTAGTCTGAGAAAATATATTCCTGAAGCAGCTTTAGAGCCATTATCGTTAAAGCCGTTCCATACAACTTTATGAATACCTTGCCCTTTCATCTCATTCACCAGTGAACGAATTTTTCTGCCGGTTACATCATACACGGATAAATTAACGAATCTCCGTTCATCCAGATGAAAACTTATCAGAGTTTCCGGATTAAAAGGATTCGGATAATTCTGATAAAGATGATACTTGTCCGGCATTGAATTATCAGCGACAGAAACCGCCTCCGAATTTTCAAATGTAACTTTGAAAATACCGCCAGTGCCGGATTTAATGCTTACTGTTCTTTCATCCGACACATAATCGGTATACAAGTCACCATCCAACTGAATGTCACTAATAATCAGTTTTTCATCCTCAATAGCTAGCGGGTATAATTTCAACGATCGATCTAATTCGGATGCATCAATTTTATAATAAAGTTCAACAGGACGATTATGGACATACAAATTACCATAGAGATAAACGTAATATCCCAATTCTATTGAATGATAACCAGCCTTCCAGTAAGATGCTTTTGAGGAGGAAATTGCATTTCCGGTACGGGATGTAGTCTGGTATACTTCACCATACTCCCTGTCCACGAAATGATCCATGAAAAATTTCAGTGTTTCATCTGCAATTTCCAGGTAGTTTTCATTTCCGGAGATATAGTAATTCATAATACAAGCTGTAAAAGCTTGTTCAAGTTCCCACCATTCCTTATCATCGCCGTATTGATCACCGGTAAGTCCGTTGTACTCTTTATAACACCCACCGTATTCATGGTCGTATCCTTTATTCAGGACTTCTTCAATTATAATGTTGGAGAAGTCCAGATACTCCTGTTTGGGTTCAATCAGATATGCCCGTGTCAGACACCATGCCGATTTTAGAAAGTGTCCGGTAAATACATAAGTATTACTTAGAACCGGATCCCAGTTACTCGAATATTGTTCAGGATAACCGTAAGCAAAACTATTCATAGCCGGTAACATATAATCTACAACATTGTCCGCCATTTCGAGCAGACGCTGTTTATATTTATCTTCACCAGTGAGAAGATAAAGACTTAGTGCATGAGTAGTTATTCCATCCATCGTCGGAGTAAAACCTTTATCATACGGCGAAGACCAGTCAACTGCAGCATTGTCATAATATCCTCCGAATCCGTCTCGTGTATCCCAAAGATTATCATCGACAGCCTGTCTTCCATCCAATAAATATTTATAATCTATTTCATCTCTGGCAGCTTCGTACATCGCGCCGATACCAAGCAATGCATAATGCTGCATAAATGACCACTTATCATTGTTGTGCTGTCCTCCTGAACTTACACCACCATCACGATCCATTTCATTGAACCAACCCTGGTTCATATTATCCCACGCGTGATCGTAATTAAAATCGAGCGCACCGCGTGCATAATTGAGGTATGTTGTGTCGCCCCCCAGCATAAATGCCCTCACCATGCCGTATGCGGTTCTCGTATTTCCCAGCATAGTTTTACTTGTTCCGGAATGAGATCCATTTCTCTGAACGTTTTCGAAAAATCCGCCGGCAAGAGTATCGTATGAATTGAACCAAAATACGGCGCAGCTATCTACATATCCTTTTGCTTTATCAGAATCTGCCAAATAACTGCACTCAAAACTATATTGTGATAAGATCGAGGAATTGATTAGTAGAACAATTACAATTATACTTCTTGTTATATTTTTCGACATGCATTTCCCATAACTTCTCTTTATCTGTCGACCTCATGCAGCCCGTCATACCACGAGTATTTGAGAATAAGAGTAAGAACCGCAGCAATTACAAATGTGATAGCCGCGGCAAAAAACTGGTGAAACACAATGTACATAGGCAGAGCTACAAGTGAAGTCTGCCATAACGTTCCAACAGCAACATTAAACATATCCCGTTTGAAATTTTTATTCCTCTTAAATCCCGGGTCATCTTGAATAACCATATCATGGACGGGTTTCCAAAAACCCCATGGTCGGACTTGTTTATAAAAACTTTTCAATGTTTCAATATCAGTAGGTTCAGTTAAATAAGTGGCGATAATGCAACCTGCAAAGGATGCGATAAGAATAATCGGGAAATAGTATAATATTCTGATATCATTTGCAAATCCCGGAAACAATCCCGACAACAAATCGGGAAAGATCATAGGCAAAGCTGATACGAGAATACCTGAAAGCATTCCCCAAAAATAACCGAATCCGTTAAATCGCCACCAGTACCATTTAAGAACATTAGCGGCTGTATATCCGCCCCAGAGAGCCGACACTATTACCTGTAGTACCTGATTAACATTTTTTGCCTGGATTCCGAGAATTATACTTACAACAACGACGATTATTCCAATTGAATAATTAGCAGTTTTAATACTTTTCCTGGAAGCATCCGGTTTTATGTATTTAAGATATATATCATTTGTTACATACGCCTGTGCAGCGTTAAGTGTACCTGCAAATGTTGACATGAACGCTGCTATTAAACCCGCCAGCAGGAGTCCAAGCAAGCCAACCGGTACAAACTGATTAATTGTGGAAGGCAGAATCTGTTCAAAATCAATAGTTCCGCCAACAACAAGGTCGAGTTTATCGTAAAATATTATTCCAAGCGCTGCAAAACCGGCAATCATAAGATACCTTACCGGCATAAGAATCGCAGAAACAAATCCGCTCATTTTAGAAGCTTCGGAAGGAGATTTAGTTGCGAGAATTTTCTGCATATCATAGTTCGGAGCCGGTCCGGCAATACTAATCAGCACTCCCTTAAAGAGCATCATCATAAACATTGCAGAGAACAATGTATAACCATCTTCCGCTATCTTCCGATTCACATCGGAAATTAATCCCGACCAATCGAGATCAAGTGTACCTCCGAAAAAAGGCGAGAGCCAGCCGTCGGGAACATTTAATCCGTAATCACCAACTGCGTTGAAGGCTATAACTGCAATAGCGAAGGATGCAATTGCCATAATCGTGTACTGCAGAACATCTGCCCAAACAATACTTGTCATTCCTCCCAGCACGGTATAAAAGACGGCAAATAGTGTAAATACAATACCATAAATATGTGGTATATATTCCATGGGAATATCGAGCTGTAAAAACTGGTTTACATACTCCCACGGAATAAATATCTCCATAAATTTTCCCAGTCCAATAAATCCATAAGCAAGAAATCCAAGTCCGCTGATCAGAGCATATATCACTACGATTCCATGAGACAATGAACTTCCCTGTCCGCCTCCAAAACGTGTTTTAATCCATTCGGCACCTGTTGTTACATTTGACCTTCGCAGCCAGGCAGATAGGAATATCATTAAGAAGATTTGATTAAAAACTGGCCAAAGCCAGGGTATCCATATACTTTTCATTCCATAAACAAACGCGAGGGTAACAAGCCACATAGTACCGGAAATATCAAACATACCGGATGCATTTGATAAACCAAGCATATACCAGGGCAACGTATTACCACCAAGGAAGTAACTTCCCATATTCTTTGTCGCTTTCTTTGAAAGGAAGGAGCCAATAAAGACAGTGGTTGCAAGGTATAACAAAATAATTAAAACATCGACAAAATGAAGATTCATAAAATGGAACTCCGCTAAACAAGTGGTTTGAGCAATATTTATTAAGCGCCCGTGTCCTCACAAACACAGGCGCTCATTCAGGATGTTATTTGAGCAACATCATTTTCTTTACGATTATATTATTACCTGTTTTTAATTTATAAAAATAAACACCACTGTTTAGATTTGTAGCATTGAAATTCACAGTATAATTGCCGGCACTCTGAGATTTATTAACCAGTACGGCAACTTCTCTTCCGATAGCATCATAAATGGTAAGATTAACGAATCCGCTCTGAGGAATTGCATAACTGATCTTAGTAGCGGGGTTAAAAGGATTAGGATAGTTCTGTGCAAGCATGTACTCAGTTGCTACACCGGGTTCTTCTTCAACACCAACGGTGCCACCTGATAATACAGCAGTTCCGAATAAAGAAGGATCACTCCATGTGAGTCCATCAGTTGTCCACCAGTGACGAACACTCTGCTGACCTTCACCAGCATCCCTGTCTGCATTTGATATTTCAAATCCAATTTCAGTATCGTTAACCAATTGGAACTGAGTAAGCTCTTCCTGGGAGATAGCAATTTCAAGATTATATCCCATATTGAAATCACCGAATGCGAAATTGCCCGGTCCGTTGGATGCGTTATCCTCACCGCCCGGAGCTTCGCCGTATACCCAGCGCCATTGTATATCGTTATCATCATACGAACTTGCTTTTTCGTTGCCACCGTCGATGAATAACTCAACACAGTCGCTCATCCAGGGACTGGCTTTTTCCGATCCGTCTTTCTCTTCGTCATAGACTTTGACAAACAGATACAAATTATCTTCATCCCACATTGTCCAGTAGGAAGTAAAATGATCAGTCCATGCGGCAAAGACAGTATCTGCCAGTTTACCGCCTTCAAGTTGTGCCATAGTTAATTCATCAGCGACTTCCCAGCCTTCACCTTCATCCATTACACCGTCGATATCCGGTTCTGAATCAGCATAAGGGATAGTAATAACGGATGTGACTTCACGTTCAGTTAAAAGAGCAGTTCCGAAAAGTGAAGGATCGCTCCATGTAAGTCCGTCTGTGGTCCACCAATGAACAACCTCTTGCTGGCCAACGCCTTCGTCCCTGTCTGCATTGGATATTTCAAATCCAATTTCAGTATCAGTAACAAGTTCAAACTGAGTTAACTCTTCCTGCGAAATGGCAACTTCAAAGTTGTAACCCACTTCCGTATCCATGAACACAAAATCACCGGGACCATTAGATGCATTATCAGCACCGCCGGTAGCTTCCCCGTAAACCCAGCGCCATTGAATATCGTTATCATCATAAGAACCGGCTTTTTCATTTCCGCCATCGAAGAATAATTCGACACAGTCGCTCATCCACGGACTGGCCTTTTCCGATCCGTCAAGCTCATTGTCCACGACAGAAACAAAAAGATAGAAATTTTCATCATCATACATTACTCTGAATGTTGTGAAGTGATCATCGAAAACACCTACGGTATCCTCGGGGCCCCCTTCGAACTTTATTAATGGAATAGCGGTAACGCTTTGCCATACTTCATCAAGTTCACCGTCGATATCCGGTTCCTCGGCGCAATACGAAATAAGTAAGACTTCATCGACTATTGTTTTACCTCCGGCAAACACAGCTGATGAAAAAAGAAACAGAAGTAGAAATAAGAAAGTACACAAGTTTTTCATACTTTTCTCCTTAATGTGATTAAAGAAAATTAGTTGGTTAATTGTTGAGCTATTGCTTTGGAACATTTATTTACTTCCTCCTGATTGCAATGATTAACATTCTGTTTTATTCTCTCCCTAGATAAGGAGCTCCATTAGTTGCCATACCCATCCTGTATAACCTGAGTGAATCACGCCCAAGTGAAATTCCCCTATTCAGGTAAAGATATCTTCCCCTGCCCCATATGAGTTGATCGATTGTAGGTGGTAAAATATCTGCGGAATAATAAGGTGTGACTGACCCGTCATTCTCAAGTACGTAAAGGCAATTCCTCTGATCGCCTTGTAAACACAGTAGAAATCTGCCATTCTCATCAATGTTAAATGATACCAGTTCCGATTCAGCAAGATCACCCGGAAGTGACTGAACATCTACAACAATCTCTGTAGCACCGAGCGTACCGTCAGAGTCCAGAATCGGATTCTTCATTAAGGCTGTTTCACCTGCGTAGTACAATACACCATTGTAAACACGAATTTCCGCAGCATCTACATCGTCATATAAACCGGTAGTGATAATTGATCCGTCGGATCGTTTGTGAATAAACAATCCATCCTTTCGTGCAGCGTAAAGATTTCCATTCGCATCGAAATCAAATTTTTCGACTTTCTCATCAAAGCTGCAGTACTCTTCATCGGTTCCCGCAGACATATCGAATCTGTATATTTCATCCTTGCTAACCGCTGCATAAAGGTAGCCTTCCGGTCCGAACTTGAAATCCGTAAATTTTGAAAAAGTACTGCCAAGACTTAGGAAGTCGCTAAGATTGATTCCATCCGGAGTTAGTTTTAAGATTAACCTTCTCGTACCGATATAAAGGTTTTCATTCTCGTCAACTTCAATCGCCATTAAATCATAGTTTTCCCGGGCGAAGTCACCGAATTCACTTACCGGATTTTCAATTTTGTAATTATCAACCATGGCAACTGATATTGCAGTGGGAATCGCAACTGTTATGGCAAGATCCTCGCCTGCTGCAGGCGGACGGTTAATGACTATTCTATCTTCAGCAACACTGCTGATTGAGGCTGGAACACCGCCTATAAATACCCAGTTGGTATCTTCACCATTCACTGCAAAGTTTTGTCCGTTAAGGATAATTTGTCTAACACCGGCAATTGCCGAGTCAGGGGGATCAACGCTTGTAATTACCGGATTTTCAGTATAAGTGACATTCGGATCATTTATAAGTTCCGGTTCTTCATACGGTACACATGAATTCAGTAAAACAGTTATTAATAATAGTGCGACCGCGAAATGAATAATTGACTTTTGGGTTTTCATAATTTTACCTATCCTAATTTTACAGTGATACTCTGGCAGTAAATCTTTGAACGCTGTCAAACACGCCGAAAGGTGTATAAGCGTAGTCCACTTCGAAACCGAATGAATTCAATCCGAGTCCGAAAGTGAAATCGTCTTCGTAATTACCGATTATATAACCTCCGCGAATTGACAATATTTTCATGAACTGGTAGTCAATTCCGAATTTTACCTGTTCCGGATGCGACCTAGGATGGGTTGAGTCTATTGAGAGGATCAATTTCTGATGAGGTCCCGGGAGTTCGAAAAAGTCCAGCATGTTTGCTGAGATTCCAAGTGTAAATATTAGCGGAAGCTGAAAATCTTCCTGCTCGTACTTAACTTCTGTTGAGAAGTTTCTCACCGACATTCCGAATGCAATACTTTTCAGACCGGTTCTGTAAATTGTACCGAAGTCAAATGCTATTGCTGTAGCTTCATTATCCTTTACTCTGGTTCCGTCACCATCCGGGATAATGCTTTCACCTAATGCCTGATAAGCATACCTAACCTGCCCACCCACACTAAATTTATCATTCAACATCTTCGCATAGCCAAGTCCGATTGCCATGGCGCTGGGTTTCAGCAATTTGGTATCGACATACCCCTTTTCATTGGAAGCGATAATAGTTCCTTCAACCTCACCGTAATCAACCGACTGCATACTGAATCCTACTACTCCGTAATCACCATCAAAGGGCGCAAGTATCAGGCTTGCCGATAGATGATTTATATCAGCAATCCATTTATTAAAGCTGAAGTCAGCTGTAAGAAACGTCGGCATACTTGCCATACTCGCCGGGTTATGTGTTAATGCACCGGAATAAGCTGAGAGAGAGTTAACCGCATCTCCCATACCGCTCGCCCTTGCATCCGATGAAACACCCAGGAAGTTGAATCCGGTCTGTGCCAGTTTTTCCTGGCCATGAGTAGCAGAGACAAACAGCCCGGTAATAATCAGTACAGTTAAGTATATTTTGTTTAATCGATTCACTTTTAACTCCTTATAGATAAACTTTCCTATTGGTATTTATCACCTGATGATTATAAACTTTTTGAATATGCTGTCACCTTTCCTGAACTTAAGTTCACCTGTTGCGTCATCATATGTGTCTTCTGTAACCTCGAAATAAGCGATATACAATCCGCTTACAACAAGCTGGTTTGAAGATGTTAATGAGTGCCATAGTTCATCACCGCTGCCGTTCGTATGATGTATTGTTTCAATTAGATCGCCCGTTTCAGTATATATTTTAATTACACATTGCGGTGGCAGTTCGTAGAAAGCAAGTCTGTCGGGAGTTGCTTGTCCGAACTGTAAATCACGTGAACGAATATTATATGGATTCGGAACAATTCTAATTTCAGATAAATTATTTCCGGCGGGACGTGTCAGAAAGGCTTCTCTGTTAGTCATCGTATAAAACTTGCTGCTTACAAGTGGAACACCCGGTTGAACAGTATTTGTAGTTCCATCATCCTTGCTTTGAATGTAGTAGAAATAGTTAAAGCCTCTTCGTGGAGTTTTATCTTCGTACTCGTTTATAACACTGTTACGATCACATTCGAATATCAAAGTGTAGTTTGTATCAGCACGTCCTTCCGCTCTGTAGATTCTATATCCGTCGAAGTTGGGCCATGACTCGGCTTCATTTGTCCACGTTAAATTAATTTTGTTTCCGCCGGATGCAACTACGAATTGTGCCGGCGGAGGCGGCGGCTGAGGAATATTCATACCGTTGTTGTAATTTTCAATAGCTCGTCTGAATGATTGAAACAGTGAATCCTTACCACTGAAAACCCACGTGTTTTTATACTCATTCCTGTCCGTAGTAGTTGAGCCGTCGGGTAATACGAACGGGCCTTCATCATTAAACCATTTGTTTGCTATTTCTTTAACATGGTCACGGTCATTCATAATTCCCGCAACACTTTCAGCCAAGACAATTCTAATACTGTCACCAATAGCCATGTCATACGGCCCGAATGCCTGGGTAGCAGCGATACCGCCTGCGTCACCGCTCCAATCATCTGCAGAAGCGCTACCAACCTGTTCGGCATGTGTCTGATCCGGATGCCCTGCTGTCATAAACTCAACATATTTCCTGGACATGAGAGTCGGGTCATACTGATCAATTCCCTGGGCTCCCCTGTCGGAACCCTGATACATTGTTGATGAAGGCTGAAGCGGATCATTTGAGTTATCTGTTGTAGATTTGTCGGCATGAAGAACTACTACACCGGCATAATTTGTTCCGCCGAGAATAAAGCCATCCGAGTGTCTTGGCAAACCTATATCTTCCTCATTGCCGGGTGAAGTACTAACCGGTCCGTACCATGACCAGATTGCCCGCATATCCGGAGTAACAGGATCACGGTGGGCATCGTCCTGACCGACACAATCATTGAGCGTATTCAATCCCCAGGAAGCACCGGTTGGCGACCAGCCTCTTCGGTAAGATTCACCGGCAAATCCGTATCTGTGCTGGAAATGAAATACAACACCTGTAAGCGTTTTATCCAGTTTCTTGTCACCAGATAGATCAATTACACCTGTATTCTTAAACACATATTCATAAATGTAATAATTATCATTATACTGTTGAGCGAAAGCATAAGCCTTACGAGTACAGGAGATTCCTATACTGGTATGAAACTTATTTACTATCATTCGGTCGGCCGGAAGATTTGGATCTATTTCATCGACTACGTCATCGTAAGAACGATTCGAGGCGCGTGCATCATCTACGAAAACACTTGGGTGATCGAATCTGCCGACAAGCTTTAATTCATCTGCGAATATCTCCGTTCCGAGATACATATTTATCCTGCCGGCACAGACAACTTTATGAGGATAATTCACGCCGGATACCGGGTCTACGAAGCTTGTTGTCCCGATCCACAATGACTTGCCAACGCTGCAATCCTGAAAGTTATACTGGGCAGGCCAGTTCAGTCCGTCAAGCTGATCAGTAGACAGAAAACCCGTTCGCCCTCTCCGTCCGTACTCAATTTCCGCACCACCGCTCGAAAACCACTGCTTCAACGACCCAACGGATAACCACTTGATTTCCTGATCCTGCGGTCCCTGCACCTGAGCAAGTAGTGCACCTGATTCAAACAAGAGGATTGCTGTGAAGAGCAGAATCACGTTTATTACTTTTACCGGATACTTATTACTCATAGGATTAATTCCTCTTTTCATTTTTCAATTTTTATAAGTTGATTGTCAGATTAATACCGAAGAATACCTGTCTGGGATTAAGGAAGTTGAATGATGTATTGTTCGGCATATCTATATAGGCTTTATCATCAAGTATTTTCTTCATCTTACCACTTTCAACTTCAGACCATTCCCCGTCAATAAAATTCATGTACCTGCTTGATGTATTTTCATAATAAATCACATCCGAACTAGGAGTGACTATATCCAGTACATTACCAGACTGCTCTATAGGCTGATAAGCGACACCAGATTTCCTGTAATCGCCAACTCTGTCAGTACCAACTATATTGTTATACCCATCATCTGTCGGCAAGTGAAGAGATTCAAAGTAGTATCTTTGATCATGTGTATCATAAAACCCTGCACCAGAGAGTCTTTTAAAATTGAGAGCATTTCTAACATCGACAAACAACATCAATTCAAATCCCTCGAAGTTAAAAGTCTTGTTGAGTCTTAAATCAACATTCCAGTAATCGGTAGTCTGAACATTATTGACTATCTCAGGTTTCTGAACCGGATTATATGTAACGTACTCCCCGGCACTCCAAGCCCCGAGTACATTAAACGTCCAGTCACCCAGAAGGTGGGTTCCAAAAAATTCGGGGCCGTAATCAATCGGAGTAAAAAATGTAAGACTTACATTAGCCCTTGGTTCCGGCACCGGTTTCTGTTGATAGAGTGTAAGAGTATTTTGATCAATAAGCTTTTGTTCGCTGGGTTCTTCATTAACTATCTGTCTGCCGAAAGCTCCTTGTGTACTGACCTGGTAAGTGAATGTAGCAAAGCCTCTTACCCAGTTACCGGCAGTTTTCTTTAGAGTTACTTCAAGTCCTCTTATGTCTTCATAGCTGTTGTTATTTGCCTGGAAATATCCAATCCCCAATCGGTCGCTGACATACTGTGTATAGGCCTGCTGGTTTGTTATATCATTGTAAAAGGCTGCAATCTGAAGAAGATAATACTCTAACAGAACATGGTCATAACCAAGTTCGTACGAAACTGTTTTAGCTTGTTCAAGATTCGGGTTCCCGTAGTTTCGCAGCGCACCTGAAGTAGCTCTGCCAAGTCTGTAAATCTCCTCATAGGCAGGCATTTGTTTGAAATGACCATAATTAAAATAAAGTTTGGAGGTTTCAGTTATCGGATGGGATATTCCAAGTCTGGGACTTATTGAAACATCAATATCAGCATCCTTAGAATTAAAATCGGAATCATTAGTATAAGTAGCTGAGAAATAGTCCTTATTAAATGGATCAATATCAACCCAATTTGTATTCGGATTACTAACATCAAGTCTGAACCCGACGTTAGCTACAAAGCCAAGCATTTCTATCTTATCCTGAACGTACGCAGATAGTCTCATCGGATTCCACTGTTCTTTAACGTAGTTAACATCGCTGAAGAACAGGTTCACTAATCCGTAGTCCAGATCAAGATCGTAGTAAGAAAATTCGATACCTGTTTTTATCAAGTGCTCCTTTGTCACCTGACTTGTTAAGTCTCCTTTAAGCACATAGGAATTGAGCTTACTTGAATCACGAATGGTTGATGAATGTCCTCCGAAAAACATTCCGGTGATACCCGTATTAGGATTCTTATCAAATCCGAAAGGTGCTTCATCCGCATAATAACCCGGCACGACTTCGTATAACGTTTCGGTATCGCGTTGCCCAATAGGTCCTGTTTCATATCCACGGTTGACATGTTCAATACTGACTTCGTAGTAGGTATTATTTGAAATGAAATCTGTTAGTTTGGCTGCTAGTGTTAAATGATCAACCACAGCCTCGCTATACCACGAATTGGTAAATATTCTGCTGGCTCTTTGTTCATTTGTAATTTCTGCTATTGTATACGGGCTTCGCATATAATCAGTCGGATTCCAGAACTGGACTCCGTTGATACCCCATGCGGGGTTATTAAACTGCCTGTCATCGGCATTCATTGCAACGTTATATGACCTTCCCATAGTACCCGTAATCATCAAACTCATTTCGTCGCTAATATTCGAGTTTAACTTCAAGGATCCGTTATATTCTTTGTAATCATCCCTTGACAATGGAATAAGAAGCATTTCTCTTTCAAGCCGGAAACTTGAGAAGAATCTAAGGTTACCAAGCTGCTTGCCGATTATCGGAACCGGTCCGCCAAAACTGGCATCCACATCATAATCCGGTTCCAGGCTTGGTCGTCTTCTTCTTTCCCACATAAAAACTTTTTGAGCTGCGGCCGGTGAAAGATCATTCGATGGATCATTATCCGACAACAACCTTTCCGAAATGCTGTTCCAGCCTTCAAAGTATGGATACTGCCGTTGCGTATAAATATCCCATGCTCCATTATCTGTACCTGTCCATGCAACATCCGGATCGAGATAAGACTTGTTCCACATTGAATTCGGATCGTATACAGACACGCCAAAGTTTTTTGGAGTTGCCGGGCTTATCCTGAGCTGGACAGCGGCATAATATTTATTTGATTCACCTTCACGTGATACAATATTTACAATTCCCGATCGAACCTGCCCGTATTCAGCATTAAATCCGCCTCTCTCAATTGAGACTTCGCGAATAGAACTTAAGGCAATTGAAGAAATGGGTTTGTTATTTCGCGGATCCCGCAGAGTAACACCATCGAGTTGGAACAGCAACTCATCGGCGCCTCCACCACGAACAACAAGTCCGTCCTCAACACCTGCCTGCAATCCGATAACGTCGTTAATGGAAGTAACCGGTAATGATTCAATCTCATCAGGCTGTACGGCAGAAACACTTGTGGACACATCCTGCTTAATTATATTCCTTTCTGCTATTACTACAACGCTTCCAGTCTGTATTGCCTCAAGTGACAACTGAACATTCACTGGTGATGTTTCGTCAATCCTTACACGAACTTCATTAACTGTTACGGGAGCGTAACCGATCATGCTAATCTTAACGGTATGAATCCCCGGCGGTATATTCAATATTGAATAGTATCCTTCGAAGTCTGTTGCGGCACCAAGTGTAGTTCCATTAACAATTACATTCACGCCATACAGCGGCTCACCTGTTTCCTTATCGGTAATTCTGCCGGCAATCTTTCCGGTAGTTCCCGCCCAGAGAATTGTCGCGTTCATCAAAAGGATCATAAACGGTATTAATAACTTTCGGTATCTACCCGATGACATATACATTCTCCTTTATTAAATTGATTACATTTAGGTTCATGTGATTCGGTAATTTCAATTTATCCACCATACTATTATTGCAGTGAAAGCTGAAAAGAAAATCATAACTGATTTATGTATGCCCCTGAGAAGTTTCATCTTTGTATAAATACTTCTAAATGATTTCCGTCCGTTTTCAGAATTTTTAATAGGGATAATAAAATCGAAGAGAAACATTATTGCGGATGAGATCAGGAACAAAAACAAAGTGAATTCCGCAAATCCGGAATGTGAAAACCATCCGGCTATGATAGAACTTGTTGTAATGCCGGTACCGGATCCAAAAGAATCGATTGATATTTTAGATACAATCAGCAGTATCCCGAATATCAATGTAACTAAGGCACTCGTGGATGATATTTTGCTGTTTATAAATCCGATTAAAAAAACGGTCCCAACCAAAGCGGCAAAGCACGAGAAATATTCAAGCATAATTAGACAGGAATTAAATGTCAGGTTCTGTAACAACGGCATCAGCAGGATTGAGGCAAACAGCAACAGGATAATAATTAATCTTCCCACTAGTACCAGTTCCCTTCCGGAGACATCAGGTTTAATACTCTTATAAAAATCGAAAGTAAGCAGCATCGATGTTGAGTTAAATAAACTTGCAATTGCAGCTATAATAGTAGCTGCAACTGCAATTACTATCCCGCCTTTTAACAGATCCGGCAGGATTTCCCTGTTAATGAGAAGGTTGAAAATTTCTACAGAGTTAATATTTTGGAAGTAAAGAATTGACATAACTGCCGGCAGCATGAATACTAATACCGGTATTACCTGCATCACACCTGAGAAAATCGATGCTTTACGAACTTGTGTTGAATCCTTAGCGCTCAGTAGTTTTTGAATTACAAATTGATCGGCAGTCCAGAACCAAAATCCTATAAGAGGCAGACCAAAGACTAATTCAATCCACGAGGATCCATTAGGTTGTATTTTTTCAGCGGATGCCAGGAAAACCATTTCCCCCGAAGCACGTTCAAGAACTTCTCTTTGATTTAATATCCAAAATACCAGGGCAAAGAGCACGACAGCTACAATGAACATTTGAATTAAATTCACAAGCATTTCAGCCTGCAGTCCGCCGATAACAAGGAGAATACTTGCAATCAGGAGAAAGAATATCATTGTAAAATATGCATCTATACCTGCAACCATGCTGATAATCACGTTGCCGGCAACGAGTATAACGAACAACCGGAGAAACACATTGGCCAAAACATAGAGTGAGGAAAGGAGATACTTACAAGCCTTGTTGAATCGCTTCTCGAAAAACTCCGGCAACGTGGTTATGCCTTTACTTAAATAAACAGGTACAAAATACTTTACAAGGAGTGTTATCATTACTATAGACACAATACCGAATATGATTGGAACGGCTGGCAGTGAATCGGTATAAGCCAATCCAAACAAATACGGACCAAACAATGATGTTGTTATAAAAGAAGTGCCAAGTACCAGCCAGTGAGTTTTGCGATCGGCGAAATAGTAGCTTTCAAGTGTCATTTCTTTGGTAATTGATACATAAACACCGACAGAAACAATAATTAAGGGATAGATCAAATATATAAATACACTTATAGCAGATGATTCGAACAATCCGCTCTCCCTGGGCAAATTAATATAATGGTTAGATGGTTATGGACTTAAAGACAACGTTTATGCCATATGCCATATATGAGTGTTTGAGCAAGTAATGCGGGTTTTAAAACAAGTTAGAGGGAGAAGTTTTATCAAATTGATATATGCGTAAAATACTGAATTATATCATATTGATATAATTAACAAAGCGGTATGATTTATTTATATAAAAATTAATCGTTATTTTTAATTCCAAGCTTCGAACACATTCTATAAAAATTCGACGGGGCCATTCCCAGTTGTCTGGCTGCCTCTGATTCAGATTTTGTTTTTGCCTTAACATGATTAAAATACTTTGTTCTAAAGAGCGATTCCATTTCTTTCCATTTCATTATGCTATCTCCAAACCAAAACTCAGGACCTGATATTTTTCCAGCTTTCTTTGGGCCTAGCACGGTAAGAACATCCTCATGTTTGATTTCATCTTCCGACGATATCAATAACCTCTGTATTACGTTTTGGAATTGACGAATATTTCCCGGCCACTCATAAGATTTAAGTGCCTCGATAGCATTATCATTAATTTCCGGAAGAGGGATGGACATCTGCGAGCTGTACTTTTTCACGAAATAATCCGTCAGTTCCGGAATATCTTCGATCCGTTCTCTGAGGGTGGGCACGTATATGTACATAACATTTAATCTGTAATAAAGATCTTCCCTGAACTTCTTCTCTTCGATTGCCTTTTCCAGATCAATATTAGTCGCAGCAATCACACGTACATCAACCTTAACTTTTTCCGTTCTACCAATTTTATCCAGTTCTCCCTCTTGTAGAACGCGAAGGAGCTTTACTTGTGACGAAGTCGGCAGTTCACTTATTTCATCAAGAAATATTGATCCGTTATTTGCAACTTCGAACAGTCCCTTCTTCGGTGTTGTTGCTCCGGTAAAAGAACCTTTAACAAATCCGAATAACTCGCTTTCCATAAGTTCAGCAGGTATACTTCCGGAATTAATTGTTATTAAATTTTCGTAACGGCGTTTGCTCTTGTAATGTATATGAGTTGCTACAAGTTCTTTTCCAGTTCCGGAAGCGCCGGAAACAAGTACAGTTGCATCCTGTCTCGCAGCACTTTCAATTTGCTTGTGCAGGTTTTTTATTGCAGGTGAATTGCCAACAATCTGCTTACCGGACAGGATCGAATTTATTGACTGGTTCAACCGGGAATTTGATTTGGATCGTTCGAGGCTAAGCCTTTTCTTTTCATACGCATTAAGAATTGAAAGAAGCAGGTCTGTCGGCTGATAAATATAGTCTTTAATATCCGCAGGGTATTTAGTGCAAAACCACATTGCTCCGGCTTCAATAAGTTTATTGGCAAACTCAAAATCCGTAACATTGATAGTCATTTTTGTAATAACAATAATTTGGGTAAACGGAGCGATACCTTTAATTTTTCTAATAAGCCTTTCACCTGTAATCGGACCTGCGATTTGATAATCCATTATAATTACATCAAATTCCCGTCCATTCTCCTGAATAAGATCTATAGCGGATTGTCCGTCGGCAACAACCTTGTCAATAATCAATTTATCTGCAAACGGAGCCAGTGTTCTTCTGACTCTGTTAACATCATAAGACTCATCCTCAATCAACAATAGATTAATAGGCTTATCAAACTTCATAATGTTTCCCGATTTGTATGATTATACACTTTCCGTAAAAATGTTTGGTCGCAATACTACGAATAATATTTTGATAATTAAATAACTTCATCTCATATATTGTTCGGTTGGTATCAGTGATCTATGATAATTTTAATCATAGCTCCTCCGAGTTTGTAATTTTCAACGTCTATTTTCCATCCGCATCTTTTAGAAATTTCATATGCAAGATAGCATCCGTACCCGCAATTTTCACCTTCCTCTTTTGTAGATATGTTCTCCAGAAATATCCTCCTTATACCACTTTCATTTATTTCCAACAAATCACTTCGTATACCATTCCCGTTATCCTGAATGATTATTACCGACTGGTTCAATTCCCTGTTGAACTCGGAACTAATACTTATTTCCACAACATCCTTGTCGGAATGATCGATTGAGTTTTGTATCAGCGGTTCGAAAATTTCCCAGACTACAAATTCATTTACCGACACAATGGGAAGATCAGCGTCCAGGTTAAAATAAAATTTCACAGTCTTGATTGGATATGATATTCTCAGGAATATATTCTTAACAATAAATTTCAGCACCTCATTTAAATCTGTTCTGAATATGGTGCTCCGTATAGTCTGCAATGGAGGATTGTACCATTTCATATCGTAAATTACCCTGGAAATGAAATTAGCATATTTGGAAATACGATAACGGATTTCTTTAAAGGTGCTTTCATCCGCGTTATCAAGATCCTCATTAATAAAGCCCATAACCTTTTCAGCTTTATGATGAGTGTGGTAAATTCGCTTTGTGAACTGAAATTCCTTTTGCTGGTTAATATGTTCCGTCAGGTGTTCTTCACGTTCCTTATATAAAAGCTCGCGAGCTTCGTCCCTGTCTATTATTGTATATGTCGAAATGTAGAACATCCCGAGAAGTCCCATGAGTATAAGCGACGAAAAGATAAGTACTGTCTTATTAAAGGAGGATAAAATCTGCCGGCTGATGAATGTTACATCCGGACGAATTCTCAAATAAACCGCACCACCGTACTCTCCATAAGGAACAAGAGGAACATACACATGGAACACGTTTTGTTGTTCCTGCAAACTTGTGGTCAATTCCGACTTCATCATATTCTGATGAATACCGGCATACTTGTCTATAGCTTCCTGGTAAACCGGATTGTAGTTCGCATCCGTAATCTGCTGATTGTAAAAATAAGAGTAGAGAGTCTGCCCCTGATCAATGGCGAGAAATTTTCCATTGTATGGAAGAATTACACACATAGCTTCAACATTACGCTTCATTAACGGCTGCTTAAGAATTGAATTCAAAGCATGAATAATATTACGTTCTCTCTCAAACTTACCTATTCCATGATTCATTGGCTCAGATTCAAGTAATACTTCGAGCGATGATGTTGTTAAATTTCCAATTTGTTCAGCGGAGTTCTGCTTATACCAGTCCATCGTATCCGACAGCAGGTCACGAAGAGTATTTTGCTGTAAATGCGAAACAAATACCTGGAATATTATCAGGGTAAGAAAAATAACAAGTATGTGCTTCCACCCGAATCTACTGTACTTTGCCTTCTTTAAGTATTTCATTGCATTTAACTCCGGCTTATTTTACAATCGCCTTTTCAGTATTAATAATATCTGTTGCTTGCATTAGTGCTGCACTTACAGTAATATCATTCTTGAGCGCGTTATGAATTGACCTGGTCATTATCTCGGAAAGTCGCGTATAATTTTCAAGGAATGGTCTGTGCTTTCCCCAAACAAGTAAATCTTTTATGTGTGAAAGCTCTTTGTGCTTGCTTATATATGTAGAATCGCTGTAAACTTCATTGTTTATCGGAATATACCCGCCCTCTTCGTAAAGTAATTTTTGATTTTCTTTCCTGAACATATAGTTGATAAACTTCAAGGCTTCTTCCTTTCGATTGGAGAACTTAGATATCATCAAACTCCAGCCACCGAATACACCTGAAGTATTATGTCCTTCTACATGAGGAAGCGGCGCTATTCCCATATTGGCAATCTTAGTGGTATCGTCCAAAGACCATTTATATTGTTTGTGGTATCCGGTCCAGCCCCTAAAAAAAACCGCATCATGAATGTTCGAGTAGCTGTAACAATCAGGATCATCGAATTGTGTAACCTCCGGTGGAGAGAATTTGTACTTGTATATAAAATCTACCAGCGTCTGTAGGGCCTTTCTTGGTTCGGGTCTGTTAAGTTCCAATGGTTTATTATAGAATATCGAACGGCTTTCTTCCTCTGATAACATTTCCTGAAAACAGCACATCAGCCCCTCAAAGTCACCGCCGGTAAATACATAGTAAGGATTTGAAGATGATCTAAATTGTTTACCTAAATCAATAAACTCTTTCCATGTTAAAGAACGCTGAATCTTTTCTTCAATTTCGTTTCCGTTTGGAAGGTTTCTAATTAGATCTTTTCTGTAGTACAAAACACCGATATCAAGAAATAACGGAAATGCTACAAGGCTATCGTTCTGATAGCACGCCTGCAGAGCCATGGCATTTACATTTCGGAGCATACTTTTCTCAACTCGCGAGTCGATAGAATAACCCCATTTGGCAAATCTTTTAATCCAAATCAGGTCTACGGCAAAAATATCGATTCCATCACTGCGGTTACGTAAGGACCTGGTGAGCACGGCTTTTCTATCGTTTGTTGTAAAGTAATAAAACGGAAGATCGACGGGAACGACCTCAATCTTGTTTTTATACTCCTCGTTAAACTTTTTAATAATCTTTAAATGCGCATCGGAAATATTATCAACGTAGTACACTTTCTTAAGAACATTCTCCGGGAATAAATTGATTTGGAAAGGAAGATATATAAAGAAAATAATTGATACGACCGATATTAGTAATGTAATAAACCAGATAGGCGATTCTTTGAAACTCTTTGTAATTCTTTTCAATTTTAATCCTATAATTGGTCAGGCAAATTATTATGATTTATTTTGATGGTGGTAACTACTTAAAAGTCCCTCTCAAAATTGCACTCTAATTTTTTCAGAAATCCACCATACAAAATTCGTCATGATAAATTTTATGTAGGCATCAAGGATTTCACAAAAATAGCACTGCTAAAAACACAGCAATTGGTTTAGTTAATTGGGTAATTATTCAGATGCATTTTTTTCACTAAGCTGCAGGTCAATATTTCCCCATGAGAATTTCTTTATCATTTTAATAAGCTTTAGATCAAATTGATAATGAAATTTAATTCAGTCAGAAGATAGCTTTTAAATTATTTTTATGGAAGCATGATTTCGTGTGTTTTTTACAATAATTAATTGAGCCTGAGTTCCAATATTACTGGTATATTTTTTGCAAAACTATGAATTAAGAAACTGGTTATTTTCCGCCACAGACTTTATAATTTATCCGGTTATAATAAAATATTATGTCTTGTTAATGTGAATATTTGACTATTTCAGAATTACAATACGAAATAATGTCAGAGAACTTTATAGGGAAACCTGTATATTTCTATTTTTATGTTACCTTATTCCCAGTAGATTTTAATCTGAAAACGAGAATAAATCCATTTGTTCTTCCGAATACAAAACCAACTAAACCCGGGAGGGATTAATGACGAAAATCATTGCAAAACTGTCGATGAAGGAGAAGATGTCATATGGCTTCGGTGATCTTGCATCTGTATTATACTGGCAGACCTTCATGCTCTATTTCACCTACTTCTATACTGATGTATTCGTAATTCCAGCCGCTGCCGCCGCAACAATGTTTTTAGTTAGCAGGATCTGGGATGGCGTAAACGATCCCCTGATGGGTATACTTGCTGATCGTACGAAGACTAAATGGGGTAAATTCCGACCTTATTTATTATGGCTCTGCGTACCTTTTGCTTTTGTTGGTGTACTTACTTTCACGGTACCGGATTTCGGTGCAAGTGGTAAACTTATATGGGCATATACAACATTCATTTTGATAATGATGTTGTATACAGGCATTAATATCCCGTATACTGCCCTACTGGGTGTAATATCAGCCGACTCAAATGAGCGCACCACTGTTTCATCCGTAAAGTTTCTATTTGCTTTTGCCGCCGGAATAATTGTCTCTGCCACACTACTCCCAATGGTTAAAACGCTCGGCGGCGGTGATGATGCCAAGGGCTGGCAAATGTCATTTATTATATATGGAATTGCAGCTGTTGTTTTCTTTCTAATCGCTTTTAGAGGCACAAAAGAAAGAGTACAGCCGCCGAAGTCACAAAAATCTTCGATTAAAAAAGATTTGTATGAACTCGTTACAAATAAACCCTGGCTTATTCTTCTGGCCACAACAATTACCTTCATATTGTTTGTCGCTGTGAGAAGCAGTGTAACCGTCCATTACTTCAAATATGTAATCGGTACACAGCAGTTCTCACTTCCTTTTCTTGATTCGGATTCATACAATTTCGAAACACTTGCTTCCGCTTATAATACAGTAAGCCAGTTTGCATCTTTCCTTGGCGTACTGCTTGTCGGCTGGATTGCTAAAATTATCGGAAAGAAAAAAACTTTTATGATTTTCTTTATCATAGCCATATTCAGCACTGCTATTGTGTATGTATTAACAGCAAATGAATTAGGATTGATATTCTTCTTCCAGTTTGCCGGTTCAATGACCGGCGGTCCTTTAAGTGTTCTATTATGGGCTATGTATGCAGACACTGCAGACTATGCGGAATGGAAACAAGGACGACGCGCGACCGGACTAATCTTTTCGGCATCAACTATGTCCCAGAAATTCGGCTGGGCATTCGGTGCGTACGTGGCTCTGACTCTAATGTCACAAGTTGGATTCGAACCTAATGTCGATCAATCTGCCGATAGTCTTTCCGGATTGATACTGCTGTTCAGTCTTATTCCTGCAGCATTCGGAATTGTTTCAATGATTCTTATGTTCTTCTATCCTCTAAACGATCAGAAGGTTGAGGTAATTACTGGAGAACTTGCGGAAAGGAAAGCGAAAGAAGATGAGAATTCCGAAGAAGAATAAAGAATTAGAATAAGTTTATGATTTCAGCCGAGCCGGATTCTTCCGGCCGTTTTATTTTAAGAATTATTTTTACAGGTGTTTTATGAGTACAAAAATAATCGGGAATCCATTACCCAATATTCCATGGGAAGATAAACCCGAAGGATGTATTGATGTTGTATGGAGATACAGCGGAAATCCGGTGATTGACTGGAATCCTATTCCTAAAGCAGCAAGAGTTTTCAACAGTGCGGTCGCTCCCAAGGACGGTGAATTTGTTGGTGTATTCAGAGCAGATCAGAAAAACGGCCGCGCCACACTATTCTCAGGACAAAGTAAGGATGCACTGAACTGGGAACTAGGTCCCGATCCAATTCAATGGGTTGATGAAAACGGTGATCCGAATCCAACAAGCTTCGCATACGATCCACGCCTCGTTCAGATTGAAGATACTTTTTATATTGTCTGGTGCAATGATTTGAATGGTCCGTCAATCGGACTCGGACGAACAACAGATTTTAAAACGTTCATCCGGATGTCGAATCCACTCATGCCGTTCAATAGAAACGGAGTATTATTCCCCCGAAAAGTTAACGGTAAGTATCTGCTTCTTAGCAGACCCAGCGATAGCGGACACACTCCATTCGGAGATATTTTCCTTAGTGAAAGTCCTGATATGGTTTACTGGGGAAAACCATAAGCATTTAATGAGTAAAGGCGGGACAAGGCTGGTGGCAGGGTGTTAAAATCGGTGCCGGATCAGTACCCATTGAAACAACTGAAGGCTGGTTGTTATTTTATCACGGTGTTTCAACAACATGCAATGGATTTGTTTACAGTTTCGGAGCGGCTATTCTAGATTTGGAAGATCCGTCAAGGGTACTCTACAGAACCAGAGATTATCTACTGACTCCCGAGAAAACATACGAGACGGTTGGCTTCGTACCGAATGTCACCTTTCCCTGTGCAAATCTTTATTGTGCAGATACAGGTAAGATAGCTTTATACTATGGCGCTGCCGACACTTACACTGCAATTGCTTTTGCGAAGATAGATGAACTTGTTGAGTATATTAAAAAACAACTCGGAAGTTGTTGGCTAATAATATTTGAGTACGTAAATCAAGAAAATCTGGAGGAATTTTAATTATGCAGTTCGGCCACTTCGATGACGAAAGAAAAGAATATGTAATTGACCGGCCCGATACTCCAAAATCTTGGAGTAATTATCTCGGATCAACAGAGTACGGAGCTATAATAACTAATAATGCCGGCGGCTACAGTTTCTATCACTCTGCTGCCCAGGGTAGATTCATGCGACTTCGGTTCAATTCTGTCCCGATGGATCAGCCCGGACGCTATTTATATATACATGACAAGGATAAGAAAGATTATTGGTCTGCATCGTGGCAGCCTGTAGGTAAGCCTTTGGAAAAGTATAAATCTGTCTGCCGGCATGGAACCGCATATACAATTATAGAATCAGAATATGATAGGATTGCGAGTAGTACAAATTACTTTGTACCGCTCGGTAAAAACTATGAATGCTGGTTGAGCAAGGTTACGAATAATGACAACGTAAAAAGAAGTCTTCGTGTTTTTACATTCGTTGAGTACGCAAACAACTGGCATCTCATGCAGGATTTCTTCAACCTCCAGTATACACAGTATATCCTCAGAATGAGTGTTGTTAACGGAATTATCGATCATGGAATAAATGTGTTACTACCCGATGACAAAGGTGATTTTCAAAACCATGATGGTAACCGTCATACTTTTATGGGCGTGGTTGGAACTGAGATCAGCGGATACGAAACAGACCGGGATGTATTCCTTGGTAATTACAGATCATACCATAATCCCCAAATTGTTGAAAACGGAGGATGTACAAATTCACTCGCTTACGGTGATAATGGCTGCGGGGTACTTCAGATTGATATAGATCTCGAACCGGGAGAATCAAGGGAATTCGCGGTTCTAATGGGTATTGGCAAAGCCTCGGTTGAAGGCAAAGCAGCCGTCCATGAATTTAGCGATGTTACCAAGCTTCATACTGAGTTCAATAAACTTAAAGACTACTGGCATTCAAGACTGGAAGGTTTTTACTGTTAACACACCTGATCCCGAGTTTAACAGCATGACAAATATGTGGAGCGCATTTAACAGCCTAATGACATATGCGTGGTCACGTGCTGCGAGTCTTGTCTACAGCGGTGAGCGTGACGGACTTGGTTATCGCGATACAGTTCAGGATCTATTGGGCGTTATGCATCTTATTCCCGAAGACGCAGGTAAGCGCCTGGAGTTAATGATTACCGGGCAGGCATCAACAGGTGGCGCTATGCCGGTTGTAAAACCATTTGCACATAATCCGGGAAGCGAACCGGCGCCTGCTGAAAAGGACTACCGTTCCGATGACTGTCTCTGGCTGTTTAATACGATTCCTGCATATATTAAGGAAACCGGAAGCATTGACTTTTATAAGAAAGTACTCCCTTATGCTGACAAAGGTGAAGCAAACGGTTCTCGGACATTTGAAAAGAGCGATCGAGTTCAATCTGGAACGAACCGGGAAACACGGTCTCCCCTGCGGTTTACTTGCCGACTGGAATGACTGTCTTGAATTAGGTCATGACGGTGAAACTGTTTTTGTTGCATTACAGCTTCGTTACGCATTAAGCATCTATAGTGAAATCTGTGAAATATTTGAAATGGAACATGAAGTCGAGTGGGCGGCTGGTCAGCTTAAAGTGCTTGATGAAAATATTGATAAGCATGGTTGGGATGGCGAATGGTATTTGCGCGCTTTCAGATTCGACGGGATGAAATTCGGCTCTCACGAAAATGATGAAGGACGCGTTTGGCTGAATCCGCAATCCTGGTCTGTGCTAAGCGGTCATGCATCTGCTGAAAAAGCGAAGGCTGCCATGAATGCAGTCAAGAATAATCTGGCTACAGAGTACGGTGTGGAAGTTTGTTCACCTCCGTATGAAAATACCGATCATAAGGTAATTAAAGCTCCGTTATTCAACCAGGGTATGAAAGAAAACGCATCGATATTCTCACATACTCAGGGATGGGCAGTGATCGCGGAAACAATGCTTGGCAACGGTAAACAGGCATACGAGTACTATCGTGCATACATGCCGGCAGCATACAATACTAAGTCCGAAGTAAGACAGATTGAGCCTTATGTTTACTGCCAATTTACTCACAGTCGATATAGTCCGCGTTTCGGTGCTTCAAGATTACCATGGCTTAGCGGCGCTGCAACCTGGTCTTATTATTCAGCGACACAATACATCATAGGAATTCGTCCTGATTATAATGGTCTCATTATAGACCCGTGTATACCAGCCGAATGGAAAAAGTTCAGTATTACCCGCAGATTTCGTGGCAACGTACTAAATATCGATATTGAAAATACGAATGGCGTTGAGAAAGGTGTTAAGGAAATTAGTATAAACGGAGAAACAATCACTTCCAAGTTGATACCGGTTGAATTGATAAAAATGACAAATGATGTAAAAGTAATAATGGGTTAAATGTAATTGATAAATGAAGCCGCTAATTTCAATAGAGGAATATTCAGATGAATTCTAAACTGATTACAGAATACTTTAGAAATTTTCTTATTGTATCGGGTATAGTTTTATCCTCAGGTTGTTCCAGTCTGAAAACAGGTGAAGCACAACTGTACCCGGCAGATAGTAAGTCGGTCACCTATATCGGGCGAATTGATTTCTCCGATACCGGAATTGCCCGCATGAGCGGTGCCGGTTCTTATCTGGAGTTCGGATTCGAAGGAACATTTTGTGATGTCCTCTTGAATGACGAAGGATTGTACGGCGGACACGGCTATATCTCAATTGAAATTGACGGAGAGTACCAGGAAAGGATAAAAAATATCACAGGATAAAAAGCAGCATAGAATTGCAGAAGGTCTTGAAGACTCTTTTCACAAAGTATTGTTATGCAAGGCTACCGAGGCTGCTAACGGGTACATCGATGTGGAAGGAATTATTTGCACTGATCTTCAAAAAGTTGGAGATACAAAATCCAGAAGAATTGAATTTATAGGTAACTCAATAACTTGCGGAATGGGAAACGATTTAACAGGTCTCCCCTGCGGTTCAGTCCAGTGGTACGATCAACATAACGCGTATTGGTCTTACGCACCTATTGCGGCTAGAGCATTGGATGCGGATTGGCTGCTGAGTTCTGTGTCCGGCATTGGTATATACAGAAACTGGAATAGTCCCGGACCGGTTATGCCCGATGTATACGACAACCTGTTCCTCAACACTGATTCAACAACTACCTGGGATCCAAATTCATTTGATGCTGATTTAATTTCGATTTGCCTCGGCACAAATGATTTCTCTAATGGTGACGGTTCGTATGATCGTGGTCCTGTTGATTCCACCAAATACGTTAATGCATATGTCAACTTCATTCAACATCTTCGAAAGTACAATACTAAAGCGCAAATAGTCTGCCTTACCAGTCCAATGATTTCCGGGCAGGTTGGTGCCAGATTAGAAAGTTTCATCGAAGAAATTGTTATTCAAATTAGAAACGACGGTGATAAGAATATCCAATTGTTCGAGTTTAACGGCAGTTTCAATTCAGGCTGTTCCGGACATCCGGATATTGATGAGCACAAAGATATTGCCGGTCAGGTAATCCCGTTTTACAAACAGGTTATGAATTGGTAAATTACGTCCCTAATTGTATAACTGACTGATAAAGGAGCGTTAATGAATTACATAGCTTCGGATACCCGCTATGATAGTCTGAAATATAAACGATGCGGAAAGAGCGGCATCAAACTGCCCATGGTTTCATTGGGCTTATGGCATAACTTCGGCCATGTCAATGATTTTGATAACAGCCGTAAAATGATTCACAAAGCATTTGACCTCGGCATCACTCATTTTGATCTCGCAAACAACTATGGACCACCCTATGGATCCGCGGAAGAGAACTTCGGCAAAATATTCAACCAGGATCTAAAAAGTTATCGTGATGAACTGATAATATCTTCAAAGGCAGGCTGGGATATGTGGCCTGGTCCATACGGTAATTTCGGTTCACGCAAGTATCTAATCGCAAGCCTTGACCAGAGTCTCAAAAGGATGGGACTCGGGTACGTAGATATCTTCTACCATCACAGGCCTGATCCTGAAACACCTTTGGAAGAAACTTTAGGTGCGCTCGATCAAATAGTCCGCAGCGGGAAAGCGTTATACGTTGGAATATCACAGTATAATCCCGAAGAGACGAAAAGAGCCTCTCAGATATTAAATGAACTGGGAACTCCCTGTCTTATACATCAGCCGAGATACAGCATGTTCGACAGATGGATTGAGGATGGTTTACTGAATGTTTTGGATGAGGAAGGAATAGGCAGTATAGTATTTTCACCTCTTGCGCAGGGTCTTCTTACCAACAGATACCTTAATGGAATTCCTGAAGATTCGAGAGCGGGAAGCGACGGCAGATTTCTTAGAAAAGATCAGATAACTCATGAACTAATTGAAAGTATTTCTAAGTTGAACGAGCTTGCATCAAGCAGAAATCAGACACTGGCGCAAATGGCTATCGCATGGGTTTTAAGACATGAGCAGGTTACATCTGCGCTGATAGGTGCAAGCAAAGTCAGCCAGATTGAAGATGCTGCAGGTGCGTTGGAAAGGCTGGAATTTACTGCTGAAGAACTCGCAAGAATTGAGTCATTAATAAAAAGTTAATCTGGTTTATAAAGAGACGGTGAAGAACTCATCGTCTTTTGAAATCCACTTCAGCTACACTTATGCTCCCGCAAATATAAATACGATTAATCGCCCGAATTAAATTTTGCTAATTGCTCCTTCATTTGTATGGCTGCAAAGGTGTACCCCCCGTTTGATACATCAAGAAAGTGTATATGCTCGGTTTCGTAATCTTCAACCAGACAAGTCACCAAGGAGGTTTGGGAAACATGAATTCCGAAAGCAATTTTCTTTTTTCTACGTAATGAGCTTAAAAATTCTATTAGTTTTTCCCGTTGCTCGGGAGAGCCGGATATTACCATTCTTAAAGTATCATCAAACTTCCTGTAATCGGTATTGGTAATTAGTCTGTCCTTGTATTTTCCCCAGTCAGTTTATTTTGTTTTTTTGCCTGAATACAAAAAACCACTTACCGATACCATTCAACACAATCAATTTCAATGTGTATAATATTCTTCGAATATTACTGCCGAGTTTTGTTCTTATGGCTGCTTCTGAACAGAGCTTCCTGAGTGAAAAACTTAGCGATAATGATTCCTTCCTTATTGGGTGATGTTATATTCTTCGCCGTATATTTGATTCAGTTCGATACTAATATCACCATAAAGACGTTCATTTAGTTCATCCGGTAAGTGCGACTTTATAATTAAACTTATAGTTTCTTCATGCGGTCCCGGTACTTCATCCCACCTGCATTCAAATCAGTTGAAATTCGCTTCAGGAATTATTGCAGGGTTATGAATCTTGAATTCGTTGTCAGCTTTGACAAGATCTTCGGCAAGACTGATACCGTTTCCACTGAACATTGCCTTCTGATAATACTTAGACGGCTGGTACTTAGCTGTTTTTACATCCGTTCTCCTTTTGCGTAATTCGGAGACCGGAACAATACCAATACGCAGATTCATTTTAAAATCAACTTTTGCAAGCTGCTCAGAAGCTAAGAGAGCAGAGCTGACTTTATCTTTATAATTCCCGGGAAAGCAGAAGACCGCGCCGTCGCCTCCGAATACAAAAGGAATAGTTACAGGTTTAACGTTGTTAACAACTGCGGCAATTGCAACCAGCCAGTCTTCCGGGACTGGCTTAAAATCAGAAGCACGGGTATAATTTTTAAAACTTGCAAAACCCTTTTGGTTACTATAAAACTTATCGTCAGAATGTATTTATAAACATTTCTTTGTAAAGGAACTTGATCACAAGGATTCTACAAGCACATAACTAATCCTGATCAACCAATAAATCCACCATACTGAAATTAATCCGATAAAGATCATTTTAATATTCACTTTTACCGGTATCAATCTTAGCCTTTTTCCGGTTATTGCTTCCGTAAGTAGAAAGAAAAACAATACTGAGATCACAGAAATAAGTAATAAGCCGAATGGATGCTGAATGAAGGACTCCTTGATTTCCAAATTAGCTGCGGCCTGCATCGATCTGGTTATTCCGCAAGTGGGGCAAGGAAGACCAGTAATACTTTTAAACTCACACTCAGGCAGCGGAATTTCACCTGGTTCAAGTGAGTGTAAAAGCCATACTCCCGAAAGCAAGAGTAAGGCAAGTAGAAGTCTTATTAACCTGGCCCGCATCGTTTGAGGATTATTCTTATCAGAGGTTTCTGTAAAAACCGCATCAGTATTTGATAGTATATTATTCAATAATTACTTCCCCATTATCCGAACCGGCTTCCCATTCAAAGAACAATTTGAATTCATCTCCGAACTGTTCAAGGAATTCAACTCCGAATGCCCGGAATGTGTAGCTGAACGGTAGAAGAACAACATCGCCAATGTAAGGCATAGCAAGAAATATAAATCCTATACAACATGTAAGTAAACCGGCAAGAAATATTCCAATACCCAATGCTAAAATAAGAACGAACTTTAGTAAACCGAACAAAATGAAATAACCCAAATTCGGGAAAAGGATTTTAAAAAATCTGCTCCAGCCTTTAATAGCGCTAATCCTGTTTTTATACATAATCGGCACAACAAAGTTGTCAAGGAAACAGTCAACATACATTAGTACAATCGAAGTAACCAGAAAGAGAATAATACCGCCGATTATAAAAAGGGCACTAATTCCTGATCCATAATCTTCGTAGTAAATATTATATGCAGTATTAAAACCTATTATCGCGAATATGATGAAAAAGAGTGCGACAAAAATCCCAAAGACAAGTCGCCACAGGAATAGCGAATTACCTTCACGGGTGTATTCATACCAGGGTTTCGATACTTCTGCTTTGTCGTAAATAACATTATCCAGGAACATAAATTTTCCTCGTGAACCCAGCCAGGTAAAGATTATAATGAGTACAAGACCGAGTGCTATTCCGATCATAATTAGAACTGCCCAGAAAGGATTTGCGGCAAGCCAGTCGCTAACTGTTTCAGGAAAATGGAAAAATTCATAAGCATCAAAGTTATCACTAAATTTACTCTGTCCGCCACCGTGTCCTGCGCAATCGGTCAATCCGGCTAAAAAGGCTGTGAATCCGACAACAAACCATTTTTTAATATCAAAAGGTCTGAACAGCGACTTTTTCATCCTGTTCCAGCCTTTTGAAAGAGGTTGTGCGAAACGTATCATGTTACCCTCGCATTGTTATGATTTTATAATTTATACACAAATAACGAACTACTATTCGAAATATTTCACAGTCTGGATGAATGATGAATTTATAATTTGATAAAAATCAATGCATTCACGACTTACTTTTCAGCAAGCATGAGTTCGAATTTATTCCCACCCTTATCAACAGGTGAATCAATTTTCTTTGGAGAGTAATTATTGGTTTACTAAATAGTAATACCGGAAGATTTGACTCTTCCGGTATGATGAATAAGTATTACAGAACATCTAGTTAGAAATTATACTTATTGCTTTGGTCCGACCATATTCTCGGGCTTCACTTTTTCATCAAATTCTTCCTCAGTCAATAAACCAAGTTCAATCGCTGCAGCTTTGAGAGTCGAATTATCATTAAATGCTTTCTTCGCCACCTTAGCGGCATTGTCGTAACCGATATGCGGATTCAATGCGGTAACAAGCATCAACGAATTCGTAAGGTAATGATTTATCATATCCTTATTTGGTTCGATACCGACAACACAATTATCCGTAAAACTCTCGCAGGCATCGGCTATAAGCCTGATTGACTGAAGCAGGTTAAATATCATAACAGGCTTGAACACGTTCAGTTCGTAATGTCCGGTTGCACCACCGAAGTTAACAGCAACATCGTTACCCATTACCTGAGCGCAAACCATTGTCATTGCTTCGGACTGTGTCGGATTAACCTTTCCAGGCATTATGGAACTTCCAGGTTCATTTTCTGGGAGCTGAAGTTCACCTATTCCACAACGGGGGCCTGAACCAAGCATCCTGATATCGTTTGATATTTTCATCAGCGAGGCTGCAAGGGTTTTCATAACACCGCTTGCTTCCACAACGGCATCATGCGCTGCAAGGGCTTCAAACTTGTTTGGCGCCGATATAAATTTCTGCCCGGTTATATCAGAAATTTTTGCTGCAGCAAGTTCAGCGAAGTCCTTGTGTGTGTTAAGTCCTGTGCCGACTGCGGTTCCACCAAGAGCTAATTCACTAAGGCGCGGCAGGCACCCATTAATTCTATCCAGACCGTTCGATAGCTGTTGAACGTATCCGCCAAATTCCTGTCCCAGAGTTAATGGAACAGCATCCATAAGATGTGTTCTGCCGATCTTTATAATATCTTTAAACTCATCCGACTTAGCCTGCAGTGCATCCCTGAGTTTAGTGACCATGGGAATAAGCCGTCTGTGAATTTCCTCAACAGCAGCTATGTGCATCGCAGTTGGGAAAGTATCGTTTGAGGACTGAGCTTTATTTACATCATCATTCGGATGAATAGGCTTTTTACTTCCTAATTCGCCACCGGCAATTTCAATTGCTCTGTTTGCAATTACCTCGTTCGAGTTCATATTCGTTTGTGTCCCGCTTCCTGTCTGCCATACAACCAGCGGAAAGTGGTCGTCAAGTTTTCCTTCAATTACTTCATCAGCAGCCTGGACTATTAAATCGCCTTTTTCCTTCGGCAGCATTTCTAGTTCTACATTTGTCATAGCAGCCGCCTTTTTAAGCACACCGAGCGCCCGGATCAATTCTCTTGGAAATTTGTCCCCGCCTATTTTAAAATTCATTAATGAGCGTGCTGTCTGTGCTCCATAATACTTATCAGCGGGTACTTTTACTTCCCCCATTGTATCAGTTTCAACTCGATAATCCATACTATCTCCTGTTAAATTCACAATTTTTATATTTTCAAATTACTGGAATCAATTCTTTTAATCAATCAAGAATTTGAGTGGTTTAGATTAAAACACGGGGATAGAAGATTTAATTCTCATTTTCTTCCCTGATTTTCGTGACATATTTTTTACATAAAGGTGCTTTCTGACTCTTAAAAATTTGGTTTTACTTTCGATAATAACTATTGAAATAATACGTTCAATTCCATTCGAATTTCTAGAGAGGAATGCACAGTAATGCCCGAAACAAAAATTCAAATAGTTAGTCTTGTTAAATCTTTTGAAGAAAAAGCTATACTAAAAAAAATAAATCAAACACTAGAACAATATCCAAAATTCAAAGATGAATTCCAGCTTAAAACCGGGAAACCGCAACAGGTGCCGAATCATCTGTTAATTACTTTTGATGTCCCTTTCTCTAAAGCTTTTGATATAATAAAAATGCTGGTAATTGAAGGTGTACCCATTATATCCGAGGTGCCGATAATAAAAAATGCTATTCGGGAAGCCAGACATGAGCTCCAACTCAGAAAGATTGAAGCTGTTCAGAAAATGAAGAGTAAGAACAATAATTCCCAATACCAGCAAAAGGAAACAACTTTAGAGGAAATAATTGAATCCGGTGATTGGGTATCTCTGCTTAATATTGCAAAAAATAAGTCGGTGAAAAACACTGAAAACAGCAAGAAAATACTTGAGATTCTTCCGGAAATCCTAAAAAAAATTATTGCCTACGAGATTAAACGAGATCACGACCGTCTTAGCTTGGCTACGTTAAGTCTTGAAAGACTTACAAAAATTGCAATGAATACAGACCTAAAAGTGTTCAGATATCTGGATATTATGAATATGGCTGCTGAAGCGGCAATTAGTATATGTCTGAAGTATCCCAAAGAACTACTTAGCGAATTAATTACTTTTATGAACAATCAGCATACTTCGCCGAATATAAAGATTAAAACGTTTTTGACTTTTTACGAAACTGTTGAAAAAGACAGGGACCAGTATAGTAGTGACATTGAATATGCTACTAAAAATATAAACACCAGGCTGCTCAACACAGCCGTTCAATCGGTTTTCAATCTAAACAACACTGAAAAGATTGAGTTCAGGAAAGCTTTGGATTTCTTTAGTGACCTTCGAAGAGCTGGTAAAATGGCCGGATAAGTATCACTTCGATATCTTATAATCACTGCCCTGAGATATCGTCTATTCTTTTACCGCCAATATACCTGCTATTAAAATATGTGCTTTTCAGAGAAGAAATTGTAACTCCAAGACTGCTGCTCGCATGTGCAAACATGTCATTCCCAATAAAAATGCCGACATGCCCGGGGTAGGATTTTCTGGTAGTATTAAAAAAAACGAGGTCACCAAATTTAAGGGAGGATCTATTAATTGATGATCCGACACCATATTGTTCACTTGCTGTTCTGGGTAAATTAATTCCTGCCGATGACTGGAATATGTTTTTCGTAAAGGCCGAACAGTCTATTCCATTTATCCCGTTACCACCATACTGATATGGCGTTTCGAGATAACTAACAATTTCAAACAGCATCTTTTCCCGTGAAGTCAGAGATGAACTTATCTGCTCCAGATACTTATAGTTCTTCACAAATGCAGCTTTATCGACAGGGTGATCTTCAACAGGTGTTTCGTCAAACTCAGTAGATCCGGACGGGTTTGAATAAGTTGTACTTGTTGATTCTTTGGAGGGTTCAGGATCATCCTCAGACGAAAACCTGTTGACTTTAGAGCGTTCCGGCGTCTCCGTCTCTTCTGCTTTATTATATCTGTTGGAATAAGAACTTGAAGAACAGCCTGGAATAACCAAATAAACGGTTACAACTGCAGTGAGCAAATATAATTTAAGTAACCGCATCGTTCTACCCGAGATATGCGCGCAGATTTTTACTTCGGGATGCATGGCGTAATCTTCTAATGGCCTTTTCCTTTATCTGACGGACTCTTTCCCGTGTTAAGTTAAATTTCTCACCAATTTCTTCAAGTGTTAATGAGTGTTCCTTATTCAAACCGTAATAAAGCTTAATAACTTCGGCTTCCCTGTCAGTTAAAGTCGACAATGCTCTTTCAATTTCATTTCTTAATGAATCACTCATCAATGTATAATCCGGGGAAGGCTGTTCATCGTTCTCCAGAACATCAATCAGCCTGTTATCTTCACCCTGCGAGAACGGGGCATCAACCGATACATGCCTGCCGCTTATTTTCAGTGCGTCGGAAACCTCAGTAATATCCATCTCTAATTCCGAAGCGAGTTCATTCGCGTTTGGTTCTCTTTCATATTCCTGTTCGAGGCTGCTATAGGCCTTCCCGATTTTATTTAAAGCACCTACGCGATTCAATGGAAGCCTTACAATCCGGGACTGTTCAGCAAGCGCCTGTAAAATTGACTGCCTGATCCACCATACAGCGTAAGAAATAAATTTGAATCCTCTTGTTTCATCAAATCTCTTAGCAGCTTTAATAAGTCCCAGGTTTCCTTCATTTATTAGATCTCCAAGCGATAGCCCCTGGTTTTGATATTGCTTCGCCACACTTACAACAAATCTTAAATTCGCTTTTACAAGTTTTTCAAGGGCAACCTGATCCCCTTTTTTAATTTCTATAGCAAGTTCAATTTCCTGTTCGGGTGTAAGCAGATCCACCTTGCCTATCTCCTGTAAATACTTATCAAGAGACTGACTTTCACGGTTCGTATACTGTTTGGTAATCTTCAAATGAACTTCCCCTCATTTAAGTTCGGAATTAACGGAATCGACAATACCTACTATGGACGCATCAACAGGAGCCATATCGACATCAAGTGGAATAACAGCTTCCGCCGCGGTGATATAATAAATTATTTCTCCCGGACCTGCACCGGCAGTATCAACTGCGATGATCGGGTCTCCAAGTTTCTGAAGTTCTCCATTCAACGGCTGTACAAGTTGAAGCTTATAATTATTGATAGCTTCACACTTCCTTGTAGCCCAAATTGATCCTATGACTCTCCCAAGCTGCATTTAATTCTTTGAGGTTTCTTCAAGTTGTTCTTTTACCGATATATCCAGCTTATCTACTATCGCCATTATTACTGCGTCAACCGGTTTGTTTTTAGTTATAACTGTTTGCCTGGCAGAACTCCCTTGGGCAACCAGAACAATTTCACCCACACCGGCGCCTACCGAATCCACAGCAACAACTGTTTTACTCTTTGGTGTATAGTCAAGATTGAGTTCCCTGACTATCATAAATTTTGACCCGACAAGATTTTCATCCTTTCTTGTCGACCATACAGTACCTATTACTTTTCCTAAAACCACATTATCCTCACAAAGATTGTGGATCAATCAATTCAATATCAGCAAATTTATACTTTTTCTTGTTATTTGTCAGTACCGGCAGCTTATTATTTTTCACAAGAGCACAAATCATTGCGTCGCGTAAATTATCGATATGTTCACTAATATCATATATATTCAAACTATAACGAGCATGAAGACCCAATACATTCAATGTTCTCAGCAGTTTATCTACTTCTTCTTTCTCGTCGATATTACGTGCCGCAATATACAATTCGGAGGCATTAATAACCGATGTAAAACAAATTCCTATCAGCATTGCCTTTTCAAGACTGGATTTTGAATTACCGTTATGATTGAGATGCCCAACCAGTATATCGGTATCAATAAAATATTCCGGCTTATCCCGCATAAGATTCTATTCTTTCCAAAAACGAATTGTCTTTAATACCGCCTTTACATTCGAATAACTCCAGTGCAACTTCAATCGGTATTTTCTGATTTACGGCTATTGCTTCCAGTTCTTCTTTATCTATTCCTAATCGAGTTAACCGCTCATCTATAGAGTTTGTCATTTCTGTGTTTGCAGGTTTTGGAAAATTCTCACGCTCTGACTTAGTCATTAAGAAAGCTAATTCCTTTAAGGTCATTATTTACTTTAAAATAATGAGCGATAGTCTGAGCTATATCGGAGAAGGAATTTCGGATTCCCAGATTTTTACCAACACGTTTCTTATTGTAGTAAAGTAAAGGCACATACTCCCTAGTGTGATCTGTACTGGTCGAAGTAGGATCATTTCCATGATCTGCGGTGATTACAAGGTTATCGGAATCATCCATTGCTGATAGAATATCAGGCAGAGCATCGTCAAATTGTTCCAGGGCTTTTGCGAATCCCTCGGGATCGTTTCGATGTCCGAAGTAAACATCAAAATCGACAAGATTGGTAAAACTGAAAAAATTATTTTTTTCAGTCAAAGTACTGATAATATGCTGAACTCCTTCTTCATTGGATTTGGTTTTAAGACCTGTCGTTATTCCACTGTAGTTAAACAAGTCGTTTACTTTACCAATTGCAATTGTTTCGACACCTGACTTCTGCAAGTAATTGAGAATTGTATCTGAAGTGGGAGTCATTGAAAAATCCTTGCGATTCGTTGTACGGCTGTAATTACCTGAAGTCCCCACAAATGGCCGCGCGATTACCCGACCAACTGAATCCTTATCAACAAGAACCTGATGACGCGCTATAGTACAAATCTCATATAATCTCTCGAGTGGAATTACATCCTCATGTGCGGCTATCTGAAAAACTGAATCGGCGGAAGTATAGACAATTGGGAAATGCGTTTTAACATGTTCATCCCCCAGTTCTTTTATAATCTCAGTTCCTGAAGCAGCTTTATTACCAAGTATACCCAATTCACCGGTTTCATCCAGGAACCTGTCAATAAGTTCCTGCGGGAATCCTTGCGGATAATAAGGGAAATCAAAATCTACTTTAAGTCCGCCTATCTCCCAATGTCCTGTGGTCGAGTCCTTGCCGGGTGATACTTCTGCCAGTTTTCCATATGAAGCAAGCGGCAGACTAACCGGATCCATCCCCGGGATAGGAGCTATGTTGCCCAATCCAAGTTTTCGAAGATTCGGGAGATCCAGACCGTTCATATGCCGCGCGAGATTGCCGAGGGTATTGCTTCCCTGATCGCCATAATTAGCAGCATCAGGCAATTCGCCGATTCCTACTCCGTCCAGTATTATTAGTACAAAACTATTCAAAGTACCCCTCTAAATGCTTTTAACCTGGTTACCACCTTTTTCAACAGCTTTATTTAATGCTAGTTCGGCATCATACAACACTTCTTCCAAATTGGTTTTATTCGTCGTGTTTGCTACACCAATTGATACTGTAAACGTAGTCTGCTTTGTTGATATTTCCACAGGCTTACGTACAATTTTAGTACGAAGTTTTTCAGACCACAGGAAAGCTTCCTTTGAATGTGTATTGAAGAAATATAGTCCAAATAATTTGTCATCGATTCTGCCGATGTGATTGAACTCGCCTACTTCTTCTTTTATCATTTCCGTAATTGACTGAACTACTTTTGGGAATGGATCTCCTTCAAAAAGTGAGTTCTCTTCAAGGAAATTATCAATCTGGATTAATACCAACGCTCCCGGAATTTCGAGCTGTGCCGATTTTGCCAACTCAAGTCTGACTGATTTCAAAAATGATTTCTTGTTTAAAAACTTTGTTTCAACATCGAGTGCAAGCAGACTTTTTAGCACCGACTGAGTAGAGTATGCATAAACCAGGTAAGCAAATATCTTGGTTGCTTTCTTTAGAAACTCTATATCACTCTGATTGTAAACAGCTTTTTTAAGACTTTCAAAACAAATTACCCCGTAATACTGTTCATCGTAAATTAAAGGTACCGCGAGAAACGAACCATCAAAGGTAACATCTTCACTTTTGGCATAGCGCGGGGTTTCGTTGAGAGTCGTGTCATCGACCTTAACCGGCTGCCCTGTAATTATAGTTTTCCCTATCAATGTACCTTTTAGTTCAACTTCAAGGTTTTCCCCAACATATTTAAGTGAAGTTTTATTGGTAATTTTGGAAGTTTTGAATTTCTGATCGAGTGGGGAATAATTAATAAAGGCAAAGACATCCCAGTTAATAAGCGACTTAACGGAGTTCTCAATTGCCATATAAAGTTCATGCTCAGTCTCAAACTTTTTATCCGTCGATAATACATTAAGAAGTGATCTTAGGCGCTGGTCGGCCTGTGTATCTGCAAATTTCTCATCGAAAAGTGAAATAATTGATGATATAACTCTAACAAACCGGCCGAGCGAATAAATCGTTTCAATCCCGAATGCATCCTGTATTTTAGAATCGATCGCAAGTACACCCGCAAGCTGATCGCCATAATACAGAGGGACACCAATGAAACTCTTTATACCCTGCGGTTTACTATAATACCTAATTACATCAGCCTCGACTTTCTCAAGTACATCCGTCAACAATTCGGGTTCTTCCTTCTTTACAATTTTACTAAGCACATCATCTTCAACTTCAAATTTCTGAAGTATAATGTCGCCTGAATTGGTAACATACTTTTCAAGTGCAAGCATATCCTTCCTTTTGTTGTACCAGAAGAATAACGCCGCATGAGCCATGTATGATTCCTTAACAACCGAAAGAATTTTTTCAAGGATAAAACCGAAGTGTTCATCGTGACTAACATTTTCAGGAAGTTTTTCATTCGCGATTTTTGCAAATGTTTCTTTCAAATCAGGAGGTTTGAAATATGAACCGGAGGAAGATCTGTCGCCGGCTCCCGTCACTTCACCATATGAAGACACTTCGATATTCCTGTTCTTGGAAACTATTTTGAAATCCTCACCGTAGTCCGTATCGAACTCGCCGTGAGATTCAGCTTCAACATCTTCATCTTGTTCGAGGTCGGCTTCGTTATCGTAGTCAGTTTCTGAGGGATACTCTTCCTGCCTGACAGAGTCCCGCAGAAAGATTATGAATCCGACATAAATGACAAGCAGTACAGCAGCTAGAATGCGCAATACAATATCTTCAGTGAAAAACTGAACTGCGGAAAGGAGCGGTATTAAAAGGAATATAAATATTCGCTTTTTATTTCTATTGAGAAACGGCATGGGCAGAACACACAAAGTTATAAAAGAATTTTCGAAATAATACTAAAAGTTTATCTAAATAGCATTACTATACTATCTGATTTAAGGTATTTATAACATCTTTTCTACCATTTCCGTTCACTGAAGAGTAATAAATCACGTTTTTGTCAGGATCGGCTTCTTTGAAGCTGCTTTTAATATTTTTTTTCGATCTCGCAAATTCAGATTGCTTTAGTTTATCAACTTTAGTCAATATGAAACTGCAGGGTATTTCAAGCTGTCTTAGAAATTCGTTGAGCATCTGATCAAGTTTAGTTGGTTCATGACGGCTGTCAATAAAATGAAAAGCTTGCAATATATGTCCCGAATTCATCATATAGTCTTCAATCAATTTCTGCCATTCTTCCCTCTCTTTCTTGGAAACTTTGGCATATCCGAATCCGGGAAGATCAACCAAATAGAATTTTTCATCAACTAAATAGTAGTTGAGAGTTCTGGTTTTTCCCGGGGATGAACTCGTTTTGGCAATATCCTTCCTGCGGAAGAAGGAGTTAATGAATGATGATTTACCAACATTCGATCGTCCACAAAGGACTATTTCAGGCAGCCTGTTATCCGGCAGATGCTTTATACTGGAAGCTGATTTTACAAATTGAATTTTATTATACATATAAACTGCCCGACGTTTAAAATAAAAAAAGAGCAACCTGCAGCCAGGTTACTCTTTTATATCAATATAATTATATATTACTTTTTTTCTTCTTCTTTTTCTTCTGCTGAATCATCTTCTTTTGCTTCCGCTTTTACATCCTCTTCAGTAGTTTCCGCTGCAGCTTCCTCTTTGGGTTCTTCAGCAGTTTCCACTTCTTCCCCCTTTACTTCAACAGGAGCTTCAGCTTCAACAGTTTTTTCATCTTTAACTTCTTCAATTATTTCTGCTTCTTCAACTTTAGGCTCTACTTTTTTAGCCTTTTTTGTTGCTTTTCTTGACTTCTTTTCGGCGACTTCATTATAATCCACCAATTCGATAATAGCCATTTCCGCAGCGTCTCCAACCCTGTTGCCTAATTTCACGACACGTGTATAACCGCCGGGTCTTTCTCCGATTTTCGGTACAATTTCGTCGAACAATTCTTTAACTACATCTTTATCTTTAATCTGATCTGCAACGAGTCTTCTTGCATGAACTGAATTATCTTTTGCTTTTGTGATCAGCGGCTCAACAAATCTTCTTGTTTCTTTTGCCTTTGCAACTGTAGTTTTTATTTTCTTGTGCATCAACAATGCAGTAGCTAATGCTCTTAAAGTTGCACTTCTGTGCGATGCCGTTCTTCCTAATTTTCTGCCTTTAAGTCTGTGTCTCATTCTAATATACCTTTTTTACAATATTAATTACTTTCAACATCGTCTTTTATGTATTTGTCTACATCCATACCGAAATCCAGTCCGTAATTTTCAACGATTTCAACGAGTTCGGATAACGACTTTCTACCGAAATTTCTGAATTTAAGCATTTCGGATTCGTCTTTGCGGACCAAATCGCCAAGTGTTTTTATATTAGCGGCTTTTAAGCAGTTGTGTGATCGGACGCTGAGTTCCAAATCGTCAACACTGGTTAAAAGTATTTTCTTAATTCTTTCTGTTTCGGCGTCTTTCTCTGTTTCAACTTTATGCTCTTCCTGCTCAACATCAAAGTTAATAAACAGGTTGATATGATCCCTTAAAACGCTGCCTGCATTAGACAAAGCATCTTCAGGAGTTAACGAACCATCGGTTGTGATTTCCAAAGTTAACGCTTCAAAATCGTTGCTTTCACCGATACGAACATTCTTCACATCGTAGGTAACCTTTTTAATAGGTGTATAGATGGAATCAATAGGAATAATACCTATCGTTTGATCAGCTATATTCTGTTCGGTCGAAGGGACATAACCTTTACCGAATCCGAAACGAAGCTCCATTGCTACTTTAGCATCTTCGTTAAGCGTTGCAATATGCAGGTCCGGGTTTAGTATTTCAATATCCGGGCAGGCATTTTGCAAATCAATAGCTGTAAATTCACCGGGGCCGTTCAAGGACAATTCAATTTTATTTGCTTTCTTGTTTACAATCTTCATTCTTACTTTTTTAAGATTAAGAATGATATCGGTAACGTCTTCGACGATTCCGGGAATAGTTGTGAACTCGTGCAATACACCGTCTATCTTAATAGCGTTAATTGCAGCACCGGTAATCGATGATAAAAGTACTCTTCTGAATGCGTTGCCTAAAGTTACACCAAATCCTCTTTCCAATGGCTGAACGGTGAACTTTCCGTACTGATCAGACGCTGTGGACTCTTCCAAAATAACGCCTTCCGGCATCTTTATGAACGGATAGCTCATTTAAATTCCTCTTTCTAATTATAAATTATTTAGAATACAACTCAACGATAAGTTGTTCGTTGGCGTTCAACGGTATATCTTCTCTGCTTGGTACTTCAACAAAAGTTCCGCTTAACGTTGCCTTTTCAACTTGAAGCCAATTGTACACGCCGTCTTTGGTTCTTCTTAAAGAATCGTGAATTACATCCAATTTCTTACTTTTATCTCTAACTGCAACAACATCGCCAGGTGAAACGACAAATGAAGGAACATTTACATTTGTTCCGTTAACAGTGAAATGTCTGTGAAGAACCAGCTGTCTGGCAGCTTTTCTTGAGGGTGCGAAACCTAATCTAAAAATTACATTATCAAGTCTTCTTTCCAGCAGCTTGATGAGGTTTTCACCTGTTACACCCTTCTGTCGGTTTGCTTTATCAAAATAAGTTCTGAATTGCGTCTCGAGTATACCGTAAATTCTTTTAACTTTTTGTTTTTCCCTGAGCTGAACACCATACTCAGAAAATTTAACTCTTCTGTTTAATCCGTGCTGTCCCGGAGGATAATTCTTATTCTCGATAGGGCATTTTTCTGAATGACATTTCGAGCCTTTAAGAAACAACTTTTGTTTTTCCCTTCTGCACAATTTGCAGCTTGCACCAGTATATCTAGCCATTAAATACTCTCCTAATTAAACTCTTCTTCTTTTGGGTGGTCGGCATCCGTTATGAGGTATCGGTGTGATATCCCTAATCGATTGAATTTGCAATCCGGATGTGTTCAAAGCTCTAATAGCAGCTTCTCGTCCGGCACCAGGACCTTTAACAAATACATCCACTCTACGAAGACCTAAATCATAAGCCTCTTTTGCTGCGTTTTCAGCTGAAACCTGGGCGGCAAACGGAGTATTTTTCCTGGAGCCTTTAAAACCGTTTTTACCTGCCGATGACCACGAAATTGTATTTCCGTAAATATCCGTAATAGTCACAAGTATGTTGTTGAATGATGCTTTAATATATGCAACACCAACCGCATCAACATGAACTTTCTTTTTTGTCTTTTTAACTGACTTAGCCAATCTTAACTCCTTTTAATTATTTCTTACCGGGTGCTTTCTTTTTACCAGCTACAGTTCTTCTTCTGCCCTTTCTCGTTCTAGAGTTTGTTTTCGTTCTCTGTCCGCGAACCGGCAATCCTCTTCTATGTCTTAAACCTCTGTAACACCCAATATCCATGAGTCTTTTAATATTCTGCTGAACTTCACTTCTAAGCGAACCTTCAACTTTATATTCAGATGTCATCACAGATCTTATTTGAGCAACGTCCTGCTCATTAAGTTCTGAAACTTTTTTCTCGGGATCCACGTTAGCTTTAGCTAAAATTTCTCTAGCCGTAACCTGTCCGATACCGTAAATGTAAGTTAATCCAATATACGCTTTCTTTTGTTTTGGTAAGTCAATACCTGCAATACGAGCCAAGCTGTATCCTCCTAATTTTAACCTTGTCTTTGTTTATGTTTCGGATTTTTACAAATTACCCTCACAACACCATTTCTCTTTATGATCTTGCAGTGTTCACATATTTTCTTGACTGATGCACGAACCTTCATTTCTGCTCCGTTTATTTGTATCTGTAAGTTATGCGACCTTTATTCAAATCATATGGAGATAATTCAATTGCAACCTTATCTCCGACCAGAATTTTTATAAAGTGCATTCTCATTTTACCTGAAATATGCGCCAATATTTCATGACCATTGTCAAGTTTAACTTTAAAATGCGCATTCGGCAGTGTTTCTGTTACTATTCCGTCAACTTTTATTGCGTCTTGTTTAGCCATTTAACAAACTGTTAATATTTCAGGTTTACTATTTATTATTGCTATTGTATGTTCAAAATGCGCAGAGGGCTTACCGTCTAGTGTTAGAACTGTCCATCCGTCCTGCGCAACATTAACTCTGTGAGTACCTAACGAAATCATCGGCTCAATGGCAATTGTCATACCGTCTTTCAACAGCATCCCTGTTCCTTTTCTGCCGTAATTAGGAACCTGAGGATCCTCGTGAAGGTGCTTGCCAACTCCGTGTCCGCATAATTCTCTTACTACACCGAATCCGTTGCTTTCACACTCATCCTGTACTGCGGAAGAAATATCCCCTATTCTGTTGTCTTTAACCGCCTGCTCAATCCCGAGGTAAAGCGATTTTTCAGTAACTTCCATAAGTTTCTTCTTTTCTTCCGAAATTTCACCCACCGCAATAGTTATTGCAGCGTCTCCAAAAAATCCATCCTTAAGAACACCCACGTCAACCGAGAGAATTTCACCTTCCTTTAATTCCCTGCCGGAAGGTATGCCGTGAACAACTTCGTTGTCTATCGAAGTGCATAATGATCCCGGAAAACCACTCGACCCACCTTGAGAGTAACCTTTAAAAGCAGGTATCGCATCATTACTTCTAATATAATCTTCGGCTATTTTGTCCAACTCTAAGGTTGAAATACCCGGATTAACATTCTTTTTAACAAGCTGCAATGTTTCCGCAACTATCTGACAACTAGTTCTAATTTTATCAATTTCGTTTTTACTCTTAATAAGGACCACTTAAATTCCGCCTCTTCGAGCTTTCATTTTGCCGGCTTTCATGAAGCCGTCGTAATGTCTCATCAATAAGTGAGATTCTATCTGCTGTAAAGTATCAAGAGCAACTCCAACCATAATCAGCAAACTTGTACCACCGAAGAACGCGGCAAAACTCTGCGATATTCCTATTCTCGAAACAAATGCCGGGAGTATCGCAACAATTGCAAGGAATATGGAGCCAGGCAAAGTAATTTTTGTAAGTATATTATCAATAAACTCGGCGGTCTGTTTACCCGGTCTGATACCAGGTACAAATCCACCCTGTTTCTTCATATTTTCAGCAACATCCTGCGGATTGAAAGCAATTGCAGTGTAAAAATAAGTAAAGAAAACAATCATTAAACCATAGATAACAGAATATGTATATGATTGCCAGTCGAAGTATGTTGATAGCGTCTGCATTAGCTCGCTATCCGGGAAAAACGAAGAAATTGTGCCGGGAATGAACATAATCGCCTGAGCAAAAATAATGGGCATAACTCCGGCTGTATTTACTCTGAGTGGAATATACTGTGTTACACCTCCATATACTTTCCTGCCAACTACCCTTTTAGCATACTGTACGGGAATCCTTCTTGTACCTTGTGTAACCAATACAATACCGGCAATAATAAGTACCATTAAACCGAGAATAACTAACTCAATAACCAGGTTCCTGGATCCGGCGCTTAACAGTTGAACCTCATCGAGTATTGCAAATGGTAGTCTGTTAATAATATTAATGAAAATTATTAGTGATATACCGTTGCCGATTCCTTTATCAGTTATCTGCTCCCCGAGCCACATCATAAAAACAGTACCTGCTACCATAATGATAACAGACTGTACAACAAATCCGACGCCCTGAACTGCTTCAGGAACAACCGGAACACCGTTAACAGAAAGCGGCAGCACAACACCGGTGATAACACCGACAGCCTGGAACAATGAAATAAGTACTGTTCCGTAACGGGTTAGCTGCGTAATTTTCTTTCTTCCCTCTTCTCCTTCTCGTTGGAGTTTCTGGAAATAAGGAACAACGGCTCCACCCAACTGGATGATAATTGAGGCACTGATATAAGGCATAATACCCAAAGCAAACACAGCAATTTGACTGAAAGCGCCGCCCGCGAACATATCATAAAGTCCAAGTAGACTGTTGCTCGTCTTATTAGCCATTGCCTGAGTAAGTAATTGCGAGTCAATGCCCGGTATCGTAATATGCGATCCGAGACGTACGATAAACAGAAGAGCCAGAGTATATAATATTCTCTGTCTCAATTCATGAATCTTAAAAATATTCCGGAATGTGTCTTGTAATTTTCCCATTAAGCTTTAATCTCTTTAATAGTACCACCAGCAGATTCAATTTTTTCTTTTGCCGAAGCGCTAAAACCAAATGCTTCAACTTCCAATTTGGCACTTAATTCACCCTGACCAAGTATCTTGTATGGATATGCAGCCTTGGATATAAGCCCGTTTTTGTATAAAACAACAGCGTCAATTTTACCATCGGAGATTTTCTTATTATCAACAAGTTTTTGCAAGCTGCTAACGTTAACCGCCTGGTAATTTATCTTGAAAATGTTAGTAAATCCTCTTTTCGGAACTCTACGTTGAAGCGGCATCTGACCACCTTCAAACCATGCGCGATACTTATAACCGGATCTCGATTTCTGTCCGTTCATACCTTTTGTTGCGGTACCGCCATGCCCCGAACCTTCACCTCTGCCGATTCTTTTCCTCGAGCTTGTTGAGCCTTTTGCATTTTTAAGGTTGCTTAATACGTTCATTTAATTCCTCTTACTCTTCAATTTCTTCAATATTTACTAAATGCGATACCTTTTGCACCATTCCCCTGATCTGAGGCGTATCATTATGAACTTTGAAATAATTCGGTCTGCCAAGTCCAAGAGCTTCAATTGTTCTCTTTTGATCCTTGGGTCTGTCTATTATACTTTTAACCTGTGTTACTTTTAATTTTTTAGCCATTCTAATCCTCAACTACGCATTAAATAATTCAGATACTTGCATACCGCGTTTATAAGCCATATTTCTGGCATCAATTAAACTTAATAAACCGTTCAGTGTAGCTTTAACCTGGTTATGCGGATTACTTGAACCTAATGATTTAGTAAGTACGTCCTGCACACCTGCAGATTCAAGTACTGCACGAACTCCGCCGCCTGCAATCAATCCGGTACCCGGAGAAGCAGGTTTCAGAAGAACCTTGCCAGCGCCATATTTTCCAATTACCTGGTGAGGAATGGTTCCTTTGATAATAGGCACTTTGTATACATTCTTCTTAGCATCATCGATACCTTTTGAGATAGCATCAGTTACTTCATTTGCTTTACCTAGTCCAACACCAACATGTCCGCTACCGTCACCAACAACTACAATTGCGTTGAAGCTAAAACGTCGACCACCTTTAACAACTTTCGCTACACGATTTATGTGAACAACCTTTTCTTTTAATCCATCAAGAACTGTGACTTTTTTAGGCTTCAATTTAATCTCCTTAATTCAAAAATTATCTCAAATTTTGCTGCCCGAGGAGGAGTCGAACCCCCACATACGGCGCCAAAAGCCGGTGTCCTACCATTAGACGATCGGGCACTACTTAAAATTCTAAGCCGCCTTCTCTGGCAGAATCAGCAACAGCTTTTACTCTGCCATGGTATTTGTATCCACCCCGGTCAAAAACTACTTGTTTAACATTTGCTTCTACAGCTATTTTTGCTACCAGGGATCCAACTAACTTCGACTTGGCAATATTTCCTTTAGCTTTCTTAATTTCATCAGCAATATCCGCCGACTTTGTTGAAGCTGCTGCCAGTGTTTTACCCTGAGTATCATCAATTACTTGGGCGTAAATATGATTCAAACTTCTAAAGACGGATAATCTAGGTCTTTCAGGAGTTCCGAATATATTCCTTCTAACTCTGTTAACTTTTCTTAATTTTCTTAATTTTTCTTTCTTTAACATCTTTGTCTTCTCCTAAGCTAGATTATTAACCGGCTGTCTTACCAGCTTTCTTAACAATAGTTTCGTCGGAATACTTAATACCTTTGCCTTTATAAGGTTCGGGTACTCTGAACGATCTGATTTTTGCTGCAACCAAACCAACTAGCTCCTTATCAATTCCACTAATTTTAATCTGTGTCGGAGCCGGAACCTCAAGTTTTATTTCTTCAGGAGGTGCGAAATAAATCGGGTGAGAATAACCAATATTCAACAAAAGGTTATTTCCCTTAGCCTCGGCTCTGTAACCTACACCAACTATTTCAAGCGATTTTGAATAACCTTCCGTTACCCCGGTTACCATGTTCTGGATAAGAGCACGTGTTAATCCGTGAAGTGCCCTGTTTTCCTTCTGATCATTAGGTCTTGTAACAACAAGTTCTTCGCCTTCAACATTAATATCAATATTCGGATGAACCGGTCTAGCGAGTTCTCCCAATTTTCCTTTAACTTTAATATCACCGTTGCTATTGGTTATTTCAACGTCTTTAATATTTATTGGTTTTTTACCTACTCTTGACACTTCTATACCTCATTCAATTTTTACCAGATGTGGCAAATTACTTCGCCGCCTATGGATTCTTGTCTAGCCTGTTTATCAGTTAATAACCCCTTTGAAGTAGAAAGAACTGCAATCCCCAAACCATTTAGAACACGGGGAATGTTGTCTTTACCAACATAGGATCTGAGTCCCGGAGTACTGATTTTCTTCAGTCCGGATATACTCGGGGTTCCCTCAATATATTTCAGATGAACTCTTAATATATTCTGCTTATTATCTTCAATAATATTGAAATCTCTAATAAAATCAGAGTCTTTCATAATTTCGGCCATTTTCGTTTTAGTATTCGAAGCCGGTATGTCGACAAATTTTTTGCGTGCTTTAACTGCATTACGTACTCTTGTCAAAAAATCTGCAATCGGATCAGTTACTGGCATTTAACATTTCTCCTATCTAATCAATTACCAACTAGATTTTTTAATTCCAGGAATTTCTCCCCTTAAAGCCATCTCTCTGAAAAGGAGACGTGAAATTCCAAATTTTCTATAATATCCTCGCGGTCTGCCGGTAACCATGCATCGGTTTCTTAAACGAACCGGGGACGAATTTTTAGGCAAAGCCTGGAGCGCTTCGTAATCACCATTTTCCTTTAATTCTTTGCGCAGTTGAGCATATTTGTCAACTAATTTTCTTCTTTTAGCTTCTCTTGCTATTAATGATTTTCGAGCCATTATTTACCTAACCTTTATTATTTATTTTTTCCTAAAAGGAACACCGAACGCTGTAAGCAATTCATATGCTTCTTTATCAGTCTTTGCGGATGTTACAAAAGTTACATCCATACCTTTGATCTTACTAATTTTATCAACATCAATTTCAGGAAAAATGATCTGCTCTTTTAAACCAAGAGTATAATTACCTCTGCCGTCAAAGGACTTATCAGATATTCCTCTAAAGTCACGTACACGTGGAAGTGCAACTGAAATCAGTCTTTCAAGAAACTCATACATCATTTCCCTTCGAAGTGTAACTTTAGCACCGATCTTCATCCCTTCTCTCAATTTGAAGTTCGATATCGACATCCTGGCAGTTCTAACTGATGCTTTCTGTCCGGTGATAGTTTCAAGTTCATTAACTGCAGAATCAACTGCTTTGGAATCCTGAACACCGTCTCCGATACCCATATTAAGTACAATTTTCTGTAATTTCGGTACTTCCATTACACTGCTGTACTTAAACTGTTCTTTAAGTTTGGGAACTATCTCGCTCGTATATTTCTTGTAAAGTGTAATAGGAATTTTTACTGCTTTTGCTTCCGCAGCTTTACCTTCACTTTTCTTACTCTTACCAGCTTTTTTGTTTTCGTCTTTCTTTGCCATTTAGAATCTCGCCTAAAAAATTTTTACAACATTTCGCCGCTGGATTTACTAATCCTAACGCTTCTTTTTTTACCGGTTTTATCATCAATTATAACTTTCTTACCAATCCTGGTCGGTTCGCCTGATTTCGGATCAAGGACCAAAACGTTTGAAGCATTAATCGCAGCTTCTTTTTCAACAATTCCACCCTGTGGATTTTGCTGATTCGGTTTGGTATGTCTTTTCCTGATATTCACGCCTTCAATTATAATTCTTTCCTTCTGCGGAAAAACTTTCAACACTTTACCGGTTTTTCCTTTGTAATTACCGGCTATAACCATTACTGTATCGTTTTTTTTGACTTTCATTTCATATATCCTTGCTTAAAGAACCTCGGGTGCTAAAGAAATTATTTTCATGAATTTTTTATCTCTGAGCTCGCGTGCAACCGGTCCGAAGATACGGGTACCTCTAGGCTCATTCTGAGCATTTAATAAAACAGCAGCGTTTTCATCGAATCTGATATATGAACCATCGTTTCTCTTAATTTCCTTACTCGTTCTAACTATTACAGCTCTCGATACTTCACCTTTCTTCACACCGCCGCCGGGCATTGCTGCTTTTACGGTAACAACAACCAGGTCGCCAACACTGGCATATCTCTTACGGCTTCCGCCCAAAACCTTAATACATCTGACCTTTTTTGCCCCTGAGTTATCAGCAACTACCAGGTTAGTTTCTTGTTGTATCATTTTTCTTAGTACTCCTTATCCAAACCTTATTATTTAGCTTTTTCTACGACTTCAACAACGCGCCACTTCTTGTTCTTACTTACAGGGCGGGTTTCCATTATTTTAACAACATCTCCAACTCCGCATTCATTCCTTTCATCATGAACCATGAGACTAGTCGTTTTCTTAAAATATTTTTTATAAATAGGATGAGCTACTTTTCTTTCAATAGAAACCGTTATGCTCTTATCCATCTGGTTTTTGATAACAATACCAATTCTGGTTTTTCTCAATGCTCTTGTTTCCATAAAACTTTAGCAGCTCCTAGTTTTTTTCTTCAACTTTCTTGTTTGCTTCCAGCTCTCTTTCCTTCAGAACGGTTCTCATCATTGCAATGTCCTTTTTAACCAGACTTAGTTTAGAAGTGTTGGTTAAATTCTTAAGTTCATGCTGGAATCTTAAATCGAGTAAATTAGCTTCTTCTTCGTTTATCCTTTTGGAAATTTCTTCCGTAGACATTTCACGTATTTCGTAAATCTTCATTTCTAAACCTTCACTGATTAATTATCTAAGTCTGGTCTAACTGCAACTTTTGTTTTAATCGGCAGCTTATGTGATGCCAACTGAAATGCCCTGAAGGCAATATCTCTCGGAACGCCCGAGACTTCAAAAAGTATTCTGCCAGGCTTTACTACAGCAACCCAGAATTCAGGATTACCTTTACCTTTACCCATCCTTGTTTCGAGAGGTTTTTTCGATACAGGTTTATCGGGAAATACTCTAATCCAAACCTTACCGTCTCTCTTCATAGTTCTTGTTATAGCCACACGACATGCTTCAATCTGGCGACTAGTAATCCAGCCGGCACCTAAAGCTTTGATCCCATAATCACCGAAACTTATTGTGCTGCCTCTCTGGGCTTTGCCTCTTCTTCTACCTCTATGTGACTTTCTATATTTTACTCTCTTGGGCATTAACATGAGAAAAACTCCTGGAAATCTTTAATCTGATAATCGTTTACCTAATATTTCGCCTCGGCATATCCAAACTTTTATACCGATTGCGCCGTAAATCGTGTGAGCAGTACCTGTTGCATAATCAATATCAGCTCTGATAGTGTGCAGTGGAATTCTGCCTTCTTTATATTGTTCACTGCGCGCCATTTCAGCACCGCCTAAACGTCCGGAACACATAATTCTAATTCCTTCTGCTCCCATTCTTCTGGCGGCAGTAATAGACGACTTCATTGCGCGTCTGAATGAAATTCTACCCTGAAGCTGGGAAGCAATGTTGTCTGCAACAAGCTTGGCATCAAGTTCCGGTCTTTTAATCTCCGTGATTTGAACCTTCACTTCCTTTTCGGTAATTTTCTTAAGTTCCTGTTCCAGCTGAGCAATTTCCTTACCGCTCTTACCGATAACAACACCGGGACGCGAAGTATGAATAGTTAAAATAATGTTCTTTGAAGTACGATCGATAATAATTCGGGAAATACCAGCTTTTTTCAGCCTATTCCTGATATACTTTCGTAACTTCTCATCTTCCTGCAATTTTACGGCATAACTTTTACTTTCATACCAGTTGGATTCCCAACCGCGAATAACACCGACCCTAAAACCTATGGGATTTACTTTCTGACCCAAAAAATCCTCCGAAATTAATCTTTTGTCGCTACAACAATTGTTAAATGATTTGATCTTTTTCTGACTCTGTATGCTCTGCCCATCGGAGCCGGCAACATTCTTTTTAATGTAGCTCCCTGATTAACAAAAGCTTCCTTCACATACAAATCCGACGGCTCATACTTTGTTTCCTCATCCTTGTTATAAAGGTTGGATACAGCCGACCTTAAAACTTTTTCAGCATACTTAGATGCATGTTTGGGTGAGAAGTGCAGCATTTCAATCGCTTTTTCAACTGACTCACCTCTGATAGTATCAATCACAAGTCTCATTTTTCTAGGAGAAGATGTGATATATTTGTGTGTCGCTTTAGCTTCCATTTAACTAATCCTTAATACCGTTTCTTATCGTTTTGCTGCTTTTTCAGCTTTAGTTCCTGGATGACCTCTGAATATCCTTGTTGGAGCGAACTCACCCAGTTTGTGACCTACCATATTTTCGGAAATATACACGGGAATCATTTTGTTTCCGTTATGAACCGCAATTGTATGTCCGACGAATTCGGGGCTAATTGTGCTTGCTCTAGACCAGGTTTTAACGATTTTCTTCTGTGAAGTTTCGTTAAGTTTCCTGATTTTGGCCAGCAGCTTAACATCAATGTAAGGACCTTTTTTGACTGATCTTGGCATCTGCTACTCTATGCTTTTCTTCGTTTAATTATGTATTTATTAGATTGATTCTTTTTCTTGCGTGTTTTCAAACCTTTTGCAGGCTGACCCCATGGTGAAACCGGATGTCCGCCACCTGAGCTTCTTCCTTCACCACCACCCATCGGGTGATCGACAGGGTTCATTGCAACACCCCTGGTTTTAGGTCGTCTTCCAAGCCAACGGCTTCTACCTGCTTTACCCAGACTAATATTCTCATGATCCGAATTACCTACGGATCCGTAAGTAGCCATGCATTCCATATGAATTGTTCTTACTTCGCCTGAAGGTAATTTAACCTGTGCGTATTTACCCTCTTTAGCCATAAGCTGGATACCCATACCTGCAGATCGTCCAATTTGGCCACCTTTCCCCGGTTTCAATTCAACATTGTGAACAAAACTTCCGAGAGGTATATCTTTTAATTTCAGCGAATTACCAACTTTTATTTCAGCACCGTCACCGGACATAACCGTAGCGCCAATTTTTAAGCCTTCGGGAGCCAGAATATATCTTTTTTCACCGTCGGCATAGAACAGAAGTGCTATTCTACAAGATCTGTTCGGATCGTATTCAATTGCATTTACTTTAGCCGGAATACCGAATTTGTTTCTCTTAAAATCAATAACCCGGTATTTTCTCTTATGACCACCACCGCGTGCACGACTTGTAAGCCTACCATGATTATTCCTGCCACCGCTTTTCTTCAAAGAACTTGTCAGCGATTTTTCCGGAGTAGCCTTAGTAACCTCCTCGAATGTGGAGATAGACATATATCTTGTGCCGGGTGTATTTGGTTTTAATTTTCTAATTGCCATTTGCTTACAGCTCCAATTCCTCTATTATCTAAACCTCACCGAAGAGATCAATTGTCTGACCTTCTTTCAATGTTATAATTGCTTTCTTAAATTTCGGAGTTCTGCCGGAAAATCTACCTCTTCGTGTGAACTGAGTTTTGGATTTTCCTTTATGTCTTATTGTATTAACCGAGACGACATTAACATCAAACTTCTGCTCAATTGCGCGGGCTATTTCAATTTTATTCGCCAGTATATCAACAATAAATCCGTACTTGTTCTCTCTCTCAGTGAGATCAGTCATCTTTTCCGTTAATAATGGTCTTATTAAAATACTATGCATCTTTTCCTCTAAAGCGATTAATTTAATGAACCTTCCAATTTTTCAACTGCACCCTTCTGCACAACAAGCACCTGATTATTCAGCAGGTCGTATGCCGATGCTTTGTCAGCTTCACATATACTGACTTTAGCAATGTTCCTTCCGGACTTGTAAACGTTGTCCTGAGTACCGCCGGTAAGTAAAAGAGTCTTTTTCCCGTTCAGTTTAAGCGCATCAATAATATTTACAAATTCTTTTGTTTTAGGAGTTTCAAAATTGAAATCCTCCACAACTACAATCTGTTCAGACTTAGCTTTAATAGACAGTGCCGATTTTCTAGCTAATCGATTGACTTTCTTATTGATCTTTTGTCTGTAATTTCTCGGTTTGGGTCCGAATATTGTACCGCCGCCAATCCATAATGGAGATCTCGTTGTACCCGCTCTTGCAGTACCTCTGCCTTTTTGTCTCCATGGTTTTCTACCACCGCCGCGTACTTCACTTCTTTCTTTTGTTTTGTGAGTACCCTGTCTTTGGTTGGCTAAATAAGCTTTTACCGACAAATAGATCACATGATCATTTGGTTCGATGGCAAATATGTTATCTGATAATTCAATCGATTCGCCAGATTTTGTACCATCTATTTTATAGACATCTACTTTCATCACTTAACCAATTACTTTTTAATTTCAACAATACTATTCACTGAACCGGGAACTGTTCCCTTAACCAACAACAAATTCTTTTCAGGAATAACCTGTACAACCTTGGCTCCCATAATGGTAGTTTTACGGTGTCCTGTTCTTCCGGCCATTTTAGTGCCTTTAAATACCCTTGAAGGATAGGAACTCTGACCGATTGAACCTGGAGCTCTTTCTCTGTCACCCTGACCATGAGTTCTGCCGCCTACACCACTAAATCCGTGTCTTTTCATAACACCCTGAAATCCTTTACCAATGGATTTCCCAGTTATCTTTATGTCATCACCTTCGTTAAAGATATCAACAGAGATGATATCACCGACCTTATAATCAGAAACAACAAAACCCTTAAATTCACGTAAAACTGCAGCAGGAGCAACATTGTTTTTCTTATAATAACCCAGCTGAGGTTTGTTCAAATGCTTTTCTTTCTTTTCACCAAAACCTAACTGAAGTGCTTCGTAGCCATCGCTTTCTTTCGTTTTAACGGCTACAACACTGCAGGGACCTGTTTCAATAACCGTAACAGGGATTACAACTCCGTCCTGCGTGTAAACACTTGTCATTCCTATTTTTTTTCCTAACAAACCAGGCATTTTAAAGTCCTTATAACTTAATCTCTATATCAACTCCCGCCGGAATCTCAAGTTTACTGAGAGAATCGACGGTTTTGTTATTCGAATTATGAATATCAATAATTCTTTTATGAGCCCTAATTTCAAACTGCTCACGCGATTTTTTATCAACGTGCGGAGAGCGCAAAACTGTGTATACCGACCTTTTAGTAGGCAACGGAATAGGACCAGAGACTACAGCACCTGTACTTTTCACAGTCTTGATAATTTTTTCTGTCGATTTGTCAATTAAAATATGATCGTACGATTTTAACTTAATTCTTATCTTTTGACCAGGCAATTTTCACCTCTCCTTAAAAATGGCCCGGCAGCAAAGCCGCCGGGTTCAATCTATTATTCGTATATTTTAGTTACTAAACCAGCACCAACTGTTCTACCGCCTTCACGGATAGCGAATCTCAATCCATCTTCCATAGCAATTTCGGAAATCAATTCAACTTTCATCTGTACTTTATCGCCAGGCATTACCATTTCGGTGCCTTCAGGTAAAGTAGCAACACCAGTTACATCAGTTGTTCTGAAATAGAACTGAGGTCTGTAACCGCTGAAAAACGGAGTATGGCGACCACCTTCGTCCTTACCCAAGACGTACACTTCACAATCAAATACTTTATGAGGTGTAATTGAACCAGGTTTAGCAAGTACCATTCCTCTTTCAATTTCTTTTTTATCGATACCTCTCATAAGAATACCTGCATTGTCACCAGCCAAAGCAGAATCAAGTTCCTTACGGAACATTTCGATACCTGTAACAACAGTTTTCTTATGCATACCGAGACCAATAAGTTCAACTTCTTCGTTTAAGTTGACCTGTCCTCTTTCAACCCTTCCGGTAGCAACAGTACCACGACCGGTAATTGAGAATACGTCCTCAACAGGCATAATGAAAGGTTTGTCAACATCCCTTTCCGGTAACGGAATATAATCGTCAGCTGCAGCCATCAGTTCCCAGATTGAGTTCAATCTTTCGTCGTCAGCACTAACTGCATCATCAGTGGAAGCTTCGAGAGCCTGAAGAGCAGAGCCTTTGATTATCGGAATATCATCACCCGGGAATTCGTATTCACTCAATAGTTCCCTTAATTCCATTTCAACGAGTTCAAGTAATTCCTCGTCGTCAACCATGTCAACTTTGTTCATGTAAACAACTATTCTAGGTACACCTACCTGGCGAGCCAAAAGGATATGCTCCCTTGTTTGAGGCATAGGACCGTCAGTAGCGGCAACAACCAAAATAGCACCATCCATCTGAGCAGCACCAGTGATCATGTTTTTAACATAGTCAGCGTGACCAGGACAGTCAACGTGTGCATAATGTCTATTTTCTGTTGAATATTCTACGTGTGCCGTAGCAATGGTAATACCTCTTTCTCTCTCTTCCGGTGCATTATCGATACTATCAAAAGTTCTTTTTGAAGAAAGACCTTTTTTGGCCAAAGCCATAGTGATAGCAGCAGTTAGAGTAGTCTTACCATGATCCACGTGACCGATAGTACCTATGTTGACATGAGGTTTACTACGATCAAATTTTTCTTTTGCCATCGAGATTACTCCTTGTTATTTCTAATTAATTAAACTGAATCAACTTTTTTATTGGATAACTTTTCTGATAATTCATCTGTTACTGATTTAGGTGCTTCGGCATAGTGTGCAAACTGCATCGAATAAATAGCTCTACCCTGCGTCATAGATCTCAAAGTAGTAGCATAGCCGAACATATTAGCCAATGGGGCCATTGCTTTAATAACCTGGGCATCCTTTCTGGCGTTGAATCCTTCGATTTTACCTCGTCTTGAGTTAAGATCGCCCATAACATCTCCCATATACTCTTCCGGAGTTGTTACTTCAATTGACATCATTGGTTCTAGAAGAATTGGTTTTGCTTTTTTAGCACCAGCTCTAAAAGCCATTGAACCTGCAACCTTAAACGAAACTTCATCAGAATCCACTTCGTGGAATGAACCATCGTACAATTTAACCTTTACATCAACCACAGGATATCCTGCAATAACACCATTTCTCATAGCATCCTGTATACCATTTGAAACAGGATTGATGTATTCTTTAGGAACAGCGCCTCCGACAATTGCATTTTCAAATTCAAAGCCTTTTCCGGGTTCGTTTGGTGACATTTCAATCCACACGTGTCCGTATTTACCACGACCACCGGACTGTTTAACGAATTTACCTTCACTTTGAACTGCCTCGGAAATTGTTTCCCTGTAAGCAACCTGAGGTTTACCTACATTGGCTTCAACCTTAAATTCCCGCTTCATTCTATCAACAAGAATTTCGAGATGAAGCTCACCCATTCCACTAATAAGAGTCTGACCCGTCTCATCATCAACTTTAACTTTAAATGTCGGATCCTCATCAGACAACTTGACTAAAGACTCAGACAATTTATCCTGATCGGCTTTAGTTTTAGGCTCAATTGCAATCTGGATAACAGGTTCCGGGAATGCCATTTTTTCAAGTATTATAGCGTCATCCTGGGTACATAAAGTATCGCCGGTTCTTGTATTTTTAAGACCAACAATAGCTGCAATATCACCAGCCCTTACCTCATCCAGATCCTCTCTCCTATTGGCATGCATCAGCAATATTCTGCCGACTCTTTCCTTTTTACCAGAGATTGAATTAAATATATAAGAACCAGCACTCAATTTACCTGAATAAACCCTGACGTAGGTAAGCTTACCGACGTAAGGATCGGTCATAATTTTAAATGCCAGTGCTGAAAATTTTTCATCTATATCAATTTTACGTACTACATCATCATTCCTATGAATATGATGGGCATGCAGTTCAGGAGTATTCAATGGTGAAGGCAGAAACTCAACTACTGTATCCAATAGTTTCTGAACTCCCTTGTTTTTGAAGGAAGAGCCGCAGAGAACTGGTACGATCTTTAATTGAATCGTAGCCTCTCTCAATACGCTTTTAAGTTCTTCCTCTGAAATTTCCTCCCCTTCCAGGTATTTTTCGAGCAAAGTATCATCAACTTCGCTGATTGCTTCAAGCATAATTGTTCGATACTTATTAGCAACCGGGAGCAGGTCATCGGGAATATCTATATCCTCAAATGTAGCGCCGAGAGATTCATCATGGTACATACGTGCTTTCATAGTCATCAGATCTATAACACCGGCAAATATATCACCCTCACCAATCGGCAGAGTAATAGGAATAGCATTTGCTCCAAGTCTCTCTTTCATCATATCGACAGCGTGATAAAAATCAGCGCCTACACGATCCATTTTATTTACAAAAGCAATACGCGGAACTTTATACTTATCAGCCTGTCTCCAAACTGTTTCAGACTGTGGTTCAACTCCGCCTACAGCACAGAACAACGCGATAGCACCGTCAAGAACTCTCAAAGATCGTTCAACCTCAACAGTAAAATCGACGTGCCCGGGTGTATCAATAATATTTATCTGGTGATCTTTCCAGAATGCTGTGGTAGCAGCACTAGTAATGGTAATTCCGCGTTCTTTTTCCTGTTCCATCCAGTCCATAGTAGCGGCACCATCATGCACTTCACCAAGTCTGTGCACTTTACCGGTATAAAACAAAATTCGTTCTGTTGTTGTTGTTTTACCGGCATCTATATGGGCCATAATCCCAATATTTCTAACCTTTGATATATCTACTCGTTTCGTTGACATCGTTATCCTTTCCTACCACTTAAAGTGAGCAAACGCTTTGTTTGCTTCAGCCATTCTATGTGTATCATCTTTTTTCTTAACTGAAGAACCTTCGCCGTTGGAAGCTGCAATAATTTCGGCAGCAAGCTTCAGTGGCATGGACTTATCTTTTCTGTCTCTAGCATAATTTCTTATCCACCTAAGAGCAAGTGCAGTTCTTCTTTCCGGTCTAACTTCCATAGGCACCTGGTATGTAGCGCCACCGACTCTTCGGCTGCGAACTTCAACCATTGGAGAAACATTGCTAACAGCTTTCTTGAAAACCTCAATAGCTGGTTTTTTAGTTCTCTGCTCGATAACATCAAAGCTATCGTAAATCATTTGTCGCGAAGTTGACTTTTTGCCGCTCCACATCATATAATTAATAAACTTAGAAACAAGTAAATCATTATACCTTGGATCGGGCTTAATATACCTTTTTTCAGCTCTTCTCTTTCTCATGTTTCTCTAATTTTACTTTTTGGGTTTCTTAGTTCCGTACTTAGAACGGCCCTTCTTTCTTTCCTCTACGCCGCTAGTATCTAAAGTACCACGAATTATGTGATATCTTACACCAGGTAAGTCTTTAACTCTTCCGCCTCTAATAAGTACGATAGAGTGCTCCTGGAGGTTATGTCCTTCGCCCGGTATATACGCTGTTACTTCCATTCCATTAGTAAGCCTTACTCTCGCAACTTTTCTGAGCGCTGAGTTAGGTTTTTTCGGAGTAGTGGTATATACTCGAGTACACACGCCTCTTTTCTGTGGACATGCGTTCAAAGCCGGAGCTTTGTTTTTCGAGGTTATAACCTTTCTTCCTTTTCTAACCAACTGATTTATTGTTGGCACTAAACTACCTCCATAAAAATATAGTGCTTAAAAATTCAGACTCTCAATTTAGCAGTTTTCTTTTCGAATGTCAAGAATCTGCAACTAGTTTTTTGTCCATTTTACACCGTTTTTGCTGCTTCTTCCTCGGTGTTTTTTTCACCATCATCTTCAACAACAGGCTCTTCCTGAACCTCCTCGCTTGAGAGGATAATTTTACTGTATTTTTTCAATCCGGTACCTGCAGGAATAAGGTGACCCATGACAACATTTTCCTTCAATCCGTTCAGAAAATCAGCTCGAGCTTCAGTTGCCGCGTTCGTGAGAACTTTAGTAGTTTCCTGGAATGAAGCAGCAGAAATGAAACTCTCAGTTGAAAGTGCCGCCTGAGTGATTCCAAGCAGAACATTCTCGAAAGTTGCCGGTTCTGCATCCCTTACAGTCATTTCAGTTTTATCTTTTCTAACCAAATCAGCGTTAACCTCTCTTAGTTTCGCTCTGGAAATCAGTTGTGCTGCTGTATACCTCGATTGACCCGGATCCTCGATGTAAACCATTTCGCGAATCTCATCATTCTCGTCAACCACTCTTACCCTGTTAACAAAGTCCTCATCGATGAATTTGGTATCACCGGCAGAAATTACCTTCAATTTTTGAAGCATTTGCTTAACGATAACTTCGATATGTTTATCATTTATTTTAACACCCTGCAGTCTGTATACTTCCTGAATCTCATTCACGAGATATTCCTGCACAGCGTTAGTACCTTTAATCTTCAAAATATCGTGCGGATTTATCGGTCCGTCGGTAATTTTTTCACCTGCAGGGATCTCATCACCTTCCTGGACAAGAATATGTTTACCGTATGGAACACCATATACTTTCTGATCCATTCCGTCAAGAGACTCAACGATAATTTCACGCGAACCTTTCTTTCTAGCGCCGAATTTAACAATTCCCTCAATCTCGGAAACAACAGCAGGATCATGAGGACTTCGAGCCTCGAAAAGTTCTGTTACTCTCGGAAGACCACCGGTAATATCACGACTCTTTGTCTGGGATTTTGAAATCTTAGCCAGAATTGTTCCCGGCTGAACTGTTTCGTTCTCATCAACTGACAAATATGCGCTATTCGGCATATTAAACAGTTTTTCAACACCTTCATCATCCGTGATCACTAAAGTAGGCGTAAGGTTTTTATCCTTCGATTCGATGATAACCTTCTGCACGTGACCGGTTTGCTCATCCGCGATCTGCTGGTAAGTAACATTTTCCACAAGATCAACGAAGGATACTTTACCGCCTCGGTCCGTTAGAATTACAGCATTATACGGATCGTGATTGTATAATGGCTGTCCTTTCTTAATCTTAACATTATCCTCAACCATCAACTCCGATCCGTAAGGAATATCGTATTTCTTAAGGATCCTGTCATCGTCGTCATAAATTCCAATTGAACCTCTTCGTCCGGTTACAACTTTAACCTTACCGAAAAAGTCCGTTTTCTCAACAAATCTTATTTTATCAAATTTAACAGTACCTTCGATATTGGCATCAACCTGAGATTGAGAAGCAATACGGGAAGAAGTACCACCAAGGTGGAATGTTCTAAGAGTAAGCTGTGTTCCCGGCTCACCGATTGACTGAGCAGCGATAATACCAACAGCCTCGCCGACTTCCACGAGATGACCGGTGGTAAGATTTCGTCCGTAACACTTAGCGCATACACCTCGTTTCGATTCACAAGTAAGAACTGTACGAATATAAACAGAATCAAGCAGGGCGTCGTCAATTCTTTCCGCTACCTCTTCATCGATCAGCTCACCTGCTTCAACTATAACTTCATCATTTCTCGGATCATACACGTCTTCCTGTGCAACACGCCCGGTAATACGTTCTGCAAGAGGTTCTCTTTCAAGCTCAACATCTTTAAGAGCTGTCATATAAACACCTCTAATCGTACCGCAGTCGATTTCCGAAATAATAACGTCCTGCGCAACGTCGCACAACCTTCTTGTAAGGTATCCGGCATCCGCTGTTTTAAGAGCTGTATCAGCCAAACCTTTACGTGCACCGTGAGTAGAAATAAAGTACTCAAGAACCGAAAGACCTTCTTTAAAGTTAGCAACAATCGGATTCTCGATAATTTCACCTGACTGCCCTTTCAGACTCTTCTGCGGTTTCATCATCAAACCTCGCATACCTGCGAGCTGACGAACCTGCTCCTGCGAGCCTCGAGCACCGGAATCAACCATCATGTGGAGCGAGTTGAATCCAGACTGATCAGTTTTAATCTTTTCCATTAAAGTCTTACTAACATTATTTGTTGTATGCGTCCAAACGTCAATAATCTTATTATAACGTTCCGCATCAGTGATAAGACCCTGCTCGTGTTCGTTCATAATACTGCTAACTTTCGCGTTCGAGTCTGTAATTAATTTTACTTTTTCTTCGGGGATAAGCATATCGCTAAAACTGATAGAAATACCGGCAGCGGTAGAATACCTGTATCCGAGCGCTTTAAGGTCATCAAGAAATTTTGCAGTAACCTCATTGCCGAGTTTAATAAACATTCTATAAATAAAACCGCTGAAAACTTTCTTTACAAGCAGTTCATTCCAGTAACCCATTTCATTCGGGACTATACGGTTAAATATAATTCGTCCGATAGTGGTTTCTAATACCTTACCCTCGTATTTAACTTTTACCTTCGCGTGCAATTCAACAACTTTAGTATCGTAAGCGATCAACGCTTCTTCAAAGTCACTGAAAATCATTCCTTCGCCCTGCGCACCGGCTTTAACCTTAGTAAGGTAATAGCATCCGAGGACGATATCCTGAGTCGGAACAACAATAGGGGCCCCGTTCTGAGGCGAAAGTATATTATGGCTCGAAAGCATTAATAAAGAAGCTTCGAGCTGAGCTTCATAAGATAACGGCACGTGAACTGCCATCTGGTCACCGTCAAAGTCAGCGTTAAACGCGGTACAAACCATCGGGTGGAGCTGAATAGCTTTACCGTCTATTAAAATCGGCTGAAAAGCCTGAATACCCAGTCTATGAAGCGTAGGAGCACGATTAAGCATTACAGGATGACCCTCGATCAATTTTTCGAGAATATCCCAGATAACCGGATCTTTGCGATCCACGGCTTTTCTTGCGCTTTTAACCGTTTTATAATGTCCTCTTTCAATCAATTTTCTGATAATAAACGGCTTGAAGAGTTCAACAGCCATATCTTTCGGAAGACCGCATTCATGCAGGTGCAATTCCGGACCAACAACAATAACCGAACGACCTGAATAGTCAACTCGTTTACCGAGAAGGTTCTGACGGAAACGACCCTGTTTTCCTTTAAGCATATCGCTCAAGGATTTAAGCGGACGATTACCATCGCTTCTTACCGCGCTGGCTCTTCTTGAATTATCGAACAAGGCATCAACAGCTTCCTGAAGCATTCTCTTCTCGTTCCTAAGAATCACTTCCGGCGCCTTAATGTCCATAAGTCTCTTCAACCTGTTATTCCTAATAATAACACGTCTGTAAAGATCATTCAAATCACTTGTAGCGAACCTTCCGCCTTCGAGAGGAACAAGAGGTCTCAATTCCGGAGGAATTACCGGAACTACGCTCTGAACCATCCATTCTGGCTTATTAGGAACTTTACCTTCATGCTCACGGAAAGCTTCCAAAACTCTTAGTCTCTTCAACAGATCATTTCTCTTCTGCTGTGAAGTTTCAACAGCAAGCCTGGCTTTTAATGTCTTGAATGTTTCCTCTACATTAATGCTTTTAAGAAGCTCTTTTACCGCTTCACCGCCAATGCGGGCAAGGAATTTATTAGGATCGTCATCTTCGAGAGCATCATTATCATGAGGCAATGTACTCATAATTTCAAAGTACTGATCTTCCGAAATAAGATCCTTGTCTTTAAGTCCTGTAGGACCAGGATTAATCACAACATATGATTCGTAATAAATAATTTTCTCGAGTTCTTTTGTTGTCATACCGATAATATTACCAATTTTACTCGGCAGAGCTTTAAAGAACCATATATGAACAACTGGAACAGCAAGTCCGATATGCCCCATTCTTTCTCTTCTTACACTTTTCAGCGTAACTTCAACACCGCATCTGTCGCATACTATACCCTTATATCTGATACCTTTATACTTACCGCATGCGCATTCCCAGTCTTTAACCGGTCCGAAAATCTTTTCGCAGAAAAGACCATCTTTTTCCGGTCTGAATGATCTATAATTTATAGTTTCCGGTTTCGTAACCTCACCATGAGATCGAGACAAAATATCATCAGGACTAGCTAAACTAATTGTAAGCTTATCGATGTGTTTTATTTTTGTTTCTTGAGTTCTTAACCTCATGAGTTATCTCCTTAAAGAATTAAAAAATTAGTTTAACTAGTTGATCTTAATATCGAGTCCAAGTCCCTGGAGCTCTTTGATCAATACGTTAAACGATTCCGGTATTCCCGGGTTCTGCAGATTCTCACCTTTGACAATTGATTCATACGTCTTTGCTCTACCTGTAACATCGTCACTCTTTACGGTTAAGATTTCTTGTAATACGTGTGCAGCACCATAGCCTTCGAGCGCCCAAACCTCCATTTCACCGAAACGCTGTCCGCCGAATTGAGCTTTACCGCCGAGCGGCTGCTGCGTAATTAACGAATATGGTCCAATCGATCTTGCGTGAATCTTATCGTCGACCATATGACCAAGTTTAAGCATATAAATATATCCGCAGGTTACTCTCTGATGGAATTTCTCACCGCTCCTTCCATCATATAGCACCGTTTTGCTTCCAACCGGTAACTCGGCTCTGTCAACCCATTCTTCAACGTCATTAATTCCAGCGCCGTCAAAAATCGGGGTTTCGAATTTCACGCCAAGTTTCTTTCCAACCCATCCGAGGGCAGTTTCATACAACTGTCCAAGGTTCATTCGAGAAGGCACACCAAGCGGATTAAGAACTATATCTACAGGTGTACCGTCATCGAGATAAGGCATATCTTCATGAGGTACAATTTTAGCAACAACACCCTTATTACCATGGCGTCCTGCCATTTTATCACCGACGGACAATTTACGTTTCTTAGCAACATAAACTTTCGCAAGCTGAACAATACCGGGAGACAATTCGTCCCCGCTCTGAATTTTCAGTTTTTCACGTTTGTAATCTTCTTCTATATCTGCTCTGAGTCTGAAATAATTTCTGTACAGAATTTTGATCATTTTATTCTTTTCTTCATCACTGAACCAGTCCTGAGTATAATCAAGCTTGGTAACGTCTTCAATATCAGCGAATGTCGATTCCTTGATTTCGGTATTATTTCTCAATACTACCGAACCATCAAGATCACGAACACCAGCAGTTTTTGAACCGTTTGCTAATTTCGACAGTTTAATCCGAAGTTTTTCATAATGATCATTTTTCTGCTTTTCGTAAATCTGCTCAAGCCTGTCTAATTGTTTCTTTTCTTCCTTTTTAGACTCAATATCCTTACGTTTTCTGCTGAACAGTCTGGTTTTAATAACAGTACCTTTCAGTCCGGGAGGCGCTTTAAGTGAAGCATCTTTCACATCACCGGCTTTATCACCGAAAATAGCTTTCAGAAGTTTTTCTTCCGGTGTCGGATCAGTTTCACCTTTAGGCGTGATTTTACCGATAAGAATATCGCCTTCCTTTACTTCGGCACCTTCCATTATGATACCGTTTTCGTCAAGGTTTTTAGTAGCTTCTTCACTAACGTTAGGAATATCACGAGTAAGTTCTTCCTCACCCCTTTTGGTTTCCCTAACCTGAAGCTCAAATTCCTCAATATGAATTGATGTGTAAACATCATCGGCAACCAGCCTTTCGCTGATTACGATAGCATCCTCGAAGTTGTAACCTCGCCAGGGCATAAACGCAACAAGTACGTTTTTACCAAGCGCTAATTCACCGTTATCTATTGCAGAACCGTCGGCAAGAACATCACCTCTTTTAACTTTCTGCCCTGTTCTTACAATTACTCTCTGATTGAAACATGTTTCCTGGTTTGTTCCGGAGAACTTGGTAAGTGTATATTCAACTCTGCGATCGTCATCAAACCCGGTTAAAGTTTCAAAACTTGATGAATCAACATCATATTTAACAACAATTTTCTTTGCATCAGCGTATTCAATAACACCGCTGTCTTCAGCTATAATCATAGATTTCGAGTCATGAGCAGCCTTATATTCCATACCCGTTCCAACGAGCGGAGACTCGGGAACCATAAGAGGTACAGCCTGGCGCTGCATATTCGAACCCATGAGAGCACGGTTAGCATCATCATGTTCCAGGAATGGAATAAGCGATGCAGCCACACTTACTATCTGTGCCGGGGCAACGTCCATATACTGTGCCTGAACAGGCGGAACCACAGGGAATTCGCCTCTGTGACGACATTTTACTCGTTCACGTGTGAAATTACCCTGATCATCTATAGGCGCATTTGCCTGTACAATTGTGTATTCATCTTCCTGGTCGGCGCTGAGGTAATCAACCTGCTTAACAATCTTACCTTTTTGAAGTTTCCTGTAAGGAGTTTCAAGAAAACCAAAACTGTTTACTCTGGCAAATATAGTTAAGGAGGAGATAAGACCAATATTCGGACCTTCAGGAGTCTCAATAGGACATAAACGACCATAATGAGAATGGTGAACGTCACGAACCTCAAAACCAGCTCTCTCGCGTGTAAGACCTCCGGGTCCGAGAGCAGAAACTCTGCGCTTATGTGTAAGTTCGGATAACGGATTCGTCTGGTCCATAAACTGCGACAACTGATTCGTTCCGAAAAATGCGTTGATCACACTGCTGATAGTTCGTGCGTTTATAAGATCCTGAGGCTGCATATTTTCCGTATCACGCATATTCATACGTTCACGAATTGTTCTCGCCATTCTTGCAAGACCAACATTATACTGCTGCATTAGCTGTTCGCCAACCGTACGTACTCTTCTGTTACCGAGGTGATCAATATCATCAACACTAACATTTCCGTTTTTAAGAAGAATAATATTCTTCATAATCGCGATAATGTCTTCCTCGGTAAGAACTTTCACATCCATCGGGATTTTCAAGTCGAGTTTGTCATTCATTCTGAAACGACCGACTTCGCCGAGATCATATCTTTTCTCGTTGAAGAACAATTTATCTATTAAAGCCTGCGCAGTGTCAAGGTCAGGCGCCTCGCCGGAACGCAGTTGTCTGTATATCGCAAATAAAGATTCTTCTTTTGTCTTCGAAGTATCTTTTTTCAATGTATTAAGTACTAAATCCTGATCAATTTTAGCTTCGGAACTAATCAGTTTAACCTCGGTCAGGCTTGAACTTTTTATCTGGTCGATAATCTCACCAGTCAATTCTGTATCTTTAGCCGCAAAAATTTCTCCTGTTGCCATATCGATGAAGTCATCCGCTGCCACACGACCGTTATGCTTCTCTTCATCAAGACTTTTAACCTTAACAACTTCAACGAGGTTAAACAAGTTGAGTATCTCTTCATCCGTTTCATAGCCTAAAGCACGCAACAATGTTGTAGCCGGGAATTTTTTACGTCTGTCGATATAGACATACATGATATGATTGATATCTGTAGCAAATTCGACCCAGGAACCTCTGAAAGGAATAATTCTTGCCGAATAAATCGGTGTTCCGTTCGGATGCACCGACTGCGCGAATGCTACACCGGGAGATCTGTGAAGCTGACTAACAATAACTCTTTCTGCGCCATTGATGATGAAAGTTCCTCTTTTTGTCATAAAAGGAAGATTTCCGAGATATACTTCCTGTTCAACAGAATTTACGAATTCTTCGGTTTCATCATCTTTAGTTGACAATCTTAATTTTGCTTTTAAAGGGGCACTGAAAGTTAATCCTCTTTCTTCACATTCGGGGATTGAAAACCTTGGTTTCTCGATGTAATATTCAACGAAATCTAATCTATAAAATTCTTTATTGTCTAAAATCGGAAAGTTGGCCGAAAACACAGAATGCAGTCCTTTATCTTCCCTTTCTGCCGGCGGAACCGTCAACTGAAGAAAATCCTCAAAAGATTCATTCTGAATATTAAGAAGATCCGGCTGCTCAATAGCTGGAGTAATTTTTCCAAAAGTGATTCTGTTGGTTAGCTTGTTCATCTTTTGCTTATCCAACCCTAACCTCCATTCTTGGTATAAAAAAGTACGGTTTTTGCACCGTTTATAAACATACAAAAGTGGCAAAGCAGATTTTTTACTGCTTTACCACTTAAAATTTAATACTGAATAAAGAAAAAACTTACTTGAGTTCTACTGAAGCACCGGCTTCTTCAAGTTCAGCTTTGATCTTATCAGCTTCGTCTTTAGATACTTGCTCTTTAATCGGTTTCGGAACTGAATCAACTAATTCCTTAGCCTCTTTAAGTCCGAGTCCAGTGTGAGCTCTAACGACTTTAATAACGTTTATTTTCTTTTCGCCGAATGAAGTTAAGATAACATCAAACTCTGTTTTCTCTTCTGTTGCAGCAGCTTCGCCAGCACCGGCAACAGCGCCGCCCATAATAACTGGCGCAGCAGCAGTTACACCGAATTCATCTTCTAAAGCAGTTTTTAATTCAGAAGCTTCAACGAGTGTAAGCTCTTTTATTTTTTCTACGATTTCTGCTACTTTTTCTGACATTTTGCTTTTACTCCTTTTATCTTTAATTATCTTTTACAAAAATTTATGCAGCTTTCTTTTTGCTGATTTCGTCAACTAGTCCTACGATATCGCGCATAACTGCACTGATGGCACCGACGACGCCAGATATAGGCGACTGAAGGCTTCCAACAATTCCAGCCATAACCTCCTCTTTCGAAGGCATGGATGCTAATGTTATAAGGCTGCTTTCATCGTAGAACGTACTGTCAATGTAGCATCCCTTAAACGAAAACTTTTTCTTATCATCATTGAATTTCTTAATAATCTTAGCAGGGGCGACAAAATTGTCTTCGCCGGTAAAAATTATACCGGTCATTCCCACCAGAAGATTGCTGAATTCCGGATAAGCGTCTAAATCTTCCATTGCTTTCTGGATGAAGGTGTTTTTGTATACTTTATACTTCAACCCTTCTTCCCTGAAAAGCTTCCTTAGACCGTTGATCTCATCGACATTCACACCATTGTAGTCAACAAGATATACGGCAGTGGATGATTCCATGTTTCCTTTAAGTTCCGCGATGACTTCAGCTTTTTCTTTCTTATTCATCGTACACCTAATTCAATTTACAAAGTGACTAAATACAGAAGCTATTTATTTATGAGTGCGTAATTACTTTATTACAGATGAAGCTTCATCCTTGGATACTTCAAGACCTGGTCCCATTGTACTGGTCAGGTAGCAGCTTCGAATATATTGACCTTTTGCCGCTGCAGGTCTGAGCTTCATTATTGTTTGCAGAAACGCCTGAGTATTTTCAAGCAACTGGTTTTCATCGAAAGACAATTTACCGATGGAAGCATGAACGATACCGTTTTTCTCTACTCTAAACTCAATTTTTCCAGCCTTAACTTCTTTGACCGCAGTTCCGATATCATTAGTAACCGTACCGCTTTTAGGATTCGGCATAAGACCCTTAGGACCTAACACCCTGCCTAACTTTCCAAGTTCCGGCATTGAATCGGGGGTAGCAATAAGTACATCCACATCAGTCCAGCCGCCTTTAATTTTTTCAAGATACTCTTCAAAACCAGCATAATCGGCACCAGCTTCAAGAGCTTCTTCAGCTTTAGGACCCTGAGTTATAACGAGTACTTTCACTTCCTTGCCTGTTCCATGCGGCAGACTAACAGTACCACGTACCATTTGGTCGGCATGACGGGGATCCACACCAAGTCTAACAGCGCAGTCCAAAGATTCGGTGAATTTAACAGTACTCTTCTCTTTCAGAATCTTAATCGCTTCCTCAATGGAATACTCTTTTTTGGTATCAATTGCTTCCTTAATCGTTTTATATCGTTTAGATATTCTCATCTTATTACCAAACTTTTATTATAAATGTTAATCTTCTACAGTTATACCCATACTTCTGGCTGTTCCGGCAATCATACTGATTGCTGATTCCACATCCGAAGCATTGAGGTCAGGCATTTTTGTTTCCGCAATTTCCTGCAGTTGGGCTTTAGTTACTTTCGCAACTTTTGTTTTATTCGGTTCGCCCGAACCTTTTTCCAACTGAAGCGATTTCTTCAGAAGAACAGCAGCCGGAGGTGTTTTTGTTATAAAAGTAAATGATTTATCTGCATAAACCGTTATAACAACAGGAATTATAAGTCCCGCTTTATCAGCAGTTTTTGCGTTAAACTGCTTACAGAACTCCATAATATTGACACCTTTCTGACCAAGTGCCGGTCCTACAGGTGGCGACGGGTTTGCCTGTCCGGCAGGAATTTGAAGTTTTATATACCCATCGATTTTCTTAGCCATAACTTATCCTATAAATTTATTTTTCTAATTCCGCTTGAACGAAATCAATTTCAACAGGAGTCTTTCTTCCGAAAATGGAGACCATAACCTTAATCTTCATCTTTTCTTCGTTCACTTCTTCAATAATTCCGGAAAAATTGTTAAATGGTCCGTCAACAATTTTGACAAAATCACCTGTTCTAAAAATAGTTTCCGTTCTTTCTGTTTCTTCGTTTTGCGACAATCTGCCAACAATGCGTTTTACTTCAGCGGGCATCAAAGGTACCGGCTGATTAGCCGAGCCCAAAAAGCCCATAATTGAAGGCATATTTACAATAAAATCCTTAACTCTGTTATCAAGTTCTGCATTCAACAGGATATAACCAGGGAAGAAATTTTTTGTTTTAGTCTTCTTTTTGCCATCTTTTACTTCGAATACTTTTTCCGTCGGGACTAAAACCTCAACAATTTTAGCACGGAGTTCGTCATTATCCTTCAACTCAGCTTCAATTAAAGATTTCACCTTATTCTCGTGTCCCGAGAAGGTTCGTACAACGTACCATTTTGCGTTTGTGTTTTCCACTAGCTTAATAAACCTTTAAGAATCTGTGAAATTGACATATCAATTAAATAAGTAAAAGCAGCAATTATAAGACAAACAACAATTACAATAACTGTCGACTCTTTTAATTCATCTTTGGTTGGCCAGGTAACTTTTTTCATTTCCTTGACCACGTCGTTAAAAAAGTTGATGATTTTTTCTTTCATAATAAAATTCTTATATCGTTACAGTTGCACGAGAGGAGGGATTCGAACCCCCAACCTGCGGTTTTGGAGACCGCTGCTCTGCCAATTGAGCCACTCTCGTATTATTTAGTTTCTTTAAATACTACGTGTTTTCTTGCAACTGGATCGTACTTTTTATACTCAACTCTGGCGGGATGTTCCCTCTTATTCTTCTTAGTAGTATATCTATACCCAGTTCCGGCAGAACTTTCCAGTATTATAGTCTGTCTTGCATTTTTTGCTTTAGCCATTTCTTCTCCGAATTCCCGAAAAACAAATAAAGCATTCGTATTTCACGAACACTTAACAATTATCAATTGACTTATAAATTAAGTCTTTTATCAATAAGCCTTGTACAAACCAGTAATTCATACAAGTCAAATTCTGAAAGCAGCGCAGCAAATAATATTGAAATTATCCTTCTACTTTCACTTACAATCACATTAAGAACCTGAGCTGACGATCGGACTTGAACCGACGACCTCATCCTTACCAAGGATGTGCTCTACCGACTGAGCTACGTCAGCATTTGCAACCATTTTGTAGAACAAATAAACATCATAAAATATAATGATGTTTTTACGACTGCTTGTCCGCCGAAGTCTGTTTTCGACGAAGGCGGAAGCTACGTCAGCCTAAATTCAGCTCAAAACTTTGAGCGGGAGACGGGACTCGAACCCGCAACCAACAGCTTGGAAGGCTGTGACTCTACCAATTGAGTTACCCCCGCTGGTAAAAGCTTATCAATAAGCACAGAACAAACACCCGGGGAATTTCAGTTCCATCGGATGTGTAAAAATCAGTATTTGTTAAACTGATCAACGAAGTACTCGAACAGAGAAGGGCTCTATACTCTCCTTCATCGATCTTTATAGCGGCGGAAAAAGTTTAACTCCGCCCGGATCTACATTGATATCCCGGTAAAAGGATTCTCTGTAGCAGCGGTGGGCAGGGAGGGAATCGAACCCCCTAAGGCTTAGCCAACGGATTTACAGTCCGCCCCAACTCTCCTACTTTGGCGCCTGCCCTTCAGTCTTTTTTAAGAACTTCGTCTTAATTTTGACGAGCAACAAAAATATATTGTTTTTTAAACAGATGCAAATAAAAATTTTCAAAACAAAAGGGACCAGATTATAATCCGATAAAAGATTTATCATAAAAAGAATCTCTATCTAATTATCCTTTGGACTCTAAAGTCTGATGAATATTATTCGAATATACTGTTAAAACGTTAATATAGAGGGACTTAAATGCTCAAGAAATGGAACAAGTTAAAAATCCGATCTAAAATACTCTACCCTATCGTTTTTATATCACTACTTAGCGGCACAATCAGTTTTTTCTATTTTCAAAACCTATATAAAGAAACAGAAGTAAACGGACTAGTAACTAAAGCCAGAACAGCAATATTGCAGGCTGAATCTGTAAGAAAATTTACTGCCGAACAGGTCCGCAGAGAAATATTTCAGAAAGATTTAACCAATATCACGGACATACTTCACACAGTACCGATTTTCTCGGCTATGGATGTTGCCAAGCGGAATTCAGCTGAGCTTGATATGGAGCTCAGGGTTCCGAAGAATAATCCCAGGAATAAAAAGAATACACCGGATGCGTACGAGAGGCAGATTCTCCAGCAGCTTAAGTCTCAGAATAAAACTGAAATATGGGAAATTGATGAAACATCAAACAAAGTGAGATTTTTCAGAGCCATTAAACTTACACAGGAATGCATGATGTGCCATGGAGATCCGGCAAATTCAATTGTGTATTCCGGCAGAGCCGATGGTAAAGACATTACCGGTGCACAAATGGAAGGCTGGAAGGTTGGTGAGATCCATGGCGCATTTGAAGTATTAATGTCTCTTGAACCAGTTGATACGAAAGTTGCAAAAGCTTCCCTAATGATTGCCGGGATATCAGGACTATCCACAGCCGCCATTATTTTGCTCGCTTTATTTATCGCAAATGGAATCAGCCAGCCAATAATTAAACTCGAGAAAGCAGCTCGCGAAGTTGCTTCGGGAAATATTGATCTTCAGGTTAAAAGAACCCTGGATGATGAGGTTGGAAGTCTCACGAACAGTTTCAACAAAATGGTAGGCAATATCAAGCAGGTTCAAACAGATTTAATAAGCTCCAAGGCCAGCGTGGAGAGAAAAGTTGAACAGGCCGTTCATGAGTCTGAAAACGGAAGAAAATACCTGGCACGAAATACGGGAACAATGCTAAAGGCAATGGACAGATTTGCTAACGGAGATCTTACAATACAGGTATCACCGGAGAAGGAAGATGATGATATTGGTAAACTTGCCCTAGGTTTCAATAAAGCCGTAAACAACTTCACGAAAATCATCCTGAATCTGATGGAAACTGTTAAAACCACAAACAGTGAAAGTAATAAAATATCTGCCAGTTCTGAAGAGATGGCACAGGGGTCACAGCAGCAAAGCGCGAAGGCATCCGAAGTTGCTACCGCGGTTGAACAGATGACATCAACAGTACAGGAAACAACAAAGAATGCCGGTGTTGCGGCTGAAAACGCTTCGAATGCAGTAAAAATTGCAATGGAAGGGGGTGAAATTGTTAAGCAAACAATTGATGGAATGAATAAGATTGCGGAAGTGGTTAAAGAGGCTGCAGTCACTGTCCAGGAGATGGGCAATAACAGCCATGAAATTGGCGAGATCATACTGGTAATCGAGGAGATTGCAGATCAAACCAATCTTTTAGCATTAAACGCAGCTATTGAAGCCGCACGAGCCGGCGAGCAGGGTCGCGGTTTCGCCGTAGTGGCTGATGAAGTTAAAAAGCTCGCCGAGCGAACAACGAAGGCCACGAAAGAAATTGCAAATATGATCCAGAAAATTCAAACAGATACTAATAATGCTGTTAACTCTATTCAATCGGGCACCCAGAAAGTTGAGGGAGGAATTAAACTCGCCGAAAAATCGGGCAAGTCACTCGAGTTGATAATTAACGGCGCCAAGGAAACTGTTGAAGTTGTTAACCAGGTAGCCGTGGCTAATGAGGAACAGTCTTCAGTTGCTCAGCATATTGGAAAAAACATCGAAGGAATCTCGAACGTATCTTATGAAAATGCTGTCGGTGCACAGCAGGTTGCCGAAGCAGCGGATAATCTAAAAAATCTGACTCAAAATTTGCAGAGTATTGTTGATAATTTCAGACTTGGCGACAATGTTGAAACAGTAAATTCAAATAAAGGTTCATTTTCACCAAATTGACCAAATCCAATCAGACCATTAATTTGGATACTCCCGGTTGAATACCGGGAGTAATTTTTCGCAATAACATAATATTCCATCCATTCAATTTTTCGTCAAAACATTCGGTGGAATAATCTGCTTCGGTATTCCGGGACCCTTATAAAAGACATCCAGCCAGGCGCCGCCGCCACCTCCTGATATGATATAATATATACCATTAAGTATGCCCCTTTCATAACCATGTGTATGTCCGTTTAGAACCATGTCCACACTGTATTTTTCAAACAGTGGAAGTAAATAATCTCTTACATTTTGTTCTCCGGCCCAGGCATCCCATAACTCACAGTAAGCCGGATGATGGTATGAAATGAAAGTCCACTCTGCTTCCTGCTTCCTTGCAGATTCCAATTGGCTTATTAAAAACTCATATTGCGGAGAACCGGAAGAATAGTCAATATTTGAGTCCATGTTTATGAAAAAAGCATTGCCCCAACTAAATGAATAGTATCTTTCGGTACCGGACGGATTATTCGAAGGTAAATAGAAATCGTTCAGGTAAGTAGCTGCATCGTCGTAGTATATGTCATGATTCCCAATGCAGGTATAGATATTCATTCTATTTACGAGTTCTTTGTAAGGCTTGAAATAAATATCGTTATATTCAGAACCATCCGATTGCGATACATCGCCGGTGTGTATTGCAAAATCTGAAGTTTCCTTTGATAAAAGATTCGCAATTTTATATTGGGCTTCACTTCCTGTTCCACTGTCGCCCCAGATCAGGAAACTAATCTCATTTACATCCGCAGATTTAACGGTTGTAAAAGAATCAATCCCGTTTACTTGATTATTATCATTGTAAACCCGGTAGAAGTACTTCGTATTTGACTGAAGATTATCAATAACTACTGTATGTTTATTAACCGAACTATCTTCTGATACCGATGGATGTGTTTCGTTACTAGTTCCGTATTCGACTCTTCCTTTAAACTTGTTTTTACTCCGCCAGGCAATCATAACGGAATTAGTATCAGGCAATTGAATATAAGGAGAGCGATCCTGGTACACTTCAATCTGCTCAGGTGCACCGTAGACCAGAAAATCCTCAGTAACGCTTACAGAATCAAAAAAGGCTCCTGACATTGCATAACAGGATAGTCCGATTTTACCCTCAATGAATTGATAATCTTTCACACGTGCAAATACCTCACCGTTCAGGTAGACTTTTAGTGAATCATCTCTCGCATCTGCCGTCATAGAGAACCAGCCCTGTGGAATCGCCTCTGAAGTAATTTCCTCAAACAAAGTATGTGGTTCGCCATTAATAAATTTCTGGAGTCGTCGAACCGGTCCACCGTTATTCGGATCATTCATCAGGAGGAAGCGATAATAATTGCGGCTGTCAATGTAACGAAATACAATTCCTATCCCGTCATTATCGGTAGCTCTACAGATTACATTGAAAGAGTAGTTATCCCACTTCTCATTTCCTGCTGTAATATGCGTTCCAAGATGATATTTGAATTCGTCAGGAGCCGCATATGCCCAGATATTTGAAGTTTGTCTCAAAATTCCTGCGGATATGAACCAGTTGCTTGGTCCGGAATAGGCAGGTTGATCATCCACAATTTCCCACTGAGACAAATCATCCGAATAATTTTCTGTAAAGGGAAGTTTTTGTGCAAAATTAATTATTGTGAATAACATTAGAATGATACTATATCTGACCATTATCTATCCATTTTTTGAAAAGATAAATTTAACCTGCAGATCAATCACTTATATTAGGAGAGTGTTAATTGTAGTATTAACATTGTGTTAAGAGGAGTAATAAGCTGTTAAATTGCCTTGAATCGATGAAACTGTTTCCCGGACAAAATAAAAGCCGGAACCTATTCGATTCCGGCTTTTTCAGTTAGGAAGAATGAACCGGTGAGAGAAGGTTAAAAGCTTAATGCCTAATCTTAATACAACATCAGCAACAGATTTGATTTAGCATTAATTCTCGCCGATTAACGAATTCACTACCTATTAAAAAGAACTTTGCAATTCCTGTTATTTCAGAAGCATTATCTTCTTGGTTGCTCTGAATGAACTTGATTCAAGAGTAATGAAATATGTACCGCTGGCAACCTGATGACCGAAATCATCAACACCATTCCAAACTGCTTCATAGTTACCTGCTTTCATCTCACTGTCAACGATAGTTTTAATCTTCTCGCCTAACAGGTTATAAACAGACAGTTTTACATTTGTAACTGACGCAATTTTGAAATTAATATTTGTCGACGGATTAAACGGATTCGGATAAGCATCGGATAATTCAAACTCATCAGGAATAGTATTGCCATTAACTTCTTTCACATCAGTAATAAGCCACTGAGCTTTTTGTTCAGGGAACCAGTTCAGATCACCAATTGCAAATCCGTCGGTACCACCTGATTGAAGCGCAGTATTGGAATAAGACAGATCCTCGGGCAGCGGCCATGTCGGCGGGAAGTTCATTTCATACTGCCAGCCTTCATCCAGTGTACGAGAAATAATTCGGTTTACGTAGCCTATCAGTTCATCAACATGTCCGACTGTACCGGCGTCTGTGAACTGAGGATCTTCGTTAATAGCATCTTCAACATCAAAATTCGGTGAGTACCATGCAGAATTCGGATCTGTTGAAGAATCAATTACAGCTTGAACATATCCGCTGATAAATTTAGCAGGATTGATAACTCGTCTAAGATATTGTTTTACTCCGTCTACGTCAACACTATCATAAGTAGTTACAGTGTCATTCCATTGAGTGTAGTAGTCGAGCAGAGCCTGCGGCTGATAGAAAACGTTGTTCTTAGCAACCCTAGTAAAAGTTGTTGAATCGTAGAATACGCCATAATCTTCGTTATTGAAATATGATGGGGGAGTAATACCTGTATATCCGTCATAATCAAAACTTGCTCTTACCTGGTAGATACTAGAGGAAACAGTATCTGGCCAGTTCAGGAACCAACCGTTTATTGTCTGATCAGGATCACCGCCCCATGCATGCGCAGCATAGAACAAGTTGTTATTTAAGTACAAGTTATCTGCAAATCTTGTGATTAATGGATTTACTGCAGTATAAGCAATTGTATTGTGTTCGAAGTTCGCGTATGGTCCTAATGCACGAATTGAGAAAAGATAAGCATTAACTGCGAAGAATGTGTTGTTAATAAATGAAACGGAATCAGGATAATTATAATCCGTCATAAACGGCTGACCGCCGAAGTATGATGAAGAATGAATAAAGTTTCTGAAATGACAGTCCTGAACATCAAGTTTATACTTGTCAGCCTGTACACGAATACCTGCTTCTGTCCATCCGTCCAAAACAACATTTCTCATCTTCAGACTACAGTCTGACGACTGAACCGAAATTGCACGGCTCCATCCGAGAGTTTGACCGTCTGAACGCATTGACAACAGATACAAGTCATTGATTTCTACATCAATACCGACGCGTACCAGTTTGAAGAACCATTCTTCAGAAGAGTTATCGGCTCTGATAGCAGGAGCTAATACAGGTGGTCTGTCGGCGCTGCCGGTTGCCATAAATTTACAGGAGCTTGTTAATTCAAAAGCTGTTTCAATATAATAGATGGCTCCCCTGTCCAGTACATAAACCCTGTAGTCTGTAACAGAAGTATCGGCGTTAATAATGTTGCTAATCTCTAAAGACTGGCTTCCGGGAATATAGACAGTATCTGTGGTAGATTGGGCAGATATTGACCCGCAAAGTACTAGTAGAAAAAGCAGTGAAAAGAAAGTCAAGAGTTTCTTCATTGTGTTTCTCCTTGTGTTAGTTGGTATAACTATTAATTACCCATTAAGAATAGGTTTAAAATTTTTCAAATAATTTTCAGTACGTAAATAGTCCCCCCATTTATTTTAAAATTGAACACGCAATCCGGCATCAGCAGTCATACCGTACCTCTGCTGTGAAGTTGTAAAACTCGTTTTTTGATTGATATCAATATCGTCCTCGCCTGTGATGTTGTTCAGGTTGAAATAGACTTGAATACCATACCACGGCAGCTTTTGCTTAACTGATAGGTCAAAGCGAAGATATGGATCTGAATGAACACGGTTCTGTGACCAGAAATCAGGATTCTTAAATATATTATCCTGATAAAGCATTGAAATTCTAAATGAGAAATCAGCATAATCATAGCCAAGAGCGATATTAACAATATCATTAGGCTGATTTAAGAGACGAGTTGAGTAAGTTGTGTCAACAGAGATCGTATGCATGATCCAAAGAGAATCAAGGTATGTTTTTTTGGTCGTCTTAGGGTACTTTGCCTCCGAGAATATGTGGGTATAGTTAACATTAAGTACAAGTCCGTTTAATGGTTCCGGCAAATACCAGAAACTTGTCTGCCACTCGGTTTCAATTCCCCATACATCGATAGCTATTGGATTATTAATAAATGTTAAGAGCGTATAAGTCTGCGTTTCATCAACATCATTTATTAATTCGGGATAGTCTTCATAATCCGAAGGAAATGTCCTCGAGGTAAAAATCAGGTCTTTGATTTTTTTCTTGTAACCCCCAATCGAGAATAGGCCTATCTCATTGGAGTAAACTGACATCATAAGGTCAAAGTTTTCTGATGCTGCCGGCTTAAGGTTATAGTTGTTATAAATTATATAGTTTGAACCTACAAAATACCTTGGAACGATAGCACCGAAGTCCGGATAATTAAGAGTATTTGTATAAGCAAAATGAACCTGAAGCCAGTCTAAAGGTTTGTATCTTAAATGAGCCATCGGCAGCAGATAGCCATGAGTTTCCGTTTTTTCAACCCTCGACCACTGTGGATCACCCGAAGTATGTTTAGCTCTATTTGCTTTATAGATAGTTTCGAGATTCTGATAGCGAACACCAGGCAGAAAAATGAACATATTACCAAAGTTGAATGTAGTCATTGCAAAGGCAGCGCTTCTGGTTTCATGTCCTGAATAATCATATAACTTCGAGGATACCTTATTTTCTTTGTAGCCCCCGCCATTGCCGGTCCCGGGGTGATTTCTGGCAACATCCATAACATCGCGCATTAAGTCTATATCCATAGGATCAGCATGTTCGTAGTCACCTTCAAAAAACTCGCCGTAGCTGAAGTCGGGATCCAGAAAATCCGAATATGTAATGCCATCCCCGAGCTGAGGAAATTCACGTAGGATTGCGGAAGTTACCTGACTACCATCATCGTAATAAACAGAACCGCTTCTCTCGTCATAATCATATGATCGATCCCGGTAATTATACGATCCGCCAAGCTTAACTTTTGCAGTTACATAATCAGATAACGTAAAACTCTTAATAATGTCTAGAGCAGCATTATAGGTTCGATCCTCCGAAATATTGTCGACATCTGAGATACTGAAGAAACTTGCATTCTCATAATCGTAGACAATGTTCTTTTGTATTTCTTTCAGGTCGGAATATCTAAGAGCCAGGTATTTATCGTCCAACCCGGCTTGATCCTGCCAGAAGTTAAAAGAAATATTTTCAGGACTTTCGCTGCTTGAGTATGAATGCGATAACCTTAAATCAACATGATAATCACCGAAGTCATGTTTAATGCTCAGGAGATTACTCATGACGTCCAGAATAGATTCCGAGTAGCTGCCCCGGTAGAAAACTTCATCTGCTTCGAGAGCATAAGATTCACTTCTGGTATCTGCATCTGTTTCGCTTCTACTGAAGAAGTTCATAAACCCTATGCTTCCGTTATCGTAAGTGTAGTCCAATACCAAAGTGGCACCCAGACGATCTCGCCTTCTTATAACATCGGCCAGAGTTGCGGAAGTAAATTCAGGAACTCCTTCATCAGTGTCGGTAATTTTACCATCAAACACATAACTGGCATTAAGTGTATTTGCACTGAGATCTTTTTCCTCGTACGAACCCTGTAGAAATATTCCAAAAGAGTTATCAAAGAATCGCTGTTCGTAGGAGCCAACAACTTTTGGATTATAAGTAGACTTAAGGTTGTTGTACATTCCCTGTGTTATAACTTCGAACTTCGGAGAATTGAAAAGTCTTAGTCCTGCTTTTCTCATGCTGAAATTGACAACGCCACCGAGTACAGTAGCATCCATATCCGGAGTTATTGCTTTAATAACTTCAATACCACCAAGCATGTTCGAAGAGATCATACTCAGATCCGTTGCCCTATCACCCGAAATAGAAAGTGCATCATCATTTCCGAATTGATTTTTATGATCGTTAGGATCTGTTGAGGTAGCATTCGAGGGAATCTCGACACCATCGATAGTTATACGATTGTATTGAGGTGAAAGACCGCGAACAACAACTTTGGAACCCTCGCCGCCGGTTCTTACGATTGAAACTCCGGGGAGTCTTGAAACTGATTCAGCCGCATTCGCATCGGGCAATTCCTGAATCCTGGCAGCCGACACAACATTCTTTATTTCAAGAGATGAAAGCTGCTCGTTTATTGCCTGTCTCTGACCTTCTGCCTGAGCTGTTACAATAACCGTTTCCTTTGTGAGGCTCTCTGCAGATAGTTTTATCTCCTGCTGCAGTGTTCTGTTGGCAACAACGGTTATTTCGACTTCCATCGGTTTGTAACCGACATATGTCGCCCGTAATACATAAGTCCCCACCGGAATATTCGGGATCTTATAATTACCATCATCATCACTTGCACATCCCAGACTTGTACCTTTCAGAATAAAGTTTGCGTACGGCAAAGGTTCATCTGTTTGAGCATCTGTAATAACACCTTTTACGCCGCCGGTTTGTGCATAGCTAATTGCGGTGAATATAAGCAGGAACATAATGGAAAATATTTTTAATGGGTAATTTGGTTTGATTAACATATCATTCTCTCCTAACCGGTTTGTAGTCTTAAATCAGGTTGTACTGCTGAAATACAATTTAATTTTCGACCAATATGTTTTTTCGAGATAAAAATAAACTAATTAGAAATAAAACGCAATATTATAAATTTTTCTCTCAAATTCTTTTTTCCAAGCCTCTAACAGGCTGGATATATTTTACATTTGAATAAACTTAATGCTGACCAGATTGATAAAAAACGCTGTTTTTCATCAAATATTGGGATTATTAAACTTGATAAGGGAACATATTTCACACCGAATGATACAATTCCCATTATTTCGAGTAATTTTTCAGACATGCTTTTTAATCCCCCCAGATTAAAATTATTTATTATTGCTTTGTTACTACTTTTAAGACCTTTGAAACCAAGTTAGTTTTAGCTGAAGATGAACCGACCATAATAGTATAAGAATCGCTCTTGACACTAAATCCCTGTTCTTCAGTCCATCTTGACAGTTCTTCATCAGCAATTCTAAATTTAACTGTCTGAGTTTCTCCGGCATTCAGGAAAATCCTGGAAAACCCTTTCAATGTTCTTACGCTTTTAGCATCTTTATCGGCATTTATGTACAATTGGACGACTTCCTCTCCGGGGAGTTCACTTTTATTCGTGACATCTACTGAGAATACGGCAGATTCATCCGCTTTAATTTCCTTCTTGTCTAATTGTGGATTTGTGTAAACAAATGTAGAATAACTAAGTCCATATCCGAACGGGTACAACGGCTCACCTTTAAAGTACCGGTAAGTTCTATTACTCATATTGTAGTCACTAAAATCCGGGAGTTGATCTACAGATTTATAGAAAGTTACCGGAAGTCTGCCGGATGGATTACAGTCACCGAAAAGAATATCCGCGATGGCTGTTCCAGCGGCTTGCCCCGGATACCACGCTTCAACAATTGAAGGAAGATGTTCATCTTCCCAGTTCACTGCAACAGCACTACCGTTAATGAGAACAAGCACAACATTTTTGTTAACGGAGTAAATCTTTTTTATAAACTCTGATTGGGTTGCAGGCAGATTTAACGAGAGCCTGTCTCCACCCTTGAAACCTTCAACATCTATTCTCATCTCTTCACCCTCAAGTCTGGGCGATAATCCCATAGCCAACACTACAACATCTGCGTCTTCTGCTGCACTAAGCGCTCGCGACTCTAATGTTTCATCCGGCATGTCCCAGATCAACTGCATCAGAGAGTACCGCAGATTCTTATAGAATTCAACTTTAATTGGATATGATTTCCCCGCCTCGAGTTCAACGTATTCATATATTTTAACAGGCTCGAACTCACCGTCGAATTTTACGAGCAGACTATCTTCCAGGTATATTCTAAACCCGTTGAAACCGTAACCGCCAAGAGCATACTTACCGGAAACCGTGGGGACGAGAACGCCGGACCAGACTACTCCGTAATTATCAGGATCAAATTCAGGATATGGTGCCTGATCCCACCAGGCGCAGTCAATATTATTATCGATGCGTTCATGAACCGCTTCACCATTCCATTCATGATTATCAAAATATTCTGCCTTCAATCCATTCTTCGTAAGTGTGTTATCTGTATAAAAATATTTATCAGGAATAACTGTAAAAGATGGAATCCCCTCTGCAAGTTCACAACCCCTTTCGTAAACAACTTCTGCCTCGGGAAGCTTTTTCTTAATTCCCTGATACACTGTAACCGGATTTGACGGGAAACCGTTATAGTTACCCAGCAATACTTCAACATTATCCGCATTCGGGCCGAGTACAGCTATTTTTTTCACATCCTTGTCGAGTGGAAGAAAACTATTCTCATTCTTTAACAGCACTATTGACTTGTGTACGGACTCTAGCGCTGTCGCTTTATTTTCATCTGTATCAATTTCAGTTAAATTAGAATACGGAACCATATCAGCAGGGTCGAACATTCCGAGTTTGAAGCGGGCTTCAAGCACACGTCTAACAGCAACATCAATCTCATCCTCAGTTATCAGTCCGTCCTTTTCTGCTTTAATAAGAGAAGGGTATGAATTACCGCACTCGAGATCCGTTCCGGCCTTAACCGCCATAGCGGCAGCTTCTTCAGGAGTATCTACAATTTTATGAAAATTATAAATATCCGGAACAGCCCAACAGTCGGAAACTACAAGACCATCGAATCCCCACTCATACCTGAGAATTTCCTTCAGCAGCGGATTACTGCCGCAGCAGGCGTCTCCTCGGAGCCGGTTATATCCACACATAACCGAATAAGCTTTGCCTTCTATTATACTCTTCTTGAAGTGTGGAAGGTATGTCTCCCTTAGATCATACTCATTCACAATTGCGTTGAAAGTATGCCTGTCCGGTTCGGGACCGCTATGAACAGCCAAGTGTTTCGGAGTAGCAATAGTTTTTAAATACTTCGGGTCATCTCCCTGAAGTCCTTTAATAAACTGAACCGCCATTTCGCCGGTGAGATAAGGATCTTCACCATAAGTTTCCATTCCCCTACCCCAACGCGGATCTCGGAATATATTTATATTTGGTGACCACAGACTCAATCCCTGGTAAATGCCATGCTTATCCCTGCTAATAGCCTGATTGTACTTGGCTCTTGCTTCATCCGAAATTATTGTCGAGATTCTGTACATCAGTTCCCTGTCCCAGGTTGCCGCCATCCCGATTGCCTGCGGGAATACGGTTGCAATACCGTTTCGTGCGACACCATGTAGCGCTTCATTCCACCAATTGTACGCTGGTATGTCCAATCGTTCAATAGCCGGTGAGTTATAAACAAGTTGGGAGACTTTTTCTTCAAACGATAATCTGGAAAGAAGGTCTTCTACTCTTTCGCTGATTTCGAGATTCGGATTTCTGAAATCCATATTATCCTGGGCGTTCACACCTGATACTTTTCCTGCCAGAAGCAGAGTTAATGCTATACGTGATATTGCAATTATACTGTTCTTCATAATCTCACTATGTCAAATTGTTAAGATAGATTTTGTTTTTAGAATTTCCGGATGCTCTTCGTATAACTTCACAATCAATTCACCAAACAGGGAATTTGCCCAGGCAAACCAATCTCTTGTATAATTGGACGGATCATCTTTGTCGAACGACTCATGCATAAAGCCCTTACCCGCATGATTAGTTAATAAGTACTTGATACATAGTACAATCTCGCTTTCATCACTACTTGTCAACGCCCGCATTACTATGCTCAGGGGCCAAATGTTATTAACCAATGTGTGCGGACTACCGATGCCTTCAGCAGAACTCCCTGAGAAGAAATACGGATTATTCCGACTTAATATAAAATTACGTGTGTTCAGGTAGATCGGATCAACAGAATCAATACAGCCGAGATACGGAAGCGCTAACAGGCTCGGGATATTCGCATCATCCATAAAGAGTTGATTCCCGAATCCGTCAACTTCGTAAGCGAGTATTTTCCCGTATTCCGGATGTTCAAATACCGCATAATCGTAAATCGCTGTTTTAACTTCTTCGGCAAGTTGTTCACAGGAAGAGGCAAACTCGTTATCATTATATACCGATCTATGAATCTCCGCGAGCTGCCTTAAAGCACTAACCGCGAAAAAGTTTTCAGGAATATTAAACGGATATATAGCAGCATCATCAGATGGACGAAAGACTGTAGCGATCAGACCAACGGGATTTATCGGATTACCGTAACCATTACCGGGAACTGTATCCGTACTCCAGGCGGTAACCCGCCCGAATTTATATGGACCTCTGTTTTCTTTGCGCTGCTGCTCTCTAAGTGTTCGCAAAATAGTCCCGGATGTTTCCTGCCAGTCCTCTTTAAAGCAGGAAGTATCTCCGGTAATTTTCCAGTAATTATAAACCAGGCGTACAGGATAACATAGAGAATCAATTTCCCATTTACGTTCAAACACTTCCGGTTTCATACTCGTCAGATCCGCTTGCCAACCTTTATTGGTATCAGACTCATTAAAGGCATTTGCATAAGGGTCAATTTGTATGCAATGAAACTGGCGATTGATAAGTCCCTTAAGCATATTCTTAAGTTCCTCATCTTCGTTTAGATATGCTAGGTAAGGCCATACCTGGGCAGTTGAATCACGAAGCCACATTGCTTCTATATCACCCGTAATAATGAAAGTATCAGGATTATCCGAATGAGGAGTGTACTTGACGGTAGTATCTAAAGTATTCGGAAAACAGTTTTCAAAAAGATTTGCAAGTTCAGGATCAGCACAGGCCGATTTGATTTTTTGAATAGTTTTATCAACTACATGACTAACAAACTTTCTCTTTTCTATTTTCGGCCTTTGACTCATATATTATAGGAACAGGCAGATCTTATTTGCCCGCAGTCTCCCAGGTTAATCCATCAGAACGAATGTGAATTGAATGTGAATTGCAATCAGCTTTGAGTTTTGCTTCGTAGTAATTTGTTGTAATTTCAATCACCGGTTCAGTACTAAAGCCCGGTATATTCGGGAATGCCATATTCAATTCCTGCAGATCAGCCGAATACTCCCCATGCTTCTCGAGATATACTTTTTGATTGTAGTAGATATCCCTTAAAAACCGTTTGGCTTCTTCCTTTTCATCGTAAATAAACTCGACTTTACCGGAACCGACATTTGTTTCAGAGAATTGAACATAACCCCACATTTCAGGGTAATGCATATTAACTACTCCCTGCGGTGACCAGACCCAGTTGTCCTCGGGATACGATTTATTCGTCTGAGGATTAATTTGCTTCTCGTAAACGCCTTCCTTTACTTCTGTTTTCCACTCTACCCGCGAAAAATTAACCCGCCATTGATCTTTGTCATCCGGAGGCATGGGTATATCAGCAACTTCATTCAAGCCCTTCCAGGGGAAAGCAATTTCAACTGTCCAGCTGCTGTCTTCATCTCCCGGTTGATTCAATGTACCGTAAACCTGCACACCGGTTTTAAGATCTTTGATATCAAACTGGTGAAGAGCGGCTTTGTTTATATCCCGGTATGGCTGAATGAGAAACAAATCCCAGACAGTATTAAATGCGTTCATTTCAAATTCCACATAACCGTGCGTGTTGCCATCCGGATCAATGAATACTTCAAAATCATTATCATAAAAAATAATATCGTCGCGGTTCATTAGTTTGGCCCAGATGTCCGGTTCGGAAAGTTCGGCAGCTACATAGAAATAGTCATCATCCCAAAGCATCTTAGCCCTGGTACCGAATCTTGGTGCCGGCTTAGCATCACCTTCTATATCTGCAAAATAATCGGTCCACTCTGCATGCTGCCAGTCACTCTCTTTTAGATCACCGTCAACAGTTATTGCATCGTTAGCTTTATAACATATATAGTTTTTGGGCTGAATATCCTTGTTTGGAATTGGAATTGACTGAGCAAATCCATTTGAACTAATAATTACGAGCAAAAATATTTTTTTCAGCATAGCACCACGGGATTATTGTTTAGCATCTTGAATTAGATCATTTATAGTTGTTTCAGCAACTGCAACGACAGTATCCGCAGCACCATAGTACACAAGCACTTTGCTATCAGGTAAGGCAAATCCTTCTTCATCAAATTCTTCCACGATTATTCCACTTGGGAAAACCACATTCCCGACCTGACCAAGAAGTTCATAGTTTTCACGCGGTTCGAGGATATTATATTTCCCGCGGAAGAGAACATTTGCAGGATCATTCAAATCATGTAATGATACTCCCGCCTGGTAAATATTGGAACTCGCAAAATGCGTTGCGACTCCATGATAAATATGCAGCCAGCCTTCTTTAGTCTTTACAGGCGGAGGACCTGAACCAATGTTTTCATCCCAATAGTGAAATCGACCACTCATTACGGGTTTAATCATTTTCCAATTCAACATGTCTTCTGACTCTGAAAGCCAAATTGCATTCCCGGATGTCGGTCCCCCTTTCAAACTCACCTTATTTGGACGTTCGAAACGCATATACTTTCCGTTAATTTTTTCGGAAAACAAAACGCCATTACGCACATCACCGTCGGACACTTTTCCCATAAACTCATAGTCATTAAAATTATTTGTTTTGGCCAGACCGAGTGAACAGCCTTCCTCCATATCCATAGCAAATATGATGAAATACTCATTTTCGATTTTTGTTATACGAGTATCGTATATATGATAAACATTGTCTGCTATTTTTTCAAGTCCCGAGAATATCACCTCTTTGTCCAGTACCCTAAAGTTTATACCATCACTGCTTTCCGCCTGAAGAATAAATGTTTCTCTTCCCCTGTTTTGAGTCCGGAGCAGCAATATATATTTATCATTGTATTTAAACGCCCCTGGATTAAAAACCGATGATACATCAACAAGATGCGGTTTTATTTCCGGGATATCATTTCTTGAAATAATAGGATTTTCAAAATTTCTTATCAACATACTCTAATCAAATTTTTATGAAAAGTTGATGACGGGAATAATTATCCCATAATTACTTCTACGTTGCAGGTTTTTTTATCACACTCAGGCAATGTATTTTCAGTTACTTCTATACCGTCCATAATAATCTTCTTAATTCCGCTTTGAACATTATCAGGATTCTTAACTAAAATTTCGTACTTAGTATTTCTGAAGATTCTTGTAACCTTAAACTCGTTCCACTTTGAAGGGATAACAGGATCAATAACCAGTCCCTTATATCCCGGGCGAACACCAAGCATATAATCGTAAACCACTCTGTACATCCAGGCTGCCGTTCCAGTCTGCCAGGAATGACTCGCCTTACCAGGCAAAGAATGTTCATCGCTGGTGATATACTGGGAATAGACATATGGTTCCGCTTCAAATATATCCGAATCAACGCGGTCTGGTAATAGTTTCTTATAGTATTCGAAAGCTTTATCACCTCGACCCAGCATACACTCCGCCTGAATCAGCCAGGTTGTGGTATGGCAGAATATTGAAGCGTTTTCCTTTTTACCGGGAACACAGCGTGTTATCAGCCCGACATTCGGATCAATCTCGGTGTAGGAAGGAGCGCAAATTTTCGGACCGTATTCCGAATCAAGATGCTTCTTAACACTATCAAGTGAAGTCGTTAACCGTTCCCTGCTTGGAAGATCGGCAATCACAGACCAGCTTTGTGCATTAATAAATATCTTTCCTGACTCATTTTCCTTCGACCCAATGATCTTATTGTTTCCTCCGAATGCTCTTATATACCATTCGCCGTCCCAGCAGGATTCTTCAATTCCTTTACTTATCCTGTTACGTACTTCAATAATCTCTTTCGCGTTAAGATCTAGATGTTCGAGCAGTTCAATCAGTCTGTTAAGCATTGCTACATAGAACATACCAGCCCAGACACTTTCGCCTCCCTTCTCACCGCCGATATAATCGAGAGTATCATTCCAGTCACCGCGTCCGAATACCGGGAGATTATGTTCCGCTAAATTATTCTTCGCGAAATTTACTATCGCATACAAATGATCCAGCAATGAACCGTCTTTCCCATCGGCAAACGCCACCACTTCTTCCAGAAGAGAAAAATTTCCTGTCTCCTTCAAATAATCCGTAACCGCCAGAATAAACCACATCGGATCATCGCTGTGTTTTGTCAATTCACCGTTGCCGTCATTGTAAAAATGATGATAAACTCTTCCATCGGAAAATATTTGTTTGGCGAGAAGCATTATTCTTTCATAGGCTTTTTCAGAATCGGAAATCGTTACGGCGATTGTATCCTGTGAAGTATCCCGGAATCCGAATCCGCGGCTTATACCCCAGTAGTAAAAGCTGGCTACTCTCCCTACATCGAATGCCACCTTTGCCTGGTATGGCGACCAATAATTAATAAAAGTATTTACTTCGTTATCCGGTGTTTCAGCGCTTGTGTGTGCGAAGAATTCATCCCATTTCGTCTGCAGTTTTCCAAATGCACTATCCACATCCGAGCTATTCATATATAATTTGGAAAGCCGTTTCTTTTCGGAGCTAAACTCTGTCTTCGGGATGACACCGAGAGAAAATATAATATCTTTAGTCTCACCTGGTTCAAGCTGAACATCAACCTGAAGTGCACCAATCGCATTACCGAAGTCTGTATCACTCGAGGTTAAATTACCGGTTTCCAGTGCTTCAGGGCTGCCTTCATTTCCGTAAACTCCTATAAATCTTTCCCGAAGGGTTTCATATTTTACCACCGGTTGGTTGACAGTGAAATACGCCCACTGATCCCATTCCTTGTTCTCCTGTTGCTGAGTACCATTATTCTGAGTTACCCAGTATGTTTTTGTAGCAAATAAAGCATTTATTTCACGATCGAAATGAACACGATTAAAATGCTGATCGTCGCACTGGTTTATCAAATCAATTAGTCCGTGCCCAAGTGCAAATTCGACATAACCGAATAATGAAAGTTTTCGGGTTTTATCAGATTTATTCTCTACTGTGGCTTTCCAGATTTCCCTATTGTCGTCAACCGGCACAAAATACAGCACCGATGAGTGAATTTGTTCAATCTCGCTTTCAATCCTTGTATAACCGAATCCATGCACCGCTTTGTAGGAATCAAGATTCTTTCCTACTGGTTGCCATGAAAGACTCCATAACTCTCCACTATTGTTATCCTTTATATAAATATACTTCCCGGGCCGGTCCGGAGGAACATCGTTAATTCTATAGCGTGTAATTCTGCCATGAAGCGGATTTTTAAAATAACTCATTCCACCGGCATTGTTAGAAATAGTAGCGAAATAATTCCCATTGTATATATAGTTAATCCATGGGGAAGGGGTTTTTACGTTAGATATTATAAACTCTTTGCCGTCTTTTGAAAAATTACCGTAAACCATTCATTATCTCCATGTAAAAAAGATTCGGCTTTTTCACAACTGTAATAAATCCTCCGTATTTAGTTAATTCTGTAATAAGCTTTAATTTCCAGGATTAATTCTCAATACGGTCAAATTTTTAATTCATTGTTTTCAGGTCTTAATAAAATTTGTTTATTTTATTTCGAAATAAACTCAATCGAAAAGTATCGTATAAATGTATAAAATGCAATAATATTATATCATTTCACAACTTGAGTACTCTGGTTTATTTCTTGATGAAATTTTCATTTTAACCACACCTAGCCGTATTATTAAAATCCCCCATATATGAAAACGACTAATTTGATATGATTTGGTACAATTAAAACTTATTTTTAAAAATAATCGGTATAAATTACGTTGAAATAGGTAATCTGAAGAAATTCTCAAGAATTACTGAAGCAGCACCGTAAGCCACGGAATACTGATGGTATTTATCAACCAAAATATTCAAGGCGTTGCTGGTTATTGAAATAACTCTCAGGTCAATTACTTTACGCAGCGGCTTAATAATTATATCCTCAAGTTCAGCAACAACCCCGGTTATAATTAGAGAATCAGGGTTAAGTAATGCCACGGCCGGGGCTATCGTTTTACCGACCATGTCTCCCACCATTGAGAAAACCAGCGTAGCAATTTCGTCCCCATTCTTTGCTGCTTCCAAAAGTGTTTCAATAGTCAGAGTATCGTACGAATCGATATAGTCCTTCAGAATTTCGCTTTCAACAAATCTGCTTCTGACGGATGATAGAATCTCAGTTAAAGTAGGTAAATGCGGATATAACTCGCCGGCGCAATATGATGATCCGCGGTAAATTTCACCGTTTATCACTATTCCAATTCCAAGTCCGCTTACATGCTTATCTATTTCAATTAATATTGCTATATAGTTCTTCTTGGGTCCATCATCTCCGTTTCGCTTTAATCCCATTGCAGCCGCATTGGCATTATTCTCTAAAACAACCGGAAACGGCAAATCATTCAGTTTTGATAAAAGCGGTATATTCATTTCCGGAAGCACACTTGACATGGTTACTAGTCCTCTATTGAAATCAACTATACCTGCAATAGCGACAGCCAGCCCCAGTATTTTACTCGTATCAATGTTATTTTCATCTATAACATCGTTAACAACTTTCTTAATATTTTCAGCCAGTTCATCCGCATTTCTTCCGGTATCAAGTTTAAGTAATTTGCGTGCAACAACTCCCCGACCAAAATTCATTACAACAATTGTCATTTCACCGACTTCGATATCAACACCTATCGAATATGCTGCTTCCTGATTAAGCGCCCAGATATAAGGCTTCTTTCCGCCCTTTACCGTTGACTCGCCTTTGCCGTAGAATGAGATAAAATCCTTTGCCGAAAGTTCTTTCAGGATATTAAATATCGTGGAAGGGCGCATACCAGTAAGTTTAACAAGTTCGGAACTTGAAATGATATTATGTTCCTGAACGAGATTCAGTACTAATTGTTCATTAATATCCTTAACAACTGTAGCGTGGAAGGACATTAGTTTTTTAGCGGTCATAAAGGTTTTCCGTCAAATTATTTACTGCTAATTTAATCAATTATTTAACAAATCTAATAAATCGATATTTCATCAATAAAAATCCATGATTTCCCACCTGCACCCAGATGCCAATCAGGGCAAACTCCCACATTTTTCGCCAGTACTTTAATAAACCTAGCTTCAGTGTTTTTTAAAATAGCACTGAATTCTTTAATCCCGCTTTCGTTATTGCTTTCAGAAACAAGATTCTCTATTTCATAGATTTTTGTAAAACTATTGCCATCGGAAGAAACATAATACTCAATCGAGAGGGGATAGAAGATCCAGGAGCGGATATCCTGCAGGAAAGTAGCTGTAATTGTTTCTATGTTCTGAACTTTACCAAGATCAATCAGCGCCTCCAGGTCGTTGCCCTCATACCCCTGCCAGGCGGGAGTATGAAAATTTGTTGTTCCTTTTATACCGTCAATTAATCCAAGTGCTCCCCCGCCGGTATATTTCGAGCTATATTCCGTACTTAATTTTATAGTTCTCCCTTCCGGAATTTTATTGAAGACTGAAGTAACTGTTTCACTGAGCAAACTATCTTCCCATCCAACGTATTTAACGGTTCCAGACTTTTTCAATACTATCGGTTTCTCATATAAATTATTTTTCTCCCGCGGATCCGAACCGTCAGTGCTGGAAAATACTTTTGTCTTCTTATCAATAGAGGCAATGGAAATAATTGTAGAATCCCTGAAAACTCTCTCTCCCCTTTCGAGATAAGGAACAGTAACAAACGGAGCATCAATCGATGATACTGGTCTGGACTCCTCAGATGTTCCCCAGCTTCCCGGCTTTGAACTCATTTCGAAAACAAGTTCACCTCCAGCCATGATATCAGCATGCTTTATATACGAATAAGGATAATCCTTACCGTTTAATGTTGCCGACTTGATATAGTAGTTTTCATCAGACAGGTTGTTTGCAACAATTGTGAAAGCATTCTCCCGGCCCTGATTAAAAACTGTTTTGTTGAAGTTCGATGTTCCAATTATATAAGTACCGTCTCCCGGACGAACCGGATAAATTCCTGCTGCACTTAATACATACCAGGCAGACATTTGTCCGCAGTCTTCATTTCCGGAGAGTCCATCCGGATTTGCAGTGTACAAAGTGCTTAGTATTTCATGTACAATTTCCTGAGTTCTTGAGGGCATTCCAGCGTAGTTATATAAATACGCCATATGATGACTCGGTTCGTTACCATGTGCATACTGACCGATCAAGCCGGTAATATCCGACTGATGTCTTCCGGTTAGATCACCGCTTGCAGTAAATAACTGATCGAGGTTATCTATGAAAGCTTTGTCTCCGCCGCATAAATCAATCAGTCCGTTCACATCCTGCGGAACGAAGAAGCTGTACTGCCAGGCATTTGCTTCAGTATAATCACCACTCACTGAATAAGGATCGAACGGTTCGAACCACTTACCATTCTTTTTCGGTCTCATAAGTTTTGTTTCAGGATCAAACTGGTTCGCATAATACTGTGCCCTGGTTATAAAATATTTATAGTCTTCTTCCCTTCCCAGGTCCTTTGCCATTTGAGCAATACACCAGTCATCATATGAATACTCAAGTGTTTTTGAAACAGCTTCACTCTCAAGTTCGGCCGGTATGTAACCCATTTGCTTATAATATTTCAATCCATGACGATCCTGCATAGCACTGTTTTTCATAGCTTCGAAAGCTTTATCAACATCGTAATCCCGAATACCTTTAAAGTATGCATCAGCAATTACCGGAATTGAATGATATCCAATCATTGTCTCGGTTTCATTAGCTGCCAGCTCCCATACAGGCAGTAATCCGCCTTCCTCATATTTGGCTATCATGGTTCTGATCATATCGTTAACTCTATCTGGATCGATTAACGTAAAGAGAGGATGAGCTGCCCGGAAAGTATCCCATAATGAAAATACAGTGTAAATATCTCCATCGTCAGCCTGCCCGATCTTTCCATCCATGCGAGTATAACTCCCATCCACATCCGAAAACGTATTCGGGTTTAGAACTGAGTGATAAAGTGCTGTATAAAATATTTTCTTATTTTTCTCATTATTGCTTTCTACAGTAACCTTGGATAATTCATTTTCCCATTCTGAGGCTGCACCGGCTGCAATATGCTCAAAATCCCATCCCGGGATTTCAGACTTTAGATTTTTTTCCGCACCCTCAAGACTTGTATGTGAAATTCCGACCTTAACCAATACATCTTCGTTATCAGCAGTAGTGTACTGAACGTATGCTTTAACCTCCCGACCACTAGCTTTGTTGACACCTGCCAGAACCTTACCGCTATCGGTTATTGCGAAAGTCTTAAACGGTTTTGAGAAACTCGCGTAAAAGTAAACCGTATGATCGGCAGCCCAGCCCCTGGAACGCCGGGATCCCCTGATAGTTTTGTTATCAAGAACTTCGAGACTTGCCTCCACAGTTTTATCCTGTATACCATGCACCAGGTCAATAAGAATAAAAGACTGTTCACATTCGGGAAAAGTATACTTATGAAATCCCGTTCTTTTAGTTGCGGTTAATTCTGCATTTATTGAATAGTCTTCAAGGAATACCGAATAGTACCCCGGCCGTGCTATTTCGTTATCATGACTGAAGCGAGACCTGTATCCTGCATCCGGGGCATCCTTCGGTCCGGGATTTAGTTTCACATCACCTGTACCAGGCATAAAAAGTATTTCCCCGTAATCACCTATCCCTGTACCGCTAAGATGAATATGGCTGAATCCCATAATTGTACTATCGGAATAATGATAACCCGAGCACCAGTCCCAGCCTTGTGTATCGGTATCGGGACTGAGCTGTACCATTCCGAACGGAAGTGACACGCCTGGATATGTATGTCCATGCCCGCCCGTTCCGATAAAGGGATCCACGTAATCTGTTAGTTTATTATTATTCTGAGCTAATGAATTCGTGCCGGATGACAATACACAAAGAGCAATAATCGCCATAAGTGATTTTATCATACCATGATATATTGCGGTAGTATTTTTGGATAACTTAATCATTTTGTCAGTACCATTTTAATTGTTTTAATAATAGGAGCGGAGTCTTTACCTTTGAATGAAAGTCGGGCAAAATAAACTCCGGATGCATAGTCTGATGCAGTGAATTTCCTGGAATAATATCCCGGGCTTAAAGTTTCATTTCCAAGTAATTCAACTTCATTTCCAAGTACATCAAATATTTTCAAACTTACAAAACCACTCTGTTCCAGATCAAAGTAAATTGTAGTTGATGGATTGAATGGATTCGGGAAATTTTGCATGACCGCGAATTCACCGGGATAACCATCAACTCTGCTGTTAATATCCTCAACGCCAGATGCAGGTTGCACCAATGCCTGGAAGACAGAATCAGTATACGATTTCAGATTATTGGCAGCATAAACCATTATACCTGCTTTATTACCCGCGGAAGGCTGCCATCTCGCAACTTCAACTGCATAGTCCATATCAAAATAATCGTTTAGTACCCCAATCATCGTTTTCGTTGAACCAATTTCATCCGACCACTGATAAAACTTAGATTCAAAATCATTATCAAAGTAAGCCATATCCATAAGGAAATTCATGTGACTCATTATATCCGGTGATCTCCCAATGGTGTAACCAGGACGTCCCCAGTAGCCGTTATACATAGCGGCAATATACATTTGGGATTCACTGCTTGAAGATAATGGTCCGAAATACTTGCCTAACTCCTTCAACAATAACCTGTAATTTTCATTATCTACTGCCCTGTGTTCGATGTCTAAAGAAATTCCATCAAGTTGAACAGAATCAATAGCGCATGTTTTAATGAACTCCGCGAACTGCTTATAATCATACTCAATTCCGTCATATGTAGTGAACGGGATTGAAGTACTCCAGGAAGCGGCATCATCAACATTCATTAATACCTTAATCCCCCTCGACTGAAGAACCCGAATATCGGCCAAAATCTGGCTGTAGTATTGATAATTCGGATTTGTTGTAGTCATCCAACCTGTATAATAATTTGCCGAATCAGCAAGTTCCCATAACGTGCCTTCAAAAATCACAACAACATTAGCTTCATCAGTAAATGAAGTCAGTGGATAATGATCGGGTCCACCTGAGTCAAACACAAAGTATGCAACTTTATTATAGTCGGGAGGCGGAATCTGAGAATAAATGTTTTTAACAGGAATGAATAATATGAGAAGTAAAAGCAATGAGAAATTTACAAGAGTAGTAGCTCTTGTAGTTGAGATGATTATTGGAGTATATCTTATGTATTCATTCAAACTGTTTTCCGTAGTTCTATCTTTTCATCCGATCCCTTAAAAGATAATCCTGAAACCGGTGAATGAAATTATTTCAAATAATTAAATCAATTACATCATACTATTGTAAGAAAAACATGTCGGGCCAACAATCTGGAATAAGCATATTGAGCACATGCGGGAAGAAAGCCTGTTAACCCGACACAACAACTAACCAACAACTACCATGAACCAACAAATTCGCCGTTCTCAAGACTCCAGTCATTACCGAAGTATCCTGAAAACTTCACACCATCCGAATCGGATTTAACAATATCATTATCAAAGATTACTATATCAGGAAGACCTGTATACTGCTGATAATACATTGCCAATCCCGACAATCTCATTCCCTTCAATCCGGTTCCGCCAACAACAGCAACGTTTGCAATGTCACTATCTTTACGAGGTCGTATCATCAGAAGCGCGAGGTCATCACCTTCATAACTGTTTTGACCAATTGTAACACTCTGATCATCCATTTGTACCGGTGACTGATCGAACAAAAAATCCCACGCGGAATTTGTTTCAGAGTTGCCGAACAGTACAACACTTCTATCCTTATAATTTAACGGGTCGAATTCCTCATCAGCGATAATTTCAATAGAGGCATTGCCCTGGTACCATAATCTTTCTGCATCGTACCTGGCTTTTTGGTAAGCCCATTTATTTTCATCATCATTGCCGTTTGTTCCGTACACAAAAAGAACATTATGGTTTAACACTTCTCTTATATTGCCGCATCTGGCAGGGTATTTATTCGTCTTGTCAATCTCACCAGCTACCTGCCAGTTATTATCCATCTTAGTGAGATTAACATAATTATCCGCAGGAAATTCGACATCAGAAAGAAGTTGATCATCAAGTTCAATGGATATCGGTTCGTCCTGCGACAGCATCGAAACATCGATTGCTAAACGTAAAACATTATCAGTTGTACCAACAAACTTCCTATTTCCCCTTTCGAGGGTAATATCAATTTTACTCATCTTCTGCTGCTGAAACTGATTGATAATCTCCGCCCAGTTGTTCCTGCTGGACACAGCAGGATTAGAGGTAACAAAATCTACATTAGCAACTCTGTATTTTCCAGGGACAGAATGATACGCGAAGAAGTCGAACATCGGTTTCCAGTCGACACAGTCAGCGCCCGGTTCTTCCGAATTATCCCACCAGTGACCCACACCTTCTTCTTCGTGATATATAAAATCCTTATGAAATTTCGAAAGGTTCTCAACCATAGAACGTGACTGTTCAGGCGGAACATTGTCGTCCTCATCACCATGCAGAATATAAATGCCGGTATTCTTAAGGTTGGTCGTGTAAGCATAGGTATCGCTTTGAAGCGAGGAGCGAATCAGCATCTCTTCAACAGATGTAGAATCCAAACGAGGTCTGATTCTATAGGACCAAATACTTATCCAGCCGGCGCTTGGACCAATTGCAGCGAATTTATCCGAATGGTTTAATCCAACCTGCCAGGTCCCGTGTCCGCCCATTGAGTGACCGGTCAAATAAACCCTGTCCTCATTAATCGAAAACTTGTTCTTCGCGATATCAAGAACTTCCAGGGCATCATACATCCCCCAGTTTTCCCAATTGAAACCGTATGGTCTCCTGTTTGTCGGTGCAACCAGGTATCCCCAGTTTTTATGATCGTATGCCTGAGCCTGATTAAGCGCTTCAACGCCGGCGCCGTGCAGACTAAGAAATAATGCCGGTTTCTCGTATAACAATTTCTTTGGAGGCGTTATAGCATAGTACTGAACGCTCCCGTCCAGTCCACTTATAAAAGTCTCTCTTCGTTTGTCATCGAGATTAACAATTCTCAGTTCAATGGTTGTTGATGCAAGTTCCTCATCATCCCTAATAAGTTGAACAGTGAGATTAACTGTCCCTGTTTCACTAATTGCATCACATTTTATTTTGAATGGTACCTTTAATATTGACAATGGATGGACTTGTTTTACCGGAAATGTAACAGATTCGTTTCCGCCTATTGTTGTCTTAACAGTCAGATTCTCAAAGCTGTTTTCAGATACATTAATTATCGGCATGGCACCATAAGTATCTGAAGACTCATTTACTACTAAATCCGGTATAGTAAGATCTAACGGATTAAAACGTAATCCTTCTTCAACTGGATTGATTTTTACTTTAAATAATCCCCTGCGGCATTTGAATAAAAGATCATTGTTGCCCTTATTGACTTTCACCGGGATTAGTGAATAGTCGAACCTGGGGCCCCATGGATCAAAATCGTCTCGATAGCGATACGGATTACCGGCGCGCGGAACACCATTTACATATGAAATCTGATTCGCCATGGATTCCAGCAGGATATATTTATCCTTATCAGATTTATAATTAAAATACAGATACGAGTTTAACAGTTCCCTGCCTCGGTACCATCCGTTTTCATCGGAAGTGAAAACTTCCCAAGTAGCGGTTGAATCACCTATAGATACTTCCTCGCCCTCAGAAGGTGTTTCCCATTGATCAGTTATCAAAGACGATGTAATAACATCGGGAGATATTATATTTCCGGAAAACCCTCTGCCAAGCTTCAGCAGTAATCCTTCCTTAAGTATTTCCGATGAATTTTCCTGAGCGAACAGGAATCCGGATTGCAAGAAAATTATCGAAGCACAAAATGTTAAAATATTCTTTAGCATGTCCACACCTAAAATTTTTATTTCAATTGCCTTGAACCATCACAATTGAGATTGGTTAAACTAAATTTCCTTTTTGACTGTCCCGTCATCACTATGATCCCGCACCATTGTTCGTAATCTGTTCAGCATATCTTTCAGGTCTTTAAACCCACCAAGTGTAAACCAGACTACAATTACAACAGAAACGATAAGGTTCGTTACCACGAAAAATTTCCAGAAATCCATCCATGAAGAGTCCGGGATATCAGAAGTTAGATTCATTATTGTCCCTGCAATAAATATTATCACCCAAATTGCTGTCCAAATATATGCAGCAATATATATTACTTTATCACCTCTTGTAAATTCTTTTCCCATTCCAAGAACTTTCCATCCTTTTTGGGGTACCTGATCAACAATTACAGTTTCCTCTTTAACAGCATATTCTCCCCTGTGCAGCATTTTATCCATATTAAATTCCTGTTTCTTGCCGAGCAAGGAAACCAGAATATAAACCATCATCGCACCACCCATCGCCATTCCCCAGAAGTATTGACCATTAATCGGAAAATCAGGATCAATCTGCTGCAGAACAATACCTGTTACCGCGATTACAGAACCTGTAATCAGCGCGCTCCAGGCAGCAGCTGTCGTACCCCGTTTCCAGTAAAGTCCTCCTATAATAACAGCTCCGGATCCGCCCGTAAATATTGCTGCCGTAATTGCGAAGTAAAGGAAGATATAGTCCGTCATCGGAAACCACAGGCTGAAAAAATATATAAAAACACAGACTCCCAGTATCGACATTCTAAGTACTTTTATATGCTGCTTAGGTTCGAACGGTTTTTTACGGAAGGGCATTATAACATCCTGAATAAAAATACTTCCCCATGAATGCATGTAAGAATCATGTGTCGATATTGTCGCCATTATCATTAGGGCAAGAAAGGCCCCCATCAAACCAACGGGTAATATCTTTGACAGCACAAGCGGGATTCTCAACTGGTTCTGAATAGCTTCGTTTCCGACACCGGTAAGACTGGCATTTACGCTATCAGCAATTCCCGAAAAATCCGGATGATGCAATACTGTATACGCAACAATTGGAATGAAAACCAGGAACAGCCATTTGGGGATATCCCTGTAATTGCCAAGTACTTCGCCCATCTTTGCTTCATGCGCACTTTTCGCCGATGAATTGAATCCCTGTGTTCCCTGCCAGGAGAGTTTTACATATATAACGCCCAGTACATTTATAACAAAATACCAGAAATTGAAATCGGGAACCTCACTGGTCTTGTATGGATTTATTAAGGAAGCATTCTCGGGAACAGTAGCAACTGCCTCGGCTATCTGGTCCCAGTTAACAATAAACAAAGAAAATACAATAATGATAATAAATGCAAAGTTAGCATATATCCCCTGGAAAAACTCCGTAAGAATAACCGCGATTTGCCCGCCGGCAAAAACAAAGTATAATGAGATTAAAAGGATTGCGGCCATAACAACGGGATAAGTAGACATCTCAAATCCCATTAGATTAAAGGAAAGAGGAAATCCGCAAAAGTAAATCATAAACCTTGAAACAACTGATGGAAAGACACCGAAATTCAATAAGCCGGATATGAAAGCCAATATTCCGGCAAATACCCTAAAGTTCCGGCTGTAGCGTATTTCAAGGAACTGCGCAATTGTCAATGCACGGGTCTGTCTAAACCTGTAAACAACCCAGCCTGAAACGGTTATGACCAACAGGACAACAGCCATAATAAATTCCCACCAGCGCAGCACAAATCCGGCGACGTAATTCATCTCCCACTGCCCCACGATTGTTATCGCTCCCACAAAGGCAATACCCTGTGAAACAGTTATCATATATCTTCCAGCTGATCTGCCTGCTGAAAGATAATCGGCAACACTTCTGACTAGTTTTTTACTTAACCGAACTACGAAAAATAATGCTATAAGGGAGATTAACGCGATTAGCCAGTCTATTAGAGTAAGATTCATGAAGATTCCTTAAATAATATAAACTGTTTTTAAGTATTCTACGTTTTTATTCAATTTTTTAACAACGCAGAATATTTAACGGGTATTTTAATGGTTATTACTCACAGGATTTGCATCATTGTTTTTATTTTACAAAAATAAACCCTGCTTCCCGGACAAAGATAATAATATTTTATTAGAAAGAAACTAATTTTTTTCTTATTCTTTGGAGCATATTTGAAATATTTTACTTCCTGCTGCTTTTTGAATATTTTTTAGTAAAATTTTCTAAATATCGGAATATTTGCTATTGTGACCTGGAATTTCATAAAATTAAATCGTAACTGGAAATACTTCAATGAAAATTTTACGAGTGCTACTTTTCGTTTTGAGTATGATTATGACTCTCTCATTTGATACTTACTGCAACGGAAATAATCAGTCATTAATCCCCCGGCCAATGCTTATCAATTGGCTGGATGATGAATTTATCCTGAAATCCAATTCAAGTGTGTCATCAGAATCAGAAAAGTTGCAAGACTATTTTGACGATGCGCTTAGAACACTCACAGGTATAAGACTTATTTCACATAAGAATAATACCGGAAGTGAAATCAGATTTATACTGGATCCAGACTTTAATTCTTCCAATAAAGAAGCTTATTCTATGAACATTTCACCTGCGCGAATCACTATTTCATCCGGTGACGAAACAGGACTATTCAGGGGCATTCAAACTCTGCTACAATTGATTCCAGCAGAGATTAAATTAAAGAAAGACTCAGATTCGATTAAAATCCCCTGCGTTAAAATTTTTGATGAGCCGGAATTCAGCTGGCGAGGACTTAACCTGGATTGCAGCCGGCATTTTATGACAGTTGATTTTGTTAAAAGATATATCGATATCCTCGCCTACTATAAGTTCAATACGCTTCACTGGCATCTAACGGAAGACCAGGGCTGGCGAATCGAGGTTAAAAAATATCCGAAGTTGACGGAGATCGGTGCATGGCGCAAAGAGGCTGACGGTTCAATATACGGTGGGTTTTATACACAGGACGAGATCAGAGAAATAGTTGCCTACGCAGAAAGCAGGTTCATTAATATTGTTCCGGAAATTGAAATGCCGGGACACTCGCTGGCCTCGCTAGCAGCTTATCCCGAAAATTCATGTGAGGGCGGACCTTTCGAAGTCACGAACGTCTGGGGTGTTCATAAAGACATCTATTGCGCAGGACGAGATTCTACATTTATTTTCCTTCAAAATATTCTTGATGAAGTCATTCAACTTTTCCCCGGCAAATATATTCATATCGGCGGTGATGAAGCTCCGAAAGATAGATGGAAAGAATGCCCTGAGTGCCAGGCAAGAATTATAGAGAAAGGGCTGAAGAACGAAGATGAGCTCCAGAGCTATTTTATTACAAGAATTTCACGATACTTAAGCTCGAAAGGAAGAGATATTATCGGATGGGATGAAATCCTCGAGGGAGGATTAGCACCGGGCGCTATTGTTCAGTCATGGCGAAGTTTTCAGGGTGCAATTGACGCAGCTAAATCAGGGCACTTTACAATAAGTTCGCCCAATTCACACACATACTTGGATCACGATCCGGATGACCTTGACCTTCGCCTGGCCTATTCCTTTAATCCGATTCCCAACGAATTAACTGAAGATGAGAAAGTGTTTGTACTGGGCAGTGAAGCGAATATGTGGACCGAACATGCACCGCAGGAAACCATTGATTCTAAGCTATTTCCCCGCCTGCTCGCTTTGGCAGAGGTATTCTGGTCTAATCCACAATCGGTGCCAGGTAAGGCAGACTATGATGAGTTTTATAACCGCGTTCAAAATACTTATGCAGATTTAACAGCACGTGGAATTAAGTATGGTAGAGAAACAAAAGTCATTACTCCAAAGACGAACTTTGATAAAACAAAAAATGAATTTACTGTTAAATTAGTAAGAGGACAGAAAGATATAGAAATCAGATATACAACAAACGGTTCGGCGCCGGATGTTAATTCGGAACTATATGTTGATCCCATTACTGTTAGAAGTACTGCAAATCTTAAAATCGCTGCCTTCAAAAACAATTCAATTATCAGCAAGGCTATTACGCTTGGATTTGTTTATCATAAAGCTCTGGGTTCGAAGATAACATTTGCAAATTCTTACGATGAGAGGTACAGAGCTGCAGGAGAAAATGCGCTGGTCGACGGAGTAAGAGGGACCAACAATATTCATGACAACAACTGGCAGGGTTTCGAAGGAGTTCATTTTGAAGCAGTAATTGATTTGGGCAAAGCAATAAATATCTCAAGAGTTACTCCCAGGTTCATATTAAATAGTAATTCCTGGGTGTTCCTGCCTGAACAGGTTGAAATATCTTTGTCGAATGACAGCATGAACTTTACGGATAAACGGAGTATTCTAAATGATGTCCAACAGAAAAATTCTGAAATAGTTTTAAAAGATTTTCCTGCCGAGTTTAATGGAACAACGGCTAGGTATATTAAAGTGAATGCCAGGAGTATATTAAAGTGCCCCGAATGGCATCCGGGCGCCGGCTATGACGCATGGCTGTTCATTGATGAAATTGTTGTCGAGTAATTTTCATGGATCAGGTTATGAGATAAACAGTACACAGGTATTTCGTAACTATTCCTCCTACGCATCGCCGGGAAGTGATTCCCGGCTGATGCTATAAAACAATTATTATAGAAGAGTTGGGTAAAACAAGAACTATGATGAATTCGCGATTATCAAACATAATTATTGCAGTACTTCTCATTCTTACGAATATTGTGATGCAGGCAGTCACTCCGGGTCTTCAACTTGTAACGAATGGTACCACCAAGTACAATATAGTCACCGCGGAAAAAGCCAGTGTGTGGGATTCCCTTGCGGCTCAAGAACTTCAGAAATACATATTTGAAATATCGAAGTGCAACATCCCGATTGTTAATGACAATTATCCAGTTAAGGATTTCGAAATTGTCCTGGGAATAAATGGACGCAGCAGACATATTAATCTCGACGCGATCCAGGATGATGGATTCCGAATTCAAACAGATAATTATAAATTATATTTAATCGGGAATAATCATAAAGGCACATTAAACGCAGTTTATACATTTCTTGAAAAATATCTCGGCTGCAGTAAATACTCATCAAATGTTGAAGTAATCCCAACTCAGTCAACAATTAATATACCTAATATAGACTTGCTCGATAATCCTGCCTTTGCTTATCGTGATGTTCATTATTATGATACATTCGATAACGATTACAGCCGCTGGCATAAGCTGGTTACTGCAGAGGATAAACAAATCTGGGGAATGTTCGTCCATACATTTCATGAACTAATGCCACCTGAAAAGTATTTCGAAGAGCACCCGGAATACTTTGCGTTCCGCAACGGGATAAGAGTTCCCGAACAGCCGTGTTTAAGTAATCCGAAGGTCTATGATATAATCATTTCTGAATTAGAAAGAAGAATGAAGGAAAATCCGGAAGCACAAATCTGGTCGGTATCGCAAAATGATAATTATTCTTTTTGCCGATGTGAGAATTGCAACAGGATAGATTCACATGAAGAGTCACCTTCAGGTTCGGTCTTAAACATTGTAAACAGGATAGCTCGTGAGTTCCCTGATAAAACTATCTCCACGCTTGCCTACCAATATAGCCGAAAAGCTCCGAAGTATTTGAAGCCTGAAAAGAACGTCAATATCATGCTATGTACGATTGAATGCTACAGAACAAATCCGATCGCGACAGATACTTCCAATGGAAATTTTCTCAAAGACCTGAATGAATGGTCAGGTTTAACAGACAATATTTTTCTATGGGACTACGTTGTTCAGTTTACAAACATGATAAGTCCCTTCCCTAACTTTCAGGTACTTCAACCAAACATTCAATTATTCGCTGATAAAAATATTCGCATGATGTTCCAGCAGGGATCCGGTTTCAGACAGCATACAGAGTTTGCTGAATTAAGAACTTACCTGATTGCCAAACTGCTTTGGAACCCACACCTCAATGTGGATTCGCTTATGAATGATTTTCTTAAGGGCTACTATGGAGATGCGGGAGTATATTTAAGATCGTATATTGATTCGCAACAATCAGCATTGTTGAATTCGAATTTTCAACTAAGTATTTACGGAGATCCGGTTGAAGCAATGAACAATTATTTGTCACCTGAATTAATGGATAAATACAATTCAATTTTCGATGAGGCTGAAACGAGTGTCGCAACTCAACCGGTATTTCTCGATCGAGTTAAACTTGCCAGACTCCCGTTGAAATATGCGATGCTTGAACAGGCGAAAGTAACAGGTGAAGGAAAAAGAGGATTGGTCCTACACACAGACGATTCCACCAGGATCAATCCGCTAATACAGTCGCTTTTAGAAGATCTTGCAGACGCAACACAAAACGCCGCAAATATATATCTGAATGAGAAAGGACTAACTCCCGAAGAGTACATTGGCAGATATAAAAGGATGCTTTCGAAAACCATGATTAATCCAATCGGGTTAAATAAAAGTGTTGAGTTTATTACTGCGCCGAACTGGAAATATCCGGCAAATGGTGAAAAGACATTAACCGACGGGAGGCGCGGCGATGAGGATCATCACTACAACTGGCTTGGATTTGAAGGCAACTCAATGGAAGTAATTATCGATTTGGATTCGATTACTTCGGTATCAAAAGTAAGCGCGGATTTCCTGCAAATATCGTTCTCCTGGATTTTCCTACCAGAAAAGTTCATAGTAAGTTCATCCGTCGACGGAGTTAATTTCAAGCAAATATCAGTAGTGAAGAAAGATATCCCCGTCACTAAGGAGGAAACTACTTCACCTGCATACGCGTTTATTACAAATTTTGAATGTAACTTTAAAACAATAAAAACAAGGTACATTAAAGTGGAAGCAACAAATATGGGTACCTGTCCAAGATGGCATCCCGGTTATCCTTTCAAGGCATGGATCTTCACGGATGAAATTGTTGTGAAATAAATATACATACTAATAACACATAGTTAAATTGAACAGAAAGAAACCGGATATAATAAATGAGTGAAACAAAGAAAAATGAATCGCTGCATGCGGGCGCGGTTGAAATTGACAAAGCTATTAAAGAGTATTATCCTGAAACCGACCCACAAGTTCTGCTCAAACTTGAGGAATGGCAAAACCTGAAGTTTGGTTTACTTATGCACTGGGCACCTTCAAGTCAATGGGGCATTGTTGAATCATGGTCACTTTGTTCGGAAGACGAAGACTGGTGCAGAAGAAGTATCGAGGATTATACTGAATATAAAAAGCAGTACGAGAACTTAAAAATAACTTTTAATCCCGTTAAATTTAATCCAGCTAAGTGGGCCGCAGCCGCTGATGATGCAGGCATGAAATACTTAGTATTTACTACAAAGCACCACGACGGATTTTGCATGTTCGAAACAAAGTATACAAGTTATAAAATTACAGATGAAGACTGCCCATTCCATGAGAATCCCAAAGCAAATATCACAAAGGAGATATTTGATGAATTCAGGAAGAAAGATTTCATGATTGGCGCGTATTTTTCCAAACCTGACTGGCACTCGGATTATTTCTGGTGGAAGAGGTTTGCTACTCCCGATAGGAATGCCAACTACGATATTCAGAAATATCCGGACAGATGGAAGAAGTTCGTCGAGTTTACTCAAAATCAAATTGATGAACTGGTAACCGACTATGGCAGAATTGATATACTCTGGTTTGACGGATGCTGGGTTCGCAAGTATTCGGAGGATGAATTGTCGAATGAGATTGCGAACAAGAGTAACAATATCTGCCGCGTTCAAAACCAGAATATTAACATGGAATTAATAACTGAAAATGCCCGGATTAAACAACCGGGGATAATTGTTGTCGATCGCGCGGTTCCGGGGCCATTCCAAAACTACTTAACACCGGAGAATCAGATTCCCGACGAAACACTTCCCTTCCCCTGGGAAACCTGCATGCCCATGACGCCAAGCTGGTCATACGAACCCGGCCTGGAGTATAAGTCGGCGCATAAGCTAATCCATCTGCTTGTCGATGTAGTTGCTAAGGGAGGCAATTTCCTTTTGAATGTCGCGCCGACTCCGAAGGGCGATATTGAGGATGAGGCTTACGACAGACTGCTAAAGATCGGCGAATGGATGAAGATAAACGGTGAGGCAATTTACGGAACTAATCCGATTAAACCATATAAGGAAAATAATATTTGTTTTACTCAGAAAGGCTGCACAGTTTACGCGATATACCTTGCTGATGAGGATGAATCCGAATTACCTGCCGCAATTGAGTTATGTGAGTTCACAGCATCCGGGATTGAACATGTTGAACTGTTGGGCACCGATTTAAAGCTTAGGTATTCGATGCAGGATGATAAGTTTATAATTAATATTCCCAATGTTCCTGAGAAATCTTCGCCATGTAAATATGCGTGGGTATTTAAAATTATTTCCAAACAGATTATCTTGTGAAAAATGAGAATAATAAAAAACACATTTTCTATTGCCATATTATCTGCAGCTATTTTTTTAACATCAGGTATAATTTTCTGCCAGACTGAAAAAGTCAATTCTTCGAGTAACTTTGTAATTATTAGTCCGGATGATACTCCGGGTGAAATAATTAGAAAAGCTGCGAACGTTAAACCGTCTGTTCGTCAGTATGAATGGCAGAAACTGGAATTAACCGGATTCATACACTTCGGGATAAATACCTTTGATGAAGTTGAATGGGGACGAAGTAATACGGACATCACGAAGTTCAATCCGGAAGATATTGATGTAACCCAATGGGTAAAAGTTTTTAAGGATGCCGGATTCAAACTCATTATACTTACAACAAAACATCATGACGGATTCTGTCTGTGGCCGAGCAAGTATACAGACTATGACATCACAGGTACTCCATTTATGAACGGTGAAGGTGACATTGTACGGGACTTGTCACAAGCATGCAAGGAAGCCGGAATGAAGTTCGGAGTATACCTTTCGCCCTGGGACATGCATGAATCGTCCTACGGTACTCCTGCATACAATGAGTATTTCAGGAATCAACTAACCGAACTGCTGACTAACTACGGTGAGATATCCGAAGTCTGGTTCGACGGTGCAAACGGTGAAGGTTCGAACGGAAAACGACAGGAGTACGATTGGAATTCCTATTATAAATTAATCAGGAAATTTCAACCGAATGCGGTAATAGCCGTAATGGGGCCCGACGTTCGATGGGTCGGAACCGAGTCAGGATACGGCAGAAAAACAGAATGGAGTGTTCTTCCCGGAACAAATATGAACACGAGCACTATAGCTGCCAATTCACAGCAGCAATCCGGTGATGGAGCTTTTATCCCATACAATTTAATGGCTGATGATCTGGGCAGTCGTGAAAAAATTCTCAACTCTTCTTCGCTCGTCTGGTACCCCGCGGAAATAGATGTATCGATCCGTCCGGGTTGGTTCTACAGTAACGGCGACGATGAACTCGTAAAATCCCCGTCCAAACTTGTTGATATTTATTACAACTCTGTTGGTCTTAACGGAGTATTACTGTTAAATATTCCTCCGGATAAGCGCGGACTGATTCACAAAAATGACATTAAGGCATTGCAGGGTATGCGTTACTTACTGGATAATACATTTGATAGGAACTTTGTCGAGAATGCAAAAAACCAGGCAACCAGTGAGCAAACCGGTCACGAGGCTAAGTACATTTTGGATGACAATCCCGAAACTTTCTGGACTACGAACAATAACACTACAACTGCTACAATACTACTGAAATTAAAACGCGGTTACAGATTCAATTGCGCTATGCTGCAGGAGAATATACTTGAAGGCCAGCGTATAGAAAAATTTCGTCTCGAATACTACGATGGACAATTCTGGACCAAATTTGCCGAAGGAACAACTGTCGGATACAAGCGGCTCCTGAAGTTCCCGGAAGTTCACGCGGATGGAGTTAAAATCGTAATAGAACAAAGCAGAACAAATCCAACGTTGTCTTCATTCGGTTTATTCAAAACTCCGCCGGAAGTAACTTTTGAGCCTAATGGTGGATCGTTCGGAGATAGTATTATTGTTAGTCTATCAAGTGATTCAAAGTTCTCAAAAATATATTATACTTTGGATAGTTCAGTTCCATCTAAAAATTCTCAGTTGTTCTCGGAAAAGATTACAATTTCGGAAACAACGACAATAACTGCAATTGCCATTGCAAAGGATGGTAAGGAAGGTTTACCTGTCAGCGCTTCTTACAATAAGGCAAAGTACGGTATTAAACTTAGAAATGGGTACAGCGAAAAGTATAAGGCATCAGGCGCTCAAACTCTGGTAGACGGAATAACAGGCAGCAATAATTTCCGCGACGGGAAATGGCAGGGATATGAAGGCATTGATCTGGATGCTGTTATTGATCTCGGCGAAGTAAAAAAGATCAGTGAAATTTCTGCCGGGTTTTTAAGTGATGTTAATTCATTTATCTTTCTTCCCGAAACGGTCGAGTTCTCTATTTCCGAAGATTCGATTGCCTATGCCAGCATAAGGACTTTGAAATACGATACTTCAGTAAATCAGGACATGCCTTTTATCAAGAATTTCGAAATACAACCTAATGATGTTTCAGCCAGATACATTCGTGTTCAGGCCAAGAACATCGGAACATGTCCTGACTGGCATAAGAGCGCAGGCTCAAAAACATGGCTTTTCTGTGATGAAATAACCATCGAGTAATTTTCAACTATTTATCGGAGCAAAATGAAATATCTCGCGGGGATTCTTCTTGCATTTTTCAACGGGCATTCATTATCACAATCATATACCGATCCGAGTACATCGATTATTCGGTATAATCCTATTTTTGCTGATGCTACTTTCGATGCATGTCATGCCGCTACAATAGCTGAAACAGATTCCGGCACTTTCATAGCTGCTTGGTTCGCCGGTTCATATGAAGGCGCAAATGATGTCGAAATTTGGGCAGCAACTTATAGGGATAACAAATGGTCTAAGCCAATAGCAATCGCGGCAGGATACGACAATAATGGGAATCCAATGCCATGTTGGAATCCGGTTCTCTTCAGAACAAGTGACGGCACGTTAATTCTTTTCTACAAGGTCGGACCAAATCCACGTGAGTGGTGGGGTGAGTATAAAAAATCCTACAATGAAGGTAAAAGCTGGAGCAAAGCATGTAACCTCCCCTGCAGTTTTCTGGGTCCGATCAAAAATAAACCCATTCAGCTGGAGAATGGAAATATTCTCTGTCCTTCAAGTGTCGAAACAGCAAGCGGGATGTGGAGCGCTCATCTTGAAATTGCAAACAAGGATCTAACCGAATGGAAAAGGATTGAAATTGAAAAAGACGATTCAGTGGGAGTAATTCAACCTACAATTATTTCTCATCCGGACGGAAGATTACAGATGCTGTGCCGCAGCCGGCAGAATCTTATTTATGAAACATGGTCCGAAGATGATGGAAGGCATTGGAGTAAATTATATCCAACGAATGTGCCGAATCCTAATTCCGGGATTGATGCTGTTAGTCTACAAAACGGGCAAATAATATTAGCTTATAATCCGTTAATACAGGGTAAGGATTGGTTTTATGGAAGAAATGTTCTTAATATTGCAGTATCGGATGATGGAATTATTTGGAAAGATATTTATCAGCTTGAAAATGAGACCGATGGTGAATTCAGTTACCCGGCTGTAATTCAGGCAAGTGATAAAAAAATCCATGTCGTCTATACTGCATTGAGAAAAACAATAAAGCATGTTATTCTATTGCTCAAGTAATTTGTTATAAATTTGAGTCAGTTCGATGAAGAAACCTTTTCTATATATCTTGAATTTATTCATTCTTCCTTTCTTGACTGATACAATTGCACAAAACCAACCTCTCCGAATATGGTTCGATGAGCCTGCCGTCGAGTGGGAAGAATGTGTACCGATAGGGAACGGAAGGTTAGGAGCCATGCCTGACGGAGGCGTTTTAAAAGAAAACATCGTACTTAATGATATTACATTATGGTCCGGAGGAATCCAGGATGCGGATAGACCCGATGCTTACAAGCACTTACCTGAAATTCAGGAACTAATTCTTGATGGTAAAAATATAGAAGCGCAGAATATGATGGAAAAGTATTTTTCGTGTAGTGGAATGGGTTCACGCTACGGCAACGGAGCGAAATATCCTTACGGCACATATCAGTTATTAGGCAATTTGGAAATCATTTATAATTATGGAATTGACAATAGCGAAATAATTCCTCACGACTATCGAAGAGAGTTAATTCTGGATTCAGCACTTGCTTCAACTCAATTTACAGTAAGCAATGTGCGTTACTCAAGAGAATACTTTGCAAGTTTTAACAATGACTTAATAATAATTAAAATCTCGGCTGATCAGCTACAAAAAATTAATTTCACACTCTCCCTCTCACGTCCTGAAAGATACTCTATTAATGTTGTCGGGAATGAAATACGAATGTCGGGACAATTAAACAACGGTACTGACGGCAAGGGTATGAAATACCTTACAAGATTATTTATTAAGCCTGTAAGAGGTGAGATTACCACATCTGATAGTTCTATCACGTTAAGCGGCGCAGACGCAGCGACTATATATATATCCTCAGCAACAGATTTTTACGATCCCGACTTTGTAAAAAATACAAAATCAATTCTGGAAGCTGCCGGGGAGGAGCCTTTTGAAAGCGAGAAAAAAATTCACATAAAGAATTATCAAAAACTTTATAAAAGAGCATCATTTTCACTTGGGAAACAGAGTAAGGATTATCTTCCTACAGATGAACGTTTAGTCTCGTTCATCTCCGATAAATCAGATAATGGACTTCCCGTATTGTACTATCAGTATGGACGCTACTTATTAATTTCCAGCACCAGACCGGGGATACTTCCGCCTAACTTACAGGGTCTTTGGGCTAACAGCATAAACACTCCGTGGAATGGAGACTATCACCTGAATATTAACGTTCAGATGAACCACTTCCCTCTCGAGGTAGCAAATCTGGGAATGCTTAATGAACCGTTCTTTAAACTTGTAAACAGTATTGTTGCTAACGGAGAAAAGACTGCTAAGGCATACTATGATGCTGAAGGATGGGTAGCACATGTATTCACAAATGTTTGGGGATTCACTTCACCAGGAGAGCACTACTCCTGGGGTTCATTTAATACCGGCTCAGCCTGGTTATGCCAGATGTTATGGAGCCATTACGAATTTACTCAAGACACATTGTATCTCCGTAAGCTTTATCCGATAATTAAAGGTTCCGCGGAATTCTATCTAAGTTCAATGGTAAAGGAACCGACTTATGGCTGGATGGTAACAGCACCATCCAACTCACCGGAAAATGCTTTCATTCTTCCTGAGGGAGATACCTTATATGTCTGCGAAGGACCAACTATTGATAATCAAATAATTCGATCTCTTTTCTCTTCTGTAATCCAAGCCTCTAATACACTGAAGATTGATGATGACTTTAAACAAACCGTTGAGAAAGCAATAACACAATTACCGCCGAACAGAATTGGAAGTGACGGAAGATTAATGGAATGGCTGCGTGACTATAAAGAAGTAAATCCTCATCACCGGCATGTATCGCATCTGTGGGGATTATATCCGGGGAACGAAATCTCGATGAAGACACCCGAACTTGCGAATGCGGCGATAGCAACATTAAATACAAGAGGCGATGAGGGAACCGGCTGGTCGCTGGCTTGGAAAATTAATTTCTGGGCCAGACTACATGATGGGAATAAAGCTTTTCAACTACTCGGACAATTGCTGCGTCCGGTCCATAACAATAAAACAATTTCAACCGAAGGAGGCGGCACATACGGGAATCTTTTCTGTGCACATCCACCCTTTCAGATAGACGGTAATTTTGGTGGAACAGCCGGGATAGCAGAAATGATTTTACAAAGTCATTTAGAATACATTGAACTTCTTCCCGCTCTACCTAATGAATGGAGTGATGGAAGTATAACCGGTTGGCGTGCACGCAGAGGAGTCGAAGTTTCAGCTGAATGGAAGAACAGGAAAATTCAGCATATAACTCTCACGGCATCGGTAGAGAACTCCTTTAAGGTATTGATTCCTGACTATGCTGACTCTGTTGAATTTAAGCGGGACGGGTCAGTAAAAGAAGTTGAGATAGAGAATGATAAAATTCTAGTAATCGATCTCAATAAAGGTGAGACTGCCGAGTTAATTCTGAAATAGATAATTATCGATGCTTTTTATCGTGCCGGATTATAGATCGCAAGTTGAAATGAATTTGCAATCATCTCTCTTGCTTCATCAATTGATTTCAACCTGCCTTTTGCAATTGCCTGTATTAAAATATTACCAAGCGAAGTTGCTTCAACAGGTCCTGCTTTCACTATTTTACCAGTAGAATCGGCAGTCATTTGATTAAGCAGATCATTCTGAGATCCACCACCCACTATATTAATAGTCTCAATGCATTTGCCTGATACAGATTCTATTCGCTCAATAATTCGACTGTATCTATGCGACAGACTTTTTAAAACCATTCGGATCAGTTCACCCTTGCTTGCAGGAAATATTTGATTTGTTTTCCTACAATACTTTTCAATAGCTTCTATCATGTCCGGTGGATTCAAAAACAGTTTATCATCAGGATCTAAAATCGTATCTGAATCAGAAGCTTCTGCGGCAAGGTTATTAATTTCATCGTAATTAAATGATTCACCCTGCTTCGCCCAGCATTTTCGTATTTCCTGAATAAACCACAAACCCGTTGTATTGCTTTGAAATCTATATTTTCCGCTAATCCCGCCTTCGTTTGTAAAGCTCTGTCTAAGTGCAGGATCAATAATAGGTTCCTCAGTCTCAATACCGATTAGTGACCATGTTCCGGAACTTAAATAAGCCCAATTATCACCTGTCGCTGGCACGGCAGCAACAGCACTGGCTGTATCATGACTACCAACAGCAATTACGTCAATTTCACCGATTCCGGTCTGAATAGCAATTTCAGGAAGCAGTTTACCGACAACTGTACCCGGTTGTAGTATAGAAGCAAATATCTCTGTTGGAATTCCTAGATCCGACAACAATCCCTTATCAAAATTTTTTGATCCGACATTAAGCATCTGTGAAGTTGAAGCAATCGTATATTCGGAGAAAGCTTCACCGGTCAGAAGATAATTGAACAGATCGGGCATAAAGAGCAGCTTCGAACATTTCTTTAACAGCGACTCATCCTGCATCAGCAAACTGTAAAGTTGATAAAGTGAATTGATCTGCATCATTTGAATGCCGGTTCGCTTGTAGACTTGTTCTTCAGGAATTATTTGAAATACTTTTTCGGGTATGCCGTTTGTGCGACCATCGCGATAGGTATGCGGAAAGGTAAGCAGTTCGCCGTTTTGACCGACAAGTCCGAAATCAACGCCCCATGTATCAATACCAATCGATTGGATATCGCCATGTCCTGCATTAACTGTTAATCTTATTCCTTCCTTTATTTCCTGAAATAATGAGAGTACATTCCAATAAGTAGAGTTGAATATTTTCACCTGGCGATTGGTAAATCGATGCACCTCCTGCAGTGATACCTTTCCATCCTGTATCGTCCCGACAATTAATCTTCCGCTTTCAGCTCCAAGATCAATAGCCAGATGTTTTGATAGTGCCATAACATTCAAACCGGTTTATTTGAGTAATAAGGTGTAGCAACTAACCCGCCGCCCATGAGCAAATAAGTCAGTAGTATACTAAGCCAATCTGCCGCGGACTTGCCAAGTTTAACCTAGACCGAAATCTTGTCAGTACCATGTTTATTAAAAACTGTTCTGCCAAACGAGAACTTTAATCCTTACAACACATTAAGCAGACCTCAAATACCTGCGGGTTGATTCGCAGAGTGTTAAAGCTTTTTTGAATATTTATCCAACCATTTCTTGCACATTTTGCACTCATTATAAATTAAACTTCCTCATATTCAGTTGTTAAATAAGTGTGCAATGCAACAACTAAAACCGCTAAAGTGCCCCCAAATAAACTGACATAAGCTATAATGAAAAAATCATTATAATAACATAAAACTATTTGAGCAGGTATAACTACTGCAGAAAAACCTATACCAAAACCCCAATTAAATGATTTGATTTTTTTGGTAATAAAATAGCATTACAATTACTGCAAATGGTTTGATGTTTTCTTTTAAATCGAAATATTTCTCTAAAAGATATTAAATTATTGCACCTAGGGCATTTAAAATTATTCATTATTTTTTTCAACCGACCAAATGTATTTTAATTTTTCCAGCCTTATGGTTAAAACCTGTTATATAGCGGACCGAAGTTCCGACAAGCCCTGAAATCTGCACTTTCAGAATTTTCTGTTCCAAATGCATTCCATGAACTCGGTCTGAATATTCTATTCTCGTCAACGTTGTGCATATTAACGGGAATTCTCAGCATCGAAGCCAGAGTTATCAATTTATCGCCTATATGTCCGTAACTTATTGCGCCATGGTTTGCACCCCAGTTTGCCATTACCGAATAAACATCCTTGAATGCACCTGAACCTGTAAGCGTTGGAACAAACCAGGTGGTAGGCCAGCTAGGACTTGTTCTCTGTTGCAGAGCCTTATCAATATCTTCAGGAAGATCAACTGTAAATCCTTCAGCAATCTGCAGTACCGGTCCAAGACCTTTTACTAAATTAACACGGCACATTGTTACTGGCATTCCCCCCTCTGTAAGGAATTGTGATGAGAAGCCGCCTCCGCGGAAGTATTCCTGCTCAGCAGGACACCATTTAGTTGCTGCCAGACAAGCCTCAACCTCCTCTCCTGTAATATCCCAGAACGGTTTCATAACCGGCTTACCAACTTTCTTCTGTTTACCCGTGCCGTCAAGTGTTGTCGGTCCGGAGTTAATTAGATGAATTATACCATCCTTAGCTAAACCGGTAAGTTCTTTTCCCGTAACTCTTGTTACCGCTTCCGGACTCCAGTAAGTTCTTACATCTGAAAAGATCTGGGAACTACCCGACAGTAAATGACCGAATAGCATTGAAACACCGTTGAGACTGTCATTTTCAGTCGCCATTGTAAACGCTTCGCGAATCCCGTTCCAGTCGAACGATGAACACAGCATAGCTTCCATAAAATCACCGTTCGGGAAATGGTCTGTCCATTGCCGCTGACCCTGGAAACCGGCGGCAATAGCATTATGTCCCAATGCTTCTTCCCCGAATCCGAGTTCTGCAAGTTTAGGATTGCCGATCATCAAGTCGCGAGCGATGATAGTCATTTTAACAACAGTTTCCCATTCATAATCCTTTCTTTCCCTTGTAGCCTGCTGGGAAGGATCATTTGTATCTTCACCTTCCGGGCAGTTCTCTTTCACCCATTTTAAGGCCTTCTCATATTCTTCTTTATCATAAATCTCTTCTTCAATTCTTCTGGTTATTTCCGTCATATCTACATATTCGTTCCTCATTCCGAGGTAATCATAGAAAAAATTCGGATCGACTACTGATCCTGCTATTCCCATTGAAACTGAACCAATTGACAAATATGATTTACCCTTCATCTCGGCGACAGCAAGTCCCGCTTTAATAAAATTTAGAATTTTACCTTTAACATCATCCGGAATACTTTCATCGTCCATATCCTGAACATCATGACCGTATATTCCGAATGCCGGCAGACCCTTTTGCGTATAACCTGCAAGCGCTGCCGCAAGATATACAGCGCCCGGTCTTTCCGTGCCGTTAAAACCCCATACGGCTTTCGGGACCAATGGATCAGTATCCATCACTTCGGTTCCATAACACCAACATGGGGTAACGGTTAAGGACACGCCCACTCCTTCTCGTGAAAACTTTTCAGCACACGCTGCGGCCTCTGCTACTCCTCCGATACAAGTATCAGCGATAACGCATTCAACCGGCAAACCATTTGTATGTGTTATATTACTTTTAATAAGTTCAATCGCTGCTTTCGCCATTCTCATTGTCTGATCTTCCAGGGATTCTCGCACACCCTTTCTTCGGCCGTCTATTACCGGTCGAATTCCTACCTTCGGCATGCTTCCTTTCAGCCTGTTCACAGGTTTATTCATAGTAAAGTTTGCCATGTTAGTGTCCTCATAAATTCTGATTTATTAACGACTTATCTAATTCGCTATATCGGGATAATTCAATTTTTCATATGCTTTAATACTTCTCTCGCGATGTTCCTTACAAGGATTTCGCTCACTTCAAATTCATCTGATTTATTCGATAAATTCTCTTCGTCTTCAATACAGGATACGCATCCGACTGATGTCCTGATACCGTATTTTTCTCTCTGGTCCGTCAGTTTCTTAACCTGCTCTTTATTCAACAGTGTTATTGAGCCCAACTGCTGGGCAACAAATGTTATATGAGCAGCATGTTCAACCGTCTCCATTTTATGATAGGCATTGAGAACATCCTTGCCGACAGTTAAAGCGCCGTGGTTTGCCAGCAGAAACGCGTCGAAATCCTGAAGCAGTTTCACGACCGGTTTATAAAACTCTTCAGTTCCCGGTGTACCGTATTCAATTAGAGGAATAGAACCAAGAGATATAACTACTTCAGGCAGAATGCATTTATCTAGTGATAAACCTGCAACTGCGTAGCCTGTAGCATAAGGCGGATGCGCGTGACAGACACTGTTCACATCCGGTCTGTCTTTGTAAACCTGTAAATGCATAAACATCTCGGAAGACGGCTTACGATTTCCTTCCAGCACTTCCCCTCTGAAATTCACGATTATCAAATCTTCAGTTTCAATAAAACCTTTACTCATTCCTGTCGGTGTTATTAAAACTCTTTCTTCATCAATCCTCGCGCTAATGTTCCCATCGTTTGATGCAACAAAGCCTCTGTCATAAATTCGTTTTCCAACACCAACTATTTCTTCTCTTAATAAATCTATATTTTGCATTTCTTAAGTATTCTCCTGATTTAAGTATTCACGACAAAGTTATAATTCCAGAACTGTTTTCATTTTGAATTGAGCGTACTTCCTTCGAAAACAAGGGATTTTTAGATATTTATTTTTTAAGAAAATATTCTACAAATAACACATTTCAAAATTCTAAAATAAAAGCCATTTTTACAACATCTTTTTTAAATACTGACCATCTTATGCGCTTATTTATATTATAATAAAAATAACCGACCTGGATTTGATTGATTATATTACTAGATTTGAGGAATTATGCAATAATTACGCTATTATTCAGCGATATCAGGCAATAGCTCTTAGGAGCTTTATTTATAGATTGATATGGATTTTTCTTTTACAGAATCAATGCAAGTTGATAAGACATGATGAAGATCCGGGGAATGGAGCAAAATATGAACATTCTCGGCGGGATTCTCTATATCAATAGTTTTAATATTTATTTGATCAGTTAAATCAACCGAAAACGAATCTTTTCCAGAATTAATATTTTCTTGAATATGATGGTAAAGAGATGATTACTTAAGTAGTAACATTTTCTTTACTGTACTAAAATCACCAGATTGCAGTCTGCAAAAGTAAACTCCGCTTGATAGGTTTTCTCCATTAAAGTCTACTGAATATTTACCACTTCGCTGGTATTGGTTCACCAACTCAGCTATCTCTTGTCCTATCGAATTGAATACCTTCAAATTCACCAATCCGTCATTTGGTATTTGATATGTTATCTGAGTTGCCGGATTGAATGGATTAGGAAAATTTTGCAACAGGTAAAAATTATTAGATACTGGTAAATCATTATCGATATTTGAATGAAGGGTATCGTATACTAAAAGAACACCTTCACTTCCGAATGCATACCCAATCGACTTATCTTCAGTAAATCCGATGTTTTGAAATTCAGCATCGAAACCCATAAATTGTCCTGTTAATAGATGTTCCCAGGTTATGCCGCCATCGTAAGTTTCAAATATCGCATCGCTTGCTAAGCACCAGCCAAGGCTATCAGTCATAAAGTAGACATCTTTACTAAAATGGTAATTAGAAACAATTACGGGATTCCAAGTATTACCACCGTCATGGGTAATAAAAAGTGATTCTCCCGTTCTGTATCCAGCAGCAACTCCAAAATTCTCATTAAGAAAAAAACCGCCATAAAAGACTGATTTTTTCTTAAGTTTTTCTTCCCATGTTTTTCCGTAATCGGTTGTTTTCAAAACAACACCACCATCATACTTTCCAAATGCCCAACCATTACCATTTTCAAATAGTTGGAACTTCCAAATTACACTCGAATCAGCATTAGGAACAAAAGATTTCATCCATCCACTTCCACCATCAGTTGTATAATAAATGTCGGACTTGTAGTAAGATACAGATGAACTAAGTACACCATTCAACGAGTCAGCAAATTCCATATCGAGTAAATATGGAGGTGTGGTAGGCGATATCAGCCAGTTATCACCTCCATCAATAGTTATATAGGTGCTATCCCTTGTAGAATATACACCATGCTGAGAAGTAAAAAACTTAACCTTGGTAATTTCAGTATTATTCGGTATTGATTGATACCAATTTAAACCACCATCGGTAGTTTTATATAAATAACCATTCTTACACCAGCCTATTTGATCATCAATGAGCAAACCCTTTGCTTCAGGATCTACAAGGAATCCAGGAACATAGGTAGCTTCCACTTGCCTCCATGTTTGCGCATTTAGTGTAATTCCTAAAATCACAACTAAAAGAATGACACGATACATATTACTTCTCAGAACCTATTTTAAAAGCATTAACTTATTTATTCTTAAATAATTGTTTGTTTTTAACATAACAAAATATACTCCGCTACTCAAATTATATTTATCAGCACATGCAGTAAAGGTGACTCTGTATTTTCCTGGCTCATGAATAGTGTTTTTCAACTGTACTATTTCATTACCCAATGAATCGAAAATCAGGATTTTAACGTTTGCAACTTCTGGAATTTCATAGTTTATAATAGTGAGCGGATTAAATGGATTGGGGTAAGCCTCTGACAAACAATATTGTAAAGGTGTTAAATTGGTTATTGTTGCTTGCTCTTTCGAAATATAATCTGACCTAATACCGCGAGGAACGCTCATATCTGATTCATAATTATTATCATCAAATGCTGAAACTGCATAATTTATTAACGGATCGTCTTCTCCCGAAGTAATAATTACCTCAGTATCAGTATAAGAAGTTGTTCCACTACTAAGTGTCGTAAGTACTTGGTAACTACCACCATCAATTTGTCTATATAATTTATATCCGTCTAAATCATCTTCATTATTGGCAGTCCATGAAATTATGGGATTATTACCGACCCCGCCCGTTATATCAGGTCTTGCAGGGATCTGCGGTGGTACAGGAAATCCTCTTAAATCCTCAAATACATAGTCAAGATCATCAAAATGTGAAGATGAATATAAGTCTCTATCTGCATCAAAAAAAGCATAAACATTTTCTAGAACATCATCATCTTTTGAAACATATGATAAACTTTTTAGGGCAAGTTTTGTTGTGACATTACGACCAAGCCTTGAACTCGAAATTGTGGTAGCGGTTGTATATTCTAAATTCATTAAAGTCGAAGCCCATATATCCATCAGGCAATATGAACTGGCACCACATGCTCCCCAATCACCATAATTTGCAGCAGCCGGTGTTAAGATGGTTTCTCTCAATGTTTCCTGCGCCCAATTAAACATATTATTTATTTCAAATGATGTACCACCAATCGCTCTTCGATAACTAACCCCCAAATATGTACTTAATCCCTCAGAAATTCCTTTTGTGTCATTCGATGCATTTGCTATACCCCCAGGTATTAGAGCATCATGTAAGGCATGTCCATATTCATGGGTGACTATGCTTTGATCCTCAGCTCCACCTTCTGTATATGAAATGTAATCTATGGATGGGGCATAATATCCAGGAGGAGTACCACCTCGATTTGGATCAAATACTACTGCTTGCGTATTTGAACCAGCATCATTGTTCCATGTAGGATTAAAACCAAGAGTTTCTATTACATAACTAGCAAAGGCATCTAGGAAATAATAAGCATTAACTTCAGGAAATTCATCATCTCCAGGGCTATAAACAAAATCATCGGGATCGTTCTCATGCGCTAAAGTATCAATAGACCAAGCATATTTACCTCGTAAATAAAAGTCACTTCCTCCATCAATAAGATTATTAAGAACCACACTATCGCATGCATTAATTTTTTGTTGTTCTGTTACATATTGTTGATAAGTACTATTGTAAGTAGCTGGATCTAAGCCATAAACTCGTCCTGTACCATCCGTGTATCCCCCTGCGCTCAAATTATTCTCATACATATCCAATATCTCTCCTGAGGTTGCGTCAATAATTACACTCCAGTTTTCAGTAAAATCCAATGTCTCTACTTCAATAAGCCAACATAGTTTTAAATCATAATTCTGAAGTTCTGTAATAATTAAATTGATCTCCTTTCGGGTTTTATCCTTATCCATATAGTGTAGTTCACTCATAGCAATTGATAACGCATTTTGTTTATTAATTTCAGGATTTATTTTAATATTGATATTAGGTTTGTAATGATTTATTACTGTGACGACTTGATTTGTTTTTGTATTTACTGAGACAACTATTGAGGATGCAAAAACATTTATCCCTTTATAAACCTGTTCAAATACTACATGAGCTATTCCGTGACTTTCTTTGATTTCCACAAACTTTAAATCTGGTAAACCTTCCTTAAATCCAAAACTTGCTAGATTATCACTCAAGTAACTTCTAGCGATTTGCCTTGGATTACCACCATATTCCTTGAATTTACATTATGGAGTGATTTAGGCATACCTGTTTTGGGATGGTAACGTACTAACCCGGGCTGTCCAAGGTTGTCAGTTTGAGCAATCAAATTAATACTCAAAAAGAGAATTGAGACAAAACATAGAGTACAGATAGAGCTGAATTTTCTTTTCATTATATTCCTCTTCTCTTAATAAAATGTTTTTGCGCACTTCAACTTTTACTAAATCTAAATGATTTTATTTTTTCTTTAGAAAGTTTTCAAGTAAGTTATTAGCGAATTTAACGGAGAGAAATTATTTCAATAAGATATAAATTTCTATTGAATAACAATTATTTTTGCTCCCCCAAATTATCCTTGAGATCAATCAACCAATATCTATTCTAGTTTTTTTCAAACGAAATCATTTTTATTTCAACTGAAAAAGTATTTAAATGGACCAAAGATAGTTGCTTTAAATTTATTTGATCTATCAGCACAATAAAATCCGTATAAATACCTTGCTATAAATTTCTTTACCAATTAGCTGGAGTCATATCAATTATTTTTAAGCCATAGAAAGGGCATAATCATCTAAATTTAATATATTTCACAAATAATTGATTTCAAGATGAAATTATCTTTATAATATCTGTTTTTTTACATTATTAAAAATCAGTAGGATTACTATTTTTTTGAGTTTTTATTTTTGATTGATTTAAAAGTAGATTAATTACATATTGATAAAGTCAATTGTCTGCTCCCCAGACAGTTGTTCTTCCCGAAGATTGACAGCCTTTTCGTTGAGGGACACCTGGTTTTCCGGATGATTATTACAATTATTTAAAAGGAGAGTCCTAATGTCCTTAAACGTTTTGTCAATTTTTACAACTACGATAACCGGTTAAAACCATTTTTATAAGCTTAAAAACTAATCCTCAATGATTCCAAAGTTCCCTATCCAAACTGCGGTATTGGATGGCTTCGCTTATAAACTGCGGAAGTATTTTATCGGATCCTTCAAGGTCGGCTATAGTCCTGCTTACCTTCAATATCCTGTCGTACGCGCGTGCGGATAAGCCAAGCTTTGTCATAGCCATTTTTAACAATTCCGACCCGGCATTATCCACTCTGCAGTACTGACGAACCTCACGTGTACCCATATCAGCGTTGCAATGCATGTAGCGGATGTCTTTGAAGCGATTCTGCTGTACCTGCCTGGCAGCAACAACTCTTTGCCTTATCACCTCCGACTTCTCACCGTTCCTGTCGGATGAAAGCTCGCTGTACTTGACCGCGGGTACTTCTATGTGAATATCTATCCTGTCCAGCAGTGGACCGGAAACTTTCGCCATGTACTTCTGTATTTGTCCCTGGTTGCAAGTGCACTCCTTGTTTGGATCTGTATAAAACCCACAGGGACAGGGTTGCGTTGCCAATTTGCCACTTTACTCTTAAAACCCAAAAACCTTCGAAAATACCTAATAATCCCAAGACTATTGGAGAGGAAATCCAAAAACGGCGACTTGATTTAAAACTTTATCAGAAAGATGCGGCTATAATTATTGGGGTATCTGAATGTACAATATACAACTGGGAAAATAATCTTGTGTTTCCCCAGACTCGATTTTTACCTAAAATTAGCAAATTTTTAGGATATAATCCTTTTTAGAATACAAGGTATAATTGAGAAGATCAAATTCAAGTGTATAGAAGAGTATTTAGAGTACTGAATGGTATAAAACTAGCTGACAAGTTTTTGACTACACTTACCGATTACACATAAAAGTGTAAGAATACAATCATAAAATCGTGCATAATACTATTTTAATTTCGAACTAAATTAACTTGATTAAGCAACTGATATCAACTTTGATAAGGGTGGTGCTTTTTATTCTTAATATCTGATTGCAATATTGTATATTATTCTAATTGAAGAGTATTCAGCTGATATCATTATTATCAATTCTCTCATATAGAATCACAAGTTAAAATTGTGGAAGCCCCTATTCTGGAACAGACTAGATTATTAGAAATAACAATAATAAAATGAGAAAACTGCTATCCTTAATACGAAGATATAATTTTAGCTGTTGTACACTTTGAAATACAGATCTCAATATCAACACAACAATCAACGATGAGCTATTTTGAATCCAACAAATACGGTACCAATAATTAAACCGATTATAATGATGCTCAATAAAATAATCGTTAAAACAGGTGTTTGGTCAAGGACTTTAATTCTTATTGTTTTTTCTTCACTATCAATAAGCATATTGTTAACTAATGATTCTACTTTTAACTTCACCTCCTGTGCACCAATGCTCATTTCACGAGGCGGTATTAGTGATATTCCGACAATCGATTCATCATCTGGGTTTATTGTTTTAATTATACTGGGACTAATATTTGCACGCCAAAATATTGGACTACTAGTCGAAATTCGGATATTATCCAATCGTTGTAATCCTATATTTTTGATTGTTATTTCGATGAATACGCTATCTCCCTGAGAGACCTCATAATAAAGAGTTGGAATTTGAACTTCAATTTCGCCCCTACCTTTGGGAATTATTTCCAATTTAACATAACCGGCATCCATCCTCATTATTTCATCCGCCGAAAATTGTTTACTAATATCCTGGCTGATTTTTTCGTACTGCAGACCTGATAATACTAACACATAAAATTCAACAGCTTGATCTATGTTTATTTTAATATCTTGTATCTCTGGTAAATATGTTTTTAGAATTAACTTCTTTGTATTTGTTCCTTGTGTGAATTTAATTTGTGAAAGTCTAGCATTCGTTTCCGAATCTAAAAATTCATAATTAACTTGCTTTGGAAGATTTAGCACTAATAATCTATAAACATCATCAGAAGAGGAAAATCGTTCTAAAACCAAATCAAAACTCACATTTGATCCTAGGTCAGCTTCTTGTGAAAATTGGACAGAATTAATGGAGACATAATTGTCAACTGCTTGTTTTTGCAAGTAAATATTCTTTTTATCTATTCTTCCGTTGTAATTTAACTTAACCTGTAGGTTTTCAACATCTTGCAATAATCCAAAATCAACAATTGCGTTTATACCAGAGTCAATTTTAGAAATATGCCTTTCATATGGAGAACCAATAATAATTTGATCTGGAATATTTAAGATGGAAACAAAAACATTGTAAATCCTATCCGAACGAACTTTAAAAACTGAAGCTGCAAGATCACTCCCAAACTCCTCCAATATTTCTTGACTCCCATCCACTGTACTTTTTAGCACAACCCTTACCCTTTTTTCACCTTTCTCACTTTGATATTTGACAGCTTCCTCAACCATAATTTGAGATTGTTGAGTAATAAGTTTCAGAATAAGCTTCTGGTATTCGACTTCAGCAGATAGCAGTTGATTTTTTGACCGAATATACTCATTCTCAGCAATAGCTTTCTCAAAATATAACTTTTGATCCTTCTCAAGCTTCTGTTTAGCTATTTCATACGTAGCACGACTTTTTTTTATATCCAGTAAAATTGTGCTTTGATCAGATTGTGCAAAAATAGTGTTTGATAGAAATATAATTAAAACGATTACAATTATTTTAGATCTCATTATAATTTCCTTTTATTGCATGAGATATTGAATTTCCTTGTCATATGGTGAGTTGCTTTCAAAATTCCACATCGTTTTTCGAACTAAATCTGCAATTGTTAATTGGTATGTAATAAAGGCATCAAGATAAGCCATCTTGGATTCTGCCAATCTTGTTTGTTCCAATGCTAATTCTTGGTTAGTAATGTCACCATTTTCAAATCTTTTTATACTGATGTTATAACTTCGTTTAACAACATCATTGTACTTCTCATATATTTTCATTCTATTCTTTGTGTCTTCGATTGTTCTAAATAAATCATGGATTTCAAGCTTTATTTTTGTCTCATACTCTGCGATATCTAGTTTCTCAGACCTTAAAATTGCTTGCTCTTGTTGTATCTTAGCACTACCTCTTCCCCAGTCAAATAAAGGGTAGGAAAAAGATAATGTAATTCCGCGATTTGGAGGTCTCTCAAGTACATTCCTAAAGGAAGATCTGTATAGATCAGAAATGTTTCCATATTCTGTACTGACACCAGTCAGATCATAATATGCATATATATTACCTCTAAATTCTCTTTCTCTTTCTGCCCGATCGAGCTCAATTTCTTGTAATCTTATATTTAATTTACCTTGCTTTATTTCTAAACTGTTTTCAATTCCTCTTTGGACGGCGATCTTTAAGTCTATTGGAAAAACTTTGTATTGTAGATCAGTTATTATTTCAAATTCCTCATTAATGTCATAACCTATTAAATGTTTAAAATTCTCTTTAATCCTTACAAGATTATTCGCTGTTTCAGACAGTTTAGCTTTATTCTGCGCCAATTCTACTTCTGCAATTAGTAAATCACCCTCTGGTATTCTACCTGATTCAACTTTCAGTTTAGATACTCTATATGCTTCTTCTGAATTCAGCATCTTATCATATGCGATCTGTCTTTCGTAAGTAACTCTATACAATGAATAGTAACTATATGTTACTTCATATATAATATCTAATTGCGCCCTTTCAAAGTAGAATTGTGATTTCTCATAATTGTATTTGGCTTCACTTAAATTCTCTTTTAGAATATTAGTTGTAAAAATTGGTTGTTCGAGTATTAAAGCCAACTGAGAATAAACTTGTGAACTTGATATTTTCCTGTAATTTTCTAGGGCTAAAATAGTACTCAAATCCTCCTTAAATGTTGTTCCTGAAAGAGATACGCTCCCACCAGTTGGTAACATATAGGTGAATTTAAGAACACCTCCAAATTGTATGGAACCTATTGAGTTATAAACAGGTAGGCTGTCGCTTCTTTGAATAGGTGTTACCATCTCATCCCAACGTGGAGCAAATAGGCTTAAATCAAGACGAGGCTTAAATTGCGTTTGATTATAGCGATAATTTTCCTCCATAGCTATTTTGTTTTCATTATAAGATCTCACTTTATAGCTCTTTTTTAAGGCATTTTTAATTGCTTCGTTAAGAGTGAGGTTTTTAATATGTTGAGCACTGAGTGAATAGCAACATATTAAACATAGAATTGGATAGACAATTTTCAATAATATCGACAAATTCATTCTCCTATTTAAGGAACAAAGAACTTATTGTTTCCTAAAATATAGATAGTCTTGCATAGGCTGCTGCAGCTAAGTTGATGAAAGAACTATCACCTATTTGATTTATAATATTTGCACTATATAATGGTTCGTAATTACTGAAAAAAACACTCAATTTTTGATTCCCTATACTTTCATAACACTCTGATATTCTAAAAGCAGCTTTCCTTTTATCAAGAACCGGCAAAGTGTAGTAGTAAATTCCTTTGGGAATAAATTTATCCAACTGGTACAATGAGGTATGGTATTTTCTTTTTAAACTTCTATTGGCATCAAGAACAGCATCTCTATATCTTTCAAGCGATTTTCTATAAAAATAAATCACTAAAGAGTCATTTTGATTTGTATACTCCAAATTTGCCAATTCAAAAACTGGTAAATATTCAGTAGTTGATATTCTAGTTGCAATTTTTAACATCTTTTTAGCTTCGTCATAATTCTTCTCTCCTTCACTTATTAATCCAAGGTAATAGTAATTTTTAGATAAATTGGGCAGCAAATATTTGGACTTGATGAAATAATTCTTGGCTTCGCTTATCTGTCCAGTGTAATAAAACAAGACCCCGATACGTGATTGAATTATTGGATTTAATTCTAAGTTTGGGTAAGAACTTAAAATCATTATAGCATCATTTATCAAACTATCTGCTGTCTTCGGACTCCTTAATTGATAATCTTTGAAAAACTTGGAGTAAATAATCTCCGAAGATAGACAAATTGCTTTTAGATAATCATCATTAGCAGTCTGGTCAAATGTTAACTCCTTCATTAAACCTAAGCTCAGATAAAAAATGGGCTGAAAACTATCAGTCCTAACTGCATTTTTAATATGTTGAATTGCTAATTTATGATTCCCCAAAATAAAATAAAGCCACCCTAAGTTATGTTCAACAGTGGGGTTAAAACCTTCATGTAATATTATGAATTGCAAATCTTCAACTGCTTGCACTAAGTACTTAACTTGATTACTCCCTAGCGAAGTATATTCGTTTAACATGACAGAAGAGATTGATATATTTGCAAGACGTTCAAGAATCAATGCTCTGTAGAATCGATAAAATGTATCATTTGGTGCATAATCCAAAAGCCGATTTAGAGATAGCAAAAGACTATCTATATCTTGCAAGATTTCTTCATCGGTTCGCCAAAAACCAACCTCATCAAATTTTTTTTCGCTAAAATTAAAATCATTATGAATTTTATTCAGGTAAGTATCAACTTTGTCCACATACTCTTCTTTTTCATAAATCATAGTTGTTAGTATAATTTCAAATAATATTAAACTAACAAGAGTGAAGAACAATATTTTATACTTTGCTAGGAGACTTTGTATCATGATGACTCATTTTTTTGTACCAGACACTACAGTTACACGAAAAGATGAAAAACAAAATCATTAAAATATCATTACTATGTAATAGGGATGAAAAGCTCATTTCTCTAATTAAAATTGCTATTATGATAGCCGGAGAAATAAAAATATATACTTTGTATAGATTAAATCCACTTGTTAAATAATACGTCTTCTTTATATTGACTATACATAAGCACAGAAAATAGACGTATAATGAAACATAAGCAGTCAAACCTAAAATACCTTGCTCAATAAGTAGATGTACAAAATGATTTAACGGTCTAATAACAGGTTTATAATCTAACTTGGAAAAACTCGAATTTTCCTGATTTGCCATAATCCCGATACTGAAGTTATTAGCTCCGATTCCTACATAGGGATTTATTTTAACTAGATCATAGCATGCATCAAAAGACTTTAGACGAGCCTTAAAACTTCTTTGTTGAGATGTAGTCTGTACAAATTGTAAACTTTTTAAGAATGGCTTAGTAATTGGAATATTCATTACTTCCCAAGTAATAAATAAGAGCACTACTCCTGATATAAGCAAAGTAATATATTTTGCCAGTTTGAAGTTCACTCCTTTTCTAAATAATAAATAAATTGCACAAAAACTTAAGAAGAAAGCAAATAACCCTAAGAGAGAACCTTTCGAGAAGAGGCAAATAATTGAAAAAACCGTTAGTAAGTTTGATCCAAAGAAAAGATACTTTATATAATCAAGACCTGTCTGTTGAAAATAAAAGTAGAGTATTATTGAGAAGGGTAATAAAATCAGTATTAATGTACCCCAATTATTTACTAATGTATTTGCTGGTAAGAATAGATACCTAAATGATAATAGATCATCAATATTATAATCATTTAGATTAGTGACAAATACTATATGTGAGTATAGAGTTAAGATTGAAATATATGTTGCGAAACAAGCAAGTAGAAAGAATATAATAACTACTTGATAAGAATATTTAAGGTTTATCTTAATCCAATAATAAAATATTATAATTATGATCAGTTCTTTAACAAAAAAAATAGAATTTATTTTATTAATTGAAAAGAAATAGGAAAGTATTGTAGTAATTAATAAAAAGAGTATTAAAATATCAGAACTGTCCACATTCCCAAAATTGTTTTTGGATAATAGTTTTTGTGATGGAAGTGCGTATAATAGAAATAACACCAAAATAAATATTGTTGTATCATACTTTCCCCAAATTTCATTGATAAGTATAACAACAACGATAAAAGGAAATAAATATTCCTCAATTTTACATACGATATTAATAATACTCATTCTGTGAAAGTACCTGGATAGCCTTTAGTAATTGTTTATCTTCATTTATTTCATAAAGTGATTTCGGGTTATTCTCAACAATTAGTTCTGGTGTAACCCCAATATTTTCAATTCTACAGCCAATATTATCAAAGTATACTTTTGTAGGTATGTAACAATAAATTGAGTTGTCAATATCGAATTTTTTAGACGTTAAACATTCTCCCGCAGTCTTTGTCCCAATCATGTCCCCTAAGTTAAATGTTTGAAAAGCCCTAGCAAAAATCTCCCCAGCCGATCTGGTATAGCCATTTACTAAGAGTAAAAATTTCTTATTATATACTTTGGGTCTATTTTGCTTATTTTTTCGTCTATCAATAGTAAATCCATAATCTCTTGATGCTATTTCTTTTAGTAACATAGCATCGGAAGAACCACCGCTACAGTATCTTAAATCAATTATAATCTTATCAATATCATTGTATTCCAGCATGTAATTATCCCAAATTTCAACTTCTTTTTCAGTCAGTTTAGGGAGATAAACATACCCTATAGCTCCTTTACTTCTTCTACTAACAAAGTCCTTATTGTTTTGTATCCAGTTGCTTCTACCATTAATATCATTATTTTTTCTATTTGAATTAATTTCGACTTTGATATCTTTATCGCATTTGAAGAATAGTTTAGTTGTTGAATTTGGACTGTAAAAATATTTATAAATATTTTCCATGCTGGATGGGTATTCACAATTTAGGGATATTAATTCATCCCCAACTTTTAATAAATCTAATTTTAAGAAATGGGAAGAAAGTGAATAGGGATCAGAACTTAATTTTTGGGAGATTGAATACCGTCTAGATTTGGTATTATAAACTAATTCTACGCCACACAAATCCAGCGGCGAAATTGAACCATTCATTAAGAAAAATGGATTCGGTGGTCCAAAGGATATGTGCGAAACATTTAGTTTCCCGATTAACCTATACAATAGTATCCTGAGTTCTAAATAATCCTGAATGTCATTCACATAGGAATTGAAATATTCATAATAATTCTGCCATTTATTATCAATAAAACTACTATCATATATATGATCTTGTATTGTGCGCCAACTATGATCAAATATTATTTTCTTCTTTCTACTAAATTGTTTTGAATAAGTATAAATTGGCTTAGACACTCTGAGGGGCGAACTTTTTAGTGTTCTAATATCCACCATATTTAGTAGTCCTTGACTATCACAAGCAAGAATTTTCTCTCCTTGAGTCATTTCATAATTTGTTATATCCTTCAAGACAATGGTGTCTATGGAGCGTGAAAAATCAATACATCTTAAATTGTAATTAGAAAGGAAGAATAATTTGTTTGATGCACTTAGAGGTTTACGTAAGTTATTTTCATTTTTTAACAACACACTAACTTTATTTTTACGCGACTTTTTCTTTGAAACAAATATTAGATTGTATAGTCCCTTGCAATTGTCAGTGAGTAAAAAATATTTTTGAGATGAATTGTAAAAATAAGTTGGATATGTCTCATTAAATGGACTGTTAATCAATAAACTTATCTTAGATTGCTCTTGTTCGAAAGAACACTGAAAAGCTTTTGAAATGCCGTTTGGAGAATCAGTGAATATGAAACTATCGTCGGTTTTTGATGCCATGATATTTTCAAGTGGTCTCTCCCTTTCTTTATATAAACATTTTGAAGAATCATTTGAGAGATTATAAATAACTAGCCCTTTAACTTTACTTTGCCAAATTAATTTTTCAGAACTTGTTGTCCAACATAATCTAGATTTCTTGAAAACATAATCTTCAATTCGTTTTGCTACACATTGTTTTTGTAAGTCCAATATTAAAATATCATCATTACTCTTATACCTTTCTATAAATGCTAAATATTCTCCCGAACTTGATAAAGCAAGCGAGGAAATCGATCCATTGACTGTCTGATACCAATCGATATTACTAACATTAATTTCAGAATTGCTTACGGTACCAGAAAATAGTGAATTGTTCATTATATAATATATTCGTTCATTATCGGTCGACAATTGAACTTCATCCCAATCAGTTTCAATATTGTACTTTACTGTGTCAGTTCGATGTGATTCCTCTTCAAAAGTCAAGGGGATCTTACTAACTTCCCTCAACTTTGTGTCATAAATCTCAAGCCCTCCATCATATTCATAACAAATATATTTCCCATCTCTACTAATGCTTGGGTAATAAATATTCCGGGTATTAAAAGTAGCTTGTGTGAACGAATTGCGATCTAATGGATTTTTAAAGGTAAAAAGATTCCATACATTATCGCAATCACCTAAACAATAAATGCTTCCATCAATAGCAGGCATAGGGTAAATAAATGATATTGCATTATTTTGAATGATTTTGGAAATACTTGAATGATTATTTAACTCCCAAATTTCATTTACTTTTCCTCCTCTATAACCAGCTCGCCAATTATTAATTGGATATCGGTTAAAAAGTAATTCACCATTTAGACCATAACATCCCGCTCCTCCCTCTAATCCCAAAGATGTTGGAGTACTATTTTTTGTGATGTTTATTTCGTAAAGTCCGGAAATAGAATTACTCATTCCCCGAAATGATGACGAAAACAGAATTTTATCTGAATTCATTGACCAATCTTGAGCGATTTCAAATTCTGGGACATATGTTAATTGACATGTGGAATCATTTTGGAAAAAATATAGATATAGATGCGATTGCCTGTCTTTAACACGTGTAAATACAATTTTACGTCCATCTGGGGATATTTTAGGGAACAATTTAAATCCATCAATGCAATGGATTTTTTTCGCAATATGGTTTGAATCACTTAAGTAAATAAAATATAGATCACCATGATATGAAAAAACAACTTTATTATTATTTATATGAGGAGTGAGAATTAATTTTTTATTTTTTAATACCTCTGGAACCACCTGGGTTTCTTGATATTTACATGATTGAAGGAAACAAAGGACTATTAGATTTATTAAAAGTATTATATTATTCATCTGATTTGTAACTCTGCTTTTTCATGAGTTAGTTGCAACAATATATTCATATGTCCCATAAAGTTGGACATTATATAAGGCACCAATTTTCGAATGACGACTAACGTTCGGATGAAGTCTATTCAAGGGTCCTTTATCATATTTGTTTATATAGAAACCATTGTCCTCAATGATAGTTTTCCAACCACAAACTAGATATGGGAAATAATACTCATTTTTAATTCTGTAATTATCTGGTAATTTACTCCAACCATCGATGTCAATTATCAGCTCAAGTAAAACTAATTTCCCTTTTGGCTTTAGTGTTTTACTTAGCTCAAGTATTGCTTTGTCCGCTTTTCCCACATTAGTTAAACCTAGATGACTTGATGCAACACAAACTGACCCAGTTTTCAACGGCATTTTTCTTATATCAAATAGCATAGGATGAATATTTCTAATTCCTTTTATTTTAAAGTATTTTTTTAAATTTGATATTACATTAAATGAAATATCATTCAGTATTATTTGCGATTTGTTTTTTCGGTAATGTACACCAGGGATACAACCGCCGTTAATACCTGCAGCAATTTCTAAAATAGCTCCATTTGCTTCCGAAATTTCATTGCACATTATATTTAAGATAGGATCATTTAAGGAATCTTTTGTCGCATCATTCCATATCCCAAAGATCTCTTTGGCTTTCATTTGTTTTTAATCTCAACCAAGTTTTTTAGAAGTAATAACAACAAAAATTCTTCAACACTCTTTTGGATTTCGATCCCAGCCTTATTAGGATACTCATAAGTTGTATTAAAGAATTCAATTATCTCGCCAATTGAATTTTCCCCATCACATAAATCAAATATTGTCTTACCCACTGAATTAATTACCAATGGCTCGTAATTGGACATATTATATAGCAAGAACTTATTATCGCTTTCATCTCTTATTTGTATCTTATTATTTTTAGAAAGAATGTAATGACTCTCTAAAGTATTAGTAGTTATGAACTGACTTGCACCCATAACAAACACCTCCTGTAACTTTTATTAACGTATATTTGGTAGACTATTGATCTCAGCAATAAACATTAGAAACGCATTAGGACTTCGAGGATCATTTGACAAAATTGTCACCGTTTTCTCTATTTTCCCAATCGAAACGTTTATTTCAACTTTAAGAACTTCCATTGAATCTGGGGGTATAGAATGATTGTCCAATGATATAACTGTGCATCCACAGTCGGTTTGAATTTCATAAATTCGTAATGTGTCATTCCCCGTATTTCTTATTTCAATTGTCGAATTTAGTTTTCCATCTGACGGGAGTTCTGTCACCCCCCAATCGAATATGTTTTGAGACAGGTTTATTTGAGGTGCTTTACCCGATTGCTGAGCTTCAACAGATAACAATAAAATTGAGTAAACTAAAATAATTACAAATTGATTTCTCATATATTCCCCTTATATCATACCAATTCCTGTCTCTGAAAAAAAATAATTGCTAAAAGAACAGCCATAATTAAAAAGATTATCAATATAAATGTGTCAAGTATTGATGCCCTAGGTGATTCAATTGGTGGAGAGGCAATTCTTGCACCATATCTTGGAAAAGACTCCGGATTAAAACTACTTCCAGAAACTCTTGCATATCTTTTTACTTCACAGAATAAATGTAAGCTATTAGGATCTTTTGCATCTTCACTTCTTAAATATTCGAATATCCTAGTCTTATATTCTCTAGAATTTGAAAAAAAATAATCGAAACTTCTAATTCCGGTTGAATTTATGCTTTCAATGATAAACCGAAAGACCGAGTAGGGCGATATTCTCTGGATATTTCTCGCATTATATATATTGGAGAGAATATCATGGACATGATGTGATAGTAGCTCATCTTGGATATTACTCTTCTCATTTAATATCTTTATTTTATTTGTTAGTGTTCTGTCCCTAAGATTCAACAGCATATCATCATATTCTTTTGACTTGCTTTTAATCTCTTGTTCATAATTATTCCTATTTTTAACAGGTGAAAAAGAAAGAAGATTTATTTTGGAAAGTGAAGGAATAATTAAAATAAATGAAACCCATATTAATAAAAGCGTTAACATACTTTTATGAATATTTCTATGAAGCATAGAGAAAACTATCCCCATAAAAATAAAGATAGATATGTATATGGCAGAAAGAATAATAAAAATTAGTATTACCGTATATTCATGAAAATCAAAATAGAAACTGTTTTTTATTTGGAAAATTACAATAGTAATGAGCAGATATACGAGAAAAGGGATAAAAATCAGAACAAACCTGCTCAAATATTTACTAAATAAATAAGCATTTCTTGAAATCGAATTTGAGAAATTTAATTTAAGAATTCCGTTGTTTTTATCACCATTGACACTATCAAATGTTAATATTAGAGCAAAAAAACTTAAAATAACACCAACAATGAAAAGCCAATCCAATGAAAAATTAGCGTTGAATAGAAAATTTTCTTTTTTAATTAATTTTATATCAATGATTCTAAGGATATTTAGTTCTATCCCGTTAGGTAGATTGAAATTGTCTGAAGATATAAAAGGGAGTGGGTTATTTTTTCTTATAATAGTATAATTTTCAAAACTTGCATCACTGATGGAATTTGACAAATTGTTTATAAGCGCATTATTTTCCAGTATATAGGCATTATGAAGTAATTCATTACTTTCATAATTTTTAACCGAAAATACTATGTTAGCAATAGTTAAAAACAATAAAATAAAATTCAATAATAACACACGCATACTTAGCAAATAATTTTTTATTTCATTCAGTGTTATGATTTTCACCATCTCAGACCAATCGTTTAATTATTGATTCATTAATAATGTGCGTCTTTATACTATTTCCTTTCTCGAAAATAGATGAAATGAGACAACAACAAGTCCAATGTTTAGTATCATCAACCATATTGTTGAAGCGAGTATTAAATCTATTCTATCGTTTACTGATAGTGGGATATATTTAAATCTAGGGAAATCACTTAATTCTATTGGCTCTGCATAGTTCATGTCATCCGAAGGTAGGGGTACACCGTATTTTCGATGGTCACTAAATATTTTCTGCCATTTGGGTACAACTAATTCTTTGTAGTTCTCCAATTCTTCTTGGCTGAGAATGGTGAAGTATCTTAACGATTTATAAACATTGTTACTAATAAAATATTTCTGAATGTCTGTTTTGTACTGTTTCGTCAACTCTCTAAAATGAACAAAGTGCTCTACTGAAACACCACATATACTCTCGCAAGTCTCTCGATATACTGCAGAAGGATTAAATATTTGTAGAATATGAAGCATTTTCAATTGTTGATATTCTAATTGGAAAATAAATTCATGTAGTTGTTCGATTTTTTCAGTTATTCCTATCCTCTCTGGTTCACTTTTCTGAACAAATTCTGAGAATGTATAACAGGCGCTTGGATTCAGTGATTGTATACGATACACACCTCTGATATAGTCTACATCAAAGTAACCAGCCATATTCACATGGTATTTTCTTATTGGTTCTTGTAATCGGGTTGTTTCTCTTTCAATATTAAGATATTCAGATTCAGGGATAGGCTTGAAAACAGCTACTGATATTTGAGTAAAGTAAGGGTAAACAAAAAGAAGAAAAATCCAAATAAACAAACTTGATAGTAAGGAAGTTAATTGATTATTTGTTATTATACTAAAAAGCACGCCGAGGAGATAAAATACCAATAAGTATATTGCCGAGACAAATCCTAGGAGAGCAATAAGTATTAAATTTGTAGAAGTGATATTTATTGATAGAAAAACGACGACCAATGTAATTGCGAATAGTCCATTAAATATTAGCATTAATAATAATACAAGGAAGTGAGCAACAATTTTACCTGTCAAGAATGTTTTTTTAGAAATCCCTGTTGTCAAAACTAATTTTAATGTTCCGCTGCGATGTTCTCCGCAAACTAAATCATAACCTAATAGTATGGCAATTAAACTGAAGTATAGCAAAAACACATCTAGAATATCCATTTTCAAAATCGTGTTAAAAAGTGCGTTCTCAGAATTAAATCCCAATGATGGTTTAATTGGCATTCTTGTATTAGTTTCAAATACAAAGGGCATTTTATCTAGGTAACCACCTGTAAAAATACTTAATAAATATGGTGGTCTAATAGACTTTGGAGCAATAGAGGAATATACTCTGTTCTCATTAAGTTCTCGTTCATACTGTAAACTAAGTGTATTATAATTAGCAACCTTGACTTGATAATCGTTTATGGATACAATTGAAGTAAACGCAACCAATAAAAAACTAATTGAGACAATTATTATAAAGCGAGATGATACAATTTGTGTATATAGTTCTCTTAAGACAATTGTGTTCATTTTGCTAACTCTTGTTATTTTGAATATTCGCGAATAATTTATCCTGATCTAAATAAGGACATTCAATGTCAGGAGCTAATAATTTTCCTGTAAATAAATAGTTCAACCCCTTACAACCAGCCCCGCATAAAATATTGTATTTGCAATTTGTACATTCTGGAATGTCTTTTGAGGTAAATTGCTCAAGATCAAAAATTGCATTCCAGTTTGAAGTATTCCATGCGTCTAAAAAGTCACAGTCCTTAACATTACCACCCTTAAATTGATAGAATGCTGAACATGGAATCAGCCATCCATCAGGCAATATTGCACAAGATGTTTTCCCTGCACTACAATTCCAAAGTGAAGGAGGAGATATAGACTTAGTCCTATTATTATTTTTTAATGCAATGTACTTATCTTCAAGACTTAAATATTTCTGATACTTGAAGGGCAAATTGAGATTATACTTGTCATTAATTCCTTTTATTATATTCATAAATTCTCGTTGCTCATCAGGGAATTTTAAGGCTAATTCCTTATAAGAGTAGTAGCAATTCCCCTCAGCCGATAAAGTATTGTAATCAAATCTAGTTACACCAATTTCTATTAAACGTTCAATAAGAATTGGGAATTCTTTGTAATTCATTCTCGTGGGTACAAAACACACCTCAAAAATCGCATTCCGTTCTACTAATGATTTTATAAACAAAATTGTCTTCTCATAGCTACCATCCCCCCTAAGCTTGTCATGTACCAATTTAGTCCCATCAATACTTGTCCCAATTATCATATAATTAAGCTGAATTAATTGATCGATTAGTTTTTGATTAAAAACTGTACCATTGGTATTAATTTTCACTGCTTTGGGAAACAATTTACATGCAACCTCCAATATTTCCATTATATCTTTTCTAATAAATATCTCTCCTCCGGTAATAGTAAGTCTAAAGACTTTTAATTCTGCCAATCTATAAAGCAGATTTATCCACTGTTCGGCTGTCAGTTCCTCAGTAATCGCTTTATCTGATAGTTCTGAGGTAGCACAAAAAACACAGTTTAAATTACATCTGTTTGTCAACATAATGACAATTTCCGTTGGTACTCTTAATTTAATCACTTGAACACCTACTAATTACTAACAATTGATTTTATACCTCTCATATTCTTTGCATTATAGTCACAAACATTAACCATTAGGTCATAATCTTCAATAAGAGCAGCTTTATGTGATATAAGTATAACCGTATGATTTTTAGAATAAATATGAATTGATTCTTTTATTTTTAATTCTGTATCAACATCGACAGATGCTGTGGGTTCATCAAGTATTAATATTTTCGGATGCCTTAATAAAACTCGGGCAAGAGCAATAAGTTGTTTCTGTCCCCCTGACAAATATTCTCCATCTTCACCTACTTGCGTATTATAGCCGTCCGGAAGCTGTTTAATAAAGTCGTGAATTAGTGCTAATTTGGCGCATTTCACTACATCTTCATCGCTGGCATGTAGGTTACCCAACTTAATATTTTCATAAATCGATCTTGATAGTAAAAAAGTATTTTGAGTAACTATACCAACAAATGAATAAAAAGTTCTTTTGTCAATTTTACTGATATCAATCCCTCCAAGGGTAATAATTCCTTTGGAAGGCTTCATTGACTTAGTTAATAAATTTATTATTGTTGTTTTGCCACTACCTATCGGACCAGAAAACACAACCTTTCTATTTTCAGGAATGCAAAGATTTAAATCCTGTATAACCTCCTGACTATCATTATACGTAAAACTCACATGCTTAAACTCAATGCTATAGTTAGTAGGAACATTGCTTTTCTTATAAGATGCGGGCTCCTCTGTTTTTTTTACATTTAATATTTCATAAATGCGATTAAGTGAAACTATGGATGTTTGAAAAGATAGATGCACATTAATCAATGACCTTACAGGATTAAAGATGTACCCCAACAGAGTATTGAAAGCTATTAGTCCACCAATAGTGAAATTTTTATTTATTATTTCATAAGTACCGAATAACAATATTGTTATCGGTAATAAGGCTGAAAAAAAGCTCACTATCAGTTGTGAGTACAATTCATACTTATACTGACTTTTACTAAAATGATATCTTTCCTTGAGGTCTTTGTGAAAATGCAATAACTCTGAAATCTCGAGTGAAAACAGTTTATAAAAAGGTATTGATTGAATAGACTCCTTAAGAGTTTTATAGATATTTGCTTGTTGCTCTTTTGCTTTTTCATTCCAATATTTAACTTTATTAACAAAAAGTAGGTGAGACAAAATATAGAATGGTAAAAGAACAAATGAAACGAGAGCAAGCTTCCAATTAATATAGAAAATTACTATAGAACTTACTGTCAATACCAGGAAGGACTGGATAATAGTCATAGATGTGTTAATAAAAATACCACTTAATTCATTTGGATCTTTCATTACTCGTGCCATCAGATATCCAGATTCTTTACTATGCAAGTACTGGTTTGGCACTTGTTGCAAATGCTTTAATATTGTAGTATTGTATCGAATTGTCAAAGCTGTACTAACTTTAAACAGCAATAAGCTTTTAATATATTCAATAATAAGATATAAAATAGTAGCCAGCAACAGTACCAAACATATAAACCATAGAGCATTTAGATCACCCCTTAGAATTATCTCATCAACTAAGTATTTTGTCAATAATGGCATTGGAAGCTTTAATAGACTTACAACCAACATGAGCGATACTGCAATCTCCCATTGTTTTCTATAGTGGTGCCAGACAATTGATAGAAACAATTTTAGATTTCCTATTGATTTTCTATCAATAATTTTCATTGAAGATATTAGTATTTTGAATATACGTTTTAACAAATAACTTGGGACTCAACTTAGTATGATGAATTAGCCATTTTATCGATCAAGTAATTTTCTGGAAATAATCCTTGATTATATAATTGTTGACAATTTGGGAAAGGTGCATATATCTCATTATATTCAACGAGAGATGCAGCTCGGCAACTTCCTCCGCAACTTTTCTTAAAGATGCAATTACCACAAACACCCTCCAATTTTGTGTGATAAGTTTCACTTCGTAAATCTACTAGCAGCTTCTCATTATCCCATATTTCACTTAAACTAGCGGAAGCAACATTTCCAAAAGTATATCTTTTGTCGGTAAATCTACCTAATGAACACACAGACACTGTTCCATCAGAGAGAATACTTAATGCAGACTTAATCCCGCAATACCCACCGCAAGTAAATTTATCAAGGATTTGATCAAATAATAAAAATGGTTTATTTAAATGTAAGAGCAATCGAAATGAATATGTTTCACTTAATTTATTAATTTTCTCCGCTAGTTGCTGGAGATCAAAATAAGTGAGTAGCATATCATTTTTTTGCATATCTTTAGCTCTACCATCCGAATTAACAGGATTAATTTTTAATGCATTGCAATACTTCAAATTCACAGATATAAATTCACTTAGCTTATCTACTTCAGAGAGATTGAATTTAGAAACAGCAATAATTATTTGATAAGGTAATTTAATATCTTCTAATATTGTTAGACATTTCATAACCTTATTATAGGTGTTTCGCCCACGCTGACCTTCATGCACTTCTTTAGATATTCCATCAACTGATAAAGCTAAATAAGGTCTATAGGTTTCAAGTTTATCTTTAATCTTATTATTAACCAATGTTCCATTCGATTCGATTACGACTTGTATACCATTGGAATTTAAAAAGCTGATAAATTGCCATATTTCTTTATTAAGAAATGGCTCACCACCTGATAGTATCACCCTTTTCAGCCCTGCCCTCACCGCATCCTCTAAGAAACTCTCACACGCAGTAAAGGAAAGTGAAGCTTTTAAATCAGAGGGTCCTGAATTGACCCAGCAATGTTGGCAATTTAGATTACAATTCTCAGTTAAATAGATATAAAGATTTTTTAAATTAGATTTCATAGTTTAGTCTTTAGTTATTTTAGGAAGTGGTTGCCTGATTTTATACATTTATATGATTTAATCACACTCAGTTCCTGGATTCACTTTTGTACCACTACCTACACCATTACTGCAACCCGCATCACACCCAGTCCCGCATCCAAATTCATCTTCTAGATCTTCTAAATCATTTAGATTTAGGTTTTTACCTTCTAAAGTACTTAATGATGGTAATTCAAATAATTTTTTCTCCTTTTTCATGATTTTGTACCTCCCTTGAATATTCTCTCAATGATTAATAATGAATTACATCTAACAAATAATCTGTACTAATCAAGCAACCTGATTAAATAGTACTGTATGTCATAATATTAAACTGAACTTTATTAGATTGATATTCTATTTTTAAAGAGATCCCAATAATTAAAATTAAATAGGTCGCTTGATTAATTAGAAGACGAGATCAATCACATTCACCACCAGGATCTCCTTTATAACCGATACCAGTTCCTGTGCTACATCCTGATTCACATCCATTCCCGCATCCAAATTCATCTTCTAAATCTTCTAAATCATTTAGATTTAGGTTTTTACCTTCTAAAGTACTTAATGATGGTAATTCAAATAATTTTTTCTCCTTTTTCATAACTATCACCTCCTTTTACAGTAAATTAGTTATATAATTATTTTTTAATTGCGATATATTGATTGAATCAAGCGACCTACCTTCCAAAAGAATCATCTCCCTGAATGCAGCATTAGTTCCTACTCTGCCCCTCAAATGATTCATTAATGTATTTCATATAAATTGCTTCAAGATTAGATTTTACTATTTCTTCTTTCCTCATCTCTTTTACTAGGCATCCTTGCACCAAAATTCCAATTTTATCAGCGATTACTTTTGCTCTAAAGATATCATGGGTTGTCATGAATATTGTTTTACCCTCATCACGTAAATCGTTAAGTATTTTTAAGAATTCCAATCCACCTTTAGGATCCAGTCCAGATGTAGGTTCATCCAGTACAATAACATCAGCATCTTTGGCTATCGCAATTGCCAAGCCACACTTCTGCCTCATTCCTTTGGAATAATGCGCTAATTTTTTATCTATAAATGAATCTGGAAATCCTATTTTGTTGAAAATAGGTAGTAACTTCTCACGTGATACTTCTTCTTTCCCAGTTAATTTTGTGAAATAAAGCAGGTTTTGCATTGCAGTAAAATTTTCATAAAGCATAACATTTTCAGAGACGTATCCTAATTTCTGTTTGGCTTTAACTGGTTCCTTAGTGACATCTATACCTTTAACAAAAGCTTTACCACTAGTTGGCTTTAGAAAATTAAATACAAGATTAATAGTTGTTGTTTTTCCAGCTCCATTGGCTCCGAGCATACAATAAATTTCGTAAGGTTTTACATTTAAACACACGTCATTTAACGCGAGGAATCCATCGAACTCTTTAGTTAACTTTATTACTTCCAGCACAATACCTCCGTTTAGTTGTTTTGTTTTTCAGCACTAAATGAACGGATTACAACCTAGTTTATATAAGATTATTTTTCAAAGTGAATCTCTTTGCTTCGTAGTACTGTTAGATTAGCAATATGTAATTATCTAATTAAAAAAGTTAACTATATTAAGAAATAACTCAATTATACTAATTACCTGGTATTACTCAAGGATTGGCTCATTACTCAATACAAATAATATTTCTTTATTATTTAAACATTATATATATTATAGAAATATTAATAACGTAGTTGCTTATCGATAATATTAAAACATATTATTAATTGCAAGACTAATATTTAGTATTTTGAAATTAATATTCTTAGCCTTACCCCCATTTGATATATATTCAATCCTAGTTGAAATAAAAAAAGAAGAGGCTCCCATAAAATTTGTAATTTGAAATAGCAGTAACAAAAAACAAAAAGGAGCCTCAAATGCAAGATAGCAAAATCGAAAAGAAAAACCTTGAATGGTTATTAGATCAACCACAAGATATTCAGTACGAGATGTTTAAGAACTTTGTAGATATAGCCAGATTACACTACAACCAGCTTATGGAAGAAGAACTCCGAGAAAAAGCAGGAGAAAAGCACAGCCGTTCGAGCAATTACTCCCGTTGGAGTAGCAATCCCGGCAGTATCCGTGTAGGTTCTGAAAAAGTAAAAGTAGAAGTCCCCCGTTTGTTTAACAAGTTAACCGGGAAAGTGGAAACACCGGAATATTATGAAAAGCTTCATAGTATGGAAATGCCAGGCGAGGAAGTATTGAAAAAGATAATACTCGGTTTAAGCCAGCAAGATTATGAAAAAGTAACTCGAAGTGTAGTAGATAGTTTCGGATTGAGCCAATCAAGTATCAGCCGGCGTTTTAAAGAAGAAAGCAGCAAAGCGTTGGAAGAATTTGAGAAGCGGGACTTGAGCAACTACGAGTTCCTGGCAATAGTAATAGATGGCAAATACTTATCAAGGGATAATGTTGTAATAGCCCTGGGAGTCACAAGCATGGGAGTAAAAGTACCGTTGGGTTTCGTACAAACTACTACTGAAAACAGTACTGCGGTTAAAGGCTTACTCCAAGGTCTAATTGAAAGAGGTTTTAGTTTTACAGGTGGCTTGCTTGCCCTCCTTGATGGCTCTAAAGGCTTACGTAAAGCAGTAGATGAAGTATTCGGCGAGTTTGTGGTTGTTCAGCGTTGCCAATGGCATAAGCGGGAAAATGTTATCAGTTACTTAAGTGAAAAAGAGAAACCGGTATTTAAGGGTAAACTTCAGCGGGCATATAGTGAGCCGCTTTATGAAGAAGCGAAAATTAGACTATTTGAGATCCGGGATGAATTGAAAAAAATAAACCGCAGCGCTGCCAATTCTTTGGAAGAGGGACTGGAAGAAACTCTGACAATGCACAGGCTGGGGCTTGTTGAAGAGTTGGGACGTTCGTTTACAACCACGAATATGATAGAGAGCATGAACTCCCTACTGGCAAAACATTTAAGGAATGTAAAAAACTGGGTAAACTCAGATATGAAGTCAAGGTGGGTTGCATCAGCATTGCTGGAAATAGAAATCAGGCTTCGCAGAGTTAACAATTATAATAAACTATATTTATTAAAATCAGCTATTATGGCAGAGTTAAACTTGGAACAACAGAAGGTAGCTTAAAAAATGGGAGCCTCAAATTTCAACTAAGTTTGACTTTATGCCCCCGGTAGAATATGAGCAGCTTATTAAATAACTAATCTTTGTGTCCATTTTTGTGGGTAAAGATCAAATTCGTATTAATTAACCAGTAATTATATTAATATTTCTGGTATTCTTAACATTTGTTATTGTTTAATATTTAGATATTCTCATCCATATACTATCAGCTTTTCAGGTGTATTTATAGTAGGGAAGTGCGAAAGGAAATGAGTTAACTGAATGTAAGGAATAGATTACATTACAGATTATTATTGCATTGTAATATCAAAATACATCAATACTTGAATAACCTAAGAGATACGATTAAGTTGTCACTTTGACTTAAATTGAAATAAGGCAAACAGCGAAAAAATCCATTTGCAATTTAATAATTATGTCAACAACAATTACGAAATTAGATTTTAAGGAAATGGCATTTCTTTTACTCATTAGTATGAGCTCTATAAAACGCAACAATCTCTTTCACCATTTTCATCATATTTTGTGGTTTTCGTATCCAATGACCTTCATCAGTGAATGATATGACTTTCTTGGGTTTTGAAATTTCATTCAATTGATTGTATTTTTTTTGATAATCTACAATTGGATCATTCTGTCCTAAGACATAAATGCAGGGTACTGTGTTATCCACCTCATTCTTTGTTGTTATCCCAAAAAGTGAACCAACTGCATTTATTTTTGAGTTATTCTTGAGAAGCATTCTCTCCATTAATATACATCCCGAACTTGCAGCCAGAATATAGAATGGTAATTCTTTATTGTTTAACCTTATTTGATTCTTCCAATTTAACAAGTCCACTATCGCACGTTTTATATTTTCATTATAATATGACTTACCATATCCACAAGACCCAGGATAATTAGGAGCAAAAATTCGATATCCATTTAAACAAAGTCCCATTAAAGTGTTATCCCACCGTGGAGAAAAGTCACCATGTAATCCCGGATGAATAAAAAGTATATTCCCAACAATTTTTATAGAATCCGGTGGGTTAAAAATGTACGCATCAGAATGTGACGGATTAGCTTTGATGTAATGATAACTTAGATCTAGATTGGTTTTAGAACCATAAATAATCTCTGGTTCAGATTTTCTACTTAAACTAATGTTGAGCAAACATCTAGGTGTATAAAAATCACTATAATTACATATGATATTATCTTCAAAAAACTCATAGTTGTATACAACTCCACTCTCTGTAAGTGAAGTTATCTTCTTTTCCTCAAAATCCATGTATTTTAATAGATATTCACCATTTATAACTTCTATAAAATATAATTTACCATTGTGTACCTTGGGAATACGCAAGTCTTTATTTGTACTCAGTACCAATTCAGTATTACTGGTATTATTAGTTAGATTATGTTTATAAATATTATAATATTGTGATGAATCATGGCTTACGAAATACAGGATATTATTTGCGGTATATAAATTTAGTTTCTCTCCTCCCAATCGGATTTCAATTTTATCAGTGAATTCATCCCTAATGTTATATTTATAAATCAGTTCATTTTTCGCATAAACGAAGAATTCTTCTGAGGTATCAAAATGGATTGCATTTATGCTTTTAAAATTGTCTGAGATCAAAATATTTTTCCTAGTACGCAAATTTAATAAATAGAGATCATTTTCTTGCCTTACTATGTACAACAAATAATTTCCATTAGGTGACGACATCATTGATTTAATGTCCTCTGAGTCTAATATTTGGGAAGTTCCTGTTTTAGTTACTCTAAATCTTTCATCACCCTCATTGTCATATAATCCGTGTACTTCGTCCAATAATAAAGCTGGATAAAAAATATTGTCGTAGTTTAATTCAACTTCACTAATAGTTTCATCGAAGTACTTAAACAACTTGAAACCTTTTTCTTGATTTGAACTAAAAATAATCTCTTGCATTGGTGTAATTATGAATCGAGAATCAATTTCATGAATCTCAGAATAACTTGGGGCTACTATACTTTCATAATCGAAGTTAAGTATAACTTCTTCACTTTCGTAAACACAGGAATTGCAGAAGATAAAAAATAAAATACAGACTAATAGATTCTGGAAAATCTTTCGAAATCTTTTCAATCGCGACTCCAATTGTCAAGTATCTTCTATTTGCTTAGAATTTCTTGGTTTTAATTATTCAATAAATTTAATAGCTAGTTTTACATATAATCTCAACTTTTCATTTATTCAAGGATTTATGTACGGTTTAATTCTTCAGTTCTTTTTTATACTCATCAATGAGTTTGGATATCCTTTCATTCTCATTTTTATCATCTATATAATTTAAAGTTTCCATTAGTTTTTCTACTGCGAATTCGACATCGCCTAATTCATATGATATCTCTGTCATTAGTATTTTATCTTCAACAAGATCCCTTTTCTCAACACAAATTTTTATATATTCTAAAGCCTTCTCTAAATCAACGTGATAATAATTTGCAAATCTTGCGTAAAAATATAATAACCAGTATGTCTCTCCGCTTTGCCATCTGTTAATATTTTGCTCCATCCAATTACGATATTCGAGAACTGCTTGTTTCTTTTTTCCCTGGTTTACAAGTAAATGAGCTTTTAAAAATTGCCCCCAATGATCACTTTTTACTTCTTCATTAAGAAGTAATTGGTTAGTAAAAGCAATAGCAGTATCAATCTTTAAGTTATTTTCAAATAGAAAGCGTGCATATTTCATTTTATAATATATGGGATCAATTTTAAGGAGCTCCTGATAGTAATAATCCTGATTTCGTAGGTCACCTAATGATTCATAATAATATAATAATCTAGTATTTGCTAATCTGAAGTGTACTTTGTCTAAAGAATCATGCCTTCTGAGAAAACTCAACAAAGAATCAGGATTCTTTTCACTTTCTAATGAATGTATAGCCTCATTAAAATTGTATTCAAACAATCTTTCCGGAGTTGGATCATATTTAAGAAGAAGTACTTTCATCTTTTGAGCGCTTATGTACTTACCAGCTAGTTGATACTCCTTCAGTAAGTTCTTTATTGCCTTTGCATTTGTAGTATCAGAATGGAAAATTGACTCTAATTTTTTTATTTTTTCTTTTGATTCAATAATTTTCTCAAGATCCGAAGTAAATAATCTAGAATTTGTAGAATATTTACTATCAAATCCTATTATACTTCCCAATAATTGTTCCTTCCCATCAATCAGTACCAAATGCGGCAGACCTGAAATTTTATACTTTTGAACCACAAAATCGCTTTCCGGTTTATCAACATTAATTTTAAGAATTATAAACTTTTCCAGAATCCTTTCACTAATTTTATTATCTGCAAATATATATTTATCATAAGCTTTGCATCCACCACACCAGACCGCCATAAAGTCAAGCAATATATACTTTCTTTCTTTTTCTGCTTTTATTAATGCAAGTTCATAAGGGTGCATAGTCTGTGGTTGATCACATGATAATAATGAGATAGCAACGATTAGTAATATTACTTTTTTCAGTATCATAATTTTCAACAATAGATTAGTTTTATATAAAGTTAAATAAGATTAGTAAACTAGTGGGGATGGGAAAATGGTAGCATGACACATAAAAAATATAGCAGAATGCCCAACTATTTTATTAATCTATTGATTTATTAAAATTCTGCATTTTGTTTCTTGCAGAATCGAGTTTTCAAAATAGCAAAAGAGCGGGAACCGCTTGAGCAGGACTATAGATGGTGCAAATTACTGGATGTAAGATTTGCTTAACTCCCCATTCCGTTATTTATTTTATTCCCTTATGCAATAAAATAAAATTATATTCTATTAGAAACAACTGCAATCTTTGAAATAATATTTTTACAATATTCTTGAATCCCGATTGGTTAGCGACTTCTCCCAAATGTTATAGGATAATTCATCTCGAGTTATAACTACCTTTTCTTTCATGATGACTCCTTTTATGAATTGCCTGCAATTTGTTATTTTATTCTCAAAATGAATTAGGAAACTTATATAAGATGGGAAATAAATAATACGAGAGTATGAAAGAATTCAGGTTGCAAACTGTCTTAAGACATTGCTTAAAGAAAAATACTATTGAACAATATAATAATTTGACTTGCTTAACTAACTTTTTATAACAACATTATGTTAAAAATGACTAATGCATTTAACATAAAGAAAATCAAATCTTACAAAGCTGTTGAGAAGGGTAATTCCTTATTTGCATCTATTACATATATTGATGGCTCGATATACATTGCGAATAGAAACTCCCTTCAAAGAAGACGGATTAGGTATGAGAATACTGGGCATATAGTACAAGCACAAAAATTCAGAGAGATTCTAAATGAAGTCTACGGTAAGTAATTCTCTGATATAATTTGTTGAATTCTAATAAATTACTTTAAACAAATAATCTAATTATTATATTTTACAATCACTCTCATCTTCAGTATTTTGAATTATATTGCAACTAGTTTGCGCCTCCTTCTTTAGGTATTTTCGAAATTACGTTTCACATATAAAGTTTAAAATTTAACAAGCTAGCTAACAGAGTGCTCAAACCGTCTGTTAAGAGCCCTACATTATGCTATTTTTAGATCTGATAATTTTTTACTTGAAAGCATAGTAATAATATCTTCAAAGGAATAATTAGAATTAATAAATTCAGCTAATACTATTTCGCGTCTTTCTTCTTCGGTTAAGCCATTAGATTTGTATCTAATATCAGATAAAATCTGTTTAACATTTTTGTATAAATTAATTATTTCATTTTGTGGTATATAAAATATTTCACCACAAACAGAATGTGCTTCTTTTTTAATAGCTCTCTGATTAGTAATCATAATCGTAAATATTTTAATATCTTTTTCAATTTCATTATTTTTGATGAGCCATTCTTTATGAGTTAATGTTTGTCTTACATTTGACAAACTTATTGGATTTGCTTTATCTTCATCAGTTTTAGCTTCAAAAACAATCCCAAAATTATTGTTTGTTAACCATAGTCCATCAGGTGAACCTTCCTTGTCCCAATTTTGGGATTCGAAACCACACATTCTGCCCAAAAATTCTAAAGCGTTTTCAAATTGCTTGGATTTTGAACTTGATATTTTATTGAAATTATCTTCTAAAGTATTACTGAATTTATTACCTCTAAGTTGCAATTCATCAAGTAAATGACTAATGATAATAGGATTAGTAACTGTCTTTTCTTTATAATCAGTATTTGATTTTGTAATTATTTTATATAAATCATTTAGCCAGGGTAAATAATAGTTTAATTTCCTTGCTAGGTTTAATGCTTCAATAGCATTTTTCTGCCATTTTTTATCTTCTGTTACTTCATATTGAAGAAAAGCTGACTCAGCTTTTAAATAACACCAAAACATTCTGTAAATACTAAGTTCGTTACCACCAGATAATTTATCTATTGCTCTTGCAGCTGCTAAATATGATTCCTCATAATTTCTTACAATAAGAGCATACATATACTTAATCTCATCTTCACTCGATTCAAACAATGAATTAATTGAATTATCTTTTTCAATCGATAGGTTGTTCAAACGATCTTGGATTTCTAATTCAGCATCGTCCCAATCATCGTTTCTTTTAAATAAAGCTTCTTGGGCATCTACAAATTTCTTAACATAAATTTCTTGAGAAAAATCTAAGCCAAATTCAATTTCTGCTTGTAATTCGGGGTTTAAAAGTTTCGTATAATTTTTTGATGATAACCATTTTAATAATTCCTTATCATACATTAATATCAGAGCATAATCATTCTCATTACGCGTGCACCTTCCCAATCCCTGAGTGATACGAGTATTTATTAAACTTCTTAAGGGAATAGTAGAGCCAAGCCTTTGAACGAAGAATCTCTCTTGAAAACTTGAAGCCCCTGGGAATCCGAGTATCAACATTTTTCGGCATTTATCATCTGGTAAATCAATCCCATCGTAACGATTAGCTAATATGAGTGTTGCTTCCTCAGACGATGTAAATGGTTCCAAGGAGTTTTCAATATCATGTGAGGTAAATATAATGTTGCTCTCCTTGAAGTATTCTTCAGCAATTGATTTGACTTCATTGCTATTAGTTAAAATAAGTTTTCTATCTTTAGAATTTTTAAAATTATCTAACACCTTATTTCTTTCTTCACTTGAAGTAGCTAACTCTGGAAAAATGATTAGTCTTCTGCCGGTATTTCTTTTTGCCCAATGTTTAGGAAGTGGGACTTTTTTAATTTTTTCAATTCCAAACGCTCTTTCAAGATCACCTCCAAGCCCCACTGAGGCAGACATAAAAATCCTTTGTTTAGCATTTGAAAAAGGTTGATGTAATTTTGTTGGTGATATAAACGGTCTAATGCAAATATTATTAATGTTTATAAAAATATTGCAAAATTCTAAATAACCATTAAGATTTTGCCATACATAATAATTGCTAGTATGTTCTTTAAAACACTCATTAAAATAATTGGAGAGAGAACCTAGAAGGTTCTTACATTTTATTTTGGGGACTAAGTCTATAAGATATGGATCTGATGAAGACTGAACGTTGTAATTCATTTTTCTAATTAGTTCCCCATCTAACGATGGTTTTAATATTCTTAAAATATTATTAAAAATATCTTCGTTTTCCATTCTGTTAATTTCTAACGTCCAAAAAGATGAGACATAAGCATCTCCAGCGTGAGCATCATCGCATATAATTATCTCAGCATCATTTATTCTTGGGTTAATATTAAATATTCCAGTATAAGTTGTGATGGCAATTAACTGAGCTCTTTGATATCGTATGAATAGATTTTCATCATAGTCTTTTTGTTTCCCCGTTAGCAGGGCTGTTGGTATTCCATAACTTTCAGAATGTTTCTTTATTTGGGCACAAAGTTGTTTTGTGGGACAAAGATATACAACCCGTTTATTTTCTTTAATACGTCTGAATTCTGCAATTAATAAACCTACTAAGGATTTCCCAGAGCCGGTAGGTAATTCAAAACAAACATTTTTACTACTGATATAATTTTTACAGTAACTGTCTAATAACTCGTCTTGATGTGACCATAAGAACTTAATATCAACATCTTTTTTTAAATGTCTGAATAATTCCTGTGGTGAGCTAGGAATTATTTTCTTAGTCTTTGATTTGCTAAAAACACCCATTTTATCTCCATAAACTATATAACAACATGCATCTTGTTAATTGCGATTCTATGTTCAAAGATTATAATGCTAGTTATCTTAACAAATACTTTTAAACTAACCTGTATTTGTAATATTTACCTGGTATAATTCAGATAAATATGGATAATATCAATTCAATGGATTCAAAACACACATTTTACTTCACACCACTAATAACTCGTACTAATCATCATCCATATTTCTTACAAACATTCTAAACTCAAGCGGATGATGGTCTGAATAATATTGTCGAAATTTATTATGGTCATATGGATTTCCTGGATAAGGCTCATCAGAATGCCAATAATTTCTCATTTGACCAATTAAATCAATAACTCTACAGTCAAACGAAGTATCAATATCTTGTGTTGTATAATCAACATTAAACATGATCTGATCATAGGGTTTTGATTTTCCTTCACCTTGAAGAGTATTGGTTGGTCGACATTCATTATTCAGAGATAAATAGCCAGTTGGTGTTACTTTATTAAGTTCTGAGGCATTCTCAATATTCATATCGCCGAGTATTATAAAGTCCTTTTCTATTTGATTATGAGTGTTAATCCATTGAGATATACTTGATAGTTCTTCTTGTCTTCGATTCATGTCAGATTGTGAACTCCCAGGTTGTAAATGAACTGAAATTAACACAAAATCTAGTTTACCAGTTACTGATCTGAATCCAAATGCAAATGGTACTCTTTCAAAATCAGGATTATTGGACCTATCAGCTTCAAGAAATCCAGAAGGTAAACCATCAGCTAAATTCACTCGATCATTTTTGTAAAATGTAACCCACCATTCTGTAGCCGATGTATTAATATGAATTTCATCATTAGTCCCAGTATCTTCATCCGAAAGTATATATTGAAAACCGTTTGCAGACATCGCATCAAAAAAAGCTTTTGATTCATCATCCGGTTTGAACAACTCACCATCTGGATATATGCCATCATATGGTGGTGCAACTAATTCTTGTACGACTACGATGTCATAAACCTTTAATACATCTGCCAAAGAACTATTATCCTTTTTATTAAAATGACCAAGAAACTGAATGTTGAATGTGCAAACCTTTAATGTGTCTATACTATCAATCGATTTAGCAATACTATGATTCGCAATCTGTTTTGAATTGGAAGAGGCAAGTTTGGCTTCGTTATTATCTCCACAACAAAAACTTGTTAGGATTAAGATAAGTAGAAGTAGTTTGATTCTTATTTTCATGTCCCCTTCTCAGAATCTATTTTAAATAAGACTTACTGACATATCAAAATTACATCGTAGCAGGAAAAATGCTTATACAAATTCATTTCATCTGAATGAACTAGTATAAATAAAGAAACTACACAGTTTCCTTCGATTTTCAATCAGTATAATTACCTATTAATGTTGATCTGACAATTCTCATGAATATGAAATCAATAATCTTAATTATGTGAATTTTCCTCGAGGAATCGATAATTTTTATCAAATTAAGTAAGAAATTAAATTTAATGTAAAGTTTACAATAAATTCAATACTGTTAAATCAGTATAATTACTAATTTTCATGAGTGAGTTATTTTTCAAAATTGACTTTAATTGCTTGGGATTTGAAATTATCTTACATCTTATTAGCAAGTGTACGCTCATCGTGCAACTGCCCCTCAAAATTGAAAGCCCCTCACCCCTGAGGAGTTACTAGATATAAGCTGAATATTTATTATTATATTTGAGAGTGCTTTTATTATAGTCACACAAGACAAATTTTACTAGAATAATTACGTCAATTAGGACCTTAACAAATACTTTCTTTAAATAGTATACACATATCAATTTTGGCAAGGTATTTTAGTTTAAAATTATAAGTGAGAGTTCAAATAAAAAAGCCCCCATGATAATTTTATGGAGGCTCAATTTAGCGAATAAACACTAGGCATGTTTGATTAAGTTTTCATGCCATTTTTTTAGGTCTTTTTTTGTAACAAATCGACCAAAATTTAAAAGAACATTATTATTTCCAACCTTCTAACAGTTCTTTTTGCAATGGCATCAACTTCACCCCTATCAGTATTGGATTTTAGCATAAATATAAAATCCATAAATAAATATTTCATTCCACTTAAAACTTTCATTTCCCCTCCTTTCTTCTAGTCTTAGACGTATTCATAGTATTATTTGTTTAGGGAAATGTCAATGCACTATCTCCTCATTCTGTATGCATTATACACTTGATTCTCGGAAAAGTTAGTGATATATATCACCATAGTCAAAAAAAAAGTGAAATCAAGATGCAATGATGATAGCCACTATTATTGCTAATATGCCAATTATAGTACCTATCGTAAACCTCATAGATTCAGTTCTTCTTTTTTGCATTGCTCGATTTACATCATCCGTACTTGCATATAATTTTTCATAGTAAGATTTAAGATTTTCATAATGCAGTTTCATTCCATCAAAATCTAAATCTGAGTTATGATGGTTAATTCCAATAAAACTCATTGCATCATTAAACTTCTTACAATCATCTACATAATCCGGAATGATGTCACTAAAGACAATATATTGGTATGTTTTTCTAAATTTTTTAACTAGATCAATATAGAAATATATGCCAGCTTGATAGGCATCATATCTTGCTCTTTTCGAATGGCTTTTTGCTTTGCGAAGTTCCTCAGTAAATACTTCCCAGTTCTTATTTTCATATAAACAACTGTATGTGGATAAAATATGCCTTCCAGCATATCTAAGTTCATTTACAGCTGGAATTACTAAATAAAGATGACTTTGTTCAATTTCCTTAATAATTTTCTCTGCATCTACAATGGCATCAAGAACAGGTTCAACTTCGCTCTTGAAAATGTTTCTCAGATCTTCTGGTAAATTTATGGGATCAGTAGGTACAGGTTTCAAGACACTCATAAATCAAGTATCTCATTTCTTTTTTGTAACACATCATCTTCAGTCATAAACCGTCCAAAACTAAGTAATACATTTCCTCGTGAAATAAATTCTGCTTCTTTTCTAGCTATCATTTCTTCATTCTCATCAATTTTCGATGGGAAAATATCTCTAAAGATTACCTTCAATTGAAATACAAAACTCCCAAGTGCCATGTTGTCCTCCGCGCCTCAAATTACTAACTTTTACACAATCTTTTTTATATCAAATTTTCAAACTAATAGTCTTACCCATCTTAAATCTAATCCACTCTATACATTAGACCAACCTACTATCGAAAAAAAATCATTTTAATTGATAGTAAAATGAATTTTTCTTGGAACAAAATCAACGAATAAAATAATCTTATTATCCCTTTAGATAATATTTTTCATTTTGAAAAATCAAGCAAGATTTGCTTATAATTTAGTATGCTTCTAACATCACTGCTAAGTTTGAGTGTAAGAATAGTTATCGCCCGGTTAATTTAAATATAAAATATCATAAGGATGCACTTAAGTACAAAATAAATGACAAAATGTCAAGTTATTTCTTGCATTTAAATAAACATTATTAAATGATAAAGTACAGTCAAAAACCATTTTCGGAGACTACAGAATAATTAATAGAGAACTCATATCTTAGAACATAGTACGTTTCATTCATCATTTCAATGACCAAATAGAAATATTTTCACTAAACATTCAATTGTGGACCTGGTAGAAAAACAGTTCACTTTTTATTTTTATTCATTTGCACCATTGATTTTAAAATGGTATTCATAATATTTCTTTCTTTATGAATGCGTTCTTTTTCCGGCACATCGTTATAGCTAACATTTACCCGATACCCTTTTACCTTATTTTCGTTCCCCTCAATATCTTGCTTGCGGGTCTTCTGTTCAAGGTATAGGAAAAGTCTTTCAGGTTGAAAGTATAAGACCTTTTTCTGTTCCTCTGCACTTAATTCCGATTCAGATTTTTTCTTAATCTCATCAAGATGCTTTTGCTCTATTGAGCAGATGAAGATAGACTCATATCCAGCATTCAAACATTTCTTAATATTATTAAGTTCGTGCTCTTTTGTTGTTGTTACTGAAATCTCACATGCAATTTTTTCATTTTCTCTCTCAAGACTAACATCCACTCTACCATTACAGTCTAAGACTGGTTTCTCGATGATAGCTTTATATCCTCTCTGCTCCGCCATTTTCTTGATAAGTGTTTGCAGATATCGGTGTTGTGAAAAAACAGCCTGATCATTACTTGTATTAGATTTCTTTTTAGCTTTATTCGTGACTTTAGCCTTATCCACATTTTTATTTGGTTTTAAGAGCTCCGTGGTTCCTGAAGAAATTTTATAGTAATTCTCGTTTACAATATTTGATACATCAGAATATTTCTCTCGAGAAAGATTATACAGAGTTTCTCTTTTAATTTTAGCATCTTTGAAACTAGCATCAGGAGATAAAGAGGTATTGATATTAAAATCATTTTCGTTTCTTTCAACTCTTACTATTGCTTCGCCAATGCTAAGATTCTGTAAATCTTTCACATCATAATGCGCAAATCCGCCTGATAGTTTCTGTGCATCATAATCACCTGCACGGAAACATATTCTTGTGCAGGGATTAGTAATTACCGAGTTAGCAAGAGCGGAATCTTCAGACCAAAGCTGTCTTAAATCTTGATGAGCTAGTATTAATCCAAAAGCATACTTTCTCGCACCAGATAAAAGCCTAGTCATAGAAGGAGTGACTAAATTTTGGAATTCATCTATGTATAAGTAAAAGGGATTTCTTTTAGTAGTATCAACACTTTGGCGTCCCATAACCACTTGATGAAGTTTGGAAACAATAAGTGTTCCTAGAAGGTAAGCATTTTCATCACCAATAATACCTTGAGAAAGTTTAACTAAAAGAATCTTTTTGCTGTTAAGAATATCTTCAAGATCAATTCCCTTCCTCTGAGAAATGATGTTTCTAATAAGTTTTGGGCGTAAAAATGTATCGAGTCTAGTAAGAATTGAGCTTTCAGTTTTTCCTCTAAGCAGTGGAAATTCTTTATCCCAAAAATACCTTATCTGATCATCCTTAACCTTAAGTAAGTATTGATTTCTATATTCTTTTTCAATTAGAAAACGTTTTAGCTCAACAAGGGTCCCTCCTTCCGGATTCTCCAAAAAAGCGGAGATAGCATTTCCAAGTACAGTTGTCATTTGATCACCCCAACTTGTAGAGAATCTTCTGAACAATGCAACAAGATCAGATGATAGAACATTTTTTTCTATCTCGGTTCTAGCCTCTAAAATATTTAATCCAACTGGATACTCATGATCTCCAGGATCAAATATAACTACATCATTTAATCTTGAATCGGGGATATGCCCAATAGCTTGTTCAATTAATTCACCATGAGGATCTATTACTGCGACACCTAAACCGTTCTTCATGTCTTGTTGAATCATATTTAGTAACAACGTTGATTTACCTGTACCAGTAGCGCCAATTATATAAGTATGCCTAAGACGTTGTTCTTGACTTAAAGAAACAGAATTCTTTTGTCCTTGATGTATATTGTCACCAAGTATTAATTCATTATTTTGAGTTATTACTGGAGCAGGTCTGGATTTCCTAGTTATATAATTGAAATTAGACAACCCTTTTGTTTCTGTAGGGAAGTGTACAAAACCCATTAGTTCATTGCTATTCAACAACATACCACTTCTGTGAGTTTGTCTAAGTTCGAAATCCTCACGATGTATTGAATCCTCATATCCTTCATTTGAAAGTGGAATTAGTTCATTACTAAACTGTCTTTTATATGAATTCACACCTCCACCCACAGTACGTGCGAGTTTCAATAAATTATCATCTGAATCCGATTGAATCATTGCACGAATAACAACTGAAAATAACGGATATTGAAGCTTTTCTTTTACAAGGGGAAGCATTTCAGGAGCATCAACAAAAAATGAAGACCCATCGTAATTTGTAACAGAATTTATAATTTGTTCGCTCCATGGTGCTTTAGCAGATTCAAATAATATTTGAAATACAATTTTTTCTTTTATCCTAAGATTATCCATGATACCTAACAATCCAAGGAGTGGGTCCGGATTGAAAGATTTGAATGTTTGTATGGGACACATGAATTCATCAGATAAACCAAAGTCTATGATTACAGAATGCTTATTAAAACCATTAAATAAAATACCTTCACTAAGAACCACTTCTGGGAAATAAGTAGAAATTGATTGTTTAATAAATACATAATCTGGTTCACGACATGCAAATTGAATTTGAATTGAACCTTCAGCACTAATAATCTCAAAACTAACCGGATATTCACAAACACTTAGAGTAATAAGAAATTGTTGCATGTATTCATTTTGGAGATTAAAACTCATTGGGAGCACAACTTCAATTGTTTTTATTGGATATGAACACTCGAATGCATTATTAATATCATCGTCTTGTTTTTCGTCCGAATATAGTTTGTCAACTTCTGTATTCTGCATCTGAAATGGTTTCTTTAACCATTCAACGAATGAACTACGAGCTGTTGGCATTCTTCCGTCATCAATTTGAGAGATATCTGAGGGATAATACAAAATGAATGGCTCGAACGGGGGTTCCAATTGAACTGGATAGTCCCATATATACCAGCCTCTCCCTCTCTGTTCCCACAAATAAAATTGGGATGTCAATTGTTCCGCTAGAGTAAGATTCATTTTAAAATCTATCCAATAAGAAATCGCTAGTTCTTAAACATGCCATGCATGATCGGCTTGCGTTCATCTTGAGATAAAGATCGTATTCCTTTAGCCTTAGTGATCTCATCAATTACCTCTAAAACCGAATTCCTAATTGATTCTTGAAACATAAGTGTAGTATCCATTTTGTAGTATGTTATTGGATTGATAACACTTAGAATTGGACCGATATAAGGGATGTTGGCTAAACAACCTTCTGTTTCTCTAAGCCACCATGATATAAAAAATCCATTCCCAAAAGGTGCTGCACAAATGTCGAATCTTTTGCTCTTATATCTGATTCGTAAATACAACCTTTTTGCAGATAACGCACCACCTTCGTGAAGATAAATTTTGGTAACCTTAATATCTGGGATATTACGACTGCCTACCGCCGCTTTTAAAGATGTGTAAAAATCCTTTGTTGAATGTTCCATCCCCTCGAGAAGACAATACCAATGTGAGAGGATAGCACTTGAGCTTTCTGCCATGTGTATCCTCAATATTAGTTTTAATAAACAAATTCCTTTTGAATAATATTAAACTATGTAAGAGTTTAGTTCCATCCAAATTAATAATTAAATATTTCATTGTTGCTGAGCTACTTTGACATTGAATTGGGTCGTCTGAAATATTATTGAGACGAATCTGCTGTCCAAATAAGAGATTAACAACAACTTTTTACTGACCCTAGCAATGTGTTCTTAATTATTAAACTGTTTTGTGAAAGAGCTTGGGCAAGATTATACAAAAATGCTCGCCATAGCATAACAACAACTCGTAATTTGAATTATTAGTTTCTTCTTGAACAGATTCAACTTTGCTATTGCGAAGTAATTAAATTTAACAAGGCTAAATTTATATTTATCTCTTCCTCATTTTCAAACTGACACACTACAAAAAAGACATACTGTGATATAATGGAGTTATGATTTCGAAGTCTATTAAAAAATTTCCAGAGATTGTAATAAGGTATAATAGATTACTAGACCCCATTTTTATTGTTTATGTAAGAAATGATCCTGAATGGGAAGAAAAGCATTCTCCAGACAAATGGTCTCCATGGAGAAAAGAAGACTTATTAAAGAATGTAGAAGAATGTAGAAAAGAATGGAAAAAATACGAAAAACAGATACTAGAAGGTATAACTAAAGTATTGTGCTTAAATTTTTATAGAAAAGTCATAGATGTACATATAGTAAGCACTAATCCAAGAAGTTTTAGTTCTCCTATAGTTATAAGAGGCACATTCCCACCATTAGAATTTGTAGAATCACTAACACATGAACTTATTCATGAATTATTTACTTACGGAAAACATTGTAAGTTATATTTTAAAATTCTGAAAGAGATGTTTCCTGGTGATAAAAGCAACTTAATAATTAATCACGTTTTAGTATATGCCGTTCTTGAGTATTTGTTTAAAGATGTACTAAAGAATATAGAATTACAAAGGATCGGGAGAGATAAGGCAAAAAGAGCTAACAACTATAAAGATTATAAATATGCTTTGGACTTGGTGAATGAAAAAGGATATATGAATATAATTCAAGAATTTAGAAATAGGTTTGATAAATGTAAAAAAAATGAGCTCTATATTAAATAGAGCCCATTTTGTTTAATTAAGAAGATCAACCATTTCCATCAGGAGGTGGTTCGTCATCTTTTGGAGGATCGAAATCTGGTATTTCTTCGTCCTCACTATCATCAAACATTAATTGATCATTCCAAGGTAAATTTTTCATAATACCTCCTATATAATTAGTAAAAAATTATGATTTACATAATAGCAATGATCACAGATGTTCCTCCGATTACTAATTGATTTTCTACTAGTTGGATTGATTATTGAATGCGTGGGTATTTTCTTGGGAATTGTTTATCTTAAGTAAAAAACGACCGCAAGGAAAATACATACATTACCAATTTCATCAATTACAGCAGATGAATATCAATGCTAGTAATCATCTCTTTCAAACAGATGATCTGATTTCCTATTATGTCGCTTGTTGATAAAAAGATTAATTATTCTAATTAGAAGATAATTTATTTCTCTGAAATGTCAAGTAAAAAGAATTGAGTACATAATTTTAGTTTTTGTCACTATTTCTATTCATCATCAATCCCAAGACAATACGTTACAACTTAAAGTAAAGTATAAAACTCACTAAAAAGAAACAAATCATTGTATTGATTAAGAGTTTATTCAATACCTCTCACCACGGCTTTTATTAAATTAAGAATTTGTGGATCAACATTTAATCTTATATAGTTTTTTAGCTGTTCAATATTGTCCTTTCGTGTCCGCACAATAGGACATGAACAAATAGTTGACTCCCCCACCCTCCTGTAGTAAACCTGTAGCTATTATTTCATATGGTTAAAAGGACAAACAAAAAAGAAGAGGATTTCTATTCCAAATATAGAACGATATTAGGAATGCCCGATTTAACTGATGTAGAGGTAATGGAAATTCAGAAGAATATTCAGCTTATAGTCCAAGCTATCTGCGAACATACCTGGGATAAGAAATTTTATTAATTAATCTTCCAAATAGATTTTACATATGAGGCAATATCTCCCCTCTTATTTTTGTGTTGGTAATACGTAAGCATTTATTATATGAAGTCGTACACAAAGAAAAAACCAACAAAACAAGAGCAAGTCGATCTTGCTGCTGATTTGTTTGCTAGATTGTTTTTAAAGCAATATATTGAAGGTAAAAAGAGGAATTCGAAAACAGATCGCTAGCTTCTTTTTTTTCAGATTTTTACAATAAATAGGATCACAAACTGTGATAGCACTTTCAATTAAGAATTGAGATTATATTTATATAGACTTCCTTTCTGAGCAAAATTCTCTTAGTAGAGAATTTTGCATTCTGTACTGTGGATAAAAACAGCCCTCAACAAAGCCCTCTTATCGAAAAAAATCAAATTATCTTTACTTTCCCCCAATAGAGAAACTTTTGTATATTACAATTAGAGATTATGGATAACGGAGCCCATTTTCATAGGTGTGATTTCCAGGTACATACACCACGGGATGCTACCTGGAAAGGATCTGAAGCTGTAACTGATACAGAAAGAGATGACTATGCGAAAGAGTTAATAAAAGGATGCAGACAAAAAAGTCTGGATGCAATTGCAATAACCGATCACCACGACTTTGTATTCTTTCCATATATAAGAAAGGCAGCTCAGTCCGAAATTGATGATTTTGGCAATCCAATCCCTATTGATAAACAGATAGTAGTATTCCCTGGTTTAGAACTAACACTCTCATCACCACCTTCACAAGCACTTTTAATTTTTGACGCTAGTCTAGAGGAAGCAAAACTTCGTGACATCATGACCACGCTTAAGCTCGATATAGTTGATACAAGTCGAAGTAAATTACCAGATGTAGAATCAGTATCGCCTCTTTCAGTTACCAGTTTGAATAATCTTGAAGAACAACTTAACCAGCATAGATGGTTAAAGAATCGATTCATAATACTCCCAAATGTCACCGGTAAAGGATATAAATCTATTCTCAGAGATGGATTTGAAAAACATTACAAAGAAATGCCTTGTGTTGGAGGATACGTTGATGGTGATTATTCCAAAACAAGCAAAGGTAAAAAAAATATTTTAGAAGGCAGGCAACAAAAAAATGGATATAAACCAATTGCGGTGTTTCAAACTTCTGATAATAGAAAAAGGAATCATGATGATCTGGGAAAGTATATAACCTGGGTAAAATGGTCTGAACCAACAGCAGAAGCACTAAGACAAGCTTGTCTAGCAAAAGAATCACGCCTTTCACATAATGAACCAGAAACACCACAAGTATGGATAGTTTCTATTAGTGTGTCTAACTCAAAGTTTCTAAATTCACTTAACTTGGAATTTAACCAGCAATATAATGCGATTATCGGAGGGCGAGGTACTGGAAAATCAACACTTTTAGAGTATTTAAGATGGGGCTTGTGTGATCAGCCTGTTGAAAGTGAGGATGTAGATATAGTACAAGGTAAACGGAAAGCGCTTATCGACAATACTCTTAGAGAATTTGAAGGTGAAGTACAAGTTTCATTTGTACTGAATGGCATATCTCATATCGTTAAGAGAAACTCAAAAACGAATGAAATATTTCTCAAGATCAATGATGGTAATTTTGAGTCGGCTTCAGAAGATGAGATCAGGGCTCTACTACCAATTCAAGCTTATAGTCAAAAACAACTCAGTAGTGTTGGCGTCCGTATAAATGAGCTTAAACGTTTTGTAATGCTACCAATTAAAAGAAAATTAGATGATATACATTCAGAAATTCATGATTCTGAATCAAAAATGCGAAATGCGTATAATAACTTTATTAGAAAAAGAAGTGTAGAATCAGAAATTAGTATCGCAGAGACTGAAGCAGAATCAGTAACAACACAACTAAATAATCTCCAGAAAGGACTAAAGGGATTATCAGCCGCAGATCAATCAATTATCGACCAAAAAGGAAAATATGATAATGAAGAGGCTATTATAAATGAATTGCAGGAAGAATTTGAATCCTCACATGAACATGTTTTATCTTTGACCGAATATCTCGAGACTGAAATCGAGGAGGACACTGAAACAAAAGAAGTTCAAAATAAAGACCTTATAAAATCTATCCAAGCGGAGTATGAATCACGTTTTGAAGACATAAATAAGCATGTTAAAGCACTGTCAGATATCTTTCAGGATAAAGCACTAAAAAGTCTAAATGAAAAAATCAAAAAATGGGAAAAACTTAAATCCAATTTCGACAAAGCATACGAGAACTCTAAGGCAAAGGCAAAAATTAATCAGCATCAACTTGACCAAATACAAAAGGTGGAAATACGTATCAAGGGACTTAAAAAACTTCTAGCTGAAAAAAGAAAAACAATTAAAGATCTTGGTACCCCTGAAAAACTCTATAAAGATTGGAGAAGAAAATGGGACGCCTCTCATAGAAAGAAAATTGAAGCTCTTGAAGAACAATGCAAACTATTTACCGCTTTTTCAGACGGACTAATTAAAGCTGAGATAAAGAATAGTATTGATGCCGAATCGTTAATTAAGGGATTGAAAACTGCGTTTTATGGTATGAATATAAGGGAAGACAAACTTAATAATATATGTGATTATCTTTCAAATGCCGCTGATGCTTTTTCTGCATGGAATGAGGTATTAGGTGAATTGGAACGTCTATCATTTTATAGACCAGATAGTCCCGATAAAATTCCAGAAACACCAATACTTACTGGATGCAGCTTTATTCCGAGTGAATGTAAACGAATCGCAGAGAACCTTGACTCTGATAGGTGGATAAACCTTTCTGTTGCAGAGCTTAGCTTAAATCCAAAATTTTATTATAGTACCAATGAGAAGAAAGACGAATATATCTCCTTTAGTGATGCGTCTGCCGGTCAACAAGCAACAGCTTTATTAACAGTTCTATTAAACCAAGAAGGTACACCATTAATTATTGATCAACCTGAAGATGATGTTGATAGTAAAATGATAAGAGATGTTGTTGAAAGTGTCTGGAATGCAAAAAGTAAGCGACAACTTATATTCACAAGTCATAATGCAAATTTTGTTGTAAATGGTGATGCTGAACAAGTAATTTGTTGTGATTACAAGAAGGCTGGTGATCAAACACAAGGGACTATAAAACAACTTGGGGCTATCGACAACAAAAGTATTAAGGAGGAAATTACACTTGTTACTGAAGGTGGAGAACAAGCCTTTAAACTCCGTAAAAACAAATACGGGTTTTGATAAAAAAATAAGTGTAATGTTAGGCAAGAATTAAATTCATACCTAACCCTGATCAATATTGGATTTTTCCTTTTATACAGCAATAATATTTCTAACCTTATCGATTTGTCTCAACAAACAAATCTACCCTCCCTAGAATTAAAAAGACTATCTGATATGATAATGGTATAACTAAATTATTGGAGATCTGTTTCCTTAAAAACCCTAATAACTTTCAGCTTTTCTTTAAGGTACGAGATGTATTTTTGATCATTTAGTAAAGTAATGATAGTGAGCGGGCTCCGGAGCAAGTTAGGTCTTAACATAACCTTATTTTCTTCAAGTAAACATTGGGTTAAAAGTGACGGATAGGACTTCACTATTTTCTTATCTTGTATCATAAATTTATCCCAGAACAATCCAAGATAATTCCTCTTTAATTCATAAGAGGCATCTTTATAACCCTCATAAATATTTCTACACAACTTTAAAATCTCTTGAATAGTGTTAACATCATAATCTCTTTTGCCTTCAAGTTTAAAGACTTGATTTTGTATTTCCTTTAACTCCAGCTTGAATTGATTACTTAGACGAATAAAATCATCATCAGAAATAGTGCCGCTTAATAATTTTTCCTCTGCAATATCTCTTTTGGATTCTACAGCTTTCTTTTTGTTGGAAAGAATCGATTTCTGACTATCTAATTTCTCTTGCTCCTCATAATAAAGTTTTCTGAGCTTTATCATTACACCGTTAATAAATTCATCACTGAATTGAAGCTTCTTGAATTGCTCTTCTATCTGTTTTTCAAGGTCATTCACAGGGATGTTTTGTCCTCTGTTTGAGTGTATATGTCTATTAGCACAATGATAATACTCTTTCTTTTTTGCCTTATTTTTATCAGCCGTATATCTTAATCCACAAGCATTGCAATATATAAATCCGGTTAGGAGAAATAAGTGTTTCCTTTTCCTACAAGCATGCATATTGTGAGAAGCAATTATATCCTGAATTCTCTGATGTTGGGTTAGGGTAATGATTGGTTCATGCTTACCAATTTTTTCTTGACCATTCCACTTCATTATTCCCGTATAGAAAGGGTTCTTTAGCATTGCTGCAAATACACTTCTTTGTAATTTCTTTCCATTTTTGGAACGAAGTCCTTTTTCGTTCAGTATATCTTTTATGGCATCAACCGAATATTCACCAGTTAGATATAATTCGAATCCCTCCTTTACTAAAATCCACTTGTCTGGGTCTTTAATTACGATCTTTCTTGTCCTTGTATTATTATTACCTTCTATAGCTTTATTGAGATAGCCTAAAGGTACCCAGCCGGGAAACCAACCTTGATCAAATCTTTCCTGAAGACCTTTTTTTGTTTTTCTACTATTAATATCTGACTGAAATTGATTAATGCTCGCGATAATAGTATCAATCATCGCACCTTCTGGACTATCATCAAGCATCGGTTGAGCTACTGATAGAATCTGCACTTCTTCTTTTTTAAGTATGGCTTTAACAGTTAGATGGTCTTTGGTATTTCTTGCAAGTCTATCTGTTTCTTGAATTAGAAGTGCATCGATAGACTTGTTTTGTTGACACATTGAAAGAACATCTTTTAGGGCAGGTCGATTAAGTGTTGTACCACTTCTACCCTCGTCTCGAAACACTCCAACTATATTTAGTCCTTTATTTTTAGCAAATTCACTACAATATTTTTCCTGTGCATCTAGTGAATATCCTTTACGCGCTTGTTCTTCGGATGATACACGACAATAGATTACGACATTTTTCATTAATTTTATTAACTAGCTAATAAACCAATAATTTTACCTCATAATATTTTTCTCCTTTAGAGATTCTCAGTTCAATTAAACTCAGCAAAGCCAAATCATGGAGAATGTGTTGAACATCGGTAGAACTGAATCCAATTTTTCTGGAGAGTGTTTTTAGTTCTAACCTCAGTTCATGATTTGGATTGCCAGCCATCTTATATAATTCAAGATACAATTTGAATAGCGGCTTAAGTCCATCAGACAAAACGTTTTTAAGCATTGCACTTAATTCAGTACGTTTTGTTTTGAAAATTTTATTAGTCATAATATTTAATAACTAAAACCCATAAATATTCCTTACTATCAAGAATTATTTATGGGTGCTAATAATGTTGTATTCTCTTTTGAGTAATAAAGGGGAGTTGAATAAGCATCACGTTGTGCGCGCATGATAGGACTCGAACAATAATTATTTCGTGTCCGCACTACAGTACTATTTTTGAACATTTTTTTTAAGTCATCTTCAAAGAATATTGAGAAAGGTAGATTACGTTTTACATCTACGATTTTGCGATCTTTCACAAATATTTTTTCAAACACTGCCTTGAGAAGAAGCTTTTGATCCTCAAATTTCAACTTATGATGCAGATGCGACAACATCTTTGCAATTCTTAAGCACTTATTTAAGAACTCAATTGGTTCTTCATAATTCACACTATATTGTGATAATCTGGATTCAGCCTCTCTCCTCTCTTTCTGATATTTACATAATAACTGACCATAAACAGAGTGTCCAATTTTATTCCCCAACATTTCGTCCACTAGCTTCATTTCTTTTAATTTAATTTCATTTATTTTTCTCTCAAGACCATTTCTCTCATAATTTGCTTGATTCTGTCTCTTTTTTACTAACGTTATTAATTCGTATTCAATTAGATTTGTGATTTTAGATGGCACATTTAATTTACTATAGATGGTTTCAATCTGGTCATCTAACGATTTCACCGGCGAATATCTTTCCGTACACTTCGAGTAATTGCTCCCTGGTAAACAACGATAATAACTACCCCTCTTGTGAATTTCTCCCGTCAATCTCTGATTACACACCTTACAGTATAACAGTCCTCTTAATAGAAACTGTAGTTTACCCTTCTCACCACTATCCCTGCTCTTTAGTTTCAATATTTCCTGAACACTGTAAAATAATTTTTTGTCAATTATTGCTGAATGAATTCCTTCATATTCCTTACCACGCCATAATATTTTCCCAATATAAAACCTATTCTTCAGTAGTCTCTTCATATTTTCAGCACTGAGTTTATTTCCATATTTTGTTACTAATCCTCTATTCTCCATTTCCTCACTTAGTAATCGAAGGGAGTAATAACCAGTTGAGAAAAGTTCAAATGATTGTTTAACTAAAGGAGCTGTCTTTTCATTCGATACATGCTTTGTTCTATTGTTTTCTCCCTTAATACTTTTATAACCGATAGGCGGTTTATTTGGATATTCACCTTTCTTTAATTTGCTTAGATTTGATTTCTTTATTTCTTCACCCAAGTTTGCACTATACCACTCCGATATGCTAGCAATTATATTTTCTAAAAGATTCCCAACAGGATTATCCTCAAATGGTTCTGAAATTGAGACTAATTTTATACCTTTTTGTTTTAGAATTGCCTTAATTGTTGCATAATCAATCAAGTTTCTTTCAAGTCGATCTATTTTGTGGATGAGTACAACATCTATATTTTTATTGCTTCTACAATACTCAATTAACTTTTTAAGTTCTGGTCTGTTAGTGGATTTAGCAGACTCTCCTTCATCAATATAGCGATCGACAATTGTCCACTTATTAGCTAAAGCATACTGCTTCATAGTATCAATCTGCGCTGGTATTGATAAAGCTTTCTGAGCTTGTCTGTCAGTTGAAACTCTCGCGTAAAGTAAACAATTCATGGATGAGATTAGTTATATACTGATAAAGTTAATTGACCTAATTTTAATAACATACCCAGTGTGTTTTTTAAACTAGCAGAAAGATTTATTGTTGTAAAGCAAGTGGATTCCTTTATTTTAGGTAGACAATAATATATCACATCTCTAATTTCACTTGTTCACCATAAAGACAATTTTACCTCTCTTATTTAAAGAAGTTATAATATTTATCCTTTTAACCATGGAGGGAAAGATCTCTACAACATCTCCCAACCTTCTGAGAAAATACAGAAGAGAAATGGGATTTACACAAACAGAGGTTGCACGAATCCTTGGCATTAATAGTACGAGTCGTATTTCAAAATGGGAAAATGGTACATGCATGCCAAGTGTTTTAAGTGCTTTAAAACTTGCCATACTGTATAGAGTTATGGTCGATGCATTCTATATTGATCTTGTCAGAACCCTAAGAGATGAATTAAGAGACAGAGAAAATCGATTAATGTAACAGATATATCAAATCTGTTTTCTTGGATCATATGAACAAGCGCAAAACTCAAAACATGTACGATAACTATCGACGCATTTTAGAAATGCCTCAACTTTCAAAAGCAGAAGTAAATGAGATTCAGAAGAACATTAGGTTAATTGTACAATGCATATGTGAACATGTATGGAAGAAAAAACTTTATTAATTCATGTCATCTAATAATAAGAACACCGAATTACGAAGAATGATACCCGGAGAATGGTATTGGGTTTCTAAATCTGTGATTCAATACTACGCTCCCCAAATCGGATTCCTATCAATAGCCGTATATCATTTCTTGGCTAGTCTCGCAAATAAAAAACAGAGTTGTTTTCCCTCACAAAGTTATATCGCTTCACATCTTGGATGCTCACGAACTTCTGTTAATAGAGCAATAAAACAATTACAAATTATTGGTCTAATCCGAATCATTAAACGAGACCGTTTTCATTGTCGTTATCAACTTCTTCAAACAAGATGTACAACAGACAAATCAAAGATGTGCTGCAGATTTAACAATGATGTATCACCAATGGACACTAACAATAAACATATATAAAGAAAAGATATTATTACCTGTGTGAATATGTGAATAACATACTATTACACTAACAAACAATGATATATGAGAAAAAAAACTAAAAATATATTAAGTGTTGTACCTCATACCAGATATTTAGGAATATCTATTTTAGTCGACACTGATCTTAGAGAATGGGCTATAAAGTCAATAAAGGGATTTTCATTTAAAAGTACCAAGATAAGAGCTCAGGCAATTATCACAAGGTACATCAATGAATTTGATGTTGAGGTTTTAGTTCTTAAAAAACCCGACCCGCAACGAAGTTCGAAAAACCTAAAAAATCTAGTTAGAGCAATCCAGAATATTTCGAGAAAGAAAAATATTCACACAATTACATATTCATTGAACGAAATTAAACAAGCACTCATTACACAGAAAAGAAAAAACAAATCAAACTTACTTTACGAAGTGACTTCTCACTATCCATTTCTAAGGGGACAATTTGAAAAAGAGAAAAATCAGAGAAATAAATATTACACTCGAATGTTTGAATCAATTGCCCTTGGATTAACATACCTAAGTAAATAACATTTTACAAATAAATATATGATCAAATTATTAGCTAACCAATTAAATCATGTTTAGAAAAAATCATAGGATAATCGCTATTGACCCGGGAACCAAATACATAGGCTATGCAATATTTGAAAAGGAGAAGCTTATTTATCATGGTGTTGAAACAATCACAAACAAATATCAATCTTCAGAAGTCATTCATGAAGTTAAAAAAATAATAACAAGACTAATCAATGACTTTTCTCCAGAAGTATTAGCGATTGAAAAAACATTCTTCGGTAATAATCAAAGATGCATTACTCTCAATAAAATCTCAAGAATAATTCACCTGATCGGTAGAAGAAAAGGTCTAGTTATTAAAAGCTACGCAGTTAATACGATAAGAAAAATTGTTTGTGGTGATGGTCATACAAAAAAGCAGGATGTTGCAAAAATACTTGTTTCTATATATCCAGAACTAAGAGCATATATTTTGGAGAATGATAATCTAAAAAATCGTTTTCATCAGAACATGTTTGATGCCGTTGCGGTTGGAGTTTTGACATATCGAACAAGTAAATGAATTATCAGAGATGTTGATCAATTGATTAGTGATTAGAATTCTTATTCACCCTCACTAATGTCGACATTTAGTTTATCAAGTAAGAATTTAGCCTGAGTCTGAAGATTGTTATTTACTGACCATGGAAAATCATTATTGAATTCATCCAACTGTTTTGTAATTGTAATGATATACCCAAGTAAACTTTCAAACACACTGAGAATTTCTTTAATATTTATTTTTTGTGAATTGCTAAGTCCAGGTTCTTTAATTGATTCTTTTAATTGGTCTATAACTTCAGAAAATTTCAGAATAGAATCACGAAGTTCTAAGTCCTTTTCCGATTGGATGATTATAGGTTCTTTACTCCCGGGTATATTAAAAGTATTAAGTTCTGTACCGCCAAAGATCCAGTTTAAATCCCCTCCATAGGAAAGTATTTTCTTTATCATTTGTCCGCCAAGTTCACTCTCATCTCTAAAATATGGATAGAGTGATGGGGGTTTAACACCAAATGATTCTGCAAATTTTTTTATTGAACCGAATTCTTTTATACCCCAGTCTTTGAATCTAGAACCTACACTCATGTCATTAGTCCATATACTATTTTACTTGACTTTAAATTAGTTTATTTACTAATTTCAGTAATAGAATTATTACTTAATATCCGGTTTATTCCATGATATTGAAGTTGAAAGGCTATTACATCAATACCGATTTAATTAACCAAACGGAACTGCATAAAGTAACCGGTCTTTCCCAAAGTTACATTTCCCAGATATTTCATGGGAAAAAGAGAATAAATCACTTGCCCAAAACGCAAGAAACCATATTAGACGGCATTATTGAACTTTATGGAGACCTAATAATTAGTCCATCTAATTCGCAAAGTGTAAAGCACGCTGATGAAACAGAAGATTATCCTGATGAACTAATTAACTAGATATTCAATTAAATGTTTTAAAATTCTTTTATAAAGATAACTAAAATAAGGGAATGGTAAATAACAAAAACTTAACTGAGACATTCCCATTTAATAATAAATCATAGGAGAAAAAAGTTATGAGAAAGGGGAATCATTCTTTTACGTTTTACTTCATCCTAATTTCCATAATTGTCTTATTTTCTAATTGTGGTGGTCTAACTTCCCAAAGTGTTGATTTAAATGATCGAATGAAAGTGTATCAAAACACTCCCTTGGAAGTTTTCAAAGCCATACAAGATTATTGCCTAACCGAGGGTTATACTATTGAAATGTCGGATAAAGAACTCGGGACCCTTAGTACAGGATACAAAAGTAGAGGGGGTATAATGAAAGAAGGTAGAATAAAACTAAATTTTAATATTAGTAAGCTCGGGGACGATAAATCAAAGCTGGTGATAATTGCTACTATTGAAGAACAAGATAAGCGTGGTAATTGGCACGCAGATCAGTCCATTTCTGGAGCCTGGACAGATTTGTATAAAATAATGCTCAATGATATATCAAGCAGACTCTAACATTAGAAAATAAAAAGGAAGTAGAAAACTACTTCCTTAATTTTTTTTGTAACCTTTTTTAATTGGGCATATTGAACCATATTCACAGTCTCTACACCAAAATCCGTATTTAGGAGGAAACACATTCGCCTTTATACCTTTGAGAACTTCACTTGCTATGTAGAAGAAGCTGATATAGTCTTTCGGATTTCTTTGGGTTTCCAGTACAATCATTTTTGGTTTCCTGCCTTTTACAAAATTAATTATCTTAAATGATTGTGCCTCCTTATGATTCAATACTTGATATGCATAGCCATATGCCGAAAGTTGTATGTTATGATGAACATCATTGATATTCATACTTTGTGCTGAAGTCTTAAATTCAACAATTGAATGTCCTTTTTCTAAGAGGTCAATAAATCCCTCTAAGTTTATCCCAAGGTTTTTCCCATTAGTCGGATGTTTTAGAGGAATCCGAAAAGGTACTTCATAATCTTGGACTTCCACATGGTTATTCTCCAAATACAAATTTAAGAATTCCTTTCCGATGGAGATAAGATTTGACTCCCTCTCTCCTGCCTTAAACTTAATTTCTTTATCGAGTTTTTGACAGTACCAGTCTGAGTCAAATATTCTATGTAGCATTTCGATTTTTACGGATTTTCCCTCAGCTTTTTGTTGGTGTAACCATGCTAATGCAGAGTGAAAAGCACTGCCGAATGCTAAGGCTGATGGTCGGAAGGGCTTTGGTAATTGGTCAATATATTGATACTTATACTTCAGTGCACATAGTAGATAGAGATTGATTTGACTACTAGATAAATGATCCATAATTACCTCCTTATTCTGCTTCTTCAAGAAGTCTTTCAATCATTTTACTAGCCTCGAATTTTGAGACGTATTGAAGCGAATCAGTTTGGAAGAGATTCAACAATTCATTGAGAGCGTCATCTCCCTCCTTACCTTGTTGTATCATTAATCTAAAGAGATACCGCTTTTGTGCATCGGTCATTAATTCAGAATCTGTTTTCCCGTTACTGCCTTTGTTTCTACCATTACCATTTCCCTTATTAGAGATTTCCGAAGAAATGGAATTACTAATACGAACACTAAAAAGTAGTTCGCCACTTGGCGTATAAACCTCAATGCATTTACTTGTATTCATTGGAGTTCCTCCTATTTATTGAAATGAACAGTTCACTTTTATTATTGATTTTTAAGGAGGATTAAATAAGAAGGGTTTTTATGTCACAACTGACAAAACTTCACTACTTATTAAATACTGTTTGATTGAATATTATGGTGTAATGATGAATAAAAATATTACACCAATAGCAGTTACAAATTGGAGAGATATTCGCAAGCAATTTGGCATAAAAGAGAAAAACCGTCGAGGTCACATTTATATAATTGGAAAAACCGGAACTGGTAAATCAAGTCTAATAGCTAATATGGCAAAGAGTGATATCAATAATGGTTATGGACTAGGACTTATCGATCCTCATGGAGATTTGGCAAGCTCAATGCTTGAGGTCATTCCTAAGAATAGAATTGAAGATGTAATCTATTTTGATGCTGGAGATATTGATCACCCAATTTCATTTAATCCCATTTCAAATATTCACCCAAAGAATCATTACTTGGTAACATCTGGACTATTATCTGTGTTTAAGAAAATATGGTCAGAATTTTGGGGACCAAGACTTGAACACATACTCCGAAATTCTATACTAGCATTATTAGAATACCCAGGTGCAACGTTACTTAATATATCGCCATTATTAACCCAAAAAAACTTCCGAATTAGAGTTCTGAGTTATGTAATGAATGAAGCTGTTCGATCTTTTTGGATAAATGAATTTGAGAAATATAGTGCATGGCTTAAATCCGAAGCAGTTGCACCAATACTAAATAAGTTAAGTCAATTTCTTGCAAGTCCCGTATTACGAGGAATTGTAGGACAAAGTAAAAATAAATTAAAATTCAGAAGAATAATTGATACAAACAAAATTCTAATTGTAAATCTTGCTAAAGGAAAAATAGGTGAGGATAATTGTTCTTTGATCGGGTCTATGTTATCAACAATGATTTACCTGGCTGCACTTAGTAGAGTCGATTTGGAAGAAGATAAACGTAAGACCTTCTATTTATATGTTGATGAGTTCCACAATTTTATATCACTTTCATTTGCAGGTATGCTTTCAGAGAGCCGCAAATACGCTCTCAGCTTAGTAATTGCGCATCAATATATAAAACAATTGAATCCTGACATTCGAGATGCAATCTTTGGGAATGTTGGAACGCTAATTTCATTTAGAGTTGGAATTGATGATGCAAATTATCTAGCAAATGAATTTTCACCGACTTTTAATATCTACGATATTATCAATCTTCCTAATTATCATATCTATCTAAAACTTATGATCGACAATATAACTTCTAAACCTTTCAGTGCAACAACGATTCCGTTTGAGATACTCAATGAGTCATACAAGAATAAAATCATTCAACTATCGCGCTCCCTGTATAATGGTAAAAACTCTGGTTCACAAAGAGTTGATTTTCTAACCAATAACGATTATGAAGAGAATTCTTCAGAACAATTACGATTATTTTAGCATTTATTTATTGTTTGCTATATGAGAAATAATACACCCCTTATTCAAGTTCTTTTCTGGTCTATGATACTACTAAGTTCTTTCAAAACCTTTAGGTGGTTAGTATGTATAGTCCAAAAATAAGAGAAGATTTAATTTCAATCCTGTATTGGCTTGCTAAGGACAAAAAAATTCCTATGACAGCCCTTGTTAATGGAATAATTGCAAAGTCAATTGAGGGTGAGCCGTTAGTAATCAAGATGAATTCTTCATCAACTATGGAAAAAGAGAGTAAATAAATACTCTCTTTTTATAAATCTAATTTAGGACAGTTAGCTTGCCTTTATTTTCAAAGTACTTTTCCTTACTTTTAATTAGCAACACTTTTCAAGAGGAACCGAATTATGAATGAAGAAAATAAGAGCATTGGTGTTTGGATTCGAGTATCCACTGAGGATCAGGCTGAAAGCGAAAGCCCAGAACATCATGAAAAAAGAGCAAGATATTACGCAGAATCCAAAGAATGGGATGTAAAGGAGATATACAGACTTGAAGCTGTAAGTGGAAAATCTGTTATGAATCACCCTGAGACTCAAAGGATGTTACAAGATATTAAATCCGGAAAGATTTCAGGCATAATATTTTCAAAGCTTGCTAGACTTGCAAGAAATACGAAAGAACTTCTCGATTTCTCAGAGATATTTAGAAAATACAATGCTGATCTTATCTCACTCCAGGAATCGATAGATACTTCAAGTCCTGCTGGTCGCTTATTTTATACTATGATAGCCGCTATGGCTCAATGGGAACGAGAAGAAATCTCTGATCGTGTTGCAGCTTCAGTTCCTATTCGTGCAAAACTTGGGAAGCCTCTTGGAGGTCAAGCTCCCTTTGGATATGAATGGAGAAATAAAGAATTAGTTGTTAATAAAAAAGAAGCACCTGTAAGAAGACTTATTTACGAATTATTTATTGAACACCGAAGAAAAAGAACTGTAGCTCGGATTTTAAATGAAGCAGGTTATCGTACTCGAAATGGTTCCTTATTTAGTGGTACAACCGTCACTCGGCTGTTACAAGATCCCACAGCAAAAGGTTTGAGGAGAGCAAACTACACAAAGAGTACTGGAACGAATAAGCATTGGGAAATTAAACCAGAATCCGAATGGGTATTTACAGAAGTAGAAGCAATTGTTTCTGAAGAAGTATGGGATGAGTGTAATCGAATTCTAACTGAGCAGAAAAAAAGTTATAAACCCCCTACAAAAAGAGCCACCCATCTGTTCACAGGATTTACACAATGTGAATGTGGCTCAAAAATGTATGTGCCATCCAACTCACCAAAATATATTTGTCAGAAGTGTAGAAATAAAATTGGGGAAGAGGACTTAGAGGTAATATACCAGGAACAATTAAAGTCCTTTTTCATTTCACCTGATGACTTGAGGAAGTACCTCTCAAAAGCAGATGAGAATCTAAAAGAAAAAGAAGAGCTTTTATCAAACTTAATTAGTGAACAACTTAAAATCCAAAAGGAAATGGATAGACTGGTAAAACTCAACTATGAAGGAGAAATACCCTCTAAAGGCTTTGGAAGGCACTACACGCCGCTTGAGGAGCGATTAGGACAAATAGATAATCAATTGCCTGAACTCCAAGGAGAAATCGATTTTCTGCGAATTCAATACCTTTCGAGTGATGAAGTATTCACAGAAGCAAAAAATCTTTATGATCGATGGGAAAAACTAACTTTTGAAGAAAAACGCCTAATTGTTGAGAATATTACCGATAAAATAATCATTGGAGATACAGAAATTTCAATTAATCTAAATTACTTACCTAATTCTTTTGAAATGATGGCAGAAAGGCAACGAACCGTCAGGGATTCATAGCAGCAACAAGCATGAAGTTCGCCGGGAATTCAAGCGACATTTTTGACCGGCTGATCGTAACTTTATAGTCTTCCATCGGTTGACGCATGACTTCCAGAACATTCTTTTTAAACTCGGGAAATTCGTCAAGGAACAGCACACCATGATGCGCGAAAGATACCTCACCCGGACGCGGGAATGTACCTCCGCCAATCAGAGCCGCGTCAGAAACCGTATGGTGCGGACTCCTGAATGGTCTCTCGGTTATAAGTGCATTATCACTCGGAAGTATACCGGCAACACTGTGAATCTTAGTTGTTTCCAGCGCTTCCTCGAACGACAGCGGCGGCAGGATTGAGGGAAACCTTTTAGCAAGCATTGTTTTACCTGATCCGGGCGGACCTATCATTATGAGGTTGTGTCCGCCTGCCGCGGCTATTTCAAGTGATCTCTTTACATTCTCTTGTCCCTTTACGTCCGAAAAATCAAGATGGTAATGGTTTACCCTCCCAAATAACTCGGCAGTATCAGTCGTAACCCGATCCAGTTGCTTAATTCCATTCAGGCATTCTACAACTTCACGTAAATTATCCGCAGCATAAACTTCAACCCCTTCTACTATAGATGCTTCCCTGGTGGATTCTGTCGGTAAAATTATACGCTTCAATTTTCTTTCTCTGGCTTCAACCGCAATCGGCAATGCTCCTTTTATCTTACGAATGCTGCCGTCAAGTGAGAGTTCACCCAGCAGGAGAGTATCTTCCAGCAGATCTCTTTTAATATCTTCAACTGCGGCAAGTATCCCAACAGCTATCGGAAGATCGAAAGAGCTGCCTTCCTTCTTAATATCCGCAGGGGCAAGGTTAATAGTGATTTTCTTTAGTGGGAATTCTAATCCGCTGTTCTTAATGGCCGCAGTAACCCGTTCGCGCGATTCCTTAACTGCGCTATCAGGCAGGCCGACAATAGTAACACCCGGAAGCTGCTTCTCGTAATGCGTTTCAACTTCCACTATGATAGCGTCAATGCCAATCGTAGTACTCGAAAATACTTTCGAAAACATTTTATCCTGATGTAATTGATAATTCGTAAACGTCTACAAGCGAATTATTTAGCAAGAATCATTTTAATCGCCTGCGTAAACGAGCGAGAGGATACCTCAAGAAAGTATATACCGGATGGAAGTTGTGAGCCGTCGAAATCGAATTTATGTATCCCCTTTTCAAGCATGCCATCGTAAATGGTGGCAATTTTATTCCCCACGAGGTCGTAAACAATTACACTAAAATTATCAGATGCCAGTACCTCGACTGTTGTAGTTGTCAATGGATTGAACGGATTCGGATAATTCTGCTCTATATGGAAGTTTTCCTGTTGTGCCTGACCTAGTTTAAGCGTCGGCGAATAAAGAACAGACTCATCGTCATTTATAAGTTTTATCCTGTAATAGACTATTTCATCCAGACTGTTTCTCTGGTCGATCATCGAATATTCTTTTTCCGGATCAGAGTCCGAACCTTTACTGCCTACTTCAGTATAATCGATGCCGTTCAATGATTTTTCGAGAATATAATAATCAACAACACTATCATCACTGTTCTGCCAGATGACTTCATTAAAGTTCTCGAATGACCTGACATAAAGTTCAGGTAACCTGGTAAATATCGGGGCATCGGATTCAACTGCTTTTAATTCGCTGAATACGAAGTCATCGGAACGATTGAGTTGTAAATCTTCATCCGCAATGTTGTCGAAAGATTCGAAATATATTTGTTTGGAACTGTCCGATATAACTTTATCGTAATTCAAATTCTTCTTAATCCTGCTCAACCTGCCGCCGAAATCATAAACTCCAAGATTATCGATTTGAATATTCTGTCCGGAATTATTCAGCAGTTCAAGAGTAAAAATTTCATTTCGATTAAGACTTCTTCGGTAAGTAAAGGAAGTTTCGCCATTTAGTCCGAAAATGATTTCGTTGTAATCAAAATCAAAGATTACCGAATAATAATTCCAGCTTTTGTCCGCTACAAATAAATTGGAAAGGTTCACATCATCAGCATCATGCGGTATAACTAACTCCTGATTTATACCTATCTCAATATTAAATAGTGTGTCGGTATATTGAGTGTTAATAATATTTAAAAGCTTTTGACGGACTGAGGAAAGCTTAGCCCAGAAACCAATCAACAATCTACTGTTGCTGATTACATAATCGTAATCTAAAACATAGCTGGATTCATTTTTCATTTGTAGACACTTACCCGCGTAGCTTTGCGGTATATAAAAATCCACTCCAAGAATCGGCAGACTCTCCTCCCTATTCGAATCGAATGAGGAATACTCTTCCACCACGCTATCTGCTTCAATGAATTCGAAAGCGAATGCAACTTCTGTCTTTTCAATATACTTTGCCAATACATTAACAATTAGCTGGCTGTTGGAGCCACTGAAATAGGAAGAATCATAATCCGAAAACTCGGCTTTAATAGTTTTACCATAGTACCCGGGATGTACTGCCGGCTGACAAAGAAGTTCAGTCTGATAATCACGACCGGAATATTTAATAGATTCGACTTCAATGCCGTCATCTAAAAAAATGTAGAAGTTTACCTTCTCAACCTGGTGAATTTTATTGGATAGAAGCAGTGAGAATTGATAGACCGAATCCACCGGTACAAAGCCCGGTTTATCAACCTTCAGAATCACCTGTCCTTCGGAAGCATACATAAAAATACTAACCGACAGGAGCAGAAACAATATTTTTAGAAACGATTTCATGATAGATTTGAGCAAACTAGACGAAAGTTAAATAATGAAATTTAAAAATGCTATTTAAGCTTCAAAGATGGGCTATCCACTATTCTTCATTTAGCTATAAGTAAATGCGTTAAAAGGAATTATTGATTCTCCGGAATTATTGCCGCCTTTGTGAATGTTCCAGGCAGAAACATTTCCTGCGACAGGTCCTTAAGATCTTCAATTGTAAGCGCATCTATTTCCGCAATGGTTTCCTCTATTGTTTTAATCCTGTTGAAGTATATGAACGACTGAGCCATGCGCATCATTCTGTTGGTCGTGTTTTCAAGACCCATTAGCATATTCCCCTTGATATAAGCTTTGGCCCGTTCAACCTCTTTCTTTGATAGCGGTTTCGTATAAAACTTCTCAAGCTCGTTTTCAACCAGTTTCTGTGCCTTGCCGAAGTTCTTTGGATTCGTAGAAAAATATATCCCGAACGATGAAATATTGAAAAACGAATTTAAAAAAGTATTGATCTGGTAAGTAATTCCATTACGTTCGCGCAGAGCCTGGAACAGCCTTGAACTGCTGCCATCACCTAGAATATGGGATAAAATATTCATAGCGTTTCGTTTGTTATCTTTATAACCTGCAACGGGTTTGCCGTAAATTGCATGAACCTGCTGTACTTCCTTGTAATGGATAGTGTCGGCTGATGGGAGCAGCTTAAAACTTCTGGGTTTACTCTTACGGGTATTCTCCCTCTCACCGAAGTATTTCTGTGCCAGTTTCACAATATTCTCATGCTTCACCGCACCGGAAGCAGAGATATACATGTTCCTGTTACCGTAATGTTTTGCAAGATATTCTTCAATCGACTCTTTGTTGAACGACAATATATTATCCTGCGTACCGATAATCGGCCAATGCAGGTAGTTGCCTTTGTATATATTTCCTTCAAATTTATCGAAGATAAGTTCTTCGGGCGAATCTTCAATATCATGAAGTTCATCGATTATTACACCTGCTTCATTTTTAATATCTCGCTCTCTGAACTTCGAATCGAGGATCATATCTGCCATAACCTCAAATGTTTTCCCGATGTACTGGCTTAATCCCCGTCCGTAATAGCAGGTGTGCTCCTTGGACGTAAAGGCATTAAGATAACCGCCGAGCGATTCTATTTCGTCGGCTATTTTCCGGGCAGTGCGCTTTCCGGTACCTTTAAACAACATATGCTCAATAAAATGACTCAATCCGTTGGTCTGCCTGGTTTCATTTTTCGAGCCGGTATCAAACCAGAATCCGACGGAAAAAGACTTCACATAAGGGATGTTTTCGGTTAGAATATGTATTCCGTTATCGAGCTTAGTTATTTTGTATCCATTCGTCATCTTTAACATTCCATTTTCACAAAAGCGGTTGCAAATATAGGCATGTAAACACCATACTGCAATGTTATTATGCTATGTAATAAATATCTCCATTTTCATTTAATTTTAATCACTTTTTAACATATAATCATCATAGAAACTCCTTAAAGCAGTGGCGCTTTCCTTCAGAGAATTTCGCTCCACATCAGATAAATTCAATTTTAGTGTGTCAACAATTCCACTACCGGAAAGCAGACGGGGTAATGCCAACGTTATATTCTCTATTCCTTCCACATTTTTAGTTTTTGCACAAACTGTTAAAATAGCTTTATTATCCCTTGTGATAACCTCAACAATCCGCGCAATTGCCGATCCTATTCCGTAGTATGTAGCTCCCTTCCCTTCAATAATCTTATATGCCGCATTCCTAACCTCATCATCAATTCTATTCACAATCTCATCGTTAAAAACCAGATTACGCTGCCTCGCAAATTCAGCAATCGGAATACCGCCAATATCGGCACTCGACCAGGTAAGAACTTCAGTATCGCCATGCTCACCGATTACAAATGCGTGTACATGTTGAGGATCAACTTCCAGGTGTGCACCCAGTAGTGAACGAAATCTGGCAGTATCCAGGGTCGTCCCCGAGCCGAAAACTCTCGACTGATGTATTCCGTACCTGTCTGCAATATCCACAGCAACCTGAGTTAAAACATCAACCGGGTTGGTCGCCATTAAAAGAATAGCGTTGGGAGCATATTTAATCACATTTGGAATAATTGTATTCAAAATCGCTGCATTCCTGCCAAGTAGGTCTATCCTCGTTTCACCCGGCTTCTGATTCGCTCCAGCAGCTATTACAACAACTTTACATTCACGCAGATCTTCATAGTCTCCCGCTAAAACCTCAACAGGATTGAGAAACGGTACTGCGTGCAGAATATCTGCGGCTTCAGCCTCGGCCCGCCTCCTATTAGCATCTATTAAAATAACCTCGCTTGCCGCCTTTCGCATCACAACCGCATAGGCAGAAGTAGCGCCTACCAGACCTGTACCAACAATACCGACTTTCATCTAATTCCCTGATTTTGTTAAAATAAAAAGATATTTACTCTTCTATAAGGTAAGTAATTGGAAGAAGAATTTTCAATATAAATATGGGATGATGAAATTCAAGATTACGAGTGTAATTTGTATGTATGAGCTATAAATCTCAAGTGAAAAGATAATGTTATGATATAATAAATCAGGGTGTCTTGGACATAACAATATCTGCCCTGGTAATTTCACCGGCTACAACAGAAATACTAAGCGAAGCGCTTTCATATCCGTTTTTAACTGCATTTATTGTATATGTACTTGGAGTAAGCTTTTGTATTCCGTATGTCCCATCCGAACCGGATAGTATTGAAGATGTTCCGGGAGTTGTTGTTATCAAAACGCCACCGAGGGAATCCCCTGTTTCCGAATCCGTAATCGAACCTGCAACTGAACCGTAAGAAACAAGCATGGAAAAGTTAGCAACTGTTTCCTCACCCGCCTCAATCATAATTTCAGACTCACCTGCCTGGTAATCTGTTTTATTCACCGTAATTATATAGTTACCCGGTTCAAGGTCTGTAAAGTAAAATATGCCGTTTGTATCAGAATTAACGACACTGGTAGAAGGCTTGGTTATAATAATCGCATCTGCAATAGGATTGCCTGTAATAGCATCCATCAATTTCCCGGTGAGAGTTCCTGTAGTTGGAGCGACGGTCGTGTCGGTTTCAGCCATGATAATATCTGCTCTCGTTGTATCACCAAGCAGAATAGTTACATCAATAGTAGTATTCTCATATCCAACTTTTGTGGCACCAATCTGTAATCTGCCTGCATCTAGATTAGTAAGTAAAAACGAACCGTTGCTTAAACTGGTTACTGAACTTGTTACAGGTATTGTTTTAATATTCACACCTTCAATCGGAGACAAAGTAGTTTTATCCAGTATCACACCTTTAACAAATCCATAGTCCTGTGATTTATCGATTATGAACGGACTCGCGATAAAATCTGCTGTTGTTTCTTTTCCGGCAACAACGGTAACATCTATCGACAGGGTATCAAAGCCATCTTTTGCAGCAGTTACCTTAAATGTGCCTTCATCAATATTGTCGATTCTATACGATCCTGATTCGCTGGTAGTAACCGAACTCGTAGGCGGATCTGTGTAAACATTCATTTTAGATACACCGGTTTCATCCGCTTTATTTGTTACGGTACCAATAATTGAACCCTGCGATGTTGATTCAACAGGTGAACTGTCCTCTTTACAGGCAACGGCAAGAATAAGCAATGCTGTTAATACTACTACAAATTTTTTCATAAATACTACACATATAAGTATTAAAATCCCAAACCTACTATCGAAAGGAATATGGGAAATTAAAGCCGCTGTGTTTGAATTTAATCAATTTGATTGGATTTTTTTTGTCCTCGTTTATGGAATTTATTACAAGACAGATATTATGTGAAGTCTCAAACCCTTTCGCAAAGTAAAGAATGGTTACATGCTATGTCCCGGCTATGTGAATACTAGAGGTCTTCGTGACCTCTTTGCTTGGTTTCAGGTTTCAGGATTACTCCTTTATTCTCCCGGCCATTAATCTTAATGTGGATAGGTGATTTGGTTCTGACATGCTTCACATACTTTAACTCTTTTACAGGCTCCTGAGATTGCAGCCATTCCCAGTCCAATTGTCCCTTACCGGTATGGAAGTTTACTGTGAAATAGCCAACCTTAAAAGAAGTAAGATTTTGGAAAAAGTGTGTCCCCTGCGAAGGTTGAACATCAAGATCCTTAAAATCCGATTCAACAATAGCTTTAGCGCCGGAGATCTGTTCCCATGTAACCGGAATTCCGAGCCATGGATCAAGCGAACCCCATCGTCCAACGCCTATAAGCAGGTACGGACGTCCCACCGAAACTAATTGCCCGTTGAGCTGTGCAATTTCAGCGGCAGCTTTTCTGGTGGATGATCTCTGGAAAGTATTTATATCTACATAAACGATATCAAATATATTATTCACTGCGCCGTTACCCATTGCATTATTACTTCTGCAGATCAACTCATCATCAGCGTACCCGTCAATATATAGCTCTTCCAATTCATTATGAATAGCCAGGGGACGCATTTGTAAAAGTCCGAATTCCCGCGAGGCTCCCTGGGGCACTGATAGATTCACTGCGAATTCAATCTCGACGGGTGAGCCCATACCCCAGCTTCCCATATCCAGCAGGAGTTCGATAATTTCGGGCAGCGGGTAAACTCTATATTTTAGAATAGGAGATAACGTAAACAAGCGTGTTCCGCTTCTGGATGTTCCATCATAAATGGCATGGTTTTCCGGCGAATAGGTTGAAGCTACCAGCGGAAGTGTTCCGTCTATTTCAGCGCTCGAAATCTTATACCTCTTAACCACCATATCTTCGGTGAGGTTTAAATTATCAGAATCCTGTTGCAGATCAATTCCAAAAAAATCCTTCTGTCCGTACTGAAGCATATCGTCCACATTTCCCAATTGAAGTAAATGATGCGGATACTTGGGACAGAACCTAATTGTACTTCCACCTTCCACAATCGTTTTACCGAGTCCGAACGCTACTGAAACAACTCCATCAGTCGATTTAAGCGGAAGTGTTGGATAGAAATTATAGGATTTAGCAACCCCTGAAAATTCGGGGTAAAATCTGCCGTCGTGTTCCTCGCCTACTGCCTGTTGAATAATTATTGCCATCTTTTCTTCTTCCAGGCGATACGAAGTCACGCGGATATAATCTTTAGCTTTCTGTGAGAAGATAGAAGCATAAATTCGCTTAACTGTATTGATAAGCTGAGACAATCTAATCTCAACATTCGGATTGTTATTTGGCAGCATAAATGTATCGTAAACTCCCGCAAAAGGTTGACCCTGTGAATCTTCGAGCAGACTGCTTGAACGAACAGCGATCGGTCCTTTGATCATATAAAGCAGTTCACGTAAATCCGAGATAGCTTTAACGGAAAACTTGGGAGCTTCAAGAAATCGTTTCAGAACTTCCTCGTCACTCTCGGCACGGAGGGCAAACTGGTGCAGGTCGTTTTCCTCGAGAAACTCATCAAAAATCTCGGTGCCTATAACTACAGAAGTCGGCACAAATATATTCACATCCTTAAACTTACCGCCGATATCGAAATTGCTGAGAAGGTTATTAACAAATCCGAGTCCGCGAGCTTTACCGCCGATAGAACCTCCGCCAATTCTGGCAAAAGAGCCTTTTGCATCAAATGTGTCTTTGTTGAAATCAAGTATTACTCCGCGCTGCCTGTCCATTCTGAATTCATGCACGGATTTGTAAAGACTTTTTCGTAATTCATCTAGATTAGAATAGTCTGATACCTTGCGGGGACGAAGTTCATGAGCCAGCCAAAATTCTGTTCTAGCTTTCAGCCAAGTTGAAAAATGGTTTCGCTCGGCATGAAAGGCAATACAACTTTCCGGTACTTCGAGTAAACGTTCCTCCAGTTCAACAAGATTGCCGGCGCGTGCTACTTCTTCTCCATCATCGGTCCTAAAAATAAACTCGCCCAAACTGAATTGTTCGCGCATAAAATATCTCAGGTCTTTATGTAACGTCGGCGAATCTTTCAGAATAAACGAAGCCCCTATTGTATGTGCAATTTCTTCGTTCTCCGGAACATTGGATTGAAGTAGTACAGGTATATCCGGATGTTCCTTCTTTACATGTTTCGCGAATCTGATTCCTGCCTTAGGATCAGGCTTACCCTCTCTCGCAAAATCTATATCCGAAACAATACCGAGTATATTTTCCTCGTACTTCCTGTAATATTCGATTGCTTCTTCGTAATTAGTACAAAGCATAATTTTCGGACGGGCACGCATTCGTAGGAATTTATGTGAAAGGTTTATACCCTCTGAAATAAGTCTCTGCGCCTGCTTAACGAGTTCCGTATAAATCAGCGGCAGATAGGAAGAATAAAACCGGATGCTGTCCTCGATAAGTATTATTACCTGTACGCCCACCTTCTGTACATCATAATCAATATTAAGTCTGTCTTCTATATACTTAATAATCCCGAAGATAATTCTGAAATCACCCTGCCAGATAAATACCATATCGAATACATTAACTTCATTATGGTTAATGAGTTCCACCATCGGGTTGTTGTCGTAGCCGAGTAAGACTATCGGGATATTCAGTCCCGCTTCTTTAACTTTCTTTGCGAAGTCAATAGTATGCATATCCTCGATATGCTGTGTGGCGATAATCAGGTTGAATCTCTTTTCGTTCAAAGCCAGGTCAATCGCTTCCATCCCGCTGGAAACCTGAATGAGTTCGGGCGAATGACTCAGATTCAGCATCTGGTATTCTTCGCGAATGAGTTCATACAGTCTTCCATCCTCTTCAAAAATAAATGAATCATACAAACTGGAAACAAGCAGTATATCCCGGACTCTGAACCGCATAAGGTTGTGGAAGTCCTGGAATTTCTTGTACTTACTTTGTTTGATTAATTCTTTAGCATATTTAAAGTTGGATTTTTGCATAAGACACCGATAGTTTTCATAATGAATATACGACGTGGCAAAGTACTGAAGACCTGTAAAAAAGTCATTAAAAAAGGGCTGACATTACATAGAATATGTAATTCGGCCAGCCCATGTTTAAATCATTTCAGACAACTAATTATACAACACCAAGATCAAGCATTGCGTCAGCAACTTTAACGAATCCGCCGATGTTGGCACCGTTAACATAGTTACCCGGTGTTCCGTATTTTTCTGCAGTGTTGTAGCAAGTTTCATGAATGCTCTTCATGATGAGACGCAGTCTGTTGTCTACTTCTTCCCTTGTCCAACCATATCTCATACTATTTTGAGCCATTTCTAGTCCGGAAACTGCAACTCCGCCAGCATTTGCAGCTTTACCTGGTCCGTAAAGGATTTTTTCCTTAACGAATAATTCAACACCTTCAGGTACTGTTGGCATGTTAGCGCCTTCGGAAACAACGTAAACGCTATTGTTCAATAAGTTTTCAGCGTCCTTCAGGTTAACCTCGTTCTGAGTTGCACTCGGGAAAGCACAGTCAGCCTTATGGTTCCATAACGGATTGAATTCAGCATTTGCATCAAGAGCAGTATAAACAGCATTAGGATATTTATCCACGTACTCTTTAATTCTGCCACGCTGTACATTTTTAAGATCCATAACAAATTGAAGTTTTTCGGTATCGATACCGTCTTCGTCGTAAACATAACCGCTTGAGTCTGATAATGTTACTACCTTGCCGCCGAGTTCAAGAATCTTCTCTGTAGTAAACTGTGCAACGTTACCGCTTCCTGAAACTAGGCAGGTTTTACCTTCAAGTGTCTCTCCGCGTGTATTCAACATTTCAGCTGCGAAATAAACAGCGCCATAACCGGTTGCTTCGGGTCTAATTAAAGATCCGCCCCAGTTAATTCCTTTACCTGTAAGAACGCCTGTGAATTCATTACGGATTCTCTTATACTGTCCGAATAAGAATCCTATTTCCCTTCCGCCGACACCAATGTCACCGGCAGGTACGTCTGTGTTAGGACCAATGTGACGCTGTAATTCAGTCATGAAACTCTGACAGAATCTCATAACTTCGTTATCGCTCTTTCCTTTAGGATCGAAATCCGAACCGCCTTTACCACCGCCCATAGGCAGAGTAGTTAAACTGTTCTTGAATACCTGCTCGAAAGCAAGAAATTTAAGTATACCCAGGTTAACTGATGGATGGAACCTTAATCCTCCCTTGTAAGGTCCTATAGCACTGTTCATTTCAATTCTGAAACCGCGGTTAATCTGAACACTACCCTGATCATCAACCCAGGGAACTCTGAACATCAATACTCTTTCCGGCTCAATTATTCTTTCAAGAACTTTTGCCTGTCGATATTCCGGATGTTTTTCCAGTAATAGTACTAAAGAATCTGCTACTTCCTGAACTGCCTGATGAAATTCCGGCTGCGCAGGATTTTTTGCTTTGACTTCCGCCATTAAATCATTTACGTAATCTGACATAAGTCTGCTCCATATGTTGGTGGTGTAATTCGTTTTTTAATGAATTAATATATTCTTTATCTTCAAAAGAAATCGATAGATGATGGTCGATTAAAACGTATTGTTTTTCCGGAAGGCTTAAAATTTTTTTGCGATCAAGATCGTGTTGAAAATTTATAGTAGGATACAAATTAAGATCCTTTATCACTAGTCCTATATCCTTAGTGGATATATATAATTTATTGACATTCGAAAATTATGTAAGGTTTCAAATAGAAAGCAAGTTAAAAAAACCGGCAAAATAGGCTGAAATCGCACTTTCAGACATTATTAAAGAAGGCCCAAATTGACGTTCACCTTAGAAATTAAGGCACCAGTTTTTAACGACTCCCTTTGTAAGGAAGTCGTTAAATTATTGCTTATTAGGTAAGTTTCGGAGAGTAAAAATTTTTTTTCACTTTTTTTTAATGAATCAGGATTTTTTGGCAAGCTCGGCTTCAATTGCGTCGGTAATCTCTTTACTTTCCGGAGTTACATTGCTTCTGAATCTTTTTACAATTTTACCATTTTTATCGACAAGAAATTTTTCAAAATTCCATTTCACATCGCCCTGCTCTGTGTTGGGATTGTTGATAAGCCGGTCATACAACGGTGAACGATTATCACCAAGCACTTTAATTTTGTCGAACAATTTGAATGTCACTCCGAAATTTCCGGAACAGAATTCTTGAATTTCCTCATTCGTACCCGGCTCCTGCCCGCCGAAGTCGTTGCATGGAAAAGCAAGTATCTCAAATCCATTTCTTTGATACTCTTTATAAATTTTTTCGAGTCCGGCGTATTGAGAAGTGTAACCGCACTTGCTGGCAACATTGACTATCAATAGAACTTTTCCATTATAATCCGCGAGATCAATCTGCTTTCCGGTATTGTCGGCTAACGATAGATCGGATATTCTATCATTCATATCACCAGCAAGTATTATAGCTGAGAATAAAAGTATTGTAAAGATAATTGTCTTTTTCATGGTACACTCTTTTTATTTTTGAAACAGACATATTGTATTATTAGTTCAAATAAAAAACCCGGCATTGTAGCCGGGTTAAAAATGAATCTTTAGTCAGCCATGAGGCATGAAATAGCAGATGTATTTACGATATCATCAACACTGCAGCCGCGACTAAGATCGAACAATGGTTTTTTAAGTCCCTGCACAACCGGGCCAACAGCTTCCGCGCCGCCAAGTCTCTGGGCAATCTTATAACCGATATTTCCGGCATTCAGATCAGGGAATACAAGTACATTAGCCCGTCCGGCAACTTCACTCTCAGGAGCTTTCTTCTTTCCTATAGAATCGATTATGGCCGCATCAAATTGTAATTCTCCATCAACATCAATATCAGGTCTTTTCTCTTTAACAATTTTTGCGGCTTCAATAACTTTATCGATCAGTTCATGTTTGGCGCTTCCCTTGGTTGAAAACGATAACATTGCAACATAAGCCTTTTCACCTGTCAATTTCTTATGATTATCTGCCGTGGAAATCGCAATATCTGCCAGCTGTGCGGCATCCGGATTAGGAACTACCGCGCAATCTGCAAAACTATAATTGTTTTCCGGGAACATCATCAGGAAGAAACTGGAGACAATAGAAATCCCTTCAGGCATTCCGACGCACTGTATTGCCGCGCGAAGAACATCTCCTGTGGATGCCGTTGAACCTGCTACAAATCCGTCTGCCATGCCTTCACGAACCAGCATAGCACCGAAAAACAAATCACTCTGAAGTGTCTCACGTGCCTGCTCAATCGTAATTCCCTTATGCTTTCTAAGATTAAAAAATACATTAGCGAAGTCGCTTAGCATCTCGGATTTGGTATGATCAATCAATCTTATACCTGTTAAATCAACACCGGCTTTTTGCGCATCTTCACGAATTTTTTCCTCATTGCCGAGTGTAATTACATTCGCAATTCCTTCTTTTGTAAGAACTTCTGCAGCCTTCAGTACTCTTTCGTCATGCGATTCCGGCAGTACAACAGTTTTTTTTCTATCCGCAGCATTCTTACGGATTTGTTTTAATAATTCTAATTCAGCCATCTTACAACCTGTATATTTTAAAATTTATGTGTATGAAAAATATAATTTCCGAAATCGAAATCCTAGGAGCTGTGTCATAATTGAAAGATTTTATGCAATTTCCCAACCTATCGGCAGGATTCTCAGTCAATCAATTATTATATTATTTATTAATAATCGAAATTGACTTATATTGACAGAAAATAATAAGGGTGTTATGGCAATTTCAGAAAAAACACTGAAATCAATTTACAAGATCGTTTCAGCAGCCACAGTTATATCGGCCCTGATCTATTTTTCATACCTCTTTCTTGATATAATCATTCTTCTGATTATATCCATTTTCCTTGCTATGATTCTGCATCCCCTTGTTCAAATTATTGAAAACCGGGGAATAAAAAGAATTATCTCGGTCCTGCTGGTCTTTGCAATCACGGGAGTAGTTATAATATTCGGTTTGAATGTACTGATACCGAAAATTATAAATCAGATAAATGCACTTACAAACACTCTGAGCCAGGAAAAGATCAGCACTCTTATGCTCCAGGTTGAAGAAGCTGTAAAAGAGTATATCCCATTCATGCAATCGACGGAATTTGCTGCTAAACTGGAAGAATTATTCTCAGGCCTACTGTTCGAATCTGTTAACAACATTAGCAATATAGTATCAAGTATTGTTTCTGTACTTGCCATCGCAATTATAGTCCCGTTTATGACCTTTTTTATTCTGAAAGATAACACCAAGATCGTTAACGGGATTATCAATATTGTTCCAAACAAGTATTTTGAGTTTTCCTACTATGTCATTACCCAGATCAGTGTTCAATTAGGTAGATTTGTTCGTGGGTGGATCTTCGATGCTTTCATGGTCGGATTCATGGCTGCAATAGGACTTACAATACTCGGAATTCAAAACTCCGTCACAATCGGCTTCATAGCCGGCGTAGGACACCTAATTCCATATTTCGGACCGGTAATCGGCGGGCTGCCCGCTATCATAATCTCGGTCATCCAGTTCGGTGATTTATCAAGTCTGCCGGAAATCGTTATAATGTTTCTTATTATCTACACACTTGATAACGGATACATTCAGCCGAATATTTTTTCAAAAAGTACTGATATACATCCTTTGATGATAATTCTTCTAATATTAATGGGAAGCCAGATATTAGGAATTCTCGGAATGCTTATAGCAATTCCGGCTGCAACTGTAATTAAAACAGCAGCAAAAGAGTTTTATTTCGGATATAAAAACTACAAAATCATCCGTACCTGATGTATCATAAAACCTTCCCGGAAATTGACTTAAAAATTCCTGTTATTTTTCATATGTTCTAATTCAATTTATCTCCAGCATTTAACAATGTTAAAATTAATAAGCATCATAACTGTAGCCGCTATAGTTATCACAAGTTGTGTAAGAGAGACAACAACTGAACCGTTAGATGACGGAGTTCCACCGACTGCTCCGACGGGACTATCAGTCTATTATGCCGCTGATGGAGAAATCGGAATCGAATGGACCGCAAATAATGAAGCAGGTATTGACGGATATAATATATACAAATCGGTAAATGACACTTCAGGTATGGACAAAATCGGGTTTACTGCCAACGACTACTACACTGTATCAGATCTTGAGTACGACTCAACTTACTATTTCAAGATAACTGCTGTTGATATATTCAATAACAAGAGTGAATTTTCCAAAACAGTTTTCGCAACACCTCTTAACAAGTATACCCCATACTCACCCAACAGGCTAACGATTCATGCACAAAACTGGTATGACACTTTGTCTATAACATTAACATGGCACCCTCCTGTTGACAATGATATAAAAGGTTACAAAATATATCGCAGTAAATCTGATGAATTCGATTCGGATTCTTCCGATGCACTGGCATTCACTACATTAAACTCGTTTACAGATACTACCGAGCTTGAACTGTTGTCCGAATATTTCTATAGTATAACTACTATTGATAAAGGCGAACTAACGAGCCAGTTTTCTTCGGTCGTATCAGATATAATTCTTGACAGGCCGAAATTGTTATTTCCTGCAAACGAAAGTATAATCAACATACCGAATCAGATTCAATTTCAATCCGTTTCCCAGCCGGCCACATATAAACTTGTAGTTCAGCAGAATCCATTGTTTAATGTTGTGTACGAAAAAACATTTTCAATTTCCGAAATTAAAAACAATATTAGCATATCTGTTGATTGGTATTCTTATGAATACTATAAAAAATATTACTGGCGTGTAATTGCTTATTCACCCGATAATAGCGATCCTAATAGTTTTTCGGATTTGTATAGTTTTACTATCGAACCATAAAACGGAATATTGTTTGCTTAAAAAAACACTATTCATATTGTTAGCCCTGACTGCCTTCGGTAAGTCCTTCGGACAATTTGCCAACGATAGTCTTATATATTCAGAACATTATTATAATAACAATAATGTTCGTACAACATATGAGAAGCAGCTTCACACTCATAATTTACTGACATCCCTATCGTATGGATTACATCTGGATAAATTCTTTATCGGACTAAATCAGCAGTTCAATTCAACTGTAGTAAGAGGAAATTCAACAAACATACGTGATGAAGAGTATCTGGCAATGATCGGTTCTTACAGGTTCAGGGACTGGCTGGAAACCGGCGTAAGTTTCAAACGAAGTAATTTCGCGGACGACAGGAGTCTGGCTATAAACAAATCTTCAACTGTTAGCACAACGTTTTATTCGAATGTACGTCCCTTAGAGAATATAAATATAACTCCGTTTGTAGGATATACAGGCAATACTCAGGTTGGAATGTACGATAGAGGAACTGTTTACGGAGCCAATGCATCACTAAAAGGTTTGTCGTTCAGCGATTTCACATTGGATTCGGAACTAAACTACAAAGACGAAGATATAAATCCACGTAAGAACAGCGACCACCAGTTTAATGTTAGTCTAAAAAATGTGCTGGAGAATGATCTGTCAAACACGATTGACGGATTCTATTCCGAGAAAAGAAAAGATTTCTACTTTGAAACAGATTCAATTACAAAAGCTTCCTATAATATCACCAAAAACATCCAGGGCAGAACCGAGAAAAGATATTACGTTCGTGATGCTATTAATTACTTCCCTGACAATTCTCCTTATGCTTTTAATATTGAGGCTCGTGCGGGATGGCGGGAAATTGACCGGAACACCAAATATAAAAGTACTGAGTTGATCAGCTCTTCCGTATTCGATACGAAAATCGATGAGTTCAGACTCGATTTTTCATCAGCGTTCTCTTATAATACAGATAATCTGGGCACATTATTGAGAGTGATTTTCTCGGAACGAGAGGAAAAACATAACGCTAAATATTTTGATGGTGCCAGCGAAATAAGTTTTGAAAAGCGTCAGGAGTCTGAAGCGCAGAAAAATAATAAATCGCAGCAGACTACTATTACAGGATCATTGAACTACAGGATTAGCGATAACGATTTTCTCACACTGAGTCTTTTTCATAGAAAACTTGCTTACAATACTCAAAGCGAAACCAATTATGATGACCGTGATGAGCTCCTGTCTATGCTCGGATTTAATTATACCCGGAAGTTATCTCCGTTTTTTACATTACACACTAATCTCGAAGCAAGTCTGAATAAGATTGTTTACATATTTTCAGAACGCAGCTCAAATAATAACACGCGACGTACTCTCAAACTTTCCAGCGGCGGGTATTACAAAGGCTCGGTAATATCTTCCAGAAATGATTTTGAAGTATCTGCAAACTATACTGTATATGAATTCGAAGATCTCAATCCGAATTTTAAGAGTTTCGCATTCAGACAATTCGCATTTAAGGATTCTTCACGGTTAAAGCTTGACAGAAAAATTTCAATTACCGCACAAGGATATATAAAACTTTCCGAGCAGGGCGATTTTGTATGGGATGATTTCAAAGGAAAGCCGGTTAGATATCTGAGGGAAATTTTTATCGAGCCTCAAATTGAGTACAGGTTTAAGAAGTTTATATTAAGTGCAGGTATAAGATTTTTTCAACTAAGTACATTCAAATTTGATAGTTATTCAAATAAATTACCGGATACGGAATATAAAAGTATTGGTCCGACTTCTGTAATCGAGTACAAAGCACAGCAGGCTGTTAGAATCAAATGCAGGGGCTGGTATGAATTCATAACTACAGAATCCGACAACAACAGTGAATTGGCTAATTTGTTCATTGATATTGACTGGAATTTATAAAGTAATTCTATTAATAAACATAATTATTCACTTGCATTCTTTTAGAAGTAATAGCTATTTTTTATTATAGCAATAAAATTATAATCTGTTTCTAAACCGGAGCATTTTTTGAGTTTAAATACATATAAAAAAGTCTTTCCGAGCGATCCCGAACTATTACCTGAAATTGAAGAATTTGTATTGGAAATTGCAGAAAAAGCTGAGCTGGATGAGGAGAAGTACAATAACCTTGCTCTATCTGTTGCTGAAGCCGCTTCAAACAGCATTGTACATGGCAATGGTTCGGACAGGTCCAAGAACCTGGAAGTCACAATCGCTTACGATGATAAAACAATCTCAATAGTATTTAAGGATCAGGGTGAGGGATTTAAGCTGGAAGAAGTCCCGGATCCCACTGCTCCGGAAAATATTCTCAAAGATCATGGTAGAGGCATCCATATCATGAAATCATTCCTGAAGGATTTAAAGTTTAATTTCACTCCAACAGGTACCGAAGTAACCCTTATTTTGAACTTAAAATAATAGTTAAATAAATTTCCGGGAGACATACTCGTTCCCGATGAATTAATATTTATAATTAAAACCAAGGAATAATTATGAGTCGTAAAAAAATAGCTTTAATCGGTGGCGGTCAAATCGGCGGCGTGCTGGCTCAGCTAATAGCTCTTAAAGAACTAGGTGATGTAGTTCTTTTTGATATAGTTGAAGATATGCCCCAGGGTAAGACGCTCGATATATCTGAGGCTTCAAGAATCGACGGGTTTGATGTGAGTCTGGGTGGAACTAATGATTACAAGGATATTGCAGGTGCGGATATAGTAATTATTACAGCCGGGCTCCCCAGAAAACCGGGTATGAGCCGCGATGATCTATTAACAACAAATGCAAAAATAATGAAACAGGTTGCGGAAGGAGTTAGAGATAATGCTCCGGATGCAATTGTAATCATTATTTCCAATCCTCTTGATGCAATGGTTACCCTATTCCAAAAAGTTTCCGGCTTACCTCACAGCAAAGTGATGGGACAAGCTGGTGTTCTCGATTCATCACGATTCTCCACATTTATTGCATGGGAACTTGATGTATCAGTTAGAGATGTTAATGCTATGGTTCTCGGCGGACATGGCGATACAATGGTTCCACTGGTACGCTACGCGAATGTAAACGGTGTTCCGGTGATGGAAATGCTGGAACGCAAATATGGTGACGCAGTAAAAGCAAAAGAAGTAATGGACGAAATGGTCAAACGAACAAAAATGGCCGGCGGCGAAGTAGTTAAACTTCTCAAAACCGGTTCAGCCTTCTATTCCCCGGCTTCAGCAGCAGTTTCCATGGCTGAGGCAATAGTTAAAAATGAAAAAAGATTGCTTCCGACATGTGCGTATCTAGAAGGTCAATACAGTACCGACGGATATTATGTTGGAGTACCCGCTATTCTGGGCGAAAACGGAGTTGAGAGGATTATTGAAGTATCGCTTAACGAGGAAGAACAATCCGCGCTGGATAATTCGCTCAATGCAGTTAAAAATCTTGTTTCCGATATGGATAGACTGGGTTTTTAATTTCCTTTTTCATAAAAATATATTTAAACAAAAAAAACCCTTCGAAATCGAAGGGTTTTTAAATTCGGCAAAAGAAAAATAATTATGCAGTAGCAGTGTAAACACTTACGTACTTTCTGTTACCACGTTTTGTTTCAAATTTAACCTTTCCATCGATAGCGGCAAACAGTGTATCGTCTCCGGCTTTCTTAACGTTCTGTCCGGGATGAAATTTAGTTCCACGCTGACGTACAATAATTGTTCCTGCCAGAACATTTTCTCCACCATATCTTTTAACACCAAGATACTGCGGATTAGAATCGCGCCCGTTCCTCGATGAACCCTGTCCTTTTTTATGAGCCATAGCTTACCTCGGTTTTATCCAATTTTTGTTACTTCAATTCTTGTTAACTGCTGCCTGTGACCGTTTTTAACCTTGTAGGATTTTCTTCTTTTCTTCTTGAAAACAATTACTTTCTCATCTTTCAAGTGTTCAATAACCTTGGCCGTTACGGAAACGCCGTCCAGATTAGGTGTTCCAATCTGTGTCTTTTTCCCGTCATTAAGCAGTAAAACTTTATCAAATTTAATTTCTTTTTCAACTTCAACGTCAAGTTTCGGGACATAATACTTGGAATTTACTTCCACGTTGAACTGTTGTCCTGCAATATCAACAACTGCAAACATCAAATCCTCCAGTACTTAAAATTCAGAACGCTAAATTTATCAAAAAGGTTTTACTATGTCAACTATTTCGACAAAATGCCCGCAAATAATAAGTTACTCCTCCCGGCTTTCATCTTCGTCAAATCCTTCGTCTTCCTCTTCTTCCCCGAAGGAGTCGATAAGATATTTTTCATATTTATGACGAATTAATTGCGCTTCTACAATGAAAATGACGTCTTCCGCAATATTTTTCGCATGATCGCCGAGTCTTTCAAATTGGCGGGAAATTTCCAATAAAACCACTGCCTGCTCAATTTTGTCGGAGTTATTACTCATATATTCGATTAAAATCTGTCGGTTTTCGCTGAAAAGGCTGTCCAGTATCAGATCCGTCTCAAGAACTTTTCTGGCAAGCTGCGCATCACTATTATTAAATGAATCTATCGAATCCCTTATTATTTCCTTCACTTTGGCTGCCATTTCATAATGACGCGTTCTTTCAAGGAAATCCGGCTTGGATTTTAATTCGAGAAAACTGCTACAGACACTTTTCGCCAAATCACCAATTCTTTCCAGATTCGAATTTATTGTGAATGCAGACATTATCAGCCTCAGATCCATTGCTACAGGCTGGTTGAGGGCAATAATTTTCTGACACGTCTTTTCGATTCTCCTGTCAAACTTATTTACCTTCTTGTCCCTATCGATGACTGTTTCAGCGAGTTCTAAATCCTCCTCGTCGAAGGCCTTAAGAGCAAGTGATACCTGCTCGTCAACGAGGCTCGACATTTTAATTATTCTCGTTCTAAGTTTATCAAGATTCATTTCAAATTGACTTTCCATTTTCGCCCGCCCTGTTTATGTCACCCGAATCTGCCGGTGATGTAGTCTTCAGTCTGCTTGTGTGCCGGATTAGTAAAAATTCTCGAGGTCCTGTCAAATTCAACCAGCTTACCCAGATAAAAGAAAGCCGTATTATCACTAATTCTGGCTGCCTGCTGAAGGTTATGAGTAACCATGATAATTGTGTATTCTTCCTTTAGATCAAATATTAATTTTTCAATTTTGGCTGTTGAAATCGGATCGAGAGCGCTGGCTGGCTCGTCCATAAGAATTATCTGCGGCTGTACGGCTAAGGCTCTGGCAATGCAAAGCCGCTGCTGCTGACCTCCGGATAAACTCAGCGCATGCTCATCCAGTCTGTCTTTAACTTCGTCCCACAACCCGGTTTGCACCAGTGTCCGCTCCGCAATTTCATTTAGTGTGCGTTTATCTTTAATCCCGTTAATCCTTAGTCCGTATACAAGGTTTTCAAAAACCGTTTTAGGAAACAGGTTGGGAGTCTGGAAGATCATGCCGATATTTTTACGAAGATGCGGAACATCAAGATTCTTTGCATAAATATCAATGCCTTCAATTAAAACTTCTCCCGAAATTTTCACATCGTCTATTAAATCGTTCATCCTGTTTAACGTACGCAAGAAACTGGTCTTACCACAACCGCTCGGACCAATAATTGCGCTTACCCTGTTTTCCGGAATCTTGATTGATACATCTGCTAATGCCTGGTTATCTCCGTAAAACACATTGAGGTTATTTACTATAATCTTTTCTTTGTTCATTCTGTAAATATAGTTGTTTTATATATGACCAATAAGTTTTCTGAATCTGTATCTGAACACAATAGCCGTAATGTTCAACAAAAATGTAATAGTTATCAAAATCAGGGTTGAACCGTACTGGACGGGTAATGTCTCAGTCGGATTAGCTGATTGTGTAGCAAGAATAAAAATATGATAAGACAGGAACATAAACTGTTCGGCCGGATTTATCATTGGTATGCAATAATTCCCGATACATAAATCAACAACCGGCAGGTTCGGCAGAAAGAAGGCAGCACCCAGAAAAAGAATTGGAGCAGTTTCACTCGCCCCCCTGCTTATAGATAATATTGTTCCGGTTAAGATACCAGGTCTGGCCTGTGGTAATACAACGTGTTTTATAGTCTGCCATTTGGTCGCACCAAGTCCGTATGACGCATCCCTATGGGATTTAGGAACAGCATTCAGAGATTCCAGTGTTGATACAATAACTGTTGGCAATACCAGTACTGCCAGAGTAGCAGCCGCCCACAGCATACAAGGCTGCCCTAGTAACAAACCGGATTCCAGTACATTATCAATATTCTTGCCTATGAACAGGACAAAAAATCCAAGTCCGAAAAGCCCGATTACTATTGAAGGAATTCCTGCAAGGTTATTTACCGAGGTTCTAATAATCCTGGTAACAAAATTATTCTTTGCATATTCGTTAAGATATATAGCAGAGAAAACACCGAGAGGCACAGCAAAAAGTATCATCAGTAAGGTAACAGCGATGGTTCCGAATATCGCAGGCCAGATACCGCCTTCGGTCATATTATTCCGCGGCTGGTCAAATATAAAATCAAGATTTACAACACTGATACCTTCGATAAATATTTGCCCGAGAATAATAAAAAGGAGTAACAGCAAACTCACAAAGATCATTCTTGTCAGAGCGATAAACACTTTGCCTTTAACACTTGTACTATTTGGGGTGTTTTCAAAATTCATTTAATTAAAACCTGTTTTTCTTTCTCATCTTGTTCAGAATTATCTCTGCTATGAGATTTAGAATGAAGGTAAGAGTGAATAGAACTATCCCAATGAAAAATAACGCATAATAATGATCGGAGCCCTGTGAGACTTCACCCATTTCAGCGGCAATAGTGGCTGTTAACGTTCTAACACTTTTTAAAAGATTAAACGTTAGATTAGCTGCGTTTCCGGAGGCCATCAGCACGATCATCGTTTCACCAACTGCTCTTCCGAAACCGAGTATAATACTTGCCGATATTCCGCTGGAAGCTGCGGGAAGAATTACTTTTGTAATTGTCTGCCACTTAGTTGCCCCGAGTCCGTAAGAAGCCATTCTAAGTTCATTCGGTATCGAATGAAGGGCATCTTCGGTTAAAGAAGCTACAATCGGTATAACAATTATTGATAATCCAAGCGCCGAGAGAAACGCATTCAATCTGTTTGCGGGATCAAGGAAGTCATCGAATATAGTAGCACCTGCCGCTAGCAGTAAAAAACCCAGAACAACTGTAGGAATCCCGGCAAATAGTTCAATCATAGGTTTGAAAATCTCGCGTGCTTTGGGATTAGCAATTTCCGAGAGATAAATTCCGGCTGCTATTCCAGTTACAGTAGAAATAATAGTAGCCGGCAACGCTGTTAAAAAAGTACCCAGAATTAATGGTAAAAGCGAGAATCTGGCATCCTGTGATGTTGGGTACCATTGATATACCAAGTCAATACTGCCGTCAATGGACTTTTCGCTAAATAGAAAATCGCTGAAGTTAATATGATCCAGTGCTCGGAAGCCTTCTTTAAACAAGAAAACGAAAATCAGAATTACAAACACAGCAGCAGCGATACCGTTGAGAATAAAAAATATCTCAATTATTTTCTCGCGAACTCTCGTAGCTCTTGAAGTTTTTTTTGATAGATCCGAGATTCCGAATATATGTTTACTTTTATCTGTATTTACCATTGATAATTTCGACCTGCTGAACACCGCAATTATTTGATTGTCAAATATTACTAATAGTCCGGTATGAATTCAATCTTCCTCCGGTATATGCAGAATTTAATTTGGATAGTTAACAACCTCATCTTCTTCCGGCAGGGGAATGTACTCCATAGTTTCAACCAGTTTTTGACCTTCGCCGGACAGGATGAAATTTAAAAATCCTAGTGACCTTTCTTCAGTAAGGCTGTCGGTGAAACAATATAGATATCGGGCAATCGGATAGCTTCCATTCCACACTGCATCAAGATTTAACCTGCCGTTCTTGGCCGGTAAAATTGCTTTGCTGTCATCATCAGCTTTCACAGCAATGATTTTAACATCTTTCCTGTTTGAAAAATATCCAACACCCCCAAATCCGATACCTTTTTTATCCCGCGCAACTGCTTCACCCAATGCAGCAGTTCCCTGAAGAACCTGCATAGAAGAAGCATAGTCCTCTATCTTATCCGTACTCTCCACATCCAAAACATTATTTTTGAAGTATTCATACGTTCCGGAACTATTTTCACGTCCGTACAAAGTTATCGCTCTATCGTCCCCACCGACATCTTTCCAGTTTTTATATTCACCGGTAAAAATATTACTCAGCTCCGCTACAGTGAGGCTGTCAACAGGATTATCTGCATGAACAATTACAGCTATACCATCCAATGCAACTTTATACTGTCTTGGAATTATTCCAACCGATTTGGCTTTCTTGATTTCCATTTCCTTTAATTCCCTGCTGGCATTTGCGATATCGGTTGTTCTGTTTAGCAGAGCTGCGAAACCGGTTCCCGAGCCGCCACCTGTAACCTGCAGTGATACATCCGGATTCATTTTCATATACGCGCTTGCCCAACGCTGAGAGAGGTTTACCATCGTATCAGAACCCCTTACACTTATAATCACTTTTTGTGCATCACTATTTTTCTTACAACTCACCGTCAAAGTCAGTAATAGAACAAATAAGCACTTGGTAAAATTATTCATTTCACTATTAGAATTTTACAATAATATTAAAGCAGGTTGATTTGATACTACTTTTTAAGTGTAAATGAAAAAGAGGTCCCTTCATTTACCTTACTGTAAACAGTTATTTTGGTTCCATGCGCATCAAGAATATGCTTTACGATTGCAAGCCCGAGTCCGGTTCCACCCATTGACCGAGACCTGACCTTATCGACCCTGTAAAACCGTTCGAACACCCTGGGAACATCTTCTTCAGGAATTCCGATTCCTGTATCCCTTACGATAATTTCGCCGGATGTTTCAAGCTCCTGGACGGCAATTTCAACATATCCATCTTCAGTGTACTTAATTGAATTTGAGATAAGATTTACAATAACTTGCCTGAGTCTGTCCTTATCCCCGTAAAGCTTCAGTTTCGGATTCTCGTTAACTACCAACAAACGTAGTCCTTTATCTTCAGCAATTGGAATAAACTCGTTCACAATGTTCTGAAGGTACTCACCGATTAGGAAATATCTGAAACTCATGCGCATTTGACCGGCTTCTATCATGGAAATATCAATCAGGTCATGCAGCAGATTGTTTAATGCCTGAGACTGCTTATAAGCCTTATCAACAAACACCCTGTTGACCTTTTTATCGTCCACAGCGCCGTTGAGAAGAGTTTCCAGAAATCCTTGTATAGCAAATATGGGAGTTCGTAATTCATGCGACACATTACCAAGAAACTCCGTGCGAACCAGCTCAAGCTTTTTCAGCGTTTCAATATCGTCCCGGGTTTTAAGAAACATCTCCTTTATATCTGCCTCAAGTTCGCTCAGTTGCTTGCCAAGCTTTATCTCGTGAGCCGAACTATACAAGTTATTCCGTATGCCGTCTATAGCTTTCTGAATTTGTCTGATCTGAAGCTTTCTTTTATAACCGATTGAATCGGCAAAATACAGAAGAAACAGAAGTGAGAATATGATGAGAAGAATCTGATAGGATGATTTATCGACAAGTAATAATATAAGAACAAGTAATACCGCTCCGAGTACAAGGAAATCTATTAAAAATACCCTTGAATAGAACAGGTTTTCCCTGAACCTATTCAAAACTCTTGAAACGATATCCGACCCCTTTTACTGTTTCTATCAGGTTTGAGTGCTTGCCAAGTTTCTCGCGAATTTTTCTGACGTGAACATCAATAGTTCGTTCAACTACATATATATCATTGCCCCAAACATCATTGAGAATTTTTTCGCGAGGATATACTTTGCCCGGATTTCGCGCAAGGAAACTTAGTATTTCAAATTCCTTTTTCGGAAAGATAAGTTGTTCTTTATCAAGATATACAACATAACGTTCATGGTCAATTTCCAGAGGACCAATAATGACCTTTGCCCTTGTATCACTACTGCTGCTTTCCTTGCCCGATCTGCGGAGATTCGATTTGATTCTGGCAATTATTTTCTTGGTGGAAACTGGTTTCTGAATAAAATCATCCGCACCAATATTCAATCCATGAACCTCGTCTATTTCACTCGACTTAGCGGTCAGGAAAATAACCGGAATTTTTTCGCAGCCTTCCATCGCTTTAATTTTTGTACACGTTTCATAACCATCCATCTTGGGCATCATAACGTCGAGAATAATGATATCAGGATGCTCGTTCATTTTACCAAGCGCTTCCATTCCATCATTTGCTGTTATAACTTCGTATCCTTCCTGTTCCAGATTATATCCCAGAAATTCCACAATATCCTTTTCGTCATCAACCAGTAATACTTTCGTTTTCATAATTACCCGAAGTTAATTTCAAGATTGTTCTCGGCAGATTTATAAATATTTTCGATTAATTCCATCCTTTTTACTGCATCCTCGCACGAAGATATCAATGGCATATTAGACTGTAAAGTGCCGATAAAATGCTTGAGTTCATTTTCATACGACTTCTTGTACATGTTATTCAAATTAGTTCTTGAAGACGGAGTTAAATCTATATTACCCGATGGATTCCTTTTATAGGCCTTTAAAGGATTTAAATGAGCTGTTCCTTCAGTTCCGAAGGCAGTTAGTGCAAACGAATCTTTTTCAGAATGAAAAGACCAACTTACATCAAAATTGATTACCGCTGAATTATTAAACCTGACAAATCCCACCGCGGAATCTTCAACACTCTTAGTTCGGTGATGATACTTTTGCACTGAAACTGATTTTAACTCAGGGTATCCTAATAGCCACATGCTTAAATCCAACAGAACAATGCCGAGGTCTATAATTGCGCCGCCGCCTGCAACTTTCTTTTTAAGAAACCAGTCTTCGCTGCTGCTTTGTTTTCTTGCCCAGCCAGCACGAATATAGAAGATATCTCCAAGTTCGCCACTATTGATAAGGCTTTTCAGCAACATTGCATCCGGACGAAACCTTGCATTCATCCCGATCATTGCATAAAGTCCGGCTTTCCTGGCTGCATTACAAATATCGTTAGTTTCACTCAGAGTAGGAGCTGCGGGCTTTTCAATCAACAAATGCATATTCTGTTTCAGGCAGTCAAGAGCTATTTGATGATGTGTGTTAGTAGGTGTGGCAATAATAACTGCATCAAGATCAACTTTTTGCAGCATCTCATTATAATCGGTAAAGCATTCTTCAATAGAAAACTTTTCTGAAATTGAATTCAGCCTGCTTTTTTTTATTTCCGAAACAGCAGCAATTTCAACCGTATTCAATTTCTTTAGAATCGGAAGATGAACCAATTGCGCCATACCGCCTAAACCGATAATGCCGACACGAGTTTTATTCATTATGCAACTACACCCTTGGGAATCTTATTCCCAAGATAAAACATTTTTACCTTTTCGGAAATACCTTCAGCGTCAATTCCAAGTTCTTTGTGCAATTCGGCTTGTGTTCCGTGATCAATAAATTTATCGGGAAGTCCAATGGTCATAACATCATTCTTGTAGTTCTTCGAATTGAAATACTCGAGAACTGCTGAACCCATTCCACCAATTAACGTATTCTCTTCAACTGTAACTATCTTATCAAATCTTTTGTGAAGATCATCAAGGAGCGCCAGGTCAAGCGGTTTTGCAAATCGCATATTTACAACAGTGGCATGTATATTCTGCTCTTCCAGCAGCTCAGCAGCGCGTTGCGAATAAGAAACCATACTTCCCAGAGAAAGTACAGCTACATCAGTTCCATCCCTTAATACTTCCGCTTTTCCTATTTCCAGCCGAGTAAATTCTTCGGGAAGTTCAACACCAAGAGCGCTTCCCCGGGGATATCTTAAAGCGATAGGACCTTCCTTATATTCAGTTGCAGTGTACAGCATGTCTCTAAGTTCAGCTTCATCCTTTGGTGCCATTATTACCATATGGGGTATCATCCTGAGGTAAGTCAGGTCCAAAACCCCGTGATGCGTCGGACCATCAGCCCCAACAAGACCGGCGCGGTCCAGTACAAACGCAACATTCAATTTCTGAAGAGCAACGTCATGCACAATCTGATCGAAACTCCTCTGAAGAAAAGTTGAGTAAATGGCAACAACCGGTTTAATACCCTGAGTAGCCAAACCTGCAGCAAAGGTTACGGCATGTTCTTCGGCTATACCAACATCAAAATAATTTTGAGGAACTTCTTTTTGAAGATAATTCAAACCGGTACCATCGGGCATTGCCGCAGTGATTCCAACAACATTTGAATTAGCTTTTACAATATCAACAAGTGCCTGCCCGAATATTTTTGTATATGCGGGCATTCCTGCTTTTTTTAATGCTTTTCCGGTAACTTTATCAAATGGAGTAGAAGCATGAAGTTTTTGTATATGCCCTTCAGCCGGTTTATACCCTTTACCTTTCTCGGTGATAGTGTGGACCAATATTGGTCCGTTAAATGTCTTCACCTGTTCAAATAATTTAACCAGTTGTCCCACATTATGTCCGTTTACCGGTCCGAAGTACCTGAAACCAAGAGCCTCGAACAGCATTCCCGGTGTGATAATCGATTTAATACCAGACTCCAGTCTTGAGGCAACCCTTCGAAGTCTATCGCCAAACTGATCCAGTTTACCGGTTAAATCCCAGATAGCGCCTTTAAACCTGTTGTACTCAGGATGAGAGATCATTTCTGTAAAATAATTCGAGATCTGCCAGACATTAGGAGCAATAGACATGTTATTATCATTAAGAACAATTATAATATTGCTTTTAAGAACACCTGAATTATTCATCGCTTCGTAGGCCATACCACCGGTCATAGCGCCGTCGCCAATAACCGCTATAGTCTTCGCATCGCTGTTTTTAATTCTGTTTGCCTCGGCAATTCCAACTGCCGCTGAAATTGATGTGGAAGCGTGTCCCGCGCCGAAAGCATCATATTCACTCTCGGTCCTCTTTAGAAATCCACTGATTCCTTTATACTTCCGGATTGTCTGCAGCTTATCTCTTCTTCCGGTAATTATTTTATGAGGATAAGCCTGGTGTCCCGTATCCCAAACTATATGATCTTCCGGTGTGTTAAATACTTTATGAAGAGCAACGGTCAACTCAACAGTTCCAAGTCCGCCACCGAAATGACCACCGATTTGCGAAATTACATCAACCATGTATTCGCGAATCTCAGAGCACAAAATTTTTAATTGGCCAACGTCATAGTTACGTATATCTTTCGGCGAGTCTACCGAAAATAAAAGTTTATATTTGGATTTATCAACCATCTTCCGTACCTCGTCTTGAGTCTTATTCATTTTCCTCTGATAATCCCTTCTTAAGATTAGTAATTTTCAGCTCTGCTTCTTCCAGTTTCTGATGACAAAGCCTGGAAAGCTTAACACCTTCCTCATAAAGCTTTATCGAATCCTCCAGACCTACTTCCTCACTTTCAAGTTGTTCGGATATTTCCTGGAGTCGTTTTAACAGGTCTTCAAATTTTTCTTTTTTCTTACTCATTATTCAATTCAATTTCTTTATCATAAAATTTTAATACGGCATTCTTACTTTGATTAAACTCATCAGATCGACGGATGAAGGAATTATTTTGTTTGAGCAAAACAAATCCTCTCTTCAAAGTTTTCTGTACATCGAAAGATTCTAAAATTTTTGATAATAATAAAACTTGATTTTTATTTTGTTTTAGAATCGCTGAAATTGACGAGTCAAACCGGAATAGAACTCCGTCCAGAAACTGTTTCTTTGTATTAAGCAGGTTTTCCGGAAGTCTGAAACTATAAGAATTCAAAAGTGAATCTACCTCTTCCCTGCTTTGGGTTATCTTGTTTTCAAGTTCCTCGAATGACTGCCCGTCAAATTCAGAGAGAAAATTAAAAATATCCTGTATGTCCGGTGTGGCCAGTTCCATGGCAGCGGTCGGAGTTGCGGCACGCAGATCGGCAACAAAATCTGAGATAGTATAATCAATATCGTGACCAACACCGCTAACTACGGGGATTCTTGAATTAAAAATCGCACGGGCAACTATTTCTTCGTTGAATGCCCAAAGATCCTCAAGCGATCCTCCACCCCGTCCGACAATTATTGTATCTACGTCAGTTTCGTTAAGTTCTTCTAGTGCAAGTGCTATTTCCTCGGCCGCTCCCTCTCCTTGTACTTTAGATGCTCTCAGAACCAGTTCAACCAGAGGAAAGCGTCGTTCCGCCACACTTATCATGTCTCTTATTGCAGCGCCGTCGCCAGCTGTAACAATTCCAATTTTTTCCGGAAGTCTTGTAATTCCCTTTTTATGTTCAACGTCGAAAAGACCTTCTTCCGAAAGTTTCCTCTTCAGTTTTTCAAACGCAGCCTGTAATTCACCTTCACCCGCAGGTTTCATGGATCTGACGTCTATTTGGTATGATCCTCGCGGAGGATAAACACTTATTTTCCCGGTTACAACTATCTTCATCCCGCCTTGGGGAGTAAAAAAAACATAACTGTTTACACCTTTCCACATTGTACAACTGATCTGTGCATTTTCATCCTTGAGAGTGAAATACCAATGACCGGAGAAATGCGCTTTGAAATTCGAAATTTCACCTATAACAGTGACTTTCCCGAACTCGTATTCGAGTTTCTGCTTAATCTGACCGTTTATCTGGGAGACTGTTAATATTGTGGAATTGTTATTCATTACGGTGCGAAGTTAATAACACAAATTGAATTTTCCCAACTCGAATGACAATAACTTTGTACTATAATTTGTCACAGAAAAAATATTGTTGATAATTCTTTGGAGTTTGGGGGGAGGATAAGGTATTGTAAACTTGTTAAATCAGACCGCTATTACTTCCTTATCCTCGGAAAGCATAAAGGTTTTTGAATTTATGGGAGCCATTACATTCAAGTGACGGCCATTAATAGTAATTCTTACACCGGGATAAATTGTTTTAAAGACTTTTATTGATGCTTTTGAAGGTGTTACAATTTGTTTATTCAGTTCTCTGATTTCATTTTTGAGCGTATCCATTGTCTGAACTATCGACTTATATGTTGTCGCGATTTTTTTCAGTTCGTCGTACTGTTTCTCGTTAAGCCGTTTCATACTTGAAAATTTTAGTATTAGATTATTAAGTTTTTCCGCCTCTTTTTTATCCTTCTCAAGTTCTGCTAATTTTTTATGAATCACCTGTTTTACATCATAATCGTAACCGAGTTCAATATGAGTCGGTGCGCCATATTCATTCCCCAGATATGCGACTTCAACATAATCCTTTGCAATTGCATACCCACCGATAATAGAGGCATGCAGACCCTGCCCGACTATTTTATTTTTAACATATGTATTGCACTCAAGTATTTCTCTTTGGAATGTCAGTTCAGATCTGCACCAAACCGATTGGTTCTGCATATACTTAATTGAAACATCTCCTCCCGCTTTAATATACCCTTCATTCGATCCGGTAAACCCACCTTTTATAAGAATATTTTCGCCCGCTTCCAGTTTTGCATTAGAAACCGAGCCCATTATATCTATGTTTTTGCTGAGGATTAATTCAAATCCGTAATTAACATTTCCGAATACTTTTAGTGAACCTTTACAAGTAATGTTGCCGGTACTAAAATCGATATCACCCTTAACTACATGTGTATCCAATACATCAAGCGAATTCTCGGTATGTGCTAAAAATCCGTCTTCAGAAGCATAAATTATTTCCCTGTTTTCCTTATCGCGATAAAGATTGGGACCGAGAACAAAGCTGATTTTCTTACCATCGGCAGCTTTAAGAACTTTACCCCGTACATCTGAACCATCTACACCTTTCTGCAGCGCGTGAAGTATTGCTATCTTTTGATGCTGCTCAACTGAGACAACAGAATTTATAGTATGAAAATCAATACTGCCGTCTTCTTTTACCATAGGTTTACTATCGGGATCTACATTGATCAGATATTCAATATACTCGTCCTTGCCCTGAACCGGTTTTGTCCCTTTGGCAACCTCAACTTTTAATCGAGGTTCTTTTGCTTCCTTAACTTCGAGAATTTTCTGTTCAATCAATTTCTCATCAAGTTCTGCAACTACATTCTGATCTATTATTTTCTCAATTACATCCTGTACTGAAATATCAGCACCACCCTCTTTTGCCGGATAGAAATCAACGAATACCGACATCGAATCATCTGAGACACAAACAGTTACATTTGCATCAGTACTGACCGGAATGATCTTTGGCATTTTATCAGAAATAATAAATAAGCCGTCGGCATCAGCAATAAAATTTTTATTATCACAGGAAATGAAATAGTCTTCAATATTCTTTCCTATGTTAAGAGATTGAAGATGTTCGCCGGAAGGCCTGTTATCACCACTATGCTCAACTTCACTGAAAAGTACAGTTCCCTTACTTATCACTTCAGGATTAATACCCAGCATGTGCAGTCTGCTCAGGTGAACTGGTTGATCACTGAATTCTCCGGAAATTTTTCTGGCGATCTCGTCATTAAGTGCATTTATTTGGAGTTTAAAGACTCCCCCATCCCTAACAGCAGGGGCACTTGTTCTTGGATTATTTACTTCAACTGATTCCATTCTCTCTCAGCCAAGCTTGTTTTAAACCTTTTTTTGGGAATTTTCTGTTCCCCGTATCATACAATCGAATATTTTATTCGTAAATTAAGTTTAAAATGAGATCTGAATATAAAATAAAGCTTTTTGAAGATTGCGGATTTATTGGATTTAGCAGTTGCTTAATAAATAGCTGCGTTTTTACATAAAACCGAATAATTTGACCGGAAGTAAATGCGGTGAAAATTCAAGAAGACTCTGTAAACTAATCTTTTGCTTAAAAAAACATCCAATTTAAGAAGACAGAGATTTAAAAACTGATAGAAAAAAAACTTGAATACAAGCCAAGTGATATTTCCTGGTAATTCATTTCTGAATTACTAATTCCAAAATTATAACGATATTTCGTATAGACTGTAAACACATTATATACTTTAAACCAACCTATCGATGCCTCGGCGCTCACACCGTTATATCCAAGAAAGTCCGTAAAACCGCTCGCACCTGGAGAAAAATACTCCAGCGCATCCAACTCTATAACCTGATTGTATCCGAGACGCAGGAAGTTTTTCTTTGGTCCGTCAAATATATGAGAGTATTCAAGTGAAACTATTCCGACAGGATAATTATAGCCTCCACTGAAAATGCTTACAACCGGGATAGTCTTTGAAAGACTGAAATAACTTTGATCATCAAACACAGCAACAGCCGGTGACGGCATTCCGAATACCACACCGCCGAAGCAGCATACTGTCCACAGGCTGGATCCTTCACGTCCGGCTATTTCATAACTGCTGGGAAGTGAAAGATCGTACACTTCACTAGTGAAATTTATTCCCTCCTTAGATGTAACTTTTATATAGTAAGGCACTGAAGATGAATCAAAATCATAATCCGATAGTTTCAATTCAAATGTGTGGTCTTCTAAATACTCCTTTGACACCATGAACTCGTACTTATCATTAAGAACTAAATCAGACTTTACAGGTTCGCCGGTAAAGAAAGTAAGTTTAAGAGTATGCGGAATTTCAGGGGTAACATAAGCATCAATAACAAAGATATCAATTTGATCATCCTGCGAATAAGTAGGAATCCAGGTGAAAAGACACAAAATTAAGATGCTGAAATACTTCATATTAAAATCCTGTTAAAGTTATCTGCAAGTTAAGTTATTTCAGGGAAACTTTTTAAGAAATTGCCCTGCATAAGTTTTCAATCAATCGGAATAGCTCTCAGAAATAAGTATATTTGTTCCTCAAAAATAAGAGGAAAAATTGAAAATATTAATTAGCAACGATGACGGCATTGACTCCCCCGGAATACATGTTCTAACCTCAAAACTAAAGGAAATTGGAGATGTACTCGTGGTTGCCCCAAAAACAGAGCAAAGCGCTGTCGGACATGCTATCACAATGAAAATTCCCGTAAGAGTATATGAATACGTAAAAAACCACGAGTTTTTTGGATACGCTGTGGAAGGGACACCTGCAGACTGTATTAAAATGGGCATTAAGAACATTATGAGTATTCAGCCGGACATTGTAGTATCGGGAATAAACAACGGATCTAATGCTGCGATCAATATAATCTACTCGGGAACAGTATCCGCTGCGCGGGAAGCTGCCATAATGGATGTTCCTTCAATAGCTGTTTCTGTTGCCAGTCATATTGTACAAAATTATGATTACGCTGCTGAAATTGCCAAAGAACTTGTTCTTGAAGTACTTGAAAAAGGTGTCAGGTCCGGAACTTTATTAAACTTAAATGTACCCGACTTACCTAAAGACGAAGTAAAAGGCGTTGTTGTTACAAAACAGGGTCTCAGTAAATGGGATGACGTTTATGAAGAACGAATAGATCCATATGGTAAAAAATATTATTGGCTTACCGGTGAATTGATCGATAATGATAAAGATATTGAATCCGATCATTTCGCCTTAAAAAATCATTATGCCAGTGTTACCCCGATTCATTTTGATCTTACGGATTATGAGATGTACAATGAATTAAAAAACTGGAACATTAATAAAGTAAAAGAATAAAAGAAGTAAATTTTTTGAAACTGTGATAACTGATTAATGGAAAATGCTTCCGGCTTCGACATATCGATAAACCTTGATCTACTATTTGTAATTCCGGCTATTCTTCTGCTTACAGCCATTACTATTTACGCATATAGGTATACAATACCTGCGATTTCATCACAACTGAAAGTGTTTCTAATTGTCATACGCTCGGTTGTACTCATTTTAATTGTACTATTAATTTTTGAACCAACAGTTATTCGCAATATTTCAGTTACCGAAGAGCCTGTCAATTATATATTCGTTGATAATTCCTCATCAATAGTGCATAAGGATTCATCTGCAATAGCGGAAAAAATTAACAATTCCATAAACCGGTTAAGTGGCGATTTGTCTGACCGAAACGAATTTTATTTATTCGGTAAAAAAGCAATGCTCTCCGGAGAAAATAGTGCCAGGGCATTGTCCTTCTCTGATAATTTTACATGTCTGGAAAGTGTTGTTAACGAGACAGACAGTTCAAATGAGAATATTGCGAATATAATTTTGATCACCGATGGTATTTTCAACACCGGCTCGATACCCCTAGCCCGAATTGAGAATGCGGGAATCCCGTTTAATGTAATTGCAGTGGGTGATACAAGCGCGCAGCAGGATATTCAGCTAAAAAATATTTCGACAAACAATTATATTTATACGGATAAGGAAACTATGATTGAGGCTGTTATACTTAATAGCGGTTTCGACGGCAAGACTATAAATTCGGAATTGCTCGTAAATAATAAACTTACCGAGTCAAAAAATGTAGTACTAGATAAATCCGGAATCAACAGGATATTATTTAAATATACACCGACTGATCCGGGTGAAATAAAATTGACAATTCGTAGCTCAGCCGTTCCGGGTGAAATAACAGTTGAAAATAATATTAAAACTATCTACAGAGATGTTTTGGATAGCAAAACAAAAATCGGCTTAATTTCCGACAGCCCTTCAGCCGATTATGAATTTATTAAAAATGCAATTCAGATGGATGAAAACACCGAGGTTGTCCCGATCGTAAGCATAAAGAAAGAGGACTTAACTGCCGCTAATTCTGCTGCGCAAATATTAGACAGCCTTGATGTATTAGTATTCACCGGTTATCCGGGGAAAAACACTTCCGGGGATAAATTCAACTCAGTTAAAAACACACTGGGAAATACTGACAAACCATTTTTAATATTAGTTTCTCCTTCCACAGATTTGATAAAACTTTCTGAGCTAACCAACGTACTTCCATTTACTATTCCAAATTCACGGCTATCTTTTGAAAAGTCCCAGGTTAGTATTTCGGATAAAATGAATTCACTGCTCCAGGTGAATTCAAAATTTAACGAGGATGACTGGGTTACTCTTCCTCCGGTAAAAGCGGTTTCAAATAATATTATTCCGAAGGCTGATGCACAAGTTGTGGCTTCCTCCCGCATAAAGAATATTCCGACCGGAGTACCGTTGCTGATAACTCGTGCAACGGGAAAATTGAGAAGTGTCGCTATTCTTGGTCATGAAATTTGGAGATGGCAGCTGCAGGGAGATTCACCTGAGATATTCAATCAGTTTATTTCTAATATTATAAGTTGGCTTAAAGTCAGTCCGGACGCTAAGAAATTTAAACTTACCACGCAAAAGAAGGTTTATTCAATCGGTGAAGATATCGAGTTCACTGCTGAATTGTATGATGAAAAACTCGCCCCTGTTCTTGACGCAGAAATTAAAATCGCACTCAAATCAGATGACAATGTATACGATCTGTTTCTATCATTAAACGAAGCGGGGAAATATACAGGCACTACAACAGCTAAATCAGAAGGTGATCTTAAGTATACTGCCGGAGCTATACTAAATGGTAACATCATTTCTGAAACAGAAGGTGAAACAAATATCGAAAAGAACAATCCGGAGATGCGGGATTTATCAATGGATGCTGAGCTACTGCATTCCATTGCAACAATTACCGGGGGATCTTTAGTATATCCGGATAAAACGGATGAACTTGTCAGAAGAATTAATCAGTCTAATACAAACAAAGCAATACTAGTTCACTCGAGCAATGAGTACAAACTCTGGTCACATGAGGCAACTCTCATTGTTCTAATACTGCTGCTTTCCACCGAATGGTTCCTCCGAAAAAGAGCCGGCATGATGTAATACTCTTATTAGGAACTTATTTTTTAGTATATTATAAATACATATAGGTCTATTTAAATATTTATTTCTCGCATTATCTACGGAGTATTGAATGGATTTCATTGAACTTGAAGAAAGTGAAATTTTAGGCATTGACGACATAGATGAGCAGCATAAGAAATTCGCGAAACTGGCTTCTGAACTTTATGAACTACTTGGCCAGGATAAACCTGAAACTGTTAAATACCTTCTTAATCAAATCGTTAGCGAAATAAAAACTCATTTCAGTACTGAAGAAAAGTATATGAAGGACAACAAGTACTTAAATTACTTTTCACATAAACAGGAACATGATAGATTTTACAGCAAACTTCTTAATTTGAAGGATGAGATTGAAGCAGGGAAAACCAAGGTTAACCTTGAGATACTTAAATCATTTAAGAACTGGCTGAAAAATCACATTGAACTAAATGATAAAAAACTTGCAGTTTACTTACTCGAGAATGAAATTAAATTAAATGTATAATTGAATACAACCTTATTAAACGGACTAATTGATTTTATTGTTCCATCAAGCTGCCTCTACTGCTGTAATAATATTAGCGGCAGTTTGTTCCTCTGTCCCGAGTGCCGAAAGCTACTCGAGTATGCGGATCCGGAGTACATCAGAACGCACTACCCTTCCCCATCTCAATATATCGATTCACTTCTTACTTTGTATAAATTCGATAAAGACAAACCCATTCAAGCTATACTGCACGAGATTAAATATGGTAATAAATTCAAACTTGCATTATTACTAGGACAGGAATTTGCGGAAAAGTTTACCGAGACAATTAGTTTACTTAAAATCGACGGTATTGTACCGGTACCTTTATTTCACAGTAAACTGGCTGAACGGGGCTACAATCAATCTTACTATTTAGCCAAAGGGATAAGCAGAAAAAGCGGAATCAAAGTAAAAGACAGTCTGATGAAGAGAACAAGGTTTACCGGTACACAGACAATGCTATCAAGGGGAGAACGAATTCAGAATGTTGCGGGAGCTTTTAAATCTATCCGGAAATCAAAAATAGAATCCAATATTTTCCTGCTGGTTGATGATGTGCTTACAACCGGGAGTACAATCGGTGAATGCGCGAAAGTACTAAAAGATAATGGTGCTTCAAAAGTCATTGCCGGTACTATTGCGATAGCCTGATTTACATCTTTTCAGGTGCCGAGACTTTCAGAATCCCCAACCCGTTTTTAATCACAATCTGAACTGCTTTAGCAAGTGCTATTCTTGCTTCGGCAAGATCTTTCTCCGTACCCAAAATCCTGCAGTCTGTATAGAATTTATGGAATGTGGCCGCAAGTTCTTCAAGGTAATTTGCAATTTTATGGGGCTCAAAATTCTCTGCAGCGTAAAGTACTTCTTCTTCATATTGGTGAAGCTTTTTAAACAGTCGAACCTCGGATTCGTGAGTAAGTCCGGCAAGGTTTTCAAGCGACAAAGAAAGTTCCTCCTGACTCGTCATACGCAGGATCGATGCGATTCTCGCATGTGCATACTGCAGGTAAAATACCGGATTCTCATCAGATTGTTTTTTAGCCAGATCGATATCAAAATTTAGATGCGAGTTCATGTTACGCATTATAAAGAAGTATCGAACAACATCGGCGCTAACGTCATCAATAAGTTCATCAATAGTTATAAAGTTAGCCTTACGGGTAGACATTTTAACGATCTCACCATTTTCCATTATTGTTACAAACTGGTGAATTAGTACTTTAACCTTATCAACATCATACCCTAGCGCCTTACATCCTGCCATAACATCCGGATATGTAGCTGAATGATCAGACCCGAATAGATCAACGATCAGATCATATTCTCTTTCAAATTTATTTTGGTGATAGGCGATATCCGGCAGTCTGTAGGTAGGTTCACCGGTAGACTTAACAATTACTTTATCCTGTTCACCTCCGAGTTCAGTAAGTTTAAGCCAAACTGCATCATCCTTTTCATACGATAATTTCCTCGACTTGAACTCGTTCAGTATGTTTTCAATTTTCTTTTCCTCATAAAGCGTGTGCTCGTTGAAAAAGCTTTTCATAACAATTCCGAGGGAGGCTAACGTATTTTTAATATCCTCAAAGATTGCTTCCTCTGCCACCTTCTTGAATATACCTTCCGGATTTTCATCAACCAGTTTATCACCGTATTCTTCAAGCACTTTAGCGGCAACATCCTTGATATATTCACCCTGATAGTATTCTTCCGGGAACTCAATACTCTCGCCAAGTTTTTCCTTATAGCGAAGTTTTACCGAGTCGCCCAGTACACGCATCTGTCTGCCGGCATTGTTGAAATAATATTCGCGATCAACATCATACCCTACGTACTCCAGCATCGTGGCTACTACATCACCCAGCACTGCGTTTCGTCCGTGTCCGATAGTTAACGGACCCGTAGGATTAGCAGAGACGAATTCCACATTTGCTCGTTTACCGTTGTATTTATCAGTCCTGCCGAATTCTTCCCCTTTTGTAATAATATCTTTCACAATGTTGGAGAGATAACCGACAGTAAAATGGAAGTTTATAAAACCCGGACCGGCGATTTCGATCTTTGCGATAACACTTTCATCCGGCTCCAACGCATCAATTATGTCCTGAGCAATCTGCCTTGGATTCTTCTTAAGTGACTTTGTCAGCAGCATAGCGGCATTTGTTGAAAAGTCTCCGTGAGATTCAATTTTGGGAATGGAAAATGCGATTTCAATTTCTTTAAGATAAGTTAGTGTCTCAGATGCCTTTTCGAAAAGGCTGCATAAATACTCTTTCAATTTACTCTCCGGTATTAAAAATCATTCTAATTTAATTAGTTATCTGGATTTGGGCCACCATCTTCATCCTCAATTACAGTTACAGGCGCATCTCCCCAAAGTTTCTCAAGGTTATAAAAACCCCTGGATTCGTGATGAAATACATGAACCACAACATCGAAGTAATCAAGCAGTACCCAGTTCAGCGACTGATATCCTTCCTTAAACATGCACTTTATACCTTTGTCACGCAATTTCTTGTCGATCTCATCCGCAATGGCTTTAACCTGCATATCCGATCCGGCGGAGCAGATAACAAAATAATCCGCTATTGTCGATATTTCCCGCAGATCCAGAATTCTAATTTCATATCCTTTTTTGGATAAAATAATCTCAGTGATTTCATTTGCAAAATCTAAGGCTTCCAAAACATTTTCCTCTAATTTAATGGCGCTAATGAATGATAATCTCTACCTATAATAACCGTAACATCAACAAAATAATCCGAGTTAAGCTGCGTATATGCGTGCCCCGCTTTAACGTTCAGCGACTCAGCAACCTTTTTAGCATTTGCAAGATTCCCTAACCGGTCAATAACAATTGTTTCATCAATATCGAACGGCCTGTAATTATCGACATTTACGACATCAAAATTATGGGCTCGAAGAAAATCCGTAAAAGTTGTGGCGATTCCTGTCACTCCGCAGCCGTTCAGAACTTCCACCTGGATGATCTCATCCGCAGTACGAATCTCACCGGCTGAAGGATTAATAATTTCGGTCGTAGTCAACTTCTGGTAAATCGACCACCCCATTACCAGTATCATCCCGGCAAGTACAAAGATAATAGTATTTAAGAAAATACTGCCGGTAGTCCTTTTTAGATCCTCAGTATCGGGAACGCTTGTATTTTTTTTAATTTTTCTTTTCACGGCCACTTTCCGGGGTAAAAAAATAACCGAGTGAAAACCCGGTTACCAAAATTAGTAAAAATTTATGTTAGTTGGATTATTAGTCTCTCCAATGATTATCCCCGAAACCAAATGGCGAATACCGGTTGTAGCCATAACCGTAGGGAGAGTAGTACCCGCCTGGCACCTGATTGTATCTGAGCGTTACATGAAAATCATCAGAAAATCTGTAATTTAGCTGGGCGCGGCTCAGATAAATCCCGTTCAGACTTTTAGTGTGAGCATCACCCAATGAACTATAAGGCGAATTTACGAAACTCACATCAGCCTCAACATCAAGATTTTCGCTGAATTTATATGCCATACTGTTAGTATAAACGCCAAGGGCAACTCCCTGTCCGCCAAACGAGGAATAACTCATACTAACGGTATGATGCATGTCAAAATTCTGCGGATTAAAGAAACCCGTGAAAAATCCGGAAGGATTATAGTTAGTAATTCCACTTTTAATATCAATCGGCTTGTCATAATCTTTCTTAAACTGAGCGAAAGAAACAGACGAAGCGACCAACAATATGATTATTAATTTTTTCATAGTTTTTTCGAATTAAACAATTCTTTCCGTCAAATGTTTCACTAATATAATCAATAAGGATAAAAAATCAAGATCAATTAGTATGGTTAATCAGCTTATTATTAATTTGCATGATCGTAAATCGATTCTGCGAATCATTACAATAAATAACTTTTTTCGCAAATCAAAGATTCGCGATCTAAATTTTTTGTTCTTTTAAGAGATAAAACTAAATTGATGTTAAGTAATTTATTTGCAAATTATGACTAGGATTAAAACATACTACAAAAGAAATCTTCCTCACTATCAGCCGGCTGGTTACGTATTTCTTGTTAATATGCGGTTAGACGGGAGTCTTCCATTAAATGTCGTACAAAAACTAAAAAACGATTACAAAAAAGAAATTGTAAAAGTATCTTCACTTAAAAGCATAAAAGCCAAACGTGCGTCTTACTCAAAAGCACAGATTGATTATTTTGAAAAGTTCGAGAAAGAATTGCACGGCAGTACTAAAACACCATGCTGGCTGGCAGAAAACAATATTGCATCGATTATTTATAAATCTTTGCATTTCGGTGACACTAAGAAATATAATCTTTATTGTTTCACAATTATGCCGAACCATATTCATGTAATATTACAACCAATTGTAGAGCGATTCGTATTGTTTCAGTAAAAGTTAACATTCAAGAAAAAATTATATTTAGTACATGGATGCTTATTTTGCAAAAGAAAATAGGAGCTTACTTCCATGCCAAAACAAAAATATAGCCCAAGTTACAAAGTACGTACAGTTCTCGAAGGCTTAAAATCACCAGAAGGCATCTCGGCTTATTGCCGTCGCAAGGGGATTCATGAAGTTCAGTTCTATCAATGGCAAAAGCAAATGCTCAATAACGCAGAATCAACGTTTGCGAAGGTATCAAAAGCTACAGAACAAAAAATCAACAAATTGGAAGATGAAATTAAGCGCAAAGACCAGATAATAGTTGCAGTAACAGAAGAAGCGCTAGAGCTTAAAAAAAAACTTACAGATTAGGCAGATACTGTCGAATGAGCATAGAAATAAAACTGGATTTACTCGATATGATAACCCGGTATAAAAAGTATAACTGGACAAAGAAAGATATTTGCCGGAAATGGGGTATCTCGCCACAACGGTTTTATTCACTTGAAAACCCGGGGGACAGGGAAACAGAGACACCCAGGATAACCCCTAACAAAATCACGGACAAAGAAAAAGAAGCTGTAATTAGATATGCTCTTTCCCATACCCGATATAACCACCGAGAGCTTAGCTACCGAATGATAGATGAAAATATTGCATATATGAGTTCTTCAAGCGTATACCGTATTTTACGAGAGAACAACCTCATTTTCCTTAGGGGTAAACGGAAAACACCCCAATACTGGAGTCCTCATGAGAGGTTAACTAATCCTGACGAACTTTGGCAAACTGACTTAATGAACATCTCTTATATGGGCAGAGACTACTATTTCTTTTCCTATATCGATGTCTTTTCCCGTTACATTACTTACCACAAGCTGCTGAGTTCTATGACAGGCGATACGATTAAAAACGCAACAGCAGAGGCATTTAGAATAACAGGGAGAAAGCCAAAATCGATTCAATCAGATAATGGAAGCTGTTACATATCACAAGAGTATAAATCGTTCATCAGTAAACTCGGTGTTGCTGCACGCTACATTCACCCACACTGCCCTAACGAAAACGCTGAGATAGAACGCTGCCATAGGACATTGAGGGAACTGGTTGACCCAAATGATGCTGATAACTTCTCAGAACTGCACAAACTTATCAAAGAACAAGTTGATTATTATAATCGCGAAAGATACCACTCGGCTATTGGTTTTATAACGCCTTACGACAAATACACAGGCAAGGCCGAGAAGATATTTTCCGAGAGAACAGAGAAACTACTAAAAGCGAAACAAATTAGAATGAAAGAAAACTTAAACCTTTACAGAAATAACAAAGCAGCATGAATACTAAATTATATTTTTCTGAAAACTATGATTTATCTCTGAAACAATTTGCGATTCACTGAATCGCTAAATAAAAAGAATAATTCATATTCAAATAATCTTAATAAGCGAAACAGAGTTTCGCTCTACATATTAACCAATATATTGCGCGACTTTAAGAAATTTACGGCACGTGAATGCAATATAATACTAAACAGAACCGGTAAATTCTGGCAACATGAAAGTTATGATCATGTAATACGAGACAGGAACGAATTACTAAGACTTACTAAATATATCCTAAATAATCCTGTGAAAGCCGGTTTAATTGAAGATAGAGAAAACTGGAAGTGGAATTATTATAATCCAAATTTTTATATATAATAAATATTAATAGATCTAGAGAATCGGTTACGTGCAAATAATTATAACGATATTTCATTTTACTAGAATAAAAGATTAGTGCCTCAAAATCGACTATTTAACCTCAACCACCATTTCCGTCTCAACAGCCACACCAAGAGGAAGTGAATTCACGCCAACCGCACTTCGCACGTGCTTGCCGGCATCACCGAATATTTCAACTACAAATTCGGAAGCGCCGTTCGCCACTTTCGGTTGATCGGTAAAACCATCGGTTCCGTTGACAAATACTGTTAGTTTTACTATCCGTTTAATATTATCCAAATCTCCTATAACGGATTTAATCACGCTAAGGCAATTCAGTGCAGTTATCCTGGCAGCTGCCTGTCCGTCCTCCAGACTAACATCCGCACCAAGCTTACCCTTGAATTTTAATTCACCGTTTACCATTGGAATCTGACCGGCAGTAAAAACCAGGCTGCCTGTTTGATGCGCGGGAATATATGCTGCAACCGGGTTAGGAGTTTCCGGAAGCGCGTAACCGAGTTCTTTAATCTTTTCTTCTATCATTTTGACTCCTGATTTTATAATCAAAACTTTGTTTGGCTTTAACTTGGGTTGTCATATCGACTTCTCCCGACATTAGTCGGGATGAGGAGATATCTTCTTCGATTCTACTATCTAAGATTTCTCCCCTGATATTCATCGGGATCGAACTTGCCTGACGGCAGTCAGGAATGACAACTTAAAAATACCACCTGTAAAATAATTATTTTCATTAAAATAGTTGATGAAATTACTCAATGGGGAAAAACTATCCATTAGTTATTTCAGGAAACATTATCTTTGCAAGCATTATCGAAAAGGATAAAGGAGTTAATTTTGGCAGGCAAAAAATTTGAAGAACTCGTTGACATAATGTACATGTTACGAAAGGAATGCCCTTGGGATAAGGAACAGACGCATCATTCCATTAAATCGGCGACCCTGGAAGAAAGCTATGAAGTAATTGAAGCGATTGACGATGAGAATTATAACGAGTTAAAAGGTGAACTTGGAGATTTACTGCTTCATATAGTTTTTCATTCTGTCATTGCAGAAGAGAGCAATAATTTTAAAATAGATGATGTAATTGATGGTATAACAGCAAAACTAATTCGTAGGCATCCGCATGTATTCGGTGATACCGAGGTTAACGGAACGGCTGATATTACAAGGAACTGGGAAACAATAAAACTATCTGAGGGACGAAAGTCCGTTGTCGAAGGTGTTCCGAGAAATCTCCCTGAATTGCATAAAGCATTCAGACTCCAGGAAAAAGCAGCCAAGGTTGGATTTGATTGGGCAAAGAAAGAGGATGTGTGGAAAAAGGTTGAAGAAGAATTGGAAGAAGTTCGCGAAGCCCAGGCAGAACAGGGCATTCAGAAACTTGAGGAAGAGTTCGGCGACTTGTTATTCTCGATTGTAAACTTCGCCAGGTTCCTGGGAGTAAATCCTGAGAATGCTTTGCGAAGAACAAATGAAAAGTTTGTTAAACGTTTTCAGTACGTTGAAAAAAGAATAAAGGATTCGGGACGGGAAATTACCGAATCTAATCTTGAAGAAATGGATAAATTCTGGGAAGAGAGTAAGGAGAAGGTTTAGTCGTTATCCCCATTAAGGAATTTCTCGTAAGCGTCAATTATATCTTTAACAAGTTTATGACGTACTACATCATCCTTGTTGAAATAGACGAATCCGACGCCATCAACGTTCTGCAGGATATCCTGGATTTGAACAAGTCCGCTGGACTTCTTAGTCGGCAAATCAATTTGGGTAATGTCACCTGTAATAATCGATTTTGAATTAGGTCCCAGCCTTGTAAGGAACATCTTCATCTGCATAGCAGTAGCGTTCTGAGCCTCATCCAGAATCACGTAAGCATTGTTCAGAGTACGTCCGCGCATATAAGCTAACGGTACAATTTCAATTATCCCGTTCTCAATATTCTTACGTAACTGTTCCGAGGGAAGCATATCATTCAGAGCGTCGTAAAGAGGTCGTAAGTACGGATCGATCTTATCCCTAAAGTCACCCGGCAGGAACCCAAGACTCTCGCCGGCTTCCACCGCAGGACGAGCTAGTATAATTCTCTGTACTATTCCTTTTTTAAGCGCCGCTACGGCGAACGCGACAGCCAAATATGTTTTGCCGGTTCCAGCGGGACCAATGGCGAAACAAATATCGTTCTTTTTCACATCCTCAAAATACTGAACCTGGGTAGGCGTCTTAGCTTTAATAACATCCTTTTTCGAATACAGTATAATGTTATCGTACTCGTCATCAGCTATTATTTCCCTTCCCTGCAAGGTAAGATCGATTATCGTCTCAACATCACCTTTCTCGAGTTTCCCGGTTGTGTTAAGTACGTAAATCATTTCCTTGAATATCTTTTCTATACTTTCAATTTCTTCGATCACACCTTTTATCAGAACTCTTTCTCCGCGAACTACAATACCCGAAGAAAACCTGTCTTCAACGGTTTTAAGATTCGAATCGTTAAATCCAAGCAGACTTGCCTGATCTACATTCTCAATCGATATTTGTTTTTCCAGTTGTGTCATATTTTAAATACAAAATGCCCCTTATCAATTTAAACCGACAAGGGGCAATTTGCTATTTCTAATAATGTAATATCATTCAAAAACTAGTTTTGCATTGGCGGAGCCGGTTTGTAGTTGGCTCTTGCTTTATCATATTTTGCTTTTTCTTCATCAGTTAAACTAGGAATCTTGAATACTTGTTTCGGATAAATCAAATCAGGATCTTTAATCTGATCTCTGTTGGCTTTGTAAATTACCGGCCAAGCAAATCCGTTTCCATAGTGCTCTTTCTTCTTAGCGATTCCCCAAAGGTGATCACCGCGAACAACTGTGTAATTGATTTCTTTTGGTTTCTGATCCCATGCATCGAGAGCTCTTTTCATCTGATTGTGAACTTTCTCGAACAGGTCGGGAAGCGCACTAATACTGCTGTTGGCTAATTTTTCCCACTGAGCCATAATATCTTCTTTATCATAGTTGTCGTTACCGATCTTACCGTTTAAGTCAGCAACCATTTTTCTGAACTTGTTAATATCGCCTTCAGAAGCGCCAACCATTGCATAAAGTTCATTCATACAATCATCATAGGACTGAAGACCGGCTTGTGTTGATTTCAAATTGTTTACATCGTTTTGTAATGTATTCAATTCAGTTGTAAGTTCTGTTTTCTTGGCTGTAAGTCTGTTGATTTCACTTTGCCATTCTTCCTCAGTCATTTCTTTTTCCTCTTGAGCAAAAAGATTAGCAGAGAAGAAAAGCAAGAGAGATAATACTGCAAAAAACTTTAATGATTTCATTTATTTCCTCCGTAAGAAATTATTAAACTTTACTTCATTATTTTCTTTAAGTTAGATTCAGTTTCCGCTTTGTCCTTAGAACACTGATCCAGTTTTGCGTTCTGCTCTGCAATTTCTCTTTCTAATTTAGTTTTTTCGCTCTTAAGAGAATTAACTTCTTTCTCAAGAGATTTAACTTCTGACCTTAATGCATTTAATTCAGCCATTTGTTCTTCACTTACTCCGCTGCATGCAGTAAAGCTCATCATACCGGCAAACATTAAAACAGCCAAGGCAGTGCTTAACAGCTTTTTGAATTCTTTCATTTGAATCCTCCTTTGAATGAAATTTGTGTCTTTATATTAAGTCTGTTAAATATAACCATTTTTTTAAATTTTAGGAATTATTATGCCGAAAAAATGCTTTTTTTACACGATTTTTCTGTCAATCATACTAACAAACTCAGTTTGAGCAATTATAATATGATCAAACACCTTGATTTCGAGTAAGTTCCCCGCTTCGACTAGTTTCTTTGTGATTTCAATATCTTCCCTGCTCGGTTCAGGATTACCGCTGGGATGATTATGAATTAAGATAATATTAGCAGAATTATTTTCAATTGCAACCTTAAAAACTTCTCTTGCGTGAATAAGACTACTATTTAAAGTTCCTATACTCACAACTTCGTACTTTATAATCTTGTTCGACGAATTAAGACAAACTACAATGAACTTTTCTTTAACTTCATCCCTGAGCAGAGGAATGAAAATACCAGCTACGTCATCCGGAGAAGTAACCTTCTTGTTAGAGAACCATTTTTTCTGAAGGTCGATTCGCTTCGAAAGCTCGAAAGCAGCAACCAATGTAGCCGCTTTATCTCTGCCTATGCCGATGTTTTTCGACAATGACTCAACTGACTGAAGAGCAAGCTGGGCAACATTATCGTACTTCACAATTAACTCCAGGGCAACCTGGATAACTGATTTCCCTTTTGTTCCGGTTCGAAGCATTATTGCCACAAGTTCCGCGTTGCTGAGATTCTGTGCTCCCCTTAGAATCAATTTCTCCCGCGGTCGTTCGTCCAGCGGAAGTTCTTTAACTTTGATTTCACACCTCTATTTTCAGGTAACTATTTTATTCCCATTCGATAGTTGCAGGTGGCTTGGAACTGATATCGTAAACTACTCTGTTTATTCCCTTAACATTTCTAATAATTTTATTCGATACAGATTCGAGAAACTCCGAAGAAAACCTGTACCAATCGGCAGTCATTCCATCAGTGGATGTAACCGCTCTAAGTGCGACTACATTCTCGTATGTGCGGGCGTCCCCCATAACTCCCACCGTCTGAACAGGAAGCAGCACTGCGAATGCCTGCCAGATCTCGTTGTAAATACCGAAGTTGCTGATCTCGGTTATGTAAATATCATCAGCTTCGCGGAGTATATCAAGTCTGTTTTTTGTAATTTCCCCTAAAATTCTAACGGCAAGTCCGGGACCGGGAAACGGGTGTCGGTTAATAAACTCAACCGGTAAGTCAAGTTCATGCCCGATTGCGCGAACCTCGTCTTTGAATAACTCCCTGAAAGGTTCAATAAGTTTGAGATTCATTTTCTCGGGAAGTCCGCCAACATTGTGATGAGTTTTAATTGTAACCGACTGGCCTTTTACAGAAACCGATTCGATTACATCGGGATACAATGTTCCCTGAACTAGAAAAGCCGCGTCATTCAATTTACCAGCCTCTTCATCGAAGACATCGATAAAAGTATTCCCGATAATTTTTCTCTTCTTCTCCGGATCTATCACACCTTCTAAACGACCAAGGAATTTTTCGGAAGCGTCGATGTGAAGTACTTTAAGGTCGTATTTCTCGTTAAACAATTTTACGAAATTCTCGCTTTCATTCTTTCGCATCATTCCTGTATCGATGTGTATGCATGTGAGTTGATCACCAATGGCTTTATGAACAAGTAATGCCGCGACTGATGAATCCACACCACCGCTTAGAGCACAAATGACGTGGGCATCACCAACTCTCTGTTTTATTTCAGCAACACTTGCCGAAATAAAATTATCCGGAGTCCAACTACCTGAACACCCACAAATGCTGCTAACAAAATTCTTGAGTATTTTAATTCCCTCTTCAGTGTGAACAACTTCAGGATGAAACTGCAGACCATAAATCTTCTTCTGCTCATTACTGATTGAACATATCGGAGAGCTGGCGGTTTCCGAAGTTATTTGGAATCCTTCAGGCATCATTGTTACATAATCTCCATGACTCATCCAGACAGTAGAGTTTTTTTCAACACCTTCCAGTATACCTTTGCTGTCAACAATGTTCAGCATTGCTTTACCGTATTCCCTGTTCTCTGCCGGTTCGACATTACCCTTCAAGTTTCTGCAAATTAATTGCAGTCCGTAACAAATACCGAGAACCGGAATGCCAAGCTCCAATACTTCCGGATCAATCTGTGGAGAGTCTTTATCGTATACGCTCATTGGCCCACCGGATAGGATTATACCTTTCGGATTCATTTTCTTCAATTCGTCAATACCGAATGTATGAGGATGAATTTCAGAGTAAACATTCAGCTCACGAATGCGTCTGGCAATTAACTGGGTATATTGTGATCCGAAATCAAGAATGAGTATAGTTTCGTTGTGTTCCATCCGTAGGTCCTTGTATATATAAATGAAGCCTCACTAACAGGAAATTAATGAGGCTTGAAAATTATTTACAGAATTCGCTGGTTAGCTTAGTTGAGCTGAGTATCCTTCACTATCCAGAAGTGCATCAAGCTGAGCTGTATCACTTAGTTCAACCTTGATAAGCCATCCTTCACCATAAGGATCAGAGTTAACAAGCTCAGGTTCGTCCTGAAGTTTTTCATTAATTTCAACAACACTGCCTGAAACAGGAGCAAACAAATCGCTAACTGTTTTAACGGCTTCAATAGTTCCGAATGATTCGCCGGCTACTATTTCATTCATGTCCGGATCAATATCAACAAAAACTACATCACCCAGCTCACCCTGGGCATAATCGGTAACTCCTATAGTGCCGGTGTTACCTTCAATTTTCAACCATTCATGATCTTTAGTATATTTCAATTCTGCAGGCACGTTCATTTTTGACCTCAATCATTTTTATTGAACAGTTTATCTATCGAATTAGTATCATAATCAGAGTTAAGGAAATACTCATTTTCAATTACTTTCTGGTGGAACGGAATAGTAGTTTTAATACCTTCAACCGTGAATTCTTCAAGCGCCCTTTTAGCTCTCGCGATCGCGTGAGTACGATCTGTTCCCCAGACTATCATTTTAGCAATAAGAGAGTCATAAAACGGCGGTATGTGATAATCATTATAAATATGTGAATCTATACGAACTCCGAATCCACCGGGGAAATGCAGATACTCAATTTTACCGGGTGATGGTCTGAAATTGTTATCCGGATCTTCGGCATTAATTCTGAATTCAATACTGTGACCGTTTATACCTTGTGGAATATCCTGCAGTTTTTGTCCCGATGCCGCAAGGATCTGCTGCTTAATCAGGTCGAGGTTATTAACCATCTCGGTAACAGGATGTTCAACCTGAATTCTTGTATTCATTTCAATAAAGTAGAAATTCTGGTCCTTATCGACAAGGAACTCGATTGTACCAGCACCTTCATAATTAACCGATTGAGCGCCGAGTATGGCCGCTTCGGCCATTTTATTACGAGTTTCAGGTGAAATAACAGGTGAAGGTGATTCTTCTATAAGTTTCTGATGTCGCCGTTGAACTGTACAATCGCGTTCACCGTATTGGTAAACATTTCCAAAACGGTCACCCATAATCTGGATTTCAACATGTCGGGGACTTTCAATAAATTTTTCCAAGTACAGAGTCGGATCGCCGAATGCAGCATCAGCCTCGTTGCTTGCAGTCTGGAATGCTTTTTGGATTTCTTTCTCTTCCCATACAATACGCATTCCTTTACCACCGCCGCCTGCGGAAGCCTTCAACATAACAGGATAACCAATTTCAGCTGCAATTGTTTTGGCATCATCAATAGTAGCAACTGCTCCGTCTGATCCGGGTACAACAGGCACACCCACTTTTCTCATAGTCTCTTTAGCTAGTGCCTTGTCACCCATTCTATTAATCATATCTGGCGACGGACCGATAAATTTTATTTCATGTTCGGCACAGATTTCCGAGAAATCAGCATTTTCAGCAAGGAACCCATAACCGGGATGAATAGCATCGGCACCGGTAATTTGAGCCGCAGACATGATATTCGGAACTTTAAGGTAACTGTCTCTGCTGTTCGGAGGGCCGATACAAACGGCTTCATCCGCAAAAACTACATGAAGCGAATCCTCATCAGCTTCCGAATATACAGCAACTGTCGGAATATTAAGTTCCTTGCAGGTTCTAATAATTCTAAGTGCAATTTCGCCTCGATTAGCAATCAGTATTTTGTTAAACAAAATATCCTCGGGAAATTTTTGATGTGTTAAGATCTCTCTATTAAAAACAGAGGCTGATTGTATTCGACCGGTGTCGCATTCTCAACGAGTATTTTAACAACTTTCCCGCTGACGTCTGATTCGATTTCGTTCATAAGTTTCATCGCTTCAACTATACAAAGAACCGAACCTTCGCTTACCTGGTCTCCAACCTGTACATAGGAATCAGCATCAGGAGCAGGAGCTCTGTAAAACGTACCGACAATTGGAGATTTAATTTCGTATAAATTGTCGGCCAATTTTCCCGCAGCAGGTTGTAATTCAGCATTAGCAGCTTGAACCGCTTCTGCAGCCGGTGCCGGGCTAACGGCAGGGATACTTGTAACAACCTGGTTCCTGGAATTCTTGGAAATTTTAATCTTCAAATCGCCTTCCTGAATTGAAAAGTCGGCGATTTCACTTTTTTCAACTAGTTTAATTAGTTGTTTGATTTTGTTTATATCCATGACCCGCACTTTTTAATTTTTAACTCGTTCGGAATATTCGCCTGTTCTGGTATCAACTTTCAGCACGTCACCTTCATTGATAAAAAGAGGCACCTGAATCTGTGCGCCTGTTTCCAGAGTGGCTGGTTTCATAACGTTTGTTGCAGTATCACCCTTGAATCCGGGCTCTGTTTCAATAACTTTCAAAATTACAAAGACAGGAAGTTCGACCAAAATAATCTGATCCTGATCGTCCAATAAAACCTCAACTTCTTCGCTTTCTTTAAGAAATTTTTCACCGTCACCAAATTGCTCCGTGGGAACAGTCATTTGTTCGTAAGTATCATTATCCATTAATACCAGTCCGCCCGATTCTTTATACAGGAACTGATATTTTTTACGTTCAACACGAACAGTCTCAACACTTTCACCTGATCTGAAGGTATTGTCCAATACTTTACCGGTGCGCAGGTTTTTAACTTTGGTTCTGACAAATGCACCCCCCTTACCCGGTTTAACATGCTGAAACTCAACAATTGTATAAAGGTCATTCTTAAATTTAATTATAAGACCATTTCTGAAATCTGATGTATCCGCCATTATTTCCTCTTACAGATCAATATTTATTAGAATTAAGTAAACCGATTAAATTTTTGTGTAAACAAGGTACTTATCAACTTCGCGTGCTGCCTGTGTATTTTTATATTCGGCTTTTATTTCATTTAGTATTTTTTCGGCCTTTGATTTGCTGCCCGAATCAATATAATTCTTTGCGGCACTCAGCATATAGTCGGGATTTTGAGGATCAGTATCATTCACGGAAGAGGCAGATAAATATAAATCCGCAGCTTCAGCGCTGTTACCTTTTGCTTCATAACATGCAGCTTTACCGGCAAGAGCTGTGGCAGCCAGCAGGTCGCTTGAGCCTGAATAATTATCATACTCTTCAAGAGCTTCATCAATCTTACCGGTATTATATAACGAGTTGGCAAGATAAATTCTTGCGACTTCACCTTGTTCCGACCCGCTGAATTCATCAACAATCGTTCTGAGTCCTAATATGTTTGTTCCGGGTCTTCCGTCAATCGCTTCAAGATAAGATCCCTGATCGTAAATCGGAATTACCCTTGCCAATTCTGTTGTTGCGGACATATTTTCCTGTTCAATTTTGGATGAATACCAAAATGCAGCAACTATAACTACTGCGATCGCCGCAACGACAATAAATATTTTTGATTGATAATCTTCATAGAACTTCTGTGCCTGGTAGTAACTTGTTACCAGTTTGTCCTCTTTAATTTGCTTTTTGGACAGTTTTTTCTTTTTTGCTAACACATCTACTCCAAATATGTATTCAGATAAAATATAGACAGGAAAGATATAAAAATTTATATTCCTATTCTAATATGATTTGAATAGATCCAGGGGAAATTATCCTGGTGAATTTCCACCCTGTAGGCGCCGGGCGTATTTATAATGAATTCAGCATCAAGGTTTTCAATCTCTTCAACAGCCGTACCGTTTTTTATCAACCTAATTGCACTGGTAATATTCGGTAATAATACGCGTAGCCTGGTCTTCCCGGATAGCGGCATATTTTCACCCATATTATATATTTTCCCTTCATTTTCACCGAAAAACCGGAATCCCTTCGCATCTCCCCTGTAATAATTTGAAATGAAACACCGGCCTTCTTTCAATGCAGAATAAATACTTTCCTTCGCATTTTGCAAATTATCCTTCGATTCCCCTTTCTTAATCTGCTCTTTTGTAAGTATATGAGTTCTGATCGATTTGAATAAAACCTTGTAGGGGAAAACTTCAACTTCGAAAAATCCGAGAAGGTTGATTTTATGTGCGTGAGCATCTATCCCACCAATTCCTACCACCCTTCTTTCCAGGTTTAATCGATCCCAAAGTTCAAGAGTTTCCTCGGGCGGATGAGTGTTCGAACGAAGAGGATGAACAAAATAATTGTATTTGTTTTGTTCAGTAAGGCCTTCCATCCACTGCGACATATGATTCCAGACTTCCAGTCCGGTAAAATCATCGGTATCCCACTCCTTCCAGGGGTATGGAGGATGCTCTTTCATGGATGATCTCTTCTCATGAGGATGAGCTATAATCCCAACTCCCCCGGAATCCTTAATAAGTTTCACATATTCCTTTGCGGGAATTCGCGTCGATGGAGTTTTGTCGATACCAAGAGCCAGGAAATGGTTAAGATTTTGCTTGTCATTAATCTCACAGCCGACCAGAAGAAGAGTTTTGCCATACCATTTTTCATATCCTTCATCCAGGGCACGGAGCGTATTATGATCGGTAAGAACTATAAAATCCAGTCCGACTTCATCTGCAAATCCGGCAATTTCTTCAGGCTTTCCTGTTCCGTCTGAAAATACCGAATGCATATGTATAGCGCCAATATATTCAAGCATAAATAAACATTATATAAGAAATGACGTTTGTACTAACAATTCCATTTGTTAGATTTCATAAAAAGTTGAATACTTTGTACTTTGTTCTTTCACCATATCAGATAACTTATTCATAAGCAGATCAACTCTTTCACTCGGCTCATCATCAAAGTCCTCAAAAGCCTGTTTCGATTCAAACACATACATTTCCTGAAACATATTCGGTTTTCCTTTTTGTTCGAAAACAGAATAACTTTCCAGACCTTCTGACTTAACAAGTGACTTTAATTCCCTAACAACATCGAGATAAGACTCCCGTTTATCGGGAAGAATTTCATACTTAATTGAGAACAACACTTTTCCCATTTATTTCCTCTTAATTTGATAATTTGATTTCTCCTTTAAATACCTGCACTGCCGGTCCGGTTAAAGAAACATTTTTAAATTCCTCTCCGGATTTATCAAAAGCAACGTGCAGGTAATCACCACCGAATGTTTTTAGCTTAACCGGCGTCGTTAATCCGTAATTTAATGCAGCAATAATCGACGCAGCAACAGAACCGGTTCCACATGCCAGAGTCTCTGCCTCAACCCCTCTTTCAAAAGTCCTTATATGAACTACATTATCCTTAATCTGTACGAAGTTTACGTTGGTACCGCCGGGAGCAAAATCCTCGTGATAACGAATTTCTTTTCCCCATTTGGTAACCGGAAAAGAATCTATTTCGTTTAATATATCTTTATCGCCGCTTGTAATTTCGTCAATATTAACAACCACATGAGGAGAACCGGTATCTGCAAATGATGCGGGAATCAGCTGGTCGAATAGCTTAAGCTGAAATTCCTTTTTAACTTTTTGCGGGCTGTGCAACTGGAATTCCACTTCACTGGAAGTCTTAATCACTCCTGAATATGTTTCCCTGTTGCATAAAAATTTCGCTTTATTGTCCGGTAATCGTCCTGAAACCGACGCATATTTCAATGCACATCTAGCGCCATTGCCGCATAATGAACCTAGAGAACCATCAGCATTATAGTACTGCATTTCGAAATTATAATCGGGAATATCGTTAATTACGATAATTCCGTCTGCACCCACTCCATATCGTCTATCGCAAATGCGACGAATAATTTCCGAAGAAATGGGTAATTCGGGATTCTCCGCTTTATCGAAAACGATGAAATCGTTTCCGGCACCGCTATATTTTTTAAAATAATTTGAACTCATTTGGCATCGAAATTTAACCTAATATTGATCCCGAATCAATATAAATAAACCGCCTGAGGACCAAAATAAACTAATATTGCTCCGCGAACTGCCCGGTATTTACATTATCATTTCCACTCAACAGCATTATCACTATATTTGGGTATGATCAGAACACTCTGCATAGTCTTTTTATTAAACATTGTATATCAAGCACAGTCATCCGGGCTACAAGAAGTGATTGGAGATTTCACAGATGCTTCCTGTTTCGATATTAACGCAGCCGGATTCATTTTTATCTGCGATTCGGAAACCAATGAGGTCTACAAACTATCTCCTGCAGGAATCACACTAAAAACCATCGGGGGATACGGCTGGTCTGCAAGTGCATTCGATAATCCGGTTGATATCTTTGCGACAACTTTGAATGTGTATGTAACGGATCAAAACAATCATAGGATACAGATCTTTGATAAAGATCTCAATTTCCTATCCTCATTTACAACAAGCAGCCGAGAGGATGAACGATACAAATTCGCATACCCAAGGAGCTGTATTGTTTCAAACCAAGGTGATCTTTTTGTTCTCGACGGTGACAATCAGAGAGTGCTTAAATATGATCTTAGGGGTAATTTCATTCTAGAGATAGGAAACACTGATGCCGGAGAATTCGCACTAGATGATCCGCAGGATATTGCTGTTTCCAATTCCACAAACCTGTACATTGCCGACGGTGATATCATTAAAGTATTTGATGTGTTCGGCAGCGGTCTTGCAAGACTTAATTCAGGATTAAGTGAACCAAAGTTGACGATACAGGACAACATTTTAACAATCAGCAGTGAATTAAAAATCAAATATTTGAATCTGAGAAATCAATCAGCAGGATTTAAAAATTTTGATCCGCATTTGGACGGAACATTAATACGCAAAGCAATTGTTACAGATTATGCCATTTATGTCTTAATCCCTGATAAAATCCTTAAGTATTCTCGTTAGTCGATTCGGGACAAGTTTGAAACTTTCAATCAGACTATTTTTATTCATTCTATTATTTATCTGGGTCGTTGGTAATTTCAGTGAAATTATTGCCGGTTATTTCCCATCTTTTTCAATTCTGCAATTTATTACCACAAAAGCATTTTCAATGGTCTGTCATCAGAATCCATTGAAACTAATTTGTATTGATGAGAACTGCACACAGTTATGCGCGAGGTGTTCAGGCATTTATATCGGGGCATTCTTTTTGTCGACAATTACATTGTTCGTTAGAGAGGTCAGCTCACCGAATTTAAGACTGCTGGCAGCAGCTATAATAATAATAATTCTGGATATCATCTGTTATAATGCCGGACTTTACAATTACAGCCATTGGGTAGCCGCGCTCACCGGTGTGTTTTTGGGTTCGATAGCTTTTTTATATATTAGAAACGGAATTGAGAAACTATTGTTTGAGTTAAAGTGAAAAAATATTTATCAGCATTTGTGAGTGGATTCGGAGCAGGAGTATTACAGATTGTTCCGTTTGCAAAAAGCTTTTCCTGTTGTATTATTATTCCAGTTGCGGCTTACTTCGCAATTATACTGGATAGAAAAGCGAATAATGAAACAGGTTTAATGACATTGAAAAAAGGATTGATACTCGGACTATTTACCGGATTATATGCGGCTATTGTTGGAAGCGGGCTTGAAATATTTATAACCTTCATCACAAAGAATAATGATTTGGTAGTTGCTTATCCTGAGTTCCAGAAGATGATTAACGAATTCCCTCTTACCAAGTCTATAATAAATCAAAGTCAGGAATTATTGTCAATAGTTGTAGAAGATATCCAGACAAAGGGTTTTTCATTTCTTTACTCGTTTGCCGTAATCGTGAATAACCTCTTTATTGATATAATTTTCGGAATTGTAGGGGGACTAATCGGAGCGCAAGTTATAAACTCACGCGTGAAGAAGGAACAATCCTAACGCAGCCGGAATGGGAATATAATTAGTACTGATTGTTCTGCCTGTTGCTGTCCGGATGGCAAAGGTTCAAAACGCCATTGTCTCAATGAATTAATGGCTGCTGTTTCAAGTCTCGTATCAGCCTTTATCAAGGGGAATATTCTTCCAACAGTACCATCGGGTAAAATTGAAAATCGCAACTTAACATCTATCTCCTTTGAAACTCCGGCAGGGTATGCTGGAATATTATAGCTGTAAATTTTCCGTTTCCCGGTGCCGCCCCATTCAATATCAAACAATCCGAATTTTCCGATGCCCTCGCCGGCAACTTCTCTACCCTTGTTTTTATTCTCAGCTTCTTTTCTTTCCTTAAGTATTTCGTCAGGTTTCTCTTCTTCCTTTTTCTTTTCCGGAACACTAACATTGTCTTCATCAAGGTTTTTAACTTTAGGAACTTCAACTTTCTTTTCTTCGGGCTTTTTTTCTTCTACCTTCTCAACTGCATTTTCCTCTTTAACTTCTTTTACCACCGGCTCCGCACCCGAAGAACTTAGTTCACCGAATGTTCCAAATCCGACTGTAACGAATTCATCCACTTCATGGTCAATAGTAAACGTAAATGCCATGAATAATAGCATTAGAACTACGTGGACAATTATCGAAATTGAATAGGAAATATTTTTAGTTTTACGGAAGTTCATTAAAAAGATTCTTTTTCGGTTTCGATTGTAAACTTGTTAACACCGACACCCTTTGCGGCATCTATAACTTTCACAACCATATTCACGTTTACATCTTTATCGGCCCGTATTATAAGATTCGCGTCAGTTAAATTATCTCCGAGCGCTGCAATTTTCTGAGCGAGTGCTTCCATTGTTACTTCTTCGGTTCCAACATATATTTTCTGTGTTCCCGTGATCGACACTATCATTCTTGATGGAGCAACCTGCTCATTATTCTTGGCGCCAGGCAGTTTCACTCTTACTCCCGTCTGAATAACAAATTGCGAAGTCAGCAGGAAGAATATAAGCAGAAGCATCACAATATCGGTCAATGACGACAGGCTAAACGATGTTAACGGTTTATTAGACATCTCAAGTTTCATTCAAATACCTATATTGATTTTTTACTCTGCCTGACTTCTTCAAGTATATCAACAACATCATTCGATATAACTTCCATATCAAGAACAAGTTTATTAATTGATGAAAGCAGGTAATTATAAAATGTTAGCGCTACAATGCCTACTGCAAGTCCGAATGCCGTAGTAAGCAACGCCTCCCAAATTCCCCCGGCCAGATCACTCGGGTTTGCCGCACCCTGCAGATCCTGGATACGCATAAATGCCGATATCATTCCGGTGACAGTCCCCAGGAATCCCAATAAAGGCGCAACACCGGAAATCGTTGCAAGAATTGACAGACCTTTTTCAAGTTTACTGATCTCCTGTTTACCTGCACTTTCGATTGCTTCCCGAACCCTTTCATGTCCTAAATTATATTTTTTCAATCCTTTTTTAACAATGTTGGCTGCTGGTGATTTCTCTTCCATGCAATACTCGATAGCCGATTGCATGTCGCCTCTTTTTAGTAGTCCTCTTATCTTCACGAGGAACGAAGGAACATTTAGTCTTGACCTGTTTATTACAATATACCTGTCGATAATAATTGCAACCGCGATGATGGAGGCTATGAAAATTGGTATTAGCAGCCAGCCTCCTTTAATAATGATTGAAAACAAACTCATAATAATCCTTATGTGAAATTAAAATTTATTATTTGCTATAAATACTGTGGCTTCATCCAAAGACTTAAAGTAACCTATCCTTACCCTGTTCCAGGTGCTGTTCTTGGATTTCAGGTATAACTGATAAATAAAGGCATCGTAACCGGCTTCTTTCAACCTGTTAACCTCGCCCTCGGCAACTTTAGCACTCCTCCAGGAAGAAATCTGAACAGTGTATTCCCTTCCGTCATAAAATATTTGTTTCGCAACCTGTGAGTCGTTGGAAATTTCTCTATACAAACCAGAATGCTGCGGGGGTGGAGTATTTTCTTCAACTGCCGGTTTACCGGGTTGTACTGCCTCGGTGTCAACCCGCTGAGAGTCTAAAGGCATCTTCGAATCTTCATTGTTATCAACAGTTTCCGGATTATTCATAACTGATTCGGTTTGATTTTCTACCATCTGATCCGGTTCGCTTCCTGTCATCAGCAGGAATATAACCGCTATCATAATAATGAAAGCAGGTACAGTTATAATAAACCACTTCTTGAGATAGAATGGTTCAGTTACATGATCTTCACTTTCAGCTTCTGCAATAAGTTCATCTTCAGTTTCAACCGGCTCAGATTCCTCGACAATTGTTTCAGGAGTAACTTCCGGTTCATCAGGAATCTCCAATGTTTCAGTTTCCTCGACCGGCTCTTCCTGATCTTCTTCTTTTAAGTATTCTTCCAGTTCGTCAAATACTGATTTATTATCCTCCTCTTCCTCAATATCATCTTCATTTATATCAGTTAGACTATCAAGTGTAGAAAGTTCTTTTTTATCTTCTACATCTTCATCGTTACCAACCTCGACATTTCCGAGAATATCATCAACTTTCTCCTCGCTGAGAATTTTACCTGTAAGCTCATCATACTCATCCTTAGGTCTCTCAGCTTCAACATCCTTTTCTTCAGGAGTTTCATCGGCCACAGATTCAGTCCCAGGTGATTCCGTCTCTTCAGAATCTATCGTATCCTCAAGCTGGGCAATTTCCTCAAAAGCTTTAAGCTCATCATCAAGCACCGTCTTTGCTAATTCATCTACAGGTTCTGTTTCCGCTTCAGCCGACGGCATCGCATCATCAGGCTCTTCCGGTTCGGGGAGCTCATCTTCTTTTTCCTTGTGGATTTCATCAACCGGTTCATTATCATCATCCATAAAAGGATCGGAAGTTTCCTCAAATCGCTGAGCAGCTTTTATAACCATTTCATCAATAGAGCTATCTTCCTCTTCGTTAAAAGCAGATTCATGTGCATCCTCAACCGGATTTCTACTGAGGTATTCCTCCCAAATATCGAAATCCTCAAGTACTTCTCCATCCTCAACAAGGTTAATGATTCTTCTTTCCAAATCTGAATCGAATGACTCATTATTCTCATCAGAGTCTGATTCATCCCCTGTTCTCGTCATAGGCATTAAAGGCTGATTGACACTGAGGCTTAAAGTCTTATCGATATCATCAGCGGAAGTGGCATTAAAATCATCCAGATCAATTGTGAGAAAAACAGAATTAACATCACCGTCCAAATTCTCGAAAGGAGGAGAATAAATAAGAGTACGTTTTTCTTTTGAAGCCGAAGGAAGTCCGGCTCTTTCCTGCCTGGGTAATGGTTCCTTTTTTAATTGAAACACGCCAACGTTTTCGATCTTTAACGTTTGATCAAAATCGATACGTTCTGATACCTTGCTGATTAAATTTCTGAAGGCATATTCCTTCTCTGATTCAAGAAGTTTTAATGTCTTCGATATATTAGAAATAAGCGTATCTTTATTCATAATTTCTTCAGTTTATTATGAAGTAATTTTAGATTACCAACGATATTCAATTCCGGCAATTACATCAAGAGGTTTATTTACATAACCTTTGTAAAACTCATTGTCTCGATTAAGAATATTGTTCACTTCAGCAGTCAGTTTCAAATTTCCCACAAACCTGTACTTCGCAATAAACGATAAATCAAGAAATGAGTCAAGTTCCTCTTTGTTTAAAATATCAGTATAACTTTTACTGAAATAATTTACTGATGAGCTTAAGTCCAGATATTCTCCCAATCCGGTACCCCAGGTAAGACTTGCAGAAACAGCCGGATTAAAGGGTACGTGGTAACCATCATCAGTTTTCGAATAATGGTATTTAACGTCACCGTAAAAATGTCCGACAGGTCCATTATGCAATCCAAAATGGACGTAAGCTTCGGCATTTTTAACAGCATCCAGAGTTTTAAAAGTATATATTCCGCTTGATCCGGAATCATCAAAATAGTACATATTATCTATACTTGAAAAATTACCCCCTATAGATAATTCAAAATTAGTATAGAACTCGTACTTAACATTCACTTCGGTAAACGAGTTAAAAAGCTGTGTTACATTATCTTCAGTTCCGGGCAGGTAATATCTGTTTTTATTGATCAAGTCTCTCGTCCTGCAAAATGACATATGCGGAGTATATCCCCCGGACATTGAAATGTTATCATCAAGTTTAAGATCAAAAGAAAACGTTGGTGAAATTATTTTCGAAGTGTCCTGCTTAGCATAGTAAAAACCGAACTTAACCTTGAAGTTTTCAAATGCGCTTACATGAATCCCGAATGAACCTTCATAAAATGTGTAGGAGCCCTCCGATGATAAAGTATTCTTCGGATCCTGGAACTGATACTCACCGTTCAGATTAAATCCAAACTTACCGAAATCACTTTCCATGTATCCTTTGCCGATTACTATATTCTCGATGAAGTCCAGGTTTTTGAACTTCAGGCTTTCGTAAGTACCGGTAAGTCCATACGTGAATGTTTCGGAAAGATTATTTGTAAATGATAGTGTACCCGCAATGTTTTCATTCTCTCTTTTTGTACCTGGAACTGAAGAAGCAAATAACTTATAGCTGTCCCTGTAAAAAGTTCCATCCATTGATATTTTCAGTCCGGGCAGGAATGAAGATCTGCTGCTTATAAAAAAATCGGTGGATATTTCAGCGCCGGAAACATTGTAACCGGCATTATCAACATACTCCCTGATATTGCTGCCCCAAACATGAGTACCCAGCAGGAAATGACTGCTGCTTTGATTAAAATAAAAATGTCCGGTTGGAAGCGTATTTATTCCTCCGCCGAGAATTAATAGTCCCCTGCTGTAATCTGAGAGACTCATAATTTGATAGTCAATCCTTTGGGGTGCCGACGCATTTATAAGCGAAAGCTTTTCCGGAATAACAACCGGTCGGAAAAATTCATCCGACAAGGAGTTAATAAGTTCCGGTTTTCTTTTGGTCATTTCAGGAACTGTGATATTCTGAATACCAGTAATCACGAAATCCGGAAGTTCAATGCTTTGACTTCCCGATTCACTTTGGGCGTTCAATAAACCAGCCACAGCAAATATTATAAATATTAATTTTCTCATAACTTATTCAATTTGTTTCTGGCTTCAGCGCCAAGTTCATCATTTGAATGCTTTTGAATTACAGCCCTGAACATCTCCCTTGCACGACGTTTATCATTTGATTTAATATAGCAATCGCCAAGTGCGATCAGAGATTTACTGTACCAGTAATCGTAATTGGGAAAGATTGATCTAACACGTACTAGCGCGAGAATTGCATCATCATATTTACCCTGTTCAAATAACACTACGCCGTAAAGATACTGAGCCTGGGCACCTATATCATCAGATCGTTTCTGACCCAGTTCCTTCAGAAGACTTTCCGCATTCGCAAATTCATTGCGGGCAATTTCCATCAGGCTTAATTCAATTTTTGCTTTATCTGCAAAGATGGACCCTTCATAGTAATTAACAATTTCATTTAATGTTGAATATGCATTAACGATATCATCCAGTTCAATCTGAATCATTGCTTTCTTGAACATGATCTCCGGCTTACGATTTTCATCTTTAATTTTCGGAAGAGTTTTATTAAATAATTCCAGAGCAACAGGATATTGTTTTAACGAGACATACAAATCACCTAGTTCAACAACCGCGTCAATGCCGTATCGGGAATCCAGGTAATTATCAGTAACGACTTGAAAGTTATCAATTGCTTCTTCGCTATTACTAAGAGTGGAATAACTTTTTCCAATCCAGTAAAATGCTTCAGGAACCAGGCTGCTTCTCGGGAATAGAACAATAAACTCCTTATAACTTTCGATAGCCTTATCGTAAGCGGCAAGACTATAATAAATCTCACCCTTCTTCATCATAATCTCATCGGCGAATTCAGAACGGGGATTATCTGCAATAAACCTGTCAATTACGGTAACAGCATCCTCCGGCTGGTTTTTAGCCATATAACAATATTGAATACCGTTAATAGCATCGAAAATGAATCTTGTGTCGGAATACTGGTCGAGCAGATTCAGGTAATTTTCCAGAGCTTTATCATAGTCGCCCAGATTGTAATAACTGTCGCCTATGGAATAAACAGCTATAGGTCGAAGCGAAGTATGGGGATAACGAGTAAATATATAGTCATAGCTGTCAATTGCTTTTTGAAACTCATTGTTCTGGAAATGAATCCATCCGATAAGATACTGAGAATCATCCGCATAATTTGATCGAGGAAATTTTTTCTGCAACTCCCTGAATTCGGAAATTGCATCAGAGGTTTTACCGGACTTATAAAGTGATTGTGCGTACTGGTAATATCCAAAATCGTCGTCGGGAGCAAGACGGCGCTTAGAATAAATTTCACTATATATATCACCAGCTTTATGGAAATCTTTCAAACCATAATAACTGTCCGCAAGTCTCAATTTAGCGTCTGTAAAATTCTCATCATTTTTATAGAGTGAAAGATAATCCCGGAAAAATGCTGCTGCATTTGCAAAGTCCTTCATATTGAAATACGAGTAAGCTCTGCCGTATAATGCGAGTCGCTTTAATTCAGGATTGCTATCGCTCACCCTGTAATAGTGCTTAATCGCTGTTGAATAGTTCTTTCCGGCAAAATAAGATTCCGCCAGATAAAAATTAATTTTGTCATTCTCGAACCCGGGATACCGAGCCAGTAAATCGCTAAGGTTATTGATTGACTCATCGTACTTATCTAAATAGTAATCCGAAACTCCCAGTCCCAGTATAGCCGTTCGGCTGACGTCCTCAATAAGCACAGAAGAATTAATAGCGGTTGAAAAATAACTTTCAGCTTCACGGTATTCATTTTTCTGTAGACTAATTTCACCAAGTAGTGAATAAGCCTTTCCTTTTACCGCCGGATCGGAAGAGTTTGTAGACTTTATAAGATAACGCTGGGCAACATTAAATTCTTTTTTACCGTACTCGATAATTCCGAGATTAAAATTAACGTTATAAGCCAGTTTATTGTTTGGGTACTTTTGGAGAAATTCATTGTACAGTTCAACTGCCTTTGGTATCTTCTCGAGGTACCGAAGACATTCGGCGCCCCAGTAAAGCGAATTAACAGCAGTAGTATCATTGCCGTCCATAGCTAATCTGTAGAACAGCCTGTAAGCCTCCTCATAATCTTCAATCTGGAAACTGATCCAGGCGAGACCATACTCAACCTCGCGTTGAACTGAAGAATTCTTATAATTGTCCAAAAGCTTTTCATAGGTCTTTGCTGCATTGTCGAATTCTCTTAACCTGAAAAACGAACTAGCTAGCAGGTAATTGGCTTCCGCAGCCATCGTGTCTGGCAATTCTTCAATCAATGGATCGGATAGTTCAAGAACCGCCTTATCATACTCCTTCAGATTAAAATAGCTTGCACCGATTCGCAACTGAGCTATAGGCGCAAGTTCGCTGTCCCTGTAATATGCCAGCAATTCATCATAATAAGTAACTGCGTCAGTGTACTGTCCATTTTCTTCGTACAAAGTTCCAAGAGAATAGATGGCATAATCCACAAACTGGTTTCCGGTACTTTGCGAAACTGATTCCTTCAAATATTCTTCCGCATCAATGAAATTGTTTTCCATTTGGAATGACTTTCCTACCCAATAATATGCTTCCCCCTTATAGAAACTGTACGGATAATACCTCAATATCACATGCAGTTTTTCCCTCGCCTTATAATACCTTCCCTGCTGATAATAAATGGTAGCAAGTTTATACAAAGCTTTATCCATTAAATTCGAAAAATTGTATTTCGCAACGAAGTCTTCCAATTCAGCAATTGAACCTTCGACCAGGTTCAGATTAAATAAGCAAAGTGCGGAATAATATTTTGCCGAGGCAGTTAATTCCCTATTATCATTTTCAGTATTCAGCAATTCCCCGAAGAGCTTATACGCTTCAGCAAAACTTGTTTCATCGTACAGCATTTTTGCTTCGGAGAATTTATCGGCAAAATACTGTCCGTGAACAATACCGGCAGATAGAATTAAAATTAAGATTAACGAATAAAATTTTCTGATCATACTCATGTAAAGTAATAATAAAAGATGATTAAGAATATTCCGGCGATTCCGGCCATCAGATTTACGATATCATTGTTTAACCAACTAAAACCTTTGTGAAAGGAGGAAGGCTGGTTGCAGTGTCTTTCTTTTTCAGTAATCTTACTACAAGACTTGCAGTAGAATTGAGCTTGTACTGTAGCTCCCAGCAAACTGTCGAAAAAGCTTCCCCCGATTCCTGCAAAAATAACAATTATAAAATAACTTAGTAAGTCACTTTCGATCCACAATATCCCTGAAAGGGCGATAACTGCTGCACCCAGGAAACTGCCAAATGTCCCCGGGAATGAAATTCCACCGGACATTCCCTGTGTGATCGGTTTGAAATTCAGAATATTATACGTCTTTGTTTTTTTGAATGTTCCAATCTCCGTTGCCCATGTATCAGCACACACTGCAGCCAAAGAAGCAATATACATATAATAAAACAAATTGTCCGGTTGAAGGTAATTAAAAACGACTAAAATACCTCCTAAACCGCCGTTTGCGAAAACCTGCCAACGATCTCTAACTCCGGTTTTCTCGAAAAACTCTTCAATTTCCGAGTTGACTTTTTTCCGAACTTTGGACAGTATGCTGGATAAAACAAAGAACGTAAGTATAGGCACGCTCCACTGCCAGCTACCCAGGGCAAAAATAAATCCAGCAAGCAGAAAGGTTGCGAGTGCACCGCTCAGTGTTAAGAATCTAACTTTGTACGAAAGTATTACTATTAATCCCGCCAGCCCGAAACCTATTGCAAAATCTGAGAGTAATATACCAAGATCACTGCTCCTGAGTATCATCAGAAGAAAGAATGTGAAGATCGGCAGTATTACAAATCTCACTAAACCGGATATAAGTAAATCCATCATTGTAATCAGCAGTGCTGACATTAGCACCAGAGGAAAGAGATACAACAAGCTGTAATCAGACACATAATTGCTTTCAAATAAATATAAAATCAAAAGTGTAAATATAAAATGAAGAGAGAAACTGATATAATTTTTACTTTCTCCGGTAATATTTGTCAGTCTTCCCGGAAAAAGGGAAAACGCCATACTGTCACAAAGTTCTGCAAGCACCAGAATGATCAATGAGAGAGAGACGAATTCATACAAGTACGATTCTACTATACTTACAGATACGAGTAACATAAAATTTAATATCAGCAGTTTTTTACTGAAGGTACGGCAGAGATTAGGCTTCCCGCGATTTATTACATTTTGGGTAAATATGGTAATCAGAATTAATAAAACCGAGAAAAGTATTAAATACGACTTGCTTTTAAGAATAAGTGGGAATACGACGGGAACCAGCAATAAAATAAACGAAATCAATTTAGTAAACGCTTGTGCGGATTCTTTTTCATTCTTTCGAAAGATTTGGCAGATAACACTTAATAGTAAAAACCCGAAAACCAACAGAATTGGAGTAATATAGCTTCGCATAAAAATGTGGTTATTAAATAAAGTTAAAATATAGCAATTGAATTTTTCATTTAAAAGTACGAACAACCTTAATCCGATATAATTGGAGATGAGAAAAATATATCTTAATACCTGTCAGATCTTGTCAAGGTTCTAAAATTATTTCTATTGCGATGTCAGAAAACAAATAAGAGCAAATAGTAACTGAATATGAATTTGTGAGAATTGTAATTTGAGGCATAAAAAAACCCTCGCAAAGCGAGGGTTTAAGAAGATTAATTCATTCCGTGCTTAAGTTGATACTCGCACAAACTTTTATATTTTGAATCCTTTTTACCTTCCAGAAAAGCTTCCTTAGCTTTGTCCTTATCACCCATCTTAAGGAATGCCAAACCTTTGAAGTAATAAGGTCCACCTTTAGGGATTTTTTTTCGATAATTCAATGCTTTATCGGCAGCTTCCAACGCGCCGGCATTATTGCCAAGATCTATAAGTGTTTCTGCAAGGAGCAGGTATGCCGCGTCATAATTATCATGCTCCGTTGCTTTCTTAAAATAATCGGCTGCTTTGTCAAAGCTACCGTTACTTTTTGCTGATTCACCTAGTTTTGTATAAGCGCGAGCAATGTTAACATCAGCTTTCTTTTTATGACTATCTTTATCAGCATAATCTTTGAATTTTATAAAGGCGTCAATAGCTTCCTGGTATTTACCATTGATGTAGTAAGTCCCGCCTAAGGCATTATATGCAATTCCAAAATCCGGTTTAAGTTCCAACGATGATGAAAATGCAGTTTCAGATTCATCGAATTTCCTAAGCTTTTTTAGAACAATTCCTTTTTGATATTCTATTCTATAATCTTTCTGAATATCGAGAGCTGCATTGTATTTTTCAAGCGCAGACTGGTATTGTCCTGACTTTACCATCAGATTGCCTTCATTATACAGTTTTGCTGCTTCCGGATTCAGTTCAGCATCCTGTGCCCAAATTAATGTGGAAGTTAAAAGAATTGATAATACTACTATTATTTTTTTTAATGTCATCTTTCTTCCTTAAATTTTATAAAGAGTGCGGAAGACGGGACTCGAACCCGTACGCCCTTTCGAGCACTACCCCCTCAAGATAGCGTGTATACCAATTTCACCACTTCCGCAAAAAAACGTTCGAAAAAATAAAGGTAGCACTCGTAAAAATCAATAGCTGAATACGACTCTATTGAATTTAATTGTAGTATTCGACAACAATCCGCTGAAAAAGTTTCGATGGGATTATGAGTTAGAGCACATTACTTGGAGGAACTTCGGCGCTTTCTGAGCTCATTTCTAACTTCTTTCCGGAATAAATGCTCAAAAACAACAAATTTACTTATTGTCTCCTGGTCCATAATATCATTAAGAGAATTGATAAATTCTTTTCGTTCACTCAAGAGAGTTTCCTCATATTCGAGTATTTGATCGATCTTGACTTTACAAAAAGCATCATCAGCCGAACCATTCTTAACTTGTTCGGCAAGTTCTTCAATAGCCGCCTGCCTTTTTCCCGAAATTTCCTGCTGCAAATCTTTGTGACGATTCAGACGAACAATAAAAACTGCCGAACTTTCCTCGTCAAGGTTCAAAGTTTCGAGGAGTTTAATTTTCTCCAGTTCTGCCAGACGGTTCATGCCGTGTCCACGTCCCTGATTTTGATGCCTTCCCTGCGAATAGTTTATACTTACAGTCAGCAACAAACACAAAACACTCAGTAATATTTTTTTCATTTTGGAACCTATAAAATTTTCTTGTTTGATAATTCATTAATTACCGAAAGTAATTCATCCTCATCAACCAGATCATTTATTGAGGATGTTAGATCATCCGGGTTATCCAACAGGTAAACTTCAAGTTCATCGGATCTAAGACCTGATTCATCAAATCCTTCCAGATCTTCGGCATTTCCTGTATTCATCTGATTTGAATAATAGCTATTATCGAGGTAATTATTTAACACTGAATCTTCTGCGAAAGCAAGCTGATCGGATGATGGCAGATTATATGAGTCAATTAAATTGCCTGGTGCAAAGATTACTAACGAAACAATGACGACAATAATTCCAAGCGCCATAGCATGTTTATGATTTCTACTGAAAGCACTTTTTGACTTTCGATTTAACCGATTACGCATACGTGGAATAAGGTTATTAAAATAATTTATGTCGACTTCTGTGTCTGAGGAGTAACCGACATTTTTCAGAGTTCTTTTGATCATATCAAACTCTCTGCGTAATTCACCGGACGATTTCAACTCTTCATCGAAGCGTTCCCTTTCACCCGCAGCCATAACATCAGAAAGATATTCTAATATTCTGTCTCGATTACTCATTGCTCAACTCCACTATTTTTTTCTGCGCATGAAAATAACTTGCCTTTAACGATCCGGTTGATACTCCCAGAATCTCACTTATCTCTTCGTACGTCATTTCATTAAAGTTTCGGAGAATAAATACCTCTCTCTGACGAACAGGCAGCTTCTGCAATATTTTATTTATACTTGCTATCCTTTCCTTATCTTCAATATTACTGATTATATCTGAAGAACTTGCCTGCTCCGATTCGGAAACATCTCCAAGTCTTAATATTGCTCTTATTTTTTTCTTTCTCAAATAATTAATCGCACGTGTCGATGTAATCCTGTAAATCCATGTTGACAAGGCGGAATTAAATTTAAACGTATGCAATTTTTTATAAAGAACTATCAGCACTTCCTGGGTTAAATCATCAGCATCATCATGCGTTCCGAGCATTCTCAGAGCATGCCAATAAATATTCTTTTGATATTTTCTGGCAATTAAATTGTAAGCCTGCTCACTGCCGTTTACAAATTCCTCAACCAGATCTTTCTCGTTTTTATCCATAAAGTAATAATCGGTTCATTACTTAAGACAAATTAATCAATTGAATGGTTTAAAAGAACTTTCATTTAAACCATTTTCATCTTCGTACTGTCTAAGGTTCAAATTCTATAAATAAACTTATAACTCAACAATAAAATGGGAGTATTGAAATGAAAAGAATAATTTATTTTGTATCAGCGTTATTGTTATTTATTACGTACAACGCCAACGCACAGCGGATTCAGGGCAAAGGCGGTCAGGGTGGCTGCAACATATACGCAGTTGATCAGTTAAACCTGACTGATGCACAAAAAACTAAAATCAGTGAATTACGTTATGATCATCAAAACAAAGCCATTGAATTGAGAGCAGACCTCCAGCAGACCAGATTGGCAATTAGAAAACTCAACAGATCTGCGGATATCAACAAAGATGAATATCTGTCACTAGTTGAGAAGAGAAATGATATTCGCGATCAGATTTCTGTAATGAAAGCGGAACTTCATCTGGAAATACTCAATCAACTGGATGCAGAACAGAAGAAAGCATTGACCGAGTACAAGACAAATAATTGTTTTGCCGGTAAAAATAGTATGCGAAATAGAAACAATTCAGGAAGACATGGCGGGCACTCGGGAAAAAACTGCCGCTTTAATTAAGCTTGTAACACGCTGCCCGCACTCGGGCAGCTTCTCTCTATTTGGGGTTTGTTGGTCTAATTTCCACTTCACTTACCAGAGCGTTCACCGGCAATTTCAGCATAGTAAGCACAACCTCGGCTACATTATCGGGAGAAAGAATTTTATCGATGTTTGAAGGCTGCATCGGGCTGTCAATAATCATTTCAGTGGCAACTGAACCGGGACATACTGATGCAACCTTGATATTATATTCTCTAAGTTCAAGCATTAGAGATTTGGTAAATCCCTGAACAGCATGTTTAGAAGCGGAATACATTGTTCCTTTAGGGAATCCGTTCTTACCGGCCAAAGAAGAAATATTTATAATCGACCCTCTGTGCTGTTTAATAAATTCATCCGATACAGCTTTACAGAAATTGTAAACTCCGTATACATTTGTATCAATCTGTTTCCTGAACTGTTCAAGAGTGGAATCAACAAACTCCTCAAACACCGCTATACCGGCATTGTTTATAAGATGATGAATAGTACCAAATTTATCGAGAATGCTTGCTACAGATTCGTTTACAAATTTTTCATCCGATACATCACCACTGTAATAGTCCTGTCCTGTTCCGAATTCCTGTAGCGAACTGCCAATCTCTTCCAGCAATTTTCTATCCCTGCCGAATGGAATAACTTCATATCCTTCTGATGCCAGTTTTAGAGAAATGGCTTTACCTATTCCGCGTGTCGCACCTGTTACAATTACAATTTCTTTAGTTTTTTCCATCATAAATCGCCTCCAAGAGGACGCAGTACAATTTCTTCCTGAACCATTGTCCCATTTGTCTCTATTACATTTAACACCACTGAAGCAATTTCAGAAGGACTCATCATCCTATGAGAAAATTCATTCAACGTTTTTGCCGGCCAAATTGCTGTTTTAGTGGCGCCGGGTAATATGTTAACAATCCTAATATTATGTTCTCTTACTTCCTCCCTCAAAACATTTGTATATGCAAGCAGTCCGGCTTTGGAAGCTGCGTAAGCAGAACTATTAGTGAATACTTTGAGCGCTGCAACTGATAAAATGTTTATAATAAGACCGGACTTTTGCGCAATCATTCCAGGAAGTACAGCTTTTATCATATGAATTGAACCGAGCAAATTAGTACTAATAATATTTTCTATTTCCTCGATTGAATCTGATTCTGCAGATTGAAAAGAAGTTACTCCCGCATTGTTGATCAAGCATTGAATATTGTCGTCTTTACCAATAGCCTTGATTGAGTTCTCGATACTACCGCTATTTGAAATATCCAATGGTAGGATAATGGACTTTCCCCCGCCTGCAATATCTTCCTGAAGTTTACTAAGGTTTTGTTTATTACGGGATGATAGGATGAGTCTGTAATCATGTTGTGATAATAATTCTGCCACTGCCCTGCCAATACCGGAACTCGCGCCGGTTATCCAAACGGCATTCTTTCTATCCATATTAAATTCTCTTTCTGGCAATAAGGTTCAGGAATTCTGATCGTGTTCTCGCATCGGAATTAAATATTCCATGCATTGAGCTGGTAGTTGTAATGGAATTTTGTTTTTGTACACCGCGCATCATCATGCACATATGGTATCCTTCAACAACAACAGCAACCCCTATTGGAGTCAATTTTTTCTCGAGGATGTCGGCAATTTCAGTAGTCATTCTCTCCTGGACCTGGAGTCTACGAGCAAACATATCAACGATTCTTGGAATTTTACTCAAGCCTACGATCTTCCCATCCGGAATGTAAGCTACATGAACTTTACCGTAAAATGGCAACAGATGATGCTCACAAAGGCTGTAAAAATCTATATCCTTTACTATGACCATTTCATCATATTTCTCTTCGAACACAGCTCCGTTTAGTATCTCTTCAACATTCTGATTATAACCCTGTGTGAGGTACTCATACGACTTAGCTACTCTCTCGGGGGTTTTTATTAAGCCTTCTCTCGATGAATCTTCCCCAATTTGTTCGAGTATTGTTTTAACATTATCGGATACTGTTTTTAAGTCCAATTCTATTCACCTTTATATTCTATATAATTATTTTCTGTTTCGTATAGCTTAACCGAGTACAATTGTCCTTCGTCAATTTTATCGACCAGCTCATTCCAAATTCCGATAGCAATATTCTCAGCTGTCGGTATTACACCCTGAAGAAAATCAACATCGTGATTTAAATGCTTATGATCCACTTTCTTAATGATGTGCTCGTTTATAATAGCTTTCAACTTTTTGAGATCTATAACATAACCGGTATCCGGATTTATTTCTCCTGCAACAACAACTTCCAAAGTGTAATTGTGTCCATGACCATGTTGGTTATTACACTTATCGAATACACGATCATTCTCTTCTTCACTAAATGCGGGATTGTACAATCTGTGTGCTGCACTGAATACGGCTCGTCTGGTAACATAAAGCATTTTGCGCCTGCGATTTATTCATTCAAAGCTTTTATAACTTCTTCAACATGACCTTTTACTTTTACCTTTGGAAAGATCTTCTTTATTTTTCCTTCCTCATCTATAATGAACGTGGTTCTTTCAATTCCCATATACTTTCTGCCGTACATGCTTTTTTCTTTCCACACGCCATATTTCTCAACAACTTTTACATCTTCATCACTGAGAAGAGTAAACGGAAGCTTATATTTCTCACTGAACTTCTTGTGCGATTTTACCGGATCTTTCGATATCCCTATTACCTCAGCATTTAATTTGCCGAACGCGGGGAAAGCATCTCTGAAATCACAAGCTTCCTGAGTACATCCGCTTGTCATATCCTTCGGATAAAAATAAACCACAACTTTTTTACCGGTAAAATCCTTCAGTGAAGCTTTATTACCATTTGAATCGGGTAAAGAAAAAGCAGGTGCCTTTTTACCCTCTTTCAGTTCTGACATTCGAACTCCATTTTAAGCGGAAAAATAATTGTTTCGTACATCAATTAAATAATGTAAAAACTAGTTTTGAATTTCTGCAGAAGCTCCATTCGTAAAGCAGTTTAATTCGAATGCTATCAAGCAGAAATTAAATGCCCCGCAGACGGGGCATTCATAGATATTTAACTTAGCTTTCTCAATGCTTCAACAACCGCTTCGAAATTAGGTTGTTCACCAGCATCTTCAAGCACTTCAGAATATTGGATAACTCCATCTTTGTCTATGACGAAAGCCGATCTTTTTGCGACTCCATTCAGATCAAACTTGCCCGGCACCCAGACATCATAGAAGGCATCGTATTTCGGAGCTACCTCTTTGTTGAAGTCACTTAACAATTGGAAATTCAGGTTCAGTGAACTCACCCATAATTTCTGGGCAAACATACTGTCTACGCTGATACCGAATACCTTTGCATCAAGGTTCTCGTAATCTTTCATCGAGTCCCTTGTTGAGCATAATTCTTTTTCACAAACTCCCGTACCCACTGCCGGGAAAAACAATAGCACAACATTTTGTTTGCCCTGGAAACTGCTAAGAGTTACCGGTTCGAGATCTGTATTTTTTAAAGTAAAATCAGGGGCTTTGTCCCCTATTTGTAACGACATATCTGTTCCTTTCTTTTGGTTTTTTAATCCAGTTTGCATCCGATTTTAACTGTTACCTGAAATTCAACCTCTCCATCACCATTCAGTCTGCCTCTCTCTTCAATAACTTCAAACCAGCCGACTTTTTTCTGCTCAGCTGTTTCTTTCACAACTACTTTTATCGCATCGCTGGAACTGACGGTTGAAATACCTACTCTTTCAATAATTTCAAATGATTTTGACATAATAACTCCTGTTTCTGGTTTTGAGTTCCACTTTAGAATTTTTAGGTGATTTATCCGTTATTTACGGTATTTAAATTTAGTCTTTTTTTTATGCAAATTAAAGAGGACAATTTGTACATAAAAGTATATCCTACAAGCAGTAAATATTGTTAATTCAAAAGAGAATATGTAGATTTATCATCAAAGAATAATTATTGAAAATGATAGATAAACCAAACGCACACGAACAGTTTAAGAAATTTCTCAAAAAGGGAAAGCACAGAATAACCCCCGAGAGATTCGAGGTACTCGATTTCGCACTCGACTATAAAGGGCATTTCGCTGCCGATGAGCTGTATATTAAGATGAAAACAAATGGATCGAATGTTTCCCGTGCCACAGTTTATAACACATTGGAATTGCTCGGTCAATGTGATTTGCTAGCAAAACGTCATTTCGGAGACACAAAAACATACTATGAATCCAGTTTCAATCGTAAAAATCACGACCATCTGATTTGTACGAAATGCGGCAAAATTCAGGAATTCAGCAACGCGAAAATAATTCAAATAGTCGACGAAATCTGTAATGAACTCGGATTTGAAAGCTCCGGTTACTCGTTCAATATCTTCGGTAAATGTACAAACGAAAATTGTTCGGAAAAGGACTAATTCAAACCAGAACAAGAAAGCTATGGCAAATAAAAAATATACGCCCAAATATCCGTTGGTATGGCAAAAAGACGATTTCTACATCGAGATATTCTGCTCAATACCAAATATTGCTACCGGAATACTGTTAACCGCGAACAGCGCAAAGTTCGTTATTGATCCTGGTGACGGACTTCTCCGGGACTTGAATAAAAACATAAGCAAACAGGATATTCTTGAGATCTCGGATATTTTTATCAGTCACGGTCATCATGATCATGTTGGCGGTGTATGGTCATTTTTAACATACCTATCGGTTCTAAAAAGAACAGCTCCTCTGAATATTTATTTCCCGAAAGGCTGTGTTGAGATAAAGAGCATTTATAGGGCATTTCAGGAAGTCTACTCACATGAGTTGACTTACGAAATAAACCTTATTCCTATCGACAATGAAAAAAAGTTTCAAAGAAAATCGATACAAATAAAGCCCTTTAAGGTGAACCACCGGGAACTGAATGATGACGGTACAAGCGAATATGTTCCGTCGATGGGTTTTAAATTTATTTATGAAGGCAAATCAATTTGCTATGGGGGCGATACCGCATACTGTGACAGTCTTGCCAGGATGGCAAAAGGTTCAGACCTGGCAATAATTGAGGCCGGCGCCATTGATGAAGAGGATGAAACTCACATGACTGTAGCCGAAGCGGAGGCTATCGGTGAATCTGCAGAGGAGTACTTCCTGGTACATGTTCCGGAATAATCAGCTCTTTAATTCTTTCGGGTACTTTGCTTTAAACATAGTTCCGTTCTGAGGATTGGAGACAAACCCGATCTCGCCCTTCAAATATTGTTCGGTTAACAGTTTAACACTATATGTTCCTAATCCGCGTCCAACACCCTTAGTTGAAAATGATCTCTGAAACAACTGCATCTGAACTTCCTCTGGCATATAAGCAGGATTCTCAACAATGAACTCTATAAATCCTTCTTTAACTTCTGCAGATAGAAGGATTACATCACCTTCTTTGCTCGCTTCCAGTGCATTTTTTGTCAGATTACCAAGAATACGTCGTAACACTGTTTTATCGGACTTAATCAAAATATCCACAGTGCTGTTAATCACTTCAATGTGTTTATTTTTAGCAACTTCATGATTAGAGTATAGTATTTTAACTTCCTCCAATATTTCCCGGGATGAAAATGATGTCGGATTAACCTGTAGATCTCCGTTTTCAGCCTGAGATATTAGCTGCTGAGCTCTTATTTCTTCAATCAGTTTTTCGGTAAGAGTTTCGGATATACCTAGATACTCCTTCAATTCATCCTCTTCGGCAATCTTGAGTAAATCAATAAAGCCCCTTATACCGCCCGCTGTATTTAATATATCGTGAAAGAAAATTCTTTCCAGTGCTTTTCTCCGTTTGTCACTGCTGTTATCGGACATAGTAAAAATAGTGAACTCTTCTCCACCCAGATTTATTGGTGTTGCGCTGACCATTAAATCCAGACTCTTGTTTTCTTTCAAACTAATTCTACATTCCTCGATGCTTCGACTACCTTCGTAGCTTTCAAGAATTGCCTGAAGTGCACCGCAATACAGACAGAATTGACTTGTACCGCAGCCTCCCTTTCCATCGGACGGATGAACGCAATCGACTGCCTCACCCGGACGCTGTCCCAGCACTTCCCCATTTGTTTTTTGTAAATACTCAAGGAAAGAATTATTCGAAAAAATTATCTGACGATCCTTATTCAAAACAGTAATAAACACTGGTATTGCATTCAGGAATTCAGATAGTAATATTTGTTGCTCAACAAGTTCCTTTTGCCTTGTAACAATTTCAATCCCGGATCTCTCGCATGTCCCCAACACCCGTTCGTTACTGTTCATTTCCGTTTCCCATTTATTAATAATTCGTCTATTCAAGAGTATAGATAATCATCGAAAAAAGATACTCTGTTTTATAATTACTTTCAATTGCATTTACGGAGGAGTATATTTATTTTTCTGATTCGTTTTTTGCCCCGTGGTGTAATGGTAACACAGATGACTCTGGATCATTCGTTGGGGGTTCGAATCCTCCCGGGGCAGCAAACTTTATTTCGAAATTCCCACCAAGCTATCATTTCATCGATACTTATTATCCAACCATCACGATCAACTGATTAAACAATCTGTATTTTCTAAGAACTTATTAACGAGTATAAAATAAAATGACAAACCTGGCATTTGGAGCGGGCCTGGTTTGTCGAAAGTCTGAAGCTGCAGTCAAGCAGCTTCGATCTCTATATCTTTAAGTAATGGGCTAACTAGTTCAATACTGCATTGGAAAGTATGGCGTTTTTACTTGTTTGAATCTGCGTCTCATCAAGTCTGAAAGCTCCGACAACACTTTGTAAATTTTCAGTCAGTTTATTTAGATCTTCAGCGGTACGGGCTATTTGCTGTACTCCTGCAGCCGATTGATGTGTAACAGAGCTAATTGCTTCCACGTTCCTGCTAACCTGTTCAACTGTTGTAGATTGCTCTTCACTGGCTGCTGCCACCTGATTAATTTGCTCGGCAGATTCTTCAACCTTGCTGACAATTTCATTCAGATATTCTTCAAGTTCACTATTTAATTTAATACCTTCTTTAACAACTTTCGCAGCAATGCCCATAGAACTATCTGCCTCTCGAGCTTCGTTTTGAATAGCTTTAATCGTTTCCGCAATTTCCTTAGTAGCTTTCGTTGTTCTCTCAGCTAATTTGCGAACCTCATCGGCAACAACAGCAAAACCACGACCCTGTTCTCCTGCGCGTGCAGCCTCAATAGCCGCATTAAGCGCCAGAAGGTTAGTTTGATCTGCAATATCATCAATGACCTGAGCAATCTCACCAATTTGATCTGTTTTCGATGTAAGAGAAGATATTATTTCACCGGTTGTAGAAGCAGATGCAACAATTTTATCCATGCCGTCTTTGGATTCAGTAAGTTTATCACTACCTCTTCTGGCTTTTTCGCGTGCTTCTTCAGAAGATTTTGCCGTATTATTTGCATTTGATGCAGTTTCAAGTATTGTCTTCGACATTTCCTCAACAGCAGTTGCAACCTCCTGCGATTGTGCGCTCTGTTCCTGGACTCCGGCAGCCATCTCTTCGGCACTCGAAGAAATCTCGTTGGTTGCGCTTGCAACAGTATGAACAGATTCCATTACCTTTCTGATCATATTAGTAATTTTTCTAACTGACTCATTAAAGCTTTTCATGAGTCTGCCCATATCATCATCCTTCTCCGAATCATGATTAACTTTAACAGTAAGATCACCATTAGAGAATCTGTCCATGGCTGTCATCATTTCAGCTGTACATTTCGTAAGATAATTCTGAAGGTTTTTAATATCAGTAATATCAGTAACGGCTTCGAGAGCTCCTATAATATTTCCATTCCTGTCTTTAATCGGGGCCCCAGTATACTGAATAGGCAGTTCCATACCTCTAGGATTTGCTACTGTTTCTTCAGTTATAATTTCGTCCATTTTCATTGCTTTATACAGAGCACAGTTTTCGGTCTGACAATGTTCCGTTCTAAATTGTTCATAGCATTTTTGTCCAATCAACTCCGATTGAGTTTTATTAACAACGTCAGCACCGGATTTATTCATATATTTGATGTTAAAATCTTTATCAATTACCATTACCGGACTAGGCACCTTATTAAGATAATCCAACTGCTCCCTAATTTTATCGACCATATTGTTGAAAGACTCGCCCAAATCCTGGAACTCATCACCACTGTTAATCTCAGCTTTCACTTCTAAATCACCTTTACCGAACCTGTCCGTAAACTGGACAAGAGTATTGACGTTACTTACAATTTGTCTGGTCATAAAATAACCGACAATTGCTGCAAGAATACTTACTATGAAAGCAGCAACAATACTTACAGTAATTGAAGTATTACTTAAAACTTTCATATCATTAACAATCAGTGTGCCTTCTTCTATTTCATCATGCAGAACATCTTCAACATCAGCAACTAATTCTTCTGCCTTTTTATCAAAGCTGGACATAACCGGATTACCGGCTTCTCTGCTCTCCCCATATGCCGTAAAAAGTTTATCGCCCAATTCGTACATATCCTTCATTCGACTTTTCATGTTATAAACCAATTCCAAATGCTCTGCTTTATCTTTATTCATTTCCGCCCACCGATCCAATTCGGAATTCAGTTTATCATATGATCCTTTCGAATCTTGATCAAGTACATTTCTGTCCCCGGTGAGTGCAGCAACAGTAATGAATTGCTGAAGATTTAATATTTCCAACTGGATTTTACTTCCGATCAGGATTTCATCCTGTTTATCGGAGTAGTCTGTTACATTCCATTTGAATTCATAAAAATCGAATATTGCATAAATACAGAAAATTATGAATAGCATTCCGGTAATAAGGAACGAACCACCTATTTTTTGTTTAATGTTAAGTTTCATTTCTTCCCCACTTTGTTTATAATATAATAATTACTCTAAGAGTTGTTATTAATAGATTTTTACTTTCAATGATCTCCGATTCGATCTGGAACTACAAGAGTTTCCATGCCCGGTCAGTTACAATGTTGCTGAATCCCCGAATTGTACTTCCGTATTCGTTAGGAGTTGAACCGTTGTTTCCCAGAATGGAGAGCCGAAATTCAGCAGCCGGAATTCCTAATACTTTATCCAGATCCGAATCCAGCCCAGGTAAGAAATTGTCTAAGTAATGAGTTTTCCGTCCCTCTGAATTTCTTCCGGAAAGATTTACAAAATCCGATATAGAGTTCACTTCCAAATTGAAGGCACTCTTCTCTGAAAGTCTAAACATCCGGTTTATACTTGTTAAATCGGCTTCCTTATTGGTATGATTTTGTTCTTCGCTTGCATTCAGGAGTGTTGTAGCCAGCAGATAAAATGCAATTAAAAGGTCCCTCATTTTCATCATCGCCCCCGTCTTTTAATTACAATTAAATTTTGATTCTCTAGAACACTATCGAAATTGATGATAAAAACTTTAACTTCTTTTCACTAGTGAAGAGAGAAGGGGTTTAACATAGAAGGGCATTTCAATTTTAGTCGAAAAATTGAGGGATTCTTAGATTAGTATTGTCAATTTGAGTTAGTATCAGATGAACAAAGGACTAATAAATAAGGGGAAAGCTATGTTATTCTTGGATTAGTACGATGGATGAATGCATTTATCAGCTTACTTACATCCTGATTAAGTGCATCAGCGGTTTGTGAAGAAACAGAAATTCCATGAATTCTAATTTCATTTTTAACGGGATTGAATTTATTTAATACCTGGTCGGTTTCCGATTTTAGTAAATTATCAAACTTTCTCCCGGCTTCATCATTCCCAGATTTACCGGGTTGAGCTTTGTTATTTTCCGGGCTGTATCCTACCGGTTTGATACCCATTTTTAGCTCCATCTAAAATGTGTTTCACTTATATCATTCTACGAAATTTTCAGCTCTCTGTCAATGATTCATTTACTAGCGCTTTTTAAAATTTCACGCTCACTATCGTGCCCGATTGAGGTTCACTTGTAATTTCCGGTTTTCCATCGTAGAGTTCTGTCAGTAATTTTACCGTAATAAGTCCAATTCCGTTACCGCCTTGTTCAAATATCTCCCTGATAAGTTGAACAAAAGGAGAAATACTATGTGTTTCTTCTTAAGTCATCATCCGCCCGGTGTTTTTAATTGTCAGCGTGAAATATTCCGGGTCCTCTTTGGAATTCAGTTCAACCAGTTTTAAACGAAGGTTGGAATCTTTAAGCAGGTTTTCAAAAACCTTAAACTCGTTGATATCTTACTGAAGCCCGGTAATGACCTCTATATCGTTGTAATCGCTTTTAATCAGTGTGACAATCCACTTAAGCTTACCACTTCTGTGTAAAATGCGTGGATTACAGTATTCCTTTTTCTCCTTATCCTGCTTATACAGTTCCAATTTATCAAGAAGAATATCTCTGTCCGGTTCATAGAATACATTTATTAATTCGTCAATGCTTCCGGCATTATAAATAACACGCCTATTGATCATCGAAAATTTTCCTGTATAATAAAGAATATTATACCCTTGATACATCCAACCTGGGAATAAAGAGACAACTAAATATTATTTATAACTTATTACCAAGTTTTTTATCTTTGACCTCTCATAAATGAAAAAACAGGGTAAACATGGATGCAAAAGGAAATGCTGAGAGCTGGAAATTCCCGAAGGAATTCTGGCTGGCTAATGTAATGGAATTATGCGAACGGGCAGCATACTATGGTTTTTTTATTGTTTTAACCCTATACTTAACTGATATAGTTGGATTCGATGACAAGGCAACCGGAGTTGTTGCGGGAATATTTTTTGCTTTACTATATTTTTTCCCTCCTTTTGTCGGTGCGATTAGTGATAAGATTGGTTTTAAGAACGGGCTTATTCTCGCTTTCAGTCTATTAACTGTCGGCTATTTCTTCCTCGGAGTTTTCCATTCCAAAGTTCTCGTTATAGTTTTCCTTACTATAGTATTAATTGGAGGATCATTTATAAAGCCTCTGATCACGGGAACGGTGGCTAAAACATCATCGGCAGTAAACAAAGCACGCGGCTTTTCACTTTTTTACTGGATAGTTAATATCGGGGCATTTTCCGGAAAAACAGTTGTCCCTAGTATTAGACAAGGAATCGGACTTGAGTATGTTAATTTCTTCTCAGCCGGCATGTCTTTCCTGGCACTAATAATTGCAATAATTGTATTCAAACCTATTCGAACCAATAATGAAAGCAGATCAATTAAAGACGTGTTCAAATCTCTGATTAAAATTCTGCAAACTCCGAGACTAATAATTCTAACAATAATCGTCGCCGGATTCTGGATTATTCAGCATCAACTATATGCTACCATGCCCAAGTATGTAATAAGACTGCTTGGAGAAGACGCAAAACCGGAATGGCTTGCTAATGTTAATCCTCTTGTTGTAGTTCTTTTTGTCGTTCTCATAACTCAATTATTCAAAAAGAAAAAAGCTGTCACAGCCATGTTTATCGGAATGGTAATAATGCCGGTATCAGGACTCGCAATGGCGTTTAGCCAGTCGCTGCAAAGCATAACCGGTCCGGAAGTATCAATACTCGGATGGTTTGCTCTCCATCCTCTTACGGTTATGATGATAATTGGAATTGGGATTCAGGGCTTGGCCGAATGTTTTATCTCGCCCAGATTTCTGGAGTATTTTGCTCTTCAGGCACCCGAGGGACAAGAGGGTGTGTATATGGGCTTTAGTCATCTGCATTCATTTTTTTCAGCTCTCGCCGGATTCATAATGTCCGGTTTCCTGCTCGATAAATATTGCCCGGATCCAAAGACGCTGCCGGCAGGTTTAACTGAAGTTCAGAAAGCGACTTACTATGCAGATGCTCATTTAATTTGGTATTATTTTGTTGCCGTAGCTGCTGTTGCTGCAGTAGCGCTGTTAATATTCAATATAGTAACTTCCCGATTGGATAAAAAAGCAGAAGCGGCTGCATAAAATATAGGAGGACCTCCTACTGGGAGTCCTCCGGATTATTCGTCCTTACTATTTATTCACTCATTTGAATGCAGGATTTAAGCCAATTTGCTTGGCTCAGCCAATCTTAAATTAAAGTTAGAGGAGATAACAGGATGGATATATCTGGAGATTGGAGATTAAAATATCTACAATACTAAACTTCGCAGCTATTTATATCGATAATACACTGAATAGAGCAATTTGTGTTAAACCACCATTGAAAAATAGCATCAATTATAGAACTATCCGCATTATACTTTCAGTAATAAGCGTTTTAGCAGTTAATTCTGTCGGACTCGCCAATCCGGCTTTTCCCGATTATATAATGTCATCAACAACAAGATCGGATTCAGCAGGGATTCAGGCGATCGAACTTTTAATAAATACCGCTGATTCATTATCTGAAATTAAGAGTATGGAATTGTGTCCGGTTGCGAAAAGTATTTACAGTGGTTCAATAAATATAAATTACCAGCGCGGTATTTTATACGGAGCTATTTATTCAAGTTTATGTAAGTTTTATAAAGACAGCAGCGACTTAGCCATCAAGCAACTTAAAAGGCTGACTAATCCGGTAGAAGAACTTGAAGATTCTCTGCTTTCATTTGACCTGTTTTACAATATTGGCCGGATTTACGAGTCGATTCATTATGCAGACAGCGCATTAAATTCATTTATATCGGCAGATGCTTACTCGCAAACTTCCATCGATCCGCTAAAAAAATCAAATCTACTAACCAAGATCGGTCTCATATACTGGGATAAAGGAATATTTGATAGCGCTATAACAAATTTTAATGTTGCCTTGACGCTTAGAGAGGCAATGAGAGATAGTACAGCAATGGCAAGTTCATATAACAATCTTGGAGCTGTTTACTGGAAACAGGGTAACTATAAAGATGCTCTAAATTATTTCTTGAAATCTTTTGATATAAGAAGAAAACAGGATGCCTTAGAGGAAATGTCCGTTTCACTCAGCAATATGGGAATGGTTTACCAGAAACTCAAGTATTTTGATAAGGCAAAATTAAATTTCAGACTTGCAAAGAAAATGGCGGATTCATCAGATTACAAATTCGGTAAAGCGTACTCTGTGTATAACCATGGATTGTTATATGCTGATATGGATTCACTTCAGCTTTCGAGTAAATATTTAAGGCAGGCAGCAAGACTTTGTTATCTTTACAGTTTCAGAAACCTGCTTGTCCTGACTTTTAATTATGTCGCCAGGAACTATGAAAAAGAAGGCAATTTAATAAAAGCTCATAAACTTTATAAAACCGCTGCGGACTCTGCAAAAGTAATAAAGGATCAGTATGCACAGGCTGTTATTTATAACAATCTTTCAAGAACATTCTTCAAACTGAATAAGCTTGATTCCTCATACTACTATTTGCACGCAAGTAATGCAATTGCGTCTTCACAAAATATGATGGAAATACTTAAAAGTAATTACTATCAGGAGTTTGAAATATATTCGAAACAGAAAAAACACTTCAGTGCTTTAGAGAGCTATAAAAGATATTCCGAGATTAAAAATGAATTGCTAAATGAAAACCTTGTCAACAACATTACCAATATGCTCATAAAAATGGAAATCGAGCAAACTGAAGCGGAAAACAAGTTATTGATCAAAGAGAAATTGCTCACTGAGGCAGAACTTGAAAATCAGCGGAACCTGCAAAACAATATTATAACAGTAACAGTACTAGCCATAATATCAATAGTTGCTTTACTAATGTTATACAGAGTTAAGACAAATTCCTCGTTGAAAATCCAGGCTCAAAACCAACAATTAGAACAATTAAATCAAGAACTCAACATAAGGAATGATGAGCTGAAAAATATGGTTCAAACCAGGGATAAATTGTTCTCCATAATTGCTCACGATTTGCGTAATCCGTTGAATACTATTCTAAATTTCGCAAGTTTGCTGAAGGAATCTGCAGACAGAAAAGATACTTCCGAAATAAAGGACTATGTACAGACAATCAATAAATCCGGAGAAACACTCGCAGGACTGATTGACAACCTTCTAAATTGGGCAAGAAATCAATTAAATCAAATAAAAATAAAGAAAGACATATTTCCGGTTGAAACTCTCATAGTAAATGTGCTGGAGTCAGTCACATCAAAAACAGACTTAAAGAATATTGAGATCATCAAAGACTTCAATGCAATGCATGTTGTTGAAGGTGACAGAGGTATGATTGAACTTGTAATTCGCAATCTTGTTACTAATGCCGTCAAATTCAGCTACAGGAATTCGCGAATTGTTATCACAGTAACGAAATCGGGCAAGAACTGCCGGGTATCCATCGAGGACTTTGGTATCGGAATCAGTAGTGAGATAACTGATTCAATTTTCATGGACTCAATTACTTCAAACGAGGGTACTGAAAACGAAGTCGGTTCAGGACTTGGTTTAAGCATTTGCAAAGAGTTTATAGAGAAAAATAATGGGGAAATAAACTTTACCAGTATTCCCGGGAAATCAACAATTTTCTGGTTTACGCTTCCACTAAAATCAGTAACCCATCAAACAACCATTCAGACTGAATTTACATGATTTCATCCTAATCTCACGGTAGTATATACCTGGAAATATAAATATTAAAATTAATGAAACAATTGATGGACAAGCGCGTCCAAATTCTACTTACCGGTCGGTAAGTTCCAATTTTTTGTTTAATTTTCAGGGTTAATATTGGAATATTTCTATGATCGATGGAATTAAATCTTCTCATAACCAGAAAGATACAAAGCATACTATTTTAAAAGTTGCGGCAGAATTGTTCGCGCGCGACGGATATTACAAAGTTTCAGTACGTGAAATATGTTATGCGGCAGGAGTATCAAAACCAGTGCTCTATTATTATTTCCAGGATAAAGAGGCCTTACTGGAAGCGTTAATGATTGAGACCAATTTTCATATTAATGAATTAAAAGAGAAATATTTCAGTGAAAATCTGCCATTCGAAGAATTCCTGAATACTATTGTAAATCTTTATGTTGAATTTGTTGAAAACTTCCCTCATCTGGTTAAGTTCTCAGCACTTATACAGGCAGTAAATGTACCTCAAAAAATCAGGGATATGAAATTGAACCGGTACAGACAGGAAATGAGCGAATTAATATCATATATTAAGCAGGGACAAAAACTGGGCGCAATAAATTCCCGGCATGATGCCCGTTTGCTCGTACAGAATCTAATCGGTAATATCATTCTAATTGTTGTTGAAAGTATTATTCTTGAAAATAATGTCTCAGAACTCCGTTCGAAACTAAACAGTTTTGCGGAATTCTGGAAAGATAGTTTTATAATAAAAACAACAGGGACTAACCTATGAGACTGTTAATTACAACTCTCATTCTATTCTCGGTATTTATAATCAATACGGCAAGTGCACAAGAGAAACCCAATATTGTTTATCTATCACTTGATGAGGTTGTAGGTATCGCTAAGACTGACAACTTATCACTCAAATCAAAAATACTGGATTACGAGACTCAAAACCTGGAGGTCTGGAAATCTTATTCAAACTTCCTTCCCACTTTCAGCTACCAGGGATTTGCAACAAATAATCTTGAACTTCCCGTATTCGTTTTTATGGGACAGCGATTCGTTGTTGGAACTAAATATTCATTCCAGCACGGACTTGATCTCACGTTACCACTATTTACAGGCGGATCTCGTTGGTTCAACATGCAGGCTCAGCGAAGTCTTAAGAAGTCACTTAGAGAAGAGCTGAACGGGAAGGAGCAAGAAACCGTGCTGTTGACTCTGCAGGCCTATTATGGAATTATACTGGCTAACTCACTCTACGAAACCACATTGGAATCTGTTGAAGCCGCAAAAGCAAATTTGAAACAAGTTAATCTATTTTACGATGCCGGGACTGCGACTCAACTAGACCTGCAACGAGCAAAGGCACAGTACGCCTCCACTCTTCCGAAGCTCGAGAGAGCACGGTCAGAAAAAGCATTGAGTTCACAGAGATTAAAATTCCTTTTGAATATACCAATGGAAGATTCATTGGTAATATCAGATACGCTTAAAGCCGGAGATTTTCTAATGGATTTGAAAAACTCTCAACTAAAAGATTTCAAAAACCTTTCGGCTAAATACAGAACTGATATTCAATCATTGGGATACAAACTGGAAGCGACTGAAGAAGGTGAAAATGTTGCTCTTGGTCAGTTCCTGCCGACAATAGCTTTATCGGGCAACGTATCTCATCAGGCTCAGATGGAAAATTCCGATGTGAGATGGAATGATTATATCCGTTCAAAAGCTCTCACATTGTCTATGTCGTGGCCATTATTTGAAGGGGGTAGAAAGGTAATTGAGGTTCAGGAAGCGAAGATACGTACGAAGCAGATGAAAATATTATATGAATTGGCTGATGACCAGAGGCTGTTGGATGTTGAAGAAAGTTATTCGAAATATATTGAAGCAATTAAGAATCTTTCCAGCCTTGAAGAAGCAGAACGTGAGGCGAGAGAAAGTCTCAGGTTATCGGACCTTCTGTACGGACAGGGTATGAGTACACAGCTTGATGTAATAAATGCACAATTGTTTTATACAAGCAGTAAGACGGAGTATTATACCGGAATATTCAACTATAATACGAGTCAGCTCCAACTACTCTACTCCGTGGGATTATTGAATAAAATTTGGAATTAAATCAGAGGATAAAATGAAGCGCTTTGTTTTTTTATTATCACTATTTGCGTTGGTAATTGCCGGATGCAGCCAGGAAGAGGAGCAGACTGCTGGAAAAGTAATACCGGTGAAAATTTATGTTGCACGGGCAGATTCGATTTCAAAATATCTAACTATTACCGGAAGTATTACTGCCACTGACGATATTATACTGTATTCAAAAGTTAGCGAGAGGATCAGCAGGTTGAAAGTAAAGCCGGGTGATTACGTAAAGAAAAACCAGGTATTGGCTGTCCAGTACAACGAAGTATTAAAACAGTCTGTACTCGCAGCGGAAACTGCAGTTAAAAATGCCGAAGTCCAGTTGGAACTGGTCAAACAGGATTTTGACAGAATGCAAAAGCTGCATGAGCAGAAAGCTATCAGCCCGCAACAGTTCGACCAAATAAGCAGTCAGCTCAAATCCGCGAAACTCGGTTATGAGCAGACAAAGGTACAGTTAAGTCAGACAAAGGAACAGTTGGAGAATAGTTACGTAAAAGCACCATTCGAAGGACTTGTTGCATCAGTTTATATTGAAAGCAGCCAGATGGTGCCCGCCGGACAGCCTGTTATTCAGTTGATTAACAAATCTGCGATGAAAGCCAAACTTAAAATACCAAGTAAGGATATCAATAAAGTCCACAAGGGACAGGTTGTAGAAGCGAAGTTCCCTTCTCTGCCGGATAAGGTTTTCGAAGGCAATATAAATAAAATTGATCAGGCAGTTGATCCTGTATCAAAGTCGCTGCAGGTTGAAGTAATATTCGACGACTCAAACCTTGCACTAAAATCCGGAATATTCGGCGAGTTCTATATTCGGACTGCTCATAAATCAGACTGTATTGTTATTCCCGAAAATGCTCTGCAAAGCAGGACTGAAGTAAAAATAGAAAGAGAAACCGGAATGCAGAAATCACAAAAGAAGTACTTTCTATTCTTTGTGAAAAATAATCGTGCAGACTTGAAAGAAGTTGAAGCGGGTATCAGTGACGACGGCAGAATGGAAATCCCATCCGGTGTAATGCCGGGAGATACAATTGTCGTTGTCGGACAAAATATAGTTAAAACCGGTCAACTAGTTAAAGTAATGGATTAAAGAGAGCGGATTATGATACTTACAAAGTTTTCGTTAAAAAGACAGGTTACACTCGTAATGTTTTACGCAGTTGTAATCGGTTTCAGCTTGTTTTCATTTTCACAGTTGAAAATAGACTTCTTCCCCGATATACAGTTTCCGATTGCGGGGATAATAACAAATTACTCGGGAGTCGGACCCGAAGATATCGAGAATCTTCTGTCACGCCCAATTGAAGAGGCTGTATCATCCGTTAAGAATATTGAAAAGGTTAATTCACAGTCGTTCAAAGGTGCGTCTATAGTAACACTTGAGTTTAAGTACGGCACCGATATGAACCAGGCGGAGATTGATATAAGAAAAAACCTGGATTACATCAGAGACTTTCTGCCAAGCGACGCAGATGAACCGATTGTATTCGTGTTCGATCCTTCAATGAGTCCAATAGTATTCCTCAATCTGAGTTCGGAATATCTGGGTTCTGCTGAGTTAAGAAGACTTGCGGAAGAAACAATCGAGCCGTTATTCGAACGAGTTGAAGGAGTCGCTTCGGTTCAAACACAGGGCGGATTACAGAGGCAAATAAACGTAAATATTGATCCGGTATTACTGGCATCATACAACCTTTCTCCCGACCAGGTAGCCCAGGCTATTCAGATTAGCAGTTCCCTGCTACCCGGCGGAACTATCGAGACTTCCAATAAAAGTTATAACTTGAGAATATTCAGTGAGTATAGATCGCTTGATCAGATTAAGAATACTGTGGTTACTCAAAGAGGTACGGAAGCTGTATATGTAAAAGATGTTGCAACTGTTGAAGACGGTTTCAAAGAAAACGCTTCTGAAGTTCGTGCTGATTATGGTGACGGAGTATTGATTTTCCTTCAAAAACAGTCTGATGCAAATACCGTTCTGACTTCAAGACGCGTTAAGGAAGCTTTACCGGATATTCTTGAAAGACTCCCGCAAGGGACTAAACTTACAAGTATCTGGGACCAATCCGACTTCATTATGCGCTCTATCTCAAACTTGAGCAACACAGCAGTAATTGCCTTCGTACTTGCATTCCTTGTTATATACTTCTTCCTCCGAAATCTTCGTGGAAGTATTATCATGGGTTTATCGATTCCGGTATCGGTTGTGGTTACCTTTGCTGTACTTTACGCGGCGAATCTAACACTCAACATTATATCAATGGCGGGTTTGGCGCTTGCAATCGGTATGCTTGTAGATAACTCCATTGTAGTACTTGAGAATATATTCAGACACAGGGAACTTGGGTCCAGCAAATTTGATGCGTCAGATAAAGGGGCCGCCGAAGTCGGTATGGCTATTACCGCCTCTACACTAACAACTATAAGTGTGTTCATTCCGGTTCTGTTTGTTCCGAACATCACCGGCCAATTGTTTAAGGATCTTGTGCTCACAATTACATTCAGTTTAATTGTATCACTTATAGTCGCCTTAACGTTAGTTCCGATGATGTCATCAAACATACTGAAGATGGAGAAACCGGGTAAACGCGGCATATTTAATAAGATAAAAAACACTGCGGGCAGATGGCTGGAAACACTTGGGGAACGGTACAGTCAGATTCTCAATTGGTCCATAAACCACCGCAAATCAGTGCTGTCCATAACAACAGTAATGCTCGTAGTTTCAATTTTTCTGGCGAGTGTGCTCGGTGGAGAGTTTATGCCGAAAACAGATCAGGGTTTCATTAATTTCATTATGGAGTCACCGTCCGGTACACCGATTGAGAAAACAAGGCAGTATGTGTATGAAATCGAAGACATTGTAAAGGAAGTTGTTCCGGATGAATCACTCCAGGCGCTTTCAATTTTTTACGGTGAACGTGAAGGTATGGGCGCATTCGGTACAACATCAAGTACAATTGAAACGATATTAAAACTATCACCGAAAGAAGAAAGAAGTATAACTCAATTTCAGATTCAGGATTCATTGCGCGCAAGGCTTGACAATATCCCTGGTGTAACATATTACTTCCAGGAAGGCGGAACTATCTCGCAGGAAAAAGATGTTGAGGTTAAAGTTGTGGGATTCGATATAGATGGTGCAATGGCAATTGCAGAGGAATTGAAAAAACGCTTTGAAGATATTACCGGTATAGTTGATATTACTCTCAACATAAAAGAAAGTACTCCTGAATTACAGGTACATCTCGACAGGAACTTAATTAACGATTTCAAATTATCGCCGCTGCAGGTTGCCAGTAATGTATCGACTGCCATGCAGGGTAAAGTCGTTTCACAATATCGTGAAGAAGGTGACGAGTACGATATTTATATACAGTTCGAGAAAGATGCCAGACGAAAGAAGGAAGCGGTGGAAAACATGATGCTTCCTCTCTACGACGGGTCTTTAATAAGACTTAAAGATGTAGCGACTATTGATGAGGAGCTGTCGTCCCCTACGATTTTCAGGGAGAATCAAAGCAGGTTTGTATCCGTTGGGTTTAGCTTATCCGGCATAGACCTTTCCAGCGCAATTGCGGAAGTGAACAAAATAATTGCCGAGACACCAATCCCGTCCGAGTACCAGGTAATACTTGGCGGTACAGCCGAGGATCAGCAGGAAGCTTTCTTCTATCTCGGACTTGCCTTTATTGCTGCAGTACTTCTGGTATATATGATTATGGCTGCACAGTTCGAATCATTCGTTGATCCGCTTATTATTATGTCAACGGTACCGCTTTCAATCATTGGCGTATTCTTCTTCCTCTTTATAACAGGAACAAGCATCAGCGTAATGGCGTTGGTGGGATTGGTAATGCTCGTGGGTATTGCAGTAAATAACGGTATTGTACTAGTCGATTACATTAATCAGCTTAGAAAAGACGGGCTCGAATTAATTGATGCAGTTAAGCAGGCAAGCTCTGCAAGAATGCGTCCGGTACTCATGACTGCAACTACCACAATTCTCGGAATGGTTCCCCTCGCGGTTGAACTCGGTTCCGGGGCGGAAACATGGTCGCCGCTTGCCAGGGCAGTAATCGGAGGGTTAACAACCACAACGATTCTAACTTTAGTTGTTATACCGGTTATCTATATTATTGTTGAAAGGTTCGAAGATAAGGTAAAAGGCTGGTTCAGTAAATCTCAATAATTATATTTCACTTAGAAACCTCCGCTAGCAAAATACTTAGCGGAGGTTTCCAAATATTTGAGTAATATATACTCCATCTTAAGTTTATTCAAGTCCCCAAACATTTTCCTCCAGAAGATCAGCAATTTTCTCATTATACCCGGAATAATCATATCTAATATTACCATCCCTGTCGAGTACGATAGTACGGGGAACAGCTTTAATACCCAATTTATTATCGAGCTCACTGACTAAAAAGTTGTTGTGTTTGAGAAAACTAAATTGTTCCAATTCTAAGTACTTACTTTCAATTTCCTCTAAAGTAAATCTCTTATCCGCCATAAATATTATCTCTACGTCAGGATATTTCTCTTGGAATTCGAGCAAATGAGGAAATTCTTTAACACACCAGCTGCACCAGAATCCAAAGAAATTAATTACAGTTATTTTACTCTTCAGACTAGCCAGGGAGACTTCTTCACCTTTCAAATTAAATGCTGTATTACTTAAGATATTCCTGCCGATAATCTCACTCTTAAGTGATTTTTCCCGATAATCCTCAGTCATTTCTTCACGAATTTGATGAATTTTCTTTTTGATCATTCCGCTTTCTAATTCATTAGTTGTTATTCCTGCAACAGCCTGCCATAAATCTTCTCTGGAAGAATCGATTTTTATTGCTTCATAATAATCCATTTTTGCATTATTAATATTTCCAAGTAATTTGTATGCTTCGGCTCTGGCAACGAAACCCCAGATTAAATGGTTCTGATTCTCCAGTTCAGATAATCCATCATTCAATAAACTAACAGCTTTTTCTAAATAAGTTGTCTTATTTATTAATTTCTCAGCTACACTAACTTTTGTTAAAGGAAGATTATCATATTTCAATAATGAATCAGCGACTTGTAAAATCTCTTTTTCAGCCGTTGAAAAATTGCCGAGCATGGTAAACAATACTCGAAAAACATCAGCTCGCGCAAAAGAGTTCGGATACTTTTTAAGAAACCGGTAACAAGAATCTTTAGCATTTTCATATCGCTCAACAGAATTAAATTTTGAGGCATGAAAACTTTCATTCAATAAATACGTCGTTACACCCAGTTCTTCATTGGTAAAAGTTTTATCTTGAGCACAGATTGATGTGATTAAAATAGTAATCCATATTAGAAATGTAATTTTCATAAGTTCCCCACTAAAAGAGAAATATCCGATTCTTACTATACTTTATATTACAACTACAAAATTGAATAACTATTAAGCCTGGCTCTGGTTGATCCAAACGTCCAAATTTTTTACTCCAAATATATAACGATTCAATTAAATTGGAATTCACCACAATATAGAAAGTAAGTTTATTTAGGCTTCCCCACAATTTTAGGTAACCAAGGGATATATTCTAATCTGTAAATTGCTCACGTGAATCGAAAAAATTAAAAAGCACACTGAATCCGGCGATGTCAAAAACTTCCTTTATATAATCTTTCATCCCGCAGAAGTTCAGTTTACTTCCCTCTTCGTCAAGCAATTTAGCAGCCACAAGAAAGACCCGTAATCCCGAACTGCTGATGTATGTTAGATTTTTAAAATTGATCAGAACGTTCACAGTTCCACCATTTAATATTTCGGTAAGAGACTTCTCCAGATCGGGGGATGTATTTGTATCAAGCCGGCCATCGAGTTTTACTTCAACAAATTTCTCAAATTGTTCAACATTAATCTTCATTTTTATCTTCCTTCTGTTTTATAAACTTTTTTAATGTTACGATATTCTTTCCATTCTCCCTTACATATGAAAGCTCATCCGTTTTCTCCTTCACGAAAAATATACCAAGTCCTCCTACGGGTCTTTCCCGGAGCGAGGCATCTCTGCCCTGCACTTCGTGATCCAGCGGATTGAACTCATCTCCGTCGTCGGAAATAGTCATCACCACTTCATCATCCATTAAATCAATCTCTATATCAATTTTATGAGGCTCTTTATCGCTGTAGCCGTATGTTATAACATTGGTTACCAGTTCATCCAATACAAGATTCATTTCGAATACAAACTTATCAGGCAGTCCTCTATCCGATGAAAATCCTGATACGAACTCTGCAACTTTCTCTAAATTTTCCACATTATTTCGGATTGATAATTTCGCCATGATCCAATTCTTAATAAATTTATTTATTCCATTCCGGTAGTCGGCCCGGTGTAAACGGGGCACTACTTTCTTCCAGAGTATTCTCGATCTTTTTAATTTTCAAATCGATCGCTTTCAATAAACCAAGTATTTCATCAAACTTTCCGGCTGCATCCGAATACGATTTTTCAAATGTTGTTGTCGGAGCCGCAGTTGTTGTCCAGAGAGCTGAAGTTATCAGATCAACCCTATCCTTAACTGCTGTCGGTGCGGCACCCTCATATCTGGCTCTAAGATTATCGCCGTTTATTTCCCGGTTAAGTTTATCAAGTTCTAATTCAACTCCCAGAATGCTGTTATATGTTTCATTGTTCACTGCAACACCTTCGAGAACAGCCTTTTTAAGGAATGCTATTTTTTTAAACATCTCCCGTCTATATGAATCAGCTCCGGCAACAGCTCTTGCAAGCTCTGCAACTTTCTTGTTAAATGCATCAAGCGCTGATTTATCCTCCGCCGGCAGAGTAGTGATACTCAAAGGCTTACAAACAAATTCCTGCGGAGATACTAATTCTGTGAATTCGCCCTGGTCGAATTTAGAAAGAGATACGAAGTATTTACCCGGCATTGCCAGGTAACCGACATCAGGACTATTCCATGGCACTGAATCATCATAAGGCGTAAGCGATACTGGTGTTACAGTACTATGCCTGAAATCCCAAACCAATCTGTTCACACCTTTCCGGGCATTCGTTTTAATCTTTCTAACTACATTTCCCGATTCGTCGGTAATTGTAAATAGCAGGTATTGTTCCGGTTCTTCACTTTCCTTTCTTAACTGATCATAGCTCGGATACTTAATATTCTTACCTTCTTTCTGTAGTTTCTTCTCCTCGTCTATGCGTATGTCTTTAACTGTTTTGAATCCTTCCTTTAAGTAATACGTGAATACCGCGCCAGCATCGGGATTAGGAGCTGAATAAAATCCCGCACCCATAAATCCGACTCCCTTAAATCCGAATGGGTTGGAAGGAATAAACATCAATGCATCTTTTATCGGAAAGATAAACGCATCTTTAGCAAGTGTTTCTTCGGACAAATTACGAAATGGAGAATAATCGTCTAGTATGTAAACACCTCGTCCGAATGTGGAGACAACGAGATCATTCTCTCTTCTCTGTATTTCCATATCCATTATTGCATGAGTAGGAATTCCCGAGGACAGTTTTATCCATTCATCACCGCCCGTGTTCGAAAAGTAAACCCCGAACTGCGTCCCAATAAATAATAAATTCTTATCGATATGGTCTTCCTGTATAGAGTATGTACTGCCTCGTTCAGGTAGATCATTATTTATTTGCTCCCAGTTTTTTCCGCCGTCTGTAGTTCTGTACAAGTATGGTTTATAATCGCCGCCATTAAAATTATGACAGGCAGCGTAAGCAACGTTTTTATCGTGATTGGATGCCACCATATTGTGAATCCGGGTAAACTTAGGCAGCCCTTCAACTTGTGATTTATTCCAGTTTTTTCCGCCGTCAGTTGTATAGTGGATAAGCCCGTCACCTGATCCGGCAAACAGAATATTTTCATCTATTGGTGATTCAGCGATTGATGCAATGTTTGCCATGGATCCTTTACGGGCAAGTTCATCAATTCTCCAGCTGCGATTCATCAAATTCATCATCTCTTTGGGAACGCCCCGGGTAAGATCCGGACTAATTTCCCTCCATGTGCTTCCCATATCATCGGACCGTAATAGTTTATTGCCGGCAAAGTAGAGTCTTTTATTGTCATGACGTGAGATTAAAAGAGGTGAATCCCAGTCAAACCTGTATGCAGCATCAGCAAATTCGTAGGGTTTAATAAACAGGTTCTCACCGCTCCGTTTGTCGAATCTGACCAGTCCGCCGTTCTGAGACTGGGCATAAATAATATTCGGATTCTTCCAGTCAACCTGAGTTTCGAATCCGTCGCCGCCGTTAGTGAATAACCAGTCATGGTTTGTAATACCACCTGAACTCACGGTTCGTGAAGGCCCGGTTAAACTATTGTTATCCTGCGTTCCGATATAAACATTATAAAACGGCTCGTCGAAGTCGGTAGATACCTTATAGATTTCCGTAATAGGAAGGTTGCAAATAAAGTCCCAGTTTTTACCGCGATCATATGATTGATAAACACCGCCGTCACACCCATTTATCAGATGTCTTGTATCACTTGGATCAATCCATAGAAAATGATCGTCAACATGTTTCTTATCGCTCCCGAGGTTATTCCAGCTTTTACCGCCGTCCTCAGTTACTTGCAAAAACACATCCATACTGTAAACTCTGTCAGCTTCCTTTGGATCGGCAAATATTTTTTGAAAATAAAACTTGTAAGCCGAAGCGTAGGAACTTTGCTTCGTCCAGCTTGCTCCCCTGTCCGTAGACCTGTAAAAACCCTGATCTTTAGGTGACGCTTCGACTATTGCGTAAACTATATCAGGATTCGCTGGTGAAACATCCATCCCAATTCGTCCGATTATTTCTGTTGGAAATCCGTTTGTAAGTTTATGCCACGATTTGCCGGAATCAGTAGTCCTGTAAATTCCACTCTCCTCGCCACCGTAAACTCCGGAATAGAGTTTTCTCATTCGCTGATGAGCTACTGCGTAAAGTATATTAGAGTATCGCGGATCCATATGTATCTGGTAAAATCCTGTAAACTCACTAACGTATAATACTTTTTCCCAGGTTTCACCACCGTCAGTTGATTTATAAATTCCTCTGTCACCACCGCCACGTCTTAAGGAGCCGTAAGCAGAAGCATAAACAACATTTGTGTTATTCGGGTCAATTACGATTCCGGTAACATGCTCGGACTCTTGTAGTCCCTTATTCTTCCAGGTCTTACCGCCGTCCTCGCTCTTATAGATTCCATCACCGTAAATCACATTGTTCTGATTATTATTCTCGCCTGTTCCTACCCAGACTACATTCGGATTCGTCGGATCAATTGCCAGGAAGCCTATTGCATAGGGCTCAACGCTGTCGAAGATTGGTGAGAAAGTAACACCGTTATTTGTTGTCTTCCACAGCGAGCCATGACCGGACCCAACATAAAATTCACTATGATCAAACGGGTTAACCGCGATTGACGATATTCTACCGCCGGTAATTGCTGGGCCTATGCTGCGGAATGATAATCCGCTGAGAGAAATATTCTTAAGTGAATCAGGTGCTTTGTCATCTTCGGCAAAAGTGTTAACGGACAATGCAGCGACAAGCAATAATACGACTGGATATATTCCGAATAGATTTTTCATAAGAACAACTTTTAACTTGTTGGTGAAAAAGTTATTTGTTCTTTAAAGATAGGAAAGCTTTGGAGAATTTATAAATATTTTTTGAGGATATAATTAAGAGACAAGACATGCTTTTTAAGTCCATTCATGAGAATAAAACTAATTAAATAATTTATGAGTATTAACATATAGGACTTAGCATTAATAATATTTTTGCCTTCTTCATTTATTTCAACTTTACTTTTTTAATTCCTTTTCATACCTTTTATCTCTTTTTAAAACTTCCCAGGGAGCAGTAATGACAAGATTTTACTTTATTATTATTTTCATCGCCTCAATAAATTTGTACTCTCAGGTATTATTTGTACCTAGTATTCAGACATCTGATATAGATCAGGATCGCAAAGTTCAGGAGGTTCAGAAGGTTATAACTTTGGATAACTCAGGAGAACCGGATACATTATTAATTTCACCTGGTCATTATCTATTTGGGAAAAAGACAACTGGTACTGAAATGAATTTAGCTATTGGTACTTCAGGTGAATTTAAAAATGTTGCAGATTCAGAGGATGATAAAAGTGTTGCAAATAATTCAATAACAATGAATTTTTCAAAACTGGGAGTCTTCGGCTGGGAGGATACATATATGAATCTAAGACTTTCTGTTAACCTTGCAGCATTTGATGATACGATAAAAACAGAATTCGGGGTATCTCTTCTGGATAAGAACAAGGGTAAAAATTCCGGTTATGTGGATTATATGCTGGCATTCCCTTGGGGTACAAATGGACACTATCTTCTGGGACTCCAAAGTGCGCTTTCAACTGTAACGTGGAAAATCCCTGTAACAATTGACCAGGAAAACACAACTTTAACCGGCAGTGGAAGTTTTTTTACTTTTAGCATAAGAACCGGCTATAATCTAAGCATGAGTAAGAAAACTGAAGATTCTAATGATGAAGAATATGCAGCCGTTAGTATGCTGGCTGGTCTTGAATTCAGAAGTCTGGGAGGCGATTTTATTGAGCAGCATGGATTTCAGGATTATATTTTAGATGGAAGAAACAATTTTGTGGGATTAAGTTTAGCTCTGCTCGGTACATATAAAAACTTTACTCTGGGAGTTGAGTATTACAGGAATTTCGGTTCAGCCAAAATTCCAGGATTTACCGGTGGACAAGTACTGGGAGGAATTTCATACGCGCTGGATTTAGTAAAGTTTTAGAAGTATTCTCTTGGAATCTTAATTCCGACATATTTTTGCTTGGAATAATCAATGCTCCGCATTATATAAACATGATATTTCATTTTTTTAGTCCGTATTCGTTATAAAACAACTTCGCCGGACAGTCTTCGCCAATGTAATACTGGCTTGCCAGGCGTAGCCCTATTGTAGTCGAACTAAAAATGCTTTGATGAGAATGCTCTTCCCGAATGAGATTTTAAATATTTTTCAAATTTGTAAGCCTTATCTTTTTCCTTAAAGCTTATAGATACCTTTATTTCCCAGGGTTTGTATTTTGAGGTATGAGGGGATCCTCCCAAGTTATGTTTGGAAAGTCTCTTTTCTAAGTCTGATGTAATTCCGACATATTTCTGATTCGGATAATCAATGCTTTGCAGTATGTAAACATGATATTTCATTTATTTGCCCGTCTTCGTTACAAAACAACTTCGCCGGACAGTCTTCACCAATGTAATACTGGCTTGCCAGGCGTAGCCCTATTGTAGTCGAACTAAAAATGTTTTGATGAGAATGCTCTTCCCGAATGAGATTTCAAATATTTTTCAAATTTGTAAGCCTTATCTTTTTCCTTAAAGCTTATAGATACCTTTATTTCCCAGGGTTTGTATTTTGAGGTATGAGGGGATCCTCCCTCGTTATGTTTGGAAAGTCTCTTTTCTAAGTCTGATGTAATTCCGACATATTTCTGATTCGGATAATCAATGCTTTGCAGTATGTAAACATGATATTTCATTTATTTGCCCGTCTTCGTTACAAAACAACTTCGCCGGACAGTCTTCGCCAATGTAATACTGGCTTGCCAGGCGTAGCCCCTTTAGGGGCGAAGACTGGTGGAGGTGGCGGGAGTCGAACCCGCGTCCGAGAATATCCCACACTAAACGTCTACACACATAGTTTGTTATTTAATTTCGCTCCGTTAACTCCAGCAAACAGGATTTAACGCAACTAGCCCGCTAAGGTTTCGCCTAGTCTACGCAGACAATCGATTCGGCTATCGTATCTAACGGCGTTCATCCGGTTCCCGATACGAGAAGATCCGGTGAACGGCTGCTAACTTTTGGTTATGCAGCTAATGCGTAATTATATTCGTCGTTTCTTTTTAGTTTCCGATGTTTAACGTGAATTCGGAGATCACGGTGCGCAGTCTAATGATCAAATAAACCCGTCGAAGCCAATTTCACCCCCATTGAGGAAATTTCAAAAAATAAAAAGCAAATTACAAAATGCTATTTTGTCCAGATGGGTTCGGGTGTATTGTTCACTATATTTTCATAACGTGAAAGAACAAATAACAGGTCCGATAACCTGTTAATATAAATAACAACATTCTCATTTATTTCTTCATTCTGACCCAGGCTTACAACTTCTCTTTCTGCTCTCCTGCATATAGTTCTGGCAAAATGCAGAAATGAGGCTCCTTTTGATCCGCCCGGTAAAATGAAATTTTTAAGTCCCGGAAGCCTTTTATCAAATGAATCGATAGTTTGTTCCAGGAATTCCACATCACTACTTTCGGTTCTAACAAATCCCGGGTCATTTTTTTTCGATACAGTAGCTAAATCTGAACCGATTGTAAAAAGCTGACTCTGAATATTCAATAACACTTCTTTAATCTCATCATCACTTGTATGACAGATTGCTATTCCAAGTGCGGAATTGAGTTCATCAACCGTTCCATATGCGATCAATCTCTGATTGTTCTTTAGTACTCTCCCACCTCTGAAGAGTGACGTTGAACCGTCATCACCTGTCTTTGTGTATATTTTCATTTCCTGTTAATATCCTTGATAAGAACATCAATCATATCATTATTCATGTTAATCTTGCCGGATACATGATCTTTAAATTTTTTCCGCATGTATCCGAGTCCGATAATTTTATTATCGCTTACTGACCTGGCAAGAGATGTTACCTGCCCAATCTCTTCATCTTTCTCATTTAGAATATCGAATCCCTCGCCGTTAAAATCCAGTTCGCCATTTATAATAAAGTTCTTCAGTTCCCTTTGAACTTTATCATAAGTATCAAGCCGGGCAATTACTTCCTGACCAATATAACAGCCTTTAGTAAACGAAACATCTTCAATCACATTTCCTTCATGTGGATTAAAGTTATCATTCAATTCTTTTGGAACAGACGGAATGCCGGTTAGAATTCTGTAAAGGTTATATGCATCCGCGCCGACGAGTCCGAAATTAAACACACTAACCTGATCGAGTAAGGTTTGAATTAATGCCTCGAAGTTTTCAGACTTTGTCATCAGCCAAAACTTGTAAGTGCCATTTAGTTCTTTCAATCTAGTTATTTTCACTGAAACGGTTTCAACTGAGATATCGATAACGTTTCGATCATCGAGTACATCAATGCATTTACCGCATATCATTGTCAAATAAGATTCAGCTTGAGGTCCCACAAACTCGAATATCCTGTAATTATTCGATTCATCTAAGAGTTTGATATCCTCCATAATGATATACTTTTCAATCCATCTTGACAATCTAAGTCTTTCCGATGCATGCCCGATGAGAAATGACTTATCCGGCATTTTAATAAATACCGTCCGATCAATCATTCTTCCTTTCTCGTTCGTAAAGAGAGTTGTAATCTTGGAATTATCATTAACCGATTTAACATCATTAGTTGAAACTCTGTGTACAAAATCGACAACATCCTTTCCGGAGAGATTTAATACGCTTGCCGATACAATTCTCATTGCCGCACCATGGACGAGAATATCATATTCCGTGGTTACATCCCCGAAACTACTAATCGTTCCGGATGAAATTTCAAGTTCAGTAAATCTATTGTGAAGCCAGTCTATTTCAGGCTGTGTTAAATTCATATATTTCCTTTCAATACTTTCTAAACCATCGTCTGCTTTTATCCGTAATATATAACTGTTTCGGTTCACTCCAGTAAAAAGGAATAGAATCAAGTTCCGTAATACTGAGCGAGTCATCCAAAAACCTGTATTCCAGGTAATCGGGAAACCTATCATTATTTACATTTGTTAAAGTACGCTTATGAACAATTCCAAGATATGTTTCAAGCAGATGTGGCGGATTCTCTATACCATCAACCATAAAGTAGTTGAAATTTCTGTGCCCTGAAATTATACCAAACTCATAATTGAGTTCAACATACCAGATGTTTTTAGGTCTCCATTTCTTAAGCTTCATAGAATTGAAGCCGCCGTGGATAGGAACCTCTGACTCCCATATATAATTGAACCTGTCGTTTTCACACGAAAAAAGCGTTAGGTAGAAAAAAGCAGTACCAAGTTTTGTACTGTCGAGGTTAATAAAACTTGATTCAAACCCGATCAGGTTTGTTTTTTCAATAAGTCTTTCGCCTTTTTTCGATTTAGCAATGACGGCAAAAATATATTTTTTCCCGCCTTCATCAAAGTAAATTACAGCTTCCCTCGGAAGATTAAACGTAAAAGTTCTATCGAACTCAACGAGGTACGTTCCTGCATCGTAATTATCCACTACATACTGGCGGAGCGCAATTGTATCACACGGTGTCCGGTTCCCCGCCAGCTTTTCCTCTTGTCTGATATTATATTCCTGTATACTTTTATCCTTAGTAGATGAGACTTCCGGATCACCTCCTGAAACGCTGTCTTCACAAGAATACGTAAAGACACCGAACACAATAAGTGCCAGAGTGACTATTAGCGCTATAATTAGAAGTATTCGGAGAATCTTCATACCAGACTCATAATTAATTCATTTAACCTTGCGAACTACAGTTTTGAAACTTCATCAAGAAAGTACACTGAGCTAAGGATGCCTCTTTCAAAGTTAGATAAATGAAAATGCTCATTCGGTGAATGTATGTCATCCGTATCCAGTCCCAGTCCCATTAGAATTACAGGAGCTTTCAACTGGTTAGCGAATTCAACAACAATAGGTATTGATCCGCCTTCACGTGAATAAACATTTTTACGCTTGAATGCTTTACTTATAGCTTTAGAAGCAGCAACAACATATTCATTTTCGAAAGATGTAAAGAACGGAAGTCCGCCATGCAATTCTTTTACTTCTACTTTAACACTTTTTGGTGCTAGTGAAAGAACGAATTTCTTAAACTCTTCGGCAATAGCTTTCGGAGTCTGATTGGGTACAAGTCTCATGCTGATCTTAGCGGATGCTTTTGCCGGAAGAACGGTTTTAGCGCCTTCACCGGTAAACCCGCCTATTATACCGTTACAGTCCAGTGTTGGACGTGCGGATAATCTTTCGAGAGTTGTATATCCAGCTTCACCCTGAAGTTCCTTTACCTTCAAATCCTTTGCAAGTTTATTATCGGAAAAGTTCAATTTCTTGAAGTTCTCCCTTTCTTTCTTAGTCAGTTTAACAACATCTTTATAAAAATTCGGTATTGTAACTTTACCATTTTTATCCTGCAGTTTGGAAATTATTTTTGCCAGTTCATTTACCGGATTAGCCACTGCGCCGCCGAAACTACCTGAATGCAGATCACGGTTCGGCCCTGTCACTTCAATTTCCATATAGCATAGACCGCGTAGTCCGTAACTAATTGTCGGCTGATTAACACCAAACAGACTTGTATCTGATATCATTACAGTATCACACTTCAGCAGTTTTTTATTTTGCTTCAAAAATGTTCCAAGACTTTCACTGCCAACTTCTTCCTCCCCTTCAAGTATAACCTTAACATTAACCGGCAGTTTCTTTTCAGATTTCAAATACGCTTCAATAGCTTTAACATGAGCGAAATGCTGACCTTTATTATCATTCGCACCCCTTGCCCATATTTTACCATCCTTTACTACTGCCTTAAAAGGATCGGTATTCCACTCATCCAGCGGATCCACAGGCTGAACATCATAGTGTCCGTAAATAAGCACTGTCGGTTTCCCCTTTGCACCCATCCATTCGGCATAAACTATCGGGTGTTTCTTTGTTTTGTGAATCCTAACGGATTTCATGCCAATCGATTTCAAATGATCTGCAGCATATTTGGCACATCTTTTCACTTCATCTTTATACGAATTCAGAGTACTAATACTGGGAATACTAAGATATTCCGTAAGTTCTTTCAGGTAACGCTTTTTGTTCGATTCCACATAACTTAAGACTTTATCCACAATAAGCTCCTTTGTTTTAGAGAAGTTCGATAATTTTATTTAATAGTCAAATTTACACTTATATTCATCCCAATTCAAGAAAGTTTCGGGTTATACCGATTCTACCTGCCGGACAAATAAGCAAGATTCTTACTTGGGATTTCAAATTCAGGAAATCAACATGGAACATTTTTATACTAAAATATTATAACTAAATTTACGCTTAAAGTTTACAAATGCGATGATAATATTTAGATACATATTAAAAGCACACGCATTACCATTCCTGTTTTCAGTGTTTGTATTGATGGGTGTGTTCCTGCTTCAGTTCTTTATGAAATTTGCCGACAGGTTAATTGGAAAGGGACTGAGTTTGTGGATAATAGTAAAGCTCATCACCTATAATCTTGCATGGATGCTCGTACTCGTAGTTCCAATGGCTGTTCTTGTAGCAACAATCATGGCTTTCGGCAGTCTTGCACAGAATAACGAAGTTGCGATCCTTAAAGCGACGGGAGTTAGTCTTTATAAAATGATGCTGCCCCCTTTTATTGGAAGCATATTAATCGCAGCACTGTTAATTCAATTTAATAATAATGTTTACCCGAATGCTAATCATGCAGCCAGAGTATTGGGACAGGATATTTCAAAGAAAAAACCAACCTTGTCTTTAGTAGAAGGAGTATTTTCTCAGGAAGTATCAAAGTATTCGATTCTTGTCAGAAAAATCGATGAGGAAACTAATGATCTTGAGGAAATAACGATTTATGATAACACAGATAATCGATATAACAATGTGATAACAGCCCGGAATGGCAAGCTCTATTTTGCGAAGAAGCAAGATAAATTAATTATGGATTTATGGGATGGTGAAATCCATACATCGGAAATTGGGAATCAGAATACGTACAGGAAGGTGATTTTTGATAAGCATAAAATCGTAATGAATGCTGATCAATTCTCGTTCAAGGAATCGAGCCCCGGTACTAAAAGAAGAGGAGATCGGGAGTTAAGTGCATCTGCAATGCATGATATTATTGATAGCCTGCAGGTATTAAGACAAAAGTATGAATCAGATTTCAATAGAACGTTTAATAATTATTTTAAGACTGATTCTATTTTCACAGCGGATCCGGAGATTACCAGGGCGAGAAGTCAGACAATGATATACAGGAGAGTAAAAGATAAGATACGTACAGCCAAAAGTATGGTAAATTCTAATACGAGGAAGCTTACTTCTAATTGGACAAGTACAAATAAGTATCTTGTTGAAATTCATAAAAAGTATTCACTGCCGGTAGCATGCATAGTATTTATACTTATAGGAGCTCCACTGGGAACAATGACCCGCAAAGGAGGTTTCGGAGTTGCAGGGGCAATTAGTTTAATATTCTTTATTATTTACTGGGCATTCCTGATGGTTGGTGAGAAACTTGCTGATCGCGGATTACTTAGTCCGTTTCTCGGAATGTGGAGCGCAAACATTGTACTGGGAATACTTGGAGTTTATTTAACTATTAAAAGCGCGAGGGAAAGAATTACTATTAATTTCGATGTACTTCTTAAGCTTCTGCCAAAACAATTTAGAACAGTTGCTAATCAGAATGAAAATAATTGACAGATATTTAATCAGGCAATTTCTGCAGACTATTTTTTTCAGTCTGCTTTCGTTCACATTAATATTTGTAATAATGAATTTGATGGAAAACCTCGATGATTTTATCGACGAGGATGTTCCGGCGAATGTTATCATACAATATTATATTGTATTCATACCAGAGATATTACGATTAATGCTGCCTGTTTCTGTACTTCTGGCAAGTTTATTTGTTGCGGGTAAGATGTCGACTCAAAATGAATTAACAGCCATTAAATCTTCCGGCGTTAGCCTGTATCGATTTATGCTTCCTTTTTTTCTAACAGCCATGCTTATCAGCTCGTTCTCTGTATATTTCGGCGGCTATGTTGTTCCAATGGCAAACAAGCACAGAATATATATTGAACGGAATTATATGAACCGAGGCACTATCCAGTCCGGTTCTAATGTATTTTTTCAGGACAGCAGAACCCGGATTGTAAGTATCGGCACCTACAATGTTAACACAGAACAGGCGTATCGTGTCAGTATCCAGGACTTTAATCCCGAAGACCTTACAATGATGATTTCGAGATTCGACGCAGCCCGGATGAGATATGACTCGACGGCACAAACATGGACACTCTTTAACGGCACAGAAAGAATTTTTGACGGAGATCATCAATCGCTTGAGAGCTTTGCGTCAATCCCAATAGAGAAATTGCATTTCACTCCTGAAGATATTCTTAAAAAACAGAGGAAAACAGAAGAACTTGATCTGACTGAACTTGATGAGTTTGCAGAAGAACAATTAAGATCAGGCAATGATCCTACCCGTATATTGATTGAATATCACTCAAGGTTTGCATTCGCGTTTGCAAGTGTTATAACCGTCTTGTTCGGACTCCCAATATCCGCTAATAAGCGTAAAGGCGGGCTCGCGCTTCAATTCGGAATTAGTATTGTAATCACCTTTGTCTATCTCGTATTTATGCAGATAAGCAAGTCCTTCGGGAAAAACGGTGTGCTTGATCCTTTCTTTACAGCCTGGTTTGCTAATCTGGTTTTCTTTACCGGTGCGATAATAAATTTGATAAGAATGAAGAAGTAACTACTTTGTTTTCATCGTAAAAACCCCGTCCCAATCATCTTCAACAGGATTTTCTATAAAGTACTTGCAGCGCTCCATATAAACAAATGAAGCATGTTCCTTATTATTTGCTTCATATGAAGTTTCAAATAGTGTAAATGCCTTTTCAAAGTTTCGTGCTTTGTATTCTGAAAGTCCTTCAACATAATCCTTCAGCCGGGTGATTTTTTGAGTGGCTTCTTCATCAGATAGAAAGCCGACAAGCTCGTAAACAGTTGTCGGGGCTACCTTCCCTTTCACTCTGATAGTATCCAATTCGCGCGTAATAAACTCATCCTTCACTTTCTCATAAGTACTTTCACTTATCATTATCCCGGTACTGTATTGTTTATTTGCACCTTCAAGTCTTGACGCAAGGTTAACATTATCGCCCATAACAGTATAATCAAATCTGTTTCGCCCGCCAATATTACCAACAACCACGTTACCGCTATTAATTCCGATTCTGATATTGATGAGATTTTGTCCTTCGAGCTGCCAGTTACTGCCTAGTTCATCCACCTTCTGCTGCATTTCGATGGCTGTTTTACACGAGTAATATTCATGTCTGTCATTATCAAGCGGTGCTCCCCAGATAGCCATAATAGCATCACCAATATATTTATCCAGTGTTCCGCGATTAGCAAGCACAATGTCTGTCATTTCAGTCAGGTAATCATTTATAAATTCAACCAGTTCCTCCGGCTGTAATTTCTCGGAGAAAGCTGTAAAGCCAGCGATGTCGCTGAAAAGTATACTCAGGTTACGTTTTTCTCCCCCAAGTTTAAGTTTATCCGGATTTTTTATCAACTCATTGACGAGGTCGCCACTAACGTAGGTACTAAACATGCCCTTAATTAATTTATTTTGTGATCGCTCCGTGATGAAATGATATGCGGTTACTGCAAAGTAGCTCATTACTATCATTAAGATGGGGCTGATTATAGGAACAATGTAATTGTATTGCACGAACAAATATATCCCAACCTGATATATCAAAAATGCAAGAAGAAGTATTAAACCAAAATTGAATAGTTCTAGCAGAAAATGATGCTTGATCTTTTTTTTCTTGATATAGGATGATATGTAGAAAACGACTAACCCAATTAAAAATAACACTAGTAATTCAATATACTGCGGCTGGCCTTTTATATAATCGTTCCAAATTACATTTTGAATTACGTTGGCGTGAAACTCAACACCCGCAACGATATTATCACCTTCACGCTGCCCCCTCGATATGGGAATGTTGAAGAAATCTTTATCTTCAGGCATAGTTGAGCCAATTAGAACAATTTTATCACTGAAGATCGATTGATCCATCATCGTCCATTCATCAAGAGGAACTCCATAATCTATTTCGTCCTTCGTTGTAAATCTCTCATCGTCAAGAACCTTATAAAAATTTATCCTAGGGAATGTTCTGTCTGCTCCGTAAAAATTAATAAGCATAGTAGTTCTGTCATACGCCGGAATCTGTTTAGCTCCAAGCGTAAAATAACTTCCATCATCGTTACGCTTAGCAATACTGTCGGGAGGCAGATTCCACCACTTATTCAAAATGGCAAAGCCGAATGATGGAACTGGTTTAGGATAATTGGATGTGGTAACGTATGGTTGATATCTTCTGTATACTTCATCATAATCACCTGGAGTTTGTACAATTCCAATCGAACTATCGGCAATAAAAAAAATATTATCAAAATTCTCATCAAGCGCGGTATGAGTTGAATCCGTATACTCACTTACGCTGTATTTTGAATCGGCACGAAGAAGTTGAATCTCTTTTTCTATATTAACCTTACCGGACACAACAATATTACCATATTCTCTGATAGTCTGAATCATTAAAGTATCGTAGTCAGGATTCACTCTATCCGGATTAGACCACATCAAATCTATACCAATGGCCTTAACGCCGGCTGATTCAAGATTTTGAACAACCTTATTAAATAGAAGTCTGGGCCAAGGCCATGAGTTCGGTATTTGTTCGTAAGTCTCCTGATCAATTTCCAGAATTATTACATCCGACGAATCCTTTATATCGAATTCACCTCGCCGGGTGAATCGTTCATCAAGCAATTTTAATTCAAGAGTTTTGAGCGGACTTATTAAGAAGAACTGTTCCTGAGTTACTAATATGACAACAAGGAAGGTTACTAAAAGAGTAGCGAACCTTATTGGTCCGCTACCTTGTATAAATTTCTTATAATTTATCATCTGAAAATATTATCTAAATATTATAGCGCAGTGTTAGTCCTGTAATACTATCCGTTGAAATACCGGGTTTTCTGAAGATTCTAATTTGAAGTCCGGCATACAGATTTTCAATAAACATATAGTTAGCCAACAGATCCAGAACCTGCTGTTCCAGATCACCGAAAGTCGGACGAAGTGTTGCTTTCAATTCAAGTTTGTCCTGCAACATCCTGTATCTGCCACCAACAGCAACAGTAGTATAATTATATTTTACCTGACTGATTTCACTATTATAATGTATCAGGCTAAAGAAGCTCGTCAAATCACGATTCCAATAGCTGTTAAACGAGAAAGATGTGGATAGAAAATTTGCATCAATTCCAGTGGCACCATTATCTTCAGTTGAGGATGTAGTAAAATTAAGGGATGAGTTATGCTTAACACCCGCAGTAAATCCATACGAGATATTTGAAGATACTCTGTTAGTGCTATAATCAACAAGATATATACTTTTCTCTTCGTCCAATGGATCAATATCATTCTTATTATCGTTCCGTGTAAATGTAACGGTAATATTCGGGAAGTTCATTCTTGGAAAAATTGATACTGCTGCATTGAATGTCTCATATTCAGTAGTGGCCTGTTTTGTTTTCTGCAGGTTATCTTCCAACTTTTCGTATCCAAGAGTCAGGAATAATCTGTTATCCCAAAAGCGAATTCTATCTGCAATATTAATACCTTTAACATCAGTCCTCACAAAATCCTGACCAAACGAACTGTACTCATTTCCTCTGAAAACATATGATGTTTTAAGGCTATTATTGAAATAGTTCAATTGTACGGAGCCTTCGGCACCCAAAGAAGATAATTCCTGCGGGTTTAAGGGTCCAATATTCTGATTAACAGTAATGAATTTTCCAAGATAGCTTTTAATATCTTTGATTGTCTTCGGATCAACATCAATAAAGCTATCTTCACCCCCAAAAATAGTATCAATCTGACTATCTGTTAGTTCACCCGGAGATATATCGCTATTGATTAAACTAACAGCTGCGGATCCTTTTATAATAATATTCCTGTTATCCAGATTTATTCTCATATCAGTTCCAGCAACTACGTTTTCTTCCGGAGCTTTTGCGAATTCAACAGAATTCATATCATCCTTTGAATGAAGATAAGTAAACCCCCACTTAAAATATTCGCCACTACCGAAAGAAGGACGTAGCACGAAAATATCACGCTGGTAAGTGCCTGCGTTTATTTCTCCATACGGATTGCCATATTTAGCTTTATCAATGGAAATTACATTTACATTGGATTCAAGTGGCACAGTCTCGGCATCATAAGTTCCTAACAGTTCTCCTTCAACACTCCTTTTTACCTGTCCGTAGGAAGATTGGATGTTAAAAAAACCTAGTTCCAGTCCGCCTGAAACACCTCTAACTCGTTTCCCGTTCATTATAAGTTGAGGATACTTTGGATATGCATCACCAACACGAAGTTTTAACCAGTCGGATTCAGCGGAAGCAAAAAACCTGTGACGGGGTTGAGCATCGCTCTTTTCTTCTGACGTTAAATATGCATATCCTCGAAACTTCCAATCAGAGTACTTGCTATTCAAATCAACTGTTAGATTATTAAACCATTCAGACTCTGTATTAAACGACTCATTTCTTGATTCAAGTTTAAAATTGCCTGAATATGTAAGCGCATCGGCTTCCAGTTCGATAAGTTCGGCAGATTTAGTTGTAAAATTTCTTGTGGACGAATAATATTCATTACCTTCCTTATCAAAAGTCTCTATCCGAATACTTTGGCCCCCTGAACCTACAACATCCGGAAAATTATTTGAATAAAAGATTAATAAATCACCTGCAAACAGAATGTATTCCGTTATATCCTGAGTTCCCAGATATATTTTAGTTGCAGATACATCAACAATTTCGGGAGCTTTAATGAATGAAACAGAAATGAAGAAATCATCTTTGGAAACAGTCTCACCTGCTGCCGGACTAAGAATAATAATTTCTTTTTCTTTTTCGGATTTGGATGACACCGGAAGTTCAACAGGTTGATTTCCATCAGGAACATTAACCGGATAAGTTTCCACTACACCAGTTGTTAATCTGACTTCCAAATAATAGGATACTGATGGAATTTTAATCTCATCTGCATTTATTGTATATGTAGCTGTATTTGCAATAACTTCCATTTCAACGAATGTAAACTCCGACTCAACAAATGGTTTATAAGCTAGGGTTACACTTGAAGTAATTTCCGGCTGCAATAATGAAGCAGTAAAAGTCAGCGATTCGCCCTCAACGACATCACTAATTTCTACATCCGATATTGTCGTACTTGTTTGTGCTGACAATGAAATAAAACCGAAAAGAATTAAACTTGCTACAAAACCAAACGATTTTGTAAAGATGGATGATAACAATAAATTTTTCACTTTGACCCCTCTTTTATCATTACAATTTAATTATTCAGCCTCTTCATAATACTCAAGTTCGTAAGTCTCCCCATTAATTTCGAATCTGATTTTTTTAAGAGTTGTCGCTTTGCTTTTCTTTAGCTGATTCCTTTGCTGCTGATTTATTTGCCCCTTAACTATTCCGCCGACTGAATCACTTGTTAATGATTGACCCGATGTAACGGTTTCAGTTGCACGCTGCCCGACCGTAGATTCGACTTCAATACTACCTTCCTCAACAATAAGTGTAGTCTTGTACTGTTTCGAATTATCAACCGGATTAACACCCACTTCTTCCACTGCAATCATGCCGGCAGTTCCCCTTATAGAAGCAACCATTGTGGGAGTTGTAAATTTAAATTCCTCTTCTTCCGATTGTTTATTAATATTAAATCCTACAGCGCCGCTTTGAATGAATGTATTCTTATCCATTTTCTTTTCATTTTCAGTACCGTAAATATGGGCAATAGAGTTTTCTCTGACTGTCAATATTCCGGAGTTATCAGTGAACAAAACCAAAGCAAGAGATTTGGTTCCGGTCTTAACTTCCTGTCCGTCATACAACCGCTCGCCTATTTTAGCAATTTCCCAATTCGATTCCGTGCTCACTTTTTTGGTGACATTTTTGACGACTTTTTGGACAAGTGCAACCGGAGTCTCGTTATTTTCACCCACCTGTGCCTGTACAATAGAAAACGAGAATAATAGTATTGTATAAAATCTTATGATTCCTTTAAAATTGTTTTTCATAAGAGCACCTTTATTAAACATTTGCACATATTCTATTTAGTTGTTTACTTTTTTTAATGTTCCTTCAAGTTGACCGCTTTGCAGTTGCTGTATGAGATTTTGCAATGCCTGACTATCAATAGCATTACCGTTCTCATCAGTCGCGCCTGTTACATCATTTATACTGGAAATAACATTATTAATAATCTGCTGTTGATCATCATTTCCGTCGTCGCCATTCTCTCCGGCTGGTTTACTCACTTTTCCTAAGACAAGATTTTTGGTTCTGAAAGTTCCCTTCGGTGTAACCGCATAAATACCCAAAACCACATAATCACCGTCATTCCATGTATCAGTTATGTTTTCTGTAACTCTGAATGCTCCGTATCCATTGTTAAACACAAAACTATTTTGAGTTAAAATTGCAGGTGAACTAACTGCAACACCTGGGATAATAGCTCTGTTATTATCAGCTCTTGCTAAATTATAAGATGTAGAGCCTTCTGCTCCAATATAGTTCATAAAAAACCTGTACTCTGTTGCACCGGTAACCTGATCCCAGGTAACTGTAAAGGTTGCCTGGGGTAATGAATATGTGAATTCCGGTAACGGTTCAGTGATGAAGAAATCCGGAGCAATTATGTCATCGTCACCTGTCCCGCTTATCTCAAAGGATTTGCTTAAACTTGAGGATGTTGAACCACTTCCCTGAGATTGCTGTTCAGCCATCGTAATTTTCATGCTGTTATTTTCAGCCGGATAGTATATGTTCTGTGCATCAACTGCAAAGACACCTAGATAATAGCTATTGCCCGGAACCAGATCCCGAAGGGTAGTAGCCGGACTTATTATTGCAACTGACGGAGGAGTTGCCCCTTCAGCTGGAGCATTTATTTCTAACTCAAGAAAGGGACTTCCTGAAGCAGCATCTTCTCTCGAATCAAAGTACTCATCTGAAATAACAGCCAGGTAACTTTTAGCACCATTTACAATATCCCATATTACCTGGAATCCTTCAGCCGAAATGTTCTGATCAGATTCAGATGGTGAGTTTATCCTAAAGTTCGGAACAATGTTAGTCGGCGTAAACTCCCAATATGCATTTTCACTTATTCTGTTACCCATATTATCAGCGGCAAAGATAGTAAGTGCATACGATCCACTAAGTTTACCCCTTTTGGCATTTTCTTCAATTAAATCTGAATTTGTTTCTCCATCAAATATTGTGATTAGCTGCCCTGAACCAAAATCAAGATTTGTGATACTTAACGAATAAAAACCGCCTCCAATGTCCTCGAGCGTTACTGGATCGGTTGTGAAATCAAAAACATTTCCCGAGAAGTCACCTTCCGGGCTTTCCCAGTAAAGACTTCCAATAAGTGTAACTTCCGGTTGATCGGAATTGACTGTGAGTCTCATAATAACCTGAATGGACTCGTTAAGTTCATCAAAATTAATATCACTAAAGTTCAGAAACTGGGTAAGATTAATAGATGAAATATCTGCAACCTGCAGAGCAAGATTAGTATTATACTCTTGTGCATTAATATTTAACGAAAAAAACAAGAATAGGATTGTAAAGAAACCCTTTAGTTTATCCATGGGTCCACCTCTATTAAATTTCAGAATTCTTACAATAATCTAAAGATAACAGACGGAGCCTGCTATGATCTGAGTCAAGATTTCCATTTGCCCTAATTATTGAATAACAAGAACTTTCTATAATCCTGTTATTAAATACTGAGATAAAATACGATAAAAAAATGATTATGTAAAGGAGATAGAAAAGGGGAAATCAGTTGATTTTTTCCCCTTTTTCCATATTTGTAAAACCAAACTGAGGCTGTGCCGGTCCTTCAATTTTAATCTCACCGAATTTGCTTTCGAATTTTTCCACATTTTCTGTGAGTGCTTTTAAAAGCATTTTGGCGTGCTGTGGAGTAGTAATTATTCTGGCGTGAACTTTAGCTTTCGGTGCGCCCGGAACCACCCTTGTAAAATCAATAATAAATTCCGCGGGCGAATGAGTTATAATCGCAAGGTTGCTATAGATTCCTTCAGCTTCCTTTTCACCAAGTTCAATGTTTATCTGCTGTGATTTTTGCTCTTTTTCGATTGCCATAATTTCACCTTCATGAATAAAAAAGAAGCCCGCAGTGTATTCCGCAGGCTTATAAAAACAAACTTAGTCTATATCTATCTGTATTGATCTGCTTTTTCAAATGCAGCTTTCGAGTCTTCCGTTCTGCCCAGATTAGCATAAACCTTACCCAGCAACTCCCATACAGCAGCGTCACTTGGATTCAGTTCAAGGAACTTGTTAAGCGGATCGAGACAGGCTTCATATTTCTCGAGATACTCTTTGTTTTCCTCATCTTCAATGTTCTTCTCTCGAAGCTCACTTCCCCATTTCACATAAGTAACGGCGAGGTTGTAATAGGCGTTTTCATATTCGCTGTCAATTTCAATTGCTTTAAGAAACTGTTCAACAGCATCAGGATATTGTTCCGCACCAAGTAACAGAACGCCATAGTTATATCTGTAAATTTTATTTTCCGGATCATTTACAACACCGGATTTGAAAGCCTCCATAGCTTCATCAAGTCGGTTAGCATTAATGTATGCGTTGGACAAAATTGTAAGAATCTCAGCATTACTTGGATGGTCTTTTCTTGCACCTTCCAACAAATTAATAGTTTTGTCAAACAATTCCTGAGCTGCAACACTGTCTGCTTCTGCACCGGATACTTTATAATTGTTTAGTATCTCAATACCGTCGTTATAATATATTTCACCGAGCATAGCGTATGAATCTGCTGAATTGCTAAGTTCTATAAGTTTCTTAAGAGGCTTAATAGCAGCGTCGGTGCGTCCTGCATTGAATAGTGCAAAAGTAAGATTTTGGTATGTACTTATTGAATCAGGTTGGCAAGCGATTGCAGATTCAAAAGCCGCAACGGACTTATCGAAGTACTGGTTACTGCTATCGGTATCTGCAGTTTTTGTAGCCCGGTTGAACATTCCAACACCTTTATTGAAGTTATTCGACCAGTGGTACTGTTTGGAATCTTCAATATTCTGTGCGAATTTATTGCTGATCTTAACAGATTGTTCAAAATTCTCAAGCATCAGATCAATTTTGCCTTGTTCTCCATATAACCAACCAAGCAGGTAATAACCTTCGTCACTTTTCGGATTTTTCGAAACTTCTTTCTGCAAAGCTTCAATGGCTTTAGGATAATTTTTCTGCTGAATGTACAGTTTGGCACTCGTAATTTCTGTGGAGGAACACTGAAATGCAACCAATCCGAAAACCATAGATAATACAAGCAATATAGATACAATACGTTTCATTACTTCTCCTGATTTTTAAATAATTTTTATATAATAAAGTAAAAAATTACCACTTTGAGGATGTATAGTCAAGGACAAATTAGTCCGCATAAAACCTGTATATTCTTACAAAACAACAAATTAAAATAAGCAGACAGCATCATCTTAATTGCTTTTACCCGTTAAAAGGAATATTTTTAATTTATAAAAATGGAGAGTAAAATGACAATAGAAGAGATCGTTAAAGGAGTTCCAAAGGTACAGCTGCATGATCACCTTGACGGTGGTTTACGTCCTTCTACCATCATCGAATTGGCTAAAGAGATAAATTACAAAAAGCTGCCTACTGAAGATCCGGGAGAACTAGCTGAATGGTTTCACCGGGGCGCTAACAAAGGCAATTTGGTCGAATATCTTCAGGGATTCGAGCATACATGCGCAGTTATGCAGACGAGAGATTCTCTTGAACGAGTTGCTTATGAAATGATGGAAGATATGTACAACGATGGAGTTTGTTACGTCGAGACCAGGTTTGCACCGGTCTTGCATCTAGACGGCAACCTTCATTACGACGATGTAATGAAAGCTGTTCTTAAAGGACTTGAACGCGGCAAGAAGGATTTTGGAGTTGGATTCGGCTTAATAGTCTGCGCAATGCGAAACATGGATATCTCCCTGGAAATAGCTGAACTTGCAGTAAACTATAAAAACATGGGAGTCGTTGGTTTTGATCTTGCCGGTGAAGAAGGAGGTTTCCCGCCTAAAAAACATCTTGATGCTTTTAACTACATTAAAAGGGAAAACTTCAATATCACTATTCACGCAGGTGAGGCATTTGGGAAAGAATCGATCTGGCAGGCAATTCAATGGTGCGGTGCTCAGAGAATTGGGCATGCAACAAGGTTGATTGAGGATATGGTGTTCGACAAAGACAAAAATATTGTCAGCAAAGGAGATCTGGCTCAATTCATTCTTGACAAGAGAGTTCCGCTGGAAATTTGTCTGCTGAGCAATGTACATACAGGCGCTGTCGACAAACTTGAAAACCATCCTTTCATGCAATTGTATAAATCAAAGTACAGAGTATTTTTAAACACCGATGATAGGCTTATGAGTGACACAACTTTAACTAAAGAATATGTGATCGCGTCGGAGATGTTCGATATCAGTTTAGACGATATTGAGAAACTCAACCTGAATGCTATGAAATCGGCGTTTATTCCGTATGATCAGAGACTTCACTATATCTATAAAGTGATTAAACCCGGTTTTCAGACTATGAGAGAAAAATTATTATCACTAAAGGTTTAATTTATGGCAAAGAAATTGTTCAAAAATTATAATTACGATTTCGATAAAAACGAAGCGAAAATAGTGACCACGTTTTGTAATCAGGCAATCAAGCAAATGATAACAGACGATCGATTCACAAAAGACGTAAATGCTTTTCAGTCAATTATTGATAAGGTTAATATCGATCCTTCAAATGTAAGGTTGACAAAGGATGAAAAAATCAGAATAACCAGGCAGCTTGAGGAAAATCTGAAATTCCTAAAGGTTAAAGTAGATAAAGCATGGTTCATTCCGAGATGGTTTTACAAGTCGATGTACAACCAGTACATTTCATTACTCAATCAACATTTCAGAGATTAGTTTATGTCTAATGATATACATAGATCAATTAAAGCTCCAACCGGAACCGAGTTAAGTTGTAAAGGATGGCTGCAGGAGGCTGCGCTAAGAATGCTGATGAACAACCTCGATCCTGAAGTTGCTGAAAATCCCGCGGAGCTTATAGTGTATGGCGGCAAAGGCAAAGCTGCCAGAAACTGGGAAGCCTTCGATGCAATTGTTGCGTCATTAAAGAATCTTGAAAACGACGAAACTCTTCTCGTTCAATCGGGTAAGCCGGTTGCGGTTTTTAATACTCACGAGAACGCACCCCGGGTAATTATTTCCAATTCAATGCTTGTACCTGATTGGGCAAACTGGGAAGAATTCAGGAGACTCGAGGAACTTGGATTGATAATGTACGGACAGATGACAGCCGGAAGCTGGATTTATATCGGTACTCAGGGAATTCTGCAGGGTACTTATGAAACATTCGCTGAATGTGCAAAACAGCACTTTGGAGGTTCGCTATCCGGTAAGTTTCTGCTAACCGCGGGAATCGGCGGAATGGGAGGAGCCCAGCCTCTGGCTGCAACAATGAACGGAGCGGCGTTCCTTGGAATTGATGTAGACAGAAGCAGGATTGCAAAACGACTTGAAACAGGTTATATCGATAAACTGACTGAAAGCCTTGATGAAGCTCTTGAACTTGTTCTTGAAGCAAAGAATAAAAAAGAAGCACTTTCAGTTGGACTTGTTGGAAATGCCGGAGAAATTCTTCCTGAAATTTTGAAACGAAACATTATTCCTGATGTACTTACGGATCAGACTTCGGCGCATGATACTCTAAACGGCTACGTCCCGATGGGAATGAGTTTCGAAGAAGCACTTGGACTACGCAAAAGCAATCCGAATGAATATATCAGGCTTTCCAAAGACACAATTGTTACTCATGTAAAAGCTATGCTGGAATTTCAAGAAAAAGGTGCAGTCACATTCGATTACGGGAATAATATCCGCGGCGAGGCAAAAGCAAACGGACTTGAGAACGCATTTGATTTTCCCGGATTTGTACCCGCGTATATTCGCCCCCTATTCTGTGACGGAAAGGGACCCTTCAGATGGGCTGCTCTTTCCGGTGATCCAAACGATATTTATGAAACGGATAAAGCTGTTCTGGAAGCATTTCCGGAAGACGAAGCACTTGTAAGATGGATTAAGCTGGCACAGGAAAAAGTTCATTTCCAGGGATTGCCTTCCCGGATTTGCTGGCTTGGTTACGGAGGCAGAGCGAAGCTTGGAAAAGTCTTTAATGAACTGGTTGCTTCCGGCAAGGTCAAAGCTCCAATTGTTATTGGACGCGACCATCTCGACTGCGGATCAGTTGCCTCCCCGTACCGAGAGACCGAAGCTATGCTTGACGGTAGTGATGCTATTGCAGACTGGCCGATACTTAATGCGCTTCTTAACTCAATCGGCGGGGCAAGCTGGGTTTCCGTTCACCATGGTGGTGGAGTGGGAATCGGGAAATCGATTCATGCGGGAATGGTAATTGTTGCCGATGGTTCTAAAGAAGCTGATCAAAGATTGGAACGTGTACTTACTTACGATCCCGGAATGGGAATTGTACGGCATGCCGATGCTGGTTATCAGCAGGCTAAAGAGAATGCGAGTAAATTTGGCGTGAACATACCTATGTTAAAACAATAAATCAATTGATGGAGAACTACCTATGAAAGTACTTATCGCCGACAAATTCCCTGACAAGTATGTTGAACAAATTAAAAATCAGGGTCTTGAAGTTATTTATGAACCAACGCTGGGTGAAAACGATCTCCCGGAAAGTGCAAAGAATGTTGACATACTTATTGTACGATCAACTGTTGTAAACGAAGACACGATCAAAGCATCAGAAAACCTTAATTTAATTATTAGGGCAGGCGCCGGTGTTAATAACATTAACATTACAGCCGCAAATAAGAAAGGTATTTACGTCGCAAATTGCCCGGGGAAAAACTCAATAGCAGTTGCTGAACTCGCTGTTGGTTTAATGGTTGCACTGGACAGACGCATTGCTGATAACGTCATGGACTTTAAAGCAGGCAAGTGGAACAAGGCTGCATACTCTAAAGCCGACGGACTCGCAGGGAAAACACTCGCGATTGTCGGCTATGGCAATATCGGTAAAGAAGTTGCAAAACGTGCTCAGGCATTCGGCATGAATATTTATGTTAAAGATATTTCACGTGTTGAAGGATATGGTATTAAAGACTTTTCTGATTTCGATCAGACACTTCCTATTGCTGATGTTGTTTCAGTTCACCTTCCCGTTACACCTGAAACAAAGGGTCTTTTCGACGATAAAATGTTCGGCTATATGAAAGAGGGCGCTATTTTTATTAATACTTCCCGTGCAGGAGTAGTTGATGAAGAAGCTCTTATTAAAGCTGTAAAAGAAAAAAATCTGAGAGCCGGACTTGATGTATTCGCGGATGAACCGGAAGGGAAATCGGGTGAGGTCAGTTCAAAACTTCAGGAACTGGATAATGTTTATGTAACTCATCATATCGGAGCTTCAACAACCCAGGCTCAAAATGCTGTTGCAGAAGAAACCGTAAGAATAATTATGGATTATATCAGCAGCGGTGTAATCGCACACTGGGTTAACAAAGCTAAGATTAATGAGCATTATCATCAACTCGTTGTTAAGCATTTTGATAAACCTGGTGTACTTGCCTCAATTCTTGATGTACTACGACAGGGAAATATTAATATCGAGGAAGTTGAGAATATCATTTTCGATGGCGGTATGGTTGCCTGCTGTACTCTTAAACTTGAGACTGCAGCTACGGAAGACATGTTGACAGCTATAAGAAACAATCCGAACGTTCTGACTACATCGCATGTGGCAATGTAATTATTTTGTAGGTCCGGGCATTTATGTCCGGACCCCGTTTATACCAAATTTAATTCTATCATATCATCAACTATCCCATGGTAAAACGGCAACTTCAATAGTTCATGTAATCCTTCAACTTCGTTGTCTGTCATCTCGAAATAAATCGTATCGATATTTTCTGATAAATACTTGCTGAATTCCGCCGGGAGTTGAATTTTGTCCAACAGTAAAACTATATTCTCGTCAATCTTCTTATCAACATCCTCTAATCCATTTGAAATAGTCTCAATAGCAGATTCCTGCTGCGAGGCAAGAACGAAATTAACATAAGGAAAGTCAAGAAATTCCGCCATCTGATCAGCAAAGCTTACACCGTTATGCTTAACAAGTAATTCATTATTATCCTGTCCGGCAATCAGATAGTTTTGCTCATCAATTGAAACATCTGACGTATCGAGTACTAATTCCGGATTCAGATCAAAGCGCTCCTTAAACAGTATCTTCGAAAGTATAATCTCATTTGATGTTACATCACCACGCATCAGGATTTTATCGAACTTATTCTGCTCCGGTACAAAGTATAAATATGATTGCGATAACGCTCCGTCAAATGAAAGTGAAATCTTTTTACTGATTTTCAGATCTTTGGATTTAATCAAATCCATTGTCGGAATTAATCCGATTGATTCATCATCCTCTGTAACCTTGGCAGTTATCATCGAGGATGGGAGTATTTCAATATTTTCCTTAATATCATCTGGCAGATACAGACCAAGCAATGCACTGTAAATATTCGCCGGGAAATAGATATTCATTTTAATTCCTTTTAAAACTAAAAAGCCGCTTCATCAGCGGCTTTTGATGAACTTTTATCTAAGGTTCTTATCTTTAATTCTCGCTGCCTTACCGGAGAGACCTCGGAGATAATAAAGCTTAGCTCTTCTTACTTTACCTTCTCTGATAAGATCTACTTTAGCGATTTTAGGAGAATTATAAGGGAATATTCTTTCAACACCAACGCCGCTGGCAATTTTACGAACCATGAAAGTTTTACGAACACCACTTCCTTTAATCGCAATCACATCACCTTCGAAAGGCTGAATTCTTTCCTTATCACCTTCAATTACTCGTACGTGAACCCGAATCCTGTCACCTGATTTGAATTTCGGCAAATCGGTTCTTACCTCTTCACCTAACAGTTCTTTTATTTTGTCCATTTCTTACTCCAAAGAATTTATTTTTTTCCATTTCTCTGTCAACTTAATCGATTGTTCTTCTTTCCAGTCATCAATTACTTTTGTATTACCGGTCAAAAGAACTTCGGGAACTTTCAATCCCATATATTCTGCAGGTCTCGTATAAAACGGAGCTTCGATTTTTTCTCCGTCAATAAGTGAATCTTTTAGAGCGGATTCACTATCATTCAGTACACCCGGAATCAATCTAACAACGGCATCAACAACCATCAGCGCCGGGAGCTCCCCTCCGCTGAGAACAAAATTTCCGATGGACAATTCATAGTCTACGAATTTTTGAATTACCCGTTCATCAACACCTTTATAATGACCTGCGATAATTATAATATTTTTTTTAAGTGAAAAACGTTTTGCAGTATTCTGATTAAACAACTTGCCGCGAGGCGTAGTGAAAATTATCTGATCATAGTCTCTTTCACTTAATAATTTTTCAATACATTCAAAGAACGGTTCCGGTTTCAACAGCATTCCTGCTCCGCCACCGAAAGGTTTATCGTCAATCTGCTTGTGCTTGTTGTTCGAGTAATCACGCAAATTATGAACAACAATTTCGACCTTTTTTTTATCCTGCGCTCTCTTAACGATACTTGTATTCAGAGGGCTGTATAAAAGATCGGGCACGGATGATATTATATCAATCCTCATCATAAAACATGGAATTCCAATCGTGAACCAGTTCTACTCTTTTCGCATCAATATCGACTGATTTAATATAATCCTTAACAGCCGGAACTAAATGCTCCTCTTTATTAGAATCCTGAATGACGTAAACATCATTGGATTCCAAAGGCAGAAGATCAACAACTTCTCCAAAGAACGTGTTATTAAAATAGACTTTGCAGCCGATCAGATTGTGAATAAAAAAACTGTCCGGTTCAAGTTCGACGGCATTATCCTCATCCACATAGAGTTTACAGCCAAACAACGGTTTCACAATTTCCCGGTTGTCGAAATTCCTGAATTTAATCAGCACATTATCGCCGGATAATTCCACCCGATCGACAAACAACCTTTTAATAACACCAAAAATTTCAATGAAAACAAATTCTAAATCAAAAAAACGATCAATAAAATCCGAATAGGAATAAACAACAACATATCCCTCATCGTCAAAACCTGATTTAATCTCACCGATTAAGTAATAATCATGCAAATCGTTTTGTAAGATAATTAATCAAGTATTTTCAGTATTGCCCGCTTGCCATCCTTGGCCGCAATAGCGGTTAATAAGGTTCTCATAGCCTGGGCTGTTTTACCTTGTTTGCCAATTACTTTGCCTACATCATCCTCGCCAACCTTCAGTGTTAATTCCACTGTTTTGTCATTTGGAATCACTTCCTCGATACTGACACTGTCGGGAGCGTCGACAAGGTGTTTCGCGATGAATTCAATAAATTCCTTCATGAGAATACCTTTTAACTGTTGTTAAAAAGGGCACATATTATTGTAAGTGCAAACACTAAATCAGAATTAATTATTCTTCAGAAGATTTTTCTTCTGTTTCAGCATTATCAGAAGCAGCGCCCTTCACTTCCGCAGCACTTTCTTCTACTTTTTCGGATTTTTTCGCTTTTGCTTTTTTAGCTTCTTCTTTTTTCTTTAACGCATCTGCCAGTTTTACTTCCTGTACTTTATTCCATTCAGTAAGCTTAGCTTCAACTTCAGCTTCGGACAAACCGCGTTTTATTAATTCTTTTTTTAGTAATATACCTTTTTTAGACAAAAGATTCTTAACTGTCTCAGTAGGTTGCGCACCAACTCCAAGCCAATACAGAGCTCTTTCTTCACTAATATCAATCGTCGCGGGATCTGTCTTAGGATTATACAAACCAATTGCTTCTATGAATTTCCCGTCTCTCGGCGACCTGACATCGGCAGCGACAACTTTATAAATAGGTTGTCTTTTCTTACCCATACGTTTTAATCTAAGCTTAACAGCCAATTATCTTTACCTCCTATATAGTAATAATTAATTAAATTTCAAATTCTTATTATTTCTCATTAAATTCTTTCCGCCTTTCGATTTAAACATCTTGATCATTTTCTGCATTTCATTGAACTGCTTGATCAGTCTGTTTACATCCTGAATCGAGTTTCCGCTGCCCCTTGCAATCCTTTTCCTTCGGCTTCCGTTAAGTACTTTAGGATTACCTCGCTCCTGCCGCGTCATAGAGTAAATAATCGCCTCTACTTTCACGAACTGTTTCTCATCTATGTCGGCATCTTTAACCTGCGAACTAATGCCGGGAATCATCCCAATCAGGGATTTTATTGACCCCATTTTTTTTATCATCTTAATCTGCTTCAAGAAATCGTCAAAATCAAATTTATTTTCAAGAAGCTTTTTCTCAAGATCCTCTGCATCTTTCTGATCAATTGTTGCCTGAGCCTTCTCAACGAGTGAAACCACATCACCTTTGCCCAGAATTCTCGAGGCCATACGATCCGGATGAAACAGTTCCATTGAGTCGAGTTTTTCGCCGAGACTAACAAATTTAATCGGTTTTTCGACAACAGCTTTTATCGAAAGCGCACATCCGCCGCGAGTATCGCCATCAAGTTTTGTAAGAACAACTCCATTAAAATCGACACTGTCGTGAAAGGCTTTTGCCGAATTAACAGCATCCTGACCGGTCATGGAATCAACAACAAATAAGGTCTCAGTCGGATTCACTTTTGCCTTAATTGCTCTAACCTCTTCCATCAGGTCATCATCAACATGTAAACGACCTGCGGTATCAATGATTACGGTGTTTAATCCATTCTCCTTAGCATAAGCCACTGATTCGGAGGCAATTTTCACCGCATCCTTAGAGCCATCGATAGAAAACACCGGAATACCAATTTGTTTTCCCAGGGTTTTCAGTTGGTCGATTGCTGCCGGACGGTAAATATCAGCTGCAGTTAAAAGAACATTTCGCTTCAGTCCGGAAAGGTGTTTAGCCAGCTTTGCACTGAAAGTCGTCTTACCTGATCCCTGTAAACCGACCATAAGTATTACAGTCGGTCCTGACGGATTAAGAGCAAGTTCAGCATTACTGCCTCCCATCAAAATTGTCAGTTCATCATAAATAATTTTTGTGATCAATTGACCGGGAGTAACTGAAGCCAGTACCTCTCGTCCGAGAGCACGTTCTTTAACATCGTCGATGAATTTCTTCGCGACCTTGTAATTAACATCAGCATCTAAAAGAACACGTCGAATTTCCCGTAACGTATCGGAAATATTCTCTTCAGTCAGCCTGCCCTGTCCTGTAATTTTCTTCAGGGCCTTATCAAGTTTTAGGGTCAGGTCTTCTAACATAGTACCTTAAATTCCAAGGAAGATAACAAATTTGGTTATTCTATTCAAACCAAATTATTTAAGCTTCTTTTAATGCGTTAGCGCCTGAAACAATTTCCAGGATTTCGTTGGTAATAGAAGCTTGTCTTTCCTTATTATATGTAATCTGTAAAGTTCTAATTAATTCCTTGGCGTTTTCCGTAGCCATATCCATAGCCGTCATACGTGCGCCAAGTTCGGCAGCATAAGAATTCAATAGTACAGTCCACATCTGTGCATTCAAATGTTTAGGCAGCAGATTGTTAATTATACTAATCTTATCCGGTTCATAAATATATTCTGCAATGTTTGTGCTAACCTGTTCTTCCGGTTCTTCAACAGAAAACGGAAGAAGTTGTTTAACAGTAACTGTCTGCTGTGACACTGACTTAAACTGGTTGTAAACAACAATAACCTTGTCATATTCGCCGGAAACAAATTTACTTGTCAGGTCCGTCATCAGTTTGGATGCAAAATCAAATTTTAAGTCGGAGAAAATACCCGGATAACCTTGGGCGACAGTATATTTCCTTTTCGAAAAATGCTCAAAGCCTCTTTTACCGGCACAGTATAAAGAAAGATTGCCGTTGTTGTTATAATCCGAATACTCTTCTTTAATTAAATCTTCCGCCGCCCTTATCACATTGACATTAAATCCACCGCACAAACCTCTATCCGAAGTAACAATGATCATTGCCACATTCTCAACTTCCCTTTCAATAAGAAGTGGATTCGGCACATTCTTTTCAACTGTAAACAGGTTATTCAAAACCTCTTCAACTTTTCTTGAATATGGCTTGGCATTAATCATATTATCCTGAGCTTTACGCAGCCTGGCAGCAGCCACCATCTTCATAGCTTTGGTGATCTGCTGGGTGTTTTTTACACCCGTAATCCTGTTTTTAATATCTCTTAATGTTGCCATAATTAAATTCCTATAACAAACAAAAACCAATATCAGATAAAAAGTACATCCGATATTGGCGAAAACAATTTATATAATCGATTAACTCTATACTTCCGATCTTGTAAATTTGCCTAAAAACTCGTCGATAGCTTTCTTAATTTTCTCGACCAGTTCATCGCCAAGTACTTTCTTTTCTCTGATTTCCGTATATATTTCACTATAATTTACATCAACAAATTCAAGCAATTCTTTTTCAAATCTCTTTACATCCGATACTGGTACGGATTCAAGATATCCCTGAGTACCGGCATATACGCTGACAACCTGTCTCTCAACCGGAACCGGCGCGTATTGACCCTGCTTAAGCAATTCAACAAGTCTTTCACCTTTTGCAAGAGTTCTTTGAGTAGATTTGTCCAAATCGGAGCCAAACTTCGCGAACGCTGCAAGCTCTCTGTACTGTGCAAGATCAAGTTTGAGAGATCCGGCAACCTTCTTCATGGCTTTAATTTGGGCATTACCACCCACACGAGATACGGATATACCAACGTTAATAGCCGGTCTGACACCCGCATTAAACAAATTCGGCTCAAGGTAGATCTGACCATCTGTAATCGAAATAACATTTGTCGGGATGTAAGCTGAAACATCTCCCTGCTGCGTTTCGATAATCGGGAGTGCTGTTAAACTACCGCCGCCCAGATTGTCATTAAGTTTCGAAGCACGCTCAAGCAGTCTTGAGTGAAGATAGAATACGTCACCCGGATAAGCTTCACGACCGGGAGGCCTTCTAAGCAGAAGAGCGAGTTCCCTGTAAGCAACCGCTTGTTTCGAGAGGTCATCGTATATTACAAGAGCATGTTTTCCGTTATCCCTGAAATGCTCGCCAAGCGTAGCGCCTGCATAAGGGGCAATATACTGCATCGGTGCAGGTGAAGATGCCGGTGAGGAAACAACTGTTGTGTATTCCATTGCTCCGGTCTGTTCAAGCTTCGCAACAACCTGCGCAACCGTAGAATCTTTCTGACCGATCGCAACATATACACAGTATACCGGATTAACACCAACTGCCTTGGCTTCATCGGTATGCGTATATTTTTGATTTATAATAGTATCAATCGCAACTGCGGTTTTACCTGTCTGGCGGTCGCCGATAATCAACTCTCTCTGTCCCCTGCCGATCGGAATCATAGCATCAACAGCTGCAATACCCGTCTGTAGAGGTTCGGTTACAGGCTGTCTTGCAATAACACCAAGAGCCTTTCTCTCAATCGGCATATATTTATCATGATTGATTGCACCTTTGCCGTCAACAGGTTCGCCGAGAGGATTAACAACACGTCCGAGCATATCATCGCCAACCGGGAATGAAGCAAGTCTTTTGGTTCTTTTTACGGTATCACCTTCCTTAATTAAGGTGGTGTCTCCGAACAGAACACAACCAACACTATCCTCTTCCAGGTTAAGCACCATTCCTATTACATCATTCGGGAATTCAACCAGTTCACTTGCCATCACATTCGATAACCCGTAAACTCTGGCAATTCCGTCACCAACCTGCAGAACCGTTCCTACATCGTAAACTTCTGCTTCGCTATCAAAGCCCGATAACTGTTTTCTTAAAATTGACGACACTTCATCAGGTCTAACTTCAGCCATGATTATTCCTTAATCGTTTTCAACTAATTTGAAAAAACGCTTTCATCAAGCAATTTTTTCTTCAACTTCTTTAATTGATTATTCAGAGAAGCATCAATAACCTTATCGGATATTTTCACTATGAATCCACCGATAATAGAACTATCAATATTGAACTTCATCCTTAGTTTTGAACCTGTATATTCTTCGAGCTGAGTTTTCAGTTTATCCTTTTGGGACTCATCAGCTTCGAAGGCCGTAGTTACTTCGGCATCAGCAATACCAAGTTCTTCATCACGAATATCATTAAATCGCTTAACTATATCCGTAAGTATGTCGACTCTCTTTTTAGCCACAATAAATCTCAGGAAATTCATCGAATCAGAACCGACTCTATCCGCAAAAACCGCCTCTACTATCTCGGTTTTCTTAGCCTCCTTAAGAATCGGGGAAGCCAGACAGTTCCTGAGTTCTTTCGATCCATGCAGGGTATTATAAACCAGGAGCATGTCCCCGGACACTTCTTCGAGCACATTCTTTTCTCCGGCGCTATTAATTAACGCGGCGGCATACCTGTTCGATACGTTTAAATTACCCATTTCAGTTCTTCGATAAATCTTCTAAATATTTTTCAACAATCACTTTCTGTTTTTCAGGATCGAGATTTTCTCTAATGATCTTCTCAGAAGCTTGCACAGCAAGATCAGCAATCTGCTGCTTCAACATCTGGAATGCTTCCTGATTCTTTCTTTCGATTTCAGCGGCTGCTTCGTCGATCATTTTCTTTGCCTGCTCTTTACTTTCTCCGAGCATTTGTTCTTTAAGTTTCTCAGAGTACTCCCTGCCTTGTGCAATTATCTTCTGTGCTTCCTCTTCTGCTTTTGCAAGATTAGCCTGATTATCCGCAACAACTTTCTCTGCATCCAGTCTTGCTTTCTCTGCCTTCTCGAGTGAATCCTTAATATTCTGTTCTCTTTCATTGAGAGAACTAAGGATAGGTTTCCATGCAAATTTTCCGAGGATAAACAGCAGGAGAACAAATGTAATTATTGTCCAGAAAATCAAACCCGGAACAACGTCAAGTAATCCGCCCTGTTCACCACCGGCACTAAAAATAAAAGCTACAAATGAATAAATCATTTTACTCTTTCCTAAAATTATAGAGAGTACTAACTAAAACAAATATTACTTAAGCGCTAACAGAATGCAAATAACGAGTGCAAACAGTGAGATACCCTCGATAAGCGCAGCAGCGATAATCATAGATGTTCTGATATCGCCTGCAGCTTCAGGCTGGCGACCGCTTGCGTCCATAGCTGAACTAGCTAATTTACCAATACCATAAGCACCGCCGATAATAGTTAATCCGGCACCGAATCCAGCAGCTAAATATGCAAATTCCATTTAGTTCCTCCTTGTATAAATAGACTTATTTAATGTTCTTGATGAACCGCCATCCCGATAAATAGAGACGACAGCATTGTAAAAATATATGCCTGAATGAGAGCAACAAGTATTTCAAGCATATAAATAAACAGCGCAAATGCAACAGACACCGGCGCCACGAAATAAGTTTGTAATATAAAAATCAATCCAAGCAAGGACAGAATAACTATATGTCCTGCTGTCATATTTGCAAATAACCTAACGGCAAGTGCGAAAGGTTTAGTGAACAATCCAAGTAATTCAACCACTGCCATAATCGGTAGCAGCCATCCCGGGACACCCGAGGGAATAAGTCCCTTGAAATATCCGGCAACACCGTTTTTCATCATCCCGCCGCCCTGAATAACAATAAACGAGAATACAGCTAATGTAGCTGTAACGGAAATATTGCTTGTGGCGGTACTGCCATAAGGCAGCAATCCTAAAAAGTTACATGTTAGAATAAAGAAAAACACAGTCAACAAGTACGGTAGAAACCTCTCATAACCTTTTCCAATTGTCGGACGGACAATATCATCACGCACAAATACTATGAACACTTCCATCAGATTAGTTACACCGTTCGGGACAAGAGATTTCTTATACGATTTTGCAACCCTGCTGAATATTAGTATCAGGATAATAGCAGCAAGCCACATAAAGACAACATGCTTGGTAATTGATATATCAATTCCGAACAAGTGTATTTCGGGGAGAGGTATATGAATCTGGGTAAAAATTAAATCCAGTTCGAATACCCGCGAATCGAGGATGTGGTGCATTATCCAACTCGTGTCCTGACCGCCCGCAGCCTCAGCTACTGCCAAACTATCTGCTACTACTTTAGTACTGTCTAAAACCATACGAAATTATTTACGCTTCAAAAAATTATTGAAATAATATATTTCGGCTATTAATTGCGCAAAATAAAAAATAAAGAATAGTAATATAAATCCATAAACATCAATTTTCAAGAACTTTAAAACCAATAAAATGGCAGCTAATAGTCCAAAAAGCTTTAAACTCATCCCACCTAAATTGTAAAGAATAAATACTTTATCGGATTGTTTGATTGAGAGCCTGAATGCAAGTATTGTTCCGAGCAGGCTGAATATGTTAAGGAGAGAAGCAACTAAAACTGCCAGGTTTAAATCCGGAGCCAGCAAGTTTAGGAAGCTAGAAATCGCCAAAAAAACAAATATAAGTGAGTAAAAAACGATGAATATAGATTTAATCTTTTTCAACTTTCTTTTTTTTGTTTAATTCCAGAACTGTTCTGATAAAATTATAAACACCTGCGGCTCCACCTATAAATGCGAAAATTATTGTAAGTACCGGCTCAATTCCAAGCTCCGAATCCAGCCACCGCCCGAGAAAAAACATCAATATGATTGTGGCAGCAAGCTGGAATCCAAGTCCCAGGTAAGGACCCACTTCCTGGTATGATTTTGCAGTTTTACTTAGGTGATCATCATCCTTAATCATTTGTGCTTTGTGCTGCCTGAGCAGCTGCTTGATTCATTGTACTTTTACCGTCAAATTTAGCTCCTTCTTCAACAACTAATACCTTTGCAAACAAATCCCCTTTCAGAAGTGAACTGGAATCCAGCACTACTTTTTCCGCGGCATGGATTGTACCTTCAACGGAGCCGCTCAAAGTTATGTTTTTAGCTCTGATATCACCTTTTACATCACTCCCCTCGCCGAGCGTGAGATTCCCGTTAACTTTTAATTCACCCAATACCTGTCCATCTACCCGGACATTACCCTCGCTGTAAAGTTTGCCCTCAATTTTTACTCCACTGCTTAGAATGCTTACTTCCTCAGCGGAATTATCTCGTTTTTGAGCCATATTAAATTTCCCTGATTAATTTATAACTAATAATGACGGATTAATCGGCTTATTGTTTTTCCAAATTTCAAAGTGGAGATGTGGTCCGGTGGTCCTTTTCCCCGTATTTCCGGATAAGGCTATAACTTCGCCTGATTTCACAACATCTCTTTCAGTCTTCAATAATGAAGAACAATGCTTGTAATGAGTAGTATAGCCATTTTCGTGCTGTAATATTATCGTATATCCGTATTTAAATGTATAATCAGCAAAAAGAACTATACCACTCCCTGATGCTACAACAGGTGTACCTTCTTTAACTGCGTAATCTATTCCGTTATGTCCCTTTTCAGGTTGAAATTCCTTCCCGATAATTCCTGTAACGGGTTTAAGGAAAACAACTTCCGAATCGTTTTTCTCTTCCTTGAAATATTTCGAGATGAAATCACGAAAAACATTATACAAACTCCCTTCGAAGCCTCTTTTAGCCGGTTCATAACTTCTCAACGAATCATAAATTGCTGCTGTAGAATCCAGCGAATCAGTACTGGCAAGTATAATTGCAAATTTCAGTCGCTTATTAATTACAGCCATTTGATCAAGTTCTTCCGTTAGCATAACAACCTGATTCTCAAGCTGTTCAATTTTACCCGAGTACTCTTTCAACTTTTCATTTTCAACAAGGAATAATAATCCCTTTGCAGGCGTAAATGACAGCAAAATGGAAATAAGAAATGTGAGGACTACAGTATAAATTGCCAGCCAAGATACAATTGAAAAAAATTTTATTTTATAGCGTTTCGTCTGTAATGTTGGGAAGTTAGGCGTTACATAGATAGATGTCTTCTTAAGATTTTTAATATTGAACCAACTCATTCCAATTCCCATAAAAATATGCGCAAATATACCAATATTTGTAAAGACATACTTAAGTAGATTCGACAGGCGAATTTAATGCTTCCATATATTATGCATCCAGAACCATTGTTCAGGATACAGACGAACATATTTTTCAAGATTACTCATATAGCGCTGGGTTAACTCCGCCATTGCCGCTTCACTTTCATCAGGTAAATTATCATAACTTATTTCTTCCAGTTCAATCATATATCTTCCGCTTTCCATGCGCCTGAATAACGCGATAAAGACGGGTGGTCTCAGTTTCAAAGCAAGCGAGGCTGTCCCTGGGAAAACCGCTGTTTTTTGACCGAAATAATCAACTCTCATGCTATCCTTCGGAGCCCTCTGATCTCCGACTACACCTATATATCCTTTTTCCTTAAGAGTCTTATAAAGTTCCCTAACGGAAACTCCGAGTAATATCTCCCTGTTGCCGAATTTTTCTCTTATAGCTCTCATACGTTTCGAGACAAACTTGTTCTTCTGATCTTTTGCAAGTACGGATATCGGCCTATTGAGCCATATACCGAATGTAAGAGCCCCGATTTCCCAATTGCCGAAATGTGCGGTCAGGAGAATAGTCCCGTTTTCATTCGGTTGGAGCTGCTGCTTTGCGTTATCAAGATTGCAGAAATCGACCATGGACGCTATTGTTTCTTTATCGGAATAATAAACCAATGCTATTTCAAGAAATGTAATTGCAAGACTAATATAATTAGCAAGGGCAATGTCCTTTAGTTCCGTTGATGATTTCCCGGGGAAAGCGATCCCGAGATTTTTCATGACGACTTTCTTTCTAATCGGAATGATATAGAAGAATAGGGTTCCGATAAACCTACCCAGAATATGAACATGGCTGAAGCCAAAAATTCTTGCAAGACTGGAAAACAGCAGGTAAAAAATATATTCGAATCGGTGTTTAAGCTTCATAATAATTAGTTTGCGGAAATTCTGCGCTGCCAGTTATCATCGCGAAGTTCGCCGCGCTTAGTCGAATGAAGTAATTCATAATCGGAATATCCCGTCAGGTCGCCAAACACGTAATAGACTCCTCCTTCAACCGAGTTATAGTACCATACTTCATAAGGTTTACTATTATAATCATTGGGATGGTACTCAATCTCGTCCGGCTCGCCAAGTGAAAGATAGACTCTTCCACGATCGGTTTTAATGCCCTTTCTCGTAAACGTTTTAAACTTTGCTTCAACTGTTTTAATGCGTTTAAAATATTCCTCTTTGAATTCATTGGTCGGAGAGGCCGGATTAGGGTCTCTGGATGTAAAAAATTTAAATAGGAACTCCCTCTGTGAATCCAAAGAGTTTAGGCTTTCATACTGATCGATTTCAGAAGATGATGCAATATGTTTAATTCCGTTAAACAAATCCTCGCAGTCTTCTTCATTCATTACCGCAAACTCACTTGTAATCATGTCTGAGTTACTTTTGGCTGCAACAAGAGTATCCTTAATATGAGGATTAACAACAAAGAACCGTTTCTGGGATGAAACACCAAAGTTCTCATTTGCATATATCAGGTTAAGATACAAAGTATATGTACCGCTTGGGTACCTGGAAGTATTCACAACCCCTACATCGACAATCGAGTTATTCTTTTTCGAGATCTGTTTGGATTTTTCAAACATCTTCCCGCCGAACGAGTTAATGACTTGTGTATTCAACATAAATTCGCCTCCCGTTGTATCGGAAGCGAGATTATACAGTTCGGCATAATAAAAAAGCATCGGCATTGTCATTCCGTAAACACCAACAGGATTTGGAACTACTTCGAGAGTATTCTTATAAAAAATTGATTCAGTATTCTGACTCTGCTGAATTATCCTGGAGGCGAATTCAATATCACTCAAAGTCATCATCTGCCTTGTATAAGGGAATATTTCAACCTCTTCATTCAGGTATTTCGACACCGATGTATCCACACCGTCCTGTGCTGTTAACTCGAGATAGTAAGTTCCCTGCGGCAGTAAAAATGAAAGAACCCCGATCAGGTTTTCCTTTTTCCTCAAAGAGTCGACCGAACTAACCGGCGAGGCAACCCTGTACATTTTATCGACAAGCAGCTCTCCGGTTCCTTTATTGGTTATCTTCACTCCCAGGTTTGCCTTAACAATACTTTTCGAATCCTCTTCGGTTACTTTTAATTTGTTTTGTCCGATAGAATAATATAGTTCAAGATTTGAAGCTGTTGAATCATAATTATACCTTGCGTAATCAAATTCAAAATTGATATTATCCTGCGCTGTTGTTACGCTTAAAAACAATAACAACATGATTGATATGTTCAGAAATGATCTTTTATTCATTTAATTGCTCCCAAGTTTTCTTCGGATAGTTTCAAGATCCTTTCTGACCAATGCGTTTGTTGCCTCGTCATCAGATATCTCTAAAAATTTATTGAAAAAGTATTTAGCATCTTCATAGTTTTCATTTACAAAGTAAATAATGCCGATGTTCCTGATTGCCGGCGGAAAATCCGGAAATAATTTCAGAGCTTTATTGTATTGCTCAACTGCTTCGTTGTATTTGCCAACCTGGGAAAGCACAATACCCCTGTTAAAAAATAGCAGATGGTTATCGGCATTTCGTTCTTCGGCTTTTGCATAAGCTGAGAGAGCGTTAGCAAAGTCATGTTTTTTTGCAAATGTATTTCCAAGATTCATGAAAGTCTTGTATTTATCGGAGAGAACTATTGAACGGTTGTAATAATAAACCGCCTTATCAAACTCTTCATTATCCTGAGCGATATCTCCAAGTTTGGCGTAAGCGTCATAGTTCGTAAATTTAGGTTTGTCAATAACAAAAAACGATACAATAATAAATATTGTTAAGATAATTAGCGGAATCCGCAATTTTTGAATGCCAGCCGATTTAATATTCTGGATAATTTCAAATACGGCAAAAGAAGCCAGAAGAATCATTGCGGGTGCTATACCAAGGCGGAATCTACCATTTACAAAAAACAGTATGCTCGCAAGAATATAACTGACGACTAATATTAGTAAAAGATTGTCCCTGTCCTTTTGACGAACATAAAGTAATATTCCAATAATAAAGAGAAGCGATATAATTGAATAATTAATAAGCGGTAATTTAAGAACACTGGAATAATGTTCCCGGTAAAAAGTCATATCCAGAATTGAAGACTGCGGGAACATGCCAGAATCGAAAAACAGCAGCATCTTTTTACCGAGCAATGCTGTAAAGCTGCCCGGATGTTCGAGTATATCTTCGAAAGTACGGTTGTACCAGAAGGAGGAGGCTTCAGATGAAGATAATTCAGCCCCCGTAACTTGTTCAGCATACTTCCGACCAGCCATATCATTTTCGTAATCAAATTCATCGGGAGTTACGAATACCCCAACAGCATCTTCGTTATTTCCAATATAGAAGTTTATTCCCCCATTTGTAGTTAGCAGAACAAACTCCCCTGAGACGGCAGCATTCCGAACAGTAACCGGTAAAATTGCCGCAAAAGCTCCAAGAATGAACATCAGTACTATTCTAATTCCCGACAAGGTCAGTTTACTCGAAAACTTTTTGTCCAGCAGGATATATATCGCAAATACAGGCAGGAATATCAGAATATTAGCGCGAAATACGGAAGCAATTCCAAACACAAATCCGGTTAAAATCCAAAATTTTAAGTCAGAGTATTTCTGCTTGAGACTAAAAAGATAAATTAGAAGTGTGATGAAAAAAACCTGAAGTGTTTCGGAGAAAATAATGCCGGAATAAAAAATGAATGAGTCATAAAATCCGGCAATAACTAGTGCCAGCAAAGCGGTTTTAATATTAAAGTACTTCTTCGCGGATAGATATATTAGAATTAATGTGATCGTACTGATAATAACCTGCAGAAACCTGATAAGCAAAGTACTGTTACCGAATATTAACTTTACAATTGCTATAGAATATGGATATGCCGGGGACATAAAGAACGCCTCTTCACCCAGCCAGTTTCCCGATTCAACAATATTATCAGCGTATGACATATATATTTCGGAATCAGAAAAAAGATGGCTCACAAATGGAGATCCGGTAGTTTCAACAACAAAAATCAACCTGATTAAAAATGCAATGAGAATTAATGGGAATATTAAGTTACTGTCTTTCAAAAAAACGAATTTTAAATTCATAATCTTCCGGAATATTATTTACACTATATAATTGTTATCTTTAACAGTACACAGAAATTATACTCGGCCATCAAATTTTACCGGCATTCAAATTAACTAAAAAATGAAAAAATTTCTTATAATAATAATTACCATGCTGGCTTGCAGAGCATCAGCACAGAATGGATGGGTATGGTCAAACCTGGAAACTACCGGTAATACACTCCGCTCTGTAAATGTTATAGATTCATCCAGGATCTGGGTTTTCGGAGATGCCGGGACTGTACTCACTACAAATGATTTCGGTGAAAACTGGGTGATACATTATACGAATATTACCGAGGACATCTTCAGTTCTGCATTTATCAACGATAATCTCGGATTTGTAGCCTGTGGATCAGGAAATCTTTATCGAACAAAAAACGGTGGGAAAAATTGGGAACTGTTAAACAGTCAGTTGACGGGTGATATAATTAAGATCAGGTTCATTAACCAATCGATCGGCGTTTGTCTTTCCCGGGATTCTAATTTTTCGTTAACTTATGACGGTGGTGATACCTGGGAAAGATCGCTTTGCAGCTTACCGCAAAACACCGTCTCGTTCGATTTTATAAATAAGAATTCGCTTATATTTCTTGCTTCAGATGGGCATTTACTCAAAACAAAGGGATTTAATAAAATTGAGTTCAGCACAAGTCTTGGACAAGTAAATACAATGAATTTTATTCACACTGCCCCTAATGGATATATCTTTGCTGGGGGCACGGAAGGAATTCTTTATTCCTCCTTTGATAACGCGCAAACATGGTTGGCTGATACAATCGGATGGAAACGAGACTTGTACGGTATTGCATTCTCGGATGATACAACAGGACAAATTGTTGGTTGGCATTCAGTTGTGCCTAAAACCACGGATGGAGGGAAAAATTGGACTGATAGGTTCACCGGTCAGGTTTTTAGTTTCTACGATATTGATTTCGCCGATGCTTATGGATGTGTTGTCGGGGAACGCGGCAAAATTATGACGACAAAAAATAAAGGAAAGACGTTTCAATATATTGGACAGTTAAATACTACTACAATTAAGAATATTAACAATGCTGTAGTTATTGACGACACTACAATATTTATAGTAGGCTGGAACGGTACTTTAATGAAAACTACTGATTACGGAAAAAATTGGTCCAAAAAATCCAGCAGAGGAGCAATTGAGTATTTCGGAACGACATCTTTAGGAAAAAAAACAATTTGGGCAGTTGGACAAGAAGGCGAAATCAGATACAGTCATGATTACGGAGAAACCTTTCATTCAATAAACTCCGGTACTTTCAATACTTTGCATGATATTGAATTCACGGACTCAAGTTCAGGCTGGATAGTTGGTGATGCCGGGACGCTGCTGCATACAACAAACGGCGGGATAAATTGGAACACGATCAATTTTAACAAGGAGTGGAATTTCCGTAACCTGGCAATAACTGCAAAAGAAATATGGATCACCGGAGAAAAAGGATTATGTGTTTGGATGTCACGTGATATGAATGAACCTAATTTGGTGAATTTAGCTACCGATGTTGATCTAAATGAAATTATTATACGAAATGATAAGTCTATTTGGATTGCAGGGAGTAACGGTACGCTACTGATGTCGGACGATAATGGAGAGACATGGGAACAAAAAGAAGTAAATTGCAGTTTGGATATTAACAGTATTTGTTTTATTTCAGAGCAATCCGGATTTCTATGCGGAGAAGACGGTTTAATTATGCAGACTGTAAACAGAGGTCATAGTTGGCATATCGAGCATAGCTGGACTAAAAACAATTTAAAAAAATTAAACTTCCTTAACAGAGACCATGGAATTGCAGTTGGGGAATCCGGGGCAGTATTAATATTCAGAAGAAACTGATTGCATTTAAATTATCAGCATTTCTTCCAATCATATAAGAACTTCTGGAAGCATTAAACCATTAACAAGTAATAAGGTTAATCAACTATGAATACTAGTATAGAATTATTCAATCCGTTATTGTATCGTAAACCGGTACTACATATTTTATATCTTATTTTAATACTTGCAATAGTTTCCGGATGTAATGCTGGTCAGGAAACAATTAAAAACAATCCAAACTCCAAGTCTTTTGAGAAAATGAAAGTATCTCATGAGGAAATTGAACTGGAAAAAATAAAATCTACCGGAGTGAAAGCAAGAAATATCTATTCCAAGTTTTCGGATAAATACATAAGAGGAGGAGGTAAAGAAGTTCTAGTAGAAAAAACCAATTTCGATGAAAAAGGTAACCGTACAGAACAGTTTAGATATATTTCAAGTGGAGATGTCGATCTTCAATGGCTATATGATTATGATTATTACAACAAATTAATAAGAAGTGAAACTTTCGACGGCTTTAGAAAAAGATTGTACATGCAGAATTTGGATTACAACAGTGACGGTACGCTCAATGAAACAGAGGAATGGACTGAAAAATCACAAGATTATAAAACAAACAGATACTTCTATGACCAGTCCCAAAACCTAATTGAAGTAAAACATTTCGATACGAAAGGAAGACTAAAGACATCCGAGAAATACATTTACAACAACGACGAACTCGACTCACTATATTATTTCAATGCTAATAATGAGGTTATCTCCATAATTCACCCTGAGTACGATTCTCTTGGGAGGCGAACTAAAGAAATTACAATTGAGAATACGGGTAAAATAAGAAATACTGAAATTCGGTACGATAGTGACGATAATATTATTGCCATAAACAATGATATTTTATCAAGTTTTAAATTCACCTATGATGATAACAATAATCTTGTACTTGAGGAAGAATTCAATAGTCAGGGATTTCTGCAATCGAAGTTTGAATATGAGTATGAGTCGGGATCTAACCTGACAACCAGTAAGATTAGATACGACGGCGAGAACGATAAAGCGTTAATCGTAAGGTATGAGTACGAATTCTATTGATATAGCGTGATAAGAATCCAGGATTGATTCACAACAACTACTTTGACACTTTACTCTCCCAATTCGAATCCTGAAGTTCGCCACGTTTAGTAGAATGAAGTAGTTTATAGCTTGAGTAACCGGTGTAATCCGCAAATACGAATACAACTCCACCTTCTATGTTCTCATAATGCCATATTTCGTAAGGAATTCTTTCAACATCATACGGAAAACGCTCCACCTCACTTGGTGCACCAAAAAGTATGTAAACTCTTCCTCTGTCAGATTTCCATCCTTCTTTATGACTCAGGTCCGAATAATTCCTATTACTGAAGTCAACCCGACTTAAATACTCAATCTGTGTTTCATTAATAGAAGTTGAGGGATCTTTATCCCTGGAATTCCAGAAATCAAAAAGGTATTTTCTTTTTGCTTCAGCCGATACAAGTTTCTTCCATGTTTCCTTATCAGATGCTGTTGTCAGATACCTGGACATATCGAACTCTCTGTCCAGTTCTTCAAGGCTCATTGTTAGATACTTGGATGCGAGAAAATCAGTTTCACCGATAATTGTATTGTTGGTATCAAGGAGATCCGGATTATAAATAAATATTTTATTACTCGTTGATGCTTGTGCACGGCTAACCGTATCCTCAACAGATACAACAAAATTATACTGTCCGGTTATCATTTGATTAATTTTTATAGCACCTATATCAACAAGAGAATTATTTGCTCGTGATATAAACTTCCTTTTAGAATAAACAGATTTCCCTTCGGAATTAAAAAGTTCATAATTCACGGTAAGATAATCTGTTTTCTTGTTCACGTCTGCGTTATAAATTTCATAATAGAAGAAAAACACTGGCAATCCATGTCCGTATAAAGAACTTGGATTTGGAATCACCTCAAGCGTGTTTTTATAAAAGGGGGAATTAACATTACCGGAATTTTGAACGATTGAATTTGCCAACTGAATATCACTTACTAAAATACTATTATTCACAAATTCAGGAATGTTTAAATCGAAAGCAACGCTGTCAAAACTTAATGAGTCAACCGCATCAAAACCCTTAAGCGTACAATAATACTTACCTGGGGAAAGATAGTATCGAATTAGTCCGGTAAGTTTTTGTTCAGACGCAGATTCGGTTGGATCGAGAGCGGACTCAAAAGTCCAGTCCTTGTTAACAAGTTCTTCTGTTTCCGTGCTATCAAGTATAATTATCTCCAAACGGCCATATACTTTCTGCTCGTCACCCGATTTAATTGGATTCATACTGTTTTTCGAAAAAGAATAGTAGAATTCAACCGTACTATATTCCTCTCCGGAATAGAAATGGGCATAATTAAAATCAACATTAAATTTCTGCTGAGCAAATATCAGCGCGGGAATAAACAGGAGCATTAAAAAAATTTTTGACATAGCTAGTTCGATTTTGGACTGTTAAGTTTTCAGTTTATTAAAAGCAAAAGGCTGGCGCTTTTTCAATTCTCACTAACTCGCCCATTTCCGGGTAACATACAAAACTCTTTGTTACTGCACCCAAAACAGAGGGACAAGTTGCTAAAGCAGAGAACAGATCAAACAGCCAGCCTCTTTGCTAAACAAAGTTCGGATTTATTAGAATCCTAATTGAACTGTAACCATATGATTGGCATCAAAGTATCTTGCCCATCTGTATCCGTAATCCAGGGTAATATCAAGTCCTTGATGCATCTTTAATCCGATACCAAATGTCGGACCAAACACTGATTCTTCTTCAAGATCAACAGCTTCAGCGATATATGAATAACCGCCTCTAATGAATAGTATTTCATTATAGCTGAATTCACCAGCCATCCTGTACTCGTCATTCGAGAAGTTATTATTCTGGAATGAGGTACTTATGACACCCTTGTAATCGGCACCAAATCGCTTTTCATAAGCGAGACCGAGTTCCAATTGTGAAGGGAGTTCAAACTCAGCAGAGTTTATTCTGTAAAATGTTAAGGTTCTTTTACTATCCGGATCATTTACTCTGTGATCAAGGTCGGAGCCATCAAACGACATAGACGGTCCCAGGTTCTTTAACGCAACACCCATGTTAAGACCTTGGATACCACCGAGATTGTTATACTGGATACCGGCGTCAAAAGCAACACCAGTAGCACTAGTACGCATTATCTTCTCTGAAATTACGTTTACATTAAGTCCAACACGAATTCTGTCGGTAAGTGCATTAGAATAACTAATCCCAAACGTTACATATGATGGAGAAAATGTTGCACCAGTACCTTCAGGATTTTCAACAGTCGTAACCGGAATTTCTCCGAAGTCAAGCGTTCTCACACTAAATCCCAATGATCCGAAATCATCAAAATGAACTGCAACAGCGGCAAAAGAAAAGTTAATATCCGCAATATAGTTCATATAGGAGAACATAGTTTCAGCACTATTATTTGATACACTTAAACCCGCCGGATTATAGAATATTGCATCAATACCGGTGATTCCCGATGTGAATGCGCCACTCATAGATAAACCCTTAGCTGTAACAGGTATGAGGAGTTCCTGAGCACCCCCTGTACCATTACGTCTTCCTCCACCGGCAAAAATTTCGGCAGTTGCTAAGGATAGCAGTAAGATTATTAGAATAACTTTTGATTTCTTTATTAACATTTGTTAATCTCCTCTAGTTTTGCGAAACGCAAATTTTCAAGTGTAATTCTCATTGCGTTAAATTCTGTCGATATACTGGGCTTCCATAATTACAGCTATTTTAAGTATTTTAGTGCCTATGCCAGGCATATCTACATACGCAATATACATACCGCTTGCAACCGGAAGTCCATCCTGATTCTGGAGGTTCCAATCAGCAAACTGAGATTTATCATTCTTATCTATTCTTTGAATAAAAACACCGGAAAGAGAAAAGATTCTTATAACGGCTTTATTCGGTAAACCATAAAAACGAATAAATTTATTGTATTTACTCAATTCGAGATTTTGGGTTGCAAAGTACGGATTCGGAAATACACCGATTTTACTTAATCTGTCCTTAGCATTTGTTAAATCATTTGTATTAGGTTTAGGTAAATTAACCGTGAACTCATTACCTGCAATAAGCGGCTTCCAGCTTCTGAATCTGATAACTGTACCTTCAGCAGGAACTTCACCATTGAAAACGATAGCACCGATTTTATGATCTGTATAATCCTCACCACCTGAAGATTCGGCAGGGATTGATCCGTCGCTATTATAAGATAATTCATCAGACCTGAAAGCATATATTTCTTCCCAGTCACCATTATCCTTTTGACTCCAGGCAAGATTTCCGTCACCAATAGTGGAATCACTACGACTGAAATCCCATATTTTAACAAAAAGTCTTTCATCATCGGAAGGATCATCAGGATCAACCCCGATATCCCATACTTCAAAAGGAACTTTACCAACGGCTTTATCGTCATCCTTAACCTGCGGAACGAAACCGATGTTATAACCTGTTAGGAAATATTCTGAGCCGGTACTTGTGAAGCGAACTTCATAATCATGATAGCCCATCCCCTCTCTTGTAGTACTATTCTGCCAATTAAATCGTTTTAGAGTATTACCGGCTTTAACTGTCCAGGCACCTGTTGAATTCATTTCACCGCCTGTAACTTCAACGGGCTCTGATAATTCAGTGCCGCCGGGCCCGTCAATTTCACGGACGTCCCTTACTCGATATTTACTGCCGGTGGCAAAGTTCAGACTATCCAAACCAACGTCCTGAACCCAAAGTCTGAAACCATCAATGACAGGTTTATTATCAATATTAGTTTTGATAACATTACCGTCACCGTCTTTATCGTCGGCAACGAAATCAGTGCGATCTTCAAGTAGAGTTTCACTTGTTGAAACATTAATGAGGTCATATCTGACGTCACCGGAGTCCAACTCACCTTTAACCACTACTTTATAAGTGTCACCAGTAAGAGCTGAAGGATCAACAACCGTAAAAGTTGCCTTACCATTTTGATATCCTGCAGATTGCTCGGCAACCACGTCATCGTTTGCCTTATAATCATATGAGACATCTACAGGCGGTTTACCCGGGAACACTTCAATTATTTGAGCCGGATTCTCCAGATATTTAGGATCACTATTTGGGGAATAACCAAATGCGGTAACAGCATAATAATATGGATTACCGTTAACCAAAGGGCTTGCATTAATATAATCACGCTCAAAGGTTACATTCCTAAAAACACCTTCATTATTTAATTCAAACAGAGTGACTTCTACTTGAACACCATTAATGGTGGTAATTTGGGTTACTTCGGTAACATCATTATTTAAATCAAATTCTCCGATTAAGGTTTTATCGCTTCCTGCATTATCGCTGAATTGCCAGATTCGATATCCTTCAAAATTATATGTAACATCTTCGAAGTCCCTTCCGGCAATTAATTTATCGACCTCATCATAACTTTCTGAATTTTCTTCCCAGTATAGAGTAACCTGCTGGTTATCACTAAAATAACTTACCCGAGGGGCCTGTGGAGAAGGTGTAAGCTGAAAATCGAGATCATATGCAATCTGAGCAGCAGCATCTTTTCTCTTCAGTTCTGTCACACTATTAATATTATCTTCACCTCTTGCTATAAGAATACCAACTACAACTTCCTGGGTATCTCCGGGAGCCATTGTGAAAGGACCGGAAGCCATTAAATGTCTTCTGTCATCAGGAGGATTTCCACCCGGATATCCATCGCCCTCATACCATCCGGTACCGGCAACAGGATCACCGGACAGAGTAAATTTAACTTCATTACCGGTATTTGGATCAACAAAAGGAGTTCCATCCCAGATAAAACCAGTTAAATAATTATAAAACTGTTCTGATCCGGCAGATGTACCCAATTCGGGATCTCTGTAAGTTGAGTTACTATTAATATAGAATGTAAATGCGGTCATCGGCAGATTTGTAAAACCATGACGCCATCCATCCAGGAATTTAGCGCTATCAGGAAGATTGTATTCCTGAATCAGTTCATTATCGGGATCATAAGGAATAATAGGTCCCTGGAAAAAGTCGTAACCTATTGCCGGTGGAGCGGCTCCATAGTAATCATCATCATTGTTATCGCCATTATAGGTATAACCTAATGTGAGATCGATATCACAGCCAGTATAGTCATCACCAGCATAACCGAGGTCAGTATCCGACCAATAACCGAATACCATGTCCCTAAGCGTCAATTCACCTTTATTTATTACTTTATATTTCTTGAAAACCATATCACCAAGATCACCGGTTCTCTGGAATGCAAAAACTAATTGCTGCACTTCAAGTCCCATGGGAAGTGTACCATATGTATAAGTCGATCTGGAAGGATCCATATCATTTGAAACACACCAAAGAACTTCATCACCTACGAAATCCGGTTCATCGACACCGTTTGTGAAAACACCATCGCCGTCAATGTCTACCCAAGGGGCACCGTCATCAACGGGCCACTCGTTGTAATCAGTTTCATAGGAATCTCTTGTAGGACCAGCTGGTAAACCTTCCCAACCCTTCCTGATTTTATATATTCGATATTTTGAATCTTCAGGATCATCAGGAGTTCCGTCATCGAGAATCTTCCCGGCCTGAAGACCGTATCGGTAAGTAGCGCCATTAACACGGATTTCACGTCCAACCTTTGCACCCCAAATAAGTCCGTCTGCAAAAATTGCTGAAATAGTGGCATTTTCACCACCAGGCCAAAAGAAGCCGGAATCATCGTCAATAGGATCATGTGAGCCCATACCGTTATTACCAATCCACATAAAGCATTCATTAACGGCAATATATTCACTCACGTCATTCTTATTGACTTTTCCGAGTCGACTTGATTTGGTATCTTCTTTAACGAATCCATATGATAATATTCCCACCACAAAGCCGATCATCACCATAAAAAATATTTTATTGTACTTCATTTTTTCTCCGATTCTATTAAATGAAATTAGGTAAATGTTAGTATTCGAGCTTAATACCTAATCTAATTTGTCTTGGAGGACCAAAATTACCAGAACTATAAATGCTTGCCAGATATAGTTCTTTATATAGGTCTGCAGCTTCCTGACCATATGTAGTTCTATATCCTTCTATGGCAGCCTTACCTTCATCGCTGGCGAGCCATCCATCATCATATGCGTCTCCACTCGTATTGAATACACCAATAATATTCTGGGTATTAAATACGTTTGTAACCCACAAATAAATATTTAAGTCTAATGGTCCTAGTGAAAACGATTTATCAATTCTGGCGTCAAGCTGGAAAGTCCAGGGAGTGGTAGATGCATTCAGTGTTTCATTCGGAATTCTGGAATTTGCAAATCCATCCCATCTGGTATAGTTAAAGCCACTTGTAAATGTAAATAACAAGTTAGCGCCGGTTTGCGACAGGAATTTACTTCCGAACAATTCAGGTCCGTCATCATTAGCAAATCTGTAATCCAAATTCATTGCACCTCTGTGCGTTTGATTAAACGTTAAAGGTGAAATGATCTGGGGAAAATACGGTTCACTTGTGGGGGACTGCCAAACCGTACGGAACGCGGTATTCGGTGTCGAACCGGTTCCTTTTGCATCTGAATATGTGTAATCAAAAGTTGCACTCAACCTTTGCGTTCTTCTCAAGTCCAATTTAAATTCAATACCCTTTGCCGTGGAAAAGTCACCGTTCACAAATGCATAATAACGAGTATGTGAAGCGTCAGCACTAGCAAATATAGGTCTCAACTGAACCTGGTCTTTTATATTCTTGTAGAAACCGGTAATATCGAAAGCAAAGTTTTCACCGAGCTGTTGTTTAAAACCGATTTCATATGATGTTGTTCTTTCCGGTCTAATTCCATAGCCAACAGGTGCAGATTCAGCATAACCACCTTTAATCACATCAGAAGCACGGGAGAATCCCAGATATACGTCACGCAATCTCGACTGCTGAATAAATTTACCATATTGAGCATGGAACACGGTCTGATCGGTAACAGGGAAACTAAAACCGATTCGGGGGCTGACCTGTGTAATCGGATCAACTTCAACCATTTGATCAGGATCTACAATACCATCCTCATCAAACGGAACATTTGAGGCATCTTTAAAGGTTCGTGTATCTGTATCGAAGTAATCCAACCTCAAACCAACATTAAGTACGAGATCAGAAAACTCCATTTTATCCTGGATATAAACTCCACCAAACAGGGGGTGTTTGGGGCCTTCAGATCCGGAATCCAGGTAATTTCCGTAAACATCATAACCGTAATTATCGAGCCTGTCATATATACCCCGAACATCACCGTCCATTATTGCTTTTAGATTTTGGGCGATTCCAACAGGCGCTATACTATATCTTCTGACAGTGTAATATGTAAAATCAAAACCTGCTTTGAACTCATGGTTTTTGCCAAGCTGATAAAGGAAATTGGTTTTACCACCATAAGATTGAACTTTTTGTTTGGTGTAATTATTCCAGGGTCTGTCATTGCGCACCCATGTTAAACCATACGCACTAAGAGTCGATGTATATTGTCCATCTCCTCTCATCAAACGCCCTTTTGCTGAATTCGCGAGTGAATCACCGTAAAGCAGAATGTCGTGTTTAAATACAGGATCCATAGTTACGGAGAAGTCATCAAAGTAATTTATAATCACATCGTAAAATGACTTCGGATTGATGACATGGGTAATCTTAAAACTGGAGGTTAAAGAATAATCTTCAGTAACTCCGATGCTTCTTAATCTGTTAACATCACCCCACCCTGCTCCGGAACGATTTTCACTCGTCCTGTAGTTCACAGACAATTTAAATGTTAGGGGATTTACCGACCAAGTTAAATTTCCCTGAAGTTGATACTGATTATTAGCATCCTTTGGAGTATAACCTTTGTCATAATTAATGCTAAAGGTATCAGGGTCGGATAAACTTGGATTGAATATCTCATTAAAATGATAACCGCGGGTAAACTCCGCACGGGACCTTGTAAAAACATTATTACCCGCCAGGAAAAATTTCAGATTCTGAGCTATAGGACCTCCGGCAGTAAATACATACTCACTGAAACCGTATGTGTATCCGCCTAAGAACTCTTCGCCAACAGGCTTAAAGTTATCGGTAATTACTTCACCGGTAAACTGAAATTGAGAAGAGCCTGTTTTAGATTGTGTAGATATAATACCTCCATTAGCTCCTCCAAATTCAGCAGAATAACCACCTGTCTGAACCTGTATTTCTTCAATTGCATTCTGAATCATCGATGTCATTGATCCGCCGAAAACCGGATTTGTGACCAAAACACCATCCACATAAAAGGCAACCTGATCAGATCGAGAGCCTCTCACATATATATTACCACCCTGAGAAACAATACCTCCCTGAGTACCAACAACAGCATTTACACCCCTAATAGGAAGATTTTCAATATCCTCCGATCTAACAATGCTGGTTGAATTGGTAATATTTTTATTGATAAGTGGTTTGGGCGCAACAACGGTTATAAGATCAGTTTGAAATGACTCCGAAGGCAAATGGAAATTCACTTCTGTTGTCAGGTTAACTGAAACCTTAATATTTTCAAATCTCTCTTTTCTATAACCAATAAACCCTGCTGTTACCGTATATGTACCGGGCGGCACATTCAGTATAAAATACTCACCATTTAAGTCAGTGGCGGCACCAAGCTGGGTTCCTTCAACCACAACGTTTGCACCAATTAACACTTCTCCGGTTTCTAAATCAACAACTTTACCGACTATTTTACCGGTTTGTGCAAACGTAATGAGAGGAAGAAATACAGTTAAAATCATTATGTATTTAAATAACTTAGACATTATTGCTTCTCCCTTAAAATTAATTATACTGATTATTTATTTCGCACCGGCAGAGGTGTTTCAATATCATGTACGACAATAATACCATCTGCTTCAGATTTTCCGGTGAAAAACAAATAATGTCTTACGCCTCCTTCAATGTTAACATCAAAAACACCCAGCGTATCATAAACCGGCTCAACACCGCTGACTACTTCATCAAGGAACAACATTTGTTTGTTCCCGGCAGCCAGATCAAAACTTTGAACGGTGTTAAATGCCACTAGATCGGGAGCATCCATCTCATCAGCGTCCGGATTATCAAGATCGATAGTACGAACTATAAATGAGTTTGATGTATCATCCGGAGTGTCAGAAATTACGTCAATACAATGAATCCATGCTGTATCAGCATTATCAGGTCCGTTTTCAATATATACAACACCTTCAGTGTATGAAAAGTCAGCGAAAGTGTTATTAAACTCATCGCCAGGGGCAGAATAACCAGTAAATAAAAGTGTGATTTCTTCAAAAGCAGACATTGTGATATTACCGGAGTAAATTTCTTCCCCGCCATTATTAGTAACAGTTACGTCCCTTGCACCGGACATAATATCAAAATGTTCTGTAAGCTGATTTTGAGAAACACTAAAACTCTTTGTTGAACCATCTGAATCTACTATTTCAACGTTAATCTGTGCGACATTATTCGAGAAATTTCCTAATCGAACGGAGGAATATGGTCTTTTAACTTCGGATATTGTCGGTTCGTCAACGCAGCTATAGAGGATCAGCGCAATAAATAGTAGTGCTATGATAGATAAATAATGTATCCGCATCCTATTTACCTCGTTACTTATGATTAAAATTTTTTAATTACCTTGAGGTAAATCATAAAAATCAAATAATTTACTATTAAGGAATCGCCCGGCTGATTCTTTATCAGTCGGGCGATTAAAAATAAAATAGAGATTATTACTTGAGCAGCATCATTTTCTTTGTGCTAACAAAGTCACCTGCTTTAATAGTGTAGAAATATACACCGGAAGACAGTAAATTAGCATTAAAGTTAACTTCATGAACGCCAGCGTTTTGGACACCTTCAATCAGAGTCATAACTTCCTGACCAAGGAGATTGTAAACTTTCAAGCTTACATCACTTTTAGTTGCTAATGAGAAGTTAATTGTAGTTGTCGGATTGAAAGGATTAGGATAGTTTTGTGCCAATCCGAATTCATTAGGTGTTAGGTTTTCATCTTCAACACCAACGACTATGTCAAACCAGTCAAGTGCCTTATAATGAATAGCTACTGATGAATCAGACCACCAGGTATATGGAGTAGAATTTATTGATATCGGATCCATTGCCATAAATACAACTTTATTTCCGTCTGTTGTTACGTTATGAGCAACACAGGCTTTTGTTTCAACTGCAGCGGCACCGGCAATACCTCTTGTTTCAACCTGCATGTCAACAACGGCAGTAGATACATCAAAACCGTCCATCCAGTTAGAAGTCTGTCCGATTTCATATATCGGATCATAAAGAAGTGAATCAACGTTTGCAGCTGCTGCTGCTAAGTCGCCGCCAAGATCAGAACCTGCAACTGCTGTTAATAATGACGGGAGTTCCTGTCCTGAAGTACCATCAGAGGAAATATCATTATAGCTTGCAGCAAGACCAAGAACATCATACTCAAACGAGCCTGCTTCGTACGCCTGGTCTGTGTATTCGTTGTCAGCACCCAGCCATTCTTCACCGGCTAAGAAATAATTTCTTGATCCGTCAGCTGCTAACCATGCTGATATTACATCTCTATTATATACTAACGGACCGCCAGTACAAATTTCGAAAATATCATCATAATATTCGACTAATTCTGAAGTTAATGCACCATAAGCCCATACATCAGCATATTTATCGAAAAAGTCGTATGGATTATTCATGTCGAATTTTCTCCAGTAATATTCCTGAGGATACCCGGCATCACCTAAACCGTTAAACACAACAAGAACACTTTTTGTAGGAAGAAATATCTTATATGAATATTTTGTTGTTTCCGTAACCTTTCCGCCAACATCTTCTGCTACGATATAATAGATAACAGTAGTACCAGGTGACTGACCAGGCAGAGTGCCACTGTAAACATCACCCGAAGCAGACATTGCCAAATCAGTCCAAGTAGCGCCATCGTCAAGTGAATATTTCAATGTAGCACTGGCAATACCAGCATCGCCACCTGATGGATTTTCATCAGTAATAGTGGCTTCAACAACTCGGGATTCAGTTGAAAGAGTTGTCGGTAAATTTGTAACGTCCTCAACTACAGGAGGTGTGTCGCCCGTATATGTAACAGCGGCAACGATATCCCATGTAAAGTTCGTTCTAAGCCACCAGCCGGCATCAAAACCATCACTGTTAGGATCAGTATCCAAACGTCCTTGGGCATAGAATTTAAATCCTGGTATACCAATAGCTTCAGCGGTATAAACATCAAGACGAGGTGTACCTAACGGGGATGTGTTTTTAAGTACAACACCGAATACTTCGCCTTCAGCAATTTCAGGATGGAAATCTAAAAGATCCATTTCAACCCACTGATAATCACCAAGAATCGGGGTAGCAGGAGCACCGTAACCTTCGTCACTCCAGAGATCTTCAGCAAATGGACTTGTTTCAGCATTGCCTTTATCTACCCAGCCACCAGTTACAGCTTCGTCATCCATAAATGGAGCGATAGGTGTAGGTTCGTAGCCTTCAGCTTCATAATAACCTAAAAATGCCGCAGATTCAAAACTAAGAAGTTTTGCAGCATCCCAGTTCAGTTTAACTATCTTCATTTCAACTGATGAGTTTTCGTCAAAATCAGCTTCAAGTGTATTAGTATTGAAACCAATAGCATCGATATTTAAATTCGTTGGTGCCACAAACCATTGAACCATAACATCCAACGGATCGTAACCAAATCTATATTTTGTTGCCCCATCCCATAATGGGTGGGTGTTGTAGCCTAAAGTATCTGTAGCTCCTAAAGTTTTGGCTAAAGAACTTTCGATTTTAGCTACATCAATGCCTTCAGATTTCAGCCCCGAAACTCTGATGGCTTCCATTAAACTACCTTGAGATTTTAACTCGAGAACCTCGCCAGTAGCTTTGATAAGTGCTCTTTCCTGAGCGAACATCATGGATGTTAGTAGTAATAGAAAAGAAATAGTAAATAATTTTCTTAACATAGTTGCTCCAAATTAGTGATGAATTGGTTAGTTTATAGTGACTTATTTATGGATGAAACTTTTTGGATTTTCAAACGTCTATATATGTGTAAGTTAAAAAATGTTTAAAGTGATGTTCAGCACGTCCAAGATACTATAATCACGATTATTAGTCAAGAATCATTTCAATGAACAAAATCGGGAAAAAGCCAGTATAGTCAAGATATTATTAACACAGAACTGAAAATAATATTAGACTTCTATATTGTCAAGGGGCGATATGGGTAGCACAGTAATTTATGCCCTATTAAATCTTTATATAATTAACGCCATTTATTTCTTCAATACTGCTTGTTTCACTTAATATCTTTTCGTTTATAACTTCATCAACATTAACAATAGTCAACGCTTCTTTCCCTTTATCTTTCCTGCCCAGAGATAATCCGGCGATATTTATGTTATTATCAGCCAGTATTTTGCTTACTTTTGATAATACCCCGGGCTTGTCGATATTGTAATAAAATATTAAATGTCCTTCCGGCTCAAACTCAATAGTGTAATCGTCAATGGCAACAATTCGAGGTTTATCGTTCATAACAGTTCCGGATATTCGCCTGCTTGCCTCATCCGACTTGAACTTGACAGTTATTAGATTATTATAGTGATCGTCATCCGAGGATTCCGTCACGGAACTCTTTATTCCCGCATCATCTGCTAACGACTTAGCATTGATAAAATTAACTGGTGTTGAGAAACGTTCACCAAGCAATCCCTTGAGAAGCCCTAGGTTAATGAGTTCCGAGTGCTTTTGCAATAGTGTACCCGATAGTTCCAAATTATAGGCTAAATTATCGCCTGCCAGTTTTTGCAATAATCTTCCAATGCTTTCAGCAAGATTGATGTGAGGAGCAAGATCCTTATTTGACAAATACATTATCGCGTCTGCATTAATGCTGCCGGCAAGTATTCCCTTGGAGAAGTACTGCATAATTTGATCCGAAATTTGTTTCGCAACCTTTTCAAGAGCATCCTTGGTAGACGCACCGAGGTGAGGTGTACAAATAGAGTTCTTGTGATCAATTAATTCTTTGCAATCCGGCGGCTCCTGCTCAAATACATCAAGCGATACACCGGATATTTTACCGGAGTTGAGCGCATTTAACACATCCGATTCATTAACGATACCGCCTCTGGCGCAATTTACTATTTTAACGCCATCCTTCATTTTAGAGATTGAAGCCTCCGAAATCAAATTTCGTGTATGTTCGTTCATAGGAACATGGAGCGTAATTATATCGGATTCAGCAAGGAGTTCATCCAGTTCCCCCAGCTTGACCTCATTTTCAATTGCCCAGTCCTTCGAAGCAACAGGATCATACGCCAAAATATTCATATTAAACGCTTTTGCACGGACGGCAACCTCTTTACCAATTTGACCAAGACCTATAACCCCGAGATTTTTGCCGAATAGTTCGGTACCATAAAAAAGTTTTCTGTCCCAGCGGCCTTCCTTCATGGACTTATCAGCTTGCGGAAGCATTCTGCAAAGCGCCATTATGTGAGCAAAAGCCAATTCAGCAGCTGAAATTGTATTACCGCCGGGAGTATTCATTACAATTACTCCTTTACGGGTAGCCGCTTTCAAATCTATATTATCTACTCCGGTACCTGCCCTGCCGATTATCTCAAGATTATCAGCCGAATTAATAATTTCAGCAGTTACTTTTGTAGCACTTCTTACGATTAAAATATTGAATTCATGTATAACTTTTAGAAGTTCTTCCGGTTTTAGGTCCGTATTGTAAGCAACTTCAAATCCGGCACTTTCAAATGAATTCACACAAACTTCGTGGATTTTGTCTGTTATTAGTACTTTTTTCATACCCAATCCTTTTATATAAAAAAGCCGGTCGGACAACCGGCTTTTGAATTATGGTGTGTCAAATATAAAACTTAAACAAATTTTGAAATACGATCTACGAATTGTTGTTTTGGAACGGCACCAATAATTGTATCGGCAACTTCACCATCCTTAAATACAAGTACTGTCGGGATACTGCGAACACCATATGTAATCGCTGTATTCTGATTTGCATCCACGTCCAATTTACCTACTTTCACTTTACCATCGTATTCGGCTGCCAATTCTTCTATAATAGGCGCAATCATTCTGCATGGACCACACCATGCAGCCCAGAAATCGACAACAACGGGTTGATCTGACTTCAAAGCTTCTGCATCAAAATTATCATCTGTAAATGTAAATGGTTTCATTATAACTTCTCCTCTAATTATCTATAAAACTTTGTGAGAATAGCAGTTTCCGATCTGCTAAAATCTTCTGAACTACAGTTAAATATCACAATCCCTTTTAATTCAATACAAATTACTCAGATAAATTTATTTGATGAAATCAATAAGAAAAATGCTGTCAGTTTCTTCAACCCGCAAGTCAAAGTATCAGTCACATAAATCAATATTAATTAAAAACACTATTCTCAGTATAGTACATCAAATCTTCCAGGCAATTCTGTATTGAAGAAGATTAAAAAGAACAATAAACTTATTTAATAGGCTTGCAAATTTTATCACCGGTGTAATTAACGATGTATTCCCCGCCATCAACACCAATTGTATTTCCTGAAATCCAGTCGGCACCATCCTGACACAGAAGTACTATTGCTTTAGCAACATCCTCGGCAGTTGTCAGTCGTCCGCCCGGATTCTTTAGTCTTGCCGATTTCAACATACTTTCATTGCCGGGAATCTTTCTAAGAGCCGGTGTATCAGTAACGCCGGCCATGATAGCATTGGCTGTTACTCCCATAACTCCTAATTCAACCGACAAATACCTGATATGCGATTCAAGTGCAGCTTTAGCAGCTGAAACAGCTCCGTAACTAGGTATAACCGTATTTGACCCGGCACTGGTAAGAGCAAAAATTCTGGCTTTCTCCGCCAGCAGGTCTCTCTGAATAAGACCTTGTGTCCAATAGACAAGCGAATGCGCCATAACATCAAGTGTCATTTGCATTTGTGCCTGAGAAATTGAATTATTAGGATCTTTTGATATATATGGCTTCAAAGCTCCGAACGCTAATGAGTGGATTAAAACATTAACCTCGGGATGCTCTTTTGTTGCGAATCTTTCCTTAATTTCATCAAGTATATCATTCCTCTTAATTGCATCAGCAGCATTGATGTTATAAAACACCGCCTTCTGCCCTGAATTTTGAATACTCTTTATTATCTGATTAACCTTTGGCATGTTAACCTGTCTGTCCAGGTGAATGCCGAATATATTATAACCGGCTTTGGCTAATGCGATTACAGCCGCGCCGCCAAAACCACTGGAAGCCCCTAAAACGAGTGCCCATTTTTTTATCATTTCAAACCGCGATTTAATTTATAAAATAATATGAGAGCCAAACTTAACAAATATGGTTTCCTAAATCAAATGATCAAATTGGGGAAAAACGCACCCCATTCTCCGATAATAAATGGATTAACTCATTAACAAGTTCATCATTCATAGCAACTTTGTAGTCAAGATAAAACTCTCTTGTCTTACCATTAGAACGTACACATAGAAATACGGGTATATCCCCATCACTTTTTTCCAGTAATTCTTTCAACTCAGTAACGGTATCATCATTGTGAATATTCGGATCAGTTATCAGAATTATTTTTTTAGTAAGTTTCCTTGCTTCTGAAAGTGGTTGTGCTTCGTCTACATGTAATTTAATCGCATCACCGCTTGCCTCAATTTTACCTTTAACCAGTACAGTAGACTCAGGCTCAATATACTGACCGCAGTCTTTATAAATTTTTGAGAACATCAGGCATTCACAACTGCCGGTAAAATCATCGATCTTAAAAAATGCCATTGTATTATTCGAACGATCGATTTTGGTTCTGACTTCCGTAACCACGCCTGTTGCAACAACAAAGTCCGTATTAGTGAAGGTTTCGGGCTCTCCAAGATGCACAGTGGCAAACGACCTGTACTCCATTTCATATTTTCTAAGCGGATGACCTGATAGATAGAAACCGAGTACCTGTCTCTCCCTTGCGAGTCTCTCTTTGTCCGTCCATTTTTCAACATCGGGTAATTCGGGTTCCTGAATTGCCATTGACTCTTCCATCCCGCCAAAGAGACTATCCATTTGATTCAATGTTGAAGACTGAACCTTCCCGCCGAACGAAAGCGCATGCTCGATAGCTTCATGGTTCTGCGCACGAGTTCCCGGCAATTGATCGAATGCACCGGCAAGAACCAGACCTTCGAGCGCCCGTTTATTTACAACTCTTGTGTCGATGTTCGAACAGAGATCGTAAATACTGGTGAAATCCCGTCCAAGCTCTTCCCGTTTAACTCGTATTTCTTCAACAGCATTAACTCCCACATTCTTGATTGCGCACATACCGAAAACTATCCTGCTGTTCTCAACATCAAAGTAAACCGACGGTTTGTTTATATCCGGAGGCATAACCTCAACCTTAAGCTTTCGGCAGTCTTCGAGAAATATCGTCACCTTCTCGGTATTATTGTATTCATTAGTCAGGTTTGCTGCGAGGAACTCGGGAAGGAAATGCGCTTTAAGGTAAGCGGTCTGATATGCTACATACGAATAAGCAACAGCATGACTTTTATTAAACCCGTAGTTCGCAAACTTATCAATAACCTCAAATATTTCTTCCGCAATTTTAACAGGAATTTTTTGCTCAACCGCGCCGTCAATAAACTTCCTGCGCTGCTCCTTCATTGCTTCAAGATCCTTTTTACCCATTGCACGTCTGAGGATATCAGCTTCGGCAAGCGACATACCGGCAACCTTGTTGGCTATCTGAATTACCTGTTCCTGGTAGACGATTATACCGTAAGTCTCTTTTAGAATCGGTTCCAATATTGAGTGAAGATATTCAATTCTCTTTCGTCCGTGTTTCCTGTCTATAAAGTCATTTATAAATTCCATTGGACCGGGACGGTACAACGCATTCATTGCTGATAGATCAGAGATACTCTGGGGATTAAGTTTAGTCAGGTACTCACGCATAGGGGCAGATTCAAACTGGAATATGCCGGTAGTCTGACCACGTGAAAACAACTTATAAGTTTCTTTGTCATCTATTGGAATGTCATCAATATCGAGAATGATATTCCTGTTCTTTTTAACGAGATCAAGAGTATCACGAATAATTGTAAGAGTTCGCAGACCGAGGAAGTCCATTTTTAACAGACCCACATCATCAAGCTGCTTCATGTTGTACTGAGTTACAAGTTCACCGTCGGAGTTACGTGAGAGCGGCACATAATCGGTAACAGCTCCGGGAGTAATAACAACACCGGCAGCATGTTTGGATGAGTTCCGGTTCATTCCCTCGAGTATTCGCCCGTATCGTATCAGTTCGTGTATCTGAGGATCATCCGACTTGCGAACCCATTTAAGTTCAGGTACTTCATCAAGCGCCTGATCAATAGTGAATACCTTACCGAACTTGGAGGGTATAAACTTAGTAATATTGTTAACCGTGGCGATGGGTATTTTAAGGACTCTTGCAACATCTCTCAATACAGCTTTGGACGATAACCTGTTAAAAGTGATAATCTGTGAAACCGATTCTGCGCCGTACTTATTTTTAGTGTACTCAATAACCTCGCCACGCTGGTCGTCAGCAAAATCCACATCGATATCAGGCATTGATTTACGGGCGGGATTAAGAAACCGCTCAAACAGCAAGTTGTACTGAAGCGGATCTACATTTGTAATACCGAGCGCATAGGCAACCAGACTGCCGGCAGCACTTCCTCTTCCCGGTCCTACCGGTATACCCTGATTCTTCGCTGCGTTAATAAAATCCTGCACGATCAGGAAATAGCCCGAGTAACCCATCTTTTTAATTACATCTATTTCATAATCAAACCGGTCTTCATAGTCCTTGGTAATTTTCTCGAACCTTTTATGAAGACCCTCACGGGAAAGCTGAACAAAATAGTCGTCAAGATTTTTAGCTTCGGAATCCTCGGGAATGGGAAATAGCGGATAATGAAACTCCCCGAACTTCAGGTCGAGGTTAATCTTCTCGCTAATCTCAAGTGTATTTTCTATAGCGCCCGGATAGTCTTTGAACAACTCTTTCATTTCCCGGGCAGACTTAAAATAAACCTGGTCAGTCTGGTAACGCAGATCAGTATAATCGGCAGTACCGGTTTTATCTCCCAGCAGCAGAAGAATATTATGAGCTATTGAATGATCATGATTTACATAATGGATATCATTCGTAGCAATTAATTTTATTCCCAGTTCTTTGGAAAGTTTGGGCATGCCTTCAAGAATTGCTTTATCGTTTTCAAGACCATGGTCCTGTATTTCCAGATAGAAATCATCCCCAAAGGTTTCTTTATATTTTATCGCAACTTCACGCGCCTTATCATAGTCCCCGTTTATTAAAGGTACTGAAATTGGACCTGCAAGACATGCGGAAGTACAAATAATACCTTCTTTATATTGTTCGAGAACTTCGTGATCAATTCGCGGTTTATAATAGAAACCTTCCTGATGTCCGATTGAGGTAAGCTTAATTAAATTCTTATAACCGGTTTCATTCTTAGCGAGTAAAACTATATGATTATAATGCTTTGCTCTCTTTCTTCCGGAACCATCAGTGGTTCCTTTATCGAAGCGTGAGCCTTCTCTCATGATATAAGCTTCGACGCCGATAATTGGTTTTACATTCGCCTTCTTGGCTTTTTTGTAAAACTCCGGGGCACCGTACATTACGCCGTGATCTGTTAGCGCAAGTGCATCCATATTATTTTCAACGGTAGCCTCAACTAGTGAATCTATAGTACAGGCCGCGTCCTGCAGACTGTAATGAGAATGGTTATGTAGATGGACAAAGTCGCACATATAACTAAGAAAACCTCTCTATTTTTGTCCGGTATGTCCAAAGCCGCCTGATCCCCTCTCGGAATCATTCAGTTCATCGGACTCGGAAATATCCATTTTATAAAATTTGCTTAAAATAACCTGGGCAATCCGGTCGCCCCTGTTTATTGTAAAATCCTCTTCGCCGAAATTGAACAGAATAACTTTTACTTCACCCCGGTAATCAGAGTCAATTGTACCGGGAGAGTTTAACACACCTATTCCATGCTTTGCAGCCAGCCCGCTTCTCGGACGAACCTGCACTTCAAAACCTTCCGGAATTTCCATCATTAGATTTGTAGGGACAAGTTTAATTTCCCCTTTTTGAATTACCAGTTTTTCTTCCACAGCTGCACGCAAATCAGCGCCCGCACTTCCATCTGTTGAATACCCGGGTAGTTCGATGTCATTAAATTCATCTGAAATTCTTTTTATTAAAACTTTTCTTTGATTCTCATTTGTCATTATAGATCAGCCTTTAATCAGTTTATTGTATACCATTTTAATTTCTTTAATAGATATGATTTTCAGAACAATAAAGGAAGTACAAAATGTTACCAGTACTATGATTTTTACTCCAATGTTGAGTAAATCATTATAATAACAGTAATAATATACAGCAGTTGTTATTAAGAGGAGTGAAATAACCTTGATAATTTTATCATACTCATATTTAATAGGATAAAACTTCTGTGAGACAACGTACAATCCTCCCGCCATAACAATATAACTAAATAGTGTGGCAAGGGCGCCGCCCATTATCCCAATACGTGGAACAAGCAGAAGGTTTGTTACCACATTTACGGCAGCTGCAGCACCTGTTACAATCGGGAAATATTTGGTTTTTTCTTTAATGTAGATGCCGGCTGTAAAGTTTACATATGCGCCGTAAAATACATAGGCAAGCAATATTGCGGGAACGATAAAAAGTCCGGGATGATATTGCGCCTCGATAATAGTAAAATCACCGAACAACTTATATCTGACAATCTCATCAACGAAGAGTGAAAGTACAACCCAGATAAAACTTACAAGAATTAAAAATATGGTAAAGATCTTTGAGAATAATTCCTTAGCATCCGCACTTTTAGCATTATTAAGGAAGAATGGCTGCCAGGCATAATTGAACATCGAAACAAACAGCATAATAACAATGCCGATTTTATAATTTGCACGGTAGAGGCCAAGTGTTTCTTTATTCGTCAGCAATTCTATTATCGGAACATCAATTACCTGAACGAGCATTGCGGCAAAACTGCCGGGCAAATAAGGGAGAGCAAATTTTAACATCTGCTTTAAATCAGGCAAAGATATTTTCAGTTCAAGTTTTCCGACAATCTCAGGAGCAAGCATAACAAGAGAGAACCCTGATGCAGCCATATTACTAATAAATATTGCTTCAATACCATAGTCGTAACCAACTATAAGTACGATATTCAGTATCAGATTTATTACAATATTCCCTGTTTTAATAACTGCGAATTTAACCGGTCGATTTTCAAGGCGGAGATTGGCAAAGGGTATGAGCGCCAGGGTATCGAGGAATAAAATCAGGATTACATAAAGTACTATTGATTCGAGAGTTATGTCGATTTTAACCAGTTCGCGGAATGAATTACGGACTAGAAATAAAATTGTTGAAAACACGGTTGTGGATATCAGCACCGAGAGTAAGCCTGTCGAAAAAACCGTCTTCTTTCTTTCCGCTTTTGCAATTGATGAATACTTCATAAACGCAGCATCCATCCCATAAATAAAAAGTATATTGAAGAATGAGAGGTATGCGTAAACTAATGAAAACTCTCCGAATTGAGACTGTGCAAATACATGCGTATAAAAGGGTACGAGAAGAAAATTAAGAAACCTTCCAATTATATTACTTACACCATAAACCAGTGTTTCTTTGGAAAGTTGTTTGATTTTTTCGAACATATATTTAACAATATCCTAAAGAGGAATAAAACAGATGATTAAGGGAAATAAAATATCATTTATCGAAATGGGGCGCGAGTTTTTCCATATAAAACTTTGGAGGACGAACGGCTTTCTTCGTTTCAACATCAATGAAGGCATGTTCGGTGAATCCTTCCGTAAGAACCTGCTCTTCTCCTTTTCGTCTCACCTCATATTTAATATAGACCTTTGGCGAATATAACTCGTCTACACGAGCCTCAATTTCAAGAAGATCATCATAATGTGCAGGTTGTTTGTATTTCAATCCTGCCTGAATTAGTGGTAACTGATAGCCTTCCTTTTCAACCTGGCTGTAAGGCAGTCCGAAGTGACGCAGTAAATCGGTTCTCGCAACTTCAAAATATTCCAGATATCTCGCGTGATGCATAAACTGCATTTGATCCGTATCCACGTACCTTACGCGTACTTCGGTTTTATTGCTTATCATACTTTACTCTTCGTAGACACCCATTTTCGCAAATTTCTCCAGCCTGCCTGAAACAAGTTTATCAGCTTTCAACTTAACAAGTGGAGCCAGTTCTTTAATCAGCTCTTCCTTAAGAATATGCGCCATGGACTTATGATCTTTATGTGCCCCGCCCAACGGTTCGGGAATTATCCGGTCAATGATTTTATGCTCCAGTAAATCAGGTGCGGTTAGCTTTAATGCCTCAGCAGCTTGTTCCTTATACTCCCAGCTTCGCCACAGAATACTTGAGCAGGACTCAGGACTAATTACCGAGTACCAGGTATTCTCCAGCATCAGTATCCTGTCGCCAACACCTAATCCTAATGCGCCTCCGCTGGCTCCCTCACCGATTATGACAACAATTATCGGAACTTTAAGGCGGCTCATTTCAAGTAAGTTGCGCGCAATTGCCTCTGCCTGCCCGTTTTGTTCTGCTTCGAGTCCCGGATAAGCTCCGGGAGTATCAATCAGGGTAATAACCGGTTTATTAAATTTCTCTGCAAGCTTCATAAGTCGAAGAGCCTTGCGATACCCTTCGGGATTCGCCATGCCGAAGTTTCTGTAAAGATTGGACTTTGTATCCCGACCTTTTTGCTGGCCGATTATCATCACCTTGTACTCGTCGAGTTTTGCAAAGCCACCGACAATAGCTTTATCATCCCTGTAAAGTCTATCACCGTGTAGTTCCACAAAATCATCCGTCATCATATAAATATAATCGAGCGTATAAGGTCGTTCAGGATGGCGCGCCAGTTGAACCCGCTGCCACCTGGTTAAATTTTCGTAAATATTCTGCTTCAGCTTTATTACCTTTTCCTCGAGACTCCCTATCTCCCCCTTTATATCAAGATTGTCCTCATACTTTCGCATTTCAACGATTTTTCGTTCGAGTTCAGCAATCGGCTTTTCAAAATCCAGTACATTATTTGGCATTATTTCTCCCTTCTAAATAAATACTTACCAAGTGTTCGTCCTATTATATCTATATCCAACCAAATATTTTGATTCTTCGCATAGTACAGGTTGATTTTATTCAATTCATTCGGATCATCGACCGGTACGCTTTCAAGATTCCAAAGTCCCGTAAGTCCTTCCCTGCCCAGATATAATCCTTCATGATACGAAGTTTTTTCAGGACCAACAAAACTTTTCTTCAGAAGGAATACGGACGGCACCCCCAAAATCATTTGTGCAAATTTAGTTTTTTTACCCGAGACTTTCGTTAAAAAATAGATAAACGGATAAATAATCAGGAGTACAATTAACGAAAGTACAATATCGAAAATAGCTTTAATAATTCGATGTCCGGGACTGGAGATATTATAAAAAAGTCTCATAAACGGGATTTCTTCAAGTGAAGTAATCTCCGATTTACCAACCAGGTAATCCTGATTTGACCCTGCCACCAAAAATTGTACATTAAGTCCCTGACATTCGGAGACGACGGAGAATATTTTATCGTAACTTATTTCTCCGGAGTTAAAAATCACCGAATTTATTTTTTGAGTAATTATCACCTTTTTAATATTATCAATCGAACCGATAAATTTATAATTACCAACTGACTCCCCTATTGTTTTCTGCTCAGTTCCAATTAATCCTTTAATACTATAAATTCCGGTAACCGAGTTTTTCAATCGTTCAATAAGACTCATTACTATCGACCTATCGCCAACAATAAGAGTATTATTTTTCTTTCGAAGATTTGTCTCTCCTACGTTAAAGACGAGTTTTGCTATAATACGCCAAAACGGTAGTACCAATCCAAGGAGTCCGTACGATATAAGGAAAACCGCACGGCTGTAACCGAACTGTTTGAAGAAATAGGAAAGAGATGAAAGAAATATAAAACCGAAAAACAGTGAGAGAATTATTCTAAGAACCGACACTGAATTTTTCTTGTACGCTCCCGAAACCGAACTGATTACCATTTGAAATAGTGCCGGGGTAATATAAACCCACGGTTTAACATCTTCAGGAAAACCCCGCCAAGTTCCATGAGAATAAATCGCTTCACCAAGAACTATTGCGGCAATATAAATAGCTGAATCAATGACAATTGATATCAGAGGAAGACGAAAAACGTTTAGAAAGGCAAAAGTCCTGCGGACAATAATTGCCGATCTTAATAGCCATTGCAGCAGAAATGATGCTGAAAAATGTTTTTTAACAAACAAACTCATTGCATCGTAGAAGACACGGGTTTCATCAAGGTTACTTCGCCGAGTACTTTCCCCCTTGTAATGAATTATCTCGGTATGCGGAACATAGAACACTTTATAACCTGATTTCTGAGTACGGAAACACAGGTCAAGATCTTCTCCATACATAAAGAACTGGGGATCGAACCCTCCGATTTTCTCATATACCTCTCTTCGCAGAAACATGAAAGCGCCTGAGATAGCGTCTACTTCATTCACTTCATTTTCATTAAGGTAAGTAAGATTATACTTGGCGAAAAAACGACTTTTCGGAAAGAGTGAACTCAAACCGGTAATTTTCGTGAAAGATACCCAGGGAGTCGGGAAACTTCTTCGGCATGGAAGCTGAAGTGTACCATCCGGATTAAGAACTTTACAGCCCAGCATCCCTGCTTCAGGATTGTTTTCTAAAAACTTAATGAGTTCTGTAAAAGTATTTTCCTTAACGATGGTATCGGGATTAAGTAGCAGGATGTATTTACCTGTACTCATTTCCAGCCCGAGATTATTAGCCTTTCCGAATCCCAGATTTTTATCGCTGGGTATTAGTCGTACTTCCGGAAAAAGATTCCCAATCTCTTCAACACTGCCGTCACTAGAGGCATTATCAATAACTATAATTTCAACAGATAAATCCTGTGCAGCTTTTTGGATTGAATTGATAAGGTTTTTTAAGTATTCCTTAACGTTATAGTTTACGATTATAATCGAAAGATTAATCATAGAACAACTTATATTTTACCGAAGATACTTCGAATCCTGAGTTTCCATACCATCAGTACAGCTTCACGGACAATTTTCTTCGACATCTTCGAGGCACCTTCAACCCTCTCATAAAATATTATCGGAATTTCCTTAATGCGGAATCCTTTCTTCCAGGCTTTAAAATTCATTTCAATCTGGAATGAGTACCCGTTCGACTTAATCGAGTCGAGATTGATTGCATCGAGTACTGAACGTCTGAAGCACTTAAATCCGCCGGTCGCATCCTTAACAGGAATACCTGTTACAATCCTGGAATACTTGTTGGCGAAGTAACTTAAGAGTAATCTCTGCATCGGCCAATTAATTACATTAACTCCCTTAATGTACCTGCTGCCGATAACCAGATCGAATTCCTCTATCTCGTGCAGCATATTGATCAGATCCTTAGGATCATGTGAAAAATCGGCATCCATCTGGAAGGCGAGGTCATAACCGTTTGCAAGCATAAACTTGAATCCTGCCACATAAGCAGTTCCCAATCCAAACTTACCCTCACGCTGAATAAGTTTTACACGGTCATTTTGTTCACTAATGCTTTTAACATATTCCCCTGTTCCATCAGGAGAATTATCATCGACAACAAGAACATGTGTTTCAGGCATAACTTCCATAACCGTCGGCAGCATTTTCTTGATATTGTCGATTTCATTGTAAGTCGGAATTATTACGATACTTTTTTTCATATCCCATCAATTTTATTCGTAATGGCCTTTACCAAATAATACAACAAATACAGTTCTAAATAAAATTTTAAGATCGTTACGCAAAGACATATTTTCGATATAAAACAAATCGTATCTTAATTTAGTTTTAACATCTTCTACATTTTCATCATATTTATGTTTCACCTGCGCCCAACCGGTAACACCCGGTCTCACCTTCAATCTTCTTTTATAAAGAGGAATTTCCTCAGAAAGTTTCTCAACAAAGTATGGCCGTTCGGGCCTTGGTCCCACAAGACTCATATCTCCCATGAAAACATTAAATGCCTGAGGAAGTTCATCAATTCTTACTCTCCTGATAAACGCTCCGGTTTTGGTTATTCTCGGATCATTTTTCTGCGACCATACCGGACCAGTCTTTTTCTCGGCATCCTGAACCATTGAACGGAACTTAATTATTTTAAAAACTTTCCCGTTTAAACCGGATCTTTCCTGTTTGTAAAACACAGGACCTTTGCTTTCAAGTTTTATTGCGATGGCTGTTGCAATTAAAACCGGGGATGAAATTAAAAGCAGAACCAGGGAGAAAAATATATCCATTAATCTTTTAATTTTCTTTTCCCATTCAAGCATAAGCTGCGGCATAATATCTATAAGCGGGAATCCGTATAACTGCGAGGTTCTCGCCTGTCCGCTGATTATCTCGTATAAATCCGGAATAATTTTAATTGATATATTCTCGGGATCCGCTTCACCGACAACATAAAGCAGAACATCTTCTTCATCTTTTTCAAGCGCCAGAATGATCTCCCTGATATTCATATCACGAATCACCGTTTTAATATCTTTATAAGTTCCTGTTACCGCGATACCCTGGTGTTCCCTTCCGATGTTTTCTTCTTTCACGGCAAGGTAGGCAACAACATCAAGACCGAGTGCCTTATAATTTAAAATTGTATTATGCATATTATTGGCTTTCGAATTAAAGCCGACAATTACAGCATTTCTTCTGCCGATTCCTTTAATCAGCATATTCCGCTGGATACTTCGGATAAGAACCCTGCCAATCGATACACTTGAAAGGAAGAATCCCCAATAAATCAGTATCAGGAATCTGTTTGACGAGGTCACTCCTTTCATGGAGTCATCATAAAGAATTACAAAGAAAAGAATAAAGACACCAACAAAAGTGGCTTTGAACAATGTGGATAATTCATCAAAACGGGAAGAAGCAAACCATGTACGGTACATTCCAACGAAGATAAATATGACAATCCAGTATAAATACAATCCAACTGCAGCCAGAAAGAATACAGGCTGAGTTAATAGATCAAATAAACCTGACTCGACCCTAAAGTAAAAGAACAATAGTGTGGCTAGATTTATAGATATAAAATCTATAGAGAGTATGAATATTTTTTCGAGTTTCTTGTCCAAATCATTCGCTATTAATTAATCACAACTTTATCGGCAATATAATCACCTATTGAAAGTGAAGAAGTTGCCGCCGGTGAAGGCGCATTGCACACATGAAATATATTTCCGTTTTCTAAAATATAAAAATCGTCCATCAAACTTCCGTCTTTATTGCACGCCTGAGCACGTACACCGGCTCCTCCGGGAATCAGATCCGTTCCATTAATTGCCGGTATCAGTTTCCGAAGCGCTTTAACGAACGCTCTCTTACTAAAAGACCTGTAAAACTCACCCATTCCCGTTTTCCAATACTTTGCAGCTACTTTTCTGAATCCCGGCCACAGGAGAGAATGCAAGGTATCGCCAAGGTTGAATGAAGTTTTCGTATACCCTTCCTTTTTGAATGCGAAAACTGCATTGGGGCCGCACTCAACATTACCATCTATCATTCTTGTAAAGTGTACTCCCAAAAAAGGGAAAGCCGGATCAGGGACAGGATATATAAGATTGTTTACCAGCCGTCTACTATCCTTCTTCAGTTTATAATACTCACCACGAAATGGGATGATGCGAAAGTTAATTTCTTTTTCGGTCATGGATGCAAGTTCATCTGAATATAATCCGGCACATGTAATAAGATTCTTCGAAACATAGCGCTGCCTGTTCGTAAGTATTTCTATCTTATTTCCCGGGATTATGGACTTAACTTTCTCACCGAATTTAAACTCAACTCCTTTTTCAACGAGCAGTTCCTGCATTTTAGCACAGACATCCTTAAAATCTATTATACCTGTTTGCGGCACATGTATTCCGGCGATCCCGTTTACATTCGGTTCATATTCTCTCAATTCTGCTTCTGACAGCCGTCTGAGGTTCTCCAGTCCGTTTTCAACTCCTCGTTCATAAATTTTATCAAGTTGAGCTAACTCAGATACGTCGGTTGCAACAATAATCTTCCCGCACAAATCGTATTCAATTTCGTGTTCATCACAGAAATCAATCAGCATCTTGTAACCACGCCTGCAGTTTGTAGCTTTCAAACTCCCCGGTTTGTAGTAAATCCCGGAATGAATAACTCCGCTGTTATTACCGGTCTGGTGTTGAGCTACTCCGGATTCCTTTTCAATAACCAAAACTTTTGCATCAGGAATTTTTTCAAGTAGCTTAATAGCAGTGGCAAGACCGACTATTCCGGCACCTATTATTACATTTGAGTTTACCATCTACCATTTATCCGACTTTGGAAGAACCCAACCAATAACAAACCCCAGACCCCACGAAAAATGCATTGTGAATACAAGCAGGGACACCATAGGTAAAAAGAGAATTTTTCGGGGAAAAAGTTTTATGATTGCTGCAACTATATTTATAATAAAATATAGTGACATAAAATACCAAAACAACACTGACAACACCGGAATACTGATTGCAATGATTAAGAGAGTTAGGATTGAAACTGTGAATAGTGGGGGAATTAGATGGAGAAGTTTAATAGAATCTTTATGTTTTTTTAAAACATTAACTCTAAGTATACCATACCGGAATATCTGTTTGACAAATCTTTTTATTGAATTACGCGGATAGTAATAGCTCTTGATTTTCGGGGAAAAAAAAATTTTATATCCCGCCTGCCGAATTCTCCAATTGAATTCAGCATCTTCAGAGATTGTAAAATTCTCCTCGAAATATCCAACCTCATCAAATAATTCTCTTTTATACGCCGCATAAACCACGGTGTCAACATATTGTTCGGTTTTACTCCACCTGTAACTTGCACTAGCCATAGCAAAAGGCATTTCCATTACGATGCCAATCAAAGACTGAAAAAAAGTTTTACCTATATTCTGTTGAGTACCGCCAGTAACTTTATTATTATTTTCGTTCAGATATTTATTATTAAATTTGACAAATTCCTTATCTAATCTTGTATGCGCACCCAGTATGATTATCACATCCCCGGAAGAATTTTTAATGCCTATATTAAGTGCCTGGGGAGTCTTTCTTACGGGATTATCAACCAGCTTGATGTTTGAATATTTTTTTTGATACTCCTTTATCAGTTGACGAGTACAGTCAGTCGAAAAACCGTCAGATATTACAATTTCAATTAAGCTAGGATCATAATCCTGATTATGAATCGAATCAATACACGGCAGTATATATTCTTCCTCATTATAACATGGTATAACAATCGAAAATTTGTAATTCACTAAATACACCTGAATTTATTTATTTGGATTATCAATATATAAATAGAATATGAAGAATTCTTATGAAGTTCTGATAATTGTACGAATTCAATAGCTGGTATAACTCGATGTGATTTAATATAAAAGTCCGACGAATACGTTATTATTGTAACAACAGTATAGCCGGACTTCTATTAAATTATAACTCTTTAATTACTCTGGCAGGAACACCAGCAACAACTGTATTTGCGGGAACATCTTTAGTTACAACGGCGCCCGCGCCAACTATTGCATTCTCACCAATTGTGATTCCACACATTATTGTTGATGAGGATCCTATCGAAGCTCCATTTTTCACGAAGGTTTCCACAAGTTGCCAATCATCTTCGGTTTGCATAGTACCATCCGGATTTGCTGCACGCGGAAATTTATCGTTTATAAAAGTAACATTATGCCCTATAAAACAATTATCCTCAATATGAACTCCCTCACAGATAAAAGTGTGTGAAGAGATTTTACAGTTCTTACCTATAAATGCATTCTTTTGTATTTCAACGAATGTTCCGATTTTCGTATTATCATCAATTGAGCAGCCGTAGAGGTTTACGAAATCGAAGATTTTTACGTTCACACCGAGTTTTACATTATTAATATTTTTCTTATCCATCAAGAACCTCAATTAATCTCAATTAATTTACCACGTTCCTTAACAGATTTACTAGCGGCTTCAAGGATTTTAACAACTTCCAGCCCATCTTCGCCACCCGTTAATGGCTTTCTGTTGCTGTTAATTGCATCAATAAACTCTTTTACACCTAGGCCGAGAGCCTCAGTCTGAACAACTTTTGGGGAATACATATCCCCAATTCGGTATTGTACTAGTGCTTCATGGATATGTTCAGTGGTTTTCATTTCAATTCCACTATCATAAACTTTGATTTTTTCAAAATTCTCCATATCGTCAAATACAAGCATTTTCTTATCACCGCCAATAATCATTTTTCTAATCTTAACCGGTGAAGTCCAATTGACATGAAAATTAGCATAGCAATTGTCTTCAAAATAAACGGCAACATTTGCAATATTTTCATATTCATAGTAACTGGCAATTCCATTAGCCGAAACAGCTTTAACTTTCTTATCAGAAATAAGATGATTCATTATTGAGAAGTCATGCGGCGCAAGATCCCAAATTACATTCACATCATGCTGGAACAAGCCAAGATTAATTCTTACCGAATCAAAATAAATAATATCACCCAGATTACCGGAAGATACCAGTTCCTTCATCTTTTGAACTGCACCGGTATAGATAAATGTATGATCGACAAATATTTTAAGATTCTTGGATTCCGCGAGGTTTATCAGTTCCTGTCCCTGTTCTGAATTGGCAGTAAACGGTTTTTCAACCCAAATATGTTTGCCGTTTTCAAGCGCTGCTTTAGCGAATTTAAAATGTAAATCAACCGGTGTTACAACAGCAATAATATCCGAGTCACCCTTAATCAATTCATCAACATCGGAAGTCAACTCAACTGATGGGAACCGGGATTTGATAAAATCCCTACGCCCTTCTTTAAGATCACAGCCAACAACTGATTTCACATCAGGATGTCCTAAAAAATTTCTTACAATGTTCGGTCCCCAGTATCCCAATCCTATAATTCCAACTTTCATTTTTACCTCAACATTGATTAAAAACTATTTGAAAAATTCATGAAGTGCTTCAGAAACAATACCAATTTGTTCATTTGTCAGTTCCGGGAACATTGGAAGCGATAATCCTTTATCAGCAAGAGCTTCCGATACGGGAAAATCACCCTTTTTATAATTTAAATACTGGAAGCATTTCTGCAGGTGTAACGGAATCGGATAATGCAATCCCGAAGCAATTTCCTTTTCACCTAGAAATTTTTGAAGCTCATCACGCTGACCATTTAGTACCTGAATAACGAAAAGGTGGTAAACATGTTTAGAGTAATCCATTTCAATTGGCAGCTTAATCTGTTTAATGTCTCCAAGAACTTCTCTGTATTTTGCTGCAGCTCTGCGGCGCCCTTCGGTCCATTTGTCCAGATGATTCAATTTAACACCTAATACTGCACCCTGTATACCTTCCATACGGTAGTTGTGTCCGAAAATCTCATGGTTGTATTTCTGCTCTGCTCCATGATCGCGAATCATTTTAAATTTCTTTGCAAGCATATTGTCATTTGTCATAACTGCGCCCCCTTCACCGTATGCACCGAGATTTTTTCCCGGATAAAAACTAAAAGACGAAGCCTTTGCCAAAGCGCCTATACGTTTCCCTTTATATTCAGCAAAATGAGCCTGAGCAGCATCTTCCACTAAATATATATCATGTTTATCAGCAATTTCTTTAAGTGCATCCATATCAGCAGGCTGACCATATAAATGTACTGCTACAATTGCCTTTGTATTTGGAGTAATAGCCTGTTCAACCTTAACGGGATCAAGGTTATAACTATCTTCCTCACAATCCACAAATACAGGAGTAGCACCGCATAACGTTGCTCCCCAGACGGTAGCAATAAAAGTATTTGCAGGAATAATTACTTCATCGCCCGGACCAACACCCAGTGCCCATAAAACAATATGATTACCATCGGTACCGGCACTCACACCATAGCAATGATTCGCATTATGCTGATTAGCAAAAGCACTTTCAAATTCCTGAACAGGCTTGCCAAGTACATAAGCGGTATTGTCCAAAACCTTATGAATTTCCGGCAAAACCTCATCCTTAATGGATTGGTATTGAGCTTTAAGATCTACAAAAGGAACTTTCATTAATCTCTCCAAAAATTTATGATTTTCATAAAAGATTATTACATCTTAATATGAAAACTAAATTTCTAATCTGAGAAAACCAAAAAGAAAGGAAAAGAATCGGTTATAATATTATGCACTTGATTTTGATTGTTTCCTACAATCTTTCATTTTAATTACATCTTTAAGATGCATGTTTCAGTAGATTAATTATATTCTAATTTAACTTGTATATTTTCATATCGTCAAAGTAAAGAACACTGCTGTCGCTAAGTGAAGGGTGTCTGTATAACCCGATTTTAATAAAATTGCCCATTAAATTGTAGATTGTCGGCATATAAAACTTGTTGTCTGTCCCGTTGAATTCGGTAATGTATTCCCCATTGATTTTAACTTCTACAAATCCATCTTCTTCAAGACTCCATTTGCAGTGATACTCTATTTCAATCCACTCATTCTTGTTAACCTCGGTTTTACCAATTATCTCATAGCCTCTTTCTTTAGTATGAACTACAGCTCGCATAAGACCCTGCTTATAATCAAGATAAACCGGAGGAGGCCAAACGACCATGTTATCCCATGTTTCACCAATAAATTCGTCAGGTTTGTCATGGAATTGCATGACGGTCTGCGATTCATTTCTCTCAACATATGTAGAATCGAATTTCATATACCAGTGATACAACATTTCTGTATTCGGCTCAGCAATATTGTCTCTTGCTATTTCGGCAACACGTCCGTCTCTCAATACAGATATCTTAGCACATTTACTTCCTTCAAAAGGATCTTCATTTACTATATTAAAGTCAGTTCCAACCCTATGCGCAACCAGCCAGCCGTAAAAATCTTTTTCAAAATTTCCGCTAGGGAAAATATTGATATCCGGATCATCCGTAACAATTAAGGGATTATCTTTTTCTTTCTCACATCCAACAAACATGATAAAAACTGCAATGATAATTATGTATAATTTTGACATCAAATAACTCCCTTGATAATAGATTAGTATGAGAATGTTGTTCGGATCTATTGCTCTATCATTGTAACTGTAAAATCATCGAAATAAACCGCTACCGAATCCTTTATATCCTGATCCCGGTCTAAACCAAATTGAAAAAGATTACCGATCGAATTCCTTAGTGTTTTTAGATAAAATTTATTTGAATCGTTAGAAGTTTCAAGTGACTGATCATTGACACTGACTTTAACAAATCCATCTGTTTGTTGAGACCAGTAGCATTGGTATTCAATTTTGATCCACTCATTCTTGGAAATACTAAAAGCACCAAGAATTTCTTCGCCGGTCGCATCCTGGTAGGCAATAACATTTAATTTATTATATCTGTATTCAGTTCGAACAACAGGCGGTAGTTCCTCGATTGTCGCCCATGTTTCCCCGCTAAAAATATCGGGTTTATAATGAAACTGCTGAATGATCTGAGACGCGTTTCTATCGGTATAGTTACTATCAATTTTCACATAGAACACATATCTCATCTCAGTTCCTTCTTCAGCGCAATTGTCCCGCAATATTTCAGCTCTTTTCCCGTCAGAGCCAAGAGATATTTTGGCACATTTAATTCCTTCCTGAGGTTCAATCATACTTATATCAAAGTATGCGTCGGTATTATAATCTACATACCAGCCGTAATAATCATCTTCGAAATTACCGTTTGGAAACAAATTATTGGATTCATTAACTATTGAGTTAGCTGGATTTTTCTTATCTGTACAACTGCTTATGATAAATAGTACAACGAGAATAAGTAGAAGATTTTTAATCAAATTCTGTTCTCCTTAAATATAAATTCAACATCTAAATTTACGGATAGATTGTTTTATTTTAAAACTTGTAGGAGTCCTTTCCTGTCTATCACAGGAAGTTTTTTTACCTCTAATTTCCAAACGGTGTTCCATATTCAATTCCATTAATGATAGCATAAACCAATCTTTGTGTTGTAGATCTCCAGTATAAATTTCCGGAATGAATATCTCCCTTAGTCAATCCAAATCCTTTTGAAAAGGAGAATGTGAATTCAGTTCCATATAGTGTATATTTCTTTGTTTCAATAGACTCTCCAAAGATGGTCCTTGGAGTAATATAATTACATGTTATAATTGATTTTTTATCAAAATAACTCCAGATTATTGGAGGCAAACCTGTATAACTGTCGTTGGCTGCAGATAATGTCTTCTCAGCAAGTTTTTCATCTTCCAGGGCTGTTGAAAACCTATAAATGTTCGCTCTTACAGTATCAGCACGTTCAAATCGTAATACTATGAATGAGCCATCGCGTAAGTTCATTAATACGATCTTTTTATAGTACTTTCAAATTGTTTCAGAGATAAATCATAGTTTTGAGAAAAATATAATTTAGTGTTCATGCTGCTTTGTTATTTCTGTAAAGGTTTAAGTTTTCTTTCATTCTAATTTGTTTCGCTTTTTGTAGTTTCTCTGTTCTCTCGGAAAATATCTTCTCGGCCTTGCCTGTGTATTTATCGTAAGGTGTTATAAACCCAATAGCCGAGTGGTATCTTTCGCGATTATAATATTCAACTTGTTCTTTGATAAGTTTGTGCAGTTCTGAGAAGTTATCAGCATCATTTGGGTCAACCAGTTCCCTTAATGTTCTGTGGCAGCGTTCGATTTCAGCATTTTCATTAGGGCAGCGCGGGTGAATGTAACGCGAGGCAACCCCGAGTTTACTGATGAACGATTTATACTCTTGTGATACGTAACAGCTTCCATTATCTGATTGAATCGATTTTGGTTTTCTCCCTGTTATTCTAAATGCCTCTGCTGTTGCGTTTTTAATCGTATCGCCAGTCATTGAACTCAGCAGCTGGTGGTAAGTAATGTAACGGGAAAAGACATCGATATAGGAAAAGAAATAGTAGTCTCTGCCCATATAAGAGATATTCATTAAGTCTGTTTGCCAAAGTTCGTCAGGATTAGTTAACCTCTGATGAGGATTCCAGTGATGCGGCTGTCTACGTTTCCCACGCAAGAGTATGAGGTTGTTCTCTCGTAAAATACGGTATACGCTTGAAGAACTCATATATGCAATATTTTCATCTATCATTCGGTAGCTAAGCTCTCGGTGGTTATATCGGGTATGTGAAAGAGCATATCTAATTACAGCTTCTTTTTCTTTGTCCGTGATTTTGTTAGGGGTTACCCTGGGTGTCTCTGTTTTCCTGTCCCCCGGGTTTTCAAGTGAATAAAACCGTTGTGGCGAGATACCCCATTTCCGGCAAATATCTTTCTTTGTCCAGTTATACTTTTTATACCGGGTTATCATATCGAGTAAATCCAGTTTTATTTCTATGCTCATTCGACAGTATCTGCCTAATCTGTAAGTTTTTTTTTAAGCTCTAGCGCTTCTTCTGTTACTGCAACTATTATCTGGTCTTTGCGCTTAATTTCATCTTCCAATTTGTTGATTTTTTGTTCTGTAGCTTTTGATACCTTCGCAAACGTTGATTCTGCGTTATTGAGCATTTGCTTTTGCCATTGATAGAACTGAACTTCATGAATCCCCTTGCGACGGCAATAAGCCGAGATGCCTTCTGGTGATTTTAAGCCTTCGAGAACTGTACGTACTTTGTAACTTGGGCTATATTTTTGTTTTGGCATGGAAGTAAGCTCCTATTTTCTTTTGCAAAATAAGCATCCATGTACTAAATATAATTTTTTCTTGAATGTTAACTTTTACTGAAACAATACGCTTTCCGTTTGACATTAATGTATCTTTCGTAATTTCTACTGATACATAATTAGTATCGCTTGACTCAATTACAGATGAGCCTTCAAGATGAATTGATTTGTATTCCTTATAATCACCTAGATTTAATGGGTAATACTTTAATGCCTCCAGCCGCTCTTCCAATGAAATTTTATTATTCATTTTAATTAGTAATTGCGAATTTCCAGTATTTGCTGTTACTGTATCTTCGGTACTATATAAATAATGTTCAAATTTTAACTCAACTTCACCTTCAAGCACATCAGAGAATTCGAAATATCCCGTTGAATCAGAATAAATTTGAGAACCACCAATACTAACCAGTACACTATCAATATGCCTGTTCGTATTCTCCGCGTCCAACACATAACCCGACACACTATAATACCTCTCAATCCTAGTTAAATAGACATCCATATTTATATCGGTATCAATAATAATTGTTGTATCCTTTTGAATAAAGTCATCATGAATAAACTTTATACTAATTTCAGTCCGCTCAGCACCTGCTATCTCATAATAGCCAAGGGAATCTGTGCTGGTTGAATCTGTACCGATAATCACTTTTACCTGCTCAACCGGCGTATTTCCATCATCTGAATATACTGTGCCGTGTATTTTATAAGAGTTCTCCCCCGGTGTTACAGGATCATCTGTTTTGCATGAAATTATTAATAAACTTACAAGTGTAAAAATGATTAGATTCTTTTTCATTAATTTCCCACCATTTTTTGGCTACACAATAATATTTAAATCAAAAAATAAGTATATAAAAGGAGTCCCCTATATTATCAAGTCTTTCTAATCCGATTTGAAAGAGATCACGGATCGATGTTCTAAGAATCCTCACATAGTACTTGTTAAGCTCTCCCCTGTCAAACTCTAAGAGTTTCAAACCTATTTCTCAAACTGCGTTCCGTATTCTATTCCTTCAATATATGCATATCTTAAGCTTTCTCTTAAGCTTCCCCACGTCATACTCCCACCATGACTCCAACTTGAAATGTATCCAAGGTTTTTGGCAAGCCTATATTCATAATCCCAACTTAAGTCTGAATAAGTTCTAATTGTCGTTGGAATACCAAAAACTTTTTCATCAATAACTTTCGTAAATTCATAAGTAGACTCAAAACTATATTCTTGATACCATGGACTAACTCCAATATATTTTTGGCCAATGGATAGTAAAGTATTTTCGACTAATTTTTCCTCCCTATAATCAGTACTACCTTTAATTCTATATATTTTTGCTTCAACTGAATCTATTCTGTAGTAATATATATTTGAAATATCACTAACATCATTAATTTTAAAGTTATCAGGATAGCTCCATGAACTGGAATAGTTTGCTAACATCTGTAACTTTAAATACCTCAATTTATTTGATAAAACGGTATCTGTAACTACTGTGACAGAAAATATTAAAGTATCTTTATTTGTTGTGATAGAACTTCCATGTAGTTCTTCTCGAAGGTATTCCCATTTGTTTCCAACTGCGAGTGGGAAATATTTAAGTGCTTCAAGTCTTTCCTCCAGAGGGATTTTGTTTGAAAGTCGTATGGATAAATTTATGTCGCTGTCTAAAGTAATATTTGTATCAAGCGTGGTGTAAATGTTATGTTCAAATTTTAATACAACTTCACCTTCAGGTACCTCAGAGAATTCGAAATATCCCGTTGTATCAGAATAGATTTGAGAACCTCCAAGACTCACCAGTACACTATCAATATGCCTGTTTGTATTTTCAGAGTCTAATACATACCCAGATACACTATAATACCTCTCGATCCTGGTTAAATAAATATCTAAATTTGTATCGGAATCAATGACAAATGTTGTATCCTTTTGCATGAAGTCGTCGTGAATAAACTCCAAACTAATTTCACTCTGCTCAACTCCTGCTATCTCATAATAGCCAAGGGAATCTGTGCTGGTTGAATCTGTACCGATAATCACTTTTACCTGCTCAACCGGCGTATTTCCATCATCTGAATATACTGTGCCGTGTATTTTATAAGAGTTCTCCCCCGGTGTTACAGGATCATCAGTTTTGCACGAAATTAATAGTAATAAACTTACTTGTGCCAAAATGATTAGACTATTTTTCATTAATTTTTCCCGTTTCGAAATTCAAGACTATTTGATCATCAACATATTCTTCGTTTCAACAAAATCTTTAGTTCGTATCTGGTAATAATAAATTCCGCTAGCCAAGCCTGATCCATCAAAACTTACCTCGTAATTACCTGGCGGTTGTACTCCATTTACAAGTGCTGCTACTTCACGACCTAAAATATCGTATACCTTCAAAACAACTAGTTCTGAGTTCCGACTTCTGAATTCTGAATTTTTAATTGTGTATTGAATTGTTGTTGTCGGATTAAAAGGATTTGGATAGTTCTGGGATAATGAATAGTCTTCTGGTATTTCCGTATTTTCTTTACCGGTTACATGTTTTTCACCATACTCAATGCCATTAATTTTCGCATAAATTAATATATACCTATTAGAATATAGACCGGATTTAAAATCTGTTGCATCATAATAGAGACCTAGATTTTTTGCATATACATATTCCGGAATACTTCCCAGATCAATTTCTTCAGGACTATTAAAATATTTCATTTTTATATCTGTTCCGAATAGGTTCGTTGTAATTGTACTATCACATCGTTGCGTGGAAATGTCCTGTCCGGAAAAAAATGTACCTGAACCAGAATACTCATTGCCATCATTTGCAAATAAATCATGAAGAATAATTTCTTTATCATCATTAATATATTGATACACTATGCCCGATAAGCTGTCTATCCTTAAATAAAACGATTTATCTCTGGAAGAGGTAACTTTGTAATATTGCTTACCATTATTCAATAAACTGATATTAGTTACTTTAGTCTCATATATTGAATTCGAGCCGCCTACTAGTGAAGTAAAGTTGTGTAAGTGGTATTGCCAGTAATTCCCTACCTGCAACGGAAAGTAGCTAAGTCTTTCTCTAAGTGTATCCTGATTCAATAATTCGGAATTAACAATACCAAATTTATGAAAGTCAGTATTCCAAATAGAATCACTATTAATATTATGTGCAGATACATTCCATAAGTATGATTGTCCCCTTGATAATGATTCAATTTCCAACGTAGTATCCTGAGTAGTTACTACTAATTTATTGTTGCCAGAATCTTGAGTTGAAGACAGATAAAACTTATAATAGATTTCATTAGAGAAATTCATGGGCAATTTATTGGGTTTATTCCATACGAATTTTACGGATGCATTTTCTAGACGAGCTGTTATTGTATCATTATTTGCAGGAAGAATTAAATCAAATTCATTCAATTTGTGAATAATAGGACTATTAAGAAAATAATTAGCAAAAATTTTTCCATTCTTATCAAAGCACATAATGAATCCGTTTTCATTAAAGGGAGTAACTGCATGCGCAAATATCTTCCCTTCTGAAATATGAATATTCGATCCAATAGTTTCTGTAGAAGGCGCAAATAATTGGGCTTTAAGTTGCAAATCTGTACACCAGTGAACCAAATAATTTCCATTTGATAAAATACTTATACCTGGTTTCCGAATACTGCTTTGTTCAATATTTTGATCTGAGGTGTTAACGAGCACTTCGTCTCCGATCCTATTAGCATTTGTTGAAAAATAATGCAAATTGACCTCCGGCAGACTATTCTCATCCCAAATTTCTCCCCTTTTCTCCCAACAAATAGCAAATACGGAATCAGATATTGACTGTACATTTTGAGAAATCAATTCTCTAGTTTCACTCTCAGTTACAAGAATATTCCTACTAATTTTCTGCCCTTCATTATTAAATATAGCTGCGACTATAGAATTGTGTGTTGATAACGAGTCATGACTATTCCATACTACAATAAATTCCCTTTCTCTTATTGCGGATATCGCCACATATGTTGAATTTCCAATATAGTCGGAATTAACTCTAAATTGGTCTGAAATCTGATTGCCAGTTGAGTCAAAGATTTTACCATAAACATCATGGGGTCCAAAATTATCTTGAAAGGACACCCACCCGATAATAAATTGTCCATTATTGATCTCTGTTACCGCACCTAGGTAATTCCTTTTGTAGGAATCTGAATTCACGAGAATTTCATCTGATACAGGATTACCCAATTCATTAAATATTTTTATGAATACATTATCATTAGCAGACCAGGATATGACATAATGATTGTTATTTAATGGACATAATCCCGTCTTGACGTTGTTTTTATATGATATCGCAGGTATTTCTTTTATTTTGGAGCCAAATTGATCATATATTGCCATAAATATTCTCTCGTTCTGCACCCAGCTAATCACCATATTGCCATTCGATAAAAGAACACTATTAGATTGAGATGCATAAGAAGTTGTGGCAGCGTTTACTATAAATTCTTTATTATACTCTAATCCCTGTGAATATGAATATTGACTATGAAATAGAAAGAAAACAGTAATTATGGTTATATAAATGCAAGCGGAATTTTTTGGGTCGTAGTGCAACAAGTATTTCATTATTTCTATCCTCCCCTGAGCTTTAGGTATTTTATTTGATTAGAACCATCTTCCTTGTCTCAACAAAACTTTGTCCTGAGCCTGTCGAAGGATCATTTGTTCTTATCTGGTAATAATAAATTCCGCTACTTAATTCCGTTCCATCGAAGCTCACTTCGTAATTACCCGGAGGCTGTACTTCATTAACAAGTGTTGTTACTTCACGACCTAGTATATCATAGACTTTCAAAGTGACCAATTCTGGCTTCTGACTTCTGACTCCTGGCTCCTTGATACTATATTCTATTGTCGTTGTTGGATTAAAAGGATTTGGGTAGTTCTGGGAAAGTTTAAAATCCACCGGTGAAAATTGAGGAACGGAAGTAATATAAATTGAATCACCAATAAATTCTCCCTGATTACGGAATCCGATCAGTTCATACTTGTACTTCTTCCAAGGAATTGTAACCACGTAAGATTCAAATAAAATCCCAATTCCGGCAGCAATTTTAAAAATTCTTTGTGTATCACTTGTCATACCTAAACTTAAATATCTGTAATATTGTGAAGGATATATTTTACCGGCAAACTCAATATCCGTAAGTAGTATTTTAGTATTTGGCCCTAGTTCTTTATCAAAATCAAGTTTCGCGTCATATAAATATCCACCACTCGGTAAGCTTTGCGGTAATGAACTGAGTGAAAAAAATCTGTAATTTGAATAGACCCAGTATTCATAAGTTGTATCGCTCATGGGAGTTGTTTTGTAAGTACAAATCAATACTTTATAAGTATTCGAGTCCACAGCGTCTATAATTTCTTTAGAAGTCATTGCATAGATTGTATCAAGACTCCGGTTCCGGAATGTACTTTTATAAAACCACTTATTTCCGATTTCTAAGGGAAATCTATCAAGTTTAACACTAACATCGAATGAATAATTGCCTAATTGCACTTTATTACCTTCATATGTTACTTTACTCAAATCAACTGAATACTCTCCCAGTTCAATTATTTCCATATTTCCATTTAAATTCTGTGTGTTTTGCGAGAAACTTCTGGACAGGATAGTATCAGAATACAAAATGTGATTGTTTAATTTGAAATCCAGAATGAAATAGTCTGAATTAGAAACCGGATCAATCTCAATTGAATACTTAATCAAATCAAAATCCTGTTTCATTTCATTTAGGTTTGCTACAGTCTGTTTTTCATCATAAAAGAATTCAAGACCATTGCCGAAATCATAGGCAAATAATTCTTCTTCAATCTGAATGTTAGAGTACATACCTTCTGAAATTGTATACTCACGGCTAATTACTCCCATATCAAAATTAAATATAGCATTACTGTATATATAAACCGGGACTGGATTTCCATCGATATCTAATGTATCATCGGGTGTACCTGCCGAATGAGAAAAAATAATCCTACCGCTTTCCGCCGTCAACGAAGATGCTTCATAAATAACTTTGCCATTATTTATTAAATAAATCGTTCTATGCGACTCTTCATGCAGACTATAAATCCTTGTTTCAGTTACCTTAAACGTGTTTTCATCAATTTCCTGAGTTATTGCATAATGCATTCTCGAAATTCCGTAAACATTATCATTGACGTTGTAAAACCATTCATTTCCTACTTTGAAAGGTAAATCCTGAGAAAAAGTTGTTATACTTATAAAAAGGAATAATATGAATAGATTTTTTTTCATCGTATAAGCACCATTTTTTTTATCTGTTGAAAAGCACTACTATTAATCTTATAAATATATACTCCGCTCGGAAGTGTGCTGTTTAATGAGTTTGTTTCAAAAGTTACCCTGTAATTCCCTGCCGGTTTATACTCATTCACAAGTGTCACAACCTTTTCCCCAAGTATATTAAATACTTCAAGACGAACATTTGAATTCTCAGGAATTGAGTATTCTATTGTTGTTGCCGGATTAAAGGGATTGGGGTAGTTCTGGGATAAGTTAAAGCCATCTGGGATTATATTCACGGATCTTTGAACCGCTGTTATTCCATCCGAATTAAATACTGCTAATCCTTTATTGACAGTTGCAATCCACTTGTTATTATTTTTATCAATAAAGATTTTGGAAAGATCATTTGACCGAAGCGGGCTGTTATCACTATTGTATATTTCCCAGTTCGATCTGTCGAAACAGGCTAAACCGTTGTCCGTAGCAAACCATGTTTTCCCTCCAGTCTTTTCAAACCAAATTGACCTAACTTTGTTCGAGGGTAGTTGAGAATTATCGGTATTTATTAGTTTCCATTCGAAGCCATCGTATATAGCAACGCCCTTATCAGTACCAACCCACTTGGAATTATCTTCATCAACTGCAACGCACAATACGGTATTGCTCGGTAAATCACCTCTATAAATACCCGACCATGTACCGGAATAATACTTTAATAAACCTGAGTTAGTAGCAATCCATATTATATTATTATTATCACAACTAATTTCATTTGCCGAAACAACCCCCAGATCATTCACATAACTGGAAAATTCAATTCCATTAAATCTAGTAATGGAATTGTTATAGTAATAGTTTGAATAACTCTCAAAAATGTATAAGATGCCCGTTTCCATCCATAAATTGCCATTAAGGTCAGTACAAAGAGCTTTAACACTGTTAAATCCATTTCCTCCATTGTCAACTAATTCCCAATTTGAATTTTCATACTTCATTAAACCGCTGAATCTTGTTCCTGCCCATAAATTATTTGAGTTATCAAATGCTAAAGAAGTAGCGTAGTTATATTGAACATTATCCAGATCTTTATTCTGAGTATAACTCCTGGCACTATATGTAAACCAATCATCATCATTATACCTTGTAATACCCTGTCTGGAAGAGATCCAAATATTACCGGTATCATCTTCTACGATGTCGGTTACATAGCTATCCGGTAATTGAAGAACATTGAAAAATTCCCAGTCCGTTTTATTGTATTTTAATAATCCGGCGGGATTATACATTCCGATCCAAATATTGCCTTCTTTATCCACTTCAATTGATGAGTACTGCTGGTGCCATGTAACCGGCAAATAATCTACGGGAACCTCACTCCAGTTACCAGCTTCGTATTTTTCAAGCTGATTACCGGACACAGCATAAATTTTATTATCATCAATTACCAGGTTCTTAATGGCATTGAAATTATATCCAAGAGTACTCCACTGACCATTAGAATATTTAAGTAAACTTTGTGTTGAGAACAAAGCAATGATGTTATTATCTCCATCTGCACTAAGCGAAATAATTTTTTTATAGGGAATATTTGCGTCATAGAATCCAAAGTTCTCCCAATCCGAACCATCATATCTGGCTATTTGACAATCCTGTGTTCCAGTCCATTTGTTTCCAAGATCATCGACGGTAATCGCTAAGATGTTATTATTCGGAAGATGTGAATTATCCTGATTATATATATTCCATTGTTTTCCATCATACGAAGCCAGACCCTTATCCTGAGTACCAATCCAGATTATACTATCACTTTCGACTGCTAAGCAGGTAACAATATTTGAAGGTAAACCTGTAAAGGCGGCATTTATTTCAGTCCAGTTGTCACCCGTAATTTTGATTACACCGCCATAATCATAAACACCAATCCAAACATTACTATTCCCGTCTTCCACAATTGCCGAAATATTATTACTGTATAACAGTGAGTTCGAATTATTATAATAGTCAATCTTGCCTGATTCAAAATTCAGTCTGCCAAGTCCCTCATTTTTACTGCCGAACCATAAATAATCTTCAGTAGCTTTCATCACCGATATTTCATTCATCGGTAATACTGTCATCCATTCGCTGTTCTGTGCAATAATACAATTTGTACCTAATAATATGTATGACAGAACCAACAAAATAATACTTGTTCTTTTGTTACTCATTAAGCTAATGTAAAGCATATTGTATAACTCACGGTTATTTTAGTAGTATTAATTTCTTTGTCAATATTTTATTATAGTATCTGAGTCTATATAAATAAACACCTGAAGCCAAATTTGCTGCACTGAATTGAACATCATGATTTCCGGGATTTTGAAAATCATTTATTAACTCCGCTACTTCTCTCCCATTTATATCAAATACCTTTAATTCCACATATCCCACAGAAGGGATATTATAACTTATTTTGGTTACAGGATTAAACGGATTTGGGTAGTTTTGACCAAGACTAAAACCACTCACAGATGAATTAAAATCATCTTCGACTAGATCAATTTCATTTTCGGAATAAATTGAAATTCCATTCGTTGTTAGAATCCAAAGCTCATTATTATCAGTCATAGCCAGATCAAAAATGTTGTTTCCAATTATCTCTGAATTCTCAGTCGTATATATTTTTATTGATTCTGATTCGTATTTTACCAGCCCCCTATCCGTGCTAATCCATTTAACATTGTTATTATCATTAATAATTTTTCTAATAGTATTAGAAGGAAGTCCGGTAGTGGATTTATCAATGATTGAATATTTTTCACCATCAAACACACTTACTCCTTCACCTTCACTTGAAATCCATATTCTATTTTGTTCATCTATCATAAGAAAACGAAGATCCGGATTAAGCGTCTTAGTTAATTCAGAAAACGGTTTATAATAATTCCATTCACCCTCATTATATGAGATTAATATACCATATTGACAGGCAAACCAAATTATTCCTGAATTATCTTCAAGTATATCGTAAACAACTCCAAGCGGTTCGGGAACATCACGTTGAAATGAATGCGGCAGATCTTGCGAAGTAAAATGTTCCCATTCGGTCCCGTCGTACTTCCATATACCATGTGACTTAACAGAAACCCAAAGGTGATATTTTTGATCTATAAATGATTTGAGTACAAGGTTATTAGTAAGCGGCGAGTTAAGCTTGTTAATAAGTGACCATTGCTCTCCATCGATTACTACTATTCCTCCTACTGTCGAAGAATTACTGGTTTCTGAATTCCCTCCGGTCGATAAGTATAATCGTCCATTTTGGCCGATTGAAATAGAATTAATAATATCTGAAGTAAGTATTGAATTGTATTTTCTGAAGTTTACCCAGGTATTATCCTGTATGCGTAATAAACCCGCATCAATGGATCCAAGATATATAGTATTATCCTTAGTTATAGATATTGAACGAAAATTATTGGAAGGGAGCTCGCCATTCCCTGTTCTAACTCTTTCCATAATATCGTTATTTATTGATATTATGCCGCCATTTTGAGCCAGAACCCAGGTAGTACTATTATCAAATACTATTTTAATTATTGAATTAAAAGGCAGCAAGGAGTTTTCTGTGTTATACAGTATCCAATCACCGTTTTCAATTTTTATTAAACCGCTCTCCGTACCCAGCCAGATAACATTTCCATTTGCTCCGATTGTGTTAATTTTACTTTTAGCAATTGAGTCTTCAGGCCAATTTATTATTTCAAATATTCCATTATCAAACTTTACTAAACCTTTATCAGCGGCAATTAATAAAACGGATTCCGATACCTGTTTCAGATCGTACACATTACCTAGAGGTCCAAATGCGTACTTATCACACTTACCGGTAAATGTTTTGTATCTGTACAAAAATTCATTATTCACAAACCATAAAATCGAATCGCTTTCTATTTCAAGACTTTTAATATTATAAATTCTCTGGTTGTAATCGTCATTCACAAAATTAATTTCACTTTTAACGACCGGACTCTCATATTTATATAAACCAACGTCATGAGATATCCAGATTGTACCATTGTTACTAACATCCATATCAGTAAAATTGCTGGGTATGGCTGGATACATATATGCATATGTAAAACCGCTATAATTAATAAAAATTGATCCATCATACCGGACTAATCCATTACCGAAAGCATAAATATATTTTCCATCATTACTTTGTCTTAAAAAACGTACTTTCTTGTTATACTCATTCCAGCTTAGTGTATTGCTCGCTTTTGTATTTCTATTAATTTGAATGATATTATTAGTTGCTAACCAGACATTATCATTATCTACAACTATATCATTAACAGGAATATCTGCAAAGTATGAAGTCCAATTCTGAGCATATGTTGAAATAGCAAAGATTAGTATTACAAATAAGTATTTTATATGAGTAAAAGCCTTCATAATTACTCCCCACTGGAAAGGCACAAATAAAATAATAAAAACTAATATTATTGGCATGAAAAATATTCGCATTTAGTGAATTATGTTCTTTTATAATTATTAGAAACTAATAAAAAAGACAATATTCATGCTCAAATTAAAGGTTTCTTAATAATTTTTTGTATTGAAGTTCAATTAAAATGCCAGGAATGTAAAGTCATATTTTTGAATAAAGCTCAATAAGATTTTTAGAATCAGTTTCCCAGTTGTATTTTGAGTCCACAGCTTTACGTCCATTTGCACCATAGTCAATTTGTGACTCTTTCATTTGCAGAATTTTCTTGGCGAAATCTGCGTGCGAATTAGATCTAAAGTAAACTCCGCAATTTGTCTCTTCTACTATCCGTTTAAGAGGTAAGGCATCGGAGACTATCACTGGTTTACTCTGCGACATGTACTCAAAAAGTTTATGAGGGATAGTTGTATTAATAAATTCGTTGCTGGGCTGGGGAATCATACAGACATTGGCTGCCGCCAGGTAAGAAACAAGGTTTTCATGTCCGCACCACTTAAGCATACTTACATGATTTGTAAGTCCGTTCGATTCGATATAATTTTTCAACGGTTTTTCCGACGGACCTTCACCAATAATTAAAAGAAGGCTGTTCGGAATTTTATTCTTAAGAATAGACAGGGCTTTTACCGGTGTATCAAGTCCCCTCTCAGGACTGACAGTGCCGGTGTATATAATTACAAATCTATCTTTATACTGCGATGTTATCCTTTCATCGGGATCTCCGATTGCGAAAGTATTAAGGTCAACGGTATTTGAGACGACCGTGATTTTCTGTTCTGATATTCCCTGAGCAATCAGCCTATCTTTATTCTCTTCAACTACAGGTATAATATGGTCAGAGTGTCTGATACAGTATTTATCAAGTTTTTCTGCAAAAATCGGATTTCGGAATAGTTTATTTATTAATCCTTTCTTGTTGAAAAATTTTAATGCGGCAGGATAGTTTTCGTGCATGTCGTAGATCAGCTTTATTCTGAAAATCCATTTCAACAAGATTCCTAACGGTACCATCGGCAAATCGTGGGCATGGATAAAATTAGGTTTCACATGAATAGATGTCTTTATAGCATAATAGATCAGTCTAGGATTAAAAAAGATCGGAAAATTTAGAAGCTTGTTTAATTTCACAGATTTAAATATTGCTTTTACTCTAAAAATATCACAACCTTCATAGGGTTTATTCTTCTTAGAATCATATTGGTTGCACAACACGTTTACACAGAAATCATTATTGTTTAATGTATCAATTTCCTTTTCAAGTCTAATATCAGGCGGAAACTCGGACTGTAAAAGCATTAGTATTTTTTTCATAGATACAGTTAAGATTTAAATACATTTTTAGGATAAATAAAAATTGATCTCAGATAATAAAACGACATAAGCAATTTAGCTTTGTTACCCTTAATTAATCCAATTACAAAAAGTAGGGGGACACGCATCAATAATCCGGCAACATGCAACATGTACGCAATTAGAAACTTTAATCCGATAAAATGTTTTTGATAAAATTTAATCATCGCTATAAATCGGTTTCGATATTTGAACCAGGGCATTGATTTGGTAGAGCCGCCATGAAGGTGAAAAATAGAAGTTTTAGGAAAATAATAAATACTCCCAAACTCTTTACTAAATCTATAACACAAATCGGTATCTTCATTATAGAAGAAAAACCTCTCATCAAAGCCACCCAGTTTACGAAGTTCATCTGTGGGAGCAAATAAAAATGCACCGGTTACAACTTCTGTTTTACATGATTCCGATACTTTTCTATTCATTAAATGATATTTGTTAAAAAATCTGCTTTTAGGAAATATGGCATACAAAAAAAAGTTTGATGTAAGAACATTAAGTAGTGAGGGATAATCATAAATTGAATGCTGCAGAGTACCATCTTTGTTCAATAACTTGCAACCAACTATAGCTTTCTCCGATAGAGACTCTGAGAAATCGAATACAAGTTTCAGTGTGTTTTCTGTGAACAGCGTGTCATTATTCAGGAACAATGTATACTTACCTTTAGCGATTTCCAGTCCCTGATTATTAGCTGCCGCAAATCCTTTGTTCTCATCATTACATATTAACACTATATCATCAGCATCTTCAAGTTCGTTTTTAATATCACCTTCCGGACTATTATTATCAATAACAATCAACTCATAGGTAATATCTTCCGAAAACTTTTTTACAGAAGCGATACATTCATTAAGTAGACTAAAGGAATTGTAGTTTACAATAATGACGCTGACATCTAAATCCTGTTTAGTTTGTGAATCCATTCTTCCTTGTTCAATAGTTTTAATATTGTTGAAATTTCCGTCTCACTGAGTATTTTTAGTTTCAGTATCAGAACAGGAATTATTAAAATAGCAATGATCAGATAAAGTACGAAAGGTAGAAATGAAATAAAATAAAATAAAATAAACGAAAGTATACAACATATTAACATATTCAGATTTGTATATGTATCCAGTATCTTATAAGTTCTAATAACTATATAAAAGAAAATCGATCCACCTAATGCAGCAGACAATTTTGCCAAAGCAGTACCATTATATGAATAATTATTAATCAGTAAAATAATCATAATAATATTCAGGGTAACAGTGATTGCCGCAAATGTAAAATTATGTTTCTGCAGGCTGTAAATTGTAAGAAGATTCATAGTAAAGTTGTTATAAAACACGAAGAGATAACTCCAAAACAGTATAACCATCGGAGTGCAAGCCAATATATAGCTTTCTCCGAATACAACTCTAACAAAGGGTTCCGGTTTAAAAGAAACAATTAAAGCAGCAAAGAAAGCAAGAACAAACAAAGTCTTATATACCATTGAATTTATAAGACGGTTTTGACTTTCATTTATATCTCTATTTCTTGTTAAAATCGGAAATACTGTATTGACAATCGCAATTGGAATTATACCGAGCGGCATGGTAAGTCTTACTGCAGCACTATAAATACCGGTCGCAAAACTTGAGTCCATGTTTCTAAGAAACAAAACATCCACCTGTTGAAACAGGACTGTCAGAATTACAGATCCATACAAAGGTAGTGACTCTCTAATCAAATACTTATAATTTCGAAAGCCGAACCTGAATTTGTAATTATACTTTTTATGCAACAAATAGAGCATAACAAGGAATCCGGGCAGATTAGCTAGGACATAAACAATAATCAGATAGGTTAAATTCGTCGAAATATAGGGCATTAGTATCACGAGCAGAAGTAAAAGTAATACGTCGAAAAGATTTATTATCATTACATAGTAAATTTTCAGATCGACTTTGAAAAGAACTTCCAGCAACTCCCTAAAATTCATGAACTTAGCCGAGAGAATTATATTTATAAATAATAAAGAAGAAAAAAATAATTCAAGACGATTTATATCTAACAAGAGAGAGGCAAAGATATAAAAAGTAAAAACAACAAATAGCAACACTAGCCTAATTGATAAAGCAGTATTTAATATTTCATAATTTTTTTCATTTCGAGAAATGTCCCGAAAAACAATTGGAGAGAATCCAAAGTCTATAACTTTTGAAAGTATAAATACCAATGCAGTCAAAGAAGTAAAAATGCCATAGTTTTCGACTCCTAAATATCTTGCGATTAAACTGACTGAAATAAAACTCACAAATAGCTCAGAGCCTCTCCCGATCAGAAGAGAAAAAATATTCTTGGATATTCTTTTAGTAGAAGTCATCAGAAAATGGAAATTGATGAAAGTCTTTTATTTGAAGATACTTGCTTAACGATTTTTTCAATAAATGGTATTAAAACAAAAAGTAAAGCAAAGCTAATAAACCAGCTTGATAATCTTGATACCATAACCAGAAAAGAAAACGAAACGATTAGATAGAGGTAGGTAAGAACTAATAAGTACAATATTTTCCCACTTTCGTAAAATTTAAACCAATAGATGGTCATAAATAATCCAAGGGAAAAGGGAATCAGCAAGAGTCCAACCTTTCCAAAATCAGCATCGATTTCTCTTAGATATGTTCCTGTATTTGTCCACATAGGAATAAAATAGCCCTCTTGAAAAAAGTCAGGATGTTCTACTACACCGAATTTTGAAACAAAGTTATATACCGGTAGGAATGTGTTTTCACCCCAATAAGGGTTCTCATTCTGTTTTTCAAGATACTTATTAAAAACTCCTAAATGGGAACAACTATAAAGATAAATAGAGGGGGATATAAATGCATTGCCTTCAAATGTACTCAGACTCTTTGAAGTACCCTGAAATGAATCAATCGGATTTCGAATATTCTTAACTGCCATTGCACCACCGACAATTAAGGAGAAAACGACAATAATTGCAAGAATTATACTCAATTTATTCTTGTTCACTTTGTAACTCAAATCAGAAATCAGAAGATGTCTGAATAACATAAAAGTAATGACAAACTCAAATAGCGCCAAGAGCATACCAGAGCGCCCAAGATTTGCAAGTTCTTTAAAAACAACAGCTATTATTGGTAATACTGATACAAGTGTTAATTTATTCTTATACGCTGTGTAAATACCACTGAGAAAAACGGCAAGATAAGATATAATAAACAGATAAGGGATAACTCCTTTAATTTCTCCTTCAACTCTCATTCTATAATACTTTGTCGCATTTAAAAATACTCCAGCAATACTTCCAAACTCTCTTAGAAGTACCATCCAATGCTGTATAGCAGCAATTATTCCAATAATCGAGAACAATATTATGGTATACTTTATAATCTTCCCGTCATCATCTAAAATTGTAATTGGAACTTTTCTCTCTAACCTTATGCTATTTGGCAATCCGAATAAACTCCTGCCTGAAAACACGGTTACAACACCAAGTGTATAAGAGATACTTGAAAATAATAGAACACTCCACGTTTCCATTGAGAGATCCGGGAAAGGAATTAATTTTACCTCATAGAAACATATCATGGAGGTCCATATAATGGCGTATATGCTCAAATGATTGAACCATTTTCCGAACATATACCTGCCGAGAAGCATTCCCGATAGGCCAAGTACTAAGGTTAAAAATATTGACATGATATTCAGTTGAAACTGATTTTATACGAACGGGTTATTTTCTTATAAAATCTCAACTCTTTTTCTTCAACAGGATTTTTTAATTTCTCAGATAATAATATTTTATTTGCTCTGAAAATAAAAGGCAAATGAATAAACAAAGCAAGAAAAGTGAAAAATAAAACTATGAACGCTTTCTTGGGAGCGTATTTAAGTTCGGCGGGCACAGCTTTATCAATGACAAGCAATGTCGGAGTACTCTTTTGTTCGTCCAATTTTGCTTGCTCATAGAGCGGGTAAATAAATTCAAGAATTTTATTCTGTATCTCAAGTTCTCTATATAATCTCAGATACTCCATCTGTAATTCCGGAATCTCGTCTAAAGGAAGAATCATAGAGGGATCATCATTTAGTGATTTCTTATTAAAATCTTTAATTCTCTGTCTGATGGAGTTAATCTGAACTTCCAGCATTTTGTATATGGAAGATGAAGAACTTATAGATCCTTTTACACTATTTAACTGAATTTCTTTTTCAACGAGTTGCGCTTCAAGTTCTCCGACAGCAGCAACTGCAAACTGAATTTGTTCCGGAACCGCAAGCACATCATATTTTTTCTGAAAATTCTTAAAGTTTTCCTCGGCATTCCTCAGATCATCCTGGTTTTGAAGGAATCTCCTCTCAATAAATTTTCTACTTCTAGCAGCTTGTTCAATATTAATTGCAATATGAAGACTGTCTGCCAATCCGACTAAATAGTTCGCAATAATAGCCGCCGTATCCGGGTCTTCATTAATAACACTTACTTCAATCATACCATATTCATTTGGTTCAAATATCAGATCTCCCTTAACAGCTTTTAGGGCTTTATCATAATTACCATCCGAGATACCGTAATAATCCATAAGATTATATTTGTTAATTGTCTTCGTCAATACTCCTCTACTACTTAAGATACCAAGGATCAAATCTTCATTTGTAGAAGAGACTCCAAAAAGTTTTGCTCCAATAGACAATGCTGAATTGCCACCCGAGACCAAACTACCCAGACTACCCAAACCCATCGAGTTATCCTGAGGCAAAATCATAGAAGCAGTTGATTTATATGTTTTAGGAATTAGAAAGGAAAGAATTATTGAGAAGACTACAACGAATGACAAATTAATTATCAATAGCTTCTTCCACTTTAAAAGTACTGAAAGGTAATCAGTTAGGCTAATTTTGGGGTTTTCATTATTAGTTGTCATAAATTTATACAAGTCTATTTTGTAAAAAGAAGATAAATTGTTGCAACACCGCCTATAACTCCAACAATGTTTGAAATCCATTGAAAGTAAAAATTCAGGTCAGTATCTAGTTCTCGAGGAACGAAAATAGCATCACCAGGTTCAATTGTAGTATCATCTGGATCGATCCAAAGTTTAGACCCGGCTTTAACCACCATTACTGACGATTCTCTTGCCATTTCACCATACCCCCCTACTAAATTAATATAGTCTTCGTAGTCGGCATTCGGCATATAAGTTACATATCCTGTCTCTGCTACTTGACCGTAAACATAGATGGTATTTGTTTTTGGCGGAATAAGAATTATATCTCCATTCCGCAAATAAATATCTCTTTCAACATCTTCTTCAACAAATAATTTTTCAAAGTTTACGGATATAAAATTCCTTCTTATGGCCGCTTCCATATTATAATATCGTCTATTATTAAAACCTAGGTCACTCAATCGTAATTCACTTAATCGATTATAATCAGGATTGTATTCAGCAGGATCTATTTCCTCAGAAGATCTGATGACTTTTGCCTCTGTAAGGGAAGCACTTGCAGTAAATCCTCCAGCAAGTTCAATTACTTCCGATAATTTTGTTTTATTTCTGATAATTGGATACAGTCCCGGATATCTTACTTCTCCTTTTAGTATAATATTTTCCGCAGCCGGACGAGGATATAGTTCTCTGACAACAAGACGATCGTTTGGCTGCATTTTAATGTCTATATTTTTTCCGGACAAAATCTTCTTCAAATTTAATTTAACATGATTAATCCCGATACTATCTTCCCTTATTCGGTATAAATCAACATTCTCTAAGTCAGCTAATTTAGTAGGTCCCTGTGCAATGCTAAAGATTGAGCTCACCGAATCTATAGGAGAATACTCATATGTTCCTTCAAGTCTGACGGCTCCGGATATTGTAATCGAGTTTGATGCCATATCCTGGTTCGGAATCACAATCCTATCCCCATCCAATAAAACAGGATTGTATTTGTAGTCACCTGTCGCATAGAATCTCACTAGATCCGCAATTAGTGTATCTCCATTTTCTCGAATGACTTCAATATTTCTTAAAGACATTTTTCTTGGAATATTATATTCTAAATCCTTATTAAAATACTTAATATATTCAGTTGTATTAGCAAGATCTTTTTCGTTGGACATTTCCAACGATTGCTGAGTTTCAAAGCCTGCAGATAAATTAGCCTGATAAACCACCTGATCAACCCTATGAACCGATGAAGCAAAATAACTACCCGGATTTCTTACAACTCCACTTACTGTTACTGTAAATATCCTTGGTGATACCAGAGTTACGGTAATCTCACCTTTTAAATAATTCTCACGCAATTTAGAAACCACCTTCTCCTTCAACTGTTTAAGACTCAAATCCTTTACGTCGACAACCCCGAATTTCGGAATCATTAAAGTTCCCTCAGGAGTTATACTAACTATATTATTAAATTCAAGTTCACCCCATATCCCAATATTCAGAATATCACCCGGGCCTGTCATATAACTATCAGGTTTAATAAATCCGGAGAGAGGTATGGCTTCCTTTAATTTTTCTAACAGTGCTTCTTTATCCACATCAAATTTGGGTAGTAATGACTCCGATTCTTTGTTCTTAGTCTCACTAAAGAGATTCATGTAATATCTGTTTAATGTTTTAGAATCCTCCAAAGACTCATTATTTAACATATCCTGAGATAGAACACTTTGCGTTACTAAAAGAAGAAATATCAAAGTGATTTTTACAATCTTCATATCAACTGCCTGTGTGTGATTTATAATTTATTAAGAGACTATCTTTCCCCATATTGTTCTTTATAATACTTCTGATAATCACCGCTGATTACCCGTTCCCACCAGTTCTTGTTTTCAAGGTACCAGTCAATGGTTTGGGTAATAGCTTCTTCGAATTTGAACTCAGGTTTCCATCCGAGCTCGTTCTTAATCTTTGTTGAATCAATTGCATAACGTCTGTCGTGTCCGGGCCTGTCTTTAACAAATTCTATTAGATCCTCAGATTTATTCAGGTGTCCTAGAATCATTTTAATTATTTCAATATTGGTCATTTCCTGCTCGGCACCGATATTGTAAACCTCACCGGGTTTGCCTTTTTCCCAGACTAATTCCGCTGCACGATTATGATCAACCACATATATCCAGTCCCGAACATTCAGTCCGTCACCGTAAACCGGTAGTTTTTTATCATTTAATGAGTTAATAATCATTAATGGAATCAGTTTTTCAGGAAACTGGAGAGGTCCGTAATTGTTAGAGCAGCGTGTAATAACGACGGGCATTCCATATGTATGATGGAATGATAACGCCATCATATCAGCCGAAGCTTTACTGGAAGAATACGGGCTGTTTGGAGAAATCGGAGTGTTTTCGGTAAATAATCCTTCCGGACCCAGACTTCCGTATACTTCATCTGTAGAGATCTGAAGAAACTTTTCAACGTCATATCGTCTGGCAGTTTCCAACAAAACATTTGTACCAATCACGTTTGACTGGAAGAAGACTTCTGAACCGAGTATGCTTCTGTCTACATGGGATTCGGCTGCGAAATTGATGACGTGTTCGATTTGGTACTTGCTGAAGATATAATCAACCAGTTCGTGATTAGCAATGTCACCTTTAATAAAAACGTAGTTTTTATTCTCTTCAGACAGCTTAAGGTTTTCCAGATTACCGGCGTAAGTAAGTTTATCGAGATTAACAATAAAAACATCTTCCCGCTCATTCAGGATATAGTTTATAAAGTTACTGCCGATAAATCCGGCACCTCCGGTTACAAGTATGTTTTTCATTTATCTCCTAAAAAGCAAAAAATCCAACGAACAAACCTGCCTGAATAAAAAACGAATTTCCATTCAAATCCGAGGGAACCCCCGAAATATCCTGGTTATTATCCACAGTCCATTCTTCATCGAAGGTCATCTGATAACCTGCACCAATTCTGAAAGCCAGAAATCTATTGAATGGAATATCAACATTTAATGTCGGGGATACAATATAGTAAGAATTAGTGAGTTTTCTCGTAAGGTTTTCCGTATTGCTATTGGCATTTGAAAAATCATTCCACACATCATCCCAGGTTAAATTTCCGGAGTTTCGGGAAACCTCCAGTTCAATAGAGCCTCCACCAAGTATAAGTCCCGGTGATACGGCGATTCGCTTAATAAACGGGAGTGTATATTCAATAGTTAAACCGCCTCCACCAATGGTGTAACCGACTTCATTAATACCCCGTGATTCTGATCTTGATCCCGAAAACCCCATTCCACCCAGGCGTAAATTATCAATAAACATTACGTAAGCATATCCACCGCCGCCGTAAGCCAGCATACCATCTGTATCGAACGAAAAAGCCGAATTTACCACAGATAAATCGGGCATTATATAGATTGGTGTAAATCCGCCGGCAAGCCCGAATTTGGATACCCATCCTACCTGACTCGCTGATTGTGCGTAAGTAATCGAGGATAAGAAAATGGCAGAGGCCAATAAGATAATTTTCTTCATGTAATGCTTATTTATGGAAATTAGAATGCAAAGATTATGAAAAATTTGAGTAAAAAGAAACTGAGTGCAAATATATTTAAATAGAATATCCGGGAATCCAGGAAGTATTTCACTATAAATTAAGTCCGGGTTGGGAAATCAAGAATCAGAATTTTAAATATATAAAGGCTGTACAAATGAAAAACTTTATTAACCACAACAAGGTCTCATTCATACAGCCTTTAAGGGATGCTATGTCAATATTTTAATCCATCATCATTCGAAGGAAAGTTGAACTGTCTTCATCACTATTTGAGGTTTCCTGTTTTTCCAGTTTTCGTTCTTTTTTACGTTCTTCCTCGAAAAAATCCATGCGAACCTGCGATAACTCATCATCATTCATAAATGAAGAACTTGTTCCGCCCATACGTTTAATTGTAGGGATATCAAGATCAGCATTTTCATCGAATTCGAATTTAGTCGGTTTGAATCCGGTTGCAATAGCCTCTTTTCGTTTTGGCTGTTCTTCTTTGGTTTCCATAGTGCGTCGTGAAGCCATCGGTTCATTAGTATGGAAACCTGTAGCAATTACAGTATAAGATACATACTCGTTCATTTCTTCCTTCTGAACCAGTCCGAAGATAACATTAGCTTCCTCACCTGCAGCATCGTAAATAATCTGGTTACCTTCGTTAATCTCTTTCATAGTAAGATTAGTGGAAGCAGTTACATTCAGCAGAATGTTCTTAGCGCCTTTAATATTAACACCTTCAAGCAGTGGTGATGATATAGCCTTTTGTGCTGCTTCGGAGGATCTGTGCTCACCCGATGCGATACCGCAACCCATCAAAGCTTCGCCGCTCTGGTTCATTACCGAGCGTACATCGGCAAAGTCAACGTTAATCTTACCGGGGATTGTAATTATTTCCGCAATTCCTCTTGTAGCTTCATGCAGCACTTCATTCGGTTTGTCGAATGCAGCGAATGCTTCCGAAGAGTCGTCCATAATATTGAGAATTCTTTCATTCGGTATTACGATCAGACTATCAACATACTGTCGCAGTTCTTTAATACCTTCCTCTGCGTTTAACATACGTCTTTTACCTTCCCATTTGAAAGGTTTGGTAACGATACCGATAACGAGCGCACCTATACTTTGAGCAATGGAAGCGATAATCGGGGCACCGCCGGTTCCTGTTCCGCCGCCCATTCCGGCAGTAACGAATACCATATCGCTGCCGTCGAGAATCTTGGTGATCTTATCACGATCCTCTTCAATTGCCTTTCTTCCTACGTTTGGATCAGCTCCTGCACCGAGGCCTTTAGTTAGATTCCGGCCTATTTGAAGCGTGTACTGGGCGCTGCTTTTTTCAAGTACCTGGGAATCGGTATTGATAGCAATATACTCAACGCCGTCAAGTCCTCTGTTAATCATACTTTCAATTGCATTACAGCCGCCCCCGCCTATACCAACTACACGTAGTTTTGCAGACAATGATTCGTCTTTGTCAATAGTCACAAATGGCATAATACCTCCTTGTTGTGGTTGTTTTGTATTCTATATTTATTTTCATTCTCATCATTTATAGTTCGTCGAAAAACTCTTGAATTTTCTTAAGGAACGAAGATACACCGATCTTACTTTTCTCTTTTTTCTCATTCACTTCAAGCCAGTTTGAACTTGATGTGGATCCGGGAATACCTTTAATAAGTCCTGCAACAGTTGCGAATTCAGGACTCTCAATTTCATTCGACAATCCTTTACCAAGTTCAATCGGTACGCCGATTCTTGCGGGAAGCCCGAAAACTTCTTCAGCAAGTTCGGTACAACCTCTCAGCAATGATCCGCCGCCTGTTAGTACGATGCCTGCTTTAATTTTACCTTTCAATCCTGTCTGGCGTAATTCATTGTCGATAATCGTAAAGAGCTCGCGCATCCTCACGCTGATAATTTGCGTAAGCAGGGTAACCGGAATCTTTATAGTCCCTCTTGCTCCGGGGCCTTTAATAAATATATCTTCTTCTTTTATAATTGCTTCTTCAAGAGCATAGCCAAATTCCTTCTTTAATTCTTCTGCCTCAGCCGTTACTATGCCCAGCGACTCTCTAATATCGTTTGTGACCTGGTTTCCCGCCACACCAATAACCTTTGTATGCTTAATACTCTTGTCATGATAAATCGCCACATCTGTTGTTCCGCCTCCGATATCGATGAGCGCACATCCTAAATCCTGCTCATTGTCTTCAAGTACGGAGACACTCGATGCAATCGGCTGAAGGATATAATCCTTGATAATAAAACCCGCTCTTTCAACTGACTTTTTAATATTCTGAATAGCAGGAATAGAAGCCAGCACAACATGATTAACAGCTTCAAGACGGGATCCGCACATACCTATCGGATTTTCAATTCCCCCCTGATGATCAACAAAGAATTCTTCCGGAATTATATGGAGTATCTGTCTGTCCGAAGGGATCCTGATTGTTTTCACATCGGCTTTAAGTCTGTCGAGATCCTGTTGTGTTATTTCCCTGTCCTGGTTATTTATCGTGACATAGTTCCTATGCCGCAAACTTGTAATATGCTCCCCGGCAACACCAACGTTCAGTTCTTTTATTTCATATCCGGCACGGTTGGATGCAACACTAACAGCTTCCCTGACGGCTTCTGCTGTCTTTGCAATATTAGCAACCAGCCCTCTGTTAAGCCCATCCGAAGGAGCCACACCGAATCCGAGTATGTCGATACCGGTTTCGGACTGTTCGGCAATTACAGCACAAACCTTTGTTGTACCTAAATCTAATCCAGCTATTAAATTTTTCTTCATATCCTGCCACCCCTGCCGACTCCGCTATTCTCGCTGAAGCCGAGAAATACATGATTAGCATAGCGTAGATCGACGTAGTTAATTACGTCGTTAACTCCACTGCCGCTCAGATTATTCCATAGTAAATTGAATGTTAAAATTTTTCTAATCTCACTACCCCTGCCGATAATGATCGGATAGTTTACGTTTGAGAAATGGACTAAAATATCTCTGCCATCTCTAAGGTTTATTTCACTGAGTTGATCGTACATGTCGGAGTTTACAAGTTCAACAGACGATAGAATTTTCAGGGCGCAAACTACATCGCCGTAACCATTGACGAATGAGAGCGGAGTAATAGTGGTGTCCATCTTCGGGTTACTTATCAGCGGATAGTTGATCTGCTGAGTAAAGGGAAGAAACGGAACAGCGACCGAATTCTCGGAGATCAGGAATTGCGCATCATTCGTTGATAGAATTGCGCTAAAGCGTTTCTCCCTTAATTCAATCATCAATGTCGATCCTTCAATAATAACATCCGCTGCTTCCACATAGGGATGCTTCGACAATCTGTCCCTTATAATTCTGATATCAACTTTTGTATCTTTCCCAATCTCACTCAAACCTGCAAACTTCAGGTATTCATCCTTCGGGAGATGAATATTCCCCTTGAGCTCTACAAATGAAGCGGTATTATTAACTTCGTCATCCAGAGTCAGTGACAGATAGCCAATAATGACCGATAGAATGACCATCATTACCACAGACGTTATTTTAATATTAGTTCTCATCAATTCGATTTATCTTTAATCAGTTCAATAAACTTTTCGCCGAATTTCCATATATCTCCGGCTCCCAATGTGATTACAATATCATCCTTCTTATAAATTTCCTTCAGCAGTTCCGGCAGCTTCGTTTTATCCGGTTCGTAAATCACATTTTTATGACCGTAACTTTTAGCAGCGTTAGCGATCAACTCACCGGAAATCCCGTCAATTGGTTTTTCACGAGCCGGGTAAACATCCGTGCATACGAATACATCCGAGTTAAGGAATGACCTTCCGAACTCGGCATAAAAATCTCGTGTACGAGAAAAAAGATGTGGCTGAAAGACAGCAACTAACCTGCGTTTCCAGCCACTTCTTATTCCAGCGAGTGAGGCATTAATTTCAGTAGGATGATGAGCATAATCATCCACAACAAGAATATCATTCGAATATTTTGTTTCGAATCTTCTGTACACACCAGAGAATTGTTCAAGAGCTTTCTTTATTGTTTCAAACTCGATCCCCATTTGTCGCGCAATACATACAGCAACAAGGCTGTTTTTAATATTATGATCGCCCGGGATGTTAAGCGTAATTTGACCAAGTTCTTCACCGTGATCTAATACTGTGTAAGTACTTTTATATCCGCTATGAGAAATATCAACAGCCCTTACATCAGCCTGCTGGGTCAATCCGTATGTTATAATCTTTTTATTTATCATCGGGATGATGTCCTGCAAAGCAGGTTCATCAAGACAAATAGTAATAAAACCGTAAAACGGAACTTTGTTCGCGAACTCAACAAATGCCGATTTGATATCATCAAGATCTTTGTAAGTATCAAGATGCTCGCTTTCGAGAGTTGTAATTGCCGCAATACTCGGTGTCAGTCTCAGGAAAGTCCTGTCGAACTCATCAGCTTCAACAACAATATATTCACCCTCGCCGAGTCTGGCATTTGTACCGCCTAATCCGCTGAGCTTTCCGCCTACTATAATCGTAGGATCAATTCCGCCTTCCGTTAAAACAAGACCAACCATTGAGGTAGTTGTTGTCTTGCCGTGAGTTCCGGCAATACCGATACCATGCTTCATACGCATGCATTCAGCGAGCATTTCAGATCGTTTTATTACCGGTATTTTTTTATCCAGAGCGGCCATAACTTCAGGATTACTTTCATTCACAGCAGACGAATACACAAGTACATCCGCATCTGTAACATTATCAGTTGAGTGACCGGTAAATATTTTAATTCCCAACGACTTCAATCTTGCGGTTACATCACTGTCCATCAAATCGGAACCTGTTATTTCAAAACCCTGGTTCAGCAGTATTTCGGCAATACCGCTCATACCTATTCCACCGATTCCTACGAAGTGTATTTTCTTAATTACCTGTTGAAACATAAATTCTAATATTCCTTAAAAATTCTGATCAGCTAATGCCAGAACCCGCCCTGCAATAACATCGGCGGCTTCCGGTTTAGAAAATTTTTTTATATTGCTTGAGAGCTTCGCTCTTTCATTACTGTTATTTAATAACTCACTTACCACCGGCAATAAACTCTCTTGTAATGCGGAATCTTTAATTAATACGCATCCGCCGGCATCTTCAATTGATTTCGCGTTTTTATACTGATGATCTTCCGCAACATTCGGTGAAGGCACAAAAACAACTGGCAGTCCCAGCAAGGCGGTTTCAGCTATTGTTGTCGCCCCGGCTCTGGCAATTACGAGATCGGCACAGGAATAAGCAGCATTCATGTTTTCTATAAACGGATTAATTTTCACACCTTCGCCGGCAATAATTTTGTACTGCTCATAATAATTCTTACCGGTCTGCCACAACACCTGAACCTGTCCGGATTGAGTAATTTCATCGAGTTTATCGGCAACCGTATTGTTAATAGATCCGGCTCCCAGGCTTCCGCCGAGAATCAGTAAAATCTTTTTGTTAGCATCAAACCCAAATTCGGCAGCGGATTCTTCCCTCGACATGTTTCCGAAATCCACACGAACCGGATTTCCGCTAAGATATAGTTTTGATTCATCTCTGAAATACTTTTTGGAATCCTCAAAACTCAAATGAATCTCATCAGCCTTCTTCTCAAGCATCCTGTTTGTTATGCCGGGGTAGCTGTTCTGTTCAAGCAGCATTATCTTTGCGCCCATAATTGAGGCACCCCAGAGCGCCGGACCAGTTACGTATGCGCCGCTGCCAATCGCAACTTTTGGTTTAAAGCTCATTGAGATGGCAAGAGACTGTAACATCGATACTAACAGTTTCACAGGGAATAATAAATTTTGTAAAGACAGACTTCTTCTGAATCCGCTTATCCATATTGACCTGAACTTATAACCCAACTTCGGAACGACGTTAGCTTCAATTTTATTCCCGGTTCCGACAAATAATATATCGGCATCAGGCTGAAGTTCGCGTACCTTCTGCGCAACTGCTACAGCGGGGAATAGATGCCCGCCTGTACCGCCGCCGGTAAAAAGTATTCTATATTTAGATGCCGTTTTCTTCAACTGTTTCCAATACATTTTGATTTAACTTTGATGACTGCCGCGCTATATTTAATAGTATCCCGACCGATACACTCAGAATAATAATTGATGTTCCTCCGAAACTGATAAAAGGAAGAGTTATTCCGGTGGGCGGGAGCAATCCGGTAACAACACCCGCATTTATAAACGCGCTGATTATGATATTAAAAGCTACTCCGAATCCGAGAAGCTTACCGTAATCGTCTTTAGCTTTTTTGGCAATAAGAACACCAACCACAAAAATTGTCAGGTAAACAAACAGTATTGCTATTGCCCCGACAAATCCCATTTCCTCGCCGAGTACAGCGAATATAAAATCACCGAAAGATTCGGGAAGGAATAAATCACTTTGCCGGCTTTGACCTAATCCGACGCCCCAGAAACCGCCGCTCCCCAAACCAATTTTAGCCTGAAAGACCTGAGGATGATCTCCTGCTCCCTGTATACTATGCCAGTAAGTTACAAGCCTTTCACGGCTATGGCTGAAAATGAACATTGCCGAAATGCCTGCCATCATTACACTGCCGAGTGTATAAAATATATGTTTAATTCTACTTCCCGATACATACAGCAGAGAGAACGATGTAAGAACAATTATCATACTTGTGCTTAGATTCGGCTGAATTAGAACGAGTCCGCTGACTATAAAAATCCAGAATATTGCATACTTGAATCCATGCTTGAAGTCTTCCATCAGCTTTCCTTTGCGTTCGATCAGCTCTGCAAGGTGCATCACAAGGACCAGCTTTGCCAATTCCGAAGGCTGGAACTGTAGTATACCAAGGTCTATCCAGCGGGCAGCTCCTTTAAATTTTGGTGCAAAAGCAAGGGTTGCTATAAGAACAAACATTGTTCCCATAAGCATGTACTTGCTGTATTTTTTATATAACTCGTAAGGTATCATTGATACAATTACCATCGCTCCGATTGCGCCAATAACTTTCCACAAATGAGACTTGAACAGGAAGTATAGATTATTGAATCTAACTTCGCTATAAGTACTGCTCGCGCTTAAAACCAATACAGCGCCAAGTACTATCAGTACCAATACGGCAACAAGCAATATTCTCGATAACAGTCTCATTAATTCAAACTCATTACTGCTTCTTTAAAAACTTTTCCGCGATGTTCATAATTGTCGAACATGTCAAAACTTGCACAGGCCGGCGATAACAATACTACCGAACCGGGTTCCGCTTCCTGTCGCGCAGTTGAAACACAATCTTCTAGACTCGGTTCAGAGATTACATTAACCATCGGATTAAAGAATTCCATAACCTTCCCGGATGAAGAACCTATAGCATAAATCTTCTTAACATGCTGCCTGACAAGTTCTTCAATTGAACTATAGTCGTTACCTTTGTCCTTGCCTCCTAATATCAGGTATATCGGTTTCTCATAACTCTGTAATGCATACCAAACGGAATCAACATTGGTAGCTTTCGAATCATTTATATAATCAACATCATTGATTGTTCGAACGAATTCTAGTCGGTGCTCTACACCCTTAAAAGTCGAGAATGCTTTTTCAATAGCATCATTTGAACATCCGGCCAACTTTGCTGCAGTTAATACCGCCATGGCATTCTGCCTGTTGTGTAGTCCCTTAAGTGAAAGAACATCTACTCCAAACAATTCTTCTTCAGTTCCGTCAACCGTAAAAACAAATCTGTTGTTGTAAACAAACGCACCGTTTGCAACTTTATTCACTAATGAGAAGAAGTACTGTTGAACGGTCGTGTTATCAGAATCCGGTATTTTTTTATCGTCGTAATTTCTAACAAACACCTGATCTTTACTCTGGTTTGTCGCAATTCTCATTTTAGCGGCTGTATACTTCTCAACCGAATTTTCATACCTGTCCAAATGATCGGGTGTAATGTTCAGTATAATCGATATATACGGGCTGAATTTGTCAACGTGATCTAACTGAAAACTGGATATCTCAAGTGCAACGAATTCATCCTCGGCCACATCCGCAGCAATTTCAGAAAATGCCAAACCGATATTTCCGGCTTCATAACATTTAATACCGGCGGTGTTTAATGTATGAGCACACAAAGCTGTTGTCGTAGTTTTACCATTCGTACCTGTGATGGCTATAATCTTACCTTTGCAATTCATCCAGGCGAATTCCAGTTCGCTGATAACCTTAATGTTTCTTGCTTTGGCTTCCTTCAAAACTGTTGAGTCACCTGGAACTCCAGGACTTGTTACAATAACATCGCAATCAAATACTCTTTCAGAATGACCACCGAACTCGAATTCAATTTCCCGGGCTATAAGCTCATCAAAGTTTGACTGCAGCTTTTCATAAGGCGACGTATCACTAACAAACGGAACAGCGCCAACGCGCTTAGCCAATTTAGCTGCGCCAACACCGCTTCTAACCGCGCCGATAATCGATATTTTTTTACCCTTGAGTTCCATCATCTTATCTTGAACGACGCCAGACTCATTAGCGCCAGAATTATTGTAATTATATAAAATCGTATGACTATCTTCGGTTCGTCCCACCCTAACAGTTCGAAATGGTGATGAATCGGAGTCATCTTAAAAACTCTTCTGCCTTCTCCGTACTTCTTCTTGGAGTATTTATAATAGGTGCGTTGAATTATCACGGATAACGTTTCGACAAAATAGATACCACCGAGAATGGGAATTAGCAGTTCTTTTTTTATCAGGATTGCCATAATTCCCAATGCGCCGCCTAATGCCAACGAACCGGTGTCACCCATAAATACCTGTGCCGGATAGAAATTGAACCAGAGAAATCCCAGTCCCGCACCTATTAACGCTGCAATGAATACAGTCAATTCACCGGAGCCGGGCAGGTAAATGATATTAAGATAATCGGCATATATTACGTTACCGGATACATAACTCATAACCGCCAAAGCCAGCATAACAATTATCATCGTTCCCATTGCAAGTCCGTCAAGTCCGTCGGTTAAGTTAACCGCATTTGAAGTTGCAATAATTATAAAGATGACCGCAGGTATATAGAGATACGAGAAATCCCAGTTTAAATTTTTGAAGAAAGGTAACGTTGTTTGTGTACTGAACTCTGCAAATTCCGGTAATGTTACTACGGCTAAACCAACGCCAAGACCGACTAATATTTGACCGAGCACTTTATATCTTGCTATCAATCCTTTGGAATATTTCCTTACTACTTTCAGATAATCATCTACAAATCCAACAAAACTCAGGAATAATGTGCCGGCTAATACAACCAGAATGTATGTACTTTGCAAATCCCCCCAAAGTAGAACGGAAATCGTAACACACAGAATCAGAATAATACCGCCCATCGTCGGCGTACCGGCCTTCTTCTGATGTCTTTCAGGTCCTTCAACTCTAATGGTTTCACCGATCTGCTGCCTTTTTAGGAAACCGATAATTTTCGGTCCGAGATAAAACGATAGAAATAAACCCGTAACTGCTGAAAGAATGGAACGGAACGAAAGGAAACGGAAGATATCGAATCCCGGCGGATTGAAAGTACTATTGATATAATCGAATAAATAGTAAAACATTTATGCAGCCTTCGATTTAATTAATTCGGCAAATTCTTCCATTTTCATTCCGCGTGAACCTTTTACGAGAATTTTAAAGTTTTTGAGTTCCAGCTTTCCCAAATACTCCGCCAATTGCTTGCGAGTATTAAAATATTCCGATTCAATTTTCAGTTTTCTGAGTTCCTGATTTAAGTATTTCATCATAGTGCCAAGGCAAAGTACTTTAGTGTTTTTAATTGGTTTAATTTCCCTGGCTAATTCTCTGTGCATCTTCTTCGAATCGCGACCCAGTTCAAACATATCTCCGAGTACAATCAATGACTGTTTATAAACCTTTATCGTTTTCACCAGTTTTATTGCCGCTTTCATTGATGCGGGATTGGAATTATAGGTGTCATCAATAAGAATATTTCCACCGGCACTACTCACAGATAATCTTCCCTTAGGTGCATTTAACTTCTTAACACTTTTAGCCAATAAAGATTTACTAACACCAAGTCGTCTGGCAACTGAAAAGGCTGCCAGGAAATTTTGCGCATTGGGCTCACCATAAAGCGGTAAGACAAAGTTAAAGCCAAGCTTACCGGATGTAATGGCTAATTCAGTTTTCCCATAATCATCATAACCCAAAATCTTTCCGTTGAACTCTGATTTAGTTCCAAAACCGTATGTGATTCTGCGGGTAATCTTTCTCGTTTCTTTCCGCAGCATTTTATCGTTCATGTTGCAGACGATTGTTCCGTTATTTTCTATGCAGACATCTATAAGTTTCGACTTCTCTTTATAAACTCCTTTTGTATCCACCAGAAATTCCAGATGCGATTCACCGATGTTGGTTATCAAAGCAACATCAGGCTGGGCGATTCGGGCTGTATACTCAATCTCTCCAAAGTGATTGGTGCCATGTTCGAGCACCAGCATCTCAGTACCGGCTTTTGCCGAAAGAATTGTTAATGGAACTCCGATATGATTATTATTATTGGCGGAAGTTTTAACAACCTTATATTTAGCTGATAATAATTCAGCAAGAATATCCTTCGTTCCGGTTTTTCCATTACTACCTGTGATCGAAATAACCTTTGCGCCCAACTTACGCCGCCATACATTCGCCAGTTCCCCGAATGCTGTTATCGTATTAGGTACAGTAATAATCGGAACTTTTATTTGATCAAGATTTTTGTAATATCTTTTATTAACAACTACGGCCGCAGCGCCGTTCTTAACAGCATCTTTAACAAACTTATGGCCGTCGAACCTGTCTCCCTTAATCGCAACAAACAGAATATTCTTTCCGGATTGACGTGAATCAATCGAAACCGAAGTAGTCGGTTTATATTCGTCCGGATTATAAATCACCGCACCGGTGAGGTCGAATAAATCCGATATTGTAATTGCTAGTTTTGACATACGTTTAAATACTCTTCAGCTTTCTCCTTGTCAGAGAAGTGATTCCTAATTCCATTAATTTCCTGGTAAGTCTCATGCCCCTTACCCGCGATTAAAATAACAGCATCACTTTCCGATTCGCAGATAGCGTGTTTAATTGCTTCATCTCTGTCCGGCAGAACAACTGCATTTTCTCTTTTGACGCCGGTTTTAATATCCTCAATAATTGCAAGCGGATCTTCTGTTCTTGGATTATCCGAAGTGATTATTATCTCGTCACTTAATTCATCCGCAACACTTCCCATTTCCGGACGTTTTGTTTTATCTCTGTCACCGCCGCATCCGAAAACTGTATAAACTTTTCTATTATCCGAGTTCAAATTATTCACCGCCAGTAATGCCTGTCTTAAACTATCGGTCGTATGAGAATAATCGATAATAACTTTTTTGTCTCCCGATTCAATCACTTCAAATCTGCCTGGAACATGCGGCATTGTCTCAATGGATTTCGTAATTATACCCCAATCAGTGTTAATCAAACCGCCAATGCTGATGGCTGCCGCAGCGTTATACGCATTAAATTCGCCGATTAGCTTTGTAGACATGCTGTACTCTTCATCGTTGAATCGGATAGTAAACCTGGTGCCTTCAAGGTCATAGCTGATATCCTTCAGTAAATAAGCAGCCGAAGGATTCTTGCCGTAAAGGTATGCGTGAGCTTTTGAATCCTTCAGCAATGAAGACCAGTTTTGATCATCAATGTTCATTACCGCATAAGACTTGGCTGGGAGAATGTCGAACAGTATTTTTTTTGCTTTCAGGTAAGAACCAAAATCCTGATGAAAATCAAAATGATCGGAGGTTATATTCGTGAATACGGCAAAGTTGAAATCCAATCCATACACTCTGGATAGAGACAATGAGTGCGAAGAAACTTCCATTACACAATAAGTACAACCGGCTTTAATCATTTCACTTAACAATCTGCAGATATTATGTGCTTCCGGAGTTGTATGTTTAGTCTCGATTTTTTCATTACCGATATAATTTGCGATTGTACCAATAAGCCCTACTTTATGTCCGGAACTCTCCAACAGATGTTTTATATAAAACGATGTCGTAGTTTTACCTTTAGTTCCTGTAATACCGATAAGTGATATATTATGCGAAGGATCGCCGTAGAAGGAATTTGATAATTCAGCCAATGCCTTTCTGCTGTCCCCTACTAGGATCTTCACAACTTCAGAATGCTTAAATATCTCATTGGGGAATAACTTCTCATCCTCTATTACAATAGCCGAGGCGCCGTTTGAAATAGCTTCCTCAATAAACTTATGTCCATCTGTTTTGTAGCCTTTAACAGCCACAAAAAGGTAGCCCTGACCAATCTCCCTGCTATTATTGGAGATGCCTTTAATCTCTTTTTTTTCGGCTTCACCCAGCACTTGCACAACTTGAACCCTATTTAGGATATCAGACAGAAACATTAATTAAGCCTCAACTTTGAGATCTTTTTTGTCTCACATTTAATAAGGCAAACCGAACCCTCATCAAGTCTTGCATTCGGTTTAATACTTTGTTCAACAACCTTTCCGGATCCGATTAGTTTGAACTGCACTCCCAGTTCTGAGAGTACTGATCGGGCTTCCCTCACCGACATATCAAGTAAATTCGGCATAATTCCTCTATCATAGTTTTTCTTTTCTGTGCTATTTTGTTTCGGTTTATCACCGATGTTACTATACTTAATTATACTTCCCGGCATTTCATAATCATCTTGCTTAAGAAGTTCATCCATATATTTCTGTTTACGTTGTATTCTGAATTTTTCGGGTACGAGAGAAAAATCCGCAGCAATAAGCCTGTCTGCAACATTCTTAAAGATAGGAGCAGCAACCTGTCCGCCGTACCTGCCTTTAGAAGGTGAACTTACTGCTACAAGACAAACTATTTTCGGCTCTTCAGCAGGGAAGAATCCAATAAATGAAGAGTTATATTCCCTCTTTGAGTAGCTGCCGTCTATAAGCATTTGGGCTGTACCGGTTTTACCGCCAACTAGAACATTATCAAGCCTGGCATTTATTGCTGTTCCTTCTTCCACTACTCCAATCATAAAATCCATAATCTTATTTGAAGTAGCTTTTGAAATAGTATTCCTAATCCTTTTAGGACTATTCGATTCGAGAACAATCCCTGCATTATCTGTAACTTCTTCAACTATATAAGGACGCATCAGTTTACCGCCGTTTACAAGCGAACTGAAAGCGGTAACAATCTGTACGGGTGTTGTTAGTATTTCATATCCAAACGACATAAAAGGTTTAGATAGCTTTGAATAGTCTTTCGGCTTTTTCAGGAATCCGTCGGACTCACCGGGCAGATCAATACCCGTAGCATTTCCGAAGCCGAAATCCCTGAGATACTTGTAGAAACTTGTCTCATCCAGTCGTGCAGATAGTTTGGCCATACCGATATTACTGGACTCTTCAATTACCCCCCTTACCGTCAGGTAAGCATTATCATGTGTATCGCTTATTCTTGTTCTGTGGAATATGTAAGTTCCGTTCTCGGTATTTATAACCTCGTTATCCTTAACAAGTTTTTCTTCGATTAACATCGACATTACCATCGGCTTGATTATCGAGCCAGGCTCGTAAGGATCGGTGATAGCACGGTTGCGTCTGAATTTCAAATCGTATTTGCCGTAATTAGCCGGATCGTAATCGGGCATTGACGACATCGCTAAAATCTCGCCCGTATTTGGATCCATTATAATACCTGAAGCGCTGTCCCCTTCGAACTTTTCAATGCCCCTGGCAAGTTCCTGTTCTAGTATTGTCTGATAAATCTTGTTTATCGTAAGCTTAACATTTTTACCTGGGATAGGTTTTGTCGTGTTATCCTCATTAACCGAAACAGTTCTACCAAGCACATCATTTTCTATGTGCTTAACTCCGTCCCTGCCGACAAGCATATTATTGTACTGTTTCTCAATTCCATAGATACCATTGCAGCTTCTATCTACATAGCCGAGTATATGACTCGCAAGGCTGCCGTAAGGATAATTGCGGGTAAAATCTTCCTGCACAAAGAATGCATCGACAAAAAACTTGTTGAATTTGAGAAGAGTTTCTTTGGAAACTTTTTTCTCCAGACAGATATTCTTAGACCCGTTGTTGATCTTGTTTCTGTAATGACTCTTAGGTTTATTAAAAACTTTCGAGAAGAAATTAATTGTGGAGTCCTTTTCCGAGTTGCTTAGCATCCTTTTATCTACAAAAAGCGATATGTCATTTTCCGTAAATGCCATTACTTCATCATGCCGGTCGGTAATCAAACCGCGCTCAGCTCTCATTTTATATTTACTATTCTGTTGATTCATTGCAATGTTGAGATAGTAATCATGATGCGAGATCTGGATTGAGAAAAGTTTTATTCCCAATCCGATAAAACCGCAAAACATCAGCAGTATCACCAACAAGGCACGTGAGTTATTCATATTTACTTGTAACTATTTTTTCAACCCGTTTAATTTGATTTTCATCTATATATAACTTGTCGTACTCTTTAGGTGATCTGACCAATCCGAGTTCTTCGGAAGCCATTCTCACAATTCTGTCTTCCGAACTCAATTGCTGAACCGAAACTATAAGCTGCTCGGTGTCATTTAGTTTCTGACTCAACAAATTCTCGAGACCGTCTTTGGACTTCGACAGAGTTCTTATTTCATTCAGAGTAAAGAGATAAACAAAAAGAGTTCCGACAAATACGATCAGGAAAAACAATAATTCCGATACGAAAGAGTTACTCTTCTTACTCATAATTTTTCCGCAACTCTTAATTTGGAACTGCGCGAACGCGGATTATTTTTCATCTCATCATCCCCCGGTACAACCGGTTTCCTCGTTAGTATTTTAATACTACTCTCCTTGTTGCAAATACAAACCGGAGACTCCGACGGACAGACACAATCCAATGCTTCGTATTTAAAGAACTCTTTTACAATCCTGTCTTCCAGCGAATGAAAACTGATTACCGCTAATCTGCCGCCCGGATTTAACAGGTCAATACATTTGGAAAGAAATTCCTTCAGGTCGTCAAGCTCATTATTAACGTAAATGCGCAAAGCCTGATAGACTCTTGATAACGACTTATTTAGATTCTTCTTTCCCGTCACTCTTTCAACCAACTCGTTTAAACGAAAAGAGGATTTTATCTCATCAGTCAATCTTTCCTTAACTATTTGTCTGGCAATTTGACGAGACTTTTTTTCCTCTCCGTATTTATAAAGAATATCCGCTATTTCTTTTTCACTTAACTCATTCAAGTATTTAAAAGCCGGTTTACCTTCCTTTTTATTCATTCTTAAATCAAGTACCGCATCCTGCCGATATGTAAACCCGGATTCTGCGGAGTCGAGCTGAAAAGATGAAACTCCCAGATCGACGAAAATGCCATCGAAACCATCAACCGCTTCAAGTTTTGAAATAACATCAACATTTAGAAAACTTGTGTTGTAGAACTGAACCCGGCTATCCTTTTCAAACTTCTCAACGCAATGATTAAATGCATTGATATCTTTGTCTGTACCTAAATACTTTGCAGTACTCGATAATTTTTCAAGGATCTTTTGAGTATGACCGCCGAAACCGATAGTCCCTTCAAAATAAACTCCATCTACTGAAGTTACTAAGTAACTTATGCTTTCGTTAAGCAGAACCGGAACATGTTGGTCCATTTGCTCTACATTTTCATTACTTCTTTGGCAATATCGTCGTAGGAGTTCTCATGCTGTTTCCGGTAACCCTCGTACTTCTCGGGATCCCAGATCTCGATAAACTGATTCATACCGAGTATGAGAACATCCTTCTTTATGCCGGCGAATTCGATGAGATTTTTTGGAATTGTCAGCCGTGATTGATTGTCGAATTTGTCTTCCGCAGCCTCTTGCAGAAACATTCTTAAAAATCTTGAATCATCAGGATCGAAAGGATTTAATTTGTCAAGTTTACTCGCTACAAGATCTTTCCACTGATCCATAGGGTAAACAATAATACACCCATTTGTACCTCGCGTTAATACAAATGCGTCATTTGCCTCGGGATTGACAAACTTCCTCATCCTCGCCGGAATACTGACCCGATTTTTCGAGTCTATGGAATATTTAAAACTTCCTAAAAACATTCACCATCACTAGGGATTATTCAACATTTTTTCCCACTCAGCCCCAAAATAGTTTATTTTTCATGTTAAAGCAAGAGTTAATTATTTTTTTATTAAACTTTTTTCTGCGCCTATTAACTCTTTAGGGCACTTTTTATGAATTTCGTGATCTGCATCAAGAAAGATTGGCGAATAAATTTCCTTGAAGGTTTATTGAAAATGAATTGTTAATCGGAGAGGCATATTATGCGGCACTGCAAAATTCCTGAAGATTTATTACTTTCGTGCGCCGATTTTCTCTGGTATAACCTTAGCTGGTACTCTAGTTGAACCAATCGGCCGGCAGGATGAGATAGTCCTGCAAACAAAAACCCCTCAAACGAGGGGTTTTTGTATATAACTATATTAAGTTTTGGGATTAATTATTCTACTGGAATATTATCTTGATTCAGATCATTGGATGAGCCAACTACCGGACTCGAACCGGTGACCTGCTCATTACGAATGAGCTGCTCTACCAACTGAGCTAAATTGGCTTATTAAATTTCTAACGTTAATCCCCCGGCACCGGATATGCCGGGGTTTAGAATAACGTTACCTTAATTTCTTTTTATGTCTGTTCTTGCGTAATCTTTTTTTACGCTTATGAGTTGCCATTTTATGGCGTTTTCTCTTTTTTCCACAAGGCATAATATTGCTCCTTTTAATGTGATTCTAGTAAACTTTTCGCTTTCTGTGCAATTTCAGTATTGGGGTTTAAGTCTATACATTCCTGCCACCATTTTTTAGCAGCGGTCACATCCCCTTTTGAAAAAGTAACGATGCCGAGGTTGAATTTCCCGATTTGGTGTCTCGGGTTTATAGCAATTGCCCCTTTCATAACTTTTTCAGCTTGTTCGTACTCATTTTTATTAAAATAGCAGACACCCAAATCGACAATTACATCAGCATTTTTAGGATTGTCTTTTAAATATTTTTTATACGTTTCAATAGCCTTATCCAGGAATCCCGAATCATTGTATAGATGACCGAGATCCAGCAGAGTCTGAGCACTTTTAGTTTTTGAGTACTCATCTTCCAAATCCTTTATTCTTTGAAGCTGGTTCAAATCTGCTCCTGCATGCGGATTATTTTCTCCCATGCCGGCATCCGGCGCTGGGTTATTAAATCCGGAATTACTTACAGCAGGAATTGTATCAAATACATTTCCGGCATAGAGGATTACCATGCCTGCGACAACAAGAAATACAACCAGGTAGATCAGCTTAATACTGTCTATTTCCTTCTCTTTTGGTGAAGTCTGCTGTTTATCTAACTTCTTAGACATTATTTATCCGCTTCCTGATGCCTGAGCATCTCTTTCATTCCTTTATCAACTGCAGCTTTAAAATCTTTTGAAAACTTAAAAACCGGTACGAAATGATCTTCAACGTAGACTTTCTCGCCCGTTCTCGGATTTCTTGCGTATCTTGCATTTTTTTTCTTAACCCTGTAACTGCCAAAGCCCCTAATTTCTATACCATTGCCTTCCCTAAGCGACTGTATCACAGTATTTAAAAACCCTTCGATAATTGCTTCGGTCTCGAGTTTGGTCAATCCTGTACCTGCGGCTACTTTCTCCACTATATCGGCTTTGGTCATACGCAGAATCCTACTAAATTATTAAAAATAAATATTTTAGAGCTACGAAAGATATTAAAAATATTTTTAATAGCAAACAGTTGATTGCAGTTAACAGGTGCGGAAATCGTACGCAAAACAACATAGAATATTCAGATAACTTTCATGAAATTTTCGCCGGTGAATTTTAGAATTCCCAAATTCCAAATAGATACACTTAATCCCGTCTCATTATGATACGCAGTCCCAAAATTTCTTGTAATATGTTAAACTATTAGCGAAAATTGCTCGTTTTTACCTGGCATGAAGATTGTTATTATAGTTACAAATAATTAAACACGGGATCTAAAATGAATTTGTTACCTGTCATATATGCTAGCTTACTTATCTTCGGATCATTCTTCCTGATAGTTCTAGTAACTTCGTATATCACCTATAAGGTGAAACAATATAACGGAGGAGTTGCCTTAGCCACAGCTTCACAAAAGAATATTAGACATACTATGAAACCTGTCAGGAACAATTCAGAGAAAGTGAATATAATCAGGAGAGGAAATCCTGAGAAAACCGAGGTTCTTTCGGAGGAAATCATGCCGAAAGTTCAGAAAAGTATAAAACCTGAATATAAACGCGAAGAACCGCAGATAGAAATGACTGAAAAACGTGTTTCTCATTCGGAAAGCAGGAAGCCTCAGATTTCAAGAATGACAAGAGTACAGGATTTAAGATCCTCGGGAAGTTATTCCCATTCAAGAACCGAACATTTTCAGAGACCGGCGGCAAGAGATTATTCAACGGTTTCACAGGGAAGCATGTTAAGATATTACGAAGATTTCTAAATAAGTTACCCCGCTTATTTAACTACTTGTATAGAAAATTATAATTATGTTAAGCCTCTTCTATTTTGAAGGGGTTTTTTTTATATTTGTTGGGCGGAAATTATGGAACTGAATACAATAATATATCTCTCGGTCAGTGTAGTTCTTGTAATTGCTGTTTCATTCCTATTGATGTCATATTTCATTTCCCGTTCCAGAAACAGGACCGACCTCCAGGAATATTCAGAAAATAGTACTAACACAGATGTTTCCCGCGACTATCATGATCTGCTTACGGGTAAGAAATTTATTAATGCTGACGGAAAAGATGAACATGAAACGAACGATAAATCCGATTCGCGACAAGTTAAAAACTTGCAATCCAGTATAGACGAGAAAAAAACAAGCTTCAATACGGAACGAATGACCCGGATCAATAGTTTAACAAAGCGTAAATAAAGTCTTACACTAAATCTAAAATATCATTTAATAATAATCAGAAGAAGTAGAAATGAGAGAGAGACAATTCGAAATTTCGGGCATGTCTTGTGATGAATGCGTTGAATCTGTTATTAAAGAACTTTCAGAACTTGACTTAGACTATTATGAAGTCGAAATCGGTCTGGCGAACATTAAATACGACGAGTTTAAAACCACTGAAAGTGACATTAAAAATGCTATTACAGACGCCGGATTTAAACCAGTTTAAGAGGCTGATATGAATGAAAAATATTTCAAGCAATCAGCACCGTTCAGAGTACCCACCGATGATAATAAAATTATCGATGAACACTTCGGCAATGCAAGCTATAATGCGGGCGACTTTAGTCTGGCGCATATGACTGCGCCTCCCGGATGGACCGAACCTTTTCAGACTCCTGAGTTTGACGAGGTTACACTTGTGTACTCGGGTAAAAAGTTAGTTGAAATTGACGGGGGAGAAATAATACTCGAAGCGAATGAGTCAATTCTGGTTAAAGCAGGTACTCGTGTACGTTACTCCAATCCATATGATAGGGAATGCCGATACGTTTCTCTTTGCATTCCGGCGTTTTCAATAGATAAAGTTAACCGGGAATAAATTATTTTTTCGGCAGTCTTTCCAGGTACGAACTGTTCGATAGAATAGTAAAAGTCTCTTTTCTCCGCAAAGCATCGAGATCAAAACAGTTCATGTAACTCATCGAACTTCTAAGTCCATCGGATATCCCGTCGATCACATTCTTCACTGCACCTTTATATGGTATCATGGTCTCTTCACCTTCGATGAACTCGTTTTTCATCTTTACACCGAATGACGCGGATCCCCTGTATTTTTTCCACAACTGCCCGTTATATTTAATCACCTCACCGGGAGTCTCTTTAGTACCGGCAAGCATTCTTCCAAGCATCACCACATCTGCTCCAAGTGCGATGGCCTTTGCAATATCTCCCGGACTCTTAATACCGCCGTCGGCGATTAACTCGATATCCAGTTTTTTATCATCTCTCTCAAAATATACATCAAGTAATGAGGATACCTGTCCGATACCGATTCCGGTTTGAATTGAAGTAGTACAAACCGATCCGCCCCCAATGCCTATCCTGACTGCATCCGCCCCTGCGTTTACCAGATCAGAAAGTACGGAACCCTGGGCAATATTGCCGAGAATTACTTTCGAATTATATTGTTTTTTGAGAGATTCACATTTATTTAGTACGGCTTTGTTGCCGGCGTTTGCCGTATCGATACATATTACATATCCCCTCTCGGCTAACGGAGCAATGACTTCGTCACTGGAATTCAGCGCAATTGAAACAGCTTTGATCTTCGATTCAGCACCGGATGTTTTTATTAATTCACCAAGAGATGAATCGAATCTGTTAACAACCCCGATACAGCCAAGCTTATCAAGTTCTATCGCCATATCAATCCCGGTTACAGAATCCATAGGACTTGAAATCACCGGGAGTCCCAAATCCATTCCGAGAAACTTTGTTTTTGTCGTTGCTTCAACCCTTGACCTGATTTCAGAAATCTCTGTAGGGATAAGACTAATATCATCGTAGGTTAGTGAAATTTTATAATCGTTTAATTCCGCTTTTGAATTTACTCTCACAATAACTCCGTTAATATAAAACTATATTAAATCTTCCAACTGATCGAGCAGTGTATCAAGATTTTTTGCAACACTTACTATAGGACCGGGTGTTGTCATATCCACACCCGCTTTTGTCAGAAGATTAATCGGATAATCCGAACTTCCGGATTTTAGAAAATCCAGGTAAGCATTTACCGATTCATCTCCATTCTTACTGAATTTCTCGACAAGCACTTTGGAAGCAGCAAAACTTGTTGCATACTGATATACATAAAAATTATAGTAAAAGTGAGGAACTCGCGCCCATGTGTAAGTCTCCTCTTCATCCATGGTCATATCTTCGCCCCAGAATTTCATATGAAGCGATCCGTACAACTCACTTAATACATCCGGAGTCAGCGCCTCTCCTCGCTCGGCTTTCTCATGAACCTTCTGTTCGTATGAAGCAAATAACACCTGCCTGTAAAATGTTGCTACAGTATCCGTGATTTTTCTTTCAATTAGCGATAGCTTTTCATCCTTTGATTTCGCCTGTGAAATAAGGTAGTTTGAGAGCAATGCTTCGTTAAGCGTTGAGGTAACTTCGGCATTAAATATCGCGTAATTAGCATACGGGTATGGCTGATGCTCGCCTGTATAATATGAGTGCATGTTATGACCCATTTCATGTGCGAGTGTAAAAAGATCATTAATCTGATCATTCCAATTCATTAGCACATAAGGATGTATACCGAAAGTAGTACCTGATGAATATGCCCCGCTCCGTTTTCCTTTGGATTCAAATACATCAATCCATCTGTTTTCGAAGGCACGTCTCAAGTCATTTATGTACTCATCACCCAATGGACTTAGAGCATTATACAACAGTTCGATACTTTCGTCGTAGGAAAAATTTTTCTTAACCGACGGGAATAGGGAAACATAAATATCGTATGGATGAAAACTATCAACTCCGAGTAGTTTTTTCTTTAAAGAACACCACCGGTTAAGCGGTTTAAGATTTTGTTCAACTGTTTCCACCAGCGTATCATATACGGATAGCGGAATATTGTTGGGAAATAGCGCAGCTTCTCTGGAGGATGAATAATTTCTCACCTGAGCATTAAATACCGACGCCTTAATATTCCCATCAAACAATGAACTTATAGTATTCTTGAACTGTATGAATGGTTTATAGTAAGCCTTATAAATTCTCTCCCTGTAATCTCTGTCATGAGAATAAAGCGCGGCAGTAAATCTGCCATGCGAAACTTCAATCAGATTACCATTCTCATCTTCAACCTGAGGAAATTCAAAATCAGCGTTTGTTAGTAGTCCGAAAGCATCGCCGGGAGTACTCAGTGCAGGTGATACCTGGGCGAGAATTTGCTCCTTGTCACTGCTGAGCGTATGTTCTTTGCTCCTCATCAGATTCTTGAACAGCTGCGTATATACTTTCAGGTCCGAATCATCATCACAATACTTCCAGATAAGGTCCTCAGGTGCCGCCAGTATCTCCGGTTTAATGAATGCTGCAGCAGTTTCCAGCTGAGAAGCCAGAACAACCGTACGCTGATATACTCCCTGGTTTTTTGTATCCGCAAGATTCAGATCCCTGGAGAGCATTGCAAAAAGAAATAACCTGCCTAACTTGATTCCGACTGAATCATCAAACAATAGACAATCCTTAAGGGTAGCAGCAGATTCTGTTACCTTACCCTGATACTCTTTATATTTTTCAATACTGCTTTTGAGAAAATTAAACTCTTCTTCCCACTTATCCTGTGTAGAATAAATATCGGACAACTCCCATTTGTATCTGTCATCAATCACGGTTCTTGCTTTCAGTTTCACAGCCGGACCCGAATCATCCGGGGAAAATTCTCTATAAATTTTAGTCATAAAAAAAAGATTTCCCTTTTTATCTGAATTAACTAATGTACTTTATTTAATTATAATTTTTCTATTAAAAGGTTTTGAAGGCACACCTTGTTTACTAGTATAGAATATTTTCAAATCATACTCACCGTTGCCGACATCGCCTAATTGCAGCAAATATTTTCCATCATTAGAATTGTAATCGAAACTTACTCGACTTCCGTTAAAATAAATTCTTACATTATTCGTATCGGTTGAAAAGCCGTCACTTGTACCAAACGCAAGTTTTAAACCGCTGAAACTGATTAAACTCCGCTCCTCATCAACTATTATTTCCGGTATATCCTGTTTATAAAATTTTGCGATCCCGTTAAATATTCCCCATGCCTCAATCTTGTTGAATTCATCAATGGTAAGCCTTGTTTCTTCGAGTCTGTTGGTTATAAACGCACATTCAACCAATACTGCCGGGATATTTGTTCTATAAAGTAAATCATACTCTTCCTGTTCGGGAATTAGATCATCCGACAGGGTTCCGTCGAAACTGGCAAGACTGCCGGGGTTTCGCATCACATAAGCAAGATCACGCTGTATAAATTTCGCGACACTGTGTTCATAGGGCTCGTAGTTGTAATCTGCTGCAGTGCCGTGATAAAAAGTTGAGGTATAATTTGTGCTGTAATTCATTTCATCGGCTGCGGCATTATGATGAATAGAAACCATCAGGCCCGATCTGGAATAATTTGCCAATTCAGCTCTATCACTAATAGACACTTCTTCATCAGCATCCCGCGTCATTGATACATCACAGCCGGACTCTTCAAGAAACATCTTCAAATGACGAGCTACACTCAGATTAATATCTGCTTCGGTTTTTGAGGTATCTCTGAATAAATTACCTTTATCCGCACCGCCGTGTCCGGGGTCAAGAAAGATTTTCTCCCCCGATAGTGAATTGGAATATTCAGCTATTATACTTTTGTAAAGAATTGAATCTCCGAATTCTTCAGGAATTTCGTAGTAAGTTGACTTTACCGGTTCATACCCGTACTCATTAATTTCCGCGGTACTACCCGACCCTCCACACGACGTCACAAGAATAAGCGGGATAAAAATCAACAGAGTTCTAATCAATAATTTCATTTTACAACACACTTGTTTTTTAGTGTAAAATGACATTTACTGCAATGCTCAAAATTTTTCGGATATTTGTCTTGCCTTATATTTTTAACCATGCGATCAAGATATGTCCCGAATTCCTTCAGGTCCTCTTCTTTTAATTTTTCAACAATTGATAATTCCGGTTTATCAATAAATACCAGATTAAGCGTTACGGGCAGTTGAAGATTTAAATGTCTTTTCAAAATGAAGGCATAAAAAATCAACTGATTCCTGTAATAGTTATACTTTTCCCCCGCACTCTTTTGAGAAACCGAATCAGTTTTATAGTCAACTATTATCAATTCATTTTCAGCAACTATAAATTTATCAATAATTCCGTACAAGTAATAATCATTCATACTCAAATATACTTCATACTCATTCATAGAATTACTGAACCGGTTAAGTTCACTGTAGATATTGCTATTATAATATTTTAGCACTTGTTCTTTTATTGCAGTAACAATTGCTTCTGTTTGAGGGTTATCCGAATTGACAATAATATTTTCGCATTGCAGGTTCTTCTTTATTTCCTCCCCAAGTTCCTCAGCCGGAATTTCATTTTCAAGTAAGGAGTGAATTATCCTACCCTTTAGATCCCCAACGCTTACCGTTTCTTCATCCTCTTTGGGATTTGCATATATTATCTCGGAAAGATTGAATCTCTTAAACAAATCCGTATAGCCCAGGTTATAAGTAAGATTGTATTTTAGCGGGCATTGTGAGTAGATATTAATTTTTGTAGCTGAAATAATTTCTTCCCTTGAGCTGCTTACAACACTGCCGGTATTAATCTCTGTTGAATTAATATCATTCTCTTCGCGTCTAACTTCTGTCAAGGATTGATTTTCAACTTCACCGGTTATACATATATCAAGTTCAATGTTTTCCGAAGAGAACTTATAATCATTTTCGTCCAACAGCATAAGTTTAAGTGAACCTTCGAGGTGAAGGTTATCGCTGAACTCCTCAGCACCTAGGCCTTGTTGAATCAATGAGATGAATGAATTCTGCGAGGCGGATTTCTTCATCGTTCCGCATATATACAAATTATTTATTGCCCTGGTTAAAGCGACATACAGCAGTCGTTGATTCTCAGCCGAACTTTTACGCTGTGAGATATAATTGTATACTCCCAACACTGGAGCAGATACATACTCGCCGAAGTAGTTGTTATTCTCCGGTAACTTAGCCAACACACCGAATGATTTATCTGTAGAGATGCTCTTTGCTTTTACATAATCGCTTTGCGGAACCATGTGACTATTGTATATGAAAACGGCTTCGAACTCCAGCCCTTTCGACTGATGAATGGTCATTAGATTAACCGAATCACTTTCATCAGGAATACGAGCCTGTCCCTCATCTTCAAATCTGTTGATAGATGTTCCGAGAAAATCGACATAATCATAGATTGTCTTAAAACTATGTTTGTTGTAATTCTTCGCGAGTTCAAGCACCTTATTTATGTTAGCAATATCCTGCTTCGAATTAGATCTTGCCGCTATTACAGACCAGTATCCGGTATACTTCAATATTCTTCGGACCAGTTCAGAAAGTTCGATCTTGTGTGATATTCGATAAAGTTTGTCCAGCAATTCTACAACCTGGCTTAACTGATCATTACCTATCGAACACTCAACAAGTCTGGCATAAAACGTCTCCCCTCTGCATTTTGAAATTTGGAATATATCCCTGTCGGAAATCATAAAGAAGGGTGAACGAAGAATTGCAATTAGTGAAGAATTGTTTGTTCTGTCGGTAAGAAACGACAGGAAGCTGTAAATATCATATACTACCTGCTGCTGGTAAAATCCGCGGCCGCCGAGAATCTTGTAAGGTATTCCCATGTCTGTGAAAATAGTTTCAAGACTCTCGAAAGATTTCCGCTTCCTGACGAGAACTGCAATATCATCAAAAACTATATTCTGTTCATTATGTATTTGAATAATCTTGTTCGCAACGAGTTTAGCTTCTGCATCCCTATCTCCTGATGAATCAAGTAAGAACTCGATTTCACCGGAATTAAAATCATTCCTGGTACTCACAAGTTCACTGCTTGCAACCTCGTTAAAATCAATAACCGGATTTTCAAACAAACGGTTAAACAGTACATTGCAAAAAAAGGCAATCTTTGGGGAAAGTCTGAAACTGTGCGGCAACTCTAAAATACCGGAAGAAGCAGTCTTCTCCCTAATAATGTCTTTAGTTCTCTCAAAAACCTGAAGCTCGGCATCACGGAACATATAGATGCTCTGTTTCTCATCGCCCACAACGAACAGGTTTCCCGAATTAAGTTTATCAAGTATCGGGAGAAAAATATTATATTGAATTTCGTTGGTATCCTGGTACTCATCAATCATGATATACTTATACTTTGAACTAAGTGAGTCCCTGACTTTTTTGTGTTCGACCAGGATTTCAGTAAAATGAAGAAGGTCCTCATAATCAAGGTAACCGTATTTTTTTTTCGTACCCGCATAATTTTCGGCAACATTAAGTACGTTATCAATAAACAGCCTGCCGAATTCAACCAGATCTTTTGTTAAAGCATCGGCATTTTCAGGAAGTTCAAAATTCTGTAAATCAGCAAAAAACGAACTCAGGTATTGTTGATCATCAACAAAGTTATCTACCTGTTTATTTAAAAAACCTTGCTTCCTTAATTTGAAATCCTTTGTAAGAACAATATTCCCAAGCTTTTTTAATATTTCCAGTTGAGCAGCTGGTAAATTACACTCCGGGAACCTGTTTAGCAAGGAAGCGACTTCAATACCATTTGAGCTATCCGGTTTAGCATCGAGTACTGCAACATTTATTTCATTTAATTTCCGAATAATCGAGTCAGTCTTGGAAGCAATTAAAAGTTCATAAAGATGGTTGAATTTTTCATTAAAGAATTGAAGTATTTCGTCATCACTTCTTTTATAAATTACTTCATTTGCGATACGGATATTTTTAATCTTGTGAAGTGCCCCCCTAAACTCATCAGCCAAATTCGAAAAAGAACCGACTACCCTTACAAGGTATTTTATCTCCTTCTCCCTGGCACCGGTAAGATTTGCTGTCAGATAATCAAACACCTCTTTCTCAATAATGTCATTTGCAACTGTTTGATCAACCAGACTGAAATTCGCATCGAGCCCCGCATCCGGTGAAAATTCGCGCAGTAGTTCGGAACAGAATGAATGGATTGTTGATATCTTCGCCGAGACCAACTGCCTTCTTATCCGAAGAAGCTTTTTATATTCCGAATCATCCGATGTGTTATCCAGTCTTGTATTTATCTCACCGGCAATTTTTTTATGCAATTCCGAAGCGGCCTTATCCGTAAACGTAATAGCAACAATGGAATTGAGCGATACATTATCCTGCAATGCTATTTCAACGAATCTTTTTGACAGTACAAATGTTTTCCCCGAACCTGCATTTGCAGTTAATGAAATATGCCGTTCATAATTAAGAGCGGCTTTTTGATATGGCGTAATTAAAGTCATGAATTATTCAGCGGGAATGTAATTATTATTGTAGTTCCGGCCGTTGATGTACTTTCAACCTCGATATCAGAATCAATTAATCCAAAAAATCTTTTTGCCATGTGCAGACCTAGTCCCATCCCTTCAATTTTAGTAGTAAAATCGGCATCAAATATTCTATCTTTAATTGACTGAGGGATGCCTTTCCCGTTATCCGAAACCCTCAGCATCAATTCGCTTTCGGATTGACGAAGATCAAATTTGATTTCGTTAGCACCAGCCTGAATGGAATTTTTAATAAGGTTTACCAAAGTTCTTTCCAGTTGTTCACTATCGGCGTTAACCAGGTAATCGTTGCGCTCAAAATCACAAGTGATAATAACTTTATCCTCTGTAAATAAATTGGCAACCTGTTTTATACTATCAACTAAATTTATCTCATGCAGTTTAAGATCGGGCATTTTAGCATAGTTCGAAAACTCTGTTGCAATGTTTTTAAGTATATCAATTTGCTTAATAACGGTTCCGGTAACCTTATCGAAGATATCATCAAACTTATCTGATTTATCCAGCCTTGCAGCCATTAACTGCTGAACAGCCAGTTTCATGGGAGTTAATGGATTCTTAATTTCATGCGCAACCTGCTTGGCCATATCACGCCAGGCAGCTTCTCTCTCAACTTCTGCCAGTTGTCTCTGATTCTTCTCAAGTTCTTTCACCATATCGTTGAATCCGTCAACCAGTTCCTGGATTTCTCCCTTGTTCCGCTCCTCTACGGAAACTGAAAGATCACCGTCCGCAACAGACCTCGTCGCGGATGTAAGTCTTCTGATTGGCGAAGAAATCTGATTGGCCAGAAATGTACTGAATGCTATTACAAGAATTATAGCTAACGAGTAACTGCCGAAGAGAAATATATCGACCTCAGTTGAACTCATAGGCAATTGTATCTGATTGAATACATCACTCACTTTTATTAGATAATCCTGACCTGCAAGACTTGCCTTATGATAGAAAGAATGGTATTCATAATTTTCAATCGATTCACTTACTACAAATTCCGTAAGTCCGGTTAAAACAAGATTGCTGTAAACCTCTGAGTTCAGAATCCCGGGCATCAGTCCTATCTCATAATAAACATCTTTAGAACTGAATATCAGATCCGGCCCTAGAAACAGATCATAATTAATTCCCAGGTCAAGACTTGCTCTTGCAAGCAGGAAATCCGGAATCAGGGAATCTTCATCCGTATAGTCATCAAGATAAGTTTCAACCCGGTCAGCTCTTTTACCCAGCTTATAATAAATTGCAGAGGTATTTTTCTCGTCCGTTAAATTCTTAAAGTAAATTGCCAGTAAAAGCAGCGGTATAGTTGAAATTAATATAAATGCAACAAGGAGCTGGGTTCTGAATGAATACCTAAGCTGATAAAACCGCCTGAAATATACCAGGTATGCTAAAATCAAACCAATGAGAATAAAAATCGTGTGAATGAAAAATATCTTAAAGAAATCGAATATACTCCAGGTTAAATCCTTTTCAGCAAGTGCTGCTGCCAGCAACCTGTTCTTGTTTTTATCGGCTACCTTTTTAACATAAACGATATGCTCAATATCATTCAGGGGCATGGTTATCCAGGCTTCATTATACTCATTAAGATCAGTATTCAGTATTGTTTCAGTTTCTGAATCCGATGGTATAAGATCAGTATAGTAGTTAACTAATTCACCATTCTGAAAATCAAATATTTTAAGTTGTTTAACATTTACCGGACTTTCTTTAAAAGCTTTAGAAGAGGAAATAAAATTCGGACTATCCTCAAATCCAAGTGAGTGCAGATCATGCAGGACTGAAATCTCGAGATACCCGAAAAGACTTTCATTCTTGTATACCGGTCTAATACCTCTGATGATCTTGTTGTCCGTATTTTCAATAGGGGTTATACTTACTTTAATATTACGGGAAGTGTCGGGTAAAGACCAGTCCCAGATAAAGTCCTCATAAAACTGATATCCGTAGCTGCCGAGCAAAATCTTATTGCTATCGATAATGTTAACCAATGAACTAATCGTCTCGTTTTCAAGTCTGCTGTTACTCCACACTTTGAAAGCACTTGCACTATAATTTCTTCCATTTGAATCGGATAGAATTTCCTTCATATCTGTAATGATTTGCGTGTCCTCAAGCGTACTTCTTATCAGGGTGTTAATAAAATCTTCATCAGTTTTTATCAGTTCATAAGCTGTGGTTCTTAAAGATTTTTTTTCATAATCGGCATTGTAATAAGTCAAATAGCTAATCGTTACCAGTGAAGACAAGAATAAAATTGATATTATATATAAAGCTGTCATGTTTTTATTTTTAACAAAAAAGTATGCAAAAATAAAGACAGCCAGAATTGTGATAATCCTTAGTCCCGGGGTACCTTGAGGCTGGTTTTGAGCCAGGTCGAATATTAGTGCGGTAAGCTGGAGTACAACAAAGACGAAAAGAGCAGCCAGGTTTATATGCTTTCGGATAATTTGTTTCAGAAAAATCAGAATAAAGACGGATAATAATATTAACAGAAGAATCGAACAAAACCCGAGCACCAGCAAATTAAAATCCATTACAATAGTAGGCAGATCAGGTAAAAGGGATGGATACTTAAAGTATCTAAGACTCGATTCAAAGACAATGCTTCTGATTGTTGCTCCGAATCCCCTTAAAGATAAAACAAACACAACTGAAAGAAAGCCGGATGAGATAATGTACACCCAGTTAGAATGCCGCGGATAATTTTCCTCGTTCATGTAATGAATTATGTATCGAACACCGACAATTACAACGAACAGAACCGACACTCCGGTCAGAAAAAATTCAAGCGGTGATCTCACAATTCCAAATGCGAACGAAGATGAAAAATATGCAGGATCATTTAGCTGAGTACTCATAAGTTTGGACGGGATATCAAACAGAAATAGCAGCACCCGGAAAATCAGTACATATATGGCAATTAAAATAAATTTCAAAGACCTGTATTTTAGGAGTTCCTTATTTTTGTAGAATAGCATGCCCAGCAAGAGAAATGCTAATAATACGAGATACGACTGGATAATAACTAATTTCTCCAAAATTGAATTTCTGAATATAGAGATCGACGGTTTATTGATCGTCAGAAATGCAATTGTGTTGTTATAATTGTTATGTAATGGAAATGAAAACTTCCTCCCGTCTTTATTATCATTTACCCGTACTGAAGAGTAGTTGATTTCCGTTGATGTTTCAAACTTTCCGGTCAGATCATGTGCGAGACTTACGGGTTCATAATACTGATTGCTCAGACCATACTCTTTCTCAACAGGAAGGCTGATATAAATTTTATAGTTCTCGCTAAATGTGTATGAAGTGAGAAATACATACAAATCCGATTTATGAAAGTAACATTCTCTGTTGTTATAAATTCCGGATGACTCATAATTAAGTGTATTGCCATACTTACTGCCCCATGCAACCAAATCAGTATCATTGTTAAAAACCTGGATATGGTATTTGCTGAATTTATCATTATTAACAAGTTGAAACAGGCTCCGCTCTTGATAATCCGGTGAACTGATCAGTTCATCAAACGCACTCGTAAATTCCATCATTTGGTTGAGCAAATTATTCTGATAGTTAGTAATAAACTCTGCACTTTCAAACTCGATCTGTTTAATCTGCCGGTTCGATTTTTCTTTCCAGTCGGATGTGAAATATCGGATTAAAGGATTAGCTGTTATTCCGATTGCGACAGCGGCAGCTAAAAGCAAGCCGATTAGAAGTAATAATAATTTGTTTCGATTAATAATTTCCATTGGGTCAATTTCCGGAAAAAAACCGTGAGATACCTAAATAAGAGCAGTCAGGGATTATTATGATTAATTCATATCTAAATCGTAAATACTCTTGGATAAATTAAAGAAAAGTCAAAAAAAAAGCATACCGTAAAGGTATGCTTTTTATATTACTCAAATACTTATTCATATATTTTCTTTACGACTTTCATATTCCTTTTTTGATAAGCATCCGACGAAGAAGATTTCAGCAACGTTTCTCCCTCAATCAACTGGAACGCCCAGTCGAAAGACATTCTTTGACCCGTTAATTCCCGGACTCTAATTTTTGCATAATGATTATGGTTCGTTCGTATCACGTAAGTATGACCAACCTCGGGAACCAGGTATTTAACGTTTTCTCCAGGTACTAACTGTACCCATCCGCCGGAAGGAGCTTCACTTATATTATAAATATTATCCGTCGGACCCATATCCTGGATGTCTCCGTCATCCCAAACGTTTATGTAGTAAGATCCTTCATAATTCTCAAAGAAGAAATCTGTTATGTTCAAATCAAACGGAACAACACTGTAATCTTCAAATGTGAATCCTGCTGATTCCGGGAAATTAATATAATCGAATACAGCCTGGTTGAAACCTTCCGGTCGGGCAATTCCCACAACATAGGATTCACTCAGGTCGCTTTCGTTTCCGTCGAAATCGTATGCAGTGACTGCATAATAATAAATTTCACCGTTCCTGGCATCATAGTCGATATAATAGTTTTCTTCCGTACTGCCGATAAGATCGAATTCATAATTATCATAACTGAAATAGACGTTGTATCCCGATAAATCTGCTTCCCGGTTATTCTTCCATGTCAGATCGATTCTTTCATCACCATTAATGGCGAGAACATTTGTTGGTTTTGCCGGCGGTTCATAATCGTAGTAATAATTCTCATCATCGTTACATGCTGAAAATAACAATATCGCCGCTGTTATAACTAAAAATAAATTGGTTAAGCGTTTCATAACAACCCCCTTCTTAAATGTTTATTGGATAATAACAAACAGGATGCCAAAAGAAGAATTGCTCAAAAGGACATATTTTTGAGGTTCCTTGAAAACAGGACGCAAAAATATGTGCAGTAGAATAGACAGTTGTGAATATTGGCGATTACATGAAGGAGACTAATCGAATACGATTTTCTGAATATTTAGTTTTCCGTTCTTTAAAAACTCAATTTTCCTTTCCGATTCCTTATTTGTCCGTTCATCGACAGAACTTATGAGAACCCAGGCAAGTTCAAAATAAGGCATCTCGAAACTTTCCCGGAATTTTGTTTCAACCCGCAATGTGGAATTCCTAAGCACCGGCATCCCTTCCTGCCCGATGGCAACCTCATATTCATCTATTCTAATTAGCTTTAGGGAATAGACAGATATAACCCTGATGGAATTATCATAAAACACCTTTAAAGCTTTATACCTGTTCAAGCGGCTTGTTGGAGCTATAAATCCATGAATATAAAGGATATCCTCAAAATGAAGGTAGGTTTCATCGCCAAGGAAGATTGTCCCGGACACTTTCATTTCACCGTCATTCTGGGCTGTTATATTGCTGAAATTTAAAATAAGCAGCAGCAGAATCGGTATACTTATCCTATTAGGGTTCGCCATTGGATGCTAAATTTAAGTTTAGAGTATAAAGATAAGATAATACCCATGTAATAACAACAATTTGGATTCTATCGATAAAACGTAAAATATAGTGCAATTAATTAGGGAGGATTGAATTTTCTATTGTCCTTTTAAAGATATACGCAGATTTTTACAATATAATTTCTGGGGGGAAATATGAAGCGCAAACTGGTCTCGTCCTGTGAGCAGCGCATTTTTACGCATCTGCTTTTGAATTTCAGTATCGGAGCCGGAATTTTTATAATACTATACCTGCTGATTTCATTTTTACTCGGCTACGGCATATTTCATTGATTTAATTCCGGCCCTCACTGCAAAATTATATCGTAATAAATTTATCCTCGTAGAACAAACTGGATTTATTTATAACCGCAACTGATTTACCGGTCATTAGTCTCTTATCGAACGGTGAATTAGTTGATTTAGATTTGAATCCGCTAACATCTACGGTCCAAATTTGCTCCGGATCAAAGATAGTTACATTAGCCTCTTCACCTTCCTTAATAGCAGGTACGGGGATGTTCAAAATCTTCCTGGGATTTATCGCCATTTTATAAACCAAGTCCGAAAGCGATAACAGCTTTTTATGAACCAGTTCACTGAGAGATATTCCGAGCTGCGTTTCAAGACCGAGAATACCGTTCGGAGCATAAATGAATTCCATTTCCTTTTCTTCAATTGAATGAGGCGCGTGATCGCTGGCAATACAGTCGATTGTACCATCCTGCAAACCGGCAACAGCGGCTTCAACATCTTCAGGTCTTCTAAGTGGAGGATTCATTTTGAAATTGGTATCGTAAGTTTTCAGGTTTTCGTCGCTTAAAGAAAAGTGATGCGGAGTAACCTCGGCAGTTACCTTAATACCTCTGGCTTTAGCCTCTCTCACCAATTCAATAGATCTCTTCGAACTTATATGTGCGATGTGAACTCTTTGACCCGTATATTCGGCCATAAGAATATCCCTGGCTACTATCAAATCCTCAGCAACTGTGGGAATTGAAGGCAGACCAAGCTGAGTTGAAACAATACTTTCGTTCATTGCGCCGTCATCCATGGAAGGATCCTCGCAGTGTTCGATAATCGGAGCATTATACATTCCGGCATATTCCATTGCGTTCCTAAGAAGAGCCGCCGTTTTTACGGCCACACCATCATCCGAAAAGGCAACTGCACCGGCTTCAACAAGTTCCGCAATAGGTGAGAGTGCTTCACCGTTCCTGCCCGCACTAACCGCGCCAACCGGGAAAACATCAACAAGATGACCCTTGGCTTTTTCACCAATAAGTTTTATAACCTCGGCAGAATCTATAGCCGGTGAAGTATTTGGCATACAAGCCAATCCTGTGAATCCTCCTGCAGCGGCGGCGTTACAGCCTGTTACTACAGTTTCCTCATCTTCCCTGCCGGGTTCCCTGAGGTGTACATGCATATCAAACAATCCGGGGATACAGTATTTCCCCGAGAAGTCGTATATATTTTCTTCCGTTACTTCAGATTCTTTTACAGATCCGATTTTTTCAATTTTACCGTCATTTATTAAAACATCTGCTTGCTGATCAAGATTCTGCTCAGGATCAAGCAGGTTCATATTTTTAAGTAATATTTTCATTTTACTTCCCGTCTTTTTAAGGTCTGGTTCCAAGTAAATATAATACCGCCATTCTAATGGCAACTCCATTTGTTACTTGATTCAAAATTATCTGGTAAGGTCCGTCGGCAACTTCCGAGGATAATTCAACCCCGCGGTTAATCGGACCGGGGTGCATAATTAAAATATCTTTGTTGTGTTTCTCGATTCTTTCAGATGTGATACCGAAGTAGTTATGGTATTCACGAAGCGTAGGAAATGTGCTTCCTGCCTTTCGCTCAAGCTGAATTCTGAGGACGTTGAGAACATCATGCTCGGCAATAGCCTTGTCTATGTTGCTATACACTTTTACACCGAGGTTTTGAATATCCTTGGGAATCATAGTCGCCGGGCCGCAAACAGAAACTTCAGCACCCATTGATATGAGTCCGTAAATATTTGACAATGCAACTCGGCTATGGGAAATATCTCCAACGATACAGACTTTCAAACCTTTAAGTTTGCCAAGCCTTTCCCGAATGGAATACATATCCAGAAGAGCCTGAGTAGGATGTTCATGCCGACCGTCTCCTGCATTGATAATATTGGCTGAAGTAATATTAGTCAGATATCGCGGAATTCCGGCTGATTCATGCCGGACAACAATCATATCGATTTTCATTGCCTCGATATTCTTCACGGTATCCTTAAAAGTCTCTCCCTTTTTCGTACTACTCGCTGAAGTTGAAAAATTAATCGTATCGGCTGAAAGACGTTTTTGAGCCAGTTCGAAAGACAAACGGGTTCTGGTTGAATTTTCGAAAAACAGGTTTACAATTGTCTTACCCTGTAAAGTAGGTACCTTCTTGATCGGACGTTCCAGTACTTCCCTGAATGTGGTCGCGGTATCCAAGATTAGTTGAATATCTTCGCTGGGAACTCCCTGTAAACCAATTAAATGGGGACTAGATAATGACATATTAATTCTCTGAATTAAAGTTTGAAATATCAATTAAATAGATTGAATCTTCGCTATCCACTTCCTTCAACTTCACCTTTACCTCTTCGTTGATGGAAGTTGGTATATTCTTGCCGACAAAGTCAGCGATAATCGGCATTTCACGATGCCCTCGATCTACGAGTACGCAGAACTGAATGGAGCTGGGACGACCAAGATCCATCAGGGCATCCAGCGCAGCCCGTACAGTTCTCCCGGTATAAAGCACATCATCAATTAGGACAATGTCCTTCTCGTTTACATCGAAAGTAATATCGGTAACAGAAACTTCAGGCTGCTTCAGCCTTGTTCTGAAGTCATCCCTGTACAATGTAACATCAAGTACTCCGAGAGGAGGTTTGGAACCATCTACTTCATTAATTTTGTCGTGAATTCGTTTTGCAATAAACTCACCTCTCGTTCGCATTCCCACGAGAACAATGTTCTCGCTTCCTTTATTGCGTTCGAGGATTTCATGCGTTAATCTGGTTACCGTTCTCTGTAACCCGATTTCATCAATTATTTTGGCTTTTACCTTCATATACAAAAAATCCTCTTTGACTGACGTCGCAGAGGTCCTTTTTATTATTATTCGTTATGTTAAATTTCCGCATCCTTCTTTATCTCTCCGGATAAAATTAAAGGAAATAATTTTATACAAAGCTATGGGAATAACTTTTAAATGACAAGTGAAAAGGAATTAATTTTCTCTAATCTCAGATTTATATTTCAATGCAATTAAAAAGGGACTACCAGAGTAACTGATAATCCCTTTGTTGAATTGTAATACTATATTAGTAGTGACTACTTAAGTACCTTAAATTCTATTCTTCGATTCATAGCCCGTCCCTGAGCAGTTTTATTATCGGCAACCGGATTAGATTCACCATAACCAACTGTTGTAACTCTGCCGGCACTGATGCCTCGAGCGACCAGATAGTTTTTAACTGCAATTGCGCGTTTGAGGGAAATTGTCTTATTACCCTTCTCGGAACCGATATTATCAGTATACCCCTGGATTTCAATTTTCATATCAGGGTTTTGGAGAAGCACCTGAACCGCATGGAACAAGACAGGATAAGCTTCTGATTGCAGTCTTGCACTATTAAAGTCAAAATTCACACCGACGAGAACCCAGCGTTGACCGGCGCTATACTCAGATTTAACCGGTTTTTCGACTACTACTTCCTTTACTACTTCACGAGGAATGTACTTCTGAACGATGTTCTCGATTCTTTCATAGTCAACCGGATCAGACAAATCTCCGCCGGCAAGACCATTATAGATCTGGCAATACTTTGAAACAGGACCCTTATTGAAATAAACCATCACGCCAACGTTAAAGGTTACATAAGCGTCGCTTAACTCACCTAACAGGCCTCCTGTTGAAACGCCGGTAGCACCGTCGAAACTTAGACCATTGGTAGTATGATAACCAATCTCGGTGATAAGTTTCCAATCCTCACCTAGTGTCCATTCCGAGCCGAATCCCATGTTTAACTGATATTCAATCTGATCATCCAGGGTTGCCGGGACCGGATTGTCAAATGTGGAATAAGTGCCTCCAACACCAATCGAAAAATACGGGGAGACAGGCTCGCAGGGAACGAAATAGTAGAGCATATCAAGATCACCGGTAATGGCGGTAGTGGTTATATCAGTTGCGCCTGAAGAACTCAGGATATTCAGATAGTTCATTTTCAGCCTGAATCCAACGTGTTCTGAAAAATTTCTTTGAATTGAAAGGAATCCGCCGTAATTGCCGGAAGACCTTGTTACATTCGGATTAATCATTTTGGGATAAGTTAATCCGAATCCGAATGCCCAGCTATCCTGTGCAAGTTGACCATAGGAATTAGCCGTTAGGGCAAGCAAAAATATGATTGTTAGATTTCTTAAATATTTCCTCATAATTTATCCAAGCTTTTTAATAATTTGATTTAATTAAACCGTCTAACTTGTTATGTTAATTCGCTTTAAGATATTTAGCACTTTTTAAATCAAGATGCAAGCAGAATATTTAAATAAAAATTCCTCTGAAATACTCTTAAGTTTTAATTTTATTTAGTGATCAGATCGCTCTTCATTCTCAGATACAGCGGCGCAGTACAATCAACGACCTTCAATTCCCTGTCTAACAGAATATACCCGGAATAACCTTCACCGTAAATAAGTTTCTTATATCCGAAGTCTGCTTCTTCGTACTTATCCGGATCTCCCATTATCCTGATGACCTCGTCAATTGTAAGACCATCTTTTATCTGCGACCATTTGGAGCGTTCAATCTCCAATTCAAGAAATTCAATTCTTTTATTTAAAGAATCTATTTCCACCATTAATTGTTCATTAGCTTTGTACAAGGAGTCTATTGTGAGTGAATCAATAATAGTAGTGGTTTCGCTCTGTGCAAATATAGAACAGCTAAAACAAAACAGTATGATAAGTGCAGTTTTCATAGTCCCTCTAATAGCTGATTGGCTGTGAAAATTACGAACTTTTTCTTAAACAATCACTTCTTTGTTTGAATTTTCACGCCGTTAAGATATATTTGTAGTCCTTGTAAATATTAATTATTACTACCGAATATATTTACATGTTCTGTTTTACTGGATCGGGGTGTGGTCCCGCAGAAGCGGGATAAACTCCGCCCGGTAACGTGTCCCGATCATAGTTCGGAAGTCTGTAGGTTCTTAATTTTTTATTATCTGTTTTGTGATTTTGTTATTCTTATTCGGGGTGTGGCGCAGCCCGGTAGCGCGCTTCGTTCGGGACGAAGAGGCCGTAGGTTCAAATCCTATCACCCCGACTAGTTTCACTTCCACAAGACAATCGATGCAATTCTACACATACATCCTTTTCAGCAAATCAACTAACCGTTATTATATCGGTTCAACCAATAACCTCGAACGAAGAATCAACGAGCATAATTCCAGGCATACTCCCTCTACAAGAAATGGTATACCTTGGCAGCTTGTTTATTCCAAAGGATTTGATTTAAAATTTGATGCAACTAAATTTGAACTCAAAATAAAGAAAATGAAAAGCAGGATATTTATTGAAAAGTTAATTTCAGAAGCAGCCCGGTAGCGCGTATAGTCCTGAAATAGGTTGACAAAAAGTCATTTTTATCAGGACGCCTCAATCCAGAATAATTCCCATTCGGAATTCTTAAAATTCCCTTATTCCCTTTTTAAACAGAGATTTTATCCGGTTACATTCCTGCTTTTTCATTTTCAATTACTTCCTTCAGCTTAATCATCTCAGCTACTCAACCGGACTTTCTCGTTTAGCCGGTTCCACAAATAATTTTCTAAGCAAAAAATATTATTATAGCTATTGCACCTAAAATAAATGCTCCCATAATTCCATATACTATCACTTTCCGAACAGCCTCTTTCTGCTTTCTCTTCCTGCTGTCCTGCATAGCATTCTGTTTCACATAATCCCCTTGTTCAGGATGCCAGTTCTGCATTATTCATTCCCCGTACTTAAATATCAGCTAATTTACTTTTCAAATTTACTAATCGCTTAAACAATACTCCAGCATCCATTTATTGATTTATTTGTCACCTTTTTTGTTACAAATAAGCTCTTCTTAGTTTTTCCGTGTTCAGGGACTCAACAATATAGAACTCCTCTTCAAAGACTTTTTCAACATCGCCGAACCACTTATTTTCGGCACTGTCTTTCTGCATAACCGACGACACTTCCCTGGCGGAGAGCACGGCAAGCTTTTCCACAACCAGGTTATGCCCGTTTTCCATATCCACCGTACCGAGAAGCAGGTAAGGTCCCATGGACAGAGTCCTCTCAGCATATTCGGTATATGTGCGGGGAAACAGAACGGCTTCGAAAGTCCCGGTCAGGTCTTCGAGCGAAAGGAATTTCATTATATCTCCTTTTTTCGTTTTGATCCGTTTGGATGTCATGAACCAGCCCACCATTCTCACTTTTTCTCCGTTGTGTTTTTCCATATCCGCAGCTTTAACAACTTTCGGGTGATCGGTAAACTGACGGAAGAAATAAAGCGGATGGCGGGTAACCATGTAACCGAAAGTTTCATACTCAATTCCGCAAATTTCCGAAAGGCTGTACTGGCGTTTAGTGATCACTTCCCTTTCGAGGGCGAATGTTTCTGCCGCAAACAGGTCGTTATAGTTTTCATCAAGCAATTTCCGGCGGCTTAAATAGACATCCAGCAGTCTTACGAGCGAGGGACGCGTCAGGTTAAAATAGTCCATTGCTCCGCATTTTATGAGCAGTTTAGTCTCCTCGTAACCAAGCTTCGTCCGCACTATGAAATCCGCGAGAGACATGTATTTTCCGTTTACTTTTCGCTCCTCAATAATTTTATCAATGGAACTCTGCGCTAAGTTCTTAACCCCCATAAACCCGATACGTATCGTCTTCCCTTTCCCTTCGTATTCGTAGATGCTTTCGTTTATATCAGGCAGAAGCATTTCCAGTCCCATGCGTTTACACTCCTGCACATAAACCGCAGCGGAATAGTAACCGCCCCGGTTGCTCAGTACGCTTGACATGAACTCGGCGGGGTAATGAACTTTGAGATAAGCTACCTGGAACGATAGCAGGGCGAAGGAGGCACTGTGCGCCTTACAGAATGCATAGCCGGCAAAGGACTCTATCTGCCGCCAGAGTTCCTTTGCTATTTTATCACTGTAACCGTTTGCCATGCATGAAACATGAAACTTGTCCGCCATTCGTTTCATGGCTTCGTGCGAACGGAGTTTCCCGCTCATGGCGCGGCGCAGCAGGTCGGCTTCTTCAAGTGTTAATCCGGCAACTTCGTGAGCAACTTTTATAACATCCTCCTGGTAAATCATAACACCGTAAGTTTCACCGAGACATTCTTCCATTGCGGGAACAAGGTACTTACGCCGCGAAGGATCTTTATGCCGCGCAACAAACTCCTGCATCATACCGCTTTCGGCAACACCGGGACGAATTACCGAACTTGCGGCCGTAAGCATTTCGAACGTATCGCAGTCCAGCCGTTTAAGAAGCGAGCGCATACCGGGCGACTCTATATAGAAACAGCCTATCGTGTTCCCTTCACGCATAATTTTACGGGTACCCGGATCTGTGAACAGCATTTTGTAGTCGTAAATATCAAAATCTATCCGGCTGTTCTTCCCGGGTATAGGCCTGTGTATCTTCGGGATTTCCAGTTTCGCATTTTGCCTGCCCGGAAGAGAATAGCCCGTCATATCCAGCACAGAGCCTTCGGTATTTAAGTGTAGTATCTTCATAAATTAGTGAACATTTGGACACTAATTTTAAATTAATTTTGAAGATAGTCAAGCAATTCACAGTAATAATTTATTATTCTTGACATTTAACGCTACACGTTATACATAAAAAAAATGATTAAGTCGGGTAACTGAAAAAGCCTTTAACAGATACTATTTCAGAAAATTTCCCGAATTAATTAAAGGACGGCATTCCGAAAGTTAAGAATGCTGCACAGAGCCAGTTTAATATAAATCTGGATATAGTTGAATTAATCCCCGAAGGACCTTATATTAGGGACAATCCGGTTAAGAGAGCTGAGAAAGGTAAAGTAAGACCATGTGTGGTTGCGACAAATGATATCTACAATAAAAGAGTCCCCGTGATTCAAGTTGTCCCTTTGACTTCATGGAATCAAAAAAAATCATTAATAGTAACTAACGTAGAAATTCGTCCAACTAAAGATAACAGACTTGATACGAAATCAATTGCGGACTGTCTTCAAACTCGCCCAGTCGATTACAGGCAAAGGCTAGTTAAGATTCGGGGGATATTGTCTGATCAGGAAATGAGTAAAATAGAGGACGCACTAAGATTTGTATTTGATTTGAGATTATAGAGAATACCGTTATTCCCGGCTCTCCAGAATGATATCAACCAGTTCCCTGAAAGCTCCTTCGCCGCCGTTGCGCTTGCAAACATAGTCAACAAGGTCAATAACTTTTGGCACGGCATCGGCAGGTGCAGCGCTGAATCCGACTTCCTTAATGATCCCGATGTCGTTAACATCATCACCGATAAAAGCTATTTCATCCCTGGTAATTTCAAATTCACTGCAAATATCATCCAGTTTGCCGGCTTTATCCCAAACTTCAGTGAAATAAAAATCAAGTTTCATTCGTTCCGCTCTAATCTTAACAAAGTCCGGTTTATCCGTGGTAATAATACCGCACTTTATTCCTGCTTCCCTGAGAAGAATTGCGCCCATTCCGTCTTTTATATTAAAGCGTTTCAGCTCAAGATTTTCGCGACTGTAATAAAGCCCGCCATTGGTAAGAACACCGTCAACGTCTGTAATAATTAACTTGATTTTGCTAAGGTCGAAATTAAGGTTTTGCATAACTTTCTTGCTGATGTTTGAATGAACAGCAGTAAAAATAAGAAAATAATAATCAATATTATAAAACTATTATGTTATGGGTGCTGGTTACAATAAAGCAACGGCTTAATTTAATTGGAATTTAATAAAAGAAACGGGAATTAAAAGAAAGGAGGTGCAAAAAATAAATTAGCTATAAAAGTAAGGAATTATCATGAGATATTCCAGAGATTAAATTATCATTAAGTAGGCCTAAAAAGTTGCGCAAAATCACATGGAATTCATATTATTACAGGTCTAGTTTAAATCACATTTACAAACAAACCAAAGGGATGTTCTATGTCAAAACTTTACAAACTAATGGTGCTGATGTTATTGGTAGCATCAACACTAGCCGCACAAAGCTACACACTGTCAGGTGTTGTAACAAGCAAACAGTCCGGCGAGAATTTAATAGGGGCAAACGTCTATATCAAGAACACCAATTTAGGTGCTGCCACTGATGAAAACGGTTCATACAGTATTGATGTTTCAGCCGGCACTTATACAGTAGTTTGTAGTTATATCGGATTTGAGACAAAACAAATGTCAGTTGATATAACAAATAATATGGAACTGAACTTCATATTAAGTGATTATGCATTCTCTCTTAATGTTGAAGTTATTGCGGACCGAGCACGTGAGCTGGAAACCCCAGTTGCGTTTACAACTATTGATGCCGAAGAAATGGAAGCTACTCTCGGTTCAAGAGATATACCGTTGGTACTCAATACGACTCCTTCAGTTTACGCAACATCTGGCGGCGGCGGTGCCGGTGATGGTCGTGTAAATGTAAGAGGTTTCGATCAGAGAAATGTTGCAGTAATGATCAACGGTGTTCCTGTTAATGATATCGAATGGGGATGGGTATACTGGTCTAACTGGGACGGTATTGGCGATGCTGCAGGTTCCATACAATTGCAAAGAGGTTTAAGTGCTACTACACTAAATACCCCCTCAATCGGTGGTTCAATGAACTTAATAACAGAACCAACTGCACAGAATTTCGGCATCAGCTTTAAGCAGGAAATCGGTTCGGGAAGTTTTTTAAAATCAAGTTTATCAGCATCTTCCGGATTAATTGATGGTAAGTGGGCATTTAACGGAACCTTAGTCAGGAAAACCGGCGATGGAATCGTTGATCAGACTTGGACTGATGCATGGGCTTACTACTTTGGTGCAGCATATAATATTAATGACAACAACAGAATTGAATTATATGCACTTGGAGCACCTCAAAGACATGGTCAAAGATCTTGGGCTTTGAACATAGCTAGTTTCAGCCATGATTATGCAAAAGATCTTGACGATACGGAAGCAGGTTGGCTTGATGATGCTGCGTTTACCGAGCAGGGTTTGAAATATAACTCTAACTGGAACAATGTAAGTTCTTCATATACCGGGAAACAGTACTGGAACGGCAGTTCAGATGACAGATATGATCCGAACTTTATTAATGAAAGAGAAAACTATTACCACAAACCTCAAGTTAACTTGAACTGGTATTCAAAATTCTCCGACATGTTAAGTTTGTATACAACAATATATTATTCCGGTGGTAGAGGTGGGGGATCCGGTACTTACGGAAGCTTACAGTATGACTATTCTCTAAAACAAAGGATAGTTGACTGGCATGCTACTATTGCTCAGAACCAGGCAGCTGGAATTGTTACAGACAGAAAGAACGATCCTGATTATACAAGAAGTGGTATCCTGAGAAACAGTGTTAACTCGCAAGATCAGTTTGGTGGTATCGCGAAACTTGCAATTAGAGTTAACAAAAATATCACCGCACAGGTGGGTGTCGATTGGAGAACGGCAGAAGTATTCCATTATAGGGAAGTACGCGACCTCCTCGGAGCCACTGCATTTCATTGGAACGGGAACGAATTTGATTCAGGAAATCAATATTTTAAAAAATTGGGCGATAAAATTGATTATGATTTCACAAACACAGTTGATTGGATTGGTGGATTTGCCCAGGCAGAGTATTCTTCCGAAAAAGTTACTGCGTTCGGAGCTCTTGGTTTGAATACAAAAAGTTACACTTATACCAATCATATGGTAAAAGGTGATGATGGCGATGAACTCTATGCTGAAACTGATGCATTCACCGGTTACCAGGTAAAAGCTGGAGCCAGTTACCGATTCAATAAAAATATTATGGCTTTCGCAAATGGTGGTTATGTATCTTCAGCTCCGATTTTCGACAATACAATTAATGACGTTACCGGATTTATTGTTAATGATCCAGACAACGAAATATTCATGTCGGTTGAAGGAGGAGTCCAATACAATACGGATAAACTTCATGTTGGTTTAAGTTATTATTATACACAGTGGAATGACAGAGCAACCACTGAACCATATAATATTACACAGGATATTGAAGGAATGATTCTTATTTCTGGAATGGATCAACTCCACACTGGACTGGAATTTGACGTTTGGTATCAACCGGTTAACCTTTTCAGACTCAACGCAACTGCTTCTTTAGGTAACTGGGAATTTACCGACGACGTTCATGCAACCTACAAAGATTACTCAACCGGCGGTTCTCAGGACGTTGAATTCAGTGCATATGTAAAAGATTTGAAAGTCGGCGACAGCCCCCAGACAGCATTCACCGTGACGGCAAACTTATTCCCGATTCAGGGACTGACGCTATCATTAGTGGGACATTACTATGCTGATTATTATGCAAGCTGGGAGCCATTTGACAGAACAGAAGTGACCGAAGCGGGCATTCAACCATGGAAGATTCCTTCTTACACTCTTGTTGATTTTCATGCAAATTACATTCTGCCTATTAAAGTTGAAGGTATCGGATTCGAAATTTACGGACATATATTCAACCTTCTTGATACAGAATATATTTCTGATGCTACTGATAACAGTCCTTACAATGCTTACGGAACAAAAGCACATAAAGCAGATGATGCTGAAGTTTACTTCGGTCTTCCTCAGTATTTCAATGTTGGTATAAGATTATCTTACTAATAATTTAGTGAGCAAGTAATTTTATAAGGCTGCTCGAAAGGGCAGCCTTTTTTTTATATCCATTTCCCGTATAACTATCAGTTATTAAAAAATAATTTTAAGAACCCCTCGATATCCCCTTTTCTGCCTAAGAGAGTTTTAGTAATTTTAAATACACATTTTAAAACAAAAAAAGAAAAGCTATGCGGAAAGGATTACTTAATGAAAAAGGTGTTTCTAGTCTTATTTTTATCTGGAGCATTACTTTATGCACAAAATTTACAACTTAAAGGAGTCGTAGAAGAATACCAAACCGGCACCCGGTTAAGCGGTGCGAATATTTATGTAACAGAACTCAATTCGGGAACAACCAGCAGTACAACAGGAACATTTACAATTGATTTACCCAACCAGGGCAGTTATACTCTAATTTTCAGCTATATCGGCTACAGCACAATTACTGAAACTATCGAAATCACTGAGAAGGTCACAGAAAGAGTATTCAAATTGTCCTCGGAATCCGTTTTACTTAATGAAACAGTAGTTCAGGCTTCAAGAGCACAATTCAGGAAAACACCCATTGCTTTCACACAGGTTGATGACAAGGATATCGATCAGAGACTTGGATCACGTGATGTTGTGAATGTATTGGAATCGTCCCCATCTGTATACGTATCGGCGCAGGGGGGCGGTACGGGGGATTTACGATTGAACATGCGTGGATTCGGTCAAACCAACATTGGAATTATGATCAATGGCGTGCCGGTCAACAATCCGGAGAACGGAGAAGTCTACTGGACTAACTGGGCAGGAGTAAGCGACGTAGTTGATTATATCCAGGTTCAGCGCGGACTCGGAGCAAATCCTTATTCGGTTTCGAGTATCGGCGGCAACATTAACATCGTAACAAAAGGAATCGGGAAAGGGATACCGCAGAGAAAGATAAGAAGCGAGTTCGGATCGGATAATTTCAGGAAGCTAACCGTTACAATTGCTGATGAACTTGTCCCCGGGAAGCTAAGCATCAACGCACTGGTATCGAAAAAATCCTGGGACGGGTACGCCGACAGAACTCAATTTGATGAGTTCACCTACTTTCTGTCAATCGGCGGAATATTCGAAAATCATTCACTTGAATTACAGGTTATGGGCTCGCCGCAGAATCATGGACAAAGACTAACAATGCATACAATCTCTTATTGGAAGTCACATGGTAAGAAGTTCAATTCCGACTGGGGTTACCTGAATGGTTCACCACTTAATATCCGTGACAATGTATTTCATAAGCCTTCGATTAACCTTAATCATAACTGGCAGATTAACAATAAAACCGTACTCGCGACCACGGCTTATTTTACTTACGGACAAGGTGGCGGGACTGTTCCTTACTGGGTGGATTTTGCCAGAAATAAAGAGGGACTGGTGAATCTGGACCTGGAATGGGAGAAAAACACTTCCACAATTCGTTCGGATTTAGACCCTGATTTATATTACACTGAAAATGCACTTAGATTTACAGTTCACAAAGATTACTGGTCGGGTATTATTTCAAACATTCGTTACAGTAACAATAAACTAGAGTTATCGGGCGGGATTGATGCGAGATATTATTACGCTCAAAACTACAGGAAGATAGATAATCTGTTAGGAGGCGATTATACGCTTTACAGCAGCAATCTCAATCTTGATCCGAATACAATGCTGTATGTCGGTGACAAGGTTGATTACAATGCCGATAGCTACGTAAGACAACTTGGAGGATTCGCACAAGCTGAATACAATTATGATCCGCTTACAGTATATGCGAACGCTTCATTATCTCTAACCGGTTATAAAAGGGTTGATTACTTTAATTATTCCCCTACCGATCCTAAGCGGGAAACTGACTGGAAGGATCTAACCGGCTTCACTTTGAAACACGGTTATAACTATAACATCAACAAGAATAATAATGTGTTCGTAAATCTCGGATTCTTTTCCAGGGCGCCACTTTCTGAAAATGTATTTGACTATACTAATAATGAGTATCAGGGAATTAAGAACGAGAAAATTCTGAATCTAGAAGGCGGATATGGCTTACAGACAGGAGTTATTCTTTTCAAAATAAACGGTTACTATACATCCTGGAAAGACAAGGCTATTCGAACAGATGTTCAGGATACGCGTACCGGGCAAAGGTTCTTTTACAATATTGCCGGCGCAGATGCCAGACATACGGGAATTGAGCTGGAAAGTAAATTCGCTCCTGTAAATAATCTGGAATTCAGAGCTATGCTGAGTTACGCGGTTAATAAATGGACTAACAATGTCAATGCTGTAGTTGCTCCCGAATCCGATCCACTTCAGCAGAAGGAAATTAATTCCTACGTCAAAGATGTATTTGTTGGCGGTTTTCCGATGACTACCGCATCAATATCGATGTTCTACAAAAAGCAGGTTACAACCTCCGGCATTATTTATTTTAATCCGGTTTATAATTTTGCCGGAAGACATTACGCGCAGTATAATCCTGATCAGAGAACGGATGCCGGTGATGAAGGTGTTAATCCATGGAGAATCCCGGATTATTTCCTGATCGATGTTCATCTGGGTTATGAAATTAATTTAAATGAATACTCGATCGAGAGTCTGAACATTGGATTTCACGTATTTAACATACTCGATAATAAGGATTACATTATTGACGCTGTTGACGGTGCTGCACATGATGCCCATTCAGCACTTGTCTGGTTCGGCAGAGACAGATGGTGGCATACAAGTCTGACGTTGAGTTTTTAATATTTGTGATATTCAATAATAGGCTTTAGATTCAGTTCCGTGATGAAAAAATTATTTAAAATTACTGTGGGGATAGCGCTACTTCTATCCCTGCAAAATATATACGCGGGACCATATGTAATACTTGTCTCGTTCGACGGCTTCAGGTGGGATTATCTAAATAGAAGAATTACACCTACTTTACTGGATATCAGTACAAAGGGAACGCGTGCATTATCTCTTCGCCCCTCCTTCCCTTCCAAAACATTCCCGAATCACTATTCAATAGTCACCGGAATGTATCCTGAGAATCATGGTATAATCGCAAATAACTTTATTGATCCGCAAACAGGTGAAAGATACAACATTTCCGATACGGTTTCCAAATGGGACGAAAAGTGGTACATGGGCGAGGCATTCTGGGAAACTGCGGAGAAAAACGGATTAAAATCCGCCAGCATCTTTTGGCCTGGATCGGAAATCAGAGGTGCAGGAAAGCATCCCGAATATTTCAAGTATTATAATTCCCGTATGCCATATACTGATCGTATCGATACATTGCTTGCCTGGTTAACACTGCCCTCGTCAAACAGACCGCATTTCCTTAGCCTGTATTTTGAATATACCGATACATACGGACATAGATTCGGGCCTAACTCATCGGAAGTGAATGAAGCTATCAGGAAATCGGATTCGGCTGCGGCTTACCTTGTTAAACGACTTACTGAAATCAGTATGATCGATAGTGTTGATTTGATAATTGTTTCGGATCACGGTATGACGGAAACATCTCCCGAACGAATTATTAATGTGGAAGAAATACTAGAAGGTTATAACTGTGATCTATACGACAGCGGACCTGTAATGCGGGTTCATCCTTCAGCAGGTGATGTGAAGAAGGTCTACGAGCACTTAAAGGGTAATGCAAGTCACTTTAAGGTGTATACGAAAGACAATATTCCGTCGTTTTATCATTATTCAAAGGGACTGTTAACACCTCCGATTACGGTTATTGCCGATCCCGGCTGGTCTCTGCTGGATAATAAAGGAATAGATAGATCTGCAAAATATTTTTCCGGTGGGAATCACGGATACGAGAAAGACTTTTTAGATATGAATGGAATATTTATAGCATCCGGACCATCGTTCAAGAGTTGTTATCAAACCGGGACATTGTGGAATATTGATATCTATCCTCTGCTTGCAAAATTATTCGATATCAAACCGAATAAAAATATAGATGGAAATCTCGAAAGAATAGAATTCATTTTGAAAGGAAGATAGTACTGAATCGCTTATGAATAATAATTTGAACCTTCTGGATAAAAAGTACGAAAAAGTTGTTTTGGATAATGGTCTTGAAGTTATTCTCTACGAAGATAAATCACTCCCTCTTGTCTCGGTAAACCTCTGGTACCGTGTCGGCTCATCGTGTGAAACGCCAGGGAAAACCGGTTTCGCACATTTGTTCGAACATATGATGTTTCAGGGTTCACTGAATGTTGAGAAGGAAATGCATTTCAGGTATATCCAGGAAGCCGGCGGAAGTCTGAACGGATCAACATCTATTGACAGAACAAATTACTACGAAACTCTGCCGAGTAATAATCTGGACTTAGCGTTATGGCTGGAATCCGACAGAATGGGATTTATGCTGGATGGATTAATACAGGAAAAACTGGATAATCAGAAAAGTGTAGTGATGAACGAACGACGTCAGAGATATGAAAATGAACCTTACGGTCTCGCTTGGGAATTATTGTTCTCAAATTTGTTTGAACAGGATTTCCCCTATCACTGGCCAACAATAGGATGGATGAAGGATATTGAGAACTTTGAGCTTGATGATATTAAAGACTTCTTCAGGAAATATTACTCTCCCAATAATGCAAGCCTTGTTATTGCCGGTGATATGGAAACGAAGGACGCGATAAAATCAGTTGAGAAGTACTTCTCTGAAATCCCCTCGGAGCAGGCAGTTAGTCCGTTACATTATAATCAGCCGGCTCTTACAGAAAGTAAGCATATAGTACATGAAGATAATGTTCAGCTTCCCAGAATTTACCTTGCCTGGATTTCGGATAAAGTATTCAGCAAGGATGACCCGGATCTGGATGCACTATCGGATATACTCGGGTCCTCAAAAAATTCTAGACTTTACAAATCCCTGGTTCATGAAAAACAAATCGCACAGGATGTTTCTTGTTTTCAATACTCTGCGAATCTAACGGGAATGTTCATTATCGTAGCAACCGCAAAGCCGGGAGTAGAGCTTGATACAATCAAGAGTGAAATAATGACGGAAATAGAAAAACTCGCTCAGGAAGGCGTGACTGAGAATGAGTTGTTAAGAACATTGAACGGAATTAAGTCTTCATTTCTCTATTCATTACAGAATGTTGAAAGGATGGCTAACCAATTTAACAGTTATAACTTTTATTTAAACGAGCCGAATTCATTTATTATTGATTTAGAGAGGTATGAACGAATAACCGCTCAAACAATTGCTGACACCGCGAAGAAACACCTGTTTAATAATCACGTTCGACTCGATGTCGTTCCAAAATCCAAGAATACAATATGACCGATTTCAGAAAACAAAAGCCTGAGTCGGAAGGAAATATAGAGTTTTCACTCCCGACTATTGAAGAATACAATCTCGATCATGGCATCCGACTTCTTTATGTTCACAAGCAGAATTTACCTGTGACTCAATTTGAAGTAATAATGGAAAGTGGAAGCGCTTATGATCCACAAAACAAGCGGGGGCTTGCTTATCTAACAGCCATGCTGATGGATGAAGGTGCCGGGGAATATGACTCTCTACAACTAAGTGATGAAATTGAAAAAATCGGTTCTGTGTTGAGTATATCAGCCGATAAAGATGCGGTATTTGCAGCGATGCTATGTATGTCCGAGTACATCGAACGATCAGTTGAATTGCTGTCCACTATTATTAATTCTCCGAAATTCAGCGAGAATGATTTCAACAGGGAGAAGTCTAAGCTAATGACAAAATTAGTTCAGACACAGGATAACCCTTCCCAAATAGCCAATAATGTATTCGACGAATTAATGTATAAAGACACCTGTTATTCTCATCCGATAATCGGCAGAACCAAATCCGTTTCATCCTTTAATCACAAGGATGTTAAAGAGTTTTACACCGCTGCCGTTAAAAAGTCCCGAACAACTATCATTGCTGTTGGAAGTGAACCTGGTCAGAAAGTACTCGAGCTAATTAATAAGTATGTTTCAAAAGCGGGATTAAGAGAGAATAAAATTCCCGGCGATATGACATTAAGTAATTCAGGGTCAACACGGATTTACCTGATTGACTCGCCGGACGCTGGTCAGTCAGAAATTAGAATCGGTCACTTAACGACACCGAGGAATAGCGGCGATTATTTTTCCAAACATATAATGAACGCAATACTCGGAGGTCAGTTCTCCAGCCGGATCAATCTGAATCTGAGAGAGGACAAGGGATTTACATACGGCGCAAGTTCATATTTCAATTATAATAAAAGGGCCGGTGCATTTACTGTATCTACAGCGGTTCAATCAGAAGTAACTGCGGATGCCGTTTTTGAAATCCTGAGGGAAATGAAAGACATAAGAAATGGTGTTGAAAACAGTGAGTTGGATTTCGCTAAATCTTATCTCATAAAACGGTTCCCTGCACTATTCGAAACTTATATGCAGATAACTAACAACCTGGGCACAATGGTACTCTATGACCTTGAGAAGGGCTATTTCAACAAGTATCTTGAGAATATTGAGGCTATCAATGAGGATTCTGTCATTCAGGCCGCAAAGAATTATGTTCATCCGGATAAATCAGTAATACTTATTCATGGAGACAGCAAAAAACTACTTCCGGGATTAAAAGATAAGTTTGATTATAAAATTGAAGTACTCGATAAAGACGGAAAACCGGTTTAATTCTTACATCGAACTAAATCTGTTTCCAAGTCTTTTATAATACTTAACTTCAGTCTTAAGATTTAAAAACTCAGTTATACTTACCAGAAGGTATCTCCTCTGCTTCCCTTTCCCGTTTTCACAATGAAATTTCAGTATCGATTTTAACTGTTCAATAGGTTTACCGCGCAGGTCATGATAGTCGGATAATTTAGACAAAACAATTTCCCTCTTCGTAAACTCCTCCCTGATATAAGCAAATGCTACCGAATTGTATATCTCGGACTTCTCGTTGAGTATGTATGGGATGTTTCTTCCGTAGTCAGAAATAATATTGATAACATTTCTTGCAAGCTTATTCTTACTATCGTCGGTGTCCAACACATACTTGTCCTCATCAATATCATCATCAATTAAAAGTGCGAAGGATGAGTTTATTTTTTTGATCTTTTCGAGTTCATTTTTCAAATCAATCGACGGCGTGAACAATAAAGTATATCCAATATCAATATGCTCAAGCTTATTTTTTAAGTCTGAATCAATTTGATCGGGACTTTGAACTATAAAACTGATTTCCGCATATTCCCGCTGCAAGTCATCTGCTTTATCCAGGAAAGCTTCAAGTTTTAATACACCATTCGAGAAAATCTTCACTGTACTGTTAGAATGATTTTTACGCTCCTCTGTTACAAGTTTTACCGGCTTCTTGTTAAAGCTCTCCGATAATCCGGCGATTACGTTTACTATCTGGAGATCTTGTGGTATTTGAATATAGTACACATGCGCGAGAGAGTCGTATTCGGAATTGTTTATATCTTTTGCAGTTATCCATGATTCAACAATCCCGTAATCCCATAAGGATGTGATGAATATTTCATCAATCCGGGAACACGACAATTCATTCTTAACAACAATAACCTCAGGAGTGGAAAAAGTTTCGACAAGAATGTTTATAATAAGTAAAATGAATGCGGCAATAACCAGTGAGTAAATTAATTTTTTCTTTATCAACTTTATCCAGGCGTTATTAAAATTTATTTATCCTTGAAATCAGGTTTTCGTTTCTCCAAAAAGGCGCTTGTTCCTTCCTTAAAATCTTCAGAGTTACAGCATGCAGCAAAAAGAGCGGCTTCATTGTTCAATCCCTCCGAAAGAACTTTCTCCCCGGAAGAAACAATCGCATTCAACAAGTTATTAATTATCGGACCGCTGAATTGTGCTATTCTCCCGGCTAATGAGTAAGCCTCATCAAGAAGTTTTTCCTTAGGAACAACCTTGTTTACGAGTCCAATCTCTTTGGCGGTCTCGGAATTTATCATTTCGCCGGTAAGCGAGTACTCAATCGCTTTTGAATGTCCGATAACCCGGGGTAATCGCTGTGTACCACCGTAACCAGGTATTATTCCGAGTTTAATTTCAGGCTGACCGAAGTTAGCATCATCCGACACAATACGAATATGACAGGCAAGTGCAAGTTCACAACCACCGCCCAGTGCAAAGCCATTAACCGCGGCAATTACCGGTTTACCCAGCAATTCTATTTTGTTAAATACGCTTTGCCCAAACAGCGAAAATTCCTTCGCAGAATTCGCATCCAAGACATTAATTTCATTTATATCAGCGCCGGCTACAAACGCCTTATCCCCTTCACCGGTTATTATAACTACTTTGGATTCATCAGACTTAATTGAATCAAGTAACTCTTCCAATTCTTTTAATGTCTCATGATTTAACGCATTTAACTTATCAGGCCGGTTAATGGTTATCAGCCCAATATTATTGCTCAATCCGTATTTGATATTCTTATTTTCCATATGTACTTACACTTTTACAAAAATTGGAATTCTTATTCGCAGATCAAACGATAAATACTGGTGATGAAGAATAAAATTATAGTAAGCCATCACATCCATAAGGAACATGGAAAAACCGCCGCCTATATGAAAACCGAAATTGTTTTTATCCTGATCGTAGCCGTTTTTACCACTATCAACTTTAAATTGGTGTAAGGTCATGAAGTATGACCATGAGAGGCCGCCTTCGACAACCGGCATCAGCAAAAAATCCTGATTCACCAGTGGCGGGAGATATAATCTTATGCCCGGCTGTATCGTAATTACGTTAGTGGAAATTGAGGAATAATCGGATCTCTTGTATAAAGCCTGTTTCCCGGGGAAATGCTGAAAGCCAAGTTTAGAATAAACAAATACAGGTATGTACTCATTATCCGTATACGACAACGCGACGTCGAAACCAATTCCAAGATTTCTTGTATCACTGAAAGTTCCGATTGGAACTTTTGGACCTACCCCAATCGACATGAAAAGTCCGCGGGCTTCACCCAATTTGAGAAATTGCGCGGATATTCCGCAATTAAGTAAAACGAGGATTATTGGAATTAGGAATTTACGCATCGTTAGTCGATTGATTTTTGATTAAAAGTCTTCGTACCCACACCATGTTCGAAAACAAGTTCTCCACCGTAATGCCCGCTGAGCCATATAAAATACAATCCAAAAACAGCGAAAACTACAACTGCAACATACTTAATTTTCGTAAAGGTTTTTTGCAAAATCAACCAAGTTCGTGCTGCAAGCAAGAGAAAAAAGTACCACAGCAAAATGGTAGCGTAGGTTTCATGTGTTTCGATGGCTTCTTTAACAATCTGAATATCTATATTTTTATTCAATTCATTAAAACTATAAGCTGACTGGTTTCCGCTTAAAACCGCAGCTATTCCGGTAACAACTCCTGTAATCAATAACAGTTGAGCTGTAAATCTTAGTTTATCATTTTTTAATATATAACCTGCCGCTTCAGCAAACACGTATAGAGTAAGTGATGCAAGAGGAAAATGTACAATTAACGGATGATACTCAGCCATAATAAAATATTTTTAGTGCAATGATAATGTACTTACTATTTATTACCCGATAAGTTCACAACCGCCGTTCACATTCAGGATTTCACCGTTTATATGATTAGCAAGAGGTGAGGCAAGGAATAATACCGGTCCGGCAATTTCGTCAGGATATGCAGCTCTGCCGAGCGGCACATAATTTTTTAATACTTCTTCATAAGATTCGTCCAGGAGTATATCATTCGACATGTCGGTATAAACCCAGCCCGGCGCAACACTATTGGTTGTAATATTATACTTAGCAAGTTCAACCGCTAAGGACTTGGTTAAGGAAATAACTCCCCCTTTTGATGCTGCATAATGACTATGCTCCGATTCCCCTCTCTGACCGGCTGTTGAAGAAATATTAATAATCCGTCCGAATTCATTTTTCTTCATTGACGGAACTGTATGTTTAATGAACAGAAATGTCCCCGTCAGATTTATACTGATAGTTTCATTCCACTCTTCCTGACTCATTTCATCAATATTGCGGGCTTTCCAAATGCCGGCATTGTTAACAAGAATATCAATTTTTCCGAAATCTACTTTCACCTGACGAATGCAGGATATTACATCATCTTCCAGAGCGGTATCCACTTTATACGCTTTAATTTTTATCTCGAAATTTTCTTCGGCAATTAACTCGTTGGCTGCTTCCTCATTTGAATTGTATGTAAAGGCAACATCTGCCCCGGCTTCCGCGAAGAGCCTAACGCATGATGCTCCAATCCCGCGTGAACCGCCGGTAATAAGAACTGTTTTTCCCGATAAATCAATATTCATAATTAATATTTCACCTTATATAAAAATAATCCTTTTGCAGGTGCAGCCATTCCCGCTGCGTTTCTATCCATCTGTTGCAGAATATCCGTAAGGTACATCGCTGATTTATTGTTTCTTACGGATTCTATAATCGTTCCTACTATTGCCCGCACCATACCATGGAGAAACCTGTTAGCCTCAATGTAAAAATATACCAGCTCACCTTTTCTACACCAGTGTATGCTTTTAATTTCACAAATATGAGTTTTCACATCGCTGTTCTTTTTGCTGAATGATGTGAAGTCATATTCACCGATCAGAGTCTTGGACATTCTGTTAGCAGCCGAAATAAATTCATCGTTAATCCAATTAATAGTATAAGAAAAATCATTATAAAATGGTGACCTTACGCGTGAAATCATATAAAAATAGCTGCGGCTAACTGCATCAAATCTCGAGTGAAAATCCTCATGAACAGGTTCGAGGTTATTTACTGTAATATCTTCGGGCAAAACAGAATTTAGTGAATGAAGAAACCTGGACTCCTCGAGCGATTTGTCCGTCCTGAAATTTGCAGTCTGTCCCAGTGAATGAACACCCGCATCTGTCCTTCCGGATCCAATCAAATTTATTTTATCCTGGAGTATCTTATCAATAGATTCCACCAATACCTGCTGCACTGATACCGCATTATTCTGAATTTGCCAGCCGGCATAATTGGTTCCTTTGTATTGCACTATGAGTTTATAATTGGACACAATTCCTACCTTAATTTGCTTAATACTTTAGCAGGCTATTAACAGACGAATTTATAAATATCTTATTAAATAATTGCAAAGTTCTTATCAGCATGTATCGTTCCTATAATTTAAGAAGCAGGTCTTCATTTAATTCTGCAATAGATTCCAGTCGTAAGACCGCTCCCTCGAATTCAGCATCATGTGTAAACTGGTTTGGAATTGCAATACAATCTATACCGGCTTTTACTGCAGACCGAACACCGCGTGGCGTATCTTCAACTGCAACAACCTCCGAAGGCACACAGCCGGACTTTTCAATTCCAATCATATATGGCTCGGGATCTGGTTTAGCAATTTTATACTCCTCCCTGGCTACAACGAAGTCGAAGAAGTGATGAAATCCTGTTAGTTCGTGAAGTCTTTTAAAATATGCGGATTTCGTTGAAGTGACGACTCCCATTCCGAATTTACCTTTCAAGCCAGACAGTACTGTTTCCACATCAGGTAATGCCAGGTTCTCATGAAGAATAAATTTCTCATAAACATCATCCCGCTTATCGCGCAGTTGCAGAATCATCTCATCATTAAAGCCCTTTTCTCTCGATAGCTCAAGAACACTCTTTCCTTCAGACAGTGAAATTCTTTTATATGCATCCTCAGTCAATTCAATATCCAATTCGCCAAGGACTATTTGATTGGCTTTCAGGTAATACTTCTCAGTATCAACAAGGACACCGTCATTGTCCCATAATATATATTTTTTCATTATACCTATTCTGTTTTGAAGATGTTAATGTAGTAATCCCGAAAAAATCTTATCAACTTTTTTAATTGAATTGTTCAGAACCAGCAGCATATACAAATTATTTTTAGATGAGTCATTTTTAGTAAAATAGTAGTGCACTTTTTCCTCATCAAGTATCTCGGCAATTTTCTCAAGTTCGTTAAATGCAAGATCATCTTTATAACTTATCCATTTTGCCACTTTAACTTCATCGCGTGTGAAATCGAGTCCGCAAGTTGGACAAATCTCCCCGTCGAATCTAACAGTGGATTCGAATTCTTTTAGGTATTCGATCAGATCGCTATCAAATTCTTCCAATTCCTGCAGCCCAATATTAGGTAGGCAATTTATAATTTATTTGACAAAATTTCCTGTCGCTCCTTCACAAGGGTGATTAATCCATCCCTGTCTACCGGGGATATCTGAACTCCGACTCTACTCTTCTTAAACCGGATATGAATTCTATGAATGGATAATGCCATGCTGGAGAGAATATCAACCTTAAGTTTCATCTCAGTTATATCGCTGAGCGGGATACACTTTGTAAAAAATCCCATACGGATAATAAGTTCATTTTCAGAAACAAGATAATACGTATTAACAAGAATAGAATGCGTGACAATAACGGTTAAAACAAGAATTAAGGAGGTTATAATATCAATCGTGGTGTCACTGCCTTCAAGGATAATAAAGATGAGTGTGGCTATGCAAATCAAGTTGCTGAACCATAATACAGTTGTAATCCATGCATCCTTTTTTGATTCGAATCGGACTACATTATCCATATGCAATGATATGCTGTTTGAGTTAAGAAAGGAATTCCACTTTATAAAAAGATTATTAAACGAATCTATACGACAAGTTTAATAATCTGCAATCATTACTAAAAGTTTACTCTGCAATTCATTTTAAGCTGAGTCGGCAGAAGCAATTGTTTATCAACTCCGAAACTAACATCCCATGACAGTTCCTCCTCCAGCTTCTTGTTGTGCTTTGAAACGAGGCGAACTGCATTTATTGCAGATGCAATTCTGTTGAGTATTAATGCACCCGCGGCAAATCTGATATTATTATAAGCTGTTTCACTTGACTTCCACATCCTCCTGTATTCACGTCTCTCCGACTGGCTTGCCCATTTCCATTCATAGGAAGAATTATCATAGACTTCTACAAAATTCCGGTCCAAACCTTTAATCCTGTTGTACTGTTCTATGCCGAGATAATTGCCTATATCCGCGAAGTATTTCTCGTCTTTTCCTGTTACATCTGCACCGCCCACGGAACTTGCGTAACTTTTATAATTGTCCTCCATCCTGGAGCCGTAAATATCGAAACCAAACATTGTAGCCCATAGAACGCCATCCGCGATCGTGAAGTATTTTCCAAGCGAATAATCACCAGCGTACAATTCTCCCATGCCGGGCAGTAGAATGGAATAAAGTATCGCAACACCTGTTTTCTTCTTACCAGTGGTAGTCTGCAGTTGAACCACATCTCCCTGCGGCTTAATCAGTTTAGCACGGAGCTCAGATAAGTTTCCGGTGTTTACCTGGGCTGTAATTTGAAATGTTACAAGTGAGAAAAATAAGATAATGAATAATGATCGCATTTTAACCAACTTCTTTAATTAGTTCTTTGTTAAGTGAATTTACTGTACAGATATCGGAATCGACACCTGTTAATTGTACTTCAACAAATTTATTGGGCAGGTTTTCGCTGATGGAATGTTTCACGCGGATATAATTATCCGTCCAGCCATATAAATTGCCATCGTGGTCTTCCGTTTCGAACAGCACACGTTCTTTACTATTTATATTATTCCAATAAAACTCGTTCTTTTTCTTTTCGCTCAGTATCCTCAGCATATTATTTCTTTTTTTACGCTCGGCAATATCAACCTGTCCCGGCATATCAATAGCTTTCGTATCCGGACGTTCGGAATATGTAAATACATGTAAATAACTGATCGGAAGATCTTTCAGGAAATTATATGTTTCAAGAAAATGTTTCTCGGACTCTCCCGGAAATCCAACGATAACATCAACACCAATACCCACGTTCGGAATTCTTTCATCAAGTTTAAGGATAAGATTCCTGTAATCATCCACTGTATAACGGCGCTGCATGAGTCTGAGAATTTCTTTACTCCCGCTTTGTAAAGGAATATGAAAATGCGGACAGAGCTTTTTATTTTCTGCAGCAAGCTCAATGATCTCATCCGTTAGTAAATTAGGTTCTATCGAACTGATCCTTATCCTGAAATCTCCTTCCACTTCAAGCATTCGCTTAAGAAGCGAATATAAATCGGAATCAATATTGTTGCCGTAATCACCGACATTAACCCCGGTCAGTATTATTTCCTTATAACCTTTTTCCAGGAATTCATTGAACTGTTTAAGTACATCATCCGGATTCATCGAACGGCTCTTTCCTCTTGCAAGAGGAATGGTACAGAAAGAGCATTTATAATCACATCCGTCCTGGATTTTAAAAAAGGCCCGTGTACGACCGAGTGTTTCCGTTGAAAATGATGAATCAAACTCGGCGAGTTCATCCGTTGGAAGTACATGAATACAGGAAAGCTCCTGTTTTTGAAAATCGTCGAATAATGAGAATATTTTGAATTTTTCGTGACTTCCAAGTACAGCATCAACACCTTCAATTGCAGCAATTTCATCAGCACGCAACTGCGCGTAACAACCGGTAACAGCAATAAATGCATCCGGATTTTGTCTTAACACCCGTCTAACTAGCTGCCGGCATTCCTTCTCCGCTGCCGATGTCACTGTACATGTATTGAGTACATAGACATCCGCGTCGTCTTTAAAATCGACAACATGAAAACCTTTGTCCGAAAACTGCTTGGCAATCGTAGAGGTTTCCGAATAGTTCAGTTTGCAGCCTAATGTATGAAATGCAACTTTCGAAGCCAAAATTATCCTTTCATAAATAAAAAAAGGGCTGTACACAAGCTAAATTATAAAATAAAGCTATCAGATACAGCCCCAAAATTAGTGAATACTATTATTTCGTATCCTCTTTATCTTCCTTCTCTTCTTCATCTTTTTCATCACTATCGTCGGTAACTTCTTCACTTGCTACTTCTGTTTCAGCTTCTTTTTCAGTAGTCTCTTCTATCACTTCTTCTTTTACTTCGTCCTTGGCTTCTTCAACCGGTTCAGCTGGAGTTTCTTCCTTTGCTGCTTCAGCCGGTGCTTCTTTCGCAACTTCGGCTTTAGGCTCTTCTTTTTTAGCCTCAGCTTTTGCTGGTCTTGATTCAGAAGCTGCCCTGGATGAGGAACCGCCTTTATCATCATAAAGATTGAAATCGGAAGAATCGAATTTACCAAGATCAGCGCTCAATATATCCTGAACAGTTACCCTGTCAAGTTTATGCTCATTGATAAACTCAGTAATTTCATCATCAGCTTTGTCTTTCAACTCTGCCAAAGCACTTAAAACAATCTTCTTGTTTTCCTTATCGAATTCAACAACCTTTAACTGTAGTGTTGTCTCAGTCGGGAAACAAACTGATAAGTTCTTGATTTTGGATGTTGAAAGCTGAGTAACAGGAATAAATCCGTCAACGCCTAAAGGCAATTCAGCGATAAGTCCCTTTTCGATAATTCGGGCAACTTTACCGTCGGTTGTCGTTCCAACTGCGTATGCTTTCTCGAAATTATCCCAAGGATTATCGTTAATCTGCTTGTGACCCAGAGATATCTTTCTCTGATCGGTATCTATAGCAAGAACTACAACGTCAATTTGTTCACCTTTCTTAACAACTTCTCCGGGGTGACGAATTTTCTTCGTCCATGAGAGATCCGAAATATGAACAAGTCCGTCAATACCGGGCTCAAGTTCAACGAATACACCGAAGTTTGTAAGGTTTCTTGCAGTTCCGGCATGTTTTGAACCGACAGGATATTTCTTCATCAGTTCTTCCCATGGATCCGGAGTTAACTGTTTCATACCGAGAGATATCTTCTTGTCGCCTTTATCAAGGCTAAGTATAACAGCTTCAACAACCTGTCCCATGGATACAAACTGTGACGGGTGGCTAATGTGCTGTGTCCAGCTCATTTCAGAAATGTGAATCAAGCCTTCGATACCCTTCTCGATTTCGATGAATGCACCGTAATCTGTAAGAGAAACGACACGACCGGAAACTTTGTCGCCGATTTTATATTTGTCTTCGATATTTTCCCATGGATGCGGAAGTAGCTGCTTTAAGCTGAGAGAGATTCTCTTCTTCTCTGTATCGAAATCAGTAACAACAACTTTAATTTTCTCGTCAAGTTTAACAACTTCGCTCGGATGATTAATTCTTCCCCAGCTAAGGTCTGTAATGTGAATAAGACCGTCAACGCCGCCGAGATCAACGAATACGCCGAAGTCGGTAATAGCTTTAACGATACCTTCAAGTATCTGACCTTTTTCAAGGCCTTCAAGAATCTCTTTCCTCTGATCAGCGATAGTCTCTTCAATAAGTACTTTATGTGAAACTACAACGTTTTCAGTCGGCACATTTACTTTAACTATTTTGAAGTCCATAGTCTGACCGACAAATGCGTCGAAATCTCTAACGGGGCGAATATCTATCTGTGAGCCCGGTAAGAATGCTTCCATTCCGATCAGGTCTACAACCATACCCCCTTTAATTCGTTTAAGAATTTTACCCTGCAGTATTTCATCGTTCTCATATGCGTTCATTATTCTCGACCAGATTCTCAGGAAGTCTGCACGTTTCTTACTAAGTACAAGATTTCCTTCTTCATCTTCAACGCTTTCAATTACGATTTCAACTTCCTGTCCGACCGTTAATTCTTCGTTCGGATCGAATTCATTTCGCGCTATGGAACCATCCGATTTAAAACCAACATCAAGAACAACATTGTCTTCAGTGATACCGACAACTTTACCTGCAACAATCTCACCTTCACGGATATCCTTGAATGACTGATTATACAGGTTTTCCAATTCTGTCAGTTCTTCCTGAGAATACTCGTCAGGATTCATGAACTTGGTTGGTTTAAGTGGAGCTTTCTTTACGGGTACATCTTTTAATTCAGGATTGTCAGGAGTCTGTCCAACAGCCTCATTTTTTTCTTCCGACATTTATCCTCCTCAGTTACTAACTACTGCTGATAATTTTTCGCCATCAAAAAAAATTAATGCAGCATAATTTATTTTTACTTTAGTTAATTATGATGACTTTTATTTTCTACTGCTTTAATAAGTTCTACGATTTTCTGTAATTCTTCTTCAACCGTCAATTGTGTCGTGTCAAGTTCAACAGCGTCATCCGCTTTCCGCAGGGGACTAACTGCCCTGCCGGAATCGATTCTGTCGCGCTTCTCAAGATTTTCCTTAACTTCGTCAATAGTCACTTCCATTCCCTTTTCGAGAAATTCTTTGTAACGTCTTTCAGTTCTGACATCAACTGTGGCTGTCATATAAATTTTAACATCGGCCTTCGGGAAAACGACCGTCGTAATATCCCGGCCTTCGGCAACAATGCTGCCGCGTTCTGCCATTTTCCTCTGAATTTTCACAAGTTCGGTTCTGATTTCAGGTATCCTGCTGATTTCACTTACTTTTCCGCTTACATCCGGTGAACGGATATAGTCAGTAACTTCATCATCATTAACAAATACACGTGTAATTTCATTTTCAAAACGCAGGTGAATATCCAGTCCTTTAGTTATCCCAATTACTTTTTCAGTGTCATCGGCAATGCCTTCTTTGAGAGCTAAATAAGTAATTGCCCTGTACATTGCCCCGGTATCCAGGTACACATAACCTAAGCGACCTGCAAGTTCTTTTGCCGCAGTACTTTTACCGGATGCGGCCGGACCATCAATTGCAACAATTATTTTTGACATAGTCTGTAAATATATTGAAAATCAATTCTGGATTCAATAAAATAATTCCATTAAATTATTGTTTCAAAATCACTTAACAATCTTTCCGGGGAAATCATGGGAATTATTAGCTGGATTGTTTTCGGAGCACTTGCCGGCTGGCTTGCCACAACAATAAGCGGCGAAAAAGAGAAAAAGGGCTGTATGTTCAATATGGTTGTCGGAATCGTCGGCGCGTTCATAGGCGGAGCGATGTTCGAATATATCGGCGAACCGGGAGTAACCGGATTCAACTTCTGGAGCCTCTTTGTCGCAACTGTCGGAGCTATGCTGCTGTTATTGATTGTAAAGGGATTTCGCAGCAAATAACTTATTGCCAGTGATTTAATTCTCCGCCAGAACCTCTATCATAGCATCATGAACTTTACCGTTTGTTGCCAGTATCTGCTTGGAAAATATATCCATCTTGTTTTTGTTGAAATCCGTAACCAGTCCGCCAGCTTCCTGAACGAGTAGTGTTCCGGCACAAATATCCCAGGAATTCAGCGAAACTTCCCAGAAACCGTCGAAAACACCCTGCGCAACATAGCACATATCAATTGCAGCCGAACCCAGCCTGCGAACTGCGCGGGATTTTAGTAGAAATGCGCTGAATTTCTCAATCGCATTATCCGGATTCTCTTTTATGCTGTATGGAAATCCGGTAACGAGAACGCTTGTTGACAGATTTGAATTAGTATTTACACTGATCTTTTTATCGTTCAAAAACGCTCCGGATCCTTTTTCAGCAGCGTAAAGCGCATCTCTCATTACATCGTAGACCACACCGTATACCGGTTCCTTATCTTTAATCACACCGATTGATACGGAAAATATCGGAAGTCCGTGTGCAAAATTAGTTGTGCCGTCAAGCGGATCAATCACCCAGGTATATTCGGATTCCGCATTCTCGCTGCCGCTCTCTTCCGCAATAATCCCGTGACCTGAAAAGTTCTTCTTAATGTACTCAATTATCGTTGCTTCGGATTTCTTGTCGATTTCAGTCACTAAATTAGCATCATTCGTTTTATATTCAATCTCAACCTGTTTTCCGTATCCGTCCCTGATTATTTCACCGGCAATTCTCGAGATTTCAATTACTTTGTTCAGCATAGCGTTTTCCTTTTGTGAGATGCAAAATTAACGCAATCCGTGTAAAATGGAAAGGCACCTAGATTATTAAACTATTATAATTAGTCTTTATTTAGTATTTTGTGTCCCTTAAAATTGAATAATGAAAACAGGTTAGAATTAGTTTATGGCTGAGATTTCGAACAGTACGAACGACGAAACAGTATTAAAAGATATTCCCAAAAAACTTCCGGTACTTCCGCTTCGGGACAATGTAATTTTCCCATACATGATATTTCCGGTTCTCGTCGGGAGAGAACAATCCATAAAAGCTGCGAATTATGCTCTGGATTCAACTAAATTCATTTTCCTTTCAGCACAGAGGAAAGCAAACATTGAAGATCCGGTTCAGGAAGATATTTATAAAGAAGGGACGATCGCGAAGATCATTCAGATCCTGAAACTTCCCAATGGTTTGATGAAAATACTAGTCGACGGAGTGATTCAAGGCAGGATTAAAAAATTCACCAAAAATTCTGATTTTTTTGAAGCTGAAGTTGAAGTAATCACACCGCAAAAAGAAGATAAGCGCGAGATGAATGCGCTCGTCAGACAGATGACTTCACTTTTCAAAGATTATGTAAAAATAAACAGGACTATTCCATCGGAAGCTGTTAGCGCTTACGAAAATATTGACGAAACCGACAGAAAACTGTTTTACGTAGCAGCAAACATAAACCAGTCGATAGAGGTTAAACAAAATATCCTAAAAAAAATATCTCTTAAAGATCAGATATATGAGATTATAAAAATTCTGAATTCCGAAGTGGATATTCTGAAAATCGAAAAAGAAATTGAAAATAAAGTCCAGGAAAATATTTCCAAAACTCAGCGAAAGTTTATAATACAGGAACAGATTCGAATACTCCAGGAAGAGTTGGGCGAGGAAGATGAGATCTCACCTGAATTTGTGAAGCTGAAAGAAAACATCATGAAAGCAAAAATGCCGAAAGATGTTGAGGAAAAGGCACTTGAAGAATTTAACAAATTGAAAAAGACGCCTCCGAGTTCTCCTGAATCAACGGTTCTCAGGAACTACCTCGACTGGCTGATCGATGTTCCATGGTCAAGAAAAACCAAAGATAATCTCGACATCAAACATGTAAAGAAAATTCTGGATGAAGATCATTACGGTTTGGAGAAACCAAAGGATAGAATAGTTGAACATATTGCTGTATTGAATCTTGTTAAACAAATGCGCGGACAGATATTATGTTTTGTCGGACCTCCCGGAGTCGGAAAAACTTCGCTTGGCAAATCAATAGCACGCGCAATAAACAGAAGGTTTATGAGAATTAGTCTCGGCGGCGTTAGGGATGAAGCCGAAATTCGCGGACACAGAAGGACTTATATCGGCTCCATGCCGGGTAAGATAATTCAATCCATGAAAAAAGCGGGCACCGTTAATCCTGTAATACTTCTTGATGAAATTGATAAGATGAGCATGGACTTCCGTGGTGATCCGTCTTCGGCAATGCTGGAAGTACTTGATCCGGAACAGAATCATACGTTCAACGATCACTACCTGGATATCGACTACGATCTGTCTCAGGTGATGTTCATAACAACGGCTAATGTAAGGTACAATATTCCCCTTCCGCTGCAGGACAGGATGGAAATAATTGAACTGCCGGGTTACCTGGAGCATGAGAAGATCCAAATTGCCAAACGGCATATTATTCCGAAACAGATTAAAGCACACGGACTTGATAAATACAATGTCAAAGTTGATGAGAAAGCGATTGTTAAAGTAATAAACGATTTTACACGTGAAGCCGGTGTGAGAAATTTAGAGAGAGAAATCGCGTCAGTACTTCGAAAAACAGCCCGGGATATTGTATTCAAAAATAACTCATCTAAATCCAGGGCAAAAAATACCAGATCGGTTCGTGTCACAGAGGCACAAATCGAAAAGAATCTGGGTGTTTCCCGGTTCCGTTCCAAAAAGATTAACAACGAATCGCAAGTCGGAAGTATCACAGGACTGGCATGGACAAGCGTAGGCGGCGAAATCCTGCAAGTTGATGCAACAATAATGGCGGGATCGGAAAAACTTATGATCACCGGTCAGATCGGCAACGTAATGAAGGAATCAGCGCATGCTGCCCTGAGCTATCTTCGTTCGCATACAAAGGAGCTTTGTCTCCCGGCTAATTTCCATAAGGGTAAAGAAATACATATACATTTGCCCGAAGGAGCTATTCCGAAAGATGGGCCCTCTGCCGGCATTACACTTGCCATGGCAATGTATTCTGCGTTCAGTAAAAAAGCGCCGAAGAAAGATATAGCTATGACTGGTGAAATAACCCTGCGGGGCAATGTTTTAGCAATCGGCGGCTTGAATGAGAAACTTCTTGCAGCAAAGCGAAGCGGAATTTCCACTGTTTTAATTCCGAAGGAAAACGAAAAAGATCTCATTGAAATGAAGCAGGAAATTAAAGAAGGACTAAAGATAGTTCCCATCGAAACTATCAAAGATGCTGTTCCTTATGTTTTCGGGAAGTTGAAACCGCAGAGAAAAACGGCAGCAAAGAAAAAATAATTTATGTCTGAAGAACTCGTAATAAATAAATCATTAAATGACGGGGAAATTTATTCACAACTTGTTCCTCAGATTACCGTGCTGATCAATCCGGACGAACCTGTAATTACAAACCTGTCAAATGTTACAGCCGCGCTAAAACAAGCTTTTAACAAGATTAGCTGGGCTGGATTTTACTTGTTAAAAGATGATAAACTATTTCTCGGTCCATTCCAGGGAAATACTGCCTGTACGATTATAGAATTAGGAAAAGGTGTTTGCGGGACTTCAGCTAAGAATTGCGAAACAATTATTGTTGAGAATGTTGATAAATTCCCGGGACATATCGCATGCGACTCGGGTTCAAAATCTGAGATTGTAATACCACTCAAAACTAACAGTGGTGTTGCGGGCGTTCTAGATCTCGATAGCTACGAGTACTCCTCGTTCAACGATACAGATAAAATTCATCTCGAAAATATTTGTAAATTACTTGTCGAAAAACTAGATTTGGCAAACTTTGAAATCCGGTAAATACAATGAGTTATAAAGTAACAGCATTAAAATGGCGCCCGCAAAAATTCGATGAGGTTGTCGGTCAGGAACATATTTCGACGACAATAAAAAACGCTATTCTTAATAACCGGATTGCTCACGCTTATTTATTTGCCGGACCGAGAGGTGTCGGTAAAACAACAACCGCGAGAATTTTTGCTAAGATACTCAATTGTCTTAATCCGAACGAAGGCGAACCCTGCAACGAATGTGAAATGTGCAAATCTTTCAATAGTTCACAGTCACTTGATGTTATTGAAATCGACGGAGCCTCGAACAGACGAATTGAAGAAATTCGTACACTCAGGGAATCTGTCAAATACGCACCTACCAAAGGCCAGTATAAAGTCTATATCATCGATGAGGTCCACATGCTGACGACGGAGTCATTTAACGCTTTGTTGAAGACTCTTGAAGAACCTCCTGAACGAACCATATTTATTTTCGCCACTACTGATGTTCACAAAGTACCGCTGACTATCATTTCAAGATGCCAGCGTTATGACTTCAGACGTATTGAACTTGATGCGATTATTAAGACGCTGAGGCATATCTCAGATTCCGAGAATATCAAAATCGATGATCAATCATTAACGATTATTGCCAAGAAGGCCGACGGTGCTCTCCGCGATGCGCAAAGCCTTTTCGATCAGGTTATAGCTTTTTGCGGTATGGATGTCTCTGCCGATGATGTCTCTAAAATGCTTAACCTCATTAATGATGATACGTACTTCGAGTTTACCGAGGCTGTAAGTTCAAAGGATTACTCGAAGGCTTTCGTTATTTCCAAATCTATCTATGAGAACGGCTGGAATTTTATCGATTTCCTGAACGGACTTCTGGAACACTTCAGGAATATAATGACCGTAGTTGTTACAAGAGATTCAAAACTTATCGAAACCACGGAAGATTATAAAAAGAAGTATCTAGAGTATGCCGACTCATTTTCCGAGGGTGACCTTTTACGTATTCTCAGCTATTTGAGTAAGATCCAAAACGAAATACGAACCTCACAAAATCAGAAGCTAAAAGTTGAAGTGGCGCTTTGCCACATCATCGGTCTTGAAAAAACCAGCACGATTTCCGAGTTACTGAATAACCTTGACGGCGCAGAAATCACTTCAAAAAAAAAAGTAGTTAGCGAAACTCAACCTCAACCTAATCACGTTTCTGAACCGCAAAACAGTACCCTCTCTCCAGTCGAGCAGAAAGAAGAATCTGTAAAAGGGAATTCGGAAGATGATGAAGATAACCTAAAATCCATCTCAACAGACTGGTTGAACTTTATTGAACTGATAAATTCTCAGAAGTTTACTTTGGGATCTCACCTGCGCAACTCCAGACCGGTTAAAATCATCGATAATACTGTAACCGTTGAACTGGCAACAAAAGAAGATATCGATATTATCAGTGACAACCGGAATTACCTCGGCTGCATGATCGAGAACTCGGACCAGATTTTTAAGAAAACTCTCAACTTCAACTTCATTGTTGCTGATGACTCTTCGATGCTTACCGCATTATCAAGTGCTACTCCTGAACCTGCAATCGGGAATGTTGACGCTAACCTCTCTGAGGAAGAGAACTCTCTTATTAGCGCAATTGTAAACCAGCTTGGCGGTCGGGAAATAAGTCGATAAGCTTAAATCATTGATAAATAGTGAATGTTTTCACAAATGTTATTGTATCAGCATCCTCATCAAACCTTAATAATTCATCATAACTGACTTGCGCAAACTGATATTTGCCTACAGGTGGATTCTTTATAGTTGCCCCTAAAAATACTGTGTCCCCTTCTTCCAGTTCAAGACTTAGTTCTTTAACCGCCCAGCCGTTAGGACAGGTAGTTGTATCGGAATATTCTTCATTAGATTTCCCGCCATCTATTCGCTTCTTGTACGTATATAAAAATGTTTTCGTCCGGGGAATGGAATATATCGGGTACAAGCTGTCAACAACATGTACTTCCATTCTTAATAGCACATCCAGTGGTTCACTGTCAGTTACTGATATAGTACTATCCGAACAGGCAAACAGATAGAACATTATACCAAGGATTGGAAATGCAAAAACCTTTTTCTTCATTCTATTTATTAGTGATTAGTCAGCTTTCCATATTTCTGAATTAAATTCATCCAGTCATCAACATTTTGACCGTACTGAGCTTTCATTCGCGCATTAACTGTATTTCTTATATTTTCCGGGAATATTGAGACGCCATGAAGTGCTCCCATAAATGCGCCCATAACTTGCGCATATGAATCTGTATCATGTCCGAACTCCAGCATTAATTGCATAGCGGCAAGAGGATGATGTCCTACAATTTCAGCACATGAGAAAACAACTACGAGCGGAACCCATGCTTCCCACCAGTACTGTGTTGCCAGGTTTTCTTCAAGCAGATCGAAAAGTCTGGCAATATTCCCATTCGACATTTTTACAAGTTTGTTTGCAGTCTCAAGCCAGTAAGTAAGTTTACGATCGACATATGGAATGTTATTGTAGTTATATGGATCTGTTGTTTGCATCGTACTTTCAACTTCCACCCATGAACAATTGGGTTGAAGTGCACACGCAAGTCCCGCAACTATTGCTGAATTAATATCCTTAGCAATTCCATTATCAAAAAACCCCAGTTCGTAAGTCTTCTTATAGCACCATTCCGGATCATATGGATTCAAAGCGGCAACCGGCAGAAACGGCATCTGTCCCATCATAGTAGGAATTCCACCCCATATCCGGGAAGGTGGATAACCTTGCGATGATTCTGAAAGCATCCAAGAGGCAGCGAACTTTATCTCAGGTATCCACTCATCATAATTGGACTGATATTTTTCGGACAGTGTATTACGAAAATCTATAATTGAAGCTGCGAAATTTCCGGCAGTTAAATTACCGTTATAATTGTCAAGACAATTAAATGTAATTATTTTAAATCTCGTATCGTCTGTAATAGTTCCCGCAGGACCGAAAGCCTCCCATTGTGCGAAAGGTTCAACATTTTTATTGTAATCCCTCAATTTGAAAAGAGAGGCTAATTCCTCAACACCTTCATTTGTTAATTGCTTATCAGTAGTACACCAATAACTTCTTATAATAGGAGTAACGAACTCAACCGGTCCTCCTGCGGCATCACCTATTGCCGAACCGATCAACATTCCCTCAATTTTTGAAATTAGTGTGGGCTCAGCTTTTGCCTTATTATAGCATTTTATATTGGAAGTATTTTGAAAAATGAATGCACTACTCAATAAAAATAATGCCGTAATCAAAATTGAAAAAAGTAATATTTTCATGAATAGTCTTCCGGATGATGCAAGGTGATAATTTCGAAGCATTTTATTATCAATTATTAATTAGCCCTCGAAATATAAGACTCCGAAGGCTAATAAATTATTATAATCTATTGAGAGAACTTAGTTATATCAGATAGTAACGAACTTCTCTCCTTTAAGGTTGCACACCGGGCATTGTTCAGGAGAGTTGCCGAGTTCAATATAACCGCATACCGGACAAAGATAAAATTCACTAACTTCAAGATCTTTACCCTCTTTTGCAGCTTCAAGAGCTAATTTATAAATTTTTGCGTGTACGGCTTCTGCATCAACAGCATATTTAAACATTGTTTTAGCACGATGATTTTCTTCAACTGCAGCATCAACCATAGGCGGATACATCTCTTTGTATTCGTAAGTTTCTCCTTCAATCGCTGTCTGCAAATTCTCGATTGTTGATTTAATTCCGTCCATTGCTTTCAGGTGACCTTCAGCATGAATTCTTTCAGCTTCTGCAGTAGTTTCGAACAATTTAGCAATGTTTTCCAAGCCGTCTTTCCTGGCTTTCTTCGCAAAAGCTCTGTATTTTTGATTAGCCTGACTCTCTCCGGCAAATGATTCTTTTAAGTTCTCAATCGTCTTCGACATGAATTCTCCAAATTGTTAATAAGACTATAATATACTATATAAAAATAAGTCTTTGGACTCTCTTTTCCTATACTTAAAACAGTCTATTAGACGATGGAGAAATGTTTTTAATAAAAATGGTTTATATTTTATTGTGAAGGTAACGTTAAACGTGTCCAATTAAAATAAAAAATCCTTCAATGAGAATTATTGAAGAGTCGAGAAAATTAATCCCTGTCAGCCTTAGGCAGGATGGCAGCGACCGGATTCAATGCCGATGTATATCGGGACTCCAACATAGTTGCCCTTTTAAAATAAAAAACCCCGAACGAATTCGGGGTCTAAATTTTAATCCTGGCGGCGACCTACTCTCCCACATAGTTGCCCGTGCAGTACCATCGGCGTGCAGGGGCTTAACTACTCTGTTCGGAATGGGAAGAGGTGTTTCCCCCTGGCTATAACCACCAGAAAACTTTGCCCTAACGAAAGTCAGGGGCGTAATCTGTTAATCAAAATTTAAAGATTGAAAGAGTCTGAGCTATAATCAGCTTTAATAAATTTATTGGTTAAGCCTCACGACTTATTAGTACTGCTCGACTAAATATGTTACCACACTTACATCTGCAGCCTATCAACCTTGTCATCTCCAAGGAGTCTTAAGTGTCTTACGACAGGGATACCTCATCTTAAAGTTGGCTTCGCACTTAGATGCTTTCAGCGCTTATCCTACCCGAACGTAGCTACCCAGCTATACCACTGGCGTGATAACTGGTACACTAGAGGTTCGTTCGCTTCGGTCCTCTCGTACTAGAAGCGACTCTTTTCAAGTATCCTGCGCCCGCAGAGGATAGGGACCGAACTGTCTCACGACGTTCTGAACCCAGCTCACGTACCGCTTTAATGGGCGAACAGCCCAACCCTTGGGACCTTCTCCAGCCCCAGGATGCGATGAGCCGACATCGAGGTGCCAAACCTTGCCGTCGATATGAACTCTTGGGCAAGATCAGCCTGTTATCCCCGGAGTACCTTTTATCCTTTGAGCGACGGCACTTCCACTCGCTACCGCCGGATCACTAACTCCTGCTTTCGCACCTGTTCGACCTGTATGTCTCACAGTCAAGCTCCCTTTTGTGTTTACACTCGACGCATGATTACCGACCATGCTGAGGGAACCTTTGAGAGCCTCCGTTACATTTTGGGAGGCGACCGCCCCAGTCAAACTACCCGCCTAACACTGTTCCGGATCCTGATTCAAGGATCGCGGTTAGAATCCAACTAAACCAAGGGTGGTATTTCACCAGTGACTCCACCGAACCTAGCGGCCCGATTTCAACGTCTCCCACCTATCCTACACATGACTTACCCGAACCCAATGTTAGGGTGCAGTAAAGGTTCACGGGGTCTTTCCGTCCATCTGCGGGTAACCGGCGTCTTCACCGGTACCACAATTTCACCGAGCTCGTGGTCGAGACAGTGCCCAGATCGTTGCACCATTCGTGCAGGTCGGAACTTACCCGACAAGGAATTTCGCTACCTTAGGACCGTTATAGTTACGGCCGCCGTTTACTGGGGCTTCGATTCAAAGCTTCGCCGAAGCTAACCTCTCCTCTTAACCTTCCAGCACCGGGCAGGTGTCAGTCCCTATACTTCGTCTTAATTGACTTCGCAGAGACATGTGTTTTTGTTAAACAGTCGCCTGGGCCTTTTCACTGCGGCCTCTTTCAGCTCAACCCGCAAGGGTATCACCTACCGGAGGCGCTCCTTCTCCCGAAGTTACGGAGCTAATTTGCCGAGTTCCTTAACCACGACTCACTCGAGCGCCTTAGAATA
>CAXXJE010000002.1:0-2425000 GCA_963675055.2 Melioribacteraceae bacterium | reverse complement strand
CGCCGGTTCATACCATTATTGTTGCAAACGTTGATAATGTTGATGTTGAGGATTCCAACATTTAAATAAATTACGTCGTGCAAAACAATTTTGAAAATCTTGCCGGATTAAAATTACTTCTTTCCGTTGACCGGATTGGTCCATCTAGGATACTTAAGCTGATGGCTAGGTTCGGAAATACGGAAACCCTGTTTAATTCCACATTTAAAGATATCGCGTCCACCGATTCAATTAATACAGGACTTGCCGAATCTATTATAAATTCCTTCTCTAAACTCGACCAGGTAAAACAGAAACTTGAGTCAGAGCTAAAAGAATTAAATAGACTAAATTCAAGGATAATTACGTTTTGGGATGATGAATATCCCGAAAACCTAAAAAAAATATACTTCCCGCCAATCATTCTATATATTAAAGGAGAACTGTTAAAAATTGATAAGAACTGTATATCTATCGTTGGAACCCGTAAACCTTCCGATTACGGGAAAATTCAGGCAAGCCGGTTTTCAGAGCAATTAGCAAGTAAAGGTCTAACAATAGTCAGCGGAATGGCTCGTGGCATCGATTCAATTGCACATCATTCCGCGTTAAGAAAGGGTGGACGGACAATTGCAGTAATAGGCTCGGGTATAAATGTTATCTATCCGCCGGAAAACAAGAAATTATTTGAGGAAATTTCCGAAAACGGCGCTATAATTTCAGAGTTCGAATTATCTACCAAACCGGACGCACCTAACTTCCCGCGTCGCAACAGGATTATCTCCGGATTGTCTCCCGGCACTCTGATAATTGAGACAAAGCTAATTGGCGGAGCCATGCAGACCGCCTCGCATGCACTTGATCAAAACAGGGAGGTTTTTGCTGTTCCGGGGAATATTGACAGCAAGCATTCGGCAGGCACAAATGCTTTAATTCAAAAGGGAGAGGCTAAGCTGGTAACTAACGTAGATGACATCCTGGTAGAACTGAATCTCGGGCTGGAAAATTCAGGTCAGTTGAAGGAAAAGCAAAAGTATGTGAATTTAAATATGTTCGAGCAATCTGTATTAACCACCTTATCGAACAATCCGAAACATATAGATGACGTAGCTGATGAATCCGGAATTACTGCTCCTGAGTGTCTTGTTTATCTTCTTAACCTGGAGTTAAAAGGTATGGTCAGACAGTTGCCCGGGAAGAACTTCGTTCTGTCCTGACTTCCATCAGTATTTCTTGATCTGCTTCCAGAAGTTTATCAATCTTTCTTTTAGATTCTTCTCCTGCCCGTTTGAGGTAGGTTGATAGTATTGAGTACCTTTTAGTTCATCCGGGAAGTAATTTTCCTGCACGAAATTGTTTTCGAAATCGTGAGGGTATTTATAACCCGAGCCATACCCGACCTTTTTCATAAGATTAGTTGGGGCATTACGTAGATGGAGTGGAACCGGAAATAGTTTTTTATATTTTACATCCGCAATAGCTTTATCTACAGCGAGATATGATGCATTGCTTTTGGGACTCGCAGCCAGGTAAGTAACGCACTGCGCAAGTATAATTCTGGCTTCCGGCATACCGATTTTCTCAACTGCACTAAATGCAGCTTCGGCAAGAACTATTCCATTGGGTGATGCATTTCCTATATCTTCCGAGGCAAGTATGATTAAACGTCTGGCTATGAATAACGGATCTTCCCCGCCTTCAAGCATTCTTGCCATCCAATAAAGCGCAGCGTCGGGATCACTTCCCCTTATACTTTTAATAAAAGCAGAGATTATATTATAATGCTCTTCCCCTCCCTTATCATAAAGTATATTTTTATGTTGAAGAACATTCTCAATCTTCGCCTTGGAGATTATTATTTCATCTTTATCTGCACCATCCAGGATAACACTTTCGAGAGTATTCAATAAAGTCCTGGCATCTCCGCCGCTCACGTAAAACAAATAATCCTTATCCGCCAGATTTACATTGAACTTCGATAAAAATTCATCAGATTCAAGAGCGGATTGAACAATTGCATCCAGATCATCGACAGTTAATTCTTCCAGGATATAAACACGGGCTCGCGATCTTAGCGGCGGTATAACTTCGAATGAGGGATTCTCAGTAGTGGCACCGATAAGAACTATTTCCCCCGACTCTACAGCGGCAAGCAGTGCATCCTGTTGAGATTTATTAAACCGGTGAATTTCATCTATAAACAAGACAGTTCGTTGAAAGTGTTCTTTATTCTTCCTGGCAATCTCGATTACATTCCGAACATCTTTTACGCCTGAAGAAACTGCGTTTAGCTGGTAGAACTCGGCTTCAGTCTGATTTGCAATAATCCGTGCAATAGTAGTTTTACCCGATCCGGGCGGACCCCAAAGTATAAAAGAAGTAATATTATCATGCTCTATCATCTTCCTAAGCGGGCCGTTCTCTCCAACTAACTTTTCCTGACCCTGGAAATCTTCAAGAGTTTTTGGTCGCACTCTTTCAGCAAGCGGTATTTGTGGTTTCTCTTTCAAATTCTCTTTTACTTATTCTACTTGTTTCTTTTCTATCTTCAGCGCCTGCTCATTCTTCCCAAGCATATGATACTTTTCTCTGGCTACTTTTTCAATTTTATAAAGATTGTTGTTTAAGGAGTCGATTTCAGAATGAAGCGAATCGATTTTCTTTTGTGCATTTTCAATCCTGCTATTTAAATCACTTATTTCGCCCTTGATCTTGAGGTATCGAATGACTCCGTATTCATTAAAGAAAAGGAAGAATATTATTATAAGAAGAATAACCAAATACAGGAGTTTTTTGAATTTGAATCTTTTCATTAATCGGCATCTAATGAGTTTAGTACAATTCGATCAACAAGTTCGTCAAAGGGTATACCCGCAGCCCCGGCAGCCTTGGGAAGCAGGCTGGTACTAGTTAATCCGGGCAGAGTATTTACTTCAAGACAATAGGGTACATGATCCTTACTTAGTCTAAAGTCAATTCTTCCGTAGCCTTTACAGCTGATAGAGTTATAAGCATATAACGCCTGCTCCATTAACTTATCCAAAACGGTTTGCGGGAAATTTGCCGGCACTTCGTATTCGCTCATGCCGGGAGTGTATTTGCAGGTATAATCATAGAATTCGTGCTTTGGCTTAATATGCAGCGGAGGAAGAGGGGTTTTATCAATAACTCCGACAGTCAATTCGTAGCCTTCTATATAACTCTCTATCAGAGTCTCATTGGAATATTTAACAGCCAATTCAAAGGCGGGAAGTACTTCGGATTCATTATGGCATATCGTCAAGCCGATTGCAGATCCCTGATTGTTGGGCTTAATAACGCAGGGAAACCCAACAGCTTCCTGGACCCTTCTGGAAATACCTTCCTCAAGCTTTGATGTATTATCAACCAGCAGCCATTCGGGTGTATTAACACCGTAATGGTTAAACATTACCTTTGTGAAAGTTTTATTCATTGAGATAGAACTTGCCAGTACGTCTGATCCGGTATACTGCAGTCCACGCAGTTCAAACAATGCCTGGATTGTACCATCTTCGCCCCAGGTTCCATGCAGCGCGTTAAATACTATATCGATCCCGTCAAACAATTGCGAATTTACTGCTTCGATGTATTTTTCTTTAGACGGATGAATAAAATCAGTATCCCCAAAAAACTCTTCTTCTTTTTCAGGCTGGTTAATACCATATGCCGGATCAATAATTTTATATTTATAGCCATTGCTTTTAAGCGCATCCAAAACCCCTTTACCTGAAAGTTTTGATACTTCCCTTTCGCTTGAGGCACCTCCCACGACAAGCGCAACAACTATTTCATCTCTCTTCATTTCGTTCCATTTAAATTGTATTCAGAACTGAATACTCATTTATAGATTTATAATATTTGATTTGTATCGACCAATTTTGCCTAGTTCAACCGGTTCGCTGAAATCATTTTTTTTCAACTTCTTCCATGAGTCTAATATTATTAAACCCATCGAATCCGGTTACCTGCGGTTCTTTATTAGCTTTAAATGCCTTCTGAACATCTTTAAGCAGCAATGCCTGATTATTCGCTTTTTTCCTAAAAGCTTTTTTAGCCTCACCGGAAAGCTCGATGGTTAACCTGCTTGAGGCATTTCTTCTTCCGACCATATTGTCGATTCCTATTGCTCCATTCTGTCCCAGAATTTCAATCCGGTTGAAATGTTTTTTGGTGTTATAGGAAACATTAAAATATCCGTATCCGCTTTTTGTAAAACGGACAATTCCGTTAGCGAAATCATCAACTTCGCTTTTATAGATTACATTATCTATATTTCCGGAAATCTCGGCAATTTCACCTCCGAAAAACATGAGAAGATCCAGCATATGCGTTCCGAGATCGCGCAAAGCACCTCCCCCTGACAATTCTTTCTTAAATCTGAAATTATCATTTGGCGGGAAGTCAATATTAAAGTTTGTTGATATGGACACAATTTTACCGATTACCAGTTTCGCAATTAATTCCTTAGCTTTAATCACAAGCGGATGGAAACGATAAACATAATTCATACTAAGGTAAACGTTGTTTTTCTCGCAGGCTCTTAACATTTTTTCGGCTTCTTTCGAATTAAGCGCCAGCGGCTTCTCGCATAAAATATGCTTGCCAGCTTCAGCAGCTTTAATTACCTGCAGGAAGTGATCGGAATTTTTGCTGGCTATATATACTGCGTCAATATCAGATTTTAAAAACTCATCATAATCGTTGAAGTGGTTGATAGCATTGAATTTATTTGATATAAACATTGCCCTGTCCATAGATGAACTATAGACAGATATTAACCTGCTCTTTTTAAGATTCTGCAAGGTCGGAAGAAATGTAGTTTCAAGATACTTCCCACAGCCTGCAACACCCCACTTCAGTTTACTCCTGTCTCTTTTAGGCATAATCCTTTTTTTTGATTTTGTTTCCATCTTATATGTTCAACTTTTTCATAAGGTTCTTGATGGGTGAGGAATTTTGCATGATATAAAAGTGGATAGCCGGAACATTTTTATTCAATAGATCTTCAACCTGCTTAAACGTCCATTCAATACCAATATCTATTACATGTTCCGGTTTTGCTGCGTCCACTTCCTCGGCGAGCTCACTTGGAATATCGATGTAAAAGTTCTTAGGTATACTGTTTACGTGACTCTTTGAAGTAAGAATCTTTAATCCGGGAATTATCGGCGCATCAATTCCAGCTTCTTTGCATCTGTCTACATAATTAAAATATTTGGCATTATCATAGAACATTTGTGTTACAATGTAATCCGCGCCCGACTCAATTTTAGCTTTAGTAAATTTTATATCGGTATCAAGATTCGGAGACTCAAAATGTTTCTCAGGATAGCCGCTTGTACCAACACAAAAATTCATTGGTTCTGCATCAAGCAGGGAATCTTCAAGATACTTACCCTTGTTCATATCACTGATTTGTTTAATGAGATCAATAGCATATGGATTAGTACTTCTTCCGAACTTTATAGGTTTACTGAATCCGCTGTCGTCGCCGCGTATTGCAAGAACATTGTCAATGCCGAGGTAATGAAGTTCAATCAGAAAATCCTCGGTCTCTTCACGAGTAAATCCCTGGCAAATCACATGAGGTACCGCGTCAATGTTGTATTTATTTTGAATCAAAGCACATATCCCAAGAGTACCGGGACGTTTTCGTTTAACTCTCATTTTAAATTCGCCTTTACAAGTCTCTTCATAAACAACTTCAGCAGCGTGACTGGTTATATCAATAAAAGGCGGATTATATTTAACTATCGCCTCCAGTACATCCATTAACTGTTTAACATCACCGCCTCTTTTAGGAGGTATTATTTCGAAACTGATAAGAGTCGAATTTGCTTTCTTTATGTGCTCAATTACTTTCATTTCGTACCGATTATTTTTGAAAACCAAATTTACAATTAAATTGCTAAAACTTCCGACAATAACCTAAACTCTTTTAATAACTTTTTCTATTTTAACTTCAGGGTATATACCACATTACTTCTTATCGAGTCCTCATTGAAGTACAAATAATTATATTCCCCATTAAGCCATTTATCTGTCATATCGCTGTAGTGTCCGCTAAGTATATGCCCTGATTGTCCTGTAGGTAATATATACTTTGAATATCCCGGATTCGAAAAATTATGGATAAACCGCATTGAAGGCCCAAGCTTCACTTTATAAGGATCGGTAAATGAGTACTCAGTGTTAAACACTGTTGTTCCGTCGCCGCTAATAGAATATGACCCGACATTAACCAGTTTATCAAGAAGACTCCATTGACCGCTAAACATGTGATTGAATGTAATAGTATGTAAATTCATCCACTGCCAGTCCGCAAGATCAGTTCCGAACATTGTTTCAAGCTCATCCAATGCATCAATAAAACTTTTCCGGATTATTTCATTAAGTGTTTCCCGCTGCTCGGTAGTAACATCATCTATCCAGGTGACGTATTTACCGTCGCAAATCTCCTCGATCATTCGATAAGGTACATTCGCAATAAATATGTATTCTTTGAAAAGGTTCTCACCCATCTCATCCATGAATATATTCTTCAACAGATGCTGAAAATAAACAAGATAAATCGCCGGTGCCTGAGCATATTTATCCATTACCAAATCCCAGTCCTTAAGCAAATTCAAAGATATATTGAGATTGGATTCATTGATACTGGCGTTTTCAAAGGCTTTTAATAGTCTTGATACAATCTTACGCGCATAAGGTGATTTAAAATCCATCTGGATATCACGAAAATGATTTTCATCAAGCAACTCGCTCCCTTGAAGCATTTCGGTAATTCGGTTAATTCTTGAGGAAGGCTCCCAGATATTTGATATATGATACTTGAAATCTTTGACCGTTTTATTATTTGCCGAGGCTATGTAATTGGCTGGAGGATTATAAAGTTTCGGCATTTCACTATATGGGACAAACCCTTGCCAGTCGTTTATGCTTGCGCTGCCGTCATAAATAAGTGTTGGACTGTTCGTATGCCTGACAGGTAGTCTGGCAGCACAAATGTATCCAATATTCCCGTTTACATCTCCGTATACAAAATTCTGACCCGGCACAGTAAAGTATTCGACAGCATCCTTGAACTCATTCCAATTCCCAGCCTTGTTAATATTGTAAATTCCGAAATACTCATCACTGAATTCAAGTGCGGTCCAGCGCATACTTATATCAGCAATATTTTGGATTGAATCGGGAAATAGTTTTTTATAGGGATGTATACCGGATATTACCGGTCCGCGATGTGTCGATTTAATCTCCATTATAACATTGGAGGAATCTTTAACTTTGATGGTATCTTTAATAACATTCAGAGCACGCCATGAACCGTCCAGCATGTATTTATTGCGGGTACTATCGAACTGTTCGATATAAAAATCAGCGTCATCGGTCATAACATTCGTAAGCACCCAGGAGATATTTTCGTTCCTGCCGATAACAACCGCGGGAACTCCGGGCAGAGTAAATCCCTGAACATGCCAGTCGCCGGCATCAATAGATGCAACAAACCATTTACCCGGAACGGAGAAAGCAAGATGAGGATCATTTGCTATCATCACTTTACCGGACGCTGACTTGTTTCCATTGACTACCCAATTGTTTGAACCGATATGTGTTCCCTGCATTCCGATGAACTTTCTGAACTGTTTATCTGTAGCAACCAGGTCCGTTAATACACTTCCCGACTCAGCAAGACCTTCAGGTATTATTGTAGGCGCGTTCTCATCAAATCCGGGAAGAATTTCCGCTGCTTTTGCCGCCCCGAATTTCTGAACTAAATGACTAAAGGTGATATCGGTCCACCAGCTTATATTTAATTCCCAGGCCATTAGTTTGGCAACAAGTAAGGAATGAACCGGTTTCCATTTGTACGGTTCATAACCGAGAAGATCAAACTCAACTGAATATGAATCCGTTGAACGCAAGTATTCATTAACTCCTTCCGCGTATGAACTCAACAGTTCTTTCGTCCGTTCATTCATTTGCGGATAAAACTTTTCAACCGTTCTCATTAACCCGATAGTTCTGAACATTTTATCGAACGGAAGAACTTTGTTCCCGAGTATTTCTGCGAGTCTTCCTTCGCCGGCTCTTCGAATAAGATCCATTTGGAACATTCGTTCCCGGCTGTGGATGAAACCGAGCGCAAAAGCAGCATCTAACTCGCTGCTTGCGGTAATATACGGAACCGCGAAGCTGTCACGTTGAATTGTTACCGTTCCATTTACACCTTCAAGATCGAGTTCACCATCATAATCCGGAATCGGACTGATTATTGCATGATACGATAGAACGAATACCCCGGCAGCGAATACGAGCAGGGTTATGAGTACTCCGAATAATACTTTCAGCCATTTTTTCATAATTACTTTATTCAAATTAATTTAGTTATAAAAGAGCGTGAAGTTAAAGTCTGCTTTAATTATGGAAACGACCCTACACTTGCTCCGCCAGACAAAGTTTTGTTAACTGTTCCAGCTTTTCCGCTTCCCCGATTGCTATTAACTTATCATTTATATTCAAAGTAGCCGACGACTTGGGATTATAAATAAATGTACCGTCATCCCTGGAAATTGCAACAACAATAACATCCAGCTCACGTCGTATCGGTGAATCCATTAAGGTTGCCCCAATCAGTTCAGAACCTGGACATACAGGAATTTCCTCGAGTTGAATTGTAGTTTCCTTGTTTTTTGCCACGCCATCTATAAAATCGATAACACCCGGTCTCAAAAGAAGTTGAACCATCCTGTTGCCTCCAAGTTCATACGGCTTTACCACCCTGTCTGCACCGGCCTTCATCAATTTGGATTCGGTCCCCTCTTCAATAGCACGCGCGACAACAAAAACATTCGGATTCAGTTCTTTGGCAGATAGAGTTGTAAATACATTCTCCGCATCTGTTGCAACTACCGAGACAAGTCCCTTTGCCCTCTCGACTCCCGCCTTAATAAGTGCATCATCGCTTGCGGCATCATCGTTTACAAACAGGTAACCACGTTCAATCAGTGCTTCAACATTTACGGGATTATTTTCAACAACAACGAAATCATCCCCGTTATCCTTCAGCGCCTCGGCAATTTGCTGTCCCATCCTGCCGAATCCGCAGACTATATAATGATTGGAGATAGTTTCCAATTTCTTTTCCATTCTTTTCCTCCTGATCACTTGTTTCTCAACCAGCAATTGAACCAGTTTACTTACCGTATATCCGATCGAAAAGACACCGGATATTATTAAGAAAATCGTAAGTAGCCTGCCTGCTGTTGAAAGAGGTCTTACTTCCTTAAATCCGGTTGTAGATATTGTAATTACAGTCATATAAAACGAATCCAGCAAATCCCAGTTTTCTTCAATAATTTCAAATCCGATAGTCCCGATCAATACTATCAGAATGAATGAACCAAGTCCGTAAACAATCTGTGAAAAAGGATTTCTTTTCATAATGACTACATTATCCTCGATGGAGTAAAGTAAAAATTTGATGATGTAATTTCATCAATTTATGATATTTAAACAACATCTCACAAATAATAGTACCTCGTATTGAAAAAACACAGTAAAACTACAGATTTCACCGATGTTTTTCGGTCATTCACCGATAATTTGTTTTATATTATAATTTCACAGAATAAATTTGCACCAAAAGTCAAAGGTATTTTATGAGTTCAGTAAGGTCAAATACAAGATTAGTTGTCGGATTGATTGTTATCGCATTCGGGGTATTATTCCTTCTCGGCAATCTGGATATTATTGATTCTTTTTCAATATGGTCGCTTTTTCGCTGGCAATATATCTTAATTCTTATCGGCGTAATAATTTTAACGACTACAACGAACAGGTCTACCGGAATTATTTTAATTCTGATCGGATTCATTTTCCTCTTTCCGGAGCTCTGGCCTCTGATATTAATAGGACTGGGCGGATATATAATTTTCAGAACAGGCGGCTTTAGTAAATCCAAACCAGATGCTGATACGTTTGGGAATGAAAATCAGACCCAGGCAGTATTAAATGAAGTTGCAATTTTCGGCGGCGGTAAAAAGTATATCCATTCAGATAATTTCCAGGGCGGAAAATTAACTGCGATATTCGGTGGTTCGGAAATTGATCTTATCGACAGCAAGCTTTCCGAAGGTGAACATGTACTCGATATATTTGCTATGTTCGGCGGATTCACATTATTAATCCCCGCTGATTGGAAAATCGAACTTGATCCGATACCAATCTTCGGCGGCTTTTCAGACAACCGCAGAAAAGATCCCAACATGGTTCAAAGCAATGACAGGATTCTTAGAATAAAAGGTCTTGTAATTTTCGGCGGCGGCGAGATAAAAAATTAAGCGGAGTTCAACATGAGACAATCCACTGGTCGATTGATTATTGGTGTAGTTTTAGTATTACTGGGAGTTTTTTTCCTGGCGGATAATTATCTTTTCTTCCCCTGGCAGCTAAGGCATATGATATTTTCATTCCCTATGATAATAATAATTGTCGGGATAATTATACTGGCAAATAACCGCGATAGCCATTCCGGACTTATTGTTATTGCTGTCGGTATAGCGTTTATGGTGTTCAGGTATTACCACATCCCGTTCGGCATTATTTTCAGGGATTACTGGCCTGTTCTTCTAATATTATTCGGTTTGACGATTTTAATAAAACCGCGTAGACGAGTTCATTCGTACGAAACAAAACATAATGAATTTGAAGAGTTCAATAAAAAAGAGAAGGACTTTAATACTCAAACATCTTACGGAGATTTTCTAAACGAAACCGCTGTATTCAACAGTATCGATAGACGTTATAACTCATCTGCATTCAAAGGAGGCAAGATTACAACCGTTTTCGGCGGCGGTGATATTGACCTGCGGGACTGTAAACTGGCCGAAGGAAAGCACATTCTAAATGTGGAAATAATATTCGGAGGACTGGATATTTCCGTTCCCAAGGATTGGCGTGTAATAATAAATGTAACTTCGATATTCGGCGGATTCGATGACCAGAGAAGAATAGTAAGTGAAGGTGTCGGTGAATCCTCAGGAGTTCTCGAAATTAATGGAACGGTAATTTTCGGCGGCGGAGACGTAAAGAACTAGATGAAAAACGCCTTTGTCGAAAATAGAATAAGCATAACCACCTACCTGACAGTTTGGCTGTTAATAATCTTTAACCAGGCTGTTGTGCTTTATTTTATCGGCGGACTGGAAGTAGAAAATTCCATTTATGATGCGGTTGTTTACAATGGAATTTTTATGATTCTCGCACTCAGCCTTTGGTATCCTTCTATTTATATAAGTCTGGATAATTCGAAAATTTGGAGAACGCTCTCAAACCACGTTGCAGGAGGAGTAATCACATCGATAATATGGATTTACTCCGGGTATTTTGTCCTTTCGAATTTAATAACAGATGAAACTTATTTGAATTTTCTTGAGAACTCCTTAATCTGGCGGTTCAATCTTGGAATTGTATTTTACGCTGTAACCGTTGTATTTTATTACATGATGTTCTACTATCAGGGATACCGTGAGAAATCGCAGCAGGAATCCGACATGAAAGCTCTAATAAAGGAGAGTGAACTTAAAACGCTTAAGTATCAGATCAACCCGCATTTCATATTCAACAGTCTCAACTCGATCAGTTCATTAACGATATCCGATCCCGCTAAAGCGCGTGAGATGACAATTAAACTTTCATCGTTCATGAGAAAAACTCTTTCCACAAACAATAAACAAATGACGCCTCTGTTTGATGAACTGCATAATTCGCGGTTGTATATGGAGATTGAAAAAATTCGTTTCGAGGATAATCTTGAGTTTGAGGAGCACATTGAAAATGGCTGCGGTAGCGTAGTCATTCCATCAATGCTGCTTCAGCCGCTGTTTGAGAATGCAATTAAACATGGTGTTTATGAGAGCATTGAGAAAATTACAATTGTTTTTACCTGCAAAAAAGAAAAAGAATACATGAAACTAACTTTGCAGAATAATTTCGATCCGGAAGGTGTATCACGTAAAGGTGAAGGTATAGGATTGCAGAATATTAAGAACCGTTTGAAACTAATGTATAATCAGGATAATTTAATTACATTCGATAAACTTGAAAATCTTTTTACTGTTAATATTTATATTCCCCTTGATACAAGGAATGAAAAATGAATAAAATCAAATGCGTAATTGTAGATGATGAAAAACTCGCGCGCGATGTAGTGAGAACATATCTTAAAGAATATGATAGTATTGAAATACTTGCCGAATGTAAAAACGGATTCGAAGGCATTAAGGCAATCCAAGAGTTAAAACCTGATTTAGCCTTCCTGGATATTCAAATGCCGAAGATAAATGGATTTGAAATGCTGGAATTACTGGACGACCCGCCCGCAATTATATTTACAACTGCTTTCGATCAATACGCAATAAAAGCTTTTGAAATAAACGCAATCGATTACCTGCTAAAACCATTTGCGCAGGAACGCTTCAATGAAGCCGTCGGCAGGATGGCTGCAAGAATCGAATCAGGCCAGACTAAACAGGAAAACCTGAACAACCTTGAAGAACCGGCGGAAGACTTCAAAGAATATCTCAACAGGATTATTATTAAGGATAAAAGCGGTATTAAAATTCTGCCTGTAGAGGATATCATATATCTCGAGGCTCAGGATGACTATGTTATGATTCACTCGAATTCCGGTAAATACCTGAAGCAAAAGACAATGAAATATTATGAGTCGCATCTGGATCCAGCCGTATTCGTGCGAATACACAGGTCATACATTATCAATATAAATTGCATTAAGAACATTGAACTGCTTGAGAAAGACTCATATCAGGCAATTCTGAAGGATGGTCCGAAATTGTCTATTAGTAAATCGGGATATTCGAGATTACGGGAACTTCTCAATTAGTTCTCTGTTCATTGTTCCTCGATAGTAAAGAAATCCGCCTTAATGTATTCCTAAATTGATTAATAATTCTCTTTCCCGTCGTCCAATTCATATCACCGATTGAAGTTTAGCATGTCTATGGTTATATTTTGTTAGTTAATAACTGAAGAGCATATCATGGATAAGGATCTACAATCAATTCAGGAAGTAAGAGAATTAGTAGCTGCCGCAAAAAAGGCACAACTCGAATTTAAACATTACAACCAGGAACAGGTTGATAAGATTGTTAAAGCTATGGCTGACGCAGGTTATGCTGAGGCGGAAAGACTCGCAAAACTGGCGGAAGAGGAAACCGGATTCGGCAAATGGGAAGACAAGGTTAAGAAGAATGAATTCGGGACAAAAATAACTTACGACTCCATAAAAAATCTTAAATCTGTTGGTGTGATAGACGTACAATCGAACGGCAAGGTTATAAAAATAGCCGAGCCAATGGGCGTTGTAGCCGCACTTATACCATCAACAAACCCGACTTCCACGATTATGTTCAAAGCAATTATTTCGCTTAAATGTAGAAACGCGATTGTGGCCAGTCCGCATCCACGCGCAGCGAAATGCAGCATGGAAGCACTAAAAGTATTGATAAAAGCCGCAGAAAACGCTGGCGCTCCGAAAGGTTTAATGCAGTGCATGGCTACCCCGACAATTGCCGGAACAGATGAACTCATGAAAAACAAGGACGTTGCAGTTATCCTGGCAACCGGCAGCAACCCTATGGTTAAAGCTGCCTACAGCGCGGGAACTCCTGCGTATGGTGTCGGTTCAGGTAATGTGCCTGCGTTTATTGACAGAACCGCTAACGTAACAAAAGCAGTCGAGGATATTATCTCGGGTAAAACATTTGATAACGGGACGTTATGTTCATCGGAACAGGCTGTTATTGTAGACAGACCTGTTAAAGATGCTGTTATTTCTGAGTTTGAACGATTGGGCTGTTACTTCGTTGATGAGACTGAAAAACTTAAGCTGGAGAAAGCTGTTGTAAAAGGCAAAGGAGTTAATCCTGAAATCGTTGGTAAACCCGCGGCTTTCATTGCCGATTATGCAGGATTCAGCGTACCTGAAAACACTAAAATATTACTTGCACACTGTGATACAATCGGTCATGACGAACCGCTGTCCATTGAAAAGCTTTCACCGGTATTAGCTTTCTACACCGTTGACGGCTGGCTGGAAGGCTGCCATAAATGTATTGATGTACTTGAATTCGGCGGCATCGGTCATACACTTGTGATCCATTCAAACGACCGCGAAGTGATCATGAAATTCGCGCTTGAAAAACCGGCTTTCCGAATTGTCGTAAACACACCAAGTTCGCTCGGTGCAGTTGGCTACACAACAGAACTTATCCCGTCTATGACATTAGGTGTCGGCACCTGGGGCGGATCGATTATATCTGAAAATGTAAGTGCCAAGCATCTTATGAATATTAAGACTTTGGCTTTTGAGACCAAACCGATGAACGAAGGATATTCAGTAACTTCTCTGGATGACGGACACATTAGTTCAAAGTCTACAAATGAAGAGAGCGGCTACCTGAAACAAATTGAGGAAAGACTACTTGCGCGAGCCGGGAATCCGAAAATTGTTCCGCAAAGCAGAACTCAACCTGGTGATAAAGAGAGTGATTCTGCTCTTGGATCCGGAATCAGCATCAATGATGTCGACAAACTGATTCGAGAATTTAAAAGATAAATTGACTGGATACTGTTGATCCGTCTCCAGGTTTGATTGTTTATCCGCTATAACGATCGAGCTTAAATTTCTCGCCGAGATAGAGTTTACGAACTTCATCATCTTCGGCAAGTGCATCTGCTGTTCCATCCTTAAAGATCGAACCTTCAATTAGAATGTATGCCCTGTCCACGATGCTTAATGTTTCATGAACGTTATGATCGGTTATCAGGATTCCAATACCTTTGTGTTTCAGGTTATGAACTATCGACATAATATCCTCGACGGCAATAGGATCCACCCCGGCAAATGGTTCGTCAAGAAGTATAAAATTAGGATCAGTGGCAAGTGCGCGGGCAATTTCGCAGCGCCTTCTTTCACCGCCGCTGAGCTGGAATCCTTTGCTTTTTCTGATGTGGGCTATGCTAAGCTCTTCAAGTAATGCTTCTGTTTTCTCTTTCCGTTCCTTATTACTCATCTTAATCATTTGCAATACAGCCATAATATTGTCCTCGACGCTAAGACGTCTGAACACAGAAGCCTCTTGCGGTAAATAACCAATTCCCATTTTGGCTCTTTTATACATCGGTTCGCCGGTTATATCATCAGACTCGAGAAATACTTTGCCTCCGTTAGGTTTAATCATTCCGACAATCATATAGAAAGTAGTTGTCTTCCCTGCGCCGTTTGGTCCCAGCAAACCAACAACTTCTCCCTGGGTAACATCGACCGATACTTTTTTAACCACCGTTCTTTTTTTATATATTTTTACAAGATCTTCACTGCGTAATTTCAATTAACTTCCCTCCCGCTGTCGGTTGTATTTAATTTGACTCCAGCTTTAGTACTATCATTTTGATCTAATCCAAGTTGAGGATAGTATATAGTCTTAACATTATTGAATTTAAAATTCGGTATCATATTTAACACATTGTTTTTATCGGGTTTATTGGAATGTATTATGAATGACGGAAGTGTAAAAGACTTTTCATTAACCTGGACCAAATTTTCAGGATGGTATTCGCTCTTTATTGATCCATATAGGTTAACATCAGCTATAGTATTTTCGTCAAAAACAAGGACAGCCCTCTCGGAGCTTGATTTTAGGACACCATTCGCCTCTTCCTCTTCAAACAGAAAATAATAACTCAGTACATTACCCTGAACTTCAGTCCTTTGCAGGTCATTATTATTAAAAACCATCTTCGTCCGCTGTCCTGATATCTGATCGAATCGCTGCTTGTAATTTTCAACTTTCGACAGAATGAATGATTCACCGATTATATCTATGTTATCAATATTATTCTTCTTTAAAGAAATCTTTACAGTATCACCGGTTAATTGTGAGTTCTCAAACCAGATAATAGGCTGTGGTGAAGCAGTTTCAGTTTTGTAAGTAATTATTTTATCTTCCCTGCGAAGGAACAATGAGTAATTATTAACTGAATAAAAATCACCCCTAATTATTTTTACCGAGTCGGAGGCTATTAACTTATTACTACTGTCCTGGAAAGCTTCCATAGTCTTTGAAAGAACTATTAGTGTATCAAGTCTTCCTGTTTCGGTTGTATCAATCTGAGTAAGAACCGGATTGCCGGAAATAAAAGTATACTCTTTGTTGCCATCATCCTGCAGGTATTCACCTGTAATAACAATATTATTATCGGGATATGTAATTCTGATTTTAGAGAACGCAAAGGATTTATCCGAGTCCCGCATATGAATAAGACTATCGGCCCGGATCTCCGACTTTTCATCATATATCCTCACGTTACCAATGGAGATCGCTTTATCAAGATTATTAAAATAGACCAGTTCATCAGACTCAAGCGTGTTTAATGAATCTATCAGTTTAACATTCTCGAAAAACTCAGCCCTGTCGTGATCGAAATAGTAATATCCTTTCAGCGCGTCAAGTGTAATATGTCCATCATCGAGTTTCACAGGAGTATCCGAATAAGTATATTTATCATTCCCGTAGTAATATGCCCTGTCGGTATAAATATTAACAGTATCCTGCACGGCAACAACATCCCCGATGAGTATGGCCTCATTCTTATCGATATATTGTATAGCCTTCCTACAAGTTATTCTTACTTCACCCTGCGTCATTACAACATGTCCATGTATCTCCCTGATATTCTGTCCATTAACATATTTACCGACGAGACTGTCACCGACAATGGTTATCCTTTCAGCCTGAGAATAAAGTGGATTCGTGGACAACAGCAATATGAATGCAATCAGGTAATGCTTCATTTCTTTTTCAACGTTGTTTGGTAAGTGATATCGTAAATAACATAGTTCCTGAGAGACTGGTCCGACTCAAATCCGTAGCCTTCAATTACTTCATCGGGAGTAGTGATTCTTACAAATTTATCCGTTACAATTTTACTGTCCTTTTTACGCCACATGAGTTCATCAGTTTCAAGCAGCACCTGACTACTATCGTTGAAAGCAACAACGCTGTCGATTGCGTACATGTTTTCGGTTACATCATCAACTCTTCCCTTCCTGGAAGTAAGCTTTGATGATTTCTTTCCTACTTCATTAAAAAAATCTATTTTAACTTTTGTTAAAAGTTTTTCCTTCGGATCAAGATACATTCTTATATAGTCGGAATATAGTATCGCTTTCGTGTTGCCGTCTTCTGAAAATATTATCTCGGAATTCCAACTCTCCTGAACCGGCATGTTTTCTTCCTCTATATTCAGATCAACATCCGGCTTAATTTTATTCTCGCCGCAGCCAATTCCAAAAATTAGAACAAATAACAGAATAAATATTGATAAAAATTTTCTTTTCAATTGACTACCTTCTCTTAAGTCCCAGTTTTACAAGGTCATGAAGATGAACAATTCCGACCGGTTTTTTATCATGATTTGTAACAATGAGTGAGGTTATATTGTAATTCTCCATTTGCTGCAAAGCGAATGATGCAAGGTACTCATCACTTATAGTTTTAGGATTCTGAGTCATAACATCTTTAGCAACAAGTGAGGCAATGTCAAGATTTTTCTCTAGCAGCCTGCGCAAATCACCGTCAGTTATTATCCCGGTCAGGATTCCATCGGCGTCAACAACCGTTGTCATTCCCAGGCGCTTGGATGTCATTACATATATTGAATCCTTAAGTTGCGTCGATTCGTTCACAATCGGTACATCATCACCCTTGTACATGATTTCGGATATCTTGAGTGACAAACGCTTACCCAAGCTTCCGGCCGGATGAAGCTGTGCAAAATCCGCGGGTGTGAATCCGCGTTTTTCAAGCAATGCGACCGCAAGAGCATCGCCCATAACCAGCGCGGCCGTTGTTGAAGCCGTAGGTGCAAGATCGTGCGGGCAAGCTTCTTCTTTCACATCAACATCCAAAACGATATTGCACTCTCTGCCCATCTTAGAATTCCTGTCGCCAAGCATACCGATCACAAGAACATTCATTCTTTTGAACATATATAAGAGTTCCATTAGTTCATCGGTATTTCCGCTCTTTGAAATAATTATAACTATATCACCTTTTCTGACCATGCCGAGATCACCATGAAGCGCATCAGTAGGGTGCATATAAATCGATGCAGTGCCGGTAGAATTCAAGGTCGCCACAATCTTTCGACCGATTAATCCCGACTTACCAAGTCCGGTAAGAACAACACGCCCCTTAGAATCGTATATTTCACTAACAGCCTTAACAAAATCACCATTTATCTTGTTGATAAGGTTATTTACCGCTTCCCCCTCAATCCTTATAACTTCTTTTCCTTTAGCTAATATTGCTTCTTCAGACAACTCTACCTCTTCAACTAAATAAATTAAGAAACTTTCTTTTTTTGATCTTACGCTCGGCAGCATCATTTACATCAATCTTGAACTTGCTCAAATATCTGCCGTAGTTTATAAACGCAGCAGTCATATCTTCATCAGAAAAATCATTTAATTCTTCAAACAAACGAGTCGGATTTCGACCGGACTTATCACGTTTTATCATCATGAGCTCGTTAAAATAATTCGTAACCGGAATTAGGTAATTAATACCCGAGTCAAACTCATGCACCCATATTCGTTTATGTGTACAGGTAAAAATAAGCATAAATGAATTTCCCGGCAGAGATACTTCCCGAACAGACGAACCATCCCCGGGTGCTCTTTCACCCGGCTGCCAATCAGAATAGCTCCAGCCCTTCAGTTCAATATCACTTTGATCATCCGCGTTAATATTATCCAGTCCGTCAAGTTCTATCTCTATTTTATTATCCTTTTCTTCATGAATGACTATATGATTCACGCTATCATTCAGCAGAATTTCACCCATAGCTAAAACCGGTGCTGATGGATTTTCTACGTCCGGTTTGTCTCCTTCAAAGCCCAGCACAAAATTACTTCCACCGAATCTGCCGTTACCAACCAAAACCATTTGATCAATTCTATTCCGATATGAATTGTATCCCGGTTTATCCTCAGGTAGCAACTTATAAATTGCAGAACGCTCGACTATATTTAATGTTCTCGGAAACAAATCTGCAGCGACTAATAATTCTTTACAACTTTATCGATATTCTGTACTTCAATAAGTACATCTTCAAGTTTATCCAACGCGAGCTGACTTCCTGCATCACTTTTAGCATTCGGCGGATCGGGATGCACTTCAAGAAACAACGCATCAATACCGACAGCGGCGGCCGCTTTAGCGAGCGGTTTTATAAACTCCGGGTTGCCTCCGGTTGTATCTGTATTGCTCGGCATCTGAACGGAGTGAGTAGCGTCCATAACAACGGGATAACCAAGTTCGCGCATGATTAAAAGTGAACGCATATCCACAACAAGATTATGATAACCGAAAGTTGTTCCTCTTTCCGTCAGCATAATTTTATCATTTCCCGTTGATTTAATTTTCCCGATCGCATGCTTCATATCCCCGGGAGCCAGAAACTGTCCTTTCTTTACGTTTACTATTTTACTTGAATTACCGGCAGCAATAAGTAAGTCAGTCTGCCTGCAGAGAAACGCAGGTATCTGAAGTATGTCTGCAACTTCCGCCGCCTGATCTATCTCACCTTCAGTGTGAATATCGGTCAGTAAATTCAATCCAAGATGTATCTTAACGTCGGCAAGAATTTTTAAAGACTCTTCAACTCCAAGAGAAGTAAACGAGTTTATACTTGTTCTGTTAGCTTTTTTATAGCTGGACTTGAATATAAACGGGATGTTCAGCCTGTCGGTTATTTCCTTAACAGTTTCAGCGACTTTAACCGTAACCTCTTCGTTTTCCACAACACAGGGTCCGGCAATCAGCACAAACGGTTTATCATTTCCAATTTGAATTTCATCGAGTTCTATACTTTTCATAAACTATTATCCGAATAATGATTGTTCGTCATTCTTCAAACCTTTTTTCTTGCGGTTAAACCTTACATAGGCAAGGTCGGTAGCTTCCCTACCACGCGGGGTGCGCTGAATAAATCCCTGCTGAATAAGGTAAGGTTCATAAACCTCTTCCAGGGTTCCGGCGTCTTCGTTAACTGCAACGGCCAGCGAATTCAGCCCGACAGGACCGCCGCCGAACTTTTCGATTATCGCGAGAATTATTTCCTTGTCCATCTCATCGAGTCCTGCTTCATCCACTTCGAGAGCGGCTAATGCTTTTTTAGAAATCTCGAGGTCAATTCCATTTTTATCCTCGTAATCAGCAAAATCTCTTGTACGCTTAAGCAGCCTGTTGGCAATCCTCGGAGTTCCGCGGGAACGTTTGGCTATCTCTTCTGCCGCATCCGCTTGAATATCCACGCCAAGTATTGACGAGGAACGATTAACAATTTTAGAGAGAAGCAGCGAGTCGTAATAGTCCAGCCGAAACTTTATACCGAACCTGTCGCGCAGCGGAGCCGTTAATAATCCGGCACGCGTTGTAGCGCCAACCAAAGTGTACTGGGGAAGTTTAATCTGGACGCTTCGTGCGTTCGGACCGGTGTCTATCATTATATCCAGTTTGAAATCTTCCATAGCCGAGTAAAGGTATTCCTCAACTACCGGAGATAATCTGTGAATTTCATCAATGAACAGAACCGATTTTTCCTCAAGATTTGTCAACAATCCGGCAAGATCACCCGGCTTTTCGAGTACTGGTCCGGAAGTAACTTTAATATTAACTCCCATCTCGTTTGCGATAATATGTGCGAGAGTCGTTTTACCCAATCCGGGCGGACCTGTAAGAAGTACATGATCCAGACTTTCATTACGCTTTTTCGCTGCACCGATGAACACTTTCAGGTTATCCGTAATTTTTCTCTGCCCTGTAAACTCACCGAATCCTTTCGGACGCAGCGCAACCTCAAAAGCTTGTTCTTCCTGATTCGGCATCGGATCGGTATTTTCTGAACTTCTCATTTTACTCCGGCATAAAATCTTTTAAAATATACAATAATTGTTTTGGAAATATTTAACGAATGCTTTTTGTACCATTCGATCGACCAGGCTAATAAAAGCATTAAAATTGTAATTAACAAAAATATCAAAATCGTTTCTGGTAATGAAAATATTTTACCGTAATACCAGGAAAGTCCGGGACTCAAAGCCGAACCGTAAATAATCATCAGGTGGACCGCGTAAATCACAAGACTGTGTTTTCCCAACAGTTGGACAATTCGGGGAAGAGATTTAATTCTGAATGTTGTTACAATTAGAAATGAAGCCAGTAAAAGAACTGCGCCAACACGCAGAGTATAAATGCTGTAACTGAATCTCAGTGAACCGGCCGTACCGGAAAGCGCCGGTGAAAGCAAATTCGATGAGAATGAAATAATTAATAACACAAATCCAATAATTCCGGTCTTTACAGCAATTTTCATTTTATTCGCAGGATTTACATTAAACAGATAATAGCCGTATGCCGATCCGGCAAGCAAGTATCCCGCCCATGGGAATACCGGGAAAATCGATCCGTAATCTTTCGTGAAATATGAAGCCAGGGCACGCGGCAAAAAGTTAATCCATTCGATTTGCCGTGAAAAGGGAGTAAGGACAAAAAAGAACAACGCCGACGCGAGATAGACAGGGTATGCATTTACTTTGAATCTGTATATTAATAAACTGAAGATTATAACCAGGAATAATCCGACGGCGATTACATGCAGCGCATCAACGGATGAAAATATTCTCCACTGTGATTCGCTTACGTTGAACCATCCGAAAGGATTAAATGTCGGGAATCTTAGCAGATACCCGATCACCAGTAAAATTCCTGCACGCTTTAGTCCTTTTTTAACTCGCGGATTTGAGAGATTAATTTTCAGACCATTCAAAGTGGATCTGTATAACAGGTAAGCAAAGACTGTTCCGGCTGTGAACATAAATATTGGCGCAGTGAAACCGCGAATATAGTTCCAGACAGAATATGCAGGATACTCGAAAGAGCGAAGTTCTTCCGACAAAAGCGCGTGGAAAGTATGTCCTTCAATCATTAGGATTACGGCAATTGCGCGAAGAAGATCAAGGAATATAATTCGTTCTTTTTGATCAGCCACTAGATGTGAGTTTTACTTTATAAAACGGAAAAATACGGAAAGAAAGAGAGATAAAAAACTTAATGTACGGATTGAATTGCTGAGATAATTCATGTAACAGTCATATTTGTAAATCCAGTTCATGTTAAGTAATTTAATTCATCATTTTCGGGGAAATTGAATGAAATTTGTTCATACCAATATTGCCGCCAGGGATTGGAAGAGTCTTGCCCGGTTTTATATAGATGTTTTTAATTGCAGAATTAAACCGCCTGAGCGCAGTCTTTCGGGTAAATGGCTTGATAAAGGCACAGGACTTAAGGATGCCGAGCTGGAAGGAGTTCATCTTATCCTTCCCGGGTATGGAACTAACGGGCCGACACTGGAAATTTTCACGTACAAAGAGATGAAGGATTCCGGTGATTCGGCGGCGAACAAAACCGGATTCACACACATTGCATTCGAGGTCGATGACGTTGAAGAAACATTTCACAAAGCGCTGCAGAACGGCGCATCGGAACTTGGTGAAATTACCGGTCAATTCGTTGAAGGAGTCGGCGAGTTAAAATTCGTCTATTTCCGGGATCCGGAGGGAAACATAATCGAAATACAATCTTGGAATAAATAACGGGAAGAGAAATTGAAAGTAATTGATATTCTGGATATCGAAGGATTCAAAATCGGTCACGCACAGAATTTTGATGCGGCAACAGGATGCTCGGTAATTATATGCAAAGAAGGCGCAACTGCCGGGGTGGACGTGAGAGGAGGAGCTCCCGGAACAAGAGAAACAGACCTTCTGGATCCGGTTAATCTTGTTGAGCAGATTCACGCTGTACTGCTGACCGGTGGAAGCGCTTTCGGACTGGACGCAGCGGCGGGAGTTATGAGTTATCTTGAAGAACATGATATCGGATTCGACGTAAGTGTTACGAAGGTTCCTATAGTTTGCGGCGCAGCACTGTTCGATCTTACTATTGGAAAGCACGATATAAGGCCGGACAAAAGAATGGGATTCGAGGCTTGTAGAGATTCAGAGTCCGGCAAATCTAAGCAAGGATGTATCGGCGCCGGAACAGGAGCAACCGCCGGTAAAATTCTCGGAATGGATAAAGCGATTAAAAGCGGTCTGGGTAGTTATGCTGTCCAAATCGGGGAGTTGAAAATCGGTGCAATTGTTGCCGTTAATTGCCTGGGCGATGTTATAGATCCCGAAGCCGGGATCAAACTAGCAGGGCCACTTGACGACGATTTGAAGTCATTCCTGGATACTGAAGAAATCATGATCAAATCCTTTTCGGATAAAACAAATTTATTCAGCGGCAACACAACTATTGGCGCTGTTATTACAAATGCCAAATTAACAAAGTCTCAGACTAATAAACTCGCCTCAATGAGTCACAATGGGTACGCAAGAACTATGCGTCCAGCTCATTCGATGTACGACGGCGACTCAATTTTTGCATTGTCCTGCGGTGATGTTAAAGCCGATTTAAGTACAGTAGGATTACTGGCAGCACGGGCAATGGAACGGGCGGTTGTATCTTCTGTAAAATCCTCTGAATCTATGTCCGGGTTAAAATGTTCAAAGGCTCTGCGTAAGAATGACTGAAGAAAGTGAATTAATTTCACCAAGATTCGGTTTAATGCGCTTAATAACGCCAGTTCAATTTCCAGATAAAATCTGGAAGTAAAGAAGTCACAAAATAAAAGATCACCAAGTGTTTTTTTTCTTGCAACGGCCAGTTATTTAGATTAGATTTAAATAGTGAAATTAGACAATTATAACTTATTTTGGCTATGAATCTTAAAGTAATCCGATTTATTATTTGTTTAATATACTCTTTGATGCTTGTCATAAATACAATGACAATGCATCTACACACTCTCCCAAACGGAACAATTACTGTTCACAGCCATGTTATAAATGAAAAATCCACGAAAGGAAAAGAAAGCAATCTTCCACATCACACCCATAGTGCGGCGGAATATTTAAACTACTATCTGACATCTGTTAATAGCATAACTCTTAACTCCTCAATATTCACATTTTTCGCATTTATTGTTTTACTCGGTATTTTCGTCGCATTTCTACAATACCAGTTACGTAAATTCCACATTAACTGGTTTTCATTAAGAGCCCCCCCTGTTTCAATAAAATAGTGTAAGTAATTCAATCGACCTCTATCCTTATAAAGGACATAGGTATACCATTTTATTGTACCAATAATAACAGGAGAAAACTGTGAAACAGTATCTAATTATATTATTATTAAGTGCATCGCTTCTAGTAAATGCAGGTGAAAATAGAACCTCCTCTGTAAGAGGGACTATTAAAGGTGAAGTCACTAGTATTGATGGCGAAAAACTGATCGGAGCAAATGTGTTTCTAAAAAACACAAATATCGGAACAATAACAAATAAACAGGGACAATTCGAAATTCCGAACGTTCCGGTCGGCAAATACGGACTTATTATATCTATGATGGGCTATAAGTCCCACACCAGTGAAGTCATGATTGAGAAAGATAAGGAGCTGCAAATTAATGCGGAATTGAATACAGCTTTCTACGAAACCGGGTCGGTTGTTATAACAGGAACTACAACACCTTATTTATATGAGGAATCCCCTGTTAAAACTGAAGTTATACCCAGAAAATTAATTGAACAGACACGATCAACAAATCTTGCAGAAGCACTATGCCTGCAAACGGGAGTTATGGTTGAAAACGATTGTAACAATTGTAATTTTACCCAGGTCAGAATACTTGGTTTTGAGGGAAAGTACTCGCAAATCCTGATCGACGGTGATCCGGTGGTCAGTTCTCTCGGCGGGGTATACGGACTTGAACACTATCCCCAGGAAATGATTGAACAAATTGAAATTGTGAAAGGCGGAGGTTCAGCGCTCTATGGCGGCGGAGCTGTTGCAGGAACGATTAATATGAAAACGCGCAGACCATGGTTTAACCGTTCCAAAGTCAACTTCAGCGGCAGTTCTATCGACGGTTCTTATGATCAGGAAGTTGGTGCACTGGCTGAAATAGTAAGCGAAGATAATAAATCGGGTTTCTTCATTTTCGGATCAACCAGAAACCGGGATTCTTATGATCGAAACGGAGACGGTTATTCGGAACTGGGCGTTCTTAAAAACGAAACAATCGGAGTAAACGGATTTTTAAAACCATGGGAGGGAACAGACATTCAGATATCATTTCACCGGATATTTGAAGAAAGACGCGGCGGCGGCGACTTCGATAAGCCGGTGCATGAAGCCGGTATTGCTGAGTGGACACAGCACTTTAAATGGGGCGGTAAATTAAAATGGAATCATCAAATCAGCTCACTTCTCGAATACAAAGTGAATTTTGCTTTCAGCCTTCTTGAGAGGGACTCATACTATGGCGGTCTTTCCGGTAATACGGAAGAGGAACGACTGGAAGCACTGAACTATTACGGTTTTTCGGATAATCCGCTTTATACTGCCGACGTCCAGCTAAAATATATACTTGGATCACATGCATTGACATTTGGAACTCAATACGATTATGATAAATTAACTGATGAAAGTGTTTCCAGCGAAGCCTATCATATAGCTGAAACATTCAAGAACACAGGGATTTATATTCAGGACGAACTGTCTATCGACTCTGACGATCATACGAAGGTAGTTGCGGGAGTCCGTCTTGATAAGCATTCGGCGCTTTCAGACTGGATTGTCAGTCCCAGAATTAATTTAAAACACGAGATTATCGAGGGACTAACAGTAAGAACAGGTTATACCACAGGTTTCAAAGCTCCCCAAATATTCGATGAAGACCTGCATATTTGCGGACTCGAAGGGACTCAGCGTGTGATTCGTAATTCCGATGAATTAAAAGAAGAGCGTAGTTCATCATTTAACCTGGGATTCGAATTCCAAAATAATTTACGCGACATCCCGATTCTTATCGGTGTAACAGGATTTTATACGAAACTATCGGATGCCTATGCAGATGAGTTTATAAGTACCGACGGTACAATAGAATACTGGGAACGAATTAATAGCAGCGGTGCTGAAGTTAAGGGAATAGAAATTGATCTTGGAGTTAAACCAGTACGTCAAATTGAAATCAGAGGCGGCTTAACTGTTAAGGATAATCATTTCGAAGATACACTGGAAGACTTCGATACCGATAATTTTTTACGAACACCTGACGTTTTCGGATATATACGTACCTCGTACGACATAAGCAATACAGTAAGTACATTTATCTCTCTCAAGTATACTGGCAGTATGTATGTCCCTCACGAAATTTCGGTTGATTACCAGGAGAATCCCCTGCTTGAGTTAACTAAAAGCGATGATTTCCTGGAAATCGATGTTTCCCTGACTAAAAAACTAAATCTATTCGGTGATGTGAATACCTCAATGACTTTGGGTATTAAAAACCTTACGGATGCATACCAAAAGGATCTCGACTATGGTATCAACAGAGATCCGGCATATGTTTACGGCACTTCGCTGCCGAGAACTTTATTTTTAGGAGTCGATATTTCACTTTAATTATTTACTGAAAAGGTTGTTTAATATGAAAGGTTAATAAATAAACAACCTTTTCTTACATTTAATTATCATTCACTCTCAAATATAAAATCTAACTTGCCTTCTCTACCCTATTTGCATAATTTGCGCAGTTAAAAATATGCTTGATATCTATAAATGTTAAAAAATACAATTTTATTTATAGCAATTTCTCTTTCAACACTTAAAGCTGAGAACCTTAATATTCCGGATTCGACTACAAATAAATTAGCCGGTCTTAGTGGAAATGAAAAGGTGAAGCTGCTAACGGATCTCGCATGGAATTTAAGGGAAAAAGAAACCGATCTTGCACTGAGATACAGCAAATTGGCAGTAATACTTTGCGACAGTTTGAATCTTACTAAATATGCGGCCAAAGCTTATAATTTCGTCGGCGTTATATATACTCATTACAAGTATGATGCACAAAATGGAATCACTTACTTGCGAAAAGGACTCGAGTACGCCATACAGGAAAATGACTCGGTTGAAATCGGTTACTCTTATAACAATCTCGGAGATGTTTATTATTTAACCGGGAACACACCGCTCGCGTTTGAATATTCCCAGAAGTCCATTGATTATTTTGAGAAACTGAAAAATAATCGTGGAATTGCTTACAGCTATATAAACCTCGGAGTTGTGTACAGGTATGAAAAAGAATTTGAACTGTCGCTTAACTATTTTAACAAGGCTATCGAACTTAGGCAAAATGACGAATTCAACACGGGTATTGCCTCGGCTCTGCTTGAAGTCGGCCGAACCTATTATGCAATGAAAGACCTGGAACAGGCACTTGAGTATTTTACACGCTCTCTTGAGCTTCACAGAAGGATTAATAATATTAAGTATACTGCCTTTAGCCTGAACGGAATTGGTGATGTTTATTATACACAAGGAAGGTATTCTGAGGCACTGAAAATGTACGATGCAGCATTGAAGCTGAATACTGAGAAATCCCACGAATATGGTATCGTTGACGACAGGCTCGGGAAAGCTCTCGTTTATTCCAAAATGAATATGAGAGAAAAAGGCGAGCAGGAGCTATCGACTGCAATCGAAACAGCCGGACGCCTGGGACTTCGCCCTAATATTTTGAAAGCCTATGAGACTTCACCAAAATTCTATCTTAACCTCAACGACTTTGATGCCTCATCGAAAAGCTTTGACAGGTTCCTTTTTATTTACGATTCTCTCTTTTCAATTCAACAATTCGAAACGCTCTCTGAAATAGAAAACAGGTTTCAGATTAGCCGTAAACTTGAGGCAACCAACAGAGAACTGGAAATTAAAACTGGTGAAGAGCGTAACCTTGTTATCTTAATTCTTTTTATGATAGTATTGTTCGGCGTTTTTATCTGGCGTTACAGGGCTACTAAAATACTAACCAATAAGCTGCATATACTCAATGAGTCTAAAGACAAATTATTTGCGATCATAGCACATGACCTGAAGAATCCCTTCGGGGCATTAATCGGTTTCGGGGAATTACTTGAAGAAGATGATCTTACTGAGGATGAAAGAAAAGAGTATACACATAATCTGAATTCTGTAATTCATGACACGTTTAAATTGCTCGAAAATCTGCTGAACCTCTCGGCTACGAAAACAGGCAAGTTGGAATACTCCCCCCGAGAATTCAATCTCGCTGAACTTATCGATAGCATCCTGGGCAGTATGTCAATGATTTTTAAGAATAAATCCTTAATGATCGATGTTGCTATTGATTCCGATAATCTTTACGCGGATCCGAGTATGATTGAAATTACACTTCGTAACCTTTTGACTAATGCGGTGAAGTTCTCGAATCCGGGCGGAACTATAAGGATTAAGTCGGGACAGAAAAATGGCAACTATATTCTTTCAGTAGCAGATGAAGGAATAGGTATGGATAAAGAAACTCGTGAAGAATTGTTTGCATCAGACTTTGTAAAATCCAATAACGGTACTGCCGGTGAAAAAGGAACAGGTATAGGTTTAAGTCTCTGTAATGAATTAATTAAAAAGCACAGTGGTAAGATTGATGTTGATTCCGCACCGGGTGAAGGTTCGAGATTTACAATTCTGATCCCAGCAGATAATTAAAATCGTTTATTGGTCTTAACCCATTTTTTCAGAAATTCAACAATCTCTGAAGTTGCTGATCCGGGTGTAAATAATTCCCCAACACCAGCTTCTTTTAGTTTGGCAATATCCTGCTCAGGAATAATACCGCCGCCGAAAAGGAGAACATCATCCAACCCTTTTTCTTTCATAAGTTTAAGCAGCTTTGGAAAAATCGTCGAATGAGCTCCGGATAACATGCTTATCCCAATTGCATCCGCATCTTCCTGCAGAGCGGCTTCAACGATCATTTCGGGAGTTTGTCTTAAACCGGTATAGATCACTTCCATCCCGGCATCTCTTAATGCAGCAGCCACAACCTTTGCGCCGCGGTCGTGCCCGTCGAGTCCGGCTTTGGCAACAACTACTCTAATTCTCTTATCCACAATTATCCTTCGGTTATTTACTGAACTTTCCCGCTTTTGGAAAAACTCCGAATAACCCTCCCGTATGAAGGAATAAAATATTACTTCTTTTCCTGCCGATCAAGAAATTTTCGCGATACGCAAAAAAGGCTTTCCCGGTATAAGTGGGATCAAGTATTATTCCCGACTCAGAAGCAAACTCTTTTATAAGATCAATTTTTTCGGGTGCAGTATGTTTGTACCCTTCGTTGGAATACCCATCCAGTAATTCAAAATTATCATAATTTATTTCTGAGTCTATCTTAAACTTAGTTAGGGATTCGCTGATAATGGAACCTATTGCCTCCTTCATTTCACTCGCTGTTCCAATTACATTAACACCGAATATCTTCAGATTAAGTCCGAACAATGCCGAACCAAGCAGCATACCTGCAACAGTACCACCGCTTCCGTTAGCACAGAGAATACCTTTTACTCCATTCAGATCGTTCTGTTGTTTCAATTCATTTATAAAATTCACATATCCCCATATCCCGAGATAGTTTGAACCTCCGGGTGGTATTACATAAGCCTTCTTCCCTTTCTCTGATAGTTTACGAGCATCCGAATCCATCACACTTATCACATCGGTATATTCTTTCCGTGACATATAGACAGTTTCAGCTCCGGCCAAATTATCCATAAGCAGGTTACCCGTTGCTTTTTGTGAAGCCTTGCCCCACAAGTACAACCTTGATTTTACCCCCAGCTTTGCAGCAGCAATGGCTGTTGCTCTGCAGTGATTAGATTGATCACCGCCACAGGTAAAAACATAATCCGCTTTTTTCATCTTTGCATCCTTTAACAGATACTCCAGCTTCCGAATCTTATTACCGGAGAGTTCTGTTCCGGTATAGTCATCACGCTTTATTAGAAATGAGGTTCCTCCGAACTTCACCTGTTCTATTGGAGTCGGGAGATTTGCCAATTTTAACCTGGAAGGTATTTGCATAAATGTTTATTCCCCTTTTTCTAGTTTCGCCGCGTATTTCCTGGCTATTTCAAGGTCCTTGGGTGTATCTACGGAAAAGCTTTCAAATTCGGTCACAACAACTTTAATTCGCATACCGTTTTCAAGCATACGCAGTTGCTCAAGCTTTTCAATATTCTCAAGATCGGTCGGCTTAAGTTCGGTGAATTTCAGTAGGGAATTCTTCCTGTAGACATACAATCCGATATGTTTATAAATATCTCCCGAATTCACCTTGTCGAGATTAGATTTCGCTTCACGAACAAAGGGGATCGGAGAACGAGAAAAGTAGAGTGCGAAGTTATTATAATCGAACACAACCTTTGGGATAGAGGAAGACTTCAAATCCTCTACTTTGTCGATCTTCTTTACGAGAGTTGACACTTCCACATCCCTGTCGAAAAGCAGCGGCTCGATAGCCTGATCGATCATCTTCCCCTGTATAAACGGTTCGTCTCCCTGAATGTTAACTATAATGTCTGCTTTAAGTTTCTTGGCAACAAAAGCAATCCTGTCGGAGCCGGACTGCATATCCTTCGGAGTCATATAAGCTTCAGCTCCAAATCTTTTAGCTACATCGAGGATCTTCTCATCATCTACTGCAATTACAACTTTGTGAAGAAGTTTAGAAGAAAGCGAACTTTCATACGTCCGCTGTATCATCGGTTTACCGCCGATATCGGCAAGCGGTTTTCCCATGAGTCTTGTAGAAGCGAAACGTGCAGGTATTATTCCGATTATCATTTAATCACGGCTGGATTGATTAATCGTTTTTATTAATAATCTTCGGTACTTTGAAGAATTCTTCATCAGCTTTCGGTGCATTTTTAAGCGCTTCTTCCCTTGATGTTGTATTCTTTAATAAATCTTCCCGAAATACATTAACATTTTCAACCGGGTGTGAAAGAGGCTCAACATTTTCAGTATCCAGTTCATTGAGCTTATCCATATATTCCAGTATCTGGTTCATTTGTCCGGTATAATTTTCAACTTCCGATTCATTCATTTCCAGTCTGGCCAGTTTAGCGATGTATTCGACATCTTTTCTTGTTACAGCCATACATATTCCTGTTGTTTTTTGTGCTTATAAAATTACGAAATTTATAGTTTTTGAAAAACCGTTCACCGTATCAGACACCAGGATGGCTATTGTCTGTCCGGAAACAGCAGCTGCCGTACTACTGACTTCGACAGTTGAATTATTTGAATCAAGGAAAGTAAAATTCAGACTGTTGTCGGTAGTCCAGGTATAAACCGGTTCAGTGACGGTACTCCCTCCGTATGATCTTGCGATCACCGTATCAGCAATTCCGTCGCTAGTTATTTCAATCCTGTCATCTCCTTCAGGTTCACCGAAACTCGAATTGAAGTATATTCCGGGCTCGGGGTCAAAAAAGTCCGCGGACGTATAAGTTGCCTGCAAGGTTGAGTTGATTTTGTTCCCGTTGATAAACAGTTCAACAAAGTGTTCCACATTGCCTCTTTTCGGACTTGCATATTCAAGCTCATAAAAACTATCCGCGAGTTGCAGTATTCCCGATTGAATCTCAGCGACTACAGAATCTATTTGCGAATTCTGATCAATTCTATAATACCCTTTGTTTCCAAGCAAGTACAGCACTTCCATATCTATTGCAGAACCAACTCCAACCGTGTAAACGTTCTTACCTGTGGCAGCATCCAGCGCATCAGCAAACACATGCGAACCTTGAGTGTCCTCGCCATCGGTGATAACAACCATGAAACTCTGTACTATTTGTGCAGTGTATCTTTCAGTTAGCTTCGACGAACCTTTGATCACAGCACCGTATAAATCCGTGGAACTTGCACCCTGTGGTATTGAGTTAATTGCATTGATTATAGCCTGCTGTCCGGTAATGTCCGTATATCCGATAACCTCATCAGTAGAAGATGAAAACTTATATACTCCGGTGTACTGTGTGGCAGTCATATTATTGACTATCTCAGTAGCTGTATTTTTAATTGTTGTCAGATTCTGCGGATCGTTTCCTGTAATACTGGAACTGTTATCAAGCATTAATAATGTATTAAGCTCCGGAATGATCGGCGATTTGCCGATTGTCAATTCCGACTCATATGGAGAAATTAATTCCCCGTCTTCAAAAAACTTAAAATCATCCTGCACAAGACTAGTAACGCCATTCCCGTTCCGGTCAAGTACCTGAAAAAGCACTCTTATCCTGTTAGGTGTAATACGAACCAGCCAATGATTTATTAATTGGTAGCCCTGCTCAATACTTGCAGAGGTACTGGTAGCGAACGACCAGATGTCACTTGGTACTTCAGTTCCGTCGGAGAATACCGCAATCACCTGCCAGTAATAAACAGCGCCCGTTCCCTGGACGAAAGTGGTCAATGAATTTGCATACAGACTATCCTTCTCAATCTTTTGAGGGGGATTGGCGGTATCCAGTAATACTCTGAACGTATCAGCCTCATCATAAGTCCAGGAAAGATTCACAAGGTTATCAACACCGATTGCACCGTCCGCTGGAACAGGATCAACCGGTCCGACCACAGTGGAAGAATCCGAAGAATCGATGGGTGTAGTTGTATTGTTTTTAGTATCACAAGCCCAAATTAAAACCAATGCGGCAAAATAGAACAGGATATTTTTCATCATATAGTAAAGTAATAATTATGTATGCAATTACTTAAAGAGAATTAATAAAATCAATTCTTTTCCTGATTGACGGATGACTATAGAAAAACCATTCGATAAACGGGTGAGGTTCTTCATCTCCCAGATTCTGCTTTGTTAATTTATTCAAAGTCTGAACAAATGCATCTTTTTTATTTGTCGATTCTATCGCATACTGATCGGCTTCATATTCGAACTTACGGGAAACTATATTCCCTGCAGGCGTAATAACCAACCCTATCAACATTCCCCAAAGAGTAAGTAACGGTAAAGCGGCAATAGTTGTTCGTTCAGTAAAATTAAACCAACTGAGTGATAAGTCATAAAAGAATGCTATCAGGAAGAACATCAGGAAACTGCTGATCGTACTGATAATGATATTCTTAATAATGTGCTTATGCTTATAATGTCCCAGCTCGTGCGCAATAACCGTTTCAATCTCGTCGTTGGAATAATCATTAAGCAGAGTGTCGCCCAATATTATCCTTTTAGTTTTGCCCAGTCCTGTAAACGCTGCATTAGCTTTTTTTGTATTCTTACTCATATTAAATGAAAAAACGTTTTCAACCTGCATACCCACTTTACCGGCCAGATTCAAAATACGCTCTTTTAATTCATCGTTTTCAATTGGAACTATTTTATAAAATAACGGCAGAATAACTACCGGAACTATTCTCGCAAGCACGACAGAAACAAGAAACATAAGTATTGAAAAGGGAAGCCACCAGAGAGATCCGAATGTATCGAGTGCAAAGTAAAAGGCAAGCAGCAGTGGGATGCCAATTATCATTCCTACAAGAAGCCCTTTGAAGTCTTCCCAAAGCCAGCTTTTTATCGTATGATTAGATAGTTCATACTTATGTTCGAGGTAATATTCGATGTAGTATTTAACAGGGAAGAAAAGCAACGATGTTACAATCCCTATCACTGCCGTGAATAAAAGAAGCATGAGATAATTGTTTGTCGTTAGTTCCGAAAAATATGATTCCAGCTTCAAACTGTAACCCGTGATTACGAATGCAAGTATCAGAGCAAAAGAGACTATTGATTTTGCGATTCCTACACCAAGTTTGATATTATTATACTTTTTTGCGTTCATATTCTCAGTTAATTTTTAATGCTGGTTTAAAAATAAAAAAGGCAGCTGTAAACTGCCTGAAAACTTAGTAAATAACACGCTTAAGTTATTTTTATTTTTTTCGCCTTTACGGGCTTCTCCAGCTCATTTTTCCGGTTTTCAAGAAACGGACAATTTAAATTTTTATCATTGACTTTGTTTTCCGATTCCCCTTTATCTAACAGGTAAGGGCATTTGGTTTTGATCGTAACTTTATGGATCCGTTCCAAATAGGGACATTTAGAAATTTCTTTTGTGGAATCCAATGAAGTACTTGCCGAAAATATTATAAATGCAGATAAAGCCGTCAGAACAAATAAAGTTCGTCTCATTAGTCCTCCATTCCCTGTTTCCATTTACAACACAGAATTACAACTGAGAGTTCTATTCCGGGAGATTATTGGCTAAATGATTTCGAAAGAATAGTTCGGAAGCCAGCCGATTTTACCATCGCTTAAGCGGATTTTGGACCAGTCGTTTACTTCATCCTCAACCTGGAATTTTAATCCTTCATGAACTACGAATACATCGTCACTCTTTTCACCGGGCTGCTGTTTCGCGGCTATCTCCGTCTCCGTTAATATGCCAAAGTCAGTAGACATCTCTCTATCAACACTTGCAACAAGAAGTATAATTGCAAGTATAAGTACTGCAAAATTAATTGAACCGGATAAGAATCCGAATCTCTGCATTCGACCTGTTTTAGATGTAAAATAAAGCGCTAAAGAAATTAGGAACATCACAAAAATTAATACAACAATAATTGACCAGGCAGTAATACTAATTGAAGTTATTAGAGATTCCCACCACTCAACGATAAAAAGCTTCGGTACCTCTTCAATTCTGTCAACAGTTCTTGCTTTAACGATTGAAAGGTTATAATTCAGATCCTCATCACCCGGTGATATCTTCAAGCCCTTTTCATAGCAGAGTATAGAACGGCCTAGCTGGCCCGTCCTGAAGTAGGCATTACCGAGATTATAATAAAGAGCATCTGATATATACCCCCTGTTCAGAATTTCCTTGTATGATTTAATCGCTTCCTGAAATTGTTCATCCTGGTACTGCTGATTTGCAGTCTGCATTATTTCATCAACCTGTGCAAATGAATTAACTGCAAACAGGAAGAACGAAACAGCTAGAAATCTTATAAGCATTTTTATCATCATCGTCTTATCAATATTGAACTTTCCAATTCAACAATTACTTTAATGGTCTTCTCATGAAGTTCGCCGGATTCAGACTGGGAACTCATCTGCGGTGCGAAGCGTGCAAATTCGCATTTATCTAAAATACTTTTCACTCTTTCAAGCAGTTCCTCATTTACTCCCCGATCTTTAAGCATACCAAGTGCTTTCTCCTGAGTAAAATCCGCTTTCTGTAAATTCAGTTTATCCTCGAGGTATCCATAGAGTCCCTGTGAAACTTCGTTATGGAACTTAGCCAGGTCTCCCGAATCAAGAGCCTTCCTGGCATTTTTAAGTCTTGCACGAGCATTCTTTTCAGCTTTCTGGTACTTAAGCAGCTGAATATTACCGCTTATTTTATCCTGTCTTTTCCTGATTCCGATGAAAACAAAGAAAGTAACAAGCGGAACAGCCATAGATAACCAGAACCACGACTGGACAGTTTTTACAGTCTGTTTTCTTTCAAGATTGAATTCGGAAGTTTTAATAAATCTGATATCCTCGCTCAGCAGTTTAACATCCTCTTTCGAAAAACCGCTGACCGCCTGTTCAACCGGGTTATTACCCCGTTTAATATTCAATGTGTATGCCGGTGAACTTACAGTAATATATTTTCCCTTCGCAGGACTGAAATAAGAAAACTCAACCGGCGGAATATCCTTTACACCGGCAATCCTGGGAACAATAAGGTACTCGGCGGACTTGCTACCGGTGACCGTGTTATTCCTGTCGATGCTTTCAGAAGTTTTAGGATCGTACTGTTCGAAGCCCGTTGGCAACTCCAGCTTAGGCACATCCAAGAGTTTTATATTACCTCTGCCGGAAATATTTACTTTAAGCGTAATAGGTTCATTTGTCTCAGTATCGGTTTTATCAAGTGAAGTCCTGAAGTTAAATTCGCCAACCGCGCCGTTGAACGAAGCCGGTTTATTCTGCTCCGGTAAAGGTTTTATCTTCACCTTCAGCTCATTGGACTTAGCTAAATAGTCAACAGTTTCTTTTCTGCTGAAAAATGAATCATTAAAGAATTCGTCGAATAACGATTTATTACTACGGCGTCGGCTTAAGACAACAGGTACATTTAACTCCAATGGAGAGACTGCAAGTTCACCATCCTTTGTTGCGAACAGAGCAACCTTCTTTAGCAATGCAGTCTGATATCTCTGACCGTTAAACATTTCAGGATGCCAAGTAAGGGAATTGCTGGACTGAAGTTCTTCGGCCCAAAAGCTTTTATACTGCGGGAGCTTATTGATCTGGGGTGAACCGATTTCAAGTCTGCTGAAAAGCTTGTAAGTAACAGTAATTTGCTCCCCCTTATAAGCCGATCTTTTATCTGCTTCGGCAACGATAAAAAGATTCTGAGCAATCTGTTCTTTGGATACACTGGAAGAATTATCCTGCTGCTGCGCCTGTGGTTGAGTTTGACCTTTAATAACTTTTATTGTAATCGGATCGGTTTTATAAGTTTTGCCTTTATACTCTACTGATGCAGAACCTATAGTAACATTCCCGATTGAAGTTGCCACGACATAATAAGAAGAAGTTATAGAGGCTGACGTCCGACCATTAATAATCTGAAAACTTGAATTGCGGTTGGGTCCGCTTAATACATTGAGTCCCTTAAAATCCGGCGCTTTGAAATTACTAAGTCCGCTGTTATCGCTCCCAGAAAACTGGAAGTAGATTTGGAATTGCTGGTTCTGACTGACAGTTGTCCTGTCAACCGTGGCCTTAAATTCCTGCGCACTCAAAGTCGTAGCCAAAATTAAAAATAGAATTATATGCTTTACTAACAATTTAAACATGTATACAAATCTAACACATTATTTATTAAATAATTTCAGACCTTAAAACAGCTAAACGGTCTTACCAGTCTTTCTCTTTCTTAGTGACTTTAGCTTTTCTCTTTCTCAATTCTTTTTGTAAATCCGATTCATTTTGTTTCAGCGCCTGCAAAATACGCTGAGCTTCTTCTTTTGAGATTTCCTCTTTTGGCTTTTGCTGTTGCTGATCTTGCTGTTGCTGATCTTGTTGTTGATCCTGTTGCTGCTGTTTGTTTTGCTCATCCTGCTTATTTTGGTCCTGCTTATCCTGGTTTTGTTGCTGGTCCTTGTTTTTGTCTTTATCGTTATTCTTATCCTGGTTTTGTTGTTGCTGCTGCTGCTGTTGTTGCTTGAGCATGTTCAGAGCATAAGATAAATTGTATTTCGTTTCAAGATCGTCAGGATCAAGTTTAAGCGCATTGGCATATGCTTCGACACTTTCCTGATACTTCTTCGATTTCAACAGAGAATTTCCGACATTATGAAACACTTTACTTCGCTGATAATCATCCTGCGTTAAAGCCATCGCATTTTTATATGCTGACATAGCTTCCTCGTATTTTCCCTGTTTGTACAAAGCATCGCCGAGATTAAAATGACCTTCAAATGTTTCATATTCCTTATCAATTCCCTTCCTGAATTTGGTCTCAGCATTTGTATAATCTTTCTTTTTATATGCATCAACACCGTCATTAATTGTACTGCGCAGACTTTGCCCACTTAATGACAAAGAAGTGCCGAGTATTGCAAAAACAAGAAAATGTATATTAATCTTTTTCATATTATTCCTCCTCGAACCTCATAAGGAACCGTGACTTATTGTTCGATATAAAAAACTCTATAAACAATAAAAATATTGCCGGGATAAGCAGATAATAAAACCTGTCTTCATAATCCGTAACACGAGTTGCACCGAATTCAGATTCTTCAAGCTGTGCTAAGTCGTTATATATCAGTTCCAGTTCGTCCTCAGTGTTTGATGCGCGATAGTACTTTCCGTTTCCGACTCTTGCAATTTCCTGCAAAGTGGCTTCATCCAGCTTGGTTAAAACTACGTTACCCCGTCTGTCTTTTTTATAACCCACCTGAATACCCGAGTCGCTGTAAATTGGAATCGGAACGCCTGTGGGCGAACCCAACCCTATCGCATAAGTCTGCACTCCTTTGTTCGATGCATCCTCAACTACTTTCGGTATATTTCCTTCGTGGTCTTCACCGTCGGTAATAATTATAATTGCCTTCTTAGTGTCCTCATCCTGCTTAAACGAATTCAAAGCAAGATTGATAGCAGGTTCTATTGCCGTACCGGGCTGCGGAACAGACGATACATCAACCGCACTCAGGAACAGGTTAGCCGCTGCATAATCGGTGGTGAGCGGAAATTGTACGTACGCTTCACCGGAAAACACGATTAAACCAATCCTGTCTCCACGAAGCCTTTGAATCAGTTTTGAAATCTGGTGCTTAGCCTTTTCCAGTCTGCTCGGTTTTATATCCTCGGCGGTCATACTTAACGAAACATCTAGCAAAATATAAACATCAATACCGACCTGTTTAACCTCTTCGATCTTTGACCCAACCTGAGGATTTGCCAAAGCAAGTACTAGTAGAATCATAGCAAGCATAAGCAGGCTAAATTTATAAACCGATTTGAATACACTTCGAAGCGGCAGTAAAACTTTCTGCAGTTTCGCCGATGCAAAATTGTTCAGTTGTTTTTTCTGTATTCTGTACGTGACCCAGAAGAGTATAATCAACACAGGGATTAAGTACAGTGCATATAAATATTCAGTATGTGCGAATCGAATCATAATTCTTTCTTAAATTTTTAAGGCAGTCTTCTTAACCATGTTCTTACGAGTCCGGTCTCAAGAACCAGTAAAAGCAGTCCCAGTCCGGCCCACTCGTAAAACAATTCAGTTGCATTCCTGTAAGATGTAATTTCAACCCTTGTTTTTTCCAACTTGTCTATCTCGTCGTAGATTTCTTTCAGCTTAGTATTATCGGTTGCCCTGAAGTAATTACCATCGGTAATTGAAGCAACCTGCTGAAGAACTCCTTCATCTATCTCAACGGGCACCATCTGATATCTTTTCCCGAATGGCGTGTTGAACGGATACGGGGCTTCCCCTCTCGTTCCGACTCCAACTGTGTAAATCCTTACTCCGAATGTCTTTGCAATCTGTGCTGCTGTTATAGGATCTATCTCACCGCTGTTGTTAACTCCGTCGGTAAGCAGAATAATTATCTTACTCTTAGCACTGCTATCCTTAAGTCTGTTAACGCCATTGGCTATAGCTGTTCCAATTGCAGTGCCGTCCTCTATCATGCCGCTTTTAATTTCTTTTAATAAGTTGCGAAGTACGGAGTAATCGATAGTCAGCGGACACTGGGTAAAGCTTTGTCCTGCAAATACAACAAGACCGATCTTGTCAGATGTACGTCCGGCGATAAATTCATCAATAACATTTTTAGCAGCGTCAAGTCGATTGGGCTTAAAGTCTTCCGCAAGCATACTTCCGGATATATCGAGCAGCATAGCGATATCAATTCCCTCGGTATAAACATTTTCGCCCGAAGAGAATGACTGCGGTCTTGCAAGAGCAACTATCAGGAAACTTAATGCAAGTACTCTTAACAAAGCGGGCAGATGAATCAGTCTTTCTCTCAGAGTAGGCTTAACTCCATCGAACATTTGCAGAGATGAATAAGTAACGTCCGGAGTAGATTTTTTATTTCTCTTCCAGTACCAGAAAACCAGCAGCGGGATGAGCAGAAGAAGGTATAGTACGAACGGGTATTCGAATATTACATCATTCAGCATTCTGCACCTCTACCGTTTCAACCTTCACTTCCTCTTCAACTTTCGTTTTATTAACAATATCATACGCCTGTTTCATCATTTCCTCGTTAACCGTCGGCATCGGTTCGAACTTGGCAAATTTTACCAGATCGGCATTACCGAGGAACTCTCCGGTAATCCCGAGAATTTCTCCGGTATGTTCATGATTCTGCATTGCTTCAATCAATTCACCGGATGTCATCTCAAGCGCCTGTATCTTAAAACGTTCTTCAAAATATTTTCTTATAATTTCAGTTATTTCAGAATGGTATTCTTTTATTTTTCCCTGCTGCCAAAGTTTCTTATCCTCTAAAGTGGATAACGATTCCAGAGCAACCCGGAAAGCGGGTATTTTAATTATTTTCTTTTCAGGAACAATGCCGTTCTTCTTGTTCCTGTAATGTCGAACAACAAGGTATATCGTAACGAGTACAATAATAACTCCAACAGCTATCAGAGCAATCAGTAACCAGTCGAGCTCTATTTTCAAAGGAGCTTTAACATCCTGTATTTCACCGGACGGATCAACTTCAATTGTCCTGACCAGGAGGGTTACCGGATTTACTTTTATAGTGCTTACTTCCTTCTCATTGCCGACATAGTAGCTAATGTTATAACCGGGAATTGTTACTTCGGCAGAGTCATACTTTGAGAAAACAAATTTCCGAAGTTCATAAACTTCCTTACCGTTTTCCTGCTTGACCGGTGCATCTTCGCGTATGAAGTCAAGTACCGATATACTGTCAATTACAGAAGGGACTTCCACGCGTATATCATTCGTATATCTCAATTCAAGCGTATAATGAATATAATCCCCGACCATATATTCAGTCGTATCAGTATCGGCAAAAACTTCGATTGACTGTGCATTAATTGTAACAGCCAGAAACAACGCAGCTAGTATATATTTGATTTTACCTGTCAATATCGTCTCTCTCTAGCTTTGAAAAAATTAACCAGCGGTTTTACATACGAGTCACCAATATCAATATTAATCGCATCAATTCCTGACTTTAGGAACAGATCTTTCCTGTACTTATCGTGATATTGCATTGTTGAAAGAAAGTTTTGGCGTACATTTTTACTGCTGGTATCAATAAATCTTATTCTGCCTGTCTCAGCATCGCGGAATTTTATTAGTCCTGCCTTGGGCAATTCACGCTCTCGCGGATCTTTTAGGATAATTCCGACAAGGTCGTGTTTCTTCCCGACAATATTCAAGATCCTGTCGTAACCTCTGTCAATAAAGTCAGAAATCAGAAATGCGATACTCTTCTTTTTAATTGTATGATGGAAATACTCGAGAGCGCCTCTGATGTCCGTCTCATTCCCGCGCGGTTCAAAAGAAAGAACTTCACGAATTATTCTCAGAACATGACTACGCCCTTTACGCGGCGGAACGAATTTTTCGATCCTGTCGGTAAACAGAATCAGTCCGACCTTATCGTTGTTCTTCATAGCAGAAAAAGCAAGTATGGACGAAAGCTCAGCAGCGATTGTCTGCTTCGTTTTTTCAACCGATCCGAATACAAGCGAACCGCTGAGATCCACGAGCAGCATTACGGTCAATTCGCGTTCTTCTTCAAACACTTTAATATACGGATGACCAAATCTGGCGGTAACATTCCAATCAATTGATCTTATATCGTCCCCGACCTGATACTCCCGTACCTCGGCGAATTCCATTCCGCGACCTTTAAACACGGAGTGATACTCGCCTGAGAATACTTCGTTGACCATTCCCCGTGTTCTGATCTCAATTTGTTTAACTTGTTTTAATAATTCTTTTGTAAGCAATTTATATCAGATAATTTTTATCGATTCATGAATTACAATAATTCTTATTCAGCTCATTAAATTTCAAGTCCTGGTTTACGGAACTTCAACTGTATTGAGGATTCTCTGTATAATATCTTCTGTTGTAATATCCTCAGCCTCAGCTTCGTAAGTAACTGCAATCCTGTGACGTAATACATCCATGCATATACTTCTAACATCCTCGGGAATTACATAACCGCGTCTCTTAACAAATGCCATAGCCCTTGCGCCGAGCGCCAGGTTAATTGTTGCACGAGGTGAACCGCCGTACGAAATTAGGTCGGTTAAATCTTCAAGTCCGAAGTCCTGTGGTCTTCTTGTAGCGAATACGATATCGAGAATATACTTTTCTATTTTTTCATCAACGTATACATCCTGTACGAGTTTACGCGCATTTAGGATTGATTCAGGAGAAATCACCGGTTTGATCTGTGGCATTGTTCCACCGACATTCAACTTCATTATCTGCTGCTCTTCTTCCCGGGTCGGGTAGGTTATTTTAACTTTCAACATGAACCTGTCTACCTGTGCTTCAGGTAATGGATATGTACCCTCCTGCTCGATGGGATTCTGTGTTGCAAGTACAAGGAAAGGTTCCGGCAGTTGGAAAGTCTCGGCGCCGATGGTTACCTGTCGTTCCTGCATCGACTCCAGAAGCGCACTCTGAACTTTCGCAGGCGCACGGTTGATCTCATCCGCCAGAATGAAATTCGCGAAGATAGGTCCTTTCTTAATACTGAAATTCCCGTCTTTCTGATTATAAATCATTGTACCCAGTAAGTCGGCAGGAAGCAGATCAGGTGTAAACTGTATTCGCTGGAACTGAGCCTGCATTGACTGGGCGAGCGTTTTGATAGCAAGTGTTTTAGCCAGACCGGGAACACCTTCAAGAAGTATATGCCCATTGCCCAGTAGACCGATTACAAGTCGTTCAACCATTTCTTTCTGACCGACAATCGTCTTGCTTATCTCACTGAAAAGAACATCGATAAACTCGCTTTCCTGTTTTATCTTTTCATTCAGTTCTGTAATCTCCACAAACAACCTCACGTATATTTGTTAATTCAATTATTTCCGTCGTTAGATGCTGATCCATCACAGGATCAAATTTTCGCATTTTTTACAATTCAGGGTAGTAAATGTTTCCCTATTTCTGTTAATTTTTGTTAAAGAAGCTTAATTAGCTGAAAAGGAACTGTTAAAATAATTAAGAAGCATCAAATTTATTAAAAATTTGGAAGAATAGTTCAATCGGAAAGCAAATCCCGGCTTGAGGAATTATTTAATAAGAGTCATTTTGCGTGTTTCAGAATACCCGTTAACAGATAATTTATAGAAGTACATTCCGCTCGGCAAGTTAGCTCCGTTGAACTCAGCACTGTAATGACCCGGCTGCATGGATGCATTCACAAGAGTGGCAACTTCTTTACCGAGCACATCGTAGACTTTTAACAGAATGTGTGACTCATTCCCGGCATTACTTTTAACCGATGCAGGTACCGAATAATTTATTGTTGTAGTCGGATTAAACGGATTGGGATAATTCTGGGACAGACTGAATTCATCCGGCTGGATTTCATCGTTTATTGCAGTAACAGAATTGTTTATCCCGGCTGTCGTTCCATAAAATTCAAACGAACCGTCGGTATCAATTTGTTTCAGCCGGTATTCAAGATTACCCGACTGCGGATTCTCATCAATAAACTCGTAACTCTTCGGCGAGTTGCTGTTACCATGTCCCGCAACAAAACCCAGTACTTCCCATTCCGATTTCAGATTATTCTCAAACAATTCCCTGCGATGTACTTCGAAACCATAATTGTTCACTTCGGTGGCTGTTTGCCAGTATAATTCAACACCCGATTTTACACTTGTTGCGGTGAATACAATTAGTTCTACTGGAAATGAAGTCTCAGAGTGAAGAACTATATTGTCAACGACTATCTGTGAGGAAGAAATAGAAGAATCCAAAATAGTAATTGTCTGGATTCCTGCCCAGTTTAAAGTCAATGTGTTTCCACTTGATGAATTGGTACTAACACCAGTGGAATCGCCTTGGTCAGAAGTAATGTACCAGGTATCATTTATACCTGCTCCTTCAGCTATATGCATGGTTTGCAGGTTAACAGCCTTATTAAATGACAGAAGAAGGCTAGTTTGACTTGAACTCCCATAAACAACATTCCCAGATGTACCATATAATCCACCGAATAAAAGTAAAGTTGCAGTGCCACTTGGTTGTGACACGGTCAATACTGTATCCCCATATGTTTGAGTCACAGTAGTTCCTGATGAATTATCTGTATTAGACTCGAAGTCATAAGTCCAAGTAAACTGAGCACAAACTCTTGATGTAAGAGTAAATATTAAAATTACAGTGAGTATGTGTAGTATAATTCCCCGTTCCATAGATGAACCCGTTTAGTTTTAGCCCAGTTGTAATATCACCTAAATTGAAATTGTGGCCGGGAAAGTACGGTTAAGCCGCATCACCCTCATGCTTCTTAACATTTATATCATTTAAACGTGTTTTTTATTTCATTTTAGGCAAAGATTTGCAAAAATAGCCTTAAGAGGACTAGTAGTCAAGTTATAAATGCTTTTAGAGAAAAAACAGACGGGAAACCGGTTCCCGCCAAAATCTTTAAACCTTTTCAAGTGCTGTTTGAAGAAGACCATTAACCTCTCCGGCAATGCCTTCGAGATTTTCGTTTTTAACTACCGACATAGCCTCGGCGGGATTCATAACGGCAATTTCAACTTTATTGTCGTCAGTTTCCTGGACGATTACATTGCACGGAAGTAATACTCCAATCTTGTCCTCAGCGGTTAACGCCTGATGTGCGAACTTGGGATTACACGCGCCGAGAATTTTGTAAGGTCGGAAATCAACGTCCAGTTTCTTTTTCATCGTAGCTTTTACATCGATCTCCGTGAGCACACCGAATCCGACTTCCTTCAGCTCGGTTGTGATTTTTTCAATTGCGTCATCAAAACTGTAATCAACTGTCTTTGCAAAATAGTAACTCATATTTACCTCACTTTATTTGTTTATGAGATATGATGTATTTTAATGGAAATCGATTCAGAAATTACTATTAAGGAGTTTTCATAAACGCCCTAATACTTTCATTCTGAGGAGCGAAGCGACGTGAGAATCTTTCAAATTTTTAGTGAAAAAAGATTTCTCACTTCGTTCGAAATGACATTAATTCCATTCGAGACAACCTCTTTGTTCATGCTTTATGTATAACATTGTACAACGCAGAATAATCCATCTCCCCTAAACCATCCTCAACTCCTTCTTTCAGGATCCTTTGCATACCCTTCAGCGCTTCAATATTTATTTGCTCGGATGAAAACGCGTCAATTATCAGGTTGAGGTCCTTAAGTAACAGCTTAAGCGGAAAGTTCGGATTTGAGAAATCCCGTGACAGGTAATTATCCAGCTTTTTATCGAAGGTTGGTGAGTATAAAGCGCTGTTCCTGACAATGTCCATGAACACGTCAGTATCCAATCCACGCTCGCGTACAAACCCGAGACTCATGGAGAACACTGACGTCATCCCGATTATTAACTGGTTTAAAGCGAGCTTTAACGATGAAGCTTGTCCGACGGCACCGATATGTCTAATATCGTTTGAGAACGCTGAAAATAGCTCTTTATTACTTTCAAACTGTTGATTATCTGAACCGGCCAGTACAATTAATGTTTTAGTCTCTATTTGCGGTATGCTGCCAAGTACCGGCGCTTCAAAATAATCCGCACCGAAGTCCTGGAATCTTTCCCGTAATTCCAGACTCTCCCCGGGTGCAATTGTACTCATCTGGATAACTGTCTTACCTTTCATTATTGATAAATCCATTTCACCCAGAAGCGCATTGATTGCTTTAATATCAGAAAGCATAATTATTATAGTATCGGCAAACTCAACCGAATCCTTGAACTTGTTGAAGACTATTGCACCCTTCTCCAACAGTGGTTCGGCTTTTTGAACAGTCCTGTTAAATACACCGAGTTCATGTCCTGCTTCAATCAGTTTCACGGCTATCGGGAATCCCATATATCCTGTGCCGATTAAACTCAACTTCATTCTATTCCCCTTTCCTTAATAAATTTAATAAATCCAGTTCCAGGTCATCTTCGGAGTAAAACGGTTCACCGTATTCTTTACCTATCTGGAAGCCGTAAAACCTTGAGCGCGCCTCAAGATACTTAACGAACTTCGGATCACTAATGTAAGTAGCCGGCTCAGTGCTTTCCGGATTATAAAACTGTGTGGAGTAGGCATATACCGATTCCATTTTCTTCTCGAAATGATCGGATACGTCTATGATAAATGAGGGATTAAACTTGTATGCCTGCATATAGTAAAAAAGCTTTAACGGACGATAGGATTCCTGTTCGCTTCCCTCATCCTTCGTAATATATTTTCCGGCTCCGCTGAAAAACATTGCCGACTTTACAATTGAGCTGACTCCAATATGATCGGGATGCCTGTCATTGTTAAATGGTCCGAAAACCATCCGGGGCTTGTACTTTCGAATACACCTTACAACTCCTCTCACATATTCATCCTGATTGGTAAGTTCTCCGTCAGGGAATTTCAAATTCTCCCGAAGCTGGATTCCGAGAATTTTTGTAGCATCCTCAGTTTCTTTCCTCCTGGTTTCCAGAGTGCCGCGTGTACTCATTTCCCCCTGCGACAGGTCTATTACACCAACTGTAAATCCGCTCGAGGTCAGAAGCGCAATAGTTCCGCCCATAGCCAGTTCAGCATCATCGGGGTGAGCAGTAAATACCAATACATCTGTTTTCATAGCTGTCCGAGATTAATAGAATAATAATCGCAAGTTATAAATTTATATTTCTCGTTCAAAGTACGGACAGATTCCGCGCAGAGAATGACAATTACCCTTAATTCCCGCAGTGATGTTTATTACAACTTCTTATTCTTACTGCAAATAATTATATTTCGAACCGTCTTTCAGAATAAACTTATAGTACAATGAGCGAAAAATACGAAGCGGTAATAGGACTTGAAGTACATGTGCAACTTTTAACAGATACAAAAACCTTCTGCGGTTGTCCCAATAAATTCGGCGCGTCTCCGAATACAAATGTATGTCCGGTTTGTATGGGGCATCCCGGTGTTCTGCCGGTACTGAATAAAAAGGTTGTTGAGTTCGCTGTGCTGCTCGGACTTGCTACGAATTGTACTATAAATGAAAAATCAATATTCGCACGAAAGAATTACTTTTACCCGGATCTTCCAAAAGGCTGGCAGACCAGTCAGTTCGAAGAACCCATTTGCGAACATGGCTCAATGGAGATTACAAAATCCGACGGGACAAAAAAGACTCTTGGAATAACACGAATCCATATGGAAGAAGACGCGGGCAAACTGATCCATGATGCCGGTCCGGATTCACTGGTCGATTTGAATAGATGCGGTACACCTCTGCTTGAAATTGTAAGTGAACCTGATATGCGCGATGCGGAGGATGCTTACCTGTATCTGACTAAACTGAAACAGATAGTAACATACCTGGGAGTCTGCGACGGAAATATGGAAGAAGGTTCGCTCCGTTGCGACGCCAACGTATCCATCAGACTCAAAGGCGAGACAGAACTCGGCACTAAAGCCGAAGTCAAGAATATGAATTCGTTCAGGAATGTTGAAAAAGCAATTGATGTTGAAATTGAACGGCAGATAGATATCGTTGAGGATGGCGGTAGAATAATTCAGCAGACGCTTCTTTGGGATGCAGATAACAATACCGTTAAACCGATGCGAAGCAAAGAAGAATCGCATGATTACAGGTACTTCCCGGAACCCGATCTTATGCCGGTAGTTGTTGATGAATCATGGAAAAATGAAATTGTGAAGGATCTGCCTGAACTTCCGGAAGCCAGGAGAAACAGATTCATTAGTGACTACAGCCTTCCCGAATATGACGCGGAAATACTCACTTCGGAAAAGGGACTTGCCGATTATTATGAGAAGATTCTGGAAGTTACAAAAGATTATAAATCCGCAAGCAACTGGGTTATGGGAGACATTCTCAAGACTATTAACGAACAAAAAATTCCGGTTGAAGAATTCAGCATCACTCCTGAAAACATCGGCAAATTAATTAACCTTATTAATGACGGCACCATCAGCAATAATATTGCCAAAGATATTTTCCCTGATTTACTAGAGAGCAACAAGGATCCGAAAGTTATTGTTGAAGAGAAGAATCTTGTTCAGATAAGCGACACTACATTGATCGAAGAATTTGTTGCGAAAATTATCGAAGCTAATCCGCAGCAGGTTGAACAATATCTTGCCGGCAAAGACAAGGTTGTTGGATTCTTTGTCGGACAAGTAATGCGCGAAACTAAGGGTAAGGCGAATCCCGGCACTGTTAATAAGATCCTAAAAGATAAGTTGGACGCTCTTAAATAATCTGTTACACTTAAGGCAAATAAATTCCACCGAGTATTGTCGGTCTTTCAGCCCCGGTTGTTCGCGGTATGTTAGATGCGTTCCCGCTAATAGTTTCATTTGCAAGTACAGCAAAACAAATAGCTTCTTTTGCATCGGACGAGACACCGATTTCATCAATCACTTTTACGTCAACATTTTTGCCGAAATAGTCTGACAAACATTGGTAAAGGAAATTATTCTTAGCACCGCCGCCGCTGATAAATAATTCATCAATTTCTGTTTCAGGTTTTACGAACTTTTCATAATTCCTGAACACTGCGTAGGCTGTGAAATTTGTTACTGTGTTCAACCAGTCTTCACCCGGCAAATCCTTAAACTCATTTAACAGCTCTTCGATAAATGACTCACCGTAGTATTCACGTCCTGTTGACTTCGGAGGTTGTGCTTCAATAAAGTTATCTTTCATTACCAATGCGTTGAACAGGTCCTCGTTGAAACTTCCGCTTGCAGCTTTTGTTCCTCCTTCATCATACTCCAGATCATAAAGCTTTTTCATTAAAAGATCTATAAGCATATTTCCGGGACCGGTATCGAAAGCCAGAACATCTTTCTGTGATCCTTTCTTATCAAGAATCGTAAAGTTGGATATGCCTCCGATGTTCAGCAGCGCCCTGTTTTTATCATTCGAATGGAACAAAAGATAATCGAAATAAGGAACCAGCGGAGCACCCTGACCGCCGAGAGCAATGTCAGCACTTCTGAAATCGGCAACTGTCGTTACCCCGGTAAGTTTAGCAAGTACTGAAGGATTACCAATCTGCAAAGTTGATGATACATCCATATCAAACATCCGGGAGGGATTAGGTAGGTGATGTATTGTCTGACCGTGGCTGCCGATCAAATCAACATCGGAAAAATCCATATCCAGTTTTTCGAGTAAATGTTCGATAGCCTTAACATAAATTTTAGGTAACAGGAAGTTCAACTGGGATATCTCGGATACATCACTTGTATTCGCTACTGAATTAGACAGGACAAGATCCTTTATCCCTTCCGGATATTTATACTCGATGAATCCAATCAAATTAATTTTTGTTTCGATCCAGTTACCATCAATCTCAACCAGCGCCACGTCAACACCGTCAATTGATGTGCCCGACATTAAACCGATTACATTTTTCTTTGTTTTATTTGTTAACTCAATAAACTTTTTCATATTATCATTCCCTGAGAAATTTCGGATAAGATTTCGAATATTACCTAAAGACAAATAAGAACAGAATTTATAACAACTAAGATATAAAAAATTATGGAACACTTGCTCGGGGCGCACACATCAATTGCAGGCGGTGTATCAAAATCAATTGAGCGGGCGGAAACAATCGGCTTTAATGCCATGCAGATATTTACAAAGAACAACAATCAGTGGAAATCCAAACCTCTGGCTGAATTTGAAATTACTGCATTCAGAAAAGCGCTTAAGGATTCCGGAATTGAATTCGTTGTTGCTCATGATTCATATCTAATAAATTTGTGCGCAAAAGATACGATACTTCTCAATAAATCAAGAAATGCGTTTATTGACGAATTAGATAGGTGCGAATTACTGGGGATACCGCACTTAAATTTCCACCCAGGTGCGCACGTAGGACAGGGGGAGAAGGAAGGGCTAAAAATAATCTCCGAATCGATTAACATTGCACACGACGCAACGCCGGATTATAACGTTTCGAGTATGTTGGAATTAACTGCCGGACAGGGCACGACTCTCGGATGCACATTCGAGCAAATCGCAGAAATAATCGATATGGTTGAAGATAAAGCCAGGATGACTGTATGTATCGACACCGCCCATGTTTTTGCCGCCGGGTACAATATACGCGACGGTAATGAATATAAAAAAGTGATTAAAGATTTTGATTCGATAATCGGCTTGGACCGGTTAAAGTGCTTTCACATGAACGACAGTAAAAAGGCATTGGGCACCCGAGTAGACAGGCATGAACACATCGGGAAGGGATATATCGGGCTTGAAGGCTTCAGTAATATTATGAATGACATCAAACTTTTAAAAGTCCCGAAAATTCTTGAGACACCGAAAGGAAAGGATATGAAAGAAGATATTGAGAATCTGGAAATTCTGAGAAGTCTGATAAAATAAATCTCCGGACTCCACAGCAGAATCCGGAGCTGTAAATTAAATTGGTAAGTCTTCATCTCCCATTGGCTGATGGGCTTCCGCGTGCTGCGGCAACTCGCCGTGAAGCAGATCGAGGTTTTCAAATCTTGCGTAGTCCTTAAGGAACTTGAGACGAACATCTCCAACCGGACCGTTACGCTGCTTGCTTATTATTACCTCTCCCACACCTTCCGTAGCAGCACCGTCAGGATAAGCCATAATACCGTAAACCTCAGGTCGGTACAGGAAAAGGACCACGTCAGCATCCTGCTCGATTGAACCCGATTCACGAAGATGGGATAGCATCGGTCGTTTATCCGATGTGGATTCAACCGCGCGGTTAAGCTGGGAAAGCGCAATCACCGGAACGTTTAATTCCTTGGCAAGTCCCTTCAATGATCTGGAAATAATCGAAATCTCCCTTTCACGACTGTCCATATGCTGTCCGGCGCTCATAAGCTGAAGGTAATCGACAATAACCATCCCGATATTCTTCTCGGCCTTCATACGTCTGCATTTCGCGCGCATTTCAAGGATTGAAAGTCCCGGAGTATCATCTATGTATATCGGGGCGGAACTAAGCTTATGAACTGTCCTGCTTATCTTCGCTCCGTCTTCAGCTTTGAATTTACCCGTACGAATGCTGTGAGCATTTATCCTGGCCTCCGCGGAAATAAGTCTTGTTGCCAGCTGAACGGTTGCCATCTCAAGACTAAACATAGCAATCGGCACCTGATGATCAATAGCCGCATTTCGCGCAAATGAGAGTGCGAATGCTGTTTTACCCATTGAAGGTCTGGCGGCAACAATTATAAGATCGGATTTCTGGAATCCGCCGAGCATATCGTCGAGTGCAAAAAATCCCGTTGGAACTGAAACATTCGTTAAACTCTTTGAATGGATAGCCTCAATCAGTTCCAAAGCCTCTTTAACGGCTTTATCCATTGATTTATAAGATTCTTTCGTTCCCTCTTCAGATATCTGGAATATCTTTGTCTCTGCCTGATCAAGGAGTTCGAAAACATCTTCCCGGCCTTCAAATGCGGCACCTGCGATATCCATTGAAACCGCTATTAATTGTCTCAGTATCCATTTTTCAAGTACAAGTCGTGAATGATAGTCAACATTCGCAGCCGAAGAAATATCCTGCGAAAGTTTACTTATGTAAACCACACCGCCGGCAGCATCAACTTTATTTTCCTTTTTCAGTTCTTCGTACAGAGAAACAGTATCAACCGGCTCGCTGGCTTCATAAAGAGAAACAACAGCGTTAAAAATTATTTTATGTTTGGGATCATAGAAGTGTTCCGGTTTAAGAACCTCAATAACTTTCGGAATGGCATCATTATCCAGTAATACCGCACCAAGAACACTCTGCTCAACTTCAGGAACAGCCGGCGGCTGCTTCGAAGCATCTCTCAATTTTTCGACATCAATTTTTTCGGGGGTCTTTGCCATTACTATTTACCGCCTAATTCATCGTATAATTTTCTAACTTTTTGCACATCCTCCCAGCATCCTTTTTTCCAGTGAGGATTCCTTAAAAGCGCTGCCGGATGATAAGTGGCCATTAGTTTGACACCATTCCAATCATAAACATTCTCGCGAAGTCTTGTTAGAGACTCCTTTTTATCAAGTAAAGTATTAGCCGAAATTCTGCCCAGACACAAAATGATCTTGGGTTTTATCAATTCAACCTGCTTCATCAGATAAGGAAAGCATGTTTCCCTTTCCGCTGGCTGAGGATCACGATTATTCGGCGGACGGCATTTCAGGATATTCGCGATGTAAACATCATCGCGCTCGAAATTTATTGCTTTCAATATATCAGTCAGCAATTTCCCTGCTCTGCCGACAAATGGAATACCCTGCTTATCCTCTTCAGCTCCGGGAGCTTCGCCGATAAGCATTAGATCTGCATTGGGATTGCCAACTCCGAAGACAAAACTATTTCGGGTAGAACCTAAACTACACTTCTGACAAGTATTTATCCTGCTATTCAATTCATCGAGCGTAACGGATTTCTGGAATGCTTCTTTTGCCATAGAATTCTCTTTAGGTGTTTCAAGTTTTAGATTAGTACTTACTGGTTTTTCGATACTTAATAAATTAGTATCAGCCGGAGCACTCACCCGTAAGTTTACGGTATCAAATAGTTCGTCGCCGAATATTTCCCGTTGTACTTCAAGTATATTTTTTATTTCGGATTTGATCATACCCGGGTCTCAGAAGTTACAATAAAGGGTAAGCAAGTTAAAGATTTTTTTACTCGTAAACCATATTGCAACTCAATTTACCAGACTGGAAATAACAAATTCCTCCTTTCTAATTAAACTGATATTATTTACATTTATTATGAGGCTATTGGTAAAGAACCCCACATCGAAAGTGAGAAAAGTATGCCGGCAAAGAACCTCAAATTGAAGGTTATAAAGGGCAAATCGGTAAAGTCATTGAACCAGGACGACGTCGTACGTACACTCCTCGAATCCATTTCCGAAGGTGTAATAATTATAGATCAAAAAGGTAAAATAGTTTTTGTAAATCAAAGATTTACGGAGATTTTCGGATATCGAAAGAGTGAAATAATAAGGAAAAACCTGGACCTGCTGATTCCAAGAAGTGAAAAAGAGAGACACGCAAGCCATATCGAAAGCTATTTTGAACGACCGGTTATTCGTCCAATGGGTACAGGTCTGGAACTTAGGGGAAAACATAAAAACGGTCGGAAAATTCCGCTCGAAGTCAGCCTCAGTTTTCTAAAGTTCAAGGAAGGCAATTTCGGCATGGCATTCGTGACTGATATTACTACGAGGAAAAAAGCCGAAGACGAATTAAGAGAAAGAAATGAAGAGCTCGATTCATTCGCGCACATGGTAGCTCACGATCTCAATTCAACTATAAATAATATTACCGGGTTTAGTCACCTGCTGTTGAATGACATCGAACTGGATGAAAATGAAAAAGAAGCAATGCTGAACAGAATTATCACCAGCAGTATGAAAATGAGTTCAATTATCAGCGAACTGCTGTTATTCGCTAACCTGAAAAAAGACGAAGTTAAATTTGATCCCCTGGAAATGGGAGAACTAATTGAAAATGTTATTGACAGACTGCAGCCTCAAATAAAAGAAAGGCGCGCAGAAATAAAAATCGCCAAATATTTCCCGAAAGCCTTGGGACATGACTCCTGGATTGAAGAAGTATGGTATAATTTAATTTTAAATGCCTTAAAATACGGTGGTGATCCACCGGTTATAAAAATCGGCGGTAAAAGAGTTAAAAACAAGATTCAATTCTGGATTGAGGACAACGGACAGGGGCTGAATGAACATCAGAAGGAGCTAATTCTTCTCAGCCCTGAAAAAGTAAAACATCCGACCATCCAGGGGCATGGCTATGGTTTATCGATAGTTATGAAGATACTTAAAAAACTTGACGGGAAACTGCAGGTTGAAAGTAAAGAGAACAAAGGCACAAGGTTTTTATTCACATTAAAGAAAGTCCCGAAATAAAAAAAGCGGGCAATTAAAGCCCGCTTAACTCGCAATCAAGAAAACTATTATTCGGAAGTATCTTTATATCTGTATTCCATGCCTTCATCAACAAGCTGATTCAATGCTTTCTGATGAGGTTTAAGCCGACTTTCAATTTCCTGTGAAATTTTAATCAAATCAGGATTAACTCTGTCATCAAATTCATCTTCCGGACCGGTAACAAGATTATTAACGAGAGTATTATATTCAAGCCTGTATTCGTCATTAATTTGCCTTGCTTTACGCGACGCAACAATAACAGCCTCGTAGATATTATTAGTTTTCTTCTCGATCTTTGTTAAATCGATTGGTTGGATTCTCATAATTTATCCTCACTTATTTCGTTTTTTACAATTTCCAAAACCTGGTTTTTCGCAAAATTAAGCTTTTCATTAACAACTACATAGTCAAAATTATCTTTATAGCCAAGCTCCATTTCCGCTCTTTCAAATCTTTTCTGCAAATCTCTTTCCGATTCTGTTTTCCTGTTTATCAATCTGTTCTTAAGCACTTCCAGGCTGGGCGGCATAATAAAAATCAAAACCGAATCCGGATATGATTTTTTCATATTTACCGCGCCTTTTACATCAAGTTCAAGAACTATCGACTTTCCGCTATTTATTTTATGATCAACGTACGACTTGAGAGTCCCGTAATAATAGTCATAAAACTGCTCCCATTCAATGAACTCGTCTTTACGTATTTTTTCTTCGAACTCTGCTTCCGAAATAAAGAAATAATCTTTCCCATCAACTTCAGCCTCCCGTCTATTACGCGTCGTAGCGGAAACAGAAAACTCAAGTTCGGGAATTTCTTTAAGTGTGTTTCTTACTATTGTTGTCTTTCCGGAACCGCTTGGAGCTGAAACAACGAAAATTTTTCCCTTTTGATTCAAACTTTACTCAATATTTTGGATTTGTTCTCTGATTTTCTCCAGTTCTTCTTTTATCGTAATACCGATATTCGTAACATTTGAGGAAATCGATTTACTATTAATTGTATTAGCCTCGCGGTTCATTTCCTGAATAATAAAATTCATTCTTCTCCCCACTTCAGCTCCGTCACTCAGTGTATTCTTAAATTGTTCAATATGGCTCTTAAGTCTGATACATTCTTCAGTCACATCATTCTTCTCCGCGAGGAGCGCAAGTTCCATTTTCAGTCTGTCATCGTACTGATCAAGATCTTTAATAAGATCTTTTGCACGCGTTTTTAGTTTATCGAAGTAGCCTTCAATTTCAGATCTGTGAATTTTCTCAATTTTCTCAACGCAGTTACTTATAACATCAACTCGTTCTCTAAGATCCTTTATGAGCGCCTCGCCTTCCTGCTTCCGCATTTCAACAAGATTATCTATGGCATCTCCAAGAACCTGCGCAGACAGGCTAAACTCTTCAGTATTATCCTCAATCTGATCGGAAAATATCAGGTTTTGAAACAACAGTAGATTATCAAGCGAAATCCCGGCTTCAATATCAGCTTTCTTTCGCAAATCATTAAGAACTACTAAAAGCGAGTTAAGATTGTTTTCATCAATTTCCGCAACCTTCGTATCAGCGCCAACCTTTTCGGTATATATATTAACTAATACTTTGCCCCTCTTAATACGCTCTTTAATTAAATTACGGAATTCAAGTTCTTTATCCGCTAAAATTTTCGGAGTTCTTAAAGAAAGATCCAGGAACCTGGAATTTAGACTTTTAATTTCAACTGAAACAGATAAACTGCCTTTTTGAATTGCCGCTTTTCCGTATCCGGTCATACTGCTTATCATAGCATCCCAAAAAAAGTGATCATAAATTTACGCAAATTTATGGTGGGAGACAAAGGAAAGGAGACCTTTAGAAGGCTTCTCCGATACCGATGTGGAATTGCATTACATCAAAAAAAGGCAATTCTCTGAGTCTTGTTACAATACTTCTTTTATCATTGGGATCGAAGTACTTAAAGCCAAAATCGAGACGGACAGGCACAATCTGGGAATAATAACGAAGACCGAATCCCAACGCTACAGCCATTTTCCCGAACTTGAAATCCTCAGCCCCGAACAAAGTATTACCTGCATCGGCAAAGAATGCCACGCCGAAATTCTCCAGGAATTTTTGTCTGTACTCAGCAGAACTTTCAACGATAAAATATCCGCCGAGCGTTGCCCCTCGTTTAAAAATCGCTTCAAGTACTTCAGGCGTGAGTTTATCAAAATTTATATCCGCTTTACCGGTTACAAGTTCCCGCGCACCCCAGCCTCTAACAGAGTTGCTTCCGCCAGACGAAAATCGCTGGTTAAACGGGATTGAGAATTTATCGCCGGAATAAGTAAATATCTGCCCTATTGAAAACTTAAAACCAAGTGTTGATGTTTTTAATGGTGATAAAGGAATAAATCCGGTTCCCGTAAATCGCGCCTTATAATATTGAGGTTCTTCCAGTTTGGAATCTGATAGCTTACTATACAGATACGGAAATAAGTTTGCATTTTCCAGTGTAAGCCTTAACGAATAACCATCTGCGGGATAAATTATATCATCAGTGTTAATTGACTGAAGCTGAACGCCGATAACGGAATTATTGGATCGTACATTCCCCACCTGAATTGAATCGGTGCCAAAATAATTGTATTCCGGATATTCCGCCAATACATCGTTAATATAACTTTCGTCGTATCGGAACTTGGTATTTTCAAAATTAAAATAAGTGCTTAACGAAGTAAGGTACACCTTCCGGGGAAGCTCGAAATCAAGACTTAATTTAGAACCAATGATAGTAGCGTTATATTCCGATTTCCTTTTTTGAAGTGTAAGATATTCTTCGAATTTAGTATAAATAGGTTTACCGAAAAGAAAAGGCTGGTCTATCAGTAAACGAAAATCCGCGTAACCATCAATAGATGTGTTGGAAATACTCGTATGACCCAGGAATCTCAAAATATCGGGAGAAGCAGATGAAGCAGTAATTGAAAGTTTTCTCGCGGCTCCAAGGAAATTCTTTCGCGTAAATCCGAAACTCAAACCAAGGTTAAAAGCTTCACCCGTAAGTCCACTGCTGTTCACTATAAGTTCAGGTGAAAACTCGTATAAAAGTCCTACATCGGTACTAACTTGCAGCGGCACCAGATTACCGGAGGTATCAACAGTAATTCCGGAGATAAGCGCAGTATTAAAAAGATTTGTTCTGTAAAGTCTTGTCTGAGCTAATTGAATTTTACCGAAATTGTAGTATTCCCCTTCCTTCATATCAACGATATCGGAAATCAGTTTATCGGTAACAAGGTCCATCCCGGGGCCGGATTTAGATACACGGATTTCACTCAGCTTATAGCGCTTACCCGGGTCAATGAATAACGAGACATCAGCTTTTTGTATCATCGTATCGATCATTACCCTTGGCAGATCGCTTGCAGCAAGCATGAGTCCCTTGTTTCTTAAATAAGTAAGTATCTCAATTCTTTTTTCCTCAACTATTACTTTTTCGAAAATATCGGAAGTATCAATCGCAGCAATTTCCTTAATCGATTCCTGAAATTCTTTGTGAATATAATCAATTCCGGTAACCGTGAATGAGTGGAAGTATACCGGCTCCCCTTCTTTTATGTAATAATTAAGGGTGACTTCCTTGTCAGCAGTATCAACTAAATAATCGTAATCAATATTAACTTCGAAATACCCGTTATCCTTGTAGAAATCTCTCATACCACCGATGTCGAATACCGTATTTGAAGAATCGAAATAGACCGCTTCACTTCCGAATCCGGTAAAATCATTAAGGAACTGAGAAAACCAGCCGGGAGATTCTTTCGATGAAATTACACTCTCAAGTTTAGTTGACGAGATATTCTCGTTACCGATGAAATTAATTTCGGTCAGTTCCAGATTGGTTGTCTGTGCAAAAAGTAACCGGCTGAATAATATCAGGAAGGATGTTATAACTGAACTGTATTTAAGATTATGAGTCAAAGTTTGCCGGATTAATTTTATCTTATAATAATCTTGGTGCCGATTGAAATTATTGATGCCAGTTCATCTATACTATCATTACTCATTGCAATAGAACCGTTTGTCCAGTCGAAAATAAAAGGCAGATTCTTAAAAATAAAATCGTACTCGCCTATACCGTGTATGCCAATAACCGGAGTAAAAATATCTAAAGTTTCAGGACAATCACTTCCTGATTCCGATTGTAAAATTGCGTTGTATTCCTCGGTAGTAATGATTCCCTCCCTCAATGCTTCCACTACATCATTCACGTTCGGATGATTTATTCTGAAAAACTTATGATACTTGTGAGTAGTGTCAATGTCGCAAACTTTATATTGACCGGTCGGCGTATTGTTATTTTTAAGCGATAATCTCTTATCCGAACTGCTCCTGCCAAGTACAACCTTGTAAGTTTTTACAAACATTGTGTCGTCGTAGAGATATAACTTGTGATTATGTTTTTCAACTATTAGTACAGCGTTATTTATTTCAGTAAGATTTTTTTCAATCAAAGCCTCTTTCAAAGTGACTTCTCTGGTATTTAAAATAATACCGTAAATCACCATACCGGCGAAAAAAATAATTACACTACCCCCGAAATAAAAAATGTTTTTAAGCACTTCCCTTCACAGAAATTATTATTTCCCTAATTGGACAGTTCAAATATATAAAACAGGAGTTTGGATAGAAATATTAAACTATGCAAATACAAATTGGAAGAGAGGGGCACTAATTTAAGTACCCCTCAATAATTTATTGGTTTTTATCACGATTTATAGCTTCTACTACGCCAATTGCAGTCATATTTATTATATCATCGACTGAGGCGCCTCGCTGAAGCACATGTATAGGTTTTTTCATTCCCATTAAAACAGGGCCAATAACCGTTGCACTGGTAAGTCTCTCGAAAAGTTTATAGGCGATATTGCCGGCGCTGAGATTCGGGAATATCAGCACATTTGCACCGCCCTGCACTTTTGAAAACGGGAATTCCTTTTCGAGGATTTCCGAAACCACTGCCGTGTCAGCCTGCATTTCACCATCGCAGATAATATCAGGTCTGAGTTCCTTTACGAACTCAACGGCATCCTGCACCTTGTAAGACTCCTCATGAACAGAGCTTCCGAAATTACTGAAACTAAGCATAGCGACTTTAGGCTCGATATTAAATTCCTTAACGGTGTCGGCAGCACTGATGGCTATTTGCGCCAGTTCTTCAGCAGTAGGATCAATATTAACGGTAGTATCCGCGAAGAAAAATACTTTTCTTTTAATTATTACTATGTACATGCCGGAAACAAGTCCGACATCCTCTTTAACCCCAATGCACTGTAATGCGGGTTTTATTGTTTCGGGATAGTGACTTGTAAGCCCGCTGATCAGAGCTTCGGCTTCGCCCAGTTCAACCATCATAGAGCCGAAGTAATTCGGATTCTGCATAGCCTTAAGAGCAGCCCTCTGGGTTACACCTTTGCGGTGACGCTTCCTGTAAAACAATGTAGAGTATTCTTCAATACGGTCTGAGGTCTTGGGATCATGAATTTCAAAATTGTTTTCGTCAAATCCGAGATCCAGAATTTTGGCTACAATTTTATCTTTATTGCCGAGTAAAATCGGTTTGCCGATACTGTCATTGTAAACTGCATCAGCCGCGCGTATAATCTTTTCTTCTTCACCTTCGGGATAAACAACGCGTTTTGGAATTTCCTGGGCCTTGTGAATCATGATTCTCATAATTTCCTGAGAGAATCCAAGACGCTCCTGAAGTTCCTCTTCATAAGCCTGCCAGTCATCAATCGGTTTACGGGCTACGCCTGTTTCAATTGCGGCTTTAGCAACAGCCGGCGCCACTTTCCACAGAACGCGCGGATCGAAAGGTTTGGGAATAATATATTCTCTGCCGAAACTAAACTCCTTACCGCCGTAGGCTTTTAACACGAGATCCGGCACTTGTTCTCTCGCAAGATCGGCAAGAGCTTTAACGGCAGCCATCTTCATTTCCTCATTAATCGCTTTGGCGCGAACATCGAGCGCACCTCTGAAAATAAAGGGGAATCCCAAAACATTATTAACCTGGTTTGGATAATCGCTTCTGCCTGTAGCCATTATGAGATCGTCTCGTACTGCAACAGCATCTTCATATTTAATTTCAGGATCCGGATTAGCCATCGCGAAGATAACGGGATTATCAGCCATTACTTTTACCATATCCTGACTGACAACATCAGCTTTGGAAAGTCCGACAAAAACATCAGCGCCATCCATCGCATGATCAAGCGAATCATACTGAACATCCTGGGCAAAAGCCTGTTTGAATTTGTTTAGATTAGTTCTGCCATTATGAATATGGCCCTTGGAATCGAACATAGCAATATTTTCTCTTTTTACACCGGCACGGATATAGAGATTGCAGCATGCAACCGCCGAAGCACCGGCACCTGAAACCACCAATCTGATCTCATCCAGTTTTTTACCGGCTATTTCAACTGCATTCAACAAAGCAGCGCATGAAATAATTGCCGTTCCATGCTGATCATCATGAAAGATAGGAATGTTAGTAGTCTTTTTTAGTTCCTCTTCAATCTCGAAACACTCCGGCGCTTTTATATCCTCGAGGTTAATTCCGCCGAATGTCGGTTCAAGCAGTTGAACAAGTTCGATAACTTTTTTAGGATCATGAGTATCAACTTCAATGTCAAATACATCGATATCTGCAAATCTTTTAAATAACACTCCTTTACCTTCCATAACGGGTTTGCCCGCTGCCGGACCTATATCACCCAGTCCTAACACGGCAGTTCCGTTAGATACAACCGCAACGAGATTACCCTTTGCAGTGTAGTTATAAACTTCATCTTCATTATTATGAATTTCGCGGCATGGTTCTGCAACTCCCGGTGTGTACGCCAGGGATAAGTCTCTGGAAGTGAAGCATGGTTTGGTAGGAATTACTTCAATTTTTCCTTTCCTTCCCTCACTATGATAACTTAATGATTCCTCTTTACTCACACTCATCTCAGTACCTTCATAGAATTAGTATTTTAATTAAATCGCATTAATAAGATGCAATTGTCTCACTTAAAAATATGAGTTATTATTATGGAACTCAAGAAAACAGATTTTAACAGGAACATTATTAAGAATTGAACAAATTATTTTTTTCTGATATTCATTACCCGAATAGCCGAATTTCAACCCGAAAAAATTCGCCGGGACAATACATTTAACATACACAATTATCTCCACAAAACAGAAATTCTCTCATACATTCAATTAACATTTTTCTTTAATGTTCCCGCTATCCGATTTGAGGATAAGATTAATTACTTTTCAGTCTTTTGTTCAATGCGTCAAGAGATCTTGTATTTTCAACAATGACAAGTTGGGAAAAGCTTTAAGCCGAAGATAAATCCGGTATTTGATAACATTCCAATGAAATTAATGAGCATAAAAAAACCGCCTCAAAGGACGGTTTAAAAATCTCTGTAACTGAAAGTGATCTACACTTCCATGATCTCAGCTTCTTTATGTTTAATAATTTCATCAATTGATAAAGTATGTCTATCGGTTACCTGCTGAACTTCAGTTTCAGCATCATGACGAAGATCCTCGGAAAGATCTTTATCCTTTTCCAACTTTTTCAGTTTGTCATTTGCATCTCTTCTAACGTTACGAATTGCAATTTTTGCATCTTCACCAAATTTTTTAACGAGCTTAACAAGTTCTTTTCTTCTCTCTTCGGTAAGGGGTGGAATAGGAACTTTTATATTTGTACCGTCATTCACGGGATTCAAACCCAGGTCAGCGCTTAAAATCGCCTTATCAATTTCAGCGACCATATTTTTGTCCCATGGAGTAATAGATAGTGTGTGTACATCCAGCACGGATACATTGGCAACCTGGTTCAAAGGAGATTGAGAACCGTAATAGTCTACCTTAATCCCATCGAGAAGCGCGGTAGTAGCTTTTCCTGTTCGAATTTTCGCGATCTCATGTCTGAAGGCTTCAATAGATTTATCCATTCTGGATTTTGCGTCAACGATTACTTCCTTTTCCATGATATCCTCAAATTTATTATAAACTAGATTTTTCCATTTGCGTATCACGCACTGATGTGCCGATATTCTCACCGGCAATTACTCTAAGCAGGTTATCTTCCACATTCATATTAAAAACTATAATGGGAAGATCATTTTCTTTACACAGACTGATTGCAGTCATGTCCATAACCCGTAGATTCTGATTTATAACTTCGGAATAAGTTATTTCCGTGAACAGAGAAGCATCCGGATTTTTTTCCGGATCAGAATCGTATACACCATCAACTCTTGTTCCTTTGAATATAGCATCAGCCTCAATTTCAACTGCCCGCAGTGAAGCAGCAGTATCCGTGCTGAAATAAGGATGACCCGTTCCGGCACCGAATATAATTATTCTTCCTTTTTCCAGGTGACGAACAGCGCGGCGCCTAATATAAGGCTCGGCAATTTCATTCATTTCAATTGCGCTCATAAGTCGGGTAAACATGCCGTATTTTTCACAAGCATTCTGCAAGGCAAGAGCATTTATCATTGTTGCAAGCATACCCATTTGATCGCCTGTAACTCTGTCAATACCCTGCTCACCTGCATTCAATCCCCGGTAAATGTTTCCGCCGCCAATAACCAGCCCAACCTGTACACCGAGTGTCTGTATCTTTTTAATCTCGGATGCAAAGAAATCAAGCATAGCAGGATCGATCCCATGACCTTTAGTTCCCATAAGAGACTCACCGCTAAGCTTAAGAAGTATTCTTTTGTACTTTAATTTCTCGTTCATATATCCTCAAATATAAAAAAAAAGGTCTTATTAAAAAAAATAAGACCTTTTTACGAAATTACTTATTGTCATCGCTCAGATGGAAGCGGTAGAATTTGGAAAGTTTAACTTCCGTATCATTCGCTTTATTAAATTCCGCGAGTATTTCTTTTACAGTCTTTGCATTATCCTTGATAAATGCCTGTTCGCTCAAACAGACTTCCTGGTAATACTTGTTTATTTTACCATCTGCAATTTTATCAAGAATTTGTTCCGGCTTACCTTCCTTGCGAGCTACTTCTTTATAGATATCTTTTTCTTTTTCAATATCATCCTGTGGAACATCTTCAACTGCGAGGTACTGAGGTTTCATCGCAGCGACCTGCATTGCGATATCTTTCAAGATTTCCTGGAGACCTTCAGCTGTTTTTCCTTCGGACTTAATTAAAACACCAAGTTTTGCACCATGGTGTATATAATCAACAAGAAGACCTTCATCAACATTTTCAACAACAATTCTGGATACTTCTATTTTTTCACCAATCTTACCTGTTACATTGGTAAGCTCATCCTGAATGCTTTTACCATCATGAATAAGAGAAAGCAGGTCTTCTTTACCAGCAGGTTTATTAGCAACAACAGCGTCTAAAACGAAGTCAGCGAAAGAAAGGAAATCATCACTATTTGCAACGAAGTCAGTTTCACAATTAACTTCAACTATCGCAGCTTCTTTGCCATCATTGAAAACACTAATTTTAATAATGCCTTCATTCGCAGTTCTTTCAGCTCTTTTGGCAGCAACAGAAGCGCCTTTCTTTCTTAATATTTCAACGGCTTTTTCAAAATCACCATCAGCTTCCGTTAAGGCCTTTTTACAATCCATCATACCTGCGCCTGTTTTATCACGCAGTTCTTTTACTTGGGATGCACTAATTGCCATGATTTTTGTATTCCTTACTTAATTTCAATTATTTTTTTTCTTCTTCAGATTCTTTCTTTTCTTCTGCTTTAGGTTCAGCTTCCTTAACTTCTTCTTTTACTTCCGGAGCTTTTTCCTGTTTTTCAGCTTTTTCTTCTTCAGCAGGCTTATCAGCTTTTTTTGCCTTAGGACCTTTCTTACCTTTACCATCAAGTTTAACCCTACGTACTTTTACCTTTCCTTCTTTATCGTCTTCCTGCTCTGTTTCACCACGTTCTTTTTTCTGTCGTTCTTTATCAGCAGCTTCCTGAGCTTTCAGTTCTTTTGCTTTAGCCTGTCCTTCAACTACTGCGTCCGCCATTATATTAACGATAAGATCAATTGCTCTTACAGCATCATCATTTGCCGGAATAATGCAATCAATATTATCAGGATCACAATTAGTATCAACAATAGCAAATATCGGGATGTTCAATCTAAGTGCTTCCCTGACGGCGATAGCTTCTTTTTTAATGTCAACAATAAACAATGCACCCGGTAATCTTCCAAGTGTTTCAACACCATCAAGAATTTTCCTAAGTTTGTCTTTTTCTCTTGTAAGCTGAAGTCTTTCTTTCTTTGTAATTTTTTCGAAAGTACCGTCACTTTCCATTTTATCTATATTCTGGAGGCGTTTAATACTCTTTCTTATCGTTGAAAAGTTAGTAAGCATTCCGCCCAGCCAGCGTTCACTTACCCAGTTACTTCCTGATTTTTTAGCAGCCTCGGCAATAACTGATTTGGCTTGTTTCTTTGTACCGACAAATAATATCGATTTACCTTCGGAAACTATGTTAGTCAGTTTGTTAGCTGCAATACCAATAGATTCCTGAGTTTTCTTCAGATCGATTATGTGAATCCCGTTCTTCTCCATGAAGATGTAGGGTTTCATTTTAGGATTCCATCGACGGGTTAAGTGACCGAAATGCGCACCGGTCTCAATGAGTTGAGTTAATTCTGGCTTAGCCATTATGTAGCTCCTGTTTTTCTTCTACTTCCTTCAACTTTGCCGTTAACCCGCATTTAGCGGACACAGGGGGCAAATCGGGAAGTATGATTGATAAAAAACGAGGTGAAAGTAATCCACCTCTTATAATTAAAATAAAATTTATATAATGACGAGAAAGTTTCCCAAATTTTATCTCTTGGAGAACTGGAATCTTTTTCGTGCTTTCGGCTGACCGTATTTCTTTCTTTCCACCATTCTCGGATCCCTTGTCAACAGACTATCAGGTTTCAGAGAAACTCTAAATTCTTCATTAATATCAACCAGAGCTCTGGCAATACCAAGTCTGACAGCTTCTGCCTGTCCTGAAATACCGCCGCCTCTAACGTTAGCTAGTACGTCGTATTTACCAAGTGTTTCTGTTAAAACGAACGGAAGCAATACATCGTCACGGTTACTTTTTAACGAAAAGTAATTATCAAATTCTCTTTTGTTAACAGAAACCTTACCTGATCCCTGTCTTAAAATTACTCTTGCGGTAGCGTTTTTTCTACGTCCGACAAATATTTTATCAGCCATTCAAATTCCTCTTAAAAGCTTAATGGTTCTGGTTTTTGTGCACTATGCGGGTGAGAATCACCTGTATAGACTTTCAATTTCTTAATTAATTGTCTTCCCAGTCTGTTTTTAGGCAGCATACCTTTAACAGCTTTTTCAATAATAAATTCCGGTTTCTTTGCTCTCATCTCGGAAAATGAGGTTGTTGTAACACCGCCCGGATAACCTGAATGTGAGAAATAACTTTTCTGCGCTTCTCTTTTCCCGGTCATTCTAACTTTATCGGCATTCAAGACAATCACAAAGTCGCCAGTATCCATATTGGGTGTAAATATCGGTTTATTTTTACCGCGGATAACTTTAGCAACTTCTGCAGCGAGTCTACCGAGGACCTTATCCTGAGCATCAACCACATACCATTTTCTATCGGCATCTTCGGTTTTTATAAATCTTGTTATTCTTTCTTGTTTCACAACCTAATCCTCCAATATGCGCATTTTATTTTCTCAAAGTTTACAAAAATATAGCTAAACCCTTATAATGTCAAGAATTCCCTAGTATAAATTCGACAGTATTATTGCCAAACGTACAAAACGAGTTAAAAACGAATTTCTTCCGAATAAAAGTTTTGGTTTTTTTTCATCTCCGCCAGACTTACCGGTAAACTAAAGAATTTATCTTTTCTTATTTTAGTTTGAACGCATATCACCTAAAGCGATCTATTAATCATCCCGGAAAGGTACGAAAGCTAATAGTGTAGAGGGATAGTAGTCTGTAATTATTAAAAATCCCTTATCCTCAAGTTTAACGAGACCCTCCCAATTCCGGCCCTTATTATTATGCAAATTAATATAAATCGGGGGCAGATTAGTATACGATATATCTTTATTCCCGGAATGCAGTAAGAGCAGTCTTTCTACCGGCTTGAATTGAGTATGTGATTTACCGAGTCCGAATTTTGATGAGTAATAATCAACAGCAGGCGTTAATAAAAGAGAATCCCCTGGGTAATAATAGTTGATAACCCAGAAATTTCCATTTTCATCAACTTCAGAGGCGTCTGTAATTCTATACTCGATTTGCGGAAAATCAATCTTTTTCAGAGAACCGTCATTTTTATTATACCTGGCGGCAAAATGATTCTTCGAATTCTTTGAGCCATTCGCTTCATGAATACAAGTAATATTCCCGTTCTGAAAAAAGATGCTTTCCTCGCCGGTATTCTTTAATCCGGTTTTCGATTTAATGGGTATTCTCGTCGACGAATCAATAACAACTGAATCAAAGTCTCCTACGACCTTTCCCGAATACAAATAGCTTGAATACTCAATAGAGTAGAAAGATTCCAGCTGAACAAATACATCCCGACCATCAAACGCAATAGCTTCGTAGCCGGAACCTTCTCGCTTTCCAAGACTGTCGAGTCCGGCTGCAGAAAACAATAACTTTTCGGCAGCGAGAGAATCGGTCTTATCACCATTCAGATAATCAATAATATCCTGTTTTTTGATATACAAGAGGGCTCCGTCTGCTTCATTGCAAACCTTATGCGGAAATTGAGGCAATATAATCAGATAGTCTTCGTACCAGGCTAAACCGGAAGCTTCTATAAACCGCTCTGCTGCAATACCTTTTAAATTTATTTTGACTATATCGGTTTCAGGCAGAAATTCCGGTCGTGTCTTACAGCCACCAAAAATTGCAACTACTATAAATAGAAATATATAAATTATACCGGACCGCTTTCCAATCAATTTATCAAATATATTAATCAACTCTAATTCATCCCCGGCATTGTTATTTTCTGATATCCTTCCGGAGCACTGAACCGGGAATCGGCAATTTCCTGTTTTTTCACTTCCCGGGCAGTCAGTTCAACTTCAGTTTGTCCATCACTGGTTTTAACAACCACTACCAGCGGGAAAAACTCAGTCTCATTGAACATATTCATCATACTGCCTCCACCCTGCTGCATTGGATTCTCAGCAAACAGAAAATGTCCCAATTCATCAGTAGCCCAGATTTCAGAAGTGCCATTCTCATCCTCGTATAACCATTGTTCGCATTCATACCCGAGAATTGTTTTAGTTTTACCGGTTTTATATTTTTCCAGATCTTCAGCATCAAACTCCTCCGAACTTTCTTCGCCCTGCTGCTGCATCATCATATCAAGCATAGATTTCGGGTAATCCATATACATCTTCTGAGAAGGCATGAGCATTAGCATATTCTCATCAGTAAAAATTATACTCATTTGCTCTTCGGCCTCAATATCCATTCGGAAACTTGATCCCTTAACCGAATAAGTAAGGTGATTTTTCCATATCACCCTGCTTCATCTCATATTTTACTATTCCCTCGAATTCATTTTGCGCAAACAATAAAGTACTGGTAATAAGTAAAAAAGAAATAATAAAAGCAGTCAGCTTTTTCATTAAATTCTCCTTCATTTCCACTGGCTCATTTATACTTTAACTCCGCTTTAATTTGAGCGCAGAAATAGATTTAGTAAATTTGATTTTAATAATTTGCGAAATTTAGGATAAAAAAAATGAAAATACTAGTTACGGGCGGTGCCGGTTTTCTCGGCATCAATCTGGTCAGAGACTTATTAAAAAGAAATAATGAAGTTGTTTCATTAGACATAGTTGAATTTGATTATGATGATGTTAAAGAAAAGATCACGATAATTCAGGGTGATATACGGGAAAAAGAGACTGTCGATCGAGCTATGCAAGGGATTGACATTGTTATCCATACTGCAGCCGCACTTCCCTTATATTCACCCGAGGAAATCCACACTACTGACATTGATGGTACTAGACTATTACTTGAATCCGCACACACGCATGATGTTAAAAGGTTCATACATATTTCATCGACAGCAGTTTACGGCATACCCGATCATCATCCTATTTACGAACATGACCGCCTAGACGGTGTAGGCCCATATGGCATTGCCAAAATTGAGGCGGAAAACGAATGCCTGAAATACCGGGATAAAGGTATGTGCGTTCCGATTATCCGACCGAAATCATTTATCGGTCCGGAGAGACTCGGTGTATTTGCGCTGCTTTATGACTGGGCTTACACCGGACACAACTTCCCTATGATCGGCAGCGGCAGCAACCGCTATCAATTGCTTGATGTTGAGGACCTTTGCAACGCAGTGTATAGTTGTATCGAACTGGATGAGAATACAGTTAATGATACATTTAATATCGGAGCAAAGGATTTCCTTACAATGCGTGAAGACTACCAGGCTGTTCTGGATGCGGCAGGTTACGGCAAGAAAATTGTCGGACTCCCCGAGAAACCAATCATCTGGACTTTAAGGTTCCTGGAAGCTTTGAAGTTATCTCCCCTTTACAAATGGGTATATGAAACAGCATCTAAAGATTCGTTTGTATCGATCGAAAAGGCTGAAAAAAGACTTGGTTATCAACCGAAATACTCTAACAGAGATGCACTGGTTAGGAATTACAACTGGTATGTTGAAAACCTGGACAAATTCAGGAATCAGTCCGGCGTATCACATCGTGTTCCGTGGAAACAGGGCATACTGAAACTGGCGAAGATGGTGTTTTAATATGCTGATTGGTATGTAATGTATATTTTCACACTTTATAATAGTACAAATTATCGTATATTCCGGTAAATGATCCTGATTAACCATTTATATCCTGTATGAAAAAATATTTTATTCTAATCTCACTCATTCCATTGACAGCCTTTTTCATTACTGTTCAGGCACAAACTGTTTCTGATGGAATTGTTTATAAACCCGTGCAGGGAAAATCGACAGGTATTTGGCCGAAAGGCGGATTATGGACAATTGAGAAGTACGGGGAATTCAAGAACGACTGGGGATTTACCAAACTACTAGTTGCAGCTTACGAAAATAAGGAACCAGCTCTTTCAAGATATTATTCACGTGCTTTGGATGCTGGTTATCAACCGAATAACTTACTGATAGTAATCAAGGATACTTTATACCGATCTATTGTCAATAGCCTACCGGCAGCATACTACTATCTCGGTGAACCTGTTGAACACAATTGTGCCGGTGAACCTTCCAATCAATATGTCAGTCATATTTATCCGCCTGAAGAGTTGGATAGTATTAGATCTTATATACATGAAAAACAACCTGCTGCAGAATTTGTTCTTGACGGATATAAAAGATGCAGTCATCTCAGAATTGCAGGTGAACATACTGACAGAATCATGTATTCCAGTTATGAAAACTGGAATGAGTTTACTTTATGGAGCTGCTCTGTAAATATTGGCTGGGGCAATGATGTGGAAAGCGGATGGGAAAACGTGTTTTCCTCTGATATCCAATCCGAAAGCTGGGAAGATATGAGGAATATTTTCGGTGACAAGTTCAATATGGGCTGGGTTGATGGACGTGGAGATGAGTATGATGAACTGTTTGCAGCCTCTAACTCACTCGGTCTTGAAACCGTTTGGTTTTACGGAAGTAGCGGCATGGACTCAACAACATTATATGAATTCTGTGAATCCGCTTATAAACACGGCTGGCTTGAGAAAATTGATTCGGCAATAGTTGATGCACCTTCCGGATTAGTTGCATCTGAGACACCGGAAGGATTTATTCGTTTAGACTGGAATGATAATTCGAACGACGAAGATGGATTTTTAATTGAGAGAAGTCTGACTGATACTTTATTTTTCACAATCGACACTATTCCATCTGAGTCAACATTTTACATCGACTCCGTGGTAGTTCCGAATAATCAATATCATTACAGGATTAGGTCGTTTAATAGATTCGATGAATCAGACTATATTGAAATTTCTATTGTTCTAAATCCCCAGTCCATTATTGTGCCTTCAGAATTAAGAACTAATCTTACGCCCGAACATCGAGTGCAAATTACCTGGAGAGATAATTCCAACAACGAACTTGGGTTCATACTTCAAAAAATGTCATCATCAGAAGTTGAGTTTGCATTATTAGATTCAATTCCTTCCGGCACAAATATATATTTAGATTCGAATTTGACTGAAGGAAGTTTATACAAATACAGAATTAAAGCATTCAATACATTTACCGAATCAGAATATAGTAATTTGGATTCTGTTTACATTCCATTTGAAATGATACATGCTCCCGATGAATTGGCCGCAGCACTTGATTCATCGATGTTTGTTAAACTTAACTGGATGGATAATTCCAGCAATGAATTCGGATTTGCCATTGAACGTAAAAAATCCGGTGAATCAGAATTTGTTTTAATAGACTCCACGAGCAATGACAGTACATTTTATTTAGATGTTTCAATAACAGAAAATGGGACGTTCGATTACAGAGTATTCGCATTTAACCATGATACCACCTCAGATTACAGTAATGAAATTTCTATTGATGTTGTAATGACCGGGCTCTTCAGTGAATTCCCGGGCGTATATACAAACAGGATTTTTCAAAACTACCCTAATCCGTTTAATCCTTCAACCACTATAAAGTTTTCAATTGCAGACAGTCGCAATGTGATCATCAAACTCTATAATACTATTGGAAAAGAAGTACTTACAATTTTTCAGGGAAATATGAGTGCGGGCATCCACGAAGTCGAATTCAATTCCGGAAGACTGCCAACTGGGGTTTACTTTTTCAGGTTAATTGCAGGCGACTATACCGAGACCAAAAAACTTGTTATACTAAAATAGAGATTTGAAAATATTAGTGTTCTGTCTTACCTTAATCGGAATCAGGTAATTATTTTAATATGATTTTGCTGAATTAAAATATATTTTTGCACTCAAATTTTTTAACGGAGTTGAAATGGCAGAGAAAAAAGATTTTTTAAAAGATGTTGTAAAACATATCGACATTAAGGAACACAATGTTATACAGCTTGTGGACGCAATGGAACACATGGCGTTTTCTGCGCGTGATCTTAATCGCGCTGCCCGAATTTATGACATGATGCTCAACGATAAAAATTGTTCGGTTATCCTCACACTGGCAGGAAGCCTTTTCAGCGCCGGACTCAAAAAGGTGGTGCATGATTTGGTTGCAAACAATATGGTTGATGCAATTGTATCAACAGGGGCTGTCATGGTTGATCAGGACTTCTTCGAGGCTCTTGGATTCAAACATTATATCGGCTCCCCGTTTGTTAATGATAACGAGCTGCGCGACCTGCATATTGATAGGATTTACGATACATATATTGATGAAGACGAGCTGCGTGTTTGTGACGAAACTACAGAGAGGATATTTAATAGTCTTGAACCTCACCCTTACTCTTCAAGAGAGTTATTGTGGAACTTCGGTAAGTATCTTGATGAGAACGGAGGACCTAAAGTTGACGACAGCGTTATTTACGCAGCATATAAAAACAATGTGCCGATATTCGTCCCGGCCTTTTCAGATTGTTCCGCCGGATTCGGGATAGTCGTGCATCAGCATAACAATCCGGGAAAACATGTTTCATTCGATTCCGGCAAGGATTTTCTCGAATTGACCCAGATTAAGCTGAACAGCAGTGAGACAGGCATCTTCATGATAGGCGGTGGAGTTCCAAAAAATTTCACACAGGATATTGTGGTTGCTGCCGATATTCTTGCAGAAGACGCTCCGATGCATAAGTACGCAATCCAAATTACCGTTGCAGACGAGCGTGACGGAGCTTTATCCGGTTCAACGCTGAAAGAAGCCAGTTCATGGGGTAAAGTCGAAACAACGTTCGAGCAGATGGTTTATTCAGAGGCTACCATTGCGATGCCGTTAATTACCGGATATGCCTACCACAAGGAAGCCTGGAAGAACAGAGATAAACGAGAATTTCAGAAGTTGTTTCTAAAGGACAAGGTGGAAGCCTGACGAATTACATCTAAAGATTGATAACGCGGTATTAACACCGCGTTTTTTATTTCCACCAAATTTTAGTTTTTGAACTCAATAACAGAATACTATGTTGGTACTATTCAACAAAACAACAGAACTGGAAGGATAAGTTAGTAGTAATGAAGGATATTCTGAATCTTGAAATAACCGATATCGACAAACAATATGAAGACACGATTTGCCTATCACTGGAAGAATCGACTAATAGAATTGACCATTTCAGCCCGGGACAATTTCTTACTCTGCTGATTGATGACAATGGCGAAGAAGTCCGGCGCGGATTTTCAATCGCATCTTCTCCGGATGAACTTCCGAAGATTATGCTGGCAATTAAAAAAGTGGATGACGGAATTATTTCAAATTATCTGTATGATAAAATAAATATCGGAGACACTCTCAGGTCATTGCCGCCTATGGGCAATTTTACAGTTGAGACTAATCCAAATAATTCCAGACACCTGGTAATGATTGGAGCCGGCAGCGGGATAACCCCATTGTTTTCCCAGCTTAAATCAGTATTGAAAAACGAACCTCAAAGCAAGGTAACATTACATTACGGCAGCCGAAACGAGTCCTCCGTAATTTATAAAAACGAGCTGGATGAATTTGAAAAGAGCTATGGCGACAGATTTATTGTCCATCACTATCTGACACAGCCATCTGAAGGTTGGGATGGTATCACAGGAAGGATCGATAAAGATAAGATTACTGAGTACATCATCAGCAATGATGATTCAATCGGAGTTAAAGTTGACTACTATCTTTGCGGGCCTGAAGGAATGATGAAGGAAGTTACCGAGGCTTTAAGCGATAAAGGTGTTAGCAGTAAAAAAATACACCGCGAGATATATCATACATCAGTGGTTGATGAAGAGGAAGATATTGAACTGCTTCCACGTGAGGTTACGATTATCTTCCAGGGAGAAGAACACAAGCTTTTAATAGATCCGGAGAAAAGCATTCTGCAAACCGCATTGGATTCCGGACTGGAATTACCCAATTCTTGTCAATTCGGAAATTGTTCTACGTGTAAAGCAAAGTTATTGTCAGGTAAACTTCAGCTAATTGAGCAAACTGCATTAAGTGAGGATGAACTGGAACAGGGGTTCTGTCTGACTTGCGTTGGTCATCCGGTTACTGACGGTGTTGTAATACTTTACGAGGATCCGTTTGAATAAAAAAAGTCCGGCACAGGCCGGACTAATTTATTCATTCGTGTAAGTGATAATCTATGCTTTTGCAAACAATTTCTTTTTTAATGTTTCGAAATCAGCATCATCTAATTCTCTAACAATATCAGAATAAGCCTTCTTATTTACCAGGTCTTCCTTCTTATGAATTTCCTTGAGGAAGTAGTTTAACTCATCAATTTCATCTCTGTAAAATGATACTGCTGCTTTACCGATATTAAGGTCGTTCAGTTCCGCATCCAGATTTTCAGAATCTATTTCACATATCCAGTTGGAAGAGTAAGTTGTTACGTTCAAATTATCAACTTCATTTTTCAGGTTATTATTTATCTTAATTACCTTTCCGCTTATGGGTGAAGCAAAAGCAAGTTTCCTTCCACCAACTGCAATATTAAACAGGTTTTGTCCTGCGTATACTTCCATGCCCAGATTAGGAAATTCAACTGAGTCGATATTTCCGATAATTTTCCTTGCGAAATCATCAACGCCGACTTTAGCATTACCTGGCTGTTCAATATTCAACCAGACATGATCTTTAGATATAAATACTCCGCCCGGTATTGAGAAATCATAAGAACCTTTCTCATCCTCTTTTTCCTCATCAGCATGTGAGATGTGAATTGACGGTTTCAACGATGCTTTGATTGTTTCCCTGCGTTTTATCAAACACTCCTTTGTCTTAGCAAGCAGTTCATCATCCGTAAACGGTTTTTGAATATAGTCCATAGCACCGTACTGCATACATTCAACAGCAGACTCAACAGTTGCATATCCTGTAATGATAACAACGTCAATATCAGGACGCAGATGCTTAACCGCTTTTGCCACTTCTTCACCGCTCATTTCCGGCATTTTCAAATCTGTAAATACGAAATCATAATGCCCGCGCTGTATAAGCCCAACTGCTTCTTTCCCGGATTCAACTGTTTCAACAGTATAACCATCCAAAACAAGTATTTTACGAAAGCTGTCGAGAATAATTTCTTCATCATCAACGCAGAGGATTTTTGCTTTAGGTTTTTCCACTTCAACCCGCTTTAATGTATTGGCTTCGCTGCTGTAGTCAAACTTCAGACTTTCCTGAAGTACTTTTTCACGTTCCGTTCTTTCGTGTTTTGTTTTATAGTACTTCATTATGTTGCGTATCAGAATGTCAGCTAGTATAAATAATACCAACAGAACAACAATTACTAAGAAGACCATTGTAAACTCCATTTATTATTGATTTATTATAATCTGTCTGTGCTGCATGATGTAAGAAACTTCAATTCGTTATGAAGCTCAGAGGGGGATATTCTGAATATCCATCCTTCGAAAAACGGATCCTTCTCAAGCAGCTTTGTATTAGTTAAAATATTTTCATTCACCTCAATTATTCTCCCGGAAACAGGGGCAAGAATTTTGTATTCAATACCCTGACTGCAACTTACCGTAAGGTATTCCTGTCCCTGAATCACCTCTTCGTTAACCTGTTTCGGAGACAAAGATTCCACATCATCAATCGTCCTGATATTTAAATCAGTCAATCCGGTTTTAACGCAGTCGCTCTTCTCAATGTTCAACCAGCTCGTCAAACCGAACCGGTAATATGACGGAGGACAGGGTATAAACTGTAATGTCGAAGCATCCGGCATTCCGATAGATTCAACCCTGTTCAGGACTATTTTAGAATATCTCATACCTTTACGAATGCAGCCTAATATTTCATCGAACGTAAAAGGTTTAGGCACAAAATCAATAGCGCCAAGTTGCATAGCCTTAATAGCGTTATCGATTGTTGAAAACCCGGTAGTTATAATAACAGGCGAAAGTATATTATTTGATGTAACGAACTTTACTACATCAAACCCGTTCAGATCCGGCAGAATCAGGTCGCAGACTACCAGTCTGTATTCATTCTCCTTCAGTTTTTCGAGTCCGGAAGTACCATTATTCACGGTATCAATTTCAAGGTTTTCAACCTTTCCGATTTTTACAATCGAATCGAGAATAACTTCTTCATCATCAATTACTAAAATATCATATTTTCTCATGCCCAATTCCCAGCAATTTTATTGCCCATCGGCAGTTTAATTCTAAATGTCGTTCCGACATCAAGTTTGCTTTCAACTTCAATTCTGCCGTTATGATTTTCAATAATACCCCACGCAACTGATAACCCAAGCCCGGTACCTTTTTGTCCTTTTGTTGTAAAGAACGGATCAAATATTTTTTCCTGCAGTTCGTTTGAAATTCCCGAACCGTTATCGCTTATTTCAATGAGTACATACTCATATTCACCTTTCTTATCCACATAATCCCATTTCTGCCATGTTCCACCGTACCTTGCACATCCTATCAGTTCACCTTTGTTCGGTATATTAATTTTATAACAGGCAGTACTGCATTCCGGACATTTCATAGAATCGTCCATCATTGACACGTCACATTCAGGACAATACAGCTTAAACGATTTATCTTTTATAGCAGGGATACCGTAGTGGTGCATGCTTGAGCCGTAAATGGCGTCAAGATGAACATAGCCGACATTTTCACCAAGTTTTGCAACCAGCTTTATACTAGGCAGTCCTTCAATTTTATGTGTGTCATCCATCAGATCGTGACCATTCGGGCACTGCGCTGCTCGTATCTTAGCTATACCATAAGCGGGAAGCGATTTAAGACTGGTTTTAATACTGATTCGCGAATCATCATTCTGAATGGCATCGATCGAATTCACAATCAAATTTAAAAGTACCTGTTGAATCTGATTCGGATCTATAATAATTTCCGGCAGCCCATCGTATCTGTCCTGGACTAAATCCACCTTCTTGAATTTCAACTCGTTACCGACAATCGTTATCACTCTGTCAAGAACCTGATTAACATTGCATTTAACTTTTTTGGGTACGGATTGTCGCGCGAAATCCAGCAGCTGTTTAACTATCTCCCTGCATCGTTTTGTTTCACGAACAATCACGTTCAGATCGTTCTCGAGTTCAGTATTTCCTTTTGCCTGCTTCATCAAGTAACTGCTGTATGTAAGAACACCGGTAAGCGGATTATTTATTTCATGGGCAACTCCTGCAGCCAATTGTCCAAGAGAAGCCATTTTATCGGATTGAAACAATTGCTGTTTCATTTCAGCTATTCTCTGAGTCATAGTATCAAAGGAAGCCGAAAGCATACCCAGTTCATCTTCGGATTTTGAGTTTATCCTGTGCAGCAGATTACCGCCGGCTATTTTATGTGTAGCATCAATAATTACTTTCACCGGCTTTACAACCAGATTCCTAACGAACATGGAAATAATCAGTCCAAGAGATAGTACCGACACAACCGCCAACAACACAATTTGAAGTTCACTTTTGGCTATCTGGTTGTCAATACTTGTAAGGTCAACAGAAATATCAAGCACTCCCAGAATATTATCCTGTTCACTGTGAGCATGACAATCAGAGGACCAGCAGCTTTTTTCATTATAAATTGGATTTATAATACCGATAACACGGGTCGAATCAGGTTTTAGTCTGAATATACGCGATCTCTCGGAGTGTGGTATATCTTTTAATGGTGTATCCTGTGAATGACAGCTGATGCATGCGTCGGATTTTATACTTACAGCACTGTTTATTTCTTCTTCAGAATCGGAGTAGACTATTTCCCCGGACTTGTTGTAAATACGTATCTGCCTGATACTCGCTTCTTCACCGACCTGGTTTATAAGCCTGGCAAGCCTGTCCCTTCGGTTAGCGAGCATTTCATCATGCGTACTATTCTTAATCGTTTCACTAAGCTGATTTGCGTGCCGTTTTACTTCCTCAATAAGCACGTCACTTTGAGAACTTATGCTAAGTATTGCGAAGATACCGATGATTATTATCGATGCTGCACTAACTAGAACAATCAGCTTTATACCGATACTATTTACGATTTTCATAATTCTGTCCGCACTATTTCACTCTTTCACCCGGCAAATCATCCGGATAACTTATATCATCATGGCAATTATCACATGTCGGTTTTTTATAGCCTTCTTCAACATGGCAATTTTCACATTCAAATTCCGCATGTGTCTCACTCAATTCCAATCCGGTTACGGAATGGTTAAAATTATCTACATCCCAGGATTTATGACAATTGTTGCAATCACTGTTCAGACCTGTGAATTTCTTTTCAGTCTTATGACAACTTGCACATTTAAGCTTCGCATGATTTTTAGCAATATCAAATCCGGTTACCGATGCATGGTTGAATCCCTTACTTACTTCCGGTTTATGACAGGATTCACAATCGTCTTCAGTATCATGACATTTTGAGCAGACTGCATGTTTTTGTTCAACTGAAAGATCCTCTTTCACTGGTTGTTTTGATTTACTATGACATTTAGCACAGCTTTCTTCCTGATGACAGTCTGTACACTCCAAACCAAACACGTCTATATGTTCGTTATGGAAAAATGTTACGAAACCTTCCATTTCCTCGGAGGTATCGTAAACCAGTTTTCCCGGTGTTTCAATCTGCGGGTGATACCCCTCATCAGTATTTTTAGCAATTATTTCTTCATTCTGTTCGCTATTCTTTTCAGCATGACAGTCCACACAGGAAATCTTTGGATTCCAGATTTTATGGCATTGAATACAATCGCGATGATATGCAGCTTTTAGATCAGGCTTACGTAAATCCTCACGAAGTCTGTTCGGCTCATGGCAATCCTGGCAGGATGCTACTCTTCCCGGTGGATTGTAATGGTGACACATTTCACATCCGCCGGACATGATAGACATTTCCGAATGAGCGCGATGCGAAAACTTCACCGGTTCGTAATTGTCTTCCATGTCTTTAAAATTATCCATTATGATTTCATCCGGACCATCCTTCGCTGAATGATGTACGGTAATAATAGTCTCTCTCGGACATAGTTTCAGACATGGATTTGTTTTTGTGGGATTTTCACATGAATGACAAAGGGTACAGTCAAATTTGAATTCCGAATGTGAAGTTTGTCCGTACAAAGTAAAAGACAGTAAAATAAAAACAACTGATAATAACTTTTTCATTTTATGCCCCCTTTACCGAATACTTTGAATTAGCGGATACTGTTCCGGCATCCGGAAGACTAATAATCGGAAAGTATCTCACAATTAATCTGTAAAGAAGAACCTCGAGTGAAATAAATCCGAGTGTAACAAGTATTTCACCAATAGACGGGAGGTAATTAGATACTGCGTAAGGCGGATCATAAGCCACAAGGAAACAATTAATTCTGTTTAGAGCAACCCCGAAAATTACAAGCATCGAAGCGATAAATAATCCCGCTGGAGATTTTCGGACTGATTTAGTCAGGAACAATCTCAGTGGAAGAACTACTCCGAATAAAAGTTCGATTGAGAACATAATACTTGCAGTGTTTACTTCAGTCAGATAATAGAAAGTTTCTCTTATAAACATATCGCCAAGTTTTATGGCCAGATAAACACCCAGCAATGGTCCCACAATAGATGCCAGCTTGGAAAGTACATCCGTCTCAGGTTTTAATCCGAATGATTTCGATGCAATCGTCGACTCCATTATAACCATCGGGAAGCCTACTGAAATTGCAGATATTAAATACATAAGCGGTAATACCGGAGTCTGCCACAACGGGTGAACTTTCGGTCCGGCAATTACCATAAGAGTTCCTAGTGATGACTGGTGAAGACAAGATAGCACCACACCGGCAATTATAAAGACAAACATGGTCTTGTCCAGTGCCCTGTCGAGTACTCTCAGGAGTTTATCAACCGGTTTATTCAAAGCCGAAAGCATTCCCTTAAATCGAACATTCCCTATAAATTTTTTCGTAACTATCGGGAGGAACTCGATGTAAAGCACATTAAGGTAGATGACAACGCACATACCCACTTCAAACAATACTGAATTACCGTTCGGATAAATAAACAAATGCCAGATATTATAGTAGCGTCCAAGATCTATCATCACACTTGTTCCGGCAAAGGTATAGCCAAGCATTGCAGTAACCAAAGCCGGTCGAATGATAGTTTCATAATTGTCTTTATGCATAATATGCCCGAGAGCCGCAGTTGTAAATCCACCCGCTGCCAGAGCAACTCCTGCTGCAACATCAATTCCTATCCAAATTCCCCATGGGTGCTGAGCATCAAGATTCGTAACAGCCCCAAGTCCGAATAAGAAACGACCTAGCAGTGTTATAATTCCGGCAACAGCAACAACGGAAAGTACGATTACCCATGGAGTGAAATATTTGAGCTGATTCATCGGAGTCGGTTTATGTACAGGTTCCATATTAATCCTCCTCCTCTTTTTTATTTTGCTTAGTCAAATACATAATTCCGCCAAGTAAAGCGTAAAGAGCTACCGGGGGAACAAAGTAAGCGAAAATACCATGCTGAATTGATTCGGAAACACCGGGCGCGGGATGCTGTGCGAGTTTCGGGAACTCCAGTTCGGTAAAGTCAACATTTGACAGGTACAGCCAGGATGTGCCCCCAACTTCGGTTTCACCGAACACATGATCTTTGTACTTCTCAGGATTGTTCCTGATTCGTTCATGTGCTATGTACAACAGTTCCGAACGCTTGCCGAACGTAATAGCTTCAACAGGACATATTTCAACACAAGCCGGTAATTGTCCTTTGGTAATTCTGTCGATACAAAAATCACATTTGTGGATTTCCGGTTCAATTGCTTTATGGTAATCAAAAGCGGGTATCTGGAACGGGCAAGCAACCATACAATACCTGCATCCAATACATTTCGATTCATCCCATACAACGGCACCGGTTTCACCTTTGGAAAACGCGCCTACAATACATGCTGAAACACATGCAGGCTGGTCGCAGTGCATACATTGGACTTTCAGAGTTACCGGATTTTCACTGCTTGTTTCCGAATATTTATTAACTACCGTGTTGGTAGTATGATCCGGTCTGCGTCTCGCTTCAAAAACCGATTGATCATCATAATCATCTAGTGAACCGGCAGGCAGATTGTGCGATTTTTTACAGGCCCATTCACATCTTCTGCATCCTATACATACGGTCGTATCAACCAACACGCCGAATCTGTCGGTTGATAAAATATTTTCCGGTGCTGCACTTGCTTTTTGCGGTGCTACTGCGCTTAGTCCGGCCGTCGCAACCCCAATCGACGAGAGCGTTTTAAGAAAGTCTCTTCTTCCTTGTGTTGCCATTTTACAGCTCCTATTTCAGAGAAATTATCATTGTTTGTAAAAGTTTATTCGATAAATAAGATTTTGTGTATTATTACTCCATTATCCGATTTATATCGCTCTTAAGATTCCTTTATCCTTTTATCAACTTAAGGAAATTCCCTCTGTAATTCAATTAGATTTTATCAGTAAGGATGTGTAGTTGCATAGTACTACAAATGTACGAGCACATAAATAAGGCTCAAGATTCTGTTTTGCAGATAGACTTGTGATTTTTCATTAGAGAACTGAATAAACCTGACTAAATTCAGTTATAATTCCTTTTGAAGAATAAAAATCTCAATGAAGACCTTGAAGCAAGAGTTTAGAAAATCACATTCTGATTTTATACTATTTCAGATAGGACATCTTTCTGACTTCAGCTCCGAACTTAGTTTTAAGTTGATATAAATATATCCCGGACGCATGGTTGGATAAATCTATTTCAATTGAATAACTCCCGGCATGTTTATATCCCTGTTCAACATTTTTAATTCGGTTACCGAGTATATCGAATATATCTAATGACACATTGGAATCTTCCGGGATTTGGTATTCTATAACAGTTGTCGGATTGAATGGATTTGGATAATTTTGTCTCAGTACAAAACGATCCGGAATTGTCTCAGTATTAATATCAGCGATAATATAAGCAGGAATATTAAGTGCGGGATCACCCAGAAGTGTAAAACGTCTGCTGTAAGTTCCGAAATTTTCCTTCTGTTCTGCAAGAAACGCATCGCCTATTTTCGTATCAGCTTTCATTAAAACATTTCCCCAAAATCCCTTTATAAAACTATCTCCTGTTGTCAGCAAATTCAGACCCGACGAACCTATGCAGGCGACAGCCCCACCTGATTGACTAAACAGAAGTCCTTCGCTAATAGTTGAATCTGTTTCCGAATCGAAATTAAAATTGCACGAAGCTCCGGTATAAATAAATGGTATTTCAAAATTATTTAATTCTGAAATACTCTCATAATTGAACAAAGTGTCAGAAGACCATATATAAGGATTTCCGTGCCCGTAATAGCTTACGTATAACGGCATATCATTAATTTTCTGAATAATTTTCTGCTTTACTTTGATTATCCCCGTATCGTTGAATGCGGAAATCATTTCCGTTCGTATGTTCTTCTCTGCAAAAGATTGCTCCAGTCTGTTCGCTAAAGATTGGAAAGCTGAGCCGTCCTGCCTGTCAACTAGAATAACACTACTTGGAGTCGCTTGTTCCGCGTTATTTTCAAATCTTATTATCTTTTCCATTATCAAGTTAATTTCTTCTAAATTGTTTACAGGTATTCTTCCAACAGCAATATCCGGGATCATATCATTTTGGTAAATATTAATAGAATATAACGCATCCATCGAAACTGAATCTTCCTGAATTTGATCCACATGCAATCCGGATTCAACAACAATTGAGGGTATGAATTCAACATCTCCGGCCAACAAAAGGTATTGCGGTTTTGGATCCTGCCAATAACTTAAAGCATAACCAATGAACATACGTATCGATCCAGACAAAGAGGAATCTTCGAACCCTTCTGTGATTTCATTAATATCAACGAGTTTGACATTTAGTCCCCTTTCAGAACGATAATCACGAAGGAATTCCATACACTCCCGGAACTCGGGAACTGTAATAATAATATAATCTGCCTGATTCTTCTCATTTTTCAATTGAGCAAATAATTGAACTGAGCTTAAAAGTATTAAAAATATTGTGATTACTTTTGTCATTTTATTCCCCTCGAAAGACTTGTATAACACCAGGCAACATAATAAATATCGAGGAGCATAGAAGTTCAGAAATCAGGAACTAATTAAAGGAATGAGAAAAAGTGTTTAGCGGAAGCAGTTTTATTGCTTCCACTTAATATTGCAGCCAATACTGGGAATTTGGTTTTCATCAACAGGTTTTCCGTCTAAGATTGAATCGAGTGCAGTTCGCAAATCATTCCCGGAAACCGGCACATCATTTTTCGGACGGGAGTCGTCGAACTGCCCGCGGTATACAAGCTTAAGATCTTTATCAAAGATGTAAAAATCCGGTGTGCAGGCGGCATCATACGCTAAAGCAACTTCCTGCGTTTCGTCGTACAGATATGGGAATGTATACCCCTCAATCTCAGCATTCTCTTTCATTTTCTCGGGAGAGTCTTCAGGATAGTTCTGAATATCATTAGAACTTATTGCAATAAAAGAAATTCCCTTGGTCTGGTACAACCGGGCAATTTTAACGAGTTCGCTGTTAATATGTTTAACGTAAGGACAATGATTACAGATAAACATTATTACAGTAGCGATTTCGGATTTCAATTCTTCCAATGATTTCGGTTCACCGGTAACCGAATCCGTTAATGTAAAACCAGGAGCAGCAGTACCCAGCGGAATCATGTTGGATGGAGTTGATGCCATATTATCCCTTTCATTTGTTTTTATATGTTCATAACAAAAATATGAATTATAAAATTCAACTGTTTAGCGAAGTTTAATTGAATATATGAATTGAACCACTTTTAGCAGATAATGTATGAGTGAAAAAAGCTGTGGTATACTATTCCGTAAAAGTTACTTTTATTGCGCCTCTAAAATCACCTGCTTTATAACCTGTTGCCTTGTCCTCCGGATAAAGTTTCCTGATCGTCTCAACCAGTTTCTTATCCATATTACTTTCCTTGCCGTGACAGGTTGTACAGAAACTACCAACTCTAATTGATTGATAATAATTAAAGTATGCTTTGCCATCCGCAAAATACTTTTGAACTAATTTGTCTGCAGTTTGATCCTTGCTTTTTTCAAGATCATTAAGGGCAAGTAAATCAATTTCATCAGGTTTGTTCCCGGGATTTCGATATTTCCTGCTGATTCTTTTAATTCCTTCAACTTTGTTGTGTGAATTGACAAGATCATCGGTAAGTGGAATAGCTTTGATATTGCATATCTTCAGCGCATTAACCGCACCCCCTTCTTTCATACCTTTAACTAATTCTGATTTCAGACTCACTAATATTTTTTTTGCTATAACATCACCTAAGACAGAATAGCTGCTGATTTCTTCCTGTGTTGGTTCGGCTAAAACGTATTTATCCTGGGCAGTAAGAGAGGAGTAAGTCAGTATTAATAAAACTATGATTATGAGTCTCATTTTTTCAGCCCCCTGTTTTGTCCCGAATATAAATTAAGGTTAACCTCCACTTAATGCAAGTTATTTAAGAAGCAATACTTCAGCAACAGGTTTTATTCATTTTAGCGTATAAATAAGTTATAATCTCCGTTTCTTATGAGGGAATATTTTTATAGTTTTACGCACTATTTAACTAAAAAAAAACAAGAAAATAATGAGTAAGCTAAACGAAATCAGAAGCGGTATAAATAAAGTTGATGAAGAGATAATTAATCTGCTCGCAGAAAGAAGACAGCTCAGCAAAGCCGTTATCAAAGAGAAAGACGAATCCGAGAGCCCGATAAGGGATCAGCAACGTGAATTGGAATTGCTTCAGCGTCTGATTAAAGTCGGCAAAGATAAAGGTATTGACGCGCATTTTCTTACCAAGGTATTTTATGAAATCATTGAAGATTCTGTGCGTATACAATTAAATTATGTACAAGACCTAACCGGTAAACAGTCGAATGGCAAGGAGACACTGACGGTTGCAATACAAGGAATTGAAGGCGCCTACAGCTATCTGGCTGCGAATAAGTTTTTTGCTTACAGTGACAAGCAGCTTGATTTCATAAAGAAAAAAAGATTCGAAGATGTCGTTAAAGTTGTCGAGAATGGTGAAGCTGATTACGCCTTACTCCCGATAGAGAACACTACTTCGGGCGGCATAAACGAGGTGTACGATCTTCTGCTTCACACAACACTTTCAATAGTCGGCGAGGAAACATTCCAGGTTAAGCATTGTCTTTCAGCGATAGATGATATACCATTGCATCAGATTAAAAAAATTTATGCGCATTATCAGGCTGCCGCACAGTGCAGCAAGTTCCTTGAAACCATTCCTGATGCAAGCATTGAGTATTTTGCCGATACAGCCATGTCTGTTCAGAAGATTAAAGAAGAAGGCGTTCGGGAATTCGCTGCCATATCGAGTGAAGAGGCGGCTAATCACTTCGATGTAAAAATACTCAAGCAGAACATAGCTAACCAATCCGAGAACTATACAAGATTCATTATCGCTGCGCGTAACCCGATTGAAGTCGATTCGAGAATTGTCTCAAAAACATCTCTCGTTATGGCAACGGCGCATGTTCCCGGCTCGCTGGTCGATGCATTGAACATATTCAGGAAGCACAATGTTAACCTTACTAAACTTGAATCACGTCCAATAATAGGCAATCCCTGGGAAGAAATGTTTTATCTCGACTTCGAAGGAAGTCAGAATGATGAGACTGTTCAGCATGTACTTAATGAACTCGGTATTCATACAAGGTTTTTTAAAGTTCTCGGAAGCTATCCATCCAGGGAAGTTCACAAAACGAAACTTGAATCATTAGCGGTTGCCGATAGCAAACAGGAAGCCGTGACAAAGTCCGAGCCGATCGATGAAGAGAAGCCGAAACCTAAAAAATCTAAAAGTTACAAGCTTGCCAGCAGAGAATATAAATCCGAAGATACAATTATTAAAGTGCGCGATGTGGAAATAGGCGGAGACGGATTTATTGTTATGGCCGGTCCCTGTTCCGTGGAGTCGGAAGATCAGATAATGACCTGTGCCGCGGAAGCTCGTGAACACGGTGCTCAAATACTACGCGGCGGATGCTTCAAACCCCGTACGTCCCCTTACAGTTTCCAGGGACTTGGTTTCGAAGGTCTGGAGTTTATGAAAGAAGCCGGCAAGAGATATGAACTGCCGATCATAACTGAGGTACTGGCTCCCGATCAGGTTGTTGAAGTAGCCAAGCATTCCGATATGCTTCAAATAGGCGCAAGAAACATGCAGAACTTCTCACTGCTAAAAGAGGTTGGCAAGGTTCACCGGCCGGTAATGCTAAAGCGCGGTATGATGTCATCACTTGATGAACTGCTTAACGCGGCGGAATACATTCTCGCTCAGGGAAACAGGCAGGTTATTTTATGCGAAAGAGGTATCAGGACATTTGAAACCGCCACACGAAATACACTTGATCTAAGCGCTGTACCAGTTCTTAAAGAATTAACTCATCTGCCTATAATCGTCGATCCTTCGCACGCAATTGGTGAACGGGATAAAATTCCGCCAATGGCAAAAGCAGCAAAGATTGTTGGAGCTCATGGTATCATAGTTGAATTCCATCCCGAACCGGAAAAGGCCTTGAGTGACGGGCCGCAAGCATTGTATTTCAACCAGTTTGAAAAAATGATGCGAGATTTAAAAGAGCTGCGGTAACGTATTAGAAATAGAACTGAGTCTGAAAAGCTAAGAGAAAGTATGTAGGAGTCGTCGATGTAACTGTTAACGCCGACTCCCCGATGAATCCGAGTCTATATCCTTGTCCCGCTCTGTTTCTCAGATCCCATCCAATCATCGCTGAAAAAGCAATTCCGAAAGCCCATTCATCAACGTCACTGAAAGTCCGGTCGTTTACGGCACATAGTCCTATCCCTTCTTCGACAAATAAACTATTCTCGAGTGATTGTTCAATTACTGCTTTTGCAGTTACTGCCTGCAGAAACGGGTAGTACTTTCCGCTGCTGTTTTCCGGAAGGAAGTAATTAACCTTACGGGCATATGTATAGCCGAACCGTATTCCGATCTCATTAAGAAGATTATGATTGAATCCGAATATTATTGAACCTGCAAGACTTGATTGTACGGGAGAGTTGCCTTTAATACTTCCGAAACCGAGATATGCGCCACCATATTCATTTGACATTTGTCCGAATATAACGCTGTTAAATACTATCGAGAGAATAAAAATACATTTAATTGATTTGCGCATTATGAGTTATATTATTGTATGATACGAATACAATAATATAAATAAAATGATTACAGACTCAAATGTAAAATTCTCATCATACTTTTCGGGCTTATGTAAAATGAATAATTCACATTTATGGTAAACATTTTTTGTGATCTGTGTATCACATTATATTTTAGATATTGTTATTTTAGAATTACGGGTTTGAATACCAATCGAATATTATGAACAGATCAATTCTCATATTAAGTATACTACTGACCGCAAAACTCTTTGCTCAAACCGATTCGGTCCTTGTGACTTTTGAGTATATCGCTGATAGTAACAGGGCAGTGTTTATCACAGGCAGTTTTAACCAATGGTCGGCGGAATCCGATAAGATGATTTACAATAGCGGACGCTGGCTTATCAATCTTCGTCTTGAACCCGGATACTATTATTATAAATTTATTGATAACGGCAAGTGGATACCTGACCCTGAAAACGATTGGAAGATGAACGACGGCGGCATCAGTTTTAACTCGCTTATAAAGGTTGGCGATCCCGCTGTTCCGGTGAGAAAAATATCCAAACGCTTTTTGAACAAAGTCCAGCTGCCTAAACCGATATTGGCCGGCAATCCGGAATGGATAGAACTTTATTATAAAGCATGGGAACTAGCCTGGAATCATATACAGTTCGGAAACGACCAAAACGGATTTGTTAAACAATATTTGGATGAAGGATTCAGCAACCAGATTTTCCAGTGGGATACGAATTTCATGACAGCCTTCGCGGTCTACGGAAGCAAATTATTCCCGGTAATGGAATCGATTGATAATTTTTATATTAAGCAGCGCAAAGACGGATATATCCAAAGGGTGTATAAAGAATCCGATGGCGAACCTGCAGGAGTTCCTTCAGTAGATGAACCTATGGTTAATCCCCCTCTGTTCGCATGGATGGAGCTGAATTATTTCCATATAAGCAATGACACATCAAGGCTTAAAATGTCCCTGCCGCACCTTGTTAAGTACTTTCAATGGATTGAAAGAAACTGTAAAGAAGATTCAGGGAAAGGACTTTATTTTAATACTCCCTGGGGAAGCGGCATGGATAATACACCCAGAGAAGGCGTCGGTAAAGGTGCGTGGGTCGATTTCTCGTCTCAACAGGCGCTTGCCGCCAAATGCATTTACGAGATTGCTACAGTACTTAGAGAAAACAAAACCGCTCAGTTATTCGGTGCACATTACGAAGAGATAAAAGCGTTAGTCAATGAGTATTGCTTTAATGAGTTTACCGGTTTCTATTACGATTTACGGGAAGACGGAGAACTGAGCGGCACGATGCATATTGGCGGTTTCTGGCCGCTTGTTGCTGAAATCTGTGAGCCCGAGGACTTTTTAACTATCCGTGAACACCTTACAAATCCTGATGAATTCTGGCGTCCGCATGTTGTACCAACACTTTCCGCATCTGATCCGGCTTACGATCCGGACGGATATTATTGGCGCGGGGGTGTATGGGCGCCGACAAATTATATGGTTGTTAAGGGGCTTGAAAAATACGGCGATTACCAGTTAGCACATCGCATTGCTTACAATCATATCTCCAATATCTATGAAGTCTTCAAAAATTTCAGACCCGAAACCGATAGGATTGAATTCAGTGAGAGATATGAGGATGGGTATCATACTATATGGGAATGCTACTCACCTGAACTGCCGCGACCTTCAACAAGGTGGGACGATTCCTTTTACTCCCGTCAGGACTTTGTTGGCTGGTCGGGACTCGGTCCAATTGCAATGCTGATTGAAAATGTCATCGGTATCAATATGCGCGCAGATAAAAATTTGATTATATGGCATATGGAGCGTGATGACAAACATGGAGTAACCAATCTAAAATACGGCGATCAGATTATCGGACTGATTTGTACTCCGTCTGATGAAAGCCTGTTTTTTGAAGTTACCGCAGAAAATGAATTCAGACTTGAAGTTCTCTGGAATGACAATATATTCAGCAAAAAGATCAATCCCGGTCTGAATATTTTTACTATTGATTAGAGCCATAAATTTTCGAGGATCACACTTACCGTCGACGGAGATTCGAATTCAATATATTCCGGGAAGTTATTGCTGCTCAAAGATTACAAACTGCTCATCTTCCGGTCTAATAGCGTCATACATTCTTTTAAGTGAATTGTATGCGACTTCACTTCCGCGGTTTGCGGCACTCCTGTAAAACCTGGAAGCTTTCGATTTATTCTGTTTCAATCCTATGCCGTTCTCATAACAATAACCCAATGCGGACTGCGCAAGCACAGCGCCTTCATTAGCGGTTTTAGTTAAAAAACTAATATTTTCTTCTCGATTCAATTCCGGATTTTGGATCAACGATGCAAACGCAAGTCTGATTGCAGCCTCTGCGCTGCCCAGTTTCGATGCTCGCTCCCAATACGAATAAGCCTTTTCCCTGTCTTTTTCAACAAGGGTTCCGTTGTAATAACATAACCCTTCTTCTATCAAAGAGTAACTATGATCAAGATTACCTGCTCGATCAAGCAGATCCAGAGCCTGTTCACTTGATAAGCTGTAATCAAACCCAAGTGCAGTTAATCCAGCCCAGACGTACATTGCATCAGGATTATTTGCATCTGCTTCCTTTTTAAGCAGGTCGAAAAATTTTTCATCCCTGGTGTGTTTAAGAATATATTCAACAGCTTTCATTGCTCCCAGTCTGTAAGCCTTTATATAACTTTGAACTGACTTTACCAGGTCCTTTTTTCTTGAGATACCTAATTCGTAATCCTTAGCCAGAATCATCAATCCTTCAGGGCTGCCCTTCATAGCGGCGAATTCAACAAGTGATGAACCGGATGTATCCATTACCTGTGACGAATCGGTAATCTTGTTAATTCCCAGACTGGATTTCAACTCACTGTAATTTTGCTTATAAAGTTTTCTGAGTTTTTCAACTGAAGTTTCATCCCCCGACTCGAAATCAAAAAAATCGAGTTCAAAATCAGGATTAAAAATTGCTGAACTTCCTTCCGATGTGGAATCGACTTCACTAAATGCCAAATCAATTTTTCCGGATGAGTCCGCCAGGACTATCAGTCCGTTCTCCTCCATTTTCTTTTTAGCATCTATTGCAGGCTGATAATCGGCTTCGGCTGCTTTGGAAAACCATTTATACGCCTCATTATAATCTCTGTTTACAACGAGATTATCGGTAAAAAATATACCATAAAAGAATTGTGCTTCATGCATTCCGTTCTCGGCCGCATACTCAGCATTCTTAAATGCGTTAAAAGGATTCCAATCGGTGCCAATACCATTTTCCATCATTATCGCGTAATTATAAACTGCCGCAGTTAAATTTTTATCCGCAGCTCTTTGAATATACTGAACAGCCTTTATGGTATCTTTGGGAAATCCTTTACCGAGAAGAAAACGGAGCCCCATTTCGTGTAGTGCAAACGGATCCCCTTCAGCAGCATATCTTTGAAGAATATAGGCCGTCATTAATGGGTATGAAGGTGCTTTTACTTTAATCAACGGATAGATATTGTCTGCACGCGTACTCTTATATGCCTGACTTTTGGTTGAATCCTGTGCAAAAAATGTGGATGTTAAAAAAATTGTTATGAGCAAAATATATTTTACTTTCATTCTAAGCCGGACAAGTGTTTATTTAATATTATAAGTTAGACAACGAAAACGGTTAAATGTTTTTAAAGGTAGGAATTAATTTAATTTTTTTTTCATTACGAAGGTATTCTGTCCGTTTTCAGATGTATAATTAGTTTCATCCATAAGCTGGTCAATTATAAACAATCCCATTCCGCCTTCTGGAATATTGTCGATATCATCAGGATCGAAGTCGAGGTTCGGAGCATCCATTTCCGGCCGGGGCGAACCGTCTTCATTAATTGTTATACTAACCCAGCCGTCCGAATTGTTCAGTTTAATAACAATGTTGTGACCACTTTCTTCACTATACGAATGCTTAACAACATTATTCAAAGCTTCAACCAGGCATATTTCTATTTCACCTCTTACCCTGTCGCTGATATCCCCGTAGAAGTTCTCATCACGCATGCGGCTTATAAAACCGGTAACGGATGAATATTCACTATCTATAGTAAATGTGCCCGATTCCATCAAATTATAAATATTCGTCAATTTTGAGATAAATATAACTATTTCGGAGATAATTTATTGTGTTTAATAATGAAATTAAGGTCCGTACTCGCGGGAACACGGACCTTAAATATTCTAATTAATTTCCGGAATTCTTCCCGGTGTCCATGGTGCACCGAGTTCATTCAGTTCTTTTTCAATCGCTTTTAATTGAATATTCTTGATATCGGTTAGTTTTCTTAATATTTCCGGAATTTCTTCGCTTAGTACATCGAGAGCGACTTTCTGGTTCTTCAGAATATTACCGGTTGAGTTAATATTTGCATACACCAATTCACTCAACCGCCATCCCAAAGGCATATCCATCGGGGGGATTTCTTCCCGGCTTGCCTTAGCCGGTTGTCCTCTGAACTGAATCCGGATCCCGTCGAGTTCGGTAGCAATTTGCCCAACCTTCTTAAGAAGCTCAAACGAAGCGCCCGGTACGGAATTAACCGTTTGTCTAATATCTCCAACTGTTTTCGCAAGCAGATCGGCTTCGCGCTGGGCGCCGGCAACCTTCTTCGCCAGCTCCAATGCTTTGCGATGGAATGCTACAACCTCGCCTATATTATCCGCCGGGATAGTCGCATCATTTAATAAGGAAACGTTGAATTCCCTAGGACCTGCGAGTTCTTTCATTTCACCTTTCGCAACCAAGGATACTGAAACGCTGTATTTACCCGGGAGAACGAATAAACTGCTGTTGGTTTCCCTGGTGGGATTAAACTTACCATTGGGAGCACTGATAGGCGAATACTCGTCGTATCTTAAATCCCAATTGATTCGATGAATCCCCTTAGATGCTTTAGCTGTCAATTTCTTAACTTCCTCACCATCTGCATCTTTGATAGAGAAAACCAGGTAAGGTGATACTTCATCCTCTTCAGCCTTAAGTTCCTCGTACGTCGGCTGAGGAATAGGCTTTCCATCCTTGAACAGCTCTTTCTCTTTTTTCTTCCTTATCGATTTCAGAGACTTAGGCACATCCTTAACATAATAAGTAAACACAGCTCCGAATTCAGGATTTGGGGCTGAGAAATATGCTGCACCCTGACCATACTTGCCGGATTTAATGGCGTAAATTTGCGCATCTTTAATATCAAAAATATGAGCATCTTTTTGAAGGAGTTCTTCATTAATCTCTCTAAGCGCGGAGTAATCATCCAATACGAAAAAGCCGCGTCCGAACGAAGCAACAACAAGGTCTTTTTCTCTTTCCTGGATCACCATATCCGGCACCTTGATTTTCGGAATTCCGGATTTCATCTGCAGCCATTTCTTTCCGCCGTCAATACTTGTATAAACGCCCCATTCCGTCCCGACAAATAATAAATTCGGATTTACAGGATCTTCAATAATCGTGTTAACCGCACCATTCTTCGGAAGATTGGATGCGATCGAAGTCCAGGATTCACCTTTGTCCGTACTTTTTAATACGTACGGAGTGAAGTCATCCCGCTTATGATTATTGAACGCAGCATATACCAGATTCTCGTTAAAGCGAGATGGAACGACATCATGAACCGGCGTAAATTCAGGAACGTCCGGGAAATCATCCAGTCTCGTCCAGGCTGATGCGTCTTCAGTTCTTTGAATAATTCCGTCATCGGTTCCAACAAATAAAAGATTCACTTTTATCGGCGATTCACTCATCGCGATAATCAGTCCGTACTGTGAAGTACTAACATCTTTCCTCACCGCATCAGTACTCCAGTATTTGCCCATTACCTTGAATGAGTTACGATCTGTTTTTGTTGTAAGATCATCACTGATCGCATTCCAACTTTCACCTCTGTCATCACTCCTGAATACTCTTTCCGCTGCTATATACAAACGGGTATGTGAATGAGGACTTATGAAAAACGGTGTGTCCCAGTACCATTTAAAAGTCTTCTGACCTTTTTCCGGTTCAGGACGAATATAAACAGTTTGCCCGCTCTTCCTGTCGAAACGGATTATATTTCCGTATTGCCATTCAGAGTAAACAATATTCGGATCTGTCGGGTCTATAGCCTGGAAGAAACCATCACCGCCAACAGTCATAAACCAATCCGCATTAGTAATGCCGTCACTTTTATTAGTTCTGGAAGGTCCGCCCATACTCTGGTTATCCTGCGTACCGCCGTATATATTATAGAATGGCAAAGAGTTGTCGACATTAACACGATAGAACTGAGTTACAGGTAAATTCGATTTAAATAGCCAGTTAGCGCCTTCATCATACGTTTCATAAACACCGCCGTCACCGCCTATCAGTAGATGAGCTGTATTAGTCGGGTCTATCCAGAGCGCGTGGTCATCAACATGACGTCCGTTATTGCTTATTCTTTCCCATGTTTTGCCGCCGTCCTTTGTAACATGAGAACGGGTTTCAACCGAATAGACTTTGTCAACATCAACAGGATCGCAGAAAATTTCATTATAGTACTGACCGCTCGAATGATGATCACTCATCTTCTGCCAGGAAGCGCCTCTGTCTGTTGAACGAAAGAACCCGCCCTTATCTTCAGCCGCCTCCATAATCAAATAGATTACATCCGGATTAACGAATGATATGTCGATTCCCATTCCGCCGATATCGCCACCCGGCAATCCTTTCATAATTTTATTCCATGTAGCCCCGGCATCAATAGATTTGTAAACTGCTGATTCCGGTCCACCTCCGATTTTTGCATATGGTGTCCTTCTCCGCTGTTCCGATGTTGCATATAAAACATCCGGATTGCGCGGATCATACACGATATTGTTGATTCCGGTGTTCTCGCTTACTTCTAACACTTTATTCCAGGTCGCACCTCCGTTAGTAGTTTTGTATAGTCCTCTTTCATCTCCGAGACCCCATGCAGAACCTTCTGCAGCAACATAAACCACTTCAGAATTTCTCGGGTCAATAATGATTCCCCCGATCTGTCGGGATTCTTTTAAACCCATGTTAGTGAATGACTTACCACCGTCAGTTGATTTATAAACCCCGTCACCATATCCAAGCGCACGCTGATGATTGTTCTCACCGGTTCCTACCCAGACAACATTGTAGTTGTTCGGATCAAGTTTAACAACACTAAGTGAGTACGGCATAGTATCCGCAACGGCTTCCCAGGACATTCCCGAGTTTGTTGTTTTCCATAAATGCCCGCTGGCCGTTGCTACATAATATTCGCTGTGTTTTTCCGGATTTACGGCGAAATCCGCGATGCGTCCAGATGTCCACGCCGGACCGATACTCCTGAACTTCAATCCGGATAAAACGGATTCGTTCAATGGATCCTTTTTATCATCTTTATCATCATCCCCTGCTGTGATACTGATAAAGGTTAGTAAAAACAGGATTAATAGTAACCTGGCTGTTTTCATATATTTTCCTCGGATTTAATTTGGGATAATTTGATGGTTTGCAAATTTTGTTTACTTAACATTATTTGATGTTGAAAATGAATTGAATTGATCAGTGGTTCAAGATAATGATTATCTGCAAAAATTTTCCATTAATTTGAAGATGCTGAAAAGTTCCGGGAAATTGCGTGGCATTCAATAATAATCTTTCATATTTTAGCCTGATTAACAATCCGGTTTTATGAAGGCATTTAAGAAAATACTGTTTAGTTCGGTAGTCATCTACCTTATCATTGTTGTGTATACAACGATGAACATCCCGGACTTTTTTCATGACATGAGTCATGAACAATACAGCTATTCAAAAAAACTTGAAGTAGTTCGGGAACTCGCTGATTCATATAATGCAATTGTATTAAATGAATCTGAAAACTCGTTAGAAGCAGAAAACCGCTTAGCCCTCCTCGGTAAAAATGTACTGCTTGATTCCACTATAATAGGTACAGAAACAGAGAATGACATTTATTATGTAAAACTTGATTTGGGTGTACACAATTCAGTACGCGTATTCGCAAAACTGCAATGCGACGAGTCTTTATATAAATCAATCTGTGACTTCAAATTCAAAGATGCTCTTCTCGTAGCAAGTATCAATAAAATAGATATGTCCGATTCTCTTCGATATGTGATCAGGGATGAACAGGAAATTCTTGCAGATGTTGGATCAGATATATTGTTAACCGGTTCATGTCTTGAAGCGGTTGAACTTGCAGCATTTTAGAAAACTCCTCATTAACTGGTTTCGAAACTCTTTTCTATCTGCGAAATAGGACACGAAAAATATTCGTTCGAGCGCACAATTGTTCATCAAAAAGAACCTGCCTGTATACTTAAATAAACAGTCACCTATCATTTTCTATTAATATGGTAGAAAAAAGAGTGCAAATTTATGGCACCTATCTTGTAAGGTAGGTTCCAATATTTAAACAACAGCGAGCACAAGATGAAGAGAGTTTTAGCATTTTTAGTGATTTTCACCCCCTTACTCATTTCCGCTCAATGGCATTCCGCTTCAATTAAACTTGGTCACTTCAGTCCTTCGGCAACTGAAGGCGGTTTCATACTTGGTTATGAAGGAGGCAAATTTATCGACAAAAACCTTCGTGTTGGATGGAGTATTGACTGGTTTAACAAGAATTATGTAGACAGCCGGCTGGTGGATAAATTTAACTCCGACTTCGGACCAAGTGGTGAAATAAATGAATTAAGAGCAGAAACGAATTTACATAGCATTCCTGTAATGTTTACGATGTCGGGTCTATTCCCGATGTCGCCCAGGGTGAGCGCCTACGCCACGGGGGGCGTAGGTGCCGAAATTCTCCTAATCTTATATAATAACTTCCAGAATCCGGATGAAGATGAGTTTGAAGGGGCATTCGATTTCAGTTGGCGGGCAGGTATGGGAATACTTTATGAACTTGGTCACCGCTCGGATATATTCGGCGAAATAGTTTATCATTCGTCTGAACCGAGCTGGACGTATGAGGTTGAGGATGAACTGACTCACAGAAAGAAGACCTATGAAAGAGTATTCGACATGAGTGGTATAATGACGAGAGTGGGAATCCGGTTTTACTGGTGATTCACAAATCCGGTGGGGAATATACGGGAAGGATGAGTGAAAGCTCATCCTTTTTTATTTTAAAAGCTTCCCTAATGTGTTTCATTTCGATCCCGTCCCCCAGCAAACGGATCGGGCAAGAAATATTAAAAGCTAAACACCAACCCTAAAGTCGGAAAGAAAGGTAGAAACCGCGAAGGCCTTTGTCATTCCGACCCCGCAAACGGGGCAAGCCTGCCCGGAATCTGACTAGCAACGTAAAATATCTCAACACGGAGGCACAAAGTCGCGGAGCAAAAGATATCTCCTCCCACGATTTTTATCAGGATCGGCGAGTCTCCCTATGCTGGCAGTTACTGGATTATAACTATGAGAACTACATCTTAAGTGAGGACTAGCATTGACTCAACTGTTTAGCGAATTGACCGGAAAGCCTATTTGACTTTAAGAACAATTAGAGTCGAATCATCGTGTGAAGCTGTATCACCGCGGTAATATGACAAATATCTAAAAACAGTATTGGTAATTTCCTTGGCGGATTTGGCTGCATTATCTTTAACAAGACTTTTTAGATTCTCCAGTCCAAACTGAATTTTATTAACGTTCATCGTCTCAGTTATTCCATCGGTGTAGATAATAATAATATCACCGGGATCAGCCTTATGCTTTTCAACCGCAAGTGTTTTCTCGAAAACCCCTTTGTCGTTAAGTCCTATACCAATACCCTTTGGATTGATCTCGGTAAATTCTTCCTTGCCGGAGGAATAAATTAAAACAGGAATGTGACCCGCGCTGCAGATTTCAATATTTCTATCCTCTGTAAGCTTAAGCATCTGAATAGTAAGGAAATACTCTTTTCGCAATTTCTGTGAGAAGTAATTTTTTAAATTAATCAGGATTTCCTGCAGACTGTCGTAGTTCTTTACAAGGAATTGAATAATAGCCTGGACGCGAACCATATATAAAGCTGCCGCCATACCTTTACCGGAAATATCACCTATAACGATATAGTCTATTTTATCGTCTCCATTCCTGCTGAGGAAATCGAAATAATCTCCCCCCACCTCGTTAGCCGATTCATAGAAGGTTGAGATTTCATACCCATCAATATCAGGAGGGTCTTTCGGCATAAGGCTGTTTTGAATTTTACGGGCTAGTCCGAGTTCATCTTTTAGAGTTAGCTTTTCTGCAAGTTCAAATGCAAGAAGAACGTTCACAATGAGGAAAGCAAAGATCAAATAGCTTCCCGCATCATTAACATAACCGATAAAAAATATTATGAGAGCTACAATATAAAATATTCTGCGTGCGGCGGTCATCTTCAGAAGAAATGCATTAAACAGGCTTCGTATGAAAATGAGTGTCCTGGTTACTCTGTTCTGCCCCGGTTCCATCTTAGGGATCTGGTTTTTATAGAACTCATATACTTCGGCAGATTCCTTTTTAATCAGCCTGTCGATCTCTTCCATCGTCAGATCGCTGGTATACAAATCGAATATTCTTTTGATTGGATTTGGATTAGACAAAATATTTACCGGATTTGATTCTCATATGCCGTAATTTAGGAAAATGTTAATTCATTAGACGGACTAAATTAGTATATGTTTCTCCGGTTTAATTGAGCTTGAATTATAATCTTAAAATTAACATTGCCATATGTTTAAGAATGCCTTATCTTAGATAAAAACATCCGATTATATCATTGGGGCTTTTATGAAAAAGCTAACAGTAACTATTATTTTATACTTGCTAACTACTCCCCTGCTCTTTTCCCAGCTAGTAAGTGAAGACACAGAAACGTGCATAGATTGTCATCAAAGTGTTACACCGGGAATTGTAAGCGACTGGAAAACCAGTCTTCATGCATCTTCTTCCGTAGGTGCAGCGCTTTCAAAAAGCGAGCTTGAGCGGAGAGTTTCAATCGATCCTGAATCGGAACTTGCGGGAGAGACAAACTCAATTGGATGCTATGAATGCCACTCATTGAATACTGATAATCACAAGGATTCTTTCGATCATTTCGGTTATACTATAAACATTGTTGTTTCGCCAAATGACTGCAGTACTTGTCACCCCGTTGAAGTTGAACAGTATTCTCATAGCAAAAAGGCTTTCGCGCATGACATACTTAGCAAGAACGAAGTTTACACTACACTTGTGAACAGTATTACCGAAACAAAAGATTATTCAAGCGGGACATTCATAACTCACGGCAGCAACGAAACAACGCTTGGTGAAACCTGCTATGCATGTCACGGTACAGTAGTTAATGTGAACGGAATGCAAACCATCGATAGTGACTTTGGAGAATTAGATGTTCCGGTTCTCACGAATTGGCCGAATCAGGGAGTAGGTCGAATTAATCCCGATGGAAGTAAAGGCGCTTGTACAGCCTGCCATCCAAGACATTCATTCTCAATTGAAGTAGCAAGAGAGCCCTATACCTGCGGACAATGTCACCTGGAACCGGATGTGCCGGCTTACAATGTTTACAAGGAAAGTAAGCATGGAAATATATTTACGTCGTTATCCGGGAAGTTCAATATGAATAAGGTTCCATGGACGGTTGGAAAAGATTTTACAGCCCCGACCTGCGCCGTGTGTCATAATTCACTTGTAGTTGATGGAGACGAAAATATACTTGCCGAACGTTCGCATGATTTCGGAGCAAGACTATGGGTTAGAATATTCGGATTACCCTATTCTCATCCGCAGCCAAAATCGGGAGAGACTTATAACATCAGAAATTCGGATGGATTGCAGTTGGCAACCAATTTTACCGGATCTCCGTCGAGCGAATTTTTACTAACACAAGCTGAACAGGAAGACCGGAGAAATCTAATGAGTAATGTCTGCAAATCCTGTCACTCAACAAGTTGGGTTAACAATCAACTCGACAAACTTGACAAAGTAAATTCAGAAAGCGACGCCATGGTTTTATCAGCCACAAAAATTTTACTTGATGGATGGGAAAAAGGTGTTGCGGATAATAAAAATCCATTTGATGAAAATATTGAACAACTCTGGGTTGCGCAATGGCTTTTTTATGCTAATTCGGTTAGGTACGGTACAGCGATGATGGGACCGGATTACGCTACCTTCAAAAACGGGTGGTGGAATATGAGCCATAATCTTCAGAAAATGCATGATATTGTAAACAGCGCAAGAAAGAAATAGCCAACCAGACGGGAATTGGAAAAATCATTAGGTCAACTCTAATTCCCGTCAAATATCTTCTCTTTTTATCTTTAATTATGTATTTTTATCAATATTATTTTACACGATAAAATAGTCTATGAAATCAAATATACTACGTACGGTATTATTCGGACTGATGGTCTATGTAATTGTTGCAGGACTCTCCTTCCCGATAGTTGATAAACCCGAGGCCTGGTACCATTTCCCGTTAATCCCCGGACTCGGAGAATTAGCTAAAATAATATTTTTTCACGTCCCTACAGCTTGGCTGGCAGTACTTGCTTTCCTGATGTCAATGATTTACGGTGTCAAGTATCTGCGCAATCAGAACCTGGATGATGATGCAAAATCGAATTCCGCACTTCAGCTTGGGTTCATATTTAGTATACTTGCAACCATAACTGGTTCGGTCTGGGCAAAATTCACGTGGGGTGCATTCTGGCACTGGGATCCGAGGGAAACCAGTATTTTTATATTGCTCCTCATCTACGGCTCACTATTTGCATTGCGTTCAGCAGTTGAGAACGAAGAAAAACGAGCTAAACTCTCCGCGGTATATTCCATAATCGCGTTCCTGACGGTTCCGTTTTTTATTTTCATCATGCCGAGAATTATGACAGGGCTCCATCCCGGGTCGGCTAATGATGATAACCTTGGACCCGTTGTGGATTTCAAAATGAACGGAAATATGCAGATTGTTTTCTATCTCTCGCTGGTAGCATTTACACTACTTTATTACTGGATGTGGAGAATCAATTATAAATCTCTTATCATTAAAGACAAATTAAACAAACAGATAATCTGAGGTAAAATTTGGAAGGTTTATTCGGATTCCTAGAGAATAATTCAATATATATCGTTCTGGTAATTGTACTGATAATCTGGGCGGGAATATTCATATTTCTTAACAACACTGATAAACGATTAAAAAAAATCGAGAAAGAACTAGAGGCGAAGTAATATGAACAACAAATATATATTCGGCGGTATTATTATAGTAGTTTTCTTCGGCATAATGGCTTACCTGTTCACAGAAACAAACGTAGGCTACGAAGAGGATTTTTCAAAAATCAGGGCGAACGGCAAAACGATTAAAGCCACCGGCGCCTGGGTAAAAGAAAAAAATTATCAACTGGATCAGGAGAAACAGTTATTCTCCTTCTATATGAAAGATTACAAAGGCACTGAACTAAAGGTTGTATACCGCGGTGCAATGCCTAACAATTTCGAATCATCTACAAGTGTTGTCGTAACGGGTAAATATCAGGATGGCACATTCCGTGCATCGGATATACTGACCAAGTGTCCGTCTAAATACGAATCGACCTACGAGCAGCAGCAAGCCAGCTCATAAAAGCCTGTAAAGGAGTTTGACATGATCGGGAATATCCTAATTACACTCGCGTTAATAGCGAGCGTATTTACTATAATAATGTATTACCTAACAAATAAAGGTTATACAAATACACTTAAACTGGCGCGTATCGGTTATCATACAACTACTATTTCCGTAATAGCCGCCTCGGCTATGTTACTGAATGCTATACTGACTCATCAGTACCAGTTTAAATATGTTTTCAATTACAGCAACGGCGATCTGCCGACAGGACTGTTGATGTCCACATTTTACGCGGGTCAGGAAGGCAGCTTTATGCTGTGGCTTCTCTTTTCTGTTATAGTCGGATTGATTCTTCTTGAGTATACATCCAAACGCGGTGACCTGGAAAACCGGGTTATGATGATATTTACACTGGCTGTTGCTTTCTTGTTAATGATGGTTGCTCCGGGTTTGAAAAGTCCTTTTACATATATCTGGACGGATCCGCAGTATATAGACGCACTCAAATTCGCACCGCAATTTATATCAACCAATGCTTCGGGTCATGTTACAAATGTTGCACCCTTCCTCCAGCATTTTGTGTTTACTGATCAAAGTACTAACACAACATTAATTCAGGTTAACTCGGAACTTGTTGCCACATTGAAAGCTAGCGGAATTTCATTCAGCAGTTTTCTTGTTAAAGGGAAAGGATTGAATCCTCTGCTGCAGAACTTCTGGATGCAGATCCATCCGCCGATGCTTTTTGTCGGTTTCGCGATGTCGACAGTCCCCTTTGCTTTTGCCTTTTCAGCATTAATGAAAAATGATTATAAGGATTGGGTCAAACAATCGTTGCCATGGGTTCTTTCGGGAATGATGATTCTCGGTCTCGCGATAATGCTCGGTGGTTACTGGGCTTATGGTGTACTCGGCTGGGGAGGCTACTGGGGCTGGGATCCGGTTGAAAACTCCTCGCTCGTTCCATGGATTATCGGAGTAGCTTCGATACATACGCTGCTTGTGCAGAAGAAAACTCAATCGGGCGGCGGATCGGGAAGGTTTGTTAAAACCAACCTTATACTTGCTATTATGACTTACGTACTTGTCCTTTATAGTACATTCCTTACCCGAAGCGGAATTTTAGGTGACGCTTCCGTTCATTCATTCGTCGATCCGGGAATGACGGTATATCTGATGCTCTTCCTTTTCATAGGTTCATTTACTGTGTTGGGATTTGGTGCGGTTGCCTTCAGGTGGAAATATCTTGAAAAAACTTTTACATCTGCCGATAATCTTATGTCGAGAGAGCTTGCGTTGTTCACCGGTGCGGTTGCGCTTATTGCTTCGGCAATAATTATTCTTGCCGGCACCTCCGCTCCTATTTTTGGAAGTTCCGTTGAACTAAGTTTTTATAATGAACTTAACCTGCCTATCGCAATAATTATCGGACTATTGAACGGACTAAGCCTGCTGCTTAGATGGAACCTGACGGATAAAAAAGATCTGGCGAAGAAAGCTCGTAACTCACTTGTAATTTCCGCCCTGCTTACTGCTGCTATTGTTCTGTTCGGAAATGTTTATAATATTATGCTGATATTACTGACGTTTTCCAGCGCATTTACGCTTGCTGTAAATGCTGAAATTGCGATCAGAGTATTTAACAGAAAGAAACTCAGTCTAGGTGCATATATCGCTCATGCAGGAATTGCCCTTTTCTTCCTTGGTGTGATCGCTACCGGAGGATTTACACAGGATCAGCAGGTTGAACTTGTAAAAGGCCAACCGAAAGAAGTTATGGGTCATAGCTTGACTTTCCAGGGATATCAACCTACTGCAGACGGTAAGTACATGTTTAACATTCAAATTGACGAAGGCAATAGTTCATCAGTTGTGAGTCCTGTAATGTATGTTGCTGAATTCAATAATAGTCTGATGCGTGAGCCTGATATCTGGAACAAATTCACACAGGACTTCTACATTTCACCCCTTTCATACTCAGATAAACGCGGTGAACAGACCTCAAGTGTAGAAGGACAGAGTGTTTCCCTCTCGAAAGGTGAAACTGTTGAATTCCAGGGTAAGAAAATTACATTCACAGCATTCAATTTCCCGGAAGATGCTATGGCGGCCATGCAGTCCGGAGAAAGATTTGAAATCGGCGCAAAACTTAATGTTGAATATAACGGCAAATCAACTGAACTGGAACCGAAACTAATTGGCGGGCAGAGTCGAACATTTGAAAAAGCTGAGTTACCTGAAGCTGATCTTGTTATTGATATGACAAATCTGAATGCCGGCGGATCTGTAGACCTCGTTCTAAGTTCAATTTCGAAAGCCGGAACACAGTCAGCTACACAAGGGACTCCGCAGGAAATTCTTATGGTTGATGCCAGCATAAAGCCATTCATAAATCTTGTGTGGGCAGGTGTTATAATTATGGTTGCAGGATTCTTTATTTCAGTTGTCAAGAGAACAAAAGAATCCAAAAAACTTGCCGAATCCATGTCATAATTTGAATTATTTTATCCCCGAATTTGTTATCACAGTGTCATTTACTTGACGCTGTGATACTCTAATGCTTTGAATTATTAATTTCACAAACCAAAAAACGGGGAAACAATGAAGAAAACCATTCCATATATAGTTTTAACAGCTTTAATTTTTTCATTTTCGTTGCTTATCAGCAGAAGTTTCAGAGTGAGTCAGATTCCGAACGGGAATGTTGGAAACTGCGCAAACTGTCATATTAATCCGGCTGGCGGCGGAGCCAAAAACAGCTTCGGCAGTACGGTTGAAGCATCATTCCTCTCCAGTGGAAATGTAGTCTGGGGACCGGAATTAGCTGCGCTGGATTCAGACGGTGATGGTTTCACAAACGGAGAAGAATTGCAAGATCCTGAAGGCGCATGGCAGCAGGGGTCTTCAGCTCCAGGCGATCCGAACCTGGTTTCATTACCTGGTGATCCGAACAGTGTTCCGGCAATTACATCGGTCAATGACATACACGGATTTGTTAATGAGTACAAACTACATAATAACTATCCGAATCCGTTCAATCCTTCAACAAATATTTCTTTCAGTATAGCCGAACCAAGTGAAGTCGCCATAAGGGTATATAATTCACTTGGACAGTTTGTTAACGAACTTACGAACCAGACTTACGGACCGGGAACATTCACCGCCACCTGGGACGCGAAGAGTATAAACGGAGGCAAATTATCTTCGGGAATGTATATTTATAGTATCTCGGCAAAATCTCTCTTCACCGGAAAGTTATTTACAGAATCGAAAAGAATGCTTTTCATAAAATAGAGAATTGGGGAGCGGCTCTATAATAATCTTGGCAGCTCCCATTTTCGCGGAGTATTCAAATAATTCTCCATGAATTACGTTACTAAATCTTACCTTTCCTTTTTGCGCTCCGTCTAAATTTGTATATTTGCTTTTTGTTTAAGCAAATCCTCGGAGTTTATATGTTTCCAGCAAATACCTACATAGAACGAAGACAAAAACTTAAAGAACTGGTTGGTTCCGGATTAATTTTTCTGCCGGGTAATAACGATAGTTCAAGAAATTATCCTGCAGAAGTCTATAAGTTCAGACAGGATAGCAATTTTCTCTATTATTTCGGTCTTGATTATCAGGGACTTGCAGGAATTATCGATATCGACAACAACAAGGAAATTCTTTTCGGTGATGACAGGGATCTGGATGATGTAGTCTGGATGGGTCCTGATGATCCAATGACTGAAAAAGCTGCCAAGGTAGGCATATCGGATGTCAAAACGTCCGCAGAGTTGAGCGGATATTTACGACAAGCTCAAAGCTCCGGTCAGAAGATTCACTATCTCCCGCAATACAGGCACGACCTGATAATCCGGTTCGATGAAATGCTGGGAATCAGACCGGCGGACAATAAAGCCGGGGTGTCAGCAGAATTGGTTGACGCAGTTATAAAAATGCGTTCGATTAAAACCGACGAGGAAATCGTGCAGATAGAACAAGCTCTTGGAATTAGCCTTCAAATGAATCTGTTGGCAATGAAGCATGCTCGTCCGGGATTACTCGAAAGGGAAATTTACGGTCCTGTTGAAGGAATGGCGCTTGCAATGGGTAACGGTGTCTCCTTCCCAGTTATTCTATCTGTTCATGGTGAAACTTTACACAATCATCATCATGAAAATATTATGAATGATGGCGATATTCTTGTAATGGATTCCGGAGCTGAATCCGAACTACACTATGCAAGTGATATAACAAGATCTTTCCCTGTTAACGGAAAGTTTAGTGATAAACAAAAGGACATATATAACATTGTACTTGAATCACAATTAAAAGCAATTGAGATGACAAAACCCGGCGTGTCTTTTAAGGATTGTCACCTGACTACCGCGAAAGTCATTGCTGACGGACTTAAATCCGTTGGATTAATGAAAGGCGATACAGACGAAGCTGTTGCTAACGGTGCACACGCTTTATTTTTCCCTCATGGACTCGGACATATGATGGGTCTGGATGTTCATGACATGGAAGGACTCGGTGAGAACAATGTCGGTTACGATAATAATATAAAACGAAGCGATCAGTTTGGACTGGCTTATCTTCGATTCGCGAAGCAGTCCGCCCCGAGACATGTATTAACTGTTGAACCTGGGATTTATTTTATCCCGCAATTGATTAGCAATTGGAAATCCGAGAAGAAACATACAGATTTCATTAATTACGATAAGGTTGAAGAGTATCTTGATTTCGGCGGTATAAGGATTGAAGATGATATTCTTGTAACTGAAGACGGTTGCAAAGTTCTCGGGCAGCCCATTCCCAAAACCGTTGCAGAAGTTGAAGAGACTTGCGGCGGAGCTTAATATATATCTAGTCCTGTTCTATTGCAGGCTAATTAATTAAATAGTTACTGATATAATTACTCTCTTATTATGAATATTAAAAATTATAACAAGTTTTATGATGCCGTCTCGAAATATATTCCGGACGAAAGAATTATAACGGATGATCTGCGTAAACTCGCTTTCGGTACTGACGCCAGTTTTTACAGGCTAATTCCCGAAGTTGTGATCAAAGTAAAAAACGACGAAGAAGTTTCCAAAGTTATTATGGATGCTTCAATACTTGATATTCCGGTAACATTCAGAGCCGCCGGAACAAGTCTGTCCGGACAAGCTATTACAGATTCAGTTCTGGTACTCCTCGATAACAGCTGGAACGGTATAAGTATTAATGAGGAAGACAATACGATTTCTCTTGATCCCGGTGTAATCGGTGCTCACGCAAATGCAAGGCTTGCAAGACTTAATAAAAAGATGGGCCCTGATCCTGCTTCAATTAACTCCTGCAAGATCTCAGGTATTGCGGCAAACAATGCCAGCGGAATGACCAGCGGCACTAAGCAAAACATTTATAATACCCTCAAGTCGATGCGAATTATATTTGCTGACGGAACCCTGCTCGATACCGGGGATGAGGAGAGTAGAAAACAGTTCAGTAAATCGCATCCCGAGTTGATTGAAAAACTGTTCGGACTATCGGAAGAGATAAAACAAAACGATGATCTGCATAACAGGATTAAAAAGAAATACGCGATAAAGAATACCACCGGGTACGGTCTTAACTCGCTGATTGATTATCAGGATCCGTTTGAAATCATCAGTCATTTGATGATAGGCTCGGAGGGTACGCTTGGATTCATATCAAATATAACTCTGAACACTGTCGATAATCTTCCACATAAAGCATCCGCCTTAATAATCTTCAAGGATATTAGGACTGCGTGCAGCGCGATTCCTATATTCAACGAACAGCCTGTAGATGCTGCCGAAATAATGGATCGAGCGGCTTTAAAGTCCGTTGAGGACAAACCAGGTATGCCTTCATATTTGAAAGGACTCGATGCAGATGCTGCTGCTTTACTGATTGAGACTTCAGGTAATAATTCCGATGAATTAAACAAAAACATAATAAACATCACGGAATCAATTAAAGAACTGGATGTAATTGTTCCGGTTGAATTTACATCCGATCCGAAGGAGTTTAAGAAACTCTGGGATGTTCGCAAGGGACTTTTCCCGTCCGTATGCAAGGATAGAAATCCCGGTAGCAGCGTTATTATTGAGGATGTAAACTTCCCTACCGAAAAGCTGGCTGATGCAGCTCTGGATCTTCAGGCATTGTTCGGAAAATACGGTTATAAAAATACCATAATCTGGGGTCATGCTTTAGCTGGAAATCTTCACTTTGTTTTCACTCCTGATTTCAGTTCGTCTGCCGAGATTGCTAAGTATAACAGTTTCATGAACGACATTGCCATACTTGTTGTTGACAAATACGATGGTTCCCTGAAGGCCGAACACGGAACAGGACGAAACATGGCTCCGTTCGTACATTATGAGTGGGGCGATGAAGCTTACAATATCATGAAACGGATAAAGGATATTTTCGATCCGAATAATATTCTTAATCCGGGCGTTCTGATTAACGACGATCCGAAAGTCCACCTTAAGAATCTCAAGCCGCTTCCGATTGCCAACGAGATAATTGACAAATGCATCGAATGCGGATTCTGCGAAATTAATTGTCCGTCGAAAGATGTTACTATAACTCCCCGACAGCGAATAGTTTCTTGGCGTGAAATTCAAAGATTAAGAAACAGCGGCAGAGACTTCGGAGCCGCTAACAGACTTGCTGAACAATATAATTATTACGGTGACGAGACCTGTGCTACAGACGGTTTATGCGCATTAAGTTGTCCGGTTGATATAGATACCGGAAAACTAATCAAGGAACTTCGGGCATCGAAAGTATCGCCTTCTGCCAGCGCCATTGCCTCCTTCCTTGCTCATAATATGAATCTCGTTACATCATCGATGAGAATTATATTGAACAGTGTTTATGGAATAAAAAAGATATTAGGCAATTCAACTCTCACAGGTATTTCGGGAGTACTGAATAAGATAAGTTTTAATAAATCTCCCGTTTATACAAAGTATCTGCCTAAAGGTGCTTCCGGGATTAATAAAAACGGAAACGCTCTTTCAACAGGGAATCTGAAAGTCGTTTATTTCCCCAGTTGTATTACGAGGAGTATGGGAATTGCAGAGGATTATAACACAAAAGATTCCATCCCGGATGTTACAGAAAGACTTCTTAACAAAGCCGGTTACGAAATCATTTATCCGAATAACATAAATAATCTCTGCTGCGGAATGGCATTCAATAGTAAAGGTTTCGTAAAACAGGGTAATGAAAAGGCGGATGAGCTGATCTCAGCGCTTAAAGCCGCATCTGAAAACGGAAAGTATCCGATACTATTTGATATGAGCCCATGTCTGCAGCGAACCAAAGAATACATCGCCGGACTCAATGGTGAGTACAAAGATGTAAAAATATATGAGCAGGTTGAATTCATTCACGATCACCTGCTGGATAAACTGGATATTAAAAAACTCGACAGAACTGTTTCCATACATGTTACATGCAGTTCAACAAAAATGGGACTCGGAGAGAAATTCAAAACTGTCACTGAAGCATGTGTAAACGAAGTTACCGTTCCTGAAAACATCGGCTGCTGCGGATTTGCCGGAGACAGGGGTTTCACTTTCCCCGAGTTAAACAGATCTGCGTTAAGCACCCTGAAGGATTCACTACCTGATAATTGCAGTGAAGGTTACTCTAATAGCCGAACATGTGAGATCGGATTATCCGAACAAAGCGGAATCAATTATAAGTCTATTGTTTACCTTGTTGATGAAGCGAGCAATTAAAGCTGCGTATACTGATGGATTTCGATTGTTCTATTCGGCTTGTTTTTCCTGGAAGAACTCGTTCATCTTGGAGAATAACTCATTCTCATTGCCCAGCAGATCTCTCAAAGTTAACTGCTGAACGACATTATCGACTGCATCCTGTATAACCTTCCAGAGGGAACGGACAGAACAGTCGATGGAGTGAGTGCATATCATAGCCTCCCCGGAATGATTACGGCAGAATTCATCATCAAACAGTCTTCCTCCAAGTACATCGAGTACATCACTGATTTTAATTTCTTCGGGAGAACGGGAAAGTGTATAACCGCCTGAATGTCCCCGTTCACTTTCAAGAATTCCACCGAGTCGTAATACCCTGAGAAGTTTGGCAACATTGTGCTGCGAAATCTCTTCAACACCGCTGATCTGCGAAATAGTCGGGGATTCACCGTTATCATAAAACTTACCTATTCTAATCAGGCATCTGATGCCGTATTCTTCCTGCGCACTGAATTTCATTAATCTATTCTTTCACTATCAATTTTAATGTGATATAAATTCAACAGGCCGATGAAAGTTCATCAGCCCGCGAATAACAATTCTTTTATTCTTCATTCAAAGGTATTTTGGACCCGCATGATCTTGCGTGTACAAGCTTTGCATATTTCTCCTCAGGTATTGAAGGACCCAGCTTGCTTCCATGTTCTTCGAAAGCTTTCTGCAGATCGGCAGCAATTTCATCAGGATAACGTCCTTCTATATGATGACGAGGCATCATATAGAGAACCTCACCGTTTTTAACAAGTGCGATTGACGGTGATGACGGTGGGTAATCACCCAGGTACTTTTGTCTGAGCAAGTCCACTGCATCCCTGTCCTGTCCTGCGAAAACAGTTGTAAGTCTGTCCGGAATAACGGAATGCTGAACAGCCTGCGTAACGCCCGGACGTGCACTGCCCGCAGCACAGCCGCAAACCGAGTTGATCATTACCAGCACCGATTCATCATTCTTATTAGAGAAAACTTCATCAACTTTCTCCGGTGTCGTAAGTTCTTCAAATCCGCAGTAAACAAGTTCGTCGCGCATTGGCTGAACCGCTTCCGGGTCATATATTGGTGGTCTAGATTGTATATTAAACATGAAAATATCCTTCCGATTATTTTAACTATAAAAAACCTAATTCAAGTTTTGCTTCCTCGCTCATCATGTCTTTATCCCATGGGGGATCCCAAACGAGGTCTACAACTACATCTTTAACTTCTTTGATACTTTGAACTCTTTCCTTCACTTCGGGAGGAAGACTTCCCGCAACCGGACAAGCCGGCGAGGTTAAAGTCATTTTAATATAAACATCCCCGTCTTCGCTGACTTTAAACATCGAATATCAAACCTAATTCCCAAATGTCTACAGGTATCTCGGGATCAAAGACCGTTTTGAGTACCTGAATAACTTCCTGTTCAACAAATCCTTTGTCGATCATTTTCTACCGGTTTTATTTAAACATATTTATAACTTTGTTTAACCCGTTGATAAGTTTATCAACTTCCTCTTTAGTATTATAAAATGAAAACGAAGCTCTAGCAGTTGCAGGCAAATTATATCTCTGCATGATAGGCTGAGTACAATGATGACCGGTCCTAAGCGCGATGCCGTCGGTATCGATTATAGTTCCGATATCATAAGGGTGGATGCCGTCAATAACAAACGATGCAAACCGATGATTTCTTCTTTGCGGTACCGATTATTCTTAATCCCGGAATTTCAAGCAATCTTTCCGTCGCATATGCTAATAATTCATCTTCGTGTTTCATTAAGTCTTTGAAGTCGAACGACTTGATATAATCGATAGCAACTCCAAGTCCTATTCCCCCGGCAATGTTGGGAGTGCCAGCTTCAAATTTATTCGGAAGGTCATCGAAGGTAGTTTCTTCGAAAGTAACCGTACGAATCATATCTCCCGCCTCCCTGGTAAGGTGGAAGTTTTTCTAGCTTTTCAGTTTTACCGTATAGGACACCGATACCGGTTGGACCGTACATTTTATGACCTGAAAAAACATAATAATCGCAGTTGAGTTCCTGCACATCCACAGGCTGATGCTGAACTGCCTGGGAACCGTCGATTAACACAGGTACGCCATTACTGTGAGCTGTTTTTATTATCTCTTCAACCGGGTTAATTGTACCAAGTGAATTGGAAGTATGTACAACCGAGACAAGTTTCGTTTTCCTCGTTGAAAAGCTTAAGATACTCTTCGAAGATAATATCCCCGTTATCATCAATCGGGATTACACGAAGTTTAGCGCCTTTTCTTTTACACATCAATTGCCAGGGAACGATATTGGCATGATGTTCCATTTGAGATACTATTATCTCATCTCCTTTATTGAAAATACCGGCACGGCACATCGTATTGGCCAGAAGATTAATTGCTTCGGTAGCTCCTCTCACAAAAATAATCTCGGAAACACTTAAAGCGTTTATGTATTCCTTAACTTTTAACCGCGCCTTTTCATAAGACTCTGTCGCAACCTCACTCAAAAAATGCAAGCCCCGGTGGATATTTGCATTGTCGTAAGTGTAGTAATGTGTAACCGCGTCAATAACACTTTGCGGTTTCTGAGTGGTTGCAGCATTATCGAGATAAACAAGCTGCTTACCATTAACGGTTCTTTTAAGTATCGGGAAATCGTTCCTGATCTCATCAATGTTGAAATCCCTGAATACTCTTGCCTGCTTGGCTGTTTTTACAACTTCCGTTTCATTTTGCATTAAATCTCTACTCTATGCAGATGTTCGAAAATTAAATGATTTACCTGATCCCTGAGTGGTTCAATTTTCACTTTCTCAACAACGTCATCGGCGAAAGCACGAATCAGCATTGACTTTGCCAGATCGGCGGGTACACCGCGGGAACGAATATAGAAATATGCAGTGTCATCAAGTCTGCCGACAGTAGCGCCGTGCGAACACTTAACATCGTCAGCGTAAATTTCAAGCTCTGGTTTCGTATCTATCTTGGCGGTCTTTGTAAGCAGTACCGCTTTGTTCGATTGGTAAGCATTGGTCTTCTGTGCATCCTTACGAACAAGTATTCTCCCGTTGAATACACCACGTGAATTGTCATCAAGAATTCCTTTATACAATTCATTGCTTTCACAATTTGGTTTCGCATGATCCATGAATGTGTGGTTATCGATATGCTGTTTTTCATTCCCGAGATAAAGACCGAAATAATTTGTCTCGATGAACTCGTCATTCATCGCGGCATTTATATCGTTGCGAACGAGTCCGCCTCCGAATGAAAAGTTATGATGACTAAACACGCTTTGCTTTTCCTGATATGCTTCCAGATGTTCAATGTGGTAAGCTGTATTCGATTCGTTCTGAATTTTATACAAATCAAAAATTCCGTTTTCATCAAGATGAACTTCAGTATTAATATTCGAGAAATAAGAGTTTTCCGAAGTTCCGCTATAACTTGTGATAACAGTAGCCTGTGCGTTCTTACCAACAACAATCAGGTTTTTGGGTGAACTTAACACCGCGTTATCTTTATCTCCGTTAATGAATACTGCCTGTACCGGCGTATCAACTACTTTGCCATCAGGAACAATCACAACGATACCATCACTGGCATAAGCTGTGTTCAGCGCATCGAATGCTGTCACGAACTCATCAGAACTCTTCACGTGCTCCTGTATCAGCTCCGGTCTATTTTTCAGCACATTATTAAAGCTGTCAACAGTAACACCGTTTGTAAGCTCTTTAATATTCGAAAACTCCTCGTTAAATACCCCATTCACGAATACCATCAGGTGGCATTCAAACCCGGTAAAGAGTTTGCTTTCAACCGTTTCTTTGTTAACCGCTACTGCCGGCAGATTAGATGCCGGGACAAAATTATTCTTCAACAGCGGAGATACATTTGTATACTTCCAATGCTCGTTTTTCGTCGTCGGAAAATCCAGTTCACCAAATTTGGTTATCGCATTGTTGCGAAGCTCGGTGTAAAACGAGTCAGTCTGCCCGTTTAGTTTACCTCTGAAATCCGGATAACTGTTAACATACCAGTTCTTCGCCTGTTCAAATTCTTTCTTAACTGCCATAAATCAATCCCCCTATGCTGTTACTTCTTCAACATTTTCATTAGTAATCCAGTCATAGCCTTTCTCTTCGAGTTCAAGAGCCAGTTCTTTGCCGCCTGATTTAATTATTCTTCCTTTATAAAGAACGTGAACAAAATCAGGGACAATATAATTAAGCAGTCTCTGATAATGCGTTACAACTATTACAGCATTGTTTGCATCACGGAATTCATTTACACCTGTTGAAACAGTTTTAAGCGCATCAATATCCAGACCTGAATCTGTTTCATCAAGTAAAGCAAGTTTCGGATTCAACATAAGAAGCTGTAAAATTTCATTACGCTTCTTCTCACCGCCTGAAAATCCGGCATTAACCGCGCGGTTAATAAGCGAATCTTTCATACCGAGAACAGCCGCTTTCTCTCGCATGAGTTCGAGAAACTCTTTAGCGCTTATTTCGTCCTTTCCCTGATACTTGCGGATTTCGTTAATCGCAGTTTTAAGGAATGTTGAATTTGAAATACCCGGTATTTCAATCGGGTACTGGAACGCAAGGAACAATCCTTCGCGCGCCCTGTCTTCCGGCGCCATATCGAGAAGATCCTTGCCTTCGAACTCAACATGTCCTCCGGTTACATCATACGCTTCATGTCCGGCGAGAATATTTGCCAGAGTACTTTTACCCGATCCGTTCGGTCCCATTATTGCGTGGACTTCCCCGGCTTTTACTTCAAGGTTCAAACCCTTCAAGATTTGTTTGCCTTCAATTTCCGATTTTAAATCTGTTATCTTTATCATTTTATTTCCTTCGTTATTTTCTTCTAAACTTTATAATTACTTCTGTTATTGTTTTATTTGAATTTAACCAACACTGCCTTCAAGACTGATAGCCAGGAGCTTCTGTGCCTCAACCGCGAATTCCATCGGGAGTTCGTTAAATACTTCCTTACAAAATCCGTTTACAATCAGGTTGATCGCATCTTCCGTATCAATACCTCTCTGGTTCAGGTAGAATATCTGGTCTTCCCCAACTTTTGATGTCGTGGCTTCATGCTCAACCTGAGCAGTTGCATTATCAACCTCGATATACGGGAAAGTATGCGCTCCGCAAGTATCGGTCATCAGCATTGAATCACACTGCGAAAAGTTACGCGCGCCTTCTGCACTTTTCATTACCTTAACAAGTCCGCGGTAAGAGTTATCGCTTTTACCTGCGGAGATACCTTTAGAAATAATTGTACTTTTCGTGTTCTTACCGATGTGGATCATCTTTGTACCGGTATCTGCCTGCTGATGATTGTTTGTAACGGCAACCGAGTAAAACTCACCTACGGAATTATCACCCTGCAAAACGCAGCTCGGATATTTCCATGTAATTGCCGAACCGGTTTCAACCTGTGTCCATGATATTTTTGAATTCTTACCCCTGCAGGCACCGCGCTTCGTTACGAAGTTGTAAATACCGCCTTTGCCGTTTTTGTCGCCGGGGTACCAATTTTGAACCGTTGAATATTTTATTTCGGCATCATCGAGAGCAATAAGTTCAACAACAGCGGCATGAAGCTGATTTTCATCACGCATCGGAGCCGTACAGCCTTCAAGATAGCTCACGTAAGATTCTTCTTCAGCAATGATAAGAGTGCGTTCAAACTGCCCCGTATCCATCGCGTTTATTCTGAAGTATGTCGACAATTCCATCGGGCAGCGAACGCCTTTTGGAATAAAAACGAACGAGCCGTCGCTGAATACCGCTGCATTTAACGCTGCGAAATAGTTATCAGTGTACGGTACAACCGAACCTAGATACTTTTTTACAAGGTCAGGATGATCTTTAACAGCTTCGGAGATCGAACAGAAAATTATCCCCTTCTCCGCGAGAGTCTCTTTAAAAGTAGTGGTAACTGAAACAGAGTCGAACACTGCATCGACAGCAACGCCGGAAAGTCTTTTCTGTTCTTCAAGCGGAATGCCCAGTTTTTCAAACGTTTTTACAAGTTCAGGATCAACATCATCCATACTTTCGAGCTGCGGCTTTTTCTTGGGAGCCGAATAGTACCTGATATCCTGGAAATCTATCGGTGGGTATTTAACCTTGGACCAATCCGGTTCTTCCATTTTAAGCCAGTGCCTGTAAGCTTTCAAACGCCATTCTGTCATCCACTCCGGTTCATTTTTCTTAGCAGATATAAATCGAACTATCTCTTCATTCAGTCCTTTAGGCGCTTCATCTGCCTCAATATCCGTGACGAAACCCCACTTATATTCGGATTCATTTAAATCCTCAATAACCTTCATTTCTTCGCTCATTTACGTATCCTTTTAATTTTGATATACTAACCTATTCAATCTGGAAAAAAAAGTCAAGATTGATTTTTACTCTCTAACGCAATAAATCCGTCAAAAGTTTCCATAAACGATAAAATGTCTGAAAAACGTTGAATTAATGAATATTATTGCTGAAAAATTCGGAACCGCAACATAATACTTGACATTTATGGAGGTTAAGGCTTAATTTACAGAGCAAATTAAAACCTCACTCTGCTTAATTACGACACATCAAATTCTTCTTCAGTTAGCTCCCGGTATTTTTCACTAACTCATATCTCTCAAAACAATTCAATCAAGAATCCCCTTTTATAAGTAATTATCAGCAGACCTTCTGAGCAGGGTCAATCCAACAATTATATTCTTTCAAACTAAAATATGGAGTTATCATGAATAACCATGAAAAAGAAGCATCCGGGAAAGTAATGCAATTATTATCTGCGAATTGGATTAATCAGGCATTATATGTCGCCGTCAAGCTGGAAATACCCGATATCCTGGCTGATGGGCCCCAAACTATTGATAAAATTTCTCAACTAACACGAACTTTCACACCGTATCTCTACAGATTGCTGAGAGCTCTGGCATCCGCCGGGTTCTTTCATGAAGAGGAATTTCGAACATTTTCCCTGACACCAATGAGTGAAGTACTTCAGAAAAACAAGATGCGGTCAATCGCCTTAATGTTTTTATCCGAATGGCACAATAAGGCTTGGTCAGGATTATTGCACAGTATTAAAACCGGGGAGACGGCTTTCGATACAGTCTTCGGCAAGCCCAGCTTTGAGTGGTTAAAAGAACATCCCGAGGCAGCAGAAGAGTTCAACGAAGCGAATGAAATAAAATCTATGTCCGTGCAACTGGAAATAACTGAAGTATATGATTTCAGTTCCGTGAACTCATTAATTGATGTCGGAGGAGGTTTTGGCGGATTGATATTGCATCTTCTACGAAGTTATCCACACCTGACCGGAAGTATTGCTGACTTACCCTTTATGAAGGAAAGTGTTGATAAAAATATCTCACTCCATAATCTTGATTCACGCTGTAAATTCATTGAGTGCGATTTCTTTAAGAAAGTGCCGGACGGGAGCGGTTGTTATATACTATCTAATATACTTCACGACTGGAACGATGAGAAGTGTACAATCATCCTGGAAAATTGCAATAAAGTAATGAGTGCTGATTCAAAATTACTTGTGATCGAATCACTGCTTCCTGAGAGGAACGAGTTTTCCATTGCGAGTTTACTGGATCTGGAAGTTCTGGTTATGGGCGGCGGAAAGGAACGAACTGAATCTGAATACCGGGAGTTAATGGATAAGTCTGGTTTTACGATAAAAAAGATTATTAATACACCCGGAGGCAATTCAATTCTGGAGTGTACAAAAAAGGATTTTAACTGATTTAGCCGCGGCGCTGTCGAATAACCTCATAGAGTAAAACTCCGGCAGCGACAGAAACGTTAAGGGACTGGATTTTACCTGTCATGGGGATATTGATGAGGAAGTCGCAGTTGTCTGCGGTTAGTTTGCGAATTCCCTTTTCCTCGTTCCCGACAATCACAGCAGCGGGAAGGTTAAAATCGAGTTCGTACATTGGTTTTGATCCGCCTAAGGTGGAACCGAAAATCCAGAATCCTTCATCCTTCAGGACCTTCAAAGTATTCACAAGATTGTTAGCCTGATGGATTTTAAGATGCGATACCGCACCGGCGGAAGTCTTCTCGACAGTCGCGTTGATCGGGGCTGAATTGTGCTTGGTAATAATTATCCCGTCAACACCGGCAGCCTCGGCGGTTCGTAAAATCGCGCCGGTATTGTGCGTATCCTGAATCTGCTCGAGTATCAGCAGGAGTGGTTTGTAATCCGGGTTTGAATCTTTCTTCTTCTTAACGGGCACCAGAATCTCTTCAAGCCCGGAGTAATTAAATGAACTTTTAAGCGCGACTACTCCCTGAGAGTTTTCCGACTTGCTGTACTGCTGAATTTTCTGTTGAGGGACTTCATTAACTTTAATATTCCGCTTTTTAGCTTCGCGAAAAATATCAATAATAATTCCCCCCTTGTTACCCCTGACTATATAAATCCGTTCTATCTCCGCGCCTGATTTAATCGCTTCGAGAACCGGTTTGCGTCCGATTATATAGTGAGTCCGGAGAGCCAATTCTATCCCCTTTTAGTCGGCAAATGTGAAAAGGTTTTCAGCAACTTCAAAGGTACAGAAGAAACGGTTGTTCTTTTTATCGGGGTGAAATTCCTTAACAAGTTCTATTTCTTTTTTAAACAGGTTGAATTTAAATACAGCAGAATTAATTGCTCCATCCTGCTTTACTATATTAACAGTATATTCCCCGACAAGATTCATCATGGCTAAATCAGTAATTGCCGGTTCAACGTCCGGAATCATATTCGGGCGGGCTTTTAGTCCCATGAGAACAAAGTAGAAATCCCTCTTCTCCTGCAAAGTGTCAACAGCAATCTCGTATGCGAAGTTCGTAAACTCGGCTACCGTTTCAATCCGGAAAACACATTTCTGTACTTTATCGGATTTATCATAGTAGAAAAAAGCCCCGCATTTATATTCATGCTTGTCCGGCTTTTTGTCCGGTACAGCATTTATCGCCGCATCGGCCTTTTTCTTGCGTGTCTTGGGAATTTTGGGAAGTTCAGTTGGATTCTTCAGCGGCATAATCAGCCTTTCGTCTTATTTGCGATGCTATCCAGATCCGATAAAGCTATTGTTTGCTGATCACCCGATTCCATATCTTTCAGCACGATTTCATTCCGTTCGAATTCCTCGCCGCCAATGAAAATCGCTTTACGCGCGTTCAGCCTGTTTGCTTCGCGCATCTGCGCTTTCACACTTCGCTGTAGGTAATCGAGTTCAACATTCAGGCCGCTTCTACGTAAACTAAGAGCCAGATCGTAAGCATCGCCGAATAGTTCTTTATCGAGACGTGTTATATATACATCGATTCCGGGTTCGGATACTTCAAGACTCTTTTCATTCTCGACCGCAAGCAATATCCTTTCGATACCGGCTGCAAATCCGACTCCCGGAATATCCCTGTCGCCGATCTCATTTGCGAGCAGATCGTATCTTCCGCCGCCGCATAAAGCGCTTTGCGAACCGACATTCTTGCTGATAATTTCGAAAGTAGTATGCGTGTAATAATCGAGTCCGCGAACGAGTTTCGGATCTATTTCAAACGGGATTCCGGCGACCAGCAGAAGCTTTTTAACCTCTTCGAATTTTTCGAGACTGTCATCATCAAGATGTTCCATTAATAGAGGCGCGTTCTGCATTATCTCCTGGTCCACATCTATTTTACTGTCGAATATCCTGAGAATGTTCGTATCCATCCTCTTCCGGCTCTCCTCCGAAAGCTTACCTGATTTGTCCGAAAGGTATTCTCGCAGAAGCTTCTTATAATTCTCACGTGACTCCGGAACACCGAGCGAATTTATTTTCACTTCCAGACTTGATAAACCAAGGCTTTTCAAAACTTCGTAAGCTACAATGATCATCTCGGCATCCAGCGAAGGTTCGCTGCTTCCGAGAGCTTCGGCACCGAACTGGTGGAACTGACGGAATCTGCCCGCCTGCGGTCGTTCCTGGCGGAACATTGGTGATATATAATACAGCTTGTTTAACTGCTGCTGCTTATCGAGTGAGTGCTCGAGTACCGACCGGACTACGGAAGCAGTCATCTCTGGTTTAAGCGTAATACTCGTCTCACTCCTGTCGAGGAATGTATACATTTCCTTGCTTACTATATCAGTCGCTTCACCAATACCGCGCGCAAAGAGAGCAGTTTCTTCAAATACCGGTGTGCGAATTTCTTTATAATTAAATTCACTCATTACCTTTCGGACCAAGTCCTCGAGGTAACGCCATTTTACAATTTCACCTGGTAAAGTATCTTTTGTACCTGCAATAGTTTTAATCATAAATCTTAAAGGAAGGTCTACCCTAAATCCAGAAAGTCCTTCTCTTCCTCCTCAAAAATTGTAAATATCTCTTCCTGAGTTTTCGCATTTTCAAGTCGTTCTCTGAAACTGTCCTTGTTCATAAGTCTTGAAACCCTGCTCAGCATTTTAATGTGCTGTCCGACAGCGTTCTCTTCCCCGACAAGAAGAAACACTAGTTTCACCGGCTGTCCGTCGAGAGCTTCAAATTCAATAGGCTCAGGCAGCTTACCGAATCCGGCAATCATTTTTAAAACAGCATCTGTCTTGGCATGCGGAATCGCGAATCCATGTCCAACGCCGGTAGACATAATCTTCTCACGCTCCATAACCGATTCACGCATCTGATCCAAATCCCTGACGCGTTCATCCCCAATGAACAAATCTATCATTGAATTAATTACATCTTCTTTTTCTGTACTCTCAAAACTCAGCAGAATTTTATCCTTCTGCAGTATGTCACATATTTTCATTTTTTAACCAGAAAGAAATTATAAATCGATCAGTAAACTTAGTAAAGCGGCGCTCCGTAATCAATTTAATTACTAAATAAATGCCGCCTCGAATCCAAATTGAAAAGCCATTTTCGCTTGCCTGGCTTAACCGGAACCTTTAAGTTTCACTATAAAGTAAAATTATATACCCAGGAGTGTGTATGGATATTAAGAACAAAACCGTGCTGGTAATGGGTGCATGGGGTTTGGTCGGGAACGCTATTACCCGGAAACTAATCCCCCTGAAACCGAAAAAAATTATTGTTTCCTCATTGAAAGAAGAGGAGGCAAAATCTCACGTTGAAAATTTGCATAAAGATTATCCTGATCTGCCGGATGATTATTTCGTGCCCTGGTGGGGTAATATCTTCGTGAGGAACGAGTTTAAGGATATCAACAGGTACGAGATACTTAACGACCGTTCCAAGCGGCAAATATTGATGAGTGACACAATGGAGGAGCTTAACCCGGATATTCTTCACGAATCCTCTATCTACAAATTGCTGACCGAACATAAACCGGATATTATCTTCGACAGTATAAACTCAGCAACAGGCATCGCATACCAGGATGTTTATACGACTTACCGAACTGTAAAAAGTACGATAGCAAAAAACCCTACTCCGGAAGCTTTGATCGATGAAGTTGAAAAAATGATGTGTACGATGTACATACCCCAGATAATCAGGCACATACAAATTCTTTATGCTTCGATGAACGCAATAGGCACACAGGCATATGTGAAGATAGGTACAAGCGGAACCGGCGGAATGGGACTTAACATCCCCTACACTCACAGTGAGGAAAAACCTTCTCGAGTACTGCTGAGCAAGACATGCGTGGCTGGTGCGCATACATTGCTGCTATTTCTTATGGGACGAACACCCGAAGCTGCGATTACAAAGGAGATTAAACCAACAGCCGCAATTGCGTGGAAGAAGATCGGATTCGGTGAAGTCCGCAAAGCCGGTAAACCGATCGAGCTTGTAGATCTTACATTCGATGACGCTGTTCCATTGAAGAGTAAACTTAATCTGAAACTGGAAAACGAGTTTGTTACTTCCGGTAAGACTTTGGAATCTGTCTTTATCGATACCGGTGAGAACGGTACATTCTCGCGCGGTGAATTCGAAGCGATAACTGCTGAAGGACAAATGGAATATGTAACCCCGGAAGAAATTGCTGAAGACGCGATTTTCGAAGTCCGGGGTGGCAACACCGGACACGATATAATAAATGCGCTCGATAACGCTACTCTTGAACCGACTTACCGTGCCGGTTTCCTGCAGCATCATGCTATTGAACAGCTTTCAGATCTCGAAAAGGAAAACGACGTTGAAAGCGTCGCCTTCGAGCTTCTCGGTCCACCGAGACTCTCAAAGCTCCTTCATGAAATTCACCTGCTAAGGAAAGTCGGCGGAACTATGAAGGAAGTTATTGCAGTATCATCTGAGACACTTCAGACCAGAATGGCTGAACTACTCCAATCGAATGATAAACTGAGAAGCGAGATTATATCTATCGGAATACCGATACTCATGCCTGACGGGAAATCACTGCTGCGCGGCAACCAGATCAAGATACCTCCTTTCCGCGGCGAGAACGAGCTGGAAATAACTCCCGACAAACTGAATCTCTGGGCTCACGACGGCTGGGTGGACTTGCGACTCTCTAACATTGACAAGTGGAAGAACAGGCTAAACGAGATAATTGCAGAAGCTGAAAGTTACCCGAAGGATGACACCAGTTCACAGCATGTAAGAACCAGGGGCTACTGGAATGACTTCGGTAAGATTGATATCGGTAAGGTCGTAAGCTGGATATTCATCCACGAGGAAAGCGGCAAGCGCGGGAAAGCGTAAAAAAGCCCCTGAAACGGGGCAAGCAGGAGTAAGGAGTCATAAATCAGACGACTCCCAAATAGGTATATACGTTGAAGGCAGCTTGTGAACGGGCTGTCTTTTTATTAACCACTAAGTCCAAAATAAATAAACGACGTAGGACAGACCTGCATGGAGCAGGCAAGCATTGCTGGTTTATGGGGGCTGTTTTAAATGTCCAAATACTGTCATTCTGAGGAGTGAAGCGACGTGAGAATCTTTCGAATTATTAGTGAAATCAAGATTTCTCACTTCGTTCGAAATGACAACATTTACATTTGAGACAGCCTCTACGGAGTATTATGTGTTCTTAACCTCTCTGCAGTTCAAATTAATATTCCTCTCATAATTTCCATTTATTTAAGTCCGAATAGTTAATTTGATTCGAGTTTTTTGCCCCCTGTTACCGTTGTAATTTTACTGCCGCGCCTGCGCATACTACGGCAGTATTACGGCCGGTTCTGCCGGTGTTACCCATCTTGTTTTTTCATAACTAAAAAGAACTTTCAGCCGGTTATTTGTAGAATAGATTGAAATAAATGCAGAATTCAACCGGCTTATTTTAAGGTACAGCAGAATTAGTACGGAATATTATTACGGAAGAGTAAATTGAACAGAGTCTAAAGGCAAAAATATATTAAACCGTGAAAGATGCAATCAATTAATTATAAAAAGAGAAAAATTTATCCGGTAAAACTTATATGAAATGAATTTACTTTTCAGCCGCATTTATTTATGTTGCAGTTAAACAGGATACTCACATCCGTGTTATAAAAGCAACTGTATAATACCGTTAATTACGACATAGTATTATAAAATAAATCAAAAGGGGAGAAATCAATGAAATCATTTTGGGTTTTAATAATCAGCTTAATTCTTTGTACATCAACCTTTTCCCAGGAGAAATCTGAGAATAATAATTATGCATTGTCATTTGGAATCGCAGATAATTTCAGGCTGGATAAGTTTAATATGGATTTCGCAGCGAAAAAGATTATCGATGAGAATCATCAATTGAGATTGGTTCTATCACCGAGGATTTCAATCAGTAATGTTGAAAATGAAGGAGAAATAAATAATCAAATTCGGGAAGATAAATCAACTAATCTTTCTCTAGGCGTAGGGGCTGATTACTTGTGGATATTATTTACCGACGAAGACATTAACATGTTTACCGGAACCGGTCTAATGCTCACATATGGCTATATCAAAACGAAACGGACGTCATCTACCGATTATGAAACACAGAAACATGAAGCAGCTAAACCATCTACAAAATTTGGAATTCGCGGAACAATAGGCGTTGAGTGGATGGTGAGTAAAAAAATCGGTATTCACAGTGAATATTTATTTACTGGTTCATACAACTGGAATAAAATTGAAAATAAATCATCGTACAATGGAATCGAGAATCCGACAGTTAAAAGTACATCCGACAGTATATCTTTGACCTCAGCGGTACTTTTTGGCATTAGTGTTTATTTTTAATCTTGCTGCTATCGTTCAGACTGAGACAGGAAGAATCAAGCTGCACAATAGAAGGAAATTAGATCAATGAAGAATGTTTTCATTTACTTGTTAGGAATACTCTGTATTCCTATAAGTCAGTTAGTTTATTCACAGGACAATTCATCAGTAATAAAAATATCTCGTGTAAAACATGGGCATGACACTAAGTATGGCTTCATATCAGTTAATGGAGATACTTAAACTAAACCGATCTTTGACTCAGCAGATGGTTTTGGCAAAGGAATGCCGCTTACTAAAGTCAAATTCCAAGGATTCCCCGGACTAATTAATAGAAAGGGTGATATTGTTTTCTACGATACAAATAACACATATATCTCCTACTCTACCTCCGATAATTTGATCAGAGCACATAATTCAGACGGTTGGATGTACTTCAGTATAGACGGGACTCCACTTTTTAATGAACGCTTTTCAGGAGTTAGTGAATTTATTAACGACACTGCAGTAGTCTTTCGAAATGATAGTCTGATTTATATTAACAGGGACGGCGTAAAGTTGCAATCTCTTTATTCCTATCCGCAGACAGATAATACGATCAAACTTTCTCATCAGGATAAACAAAGGTTGAAAAGTAATAATCGCAAATTATTCCGCAACGAGATTTTTCCGGGCATAGTTGAAAATGGAATCCAAATATTTTCGGAGAAACATTTATTAATAAAAAATCTTTATCGTATCGGATTCAGACGGGAGCTTCGGATGGAGAAGGATCATACTCTTTTAGCTATTCTCAACTTGATAATGGCTGGATCTATATTAACGGGTATCTCTATGAAGGTCGAGTACAAATCTTAAGATTAACCTGCATAACGGAACCGGAAGCCATTTCAATCGGATTTAATCTGATCGGTAGTAAGATAATTGGATTAAGTCATAAATATGGCGAAACCAGAATAGATGGATCAGACGGTATACTTGATTATAGGTTTAGAGTAAAAGTAAGAAACAAAGATATTATCGAAATTTCCTATTATGTTGGAGCATAAAATTCCATTGCTGCCTTCGTCTGAAGTAGAAGATAGAAGTAAGGAGTCGGTAGTCATCGTTCACCCCGCAAATCCCGCATATGAGACAAGGCGGAGTAAATTGACAACAAGATAAAACTATTCTTCGGTCAAGGCGTTTGCGGAGATCAGTGACGGCTGGTGAAATATTTTAAAATTCCTCACCCTGGCTAAAATCCTTCAGGGGATCGAAATGACAGGCGGGGAGTACTTGTTTGAGTCCGGTAAATAGGGAATTCTGGAACATCTTTTAGCCACAAATAGACAAATTTTAGCGTTGAGTAATTGTGCAATATATTGTACGTTTATTTGCACAATATAAAATGGAGTTTTTATGCCCCGGATACAGCTAGACAAAGATATTCAACCACTGTCGGAATTCCGTTCAAGAGTAGCATTTTACTTTGATAAAGTAAAAAAAACGAAAAGGCCGTTAGTTATTACCCAAAATGGTAAAAGCGCCGCAATATTAATAGATGTTTCAGAGTATGAATCTATGGTTGAGAAAATCGAGGTATTGGAAGAGATAAAGCTGGCGGAATCACAAATTAATAGTGGTCTGGAAATATCACATCAGGAAGTAAAGAAGAAATTTATAAAGAGGACATAGCTTTGAAAGTATTGTGGTCGCCTTTAGCTGTCAATAAACTGGAAGATATTTTTGAATACATCTCAAAAGAAGATAAAACAGCAGCGAGGAAATTGATTGCAAGTATATTTAAGCGAGTTGAAACTCTATCAAAATATCCTGGAAGAGGAAGAAAAGTCCCGGAAGCAGATAGAGAAGAAATACGTGAAATTTTTGAAGGTGAATACAGAATAATCTATCGAGTCGAACCTAAAAAAGTTTTTGTTCTTACTATACGAAATTTCAAACAATTATTACCTGATAAAGATATAAAATAGTCTTAGAGCAACCAGCAATTACCCGGAGTCGATTAAATTCCGGACAAGTGGTTTAAACACAACACCAAAATGAAAACTAAATTATTCATATCACTACTATTTATCACTTCTTTTATTTTTGGACAGAGATCAGAAGATTTTCTTTCTATTGCGGTGGTAAGAAGCGACGCAGTTTTAATTCCTGTTGCAAGATATACCAATAATGTATTAATAGATTTATATGATAGAATTAATTCGCTCTCTCCAAATAGCACATCTCACAATGTATACAAAATTCTATCTGAAGAATTATGGAATAGAGAATGGAAGTATTACCCATTTATCGGAAATGAATCTAAATTGATTGCCGGTGATCTTATTATATATGATCCATTTGGTGAATACTCCGGAATCGGATTTCTTACTAATGCTTGTATAAACAGAGATTACATGAATTATTATCCAAATGGTTTAGCCGGAATAGCCTTAAGTAAAAAAATAAATTATTCTTTTTTTTGCAGAGGTACCGGATAGTGTAAAAGGAGCTTTTGAAAATATTCTCCTCCCATTAAAAGTTGATTCGACAATCAAGAATTTACAAATTGGATATTTTCCTAAATACATTAAAAAAGGAGAATTGTTATATCAACATGTCGAAGATATGTTACATGCCGGCTTAGGAGATAAATCAATTTATTATTATACAACCAACTGTCCAATTGATACCTCAAACTCCAATCGTATTTATATTCGAACTCATGGTCGAATAGTTTATAGAGGAAGACACAAGATTGATAGAGAATACTCATATCTAGATAACGGTGATGGGAAAATGTCTGAATTTGTAAAGCCAATAGCTCTAATTTCATTTCATAATAAAGTATTTGTTGTTGAGGAAAGAACATATTATGAAGGATTGAAATACGCAGTTAAAATTATGGAATGAACATTTTATTGCTACCAACACCCACACGCTGGGAAAAAAGTAATGTTGGATCCGTCGCTGATCACTTGCCCCGTTTGCGGAGGTCAGTGACGGCGGTATACTTTCACCCATGTAAGTTTATAACCTGGTGTTTTACTCCTCGGATCAGTATCGTTTGAGATGAGTACATTGGATTCGGGATAATACATCATAACATTGCCTGGTTTAATATCATATACCCTCACCTTTACTCCCTCCATTATCCCTGTTGAGGATTCAAGTGTAACGAGGTCATTATTGCGCAAATTTCTTTCTCGTATATCGGACTTGTTCATCAGTATGACACGCCGGTTTTTCTGTCCGCGGTAGAGATCTTCTTCTTCATAAACAATCGAATTGAACTGGCCTTCGCTTCGTACACTCATCATACGCAGTTCCTTTTCTTCGCCTTGCAGCGCCGGAATAGAGCACACCCTGAAGTTCGCCTTCCCGTCGGGAGTGGAAAATTTCGGTTCGTGATAAGTCCGCCCCTCTATCTGGAATTCCTGATTAGTTTCGTCCATTTTGGACATCTGTTCGAATCCGGGAACTGTTTCTGAAATTAGTTTTCGAAGGTATTCGTGACTCTTAAACTTATCGAAGTCAACAACATCATTACCGAGTACACGCTTCGCAACTTCGGTAATTATCTCAACCTCCGAGCGCGCGTTGGGTATACGTTGTTCTCCCCCGTCGCTCAGCCGCACGAAATTGAACATTGATTCCTGAGTCGTCTTCTGTGCTTCTTCATCGCGTGTTATCACAGGCAGAATCACGGCTTCCCCGTCAATACCGTTAAAATGCCCCTGGTTCAGGGTAGTAGTCAAATACAATTTGAACGGAATTTTATTCAGCGCGCGCACAGCGAATTCAGTATCCGGATTAGAACTGTATAAATTTCCTCCGAGCAGGAACGCCGCTTCAATTTCACCTTTATCCGCGGCATGCATGCATGACATAGTATCCATACCGGCAGAATTCGGAAGCTCGACACTTAAATGCTTCTCAAGTTTAGCCAGCACCTTTTCTCTTAGCGCCGGAGTAAAACCGATTGATCCTATCCCCTGCACATTGCTGTGACCTCTCAATGGAAGCAGACCGGCATTCGGCTTGCCTATCATTCCCCGTAACAATGCAAGATTGACTATGGATTCAACATTCTCCGAACCGAATATATGATGAGTAATACCAACAGCCCAGGCAAAGACAGTATTACGAGAGTTCCCGTAAATCTCAGCGATTCGTTCAATCTCCTCCCGCGCTATACCGGAAGCGGATACTATTTCATCCCAGGATGTATTCTCAATATCCGCTATATACTCATTAGCACCGTTCGTATAATTGTTCATAAACTCAGGGTTATGTTTCTTTTTACCGATTATTGATTTGGCAAATCCCTTCAACAGCGCAATGTCGCCACCGATGTTGAGTTGAATATATTCGGAAGCGATCTCACTGCCGCCGGTTAACATGGATTTGAAATCTGAAGGAACCGCAAACTTCACCAGTCCGTTCTCTTTAGCGGGATTGATAACAACAACCCGTCCGCCTCTTCGTCTGCAATTAAGCAACTGGCGAATAAATCTGGGGTGGTTCGAAGCTGGGTTGCAGCCGATAACATAAAACAGGTCAACCTTGTCGAGATCTTCCAGTACTACTGTTGCCGTCCCGGTACCGAGCGCGGAACTTATACCGACCCCCGATGCCTGGTGACAGTAGTAAGAAGTATTGTTGATGTTATTACTGCCGTAGATGCGGGCGAAAATCTGCAGCAGAAATGCCGCCTCGTTTGAACTGCGTCCGGAACTGTAAAAAAAACTTTTCTCAGGAGAAGAATTCCTGAAACGGCTCGCTATTTTATCCAAAGCATTGTCCCAGGCTATCGGTGTGTAGTGAGTAGCTCCGGCGGATTTGTAAAGTGGAGTATTAAGCCGCCCCATTCTCTCAAGCAGTCTGCCCGGAGTATTCGCAAACTCCTCAATACTTTTCAGCTTAAAAATATTTGGCGGAACCGGTGATTGAATGTCGGTAATCTGGGCCTGGAAACCTTTCTTGCAAACTTCAGGAAAATTACCAGCCTCATCTCGCATCCCGCCTTTTTGACCACCCATCCCGAAGGCACATGTTTTACAGGTGTTCCTTGAGAACAACGTTTTGAATGTTTTAACGAAACCCGCGGAATACGCAGCTTGAAGAGAATATCGAACAGCTCTAAATCCACCACCGGTAATCATTTACAACTCCATACAGTAATTTGAGGATAAAGGATAATGATATGTAAGAAAGTTTTCCCGGCAGATTTAACATGTAAACTAAATAACCGAAAGTGTTTTCCAATACCTGCTCATCCTGTTTAGGTGCAAAGTTAAATAATTGTTCGGACAACTCTTAAGAATTGAATAAATAATTCTGTGCTGCTTCTGAGAGGTTACGGACTCTTATAAACTTCCGTCAGGGAATAGCTTGTCCCGTTTGCGGGGATCTTTGACGGCCGTGAGGTCCCAGCTATTTGTGAATAGTATTTATAAAAACGGAAGAATGCAGAACATTCAATATTGTATGTGATTTTTTTTACTCATATTTTTCTATTCGCAGGGAAATCCAAATCCCTGAGGGCTGTAGTTAGAAGTAACATACATCATTATTATCTGTAAACATTATCCAGGTGTATCTATGAGTGAGCTGTACGTAGCAATGTTCTTCACCGCGAATATAATCTATACTTCATCCTATGCCGTAAGAGATATAATGTGGTTGCGAATACTCACGGTAATTGCAGCGTTCTTTACATTCCCCTACTTTTTCTTTCAGGACTCGCCGCTATGGTCCGCTTTATTCTGGCAGAGTATGTTTATTGCTATAAACGCAGTTCAGCTGGTAATCCTGTACCGTGAAAGAAGACCGGTTAAACTAACTGAGGATGAGCAAAGACTGCATCTGATGGTGTTCCGGTCATTAAAGCCAAGGGAGATGCTGAGACTCCTTGACCTTGCAGAGTGGAAGAAGACAGATGAAGGTATGACTCTGATCGAGGAAGGAACTAAAAATAACAAGCTCTACCTGCTTTTCAGCGGTACAGTAGAGGTCAAATCCGAAGGTCAGGTCCGCGCCCATATTCGAGACGGCGGATTCATGGGGGAAATCAGCTATATTACCGGGCAGCCGACAAGTGCCGATCTGGTAACAATGGAACCGGTCAAATATCTTGCCTGGTCGAAGAATGATCTGGATAATTTTTTCGACAAGCATTCGGCAATTAAAAATGTTATGTGGGCAATTCTCGGATACGATATGGCAGAGAAACTGAAACAGAAGAAAAATATTTGATTTGCCAGGGCTTGATTCTTTTCGTTCGAATTAATTAACAGATGTCATTTCGAGCAACCAAAGGGCAGCGAGAAATCTTTTACGTTACTGCCACAATACATGACTTTCGAAACAGTTAGATTAAATGATTTCTCACCCCGCCAAAATCTTGCGGGGATTCGAAATGACATGTTAAGCTAGTTCTGTCATTTCCTACAAGATAAAGAGAAGTAAAGTAATTGCATATCGAAACGCTTCTACATATCTTTTCGCCAGTCATCATTAACATTAAATTGCCTTAGTATTCATGTGCAGCAGATAATAAAAAAATATTCCGTCCGCCATCCACAGCTTAAAAAGTACATCAAGTTCTTCTGGGAGATCCACGCTTCAGAAATGCAGCTCAACCATAAGTTAATTCCAGTGAGAAATGTTGATCTGAAATTCAACCTGAATGATACTTCACATTATTTATACTATGATGGAGAGTTGCAGCGACTCGAGGACATATACTTCTCAGGATTACAGGATCATTTCAGGAATGCTCACATAAAATTAACCGGGAGTGTCGATGTGCTCGGGATTTGTTTTATGCCGGAAGGACTGTACCCTTTCATAAAAATCCCAATAGCAGAGTTTAAGAATCAATTGCTGGGAACCAGCGAGGTCGGATTTAATCCCGCCGGAAAAATCAGTGAAAAACTAAGAGAAGCTCCTGATGTTTCTGCAAGGCTAAACATATTAGAAGCAGAACTCCTTTCGCTGCTAGATAGTAATTACCTTATTCCGAAAGATATTCAACAGCTATTTACTGCAATCAAACAAAAGAATAATTCAATTCAGATTTCCGAATTTTGCAAGCGGAATAACGTAAGTACACGCAAGCTGGAACGCGTTTATAACAAATATATCGGACTCCCGGGTAAAACTTATGCCATGCTTAATCGATTTCAAAATAGTTTGAATCATCTTTTATACATAAATGATTACTCCAGGTTATTAGAGATAGCGTTGGATAACGGCTATTTCGATCAAACACATTTCATAAAGGAATTCAAACGGTTTACGGGCAATACTCCAAAAGAATTTTTACGACAGAATAATTCCATGCTTCAGGTCGGGAAAATGAAATCAATCTAATCATTAAACAGCCGCTGTCGCATTCATACTATTTCATTGCTTAATCTCCTGCTAAATTTGTCTCCATAAATCAATTCAAATATGGAGGCAAAAATGATTACCGAATTAGTAAATTTCAGTGTAAGTGAGTCGATGACTGATGATCAGTTAAAACTAATCGCCGACAAATTGATAAGTAATTTCTGGACAAAGCAGGATGTGTTTATCGATGCCAAACTGGTTAAGAATGTAAAGGACAGCTCCTTTTGTTTTATTTACAATTTCCAAAGTCTTGACGGAGTAACCGCAGTTGGTGATAAAATGCGCAGCAGCAACGAGTTTATAGAGTTCATGCAGCTTATTGATCCGGCAAGCATTGAAGTAACATTTCATAACCAGTTGAAGACGTGGTAATTATCAATTTCCGGAATCCGGACTAGAAAATGTTCAGTGTAAAAGGGGATGGAAATAGCTCAATTACAGCACAATTAGCATTTGCGGCTCAGTTCAGATTCTTTTAGATCCAGACGAGGCACTGCCCCCTTCTTCGTCTGGATTGATATTGAATGAATTATAAATAAGTGATAGCGGAACCAAGATGACTAAATAATTATCAGCTATAGATTTTCTAATTTCTTTAAAAATTTTTCGAATGAATATTCATTAGGCGATTTGATATGAACTCGCATTGTTTTCTTTCCTTCAATTCCTTTTATATCATATAAATCATGAATACGAATTTTAAAAAAAGGTCTGGCAAAATGATCATAATATTTTATCTCACCGCCTTCGCTGAGTTTAAAAATGAACTCTTTGCTTATCTCGGTATCAAATAAGACTTCATTAATTGCCGATCCGTCAAAACAATCTTCAACATGCTTGAAATTTATTACTTTCATAAACAGTCAATCAATATTACTAATTTCATCAATCGCATTATTAAAAATAGAAATCTCTTTCTCAGTCGTAAAATACGAAGGGCTTACACGTACGGATCCTTCCGGGAATGTTCCGATATGCGTATGTATTAATGGCGCACAATGCAGTCCCGACCGTGTTATAATATTAAACATATTATCCAGCATATAACCAACGTCATCCGGATTTATTCCGTTAATGTTAAAAGAAAAAATCGTTGTCGATTGATTACATTCAACACCCGGATACATTTTTATTTTACTATTTTCGGAAAGATGTTTACGCATTAATTCAATTAGGTGGATTTTATGTGCAAAAATATTATCCATTCCTTTCTCTAGTATAAACTTGATACCTTCGTACAAGGCAGAAACGCCGGGAACATTAGGCGTACCTGCTTCATAATACATTGGTAGTTCCTCAGGCTGATAAAGATAATCGCTGCGCGCACCGGTACCTCCTATAATTAGCGGTTGCAATCTGACTATTTCACCTATATAAGCGCCGCCGATTCCCTGTATACCGTATAAGGATTTATGCCCGGTGAAAACAAGAAAATCTATATTCATTTTTTTTACATCGATAGGAATACATCCTGCACTCTGTGATGCATCTACAATAAACGGAATACCCATCATCTTTGTAATTCTACCGATGGGATTTAGATTGTTAATCGTTCCGGTTACATTCGAACAGTGATTGATAATGACACAAGCCGTATTTTCACTTATAGCATTGATTACATTTTCAGGTTGTACAATTCCGAATTCGTCACAATCAACTATAGTAATATTTAAATCTTTTTCTCGTTCCAATGTTTTAAGCGGTCTTAATACGGAGTTATGTTCCACTGCTGTTGTTACAACATGTTTTCCATTAAGATTAAGTCCATTGAATATAAGATTAAGAGATTCGGTAGCATTTGAAGTAAAAATAATCCGGTTATAATCATCTCCATTAAAGAAATCACAAAGAAGTTTGCGGCATTCGGTTAGAATATCAAAGGCTTCATGTTCAAAACCCATACGCGCATTATAAAAAGATGGGCTCCCTATCGTCGTTTTAACAGCTTCAACTACCTGTAGCGGCTTTGGAAAACTTGTAGCTGCATTATTTAAATAAATCATTTCAATTAAAATTTATTTGATGAGGCAACTAAAGTTTAGTTGCCTCGTAAAATTAAGAGATACAATTATTCAGATTTTGTTACAATAAATTCGCCATAAGCATCACCGCATTCAATTCCCTTAACTTGTTTGCACTCATATGTTCCAATAGGTTTACCTTTAGGATCATATTCACCGGCATAAGCAAGTTCCATAAAAGCAGTAGACACCCCCGATATCATATATGAGCTCATTTTATTAGATGAACCATATTTTACAACATCCGATTCATAATAATCGTAGGCACGAACAACCATTTTTTCGCCTGGTATTAGTTCAACTATTTCCGAGTTCGCCCAACCCCATGCAGTAAATACAGCAAAAGCGCCGTGTAAAATATCTTCAGGTACATTTTCAATCATTGGTTTGACTACGGACTCCCATTCATCCGAAGTGATTATACCGTAACCAGTATGATATCCACACTCATGAGCGGCATTGTAAAGAAGGTATTCTTTAGCTTCAAGCATTTCCTGAGACGCTTTTGAAGTAAGTCTATCTGCAAATGTATTCCAAAATTTCGCAGGGAGCTGATTTACAAACACATTATATCCCTCAACTATTCCGTTTTTATCAGGTATTATTTCAAGCTGCGACATTTGCCTAATAATTTCCTTTCTATCTATAGCCATGGTCTACCTCCGTGAAACTTTAAATTTAGAAATATCAGCACCCATAACAATACTCTGGATTTCTTCAGCAATAAATGTCTTATGGGATGTATCCAGTACTGATTCAAAAAGAGCTTCAATAAAACCGGCGGTTATATAATTAATCGGTTTATCATACTCTCCCCATTTTTTAATCCACCCACTATCGGTATGGGAAGAAGGAACTTCAACCTCACCTTGATCCTCCCCGATAAAACAAACCTTCATAGTTCCTAATCCGAAAAGTGAATAGTACTGGCAGCCAATATCTATTTTTGACTGTAGGGTATCAATTTCGGAATGTTCATTAAAGTACTTATCCAATACGTCTCGAAAATTTTCTCTTGCAGATTCTTTGAGAAGGTCAGTTTCACCCGCGTCGATTGCCAACTGCGTATATAGAGCTGTATAATGATGGCAATGAAGTACAGTAAGGATACCATTTACATAATGGCGACAAGTTTTTCGGTCGAAGTAATGGTTATACACGACCTCATTCTTTGATACTTTCGGCATAATATTATTCCTTATTTAAATTCTTTTTTAATTTCTTCCATCGCCCGTTCGAAATTTTTAATGTTCTCATTCGAATCCGACTCGTTCTGAGCTTTTGAGCTCGGGATTTTCGTTAATACTGCCAGTCGCATCGTCGCTTTTAAACCGCCAAGCGCTTTTGCTTTTTCATAAAAATGTAGCAGTTTTTCGGCCATTAGCTGCCTCCTTTAGGAAAGTATATTATATTAAATATGATTTGGGGTGAAAGGAATAAATTAAATAAGTCGAAAGGTAATTACAGGAGTAATATTCAATATCATTTTTCAACTTATTATAATAGTTTTATTGAAAGTATTTTGCTGATATAAAATACGGATTTTCCATCAATAACAAAATCAATACTTTAATTGAATTATTTAGAGTATAAAAAGTATTTTAGACTTGGATTGAAGTTAATTAAAGCCAGGTCGAAAATAAATCGATTTATTTGATATAGAACTTATGCAAGTCTTGCAAGCACATAAGTATAAAATAAAAATCAGGCAAAGCGTTGTTGAACTTGGTTCAAACTATAATTAAAGTATCACGAAACTGCAACAAAGGTTTAAAGAATTATTCATATACGCTTTAATCAACCATACAAGAAGCGGGCATCTGAATAATAATGTCACATCTGTCTTCTATTAACTATTTTTGTTCTTTCGAGTTCAAACTATAAGGGAATGCAAGAATGAGTGTTAAGAAAGCCTTTGATAAAGTGGCAGGTGTTTATGATGAAACAAGGAAACAGCTAATTCCCTGCTTCGATGATTTTTACGGAACAGTCCAGCAACTGGTTAGCCTTATTGAAATCCCGGTCAGGAAAGTTTTGGATCTCGGTGCAGGCACGGGATTATTAACTGCGATGGTTTCTTCAATACTACCGGACGCCGAATATACACTCTGCGATATTTCCGACAACATGCTTGATGTAGCACGAAAGCGGTTTCAGGGGGAAAAAATTGAAACAAGATATTTAGTGTCCGACTATTCCACTGAGCATATAAATGAAAAATATGACGTTATTGTATCGGGATTATCGATTCACCATTTAACCGGACAGAAAAAAGAAGCGTTGTTTCAAAAGCTGTTCAACAACCTTAATGAGGGCGGTATGTTTATTAATGCCGACCAGGTAATGGGTAAGACAAAAGAGATCGATAATATTTACAGGTCCACATGGATTAGACAGGTTAAAGAAAACGGAACAACAGATGAAACTTTACAAGCTGCATTCGAGAGAATGAAGCAGGATAAAATGTCAACGCTGCCGGATCAATTAAAATGGCTTAAAGATGCGGGATTAATAACGTCAATTGCTGGTTTAAAAGTTACAGTTTCGTCGTATATTCCGGAAAGAAGTAGACAAACCTGTTGAGTTCCGAAACATCTCAACAGGCTATCTCTAATTGTAAGAATCTGCAGCAAAATTATACTAAAAGTTAGGAGTATGCTTCTTACCTTTATGAAACTCGCATATAATATTTGCGGCTTCTGCCGGATCATCGGTTAACGAGAACAACTTCAGATCTTTTTCACCAATATAGTTATTCTTAAGCTGGACACTGTTTATCCAGTCCAACAGACCACCCCAGAACTCACTTCCCATTAGTACAACCGGGAACCTAGTTGTTTTACCTGTCTGGATAAGAGTAAGTACTTCGAAAGCCTCGTCGGCAGTACCGAATCCGCCTGGCATTAGTATATAACCCTGAGCATACTTGAAGAACATTACCTTGCGAACAAAGAAGTACCGGAATGACAACAGTTTATCCCGGTCTATGTACTTGTTGGATCCCTGCTCCATCGGAAGTTCGATATTAACTCCGGCAGAACTACCTCCGGCTTCAGACGCCCCTTTGTTGGCAGCTTCCATAATTCCGGGTCCGCCGCCGGTTATTACGCCATAGCCTTTCTTTACCAGTTCACCGGCAACGTTTTCCGTAAGTTTATAATACTTATCTTTTGGTTTTGTTCGTGCAGAACCGAAGATCGCAACACTCGGTTTGATCGATGCCATAGTTTCGAATCCTTCGACAAATTCTGCCATTATTCGGAATACGCGCCAGAGATCAGCCTGCGAGTTTTGGAGTTGAGCTTCAAGTTCAAGAAATTCCTTTGCAGATTCGGAATTCATAATTCACCTCGATAAATTCAATAGCAAGAAGCGTAATAATACCAAAGTATTACTAAAAGAGAAAACTAATTTACAAATTGAGGTTAGTTGCAGAGTGCAAGAATTTTGTAATACCCTTTGCGGGCAGGTTTATATCCGGGATTATCGGTAAAGGCTTCCTTGAAGAAATGTAACGCCTTTTCCCAGTCATTCAGCTTTTTGTATATCTGAGCCAAGTTTGTATAAGCAAGGTACTTCTGTTTGAATTTCGGGGCTCTGCTGGCTCGTTCAAACCATGTTATAGCTTCTTCTTCCCTGTTGAGCATAACAAGGTATGACCCAATATCGTTATATGGATTACCAAAATCCTTATCCAGTTTAATAGCTTTTAGGCATTCCTCAATAGCTTCCTCATATTCGCCGTTTATACTGAAAATCCAACCGAGATGAGTATGCGCTTCCGAACTCTCACTTGCCTCCAAAGAAAGTCTGCAATATGTTTGAGCTTCATTCAGATTTCCATCGATCTGGTTTTCAATTGCTTTATGCAAATATTCTTTCGCTAACTGAGTATTATCCATAGTAATTTCCGCTCGTTTTCACAGGAACAGGATAAACCGATTTTTTCTGCTGAGAGGAAGGAGTCTCTTTCTGCACAGTACCCGGATCATTAAGAACTGAAAATCTTCGTCTGCCATGTGACCGTGGTTTTCCTGGAATGAAATAATTATTTTCTATGTGTGAATTTTCCGACAATTCTGAATTACTATCGGCAGATTTCGATTCAGATTGTTGTTCCGATACATCCTGGCTGTTTTGTTCGGAAGTTACCAGTTCGAACCCGCCGTTTATCTTCCTCAGGTATTCCGATTGCTCTTTAGAGTAAGCTATTTTTCTCTGGTTTACCAGCTCCTTATAATCCTCCCTTATATCTTGTTTTTCTTTTCGGGAAGAAAAATTCGAATAGACAAGAACTACTGCCAGCAGTCCGAGGCTAATAAGCAAAACAGTATATAATATAGGGATCAGTTCCATCAGAAATCACATTTTCAAAAAACTATACTATTCAAACTTAATGCCATAAAACCGTTTAAAAATGAAGCATTTCTGCTGTTTTTATAAATAAAAATGTATCAGAAAGAGAGAAACATCCCGTAATGGTTCACAATATTAGCCAGAATTGGAACTTTGTACCCTGCTCGATTTTACAAAGCTGAAACAAACCTTGTTTTAGTTAGGAATCACTCACAAGTTTTTTATCTTTGCAACAGGAATTTTGATATGGAGTTAGACTTGGTTTTATCAGTACAGGAAAAAAGCAATTACTTTAAAGGATTATTGATTTTGATGATTAAGGACAGAAAAATTGATGATGGTGAAAGAAAGATCCTCGAAAATGTTGGGAAATTACTCGGTTTTGAAAGTGAATTTTGTAAAACCGCAATAAATGAGTCGCTTGAAAATGAGTATCTCCTGGATGACGTGCCTGCCTTTTCAAATAAGGATATTGCTCAAAGTTTCGTTATGGACGGATTAAAACTGGCTGTTTCCGACAGAGAACTTAATCCGGAAGAACTTTCCTATTTAATTGCAACTATAAAGAAAAACGAAATAGATATCGAATGGTTTTCAAAGCAATTGGAGAATCTGGTAATAAATATTGACGGCGACTATTACGATTCAACCCTTCATATTGAGAAGTATCTGTAAACTTTCAATATTATCTCTAAATATTAATTAGGATAAACTATGATCGAAAAGGCTGACGAATACATTTCCGTGTTGAAAATGGAAAGTCATCCTGAAGGGGGATACTTTTCCGAGATTTACAGATCTCCTGAAAAAATTGATTCCAATTCCCTGCCCGATCGATATAACAACAGCAGATGCCTGGGGACATTAATTTATTACCTGCTGAAGCAGGATCAACAAAGCGGATTTCACAGACTTGAATCTGATGAGATATGGCATCATCTTGACGGATGCACGGTTAAAATCCATACGATTGATCCTTCCGGCAAATACAAATTAATTTCACTCGGCAAGGACGTATCGTCCGGACAGGTCCCGCAATTTGTTATTCCACGAAATACCTGGTTCGCAGCCGGGTTAGCAGACTTAACCTCGTTTGCACTGCTTGGATGCACAGTACTTCCCGGTTTTGAATTCGATGATTTCCAGCTCGCATCTCGCCGGGAATTGCTGGAATTATTCCCTCAGCATGAAATTGAAATAAAACGATTTACCCGGGAATAAACTCTCAATACTCATATAATTTTATTAATTTCCCTTCCATAATACTTTGCCTGCAGATTCTTTTAATTTTGGGAACCGTACGGAAACCAATATTAATTATTTGGTTTTACTTTTCACTTAATGCAGTTTTTATTTATGAGTATTACAGATATAACCATAGAATTGATCCTGGGTGATATAACAACGTTAAAGGTGGATGCAATTGTGAACGCAGCAAACTCAACACTACTCGGCGGTGGCGGAGTTGACGGTGCAATTCACAGGGCAGCCGGTCCAAGTTTACTTGAAGAATGCAGAACACTAAACGGCTGCGAGACGGGAGAAGCAAAAATTACGGGCGCTTACAATTTGCCCGCGAATCATATAATTCATACAGTCGGACCTGTTTGGAGAGGCGGAAAGAACCATGAAGATGAACTGCTGGCCTCGTGTTATTCTGGTTCACTGAAGTTAGCTGATGGATACGGATTAAAATCTATTGCTTTCCCTTCAATAAGCACAGGTGTTTACGGATTTCCCTTCAAACGGGCCTGCAAAATTGCATTGGAAAGCATTCGCAAATTCAGCATTACGAATACAAGCATTAACAGGATTGTTTTGGTTACATTCAGTAAATCCGATCATGATATTTATGAGGAGATATATGCGGAATATTTTACAATCTATGCAAACATTCTGCATAATACTTAACGATGCATTTAAATTAGTCGGTATGTTTTCGATAATAATAAGAATGTATTCCTTTACTTTTAAGCACTATGACCCGGATAAAATATGATACAAAATTTGATTTATCGATTTGCGGCAACTTCATTACTATTATTTACTTTCTCGTTTAACTCTTCCGCCCAAGTGGATCTGTCTCAGGACGAGTCTGAGATACTTTCTTTAAGCCTTGAAAAATGCATCGAACTGGCCTTAACAAATAATGAGCTAATACAAAGTAGTGAACTTGGAATATCTATTGCCGAATCCCAGAATAGACAGGCTGAATCGGCCAATTACCCTTCACTAAAGCTCAGCTCCAGTCTTGCATGGCTAGATGAGGATCCGAATTATATTTTCCCCAGTTTTGACTTCGATATGTCTGAAATAAACTTAGGCATACTTAACATTAATATTCCACCAATTACAGTTCCACAGCAGAATATAAAACTGATGGATAAATTAGTTGTTGAGTCGGAACTAAGGCTGGTTTACCCTCTGTTTACCGGAGGTAAAATAAGTTCAATACTGGAACAGACAAAAAATAATATTGAAGTTGCAAGGCAGGACTATGAAGCAGTAAAGTCTGAATTGGTTTACAATACGTCACGTGCATATTATGGACTGGTAATGCTGTCAAACTTGCTTAACACAGGTAAAAGCACAGTTATACGACTTGAAGCGACCCTAAGCCTGACAGAGACTATGTATAAAAAAGGCTCAGGCAGTGTAACAAAACTGGACTATTTGAAAAACAAGATGATGGTTGAATCGGCTAAGGGAATCGTCCGGACAATTGAAGGCAAGTATAAATCGACTAAAGAGTCGCTGAGATTTCTTACCGGTCTAATTGACTCGATGGATTTTGAGCCGGCAGCGGATTCATTAATGCAGTTAAATACTATCGATAACAAAGATGAACTGCTTGAACGAGTTTTAAAAAGCAACCCGAGACTTAAAAAAGTTGAACATGCTATTGCGATCTATTCGAATAGAATTAGTGAAGCGCAAAGCGGATTATGGCCGAATGTGGCTCTCTTCGGATTCTATAAACGTAAAGATAATGAATACAATTACGGATACGTAACAGGTGATAACAAGAATCAGTTCGGTGTCGGCATCGGGCTGGAATACCCGTTATTTGAAGGCTTCAGGACAATCAATAAAATTGATCAGTCGGAAATTGAATATAAAAAGTTACAAAAGGAAAGTAACTTGTTAAAGAACTCAATTATAATGCAAGTAAATAAAGTGCTTGGCGAACTAACTTCAGCAAAGTTCAGAGTGCAAAGCACTTATGAGGCGCGTAAACTCTCAGAGGAAAATGAGGACCTTACAAAGCGAGCGTATCAAAATAATATGGCCCCGATTGAGGATTATCTTCAGTCCCAGATTATGGGCTCTATAATGAAGGTTCAACATAATCTTGCAATGTTCGATCTTATAAATTTGCAACTACAGTTAAATAAACTGGCAAATATTAATATGGTAAATCAATGAGATTCTATATAATACTTCTACTTTTCCAAAATTATTCTCTGCTCTCTGCTGAGACAGCGCCTGACAGTTCAACCAAAGCCAGTTTAATGTTATTAGCTGTGTTTTTCAACGAATATGATGCCTGTATTGTTACTAGTGAATCCCTTGAACTAATAAGTAAGTTAAATCCGCAGACAAAAGAACGATTAAAAATTATAAAAAGCTCGCCCGGTCTTTTAGCCGGAATAATTTGTTACAATAATAATATAATCGGAACAGATAAAGAGGAGATTCTGGATTCTATTCCGGACAACCTTCATAATAATGAATCCGGGATACAACTTCTCAGTCTCTTTTCAATCGATAAGTTGGTTTCATTCAATGAAAATCACGTTCAATCATTAATTCAAATCAGCAATAGACTTGGCAAATGAACATCAGGAATAACATGTATAACATGATTCGCACAATAGTGATCATAACATTTACTCTTTCAGCAACGTTCACAAATGCTCAAGAGAATAAAGAGTTAGACTTCCTCATGCTCTCAAACATTTTTCCCAAAGCGGATTCGAGAGATATGCAGGTATCCTTCGAAATGTGGGTTACAGATTTATTTAAAGATGGAGGTCTTGATTATAAAATCAATCTTGTTATAACCAGCCCTGAAGATTATATTAAAAAGAACTATGACCTTGAGAAAACCTTTATGGTTGTAGTTTCCTCAATTAATTACCTTAAGTCAAAGGACAGCAGGCACCTTGAACCAATGCTGTTTACAGCCGAAGACACTTCGCAGACATATATTCTGGTATCAAACAGAAAATATTCTACTCTGGAAGGTTTGATCGACAAGAAAATTTCATTAACATCGACCGGCTTTGGAGAAATAGCTGAGTTCTGGTTAAATTATTTAATAAAAACCAAAGTTGGGATTTCCAAGGAAGAGTTTTTTAGTGAAGTAGATTCGATGGAATCCGAATCAAAGTGCATTAACTCTGTGTTTTTTAAGAATGTAGATGCTTGCATTGTTCGTGAAAAAGTTTATCAACTTGCATGTGAACTCAACCCCCAAATTAAAGACCGTACTGTAATTATTGAACGTTCACCACAATTACTGCACAGCATTTTTTGTTTAACCGGTAAGTTTAATGATGATGAAAAGCAACGGTTTTTAACTGCCGTTAATAATATTCAGGGTACTATTAGAGGAAAGCAAATTCTTAATTTGTTCAAACGTACACAGGTATTTCACTTCGAAGAAAGACACTTAAAAAATACAGAAGAAATTTATTACTCAAAATTTATGGCATCATACAGGAATTAATACAAAGATGTATACAACAAACAAATATTCTAAACAACCCGGCACTTTAATAATTTTAGCGATAGTAATTTTGTTGTTCAACGTTACAACGGATGCACAACAGGAAAGAATTTTTAAGTTTGCCTCTTATGGAAAATTACTTCTGGATGTAGATCAGGATGATGTTACGGCTGCTCTTCAGGTTATGGCGGATGCATTTGCAGATGCGGTAAATAGGAAATATGACCTGAATTACAAATTCGAAAACAAATTTTATTCTTCGCTGCCGGTATTAAAACAAGCCATCATTGAAGAGAATGTCGATTGCCTGAGTCTCCCGATAATTGAATATTTCCGGTTAAATGGAGACAGTATTATTGAGCCGTATTTCACGGGAACTTCCGGAGTTCGCGCATATCGGGAATTTTATATAATTGTAAATAAGGAAAATGGTTACACTGCGTTAAGCGATCTAAAGAATAATGAGTTACTCACCCCACAGCAAAATTACAACAGTATTGTTGATATGTGGCTGTTTAATGAGATTAATAAATTTGAAAAGATAAACAAACTCGGAGAGTTTTTTTCAAGAGTTCGTCAAATCGAATATGAATCCAAAGTTATACTGGAAGTGTTTTTTAATAAAGCTGACGTCGGAATAATTTCCAGAAACGCTTATGAAGTAGCTATCAGTATGAATCCGCAGCTAAAATCTAAAACTCTGATAATAGGTGAATTCGGGAGAATAATTACCGGATTGTTTGCACTTAGAAAAACACTTGACGAGAATACAAAAGAGTTATTTGAAAATTCGGTATTAAGTATGGGGGATGATGATAGAGGGACACAAATTCTTAATCTTTTTAAGATTGATCATCTCTATAGAATTAATAATGAGATGCTTGAAGGTGCAAGGAAAGTATTTAATGAATACAAATTGAATTCCAAATCCGAGTAATAATATGCCTTCGTCCATCAAACAAAAATTGCAGATACAAGGGATACTACTAAAAGTTGTGTTATTCGGCTGGCTCCTGATTCTATCAACAATATTTATGTTTGTGCTAATCGGACTTCCCTATCAGAAGCAGGTTCTGTTCGACAGGATGAAATCCGAAGCCAGTGATGTTGTTTCTTCAGTACTGAATAAGAATGAATCAGCTTTGATGACTGAGAGTTTCCCGGATATTGTTGATTACTTGTTAGGACTTATAGAAGGTAGTAATTCCATTCAATATATAGTGGCTACCAGATCGGACGGATATTCTTTGATAATTAAGAACAAGCGTTGGAGTGTTGACACACTCGCAGGTTACTGGCTGCCGGACAAAACTCCGGATCCGGCAATAATTTACTCTGACCTTATTGAGTCCGAAATATTTCACTACACTCACAAGTTTAAATTCTCGGGAATAGAATGGGGGTGGATTCATGTCGGCTTATCACTTGAATCATATAACAATGCTGTTTCAAATATAAATAACCGAGCCATAGTATTATCCGTTGTTCTCACATTTATCGGATTTATAATCGCAATATTTTTTGCCAGGAGACTCACTAAACCGATAACGGATCTCGACGCTATCGTAAAAAGAATATCGGACGGAGATTTTTCCGTTACATCGGATGTTAAATCGGGTGATGAACTTGAAAGTCTTTCAAATTCATTTAACAAGATGACGAAGTCATTGAAAGAATTAAGAGACAAACTGGAATTGAGAGTAAGAGAAAGAACAGCGGAACTGGCGGAAACTAATACAGCACTTATCTCCGAGGTGCAGGAAAGGGTAAATGCTGAGAACAGACTGAGCAAGTATAATTTAAGACTTGAGGCTTTACAAGAAATTTACAGAGGTATTATTTCAGCTAAGTCTACGGAAGAGATTATCTTTGAGACAATATCCAATCTTAAGAATAAACTGATTAGTTTCAGTCGTTCAAGTGTTGCGCTGTATGATTTTACTAAAATCAGCATGATTGTTCACAGCATAACATATGTGAATAACAGGACTTTAAAGAAAACCGAAACAATGGATATGTCTAAAATTGAGCCTATCAATAAGTTCAATAAAGTGGAGTATGTATATCAGAGAAATGTCTACGACGATACTGGTCACGCTGAAATTCTTGATTATATAAAACCTGTTGAAATAAATTCATATGTATGTTATCCTTTGAAGTTCCAGGAAGAGTACATAGGGGAATTCAATGTAGGCTCCGACAAACCGGAAGCATTCGATTCCGATACAATTACTATTATAAAGGAGATAGGATCTCAACTTGCTATCGCGCTGGCACAATCCAACCTGGAGGATAAATTAAAGCTGCATGCAGAGAGTCTTCAAAGTTCTCTTGAAGAAAAAGAAGTGCTGCTTAAGGAAATCCATCATCGTGTTAAAAATAATCTGCAGATCATTTCAAGTCTGCTGTACCTGCAGTCAAAAAGGATTAAAGACAAAAATATTCTGGACATATTCCTTGATAGTCAAAACAGAGTTAAGTCGATGGCGCTTGTTCACGAAAAACTCTATAAATCGGAGAATCTCTCCTCGATTAATTTTTCGGAATATATTAAGAACCTATCCGGCTATATAGCAAATTCCTACAAATCAGCTTCAACAAGAATCCAGATGGATTATAAACTTGACTTGTTGCTCTTACCGATAGATAAAGCGGCGCCGTTAGGATTAATGGTTAATGAGCTACTGTCAAACTGTTTTAAATATGCCTTCCCCAAAACTTTTAAACCCCGTAGTGAAAACAATAATTTAATTGTTGTTGAATTATCAGTTCATGCAGATAACCATGCAGAGCTGACAATAAGAGATAATGGTATAGGAATTCCTGAAACACTTAATCTTGAGGAATGCGATACGCTCGGAATGCAATTGATTTACAGTCTTGGGCAGCAGCTTGAATCTGAATTGCAGGTCAGCAACTCCAACGGCACAAGCTTCAGCATTAGCTTTAACTACTAATTAAAAAGACGACTTAAACTTCCGATTATTGTGTTCGATAATATTATGAATTTCTATGAAAACTTGCTCTGAATACCCGGGATAAGGATGGACCAAAAGAAACGTATATTTATAGTTGAAGATGAAAGCATTGTATCGCTTGAAATCCGGGATAGAATTAAAGGACTTGGATATGAAGTGGCAGGTGCTGCCGTAAGCGGTGAAGATGCTATAAAGCAGGTTAGGGATGTAGTCCCTGATCTCGTGTTAATGGATATTATGCTTAAGGGAGAATTGGACGGAATTCAGACATCTGAATTAATCAAACGCGAGCAGGACATCCCTATAATTTTCCTGACTGCATACACTGACAATAACACATTAAACAGGGCTAAAGTTACCGATCCATCAGGCTATCTGATAAAACCATTTGATGAGCGTGAATTGCAGATTGCAATTGAAATTGCGCTATACAAACATGAGTCGGAAAGAATATTAGAGATTAAAGACAAATGGTTAAGCACTGTTCTAAAGAGTATTGGGGAAGCTGTAATAGCCACCGATAGCAACGGTGTTGTAAAGTTCATGAACAAACAGGCAGAAGATCTTACCGGTTACGGGGCTGCAGAAGCGGTTAATAATCCGCTTGAAAATATTTTCAAAGTAGTAAATGAATATACCGGTAAGTCAATTGAACACCCGGTTAAAAAAGTGCTGAATTCCGGCAACATGATTGGATTGGCAAACCATGCTGCTCTTGTTTCAAAGGATGGTAGAACGAGACCAATAATGGATTCCGCTGCTCCGATAAAAAGCGATTCCGGACAAATTGAGGGGGTTGTGCTTGTATTCCAGGATATGAGCGACCGCAAGAAAACTGAAATCATTGTTAAGGAAAGTGAGAAACGATTCAGAAATATCGTTGAGAATTCTCCGGAAATTATATACCTGATTTCCCCGGACCAGCGAATGCAGTACATTTCTCCTCGTGTTCAGAATGTACTTGGTTTAACACCCGTAGAGTTCGGGAAGGATGAATTCCTCTGGATAAAGTTAATTCATCCTGCCGATGCAGAAGGTTACAAAGAAGCCCTTATGAGTGCGCATAGCAGGGATATTCAATCGATTGAGTACCGGATTAAAGACGTTAAGGGAAATTGGGAATGGATAAGCGACCGTTTAAATGTTATTGAACATAATAACGGAGAACTTGTAATTCAGGGATTCGCATCGAACATTTCCGATAAAAAACTGGCCGAAGAGATAATCAATCTTCAGAATAGCGCATTAGACACAGCTTATAATGGAATAGTAATTTCAACGAAAGACGGTACTATTGTCTGGTGCAATAAAGCCATATCCAGAATTACAGGGTTCAACAAAGATGAATTAATTGGTTCAAATCCGAGACTAATGAAATCCGGGAAGCACAGTGAGAGCTTTTATAAAAATCTCTGGTATACCATCTTAAACGGTCAGGTATGGTCCGGAGAAATTATCAACAAGAAGAAAAACGGCACAGAGTATTATGAAGATGTTACAATCACTCCGGTTAAAAACATTGATGGTGAAGTAACACATTTTATAGCGATTAAACAGGATATTACAGAGAGAAAGAATTTTGAGAATCAGATTATATCCGCGAAAGAATATGCTGAACGATCGGACAGGTTAAAATCAGAATTCCTCGCACAGATTTCACACGAAATTAGAACTCCGATTAACAGCATCCTCAGTTTTACTAACCTTCTCAAGAATGAAATCAAGGATAAGGTTGATGATGACATTAAAATAAGTTTTGATATGATAGATCAGGGCAGCAAAAGACTGATCAGAACTATAGATCTTATTCTGAATATGTCAGCCATACAGACGAATACATACCAGCTTGAAATTAAACCCACAGATATTGCCGAGAATATTATCAAGCCGATAGTTTTTGAGTTCGATGGCACCGCAAAGGTAAAAGGTCTTGAACTGAAGTTTAGGAACTGTAAAGAAGATATCGCTCCCCTAAATATAGATGAATATTCAGTTTCGCAAATAATTGTTAATCTCGTTGACAATGCTATAAAATATACCCGCGAGGGATATGTCGAAGTAATATTACAGAAATCAAATAGCGGGTTAGTACAGGTCATTGTCGAAGATTCCGGAATAGGGATTTCCGAGGAATACCTGCCTCATCTGTTTGATCCGTTCTCTCAGGAAGACCAGGGATATACAAGAAGATATGAAGGAAATGGTTTGGGACTCGCACTTGTTAAAAACTATTGCCAAATGAACAATGCCGATATACGAGTGGAGAGCGAGAAAGATAAAGGATCCAGGTTCATTATAGAATTCTACCCGGAATCTGAAGAGGAGGAATAAAAAAAACGCCTCCCTTTTAGGAGAGACGCTCATCAATAAAAATTGCTACTTAAAACTAGTCATTACAATTAACAGCTGATTTGCCGGGGAAGATTGCTGTAGTATCAAGTTCTTCTTCAATTCTGAGAAGTTGATTATACTTAGCTATCCTGTCAGTTCTGCTTGCAGAACCGGTTTTAATTTGACCGGCATTTGTAGCAACAGCAATATCAGCTATCGTAGCATCTTCAGTTTCACCTGATCTGTGGCTAATCACATTTGTATATCCTGCACATTTCGCCATTTCGATACAGTCGAGAGTTTCTGTAAGAGTACCAATTTGATTTACTTTTATCAGAATGGAATTTGCAATACTCTTTTCGATACCGGTTGCAAGTCTTTCAGTATTAGTAACGAACAGGTCGTCACCTACGAGCTGAATTTTTCCACCAAGTTCGGATGTTAACAGTTTCCAGCCGTCCCAATCGTTTTCGTCCAGACCGTCTTCGATTGAAATAATAGGATATTTTGCTGCGAGATTCTTATAAATTTCAACCATTTCTTCGGCAGTCTTTTCAGACTTATCGGATTTGAAGAATTCGTAAACGTTCTTTTCTTTCTTGTACATCTCACTGGATGCAACATCGAGTGCGAGACTAATATCTTCACCCGGTTTATATCCTGCTTTTTCAATCGCTTCAAGTATAATATCAAGAGTCTCTTCGTTTGATTTAAGGTTCGGTGCAAATCCGCCTTCATCACCAACGGAAGTATTGTAACCTTTAGCCTTCAATACAGCCTTAAGTGAATGAAATGTTTCCGTACCCATTCTTAAAGCTTCTGCAAATGATTCAGCACCATGAGGCATAACCATAAACTCCTGGAAATCAACAGTGTTATCAGCGTGGCTTCCACCGTTCAGAATATTCATCATAGGAACCGGAAGGGTCTTGGCATTAGTTCCGCCAATGTACCTGTAAAGCGGCAGTCCAAGCGCTTCAGCCGCGGCTTTTGCGCAGGCTAAGGAAGCACCCAGAATCGCGTTAGCACCCAACTGAGCTTTATTGGGAGTGCCATCGAGATCACACAGGAAGTTGTCAATTGCCACCTGGTCAGTTGCGTCAAAGTCTATAAGCTCATCAGCAATTTTATCATTAATATTATCAACAGCTTTTAATACACCTTTTCCAAGATATCTGGCTTTATCGCCATCCCGAAGCTCAACTGCTTCGTGCTCACCTGTAGAGGCACCGCTCGGTACCGCTGCTCTGCCTACTATCCCCGATTCCAGCAGAACTTCAACCTCAACCGTCGGGTTACCTCTGGAATCAAGAATTTCCCGTCCCAGAACATCAATAATTGTTGTCATCACTATTCTCCTTAAATTGAATAAAATCAATATTAAAATTACAATAAAGGACATCGAAATTCAATTTAAAGCGGTATCAATTTCTGTTTTAAAATTACGTTAAATTACGCCTCCGTTTTATGGACAGTTTTCAAATATCATTACTTTCAATCTAAAAAGTTAATTTCTATTTTCGATTATAATAATGATTTAAGAACCAGACTTTCTACCCGGCTGGACTAATTTTCAGAAAACAAATGAAGCCTTTTTTATGAGCGTTGAGAAAATCACAATAGTCACCGATGAAAAGAACCTGAAAAGGGTTGAGAAAGTTATAGATTCAATTCGTCAGATTAACCAGTCATTAATCGTAGGTAAAATAACTTACGGACAGGTTGGGAAAGATACGCTATTAAGCTTCGATACTGACAAGCAGTATTACAATTTTATGAAGGATAAACTGCATAAGAACAGAATAAAAGTAGTTTCAAATGTTGAACCTATTAATGAAATAAAACTAAGTATGGAGCAGCGGAAAGCTTCAAGCATTACAAAATGGCGCAGCAAGGGGGAAAAGAAAAATCCGGAAGAGCAAACACCAATTGAAAAAACCGCTGAAGAGGGAAATTATTCTCAACTGATAAAAATAATAAAAGAGATACGAAGCGGACAGCAAAACATTGATGATGCTAAAAATCTGCTCCCCAAAGCTCTGAAAACAGCAATTGAAAAAGCAGTAGCAGATTTTAATAAGTACGAGCATCGTCAGTCGGATATAATCGATTTGCTGCTCGATATTTCATCAAATTCTTTCCTTCAGGCTCCCAGGTATACGCACTTCAGGAAAAAAGCAGCCGAGGCAGTTGTTGAACTGGTCGCATGTAGAAGAAGCCAGTTATACGTACTGATAAATATTTGCAATAACACTAAAATAGATTATATAGGCTCCGTTAAATCAGCCGTTAAATTCGTTGAAAAGACTTTTGCTGAGCCTGATGTTTTTGACAGCGACATTGAATATGCCGTTCAAAACCTTAATTTGAGACATCTACTCCTCGCCTACCCGATGGTAGAGCACGAGCTTAGCGATGAGGAAATAGACAGCTTCAACCAGCTTGTGGACTTCATACAGTCAAAAAAGCAACTTCTTTAACAACTCTCTTTTAATTTACAGGTCATATAACTATTTTTGCTCATTCAAATTCTGGCTAATGCCCACGTAGCTTCCGTCTTCTCCCGATAAATCGGGATACACCGGACAAGCAGCAGGATTGAGGTTTTACAAGTTCTAATAAATTATGCCCACGTAGCTCAGCAGGATACCTGCCCGCCGGCAGGCAGGGAGCAACGGAAAATGAATTATTATATTTACATATTGTTAAATGAAAAGCTGAACCGAAAGTATATTGGTTGCACCAACAATTTAGATCGAAGGTTGCGTGAACATAACGCTGGGAAAACAAAATCAACAAAAGCATTTAGACCTTGGAAAATTGTTTATGCGGAAAGATATAATAATCAAAGACAGGCGTTGGACAGGGAAAAATACTTAAAGTCTGGAGTTGGACGAGAAATTGTTAAAGACATACTAAATTATGCCCACGTAGCTCAGCAGGATAGAGCAACGGTTTCCTAAACCGTAGGTCACAGGTTCGAATCCTGTCGTGGGTACAAACCTTTTTCAGGTTCTCAATACTTTCCACATATTCCATCAATTCAACAAATACTCATTCATATTTAGTTAATAAGAAATACAGTCCTGTAAATCCTTCAAATATTTGTTTATTTTAGATATTCAAATATATTAGTAATTCCTATACAATAAATCTGTCTTGTAGCTGATGAGTCTTATAGATCAAATAAAAAGGAACAAGCTGTTCCGGGATACCGGAATCCTAAAACTCACCAAAGAATTTGTAAATAAGAAACCTGTTGTTTACGAAAAGAACCAATTGATTTATGGTAAAGGATCACCTTCGAATTTTGTTTATCTGGTGATTGAAGGAAAAGTTAATATAATTGATTACAATTTTGTGAATCTGAGTAAAAGACAAAGCCTTTCGAAGACTATAATCACAAATGATTTTTTCGGATACGAGGAAATAATAAGCAACGTTAACCGACTTTCAACATGCGTATCACTTTCGGAAACGATTGTACTGCCAATCTCACGGAAGGAACTTCAAAAACTGATAGCAGATAATCCCCAAGTTGAAAACAATCTTTTTGAATCTCCCCCGGAACAGGAAGAAGTATTGCAGAAACGGACCAGCAAAACATCCGGACAGGTAAGAAATTTCACAGCTACTTTCGATTTCAAAGGAAAACGATCAGATGATCAAGTAATTAAAGAACATCCTCCGGAAAAAGAGACAGATAAGCATCTGAAGTCACCTCCAATAAATACGAATCGGGAGAAGCCGGAAATAGAAGGTCCGGAACAGGAAAGTAATACTGAACTCTCTAAACGAGAACAGGAATTGAAACGATTTGAAGATTCACTTAAAAAGGAAAAAGAATTTGCAGAACTTGAGCTGAACAAGGAGTTCCATGAATTATCGAAACGGGAGAAGCAAATTGAACAGCTAGAGGAGGCATTACTTCAGGAGGAAGCTCAGGCGCAGGCACTCATTAAAAAGAAGATTCTGGAACTGAAGAAACAGGAAGATGAACTTAAGAACAGAAACAAAACACTACAAAATGAAAAGCAGCTTGTTGAGAATACGTTAAATAAAGCTAAGGAATTAGCAGCCCGGGAACTTGAGCTTTTAAAGCAGGCGAATGAATTAAAAAAAGAAAAAGAGAACGCGACAAAAATTACGTCCAAAGAGAAGGAGCTTGAAGCAAAAGAAAGAGCTCTTGAAAATAAATTTGCTGAATTGAATAAAGCAAAAACCGCTCTGGATATTGCAGTAAAAAAAGAGGAAGAGTTAAAGGAAAAAGAGAAAACCATAGAAGCAAAGTTCAAACTGCTTGAAGAAGAGAAACAAAAAGTTGAGGAATCACTTCTTAAAGAGAAAGAGCTTGAGCAGAAAGAAAATGAACTGAAGGAAAAGTATGAACAACTTGAATCAGAGAAAATTAAAGTAGAGCAAATACTTGATAAAGAAGAAGAACTGGCAAAAAAGGAACTGGAAATAGAAACAAGGTTAAAACAAATTGAAGAAGAAACCGAGAAAGGCGCGAAGACGGTTCGCGAGATGGAACAGATAAAAATTAAGGAAGAGGAATTACACAGCAGGCTTGAAGAAGTTGAGAAAGAAAAAGATATTATACGCGCTGCAAAACTAAAAGAAGATGAACTTTATAAAAAAGAAAATGAGCTAAGCCTATTATCCGAATCCCTTGCCAAAGAAAAGCAGATGAGTGAAGAGGCGATCACACAAGAAATCGCAAATCTTGAAAAGCGGGAACAGGAAATAAACGAGAGGGAAAAAAACCTTGAGCTTGAGAAGCAATTTGCAGAGCAGGCTCTGGAACAAAGATTAAATGATATTGAAAGACTGGAAGCATCTCTTCTTGAACAGAGAAATAAACTTATTAAGGATGCTTCGGATACTAAATCCGAGACTAATAAAGAATTGGAAGCATTCAAAGAACGCGAAGCACAATTACTTAAAAGGATTCAGGATCTTGAAAGTAAATCTGCGGAGAATGAAGCAGCAACCGCAGCTCCACCCGATCCTGAACCGCAAATTGAGATAGTGGAACCGGAGATAAAACCGGACACAATTAAGGAACAGGGAATTGCTACTAACCCCGAACCACCGGACCAAATTCAGATGGAACCGGAGATCATAGAAGAAAAACCAGCTAATGGAAACAATGAACTTTCTGAGTTGGAAAAGGAAATCGAATCCGGTATCGACTTCACATACAAGTACCAGAAATTTGAACATAACGACATTGATATAGTAACGGTAAATATTGACCGTGCTACAGCGAACACAGCTCCCGAATTTAAGAACTATCTTGAAAGACTTATAAACAGGGGAACTAAAAAACTAATAATAGATATTGGTCGTTGTGAATTTATGGACTCTACATTTCTCGGTGTACTGGTTAAGTATCTTAAAAAAATCAGTTATGAAGGAGGAAGTCTTAAAGTTGTGCTTAACAAAGATAACTCCCCTTCTACAATGTTTTTTATATCGGGAATGGACCGGGTACTGAAAACGTTCAACAGCATTAGTGACGCTGTCAGCGATTTTCAATAACCACATCTAATTCAATTACTATCCTCATTATCACCCTTAGGATGCAACCCGGATTTTAGGAATAATTCGTTATAATAGTAATCAACAGATTCTTTCAGTTTCTCGAATTGAGCTGTAAACTCGCGAAGCTGAACATCACCGCCGAATTTGAATAAAAAGTCAATCCATAATTCGAGATACTCTTTGGTTAGCAGACTAATTTCATCCAGTGATTTGGAAGCAGTTTTATCCAATGCCTGAAATTTCTCTTCTTCATCGGGTCGAAGCACTTCCTTTTCGTCCAGTTCAATATAATCATCCACCTGAGATTCAATTTCATGATAATCAGACCATAGCTTAGTAACATTTAGTAATAGTCCCACCATTTCCTTTATAGTGTTATTACGGTTAAGCTGAAAGTTTTCAAGGAACTTTTCAACTTCACTGGGACTGAACGAGTTAATTTTTTGCTGCTTTAGTATATTGTCAAGGTTCCTAACATTTGATTCCCCGTCAACCATACTTTTAAAGATATGATGTACTTGTTCATTAAAAACAATTTCATAGTCACTTTCCAACTTATACCTATGGAGCATGCTTAGAACTTCATCTTTCTTATCAGGATACTTAGCTCTCAGATACTCCTCAGTATAATACAAACCTGAACTATCGTCCGTATCATCATCGACCATGCTTACAAGATATGACTTCAACTTGAGCAGCAACATAAACAAGTCATATTTTTCATTATTCATTAATAAACTACCTTTCTGCTTTAAATATTCTTGGAATAGCTTTGACTGTAGCGAACAATCCTTTAATTCTAACTATAATATTCTTTCCACTATAAATATGCACAAGACCAATTAGTGTATTATAAAGTTTTTCAGAAAACGGATGCCACCATAGATGCTTTTTTACAAATGGAAGCACATCTTTAACAACAACTTGAACATTAGTCATTGCCAGCATTCCGAACTCACCATGACTGCGTCCATTACCTGATTTTTTCATTCCTCCCCAAGGAGTTTCGGCCATCCCATGACTCATCAGATGATCGTTGATGTTAACAACTCCGGTTTCCAGTCTTCTTGACAAATTAATACCGTACTTATTATCCTTAGTCCATATTGAAGCTGTGAGTCCGAGATCCGAATCGTTAGCAAGTTCAATTGCCTCATCAATATTATTTACTTTCATCACACAAACAACAGGTCCGAATGTTTCCTCGCGCATAATTTTCATTGAATGATCAACATTGCAAAGTACAGTTGCAGGTATCAAACATTTGTTATCTGCTGAACTGACTCCGGACTGAGCATGTACTTCCGCCCCTTTATCAAGTGCGTCCTGTATATGCTCTCGAACAGTTTCAGCTTGTTTATTTGTTGTAATAAATCCGAGATCATTCGAATATTCACTCCCTGCTCCCGCATACAAACCATTAACACGTTTTTTAAGTTTATCCATAAAAACATCGTAAACTTGAGCTTCAACATAAATTCGTTCTATCCCGCCGCAAGACTGACCGGAATTCTGAAATCCGCCCCAGATTGCGCCGCCAACCGCTCTATCAATATCTGCGTTTTTACATACTATCATCGAATCATTTCCACCTAATTCAAGACTTACAGGAATAAAGTTTTCGGCAGCCTTAACGGCAAGTTTTTGACCAATCTCAACAGATCCGGTAAAAAACAATTTCCCTACCCCCATATCAAGCAATGAATCACCTATTATCCTGCCCGGAACATTTACAACATTCATCACACCTTGCGGAATATCTGCATATTCAAAAGCGTTCTTAATTATCCCGGAAACCATCTGGGTCTCGGTAGCAGTTTTTAAAATAATCGCATTGCCGGCCAACAATCCGGGTATAACATCGAACATCGGTATTGAGAAAGGATAATTCCATGGAGATATTATTCCAACAACACCGATTGGAAGACGTCTCACAAGGCTCCTTTTAAATGCCAGTACTATATTCGCAGAATTTAGTTTTTTATCCTTCAGAACCTTTGCAGCGATTTTACAATAATATCCAATGGCCATAGTAATCGGAATAAGTTCTCCCGAAAGAGCATCCATTTTCAATTTTCCGTTATCGCGACTTATAACATCCGCCATCTCATCCAAGTGTTCAACAATATACTCCCGAACTTTAAGCAAGTATGAAATTCTAGAGTTTAACGGCAGGGCAGCCCAGTCTTTTTGAACTTCACTTGCTCTTTCGAAAGTCTTGTACAGTTCTTCAGCTTGCATTATTTTCGTGGTTCCGATTTGCTCTCCTGAGGAGGGATCAATACTTATTGTGGATTTAACAGATTCGTGTTCCAAAATTTCCCCAAAATATTTAATTGCCGTTACAAAATAAAAACTAATCGAACTATCCGAAAATACTTTTATAAATCATAGAAAATTCTATATTAAGCAGTCGAAATCATACTTAAGATTAAATTATCCCGATGAATATATTCCAAAAACTTAAAAAAGCATTATCTGTTACACCCGGCAATAAACTGGGTACATTCGGCGGTGTATTTACTCCTGATGTATTAACAATACTCGGGGTAATAATGTATTTACGACTCGGCTGGGTAGTTGGTAATGCGGGCTTACTTGGTGGAATCGCGATTATAATCCTGGCAAAGAGTATAACAATAGCTACCGGGTTATCGATGTCGTCGATAACCACAAATATTAAAATCGGTGCCGGCGGCGCATATTCAATTATTTCTAAAAGTCTTGGACTGGAAGCCGGGGGCAGCGTAGGGATACCCTTCTATGTCTCGCAGACTCTTTCCGCGTCACTTTATATTGCAGGATTTACCGAAGGCTGGCTAAGGATATTCCCCGATCACTCGGCCATGCTGGTTGGCGTTATTACCTGGGCTGTACTTATTGCTATTTCATACATTAGTACTGTATTCGCAATCAGGGTTCAATACCTGATTCTCGGGGTGATAGTCGTTTCAATCGTATCATTTCTTTTATCACCGGGGGAGATAGTGACCAACAGAGAATTAATAGGCGGATTTGAGGATGCCGACTTCTGGTTCGCATTCGCTGTATTTTTCCCGGCTGTAACCGGAATAATGGCCGGAGCAAATCTTTCCGGCGACTTGAAAGAACCTAGGAAAGCTATACCATTTGGAACGCTTTCGTCGATTGGGGTAACACTTATAATTTATGTTGGACTTGCTTATGCAGTTCACTTATTCGCAACACCTGAAGAATTGCGTTCAAATCAAATGGTAATGGTAGATAAAGCTCTTTCGGGTCCACTAGTACTGATAGGTATACTCGCGGCAACATTCTCATCGGCACTGGGTAGTATAATAGGCGCACCTAGAATTTTGCAGGCCCTGTCTGAGCAGAATAGTATTCCGTTTAGTTCTATTTTCGTAAAAAAGACAAAGAACAACGAACCTCGAAACGCCGTTATATTTACCGGGCTGGTAATCATAGCAACGCTTATTATGGGAGACTTTAACTCACTTGCTGCGCTCATTACAATGTTCTTCCTGATTACATACGGCACATTGAACCTTGTTGTTTTCATTCAGCAAAGCATGAACATTATCAGTTTCCGTCCGACATTTAAAGTCCCCAGATTTGTTTCATTATATGGTGCGATTGGCTGTGCTTTTATCATGCTTCTAATTAATCCGATATTCAGTGTGGTTGCACTGGTAATAATTGTAATTTTATATGTGTGGCTGACAAGGAGAGGACTAAAAGCCGATTGGGGTGACATCCGCGGTGGAATGTTTCTCGCATTGGCAGAGCAGGCATCCAGGATCGCGGCCAAATTCCCTCGTCACCAGGTAGCATGGAAACCGGATCTGCTAATTCCAATCGAGGAACCGGCAGTATGGTCGGGACCTCTATTGTTCATTCGGAACATCACCTATCCTTCGGGAAGCCTGTTTGCCTTTTCAGTTAAAGAAGAGAATACTGAAGAAACTGCTACCGCACTCGACGAACTTGTTCAACCTCTAAGAGATGAAGGTATTCTGATTAATTCTACAGTTCTGGAAGACAAGGATTTTCTTCACGGAACAAAACTAGTAATCCAGACTTTGCGAAGCGGTGCATTCCGTCCAAATACACTTTTCCTGACTCTCGGAAGTAAAACCGAAAAAGATGAAAACATTTCAACCCTTGTAAATATAGCAAGCAAGTACGAATTGGGTGTTATGATTCTGCGTCAGCACAGCAGAATCGCTTTCGGTATGCAGAAGGATATAAATCTCTGGCTTCGCGACAGAAGTCCGAACTGGCATCTTGCTATGCTGATTGCTCTCCAACTTCAGTTGAACTGGGAGGGGAAAATAGTCTTAGTGACGGTAGCAGAAGATAAAGCTGAAGAATCAAGACTTTACAAATTTTTAAACCGTCTTAGTGACAGAACCCGACTGCCTTCGATGACCGAGTTTAAGGTGCTTAAGGGAACATTTCAGGAGGCTCTCCAATCCGCTCCTCGTGCCGATATAAATATATTTGGTGTTGGAGATAAGTTGAATTTCGATTTAATGAGGAATACTCCTGAAGAAATTAAGTCCTCGTGTTTGTTCGTGAAAGATTCGGGACAGGAAAGCGCATTGGTATAACTGCGCTTTCCTAATTTAATCCTACTTGATGAGATTCATTTTACCTGTAAAATTCTGATCCCCTACCGAAATGTTATAAAAATATATTCCGCTGGACACCTTTTGATCAAATGAATTCGTGCCGTTCCACTTAGTTAAATATGTACCGGCAGGCATTTCGCGGTTAATAAGTGTTGTTACAACTTCACCTGTAATATTATGGATCGTCAACTTAACCTGATCATTAGCAAGTTCCCTGGGAATGTTATATTCAATTACAGTTGAGGGGTTGAATGGATTCGGATAATTCCTGGCTAAAAGATAGGATTCCGGCTGTGAACTTGAATTATCATTGTTCCCGGCTGATGTAATTAAAGAGGGTCCGCTGCCATATGATAGTCCAGTTTCATCAGCAAGGTAAATATTAACCCAATCCGGTCTTGAAGATTTAGATAAATACTCCTCTTTCCATTCGCTGTCGGCAAGCCTCTGGAAATTAGTTGTTGTGTGTTCATGATAGCTGTTAACCGGTCCGGCAAACATAACCTTCTCACCGGAAGGAAGTGTGGCCGTTAGCAACAGCATATCAGTTTTCCCTGTACCGGCATGTTTTACCCAGCCAACCATCGATCCTGACTCATCAGTTGGTGCTGTATGATAATCAGCTACCAGAAAATCAGATTCATACACGGTTTCACCAAAATCATTATAATACAATAAAGGAAACCATCCATCATACATTCCACCGCAAACCTGTTCTTCACTCAACATATTTTTAAGAAATACCGTCTCCGCTTCATCCAGTAAATCTCCGTTTAGTTCTTTAACAGCAATATTATACAATGTATCGGCCGTTACATTCAATCTGTCAAAATAACTCAACATCATCGATTTCTGAGCCGGATTATCAAATTGGATAATGTCTAATTTGTCGTATGCCGATTCCGCTAATACCTGAATGCTACGATAGAATTCAGGAACCGGTTCAACAAAACTATAAGGGTAACTACAGGAGACTCCACCGGTATAAGACTGTTTGGCGTAAAGTAAATTATCATGTCTGAGTTCAGTCCAGGACGACAACTGTGTATTCATTTTCTGCTGCCACCATGCTGCTGTCTGCATAAACAATGGTAATCCCGTCCTATTTTCAGGCGGATTCAATGAACGAATTGAATTCAACCAGTTATTATAGATTGATTTATTCCAGAATTCATCCTCATTCTGATCGATCAGATACCTGAGGGCGCTGAGATTGGTTTCATACTGATAGTACTCAAGCTCATCTTTAAGAAGATCCAGAGCTGCATCGTTACCGATTGCAAACAGAACATCAAGTGTCGAAGGAAGCAGTCTGAGAGGAATTCCCTCGCGGTCAGGAACTTTATCGAATACAACAGCGCCGGTAACATACGAGTCAATAACAAACCTCTGACCGAAAAGCATAAAAGCAGATGCCGGTTTGATATCTTCCGGGGACAACGGATCATCAATTAGAACCTGAGATAATATTTGTTGATCCGCGTATGGCTGATCCGCAAGTATATCCTGGAAAGTTAAAAAGTTAGTCGTATCAATTAACTCTTGTGAGGAATCAAATCCGGCTTTACTCATAACATCCCCGAGATTATCCAATGTTACATTATCCTGATCACCCACAAATAGATTTATAACTAATTCAATTTCATTTACCAACTCCCGGGACTCAGTAAAATCTATTAATTCAGATAGTAAAACAGCCATTATGGCTTGTCTCTGAACATCCTCGCGAGTCGGTTTAATTAACGAATTGGGAGCAATAAGATAGAGCTCCATTCTACCCAGCCAAATCATAGTTCTGAAATACTCGGCAAGTTCAGGATGGTATTCATCCTCGTAGTGTCCACGCGGTTTAAACTGACTAAAATCAATCTTACGATCAACTGATGAGAAAAAGGGAATTTCAAAATAGTTTTCAGCCAGAGCCAGATTAAGAAAATTCGATACAAACTCATTGTTGGAATCATAATTCGGCATTATAGAATTATCCATGAATCTGAGAGGAACTGTTAAATAGGCATCAAGATCCTGAATATATTTTTCAAGTTCACCGCTAATTCCATATCTGTTTGCGAAAGCTGGAATTTCCGAATGCAGCGTAAGAAGTAACGATTTCAATCTTGGTATGGTGTAAGTAAGTTCAAGGTCTTTCAGAATATTGTCATAGGATTCATGCACCGCATGGAGAATAGCATCGGATGAAATATACACCGGCAGATCCTTATGATAAATGTCTAACAACTGTGCAGCAAAATTATTTTGGGATAGTCTTTCACTTACTACGAATCCGTTTTTAGCAAGAAGATTTTTCTCACCCTGAGTAAGCTCGAGTTTTATGTCGATTGAATCTGCAAACAGTGCATCCTGCCAGGTTAAATCAATATCCGACAGAAAATATCCGGAATTGTGATTAACCTTCATTTGATCAAAGCCTATTTTTTGATTCTGTTCCAGGAAAGACTTATAACTTTCGAGATCTAAGGAAGTTTGCGCGTATAATGATATTACAATTAATGAAAATAAGAGAGTAAAGTTTTTTTTCATCTGTTTTCCCCCTGGCTTGATTAATTCAAAAGATTGTTAAGAATCAATAATTAGACCAAATTCAATCATCTTATTTAAAGCTATTACCCGGAAATTGCGTTCAATTTTGTGCATTTTCTTCGTTATATACGAAATATTTACTTGTAATACACCAATCTGCAGGAGCAAAGCAGTTTGATTTTTAATTGCAGTATTCTGATTAGTTATTACAAAAATAAAAAGTCACCGACTTTATTCGTCGCACTCACAATAGTTAATGAAAATTTACATTAAATTTTTATCATTCTCTGATAGAATTCACAGACCCGTAATGAAAAATTACCTATATTTAGGGTTTGACTTATGCAATTACAAAAACTGAAAAATATAGAAACCACAGATCAATATAAGATTCCTAAAAACTGGCACCCGGGAATGGGGGACTACGTAAAAAATAATTCCCAGGAAGATTCAAAAGGTTTTAGAAAGAAAGTATTAAAAAACAAGCTGTTAATAACAATCCTAATTTTAACTCAAATAGGAATATTATTAGGCGCATTTATTTTCTTTCTTGATCTCCGACTATAATTCTAATTCTTTCTGCATTATCGCGAACGTTTCTTCAATTTCAAGCGGTTTGTATCCAAGTTCAGTCTCTGCCTTTAATATTATCAGACCCGATTTTAATGGCCGGCGGGCCGGCTGATTTAAATCTGCTGTAACTATTTTGTTTATCAAAGACTTATCAAGATTAAAGTAATCTGCTATTCGAAGAGTAAATTCATACCTCGACAAGAATTCCTTTCCGCCGATATTGTAAATACCAGATTTACCGAATTCAATTATTTTACTAACTCCCTGAGTGAGGTCATCCAGAAATGTCGGATTGTTTATCTGATCGGTTACTATATTAATCTTCTTCCCTTCCCTTAGCGAAGTCACCACCCATTTTACGAAATCCGGGCGCCCCTTTTTTGCCGGGCCATAAAGAACATTGGTTCTAATTATAGCTGATTTACTTTGATTAGCGTGCAGAAGATTCTCTGCAGCCAACTTCGATCTTCCATATGCGCTTACCGGATTGGGGAGATCTTGTTCATCGTAAGGACCACTCTTTCCATCATACACATAGTCCGTTGAAATTTGTAAAATTTTTGCATCGAGCCCTGTCGAATATTTAATCAGGTTCTCAACACCTAGAACATTAACCTTCCAGGATACTTCTTTCTCCGACTCACAGCCATCCACATTCGTGTAAGCTGCTGTATTTATTATATAGTCAGGATAAAATTCTTTGAATACCCTCTGGACATCTTTCTTATTTGTGATATCTAATTTAGTGTAAGTAACGCCGTCAATATAAGATTCATCCTCAAAAGAACAACAAAACAATTCAACCTGATTATGTTTCAAGTAATATTCAGTTAACCTCTGTCCAAGCATCCCGTTAGATCCGACAATACAGATTCTCTTTTTAATCATGAATCCTTCCTATAAAGTGGTATTACAATTAATTAACAACCGGTATTAAATTATCAATACGCAAACAAAAATAAGTAAATATGGACTTAATTACAGATGGATATGCAATTGCATTAAACCCTGATTGAATAATAGTTTTCTTTAATTAACTTCTTAACATCCAAGGGGTATTAACAAGTATTTAATCTGTGCTTCATGTTTATTTTAGTTAATTTTAAGCAACAAATTCGAATCATTAAACCAAGAAGAACAGAATATTTTATGAGAATCGGTATAACATGCTATCCAACTTACGGCGGCAGCGGTGTTGTTGCAACTGAACTGGGAATTGAACTTGCAAAGCTGGGACACCAGGTACATTTCATCAGTTATGCTTTTCCCAAAAGACTCTCTCATTTTTATGAGGATGTTTACTATCATGAAGTGGAAATGAGCAACTATCCACTGTTTGAACACAGCTTATACAGCCTTGCGTTAACCAGTAAAATGACCGAAGTTATTCAATATGAAAATCTCGATTTAGTTCACGTACACTACGCTATTCCGCATGCCACAAGCGCATATCTGGCAAAACAAATCCTTCGTAAAAGCAAAAAGGAAACAAAAATTATAACAACTCTTCACGGTACGGATATAACACTTGTTGGACTTGAACCATCATTCCTTCCATTGGTAAAATTCAGTATTGAAGAAAGTGATGGTGTAACTGCAGTATCCCGCTTCCTCAAAGAGAAAACAATTACTAATTACAATATTTGTAAAGATATAAAAGTCATAAACAATTTCATCGATACCGAGTTGTATAAACCAGGTATGAATGAACAATTTAGAAAACATATAGCTCCGAATGGTGAGAAAGTATTATTACATACTTCTAACTTCAGACTAGTTAAACGAGTATCGGATAACATTCGTATACTGAAAGAGGTTAAAAAAGAAGTACCTACGAAACTGGTTCTTGTTGGAGACGGACCGGAAAGATCGGAGTGCGAGAGATTGACCCGTGAACTCGATCTTACTAATGACGTTGTATTTCTCGGCAAACAAGACGCGCTTCAGGAATTGATAATCGGAGCTGATCTGTTTCTGATGCCTTCACAGTCCGAAAGTTTTGGTTTGTCTGCTCTGGAAGCAATGTCTTGCGGATTGCCGGTAGTAAGTACCAGCGTTGGCGGTTTACCCGAACTTTTAAGACATAATGAGACGGGATTTATAGCTGAGATTGGTGACATCAACAGAATGGCAAAGTATACGATAGACCTGCTTACAAATGAAAGAAAGTATAAACTGTTCTCACAAAATTCCCGGAAACGGGCAGAGGACAAATTCAATAAAGATATAATTGTACCCCAATACGTAAAATACTATGAGGATGTATTAAACGGTAAAGCCTGAAACAATTATTCAGGCTTTACATCTGTTTTACCGATACTGTAATGATAAAATCCTGCAGCTCCGGTATGTCGTCTGTTATAAATATTCCTGCCGTCAAAGATAATCGGGTTGTTCAAGCGTTTCTTTAATTCATTAAAATCCGGTGTCCTGAATTCATTCCATTCAGTTAATACAAGCAAGGCATCTGTTCCATCCAAACAAGAATATGCATTATCCGCGTACTCTATATTATCATCGAAGTAGAACTTAGCATTCTCCATTGCTTCAGGATCATAAGCTTTTACTTTTGCCCCTAAATCGAGAAGTTTATTAATCACCACAACTGCCGGGGCTTCACGCATATCATCAGTATTGGGTTTGAAAGCAAGTCCCCAAACCGAAAATGACTTCCCTTTTATATCGCCCTTAAAATGTTCAAGCAACTTATTTACAATAACCGATTTCTGATCTTTATTAATTTTATCGACTAAAGTCAGCAGCCTCATTTCCGAGGAATGCTCTTTGGATGTTTTAATCAACGCATTAACATCTTTCGGAAAGCATGAACCGCCATAACCGATTCCGGCAAATAGAAATCGTTTTCCGATTCGGGTATCGGTTCCCATACCTTTACGAACCAGATCCACATTAGCGCCCACTTTCTCACAGAAATTAGCAAGCTCATTCATATAGGTAATTCTCATTGCCAGATAAGAATTTGCCGCATACTTAGTCACTTCCGAGCTTTCCGGATTCATTTCCAATATCGGATTTCCCTGCCTGACAAAAGATTCGTAAAGCAGTTTCATTTTCTTAAATACATTTTCCGACTTCGCACCAACAACAATCCTGTCCGGTTTCATAAAATCATCAACTGCAAAACCTTCCCTTAAAAACTCAGGATTTGATACAACTTCAAATTCAGCTACACCATAAGATTCAATGATTTCCGTAACTTTTCTACTTGTCCCAACAGGTACGGTGCTTTTATTCACAATTATTTTAAAATCATGTTCGGAATTCTCTTTAAGTATTTTGCCTATATTATCCGCAACCTGCATAACATACTTTAAATCGGCTGAACCGTCTTCATCCTGCGGTGTCGGCAGACAGAGAAAAATCACTTCCGATTTAAGAACAGCTTCCTTTAAATCGTCAGTAAACAGCAGCCTCTTTTTATCAATATTTCTGAGAAACAGAACATCCAATCCGGGTTCGTAAATAGGAACTTCTGCATTTTGAAGCTTTTTTAGTTTATCAGGATTATTATCGACACAAATTACTTCATTACCCATTTCAGCAAAACAAGTACCCGACACTAAACCTACATAGCCTGTACCTATAACGGCAAGACGCATGAGTCCTCCTAAAATCAGAAAATAAAATTTTTATCTATTTCAGCAAACTTCTTACCCTGCTTATCCTTATCAGAAATCACGGGGTTATCAACTTGCCAATCAATGTTAAGTGTACTATCATTGTAAATGATACATCTTTCAGAAGTTTTATCATACAAAGCGCTGCATTTGTAATGAAAGATCGCCTCTTCCGAAAGAACTGAGAATCCATGTGCGAAGCCGGGAGGAATCCAGAACTGGTTTTTCAATTCCCCGGAAAGTTCAACCGCCACATGTTCTCCGAAGGTAGGCGATCCGAATCTAATATCCACAGCAACATCAATTACTTTTCCCCGCAAAACCGAACAGAGTTTCCCCTGAGCGGATTCCCCAATCTGGTAGTGAAGACCCCTGACTGTGCTTTTAGTGGATTTGGATATATTATCCTGAACAAATTCACAGTCAATACCAACTTCAGCATATTTAGGTTTACTGAAGCTTTCAAAAAAGTATCCTCTCGTATCGCCGAATACACTCGGTTCAATTAGTAACAATCCATCAATAGCTGTTTTTTTTACTTCCATAATCACCCGATATTAACGTCGCAGATACATAGAAAATGCTTTATTAGCTAACCGACTTTCAACAAACACCTCTAGTTATCCTCAATGCTATGAATAAGTCATTTTAATTGGAAAATTAAAGTAAATTTTAGAGAATATAATTATAAGCTTTAGAGCATAAATTTACAAATTGTCAGTCTCCAGAAGGAAAATGATGATATCAATCACAAATACAATACTTGTTTATCCTATAATAAAAATTTATTTTAGCAGGTAAAAGATTTACGGGTATTATTAGAATGCAAATTGAATACAAAGAAGAAAACTTAGCCGAAGCGATGGCCGATTTAACGTGCGAACTTGCGAGAACATGCAACGATAAGGAAAATTATTTTGCGTCTTTGTTCAATCTTACTCCAGCGGAATTTAAGTGTTTAAGATTATTCTCTAAAACAAATTCACTTACTATAAAGACAATCTCTGTACTGATGAATCTTACGCCAGGCAGGATAACACACATACTCACATCACTTGAAAAGAAGAAATTCATCAAACGAAAATCAGATCCTTACGATAAAAGAAATGTTATAGTCAGTCTTACAAGCAACAGTGAACCGTTTCTTAAAAATCTGAACGCAAATCATATTAAGCTTCATGAAGATATTCTGGGTAATATCGACGAGAATAAGCGGACTGAGCTTATCAAATCAATGCGGCTGCTTATCAATGCACTGAAAACCTGGTCAACTTCGCTTTGATTTAAAATAGCGATTATCTTATTCGAATAAAAAATTAAAACCCACAATTTTATTGTGGGTTTTTAACTATCGAACAAAATTACAGTTTATTCATCCATTAGAGATCATATGACAAATTCAATCCAATAAGATTAGCAGAAGGATTGTATGTTCCGTTCATAGGTGTTGGCGCAATAAACGGATCGGCAATATTTTCCTTGGAGTTTGTAATCTCCCTTTCGGGGAATATTAGCAGCATATAGGCTAAGTCGACCGACATACATTCCGTCAACTTATATCCAAGACCGATATTAATTCCATATCTGTCGTTATCCGGAAGTGTAAAGTCAACTCTCTCATCCTTAATAGGATTTTTATCAAATAAAAATCCGCCTCTGATAGCAAATTTATCACTTAAGATATATTCAGCACCAATCCTGATAATAAAAGAATCTTCATAATCTCTTTCTGAAACTGATGAAGTTGATCCATCCGGGAACGTAAATTCTTCCCAGTTAATTTCAAGTTTATCATAGCTCGACCACATCGTATACTGGAAATCTGCAGAAAGAGTTAATTTTTGATCGGTCATAAAAGCACAACCAGCCGTAATTACAGTCGGGGCATTAAGAGGCGCATTTGCCTTTCCACTAGGATAGTTTGCGTTCAACCCCGCAATTATTAAAGGCACATAAGCATCGGGTATAGTTGGTGGAAGTGTAGGAAGTGTAACTGTTGCGTCGCCTGCAAATTCAAACGGAAGTTCATGCTTATATGCTAAACCGAAAGACCATTGTTCATTTGCTTTATAAAATAAAGCGCCACTAAAACTAACAACCAAATCATCCCCTTCGAGTGTCAGTTTTCCATCACCAATTCTTGTTAACTGCGCAACGACCGGAGGAGTTAAAGCGGCCGGCAGAGCTCTTTCTATAGTCACATCCGCATAAGCTATTCTAGCTCCCACTGCAATTGAAAATTTGTCAGAAACTTTATACGAAATAACAGGTTGAAAATCAAAGACTCTTATTTCAGTATTAATGGCATTATACCGTCCAACCCAGTCTTTCTCCCATTTAGTTCCGAGTCCATAAGGATTATTTACGCCCAATCCGATAGCAAGTTTATCTGTTAGTCTATGGGCAACATAAAAATTAATCGGCGTAAAATATTGATTTACTAAATCGGATTCAGTATATAAAGCTCCATCCGGACCTTTGAAACTACCGCTTGGACGAATGTACGTTGCTCCCACGCTAATTTTTGTGCCATTCATAAAAGTCAGAGCAGCGGGATTAAAATATACAGCAGAAGCGTCATTGGCTAATCCCGTAAAAGCTCCGGCCATAGCCATCGCCTTAGCGCCATGTTCGTTTATCTGGAATCCACTCGCAAATAACAATTGTGAAAAAATTAGAATTGTTGACACTATAGTTAGTATTCTTTTCATATTAACTCCCTTTGGTTGTTAGTGGTGTATAATTCAATAAATGGTAATATCCCGTTTGTACTGATTAGTTATTAGCATCAGGCAAATAAAAAGAACATTAACGTCTGGTATTTAAACATACCCTTATCCTCTTACCGACAATGTCTTTGAAAGAATTAATAATTTCTTAATCATTTTTAGAATTAACACTAAATATAACATGTAGATTTTTAATGAACAAACTGGTTTTTTGATTCATTATTAAAATATATTTCTTCTATCTTAGTGAAAATGAACTCAGATACTTGAAATATTGCTTGCATTTCAATTGTAATAGTATCAATTTATAAAAAAAATAAAACCTGTGGGATTGCCATGAAAATAAAACTGCCTGATTCAATATATAACTGGATAACAATTGCAGGAACAGTTATAGCCAGCATTTCTTTGTTCATGATCATCTTTTTATTCTCAATCTCGCTGCTCTTTGATAAAGGTGGATCATACTTAGGACTTGTGATTTACATTATTCTGCCGGGCTTTATGATTCTCGGCTTATTATTAATCCCATTGGGAATGCTCCGAAATCACTTTAAGTCAAAGGGAAAAGAAAAACCGGAAAAGGTATCTTTCCCCGTTGTGGACTTAAATGATATAAAACACAGGAACGCGTTTTTTATATTTGTTATCGGATCAGTGCTGCTTTTATTCCTATCCGCGTTGGGCAGTTACGAGGCCTTTAACTATACCGAGTCTACTGAGTTCTGCGGAGAATTATGCCATAGTGTTATGAAACCCGAGTATGTCGCGTATAAAAATTCTCCGCATGCAAAAGTACGATGTGTTGAATGTCATGTCGGCTCCGGGGCAGACTGGTATGTACGGTCCAAGCTTTCAGGACTGTATCAGGTATATGCTGTAACGGCAAATGTTTATCCCAAGCCAATTCCCACACCAATTACGAACCTGAGACCAGCGAGAGAAACCTGCGAGGAGTGCCATTGGCCCCAAAAGTTTTATCCGAGGAAACTGGAGGTTCAAAAGCATTATCTTGCCGACGAGGAGAATACCGAATGGGATATTCACTTGACCATGAAAGTATCAGCCTCATTGAGCGCTAAGGGCTTAACCGAGGGAATTCACTGGCATATCAATCCAAGTGTTAAAATAGAATACATTTCGACTGACAGTACGAGTCAGGAAATCCCGTGGGTACGATATACGAATGTTGAAACAGGATTAAGCCGGGTATATAACGATGAAGATAATCCGATTGATCCGGATGTAATGGGAGACTATGAAGTAAAAACAATGGATTGTATAGACTGTCACAACCGTCCGTCTCATGTTTACAAACCGCCCGCCTTTTTCATTAACGAAGCTATTACAGCCGGTACCATACCGAGAGAACTCCCTGAGATTAAATCAATTGCACTGGAACTTTGCGATGACGAATACTCAACGGAGGAAGAAGCTCAGGATGCAATTGAAGATAAAATAAACAGTTACTATAAAGATAACTACTCCGAACTGGTGGAAGAGAAACCGGAATTGATTACAGATGCTGTCATGGGAATTCAGGATGCGTTTTCCAAGAACATATTCCCGGAAATGAAAGTTAGATGGGATGCTTATCCGAATAATATTGGTCATCTTGAGTATAAAGGTTGTTTCAGATGCCACACAGATACTCATGTGGCAGAGACAGGCGATATTATTCCTAAAGATTGTAACCTGTGCCATACAATAAATGCTCAGGGTAATCCGAAGAATTTAATGGCTGCAGCGTTCGGACAATCGCTTGAGTTTCAGCATCCAGTTGATATCGACGAAATGTGGAAAGAATCATTTTGTACTGATTGTCATACAGGACTTGCACCCTAACTATTCTTAAAGATAATGTTATAGCGTGATATCAGTCGGTGAATAGTCCTACGGTCCAGCGAACATTCTTCTGCTGTTCTTGAAATGTTTCCATCATTTTTTTTCAGGTGGTGAGTGAGATATTCGGCTTCAAATTGTTCGATTATCTTTTCCTTTGCATCTTTATAATTCAGCGATAAAATATCATCCGAAATAGGTGTTTTCAATTGAGCAAAAGGCAGCGGGATATCCGATAATTGAATAAGCTGGTTGGAACACAAATAGAATGTTCTATTTACAATATTTTGCAATTCCCTCACGTTGCCTGGCCAGGAATAGTTCTTTAGTGCTTCTTCTGCTTCACGTGTAAACATCCTCATTGTTTGTCCTTTTTTACTGCAAAGCTGGTAGAGATACTGCTTGATTAACGGCATTATATCCTCCCTTCTATCTCTCAACGGCGGGAGCTCTATCTTTAAATTGTTGAGTCTGTAAAACAGATCGTCTCTAAACTTGCCTTCTTGCACAAGAATTCCAAGGTCCTTATTTGTAGCCGCAATTATTCGAACATTTATAGCTATTTCTTTTTGTCCGCCCACTCTTCGTATTTTTCTTTCTTCAAGCATACGGAGTAGTTTTACCTGCAGCGACTGGGACATTTCTCCAACCTCATCAAAGAAGAAAGTTCCGCCGTCGGCGAACTCCAGTAAGCCCGGTTTAGTTTTCACTGCTCCGGTGAACGCACCTTTCTCATGTCCGAATAATTCACTCTCAAATAACTGTTCGGGTAAAGCTCCGCAATTTATCGGTACAAACGGAGCAGTTTTACTTTTACTGAGACTATGAACAGCCCTGGCTATCAATTCCTTACCGGTTCCGCTTTCTCCTTCAATCAGAACCGTCATTTCCGTTGAGGCAATTCGTTTCACAAGATTTAGAACATCTTTCATTACCGAACTGTTATGAATAATGCCTTTCAATTCTTTGTTTTCTTCAACAGACTCCTCATCCATCGTTTGCGTAACACTTAATCCCCTGTCGACAACTTCAAATAGTTTCTTCGAAGTAAAAGGCTTTTCGATAAAGTCGTATGCCCCCAACTTAACCGCTTCAACACTGGATTCAATAGTTCCATAACCGGAAATAATAATTACAATTGTATCAGCTTTCTTTTGCTGAGCTACTTTCAGAATATCAATCCCGGAAACATCCTTCATCTGAAGATCAGATATAATAAGATCAAAGTCAGAGGACTTTATTTCTTCAATAGCCTTATGCGGGTCGTTATGTGAAACAATCTTAAAATTTTCGCGGTACGAAAGGATTTTCCGCAGACTTTCGAGCATTTCAATTTCATCATCTATAATAAGTACATTGATCATATCATTCTCCGTGTGTAGGGAATTTAATTATGAACTTCGTGCCCTTTCCCGGCGTGCTTTCACAAGTAACCTCACCTTTGTGCTGTTCACAAATGGTTTTTACAATATAAAGACCAAGTCCGGTACCTTTATCCGAATCTTTTGTAGTGAAGAAGGGTGAGAATATATTTTTCTTAGTCTCAGCATCCATACCAATACCGTTATCTTCTACACAAACAACTACATTTTCAGCTTCAAGTGTTATGGTAACCTTTATAGATCCTTCTTCGTCTATGGCATCTGCAGCATTCAGAAATAAGTTAGTAAATATCTGTTCGATTTCCGTTGCATCACCGAATATAAGCCCATTCTCGCCATTGACAATCTTCTCAATCTGAATATTTTTCTTTTTAATTACCGGTTCAATAACAAGGAAACTATTATCAATTATTTGAGCGATATCCAAACCTGTGAAAGTGACTTCCTTCTTCTTGGAATGACGCAAAACATTCCTGGTAATCTTCGATATTTTTTGGATCTCATTCTGTATTACCTCAATATCCCTGCTAAACTTCGACAGTTCCCCATTTCTTTCGGATTCGAGTAAAAGATAATCCGACCTCGACAAAATAATCCCGGTATAATTATTTATATCATGCGCCATTTGAGCGGTTAGTTCACCTATTGTTACGAGTTTATCAGCATGACGCAACTGTTCATTATGCAGTTCAACAATTTTAGCACGAGACGAGGCGATTTCACCGACCATATTATTGAACTTTGAATTCAGTATCCCGAATTCATCCCGGCGTTTAACTGCCAGCCTTGTTGAAAGATCGCCTCCTTCCACTTTATAAAGGGCATTAATAAAAATTTTGATGGGAATATTTATAAAATGGTTGAAAAGATATACCAGCCCGAGAGTCAACACCAGAATCACAGCTGCTCCAAGGAAAATCAAATGTATTGTCCCGGTATAGAAAGTCTGTTCGGCGCGGGTTAAGTGAGTATCTACATCCATATACGCAATAACCTGGTTTTCAGAATGGCAGGTACTGCATTCCGGCTTATTGATTATTGGTTCGAAAGCGGAATATGCATGGAAGTCGTCAAGAATTCTTATTTCGCGCTCTCTTTTTATCGCAAAGTCATCTTCAATATGCGCTGGTGCAACAACCATTATATTCCGGCCTCTCTCGTTTTCATCCGAGGAATAATGGATCCGACCCGTTTCATCAAATATCCTGATGTGATCGACATTTCTGTTTCCGGCTATCCGCATCACTATCTTCTGAATATCTTTATCCTTGCCAAGTAACATCACATTGTCCATACCGTTATCGAACATGTCAAGTGTCGCCTCAAGCATTACCTGGGATCTTTGATGGAAATTTGCTCTGAACTGATAAACCAGAACAAACAGCGGGATCCCAACAGCAACTATTATAAAACTGATTGAGATGAGTATAAACTTACTTTTGATAGTTTTAAACATTTAAGTTTCGCCATAATTTATTCATCCCTAAACAGCGGGAGAAAACAGTGTGACATAAAAGTCACACTGCGACAATCGTTTCACAATCTAGTTACTTTAAATCAAAATTTCTATATAATAACCAATTTTTAAAAGTCCGTTTATCAACGAAAAACACAGTTATTAACTTTGATAACTATTGAAAATGAGTTTAAGATAAATATATCCTTTTGGCACTTAATTTGCCATAATTTATACATGAGAAATGTAGCTGTAACAACCGACAAATTACTTATAAATCAAATTCGATCTCTGGCAAAACAGTTAGACTGCGAATTTGATTTGTACGAAAAATTTCTCGATCCACTCGACCTTATGTCATACGTTTGTGCGAACTCCCCAGTGTTCCTGTTTGTTGATGATGACTGTCTCCGCCCGAACACAGTCCATATTCTTCAATCAATAAAAAAGGTAAAAAAGGAACTGAAGATAGTCTTCTTCACAAGTAACGACGCTTTGGAACTGGGAAGAGAAGTATTACCGGTCGGTATTCACTACTATGCTATTAAGCCGGTCTCAGATTCAGAGCTGGCGGATTTAATTATATCACTTAAAAGAATTGATAGCAAACAAATTAATTAACCCAACAACACATTGGAGGTTATATGAAAAGAACCTTAACATTAATTACTCTACTATCGTTTCTATTGACGATGTCTATATTCGGACAATCGTTGATAAAAACGTTTCCTGTTAGTCCCTACATGATTTCTCATGGAGAGATTGACACAACAGTTTACACAATAACTTATACCGGTCTTAAAACCGTTGGTATCGGCGACCAGGTCTATCTTATTGCGAATTCGGATACTGCTGATTATGTATGGTCAATATCATCAGCTCCGGATGGTTCGGCAGCTGCCCTTGATATGACAGATGCTGAAATGGTTACTTTCAAACCTGATGTTGAAGGTGATTACACCGTTCAGTTGGCTAGCGGCGGTGAAACAGGAGAAATTGTTATAGTAGCCACTACTTTCTTGGGTGATAATGCCAGTAACTGTAAACCTTGTCACAATGGTTATATCGACGAATGGGAAGGTACAGGACACTCAACTATTCTTATTCGAGGGCTTGAAGGAACATTAAGCAGTCACTATGGTGAAAGCTGTATTTCCTGTCATACAGTCGGGTACAATGATGATCCGGTTGCTGTTAACAACGGCTTTGACGACGTAGCTACCGAAGTCGGCTGGACATTCCCCGAACATCCTGCCGCAGGCGAATGGGATGCAATGGACGATGATCTTCAGGAACTCGGCAACATTCAGTGCGAGAACTGCCACGGTCCGGCTGCTGCGCATATCGCCAGCGGTTTCGACCCAGCTAAAATGGACGTAACAATGGATTCCGGAATGTGCGCTAAATGTCACGATGACGGTCACTATCACAGACGTCCTTTAATGTGGTCTGAATCAGGTCATGGTCGCTCAACAGAGGCTTCCGGCGCCGGAAGAAGCGGTTGCGCTGACTGTCACGAAGGTCGTTCATTCGTAAACCTGGTTGATCTTACACCTGGAACAATCGAACCTGATCTCGACAATCCTGAATTAATCGGCTGCGCAGTATGTCACGATCCTCATGCCTCACACGACAGTCACGATCCTATGGTAACTGGTGATCCTGATAATATTCAACAGCATCATATCAGAACTCTTGCCGATGTTACTTTAACAAATGGTGAAGTTATTACTCGCGGCGGAACCGGCAAACTTTGCATGAACTGCCATAAGAGTAGAAGAGACGCCGAAGATTATGTAGACGGAAATGTAAGCTCACACTTCGGTCCTCACCACAGTACCCAGACAGATATGATCATGGGAACAAATGCAATAACCTTCGGAAGGTATATCCCCAGCTCAACACACCGTGATGTAATGGAAAACTTCTGCGTAACATGCCACATGGCTGAAACACCGGCAGAATACGGAAAAGACAAAATAGGTGACCACACATTCAATATGCACTGGGCCGGTGATGACGGTGAAGATGGTACTGACGATGATGTTTATAATGTTGAGATCTGCCAGGATTGTCATGGAACTTCAATTGAATCATTCGATGATTTCATTGCAAGAGAAGACTATGATGAAGACGGCACTGTTGAAACATGTAGAGAAGAGTTACATGCGTTACTGGAAGAAGTTGAAGAACACTTCCCGAAAGATACTGAAGGCGACGTCGACTATGATGCTGACTGGAGTCCCGTACAAAGAAGAGCTCTTTACAACTATGCAATAGTTGAAGAAGATGCCAGTATGGGTATGCACAACTACCAGTTCGCAATAGGTTTGTTGAAGGTTACTCTTGAAGCATTGGAATATGGCACATTGGTTCAGGGTGAAATACTTAGTGTAACCGACGTACCAAATGATCAAGGCAGACAAGTTCATGTTGTATGGTCAAGGTTCGGCGGTGACGGTACAAGTGACAATCCTGTAGAAAACTATATGGTACTTAGAAAGGATATGGTCGGATTAGCTAAAGTTAATCCTAAATACAACAGCTTCGATGAAATCCCGGGCGACATTTCTTCAATGACTCCTGGTGATGTGGTAATGGACGAAGGCGAAGTTTGGACATACGTAGTTCAGTATCCTGCTGCTCAATTGTTCGAATACTCAGTAGTTGCACCTACACTGGTTGACGTAATGGGTACAGATACAACTATGACTGCCTTTAAGGTTCTCGGTATTACTGCTAACGGATTGACTGCAGAGACTGAAGAAGTCGAAGGTTTCTCGGTTGATAACCTAGCACCGGTTCCACCTGTTGGATTCGCCGGAGTATTTAGCGACGGTTCCATTGACCTTGTATGGGAAGAACCTGTTGATGAAGACTTCAACTACTTCGCATTGTACAAAGGTTTGGAAAGCGGATTCGATCCTGCTACAACAGAACCGATTGCTGTTACTTCTTCGCTTTCATTCTCAGACGCTGATATTGTTAACGGCAAAACATATTACTATACATTAGCTGCTGTTGACTTCGCAGGTAATGTAAGTACATTTGCACCGGAACTTTCATTTATTGTTACTGATGTAATTGACGGATCAGGTATGCCGACTGAATTCAGCCTGTCACAGAACTATCCCAACCCGTTCAACCCGACAACTGAAATACGTTTCGGTGTTCCTGAACAATCAAATGTTAAGATAACAATCTACAACACCGTTGGTAAACAAGTAGCAGTACTTGTTAACAAATCTTTCGGAGCTGGTTATTATACATATACCTTCGACGCAAGAAACCTCTCAACCGGTGTTTATTTCTACGAAATGCAAACAAACAGCTTCCGCCAGACTTACAAGATGCTGTTGATTAAATAATCGTAGAATAATAGATTATTGCTTTACGCCCGGTTCCTTTAGTGGAACCGGGCTTTTTATTATCCATTCCGCCAGATAAGCTCCCCGAATTTATAGTTCCTTTTATTTCAAGAGCTCAGGGTGTACCAGAATAAACTCAATCTTCGATCAGAACACTATTTATCCACACATTACTTCAAGCTCTTCAAGTATTATCAATTTTAGTAAAACGGATACAGACAAATTGCTGCTAAGTTGTCCAAAACTTCTTTTTACCGGTGTCAATTATTTCCCAGCTCGTCTGATAGTAAAGCATAGTTTGAGTAAACACCAGCGTTGAATAGTGAATAAATGGGATGTTGTAAATTAAAAGAAATGGGCAAATACTTTAATAGTGGGATGAGAGATAAAATAATTAAATAGAGTTGCCAAACGACTTGCTGGGATATAATGCCGATGTTTTCAATTCCAGGTCTTTCGAGAGATGTGTTGTATAGTTTTAATATTGCGATCGGTTACTATTTACAAACTGGATTTGTTCGTATGTGGTTTAACTAAAAGTAAAAAGAAAGCCGAATATCAACATATGAAATTCGGCTTAAAGGAGGATTCTTATTTATTTACTTTTATTCAGATTTTTCGTTATTCAGTCTGCTTTCGATCCAGTCTTTCAAATCTTCATCTTCTTTCATTTTTTCACGCGCTAATTCGTATGGATCAACACCTTGTTCCTTCAATGTTTTGATAAGCAGTAAAGCATAGTTGGAAACATCCTTTTTGGTCTTCTCATCATACTTAAGCTGCATTACTTCAAGCAACACACTTCTAAAATGTTCCTCGTGATGCTCTCTGTATTCATCCAGAGGGATTTCACCTGTAACCCAGGCGAAACTCATTGGGTACTGAGAAGGTCTCAGGATCACAAAGAACCAGTGCCAGACGACAATCGCGAGTGAAGCAAGAATTGCCTCGTAGAAGTGAATGGTTTCACTAACCTTAATTAACCATACCGGCGCCCAGTCACCCACTAAAGTCGGGAACCAGAGTATTAAACCGGTTACTCCCATTACGATAGTACCCCAGATGAGAGCCCAATATTCGGCTTTTTCAGCATAATCATATTTACCGAAATGCGGATGTTTCTTGGATAAGCCGAGATAATAAGTAATACTTTGAAATGCAGCTTTAATATCGCCAAAGTTGGGCAGAAGGTTCTTAAGTACATCCCTTCCTCGCGGCGTAGCAATTAAATAAACGACATGATAGAGCCCAAGGACAATCATAACAACTGCTGAAATCCTGTGCACATTCTGTCGAATGGTTTCAGTCATACCGAAGAAACGAAGACCCTCAGCCCACCAGCTGTTCGGATATTTCAGGGCAAAGCCTGTAATAGCCAGTAAGATAAATGATGTTAACAATAAGGCATGTTGTATAAGTTCGTTTCTCGTCATTCTTGGTACTGTAACCTTCTTCTGGCTCTCACGTTTTTTCTTTCTGAGTTCGTAGAAGTAAATAAGAAGGTTATGCGCAACCATACCGCCGATTACCAGAACTATCAGCCAGAAGTAAACATTTGTTACCATATCTTCAATAGCCCGTGCTTCATCGGATCTGGTTTCGTGAGAATAACTTTTCGCAAATGTTTCATTCGACTCTTCATGACAATGCCCGCAGGTCTGTACGATATTATTATCATTTACGGAGGACGCCGGATGACTGGCGGGAAGTATTTTATGAACGCTGTGACAGTCTACGCACATTGCGGCATCTTCGTCACCTCTCATTACCGCAAGTCCGTGATAACTATCCTGATACTGTTTTGCTTCACCGCCCGTAGCATAATTCTCACTAACCATAGGATTGGAATGGCATTCAAGACAGGTTCGCTCCTGAATTTTTTTAATTTCCTGTCTGGTGCTTTCGGATGTGGTGATAGCTTCAATTCCATGCTCGCTGTGACAATCCGTACAAACCGGAGACATCCTAACACCCTGCTTCGCACGTATCCAATGTATCGACTGCATATAATCATCGGCAATTTCATTGTGACACTCGGAACATGTATTTGGAATTTCAAAAGCGGATATTTTCGATCCGGGCGCAATACGCGTCTGTATGTTATGAACTCCATGACAAGTTGAACAGGTAGCAGCCTCGCCCCCTTCGGCAATTATCTTACCGTGAACCGAATGACTATAATTCGTACCGGGTGATTTTATAGGGATATCAAATTTCCCCATTATATCGGGATTATCGTGACATGTTCCGCAAGTCTCAGGCAAATTTCTCGGAGATACCATACTTTTCGCATCATCAACGTTGGTAATCGAGTGCGAACCGTGACAGTCCCAGCATTGTGCGGCTTCGTCAATTCCTTCCAGTAATGAAATACCATGTATACTTTCACGATGCTCAGCAGCTATTTTTTTATGACACATATAACAGTCAGCATGCTGTGATTTTTCCATTTCATCCAGATGAGTATCAAGATTGTGCGATATATAATTATGGCAATCGGCACACGCCAAATTCTTATGGATGGACTGGCTTAACTCTTCACTTGTGGAGGTTTCATGACAATCGAAGCAGGTACTGTTTTGAACTGCGACTGAATGATACGGATTTGCCAAAACAACGTTATCGTGACACTTCGAACAATAATCTCTAACTTTATTTCTTGATGATGATGGAGACTTAACTTTATGAGTTCCGTGGCAAGTAACGCAATTGGGAGGATTTTTAACTCTGTCCTTCAGGCGATGATGTATATCGGTGTTTACAAGTGATGCATATTCGTCATGGCAATCGGCACACTTAACTTTAGCAGCGCCGCTTTCCATATGCTCCTCATCAGCCACATCGGAATGGCAATCGGAGCATTCCAGCATACCGTAGTGAACCGAGTTTTCAATTAAGTTATCATGGCAGTCTGAACATTCAAAATCCTGTGAAAAAACTGCCGGGCTTGATAAAAATATCAGTGCAATTAAGATAAATACGAAAGTGAGACCGGTGTTTTTTTTCATACGAATAAATTACCTGTTAATAAGTAAACGTTTTGTTTGCTCGGCAAAACAATTGCTAATTATATAGGAACAGCATCGAAATAATTATAATAATAACCAGACTAAGTCCGATACTCAATGCAGTAAAACCGAATATCTTTGCTGCTTTTACTAATCCCGGTTTCGGGGCTACATCAATACGTTCTTCAAGCTGACCGGTTTCAAGCAGATGCCAGTACTGTCTTGGCCTGTCTTCAATATACTCTTCAAGTTCAACAACTCCCGTGAAAATAACTGGATCCATCGGGAATTTATCCGGTCTGAAATGCGTATTAAAAAAGTGTACGGTAAAAATAAATCCGGTTGCTAACAGGGCCTCATCGCTATGCACGATAGTTGCGACATTAATTACCCACCCTGGAAGACCTAAACCGGTGAAAAATTCGGGGAACCACAGTATTAAACCGCTGAATCCAATAACCGCAACACCCCAGAACACAGCGAAATAATCGAACTTTTCCCAGTATGTCCATCGTCCATATTGTGGACGCGGTCCCAAGCCCAGGAAACCACTTTATAGTTTCTTTAAACTCTTTAACGTCTCTAAGATTAGGCATCATTGAATTCTCGCCGGAGAACATGTAGTTGATTTTTTTCTTTTCAACGAAAAACTTTTTAAGGATATAAAATATGTGAAGAAAGAAATATGTAAAGGTTATAATTGCAGCCGTTCTATGGAGGAATCCGGTTACCTTATAACCGCCCATGAAATTAGATATTGACTGAAACACACCGATTCCCGAGAACTTAATAACCATTCCGGTAATAGCAAGTGTCAGAAAACTAACTATTACAAGGAGATGAAGGAACCTCGTATAACTATCGAACCGTCTTATATATATCTTCTCACCTGCTTCAAGTCTCTTTTGAAGATCCTCGTGAGTGAGTTTCTTTTTATCCTGATCCATGCTTCTTTCCTTTCAATTTCTTTTTCTCCGCTAAGGCTCTGGGCAGCCACATAAGAGTATGAAGACCGAAAAATGTGAATGTACCTATCAGCAATATAGTCATTGCCCAGAAAGTATAAAAAAGCACCGGATATTTATCTTTATCATGATGAGTTGCATGAGTTAGATAACCTACAAATTTCCTGTTTGAATTCGGATGACAAGATTTACACGTTTCTACAATATTATTGCGGCTTAATGTCGATGCCGGATCGTACGTTGGAAGAATGCGATGCGCACTATGACAGTCCTGGCACTTAGCAGCAGCATCCGAACCGAGTTTTGATACCTTACCGTGGAATGTATCAAAGTATGTTTCAGTTACATCCTCGTGGCATTTGCCGCATTGATTCATAATTCCCTGCCTAAAGTCTACCCGGTCTGTTCTTTCTATTGTATGAGATTCATGACAGTCCGCGCAACTGGGGCAGCATTTTGTCCGTATCGTTCATTTCAGGACTGTGAATACTTTTCCTGTATTGCTCATAAATTCCCGAATGACATTTAGCACAGGTTTGAGCGATATTTTCGTGGTTTACTGACGACTCCGGATCCTTAACGGGGAGTTCCCGGTGACTAGTATGACAGTCGATACACGTAGCCGTAACCGACAAACCGCTTTCCAGTAATCCTTTGCCGTGAATACTCATTGAATAGCTCTTAACAAACTCTTTCTGCCCTGTTGTGGATCCAAGTCTAACCTGCATACCGCTTTCATGACATGATCCGCAAAGCTGGGGAATATTTCGTCGTGAAGTTGGAGAATCCAGTTTGTTTTTGGATTGAACTTCATGAGTGCCATGGCAATCGGTACAATATGGAGCCCGTTCAGAGCCTTGAGCTGCAAGCCGGCCGTGAACGCTCGCGCTATAATCATCAACATGCTCGGCATGGCAAATTGAACAATCCACCTTTCCCGAATTCAGGCAAACCGGATCTCGGGAAACACTAACATTCGTATGACATTTCACACAGGAATTATCTTTATGAACCGAATGTTCAAACGCGTTAACATCGATCTTTAATGATACTCTTTCACCGTTAACAACCTTATAAACATCATCTCTGGTATGGCAGTCAATACATAACTGATCTGTAAAATTTTGCTCGTAAAAAACTCTTCTAACTTCGTGAGGCTGGTGGCAATCGATACAGGCTGGAATTTTATGAGGCTCTTTTTCCCCAAAGCTCGCCGTTAATCACCTTAACATGCACTCGCTCAATTTGTGCATGGCATTGAGTACAAGTCTTTGCAATGTTATCCCTGTTTATCGAAGATTCCGGATTTTCATGAGGCAGAATGTTATGCGAAAAGTGACAATCTGTACATACGGCGGAAACAATTAAACCTCTTCTGAACAAACCGTCGCCGTGTATAGATTCCGCGTAGTTCTCAAGTATATGCCGCTGACTGATAGTTCTTAACTCGGAAACTCTTGTGCCGTCTTTATGGCAATCACCGCAAAGAGCCGGGATGTTCATTTTGTAAGTCTTTGAATTCTCATCAGTATGGGAGAGAATTTTGTGTGAACTATGACATTTAATACAATTCGGTGCGAGGAATTTACCATTTGCAAGCGCTTTTCCATGCAGACTGTTTTCGAAGTTCTCAACCGGCTGTTCATGACATGTAGCGCAAAGCTCGTGAAGTTCATCCTCACTGAAATCGGCTTTAGCTATATCATGAGTACTTGTGCCATGACAATCGATACACATCGGGGAAGTCTCCCCTTCTTTGTATTTCTTGTAATGGACGCTCTCAATATAACCTTTTACTGCAGCGCTTTTGTGGCAGGTGAGGCAGAAGTCCGGTCCCTGATCTGAAAGATTGCCCGCTTCCGCAATTGAGTGTTTAGTATGACAATCGAAACAGTTCAGTCCTTTTTGTCCATGAATCCCCTCCTCAAACTCCTCGGTATCATGACAGTTACTGCACTCGACTTTGTGAATCTCCTCTCCTTCACGATGCGGAAATTCTTCAGGATCGAAATCCTCATGGCAGTCAACGCATTCAAGATCCCTATGAATTGAATTCATAAAATGGTCTTCATTAACAAAAACGGAAACTTCCCTGCCATTTCTTTCCATCGTTAAAGATTCGTCTGAATGGCAATCCAAACATTCTTCTACCTGGGCATTAGTAAAACCTACTATTCCAAGTGAAAGAATTACTGTATATAAAAAGTTCTTCATGCTGTTCTGCTATAAAATAAGATTTCAGTGCCGTTTTATTCTAATTTAACAAAATTCCTGCCAATATGATAATCGCATTTTCAACCGATTACTTTACACTCTAAAAATGTTTTTATCATTATCGGATTTAACAGCTTAATTTTTTCTAAAAAGTTGGAATAATTCAACCAACGTGTGCCCGAGATACATCAAATAAGATATCAGAGTACAATATCCGATACCATAAATTATTTAGTTTTGATTTCATTGTCAACATGTAAAATCTTTGTCTTTACCTCATTTTTTCAACATGATTTAATGTCAATAAGTATATTTGAGTCTTCGATGAAAACTCAAAATCATGTAAAAAATATTGATCTTAGAATTATCACTTTATGGGCACTTACAGAGGCAGCGCTCGGTGGATTGCTTCATGCATTCAGAATTCCCTTCACCGGTTTAATAGTAGGCGGTTTCGCAGTAATTTATATCGGATTGCTTGCCACGCTTGCCGGACCGAAATCAATATTAAAGGCCACTACAATCGTTATCCTTATTAAATTCTCCATAAGTCCTTACACTCCGGTGACTGCATACCTGGCAGTCTTCCTGCAGGGACTGATCGGGTATTCACTTTATTCAATATTTAAATCCCGCATGGCAGCCTCACTCATGCTTGGTATACTTGCTCTTGTTTTATCTGCATCACAAAGAATTATAATTATCACATTAGTTTTCGGGCAAACTTTCTGGAATTCCATCGATGATTTTGCCGACAGAATAATTACAGGAATTGTGGGCAGCTCATTAACATACCAGGAATTTAGTGTTAGCCTGATAATTATAAGCAGCTATATGCTTTTACACCTGAGCGGAGGGATTCTATTCGGAATACTTGGTTATAAAATGCCTTTATGGATTGCCGATTATAAAACAACATTTAGTATGAACTCTTTAAAAAGTCAGCAATTAAATGAAGCAGTGCGCAAAAAGAAAAAATGGTATGAAAAAAGACTTTTTAAAACCGCAGTATTCTTTATGCTCGGAGCATTCATTCTAACTTACATTTTCCCTTATGAGGGACACAGTCTGTTAATTGATGTTGTATACATGTTACTGAGGGCGATTGTTATAATTACCGTTTGGACATTTATAGTAGCCCCTTTTATAAGCAGGCTATTAGCAAAGTATCTTGGCAGGAAAAAAGAAATTTACAGTGATACAATAGAAGAAGTGAATTCACTCATTCCGCTATTTAAACATATAGCGGCGTTTTGCTGGAAAGAAACTGCCGGATTTTCCAAACTCCGTCGACTAAAGGAATTTCTATTGCGTGTTGTAGCAATTAGTCTGACTATAGATTTATCATCCCGTGATCAGTAAACATGCCGCCAGATAATATCGTCGCTGTCCAGTTCCTCACTATCCAATGAACTTTTCGACATTATTTTTTCAACTTCCTCACGACTAAACTTATTACTTTCATTCAGTTTTTTAGTTATCTGCGCGCTGTAACCGCGAACAATATAAAAATTACCAAGATCGAAAAAATTACCGAGAGTAAACATCAGTTCAATAGATTGTTTAGAATCCAGTTTATCCTGAAACTCACCCTCATTAAGCAGGGAATTAAAAAGGACCTTTTTAGTCAGAGAAAATGCATAGTTAATTTCGGTGAGCGAGAAACCTTCATTGATTCTTTCAACACCCACAGATTCAAAATACTGTTCCGAACTATCATTAGAGGCTCCGCTTTTAAGCCAATTAATTAAATTCGAATACACGGCTTCGCCTCTCTTAACAAGTTCTTCGTCAGGCAATTCAACATAGTGGGTCATAAATTCGGATTGCCGGACCTCCTCAGTCCATTTTTTTACGAACTCATCATTCCTGTTTTTTATGTACTGAATAATTTCATTATACATAGCATCCTCCCGATTAGTGAGAATTGTCTTCATCATTTTAATGCGGTAACGAATATAATATCTGTATATTAACTATCTTACCGGATTATTATCCAACTTCAGTGCTGACTTTACTCATAACAATATCGGCAATACTGTCATAAGAACGATCGCCCGGGTAAACCGGCTCAAGGAACTTAACATGAATTTTCTTAAACGGTCTTGGTATAAGGCTTCCTTTTGGAAGTGCTTTATAAGCTCCGCTAATCGATACCGGGACAATCGGAATATTCAATTCCCTGCTAAGAATAGCAAATGTTTTTTTATACTTGCCGAGTTTACCGTCAATTGACCTGGTGCCCTCGGGGAAAATTATAATATTTTTACCAGTTTTTAATACAGCCGCCATCTTCTGAAGCGACTGCTTTAATTCCTTATTGATATCCATAACAATGATATTGTGCTTGTCTGCAAGGAATTTAAGAAACTTGTTGCCAACATGCTTTTCCTTCGCGTAAAAATATGTTTTACGAAATAGCTTTTCCTTTAGCGAAATACTTACAAATAAAGCGTCAAAAAAACTCTGGTGATTAGGAGCAATTATAATCGGTCCTTCCGGAAGCTTTTTCTGTCCTTCAACCTTGTATCGGAAATACAGCCTGAAGAAAAACTTCGAGACCATCTTGAATATTGAGAAAGTCAGCCAGCTTTGGGGTAATTTCAAATTAATTTTTTCCTTGAGAATGTCCCCCCAGTTTATCTCTTCAACAACCGTTTTTGTTTTTGTCTGCTGAATATGTTCGGCCAGTTTTTCAACAGTTGGGAACTTCGCAAAATCTTCATCCTTAAAATCTATTCCGAAAGAATTATTCACAAATACCTGCAGAGTAACCTTATCAAGCGAATCAAGTCCCAAATCGATTTCAACATGATCCTGCGGTCTTACATTCATGGATTTTTGCTCTGAAAGAAAACCAGCAAGCAAAGAGTATTCCTCAAAGTCCGGTAAATCTATATTTTCATCATAATCTCTCTCAGATTCGGCGGCAAGGTCCGGCAGCATAAAACGTTTGAGTTTGCTAAGCCTTGTTCTGGGCAGCGGATTGTTTACAATACTATACTCGGCAACTTTCTTATAAGATGATACTTTTTTATTAAATGAGTCCACGACATTCCATTTGAACGCTTCCTCCAAATTTGAAATACCCTTTTGATGGATAGCTGAAAAATCCGGAACAATAACAGCATGAAGATGATCATCCTTCATAAACACTCCGGCTTCTGCAACAAGATCGTTCTCCCCAAGCTTGAATTCAATCTCTTCAGGATTAATATTCTTGCCGTTTGAGAGGACTATAATTTCCTTCTTTCGTCCGGTGACGAACAGGAAACCATCTTCATCTATATAACCAAGGTCGCCTGTATGAAGCCAGCCGTCAATAAGCACTTGTGCCGTTTCTTCCGGTCTGTTGTAGTAACCTTTCATTATATTCGGGCCTTTAGCGCAGATCTCTCCATCCATTATTTTAATTTCATTTGCCGGCAATGGTTCACCCGGAGAACCGACTTTAACTCTTCCGGGTCGTGTAAATGTTATCATCGGCGCTGCTTCAGTCATTCCGAATCCCTCCAGCACCTCAAATCCAAGTGTTTTAAAATCCTCTCCAACATTCACATCCAGTGCTGCCCCACCGCAAATCATATGCTTAACATGACCGCCGAAACGATCATGAACCTTTGCAAATACTTTTCTCGAAAAACTTCGTGAGTTGATAACTCGCGCAAGTTTGAATAAAATTCTAGCTACTGTATTTTTTTTAATTTTATCTTTTATACCCTTCCGGATAATAGCATATAATCTCGGAACACCCAGCATTAATGTTATCTTATTATCCTGCAGAGTATTTATAATATCTTCACTTGCCATGGAAGGCGCAATTGCGATCAATCCGCCGGCATAGAGAGGAGCAACAACGGATCCAAGCAGCGGGAAAATATGATGCAGCGGCAGAAGTACCAACATCCTGTCATCGGGAGTATAGATCGGAAGGTCTCTTGCAACTGCAAATAGATTTGCCAGTATGTTTTGTTTGGTCAGCATTACCCCCTTAGGGCTGCCTGTTGTACCCGAAGTATAAATTATTAAAAGAGTTTTTTCATCTTCAAATTCAGGAAAATTAATCGTCGCATCATTTACCGGTGAACCAATTTTATCCATAACGATAATTTCCGGATCGTAATCAGCCAGTTGCACAGATTCCTGAATTGTCCTTTCACATTCTGATGATGTAAAAATTATTTCCGGTTTTGAATCCTTAAGAATATAAGCCGTTTCATCGGCAGTTGACAGATAGTCTATAGGAACAACAGCCGAGTTATTTGCCCAACCGGTATATAACGCATAAATCCATTCGGGCCTGTTTTCACTAAAGATCGCAATTTTATCCGGATTCAAGTCCTTAATCAATGATGAAAAATGGGAAATATTCATCAGAAGAGTATTATAACTAATTTTCTCGTTTCCGTTTACTATTGCAGTCCTGTCAGAAGTACTTATAAACACACTTTACTCACAATTTTATTGAATGAGATAAATTTTATGCAAATAATTTATTAAAAAAAAGTGAAATCACACTATTTACTCGATATATATATGATAATTGTTTTATAAAAATCTATTTTTATATATCCGTTCACAAACTTTTTAATTCCATGAAATCTATTAAAATTTCTGTTTTTATTGCATTCCTATACATTTCTACAATATTAAATGCCCAATACCAGTTAGATACAATATCCGTAAAGCAAGTTTCAGATGGGGTGAAACATTTCTATCTGGTTGAACATAATATTCCCTGGAATATTAATGTTATGACAGTAGACCTGACAAATCCCCACCTCACTATTGAGACTTCACATGCCGGGGATAACATAATGGGACATGCCGGAACCACTACACAGGCAAAATCTAATAGTTTTGAAGGACATGATGTGGTTGGTGCAATTAACGCGGACTTTTTCGACGGAGACGGGATTACTACAGGTCACCAGGTAATAAATGGTGAGTTACTGAGAAGCATTCAGGCAAGGGACTGGTCTAAAATTGCTTTTGACGAGAATTATAAACCATCAATACAGAGATACAATTTTTCGGGAACCGTATTTATCGATGACGGCTCAACTACTCTTGACGGGGTAAATGTTACGCGCGGAGAAAACAAGATCGTACTGTTTAATTCATATATCGGGTCCTCAACGGGACAAAATCAGTGGGGATCTGAAGCGCTCCTTAAACCGGTAAACCAATGGTTAATAAATGATACTGTTAAATGTGTGGTAGAAAAACTTGAGCAGAGAATCGGTGATATGGATATTGAAGAGGGTCGCGTCGTACTCTCGGCCCACGGAACTAAAGAGGATTTGTTAACTCCGTTGAGTTTAGGAGATACAATTTCGATAGCCGTTAATTTGACTCCGGGTGATACGAAATTGCGTGAATTAGTAAGCGGCTTCCCGCAAATAGTCAAAGACGGGACTAACTACGCACTTGAAGGATATGCCAACGAAGGTGGAGGTGCAACTTTCGCCACTGACCGACACCCCCGCACCGGTATTGGATTCAATGCTGACAGTACTACTCTATATCTTTTTGTTGTGGATGGCAGACAGGATTTATCAAAAGGAGTGTCACTCATTGAACTGGCAAATATAATGATTCAAATGGGTGTTCACGACGGACTGAACCTGGATGGCGGCGGCTCAAGCACAATGGAAGTAAAGGATGATATTGTTAATTACCCATCCGATGGCAGTGAGCGAATAGTAGGCAACGCCCTTCTTGTGGTCTCTTCCGAACCTGTTGTCATTGAAGATGTGGCTTTATACCCGGACACGGTAGTTACAAATCTTGAGAAGACAATTCAATTCTGGTATGATGCATTTGATAAATACGGATATAACCATGAGTACAACTTTGAAGAAGCGTTTGTAACCGTAAGTAACAGCAATATCGGGACTATTAATAGTAGGGGATTATTTACACCGGCTGAGAACGGCATTACTGATATAACCGCTGGCATTGATAACGGAACGGGATTATCGAAAGTAAGCGTTGAGACTTATGAAGGCGAGCATGTTATCAGTTCATTGGATGATATCAGTTCATGGGAACTCAGCAGCGAGGAGATCGATACAACTTCGTTTATCTCCGTAGTTGACAATCCGGTTACGGAAGGTTCGGGGGCAATTCAGCTTAAATACAATTTCACTTATAATTCCGGTAATTTCTATCGTGCTTATATAAATACCGATATACCGATTGATGGTGTCCCTGAATCAATAATTATCGATGCTCTCGGTGACGAATATAACCATACTCTTGCTTTTACCATCTCCGATGAAAATGATGAAGAGTTCATTATAGTATGCAGCAGCAAATTGAACAACAGCGATAGCTATAAAGAGTATACAGCATCGTTCAATAATCCGATAAAGCTATCAAACACCTCGAAGTTTTACTTTCCGGTAAGACTTAAGCAAATTGCAATAGACCTTGTGGGGAGTAAAATAAACGGAACAGAGTATAACGGGACTCTGACAGTCGACAATCTGCGCATCAAGTATCCCGAGCCTGTTTCAGTAGATGATGAAACACTCCCCGATGAGTTTAGGTTGTACCAGAATTACCCGAATCCATTTAACCCATCGACAACTATAGAATATTCAATTCCAACTAATGTAGCGGACGAAATATTTTCGTCCACAACTAACATAAAATTAATCCTTTACGATATACTAGGTCGTGAAGTTGCTGTGCTTGTAAATGAGTATCAGCAACCGGGTAATTACAGAGTTGTTGTTGGGACCAATATTACCGATCGTTTATCAAGCGGAGTTTATTTCTACAAATTGACTGCGGGTAATTTTACAGCGACAAAAAAGCTGCTGCTCATTAAATAATACTTACCTAAAAGATAGCATAAATAAACGGAGCTAAAGCTGATCCCTGGGTTAATATGATTAATCCGCCGAGTAATACCAGGAAAATAACTATCGGCAGCAGCCACCATTTTTTACGAACCCTTAAGAAATCCCAAAGTTCCGACAGGATTGATAATTTACTCATTTATTCCTCAAAATTGTCTTTCAGTATCAATACGGGAATACTCTTTCTCTTCCCTGATGTGCCAATAACTCTTCTTTTGTTTCTCCAGTTTTAAATCTAAGAAATCTTTACCGAAAAGTTTAGCAACCCATCCTATTGGAGTAACGATGAGATAAAAGAGAATTGTCAGGATTAGCCGGGACATAAAATATCCCATTATTACAGCAAGCATCATCCAGACTTTCTGCAACGGGGAAAGTACTTTCGGAACAATTATCCCTGCTATTAATAAAAGCCCTCCGATTATCGAGAAATATTGGTATGATGACTTTTCATAGTAAAAAAGAATCATAGCAAGTACTATGAATACTAATCCAACTGTAATACCGAATTTCCGGTATTCTTTCTCATCACTCTTAATATTCTTTATCTCTTCAATCAGCATATTTTTTTCTTCAATCAGTGTAGATCATAATAATCTGTGTTATCAGCGTTCTTTTTTCAATCCAGCTCAAATTCTTTCCGCCAGTCTACATCCTCCTGCAATGGAGTCTGCTCTCTTTTATCCAGCAGGTAATTGCCTATCATAAGGTAATCCATGTCCGTACGCATAAAGCATTTATACGCCTCTTCAGGCCTACAGACAATCGGCTCACCGCGAACGTTAAAAGAAGTATTTACTATCGCAGCGCAGCCGTACTTCTCATTGAATGCGGTAATCATTGCATGATAAAGCGGATTTGTATCCTTGTTAACCGACTGAATCCTTGCCGAGTAATCAACATGTGTAATAGCCGGAATATCAGATCGGACTACATTTAATTTATCAATTCCAAAATAGTTTTTCTGCTCCTCAGTCATCGGCTTCCTGCGCTCTTTTTTGACATCAGCGACCAATAGCATATATGGACTTGGTTTGTCAATTTCAAAGTATTCACTTATCTCTTCCTCAAGAACAGACGGGGCAAACGGGCGGAAGCTTTCCCTGAACTTAATTTTCAAATTCATAACCGACTGCATCCTGGACGAACGTGCATCACCAATAATTGACCGGCCGCCAAGCGCACGCGGACCGAATTCCATTCTTCCCTGGAACCAGCCGATAACATTTTCCTCATTAATTAGATCAGCAACCTTTTCCGGTATTTCATTTTCTTCAAGATAAGAATAAGGTATGTTTCCATTATCGAGGTATTTTTTAATATCCCCGTTAACATTATAATCCGGGCCCAAATACGACCCAAACTGTTTGTCTGTTCTATCATCAGCTGTTCGTTTATTGTCCAGATACTGATACCAGACGAACATCGCAGCTCCCAATGCGCCGCCAGCATCCCCTGCTGCTGGCTGTATCCAAATATCATCGAATATTTTTTCATGGAGTATTTTTCCGTTCCCAACGCAGTTAAGTGCAACTCCGCCTGCAAGGACAAGTTTGTTTTTACCTGTAACTTTGCGTACATGCCGGGCGGTTCTAAGCATTACTTCTTCAGTCGCATCCTGAACCGATCTCGCTAAATCCATTTCCCGCTGAGTCAGTTTAGATTCGGGTTTACGGGGCGGCCCGTCGAACAGTTTATTGAACTTACTGTTCGTCATTGTTAAACCGGCTGCAAAATTGAAGTATTTCATATTCAATTTAAATGAACCGTCTTCTTTTAGATCCATCAGTTCATTCAGTATTAAATCAAGGTACTTCGGTTCGCCGTACGGCGCCAGTCCCATAACTTTATACTCACCGGAATTAACTTTGAATCCCGTGTAATAAGTAAACGCCGAATAGAGTAGTCCAAGCGAGTGAGGAAATTTGATGTCAGCTAAAATTTTAATTCTGTTGTTTTCTCCAACACCGTAGCTTGTAGTTGTCCATTCACCGACTCCATCAAGGGTAATAAAAGCCGCATCCTCAAATGGTGACGGGAAAAACGCAGAGGCAGCATGGGATTCATGATGCTCGGGAAACAGGACTTCTCCTTCATATCCCAGCTCGGACTTTATCAACTCTTTCATCCACAGTTTTTGCTTTATCCATAACGGCATAGCTTTAATAAATGATTGGATTCCCAGAGGAGCGTAGGTTAGATAGGTTTCAAGAAGCCGTTCAAACTTCAAAAACGGTTTATCATAGAATGCCACATAGTCCAATTCAGAGGCGCTAATACCGGCATGTTCAAGACAGTAGGCAACTGATTCTTTCGGGAAACGATAATCATGTTTCTTACGGGTAAATCGTTCCTCCTGTGCAGCGGCTTTAATCACGCCATCCTGCACGAGACATGCTGCACTGTCATGATAAAAAGCCGATATGCCGAGTATATTCATTTGATACAATCTGTAATGATAAACAATCTAGTTGTGCTTAAATGCATCTGCAATATTATGAAATTCCCTATTAATTTGGAGAATTTATAAAGTAATTATTTGAGTTATACCGGATACCTATATATACAGTAAAAATATTCAGACTTTAAGGAAACCATCAACTATGAATGTACATATTAGTCAAGTAAAAATTTCAGTGATATGCATTATACTGAAACGACTAATAGTCCGCATATTTATTACCGCATACTCAAATATTAATTCTCCCCTGGGCTTCACCTTAAATGCTTTATAATTTCATTCGCAATTACTCTATGTCCTTTATTAGAAAAATGAATTCCGTCACCATATAAATAAAATTCATTTGAAGATGAGACATTATCCTTAAATGCTTTTCTGATATCAATAAATTTAATATCATTTCTTGTCAATGTGGATTTCAAAAGACTTTGAGGTTTCCAAACATTCCTATCACCATATTTCCGAATTTGAAACTCATAAGGCAATGGGATAATAGTCAGACTAATTGAATAATTATCAGCAATCCTTTTGATCTGCAAAATATAATCCAGCGCTTTCTTATAGTCCGGATTACCGAGATCATAGAATTGCTTATCATAATCAAAATAAGATTTGGGCCTATCACTGAATATGTTTTTTAATAATTGAAAAGTCCTCGAATTATTCCGAACAATTTTAATAATTGAATTTAATAAATCTTCCGAAACAACACCCGGAGCTGATTCAATCGGACGCCTGGGATAGACATCATTGAGGCACCAGGCAATAACTATTTTATTAATATCATAACTATTGTGTGTTGAATCGACAAGGCAATTGATAACATTGAAATAGTCTTTGGAAGTATATGCGATTAGGGATGGATTAAGAAACTTATAGCTCTTTAATTTATCACTTAGGATACCCCCGAATGTGGAATCATTTTCAATCCCGATTCCCATTGTAACAGAATCCCCTATTAATAGAATTTTATCTAACGTATCCTTTGAGCTCGATCCGGAGTATTTCCAAAATCCGTTTGTATCAACACTTTTTTCCATACCACTACTTAAACCATTACTATTCGGATTCAATCCGGCTGTTTCAAAATAAACGCTATCTTTTAATAGTTTAGAAGAGGTTCCGGGAAGTTTGATATTTGGAATAAAAAATGAAATGCCAAGTTCGCATAGAATATACAGAATTAGTACCAAGCCAACATTAAAAAAGAACAGTAAAAATATTTTACGTGATTTCATAAATTGCGGCTTAATACGATTAATGAGGTTTAACAACGAGTTATAGTTGCGCATTTAAGATGGAGATATTTTTCATATAAATAATAGTATGTTTTAATCAATTCTCATTACCAGCAGTGTTATGTCATCAGATGGTTCGGCTCCTTCGGTAAACTCCTTTATATCATTCAACACAACTGATGTGGTTTCTTCAGCTGAAAGCTTCGCCGACTCACTCAATACTTTTTCGAACCTCGGATAATCGTACATATCATCACGTGTATTCATAGCTTCGTTAACGCCGTCGGTATACAGAACTAGTTTGTCGCCCGGATTCACTGTAATTGTTTCCGACTCATACGGCTTAATATCAAACACGCCAAGTGCCATGCCGTGAGTATATTCGATCGGTGTAACTTTACCGTCTACAGAAACTATATACGGATAATTATGACCGGCATTTGTGAATTCTATTTCACGAGTATCGATATCAATAATAGAAATAAACAATGTAACAAACAGTCTGGAAGTGTTTGCGTCCAGAAGATTTTTATTAACCTCATCCACCACAGACTTTAATGAAACTCCTTTAATCATCTTTGATCGAATGAGTGTCCTGGTAACAGCCATAAATAGTGATGCAGGTACGCCCTTACCGGCTACATCACCAACTACAACAACCAGTTTGTTATCCTCTATGAAAAAGAAATCATACAAATCGCCGCCAACTTCTTTTGCAGGTTCAAGGAAGGCATGGAGATCGATGTCGTCCCTGTCGGGAAACGGCGGGAATATCTTCGGAATCATTCCCATTTGAATCTGGTTGGCTATTCGCAGTTCACTCTCAATTTTTTCCTTGTCAGCAGTAGTCTGTTTAAGATTCTCAATATAACCCTTAAGTTCTCCCTGCATCCTCAGGAATGAATTAGACAAATCCTCAATCTCGTCGGAGGTGGATATTTTGGGTAAATCCGCATCAAGATTTCCGGAACCAATAAGACTAGCCGCTTCAGACAAACTATGGAGCGGTCTGGTAAGCTTTGTGGATACTTTTGAAACAGTAACCAGAATAACGGCTAGCCCAATCAGACCAATGATGATTATAATGAGGGATAACTGGTTAAGATCCGCATATAACTCCGCCTCAGAGAAAATAATTGCGATAGACCAGCCGTGATCGTGAAGCGGAATATAGTCTATATATGAATTATATTCGGCAGTTAAAGAGTGTACAGGTTTGAATCCCCTATTGCCCTGAATCATATCACGCCCGATCTCTCTCAGTTCGGGATCATTATTCTCCTCCGCGATTGAGAATATACTCTCATTCATAATAAAGCTGGAGTCGGGATGAGTAATAATGGCACCTGAGGAACTAATAACAAACGCGAACCCGCTTTCATAAATTTTTACTGAGGACACAATTTTTTCCAGCCAGTCCAATGAAATATCAACAGTAAGTATTCCCCAGAATTTTTTCTGACCGTCTTCATTTCGATAAAATGGAACCGAGAATGTCGACATTAAGATATTTCCGCCCCCTTCATCAAAATAGGGCTCACTCCATACCGCCCTGCCGAGATATTTGGGAATCTGGTACCAATCCTGGAAAAAGTATTCATAACTTGTGTTGCCCAGATTTTTATACTTTAGCTTGCCGTTTTCTTTATAGTAATAAGGTGAGAAATAATATTTCGACTGGTCATATGAAAATGGTTCAAATGCAATTGTACTGCCGAAAACACTTTCGTTGTTGCCGACCATATTACGAATGAGAAAAAGCAATTCTTCCTCATCAAGTTCACGGCTCTCAACTATCGGAGCCATATTTAGTGCGGTGGTTTCTGTGGAAATTAATATAGACTCAATTTTCTTTGCGTTAAGTTCGGCTATGTTAGCCGCAGTATTCTCGGCAGATTCAAGCAGGAAATTACGACTTATAATAAGATAGGATCCGAAAATAACCGCAGCTATTACTGTTAACAGTGAGACGATGTTCAGATTTAATCTGTAAGCAAAAGTTCTCTTTTTAATTGACATATCCGCTATTGTTGTTTGCCTGAATAGAATTCCTCATAGGAGAATGATTTTTTAACTTTACCCTGCTTCTCCAGTATTTCCATAGCATTTATAAAGTCATCTTTTTGTAACGTACCAATTAGGTGACCGGTGTTTCCGTCCGTAAATAAATCCCGCATCCTATGAAACATCCAGTTCTGATGAGCCCGGTTAGCCGGGACAAAATGTTCGTTCATCTTTAGAATTACAATATCAATACTTTCTTCCGGATGAGCAAATGCATATTCCCAGGCTTCTACAGTTGCGTCGATAAATTTTTGTGTGATTACTTTATCGAAGGTAGCTTGCCGGCAATATATTCCATCCTCCAATACATTCAGTCCGTAATCCGAAAAGAAAAGCTTATTTAACTCATCTTCGTTCAATCCGCTATTAATAATGGAGTGGTACTCATTATACCACATTGTTAACATGACATCTATACCGCCGGAAAGAAACAAATTAATAGTTGATGAAATAGGTACAATTTCTACATCAATATTAAACTTATTTATAAATGCCGAGTTAACTTCCGTAAAACCGGATTTCCAAACGCCAATCCTTTTACCGTTATAATCAGCAGGTTCAATTATATTCTTGGTTTTTCTCGAAATAAGCACCTGGGCACACTTTTGGGACAATTGGAATACATTAACTATAGGATAGCCGTAGGAACGCAGTGAGATTGCAGTCGATAGAAACATCGAGGCGTAATCAGCTTTACCATCCAGAAGCAAATCCTGAGAGGTTTCGTTCGGATTGGCGTGAAGTACTTCAACCTCCAGTCCGTACTTTTTATAAATACCCTTTTCAACACCGATGTAATATCCTGCAAACTGTGCCTGGGGCATCCAATGCGCCGCGAACCTGATTTTTTCAGGGTAGTTATCCTGCGAATAAATTTGTGGACCGCAGAAGATAATAAATAGTATTAATAGAGCATGAACATGTTTCATATATCAGTCTGGAATATCAATTAAAAATTCAGTCCCTTTATTAAGCTCACTTCTCACACTAATAGTACCTTTGTGCAAATTAACGAATTCATTACAAAGAATTAAACCGAGCCCGGTGCCTTTCTCACCTTTTGTTCCGGTTGTCGATGTCTGAACATCAATCCTGAAAAGATTATCAATACTCTCAGGCTCAATTCCGATCCCCTCATCGCTTACATTAATTCGCGTTAAGTTATCCTTTCGTTCAGCAGAAACAGTTATTTTTTTATTTTCATTTGAAAACTTAATTGCATTAGATATAAGATTCCTTATTACCGTTATGATCATATTAATATCCGCATTCAGGTACAAATCATCCGGGACATTATTTATCAGTGAGATTTTTTTAAGATCGGCAGCATGGGTTAATAAGGTAAATAATCCGTCAACCTCCTGCGCCACCAAAAATTTCGTTCTCTCAAACCGGCATGATTCTGTTTGTACTCTGGCCCAGGTTAGCAGATTCTCAAGAAGTGAATGGGTGTCTTTTGAAAGCTGGTTTATTGTCGTAGATAAATCCTCAATTTCGTCGGGAGAAATAGTTTTACTATCCTCAATCATCATATCCGAAAACCCCATCAATGCCATAAGGGGATTTTTTAAATCATGCGCTATGATTGAGAAAAGTTTATCTTTGCTGGCGTTCAACACTTTCAGCTCTTCATTCATACGCCTGATTTCCCGCTCATATTTCAATTTGTCGCTAATATCACGAAGCGAAGTAAGAACATAGGTTTTACCGTTTTCTGACAGAGTATTAATTGTCATATCGACATGAACTACTGAATTATCCTTAGCTTTTAGTTTTCGCTCAGTAACAATCGATCCGAATACATTTAGATCCCTGAGAGAAGATATTTCATCTTTTTCCTCCTGTGTAAACATAATACTGAAATGCTCTCCAATCAGTTCATGCTTGTCGTATCCAAGCAGACTTGTAACCGAACTGCTTACATCAATTATTTGTCCGTTTGTCCCGTCTGTAATAAGTAACGTATCAACTATTTCATCAAAAACGACTTTATAATTTTCCAATCCTTCTCCATAAAATGGCATAAACTTGTCCTCAATAGACAAATATCGAGAATTAAAATAGTAAAATTAGTTATAACTGAAAAATGAATTAGGCTGGATAGAGGATATTAAAAACCGGATTCGGTAAAGAACCCGGTTCAGAAGACATTTGTAAAACCAGTCTATTTAATCAACGTCATTTTCCTTGTAATCACCGTGTACGGAGTGGTCAGCCTATAGATGTACAACCCGGAGGTAAGTGTTGATGCATCGAACCGGACGGAGTATTTTCCGGCATACTTATACTCATTAATAAGAGTGGCAACCCGGCTTCCAAGAATATCGAATACTTCAATTGTAATCCTCGATGCCTCCGGAAGCTGGTATGTAATTGTTGTAACAGGATTAAACGGATTCGGATAATTTGCCGCGTCCAGAACAAATTCTGCCGGTTGTGTTTCATCCGCACCTGTTATGAACTCATTGGTAATCTCGAGAATTTCAGTAGTCGTAAGAGCATAGTTAAATAGTTTGATCTCATCCAGAGCCCCGTTGAACGGAGTATCCAAGAAGTATGAATTACAGAGTAAGAGTTCTTCCAGATTCGCAATATTTCCAGTTACATCATCACCTTCGGCTATCTTTCGACCATTGTGATACAGTCTAATTTTATTGTTATCCGTATCACGCACCGCTACGACGTGATTCCAATCGTCACCAAGCATACCTAAAGCTCCTTCACTGCTGACAGATGACTCATTCGCATTGTCATCAATGGAAAAGCTCAATTCATCCCCATTCAATTCCAAACCATACCAGGCGCCATTAGTACCGTCATCCTGATCGACATTAAACGAACCCTTGGATAATAGATACATCGAGTTTTCACTGTACTTATTAACTTTTACCCACAATGAAATTGTGAAGCTTCCTTCGCCAAAATTAATTAAACCGAAGTTTTCTATTACAACTCGATCGTCCACACCGTCGAAATTGAGAGCATCATCACTAATACCGTTAACCCATGGATTATCGGACATATCCTCCCTGTAACCATGGTTTCTAAATCCTCCTTTATCTGTTATGGTAATACCCTCTTCTTTATCCAGGGGCCAATATGCTATTCGAATCTCGTTTGTAAGATTATAAATTGTTGTAAAACTATTTACCGTCCCCACTGTTGTACCAAATTGGTTAGCTTCATCAATTCTCCAATAATATTTCTTCGCCATTTCCAAATCCTCCACGGTAAAGAGAGAATCCGTTGTATTCCCCAAAAAGACCGGAGGATTTTCAGTCCCAAAGTAAATATCATGTGAAGTGGCATTCGGAGCAGGCTGCCATTTTAATCTCAGGCTGGTACTTTGGAAGGTTGCGTTGGCTGCAGGAAATACAGCAACAGCTTTATCCGGTGGAGCCTGTTCGCTTGAAGTCGTTATTTCAGCAACGTTTGAATATGCTGAACTCAGCGTATCGTTATAGGCAATTACGCGATACTTATAAAGTGTATAGTCCTCAAGTCCTTCATCGAAATACGTAGTCACATCAGCACTAAGATCAGCTATTTCGGTATAATCATCGTAAGTGGCTCTTTCTACTCTAAACCCATTTTCGTTGTTTGAATTATCAGCCCAGTTAAGTCTTACCGAAATCGGGCCATCAAGTTCGGCTGTTAGCATAGTAGGCTGCAGAATATACTCCGTAACGGTGGGAACAATACTATTCAGGTATTCTTCAAGATTCGTATATCCGTCACCATCCAGGTCTCCGTTTCGGTCTTCTGCATCATTCGCATTCAATCCATTAGCTAATTCCCATTCATCCGGCATACCGTCATGATCACTGTCTTCAGGAGCCGGAGCGGATAATAATAACGGCCAACCGCCTACATCTCCCTGTGTATCAATGATTCCGGTTCCCGCACCAAATGATGCACCGAAAGTTGCGGTCTGATTGCGTACTTCGTCAACTATCCTTGAATCAACAACATCTCTTTTGGGCAGAACAGCTCCAACGTTTTCAAGTACGAGTTCGTATGCTACTTCGGGAGACTGTGTTTGAACAGAGGCATAAGGAAACGGTGTTGTAATATTTTTACTTTTCTGATAATTTGAATTTGACCCCTGGACACCACCGCTCCAGTTATCCGCGGTAATATTAGGATAACCGAAAACAAAGTTATCGGCCACATACCAGTTGCCCGCAGTATCTGAAGGTTCAATTATCCTGTAACGTTTACTGCTTGATGAAGTCGCAGGTCCATACTTGTAATAGTTCAACCTGATGTTCTGGTTGCCTCCTTCACCTCCGTAAGCGCTATTATCTCCCCAGTTGTAGATAACATTGTTAACATAGTCCACCAGTTCAGTTTCCGGTGTACTATTGTATCTGCTCCCTTGAAATCGGGGATTCCTGCTTTTATGATGTGCCAGAAGGTTATGATGGAATGTAGCACCCATACCGCCCCAGATTCCGCCGTAACCATGATCACCTTTACCATGGACAGATCTGTTCAGGCTTTCGGCTACAAGGCACCATTGCATTGTAAAATTTTCATTATCATAAAAACTGGAAGCCTCATCCGTAGACCAGCTCATCGAGCAATGATCGATTATGATATCTTTATTATCCCTGCCCCAGATAGCATCATTTTCCTGGGCATACACATCTCCCATCCTAAACCTCATATATCGTATTATCACATTACTTGTATCGACACGTACTGTGTAATTCCTAATGCAAATACCGTCACCCGGTGCAGTTTGCCCGGCAATAGTAACATTTCCTTTTTTAATATTAAGATTGGACTGCAGTTCAATAGTACCCGATACTTTGAAAACTATTGTACGCGGTCCGTTAGTTTCTATGGCCGCTCGAAGACTTCCTTCACCGCTATCATTTAAATTTGTTACTTCAATTACAACCCCACCTCTTCCGCCGGTTGTATACTGCCCGTATCCTTCGGCACCCGGAAAAGCAAGCTGCTGCGCTAATGTTGGTTGAAAAATGACAAGGCTAAACAGAACCACTAAAATGTTGATGCTGCAAAAATTCACTTTGTACTGGATCATTAATACTCCGAAATTACAATAAACATTTACTTCAAATTGCAAGTAACCGATTAAGTAAAGTGCTCAAAAAAAAATACGCTCCAAATTATTAACCGGACAGGAATCTTTCCCTGTTCGTTTCAAGTAATGTAAATATACAAAAATAATCAGTGCTGAGAAAAGGGATAATTTCGGGTCGACAGGCCAAAAAAAATCCCGGGATCATTTTCAGATCCCGGGAATACTAGAATTGTATATTACTTAAGCAGCATCATTTTACGTGATTGCAAGAATTTACCGCTTGAGATAGTATAAACATATAATCCTGAGCTCAAATTTGAAGCATTAAAGTCGACTTCATAAGTGCCTGCGGATTTAACCTCGTTCAACAAGGTTGCAACTTCTTTACCAAGTATGTCATATACCTTAATTGATACTTGCTCCGAAACAGGAATTGAGAAGCTGATTTTTGTAGCCGGGTTAAACGGATTCGGATAATTTTGTGACAGAGAATATTCCGATGGAACAGCGCCTTCAATTTCTTTTACGCCGACACCGGTTCTAACAACTTTCTGAATCCTGTCCTGAACAGAGGAGAAAGTACCGATATATGCTGTGTTACCGTCAGCAGTAAATCCTAATCCTCTTGGATATCGATCAGCAACATCGGGAACTTTAGCAACAAAATGAAAAGCCGGATTCATTTCTCCGGTTTCAGTATTATAACTATACCAAACCAGAGAATCAGCAACAATAGTCTGACCAGCTTCAGTATAAATGAGAGAATCACTTCTCTGATCGTTGGAAACATACAATAATCCATCTGCTGGATTAAATGCGGCTGATTCTATCGACATGCCATTGAATATTGTTGCAACCGAGTCAAATGAAGAAAACTCGTCAGCACGCTGATAAACAACTGTCTGATAACCTGTGAATGAATGCCAGTAAATAGTGTTGCCGTCAGGAGTAACATTTATAATCCTCGAGATATTGGGTGGTCCTACAACAGCATTCCCAAGATAGTTCAAATCTGTGTCATACATGGCTATTGCATTTGTTCCGCCGCCCACAACCGGACCGACGAAAATTGTACCATCATCCGCTACATCGGGAGCGGTAGGTGAAGTTCCCAGTTCAGGCAACAATGTGACGGCAATTCCTTGTCCCGTTTGATAATCGATTTTTATCAATTTGCTCGGACCGGATGCAACATAAACAATGTTACCATTTTCATCAGTTGTCATGCCGCGACATCTTCCCGGGTACAGAGTATCTACAATAAAACCCCCACCGGTAGCAACAGTATTTATTGGGGAGAAATCTGCTTCGGTTCCATCGGGATTGTAAACAAATATACCTGAAGTATAACTAGTGTCTTCACCCTGAATCCAGGGGATTTCATAGTAATAACTTGAAACCCATACTTTACCGTCAGGATCAACGGCTATACCGTGTGTACTTCCACTCCAGCTTGTATCAGGGAAAGCGCCCTGGTTTTCCCACTGAGCTGAAACAGCAGTTGTAGCTAAAAGAACAAAAACTAAAATAGTAAATAACTTCTTGATCATAGATCCTCCTCTATGTGTTGGTTAGAAATGAATTAATTTTACTGCCTTCCGTAGAACGACGCACCCGGCATTTCCATATTCACTTTATAAACCAGCTGCTGCTGTGAACCAGCAACCTTCTTGCTTGTAAAGTAAAGAAAATTACCATTATCCCAGGTCATATTAACTATTGGTCCGGTTAACAGACCGGGATACCATTCTTCGAAAGATCCGTCAGTATTTATAATTAAAAGTTCCATATCGCTATCGGTACCGACAAATAATTTGCCACTTTGTGAAAATGCTAAACCGACTATACTCTCAGTTCCCAGTGTGAAATACTCCGAAAAATTAAATATCATTTCCGGAGTACCAAGCTCGTCACCGGATACTATTTGAATTTTCCAAACAGCAATTTCTGTTTCGCTTTTAGCAGCAACATAAATATATCCATTGAATATTCTCATTGCTGTTACTTTCGATTCGAATGGGAAAGATTTTGTATCACCAGCAGCAAGATCGTATCTCCATAGATTCCCACCTTCTCCTGCAGCCCAGAGAAAATTGTCGGCATCAAAATCCAGCGCAACGAACTTGGCGGTAGACTGACTAACTGTTTTAGCAGCCGGACTCTGACCTTCCGAAAGCTCAAATACAGCGCGGACATTTCGTACTCCATATAGTTTACCATCAGGTCCTGCTTTAATATCATTATAAAATGTTTCACCGCCTTTCAAAGCGAACTGACTGATTTCACCATCAGAGCCCATCTTCCAAACTCCTGCTGAAACATTAGCCTGTACAAGTGAAAAATACAAGTTGTCATCCTTATCAAAGGCTATGGCATATGGATCCTGCACTTCAGTAAAGTTATAAACCTGAATTACAGGAGCATCCAGTTTGTAGACAATTGTATTACTGAAATCAACGCCATCCTGCAAGGAAACTCTAAGGTTAACATCCTCTTTAACCACATACGGCGCTTTTACTACCAGTTTTGTAGAAGAAGCTTCCAGTATATCGGCGAATTCATAATCGAAATAAACCAGATTCCAATCCGGATCCTGCGAGAAGTTACTACCGGTAATAGTAATCGTACTTACACCCGCAAGTCCGAAATCCGGTTCAACCGAATTGATCACCGGCACTACCTGATCTTTATCACGCTGTACATCAGGATTGTCATTTAGTCCCGGTGTAGCTTCATCCGTACATGAAATAATCACTGCCATTCCAAGCAGTACGACTGATAACACTTTAACAAACTTCATAAGATTAATTCTTTTCATTGTATTCTCAATTTTTCATTTTTAATAAAAAATAAAGAGCTCTAATAAGCTATTCCGATAGTAAACCTGTGAACATTCTCAAATACCCCAAAGTCCAGGTAGGAGTAATCAAGTGAGAGTAAAACTCCGACAAGCTCTTTCTTAAGTCCTGCACCTGCGGTTATACCCTGTTCATCAGTTGGGGCAACATAACCTGCTCTAAGTGAAAAAGTATTCATGAAGGTATATTCGCTACCGAAATGAACTTGTTCTTTATAATCTCTTGGATGGCTGGCATCTACAGAAACTAGGAACTGGTGATCATCAGCAACACCTTCAAAGAGATCAAGAACATTCATAGAAAGTCCGATTTTAAATGTCAAAGGCAACTGGAAACTTTCTTCAATGTACTCGATTTCCTGAGAAAAGTTTCTCAGCGACATTCCGAAGTTCAGGCTCTTGAATCCGGTTTTATAAAGTATCCCAAAGTCGAAGGCCATAACATTAATATCGAAGCCCTTTTGGGAATACGAGCCGTCATCAGCAACATTAACAACATGTCCGCCGCTAAGATCCTGATAGACATACTTAATATTTCCCCCTACCGAAAACTTTTGAGAGATTTGTTTAGCATAGCCAACTCCAATCGCCAGTGCTGTAGGGCTATAGGTTCCAAGATCCACATAACCGTCTGCACCATCATCCCCGGCGACACGAATAGTCCTTTTAAATTCACCGTAATCAACACTTGCTATTGATACACCGAATACTCCGAAATCTCCATCGAAGGGAGCTACTGATGCACTTAAATGAAGGTAATTGATATCGGCAATCCATTGAGTGTTGCCGAAGTTTATATCAACCAATTGCGATTGAGCAGCCATACCTGCAGGGTTATAGAACATTGCATTTGAGCTATACTCCATTGCAGTAACAGCTCCGCCGATAGCAGAAGCCCGGGCGTCACCTTCGACGCTTAAAAATTTAAGTCCGGTTTGAGCCAATTTCACCTGCGCAGAAACTGTTGAAGCGGCAGACAGGCAAACTGACAAAAATATTATTAGATATAATTTTTTACACATCGGTAAACCCATAAAGTTTATCTTAAAATTGTGAATTTGACAATTTCTTTATCACCTGTTATATTGTCTATAATGACGGCGATATAAATACCGCTTACAACTATTTGATTCGATGAAGTTGTTAAGAACCAATCCTGTGAACCACTACCGTCATTATGTTCAATAGTCTGAATTAACTCTCCGATTTCCGAATATATCCGAATCGAACACTCTCCGGAAATATTTACAAATACGATTTTATTCTCCTCTCCTGGGTAGAGCAGCGAGCCTCTTGCCGAACTAATATAGGGATTGGGAACTACACGTACTTTATCAGAAATAGTTGGCTGACCTTTGGTTTTTTTGTAAGCCGGGGCATATGTCTGAGTATAAAACCTGCTGCTTTTTAAAGTATGTGCCGGAATGTTTAACTCAGTATTTCCCTGAACATTATCTCCAACAGAAAGTATGTAATAGTAATATGCTGTATTAGGCGATAATAAAGTATCAATAAAACTTCTACTGTCTGCAGGTAACTCAGCGATAAGTTCATACTTAGAGTAGTACTTGTTGTCGGAATAACCATCAACATGTTCTGTTGTCGATCTGTAAATTTCAAATCCATTAATTACCGGTCCGTCAGAATAAACATCCCAGTACAAGTCAATTCTTCCCCCTCTCGAATAGATTTCAAAAGACCTTGGTGGTCTGGGCAACTCAGGAAATTGCCAATCATTTTCATAAACATGAGTTGCTCTTTTAAAAGTTTGATAAAGAGAATCCTTTCCCTGCATAACATATTCATTCTTAGCAACATCATTAATTTCACCGGACTTATACATCTTCCCGATTCTGATAGCCTCATCACGGCTTAATCCTGCAGAAGCTTGGACCATTACTATTTTAACGCTGTCACCATAAGGAATATTATAAGGACCATATCCGTTAACGAATGAATACCCGGCGTCATCGACTGATCCTTTACCCGGGTTTTCTTTAGATCCGGTAAAATCGCCATTAGTTATTAATTCAGCATGACTTTTTTCAGGATGTCCTTTAGTCATCAGGGCATACCTTGATGCCATCTGTGTCGGATCAAACGCCGACGAAGCATAATCGAGTTCATGATTGGATGCAATGTATCCGGTAGTTCTCGGCTGCTCAGCGTCATCCGATCGATCAGTTACGGATTTATCGGCATGTAATGTAAGTACGCCAGGAAATTGTGCAGAGCCCAGTCTTCCTACAGTATCAGCATCATCAATCCTCGCTCCGAATTTACCGGCATCGGTTTCAAGGATCGGGCCGCCAACGTTATTCCATGTTGAGAAATCCTGGTAGTAACCATGCCAGGCATAAGAAAACCGGAAGTTATCTGGATTATCACTATCATTCCTGTAAGGACCTCTTTCATCGTTCAGCGTGTTTCGTCCCCACGCAGTAGGATCTCCGAACAGTATTCTTGTTTCCTTGCATGGAGCCATCCTATACTGGAAATAAAAATAAGCATCTTCCAGATCACCGGATGTTCTTTCGATTTCATCATCCTGATCAACATTACCAGTATTTATAAATGTGTATTCAATTACGATGATATTATCATAATATTCATAGCTCGTTTGAAAAATTTTCCTTTTCATTGTAACACCCATCTGAGTGTTTACAACATTGAATAATGCCTGATCATATGGTTGTTCAGCATCAACATTATCAAGGGTAACTTCAAAGTCTGCATATGTTTTCTCACCATCGACAAGAATTTCCGGTAAATCGAACTTGCCGATTAAATCGAACTGCATCGGGAAAAACTCCACAAGCCCGCCCGTTTGAGGACGAGGTCCGCAATGCACAACTTTAAAATCATACTTCTGCCCCCCAGGTTCGGTATAGTTTTTGGCACCTATCCACAGCCCTATTGCTGCCTGCATATCCTGATTAAGATAAGGTGAAGGCCATCTCCATCCGGCCTGCTGCGCTTTAATAGGTCCGTCTTCTTCTCTCTCGCATCCTATACTGGAATACCAATTTTGCAAAGAACCAACAGCAAGCCATTTCTCAACCTTGCCAATGCCCTGAGCAGAAACCGACTGATCCGGATAAAGAAAAACAGCCGTCATCATCAATAATAGTATGTAACCAAAATTTTTATTCATTTGCGCACCTAATAAATTTTTATCAATTAAAGAGATATATTTATTTTAACTCCGTAAAAAATCTCACGTTTATTAAGGAAAGTAAAAAAACCGAAGTTCGGCATGTCGATATAGGATTTATCATCTAAGATTTTACTCATCCTTGAATCATCAACTGCCTGCCAGTCTCCACCGGTATATTCATAAAAATCATTTGTGCTGGCATCATAATAGATCATATCTTCGTTTGGAGTGGACACATCGTTATAAATACTCTGAACTGCCTGGATAGGAGTAAACTCTGCCCCCGGAGCTCTATAGTCTCCGGGTTGGTCATCACCAGGAACATTAGTATAACCATAATCTTTATAATTAATTTTCGATGAGAGATGTAGCGACTCATAATAGTTTTGTTCATCAATACTATCCGAAAATCCGTTTGATGACAGACGTTTTATATTGAACAGATTATATATCTGAACAAAGAATTGCAAATCAACATCACCGAATTTAAATCCCTTGGTTAATCTCATGTCCATATTAAAATAATCGCGCCACTGCAAATTATTACGCTTCTCAGCAGAAAGACCGGTTCTTCCGACCCAGGAATAATAACTTCCGGCTTTCCATGCTGTAAGCAGATTTAAACGTATATCTCCTAGAAGAGAAATCCCGGAGAGTTCAGGCCCGAATTCCTGAGGAGTAAAGAAATCCAAATTTAACCTGGCGTAAGGACGTGCTTTCGGTTTCGACTGTTTGTACCATTCTTCGCCATCAGTACGAATATAGTTGTTCATAGCCACATTGGATTCATAATACTTGCCCCAGCCAAATTTCCCAGTAGTACCAAGCATATAGGTATAATTCAAAAATCCGCTAACCCATTCTCCCCGATTCTTTGATAACTGGAATTCGAATCCGCGAATATCCCGATATTGAATCGGTTCGGTAGTGCTGTAACTGACTGTATTGTCGCTACTGATATACTGGATTGTTCTGGATTCGTTGCTAATATCCTTATAATAACCCGTTACTCTGAGAAGAAATTGATCAAACAGATTATGTTCATAACCGAGTTCATACTGAATAGTGCGTTCAAAATTGGCTTCAGGATTTGCTATGTATTCAAGTTTACCGTCAGTAGCAAATCGGATCTGGTAAAGATTTTCCGGAATAGGCAATGCCTGGAAATGTCCGTAATTAAAGAACAATTTACTATCGATGCTAATTGGAAAAGCAACACCGAGTCTGGGACTTAAAGTAAGCTTTCTTGGCAATTGAGATTTAGTCAATAGTTGCTCTCTTTCGGATGATCCGGCAGAAGAAAATCCCCTATCATACAATGTATAGTCATACCATGCTGAATTTGGATCGGAATAGTCAAGTCTTACACCGATATTCGCGACCATCTCTTCAAACTCTAATTTATCCTGTAAATAAACTGCAGCCTGAATCGGGTAGGTGTGCCACTTGTAATCTCTATTGTTTGTCGAGTACTGAAGTGACCTGAGCATATAATGAGTATTGTTATCGGTATATCTGAAATCTATACCCGCTTTAACATTATTATACTTATCAATCTGACTCGTTATATCAAATTTAAGATTGTAAGTAGTTACCTTACTCTTATCCCTGCCCTGACTGTAAATAGAACCCATCTGCATGCCGGCAGCATTAACAAAGCCAACAGAACCCTGATAATAGCCAAAAGGTGATTCATCAACATAATAGCTGTCACCGAATAAATATACTCTTGAAGTATCTCTAGCATCACCCGGCTGAGTATCATAATCAGATGTAAATGAATTCAGTATTATCTGGTAAAATGTACTCTGATTTAAAACATGGGTGAACTTAGCAGCAAAACTAGTCCTGCTAACTGTAGTGGGGGTAAAGTAGGCATCGGAAAAAAGCACGGCATCTGTGTAATTGCCGTAATCAACCCTCTCCGCTAGGTAAGAGTCACCTCTGAAAATTCCGGGGGCTCCGATAGTACTTGTCGAAGTACCGGACTGCTGTCCAAAATGACCCTCAACCATTAATTTCATACCGATACCGACATCACTTGTTAACTTCAAGGAAGCGTCAAAATCATAATAATCCTGAGTTGAAAGAGGGACGAGCAGCATAGTTCTATTGGATTTATATGATGATATAAATCTCAGGTTTCCAAGATCTCGTCCGATAACAGGAACTGGTCCACCAACAGTCATATCTATATCATAGTCCGGTTTTTCAATATTCATCTTTTTCCTGTGCTGCCAGAGGAACAGTTCTCTTGCTGCTTCGGGAGTAAGATCATCCGTCGGATCATCATTTTGCAGGGTCTGTTGAGATATAGTATTCCAGCCCTGGAAACCAACGTACTGACGGCGGGTATACTCATCCCATGCGCCGTTATTTACTCCTGTCCAGCAAACAGCTTCATCAAGAAAAGGACGCAGGAAATACGAATTAGGGTCATTCACCGATGAACCGAAGTATTTTTTATGATAAGGGCTGATCTGTGAATAAAAGCTTACAGTATAATGATCCTTGCTGCCTTCTTTTGTAACAACTTCCACAACACCGGACCTTGCATCACCCATTTCGGCAGTGAATCCACCAGTCTGAACTTTTATTTGATCTACAGATGTAAAGCTGAGAATATTATAGGGAGTATTATCCCTTCCGTCCCGCATTGTAATACCATTAACCTGGTAGACAATTTCGTCACCAGTACCGCCCCTGATGGTTCCACCGTCAACACCGGCTTGCAAGTTGACTACATTTTGGACTGATACAACAGGTAAGTTTTGAATTTCCCGGGCGTTAAGGTTAACACCGCTGGCGGATACATCTCTTTGGACAATCGGCGTTTGCGCAACAACAACTATCTCGCCGGTCTCAATAGACTCCTGCGCAAGTTCAACATCAATCATAGTTGTCTGATCGATATTTACACGTACCGAAACAATTGTTTTGGGAGAATACCCAATCATTGAGGCTCTTAATGAATAAGTACCAGGGGCAACATTAAGAATTGTGTAATAGCCGTCAATGTCTGTAGCTGCGCCCAACGCAAATCCCTCGAGTATTACGTTAACACCTATCAACGGATCGCCAGTAGTCTGATCGGTGATTGTACCGGATATTTTTCCGGTCTGGGCAAATATTGTTGAAGCGATTAGTATAACGTGAATAAGAAGAAGTAAAAATCTTCTCATAATTCTTCCTCCTACAAGTCGAAATTTTTAGAAAATCAATTTTATTATTCAAATAGAAAAGTAATAAGAATCGCAATACATCAAAAATAAAGAACATTAAATAAAAATCTGTGCAAAAGTAGCAAGTCCACTAATGCCTGCAATAAAATTAAATTTATTTTAGAAGCATCATTTTCTTAATAATAGACTTCTGACCTGAAGTTACAACATAAATATATAAGCCGCTTGGTAGTCCTCCGGGAATCATACTGCTGTTAAAATCGAATGAGTAGCTTCCGGCTTGAAGTTCGGAGCCGATCAACTGAATAACTTCCTGTCCAAGAATATTAAATACCTTAACAGTAGTAAACTCTCGCTCAGGTATATCAAATGAGATAACCGTCGAAGGATTAAACGGATTGGGATAATTCTGGCAAACTGCAAAGTCCAACGGGATTTCTGAATCATCAACATCAGTAGTTGTATCAGCAGTTGTCCTAAAGCGATATCCTTCACTCCATTCACTATCGCCGATGCTATTGTTGGCTTTAACACGCCATGTATAAATTGTACTTAATTTTAGTGCTGAACTCAAAAAGGATGTATCTGTTACAAGTGTATCGGCAACCAGTTTATCAAGATTAAGTGAAACATCTTCAGACATCTGGAAACTATAAGAATCCGCAATATCCGAACCAAGCCAGCTTATTACAGGAGTTATTGAAACCTCAAGAGTCTGGTCAAGCGGAAAGACTGCAACAGGGACTTTCGGGAATCCGGTTGTAAAACTATTCGTCTGTGAGTATTCACCTGATCCCGAATTATTACTTGCGCTAACTCTCCAGAAGTACTGAGTCTCACCTGATAAACTTCCGATTGTGAGAGAAGTATCCTCAACCAACTGGTTGAAAAAGAGTTCGGAAAAATTTTCATCCAATCCCACCTGTAGTCCGTACTGGTTAGCGTATTTAACACTTCCCCAATTCAGGGTTACTGAATCGGCAATATTACCGCTACCGTCAGCCGGCGACAGTGCTATTGGAGTTACAGGAAGAACCGCAAGTGTTTTAAATTGATGGCTATCAGACCATACACTGGTGCCAAGTTGATTGGTTACTTTAACACGCCAGCTGTAAAATGTTGAGGGATTCAATTCAGAAGAAGAATAACTGCCTGAGGATAATACAGTGTCAACAACTTTGGCATTACTGACTATGGACAATCCCTCATATAGCTGAAACTGATAATTAATTGCATCCTCACGTACTTGCCAGGTAAACTCCGGATTCAAGGCAACATCAACTTCCTGGAATGACGGTGTAAGCAGTTCCGGGGCTGCGGGGAATCCTGTTGCAAAGCTGTACGATTCAGAATAATCACTTCCGCCAACAATATTTTCTGATCTCACGCGCCAGAAATATGTTGTTTCCCCAACCTGTCCGGTAACTTCATAAGAGGTATCAACTATTCCGCTTATGTTAATCAACAGATCGGTGAAATTTTCATCAAAGGATACTTGCAAGGTGTAGCTGCCGGCATACTGAGCGTAGTTCCAGCCAACGATAATGGTGTCTCCCAAATCCTGTGCATTATTTACTGGATATGCTAACTGCGGGACAGATGGAGAAATAAGTGCGGGCTGAAACTCGAGAGTATTACTCATCAGGCTTTCATTATTATTATGATCAAGAGCGGTAACAACATAATAATTATTATCTGATGGAAAATCCTCATCAATTTGGAAATAATTTTTAGAGGTAACATCGTAAATATTGGCGGGATCAATCAGATCTTCAGAAGTAATATTCTGATCACTAAATTTATACAGCGCATACCAGGCGACATCGTCGTCAACGGGAACATCCCAGGTTATGGCGGTTGATCCTAAACCTGCAACCCGGTCGAATCTTAAGTTTGCAGGATCCCCGGGTGCGACCTGATCCTTCCAATCCATAGAAGGAATGATAGCTTTGTATTTATAGTAATTATTCTTCAGCGTGTCGGTTACGCCGAGATGATTATCCTTAAAGTCATTCGCTGTAAAATAAACTTCACCATACGCTCCATCAGTCCTACGATTCAGTGAAACCATTTTGCCGATTTCTGTTTCGTCAAATCCGGTATTGCCAACTCTATATAAAGCCAGCCCGGGGTAAATATGTCTCCCGTTTCTTACCGAGACCCACCAGGGCATTAGTTTGCCGTAATCTTGTCCGCCGCCGAACGGCCAGTACAACTGTGGAGTCAGGTAATCAATAATCTGCTCACTTAACCAGGTAACACCGTCACAGTAGATTGCGCTATAGTTATCCCGTCCGTTAATTCCTGACGGCACGTTGTTTTTCCAAATACCTGCCGGGCTCTGTCCGAACTTCACATAAGGTTTTAAATTTTGAATTCCGGCATAAACCATTCGTAAAAGTTCATTAACATTGTCCCTTCTCCAATCACCCCTGTTTGTAAATCCCCTGCTGTAATTTGTATAAGTTTCATCATCCTCATTAGTAATGCCCTCCAGATAGAAGTAATCGTCGAAATGAATACCATCTACATCATACCGTGAAACCACATCCATAATCACATTTGTGACATGTTCCCTTACAGCCGGTAGACCCGGATCAAGCATAATATCATCGTTTACATCCAGTACCCAATCAGGGTGTTGAACTGCAGGATTATTGTCGGCTAAACTCAAGGTCCAGTTACTTAATTTAACTCTATAAGGATTGAACCAGGCATGCAGTTCCATTCCTCTTTTGTGTGCTTCTTCAATTGCATATTCGAGCGGATCGAAATAGCTGCCCGGAGCTTTACCCTGCTGACCGGTTAACCAGAAAGACCATGGCTCTATCTCCGAAGCATACATTGCATCGCATGCGGGGCGAATTTGAAAAACCACTGCATTAAGGTTAGCTTCTTTTAAGTAATCCAAAATTGTAATTAATTGTTGTTTCTGTGAACTTACAGAACCACCAGGTCCGGAAGGCCAATCGATGTTAGCAACAGTTGAAATCCAGGCAGCACGAAACTCCCTTTTAGGATTGTGCTGCTGAGCAAACATAATTGCAGGCAATAATACCACTAATAAAGTGGCTCCAAAAATATTTTTCATGATAGAAATCCCGAAATGCCTGCTGCTGAGGGAAGAAGCAGGCGAATAGTTTTTTAATTGTTCCTCGTTAATATAGAAATATTGTTGAATGTATGAAAGGCTGTTTTATATAATAACTTAAAAAATATACTCTAAATTTTTCAGTTAACGGTAAATTAAATCATGATACCGCCTATTTAAAATTCGGAATTAAGTTTTTACAATTTTTTTCACATTTCGAATTTATACTGTTATTTTACGTTTTGGAAATTACTTCTAAAGAGTAAGGATTATATGAATATTACCGATCAGGCCAAAAAGAAACTCGATGAATATTATAAGTCACTGGAATCAGGTGGATTCTCGCTCGGACGCATTGAAAAAAAACAGTACAATTTTGAATTTACTGCCGCTGATTCCGGTAATACGGGTAAAGTAAAAGTACAGGTGTATTTCGGGAAAAAGGGTGTGAAAACGGTTCTCCAGGGTAATAATGAGACCGATACATACAGAAAAATTAACAGCCTGATTAACAATCAAACTGCACTGGACTTCCCGAGGAAAAACAATGAAGAATTTGATGAATACATCGGCAGTGATGAAACCGGCAAAGGAGATATATTCGGTCCCTTAATCGTCTGTGCATTCTACTGCGCTGAAAACGATAAGGACAAACTGGTTAATGCCGGGGTAAAAGACAGCAAGGATCTTTCAAAATTCCAGATAGGAGAAATTGCCCGATACTTAATAAATGAATTCAAGGATAAATACAGCCTGGTAATAATAACTCCGGAGAAATACAATTCGCTTTATGAACGTTTCAAGAACCTGAATAAACTGCTTAACTGGGCGCATTCAAAAGCACTGAGCAATTTATCGGCGATTTATCCCTGCAAGAATATTATAGTAGATAAATTCAGCAATGAAGCAATAAAAATTACTAACGGAGAATTTTCTGACTTTAATATTGTTCAAACGCACAAAGCCGAAAGATACCCGGGCGTTGCTGCCGCTTCCATAATTGCCAGATACAAATTCGACAGATGGTTCGAAGAGCAGACTAAATACAACCTGACGAAGGGAGCATCATTGGAAACAGCAAAAAATGCAGAAAAAATTTTCGATGATTACGGAATAGAAGCATTAAATAAAGTGGCAAAACTGCACTTTAAATCTATAAGTAGATTTTTACACTGATATTTGAGGCAATGAGAAATGTCAACTAAAACCAAAGGGATCAGAAGGGTGGGGATACTAACCGGAGGCGGCGACTGTCCCGGATTAAACGCCGTTATACGCGGCGTTGCAAAACCCGCACACGATCACGGTCTTACAGTTCTGGGGATTCTCGATGGTTTCGAAGGACTCGTTCAGGGGCGGGCAATTGAGCTATACAATAAAGATGTGTCGGGAATTCTCGCCAGCGGCGGCACTATCCTTGGTTCATCAAACAAAGGCGACCCGTTTCATTGGCCTGAAGGAGTTAACGGAGAAACAATTATTACCGATAAATCCGAAGAAGCTGTGCGGCACTATGAAGCCTGGGGACTTGATGTCCTTATAGCTATCGGCGGTGACGGAACCATGGCAATTACGAATAAATTGGCTGCGATGGGTATAAATGTAGTCGGAGTTCCTAAAACGATTGATAACGATCTGCAAGCCACGGATATGACATTCGGACACGATTCAGCGGTTTTCGTTGTTTCGGAAGCTCTCGACAGGCTGCATACTACCGCGTCATCGCATCACCGCGTTATGGTTATTGAAGCTATGGGACGATACGCAGGCTGGATTGCCCTAAACGGCGGCATTGCCGGAGGGGCTGATATTATACTCGTACCTGAAATACCTTTCGACTGGAATGTTATTTATGAAAAAGTGCTTCAGAGAAATATGATGGGCAAGAAATTCAGTATTGTCTGCGTTGCTGAAGGCGCCAAACCAAAAGACGGCGAGATGGTTGTCCAGGAGATTGATAACAAGCGTACGGATTCGATTCGGCTGGGTGGAATTGCCGAGCATGTCTCCAGAAAAATAAAGGATAATACGGGTTTAGAGACCAGATACACGGTTCTGGGACATTTGCAGCGCGGAGGCAGCCCGACACCATTTGACAGGATTTTATCGACCAAATTCGGTACAAGCGCAATTGAACTGGCAATTAAGAAGAAATTCGGCAGAATGACGGCATTGAAGGGAATGGACATAAAAAGCGTTAAAATTGAAGACGCTATAGCCAATCAGAAACTGGTTCAACCGGCCGATGCAGCGGTGAAAGCAGCCAGTGCCGTAGGCGTTTCATTCGGCACTGAAGAATTATAAAATTTCTTGCTTTCAAATGGAAAAGCGACTATATTTGGATTCGTTTTTAAACAAGATGTTACGGGGTCGTAGTTCAGTTGGTTAGAACGTCGGCCTGTCACGCCGAAGGTCGCGAGTTCGAGTCTCGTCGGCCCCGCCTTCGTTCGGCAAATGCCGAACTCCGGCGGGCAAGCCCGCTTAACATTTTAGGGTAGTTACATTAGTAGCTACCCTTTTTTATTTTGTAGCAATTTTTGAAGTTTTGTCAGACACGTAAAATCCTCACCCATTCGGTGGGGATTTCTTGTTTTAAATTGACTATGAAATATTTCACATATATAATTTACAGTCCCTCCTCTAACAAGCACTATGTCGGCTACACTCATGATCTTGATTTAAGGTTGGTAAGACATAATTCAGGAAATTCCAAATCAACAAAAAGTGGAACTCCATGGGAATTGGTTTATTATGAAGAATTTGATGATAAACTCGAGGCAATGAAAAGAGAGCGGGACATTAAAAGTAAAAAGAGCAGAAAATATATCGAGAAATTAATTCACGCCGAAGGTCGTCCCGATGCCGGGTGTTGACCGGCTTCGGGAAGTCTCGCTTGTCCCGAGAGCGAAGCGATTCGGGATCGGCCCCGCCCGTAAAATCCTCACCCATTCGGTGGGGATTTCTTGTTTTAAATAGAATTTTATACCACTACTTAATTTTAGGAACATACTTCAGGCAATCAATTCCGCTGAATGATTTTACTTTCTGCGATGGAAGTTGTTTAGTCTTGAAGCCATATGCTTTGCATCCATAGGGAAACTTCTTGTCCCACGTAATGTGGAAAAAAGCACATTTACGACAGTTGATTCTTGTGGAATTGTTTTTATCCATATACAGCGTAATTAAAATTATATTTACATTATAATAAAATAATACTATTATTGTCCGTCAACACAAACAAATTACATTAAAATATTTCCAAACTACTTGCAGAAACCCTCCTCCTTCAGGAGGGTTTTCTTATTTTAAGACTTCACCAAGTGTTATCGTATTATAATATAACTGATCCGAAGTTATTATTTCATTCGGATCGATATCCAGTCCGGCATGTTTAAGAGCGTCAGCGACCCATGTATTGCAAGTATAGATAAGAGAATAACTTAGTGTAGATTTATAAAACTTAATGGCTCCTCCGACCTCTTTCTTAGTAACAATACGTTTGCCCCCCTCATTCAAAAATGAGTCATCAATAAATCTCAGCAGCTTCACGTACACCTCACTATCCAGCCTGATTTTTATTGCAAAATCAGACCAGCGGATAATGTCATTCAAATCCCCGTAATGCCCTGTTACTTTGATTACACTTGAAGTAGGAATCAACGCAGCCTTGACCGCATAAAAGTAATTAATTCCATCAGCCTGGTAGAAGTCCTCGTCTCCCCATCCCATATCGACATATGAATATTCGCGAAAGCTGGATAGAACCGGGAGCATTGAAGATGATAGTGAATCGATACGGATCAGAATTCCGACATGCCAGGCACTTTTAACAAGATATATATCATGGTGTTTATTTGTATCCGCAGCAACCGCGAGAGAATCTCCCAGAGTTTGAATGTATGTTAGAACAGATATGAAGAAAATTGCTTTCATAGATATCGATTCAAATCAATTGGGTACTTCACAATTTGACAACTATTAAATATTAATGCAACTTTTTTCTATTTTTACGTTATGATATCAAATGCCGATGTTAAATACCATAGCGGCGGATACGGGAGTTTGTATGATCCACTCCCCTGATTCCGAAAAGGAAATTGTTGAATCTGCGAAAGCTGATCCGGAAGCATTCGGCAGACTTTACGACATATACTATCCGCAAATATTCAACTATATTTTAAGACGTACTGCAAACAAGTCGCTCGCCGAGGAACTTACATCAAACACATTTTTCAAGGCACTTGATAAACTTTGGACTTTCAAATGGCGTAATCTCCCCTTCTCTGCCTGGCTTTACAGAATTGCATCGAACGAAATTAATTCACATTACAGGTTTAAGAAGAAATCGAAAATTGCAGATGTTGAGCTTGAACTGCTGACAAACCTGAAAAGTGAAGAGCTTACGGACGAACAGATACTATGTGAGGAAAATCGAAATAATAATGAGAAGATTAAAACGAGAGTACTTGAAGAAATCTATTCTTTAAAACCGAAGTACCGGGAAGTAATTGTCTTAAGATATTTTGAAGATAAGAGTATAAGTGATATTTCAGCAATACTTATTAAATCGGAAGGTACTATAAAATCACTTCTACACCGGGCAATTAAGAAACTGCAAGAAAGATTCGAAGAATTAAATCTCGGAGAATTCAGGCATGAATAAGAAATCAATTGAAAAATACATTCGCGCTGTTAAACCTGGGCATAATGAAAACCGGCATCACCAGCGGAACTTGAGACGGGAATTGTTGAATTCGAATAAGTTTTCACTGCATCCTGTGAAGAGAATTATGAAATCTTATGAATTCGTCACTGCACTTTCGGTGTTTACTGTTGCAATGATTATAATCTATTTTAATGTTCATGTGAATAAACTGTCTTCGTCGGATTTACTTTCAAGAGTCAATACAACATACGCAGGATTCATGCTTCCCGGGAAAATCAATTCATTCAACAGCGAGCTTAACCTTTTTACAAAGGAAGATCCGCAGACCTTTTCAATAAACACATTGCAGGATTATAACGATAAAAAATTATTCACTGAAGTTAACGACACTTATACAAATGATACTTTATATAAGCTGCTTATTCTAAAAGGAGCTAAATACGTGTCTGCAAATCCCGGAATTAAATTCTTTAATGTTCATAATTCAGGCAAGAAAATTATATCTACTCACCTGAGCAGTGTTTCGGATTATACCACCGACAGCATGAATGTAAAAATTGACGGATCAAAAAGTAAAGTGTCAATACATCTGGCTGATGATGCATTCATGACAATTTCGCGGAGTAATGTTATCAATCCGGAAATTAACAACATGTTCAAAAAAGATGAGATCATACAAGTTCATGCTGAAACTGATTTTGATTCATATATCAGTTCAACTCCTCTCACCCTGCTTGATGACTTAAATACTTCCGACAGCATTAGTGTATTTCATGACGAATCTTCCGATACGCTTCTTATCAAACTTGAATCCGATATGTCCCAAGTGGAATTCAAGTCGCTTGTCGTTACGCTTTCTTCGGACAGTTCCAAAGACACGAAAACATTTCTGCAAAACCTCACTTCGGGAAACGATTCAACTATGTTAACCTGGCTTTCATCAACTGAACCAATGCCCGATTCGCTTAAAGTGTATTTACCGCAGAGAATCATAATTGTTAAGATCGATGCTTCAGACTATTCAATTAACGGTGCTGAGTTTTCCGTAAATAAAAATGGTCAATCATTAAAACTGGCGGAAGTTGACTTCACAAATCACTCATACACAACTCCTAACGCTAAAGTCTTTGATCCGGCCGGTAAAGACCTGTTAAGAACGAATCCTCACTCGGCAAACTATATTGAATAATGTTAAAAAGTGTTAAATACTCCTAAACTCTCAGGTTAAACTGCAACCATTACTCCTTTTCAGCGTTATTAGACCGTAACATATCATAATTTCACTTAATAACCGGGAGTATAATAATGAGATCCAAATTAGTACTTACTTCGTTTATCGGATTAATTCTGTTCGCGAATAATTTTGCACAGCAAACCATTCAGTTTTCCGCAAAAGACGCGATGTTTTTAGACGAATTGAAAAGTGTTGTAAAAAGTGAAGACGGAAAAGTATTTGTTGAATTCAGTGTTGACAAAAACTCGAGAAATGAAGGATATAAAAATATTGATGTACAGAAGGGAGACGAAATACTATTCATCAACGGAAAGCGAGTTAAAACAATTGATGAGTTTAAGAAGATTTATGGGAGTCTCGCAGATGGAGAAGAAGTTGAGTTAGGCATTAAAAGAGATAAAGACAGATTCTTCCAAAAGTTTCTGAAAGCTGACCCTAACAATGCCGGAGGTGAAGGCGGGCACAAAATCATGATGAAGACTTTTGTTGGCGGCGATGGGGCTAACAAAGTGGATGTAAAGGACGGGAAAGCAGTGATAAACGGAAAAGTCATCAATATCGACTCACTGAAAAAAGCAGGTGGAACAATGATGATGATTAGTGAACCGGCAGATACCACGAAAAAGGTGAAGCATGACTAAAAAAATATTCCTGTTGATTATCCTCTTCATTACTTCAATTGTTTCGGCGCAGTTAACGGGTTCGTATTATAACCCAAAGGATGATCAGTTCAGACTACTCGGGTTAAAGCGTGCCAAGGAACAATACGAATCCGCTAAGTCGGAGTTTGACCGGCAGAAAGATCTAATGTCAAAAAATCTCATTTCCCTAAGGGAATTTGAAAATGCCAAGAATGTTTTTACTGATGCCGAAGTGAATTACCATCAGGCATTGCTGGCTGTGCTTTTTGAACAGCAATACGTATCGGTAGTGAATGCTGTAAAGTACCAGCAGGAGAACGGTCAAAAACATGTTCGTTTAACTTTGGCTAATTCGTCGGGTGGAAGTGGTGAATTCAAGAAACTCCTTAATATCGACGACAAGCTTTTCAACTCACTTCAGCCTGATGTTATCAACAATGTATATGTTTCACTGCTCAATAATGAAAACGCGATTATTAGTCAGCCCTATGAGGCTAAAATTAATGCGCTCAGATTCGGCAAACCAGTCCAGCTTGATTTTACTCTTCTTCAGGATCTCGATGAAGTAACAGTAAATCTAATTTACGGGAATGGTACGCAGCGTGCACCTAAAATATATCTTCAAAAGGATCAGTCGGTTAATAAAGTTATATTCCAGTCCGAACAGTTTTCACAGGTTGTTGAACTCGGCGGATCTGCTACATTTAATATGACACTCGAATTGTTCAGCGGTCTGAATAATACTTACAAGCTGGATGTAATTAATCTGCCGAAAGAAATAAACAGGTATTTTGTTGATCCGTCAACTTCCGCAAGATTAAGCCAGTTTAAGTTTACTGAAAGCTCTCAGACGCGCCGGGCCGGACTGCAGGTTTATCTGCCCGACAGACCCACACAGGACGTTCTCATGGACAGGCCTATATCGTTCTTTGCAGTTGCTGTGCCATACGACAAGTTAAAAGAATTTACTAATCTTAAAAATGAAGACGTTACACCGGAACTATTGGATGAACTGGAAATAGGATACTTAAAACTTGAGATCGTTCCAAAAGGTATTGGTGAACTTACTGTTAAAGCGCCCCAACTATTTTTCTCCGAACTTGCCGGTAAAACTATCGAAGTTCCATTCGACATACTCAACGAGGGATCGCGAAGACTCGACAATGTTGAATTCGAGATAAACCTGCCTCTCAACTGGACCAGGACAATTATTCCCGAAGTAGTATCCACTCTGGATATACGGGAGGAAAAGCGAGTAATACTTCAAATACATATCCCGGAAGACGCTACTGTGGGCAAGTACGAAATAAGGCTGAGAACCAACTCACTGTCGGATGACCAGCTTGTACGTGCCGAGGACAAATCGATTACAGTTGAAGTAAGAGAGGAAGCTAACATATTCGCAACGATTGTCGTGGTTATCCTTATTCTTGCACTCGTTGCGGGCATTGTAATATTCGGAATAAAACTATCAAAGAAATAAACGGAGTTTTTATGAACAATACAGAATCTGGAAATAAAATCGTTCTTGAAGCAATTAAACTTACCAAACAATATGAAGACGGAATACTTGCGCTTGATGATGTAAGCTTCAGTATTGCATCCGGAAAGATTTTTGCGCTGCTTGGTGGTAACGGCGCAGGGAAAACAACAACAATTAATCTATTCCTTAATTTAATAGAACCGACAAGCGGTGATTGTAGAATCAACGGTATCTCATCTGTTGCCGATCCTCTTGAAGCTAAGAAAAATGTTTCGTTTGTATCAGAAAACGTTATGCTCTATCCGGAATTCACAGCGATTCAGAACCTCGACTTCTTTTCAAAGCTTGGTGGAAAATCCAATTATTCGCGGGAGAATTACGTTGCAGTTCTTAATCGTGTAGGACTGCAGGAAAGCGCGCACGATAAAAGGCTTAAAGGTTTCTCAAAGGGTATGCGCCAAAAATGCGGTATAGCAATATCAATACTTAAAGATACTCCTGCAATTCTGCTGGATGAACCAACCTCCGGACTCGATCCTAAAGCCGGCTCTGAATTCAGTAAACTACTGCTTGAACTAAAGGACGAGGGCAAATCAGTTCTTATGTCAACGCATGATATTTTTCGCGCAAAGGATGTTGCGGATGTAATAGCAATTATGAACAAAGGAAAAATTGTTATGCTGAAAAAACGGGAAGAAATTGAGAATGAGAATCTTGAAGAACTATACATAAAGTACATGGCCGGTTATATGGAAAGCGCGGCATAAACGGGAGGACAAAATGCTATTACATCTAGTAAAAAAAGAACTTCAGCACCAGCTATACTCAAATAAATTCATAATCAGCTTTACTGTATCTTTTGTACTGATCATTCTTACATTTTATGTCGGAGCCCGCAATCATCAATTGAACCGGGCAAAATACGAAGCTTCCGTTCAGGAAAACATTAGGGGAATGGAAGGTATAACAGACTGGAGAATGATTAATCACAAAATATTCCTGCCGCCACAGCCGCTTGAATCTCTTGTTAACGGAATAGCGAATGACATAGGCCGGAATATAAATATGGAAGGTCTCGGTGAACTGAAAGCGATGGACAGCAGATACAACGAAGATCCGTTATACGCCGCCTTCCGTTTCCTGGACTTAAATTTCATATTTCAGATTATACTTTCCTTATTCGCTGTATTGCTTATGTATGATTCCATAAACGGGGAGAAAGAGCTCGGAACTCTCAGACTAACATTCGCCAATTCAATTTCGCGACATAAGTATATCCTTTCAAAAATAATCAGTTCGTTTCTTGCAATGACAATACCGGTTCTAATTCCCCTTCTAATCGGGGTGGTTCTATTCCAGTCTCTCGGGGCTGTTATGTCTGCCGGGGAATGGCTCAAACTGACTTTAATTATTATTTCCGGAATAATCTATTTTACTGTATTCCTTTCTCTTTCCATATTCGTCTCTGCATCAACCGAAAGATCAGCAAATTCCTTTTTAATCCTTATAATCACCTGGATAGTGTCGGTTATAATAATTCCTCCCGCTTCGGTACTTCTATCCGGTAAATCTGTCAATGTCCCTTCAGTCGACGATATTAATGCTAAGAAAAGCGCGTACGCCCGGCAGATGAGTTCGGAAACTTTTAGTAAGCTGAACGAATTCAAACCGGATGAAAGCAAAGACATGATGTCGCAATTCAATGAGTATATGGATAAGATTAATACTCAACGGGATAATGAAATTAGGAAGTTCAATGGGCAGTTGAACGAAGAAAGACGAAATGCACAGTTCCAACGTGAACTAACAACATTAAATATAGCCAGATTTTCACCGGCAAGCAGTTTCTATCTGGCTGTATCATCACTAGCCGGTACATCTATGGCTCTTGAAAAATCTTACTATGACCAGGCTATACAATACCAGAAATCATTCGCGGACTTTCAAAGGGAAAAGGAAGGTATGACGACGGGAGGCGGTATGATGTTCGTTGTGCGGACTATAGGAGAGGAGGAAAAGGAAATTGATCCGGGCGAGCTTCCAGTATTCGATTACAAACCGGTATCCATTTCCGATGCACTGAATGCAGCGCTGCCTGATATCGGAATACTTTTACTCTACACCTTAATTTTCTTCGCACTCGCTTATCTGAAGTTTCTGAAATTCGATCTGCGATAAATCATGGGAGGTAATATGTTCGGCTTAATTGCAAACAAAGAACTTAAGAATATAATTCAGAGCGCTAAATTCTCTGCGGTATTTCTGACTCTGTCTATACTGTTATTACTAAGTTTCATAATAGGTATAAATGAATACAAAGATTCAAGCAGGCAGTACAACACTGCACAGGTACTCGTAAAAGAATCGATGAGTTCCGCAAAATCCTGGAGAGCATTGGGGACAAAGATTTATCGGAAACCTACGCCTCTACAGATATTTTCAGGGGGGATTAACTACGACATCGGCAGGTATTCCAATGTCAACCACTCCGATCAGATAAAACTTCAAAGCAGTCTGTACACTGATAATCCGGTCTTCGCACTTTTCAGGAACCTGGATTATACAGCTATTGCAATCGTCGTATTCTCACTCTTCTCTATTTTATTTTCATACAATGCAGTGAATGGAGAAAAAGAAAGCGGAACGCTTAAACTGGTATTTTCAAACTCCGTTTCACGCGTAAAATATATTATTGCAAAATTTACCGGTCTTTGGCTGGGTCTCGTAGTCCCCCTACTGATTCCTGTTCTATTGGGAATACTCTTGATACTTCTCTTCGGTATTAGTCTTTCCGCGGACGATTACGGAAGAATTGCAACAATCATATTGCTTTCGATTATTTACCTGTCATTCTTTCTTGCGCTTGGAGTATTTATCTCTGCACTTACAAAATCAACATCCACCTCTTTCATGATTCTGCTCGTTTTCTGGATTGCCGTTGTTTTTATTGTTCCCAGATTGGGAGTAATGGCAGCAAGTCAGATAGTTGACGTCCCTTCAATCGCACAAATTGAAGCCAGACAAGAGGCATTTTCCAAGGAAAGATGGGACACACATTTCGCGGAGCTTTCCGATAACTGGCAGAAAAGGCAGGATGAAATGCAGGGACTTTCAGAAGTGGAAAAGGAAATATATGAAGACGATCACAGCTATGAGTGGATGAAACAAGATGACCGGAGAAGAAATGAAGTAGATGCGGATATTGCGGATTACAGCAGAAAATTAAATGAGGATTACATTAACAAAAAGTCAGTTCTACATAAACTTGCACTTGCTTTATCCGGGATTTCACCGGCATCTTTGTTCCAACTTTCCGTTATGAACTTAACCTTTACCGATATTGACCAAAAGCAGGATTATGAAGAAGCTCTAAGAAATTATAAAACCGACTTTTCTGAATTTGTGAATGAAAAGCAGTCAGAGTCCGGCAATGCCGGAATGATGACGATCTCAATTGGCAGCAACGGATTTAACGCCAGCACAGGACGGGAACAATCCGAGCTGGATTTGAGCGAAGTACCTCAATTTAACTATCCGAACTTCAGGGAAATCAATCCGATCACCAAAGCCGGAACTGACGGTGCACTACTGTTCCTGTATACCGCTGTTTGCTTCCTCGCTGCCTTTATGGCGTTTCAGAAATTTGATCTCCGATAAGCAGAATTAGCTGCGGGACATTAGTTTGTCTCGCAGTTCTTTTAACTACATGTGTAATAAGATTAATAATCTTTTTTTCGTCATTTTATAAATAATATTTTATATTGATGTCAGAATACTGGTGAGACTCTGCCTGTAATTAGACGGAAATTTAAATGATTGAGAAATCACAATTGCCCTATCTTGTTGAATTAGTCGATGACGAAGCTTCGGAAGTCCGTGACGAAGTGCTGAGGGAGTTATCCAACTACGGGGCAAATCTGGAAATGGACCTTGAGGAGTTCTCCGATATTCTTGAAACAAATAAGATTGATCTCATCTATCCCATAATAGAATCCAGCAGGCGTACATGGCTTAAGGAGCACTGGAAGGATTGGATGACCGCAGAGAATGAGTATTTAAAACTGGAAATGGCATCCGGACTGATAGCGCGGTTTCAATTCGGATTAACGTATGAAATGAATCTGAGCGAAAAGCTTAATGAATTAACTACCGGTTTTATCCGGTTCTATCCACGCGGCGATGAATTTGATCTGGCCTATTATCTATTCAGGGATGAGCGCATTGAAGGGGAAAAACATGACTTTTACAATCCAATGAATAGTAACGTTCTATACGCGCTAAATGAGAAAAAAGGTCTTCCAATTACTCTTTCCATTATTTATATGCTGGTTGGAAAAAGACTCGGCTTTAACATTGAAGGCTGTAACTTCCCCGGGCATTTCCTTACAAAATTCGAACATGAAAATAAAACCGTTTATATAGACTGCTTTAACAGAGGGAAAACTATATACGAAGATGAAATTAAGGAAATGCTGATGGATACTTACGATTCACTGATTGATTACCTAAAATCAACTGCAACTGCGAATACAATACTTAAAAGAGTTGTAAACAATTTGATCAATGCTTATAAAGAAAACAGCAATCAACTGGACAGATATTTATTTTCGGAAATTTATGAATCAACCCCCTGGTGAGGAGGATTTTTATTCCGGGTACTATTCAAACAACTCCCTGCTGAATCACTAATCCACAAAACTTAACTTATAAAGAACAGCAATGAATGATGAGAACCGATCAAGTGCTAACAGACTTATAAATGAAAAAAGTCCATATCTTCTTCAACATGCGAACAATCCTGTTGACTGGCATCCATGGTGTCCCGAAGCTTTTGAAAAGGCAAAGCTGGAAGACAAACCTGTATTTCTTTCTATTGGATATTCGACCTGTCATTGGTGCCACGTTATGGAAAAAGAGTCATTCGAGGATGCTGAAGTTGCAAAACTGATGAACGAAACAGTAGTATCTATTAAGGTAGACCGGGAAGAAAGACCGGATATCGATAATGTGTATATGACTGTCTGCCAGATGATGACCGGACATGGCGGTTGGCCGCTCTCAATTGTAATGACGCCGGATAAAAAACCGTTTTTCTCTGGCACATACTTCCCCAAAAATTCCGGATACGGTAGAATCGGTTTTACGGACCTTCTACGGAGAATTAACGAAGCATGGAAATCCAAGCGGGATGAAATAGAAGTGAACGCTTCAAATATAACCGGCGCACTGATAGAGTATAGTGAAGATAAGGATAAAGGAAATAGTGAATTGTCGGCTAACGACCTGGATGAGACTTATAAGTTTTTCAAAAACAGATTCGACAGTTCCACCGGTGGATTCGGAGACTCTCCGAAATTTCCTTCACCCCATAATCTAATGTTTCTGTTGAGATACTGGAAACGAACCGGAAACTCTAATGCGCTTAATATGGCAACTATGACTCTGACAAAAATGAGGCACGGAGGAATATTCGACCAAATTGGGAAAGGATTCCACCGGTACTCAACTGATAAATTCTGGTTACTCCCCCACTTTGAGAAAATGCTGTATGATCAGGCTATGCTGGCAATAGCCTACCTGGAAGCATTTCAGGCAACAGGAGAAAAGTTTTATGCGAATACGGCCGATGATATTCTCGAATATGTGCTGAGGGATATGACCAGTCATGAAGGTGGTTTTTATTCTGCGGAAGATGCTGACAGTGAAGGTGAAGAAGGCAAGTTTTATGTGTGGGCAGCAGAGGAGATATTTGAACTACTTGATAAGCCGGATGCCGAACTTTTTTTTGAAGTATATAATTTAAAAAAGGACGGCAACTTTAATGATGAATCAACAGGTAATTCAAGCGGCACTAATATTCCTCATCTAAAAGAGGATGTTTCCAAACTTGCTATGCGGCTTGGAACTAATGAAGCAAAGCTTGAAGAAAGACTTGTGCGAATCAGACAGGAGCTGTTTAATGAACGGGATAAACGGATTCATCCTCTAAAAGATGATAAGATGTTAACGGATTGGAATGGATTAATGATTGCCGCCATGGCCATTGCCGGCAGAGTACTGGATAAATCTGAATACACAGCCGCAGCAGTCAAATCTGTTGAATTCATTCAGAACAATCTGACGATCAGCGACAATTCGTTGATTCATCGTTACCGGGAAGGTGAATCCGAACTCAACGGATTCCTTGATGATTATGCGTTTTTAATCTGGGGCATACTTGAATTATACACAACTACTTTAGAACCCAAATATTTACAACAAGCCCTCGTTTTGCAAAATAAGCAAAACCAATTATTCTGGGATCCGGAATATCATGGTTTCTTCATGACTCCGGATGATGCCGAAAAACTTATAGTTAGAAATAAAGAGATATATGATGGCGCCATTCCATCGGGGAATTCCGTGTCCTTCAACAACCTGTTAAAGCTGAGCAAAATCACTGCGGATTCTAATTACCAGAAATATGCCGACAAACTATATAAAGCATTCGGGGGAAAGGTTAAAAACTCTCCGGCAGGATGCACTATGTTTCTGAACGGACTTGATTTCGCAAGCGGAGATACAATTGAAGTTGTGATAGCAGGTAACAAAGAAGAAGACAAGCATAGTGATCTGGTCAAAATATTTTTTAAAGAATATCTTCCCGGCAGCGTAATCTTATTTATCGGCAGCGATGAAAAGTATAAGATTATAAATGAGCTGGCAGAATTCACGAAAGATCACACAACGTCTGGTTCGGAAGTTAGTGTTTACATTTGTAAAAATTATGAATGCAGCCTCCCGGCCAAAACAATTGAGGAAGTGATGGCACGATTGAAATAAAAAAGCTCCCATATAGGGAGCTCAATAAAATCAGGTACGTGAGATACCCTAATCTATTCAAAGAATTTTTTCTTACCGGGAAATATTTTCTCGGAAAAATTATTTTTGCTGCCGTCGAAATAACTATCGGGATTCATTGAGGAATTTATTATCAGTGTTGAGTCACTTTCAAATCCTTTTACAACTATATCATCACCCTGAGCAGATTGAATTGTTAGCGTATAAGCAGGATTTGATAAAATTGATTGATCGAAATCATTGATGAAATTAGTGTTAGTCAACCGCTCAAGTGACCTTAACGTTTTAACTGTCTGTGCGGAATCAGTTGGCTCATCATTCAAGAACCACTGATCATTAAGTTTCGACAAACTCAATGACGAGTCGGCCGGATATTCAAACACCAGGTTTTCCCAATTCTCATGACTGCCTTTTAAAACCGTATTATCCCTGAAATTATCAGCTTTCTGATTAAATGAACCGGTTATAAATCCTTCAACCTCGTAGACATCGGTATCATTGTACAACCGAACATAATTGTTCATCGAACGAGGCTGTTGGAATGCGAATCTGCCCAGAATAATATCCAGTGTTACATCACCGGATTCAAGCACCTTCACCCTGGTACCGACACTATCAACCTCAAATTCATGCCACTTATCCGAACCTCTGGCAGCCAGTCTGGAAGGTTTAATTCCAGTGAGAGTACCGAGCAGGCTCTTAATCTTCGACTTAGGTGCGCTTGCTTCTTTCCCACCAGGCAGTACAACCTTCCAGTCGTCACCTGAATTATATAGCTTAACTTCCTTATAATTTTCCGACCTCGGATATATAAGGATTTGATCAACCGAAGCCGTATCAATAGTTACAAGCTCTGTTCTGAAAGAACGTTCTTTTTTTCCATCGGTAACAAAGAATATTACCGTGAGTACGAGAAGTACTACAAATACAATTGCTAAATTCTTATTCGAAATTTTACTTGACATAATCAACTGACTTTAATTTGTTTCGTACTTTCCTGTTAATTTGGAAACGGAATACACCGTATATTATTATTAGGAGAATCGGGAGGAGGAAGTTAAGATACTTAAGAAAAGTTTTTGTCCCGTCCTCGAGATCCGCGTTAATCGGACGTGAGGTTATCCCCTTGGTTCTTAGTTCAATAAGTCCTGTATCATCAGCAAGCCAATCAAGGGAGTTAGCCATAATGTTTATATTATCCGGCTGAAGCTTCTGAGCATTCTGTCCTTCACCGTTAACCACAAAGTCACCATCACTAAAGATAACCATCTTACTGAAATTTGTACCGTCAATTCGCCCTTCAATTGCCACACCTACCGGAACAGATGACAGACTAAAATCACTCGGTTTCCATTGTTTTTGAATATCGAACTGCAACGGAGGATTTTTAACACCTGATTTTTCGGAACTAAGCGCAAACGGTATGTATGTCAATGAAGTATCCGCCGGGTTTATCTTTATTGAACTTGCAAACGGCAGCATAACCGATTCCAGACCTTCTGTAATAGGATGATCGGCGAAATTCGTAATGATTGGAATATAAGGGAAACTGATTGGAGTGTTCATTACAAAAAATCCCTGCTGCTGTCTAACCATTACATTGCTGCAGTTTATATCGATAAGGAAATTATCTTCAATTTCAATTCCCTTTTTATTTAACCAGGCTGTTAAGCCGGTACTAACGAGTTTACCGCTGCCGGCCTGCAGATCGCCTTCAACGTGATTAACAGCGAGTAAAAGTCTTCCGCCTCGCTGAACGAATTGATCAAGGTAATCGAACACATAATAGTCTAGTGTATCCTTTGGCGCTATCACGGCGAGAGTATTAACATCCCCGGGAATACCACGAACAGGAGTAACTGTAAGCGTATCAACCGTGTACATAACTGAGAGCGACTGGTTAAGCTGCTGCATAGATGCGAGAGTTGGGATACCGTAGCCCTGCAGGAATCCGAGCTTCGGCTTGTTTGCAATAGATAACTTTTTAATATTCGAAGAAAGAGCGTATTCCATTGCAGCGCCGGGCTGGATAAACGGAATAACTTCTTTTTTCTCTCCAAGTTGTATTACAGCACCAAGGTATGCTCTTTGCTGTTTAACCTGGTCACGTTCCCGGACATTTATCATTATTGGCTGCACACCGCTTTGCTGAGCTTTCATCTCAGCTTCCTGGTCTTCATTAGGATTAATAAACTCATAGACAATCTGACCATTAGACTTGCTGGAATACTCAATCAGCATATCCCTGAAATCTGTCTTAACTTTAGCAACATCCGGTGGGAGGTCTTCGGAAAAATACGCAGTAACTGTTACCGGATCATTCAATTCTTCGAGTATATTCGTAGTCGCATCGCTAAGGCTGTATCTTTGATCGGCTGTAAAATCGAGTCTAAAAAACAGCTTATCACCAATAACATTTAATAGAATCAGGATTCCGATTACGAGTAAAATTGTAGTTTGTAATTTTTTTCTTGTCAGCATAGTTTTACCACTATTCAACTATATTTCTTCTTGATAATACAGATTCTGCTAAAAATAATCCAAGATAGGATATTGAAAGGAAGTAGAGTAAATCCCTTGAATCAATAACTCCCCTGGAAATGGATTCATAGTGAGTCGACAGACTAAGATAGCTAAGGAATTGCCCCAAACTACCAATGAAATTGTTTGCCAAAACATCAAAAATAATTAAAAAGAAAACACCAATGAACAATGAGAGTAAAAACGCAACAATTTGATTATTGGTTATACTACTCGCGAATAATCCGATGCTGATAAGGGCCATGCTCATAAGGATCATTCCAAGATAACCGCACCAAACTGCTCCATGATCTACCGGACCTATTGACCATACCGTGAAATAATAGGGCAAGGTAAATAACAATGCGATGCCGATAAGTTCGAGACTTGCAATGAACTTACCGAATATAACCTGCCAGTCAGATACCGGTTTTGTTAACAACAATTCCATTGTACCGATTCTCTTTTCTTCCGATAACATCTTCATCGTCAGGGCAGGAATAAAAAAGAACAGTGTCCAGTAGGCAATTGAAAAGAAAGGCTGAAGTGTTGCCTGACCGATAAAAAATACATCAGATCCAAACAGCCATGTAAAAAATCCGCTCATCCCGAGAAATATCACTATCAGGATGTAAGCTATAAGCGAATCAAAAAATGTTTTTAATTCTTTGTGAGCAATTATTAATGTCTCTTTCATAATAGCTTTAGTTAGTTGTTAGTTCTCTAAATACATCTTCTAATTTAGTTTCAAGCGGCGTCAACTCGGTTAACACCCAGTTCTTTTGAGCGCACATTTTAAATATATCACGTTTTGATGATTGATCATCCTTACTGTTTACAATAAACATATTCTCAGCATCTAGTATTGGGTCTACCATAGCAACGGTCTCAAGCGATTTTATTGATGAAATTATCTCATCTTTAGTCGGGGCATCCATTATCTGTATCTTAAGTGATTCTTGTCCCTGAGCCTGTTTTCTAAGCACTTCCGATGTACCGTCAGCAACTATTTTCCCGTTGTTTATAATAAGGATTCTATCACAGGTAGCTTCAACTTCAGGGAGTATATGAGTACTTAATATAACTGTTTTTTCCTTGCCTATCTCCCGAATAAGTTTCCTAATTTCAACTATCTGGTTAGGGTCTAAGCCGGTAGTAGGTTCATCCAGGATTAGGATTTCCGGATCATGTATCATTGCCTGTGCAAGTCCAACTCTTTGACGATACCCCTTCGATAGTTCACCTATTTTCTTATGTTTCTCAGCATTAAGACCTGTTACTGCAACCATCTCTGCTATTCGCTTATCAACATTGTGCTTTTCAACACCCTGAAGCAAAGCCACGAACTGCAGGTAATCAAGCATCTGCATATCCAGATACAAAGGATTGTTTTCAGGCAGATAACCTATATTGCTTTTAATATCTTCTGGATTTTCGTGAATTGAGTAATCTCCAACTTTAACATCCCCATCGGATGGAGCCATGAAGCATGTAATAATTTTCATTGTAGTTGTCTTACCGGCGCCGTTCGGTCCTAGAAAACCAAGTATCTCCCCGGTTTTAACTTCAAAAGAAATATTATCTACTGCTCTCTGAGTACCATATTTCTTGGTAAGATTAGTTACTTGAATATTCATATCGTAATTGGTTGTTTTTTGAAGGGACTAAATTATTAACTATTGTCATAGATTTCAAGACCTGCGTCAAAATATTAATGTCATTTCATTCTATTATTTAACAATAATCTCAATCTAACATTAAGTATAGTGTTTCAAGTATAATTCAACACCTTATTGTTTTTTTTGTTCCCGCTTTTTTAAAAAATAAAGAGCCGCATTAAGCGGCTCTTATAATAATATATCTAATCAATACATATTATTTCAATAACATCATTTTCTTCACGACATTAAAATCCTTACCTGAAGCTGAATGAGCTTCAATTGTGTAGAAGTAAATACCTGATGCCAGGTTACTGGCATTCCAGTTAACGGAATGATAACCAGCGCTCATATCGGTACTAACCAATACATCAACTGTTTCACCAAGTAAGTTATAAACACTTAACTTAACCTGGCTTGCTTCCGGCAATCCGAAAGTGATAGACGTAGACGGATTGAACGGGTTAGGATAGTTCTGAGATAATGAATACTCTTCCGGTACTACATTAAGATTACCATCAACATCAGTATAACCACCCTCTTCTGCCCATCCTAAATCATCAATAGCTTTCCTGACAGCTAGATCAGCATTATGACGCAAGTCCTCAAGATTATCAGCAGCAAGAATAGTAAATGTAACCCATTGGGTTTCACCAACAGCTATATTAGGAACTTTAATCCCTATCCATGACCTCTGATCACCTGTTGGAGGAGCAGTAAAGTCCTGATTAGTAATATATTCAAAGGCTTTACTTCTGAATTCATCCTGCGAAACATTACTGCTTGTTACAGTAGCGCCGCCTGGGGCATCCCATTTATTAACAGCAGCCAGACCATAATATGGATTTGAATCATTGATATATTCATATATCATCCATTCACCTTCAGCATATCCTGCTTTATTATTTGTATAGTCGTCAGTGACATCAAGATCGGCAAATAAACCAGCTACCAAATCATTAACTTCAGCGCCTGTATTATTTGTGAATCCGTATCGCAGATAGATCCAGTCTTCTCCTGTATTAGCGTAAGCTTTTACAGTTACAGGTATATCGGTATAAAGACCTTCACCCTGAAGATTATCATCAAATACTGCCGGAGGAGTTACCTGATCGAAACCTTCCTCGGATTGTAAACCAAACATACCCCAGTAGCTTTCAATGTTCTGTACATCATCCAGAGCAACACCACCATTATTATTAGCATTACCGACAGCAAGACCAACGCTGGTTCTACCATAAACCGCAGCAGCCTTCCACAATCCGTTTGCACCTTTCCAGGTGATACCAACACCACGATTCGGTAAATCGCCATCGTCATGGTATCCTAGATTACCATCATTAAACATGGTAAATCCGAGGTTACCCGTATTAAGGTCTAATGCCATAACACCGGTATCAGGGAATTTGATCAAAACGATGTCATCCATATTTCGAGGTGCTATTTTGTATTGACTGTAAGTATAGTTTAATGGACCAGTTACACTATATGTTTTTCCTGAATCAGGAACGAAAGCAAATAATTGCTCGTCTATCTGAAGTGAGTCAACACCATCAGTAACTAACCATTCGCCATACTCATAGTTAGAATCAAGAACTAAGACACTATCTACACTAACAAGTACACCTTCCAAAGGCTCACCAGCCTCAGCTAATGTAATTAATTGAGCTGCAGGAAGATCATTTCCCGAGCTATTAACTGTTATTGAGGATACATATCCAAGCTCAGTAAGATTATAGTACTCTGATACTTCCGCAACAATCGTAATATTGTCACCAACTGCTGGAGTATTATCATTATCATAAACGAAAACGCCACTATAATCTCCAGTACCATCTTGTATGAAATAACCTTGATCTCCAAGAGTATCAATTGCTGTAACCACTCCCGTTGTCCTAACAGTCATTCCAACATAAGGAGATGCGTCAGTATCATCAGTAGGGGTTTGAATTTGCTGAATTGTCAAATCAAGTATACCGGGAACAACAGTTACAGTAGCAGTATCATTAACAGAATCAGTACCGTCCGTTGCAGAAACAACAACTGTATAAGCCGAATCAGCATCAGTATCAGGTGTCCATGCTAAAGCACCGGCATCAGATACTGTCATACCTTCTGGACCAGAAACCAATGCAAACGTAACAGCATCATCGTCGGAGTCCGTAGCAGTATATGTATATGCCAAAGCTTCACCACCAGTAATAGTGGTATCCGGCAATACATTAACAAATACAGGAGGTTGGTTTGCCGCATTTAAGCTAACACTACCATCAGTGTAAACAACATTAATAGGAGCTTCATTAATATCAACTACTTCGGTTCCAGCATGCGCTTCATCAAATTCAACAGCAGTGCTTCCACCGTTATATGTAAACACGAGGTCAACTAAAGGTTCGTTAGTAACGGTTAGACCGTCAACATTAAAATAACCAAGTGTAATTAAGCCGTTAGAAGCATTTGCACTAAATGTACCGGCAGCTTCCTGATTTGCCAGTTCAACAAATGTAAGGCTGTCAGCATCGTAATTAATGTACAGCTGGAATGCGCCTAAATCAGAAACATTAGTAGCACTTAAAGTAACGTTTGCATCTCCACCTAAGTAAGCTGTTGCATCTGAAAGTATAAAGCCTGTAGGTGTATTCATAACGCTACCGTCAGTAAGCGTAGCATTTACAGAAGTTTCATCAAGTTTAGTAAGTTCAACGGCAGAGGCATTGAAAGCAACTGCAGAAGTACCGCCTGAGAAATCAAAATCTAATCCGGCTAAAACACCCTCAACGAGCGAATAACCGTCTGTGGAGAACCATGCTAACTTAACAACACCGTCAGTAGCTGAGTTCACTGTAAAACCAAGTACGTCGTCGGAAAGTCCAACGAATTCTAAAACACTTGAATCATAAGTGATCTCAAATTGCATGGCACCCATTTCATTAATATTTTTAGCCGATAAATCGACTGTAACCTGATCCCCGGTATTACCTACTTCATCTGATAGCGCAAAAGAGAGCGGGCCCTGACCAACCGGAAATACGCTTCCATCAGTATAAGCCACATTAACAAGTGCATTATCAGAATCAGTAAATTCATTTGTACCAGAGAAGGCTAAAGTTGAAGTACCCTCAATATAAACAAATTTCAGATCGAGTATTTTGTCTTGAAGTGTAATCGGGTCAACGCTAAACCAACCAATTGAAATGACACTGTTAGCTCCGTTTTCAGTGTGATTTACTTGCAAATTACCTGCTGTAAGTAAATCACTATTAGCAATTTGATTGCTAAAAGTTAGAACATCAGAATCATAGGTTATATTTAGAGTAAGAGAGCCAATGTCTTCAAGGTCATTGTTCGTACTGAGGGGAACACTTATTTCAGATCCGGCAATAGCAGCCTGATCGTCTATACTTATTGTTGCAACCTGAGCTTGTGCAATAGAAAAAGTAAACAGAAGTAATAAGCTCAAGATTGATGTAATTTTTTTCATATAAGTTCCTCTCAAAATTAAACATAGTTTATAAAAAACAGGGTGTAAGGAAATTCTTACACCCTGAATTTAACCTATCTTTATTACTTCATGAGTATCATTTTCTTAACATCAGTGTGATTCTTAGCACCTTCAACATGAATTCTAAAGAGGTAAATACCACTTGCTAACTGTGATGCATTCCACTTAAGTTCATAAGAACCAGCTTCCTGAACAACACCGTTAACCAGTTTTGCAACTTCCTGACCGATAGTGTTAAACACTGTCAGTGTTACTTTACCATCTTCCGGCATGTCATATGCTATTGTAGTACTCGGGTTGAATGGGTTAGGATAGTTATTGTAAAGAGCAAATTGTTCAGGTATTGCAACTGTGATAGTTCCAATGTTCAGACCAACGTTTGCATCTTTAACAAGACTGTTAACAATTTCACTGCCTTTTTCAACAGTTAAAGTTGTTTCAGCTGATTTAGCGAATGCTTCCGTAGCCTTGAAGGTCAATGTTGTCATAACGCCATTTTCTTCAAGTTCAAGAGCTTTCTTGCCTGATAAATCAGCATATCCTAATTTTATAACGCCTTCTTCAGAAGTGTTAGCGATAACGCCTTCACCTGCTACAGATACAAATTCCATTAGACTTGCATCATAACTAAGCTCTAAAGTATAAGCACCAACTTTAACAGCACTAGCAACTCTTACAGGTACTTCAAATTCAGCGTTAGGTTTAATCTTAATCAAGTTTTCATTGTTAACTGCTAATGCAACAGTTTCTTTAGCCAATCCAGGAGTAAAGCTGCTGTTAACATCACCACTTACTATACCGGCAAGGTTTGACGTAACGTTAGCTGTAGCAACAGTAATTGGATTAGATTCAAAATACCATTCATCAGCAAGGAATGCAGGGTTATCTTCACCTGTAAATCCAACTGCATGTCTTAGAATTACAAGAGCATCAGAAGCATTTACAGTTCCACCCATGTTAACATCTGCAGCAACTAACTCAATATCAGTTAAAGTAACAGATGTAGTATCATTACCATATTTAGCAGCAGCTAAAGCATCAGCAGCACTAACACCACCGCTGTTACCTGTCTTAGCGGCAGATACAGTATAACTACCAGCACTAACACCTGTAAATGTGTAAGCACCAGCTGCATCAGTTGTGTCAACCATATCAGAAGCACCACCAGCCAATGTAACAACCGCACCGGCTATTGGTAAAGCGCCGTCCGAGTAAGTAACAACACCAGCTACATCAACTGTAACAACTTTAACAAGCAATTCACCTGTTGTGTTGTCTTCACCGGTACCGTCAGATACTTTTACTTTTATTAAGTAAATAGCAGTTGCATTAACTGTAGGAGTCCATGCAAAAGTTGCACTTGTATCACTAACAGCAGTTAATGTTGACCCATCAGGATACTCATCAGCAAATGTAAATGTAAGAGCATCACCATCTAAGTCTTCTGCTTCATATGTAAATTCAAATGTGTCACCTACAAATACAGTATCTCTAACAAATACTTTAGTAAATGTAGGAGCAGCATTTGCATCTTCAACAGTAACAACTACAGTATCCATAGCAGATTTAGCCGGTGAGCCATCATCTGTTAATACTACGATAACTGAATGTGTTCCGGCTTGAGTATAACCAGGAGTCCAAGTAAATGCACCGGCTGTGTCAATTGCAGCACCAGCGGGAGCACTCGCGTCTAATGAGAATGTAAGGTTATCAGCATCAGGATCGGATCCTGTGAAAGTTAATGCTAATGCCTGACCTTCGTCAACAGTTGTATCGGCAACAGTGCTTGTAAATACAGGAGCTCTGTTAGTTTTAACAACTTCAACCTGGAATGTAGAATCTACAACACCGCCATTACCATCATCAACTCTTACAGTAATGTCGTATACATTACCAACTTCACCGAAGTCAGGAATGATAGTTAATAAACCAGTTGAATCAACAGAAACACTGTCAGGAGCAGGGGCATTAACCAGATTTGAATAAGTTAATGTATCGTTGTCTGCATCCGTAGCAACCAGTTGTAAAGTATAAGTATCACCTTCACCAACTTCGAGTGTATCGGAAGGTATTGTCGTCCAAACAGGAACTCTATTTACATTATTAACAGTAATAGTAACTGTCGTGTCTCTTGTATTCGCAGCACTACCGTCATCAGTAGCTCTAATAGTTACAATATGATCACCAGCATCTTCGAAGTCTGTAATCCAGGTAAACACACCGGTTGAAGCTGTGAATGTAGCACCATCAGGTACTGTTACAGCGCTCATTGTAGCTGTCTGACCAATATCAGGATCAGTAGCAACATAAGTAAAGGTTAAAGTATCACCTTCATCAATAGTCTGAGGAGTTAAAGCAGCATCAAATACCGGAGCTTTATCACTCTGACTATAGGTGAATCTTGAACCCTGTGTTGTTATACCACCGGTAGCATCAATTACTTTAACTAACGGATGGTTTGCTGCAATTGTAGAGTTATCATAATTTTCATCGGATCCCTGAAGTACCCAGTTGTTTGCAACGTTACCTGAGTCTCTTCTTATAAGCCTTACATTTTCAATACCATCTAACAAGTAATCACTATATCCCTCAGCCTGGAATTCAACGTCAAATTTATATGACGGAGCCAAAGCAACGTCAGATTTAACATACCAGAACATATCAGGATAGTTTGTAATAGTCTGATCACCAACTACCAAAGGCAGACCATTTTCACCATTCGGGCTAGCTTCTTCATGGTTAACCATAAGGTTAATTGACGACTGGGGTTGAGTTTTGAAATAAAATACAGCAGGTCTGTATTCACCGTCTGCTGAACCAGTAGGATAGATAATCATACTTCTATCTACATCCATTGCAGGTGATGTTCTATCTACAAATTTCTCAACGTTACCAATAATTACACCTGATGTTCTGGTAAAACCCTGAGTAGGCTGTCCGGCTGCATTACCTTGCTCAAGTATAATTTTACTTGAAGCATCAGTGTCAAATACACCTTTTGTAAGAACTAAATCATTATTAGCAAAATCAAGTTCTTTACCACCGGTAAGTGTAACAACATCATCATTTGCAGTTTTATTTAATACTACATCAACATTTGCTGGAACTGTCCAATCAGCACCTAAATTAAGTGTGCCGGCAGCAGAACCGCCAAAAATAAGATCACCGGCAGTAGATGCAGTTACGAAACCAGTTCCGCCAACACCGTTTAATGTAGCATTTGTAACCGTAAGATTTTTAGTTGTAAGATCTAATGGAGCATCATCGTTAACAACTAAAGTCTCAACAGTAATATTGTCGTGAAGATTAACTTCATCACCAACAGCAGCGCCATCAATTGTTAATGTTCCTATATCAAAGTCCTTATCAAGTATATTGTCATCAGAATTAACAGCACCGGTTTGTTCGAAGTAAACATTAAGAGTGCCTGCTGGCTTTAATGCTTCGTCAAACATTGCACCTGCATATTCAATAACATGAACTGTTGCACCGGCAGCCATATTTAGATCTTTTCCGTTGGAAGTTGTAATATCAACGGTCGTGTTATCAACAGTAAGAGTACCGTTAACAGTAAGGTCTCTTTCCAGAACTACGGCTACTTCAATATTAACATCATCAAGAACTGTAGAGCTTGTTGGAACTTCATTAGAAGTAGAAATCGCACCTGCAGTAGTATATGAAAGATTAACCTGACCCAAGTAGTTTGGATCCTCTTCTAATTTAGCAGTATTTGATTGTCTTTCAACTGTAACACCGTCTGCTAAGATCAAGTTTTCAGGATCACCAGCACCTGTGTTTGCATCAAGGGTAGCATCCAACACAAGGCTTTTATTAACAGTAAATGGTTGATCTGTGGTCATTGTAACTTTATTTTGATCTATCTTGAGATTATCAACAGCCCAGCCAGTTCCTTGATCAACGTCTGGAATTCCTGCGACAGCATTATCAATTACAAACATACCTGTTGTCATTGTATAATCACCTGCTGTTCTAGTCCAGCCGGCATCAATTATAAGATTGTTATCATCAAGATTAACATCACCTGCAGTTTGCACGAAATTGGTAGTAATTCCTAAATCGTTACCTGCTGAAGGAGAGTTACCATCAACAACAGTTAACGATGTAACGTTCATTGTCAAATTAGCTAAATCTAAATCGACTTTTGAAGTATAAGTAACTGCATCGCCAGTTAAGTTAACCAAACCAGCACCACCGGTTGTAGGAATTGTACCAGCAGTAACTGTAAATGTGTCACCTGATAACTCTAGAGTTTGAGCGTTCAAGTCGAAAGCACCTGAAGTTAATGTGAAACTATCAGTTACATCTACATCCCCAACAGTTAAGTCAACATCATTTCCGCCAGCTTTAATTTCCAAATTAGAAACTGAAAGATCAGATGTCAAAATCATATCGGTTGATGCACCGGTTGCGTCCATCGTTAAGACACCAGTACCTGTAATCTGACCGGCATTATTGTGTGTGAAATCACCTTTAACAGTGAGATCATAAGAGTTCAAGTTTATAGCAGCATCAGCTGTAGCACCTTGACTTAATGCAGCAGCAAAAACAAGATCGCTTCCTAAATTCAAAGTACCAGCTTGCAATACTGAAGCATTTGTAATATCATCAGGTGTTGCTCCACCCAATGTTAAAGTAACTGTACCGGCTGTTAATTCAAGATCACCCAATGTTGCATCATCAAGAACAGTAGCTTTTCCATCGTCTACCAACGAAACAGTTGATGTACCCAGTGTGTTGGTTAACAATGTAATGTTAATGATATTTTTAAGAGTGAATGTTTCACTTGCAGCAGCAAGGTTGACTGTTAAATCTTCAATTGTACGATCTGAAGTAGTAGCTGTTCCACCATCAATAGTGGCACCATCGCCGGTTACAATAAGATCGTTTGAGGCTGCAACGTCAGATACAGTACCCAATATTGAGTGAGTAATGCCATCGCCAGCCAGTGTCAGGTTACCATCCTGAAGATCAAGGGCAGCTGTGCCATTATTTTCACCAGTCACCGAAAGAGCACCTGTTATAGTAGTTGCTCCACCCAAACGAATGGTTGTACCTTCAGTATTTATTGTTAAGTTTCTGATACCAGCAGCCAATCTTTCAACTCCAGCTGTAGTAGCTGTTGTTTCCAGATATGTCAAGTCATATGTAACACCTGCTGCGACAGCAAATGTACCACCACCTGCTACAATTACTGCAGCATCAGTATAGAAATTATATTCATTATCTCTGGAATAATCATCATCCCAAGTTGCGTTAAAACCACCAAGTGCTAATGTACCGGTTCTATGATGAACTATACCATTTATAGTAATAGCATTATTAAGAGTAGTGTTAGCTCTCATATCCAAATTTGAATATGTTGCTGCACCAGCCAGGTTAGATGCGCCATCTATAATCAAAAACGCATTGTCATTATTTGAAAGATAACCTGAAGAACCATTCGTAAACACACCACTCAACATTCTAAGGTGGTTGTCAAGTCTTAATTGACCTGTTGTAATAGTAAAGTTAGCATCGATTTTTACTGACTGTGTCAATGTCACAGTTTCAGCAGCCAATGCTTTGTTAATTATAACGTTTGCGATAGTCAACTGAGCACCCGGTGTCCAGACAGCAGCGCCTGACCCTTGAAAAGTAAGAGTACCAGTACCGAAAGTTACGTCATTAAGTACATTTGAATCTCTGAACCAGTCACCTTCGATAGCAAAAGTGTTGGCACCAAAGTTAAGTGTACCATCAGTATTCTGCGCATAGTCACCTTCAACTGTTATACCGGCACCGATAAGGTCAACCAGTCCAGTTGATGTAAGATTACCTGAAACAGTAGTAGCACCATCAACATCCAAATTACCGGCATTCGTAACATTACCATAAGCAGTAAAGCCGTTGGTAATTTCCAGCTCTTTACCGGATGCGATAGAAATATTCGGCATTTCACCTGCACCATTTACAGTAGTCTTGTTACCGGTAATTGCAACAGTACCACTACCAACAGTAGAAGCAGTTGTTGAAATAATATCACCTGTCAAAGTAACAACAGCAGCATTATTTGAAAGTGAAAGAGTGTTTGCGTTTAATTTTACTACCGCAGTACCATTACCAATACTAATGGCTGCTCCAGATAGCTCAAAATCAGCTGCAAGTTCAAAAACACCAGCAGCAGTATTATTGACCAAGTTAGTACCTGAACCACCGGTAACAACAATTTTACCAGCGCCATTAGTAATAACAGTAGCTTCGATTTCATCGCTAGCAGTTAAGTCACCAGCACCGTTAGTAACAGCCACGTCAACAGTTCTTGCAGTTCCACCAACAGTAGCGCCAACAACATCAAACCCATTGTTTAATGTCATGTCACCAGCACCATTTTGAATGGTTGTTGTTGCATCACCGGCTAAAACACCATCATGTTCAAATGATAGGTTGCCAGTTAGTGTTAATGTAGATGCGGCTGTACCACCATTGTTGATAACAGGATTAGCAAGTGTAGCACCAGATTCAACAGTTACATTTCCCAATGTAACATCATCCGCGTTAGCTCCGCCCATTACAACGTTAGCAGCACCTTCTAATGTCAAATCACCTGATAAAGTAAAGTTACCGGAAGTAAGAACTAATCCACCACCAGTAGTTAGTGCGTTAGTGGCTGTTAAAGATTTACCAGCAGTTATTGCAACCGTCAAAACACCTGTTCCTATATCTGCAGGAAGTTCTGGACCAGCTACGATATCACCTGTACCATTATATGTAACATTAATATCCGTAAATGTTGGTGTCGCGTTAATTGACCCAGCAGTTCTGGTAATTGTCAGACCAGTTTGAAGTGTAACGTTTGCTGCACCAATATTGAGAACACCTTTAGTAAGCGTTAAGTCATTAGCATTTTCAATAAAGAAATTCAAGCCGGATTCAGCAAACGACACAACATCACCAGCGTTAGTAGTACTAATAACCAAGCCATTGATTGTTACTGTTGAGAAACCAGTACCACCAAAATCTGAGGCAGTGATGGTCATATCATTTGGAACAGTAACTGTTTCATTATAGTCACCTGGTTCGATGATAACAGTGCCTCCGTCACCAGCCTTGGTAATACCATTTGTGATAGTGAGGTACGGGTTACCCATTGTACCATCACCTACGTTATCATCACCATCAGTGGCACTTACATAAGCCTGTGCAAAAGCAGTACTTGCCAAAAAGACAAGCATAACCAATGCGAGACCAAGTTTTGAAGAAAGTTTTTTAAGATTCATATTTTACTCCGAAAATATTAATAGATTTAATTTCCGTTCGTTAAAAACTATTTTATTAGAAATAGTGTTGTAGAGGAAAGTATAACTTAGGGTGGTAAGTTTTTCGTCATTAAAAATCCTCCATGTTTTTTTAATATAATTTGAAGTTATTTCTTTAGTAAAATTTATATTCAAGTTTAATAATCCCCTCGAATCGACACTATTGTAAAAGTGTAATTAACATTTTTTTGAAAAATATACAAATTTGATCTGTTTGTCAACATTTCCACGGAAAATAATAATTATATAATTTCAACTATAATCAAATTATACAAGCGCCTTCTAAAGTAATTTCTTAAAAGAAAATATTTACAGGCCCTGTTATTTGGTTAAAACATATACCTATCTACTACTCCTGAATACTGAAGGGTTGATTCTATACTCGTCAATATTATTATTTTACATTGTGATGTGAGGTTGCTCAAATAAGAATTTCCAATAAATATCATGATAAATATTATACTATTTGCTCTAATAAGCAAACAATATTTTAAATTTTTCCGTTATAAAATTTTTGCATTTACTTGCTTTTTCGATAATATTTTAACATTCTCAACACCGCCTACAACAACTGTTTCAGTAGAATTAAGAAACAGTCCGTGCCCGACAATTCCTGCCCTCTCATTCAACATTGCGTTCAATGTTGCAAGGTCCTGATTCGGTTCGAATTTGGTGTCAAGAATTATGTTCCCCTCGTCGGTAATAAATGTATTATTATTAACTATTCTCAATTTCGGCCGACCGCCAATGCTATTTAAAAAATTTTCCTCACTTCTCAAAGCCATTTTTATTACCTCAACAGGTAAATCGAATTTGGTAAAAAGACTTTCAGACAACTTGCCTTGGTCAACAACAACGATAAACTCCTTACCTGCCTGAGCAATAATCTTTTCGCGGAGCATCGCACCGCCGCCGCCTTTTATCAGATTTAAGTTAACATCAACTTCATCCGCGCCATCCAAAACTAAATCAATTTGAGGATATTCATCAAGTGTAGAAATCGGTATACCCAGTTCCCTCGACTTCCTCTCGGTATCTTCGGAAGTTGGAATCCCGACAATATTGGTAAGGGCTCCTGCCTTAATAAGTTCTGCAAGACGAAGAAGTATGAAATGCACAGTGCTTCCGGTTCCCAATCCAAGCACCATACCCGATTTAACATACTCGACCGATTTTTCAGCCGCTTTTCGTTTTAATTCATCAATTATCATTGCGACAAAAAGACATTTAATCTAAAAGAATAAATCTGACATGCACATCATATTAAAAATATTTTAATATTGGAAGTGTTTTATTAAGAATAATCTGAAAAATTGCGAGAAGTCACAGGAAGTTGTTTCGCTCCTCCGGAGCTTGAAGTATTTTGACCGAAGCCTTTTATACCGTAGTAACGCTCCTAAAGGAGCTTATTATAACCACGACTACAAAAAGGGTGTCTTGGTAAGAGTGCCTTAGGCACGATATTATGGTAAAGGACTAAAGTATAAATCCCCATCAGCGCCATAGGTGCGATACTATGGTAAGCAACCAAGGACAGTCAACCGGTACAACAGCACCGTAGGTGCGTCATTATGGTAACCGATAAATGCACAAGTCCTCATCAGCGCCATAAGTGCGATACATTGAAAACAAGAAAAGAATGAACCACATCGGCAGTATATTAAATATAATTACTTGACTTTAAGTAAACATGACACGAGATTAAACTATCTTTCAAAACAATTCCAGGGGAACATGTCATGGCAAACACTTACACACAAATTAATATTCACATGATATTTGTAGTTCAGTCGCGTCAAACATTATTACATAAGGATATTCGCGAAAGAGTGTTCAAATACATCTACGGGATATTAAAAGAATCAAATCACTACCCTTTGGCTGTGAACGGCTATTCTGATCATGTCCACACTTTTTTTGAATTGAATCCCTCAAGTTCAGTTTCGGAAATTGCAAGAATAGTAAAAAGCAATTCTTCAAAATGGTTAAATGAAAATAAATTCCTGGCGCACAAATTCCACTGGCAAACAGGATATGGAGCATTTTCCTATTCCCGTTCACAGAGAGATAAAGTTATAAACTATGTAATGACTCAGGAAGAGCATCACCGTCGCAAAACCTTTAAGGAAGAATACATTGAATTGTTGGAAGGCTATAATATTCAATATAAACCCGAGTATTTATTTGATTGGATCGATACGTAATAGTTGCGCTCCTATGGAGCTTGTTGCTTTAACCACATTCTTTATACCATAATTACGCTCCTAGCGGAGCTTGAAATAATTAGAACAGCCCCTATCACATAATTAATATCGTGGCAATCCGAAAGTCTTGACATGACCCCAAGTTCCGTCGGTAGATTATTCTAAAAGTCTCAATAGGATCCAAGCGCCATAGGCGCGATATTATGGCAACCTATAATAGTACAAGTTCCTTGCAGCGCCATGGGTGCGATACTATAGCGACTTTTCCAAAACATCCCAATCCCGGAGCGATCGTAGATCCATACGAATAAAATGTATGCCGGGAATCACATAGAAGATAATTTCACTCCCACGGAGTTTTTTTTGTTTTATATCCAGGATTATACCATAGTCACGCTCCTGACGGAGCTAAGAAGATCTTCGACAACATCGAATCAGCAGTATAACAAATTCGCAACACTTCGCAGCTCCAAGCACCCTTGGTGCGTTATACTAAAAGTCCTAACAGGATCCAAGCACCGTAGGTGCGATACTATGGTAAGCAACCAAGGACAGTCAACCGGTACAACAGCACCGTAGGTGCGTCTTTATGGTAAACAACCAAGGACAGTCAACCGGTATAACAGCACCGTAGGTGCGTCAGTATGGTAAAATATAAAAGCACAAGTCCTCTTCAGCGCCGTAGGCGCGATACTATGGTAACCAACCGAGGACAGTCAACCAGTACAACAGCGCCGTAGGTGCGATACTATGGTAACAGACCAAACTCAGGCACCTTAGGTGCGGTACTATTATCCTTTAGTGTACCTCGCAGTGCTTTATGAGTTCCCACCCTCCGATGCATTTATGTCCGCTCTATTAAGAAAATCCGCATATTGTATTTTGGAGGTAGTATCTTTAGTTTTGCAGGTTCAATTTATTAATAATGTATGAAAGTCGAAGAGAATGAAAAACAATATATATATTGAGACTTACGGGTGCCAGATGAACATTGCCGACACCGAATTGGTAATGGGCATATTAAAGAACAAAGGATACGAAGTTACTGAGGAAATAAAAAATGCCGATGTAATACTGCTGAATACCTGCAGCATACGTGAAAACGCCGAACAACGTATCTATGGCAGACTCGGCAATATCAAGAAAATAAAGGACAACAAGCCGGGTACTGTTGTCGGTATACTCGGCTGCATGGCGGAAAGACTTCGCAAAGATTTGATGGAAGATAAAAAAATGGTCGACCTGGTTGTAGGACCTGACGAATACAGACGACTCCCCGAATTCATCGATACCGCCTTCGCCGGTGAAAAAGGTATCGGGGTTAAACTTTCGCGAACCGAGACTTACGATGATTTAATCCCCTATCGTGAAGACGGACTTTCCGCATGGATATCGGTTATGAGAGGATGCGACAAGTTCTGTACATTCTGCGTTGTACCTTTTACACGCGGACGTGAACGCAGTCGTTCATTAGATTCAATTAAGAATGAGATAGCAATCCTTTCGGCTAAGGGATTCAGAGAAGTTACACTGCTCGGTCAAAACGTAAATTCGTATCTGGACGAGTCGTATGACTTTGCAGATCTACTTGCCGCAAGTGCCGAGGTTGATCCTGCGATGAGAATTAGGTTTACCACATCACATCCCCAGGATCTTTCCGACAAGTTATTATATACCATCACAGAGCATGATAATATTTGCAATTACATTCACCTTCCCGTTCAAAGCGGTTCGGACAGAATCCTCGATGCGATGAACAGAACATATACTATTGATCATTACCTGAACCTTATCGACAAAGCCCGGACTATTATTAAAGGTGTTAGTTTCTCAACGGATATAATTTCAGGCTTCCCTACGGAGACGTATGAAGATCACATAATGACTCTTGATGTTATGCAGAAGGTAAAGTACGACGGCGCTTATATGTTTAAGTACTCTCCGCGTGAAGGCACCAAAGCTTACAGGATGAATGATGATGTTCCTGAAGAAACAAAAACAAAACGCTTAAATGAGATTATTGATTTGCAGCAAACAATCTCGTACGAACTTAATCAAAAACTGATCGGTACTAATGAGATTGTTCTTGTAGAAGGATTTAGTAAAAAGTCGGACGAGTTTTTAGCGGGAAGAACAGATTCAAACAAAGTTGTTGTGCTTCCAAAGGATGATTCTATATACGTAGGTGACTATGTCAAAGTTAAAATCAACAGAGCAACCTCCGCAACTTTGTTCGGCACTTTTGAAGAAATTGTATTACCTTATAATAAAGGTGTAATGGAAACTGTATAAGCAATGGACCGAAAAAAAATCATATACTTTATAATTCTATTCACTGCATATGTAATGCTTGCGCAGGAACAAAATATTACCGCATCACTGAAATTAATTGAATCGGGTAATATTAGTGAGGCTAAAAGTAACCTTGACAATTTAAAAGTTCTCCATACCGAGGACCCTTCTGTGAAGTTTCTGGAAGCTGTTCTAACCGAAGACGGTGAATTAGCTAATTCCATTTATGAAGATATTTATATCCACAGCCCGCAAAGCAATTACGCGGACGCTTCTCTATACAGAATATTTTCATATTATTACGCCAGAGGTATTTACGGGAAAGCAGAAGAATTAAAATCACTCTTAAAGAATAAGTATCCTTCCTCGCCGTATATTAAGGCTGTTGACAGGACTATACCGGATGATGATGAAAGCACTTACGAATCCGCACCTACTGTTCCCAAGGCACCTGTTGTGCCTAAGACTACTTCGGCTGTGGAATATAAATTTTCCATACAAGCGGGCGCGTTCCTGAATAACGGGAATGCCAGAAAGCTTTCCGAAAAATTTCAGCAAGACGGATACGAATCTTCTGTATTCCCAAAAGAAATCGGCGGTTCTATATTTAATGTGGTAACAGTCGGGCAATTTAGATCCCGCGAAGATGCCGACAAGTTTCTCGCAAAATTAAAAAGCGATTATAATCTTGAAGGCAGAATCATTCCACTTAATTAAGTTCTATCGTGATACTTACATTCACAGGAACCGGTTCCGGTAAAAGTTCATTAAAGAGATATCACTCATCGCTGCTGCTGGATGCTGATTCCGAACGGTGTTTAATAGACTGCGGCGACGGGATTTCGAAAGCGCTTCTCTCGCAAGATATAAATTACAACTCGATTACTTCTATAATAATCACCCACTTCCACCCCGATCATTACACCGGCATTCTAACACTGCTGGTAAATATGCGTTTGACTAATAGAAAATCTCCGCTTAACATTTATATTCATAAAAGTATGAATGAATTTTTCGACTCATTATTATTGCACAGCTATCTTGACGGGATAAGAAAAAGGTTTCCTATTAATATAGAAGGGTATCATAATAATAAGAGTATCAAATTATCATCAAAACTCAAGATACTCCCCAGACTCAATAGTCATATACGTAATAAACTCGAAATCGAAAACCGTGATGTTTTCTATTCCTCAAGCCTCCTTATAAATAATGGAGAGGAAAAGGTTTTATATACTTCGGATATCGGGGATGCAGATGACTTACTTTTATTTTATGACTACTCAATCGATTATCTAATCTGCGAGACTACCCATATTTCCATCGATGACATTCTATCAACTATAGAAGCCAGGGGAATCGCGAATACGTATCTTACTCATATTGATGATAAGGATGAAAAGATTCTCCTTCAGACAACATTTAAACGACCTAATATTACAGTTGCTTACGACGGACTTAAGATTTCCATTTAATTTTACCCTATATTGAACTCGAAAAAAAACACTGTTTTATTTACCTTTATAATAACGGTAAAATAATTTTTTATGAGTAGAGAAGATTTTCAAAAATCCCACGGTATTATCGGCAAATCTAAAGAGATAAAAGATTTGGTGGACATAGTAGTGCAAGTTGCTAAATCCGATATTTCCGTACTGATACAGGGAGAAAGCGGAACAGGTAAAGAGGTTTTTGCGAAAGCCATTCACGAAGCAAGTTCGCGTGCAAGCAATAAACTTGTTAGTGTTAACTGTGGCGCAATTCCTGAAGGTATACTTGAAAGCGAATTGTTCGGACACGAAAAAGGATCGTTCACCGGCGCACACGACAGCCGCAAAGGTTATTTCGAGATTGCCGACGGCGGCACTTTATTCCTCGATGAAATCGGCGAGATGCCTATAACCACTCAGGTTAAATTATTAAGAGTACTCGAGACCGGCGACTTTATGAGACTCGGCAGTGAGAAAGTAACTCATGTAGATGTAAGAATTATCGCTGCATCCAACAGGACTCTTCAGGATGAAGTGGACAGACACAAATTCAGAAATGATTTATACTTCCGGCTGAAAGCAGTTACTCTTACAATCCCGACACTCCGCCAGCGCAGGGAAGATATACCGTTATTGGCCGATATGTTTCTGCGCGAGTATTCAATACGCAACAAACTGCCCGAGATTAAAATTACAACCCGGGCATATGATCTGTTAACCGGCTACTATTGGCCGGGAAATGTTAGAGAATTAAAAAACGTTATTGAAACCGCAGCCGCACTTACCCGCAGCAACTTGCTCGATACCGAGGCTTTTGTTCCTCTCCTGTCATCTTACAGAGAAACGAGTGAAAGTCATAATTTACCGGTTCATTTAAAGAAAGCTCCGGAAGACCTGGATAGGGAAATGATTTACCGTGCTCTCATTGAGATTAAGAAAGATCTTATGGATTTGAAAAGTCTTGCCGGTAATATGTCGCCTCAGGAGCAGCATAACCACGTTGAGATTAATGAAGTTGCACCGATGCATATTGTTGAAAGGAAAGCAATTTTAAATGCTCTTAATTTTACTAAGTGGAATAAAAAAAATGCGGCTAAGTTACTTGAGATCAGCGAGAGAACACTTTACAGGAAAATTAAAGAATATGACTTACACTAATATATTTAGAATAATTATTGTTGTTGCAATAATCATCTCGGTTAATGCATGCAGCTATTCGTTTACCGGAGCTTCGGTTCCTTCGCACTTAAAAACTATTGCGATACCACTGGTTAAAGACCGGTCTGGATCCGGTGAACCCGACATGGCCAATGAATTTACAAATGAACTTATACAAAAATTTCTTGATGACAACAACCTTGATGTAACAGATAAGCGAACAGCGGACGCGCTGCTTGAGTGCTCCGTATCCTCCCTGCAGGACAAACTGGAAACAGTATCAGGGAGCGGAGAAACTGCAACACAGCGTCGACTGACCATAAATGTTAAAGTCCTCTATAAGGATCTTGTAAAGAAGAATACAATTCTCGATAAAAACTTTTCGAACTATGTAACCTATTCAACATCGGGCGATACTTTCCAGGCTCGTAAAGATGCAATTCAGGAAGTTATTGAATTAATCACCGAGGATATTCTTCTCGGTGTTGTTTCAAACTGGTAATAACCGGTTAGCGAAATGAGTGAATTCATTTTAATATTATATATCCTCTGCCTGTCAGTGCTGATGTTTTTTTCTGGTCAGGGCGTACTAATGCTTTTCTATAAATTAAAATCCCGAAGTTCCCACCCTGAACAACTGCAGATATGTGAATTTAGTGATCGGGTTACTGTTCAACTCCCGGTTTATAATGAGATGTATGTTGTGGAAAGACTTATTGATGCAGTTTGTAAACTTGATTATGATCGGACTCTGCTCGAAATACAGGTGCTTGACGACTCAACAGATGAGACCACTGAAATCATAAAGAAGAAGGTGGCTGAAAAATCGGCCGCAGGTATCGACATCAAACATATTCACAGGACCAATAGAAATGGCTTTAAGTCCGGCGCCCTCCGCGAAGGTTTAACAACTGCGACAGGCAAGTACATTGCCATATTTGATGCAGACTTTATTCCCCGCCCTGATTTTCTTTATAAAGTACTCCCCTATTTTGCAAATGAAAAGATTGGAATGGTGCAGACAAGATGGGAACACCTCAATGAAAATTCATCCCTGCTAACGAGAGTCCAGTCACTTGCCTTGAACGGTCATTTCTTAATTGAACAGTCCGTTAGAAATAAAGCCGGCTTTTTCATTAACTTCAATGGTACCGGTGGAATATGGCGAAATGAATGCATAGTGGATTCCGGGAACTGGCAGGATGATACTTTAACGGAGGATCTTGATCTAAGTTACCGCGCACAGCTTAATGGCTGGAAATTTATTTTTCTGAAAGATATAACCACTCCGTCCGAACTCCCCGATGAAATTAACGCACTGAAATCGCAGCAATTCAGATGGACAAAAGGAGCAATTGAAACAGCCCGCAAAATACTGCCGCTTGTCTGGCAAGCACAAATCCCGGTGAGAATTAAATTACAATCGACTTTTCATCTCACAGGCAATTTTGTTTTTCCGGCAATATTACTCACGGGCATTTTGAATGTGCCGTTGATTTTAGTAAAACAGAACGGGCAGTATGAAACTCTGTTCAATATAATGTCGGTTTTTCTGCTGGCCTTCTTAAGTTCATTTTTATTTTATGTATTCGCTCAAAAAGAACTTTACGTTCATTGGATAAAAAAGATTTTTCTTTTCCCCCTGTTTCTTGCGGGGAGTATGGGTCTAGCTGTTAATAATAGTCTTGCGGTTCTTCAGGGACTAATGCATGTAAAGAGTGAATTCGTTCGAACTCCCAAGTACGGCGGAAATATTAGTGACAACTCATTCATGAAAAGTATATATTTCAGAAATACAAGACCTGCAATTTTTACTTTTATTGAACTGGCTTTAGCTTTGTACTGTCTGGCAGGTGTTTTTTTATCGATATATTATTTCGAATTCGCGGTTCTGCCGTTTCATTTACTGTTTTTTGCGGGCTTTGCTTTTATAGCGGCAATGTCCTTCAGACATAGTTACTTAATTAAACGAGGATAAGAATTTGGATAGCAGAGAAGAAAAAATATTAGCCGAAAAGTTTGCGTTGATATACCAGTTTAACAAAAATTCCCCGTTATTCAGCAGAGTTGCTTCGAGGCATCTTGAAGATGGTGAACTGGAACAGGCTGTTCAAATACTTGAAGAAGGAATCAGAAGGTTTCCTGCTTATCCTACGGGCATAATAATATACGCACTCGCACTTGCGAAGGTCGGAGAAAAAGATCGTGCAAAGGAAATGATGGAAAGATTGTCGGAATTCAACAGTTTGAAAGATACCGTTGATTACTATATGAATGAAATTGAGAGTATGACTGTAAGTGATGCTTCAATTTCTATTGACACCACAATTACATCAGCAAGTTCCTGTGATGAACCGGTTGAGACAATAACTCAGAAAGAAGAGCCGGATATTGTTGATGATGCAACCGAAGAGGAAATTGACGATCTTGAAGAACTCGCAGAGAAGCTTCAGAATGCAAGTATACCAAAAGTGACAGAAGCACGGGATATACTGGAGGAACCGGATGACCGGGTTGAACAATTTTCGGGTAAGAGTCTGGTCTCAGAAACACTCGCGAAAATTTACTTTAACCAGGGCAACTATCAGGAAGCATTGTCGATATATGAAACTCTTATCGAGATACAACCCGGAAAAGCTGAACATTATCAAAAACTGATTGACCACATTAATGCAAAGATGAAAAAATAGTTGCCGCAATCATGCCTTTCGATCCGGAAAAATCAGCAAAGCTTCCAAAAAAGTTTTATGCACAATCAGTATTGGCAGTAACTCCAAAGCTGCTTGGCAAACTCCTTGTAAGAAAAATCAATAACCGTTTCGTTGCAGGAATGATTGTAGAGGTCGAGGCGTACGACGGTAGTAAGGATCAGTCCGCACATTCTTTCACGGGGAAAACCAAACGAAATGAAGTTATGTTCAGGGAAGGCGGCTTACTTTATGTGTACTTCACATACGGGATGCATTTTTGCTGCAATGTGGTAACCGGCAAGCCGGAATCCGGTCAGGCATGTTTAATAAGAGGACTCGAACCTGTTGAAGGTTTGGGCATAATGAACCGGAACAGATTCGGTAAGTCTGACTCGTACAATGTGAAGAACCTCACAAACGGCCCCGCAAAAATCTGTAAGGCATTTGATATTGATAAAAAACAAAATGGCACCGATCTTACCGGCGATACTGTTTTTATCTGCAATTACAAAACAATACCGAAAGAAAAGATAATTACTTCAAAACGAATTGGGATAAAAAAATCTGTTGATCTGCCATGGAGATATTATATTAAAGATAATCCCTTCGTTTCGAAATCACCTTCAAACTGGTGAGGCCCTGTTCTCGTGACTGAACAATCTGTATACGAAAATTTCCATTTTATTATACAACTTGCGTTTTTCACTTAAGATCAGCCTAACAAATGCAAATAACTCTGGCACGATAACTGAATATTATTTTCCAAAATAATATGGGAACTCAATTCTATATTTATTATATAAAGAAAGAAAAGTTCTGCATTACCGAAAACGGAGAACATGATGAAAAACTTAATGAGAATATTGCTTTTTACTGCACTCAGCATACAAATTTCTGCGCAGAAAGCGGACTTCAGGAAATTGGAAAACAGCGCTTTCTATGAAGGGGAAAAGCTTACATTTAACGTAAATTATGGTTTTATAACGGCTGGTGTTGCCGAGATGGCGATTCCAAAAATTAAAAGGATATCAGGACGTGAAACATATCACATTACATTCAGGGTAAATTCGGTTCCTTCGTTCGATCCGTTCTTTAAAGTTCGTGACAGATATGAAACGTATATGGACGTGGAAGGTTTATTCCCCTGGCGATTCGAACAACATGTGAGAGAAGGAAATTATACTCGTGATTTCTCCGCGTTCTTTGATCAGCGAAGGAATATTGCAAAGACGAAAAAAGGGACATACGATATTCCAGCATATGTAAATGATATAGTCTCGGCATTTTACTTCGCGCGAACAATTAATTATGACACTCTTGAGATTGGCGATAAAATACATCTTCAAAATTTCTTTAAGGATAAGGTGTACCCGCTTGATGTTGTTTATCTGGGTAAGGAAACAGTTAAAGTTGAAGCCGGAACCTTCGAATGTATAATGATAGAACCGTTAGTGCAGGAAGGTGGTCTTTTCAAAAGCGAAGGAAATATTATTATCTGGTTAAGCAACGACGCGAATAAAATACCGGTAAAGGTTAAAACCAAGGTAATCATAGGTTCGATAGATGCTGAACTAAAATCGTATGAAGGATTACGGAATAAAGTACTTTCAAAAAAATAATATCTGATCAGACTTACGGGTAATTTGTGAATGGAACAAGTTGCCGATTAATTGAGTTGTTTAATATTTTTTAATTACATTAAACAACTTTTTTTATCTAATTAAATTTTATCTATGGACGAAGACCAAATTAAAGATCCTCAATCAGACCGGAAATCAATCACTGAAGAAGTACATCTGCCCGAGCCTACAATGCCCCCGGTTCAGGCAGCATTTATTTCACTGATAGCAGTGTTTTTTTTATACCAGGTCGGAGGGAGTTTATTAACAATTCTAATATTCGGTATGGATTTTCAAAATGCGGATGTCAATGCCATGCGTTTGTTGACTGCGGCCGGACAGATTTTATTAATCCTTGCTCCATCATTGATCTTCACAAAACTTGTTTACCAGGATGTTACCATAATAATCAGATTTAGGATTCCTCCGCTTAAGGAAACCGGGTTGTTCGTGCTTGGCCTCGTCATCATGATCCCTTTACTCGAAAGCTATCTGACTCTGCAGGAATATGTATTAAATATTCTGGCAGAACACAGCGGATTGTTCGATTCGATAAAAAACTTTCTTGATACCGTAGATAAGTTTGTTGAGCAAACCTATTTCGAACTCATCAATCCAAATAACGCTTTTGAAATGGTTTTAATTGTGCTCATCGTATCAGTAGTTCCCGCTGTTTGTGAAGAGATATTCTTCAGGGGATTTGTACTGCGGAGCTTTGAATACAAATACAAACCGATTGTTGCGGCATTAATTACCGCTCTCTTTTTCGGGATATACCACTTCAATCCATACGGACTAATCGCTCTGATTATTCTTGGTACTTACCTCGGTTACGCGACATATAAAAGTAATTCAATAGCGGTTCCGATGATTCTTCATTTTATTAATAATTTTGTTGCTGTTACAGCATTTTTTATTTTCGGAAGCGAGGATTTTATGGAGCCTTCTGAACTTGGTCCCGAAAATCTTCCCATGGTTATTGCAGGATTTATAATACTGGTGATAATCTTTACGGGATTTATTTTTGCGGTTAACCGATACTATAACAATGTAAGGAGTGTTAACAATGATATGCCCTAAATGTGAATACGAATATGTTGAAGGTGTTGAAACGTGTCCGGACTGCAATATTGAACTTATTACAGTTAATGACTTTGAAGGTAAACTCGTTCACCCTGAAGATTGGGTAGTGGTTTATACAACATCAGATCAGATTGAGGCTGAAATGCTGAAATCAAATTTAGCAGGCGCTGATATCGAAGCGCTCATACTATCGCAAAAGGATAGGAACTATCCTGCAGTCGGTGATCTTGCGATTATTAAGCTTCTGTCCAAACGTGAGGATTCTATCGAAGCAGCTACTATTATCGAAGATATTAATAAAGCCGATAAGGATTAATTGTATAAATGTCCGTTGGTAACAGAACTTTAAGAATACTTGTTTCAGTCTTAACGATTCCCGTTATACTCTTTATTACGTTCTACGGTGAAATTCCATTCCTTTTATTCTCACTTGTCATCGGAACAGCGGCAGCTTTTGAATTCGGTGCAATGATGAAGCATAAAGAATCACGACCGAGTCAGACGGTTATTGTACTTATATCACTTGCCATAATTCTGAATTTCTATTTCAGCTTTATTGAATTCATAAATATGTTTTTAATTATGATACCGGTGATAATGCTGGTTGAGTTGTTCAGGAACAAGGGTAATGAAAGCTTTAATATCGGGACTGAACTTTTAGCGGCGATGTACATCGCGTTATCAACAGGTGCTTTGCTCGGAATCAGAGAAATTTATAAATACAATGATTTCATATACGACCAGGGCGGATACCTTGTTATCGCTTTGTTTATAACAATTTGGATTTGCGATTCTGCGGCATACTTTTTAGGAAGCGCATTCGGCAAGCATAAGCTCTTCCCGCGTGTTAGCCCTAATAAATCCTGGGAAGGAGCAATTGCCGGTTTCATTTTTTCAATTATGACCATGATGTTCCTGCAGCAGTTTTTTCTCGATTTTCTTCAAATGCACGACGGCATTATTATAGGTTTGATAGTTGGAATATTCGGGCAGGCCGGCGACCTGGTTGAAAGTCTGCTTAAACGCGACGCGGGAGTGAAGGATTCATCATATATCATCCCGGGTCACGGCGGTATATTCGATAGATTCGATTCAATCATTTTCGTTTCACCGCTGATCTATATTTACCTAACTTATTTATAAATTCATTTACTTGAGGACTATCTGATGAGGCAAAGAATAATTCACGTAATCCTATTCATTCTTCTCACCTCGGCTTTTACAACAAGTGCCCAGCAGCACCTTACCAACATCGGTAACTTCGTGACTTCAAACGGCGATACAATTTATAATTGTACGATCGGTTACAGGACTCATGGCAAACTGGCACCGGACTCAGGTAATGTAATTATCTATCCCACCTGGTTCGGCGGTACTTCCGAACACATCAACGGATTGATCGGACCCGAAAAACTTGTTGATGATACTGAATTTTATATCATCGTATTCGATGCTTTAAGTAACGGTGTGTCTTCATCTCCTTCCAATTACAAAGGGCCTAACGCTTTTCCCGATATTACTATCAACGACATGGTAAAAAGCCAGCATTATCTTCTAAAGAACGTAATGGGATTAGATAGTATTTACGGAGTCATCGGCGGATCGATGGGCGGTATGCAGGCATTCGAATGGGTAACCGAGTATCCCGATTATATTAAAAAAGCTGTTTCTTATGTATCCACTCCCCGCCCTACTTCCTACGACTTGCTTCAATGGAACATACGACTCGAAATTATTGATTCATACAGGAAACTCGGCGCTGAAGACAGTCAAATCTGGAAACTGCTCGATATGCAAAGTTCGCTTCTTGCACGCAGCCCGGCATGGTTGGTTGAAAACATTGATCAAAATGAATTTGAAACATACATGTTAAAATTTGACGGAATCCATAAAAATATTTTCACACTCGACAATTACCGCTCACAGTTAGTGGCAATGATTTCCCACAATATTTTCAGGCATTATAATAACTCTATCGAGGAGACGGTAAATACAATTAAAGCTAATATGCTTGTAATGGTTAATAAAACTGATCACCTTGTTAATCCCATAGCCGCACAGGATTTTGCTGCTAATAGCGATACCGAATTAGTTTTGCTCGATAATAACAGCGGGCACCTGGGAATAGGAGTTGAACTAAAATACTGCGGCAAAACAATAAGAGAATTTTTTAGGAAATAATTCAACCGAATCGATTCTTATTTACTATCATCCTATTGGATTATAATTAAACCAGGAAGAATAATGGCTACAAAAACTGCAACAATCAAACAGCTTGAAGGAATTACATTCGCCGGCAAAACCGATTCCGGTCACTGGGTAATGATGGACGGTCCGGAAAATTTCGGCGGCAGCAATGCCGCAATTCGCCCTAAAGAACTTCTACTCCTTTCTCTCGGAGGCTGCACCGGCAGCGATGTTACTTCTATCCTTTCTAAGAAGAGGGTTAAACTCGACGGTTTCGAACTGAAACTTACAGCTGATCAGGCGGAAGAACATCCGCAAGTGTTTACAAAAATCCATATAGAATATATTTTTACAGGCAGAGACCTGAAGGAAACTGATCTTGAACGAGCAATAGAATTGTCTTTAACAAAATATTGCGCCGTAACAGCTATGTTCCAAAAGGCAATGGAAATTACTCACTCATATTCTGTCGTATCTCCCGAATAAACTTTATAATCCCGGATTGTTCCGGGATTTAACTTTCTCAACCCCTTATTCTCAATATCATTTAATTTCAATTAAATATAAGAATCTACCATACTTTAAACTTGACTGCATGTCCTTTTTTCTTTAATATTATATAAGTATAAAACAATTAGAGCAGTTATGAAGAATTCTCTAAAAAAAACAGCATCGAAGAACGAAGCAATGGAAACGTGGGAACTATTTGCTAGGGTATTCAATCTTTTTGATAAGCAGACCGCAGTGAAAATAAAATCGCTCGGTCTCACGCAGCCGCAATTTTCAATTATCGAGGCTCTGGGAAATCTGGGTTCCATGAAGATAGGAGAGCTTAATAACAGCATGATATTCAACGGCGGCAATATGACTCTCGTTCTGGACCAGCTTGAAACCAAAGGGTATATTAAACGTACAAACTCAAAAACTGACAGAAGAGCAATAATTATTGAACTCACCGAAAAAGGATATAACTTATTCAGCAAAACTTATCCTGTTCATTCGGAAAATATTGAAGAATTAATGGGGCGGTTGAATTCGAAAGAGCAGAAAGAACTTAGCAATCTGCTTTCTAAGTTTCTTGCATCTTAAGCATTCCCAACCTAATAATATTCGTAATCACTTTTTCTTTCCATTCGAAAATTATATTTTAAGGCTTCAATTGTATGGGAGAAAGGTATGCAAAATTTATTTAGATTAATTTCATTAACACTAGTTCTTGCTTTGCTTTATTCATGTTCACATTCCAATGATGAAACTTTCAGTTACTCACCATCATCCATCTCACCCGGAGGAGAAGTTACGGTTTATTTCAATGCCGACAGTACTGACCTGGAAGGGATTGACTCGCTTCAACTGGTAGCATATTCGTTTGGCAATAACCTTCTAAGTACTGAAGCATATGATATGACAAAGGATGGAAAAGGATTTACCTGCACATTTAAATCCGACGAAGATGCTGATGGAATCATCGTCAAATTTACCGGTGAGGAAAAGTCCGACAATAATAACAATGAAGGTTACCTGATTAAAATAAATAACCCGGAAGCTGATGCCGGTTATGCAGTTGCACTTAGTTCCTGGGGACGTGTACTCGACATGGACAATAACAGGGAAAAAGCTCTGGAACTGTTGGATGATACTTTCACGAAATCAACCGATATACTTAAAGACTATTTCGACAGTTATATTGGAATTGTTAGTCGCATTAGGTCCGAAGCCAAAGATTCAATTCTAACAGAAAAACTTGCAATTTTAGAAGGACAGAATGATGAATCCGAGGAGATTCTTTCTTCTCTTGTCAATGGATTCGAACAAGCAGGCAACGATGCTAAAGCAGATGAATACTCCAAAGTCCTGAATGAGAAATATCCACAAAACTCTGTGAAGGCTAACAGCGAATACCGTGAGATAAACTTACTGAAAGATCCGGATGAAAAACTGGCGGCTGCAATGGAATTTGCTAAAAAGTATCCTGAAAGCGATTTAACTGCTGTTCTATTCTATTACTCACTTGAAGACCTTAGAAAAGCGGGCAAAGCGAATAAAGGACTTGCTGTTATTAAAGCGGATCCGTCAGTTCCCCATCCGGCAATTTTAAGTCGATACTTAAATTATTACATAGACCAAAAAGACTACGATACAGCTCTTGAACTGGCACAAATTAAGGCTGAAATGTCTATGAAGGAACTGGAAAATCCCGAAGGAGATCGTCCTGAAAATCTAACGGCTAAAGAGTGGAAAGAATCGCGAGAGAGTGATTTGGGCTATAGTTTGTTTTCCCTCGCTCAGGCACAAAGTAAAAGCGAAATGAATGCAGAAGCTCTTGTCTCTGCAGAGAAAGCGGTCAACTTGACTAAAAATGAAGATGCAGAAGTAAACAGCCTTTATGCAGAGTTGTTAATTGAGAATTCAAAATATGAGGAAGGACTGGAATCATTAAAGGGGTTTATAGCTGCTGGTCATTCCAACAACTCCATGAAGGATTTATTGAAGACTGCTTATAATAAAGTAAACGGAAATGAAGACGGGCTTGAAAGCTTAATAAGCAAACTGGAAGAGCAGGCACTGGCAGGGATGTTTGCCGAGCTAAAAGAAAAAATGATAAACGAACCGGCACCGGAATTCGAGTTAACTGATATTGATGGAAATACGGTTGCTTCAGCTGATTTAAAAGGTAAAACAATTGTTGTAGATTTCTGGGCAACCTGGTGCGGACCCTGCCGGAATTCATTCCCCGGTATGAAGCAGGCCGTTGAAAAATTCGCCGATAATGAAAATGTTGAATTCCTTTTTGTGAATTCATGGGAACGAGTGGACAACAAACTTGAAAATGCCGCTAACTTTATTAAAGAAAACAATTACCCGTTCCATGTGTTAATGGATACTGAAAACACCGTAATAACAAGTTTTAAAGTCTCCGGAATACCGACAAAATTCGTGATCGGGCCGGACGGCAATATCCGGTTCAAAGCTATAGGGTTTGACGGAAATACAGATAAAGTTGCCGACGAGGTCTCAGCGATGATCAAACTGGCTTCCGAATCCTGATTTTTGTAGTTGCAAGAGGATTAAAACATGTGAATGATAATTCATTTATTTGTTTTAATCCTCTCTTTTATTTCATTCCCTGCTAAAATTATCCCCCTGTATTAAGAGAATATTAAAAAAAGTCTTAAGTTTGAGTAAAGAATATTATTAATTCTCTAAATTGTTCTAAGAAGAAACGGAGTTTTTATGGCTATTATCAGACCATTCAGAGCAGTAAGACCGCATTCGAAAGTTGCGCATCTTGTTGCAAGTGTGCCCTATGATGTAGTAAACAAAGAAGAAGCTGCGGAGCTTACCAAGGACAATCCGATCAATTTTTTACGAGTTACCCGATCAGAAATCGAACTTGATAAGAAAACCGATTCCTATTCGCAGGAAGTTTATGATAAAGCAAAAGAAAATTTTTCGAGACTGAAAGCTGAGGCGCCATTAATCCAGGATGATATGCCGGGATTCTATGTTTACAAACTGGTCATGGACAAACATTCTCAGGTTGGAATAGCTGCTACATTCAGTGTTGAAGATTATGACAACGATATTATAATGAAACACGAAAAGACAAGAAGGGTAAAAGAAGACGACAGAACAAATCATATAACTATTACTGAAGCTCAGACCGGTGCAGTTTTCCTGACCTACAAAGGCGTTGCGGAAATCAACAACCTGGTGAACGAGACGATGGAAACTGAACCGATATACGACTTCACCGCTCCGGACGGAGTTCAACATACTGTCTGGCTAATGCCTGCCGATCATTCCGATGTCATCCAATTTGAAATCGGGAATGTCGAGAAACTATATATTGCTGACGGACATCACAGGGCTGCAAGTGCCAGCCGGGCGCAGAAGATAATGAAAGAGAAGAACGTTGGGCATACTGGACAGGAAGAGTATAATTTTTTCCTGGCTGTTCTATTCCCTGCCGAGCAGCTCCAGGTACTTCCATACAATCGTGTTGTCTACGATATTAAAGGCATTGATCCTGAGCAGTTCAAAACACTTGTAGGCAAGTATTACGACATAACTGATTCCGATACACCTAATCCACCAGTGAAAGGAATAGTCTGCATGTACCTGGATGGGAAATGGTATCAGTTAAAACCGAATTCTAATGTTGTTCCCGGAGATACTGTTGGCGAGAAACTGGATGTAAGCATTCTACAGAATTTTCTACTTCAGCCGTTTCTTGATATTGATGATCCGCGAACGAATGACAATATAGACTTTATCGGCGGAATAAGAGGCACCGAAGAACTTGAAAAACTTGTCGATAGCGGTAAGGCGCAGGTTGCATTTTCAATGCACCCTGTATCCGTAGATGATTTAATAGATATATCGAATGCAGGCGAAACAATGCCGCCCAAATCCACATGGTTCGAACCGAAACTCAGGGACGGACTTGTAGTGCACGTAATTTAATTTTCATAACATACAAGATGAGGATCTGATATGGGCAACAGGATTTATAATTTCAGTGCTGGTCCGGCAGTTTTACCGGAAGAAGTTTTACTCGAGGCACAGGAAGACTTATTCAACTATAAGGGAGCCGGGATGTCGGTGATGGAAATGAGTCACCGTTCAAAACACTTCGACGAAATTATTAAAAACGCAGAAGCAGATATGAGAACGCTGCTTGATATCAATGACAATTACGCAGTATTATTCCTACAGGGCGGTGCGACTTTACAGTTCTCTATGGTGCCTATGAATTTAATGCCTCCGGCTAACAAGGCTGATTATATTATTACAGGTGCCTGGTCAAAGAAAGCACTAAAAGAAGCAAAACGTGTTGGCAGTGTAAACATTGCAGGAAGCACAGAGGAAGAGAACTTCAGCAGACTGCCCAAAGCAGATGAGTTGAAATTTGATCCTGAAGCATCATATGTTCATTATACTTCGAATAACACGATTTTCGGGACACAGTTTAAAAGCGAGCCGGAAACAGGCAGCGTACCTTTGGTTTGTGATGCATCTTCAGATATCCTTCATAAGAAAATCGATGTAACTAAGTACGGAATAATTTACGCGGGCGCTCAAAAGAACATCGGACCTTCCGGAGTTGGATTCGTTATTATTCGCAAAGACCTTCTTGAAAGATCTTCCGATGATCTGCATACTTATTTGAACTATAAAATTCATGTTGAAAAAGAATCGTTGTACAACACTCCGAACACATTCGGAATTTACATAATCGGACTCGTTGCCAAATGGCTGCTTAAGAACGGCGGACTCGATGCGATGTACGAGAAAAATGTTGCTAAAGCCAAGCTGCTTTATAACTGTATTGATAACAGCGGCGGTTACTTCAAATCTGCAGTTAAAAACGTTGAAGACCGCTCGCTCATGAATATAACATTCAACTTGCAGTCAGAAGAACTTGAAAAGAAACTTATTGCCGAGGCTACGGAAGCAGGATTCTCGGGAGTGAAAGGACATAGGTCAGTTGGCGGTCTTAGAGCATCAATTTACAATGCTTTCCCCATAAAAGGCGTTGAAGAACTTGTCGAATTCATGAATGCCTTTAAAGCTAAAAACTAACAAGCTTTAAATAGATTATTTTAAAAGCCCTCGATTATTAACGGGGGCTTTTTTATTTTACGCCATAGTTGTCCGGCACTTGCACTCCACCAAACTTAAGGGAACTTAAAAATGAAAAAACGATCTGTCCTCATAATTTCATTGCTCATACTTATTTCAGCCTGCTCAGGCGAAAAGCCGCAGCTGGTTTTATTTAGTCCCGAAGCATTTGCATATACACTGGATAACGGCTGGGAAGTTAATGCGACAGTAGGTGCACGCGGATTTCAACAGAAAGAAGAAAATGACTCCTTGTTTGCATCTATTTCATATACAATCGACATGATAACACCCAACGATACTATAAAGGCTGTTGACAGCGGTTCTATTGAAGAATCGAATTACGAGGAATTCCTCGACCTGATGATTGAAGCCCAATTCGAACTGAATCGCGGTTTCAGTGAGGGAGATTATAAACTGGTGTTTTTCGTTGAAGACAATTTTTCCAAAACTAAAGATACGGCGGACGTAAAATTCAATTTAACATGGGAATAAAACATTTTGGAGGACAAAATGTTATATGCCAAGTACATTCAACTTGTTGAAGATCATGCGGAAGATTTAACCAGACAATGGATTGCGGAAGTTAAACGAAATCCTGCTACACCAAGCTACAAAGAAATGCCGGACGACACCCTGTACAAACGCATTCATGATGTGTTTAAGAAACTTCACATCTGGATTCTCCATAACGATCCCGGCGATAGTGAAACTGCATCACATTACCTCCAGCTCGGCAGGGAAAGAGCTTCGGAAAATATTAAGCTAAGCGAAGTTACCTACGCACTTATTCTTGCTCGGGTTGTACTATGGAAATACGTACTGAACCAGGGTGTAATAAATAATTTCTTTGATCTGCAGCAGGCATTCGAATTTTTCCAGAAAGTGAATACCTTTTTCGATAAAACGATATACCTCGCATCAATCGGGTATGAAAGTCTCGGTACACTTGGAAAGGACGAGATTCGCAAGACTGAGTTTATTGAGAAATCTGTGCGCTCAATTACCCGTTGGCTGATCAGGTAGTTTAATCGAGCTGGATTACAAAATCGTCAACAGTTATTTGTAATCCGACCGGATGTGAAGTTGTGAAGTTGGCTTGATGAAAAGTAGTTGACAACACACTGCGTCTCTGTAGGACTTTACTGTTTCTTAACTCAACAACCTGCAGATTCTTATACAGCCACTCCCCCTTCACTAATTCGGGTTTCGAAGCAACTGCGGCTATAAGGTTTACACCGTCTGTGTAAGAATCCAGCAAAATAGCATTTTCACCTGCATTGAATTTTTCAATGATTTCATATGAATTGAGGGTAACTATAAACGCTTTACGGTTGTCATGTGCAGTAAAAACACCGGAAACATCGAACTTACCTTTTCGGAATGAATTTTCAACAACTCCCAGAAGCTGCCCGTCCGAACTTAGAAAGCTGCTTGAAAATTCAAAGTTATTCCCATTAAAGTTATAGCCTGACAGTGCGATAATTTTTCTGTCGTTTTCAAAAGCAATCCCGGTAATGTTTTTATATTCCGAATTCCATTCCCCCAGTAGTTTAGTACTTGAATTGATTATCTGAATTTTTGATCCGGTAAAATTCGCGTCTGATAATGCGAGAACAAGTGTCTCACCATCGGCCGCTGCCATGAGGGATCTTTCATATTCGATATTGTTTTCTCCCAGAATAAAGTGTTTCTTTACAGTATGCCCCTCAGCATCATAAAAATCCACGGACGCATCATAGCTCCAGACAACTGCAAGCGATGCATCTTCAAATACGTAACCTTCCGGATAAGGCAGATCATAATCAACCGGAATATCCAGAGCGTATACCAATCCCTGATCAGCATTGGTCACTTTAAACCTGACCGTATTTGTTATTCCGGGATTATCAGCCGAGCCAAGAATTATTCGTTCCACGCTATACCTATTCTTGTTAATTCCGAATAGATTAACAGCAATCAAAACCAGTAGCGCAATAATTAGTCTTCGTTTCATTTTATTTCAGCAATATCATTTTATTTGTTTTATTAAATGTATCAGTTGTCAATTGATAGAAATACAAACCGGAGCTTAATCCGGATGCATCGAATTCAACCTGATACCGACCGGGATTTTGCGTCTCGTTTACCAGCACTGCAACCTCTCGACCGAGGATATCGTAAACTATTAATGCTACATGAGTTTTGTCATTCCGAACACCGGCACTTCCGGTGGATGAATTCTTAAGATTTCTCGTCGTTTTACTCCTCGAAATGACATTGCTCGCATAGTGAGAATTTAATTGTGATCCATGGGGTATGGTATATTCAATTGTTGTTGTCGGGTTAAACGGATTCGGATAGTTCTGAAACAATCTGTATTCATCAACTGCAGGATTGGATTCTTCGGCAACTTCCGTTACTACATCAAAATACTCAAGTGCTTTTGTCATGAACTCAGTGCGCTCAACCATATTCGATGCGGTTTCGAATGAAAAAGGCAGGTATATCATTCCCCCCTGTTCAGTACTATTTCCAAAAGTTCCTTTGTAGGCAATTCCGGCAATTCTTGGTTCACCCGTATTCCGGTTTGTATTATAATCAAGCATTGCCTCACCTCCGTTAACCGGATCAATATCATCGGGACGATTCTCATCATATGTCTGACCGATATTCAGAGTTACTCCTTCAAAAACTCCATCTTCCTTACCTGTAATCCTATCCATTGAACTGCTGCCGAGTAATACGAACCGCGATTTCAGATAATGTCTGTAAAATATGGTATCGTTTTCAGTCGAGTAAATATGCTCGGTATCCAGATCAAGTCCGATTTCCGAACCTGATATCAACAGCCTTCCGCCATTCTCAAGATAATCCTGAATAATTATTTGTTCTTTCGGAGTTACGGATTTAATCGGACCGCCATCATCTCCGGCAAACCAAACAACAATATCATAATCAGTCAGCGATATTTTACCATCCACAACAGCATCGTCCGCCGCAGAAGAGATCACCAGGCTGTCTGAAAGGAAAAGAGGAACAAAGTAATATGTGTTAAAGTTATGAGTCGGTTTATGCCAGCTTCCGATTCTGCCGTATTGATCGAATCCATCTACTATTAACACTGTAGGATACGAGAGTCCGTTATCATGCGGCGCTCTCGAGTAAATATCGCTAGGATTACTTTCAGCGCCTCCGGAATCCACAGCCGTCATAAAAAAGAAATAGACATCAGATTCGATCGGTTCGCGAAATTCTTCAGGAGAATTGAAAGTATACGTAGTCATATCAGGTTTTAATACTGATTCATCAGCGCCCATCGCCCAGGTACTTTGCTGAGTATTAATCGAGTAGTATAATCTATATCCCGCAAGGTCTTCCTCAGCGTTACCTTCCCAGATTATTTTAACAGAATGTCTTCTATCGGTATTTAATACAGCTTTAAGTACAGGGGTTTCCGGCGGAGTGGCAAAACGAATATCATAGAATAAATCGATTGTATTCCCTCTGGTATCCTCAGAGAATATTTCCAGGATATAATTTCCTTCGCCAAATAAATCTGTATCAATATAATTATTCGAAACTACTCTCGAGTTATTTATTGCAGCGGCACCTTCGCCGTTAGTGAGCCAGTACACAGGCTCGCTTAGCGTAGCCATTCCTTCCACAAAAACATTATGCACATAACTGTCTAGCGGTTTCCTGTCAAACCTGTAGACTTCACCATCCCCATTGGGAGTGTAAAGAACTTCCGAAGTATCCTCGTTCCAAATCCTGTAACCAAGAATGAACGTACCGTTATTCCGTCCGCTGGAAGTTGAACCATTACGCTCCTCAACTTTAACGCTCACATCAATTTTCCCATACAGTGCGCCGGAAGATAACAGAGACTTCGAATTATCCGAATAAAAATTAATTGTACTCGCATAAATCACAGGGGGCTCATTATCATTAAACGGATCAAGTCCTCCATTAGGGCGGATGTTATTAATCTCTACTGCGCTATGGTCCGGATTCGAAACAAACTCACGCTCAATTAAATGAACGTGCCCCATACCCTGATAAATAGTACCGAGAATACTCTCGCGGGCTGTTATCGTTTGTCCGACAGACAAAGCAGGATTAGGAACGATATGTAGATAAGTAAGTCTTTTCCAGTACCCATTCAGGTTCGACATAACACTTACATATGAATTGGAACCATCGTTAACAACAGAATATACGGTTCCATCGAGGCATGCGTATATGGGATTCCCATCCGGTTCGCTGATATCGACGGCATTGTGGAAATGATCCGCAGAGCCAGTATTCCTAAATTCGCAAAATGTACCGTTTATAACTTTGCTCTGATCAAGCGGAACATCCGGCCAGACATAGTATATATTCTCTTCCTGCGCTTTCAGAATTGATAACATTGACAACAAAAATATTAGGAGGTTACTATTAACACTTTTCATAAATCTAAATACAACTCACATACAAATGATGATAGGTATATATACGTTTAATAATATTAAGCATCCGAATTATAGTCAATTTTTAAATGTATTTCTCCATTAGACCGAAATTCTTCCCATAATTTTGTCGTCATACATTTACAAAGGGGCTAAATTCGGAGACAAAGCTTTACATTGAATATGCTTATAAAATATAGTAATCTTGTTAAATTATTAGAAACTCTTGTAATTATTATCCCGTTTTTAGCATTTTTAGACGGTTTTTGAGTATAAATTAGATTTCACACTCTGATTTATCATATTCTATTTGTAAATTAAAAGCTAATATTATCTTAACGATATCTTAATGATTTAATAATGCAGAAAAATTCTCTCAACAAAAATACAATTACATGGATTGTCATCGGTGTATTATTAGCTCTTGCTTTGTTAATTCCGATTGAACTCCCCAATACGATTACTGTAAAGGGTAAAATTTACCCTGCAAAAGAATGGATGCTGGTCAAAGGGCCTGACGGTGAACTTATGACTTCTCTCTTCAACTATAAAAAAGGTGTAAGTGAAAATTATGGAGTTACACAATTTGAACGAGGAGATGCAGTTGAATTTTCACTTTCGGATAAGATTTATACAAGCGCCGCCGTTATGATCGATGACACCATCGGATTGGTTTATTCAAACACGACGGAAAAGGAGTTGATTGATCTCAGAGCCGATCTCGCCGTAGACAGTGCATTACTTAAGGTTAATACAAGTGAAGAGAAAGACGCGATTGTAAAAAGCGAAGAACAAAAACTCGAATATGCAAAGAAGCAGCTTGAAGAACAGCAGAAACTTTTCAGAAGACAGAAATCACTTTACGAGAAGCAATTAATTTCCGAAGAGGAATATGAAGTTGCGGAAAGCGCTATTGAATTATTCAATATAAATGTAGAGATAGCGAAAGAAAGACTTCGCACAGTATCAACCGGCGCAAAACAGGAAGAGATCAATTTGGTGAAATCCAGGATAAGCGGATTGAAAGATAAAATAGATATCCTGGAGAAAAAATTCTCAGGACTTACAATTCAGTCGCCTGTACAGGGTATTGTTAACAGAGGTTTTTCGGCCGACACATTACTGACGATAAGCGACACTACCGAATATATATCTTTCATCCCTATAAAAGTAAGTGATTATAAATTTATTAAACCGGGGCAAAAAGTTTTATTCGAGGACATGAACGGTGACAAAACAATTGAAGCTGAAATAGATAGTACGGATAAAGCTATTAAATCCGGGCTGCAGAACCAGTATTTCGTAGCTTCGGCAGTTGTAAATAAAAACAAATCTTCATTACTTCCCGGATTAGTATTAAGCGGTGAAATTATTGGCGAACCGATTATGCTGCGCGACTATTTGATAAGTCTTATAAACATACTTTAGAAACTATATGCGTTTGGAATACAAATATCTTGTTGAATATACAAAGCTTAATGCTCTGCGGAAGGAACTGATGCCTTTCGTGGAACTTGACAGCGAGTATAACGATGCTTCCGAGTATACTGTACGAAGCATCTATTTCGATTCTTCCAAACTTAAGTATTATCATGAAAAAATTAACGGTGTTCAGATCCGTAAAAAACTTCGAATACGGGGTTACAACCAACCGGAAGATGAAAGCATTGTTTTCCTCGAGATAAAAAGGAAGAACGAGAATTATATTAATAAGAACAGGTCTCCGCTAAAATTTTATAATCTTGGCGAACTGATTAAAACAAAGGATCTCGACAGTTACATTCTTACAAACAACGGTTTTGCAAACTCGATGGATGACGCGGAGAAATTCCTGCATCATATCTATAAACGAACACTACGCCCGATCGTACTAATTACTTACGAGCGTGAAGCATTCTTTTCCAAGTTTGATAAACGATTAAGACTTACATTCGACAAAAACCTGCGTTACATGCTTTTCCCGTCGATGGAAGAGTTGTACTGCGACGACGAGCTGCATCACTCGATGCCCAAGCATTTTATTTTCGAGGTTAAATTCAGCAAAGGTTTTCCGATATGGCTTAGCTCTATACTTTCAAGATACAATCTGACGAGAATGTCATTATCAAAATATACTATCTGTCTTGAGCGTGCTAAATCTTTGAATCCGACTAAGCGGAAATCATTAATAGGAGTAGCTGATTCATTCGCTCCTTTCCATACATATTATGAGGACGACGATCAATAATGCTCCAGGAACTTAATACCCTATTTGATTTCACTATATCATTTGAGCAAATAATCCAGAATCTGCTTATGGCATTCCTGTGCGGATTAATTATTACTTTCTTCTACAGGAAAACTTATCAGGGTCCCGGATACCTCAACTCATTCGTAAACTCGCTGGTGATTCTCTCCATGATTACTGCAGTTGTAATAATGATAATAGGAAATAATTTAGCCAGGGCATTCGGTTTGGTCGGAGCAATGTCCATCATTCGTTTCAGAACTGCTGTAAAGGAAACCCAGGATATAATTTTTATATTTTTCGCACTGGCAATCGGAATGGCTGCCGGAGTTGGATTGCATCTGCTGGCGCTATCGGGAACATTCTTTGTAGGTATTGTTTCGTACATACTCACCAAAACCGGACTAATTACACCATCACAAAAAGATTTCCTTCTTCAGTTTTCATTCAGCGGGAACGGAAACAGCGAAGAAAAACTGTACCTGGATATACTTAATAAATATTGCAAAAGAGTTAAGCTTATCAACGTTAAGTCTATCGGGGACGGAATTGCAACAGAATACTCCTACTATATCGGATTCAAACCCAAGGCTTCGAGTTCTGAGTTCATTAACCAATTCAAAGCCGTTAATGGTGTAAGACAGGTTAATCTGTTCTTCGACGAGGAATATTTCTAGGATTCATTTGAAATTTCCTTGAATTTATAAACATACAGATACTCGGAGTAATCTGAAATAATATAGATAATACTGTTACTGAAATCTACCGCAATTCCCTCAGACTGGCGGATATCAATACTGAAACTATCAAGTTTATTTCCTTCATTATCACAGCGGAACAACATCTTGTCTTCATCGCTAAGCAGCCAAAGTTCATTAGCGGTTGAATTATAATCGAGTCCTGATAAATCCCTGGCTATTTTCAATTCCCTTTTTTTAATAACTGTAAAACTCGAATCGAGCTCAAGCAGCAGAGTCGGATATTTTTCATTCACCGTAAATATTCTTTTTTGACCCGGATCGGCAGTGATCCCTTCGAGTCCGGAATTCAATTCTCCCGAAAGGTCCAACCTATGCCGTGTAACTTCAGTAAAAGTAGAATCAAGCGATACAATTTCCCTGTCACGTTCGCAGATGTACAATATTCCGTTATCCGTATAATTGCAAATTCCTTCCATGTCATAGCCAACAACTTCAATGCTGTCCAGCAATTTTCCTTTTAACGAAATTTTATATATACGACTGAAATTATCACTGAGAGTCCACAAGTAACTGCCATCAGTACTTAGAGCGAGCCCGGAAGGTTCCTGTACGTCAAGTTTATATTTGCCAATAAGTTCAAGACGAGGATCATTTCCCGCAGTACTTTCTTCATTGGATTTCCTGCATCCGGTGAGAGTAAGTAAAAGTGCAAGCACCAATAGAAAAGTTGCCTTTTTAAGTCTGGAGTTTTGTGAAAGTTTAATCGACATTAGATAGTCCGCCTGACGAGTTGAATAAAATCTGAGAGTTTTACTTCATCCAGTAATCCGTTTGTTCTTACTCCCGAACAGAGATCAATTCCGAAAGGTTTAACAGCATTTATTGCGTCCAGAACATTCGAACTTTTTAACCCTCCGGCTAGATAGACAGGAACATTTACCGACTCAACGATACTCCGGCTTAACTCCCAGTTATGTGTACGACCGGTGCCGCCAAGTTCTTTAACTTCAAGATTCTGGTTCCCCGAATCAAGTAGAATCGCATCAACGTGTTCAGCAATGTTAACTGCTTCTTTTACTGATTCTTCACCCGTGACATGAACTACCTGAACAATGGATATGCCCGGAAGAGCTTTTTTAAGTTCGCAGTGAGTGCCCGAAACAAGACTGTCACAGATCTGTAAAGTATTTGTACCGCATCTTTTCTGCTGGGAGATGATTTCATCTGTATTCTGCAGACTCGTAAGTAGAAAAGACGATACTCCCGGCGGAATTATTGCAGCGATTTCTGCTATATCGGCTTCATCAATAACACCGGGACCACTGGGCATGTGAGATACAAGGCCCAGAGCATTTGCCCCAGCGCGGATTGCCAGTTCTGCCTCTTTAACTGAGGAGATACAGCAAATTTTAATTCTGACCATAAAAAAAAGGCACCCCTGAAAATTCAGAAGTACCAAAATAATAATAAATCATCTTAAATATAATTAGCTATCAAGACTCTTGTACGTAAACCACCAGTCGTAGCCTTCTGCTGATTTCTTTCTTTCCTCGGCAGTTGCAACATCTTTTGGCGGCGGGATAATTACTTTATCACCAAGCAGTTCGTTGTTAGGCCAATTCTCCGGCATAGCTACTTTCTGAGAATCCGAAATCTGGAGAGCTTTGAGCGCTCTAAGTACTTCGTCAACCTGACGACCGATTTCCTGAGGATAGTAGATCATTAATCTTAGAGTACCTTCAGGATCAATTATAAATACCGCACGAACCGTATTAGTGCCTTTCCCAGGATGAAGCATACCAAGTGCTTTAGCAACTTTGCCCATATCATCTGCTATTATCGGAAAAGGAATGTTCACATTCAGTTTCTCTTCAATCCACTCTACCCATTTAATATGTGAGAACACCTGGTCGATTGATAATCCAACCAGCTCTGCATTAAGCTCTTTAAACTGATCTGCTCTTTTTGCAAACGCTACAAATTCTGTAGTACATACCGGTGTAAAATCGCCCGGATGACTGAACAGTACAACCCATTTTCCCTTATAGTCGTCTGGTAATTTTTTAACGCCGTGTGTTGTCTGAATTTCCATATCCGGAAATTTGTCCCCTAAAAGAGGAAGTCCGCTTCTTTCTTCCATTTATGCCTCCGTTTTTCACATCAAATTAATTAAGGTGTTCTAACCAATAATAAATTAATTTATGTGTAAATAAACTAAAATAATTTTGTTATCTGTTGGATGTGGTAATTTTTATTTGGATTCAGTATAAAGAAGATTATTGTGTGTCAAATTGTAAAACAGAATAGCTACGAGCACTTCTTATCTTGCCAATTAGAACGAGAATCTAAAGTCCAGACAAAATTGTGTGGAGCCGTTTGAAGGCCTGATCGATAATCCCGGCTGAATTCTATAAACGAATAAATCTTCAGAATTAAATAAAAGATCGATCTGGGAGTAAAGCCAAAGAGCCGCGTATGTACCAATCAGAATATTTCTTATTCGATATGCCTCGTTATACGAGTCATACTTTCTTCCGATATTCGAAACATTTGTTTCATTAAGATATTTTTTTTCACGGTTATTAGTTTCTATAATGTAGAATACCATGGCACCAAGATTAGCTGTACTAACTCCCGTAAGTATCCAGTTTTTAATACTATTGTCGGCATAAAGATGTCCTAGTCCCGGAATCATAATCGATCGGACAATAGATTTAGTATAAAGTTGATTATTGAATAGTGTTATTTGCTCAGGCAATTCTTCCGGCACAGAAGGATTTGTAACCGCTTCCGATATTTCTTCGAATTCCGATTTCACTGAATTGTAAAAGCTGATTATCTTAGGCGAAATTCTTACCGGATCGAGCTCATGTTCCGGTGATAATTTCAGCAGGTCGATAAAAGCCGCCCGGGATGAATCGGTATCGGCAACCGAATAAAATGAAACTCCTTTCATCGTCAGCAAATCAATTCTGTCTTCCGGTGCGAGCGATGTATCTCTACTTAAAATATTATTGCTCAATTCAATGACTTTTCGATACTCGAATGATTCGAAGTTGCTTCTAACATCACCTAAAGTCTGGGCGAAAACAGATACGCTGATAGAAAGCGAGATAATACCGAATAACAATTTTCGGGTCATATTTATCTCAACAGTGTCATTTTTTTCACAATGGTTTTGCCGGCACCCGAAAGTCTGTAAAAATAAGTCCCGCTTGGAACAGGATTATTCAATTCGTTTAGTCCATCCCAATTTATGCTGTAAGACCCCCGTGAATAGTATCTATCAGAAAGAGTAATAACTCTTTCTCCCAAAGCCGAAAAAACTTCAAGGCTGTAGTTTCCAGGTTTGGTGGCATCAAATCGAATAAGTGTTTCAGGATTAAATGGATTCGGATAATTCTGACGAAGATAAAACCCGTCGGGAATATCGAGACTTTCTTCAAGTGATGATGTTGTTGATGTAGTAAATAGCACCTCAACCTGTGAGACTACATTTCCGTTAGCGTCATATCCGCCGAACAGATAAATTTTATCATCGAAAGCAACTGCCATAAGATCTGTTCGTGGAGTTATAAATGTCTCCTCATATCTGGAAGACAACATATCAGAGGAGAGATCAAAGACTTCAACTGTATTAATAGCACTCTCACTTTCAAGCGAACCACCGATAAGATACACTGCCACTACTTCCGAATTTTTCACATAAACGGCTGCTCCTCCGGCACGAGGGACTTGTAGATCAGTGTCGAGTCTTTTCAAAGTATCAGTGAGCGTATCGAACTTATAAATTTTATTGGATATCGTTGTTGAAACACCTCCAAATATATAAATGTCGTTATCGACTGCCACTGACATCTGTCTGCTAGGCGTCTCAGCGGTTTGGAATAAGGTATCGATCTCTTTAACTATTTTGGTCGAATCGAAATCATATATGGTGAGATGTGGAAGTTGAAAAGAGTCGTATAATTGATTAGGAACCCCCCCAAATATGTAGAGCTTGCTTCCTACAACAGCACCGGAAGCGTATTCACGATTAAATGAATCATTCTCGTAATCTATATTGCCGGGAATATTATCAACAGAATTAAATTGCTCAAAAGAATCAATAAAAACTGAGCTGTCGTTGATACCGCCGAAGTAATAAATAATATCGTTATAAACTGCTGCAGAGAGTCCAACACGAGCTGCACTCATTGACCCCACAACTTCCCAGTTTTGCGTGTAGGGATCGAACTGCTGAATCATATCTGTCGCTGCCTGGAGGTCTTCGGAGTAACCTCCTATTATATAAATTTTTGATCCGATTACAACCGCTTCTGCGCCTGCAACCGGGTAAGGCATCTCACCGGCAATGCCCCAATATTGCCCTTTTGAAACTAACGGTGTACACAACAATATTACCGTTATCAGGACTTTTAGTGTAGTATTTTTCATTCTGCTTCGCATAATTTTATTATAATTCAATTTTTATACCAGTCATTTTTCAAGAGAATATTTGTCAGAAAGAAAATTATAGACAAATTTTACTGTGTCTCCCCTGAAAGTTTCGATTCTCTCAGTAAACTCACCTGACTGCGGGTTTATTACTTTTACTTCGTGTTTGCCTTCGCGAAGAACTATCGGCGATGTAAACGGAGTTTCGCCATACTCAATCCCATCGACAATTATTTTTCCCCAGGGATGCACTTTAACGCTTAAAAAGCAGAACAACGAGTCTAAATTATATTCAAGACTATTAGTTTTATCCCCTTTTATCTCAAACTTATCCACGAAATCAGGGTAAGAGGGATTTTTAAGAAGCAGCGTGTGGTTACCACTAACCAGTTCAAGATCGTTTTTCAGAGGAGTACTGTCAACAAGAGCCGAGTCAATATAAACATAAGCCCATGGTGAACATTGCAGGGCAAGCATACCGTGCGAAATTTCTGCGCTCAAAGGTGTAGTATTTTCACCTGGCGGATTTGGAATTTGAGCTTCAGAATTACCGGTTTCAACCGGTTTTTGTGAACTTTCTTCAACGGTGGATTCAATTTCTCGGTCTGTAATAGACGAACCGACTTCTTCTTGTTCAGCAATACTTTTCTTCGGAACTGTTATATTTTCATTGTTCTCTCCGGGTAATTCCGGTTTATCCTTTGGAAATAAATACGGCCATATAAAAATTACAGCGGAGAATAAAAACACAAACGAAATAACAGTAATCCACACTTTACCGGCGGAGTGTTTATCATTCTCATTTTTAATCTTTGCCGGTGAATAATCCTCGATGTCTACCTGCAAAATTTCAAGTACGTCTTTTGCTGACTGAAATCTTTTGTCGGGATCTGGATGAAGAAGTCCCGCCAGAATTGTAAAAAGTTCTTGCCGTTCATTTTCTATTTTGGCAATAGCTTCATCATAGTCGAAGTTAAGGATATTGTTTATCGTACTATTTATATCATCCGCAATAAACAGATTGTTACCGGTAAACAATTCAAAAAACAAAACTCCCGCAGAAAAGAGGTCGCTTCGCTCGTCAATAGTTCCTCCCTGTATCTGCTCGGGAGACATATAAGCGGGAGTTCCAACAACGGAAGCCTTGCTGGTAACAAAATTCTCACCCCTCGTATACGCAAGACCAAAATCACCTATCTTAAGTTCGCACTCATTATTAACAAGTATATTCTCGGGTTTAATATCTCTGTGGATTATATTATTCGAATGCGCGAAGTAGAGTGCAAGGAATAGTTGCTTGAGCAGATCAAGTTTATGCTCATACGTAAAAGTGTTGCGGTTAATATGCTGCCGCAGGTTTTCACTTTCGAAATACTCGAATGAGATGTAGAAATAGTTCTCGTATAATCCGAAATCCAATACTTCAATGATATGAGGGTGGTCGAGCCCTGCAAGAAGTTTTGCCTCCCGTTTGAATCTTTCGATAATACTATCGTCATCAATTCTGTCCCTGTCAAGGATCTTGAGTATAATCTTCTTTCCGAGATAGATATGGTTGGCAAGATAAACCGCCGACTGATCATCCTTTTTCAGGCATTCAATTATCTTAAACTTATCGAACAATATTTGCGATTCGGACGCTATCATCCTTCTATTTCATATTCCTTTATTTTTAACTGCACCCACCTTACCGACACACCAAGCGATTTTGCAGCAAGAGTTCTATTGCCGTCGTATCGCTTCAGCCGGTCCGCAAGCAACTTCACTTCAACTTCCTTTAATGTACCGTCAAGGTTGATATCTGACCCTTCATCGTCCCAGATGATATGCTCATCTAATATTTTTTCATCATCCGCAAGAATAACAGCGCGTTGGATTACGTTATTTAACTGGCGTACATTGCCGGGCCAGTTATAGTTGTTCATCTTTTTCACAGCTTCCGCAGTCAAATGTATTTTCCGGCCACTGATTTCATTAATAAAATGATTAGCCAGCAAAACAATATCCGAACCTCTGTCACGCAGCGGCGGCACCTTTATAGGGAACACATTCAACCGGTAATACAGGTCTTCCCTGAACTTGTCTTCCTTAACAAGATTCTTCAATTCTTTATTCGTAGCAGCTATTACACGTACATTAATCTTTCTTACCTGTGTATCACCTAGTGGGATTATTTCCTTGTTTTCCAATACTCTTAGAAGTTTTGCCTGAAGCGGATTGGATATATCTGCGATTTCATCTAGGAAGAAAGTTCCTGCATCAGCTACTTCCAGGAGACCTTTTTTATCTGAGTTCGCACCGGTAAACGCGCCTTTTTTATACCCGAATAATTCACTCTCAAGCAGATTATCAGGTATAGATCCGCAAAATTGTGCGAGGAACGGGTTACCTTTGCGTAAACTAAGTTCATGTATTGCACGCGCTACAAGATCTTTCCCGGTTCCGCTTTCACCGAGTATCAGTACTGTTGCATCCGTCTTCGCGACCTTATGAATAAGCTTGAAAAGGTTCTGCATTACCTTGCTCGTACCGATCATCTCGGGAACAGGCAGCAGGTTTTCTATCTCATTTTCAAGCAGCCGCTTCTCTTTTTGGAGTCCGTCAATACTTAATAACTTGTCCAGACTTAATGATACCAGGTTAGCAAAGAAATTCAGAAATATTAAATTCTCCTTCGTAAAAGATTTCCTGTTCTCAATACTATCTACTAGTATTACACCCCATGGAAGTTCATCACGAATTATCGGTACACCGATAACCGATTTAATCTGTTGTATCTGTATACTTTCAAATTTGGAAACCTGCGGATCGCTTTGCGCATCATGATACAACTGCGATTTCTTCTCATCAATTACTTTTTGAATAATGCCTGAAGAAAAATCGGAGAGGTTAGTGATATTTTCCTTTTTAATATTTCTGGCAGCAATAATTTCATACTGATCTGCATCAACACACTTAACAAACAAACCTCGTTCCGCACTAACGATCTCTATCGCCCAGTCAAGCGCATCATTTATAAGTAGTTCCGTTTCGGAAGATTTGTTTAAATGCTCACTGATCTGGTAAATAGCTTCGAGCTGTTCTTTACCCAGGTTCTTAAAATGCTCAATATTATTCGAAGTAAATTTCGACATTAGGGTTCCACTATAAATGACGCGGGAGTTGATTGCGTCTTGTTATTAAATTCGTCGATTGCCCAAATCACCCAATAGTACTCATTCTCAGGATTGCCGGTTATCTGCGATTCTACATTAACGGCAATAGAATCGGAACTGTAACCTGTTTTCTCCCACACCAGACTTCTGGTAATATCATCCGTATAGACCTGGAGCTGATATTGGAATTTAAATCCGGGAGTAAATCTTCGCCATTCGAGACGGGGTTTTGTACTAACGGTATCGTTCTCAATAGGAGCTTTTGTTGTTATTTGCTCCTTTATAATTCTTTTCAAATTGGAAGTGGCAATGGTAAACTTCATCCCGTTTTTGTCTTTTACGACTATGTTTAACTCCTTGCCTATTATCTCATCAAGATATTCTATTCCCAAACTTGATGGTGAAAATTCTTTCTTAAAGTATCCGAGTGTAATTTCATCCAGTATTGCAGAAATGCCTAAATCCGAATTAACAACAAACACAGTATCAACATCTTTATCCTGATCACTAATTCTGGTTTCAACAATCAGTGTAATTGTCGGATCAAGTAAATGTCTGTTTATTACTTTGCTGTAAATGTATAATGATTCGATTTTCGGTACCGAATTCAAAAACTTGTTAACGCTGATAAGTTTCTCGCCATCCCATTCAATGTACTGTGAGTCCGGCTGATAACCATCTTTGCTGAATTTAAGCCAGCCGTCAATTTTGTTAAGCTTATCCAGACTATACTCCCCGTTGGCATTTGTTTGAACAACTATGTTGTCGTTCTGCCAGGAAATCTCGACACCACTAATCGGCTGACGTGGAATCTTCTCGGTCTGGACTTTTCCCTTAAGCGCACAAAATACATTGTCCGGATTATCAGGATCAAGCGGATTGGTGTGAGGCGCTTTGCAAGAACTTAACAGCGTCATTAAAAGTACTATTACGATATGTGAGTTTCTTAATTTCATTTCCCCACGAACACTAAGCATCACTTAATCAATTAACTGACAAAAATAGGCTTTATTAATCAAATAATAAATGTTGAATTCGGGTAGCACCCCGAAGAATTCATTTGACAAAATAAGCCGATTATTTAAATTTATGAAGGATAGTTGAAAAATTTTAAGAATTAATTGTTGGTTCGGCAATTCTGAGATTTAAAACTGTCTGTAATAATCAACTAAGTTACAATTATGTAAGGAGAAACCAATGGCAGAGCGCGAGTCCGGCACTGTTAAATGGTTTAACGCATCTAAAGGATATGGATTTATTACAAAGGAAGATGGGTCCGATATCTTTGTTCACTTCTCATCAATTAATACTGAAGGATTCAAAACCTTGAAAGAGGGTCAAAAAGTTGAGTTCGAAGTTACTGATGGAGACAAAGGTCCACAAGCCATGGATGTAACTAGTGCAGAGTAAGGCGGTATTAGGTACCGCCTTTTTCATTTAGGGATTCATCCAAAATTTCATTTAATACTTCCCAAACAATTTTCACATCTGATTCAGTCGTTCTGATACTCGAAACAACAAATCTTATAGTAAATTTCCCATTTAACGAGGTATGCGAAATAAACACATTGCCTGTTGCATTTACTTTGTCCAATAAATTTTTATTGAACTCATTTAGTGCTTCATCATCCAGTCCGGGAATTACCGCGCGGAAGCAGACTGTGCTCAGCGGAACGGGAGCGAGTTTTTCGAACCTGTCGCTTTCATCGATTAAAGATTCGAAAAGTTTTCCAAGTCTGATGTTGTCCCGGAGTCGCTCAACAATTCCTTCAACACCAAAGTACCGGATTACAAACCAAAGTTTAAGCGAACGAAATCTTCGTCCAAGTGATATACCGTAATCCATATAATTAGTTGCTGAATTATCTTCATTTGTTTTCAGGTATTCTGCAACGAGGCTGAACGCATTCTTCAGAACTTCCGGTTTGCGTGTATAAAACGCACTGATATCAATAGGCATATACATCCATTTGTGCGGGTTAGTGACAAATGAATCAGCACGATCACAACCTTTTAAGATGTATTTATATTCGGGTACTATCGCCGCTATTCCGGCATGAGAAGCATCGACATGCAGCCATAAGTCCTCGCGTTCACAAATATCGGCGATATCATCAACCGGATCAATTGCTGTCGTTGAAGTTGTTCCGACTGTGGCAACTACACAAAACGGCAGCCACCCGTTTGCTTTATCTTCTTTAATAGCTTTATCCAGTTCAGCCGGAATCATGCTGAACTTGTCATTAACCGGTATCATGCGTATGCCATTGAGACCGACGCCAACATTAACCGCACCTTTAAGTGCCGAGGAATGAGTATGTTCAGTTACGTAAATTCTCAAAGGGCCTACATCGCTGCTTCCGGTCAATCCTTTACTTCGCAGATGAACATCTTTAATATTTTCCCGCGCAGCAGCTATTGCATGCATTGTACTTGCTGAGCCTCCGTCGTAAATGATTCCCCAGAATCCTTCAGGCAGTCCGAGCATTTTTCGAAGCCAGCCCAGAACTACTTCTTCAAGTTCAGTTGCTGACGGGCATGACTTCCATAGCATTCCATTAATGTTGAATGCGGCACTTACTAGTTCTGCAAGAATTCCCGGACCGCTGGCGGATGAATTAAAATATGCGTTAAATCTCGGATGGTTCCAATGCGTCATACCCGGCATAATAACTTTGTCGAGATCGCTGATTATATCATCCATTGATTCAGCCTTGTCTGGCGGGTCCGAGGGAAGCTGCGCTTTTACATCACCGGGATTTACTTTTGCCAGCACAGGTTCTTCCGAAACGTTCTCAAGATAATTTGCTACCCAGTCGACCAGTTCATGTCCGTATTTACGGAATTCCTCAGCAGGCATGTCATTTTCGTTATTCATAATCCGATGTATAATAAATTAGAATTTAATTCCTGAAAGCCATTCAATAAATAGTGTCGTAAGTTCAATTCTCTTATCCGAGAAAGAATGTCCGGTATCCAGCATTTGCTCGCTTAAATCTAAGTCATCAATAGTCTTTAATGATTTCAGAAGCGGCGCACTATGCATCTCAGTCGGGGCAAGGTGATCATGCCCGGCTGATATAAGCAGCACGTTCTTCCCGCTGAAATTCGAAGCATAGTCAGTTAGATCCCAATCTTGAGCGTTTGAAGCAATATCATCATACAGTTCCTCTCCGCTTGTTTCGTTAAGTATCATTGCCCCCATCGATAACTTTTCCAGGGCTATATCTTTTGCGCCGGGCACAACCCCGAATAGCTTGCCGACATAACCGATATTGAAACAGGCAAATGCAGCTGTATGCTTTATGAAATCGTATTCCGCAGTTTTTTTAAGCGCCCCGAATCCGCCCATGCTGTGTCCGGCAAGCACTATGCGCGATGAGTCTGTATTGTACTTTTCCCCGAACGAATCGGATCGTACAAATTCAATTACGTTGTCAATATCCTCAAGCATATTCGAGAACAGGTACTTGCCGGAACTCCCCCAGGATCCTCTGTAGTTGAAAACCAGCACATTCCAACCTGCTCTGCGAACAGCATGCGCAATGTCGAAGTTAACCTCGTTACCCGGAAAGCCGGGGAGGAGTATTACAAGCGGCTTCGGATCCTTTCCCTGTGCAATGAACACAGTACCGATAAGTTTTTCATCTCCACTCGTATGAATGAAGGACAACATTGTTGCCGGGTTTTCACCGTCCCTTTGCTCCTGGTCCTGAACTACCGGATTATACTTTTCCGTCAAATTATTATTCCTGATTATTGATTACAGCATCTGCTTCTATTTCAACCAGCAGGTCGGGTTCCACAAGCGAGTTAACCTGAACCAATGTTGCAGACGGTTTTATATCTCCAAATACTTCTCCATGTGCCCTGCCAACTTCTTCCCAGATTTGTATATCGACAACGTACATTCTCGTGCGCACAACATCTTTTAACGAAGCACCCGCTTCTTCAAGTGAAGTTTCGATTTTTCTAAAAATAAACTTTGCCTGTTCATAGGCATTACCAAGTCCGTAAATCTCCCCTTTCCCGTTAACCGAGGTTGTACCCGAAACAAAAATCATATTACCCATTTTAACCGCCCGGGAATATCCAACCTCATTTTCCCATCTTGTACCGGAGCTTATGTTAATTCGTTCCATATTTTTCCTAAAGTTGGAATCGAAATTACCGAAGCAGAAGCACATTATCAAATCATTCGCACCTTCCGCATCTTTGAATTGCCCGTCACTTTTAGTAATTTTGACACTTTATTTAACAAACTCCTGAAACGACATGAAGTTAAGCAAAGTTTTTATTCCTACCCAGAAAGAAGTTCCTGCAGATGCGGTTATAACCAGTCACATTTTAATGCTTAGAACCGGCATGGTCCGAATGGTGTCGGCCGGTATTTACTCATTCCTTCCATTGGGTTACAAAGTACTCAAAAAAATTAGTGAAATCGTACGTGAAGAAATGGATGCGATAGGCGGACAGGAATTTCATCTGCCGGCTTTGAACCCGATTGAAATTTGGGAAGATACAAACAGGGTTGAAGCGTTCGGCGATACAATGTTCCATTTGAAAAACAGGGATTATGTACTTGCCCCGACACATGAAGAGATTATGGCATTCCACGCCAAAGGTGCGTTGAAATCGTACAAGGAACTTCCACAGATCTGGTACCAGATTCAGACGAAGTTCAGGAACGAAGCCCGCCCGAGAAGCGGTGTTATACGCGGCCGTCAGTTCCTTATGAAGGATGCGTATACATTTGACCCGACCTGGGAAAGCCTGGATGAGTCTTACGCGCTTCATGATAAAGCATACAGGAAAATATTTGACAGATGCGGAATTAAATATTTCATAGTCGGTGCTTCAAGCGGCGCAATGGGCGGAAGCAAGTCGGAAGAGTTTATGGTTAAATCGGATGCAGGAGAAGATACCGTGGCATTTTGCGAAAGCTGTGAATATGCTGCCAACTCGGAAGTTGCTACTTCGAAAATTGCTTCGGTTGCAAGACACGATGAAAGTAAAGAAGTTTACGACATACATACACCCGACGTTAAAAGTATTGACGAACTTTGCGAGTTTCTTAAAATAGACGAACGCGAAACGGCCAAATCAAGAGTCTATATGCACGACGATAAGCCTGTTCTTGTTTTAATGTCGGGCAACGACGAAGTGAACGAGACGAAGCTCGAGGCTGCACTCGGCGGAGCTGTAAGACCATGCCATACAGAAGAACTAGCTGAAATTACCGGAGCCGATGCAGGTTCAATCGGACCGGTTGGATTCAAGCACAGGATAACCGCGGACAACAGACTTAAGGATGGTAATAATCTTTACAGCGGTGCGAACAAGAACGACTATCACATCGGTGGAATTGATCTTAAGCGCGACGTGCCGGAACTCGAGTATTTCGATCTCCGTACTGTTGAAACAGGCGAAGGCTGCCCGAGATGCGACGGTAAACTCGAAGTATTCAAAGCTATTGAGCTTGGACACATTTTTAAACTCGGCACAAAGTATTCCGAAGCGCTTGGCGCAACATTCCTGGATGAGCATGGCAAATCACATCCGCTTATTATGGGTTCATATGGAATCGGTATTGACAGAGTGCTTGCCTGCTATCTCGAGCAGAATAATGATGAGAACGGCGTAATATGGGAAAACCCTCTGGCTCCGTTTGATATTCATCTTATCGGTCTGAATATGAAGAAGGATGCGATTGAGTCCAAGTGTGACGAGATTTACAATCAACTTCTGGAAGCCGGATTTGATGTTTTATTCGATGACAGGAAAGATGCTTCAGCCGGTTTCAAATTCAATGATGCTGATTTACTTGGTATGCCGCTGCATGTTGTAGTTGGCGAGAGAAATCTAAATGAGAATATGGTTGAAGTTAAGGAAAGAAGAAGCGGCGAGAAGCAAAAGGTTTCGCTGGACGAATTGATATCCAAACTGAAAGAACTTTCTAAATAATTTAACACCGGGTTTAGCCCGGTGTTTTAATAAATGGCAAGCATTGTGATGCAGTCCACACTTTATATAGTCTCAACTCCAATCGGTAATATCGATGATATAACTCTGCGAGCCTTGCGGATACTTAAAGAAGTTGATTTTATAATCTGTGAAGAATTCAAAGCAGCACGAAGACTACTCGCAAAACTCGAAATCAAGAAAGAACTCTATCAGGTTAATGAGCATAACGAAAAAGAAAACACGCAGGAACTTGTAAATCTAATTCACTCGGGAAAATCCGCAGCATTAATCTCGGACTGCGGAACGCCTCTTTTTTCGGATCCCGGGCATTACCTTTTGGATCTGGCAATTTCGTATAAAGTTAATATTGAAATTATTCCCGGTGTTAACTCGATTATCCCGGCTATTACCGGCTCCAATTTGCATGTCGACAAATTCTATCACTACGGATGGTTGTCTCCCAAAAAAGATATTCGGCGAAACGAACTTCACGGACTAAAAAAGATAAATGAAGTTATCGTCCTGATGGAAACACCTTACCGCTTACGGAAAATCCTGAAAGAAATTGAAAGTAATTTCGGGAAAAACCAGCAGGTTGTTCTCGCATATGAACTGACGACGAAAAAAGAAAAAATTTTCAGAGGAAACATTAAAGAGATCGCCGATTATGCTGAAAAAAACCAGTTGAAAGGAGAGTTCGTACTGCTCATCGACAATCGCAGAACACCCCGCAAACACCATTAATTTCCACTCTTGCGCCAGGCATTTATTTTTAATATGATGGGTTTTGTAAAGAACCATTTTTATATTATTATTGTTTTTAAAATGAGAGAAAAGCTGAGGAAAACATGTTAGTAGTACAAGATGTAGATTTAACTCCGAATCCCCAGGCATTGAAATTTATATTGAATACACGTCTGTTAAATGCCGAGACTCGCAGTTTCTCAAGTAAGGAAGAGGCAGCAAATGATCCGCTGGCTAAGGGTATTTTCGAGCTCGAAGGTGTTGTTTCCGTATTTTATATGGATAAGTTCGTAACAATTGAAAAAGATCCGTCCGTGAGCTGGGGTCATATTCAGAAACCATTTGTACAGTTCATTTCAAACTTCGATCCTTCGCAAATTCCTGCTGAAAAGGAAGTTGAAGGAATTACTATTGAAGAAACAGAACTGCTGAAACAAATTAATGATCTCCTCGATCAGCGCGTTCGACCCGCTCTCGCCGGTGACGGCGGCGGTCTTCAGGTTTTGGGACTGGAAGGCACAATGCTGAAAATTCGCTACCAGGGTGCCTGCGGCTCCTGTCCAAGCGCAATCCGCGGAACACTTGTCGCAATTGAGAACCTTCTAAGACGTGAGATCAATCCAAATCTAGAAGTAGTCTCTGGTTAACTACGACAAAAGCAACTTTATAGACGAACAGATTTGATGTCCTCATATGAAATAATCTGGTTTTGACTACGCGCAAAGCATTTGTTTTCTCTATTGCATCCCATCAAATAAAGAAATATTTTTAATGGTTATTTTTCGAAGGGCAATAATTATTATGAATTATCTCTTCAATAGAATGCTCCAACCATTTTATTGAGGAAAATTGTTTTAAAATATTCGTGGAAACATTATTTGTGAATATTATACCAGCCGGAATGAAAATTCTCCATTTAATTCTTAGTACAGCGATTTTTATGGATAGGAATTTCTATAACTTATGACGAACAAATTGGCATTTCGTCCTCCGAAGTAAATTTCATTTTATTGTAGGTATCGTTTACCAGGTATAATTACATTAAATAATTGACAATAAGATGTTATTATAAGGATTGAAATGATCCACCGGCTGACACCGACTTATGCAAGAAAAGTTTAGAACCAAAATAAAAGATTACTTTATGTTCTCATCGAATGGAGTTCCCACGAAATTTGAACATCAAAAGTATGTTGTTGATAGAATATCGGTTTTCTTTATTCCGGGATTGATTCTTGCTGTCATCAACAATCTCCTCACAGAATCTTACACCTCCGTCCCAATAATATTACTATCACTAATCGCCCTTCTGGTAAATTTTTCTCTAAACAGGTTTTATTCTTTCAAGTATTCGTTCCTCACTATCTATTTTCTTACCATACTCATGACAACGAATCTTATGATCCTGAATGACGGATTAAGAGATGCGGCGATTATAATCTTCCCGGTTATTATTACTGTCACCGGTTTTGTTTTAAATCCAAGGCTATTTGTAGTTACAACTATAGTTAACTTAAGTATAGTTATTACAATCGGATTATTGGAATACTACGGCAAACTTGACACTCGATTATCTCACCTTGTCGACATTACCTACATTATGGATGTTATTATTATTCTTGTTACAATAACCTTCATTGTATATTTGATGCAATTAAACATTAAATCGAAAGAAAGGGAGTTAAAAGAATCCAACGAAATGAAAGACAGGTTTTTTAAGATACTGGCACATGATCTTAAGAATCCATTTCAAGTTCTTAAAGGCAGCACCAACTACTTAAGTGATAATTTCAATGATATTTCGGAAGACGATAAAAGAGATTTGATTTGCAACATCAGAAATGCAATTGAGAATCAGTATGAATTGCTAAATAAACTTTTAAGCTGGGGTAAACTGAGATCGGGCGTCTACTCAAAGGAGTTTTCCAAATGTGATCTTAAACGAATTATTGATCAGGCGATCAAAGATAACATGATTGCTGCAGAGTTAAAGAGAATTACTTTCAGACAGTCTATTAAAACAGATACCATCAAATGTGATAATTTTCTTATTTCAACAGCTATCAGAAACCTTTTGTCAAATGCAGTAAAGTACTCATGCATTAATAGTGAAATCGAAATTTCAGCGAAGCAAACTGACACGCTGCTTTCTGTTATGGTTCGTGATAATGGAATTGGTATGACAGAAAACCAAATCCGGGAGATTATAGGGAAAAAATTTGTGCAGTCATTAGAAGGTACTAATGGCGAGACGGGCTCGGGTCTGGGATTACAAATGGTACGGGAAATCGTTAGAATTCACGGTGGTGAATTATTCATAGAAAGCGAATTGAGTAAGGGAAGTATTTTCAAACTATTAATCCCCGCCCATTAGATTTATATTTTGTAATAAATTCTCAGAAAAATAGATTAACTGATAATCTTAAATACGTTTCGAATTATAGTAATTCACTCACATAGTTTTTCTCAATACCCTATTATCTAATGAAAGTCCTAATTTCTTATCCGGAAATAACAGGAATTGAATGTCATTAAATAATGATGAAAGGTACAAAACCGAGATACGGTAAAAGTTTTACATTATATTCAATAATAAATAATTGGTATGTTTTATGTAATTTACATTCCGGTAAGTGTGACAAAGTATTTATTAAATATGAAATACGGCTTTACAACATCTTTCGATGAACTTGAACAGACATTAGTATATGCTGCCGCCAATAATCTAACCTACCTTGAGATAAGCCTGTCATCCAACAGTAACATGAAGTTAAGTGATGAATGGATTATGTTAATTAGAAGGGCTGCAAAACTGAATATCGGTTTAAACTTCCATCTGCCTTTCACGATAAGCATAGCCGATATTATTCCTGCTATAAGAAAAAAGAGTGTTGGGCAGCTTAAAAACATAATTAAACTGGCAGGAACTAATGGAATTGAATGCATAGTAATACATCCCGGGATATTCTATTGGTTTCCGGTAGAAAAATGGACGCGCAAAAAGGCATTGTTGAGATTGATCAATTCTCTTTTACAAACTGTTGAATATTGCAGAGAGTATAATGTAAAACTCGCACTGGAAAACGTTGTACCAATTCCGCACGGTTCTGATTACTTATTCATAGGTGATTGCGTAAGCGATTTTCAGAGAATTTTTGAAAGGGTGGATAGTGATTTTATCGGATTCTGTCTTGATACCGGACATGCAAATCTCGCAGAGGGTTCAACATCCTATATAGATAAATTAAAAGAAAAGCTGATCAATGTTCATTTTCATGATAACTTGGGAAAAAACGACAACCATTTAAGCGTAGGTGAAGGGAATATAAACTGGACGGAAGTTTGTTCAGCTCTCGACTCCATAAAATACAATGGACCTCTTATTAGTGAGAGCAGCAATGTTTCCCCGGTAAAAGCGAGGGAAAATCTCGAGTGTTATTTCAAGCCGGTAAGATCTACAACGCTTCTCCTGTAAATTCATAACTTAGCCTTTTCTGTACTGCTGTAATTTGACTCAATACATTTTTCACGATCTTCATTTCAATCTGAGTAAACTCATTCGGATTTATCGCATTGTTCGGGAGAATGTTTTTCTCAAATGCATTAACCTGATGTTTTAATCTTAGCTGCATCAGAAAATTATAAGCCTGGATTAATTCCTCATAACTGCTGGTCTTTAAAACTCCCCTTTTATTTAATTCTCGCAGACGTTCCAATGTGTTAGTCGCTGTGACCCTATTATTCAACGAATAAATACGGGCGAAATCAGTTAACGGCATGATCGCATTCTTAATATTAAATGTTTCCGGATGTTCCCCTTTGGATTCTAAAACTATATTACCAAGAAGATTAAGAGGAGGTTTATGCAGCAAACAATTCTTTGTTAAATGTTGAAAAAATCCGGACTGCCCCTGAGCTGTTTGAAAGAGAAAATCGCGCAATTCTTCTGCCAGAGTTTGCTCCCCGTATACTGATCTAAAATCGAAAAATATACTAATTTCCAACAGATCCTGGGGAGTTGAATTATGAATCCAATGTGAATAGTAATCTTTCCATTTACTGATCGGCTGAACCCACTTTGAATTATTTGCCATTGATTCACCAATACAGTATTCATATCCGCACTCCTTCATGTTTCTGCATACTATTTCTCCCAGTCTGCTGAAATAGAGATAAGTATCTTTACTCGCCGGGAATAGTTTATCATCAAATATTATCGCATTATCCTGGTCAGTAAACAATGTCTGCTCCTCACGTCCCTGACTGCCGAGTGCAAAAAACGAAAACGGAACCGGTGGTTCGCCGAGTTCTTCAACGGCTGATAATATATACTGTCGCATAATAGTATCGGCAATAGATGTTATGGTTTTCGTAATAATGTTTACTTTAGCGCCGTTATTCACCATTGTCTTAACTATAACCGGTAATCTTGAATTTAATGAAGGTATTTCTTCCGCATTAGAGTTCTCGATTTCATCAATTAAAAAAGTTGATGAATGACTTTGAACCTGTAGTAATTCTTCGCTGCTGATTAAACTGATTATTTTACCATTATAATCTTTAACCGCCAGATGTCTTGTGGATTTCTCAAACATTTTACTGAATGCTTCAAAAACCATCGCATCTTCATCAATGGAAATTATAGGGGATGTCATTACCTCGTAAACAGGTTTGTCAAGATTTACTCCTGTTGCAACAGCTCGCTCTCGCAAATCCCGGTCAGTAAGAATGCCGATAAACTCATTTCCTGTATCCGAGGGTGATGTAATCAGGATCGCACTGTACTTTTTCTTTGTCATAAGTTCAGCCGCCTCTTTCACCGATGTCTCCATAGAACAGGAGATAATATTTTTTATAAATTTACTTATAGGTTCATTTAAGAAATAATGAGATGTCTGAAGTTCAGTTATCAGGTTTTCCCGCGCTTCTTCAAGTTTAAGTCTCTCTGTAACATCTTCCATGATTCCGTCGCATTGCAACGACTCGCCGGTTTCATTCTTAATTGCGACTGCTGAAATTGACAAAATAATACCTGAACTATCCTTCCTGTTAAAAGGAATTATCCTATTCCTTAAATTACCGTAATTCATCAAGTCTGCAACTAATACCCTCCTATCTTCTTCATTTCTTATTGAGTCAAACAAATCAGTTTCAAGCAGCTCCGCTGATGTTGAATATCCCAATAGTTCGGCACCTGCAGGATTGATTTCCAACAGTTTATTTTTCTTCCCAAGCGTAATTCTAAAAACACCCATACGAATATTATTGGTTAGAGTTTTATACTTTTCTTCACTTTCACCTAGCTCATTCTCGATTTTCTTACTTGTACTTACATCTTTGATAATTATAGTGAATCCTTCTTTTTCACCAAATACTATAGGTGAAACATCCAGGTGAACGTCAAGTATTTCGCCGTTCTTTGTAACAAGCTTACCGTCAAATACATTTGAGCTGCAATTCCCTTTTAAGAGTGATGCGAAAAAATTTGCAGTAACTGGAGCACTATTTTCATCGCATAAAATATCTGCCAGTTCTTCGTTTATATTATCAATCGAATTAATAGATAATAAATGCTGCATGGCTTTGTTTGAATAGACAAATTTACTATCCAGTATCATAACAAGTCCTTCAGTTGAAGCTTCAACAAGAGCATGATACTTTGCTTCCGATTCACGAAGGTTATCCTCAGCGGCTTTTCGTTTTAATTCAATTTTGTGACTCTGCTGCGAAATAACCAGCAATAGAAGGGCTAATACAGCCAGAATTGACATTGATATATAAAACAAATTACTCGTAAAATTAGAAATTTCTTCTTTAACGTCTTCAATATAGATTCCCGTACCTATAATCCAATCCCAGGATTCGAAACCCTTTACATATGATAATTTCGGAACAATCCTGGTAGAATCATCTTTCCATTGCCACATATAGTTTACAAAACCGTTACCATTTGACTGAACTGCTTTTACAAATTCAACGAAAAGTTTCTTTCCTTCTGGGTCAGAATAGTCTGAAAGGTCCTTGCCATTCAATTCCGGACGATAAGGATGAGCGATCATGTTTGGATGAGAATCAGTTATCCAAAAATAATCTTTGTTCTCCTCACCGTATCGTAAATCATTAATTATTTCAATAGCTCTCTTCTGCGCCTCTTCTCTTGCTAATTCGCCATTCATTTCCTTAATGTGATATTCATTAAGAATATTCCAGGCTGAATTTGTAAGCTCTTTTGTCATCTCACGTTTTCTGTCCATCATCTGGTTTTCAAAAGATGGGATAACGACAACAAATAATGTTATCACGAATAATGCAAAAGCCAGAAAAGTAGGCAGTGTTATTCTCAGAAAAAAATAATTCCTTTCTATTTTGCTTTTCATATATACAACCGGAAATTATTCTAACTAAAAATTATATTACCAAAATTCGGATTGAGATACTACAAACATACGGCAGGAATTAAAAAGTAACAGAACGGAGAACCATGTTTGATTCTCCGTTCGTTAAAATATTATTTATAGTTATGCACTGTTTCAGCCAGAAACTTTTTAATTTCAAGCGGAGTATCTTCTTTTGTGAATTTCGACACCAGTATATTGGTTATTATAGCCAAAGGTGCACCAAATATAGCAAAATACCATGCATTCAAATACTCAGTTATAAATTCTTGTGCCGGCAGTACTGCTCCGAATTTACCGGCTACAAAGTAAACCAATGCTATTAAGGAAACAGTAGATCCGGCTATCAGACCGCCCCATGCTCCTGCTCTGTTTGAACCGCTCCACCAAATTCCCAATAAGAACAAGGGAAATATTGTACATCCGGCAAGTGAGAAAGCAACGGCTACCAGCTGCGCTATTAGTCCTAAGTTTAACAGCGCTACAATTGCAACTGCCGCTGCCATTAATATGGTACCAATGCGGGCCATTAACATTTGCGTTTTCTCGTTCGCATTTGGATTTATTACTTTATAATACAGGTCATGTGAAAACGCGGATGCACCGGCGACCAATAAACCTGACACCGTTGAAAATGCTGCTGATACCGCCCCTGCTGCAAGAAAACCAACTATAAGAGGAAAGACATCGCCAAGTTGTGCTGTGTAGACGACAATCGCATCTTTAGCTAAACGCCCGACTTCTGGATTGGCAGATAAAATCTTTCCGAATGCTGAATATACAGGTGCACTCCAGTAAAGAATACAGATAAAGAATAATCCCCAAACTACAGACCATCTTGCGTCTTTTGCGCGCGGCACAACATAAAAGCGCTGAATAACATGAGGCAGCCCGGCGGTACCGATCATCAATGAAAAACAAATTGCAATCCATTGGAAGGCGGTCTGCCCGGTCGCTGGATCCCATGGCATCGCAAACTCCGGCGATGGAAGTATGGCGAAGTCATGCCCCAAGGCTGTCAATCCTTTGCCGGGGGCTATTCCGTTTACTATATCGCCGACAACTGTTCCGTAACCGGCTTGCGGCAGCCAGAAGAAATAGCCGAATTTGTAAGCCAGAATAAATAGGGGGATTAAAAATGACACAATAATTATTACATATTGTATCTGCATGTTCTTGGTAACTCCAAGCATACCCGAAATAAGTGTGTAGGTAAGTACAACAGATGCACCAATTAAGACGGCCCATGTATAATCAATTCCCAGTATCCATTTGAACATTAATCCGATACCGGCAAACTGACCAACACAGTAGGAGAAAGAAATGAATATAGCTAATCCTGCCCCTACACCTCTTAATCCTTTTGAATAATACCTGTCGCCGATGAAATCGGCGGCCGTATATTTTCCGTAGCGCCTGATCTGTCCTGCCATCAATATTAATAACAGTACATATCCGCCTGTCCAGCCAACAACATATGATAATCCGTGATATCCTGCTCCGTACATAATTGCCGCCATTCCCAGAAAAGACGCAGCGCTCATCCAGTTTGATGCTATTGCCATTCCGGCTCCGACAGGTGATATTTTTCTGCCTGCCGCCCAGTATGTTGAGGTATCCTTAGCCCGGTTAAAAAGTCCGACCATCACAAATGTGAGAAGCAGTATAATTAAAATAATGGCGGGACCTAATTTGAACTCGCCCTCAAGGCTGGTTGCCGATTGCGCCATTAGGTTTGAACTTAACACTAACAACATAAGAAATGTATATACGATCTTTATAATCTTGTTCACAATTGCCTCCAATATTTTAGTTTTAGGTTTCTTCAACGAAATCGTATTTCTCGTTTGATTTATCATTTACCATTGCGTATACCAGGCATAAAATCACGAACATGATCAGGAGAAATTGCGCCGTGTACCAGTAATGGAAAGGAAAACCGAGAAAATTGAAATCGGTTAAAGCGTTTTGATTGTGAACAAGATACAATTGCATTATTTCTGGAATTGCTTTTTTACATTCTTCGCTTATTACTCCGTCTTCAACTTTAACAAGTGAACTCGGAATAAGGTCTGCCATAATTTTATCAAATCCGGAATCACCCAGTCCTATCATTTGTTTTGCCAGAATTACAGATTCGTCGCTAACATCACTCTTAAACACCGCGTTAATACTATCAGCCGCCATCGAAAAAACAATTTTACTTAGTGCCGTTTTCAGTACGGTTTTGTGATTTTCTTTCACGGCAATATTTTTGCCCAGAACATGTAAAAAAGTCCTGGCTAATTCGGCCTTGCCGGTGTTTGTGGAATCTTCGTTCTCCATCATAGCCGGCATTGAATTTTGAAACACTTCATATGATTTTTCAGGTGTTGGTTCATTTAGCAGCATTAGTAATATCTGAAATCCAAAAACACCAACCGCCCAGATTACTGCCAGGATAATAATCAGTTTCTTATTAGCTTTAGCATGATCTGAAAGCGGTTTGAAAAAGTTGACATTGTACTTTTCAGATTCGGTCATTATCTGTCCCCTAAAATGTGGTTTTAATTGTACTGACGATTTATTATTCAGACCTGTGCATCCCGAATAAGCACAGGTCCGTGACTTGTATAATTATTAGCAATGGTCATTAACATTAAAAGAATAAATAAGAGGATAACAATAATCTAATGTTCGAGACACTGGTTGTGTTCTCGACTTCCCCATTAATGTTTGGTGTGCCATACTCAGCAGATGTATACTCTACTTCACCGGCAAATCTGGTTTTTCCCATCGTGTACATGCAGCGCGGAGAAATTCTCATCACACTGGCGATATTACTGCCTCTTGAAAAATATACTCCGGTCAGGTCATCATCGGAACCTAGATTTTTCGTGTACCCGGCAAACAATCCGAATTGAAGCGAACCCTTTGTTGATAAATCTACCCAGGCAGAAAGTGTTTTAATCGGTGTGTATTCCATCTTGCCGGTAGTAACATCAACATCTGTTACCGCGTAACCTCCGAGCATCGTGAGATCGGTAAGATTTTGTCCGTAAACTCCCTCGAGTTTGACGGATAATTGTTCAAAGTCATGTTTAGCAAATCCCAGTACTGAAACTCCGGTTACCGTGTTATCATCAATATAGTTCAGATTAGTAACAAGTCTTGGTGTTAACTGCATTAAATTGATTCCAACGCCTGCAGCACTCTTATTGCCTACATATTTCAGGTTCGCATTAAGAATCGGTATAACCGAATTGCGCAAATATATACTGCTTGTTCCGGCAGGTCCTGCACTTGCGAAGTCTCGTTGTGAGGCGGCAACCAGGGTAAGCTGCAAATCATTAATTTTATGAACAAAGCGGATCTGGGGATTCCTGGAGAATGGCTGGAATGGTACGCCGGTATTAAATGAAACAACTCCGGGAAAACACTCGGTTATAAACATCGGATGCCAGTACTGTCCGATCAGCAAAGATGATTGTCCCCAGTCAAGTTTAACGAAAGCATGTCGCAGTCTTAAACCGTTTATATCCCCGTTACTGTGCCCGAAAAAGGCGCCTTCAAGCACACCGCTTGTTTTTGCTCCAAGAAAATCCGGACCGGAAATAATCCCGGTTAGACGAGATTGAATTGAAAGCATGTTCAGCGACGGCTTGGCATTAATATCGTCGCCTTCCGCATCGGGAACTTCAGCGGACGGATAAAGGAGAAAATGTCCTTCCCTAACGGTAATAGTCTGCCTCGAATCGATCATAAGATCGGTCTTTACAAATCCTTTAACCGAGATACCGAAGGAATCTTCAGATTTGTCTTGTGTAAATACCGGAGAAGATAAAACACTAATAATGAAAAGAATAGAAAATGCTTTTTTCATGTGGTCTTGCCTCTATATATTATTTGAAAGTATTACTTTCTTTTACAAAACCTTTAATGATTTTTTGAAAATTTAGTATCGGATTAAACTAGTTTTCTATCTATTGTCTTGCACTAAAGCACTATCATTAAATATATCTGAAGCAATATATCAATCTATTAAAAAAATCCTGTATCACACAATAAAATGATATTAGATAATCAATTATTTGAATTTTAACTTGTAGTTGCGGGCGTATAATCCGATGCAAACATGATTTACGATAGGCCAGATATAAGTGTGATGTGAATTCAATCGGAGTCAATGGGTGATTTCAGGTTGCATAAAAAATTCAGAAGAAAAATTAAAGGCTGACCGGAACACCAATCAACCTTTCAAGTTTTAGATTGCTTTGCGAGAACTATGCAGCGCCTGAAACCAGACTGTCGAATTTATCCTGCTCAAGTTTCTCGAACTTCTCTCTTTTCGTCTGAAGCATAACCTCAAGCTCATCTTCATAGAAGAATTTGCTCTCGCCGAAGGCAGGCTTTAACTGGTTAAGCCATGTTGAAGTTTCGTCGTACTTTGCGAAAAACGGTTTCTTTACCCAGTCGGGATTCCTTGCCTGCAGGAAGTTAAGTACGAATACTGTTTCTCCTTTAACCTCTGCAACACCTTCGACAGCCACTTTTCCGGGTAAAGCCGACATAGACGGTCCGCGTACGGTCCTGTGCAGACCTGATAGATTCTTGTAGGCATCCCGGTAAATATCAAGAGCTTTCGAAATCGGGATCTCGAAATAGTTTACAGCCCCTGTTTCTCTTTCAATGAAAAGGTAATAAGGAATAATACCTTGTCTAACCTGTTCCTGCCACATATCTTTCCAGACTTCGGCACTATCATTTATGTGTCTTAGGATCGGCGATTGGGACCTGATTTCAACTCCAACATCCCGCAGCCTTCTAATTGCTTCCTGAACTACTTCTGTCTGCAGTTCCGCTACATGACTAAAATGCGCCATAAATGCTACATGTTTTCCTGCTTTAATCACTTTTTCGAACAACCTAATCAGTCCGTCGGCTTCTTTATCCGTCACATACTTGTAAGGCCAATATGCAAGCGATTTTGTTCCTATACGGATATTTTGAATATGATCAAATTCCGGTTGGAGGAAGGGTAAAATGTAGGTTTCAAGTTTCGGAAGAGTCATAACCATCGGATCACCGCCGGTTAATAGAATGTCTGTCAGTTCCTTATGTTTTCTGATATAGTCCTGGAATCTGCGTGATTCATCGGTTGCGAATTTAAGATCATTATTCCCGATAAACTGTGCCCATCTGAAACAGAATGTACAGTAAGCATGACAAGTCTGACCGCTTGAAGGAAACACGAGACATGTTTCTTTGTATTTATGCTGAATACCCGGGACCGGCTCTTCATCCATTACCGGAACATTTGCCGTCATTTGTCCCGCCGGATGCGGATTCAAGTCCTCTCTTATCATATCGGCTGCAGCTTTAATTTCTTCAGGGCTGCCTTCAACCCTTATCACTCTGGCCATCTGACTGTAGTGCTCAGCATCCAGCATCCCTTTCTGCATAAATGTTAACTGAAACATCGGATCATTTGGGATATTGTGCCAATCAATCAGTTCGTCAACAACATAGTTGTTCGTTCTGAAAGGGAGTACATGAGACACCACTTTTATTTCAAATCTTTGCTGATCCGATAATTTTTGAAGTTGCGGCAGACTCTCAATGTCCTTAAAACGGTAGAATTTCATCTTTTTAGCTTCTATCATGGTCTGGTCCTTTCGATTCGTTTCGTTCAAATAATAAGACTTAGCAAAGGCATCGATAATTCAGCCACGCAAAACTAAGTTTTGTTTTATTTTGTTGTGTGCTCTTTATATGAGGCAAAGGTAAATTGCGCAGCAATTGAAGATATAAAAATTTCCCAAATTATCAAACTAAGTGAGGGAATAAAACGATGATTTTTAAGCAAAATAAAAGCGGTGTAAAAACCGCTTTTACTTAAGGTCAGTTACTTTACTAATGTCGTCAATTTTAACCAATTTTTCCTGAAATTTATAACTTCCTTTTTCAGATTTTACTGTTTTAACGAATTTTACAGTGATTAGATTCGATCTATCCTTTTTTTTGGACTTATCCTCGAACGTTTGCTTCTTAGCCATAGTATCTCCTAAAAAAATTAAGATGCAATAATAATAAATTTTGATCTAAAATGAAATTGATTTTGCATCACGGGGTATTTGGAATTGCCCCGTCGACTTGGATTCATCAGATTAAATCTGCAAATTCAGCCTCAACAAGCTTCGCGAGATCCGACGGTCTAATATTCATCTGCACGCCTCTAACCCCGGCGCTAATGTAGATGTTTTCCCATAATTGCGCGGTTTCATCTATAAAAACCGGGAAACTCTTCTTCATTCCAATCGGTGTGCAGCCTCCCTTAATATATCCGGTCAGGGGAAGAAGTTCCTTTTCTTTTATCATTTCAATTTTCTTGTTTTCACTCGACTTAGCAGCTTTTTTAAGATCGAGCGTAAAATTACCGGGGATCACAAAAACATTTATTCCGGTTTTATCACCCCGTGCAACCAGAGTTTTAAAAACTCTTTCAGGTTCGGCATGAACTTTATTCGCAACGGAAACAGCGTCGATTTCTTCAAGACTGAAAACGTACTCTGCAAGTTTAAATTGTATATTATTCGCCTCAAGAATTCTAACAGCATTTGTTTTCTGCAATTTTACTTCCTTGATCCATGAATAAATCCCCGGTACGGCCGTGAGTGCTGAATGGTTATAAAACAATTTTTATCTATTTCTTCCACTGCCTTAATGACATGTTTCGCGTCCCGCCTTCGAACAATTGCAACTATTACAGCCATACCTCCTGATCCGCCTTCAGCAGGAAGCAAAGTAACACCATATTTAGACCTCCGAAGACTTGTGGCAATTTTATCAGCAGCATATCGTGAAATGATATTAATCTGCGAATAACCAAGTCCGATTTTTTCCTCGACAGTGATCCCAAGCAGGTTCCCGATACCGAATCCAACAGCATATGCTATCAAGTTCAGATTAGTATCCATATGATCCACAATGAATTTCATAGCGGTAATCCATATAAGAACTTCAAAAAAACCAGCCACAGCCGCGTAGTACTTTTTAGCCTGAACAACGAGAATTGTCCTGAATGTGCCGATAGTTACATCCGCAATTCGCATGAACATAATTAAAAGCGCGCCTAAAACGATATTTAAGTCAATACTCAATACAACACCTGTTTATAATTAACTTTTATTTCTTTGATTCTAAAAGTAGGGAAAGTACTATTATTATTCCAACTACAGTAAAATGCTTACAATTATATGCAGAAAATTGCAGAAATGATCTGGAGATAAATATCATATTCCAGTTGTTTGGCAACAGGCAAAACTCCGTTTTGAGCAGCGCCTAGCGATTCCATTGATCGCAATAATCCAATTGCCTCAAATCCGTATCAGTTAATGTCCTTCAGACTGTTAGCCTCGACAAACAATATATCTCCAACCTGTCCGTAGCCCGAGAAAAACTCCGAACCTTCATGTTTAATTTGCTCCTCTTTAAAGCCGATAATAGTCAAGCCAGCTTCCCGGGAATATTCATTTACCATTGACTTGAAACTTTTAGACTCATCTTTAAACAGTATTTGAATATTCTTCTCAGTAATTGGCAGCCGACCTGAAAGTACAAGTTCTCTCATCTTTTCACGGGTCTCGATCACTTTATCTTCGCTGCATAAATTGAAAATTTTAATGTGACCTTTAATCCAATCCGGATGCCCAAGTATAATATAGCTTATGAGAATCATCAGATTCGCATTATGGTCATCAAGATCACGAATCCATATATGAATGCCATTGTCAAAATTTACAGTTCTGGATGAACTGCCGAATACACATACATCGAAATCCCCTGCTTTTGTTAGTGCAATATTGTCTACTATTTCACTTATATTTTCAGAACTGTTCTTATCGAATTCAAATATGATCATATTGTTTTCCATCCCCGAAGGACTGGGTAACTGTACCAGCTGTGCAATTGCCGAGGTATATGAAGGCGAAATAATCGTATCGACAAACATATTGCCTTTCCCCCTGCTTGATCTTTTTATCAGATCTTCAAGTACCTGCCTTGCTTCATTATTGGTCACTTTGGAATAATAACCGTCAAGCAGGTGAATATAGGTGCCGAATCCGTGTTTATAAGAAATCCATTTTAGAAGTTCAAAAGCTTTATCACGTTCAAATGAATCTCTGGAAACGCATATGGCAGAGGGTCGCCAGGTTGAGCTTATTTTTCTGGATTTCTGCATATACACCTGAATCCTTCTGCTTAACTGGAAAATTGCACCCTGAAACAGTGACTCCAGTCCCGATCTCTTCTTATGGTAATGTGAAATCCCAATGTAAATTAGAACCATAATGACTATCGAAGCAAGCGCGTAAGGCGTATTCATTTTGAACATCAGATAAATACAGAGCAAAAATCCGATCAGCGAAAAATACCACTTTGATTTAAATGTCGGTCTGTAAGATGGCGACGAACCGAAGTGATGAAGAAAGGATATTAAACAGATCGAACCGTAAGTAACCATAAAGAACATTGAGATAACTTCAGCAACCGCATTAACGTCTCCCAGAGCAACAAATATAAGAGCAATAACACAAGTAACCAGTGTAGAATTAAAAGGCTCATTCATCTCACCTTTTCCTTTAGCAAAAAACCTGTTAAGCGGCATGATCGGGAATGATTTATCGAGACCGATAGCTTGTAATGTTCTCGGGGCGACTAGTATTGAGCCTATCGCGCTGGAAATTGTTGATGCCGCAAGACCCAAAGGGACTATAATAAAACCGAAGAGAGCAATGTCGCTCATTATAAGCTGATTACTAATTAAATCCTCAGGCGATGCCGCGCCCGAAAGTTTCCAGATAATTAAAACATATACCAACATTCCGCCAACAGTTGCAGCAAGTGTTCCGAGCGGTATCGATTTCTTTGGCTCCGCTAGATCACCGGATAACCCGACTCCTGCTGTCATACCGGTAAAGGCCGGAAAAACAATGGCAAATACAATGAAGAAACTTTCTGTGTTTCTAAAGGACCTTTCAAACAGACTGCTTCCGCCGGACATTGAATAGTCTGTGTTTCCGAGAAAAAACATTAACAGTGAAATGAACAAAATTGCAACCACAAAATATAAAGTCTTAACACCGAGATCCGCTCCCTTCTTAATTATTAGTATTGATAACAATATCATACTCGGAATACTCACAACCTGTCTGGGTAAATCGAGGTTGTAAACCTCTTTAATCCACCCGAATACCGGAGTGAAAGCTTCGGTAAAAGCAATCACATAGAAGGCAACACTAATAGCCTGTGAGAGATAAAGAGCGATACCGATTGTGGCTCCGATATTTAGTCCGAATGATCGGGAAATAATAAAATACTCGCCGCCACCCTCAACCCTTTGATTGGTAGCGATCTCAGATATCGCCATAGCAGTTGGCAGGGTTACAAGATGCCCGAGAACAATAATTAAGAGAACGCCGAAAAAGCCAAGGGTTCCGACCGCAAAGCCGAATCGGAGAAATAATATAGCACCGAGTATTGTCGATATTGCGGTAAAGAATACCGGCGCGGTACCGAAACCTTTTTTCTGATTATTGTCCATTTAATTCCAGATAAAATTTAATTGTTGGTGTTAAGCTCGTGTCAATATAACGGTTTTGAAAATAATAATTCTATGGATTTCCCGGACTTGAATAAATCCCATGAATTAATTGATGGAAATATAATCCAGTATTATTCTGTTACAAGGGATTTGTTTTAAAACTGCGGGAAGTTTTTTCATTTAAAATGAAGAAGCCGGGGAAACCCGGCTTTCAAAAAACAGTATTACTCTATTGATTATCATCCGTATTTTAGATTTATCAGATCAGCAAGAATCCGCCCGCTTTCCTCAAGCAGATAATCGTCAATCTTCGTTTCCTTACTTGAGACTTCATCTTTGTCAACTACTTTCAGTTCAGCTTTCTTCTTTCGTTCCTCTTCCCTCTCCTTTTTCCTCGCTTCCGCTTTTTCCCTTTCCGATTTACGCACTTCTTCATTTAGTGAAAATGATTTCTTACCCTTATTCATCTCATATTCATCTATGTCCTGTGTAAGAAATTGAAAATCCAGATTGCCCTTGATACGATCTTTATGTTTCTTAATCAATTCGGGCAGATATTTCTTGAGCGAGTCATACTTGTCGTAATCGCTGGAGGGTATCTGATCCCATTTAAGTGAGCTGGGGTACGAGGCTTCGCCGAATTCGTCACGGTCGTATCCGGGATATGAAATATCCGGCAGCACGCCTTTTTTCTGGGTACTACTTCCGTTAATTCTGTAAAACTTGGCAATTGTGAGTTTCACATTTCCAAGCTTCGTATCTCCGAATCGAATCATCCTGTTCAGATCGAACAGATTTTGAACCGTTCCTTTACCAAAAGACTGCTCACCGATCACGAGTCCGCGACCATAATCCTGAATTGCAGCGGAAAAGATTTCAGATGCAGATGCACTGTAGCGGTTAACAAGGACAGCCATTGGACCATCATAGAATATGTCAGGATTAGGATCTTCATCAACCTGAATATCACCGCGTGAATCTTTTACCTGAACCACCGGTCCGTCCTCAATAAAAAGTCCCGTAAGTTCAATTGCTTCCTGCAGCGAACCGCCGCCGTTATTCCTCAAATCAATAATTATTCCGTCAACCTGTGCCCCCTGCAAATCGGTTATTAGTTTTTTCACATCCCTGGTCGTACTCTTGTAATCCAGATCACCTCGAGCACGCGCTTTGAAGTCTATGTAAAACGCAGGGACTCTAACCACACCTAATTTATATGAAGACCCGTTCTGATTAAGGAAAATAGTATCCGCCTTAGCCGACTGGTCCTCAAGTTTAACCTTTTCACGTGTGATGGTTATCTTCTCGGTTGGCATATCCGGAGTATCATCGGCGCGCAGAATTTCAAGTTGAACAATTGTACCTTTCTTTCCGCGAATCAATTGAACTACATCGTCAAGCCGCCAGCCGACTACATCCACCATTTCTCCGTCATTTCCCTGACCGACGGCAACGATCCTGTCGTCCTCGAAGAGCTGCTTGCTTTTATCGGCGGGGCCACCGCCAATAATGGAAGCAACAGTTGTATAACCGTCAACGCTTCTCAGTTGAGCACCGATTCCCTCCAGCGAACGGCTCATTGAGATATCGAAATTTTCGGAAGTAATCGGTGACAAGTAATTTGTATGTGGATCAATCGCAGCCGAGAAAGCGTTCATGTATAACTGGAATACATCCTCAGCCTTATACTGAAGAATTATTCTCTGAAAATTCTGATAACGTTTTAATAGATCTGTCGATATTTTTTCCCAGTCATCACCTGCAAGTCGCTTGTTAAGCGCATCATTCTTAATCCTTTTTCTCCAGAGATCCGCCAGTTCGGATTCATCCGCTGCCCAATCAAGCTCATCTCTGTGCGGGGTATACGACTCATTAACAGAATAGTCGAATTCCTTACGGAGTCGATGTGAAATATACTTCATCCTGTTGTTTAAACGCTGTTTAAACCGGTTGAAAACATTAAACGCAAAATCAACATTCCCGGTTAGGAGAAAGTCATCAATTAAAAATTTATCCTTCGTGAATTCATCAATATCGGACTGATAAAAGTACAATTTATTGTTGTCGAGCGTTTTGATATAATTATCAAAAACAACAGTCGACAGAGAATCGTTTAGCCGGGTTTTCTTATAGTGGTATTTCGTAAGAATAGTTGTAACCACCTGCTCAACTTTTGAATGATACGCTTCGGGAACAAGAACAAGGTTAGTATCCAATATCCCGTTTGTTGAATCATCATGCTGAGCCATTAATAAACTTGAAATCAGCAGAGTTAAAAAAAGCAATTTTTTCATATTAACGAACCGTAATTAGTTTTGCATTCATACAATAAATAAAAACAATTGTTTCACAAATTTAAGCCCAAAAATCGGTACTGAAGTGAATTCCGGCAAATTTAAACAATATTTTCGTAAAATTGGGATACAATGTAGGTTAAAATAGATTTAGGGAAAAATAATAATGGACCTGGAAAAAATAAGAAAGCACTGTCTGATGAAAAAAGGAGTTACGGAAGAATTCCCTTTCAGTGAAGACACCCTTGTTTTCAAAGTAATGAATAAAATGTTCTGTTTAACGGATATAAACCTTGCGAATAGTGTAAACTTAAAATGCAATCCTGAAAAAGCAATTATCCTCAGGGAGAACTACGAAGAAATCCAGACAGGCTTTCACATGAGCAAGAAACACTGGAACACTGTATCGCTTGAAGGGACTTTGAGAGACAGTTTCATTCTTGAAATGGTTGATGATTCGTATGATCTCGTTGTTAGCGGATTAACTAAAAAACTAAGAGACGAATTGAGCAAATTATAGAATCACCTAAAAGTGATAAACTGTGAATATGCTTCGGTCAGCATCTCACGGAATTCATCGAAACCGATTTCCCTTGCCCCGAACATAGCAAGATGTTCGGTAACGAATTGAACGTCGAGCAGTACGAATCCTTTTTCGTTCAGGTGTTCCAGGAGTTTAACGAGCGCCGCTTTCGAGGCTTGCGGTACATCTGAGTACATCGACTCACCGAAAAACGCGCCCCTGTAGGTTACGCCGTACAAACCACCGACCAAATTTCCTTCCCGGTATACTTCAACCGAATGAACGCTTCCACGATGCATTAACCTTTCATAAGCCTCGATCAACTCTTCTGTTATCCAGGTCTTTTCACGGCTCGCGCAGTTCCTGATAACGTCCATAGTCTTCTTATCAAAGTCGTAAACAAAGTCACATTCATTCATAAATTTTTTAAGCGACCTCGGGATGTTATAATCATCAAGCGGAATAACAGCCCTTTCCTGCGGCAGGTACCAGTCAATTTCACCATCATTGTCCCCCATCGGGAAAGCGCCGCGCGCGTACATGAACTGCATGTACTCGGGCTCCAGCAGCATCCGTTTGTCAAATTCCTGGTTTTGCATTTAATCCGTAAAAAATGATCGATTTATTATTAATTTAATACCTTCATTACTAAAATGTAAATTCAGCGTATAAATTGAAAGAAACTTCGAAATCATATTTCCTCACAATTTCAGCGGTCCTTTTCTGGTCTACCTCAGCAACCGCGTTTAAACTTACACTCGGGGGAATGAATCACACGCAGCTTCTTTTCTACTCATCATTAACAAGCACAATTGTCTTCGCTTTTTTTTGCCTGTCAAAAAAAGGGAGCTCAAGAGTCCGGATATTTACCAAAGATAAAATTTTCGCCGGAGTAAAGCTTGGATTATTAAATCCGTTCATGTACTACCTAATCTTGTTCAAAGCTTACTCACTACTTCATGCGCAGGAAGCTCTAGCCCTCAACTTTACCTGGCCGATAGCTATTTCAATATTCTCATGGATTTTCCTGAAACAGGAAATGACAAAAAAACTGGTATTCGGATTACTTCTCGCGTTTGTCGGCGTTGTAATAATCAGCACACACGGTGACGTCTTTTCCTTCAGCTTCGAAAGCCCTCTCGGCATCGCGTTTGCGTTAATCACCTCAGTATTCTGGGCGGCATACTGGATTATGAATCTAATGGATAAGCGCGACCGCTACGAGAAACTTTTTACAGCCTTTTTATACGGAACTATGTTTATTACGATTTATATGCTGTTGTTCGATAGCTTCATAGTTGAACAACCAACAGCGCTTCTGGGTGCGGTTTACATAGGATTGTTTGAAATGGGACTCGCATTCATTCTGTGGCTGAAGGGCCTCGAGATCAGTCCGAACCGAACAAAATCTTCCACACTTGCTTACCTGTCGCCTTTTCTTTCATTCGGATTCATTGCGCTGGTTCTCGGCGAAAAATTGTTAATCTCATCCATTGTTGGGTTGATGCTGATAATAGGAGGAATAATGCTGCAGCATATTCGTTTCAGGAAATTTGCCGCAGCTAAGTAAGCGTAAACGTCTGTCCTATCTCGTCCAGCCCAAGCTTAACATTATACTTTGCTTCCGATTTTTTCAGCCAGTCAATAGGCTCGTTAAAAGGTTCTCTTCCCTGCGCAAATGTTTTGCAGTGCATCGGGACAAAATACTTCGCGCCGAATCTTTCGGTCATTTGCAATGCCTCCTCCGGATTGCAATGTGCCTGCTTCCATGGGTTGTACGCGCCGATCGGCATTAAAGCTATTTCAATGTTCTCCGATTCGAGTACATCCAGTTTTTTCGAATTTCTCGTATCGCCCCCGAAAAGAATCTTCTTACCCTGATACTCAATTACATACGCGTTATAACTTCGCCCGTCTTTGAAGTATCCACGCGAACGGTCTTTTTCCCACGGGAAGCGCCAGCCGAAATGTTCAACTTCATAAGCTTTAACTCCAATTCCCTGAATCCTTGTCGAATCGCCCCAATCCAGAACCGTAATCGACTTCCAGGGGAGATCTTCAATAATATCCTGAGTCAGATAAGCGACAACCACGTCAATTTCGTTCGGATAACGCTCTGTTATAGCCAGCAAAGTCGGGTAGTCAGTATGATCCATGTGTCCGTGCGAGAGTAGTATTAAATCGGGTTTGGGAATTTCTTCAAGACTCAGCGCCGGCGGTGTTAGTCTGGAGGGACCAATACTCGCGCCTAGAAAGTAAACCCCGACTCTCTCCATAAGTACCGGATCGGTTAAAATTACTTTGCCGTAAAAATTAATTAGAATTGTGGAATGACCGATCCAGGCGATATTAATTTCATTTTCGGACCATTTTTCCGGTTCGGGTTTATAATTTAATTCGTAAGGCGCAGCAAGAAGTTTTTCGTTCTCAAAAACCGACGGAACTAAATAAGCCGCAAGGGCTGCCCAAAAACCTCGTTTAATAAATTTTCGCCGTGTCGTTTTCATAATACTGTTAACAACAACAGTTCCGGAAAGATTCCTTTTTCAGGGAATAAGCTTACTGGTAATTTTGTGAAAATTACAGAACCACCTTATTTGAAAGTTCGTTCGTATCATCTGCTTTGATTGGAAAATGCTCGCCGAGAATTTTCCCAACCTTCTCCAAAGCAGTCAGGATGCCTTGCGTATAGTGACCGGATTTAAATTCATCCTGCATTTCATCACGGATCTTATCCCAGGTTGACTGATCAACCTTGCTGTTAATACCTTCATCTGCAAGAATATAAAACTGTCGCTTTTCAAGGTGAATAAAAATCAGAATTCCGGTTTTATCTCTGGTCTCATTCATTCCGAGTTTATAAAACTCTTCTTCTGCAAGTGTTTTGAGTTCTTTTTTCCTGTCCCGCAAAGACAACTCTTCTTTTACAGCAACTCGAATTTCACCCGCAGTAACTTTCTCCATCTCTTTGATTTTATCGGAGATAAGCAGGAAATCATCATCATCGAAAAATTTATAAAGCAATTCGTTACTCATTTCAGCTCCCTTTTGGAACAAAGATAAAAAAAGCAGTTAAGATTAACCAAAATAAAAGAACAGGTAAGCAACAAATATCAAGAAGCAAAAACCAAATAAAATACAATTCTCTAATACCACACGTAAAACCTCTAAACTATACTGGTAATTGTCTTTAACCGTTCCATGACACCAGTGAATGAGGAAAGCCCGATTGCTCGGGAAGAGTTTCGCATAAAAGGTATCTTCTGGGATTACACTTCGTTCTACGGTTAAATTATTATTGAAACACTGAAATAAATTACATTTTCTAATTATGAAAAAAGACATTCACCACATAATAGGTATCTTAAAAGAAATTACACTTTTCTTTAAGAGATAAATAAAGTATTGATTCAATGGAAGTGTTCGGCTCTTATATTAGAAATCAGCAAAATAAAAAAGTGATTTGGATATATTAATTGCATTTATTAATACCCCCGGTTTGATAAAATTCATTGAGTTAGAGAACCATCTTTCCGATAAATTAGGAATCAAAGTTGATTCAGTTATGAAGAATACCCTCAAACCAAGATTTAAACATTCAATCTTAAGTAATTCCATCCCGGTATGACAACTAAACGAGATTTCATGCAATATCTTTATGATATGTTGGAGTCAACCGACAACTGATCACGTTTATATTTGCTATCATCTGCTCCGTTTTCAAGTTTTGTATTTGAACGATCCTTGAAATTTATTTGGGATTTAAGTCCGTCTGTTTAATTTTAACTTAACAGCCTTAAATTGCTTCCCGGTTTCCGGGTGGGTATATTTGCAATCAAAATTATTATAATTGAATCAAAAGGAAATAATATGGATTTGGAATTAAAGAAACTTGAAGGATTCGAAGGAAGGAAGGGTCCGCTCCTGTTCATCGTAATGGACGGGGTAGCATTCGGGCGACATGATGAAAGTGATGCGGTTTATTTAGCCAATACACCAACTTTAGATAAATTACTTCAGGGACCTCTTGTAACTAAGCTTAAGGCGCACGGGCCGGCAGTCGGTCTCCCGGATGAAACAGACATGGGAAACAGCGAAGTAGGACACAACGCGATTGGCGGGGGCAGAGTTTTCGCTCAGGGCGCCAAACTTGTTAACCAATCAATCAAGTCGGGCGATATCTTCAAAACCGCAATCTGGGAGAAAATTCTGAAGCAATCGGAAGCCGGCGGGACAGTTCATCTCATGGGACTTCTTTCTGACGGTAATGTTCATTCGCATATGGATCATATATTCGCTCTTGTTAATAAACTTGCTGAATCAGAGGTTAAAAGTGTACGCTTGCATGTACTTGCCGATGGAAGGGATGTTGGTGAGAAAAGCGCGCTATCCTATATTAAACCGACTGAAGAATTACTGGCAACTATTTCGCAGGCAGAAGGATTTGATTACCGGATAGCTTCCGGCGGCGGACGTATGATAACTACAATGGACCGCTATGATGCAGACTGGTCAATTGTTGAACGCGGCTGGAAAGCACATGTACTCGGCGAAGCCCGTCCGTTTAAATCAGCTTCTGAAGCAGTTCAAACTATGTATGACGAGGATCCGGCAATTACAGATCAATATCTTGAAGCATTTACAATAGTCGGCGATGACGAAAAACCTGTCGGAACAATAGAAGACGGCGACGCAGTTGTATTCTGGAATTTCCGCGGCGACCGCGCTATTGAGATTTCGAAATCATTCGAATCGGAAGAGTTCGATAGATTCGATCGCAAACGTGTGCCGTCAGTATTTTTCGTCGGTATGATGGAGTATGACGGGGATTTGCATATTCCGGCTAATTACCTTGTGCAGCCGCCTGCAATAGACAGACCAATGAGTTCTTATCTCTGCGCGGAGAATGTTACATCTTTTGCCTTATCGGAAACTCAGAAATTCGGTCATATGACTTATTTCTGGAACGGAAACAAGTCAGGTTATATTTGCGAAAAACTTGAGAAGTACGTCGAAATCCCCTCGGATAAAATTGCGTTCGATAAAGCTCCGAGAATGAAAGCTGATGAAATTACAGATAAGACTATCGAGCTGCTTAAATCAGGTGATTACAAATTCGGACGAATAAACTATCCTAACGGCGACATGGTAGGACATACGGGAGTTGTGAAAGCCGCGATCGAAGCAGTCGAAGCTGTTGACCAGGGACTTGCAAAGATACTGCCGGTTATCGACGAGTTGGACGGAGTTGCAGTTATTACCGCCGATCATGGTAATGCTGATGAAATGTTCACAGAGAAAAACGGTAAGAAAGCGGTTAAAACTGCTCATACTCTTAACCCGGTTCCGTTTATTATTTACGATCCGAATTATTCGGGAGAATACAAACTAAGAGAAATTGATACTCCCGGATTAACGAACATCGCGGGCACTTTATTTAACCTGCTCGGTTTCGAGAATGTTGAGGATTACGATCCTTCATTGATTGAATTATTATAAGTCATAAGGGACTGTCTTCGCGGTTTGAGCCGGTCCCAATATTTTCGTCAGGTGTGTAACAATTAATTATTTATCTGCTCCATGCAATGGCTTCTTAATTATTGCACTTGACATTGAACCTTAATTTGTCAATTTTCGTTTCAACTTAAAGTGAGAAAAACGGTACAGTATGCTGAAAAAATATTTTAACCTGATCGTAATTGTTGTATTACTAACAGTAAGTTCCAACGCCCAGACAGTTGTTTCCAAATATGCCGGTGAATTTATGGCAATCGGTGTCGGCGGACGGGCATTGGGAATGGGAAGCGCTCAGGTTGCGCTGGTAAATGACGCTACTTCAGGATACTGGAATCCAGCCGGACTCGCCGCAGTTGATTATCCTCAAATTGCACTTATGCACGAAGAACATTTCGGAAGTCTGGTTAACTACAATTACGCTTCAGTTGCTATTCCATACGGCAAGGATATGAGTTTCAGTCTTAGTGCCATCCGTTTAAGCATTGATGGAATTCCCGATACACGAAACGCGCTTATTAATGTGCGCACAGGTGAGGTGATTAGCGACATAAACAATCCGAACGCTAAAATCGATTCGGATCTCGTTGAGGAATTCAGCAATACCGATTATGCTTTCTACGGAACATTCGCTAAAAGACAGAGTGATGAGTTTTACTGGGGCGCCAATATTAAAGTAATCAGCAGGAGTCTGGCGGAACACAGTGCGGTCGGAATCGGTTTTGATGTCGGTGCAGTTTACATGCCGATGGAAGATTTATATCTCGGCGCTAACATAATGGATGTTACAACAACGCTTGTGGCATGGGACAGTGGAAGAAATGAACTCGTTGCACCGACAGCTAAACTCGGCGCTGCTTATGGATTTGATTTATTCGGCGGATACCTGCTGCCTGCCATCGATCTCGACATACGTTTCGAGGGACGCGAATTCGCGTCGTACTTTAATGTAGGACCGGTTAGTTTCGACACGCATGCAGGACTTGAATATACCTACAACAAACTGTTTGCTGTACGCGCTGGATACAACGATGTAAAACAGTTTACGATCGGCGCAGGTGTAAACCTTCCTAAACTGACTATAGATTACTCATTCGCGAGATCAACCTATTCCGAACTTGAACGTCTGCCGGATTCGCATCGTATATCCATTATGCTGTCGCTCGATACCCCAGAGTTTATGCGTGAAGGATTATAAGAACATCGCATGCAATAAAACAGAGGTTTCTGCCAATTGTTAAAAAACTTTATACGCTGCTGTTCCGGATTCCTGCTAATTATTATAATTACTTTACAACTTAATTCCTGTGCGAGTCTAAGTTCAATTTACGACAACGACTATCCACTCACATCACGAACAGTAAAATCAAAAACAACCGGACTAACCTTACGAGTCCCGCAAGGCTGGCGTGAAGTTGATAATAACGACGACGGATTCATAGACCTGTGGCTTGTCAATTCTACGAACGATGCTTCAATTGTATTAACACCGTTTAACTCTGAAGCTCAGCTCAACTCGAGAGTTAAATCAGACCTCGATGTTATCAAGGACTTTTATTTATCATACATAAATGCGTCACACAAAAAAATAATTATCCGGCAGGAGGAAGTGTTTGAGCATGCTCAAAATAAATTTGAAGCCATTGAATACGAGAACTCAGGCGGCTATAAAAGAGATGTCATTTTCCGGTCGGGTAATAGTTATCATGTTCTAACCGCTTACTCTTCAGGCAATTACAGCAAGGAAGAGTTGTTCGGCATTCAGAATTCAATTCTTACAAGTATTAGGTATCCGGATTGAACATCTGGTTTTATTCCTCAATCGGTAATCCTTCCATTTTCATAATCTTTAATGCATTTGTAGTCGGACACGGCCCGGCATTCAGCAGATAATTAAAACTCATTTTACCTTCCTTTATTTCCTCCTTAAAATGATAGTTCCGGACCTTAGAAATCGCGTCGGATAATTTCACAAGTTCGAGATCATGTGTTGCGACAACACCGGAAGCATTTGTTTGGGACAGTCTTTTAATAAGTGCTGAGCTTCCGATTAACCTTTCAATATTATTCGTACCCCGAAATATTTCATCTATTAAGAACAATACGGGGTAATCAGACTGCTTAATTTCATCAAGCAGTGCTTTTAATCTTTTAACCTCGGCATAGAAAAAAGAAATGCCGTCTTTGATTGAATCGTTTATTCTTATACACGTAAACATATTTAAAAGTGATACTTCCATCCTGTCTGCATTTACTACACTTCCCGCATATGCAAGTGTTAAATTAGTTCCCAGGGTTCTCATAAATGTACTTTTACCGGACATATTTGAACCTGTAACAATGGCGATTTCACCTGCCGGGCTAAAACTAAAATCATTACAAATATTGTTTTTAATTAAAGGATGTCCTAACTGCATACCGAGAAAAGTAATTTTATCATCATCGTTATCAACTATACCGGGAAATGTATATCCGGGATTAAGATGGGCAAAATTCGCAAGTGAGCAAATAGCTTCCAGATTGTACCATGTATCCATCCAGATATTATACTTTTTTCCTATTAACCGCTTATACTTCTCAATCCTTAAATTGAGATAAAAATCGACGGGAAATACCACCCTGAAAATGAACCAGATAAAAGGATTTGCCTTTCTAATTCTTAACAGTTCTACGGAACCTTTTATTTTATTTATTAAATAGGAAGGAGACTGCTTATTCGTAATAAAGGATTCGCACATAGCATACAGTTTTGAATCCTTTTTAAACCTGAATCCCTCCAGAAATCCGAATACTCCTGCGACCTTTTTCAGTTCATCTAAGAGGTACTCCGATTCACTAAAGATCTTACTTCTGTTCCTTTTATTTGAACGATAGAGCAGAACATAGATTACAGCGGGTATAACCCAGTATGCAGGCAGTAAATTCAATACAAATAATACCAGCAGAAGTGCATTGATTGGAGCCAGAATTAATAAAAGAATGAAAATTCTCTGCACCGTTTTTATTGGTTCTTCATTTGGACTTAATAACCTGTCCAGCAAACTTTCATGGAAATCTCTGTTCGAGAATAGAATTGAATGCAATGTTAGTTTGTCTCTAAAGATTGTTAAAGGAATTAGTTCCTTAACTAATTCCTGTCTTTCAATTATTTCGTCAACACCATGGATTTTAACATTGAACCATTCTCTTAATAATGTTACCGACTGCTTCGTCGTGCCGGTATTAATTAATTGGAGCAGAGATGCCTCACCAACAATATCCAGGTCCGTTTCATTGACTTCAGGTTTTGGGATTATATTTATTAGAGACGGAATATTATTCCAGTCCCGTTCCAGACGTGCAAGATGTGCTGTTTTAATGTTCAACCACAACTCTGTTTTTTTAATACTCCAATCAATCTTGGAGTGGTAGTTTGAAACTGTGATAAAAACAACCAGGAATATTGCCACAGAAATTATTGTAGCAACATTTGATACTAAAAAGAAAAGAATGAAAAAGATCGTCACTTCCGATAATAATAGAATTAACCTGATGTTTGAATAATTTCTGCTAATCATTTGCAGCCGGCTCTTTCTATGCTTCAGTTTCCCGATTAAATTAGAAAGATAATCCCCTCTATCCAGATCACTTTCACCTGATTTTGAACTATTCATAATAATACCGTTAGGTTGGACAATTTTATTATATAAATTTAATAACCAAATTAAATTACTTCAGGTACAAAAAAAACTCTCACCAAATAATCTTTTATGATTATTTTAAAAACCGGAAGCAACATATCGGTTTCAGGAACATCTATAGGATTAAAAGCGGAAAAAACTTGGCGCGCTCAAACAAAGATATCGTTGAATTTACGCTGATCTACAACCGGCACAAGGTAAAAGTCTACAATTATGTGTTGAGAATGATCAATGATAAAATGATGTGCGAGGATATTGTTCAGAACGTGTTCCTGAAGTTTTTTGAAAATCTGAATGTAATCAGAAATAAAAGCAGTATAAACTTCTGGTTATTCAAAACGGCGCGAAACGAGATTTATACTTACTTCCGGCGAAAGAAAATACATGTTGATCAGTTCGGGGTTCTCGACAGTGATGAAGTTGACATTTCCGGCGGACCCGATCCCGGAATTGAGTATGAACAGCAGGAACTTAAAGAACTTATTATGTCTGAACTGAACAATATGGCTTTCGAACAGCGTGAAGTTTTTATCCTGAAAGAATATGCGGGTCTGAGTTATAAGGAAATTGCATCTATAATGAATATAGACGAAAACCTGGTTAAAAGCAGGTTATTTAAAACCAGGCAGAAACTTGTAAAACGACTTGGACCGATAATACTAGTTGATAACTTTTGAGGTTTAACATGACAACCGAACAAATAAATATGATGATTGATTCTTACTTCGACGGCGAACTTGAAAAAGGCAAAGAACCGATTTTGTTTACGCATCTTTCTCTAAACGAGGAATGCAGAGATTACTTCAAAGCTTTGAATAAAATCCGTAATGAAATATCGGAAACTGTTGAAGATTTCCCCTTGGAACTGGAAGAGAGAATTCTATACTCGGCTGCAAGCGCAGAAAAAAAATGGTTCAGATTTCCGGTTGTGAATAACTTCCCGGCATTGGTTTCTTATGCTGCAATTATAATTCTACTAACTTTATCAATTTTCCTTTTCAGTCAGTCTATACATTACAAAGCAACATTAGAAGCGAAAACAGAGCAGATAAGTAACCAGAACCAGCTAATAGAACTATTTTATAATGCCATGCTGCCGTCAGTTGACGTTCAGGCAAAATTAACCGGCAATATTGTCCCCGACAATGAAATTTAAGGTAATGTAATGAAAACAATACTAAAGTTCGCAATACTGATAATATTACTGAATGCGTGCGAGGATAATACCGGTATTAAAATTATAAAACCGGTAAATGGTGTTTATCCTTCTATCAGAGATCTGAACAGGATTGAATCGATTATCGTATCCGATGAAGTCATTGGAACAATACAGAGTGATCTGAAAAAAGTTACGGAATCATTGCAGTCCGATGATGAGAAAATCAAAAGCAACTTTGTGCTTTATATAAATGAACAGGGAAAAATTGAAACAGTGCTAGTCCTTGAAAGTAACAATTCTAATCTGGCTGATATGCTTTCGCCATTTATGAAGAACTGGAGCTTTGAAGTTATTCAGCAAAATTCAATACCTCAAAAATACAGATTCGAGTGGATGTTCACTCTTCAGAAAAATTCGGAAGACATTTTCGAATTAGTATCTACAAATTTGCCTATTCCTCTTGAAAGGAACGGCGAACAGTACTATACGAGTGTGGAAGAAATGCCAGAGCCAATTGGAGGAATCCCCGCAATTCAAGAGAAGGTTCACTATCCTGAAATTGCAAAACAGGCCGGAATCCAGGGGCGTGTATTTGTTAAGACACTTGTGAACAAAGAAGGAATTGTTGTTGATACCGAGATAATCAGAGGTATAGAAGGAGGATGCAACGAGTCCGCTATGGCAGCTGTAAAAGCTACCAGGTTCAAGCCGGCAAGATTAAAAGGAGAACCGGTTAATGCTCAAGTAATTGTTCCGATTCTCTTCAGACTTCAATAACTATCAATAAAAACGGCTTTTAAAATAATGCGTTTTACGCAGCAGGTGAAGTACGTCAAAAAACACAAAATAACTAAAAGGAGGTAACATGAAAAAAACACTCACATATTTCGTTTCCATGTTCGCAATAGTCCTATTGATAGGATTGACATACTGCGATGGTACAAATTCCGACGTTATTCCAAGTCAGTCGCTTAGTAAGGCAGGGTACACTATGCCGACAATTGTTGGCGGAATTACCGCAATAGCTGAGAAGATTCACTATCCAGAAATAGCTAAGCGTGCGGGCATACAGGGGAAAGTATTCGTAAGTGTGGTTCTGGATGTAGACGGCACCATTCTGAGTACTGAATTGAAAAAAGGGATCGGCGCCGGCTGTGATGAAGCGGCAATTAAAGCTATTAATGCTTGTGAATTCACACCCGGGTATATGGATGGCGAACCTGTAAAAACTGAAATTACAATTCCTGTAGCATTCAAACTGAACGATGACAATTCAGGTGACAAACCAAAAGTGGAGTGATAAAATGGCACTCAAGAAAAATCCAAAAGTTGATTTAAGGCGTAAGTATCACAGGACGCTTCAAATCTCAATGATAATAGTTCTGGGCAGCCTAATTGGCGCATTTAAGTTCATGCCCAAATTCGAAGAGGTGCAGGACTATGAAGTTAACCCACAAGAATTAATAGACGTGGAAGATGTGGAATTAACCAGGCAGGATGCTGCTCCACCACCGCCTCCTAAACCGCCTGTTCCTATCGAGGCTCCAACGGATGATATTCTGGAGGACATTGAGTTCGAGGAAACCGATCTTGTTGAGAATGCGGAGGTGCTCAATACCCCGCCGCCTCCTGTTGAAGATGAGGAAGTGGAAGTGGTACCGGACTTCTTTGCGGTAGTCGAGCAATTGCCTGAGCCTATCGGTGGAATTGCGGGAATTCAGGCCAAGATCGAATACCCGGAAATAGCAAGGAGAGCCGGCGTCTATGGTATGGTCCACCTCATGGCTTATGTAAATGAAGAGGGCGAAGTAGTTAAAGTAGAAGTCGCCCGGGGGATCGGAGCGGGATGCGACGAAGAGGCAATCAAAGCTGTTATGGCTACCAAATTTAGGCCGGGTAAACAGCGTGGAAGACCTGTTAAAGTGAAAATGGGAATTCCTATAAGATTTACATTGCAATAAATCTTAAACGGATGGTTAAAATAAGGAAGGAGTGAAATTATGGCACTCAGGAAAAATCCGAAGTTAGATTTAAGACGCAAATACAGAAGAACACTTGAGATCTCAATGATAATTGTACTTTGTTTGCTGATTGCGGCATTCAAATTCGTTCCGGAACTCGAGACTCTCGGCAGTTTTAACATTACGCCTCAAGACATAGTAGTGATTATTAATCCTCCTTCGTCAGGGGAAAGATTTACACCCCCTCCTCCACCGGAACCGCTAATTCCCGTAGAGGCTCCAGAAGATATCGATCTGCCGGATGACATCGAATTTAGCCCAACCGAACTTGTCCCCGGTAACACACCTTTTGGCGATCCGCCTGAACCGGAAAGTGATAATTCACCTGAACCTACTCCGGTTTTCGTTGCGGCTGCAGAAGTACTTCCCGAACCAGTTGGGGGGATTGCCGGGATACAGTCCAGAATAAAGTATCCTGAATTTGCTGTCAGGGCAGGTATTGAAGGAATAGTTTCTTTACTAGCTTATGTAGATGAAGACGGGAATGTCGTGAAGGTGGATGTAGTCAGGGGACTCGGGGCGGGATGCGACGAAGAAGCAATAAGAGCAGTAATGGCAACGAAATTCAAACCGGGTAAGCAGCGAGGTAGAGCTGTTAAAGTGAAGATGGGAATCCCGGTGAGATTTAAACTGAAGTAAAGAATAGTTACACAATATTCAAAAAAAGATCGCAAGAAGCCCGGTTATGTAATTCGCCGGGCTTTTTGTTTAAAGATTTCTTTTCTTAGTGCTTCCCAATTTTACAGTTTAAAAATCAATCTTATACTTAATACTTCCCTTAATCCACCTGCCAGGTAACACCACTCCTGCTATATCGTGATATGTACGGTCGAGTAAATTAGTAGCGCCAATAGTCGCGGTAAAATTGTTAAAGGATCTTCGCAACTTCAGATCAGTTACAAAACTATCCTCGAAGTTCAACCTGTCCTCATACCGGAAAAACCAGTCAGCCGTAATCCCGAGTACAAGCTTGTGCTGAACCCCGGCAATAACCTGATGCTTCAGATGGTCAAGAACATATCGGGAGTCGAAGCTTTCCGTTTTCTTATCCGAATCAAGGAAAGTATAATTTAGGGTTACATTCGTAACCGGAAGAGATGCATAAATTATGTCGGGTTGAAATCTCAAATCAACTTCAAATCCGTTCGTATTCACTTCTGCAATGTTTCGTACGGTCCACGGATTATCTGAATCTGTTCTCACCCAGTCAATTATGTTTTTACCCTCTCGTCTGAATAATGAAACCGTACTGAAAATAGCATCATTATTATAAGATAAGCCAAACTCGTAACTCACCGCTTCTTCCTGCTTCAGTTCTGAATTACCAACAGTAACCGGATCACTGTAATACAACTCCGTGTAGGTTGGAATTCTGAAAGCCTTGCCGACGGAGAAGAATGATTTTAGTGAGTTTGTGAAATTATACGACGCGTCTAATCCCGGCCAAAACTGCCAGTCCAGATCAGCATATTTATAAACAAATCCGCCAAAACTGATATTCACATTATTAATCACCTGAGCAGCGTGTTCGAAGAAGAGTCCTTTCTTATCCCGTTGGTGCTTTCCAAGATTGCTGCTGGTTATTTCATCACGTGTATATTCGAACCCGAGTGCAGTACTTCCATATTCTGTTTTAAGTGTTGATTGGATTTCAGCACCGTAAACATTGGTCTCATGAAGGTTCTTATAAAACGAAGGATCAAATTTGTTCAGAACAAATTCATCATTGTTTCTCCGCCAGAAAATTTTAGGCGAGATATAAAATGAATTATTCCCGAGATCTGCAGACAGGTTGAGCATTTTCGTAATAGTATGTTCAGCCTGATCCGGGAAAGCAGCAGTATAAAAACTATTCGCGCCGAAATCCTTCTCGTCGAATCCGAATAATAAATTTACAGTACCCGCGTTTATAGCATAACCCGACGAATAATTAAATGAGGTTAAATCAAATTCTGTATTCCGCCTGTAGCCATCGGAACGAGTTTTACTAAACGAAACTCTATTGCTAAATCCCGACAGGTTATAACTTCCCGAAAGTGCGGTTCCGTAATAATTATTCTCCCCTCCTTCTGCTTCAACAAAAAATGTTTTTCCTGTGGATTTCTTAGTTATAATATTTATCACTCCGCCGAATGCATTCGGACCGAATGATTTAGAAGCCTGTCCTTTAACAACTTCAATCCTTTCAATATCATTTACTGTTACAGGGAGGTTTAGATTATGATGACCTGTCTGCGGATCGACAACCTTAATACCGTCAATCATGAGTAGCGTCTGTTCGAAAGTTGATCCCCGGATTGATATATCGCCTTGTACTCCTTCAACACCGCGCTGTTTTATATCTACCCCACCGATATACTGGAGTACATCCTGAATCGAATTTGTCGGGAGTTCGGATAACTCCGCCGATTTTATAACAGTTACTGTCCGGCTCGTTTTACTAATAATCACCGGTGCTCGCCCGGCTGATACAATAACATCGCTCAATTTGTATTTCAGTGAGTCTTGGGCAGACAAATCTGCGATCAATAGAAAATAGAATGTGACACAAAATACCATAACGTATCTCATGAATACCTCATTAATAAATTAGTTTGTGAATAAATAGAATGGATTATTAAACGGGGGCAGTAATTAAATCATCACTGCAGCGCCGGGATAAGGAGTTAACCCGGCAGCCGTTTAACATTTGATCAAAGAGCAGTGTCCCCGACTGGCGGGAACAATAAAATTTACTACAGATTAATAATATCGTTATAAATAATAAATACCATCAACAACAACAGTACAATGAATCCCGCGTTCTGAATAGCAATTTTAAACTTAATCGGTAATTCCCTTTTTATCAGACCTTCGACGAGAATAATAAAAAAGTGTCCACCGTCTAAAACCGGGAAAGGGAGAATATTAAATATTGCCAGTGTAAGGCTTAACATAGCAAGAAACCTGAGGAATGAAACCATTCCCATCTCTGCGGACTTTACGGCAAACTGTGCGATTCGCACCGGGCCGCCGAATGCCGATCCGAATTCGATGTCACCTTTTATAACACTTCCTATGGAACTGAATGTAAGTCCGGTATACTGAACAATATCATCGATACCAAGGGAAATGGATTTGAATAATCCGAAAGTCTGGAAATCGATTTCGCCTGTATATGCATCTCCTATAGCGACGCCAATTTTGCCGTCGATTCCCGGAGTTACAGCGGTACGAACTGTATCCTCACCTCTTAAAAGGACTAGCGGCATTTGGATATCTTTATTACTCGAGATAATTTCGATAGCCTGGCTGCTGCTGGCAAGATCAATTCCATCCAACTTCAGGAAGATATCGTATTCTTTAATTCCCGCATCCTGTGCGGGGGAATCCTTTATGACCTGGGATATCATAGGTTTCGAATTACCCAGCGGCAGGAAAAATGATTCCTGTGCAGCTTCGGCAATTTTGCTTCCGTCAATTTTTAAATCAACCTCCTGATCACCACGCTGGACTTTAACAAATTTATCGCCTCCGAGATCATCGAGAACGAGATTATTCAAAACCTCTTCCCAGTGTGTCGGCGTCTCATCATTTATCCGGAGGATTTTATCCCCGGATTGGAATCCCACTTCAGCCGCGAAAGTACCCTGCTGAACATCGCCGAGAGTAGTCGTTTTAAATACCTGTTTACCCTGGTAAAAATTAATTCCCGCGAATACAACAAATGCCAGAGTAAGGTTCATCATAACGCCTGCGGTAATAACGAAAAGTTTCTGAATTGTCGGTTTAGATCGGAATTCCCAGGGTTTCGGTTCTTCTTTAGTAAAGCTGTTATCAAAACTTTCGTCAATCATTCCGGCAATTTTAACATATCCACCGAGTGGAAGCAACGAAAGCCGGTAGTCAGTATGTCCCTGCATATCCATATCTTTCGGCAAGTCTCCGGTAGTAAAACCGTTAACCATGTTCCAGCCGAACAATCTCTTACCGAATCCGATGGCAAACACATCCGTACGCATTCTGCAAATCTTAGCCGCTAAAAAGTGTCCTAGCTCGTGGATAAAGACAAGTACTGCTATCGTAATAATAAAATATATGATATAATTCATAATCGTCTTAAATAGTTATTAAAAAGTTTTGGAAATCTCCCTCGTTATACGATCACAATCGAATATGGTTTCAAGATCGGGATTCGACTTGTTTTCAATTTTATCCAGGGATTTTTTAATTATCCCCGGGATATCAAGAAAAGAGATTTCCTTCCGCAAGAAACGACTTACAGCAACTTCATTTGCGGCATTTAGAATACATGGAGCAGTTCCGCCGGTATCCATTACGTCAAAAGCCAGTTTCAGGCATTCAAACTTACGAAAATCGGGCTCAAAAAACGTCAACTCCCCGATTTTTGTAAAATTGGTCTCAGTAAAGCTATTTGCAAGTCTTTTCGGATAAGAAAGTGCGTATACAATGGGCAATTTCATGTCAGGAACGCTCATTTGAGCTTTTATGGAACCGTCAACGAATTCAACCATTGAATGGACTATGGATTGGGGATGAATCACGACGTCAATCTTTTCTTTCGGCAGCCTAAAGAGCCAGCGAGCTTCAATTACCTCAAGACCTTTATTCATCATAGTGGCCGAATCAATAGTAATTTTATTTCCCATATCCCAATTAGGATGATTCAAAGCATCTTCAACGGTCACTTTTTGCAAATCTTCAAGTGTACTGTGACGAAAAGGTCCCCCGGACGCGGTTAAAATAAGTTTATGTATTTCAGAACTATCCTCTCCTGTAAGGCACTGAAATATCGCGCTGTGCTCCGAATCGACGGGAAGTAATTCCGGTTCGAACTCCTCAACAAGATTGTTTATTAGCTCCCCGGCAACTACAAGAGTCTCCTTGTTCGCGAGTGCAATTCTCTTTTTACGTTTAATAGCCTCGATTGTCGGGGCAAGTCCTGCAAATCCGACAAGTGCATTAAGGAAAATATTATAGTCAAGTTTTTGAGTCGCTTCCAGCAGACCGTCATCACCTTCAAGAATCTCAGCTTCACCGGAATATCTGGTCCTGAATTCATTTGCGGCATGCTTATCTCTGATAACAACAACAGACGGGTTAAATTCCTCGGCTTGATTTAACAGCAGTTCAATATTCGTATTCGCGGAGATCCCGGAGACTTTAAATAAATCACAGTGCTCCCTGATAACATCAAGAGTACTTATACCTATGGAACCTGTTGAACCGAGCAGTAATACTTCTTTCATTAAAATCTTAAGTTATTCCCATTATATCTTCAGACAAAAATAACAAATGACCCTGTAATCTCTAAACATAAAATAGTTTAGTGACCTATAACACCGAATCACTATTTAAAATTTAATTCACAAGTTTTAGTTTAGTATTTTACAAACGTTTCATTTAAATTATTCCATGCTTCATCTTAGGGCAAATTTAACGCCGGGCATTAAACACTAAAGAAATATGAGAAACTATTTTTTTGCAATTGTAGTAATATTGATAATTACCGGTCATTATCATGCGCAGGAAAAATCAACCAATGCATTTTCCGAGTTTACCATTGAAGCCGGATACACGAATAATTTATCCAGCGGAGATATTGAAGAATACTGGGAATCAGGTAACGCTGCCGCATTTTCTATTTCCACTCCATTTTATTTTGGAACTGTGGGCATCGGAATCGATGCTTCAATATTCGAAAGCAAATTAAAAGGTCGTCCGGACTTTAAGACTTTCTTTATAAATTTGTCATGGATGAAAGGAATCAGACTACTCGGGTTTAGTCAATTAAATGCCGGGGTTAAAGTTGGTTCGTATAATATGCTGTTCGATGATAACAATCTGACTGAATTTGAAAGCAACGAAAGTGAACTTGCTGTTTCAGCGATAGCACAATATGATACTGAAGTAGTCGAGGAACTGAGGATTTATTTGCGTCCAGAATTCCTAACTGTTTTCACAAACAAACGTTTGAAGTTATTTATCATTACTGCAGGATTATCTTACACGTTCAACTCACCACAATGGATCAGAGATATACTTGAATAAAACGCGGATAAATATCGCTGTGATAATCTTCCTGATCTGCAACCTCACACACTCTCAGGAATTCCAAAAGAGTCAGAGGGAAATATTCACCTCAGGAGATATAAGAAACAGCGGCATTATTTCATTGAATGATATATTCGAATTATCAGATCACTGGTTAACATCAGGTATAAATGGTTATAATGTAAGAACTGTCGGCAATATGACGTCTGTTTTCGCGCGTCAGAATTATTTAGTTCTTGTCGACGGGCAGAAAATGCAGTTAAGTTTTCTGGACGAACAGAACATAGATCTTCTACCCTTTACCGCCGATCAAATAGATACAATCACTTTCGTTAATGTCCCCGGCAATTATAAAGGATACTTTTCGAAATCCGGCTTAGTCGATATTAAATTAAAATCGCCCGGCAGCGGATTTTCTATCGATGCAATGCAAAGCGTCGGTAATCGCATTGGGGATCCCGGCCCTTATGCGTATACTCGTTATCGCACACCTAACGTGGATAAACTCGGTTATAATACCGGGGTGAATATAAAAACAAGTGGAAACAACTGGAATTTGCTGATCAATTTGAAGTATTCAGAGAACTTTGTAACAGACGGCGCAATAAGGGAACGGATTGAGAAACTTACCGACACACAGAAGGCGTATCTATTAGGTGCCGGTTCAGAACTAAACTACAGAATGCTGGGTGGAACTCATAAAGTAATATTCTCATTCGCACAGGATGAAAACTTTTTCTTTTATCCGCTATACGGAAACGAAATCCCTTCCGGCAGAATAATACGGCACCTTGGACTTAGCGGAATAATACCGGTAACAGGCGATATAGATGTGACATATAGTATTATTAAAGAAGTAAATGAATTCTCCAGACTCGAAAATACTGAAGACCTGAATTTCAACCTCTCAGTTAACTCTACCGCAATTAAACTGGGTTCAATTTATTCAGATAACAAATTTACCGGTTATGTCGGATTTGACTATACAAAACACGATGGCAACCGGTCCGGACTTGGAAACGATGAACAGATTAATTTCAACAGGTTAAATATTAGTACCGGTTACAGCGTGTCGGAGCGAGTTTATATTTCGGCAGGATTCGAATTGTTAAAAAATAACAATACTTTTTACCCAGGATATTTTATTGCATCCAATTTACTGATTACGCCGGACGATGTTTTGGATTTCCATGTTTCTCTTTCGAAAACCGGAGTGATTGAAGACCTGAATTATTTCACCTGGACAAGAAGCGGAGTCCCACTTCTAACCGGCACATACATTGAAAATGAGTCAGGATTTAAATTTGGAAAACGTGAACTCTTCACCGCGGATTTAACTTACTCAAAGCAGTTTAACCGTGGGATCGAGTTTTCAGCCACTGCTTTATACAGACACTTCAACAATTATTACCTGGAAAATTATATTTACAATATTGATGAATCCGGGAACAAATTTATCCCGATTCTGGAAGTAAGTTCAGGAGAATTTATAAAAGTCGCGGGAGGATCAGCAAAAATTCAATTTTCGCTTTCCCCTGAATTGGATAATTCTGTTTCATATATTTATCAAGCGCCTTTGAATGCATCGACCGACTTCAAAAATGAATGGAAAAAATTCCCGACGCATACTTTCACATACCGCCTGGGATATGAGCCTGTCCGGTCATTCGGAATCTGGACAAAATTAAATTACATTTCAGAAACCAGTTGGCGCGAATTTAAATATATTAAGGAACAGTCGCACGGCAAGTATGCTAATAAACTTGGTAATAAGCTGCTGATTGATATTTCTTTACAAAAATCATTGTGGCAAGAAAGACTTTGGATTAATTTACTATTTAAGAATATCCTGAACCGTAAAGATATACGTCATCCCGCCGGGATAAATAACGGACTGAGATTTTATCTTATTGCTCAGGTTCAACTGGAATCACTATTTAATTAGCATAGGGCAGCAATGAAATACAGCAGAAATAACAGCAAGACTTTGTACGGAATGATTATACTTTCAGTTCTCTTTGTTCTGAACCAGGCGCACTATTCGCAAAGTATAAGTCGAATATCATCAACCGGAGAATCAGTTCACTTGAATCAGTCATCCGCACTACGCCAATTTAATAGTACCGTTGCACCATCGATGCTCACCAGTTCAACAAGGACTCTTGGATTTAATCAGTTTGAGTCCATGAAGTGGTCTGTAGAATCAGGTGTTGCAGGCAAACGATATTCCTTATATGAAACAAGAATACTTCTGGCTTCGCTTGTTAAGCCAAAAATTGAACCGGTCCTTGTAATAAAAACCGGAGAGAATGAAACAGATAGTAAGTCGGAGGGAAATGAATCTTTCTTTAAAAGTGATTTATTTTACTTTATCGGTGCAGCAGCTTTAGCCACAACATTTTACTTCATCTGGGATAATAATGATAAAACCGTTTCAAAGAAGACATTCGGAACCCCACCAAAACCATAATATTGTAAATGAAAATTAGATGAAAATAAAGACACAAATACTGAATATCATACTACTTTTTACCGGACTGATTTCCGCGCAGCAGGCTCCTTACCTATCTGCTCCAAGGAATAATGAAAGGTATGTACGAACGGAAAAGTTAGTTCTTACCTGGTTTGAAATCGACGATGCTGAAGGTTACCAGGTACAAATCGCATCAAGTGATAACTTCCAAGTAGAAGATATCGTCTTTAGCGGAAAAAGTAATTCCGAAAAGATCACTGTGTCGGGATTAACTCAAAACACTACTTACTGGTGGAGAGTAAAAGTGGACTCACCCGATTCACCCTGGTCAGATATATGGAAATTTGCAACTACGGTTGATCCTAAACCGGTTACCCTGTATAATCCTTCGAACGGAACAAATAACCTTGAGACGGATGTAGTTGTTTTCAATTGGAGCAGTGACTCGGCAAATGCCAGTTTCAACTTTCAGATTTCGAGTGAACCAGATTTTTCGGATACGCTCAGAAACATTACTACAGATTATAATTTTATTGAACTCACTAATCTCGGATCAGGGCAGCATTACTACTGGCGGGTTAAACCTTACAACTCAGATGTACTACCCGGACAATGGTCGGATGTATTCAGCTTCAGAACGCAGTTAAAAAAAGCTACGCTTATTACCCCTACGAACTACATCACCAACCAGGATACTGCAATTACATTCAGGTGGTCTAATGTTGACCTGGCAAGTATATATGATTTTCAGTTAGGACTTGATGAGGACTTTCAAACCGTGCCGCCGGTTGTGGATACATCAACAGCCTTCGACAGGATTAAGATCAATGGGATGCTAAGCGATACTGTTTATTTCTGGAGAGTTAAGTCCCGAAACTCATTTAACGATACAAGTAAATGGACGGAGCCATCAACGTTTAGAACTAAACTGGCAAAGCCGTTATTGATATTTCCGGTTAACGGTGTTCGTAATCTGGATATAACCAATATTAATTTACAATGGAGTCCCGGCGAATTATTCGATACATACCGTGTACAGGTTGCACTTGATACTTTATTCAAAAATAAAATATCAGACAGTTATCTTGAGAATAACAGTGCTGTTGTTCCGCGAATAGAAAACAATACATATTATTACTGGAGGGTAAACAGAAGAACCGATAACGGGGACACAAGTTATTGGTCAGATTACGCCGGGTTTAAAACGAAATTAAATTCACCTGAATCAATTCTCCCTGAAAATAATGCGACTCAATTTTCGAGGAACATCGTTTTCACATGGCAACCGGTTGACAGTGCGGAAGCATATGAATTTAGCATATCGAAAGACTCCTTGTTCGTTGAACAAACCATCTTTGAGACATTTGAAGATACAAGCGCAGTAATAGAGGAACTGGAAATAAACAGCAATTACTTCTGGCATATCAGAGGAATAAATACTTTCGGTGATACAAGTAACTGGAGTGAAGCAGCGCGTTTTTCTACAAGTAGATTTCTGGTGCAGCCACAGATAATCGATACTCTGATCAATTTTTCCAAAACCCCCGTCGATACAATTGCTTCTATTAATATTATGAACGGATCAAACGATGAATCCGCATTTAGCAATATAATTGTTATGCCGGATACAATTTTCTCGGCAGATAAATCCGAGATAACTATCGCGCCATTGTCATCGGAACAATTGGTGCTTACCGCAGACAAATCAAAAATTGACACAGGATTTACTGGCGGATCCATCAAGATGGTTCCTCAGTCTGATTCAGATGAAGATACTCTAAAAATAGATTTTGAGCTATACGCCCGGATGGCGATACTTGGCTTTACCGATGACACGTTGTTTATTGATACTACAAATTCATCCAATCCTGTTACGAAATCTTTCAGATTAAACAACCGGAAAGGGAACACTACTCTTGACATTGAAAGAATATACTTTGAAGGCTCCGAGGTGGAGTCCTTCGAACTGATTGATATACCGGACAAAGTTGCTTCAGGTGATTCCGTAACGTTCAGATTAAAATTTAGTCCTTTCGAACTCGATTCGAACAAAGCATTCCTGGTTATTGAAAGTAATTCCTTTCCCGATGCAATTACGAAAATCCCGATTGTCGGGCTCGGGAAAGGCGGACAATTCGGTATGAGATCATTGCAAACATTTGCGGGGCTTGGAGATATTCCGTTTGAAGGACTTGTTAATAGCAGCAGGAGCGTTAATATACTCAATACAGGTAATCTTCCAATTGAATACAAGGTGAGTTTTTCAAATGACTATTTCGAGTTGATGAACACATCGGCGAATTCTTTCCGGCTTCAACCCGGTGATTCGAGTTTACTAGATTTACACTATATAACACCGGACTTCAACACAGATAATGTTGATACTTTAGTAATAACTCACAACGCCGTTGGAGATTCGCCTCTAAAATTTATTCTACACGCTTCATTCGACAGCAGCTCGGTTGCTAGTGAAATTATTAATTCCTTCAGGATTTCAGGGAAGCAATTACCTGAGATAAGCAGTGGAATAATTATTGGTGAAAACACTTCTATCAGGGCCGGTTTCGACAATTCATTGTTTGAGGATGAAAACAATTTGGATTTCAGAATGAATTATTTCACTGGCGGACCCGGAAATAAAAAAAAGGCAGTCAGCGCAAATGCAGATGAATTTATAATTCCATACCAAAATACTGATGAAAGCGGTTTAATTATTTTAGGAGAATTGTATACCCGAGGATCTGGTAATACTGAAATTGATTCAATCAGTATTTTCGGACCTCTTGACGTGCAGGTAGTATTGGAGAACTATAAATCTGCAAGTATAACGGTACCTAAATCTACTCCGGCAGGGACTGCGGAAGAAGCAAGTGTGAACTGGGTATTTTTCGGTTTTCCTTTTGACGGCGTTTCAGCTGATTCTGTCTTTAACGATCTCGGCCAGACAGTTAAAATGGAAGACGGGCAATGGATTGTCTACGAATTCGATCCAACTATTGAAGACGCTTTTACAACGTTAAACAACAGCACAATTAATCCTGGTAAAGGATACTTTATTGCCCAATCTATTATGGAATCATTTGATCTATCTTATACATATTCAAATAGTATTACAACAAGAAAGCTGACCGATAATACTATAGAATTAGAAAGCGGTATCTGGAAGACTATTGCCAACCCATATACCTTTGATGTTGAGATTGATACTCCCGCTGTCGCATACAGATATGATACCGGAACAAAGTCTTATAAATTAACGAGCATTATGAGACCCGGAGAAGGATACTTTATACCACCGGAGGTTACTGAATTAAAACTTAAAAATTACGGTGAGTATTACCCGGTACTATTTCCTAAAGTTATAGCCGGTTCAGACTGGAGTTTGAAAATAAATGCAGCGTCACAAAACAAAACCGAAGAGTTATTTGCGATCAAAAATATGAGTAAAGGATTGCGTAAAGGATCTACAGATAATTTAATTTATAGAAAAGCTCCGCCTGTTGATAATTCATTCGAAGCAGGATTTGTAGATGAAGATGGGAATAAATACTCAACTGCAGTTATCGGTAAATCCTATAATAACACGTACAAATTGTATATTGAATCTGATGAAAATTCATCTGTCCAAATTAATCTTGTTGAATCAGGGAAACTTCCTGCCGGTTTATCATACAAATTATTTGATTATGAAACCGGTGATATTACAAGCGGAAGTTTGATCACCGTTTACGGCAAGAATGCAAAACACCTGCTTCTGGCAACCGGTACGGATTCGTTTATTGAGAATGAAATTGTAAAATTTGAGTCGGAAACTGTTACTGAATTCAAATTATTTCAGAATTATCCAAATCCGTTTAACCCCACAACAACAATTAATTATTCTATCCCGGTTGTGGACGCAAAATCAGCCTCCACTACAAACGTATCATTAAAAGTATATGACATCCTGGGTCGTGTAGTTGCAGTTCTTATGAACGAAAGAAAAGAGCCGGGAACTTATTCAATTGAATTCAATGCCGGCACTCTTCCGTCAGGTGTGTATTTCTACAGAATCAAGTCAGGAAATTATTCCGAAACAAAGAAATTAGTAATTTTGAAATAATACTAATTACATCATTCTTCTGCTTAAAGCAAACAGAATATTGATAATTACAAGTATATTGATCGTCCATGTTATTTTATTCAGCTTACCAAGCAACTGATCATCGGCAGTTCCTCCCCCGTTTTGAAGCTGCTTCTTTATCGCTTTTGCATTCGGTATAAGTAATGCGAATACAAGAGCCAGAATAACAATCATTACGATTTGTTTTGAAACAAGCCAGTGATTAGCGCTGAACTGGAAAAATGAATATGCCGGATTTGCAGCTGTCATATAAATACCTGTTACCAGTATTCCTACCGCGCCAATCATCCCGATAATATTAGAATATTTCAAATAGAATAAAATCAATACACTACGTTTAGAATCATCATTATTGCCAGTAAGTTTTAAAGCCAGATTCAGTAAAACGTTTGAAAGCCAGATACCGGCAATTAATATGTGGAGCGCGACTATAATATTATACATTTTATTTCCTGTGTTTATTTTGAGTCATTCGTAATCAAATATTTCTTGTTTCACAAAATTACGTTATTTAAATTAGACATGACAACTCATTTAACGGGGATAGAATGAAATTCACAACCTTTTTACTTTTTAATATACTATTTATTTCTTCATCAGTTTTAGCATTACCCAGATTTGCCGTCAGGTTTAACGACAGATGCATTGACTGTCATGTGAATCCGACGGGCGGAATAGTACGAAACGAGGACGGCTGGTACTACGGTAAATTGCCCATGAGTATGATTTCTCCGAGAGAAAAAGAAATCACACTGTCGCCAAAATTGTCGGATAACATTTCATTCGGACTGGACATGCGCGGACAGTTTCTTTACTCACAGGAAAAAAGCAGAACTGATTTCCAGGATATGACCGGTGCGATTTACAGCAATGTAAAACTTTCGGAAAAAATTGATATTGTTACCCGCTATGATTTTGTGCAGGGAATTTGGGAAGCTTACGGAGTTGCCCGGATATTGCCGATGAACGGCTATATTAAAGGAGGTAAATTTCAGCCGAACTTTGGGATAAGGATTGACGACCATACTGCATATATAAAAGGGGGTGACTTCGCACTGCTTCGTGATGGTGGTATTCATGGATTAAAGTATGATCCATACTATCTGGAAACCGGACTTGAAGTAGGTATGTACTACGAGGATATTGCCTTCCTTACAGCGAGTGTAGGACGACCATCAACGCAATTTACTTTTCAGTCCGACCCTTCATTTACTACCCGGCTGGAAATTACTCCAACCAGTGGTAAATTCGGTCTAATGTTCGGAGGCTCTTATTCCAATTCGAAACAGCGCACCAATACTTTTCCCGCTTCGTATAACAACTCAAATTTATACGGCGGTTTTATAGGTATTGGATACGATAGGTTTTCTCTACTGGCTGAATATGACATTGCCGACAATTATATTGCAGAAGATATAACTTCTTCGGCATTGATGCTGAAAGCAGCCTTCTTAATACAGGTAGGACTTGAGGCTATTGTTAGATATGACAGGTTCGACCCGGACAATAATATCGACAAAGATGATTTAGGTCATTTAATTGTTGGTTTGGAATTTTTCCCATACAGCTTCGTGGAAATCCGACCGCAGTACAGGTTTCACCTTGAAAATCCATCAGTGGATAACGATGCATTCATAATGCAATTCCACTTCTGGTATTAATTGATTAATAGCCGGGCTTATTTATTAAGCCCGGTTTTATTGATCTCAGACTTTACATATTCATATTCTGTCAGTATTCTATCCATTAGTTCCTTTACAGTCGGGATATCTTTTATAAGTCCCGCGCACTGCCCGGCTTCCATTATTCCTTCTTCATAATTTCCATTGAATATCCCAATCATTTCTCTTTTACTTCCGAGTTTTTCCCGAACAGATTCGGACGAAGCTCCGGAAGATTCCATCTCCTCAACTTCTTTACTGAAATTGTTTTTCAGCATTCTGGTTAAACCGGTCTTCTTCAGCGTAAGAGTTGTTGCCTTATCATCTGCCTCAACAATTTTCCGCTTATAATTCTCATCGGCTGAAGATTCAACAGTTGCTGCGAATCTTGTTCCTATTTGAACACCTTCGGCACCGAGTGCCAGCGCTGCAAGTATACCTCGACCATCGCTAATACCTCCTGCAGCAATTACCGGGATGTCAACACAATCGGCAACCTGAGGGATCAGACAGAATGTAGTTATTTCATCCGGGCCGTTATGTCCTCCCGCTTCAACACCTTCGGCAACAACTGCATCGCAGCCAACACTCAGGGACTTCAAAGCCTGATTTACATTCGATACAACATGAACCACTACGGCACCTGATGATTTTAACTTGTCGATATGTCTGCCGGGATGACCTGCTGAAGAAAAAATTATTTTAACATCTTCACCAAGTATTACATCAATTAGTTTTTCAACATCTCCTCTTAACAAAGGTATATTCACCCCGAACGACTTTTGCGTTGCCTGTCTGCATTTTTGTATATGTTCTTTCAACAGATCCGGTTTCATTGATCCGGCACCAATTAATCCCAGTCCGCCGTTGTTTGAAACTGCCGAGGCCAGTTTCCAGCCAGAGACCCAGACCATCCCCGCCTGTACTATCGGGTATTCTATATTGAACAATTTTGTTATTCGATTATTATGCTGCATAAGATTTTCAAGTTTTTCCACAATACTAGTCATACGTCTGTTAGTATTCAACTGTTTGGAAAAGGTACAGGTATTATTTAATTTTGTTTTTTTATAATCAAGAGTCATAAAGTTTATGAGAGCAATTATTCCTGCTGCAGGATTCGGCACAAGACTAAAACCGCATACACATTCGGTACCGAAAGTACTTTTAAATGTCGGCGGCAAACCTATGCTCGCATACATAATTGATAAACTCATGGAAGCCGGTGTTGATAAAGCTACATTTATTATCGGGCACCTTGGCGATTTGATTGAGTCCTTTATTAGAGAGAATTATCCATCTCTTGAATGTGACTTTATCGTGCAGGAAGAAATGCTCGGACTCGGGCATGCAGTTTATACAGCCGCTCCGACATTCGGAGACGATGAATTATTTATTGTACTTGGTGATACGATATTTGATGTAGACATTTTAAAAGTTGTTAAATCTGAAACCAGTTCGCTGGGCGTTAAAAAAGTTGAAGATCCCAGAAGGTTCGGAGTTGCGATTACTGAAAACGGATATATAACCAAACTGGTTGAGAAACCTCATGAACCGGTTTCTAACCTGGCTCTTGTAGGATTGTATTATATAAAAGACAAAGAACTTCTTAAATCATCACTCACAGAAATAATAGAACAAGATATTAAAACCCGCGGAGAATATCAGCTGACAGATGCGCTTCAGTTAATGATAGATAAAGGCGCGAAAGTAAGCACATTCCCGGTTGAGGGATGGTATGATTGCGGTAAACCGGAAACATTATTAGCCACTAATGAATATCTGCTGTCACATAACGGAACTAACCGCAGACCTAATGATGTTGTAGTAATCGATCCTGTTTTTATTGCTGAAAATGCAGTTGTTGAAAATTGTGTTATAGGCCCTTATACAACAATTGCAGAAGGATGTGTAATTAAGGATTCGATAATCCGGAACTCTATTATAAGTGATAATTCGGAAGTGGATAAATCACTGCTTGAAAATTCGATTATTGGAAGTCATACTGTTGTTAAAGGAAATTTCAAAAAGTTGAATGCCGGGGACTCGTCGGAGATTGAATTTTACTAATAACTATTTACGGAGATTAAATGCCATACTTATTTACATCAGAATCTGTATCGGAAGGGCATCCGGATAAAGTGTGCGATGCAATATCCGACGGAGTACTGGACGCGATATTCGCACAGGACCCGAAGGCCCGGGTTGCCTGCGAAACTTTTGTTACCACTGGATTGGTAGTGGTAGGCGGCGAAGTTACTACCAAAGCGTATATCGATGTTGAGAATGTTGTTCGGGATACTATTAGAAAAATTGGTTATACGAAAGCGGAATATAAATTTGATTCTGAGTCTTGCGGAGTATTAAACGCGATACATTCACAGTCACCCGATATTGCTATGGGAGTTGATACCGGCGGTGCGGGAGATCAGGGAATAATGTTTGGCTACGCTTGTGATCAGACACCTGAATATATGCCTATGCCGATTGTCTATGCGCATAAACTTGTTAAGAAACTGGCTGACATAAGAAAGAAGAAAAATAATCCTATGCCTTACCTTCGTCCGGATTCAAAGTCACAGGTTACGATTGAGTATGATGATAAGCATAAACCTCTTCGCGTTGACACTGTCGTAATCTCCACTCAGCACGATGCAAATGTAAGTCAGAAAAAGATAAAGAAAGATGTTATTGAGAACGTAATTAAAAAAGTAATTCCCGCAAAATATCTTGATAAGAAAACTAAATATCACGTAAATCCAACGGGAAGATTCGAGATTGGCGGACCTCATGGAGACAGCGGTTTAACCGGAAGAAAAATCATTGTTGATACTTACGGCGGCTGGGCTCCACACGGCGGCGGAGCGTTTTCAGGCAAGGATCCTTCAAAGGTTGACAGAAGCGCTACTTATGCAGCGAGACACATTGCAAAGAATGTTGTTGCAGCCAAACTGGCGAAAGAATGTATGGTTCAGGTTGCTTATGCAATCGGTGTAGCAGAACCAGTTTCGGTTTATGTGGAGACAAAAGGAACAGGTAAACTACCGGATGCAAAAATTTCTGAAATAATAAAGAAAGAAGTTGACCTGACACCAAAAGGAATAATCAAGAGACTTGATCTGAGAAAACCGATTTACCAAAATACCGCTGCGTATGGTCATTTCGGCAGAAAGGAATTCAGCTGGGAAAAACTTGATCTAGTTAATAAATTTAAAAAGTACTTATAACACAACAGGAGTGATTGAATATAATGGATTACAAAAAAGGGAAGTATAAAGTAAAAGATCTTAAGCTTGCTGCTGAGGGTCGTAAAAGAATTGAGTGGGCTGAATCACGCATGCCCGTAATGATGGCTCTAAGAGAAAAGTATAGCAAGACAAAGCCGTTGAAGGGATATAAGATTGCAGGTTGCCTTCATGTTACAAAAGAAACTGCAGTTCTCATTGAGACATTGAAAGCTGCCGGTGCCAAGATAAGCTGGAGCGGATGCAATCCGCTGTCAACGCAGGATGACATAGCTGCTGCTCTTGCAAAAAAAGGAACTGAAATTTATGCATGGCACGGTCAGAATGTAAAAGATTTTTACTGGTCCATAGAACGCACCCTCGATATGAAACCGAATTTAACTCTGGATGATGGTGCTGATCTAATTTTTACTGTTCACAATAAATTCCCTCATCTAGCTGAAAATATTATCGGCGGAACAGAAGAGACTACTACAGGTGTTCATCGATTAAGAGCTATGGGAAAAGACAAAAAGCTGCTGTACCCTGTTATCGCTGTGAACGATGCTGAAACCAAATGGGATTTCGACAATGTATACGGCACAGGACAGTCTTCTCTTGATGGTATATTAAGAGCCACATCGGTTCTGTTAGCGGGTAAAAATTTCGTTGTTGCCGGATATGGACATTGTGGACGAGGTGTTGCGATGCGCGCTGCGGGAATGGGCGCAAACGTTATAGTTACGGAAGTCAAACCTACAGCTGCTCTAAAGGCAACTCTGGAAGGTTTCAGGGTAATGAAGATGGATGATGCCGCAAAAATCGGCGATATCTTCATAACAGCAACAGGTGTTAAAGACATTATTATTAAAAAGCATTTTGAAAAGATGAAAGACGGAGCAATTGTATGTAACACCGGTCATTACGATTGCGAATTGAATCTGAATGATCTGGAAGCCATTAAGAAAGGCAAGCGTGACGTACGAGATAACAATGAAGAATACACTTTGAAAAACGGTAACAAAGTATACGTTTTGGCACAGGGACGACTTGTTAATCTAGCTGCAGCGGAAGGACATCCTTCGGAAGTTATGGATATGTCATTTGCGAATCAGTTCATGTCACAGCTAAAACTTGCCCAGTGGGATAAAGGCGGCATTAATCTTAATCCTGACGTTTATGACATTCCTGAAGAACAGGATCAGGAAATTGCAGGAATAAAACTAAAAACAATGAACTATAAAATTGATAAGTTGACTAAGGAACAGGTAGTGTATCTTGACGATTACAGTGCCGGCACCTAATTCATAATCGTATTGTAAAAAGCTGTCTTCGGACAGCTTTTTCTATTTGAATATTACACTAAATACCGTTCCCTCACTGGATTCACTCAACACTTTCATTTCAATATCATTCAGTTTAGCAAACTCTCTAACAAGCGCAAGTCCCAGCCCAATTCCGTCAACAGTTCGCGAATACCCCATCTCTTCCTGTGTGAACGGAGTATAAATATTATCCATATAAGCTTTTGAAATTCCATGTCCTGTATCAATGATTTTTATTATTTTCTTATTATCATCAACAATCACATCAATAGTCACATGTCCTTTTTCAGTAAATTTAAACGCGTTGTCAAGAAGGTTAATAAATATCTTCTCAACCGAATATTCATCGGCTGAAATCATCAACTCGTCCATACCGGTATTTAGAACAAATTCAATTGATTTTTCATCAGCTATTGACTGAAATTCATATTTCAGTTTTTTCAACATGCCGATAACATTAAACTCAGTTTTAGTTATTGACAGATTCCCTGTATGTATTTGAGACATGTTAATAATCAGATCAATAGTCCATACGAGTCTTTTACTGCTATTCTCAATCAATTGCAGCATCTCAAAGTATTCTTCACTCAAACGATCTTTCATGTCCGAACAAATAAGCCTGGATATTCCTTGTATTGATGTCAGAGGTGAACGAATTTCATGAGAAATTCTCGATAAGAAATCGTCTTTCAGTGAATTAGCCTTTTGAGCCTCTTTCAAAGCAGCGAACATTTGTTCTTCTTTCTTTATCAATTCCGTTATGTCACGCCCGTAGATCTGTCCGATTTTATTATGAGAAATGCCGGCCACAATCCATTGAAAAGTATTCTTACTTATATCAGATATAAAAACCTTTCTTTCCCCTTCATTTATAAACAGGTCGACATCGAGATCACTTAATTCAATAAACAGTGATTTTATATTAGTGGGATGCCCCAGCATCTTTCCGAATACGGAATGTGCAGCCATATTGGATAATAGAATTGCGCCGTTCTTATTGAACCTGAGAATAGGGTCAGGAGAGAGTTCCGCGAATAAAGCCATTAACTCGGCATGCTGCAGTTTTAAAATCTCTTCTTCTTCCAGATGCTTCCTTTTCATAGGAATTATTGCATAACGATAATAAATAAATACTACCGCAAGAATTACAAGAAGTGTAATAAGTGAAAATACTATGGGGTTATTCAAGCTTAACCAGGAGTCGGGGGTCATCCTCTCTATAGATTGAAAAGAAGAGTCCAAATAAGATTTGGAAGACTGAAGTAACAATAAAATATTCATTAGCATGTTTTATTCCGAAGATAACAATTAGTATTTTAAGGATAACAGTAAGGAAATAAAATAGAAGAACAACATAAAATAAGTTTAGAGAGTTTTTTAAGATATTTTCTTCCGCAAGTATCTTGAGGAGTAACACAAATACAATTAGCAACTCTCCAATCAGTAAACTATTATCTAATACAGGCAAATCAACTAATACATTTATTAATGTTATTAGAATCCCCAGACCCAACAATTTATAATCCATCAGAGTCTTTTTTTGCAACCAAAAGATTAAGCAAAGCACCAATAACTCTGAGGTTAAAAAGGTAAAATCCTGATATCCCGTGAACTTCAGCAATAATCCGAGAGGATCTAAACAAGCTAAAATTAAAAAAAAACCAAACAGCCAGGTTTTATATTGTCTGAATGCCGGGAAAATCCAAATTATAATTGCTGAATAATATAGAATCTTCAACTGTACTAAACCATTATAATTATTTTATTCACACATAGGTGGGCAAAGTGTTGAAAACTCCATCGTATAAGTTCCGCTAGTTACAGTTAATACAACACCTCTTTGTTCAAAGATAACATAATCTGAATTTCCTTTGGAAAGAAGTTCCTTCACTACGCTTACGCTGAATTTATGAAGAACATCAGTTGACTTCAAGGGGACACTTTTCTCAGTAGATAAAAGATTTCTTTTTGTATCGGTAATTATAATATCACCATTCTTAATCATGAACATAATCGAACTTTCTGCTTTACTTAATTGCTCCTTAATTTTACTTACCGGGACTTTTACTGATGTCTCCACTACTCCAAAAAGCTCAACAGCATCAGCATTTGGAAACACTTTGCCGATTACTTCTACGCTGGATTGTGCAAAAATACTAGATATTAGTAGAATTGAAAAAAATGCAACCTTAAGACATGAAATTACTTTCATAATTTGCTCCCCATGATAATATTTGAAAGATTAGTTAAAAAACACCGGCAATTTTAGTCCCACAGGCCGGACAATAATTGTTTTTCAACTTATTTACTAAAATAGAATGCCAATCCCTTATAATCAAGGATTTAAAACACTTCGGGCACTTAGTTGTTTGTGCATCTGAATCATGAATATTTCCCAAATACACATGATTAATACCGAAATTTTTAGCGACATCATATGCCTGTTTAAGTGTTGAGGCTGGTGTTCTGGGCTTGTCTGTCATCTTAAAATCCGGGTGAAATGCGGTAAAATGGATTGGTATATCAATTCCGAGATTAGCAACTATCCATTTACACATTTGCTCAACTTCTTCAACTGAGTCGTTTTCTCCAGGAATTAATAGAGTTGTAATCTCGAACCAGATGTCCGTTTTTGTTTTCAGCCAAATTAAAGTTTTAAGAATATCTTTAAGATGCGAAAAAGTTATTTTGTGATAAAATTGTTCACTGAAAGCTTTTAAATCGACATTAGCCGCATCGATATATTTATACACTTCCGGACGTGCGTTTTCATCAATGTATCCGGCGGTAACCATTACCGTTTTTATTCCAGCTTCCCTTGCCAGTCTGGAAACATCAATAACATACTCACCGAAAATTGTAGGATCATTATAAGTGAAGGCGATAGATCTCACATTGTACTTTTTTGCGAGATTTATCACATCCTCAGGACTGGCATAATATGAATTTGTATTATCCAGCTTAGCTTTGCTCATCGACCAGTTCTGACAGAATTTACATCCGAGGTTGCAACCGGCTGTTCCGAAGCTTAATATATCCGTACCGGGAAGAAAATGACTTAACGGTTTTTTCTCTATCGGATCGATCGCGAAACCTGTCGGTCTGCCATACCCGATTGAGTATAATTTACCTCCGATATTTTTTCTTATATAGCAAAATCCGTTCTGTCCTTCACCAATTGTGCAATAACGGGGACACAATGTGCAAAGTAATTTCCCATTGTCCTTCTGTTCCCACCATTTAGCTAATTTATAGTCACCTTCTCCCATCTTTAATACTTTCGGTTATTTCTTTGCTTTTGATGATTTTCTCTTCCCCGCGGGCGTACCGCCGCTTTTTACCCGCTTTCTCATCTCTTTAAGGTTTTTAACAACAAGTCCGAAAACAGTATTAACTTCGTAACCGCCGGTTCTTGTTTGCTTTCCGGCTTTCACTCCGGTAAAGATCTCAATTGCCTGTTCAACCCGTGAAACCGGGTAAATATGAAATTTCTTATTCTTAACTGCATCCACTACTTTTTGCTTAAGCATAAGATCTTTTACATTTTGCACGGGAATAATAACACCATGTTTGCCGGTTAAACCCCTCAACTCACAAAGATCGAAGAAGCCTTCAATTTTCTCATTCACCCCGCCTATGGGTTGAATGTCACCCTTCTGATTAACAGATCCGGTTATTGCGAGTGATTGTTTTAAAGGTAACCCGGAAAGGCATGAAAGCAATGCACAGATCTCCGTAATTGAAGCGCTATCTCCATCAATCATTCCGTAGCCCTGTTCGAATACAAGACTTGCATTAAACGAGAGCGGAACCCGCTGCCCGAATGTTTCTCTGAAATATCCGGAAATTATCAGGACACCTTTATTGTGAGTGTTTCCGCTTAATCCTGCTTCACGTTCAACATTAAGTATATTTCCTGTTCCCAGCGCGATTGAAGCGGTAATTCTGGTGGGTTTGCCGAACGAGTGATGATTGCCGCCGTAAACTGCCAGACCATTTACCTGACCTTCCCGTTCCCCGTCCGTATCAATCAGCATAGTTCCGTTAAGCATCATCTCATTTACTTTCGATTCATACAGTCCCTGCCTTTCCCGTGAAGCTTCGTATGCCTGGTCAACATGGTATTCAGTAACAATCTCATCTCCTGTATCGCGAGCCCAGAAACACGATTCCCTTACAAGGTCGGAAATATATGCGAACCGGGTAGTAAGTTTGTTTTTCTCTCCCGCATACCTTGCGCTGTACTCTATAATTTTGGCAATTGCAGTTGAATTGAAATCCAGAAGACTGTCTTTTTGAATAAGTTTCTTTATTACCTGAACATATTCGGCAAGTGAATTATCCGTCCTCTTCATTTCATAATCGAATTCGGCTTTCACTTTGAAAACTTTATTGAAATCGTCTTCATTACCGGATAAAACTGAGTAAACATAATTGTTGCCGATTAAAAGTACTTTTGTGTCCACCTCTATCGGTTCAGGTTTTAACACACTGGGCGACATCTGGTAGTAACTCGAAACATCCTGTATTTCGAGTTTCCCGTGAAGCAGCATTCGTTTTAATGCGCGCCATACTCCGGGCTCGGAGAGTACATCCATAGCATTGAGAACAATGAAGCCGCCATTTGCCCTTAGGAGCGATCCTGATTTAATTTTCGTAAAATCCGCATACCAGCCGCCCCTGCCGTCGCTAAATTTTTCTATTGCACCGAACAAGTTGCTCATAGTCGGCGAAGTTTCTATTATAACCGGGCATGTACGAGTTCTTGAATTATCCAGAATAACATTTACCTCATACTCTTTAAGGTAATCCAGAATAGTTCCATCAGGACCTTCTTCACGCGCGGGCTGGCTGCCTTTAAATACATCCAGATTCTCAAAAATATTTTCAACAACCTGGTTAATATAGTTTTGGACCTTGTCGATTTTGTATTTACTCTTAATATGATCGAACGTCGCATTGATAACATGTTTTACTTCATCGGATTCAAGTCGCTTTATCGAGTCCTTGAATTCCTGGTTAAGTTGCAGACTTCTCTTAAATACAAGCTGTAGCTCCTCCTGGTAAGCAGCGTATTTTTTTGTTATACTTTTCGCTTTTTGTTTGCTGACTACTTTTTCCACAATCAGTTCATCCAGCTGCTGAATAAGCAATGGTTTGTTCTCAACAATCACCATAATCTCGGGTCGCATCATTTCACCGACCTTTACCTGTCCAAGCGCAAAGTCATCCTTCTTCAATTTCTTTTCGAAAGCATCGAGCATTGCCTGCTGCGATTGTCCGAAATCGGAAATCATTTTCTTTTTCTGGTTAAGAAATAAATCCGACTCAAGCACCCGTGGAATATTTTCCTGCAGGAACTGAATGCTGTTTGCCATGTCTTTTCTAAAATCCACTGCCTGACCTGAATTCATTTCGATCAGCACAGGTCTGTCTTCATCTTCAAAGTTATTCACGTAAACATAGTCGTAGAGAGTTGCAAAGTCGGGGCTGATTTGCTCAAGCATTTTTTTCACGGTGGTAAGTTTACCGGTTCCGGATAAGCCGGTTATAAAAACATTATATCCGGGACTCCTGAGATCAACACCAAGCTTAAGAGCTTTCATCGCTCTTTCCTGGCCGATAATTCCTTCAATCGGCTTAATTTCACTAGTGGAATCAAACTGGAATATTTTGGGATCGCACGACCATTTCAGGTCTTCAGGTTTTAGTTCTTTCGGTTTAGCTGCTTTACGATATGCCATATTAAGGGCTCCGGTAGATTGGAAATAAATTCTTGCTGTAAAATAACATTATTCTGTTATGATTGAAATATTGTTCACAGTTACAATTAAATTGTCCAAACTTGGTGCGGAAATATAATTCACGTAAATTTGCACTTTGCAAACCGCACTTTGTGTGCCTGGTTTGCTGTGTGTATTTTAAATAAAAGTAAACATTCCATGCATAAAGAATTTCTGGCATCATTCAATCGAATAGAAAAGATAAATTTATTCGGCAAGTTACTTCAAAAACGTGATGGAATCATAAACAGGATTTCTATCTCCCCCCTACCTGGCTCCTCACTTACACTTTTGGTTAACTCAATTTCCGGCACTGTAAATCAATTGATAATTCTTGCTGAAAACGTACAGAGAGTAAATGAACTTAAAGTCGAGTTTAATTTTGTAGGGTTATCAGGAAGGACAGTTATTATCGATGATTTTACTCCTGATAGTCTTCAGGAAAAGTTGACTAATCTGCACAAGAAGAAAAGCTTTATAGTAATCAGTACAACTGAACTGCTTATTCAGAAGCTTCCCTCGAAGGATGCAATAGACAAAAGTACTACCACTATTGAATCCGGCGGTGATTTAACTTACGATGATCTCGTTGAATACCTGAACATTTCAAATTACTCGAAGGACAAGTTTGTTGAAAATCCCGGCGACTTCGCCACGCGCGGTTCAATTATAGATTTCTGGTCCTACAGTGAAAAGCAGCCTTGCAGACTTGAATTCGACGGTGACTTCCTTGAATCAATTCGTTACTTCGATCCTGAAAGTCAGCGTTCATCGGAACGAATTAATTCAATTACCATCGCGGCTCAAATACTCGATGATGAGGATGATAACATTGAATCATCCACTATATTTGATTACCTCGACAAGCCTATGATATTATCATCAATGAGCGATTTACATAGTCTGTTCGGGCAGGCAGAAATTAGGCATGATAAAGAGAATTATGATGATATCGATGATGAACTAAGAAAGGAATTGTTCGATTCGGAGAATGTCGAAGCAGATGAAAAACCCGTGGAAGATTCCGGTGTTGAAGAACTTCCTTTTACACTGGAAACTCTTTTCAATCAGGATGCCTACTGGATACTGCAGCAGGAGCTGGGTGATAGCGAGAACAAATACAAACATGAGCTGCACGATACTCCTCCGATAAATTCGAATTTCGAACTGTTAGGCAATGTACTGATTAATAATGCGAACAAGGATTATAGAATTATTATCACTGCAGAAAACGAAATGCAGGTAAAGCGGCTTTCCGATCTTCTTTCCGAACTAAAACCTGAAATCGGACAGCTCATTGATTCGAAAGTTATATCGGTAATTTATTTTCCTATTAAGAAAGGCTTTTCGTCGAAGGAAGAAAAGCTGCTTGTTCTTACCGACTATGAAATATTTAACAAGCCTTACCGCACAAAAATTTCTTCCAAAAAGAAGTACAGGAAATCGAAAGCCCGTGATCTTGCCTCACTTAAACTGGGAGACTTTGTTGTTCACGAGAATTTCGGGATAGGCAAATATGCCGGACTCGAAACTATCAACATCGGGATGACGGAACAGGAAAGCATTAAAATACTCTATGCCGAGGGTGATATTGTTTATGTAAATCTAAACTACCTCGGACTCGTTAAAAAGTTTTCTTCCAACGAAGAAATAAAACCAAAGCTAACCAACCTGAGCAGTAACGAATGGAAAACGACAAAGAAGAAAGTTAAAGCGAAAATTAAGGACGCGGCAAGACAGTTAATACAACTTTACGCGAAACGCAAAGCCGCTCAGGGTTATACATACAGTACAGATACTATCTGGCAGCGCGAGCTGGAAGCTTCATTTATGTATGAAGATACTGTTGACCAGGCAAAAGTAACCGAAGAAGTGAAAGGCGATATGGAATCAGCCAATCCGATGGACCGGCTGGTATGCGGCGATGTAGGATTCGGGAAAACCGAAATTGCAGTTCGTGCAGCGTTCAAGGCTGTTAACGATAACAAACAGGCTGCCCTGCTGGTACCGACAACAATACTTGCAGAGCAACATTACAACACATTCAAAGACCGGCTTGCACAGTTCCCTGTTAAAGTTGAGGTGCTTTCGAGGTTTGTAGCGAAGAAAGAACAAACTAAAATAGTCGACCGCCTTGAACGTGGTAAGGTTGATGTTTTGATTGGAACTCATCGTCTCCTCTCGAAGGATATCAAATTCAAGGACCTTGGACTTCTGATGATCGATGAGGAACACCGTTTCGGCGTGATGGCTAAAGAAAAGCTTCGATCGATTAAAGCAAATGTGGACACATTAACTTTAACCGCCACACCGATTCCGAGAACTCTCAACCTCTCACTGCTGGGCGCGCGCGACTTGTCTATAATCGCAACTCCTCCGCCGAACAGGATACCAATCATCACCAAGGTTGAACAGTTTGATATTGTCAAAATACGTGAATGGATAACCGAAGAATTAAGACGCGACGGACAGATCTATTTCGTTCACGACAGGGTTCAGTCGATCGATAAAATTGCCGCGTACATAAAGCGTCATATCCCGGAACTTAAAATAGGGGTTGCTCACGGACAGATGAAACCGGCACAGCTCGAGAATGTGATTCACGAGTTTCTCGCCAAAAAATTCCACATGCTGATTGCAACGAAAATTATCGAATCCGGTCTGGATATTCCGAATGTAAATACTATCATTATTAACCGCGCCGACAGGTTCGGACTCGCTGAACTCCATCAGCTTCGCGGAAGAGTAGGCAGATCCAACCGTCAGGCCTATGCCCATCTGCTTGTTCCATCTCTCAATTCAATTACTAAAAAGGCAGTACGGCGACTAGCGGCTATCGAAGAATATACCGACTTAGGTGAAGGGTTCAACCTGTCTATGCGCGACCTTGAAATCCGCGGAGCCGGCAACCTGCTTGGCACTGAGCAAAGCGGTGCAATCAACACAGTCGGTTTCGATATGTACGTCAAATTGCTTGACGAAGCGGTTGAGGAATTGCGTCAAGGCGAGTTCAAAGAAGAGTTCAAAGACCTGCCCAAAGCAGAGGATCGTTCATCACCAACAATCGATACATATTTCGAGATCGGTATTCCTAAGGATTACATGCCCGACCAGGCGGACAGGCTCAGCTTTTATACTTCGCTGTTCTCGATTATTAACATCAGCGAGATAGACGAAATACTTGAAGAAATGCAGGACAGGTACGGGAAAATACCTGAAGTAGTTGAAAGATTGGTTCTTGCGGCAAAACTAAGATTTTTTGCTTCCATAGCTCTTTTTGAAAGAATAATCATCAAACAGAATAAGGTGACAATTATACTGCCTAAGGGTGAACGAGAAGAATTCTATACAAATCAATTCACACAACTTCTCCAGTATATATTGGAAAAATATTCCCGAACAATCCGGTTCATACAAGGCAAGGAAGTAATGAAACTTGAGATGGACAACAAATTCAGTGATCCTGCCGGTGTGATGGATTACCTGATAAAACTGTGTGAAGAAGTTTTATCGGAAGTTTATGACAGCACTAAACTACCTGTAAATTAATAGATTTCCCCGCCTCGCCGGATCTGTCCATTTAAGCAGCAGATGGAAACATTCGATGGTTTTGGACTTCGGATCAGTCCGGATGGGTTCGTAAATCGTTTATTTTTCATTTTTATATCGAACGTCGAGTCTTTTTTCAGTTCATACTAGACTTTTAGACGACCGGTCATAAACCCAACAGTTTATTAACTTACAAAACATCTCATTTTTTAGTAGTTTTGAGATTATAAAACCCAAACAGTCTCAGACTTAATATTAAAAGAAACGAAATTATATCTTATAAATTGAGGTTCACGAATATGGATGAAAACAGGAAAAACGAATTAAGCGAAATTGAAGAGCTTGAAATAAAGGAATGGCTCGAGTCGCTTGAATATGTGCTTCAGGATGGCGGACCTGAGAGGGTCAGAGAGCTTCTCAATGAACTTGACACTTACGCCCATGAAGCCGGAGTTGATTTACCCTTCACCGCTAATACTCCTTATATTAATAGTATACCGAGACATAAGCAGCCTCATTTCCCCGGCGGAAGAGAAATTGAGAGGCGAATTAAAAGTCTCATAAGGTGGAACGCAATGGCGATGGTTGTGAGAGCCAACAAGCATTATCCCGGTATCGGCGGGCATATATCAACCTATGCTTCCGCGGCTACTATTTATGAAATAGCTTTTAATCATTTTTTCAGGGGTAAGGACGACAACTTCGATGGCGACCAGATATATTTCCAGGGTCATGCAGCTCCCGGGATTTACGCACGCGCATTCATGGAGGGACGCTTAAGTGTTGAACAGCTTGAAAATTTCAGAAAGGAACTGGCCCCGGGCGGCGGATTGTCTTCTTATCCTCATCCATGGCTTATGCCGGATTTCTGGGAATTTCCTACTGTTTCTATGGGACTCGGTCCGATTATGTCGATCTACCAGGCTAGGTTCAATCGCTATCTTGAGGATCGCGGTTTGAAGAAACCAAGTGAATCTAAAGTATGGGCTTTCCTCGGCGACGGTGAAACAGATGAGCCGGAAGCTCTCGGAGCTATTTCTTTGGCAGCACGCGAAAAACTGGATAATCTTATTTTCGTAATCAACTGTAACCTGCAGCGACTCGATGGTCCGGTTAGAGGCAACGGCAATGTTATTCAGGAACTCGAAGCAAGTTTCCGCGGTGCTGGATGGAATGTAATTAAAGTTATATGGGGTTCCGAATGGGATGAACTGCTTGAGAAGGATAAGACCGGATTACTTATTAAGAGGATGAATGAAAGCATCGACGGTGAATCTCAGAAATATATTGTTGAAGACGGCGATTATATTAGAAAGCATTTCTTCGGCAAGTACCCCGAACTGCTTAAACTTGTTGAGGATTTAAGTGACGAGCAGATAGAGAAAATGAAACGCGGCGGACATGATCCTGAGAAAGTCTACACAGCGTTTAAATCTGCCGTTGAACATAAAGGCGCTCCTACTGTAATCCTCGCCAGAACAGTTAAGGGTTACGGACTTGGTGAAGCCGGTGAAGGAAAGAACATTACTCACCAGCAGAAAAAATTGAATGAAGATGAATTACGTGAATTCAGAACAAGATTCGGAATTCCCATCTCGGATGATGAAGTTGCAAACGCGCCTTTCTATCGTCCCGCTGAAGACAGTCCCGAAATCAGATACCTTAAGGAAAGAAGAAAATCTCTGGGCGGATATGTTCCGAAGCGTGTTGTAAAAGCCGCTCCGCTGCAGACACCTTCGGAAGAATTGTTCGAGGAATTTTACAAGGGTACCGAAGGACGAGAAGTATCAACCACGATGGTTTATGTAAGAATACTTACAAAACTTCTGAAGGATAACGAGGTTGGAAAGCTTATCGTTCCAATCGTGCCCGATGAAGCTCGCACGTTCGGCATGGAAGCTCTCTTCAGGCAAGTTGGAATTTACTCACACGTCGGACAGCTTTACGAACCGGTAGACAGGGACAGCCTGCTTTACTACAAGGAAGCCAAGGACGGACAGATTCTGGAAGAAGGTATAACTGAAGCCGGCTCGATGTCGTCATTCAACGCCGCGGGTACTGCATACTCTTCCCACGGCATTAATATGATTCCGTTCTTCTCATTCTATTCGATGTTCGGATTCCAGAGAATCGGAGACTTGGCATGGGCAGCAGCAGATATGCGTGCTAAAGGATTTATAATCGGCGCAACTGCAGGCAGAACAACACTTGCAGGTGAAGGATTACAGCACCAGGATGGCAACAGTCACCTGCTGGCTTATACAATTCCCAATTGCATTGCTTATGATCCTGCTTACGCTTATGAACTTGCAGTGATTATCCGCGACGGTATATATAGAATGTACGAGAAACAGGAAAACGTATTTTATTATATAACGGTTATGAACGAGAACTACGCTCAGCCTGCCATGCCGGAAACAAAAGGCGTTAAAGAGGGTATTCTCAAAGGTATGTACAAGTTCAAAGCTTCGAAGAAAAAGAATCCGAAAGCCAAAGCTCACCTAATGGGCAGCGGTACAATTCTTAACGAAGTTCTAAAAGCACACGAAATACTTGAAAAGGATTATGGTGTGTCTGCCGATATATGGAGCGTTACAAGTTACAAGAATCTTCATCTTGACGCACAGGATACCGAGAGATGGAACATGATGAACCCGGACAAGAAAGCAAAAACTCCTTACGTTGCCCAGGTTACCAAGGGTGAAAAAGGCATTTTCATTTCTGCTTCTGATTATGTTCAGATTCTCGGCGATTCCATTTCGAAATGGCTGCCGGGACCATTAAAAACACTCGGGACATTCGGTTTCGGCAGGAGCGAAGACAGAGCAGGTCTGCGAGACTTCTTCGAGGTTGATGCTAAGCATATAGTTTATGCTACTCTTTACTCGCTTGTTAAAGAAGGTTCACTAAAAGCTGATGTTCTTAAGAAAGCAGCCGAAGCCCTGAATATTAAAAGTGATAAACCTAATCCAATGTATTCATAAAAAAAAGTTTGAGTGTAATATGACTAATGAATTTAAATTACCCGAACTGGGTGAAAATATTGAATCGGCAGATATTGTTAAGATTCATATAAAACCGGGAGATTCGGTAAGCGTTGATCAGGTTGTACTGGAACTTGAAACAGATAAGGCCAACGTTGAAGTCCCTTCTGAAATTGAAGGAATTGTAAAAGAAGTAAGAGTAAGGGAAGGATCCACTGCGAAAGTGGGTGATGTGGTTTTCACGGTTGAAGAAGGTGGTTCAAAGTCGGAGAAAAAATCCGAACCTGCTCAGGAACCGAAGGAAGATAAATTAGAGGTTGAGAAAGAAGAGCCCAAAGCTAAACCGGTGAAAGCTGAATCCAAACCGGCAATCGCATCGGGTCCGGTTGACTTCAAACTTCCCGAACTCGGTGAGAATATCGCTTCTGCACAGGTTACAAAGGTTCATGTTAAACCGGGCGACAAAGTAAAAGCTGATGATGTCTTGCTTGAGATTGAAACAGACAAAGCTACAGTTGAAGTCCCCGCGGAATTCGATGGCATTGTTAAGTCCGTCAAGATAAAAGAAGGTGCAACTGCCAAGATCGGCGAAACTGTAATTGTATTCGAGAGTTCTTCCGCACCAAAGCAGGAAGATGAACCGAAACCACAGCCTGTAAAGCAGCAGGACAAACCGAAAATCAGCGAAGCAGCGCGCAAAGAATTGTCACTTTCAATCGAGAGACCGGCTGGATCTGCCGGCCAATCCCCGAAGTTCTCACGGGATGATATGCCTAAGAAAGTCGCACCGGCAGCGCCGAGTGTTCGAAAATTCGCACGTGAAATCGGGATAGATATTCACCAGGTTCCGGGAAAAGGTCCTGGCGGAAGAATATCAATCGACGATGTGAAAGCATTCTCAAAGAGTATAAATCAGAAGTTGTCAACTGCATCTGCAGCAGGAGTACCGCTCGGTATCGCTAAAGAGCCATTACCTGACTTCTCGAAGTGGGGCGATGTTGATGTAAGACCAATGACGAATATACGTAAAAAGACTGCCGAGCATTTGTCTTATGCGTGGACTACTATTCCGCACGTAACACAGTTCGATAAGGCGGATATTACAGAACTTGAAAAACTTCGCAAGCAGTTCGGCAAAAAGGCGGAAGCAGCTGGTGGTAAGTTAACCGTAACCGCCATACTTCTGAAGGTAATTGCTTCGGCACTGAAGGTGTTCCCTCAGTTCAACGCAAGTATTGATATGGAACGCAAAGAGATCATTTACAAGAAGTACTGTAATATCGGTCTCGCTGTGGATACCGACAGGGGCTTGCTTGTACCTGTTATAAAGGACGTAGACAAGAAGAATATAATTGAACTTGCGGCGGAACTAAACGAGATATCTGTAAAAGCACGAGATAAAAAACTTACGATTGACGAAATGCAGGGCGGCAACTTCTCGATAAGCAATCTCGGTGGAATCGGCGGCACTTACTTTACGCCGATAGTAAACTCACCGGAAGTTGCTATTCTGGGAGTATCACGCGGATCATACGAACCGATTTATAAGGACGGTGAATTCGTTCCGAGGTTGATGCTGCCGTTATCATTATCGTACGATCACAGGATTATTGACGGTGCAGACGCGGCGAGATTTATTCGCTGGGTATCAACTGCGCTTGAGAATCCGTTTGTGTTAAGCTTGGAAGGATAAAAGAATTAAACACAGAGTCGCGGAGGCACTGAGGAAAACAGACAGTGTCCCATGAAATCTGTTATTAACTTGGAGAATTTTATGGCAACAAAAACAGAATTAGCAGTACTCGGCGGAGGACCGGGTGGATATGTTGCCGCATTCGTTGCGGCTGATATGGGTATGCAGGTTACGCTGATCGATAAGAATGTTAACCCCGGAGGCGTGTGCCTTCATGTCGGGTGTATCCCCTCGAAGGCTTTGCTGCACGTTGCAAAACTGCTGCGTGAAACCAGGGAGGCTGCAAACTGGGGAGTCAGTTTCGGTGAGCCGAAGATCGACCTTGATAAACTCCGCGAGTATAAGAATAGTGTAGTAAATAAACTGACCGGAGGTACCGGGCAGTTAAGCAAGATGCGCAAGATTAATTATCTGCATGGAACCGGGTCGTTCACCGATGCCAACACAATTAAAGTTGAATTGAACAACGGCGGTACTGAAGAAGTCAAATTCGATAATGCAATTTTAGCAACCGGCTCCGAACCTGCAATGATTCCGGGGCTTCCGTATGAATCCGGAAAGGTTTGGGACTCTACCGGCGCGCTCGCGCTTGAGACCATTCCTGAAAGGTTGCTTGTAATCGGCGGCGGTTATATCGGGCTGGAACTTGGATCAGTTTATTCGGCATTAGGCAGCAAAGTATCTGTAGTTGAAATGATGCCGGGACTATTACCGGGAGCCGACAAGGACATGGTTCGTGTTCTGCAGAAATCGCTGGATAACGCATTTGAAAGTATTATGACAAAGACAAAAGTTGTTGAGGTTAAAGAGTCCGGCGATAAACTAAAAGTTAAGTTCGAGGGTGAGGGCATTGAGCAGACCGAACAGGAATTCGACCGTGTGCTCGTCTCCGTAGGACGAAGACCGGTTACAAAAGATCTTGGACTGGAAAATACAAACATCAGCATAAGCGAAAAAGGTTTTGTGGAGGTTAACGAGAAATGCCAGACTAAAGAACCGTCGATTTACGCTATCGGAGATATAGTCGGCGGGGCTATGCTGGCTCATAAAGCTTCGGCTGAAGGCAAGGTTGCTGTTGAAGCTATCGCGGGACATAAAGTAGCGTTCGAGCCTAATGCAATTCCCGCTGTTGTGTTTACAGACCCGGAATTAGCATGGACGGGACTTTCCGAGACCGAAGCGAAAGCTAAAGGAATTAAAGTGGAAGTCGCAAGATTTCCCTGGACTGCCGGAAGCCGCGCGGTTACTATCGATAGGACCGATGGATTAACCAAGCTTATTGTTGATCCTGAGACTAAACGGGTTCTCGGTATGGGTGTTGTAGGCGCAGGTGCCGGCGAGTTAATTGCGGAAGGCACTCTCGCAGTTGAAATGGCTGCACTCGCACAAGATGTTGCTATGACTATTCATCCCCATCCTACACTCTCCGAAACTGTTATGGAATCCGCAGAACTCGCTCTGGGTTCCAGTCCGCATTTGTACAGACCGAAGAGGAAATAATTCCAATACAAACCAGATTCCTCAAAGGAATCTGGTTTGTAAACATTTGATTAAAAAGTTATTTCGGAATTTACCCTTCCCCTTCTTATTTTTACTTAGCTGTTTCAGGAAATTAGATTTATCCAACATAGATTTTTCCGAAAAGCCTAAGGGGAACAGAAATGCAATTCAGAATTATTCTCACCGTGTTATTCGTAACTCTATTAATTTCATCCTGCGTTCAAGTTCAGGATCAATCCGGCTCAAGTAGCGATTGGCAGCTTGTCTGGCAAGACGAGTTCAACGGCAACCGGATCGACACAAGCAAGTGGAATGTACTGCTCCGGGAACACAGCAAGCACAACGAGCTTCAGTACTACGTACCCGATGAAGTTTATATAGAAGACGGGTTACTTCGAATCCGCAGCCGCGTAAGGAAATACGGCTCTATGGAATACACCAGCGGACGAATCAATTCTAAAAACAAGTTTGCCCCGGTTTACGGGCGCTTTGAGATTCGCGCCAAACTCCCGTCCGGACAGGGTATCTGGCCGGCTCACTGGCTTTACCCGCAGCACCGCGACTGGCAGATGGAGATGTTGATGTCTAAAGCAGTTGCCGAAGGTAATGAGCGGCTTATACCGGAAGAACGTCCGTGGTACACCGAGATCGACATAATGGAATTTCTCGGTCACGAACCGAAAGTACTCTACGGTACTCTTCACTACTACTCATTCGACGGCAGGAAGCAGACCAGTTCCGGTACATGGAACGGACCTGTCGATTACTCGCAGGACTTTCATGTCTACGCTTTGGAATGGCAACCGGATTCAATACGCTGGTACATTGACGGACAACTTTTACATTCGACAGTCCAGGGAATTCCGCATACTCCACACTATCTTATAATTAATACAGCAATCGGCGGGAGCTGGCCGGGTAACCCGGATTCAACAACAGTCTTTCCCCAATTCCACGATATTGATTTTGTTAGAGTATATCAAAAGAGCTCATATTTTCAATAACCTGAACGTTTAGATGCAAAAAAACAGCATATTCTTTTCAATATCAAATTTAAAAAGTATATTTGCAGTGCATGAAAAACACAACATTTACATTACGAAATAATATAGCCGCCTAAGAGACAGGTAATTTTTATCTGAATACTTACCCGGAGTTCATTAATTCCGTGAGAAGATATAATACCTGTCACAATTCTATTTAGCACTATTGTAACCGGGCAAGGTTACAACATGTGCTATTTTCATTTTAAATAAATTTTAAAACCGAAGGGTTTTTGTATTCGAATTGCTATCCGGCAATCATGATACAGGAATCGATATTGCGATTCTTAAAATCTCCTTCGGTCCACTGATAATAATATGAGGAGAAATTAAATTGAAATTACAGAATGTTCAGATTAAAGAAACCGAAAGTATCGATTTAAACGATATTATGACAGTCGAGGAAAAAGCATTCGGACACGACAAAGAAGCAAAGTTAACCGCTGCATTGCTCTCGGATAAATCGGCCGAGCCGACAGTATCACTACTTGCATATCACGAGAGTAAGGCTATCGGACACATTTTGTTCACGAGAGTTTATATCAATGAAAAGTCTGATCAACCGTTGATTCATATCCTTGCGCCTTTAGCGGTTGTTCCGGAATATCAGAAACAGGGTATCGGCGGATTATTGATCCGCGAAGGTTTAACGCGATTGAAAGCGTTAGGTATACAAATGGTTTTCGTACTCGGTCACATGGATTATTACCCGCTGCACGGATTTATTCCGGATGCTGAAAAACTCGGTTATCCGGCTCCCTATCCTATTCCGAAGGAATTCGCGGATGCGTGGATGGCTCAAACATTAGTACCGGGAGAATTTACTATCCCAAAGGGCAAAGTAATATGTGCGAACGCACTGGATGAACCTGAACATTGGCGGGAATAGTAGAAATAATTTTTATACTTCAATAAAAAAATGGAATTAACATGAACATTAGAATCAGGAAAACTGAAAAGAGTAATTATTTTGAAACAGAATATTTAACGAGAGAAGTGTTTTGGAACTTGTACCAGTCCGGGTGCGACGTGCATCTTGTACTTCACAACTTAAGAAAAAGCGATAACTATGTTGAAGAACTTGATCTAATCGCCGTTCTCAATGGTGATATCATCGGGCATATTATTTCAACACAAGCAAAAGTTATTGATGAACAGAACATTGAACACGAAGTACTCTGTATCGGACCAATTGCGGTTGCTAAGTCAATGCAGAGCAAGGGAGTCGGCAGCAAGCTGATGAATTATACAATTTCTCAAGCTCGCGAACTTGGTTATAAAGGAATGATATTATTCGGCAATCCGGATTATTATCACCGGTTCGGATTCAGGAATGCTAAAGAGTTCGGAATATCCACAAAGGACAACCAGAACTTCGATCCTTTTATGGCACTGGAACTTAAAGAGAATTCATTAAACACGATTACAGGCAGGTTCTTTGATGATGCGGCTTTTGTGACAAACAGCGATGAGTTAAATGAATTCGAAAAATTGTTCCCGGATAAAGAAAAAGGTGAACCTAAAATAAAAATAGTACTGTAATATTTTCCCCTTAATAGCACTCTCCCCTAAAAAGGAGAGTGCGTTATATTTGACTTTATAACCCAACAAATAAAACCTTCAGATAAAACAAGTCATGGAACAATAAGAATGTTAAAGTGCCGGAATTTTTGGGAAAAGAATTGATAAATTGAATTGAATAAATCCCTGTAATTAACAGACGAATATTCATACCTTTCATCAATGAATTAATTCTTTATGGATAAAATGCGAGTACCTGAGAATATGCCATCACCCGAAGAACTGGCAAAACAATTCAGAAAACCGGAGGGTGAACTCGGAAAGCAGCTCGGCATTGATATGAATGCCGGGAACAAGCACATCACTTTGAACTCGTACAAAGTATTAGAACCGGGACATAGTGATCATGTTCTTGAAATCGGTATGGGAAACGGTCTTTTCGTAAAGGATCTTCTGGGAATATCTGATTCCATACAGTATACCGGAGCTGACTTTTCCCAGGTCATGGTCGATGAATCGATAATAATTAATAGTGAATTTGTTAATTCAGGGAGAGCATGTTTCGAATGTGCGTCTATCGAAAACTTACCTTTTAAGGACAATTGTTTCGACTGCATTGTAACTGTGAATACAATTTATTTCTGGCCGGATCCGGAAGGGAATGCAAAAGAACTTTTTCGGGTACTTAAATCCGGCGGCAGAATTGTAATAGCTTATCGTTCCAGGGAATTTATGGACAAGCTCGAACTGACTAAATACGGATTCACGAGATTCGAACCTTCTGAAGTCGAGCAATTATTAAATGGAGCCGGTTTTAATAATGTTTCTTCTCAGTTGATTATAGAACCTGAATTTGAGTTGGACGGAATTAAATTAGAAATGGAAGGTTTATTTACAACCGGCAAAAAATAGTTCAATAATAATGAGAATGAATAATGAAGCTGAAAGGAATTTTAATCTTTCTCCTGTTTGCATTAAACCCGGTAACCGGACAGGGTAAAGTTGCGATAACAATTGATGACGTACCGAACACGAAGAAATACGAACAGGATGATTTTAACGCGAGACTGCTGGAAGAATTAGATTTTTTAAATATTCCCATTGCAATTTTTATTAACGAAGGAATGATATATAAGACTGATAATGTACCCGCAAATTTGAATCTGATGGATCAATGGATTAACCGGGAATATACTACCATTGCAAATCATACATTCAGTCATTCAAGGTACTCTGATGTCGGACTGGATTCATTCACTGTTGATATTGAAAAGGGTGGGAGAACCATTCTGGAACTTGCAGAAATATACGGCAAGAGTCTAGACTATTTCAGATTCCCCTATAATGATCTTGGTAAAGACTCGATTGAACATATAAGGATTGCTAATTATCTGCTGGGTAAGAATTATACTATCGCACCTTTCACTATTGAAAGCTCAGACTATATGTATAACTATATTTATAATTACTATCTTCGAAGTAATAACGTAGAAAAAGCTGAACAGACAGCTAATGAGTATATAAATAAGACTCTTGAATATTTCGCATTTTTCGATTCTATTTCCATCAGTCAATACGGACGGCGAATTAATCATATCTTTCTATGCCATGACAACTCTATCAACGCAGATTATCTTCCGGTACTAATTAGAAAGCTTAAGGAACAAGGTTATTCATTTGTCGATCTTGACGAGGCAATGGAAGATCCTGCATATTCACAAGGGGATATTTACTATAAGAAGTGGGGCATCTCCTGGATTTACAGGTGGATGGAGAACACAAATGAGAGAAAACAATTAATGAGGAGTGAACCTGACATTCAAGAAACTTATAACCTGTATCTAAAATTAACTTCGGAGTCCGGATAAACCTAAACTCTGTCAGAGTTCTGATCTTGGTATTTCATCTATCATTTCAGATTTAATCCGCACTGTAAATTTAGTCCCTTTTCCCTTCTCGCTCTCGACTGAAATCTCAGATTCATTGATCTCGCAGTATTTCTTTACAAGTGCGAGTCCCAGTCCGTTTCCTTCGAATCGTCTCGTGTAGCCTTGCTCTTCCTGTGAAAACTTGTTGAATAACATTGGTATATACCCTTTTGAAATACCGATACCTGTATCCTCAACCCTGACAAGGATATCAGAACCTTCACTATCCACTCGAATTACAATTGAACCTTCCTTAGTATATTTAATCGCGTTGTCAACCAGATTCGCCATTATCTGTATCATGGTATAAGTATCTACATTTACGATCACATCTTTTTCCGTATTCATCTTTATATCAAGGGAAAGATTTTTACGATGTGCATAACTCCTAAACTCTTTATAGACAGGTAAAAGTATCTCGTTGTACAACAGCTTATTCTCAAAATAAGCGGAGTAGGTTCCCAATTCAATATCAGACATATTAAGCACAAGGTCTATGGTTCTCAGAAGTCTGCCCGCGCCTGATTCAATCATATTAAAACAATCATCTTTATCTTTAGGCGTCATATGGTCGGGATCCATTCTAAGCAACGATGTAAAACTCATTATTGTATTAATCGGTGTACGTATTTCGTGCGACATCTGTGCGAGAAACTCAGACTTAAGCATATCGGCTTTCTCAGCGACCTCCTTAGCTACCTTTAACTCATCTTCAGCCATTTTCCTGTCCGTTATATCAATTGTATAACCGAGAAAGTGGGTAATTATTCCGGAATCATCCTTCACAATAGACGTATAATGATGCAGCCAGATTATCTTCTTGTCCTTAGTTACTACGCGATAATCTTCGTGATCTACATGATTCAGATTTTCACGTGTTGATTTCCCAATTTCATCCATAAACCTGTTTTTATCTTCACTGTATATCAGGTTGAGATATTTAATGGTTCCACTCATGAATTCATCAATTCCATAACCGAAAACCCCGGTAACATTTGGTGAAACGTATTCAACAGGCCAGTCGGGCATATTACTCCATTTGAATACTACAACATCGCCGCGTATAAAGATATTTCGTTCTTCCAGAAGCATACGGTTGAGATTTCTTAATTTATCTTCGTCCCTCTTCTTTTCCGAAATATCGACCATTGTTCCTTCAATCATCTCAGCTTCGCCCGAAGAATTTCTAATTGCCCTTGCAGATATAGAACACCAGATAATACTGGAATCTTTTCTATATATCTCGACTGCAAATCCTTTCACCTCGTCATCACGTTCAATACACCTAAATAATTCATCCCGTAAACTCTGATCGACATATAATTGCGTTTTTACGTTGGTGATAGATGACAATAAATCTTTAACTGAATCATACCTAAGAATACTCGCAAAAGCCGGATTAGCGTTTACAATTTCCCCTTTACGAGTCGATTGAAAAATACCCTCAATAGAATTTTCATAAATACCTCTGTATTTATTTTCTGCAACCCGGAGTTTCTCTTCAACAAGTTTCCTTTCTTCAATTTCCGCTTCTCTCTCGGCTATTTTTGCTTCAAGCTCTTTCTGATGTTCGCTTAATAATTTCTCACGTTCTTTGTAGTAGTCAATCTTGTTAATTATCTCACTCGGCGAGATATTCATTTTGGTAAGAAGTGAAGCGTAAATGGACTTAAGTTCGTCTTTTTCGCTTTCAGAAATTATTTCTGCCTCATTTAATTCTTTATTGGCAACTGCGGTACCAACCACTCCCGCAATTACCTTCTCAGTCTCACTTCTTAAATTAGCAAGCTCAATTATAGATATTTTTGATTTAGAATTAATCCCGGTATTAGCCAGACAAAGATCAAGTTGTCTTTGAGAAATATTTTCCGAGAAATAATTCTTAAATAATGTAAGTATTTTTTGAGTCTTCCCTTGCATATCAATGTTGAGGTTTATGTTTAACGAATCAACAAGGTGAAGAGGGAACAGTATCCGGAATCTGAACTTGTGAGCAATTTCTTTCTCCTCGTCATCCTGGGAAACAAGCAATGATCCGGCTATGTATAAAGTTAAATTTATCAATAGCGATAGTAGTACTGTATTGGTAACGTGGTCAAACATATTCAGTCCCAGTAGATTTTCCGGGCTTAGAAATGAGATGCCAAATAGTCCTTCCGAAAGTATTGGGTGATCAGTGCTAACAGCACTCAACAAAATCGGGACTAGAAGTTTATAAACCCAAACCGCAAAACCGGAAATCAAACCGAGTAAAGCACCAACCCTGTTGCCTCTTATCCAGACAACTGCTCCAATTGCCGCAGGTACCAGTTGGAGTATTGCCACAAATGACAGCACCCCAATATTGATAAGCGAATATGTCCTGTTGATTTCAAGAACAAATAAATAGCTTGCAAATATCAGTATTGCTACAGTGATCCATCGAATTCTTAAGATTTTCTTTCTCAGATAGTTTAAAGCCGGTACATTTTTAATGACAGGCGCAAGCAGATGGTTAGTAACCATTGTGGATAGAGTCATCGTTGTAATCATAATCATACTTGTTGCTGCAGAAAATCCACCCAGAAATACTAAGAGGGCTATATATTTGCTGTTTGAGGCAAGGGGCAGGTTAAGTATAAAAAAATCACCGTTTTCAGGTTGCAATCCTGAAGCGAGCCCGGCCCATGCAATTGGGGCGACAAAAATATTTATAACAATCAGGTAGGCGATGAAAATCCACTTTGCCTTTTTGAACTGTTCAACTCCAGTCGATTCAACAACTGATACGTGGAACATACGAGGAAGGAAAAGCACCGCTGACATTGAGATAATTATATTTCTAATTAAAATCATTACTTTCCCGGAATCTAATTCCATATCAAATGCCACGATATTGCTGTAGTTTTCGGGAATTCCGCTTAAAATGTCACCGATGCCATCGAACAGGAAGAAAGAAATAAATATTCCTGCAAATAAAAAGACAGCTAGTTTTAACACGGATTCAATGGCAACGGCGGATATCATACCCGGATGTCTCTCCGTCGGGTCTACTCTGCGAACGCCGAAAACAATTGTAAATCCGATCATCATTATTACTGTAATTGGGCCTATCAGGGTGTCAAGTTCAGTTGGATTTTCCAGTCCGGCTATGTAATTGAATGTTGTGATTACAGATTTAAGCTGTAAAGCTATATATGGAATCAGTCCAATGAGAATAACAACAGTTACAACGACTCCGACTGCATAAGATTTTCTATAACGCGTAGAAATAAAATCGGCAATACTTGTGATCTTGAATTCTGACTTTAACCTTATTATTCTCGTTATTATTGAATCAAAGAAAATATACGCTAAAACCGGACCGAGATAAAGGAATATAAAATACCAGCCATCGCGGGAATAAGAACCAATGCTGCCGTAAAATGTCCAGGATGTACAATAAATGGCCAAAGAGAATGCATAAACAAATGGCGATGAGGCAAACTTTTTCCCTGTCTTGTTTTCGGCACTCCAGCGGGCAATAAAATAAAGTATGCCGATATAGAGAAATATTGGAATAATTATTTCAATTGAATTGAACATATTATAAATATTTAGTGGAACTCAACACCAACTTACTTCCCATCCGCAATTAAGTACATTATTTAATAAATATCGAAAAATAATTTAAAAAATTAATTCTCATTCTATTAAAAACTCATTTTAAAGTAGTGAAAACTCTCGGATTTACGGGTTTTGCATCGGGAAATGCAAATCCGGCGGGATAACACCTGCCATTAGAAAACTAACGGCTGTATAGCTAAACGAAAGTTTTGTCCGGAAGAAATGTTCTGCCGGACAATCAACCTATTTCAATATAATAAGTTTCTTAGACGCTTCAAAACTGTCGGTTTTTATTTTATAAATGTAGAAACCGGAACTGAGATTTGATGCATTGAACTCAACATTATACTGACCGGATCTCTTGTACTCGTGCACAAGTACCGCAACTTTTCTTCCCAGCATATCGAAAACGTTTAATGACACAAATGAGTTTGACGGAACAGAATAATTAATAGTCGTGGTTGGATTAAAAGGATTAGGATAATTTTGATAGAGAACAAACTCATTGGGTATCATAATCTTTTCTTCACCTTTCAAGCCAACCGCCCGGTGTAAATAGTCAATAGCGCATTCTAATTCGTAGTCAATATTATACAGAAACATTTTGTCAATCGCGTTTTCGTCAAGCGGGAGACGAATATCGGGAATCACTCCGCCATGCATGTTTTCATCGCTGTCAATTTGAATGTTGCCGTTCTCATTCAGAGAACGCCCAATGGTAAACAATGCTATTAGAGGATTATCCATGTTGCTGTCGAGCCAGACCGCGAAGTCAGGAATTACTATTCCAAAGGAACCATGGCTGCCGTACAGACCAATCACATCACAATTGGGTAGTTTCTGAAGCGCCATTGCTACACCTTCACCTGAACTGATGTTACGAGGTCCCGTAAGAACAATTATTTTTCCATGGTATCGTAAATCCGGCGGTTCAATATACACTGTACCTAATGGATAGGCGTGATTGACATATACATCATTTGTGATACTATTAATGTGCTCAACAGGCCACAGAAGAATCTCAAACTCTTCTGATTCTTCACTGTAACAGCTAACAGCTTCATAAAAAGAAGTATCCGAGTAAAAAAAACCTGCTATGGAAGCAGCTAAGTTATCTTCGCCTCCCTCATTTTGACGGAGATCGAGTATTATGCCGGGTGTATTGTTACTAATAAAATTCCGAATTGCATCTTTGAATTCATTGTAAATATCAAATACCATGTCCGGATTGCCGCATGAAGTAAGTTTTATATATCCATATCCGTAAGGCTGTAATATTTTCGACGAAACAAAGGGAAGTGTATCCCGACCGGTACTCATAGTTGTGAGGATATAAGTAAAATAATCATCATCCGTTGCATACAGAGTTGCATTGTTAATATTACTTTCACCACGGTTTCTGAATTTCACCAGGAGACTATTTCCAACAGGCGCTCTTCCGATAAACCTGTATTGTTGAAGACGCTGTCCTTCTTTTGTTGCCGGAATATTTTCTGCCCAAAGTATTGATACACTGCTCAATGCCTCTTCAATAGGCGTATTATTTACTTCAAATATTTCAGCTCCGAACCGGATATCGGCTGAATCAGCAGATGAACCTTCGGTAATGTGTCTGACTACAACACGTCCATCGTCCAAACCAATCAATGCGAATCCATAACTACCCCCAATTTGTGAATACATTAATTCATCTTTTATATTACCCCAACCGGTTATTCTTGATTCTGCTGTAATTAGTTCAACATGTCCGTCAGGAATACTATATAAATACTCCCTTATTGCCAGATAAAATGTACTTGAGTCATTGGCCGCCTCAGCGGCTGTTACTCTGGATTGGAATTCAGTATATAATTCATCCCAGTTTATTCCTTTCCAGTCGGTGAATGCATACTGAATGGATAAAGTATTGTGAAATGATTCAAAAGCATCCATAAAAGAAGTTGATTGAGCGGAAGATTCTGTTATCCAAACAATTGTATAAATCAATGCTAAAAGCAAAATCTTCTTCATGGTTTTTCCTTTTAATTCTGGCAAAACTCTATAAATAGTTTTGCTTTCATATTTTCATTGTTGTTTTATTTCTTATAAATCGGGAAAAATTAATTGAGGGATTACAGTTAATAGCTCAGTCGGAGTTGTTTCCAACTGGCAGTTATACCATACAATTATTGTACAATTCCTTTCGGGTGAGTTTACCATTAATGAAGTATAACCAGGCATACCGCCGTTATGACCGTAAAATCCTTTATATTCGAAGATACCCATTCCGTATTTTAATCCTATTGAACTACCGGCATCAAAACAATTCAGTCTTTGAGCCTGGAGTTGGTCGGATAAAAAAGTTCCTCCGGCAAGCGCTTCGGAATAAGTTTTTAATTCATAAATGTCCGAAAGCATGGAACCGGCAGCGCCTGCCCAGGAAACATCAATCAATTCGGAACACTCGGGGAATGATGAATCATATTCTCCTGCATAATAAGCCTTTGAATGATAGCCAGGGATTTCAGTACCGGCAATTAAGTATGTCGTATTTATTAGATTCAACCTACTAATGATTCTTGTTCCTATATTTGATTCCAATGAGCGGCCTGTTATCATTTCTATTATTTTTCCAATCATTATTGTATTCGTATTACTATAGTGGAATCCCGTACCTGGATTAAAGTAATACTCCTGATTTTGGGTTGAAGAAATTAATTCCTCCGGGTTCCACATCTTTGTTGGATTTATTGTAATCTGACTCCAGAAATTTTCAAGTTCCGTATAATTAAATATTCCGCTTCTCATGTTAGTGAGCATTTCAATAGTAACCTCATCCGCTCTCGGATAATCGGGAAAATATCCTGAGAGCTTTTCATCAAGGGATATCAGTCCTTCATCCACTAACTGCAGCAATACCGTATTTGTGAATGTTTTTGTATTGCTGCCAATTCTGAATATCATTTCAGCGGACAAAGGTTCTCCGGTTTCCAGGTTCGCAACCCCTGCAGTATAAACAAGATCAACACCTTCATTCGGGGCCCAAATGCCTGCAACCAAACCCGGCACATGAGTATTTTCAATAACCGAATCAAGGACTGCTTTAATATTTTTTTCAATTCTCTCCGATGAACCCGGTTCAACTATATTGTCATCCGATGAACAAGATATCATGCTAAAGTAAATGGTAACTACGGTTAATAGATAAGTAAGTGCTAATTTCATTTCTGCATCTCCATTAATTATTATTTAATTGTTTTGCGACATTCAAATCACGGCTTGCTAACGAAGAATTATGTAATAAGTTAAATTCCGTCATTGCATTCAGTTGCTGATAAAAAGTATTGATCCGTTAATATCATTATCCAATTGTGAAAAGAGATATTACCTTATACTCAAACCATTTATTGTAAAGTAACTTCCTCTTTAACTCTGTAAAGGAAATCATACATCATAGATTTTTGTTCAAAAAAGTAGGATGGGTTTTCTTCACCATATTTAAAATTCCAGCAATTAAAAAAGAATGTAATCATTAAATCATTTTCCGGATCGTAAACACAATGCGTTGTATAGCCCATGGCATCACCTCCATGACCATAACCGAGACCGTTTAAGTATTCCAAACCCGCTCCCCAGGATCTGGATCCTACATCTGAGGTCGGTCTGCAATCCATCATGTAATTATTTACTTTTACAAAATCGACACCGGAATTCCCGTTAAACAGAGCTTCAAAGAAATTGCATAGATCTTCTATTGAACTTATCATGTTCCCCTCACCGATATCGTAGGTCATATTCTGTTCGGTAGTTTTAACAGTTAAAGCTTCACTCCAGTAATATGAATCCACATAAGGATAAGGGAGGGATTGTTCCGTACCCTGATCGGGGAAACTGGTATTTATCAACCCAAGAGGCACAACAAATTCATCATTCATAAATTGTCGGTAGGATTTCCCCGAAACTCTCTCAATTATTTTTGCCAGTATAACATATCCGGCATTCGAGTAATGCCATCCTTCTCCCGGCGCAAAATACGACAATTGCAGTTTTGACACGTATCCGATTACTTCATCTAATGTAAATGTATGATCAGGATTAACTGCCAGTACTGAATCCACATAGGTGATATCATCATTCACAGGATCAAATACACCAGCCCTGTGATTCAATAAATCCCAGATTCTGATCTCATTTTTATAAGGAATATTGTACTGAGGTGTTTCGGGAATATATGAAAGAGCTGAATACGGAATAGGATCGGTTATAAAATCGTGAACATCCAGCAAACCCCGTTGGAAAAGAACCATGATACCGGCTGCAGTGAAAGTTTTTGTTATACTCTGTGCTCTGATATGGTGACGATTTGTTACAGATTCGGAAAAACCTTTATGCACAAAGACATCCCCGTACTGAGATGAAACCTGGAGCGCCATGCCTCCAGGAAACTCAGGATACTCATTCATATAGTCATTGTACTCATCATCAAGCAGCTTATCGAGTTTTGTCTGCAACTCCGAAACAGCCGATTGAACAGGCGACTTGCTATCTTGGCAAGAAACAGCCGCAATTAAAAAAGTGATTGATAAAAGTTTTATAATGGATTTCATCGCCATCCTAAATATTATTTAAAATTTCTTTTGCCCGTAATGCTATTTCATATAACTCGAAAGACTGCATATATATCTTCGAGGATTACTTCGTAATCCGTTGCCGCGGCCGTAAATGTCTTAGTTGTACCGGCTTCTCTAAAATGCACCTGGTTGGTCGTACCATTTAATTTCCCTGTAGTAATATAATATTCTATATCACCTGTACTTATTTGCAATGCGTAGCCGCCGGGATAATCGGGCTTGTCTTTTATATAGTTATTCCAGTGCACATCAACGATTTTTTGAAGCTTCTTCCTGTAATCACATATAATTTGCGGAGTCGTCGGTTCGATATCAGTATAAGCAGTTAATTGCAGAGCCAGTGCGATTACGCAAAAAGGTAAAAATATTTTAATTCCTTTTTTCATGCCTGTTCTTTTCATAGTTCAATCGTTTTATATACGTTATTGCACGGAGTACCACAGTATAATTTCCATGTTTTGTTTTGAAAATCGAAAAGTGAATGAGCCACAGAAAACCAGTCCTGCGCTATTTACTACCGGTGGTAAACTCATTATAGTATCGGAAAAATTTAGTCCCACAAAGTCAGGTTTGCCACTTTGTTTAACCTTAACAAAATACATCAAGTCGGCATGAGGTGTACTAAAATCCCCGTTGTGTGCAAAATATAGTCTGCCGGAATCGGACAAGGTTACAGTTGAACAACCCTCTACTGAGGCATTGAGATTAACCATTTGCTGTGCACCCGGCATGGCTGCTATAATTTCCAGAAAGCATACGCTGGAAAAATATATTTTAAAATCAATCCCGGATCCGTCTGCCATCCCATGCAATTCATCTATATATTCAGGAAACTGTACCCGGGCAGCGTTCAAAAAAGTATCGTAATATCTGGAAGGATCACTGTCTGCAAGAGCAAGTAATAATTCAGTTAGACTCATTCCGTTAAAAGGACTATCGGGATTGTATATTTTATCAGCCATCAGTCTTTCATGAAGCTGCTGGATTTGCATTCTAAAATGTTCACCAACTTTATAACCAATATTGTAGTTGGAAGATTCATTTACTTCCAGATAAGGAAAAGGCGGTAATTCAGATTCACTTTTCGGGACAACAGGATTAGCATCAATATCGCATCCGAAAGTTAAGGCAGTCGTTCCAGGTAATGCGTTGCCATGCAGGAATTCTTTCCTTCCGATTTTTTTCATATATCCCCTTCCAATATTCCGTTTAATTATTTATCCGGTTTGTCATTTTTCACTTTGCCCAAATCTCCGATTACCTTAATAATTTCATTTTCGGCGGCATCCTTAGCCAGAAAAGCATTTACTCCGGCCTGTATAGCTCGTTTTCGAATTGCACTGTCCTTATAAACCGTAAGCATAACAATCATTGTATCCGGTAGTTCACGGGAAATAATTTGGGCAGCTTCAACCCCGTTCATAACCGGCATTTCATAATCAAGTATCACCAAATCGGGTTTAATTTCTGCTGCCAGCTTCACGGCTTCAAAACCATTATCGGCTTCTGCAGATATTTCAACAGTATTCATACTTCCGAGCAGCAGCCTTAACCATTTCCGGAAAAGAATCCGATCATCGGCAATTACTATTTTAATTTTATTTTTCACGGTTTCTAGATATGGAGAAAATGCCAACTACCAAATACGCATCGATACCCATTTATGTGGGTACTTATACCCATAGGAATGATTTGTGTTGAATCAAATTGTGAGGATCAACAACACTGATTTTACTGATTGTAGGAGAGAATTAAATCGTGGTATTTATAAACAAAATGAATTATTGCGTTATGCCCGTGTATATCCAGTTTACGGCAGATGTTTTCCCTGTGTCTGTCGACTGTTCGTTTACTTATAAAGAGTTCCCCGGCAATCTCCTTTGTTCCTTTATTCTCTGCAACAAGTTTCAGCACCTTTATTTCAGTTGGAGTAAGTTGTTCCCAGTTTTCTATTCGGGATGAAATGGAATCGGAATCACTCCGTCCTATGACCAAATATTTAGACAATTCCGGACTGATAAATGCGCCTCCGCTATAAACTTCATTTATCGCTTCAATAATTTCATCTTCTATACTATCTTTCAACAAATAACCTTTCACGCCGAGACTAACAGCTTCTTTAAATACTTTCGAATCATTGTTCATTGTCAAAAAAATAACCTTAACATCTAATCCACTTTGCTGGATATCCTTTAACACTTCCAGACCGTTTAGTCCGGGCATATCATAGTCAAGGATTGCTATGTCCGGTTGTTTCTTTTGGATTATTTCAAGAGCTTTTTTACCGTCTGCGGCTTCCCCAACCAAATCAATAGAAGTTTCCGACCTGATTACAAGTTTTAAGCCGCTTAACAACAACGGATGATCATCAGCAATTACTATTCTAATCTTTTTATTATTAGTTATCTGCATGAGTAATTTAGATTTATGGAGAATTTCCGGGTAAAATTACTGTAAAAGTGCTTCCTTCATTCAATTTGCTCTCGGCAAATATTTCACCGTTGTTTTTAGTAATTAACTCTTTGCACAGTATCAGACCCAATCCTGTTCCCTCTTCATCAGCCGTTCCTTTAGTTTTAACGATTTTATCGATCCTGAACAGTTGATTTATTTCCTCTTTTCTAATGCCTACACCGCTGTCGCATACTTTTATTTCAACTTTATCGCTGGCGTAACACTTTATTCCAACCTGCCCTCCGTTTCTTGTGAATTTTATTCCGTTGGACAGCAGGTTGCGAATAACAATCGATACCATCTCATAATCCGCATAAGCAGTATCATCATCGTTAATTTCGGAGACAAGGTTTATACTTTTTACTTCAGCAACGGAGCAAAGGTATGTAATACTTTTCTCCACAATTTCTTTAATATTGATGATTTGAGGACAGAATTCAAAACGGTCGAGTTGAATCCGAGACCAGTCGAGAAGGTTATTCAGATACCTGTAACTGTTATTCAGTGATTCATGAATTTCCGAAATCGCTTCATACTTTTCCTGATCCGTCATCCGGTTATAGTGTTTTGTCAGAACTTTTGAAAAATTCAGCATAGCAACGAGAGGACTTTTTATATCATGTGCAACAATTGAGAAAAATCTATCCTTATCAGAATTGAGTTTTTTTAATTCTTCAGTCCGCTTGTCCACTTCGTTTTCAAGCCTGATATTTTCACTTTTTGTCTTGCGGGTACGCCATTGCACAAATCCGGCGAGCATCACGGTTGAAAACAAAACATATAGAGTATATGCCCACCATGTTTTCCAAAACGGAGGAGTTATTTTAATAATGAGTGTTCTATATTTATCATTCCACCTTTTCAATCCGGCAGCCGCCCTGATTCGGAATTCGTAGGTGCCCGGAGGAATGTTAGTAAATGTTGCCGTCCTGTTTCCGAAAGGGGTCTCGATCCATTCATCATGAAAACCGGCAAGCATGTATTGGAAAGTCTGATTTTCGAAATCTTTTAAATTCGGAGCGGTAAACCCGAATCCAAATACATAATCTTTGTAACTAAGGACCAATTCATTTTTAATACTTATCGATGAATCCAGCATAGTATTGTTGCCGGGTTTAATTTTATTGTTAAATAAATAGAAATCTGTTAAAACCGCTTCCGGAACTACATCCTCCAACACAATACTGTCCGGATTAAAATAGACAAGTCCGTTCGAACCACCGAAATATATAAGTTCACTTTTAAGCGTTGTCATATTGAATTCATTTATATCAATTCCATCTCTTTTATGGAAATTGATTACTGATTCATCAATAGTATTTAATACGCTTATACCATTAAGTGAACACATCCATATCGATTCTTTATGCGCCTGCACAGTGAGAATCAGGTTAGCTGCCAATCCGTTTTTCGTAGTGTACCTTTTAAACATACCGCTTGTTTTATCAAACTTTATTAGTCCGGCAGCGGAAGCCACCCACAGAATGTTCTTTTTGTTCGTATCATTGGTTATAGAGGCAATAATTTTTGAATTCGTAAGTATATTGTCTTCTTCAAAACCGAATCGTGTAAAATTATCAGTATCACGATTATAACGGTTTATTCCCTGTTCGGTGCAAACCCATAGCAAGCTGTCGGTATCTTCATAAATATACATTATATAGTTGCTGCTTAGTGATTTTGAATCATCCGTTATATTCGAATACCGGCTGATCTTTTCCCCGGCTATATCCAGCCTGTTTATTCCATAATTAGCGACACTAAACCATAAACCGCCGAAAGAATCTTCGTATAACGAAGCCACTGTGTTATGACTTATCGATTCGGGATCATGCGGATTGTTATTATAAATCTTATAATTGCCGGTTTTATAATTATACTTAATAAGTCCCTTATTAAATGTTCCTATCCAAAGGATATTGTCTTCATATTTTGATGTAAATAGTGAAACCACTACCACACCGTTAACAAGATTATTAAGCGCAGGCAAGTATTTCAGTTGTTTAACCGACATATCTGCTTCATTAATTATATCTATTCCTTTCATATTTCCCGCATAGACAAAACCTTCCTCAGTTCTTGCCATACTTAACACGGAGTTTGCCGATAAACTATTTGAACCGGGTTCATCACAGGGAATTGTTACGAAACCTGTCGGATTAAGATCGATATAGGAAATCCCGTTTTCATAAGTACCGAAATAAATTTGGCCGGATTCGGATTTATAACTGGAGGTTATTAGATCGCTGTTTATAGACCCGGGTAGAGAGTTACTAACAAAACGCTGAAATTTCTCTGTTGCGGGATCAAATACATTTAATGCGCCTCCGGCTGTTCCCAGATAAAGTTTGCCCTTGTTTTCAACTATATTAAGTACACGGTTGTTACTTATTGAGAAAGGGTCGGATTGTATTGTTGTATAATTTACGAATGAATTTGTCTGCGGATTAAACCGGATAAGGCCCCTGCTTCCGCTTCCGATCCAGATAGTTTTTTCACCGTCTATTTTTGTGCTGGTTACAAATATTAAGTGATTTTCAGGAATTGAATTCTTAATATCAGGATTATATACGAATTGACTGAATTTTTCGGAAACAGGATCAAAACGGTTAAGTCCACCCTTGTAAGTTGCCAGCCAAATTATATTATCTTCATCAGCATGAATACCGAAAATGATATTGTCATTGATTGAGCTTTCGCCGTCAGGCATAGGCTTAAAGCAAATCGTTTTTTTTTCATCCGGATAGAACTTAATTAATCCATAGTCCAGTATGCTTAACCATAGTACTACTTTGCCGTTCTCAGCTGTTTCACTTATGCAAAGTACCTCCTTCGAATCAGTTGAGTCCAGTCCGATATCAACTCGTGAAAAAGACATAAGTCTGTAATCAAAAAGAGTTAATCCGCCTGAAGATCCTAACCAAAGCCGGTTTTTCGTATCGAGATGAAGTGCATTAACAATTGGATCCGGCAGACTTGTAGAATCAAACGGATCGACGCTAAAATGAAGTATATTGTTTCCATCATAACGGTCCAGTCCTCCTTCTCCGCCAATCCATAAAAATCCGAATTGATCTTCGCAGAAACATTTAACCCCCGTGAATCCTAATCCGTTTTCCGGAGTAAGATATCGAAATTTCAATTCATCGTGATTTATTGTTTTAGCGGCGTTAATGTTCGAGGGAAAAATAAACATTGGAATGATTATCGTAACAGTTACTATAATGAAAAACAGTACTCCCTTCAGCTTCTGCATAGCTTCCAATAATGTCCGACAACTTATTTTATATATTGAATAATAATTGCTTCGTACACAGACAGGAGCATTTCATTTCGAATGCTAATATATGGTTATTAAACGAAATATTTAAAAATTTTTGGAAAAGCCCGCCATTTTTATGACGGGCTGCAGATTATTTAAGCAATATCATCTTAGAAATTCTTCTACTTTCATTGGCTTTTAATTCGCAGAAATATATTCCGGAGGTCAATTCGGATGCATTAAATTCTACCTCGTAAGTTCCCGGTGATTGAACTTCATTAACTAAAACTGCAACCTGTTTACCGAGAATATCATATACAGCTAAGGATACAATGGAGGCCGGACGACCGGTTTCTATAACGGGTATTTCGTATCTAATTTTTGTTATCGGATTAAACGGATTAGGATAATTCTGCTTAAGGCTAAATTCATTTGGAACAGGACTGCCGGAAACATCTTCAACCCCAACCGGTTCACCGAACATTGTGGTAGCAATATATTCGAGATTGTTTTTCAAATCCTCCTGATTAACAAGGTACGGACGTGCCGCAATATAGACGAACTGACCTCCGTCCGGAGGATTGGCCCATATTCCCATTCCCCTTTCCTGTTCCAGGGACTCATTAGTTTTGAACAAGAGTTTACTGTAATCTTTAGCGGGTTCCGTTGAGAATAAATCTATAAATGTATTCGCACTTGTCAATTCCATATCAGTTACACCGGAATATGTGCTGATACAATTATGTACAATACTGCTGGAAGACGATCCCCAATCTATTCCGATATAGTTTGCCATCCTGTCATTAATAAACTGGCGCCCCGTTCTGGTCATTAAAATTACATTTCCTCCGGCTTCAAGGTAATCCATTATTTGCAGGTTGTTCCAATCAGGAAGATCCCCGCCATTGTTATGCGACAGCCATATTATAGTTGAATATTGCGCCAAAGTGGCTATTCCAATTTCACCATTTCCAACTGCCTCCGGCAGAGCGGCAGGATATCCATTATTCGGTTCATCGAATAGATCCCAGAAACTGATTTCGGTATTACCCCAAAATGTACTGTTCTCATAAGCTGAATACACTTTATCTCCAAGACTCCAGTTCAAGCCATTGACAAGCAAAGCTCCTTTATCCAGCGAGGCATTTACTAATTTCTCGGATGTCTTTTTCAATATCCATTCATCCGGATCGAGCTCAACCTTCACCGGACTTTCATCAAGATAGAAAGTAAATGTCTGAGTCTCAAGCGAATCCCAGACTACCACTGTTTGTTTTCCAGAAGTTGTCGTAATCTCAACATCAATAGGCATCCAGAATAAACCGGTATTTGTCTGAATCTGATCTATAACCAGATTTACTTCAAAAACGTTACCTGTCTCATTTACCGTGTATCCGTAAGAATACTGCGGGAAGTACTCACCGTAAATCCATTGATCGAAAAACTTTTCGAGGTTCATGCCGGATACTTCTTCACAAACGCCACGGAAATCTTCTGTGTCGGCATCCTTATACTTAAAACGGGGATCATCTGCATATGTCCTGAGAATATTAAAAAAGTCTTCATCGCCGACAACATGACGCAGCATATGAAGCACATACGCACCTTTACTATATGAAAGTGCGCCACTGAATATCCTGTTTACATCTGTCGTATCATCTACTATAACAGTACCTCCGCCGTAATGCTCTTCAAGTGAAATTTGACTCTTGTAAGAATCTTTTCCGTACAATGCCTCGGCAAGCAGCGCTTCAGAATAAGTTGCAAAACCTTCGTTGATCCAGATATTCCTGAAGTTGGAACATGTTATCATATCTCCCCACCACATGTGCGCAAGTTCATGTGCGATTAGTCCCTGGAAATAAAGTCCATTGGAGGAATGTATATTACCGAGACTCGTGATTGTCTGATGCTCCATACCCCCTCCCCATGGAAATTCGGCATGTCCGTACTTGTCTTTAACAAACGGGTACTCGCCGAACAGACCGGCAAAGACAGAGATCATATCTGAAACATCCAGGAATGTGTATCTCGAGTTTTCGTAATGTTCCGGCGCGACAAAGAAGTCGATACCCATTGTATCGCCGTTCATAGCAATGTACTCATCCGTGTAATGAGTATATTCGTAAGCGGCTATTGAAACAAGATAAGTAGCAATCGGATAATTCTCTTTCCACCAGAAAGTTGTTTTACCGTTAGCTGTCGTTTCGTCGATAAGTCTCCCGTTAGAAGCGGCAATCATACCTTCAGGGACTGTATATTTAATGTCAACGCTATCGGCTTTATCTCCCGGGGCATCCTTGCAGGGCCACCATTCTCTGGCGCCGTAAGGTTCACTTAAGCTCCAGATCAAAGGCTTGCCATTGAAGCTGTCGAATCCGAATGAACCTAGACCACTGGCCTCCGGACTGCCGTTATAATAAACTGCAACTTTAGCTGTCTCACCGGATGTGTATTCCTTCTCAAGATTAATTGTAAGTAAATCCCCATTGCGGCTGTAAGAAACAGTGGAGCCGCCGCTGATAACCGAATCGACAACCATATTATTTGACAGATCTAGGTCAAACAGTGACAATGAGTTTCCGGTAATTTCAGCAGTAACAACAACCAACCCGTTGATGACTTGTCTGGCGGGATCGAAATTAATATCTATCAAATAGTGTTTAACATCGTAACTGTTCTGGTTTGAGGTTGTTATGTTCCTTTTACTTTTATCCATCGATCTTTGAAGTGCTTCAGCTTTAGTTCTGGCTTCGTTAATTCTGTATTGAGGCTGAGCAAACAAAGAAAGTGTTAATGCAAATAACACAAATATCATTTGGTACATGGTTAGCACTGAAATGGATTTTTTTGTAAAATTTATCAAAATTCGTCTCCCGGTAGTATTTTAAGTTTGTTTAGGAAATTTACTCTTTTTCGATAAGCACGTAAAGTCATTTATACTAGACTATTTAAACATGTCAATCTGATGAGATTGAGACGAACAGACCGGCGGGAGGTTTTGTTAAAAACCGTTTATTATGGAATTCAATTAAGGAAAAACGGGATTGTTCGAAACTTATTCTTCTCGAATCTATTTTCATTACCAATAAAAACACTTTCTATAATTTTCTTTAAGTATATCCCGCTTACTCTGTAGTAATAAGAATGCATCCATTCCTTCTCAAGAGCAATTCTTTCGAGTTCTGGTTCCCATAATTGAAAGCCAAGAAAAATACTTCCATCCACTCCCTGTTTTACTTGAACAGAAAGAGAAGAATCGATTCCGGAGAATAAATGATTCCAAGACGCTGAATAATGACCTGATTGACTGCTTTCATTATCTGGTATTCCGTAGGTTTTTGTTATGTTATTAAAAAGTGTATCAAGATTCGAATTTTCGGGATAAAAAATACTTATCTTACTAATTGTACCTCTGACAAAATAAAATTGCCAAGCATAGACATCTTGCCCAGCAAATCTTCCCCCACTAAAACTCTGCCCCTGACTTGTCATTGCTATTCTGCCAAGGTGAGAAAAGAGATACTTCAAATATGGATTTCCGTTTTTATCATATGATGAGTATACTTCACTTTTCACAACTCCGAACTCCAATTTCATATACTTACTTAGCTCTTTTTCATTTTCGAATACCGGAAGACCCGGAAAGGATTTGATTCGGAATTGGCTAAATTCTGATTCTTTCTCCGGCGATAATATGCTTCTATCCTTAACTTTAATAAAAGCGTTCCCGGTTAATACTCCACTATTGTTATCCGGCTGCTTGCTGAACTCTGTGATATTATCTTCAGATATATTGTAGTTAACAGTTCCAATATTACTTCCTATTGATTTCATACTGGTTTTACCCTTAGCAAATATACTCAGGTTATTAACATCACATGTATCTAATACAATAAGACTCGCACCAGTTGCATGAACATCCAAACTGTCATACTTAACTTTTTTCAACCAGTACATTGAAAATTTCCTTGCTAGGATTTTATTTATATAAGGAGATTTGATTTGGACATCCATCAAGGCAGTATTTTCATATGTAAATTCATCAGTGAGATCAAGAACTAACACACCATTCTCAATACGGGCGTCAAGGTAATTATCAAATAGGTTATCACCGCAATTTATTGCCACACTTTGAGTATCGGCCTGTTCAACAACAATTCGCCAGAGTCCTCTTCCGTTTGTAATACCTATAAACTTATCTACTTCCAGCTCCTGTGTTAATTTGGTAACACTGACGGGGGACGGTGTTACTTCGGCAAATGCTTTGAAGTAAACTAAGAAAGCAATAATCATAAATGATATTACTAATCCAATCAGTGCAAATATTTTATTAACTAGCTTCCTCATAGCTATACCTCAGTGGACTTTGATTCTTAACAGGTTGGACAAATCTTCATCCTTGTTCTCTATAAATTGTTTAATAAGGCCATCAATGAGCCTCTCCTTCCGTACAATCTTGTTCATCCAACGAACATTTGCAAATGATTCATACATACTATCTACATCGGGCAGCAGAAAAACTCTAATGTTAGGTGTTCCATATGACTCTGATAATGCAGTAACTATTGTTGATTTAAGAGTATCAATATGTTTCTGCCATGTATATATTTTCACAGTATCCTTATCTCTTCTTTGACCGATGAATGAATATGGCAGACTTTGTTCCGGTTCAAAACCCAGTTTATTTGAAATTTTCTTAAGCAATCTCGGGAATATCTCAGGATCTTCACTCGGAAACACAATCGAACACGACATAAGTTTATTTTCGTTATAAGTTAAATTCCAGGCACCTATTTGTTCATTAAGAATTTCTCCTCCAGTGAAACGTATAATATCATACCAGAATATTCTATTTCTATGTGATACAACATCCTCAGATTTAAAGCCAGTCTTATGATCGTAAAGTGTTGCATTATAGTTCTCTCTCATTATATAATTCAAATATTGATCATTACGAACAAATGACAAGTCGGGCATTAGACTGGAAATAATTCTATAATTTATTTCCTGTGACTCTGAGTAATACTCATCGGCACCGATTCTTAAATAACTGTTATCCGATAGATGTCCTTTTATCTTATGAGGATTCTCTTCCAGTATTATCATTGAATTACCGGATAAATTATAATTAAACAAGTCTATTCCACAGTCCAATGCCTGTGCACACGTGATTCCATCCGCTTTTAAATGCAGGTTAGCTGCTCTACTGCTATCCATTAAAATAGCTGAGTTATCGTGTAACTCAACTCTCAAATGATCAGAGAAGTAGTGCTTTATATCTAACTGTGACTGTTGACGCAGTTCTATTTCGGATAAAAAGGGTAGTTCTAATTCAGCTTGTATTGAGGCGTTGTCGAAGTACTTAAACTCATCTCTTATATCAAGATTAAGTGTATTATTCTCCACCTCCGCAATCATAAACGACTCAATTAGCTGGTCACCACCATATACAATTAATTTTAATGTATCCGATTGTTTAACATGAATATTCCAGTTCCCCCTTTGCACTTCTATTTTATTAAAAGTACCAACTTCCACCTCACTATGATATGTTGTTGCGATTATCCCGGCGGGTGTAACATCAGCATAACTCCAGAAGTAAATCAGTACTGCAAATATTGCAGTTGGAATTATTGTTGCCGCAGCAATTAATATTTTATTTGTCATTTTCATTATCCCCTTTGGTTTTCCTATACTCCCTGTAAAGCTTTTCAATTTCCGCGAATGAAATATCGAGTACGTCAATTACTTTAAACATCTCGGGAAGTTCACTCTTTATAAACTCTTCCTTTCTGAAATTGTTAATTATATCAACAGCACTGCCGCTAACGAAATAACCTATTCCCCTCTTGTTGTAGATTATTCCCTTGTCCTGCAGGTATGTATAACTCCTTACAACAGTATTCGGATTAACTTCAACGCTGGACGCGAAGTCGCGCACGGACGGGATCCGTTCGTCGACTTTCCAATTGCCGGAAACGATATTCCGGATCATGAAATCGACGATCTGTAAAAAGATCGGCTTCGTTCCTTTGAAATCCACTTAAACCTCTTTTTCTTTCAATGCAATGAATGACATTATTAAAAAAAACAGGGGGGATAAGTACTTAACCATGAATACAATTGTATCGAGCACAGTCTGCAGGAGCGGCAGTGCTTTATGGACAGTCGGGTATGCGAACACAAATCCTTTTTTCAATAGAAACCCGAATCCGTCAACGGAATTCCAGAACAGCAATTTATAAACTACCAGTATGAACATCGTTAAAACGAACAGAAACCCGGCGACTGAAAGTATTACTTTCACAATGCCCAGTTCCTTGAAATAAACCGAGCCGAACATGAATAGCGGGAATACTATCAGATATGCTTTCAGGAATGTTCCGGTCTTGGCGAACAAGTGGCTGAACGCGATGTAGTTCCTGTTAAATAATATATCGTTCAGAAAATTCCCGATAAGTCCTGCCACTGCTAATGACGCCAACATAATTAACGGAAATATTACCAACAGCAGCAGGAACTTTAACAGGAATTTTTCATGGGTCGATGTCGGAAGAAGTAAATAATGGTAATTGTCGGTTCTCTTGGTTAGTTCAACAAATGCGAACCCGCTTATAAATATGCCGGCAACCAGAAACGACCAGCCGTACATTAATGAGTAATTATGACTGCTTTGTTTCAGTGCACCGAAAAGTACAAACAGAAATAATACGAGTCCGACAACTGATTCGAACAGTAATAGATACCACCATCGGTTCTTAACAGCGTCCAGTTTTACGAGGCTTGCGAATCTGTTTAATGAAATAAAATTATTCATGCTCAATAGTCTCCCCGTTTTCAAGTAATAATTTGAATTCGTCCGGATTGGATACAACTGCGTTAAACAATATTTCCAGATCAGGATCCTGAACAGTCCCTGACTCGTTGGCAGTTACTACCGCGTAACCGCCCGGAGTTTTCTGACTAAAAATTGCCTCTCCGTCCCCCGGCTCTTCCGGCCTGTAATCAATTTTAATTTTCTCCGATAAGGAGTACATATCGCTGTTAAGCAGCACACTACCTTCATCCAGAATTATCAAAGGATCGATAATGTTGTTAACATCCCTGATTTGATGTGTTGAAATTATTACGAGTCTTTCATCCAGCACAGCCTCGGATATTATTTTCCTGAACGCGCTCTTAGACGGAATGTCCAACCCGTTAGTCGGTTCATCAAATAGAAGAATTTTCGTGTTGCTTGCCAGTCCGAATGCGATATGAACTTTTTTCTTCTGACCGTATGAAAGTGAAGGAATCTTTTCATCCTGGTTAAGTTCGAACTCTTCCAGGTATTTTTGGAATAACTTGTGATCAAAACGCGGATAGAAAGGACTATATAAATCGCAAAATGAGCTGATGTTAAGTGAAGGCGAGAATAATTCTTCAGGCATGAAAAATAATTCGGAAAGGAATCCTGTCTGTCTTTTTGCGACATTAGTATTGTTAAAAACTATACTCCCCATGTCCGAGAACATCAATCCGGCAATTAGTTTAAGCAGTGTAGTCTTACCTGCTCCGTTCTTCCCGAGAAGTCCGTAAATATTGCCGGTTTGTAATTCGAGTTGAAGGTTTTCGAAAAGTATCTTCTTTCTACTGTAGCTGAATTCAATATCGTTTAATTGTATCATTCCCCATCCATATTAGTGTACTAGTTTGCTAGTACACGCAAATATAAAACATCAGTCCCCGCTTGTCAAGTTTTCTTTTTTAAAATTTATACGAATTAATACTTTGCCACTTTTGTATAATTCCCTTATCATTCGTTTTCCTCACATTCCCGGTGAAAATCTAAAATTTACAAAGAGGTTAAAATGGCTACATTTATTATGCTGGGCACTTATTCCGCAGAAGCTATTGAAAACATTTCCAGTCACCGCACAAGGCAGGCTGAAGAAATCGTGGAAGACCACAATGGCAAGTTGAAATCAATTTATGTATTGCTCGGCGAATACGACATTCACGTGGTAGCCGAGTTTCCGGATATTCAGCACGCAATGAAAGCATCTATTGCGCTTACTAAAGCGACGGACATCTCCTTTTCGACTGCAGAAGCTTTCACGGCTGACGAGTTCGATGGTCTGATGTCGTAGATGCTGAATTGGATTTATTACAAGTTTAAAACTGACTTATCCCAATTGCCGACATTTTCCATTTTGTGACAGCTATTATCATTGAATGTTTTACAAAAATATCATACGTTTGTCCAAATTTAATGGAGGTACTTAGTCCGAATATTTCTACGATTATAATTTGTTTACATTTTCGGGTTAAGTATGTTCAGGAAATTTCTTCCGGTTTTTCTACTAATCACATGCATCACAATTTCCGCACAGGAGAATCAGGGTACCATCACCGGTTTTATCTTTGATAAAAACAGTGATGAATCGCTTGCCGGGGCGAACATCATTCTTGAAGGCAAAGATCTTGGTGCTGCTTCACAGCTTACCGGCTATTTCGAATTGAAAGCGCCATTCGGGATTTACACAATTAAAGCCAGTTTTATCGGTTATGAAAGTGAAAAGCAGGTTATCCAGATATCCAAATCTCATCCGGTACTCAAGCTGGAAATAAAGCTTAAACCTGTTGTACTGTTGGAAGACCAGGTAACCGTAACCGGAGACAGGATTGAAGCATCCACGGTAATCCAGAGTATTGATGCGAAGGATATACAGTCTATGCCGAATCTTCACAACGACGCTTTACGATCTGTACAGGTACTTGCAGGAGTTTCGTCGAACAACGAGTTAAGCAGCGGTTACAATGTACGCGGAGGAAGCTTTGACGAGAATCTGATATACCTGAACGGATTCGAGATATACAGACCGTTCTTGTTAAGACAAGGGATCGAAGAAAGTCAGACATTGATCAATCAGGATCTTGTTAGCGGTATGAAATTTTACAACGGTGCATTTCCGGCGACTTACGGCGACAGGATGTCATCTGTGCTGAATGTACAATATGATGTTTCGAAACAGGAAACGACTACTTCCAGCTTTCACACTGATTTATTCAATCTCGGTGCATCAGTAAAAAGCAGAGTGGGAGATTTTTCTTTCGGAGCTGCGGCAAGGTACGCTTACCCTCAACTCTTTTCGGGAAGTCTGCAGACAAAGGGAGATTACAATCCTACCTTTTCCGATTTCCAATTCGTTATTGATTACAATATTAGTAAAAGGACAAAACTTGAGACTATCGGATTGTATGCTCAGAACAAGTACACATTAAAGCCTGAGGACTGGGAAGGAAACTTCGGCGGATTCGCAAGGGGGGATATCCGCAAACTATATATAGATTATTCCGGAAGTAAGGAATACGACTATAATACCGCTATGGCCGGGATGCGACTAACTCACAAGTTATCTGACGACTTTATACTGACTGCAAGCATATCCGATTATTATACGAACGAAAATGAAAAGCAGAACGTTGCCGCTGAAATTTACTATAACGAGGATCCTTATGCTGATGAAGGTTCGGAATATTTAAAATCAAGAATCCAGCGTGCCGATAATAACCTCAAGTTAAATTCACTGCGAATTAAAAGTGACTTGATATATGACACTGAGAATAATCTTTTGACATTTGGTTTTGAATACCGGTTCGACAGGTTGAATAACAAGGTTAACGAATATCTTAATGAAGAAGGTGAAAATACTCTGTTGTACCTTCCGCAAAACACCAGCTTCGCCAACTCACTAAATCTTGACAACTTCTCCATCTATGCTAATACTGAATTGAGAATTACCGATAATCTAATAGCAACAGCCGGACTTCGTTTTTTGAGATACAACTATTCGAACGAGAATTTGATATCCCCGAGAGCACAGCTGCTGTACATCGAATCTAATGTAAATACTTTTACCTTTAACTGGGGATACTACTATCAGCCCCCTTTCATAAGCGAACTGCGCGGAGTTCAGGATATACAGTTAAAATCACAGAGGGCGATTCATTATGTAGTCGGTTGGGAGCGATTGTTAAAGCCGGGGCTTAAACTGACATCTGAAATATACTTCAAAGACCTGGACAACCTGATTCCATATTACTTCGATGAAATAAAAATGGTATACCAAAATGGAAATACCCGCGAGGGATATTCTTACGGGCTCGACCTGCAGGTAGACGGCGAGATAATTGAAGGAACAAGAAGCATACTCAGCTACAGCTATCTTAACTCAAAGGAGAGGGACAAGGGAACGGCTAAATACAGGCGCAGATTAGCAGATCAGAATCATACCATAAATTTGTTCTTACAAGATAAGATGCCGAAGCACCCAAACTGGCAGTCACATTTACGTTTTCTGCTCGGCAGTGGTCTTCTATACTATAATAGGAATATTGTGGAGGATGAATCAACGGGAACAAAGACCATCCAGGTTGATCTTGATAATCCGAAGGAGTTCTATTTGTATTTCAGAGTTGATATGGGACTTTCTGCAAGTTTCGAACTCGGGAATAATATTAAACTAACCGGTGTTGCAGAAGTACTAAACGTGTTCAACCAGTACAATTACGGCAGCTACGACTGGATGCAGGTATTCGATGAGTCCGAATTTCTTGTTGCAATTCCCCGGGTGTTAAGTAAAAGGTTTTTTAATTTCAGGCTGCAACTAAGTATATAAACAGAGACGCCCGGAACGTGTTTCTGATCCGGGCATAGTATTCTGATAGTTTATAAACTACATGCTGCCAATATCTTTTTTTACGCTCGGGTCATGCCAGTTTTCGTTGGCTTTCATAATGCAGCTCTGAGGATTTTCATTAAACTTTTTGGCAACTCCCGCATTCGTGAAAAGATACAATTTCCCGTCCAGAATTGTCCAGGCGGTAGGATCGGCGGCCGATAAATGATTCATACTGGCACCGAAGGCACAATAACCGCCGTATAGAGGAGCGTACATTTCAGGGTTTTTTACAAACATTTCCTTGTAAGACTCGTTTTTGAATTGCCAGGTAACACCCATCCAACTATATGAGTACATCTTGTCACCCATTACAGCTTTTTTATCTTCAAAGTATCCCACAGGATCGTAGCCTTTTATAGCAACGCCATGCATATCTTTATTAATTTTCATCATCATATCTTTTTTTATGCTGTCGTGTTTCATCATTTTCATATCCTGAGCCGATGAAAATGAGCTGAGTATTAATAGTAACGACATTGTTATAATTACTGCTTTTACTGATTTCATGATTCCTCCGTTTTGTTTTTAATAAATTGATGGAGGAAAAATAGAGCGCTGATGTCACGAAAGTTTCACGAAAGGATAATAAATAAGTACAATCTTTCTAATTAAGTTCGAGAGATTCCGATTGCCAATATGATACTGCCGCCAGTCTCACCTGGTTTAATGTCCGGCAACTTTTAAAAGACTGTCCCACTGTGGCTCAGGCTTACCCAGCCAAATCCAGGTTATAAAATCCAGGTTTGCCGGCTCACCTTCTAGTTCCCGTATACACGAATTAATTTGAGCCCTGTGATAGTTGCTGTGAGAAACAACCTGAAGAATGCTTTGCCCAACAGTTGCATCTTCCGGTATTTGACCCAGAGATTTCCTTATCTTTTCCTTCCATGGATTAGGAAGTATCATCTCAAATTCGATTTCTTCCATTATTTTTACAAGGTTTACAATCTTTGAAGCACATTCACTTCCCCATTTCGCGATTTCCATAAAATCACCGAACTCAGGCAGATCAGGAAACGATAATTCTTTTCCTGTCCACATCTGATAATAAACATGCTGAACAACGTGTGTATGGTAGAACAGTTCTCGAATTTTTTCGTCTATTCCGGCATGCTCTGTTTTCAGTGCTGATCTCCATAACTCAGCGTCCGCCCATAGCATGTGGGATGTCAACTCCCGTAAGTAAGTTGGATTATTCATTTGTTCCCCTAAGATGAAATTAAAATATAACTCCCGATTCAATATAGAAAATTAAAACGAATTGCAAAGCTAAATTCGGCAATTAATCTACTTAGTCGAGGTATGGCCTATTAAAATATTTACATAATAAATTATTCTCCTTCAACTAAATGACTCATTTATTTTACTAAATACGCACTTAAAGTATTTTTCTAAATAATTTAGGACTGAAGCCGATTATGAGTCATAAAACAGACAACACAACCTAAAACAAGATAGGACTTGATATGAAAAAAGTTATACTAGCTGTAATATTCTTCACTATCTCTCTATCCGCACAATCAAAATCCGAAAGCTCATATAAATTATTCGGCTATCTTCGTGCGTGGCATCAGACTGATTTTGCAACAAATCAGGGCGCTTTTTCAATTAAAATGGCAAGAATTGGAGTCAAAGGGAAAGTTAACAGCTATGCATCCTATAAATTCTTAGTTGATGTCTCCAGGGCAGCGAAACTCTCAACCGATAAAGAAGATGTTGCCGGTACAAGCGTCGTAACAGGAGTTAAAAATTACTCCGATATTCTGCTTGACGCAGTTGCCACAATTTCTCCGGTTAAAAAATTCAAATTTTCTCTCGGTCAGTTTAAGGTGCCTTTCAGTACAGATAATTTAAGAGGAGCCTCAGCCATAGATTTTATTAACAGACCTTTACTCACTAAAGTAGCTCCATCCTTACGAGATATTGGTCTAATGTTTACATACACCGATAATTTCGGTTTACCTGTCAGTGTTGACGCAGGGTTGTTTAACGGTTCAGGACAAAACAAAGGTGAAACCGATAATTCGCAAAACTATTCATTTAGAACAGTAGTTAATATTACCAGCAGTTTATCAGTTGCAGGTAACTACTATGGCGGTAAACTCTCGAATTCCGATGTAAACATATTCGACTTCGGAGCTGATTACAAAGTAGGAGACTTAAAACTAAGTGCGGAATACGGACAAAGATCGACTTCTGTTGCAGATGCCGATGTTAATGCAAACGCTTATTTCATTTATGCGGTTTATAGTATCGGTACAGGTAGTGATCTGATTAGCAGCATTGATCCTGCAGTTCGGTTCGAGAATTATGATCCTAATTCTGATGTTGATGATAATGGTATCACAAGAACAACAATCGGTGCAGCATTACAGTTTGCCAAAGCAACCTATGCGCAGCTAAGATTCAACTACGAATTATACAACTATCAAGACGGACGTACGAATCCGGATAAATTTATAATTGAACTTCAAACAAGACTATAGTAGTCTGGGAGATTTAATCATGAGACAGAATAGAACATTTTACACAACTATAATCTTATTGACAGCTTTAGTTATTGCAAATATTCAAATAGCTGCCCAGGATCAAATGGAAAAAGTTAAACAATTTACAAATGCAACACTGGTAAACATGATTTCTGCTACTGAATTAGTAAGCGCAATTGAGTCGCAAAACGCAAAGGGTGTATCCCTGGATAAAATCAAAGAAATCGACGAAAAATGGATGGCAACTTCCGGGGAAGACGAGTTTATAAAAAGTCTTCTAAGCAATAAATGCTCGAAATACTTGAATTCTCTAAGGACTGAACAGCCTATCCTGGTGGAAATTTTTGCGATGGATAATAAGGGCGCTCTGGTCGGAAGTTCCAATAAAACAAGTGACTACTGGCAGGGAGATGAAGATAAATTTACGAAATCTTATAATAACGGAAACGGTGAGATTCATTATGGTAAAATTAGCTTTGATGAAAGTACACAAGCTTATGTAATTCAGGTATCAATTCCTGTAAAGAAATCAGGTAAAACAATCGGCGCTGTAACCTTTGGAGTTGATGTTGAAAAAATCAATTAAAATCAACAGCACAGTAACATAAATACTTAGGTGATATCATGAAAAAATGGTTTGAAAATTTAAAAGTAAAATACAAGATACTTTATTCGTTCTCTATTCTGGTTTTGTTTCTTGCATTCATAGGCGGCATGGGATTAAATAATATGTCCGAGATTGAGAATAATGTTGACAAAATCTACGGGACTCATCTGCTTAGTATCGATTACCTGTTGCAAATTGACAGAGACATGCAGCAAGCGCTTGTCGCTCAGCGGACAATGATCTTTACCGGTGTTAATACGGCTCGCTTTAAGGAATTAAAAAATGAATACACAGAAAACGTTCAACAAACCGATGAGCGCTGGCAGGAGTTTAAAAATATCAGTTCGGAAAAAGTAGACAGAAGTTTATTCTCACAATTTGAACAGGAAAAAGCCGAATGGCTCCAATATTCCGAGCGCATAATTAATAGCCGTACCAAGGATACGCCTGAAGGAAGATTTGAAGCCATTGAGCTATCCTTCAAAGAAGGTAACACCTCGTTCAATGAAGCTCGTGAGATCATTAACAAATTGACAGAAGATATTGAGCACCTTGCCGAAGAAGAAAGCTTATCCAGTGAAGCGACCTACAATTCCGGATTTTCAGTTCTCCTTATTGGTGTTATAGTAATCTTTATACTCTCGGTGGCAATGGCCTTGTATATTTCCTCCAGAATAAGTAAACCTCTTGAGGAAGCAAGCAACATGATGTCAGACCTAAAGAAAGGTCATATGGATTCACGAGTAACTTCAAACAGCAATGATGAAATCGGCATTTTGAGTAAGTCCATGAATGAATTCGCTAATGTTCTGCAGGGCTTTATCGAAGCAATGTACAAAGTTGCCGATGGTGATGTGAGTGTGGAAGTTGAACTTCTCGACAAGGATGATAAAATTTCACCCGCGCTCAATAAGATCATACACACGCTTCGTGAACTGGATAATGAAACCAAGGTACTCATTAAAAGTTCGCTCGAAGGTCAGCTCAGCACTCGTGGAGATGAATCTAAATTCAGGGGCGGCTACCGTGAAATTATAAAAGGATTTAATGATACACTCGATGCGATAATGGAACCGATAAATGAAAGCTCACGTGTATTGGAATCATTTGCGCAAGGCAATTTCAAGAATAAGGTTGAAGGTGATTATAAAGGCGACTACGGTATTATAAAAGAGAGCATAAATACTGTAGCTGATTCTCTTAACAGAACTCTTCAGCAGGTTAAAGAAGCGATTCAGGCAACTGCAAGCGCCGGAAATGAAATCAGTTCCAGTAGTGAACAGATGGCAGCAGGCGCACAGGAACAAAGCGCTCAGGCAGCCGAAGTAGCTTCAGCAGTTGAAGAGATGACAAAAACTATTTTGGAGACCACTCAAAACACAACTGTAGCAGCTGAGAAGTCCAAACTCGCCGGCGGAATTGCCGAAGAAGGTGGAAAAGTTGTTGAAGAAACAGTTGAAGGGATGAAGAGAATCGCAGAAGTTGTTCAACAATCTGCAGACATTGTCAAAGAACTTGGAAAAGGCAGCGATCAGATCGGTGAAATCATTCAGGTAATTGATGATATCGCGGATCAGACAAATCTTCTGGCTCTTAATGCAGCTATTGAAGCGGCTCGTGCAGGTGAACAGGGACGCGGATTTGCTGTTGTTGCCGATGAAGTAAGGAAACTTGCCGAGAGAACAACAAAGGCGACGAAAGAAATAGCGGAAATGATTAAGAAGATACAAAGGGACACAGGTGGTGCCGTTGAAGCAATTGAGAAAGGTACTGATGAAGTAGAAAAGGGCAAACTGCTTGCGGAGAAATCCGGAAACTCCTTGAGAGAAATAATCCAGGGAACGACTGAGGTACTTGAAGTTGTTACTCAGGTTGCTGCAGCAAGCGAGGAGCAGTCAGCTACATCTGAGCAAATAAGCCGAAGTATTGAAAGTATAAGCAGTGTAACTCAGGAATCGGCTATGGGCGTACAGCAAATCGCTACATCAGCCGAAGACCTGAACAGGCTTACTGAAAATCTTCAGAATCTGATTTCACAATTTCAGATTGTAGAAAAAGATAATTACGCTACTACTAACAGTGTTTTATATAATTAAGCTGACTTATCCGCACGAACAATAAAAAGCCGGCTTTGTTAAGCCGGCTTTTTTATGAACAAAATCCGTTCATACCGAAATGCTGTTAAGCTTCCTCAATATTTGCATCAGCACCATGAGTCAGTTTCATCAACTTTTTATAGAATATCAACAGAAGCAGACCGAAAGCGACACAAAAAATGAATATTCCTGTAAAGACTTCAAGTTCACCCGCATTTGTAGCAAGTTCACCAACGAGTCCGGCAACCTTGCTACCGAGACCGGTGGCCGCAAAATAGACACCCATCATAATCGAACCGTATTTAGCCGGAGCGAGCTTTGTTATAAATGATAAAGCAACCGGTGACAGCGAAAGTTCTCCGATTACCTGGAGAAGATATGACATAATCAGCCAGATTAGCATTGCCTTAGTTCCGTCAACTGTTTCCAATGCCGCTGCAGACATCATTAAAAATCCAAATCCGAGAATAATTGTGCCTACCGCCATTTTAAATATGGAAGAAGACTCTTTTCCTCTCCGGCTTCGTTTCGCCCAAAATGCAGCAACCGCTGTTCCGAACACAATCACAAAAATAGCGGGTACCGACTGGAAGAGACTTGCAGGTATTTCCCATCCGAATACCAACCTGTTAATTTTCTCTTTAGTGTAGATGTTCATTAGTCCGCCGGCTTGTTCATATGCTGCCCAGAAGACTATAACAATTAGAAATGAAATGAGCAGAACTATAATCCTGTCTTTCTCAATTGAGGTAAGAGGTTTACTCTTTTTAGTTGCTTCATCCTTTGGAACTTTGATTAAATTACCGACCTCACCAAGGAACTTCTGTCCCCACATATAAACGCCGATACCGAGCAGCATACCTATACCAGCGAGTCCGAATCCGTAATGCCAGCCATACACTTCACCAATATAACCCACTATCAGAGGCGCGGAAGCAGCCCCGATATTTATACCGATATAAAATATTGTAAATCCAACATCCCTTCGCGGATCACCTTCCTTGTAAAGACCGCCTACCATTGTTGATATATTCGGTTTCAAACAACCGACACCGATTATTATCAATAATAACCCGGTATAGAAAGCAACAACACTATTTACAGCAAGGGTTAACTGTCCGAGGGCAATAAGTACCCCTCCAACCAGCACGGTTTTTTTCTGACCAAGAAGTTTATCAGCGATATAACCGCCGGGAATTGACATTACATAAACCAGCATTGTATACCAGCCATACAATACTAGAGCATCCGCATTCGACCAGCCCATTCCGGGATTATCACCAAGTGTTTCTTTCGTTAAAAATAATACCAGCAAGGCTCTCATGCCGTAATAGCTGAAACGCTCCCACATCTCTGTGAAAAATAAAATCGGCAAGCCTTTAGGATGATTCAATTTCATTTAACCTCCGAAAATTTATCCCTGTCATCTTGTGTAACGGCTACAAATATAATCAAAAGTTGAAGTGATAAATAACACAAATAGCTAATTATTTCCGGGTCATAGCTGAGTCCAATATTCCCCTTCAGAGAAAGCAAGCGCAGACTAAATGAGTTCCCGTTTCTCTTCCCGAAAATTTCCAACCCACCCTGCTGCGATCTCCAGGGAGTTCACTTTCAAACAAAAGTCTATATAGTTTCAACATTCACCAGGAGTGGTTGCGAGTTTATTTCGGGATGGACTAATTGATTTATTATAGGCAACTCCGCATGTTATCATCACCGGGAGATACCGAAAAGAGCAGATTGTTTTCACTGATTAGTGTAACACGAATTCATTAGGCATAAAGAATAGAATCAACTGCCTTCCGGGTTAACATCCACTAAATACTTGAACAATAATCCGCAACAAACTTTACACATTCCGTACAGATTTTTTCCGAAAGGTCATTTTCTTTGAAGAATTTCTGTCCTTCTTCAGTTCTAAGATCAATCCCATGAAGTAAATCCCTGCAGGTTACAGCGCTAAAATGCTCCTTGAATTCGGAAAACAACCCCTGAGTTTTCTCATAAGTATTGCGCGTTTTTTCCGGACTTTCGTCAGCGCCTCTGCCATATTTCAATCCTAATGCCATAATCCCGCCGGTTAACGCACCGCAGACTTCCTGCTGCCTGGCCATCCCGCCGCCGAATCCGGTTGCTACTTTCAATAAGATATCTTCATTTACCATTTCCTTGTTAGCAACTGCATGGAGCACGGATTGAGCACAGTTATACCCGTCTTGAAATTTACTGGCTGCAATTTGTGATTTTGAATTCATGTTACTCCCCTTCAATACTTAATGTGACAGATCTCTAAGTTATAATAACAAATTTAATTCAATTCACGGTTTATGTAAACATCAAAATCCGGGAGTTTTCTTTCGTACTCTTCGTCCATCAATCCGGACGAGAATATATAATCGGCAGAAGCCCGGTTCATCGCCACAGGAATATTCCAGACTACAGCAAGGCGGAGCAGCGCTTTTACATCCGGGTCATGCGGCTGAGCGGCAAGCGGATCCCAGCAAAAGATGAGAACATCAATTTCCTGCTCGGCTATTTTAGCACCAATCTGCTGATCACCGCCAAGCGGACCGCTTTGAAGTTTATGAACAAAAACATCCAGCGCTTCCTCAAGTATTTTTCCCGTAGTTCCAGTCGCATATATTTTGTGCTTGATCAGGTTACCCTTATTATAAAGCGCCCATTCGAGTAAATCCGTCTTCCTGTTGTCATGTGCGACCAGCGCAATACTTTTTTTCTTCGAGAACTTCAAAGAAGTTGGTTCCATATCATTCTCCACAGTCTTAATAGTTCGTACAATAATTTCAAATGAGTAAAATGTTGCTACGATGAGAATAAATCATCAAGACTATCAATTACGGTTGCATTGCATTTAAGCAGCTCCGATTTATCCTGGTGACCGCTTGAAACGAGCAGGCTGTCCGCACCAATTTCTTCAGCCACTTCGTAATCATGAACGGTATCGCCTATTAGCAGGACATCACCCTTGTCGTATCCGAGTTCCTTCATCCACATAATTCCATTCTCAAGCTTGCTTGCAGCGTAAATATTATCGAGTCCAACAAGTTTAATAAAGTACTTGCTTAATCCGAAATGCTCAATAATCTCTTCAAGTGTATGTTGAGAATATGCTGAAAGTACGGATTGCTCAATACCGAAGTCATGAATTGTTTGAAGTGTTTTTACCGCGGTCCTGTATAATCCGCACTCATTCTTCCTCTCTTCATATTCATCTATATATTCGTGTCCTAGAATCACCCAATTCTCATCACTCACATCAAGACCAACACGCTTATAGTATTCCCGAACCGGAAAAGTAAAGACCTTTTTATACTCTTCCAGAGTAATAGTTTTCATGCTTCGTCTGGTAAGTATATTATTCATAATACTATAACTAAGATCTACATCTTCGAACAGAGTACCATTCCAGTCCCAGATAATATGTTTGTAATTTTTCAGCATAGCTATTTCATCATAATTAATTTAATAGATTTTGATTTATCTCCGGCATCTACATTAACTATGTAGAGTCCCGAACTCAATTTAGCACCGTTATTATTGGTTCCTTCCCATCGAACAGTGTACTTGCCCTGCGGATGATTACCGGCATGATTGTGCCAAACCACTTCCCCCAGTATGTTGTAAATATTAATAACCACTTCACTTTGTTGATAAATATCAAATTCAATTGTAGTTGCAGGATTAAAAGGATTCGGATATGCGGTGACAGCGAATTCTTCGGGTATGGATTTCTCACAATCCTTAATCGATACAACTGTATTAAATTCTCCAGGAGTTGGAGACATGAAGCCCCATAAATTAGAATCATTCAAATCCCTGCCCCACGAAATATCGTCACGCTGTTCACCGAAAGAGACGGAATCTATAAAGTCTATACCGTTTGAATTTACCAGAGCCAGGAACTCACCGTCTCCGTCAAGTTTGAAACCGGTATGCAGAGGCCCGTCAAGTGTATCATCATCACACCATAGAATTAGAGTTTCACCCGGATCAATTGTAACATCATTACTAAACCGCCACTTTGTTAAATTACTGCGTGAATCAGTAATAAAAGTATTCAACAAACTGAATGAAGTATCACCCGGATTATACAATTCAACCCAGTCATCATACTCCCCCTGTTCATCCTGTAATACCGAATGGTTCCTCGCCATTAACTCGTTGAGGAGTACCTGATTGGTGACCAATCCACCAGAGTTAATTTCAATCACAGTAGTATTCCTGTACGAAACAGGATCACCGAAATCACTCTTAGCTGTAATTGAAAAACGTCCGGATGAATTGGGTCCGAGCGGAGGTATCACAGCAATCCATATGTCATTCTCTTCCGGATTGTTTGAGTTATTCAAAGGACTGTTGTAAATCTCTATATCTTCAATTTCAGTAAGATTCCCGGGATGATAATGAATCTTCATTTCCGATATTTCAGGATAACCGAATGCATACACGTAAACGTAAACTGAGTCGTCCGGACCCGGATTTGCCGGGTGTACCGTAACATTATAAATATATGGTTCAGCTTCAGTATATGATAGCTTTGCTGGTAACGATGAATGTCTTTCATTTACAAATTCCTTTATCCCTCTCTTAACATGCTGATTACTATATGGTTGTGACTTAAAGGAATTATCAAAATCATTCATTGTGAATCCGTAATCAAGCGTTCTGTAAGTATCCTGCAGCGCATAAGTTACCAGCCTTGTGCGTACGGCGTTGAGGTCGGATTCCCACATTGGAAGCGCGTAAATTTTCTCATCCATCACTTGCAGAAAGTGAGTATAAAGATTCCTGAATTTATCGATTGCCAGAAGTTTTCCCGACAGCGGTCTCGGGTCACCGTTCAATGCCGGATAATTATAGGGATCGATTCGAGCCCAATCAACCGAAAACCAATCGATTCCAAAAGTGTTATCATAATCGTATGGAATTATATCGAAGAGTCCGCCTGCAGTGTTCAGATAAAGATAATAGTTATTGCTAAGAAATCTGTAATCGTCCCAGCTTCCGGTGTACAGGTTAAATGCAAAATACTTCATTGCATTTTTTATATTCAGATATGCATCCACTGAATCAGCCAGTTCTGTTTCGGGTGTATTGTTTAATAAGTCAATAAAGTGAATAAGTTCGGAATAGTCCTGTTCATCCGGGTCGGCTTTGAGGTCGTAGTTAAATCCGGCAACGAGGGGATTCGCATAAACCGACTGATCGGTTCCCTGATAAGTAAGATCGGCTTTATAAATACACTTCCATAATTTACCGCTGTCATCACTGAAATTCTTTTTAATAAACTCCTCATCGATATGTTCGACATTGACATACAGTCCGTAATACTCTTCGTTAATATAAACAGCTGCATGCGCAGCCCTGGATGCCTTCATCCCGATCTCTTCAAAAAGATCCCAGCAGATTTTGCTTCGGGCTATAGAAGGATCATTGTGCTCGCCGTTCAGATTCAGTTTCTCCAATCCGTAAAAATTTCCGCCCGATCCGTACGTATTAAACGAAACTTTGAAAGATTTCTTTTGTGAATGCCTTGAAGTATTCCCGCGCAACCTGAATCCGATTGAGTCGATTGTCTCATCAATAAATGAGTTCTTAAAATGCATGCTTGCTATATGTAAAGAATCGCTCTGCAGATTATCAAAGCCGTACATCCACTCCAGTGCTGTCGGATCGATAGTTATTTCAACAACAGCAACTTCCGAATCGTCGAACACTTTCCAGCTTTGATCGTTTTGCGCGTTGATAATTCTACTGGCAATAAGTACAAGGGATCCCGATAGGATGATGGTCAGTCGAATTATATTTTTAAGGATTCTGTTCAAATCGGGTTATAATTATAAATGAATTCTTCTATTCAAAAAATATATAATCCCGACAACTATTGTTGTAAACATTTACAAGCAGTATTATTTTCAGGCAGAACAGTCTTAGACAGAATCAGGATTAATCATTTATGGAAGAATGGATTAAAATCGTTGAAAAACTTAATAATTAGTCGTTGTTAATTTTGTGAAGATTTGCCGCTGAGATACCTTTTTAAAAACTGCTCGGTTCGTTTATAAAACTCAATTCTGTTTTCTTCTATCTTAAAGTTATGTCCTTCATTTTCCTTGAACATAAACTCAACCTTAACGCCGGACTTTTTCATTTTCTTAACCATAATCACAGTTGAAGCTGCATCAACCCTAATATCATTTTTACCCTGCGCGATAAGCACTGGTGATTTGATTTTATCGATATTGAAGTAAGGTGAAACTTCAACAAGTTTTTTCTTATCAGTCTTCGGATTGCCGACCATTTCGTAAAGCATCTCCTTAAACTGCTCCATATGAGGAGGAACTGATTTTACGAAGTAAAGAATATTATTTAATCCGCCCAGACTTACGGCGCAGCGATAAAGCTCGGGAGTTCTTACAACACCCTGCAGAGCACAATAACCACCGAATGAGAATCCGTAAATTCCAACTCTATTAGGATCTGCAATACCCTGCTGAACCAGCCAGTTTACACCGTCTGTAATATCATCCTGCATTTTAAGTCCCCACTCTCCAAAACCCGCTTCCCAAAACTCTTTGCCATATCCGAACGATCCCCGATAGTTCATTTGGAGTACAGCGTATCCCCTGTTGGAGAGCATCTGGACTTCAGCATCATATCCCCATTTATCCCTAGCCCATGGACCGCCGTGTGGCAGGATAACGGTCGGTAAATTCTTCGCCTTTTTGTTAAGGGGAATAGTAAGATATCCATGAATTGCCAGTCCGTCGCGGGATTTATATGTAACAGGCTTCATCGGCGATAATTCACTTTCGCTAAGCCATGGACTTAGATCCGCCAATTTAATTAGTTCATCATCGTCACTGTCATAATAATAGTATTCGCCTATTGCTCTGTCGCTCGAACACCTAACAAGCATTTTACTTTCATCGCGGTTTGTCTCCGTTATCCATACTTCCCTGTCAGGGATTAGAGATTCAAGAAGTTTTTGAAGCTCATACCTGCCATCATCAAAAAATTCAAATTCGGTTTTCCAATCAACGTATGAAACACCTGTAACTTTCTTCTTTTTCCTTGAGAAAAAGACATGTTCGATATCAACGTTAAAGTGTTCAAACAGAACATCAACTTCCCTGTCGTGAACAATATCATAAATCACGAGTGCACTCCGATCACGATTCAGATTAGAAACAGCGTACACTAACTTATTATCGAATGTGAAAGCAATCGGCTGAAGCATTTCCTTGAAATTTGTAACCATACTCAACCGGAAAGGTTCGTCTTCCGATTCACGGTAAAGAATACCGGAATTTACGCCGTCGCTTGTCTGAGCAACTCTTAATTTACCATTATTATCAGTAAGCCATCTGGAAACACTTCCGGGATTTTTCGCAATAAGTTTTCTTCGGCCCGTATTAATATTCAGACGATAAACATCCCTGGCACTTTCATCCCTATCATTAAGCGAGATAATCATTTCATCTTCATTATCAACAAGAGGATCAATAATTCCGGCAGTTGAGTTACCTTCACCGGTTAGCTGTTTAAGTCCGGTACCGTCAATATTAATTGAATAAAGTCGATACTTTTCATTTCCCAGACTATCACGCGCGAAGACGATTTTCGAATCATTTGCCCAGAAATGGTAATCAATTCCCCTGTCGGAGTATCCCGTAAGACGCACCGTATCCTTCATTCCAATTCTTAAAACAAAGATATTCATCCCGTTGCTGTAAGGTTTCAGAAATGAAATGTATTCACCACTTGGAGATAGTCGAAAGGAAGAATTAGCAGGATTTCGGAAAAAGTCCTCAACAGGAATTATTTTGGATTCACGCCCTGATTTTTCGCAGCCAGCAAAGAAAAGAGGCAGAATTACTAAAAATATTAAACCGGATTTACTAAATAATTTCATAACAGTAATTTTATTCCACAGCATTGTTAAGACGCACCGATCAGTTCATGGTTCCATGTACTGAACTGAATCCGCAGAATTATTAATTTATCGTGATCAGCGTCACTTCCGGAGTAGCATTGTATCTTAATGGTACGAGTGACATACCGAGTCCTTTTGTCACCGAAAGCATAAGGTCCTCATAATAAAACTCTCCTTTCACATGCTGTGTCTCGAAAATCGTAGGGGTTAAATTGATAAACGGAAATAGAAACGTAACCTGACCGCCGTGAGTATGACCTGAGAGCATCAAATTGATATTATTACTTACGGCGTTATTCAAAACTTTATCTACCGGCTGATGGACGACAACAATTTTAAGATCATCCGCTGCAGTCTTCTTTACGAGACTGTCAATCAGCATCAACGACGCTCTCTGCGAGTAGGATTCTGTAATAAAAGCGATTCCAATCGAGGAACTATCAACATCAATTTTTCTGTACTGATTATCTACCATTTCAATCCCGACTCCCGACAAAGCTTCGGTAACTTCTCTCCTGCTCCGCCTAAGATCACCGCGGTATGCCCAGTTATCATGATCGCCCACACATGTATAAATCCCATACTTCGCATTCAGCTTCGACAGTTCATCGGCGGAAGTTTTTATATAATCCGGTGTTCCCGTAATCATATCACCAGCCATAAGTATAAGATCAGGATTCGTGGAGTTAACTTTTTCCATAAAATTGGCAAGCCTGTTTTCATCAGTGTACCAGTCAGCCTGGATATCCGCAACGAGAGCTATTTTAAATCCTCTCAGACCCTCCGGGAGCGATTCGGCTGAGTAGCTAACTTCATGAATATCCACAGTATAGTAGTCATAAATTACACGCGCGGGGACGTATAGAATAAAAAATGAAGTAACAGTAAATGTAATTATATAATTGATTTTATTTATTTTCGACTTATAGCTGTGTCCAAACAATAACACAATTAGTCGGAGTATATCCAACGGCAGAATGAGGAACACAACCTGCAGAATAACAAACACCGAAATCCAATAAGGATACAATATAGTCATATCCCAAATCCGGTTCTCGATAATAAACCGGAATCGTTCACCGGTATAACTAGTGTATACCCAGAAACCGAGCACAATAATCAGGTAAAGATTTAAAAATGCGATAACCGCAAAGATGAGTCCCTTGTGCTTAGAAGGCTTAAAATCGAACAAGGATTTCAGAGAATTGAAAAATTTCCGGTAAAAATAAAATTCCAGAATAAGAGTTATAAATAATAGAAGGAATATCCGTACAATAAATGACATAGAATAATTAAACCAGTTTTAAGTTAGTTTTATGACGATACAAAATTACTCAGGTTCATCATAAAAAATGTATTTTACTAATGCAGCTTGGATTTTATTTGATCAAGAATTTTTAACATGCCGTCGTAATGGCTTCCTTTCCAGTAAATCTTCCCGCAGCCTTCACACCTGTAATATTTCTCATAATATTTAAAAACTTTTTCCGGGATTTGTTCGGAATAATCTTCTTTGGCTATTTCAACAAGTCCTGAATTACAGCTAATACACCTTGAGAAAGCCTTTATATTTTCTTTAAGCTGGAACCTGTTAATAACTTCAATTATTTGCTTGTTCGGATCAGTATTCCTGATCCAGTATCCGTGTTCAGCCTTGTTACGCTTAAGTATCCCGATATCGCGTGTTAAAATCGTCCTTCTCTCATCAATCGATATCTCAACAATCTCTTCATCATCCAGTAAATTTCTATAAAGTGTATCCAGTCCTATCATCCTCATCAATCGTGTAAGCTTCCCCAAATGAACATCCAGAATGAACTTAGGGTTCCTTAATGGTCGAGGGCGAAGTTTTTGCACCTGTTGTATGTCAAACGATTCAAATACCGGGTAAACACTTATTCTATCGCCATCGGAAACGATGTAATCGAACCCAACCGATTTTCTGTTAACAAGTATCATATCCACTTCGGTGTGAGGAACGCGGAATGACTGTATCATATCCTTTACTGATACGATACCGTTAAATTCATGACTGAATTCAGTTTTAACCTTTTCCGGAGGGAGAAAATCGTTTAATTCTTCATAAAATCTAAAGAATGCCTTTTTCACGGTTAAATTGTCCGGACCGATTATTATCCGGTCATTTCTTTCTGAATGAATCTATATAACGGCGTGTATGTTCCGATAATGCCAGTTTGCCGCTTATCTCCGCCCTCTCTTCAAGCAGAGTTTCCCAATTTTCAGTACCTTCCCAGAAAATCTTTTTCAACTCTTTTATTGCCTCAGGGTTACTTCTTGAAAGCCGGTCGGCAAGTTCTTCAACGGCTTTATCGAGACTCGATTCATCGGGCACAAGATCATCATATAAACCTTTGGAATATGCCCATTCCGCGGTTCGCCATTCGAAATTGATAGTCATAGCGCTTAAAGTCTCTTTCCCAACCTTGCGTTCAATTGCCGGTGCAACTACAAATGGTCCTATACCGATAGCCAATTCACTTAGTTTTACAGCAGCCGATTCCGTAGCAATAGCGTAATCGCAGGCAGCAACGAGTCCGACGCCACCACCGACAGTTTTCCCCTGTACACGTGCTATTACTATCTTAGAAGTTTTCCGCAATGCATTCAGTAGACCGGCAAAACCCATAAAGAATTGTTTACCCTGTTCTATGTTTTCGATTGCAAGCAGTTCATCGAATGAGGCTCCGGCACAAAAAGCGCCTTCATCTTTACTCTTAATAACAATTACATTTACGGAATCATCCGAATCTGTCTTTATAATTTCAGCAGTAATTTGCTGTAACAAAGCGCCGGGCAGCGAGTTCCCTTTCGGATGGTGAAAAGTAATGAAATATTTATGTCCGTCTTTATATGTTTCAACTATTCCGTCCGCAGTCATAATTTACTCCGAATGATTCAAAATATTTTTCAACTCATTCATATCATTAATTATAAATTCGGGATTCTCTGCAATGAGTAGATTCAATCCCCTGTAACCATATGCAACTGCACAGGCCGTAGCCCCTGCATTTTTACCGCATTGAACATCCAGTTCCGAATCGCCTACCATCAGAGTATCCACAGGATCGATACCCAGTTGAGCGCAAATATTTAAGAGCGGTTCGGCATCAGGCTTATTAGCCACACCGGATCGCCGCCCGGTAACATTATCGAAATACTCATTTAGTTTGCAATGCTTAATTATCAGATCAGCCTGGTCTTGAGCTTTCGTTGTGAGTAAAGCTACTTTGAAACCTTTTTCTTTCAGCCACTTAATTGTATCAAGCACACCCGGGTAAAATGTTGAAGCATCGATAAAGTCAAAATATTTTGATTTGTATAGACTCATGTATCTGTCATAGTCTTCGACGACAATCCCCAGGGCATCGAATATCTCATTGAAATGATGCCCGATTACTCCCATAAAAATATCCTTATCGGGCTCTTTTTTAATTCCAAGCTCACGCATAGCAAATTTCATGGATTCGTAAATGGTATTGTGGGAACGGATAAGTGTACCGTCGAGGTCAAATACAACCAGTTTGAAATTAGTTTTATTCATAAATCTTTTCGGAGAAGTATTTGCAATTCAAAATAGCAATTAAAGTGTCCAAATCATAGACACGAATTTTGAATATTATTCCAGTATTTAAATGATATTATTTACGGGATTAAAAAAATGCACCGGAATACTTTAGCCCCTAAATTGTAATGGAGCCTTAAAATAGGTAAATTTGTCTTCTTAATTAGAAAATGATTTTACCAGAATAAAATAATCAGGAGAATTAGATATGCCAGTAGTAAATCATGAAAAATACTGCGAGATGCTCGATAACGCCAAGAAGAACAAATTTGCCTATCCGGCAATTAATGTTACTTCGGAAGTTTCGGCAAACGCATGTTTGGAAGCATTTGCAGAAACAGGTTCAGACGGAATTATCCAGGTAAGTACGGGCGGCGGACAGTTCGCATCGGGAATGGCGCTTAAAGATATGGTAATCGGTGCTATCTCAATCGCTCAGCATGTTCACCTTGTTGCTGAAAAATATTCCATCAACGTTGCGCTTCATACAGATCACTGCCAGCCGGGAAAGGTAGACACATTCGTTCGTCCTTTAATGGCTGAATCAAAAAAAACGAAAAGAAATGGGACTTCTTCCATTATTTAACTCTCATATGTTCGATGGAAGTGAATTACCGCTGAAAGAGAATATGGACATTGCTGTTGAACTGCTGAAAGAATGTAAAGACCTCGGTATTATCCTGGAAGTTGAAGCAGGAGTTGTAGGCGGCGAGGAAGACGGCGTGGATAACGAAAACGCTCCGGCTGACAAGCTTTACACTACGCCTGAAGATATGCTTTACGTATATGAAAGACTTTCAAGTGTTGAAGGCGCGCGTTATATGTTCGCAGCAACTTTCGGCAACGTTCACGGCGTTTACAAACCGGGTAACGTTAAACTGAAACCGACTATTCTTAAAGATGGTCAGGAAGCCTTAATCAAGAAATACGGCGAAGCTGCCAGTTTCGATCTTGTATTCCATGGCGGTAGCGGTTCTTCCATTGAAGAAATTCATGAAACTCTGAACTACGGCGTTATTAAAATGAACGTCGATACCGATACACAGTACGCTTTCACGCGTCCGATAGTTGACCATATGTTCCGCAGCTATGACGAAGTATTAAAAGTTGAAGGCGAAGTAGGAAACAAGAAAAAATATGATCCTAGAGGATATTTAAAAGCAGCTGAAGAAGGCATGAAAAATCGTGTTATTCAGGCTGTTGAAGATCTTAAAGCCAAAGGAACTTCACTCGGCGTTTAATTTCAGTCGCTGTACTGTTTTATTAACCCGGTTCGGATTCGGACCGGGTTTTTTATTCCCCGAAATAGTTGTAAAGAACTTCTTTCCATTCTTTAGAAGTAATTTCCTTAATAAGTATCCTGTTCATATCTTCCCTAAGACTGCTCCCCTGAGGTACGGCAAATCCGTAATAAAGCGGTTCGAGATTAAACGGGAGTACACTGAGTTTACTGCTCCAATGTTTCTTTTTAATAATATATTTAAGTATCGGCGAGTCGTGAACAACCGCATCAAGTTTACCGTCAGCAAGCGCTTCAACTGCATCATCAACATTATTGAACACAAGATAATTCAGTCTATTAGCAACCAGGTATTTCTCGCTGGACGAATTAGCAACCGTTCCGACTGCAACATTTTTCAAATCATTCACCGAGCTAATGTGCGAGTCCAGCCTGTCGGCTGTTAGTGCAGAAGCGATTGCAGCAGTAAAACTCGAAATAATAATTATCGCGGCGAACATCCATATAAGGCCAATAATTCTTCCTCCGAAAGTCTTCGGCGCTTTATCTCCATACCCGACAGTAGTCATTGTAACAGCAGCCCACCAAAAGCTGGAGCCCAGACCTTTAGTTCTGCCATCCCCGAACTCTTCCGGATTTTTCTTCCGCTCGAACAGCCAGGTTAAAAATCCGATTACAAATAAAAGAACTGCAAGAACCGAAACTATTTCAAGAAACTCGTATGAAAAAAATCTTGTGATAAAATCAATCATGCTGCCGGATGAATTTTTTGAGACTGCAATACCCAGACCAGTCACATAGTAAGGCTGGGTAAAGTCCATTCCGGACTCGCGCTCGGCCGTTATTGTTAATGGAGCAATAGCTATGTCAACTTTTCCAGCGCTTACCGCTTGTAAAAGATCATCTAATTCGTATTGCTTAACTTCATATTCATACCCCAGACTATTGCTTATGGATTTCCATAAATCGAAACTTAATCCGGCCCATTCATCATCATTTTCGAGATACACAAAAGGCTCGGCAATTTTAGTTCCAACAGTAATTTTTTTAGAACTACTGAATATTATTGTGGAAAAGCACAATATAAAAATTGCTGATAAAGTATAATAATTGATCAGTTTCATATACGTAAACTTTTAATGAGTTGAATTAATTGACTTTTTCCAGGATGTCTGAAACGCGGTCTTTAAGCGTTGAATATGTAAAGGGTTTTAAAAGGTAGTCTGTTATTCCAAGAGTAACTACAGTTTTAAATAAATCACTGTTTCTGTTGGCAGTCATAACTACAACCGGTGTCGCACTATCATTCTTAACTGTTCTTAATTCTTTTAAGAACTCAACACCATTCATATTAGGCATGGAAATATCCAGAAAAATAAGTGCTGGTTTGTAATCAGTATATTTATTTAAAGCATCAACACCGTCTGAGGCGCGGACTATTTCCAATTTAAATTCTTTTTTAAGCACCCTTTCAACAAAAACCTGGATATAAAGCTGGTCGTCAGCAACTAGTACTTTTTTGTTTTCCATATCATCTAAATTAAAAATGATTCCGTGATTGTCAATATTTTTATTGGATAATATAACAAATGTTGCTTTAAATTTACGTTAATTCATACAAAATAAATATTATTAGTTGATTCGTTGACTTTCCCTGGCAGAATACAATCAGTACTTTCTATTCTGGTCAGAATTTATAATTTTAGAACTATCGATTTTAGCATTAATTCTATCCGAATAACTATGAAAACTCTTACCCGTCTCTTCGCATTAGTAATCATTTCATGTTCGATATTTTCATGCAGCAATAATCTTCCTGTTGTAACGGATTTATCGAACAGCAGTTACACACTTCTAACAGAGGATAGTACAACAGTAAAATTTCCCGGATTCGTTAAAGGAAAGTTAGTTGTTATGGGTTTTATATTTACCAATTGCCCCTCTATTTGTCCTTTGACGACAAATAATATGCGTATAATACAGGATAGTCTAAAAGTGAATAACGTCCAAAACGTTGAACTGGTATCCCTGAGTTTCGATCCGGATGCGGATACACCCGGAATACTTAAAAAGTATGCAGAGCTTAGGAATCTGGACACTTCAAACTGGACATTCCTTACCGGTAGAAAAAGTACTATCGACAGCCTGATCAAAGCGGTGGAGGTTTTGGCTATTCCGGATACGACAATAACCCCGAAAGGCAGTGAATTTATTAATTACATCCATACAGACCGGATATCTTTAATTGATGAACAAGGCAGAATACGTAAAAACTATCAGGGCAGTAAGATCAATATTGATGAAATAGTTAATGATATTAAAAACTACTAGGGAGCATACCTTAATGAACAAACAATTCTTAAATGGTTTAACGATGCTGTTATTAATATTTACTTTCGCTTGCGGGCAGAAACAGGATAAACCGGAAACAATGCGGGGAACATCCGAAAAAGCAAATCAAATAAGTGGGTTACAGATTAATAACCCCTGGGTACGACTCGCTCCCGAAGGAATGAATTCAGGTATGTTTGCGGAAATTATAAACGGAACCGCCGTGGATGACAGTCTGCTTTCAGTTGAATCGGATGCTGCTGAACTGGTTGAAGTACATGAAACATATAAAATGGATAACGATATGATGGGAATGAGACAAGTTCCGTTCCTGGCAGTTCCGGCCGGTGACACATTGAGTCTCCAGCCCGGCGGATATCACGTTATGTTTATTTCCCTCACCCGTGACCTTAATATGGGTGATACTGTTAAAGCTGTTTTCAAGTTCGCAAAGCACAAACCGATAGGAGTAAGTGGAATTGCAAAGGAATTTGAAATGATGCCACACGGGAAAAAATGAAGTAGTAAATTTTTATGGGGATGATAAAATTCTACCTTTCTTCCAGCCGGTTATTCCCGGCAGGGGCAAGCCAAATTAAATTTGCTAATTAGGGTCTATTTATAGAATTTTTACTATTGAATATAAATAATTTGGATTCCGGCACGGATTTTTATGGTTAGCAATATTCTTATCTGGGTACTCGCATTTTTAATAACCGCAACAGTAGCTATATATCAAAGAGTTACCGGCCCAACTTACCCACTAAAGGGAAGCGAAGTAGTTGACAATTCTCAGGTTGACTTCACATTCAAACGAAGCGAGGATACCGGTACTGATCTTGAGGTAAGGATATTTTCGGCCGACACATCACTGAGTCCCCTTACTTATTGGAAACGCTTTAAAACTAATGACGAATTCATTCCGGTAAAAATGCTTCGTGATTCAACAGGATACTTTTGTCAATTGCCGGATCAGCCGGCAGCAGGGAAACTTGAGTATTATGTTGAACTGAACGACAGTGTAAAGCTTCCGGCAGAAGAAAATGTTATCATCAGGTTTAAAGGTGCCGTCCCGACAGTGGTGCTTATCTTTCATGTAATAGCGATGTTCGGGGCTATGTTTCTCTCCACACGTACCGGACTCGAATTTATGAGAAAAGATCCTAAACCTGTTAAACTTACCTGCTGGACTCTCGGATTTTTAATAATCGGCGGATTTATACTAGGACCTGTAGTACAGAAGTATGCATTTGATGCTTACTGGACCGGCTGGCCGTTCGGGCATGATCTGACGGACAATAAAACTGCAGTTGCAATCATCGGATGGCTTGTTGCGCTCTACATGTACAAGCGCTCAGCAATTCCGGAAAGATGGGCAATTTACGCGTCCATACTTCTCCTTGTTGTGTATCTCATCCCGCATAGTGTACTCGGATCCGAACTGGATTATTCAAAAATTGACAAATTAAATAAACAACCTAAAATTGAGAAACAATTACCGGAGAAAGTAGAATGATATACTGCGATACTCCGGGAGTTTATTTACCGGAGTAATTATGAAAACCAGACTTACGCTCTACTTTTTAATTATCCTTCTACTACAACTTACCGCACAAGAATATTCACAATCATTTATTGCAATTAAAGATACCGGCGTGGAACAATTTCACGATGAGTACCCGGAATACGACGGACGCGAAACAATTATATTCGTGTTTGACACTGGTGTTGATATGGGTGTCGACGGACTTGTGAAAACTTCGACAGGCGAGGTTAAAGTAATTGATGCACAGGATTTTACCGGACAAGGCGATATTAAATTCTTTGGAGCTGATATTGATGAAGAAGACGATATAGAATACTTTGTTAATGAAGATAAAGATTATAAAGTAAAAGGTGCTGGGAAGTTATCGCTAACAGCAACTGATGATGATTATTTTATCGGAGTTTTGCCCGAAGAACTGTGGCTCAATTCCGGGTCGGGAATTAAAGATATTAATGGCAACGGTACCAGGGATGATCTTTTTTACTTCGTGACTTTCAAAACGCCGGATGGATACTGGGTAGTCTATATCGATACAAATTGCGACGGTGATCTTGCAGATGAAGAACCTTTCAGGAACTATAAAGATAGTCTCCAGCCGATGTTTATTACAGCCAAAGACAATCTCCCACTTCTTACATTTGCCATAAATATCTTTCCGGAAGAGCAAAAGGTCAGCTTTTTCTTTGATGACGGAAGTCATGGAACACATTGTGCGGGTATAGCTTCTGGCTGTAACATTGGCGAAAACGGTTTCAGCGGTGTAGCGCCGGGCGCAAATGTAATAGCTTGTAAGATAGGCAACAACAATTTTTCGGGAGGCGCAACTGTTACCGAAAGCATGAAGAAAGCTTTTCAATATGCCGATAAAATATCCAAGGAAGTTGAAAAACCATGTATTATTAGTATGAGTTACGGAATCGGGAGTGAGATTGAAGGACATTCCGAAATGGCAAAATTCATTTCGGGACTCGCCGAGGAAAATCCATACCTCTACATGAGTTTGTCTAACAGTAACGAAGGTCCCGGAATATCTTCCACCGGACTCCCATCAGCCTCCTCAAGTGTGCTGTCTTCAGGTGCTGTCCTAACAAAAGAAGTTGCTTCGGATGCATACGGCGCAAGTCTCGGCAGGGATGTAATTCTCCACTTCAGTTCACGCGGCGGCGCAGTACTTAAACCGGATTTGGTATCACCGGGAGCAGCTATTGCCACAGTTCCTAATCATGCACGCGGCGACAGGATGTGGGGTACGAGCATGGCTGCACCTTATTCCACAGGTGTTCTGTCATTACTCATGAGTGCTGCCAAAGCGGAATTCCCGGATGCGAAAATACCGTCGCAAATGCTGTACAAAGTAGTACGAGAAAGTGCCGTGCCGATGGAAGGATACAGACCGATCGATCAGGGCGGCGGATATGTTAATGTACCGGCAGCCTGGAGATTGTTGAAGAAATATATCAAATCCGGTGAGATTAATAAATTTGAGACATACACTGTACGCGCCTTTGCCCCGAACCTGCCGGGACATACGGCACCAGGATTATATATTCGCAATGGGATCTTCCTTAACGGCACGGAAAACTTTACTTATAAAATCAACCGGAATGATTTTCAGAATACGAGCAAATTCTACAGAACATATAACTTACGAAGTGAATGTGAGTGGCTTCTCCCTGCTCAAAAGAAATTACATATCCGCAACAACCAGACGGCCTCTGTTGATGTAAGTTTCGATAATACAATTCTTGCAAAACCCGGTTTATACAATGGGAAGATTTTCGTCACGCGCGCTGATAAATCAGCCACTCCCGAATTCGAATTAATGGCAACAGTTGTAATTCCGTACTTATTTAATTCGGATAATTCTTACGTTCAGTCCTGGAAGGATGTTGAAATTGCCCCGGCAGTAAATCACAGATATTTTCTGCAAATACCAGCAGGCACATCAAATATAAGATTCAAGATACATTCGGCGGCAAACAAATTCACACATGTACGTTATTATCTTTTTGATAATGATGGAAGGCAGAGAAAATCGGGCGTATTTAACGCAGGTATGCAGGAGAATTTCTATGAAGAGTATTTCATGCATCCCGATCCCGGTGTGTATGAGCTGGACATAGTGGGCTACTATACCGACAATACCAACTCGGTGTATGACCTTACGGTCGACCTGGATGGCATTACATGTAAAGCTGTTGGGAAACTCGCACCCGGCAGTAACACATTGCAATTGGAGAATATATTCAACGAAGTTAAAAAGGTAAACATCTCAGGAGAATTACTCGGTTATAAAAAAAGCTCAGATCTCGAGTTAGGATCATCTGAACCATATACATACAAATTCAAATTCGACAAAGACGAAGCTGCTAAGAAATTTGATCTGAAAATGTCTAAGGAGGACTTCAACAAGTTAACCGATATGGCTCTGGTGATTTACGACAGTAAAGGCAAAGCCGTTAAAAGCGACGCACTTAGCTACAGCTTTGCAAATATAAAGTACTGGAATGTACAGGATAATGATGAAGAATATACTCTCAAGCTTATGCCGGGATTCGCTAATGCCGGCAGTCGGATAAGTGTAAAACTGATTGAGTATACTTCCTATAAAAATTCAACACCGGTGAAAATCAGGAAGAACAAAGCAACTCTTTATCCAACAACACCTGTAAAACTTGAAATTGAAATTGGTAACCCGGAAAAACCATTGCCGTCCGGTACAGAATACTGGGGCAAATGCTATTTTAACAATCCGGGATCAGATAAAACGGAAACAGAATATCAATTATTCTTTAATAACTAGGAGCGTGCTTAATGAGTGATCATAATCCAGATACGAATCCAATAGGGCTGCCGGAAAATGCGTACCGGGAATTAAATCCCGGTGAACAGTATGAACCGGTTATGCTGCCTGAGAAGGAGTATCCTGAAGTTAATTTCTACCCCGTAATTTCTTTTAACTATTTCGTTAACTGATACTACTCTTAATCTGCTGGTTATCCTGTTCCTTACCTTAGATATGCTTCGTCTCCATCTTTATCACATTTTCTAATCCGGTAGTAAAGTGATACCCTATCTATGTCGAATTCGGCAACAACCGGATGTACTGTTTTGTCACCAAGCTATATCATGTTGGCCATATCAAGCTATATATCCAAACTTAACTTCCTCATATTCCTTAGTTCCATGAACACCTCCACAATTTTGATATCTTAATTATCCTGATTATTCTTCGTATCCAATCTTGGTGAGAAGCATCACTGCTTTATAAAGCTGAATATCAAGAATATCAATTTCTTGTTAAATTCTCTTGATAAAAGAGAAGAGACCCCAGATAATTTGCAATATTTTATTACCAAATCCAGACAGTACTTACATTTGATGGGAAAACGCTTATTAAAGCGCCCTAATATTATTATAAAGAAGACACGATAGAAATATTAACATTTTATGGAATGGTAGATACCTAATACTGTTTAAATTCAATTCCAAAATGATAATATACTTAACATCTTTTTGTAAAAAAAAAATCATGAAATCAATTAAGTTCTAAAAAAGTACATTTGATTATTGTATTTTTTTGTTTAATTTTTTATTAAAGAAGCAAATCGCATATCAAGAGATATTTCTTTAATTGGGGAACGCATGGTAAAAATTCAAGATGGATTTATTTGTAGATTAGCAGGCACACCCGGAAACAAATTCAACAACTCAAAATTAGAAAAATCTTATAAGTTTTATTCGAAGCTAAGGGAAAACAAAGAATATATTAATTTACTTAAAAACGAGATTTCTGATTTACTTTTTACTGAAATATCTTTAGCAACTAGTCAAAATAAAAAGAATAAATTAATTAAAATTAGACGGATGGTCTATAAATTAAAAGAAATTGATCCAGTCGATTTAGGGATTTGTCATAATGAATTAGTAAACGATAGGTATAACGAACTATTAAAAACATTAAGAAGAATAAAAACATTAGAAAAAGAATATGAAGCCATCTTTAATAATGAATTATCAAAGATTAGAAAAGAGTTTAAAGAAATTTTAAATAACGAAGATTTTCAAAAAGGATTATTAATTTCAAGTAAGACCCTTTTTAATTCACAGGCAATTTATAATAGAACAAATTTAGCTAAACTAAAAAGAAAAGAAGAGCAAATTGAACGTGGGCTACTAAGATACTATTCCAGAATGAGTATGAAAGCTACTCCATTCGGCACTTTTTGTTCAATAATTCCTGGCGAATTTATTAACAATGAGAAGTCTTCAACTAATAAAAAATCACTTGCTGAGCTAGATAAAGAGCCAACCTATAAAACAAGTTTAATAACAATCAATAAAGGATTATATGGCAGTATAAAAAACTATATAACTAATAATAAAAAATTAAAAAACTATTTACCTGTTCAATTGAACCAAACAATTAAACGAGATAATGGGAAACTTGTTTACTTAACTTCACAAAAAGAAAATGAGATTTTTCAGCATTTGGAAGATAATGCCGTTTTGGCGTTGTTTACTGAAAAGCTTGAAGCATATGAATCGCTTTTATTTATAGAACTCGTTAATCTTGTATGCAGCTTTGATGAGTTGGAAACGAGTAGGGAAGAAGCTGAAAGTTACATAGACAAACTTGTTGAAATAGGTTTTCTAAGATTCAAACTTAATATTCCTGAGCAATTAGTCGATTGGGTAGAGCCTCTAGTCGATTTACTTAACGACATAGATGAACCTGAAGCAATTAAAATAAAGAATATGCTAATTAGCATTGATATTAACATCAATAAATACATGAACGCTAATGTTAAAAAGCGAGAGAATTTATTGAAGGAAATAGATGATGAAGTTAAGAGAACTTTTGAAGAGATGGGAATTGAGTGTCAATTAAAAGCTGACTTGCCTTTTTACGAAGATGCAACTACCAACAGTAAAATGATTATTGATAAAAATCACCTGAAGTCATCATTAGATAAATTCACTAAGTTTATTCAAATCACTAGAAGACTGGCCCGTCCTAGGACGGAAAATATATCACTACGTCACTTTTTTGACAATCATTATGGAAATGAAAAAAAAGAAATTCCTTTACTGAAATTCTATGAAGACTACTATCGTGAGCATTATAAGGAACATCTCGAAAAGCAAAAGAAAATACAGAGGAACCAGCAGGACGATGAATTAAAAGATTATGATTTTGTCAATCCTTTCAAACTGGAAATAATTTCTAAAATACAAAATGCCTCAAAAAATACGAGAAAAATTATAAATGATAAGTGGATTCTAGATGACAAAAGTGTTATTTCGATTTCGTTGAATGAATTAATAGAATGTTATAAGGATATACCTGCAACAACAAATACATCAAATTCCTCTTCAATTTTTTTACAATTAATAATTCCTCGAAAAGAAAGTATGAAAGAACAACTTTTTATTCCAAATGGTACATATTTACTTGGCTTTGGAAAATATTTCTCCAGGTTTCTTAGATTACTGAGTGAAGAATTACAGCAAAACATTTACAGAGAAAATAATTCTGTATCTGACGAATTAATTGCTGAAATAAGCGGGGATGCAAATTTTAACGCTAATCTCCATCCTCCCCTCCTAAAGCACGAAATTAGTTACCCAACAAGTGAAGTAGGTATAGCAGAGAAACAAATTAAATGCGAGGAACTGGTAGTGATTCCAGATCCTGAAGATGAGTACGCGCTAAGATTAAAACAAAAAAACAGCGGGAAATTTGTAATTCCCCTTGATCTAGGTTTTTTGAATCCTTTAATGAGACCTCCATTGTTTCAATTGATAGCTAAGTTTACTCCTCCATCAAGTTTTACTATACCGATACCGGAAATCCCAATTTTTGATAAAAATACTATTATTAAAAATAATAGTGAACGTAAAAATGATGACCTTTCTGAATTAAATCCTAATTTAAAGCAAAAGATTATTTTCAGACCCAGAATAGTAATTGAAGACGAGATTGTAATCGCAAGAAAATGCTGGTTTATTCTAAAACCACTTTTTCCAGAAATCAATAATAATGAAAGTGCTTCTGAATATTTTCTCCGCTTAACAGAGTGGAGGGAAGAAAACAACATACCAGAAGAGGTTTATGTAAAAATAAAACCATTACCTATGCAAAAGCCTCAAAATAAAACTAATGCTAAACATGATGAGAAAACTAGATTAGTTAATGATAAAGCAGATAAGGTCAATCGGGCTATTAAACAAGAAATGGGAAATGAATCGGAAGAGAAAGACCAATACTCTATTAAAGATGATAACGATAATTCAGAAAAAAGTAATACTATATTCAAAGAGAGGAATAAAAACAAACAAATAAAAAGATCACGAGATTTTTATAAACCACAATATATTAATTTTTTGAATCCATTATATGTAAACCTATTCGGCAAGCTAACCGTGAACCTTACGAATTTTCTTGTAACCCTAGAGGAAAGATACCCATGTAAAGAGCATTTGCCGGAATTCAACGGCAATTATTATGCTAACGAACAAATCTTTCAAATAAATTTTCCCAAACCTAAATTGAGTAAAACAAATATAAATTTCGAGCTCGTAGATGCAGAGAAAAAAATAGCATGAAAAAATGGACAAGCGTTCACATTTTTTTCAAGGGTGATATTTATTCTTACGACTGCGATAGAATAATACTTGATGTGGTTAATCCATTTATAATTGACTGTTTCAATAAGAACTGGATCGATAGTTTTTTCTTTATAAGATATTTCGAATCAGGGAGTCATGTAAGGCTCAGATTCTATGGTGAGTCTGAGGTTTTAGATTCAGAATTAAAAAGTTCTTGTTGTCAGTTTATAGCTAATCAACTGCCAAAAGAACTCTTGGACTACCCCTTCAAAAAAAATAGACTTACGCAAAATAAAAGACCTATGAAAGATTCTATGCCGTATTTATGGGTTCCGTATAAGCCTGAAATTTATAGATATGGTGGAAATGAGGCAATTAAAGTGGCAGAAGATTTCTTCAATTTTTCGAGCAAGATAGTGTTGGAATTACTTTGTAAAATTGAAAAAGGAAATAACTCTTCTAGATTGGGCTTTGGGTTAATTTTAATGGTCATTACGCTTTATGTTTTTTTCTGTGATATTGATCAAGTAAAAACATTTTTAAAAAACTATTCCGAAGGTTACCTTAAAGCACGATCAAAACAAGAATCTGAAATCATAAGTTGGCAAGATAGATTTGATCAAGGATTTGAAAAGCAATCATCTAAATTGATTGTATATGTCACCAGTATCTGGCATGCCTTAGATGAAAACATGAAGATAGGTGAACCATTTGATTACTATATTGAAAAAGTACTCAGCACAAAAATAAATCTAAAAGGTCTGAGTGATGCTAATAAAATAATACGATATAATAATATAGAAATAATCGGTAGAGAAAACACATATAGAAATATAGTCCCAAGTTATTTACATATGAACAACAACAGGTTAGGAATCTCTATCCCTGAAGAGGCTTATCTGGCACATATTATTCTAAAATCGTTCTAAACAAAAATACAAACTTTAACGGGAAGTAAATTTTCATGAGTGAGCAAATATTTCTTGAAGCCGCAATAAAAATTGGTGAGCGACTGGTTAAAAATGCAATTTGGCATGATAAAAATTGTACCTGGAATATTTTGGCTCCGGATAGAAGTAATCGAGCTTCAAACACTCCTGTTAAGGAATTAGCGGAAGGTACAGTTTACCAGGGAACAGCGGGAATAGCATTGTTCCTGAATCAATTATATAAAATTACACAGGAGAAAAAATATAAGACCGTTGCGATTGGCGCATTAGAGCATGCATTTACAAATGGCGAAAACATCGCTTCTAACTCCTTTGGTTTCCATAGCGGCAGGGTTGGAATTGCATATTCATTATTTGATGGTGCATTGAGTTTGAATATTGATAAGTTTCATAGTCATGCATTGAAGTTGCTGGCGCCTTTGCAGGGCAATGAAGAGAAAGACTTTGGAGTAGATGTGATTGGTGGAGCGGGGGGAGCGATTCAACCTTTATTGAAATTTTACCAATATTATAATGATAATAGACTATTGGATTGTGCCGTCAGACTTGGGGATAATCTCATCAATATAGCCTCCATGGAACCGATTGGTTTTTCATGGGGAAATTCATTCGTAAACTATAGAAATCTTTGTGGGTACGCTCACGGAGCGGCCGGAATAGGTCATGCATTTCTAGAGCTTTTTAATATAACAGGGGATGGTAAATATTTATTCGCTTTTGAACAATCGGTTGAATACGAAAATCAGTTTTATAGTAAGGAACATCTAAATTGGCCTGATTTCAGGTATCGTGATCTAAGTGAATATATTTACGATGACAGAATTGATGAATTAAAGGATATACTTCATAAAAATGAACTGCCGGTGTATCAACTTAGCTATATGACAGCATGGTGCTACGGTTCACCAGGAATAGCATTAAACCGGATTAGAGCATTTGAACTTTTAGGGAGTGAAAAGTATAAAAATGATTCGATTTGTAGCTTAGAAGGAACAATTAATTCTCTTAAAAATTATCCACATCAAAACTATTCTTTGTGTCATGGAATAGGGGGTAACAGTGACGCACTTATCTACGCAGCAAATGTTTTCAATAGCTCCGTCTATTTAGAAATAGCAAAAGAAATGGCACTCCGAGGCATTAAAAAATTTGAGCATAAAAATGTTCCATGGCCTTGTGGTACAATAGATAGAGTTTCTGATCCGAGCCTGATGCTTGGGGAGGCAGGAATAGGGTACTATCTATTAAGGTTATACTCTGCAAGGATACCTCAGATTCTGGCAATAACTACAAATAAACTTGAGAATAAACATACAGGGATAGATGAAAATTATAAAAAAATGAATGATTATTATCATAGTAGGTATTTTGGGAATACGATAACAGGAATTTCTAAGTTATTCAATCATAGCATAGTTATAGAAAACTCTGTTTCTCATACATACAATACGCTAAATGATTATATTAACAACCTTGCGAAAGATGATAAAGAACTTACCTCTGATTTATTCAATGCAGAGCAAATTAAATATTTAAATGCGTTGAATTTAGCTGATTTTACTAAAAAATTTAGGGAGAATTTAATTAAAAAAGATTTATCTCAAACAGACTGTGAAAATGCTAAAATATCGCTTAATGATAATGTGGCTCTTATTGAAAATAAATATGAATGGGAGAATTGGTTTTCGTCAAACACAAATGGTAAAATGAAACCGGATAAAGAAGAAAATTTTCAATTGGTGTATAATTCTGGAAATCAAATACAAATACAAAAATTAAACTCTTTTGCAGCAACTATTATATTCTGTATTACTAAAAAGAACTCACTTGATGAAGTAATTGAAGACGTATTATCTTTTTTTGATGCCTATGAGAATTACAAAGTAGAAATTAAAGAAAAAATTATTATGCAAATAGTTGAATTTTATAAAGCAGGCTATATAAAAATCGATAAAAAGGCTGTTAAGAGAAACTTAACAGCTACTAACTAATCAATTATAAACTAGGGAGGCTTTAATGAAAAAACTGAAATTAAACTTAGATGACTTAAAAATTGAGTCATTTGAGACTATGCCAAAAATAACAGGCAGGGGTACAATTAATGGGCATGCTTCAGCAAGTTGCGATTGTACTGATGGCTGTGGAGGAGGTGTTACTGGTCCTGCTACTGTGGATGCAGCATGCGACATAGCTAGTGTTGTAATTCCTGGATTATGTATTGTGTTAACACAAGCGGGGACATGCGCTGAATGGGGTTCTTGTATTGGACAATGTGCTAGTGACGATTGTACTCAGCCTCCTGACTGCGCAAATCCGCAAACATTTTCATGTGAGATAAAATATTGTTGAAAAGTAATAGGAAATTATTTTATGCAGTTAAATTACATTCAACATTTTATTAATTATTGAATAATTCATTGAATTTTTGGCGCGTTCGTCTAATGCTTAGGACACTCCACCTTCAGTGGAAAAATGCAGGTGCAAATCCTGCACGCGCTACAAAAAATTGTGATTAAATAAGTTCTCAAAAAGTGATGTTCTAAAACAACTTCCTTAAACAAAATTAGGAGACTTCTATGAAAAAGCTGAAATTAAATTTAGATGACTTAAAGATTGAGTCATTTGAGACTACTCCAGAACTAACTGGAAGAGGGACAATTAATGGGCATGCATCTGCAAGTTGCGGGTGTACAAATACTGATATTACACAAGAATGTACAGAAGCTTGTGACCCACCTGTTCCTTCAAAAGATACTTGTACAAATTGTACTTGTCTTATTGAGTATTGTTTTTAAATATAGACTTTTTAATTTGCATTAAAAATTGAAATGAAATTAATACCCAATATTGAAAGATTTCAAATACGTTAGTCTAAAATACAGGAATTACAACTTCTTTGAGGAAACAAAGGTGTAATTCCTGAATGCGTCAAACAAAATAAATGCAAAATATGAATGAAGAAATACCAAAACTAAAAGATTCAGTAAAATACTTTAAACGATTAGCCCTGCTTATAAAACCTTATTGGATTAAACTGTTTAAGGGTATGACTTTGGGTGTTGTTGTTGGTGTAATTGGAATGATTACACCTTACCTAACAAAACTTCTAATTGATGAGGTTTATCCTACTGAAGACTTGACTTTGATGCATGTTTTAGTTGCTGGTATCTTAACTGTAAGTATTGTAAAAACTTTAATAGGGGTGATTCAGGGATATTTCAATTTATATATTAATTCAAAACTTAGTAATTCGACAAGTCTGCTATTCTTTAATCACCTTCAACATCTTAAGGTTAAGTTCTTTGATGAACATCGTGTTGGCGAAATAATGGCACGATTCGGTGATGTCAATAGATCGCTAAACTCAGTTAATAAAGTTCTACAGACCATTTTTACAAATGGAATTTACTTATTACTCGTTCCACCTTTCTTATTTTTACTACAATGGAAACTAGCAATTATTGCACTGATAAGTATCCCAGTTACTGTAATAATTATTGCAGTAACTGGCAAATTTATTAGAAAATATTGGAAAAAATCCTCAGAAGCTTATGCTGATTTAAATGCATATCAGGTTGAAATGTTTACGCATATTCGTGCTATAAAGTCAATGGTTTTAGAAAAACACATTTACAACGAAGCAAGCAAACAAATAAAAAATGCTTTGTCTTTACAATTAAAAGCCAGCGGATTGGGGCAACTGCTGGGGCTATCAAACGGAATACTGTATGCTTTGAACTCAGCTCTGTTTACTTGGCTCGGGTGGAGTTATATTTTATCAAACCAAATGAGTCTTGGAGATTATATTGCCTTCACTTCTTATATAATGTATTTATACCAACCATTAAGAGATTTTGTAAATTTGTTTTCTGAGTTTCAACAATCTTCGGTTAACCTGTTTCGTATGTTTGAATATCTTGATAATCCAGTTGAGCAACCTACTAATTATATATTTAAAAACAAATTGTCGCATTATAAAAAGTTAAAGGGTGATATCGAATTAAAAAATGTTTGGTTTGGTTATAAACCTGAGGTCCCTGTTCTGAAAGGAATTAGTCTAAAAATAGAAAAAAATTCTATTGTTTCCATTGTTGGTCCTAGTGGATCAGGTAAAACTTCTCTACTTAGATTGCTGGTAGGTTTTGACAAACCAGGTAAAGGTGAAATGTTATTCGATAATAGTGATTCTCAATACTATTCTTTGCAAGATATTAGGAATCAAGTCGCAGTAATATGGCAGGAATTCAGCATGTTTAAGGGTTCAATCTGGGAAAACCTTACTGTGGGCTCCGAAAACGCTGACAGAAATCTTGTTATTAAGGCTGTGAAAATCGCTAAGATGGATGATCATATAAATTCCTTAAAAGATGGGTATGAAACTCCCATTGCAGAATGGGGGGCAACTTTATCAGGTGGACAAAGGCAAAGACTAGCTATAGCGAGGGCAGTAATTAGAAATACTCCTATTTTAATACTCGATGAAGCAACATCTAATATTGATATTAAAACAGAAACAGAAATTTTAAATGATTTGTTCTCTGTATTTAACGATAAAACCTTTATTATTGTTAATCATCGTATTACTTCGGCTCGCCTTGCAAATAAAGTATATTTGCTTAATAGCGGAATAATTGAGGATTTTGGAACACACGAAGAACTATTGGGAAAATCAAGACTATACAGGAAGATGTTTAATGTTGATCAAACTTATAACCAACCAATCATTAAATCAGTATCTAAAAAATGAACTCAACAGAGCCTGACATTGAAGAAGTAAATAAAGATGGTACTAGTTTAAGGTTACCGGAAGTTGATATAAAAAAAACTTTAGGCTTGCGAATAGTTACTAAAGCTGTAAGTATTACTATAATTCTCATTTTATTTCTTTCCATAACTGGTTTAACTGTAATATTTACAGTATTAATGGAAATTTCGTTAGAAGCAGATGGTATATTGGAGCCCTATAATAAACGTCAAATACACAGCCCTGCATCTGCAATAGTTGTTAATCTTCTTGTTGAAAGTGGAGATACCGTCAAGACTGGGCAAACTCTCGCTATTTTAGATTCTAAAGATCTTGAAAAAAATTTAATAGAGGTTGAGACTGAAATCCGAACCTTAAAAAACAATATTGCAAGTCTAATTCTAAAAGCTAAATTTGAAGAAAGAGAAAATGAAATATTATTAAAGTTGTCAGAAGCAAAGTTACTAAAATCAAAAGCAGCATTCAGGGAAAAAATACTAGATTTCTATCCTAAAACTAATCCAGATTCAATATATAACAATTACGTACCAGGCTCGCATATTACTATTGATTATGCAATATCAGAGATAAAATCTGGTGAGTATGATGTTGAAGACAGATTATTAAGAATGGAGATGAGTGAACTGAATAGATTTGAGATTGAGAGACTCAAAATCAAATTAGACAAATACATAAAGCAAAAACAAGAAATAAAACAAAAAATATTGGATGTTAATATAAAATCACCAATAGATGGTATAATTCTGACTGAAAATATCTATCAACTGGAGGAATCTTTTGTCTCTGAGGGCAGTTTACTTTTTGAAATATCGGATACCCAAGAATGGACTGCAGTACTATTTGTGAATGAAACAGACATACATGAAGTTAGCGTTGGGAATACAGTAAAAATTGAATTAAATGCACTTAAAACTTTAGAAAACATTGATTTAATAGAAGCAGAAGTTATTTCCATTGCTGCAGAACAAAATTCTCAAAATGCAAATTATTTGGGATTCAACGGCTTATACAGAGTTACAGCAAAACTAAATTTAATGCAACATGAGAAGCTAATTATCGATAAGCTGAAGTTCGGCTTTAATGTAAAAGGATTTATCGTAACCGATCAGGGTCTAATTTATCAGTTATTAATAAAATATTTAAAGAAACTATAACAATGAATGAAAAGTATTATTGTAGTGCATTCTGCGAATTTACAAGTGAAGGAATCAGAAAATACTTTAAAGAAGCTACTGGCAAAAATGTAAAAGTAGGTGTAGTTGATAGCGGCTGGGATTATAGTTTAACTGACTCAAGAATTAAAAAAGGAATAGGCTTAATTGACGCAAATGATGAACTATCATTCAAAATATCCGATGATTACAATGATCAAAACGGACATGGCACTTCTTGTGTAGATTTAATTTTAAGATTGGCTCCAGATTCCTGTATTTATCCAATCAAAGTATTCGGCAAAAGAATTGAAACATCTGCAAACATTTTAATTGAAGCGATTAAATGGGCGCTTTTTAACGAAATTAAAATCATAAATCTAAGTTTGGGAACTAAGCTTAACCAAGCTTTGGAACCGCTTTATAGAGTATGCGAATATGCTCGTCGCCAAGGCATAATTATAATTTCTGCAAATATTAATGTTAGAGATGATTACAGTTATCCAGCAATTTTCGAAAATTCAATCGGAGTTGAAACTGGAGATTTAGACAATATTTTTGATATAATATATTTAAAAGATGAAGCTATTGAGTGTAAGGCAAAAGGTCAATTTACAGATATCCTTACATTGGATAATCAAAGAATTAGTTTGAGCGGAAATAGTTTTGCCTCAGCCGTGGTTACAGGTATAGTTACTTGTTTAATTGAAGGTAATCCAGAATTTAATTTGGATGATACAAGAGAATGCTTATCAGATTATTCCTCTTGGAGATATTGTAGCACATAAATACAATGCATCAATGATAAAATAAATTAAATCGAACACAGCTTAACTAATAATTATAAGGGTTTTAGATGATGAAGAGAAATTTCAAGGAAATTCAATTTCAAATAAAGCAAGGTAATTTTTCACAATGTAATTCCCTTATACGAGAAATAATTAACAATGATGAACTTACTTCTCAAGAAAAAATTGAATTGGATTTTGCAATAGACAAAATGAGTAGAATTAGATTTGAATACAATATTACTGAAAAGGATATTCTAAAATCCGTAAAAGAATTGGTTCCTAATGCTACGTCCAAAGATATAAAGAAATGGAGAGAAAGTGGATTGTTGGATGCTTTTAAAATAGATGGTAATTATTTCTATTTTCGCCAAAGCTTGTCAAATTTTATAAGAGATTATAAAGATGATAATCTAAATAGCATTGATGCTAATTATAAGCGAAATGATCTTAATAACCTAATCAGAAAGCACTCAATGAAGTTATTGCAACAATTTAGGCATAATAATTTTCGATTTGTAAAACCTTTAAAAATTAATATTACTTACTCATTAATTGTAAAGAAAAATGTAATTCCTGAAGGAGAAGCAATTCGATGTTGGATGCCTTATCCAATTTCAAAGAAATATGTTCAAACTGATATAACTTCACAATCAATTAATTGTGAAGAATATATTATCGCAAATAATCAAAGAGCTCAAAGATCAGTTTATATGGAAAAGAAAACTATAAAAAATATACCTACTGTATTCCAAATAAAGTATTCGACAGTTTGCCATAACCAGATTAATGTTATTAAGCATTCTAATATATTAGATTATAAAAAAGATAATAATTTTTACAAATTATATACAAGTGAACGTCCACCTCATATTATTTTTTCTGATAAAATCAGAGTCTTAAGTAAAAATATATTAGATGATGAAAAGAATCCTTACTTAATAACTAAAAAAATCTTTAACTGGATTAATAAGAACATCACTTGGTCATTTACACAAGAGTATTCTATTATTGAAAATATATCTGATCATTGTATTTCAACAATGAAAGGTGATTGTGGTTTGCAGACATTATTGTTCATAACTTTATGTCGTTATAATGGGATACCGGTAAAATGGCAAAGTGGTTGGACTCTACACACTGGTTTTGTTGGACTTCATGATTGGTGTGAAGTGTATTTTGAAGGCTACGGGTGGGTGCCCGTTGATCCATCTTTTGGTGAGATTGATTCTGAAGACGAAGATGTTAGATTCTTTTACTTAGGTAGTTTAGATTCATTCAGAATTACTTGTAATGATGATTATTCAAGAGATTTGTTTCCAGCGAAGTTTTATCCACGTAGTGATACTGTTGATTTTCAAAGAGGCGAAGTTGAATGGAGGGGAGGGAATATTTATTTTAATAATTGGTTTTATAACCTTAGCGTTGAATTTGAAGAAAATCATTCAGAATAATCATGTAAAAGTTATAAATCCATAATACATAATTTTTACTGTATAATAAATTGCATTAATCACTATTTAACTTGACATTCAATATAATAAATTATGTAATAACTGTAAGATACTAACAAAGGGTTTTATTTTTGGCAAGATACATTGTTTCATTCAAAGTATCCATATGTGTCTTACAATCACAGTGAGTCCCGCTGTGAGGTCTTTCTTTAATTCCTCAATGCTTTTATAGACTCTTTTGTCAAAATGCTATCTGGCATAATTCATTCAGCTCCGTTTTATGAAATCGTTCGCAAATTCCATTTATTTGAAAATTGTTAGCTCGTGTTTTATTAAGGTCAATGTTAGCTACAAAGCTTTGAATAGCGATGTAATTACTCAACACAATCTTCCGATGAGTGCGATTGCCGCAGGTATAGTATTAACCGCGATAATAATTTTCGTATTCTTCATGTTCGGTGTAGTCAACAGTGTCGGTCATGCAATTGTCGGATTGCTGATTGCCTTAATTATATCATTCCTCTTCACGACTGTAGCAGCAACAGCTATCGCAATAGTCGGAACGAATCCTGTTTCGGGAATGACCTTAATGACTCTCATACTTTCATCAGTAATACTTGTTTCGGTTGGGCTTTCCGGACCGGCAGGAATGATCAGCGCACATATTATAGGCGGCGTTGTTTGTACCGCATTATCCCAGGCGGGCGCGTTTATAACGGATTTAAAAATCGGTTACTGGCTCGGTTCATCACCATTCAAGCAGGAGAAGTGGAAATTCCTCGGAACTATATTCGCATCCGCAACAGTTGCCTGGATAATAATGGTTCTAAATGATGCTTATGGTTTTGTCGGACCCGATGCTCTTGTAGCCCCGCAGGCTAATGCAATGGCCGCAGTAATAAAACCTCTTATGTCCAATCAGCCGGCACCATGGATGATGTATCTCGCAGGTGCACTGATGGCTCTGATACTAACCATGATAAAGGTTCCGGCTCTTGCGTTCGCACTGGGTATGTACCTGCCTCTCGAACTTAATACCCCCTTGCTGGCAGGCGGTATTGTTGCATGGTACGTACAGTCCCGCAGCAAGGACGAGCAATTGAACAAAGCTCGCCGTGAAAGAGGAACATTAATAGCTTCAGGATTTATAGCCGGCGGCGCGCTGATGGGTGTATTAAGCGCTATCCTTAAGTATCTTGAGTTCGACTGGAAAATGGACGAATGGGCTGAAAGTCACGGTGCCGAAGTACTGGCGCTGGTAATGTTCCTGGCAGTCAGCGCATACATGATTTGGGATACACTGAAAGCTAAGAAAGAAGATTGACAGGTAACATCAATTACTACTTTACAAAGACCCGGCAGCTGCCGGGTTTTTTATTTCTTTAATATCAATATCGAAAAATAAGCATCTGTTATTTTTTCCCATTATCCTTATATTCAGCATTAGAAGATATAATTGTTTCATTTAGTACTGCACAATAGAGGCATCCGGCTTTGGGGAGCAATTAAAAAGGGAGAAGGAATTTCTTCTCACACCAGGTATTTATAGAATATTAATTATGATAAATCAGGTTACGTGCGCTTGATAAAATCATTTGTAACATATTTACTTATCGCAGCGGTTGTAAGTATATCGTTTTCCGCCTGTTCAGATGATAACAAATATAGTCCGCCGAATTATTTTGCAAGACTAGGCGACAGCCTGTTCAGTGCAGCGGATTACGATAGCGCTGCAGTATGTTTCCGCAAAGCCGCCGAGGAATATAAAGCAGAACAGAATTGGGATGAACATATTTTTTGTCTTGCTAAGATTGGTAATTCGCATAGAAAGACCGGCGACTTTACAAAGGCTATAAGTGTACTGAATTACGCTGATTCGCTCGCGGGAATTTACCTCCCCCCCGATCATCCGGCTAAGCTCAGAATTAATAACGAATCGGGTGCCGCATACCACTACCTCGGAGATCTAGATGAAGCACGCAAATACTACGATAAGACTCTTCACGATGTTGACTCGAACCTTGTATATGAAAATGTAAGAGTATCCGACGAGGTTGTTCAGACTTATAATCTTTTGGGTATGCTGGACTTTGACGAAGGACGATACCAGGAATCGATGAACGATTTTCAGAAAGGCGTTGATATCCGCGACAGGCTCCCCAGCGATTCGTTCCCGTCGAAGGCTATGTTTTACGGTAATTTTGCAATTGTTTACTCAGTCAAAGGCGACTTTGAAAATGCGGCTAAATATTATGAAAAATCGCTGAAGGAGAAAATTCGAATATTCGGGGAGAATCACCCTCATGTTGCCCTGGACTATCAAAACATGGGTGTGCTTTTCGGAGAGCATCTGGGTGATTATAAACGGGCGCAGGTGCTTTATGAAAAAGCGCTGCAGATTATGCTGCAGAACTACGGCGAGAAACATATTGATGTTGCCAGGATTTACTTCAATATGGGCTCCAACTATTACCGCTCCGGCGATCTTAGAAAATCTCTCGCAAACTACGACAAGGCTCTGAATATTTTTTATGAAGTACTCGGCAAAGAGTATCACCACGATGTTTCAATGTCCTATCATGAAATGGGCAAGGTTTATGAAAACCTTAAAGATTATAAAAAGGCTGTCGACTATTACGAACTGGCACTTCAAATCCGGCTCGATGTTTATAAAACTACGATGCATCCCGATGTTGCGCATTCATATAACAGTCTAGGCAACATTAAACGTCTGGAAGGTAAATATAAAGAGTCTGTTCAATACTTCGAGGATGCACTTAAAATTTTCAAACACAGCTATAAAGGATTACACCCAGACATTGCAGAGACATATAATCTGCTCGCCGAAGTTTACGCTGATAAAAATGATTTCAACAATGCATTGAAAAGTATTCAGCTGGCACTCACAGCAAATATTCCGGGCTTCTCTTACAAGAATCCAAACTCGTCAACTCCAATCGACGATGCGATCTCGGATATAAGATTATTAAAATCGATCTCGCTTAAATCAGAGATTTATTATAGAAGATACTCGCAAATGTCCCATTCCACTGCTGATTTGAGAGAATCTCTAAACAATTATCAAACTCTTTCCCGGTTGATTGATCACGTGAGAAAAGGATACAAAGCGGAAGGATCCAAGTTTCTTCTTGCCGGCAATTCCGTTGAGTACTTTGACAATGCGATAAATGTTTGCATTAAGCTTTATAAGTCTACCGGGGATTCACGTTACATAGATGATGCATTCGTTTTCTCCGAGCAGAATAAATCGCGGGTGCTGCTCGATGCAATGCTCGAAGCAGATGCGAGAAAACTTTCCGGCATCCCGGATTCGCTATTGGCAAGGGAGAAGCAGCTGCGAATTGATCTGGCCTTTTACGATACTGAATTGCAGTATCAGCTTTATGAAGCGGAGCGTACAGACAGTATTCAGGTAAGAAGAATAAATGAAAAATTGTTTACTCTTCAAAATGAGTATCTGAAACTGAAAGATACATTCGAAAAGGACTATACAAAGTATCATGAATTGAAATATAAAAGCAGCAATGTAAATATAGCAGATGCACGCGAAGCACTTGATGAAGACGAAATCCTCCTCGAGTACTTTACAGGTACTCACTCACTCTATATATTTCTTGTATCAAAGGATAATTTCGATATTGAACAAATCCCAATCGACAGCAGTTTCGCCGTTCTGTGCCGGGACTATTTGAGTTCAATCAAAAAGCTGGATAAACCTGAATACATTGAAACATCACAGAAACTTTACAACATTCTCATCTCTCCTGTTGATGATAAACTTAGCGAAGCAAACAGCCTCGTAATAATTCCCGATGGTGTTCTCCATTATATACCGTTTGAAGCTTTGATTGAAACCGGGAACGATGAAAACGATTTCACTTCACTCGATTACCTTATAAACCGGTTTGAAGTCGCTTATAATTATTCGGCTTCATTACAATCGCAGCTGACCGTATCGGCTGCAAACTCTTTGGTCTCGTCAGGCTTTCTAGGTTTCGCGCCTGTATTTGACAAAACCCGGGAGGACGAGGGATTTATAATGTCTGCTATCCATTCGATTTTCGGAGGCGGCGAAAGTACAACGAGAAGCGGACAGTACCGGGATGAATTTAAAGCGCTTCCTTATACTAAAGATGAGATCGAATCGATTGTAAATCTGTTTAAGGAGAATTCCCGGAATGCAAAGGGGTTCTTTTATTCCCAGGCGAATGAAATTAACCTGAAACAAAATATTGGCGATTACAGATACATTCATATAGCATCTCACAGCTTTGTCAATCCTCTGCAGCCGCAGCTTTCCGGAATTGCACTTGCATCGGAAGAAGACAGCAGGAATGTTGAGGACGGCATTCTATATTCCGGCGAGATCTACAACTTAAATCTTGACGCGGATCTGGTAGTATTAAGCAGTTGTGAAAGCGGAATCGGCAAACTGGTTAAAGGAGAAGGCATGATGGCTCTTACACGCGGATTCCTTTTCTCAGGCGCCAGAAATGTAATGACTTCACTTTGGAAAGTTCTGGATAGAAATACAAGCAGATTAATGATAGAGTTTTATAAAAACATTCTCGACGGGAAAGATTACAAGACTTCACTAAGAAATGCAAAGCTGCAGATGATAAAAGGCAGTGATACTTCCTTTCCTCTTAACTGGAGCGGCTTCGTACTGATCGAGCAGCCTTAGGATTCTCAGCTACATTGAACTATCAAAATAAAACTTGCCCACGTACAACAGATCCGTCGGACTTTCCAGTTTCCAGTAATATAATCCGGTTTGAAGATTCAGTTCATCAGCTTTCAGTACGAAAGTATTTGCTGAACTCTCGGACTCAGTGATAACTTTTTCATTGTTGTCGAGAACTTTGACCTGCAGTTTTTGTCCCGATTCTGACTTCCACTCGAATACAACTTCTCCGCTGAATATTTTATCTTTCTCCGGAGATAAAACATCCACAGATTCTCCAGTCCTGTACTGCTGAGAAATCAAATTCTCCAGATCACCCGCTTCAACGAATCTGCCCGGATACTGTTTCATTAATTCAGTGATTCTTTCATTTCCTGGAAAATTCAGATCACCATTTCCGGGTCCGTTAAATACTGTAATTACTATCAGTCCTGAAAAGACTGCCACAAATGCATATGTAAGTGCAGGCTTTACAGACCAGGAAGGCAGGAAGAACTCTTTTATATATGCAGCTAACCTTGAAGGACTGTCGCGTTCAGGCTGAATATATTCTTTAAATAGTACATTCCCTTCATCTTTTATGAAATTTGCTAAGTGACTTGTCTGCTGCAGTTCTTCAAAGCATTCATCGCAACTTAAAAAGTGCGCTTCGAATGATTTCATTTCGGTATCCGGCAACTCTTTGAGCAGGTATTTCTCAATTAATTCTATCCGGTTGTTAAGGTCGCAATTCATTTATTGATTACCTTCACTTTTTGAATTCTACACATATATTAGAGAATCCAAGGAAAATCTGGAAAAAAACTGGCATAAAGATTTTATTTTTTTTCTTCGAAGCTTCATTAAGAAGTAATTTCTTGGAATATTTGATATAATCGCTCACTTTTTGGGGAGTAGTATTCATTTTTTTTGCTATTTCAATTACCGATAAATTCTTATAAAACCTGAGATAAATCGCTTCTTTGTACTTAGGTTTAAGATCACTAATCAATTTTCGCCAGAGTTCTCTCTGGTTCTCAGTCGACTCTCTCTCTTCATAACTATCTTCGTTATTTCCAATATCATCGAATTTTTCTTTCAGATGTTCATTTATTTTATCGCGACGCGAATGTTCGTTGTAGTAATTTTTCAGATATTGTGTTATGCTGTTATGCACAATCCCATTAATATATGCGGATAATCCCGACCCCCGTTCCGGGTCGAAGCTCCCTTCACGCAATTTTATTAACAAACCCATAAAAACATCATTCACGATCTCCGGCCGATCCTCCCTGTTATATATCCTCTGGCTCACAATCATCTGCACTCTGGGCAGAAAATGACTAATTAGCTCATTCTCAGCCTGAAGATCATTGTTTTTAATTTTTTCGAGCAATCTGTTTTCTGTCGTTATATCCATTCTCACCAGATTAAAAAGGAAGTTTATTGAATGAAATGATTCATTTTATGTCATTTTCTGATTGCGGCAAACATGCTCCCCTCAAAAATAAAAGGCAGTCACTAATAATCAAATAAATTTTTCTGAAAAAAAAATTCCAGATTTTTTCCAAAACGGCTAATAAATAAATAGTAGAACATGATTGAAGAATAAAATAAATCGTAATGGAAACAAGACTTAACATAGAATTCAATAAAAAATTAACGATTGCGGTGTTTTTCCAGCCATTATCATTGTAATCGTTAAAACCAAAACACACATAATCATGGGGACCAAAACATGAAAAAACGACTATTCACACTCGCTTTAATGGTACTTGTTACCGGAAGTTTAATCGCACAAACCCCGCAGAACGTAGAAACAGCATCGCGATTCCAAATTTCCCAGGAAACAGTATTCACTCAAACAGTCGCTGATAACTCACTGGAAACCGTCAATGCAACAGAAATTGATGATAACCTGATGAACAGTTCATCAGCTCAGCTCGAAGATCTCGGAAGCCGTTACGGATTCACGAGATCGGATGCACAGCTTGAAGATCTCGGAAGCCGCTACGGATTCACATGGTCGAAAGCCCAGGTTGAAGACCTCGGAAGCCGCTACGGATTCACATGGTCGAAAGCCCAGGTTGAAGATCTCGGAAGCCGATACGGATTCACATGGTCGAAAGCCCAGGTTGAAGACCTCGGAAGCCGCTACGGATTCACATGGTCGAAAGCCCAGGTTGAAGACCTCGGAAGCCGATACGGATTCACATGGTCGAAAGCCCAGGTTGAAGACCTCGGAAGCCGCTACGGATTCACATGGTCGAAAGCCCAGGTTGAAGACCTCGGAAGCCGCTACGGATTTACCTGGGCAGGTGCACAGGTAGAAGCCAACGGCAGCAGATACGGATACACTAAATAACGGAGTATTGTCCTTTTCTGATCCTGACTATATAAATTACCGGATCAGTTTTAAAGGGATATTTAAGAATGAATTGTAGAATTAAAAATATAGTTGTGATATTGAGTTTGCTGACATTGTTTGCAAACTCTGTGCTATTCTCACAACTCAAATGGCTGGAGAAGGATAGTGATAATTTCAAGTTGATTTACCTGAAAGAGAACGAGCATCTGGCAGAGCATATTCTTCTGTCTGCTGAAAAAGCCCTCGCAAAACTATCCTGGATTTTTAATTACTCCCCAACAGAAAAAATTGTTATAAATATTTATGATATAAACGACTACGGAGTAGGTTCCGCTACAACGGTACCTCAGAATATAATACGTCTCTCTATAGAACCGCTCGAAGCAGGTTATGAGAATATGTTATATACTGAAAGGATATACTGGCTTTTGACTCATGAGCTGGTCCATATAGTCGTCAATGATCAGTCTTCCGACATCGAATCATTTACGAGGAAATTATTTTCGAAAGTTCCTCCGGAACAGGTTCAACCGAGTACAATTCTGTACAGCCTGATAACAAACTTCCATCGATATACTCCGCGATGGCATCAGGAGGGTATAGCAGTGTACCTGGAGACCTGGCTTAATGGAGGTTTCGGAAGATCATTCTCGAGTTTTGATGAGATGTATTTCAGGACTTTAGTTCTGGATAACGAAGAGTTTCCGGAAGATATTAATCTGGAAACTATTTATACGCATAACTCTTTCCTGTTGGGAACACTTCATTACTTTATCGGTACCAGGTTTATATCGTATCTATCGATTAAATTTGGTCACGAAAAGGTATTATTATGGTATACTTCCGAGCCAGGCGATTTTTACTCCGGATTAACTGCGAAATTTGCAGATGTCTTTGGCGTGGATTTCGAGATCGCCTGGCAAAATTTCATTGAAGCCGAAAAAGAATTTCAAAAGAAGAACATTGCAAATCTGCAAAAGTTTGAACCCACACCGGTAAGACGACTAACTGATAAATCTTTCGGATGGGTATCCCAGCCAAATGTTGATAAGAATAATATCATTTTCGGATCGCACAGATCGCATGAATTAGCCGATCTGCTTCAACTGGATGTTAATACAGGCAGCTATAAAGAAATAAGCACTCTTCCGACCCCAAGTATGTACCAGGTATCTTCAACGGCTTATGATAAAAATTTTAATTTTCTGTTTTACACTACCAACAACAACCAGCTATACCGTGATATATGGGTACTTGATATAAATGAAAACAAACAGAAGCTGCTATTCGAAAATAATAGAGTCGGTTACCTGACGGTATCTGAAACTTCGCATGACCTGTGGGGAATAGAACATTCAAACGGATTCGCATCTTTAGTAGTTTCTCCCTATCCGTACGCGGAAATTATTCCCATCGTAAAGTTCAATATGGGACAGGAAGTAAATCAGCTTTCAATCTCTCCTTCCGGCAGGTATCTGGCTGCGGTGCTTCATCAAACAAACGGAACGCAGTTAATTATTAAAATCGATACGGAAGTTCTGAAGCAGAGCAGTAAATGCTCATATGATGTGATTACAGATTCGGGCTCGCCCGAAAATCCGTCATGGAGCCCTGATGAAGGCACATTATTCTGGAACGCATCCGCCAACGGTGTTTCAAATATTTATAAAAAAGATTTTGCGACCAGCGAAACAACAGTTCTTACTCACACACTCAGAGGATTGTTTAAACCGGTATATGTATCACCGGATTCCCTCTTCGCATTCGAATTTACTACTGACGGTTTCACACCTGTTATGATCCCCAACGTACCAGCGGAATATCTGCCGGCTATAGATTACTACGGCTCGCAAGTTATTGCCAAAGATCCGGAGCTGGCAGATTTTCGTATCAGTCAACAATCGAATGAAAATGAAAAAGCGGGACTCAAACCGGAAGAAGAATACAGCGCTCTTTCAAACATGGATATAAACTCTATAGTGCCTGTTATAAGCGGATTCCAGTCCCAAAAAGTTATTGGACTATATTCACACTTCTCTGATCCGATGTTTATACATGACTTGCAGGTTGAAATAGGGACTTCCCCGTTCAATGAGAATTCGGTAGTCCCCAAATTCCATCTGAAGGTTAAATACGATTATAACAGGAAATTTCATCTATCATATGATGAGAATGCCGCTGACTTTTATGATCTGTTCAACGACAGAAAACGCGGTATGATAGGGCGAAAAATTACTCTGGGACATACATATTACTGGAAGTATGATATACCTCATAAAATTAAGCAAAGTACTGAAATTGCCTTCTACAATGGTGTTCAATTTATTAATGACAACCTGGTTCGGGTATCACGTCCTGACTTTATGGTTGCGCAAACTCAATGGAATTCTAGAGACCTAAGACGTACGATCGGAAGTTCCGATTATGAAAGCGGCTATATGTTCGATGTTACGTTGCGTGTATTCGGTGACAATCCTGATAATCCCGAATACGCAGGCCAGGTAACGGCTGAATGGGATAATTTTTCGAACTGGCTTACAAAACACAATACGCTGCATCTAAAACTAGGCGGCGGATATCACTTCGACAATCCCAATCTGATTCAGGGAAGATTTTACTTCGGCGGATTCGGGAACAGATATGTTGAGAATGTAGATGTTAAACAGTTCAGGAAGTTATTCAGATTTCCCGGACTCCCAATCTACAGTCTCGCAGCAGACAGGTTCGTAAAAGTAATGTTCGAAAACAATCTTCCGCCATTAAGATTCGGAAATGCAGCCATTGGTTCACACCTGGTTAATCACCTCGACGCATCAATTTATTCGCAGGCAATGTTAGTTCATATGGGAAAAGAAAATTACTGGATAGATCTCGGCGCTCAATTAAATTTTGTCATTAAACACTGGTTCAATCTGGAATCGACTGTTTCGGCAGGTATTGCCAAAGCATGGAGTAAAACCAGAAGCGACTGGGAATGGTTTATATCCGTAAAACTATTGAAGAATTGATCCCTTACCTTAGAAATCGCACCCTACGATTTCTTTGGAGTTAGAGTGGTCCCGGCATTTGTCGGGATCTTTTTTTTATGCTGTCAAAATGCCAGGCTCCTAAATTTATTTATAAGTAATTCCCAGTTTTTTCATTTTACTTTGAAGCGTTGTCGGTTTCAATCCCAGGATTTTTGCAGCACCGTCATCCCCATAAATTTTCCCGCCGCAGGCATCAAGTGCCTCGCGGATATGCCGCTTAATTGCCTCGTCGAGTATCAGAAGTTTCCTGTTACAATCTGAGGAAGATAACAATTTCTGCCCGCTTTCCGTAGTCGAAGCATCATATCCAAAATGAGTGCACTGTATTATACCATCCACCGCGAGTACGGAAGCCCGCTCCAGCGTATTCTGCAGTTCCCGTACATTTCCCGGCCATGAATGATTAAGAATGCAATTAATCGCTTCTGCGGAAAATTTCAATTTCCTGCTGCCCGATTTTTTCAAAATTTGTTTGAGAAAATAATTAGCAAGCAGTACCAGGTCATCCCCTCTTTCGCGCAAAGGCGGAAGATGCATCGGGAACACGTTAAGGCGGTAATAAAGATCCTCCCTGAACCTTCCCTCCTCAACAGCCTTTTTAAGATCGATATGAGTCGCGCAAATAATCCTAACATCTGCGTTTACCTGGTACTCGCCACCGACCCGTTCGAAAGTGCCCTCCTGCAATGCACGGAGAAGTTTCGGCTGAATATCAAGAGGAAGATCGCCGATCTCATCGAGGAAGAGTGTCCCGCTATCGGCTAGTTCAAACCGGCCTTTCCGCTGTGAAACCGCTCCGGTAAACGCTCCTTTCTCATGTCCGAATAATTCGCTCTCGGCAATTCCGCTCGCGAGTGCAGAACAGTTCAAAGCCACAAAAGGTCTCTTCGAACGCGGAGAAAGAAAATGAATTGCTCTTGCAATCTGCTCTTTCCCCGTTCCCGTCTCTCCGCTTATCATTACCGGCAAATCCGTTGGAGCTATTAGCTTGGTTTTGTTCAATACATCCAGCCACAAAGGTGAATTACCGACCAGATTAGTCTCACCTGTTTTCAACTCATCAAGCAGTGAATTCCTTTCAAAAATAAGCGCGTCTCTTTCTTTCAGCAGAGTATCCGCATTCATTGAATGAGCAAGCGCGAGTGTAATCAGTTTAGAAAGTGTTTTCGTTATCTGCACAACCTGCGGTGTAAACATATCGCAGGCCCGGTGGTCGAGTGTCAAAATCCCGAGTTTATTATTGTCTATATTCAAAGGAGCCACAAGGCATGAATGTCCGGCGGGAAGTTCCATAACTGATTCATATGTGTCCAGATGAACCTCTCCATGTTCGACATCATCTTCAAAGACATACACTTCTCCTTCTTCCATTATCCTGGCTATGTCCTTATGCCGTTCCAGTGAGAGTTTGTAGTCATTGAGCTCAGGCGTATAAAGTGGTCCTATAGCCTTACGGACCTTCAAAGTTTTTTCTGACTCAAGACTTAACACAACAGCAAGTTCGTAAGAAACAAGCTCGTTAATTGCCTGAAGTACAATCTCCATAGTCTGCTCGGGAGAGATTAACGGAGCCATTTGAATTTGATTGTCAATCATAATCCACCTTAATATCGTTGCAACTATATATCGTGTTTTATTATAACGAAATATAGTCGTTTCCATTCCAACTTACAATATTTATTCAGTTTTAAGCTCTTTTTCGCACTTAACTATGCTGGCATGCGGGTTGTAATAGTATCTACAAACAGTTAAAATAAAAGGAGACAGTCATGAACAACGAAAAATTAATCTCAGGTTTGAACAAAATATTAGCTGATGTTCAGGTATTCTATGTAAAGCTGCACAACTATCACTGGAATATCAAAGGGAAAAAGTTCTTTGAAATTCACAAAGCGACTGAAGGTTACTACGAGTATTTTGCCGAGCAATACGATGAAGTTGCAGAAAGAATTTTACAGCTTGACGGCAAGCCGTATGTTTCAATGAAACAGTATCTTAATAACGCTGAAATCAAAGAAGAAGAGAAAACCGATTTCGGACCGGACGAAGTTGTTGATTCGATTGAAAGCGATTTTAAGGTTCTGTTGAAAGGCTTTAAGGGTGTTTCCGAACTTGCCGGCGAATTGAACGATGCTGCAACGGCAAACCTGGCGGATGACAACATCGCATGGCTCGAAAAAACATTGTGGATGTTCAAAGCCTATAAAGGCTAAATTAAATTATCCGGCGGTTCCATATCGGACTGCCGGATTTTCATTTCTCTTCTCCCCCATTCAAAGCTGAAATTTCACTAACAAATCAGTAAACTGGCATATTAATTACTCAATAACCTTTACTAAAAATGAGCATGAAAAATATCTCGGAGTTTATTAATTAGCTTGCTGCCCCGATTAATCTTCCGGGGAATATCGAAATAATGAATCCTTATTTGAATAGCGAAACAATAAAATCTGTCAGCAAATTATACAGCAAATTCTATAGTGATCCCGGCAAATGTGTTTTTATGGCAGGAATAAATCCGGGCAGGATCGGAGGCGGAGTTACCGGAATTGCTTTCACCGATCCGATAAATCTGCAGGAGCATTGCGGAATTAATAACAATTTTGATAAAAAGGGGGAGTTGTCATCACGCTTCATATACAACATGATATCATACTACGGCGGGACCGAAATGTTTTTCAAGATTTTTTTCTAACTGCGCTTTACCCGTTTGCAATAACAAAAGACGGGAAGAACTATAATTACTATGACAATCGTGAAATATGGCAATAATGAAAACCGGTTATTCTATAGACTTTTGAGAAACAGCTTTCATACGGGGCAAGCAAGGATGTTGTGATTTGTCTTTGCTAGAAAAATGAAAAATTCCTGAAAGAAATTAATAATGAGTTGAAATATTTTAGAGAAATAGTGACGCTCGATCACCCGAGGTATATAATGCAGTACAGGTAAAAAAGCTGGATGAATATCTGCAGTTGTACAATAGTGTACTGAATAAATATTCTAAAATTACCTGATACTCAATTCCTTTAATGCCATACCGATTGCAGTTTCGATCGAATATCTTTCATCGAGATAATCAACAACATGATCCATAAACTTTTTCTGCTTGCTTTTGGGAATTACAACGCCATAAAAGGCTCTTGCTATTTCAACGATGGACCTCATTTCTTTACCCTCTTTCTATGTGTTATGAATTATTATCGAAAATAATGACAACTTTTATACCAGAATAAATTAGTTTTCATACTGATATTTTCAAGATTATTTAATCCGGTCGATATGGTATTACAAGAAGCGCGAAAACTTTTCTCCCACCTCGCAAAAGAATTGATTTATTTTAATCATGCATCCTTAGGTCCGCTGTCTGAAAGAGTTACTGCCAGAATTCATGAGTTTACCGAGCAACGCAGCACAGGTTCAATTGATAACTTCCCGCAATTTATAAAGTCCTCTTTATCTGCTAAAACACAGCTTGGCAAAATGCTTAATTGTCCTGTCGACAGAATTTCCTGGATAGATAATGTATCCAACGCGTTGAATACACTCGCGAACGGTATTAATCTTAAAAAAGGTGACAGGATAATTCTTTTTGAAAATGAGTTCCCGTCCAATGTTTACCCGTTTCTTAATCTCCGTAAGAACGGTGTTGAAATTGACATGATCAAAACTAACGGGCACAGGATACTAATTGAAGATATTGAGAAGACAATTACCAGGGACACAAAACTGTTATCAATTAGTCTGGTTCAGTTCCTTTCGGGCTTTAGGGCGGACCTGGAATCCATCGGGGAACTTTGCAGCCAAAACGAAATAATTTTCGCTATTGATGCTATTCAGGGTGCGGGAGTTGTAAACATTGATATTGAGAAGATGAAAATCGACTTCCTTGCCGGAGGATCCCAGAAATGGCTGATGGCGCTTCAGGGAACATCTTACTTTTATGTAAGCGAAAAACTTCAGGATAAAATGATACAGCCGTATATGGGCTGGACATCAGTAAGTGATGCATGGAGTCTGACAAGCTATGATATGGAACTCAAAAAAAGTGCTGATAGTTTTCAGAATGGAACGCTTAACTCAATTGGTATTACTGCACTTGATGAATCACTAAAATTATTTCATGAATTTGGACTGGTGAACATTGAAAAAAGAATTCTTGATAACACTGAGTACTTGCGGAAAAGACTAATTGAATCCGGAATCCAGCTAATGCTTAATGATGTAGACAGAAAGCAGTTGTCCGGAATAACGACTATTAAAGTACCTGAAATTGAGAAGGTATACGCAGAATTACAGAAGAATAATATTACCTGCTCAATGCGTGAAGGTTATATTAGATTTGCCCCTCACTTTTACAATACGCGCGAAGAAATTGATAAAGTGATTGATAGTATAAATACTACGGTTTCAGATTTGTAGTTCTTATCATCTGTATTTTAGCCAGGCACAAAAGAGTCAATAATTGCCATGACTCAAATCACACAAGCGTTCCCAATTTTAGACAAATCATCGTATATTGTTTGTATGATCCTCCGAAGGATTTTATTAAAAATAATAGCCGATTAACGAAGTAAATGAGTATTCGGAAAATGGATTTTAAAACTGATCTTGCGGCGGCATTTTTACTCTCAATTGGACTTGTCAGCTGTATTGATATTCCAAATGATTTTGTAGCACCCGTATGGGATGTTACTCTTGAAGTGCCGGTAGTCAACAGGAGTTATACACTCGCTGAAGCGGTTGAGAAAGACTCGCTTATCAAAGCTTATGATGATCCGGATAGACTTGGTTTGCTTTATTATTCCGACAGCATAGATGTGGATGCGATTGAAATAGGTGATAATGTTACATTTGAGGGTTTTTCCGAAACAATATCGCAGAAACTTGGTGCCGTTAGAATCAACAATGTGGATCCGGTTTACACGGACATTGCAATCTCCGACTGGACTCCCATTTCACCAGGAACGAGTATACTTTTCCCTGAAGTTGAAAATAATATTTCAAAAGAATTTACACCAATAACAGCCTTCGAATCGGCAACGCTGGAAAGCGGCAGCGCTTTGATTACGTTCATAAATAAACTACCTGTGGAAACAGAACTGCGCAATTTTAAAATTGAAAATTCCGCTGATAATTCTGTGCTGATTGAGAATCCGGATGGTGATCCGGTTACTATAGCTGCATTCGACAGCATAACAGTTACTTATGACCTTACAGAAAAGGTGATCAGGGATCAACTGGTTTTTGTGGCGATATTATACACGCCCGGCAGTGACGGTGAACATATTGAGGTTCCTGCTGAAGCCGGAACAACTATTAAAGCAGAGTTTTCTGATCTCGTTATCAGACAGGCTAAAGCAAAGTTCCCCGTTCAGGATCCGTTTGGAATTGATGATCAAATTAGTATCGGCGATTCAATTTATTTCGAATCGGCTCTCTTAAAATACGGATCGCTCAATCTGTTATTTGATAATTTTATTGATCTCAATCTTGAATTGGAACTCGAAATTGAAAATCTCAAACGCCCTGACGGAGCAAGTTATAGTCACATAATTAATCTTCAGAGGAATGAAAGGAACAGGCTTGTTAACATTCCTGACTTAGGCGGCTGGCGTCTTGAAGCACCATTAAGCGGACAGTTAACCAACATGTTATCTTACTCGGTCACCGTTCAGGCAACTGAATCGAATGAAGTAGTTACGCTGCAAAAGGATGACAGTGTCGGCGTAAATATCAATTTGGGTGAAAGTACATTTGAATACTTTTCAGGCCGTATAAAACCGACTAGTTACAATATGGAGGAAAGATCATTCGATTTAAACCTCGGGGAAGTAGATAATAATTTCGGATTCGGTGAAGTATCATTTGCGAATCCGGGTATCACTTTAGATATTTTAAGTTCTTCCAACGTAGAATTTGAACTCGACGGTATCCTGACCGCTTCAAACAGCATCGATTCTCATTCAATATTACTCGAGAATGTACTCATAAATAACACATCAAATTCACAAATTGATTTAAAGGACTTCGGGATAAAAGAACTGCTGAACAGCTTTAGTCAGGCACTGCCGGATAAATTTCAGATTAGCGGCAAGATGACAATTAATCCGAATTATGAAATTATATCAGTCAGCAGCGATGATAAAATCTTGATCAGAACCGGCATTGAAATTCCGCTGAATGTCGGGATTGGTGACGGTTCGTTTTCCGATACTCTTTACCTGGATACTGCAGATTCAAGTGAAGCGATTGAAAACATCAACTATGCGTCATTAACAATGGAATTAACAAACAGCATTCCTATTAGCATAGAAGTGACTGGACTAATTAGCGACACTGACGGGACAGGTATCCTTAATATCCCTCCGGATTATAATACTATCGATGCATTTATAGTTCCGTCTCCATCAGTTGACGAGAATGGAAATATTATTGAATCCGGAGTGCTTACACAAAAGTTCGAACTCTATGGCGAAGACGCCAGAAAATTCCTAAATAGTCCTGACATGCTTATTAATCTTAAGTTGCTTACTCCGCCGGTAGTTAATACTACTCCTGTTAAATTCAGGACAACCGACTCCGTACATGTTAAGCTCTTCGGCACGGTCGAGTACAGAGTTGATCCGGAAGGATTGGATGACTGACATGAAAAATATTTCAACTACATTATTATTAGTGATATTATCAGTTACCATGATTTTCGGTCAGGGAAGTACGAGAGTTCGTAATGCCAGAACCACAGCAATGGGAAATTCCACCGTATCTGTTTCGAGGGGTGTATTTGCGCTTGGCGAAAATCCCGCTAACATTGCTGCTCCGGGTAATTACAGATTTGAAATTAGTTCTGTGATCCCCTTCCCAAATGTTTCTTTTATCGGTGGTACTAATTTCTTATCTGTTAGCGATTACAATGATTATTTCACCGGGACTAAAAATGCTGACGGAAGTATAACAGGTAAAGTGCTTTCTGATAACGACAAAGAACGTCTACTGGCGCTACTTACGGATTCACATCTCGGTATAAATGTTAATACCGGAATACTTGCCGCCACATATAATTATTCACCGAAAGTAGGAGCTTTCGGATTTTCAATTACCGACAAAGCTTCAGCATCCGCAGAACTTCCTGAAGCTATTGCAGAACTAATACTATTCGGAAACAAGATCAATCAATCGTATGAGATCAAGGATATGTCCCTGGGGGCCTCGTATACACGCGAATACGCAGTGACTTACGCGCGGAACATCTCTCCCGACTTTCCGTTTCAAACGCAAAGTATAAGTGTAGGAATATCATTAAAGTACATTTCGGGATATTTCTATTCCGATCTCGACCGGATAAACAGTTCCTTCATTACAAGTGACAACGCTGACATGAGTGTTGTAAACAATCTGCTTCTTAGAATGTCGTCATCACCTGATTTCGGGATTAAACATGATTTTGAAGATACAAACAAAGAATCGGACTTCGGATTTTTCCCTGAGTCTGCCGGTTCCGGATTCGGAATTGACTTCGGCGTGAATATTAAGGTAAACGATATCTGGGCGTTCGGCTTATCAGCTACAGACCTGGGTTCAATAAGATGGACAGGGGAAACCGTTGGATATGCGGTAGACAGCTCTGTTGTTTTCACTGATTTTACCGACAGCGACAAATTAGATTCACTCTCGAACTCCATAAATCCGGAAGGAGCTTATATCGGAAGCTTCAGCACTAGCTTACCATCTGCAATAAAGCTCGGAGCTTCGATACAGCTTGATAAGACTATTGAAGGTAACTTTCCGGGAACAATGCTGCTTGTTATGAATTACCATCAGGGACTTAACAATGTTCCGGGGAATACTACTTCTCCGCGATTCTCATTCGGAGCCGAGTACAGACCTGTTAACTGGCTTCCGATACGAACAGGATTTTCCTTCGGCGGAATTTATAATTTCAACTGGGCATTAGGATTCGGAATAGGCAGCGACATTTACGAATTTAACATGGCAGTAACAGATTTTCAATCATTGCTTTCCGATACAGGGAATGCCCGTTTTGGTTTATCTTTATCGGGACGATGGAGATTTAATTAGATTAATCGAAATATTAAAGGTAAGCAACCGCCCACCATCTGAATAGTGCGATGCCGATAAGGATCATGCCTTCAATTTTAGACAGCTTCCATCCGGTTCGCATGAAGATTAGGATAACAACCAGGTTTATTACCAGGAACACAAGACTGATGATATCTGCTTCCTGGATAGTGAGAGTACGGATAATTGAGGCAAGTCCTAATACACCAAGCATATTGAAAAGATCACTTCCAATGAGATTACCGATTGAGATTCCATGACGACCTTTTGCCAACGCAACAACAGAAGTGGCAAGTTCGGGAACCGAAGTACCTGCGGCTACTATGGTAAGACCAATCATCCATTCCGATACTCCGTAAAACCTTGCAAGATCGGTTGCTGCATCCACGAGGAAGTCCGCGCTGCCTACTATAAGTACAACTCCGGTAATAAGCTTAAATATGTCAGTCCACTTGAATTCTCCCTCGGGTATTTCTTCTTCAACAGGAGTCTTCTGCTTTATTAGAACTATAATATAAATAATCAGTGTGCTGAATAGCAGTAATCCTTCAAAAAGCTCCAACTTGAGGTCATAGAAAAATATTAGAAGTAAAATACCGGTTCCGAGAAGTAGAAGTCCGTCGCGGTAAAGCAATGATCTGTTTGTCGCCACCGAACCGAAAAGGGTTACCAATCCGAGGATAACACCCAGGTTAAAAATATTTGAGCCGACTACATTTCCGACTGAAATAGACATACTGCCGCGAATGGCGGCTACAACTGTAACTGCAAATTCAGGAGCGGATGTAGCAATGGCTACAACAGTGAGACCGATAATCAGTTCGGACAAACCAAGTTTCTTGGCAATTCTTGACGCGGATTCAACAACCCAGACGGCTCCTCCCCACAAACCGAATATCGTTGCTGCAATTATCAAGTAATTAATGAGATGAGACAATTACTTCCTTTTCGAAACTGATGGTTAAAATGAAGATTTAAAATGAAACAGAGATGACGACTGCCATCTCTGTACTCGAAAACAAGCTTAAAATTCTATTCGTCGGGGTTATAGCTCAGTTCAATTTTAACGTGAAAATCCGCGCCGCTAAAAAGAGTGTATTTCACATCATTGATAGTACACTTGTAATCTTCGCCGACAAGTTCGCTTACCACTTTGGCAATGCCGTTTTCGAGATCACCGACACTAAGACTTTTTAACTTGTTCTTTAAGAGCTTATCCACATCAATAGCTTTTTCTTTTTCATCTGCCATGTTTAGCCCCTTTTATTTACTTAAAAATATTTTTTATTTTTAACACAGAATCAAGTAGCAATATATTTAATGCTATCTAATAATGAAACAGAAAATATTTTCAATCGCGTTAACTCTAGTTTCCATCAGCTGCGGATAATTGCGAGCAACTCTTCGGTTTTCTCTTTCATCAGTTCTGCGTTCTCTTTTGATTCGACGTTTAATCTTATTAACGGTTCAGTATTACTCATTCGAACATTGAAACGCCAGTCGTCGTATTCAACACTAAGTCCGTCGAGAGTATCTACATTCCCGTCATTATATTTAGCTTTCAATTCCTCGATCTTTGCTGCGGGATCTTCAAGAGTTGTATTTATCTCTCCGGAACACGGGTACTTGCGAATCATATCACCTACAAGCTCGGACATTTTTTTATTCTCTTCCGACATAAGCTGAAGAATTAACAGGAACGGGATCATCCCGCTATCCGAATAGGCATTATCACGGAAATAATGATGCGCCGACATTTCCCCGCCGTATACCGAGTTTATTTCACGCATTTTTTCTTTTATAAAAGCATGACCGCTTACCGACACAACAGCTTCACCGCCTGCATTTTTCACTTCATCCAGTGTATTCCATGTCAATCTCGGATCATGAACGATTTTCTCTCCCGGATTCGATTTCAAAATCGACTTGGCAAGTAGTCCGACAATATAATAACCTTCAATAAATTCACCGGTCTCATCAAAGAAGAAACATCTGTCGTAATCGCCGTCCCATGCAACACCAAGATCTGCACCGTGCTCCTTAATTGCATCAATTGTCGGCTGTCTGTTTTCAGGCAGCAGCGGATTAGGAACTCCGTTCGGGAAAGTTGAGTCAGGTTCGTGAAATACTTTTATCATCTTAACCGGAAGTCTATCCTCTATTGTATCCAGTGCGGGACCAACACATCCGTTGCCGGCATTAACAACAACTTTGAACGGTTTGATTTTCGAAGCATCGTAAAATTGCCCGAGGTTCTCGATGAATTCTTTCATTATATCTATCTTTTCAACTTCACCTTTCACTTCGGCTTTTTCACCGAGATCATCGTTTGAAATCATTTCCTCAATATCACTTAGTCCAGAGCTGTATCCCATCGGCACAGAACCTCTTTTAACGAATTTAAGACCGTTGTACTCAGGCGGATTATGGCTCGCGGTAATCATAACACCGCCGTCACAATCAAGAAAAGGCGTGCCAAAGTAAATCATTTCAGTTCCGCAGAGTTCCAGGTCAAATACTTTTGCACCGGCATCTGTAATTCCATTTGCGAGTGCTTCGGCCAATACAGGCGATGACTCGCGAACATCACGGCCGATTACCACTTTCTTCGCATTTTCATGTTTTACAAATGCACGACCAACCTTATATGCCAATTCCGCATTAAGTTCCGAAGGAACCTTTCCTCTTATATCGTAAGCTTTAAATCCCGGTATCTTCGACATCACTACTCCTCTATATTAATTTTCCATAATTCAGGTAAAATTCCAGGTGGTAATATTTTTTGCATAGCATAAAGACTTTAATTCTTTTATGTTTACCCAGTTTTAATTCGGAGGCAATTATAGAAACAAAATCTACTACTAAACAAAAATTCGCCCGTTGCAATAATACGAAATGCAAGGCAATTTTTCTTTTCGACCCGCGAGAAATTTTAGGAGAATCAGGGCTCTTATGCCCGGCCTGCAGGGAGAAAATATTTTCTCATCATACAGTACAATGTAAAATTTGCCAGTCCGTCATAAACTTCGTTCCCGCCGAGCCAAGCGAGGAACCTGTTGTGTTTTATGCGGAAAAGTGTTCGCTTTGTACCGGAACAACCGAGGATGAGAGACAATTGGAGCCCTGCTATTTTCCCGACTCATTCATATAATCTCGCTTTTTAAGGCACAAGGTCGAATAAAAACCTGTGCCTTTTATTTTTAATTTCTCAAAACTTATAATAGATTTAAAGTCATATTTACAGGAATTCCTAATTATCATAAGGATTTAAATATGACCCCCCGATCTAAAAAATTCACCATAATTTTACCTGGACTGTTCTTCCTGTTGTTCTTCTTCGGATGTACAGCCAGTGAAACAGTTAAACTTGATCCCGTAAAATATCCCTCCTTTTTCAATTACGATACTGTACAGTCGAAGCGATTTGATACTGGTAAAATGTGGACATTCGAACATGCACCTGTTGAATACTGGAAAGAAACATATAACTTCGAAGCTACTGAAGACTGGCTTAGCGACGTCAGAATGTCGGCGCTTAAGTTTGCAAGATGGTGTACCGCTTCTTTTGTTTCTGAAGACGGATTGATAATGACAAACCATCACTGTGTGGATTTTATAACAGACAGGTTCCAGGAAGAAGGTGAAGATATTGCGGAAAACGGATTTTACGCGCCAACACTCGCCGACGAGAGAAAGGTTCCGGATATTTCTGTTACTCAACTGGTATTAACTGTCGATGTAACAGATAAGGTTGTTTCGGCTTTTAATTCGGGTAAAACAGATAAAGAGAAAGAAGAATTAAAAAAAGCAAAGATTGATGAACTTGAAAAGAACTACAGCGAAGAAACCGGTTTAAGATGCAGAATAACCCCGCTTTATCACGGTGGGAAATATTCACTCTACGGTTATAAAAGTTATAATGATGTGCGCGCTGTTTATGTAAATGAAACAGACATTGGACTTTGGGGCGGCGATCCGGACAACTTTACTTATCCAAGATATAACGCCGACTTCGCGTTTATGCGGGTGTATGACGAGAGTGGCGAGCCTTTAAAGACCAATAATTTTTTCAGATTCAGTACCGAGGGCGCAAAAGAAGGCGAACCGTTATTCGTGGTCGGTAATCCCGGTAGCACAATGCGGCTCCAGACAGTCGCTCAAATGGAGTATGCGAGAGATTTTACTTACAGGGCTGCTTCGTATCAACTTGAAAAACTCATCGATCTCTTATACGAACTTGTGAACGAAATTCCGGAACGCGCAGATGAATTCCAGGAAAGAATCGTCTCCGCAGGAAATTCGGCAAAAGTCTACACCAACACTTATCAATCTCTTATAGACCCTTATTTACTTGCACGAAAAGCTGACTTCGAAAAGAAATTTAGGAAAGCAGTTAATTCTGACCCGGAACTTAAATCTAAATATTCACACATCTGGAGCAGTATTGAAAAAACCAGGGCTGAACTGAGGAACATTGCCCCTGAAAGATACGCTTACAGACTAAACAGAAGAACCAGTCCTAAATATTTCAATATCGCACAGGATCTTATTTCACTGGCGAGAGAACTAAAACTGCCTGAAGAAAAGCGTAGTATGGATTATAAGCCTGAGAATATTGATTCAACAATAGCTTCAATTTTCCCCGCTGATTTTGATTATCCAGTTGACTATAAAAAGATAAGACTACACGGAGAGTATATTACGGAAATGCTCGGTGAAAACAATCCGATAGTCCGGAATTTTACCGGCGGAAAGAATTGTAATGAAATTATAGATTATGTTAAAGCTCATTCGGAAATAATGACTCCGGAAGATGTTGAGAGTCTGGCAAAAGCAGGCGCGGACGCGATACTTGGTTCGAACGATCCTTTCATTAAATTTCTACTGGCTACAGAAACCAGACTGGCTGATCTTGACATGCAGGCACAAGAGATTGCAGATACGGAAGAAGTTCTGAACGAAATTCTTGGACAGGCACTTTACGCTGTTTATGGAACTGACATTCCACCTGACGCTACATTCACCCTCCGTATTAACGACGGAGTTATGAAAAGCTTCGAGTACAACGGCACAATTGCGCCTGTTAAAACAACATTTTACGGAATGTACGACAGGTTCTATTCCAACGACGGCAAGTATCCCTGGAATTTACCGGAGCGCTGGCAGAATCCTGGCGAGGGCTTAGATATGTCAACACCGTTTAACTTTGTTTCAACCAATGACATTACCGGTGGAAGTTCGGGAAGTGCAGTTATAAACAAAGATGCCGAAGTTGTCGGTATCGCCTTCGATGGAAACATTGAAAGTATTACAGGAAATCTGATTTACTTACCGGAAATAAACAGGATGGTATCGGTTGCCTCACAGGCTATGCTGGAAATTCTCGACGACATTGCCGGCGCTAAAAGAATCAGTTCGGAGCTAAGGCTCGGACGAATTCCGGAGGAATACAAAATTACACCTGTTGAAGAAGTATCTGATGTAGAACCGGTTTCGGAACAGTCTACAAAATAGATTAGTATAAACAGCCCGGAGTATTTCCGGGTTTCTCTTTTTAAATCCTAAATTACACAAGGATATAAGATGATACGAAAATCATATCTGTTCATAATCATGATATTTCTTTTTACGACACTGCAAGTTCAAGCTCAGTACAGTATTTACGAACCGCTGATTATTGATGAGGTTGAATTTTCATTCGAGGATTTCGGAGCGATGTGGACGTTCGATGATATTCCGGAAGACTACTTCTTGGAGAAATACGGATTCGTACCGGATGAAGAATGGCTGGCAAACGTAAGACTATCCGCTCTTCAATTCGGCAGAGGCTGTTCTGCTGCTTTCGTATCAGGTGACGGACTCATCATGACCAACCATCACTGCGGAAGAGGTGCACTGCATACAATTCAGGAAGATGGCGAAAACCTGTTAAGAGATGGATTTTATGCGGAGACTCCGGAGCAAGAAAGGAAAGTCCCGGGATTTTTCGTCGATCAGTTAATCGCTATTCGCGATGTAACCGATGATGTTTTATCGGTAATGGAAACTGGTAAAACCGATGCAGAAAAAATTGATCTCCGTGATTCCGTTATTGCTGCCATTGATGCTGATTATACCGAGGAGACCGGATTGGAATGCAGAATTGTCACTTTATACAACGGTGGCAAATATTCCCTTTATGCTTACAAAAGATATAATGATATAAGACTGGTAATGTCACCTGATTTTCAGATCGCAGCAACCGGCTGGGACTGGGATAATTTCACCTATCCAAGATATGAACTGGACTTCGCGTTTTACCGTGCTTATGATGACGATGGCAACCCGGTTAAAACCGAACATTATTTTAGTTGGAGTAATAAAGGCGCCGAAGAAGGCGAGCCGATATTTGTTGTAGGCAGACCGGGCAATACAGACAGACTGGTTTCAATGTCGGAATTAAAATACTACCGTGATGTTACTTATCCCATAACTCAATTCCGTTACAATGAAATCTATAAAGCCTGGTTTGAATATTTCAAAAATCATCCGGAACAGGAATCGGAATTACTTAACAGAGTGCTTGGTACGGGCAACGGCAGGAAGTCCTATGCAGGTAGAATGCTCGGACTTAATGATAAATACCTTATGGCTAAGAAACAGGATTTCGAGAATAAGTTTAGGGCTAAAGTTGAACAGGATGACGAATTGAACGAAAAGTACGGACACTTATGGGATTCGATTGATAAAGTTATCGGAGAAATGAGCGAGTATACACCGGAGTTCTACGGTTACAGCCAATGGGGCTGGCGTGATCATTATTTCCTCGGACTTGCAAGGAGGATAGTGTCTTTCGCTGAAACTATGAGAACTCCTAAGGAGGATCGTGATTCTTCGTATATCGGTAAAGATTTACAAGATAGAATAGAATCTTTGCTGCCTGCGGATTACGATACGGAATTGCAGAATTTGATGATAACAGCTCACGCGAATTTTCTGCTAAAAACATTTGGGAAAGAGAACGAAGTAGTTAAAAATGTGTACAATTGTCTGAGCGGACCTGAAGCGCTTGAGTATGTACGGAACAATTCAATTATTATCGACTCCGTAAAGACCTTTGAGCTGCTTAATAAATATCCTGAGGAAATACTGAACTGTGAAGATCCTTTTATCAGGTTCATAGTAAAAACCCGCGACAGACTCAATGAGATTAGCGACAAAAGAAACGAAGCCTCCCAAACTCTCTCCGTGCTTAATCAGGAACTCGGCAGACTCGTATTCCTGACTTACGGGAACAAGATTCCGCCCGACGCCACTTCATCGCTGAGAATTGCTGATGGAACAATTGCGGGGTACGAATACAACGGGACTATCGCGCCGGGGAAAGATACTTACTATGGTCTCTGGGACAGATATTTTTCATTCGACCAAAAAACGTACCCGTGGGGTCTTCATGAAAGATGGAAAATCCCGCCGGCTGAACTTGATCTTTCCATACCTGTCGGTTTCGCATCGACAAATGATATTGTCGGCGGGAATTCCGGAAGTTCGGTAATTAACAGGAACCGCGAAGTTGTAGGACTAATCCACGACGGTAATCTTGAGAGTCTTGCCGGACACTTTGCTTACCTTCCTGAAAACAACCGGGCTGTAGCTACTGATTCATGGGGACTTATCGAAGCACTCAAGTATATTTATCATACCGACAGACTGGTTGAAGAATTGCTTACAAGCATTCTCCCGAAATAAAACTATTACTAATTAAATGAGTCTCGCTTAGCGGGATTCATTTAATTTCTTCTCTTTAATTACCTCCTATTGATTTTATACCGGTTGAATGATATCTTGCTTCTGCCTTTGGGGGGATCAATACTCATTCACAAATTAGCCAGAGGTAACCGCATGAATACTCGTATAAGCCTTATCGTCAATAGTCTGTTACTAATCCTTTTCCTAACATCAGTAATGGCAGCACAGGATTCTACAAAAAATGTTTCAAAAGTAACTCCGGGCGCAATTGAGAAAAGTCTGCTTGAGGGAGTTAAATCGGATAATGAAGGATTACGAATCAGTTCTGCTTATTACCTGGGGGAGAATAAATCGAAAGCTGCTGTTATACCATTAATGAGCATGCTTAAAAGTGAATCATCATCTCCGGCTGAAAAAATTATGGCGGCCTTATCATTGTTTAAAATCAAGGACGAGCGGGGGATATATGCTATCAAGAGCGCCATTGAATATGAAGACTCACCTGAAGTAGTTAAAATGTGCAAAATCTTCTACGATCTTCATTTGCAGAAAGGCAAATAACTGCATCCGTGAATTAAATAAACTCTGCTTATATTCAAACAATATTAGAGGGATATTGATATTAACAAACTTTCAATATCCCTTCCAACTTATAACTCCCGTTGAAGCAAGTCACTTCATATTCCAGTTCAGGTTTTATACTTACTTGCGAAGCGCACAATCTTCGGATTTACAAGATTCTCATAATCCCGATACGGCATTCTGATTAATTCCGTATGCGTACCGGCGTTGAAAGCAAAATCTTCATCTTCCACCAGACTTGCAGCCACATAAGTATCAATATTATATAGATTTCCAAACGGCGGCATAGCCCCTACTTCACAATCCGGGAACTTGTCTTTAAATTCCTGTTCATTTGCCAGCCGGATATCGGAGGAGCCGACAGCTTCTTTAAGTTTGTCGAAATCAACCCGATAAGAACCGGGTAATACAACCATTATAAGTTTGCCGTCCGATTTAATTAATACAGACTTTGCAAAACCTTTTCCTTTGATATGTGCGGAAGCTGCAATTTCCTGCGCCGTATAAGAAATGGAATGTGTGACGGTTAGATACTTAATTCGGTTTTCATCGAGGAATTCTTTGATCTTTTTGCACGGCATGGTTAACTCCTTTGATTTGTTGTACGGAATTATCCAAAAACACTATGAGGCGAGTAACTTGGAATTAAGGTAACAAGTTTAACCGGTTAAGTCAATCTAATTTGCCGCGACTATTAGTCAAAAACAATAGTTCTGTTTTTATAAACCAGCACCCTCCTGTTCAGGTGATGCCAGATGCCGCGGGAGAGTACAACCTTCTCAAGATCGCGTCCTTTTCGCACCAAATCCTTTACAGAATCTTTATGCGTTACTCTTACAACATCCTGTTCGATTATCGGACCTGCATCCAATTCTTCGGTTACATAATGAGATGTTGCTCCAATAATTTTCACTCCCCTTTCGTGAGCCGAATGGTACGGCTTCGCACCGGGGAATGCAGGCAGGAACGAGTGATGAATGTTGATGATCTTATTCGGATATCTTTCGATGAATTTTCCGCTGATTATCTGCATATATCTGGCTAGAACAATAAAATCTATTTTGTATTCCTCCAGCAATTTAAGCTGAGCGTCTTCCTGTTCCTTTTTATTTTCCCTGGTTATCGGCAGATATTGATAGTCTATCTCAAACTTGTCGGCAATCGGTTTTAGTGCCTCATGGTTACTGACAATAAGCGGGATCTCAATATTCCAGCTTCCGGAATATGCATTTGCGAGAATATCGAACAAACAGTGGTTAAGCTTGGATACAAACAGGGCTACTCTGGGAACCTTATCTGAAAAGTAAAGCTTCCAGTTCATCGCAAATTTATCCGCCACACTTTCACCGAAAACCTCACCAATGCTTTGTCTTTCCAATTTGAAATTATCCAGTTCCCACTCAAGACGCATAAAGAATATTTTATCCTCGTAATCTACATGCTCATGAACATGTATAATGTTGCCTTCAAACTCTTTAATGAACTGAGCAACCGATGCAACAATTCCCGGCTGGTCATCACAGTGAATCAATAATATTGCTGATGTACTCTTAGTTTTCATTTTGTTTCCTCAAATTTCTGTATTGCTTCCGTGCAAGATACTCATATAAACGTGCCGGCATCAACCCGACCAGGTTTGTTAATAAAACAGTCTGCCAAGGAAATTGAATATATCTTTTCTCCCTGATTATTCCTTCCAGAATTATACCTGCAGCTTTTTCCGGCTGCATCAGGAAAGGCATTTTGAATTCATTTTTATCGGTCATCGGAGTTTTTACAAATCCGGGACGAACTGTAATCACTTTAATATTAAACGCATCAAGCTCGACTGCAAGTCCTTCCAGAAATATTGTGGATGCCGCTTTACTGGCACTGTAAAATCCACTTCCCGAATACCCGCGGTTATCCGCCATACTTGTAACACCTACTATCATTCCGGACTTTCTTTTAATAAATCCGGGAAGTAACTGTTCCACCCAGTAGATAATCCCGAATGTATTTGCTCCGAATGTGCTCTCAGCATATTTTGAAGTGAACTCCTCCGGATCGACACGATGCCCAACACCTGAATTCAAAATCGCGATTTCAATCTGTCCGCAATCTTTCTCAATTTTGTCCGCTGCAGCAGCTACCTGTTCCTTCGATGACACATCACAGGCATAAATAAACACAGAGGCTTTTTTAGTTTGAAGTTTCTCTTTGATTTCCTGTAATTTTTCATATCTTCGTGCCAAAAGAATAATTGTACAATCATATTCCGCAAGCACTTCAGCGAGTGCGGCACCTATCCCGGAGGAAGCGCCGGTAAGTAATATGGTCTTACCTTCTATTCTCAATTTGTAACACCTTTTAAATAAGACTTACAAAAATAAAGAATTTGAATGGGAATTTAAGATTTTAGTTCTTTTTAGCTTTCCAAACAGGAACAAAATATTTATCTTAGCAAAAATTATTCCACAGACTATGCATAAAGAATTTTTCGAAATAGATGACATTATTGTAAACAGGGAGATATTCACAACTAAATTTGCCTGTGACCTCAAGGCATGTAAAGGTGCCTGCTGCACTATGCCAAGTGAATATGGAGCGCCTGTTCTGGATAAGGAAATTCATGTAATTGAGAATATTCTTGAAGACGTTTACAAATATCTTCCCGAAAAAAACATAGATCAGATTAAAAAATCGGGATTTTGGGAAGAAAAGCATGATACATTTATGATAACGAGTATTAATAACCGCGATTGTGTGTTTTCATACTATGAAGGTGATATTGCAAAATGTGCTTTTGAGAAAGCGTATTTTGCCGTGGAAATCAATTTCCGAAAGCCGATTTCTTGTCATTTATTCCCAATCCGGGTGAATGATTTCGGCGGACCTGTACTAAAATTCGAAGAATATAACGAATGTCAACCTGCTCTGGAAAATGGTAAGGCAACAAACACAACAGTGCTTGAATTTTGTAAAGACGCATTAATTCGTGCATACGGGGAAGAATTTTACAATCAACTAGTTAAGAACGGAACCGAATAATGCTGTCACTTAATCAACGTCTCTCACTTTCACAGAAACTATCGCCGCAGCAGATTCAATATCAGAAATTGCTGCAATTGAATACATTAGCTCTTGAACAACGAATTAAAACCGAGCTTGAATTAAACCCCATTCTGGAGGAACTTCCGGATGAAGAACTTACACAGGAAGAAGTTGAAGAAGAAAATACTCCCGACGAGAAGATAGAGGAGAAAGAAAAAGACGACGATGATTTTGATGATACGGAAACAAGTAAAGAAGATGAATTCGAGGTTGAAGATTACATGAACGAAAGTGACCTGGATGATTCCAGGATCAACTACAGTCCTGATGACGACGATAAAACTCAGCCTCTGGCGCCTTCACGAACCTCGCTTACCGAGAAACTTATGGACCAGCTTCATCTACTTGATTTGACGGAAGAGGAAATGATTCTGGGTGAAGTTATCATTCAAAGTCTCGAAGGAGACGGTTATTTCAAGCAGGATCTCGAAAGGATTATCGAGGATCTTGAAATGTTCGACCACATCAAGATCGACATAAAAAGTGCTCAGAAAGTATTAAGAATGCTTCAGAGACTCGAACCTATTGGAATTGCAGCCAGAGATCTCAAAGAATGCCTGCTAATTCAGTTAGAGTATTCAAACTTTGATGAGTATTACTCGTTTCTCGCCAAGCAGGTTCTTGAAAAGCATTACAAGGATTTCGTAAACAAGCGGTTCGATGTAATTCAGAAAAATCTTGAGCTTTCGCGTGAAACACTGAAAGCAGTGCTGGACTTAATTCATAAACTGGATCCCAAACCGGGTGAAGGCAGCCTGATGAGCGAGGAAGCGAATCAAATTACGCCGGACTTTATAATTGAGAAAGTTGAAGAGAATTATATAGTAACTCTCAACGACCGGAGTGTTCCTTCAGTTACTATCAGCCAAACATATCTCGAGATGCTGAATACGAACAAAAGGAAGCGAAAGATCTCGCCGAGAGAAAAAGAAACTCACAAGTTCCTGCGGGAAAAATTCGAATCGGCAAAATGGTTCATCGCATCCATTCAGCAGCGCAGGCATACTCTAATGAAGATTATGCGGGCAATTCTGGAAAAACAATACGAGTTCTTCGAAGTCGGGGCAAGAGCATTAAAACCGATGATCTACAAAGATATCGCTGACGAAGTACAAATGGATATTTCAACAATAAGCCGTGTGGTAAACGGCAAGTACGTTCAGAGTCCGGTTGGAATACATGAACTCAAATACTTCTTTAGTGAAGGCTTAAGTACGGATTCGGGAAGCGAAATATCAAACAAGCACATCAAAGAACTGATAAAAGAGATCTGCGAAAACGAAAGTAAAAAATCTCCGTTCAGCGACGACAGGATTGCCGGAATGCTTAAAGACAAGGGTATACATATCGCCAGAAGAACTGTAGCAAAATACAGGGAGCAACTTAAAATTCCTGTGGCCAGATTACGTAAAGAATTATGACCCACGCAGCGGACATCGCAATAATTGTTTTTCTATTTATCCTTTTCTCAATTACTCATTCACTCCTCGCTTCGAACAGGGTAAAACAGAATCTGGTGAGAACCATTGGGGACAGAATCGCTTTTTACAGATTATTTTATAACTTTTCTTCGATTATTTCCTTCGCAGTTTTCTGGCAAATTTCCCCTAAACCTTCGGTAGTCATTTACGACTTACAATATCCCTATGATATTGCTATTTTTGTGCTTCAGATTTTAAGTCTTGCCGGATTTTTCTGGGCAAGCAGTTTTATTGATTTAAGAGAGTTTTTTGGGATCGATCAGGTACTTAGGTTTGTAAAAGGTACTTACGATAAAATTGATGTCGACGAGAAAACGGAATTGACAATTAAAGGTCCGTTAAAACTTTGCAGGCATCCGATTTACCTGTTTTCAATTTTGTTTTTAGCATTCAGACCTGCTATGGATTTATTTTACACGGTTTTCCTAATTTGTACAACCGCATATTTTATAATTGGTTCTTATTACGAAGAAAGGAAACTTGTTAAAAAGTACGGAGAGAGATACAGGAAATACCAGGAATCGGTTGCCAGAATTCTTCCAAAAATTTATTGAGAAATATAGAAAATGAAATTTAAAATCATACTACTTGTAGCAGTTTCTGCACTTTTGCTAAACGCACAATCACAGGAAAAGAATGAGGTTGTTGCAAAAATCGGCAACAAAACCATAACCGCAAAAGAATTGAAGGAAAGATTTGAACTTACTCCGAGGATCGGAATAAAAGATGCCGATGAAGCCAAGGAGGATCTGCTTTATTCTATTATAGCTGAAAAATTATGGGCGCTTGAGGCTGAAAATGAAAAGCTGGATACTACCGAGGTAATGCAGTATACATTCCCGGCTTTGAAGAAAATGTACATAAGAGACGCACTCCACAAGAAGGAAGTAAGGGACAAAGTTGAGATAGATCCACTCGATTACCAAATTGGAAGAAAACGCTCGGGCTACAATGTCCTTACTCGATTCTTCCATTCCAATGATGAAACAGAAATCGACAGCCTTTATAGTATTCTGCAGTCTGGAGCTTCTTTCGATTCACTGTTTTACACCCGTCCTCAGGATGCCGGTAATGCTTACCAAGTTGAATATGGCAAAATGGATGCGTTTGTTGAGGATTCAATTTACAACACAGCAATTGGCAATTACACATCTCCAATCAAGTCTCCCGAAGGATGGTATATATTCAACGTTGATACAATTATGCAGAATTATTTCAATGACGCTTCAGCAATTAATACCCGCGATATGAACATTCGCAAGACGGTTGAGAACAGGGCAACAATTGAAGTTCACTCGAAATTCCATAAGAGCTTTTTCAAAAATCTTGCTGTAAATGCCGACGGGGAATTATTCTGGAGGTTCAGCGGACTTGTTATAAAAGCAATCCATAGGAATTTTGAAAAACTGGGCGAAGATAATTCTAAAGGGGGCAAAATTGCATTAACTGAAAAAGATTTTCTTGATATTGAATCGGAAATCGGCAACGATACACTCGCCATGCCGTTTGTTAAATTTGAACAGAATGCTGCAACTCTGCGAGAATTCGTGCATGATTTTTTCTTTGAAGGATTTTATACGTTTTCAACCAATCCGGATATTATTAGATCCCAGTTAAATTCGCGTGTAAGGTTATTTATTGAACACGAACTTCTTGCCAGAGAAGCGGTACGGGAAGGACTTGATAAATCCGAAGATGTTAAGTTTTACAACAATATGTGGCGCGATAATTATCTGGGGACATTGTTCAAACGAAGACTACTCAGTCAGATAAAAGTATCCGATGAGGAAGCGTTCAAGGAATACAATAAAAACAATTCGAATCTTGAATTTCCCAGGAAAGTGAATATTATTGAGATACTTACCGACAGTCTAGAGGTCGTTGAAGATGTACTGAATAAACTCGATCAGGGTGCGGATATACGTGTGTTGGCTATAAGATATTCCAAACGGGAATGGGCGCGCAAACGCGGAGGCGAATTCGGCTTATTCCCCACTACCGAACATGGAGAAATCGGACGTATTGCAGGTGAGATGGAACTTGGTGATATTTACGGACCGCTTAAAACTGATGAGGGTTACTCCATCTTTAAACTCATTGATAAAGTTGAGGAGAAGGAAGAGTTATCAGGTTCTTTCGAAGACGTTAAGGGTGAATTGAAAAAGCAAATTGGACTAAAAAAGCTTAAAAAAACATTCAACGAAAAAACCGCAGAACTTGCATCAAAGTACGGCGTCAATATTGATGAGAATGAGCTTAAATCAATAAAGGTAACGGATCTGTCAATGGTAGTTTACAGATATATGGGTTTTGGGGGACGAATTCTCGCGGTTCCGTTTACAAACACATACGTTGACTGGGTGGAAAAATGGAAATCGAATCAACAATCATTACCATAAAAGTTTAGGAGTTTACATTGAAAAGGAATATAAGATCAACAACTATTTGCGGAGTCATTCACAACGGCGAAGCCGCTATCGGCGGTGACGGTCAGGTTACACTCGGTAACGCTGTTATGAAGCATAACTCTATGAAGATAAGGAAACTTTATAACGGTAAGGTGCTTTGCGGATTTGCAGGCTCTGCCGCAGATGCTTTTACACTGCTCGGACGTTTTGAAGAAAAACTCGATCAGTTTAACGGCAAGGTTGAAAGAGCTGTTGTTGAACTGGCAAAAGACTGGCGTACCGATAAGTACCTGAGAAGACTCGAAGCGATGCTTGCGGTTATTGCTAAAAACCAGACATATGTTGTTTCAGGAACAGGAGATGTAATTGAACCGGATGACAACATTATTGCAATAGGTTCCGGCGGTATGTACGCATTGGCAGCTGCTAAGATGCTAAAAAAATACAGCGATCTTTCCGCCAAGGAAATAGTAAAGGAAGCATTGAATACTGCTGCTGAAATTTGTATTTACACTAATGATAAAATTAATGTTGAGGTTTTAGAGGACTAATATGGCAGACAACAATCAGAATGAAATAATGAAAAATTTAACTCCTTCACAAACAGTGAAGGAATTGGACGACTACATAATCGGGCAGAATGAGGCAAAACGTGCCGTTGCAATTGCTTTAAGAAACAGGTGGCGACGGCAGCAGGTATCGGCATCGATAAGAGATGAGATACTGCCGAATAATATTATACTAATCGGTCCCACGGGTGTTGGTAAAACCGAGATTGCCCGCAGACTGGCCAAACTCGCAAATGCGCCGTTTATAAAAGTTGAAGCATCAAAGTTTACCGAGGTTGGTTATGTCGGCCGCGATGTAGAATCGATGATACGCGATTTAACCGAGATTGCAGTTCACATGGTTAAAACGGAACAAACGGATAAAGTCCGGGAAAAAGCAGACCAGATGGCCGAGGAAAGAATTCTGGACCTGTTGATACCCCCGGTTAAAAAACCGGTTGGCATATCAACTGAGAATGAACAGGATCCTGCTTACCAAAACGAGAAAACCCGTGAATGGATGCGCGAAAAACTTCGCAAAGGTGAAATGGACAAAAAAATGGTTGAGTTTGATGTCCAGGCTCCGCAGGTTGGCATGCAGATTATGGGACCTATGGGTGGAATGGATGATATGGGCATTAACCTGCAGGAAATAATGAGCAGCATGATGCCGAAGAAAAAGAAAAAGCGGAAAACTCCCATCAAAGATGCCAAACGATTAATGGCACAGGAAGAAGCACAGAAGCTCATCGACATGGAAGCCGTACAGCGTGAAGCAATTAAACGAGTGCAGGAATCCGGGATAGTATTTATTGATGAGGTTGACAAAGTTGCCGGCAATTCCGGTAAAGGACAGGGACCGGATGTATCGCGTGAAGGAGTTCAGCGCGATCTGCTCCCTATTGTTGAAGGCTCGACTGTTAATACAAAGTACGGAAGTGTAAGAACCGACCACATACTTTTTGTTGCCGCCGGTGCTTTTCATGTAGCTAAACCATCCGACTTGATCCCCGAGCTTCAGGGACGTTTCCCGATACGTGTGGAATTAAACAGCCTGACCGAAGATGACTTTATTAAAATACTTACAATTCCAAATAATGCTTTACTGAAACAGTATGCAGCTTTACTGGAAACCGAAGGTGTTAAAATATCTTTTTCTGAAGGTGCTATTCGCGAGATAGCAAAAACTGCGGCGCATGTAAATGAAGAAGTTGAAAACATCGGCGCACGAAGGCTTCATACGATTCTAACAACTCTTCTCGAAGATATACTGTTTGATGTCCCGGATGTTGTTCCTGCCGAGGATATTGAAATTACAGAAGATCTTGTAAATGAAAGGCTTGACAAGATTGTTAAGAATCGTGATCTTAGCAAATATATACTGTAATTATCAGGGAGTGATTATAAAAAGTCACTCCCTGTATTAATTCATATCAATTATTTAACCAGCAACATTTTCTTTTCCATTGAGAAATTGCCCGCAGAAAGTTTATACAGGTAAATTCCAGTTGCCAAACTACTTCCATCGAAACTAATTCTATAATTACCCGGATTCTGATGTTGGTTAACTAGAACAGCAACTTCGCAACCAAGCACATCATATACTTTTAACGTAACATTATTTCCATAGTTATTAAAACCATAAGCAGATATTGAATATTCTATTATCGTTTCCGGATTAAAGGGATTCGGATAATTCTGATGTAATTCGAAATTCGCCGGAAACATATTGGAATTCTCCGACTGCACATCGGTAGACAATTCACTAACAAATGAATTAGTAGCTAAAACATTTCCATTAGCCATTGTCCATTCCCCCTCTACTATTCCTGCATCGTAACAAAATACGCCTTCACCGTCTTTACTTAAATACAATTTGTTCTTATAAATAAGCGGTGATCCCCAGGTTAGCGGCCATGGATTCTCAAATCGTGGCTGCGTGGTCCACAAAGTATCCGATGCGACCGGATCGTAGGCAACTCCGGCATTTATTTCATTCACACTACTCTCGAAAAAAACTTTATTGTCCAATGCAATAACATAAGGAGTGTTAGTCGCTCCCGAACTTCGGGCAGGAAATTCCCATTTAATAAAGCCGGTTTGCAGATCGAAGGCAACAATATACTGTGCGGATGCATTCGGGTATTTCTCAACACCGGCGAAAACAACTCCATTGCTTATTACCGGAGCGGCTCTGTTACCTACATACCCCATTGATGATGACGACCACAATAAACTGTCCTTATCAATATCCAGACAATAAAAAATAAATTCATCTCTGTTCCAGTCTCTTTCCGGGGCTATAACCAGGTGCTCACTTCCTTCAAACTTTGCTGCAGCCATACTTCCAATCGTCATCTCGCTTTCGGACATGACCAGAAAGGTATCGATTAAACCGCTGGAGAGCTCCAGTTTTTCTATCATTCCTGTATCGCTCCTTGCCGCAATCAGATAGGTATCGTCACAATTTATTAAAAGATTACCGTACTTGCCGCCTTTCTTCCAATTGACTTCACCGGTTTCTACATTCATACTCCAAAGTGTATCTGTTGAAGCAAAGTAAACCGAATTGTTTTTTATACTAATCGGTTTAGCGGAACGGTTAACGTGCTTAACATTACATACCTGCCATAAAACATTTCCCGATGCTGCATCAAATGCCAGAACACAGCTATTGGAATCGTTACTATAGTCACTTTTCGAAATAATGACAATTCCATTAATTCCAACCGGATCATCATATGTTCCCAAAGGCAATATCGTTGTATCAGTCCAAAGGATATCTCCGGTTTCGGCGTCAATCGCAGCCATACCTTTGTCTTGCCCGGTCCATATTAATTTTCCATCCAAAATTAGCGGACTACTCCAGGAATAACCCTCTGCCGGAAGATTTTCACCTGTGACTTTCCATAACAGAGTTCCTTGTCCGAATATTAGTGACGAGATAAAAAATAATAGAATAGTTTTCTTCATTTGAGTTTTGTCCTGTAAAAGTGAATAATTATAAAATAAATTTATCCAAATTAACAAAAGCAATGTTTATTCCAGCGCACATTCCCTTTCTTTTGAAACTTATCAAGTTTCAAATTCGTTATGTAAACAAAACAATAACAAATAAAATCATGTATGAAAAATAACATAGTTCTAATTTTTATAGTAACAATTGCAGCCACATTCTGTAATTCATATGCAATGAAGAACGATAACACTATCGGGGGATTATCAATGAATGAATATAAGACAGCAACATTTGGCGAAGGATGCTTCTGGTGTACTGAAGCTGTTTTTCAAAGACTTAAGGGAGTAGTAAAAGTTGAATCGGGATATTCCGGTGGAGATACCATTGATCCGACATATAACGAAGTCTGTTCGGGAACTACCGGTCATGCGGAGGTAACGCAGATAACCTATGACCCCGAAGTAATTAGCTTCGAGGAATTGCTCGAAGTTTTCTGGAAGACACATGATCCGACAACACTTAACAGGCAGGGTGCAGACAGGGGCACACAATACCGTTCGGTTATATTCTATCACGATGATGAACAGAAGAAGCTGGCGGAAGAATATAAAGAGGAACTTGACAAATCAGGCGCGTTCAATGATCCCATAGTTACAGAAATTTCAAAATTCGGCAAGTTCTATAAAGCTGAAGATTACCACCAGGACTATTACAACAATAATCCTAATCAGGGCTACTGCCAGTATGTTATAGTACCGAAGCTTGAGAAGTTCGAGAAAGTGTTTAAGGATAAGTTGAAAGAATCATATTAAAACGAAAATCCGTTATATTTTCGTCAAATTGGAACTAAGTGCCCGAATTGTCTGAATCACACAAAACGGTTATTTCCTTTGACCTGAAGTATAAATAAGCTATTTTTACAGTATAATTATTGTAATGCTTCAGTCTCTTACCTTTGTTTGCAATTCTTTTTAAGATATTCATTCATTTAACCGCTGAAACCGAACTTTACAAATTTTTACAACTCCAGAATAAGGAAAATGAATAAATGTCATTTGCAAAATTAAATTTGGTAAAACCACTATTACGATCACTGGCCGATGAAGGTTATACAAATCCGACACCCATACAGGAAAAGGCTATTCCGATAGTCCTTGAACGAAAAGATTTACTGGGATGTGCGCAGACCGGGACAGGAAAGACAGCTGCATTCGCTCTGCCCGTTCTACAAATATTAAATAACGATAGACAAGGCGGATTCAGGAACAAGAAAATCCGTTCACTTATAATCACTCCGACAAGAGAACTGGCAATTCAAATCGGGGAAAGTTTCTCAGTGTACGGTAAGTATACCGGACTCAAAACCGCTGTAATTTTTGGAGGAGTCCGACAGAAGTCACAGACCGACAAGCTTAAAAAGGGAGTGGATATATTAGTTGCTACTCCGGGCAGGCTGCTCGATTTAATGAATCAAAAATTCGTGAGGCTGGATAATATTGAATTATTTGTTCTCGATGAAGCCGACCGTATGCTGGATATGGGATTTATAAACGATGTAAAAAAAATAATATCAAAACTGCCCGCGAAGAGGCAGTCATTGTTTTTCTCCGCAACAATGCCGCCCGAAATCACTAAACTGGCGAAGACTATTTTAGTTAATCCGGTAAAAATAGAAATAACCCCGGAATCACCGACTGTCGAGGCTATTGAACAAAGCATCTATTACGTTGCCAGGAACAATAAGAAGGCGCTTCTCATTCATTTGCTGAATGACCCGTCCATCTCTTCAGCGCTGGTATTCACACGTACTAAACATGCCGCAAATAATGTCGCGCGAATTCTGAACAGGGAGAAGATACAATCCGAGGCTATTCACGGAAATAAATCACAGACTGCCAGACAAACTGCGTTAAGCAATTTTAAATCAAAGAAAACCAGAGTATTGGTTGCAACTGATATTGCCGCCCGTGGAATTGATATCGATGAGCTTTCACATGTAATAAATTTTGAAATTCCGAATATTCCGGAGACTTATGTTCACCGTATCGGACGAACCGGACGCGCCGGACTTGGCGGAACTGCAATTTCACTTTGCGATACTGAAGAGAAAGCTTATCTCCGGGACATCAACAAACTTGTTTCAAAACCAATTCCGATCGTTAATAGTCATCCGTTTGTATCTGAAGAATCGTCGACAGATGCGCCGGTGAAAAGTAAAAGCGATAACGGATCGAAGAGAAACAGCACAAAAAGATTTTCAAACTCCCGTAAGCCGAAATCAGGTTGGAAAAAGTCGGGGAAGGAAAAAGTCTGGACTAACTGGAGTAGTAATTAATAGATGAATCCTGCTCAACGCAAAAATGTTAAACCGGGTCTGCATGTAGCCATTGTTATGAAGGAAAATCAGCGATCCGGTGAATTAACAGAGGGTTATGTAAAAGATGTTCTTACTAAGTCCTCTAACCATCCGCACGGTATAAAAGTAAGACTTGAAACCGGTGAGGTTGGCCGCGTGAAAAAGATTTTGGAATAAACTTATTATTTATTTGTCGGGGATTCTGATTTCCGATATTGAGATAACGTTCCCGGCACACTTCACTTATTTTCTTTCCTTATTACTCCCCGCAAACCTGCTTGAATACCCGCATGAAGTTACCACCCAGAATTTTTTCAACCTCTTCGCGGGTATAACCTTCCTGAAGAAGTCTGTAGGTCAGATAAGGAAACTTAGAAACATCTTCAAGTCCGTTAACTGTGTTATCACCTATCCCGTCAAAGTCGGAACCAAGAGCTGCGCAATCAACTCCCACGAGATTAACTATGTAGTTGATATGCCTGACTACTGTATTTATATCAACCGATGAACTGGGTGAACCGAGAAACGGCGGATAGAAGACAACGCCGATAACTCCGCCCGTATTCGCTATCGCTTCTATCTGGTAATCGTAAAGATTCCTGGAATGATTATACAAAGCACGTACTCCTGAATGAGAAGCTATGATGGGGTTAGTAGTAACCTCGAGAATATCTTCGATTGTTTTTATACCGGTGTGCGAAACATCTATAATTACTCCAAGCGTATCCATGGTTCTTATAACTTCCCTGCCGAAATCCGATAGACCAACTGTTGCTGATCTGGAATCAGCGGCGGATACAGCCCAGTCGGTACTGTTATTCCAGGTAATTGTCAGATAGCGCATTCCCTGGTCATAAAGAGTTTTCAGATTATCGATACTGTTCTCAATCGTGTGTCCGCCTTCCACGACCATTACGCCGGCAATTTTTCCCGCGTTGACTACTTCAAGAGTTGTTGAAGCGTTGAAAGTCTGAACAAGATCATTCGCATTGGCGAATAGTTCATCCTGGAACATTTGAACCATCTGCTGCCCGACCTCAAAATATCTGCCCTCGCAACTTGTACTTACCCAGACCACAAACAGCTCGGCATCAACACCACCTTTTTTCAGTCGCGGGATATCAGTATGCCAGTACGTGTGTTCTTCATTAAGGTGGTAATTAAAATTCGGACTTGCAAGCATACGCTCCAATACATCGTTGTGAAGATCAAACAGAAGCGCGTTCGAATGAATTGATCTGAGTGCGGTTTCGTAATGGTAATTACCCTCAGCTTCAATTTTTATAGTATCATTCACATAGGCAAACTTTGAAAGGATGAGAAAATAAGTATCGGAATTTGTTTTCGATAACACAGAAACAGACTTATTTGAAGCCGGACGAAACTCCGATAATCCACCGCCATTGTAACCATCGAGTTGAACCATTTTACGGGTTACGGACTTGTTATTATATACCAGCGTATAGAAGTAAACTCCGGCGCTCCCGCTTCCCTGCCAGTCGATGGAGTGCGATCCTGAATTGAGGAAACCCGATTTCACCGAGATCGTCTGCCCGAGTACATCACTCACTAATAGTTTAACTTCGCCGGCGGATTCAATGCTGAAACTTATTACGGTCGACGGATTAAAAGGATTTGGATAGTTCTGGTTAAGCGTAAAAGAGTTGGGAATATTCTCACCCGGTTCAACACCTGTCGGATCGTGCTCAATCGACCACGCCCCCTGGAAGTTAGTGTAAACAGAATCTATTCTATTAAAATTTTCATCCAGCAGTGTTACCTGAACGTAGCTAATGGGCTGATCCAGAAGATCGTCTTTTACAACACCGCTATACGAGTTAGCGATGGAAGTTGCAAGACTAAGGATTAAAAAAAGAAAGGTAATTCTGAGCATTATCTCTATCCATCCCGGATCCTAAAAGGCAATAAATGAATAAAATATAAACATATTTGAATACCGGTTTTACTTTATGTCTAAAAATGTTCCCGGATACTATATAGGTTAAAGCTTCCCCGATAGTTTCATACAAATAGATTTATCATTAACAGCATGAACTTACACATTGTATGAATGGGTTTCAATGGATATCCGATTTCTTTTTACATCTGGTTTTTGTTGAATTATATAATTAAATTCAAATATGATACCTAATCATTCAACATCAGAGAAATTATAATGAAAATTCCTCTTTGCTTTACACTCACCATACTACTTTATAATACATTACTTTCACAGATTTGTTATGATCCTGAAAATGTATATGAATTTGAATACAATGGGATTAAATATGAAATAGTAAGGGAGAATAAAACCTGGACGGATGCAGCAAATTGTGCCTATTCAATGGGAGGTAAACTTGCTGAAATTAATTCGCAGGAAGAACAGGATACTATATTTTTTCACTTGGGAAAAGCAGATATCGATCCGGAAAATACTGTAGCCTCCGATGGCGGTGACGCATCTTATATCTGGATTGGCGGTACTGATAATTCTGAGGAAAGCAAATGGATTTGGGATGGAGCAAATACAGGATTCGGGGAACAATTCTGGGAAGGTCTAAGAAACGGAAACTCTGTTAACGGTTTATATAATAATTGGGGAAATGAACCTGATAACTTCAATGAGCAGGACGGTCTTGGACTGGCAATTACAAATTGGCCTTATGGCACCGCTGGACAATGGAACGATATTTCATTAGGTAACCATTTGTATTTTATTGTTGAGTATGATAGTACAACAATAAAGCTAAATGATGTTGAATATGATTACAACACACGTTCTCTGGTACTCTACCCAGATTTTAAGAAAACTTATGACTCAGTTTATGTATCTCTGAACGATTCTGTTATTGCATATTATGCCGGTGTTACAGCAAGAGACTCAATTCTATCAGTATACTATACTGTAGATACACCACAATCAATAGCAATAAGAATTTCAGTTGTTTCAGGAGTTGCTAATTTTATCTCACAGACTATTGACTTATATGTTTATAGTAAAAACAACCCGCTTGAAACATATTATTCCGATTTCGAAGATAATCCGGAAGAAGATTTTTTAGTTCAGGGATTTAAAATAAAGAAAGAATTCGGATTTAGGAACTATGCCGTTCACAGTAACCATAATTATGAAATTAACTGTGAATATCTGTGCACTTTAATTAGACCAATTATTGTAGATCACAATAATCCGATCATGACATATTCGGATGTTGCAATTGTGGAACCGGGAACAGGGGGGAGTGAATTTGGGGATAGTACGTTCAATGATTATGTAATTGTTGAAGGAAGTAGCAACTTAATAGATTGGATTCCTTTACTCGAAGGATATGATGCGAATTATGATCCGGAATGGGAATCTGCATGGGCAAACCTGGGTCTCTTGAGGAATATGTTTAAGACACACAGCATAAACTTTACAGACAATTTCAGTGAAGGAGATACAGTTTTAATCCGGTTCAGACTGTATTCAAATTCTTCGGAAACAGGTTGGGGCTGGGTAATTGACAGCTTGAATATACAGGCTCTGCAATCAGATTATCATACAATTCCTTTAATTACTGATTCCTACCAATTACATCAAAACTATCCGAATCCATTTAATCCGGTAACATCAATTTCATTTGAAATTCCGAATAAGGAATTTGTGAAACTATCGGTATTCGATATGCTTGGCAGAGAAATAGAAACAATTCTGGCTGCCGAACTTGCAGCCGGATCGTACACATATGATTTTGACGCTTCCAATTACAGCAGTGGAACCTATATCTACAGGATTGTCGCAGGTGAGTATTCGCAGGGGAAAAAGTTAATACTCCTAAAGTGAGGGAGTATTAATAAACGACCTGGTAGCTTGTACATATTTTGGATAGAGGAAAACTACATATTCCTGAATGATTGGAAAATCTTATTCCATCTCAGCAAACATTTTGTACTGATCGAACATCGCTTTGGCTGTTTCAAAATCAAACCGGGTTCTTATCATGAATGATTCATCCCTTTTGGATTTAGGGAGTTCGTCTTCCCATTCCAGGTTCGAATTCAGTATTTTACTTACCTGCATGTCCTCGATTACCCAAGAGCCTGCACCATCCTTACGGGACTTCATTGTCATAAATATCATTCCCTCAAGCTGAAATTTAACCGCTTTTTCAAACCATTCGAGTTTTTCTTTATCTTCCAACTAAAAACCTGCTTATTTTGACTAATTATCGAAAGAATGTGGTGACATTTTAGCTGGTTTTTCTCACAAACGCAATTATCATAGTATTTATTCAATGCGTGCCGTTAATTAAAAATAGCCCCACTCTCGTGGCTCTTATTATAATAATAATCGGCATTATCAAGATCATACGAATTTGCACGGACCGGGACGGATTTATTGAACTAACTACATATTTAAATTGGTGTGATTCTTGCGTTTGTTTTCTAAATACACTGATCGAATTAAAATATCATTAACCAAGAGTGGAACTTGCTACATGACGTTAATCAAAACCAAATTTATAATTGGGATAGCATTACTCTTTTCCGCAGTAATTCAATGTGCTGATAAACCCGCTTCAGGCAGAGATGAAGTCGTAGTCTACACTACCGCAAGTGATACGGATTTAAGACTTGCCGAAACCGGCAGGAAACATTTTGAACCGTCCCCGCAGCCGCTTGAATCGGAAGTATCCGTTTTTGTAAATCCAAATAAAACTTTTCAGACTTTCTGGGGAATCGGCGGCGCCATTACCGATGCATCCGCAGAAGTGTTTGCCAAACTCTCCCCGGAGAAGCAGAAGGAATTTTTGAAAGCGTACTATGATCCGGAAGAAGGAATCGGATACACACTTGCGAGAACTCCGATACACAGCTGCGATTTCAGCAGCGCCAGTTTTACGTATGTCAGCGATGAAGATAAAAACTTAAAGACATTTAACATCGATCACGACAGGCAATACAGGCTTCCATTAATTAAACGCGCAATTGAAGCTGCCGGTGGTAATTTACCTCTTTATGCAAGTCCGTGGAGTCCCCCGGCATTTATGAAAAGCAATAACAACATGCTTCAGGGCGGGAAACTGCTTCCGGAGTATTATGATACCTGGGCTTTATACTATACTAAATTCATAAAGGCTTATGAGCAGGAAGGTATTCCGATCTGGGGAATAACAATACAGAACGAGCCGATGGCTACTCAAAGATGGGAATCGTGTATTTACACCGCAGTGGAAGAAAGGGACTTCCTGAAAAACCATTTGGGTCCCACGATGCAAGCTGAGGGACTTGGCGATAAAAACATAGTCGTGTGGGATCATAACCGTGACTTAATTACCAACCGGGCAAATACGATTTTGGGAGATCCGGATGCGGCTAAGTATGCATGGGGTGTCGGATTCCATTGGTACGAAGTATGGGCAGGCGGCGAGTACATGTACGAAAATCTTCGACGGGTAAACGAGTCTTATCCCGACAAGAAACTACTGTTTACCGAAGGATGTGTTGAAAGCTTCGATGAAACAAAGTATCAGCATTGGCCCAACGGCGAGCGCTACGGACAGTCGATGATAAATGATTTCAACGCGGGTACGGTAGGCTGGACGGACTGGAATATCTTACTCGATGAAACCGGCGGACCGAATCATGTTATAAATTTGTGTTTCGCACCGCTTCATGCCGATACAAGAACCGGCGAACTGATTTATACTCCTTCATACTATTACATCGGTCACTTCTCAAAATTCATTCGTCCGAACGCAAAACGCGTCAGCACGGTTGCAAGCCGCAGTCACCTGCTGACAACCTCGTTCATTAACACGGATGGAAAGATTGCTACGGTTGTTATGAACCAAAGCGATCTGGAAATTAACTACAAACTGTATATCGGTATGGAGGCTGTTGATGTAACTATCCCGCCACACTCCATTCAAACACTAGTCTATTAATTCTTCCCTCACCGGGAATGTAATAAAGGCAGTCAGGCGCTTCGTCTGGCTGTCTGAGTATTTAAACGATAAAGCCCCTGAGGACAGGGGCTTCTTTAAGCTCCACAAACTACACGAACTAAGAACTTATTTTATACATCATTACTAGCGGAAATTTACAACCTTATTTTCACCTCGAAAATAGCATTTTGAATATTTAATGAGATACGATACTTATCCAATGGTTCAGCAATTGCTATATATTTTCAACTGTCAGTTAATGTTTTGCTTGTTTACAAGAACAAAATCATGTATATTTCATGTGTAAAGTTCTTTGAAATTTTGTCCTGGTTGATTTGTAAACACTGCCGCATACTTGAAGCGTATTTAGTTGCGTAATGGCATCTTGCCATTCGTCACGCCAAGCACTCTTCTTTATAATTTACATCCGATAGCTTTCGGATCATCCTTACGTAGATAGCCCTTGATGATCGCGGAAGATATCTATTCTGGAATGATCATTTAAGTATATCAAGGTATGTGATACGACTTAGAATTTATCGGAAGCCTAAGCGTATTATTTCGAGTAATCATTTCAAGGTATCGCAATTGTAACACCTAAATAACTATTGGCGGGCTGGAATAAGGAAGGCTTATAACGAATTACGATGACCGGCAGTTTTACATGTGGCGGGCGGTATTAAACTGCCATTTTCGAAACAAATTTGGAGTTCAAAATGAGAACTGACAAATTATCAACCAGGGAGTTGATTCATAGAATCGACGGACTATTAGTAAAGAACCGTAATTCGTTTACGGTTACGGATATTTGCTTATTGAATGATATTAAAAAGCTGCTTATTGAGTATGAAAGGAATAAATCTTCAAAGCGGTCAGACAATATCGAACTAGTATCTAGGATACTCATCAAATTTGTGAAATTTTTTGGATTATTAGACAAAATAAGCGAATTAATGTAGCCAAGCCTTCTTCTTATTTCAACATGGAGAATAAATGGATCTAGGAAACACAATCAAGACAATACGTAAAAACAAAAATATACGTCAAATTGACGTAGCTGAAAAATGTAGTATATCGTTAACTTACCTATCACAAATTGAGAACAACAAAAAGGAACCTTCCTTAAATTTGCTCAAGGATATTAGTAATTGCTTGGGGATACCTATCCCTGTGCTGTTTTTTCTTTCCATGAGAGAAGATGATATACCTGATAATAAGATGGAAGCATACCGGATCGTCTCGCCATCAATACAAAACTTTTTAGGGGAGTTCTTCGCTTTAGAGATATAAAATGATTAGAAATCCCAAACATCTATATTCCTTATTAAAGATAAAACCAGAAGAATTAATCCAAATCTTAAAAGACATCGATTCTTTTTATTACAAAAAATACGAAAACAAAAAGGATAGCGATGGTAGTGTATTAATGAAAAACGGAACGGTAATCAGACGTGAATTAACACCAAGCCGAGGTACGTTGAAAACTATACAATCAATGATTAAAAATAGAATATTATCTAAGATTGACTATCCATCCTACATACAAGGCGGAATAAAGAGAAGAGACAACTTATCAAATGCATTAAAACACAAGGGTAAGAAATATCACTTTGTAACTGACATTAGGAATTTCTTTCCTTCAGTCAATATAAAAATGGTATACCGATCATTTTCAACTATTGGTTGTTCACCCGATGTTAGCTCTATCCTGACAAAGCTAACGACTTATGAAGGACATCTTCCACAAGGAACTCCTACAAGTCCTTATATAGCTAATTTAGCAGCCATGCCTATGGATGGGCTAATTCTAGAATTTTGCGACGCAAACAAAATGGTCTATACAAGATTTGTTGACGATTTAACATTTTCCTCAAGTTTTGATTTTAAGCATTTATTAGCTGAACTGAAAAGTTTGATAACCTCTTGCGGATTTATTATTAGCATTAATAAAACGCACTATAAAGTAGGACCTGTTTCGATAACCGGCATAACCACTAAAAACAATATCCTTAAGGCTCCGCAACAAAAGATTGACAAACTAAAACTAAATAACCTTAGTGTCGATTCTAGAAGAGGACTTGAAAATTATATTAACCGGATTCATAATTCAAATTAATACCTTCCGCGCGCCTCAGCACAACGCTGCTTCGGCAGCAACACTTTCTACGAAATATCTATAGCATTATTTGAAGCTAACCCTTTTTCAATTGAATTATGAAAGTGTAACCTTCTCTGAGGATCGGACGAAATTCCGGTGTAGTATTTCTCTGCAGATTGCGATTTTAATATATAGAGGTAATATTCCATTTAAAACAAATAACCCCGAAGAAATTATTCGGGGTCAGAATTTTGAAGCTCCACGGGTAATCCGTCAACTGACGGAGACGGATCGAATCCCGCATTGCGGGACAAGCTTACAATCCGTCAAAGCCGGATCTTCGACCCTGCGGTTAATCCGGCAGTTGCCGGACATGCTCTACCATTGAGCTACCGTTTCAATATTTCGCTTCTAATAAACTCTCGTCCCTGATGAGATTTTAATTCCTTTTCTCTTCTCATTGCTTCTTTACGCGTAGCAAATTCCTCATTATGAATCAACTCCCAAGGTATGTAATGTTTTGTGGATTTGGTTAAACCGGAATTGTGTTCGTCAAGCCGCTTTAACAGATTGGAAGTCTGACCGATATAAATTCCATCAAAAGCTTCAGAATATAATACATATGTAAAGTACATGAATTATCTCCTGACTATTTAAAACGTAAAAGCCCCTGAGGACAGGGGCTTCTTTAAGCTCCACGGGTAAGACTCGAACTTACAACCCTGCGGTTAATCCGGCAGTTGCCGGACATGCTCTACCATTGAGCTACCGTTTCAATATTTCGCTTCTAATAAACTCTCGTCCCTGATGAGATTTTAATTCCTTTTCTCTTCTCATTGCTTCTTTACGCGTAGCAAATTCCTCATTATGAATCAACTCCCAAGGTATGTAATGTTTTGTGGATTTGGTTAAACCGGAATTGTGTTCATCAAGCCGCTTTAACAGATTGGAAGTCTGACCGATATAAATTCCATCAAAAGCTTCAGAATATAATACATATGTAAAGTACATGAATTATCTCCTGACTATTTAAAACGTAAAAGCCCCTGAGGACAGGGGCTTCTTTAAGCTCCACGGGTAAGACTCGAACTTACAACCCTGCGGTTAACAGCCGCATGCTCTACCATTGAGCTACCGTGGAATGTATATAAGAACAAAATTGAACACCAAAATTAAGATGTCGGAACGAAATTGTCAAGAGGAATATTAACTTTTTTATCCCACAGCTCAAAATCTGATTCTAATTTTTGAGAATGTTCTCAGGACAGAAAACTAATTTTTATTCCGAATAGTAACTGAATATTCACTATAATCTAATATTACGTAAATAATACTCGATAATAGAAAGATAATACTTCGGCATACATATTGACTGAGTGAACTAATTATTTAAATAAGAGGCGATAATGGATTTAACACATATTGAGCACATCGGAATCGCGGTGAAAGATCTTGACGAATCAATCAGGTACTACGAGGATGTACTCGGACTTAAATGCTACTCCGTTGAAGAAGTGAAAGATCAGAAAGTAAAAACCGCGTTTTTCAAGGTCGGGCAGACGAAAATTGAACTGCTGGAATCGACCGAACCGGACGGACCAATCGGTAAGTATATTGAGAAAAAAGGCGAAGGAATTCACCATATCGCATTTTGCGTAAATGACCTTCCTGGCGCATTAAAGGAAGCGGATGAAAAAGGCATCAGACTGATAGACAGCGAACCGAGAAAAGGCGCTGAGGGTTTGAGCATTGCATTTCTACATCCTAAATCAACAAACGGAGTATTAACCGAGTTGTGTTCCGATAAGTAAATTGAAGAATTTGTATATCAGGAGATAAAATGGCAATTGAAGACAAAATCAAGAAACTGATGGATATGCGCGAACAGGCGCGTTTGGGAGGCGGTGAAAAACGTATCGAATCCCAGCATCAGAAAGGAAAATTCACTGCACGTGAAAGAATTGAAATGCTGCTCGACGATGGAAGCTTCGAGGAATTCGACATGTTCGTTTCTCACAGGGCTCACGATTTCGGGCTGGAAAAACAAAAATATTTATCAGATGGCGTAGTAACGGGTTACGGTACAATCGACGGAAGACTTGTATACGTATTTTCACAGGACTTTACTGTTTTCGGCGGATCACTCTCTGAAATGTTCGCTGAGAAAATCTGTAAGGTAATGGACAAGGCTATGAAAATGGGCGCTCCCCTTATCGGTATAAACGACTCAGGCGGCGCGCGAATTCAGGAAGGTGTAAAAAGTCTGGCAGGCTACGCAGACATTTTCCAACGAAACATTATGGCATCGGGAGTTATCCCGCAGTTATCCGCAATATTCGGTCCCTGTGCCGGCGGTGCTGTATACTCACCTGCTCTTACCGACTTTACGATTATGACAAAAGGAACGAGTTACATGTTCGTAACAGGTCCGAAAGTGGTTAAGACAGTTACAGGCGAAGATGTAACAACAGAAGATTTAGGCGGCGCTCAGGTACATGCTTCCAAATCTGGCGTTTCACATTTCGTTGCCGAAGACGAAGAAGAAGGTATACTGCTACTCAGAAAACTTATCAGTTATCTACCGCAGAATAACCTTGAAGATCCGCCGCTGGCTGTTTCCGACGATCCTATCGACAGGCTTGATGATCTCCTGAACGATATCATCCCTGAAAATCCGAACAAGCCTTACGATGTTAAGGATGTTATTCACTCAATAGCAGACAATAATGAATTCCTTGAAATTCAGCGGCAATACGCACCGAATATCGTAACAGGTTTTGCTAAGTTTAACGGTACTTCTGTCGGACTGGTTGCGAACCAGCCGAATTACCTTGCGGGTGTACTTGACATCAATGCTTCACGAAAAGCTGCAAGATTCGTACGTTTCTGCGATGCATTTAATATTCCTCTTGTTACTTTAGTAGATGTACCCGGATTCCTTCCGGGAACAGCGCAGGAATACGGCGGCATAATTATTCATGGAGCTAAACTTTTGTTCGCTTATGGCGAAGCTACTGTTCCTAAAGTAACTATTATTCTGAGAAAAGCTTACGGCGGTGCTTACGATGTAATGAGTTCGAAACACCTTCGCGGTGATATAAACTACGCCTGGCCGATGGCTGAAATAGCCGTGATGGGTCCGAAAGGGGCAATCGAAGTTATGTATGCGAAAGAGCTTGCAAAAATAGAAGATGCCGAAGAAAAAGCGAACTTCCTTAAAGAAAAAGAAGATGAGTATAAGAACAAGTTTGCTAATCCGTATGTGGCGGCAAAGTATGGCTATATAGATGATGTTATTGAGCCGAGAAACACAAGGTTCAGAATAATCAGAGCATTACAGATGCTTTCAACTAAGAAAGACACTAATCCTCCGAAGAAACATTCAAATATACCATTATAGGAGGTAGAAAATGTTTGATGAATTTAATTTATCGGCGATATGGGAAAGCGGCGGAATAATGATATCCGTAGTCGGATACTTAATTGTATTTCTCGCACTCGTATTTCTGTATGTAATTTTTGCTAATATGCGTAAAGTCCTCCTGTTCAAGCAGAGGAAGAAACTGAAGGAGCAGGGACACAGAGCAGCAGATAACCCGGAAATCAGCTTGTCGGGTGAAGTAAGCGCAGCAATATCAACGGCTTTACACCTGCATTTCGAAGAGTTACACGATGTTGAAGATACTATACTTACAATAAAGAAAGTCCAAAGACCATATTCTCCATGGAGTTCCAAACTTTATGGTTTAAGACAATTTCCACGCAAATAATTCGGTACGAAAATGAAAAAATACAAGTTTACAATAAGAGGCAATAATTACGATGTTGAGATTTTGAACATCGAAGATGATACGGCGGAAGTTGAGGTGAACGGTTCCACATATCTTGTTGAAATCCACAAAACGAAAAAGGAATCGAAGACTCCAAGGCTCGTACGCCCGAAAGTTGAACCTTCGTCATCTGCCGATAAGGCCAGGACGAGTAAACCGGTCGGTAAAGGCGGGGCAGGAGCAATTAAGGCACCGCTGCCGGGAACTATACTGGAAATAAAAGTTAATGCCGGTGATGATATTAAGGTAGGTGATACTCTGCTTATAATGGAAGCCATGAAAATGGAAAACAATATAAAGTCTGATAAAGCCGGTAAAATAAAATCGGTAAAGGTCAATACGGGAGATTCCGTTATGGAAGGTGATGTACTAGTGGAAATCGAGGAGTAGTCAATGGAAGGAATTTATCATTTTTTTGAGTTTACCGGTTTTGCTAATGTAACCATCGGGCACCTTTTGATGATTAGCATCGGTCTGATTTTTATTTATCTTGCAATAGCCAAGGAGTATGAACCACTCCTGTTGGTTCCCATCGGATTCGGAGTTATCGTTGGAAATGTTCCGTTTCTTGAAAACGTTGGTTTACAATTAGGATTATATGAAGACGGCAGTGTATTAAACCTATTATATTACGGTGTTCTTAAAGGCATCTATCCGCCTTTGATATTCCTGGGAATCGGGGCGATGACGGATTTCTCGACGCTCTTATCGAATCCGAAACTTATGCTTCTCGGGGCAGCGGCTCAAGTTGGTATATTTATAACTTTTATAGCCGCTATTGCACTGGGCTTCGGCGTTGAGGAAGCAGCAGCAATTGGAATAATCGGTGGTGCTGACGGACCAACTGCTATATTTCTATCGTCAAGACTCGCACCCAACCTTATAGGACCAATAGCTATTGCGGCATATTCTTATATGGCTCTGGTACCTGTTATTCAGCCGCCAATAATTAAACTACTAACGACTCCGGAAGAACGTAAGATTAAGATGAAGCCGCCGAGATCGGTAGCAAAGATTGAAAGGATCGCCTTCCCTATCGTCGGACTGCTTTTAACTACATTCATCTCACCGGGAGCGCTACCTCTACTTGGTATGCTATTCTTTGGAAACTTGCTTAAGGAATCAGGAGTAACAAAACGACTCGCAGATACCGCAAGTAAATCAATGATTGACATAGTTACTATATTGCTTGGACTTACCGTTGGAGCATCGACACAGGCGAACGTTTTCCTCACTCATCAATCGATATTGATATTCGTACTCGGGGCAATTTCATTTATGATTGCTACGGCCGGGGGCGTAATCTTTGCCAAGATTATGAACTTGTTCTTCAAGAAAGAAGATCGGCTTAATCCAATGATAGGCGCTGCCGGAGTATCTGCCGTTCCCGACAGTGCGAGGGTAGTTCAGCATATGGGACTTAAAGAAGATCCCTCAAACTATCTTCTGATGCATGCAATGGCGCCTAATGTTGCCGGCGTAATCGGATCAGCAGTGGCTGCCGGGATTCTGATGGGATTCTTACTGAAAATCATATAAATTTATTGGAGTTGTGAATATCGGATTACCCCGAACATCACAGCTCCTGTTCTTCCTCTGGCCGGGACTTACAAATTCTTCAACTTGATTAATCCTTTACCCTTTGTTGCAATCCAAACGAAACCGGTTTCGCGATCAACTGTTACATTCTGGATAGGATAGTCAAGGAAATACGGTTTATAGCCGGACTTCCATTTAACAAGTCCTCTGTCCGTACAAATCCAAACATTTAGATCAGGTCCGTAATAAAAACTGTTTATGACCGGATCCGGAATAAATGTGCTATTAACACTGAACCTTTTTGTATGTTGGTTATAAGTTGCAATGCCTCCCGGACCGGAACTTTGACTTGGCAAATGTCCGAACCATACACGATCAGCATCGTCTTCAACTATAATTGCTGTAATTGATGTACTCAGCATATTGGAATACAAATTGTAACCTGGTCTTCCCTCAACTGCACGGAAACTATTTGTATAAACTTTCCAGCCGCCGTCAACATAACGCCCAATTCCCTCAAAGTATGTCCCTATCCAGATCTCATCCTTCGTATCTAATGCTACGGCCGATATGTATTGAAAAGGCTCACCTTCAAGTTTCGAACGCTCACGCTTTAACTCAGAACCAGATTTCCAGTATAAACCAGCTTTTGATCCAATCCACAATTTATTATTCCTGTCAACAGACAAACATGTTATCTCGTTTGTTTCCAGATCGGAATTATCTTCAGTATATGTGAACCAACTGTCACCGTTCTTTTCTACAAGCCCTGAGTAAGTCGCAATCCACAATGTTTTATTTTGGTCTACTACAATATCAACAATATAATTATCCGGTAATGGTGAGTTATCGGAGTTATATATTTTCCAGTTATTATGATACAAGCTTATCAAACCATATTCCGCTGTTCCCATCCACAACACTCCGTTGCTATCTATATCTATACAGCTTATATAGCTCTCCGGAATCGGAGAGTTTTCCGGAAGGTAATCTACCCACGATGAAGTATCCTGTAATTTTAAGAAAGATAGTGTTTGATGGTCACTGGTAGCAGTTATGGTTTTTGAATTACTTCTGTGTTCTTCTTTAGTATACCTTAGATCATATATCCCCGGAATAATATTATCAAATACATAAGGTGTTACCTGGTCTGTAAGAGAATCATTTATATAAATATTTGCACCTTCAGGCGAAGAAGTACACTTTATTTTCCCCAGCATTTTTTTGTTTGCCAGCAAATCAATATTAACTTCTCTCAACTCCCCTTCCACAACATCAACATATATAGTTGTATCACGGTACAACTCATTCTTCAATGTAATGGCATATTCCTTCTCAGGAAGCCAGTTGAGAGAATCAGGAGTTACCTTCCCCGAATTCCTTCCATCCTCATATATTTTCATACCTCTTGGGGAAGAATCAATAAAAATATTGCCGAAAGGTATCGGTTCAACAGGAGGACTCGTCGATATTTCCTTTTCACATGAGGGAAGTACGAAGAGAATAAATATTGCAACTGAAAGTATAATAATCTTGTGTTTATTCATTAGTCTAGCCCGTTTCTATATCCCATTGTTTCAAGATATTCGGTATCGAATTTTAAAACCATAGTTCCTTTTGAGTATGAACCGAAAACCCCAAAGCCTCCGTCAACATTTGTAAAATCTGTTTCATCCAGTTTTATGGAATACTCGTCTAATATTGTACTTGATGAAGCATAATACAGCGATAAATTCCTGTCGAAAGCAAGAACCTCAATAATAACGAACATAAATTCATAGGCTCTTTTGTTTTCGTCCCCTTCTGAAATACTTTTCATTAATTTAGTCATATCGTCCATGCTGATATTAATATTTCTTGAAGAGGATGGCGAAGCATAAATCGGCGACATCTCGCCATCATTATTATAATATTCTATTGGAACCTGCTTTTCATTCCTTGCACGCACTCCATTTTCGGATTTAAAATATACAACGGTCAATTTCGGGTGATAGGTAAGTCCGTCAACATCACTGTACCATTGCACAGTTATAATATCCGTGTCAGTCGGCGGTATAGACACAGCACCTACTCCCGATTCCTTCCTTGGTCTTGCGGGTACAGTAGAATTTGCATTTAATCGTCTGCCATTCGGCAGCAGGGCTTCAATTTCCATATCCTTGCCGGGTTCCGGCACCAGATTATCAACATAATATGCTTTTACAGGGGTGTTATAAAGTCCGCTTGTCATATCCGTAATTATGGTATCTTTAAAGATATATACTTCGTCGTCATACCATAGCCTTAAATACACCCCATCAACAAAAGGATCGGATTTATTTTCATAAGGATCGACAGAACTGCCCAGATAGCTTTGGGTTACTGTTGCAACTTGGAGATTTGTATCTGACTTAACAACGCAATTAAGCACATATCGCTCCGAATATTCACCAAGAGGATTAAAATTATCCTCACAGGAAATTATTACAACACCGACTAAAATTGCAAGAAGTAAAGTGTTTAATCTCATAATTCTACTTTTATTGTTCCTGTTGGGAGAAACGGAAGCATATTCACGCGTTCCCCGGTTTCCCTTTTGAAATAAAAAAGGTTCTCCCTGTTATATAAATTGACTATACTGAGGTCAATGCTGAGCTTCATAAATCCCAACTCAAATTTCTTGGAGAAATTTATATCGAGTCTATGATAGTCAGGCAGACGGGATACATTTTTATCTCCGAGTATTGCATAAGGACTATATGAATTATAAATCGACCAATCCTCGTAGTAATTACCAATTCCAAGTTTATCATAATAACCTATCAACGGAGTAAAGGGCAGTCCCGTGCTGTAGAACCATGCGGCGCTGGCGCGCCAGCCTGCTCCAAGGTTATATTCAAATGAAAGACTTAATGTATGTCTTGAATCATACTTGGGATAATACAACCAACCATTAGCTTCCTTGTAAGCATATGCCAGGGAATAAGAAGCAATAATGTTTACAGGATCCCGGTTAAACTTGACCATTGTCTCATAACCGTAAGACTCACCCCGGGCAGGTACAAGATCAGGATCTTCCGGATAATTTTTTTCGTCGTTTACGGTGGCAATATTTTTCATCAGGTTGTAGTAGCCCTCTACACGGAGAGCAAGTCCGTCGACAAAGTCGATATCAATGCCGGCAGTATAATGTGTCGCAGTGCTCAAATCAATATATTCGGGATTAATTATCCACGGTTCGAATAAGGATATCACTTCATTTTCATTTGTTAACGTAGTAATTTCCTGATTGAAAATGCCCCATGCTCCTTTCAACGTAACAAAGGGCAGGAGTTGATAAGTCATACTTACGCGGGGTTCGAAAGTAAAATTACCGTTAGTCGTGACTCCGGTAACGTTAAGCCTTGTGCCTGCATCCAGTCCAAAATCCTCATATCTGATAAACTTATACTTTACGTAAACACCCATTTTGGTTCCGACATCGGATATGTCGGTTTCGACACCTTTACTATTGACTTGATCAAGATTTGTTGAAAGTCCGTTCGAAAAAAGACCTACTTTAACTTCATCTTTAGAATCGAGGATGTAAGTGAAATCCAGATCCAAAGACACATCTTCCACCTTGTTATACCTGGGTCTTGCATTACTGAAATTAGGGATTACCTGTCCTTCAAAGGTGCTGATGGCTATATCCATCTCGGAGAAGAAAGGCCCGTTATATACCTGAAACCACTTAAGTCCTATTATATTATTTTTCCAGTTGAAGTCTTCCTTCAACGGATTATTGTTAAGCAGATCGTCGTTACTTAGAAATCCGTGCAGAGTTAATGTAGCACCTTCACCAAATTCTGCTGTTTGAAAATTTGCTTTAAACGACAGATCGTAAAAATCGAAGGGTGCGGTTTTATTGTCAATGAATTTTTTCAGTATTTCCGTTGATAAACTCTTTCTTCCCGAAATAATAAATGACCCCGAAGGGATTGGGCCTTCCACAAGAAGTTTTCCTGTTAATAGACTAGCACTACCTGTTGCAGAATAATTATACTTGTTTCCGCTTTTCGATACCAGATTGAGAACTGATGACAGTCTGTCGCCATATTCAGCAGGGAAACCGCCCTTATAAAACTCAAAACTATTAATTATTTCCGGGTCGATAACGCTGAACATTCCGAGAGCATGAAACGGATTGTAAATTGTAATTCCATTTAGAAGAACTAAGTTCTGATTACTTGCACCGCCGCGGACATAGTACCTGGCCGACACATCCCCTGTCGACCTGACTCCGGGAAGATACTGGAGTGATCTGAAAATATCGACTTCCACCCCTTTAGGAAGTGTCTCAAGTTCCTTTATTGTTATCCTTTCGATACTTATATCAGTATCATTTTTTTCTGCTATCCGCTCGCCTATCTTCTCGACCTGTTCAATTTGAACTGTGGAAGGATTCAACCTGATTTCAATATGAGTTATCTTGTTCGCTGTTATAAATACTTTTTCAGTCTTTGTTTCATAACCCATATATGAAACACGTAATTCAAAATTTACCTTTGACGGAATATCGGTTAGAATAAAGTAACCTTTATTGTCAGTACTTGCTCCTCTGGAAAGATCGGGAATGTAAACGTTACAAAACGCAAGCGCCTCGCCACTTGTTGAATCTGTTACAAATCCCCTTAATGTTCCCGAATTTTGTGCCGAGTTAATTGAGGTAAGCAGCAACAGTAAAAAGAGTACAGAATAAAATATTACCTTTTTCAATTAATGCTTATTTTTAATAATAAAAAACTAAGAGTCAATTTATAACAATTTTCACTTTGTTTTCCACCCAAATTTCACCTCTTTATTAATTTTTATTATGATTTAATAACTAGGTTAAATATCTTTCCAGCTATTCTGACGGAATTTCATTAATACTTCTTCAATCAAATAATTCAATCCCCCTTTGTTGCAATCCAGAAATATCCGGTTTCTCTTTCGAAAGTTATTTGCTGAATTCCTTCCAGCTTCGTAAATTTTCATACCTCGGGGTGAAGAGTCGACATAAATACAACCAAGGGGCACCTGTTTAACCGGTGGTCTTGTTGCAACATCTTTCTCACAAGAAATCAGTACTAGTACAACTAGTACTGTCAATGCAATGGAACGAATAGTATTCTCGGACACCACACCTACCAAAATACGAGTTAATATCAAACCAGATTGCAGTCTTCCTCCGACTTGTTTCAGTCGACAAACCGACCACTTTTTATGTTCCCCCCGGAACTTACAACGTGCGGAATAACTCAACCAATTTATTGAATTATCTGCAATTAAAATAAAAACATCAGAACTACAGATAAATACCAATTTTTGCCTCCAAAAACTTATTGTTAAATTATTATTATATATTTAATTGTATTAAGAATAATGAAACAGTATGAACAAGAATCTGTTATATATATTAATTCTAATTTTTATTTCACTTACCTCCTCGAAGGCCCAGCAGGATAAATTTACATGCAGTATGGTAAAACAATCCGGTGCTAATCATCAGCAAAAGTTAAATTACCCTGGTGATGAGAGTATTGACGTCCTTTATTATAAGCTGGAGATTACAATTGACAATTTAGGGAAAAGAATTTCGGGGAAGGTTACGATTAATGCAGAATGCGTGTCATCATCGATAAAGCGATATTTTTTTGACCTAACAAATGCAATGGAAGTAAAAAATGTTTCATTCAGCTCGGGTAAAGCAGACTTCGAACACATAAATAATAAAATTGTTGTTAGTCCGAATTCAGCTTTAAATAATGGTGATATTTTCACAACCGTTATTGAATATTCCGGTCAGCCTGTATCTTCGGGGTTCGGCAGTTTTCAATTCTCAAGTCACAGTGGTAATCCTGTAATCTGGTCATTAAGTCAACCTTATGGAGCCAGCGGCTGGTGGCCGTGCAAGGATACCCCGGCTGACAAAGCAGATTCTGCTGATATTTGGATAACCTGTTCAAGCGATCTGATACCGGTTTCAAACGGTAAATTAACCGGTGTAGATATTGTTAATCAAAGACTACATACCTACAAGTGGAAATGCAGTTATCCGATAGCTCAGTATTTAATTTCAATTGCTGTAACAAATTATCATTTGTATGAGAACACATTCATATATAACGACGGATTAGATACAATGAAGCTTTCGCACTACAGTTATCCGGAGAACTTTAATGAACAGCGAAAAGTATTTTATGATGAAGCTGTAAATATGCTAAGTATATTTTCAGACTTGTTCGGACAATACCCGTTTATTGAAGAGAAATATGGCCATGCGGAATTCAGCTGGGGCGGAGGAATGGAACATCAAACGATTTCATCTATGGGAACCTACTCTACAGGGATTGTTTCACACGAACTTGCTCACCAGTGGTTTGGGGATAAAATAACCTGTGCGGACTGGCATAACATCTGGTTAAATGAAGGTTTTGCAACATATTGCGAAGCCTTGTATTCTGAGCAAGTTTCCGGTAGAGAAACTTATAATAATATGATCAACAGTGAAATGGGCTATGCCCGTGACGCAATTGGGAGTCTTTACGTTCAGGACATAAGCACAACTGCATCCATATTCAATTACAACAGGAGTTATGCAAAAGGAGCTGTAGTCCTTCACATGCTGAGAGGAGTTTTGGGTGATGATGTTTTTTTTGACGCAATGTATACCTATTCCAACAACGTACAATTGACTTACTCAACCGCAAACACAGCCGATTTTCAGAGAATAGTCGAATCGGTTTCCGGAGTCGACCTGAATTACTTCTTCGATGAATGGATATACGGTGAGAATTACCCGGTTTACATACTTTCCTGGGATTATTCAGGTTCAGCCGGTAACTATTCACTAAAAATAGATTTATCCCAGGAGATTAATTCCGATCCGGAATTTTTCAAAATGCCTGTAGACATACAGGTGATTTATGAAGACTATGATACAACATTCACTATATGGAATGACCAACCAATCCAGGAAATCACAATTACAGGTACACAAAAACCTGTAAGTATTGTATTAGACCCGTATAACAAAACCCTTAAAGATGTAATATATCTTCGGGAGCAAATGATACCGGCAGACTTCAGTGTTTCACAGAATTACCCAAATCCCTTTAATCCCGATACAAAGATTATTTATTCACTTTCTTCAAGAAACGACGTTACGATAACAATTCATAATGCTGCCGGACAACTGGTTCACAAAGAAGTTATAAATAATGCTCCCGCCGGCAAGCATATTTACAGTTTGAACATGAACAGTATTGAAGCAGGTGTGGCTTCAGGAATTTATATTTACAGGGTTATGACCAAATCTGGAAGCACTGCAAAGAAAATGGTTTATATTAAGTAAAATGCACTATTATTCACCATTTGTTAATTCCGTGAAACAATAATTGTTATTTGCCTTCCCAAATTATTATTTTGCCGACTAATTAATATTTTGTCAATGCACCTTAAAACCGGGTCCGGCATGCATATTAAAAAAATCATACTGTTACTACTATTAGGTTCAACGACAATCTGTAATAATTTAGAAGGTGAAAATTTGTACGTTCATGAAAATATAATTGATAAATCAAATAAATCTAAAACCAATACCGTCACTCAAAACCTCGATGAGTATTACTCCGATAAAAAACTGGGTTCATTCATTGAAGGAGGGGCAACAGTATTTCGTCTGTTTGCGCCGAATGCAATAGAGGTCAACCTCCTTGTTTTTTCGGATGTTCATGATGATAATCCAATGACAAATAAAATGCTGCGCGATGAAGACGGTGTTTGGGAGTACAAAATTGACGAGGATTTATCCGGCCGTTATTATGGTTACAAAGTGAACCATAAAGAAGATAATAATATTGATGATTTGCCGCTATGTGTTGATCCATACGCTAAAGCTGTCGCCTCATATACGACATATAATAATCCGCGTAAATCTATTGTGCATACCGGTAATTACGACTGGCAGGATGATGAGTTTGTTCAAAGAGACTGGCGCGACCTGGTAATTTACGAAATGCATATCCGGGATATGACTGCACATGAATCCGCGGAAACTTCTTCCCCGGGAACTTACAAAGGATTAATTGACACAAATGCAATCGGCGGCATAAACTATATTAAAGAACTTGGTGTAAATACTGTTGAACTTCTTCCGGCAATGGACTTCGGAAATTGCGAGATTCCATTTAAAGATTCTCTTAATGGTAAATTCAATAGCTGGAATCCCTACGAAAGAAATCATTGGGGTTATATGACTTCATCATTCTTTGCCCCTTCATCTTATTACTCAATGGATTGGGAAAAGTTTAAATGGAATGAATGGATGGGGGCGGACGGAAGCCAGGTAGATCAATTCAAAGACATGGTTAAAGAGTTTCATAAAAAGGGTATTGCAGTAGTGATGGATGTTGTTTACAATCACCTCTCGCAATATGAAACCGGGAACTTAAAGGAAATTGATAAGAAATATTACTTCAGACTTGATGATCAAGATCGGTACATTACCCAAAGCGGCTGCGGAAACGATATTAAAACAGAGCGCCCAATGATGAGAAGGCTTATCATCGACAGTATTTTATACTGGATGAAGGAATATCACATTGACGGTTTTAGATTCGACCTTGGCAAGTTAATTGATTGGGAAACAATTGAACTGATTATACGCGAAGCGCGTAAAGTCAATCCAAATGTTATTTTCGTATGTGAACCCTGGGGCGGAGGTTATGATCCGCGCGGATTCTCACTAAGGGAATGGGGCAGCTGGAACGATCAGATAAGAAACGGTATTAAAGGCGAGAATTCTGAAAGCGGCCTCGGCTGGATTTTCGGGAAGTGGTACGGGAACAATAATATCAATCGTATAAAAAGTTATGTTAACGGAACAACTGTAAAATATCGTCACGGATTGTTCCAAAAGAAAGAGCATTCGGTAAATTACCTTGAGTCACACGATGGATACACTCTAGGTGATTTTATCCGGATAGGATCAGGAGAGGTTGATCAGAATAAGAAGATCAAAAATGTTGATAAGAATGTAAAACTAACTCCGGTTCAAACAAAACTTAACAAGCTCGCAGCAATGTTCCTAATGACATCACAAGGAATGATAATGATTCACTCGGGTCAGGAGTTCGCCCGTAGTAAGGTTATCCCGGCTGATATTGATGTCGCCGACAAAAACAAGGGTCATATCGACCACAATAGTTACGAAAAGGATAATGCTACCAACTATATAAACTACAACCACGCTGACATCAACTCTGATCTTCTGGATTACTACAAAGGATTGATTGCCATCAGAAATGATCATGAGGCATTCAGACACGCTTCACAAAAACAGATTAAGTTTATTAATATTCCGGATAATGAATTCGCGCTGGCATATGAAATAAGCTATAAGCAAAACAAGTACTTTGTGTTGTTCAATGCCGATCAAAAGATTAATCAGGAATTCACACTGCCTGACGGAGAATGGAATATACTTGCAGGTGCGAATAAGGCGTCGCTTGTGCCTTCGGGTTCAGTTAGCGGTAAAATTAATCTTGAACCGGTTACCGGGATAATTCTTATAAAAGAATAGGAAACTGTAATGAAAAAACTTACGATCTTACTATTACTATTGAGCTCATTACTCATTGCCCAGCACGACTCCTCAATCGTTTTTCTGGGGGATATTGATTCGACTATTATTACAGATGTACGCTACGCCACGACAAATAATTTCACCGGCAAAGTACTCTACCCTACGAGTAAAGTATATATTAGAAATGTAGTTGGAAAAGCCCTCGCGAATGCTCACCAGTATTTGCAGGCAAACTATAATCTTCGTATAAAAATTTTCGACGGGTTCAGACCGCTTTCAGTACAGAAACAAATGTGGAAAATATTCCCTGATCCGAACTATGTTGCTGATCCATCGAAAGGTTCCCGGCACAATCGAGGCGCGGCAGTTGATATTACTATAATCGACTCAACGGGCGTTCAACTCGATATGGGAACCGAATACGACAACTTTACCGAGCGTGCGCATTATGCCTACCCGGATTTGCCGGAAAAGGTAAAGAAGAACCGCAAGTTATTGCATGATACAATGATTAAGTTCGGATTCGAACCTATTGATACCGAGTGGTGGCATTTTGATTATCATGGTTGGAAGAATTTCTCTATACTCGATTATACTTTTAACTGATAATCGATTTCTTCAAAGACTTTTCAACGGCGAATTTAAACGCGGTTAAATTAACCGGTTTCTTGAACGCATATTCGACTCCAAGTTCCTTGTAGTCTTTAATAATACTATCCGTCAGATCACTGCTTAGAATTATTACCGGCGGACGGTATTTCATATCCGAAAGATTCAACTGTTGAACCAGTGAATATCCGCTCATCGTCGGCATATCGTGATCTGTTATTACAAGTGCCGGGGTAGTTGCTTTTATCCTGTCATAGGCCTCCTTACCATTCGATGCTTCCTCAACACTGTAATTAGGGATAAAGTTTTTGAGTAATTTTGTATAAAGAATTCTGTCGTTCTTACTGTCATCAACAAGAAGAATTGTCGTAGACGAGACAGGAAGTGTGAAAATGAATTCCGTACCGGATCCGTATTCACTTCGAACAGCTATTTCACCACCATGCTTCTTAACAATATCATAGCAGAGGGAAAGACCGAGTCCGCTTCCCTTCTCACCTGAAGTACCGGGCGTTGTATACTTTGTATCTACTTTGAATAGCTTCGGAATATCTTCTTCCCTGATTCCGATCCCGGTATCTCGGACTTTAAATTGCATCTGACGTTGTTTCACGAGCGGCGTAGCGGAAACTGTTATATTCCCTCCCTGCTTAGTGAATTTTACCGCGTTGGAGATAAGATTATTAAATATCTGAAAAAGTAAATTTTCATCCGCATGAATGAACACATCATTTACCAAGTCGGAAACAAGGTTGACGTTTTTCTGAAGTGCGGATCCGGACAATACCTGTATAGCTTTCGTAACAACATACTTTGCATTAATTCTCTGAGGCTCGAAATGCATACGACCGGTTTGCAGACGGGTCCAGTCCAGAAGCGAATTAACCAGGGAAAGCATATTCCGCGATGACTCCTGAATATAACCAATATACTGGATTTGCTTATCTTCATTCATGTTCCTGTCGCTGAGCAGCATATCCGTAAAACCGAGTATCGAACTAAAAGGCGTTCTTAGATCATGAGAAATAATTGAAATAAATCTGTCTTTCGTTTCATTGAGAACTTTTAGTTCATTTGCGGATTTTTTAAGTTCTTCCTCCGCTCGTTTGCTCAGTGTTATATCACTTGCCAAACCGAATACTTTTAGAATAATCCCGCTTTCATCCCGAAGAACATTAATCTTATTCTTAATCCAAACAATGTTGCCAAGATTATTAATTATCCTGTATTCCAGTTCAGTAGAGTTCCTGACATTATCGGAATAGAAACTTCGTAAACGGCTCACTACTTCCTTTGCATCGTTCGGATGAATAATCCTCAGCCACAATCTTCTATCTTCAAGGAATAATTCACTCGGGTAACCTGATATTTTGGTAATCACTTCACTATAGAATACCATCTTCAGATCGTCATTCTTTCTCTCAGCAGACCAAACACAATCGTTAATGTTTTCCGTAATGCTTCTGTATCTTTCCTCTGAAACTTCAAGATCGTCCGTGGCCTGCTTTTCTTTTGTAATATCTCTGTAAGTTGAGACTATGAACAATCCGTCACCGGTTTCATAAGATGATGTAGATTTTTCAACGTGGAATAGCGAATCATCTTTTCGTTTTGCCATGTATATATAACGATCATCAACCTCTTTACCCTGCTCGTAACTCTCAATAATTTCAGTGACTTTATTTACATCGTCTTCCGCAACAAATTCAAGCAGGTCTTTACCTATTACCTCATCAATTGAATCGTATCCGAACATTTGAACAAAACTGTCGTTAACGAGTATATAATTCCGCCCCGATTGAATAGCAATACCATCCTGCGATGCTTCGAATACCGTACGGATCATCAGCAGATCTTTCTCAGCTTTTTTCTTTTCAGATATATCTGTGAATATCGCGTTATAGTTAGCTACTCTACCTGATAAATCCTTAGATGCGGTAAAGTTCGCCATCACATATACGGTTGATCCGTTTTTTTTCAACAATGTTAATTCTATAGAGTCGGCATCTGTAGCATATAAGTTTTCAAATTCCGAATCATCTCTTTCAAACTGAACAGGATCAAGAATATCTTTCAAATTCATATTCAATAATTCATCTTCAGAATAACCGAATTCATTCACAAAGAAAGGATTTACATATGTTATTTTCCCTTCCGGTTCGAACGTACAAATAAACTCGCGTGTATTTGTAACAATATTCCTGTATCTCTCCTCAGACACACGAAGCTGTTTCTCAATCACAGCACGTTCTGTAATACTGTTGCAGAGTATTACAATGTAATTATCGCTTTCTATAAGGGCCATTCTAACCGAGAGCAGATCGGCTTCCTTTGACTGTTCCGCAGTCCAGAACTCACCCCTCCAGGTTCGGTTCTCATTCAATTCGTTTCTTAAAATATTGAAATACTTTTTATCAATAGACGGAATAGCTTTCCCGAGAAATTTCCCGAAAACTTCACTACGGGAAAGTCTGAATAATTCGGCCGCAGCTTCGTTCCAGTATACAATATTACCTTCAAGATCAACGTTTATTATGGCATCCGTAATTGCGTTGGAAATATCCTCGTATCTCTTCAACTCCCGGAGTTCAAGGTCAGCATCCTTTTCTTTTGCCATTTCATCGCTGATATCCTTAAAGACTACAACAACAAAACCGGGTAACTTTCCACTTCCCGAAAAAGGCACGTATATAAATTTATAACTTCGCTCATCCTCATCACTTCCTGAATGTGTGAATACTGTTTCAACGGGTTTGTTTTCCTGCAAAACATTTTGAATCAGATTGGAATTTCCTGAATATTCTCCTTCTCCAAGAATCTTACAGATATTATCTTCACCTATTGATATAATGGGATTAGTTCTTATCAATTCCGGATCCGATGAAGTGATTACTTTGCCTGAAGGATCAAGCAGTAAATAACCGTCAAATAGTACCTTTATCAGTTTATTAAAATACTCAGATGTGAATGTTCGTTCCTTTTGCAGGTTAATGCCGAGAGTCAGATCTTCTATAAGCAATAAACCACCGGCATATTTGTAATCTGAGAATAAAGGAGCTCCTTTTATAACCAAATTTATAGATCCGCCGCTCAGAGTTTTTCTGCTTTTCAACTCCCTTTCAAACGGCAGTTCTTCCTTCAAAGCATCCAGATCAGGCTGTATAATATTTTCCCTTACAAAATCTAATTCGTCGACTTTCTTTACAAGCAGTTCGTCCCTGTTCTCCTGAGTAACTCCAAAGAAAAACAGGTTCTGATTGACACTGGTTATCCTGCCGGATTCATCAAATACAATGATGCCTACAGGTAAATTCTCGATGAATTCTGCAAGTGTTTCGGAATTACTATGATTTAAGATTTCAGTCATAACTAAGAAATTTTTAATTTAGATTAACTGTCGCAATTTATATAATAAATATCCCTGATATCTATCGAACATCAATTACTTCAATTACTTTGCCAACATATTGCCAACCGATAGTTGCAAATTTAGCTATAAATTAAGGATTTAAGTTCAATTTCTTTTGAATTATTGCATTTATCCGGTTTTGATGTGTTAAATAATGATACATTGCCTGCTTAGGATACATACAATAAAACGGGTTATTATTCCATCTGAGGCACCCACATCATACAATTTCTAATTTTCAACTTATTTATAAATATAAAATTTTATAGTTTTGAAGCCTGATTTACAAATTCTCCAAATATGATATCAGTAAATCATTTCTCATATGATTGAGAATATTCAATTAGCATAATTTGACTTAAATGTCCCTTATTGTTATCATTCAAGTGAATTTTTTTACTTAAAAAAAAGTTCGAATAAATTATCGGAGTAAATTATGGCAAAACTCGATTTAACGAAGTACAATATTTCAGGGACGACCAATGTTTTTCACAATCCTTCCTATGAAATCTTGTTTGAGCATGAAACTTCTGCTGAACTTGAAGGATATGAAAAAGGAGTTGTAACTGAACTGGACGCTGTCAATGTAATGACGGGAATATTCACAGGAAGGTCACCCAAAGACAAATACATTGTTCTCGACGAAAAAAGTAAAGATAATGTGTGGTGGGCAGAACAGGCAAAAACCTCGGACAACAAGCCTATTGATGATGAGACCTGGAAACACTTTTATAAATTAGGCGCAAAACAACTTTCCGGTAAAGATCTGTATGTTGTCGACGGTTATGCCGGGGCGAACGAAGACTCCAGACTAAAAGTAAGGTTTATACTCGAGGTAGCCTGGCAGGCACATTTTGTAAAGAATATGTTTATCCGTCCTTCGGAAGAGGAACTTGAGAGTTTCGAGCCGGATTTCGTAGTTCTAAATGCAGCTAAAACTGTAAATCCCGAATGGGAGAATATGAAACGTACAGATGGTGTGCCGTTAAATTCGGAAAACTTCGTTGCCTTCAATCTAAGTGAGGGTCGCGCTGTAATCGGCGGTTCATGGTACGGCGGAGAAATGAAGAAAGGTATTTTCTCTATAATGAACTACTATCTGCCGCTGAAAGGTATTGCCGCAATGCATTGTTCTGCAAATGCAGGTAATAATGACGATGTCGCAATATTCTTTGGACTTTCAGGTACGGGTAAAACTACTTTATCAACAGATCCTCACAGAGCTTTAATAGGCGACGACGAACATGGCTGGGATGATGATGGTATATTCAACTTTGAAGGCGGCTGTTACGCTAAGACTATTAACCTGGACAAAGAATCCGAGCCGGATATTTACAGCGCCATTAAACGCGACGCACTGCTTGAAAACGTAACTGTAGACGGTGATGGTAAAATAGATTTTTCAGACTCATCTGTTACACAGAACACCAGGGTTTCATACCCAATTTACCATATACATAATATTGTCAAACCTGTATCCAAAGCAGGTCATGCAAACAAAGTTATTTTCCTTACCGCGGATGCATTCGGCGTTATGCCTCCTGTTTCAAAACTGAATCACGAGCAAACCAAGTATCATTTCCTTTCAGGATTTACAGCTAAGCTGGCCGGAACCGAAAGAGGAATAACAACACCGCAGCCGACTTTCTCGGCTTGTTTCGGAGCCGCTTTCCTACTGCTTCATCCAACCAGGTACGCTGAAGAACTGGTAAAGAAAATGGATGCTCACGGTGCAACAGCTTATTTAGTTAACACAGGCTGGAACGGAACAGGCAAGCGAATTTCAATTAAAGATACCCGTGCAATAATTGATGCAATACTTGACGGATCTATTGAAAACACTGAGACGAAAACAATTCCGGTATTTAACCTTGAGGCGCCAACTAGTCTGCCTGGTGTCGACAGTGGCATTCTGGATCCACGCGACACGTATGAAGATCCATCTGAATGGGATAAGAAAGCAAAAGAACTTGCCGAGTTGTTTATTAAAAACTTCGAGCAGTATACGGATAACGAGGAAGGTAAAAACCTTGTTGAAGCAGGTCCGCAACTTTAATGTGCGGCTTGAATTGATTTAAGGCGGGCTGCATGTCCGCCTTTTTTATTTCAGGTACAATGAAATTTCTGAAAGTATTTTTTCCGTCGCCCCCACGTGACTCATAACATAGTTCTTCGCTTTTTCGCCTGCTCTATTGCGTTCATCATTATCAGTCATAAATGTTTTCAATGCTCTGTAAGCTTCCTTCTTCGTCCTGACAATCATTCCGCCATTATTCTGTGAAAGATAAACCGCTTCCTGGCTGTTCTCAATTTTAGGTCCGAATAATACCGGTGGTCCGTACACAGCGGGTTCAAGCACATTGTGAACCTGCTTGAAACTACCGCCAACATATGCCACGTCAGCGTAAAAATATAATGTAAGCAGTATACCGATTGAATCAATAATAATAACATTCTCATCAGTATAATTATTGAGATAAGAAAATCGAATAGACTTAGCTATACCACTCAGATGATTCTCCAGTTTTTCCAGTTTAAGAACACTCGGTTCGTGTGGCGCAATGATCATCACTGCATCCGATTTATATTTAAGCAGTTTTATAAACGCCGGCAAAACTACTTCTTCGTCTGCTTCCCAGGAGCTCCCGAATACAAAGACTTTCTTCCCTTCAAAGAAATTATCAGGAAATAATTTCTTCTCGCGAGCTTGAACACTTTTTTTATACACCCTGTCAAATCTGGTATCACCTACCGCCTTAAGCTGACTATCCTCAAGTCCGAATTCCTTAAACCCGGCAACATCCTTATCGGATACGGCTAATATCCCCGTAAAATTTCTAAACACATTATCGTGAAACTGTTTAATAAAAGGCCACTTACGCTTTGAATGCTTACGCATAGTTGCATCAACTATGAAACACGGGATATTACGAGTTTTCAACTCCTTGATACAATTCGGCCAAACATCATATCGCATCAGAATAAATAAATCAGGCTTAACAATTTCAATAAACCTGTGTGCGTTCTCAGAAGTGTCGAACGGCAGGTAACTTACTATATCTGCATATTGGTAGTTGATTGAATTCTTATATCCTGAAGGAGAGAAAAATGTAACGAGTATATTGGCATTATGTTCTTTCTTAAGTCTTTCAACAATCGGCTTCGCCTGCTCGAACTCACCTAAAGATGATGAGTGAACCCAGATAAGTTTTTTATTCCTGTCCAGATTTGCCGAGTTTGACGATAAAGACTCAAAGAGATCAGTCCGTCCTTTCAAACCTTCCTTAACTTTAGAATTGAACCGTGAGGCGATCCAGAAACTGCTATAGATAAAAGGCAGGAAAAGATAATCATATATAAGAAAAAGCATTTTAGTCATTGTTGATCATGTACTTTTGAATATTATCAGACACAATATGAGGCGTAACTTCCAGCATACAATTAAAATGTTCTTCAGGACAACTCGCTCGCCCGATATGGGAACAGGGTCTGCAACTTATTGAATTATTCTCCAAAACCAAACTTTTAGACTTATATGGGAAAAACCCGAATTCCCTTACCGTTGAACCAAAAATGGCCGTTACCGGTACGCCAACTGCTGTTGCAAGATGCATCAGTCCGGAATCATTGCAAACGACAAGTTTACAGCGTTTCATTTCGGCAGCCGTTTGAAACAGATCATCGTCACTGCATTTATTAAGCACACCGGGAATCTTCTTTTCAATTTTCGAACATATGTGTCTGTCATCCCTACCGCCTAATAGATCAACCTTAAAGCCTTTTGATAAAAGCAGATTACCCAGCTCAATAAAATATTCCGCAGGCCACATTTTAGTAAAATGTTTCGAACCCGGACAGAATCCGATTAATTTTTCATCTACTTTTAAATCAATCTGATCCGGCAAATACAATTCCGGTCCGGCTTCGTCTAAAGTAATCTCAGGCAAAACCTCAGCATACCTTTCGGGAATGGATTTGGCATCTTTCAGCAGATTTTTCTTAAAGTTTACCAGCAGATACTTTTTGATAGAAGGTTTTCTGTAGCGTACGGTCGGGACATGGATTTTTGCAGTTAGTATTCGTGAACGCAGGTTGCTATGAAGATCAATTACCAGTTCGTAATTATTCTTTTTCAATACCGCGAGCAGTTCACTGTTTGAGCCGGATTTATTATAATGGTAAACATTTGATATGTTCGGGTTGTATTTTAATAAATCCGCGTATTGCGGAGTAGACAGGTAGTCAATCTCAACCGAAGGTTTGTTATGTTTAAGACTTCGGACAAACGGAGTTGTAAGAAGAATATCTCCGAAGGAGCTGAGACGAATAACAAGAACTCTATTAATTGTTTCTAAACTCAATTAGCAATAATTTTTAAATAATAACCACCAAATTTATCGAAACTTAATTAGCCTTCCAACGATTTATCCGGCAAATTCAAAAGATGTGATTGGTTTGACTATTAAATAGTCTATTCAAGATTCACGTATCAATTCAACTGAAATCCCTTTTGTATTTGTAGAATAGTCCTTTCTTTTTTAATTTGGGAAAGATTATTAATAAAATTTAAAGAACTATGGCAACGTTACCTCCTCCAAAAGTTAAACCTGCTCCGGCAGATTCACTCGAGAAAAAAGTTTACAACCTCGTTGATAAATTCCAGAACAATATTCCACTTCCCAACGACCGATACCGACTTGGTTATACTCTCTTCAAATATCTTAAAGGTGAAGGGGATACTCCGGAAATACTTCTGAGATCCACTAAAATTGAGATTCAGGGAATTGCGCGTGGTGAATTGGCGGCAAAGATTAACGAAGAGCTGGCCAATCTAAAATAGACTTCGACAAACTAAGTTTCTCAAAGGAATTTAGTTTGTGATGGATTCAAACCTGCTTCTCGATTTCCTGGTCTTTATACTGAAGCTGATAGAGCTTGTAGTAAATTCCCTTCTTTGCGAGAAGTTCCTGGTGTGTACCCATTTCCCTCAACTCCCCTTTATGCATTACGAGAATTTTATCAGCGTTTTGAATTGTTGATAACCTGTGAGCGATTACTATCGATGTCCTGCCAGCAAGCAGTTTTTCAATAGCTCTTTGAATTAAAGTCTCTGTTTCCGTATCGATGCTTGAAGTAGCCTCATCAAGAATTAATATTTGCGGATCAAATGCAAGCGCACGTGCGAACGAAATCAACTGTTTCTGTCCGACACTTAAAGTGGCACCTTTTTCCTTAACTTCCTCGTCGTATCCGTTCGGCAGCTTTGAAATAAACTCATGAGCACCGACGGTTTTTGCGGAATGGACAATCTTTTCCTCACCAATATGATCGGCACCAAGGTTTATATTGGACTTAATAGTGCCTGAGAACAGAAAAATATCCTGAAGTACGATTGAAATATGATCGCGTAATTCCTCTTTGCTCAGTTCCCTGACATCCACTCCGTCAACGAGTATACTTCCTTTCTGAATATCATAAAACCGTGAAAGAATATTTATCAGACTCGTTTTACCGGCTCCGGTTGCGCCTACTATTGCCGCGGTTTCACCCGGATTTATTTTAAAAGAAACATCTCGAAGAACATATTCATTCGGATTATACGAGAACCAGACATTTTTAAACTCGATTGACCCTTCGGCTTTATCCAGTTTTTTAGGAGTATCAGGATTATAAATTATCGAGTCATTATCTAGAAGCTTAAATAAACGTTCCGATGAAGCCATCGCTGTCTGCATAATATTGTACTTTTCGGACAGGTCTCTTATTGGTCTGAAGAACATTTCAGTATACTGCAGGAAAGCAATCAAAACACCGATCGTCATCATGCCGGAAAGTACATCGCCCCCTCCGTACCAGATAATAAGCGCCATGGCAATAGAACTCAGCAACTCCACAACCGGGTAAAATACAGCATAGTAAAACACTGCACTGATCTTAGCTTTACGATAATTCCCGCTAATATCGGCAAACTTGTTGATTTCTTCCTTTTCTTTTGTGAACAACTGAACAACACTCATACCGCCAACATGCTCTTGCATATACGAGTTTAATCCAGCAAGATATTTTCTTTCATCCCTGTATGCTTCCCTAACCTTGCGGCGGAACAGGAATGTAGCGTAGACAAGCACCGGCAAAACAGATAAAGTAACAAGAGATAAATCCCATGCCATTATAAACATGAACGCGAATATCCAGAGAATGATAAAGATATCGCTGAATACCATCACTATACCGGATGAGAATAATTCATTTAATGCTTCAATATCGTTAGTAACCCTCGTGACTGTTCGTCCGATAGGTGTCCGGTCAAAATAGCGAAGCGATAACTTCTGGACATGCGAGAAAACTTTTACGCGTAAATCGTAGATGATTTTCTGGCCCATTAACTGCATGAAGTACGTCAGGAAATATTGTATCGCCGCCTGGAATACGAGTGAACCGATAAGCAGTGCAGCAATTAACAACAGTCCGTTAAAATCATCTTTCAGTATGTATTCGTCGATGGCAATCTTCGTTAAATAAGGACGAAGCGGACCAAGTCCGGAAACAATGGTGTTTAACAGAATGGCAAATACTATATACTTCGTATAGGGTTTAATATAGCCCAGCAGACGCTTCATTAATTTCGAATCGTATGCTTTGCCTAATATTTCATCGTCACGTTCAACTGCCATAATGTTTAACCAAGTTTCTTCAATTCTTCTTCAAGCAATTGTTTATAATGCAGGTCTGCATATATACCGCCTCGAGATACCAACTCGTTATGTGTTCCCTTTTCGGCAACTTTGCCTTTATCAAGTACGATAATACTATCAGCATCTTTCACGGTCGAGATTCTGTGACTAATAATAATGCTCGTCCTGTCTTTCATAAATTCACGAAGTTTGAAAAGTATTTCCTCTTCCGTATGAGTATCAACAGCAGAGAATGAATCATCCAGAATTAATATTTTCGGATCAATCGCAAGAGCTCGTGCAAGACATGAACGCTGCTTCTGTCCGCCGGATAAAGTAATTCCCCTTTCACCAAGAATAGTATCATAGCCTTTCGGGAACGATTCCACATCCTTGTCGAGTTTTGCGATTGCTGATACTTTTTCTACAATTGACTGATCCTTTTCTTTAACGCCGTAAAGGATATTATTGGCAAGTGTATCGGAGAACAGGAAAGTCTCCTGTGATACGAAACCGATATTCTCGCGAAGAACTTTTACGGGAATTGAATCGATTTCATGACCATCGATCAATAGCTGTCCTCCGGTTACATCATACAATCTTGCAATAAGATTAACAAAACTAGTTTTACCTTCGCCTGTATGCCCGATAACCGCAAGAGTGGATCCGCGCGGAATTTTAAGATCGATACCATCCAGTACATCCGGCAGATCATCTCTGTATTTGAAAGATACCTTCCTGAACTCAATGTCGCCACTGATGGATTCGATGTTCTTTTTCGTTTTCGCAGAGTCATCAATCTCATAATTCTCGTTGAGCAGTTTCCACAGACGCTTCATACTTGCCGAAGCCTGCTGAACAATGTTTGCCACCCATCCGAATGCAATTGTCGGCCAAATAAGAAGTCCCAGATAACTTATCATTGCTGCAATTCCACCGATTGTAAGTGCACCGGTAATAACCATATTTCCGCCGACAAGAATAACGATGATTGCAGAAGTACCGGTTATAAGGAAAAGCAGAGGCATGAACAGAGCCTGTATTCTAACCTTGTCCATATTTCGTTTTAAATAATCATTACTGAGTTTTGTGAAGTCTTTTATTTCACTTTCTTCACGAACATATGATTTGACAACTCTGATTCCCGAAAAGCTTTCCTGAGCTTTGGTTGTAAGCTCCGAGAACTTCTCCTGAATAAGTGTGAATTTTTTATGGATCTTCTTGCTTAGTTTATAAACGAAGTACGAAAGAACAGGCAGCGGAATGAGACTATACAAGGTTAATGCAGGATTGAGTGAGAGCATTATTGTTATAACTATTACGAACTTTGTAATCGTATCAATAGAGTACATAACAGCCGGACCAACATACATGCGGACGGCCTGTATATCATTTGTGGCGTGAGCCATTATATTCCCGGTCGAATTATTCTGGAAGAATCTCAGGGGAAGCCTCTGAATGTGCGCCCAGAAGTCGTATCGCAAATCGTACTCTATTTGCCAGGAGATAACTATAATCGTCTGGCGGATAAGAAATCTAAACACTCCGCTAACAACCGCTGCACCGACTATCATAAGGGCATATCTCACTATAATATCCTGGCTCAGGTTCGATTGCAAGGCATCAATACCATCTTTGAGAAGCATTGGTATGTAGACCTGTGCGGAATTGGAGATAAGGATGAAAATTATACCGAGAATAATTTTCGCCTTATACCGGAGGAAATATTTATTTAAATAAGAGAGGCTACCCATTTCAATATTCTTTAACTATAACAGACAAATTGATCAACAATAAAGTTCAAAAAAACAAGAAAGGCTTAGATAGAGACTAAGCCTTCAATTTTAACAAGCTATTTAGATATTTCCCAACTACATCAAATTACTATTCCGACAGTCTAAAAATATACTTTTTATCCTAATTAACCAATAACATCATATCCAGTGTATTTTCGAAGTACATCCGGGACTATTATTTTACCGTCTTCTGTCTGGTTATTTTCCAGTAAGGAAACCATCAGGCGGCTGGTTGCGAGTCCTGATCCGTTAAGTGTATGAACGAATTCCATCTTTTTTGTTTCAGCATTGCGGAAACGAATATTTGCACGTCTGCCCTGGAAACTTTCGAAGTTACTGCATGATGAAGCTTCCAGCCATTTTTCTTCCGCAGGCGACCAGGTTTCAATATCGTAGCATTTTGCAGCTGAGAAACTAAGATCACCAGTACATAATGTTAAAATCCTGTAAGGTACATTCAAGGCTTTGAGAATATCCTCAGCATCAGAAACAAGATTTTCAAGCTCATCGTATGATGTTTCCGGTTTAACGAATTTAACCATCTCAACTTTATTGAACTGGTGAACCCGCAGGAAGCCTTTCGAGTCCTTACCATAAGAACCGGCCTCTCTTCTAAAACATGCTGAATACCCGACATAATTAATTGGAAGTATTTCATCTTCCAATATCTCACCGCGGTGTAAATTCGTGATTGGTACTTCCGCAGTAGGAATCGGGAAAAGATCGTCCTTCTCACAGTTGTACATATCTTCTTCCATTTTCGGAATCTGCCCCGTTCCCTTCATTGAATCGCGGTTAACCAGGAAAGGAGGCATTATCTCGGTATAACTATGCTCATTGATATGTACATCAAGCATATAATTAATCAGGGCCCGTTCAAGTGTAGCGCCTTTTCCTACATATACGGGGAAGCCTGATCCGCTTATTTTCGCACCGCGCTCGAAGTCGAGAATATTATGTTTCTTACCCAGTTCAACATGATCAAGTTTTTTAAAACTGTTTTCGAACGAGAATCCTTCCGGCTGCCATTTTCGTGCTTCAACATTATCTTCGGCAGACTTACCTACAGGAACGGATTCATGAGGAAGATTACATGTCCAGGCAAGCAAATCATTCAGATTCTCCTCAATGTTCCGAACTTCATCATCGAGCGCTTTAATCTCATCTGAAACATTTTTCATCTCAGCTTTAATCTCATCTGCATTACCGCCGGCTTTCATTATTTTGCCGATTTCCTGGGATGTCTTATTCCGCTTTGCTTTCAGCTCTTCAGCTTTTTGCAAATTCTCTCTGCGCTTTTTATCTAAAGACAATATTTCATCAATATTATCTTTCTCGTTCTTGTTCCGAATTCCTTCTTTTACCTTTTCAGGATTCTCACGTATAAATTTTAAATCCAGCATTCGATCTCCTCAGTGACTAATCTTGTTCTAAGCGTCTTAGCGGTATTTCAATTTACCACGAAGATATAAAGAACATGAAGTACTACTTTGCAACTATGTTGTAAATTTTATTTTTAACATATATTTCTTTAATTACTTTCTTGTCTTCAAGATGAGACTTAATATTCTCATTTGCCAAGGCAGCCTCCTTAACAACGCTCTCCTCACTATCCTTCGGCATTTCAAGTTTTGCTCTAACTTTTCCCATTATCTGAACAACAATTGTAACACTGTCCTCAACGAGAGCTTTGTCATCGACACTAAACCATTCGGGTGATTCGAAAAGTGATTTTTCATATCCCAGTTCCGCCCAGCATTCTTCGCCAAGATGCGGTGCCAGAGAAGCGAGCATAGTTACGAACCTTTTAAGTGTATAAAGCTGAAGTTCCGGTGACGCCTCTGCAACGTCTTTGTTCATTTCGTTGACTAACTCCATTAAAGAGGCCACCGCCGTATTGAATCTGAAGTTTTCTACCTCCACTTCGAACTTCTTAAGCGTCTGGTTAACCTTACGATACAGGTTCTTTTCAGAATCATTCAGCGAATCGATATCGTACACATCTTTCGCCGAAACAGTTTTCACAATATCTTTATGATTGGTGACAAGTGTGTAACTTCGCTGAACGAACCTGTCAACACCAACAATTCCTTTATCACTCCAGTCGCCGCCCAGTTCGTATGGACCCATAAACATCATGTACATTCTAAAAACATCAGAACCGTAGTCAACAATAAATTCATCGGGGTTAACCACATTACCTTTGGACTTGGACATCTTCGCACCGTTGTTCGTAATAGTCCCCTGGTGAATCAATTTCTGAAATGGTTCGTCGCTATTAACCATCCCGAGATCGCGAATGAATTTATGAACGAACCTGGCGTAAAGTAAATGCATGGTAGCATGTTCAGCGCCTCCAACGTACATATTAACCGGCGTCCATTCATTTGCTAATTTCTGATCAAACATTCCCTCCGAGAACTTTGGATCGAGATAACGGAGATAATACCATGACGAATCAACAAATGTATCCATTGTGTCCACATCCCGTTTTGCAGGTCCCCCGCAGGACGGGCATGTAGTATTCACGAATTCTTCATTACTTGCCAGCGGTGAGCCGCCATCAGGCTTAAAGTTTACATCGTAGGGCAACTCAACAGGCAACTGCTCTTCAGGTACGGTAACCTCACCGCATTTATCGCAATACACAACCGGAATAGGCGTACCCCAGTAACGCTGCCGGGATATCAGCCAATCACGTAATCTGTAGTTAACTTTGCTTTTACCAATTGCTTTCTCTTCCAACCATTCAGTTATTTTTTTCTTGGCATCGACAACATTCAACCCATCAAGGAATTCTGAATTCATTGCCGGACCCTCACCGGTATAAGCTTTGCCTTCGAAGTCTTCAGGCGGCTTAACAGTTCTAATAATAGGCAAATCAAATTTCTCGGCGAATTCCCAGTCGCGTTCATCCTGTCCTGGTACTGCCATAATTGCACCGGTTCCGTAAGTCATAAGAACATAGTCGGCAATCCAGATCGGAATCTTTTTATTATTGACCGGATTAATAGCATAAGCGCCGGTAAACACACCCGTCTTTTCCTTAACCGTTGAAGTCCTATCTATTTCCGTCATAGATTTAATTGATTCGATATATGCTTCGACTTCGGACTTATGTTCGTCAGTAGTTAGCTTTACTACAAGCGGATGTTCGGGTGCCAAAACCATGTATGTAGCTCCGAAAAGCGTATCCGGACGAGTCGTGAAGATGAGAAATTCGTCCTCAGTCCCGTCGACTTTAAATGTAACCTCGGCACCGTAACTTCTACCGATCCAGTTTTCCTGCATCAATTTTGTTTTTTCGGGCCATTCTATTTTATTCAATCCATCCAGCAACTCATCAGCGTAATCAGTAATCTTGTAGAACCACTGGGTCAATGCTTTTTGAATTACCTCAGTACTGCATCGTTCGCATGTTCCATCGGGCTGTACTTGTTCGTTCGCAAGAACAGTCTGGCATGAAGGACACCAGTTAACCGGCGCGTTCTTCCTGTAAGCCAGTCCTTTTTTATAAAGCTGAATAAACAGCCACTGATTCCACTTGTAATATTCCGGAACACATGTCATGAGTTCGGCATCCCAATCGTACATGCAGCCCATACGTTTCAGCTGCTCACGTATATCATCAATATTTGTAATAGTACTATCCTGGGGATGGATGCCTGTTTTTACGGCGTAGTTTTCGGCAGGCAATCCGAATGCATCGTAGCCCATTGGTTCGAAAACATTGTAACCCTGAAGTTTTTTAAATCGTGCCCATGAATCGGTAGGTCCGTAATTATACCAGTGCCCGCAGTGCAGTTTCGCTCCGGAAGGATATATAAACATTACGAGGCAGTAAATTGCTTTTTCTAAATCAGTTAAATCGGTTTTGTGAACTTTGTTCTCATCCCAATATTTTCGCCACTTGGCTTCTGCTGTTTCAAAAGGATATTTCATTGTTTCGCTAACTTAATATTATTTAAAAGAATGCTAAAAATATCAAAATAAGGCAGGTTTAGCAAGGAGCGGAAGGGACTGCAGGACGTTAAAACATCATCTAATAAAAGTTTGTTTGATTTCACTTCGGAAACGTAATTATCGGATAATCATTTTGAATAATATTTTCAGGATTTTACAAAACAGGTTCCCTCATTTCAGCTATTTTTGTAAAATCATTTTCCTCATCACGCTATATTCCCCGACTGTAAGATTGTAGAAATAGATACCGGACGAAAGAGAGGAGGCATCGAAATTTACTCTGTATGTACCGGGTTCCAGGCTGGAATTAACGAGGGTAGCTACTTTCCGACCTAGTACATCATGAACAACCAGTTGCAGATTTTGCAGTGACAGGTCGCGACCAGGGACATCGTTGGATAATGTAAATTCAATTGTTGTTGATGGATTAAATGGATTCGGAAAGTTTTGATATAACACAAACTCTTCCGGAAATTCCGAATTTTCCACATTCCTAACTGCTGTCGGATTTTCATCCAGTTTGCCACTACCTGTATATTGCTTTAACAGCTCGGGCAGGGTTGCCGGGTCATCTGGTTCATAGGAATAGTATTTCGAAGGATCAAATGCATCACCACGAATTTCAGGATCGCCGGAGTTATCGTAAATATTATTAAACTCAACTAGGTCGCCCGGACCTGAGGATGCCTGTCCGACATGTGTAGGATCGCTGGTATCAAGGAAATAATTTCCCTCAACAACAACATCAGCTTCCATTGTTGAAGCGATGCCGTACATCATTCGTCCCTCGCTGTTATCGTAAAAGTTATTAAAGATATGACATTCGCCGAAACGTACCCTTGGATGCCGCTGGTTAGTATTATCAAACCAGTTGTGATGATAAGTTACTTTCAACCTTCCTTTGTCCAACGCTTCCCTGTTATCGGAAGCACCAAGCAGACAGGTTTTCGTATGATTATAAAAATGATTCCAGGAAACAGTAATAAACGAGGCGCCGTTTTTTATATCGAGTAAACCATCGTGATTGGAATCATCCAGCCCTGATTCCGGGTCATCGGAAAACGTACAATGGTCAATCCATACATGATGAGAAAGCGAATCGGTAATATTGACGGCATCATCATGACAGTTACGGAACTCTATATTCCGGATTATGATGTTATGACTCCTGTACACGTTAAATCCGAATTCCTCAATCTGCGCACTGTCCCCCTTACCAAGAAGAGTCAGATCATAGGTTTCCTTCACGTCCATCATTTCCTGAACACCCCAGGTAAGTTTTCCTTCTATTAATAAAACCAGCGCCGGATGATTCTCATCGAAGTGCGAGTCACGACGTTCGTCAAGTATTTCGAAGAGTTGATCGCCGGATGTAACATGTATAGTATCAGCATCACGTCCTCCATAAGTACCGTTTTGTCCGAGTGTATCAACCGAGGCAAAACCAATAGGCGCCTCATCAAGAAAGAGATTTTTCAGTGCAGATAATTCCTGCGCAGTCAGGAACGAGCAGAGTAAAACTGAGAACAAAAAAGAATAAAAGTATTTAGTCATTGACGAATCCGAACTATAATTTTGAGTAACTAAGTTTATAAAAAGTGCCGGACTACAAAAAGCAGTCCGGCACAACCAACAACAGTGGAGAACTATATTTTGTCTAATACAATTTATTTAAGAAGCATCATCTTCTTAACATTTACAAAGTCTCCGGCTTTTATTGTATAGAAGTAAACGCCCGAAGCATATCGCGAAGCATCGAAATTGATGGTATGATAACCTGCATCAAGTTCGCTGTTAACCAGTTCTGTTACAAGCTGACCGATTGTGTTATAAATATTGATCTTCACGTTTCCGGCTTTCGGAAGCTGGAATTTAATTGTCGTTGAAGGATTAAACGGATTCGGGTAATTCTGCGACATCAGATATTCAGTCGGTACTGCAGACTCTTCCTGCGCAACACCAACTGTATAGTCGTCAACAAACAAATCATCCGGGAACGGCTGACCTTCTTCAGGTGAGTATGCGCCTGAAACGTCAATAGCAACCCAATCAAGATAACCGCCGTTAATTGCCGAACCGCCGTCACCGAATTTAATATAACTGTCGCTAGTTGATTCAGTTGCAGTTCCGCTTAAGGCCGGTTCCGGATTTTCATCAATATATACATTCGTAGTAGCACCTGAAACCGCAATCCTGTATGTATGCCATGCGAAGAGATTCATATCAACAGGAACTGTAACGTCAGCTTTTTCAAGTTCAAGTGTACCATCCCATGCGTCAACTCTTAACTCATCTCTGGCTCCACCTACAGTATTACGCCATTGCAGATCAAGCGCTCTGTCGTAAGTAGTATCCACATCCTGTTCCTGCTTCATTCTAACAACCCATGTGAAGTTGCCTCCGAATCCTTCGGGATAGTAATACCTGTACATCCTGCTGCCGAGAGGCATAAGGAATTTCAGGATTGAATTACCTTCAATATCCGGATCGGAAATAAGTTCTTCAACGAATCCCGGACCAGGTGAGTCTGAACTCAGACTTGAGATATCAAGCGAATCATGTCCGAACCCTTCAGTTTCAGATGGTAAGATACTACCGTCGTAAACTATCCACATTGATTCGATAGGAGCAACATATCTGTCAACATATAGCCCTTCCGGTATTGGCAGACCTTCGCCTTCACCATATGCGCCGCTCATATCTAGTATAAACCAGTCAACATATCCGCCGATTGCGTCGCCGGATCCGTCACCAATTTTAATATAATTATCACCGGAAGTTTCAGTTGATGTGCCGACAAGTACCGGCTCGGATATCTGATCGACGTAAACAGAAGTTACATCTCCGTTAACAGTAATCCTGTATGAGTGCCACTGGTTCAAGTCCATATCGACTTTAACTTCTGCGCCAGACCTGTCGAGTTCAAGTGTACTATCGGCAGGTACTATACGCAGTTGGTCACGCGAATTAGCGTTTCCGTTACGCCATTGAATATCGAAAGCTCTGTCATATTCGCCTTCGGATTCACCTTTAATTCTTGCCATCATTGTGAAAGCGGAATCCGTATAATCTTCAGCATATTTATATCTGTACATTCTTGTTCCATTGGGCGCTAAAAACTTCAGGAGTTTGTTGCCGTCAATGTCAGCGTCGTCAATGATCTCTTCAACAAATCCGTCTCCCGGAGAATCCTGACTAAGATCCGAGAATGCGAGAGTATCGCCGCCGGCACCTTCGGTATCCTGAGGAATCATACTAGCGTCATAAACCAGCCATTTAGGAACAACAGGCTGCGGACCGAGATCAACTTCGAGTCCTTCAGGAACTGCGAGACCTTGTCCCGGTACGTAAGCTCCTGAAACATCGAGTATACACCAGTCAATGTACCCGCCGATGTTATCACCGGAACCGTCGCCGATTTTCAGATACTTGCTGCTCGAGCTTGCAGTAGTAGTACCCTGCACAACCGGTTCATCATTTTCATCAAGATAAACAGCTGCATGATCGCCATCAACGACTATCCTGTATGTGTGCCATTTGTAAAGATCAACATCAAGCTTGATTTTCAGATCAGCTTTTTCAAGCTCTAGTGTACTATCTGCAGGCCAAATTCTTAATTCATCTCTTGTTCCTGCATTTCCGTTATCCCAGCGGATATCCATAGCACGATCGTAGACTGAATCGTTTTCGGCCGCAATTCTTACCATAATTGTGAACGCTGAATCCGAATAATCATCATCGAAATAATGGCGATAAGTTCTCTTGCCATCCGGATTTAAATATTTCAATAATTTGTTTCCTGAAATGTCGGGATCGTCAATAATCTCCGATACAAGTCCTTCGCCCGGCGAATCATCTGCAACATTTGAAATATCCAGCAGGCCTTCGCCCAGTTCGGCGGTTTCTTCCGGCATAACACTGGCATCATAAACCTGCCACATTGGTGTTGGAGGAAGAGGGTTCCCGTCGATGTAAAGTTCGGATGGTATTTCGACACCTTCGCCCGGAGCATAGGCACCAGTTGCATCAAGTGTAAACCAGTCAACGTACCCGCCGATAGCGTCACCGGAACCGTCACCGATTTTTATATACTTGTTGGATGAAGTAGCTGTGGTTGTACCTTCGACAACAGCAACCATTTCCTCGTTTATGTAAACGGTTGAATAATCACCGTCAACAACAATTCTGTAAGTATGCCACTGATAAAGGTCCATATCAACTTTAATCTTAATATCGGCTTTCTCAAGTTCAACTGTACTGTCTTTAGCCCAGATACGAAGTTCATCCCTGGTTCCGTTGTTTCCGTTATCCCAGCGGATATCCATAGCCCTATCGTAGGTTGTATCGTTCTCAGCTTTGATACGAGCCATCATTGTAAAAGCTGTACCCTCATAATCGTCCGGGAAGTAGTAGCGGAAAGTGAGTTTACCATTAGGCTGTAAATACTTAAGTACTTTGTTTCCGGGGATCATTGAATCATCAATAATCTCTTTTATCATTCCTTCGCCTGGTGAATTATCCGCCTGGTTCGAGAGATCAAGCAGTCCGCCAGTGAAGCCTTCGGTAGCTTCCGGCAGAACACTGCCGTCGTAAACCTGCCATAGCGGTTCGTTAGGTTCAGCTGTACCATCAACATACAATTCCGAAGGTAATTCAATTCCTTCACCCGGAGCATAGGCACCTGACATATCCATTGTCAGCCAGTCAATATAACCGCCGATTGCGTCGCCTGATCCGTCGCCGACTTTCATATACTTGTTGGAAGATGAAGCGGTTGTGGTACCTTCAACAACAGCAACGGGATTTTCATCAATGTAGACAGTTGCAAAATCCCCGTTTACAGTTATCCTGTATGTGTGCCATTGATAAAGGTCCATATCGACTTTAACTTTTAAATCTGCTTTCTCAAGTTCTATAGTACTATCCTTTGCCCAGATACGAAGTTCATCCCTGGTTCCGTTATTTCCATTGTCCCAGCGTATATCCATAGCACGATCGTAGGTTGTGTCATTCTCGGCTTTAATTCGAGCCATAACCGTAAATGCCGTACCGGCATAATCATCATCAAAGTAGTGGCGGAATGTCAGCTTGCCGTCAGGGTGTAAATATTTCAGTACTTTATTGCCGAGAATCATTGTATCATCAATAATTTCTTTAATCATTCCTGAACCAGGAGAGTTATCTGCTTCATTGGAGATATCGAGCAGCGCACCGGTAAATCCATCGGTTTCATCCGGAAGAACACTGGCGTCGTAAACTTTCCACATCGGTTCATTAGAAGGAGCTGCGCCGTCTACATAAAGACCTTCGGGAAGTGTATCACCCTCGCCCGGAGCGAAAGCGCCTGTTGTATTAAGAGTAAACCAGTCAAGGTATCCGCCGATAGCATCGCCGGAGCCGTCACCGATTTTGACATACTTGTTAGATGATGTTGCAGTTGTAATTCCCTCAACTACAGCAACGGGATTTTCGTCGATATAAACAGAAGCGTAATCACCGTTTATTACGATTCTGTATGTATGCCAACCGTAAAGGTCCATATCGACTTTAACGGTAACACCTGCTTTTTCCAACTCAACCGTACTATCCTGAGCCCAGATTCGCAGTTCATCCCTAGTTCCAACATTGCCATTATCCCAGCGGATATCGAATGCACGGTCGTATGTGGCATCATTCTCCGCCTTGATTCGAGCCATAAGAGTAAAGGCAGTATCAGCATAAGCATCATCAAAGTAATGACGGAACATCAATTTGCCGTCTGGATGCAAATATTTCAAAATTTTGTTTCCCGTGATATCGGCATCATCGATAATTTCCATTATCATTCCCGCCCCAGGTGAATTATCGGACTCGTTGGAAATATCGAGAGTGTCCCCGCCGGCATCTTCCGTCATGGCCGGCAGCACACTACCATCATACACTTTCCAGTTCTGAGCATTAAGCTGCAGGGAAGAAAAAGCCAGCAGTGTGATGCAGAGGGCACCAATTGTAGCTTTAAGTCTCATATTTTACCTCCGTTACGTATTAGATTGGTGAGTTTTTTTCGAGTAAACCTTTTAATAATAAGAATTATCCGAACAGATTTTTTTCATTCTTCATACAGTACTTAGTTTATAACTCTATTTGATTAACCCTTGTTTTATGTGATTTTTATCTGAATCATTTAATAAAAAATCATTGTGACTATATCTGAAAATCCAAATTTATTACTGAAATAACATTCCCTGGCGCGGTGATAAATATCCAATAAATTAAACAGGATTTTCCCTCGTATTTAATCGTTTACTTTATTGTTTACTTTATCAATTACTTAAAATCAAGCTAGCAATTCTGAATTTAATAGTCAAGGGATTTCTAAATGATTGCTTACTGGTGAATTTGAGAGATCATTCAAGTCCACAAAAAGGACTCAATCTCTATCAAATAGTAGAATTTTGAACATAATTGAACATTCTTATTAGTCAATCAAGAGAATTTTATTATTTTTGAACTTTCTATCATAAATCTTTACTACAAATATGAAATACTTCGAAAATCAGTTCCTGAAATACCAGGACAATGAATTAATATGCGAAAATGTAAAATGCTCAGAACTGGCCGAAAAGTTCGGAACACCTCTTTATGTTTACTCTAAGAATTTTATAATCGATAAGTACAATGAGTTCACAAACGCATTCAAATCGATTGATCATACTATATTCTTTGCCACCAAATCAAATTTCAATCTGAACGTGATGAAAATATTTGCTGATCTCGGCGCTGGTATAGATGTTAACTCGGCAGGTGAGTTATACAGGGCTCTTAAAATCGGCATTGATCCTTCGAGGTTATTACTAACCGGGGTTGGTAAAACTGAAGAAGAAATCCGCATGGGACTCGAGAACGATGTTCTGCTGATTAAAGCGGAATCGCTGCAGGAAGTTCATTTGATTAACGAGATTGCCGGACAAATGGGTAAAACAGCACCTTTGGCTATCCGTGTAAATCCGGATGTTGACGCTGAGACACATCCTTATATTTCTACCGGACTTGCCGAGAATAAATTCGGAATACCGGCAGCAAAGTCACTGGACATATTTATGGAAAGCGCAGGATTACCAAATATTAATCTGTGCGGAATAGATATGCATATCGGATCACAGATTACTTCCGTGGGTCCGTATGTTGAATCAGTAATAAAAATGGTTGAACTGACTAAGGAAATAATTTCCAAAGGAATTAAAATCGAACACCTCGATCTCGGAGGTGGATACGGTATTACATACAAAGATGAAAAACCTTTCTCCCCTGCTGAACTTGCTGCGGCACTTACGCCTGTTTTGATGCAGCTTGACTGTGAAATTTTCTTTGAACCGGGAAGATCAATGACAGCAAACGGCGGTGTTCTGCTCACAAAAGTCTTATATACAAAGAGTAACGTTGCCAAGAATTTCATTGTTGTTGACGGAGCTATGACAGATTTGCTTCGTCCGAGTATTTACGGTGCCTATCATCATATTCAGCCGGTTAAACGAAATGGGAATGAAGAAATTGTTGCGGATATAGTGGGACCTGTCTGCGAAAGCGGAGACTTCCTCGGCAAAGACAGGACAATGCCGGCAGCTAATCAGAATGATATTCTTGCCGTTATGTCGGCAGGCGCGTATGGAATGACAATGGCCTCAAACTATAATGCGCGACGAAGACCGCCGGAAGTTATCGTGGACGGGGATAAATATTTTGTTACCCGCAACAGGGAAACATTCGAGTATCTTCTCTTCGATGAGCAGATTGTAGAGGACCTGCATAAATAATCAATTAGGCTATTTCTTTTTCAGCCAGGCTTTGAATTTATCATAAAGTCTCCGGGCCCATTCGAATTCGGAGGCTAGAATTAATATACCGAAAGCTATTAATAGTAGTCCGGGCCCGGGGAGAACCAATAGAATTATCCCTGTAAATATGAAAATTCCTCCTAATGTTCCGATAATAATTTTCTTCACTTGTTGTGCCTTCTTTTCGAATTGATTTAAACAACTGTTTAATCTTGATATACTAATTACTAATTTCGACGTATGAATATTAAAAAGGTGGAGAAACAATGAAAAAAATTATTCTGCTGGTAGTAATCGGAACTCTGGCAAGTAATTCATTCGCACAAGATAAAAGAGCAATAATACCCGAAGACCTCTGGGCAATGAAAAGAGTTAATGATGTTACTCTTTCACCGGATGGTAAATTGATGGCACTAACAGTTCAGGAATATGATCTGAATGCTAATTCCGGTCAAAGCGATATATGGATTATGAACACCGACGGCTCGAGCCTTAAACCGTTGAAAAATTCGGATGAAAACGAGACTCAGCCAAAGTTCCTGCCGGAGGGACAAAAGATATCTTATAAATACAAGGGACAGTTCCGGATTTGTAATTACGACGGATCAGAAAGCAAACAATTAACTGATCTATATACCGGGTGTTCAGGACTTCGCTGGTCAGCCGATGGTTCTATAATGATTTTCACGTCCAACGTATACCCGGATTGCACCGACCAGGAATGCAATAAAAAGAAGGATGAAGAAGCTGCTGCGAATCAGGTTAATGTAAAAGTCTACGACGAACTTTTTTACAGGCATTGGGACGAATGGCGCGGTGATAAAAGAAGTCATTTGTTTATATATGACACGCAAACAAACGGGTATACTGATCTCACCCCGGCAAGCAATTATGATGTGCCGACAATTGCGCTCGGCAGTTCAAACGATTACAACATATCCCCGGAGGGCAAAGAAGCTGCGTTCACAATGAACAATTCCAGGATGCTTGCAACTTCAACCAATAATGAGATCTTTATCGTTAAGTCTGAGGATCCTGGAAAGTACGAAAAAATATCTGTCAGCGCCGGTAATGATAATCAACCGGTCTATTCGCCGGATGGTAAATACATTGCATTCACATCGATGAAACGCGCGGGATTCGAAGCGGATAAACTTGCGCTTATGTTATACGACAGAAATAGTAAATCTATTACTGATCTTTCCGGAGATTACGACATTTCGGTCGGCGAGTTTATCTGGTCGCCGGATTCGAAAAGTATTTATTACATCGCTGCCAATGAGATCTACAATTCCATATATAAAATTGACATCGCTACTGGCGAGAACGAGTTGGTTCTTAAGGAAAGATACAATTCGTCGCTGAATATTAGTCCCGACTGCAACACACTTTATTTCAGACAGCAAAGAACTACGCAGCCCTACGAGGTATTCTCGCTTAATCTGGAGTCAAAAGAGCTTAAGCAGCTTACAAGTTTTAACAAGGAACTTCTCTCGAAAGTTGAAATGAACGAGATCGAGACTTTCTGGAGTGAAGGGGCAGAAGGCGTAAATGTCCAGTCTATTATTGTTAAACCTCCGCATTTCTCACCGGATAAAAAGTACCCGATGATATTCGTAGTACACGGCGGACCGCAGGCCCATACGGCTGATCAATTTCACTACCGCTGGAATCTCCAAATGTTCGCTTCAAAAGGTTATGTAGTCGTTGCGCCGAACCCACGCGGAAGCACAGGATATGGACAGGACTTTACCGACGGCATTTCACAGGACTGGGGCGGCAAGGTTTATGTTGATCTTATAAACGCTTACGATTACGCGGTTGAAAATTATAAATTCATTGATAGTGAGAATACATTTGCCGCAGGCGCTTCCTATGGTGGTTATATGATGAACTGGTTTGAAGGACATACCGACAGGTTCAATGCTTTGTTCTGTCACGACGGCGTTTATAATCTTGAAAGTATGTACGGCAGTACTGAGGAATTATGGTTCCCCGAATGGGAGAACGGTGGAACTCCCTGGGAGAAAAAAGAACTCTACGAGAAGTGGTCGCCAAGTAACTTCGTTGAGAACTTCAAAACCCCCATGCTTGTTGTTCATGGCGGAAAAGATTACAGAGTACCCGAGACACAGGCGTTCGAATTATTTACTGCTTTGCAGAAAATGGGAGTTGAAAGTAAATTCGTATATTTCCCAGAGGAAAATCATTTTATATTGAAACCACAGAATTCAATCTTCTGGTGGAATACACTGTTCGACTGGTTCGGAAAATTTAACAAAGGATAATATTATGGATAATGAAAAAATAGCCGATGAACTTGATGACTTCGCCGGTGAGCTCGATACCAGGGAAAAAGTTGAGGAAGCTGAAGAATATGTTGACGAAAGGCTTTGGGTAAAGCTCGAAAAGGTAGGAAAGAGACTGTCTTTCGCGCGTGATATCCTGGCACTCTATCAATACATGATGGATTCGGGAGTTAGCTGGCACAGGAAGTCAATTGTTGTGGCATCTTTGATTTACTTCATTTCTCCTATCGATGCTATTCCCGACATTGCGCCTCTAGTGGGCTACCTGGATGATCTGGGTGTGATAACAGCAGTGCTGAAATTTCTAGGCAGTGAGCTTATTCCCTACTACGAGAAGGATTAATTATGTCGACTGCTTACAAGACCATTAGTCTGTCAATTATTACTCTGCTCATTATTATCACTTCCGGATGTGGCTCTGCTAATTACGCGCCTCTAGATGTTGTGGATAGCGTCGATATTAATCGTTATCTGGGTAAGTGGCATGAAATTGCACGTCTTCCAAATTCATTCCAGGAAGGCTGTTACTGCACAACAGCAGAGTACACACTAAATGATGATAATTCAATTAGTGTACGTAACGAATGTCGCGAGGATAGCCCTTCCGGTGAACTTGATTACGCAGATGGCACTGCCTACATAGTTGAGGGAAGCAATAACGCGAAGCTGAAAGTATCCTTCTTCTGGCCGTTCAAAGGTGATTACTGGATAATTGAATTAGATGAAGCGCATTATAAGTATGCGGTTGTCGGTACACCAAGCAGAGAGTACTTGTGGATTCTTTCCAGAACTCCCGTGATGGATAAGCAACTGTACGATCAACTTGTTGAGAAAGCAAACGCAAAAGGCTTTGATGTATCCAAGCTTATTATAACCGATCAATCCTGTTTCAAAGGAGCATTATGAATTTCAAAGTTGACTCCAGTGAAGTTGTTTTCACCGGTAAAGTTTTCGATATTAAGATAGATCAGATAACTTACAACAGCGGGAATCCCAGTTTACGCGAGACAGTTGTTCATCCGGGTGGCGCTGTTGTGGTTGCAGTGAAAGATAACGGGAAAATTATTCTAGTTAAGCAATTCAGGTATCCTTTCCAAGAGTCACTTTATGAACTGCCCGCCGGGAAACTTGATGACGGCGAAGATCCCGTAGTTGCTGCACCAAGAGAGTTGAAAGAAGAAACCGGATTTTCGACCGCTAAAATTAGGAAGCTCGGGAGTATTTATACTTCGCCGGGATTCTGTACGGAAGAGCTCCACATTTATCTCGCGGATGAGTTGAGCGATGGCGATCACAGTCGGGAAGAAGGCGAAGAAGATATGGAATTGTTCGAGTTTACAATTGAAGAATTGGATGAAATGATAAAATCAGGTGAGATAAAAGACTCTAAAACGATCAGCGGAATATACATGTACAAAAATCTGACAGACTAAATTTCGTCCGTCACTTGTTTAACCTAATCAGGATTTCACAATCTCTTCCAAGTCAATTTTTCGGATATGCTCAACAGGTCGTCCGAGAAATCTTTCGGCAATTTCTTTAAACTTGTTTGGAAGGTCGCTTACATAAAACTCCTGGTAACCCTGCTGAACAGAATTATTTCGGAGACCAATTCCGTTCAAATAATCCTCAACTACCATTGAAGCTGCGGTTCCGGAATCTATTAACGTAACCTTATCACCCATCACTTCAGCAATGATATCGGACAGAATCGGATAATGAGTACAACCGAGAATCAATGTATCAACACCTGACTTTTTGAAATCACTTAGATATTCCTCGGCAATTAGTTTAGTAGCCTTATGACTTGTCCAGCCTTCTTCCGCAAGCGGCACGAACAACGGGCACGGCTTTTCGTGAACCGATAATTTCTTATCGATCTTTACAAGCTGCTTCGAATACGCTTTGTTACCCGTGGTAGCATAAGTTCCAATAACTCCAATCTTACCATTCTTAGTTTTTTGAACTGCCATTTTCGCACCCGGCTCAATCATTCCGATAACCGGCAAATTAAACTTATCTTTCAGTGCATCAATTGCTACCGAGGAAGCTGTGTTACATGCGACAACAAGCAGCTTAATATTCTTACTAACCAGAAATCCCGCGTCCTGAAGGGAATACTCAATTACAGTTTCATTTGATTTACTGCCGTAAGGAACACGAGCAGTATCACCGAAGTAAACAATATTTTCGTTCGGCAGGAATGAGCTTATTCTTTTTACTACCGTAAGCCCGCCAATACCGGAATCAAAAATGCCGATAGGGTTGGATTTGTTAAAAAACTGCAATTGTCACCTATAGTAATTCTTCAATTGTGGATGTAAGTTCATGACTGATCAGTGCCCGCTCATTGTCCGATATTTTCCTGCCTGCTCTGTCAAGGACATAGAACGCGTCAACAACATCGTCTGATTTTGTAGCAATCTTCGCGAAATATATCGACAGTCCCAATTCGTTCATCTTCTTTGTTATCTGGTATAGCAGACCAACGGTATCAGGTGAGTAAACATCAATTATTGTATATTTCTCGTGATCTTCAAACTCAATTTTTAATTTACCCTTGCGCTTGAATATTTTACTTTCAAGACGCCACCATTTACTCTGAACACGTTTGAATTCGGTACTAATTGGAAGTTCGTTTTCAACTGCCAGTACTAAATTGTCTTCAATTTTTTTAAAACGCGAATCCTCAATCAGTTTCTGCGTCCTGTAATCAGTTACATTGAAACTGTCTATTACAATTCCATCTTTCCTGGTAAATATCTTCGCGTCGTGAATGTTAAGATCGTTTATTGAAAGTGCACCGCAAAGCCTCGAAAGCAGCGATCGTGAATCCTTTGTAATAATAGTAATATTTGTAAATCCCATTTCCTCTTTGAAGAATACCGATACATGTGCACCACTTTCAATTTCACGAACATGTTCGTTTATTTCCTCATGTGAGAAATGGTGCAGGTAGCTTAAATCACTTATTGATTCTACATGGGACTTCACTGCCGAATCCCCGCCGAACGCATTACCTTTAATAGCTTCTATAACCTCTGAGTAAAGTAATTCCTCACCGCTTAATTTTTCTTCAAGCATGGAGCGTGTCTTCGCATACAACTGGTATAACAGATCGCTTTTCCAGTTTGTCCAAACTACCGGACTCACCGCTGACAGATCGGCATAAGTAACAAGATACAGTAATTCAAGTGCTTCAATCGATGGGAATATTGAACTGAATCCGTCAAGAGTTGCGGCGTCATTAATATTACGTCGGAATGCAACCTGCTCCATCGTCAGATGATGCCTAACAAGAAACTTCACAAGTTCAATCTCTTCATCGCCATATCCCAGTCGTTCCATTACACTGCTGCCGACTTCAGCGCCTATTATTTCATGTCCCGAAACACTAATCGGTTTGGCAATATCATGGAACAGCAATGCAAGGAAAAGTATATCCTTGTCGGTGATGGAATTAAAAATCTGACCGAGTTGTGATTCATCATCTGTAAGCGCTTCTATATTCTGGATTGCGATCAAAGTATGTTCGTCAGCGGTGTAACAATGATAAACCCCGGGCTGAAAGAACCCGATCATTTCCTTAAACTCCGGCAGGTACGCGCCGAGAACACCAAGTTCATTCATGCTTGAAAGTGTTCTGCCGACATTCTTCGGGAGTTTAAGAATTTCCCTGAAGAATACGGAGGATGAGTTTTCAAAAAACTGTTCTTCCTCGAAATCAAATGCGCTCTCAATAATCAATGATCGAAGCTGCTGATCGAAACGGGCATCATTTGCGCCTCGGTAGTAATAAGCCCTGATGATGTCCTGTATACTGATATCGCTTTCTTTTGTCAGCGAAATCACATCGCCGCGCTGAATAAAGTCATCGTCGAGCTCAATAGTAAGATAGTCGGAAATCGGGTTTGATATTTCCTCATCGAAAAGCTTAGTCATTGTGCGAAAAAAACGGTGAAGAATATTGGTAGCATCAAAATAGTCCTGCATAAATTCATGATGGGCTTTATCGGACTTCCGGAGCATCTTTGATATAATTTCCTGATCGGAGAATTCGAACCTGTCGATCTTTCGTCTGTGCTGAATGTGTAATAAATTTCTAACATTAAGAATAAGCTTGTAGCTGTGCAGTAGTCTTGAAGCTGCAACAGCGTTCAAAATATTTTCTTTTTTAAGTCTTCTGATAAAACTTTCAGTCTGTGTTATTTCTCTTTGGTCGGTAAGTATCAGATTATTCTTCAACGAATACATCCATTCTACGCTATGAAGATCTCGTAATCCGCCGGCTGAAAATTTCACATTAGGCTCAAGAACCTTAGGGGACAGCCCGTACTTATGATGTCGCGATTTATTATCATCAAAGAATTCATAGATCAGTTTGGTTTTAGTTTCCGTATCAAGCGGGATAAATATTTTATCAATCCAGGCTTTATAAACACGTTCGTCACCAAGTATAAACCGGGTCTCGAAAAACTGTGTGTACGAATGAAGGTCCTCTTCAATAAACCGGTCTATATCGCTGAATTCCCGGACAGTATGCGAGACCTCAATTCCGCAATTCCAAAGATGAGTAATGGTATCACGAATGGCATCTTCATTACCCTCAATGGATTCGAATATCATCATAATATCAATGTCGGAATATGGTGAAAGCTCACGACGGCTGAAACTGCCGGTTGAAGCAATCACATAGTCTTTCTTTGTTCCTGCAAGCGCCCTGTGAATGTACTCCTCAACCAGAAGACTACAATTGATACTGAGCTGAAACGCATCTTTAACAAGATTTTCATCATTCAGCATATTCTCTTTTGCAGTCGTAAACTGTTTTCGTATTTCTTCGCTATCAATCATAAGTATAAAAATGGGGGTCTTACAATAAGACCCCCTTCCAATTGTTTCTGCAAATATAGAAAATTATAATTTATTAAACCTAGCCTGGAAGAATCTAAGGTATTTCGGTTCGTAACTTATTTCCAAACCTTTGATTTTTTTTCTGTTCTCGTATACCTCAGCAATTGACTCAACAGTTACATCAATATGCGCCTGGGTATAAACACGTCTCGGGAATGTAAGTCGGACAAGTTCGAGTTTTGGATAGCGGTGATCACCTGTCTCCGGATCACGTCCGGCCGAGACAATACCCCTTTCCATACCTCTTACACCTGAATCTATATAAATCTCCGCAGCAAGTGTCTGTGCCGGGAACTGATTCTGAGGCAGATGCGATAAGAACTTTTTGGCATCGAGGAAAATTGCATGACCACCTATCGGCTTAACGAAAGGTATATTATACTTGGCTAATTCATTGCCGCAGTATTCAACCTGACCGACACGCATATGAATATTATCGTACTCAACCATTTCTTCGATACCGCGAGCCATAGCTTCCATATCGCGTCCGGCAAGTCCGCCGTAAGTATGAAGTCCCTCATATACTACCACAAGGTTGCGCGCTTCTTCAAATACTTTTTTGTTTCTTGTAGCAATGAACCCTCCGATGTTTACCATAAGATCTTTCTTGGCACTTACCCAAAGCCCATCGAAGTGGGAACACATCTCTTTAAGTATTGCGGGAATTGTTTTATTCTTGTAGCCCTTTTCTCTTTCCTTAATAAAGTATGCATTCTCACAAGCTCTGGTAGCATCGAACCACAATTTAATCTTATGTTTTTTACAGTACTCATGAACATCCGAAAGATTCTTCATCGAGAACGGCTGCCCGCCTGCCATATTAACCGGTCCGGCCATTGAAACATATGGAATCTTTTTAGCGCCGACCTGCTTTACGAGTTTATCGAGTTTCTTAAGATCGATATTACCTTTGAACGAAAATTCATTTGCCGGCTCATGAGCCTGGTCTACAATTACATCCACGAAAGTTGCACCGGCAAGTTCCTGGTGAAGGCGTGTAGTTGTAAAGTACATATTCCCCGGGATATAATCGCCCGGCTTGATCAGTATCTTCGAAACCATATGCTCGGCCGCTCTTCCCTGGTGGGTCGGTACAAAGTAAGGCATACCGTAATACTTTTTAACATTATTCCAGAGGTTATAAAAGTTTCTGCTTCCGGCGTAAGCTTCATCGCCGATCATCATACCTGCCCACTGGTAATCGCTCATGGCGTTAGTACCGCTGTCGGTAAGCAGATCGATATAAACATCTTCGGATTTCAAAAGGAAAGTGTTGTAACCCGCTTCTTTCGCGGCTTTTTCGCGCTGGTCGCGTGTAGTCATCTTAATAGGCTCGACAACCTTAATTTTGAACGGTTCCGCCCAACTTCTTGTGGCTTTCTTTTTTTTAGCCATTTTTATTCTCCTGAATTATAATTAATAAACAGATTGATTATTTACTGTTGATTATTAGTTAGGAGATATTTCGGCAAGATATAAATAAAGAAGGAACTTGCGTGCTATTACAAAAGAAACATATAAATTCTGGCAGAAGACCCTCACGGAATCCTTGAGTCTGCACTTAAACATTAAGCAGATGCTTGTAAATGATATGAACTTATCTGTTTTCATTTTCACAGACTTTCTATTCTTCGGTTTCTTCTTCTTCGCTTTGGTATTCAACTTCTACAACCGAGCTGATTCCTCCACGGACTCCGAATTTCGCGGTCAGTTTCATATAACGCGGTTGAGTCACTTCTACCAGATCATCGAGAATTTTATTCGTTACGCTTTCGTAGAAAATCCCGTCATTGCGGTACGACTGCAAATAAAGTTTGTATGATTTCAACTCGACACAGAGTTCATCCGGAATATATTCGAGTACAATTGTGGCAAAATCCGGCTGACCGGTTTTCGGGCATACTGATGTGAACTCAGGAGCTGTATGCTCAATAACATAGTCCCTGTCGGAATACTGATTATCGAACGTTTCTAATATGCTTTGTTTTTCTGACATTATTTTGTCCTATATTTAATTCACTTACAAATAATTCGGTCTTGTTTTGTAAAGTATGGGATCTTCTTTCCCCAGTTTTTGAAAACCTCTCAATCGTAAAGCGCAGCTATCGCATACACCGCAGGCTTCGTCCTCACTTTGATAGCATGACCAGGTAAGATCAAACGGCGCTCCGAGTTCAATTCCTTTTTGTATTATCTCCGGTTTGCTCATAAGAATTATAGGAGTTTCAATTTTAATTTTAGTATCCGGCTTTGTACCCGCGTCAATAACTTTTTCGAAGGTTTCAAAAAATGCGGGACGACAGTCGGGATAACCTGAAGAATCCTCAAAAACAGCGCCCATATAAATTGCTTCCGCTCCGATTACTTCCGCCCAGCTCACACAGGAGGTTAGAATATTTGCGTTCCTGAAAGGGACGTATGAGGTTGGAATTTCGAGATTATCAAGATCGGCCTGAGAAACTTCCATTGTAAGGTCAGTTAAAGATGAACCGCCGATTTTGGAAAGGTGATTGAAGTCTATAACAATTCTTGCTTCTGCATCATAATAATCTGCAATATCATTGAATGCTTTTAATTCCCTTTTTTCAGTTCGCTGTCCGTAGTTAATATGGGCCAGTGCCAGCCGGTATTTCTCATTTGCAATTGCCGTCGTTACGCAGCTATCCATTCCGCCGCTAACAGCGACCACAGCAAGTTTATCCTTTGTCGAATCCGTCATTTCACCAGAATAATTTTTCAAAAATTCACATCGTAAGATAAGAATTATTGTACAATTGATTGAATTATCTTTACAACTATACTCGTTTCTTTAACCAGGCTGATTACTTATCGGTATAAAGATTTTAAATTACTTCACACGAATTTCATTGATAAATTGATCTTAAATTGTATTTTTGCTCAATAATTTTAGAAAAGCACTATTAGATTAGTGAGATTTCGGAGGAGAGATGGAATTTTATGAACTGCACCCGGTTACACCGCAGCTCAGGTATATAAACAAAGCCGTGGAAGTACTGAGAAGCGGCGGCGTTATTATTTACCCGACTGACACTGTTTACGGGCTCGGCTGCGATATTTTTAATAACGAAGCACGTGAAAGAATTTATTCAATTAAAAACGAAGCCGGGACAAAACTTTACAGTTTCATCTGCTCCGATCTGAAAGACATATCCAAGTATGCTATAGTATCGGACTACGCGTATAAAATGATGCGGAGACTTTTACCGGGCCCGTATACCTTCGTACTTCCCGCGGCAAAGGAAGTACCGAAGAAGCTGCGAACGAAAAGGAAGACAGTTGGAATCAGAATACCTGATCACCAGATAGCTTTGACTCTTGTCGAAGAACTGGGACATCCTATAATCAGTACGAGCGCAACAACCCGCCTCGGTGTTGGATTATACGACCCAATGGAAATACAAAGTATATTCAATCCCAGTGTGGATCTGATGCTTTCAACAGGAGCGCTTACCGGGAAACCTTCTAGTATTATCGATCTAAGCGAAGAGGAACCCGAGATATTGAGAGAAGGGGCCGGCGATACGAGTATGTTTCAATTATAATTAAAAGTCCCCGCTGCATTTTTAATATTACAGCGGGATTAAATTATTTGCGATTGATAATTAACGAATTAGCCTGTGAAGTTGATGAGAGAATTATCTCATTTATATTAGCATGTTCTGGACGAGTGGCACAGAATAAGATAGCTTCAGCAACATCAACAGCAGTTAATGGCTTAAATCCCTTATAAACTTTTTTAGCTCTTTCCTTATCACCATCGAACCTGACATTACTGAAATCTGTTTCAACGGCGCCCGGATCAACCGAACTTACCCGAACACTTGAATCCGCAGTTTCAATACGCACTGCATCGGATATGGCGCGTACACTGTACTTGGTAGCACAGTAAACACTTGCTCCGGCATACGACATATGCCCCGCGGTAGATCCAAGGTTAATTACATGTCCGCTGTCACGCTCTATCATACCGGGAAGAACAAGCCTGGTGACATAAAGTAATCCTTTAATATTCGTGTCGATCATGGTATCCCAGTTATCAAAATCACCCTCAAATACTTTTTCAACACCTTTTGCCAGACCTGCGTTGTTTATAAGGATATCAACTGACTTCCATTCTTCCGGGAGAGTTCCAATTACGGATTTAACATCTTCCCTATCCCGCACATCCATTTTAAGAGGCAGTACATTGATGCCGTATTTATTATTCAAACCTTCTGCCAGTTCGTTAATTAGCTGCTCCCTTCTGGCAGTGATTATTAGTTTTGCGCCCTCAGACGCAAACAATTCGGCACTCGCTCTTCCTATTCCGGCAGAAGCTCCGGTTATAAACACTATTTTATCTTTCAGACTTACCATTAAAGCACTCCGATAGAATTATTTGTTAATAAAAACGCTCACGCGTTTCGCATTGAAATTGATAAACAAACCTATTATAAATATCATCAAAAAAACAATCAGCAGATTTACGGGATAATCAAGACCAATGAATTCGATAAACTTCTGAATATCAGTATCCCACTTTAGTTTAAGTAGAACGGATATTGTACCAAACAATAAATACAATAGAATATATCCGAGCATGATCAACTGAAATATCATGAAGGTATACCTGTAAAAGCCCAAAGGTACTTTTTGAAGAAAGAGGGACGCGATCTGTATTAGGATTAAAGAAATCAAGACCGGACTTAGTAAGACTAAATATGCGCTAAAGTCCTGCATTTGATCCGGGATTGTATATACCGCAACAGCGAACAGATAGTTAAATTCTATATTAATCCCGGAAGCACCCAGTAAGTATCCGGAGAGAGTCTGAAGTAATTCATTCCCGTATAGCACAAAAAAGAGAGCCGGGAGAATGCCTGCAATTAGAGCCGGTTTGTTCTTTACTAATTTGCCATCTTGTTTTTCCAAATCAGCCCTTTGCTTATTCGGAAGTTTTCTTCGGCTTGTAACCGATCCTGTGAAACGGATTAACTACACTGGTTGTAATGTTACGGAGATGTGAATAAATTCTTTTCAGCGACCTCACATAAAGAATAAGCGCAGCAACATTCGAATTTGTATAGCCGGGTACTTCCCTTTTCATAAAAGTACTGATAATACTATCAGCCTGCTTGCTAATCCATTTCTGTTCGGTGAGAAGTTCGCGCCCTCTCTCCTCGTCTGCATCTCTGAATACCTCGAGAGTTCTATCAAAATTCTCTGCTACAGCATCTTCCAGTTTCCGGAGGTCTTCTTCAAACTCGCCGCCGGAAAGTTTAGGCTTATAATCCTTCGCAATTTCAACAATGTTTTTTGTGTAATCGCCAATCCTTTCAAGATCAATTACGATCGTTACGAGTACGAGACCCGACGGAAGTTCCTCTATGCCCTCGAGTGCAAGGTGCTTTAGAACATCCTTTCTTACCTCGCGCTGAAATTTGTTTATTACAATATCTTCGTCATCGATATCTATATTGAGTTCATTCTGTTCGGTATTCCTAAGCACCTCTTTGGCTTCAACGAACATTGTTTTAGTTTTCTCAAGCATTTCAAAAGATCTTTGAAATGCCCGGTCCATTAAAGAATCTCTCTTAAATATGGCTAAAAGCTCCTTAATCATCTTAAACCTCAGTTAGATAAATAAATAATGATCATCGGAAGTAAGAAAAATACAAACACTACAAATCCAAACGGTATTAATTTATTTTTAGTTGCAATTTCCGAAAATTTCTGAGTTAATGTAATCGGGACAACCTTCAGCGGCCACCATATTATCATTCCCGACAGGTTAAAACATAAATGTGAGAATGCTACAATTACCGCTGATATATTTCCCGTGAGAAGCGCCGCAAGAATGGCGGTTACTGTTGTTCCCACATTGGCGCCGAGCGCGTATGGAAATATCTGAATTATATTTAACAACCCGGCACTGGCAAGAGGAACCATAAGCGACACTGTAATGGAACTGCTCTGAACAAGAATTGTAAGAATCAATCCGACCAGGAATGCACGGAGTGAGTTTTTAAACAAGTATTTATCAAACCAGGCTTTCGCGTTAGCAATAACAAGAACTTTTAGCGAACTCACCATGTATTTAAGTGCGATAAATAACAACAGCAATGCAACAATAAAAATTAGCCATACAGTTTCCTCGCCGATAACCGAAATTACCATCTTTGAAACCGGTTTTGTAATTATTTTCACCGGGCTAAGGAAATTAAGTCCCCCTACACCGGCAAAGAGATTACCGAGAAAGGTTGCAATTCGATCAAGATAATTCGTAAATAACTGCAGAGGGAAAAGTACGAGAACAGAAAGCAGGTTAAAAAAATCGTGCACCGTTGCCGCCGCAAAAGCGCGCTTGAATTCATTACTCCTGTTAATCTGCGGGAACGCTGCCATAAAGGAAGTAACTGAAGTCCCGATATTGGCTCCCATAACAATCGGAATGGCTGTATCGATAGTAAGCGCTCCTCCCGCCACAAGTCCGACAACAATGGATGTTGTTGATGAAGAACTTTGAATAATTGATGTCGCTAGAATTCCTATAAATAGTCCGACAAACGGATTCGAAGTGGTTTCAACAAGCGTCTTGGAAAACGAGGCCCCGAACAGCTTTAATGAGTCACCCATAAGTTGAAGGCTGAAAATAAAAAGGTAGAGGAAAAATATTAGCTGAAGGACTGAAAATACATTTCGGTGTTTGGTGTAAAACTCTGCAATTGCATTTCCACTTGAACGGAGCATTAAAACAATTATTGTTTAAGTTTTTATTGTATTAGTGTTTTCGATAAAGTAAATATCAAAACTTAACGTTAATTTAATTTTACCAAACGACATTTTCCACTTATTATAAAGTTTTAAAATATTTTTATTTGCGAATTCCATCAGTTAACAAGGAGAGAAAACTAAATGGATTTGTTTCTAATAGTTGTTATTATACTTTTTATACTGGCCATATCCGATCTGGTTGTCGGTGTAAGTAATGATGCGGTAAACTTCCTGAACTCCGCAATCGGCTCGAAAGTAGCACCGAGACACATAATTATACTAGTGGCCAGTCTCGGTATAATGGTAGGTACAACTTTCTCAAGCGGACTGATGGAAGTTGCCCGAAAGGGCATATTCAACCCGGATATGTTCTACCTGCCGGAAATAATGACCATCTTTATGGCAGTAATGATTACGGATGTGTTATTGCTCGATTTATATAATACTTTCGGTCTCCCCACATCGACAACAGTATCAATTGTATTCGAATTATTAGGAGCTGCTGTTGCGGTTTCCATAATCAAAGTTGTTGATGCAGGGCAAACCGCGACTGATATCATCACCTATATCAATACGAGCAAGGCACTTGCGATCATTGCGGGTATTTTACTTTCGGTTGTGGTTGCATTTTCCGTAGGCGCAATAATTCAATATCTCACCCGATTGGTATTCACCTTTGACTATGATAAAAGAATCAGAAGATACGGCGCAATTTTCGGGGCTGTTACTTTAACGGCAATCTCGTTTTTCATAATTCTTAAAGGTGCTAAGGGAGCCTCGTTTATTACCGAGGAAACTTCCACATGGATTAAAGGTAATATGATTACCTTAATGCTTTACAGTCTGGTCGTTTGGGCAGTTATCTTCCAGTTTCTACTTTGGTTCACAAAGATTAATATACTTAAACCAATAGTTCTTGTCGGTACATTTGCTCTCGCTTTAGCTTTTTCTGCAAACGATCTCGTTAATTTTATCGGTGTACCTCTGGCTGGATTCAGCAGTTATAATATAGGACTCGATTCGGCAAATCCCCTTACTCATCTTATGGTCGAGCTCACGGGAAAAGTGAGTACTCCAACTGTATTGCTGTTACTTGCCGGACTAATAATGGTATTAGCTCTGTGGTTCAATAAAAAATCGCAGGGTGTAACCAAGACCGAGGTCAATCTTGGCAGACAGGATGAAGGTTACGAACGCTTTGAATCTTCACTTATAGCCAGAGTGATTGTAAGAATGAGTCTCTCACTGATGAATATAATAAAAACAATCACACCTAAGTCATTCCAAGAATTAATAAATAATAGATTTGATCAGTCCAAGGCATCTCTGGCTAAAATGGATCTGGAAAATCCGCCGGCATTTGATCTTTTACGAGCTTCTGTCAATCTAATGGTTGCCAGTATACTAATATCCTTTGCAACTTCCTTAAAGTTACCTTTATCAACAACTTATGTGACTTTTATGGTTGCAATGGGTTCATCTCTTTCAGATCGTGCCTGGGGACGTGAAAGTGCTGTGTACAGAGTTAACGGCGTTATAACAGTTATCGGCGGATGGTTCCTTACCGCTCTGCTGGCTTTTACAGTTGCAGGAACATTTGCGGTTCTAATTCATTACGGAGAGGTTTTTGCAATTGTAATTCTTGTTGCCTTTGCCGGTTACGCTTTATACAGAACTCACATACTTCACCGTGAAAGAGAAAAAGAAGACGAGAGTATAAAGTCACTTACAGTTGCATCGGCAACAAACGGAACCGAAGTTATAACAGCAATGTTCCAGGATATTGCGGGATTCCTGTCAAACGTTTCAGGTAATCTTAAACATAACATCGCTGCACTTGCAGACGGTGACCGTCAGAAACTCCGTGATCAGAAAGCATATATTAAGAGAACGAAAAAACACTCTAATCTTGTTATATCTCAAATTATAAAGTCGGTTAAATTGCTTAAGGACAGTGAAGTTAAACAGGGAAGACGGTACGGCAAAGTAATTGCTTCAATGCAGGAAATACACGCATTTATTAAAGATATAAACCAGGATTGTGTTGATCATATTGAAAACAATCATGGAACTCCTTCAAGTGAGGAGATCCGGGAATTAAGCGAGCTGAATGAGGGAATTATCGAACTTATCGATACAACAAGTAAAATTCTCGCGGCACGATCTTTTGATAATATGGAAGAGTTCGATTCGAATCTGGAAAAAGTTCAGACTACTGCTCAGAAGATTGATGAGAATGAACTTCTCAGAATTCGAGACAATAAGGTTACCTCAAGGAATTCAATGCTTTTCCTCAGTATTCTTTCGAATATGGAAAACGTTGCCGGACAAGTCTCAAACCTTGTTTCGGTCAGCAGGAAAAATTATCAGAAGATAATCACTCCGCCGAAAAGTTAGCTAGACTAATTCAACATTTTAATTAAGCAGGGCATATGTCCTGCTTTTCTTTTTTAAATCAGACAGGACATAGAACATTTAAAGAATGCTTTGATTATTTTAGCGGATAAATTATTCTGTTTACTAATAAAGTTCCGCCCCGGGTCAAATGACAAAGACTATCAGTTGTTATCATTGCGGCAACGATTGCCCCGATGAAACAATTAGAATTAACGAAAAGTATTTCTGCTGCAATGGCTGCAAGACTGTTTACGAAATTCTTGAAGCTAGCGATCTTTGCAATTATTATAATATTAAAGACCGACCCGGTATTTCCAGAAACGAAAATGTTGTAAGGAACTTTGATTTCCTGGATGATCCCGACCTTAAAGCCAGGCTGATAGACTTCACCGACGGTAAGCATACGAGTATCACTTTCAACATCCCCCAAATGCATTGCAGTTCTTGCATCTGGATATTAGAGAATTTGTATAAACTTAATCCCGGAGTCAGGGAATCCCGGGTAAACTTTCTGAGAAAGACACTTGCCCTGAATTTTAGCGAAGAGACTACCTCATTAAAAGAAGTGGTGGAATTGCTGGATTCATTAGGATATCTACCCGTATTAAGCCTTGAAAAAAGTTACAAGGAAAAAGGCAATACCATACTGCGAAAATTATATTACAAGATCGGTATCGCCGGATTCGCATTCGGTAATATAATGCTCCTAAGCTTTCCGGAATATCTGTCGCTGGAAGATGTTGTAACGGACAATATTAAAATGATTTTCGGAACTATAAATATGTTCCTGGCTCTGCCGGTATTTTTCTACAGCGCAAGTGAGTATTATGTCTCAGCCTGGAAAGGACTGCGTAAAAAAATTATTAATATCGATGTACCTATTACCCTCGGCATTGTGGTCCTTTTTATTCGAAGTTACTACGAATTAATTACGATGACCGGCGCCGGATACCTCGATTCACTGGCTGCTCTGGTTTTCTTCCTATTAATCGGCAAATTATTCCAGCACAAGACTTATGAAGCATTGAATTTCGAGAGAAACTTCCAGTCGTACTTCCCAATAGCCGTCACGATTATCAAGGATGGGAAAGAGACTACCAAACCGGTTGAAAAGCTTAATATTGGAGAAAGAATAGTAATTAAAAACAACGAGATTATTCCGGCCGACTCAGTGCTGATAAGTGAATCTGCGGATATTGACTACAGTTTTGTGACCGGTGAATCAACTCCAACCGGGTGTATTAATGGCGACCTGATTTACGCAGGCGGACGACTCATCGGGCAGTCGATAGAAGTAGAAACGGTTAAGGAAGTAAGCCAGAGTTATCTGACGCAGCTCTGGAACCAGGATGCGTTTAATAAGGATTATCACAGCCGGATTAATTCACTGGTTAATGTGGTAAGCAAATATTTCACTGTTGCGGTATTTATCATCGCAATATCAGCATTCATCTACTGGATTGGTACAAGCAGCGAAGCAGCATTCAATGCGTTCACAGCAGTTCTTATTATTGCATGTCCTTGTGCACTCGCTTTATCAACACCGTTCACGCTGGGTAATACGCTGAGAATCTTCGGCAGGAATAGTTTTTATGCGAAGAACACTGATGTTATTGAGAGACTCGCGGTGATTGATGCGATAGTATTCGACAAGACCGGTACTATTACGGAATCGGCAGATTCCGAGATCCGATACTCCGGCAAAGAGCTTTCCGAATCCGACAAACAAGGTCTGCTTAGTCTGGCGGGCCAATCATCACATCCCTTGAGCAGACAGATTGAGCTTTACCTGAAAGGCTGCGACAAGATAGCCGTTTCGGATTATTCGGAAATAGTAGGACAAGGACTTTCCGGAAACATTAATGGTATTCAGATTAAAATGGGTTCGGAAAAGTTTGTTAACGGACATATTGAAAACGGATATGACTCGCAAATAAACACAAGAGTATTCATATCAATTGATGATGATCCGAAAGGATATTACACATTCAGCAACAAATACCGGGAAGGATTACAGGAACTTGCCGAAAGCTTACGCAAGAATTATGAAGTAGCCGTATTATCGGGAGATAATGAAAACGAAAAGAAAAACCTTTTGAAGATATTCGGAAACAAGGCCGAATTGTTGTTTAACCAAAGTCCTTATGATAAACTTGATAAAATTAAAAAACTTCAGGATAATGGCAGACATGTTTTAATGATCGGAGACGGACTAAATGATGCGGGCGCACTAAAACAAAGCGATGTCGGGATATCCATATCCGAGAATATTAACAATTTTTCACCCGCATGCGACGGAATAATGGAATCGAAGTCCTTTATTAAATTGAAAGAATTTATTAGATTTTCACGCACTAGTAGGAATATTATAATACTGAGTTTCATTATCTCATTTTTTTACAATATTATTGGTTTAGGCTTTGCTGTACAGGGCAATCTTTCCCCGGTAATTGCGGCTATACTAATGCCACTCAGTTCAATATCGGTTGTAGTATTTACGTCATTTACCACTAATTTATCAGCAAAAAAAGCAGGGTTACTTTAATGGAAGCAATAATAATCCTTATAGGCGCTTCGCTAATTGTGGCAATCGGATTTTTATTGGCTTTCCTTTGGGCTGTAAAATCCGGTCAGTATGATGACAAGTACACACCTTCGATTAGAATCTTATTCGAGAACTCTACAACTAATAATATCAAAAACGGAAAGGACGCTGATCCAAATAAATAGGAGCATTTTTACATGAATGTAGAAAAATTCAGCTATGATAATAAAATAGTCAGGATGTTTGTTGTCGCAACAACTATCTGGGGCGTCGTTGGCATGCTGGTTGGAGTTATAATTGCCATTCAGCTCTATATGCCATCGCTTAATCTCGGAATTCAATATACAACTTTCGGAAGGCTGCGACCGCTGCATACGAACGCGGTGATTTTTGCTTTCGTCGGGAACGCCATATTTGCCGGAGTTTATTACTCGCTTCAAAGGCTATGCAAAGCTCGAATGTTCAATGACCTGCTGAGCAAGATTCATTTCTGGGGATGGCAGCTTATAATTGTTCTTGCGGCAATAACGCTGGTAAGCGGTATAACAACTTCGAAAGAGTATGCCGAGCTCGAATGGCCGATAGATATTTTAATCGCCGTCATCTGGGTGGTTTTTTCCATCAACCTTATGGGCACAATAATCAAGCGGCGCGAAAAGCATATGTATGTTGCTATCTGGTTTTACATCGCGACGATATTCACGGTTGCTGTTCTGCACATTGTAAATTCAGTTGAACTCCCGGTAAGTTTCCTTAAAAGTTATCCGGTTTACGCCGGTGTTCAGGATGCACTTGTCCAGTGGTGGTACGGGCATAATGCTGTAGCATTTTTCCTTACGACTCCTTATCTGGGCTTAATGTACTACTTTCTACCGAAGGCGGCCGAACGACCAATATACTCCTACAAGCTTTCAATACTTCACTTCTGGGCATTGATATTCATCTACATTTGGGCCGGTCCGCATCACCTTCTTTATACAGCTCTCCCGGACTGGGCACAGTCGTTAGGAACCGTGTTTTCAATAATGCTTATTGCGCCTTCCTGGGGCGGTATGCTGAACGGACTTTTAACTCTTCGCGGAGCCTGGGACAGAGTTAGAGACAATCCTACACTTAAGTTCATGGTGGTTGCTGTAACCGCCTATGGAATGTCGACTTTTGAAGGTCCGATGCTTTCACTAAAGAATTTTAACGCATTCACACATTACACCGATTGGATTATCGCGCATGTTCATGTCGGAGCTCTCGGCTGGAACGGCTTCCTCACCTTCGGAATGCTGTACTGGATGCTTCCTAAATTATACAGGACAAAACTATACTCGACGAAACTGGCAAATGCGCATTTCTGGCTTGGAACGCTTGCCATTGCAATGTACGCAGTTTCAATGTATTGGGCTGGTTTTGCACAGGGACTCATGTGGAAGGAATTTACTCCGCTTGGAATACTTCAATATCCTAACTTTCTTGAAACAGTTTTACAGATCGTTCCGATGTATATAATTCGATCCGTTGCGGGAGTTATTTATCTCGCCGGTGTAATTGTTATGATCTACAATCTTGTTCAGACTGCCAAGCAGGGTGATTTCCTCGCTGAAGAAGCTGCTGAAGCTGCTCCGCTTGTTAAAGAAAAAGATAAAATCCGTTTTGGATTACTTCACAGATGGCTAGAGAAGAGACCGATTAAGTTTGCACTGCTGTCCGTTGTAGCTATCCTTATCGGCGGACTGGTTGAAATGATTCCGACATTCCTCATTAAATCCAATATACCGACTATTGCCAGTGTAAAGCCATATACTCCGCTTGAGCTTGAAGGTCGTGATATTTATATACGTGAAGCATGCAATTCTTGCCACTCACAAATGGTTCGTCCATTCAGATCGGAAACTGAAAGGTACGGCGAATACAGCAAAGCCGGCGAGTTTGTATATGATCATCCGTTCCTCTGGGGATCGAAGCGTACGGGACCCGACCTGCACCGTATAGGTGGTAAGTACTCGAACCTATGGCATTATCTCCACATGGAGAATCCAAGATCAATGTCGCCCGGCTCGTTGATGCCGCCGTATCCCTGGCTGATCGAACAGAAACTTGATGTATCATTAACAGTTGATAAAATAAATACGATGCGCTCCCTTGGAGTTCCCTACGAGGAAGGCTATGAGGAGTTTGCGGTTGATGATCTGCGCAAACAGGCAGAGTCAATTGCTGAAGACTTAATTAACACCGGCGCTCCTGCAGATCCGGATGCTGAGATAATAGCGCTTATTGCTTATCTGCAGCGGCTTGGGACAGATATCAAGGTAACAAATTAGGAGCGGATTATGTTTTCAAACATTTTAGGAACTATGGACGGAGCTTCGATATATGCTGTAATCGGGCTTCTAATTTTCGTCAGTATTTTTACTGGCGTACTCATTTGGGTATTCAGAATGGATAAGAATTATTTGTTGAAAATGGAAAACTTACCTCTTGAAAACGACAGTAAAGTTTTTAATAACACAGAGAGTTAATATGAAAACCAATAAAATGTTATTACAGATCCTTTTGATTCTCCTTTCATCAGTAAACCTTTTTGCTGCCGGAGATAATAGCGAAGAAACAATTTACAGTGTTGCTAAAATTATGGTTGTTGTTTCGCTCGTTTCAATTCTCTTTGTAATCTGGCTCGTTCTGGTCTATTCTGAAAAGAATGATAACCATGGTGAGATGCTTAAGAGACCATTCAGAAAACTATTCGGCATGCTTACCAAATCGACACCAATTGAGAAGGAACATGAAATTCTGCTCGGGCATGATTACGATGGAATCAGGGAACTCGACAACAGGATTCCGCCATGGTTTCACGGACTCTTATGGCTGACGATAATATTTGCCGTTGTCTACATGATACGATTTCATGTTGCCGGCAGCGGTAATGTTATGGCAGATGAATATATTGAAGAAATGAGACAGGCTGCAGTTGAAAGAGAGATCCTGGTTAAGACAGGAGCATTTCTTAATGAGGAGACGGTTACTTTCGATGATTCGCCTGCGTCATTAAACGCCGGCAAGGATATATTTATTAAGAATTGCGCGGCTTGTCATGCTAATGACGGCGGTGGTCTTGTAGGACCAAACCTGATCGACGAATACTGGATTCACGGCGGCGGAATTAAAAATGTGTTTAGAACCATCAAATACGGTGTACCGCAAAAAGGCATGATAAGCTGGGAATCACAGTTGAATCCGACGGAGATGCAGGAAGTTGCAAGTTATATTTTAACCCTTCAGGGTACACAGTCTGCTAATCCCAAAGCTCCTGAAGGAGACAAATGGGAACAAGCGGATGAGGAAGACCCCGGTACAGAGAAGCAGATTTAGTTTATATGTAATATGCGCAAAGAGAGTATTATGGCAGAAGAAATACAAGAAAATGAAAAATTCCGTGATGAACTTGCAACAGTAACCAAGGAAGGCAAACGCGTTTGGATTTATCCGAAAAAACCTTCCGGCAGGTACTACAATACAAGAAATATTGTTAGTCTGATTCTCCTGGCATTTTTATTCGGAGCGCCTTTTATAAATTATAACGGACATCCGTTTATACTTCTGAATGTTATAAGCAGAAAGTTTATACTTTTCGGTATTCCATTCGGACCTCATGATTTTCATCTGTTCGTTCTTGCAATGATATCAACAATCGTAGGTGTTTTCCTGTTTACTGTAGTATATGGAAGATTATTCTGCGGCTGGATATGCCCACAGACAATATTTATGGAAATGGTTTTCCGCAAGATAGAATACTGGATTGAAGGCGACTGGAAACAACAAATGGCGTTGAACAAGTCCCAGATGAACGGCGCTAAGTTTTTTAAAAAGTCTTTGAAGCACGGAATCTTCTTCACAATCTCGTTTATAATCGGGAATACTTTCCTCGCATATATTGTTGGGATTGATCAGCTTTATAAAATTGTAACTGATCCTCCTTCACAGCACCTTGCCGGCTTAACCGGAATGCTTGTATTCTCTTTGATGTTCTATTTTGTGTTTGCCCGGCTTCGTGAACAAGTCTGTACGTTGGTTTGTCCCTACGGCAGACTGCAGGGAGTTATGCTGGATCAGAACTCTATTGTTATTGCTTATGATAACATAAGAGGTGAACCGAGAGGAAAAATCAGGAAAGGCACTGACCAATCCGGCAAAGGCGACTGTATTGATTGCCACATGTGTGTTGATGTTTGTCCAACAGGCATAGACATTCGCAACGGCACCCAGCTTGAATGTGTTAATTGCACTGCCTGCATTGATGCCTGCGATTACGTTATGGATAAGGTTGAGAAACCGCGCGGACTAATAAGGTATGCATCTAAAAACGAAATTGAAAGTAAGATAAGATCGATATTTACCCCGAGAGCAATTGGTTATAGTATTGTACTTGTATTGCTTGTTTCACTAACTACTTTTTTCCTGGTTAACAGATCGGACTTTGAACTTACGATATTGAGAACACCGGGCATGCTTTACCAGGAGCAACCGAACAATAAAATCAGCAACCTGTACGATTTCAAGATAATTAATAAAACATTCAACAGGCTGCCGGCAGAGCTGAAACTGGTAAATATGGAAGGTGAAATAAAACTTATCGGGGCAGATCTTGATATCGAACCCCAGGGTGTTGAGGAAGGTAAATTCCTGGTAATACTTTCAAAAGATCAAATACAAAAATTAAATACGCCCCTTACTATCGAGGTTAAATCTGGCGACAAAGTTATTGATGTAATCAACACCTCCTTCCTGGGTAAGGTTGATAGAAAGGAGAAAACCACTTGAAGATATCATGGGGTACCGGCATAGCCTTAACCATTATTGTGTTTATGGCAGCTGTTATTAGTCTGGTTGTTTACGCGCATACATTAGACGTAAACCTCGTTTCTGACAATTACTACGAACAGGAATTGAAACACCAGGTCCTGATAGACAAGAAAATCAGGACACAGAAACTGACCGAACAATTAAGCACTTCGCTGACAGGTGAGAATATCATTGTTCAATTCCCCAGACTATTTAAAAGCTATGAAATTACAGGAAGTATTTATCTGTTCAGACCATCGAACCGGAAGGAAGATTTACTTGTTCATCTTAATCTTAGTTCGGAGCTTCAACAAATTATTTCAACCGCCAGTCTTAAGCAGGGATTATGGCGTCTTAAAATCGACTGGACTGCGGGGGACTCCTCGTACTATAACGAAAAAACTATAATGATAAATTAGCATGGATATATTCACCGGTTTCATGATCGGCTTATTGGGCAGCTTTCATTGTGTTGGAATGTGCGGACCAATTGCCCTCGCCTTACCAGTACATAGTGAATCGCAATTCACAATTTTAATGAGCAGAGTGCTTTATAACCTCGGCAGGGTTGTAACATATACTTTTTTCGGAGCGCTATTCGGACTGTTCGGGCACAGGCTTATACTGATCGGACTTCAGGAAACAATTTCTATTGTAATCGGAGCTGCAATTATTTTATCCGTGCTGGCTCCGTCGAGACTTAAAAGATTAGTCACTGAGTCCAAACCATATCAGCATGTAAATACAGCAGTAAAAGCATCTTTCGCAAAACTAGCGTCGTCGAAATCATCCCGTTCATTCTTTCTCTTCGGAATAATAAATGGTTTCCTGCCTTGCGGATTCGTTTATGTGGCAGTTGCCGGAGCTGTTTCAACAGGCGGAGTAATTGAAGGTGCCCTCTTCATGATGTTGTTCGGACTGGGAACATTCCCCATAATGTTAGGCACTTCTCTTCTGGGAAAATACTTAAACTTCGGAGTCAGAAGAAAAATCAACAAACTAATGCCGGTACTCGCGCTCCTTCTTGGAATAATCTTCCTGCTGCGCGGAATGGGTTTGGGAATACCGTACCTGAGTCCGAAACTCCATTCACCTGTTGCGAACGAACAGGTAATCTGCCATTAGATTAATCTAAAGTTTTTCTTCAACCTTTTTCAGCAATGACCTTATCCCTTCATGGACAACAAGATCAAGCGCCTTTTTAACTGATACCCACTTACGATCGCGGAAATCCTCTGTCCATTTATCAAGCTGCTTATGAACTTCCATCAGGTATACTTTTACATTACAGGTTCCGCCCCACTTATCATATTTATACTCACCGAACAAATTTCGTCCAACTTTTCCGCTAATACCGGCTTCCTCAATCGCTTCCTTCAGCGCCGATTCCTGCGGAGTCAGGTTCGGTTCGATAATTCCTTTTGGAATGATCCACTTCTTCTTCTTTCGCGAAGTTATTAATAGAACTTCAAGCTTTCTATCTTTTATCCTGAACGGAATAACACCGGATTGCCGGTAATAGTATACAGGTTTTCTCATAAATCAATTCTCGTGACAAAATAATTTGAACTTTTTGGGAAATGCCTTAACTTGGAAACCGGTTAATAAATTATTGCATCATCCGAAGTATACAGGGCATAACATCTATCATATGAACATCTATTTCAAACAATTTTTACTTTGTTTCCTTATAACCGGATTTTTATCTGCCCAAGATAACAAATCAGTTGCAGAAAAGTTTTATGATGACGTCGCAATTTTTATTGATGATGGAGCGACCTTCTTCGGGGCTCCACTGCATTTTACAACTCAGGATTGGATATATACCGCCGGACTGGCATCAACAACATACCTTGCTATGTATGCAGATGAGGAAGTAAAAAAAAGGATTGGCAGAAGTACTGTAAAAACTTTGAATGGCGACTTCTGGGACGGTCCCACTTACTATGGCTACATACAGTATTCAAATGCACTTGCGATTACGGGTTATACAGTTGGTTTACTTACAGGGTACGACGAGTTACGAAATGTAAGCCGTGTTTTGTTCGAAAGCCTTTCTTACTCCGGTTTACTTGTAATGTCTGTCAGAATTCTTGCCGGGCGCGAACGTCCATACTCGGATAAAGGTCCCTGGAAGTTCACAGGAATCACAATGGATAATGAAGTTCAATCATTTCCTTCAGGACACTGTACGGTCGCATTCGCAATTTCAACTTCCATTGCAGAATACTACGACAACAACTGGTTAAGGGCAGGGTTTTACAGCATGGCTTTATTAACAGCTTACTCCAGAGTTCTGAACAACCAGCATTGGTTTTCCGACGTTTTAATCGGGAGTGCAATCGGTATTGCCGGAGGTCTGCATGTAAATTATAAAGAGAAGCTCAGATCAGATGAGGGATTCCTGAAAAACCTGTCTGTTAGTATTCTCCCCGGACTTATAAACCTGAGATACAGATTGGATTAGCGGAAAGTTAGATAGAAGTGATTTTTTGAACTAAACATCATGAAATAATTTTGTAATTTTTGCAAAGTACAATTTAATTGGTATAACTATGGAAGAGAATAATATTTTAGAATCGGTAGAAGAACATGTTAGAAAAGTATTCAAGGAGAAGTTTCATCCTGACCATATTTACCATACCATAAAACACACCAAATCGGTTGTTAAAGCAGCTGTTAAAATCGGCGAATCAGTGAAGCTCTCTGAAGAAGAAATGGAAATCCTGTTAGTCGCCGCCTGGTTTCATGACATCGGATATAGCGAATCATTTGATGATCATGAAGAGTACAGTGTTAAAACGGCTAAAGAATATTTATCAGGTGTCAACTACCCTGAAGATAAAATTGAATTAATCTCATCCGCAATAATGGCAACCAGACTTCCGCAGGCGCCGAAAAATAAAATTGAAGAAGTATTATGTGATGCGGATTTGCATCATCTCGGTTCGCCCGATTTTTTCGAAATTGATGAACTCTTCCGTGTAGAGATGGAACGCAGGTTTTCAAAAACTTTTACTGATTATGAATGGCTCGAGAAAACAATCGATTTTGTAACCGGGCAGAAATTCTTTACGAGGTATACACGAGACAAATATCAGGCTCAAAAAGACACAAACCTTCTCAAGCTGCAGAAGAAGTTCAGGAAAAAATCTAAACAGCATGATGAAGACATGCTAAAAGATGAAAAGCTTGCAATTGAGAAGGAGAAGCTCGCGAAGAAAAAAGCACAGGATAAAAAGGCTGATCGCGGGATAGAGACTATGTTCAGAAATGTGATGCGCACACATATTAGTCTTAGTTCCATGGCTGATAACAAAGCCAATATTATGATAAGCGTTAATACTCTGCTTCTAGGCGCTATAGCAACACTGCTTGCGAGAAAGCTCGACAGCAACCCTCATCTTGTTGTACCAACAATTGTATTAAGTGCATTTAGTCTCGCAACACTTATTTATGCAATACTCGCAACACGGCCCACGATTACCGAAGGTATTTTCACCAAGGAGGATATTAAGAAGAAACGAACTAACCTGCTTTTCTTCGGAAATTTCCATAACATGAACCTCGGCGATTTCACCTGGGGTATGAACGAGATGATGGAAGACCGTGACTATCTTTACGGGAGTATGATAAAGGACTTTTATTCACTTGGACAAGTTCTGGGCAAGAAGTACAAACTGTTACGAATCTGTTATAATATATTCATGTACGGGATGGTCATCTCCATAGTATTGTTTATTATTTTCATACTGCTTTATCCTGAGGGCGCGGCAGATATGAATAATTTTCTGGACTAAACAAACTATATAATCGAAAGAATATCTAATGAAAACACTCTATCTTGTTCGTCATGCAAAGTCAAGCTGGAAACAACCTGATTTCAGGGATTACGACAGACCATTGAATCACCGCGGTGAAAGGGACGCTCCTTTCATGGGTAATTTAATGTTCGAAAAAAACATTCTTCCCGATATAATTATAAGCAGCGGAGCTAACAGGGCTATTACTACAGCAAAGACGATTGCTGAGACAATCAACTATCCGCTGGAGGATTTAATAAAGGAAGATAGTATATATGAATCCAGCGCCGGACAATTGCTGGATCTCATCAATTCAATTGATGACTCAAATAGTTCGGCAATGCTCTTCGGACATAATCCGGGATTTACAATGCTGTCAAATTATCTTTCGGACAGAAGAATAGATAACCTCCCGACTTGCAGTTATGTTAGAATAGAATTTAACACAGATTCCTGGAAGAATGTTGAAATAGGTTCCGGCAAATTGATAGAGTTCGAATACCCTAAAAAATATTTGAAGTAGCATGAATCAAGACAAGTATTTCAACCGTGAATTAAGCTGGCTTTCATTTAACTACCGCGTTCTACAGGAAGCGGCAGATCAGTCGAATCCCCTTTTTGAACGAATAAAATTTCTCGCGATATATTCATCCAACCTGGATGAGTTCTTCCGGGTTAGAGTCGCATCTTTAAGGAGTCTGCTTCGACTAAAAAAGGAAAGCCGGGATCAGCTTTGTTTTGATCCGGAGGAATTACTTAAAAGTATTCATAAAACAGTTTTCAAACAACAGGAAGAATTCGGGAGAATATTCAGAGAAGAGATTCGCACTGAGTTAGCAAACAACAATATTTTCCTCGTTAATGATTCTGAACTTAATGATGAACAAAAGGATTTTGTCAAAGACTATTTCCAGCAAAATGTAGTCTTTAGAATTCAGCCGATACTCCTTGTTAAGAACAAGATTAAACCGTTTCTCAAAAACAGGCATTTGTATTTTGCTGTTAGACTTGCGCATAAATTCAACGTGGATAAACCGACTGGTCGAAAAAGACACAGCTACGCAGTAGTTGAAATACCAGCAGGAGAATTGCCGCGCTTCGTTCAACTTCCTTCCTCTGATAATAATCACTATGTTATTTTCCTTGATGATATAATCAGATTTTGTCTTAATGATGTTTTCAATGCTTTTGATATAGTTGATGCTTTCTCAATTAAATTAAACAGGGACGCCGAGCTTTATATCGACGATGAGTTTGCGGGGAACCTTCTTAAGAAGATTCAGAAGGGGTTAAACAAAAGGGACACCGGAGTTCCAAGCCGCTTTCTCTATGACCAGCAAATGCCCGGTAAATTCTTAAAGTTTTTACGTGAGTCACTTGATCTCTCAAAGGAAGATCTGGTACCCGGCGGACGGTATCATAACTTCAACAATTTTTTCAGTTTCCCTAATCCTTTGGGAAACAAACTGGAAAACAAGCCTTTACCGCCTCTTCAGATAAAACAGTTTGATAATTGTACAAGTATGTTTGATGTTATACATCAGGATGATATAGGTGTACATTATCCTTACCAGTCCTATGACAGCGTAATAAAGTTTCTATCAGATGCCGCTTCGGATCCTGCAGTGAAATCTATCAAGGTTACTCAATACAGGGTTGCAAATAACTCCAAAGTGGTTCAGGCGCTTATAAATGCTGCGGGACAAGGGAAAGATGTTACTGCCTTTGTGGAATTGAAAGCAAGATTCGATGAGGAAGCTAATATCCAATGGGCAAAAGAAATGGAGAATGCCGGAGTAAAAGTTTATTACAGCTTCCCCGGGTTAAAAGTGCATGCAAAACTCGCAATGATAGATCGCGAGGACAATGGAGAGCTTAAAAAATACTGTTATCTATCAACCGGTAACTTTAATGAGATAACGGCAAAAATATATGCCGACTTTGGACTGTTTACTGCGGATGAGCGGATAACATCCGAAGTCAGCAAAGTATTTGAATTTCTTTCAGGTGGTGAAATCGAAGGCAAATTCAAACACCTGCTTGTTGCACAGTTCAATATGCGTAAGAAATTTCTAAAAATGATTGAGAAGGAGATTGAGAACTCTATTAATGGTGCAGAGTCTGGAATCGTGTTAAAGATGAACAGTCTTGAAGACAGAAAAATGATAAACAAGCTTTATGAAGCCAGCCAGGCTGGTGTTAAGATAAATATAATAGTCAGAGGTATTTGCTGCTTAAGACCGGGAGTTAAAGGCTTAAGTGAAAATATAACGGTAATAAGTATTGTGGATCGATTTCTCGAGCACTCAAGGTTTTACCTGTTTCATAACGGCGGCAGGAAAAGGCTATATGCTGCTTCCGCCGACTGGATGAAAAGAAATTTGAGCAGACGAATAGAAACAGCTTTCCCAATATTTGATGAACGAATTAAACAGGAAATAATCGACATTATCAATTTACAGCTTAATGATAATGTAAAAGCAAGAGTAATTGATAACAAAGACAGCAATGCATTTGTAAATACTAATAAGGATATAACTGTCAGGTCCCAAATTGACACTCACAAATATCTCTCATTATAGTGCTACTCGAACTGCTGCTTAAACTGACTAAACTCATCTTTCAATTCACTCAGTTCCGACTTTAAATTTGCAATTGTAGCTTCAAGTTCTGCCAGTTTGTCCTGTTCAATCTTTTTTGCTGGTTTCAGTATTTGCTCATCAGGTTCACCTGAAAGTACAGATACATAACGCGCATCCCTGCCGGACTGTCTTGGAAGTTTCAGAATGAATTTAATTTCACTGTCTCGTTGCATCAGGTTGGTTATAGTGTCCTCAGCATCAGCAAGACTTTCAAAGAAATACAATCGTCCGGTTCTTCCACGTATCTCGCCTATTGTCTGAGGACCACGAAGCATCAGGACGCACATTACTGCAATTTCTTGTTTGCTTAATTCGAAATGCTTTGTAAAATTCTCGTTGTACTTTGGAACACGGAACTCCGCACCGGAAACCTTAAACACCATCTTTTTATTAAAAAGCGAATCCAGTATATAAGCTATATCTTCTTCCGAGTAATTTACAACCGGTTCCCTGTTGGATTTCTGGTTGCATGCATTTTTCAACGCATTTAACGTTAATGGGTAATACTCCGGGGTAGTAAATTCCTTTTCAATCAATGCACCTACAACGCGCTCTTCTTCTTTAGTAAATAAAGCCATAAATGATCCTGAAATTTTAACTGTAAAATTGTTACTCAATTAATGATGTATAAGCAACCTTGTTGAACTTTAGTAATTATTAGAACATCATACCTGTGCCGGCCCAGAAACTAAATCCATCGGGTGAATGCCCAACAGTAAGTGATAAGTTGAACATTCTGTCAAGATACGATAGCCACAAACCGCCTCCGTAAGAGGGATGCCAGACTTTCGAATCATCATCACGCACAAAAACTCTTCCGGACTCTATGAATGAATGGAAGCCAAGATTTCCCGGGATTATAATTCTTACCTCATCAAGCAATACTCGTAATTCCAGTTGACCGAAAAGGACCGCATCCCCCGAGAACCGTTCCCGGTTATACCCGCGTAAATTACTTCCACCGCCTAGAAATTGAGCGTCATAAAAGGGGTAATTGCCAAAGGTCTTTCCACCACCGACTCGTGAAGCTATTATCAAATCCGTGAACGTCTTTATGTGATTGTAAGAACGGAAATCGAATTCAACTGATCCGTGGATTTCCCGGTTATCCAAAACCTTTGGTGTAACGGAAGCGTCGACCGACAAGTAATATCCTTTAAACGTGTTGTACTGATTGTCTCTTCTATCATACTTAAACTCAACCAGACTCTTGATGCTTTCGTGAATACCAATACCATAGTTACCGCCATAGTAAGTGTGGAAACTATTCAATAAGCTCGATTGATGCAGTTCAATATCCGAATACTTATACTCCGCCCCTGCAATAATATATGCATCATCAAACAATCCGAATTCGAGCGTGGCGCCGAATTGAAACAGTCCTTGTTCCAGTTCATAATAGTCTATTTCTTCCAAATCATGACTGTAATCGGTTTCATTCCCGAATCCATAATAGTTAGTGAGGGTAAGCCCGGTAGCAAGCAGATTGACATTTACACCCACCCCACTGACAAGGGAGTTAAATCGTCCATTATACTCCAGTGTCCCCATTCCCGGTTTGGATGCGTAATAAGCGCTCAATGACATCCGATACTCGTATGGTACAGCTCTGAAATTGTACTTAGTCAACTGTGGACCCCCACCAATAATAAGTCCGTTATCCGAACTGAGAGATACTACAGGTTTAATAAGCCAGTCCGCGTGTCTGTCACGCTGCTGCGGCTCATACTTTTCAAGCTGCCCTTTAGGTTCCTTAAATTTAGTATCGTCATAAATAGTTCCGCTGGCGAAATCAATTTTAGTTTTCTTGCCGCTGTCATAAACCCTTGTTTTATTCTCAGCATCCGGAATGGGAATAAATCCAAGCAGATAGCCGTTAACTACAGACTCATCAATTACCCTGTCCCCCCCGTCGCCGCCAATTACACGTACGAGCGGACTGTCATCGACTTCACCGGCAAGTCGAATTTTATCATCTTTATCCATTGCATAAATTCTGATTTCACTTGTCAAAGCATTATCAAACTTTTTATAGTAATAAAGTTCATGCTCATCTATATTATTATCTTCATCACGCCGGTAAACGTATAGCTCGGTAAAATCATTGCTCAGTCTGTTCAAATAAATATAATCCTCATCTTCACTACAGTAAACATCCACAACATCATTAACGAATTCATAGAATTCGTCTGAGATCTTAAATAATTTATCCCGCCTCGATTTCATTTTAGAAATTAATTCATCCGCTGAGATTTTATAATCGGCATCCGGCAAAACCTTTACAGCCTTTTCAATAACTTCATCGGTGAGTTTACTTTGGACATAAACCGTTATAGAATCCCATTCGGATTTAGTAAGCACAGGTAAAACACGTCTGTCTATAAACCGGCCGCTCCAGGTAATATCCTCTATCTGCGGATAGTCGTAGCCGAAGTCATTAAATTGGGGAATCAAGTATTCGGCAATCCGGACACCTAGTCCGTCAAACTTAGCAAATGCCTGGTCTCTGTCACGCGGTATCGGTTCCCAGTATTCAACTCCGTTAAAAGTATTCTTAGCCCATTTCCATTGATCAGTATGCCTGTCCCAGTCCCCGAGAAATATATCAATAAGCCTTGCAGTGAGATAAGCTTTAGAGTCATAATGTTCCGAGTGTTTATCCGCCAGCCTGTCGAACAGATCCAAAGTACCTATAACTTTTTCAGCGCCTTCGAACTCCAGCCCCTCATCCTCATCCACCTTGGGGTGAATTTCCATCATGCCGAGCAAACCACCGAATTCACCTCTAAACTCGCCAAGTCTTTCATCATCCGGCATATAACACATATAGGGTCGAGACTGCATGACGCCAACTGCATCAAGTATAGGAGCAACAACCAGCGGGGCAAGAGGATTAGCGGAACTAATCTGATCCTGCAGAACATCCGCGGCAATTGTTTTTTGCATTACTTTCGGAAGAATTTTTGCGGGATCTTTATCCATCGATCGAAATTTCCAAATCCTGTTATTTCCGCTTAAGAGTCGAAGAGACTTGGTCTGCATTCCTCCGCCCCGTTTAATCGGAGTAAGGCTGCCGTCAAAGTTTCCGAGATCAAGTATCTCAACTTGTATCGGCGTGGTCCACACATCCCGCCAATGATCACCGAATACAAGTCTGTGAAACCATCCTGCTGCATATTGCTCGCCGGGCGCCATTGTAATATATTCCTTTGGATAATCGTTCTGTCCATGCAGAGGAATAAAAACAACTATCAGCAGAATAATTATAATTCGTAAGGTACGCATGCAAGCCTTTAATAAGTAAGCGGAAAATATTTCGTTAACTTCGGTTTCCTGCCTGAAGCTTCATCGGAGATTATCATTACACCGTCATCAAGAAACTCTATCCCCTCCGGCTGCCTATGTACTTTGTCATCCAATCTTATTGCGTTTTTAATTTCACCTTCCCTGGAAAGTTCAACAATGCAGGGCTTGCTTTTCGATGACAAAACAAATACTGATTTCCCGTCCGGATGTATTGCAATTGCCGAAGGATAAAAATCTTTTATGTCAAAATCCTTTCTTAGTTTTTTCAAAGAGATAAGATAGAGCGGTTTTTTTTCAAGTTCTGTTTTAGTTAAATTGTAACTGTAAACAGCCCTGTATCCTTCATATTTCTTACCCGGGTATTCTTTACAGGCTATTAGAAGAGAATTACTTTCTCCGTCATAACAGAGACCTTCAATTTCATATTTATCATTTAACCGAAGATTAATTTTTTCAAAATCAACGCTGTTACCATCCAATCCTTCCTTGAATTTGAACAAGATCCCATTACTGGCAATGAGGTAGAAGTAATTTTGGGCAAATGCAATCCCTTCAAAATCCCCTTCAACAGTAAATTTACCAAGAAAGAATGTTTTGGTGATTCCGCCGGTATTGTAATCCAATTGATAGATTGCGGCCTTTTCGTCATTATGAGTAAATAATCTTTGATCTTCGGTTAAGCACAATCCGGATATTTCATCCAGTCTTGAATGCAATTTAAACTGTACAAACTGATTTGTACCTATTGGATAATTCTCAAGCTCGGAGTTCTGAGGCAAAACATTGCAAGCAGAAAGTACAAGCAAAACAAATATCTTATAATATTTCATAATCACTATAGGCAATAAAAGAATCCCGGTTCGACATGAACGGTGAAATTAAGTATAAAATCTATCTCAAAACTAATTCTGGTTCAAGCTAGAGAGAAAACTCCATTCCATCTTTAGCGAGACAAACATCATCAAACAGGTCCTTGCATTTCAATTCAATTTCATCAAGAAAATTATCCTGATGATCTGGATCATGATGCGTAAGCACAAGCTTTTTCGCACCTGCTAATTTTGCTACTTCAATTGCTTGTTCGTAGCTGCTGTGACCCCAGCCTGTTTTATACTTTAACTCCTCGGGAGTATATTGCGCATCATGAATTAGTATATCAGCATTTCTGGCAATATCAACTACTCGTTGATCCAACTCTTTCGGATGCTCAACATCAGTGCTATAAACCAGCGATTTCCCATCTGATTCAATTCGATAGGTGAAAGCTCCGCCCGGATGATTATGTTCCGTAGTCTTAACATTGAAATCAGCCGTAGCGTATTCATCGCTGGATACATTCATAAAGCGCATTTTCGCACCCATCTGCTCCATAGGAATGGGGAAATACGCTTGTTTCATCTGACCTCCGAGTATAGTCTGAAGATCCAGTTCGGTTGCACCTTTCCCGATTGCTGTTATTATTAATTTGCTGGACTTGTCATAAGCAGGAAGAAAGAAAGGGAAACCCTGAATGTGATCCCAGTGAAAATGCGAGAACGCTATGTACATTTCATCGCAACGATCGCTCTCACATTCAATCAGATCTTTGCCAAGCTGTCTTATTCCTGTACCTGCATCGAGAATTCCGATACGATCCTTGGTTTCAACTAGTACACACGGAGTATTCCCGCCGTACTTTTGAAATTCCTTATCACAGACTGGAACTGAGCCCCTTGTTCCGTAAAATTTAACTTTCATTACACCCACCACCTAATAGTGCAAATCCCGCTTAAAAAATATAAAAATTTACTTAAAGAAACAGCGTAACCTGAAATAAACCATGCCTTTCGTCACAAGACTGATTACCCCTGTTTTTCCATCAAATCAATGATATATGAAAATTTTTCCTGATAGAGCTGCTTTATTAGTTCGAAATCGTTTTTTTCAAGACTGACCATGTTTTCCGTATTCTGAACCGCCTGGGATTTCGTTTTAATGCCGGGGATTACAGTCGAAACGTTATTAAATGCTAATATAAAACTCATCGCCAGGGTTGTTTTCGAGATACCGTATTTTTCAACTAAAGGGTCCAGACTTTCAAGCGCGGTAAGAGATTCTTTCAGGATACCGGGGGTCAGTCTGAAGTATCTGTGATCATTCTTATCGAAAGTAGTATCCTTTTTGAACTTGCCGGTTAACAGCCCGAACTGAATCGGCATTCTTGCAATTACTCCGTACCCGTTAATCCCCGCTGTATCAACCAGATCATTCGCACGCTGATTTAGTATGTTAAGTACGAGTTGAAAACCGTCACCTAGTTTATTCTGCATCATGTATTCAGCTTCAGGATATGGATTGAATGTATTAAGAGAAAGTCCCCAATACTTAATCTTACCCTGCTCTTTGAGTTCCTCCAAAGCCTCAACACACTCTCCCTGTTCAAGATGCACAAGTTTAGCAGAATGAAGCTGATAATAATCAATCACATCCCGGTTCAGTCTTTTAAGACTGGCTTCGCAGGCAGACATGATATGATGCTTTGAATAATCAAGCAATATGGTCTGATCGTCAGTGAGTCTGTGACCTACCTTAGTAGCAACAACAACCTTTTCGGAATTACCGAAAACTCTACCTATTAGTTCTTCCGAATGACCGAGTCCGTAAAAGTCTGCCGTATCATAAAAAGTTATTCCCAAATCAAATGAAGCTTTCAGCGCATTTAGAGACTCGGAATCGTCAACATCACCCCAGCCTATTGGAATTTCGCCGGCCATTGCCGGTCCGCCAATTCCCCAAGCACCGAATCCGACTTCACTAACCGACAAATCAGTATTGCCGAACTTTCTGTAATTCATAAATTCACCTCATTCAAATGTTGTAAATTCCGGAAATAATTTAGTATAATCAGACTAATACAAAGAATACTGTGATTAAGGTCAAACAATGCAATAATTTATGAATACAATTGTAAATTATTTTTGGTATTTTTTATTCGCGAAAACAAGATACGTTAGCTGTTTATCCGGATTTGCGATATTAAATTTAATTATTAGAAAGGAATAGTAGTAAATAAAGAGTTTTAACAGCATTATATTGAGTTGTTGCGATATATATTCAATCCTAGTTGAAATAAAAAAAGAAGAGGCTCCCATAAAATTTGTAATTTGAAATAGCAGTAACAAAAAACAAAAAGGAGCCTCAAATGCAAGATAGCAAAATCGAAAAGAAAAACCTTGAATGGTTATTAGATCAACCACAAGATATTCAGTACGAGATGTTTAAGAACTTTGTAGATATAGCCAGATTACACTACAACCAGCTTATGGAAGAAGAACTCCGAGAAAAAGCAGGAGAAAAGCACAGCCGTTCGAGCAATTACTCCCGTTGGAGTAGCAATCCCGGCAGTATCCGTGTAGGTTCTGAAAAAGTAAAAGTAGAAGTCCCCCGTTTGTTTAACAAGTTAACCGGGAAAGCGGAAACACCGGAATATTATGAAAAGCTTCATAGTATGGAAATGCCAGGCGAGGAAGTACTGAAGAAGATAATACTCGGTTTAAGCCAGCATGATTATGAAAAAGTAACTCGAAGTATAACCGATAGTTTCGGGATGAGCCAATCAAGTATCAGCCGGCGTTTTATAGAAGAAAGCAGCAAAGCGTTGGAAGAATTTGAGAAGCGGGACTTGAGCAACTACGAGTTCCTGGCAATAGTAATAGATGGCAAATACTTGTCAAGGGATAATGTTGTAATAGCCCTGGGAGTCACAAGCATGGGAGTAAAAGTACCGTTGGGTTTCGTACAAACTACTACTGAAAACAGTACTGCGGTTAAAGGCTTACTCCAAGGTCTAATTGAAAGAGGTTTTAGTTTTACAGGTGGCTTGCTTGCCCTCCTTGATGGCTCTAAAGGTTTACGTAAAGCAGTAGATGAAGTATTCGGCGAGTTTGTGGTTGTTCAGCGTTGCCAATGGCATAAGCGGGAAAATGTTATCAGTTACTTAAGTGAAAAAGAGAAACCGGTATTTAAGGGTAAACTTCAGCGGGCATATAGTGAGCCGCTTTATGAAGAAGCGAAAATTAGACTATTTGAGATCCGGGATGAATTGAAAAAAATAAACCGCAGCGCTGCCAATTCTTTGGAAGAGGGACTGGAAGAAACTCTGACAATGCACAGGCTGGGGCTTGTTGAAGAGTTGGGACGTTCGTTTACAACCACGAATATGATAGAGAGCATGAACTCCCTACTGGCAAAACATTTAAGGAATGTAAAAAACTGGGTAAACTCAGATATGAAGTCAAGGTGGGTTGCATCAGCATTGCTGGAAATAGAAATCAGGCTTCGCAGAGTTAACAATTATAATAAACTATATTTATTAAAATCAGCTATTATGGCAGAGTTAAACTTGGAACAACAGAAGGTAGCTTAAAAAATGGGAGCCTCAAATTTCAACTAAGTTTGACTTTATGCCGTTGTTGCTCACAGAAAACACAATTGATTTATTATATAGATCTTTTTTACCATAAATTAGTTCATTAACCAAAGTACGATCTCTCTGAAGAATTTTATCAGTAAGGGAAAAAGGTTATAAATAGGACAGGTTATCAGCGATAACATAGCCTACTTAAATTTTCCGGGATTAATTATCTATGAGCAAAACCGTTCACTCACTCTACATTTGGACCATGTTCATTATAGGCGTGGTTATTACCGCAGCAATATTTTTCTCAGGAATCAATTACTACACTACTCCTCTTGAAGAGCGCTTTTATAATTCAGCACACGATTTATTTAAGCCCACCGGACTGATGGGACACGGCATGGGCATCGTGGGTTCAATTATGATGCTGGGTGGTGTGTCAATATATATGCTCCGAAAACGTCTCAAGAAATGGAGCCGCTGGGGATTGTTAAAGCACTGGCTGGAACTCCATATATTTTTATGTTCTGTTGGACCAATCCTTATTCTGTACCACACAGCTTTTAAATTCGGCGGCATCGTTGCAGTAAGTTTCTGGTGTATGGTTGCGGTAGCCGTCAGCGGAGTTATTGGAAGGTTTATTTATGTTTTGATCCCCCGGTCAATTGAAGGTCACGCGATAAGTTTAACCGAACTTGAAAAAGAAAACGAGAAGCTATATCAACAACTTCACGAATACCATGACCTCAATAAGAATCTACTCTTAAAAATAGACGAATACATTTCCGAGAAATATTCCCGCTCGTATACTGTTGGGGAATTCTTCAAAAAAATTACTAGTGATTATTTGAATAACAAAAAACTGATAAGAGAAGTAAAAACCGGAATCCCGAACCAAAAACATTCCGGAGGTATAGTATCAGTACTAAGAAGAAGACTTTACGTAACGCAGCGAATAAGTCTGCTGACATCAATTCAGAAAATATTCAGATATTGGCATATCATTCATTTACCATTTGCACTAGTTATGATCATCATCATGTTTATCCATGTTGGTGTGGCGGTGGCATTCGGATATACATGGATATTTTAACCGGGCTATTGGGAAAGAACTCTTTTAGCGAAATTCGAAATACAATCTTCATTAATTAGCACGAGACAATTGTGGAAGTATTAATTGAGAACACATTAACCTACTTTATAGTTGGACTCCTCATTCTAACCATATTATATATTTACCTGCGGAAGAAAAAGAACGAATCGAAATTGGTCGAACAAAAAATTGAGAAAGCGAAAGAATATGGATTTCACGAACCAATATCTCTACATCCCGTAGTAAACCTTGATATTTGCATAGGCTCAGGTGCATGCGTAAATGCTTGTCCGGAACAGGATATTCTGGGAATAAGAAACGGACATGCTGCAACTATAAATGCATCACATTGTGTAGGACATGGCGCATGTTTTCATGCATGTCCGCTTGGAGCAATTTCACTTGTAATGGGAACTGAAAAACGCGGAGTTGAATTGCCTCATGTAAGTCAGACTTACGAAACAAATGTGCCGGGTATTTATATAGCGGGTGAATTAGGGGGAATGGGATTGATAAAGAACGCGGTTGAGCAGGGCAAACAGGCAATGGAGAATATTTCAAAGAAGATCACCAGAAATGAAAGCCTGGATTATGATGTAATAATAATTGGTGCTGGACCAGCGGGAATTGCGGGCACTCTAACGGCCAAGAAGAATCATTTACGATACCTAACTCTTGAACAGGATAGCTTAGGCGGCACTGTTTATTCGTTTCCCCGGAAGAAAATAGTTATGACCTCACCAATGGAGCTTCCTCTTTACGGGAATGTAAAACTGGTGGAAACAACAAAATCAGAGCTGCTTGAACTATGGGAAAGCGTACTTAGCAAGAACAATATAGTAATTAACGAACATGAAAAAGTTAATGAAATCAACAAAACAGAAACTCACTTTGTAATTATAACAAACAAGGGTGAATACACCAGTAAAGCAATTCTTCTATCCATTGGCCGGCGCGGTTCACCACGCAAACTCGGAGTATCCGGAGAACAAAGTGAGAAGGTAGCTTACAAACTGATTGAACCGGAATTAATCAGCGGCAGTAATGTGCTGGTAGTTGGAGGGGGTGATTCCGCAATAGAATCAGCAATGCTGATTGCGGAGAATACTTCGAACAAAGTTACACTATCGTATCGTTCCGGTTCATTTAAAAGACTTAAGCCGCGTAATTTCGAGAAGATCAACAAGCTTGCTGAAGAAAAGCGTTTAGAAATTGTTTACAACTCGAATTTAAAAAACATATATGATACAACAGTAGAACTGGCTGTAGGTACTAACGGTGAAAATGAAACAATGGAAATTCCAAACGACCTGGTTTACATTTTCGCAGGTGGAGAATTACCTAATCAATTCCTTCAAAACTGCGGAATCAAGATAACTAAAAAGTTCGGTGAAGTAGTGATGAAAGGAGAATGAATAAAAAACTAATAATCATATTGATGCTGTTTATAGCAGTTACTCTGCAAGCTCAAATATCCCCCGGCGATTTGACGGAGGCCCATGCAGATCTCGAAGGTATAAGCAATTGTACAAAATGCCATGAGATAGGAGAGGCGGTTACAAATCAAAAGTGTCTTGACTGCCATACAGATATTCAGAATCTCATTAACATAAAAAGAGGTTACCATTCCAGCACAGAAGTACAAAATATGAATTGTGTGGAATGCCATAGCGAGCACCACGGACGTAAATTCGAAATAAGTCGTTTCGATAAGGATAGCTTCAATCATTCGTTAACCGCGTTTGAACTAACCGGCAAACACAAGACCAACGACTGCGAAAAGTGCCACAATGCAAAATTCATATCTGATCCGGAAATAAAAAGTCGAACAAACACATTCCTTGGTCTTAGCCTATCCTGTTCAGGCTGTCATGATGATTATCACCAGAAGACTTTATCAACGAATTGTGAAGACTGTCATAACACAGAATCGTTCCGACCGGCACCATTCTTCGAACACAACAATGCGGCATATAAACTTACAGGTTCTCATATTAATGTCGAATGCATTGAATGTCATGCGAAGGGAATTCGAAATAACAAGGACTACCAAGCTTTTAAAGGATTGAAATACAGTAATTGCGTTGATTGTCATCAGGATGTACATGAAGGTAAGCTGGGAAACGATTGCCGATCATGTCACTCTACCGAATCTTTCCATAAAATAAAAAATGAAGACAAATTCGATCACTCCAGGACAGGTTTTGAATTGATCGGGCGACACAACAATTTAACCTGCGAGGATTGTCATACAACCCGTTTCAAGAAAATTGTCAAATATCAAAATTGTGTTGACTGCCATGAGGATTATCATAATGGCGAACTTAAAAAACCAGGCGAATCTTACGACTGCAATTATTGCCATACCGAAAAGGGATTTATTCCATCTCTCTATTCGATCGACGATCACAATGTTTCACAGTTTAAATTAACAGGAAGTCATCTGGCTGTTCCCTGTATAATGTGTCACAAGAAAAACGAGCATTGGACTTTTAAGATTCCATTTAATTCTTGTACGGACTGCCATGATAATCTACACGGCAATACAATTTCCGGGAAATTTCTAACTGCCAGCAATTGCACTGACTGCCACATAACTGATTCATGGACTATCGTCTCGTTCGATCATAACAGAACTAATTTCCCGTTGCTTGACAAGCATAATGAAGTTGGCTGTCGGGAATGTCACGATATTAATAAAAGTAATAAAGTTTCTGAATTTGTATTTATAAACTTGTCCCGGGATTGTGAATCCTGTCATCAGGATCCCCACTTTAATCAATTCAGGGAAAATGGCAAAGTAGATTGTTTCAAATGCCATTCAAACAAAGATTGGCAGCCGGTAAAACTTGATCACAACAAAACTAAATTCCCTTTGCAGGGAGCTCATGCAAAGATAGAGTGTGAAAAATGCCACATTCGAATTGAGATGGCGGCAGGTGTGTTTATAAAATACCAATTCCGAAATACGGAGTGTAAATCCTGCCATGTCAACGAAATTTCTGAAGAATAAAGTCCGAAAGGAGAATTATAAATTTATTAAGTAAATAAATGAAAAAAATATCCGTCATATTGTTAATTTTATCTGCAGCTACCGGATTGATGGGGCAATCTCCTCATGGTGATAATATAAAACTAGATTGCTCCTTGTGTCATTCTGTTAACAGCTGGAATGTTAGTCCTGATTCCATCGAGTTCAACCATTCAGACACCGACTTTGAACTTACCGGTCAACACTCCAGTGTTAATTGTAAGTCTTGTCATACTACACTGGTATTTGATCAGGTTGCTATTGAATGCAGCAGCTGCCATACAGACATGCACGAACAATCAGTTGGACTGGATTGCGCACGCTGTCACTCAACAACTTCATGGCTTGTTAATGATATAACAGGCATACACCGAATCAGCAGATTCCCTTTGCTTGGCAAACATGAAACTGCTTCATGTGAACAATGTCATCAATCAGGGTCCAGTCTTCGCTTCGATCCGCTTTCGGTTCAATGTTATTCGTGTCACGCGTCAGATTACAATAATGCCGCAAATCCCGACCACAATGCTTCGGGATTTTCAACAGAATGCGAGGACTGTCATGAGGTCAATCAATTCGGATGGACCTTCACTGCATTTGCACATGACTTCTTCCCACTGATTGACGGACACCATATTCTAAATTGTTACCAATGTCACAGTACAACAACGTATAAAGGATTATCAACAGATTGCTTTAGCTGCCACCAGTCCGATTATGAATCAACGGCTAATCCTTCCCATTCAGATCTTGGTTTCTCAACCGACTGTAGCAGCTGTCATACACTTTCGCAGAATTGGCAGCCGGCAGATTTCCGTGAACACGATAATGTTTCATTCCCAATCTATTCCGGCGAACACCGGGGAGAGTGGAATAGCTGTTCCACATGTCATATCGATCAAAGTAGTTATTCAAACTTTTCATGCACAACTTGTCACGAACATAATCAGAGCAGTATGAATGGTGAACATAGCGGTATTAATGGTTATTCATATCAAAGCAGTGCTTGCTACAGTTGTCACCCAAGAGGCAATGAGGACGGTGCTTTTAATCACTCGGCAACTAATTTCCCTCTGATTGGGGCACATACCGAGCCGTCCTGTTCAGACTGTCATAAAACAAATGTAACACCTTCTATAGAATGTGTTGGTTGTCATGAATCAGCCTATAGTAACACAAAAGAACCTGACCACGCAGCGATCGGAATAGAGATAACCTGCGGCGAATGTCACGACAGTTATGCATGGACTCCATCATCATTCCAGCATGCAACAACAGGCTTTGAACTCACTGGCGGTCATGGCAGTATTGAATGCACTGATTGCCATACCCCCGACAACAGTAATATTACTTCGGAATGCTACGATTGTCATGGCGACAGCTACAATACGGCGCCCGGACATTTAGCACAAAACTATCCGCAGGACTGCACACTATGTCATAACTCAACAGTATGGACCCAGACAAACTTCAACCATGCCGCAACAGATTTTCCTTTGCTGGGAGTTCATACGACTACGGATTGTGCATCGTGTCATGAATCCGGTTTTACGGGTACAACACAAATCTGCAGCGATTGTCATAGACCTGCATACGACCAGACAACAAATCCGAATCATTCAACAATCGGAATAGATATAGCATGTGAAGATTGTCATAACAGCAGTAGTTGGAGCCCGTCGTTATTTACTCATGCTTCAACAGGATTTGAATTGTTGGGAAGTCACATTACAGTGTTATGCCAGGATTGTCATACGAGTTCTGCAACATTAAGTCAGGCCTGCTACAAATGCCATACAACCGAGTATACGAATGCGCCGGAACACCTTTCTCAAAATTATCCAAAAGATTGTACAATGTGTCATAACAGCAACTTATGGACAGAAACAAGTTTCGATCATGCAGTTACCAGTTTCCCCTTACTTGGAGTACATGCAACCACAGACTGCGCATCGTGCCATGAGTCGGGCTTTACCGGTACGTCACAAATTTGCAGTGATTGCCACAAGGCAGCCTATGATCAAACGACAAATCCAAATCATTCTGAGATAGGAATAGGACTTTCATGTGAAGATTGTCACGACAGCAATGCATGGACCCCTTCCTTATTTAATCATGTAGCAACCGGATTTATACTGGAAGGACAGCACAATATAATTGAATGCAGTTCGTGTCACACAAGCAATGCAAACAATCCTCCATCAGATTGCTATTCATGTCATACTAATAATTACAATAATGCACCGGAACATATAGCCCAAAGCTATCCGACAGATTGCACGCTGTGTCACAACTCAACAGACTGGAAGCAGACAAGCTTTGATCATTCAACCACACAGTTCCCTTTAACTGGTGCACATGTAATGACTGTTTGTGCCGACTGCCACGTAAGCGGATATGCCGGGACTTCGACCGATTGCAATAGCTGCCATAACAGCGACTATACCGGGACTACCGACCCCAGTCATTCCAGTCTCGGATTAGCCACAACCTGCCAGGATTGTCATACAACAAATCCCGGGTGGACTCCGGCAACATTTCCGGTACACGATAACTACTACGTTTTACAGGGAGCGCATGCTTCAATAAGAAATAATTGTTCAGACTGTCATACTTCGGGATACAGCAGTACTCCCAGCACTTGTTACGGCTGCCATGAAGCAGACTATAACAGCACCAACGATCCAAGTCATTCAGCATCAAGTTTCTCAACTGATTGTACAGATTGTCATTCACAATCTGCTTGGGAGCCCTCTACATTCGATCATGATAATCAGTACTTTCCTATATATTCAGGAGAACACCGCGGCGAGTGGGATGCCTGTTCGGATTGCCATGAAGTTCAATCCAACTTTTCAATTTTCACTTGCATCAGTTGTCACGAACACAACCAATCTGAAATGAATGATGAACACCGGGGAATTAACGGATACTCCTATGTGAGTTCTGCTTGTTATAATTGTCACCCAAACGGTAGTGAAGATGGCGCGTTCAGTCACTCTACAACCGGCTTCCCACTCACCGGAGCCCATTTAGCTTCCACTTGTGCAGATTGCCATGTTACTCAGGCTCCCCTTTCAACTGAATGTATAAGCTGTCATAACACAGAATACAGTAATGCTCAAAGTCCCAATCATTCGGCAATAGGACTTGAAAATACCTGCACGGAATGCCACCAAACAGATGCCTGGCAGCCTTCAACATTTGAACATTCAACAACGGGATTTCAGTTAGCGGGTAAACACAGTGAGACCAATTGTGCAGAATGTCATACGACAAACAACATTGCATCATTATCAGATCAATGCAATACCTGCCATCAGGATGCATACAACAACGCAGCTAACCATACTGCACAAGACTACCCGACAGATTGTACGATGTGTCATAATTCAACTGACTGGGAACAAACTGACTTCAATCATTCAACAACGGAGTTTCCATTGTTAGGTGCGCATACATCCGCATCATGCAACTCATGTCATGAAACTTCGTTCACAGGAACTTCCAGGGTCTGCAGTGAATGTCACAAGACAGATTACGATCAGTCAAGCAATCCGAATCATAGTGCTATCGGACTTTCGCTAAACTGCGAGGATTGCCATGACAGTGACGCATGGGCTCCTTCCTTATTCAATCATGAATCAACTGGTTTTCTATTGGAAGGTCAGCACCTCTCAGCACAATGCAGTTCGTGCCATACAAGTAATTCAGAATCCCCTTCTTCGGATTGCTACACCTGCCATAGTGACAAATACAATAAAGCAGCGGATCACCTTACACAGAGTTTTCCGCAGGATTGCTCAATGTGTCATAACTCAACCGACTGGAAACAAACCGACTTCGACCACTCAACTACTGAATTCCCTCTGCTGGGTTCGCATATATCTGCATCATGTAATTCTTGTCACGAAACTTCGTTCACCAGAACATCAAAGGTCTGCAGTGAATGTCACAAAACAGATTACGATCAGTCAAGCAATCCGAATCATAATGTTATCGGACTTTCGCTAAACTGCGAGGATTGCCATGACAGTGACGCATGGGCTCCATCTTTATTCAATCATGAATCAAAAGGTTTCATGCTGGAAGGACAACACCTCTCAGCGCCATGTTCTGATTGTCATACAAGCAATACCGCGTCACCTGCCTCTGATTGCTATACATGTCATATGGACAAATACAACACTGCTCCGGAGCATTTGGCACAAAGCTATCCGCAGGATTGCTCAATGTGCCACAACTCTGCCGACTGGAAGCAAACAGATTTCGATCATTCAACAACTCAATTTGCCTTAACAGGAGCGCACAGCAGTGAAGCATGCACCGGTTGTCATGAAAGCGGATATGCCGGGACTTCAACTGACTGCAATAACTGTCATAATGAAGATTATAAAAACACATCCAATCCAAACCATGTTAGCTTATCAATTGCTGTCTCCTGCCAGGATTGTCATACAACCGATCCCGGTTGGTCCCCCGCATTGTTCCCCAATCATACTGATTACTATTTACTTCAGGGGGCACATGCAAACATTCAGAGTAATTGCGGTGATTGTCATACTAGCGGATACAACAGTACGCCGACAACATGTTTCGGTTGTCATGAAACGGATTATAACAACACAACTAATCCGAACCATTCGGCAGCTAGTTTTCCGAATATATGTTCAGATTGTCATTCAGAGTCTGCATGGACTCCTTCAACCTTCGATCATGACAACCAGTATTTCCCGATTTATACCGGTGAGCACAGAGGAGAATGGAACTCCTGCAGTGATTGTCATGAAGTTCAATCAAACTTCTCGCAGTTCACCTGTATTAGTTGTCACGAGCATAATAAAACAGAGACGGATAGTCACCACAGCGGCGTAAGCGGTTACTCATATACAAGTAGTGCTTGTTACGATTGCCATCCGACCGGAAAGGAAGATGATGACCTGACTATTGTTGGGGCTCACGATAACACATCATTTAAATTATTCGGCACGCATAATGAGCTTGACTGCATGGAGTGTCATACGGACTTATCGAGACCGCCTGCAATTAAATGCGTCAGCTGTCATGAACATTCAGCAGGAAGAAACCGGGAATTGCACAAAAATGTGAGGGGATTTATAAATAAAAACATTGCATGTGTTGATTGCCATCAAACGGGGAAAGCTATTAAGATTATGGAAAACGAGCAATGATAAATAAAGGCGCTTTAATATACTTCCTTAGTCTGATTATTGTCTATTATGTATCAGCACAACAGAAATATTCAGAAGTAAATGCTGAGGTTACTTTTATTTCTGCCCAGCATGTTTATCTAAAACTCGGCTCAACTAAAGACATAAAACCTGAAGACACCTTATACGTTAAACTGAAGAACAAGTATGTTTCCACCTTTAGAATTAGTTACTTGTCTGCAACATCTTGTGCGGCAATTAATCTAACAGACAGAAAATTTGCAAGGAATGATAAACTAGCTCTATACTTTCCTGCCCCAAAGATTTCAGAGTCAAAGACTCCTATTATAGCAAAGGAATTAACGAATATTGTTCTTACCGGGGATAGAAATGAGCCGGAAACTTCGTTAAAGGATAACGAAACTGAAGTAAGCGGACGAATCGGCCTTTCATCCTACTCAACTATAACAAGCAACAAGCTGGTCAAGAACTATCAGAGATGGCGTTATACACTGTCGCTGGATGCGGATAATCTGATGACCGATGACCTTTCAATGGAAACTTACTTAAATTTTGCATACCGGGCAGACCGGTGGAGCATACCCGGGCAGGATGTCTGGGATAAGCTCAAAATATATTCGCTGGCATTCAATTATAAGTTGAATGACATATACATTATTACGTTGGGCCGAAAAGTCAACGCCAATTTATCCAGCATAGGTGCAGTTGACGGGATACAATTTGAGAGTAAATTCAGTTTTATTGAGGCTGGTATTGTTGCAGGAACAAGGCCTGACTATACTAATTATGGAATCAGCACAGATTATCTGGAGTTCGGCGCTTTTATCTCAAGATCTGATACATTATTTAGCCGCCCCTTAAGAAACACGATTTCGATATTTCAAATTTCAAAAAGTTCCAGAACAGACAGACGTTTCCTATATTTTCAGCACTCAAACACTTTTGTTCCGGAACTTTATCTATTTGCTTCGGGAGAAATAGACATTTACAAACGCGAAAATGGTGTGGACAAGAGCGCTTTCGATCTAACTAACTTTTATCTATCCGGAAGATATTCTCCTTCAAGCTTGTTCAGCCTTTCAGCATCCTACGACAGGCGAAAAAATGTGATGTATTATGAAACATTTAAAAGTATTGCAGACTCACTTTTCGATGCCGAAACCAGGCAGGGATTGCGCGGCAGGATAAACATTAAACCGTTCAGATACATTTCTGTTTCTCTCCAATATGGTACCAGATCCAAGTTAGGAGATAAGAGAAAGAGTAATAATTATGGAGCCACTCTGAATTATTCAAGAATTCCCTGGATTAATGCTTCTTCAAGTTTGAGCTTTACCAGACTGGTTACTGCTTATGTAGAAGGTAATATGTACGGATTAACTCTTAACAGGTTTTTCTTTGAGGGGCTTCTCAGTGCTAATGCCGGATTGAGACGCGTTGAATATAATTACCCTAACAACTCATTTGCGTTGAATCAGAATATAGTACAACTTGATTTGGGAATACGTGTTTTCGGACGGGACTACTTATCATTAAGCGCCGAGACAATTATGGAACAATCATATACAAATTCAAGGATATATATCAACTTCACAAAAAGGTTCTAGTTTACTTGACGATTTTTGAAACTTCCTTGAATACGTCTGTCCCGCAAACTTCGAGAAGTTCAAAAAGTATTGATTCGGCAGTAGTTATTTCCGCACCGTTTTTTTCCATTCTTTTCAATGCTATATTCAAATCGAATTCCCGTCTGGATGAAACAGCATCGGCAGCAACGTTCACCTGGAATCCGTTCTGCAACAGGTCAAGTACAGTCTGTTGAACACATACATGAGATTCAACGCCACAAACAACCACCTGTTTTATATCCTTATTAATCAATACCTGAAACAACTCGCCCGCACCCGAACAACTGAATGTCATTTTATGAATCGCATCACCGTCAAGTTCTTTTGCGATTGATTCAACTGTCGGGCCTAATCCCTTTGGATATTGCTCGGTAAAATAGACAGGTAACCCGAGAGCTTTGAATCCATGCAGTAGTTTGATTGTGTTTTCAACAACCCGCTCATGCTCATCGATAACTTTGATAATCCGTTCCTGAATATCAATAATCAGCAACGCTGTGCTGTCTTTCTTTAGAAGTTTATTATATCTCACTATTTCCATTGACTAAATTTCCTTTACTGTATCTCTCAATCTAAGTAAACCTTATGCATTCCATACTTACCGCAAGCGTAAATCATGAGTAAGGAAGTAATATCAATAATTGCCTTCTTCTCATCCTCGATTGGGATAATTATATCGTAAGCATCGGCAACAAATTTCATATTATTTAAAATTTGTTCAATTTCACTATAGGAGGGCTGTCCGTGCCAGTCGGCAACACGGTTAATAAGGTTCTTCCTATTCCTTCGCATTAATTCAGAAAATGTAATAAAGTTGTAAGATAGTTTAGTGCGAGGTCGGCCTATAGCTGAAACATCATTAAAATAGTTATCCCAGTTACGGGCAAGCTTCTGGTTTTTGACAAGCATTAACTCCCGCGCCTTTTTAATATCAAATTTTGCACGTGTATAAATTTTGAATTTAGGAATCAATGCATAGCCGTCGTAACTTATAATGTCATCATACGAATCTTTATAGCGCCATTTTCTCATTAGCTGAGCGGATGTTAAAATAGTGACTACTGAATCCAGCGCACTGTCCACAAGCACGTATTTACCCCGGCTGTAATTTATAACTGTAAGCCAGTGTTCCCAGTTATCGACACTTAACAAACAAGGTATTCCTTTTTTCAACAATTTATTCAATGCCCTGCGCGCGTCATCCGGGTTACTTGACTGAATATGCTTCATTCTGCAGCCGTACTTTCTTGCTGCTCTGGCAAGACCCAGTTCATCGGTTCCGCCCCACCATGTACTTCCCGCCGTTATCCCTATTTGATCTTCGTTCTGAAATATCCCCAGCATAATTAAAGCGTATTTCAACGCGAACGGTCCGCATTGATATGAATTGGGTTGAGGATAAAAACTCATCTTACTCCTTTACATATAATTGGTTTGAAAAATAAGAAATCTTTTTGATATGCTTTTCATTTTTCTGTACTTTTGTCCCTTTAATCATCGGGTAAACATGAAAGTTGCCGTACTGTTTAATGAAGCCTATCCTGAACTGGAAGACGGATATTCAACCGAGTATCCCAGGGACCTCGGATTCACTCCATATTTCGATCTCGATGAATCTGATCCGATAGCGGAATACGAATCAATTGCAAAACATCTGCGCAAGGCCGGCTACGATGCATATATACTTAATATACTTGACGATGTAAATATTTTTCTCGATGATCTTGAGAAGAACAAACCGGATGTAATTTTTAATTTCGTTGAGATATACAAAGACATCGCCGAACTTGAAATGAGTTTTGCCGGATTCATGGAACTTCTGCGAATTCCATATACAGGCGCACCGCCGATGGCGTTGGGCACTTGTCAAAGCAAATATCTGACAAAAGGGATATTGTCTTCGCTCAATATTCGGATAGCGCCATTCAAATATTTTAAGACTCCCAAGAAAATTTACAGGCATAATCTCCGTTATCCGATAATAGTTAAGCCAGCACTTGAGGATGCAAGTGTAGGTATTGATGTAGATGCTGTAGTTTCCAACTACAAAGAACTGAAAAACAGGATCAATTACATCTTTACAGAATATGAACAGCCGGTATTGATTGAAGAGTACATTGAAGGTCGTGAGCTTAACGTCGCAGTTCTGGGTGACAATAATCCAAAGCTTCTTCCGATCAGCGAAATTGATTTTTCAAAGATGCCTGATCACCTCCATAACATTGTAAGTTACCAGGCAAAGTGGGATCCTCTGCATGAAGCTTACCACAAGACAATTCCAAAATGTCCGGCAAAACTTCCGAAGAAAGTTGAACGGGAGGCTCAGGATATTGCATTAAAGGCATTCAATGCTATGGGCTGCAGGGATTACGCGAGAGTAGATATGCGATTATCGAAAGACAAGAAACTGTATGTACTTGAAGTAAACCCGAATCCGGATCTCACCGAAGACGCCGGCTTTATGCGTTCAATGAAATACGCCGGATATTCATACAGACGTGCATTAAAGACCATTCTCGAACTTGCAATTGAACGGGGCGAAAGCGTAAAACCGCGTACTGTCTCAAAGGGAATTAAAAGAACCTTTAAATAGTCGCTCAATTGTTCTATATTTCTTTCAGAGTCAACAGACTCAGATATTAAGAAAGCAAAAATGAGGGCAAAATGGCGACGTACATATTACTTACGAAATTATCTCAAGAAGTATCAAAGCAAATGAAAGACCGTGCTCAGATAGGCAGAGCATGGCTGGAACAGGTGAAATCGAAATGTCCCGAAGTTAGATTTATATCTCATTACGCTTTACTTGGGGAGTACGACTTTCTGGACATTTACGAAGCTCCCGACGAAAACACCGCAGCCAAAGTGTCAATGATAGGTTTACAGAACGGAGCATTCGAGGCAAAGAGCATTACCGCTATTCCTTATAAGAAATTTATCGAGCTTACCGGGGAGATTTAATTTATTCAATTAGTTCCGAAAAATACTCTCTCTCATCAGCCAAATTAATATAAGGCGCCTGTTCCTCCAGATCAGCTATTAATTGCAGGTTGCTTTCAGCAAATTTACGGGTAGTTTCGGAATCAGGATTACGGATACGGTGTTTTCTGGCTTTGACCAGTTTTTCGATTTCAAACAGCAGTTTCCGGGTATTTTCACTGAGCATACTTTCGGCAAACTTATCCCATATATAATCGATTGCAATATTGTTCGGATGAAGCAGGTCTTCGTTATAAAACCGGTAGTCTCGTAAATCATCCATCATAATTTCATATGACGGGAAATACTCACAGTTCACATGGTCCTCAGTAATACGATTCACAGCAAGTATTAGTTGTGCCTTGCTTACCTGGTTTTCCACCGGCCCGTCTTTCCAATGACGTACTGGTGAAACGGTAAATATTATTTTAACATCCGGATTCATTTCTGTAAGCAAGTCAACAGTATGACTGATCATATCCGTTATCTCATCCACATTCAGCATCAGTTTGGTAAATTCCGACGCAGGGATTTTATGGCAATTCGAAACTATCAGCGCCTTTTGAATGTAGTTGTAAACAAAGGAAGTGCCGTAGGTTATTATTATCCGATCCGAATGCTTAATAAATTGTGAGGCGGATTCAATTTTAAAATTAATTTTATCCAGGCATTCCTGTTTATCATGGTGCGAAAAATCTGAGTGATGAAAAAAGCTGTGCCACTCGCCCTGATCGAAAATCAAATCATCCTCATTAAACACTTTTGCTTCTTTCAGGATCTTAAGTGAATTCAATATTGATACCGGATTGTATAGAACACCGAAAGGATTGGATTCTAAATTAAACCTGTAATAACTAAAATACTCGGCGATATTTTCAGCGAAACAGGATCCTATTGTCAATATCTGTTCCGAATGCTCGATCGGGAATCGCGAATTGTCAGGGAATATTTCAGTTCTGAATTTCATATTTCTTGTAATTGTAATCAATACTGAAATATATAAGAAAGGGCATTCAAATTGAATACTATTCCTTTAAAATTATCTAAAATGTAGAATTATTAATTCTCAGCATTTTCGATTTCATTCCAGATCCAAAATATTGTATAATGCCTTGTACATACCTGAATTATTTATAAATATAGGTGAAGGTTTTATACATTCTTCTGAAAATAAAATCAGGCGCAGGTAATTTGTACTTTCATTAATATTTATCAAACTGTATTTTGCACTCAATTTTATTCAACAGAATAACGAGGAGGACAACTTGCCTGTCAGTAAAAGAGTAGAAAATATCGGTGTTTCGCCGACAATGAAGGTCGCTGCAAAAGCCAAAGAAATGAGAGCAGCCGGCGAGGATGTAATTGATTTAAGCGTAGGTGAACCGGATTTTCCGACACCGGCAAATATTAAAGAAGCCGCGATAAAGGCGATTCACAATAACCAGACCGGCTATACCATAAATGCCGGAACTGCGGAACTTAAAAAAGCAATTGCAGGCAGGCTGAAAGATGATTATAACCTGGATTATGATCTGACAGACATAATAGTCTCCAGCGGCGCTAAGCACAGCATCTTTAATATTATCCAGTCGATCTGCTATGTTGGTGACGAAGTTATAATACCGGCACCTTACTGGGTTTCATATCCGCAGATGGTATCGGTTGCGCAGGGTGATTCAAAAATTATTGAAACTTCGCAGGAAAGTGATTTCAAGATTACTCCCCAGCAGCTTAAAGACGCCATTACGCCTTATACTAAAGCGCTTATTCTCTGTAGTCCGTCGAATCCGACAGGTTCGGTTTACTCCAAAGATGAGCTTGAGGCAATCGCCGAAGTAATTCTGGAGAATAATTTCTACGTTATTGCCGATGAAATTTATGATAAACTGATTTACGATAACTTGAAATTCACCAGTTTCCCTTCGCTGAGTGAAGAAATTAAGAAGAAAACAATTCTGGTTAACGGGGTTTCGAAAGCATATTCAATGACCGGTTGGAGAATCGGATACACAGCCGGACCGAGCGATGTTATCAAGGGTATTAATAAAATCCAGAGTCACAGTACATCCTGTGCAGCTTCCATTTCGCAGGCTGCTGCCGCTGAAGCATTCTCCGGTCCGCAGGACGCGGTTGAAGAAATGCGAGGCGAATTTGAAAACAGAAGAAACTATATGTACGAAGCATTAAACGCTATGGACGGAATTTCAGTTAACAAGCCTCAGGGCGCATTCTACCTGTTCCCAAATGTTTCGGGTGTATTAGGAAAATATGTTGACGGAACTGAGATTGCGAATTCATATGACTTTGCAATGTACCTGCTGAATGAATCCAAAATTGCAGCAGTGCCGGGCAGTTCCTTCGGAGCCGAGGGATTCATGAGAATGTCCTATGCAAATTCTATGGAAAACCTTAAAAAAGCTGCCGATAGAATGCAGAATGCAATTGCAAAGCTCTCATAAATTTAATTATTCCCAATATTTATAAGCCGGTTTAAAACCGGCTTTTTTATTGTCTTCATGTCAGTCTATATGTCACACATGCCGTCACTTTGCCCGTCATGCGCCTATATTGCATATTTTACGCCATAAAGACTGCCCCATGCAGTCACCACACAAAATCCCATAAGTCATTTGTTTACAATAGGTTAAACCGTCGCCGGCTCTTTGGCACATAATTTTATTATACATAAGCAAAAATCATTTAAGAAAAGGAGACACAAAATGAGCGAAGTAAAGAATAACGAATTAGTCGAAAGCAAATCATTGCTTGATGAAATTATAAATCAGCCGTATACAGTTCCTTTCGTAAATATCTACGAAAATGGGGATAATTTCTTCCTCACAGCCGACATCCCCGGCGTAAATAAAGAGAGCCTTGAGATAAAGCTTGAGGATAGTTACTTAACAATAGTCGGAAAAATTGACTTGAAAGAAATCAGTAACCGCAAATATGTACTGAAAGAAAAACAAGTAGGAAATTATCTGAGACGATTCAAAATTTCCGACAGTATTGAAGTTGAAAAAATTGACGCTAAACTTGAGAACGGACAACTTCAAATTGTACTCCCTAAAAAGGATAGCGTTAAACCAAGAAATATCGACATAGCATAGCATTAAAAGGAGGTATAAGATGACACTTGCAAAATGGAATCCGACAAAGGACTTGTTAAAAGTTGAAAGAGACTTTAATAAATTATTCAAATCATTCTCAAACCGCTTTGGCATTAACAAGCGCTTTGAAGAAGAATTCGCAGATGCCTCATGGGCACCGTTGGCAGATGTAGTTGAAAACGAGAATTCATACAGCATAAACGTCGATCTGCCGGGAATGACGAAGAAAGATGTAAAGATAACTTACGAGAACGGGCTGCTTTCAATAAGCGGTGAAAGGAAAATTGAAAAGGAATCGAAAGATTCAAACTACTATAAAGTAGAAAGATCCTTCGGCAAGTTTTACAGATGCTTCAATATGCCGGAAGGAATTGACGAAAAGAAAATTGATGCAAAATTCGAAAACGGTTTGCTTTCAGTGGAGATTGCGAAAGCAGAAGAATCGAAACCGAAGCAAATAGAGATTAAAGTAAAGTAAAACACTAAAAATTTATTAGGAGGTTATTATGACACTTGTAAGATTTAATCCGATGCGAGAACTTTTTGAAGTTGAAAAAGAGTTTAACAAATTATTCAGCGATTTTGATCGCCGACTCGGCTTCGGCTACAGAGATGAGAAGAACGAAGAATATGAAGATGCTTCCTGGTCGCCTTTAACAGACATCTACGAGGACGAAAACGGTTTTAAGCTGAAACTCGACCTACCTGGAGTAAAGAAGGAAGACGTTAAAATCTCCTTCTCCAACGGCGAGATATCTATTTCGGGTGAAAGGAAACAGGAACTCGGATCGGACAATTCAAAATACCACAGAGTTGAAAGAGTTCACGGAAAGTTCTATCGATCTTTCAATTTACCGAAAGAAATAAACGAAGAAAAAATAAGCGCTGAATATACTAATGGTCAGCTTATTGTAGCGATTCCAAAATCGGAAAAGGTAAAGCCAAAACAAATTGAGGTTCATGTAAACTAACATGACCTAACGGAAAGTTACCAACCCGGGTCTATAGATCCGGGTTTTCCTTTTCTTCATCAACAACTTCTTCAAACTCTGCATCAGTTTTCCCGTCATCTTCCTTTACAATTTCAACAGTAAATTTTGCAACTACACCTGCAAGGGCACCAATTGCGGTAACAACAGGAGCGGCGAGAACCCCTATAACACCTATGGATAAAGGGATTTCAATAAAAACTTTCCCGTTTGAATCCTTTATAATAATTCTTCTAATGTTCCCTTCTTTGATGAGTTCTTCTATCTTGTCCAACAATTCCTTGCCGCTGACCTTAAATTCGCGCTTCATAACAACTCCAATTTTTAGTTTTATAGTTAGATGTAATAATTATATATTTGTTCCGTGCATCATATTTGATGAACTTAATATTGATTTAAACCGTTATTAAAGCATTTTCGAATTAATAAATAGTATCAGCAAATGCCCGGTAAGGATTTAATTAAAATATCGTATTCATTCGATTTCGGGGATGATCTTATAAAAACATTTGACCTGGAAATTGACAATAAGGATATGAGTATTATTCCGGACGATAGTACCGAACCTCCTGAATGGGCCGAACTAAAAAACTTTAAGTGTCCTAACTGTCCCCTCAATTTAGATGAACATAAGTTCTGCCCTCTGGCAATTAACCTGTCAAATGTTATTGAATTCTTTCAGCTGCTGCCTTCTTACCAGGAAGTTATTGTAATTGTAAATTCGAAGGAGAGAAGAACACAAAAAGAAACGACTGTACAAATCGGAGTTGGCAGCCTCCTCGGGATTATAATGTCATGCGGCGGATGTCCGGTTATCGGTAAACTTCGTTCACTTGTGAGGCTACATGTTCCTTTCGCTTCGCTGGAGGAAACAGAGTATAAAGTAATTTCAATGTACATATTCGCCCAGTTTCTAAAACAGAAACGCGGTGAAGAAGCAGACTGGGGATTAAAGAATCTTAAAAATGCCTATAAAGATATTCAGACTGTTAACAAAAATATGGTCGAACAACTTTCGAGTGTTGAAATGAACGACACCAGCAGGAATGCTGTAGTAACCCTCAGTAACTTTGCAGAATATATAATGTTCAGTCTTGAAGACGGAGAATTTGAGCACATCAAAGAATACCTCGATTCGTTTTACGACATGTAGAGTAAGCTAAGCTTACCTGTAAAAATCATATTTGTTTCTTATCCGAAGACCACTTATTTTCGATTCATGAAATTTCTGACCACAGCTCTCATTATCTTTGCGATATTTCTCTTTTGCTCATGTGACGAAGGATTATCCCCCGGATCCGGGATAACTATTGAACCCGGATTCAGCGGTAAGATAATATTTAAGGGTGATTGGCCGCAGGACATTCAAACTACCTACATCGTATTATTCAAAGATTCATTAAAGTCTTCAGCAGATTTCAACGCGCTCAACCTGAAATACGTAAGTACAGAAATTCCTGAAGGCACAAAAGAATTTGAGTTCAATACACTGACTGATATCTCATTCGGACTGGTTGAATCCGGGAAGTACGCTTACCTTGCAGTCGCACAGTCAACTTCACCTGTACTGAGTCTGGTACGTTCAGCCTGGCGAGTTGCAGGGATATATGAAGAAGGTTCGGGACAACTCCCCTCCGGCATGATCGTTATTCCTGAAAATAAATTTTTAAGCAACGTTGAAATTACTTGTGATTTCGATAATCCTCCTGCACAACCGCCAAATTAATAAGCTATGAAGATAAAGTACATCAACATATTGTTATTCGTGTTTCAACTCAGCCTGTATTCGCAGCAATATACAGTCTCAGGTAGAGTTACCGATAACAATTCGCAGCCAGTTGTTGGCGCGAACATTATAGTCAAAGATACCTTCGCCGGTACCGCAGCAGACGCCGAAGGCAACTTCTTCTTAAACCATATGGAAAGGGGAGAGTACATATTAATCGTTTCAGCAGTTGGTTATAGTAAGTTTGTTTCCGATACAATAAAATTAGTAAAAAATATTTCTGACTTTAACGTGAGTCTGAATCCGGTAAGTTTCCAGTCGGATCAGGTTATTGTCACAGCCGGCAAGCATGAACAGGCTTTGATTGATCTGCCGGTAAGCGCAGCGGTTATAGATGCGTCTGGTTTTACCGAAAAGAATTTTGTTACCCTTGACGAAGCGCTAAGATATACATCCGGTGTAAGCGCCGCATTGGATCAACTTAGTATTAGAGGATCCAGTGGTTACAGCAAAGGTGCCGGCTCAAGGGTACTGGCCGCATTTGACGGGATACCGATTTACACAGGAGATTCGGGAGAAATTATATGGGAACAGATTCCGCCTTATGAAATCGGCCGGGTTGAAATAATTAAAGGTGCGGGCAGTTCTCTCTACGGCTCGAACGCGATTGGCGGTGTGATAAATGTAATACCAAGAAGAATTTCGGCAAATCCACTTACTTACATAAAAACTTTTTTCGGTGTATATGATAATTCATCCCACGACGAATGGAACTGGTCCGATAAAACACGGACATATAATGGATTTTCAGTCTCTCACTCGCAAACCTTTGGTCGATTAGGAATTTCAGCTTCGTTTTTCCGATTTGAAGATTACGGTTACAGGCAGAATGATTACGACAGACGACTCGGAGGATACTTCAAACTGGATTATACCATTTCAGAAAACTCCAACATCAAATTATGGGGAACGGGTTTTACTCGTCAAAGGGAAACATTTAATTTCTGGAAAGATATCAATCATGCTTTGTCCCCGCCTGATGAAGACATTGGCGATTCGCAGCCATCCAATAGAAACATTTTTGCGCTTACCTACAATCAAAAGATTAGTGAGGGATTTTCAATATCAAGTAAATCCAGCATGTACAGAACTCACTGGCATGATCAGACGGAAAGCAGCAATAACTCGACTACATATTTATTCAGAAGTGAATTGAAGTCCATATATGAAATCGGTGAGCGATCGCTGCTAATAAGCGGGATTGAGACTTTTAAAGGCACCGCTTCATCGAACATTTTCGGAAATAACAATACGACCGGCACAGGCATTTTTACACAATTCGAGTTTGAGTTCCAATTCCCGTTGAAAGTAACAGTTGGAATTCGTTATGATTACAACAAACTGAAAGGCCTCGAATCGGAATCAGCATTGTCTCCTAAACTCGGACTTAACTATAAATTGACCCGAGCGACAACCCTGAGAGGTTCAGTGGGTACAGGTTTCCGGGCTCCCTCTTTGGCGGAAGCTTTTACCTCAACAACATCAAGCGGTCTATCCGTTAAACCAAATCCGGAAATAAAATCGGAAAGTAACATCTCAATGGAAATCGGAATAAATCATAATTTTTCCGAGAGGCTTAATATTGACGCGGCTGTATTCAGAAGTGAATACTTCGATATGATTGATCCTGTATTGGACCCGGCTGATGCATCGGTTTTCTTTACAAATATTACCCGCGCACGAATTCAGGGGTTCGAGATTAATTCATCAACGTCTCTTGCCGATAAATCAATCACATTTAAACTCGGTTACACTTATTTACTACCGCGAGATATTGAAAAGCAAAAAGATCTTAACTATCGTTCCAGGAATGAGATTGTAGCCTCTGCCGACTGGCAAATAAACATGCTTAAACTCGGGCTGGATTTCAGGCATCTGTCAAGAGTCAAAGAGATAAACGATGAACTTGTAGATTTCGGAATTGTAAAGAACGGGGAACGTCGGGTTGACATTAAAATTTTAGATGCCAGGCTTTCGACAAACTTATACAACCTGGGTATTCCTATTAGAATCTTTCTGAACGCAAAAAACCTGTTAAATTATTACTATGTTGAAATGATCGGCAACCTTGCTCCTTTAAGAAACTATTCTGTCGCGGTTGAATGGATGTTTTAATTATCCATACTACTGCCAAATTGAAAAAACCAGATTCCCACAACAAATAAATCATTGTTTCGCTAGTTCATTCAACAGGTATTCTATCAGGAAGTATGTTGATATAACTGATCGCGTAGATCGATTAAGGCAGCATCAAGGTTGAACGTCAACCCCTGGGAGTAAGTGTTCAGTGTTTCGGCTTGAATCAATTAGCAAGTTTAAATTCTTTTTCCAAATCATCTACATATTCCTTGCACTTTTCCGCAAGCCGGTATTCATGTTTCATCCAAAGTTCTTCTTCCAAACGATTTAACTGTAGTATCAGACTTAGATAATTACTCCTCTGCTCGTAAAAACTTCTTATTGCCTTTTTGTCCTTCTTAAGGTCCTCAAGACACCTATAAGGATTGGTAATTTCTTTGTCAGATAAACTAAGGAGTGTTCGGTTAAGATAATCCCTCGGTATAAATGAGATATCGATCTTCATATCGCCCTCCGGTTTAGGTTAATATGAAGATATCAGTTTTCTAAGAATAAGTCAAACTTGTCCTAAATTATTTTTTGCCAAAAATCGACATAATTAAATGGATTTGTAAAAGATTTACTTGCCAAGCTCAATATCAAGAAGATAATCACTGTATTCTTTATCGGTTCCCAAAATATGATTAATCGTCCAATCCTTCAGGTAATCAATAGTCTTTATTGATAACAAGAGATTCCCCTTGCTGGAATCATCCAGGAAACCTGTTATTTTCTTCTTGAATTCGTTGTGCTCTTCAATATGATCTTGAAGGTTCGGATAGTTATTTTCTCTGAGCATATCTTCTTCGGCTTGAAAATGATAACAAGTATATTCAACCAATTTCTCGAGAGAAGAGTTTACGAGATCCTTGCCTGTTCCAATCTTGTGGGCTTCATAAAGTTCGTTAAGAATTTCAAGCAGTTTTTTATGCTGCTCATCTATCAGTCCGATTCCCAGACTATAGGTATTTCTCCAATGAATAATCGACATTACTTTACCTCCGAATATCCAATATAATCGAAGAAATTAAAAAATTCTTGAATTTCGGTGTTCAAATAAATTTCACAGAAAAACAGTATTTGTCAAATAACCGTGTTATCCGGAATAATCGCATTCTTAGGAACTATTACAAGTCCGTCTCTTACAAACCAGTTTCCATTATCGCTGTCCTCACGATTGTCAACATGCTTTATCCGAACATTCTTTCCCAGTCTGGCATTTTTATCAATCAGTGCTGATTCAATCCTTGAACCTTCACCTATTCCAACATTTGGTCTTCCGATTTCCTCGTTTTTCTTTATTTCCGCTTCAGACTCATAAAAATCTGCGCCCATCATAATTGAAGATTCAATCTCAACACCTTTCGAGATTATACTTCTAAGTCCGATAACGGAATTACTTATTTTCGCATCCGACACTTTGCACCCGTCTGTTAACAATACCTGATTCAGGGAAACATTAGCCAGTTCGCTGGGAGGTAAAAATCTGGTCTTCGTATAAATCATCTGATGAGGATTATTGAAAGAGAACGGCCTATCCGGCGAAGCGAGTTCCAGATTAACTTCGTAAAATCTTTTTATAGTACCGATATCAGCCCAGTAGCCATCAAATATATATCCCATCACTTTATGATCGCTCATTGCCTGGGGTATGATATCCTTGCCGAAATCATCACCTTCTGATTCCAGCAGTTTATTAAGCAGATCGGTTGAGAACACATAAATTCCCATAGAAGCCATTAGAGGCTTGTCGGCACCGGGGATGCTAATCAGTTCCGGGATTAAATCTTCGGAAGGTTTTTCTCTGAAGTCAACAATTTCACCGCTCTCACTTCTTTTGAGAATTCCCAAGCCCGGAGCTAACTCTTTCTCAACAGGCTGAACAGCTAGAGTAATATCCGCATTTGTTTCAATATGGTAGTTCACAAACTTCATGTAATCCATTTGATACAGATGATCACCGGCAAGAACAAGTACATATTTAATCCTTGAACTCTTTATATGACTTATGTGCTGACGTACTGCATCTGCAGTGCCCTGATACCACTTCGAACTAAAAGGTGTCTGCTCAGCGGCCAATATTTCAACCCAGCCTTCTGTAAAAACATCGCGCCTGTAAGAATTTGTTATATGCCTGTGAAGAGAAACCGAGTTGTACTGTGTGAGAATTGCAATTTTATTTATGCCAGCATTCAGACAGTTGCTGATCGGAACATCTATCAGACGGTACTTACCGGCAATAGGTACAGCCGGCTTAGATCGACTTTGTGTAAGTGGGAATAATCGTGTTCCTCTTCCGCCCCCAAGTATTAATCCAAGAACTTGATTCATCGGCATATCGGGATCTCCGTAATTTAATTGTCAGTCATTAATTAAACTTCCGCTATTGCATTAGTCTGACCGCGGTGATATTACATAATACAGCAGAATAATTCAATGTTTTTTCGGTATAATAACACAAGTCTGATTCCGACTCTGCAACTCCGTTATTACAAACCGGGTAAATAGTACATTAAAATACCGAAACCGGAATTATTCTGAAAATTAAAAATAAGTTAATCTTGTCCGGGAATAGACAAGTATTAAGCGTCCTTACTAACAACTTGCGGTCAAATTCACCATTGAATCTTTTATTACGAACTATGGATACTAAACAGCATTATATTTATCTTATCCGGTTAAATAGCGGGTTCTTCCATTAAGACTCACTTTGAGGCAGGTACAAGGGCTTTCAGTATATTCAATGGTCGTGGGTTTATAAATCCCGTAAGTTAATTTTATCAAATAAATTACTGCTATGAAAAACAACCACAAGACAACCGCGAGATTTATCGTTTTCACATTGCTGTTCCTTATGTCCGTCAATACATCGGCACAGTACACAAAGGAACAATTGAAAACGGCTTACATATTTAACTTTGCCGAAAATATTAAATGGAATAATGAATCGGATATGGCGGCATTTACTATAAGTGTTCTTGGAAACAATGAGAGTATACTAAAGGAACTCAAGACTTTTTCCGAAGGTGAAAAAATTAAAAACAAACCAATCAGAATAAAATCTTCAAACAGTATTGAGGATATACTCTCATCACAGATTATATACATTCCAAAAGAACAAAACAAGAATATTAAGACTTTGTATAGGGCTGCGTGGGAGAGTGACTTACTTCTTGTAACCGATAATCTTGATGACAAGCAGTTCGTGATGATTAATTTCATCTACAAAGATGATGACAGGATACACTTTGAATTAAATGAAAAGACAATCGCCGATCACAACCTTTCAGTTCTACCGGATATGGTTTTGCTGGGCGGAACAAATCTCGATGTACAGGAATTATATAAAAAGTCGCAGAGTAATTTATTAACCAAGCAGGAACAGCTCGAAGAACAGCAAAAGCTGAGCAATAAGCTTCAATCGGACCTGAAGAGAATTGCTGCGGAGATAGAGAGACAGCGCGATTTAATTTCATCGCAGACGGCAAGACTTTTTGAGCAGCAGAAACAGTTGGATGCAAAGAACGATGAATTAAAACAGTTATTAGCTGATACTGAACAAAAGAGCAAACTTCTCGAAGAACAGAAAAAAATTCAGGAAGAACAACAGGCGGAAATTGATAAAAAAAGGAAGGAACTTGAAGAGTACACGACCCAACTGCAGGAAAAATACAAAGAGGTTGAGAGCCTTCAGATTGAAATAGATGAGAAACAATCGATATTAAACCGACAGAATATCACTATAGCTACTCAGCAGAATCTGATGTACGTAATGATACTTATAATACTCCTTGTACTTTCCTTAATATTTGTTATATACCGTGGATTTAGAAATAAAAAGATTGCGAATAAAAAGCTTGAGGAGAAAAACCAGCATATTGAAGAACAACGACAGGAACTTGCAAAGTCTTATGCCCAATTAAAAGAACTTGAGGACTTTAAAGAGTCAATGACAAATATGATAGTTCACGATCTTAAGAATCCGTTGAATTCAATTATCGGTCTATCGGAAGCAGAAGCAAATAAGGAAGGATTAAAAACAATTAACGGTGCGGGCAGAAGAATGCTCCACCTTGTAACAAATATTCTCGATATAAATAAATTCGAGGAGAGCAAGTTCCAGCTCAAACTTGAATCGCACAGGATACTTGGAGTAATTGACGAAGCAATTGATGAAGTTAAAGTCGAACTCAAATCTAACAGCATTAAGGTTGTAAACTATACCGATAGTTCACTCGTAGGTAATTACGACTTTGAGATTATCGCACGTGTATTAATGAACATCCTGACAAATGCTATTAAGTATACTTCCCCTGGTGGCACAATTCGCATTGAATCTGTTCAGGAAAACAATAAGATAAAAATAGCTGTCGCCGATACAGGTCAGGGAATCCCGGCGGACAAAATAGATTCAATCTTCGATAAATTCTCGCAGGTTAAGAACAAGATGTACGGGAAAACAAGTTCAACCGGACTTGGTTTAAGCTTCTGCAAGCTTGCAGTTGAAGCTCACGAAGGTAAAATCTGGGTTGAGTCAGAAGTCGGGAAAGGAACCACATTTTTTATTACAGTACTCGTAGGTAATGAAGGCGATGCAGAGCCAGTCCAACAAGTCGTGGAGCCGGATGTTAGCACCGGGCAGGAAGACACCGCCTCATTCAGTTTCACCGAGGAAGAAATTACAGCCATCAATAGTATTCTGCCGGAGCTGAATAATTGCAAGATATTCGAATACGGTAAAATCTCCGATATAATTGGTTCGTTGGGAGATGATACGACAGGCGAGTTAAAACAATGGCAGGAAGAAGTGCTTGAATCAGCTATCATGAGCAATGAAGTCCGTTACAGGGAATTGATTTCTGAAAATATTGTAAAAAGATAATAGCGGGAGTTAACGATGAGTAAAACAACGTTGTTGATTGTTGAGGATGATCCTTCTGTATTAAGGGTCCTCATAAGTTATTTGAAAGCGCTTAAAGATAATGTTGATATTCTTACCGCTTCAAACGGAAAGATGGGATGTGAAATTGCACACGAACATTTACCCGATTTAATACTAATGGACTGGAACATGCCGGAAATGAGCGGCATTGATGCTCTGAAAATTCTTAAGTCCCAGGACAAGACTAAAGACATTCCTGTTGTTATGGTTACTAGTATCACGTCCTCGGAATACCTGGCTCACGCATTTGATATAGGCGCTCAGGATTATATAAACAAACCGGTTGATAAAATTGAATTACTTGCCAGGCTCCGTTCACTTATAGCATTGGAAGAATCCAAAAAGGTTATAAAGCAGCAGACTGAACATCTTGAAAAAAGACAGCGCGAACTGGAAGAAGCTAACGCAGCTAAAGATAGATTCTTCTCAATAATCGGTCACGATTTAAATGAACCTTTCATTTCCTTAATTGGATTCTCGCAATTATTGATTGAAGACTATGATGAATTGGATGATAAGACTAAAGTCGGTTATCTTAAAAAAATGCAAGCCCAGGCCAATACAGCCAAGAAGCTTCTCGAGAATTTGCTCGAATGGTCAAAGTCGCAGACCGGTAAACTAGAACTGAAACCGGAAAGAATTGATTTATACAGTTTCGTGCTTTCACAACTATCTATGCGGGAATCAGCAGCAGGCGCGAAAGGCGTTAACCTCTACACAACTATTGAAGACGAGCTGTATGTACTTGCCGATAAAAACATATTACGTACAATATTCAGAAACCTGCTAACCAACGCGATGAATTATACTAAAGCAGGAGAAAGCATATCGATTCACGCAGCACTTGACGGACAGTTCGTCCGTGTTACAGTTGAGGATACAGGGAGCGGTATTGATCCGATAAAAGCCAGGAATTTGTTTAAGATTGCAGGTGACGGTTTATCCGATAGTATTCAGACAAAAGGAAGTCACGGACTCGGACTAATTCTATGCAAGGAATTTGTTGAGAAAAGCGGCGGTGCTATTTCACTGGAAAGTCAACCTGGTGTTGGAAGCAAATTTCACTTTACTCTTCCAGCAAGTTAAAAGTAATAACACTCAATTCATTGTTCAAATAGATTTATTTTAGCAGTAACATTTTTCGTGATTGCATAAACTCCCCTGTTTCCAGCCTGTAAATATATACACCACTTGCCAGGGGTTGACCAACGGCCTCAGCATTAAACCGTATACTATAACTACCTGCCGGAAGAATATCGTCAACCAGTTTTACGAGCTCTTCGCCCAGTACATTAAAGATTTTAATTTTTACATGGGCCCTTTCAGGCAATGAATAACGGATTGCAGTAGAAGGATTAAACGGATTCGGGTAATTCTGCAATAAGCTATATTCGACTGGGATAGGTCGCTTCCGGGAGTCAACCGATGATACAAACGATTTATTTTTTCTTCCCGGCGTTCCCCATTCCCCTGATGCCGCCCAGTCAACAGTTCTGTAGTTGATATATGCGGGATTTTTCAACTCAATACTCACTGCAGAATTATCTTCCGTAAAAGGCCATGGATAAGAATCGGTATAAGAAACAAATGCTCTCAATGTACTTAAGGCATCAAACAACCTAACCTTATCCGTATTACCCAAACCGAAATCAAGATCACCAATTACATACTTAACTCCGTCATATACAGCATTAAACAAAGCTGTATCGCTGCATACTACCAGATAGTCATCGGCATTAACTTCGGTTCCTTCCGGAAATACAAAAGTATGTGTTGAGTCTTCATCGGTTATTAACCATCCCGATAAGTTAATATTCTCATCTGTACTGTTATATAATTCAATCCAATCATTCCTGCCGTCGCTAATGTTATCCGCGTACATAATTTCGTTAATCACAATATCACTTCCGGTACTTAAACGAATCTTGAGAGGAAGGTCGGACTCCTCATACACATAATCCGCACCTATGCTTATTTGGTTCCCGTCGGAAGTTTTCCCTGCAACCAAACATACCGAAGTGTCGCTCAACTCCAATTCATAGTTTAGTAAATCTTTGAAACCGGGATCACTAAAGATGTTATGCTCGCCAGCGAGCAAATCCATATCACTTAATGAATAGGATACTTCTATTGTCGACAACTCATCTTTATAAATTGAGCTTATTTTTGATGCTGACAAAATCGAATTTGAAATCGTCGCGTGTCCTCCACCATTGCCGAAATTTTTCTCGTAGCATGAAACAGCAATGTTATTCATAAAGAATGTATTTTTGTCAGCCACAACTTCAGACTCATCCTTTACTGCAACTCCAAGATTACAACCGAGAATTATATTTTTATCAATCCACGCGGTCGAACGCTGACCAACTGAAATACCTTTATCTGATGAATTGAAAATATAGTTGCCGGTAATATGGATATTACTTGAATTCTCACCAATATCAATAGCATCGCAATTGAATCCGCTGAAGTTATACATCCTATTACCTTCAACTACTGCATTATTGTCACCGTCTAAATCGATACCATCGGTATCGGGTGCATTGTTGCCCCAAAAGATATTGTTTGTAATACGGGCATTACCCTGTTTAACCCCAATATAATCACAGGTGCCGGTTGCGGATAATTCGGAGTTTTTTAATACTATGCTTCCGCCATTAACAAAGATTGGAAAGATTACATTACTGATCAAACAATGATCTAAAACCAGGTTTGAATTGTTTGCGGAGATCGCCCCTTTCTGATTAACCGGATCAGCACCATTAACAGCACCGGATAATTTAAGATATGATATATAACTTGTATCCACAGCATTCTCGAAACACAATGCTGCCCAGTTTTTATTACCGGGTTTTGAATCCGTAGATATGCTAACGGGTTCGTCTTCAGTTCCTTCAATCAGCAATCGTCCCTTTACATAAATCCCCGCGTTCTCCGGCATTTTGATCGTAACACCTCTGTCGATTTTCAGAGTTACATTTTCCGGAACGGTTAAATCTCCGGAGGTTAAGTAAGCCGCTCCAGTATTACTCAAAGTAGTATTCGTGGAGATCATTCCAGGTAAAACTATGTCAGAGGATTCAATAAAGGATGCCGTAAATTGAACATCCTGCTGCGGAGTGATTAAAAGAGTATCTGAACCGCTCCCCAGCCAGCCGCTGAATTTATAACCCGGTTTAGGTACGGCAATAATCTCAATAGGAATATTTTTAAAGAATTTCAACTCAGATAAACTTTGAACAGGCACACCATTAAAATAAAATGATCCGTGATTATTGCTGTTTATTGTTATAATTACAGTTTCATCAACATTAATTTCATTCCTAATCTGGTTGAAGACAACTGTTATCCTGTCCGCGGCGAAGTTCTTAATTCTGTTTAATTCATTTTGCCAACTGTTTATCGAGGAAATACCCCCCGACGAACTCCAACGTGTAATATGTCTTTCCATTTCCGGTTCTAAAACTGAGCTCAGACTATCAGTAATCACACTGATCCTTTCCGGCGAAAAAGTACTATTAAGATGCGCGGCAAACCTTTGAACGAAACTATTCTTAAACTCAGAGTTATCAAGTAAATTGTGAAACAAAGAATATTCGTTGACCATGTTATCGAGTACATTACGGGAAATATTATCATAGTTAAATCCCCGGTCGATATCGGGCAACTGCCATTGCCAGCGTCCGCCGTTATTTGTAGACTTCCACCACTCCCTATTATGTCTCCAACTAGTATTACAGACATAAACCTCCGCGGCAATAAAATCTATAAAACTAATTACATCCATCTTCGATTTCATATAATCGTAGTTTTCAGCACTCGATAGATCATGGGTGGCCGCGAATTCGACAAGTGCATTGTAGTCATCAATTGTACCCTTCTCCAATTCCAAACCAAGATTACCATTTGGAGGAAGAAGATTGTATCTTACATGATCAATGTTATATGGATCAGCATTATAGTTTGCAGCGAAATATTGTTCATCAAGTCTTTCTCTAATATTATGGATACCCCAGTAGGATCCGTTAATGTAAACTACACAAGGTTTGTATGCCTGCACACCTGCTTCCATACGATCCTTAACAATACTTTCAGCCATTGCATCCTGCAGCATTGTCGTGGGCCAGTTATCTCCGCCATTTCTAAGACCAAATGATTTGAATACCGCGTAATTTTTATCGAACAGTTTGAAATTTATTTCATCGTCTCCGTATTTGTCATTCAGATATATATTCAATGGTTTCTGAGCGAAACGCCAAATATTATAGCCGCCTATTCTAGCACCGGCATTAACTTTGAATTGGCGAGTACCTTCAGGATCGAAGTATTCAACAGACAGCGGTATCTCCCTGTTCTTCATAGAGTTTGAGTATATACCGATTTCGTCATCCCAGAACAACGGAGGATCGATGATCAGAGAAATCACCGGCAATGTGCTTTTAATCTCATAAACAAAATATGTATTCGAAGTTATAGGTCCGGGCAGCTTTCCGTCAACTATCGTGCGAGCACGAATAACGCTGTTACCACTTAAAACAATCGGCGCGACATATTTTTCAGAAGCTATAGTCGGATCGGAGCCGTTGGTTGTATAATATATTTGTTCATTCGCTGAAGTTGATAACTCAAGAGTTTGTGTCCCGGAATAAAACCCGGCAGCAAGTGAAAATCCAACTTCGTGTGATTGTTCCGGGACTGATACCGGATTAGTCACGTTTATTCTACCCGGAGTCGGTTCACCATAGTAATACCAGGTATAATTAGCGCTGATATTCCTGCCCATTGAAACATCAGATATCTGTCTGTCGAATGTTACCGAATCAATAAGAGTGATAGTTGTATCCTGACTTTTAAATAGTCCGATTTCCTCACCAAAAAAATCCAGTTTGAAATTGGTGTGATATCCCTGAGTAACAAAATTTTCCCAGGGCCAGGATTCACGCATGAAAACTTCCCCCGGAGCTGCATCAAATCCGTCAGCCCAGAAGATTATTGTTTGATGCGGTCCGATTACAGTACCTGCAGGTATTTCCCATTTTAACGGTTCATCAAGATCATCGGTGAGATAGTATCCGGTTAGATCAACCGAAGTACCCTGAGTGTTATACAATTCCAGCCAGTCGGAATAGTCGCTGAAGTCAACATTATCCGGATTAACTGTAGTATTGCGCGCAAGGAATTCATTTATCTTCACCTGGGAGAAGCAGGCTGAACTAAATATAACCAGTAATAACAATATCTGGGAAAGACGCAATGCACAATCCGGTTTAATTTGAATTTGGGCGTCAATATAATCAATAATATTACTTTTTTGAATTCACTTATGCATACCGGATATCTAAATGTACCAGATAGACGAGAGGTGTACGGGTTTGTTTAAAACATAAGAACCCAATATTTCTATTGGGTTCTTATGTTATGTGAGCGCGCCTGGTCTCGAACCAGGGACCCTCTCCTTAAAAGGGAGATGCTCTACCACTGAGCTACGCGCCCATCAATCCCGATGAACATCGGGACTTACATAATCATACGTGTCTTAAGAACATTCATAAAAAAATCAGATGCCAAATTTAGGAATTATGTTTTAAAAGCACAACCCTCCAAGTGATTTTATTCCATTTTTACTTTAAAATCATCATTTCCCGGATTTATAAGTAGTTCTTTTTATTAAAAATTGAGATATGACAATCACAAATTAAAATACAACTTATAGGTAAGTCGAAAATTCCGTCCGGCCTCGGGAAGAATTGATTTAACGCGGGAAAGGTGGTTGTAGTATTCAGTATCAAGCAAATTATCAATGTAGAATGATACGTTATGCACAAACGAGTTTGTACTAAACGAATACTGCGCATAAGCATTATAGATAACATAGCCTGCTGTTGGCATTTCGAATGCATCTGTGTTTTTCTGTGCGGCGGCCCATTCAGCATTTAATCCGAAAAGTATTTCCATGAAGTTATGGTTTACCTCAAACCTTCCCTTAAGCGGCGGAATCTGGGGTAACGATCGGCTGCTCCCTTTGAAATTTCCACGGGTATAGCTAACAGTAGTGGAAAGTCCAACGCGATTAGTAAGGTTCCAGTCAAGCTGAAACTCAGCACCATAAAGCAACGCTGCCACACCCGAAGTCTGATATACCGGGAGGAAAGTCTGGTAGTTTATTTCACCGGTATTACGCGCGATAATATAATAGCTGAGATCATTTCTGAAGAGGTTGAAATTCCAGAACAGATTTTCATATTTATGGAAGACGAATAACTCGGCGCCGAAACCTCTTTCATCTTCCAGATCCGGGTTACCGATCTCGTACGAATAAGCTGCCAGATGAGGTCCCCTGGAAAACAGTTCTTCAATAGTCGGCACGCGCGATGACTTGCTTATGTTAAATCCCGCATAAACTATTGATGTGACTTCATACAGTGTACTGAACGATAACGAATAAGTATTGTATACTATCTTCTTTATCTCGCCAATTTTGTCATCAATAGTTTTTCGTTCGGGATCGATGGAATCAAAGTTATACCTCGCGCCGAATTCAAAACTAAACTTACCCGAATTCAACGTTTCATAAATGTAGCCGGACAAATTAAGGGAAGTTGACGGGGACGTAAACACGAATCCGCCTATATCAAAATTACGATGTTCGAACGACAGTCCCATAATACCTTTTTGCAATAGTCCGTAACGGTCATGTTCGAAATCCAGATTGCCGAAATTGTTCTCAATTTTGAACTCCGAACCTACTGCGCCGCTGGCTTCATACTCCTGATGCCTGTAAAGTGCGTTAGTAAAATTAAACTTAATATCTGTAACAAACGAATCGTGAAAATGAAGCTCACTTTTTACGTTCATTTGCCGCCGGAACATTGATATATCCACGCCATTCGGATGAGCGCCTACGAATCCGCCCGGAACTCCATAGTCCAGTTCAAATCTTCTGAATGATGCTCCGACCATAAAGTGATCAGAAATGTAACTACTGCCAAGACTATAATTAGAGTTGCTGGAATAGGAGTTTTCCAACTCACCCGCAGGAGTATTTACATTAAAGGACTTTCTTCTGCTTACTTCCCCGCGCAATGCAAAATTATCGACCGGTACTTCAAGCATAGCTGAACCGAGATATCCGCCGTTAGCGGTTTCGCCGTAACCGCCGGCTGAACCGAGAATATGTTCATGTTTAATAAGCGGAATCTCATTCCGAACCACATTAACCACTCCACCGATTGTCGTTGGAGTCTGTGTAAGAATTTTCGGCCCGCGCAGAACCTCAATTCTCTCAAGGTTAAAAGGATCAATAGTTACTGCATGATCCGGTGATGTTGCGGAAAGGTCGGTTGTTTTATTCCCATCCTCACTAATTAAAACACGATCAGAACTTAAGCCTCTTATTACCGGGCGGGCGGGGGCCGGACCCATTGAGCGCATTGCGAGTCCGGTTTCGTTTTTTAATGTCGATGCCAACGTTAGTCCGAGTTCACGCTGCAGGTCCTTTCCTTTCAATACGCTGCTTACTTCCTGTAAATCTTCGAGTTTAGAATATGCCTGATAACCCGATACCAGCACAGGATCGATCTCAACGGATTTAGGTATCATGAAGATTACAAGCTTTTCACCTTGCGCCGATTCAACTTCAACCTTCATATGGTTTTCGCGATACGCGAGATGGGTAACTTCAAGCGTAACAACAGGCAGGTTTTCTTTACACTCTATATAAAATTTGCCATCGGCATCGGAAACCGTATATCTGTTTACTTCTCTGAATAAAATAGCAGCACCGGGAACCGGTTCACCTGTTTCATTATCGATTACGATGCCGCTTAAGTTACCTTCAAATAGTTTGCCGGATAAAACGAGAGGAATCATAAAAAATATAAAAAACACTCCAATTGTCATGAAGTGTTTTTTATAGAAACAACACTTTATTTTTCTAATTGACATTTACCGCTACCTGATTAAACGATTCTTCTAACTCTCCATCATGAGTTATACCTATCGTGATAGTGGATGTACCTGATGAAACTCCGCTGAGTTTAAATGCCCACGGTTCATCTTCTTCCTCTCCGGTTATAGTTACAATGCTCGTGTCGGAGCTTTCGATAAATAGACCGTGTGGAGGTGCCGCAGGCTTAAATTCCACCCCGTTTTCATCAAAGAACTCAACTTCTATATGATCGGTTGTTTCTCCGATTCCTATGCTTAATGAACCTGTAACCGAACCATCCGCGTTAACTGAAGCCAATACGGTTTCCGATTCTTCATCAATAAGTTTAAAACCAACGGGTTTATCATGTGAATCTTCATCATTGATTACTTTAACGGGTATTTGCCCCGACCTGTAGTCGTTATGCCCTTCATGTAAAACAAAGAATTCAATTGCTGTTACACCTTCTTTCAAACCTCTAAGATGAAATTCATAACCGCCCTCTTCACCTTCATGCTGGTAGACTTCAACTATACTTTCATCTTCTATTTCCCATGATAAGGATTTTTCTTCATCACTTGGCGGATCTACTAATTCTTCATCTTCATTAAAAAACATTATCTCAGTATGATCGGATAAACCTCCGACAGGTGCTTCAAGTGTATCTGTTGTTTCACCGCGAAGTATCCGGGCTATTTCAATTCCGGAAGTTGAAAAGTACATCCCAATAGCTTCAAAGTGATCCTCTTCCGCTGTTAACGGATCATCATCACTACAGGCAGAAATTATTAAAAGTGTTGCCAGAACCAAATAAATAAGGCTTATTCTTCTTGAAAGAATTAATTTAGACATAGTTATTCCTTGATATAGTTTAAGAAATTATTAGATACTAATTCTTAAGCTATTGGAGGAGCTCTCAGGGAAGTTACACGATGGGAATTATTAAATGATTCGGTTTGAACAAAATAATAAGCATTTATCTTATTAAAGAAATAGCAGCAATATTCGGAACTAATCTGTGCTGCTGCGAAACCATTCTGAGCAAAATGAACAACGGGACAATTGCCTGCATACATTATGATCTGATCTGAAGCGTCTTGCTTTGTTTCTGAAAACAAGCTGGGCGGCAACAAATCACTTACTGTATGATGGTGAAAAGATACAGCACCGATTACAAGTAAATAGCTTGTAAGAAGTATTATGTGTTTTACCCTTCTACCCATAGTGCAAACATAACGAAAAATATAAACAGAGTTCAAGTCTGAATTATTAAATTCCAGTTAATAATTCATTTCATTGGAAATATTTGATTTATCTTGAAATGGGCCCTTGTATATTTATTTTGATTTTTACCTCCCCTTTTGTATAATCTTTTTGAATTGAAAACGGATAGGAAATAATAAGTTATTAACTCTAGAGGATTCACGAATATGCCTACTCCCTCTAATAAATTAAAAAAGAATGAACTAGTTGCTAAACTCGAAAAGCTTGAAAAAGAAAATAAAAAATTAAAAAAGAAAATAAAGTCACAAGCAGTTTCAGCGGAGTCTTCGTATAGTGAAAAATCTAAATCCGTTACTCAATCGCTGAAAAAGTCAGTTAATTTAAATCTGATCGATTCCATTGAGCTAGGCAGAAATATTATTGAAAATTCGCATGAAGGCATTATTGTTATAAATAATAAAGGCCGGACTGTTTATATAAACCGTACAATTCAAAAATTGTTCAACCTTACTCAGAAGACTTCACAACAATTTAATTTTTTTACTTACCTGAATGAAAACAGTGATACAAAAACAGCAAGTAAGTTTCGGAAGCTCCTCAAGGATAAAAGAAATAAAGCGGACTTAACATTTTCCGTCTCTGAGGACCCTGCTCATACAGCAATATTCAAGGCTAATTCCTTACAGATAATGAACTCTGACGACGAACGCTATCTCATTCTGCACATCCGCGAGATTACTGAGTCGCTTCGTGCTGACAGAATTAAAAACCTAATTTATGAAATTACTCAAATCGCAAATCATGTAGAAAACCTTCACGAATATCTCAGCCTTATTAAGTTAAAACTCAACACGCTAATTCCGGTTAAAAATTATTACGTAGCACTGTATAATGAAGAAAAGAAAAAATATTTATTCCCTTATCATATTGATGAATATGACGGTACAAAATCTCCGTCGGTTCTGGATTTAAAGGGAAGCTTAACGGATATGGTACGTAAAACCGGGAAACCGTTGTTTGTAGACTTAGTGAAGCATAGGGACCTTGTGAAGAAAGGAAAAATTAACCGAGTGGTCGGGAAATTATCCAGAGTATGGATGGGAGTACCTCTTAGAGTTGAGGACAGGTTTATTGGCATTATAGCTTTACAAGATTATAATAATGAAAAAGCATATACAAAAGACGACCTAGAAATACTAAAAATTCTAGCTGAAAATATCAGTGCTGTTATATATAGAAAACAGGCCGAAAGTATTATTCAGGAGAATGAACGCAAGTACAGAAATTATATTCAAACCAGTTCCGAAGGCATTTATAGAATTGAATTTTCTTCCCCGATATCGATTAATCTTTCTATAAGTGAACAGGCTAAAAAGATTATACAGGAATCATTCATTGCTGAATGTAATAATACATTTGCTAATATATTGGGATTTAATTCCGCTAGCGAGTGTACCGGTAAAAAATTAACAGACTTAAATAAGCACTTCAAAGAACGGGACAGGCACGAATATAATCTGACTTTCATTAAGTCAGGTTACAGATCTAATAATGCACCCGCAATTATTCAGAATAACCAAGGTGGCAAGCGAAATATACTTACAAATGCAGTTGGTATAATTAAAGATGATAAGTTAATCAGCATATGGGGATCGCAAAGGGATATTACCAGGTTAAAAAAAACAGAAGTAGAGTTAAGGAAGAGTGAGGAGAAATATAAGAATATCTTTAACGGTACCAACGATGCAATCTTTATTCATGATAAAGACTCAGGTAAGATTATTGATCTGAATGAAACTGCCGTAAAAATGTTTGAATTACCAAGAGAGAAATTATTGGGTTTAACTCCCGATAAAATCTCCGAAGGAAGCGAACCATTCAGCAGAAATGATGCATTCGATTGGTATAAAAAAGTAAAACGGGAAGGCATACAATATTTTATCTGGCTGGCAAAGACCGGAAAAGATAGGGTGTTCTGGTGTGAAGTAACTATAAAAATAGTTTCTCTTGAAGATAAAGAAGTTATTATCTCAGGTGTTAGGAATATAGATGAAAGAAAAAAATTTGAGGAAGAAAGAGACAAGTTCATTAGTATTATTGAATCTTCTTCCGATTTTATAGGATTGTCGGACAAGAAGGGTTATATAAATTATATAAACGAGGCTGGTTTAAAGCTGCTGGGATGGAAGAGAGATGAGTTCAAGAAAAAGCATATTAGCGAATGTCATCCTAAAGATGTGTACAAACTGATTAAAAATGAAGTGCTTCCCGCAGCCATTCAGAATGGTTCCTGGCGTGGTGAAACGTCGATTATCGGGGCAATAAAAAATGAAATTCCCGTTTCACAAATAGTTATGTCACACAAGAACCATACAGGTAAGATAACTTATTTCTCTACAGTAATAAGAGATTTATCCGAACGCTTCCGAATGGAAAAGCAACTCCGGGAAAGTGAAAGCAAGTATAGAAGTCTTTACGAGTCCGCAAACGATGGAATATTTTTAATAAAGGGTGACACCTTTATCGATTGCAATCCCGGAGCGCTGAAAATGTTCAGATGTGAGAGGAATGATATTCTTGGGTTCAAACCGGCAGATTTTTCACCGGAAATTCAACCGGACGGACAAAAATCCCTGGATAAAGCAATAGAGAAAATATCAAAAGCCTTAAGAGGCAAGCCACAATTTTTTGAATGGCAGCATAAAAGACTAGACGGCACATTGTTCGAGGTTGAAGTAAGCCTAAATGTATTGAAGCTTTCCGGCAATGATTTTATACAAGCAATAGTCAGAGACGTCACTGAACGAAAATTAAATGAAACTGCAACCAGAAACAGTGAACAAAAATACAAGAGTCTTTTTGCTGCAGAAGCTGATGCTATTATTCTCTTTGATTTCGACACACAACGTTTTATCGACGTAAACCAGGCAGCAGTTGATCTTTATGGATATACATACGACGAATTTCTAAAATTAAAATCAACTAATATATCTGCTGAACCGAATATATCTCTCAAGCAGATAAAAAAGATGGAACCCGGCAAGATAACAAGGATTACTCCCGGCCATCATGTTAAAAAGGATGGTTCTATTTTTCCCGTTGAAATCTCATCCAATGTTTTTGAATTAAACGGCAAATTTACGGTATGCTCAACCATACGAGATATTACAGAAAGAATTAAGTATGAAATTGCACTTAAGAAATCTGAAAAACTGAACCAGGATATAATTGACTCTTCCCCAATCGGAATTATTTATCTCGATAAAGACGGAGTGATCGCATACGAAAACGGGGCAATGAAAGAGATTCTGGGCGTCGGATTCAACAATCCTTCAGAGGTCATCGGGATCAACATTCTTGACTTACCGAATGTTAGAGAATCGGAGCTGTTTGAAATTATTAAAAAGCTCATGGACGGTCAGACCGTAAGTTCAAAAGAACTTAAGTATACAGCAATAACGGGGAAGAAAACGGAACTGGAAGTATTCGGGGCTCACCTTAAGGATGATGAAGGTGAATTAACCGGATTGATACTAATGGCTCAGAGTATAAAGGAGAGGAGAAAAGCACAAACTGAGCTGGAACGCGCTCAATCGTTACTTCTTGCAGCCATTGAACAAAATCCGGCGGGTATTATCATTGCTGACGCACCGGACGGTAATATTAGGATAGCAAACGCTGCTGCTATGGAAATAAGAGGAAAAACCAGCAAAGCTCTGATAGATATCAAAGGAAAGGATCATCCTGGAAATTGGCAAATATTTAATACTGACGGAACTGAAGCTGATTACAAGGAGTTGCCCCTTTATAATGCGATAAAGAACGGCGAAGTTTTTAAGAATGTTGAGTTAATGATAAAACGCGATAGCGGTGAACCTCGATGGATACTTGCTAATGCCGCTCCAATAAAGAACAGGTTTGGCGAAACTGTCGCAGGTATAATTGTTTTCCCGGATGTAACAGAAACCAAGAGAATTGAAGATGTATTATTTACGCTTGTCGAGGATATGTCCGCTATGGCAGGTGAGGTTTTCTTTAAATCTGCGGCAGAGTATCTCGCAAAAACAGCAAATGTAGAATATGCACTAATAGGTAAATTTGTTGGGAACAACCAAAAGGTAAACACACTGGCTTTCTGGGCTGAAAATAGTTTTGAGGAAAATTTCAGCTATACTCTGGTTAATACTCCCTGCTCGAAAGTTATTGAAAATTCACTGGCCGTTTATGAGGAAAATGTCTGCTCAAAATTCCCGGATGATGCGGGGTTGGCAAAAAGAAAAATTGAATCCTTTTTTGGAATAAGCTTGAATGATTCGAATGATGAGCCCATTGGAATACTGGTTCTTTACGGTAAAAAACCTAAACATGATACCAGTTTTATTACAACACTTTTAAAGATTTTCGCTATTCGCTGTTCTGCTGAAATCGGTCGTATAAGTTCCGAAAACACAGTATTGAAAGCACGCGATGAGGCTGAGCGAGCCAACAGGATTAAAAGTGAGTTCCTCGCGCAAATGTCTCATGAAATAAGAACTCCTATTAATACTGTTCTAAGTTTTTCGAACCTTCTTAAAGACGAACTGGAAGATAAAGTTGATAAAGATATGCAATACGGTTTTTCATCAATAGATCATGCGGGCAAGCGAATAATCCGGACAATCGATTTAATACTTAATATGTCCGAAATTCAAACAGGCACTTATGAACCGAACTTCAAGGAATTCGATATTCTTAAAGATGTGCTTGAAAGCTTATATGATGAATTTGCTCTGAGAGCAAAAAATAAAAATCTTGAATTGATCTTAACGTGTAATCTTCGAAACCGAAAAATTTTCGCAGACCACTACACAGTAGGTCAAATTTTAAACAATCTAATCGATAATGCTATTAAATATACGAGTAAAGGTAATATTGAGATTAAAGTTGCCCGTGATAACAAGCGGAGAATAGTAGTTAAAATTATCGACACGGGTATTGGAATGTCCAGCCGCTATATGAAAAACTTATTTCAGCCTTTTTCTCAGGAAGATACAGGTTATACACGAAGATTTGAGGGAAACGGTCTTGGCTTAGCACTTGTCAAAAACTATTGCTATATAAACAACGCGGATATAAAAGTTGAGAGTAAAAAAGGGAGCGGGAGTAAATTTATAGTAACATTTAATAATTAGTAAGAATCTTTTCGAAAATGAAATTTTGGCAGTACTTCAGCTTTTTACTTTTATTCCCGGCCAGCATTATTCTGGTGGCACAAGATCTTCTAATAACGGATTACTCCGCGCACCGGGAGTTGCCTCCCTATGCTTATTATGATGCTATCCAAAACAGTGCTGGCGAACTACTTTTGGGCAGTGATTTCGGTCTTATTCGATATGATGCTGAACAATTCAGCCGAGTTACCGGAAAGTTTCAAATAAATCACTCCATATTTCAATTTCAGAAAGATACTTCAAACAACATATGGGTACTGCCGTATAGTGCTGAGTATCCCATTTATATCATACATAGTGATACTTTATTGTCAATTGTTCCTATTGCAGACAATCATAGAATATCTCAACTTAGGGGGATGACCCTTTATTACGATTCCGGTAATCCACTTCCAATAGTTCTTGATTCTAAAAGCCGAATCTTTAGATTCAATGGTGAGTCCTGGCATCAGGTAAGATCTTCCCAAAACAATCTGACGATAAAAAGTATGGCTCAGCTCAACGACACAATTTATACGGCAACAAGCGATGGGGTCTACATTCTTGATAATGACAGCCTTAAATCTGCGGACCGGATAAACAAGTTGCTCCCTTCCCACAGCCTTCATGCAATTTATTTAGATAAAGATTCCAACATCTGGCTTTTAGCAGACAAGTGGCTTGGATTCCTTCATAACGGCGTGTTCAAAGAGGCAACTTCTGACTTTACACTGGTAAAGTACCGATACAATGAAACTGAATATAGAATAAGTAAAATTTCCGATTGTATTATATTCGGCTCAAGGAATTCGCTGTTCCAGTATAATAATAAAACCCGTGAAACTGAGAGCATAAGTACGAAATCAGGTTCCGAGCTAATGGGAATCACCTCAATATTTGTAGATTATGAAAATAATATATGGCTTACTTCGCTCAGGGGAGTTTTCAAAATTCAGCAGACTCCATTCAGAAATTTCTCGTCGGCAAACGGATTGAAATATAATGAAGTGACTTCAATTGAAACTGCTGGCGAAAATAGAATTGCTGTTGCCCAGGTTGGTAACCTTGCAATTTATAATACATCTAACGATCAGATAACGAATCATATTTTCAGCTCTGAATCTGAAGATTTAATCACATTCTCCCGAATATGGGATATGCATTACGATTCAAACAATTCTCTTTGGTTAGTTGACTATGCAAATGGAATAGGTGAGTTCGACGGTGCTAATATTTCCTGGCATAATTTCAACGGAATTGAAGATTTTGTATCCATAACTCAGGATATTGATAAAAATTACTGGTTCTGCACCACTTCTTCCGTTTATAGGCTAAATGATGGCATTCTAATCAGCGAGGAACTTCCGGATTCATTATTACCCCGAAAACTTTTTCCTCGCAGGGCCGGTGGAATTTATATTGCCAGTACTCAACACGGACTATATACTTATCATAATGGGGAGCTTAAAAATTATGTGGCTGAAACACCAAAAGCAAACAATATTTATTCGGTTTGCGAAAACAAAAAATACGGTGTATTAATAGGAACAAAAACTGGTCTTTACCGACTTGACTCCAATAAAATTGTTAAACATTCACTTGATAAGCTCAGCATTGATAATCCTATATATTTTATTAAGAACGGCAAAGCCGGCGAAGTTTGGTTCGGCACAAACAATGGCGTATATAAATTGGAGAACAAACATATTCATCATTTTATACTCTCTGATGGATTAAGCGGAATGGAATGCAACAGAGATGCCGGTTACCTGGATAGTTCGGGACGTTTCTGGATCGGCACTAACGGCGGGTTATCAATTTACAATGACATTTACGATCAAAATAACTTTATAAAACCTAAAGGTAAAATTGAATTTCTACAAACTGGTTCAGACACTATTTTCCACCCTTTGAAAAGTATTAAAATCCCATACAGTCAAAGAAACATATTTATAAAACTCTCCGCATTTTCATACATTGATGAACACAACAACAAATTTCATGTACTCCTTAGACAGGAAGCAGGAAGTATTATCGATTCTTTTACAACATCTAAACCCGGACTCCGCTTCCCTTCTCTTGCACCCGGCAACTATGTTTTTGAAATGAGAGTTGAAAATGACAAGGGAACCTTAAGTGAAGAAACTTATTCGGCATTACTATCCATAGGAAATCCTTTTTACGGACAAACCTGGTTTTACATAATTCTAATAATAATTACGTCCGGCATTACGGTCGTTTTCCAAAAGTATTATTCCCAGAAAAAGCAATCGGAAGTATTGGAAGAATTAGTTAAGAAACGAACTGAAGAGCTTCAAAAGGAAATACATCAGAAATCACAGTATGAAAACGCACTTCGAAGCAGTGAAGTAAGGTATAAAAACTTATTTCAGAACTCGGCTTTTGGGATTTACCAGTCAACAATGGAAGGTAAAATTGTATTATGCAACCAGGCATTTCAAGAAATGGTTGGAGCTAAAGGCGCGGAAGATTTACATAACCTTGATATTGAAAAGACTTTTTATATGGAAAATAGGAGGGACTTCATAAATCAAATTCAAAAAAAAGGTATTGTAGTCGGATTGGAGAAAACGTATAGAACTTTGGACAATAGAATTATCTGGGTGAGAGAAAGTGCCAGAATATTTATAAATCAGAACGGGGAGAAAATTATTGAGGGTGCGATTGAAGATATTACAGCAAATAAAAACGCACAGCATGAAATGCTGCTGGCAAAGGAAAAAGCAGAAAATTCGGACAGGCTGAAATCTGAATTCCTCGCACAAATGTCGCATGAAATCAGGACTCCGGTTAACACAATTTTAAGTTTTAGTTCTCTCATAAAAGAGAGATTGGATGACCCTGAAAACAGTGCATTCAGTGAATATTTTTCGGCTATTACACACGGCAGTGAGAGGCTAATAAGAACAATTGATTCGATCCTGAATTTGTCACAACTTCAGCTGGGCAATTACGAAGCAAAATTTAAAAATATCAATCTGTTTGAAATTGCCACAAGAGTTGTAGAAGAATTTAAATTTAAGTCTGCTGAAAAAGGATTAAATCTGTCTATTAAGCACTCCGCCGGGACAAATATGATTAACGCCGATTTATATTCAGTTAGTCAATTAATTGCAAACCTTGTTGATAATTCTATAAAATATACTGAGAAAGGTTATATAGCTGTTCATGTTAAGTCCGATAGTACCGATAGAATTCTATTAATAGTGGAGGATAGTGGCGTGGGTATGAGCGAAACGTATCTGAAGGATATTTTCAAACCATTCAGCCAGGAGGAGACCGGTTATTCAAGAAGGTATGAGGGCACAGGACTGGGATTATCGTTGGTGAAAAACTACTGTGAGTTGAATAATGCCGAAATTCGGGTCGAAAGTAAAAAAGGGAAAGGCAGCCAATTCACAATTTTCTTCCAGCCGGGCAGCTAATCAGAATTTTGAAAATTGCATATTGTTATTAAACAGAAAGACTTTGTGAATCTTCCGCAGATTATCCTCATCTTATCAGTTAAAAAACAGAATGATCTACAAAATAAATTTTATTGAGCCGATATCCCATGAAGAACTGCAATCGCAACTCCACCCGGAAGATATTTATTTGCATAACCTGACTAACAAACCTACACTGGAACATAACAATTCCTCAATCACTCTACTTTATGACCACGAAGGATTAATTACCGGATTTGAAATAGCAAACGAATGTACAAGAACTTGGAATGCTGAAGAAGATATGCTGAACTTCACTTTAAATATTCTTGGGGAAATTGAAACCGATGTAGAGATATTTGATAGTACCGGCAGTGCCGAAACGATTAGTAAAGATGAGTTGTTGGAATACTACTCGGAGAATTTTAAGAGTTAATTCCATTACTTATTGTCAGCCAAAGGTAGATTAAAGGTAAATAAACTGCCTTTCCCAGGCTCACTCTCAACAGAAATTTTACCATTATTAAGTTCAACAAATTCCTTGCAAAGAATTAATCCTAATCCGCTTCCCCGCTCTCCTTCGGTTCCATTTTGTGTATTGCGATGTTCAAAGTCAAAAATCGAGTCAACTGACTCACTGTCAATTCCAATTCCTTCATCTTTAATATTGCATACAGCAGCGGCTCCCTTAATAGAAGTCTCGATGTGAATTTTTCCTTTACGAGGCGTAAATTTAATTGCATTTGTAATAAGATTTCTTATTACAATTTCTATCATATTTCTATCCCCAATAACATGAAGGGTATCATTAAGAATATTCAAATCTATTCTTAAATTTTTTCTGCGTGCCTGCGATTCCGAAATGTTCAAAGTTGTTCGAATTAACTGATTTAAGTCAAATTTTTCCGGTCGTCTTTCAAGACTACCTGTATTTGCTCTGGTCCAGAAAAGCAGATTTACGAGTAAGTCATATGTCGAACTCAAAGCATTCTTAATGGTCTTAATATAGTCGAGTTGCTCGCTTCTACTAAGATTGTTGAAGTCTTCTATAAGAAGCTCGGAATAACCCAGCATAGAGTGAAAAGGATTCCTTAAGTCGTGCGCCAATATAGAGAAGAGCTTGTTTTGTGTTACGCTAAGCCTTTTTAAATGCTGATTATGCAGATCAAGTTCCCTTTTCTGCTCTTCAATTTGGGAATTCTTTTCTTTCAGCTCTGTATTCGACTTTTTAATTTTCCGGTTAAAATAGTAAAGCGCGAGTGTTAACAATAAAAATCCTATGGCTATTGCTGTGGATAATTTTCTCGAAAATTCTTTGCCTTTTAGTTCCAATTCTTTAATTGAAAGCTCGAGTCTCTGTTTCTCCATTTCCTTTTGTTCTTCAAGAACCGAGATTTTCTTACCAACTTCCTGATTAAACAATGTAGTATAGCTTTCATGGTATTTTTTATAGTAGTTAAGGGCTTTTGTTCTGTCTCCTTTGGACTCATAAATATCAACAAGAATTTTATAATTATCCTTCATCAATTCCTTTTTGCCCGTGTCTTCACTGATTTTAAGACTCAACCCTATATAGGAAATTGCTCTTTCTGAATCACCTTTTCCCAAGTTAAGCATACTCAGGGATTTGTAAATCTCCGCCTGGGCTGACCTGTCATCAATTAATATCGCATATTCAAGCGCTGATCCCAGGTACTCTTCGGCTTTTTCGTATTCTTTTTTTGCCAGGTAAACTCGTCCGACATTTGTCTGATTCATAATTGCTATATTGTAGCCTTTGTCAGTATAGGAGTGGATTGACTTGAGATAATAATACAAAGCTGAATCGAGATTACCCTCTTTTTCGTGCAGTGATCCAATACTATTGTATGAATACCCAATAACATCAGAGACTTCGGAGATTTTGGCCCATTTAAGCCCTTTGTTAAAGTATCCTTTTGCCATATCAAAATACGACAGATCCCTGTAGATCATTCCAATATTAATATATGTTTTGGAAATCCCGGGATAATCATCCAATTCAATTCTGAGCCGGTTTGATTCTATATAGCAGGACAGTGCTTTATCATACATTCCGATTTGATAATAAGCTGTTCCAAGGCTATTCAAATCAATTGCATAATTTTCAGCATTATTCAGATCCTTGTAGATACTGATTGCTTCCTGCATAAATACAATTGCACTGTCATATTTGCTCCGGCGCCAGAAAAACATACCGATTCCTGATTTCGCATGAGCAATACCAAGTTCATTATTTATATCCCGCATTATCCGGAGTGACCTAAAAAGCGACTTTCTTGCTTTGCCGTGCTCAAGTCGTAACCGGTATAAGGTTGCCAGATCAATGTATGCTAGTCCCAGTTCGTAGTTATTATCATTAGCTTTAAGGGAGTCAATTTTTTCCAGTTGCTTGAGAACCTGTTCTTCCTGGACCTGCTGAAGGGAGTAATCTTTGAATAACTCAGGAGGATACTTCCCAAATCCTCCCATATTTTCTTTGTAAGTGGAGGAGGCCTGTAGTACTCCTGAAAGCCAGATCAGAGCTAAGAAGCAAAGCATCAGGGTTTTACCAATGCTATTATATTTAAAAGATAATTTCATTCCTATAATTCATATTCGCTTAATGCAAAACAAATAAACAGAATATTATATTCCATTATTACTATCGAAAGAAAATTCATTTAGTTGAGCCCTGAAGACTAATATTATAACTTTCTAAAATAATAGATTTATCGACTAAAATGAGTACAATCTTTAAAAATTACATAAAAGAGATTATTTTAACTTTTACTAAATATCAGCAAACAACTCTTATACGGAGTGCGTCAAAAACAAAACTTAAAAATATTTTTTTGTGAAATCAATTCGTTTCAGATGTTGTCTAATACAATTAGAAACAAACAATTTATTGCTCATGAATATATCTATTAAAGATTTATCGAAAATTTACAAGAACGGCAATAAAGCCGTTAATAACATTAACCTTCAGATTGAAACCGGAATGTTGGGGTTGCTTGGGCCAAACGGTGCCGGAAAAACGACCTTGATGCGAATTTTGTCGACCCTTATGAAACCTACTTCCGGAAAAATCACAGTTGACGGGTTAGACCTGCTGAATAATCGTTCAGAAATTAGATCAATGCTTGGTTTTCTTCCACAGGAATTCGGTTATTTCGCAAAACTTAAAACCTGGGAATTTCTTGACTATGCCGCTGCTCTGGCAGGTATTAAAAACGGGAAGGAACGAAGTAAAGCCGTTGAAGAGATGCTGCACAAAGTCGGACTTTACAAATTCCGCGAAAGACTCGCAAAGAAATTATCAGGCGGTATGAAACGAAGACTCGGGATTGCACAGGCTCTTATAGGAGATCCGAAAATTGTTATTGTAGATGAACCTACAACCGGTCTTGATCCCGAAGAAAGAATAAGGTTCCGAAACCTTTTGTCCAATATGAGTGATGAGGACAGGATAATCATTCTTTCGACTCATATTGTCGGTGATATATCAAGCACTTGCAGTCAGATGGCGCTTTTAAATAAAGGCGAGTTAAAATTCCAGGGATCACCCGATGAATTAGTAAATACCGCAAAGGGGCACGTTTACAGAATTAATGCTTTCGACAGTGATCTTAATACAATTAAAGAAAATTATCCTGTAATATCCTCAATTCCCTCTGATGAGGGTTGGGAAGTAGAAGTTGTTGCTGATAGCATCGAAGGTTATGATGCGGTTGAAATTGAACCGAATCTGGAACATGCCTATATGTATTTTATGGAGTATATTCTGCAGGAATCCGCAGAAGACTCGTTAGTTTAGTATGTAAGTAATATTCATTAACAACATAATACAGGGGCTTGTAATGTTGTCTTTTCACAACATTTGGACCGTAGCGAAATTTGAAATTAAAACACTTTCCAGAAGCTGGTTTTTAAGAATCTTTGCAGTACTGTCTGTTGTACTTTTATTTTTATTTGACCTGATAATGTTTACCGATGTAACAGGTGGATTCATTCCAAGGTTTTTTTACGGTATGTCGGCTTCTGTTCCATATGCGAATTTAATGCTCTTCAACCTGGCACAGGCAATTATTACTATTTTTCTTGCTTCCGATTTTCTTAAGCGAGATAAAAAACTCGATACAACTGAAGTTATTTATATACGTTCAATTACCAACAGAGATTATGTGCTTGGCAAAGCAATTGGAATAGTTCTTATATTTCTTGCACTGAATGTTATTGTCCTGTTGTTAGCTGCAATTTTCAACATAGTAAATCCGGAAACCTCTTTCAATTTTTTGGTTTACTTATACTACCTGCTGCTTTCGAGTATACCCACGCTTATTTATATGATAGGACTTACATTTCTCATCATGACCCTGATCCCGAACCAGGCAGTCACATTTATTTTATTACTAGGATATGTTGCTGTAACTCTTTTTTATCTGGGTTGGGACTATTATCAAATATTTGATTACACTGCCTTCTTCATTCCAATGATGCACTCCGATTTCATGGGATTCGGGAATCTGGATGCACTTATACTTCAAAGAGCCGGTTATTTTCTGCTCGGATTCGGAATGATATTTATAACCATGTATAAATTCCGACGACTGCCGCAGGCAAATGATTTCAGAAAAGTATCACTTGTTCTTGCCGCACTGCTTGTAATTGCAGGATCATTCTCAATTTTCCTTTACGCTTCAGGGAAAATCTCAGGCAGATCACTCAGAAACGAGATGATCGGATTAAATACCGGTCATCTTAACGAACCGGAAGTTTCAATTGAAAAGAATAAACTTACGGTTAACCATGAAGGAACAGATATAAACTGCACCTCGGAATTAACAATCACAAATTCAAACGATAGTCCGCTTAAAAGCTTCTTACTTAATTTGAATCCCGGTCTAACTGTAACCGCAATTGAAGCTAACGGTAGCAATGTAGATTTTGAACGCAATCTGCACCTTATCACAATTAAACTGCAGAATCCGCTGAACTCCCGAGATACAATGCAGTTAAAATTAAGTTACGCCGGAAAGATTGATGACAATGCAAGTTACCTGGATATAAGTGAAGATGTGCGCAATAGAATGCTAAAGGTCTTTTATACGGTAGATAAAAAGTATTCCGTCGTATCTCCGGAATATGTGCTGCTTACTGCAGAGAACATGTGGTATCCCCGTGCCGGCGTTACCTATTCACCTGATGCCCAGTTCGACGACCACTTTAATTTTACTAAATTCGAATTAACCGTTAATACTGCACCGGGATTAACTGTAATTTCTCAAGGCGCTGTATCGGGGATATCAGACAACGGCAGCGGATCGTTTAAACCGGATATGCCGCTTCCGCAAATTTCTCTGACTATTGGAGAGTATGTTTCGAAGAATATAGAAGTCGATTCGGTAAACTACAGCCTTTATACTTATGACGGTCATAATTATTATGAAACTTACCTAAATGAAATCGATGATACATTATCTGCGCTTGTCCGTGAATTAAAACAGGATTATGAACGCGAACTTGGTCTTGAATATCCATTTCGCAGCTTATCTTTGGTTGAGGTTCCAATTCAATTCAACTGTTACCCCAGAATTTGGACGAGTGCCCAGGAAAAGGTTCAGCCTCAATTAGTTTTCTTACCGGAGAACGGTTTATATATAGACGAAGCCGATTTTAAACAGCGACAAAAAATGCAGGAACGATTTGGCAACAGAGGCAACCAGGTTATTACTCCTGTTGAAAATCAATCCAATTTCTTCAAGAGATTTGTGCGATCAACATTTCTTTCCGAAAGCAGCCGATTCAGATTCGGTGGTCCGAACACCAACCTGAACGATGGAAGACCTTACGAACTATTTCCAAACTACTTCACATATGTGAATAATGTATCGTCATCATCTCTGCCGGTTTTTAATAGAATTTTAGCAGACTATTTAAATATATCGAGTGGTAATAACAATCCTTTCACCCGGGCATATGTCGGATTAACAGATGACGAAAAGGCAGCGCAGATTCTTTATGATAAGTCACTTGAAGAAATTATATCAGATACAACAAATAACAGGTACCTCCCGGAGATAATTAAACTCAAGGGAGATTACCTGTTTACCAATCTGGAAAACCGGCTCGGGAATGTGAATCTGGACCAGCTTATTAGAAGAATACTTAGTGAAAATAAATTTACCAAGAAAGGTTTCACAACATTTAAGGAAACACTGACTCGTAATTACAATGTGAATTTTGATACGCTTGTTTCAGAGTGGTTTAAAAGTTCAAAACTGCCGGCATATTTAATAACGAATGTGCAGGGATACAAAATAGTTGACGATGACAGGGAACGATACCAGGTAAGCTTCGATTTAACAAACACAGAGGCAGTAGACGGATTTATTCGCGCCACATTTGAACCGAGACGAGGAGGCCCGGGCCGATTCGGACCTATGTCCGGCGGTGGCGAGGAAACCTCCCTCGCTGAAAAACTGATTCAGGTTGATGCAAAACAAAGTGTTAAAGTCTCTACTGTACTCGATGAATCGCCGGGACGGCTTTCTATCAGTACAATAATTTCAAAGAACCTTCCTCTCGAACAGGAAATAAATTTTGATAAATTCGATGAGAATAAAAACATTGAGTCGTTCGACGGGACTATTGTACTGGATGAACTTAAATCATTTGTATCTCCCGGTGATATTATTGTTGATAACGAAGATCCAGGATTCGAGATATTTAATCCTGAACAAACAAGTTTTCTGAAGAGATTCTTCAATCTCGGGCAGGATGATGAGAAGTATATCGGGCTAAGAGTTTGGGGTGCGCCGGATATATGGAAAGCAGCTGTGACTTCAGAAGCATACGGTGAATTTATTCATTCGGTTCATTTTACGAAAGCCGGTGACGGCAACACAAAAGTAGCCTGGAATAATGATTTTGATGAAAGCGGTAATTATGATGTATACGTATATATTCCGAAACCAAGAATACCGGGAAGAAGAAGAGCCGGGAATAACGATAACCAGGAATATCACTACACGGTTTTCAGTGATGACGGCGAGGAAGAGGTTTCATTAAACTATGGAGATTCCGATGAAGGCTGGAATCAATTAGGCAGTTTTTATATTTCCACAGGAACCAGTAAAGTTGAATTATCAAATAAATCCGGTGGAGGCCTTGTTTTAGCTGACGCCGTCAAATGGGTTAAAAGACGTTAGGAACAGGTTGTACCCGGTATTGCAGAACGCATTTAATTATTATCATTTATAGATTTGATTTACATGCATCGGCAATTTAACATTCCTATTTTAATCCGACTTAAACAGGAGTTAAAATGAAATACTATGTTCGCTTTGTCTTGTGCACCATTGTTATTTTTAATTCACTCATAACATACTCATTCGCACAGGAAGCGCTTACAGTTGACAACGCCATTAATATAGCATTGAAGAATAGTCCACAGATTAAGCAATCCAAATTGAATCTCGACAGGAGTAAAGAGTCTCTGAAAGCGCAGGAAGCCGGACTAATGTCAAGATTTAGTCTGAAAGTCACTCCGTTTGAGTATTCAAAAGACAGGCAATTTAATGAGTTTTTTTCTACCTGGAATACAAGCGAGACTAAATCTTCCTATGGTACATTCAGTATCTCACAGCCAATTATCTGGACGGACGGAACAGTTTCTCTTAACAACCGTTTCATCTGGCAGGATGCTTTCAGCGAATACCAGGATATTAATTCAAATACATTCAGCAATCGGCTATATCTAAGTTACGATCAACCGCTGTTTACCTATAACAAAACTAAATTACAGCTAAATGAGCTGGAACTCGATTATGAAAATGCATCCTTGGCATATGCAATTCAGGAATTATCAATTACACGAAATGTTTCCGAGGCATTTTATAATCTTTACTTGCAGCGTATGCGTGTTCAGATTGCTAACGATGAGTATGAAAGCCAGAAGAAAAACTACGAGTTAACACAGAATAAAGTTGATGCCGGCATATTATCAAAGGATGAGTTATACCAGGCAGAACTTAATATGCTGAACAGCCAGATGAGTCTTCAGAATCAGGAAGTAACCCTCCAGGATCAAATGGATCAGTTTAAACAGATTATCGGCATGGATGTGAGTACTGACATCGATATCCTTGGCGACGTCTCTTACGATCCCATTGATGTAATTCTCGATAAAGCAATTTCACACGGGATTGAAAACCGAATGGAACTAAGACAGCGTGAAATTGATATTGAGAATTCGCAATTCAGCCTTATCCGAACCTCAGCGACCAATGAATTCTACGGCAATCTTTCAATGTCGCTAGGATTAGTAGGCACAGATGAAAAAGTAACGAAAATATATGACACTCCGACAAACAATCAGCAATTCTCACTTTCATTCGATATTCCATTATTCGACTGGGGGCAGCGGGATGCCCAGATTAAAGCGGCTGAGAAAACAATTGAAGCTTCCAAGCTTAATCTTGAAGATGAAAAAACAAATATAGTAATTAATATTCGCAGCGTATACAGGAACCTGCAAAATCTTGAGACACAAATAAAGATTTCGGAGATAAGTGAAAGGAATGCGCAGCTTTCTTATGATATTAATCTTGAAAGATATTCCAATGGTGATCTTACCAGTATTGACCTGCAGCAGTTTCAAAGTCAGTTATCCGAAGCCAAGCTGAATAAAATAAATGCATTAATCAGTTATAAACTTGAAATACTGAACATGAAAATCCAGTCGCTATGGGATTTTCAAACTAACCAGCCGGTTATCCCGGATGTGAAATCAGAATAATAAAATATATTAAATATCAGGAGTCAAATGTGAAAAAGATTCTAGCGCTTTATCTGCTGCTTCTTTTCCTTTCCGCGTGCAGCAGTAATGATATTGACGTTGACGAGGAAATAACGATCCCCGTATCGGTGGAAGAAATAAAACTAAAACCGATTGAAGAGTTCATTGATGCAACCGGTACTGTTCAATCCAAAAAGGAGGCGACTTTGCGTGCTGAGTTGACCGGTTACTACACTCTTCTGTCTAATCCCGGAACCGGCAGACAGTATTCGCTTGGTGATAAGGTTAAAAAGGGGGATGTGATTATACGAATCGAGGATCCGGAGTATGTGAATGAGATCAGGATTGATTTGAGAAAGCTCCAACTTGAACAGGCCGAAAGCGAGTACGAGAAACAGAAGTCACTTTACGACAAGGGCGGAGTTACACTAACAGAATTGAAAACTGCCGAGCTTAATTATCTCAACGAACAGTACACTTATGAAAGCGCTCAATTATCACTGGCTAAAATGAAAATGACAGCTCCTTTTGATGGTGTTATTACTGAGCTACCGTATTATACCCCCGGTGTGAAGGTTACTCAAAATGCTTCGCTTGTAAAGATAATGAATTACGACAAGCTGCTTCTTGAAGTTAATCTCCCGGAGAAACAACTCGGCATACTTAAGGGGAATCAAAAAGCAAGAATAATGAACTATACCATTGAAGATGATACATTGAGTGGTACGGTCAGCGAGATTTCACCAACTATTGATGAAACAACACGAACCTTCAAAGCTAATATTTCAATTGACAATCCCGAATGGAAACTCCGTCCGGGAATGTTCGTAAAAGCCGAGCTGATTGTTGCCCGTAAGGATAGTGCTATTGTTATACCGAAAGACATTATCCTTTCACGCCAAAGAGGAAAAACAGTTTTTGTAGTTGTGAAAGGGGCTTCGGAAGACAGAATTATTTCGACCGGACTTGAGAATCCGAAGGAAGTTGAAGTAACAAGAGGATTAGAGCCGAACGAAAGGATTGTTACAAAAGGTTTTGAAACATTAAGAAGCAGACAGAAAGTTAAGATTGTAAAATAACACAGACCGTGCGCAGCGGTTGAATAAGAACCGTACGCAAAGGGAAACCAAATATGAAAAAACTAACTCGATTTTCGGTTGAATATCCGATTACAGTTTTAATGCTAGTGCTTGCCGTATTGTTACTAGGCTACATCTCATTTGAACGACTTGGAATTGATTTATTTCCCGACTTAAATAATCCGAGGCTGTTTGTTGAACTTACTGCCGGAGAAAGACCGCCTGAGGAAATAGAGAAGAACTTTACTGATAATATTGAGGCTTTGTCTATAAGGCAGAAGGATGTCACTCAGGTTTCTTCCGTCTCCAAGGTAGGCACAGCCCAGATTACCGTGGAGTATAGCTGGGATAAGGATATGGACGAGGCTTTCCTTGATCTGCAGAAGACATTATCGAGCGCAACTCAGAACTGGGATATTGACGATTTGACAATTTCACAGTACGACCCGAATGCTGCCCCGGTAATGATAGTTGCTTTTTCTAATCCTGATATAACTGATATGAGCAGTCTGCGAAAAACAGCAGAAAGCTATATCAGGAACGAACTAATCCGACTCGAAGGAATTGCAGATGTAGAGATTACCGGTGCCGAGGAGAAAGAAGTAAGCATTAATACAGACAGTTACATACTGGAAGCCCACGGCTTAACACTTGATAATGTTCAATCACAAATTGAAAGATTCAACCGTAATGTCTCCGGCGGATCGATCGTGGAGCTGGGTAAACAATACGTAATCAAGGGTGTATCCATATATGAAGATATAGATGATTTTGCGAATACTATAATTAAATACGAACGTGTAATAACCGAAGACACCGCCGGTTATGCTCCTGTGTATCTGAAGGATATCGCGAAAATTGAATACGCTAATAAAGATCCTGAAAACATTGTCCGGCTCGACGGTAAGCGCTGTGTAGGGCTCTCAATTTACAAGGAGACAAAGTACAACACGGTTCAGGCAATTGACGACCTCGGAACAGCACTTACAGATCTTGCAAAAGCTTTGCCTGGTTATGAGTTTACGATAGTACAAAACCAGGGGCGATTTATTAAATCATCGATTGATGAAGTTGAAGAAACTGCTATAATAGGCATTGTACTTGCAATTGTTATTTTATTTGTATTCCTGCGTCGAATTGGAGTGACCGCAATAATTAGTACTGCAATACCTATTTCCGTTGTAGCCACTTTCAATCTCATGTATTTCAACGGATTATCTCTGAATATTATGACTCTCGGCGGACTTGCACTTGGTGCCGGTATGCTTGTTGACAATGCAATTGTCGTTATGGAAAATATTTTCAGGCAATTGGAATCAGGAGTATCGCTTAAAGACGCAGCTATCAACGGAACTGCAGAGGTCGGCGGCGCCATAACCGCTTCAACAATTACAACGATTGTTGTATTCCTTCCTATTGTTTACCTGCATGGTACTTCAGGAGAACTATTTAAGGATCAGGCATGGACGGTAGCTTTTTCACTCATCTCCTCCCTATTCGTCGCTATACTGGTTATTCCCATGCTTAGTGTAAGATTTCTGAAACCTAAGACAATTTCTGAATCTCAGCAATCCGTAAAATTCGATTGGTATCGTGGACTACTTTATAAAGTACTGGAGAGGAAAGGAATTATTATTCTAGCTGCAACAATCCTTGTTGCGATATCCGTTATTCTCGTTCCTTTTATCGGAAGTGAGTTTATGCCCAAGACCGATACAAGTGAAATCTCTGTTGATATAAAACTATCCGAAGGAACTGAACTCGGGAGAACTGCCGGCACCATATCCTCGTTGGAAAGTATTATCCGGGAAACTCTTGGTAAGGAATTGGTTTCAGTGTATAGTCAGATCGGGCCTACATCCGGTATAAGCGGGGATGAGTCTTCATTCTTTGAGGATGAGAATACGGCAACAATTAAGCTCATTCTAACTGATCAAAGAACAATGTCGAATAATATTATAATCAAAAAATTAGAGTCGGTGTTTACAGGTATTCCCGATATGGAGTTTCAATTTAATCAAAGTGAAACTCCACTAAGTCAAATACTCGGCACAGAGGAAGCGCCTATAATTGTTGAGGTAAAAGGCGAAGACCTCGACGAGATCGAAAAATTATCTGACCAGGTAAAGGAAAAGATGCTGGGATTAAAAGCTCTCGCAAATATCGAATCGACATTTGAATCGGGAGCCCCGGAAATTGAAGTGAAAATAGACAGGCTTCGCGCGGGTATGTTTAATATTAGCGTCGCGGATATAAGCAGCCAGCTTCAGGATAAGCTTACGGGTAAGGAAGCGGGTGAATGGGAATTTGAAGGAGAGTTAAACGACATTACACTTAAACTTCCGGATATAACACTAAAGCAGCTTGGTGACATTACAATTAGAAGTAACAATATGGATTACAGACTTACCGAGTTAGCTGAGATCAGAACCGAAACAGTCCCGAAAGAAATTTACAGACGTAATCAAAACAGGATAGGCAGAGTTACTGCTCAAACAGTTGAAGATATTCCGCTCGATCATATTGTAGCTGATCTAAATTCAGAACTCTCAACTATTGAGTTCCCATCCAACTACAGTTATGAAATAACCGGTGACGAATTAAAACGGTCGGAGTCAATGAGCAATTTAACATTTGCTTTAATTCTCTCCATCATACTGGTTTATATGGCGCTTGCTTCACAGTTTGAATCACTTGTCCATCCGTTTACAATACTCCTTACAATTCCTTTGGCAGCGGTAGGAGCTGTACTGATTTTTGCTTTCATGGGCATGCCTTTCAACATAATGGCTTTAATAGGAATTATCATGCTGACAGGTATTGCGGTAAACGATTCAATTATACTTGTGGATGCAATCAACCAGTTGAAGAAAGAAGGCCTTGAACGCACCGAAGCTATAGTAACCGCAGGTCAGCGAAGGATTCGTCCGATAATTATGACAAGTATTACAACAATACTTGCACTGCTTCCACTTACATTCGGATTCGGTGAGGGAGCTGCTTTAAGATCTCCCATGGCACTTGCGGTTATCGGTGGACTGGTTACTTCTACCCTTTTGAGTCTAATCGTAATCCCATGTGTTTATTATGTATTTGATGTAGAAAGAGAAAAGCTCAAACTAAATGTATAGTATATTCCAATTGAGTCCGGAACAGAATGAGATTAATTAAATTTGTAATAGAACGCAAAACCTTCGTAAGTATGATTTTCATAGCGCTTACGATGCTGGGATATCTTTCATACAGAAATCTTCCGGTAGAGTTATTCCCAAGTGTTGAATTACCGGTGATGATAGTACGTGTAGACACTCCGCAGGATCTTGATCCGGCATACATCGAAAGTCAGGCTATTATACCGCTTGAAGGTGCTATCGGCACACTGGAAGGTATTGAGAGTCTCGACTCGTACGCGGATTACAGATCAGGAGTAATCTTTATAACCTATAAGGACGGTACCGATACGAAGTACGCCTTCCTCAAACTTCAGGAAAAGATAGAGGCTGTTCGCGTTGACATCTCCGACGAGTTTATTATAAACGCGCTGAAAGTTGATACGGAACAGTTATCAAACCAGTTTATGAATCTCGAAGTAAGAGGAAGCGGCGGTTCCGACAGGATACGAAATGTTGTAGATAAGAGTATCACGGATGAACTTGAAAGTATCGATGGTATAGCAAGCGTTGAGGTCTTCGGCGGCAGGGAAAAATCGATTGAGATAATTCTGAACAAAGATGCCGTTGAGGCTTATGGGATCACTCCATCTCAGATAAGCGCATTGATCAATCAGAACAATCAACAGAGGACTTTCGTCGGCCAGGTAGTAGAGAGCGATAAAAAGTACTTTGTTAATGTAACAGCAGAAAGCAGCGATTTAAGCGACCTTGAAAATATTGTAATACTTCCTAACGGACCGGTACGATTAAAGGATGTAGCTACTATTTATTTCGGCGTAAAGGAAGAAGAAACCTACAGCCGCGTAAACGGGAAAGAATCGGTAACGGTAAGGCTTATCAGGGATTCACAGGTTAATCTGATTGAATTATCCGCCACCTGCAAGAAAGTTATTAATAGACTTAATGATAAACTGAAAGGACAGGATGTTGAAATAGTTATCCAAAGCAATGTTGCCGAGGATATGGAAGACAACATCAACATGATTATTGAGCTTGCATTGACCGGCGGTTTACTTGCTATTATTATACTTTGGATCTTCCTGCGCAACCTGCGACTAGTTGTTACTATAGGATTGGCTATTCCCATTTCTATATTTACATCGTTTAACTTCTTTTATGCTTATGATATTTCATTAAACAGCCTTACGCTAATCGGAATGGCACTTGCCGTAGGCATGCTGCTGGATAACAGTATAGTCGTACTCGAAAATATTTACAGGCTCGCAGGCAAAGGCAAGAGTACTGATGAGGCTGTTATTCAGGGCACTACCGAAGTCTGGCGTTCAATAATTGCAGCAACACTTACTACAGTAACCGTTTTCTTACCTTTTGTGTTCTCCTCAAACTTTTTAATCAGCCGGTTCGGAACTCACATCGGAGTATCGATTATATCAACCCTGCTGGTTTCCCTGCTAATGGCATTATTCCTGATTCCAATGATTACTCATGCCTTTCTTAAAAGGAAAAAGAAGTATACGGGAACCTTCCGGCAGATTGGAGAGAACAACCGCCTGATTCAGTTTTACCTTGTTATATTGAAGTCGTGCATGCGTTTCCCTACAAGGACAATTGTTACCGCGGTAATTGTATTCTTCGCAAGTATTTTTATTGCATTGGCGATTAGCGTTAACACAACCGAAGAGGTTGAAACAGATACATTCGATCTATACGTAGAGATGCCTCAAGGCTCTACTCTCGATATGTCTGATGAAGTTGCCAGAAAAGTTGAAGAAAGGCTCACAGACATTAAAGAAAAGCAGGACGTTATAAGCAAGGTATATGAAGATCAATCAACTATAACCGTTAAGCTAAAGGAAGACTTCTCCGACATTGAAAATAAATCTATTGAGGAGATCAAGGAAGAGATTCAATCCAGAGTAAACGATATCGCTGATGCCGAAATTAGTTTCGATCAGCCCCAATCCAATCAACGGTTTCGCGGAGGAGCCGGTGCGGCAATGGGGAATCGTTTTATGGGAATGCTCGGAATAGGAGCAGAATCAGAAACGATACTTATTAAAGGCAATGATTATCAGAGGATGGAAAGTACAGCCGAAGACTTACAATACTATCTGGAGAATCTGTCGTCGGTTCAATCAGCCAGAATATCTGCCTCCGGCGAACGTCCGGAAATACATTTACTATTCGATCCCCATTTACTTACTGAGTACAACATTCCCCTTTCCGCAATTGTATCGGAGTTGGCGACATTCCAGCGGGAATTTTCTTCGAATACCACTTTTAAGCAGGGACTGGATGAATACGATATAACAATCACAACGAACAGCGATGAAGATGAAACAGATAAAACAGTTGATGATTTACGTAGTCTTAAAATTGCCGGCAGCAGCGGCAGTATACATAGTCTTCAGGAGATCAGTAGAATAATCTATGCCAGCGGCATGTCATCCATTAGTCGTGTAAACCAGGAAAAACAAATTGAGATCAGTTACCGGTTCCTCTCCGAGGTTACCAACAGTAAGGCTCTACTGGATCAGGCCAAGGAAGATGTTCAGGAACTTATCTCGAGTCTTGTTATGCCGGCGGGCATTGCTGTTGAGATTGTAGATGACGAATCCGAATTTGAAGAATACTATTTCCTTATTGCCGTGGCAATACTTCTTATCTATATGATACTTGCCTCAGTATTCGAATCCTTAATAACTCCTTTCGTACTGATGTTCTCTATTCCACTCGCGGCAATTGGGTCACTTATCGGCTTGATACTAACCGGTAATTCGCTTCTTAATTCAAATACACTTACCGGATTTCTTATCCTGCTGGGCGTTGTTGTTAATAACGGTATTATTCTTATTGATTATTCCAACATACTGAAAAAGCGGGGTTTCAAGACTCCCCGCGCGCTGGTCACTGCCGGTTTGTCCAGAGTACGACCGATATTGATAACCGCTATTACAACAATTGTTGCCATGATTCCACTCGCCCTCGGAGATATGGAGTATGTTGCTGCAATTGGTGCACCATTTGCCATAACAGTGATAGGTGGTTTGTCGGTGAGCACATTGTTCACTTTAATCTTTATACCGACATTTTATTCCGGACTTTATTCCGCCCTGCAATGGCTCTACAAACTCAACTGGAAAATTAAAGTATTACAGGCAGCCGCATTTACCGGACTATCGCTTCTGATATATTTCAAAGTAGACAGTTTTATCTGGCAGCTAGCCGATCTGTTTTTAGTACTGCTGCTGGTTCCGGGTCTCACATATTTTACTATGTCGAGTCTTAGACAAGCAAACACGAAGCTTATCTCGGAAGATGATAAAATTACCATCGAAATTAAAAATGTAGTTAAAATCTACGACCAGCCTTCAAGGTTTATAAAGGAATGGACAAAAGGAAAGCTTGAGAATATTCGCAAGGGTATTTTACCCGGGAATAAAAATTTAATTGATCAACTGTTATGGCAGATACCTCTGCTGGGCTTTATTATATACTTCACATACTTTTATATAGAAAGCGGATTCTGGTTATTTGTTTTTGTCCACTTCGCTTACTTCCTGCTGCTGCATCTCGTGAAGTACTCATTCAGCAGCATCTTTGAAACAGTTGCGGCAAAAGCAGGTAGAATCGGGAAATACATTCGGAACTTCTATAAGTTTGTTTACTGGGGATTTCCCTTATTCAATCTTATCCTTTTCCACTTGCAGTGGGACAACTTATTTCTTGAAATTATAATAGCTATAATCTGGTATACAGGATTATTGATTAACGCAACATCCGAAAAACTATTTAAACATAATTTCGATGAAGAATCTCTGAGCGGACGGTTTGTTAAACTAAGATACAAGTATTACTCGCTTGTACGTGTCATCCCTATTATCGGCAAGAAAAAAGTACCTTTTAAAGCACTCGATCGCGTTTCAATTGATATCGGCAGCGGTATGTTCGGACTGCTAGGACCCAATGGCGCCGGCAAGACGACAATCATGCGTATTATCTGCGGTATATTCGAACAGAGTTACGGTAAGGTAAGAATAAACGGATTGGATCGATCGGAATACCGAGAGGAGCTCCAGGGCTTAATCGGTTACCTGCCGCAGGAATTCGGCATGTATGAAAACATGACAGCGTATGAATTCCTGAGTTACCAGGCTATCCTCAAAAATATTATTGACAAAGATGAACGTGAAAAAAGGATTAAACACGTACTCGAGTCGGTTCACATGTACGACAGGCGAAACGAGAAGATCGGGTCTTATTCCGGTGGTATGAAGCAACGAATCGGTATTGCGCAAATCCTGCTGCACCTTCCGAGAATACTGGTTGTAGATGAGCCGACCGCAGGACTCGATCCGCGTGAGCGAATCCGTTTCAGAAATCTGCTTGTCGATTTGAGCCGCGACAGGATTGTTATATTCTCCACTCATATCATTGAGGATATTTCAAGTTCCTGCAACAGGGTTGCTGTAATGAACGAAGGGAAAGTCAAGTATCTTGGTGAGCCGATCAACATGACTAAAATTGCAGAAGGCAAAGTATGGCATATGCATGTAAGTCAACAGGAGTTCCGCGAACTTGAAAACAAGTTATTAATCGTTACTCACATGCGCGACGGGGATAAGATCAGGATCAGGTGTATTTCCGATGCGAAACCCGGTGAAGACGCAGTTAATGTAAAACCGACACTTGAGGATGCTTACCTGTACATACAAAAGCAAAACGACACAAGTATATTCAGTCATACTTAATAAAAATATTGTAAATTATATTAAGTTTTTGAGTAAACAAATGAATTATAAAAAGACACTTACAAACTCATACGATCTGTTAAGCAAGCAATTGCTATATTCGTTCAGGATTATTTTTGCTAATAAATTCATCTATTTTCTTCTGTTTGCGACGGCAGTATTCTTGTTAATTACAATTGTAAGCTTGTTTTCATCCGGCAATGCTGAGATTAAAGATGTTTATTATTTACTGATTTTTCCGGGTTTGGTATTAATTTTTTATCCGACGACCTTCGGAATTCAGAACGATGAGGATTCAAGGATGCTGGAGAATATTTTTGCAATTCCCAATTATCGCTATAAGGTTTGGCTCCCAAGATTAGTTATGACCTATATTCTTGAATTTTTACTATTAGTTGGACTGGCACTATTGAGCTCCGTAGCACTTGTAGTTGTGCCCGTGTTTGATATGGTGTATCAATTAATGTTCCCTGTCTTTTTTATCGGCAGTCTCGGATTTGCATTATCCACAGTCGTTAAAAATGGTTACGGAACCGCTGTGATATTGATAATGATAGGATTGGTGTTTTGGGTCTCGGCCGGTATACTTGAAGGAAGCGAATGGAATATATTTCTCAATCCCTACGATCTGCCGAGCGACATGAGTGAGACTATCTGGGAAACTGTGGTCAGCAATAACAGGATGTACCTTCTGTCCGGAATAATTATATCTCTTCTAACAGGACTATTAAACCTGCAGAATAGAGAGAAGTTTATTTAACTCTACGTAAAAACAACTCTATAGTTTCTTAAATTTTTGTCATACTTTTTAGCGTTAGTACAAACCCCGGCAAGTTCGCGCCAAAACTTTTTACTGTGGTTTTTAACTTTTGTGTGAACAAGCTCATGCAGTATCACATAGTCAATCAAATCATCGGGAAGGGTCATCAGATGAATACTGAGATTAATATTATTAACTCTTGAACAGCTTCCCCACCGGGATTTAATATTTTTAAGAGTAAGCTTATTATAAACGAGTCCATACTTTTCGGAGAGCATTTTAACCCTTTCGGGCAAATACTCCGCGGCTTCAATTCTCAGTGCTTGCACAATTCCGTTTTTTACAACCGCCTGCACATCGTCGCTTGCCGGATCTATTAGTTTAGGGTGAGTAACAGTGATAGTACCGTTTATCACTTTAACACTTGTAGATTCAGACTCCTTAGGCTCGAAGACGAGTTTATGGTTTCTTATGACGTTATCAGTATTCTTCGTAAACTTTTCCTGTTTACTTTCTATAAGCTCTACCTTTCTTACAGCATCCTTAATCCATTCTTTTCTCTCATTTACAATTCGGGCAGCACTTTTATACGACATCCCGAGCGGGACGGAAACCCTGACACCTTTAAATGGTTTGACAGTTATATTCAAATATCTTGCGCGGCTGCTTCTTACTATTCTCACGGGACCAATACCGGATACTTCAAATATTTCTTCTGACTTTTTCTTCATCAACTCTTCAATTTAAGATAGATGCAAATATAGCTCTGAATGAAACTCATTCCAAAACAGCAGTGTTTGATTCCGGATTCCGTTTTCAAATTCAGAATAAAAGCATTAGTTTTTCAATACATTTTTGTTCCCTTCATCTTCCGGAGGCATTATGCAGATACAATTTTGCGGTGCAGCAAAGAACGTAACCGGCTCACAACATTTACTTAAAATCGGCGATAAAAATATTTTACTTGACTGCGGATTGTATCAGGGCAGACGAAAAGACACCTACGAAAAAAACAAAAATTTCATATTCGATCCGGCTGACGTTGATGCATTGCTGTTATCTCACGCTCACATAGATCACAGCGGCAATATTCCAAATCTGGTTAAGAATGGATTTAACGCACCGATATACGCTACCGGTGCAACAGTTGATTTATGTGCAATTATGCTGCGCGACTCGGCTTACCTACAGGAAAAGGATATTCAGTGGGTGAACAAGAAAAGAGTGCGCAACGGCCAGCAGGAAATGGAACCGCTTTATACATACGAAGATGTGGTTGAAGCGCAGCAGCATTTTATAGGAATGCAGTACAGCAAACCTTTCGAAGTTATACCTGGAGTAACAGGGACATTTTACGATGCGGGACACATACTCGGATCGGCAGGCATTCTGCTTGAGATCGAAGAAAATAATAAAACTGTTAAGCTTGGGTATTCAGGTGATATCGGGAGAGCGGATATGCCTATACTGCGAGATCCCGACATACTCCGCGACCTTGATGTATTGATTATGGAAAGTACTTACGGGAACAGACTGCATTCTCATGTTGATGAAATTGAAGAAGAACTAGCGCAAACTGTGTGTAAAACGATTGATGAGGGGGGAAAGATTATAATACCAGCTTTCTCTGTTGGAAGGACACAGCTTGTAGTTTACCTGCTGCACAAACTGTTTGATCAGAACAGGATACCGGTAGTACCGATATTCGTCGACAGCCCGCTTGCCGTCTCGGCTACGCAGGTATTCCGCGCACACCCTGAATGCTTTGACAGAGCAACTTACGACGACTTTCTTGATAACCATTATGATCCGTTTGGTTTTCACAGACTTAAATATGTATCTAAAGTTGAAGATTCAATTGCGCTAAACGATCTTAATGATCCTGCTGTAATTATTTCCGCTTCGGGAATGGCTGAGGGAGGACGTATACTTCACCATCTTCGCAACAATCTTGATAATCCAAAGAACCTTGTATTATTCGTCGGATACGCAGCACAACATACACTGGCCCGTAAAATAATGGATGGCGAACCGATTGTTAAAATATTCGGATTCGAACATAAGGTAAATTGCCAGGTCAAAACAATGGATTATTTCAGCGGTCATGCTGATCAGAAGGGACTTCTTGAATATGCTTCATTCAGCAGCAGGGACAAATTAAAGAATATATATCTGGTTCACGGTGAGGAAGAGCAAACTTTGCCACTCAGAGAAAAGCTCGTACGCAAGGGTTATAAACATGTTCAGTACCCTGAACTGGGAGAAACAGTTATACCGGGTTGAGTATCAGTTTCTAAAAACAATTATTAGGTTTATGACAGGTGAAAAGTTGTTACAATATAAATCAGTGCAGTAAATCCGAACAAATTATACTTTGTTGAAAAGAACCGTAAAAACCGAACCTTTATTTTTAATACTTGATACGACTATTTCAGCATTGTTCATTTCACAATATTTTTTCACAAGATGCAGCCCCAATCCCGTTCCTTCATATCGACGGGTATAACCGGTTTCCTCCTGTGAGAACGGGGTAAATAAATTATCCAGGAAATCCCCGTTTATACCAATACCGGTATCTGCAACTTCAACTTTAATTCTATCGGATTCATCAGTTATTAACCTGATGTTAATTGCTCCGCTTTTAGTATACTTAATGGCGTTTTCCACGAGGTTTATAAATATTTGAGAGACAGAATATTCGTCAACAAACATAATAGTATTGTCAGCCAGATTATCTACGGTCAACGAAAGTCCTTTTAAATAAGCTGTCTGCTTCAGTTCCTTCTCTACTTCAAGTATAATGTCTTTATATAAGTCAACCTTCCTGGCAACGAAATCATAGGCATCTGTAGTAATCTGTGAGATATTGAGAATCAGGTCAATAGTCCTGATTACTCTCTTACTTGCGCTGTCGATGCTATTAAATATCTGCTCAATCTCTTCACTGAACTTGGAAGCAAATTCGTCCCTCAGCAGACTTGTATAATTCAAAACTGTATTAAGCGGTGTTCTTATTTCATGAGACATTTGCGCAAGGAACTCAAACTTCAGCTTATCAGCTTTCTCGGCATCATTCTTAGCTTCTATCAATTCTTCAATCATTCTCTTTCTTTCGGTTATATCTATTGTAAAGCCGGCCAGATATTCCGGTTTACCCTCTATCATAATAGGAAATTTTACGGTAGAATAATGTCTGCCGTTAAGCTGCTCCTCAACTTCAACCAGTCTCCCCTCTTCCATAATGCGCCTGTCATCAGCTTCAATTCCCGCAGCCAGTTCTGTTGGAAATAATTCGTACATCGACTTACCCAATAACTCATCAAGCGGTCTGCCGAGCATTTTTTCATAATTCCTGCTGAGCCTAATGGACCTGAGGTTTTTATCCTTGAAGAAAATATAGACAGGACTTCGCTCCATGAAGTGTTTGAATATTTCCTCACTCTCTTTAAGTGCCAGTTCGGTTAATTTCAACTCGGTTATATCTAAAAGAGTACCTTCATACCTAAGGGGCTTGCCATCGTCATCTTTTATACATTTATAAGTCGGCATTAAATATTTAACAGGACCAAGATCGGGATTTGTTCTGTATTCTTTTATTTCGGGATCAATACCTTTAAATAATTGATTAAGGGTTTTTTCAAGCCTCGATCTATCCTCCGGATGTATTAATTTCAAGTATGTTTCAATGTCGGGTACCTCACAGTCGGGATCCTGATTAAATAACCTGTACATTTGGCGAGACCAGCGTCCTTTACCGTTTACAATCGGCAAAACCCAGCTACCCAGTTTGCCTTGCTCTTGTGCATTACGTAAGCTTTCCTCACTTTCCTTTAATTTATTCTCCGCATCCCTTTCAGCCGTCTGATCCCGAAAAACAAGAACAACCCCAATAACGTCGCCGTCTTCGTTACGTATTGGAGCTCCGCTGTCTGCTATTGGAACTAGTGTTCCCTGCCTGGACTTAAGTACAGTGTGATTAGCTAACCCGATAATTAATCCGTCTTTCAAAACTTTGTTAACAGGGTTCTCAACAACTTCTCCGGTATATTCATTGTATATATCAAATACTTCACTCAGCGGTACTCCCCTGGCCTCGGCTTCTTTCCAACCGGTATGGTTTTCAGCCACAGGATTCATCTGCTTTACCTTGCCCTCGATATCAGTTGTTATAACACCATCGCCAATACTGTATAAAGTAGTTTTGTATTCCTCTTCCTTTTCCGCAAGCTGAGTTTCCTTCAGATACAATCTTTTGAATATCTTACTTTGCCTGTTCTTGTAAAACAACGACAAACCCAGACTCGAGGCGCCAATCGCCAGAAGTACGAAAAGTATAATTACCGTTGACCTGTATTTTAATTCGGAGAAGATCTCTTCACTGTCAACCTTAGAAATCATATACCAGTCGGGTCCTTTAATCGGAAGAATCTGTGCTATTACTTCCATTCCCCTGTAGTCAATTCCTTCCCATATACCTTCATACCCTAATACAGCCTGTACTGCAGGTACTTTCTTTTCATCCAGTGAAATTCTAAGATTCAGGGCAGTTCCGGATACGTGTCTTAACTCATTAAGAAATACAACGCTGTCCTGATCACGCCTGATTATCAGGGTTTCTGAAGTTTTACTTGGCGTAGGCCATCTTTGGATAAGCGGATATAAGTAATTATTAGGATCAATGCGTGCAACAAATACCGCTATTACATTTTGATCTTCATCCAGAAAGGGAGAAATAAAATCTATTTGCACATCTTTGCAATGGGTACACCGGTATAAATCAGTTGAAAGCACAGATCTGTTCCGAACCGATTCTTTAACATACTCTAAAGAAATTTCATTGAGTTGAGTAACTTTTTCGCCTAACGAGTACTTAATCTTTCCGTCGGGAAGGCAAATAAACAGATCATCGTAGCCATGTACAGCAGCTAGTTCCGTAAAGTAATTTTTTAATTCCGTTCTTGAAGCAGGGCTGTTACTTTTAAACCAGTTTTTAATTTTCTCAACAAGAAGTGCTCGTAAGGATATCGATTTAACATCAAATATCTCATCCTCATACCATTCGGATATTTGTTCAGCCTTGATAGTACCAATTCCACTAAGACTTTCATACTTCTCAGTTCGGATAAGTCTTGCCTCGTAGTTATAATAATACTTACCGCAGAACGTCAGTAAAATTGAAATAACACCCGCAAGAACAATAATTCTCCACTTCGAAGACACCCCCTGTTTGCCGAATTTTTCCATTAACCTGCAACTCCGCAATTTTCAATTAAAACCAGTACTCCCGAAACAAGGTTCAATAAAAGATAATCGATACAGGCACGATTAATTTTAGCCGAAATCGTGTACTTTTTTTGAGTAGATTTTTTTTAATTAGCCCTAATATACAGTATACCACTGAGTGGTTAGAGCCAATATAGCGATATAAATATCCTATTTCAATATCATTTTGTGAATAACAGGCAATGTCCGGGTGTTGACCCAAACCAAGCTGAGTAAGTCTAAAAAAAACAGTAGGACTAAACTAACTTACGTATTCATAAATTTTCATTTGCGGAAATATTAAAAATCGTATATATTTGGTGCTCTTAAATTTAATGATTGCTGGTGTAGCTCAGTTGGTAGAGCAGCTGATTTGTAATCAGCCGGTCGGCGGTTCAAGTCCGTTCACCAGCTCAACAAAACCTCGAAAATGATTTGTTTTCGGGGTTTTTGTTTTTTAAAGCAAGCTGATTTTCTGACATCCTTTTGATTTTTACTGATCACTGTACAGTAAATCTAAGTCAACAACTTAATCAAAAGGAGGTTTTATGTACCTAATCAGACGCTCAAATGGTATTTACTATGTGGAGTATTTTGACTTCACAACCGGTAAATCCAAACGTATAAGTACCGGGACAAGAGACAAGAAAACAGCTCAAAAATTCCTGCAGTCTCTTAACCCGTATCAACAGATGGTGGACTTACCAAAGAATCAGATTAGCCTGCAGGATTTTTACGACGAGTATCTCAAATTTGTCGGTAGCACACACAAAATCTTACCGGAGGTCTATTAACTTATCTTTTAATCAGTTCATCAAATTCACAGGCGAGATTCAACTGCATACGATCGATATTCGCTTGGTTCAACAATTCATTTCTGAAACCTTTTCCCGAGCCAGTTATAGCGCCGGACTATATCATCGCACATTAAAAGCTGCGTTCAACCGCGCAGTAGAATGGGAGTATATTACTTCCAACCCGTTCGCTAAAGTAAAAGTCCCCAAGGTAGCGACGAAGCAACCTGTCTTTATAATCGAATCAGAATTTGACACGCTGATCGACCACTCTCCGAATGACTTATTCAAAGTGTTATTCAAACTTGCTTATAATACAGGAATGAGATTGGGCGAAATCGTAAACCTTCGTTGGGAATCCATAAATCTGGAAGACAAATTTATTAGAATTGCTAACACTGAAGATTTCACAACCAAGAGCAAAAAGGAGAGAATAATTCCAATCGGTAATAGTCTACTCGAGATACTAACAGAGCACGAAACCAAAAATCGCAAATCTTCTAACAAATATGTTTTTGAGAAAATTCTCGGTATCCGGTTGAACGAAGATTACGTATCCAAGAAATTCAAAGAGGCAGTCAGAGAAGCCAATCTGCCCGACAAATATCACTTTCATACTCTAAGGCATAGCTTCGCCAGTCGCCTGGTACAGAAAGGAGTCCCATTATATGTAGTAAAAGAATTGATGGGGCATTCGGATATTGCAACTACGCAGATATATTCTCATTTGCGGCAAGAGAATCTTGTGGAAGCGATACAAGTGCTGGATTAATTCAGTTTGATAAGGGCTATCTCGCGGTGGGATAGCCTATTTATACAAGTAACTATTAATTCAATGACAAACGTTCGTACCTGTCAGTAAGAATCTCGATGTACACTTCTTTCAGTTCATCCGGAAGGAAAGACATGCTTATTAAATCTTTTACATCAGCTAATTGATCTGCAAATTTTTCATATACATTATCAATTTGTTTACGGTTTAGTCTAAGATTCTCACCGAAACCTAGAAAGTCCTCCTTGTTTAACTTTCTTTTCTTCCCGTTTAACGTTAATGCCATTTCTTCAGGATCTTTACTTTCTGGAATCACTAAGCGTGTTGACAACAAATCATAAGCTGGAGATAACTTTACTTCTTCATCCTTATATATCAACGAAAAGTTTTTAAGGTGCATGTCGGCATTACCGGTTAAGAAAGTAAATAGAGCTATTTCAAAAAAATTAACTGCATCAAGCCCCTTGTTGGTAGAATATTTCAATACTACCTTTCCAACCTGTTCCATCGATCCTTTATATTTATCCTCAGTTAACCGCTCTGTCAATTGACACATATCTTCCATGTGTATTTTCTTTTTACCTTCTCTGTCCATTCTTCTGCTAATATAGGTCAATTCACCTGACTTGAGTTTAATCAGCGAATGCGGAACTACTTCAATATCAAATAATTCTGCGAGATGCATTGTAAGATCTTCATTCTCCGGCAGATTATCATATATACCACTTGGCGGTTTTAATATGTACTGACCCCATAGTCCTACAATAGTTAACTTGGGTGATTTTTTTTGAGCTTGATCAATATGCATCGACAATTTAGTTTGTACACCCGGAACAGTTACACTTTCCTGCACAATTTTTTTACCCAGCTTGTACATTTCGTCCAAAGTGTAATCCAGCAAAGGGGCTTTATCTGTTCCATAAAAATCCCGCGCGCATTTATCATGATAATCACTCTCAGAACTACTTAATTCTTTATAGCAGCAGAGACACCTATTCATTATTATCACCCTCCGCAGAATGTATGCTTACCGATCCTATGCAGTCTTTACATACAGTAAGCAGCAAACCCATTCTGTCTCTTGAATCTAATTTCCAATTCTCAACAGCAATATCCAGCAGCCATCCTTCAGGTATAAGTCCGTCAAAAAAAGGGAACATAGTTTTACTTATAAATTTATCTTCCTGTATAGGGAGTGTTAAGCTAACCGGTTTTGCATTTTGACTTTTAATATATTCCCTGTCGTATTCAAAAACATATCCTTCATCTGTCTCTGAAAGAATTCCGGCGAGACTTTCTTCAAACAATACATTCGCTTTCCTATTCATCGGTCACATCCTTTAATTCTTCTTTCACAGGTCCGAGTTCGTGACCGAAAAGTCGCAAAACGTCATTTACTTTATCCATTCTAAGACTTTCCTTTCCCTGCTCAAGATCTCTTATAAACCTTAAACCCACACCGGCTTTTTTAGCTAATTCCTGTTGAGTTAATCCCAATTTCTTTCTTCGATGTTTTATAAATTCTATAAGATTCATTCTGCAAACCTAATTTTCCATACAATTTATACCTTTTAGGGTATAATTTCAAGTAAATTCTTGCAATTTATACCCGATATGGCATAATACCGTTCTAAATGCAACCAATATACCTCAACGGGTATAATGGAAAACGGCACCGTTTGCAGTGGAATTAGATTCCAGTAATCCCCCGCATAGCTGGCCACCGCAAACAGAGCAGGCAATATCCAGTTCCCTCTTTATTTTTAGTGTTTTAAGCATTAAGTTTGTATTATCTAGCTCACCTTTTCAATGAGGGAATAATTTAATGCCCAAAATTTTCGATAACATCGAACAATACCTTTCTCAAGCACTTAAAACTACAATTGATTATTCATATAGAGCTGATTTCTGTGTTGGCTATTTTAACCTACGCGGCTGGAAGCAATTAGCGGATAAGGTCGAGAATTTTGAAGGTGGCGAAGATAAAAACTGCCGACTATTAGTCGGGATGCAGCATACCCCCGAAGAAACATTAAAAGAGTTTTACTCTGCTGATGAAAACGAGACAATTGATAATGCAACCGCAAATCGATTAAAACAAGATCTTGCTATAAAGTTTAAGGAACAACTAACTATAGGCACACCGACTGAGGAGGATGAAAGAGGATTAAAAAAATTATCCAGACAAATTAAAGCTGGTAAAGTTGTAATCAAACTTTTTCTAAAACATCCTCTTCACGCAAAACTATATTTATTATATAGAGACGATAAGATCAGCCCCCTGGTAGGTTATCTTGGCAGCAGCAATCTTACACTTGCTGGTTTATTAAAACAAGGCGAATTAAATGTTGATGTTCTTGAGCAGGATGCCGCACTTAAGCTCAGCAAATGGTTTGAGGATCGATGGGATGATAGGTTATGCATTGATATATCAAATGAAATCGTTGATATCATTGAAACCAGTTGGGCGGCCGAGACATTATATGAACCTTACCATATCTACCTTAAGATGGCATATCATCTAGCAAGTGAGGCCCGTGCAGGTATGAACGAGTTTAATATTCCAAGCGTATTCGGAAATAAATTGTTTGAATACCAAAAAAAGGCTGTGCAGACTGCGGCAAAATACTTGCATAAGAGGGGCGGCGTATTAGTAGGTGATGTAGTTGGACTAGGCAAAACAATGATCGCATCTGCACTTGCTAAGATTTTTGAAGAAGACTTTTTATTCGCAAGAACACTGATAATTTGTCCGGCTAACCTTGTGAATATGTGGGATAGTTACAAACAGGAATATGAACTGAAGGCTGATGTTATATCAATTGCAACAGTTCAAAAAGTCCTACCTGAATTAAAAAGGTATCGGTTGGTAATAATTGACGAAAGCCATAATTTGAGAAACCGGGAAGGCAGACGATACAACGCAATTAGAGAATATATCAAAGAAAATAATAGCAGCGTAATATTATTAACGGCCACACCCTATAACAGGACTTACTTAGATTTATCAAACCAGCTCAGACTTTTTATTGATGAAGAGGAAGATATAGGATTAAGTCCCGATAACTATATTGAAACGATAGGCGGCACTTCGGAATTCAATGCAAGGCACCAGGTCGGTATAAGAACAATAGCTGCGTTTGAGAGAAGTGATAACGCCGATGACTGGCGCGAATTGATGAGAAGGTTTACTGTTAGAAGAACAAGAAGTTTTATACGGGGTAATTACGGAGAAACAGACGAAACTAACGGAAGAAAGTATTTACTTCTTGAAACCGGTGAAAGATCGTACTTCCCCGAAAGAATTGTTAAAAAATTGGAATATGACTTTAGTAAAAAAGATCTCTACGCTAAACTGTATTCACAAAAGATTGTTGACATACTTGATGACCTGGATTTACCCCGCTACGGTCTTGCCAATTATTTAATAAAAGATGCTTCTATTCACGCAAGTTCACATGAATTAACAATTATAGAAAATTTATCCCGTGCCGGTAGAAGATTAATGGGATTTGCCAGGACAAATATGTTTAAAAGACTTGAAAGCAGCGGATATTCATTTCTACTTTCAATAATACGGCACATTCTGCGAAATTATGTTTACATATACGCAATAGAAAATAACCATTCGCTGCCTATCGGTTCCCCGGAAATGAAGGCGATTAATGAATATATGGATGAACTTGATGTAGAATCCAATATTGACGGGAATTGGGATAACAGGATGGATGATGATTTTCTTAAAACTGCTGAGGACTTATATTATGTATTTAACAATACACTAGAACATAAATTTGACTGGATTAAACCTTCGCTCTTCAAAAAGAGCCTTTTGAATGATCTCAAAAATGACTGCGAGGAATTAAAGAAAGTACTGAAACTTGCTAAAGATTGGAAACCTACCGAGGACAGGCAATTAAACGCATTGTATGAACTTTGCACGGACGAACACAAAGATGATAAAGTATTAATATTCACTCAGTTCGCAGATACTGCCAAGTATATTTACGAAAACTTCGCTTCACGGGATATAAAGAATATTGAACTTGCCACCGGCGACAGTGATGATCCTACGAAGTTAGCGTACAGATTCAGCCCCATAAGCAATGAAAAGGCGGGAATTAAAAATACTGACAGAGAAATCAGGTTGCTAATCTCAACCGATGTATTAAGTGAAGGACAAAACTTACAGGACGCTCATATTATTGTAAACTATGACTTACCGTGGGCAATAATCAGGCTCATCCAAAGAGCAGGACGTGTTGACAGGATTGGACAGAAATCGGAAGAAATTCTTTGCTACTCAGTACTTCCTGAAGACGGATTGGAAAACATTATTAACCTGAGAAGAAGATTAAGACGACGAATTGAAGAAAATGCTGAAGTAGTCGGATCCGATGAAACTTTCTTTGAAGGTGATCCGGTTAACATAAGCGACTTATATAATGAAAAATCGGGTATGCTTGACGATGAGGACGAAGGTGAAATTGACCTTGCATCCTATGCTTACCAGATTTGGAAAAACGCGTTGGACAAGGATCCGAAATTGAACAAGATTATTCCGGACCTTCCTAATGTTGTCTTTGCCACAAAAGAGGAAAAGGATAAGGAAAAAGGCGTAATTGTTTATGCTAAAACTTACGATGACAACGACATTTTAGCGCTTGTAAATGATAAGGAAGAATTAGTCACCACTTCTCAATTAAAAATTCTTAAAGAAGCTGCTTGTAAGCCTGATACAGTACCAATTGACAAATTGGAAAATCACCATGTGCTTGTTAAAAAAGGCATAGGATATATAAAGGAGTATGAGTCCAAAATCGGCGGAGAACTAGGCAAGAAAACGTCAGCAAGGTTCAGAGTTTATCACAGGTTAAATGATTATTACGATGCAAACAAGGATACTCTGTTTGTTAACAAAGAATTAAAAAATACAATCGACGAGATATACAAATACAAGTTAAAAGAATTTGCCAGGGAAACATTTAATAGGCAGTTAAGAGCGGGTATATCAGATCATGAGCTTGCGGATCTGGCAATGTCCTTGCGGGAAGAAGGAAAGCTTGTAATAATAGAAGACGATGAGGAAACAAAATACAAAGAACCTCAAATTATCTGTTCATTGGGAATTAAACCGGGTGGTGCATGAGTCTAAACCGTGATGAATTCAGAAATCTTGCAAAGAATTTTAATTTCACTGAATTATTCCTGACTCTCGGTTGGGATACTGTAAAATATGAAAACAAGCTAAAGGTAGATGATGTAAATTACAACCTCAAAGGTATTGTTCAGAAAAGAGGGTTTATTGTTATCTCCTGCACTTCCGGGAATGGCTTTCCCGACGCTAATACCAGGAAGAAAATCGATAAACAAATCACCCGCCACTTCTACGAACATCTAATAATTTTTAACGATAGTAAAAGCAGACAGGTTTGGCAGCTTGCAACACGTCAGCCGAATAAACCTATACAGGTTAGAGAAATTACTTACTATACTCATCAGGATCCTGAACAGCTCTACCAGAAATTGAAAGACCTTTTATTTACACTTGATGAAGAAGATAAAATAGGGCTTGCCGATGTTAAATCACGGATATCTGAACAGTTCAATCAGAATGCCGAAAAGGTTACAAAGAAATTTTACCAGGACTTTAAGAAAGAACACACCGCTTTCCAGGGATTTATTGACGGATTAAAGGACAAAGCCAATAAGGACTGGTATACTTCCCTAATGCTCAACCGATTGATGTTCATTTACTTTATCCAGAAAAAAGGATTTCTCAATAATGATCCCAACTACCTTAAGAATAAACTTACATTCTCTGTAAAGCAGAAAGGGAAAGATAAGTTCTACAAATCCTTCTACAGGACTTTCTTACTAAAGCTGTTTCACAAAGGGTTGGGTAATCCCGAACACAACGAAACACTACATAAAGAAATCGGCAAAGTCCCCTACCTTAACGGCGGACTCTTTGATGTTCACGAACTGGAAAAAGATAATGATAAACTTGATATAAAGGATAAAGCGTTTGAAAGACTTTTCTCATTCTTCGACCAATACAACTGGCATCTCGATACTAAAATTACATCGAGCGGAAAAGATATTAATCCCGATGTTATAGGGTATATATTTGAAAAGTATATAAACGACCGAGCTTCCATGGGCGCTTATTATACCAAGGAAGATATTACCGGTTACATAAGTAAGAATACTATTATTCCTTTCCTTTTCGATAAAGTTAAAAAGGATTGCGCGAATGCATTTAAGGATGAAAGCAGTCTGTGGCAGATGCTGAGAGAAAATCCAGATAAGTATATATATGATGCGGTTAAACATGGCATATATGAGAATGACAGCGAGGATACTGTCATTTCGAATCCGTCAGCTGACGAAGAGAAATCTTTAAAACTTAAACTCCGCGAACTCCCGCCCGAAATTGAAACAGGAGTTGATACAACTAAACCCAACCTGATTGAAAGACGAAAAGAATGGAATAAACCGGCTACCCCTGAATACGGTTTGCCTACAGAAATCTGGCGAGAAGTTGTTGAACGCCGGCAGCGATATTTTGAGATTAGAGAGAAAATTGAGAATGGTGAGATACGGGATATAAACGCTTTTATTACTTACAACCTTAACATAACACAGTTTGCGCAGGATGCCGTTGAGTTTTACGAAGGCTCCGACTTTATTAACTCTTTTTATAAAGCGATTAAAGAAATTACAATACTTGATCCTACCTGCGGTTCGGGCGCTTTCCTTTTTGCCGCTCTCGGTATTCTTGAACCGCTTTACGAAAACTGTATTAAAAGAATGCGCGAGTTTGTTGAAATAGATGATGAAACCGGAACAGGCAAAAAACATAAAAACTTTAGGCAGGTGCTTGAGGATATAGAAAAACACCCGAATGAAAAGTACTACATATATAAAACCATAATACTAAATAATCTTTACGGCGTGGATATTATGAAAGAAGCTGTAGAGATAGCCAAACTGCGCCTTTTCCTTAAACTTGTTGCTGAAGTTGAACCGGATGAAAAAGATGAAAATTACGGACTCGAACCGCTGCCGGATATCGATTTTAATATACGCAGCGGTAATACTCTGGTTGGATACGCTTCATATAAAGAAATTGAAGAGTCTTATGAAAATCGTGAAAGTGATGGAAAGCTGATGTTTTCTGAACAAAAGAAATTTTTAAAGAATGTTGATGACTCTGCCAATAAAGTTGCCGATATGTTTAAGGAATTTAGAGAACAACAGGCTATTAATGATCCTACCTCTGATAAGTATAAACAAACAAAATATAAGGTTAGAAAACTATTACATAACCTTAATGATGATCTAAATAAATATTTAGCTTATGAATACGGTATTGACTCAGATGATCTAGTAGATCAGGGACGATATAATAAATGGCTGATATCTCACAAACCCTTTCATTGGTTCTCTGAATTTTATGAGATAATTCATCAAAAAGGTGGTTTTGATGTAATAATAGGGAATCCACCGTACCTAGAATTCAGAGAGGTAGATTATTCAATTAAAAACTATAGAACTTGTTCAACTTCAGCGATTCACGCTACTTGTATTGAACGAGCCCTTGATATTCTAACAAAGAAATCATCGATAAGTATGATTCTTCCTATGTCTATAGTCTCAACACAAAGAATGAAAGTAGTTCAAAAAATTATTGAGACAAAAAATTCTTGTTGGTATTCGAATTATGCTTGGAGACCGGCAAAATTATTTGAATCTGTTAATAGAGCACTTACGATATTTGTGGCTAACCCATATACTCAGGGCTCATCATACACTACAAATTATAAAAAGTGGACATCGGATATCCGTGAATACTTGTTTGAAAATTTATATTTAACTTCCGTAAACCAAGAAAGAGTTCAGTACTGGTGTCCAAAATACAGTTGTGAAATAGAAGAAAATATCTATAAAAAATTTAGTACAACTGAAGAAAATATCGTATTGTTTCAGTAAAAGTTAACATTCAAGAAAAAATTATATTTAGTACATGGATGCTTATTTTGCAAAAGAAAATAGGAGCTTACTTCCATGCCAAAACAAAAATATAGCCCAAGTTACAAAGTACGTACAGTTCTCGAAGGCTTAAAATCACCAGAAGGCATCTCGGCTTATTGCCGTCGCAAGGGGATTCATGAAGTTCAGTTCTATCAATGGCAAAAGCAAATGCTCAATAACGCAGAATCAACGTTTGCGAAGGTATCAAAAGCTACAGAACAAAAAATCAACAAATTGGAAGATGAAATTAAGCGCAAAGACCAGATAATAGTTGCAGTAACAGAAGAAGCGCTAGAGCTTAAAAAAAAACTTACAGATTAGGCAGATACTGTCGAATGAGCATAGAAATAAAACTGGATTTACTCGATATGATAACCCGGTATAAAAAGTATAACTGGACAAAGAAAGATATTTGCCGGAAATGGGGTATCTCGCCACAACGGTTTTATTCACTTGAAAACCCGGGGGACAGGGAAACAGAGACACCCAGGATAACCCCTAACAAAATCACGGACAAAGAAAAAGAAGCTGTAATTAGATATGCTCTTTCCCATACCCGATATAACCACCGAGAGCTTAGCTACCGAATGATAGATGAAAATATTGCATATATGAGTTCTTCAAGCGTATACCGTATTTTACGAGAGAACAACCTCATTTTCCTTAGGGGTAAACGGAAAACACCCCAATACTGGAGTCCTCATGAGAGGTTAACTAATCCTGACGAACTTTGGCAAACTGACTTAATGAACATCTCTTATATGGGCAGAGACTACTATTTCTTTTCCTATATCGATGTCTTTTCCCGTTACATTACTTACCACAAGCTGCTGAGTTCTATGACAGGCGATACGATTAAAAACGCAACAGCAGAGGCATTTAGAATAACAGGGAGAAAGCCAAAATCGATTCAATCAGATAATGGAAGCTGTTACATATCACAAGAGTATAAATCGTTCATCAGTAAACTCGGTGTTGCTGCACGCTACATTCACCCACACTGCCCTAACGAAAACGCTGAGATAGAACGCTGCCATAGGACATTGAGGGAACTGGTTGACCCAAATGATGCTGATAACTTCTCAGAACTGCACAAACTTATCAAAGAACAAGTTGATTATTATAATCGCGAAAGATACCACTCGGCTATTGGTTTTATAACGCCTTACGACAAATACACAGGCAAGGCCGAGAAGATATTTTCCGAGAGAACAGAGAAACTACTAAAAGCGAAACAAATTAGAATGAAAGAAAACTTAAACCTTTACAGAAATAACAAAGCAGCATGAATACTAAATTATATTTTTCTGAAAACTATGATTTATCTCTGAAACAATTTGAATATTTCTAAATATCTAGGAATAGATGGTGAAATATTTTACAGAATAACTGGTGGGTTATACTGGAAACTGTTTACAAATTTTTCTCCTAAATTCACATTAAATAATAAGAAAAGTCACTCTACTAGAGAAACAAGATTATTGATAAATAATAAAGCACTCGAACTACCATTAATCGCTATCTTGAGTAGTAACCTATTTTGGTGGTGGTACACAATTAGCTCAAATTTAAGAGATCTCAATCCATCCGATATTCATAACTTCAGAATTAGTAAAAATATTACAAAGGATAAAAGATTAACAGCGTTGGGGAAAAGGTATGTAAATGATTTAAAAAAGAGTAGTTATATGCAAGAACGAAATCAAAAACAAACAGGACTGACAAGATCCCAGACTTTTATCATATCAAAATCTAAAAACATTATTGACGAAATCGACAAAGTATTAGCCGGGCATTACGGCTTTACTGAAGAAGAACTTGATTTTATTATAAACTACGATATAAAGTACAGGATGGGGAAAGAGCTGAATAACGGAGGAGAAGAGTAAAGGACAAATTCATTCGGAGCAATATCAAGGACATGATTTTTAATTAGAGTAAAGGAAGTTGATTAATGCTGCCTTTAATAAAAATAAACCCAAATAATATTCTGCATGTAGTTGAAAATTTTCTAAGTCCCGACAATATTAATATTGTTGGTCAGACATTCGCATACAGGTTCAACGATCTTCTATCCCGATTAAAAGAAAAAAATGAAAACATGGACCGGTATTTTTCCACAAGAATTCTGGAAGGAATGAGTAAGAAACCGCTTAAGAGTGAGATGCTGTTTTTCTATTCCCCTCACGGCGACTTTTCATTTATAAGTGCTGCACTCTTAAAATTAAATATAAACCTGAATTGGATGAGTAAATTTGCTGGTTACTACGAGTCAGGACAGGACTATTTGAAACAAAATTCCCAACCATTTATGTATTGGGATGGCAATAACCTGCACAGAATTTATAATATACCGGATTATGATCCTTCATTTAAATATATCAATGACTTCGGATCACTCTATGGTATTTCAACATCAGAAGCAGAGGATTTTTATTATAATAGAACTTTATTGAATGAGGATAGCGAAACCTGGGATTATTCAATTGTACCTGATGAGTCTGAAGAAATAGTTACAATAAATGGCAATAAGTATGTACTGCTGCATTCGAGATATGTAATGGAGAAGCTTAATCCATTGTTTTGATTTATTAAACCTACAATTCGATAGAATAATTACTGAAAATGAACTCGATTTAATTATTAACTATGGCATGATGTACATGATGGGCAAATCAATTGCTCGTGGCGAGCAAACTGAATAATGGGAAGGCAAAAATCACCTTATAATTCCAAAGGTAATTACAAGGAATTAACTCTATAAGAATAAGAATGTCCTACTTTTTTCATAAAGTAGATAGATATGTCAAAAGTAAATATCATTATAAAAGAAACAGATCTTAAAAATTGGAGAGACTATGATCAAAGCAGCAAAGGATTATTTAAATTCTTTTTTTAATGGACAGACTCAGTATGTTGTTCCATTTTTTCAGAGGGCTTATGTATGGGATAAGGATAACTGGGAAATACTATGGGATAATATCAAACTGATTTTTGAAGAATTTATACTAAATAATAAAGCTGAACATTTTATCGGAACACTTATTGTAAAACAACAAATGGCTGAACAAATAGGTGAGAGCAAATATGATCTTATTGATGGACAACAACGTTTAACAACAATCTCATTACTATTAAAAGCTTTAGCAGATACTTCAACAGGTGAACTACCTAAACTACCAATACAGATTAATAATCTTTTAGAATTTGAAGACGCAAGAGAGAATCGATATTTGAGAATATCGCATAATAAGAATGACAAACCATATTTTGATGCAATAATATACAATAAAGAATTCGACGATCTTATAAATTCCGAGCATCTTCTTATTCAATGCTATGAATACTATAAAGAAAAAGTGGGCACTTTAACTGATGATGAAAGAGATTTATTACAAAAAGTCATTTTACATAGAGTGCCTATTATCAGTATGATATTAGCCGCTGAGGATGATGAGCAAGTTATTTTTGATACCATAAACTCATTGGGTGTAAAACTAACCACTGCCGAATTATTAAAAAACTTCATTTTCAAAGAAGCAGAATTACAGCAATTATACGAAGAACACTGGGAGAAAATATTTGAGGCAGACGAGGAGCAGATTGCATTCTGGAATAAGGAAAAAACAGCCGGTAGAATTATAAGGACAAATGTGGAAGTGCTACTATATTGTTACTTAATAATTAAGACAAAATCCGAAATCAGAATTGAGCAACTATTCAAAGAATATAAAAAATGGCTTAAAGATAAAAGCACTGAAGAAAAGAAAGATTTTCTTAAAGAACTTAAGAATTATGTAAAATATTACTTTAATCTACCCGAAGGTGAGCAATTAAATGAAATCGCATTCGTCGAAACGGAAAAGAGATTTTTCCACTTTATTGAAAATCTATCTATAACAACAATTTATCCGCTTGTACTTTATATCTACAAAAATGTAGAAAATGAAGAAGAAAGAGAAAGAATAATAAGCTATTTCGAAAGTTATTTGGTTAGACGAAATTTGTGCAGGCTTACTACAAAGAATTACAATAATCTTTTTATCTCGATAATTAAAAAATTGGATCTTCTAAATGAATCAATTACGCTTCAAGGGGTAAAATCAATTATCGGAGAGTTTGGAGAAGACACAAATAGAATGCCATCGAATGATGAGGTGTTTACAGCATTTCACACATCAGTACTTACAAACCAAAATGCACGTGAAATCTTATTTTTAATATCACTCTATTATCAAAATAACGGTCTTGTGGATATTAAAAAACTGAGTGCGGAAAGTTATTCAGTAGAACATATTATGCCAAAGAAATGGGAAGAAAATTGGAACGGCGATATTAATACCGAGGATCAAAAAAGAATCAGAAATCAAAAATTGAAAACTTTAGGCAATCTCACATTGATCACAAAAAGATTAAATAGCAGTCTGAAGAACCAATCCTGGGATAGTAAGAAGGGTACACTCAACCAATATTCGTCTCTTAAAATCACTAAAGATTATTTAGAATGTGAAAATTGGGATGAAGCAGAGATAACCAGAAGAGCAAATGACTTATCAGATGCTGCCTTAGTAATTTGGACAATATGAATAGCTTATACGAAGTTTTAATTTGGCATTATCAATTTGCATAAGTATAATTAGTTTTTAGCATTGGACTTCGAAATATGGTCCCGGATGAGAACTGAACAAAATAGTACTGATAAAGATAATTAGCTTAATTACTTACAAGGATAATTAAAATGCCTGAAAAACAAGATGTTGAATATAAACAGAACTGGCACGATGATTACTTGAAGACAATTTGTGCCTTTGCAAATACCACAGGTGGAACTTTATTTGTCGGCAAAGACGACAAGGGAAAAATTGTTAATGTTAATGATTATAAGAAGTTGATGGAAGACATTCCTAATAAAATTAGAAACCACCTTGGCATTACCGCTGAGACCAACCTAAATGAAGAAAACAATAATTATTATATTCAAATTGTTGTTCCGGCTTATTCCAATGCAATTTCTCTACGAGGAAGATATTATAAACGAATCGGAAGTACCACTTTGGAATTAACGGGCAATTCACTTAACGACTTCCTCCTGTCTAAATCAGGTAAAACCTGGGATGATATAATAGAGGATAGAGCTACGCTGGATGACATTAATCAAGACAGCATTTCCACTTTTTTGCGGGCTGCTAAGAAAAGTGATCGCCTTCCCGATACGGAAGGGTTAACCAAAATACAACTGTTGCAAAAATTAAGACTTGCCGAAGGTGAAAAAATTAAGCGTGCTGCTATAATTCTGTTCGGAAAAGATCCCGGTAAGTTCTACCCCAATACCTCAGTTAAAATAGGTCGTTTCGGTAAAGCCGGAGATGACTTAAAATTTCAAGAAGTTGAAGAAGGGAATTTGTTCCACCTTTTGAAGGAAACAACAGATCAATTAAACAGAAAGTTTTTCACTAAACCTATTGATTTTGAAGGATTACAAAGAATTGAAAGGGGAGAGTATCCGGTTGGGGCATTACGTGAGATGCTGCTCAACGCACTAGTGCATAAAGATTATGCAGGCAGTACAATCCAAATTAAAATGTACGATGACAGGTTTAATATATGGAATGAAGGAACTTTACCTCCAGGGTTAACAATCGATGATCTGAAGGGTGAACATCCTTCAAAACCACGTAATCCGGTAATTGCAGATGTATGTTTCAAAGGAGGGTATATTGATTCTTGGGGAAGCGGTACACTTAAAATAATCGAAGCGTGTATAAAAGCTGAATTGCCCGAACCAGAAATTATGGAAAGACACGGTGGTTTTTCGGTTACAATTTTCAAGGATCGTTTCACAGAAGAACAATTAAACAAAATTGGATTAAATGAGAGACAAATTAAGGCAGTTAAATTTGTAAAAGAAAATAGCAGAATTACGAATAAAGAGTATCGAAATTTAGCAGAACTTTCTGACGAAGGTGCAAGATTAGATTTGAATGATTTGTTAGAAAAAGGTGTACTTGAATCAAAAGGTAAGGGTCGAGGGGTTTACTACATACTGAAGTCTCTTGGCGATTAGTTGGCATTTAGTTGGCGATTTTGGCGATTAGTTGGCATTTAGTTGGAGTTGGGAAAGGTGCAAAATGTAACTAACCGGGCTCATAAAGAGTTCATAATCGGCTCAGAGAATATGCATTAACTACGGATTCTAAAAGAATGGCAGTTAAATAGAAAAATCAAAAGCCATTAGAATTGGATTAAAATCAGATGCAATTTTTAGGGGATAAAGAAATACTCAACAATTACAAAATCGGTTTCTTATGCTCCCGAAAAGTTCCCGCAGAAATTATACTAAGGTGTTATGACTGGGCAATAGAGCAACGCGAAAAAGGTGTGTGCGTAATCTCAGGCTATCATTCTAAAATTGAAAAAGATGTGTTCCATTATTTGGCGAAAGGTAATCAACCGATTATCCAAGTTCTTGCAAGAGGGATGAAGAAAAGATTTAATCAACTTGAATTTGATTTGCTAAACAATAACCAGTTGCTAATTATAGCCCCGTTTGATGATAATATTAGGCGTGTAACCGGAGATACTACCTATATCAGGAATAAATATATAATTGAAACCGCTGATGAAATTTATACCGGGTATGTTGATCCAAACGGACAGTTAAAGAAATTAATAGATAGTTCAAATATGATATTATGAAACACCAATACTTCGGCGACATAAACGACTACAGGAAATACGGTTTAATCCGTACTATACAGCGCAGCGGTAATCTCCGGACTTTAATAGCCTGGATGCTCACTCCGGATGATGGTTCAACGGACGGGAGTAAGCTAAAGTATTTAGATAAACCGGAAAAGTGGGAACCGCACGACAGGGAATTGTATTCTCACCTTCAGGATATGGTTCAACCGGCTAAACCAAGATCAGTATTCTCAATTGAATATTCAAACCTGCTTAAAAACACCGCATACTATTCTGACATTGTTCCTCAGGATTCAGATTCCCGCTTCAGCTGGTTCAGGAATCTATTGGAAAAAGCGAAGGAAGCAGACCTTGTATTCTTTGATCCGGATATCGGTATTGAGATTAAATCACAACCTTACGGAAGAAAAAGTTCTTCGAAGTATTTATACTGGCAGGAGATTGAAACTCTATGGAATATGGGAAAATCGCTTTTGATATACCAGCATTTCATACGTGAAGATAGAAAGAAATACACAGTAAGATTATTGAATGATCTTAAGAGTCACACTGAAGGTTCATTTGCGGATGCATTCAGAACTTCGAATGTATTATTTTTATTGGCGCTTCAGCCCCGCCATAAACATTTATATGAGAAACTCTCCAAAGACCTGGACATGCATTGGGATGACCAGATACAAAGTGTAAATCCGGATGCGCCCAAAATAAAACCGGTTAAAGGTAAGTGTCCAAGCTGCGGCTCGGATGATATTGGTGAAATAGTTTATGGAATGCCTACACCCGAGCTTGCTGAAAGCGATGAAGTAAGAACGGGTAAAATAATACTCGGCGGATGCTGCGAGGCGGTCGGTGCTCCAAAGTATAAGTGTAATGACTGCGGCGCGGATATATTCAGTGGCTGGAAGAAATACGAGTTTCATGAAGAAGAATAGTATGTAGTATTGTACTTAAAGCTTCTTTAGTTTTAGAATATGATTAATATTATAAAAATCTCAGCTGATCAATGATCAGTGGTTATTCAATTCTTTGAGGATCAATTTCTAATATCTCTTCATATTGAACAGTGTAATTATCTATTCCCACGACCAATTAGAATAATTCCAATGTTTTTCTGATTCAATTATCTCACAAGCTTCGTCAATGAATTCTTCAATTCTTCCAATAATTTCCTGGAATGTGAATTCCGATTTTAGTCCAGTTCTACTCAAAAATGAATTCCACTGAATTGCCTTGTCTTTATTATTTTTGAATTCATCACCAAACAATAATTTCCGATCTGCTAATTTTGTCCCGCGAGTAACAAAAGTTTCATTTAATGCATCCCTTAATTTCCCGAGCTGAAAAGTATTATTTAAAGCTAACTCGTGCAGGTCATAGAAATCTTTCATTCTACTCGTATCGAAGTTCAATTTTACACATGCTTCAAATTTCTCAGCCATAGAAGATTCAAGCGAGTAAACAGAAATATTGGGAGGATCAAAATCCAAAAGATTTGGAAAATCGATTTCTACCGGTCCTGCTACTATTTTATCCCCGAATGCAAAGTCTAACCAAAGTGTAATTCTAGCATTGCCTATTAGTGCAATTAGTTTTACTCGAGCACCGGGGTACTCATGTTCTTCAGTAATAGCAGTTACTTCAATAGAGTCTTTGTCAAATTCGACTGCGTCTTCATATTCAATTGAACAGATTTCTTTAATAATTTCTTTTAATCCGTCAAGATCATTCGTAACCTCATTTCCCAGAAAATCTATATCCTTTGTAGGGCGCAGGGTGGGAATATTATATGCTATAAACAGGAGTGCGCCTTTTAGTATAAACGCATTTTTATAAACAGATTTTGATAATCGATATAGAAATCTTTCCTGAATATATTGAATCTGGATAGCATTAAAATCGCGTCCTGCTGCTCGTGCAATATTCTTCAGCCTTTGATGTACAGATGTCACCATTGCTTTTTTACTCATCCGATAATTGCCTTTATATATGGCGAAAGTATTGTCTTTATGCGCATTTTTTCAGCGTAATTTCGCAGCTTATTTACATCAAAATTTTTCATCTTTAGATAATTTTTTAGTGCCTCAATTGCAATATCTTCCCCCAGTTTATCACGATACCGGAAAAGGTCGCAGATAGTCTTCTCTCGATCATATATTTTTATAATACCTTTGGAAGTTTCAATCTCTTCAATTCCTATTTTATAATTTCGTTCCGGCCAATAAAAAACTCGAATTGGCGGGTACTCTATTTTAGGTGGTTTTTCATAAAGAGGAATCGCAATAAAAACTTCCGATGGATTTACAGTACTAAGCTCATAGTAGCTTACAGCTGACATTAGACATATTACCCCCTTAGGAGCTGCTTTTATCACATCAAGAAAACTGGAATTATAATTATGCCCTCCATACTCCGGAATTTTGTATAGACCCGGCTTTACCTTTTCAATCTCACCGTTTTCTAGCAGTGCTGAAATATTTCTTGTGTGAAAACCCGCCTCCTTAAGGTCTTTCATTCGGGCATAACCGTGTTCTTTTATATATTTTATTATCTCATTCATAATTCGGGTTCTTTTTTTCTGTAAATATAACAAAGTTACAGAAGAAACGAACCATATTTTATATACACAAAGTATCTTTTGGGAGAACTAACAAGTAAGTAAATGGGTATTTATTGATAAGTAATCTAAATTAGGGAACCAACAACTATATTTTCCTGAAATCACCAATTTTCCTACTTAGGAAAATCCGTTATTATAGGAAAATAATACTATCTGATGACTCGCCGTTTTATATTTGACTTGAGCAACTATACTTTAATTCACTAAGAATTGTGGGAATCGATTCCCATTTGTCGTTCATTGCATTCAAGCCACTTGAATAATTGGTTTTTCTTTATTTTAAATAAAAAATTTAATTTACTAGCCATGACAGCTCGTAGACTCATAGAATCAAATATTATCATGGCTTGGCAGAAATGCATTGCAAAGGATTATAACCGGCAGCGCATTAATTCTGAGAGGAGTCTGCAGGCTTCATTCTGGTCCTACCTGAACAAGTTACTGCCGGAAGATCAGCGTTTGTTTATTGAGCCTCGTGTTGCTGTCGGATCAATGAACTGTTCCCGAATATTGTAGTATGCCGCAAGAAACTTGTTACGGCTGTAATTGAATTAAAATACCTGCCAAATACTCGTCCGAGTTATAAGAAAGATATTGCAAGTCTAGCTTACGTTTCTCGCAATAGGGATTGGATAAACATTTCAAACAAAAGGTACAGGGGTAAAGAAACCGGAGAAGGTGAATACAGATTATCCCAAAGGATACTATTCGTTTATGCGTGTGTTCACAAGAAATTAGATATACAAGAATATCCTTTGTACGCAACAAAGCACAATTCCCTGAAAGGCTGTTATCTGCAGTTACATGCAGAAACTCAGCCCGATTCAAATCCAAAAATATTTTATTATAACAATTAGATTTAATACGAAAGATACTTTTGAGTTATAAAACGACTGATATTTTATCAGCAGGCATTAAATAATTCGAGACGATCAAACAGACTTTCTTATACACTGGACAGAAATAGTTACTATTATTGCTCAATTCAAAGCCCAATTTTACTTAACAGTTCTCTGAAGTCGTCTAACAGGATATATATTCAATCCTAGTTGAAATAAAAAAAGAAGAGGCTCCCATAAAATTTGTAATTTGAAATAGCAGTAACAAAAAACAAAAAGGAGCCTCAAATGCAAGATAGCAAAATCGAAAAGAAAAACCTTGAATGGTTATTAGATCAACCACAAGATATTCAGTACGAGATGTTTAAGAACTTTGTAGATATAGCCAGATTACACTACAACCAGCTTATGGAAGAAGAACTCCGAGAAAAAGCAGGAGAAAAGCACAGCCGTTCGAGCAATTACTCCCGTTGGAGTAGCAATCCCGGCAGTATCCGTGTAGGTTCTGAAAAAGTAAAAGTAGAAGTCCCCCGTTTGTTTAACAAGTTAACCGGGAAAGCGGAAACACCGGAATATTATGAAAAGCTTCATAGTATGGAAATGCCAGGCGAGGAAGTACTGAAGAAGATAATACTCGGTTTAAGCCAGCATGATTATGAAAAAGTAACTCGAAGTATAACCGATAGTTTCGGGATGAGCCAATCAAGTATCAGCCGGCGTTTTATAGAAGAAAGCAGCAAAGCGTTGGAAGAATTTGAGAAGCGGGACTTGAGCAACTACGAGTTCCTGGCAATAGTAATAGATGGTAAATACTTATCAAGGGATAATGTTGTAATAGCCTTGGGGGTAACAAGTATGGGAGTAAAAGTACCGTTGGGTTTCGTACAAACTACTACTGAAAACAGTACTGCGGTTAAAGGCTTACTCCAAGGTCTAATTGAAAGAGGTTTTAGTTTTACAGGTGGCTTGCTTGCCCTCCTTGATGGCTCTAAAGGCTTACGTAAAGCAGTAGATGAAGTATTCGGCGAGTTTGTGGTTGTTCAGCGTTGCCAATGGCATAAGCGGGAAAATGTTATCAGTTACTTAAGTGAAAAAGAGAAACCGGTATTTAAGGGTAAACTTCAGCGGGCATATAGTGAGCCGCTTTATGAAGAAGCGAAAATTAGACTATTTGAGATCCGGGATGAATTGAAAAAAATAAACCGCAGCGCTGCCAATTCTTTGGAAGAGGGACTGGAAGAAACTCTGACAATGCACAGGCTGGGGCTTGTTGAAGAGTTGGGACGTTCGTTTACAACCACGAATATGATAGAGAGCATGAACTCCCTACTGGCAAAACATTTAAGGAATGTAAAAAACTGGGTAAACTCAGATATGAAGTCAAGGTGGGTTGCATCAGCATTGCTGGAAATAGAAATCAGGCTTCGCAGAGTTAACAATTATAATAAACTATATTTATTAAAATCAGCTATTATGGCAGAGTTAAACTTGGAACAACAGAAGGTAGCTTAAAAAATGGGAGCCTCAAATTTCAACTAAGTTTGACTTTATGCCTGGAAAAGCAGTATTACGCTTTACATAGACCGAAAAAAGAACAAAAATTGCCCAAAGTATTAAGTAAAAAAGAAGTAAAGAGAATATTGACTTCAACAAATAATGTTAAACACAAATGTATACTGATGTTAATTTATTCTGCAGGTTTGCGAAGGAGTGAGCTAATAGATCTGAAAATAACTGATATCGATTCAGAAAGAATGGTAATTAATATTCGTGGAGCAAAAGGGAAAAAGGATCGAATATCTTTGCTTTCCAAAAATACTTTGATGTTATTACGCGATTACTACAAGGAGTATAAACCAAAATCTTTTCTTTTTGAAGGGCAGGATAGAGGAAAATATTCAGCAACCAGTGTTGCAAATATTCTAAAGCAAGCGGCAAAGAAATCAGGCATACAAAAAAACGTAACACCACATATGCTAAGGCACAGTTTTGCAACTCATTTACTTGAACAAGGCACTGACCTAAGATATATTCAGGAATTATTGGGCCATAATAGCTCAAAAACAACAGAGATTTATACACACGTATCAAAAAAAGCAATAGATAATATCAAAAATCCAATAGACGATTTTTTTGAATAAGATATTTTTGTTCGTAAATTAAAAATATATACAATTGTTCTTATACCACTAAATCGGACGGATAAGAACAATTGCTTTTACACATACGTTAGCGGTTATTAGATGAACGCCCTGCAAAATAATGGACTATAAAGAAAATGATAAAAGGAATGATTCAGTATAATACAAAAAGTAGAAATCAAAGACGATTAATATGTATAGTATCGATTTTATTAGTCTTTGTTCTGAATATTTCTGCTCAAGATAGAATTGGATTTGCTTGTGGATATGCTGGAAGCAAATCGGAGTCTGTTGCTTTAATTGACAGTTTAGTTTCAAATAGAGAATATGTTGAGATAAAAGAACTTCTGAATTCAAGAGATTATGGAGTAAAGTGTTTAGCAATTATAGTTTGTGAAATTCTAGACAATAAAGGAACAATAACGTTGACAGATAAAGAGTTGGACGAAATTAAAAAAATGTATTCATCGAAAAAGAAAATTAATATATGTTCTGGATGTACGTATTATGCAGAACCAACAATCGAAGATATTCTTAACGAAACAGATTTTGATGGGTGGGGTTTTAATATAAAACAGATTGCAAAAAACAGATATAATGAAATAATTGAAATTGATTCTATTATAAATTTTGGACTTGGAGATACGACATTGCGAAAAGTTTATTTCGTAGCAGAACAAATGCCCAAATTAATAAATGGAAAACCTGTTGAATCATATTTTTTATCTCAATCTATAGCAACTGATTCGTGTTGCGCTTTTAAAGCGCATATTGGTTTTATAGTAGAGCCTGACAGTTCAATAACAAATAAAATGGTTTATGTACATGCAGTAAATTGCAAAGAACAAGGATTGGTATATAATGGACAAGAGATTAGTGCGATGGAAGCGAGGATTTTTGAGATTTTGAAAAATATGCCAGCAATAATTCCTGGGAAAATTGACAATAAAAATATTGCTATAAAATTATCATTCCCAGTGCATGTTGATTGTTTTATGAGATAAATAATGACAGATAATAAGGAATAACAACCGCTAACACTGTATATGCAAAATGGGCGAGATAGTAGTAAATTCGAGGGTTGTGTCCCGCTTTAAAATTGTAGCGGTTTGATACGTTTATACCCGCAATCGCCCACATTTGCATATACTTGTCCGTTAGGCTTTATTAATAGTGCAGCACTGACACAAATGAAACGTCATTAAAAAAAATAAACAGATATGATTAAAAATATACAACTCACCTGTTTTACTATTCTTACTTTTCTCACTATTTTTTCTTGTAATACTAATAAAGAAAATCGCAAAGAGAGAATTTATATTAACAGTGATACTAATCTGATTGAAGAAAAAATAGCTCATATTGAGAATGGGTTAATGCATGCAGTTTTATTAGCTGACCAACCAATTAAAACTTTCTCAATCTATGATAGAATGGATTATTATGACGTGCCTGGACTTTCTATAGCAATAATAAAGGATAACCAAATTGAGTGGGCAAAATCATATGGAGTAAAAAGAAGAAACTCTACCGATTCAGTTTCTATAAATACTCTTTTTCAAGCAGCTTCATTAAGTAAACCCATAACTGCACTAGTAGTACTAAAATTGGTTGAGCAAGGCAAAATTGATTTAGATTCAAATATAAATAATCAACTTAACAGATGGAAAATCCCTGAAAATGCATATACTGTTAATAGGAAAATCACACCAAAGGATTTAATTCTTCATACCAGCGGTTTAGAAATACCACATTTTCCAGGATATACAGAAAATGATTCGTTACCTACCCTTATTGATATACTAAATGGTGAAAATAATTCTAATACTGAAGCTGCCACTGTTCATTTCGAGCCATATTCAAAATGGAGTTATTCAGGAGCTGGATATGTAGTTTTACAATTGTTATTAATGGAAAAATTAAATATGTCATTTTCTGAATTAATGCAAGAAGAACTATTTAATCCATTAGAAATTTCGAATAGCACATTTGAGCAGGAAAATTTATTGAAAATCAGGAATGATATAGCATTAGCCCATCTGGAAAATGGCGAGGTTGTTGAAAACGGGTATCATCTTTATCCTGAAATGGCAGCAGCAGGACTTTGGACTACACCAATGGATTATGCAAAAATTGTCTGCGAAATCCAAAACGAATATCAAGGCAATTCTAACTTGATTTTATCAGAAGAAATGGCGAAAAATGCATTATCAAGGCATTATTGGCATATGGCATTAGGTTTTATAATGGATGAAGAAGGAGATAGTATAGCTTTAAATTTTAGTGGAGGTAACCATGGTTATATTTGCGATATTTATAGTTACTTGAATGCTGGAAGTGGAGCAATAATAATGTCCAATTCAAATAATGCAGGACCATTAATCGAATCATTGTTTTATAGTATTTCTAAAGAATATAAATGGTCTAATTGGAAACCCGACACAATATCCCCAGAAATATTAGATTATCCAGAGATAGACAAGTTAAAGGGTGAATACACTGGATTATCAAGAGATAATGAAGAATTTTCTTTTATCATTACAGGAAATCCTGATAGTTTAGTTTTTAAAACCGCAGGTAGGGAATATCCGATTTATGCTGTTAGCGAAACTAAGTTCGTAATACCTGAACAAGACTGGAAAATTTGGACATATAATTCAAATAATAAGATTGATTCAGTAAAATTCAAAATTGACCTTTATGGAAGAGGTATTGCGAGACGAAAAAATTAACAAAGCCTAACATGCGGTCATAAAACATTTGGGGTGAAGTGGTTATTCGAGCATCCTACCACGCATCAACTTTTGGTGTCGGTGGATAGAAACGCAGCCCGCTCTCCCAAACGTTTCATACCGCAAAACCGTAGGGTGCAATGAACTCAAGGAGCAAAAAGAATAATAGATATGAAAAAGACATTTAAGATTATTGGAATTGTAATACTTATATTTTTGATTGGAGGTATATCATACATCTTTCTTACAGTTCCACAATTACCGAAAAATAGTGATGCTATAATTGAAGATATCATAACTTCGGAAGTTCCCAGACTTGTAAAAGGTAAATCAGGGTATGTTGTGAATAATGTGACAAAAATCTGGTATGAATCTATTTCGCCCAAGGATACAAATAAGGGGGCTATTCTTTTGTTTATGGGTATTTCAAATGATGCTTTAGGGTGGCCTCAAGCATTTATTGATAGATTAGTTAAATCAGGATATCAAATTATAAGATTTGATTATCGAGGTACAGGGTTGTCAGATTGGATGGAAAATTGGGCAGAGCAACCTTATTCTCTAAAAGATTTAGCAAGTGACAGTAAAGTTATACTTGATTCTTTGAAAATAGAGAAAGCTCATTTATTCGGAATATCTTTAGGGGGTATGGTTGCTCAAGAATTTGCAATAAATTTTCCTGAGAGAACAAATACTCTTACATCTTTAATGTCGTCAGGAAATATTCTGGATAAAGAATTAACACCAATTTCAAATGAAATAGTTTTTAAATTGATCAAAACAAGTATAAGATATGGAGTATTCCCGAGTGAAAAAAACACAATTAAACTTCATATATCATCAAGAATCATTCTTCAAGGTGAAGCAAAGTACGATATTGATGTCAAGGGGACAGCAACTCAAGTATTGTATAATTTAAGGAAGAGAAGTGGTTATAATCCAGATGCTTCAAGCCAACACCATGAAGCAACTTATCGTTCAGGTTCTCGGTATGATAAATTGAAGAGATTAGAAATGCCTGTTTTGATTATGCATGGATTGAATGACCCATTTATTCCTATTGAACACAGTGAAAAGATGGCAACTATTATACCTAATGCAAGAACAAAATGGTTTGAAAATATGGGACATGATATTCCTGTAAATTTGACTGATACGATTTGTGATGAAATTATCAAATTTCTTAATTCGAAAAGAGAATATTAATCACTGCACCCAACAATAAATATAGGTCATTTGGCGGATGATGCTAAATCTGAGAGTGAAAACAATTAATAAAACATATAGCGGTTGGATAACTTGGAGCTTTGAAACGCCCAACGCCCCATATTCAGACCGTTTGTATGTCATTGCTATTTTTGAACTTTTTAGTACTATTTCAGTACTGTCGATTATAAGGAGGAAAAATTTTTTATGCATCTTCTAGAAGATAACTCATTATGGAAATCCAATTCAGAGTTTGTAACTCCTGACGGTAAAATAATGAGTGCAACAGGAGAAACAGAAATAACTATTGATGGGAATAAAATTGAAAACAAAAGTTGGGCCATGTTAAATGAGACAAAAATTGAAAATTTCTATTCTATAACTAAAATTTCAGATAATAAGTACTCATTTGTATCTGAAAATCCAAGTTTAGGAACACAGAAAGGTATATTTACAGTAGATAGAAATACAGTCTTTTCGAAATTTCAAATTGAAGATAGTGATATGAATGGATTTGAAGTAATCATTCGTAACAGCGATATATGCACAGTATATGGCGCATTATATAATCAAAACGAATTGATCAATTCTTGGAATGCATCAATGAAACGTATGGAAATATAGCAACGACATATAACAGCGAATATGAGGTTACGCCTTCGGCTTCACCCAAATTGGTCTGCGTCCAACTTCGGCTATTCGCAGAACGTTATGTTCAATACTTCGTTGTCTAACCAAGAAAAATTTAGGAGATTTATTTTAACCATGCTTGATATTGATATAGAGGAAATTTCAAACGCCAATTATTGTGCAGCATTAGATATAATCAAGGAACTAAAAATTGAAGAAATATGGGGGAAACATAATTCTAAAGCAAATTTAGTTGGTTCTGTAAAGACAAAGCTTCTCATGAATCATTTAGATATCGATTATCACATTTATTCTGATGATTTTAGTATTGAAAAAAGTTTTTCTGCAATTGGGGAAATTGCAAATAATCCCAAAGTAAGTAAAATCTTATACATTAACAGTATTGAAAAAGAGGATAGATGCCTTGAATGGCATTTAGATTATGTCGATGACAAGAAGAGATTGTGGCAGATTGATATGATACATATATTGAATGATTCTCCATATGTCGGGAAGTTTGAACGTGTTGCAGAAAAAATGAATCATATATTAACTGATGAGATAAGAAATACAATTTTAAGAATAAAATGGGAATTAGCAATAAATAAAAGAAAAGCAATGGGCATCGAAGTTTGCAAGGCAGTAATAAAAGATAATATTTTAAAATATTCAGAGTTTCTGGAATGGCAAGAAGCAAATAAAAATGTTGGTATTCTTAAATGGGAACCAGAAATACCGATTCATTGAAAAGAATGGAGCACTGTACATAACATCGAATATGCGGCTACAGGGGCAAGCCCTTCCGCCCAAATCCTTCGCGCTGCTCAGGACTTCGCATATTCGCAAAACGTTGTACGAAATGTTTTTATTTATATGAGATGCTTGGTTATGCCATTTATTTTTTATTAGTTACTATATAATTAGGTTGGGAAAAGAAGGATTCAATCATGTTAGGAAATACAAAAAAACTTTACAAAGTAGAAAAGAAAGATATTCGAAAAGCCAGCGCTATTCTAGTTGAAGCCTTTCAACATGATCCCTTTTGGAAAAAGGTGTTGGAGAAAGCTAATGTCAATCAAAAGCTGTCTTTTTTTGAAAGTGGAATTAAATATTGCTTTAGATATGGAAAAGTTTATGCGACATCTGAAAATCTAGAAGGAATTATTGTTAGAGTTTCAAGTGATTTTGCAAATATGACAATTTGGCGAATGATACGAAGTGGCTCTTTATTTTCCGGAATGAAAACAGGTATGAAATTGACCAGAAGTTTGATGAAAGCTTTCAAGTTAGTTGAAGAAGACCGAAAAGCAAACATGAGAAAAAGACAGCATATTTATCTTATGATAGTTGGTGTAGCCTCAAAATTCCAGGGACAAGGTTTAGGGAGAAAGTTGTTAAAAGAGTTGATAAAAGAAAGTGAAGAAATAAAAAATCCCATATATGTAGAGACAACAAATGAAAGAACCGTAGAGTTCTATGAAAAACTAGGTTTCAAAACAATTAAAAAAATTCTTTTACCAATCGTTAACCTTCCACAATGGGAAATGATACGAGAACCAAAAACATGATAAAATTTTGAATTATCCTACGGAGCGCAAAATGAAAATTAATAATTATTATTTGAAGTAAGAGTATAATAAATAGCAAATCTTTCTTTAAAAATGGTAATACAAAAAGCACATCATACAACAGCCGATATAAGGTTCCGCTTCTTTCAGTCGCTACACTCAAATTGCTCTCCGCTTCGCTACGAGCAACTTCTTATATCGGCAGACGTTTGGCTTCATGCAAAGAAAATCGTAGAATAAAGACATTAATTGCAGAATGGAAAAGATAAGAAAAAAAATAATTACTGAAAGTATTATTACATTTATCTTCTTCAGTGTGATAGGATTAGTGCTGTGGCAGACACAGGGTCATTCCTTCTTTCTTTACAATTTTGCATATATTGGGTTTGCCGCAGGATTTGGTGAATTGCTATTTGGTATTTTACCCCGAGATAAAAAGGTATTTGGCAGAAAAATTAGTCAATTAATGATTGGCATTTATATGTTAGGTGTCTTGGGGTTTCTTGGACGTGAAAATATGCAGATAGAAGGTTTTTTCTTTTACCTACTCGCTGGTGTCTTTTCCGGACCAGTTTTACATTATTTAATTGCCAAAATTGGCGGAACTTTACTTTTCGGAAGGGGGTGGTGTGGCTGGGCTTGCTGGACAACAATGGTTACGGATTTCTTCCCATGGATGAAACCTCAAAATGGTAGATTAAAGTATTGGGGTATTTTTCGTTATATTCATTTCATTGCACTATTAGTTTTAGTTTTGGCTTTGTGGTATGGTTATGAATTGAAAGACTTTGATAAACAATCTGTCGTAGAATTAAATTGGTTGATAATTGGGAATATGGCATATTTTCTAGTTGCAATATTTCTGACAGTTGTTTTAAAGGACAACAGAGCATTCTGTAAGTATGTTTGCCCAATACCTGTTTTTATGAAAATCGGTTCACGTTTTTCAATATGGAAAATTAAAATAAATAAAGATAACTGCATTGAATGCGGTCTTTGTGAAGAAAATTGCCCTATGAATATTAAGTTGTTAAGCTATATGAATAACAAACAAAGGATCTTATCATCCGAATGTATCTCATGCCAACAATGCGTTAATGTGTGCCCCGAGAATGCAGTTAAATATATAAAGGGATATGACTTCGGATTCAAAGAACACATTAACTATCTTGATAAAAAGTGAATAATAGTAATGTGTAGAAAAAATAAATGCAAAAAGTAACAATTGGACAGATGGATGAATAATAAGATAATAGCAGGGATAAACAATGTATAAAGCAAAAAGGCGGGATAATAGTAAATTCAATAGTTGTAGCCCGCTTCAAAATTGTAACGGTCTACGTAATCGCATACTTTGCATATACTAAACGTTAGGTGCAATGTAACGAAGACACTCTGGTTAAATTGGATACAAACGAATAATAATAATCTCAGAGATGGCAAAAAATTGCATCATGGAGAAAAGAAAAGAACTGAAAATAGTTAAAGAACTGACGAATGTATATGATGAAAGCCGTATTGTCTTAAACGATAAAGGTTGGACTAGCCGTGTTTACATTATCGATGATGGCGAATTTGTTTTTAAATTTCTAAAAAATAAAAAATATCAAGAGGAACTTGAACACGAAACAAATATTTTGAAGCTAATAAAAAATCACGAGTTCAATGTAAATACTCCCTTAATCGGCTGGATTGGCGAAAATAGCACATACTTTGGCTTCAGTGGTATGACAGGAAAGTCAATGACAACAGAAATAGTAAATGAATTAAGTGAAGAACAAAAGAGAGAAGTAGGCACACAAATCGGAATATTCATAAAAAAACTTCATGCAATTGACTATAAAGGCAAAAACCCAAATAGCGAAAATAATGTAATTAAATGGTTTCTAGAATCGTTTCGCAAAAGAAAGCGCACATTGAAAAAATACTTTAATGAAAATGAACTTGCATCCATTGAAAAACTTGTAACAAGCTTGCCAGAAAAGTCTTCAAAATATGGTATAGAAGAAGTTTTTTGCCATGGTGATTTAGGTTACAATAATATTATATTATCCGACAATCTTGAAGTCGGGATAATAGACTTTGGCGATGCGGGCAATCTTGACAAGTCGTATGATTTAATCGGTTTAGAAGATGATGTTATGCTTGATGCGGCAATATTAGCATATGGTGGCGATAACGTTTTAATGGAAAAAGTTACAATAAGACGACAGTTATTACCAATTATGGAAATGTTATTTTTGATTGACAGGAAAGATAAAGTAGAAATTAAAAAGTGTGCTGGTAAAATGCGTGAAAATTTAAAAAATTGCCAAACATGACAAAACACACTGCACCCAAGGAACACCTGAGTAAATAAGATACTATGGAAAAGATAAAAAGATATGAAAACGAACGCCAATTGTATAAAGACTATCAATGGGTATGGGATTTAACCAGCGATCCAGATGATTATAAAGACCTTGCTGATTATGTAATTGACAAAATACTAAAGAATCAGATTGTTGATACAAAAACGGTTTTGCACTTAGGCTGTGGTTCTGGGTGTATGGACTATCATCTTAAAAAGCATTTTGAGTTGACAGGAGTGGATTTAAGTGAAGATATGATAAAAAGTGCACAAGTTAAAAACCCTGAGTGTTCCTATTTTATGGGAGATATGCGAGATTTTAAATTAGATAAAAAATATGATGCGATAATTATCCCTGACTCCATTGATTATATGCTTTCAGCCCAAGAGATTGAAAAGGTATATAAAAATGCAAAAAGATTATTAAATGCAAATGGATTGTTTTTAGTTATTGTAGGTTATGAGCCAGAAAAATTTCCACAAAACAGGACAACAGTTGATGAAGCAGCTAACGGAGATAGAGTTGTAACATCTATTGAAAACAATTATGTTTCTGACTATTCAACAAATTCTTTTGAAGCTACATTTGTATTTTTAATAAGAGAAAAGGGCAAATTAGAGACAATAATTGATGTTCAAAAGCTTGGATTATTTAAACGAGAAATTTGGTTCAATGAGTTGATAAATGTTGGATTCAGTGTAGAAATAATTGACGACCCATACCTTGTTGAAATAGAACAAGAAGGGACATATTTATTGATAGGAAGATTGAGTAAAAAATAAAAAGGGGCTGCGAACAACACACAATACAAAACAGTTGGGGTTCAGTGGTTTGCGGAGCTTTGTTCTCGCATCAACTTTTTTTCTCGGTGGATAAAGACGCAGCCCGAAAATCCAACCGCTTCATATTGTCAACCGTTGTGCAAAATAGTAAGAAACATTCTGCTTTATGGATAAAATAAATCAAGATTTTTTAGATTCACTTGACTTGCAAGACAAGGAAATGGAAAAATACATTCCATATGTACTTCAGGATTTATGGGAACTTGGTAGTATTCCTGATTACATATATCAGTTGATTGATAATCATGTAGACACAAAAAGACTAAAAAAGATTATTGATTTTGGCTGTGGGAAAGGAGCCGTTTTAATTTATTTAGCAAAAAGATTGAATTTTCAAGGAATAGGATTTGATATTGTGCCTGAATTTGTTGAATCAGCAAACAAACGTTCGATTGAAAATTCTGTAACTGACCGATTAGAATTTGCTTCAATGAATTTATTAGGGGTTATAGACCGACCTGAAAAATATGACATTGTAATTTACGGTTATGACTCAGGAATTCTTGGAGATGTGTATACTTCAATTAATCGTTTGCAAAATTGCATATCTGATTCAGGATATTTAATATTAGAAATTGCTTTCACTCCTGACAACAAAGAAAAGATTGAAGGTTTACCGACTGAAACGGAATTATTAGAACAACTTAATAAATCTGGTTTAGAAGCAATAGACAAGATTTACTGGGAAACAGATAAAATCAGAACAATTAATAACAAGAATAACATTTTGCTTAATAAGCGGATTGAAGAATTGAAAAAAGCTTACCCGGAGAAGACACAGATTTTTGAGCAATATATGTCAAACCAGATAGATGAATGTAAAATGATTGAAAATGAAATGATATGTTCAACTTGGATATTGAGTAAATAACTACTTTGCGCAACAATGTATAAGAATAATAGCCGAGACAGTAGTAAATTCAAGGGTTGTAGCCCGCTTCAACATTGTAACGGTTTGATAGGTTTGAAGCCCGCAATCGCCTACTTTGCATATACCTGTCAGTTGTGCGGCATGCAGGCTGACTGCTAAAAAAGTAACTTACGCGGTCAATAAATATGATTAAGCTAAATGGATTCAAAGTTAGAATAAGGACCTTTTACATTCTAGATTATTTTATAACTTGATTTCGGATTTGTACGGATTCAAAATAAAAGTTAGGTATTGAATCAACAATTGAAACAATATAATACGATTGGTTGCTGCGGAATTGACTGTGGATTATGTCCACGATTCGTTTCTCAAAGTGATTCTGCTTGTCCAGGTTGTGGAGCACCAAATTTTTATGATAAGCATCCATCATGTGGATTCCTGACATGTTGTGTAAAAAATCATAGATTAGAGGTATGTGGAGATTGTGACGAATACCCATGTAAACGGTTTGACTCGGAGAGAGAAGGATACGATTCGTTTGTTACCCATAAAAGGGTATTCTTTAATCAAGAGCAGATTTGTAAAATAGGGTTAAAAGAGTTTGTTAATGAGCAGAAACGTAGGATTGATATCTTGGAACACTTGATAACTAATTTTGATAATGGACGTTCAAAGAGTTTCTTCTGTCAGACATGTACTCTAATACCAATAGAAAGTTTAGATAAAATCATTCATCAGAGTAAAATGATTGATAATTCTTTTGACATTAAAGAAAAAAACAAAGTTATTCGAGAAATAATTCTTGAGATAGCTGAAGGATTAGAAATAGATTTAAAACTAAGGAAAAAGTAATGCACGACCGCACAACATGTTGTATGCAAGTATGTCAGAACAACACAAAACAGAAAATCTTGATAATTTTAAAGTTGAATAAATAGATTGCAATATTGAATATCTGATTGATTTTTAATAAACATAGAAACATGAAAAAGAAAATAAAAAAAATAACCATAGTAACTCCAATAATACTGATTGTATTATTATTAACATCTATATTCTTAGTGGTAAATGATACAAAAACAAAGGTCAGAGAACTTTTTCAAATGAACAAACAACTTCAAGAAGAAGGTTATTACATGGCTGAATTTGAATTTAAACTATTAGGATTAGGTTATCTAATAGATAAAGGTTACTACTACGAAGCACTCTCAAGATTAGATAACTTACACACACAATACAAAACCAAAGAAGGGCTAATAAAAATATCAGACTTTCAAAGTAAAGAAGAAGAATTAGAATTTTATTTAAATTTACAAAATCCAAAAACAGGTGCGTTCATGGACGATTCATACCCTCTTAACTCTTACCACGGACCAACTGAAAACGTAATCCAACATCTACAAATTTTAGCAAACGAAACAAATCAAACTCTAAAACTAAAATATCGCCTAAGCTATCTCGACCAAATAAACACAACAGGAAAATTAATAGCAACTCTGGAAGATTGGTCTTACCTTAGCCTTCTAGGCTCAAAACTCCCACAAACATCATTTCACAACGTAAGAGACCTCCTGAGCCTAGCAAGAGACGAAGAACACTACGGCAACGCAGGAGTAGAGCTCTTAATTCAAAGGCACAACCTCTACAGCTTCTCAGACGAATGGAGATACTCATTTCTAGAATGGATGTACAATTTTCAAGATCCAGAAACGGGTCTCTGGGGACCAAAATCAAAAAATGGAAAACTTCTAAAACAAGATTTGTCAAACACTGCCTCAATCATAAAAGCATTCGTAGACAATGAAGGAAACAATATTCACGAAGAATTTCCACTAAAACACAGAGAAAAGTTATTTGAATTCATACTAAACGAACTGGAATCAATGCCGATTCCAGCAGAAAATGAGCTAGATGAATGGCACGAATGGGGACTAAAATCAATCAAGGGAATAAGGATGCTCCCAAGGTATTTATGGGAAAGTGGAACGATGGAGCAAAAAGAAAGAGCCAAAGAAAGAATTGAAAGCTTTATGAAAGTAAGATTTGAAAAAAATTACATACCCGAAGAAGGAATGTTTACATACTATCCGGGTGGAGAAACTCCAACACTAGATGGAGTTGATGGATTCTTGATATATGGAGAAATAGGAGCATACTCAAACAAAAAACAGGCAAGATTATTTGGAACGCCAGAAGAAAACATTGAAGATTTGGGAACTTTTGAGGCTTCAAATATTTCTGCAGAAGATTTTAACTTGCTTGCAAATCATAAAAATATTAATTCTTTACGTTTCTATGAATCCAATCCCGATTATAATAATCTGATTTTACAAGCAGTTGCAGTAATTTATCCTCATGAAAAAACAATACTAGACATCGTTGATTTAACCAAAAATATGAAAAGATGGATGAATTCTACAAAATTAACTATGGGTAACTGGGTTTCAAAAGAGGAAATTAGTAATGAACTTGATTTAATTAACATCAAAGAAGATGTTTTAATTTCTGATGTGATACCATTAGATATAGCAAACAGGATATTAAACGAAAATAAGAATTTTATAGTAGTCGGATTTAATACTATGCAAGTTCCTAAATGTAAAATTATTTTCAAATTAGTATCCAATGATAAAATCTCCAACTTTCAAGAATATGCTAATTAAGAGGAAATTTATTAGAATGAATAAACACAAGTTGATAATTCTTTTTTTCTTTGCTTTTTACTCAATTACTTCTGCTCAAAAAGGGAATAACTATCATTTATTTACAAACCGAGTCTTCTATAAGCCTATGGTTTCTGAAGTAAGTAGTACTTTGAATAATATTTTCCTTGGAAAATCAGAAGTTAATAAATTTTCTGGAAGAGATAATAAAAAACTGATTATAAATGAAATTCATTTAGGATATGATATTCCACTACTATATGTTGAGAATCCTAAATTTAAATGGTCAGTGTTTTTCCCCGTTAGCACCCATATGGTTTGGGCTCCTTTTGAAAAAACAACTTCACCAATAATTAATAACGACTATCGTTTTGGACTTTCATTTGCAGGTATTGCCATTGTAAATAATCCATATATAAAAAATATATCGTTTAAGGTAACGCCATTTGCTCATGAAAGCACACATATAGGAGATGAACTCACAATAGAAGGGTTTCAGTCTGATGACAAATTCTTTAGGGTAAATGTATCCTATGAATATTACGAATTAGGCTTAACATTGAATGATCCGGAAGTTTTAAAAGAGAATACATTGTCTTTCAGGATTGGTTTTATGGGTTTACTAAAATCCAATGCAGGATATTATACATATTTCGAAAATGAAATAGGCGATACAACTTTATATGCAAGCAGACGACATGGAGAGGTATACACAGAACTAAATTATAAGAAGACTAATGGATTTTTAACAAATAAACAGTGGCACCCAAATATCTCTGTTGAGTTACGAAATCGTGTTAAGTTCGATTATGGAAATGCAGAGAAAGAGGATCGTATTTGGTGTATTAATGTATATGTAGGATATGACTATGTACCCAAAAAGATTGGAGCCGTAAAATCAATAGGACATTACTTCCGTTATTACAAAGGTGTAAGCCCGCCCGGACAACTCAGGAATGGCATAAGTACTTTTTGGGGATATTCTTTAATTCTTTATATTTAGGGATTAGTATGAACTACCAAATAACAGACAGATTTATGATAGATTAGGATATTTCCAAATCAGTAATAGAGTCTTGCATTTTTAAAGGCAAAAAGTCAAACTTAGTTGAAATACGAGGCTCCCATTTATTAAGCTGTAAACACAGATTTAACCCCAAAATTCAATGCTTTCTTTATTACAAAAATAAATTCAAATAGCCTGTCGGGTTATATTTCAATTAAATATGGTTTACAAGGAGTTAATTATTGCCCGGTAACAGCGTGTGCATCATCTTCTCAAAATGTTATTCAAGCCTTCAACTGTATTAAATTCGGGAAAGCCGACATTATTATCTCAGGTGGCTCAGAGGCTCCTATAACAGAATCATCTATTGGCGGTTTTAACTCAATGAAAGCTAAATCAACCAATAATGATAATTAAAAACTGCATCCAGGCTTTTTGATGTCACAAGAGATAGTTTTGTTGGAAACACCCGCCGAAGATATAACAGTGAAGAAAAGATCAGAATAATCCTAGAGGGACTCAGAGGAGAAGAAAGCATAGCAGAACTCTGTAGACGTTAAGGGTTAATCCCAATAGCTACTACAAATGGAGTAAAGATTTTCTAGAAGACTAAATGGAGATAGCCTGAGAGAAGCTAATACTAGTGAAATTACAGACCTAAGAAATGAAAACTCGCAGCTAAAATTGCTGGTAGCAGAACTGAGTCTTAATATCCGGACACTTTAAAAAAGTGCAGTAGCTGTGGAAGAAGCCACGGAAGCTCAATGAGATATACCCAGGCAGAAAAGATGGAAATAATCATATTTCAGATCTAAGTGCCCGAAGAACTCTTGAACAGCTTGAGATCAGTAGAATCACATTTTACAACTGGTACGGGAGGTATAAAGAAAAAAGGCTTTGAAGGATTATCTAATCAGAAATCCAATCCTAAAAGAGTCTGGAATAAAATACCCGAAGAAGAAAAGGAAAAGGTTGTTGCCATTGCACTCGAGAGATCCGAGGAAACGCCAAGACAGCTTGCATGGCATATAACCGACCGATATGGTTACTATATCTCAGAATCCAGTGTTTACCGAATATTGAAGTCTTATGACCTTGTTCCAAGTCCAAAATATTTTTTGCGTATTTTGGGATACAGAAAATCAACTCGCAATAACTTAACAATAAACGGAAAGAATCTATGAAAAAACTACTCTTAATTGCCGTCATGCTTATAGCAAGCAGTTTAACATTCGCGCAAGCCAAGTTTGAAGTTGAAGCATATGCGAACTTCGACAAGTACAAAGAAAACAACAGCAAACTGGGACTGCCGATGGAGAATGAGAACAGAGTTGTATTTATGGGTAACTCGATAACCGAAGCGTGGGTGGATAAAAGACCTGAATTCTTTAATGAGAATAATTTTATCGGCAGGGGCATCAGCGGACAGGTTACAAACCAGATGCTCCTTAGGTTCAGAGCGGATGTAATAGATTTGAAACCTAAAGCAGTCGTAATATTAGCTGGTACGAACGACATCGCCCAAAACAGCGGGTACGTATCTGTACCTGAAATAGCGAAGAACATATTTACTATGGCCGAACTGGCCGATTACCACGGGATCAAAGTAATTCTCTGTTCGGTATTACCAGCCATTGATTTCCCATGGAAACGCGGACTGGAACCGGCGCCTAAAATTATCGAACTGAATGAATTGATTAAAAAGTATGCTGCCGATAAACACTTTCCGTACGTGGATTATTATTCCGCTATGGTCGATGACGCAGGCGGATTAAAGGTGCCGGACTATACCTCGCAGGAGGACCTGGTGCATCCGAACGTGAATGGATATGAGGTTATGGAAAAACTGGTGACTCCGGTTATTGATGAAGTTATGGGTGAGTAGACCGGTTTACTATATATTTAGTTTTCTACTTTGATTAATACGCCACCGTCTGGTAATGGTTCCAGACAGTAGTTAAACTTTTATTATACGACTATCTCCCGCAATTCAAGGCTGATTCTTTCCAAATCTGTTTTAGAGTAAAACCGATCAGCACCCACAATTTCTGCAGCAGTTCTGTATGCCTCACTATCATAGCTTGTTAGAATAGCTATTTTTGCATCCGGGTATTTTTGTTTTATTATTCTTGTTGCGACTAGTCCGTTAACCTTTTTCATTTTTATATCCATTAACACCCAGTCGGGACGAAACTGTGCGAAGTACTCTACTGCATTCTCTCCATCTTCAGACTCACAAAATTCGTCTCCGTCAACACAAATCGAATTTATAATTGATCTGCGCATGTCTTCATTATCATCTATTATCAGGAATCGCATCTCACCATCTGTTATATACAATTAATACACTATCAATTCTTCTTATTTATGCTGTTAAGTCACAGTAGAGTAATCTTAATACTTACTTTAACAGAATAAGTTTTTTAGATGCAGTAAACTCATCGGTTACGATTCTATAAATATAAACGCCGCTTGGTAATTCGGCTGCATTAAACTCAATTTTGTATCTGCCGGGGCTTTGTTTCTGGTTCACTAATGTTGCTACTTCACGACCGAGGATGTTATATATTTTAAGACTTACATTAACCCTGTTATTTCGAGAAGATTGTGATGAGAAACCGTTAAGATTTCTCACTTCGTTCGAAATGACAGTGCAGGGAATGGAGTAATTAATTGTTGTTGAAGGATTAAACGGATTGGGATAATTCTGGGCCAGGCTGAATTCAGCCGGTAATTCTTCTTCCGATTCAACGCCTGTTACTGAATTATTCACTTCGGCTATTGTACTGTAGTAAGCATAACTACCGTCAGTATCTATTTGTTTCAGTCTGTACGTGAGACTATCGAGTGAGATACTTCCGGTCAGATCAGATAGGTTATCAATAAACTTGTAAGTCTTAGGACTGCTGCTGTTGCCGTGTCCGGGGATGAAGCCGATAGTCTGCCAGTCTAAGGACAGGCTGAGAGCCTGTCCTACAATGCGCTCCACTTCAAATCCGTAGTTGTTTACTTCCGTGGCGGTTTGCCAGTTTAGAATAACATTGTTTTCGCCTAATTGTGCTTTAAAAAAGGTTAGTTCCACCGGAAGTACTGACGAAATCTGTTCAGATGCAAATTGGCTGCCTTTCATTCCGGCGTCAATTGTCTGAACACTCCAGTAAATATCAGAATTTTCCGGAAGATCATTAATGGTTACTGACGTGGTTGATAGAATATCACCAGTTGAAGTAACTCTATTAAAACCATTTGAAGTATTTGACATAGGAGCTAATAAATCATCTTTCCCGGCAGATGATCCAATACATATTTTATATTTAAGTCCACTGCTTGGAGTTTTATCATCTGTAGGAGAATCCCAGCTAAATGTAACATTTGAACCATCTACGGAACTGGAAAGATTTGATGGTGGAGATGGAGAGGAATTAGAAACTGAAGTTTTATTTTCGAATAACCAAAAGTGTGTAGCGTTTCCACCATCTAGAGTACCATTTTGAAGAATGTCTAAATCACCATCATTATCTATATCACAAAAAGAAGAAGTTCCATCACCAACAATTTTTAGATTAATAGATGTTTGCTGTGTAAATGTTTCATCGCCATTATTTTTATATAGTGCAGTGAAGTTTTTGTCGTTCGAATCATTTCCTGAAAAAATAAGATCCAGATCACCATCATTATCATAATCACCCATATCAATCGAAGCGCCATAAAGACCTTCGAATTCTGATATGATAGAAAAACTATTATCGCCATTATTTTTGTAGAGTATGGCTCTTTCTATATTATTGTCATCGTGTCCTGTTAACACAAGATCCAGATACCCATCATTATTTATGTCACCCCATTTGGCAGTGCTGTTATAAACACCGACCAAAGATATTGTATGAGTGAATGTTCCATTTCCATTATTTCTATAAATATAAGAATAAGTTCCATTGATATAGCCTGATATGTATAAATCTATATAACCATCATTATTATAATCACCCCAAGCAGCACATCCACTTTTTAATACTGCAAAAGGCAGGTTCTCAATTTCATCGAAAGTACCGTTCCCATTATTTTTAAAAAGCCTTATTTTCCAAAGATTCTCATCTTTGCTTCTATTTCCGTATAGTAGATAGTCTAAATAACCATCATTATTATAATCTCCCCAGATTGCAGATCCTTCTTTAATACCTTTTCCACTATAGCTAATATTATCTTCTAAAATAAAACCGCCATTTTGATCATTTTTGTAAATTCTTGTAAGTAAACTATATATGTCTCGTCCTGTTAAAAGAATGTCCAAATAACCATCGTTATTATAATCACCCCATTCAGCGTTCCCATCCTTTACTTCATAAATTGGTGAAATAGATTGTTTTGAAAAAGAACCATCGCCATTATTTTTATATAATAAAGTTATAGGATCATTCTCACCATCAACTCCGGTTGTAATGAAATCGATATAATCATCATTGTTATAATCACCCCAGTCTATACTGGATCGATAGCAAAACTGAGTTTCAAAGGTTATCGATGTGAATAATTCTATCCAATCAGACTCAGACATATTGTACAATGTTCCGTCATTATTATTTATTGTTTTATCTGGTGCAGACGAACCACTTGTTTCATCTAACCGCCAATAACCTACAAGTCCAGCTTCGTTGTCAACTAGATGGAATTCCATATTATCTTCAATTTCGCTTTGTGTTCTGGCAACATTCCAAATCCTCACTTCATCGATAGCTCCCTCAAAATAATCACCGACCGCAGTTGACGCACCATTTACTTCTGCCCCAAGGAGTGTTGAATTATTAGAATCATACTCAATTGAATAAACGGAGCCGGCATCTTCGGTATCCACTAACTGGCCATCAACATAAAGCTTTACATATTGTCCGTCGCAGGTTGCTGCGAAATGATGCCAATTATTAGTCAGATTAGTCAGCGAATAACTAGTATAACTATAAGCCTCATTAAGTCTAACAATAGCCGATATATTACCGCCACTAATCTTTAGATTATAACCTCCTTGTTCAGTGTTGCAAATAATTAACGATTTTGAAGCATTTTCCCAGTCAGAATTGTACGCCCAAACTTCAAATGTAAGTGCATCGGTTGGTTTTAAGTCAGAAGAATTACCCAAATCAACATAGTCATTAACTCCGTCGAATTCCAGCCAGTTGTTTAAAGGTTGTGAAAAAAGAGAAGTTGTACATATAAAAATTAAATGAAATATTTTCTTTGTCATTATAAAACCAGGTTAAAATTATTAATATTGTGTCCAACTATGTAGGCTTGACTTATTAGTGGTAAATAGCATCTAGCTAAAGGAAGAATTGAATGTTTTTAAATTCCATGCAAATCATTATTAATTATTCCCAAATTATCTTTAGAATAGAACCGATCAGCACCCACAATTTCTGCAGCACTTCTGTATGTCTTGCTATCATAGCTGGTTAAAACAGCTACTTTTGCCTCCGGGAATTTTCGTTTTATATTCTTCGTTGCAACCAGTCCGTTAACCTTTTTCATTTTTATATCCATTAACACCCAGTCGGGCAAAAAATTTGAATAAGCTTCTAGTGCTTCATCACCATCACTGCACTCTATAATCTGATCTACATTTTGAGGAATAGGATGGATAACCGTTTCGCGTATAATTTTGCTGTCATCAACAATTAAGTATTTCATTCTATCTCGTATTTTTTACAATGGAAGGATTTTAAATTCTATGGAAAAGCGAATACGTTCAATGACGTACTTTGATTGAAATATTTGATTGAGGTTGGAGAAGTGAATTTTAGATTTAATCTGTGATTATCTGTTAAATCAGTTTTGTCAGTGTTCTATTCAATAACCATTAGTTCTTAAAACAGCTCACGGTTTTCTATCGCAAACCTTACGATAGTATTAGACCCGCGGAGATTAAGTTTATTCGAAATGTTAGTACGGTGTGTTCCTACGGTTCTCGGACTAATAAACAATGCTTCGGCAATTTCATTGTTCGTCTTCCATTCGGCTATAAGAGACATGACCTTCTTTTCCATGTCCGTCATCGAGTTTATTGAATCAAGAATTATCCTGCGCTCGTCTTCCTGTTTTTTTTCATTTTCGAGAAATTGGCTGAACGCGCCGCTAATAAAAACCTTACCGTTTGCAACGTTTTCAACCGCATCAATCAGATCCTCGGCCGATGTTTCTTTAAGCACATATCCTTTGGCGCCGAACGAGACAGCCTGGTAAAAATAGTTCCGGTTTTTATACATTGTAAGCAGAATAACTTTTGTACTCACAGGAGCATCCGACAATTCGGATAAAACATCTATGCCGCTTTTAACCGGCATGTTAACATCAATAACTGCTATATCCGGTTCATGTTGCTTTATGAGTGCAACAGCTTCACTGCCGTTATTTGCTTCCGCTATTACTTCAATTTCCTTATTAATCGAAAGAGTCTGCTTTATCCCAGCTCTTACGAGAGGATGATCGTCTGCCAGTAATACTCGTATCATTTTATTGTTCCGGTTTTTTTTGGGATACCACCTTATAAAAGAAAATAAACATCAGCGTGGAATTTTATTGAAAGTAATAATAATTTCAGTGCCTTCACCTTTTTCCGAGATAATTTTTAATTTACCATCCAGCATTCGTGTACGTTCTTTCATGCCGGCAAGTCCGAAATGAGGTCTGTCCCCTTTTGTTTTTTTCTTCGAGGCATTGAAACCAATTCCGTTATCCTTAATGTGCAGCCTGATTTCATTATCTTCAGCGATAGTATATATGTCAACCTTTGAAGCCCCGGCATGCTTTAAAATATTATTCAGCGCTTCCTGTATAACTCTGAATATAGTTATTTGGTTTTCCTTCGGGAATAATTCTTCAACCGGATTTATATCACAATCGATTTTCAGATCGGATGCCCTTTCAATTCGGTCCACCATTTCACCGACGGCTAGCACAAGTCCCAATTGATCCAGTTCGGACGGATGCAGCACGTGAGAAATATTGCTAACTTCTGAAATTGATTTCGATAGTATCCCTATGGAATCCTCTATCTGCTCTTCATAGTTCTTATCTCGTTTAGCCAGCACAAGATTGTTTTTAACTATAAGCAGACTTTGCCCGAGTCCATCGTGCAGTTCCGCGGAAATATACTTCCGTTCATCTTCCTGATTATTAATTAATTTCTTCGTAAGGTCCTGTTGAATATTTTTTTCTTCCCTCAAACGATTTATTCTCGAACGATAAAGTAAAAACATGATGCCGGCGACTATCAGGAGAGACGATATTCTAAACCACCAGGTTTCCCAGTAAGGCGGAGCAATATTTACATTAATCGATTTGCTATTTTCATTCCATACTCCGTCGCTGTTGGATGCTTTGAGCCTGAAAATATAATTACCCGGTTCCACGCTTGTGTAAACCGCAAAGCGTTTATCCGCGGAAGTTGTTATCCAGTCTTTATCAAATCCTTCCATTTTATATGAAAACATATTTTTTTCGGGATATGAGAAATCGAACGATGTAAACTCGAAAGAGAATGAATAATCGTTGTATTGTAAATCCATCTGTCCGGCAAATGTAATTGACTTCTCCGGCTTTACATCCGTATTAAACTTCTGGAAGTTGACAATCCCGAAATTCGGGACATACTCGTTTTGCTTGATCTCTTCCGGATTAAAGAACGTTATACCACTGATGCCACCAAAGTAAATTATCCCGTCATTATCTTTGAAGTAAGCCGCTCTATTGAATTCATTATTCTGCAAACCGTATGTAACATCATAATTATTGAAAATATTATTAATAACATCATGTTCTATAATTCCCTTGTTGGTGCTCAACCATAAATTGCTCTCATTATCCTCAAGCACCGAATAGATGCAGTCATTTGCCAGTCCGTCCTTATCTGTGAAATTTGTAAAACTGTTAGAATTCCTGTTGTAAAACGAGAGTCCCGATTGAGTCCCGATCCAAATGTTATTGTTTCTATCCTCGTGAATCACCTGGACATAATTGCTGCTTAATGTAGATGAATCACCTTCAACACTTTCAAATCTTTTAATGTCTCCTGTTTCAGGATCAATTACGCTTACACCGCCAAGGTTAGTGCCCAGCCAGATTAAGCCGGAGGAATCCTCCATCAACGTCCACGCATTACCCTTGCTTATGCTATTCGGGTTATCCTCACTGTTGTAATAAGGAGTGACTTTTTTTGATTTTAGATCAATACAAAACAAGCCGGTATTAGTACCGACCCAAAGTTTTTTTTTATTATCAATTATAAGCTCATAGAACCTGTTGCCTGTCAACACATTTTTAATTCCGGGGAGTTCTTCCGCTTTAACAGTCTTACCGGTCTTCTTGTTATACTTGTACAACGAATAAAACTCTATACCGATCCACAGTATGTCTTTATCAAAAGGATCTTCAATTATCGAATAGACATTCATAGAATTAAAGATATCTATATTAAATATTTCAAGGTCGCTCGCTTTTCTGTTTTTTAACTGCTCTTTAAAATTCGGAATTACATTCAGTGTTGTATACCCGCCGATCCATAGATTATCATCGCTATCAAGACAAATTGCCCGGATACTTTTTACCGAGAGTTTGTGTTCTCCCCTATTGCTGTATTTTATTGTCCGGAATTTTGTTAATCGTGGAATAAATTTGTACAGTCCCTGCCCATTTGTACCTGCCCAAATAATTCCGTCTCTTGTTTTTTCGATAAACGTAAAACTAAATGAAACAGGGTATTTATAATCATCTCCTATAACAGTTTTTTTTATGAACGGATCAAACTTTACTTCACTAATATTATTACCGTCAACCAGGTATAATTGTCCATTACTGCAACGGGTAAGAAAACAATTTCGATTTTTTAGAGACAACGCTCCGGATACATCGGATAAAGTTCTGTCTTTCTTGTGCATCCTGTAAACATTCTGCTGCGAAGTGTTTATATATATATAATTCTTCCCGCCATCAACAAATGTACTAAAGGTACTATGCAGGAAGGAATATTCACGCGAAGTTATATTAATGAAATTATCATTCTCCCTGTCATAATAGCTTATAAAGTCTTCTTCCGGCGACACCCAGATATCACCATCGTCATCCTTAAAAAGTATTTCACACTGTTCAAACGGTATGCTGTTCGGATCCTCGGCATCCGGCAGATAACTTCTGTATATATTCGTAACCGGATCGAAAGTATACAGTCCTTTGGAAGTACCAAGCCATATTATTCCGTAATCGTCTTCTATTATTTCATTTACCGATTTATTTCTTATTGAAATACTATCGGTTAAATCGTTTGTATAGTTAGTAAATTCCTCGGTAAGAGGATTGTACCTGCTGAATCCCTCATAAGTACCGAACCACAAGTTTCCATTACTGTCTTCATAAATACATTCAATAAAATTGCCGCAGATGCTGTTAGTATCTTTGTTGCTGAACCGAAATGTTCTTACATTGTAACCATCGTACCTGTTGAGACCATCCCTTGTAGCAATCCAGAGAAAACCGGTCCTGTCCTGATGAATATCCATTATATAATTCTGCGAAAGCTCATGATTCTTATTAAAATATTCCATATTGTATTCATGCCCGCCTTGAGCATACATCCGGGAATATGCGTTAAGCATAAAGAGTAGAATTTTTATCAGACAGGATATCGACTGGTTATTAAATAGTTTCATCATTTTTAATATAGAAAAGAACATAGAATAATTCTAAGAAAGTATCTTACTCCCATTGACCGGCATTACTCATTCGGGTGAAATATTATCGACAAAACCTGTTGTTCGCCGCAATTTAAATGTCCTATATCACATTTTGAATTAAAGTTTTCAAAATAAGTCTACTTAATCCTGTTTATTTTTTGTAAAAACCCTATATTTGACTTCTACTCGTTCCCGTTATTTAGTTAGTATTTTAAGATCGGGATTGTTTTACGGTGTCAATAAATTCTCCGATGCAAAATCATTAAAACCGAAACGGTTTTTCTATATAAAAAGAAAACAAACCTTGATTAAAAGCAAAAACTTTGCATTGGAGGTAAAGTGAAAGATTTATTATACTTTTTTCTGGCATTCGCTTTAACAATTATTATCCTGTCCTGCACACCGGATAGTGAAACCGAAGTAGTTAATGTAAATGATCCGTTAACAGAAGTAGCTGCAGACGGGTCCGTTCAAAAACCCACCATTAATCCGAACCGCGCTTATTACGATGTCGTGATTATGGACTCAGACCGTTGGGAAATATGTCTCGATCTCGTAAGGAGAAGATATCACTGTGATTCGTACACCGGGATTCTGTGGTACCAGGCGGGATCTTTCATTTTTGAAGGTCGTGCTACGGCAGTTTATAATCATCAACTGGATATGTTTGCGGTAACAGCCCTGGATTCGGGCTGGGACAGAGGGCATATTTTATATTCCATGCAATTTACCGAAGGAACCAACGACCTGTACGGAAGCTTTGTCTACTACGAATATCCCAGGAGAACCAACGGCATCTATGCCTGGCTTGTGCAGGGACAAATTGGTCCTCACATTTACGAAGGTTCATCCGTTCTGGCTAAGGAAGGAGAAACCGAATACTACGTTCCGAATGTTCATCCGAAAAAGGCCCGTCTTGAAGCAGATGATTAACTAATGATTCCGGAGAAATAAAATGTTAAGATCATTTCAATACGTAATTTTACTGCTCCTTACTCTGTTCTTTTTCAATTGTTCTGATTCCGGGAATGAAACAATAGAGTTGAATGAAATACCAATCGGCGCTTTAATCCCTCAAACAGGCGATTTTGCTTCAGGAGGCGCAGAAATTCTTGCTTCCTTAAACTGTGCGCTTGAGGATATCAACAATGAATTTGAAAGTGAGAATAAAGCCACAAGAATAAAACTTGTTTACGCAGATACTGAAACGAACTCCACTACGGCTATGTTGCATACGGGAACATTCATTTCACAAGATATCCGGATTATTATCGGGCCTTCAACCAGCACGGAAGTCAATGGCGTTAAAGAAACGATTGACGCTTCGAACAGTATAATTATAAGTCAGAGCAGCACCACGCCGGCGCTGGCGATAGCCGGTGACAATATATACCGGGCAGTACCGGATGACTCTCAAATGGCTGAAGCGACAGTTGAAGTTATGTGGTATCAGGGTATAAGAAATTTAGCTGTATTTTACCTTGATAATTCCTGGGGTGAGTCCCTTGCTTCTCTTATGAAAGAAAAATTTGAAGCCAAAGGTGGAACATTTATCGGGCAAGTATCATATTTAGGCGCACGCGAATCGGAATTAAGAGAATATCTCGCGGAACTCAGTGAAATGGTCGGTGATTTTCTTTCCGGCGCCAACACTTCAACCACGGCTATTCAGATGATAAGTCTCGATGTCGGTTCGTTGCTTCTTGAACTTGCTTCCGTAGATAGTTCACTTGGTTTAGTAAAATGGTATGGATGCGACGGATATGTAAATTCAAATGATCTTTTTGCGTACTATCCGAACGGAACTGCTTTCGCAAAAAAAGTTAAATTTACCTCCCCTATTTTCGGAACGAATCATACCTCCGAATCAACTGCGCTGACTACCCGTATTGAATCCATGATAGACAGTACTCCTTCCGAGTACGCTCTGGTGGCATACGATGCGTTAACCGCTGCAGCAAGAGTGTTGGATTCGGTAGGTGAATATGCAACTTTAACACAAATAAAAGAAAGTCTGGTATCAACATGTACCGGTCTGAACGGTGTTACAGGAAATATTGATTTTAATGAAGCCGGCGACAGAGATAACGGAAAATATTTTTTCTGGAAAGTTGTGCCGGACGCGGATTCGGCAAAATGGGAGCATCTTCTTACTTATAACAACGGGAATATTGAATAGACTATTGGCAGAAACTCAAAGGAAATTCATCAAAGGCTGTAATCTTGTACAGCCTTTTGCTTTTCAAAAAAGAAATCTCCATTTTTCAGGTAGTACTCATTTATTCCGGGGGGAGAATTGATTAAGAATTACCTTCTAACCGCTTATAGAAATACCATCAAGACAAAGCTGTTCTCGGCCATTAATATTTTCGGACTGTCAATCGGTATGACAGCCTTCCTTCTTATTCTCCATTATGTAACCTTTGAAAAAAGCTATGACAAGTTCCATGATAATTATCAAAACATATACAGACTAAGGTACGAACGGGCAACAGAGACGAGCGCTGTCCGTTTTGCATCCTGCTGTCCGCCTGCTGCGCCGATAATCCGCGAAAGGTATCCCGAAGTTAAAAAGATCGGGAGAATGGTTCGAAACCAGGCTACGGTTTCGTTCGGCGACAAGAAAATGTACGAGGAAAGAATGTTCTATGCTGAGCCGGAGATTCTTGAGGTCTTGAACTTCCCGTTCATTGAAGGCGATCCGATCGCAGGTTTGAAGATGCCCGGGAATGCTGCCATTTCCGAGACTACGGCCAAACGGTACTTCGGAAGTGAGAATCCGATGGGCAAGACATTTCGTGTTGATGGAAAAACGGATTACCAGATAGTGGGAATTTTCAAAGACATTCCGGCAAACTCGCATGTTAAATTTGACATTCTTCTTCCATGGGAAAACCTGGCTAAAAAACTGGGCACTGACTATACCGAAGCTTGGGGACATACAGGTTCCTTTACTTATCTTGAACTTGAGGAGGGCTATTCGGGTGAGAAATTTGAGGAGCAGCTTGCCGGTCTGGTTGATGAGCTGCTCGGTGAAGCTCTACGCGAATATAAGATGACACTCGACCTTAAAATGCAGCCGCTTGCCGATATTCATTTAACCAGCAATTTTTTACAGGAATATGAAGCCAACGGGAATGAAGATGTAGTAAATATGCTTTTAATCATTGCAGGATTTTTAATCCTGATGGCGTGGGTGAATTATATAAACCTGTCTACTGCAAGATCATTAAACCGTGCGAAAGAAGTCGGGCTGAGAAAGGTTGTCGGGGCATCGAGAACAAACCTTACAATTCAGTTTTTTGTTGAGACGGCTCTTATCAATTTAATTTCATTAGCTGCGGGCATTTGTCTCCTGTATCTGACAATTCCATATTTCAATAACATTACAGGAATGTTGTCTGAAGCAAGCATTTGGACCCAGTCATGGTTTATTCCTGCAATCATCATACTGTTTATTACCGGAATTATTCTATCGGGATTCTATCCGGTTATTGCTCTCACTTCGTTCCGTCCGGCAACCGTACTTAAAGGTAAATTCGGCAGTACTGCAAAAGGATCGAGACTTCGCAAAGGACTTGTAGTTTTTCAATTCGCTATAGCATTCATTCTTATTACAGGGACTTTAACTGTATTCAGACAGATTTCGTTCATGCAGAATCAGGATCTCGGATTCGATACAGAACAAATTCTTGTATTGCGCGCCCCGAGAGTACGGGACGACAACTACGGCGAGAAACTAAATACATTTAAGGAGCAGCTTGAACAAATAACCGCAATCGAAAAGGTAAGCAGTGTTACGGAAGTCCCCGGCAGGCAGATATACTGGGATGCAGGAGCAATCAGGAAACAGGGAGAGGATCCGAATAAGGGAAAGAACTATATGATAGTCGGAGTCGATTATGATTTCTTAGACTTGTTTGATATAAAAATGGCATATGGCAGAAACTTTTCGCGTGATTTCCCTTCGGATAAAGATGCCGTTATGCTCAATGAAACCGCCGTTACATTTATGGGATTCGATAGTCCTGAAGAAGCCGTAGGTAAGAACATCGATTACTGGGGCAACATTTATAATATAGTCGGAGTTGTTAAAGACTATCACCAGCAGTCGCTGAGGGATAAATTCGAACCGCAGATATTCAGACTTATGCTAACCGGGCGTGATGTGCGGGGACAGATCGCAGTTAAGATGAACGTACAGAATGTAAAGGAAACCGTTGAGCTGGTTAATACAAGATTCGCCGAATTCTTTCCCGGAAATCCTTTTGAACACTTCTTCCTTGATGAGTATTATAATCAACAGTATAAATCCGACAGACTGCTTGGGGATGTTGTAGGTACATTTGCCACGCTTGCAATAATCATTACATCGCTCGGAATATTCGGACTGTCTCTTTTCAGCGCGTTACAAAGGACAAAGGAAATCGGTATAAGGAAAGTACTTGGTGCGAACGTTAAAAGCATTCTACTCATTCTAACGAAAGATTTCTTAGTACTCATGAGTATTTCATTTGTAATAGCACTGCCGTTATTAACGTATGGACTAAATTTATTTCTGCAAAGCTATGCTTATAGAATGGAGGTGTCAGTGTGGATATATATTATACCCATGTTACTGGTAATGACGATATCCTTACTTACAATAAGCTATCACATTGTTAAGGCAGCTTTTACTAATCCAATAGATACAATTCGATATGAGTAAATAAAGGCTTGCGGCAGAATATGGATTGGGTGTTCTCTTTGTCGAATCATTTTCATGGTTAAACTTTATGATCCAAATCAACCGTCTCAAAAATTTTAAAGTAAATTGATTATATTGTAATTAATTACCGTGCGTTTTAACCAACGTTCTTGACAATTCCGGTTTAATGATGTCTGGGCAGAAAAGGAAATCACCAAATAGTGAATTGCAGGCTTTGTCTGATAAACTTCGAAAGGAACTGGAGGACCGCAGCCGGTATATCGATATAATCAATTCTTTCCACGACAGAATTTCAGACGGGTTAAACAACAACGAGGTGGCCGAAGCTGCCGTTAAGTCGCTTATGCAGTTCAGCGGTTCACCTGCTGTCATTCTGTTTGACTTCGATATCGAGACAAAAAAAATCCAGGTGAATTTCAGCGAAGGTTTCACACAGGAAGCAGTTGACGCAACTGCTCATATTAAACTTGATAATAGTCTCACCGGTAGGGCAATTCTAAGCAGGGAAATTCAATACTCAGAAGCTCTGAATCTCGACGAAATAATTGAAGATCACTGCTCCGCTACATTATCGGACGACAAGTTCAAGTCAGTCTGCTCCATTCCGCTGTTGTACGGTCAAACACCTATCGGGGCAGTTAATCTAATTTTCAGAAACAAGCAGGATTTTAACGCAATCGATAAAAAACTGCTCATGTCGATAGCAAAAACCATTTCGATAGCTCTCCAGAATACACGTTTCATCGGGAAGATACAGGATGAATTTCGGCTTCGGGAGGCGGGAGAAGAGAGATATAAAGCAGTAGTTAATGATCAGAGCGAGTTTATTGTAAGATGGCTTCCCGAGGGTATAATAACTTTTACAAACAAGGCATACGATAATTTAATTGGCTTAAACGGCAACGAGGTAATTGGGAAATCAATTTATAAGACTATGCCGAAGAAAGATTCAGAAAGGTTAAAAAGGCATGTAAAAAAACTCACTCCCGAGTCCGCTTCGTTCGTATATGAAAATGAAGTGATTTCAAAAGTCGGAAAGAAGCATATAACAGAATGGAATAATCGCGGAATATTTGATGATGACAAGCATCTTAACGAAATTCAGTCTGTGGGTATCGATTTAACCGAGATGCGAAATGCACAAATTGAACTTGAAGAGAACCGTCAGAAATTCTACAAGTTATTCGAATCGAGTCCGAATATTCTTGTGATTACGAATCTGGAAGACGCAAGGATCATTGAAATCAATGATACGGCCTGCGGACTTCTTGGTTACGATAAAAATGAGCTTATCGGCAAATCCGCTGTTGAGATCGGACTAATCTCCGATGAAAGGCTCGGGCTGTACCTGAATGATCTGAAACAGAAAGGTAGTATTAACGGACGCGAAATTACTTTCAGAAGAAACGATGGTACGATTGCCGAAGGTATAATTTACTCGAGGTACATTAAGCTGAAAGGCAGCATGTACTTATTTCATACAGTTGTTGACATCAGTGAAAGAAAAACAGTTGAATTAAAACTTAGCGAGAGTGAATCGAAGTACAGGCTGCTGATAGAGAACCAAAATGATTACATACTCAAGTTTACGACTAAAGGTAAAATCCTTTACGCCAGTCCGAATTTTATAAAAGCTTTCGGCACAAGCGAGAAAGAGGTAATCAAAAATTATTACCTGCCCGAAATTCATCCGGACGATGCTGATGATATTCAGCCGATTCTCGAAAACGCGCTCAAACCTCCGTACCAGGCACAGCATGAAGAAAGAATGAAAACAATTCAGGGCTGGAGATGGATTGCCTGGTCCAATAAGCCGATTGAAAATCCTGACGGATCGATAGATGAAATAATCTCGGTGGGGAGAGATATAAACGACCGTAAAGAGACTGAGATAGAACTTCAGCAAAACCGGGAGATGTTCAGGAATGTAATTAATTCACTTCCCGATTATGTTATAATAAATGATTATGAAATGAACACCCTGTTCGTTAACAAGTCCCTGACAGAGGAAACCGGATTAACTCTTGAAGACCTTAATTCAGGTGACGAAAAGTATAATTCCGTTTTCCCGGAAGACAGGAAGAGAGTTGAAAAATTTGCCGAAGATTTCATGAAAAGTGAATTCAAGATCTCGGATCAGATTGACAACAGGTTTCTAACCGCCAATGGTGAGATTAGATGGCATTCCAGCATAATATCGAAAATTAATTTCCAGGGAAAACCGGCTCTTCTTTACCTGACAAGAGATGTTACCGACAGGAAGAAGGACGAGGATGAAATACGCAAACTTGCACTGATAGCAAAAGAAACAATAAACGGCGTGTTTATTGCCAATCAGGTCGGACACGTTGAATGGATAAATGAAGGTTACGAGAGAATTACAGGTTATTCCCTGGCTAACATAGCGGGCAGACGAACAGAAGAAATACTCCACGGTGAAAAGACGAACAGTGAAACTGAAGCAGCGGTAAGACTTGCTTTGGATGAAGAAAAAAGTATTAGAACCGAGCTACTCAGCTATAGAAAAAACGGTGAAGAGTTTTGGAACGAACTTACTATTCAGCCGATGTACGATGCTGATAATACCTTAACAGGCTATATGGGAATAATTGCAGATGTTACAGAAAGGAAAAGCGCTGAAAATAAGTTAAAGGCAAATCAGGTTAAATTAAGTTCCTTAACTGCGCACCTGCAGAAAGTTAGAGAGCGTGAAAGGCAGGATATAGCTCGCGGTATACATGACGAACTCGGACAGGTGTTAACTGCATTGAAAATGAACATCAAGCTACTTCAGCGTGATATAACCGGCCAGGAAGAGTGTCTCAACAGGGACTCACTTCTTTCCGAGCTGGATTCATTATCTCAAATGGTTGATGAATCGGTGAAGAGTTCTAAAAGAATTATTAAGGATCTGCGTCCGGAACTCCTGGACAAACTCGGACTAGTAGCCGCAATAGAACAACATATAACGGATTTTTGCAGTCTCGCAGGACTTAAACATAAATTCAAATACAACGCTGAGGAATTTGAACTTGAGAACGATATCGCAATTGGCATATTCCGTCTCGTTCAGGAAGCGCTGAATAATACAGTTAAATATGCCAAAGCGTCCAGTGTAGAAATAGAGCTTACCAAGGAAGATGATTTTATAAAGCTCTCGGTTGAAGATAACGGAATCGGATTCGATTCCGCTAGTCAAAACAAGAAAAACTCCTTCGGATTACTCGGTATGCGTGAGAGCATATTGAATTTTGGTGGTGAATTTAATCTTAAAACCGGCAAAAACCGGGGAACGAAAATAAATATTGCAATTCCATTAAATTTATAATTATGTTATTTTAGATTCTGCATTTACCCATTAAATACTTTTATGTTATGTCTAAACTAAAAGTCATATTAGCTGATGATCACCGGATGATCCGGGAGGGACTCCGCAGAATAATTGAATCGACAACAGATATTGAAGTAGTTGATGAGGTTAGCAGCGGTTTCGAGGTTCTGGAGTCCATTGAAAAAAACGATCCTGATATTCTTGTCCTTGATATTAGTATGCCGGGAAAGAGCGGTTTCGATATACTCAAAGACTTATCGGTAACAGGGCATATAAAAAGTATGAAAGTACTTATTCTCAGCATGCATCCGGAGGATAAGTTTGCGCTCAGAGCTATAAAAGCAGGTGCGAGCGGATACCTTACAAAAGAAAGCGCTGCTGATGAGCTTCTCAACGCGGTTCGTAAATTGGGTGGCGGCGGCAAATATATAACTTCAGGACTGGCTGAAAAACTCGCCTTCGATTTCGCGCTTGATGTTGATAAAGATCCGTTAGAAAACTTATCCGACAGGGAATTCCAAATATTGCAGCTGCTCGCAGAAGGAAAATCACAGCAGGAAATGGCATCTTCACTTCATTTAAGTCCGAGCACAATTAATACATACAGGCGTAGAATACTGGAAAAACTGAATCTCTCCTCAACCGCAGACCTAATAAAGTTTGCTATTGAAAAAGGCATAGTCAACTAGATGCTTGTAGTAATTTTACTACAAAAACTTCACCATATCATTTACTACATAATTGAGTGGCCCGTTATATCTTTGCTTCCGTAAAATGAATTAGTGTAGAAATGCGGAATAGCAAATGAATATATTGATTGTTGAAGATTCGGAAAAAGTTCGGGAGTCGCTGGTTAAGTTGATAAAGCTCATTTACGGTGCATGCGATATTGTTGAAAGTGATAACATCGCGAAAGCAAAAAGTTTAATCCCGCATAAGGAATTTGAGATAGCAATTCTTGATCTCAATCTGCCTGACGGATCCGGCATCGAATTAATATCTTCACTTAAAAGTTCCAACTGCAAGAACATTGTCATCTTCTCAAATACTACATCAGATTACATCCGCACAAAATGTTCAAATCTGGGTGCAGATCATATCTTTGATAAAACAAGCGAATTCGAGGAACTAATTGCTTTACTCGAAGATCTGCAGCCGACATTGTAGTAAATCTGTTACAAATACCCGCAAAGATACCTACACAACCTTCATTATCTCTGCTATTTATTAAAGCGTTTAAACAGCATAATTTTCATTTAGAAATTTCAAAAACTTTTTCACAAACATTCGGGATAATAGAAGTAAATGAAAATTTTAGATGAAAATTGCAACTACAACGACAAAATTAAAATACTGGAGGAAAGGATAAAGTCCCTTGAATCCGAGAATTCACAACTGAAGCAGAATAATATATCTACAGATAAAAATAATTATTTCCCGGGTTCAATCCCGATCCCGGCCCTCACTACTGACGAATCCGGGAATATTACTTTTATAAGTGAAGACCTGATGAAATTATTTTCAGGACGTGAAAAAGAAATTAAAACACTAAACTTATTTAAACATATAGATGCCCGCAAGGAAGGAAATACTCGAAATACCGAAGAGCCGCAGCAAATAACGAGCGACAACGATGATGACACACTATTCAGAGATATTTATTCAAATGCAGTAGTTGGTATTTTCAGGATTTCCAGTAATAACGGGCATAATCTTGCTAATCCGGCATTGATCAAAATACTCGGCTACAATTCTCAGGAGGAATTAGAAGAAGATAAGGATCGCAGGTGGCTCCCTTCCGTACCGGCCTTAATTCGTTTCCTCGACAGTAATTGCGACAGCGGCAAGGACTGTTCTTTTACAAGGAAATATATCAATCCCGCAGGAAAACAAACTCATCTGAGATGTGTTACAAGGAGAATTGCCGATAGTTCAGGAGACACCTACTATTACGAAGGTATTGTTGAAGATATAACACAGGTGCAAGAAGCACACGAGGCTCTTATTGAAGCAAAAGACAAAGCTGAAAAATCAGACCAGCTTAAGACTGAATTCCTGGCTCAAATGTCCCATGAAATCAGAACACCCATAAATACGATACTTAGTTTTGCAAGTTTAATTGAGCAGGAAATCAAGTCAAATCAATTTGAAGATCTGGATTTATCTTTTAACTGCATTTACCGCGCTGGAAGAAGGGTTGTACGAACCATTGATCTGATACTTCATATGTCCGAAATTCAGACGGGTAATTACGACTTCCAGGAAACTACATTCGATCTTTACGGTGATGTACTTGAAAACCTTTACCCGGAATATCTTATTGCGGCTAATATGAAAGGGATCAAATTTTCCATAAATCGTCATGAAAGCGATCCAATACTGCGCTGCGATAAATCGAGTGTTGCAGGCATATTTACCAACCTGATAGACAACGCGATTAAATATACAAGTAAAGGTGAAGTGGTCGTAAATATTAAACGCAACTCTAAATCACAAATTGAAGTTGAAGTTAAAGATACGGGAATCGGTATTGCGGATCATTATCTGGAATCATTGTATAAACCATTTACACAGGAAGATCAGGGGTATACAAGACGCTTCGAGGGTAACGGACTCGGCTTAGCACTAGTTCAAAAGTACGCTGAATTAAACAATGCCGATATCAAAGTAGATTCAAAGAAGGGTGTGGGTTCTACCTTCAAGGTAATATTTAACTAAAAGAAATACCCGGGCCAACCTAAGTAAATCCGCTCAACTACAAATTGTAAACCAGTCTGAATAATATTTCCCTTCCCGGCTGCGGATGATAAGCCGGATTGTACCCCTCAGGATTCTGAATCGACGATTGAATTTCATCCACCGGTCTTACCCCCATTATCAATTGTCTGCCGGCCGTAAAGTACTCGGTACCAAGCAGGTTCCTAACTATAATTTCCGGAACTAATCTTACATTCTCTCCGAAGAGATTTTCCCCGCGCAAAGTTAGATTTAATGTAAAGTGGTCCGGGATATATCCGTTGGGATCATCAGCCGTTACATAGTCGTAACCTACATCCGCAATTGTTGCCGTTGTTTTCGGCTGAAAGTACCTATTAAGAAGCGGAGCTTTCACTTTGCCCACATAATTCCCGCGAAGATTTATATTAAGCATATTCCACAATCGGTAATTGCATGTAAAGTTAATTTTATGCCTGGCAACATTATCTATCTCGGAACCATCTTCGCCGATAGTACCTGTATAATTAATACTGTACGATAAGTTATCGTAAACATTCTGCATAATCGAGAAAGTAAATCCACTTAGATTCGTACTGCCAACATTCTGATAGTAAGTTTCGTGCTCACCGTTTGGACCAATGGGCACAGCAACCGGATCCGGATTTTCCGTGATATTAATTAGATTATCAAGCATACTGTAATAATAGTTCCCTTTAATACTCATATTGTCACTCAACAGGTAACTGAGTTCCAATTCAGCCGTTTTAATCCCCTGCGGCTTTAGATCCTCATTACCGGCCCATTCATCAAATAGTTCAAATACTGTAGGCGCCTTATAAGCATGTCCATAAAGTATTTTAGCTGTTAGATTTTTATATGGTGAACCCACTAACGCGAATCTTGGATTAATAATTCCGCCGGACGCATTATTATAATCGTAACGAAGTCCGGCAGTAAATCTGTACTTATTCTCAAAGACCAGTTCATCATGGAAGTAAAACGCCGCATTCTGCCTGAAGTATACCGGCTGTACCGATTTCTCTTCAGAATCGAAAGTAGATTGAATTATTGTTGAACCGGCATCCTGCTCCGGTCCGAGAGAGATACCATAGTACTCCTCGTTACGTTCTTCGAGGAGAAAGCCGAGAACGATATTGTGATCTTTAGTAAAGTCGATATTCACCTGCTGTTCGACTCTTGTTTCCGAACCCTTTCCGCTATAGCTTTTTCTTTTATCTACAACCGCCGGATTTATTCCGTTATCTACACTCTGGAATTTATAAGTATAAGTAAATCCGGTGCCTGGGAGTTCAGTTGTATTTCTATGATGCAAAATTGTTTTACTGAAAACATTATCCGTTAACTGCGATTCGTAGTTCGCGTAAACTGTTAACCCGCCCTGCTCAAGGCTGTGCTTAATTCCCGGAGTATTCGAGAAATATTCATAACCGACAAGTGTGCTTCCGAGTCCCTCATCGCGATGCCAGTAAGAGAATCCCACAGTAAGATCTTTTATATTAACTTTACCGCGTAGTGAGAAATCATTTATGTAATTGTCGAATCCGTCAGAAATATATTTGGTTCGACCGTTTACAGTTTCATTAACAATATTCCCGTATTCTGTAGTCAGCACAGAATCGGGCTCATAGTTATTATGAAAATAATTACCCGGATCAGGACGGCCTTTACCGTGGTCACCGTCTGTAGTATATAATCTGCCCGCAAGCTGAACGGATAATCCGTTATCGAATCTGTAACCTGTAAATATCTGGGGAGCGACTGTACTATTCTCGCCTAAAGTAATATCAGCATCAATAAAATAGTTCTTGTCTGTATTTTTGAATGCATCTTTCGTGATTATATTAATAAGTCCCGCATAAGCATTCGCGCCGTAAAGAGAGGAACCTGGACCGCTGACAAGTTCTATACGTTCGATATCGCTCAAAGGAATATCATAGCTTGTTGCAGTAAGCCATCCATTGGAAATATTATTAACCACAATTCCATCTACCATTATCAGCAGCTTTGTTTGCCCGGCATCGGTAAGTCCCCTGAATATAACCTGCGATGTATATTCTCCCGCCGGGACTTTTGTTGTAAAATCAAATCCGGGCAAGTCCTCAAATACTTCAGTCAAATTCATATAGCCGCGTTTTTTAATCATGTCTGATGTAACAATAATTACATTGGCGGGAGCTTCCGAATACTTTTCAGCCTTTCTTGACGCTGTTACTACCTCAACATTCATTAAGTCTTTAAGAGAAAGCCTTAGAAGTTTCTTTGCCGTGCCGGTGGAATCCTGGTTCTGCGCAGAAAGGAAAGTCGAAGAGATAATAATCAAACAAATCAACGCGAATGTTTTAACTTTTCTTTCCATTTTTCACCCTGAATGTTAATGACAGCTGAAGTAATAATTAGCCCTGCAATAGTCAACTTTCGGCAAAATGTTTACCGGAGCATCCTGTTTTAAATATAACAATGTTGTAAATGGAAAAGAAACAAAAACTCCTATTTGTACCGGATCCGATGAGGAGGATCAACTCTACTAAAACTGTAGCCTCAGTAAAATTAGAATGATAAACAACTTAAGAAGTCAACACAGAATTTGAATCGCTTGTTTTTGGCAAGGTGAAATAAAAGATACTACCCTTTCCGGACTCGGATTCAACCGAGAATTTGCCTTTATTTGATTTAACAAATTCCTTACATATTTCAATACCGAGTCCGCTTCCTTTTTCATCGTTTGTACCCCGGGTCGAAAGTATTGCGTTGTCCTCAAGAATATTTTTAACGGTTTGTTCATCCATACCGATGCCGTTATCTTCAACCAAAACAGTTACTTCTTCCTCTTTTTCAGAAGCATCAAGTTTCACATCGCCTCCGGTATGACTGAACTTTACGGCATTGGTTAAAAGATTTCGAATAACAGTTTCAATCATCGATTTATCAGCATGAACTTCAATGTCCGGGGAAATCTTATTAATTATTTTAACGCCTTTTGATTTTGCCTGAGACCTGGCAATTTCAATTACCTGAACACTATTATTCCTAAGATTGAACAGCTCCGGTTTAAAGACCATCTTCCCTGATTTTTGGGATGAGAGATCAAGCAGGTTTTCAAGCAGACCGTAAGTCTTCCGGGTAACAGTTTCAAGTTCCGAAATATATTCTATCTTTTCCTTGTCGGATAACTCATGGAATTCATTTTTTAATATTTCAGTATAACCGCACAGTGAAATAAACGGATTCTTCAGATCATGTGCGATAATGGAATAGAATTTATCCTTTGTCTTTGTAAGCTCCCTCAATCCGACATTAACCTGGAACAGTTCTTCTTTCTGCGACTCAATCAGTGCATTTCTTTCTTCAAGCAGTTTATGCGCCTTTACTCTTTTTAGATGAATACGATAGAGTACGGCAAGTGTTACAACGAGTAAGATTATTAATGCAATGGAAAAGATAAGAACTATTCCCTGCTTTTCATTTTCATAACGTGCAGCTTCCATCATGCGGTTGATGCGTTCCGTTTCAAACTGTTTTTTTGATGCAGCCAGGCGCCTGTGTATTTCCTTATTCTCAAGCTCATTCTTATACGTGAGATAGGATTTTGTTGCACGATAAGCCTTAGTTATATTCCCGGTCTTCTCATAAATTTCACTGAGATACTTATAATTATCTACCTGTATTTCTTTAACGCTAATCTCATTTGCCAGATCATTACTCTGCTTAAATAACTTTATGGCTTTAGAAATTTTTCCGAACTTATTTTCAATTGTGCCTAGGTAATGTAATCCATAAGCTTTCCGCAGTAAAATTTTTTCCTCGGACGCCAATCTGACAACCTCTTCAAACTGTTCTTTTGCTTCTTTAAGTCTGTTACTTTTCGAATAACATCTGCCGGTACCCTCTATGGCAAGAAGCTGTCCGCCTATAAATCCAATGTCCTTATAAACCTGTAATGACTTCTTATAGTAAAATAATGCGGAGTCCACATTACTTTCGAGGAATGAAGAAGCCAGATTAGTTAATGCGTAACCTATTCTGTTCTGATCATCTATCATTGCGGCATACTTAAGTGCTTCACGAAAATACTCTCTCGCACTTCCAGGCTGCTGGGTCTTAAGGTAAACCAATCCGATATTGCTTAAAACGTTGGACTCATTACTGGTATCACTCGCTGCCTTTGAAAGCTCAAGAACACGTCTGTAATTATCAAGCGCTTTATCGTAAATAGACCATTGATAGTATATCGTACCAATATTATTGAGCGTAGATAGAAGATTTTCTTTATTGCTCTGCTTCTCTCTAATTACAAGCGCTTTCTCAAAGTAGACTAGCGCACTGTCAAATCTGGAGTTTGCCCAAAAAACAAAACCGGTATTATTAAGTGAGGTTCCGAGTCCGACAGAATCACCAACAGATGATCTAATCGCAGCAGCCTTTTTGAAATATTCGACAGACAGGCTGTCTTTGTCCATCCTGTAGTATAATCTCCCGATACCATGATAGGCGTCTCCCAATATGGCACTTGGAGGACTATCGCCGTGAAATTTAGCAACTAATTTGTACTTTTCAAGTGCATCCTCGTAGTCGTATTTTTCGAGAAAATGGCTGCCTAAATAAACCAGGGATTTCTCAATCAGCTTACTGTCCAGACTATTAATTCGAAGCGCAATTCTATAGGCGGAATCGGCTAAATGATAATATGCTTCGGACTGCGGTTGCAGCTCATCAGCTTTAGAAAGCAAATCAGTGATTCTTTCAGTTGCCTCCTGGTTCGTCTGATCCCCGCAACTGAATATAAACAGCGCAAGTCCGAGAAGAATATATTTACTTATTTTACCGGGCATATCCCCTATTATCGAATGAAAAATACTTTTTTTATACAAGCTATCGAGCAGAAGATTTTCAGTGACTAAACTTAGCAATTTGTCCGTTCAATTTCAGGTGACATTTTATGAATACTGTTGCGAAACCAACCGATTTAGGAAATTATTCGATTACAGGAGAAGCAGCGTTTAGTTTTCAGCAAATTAAATTCACTTTAATCATTGATTCAAATCAATTAAATTGTAATTTCACTGCCAAAACAATTGCAGTAGATTATTAATAAAAATATTTAGCAACTGTATAAATTAATACATATTTTCATCAGAAGATTTTACATAAGTGTACTATATACACGAACATAATCAATCAAGTAGTCCGACATTTACAACATTGATAAATCCATGGTAGCAATATGAATGAATATGAACTAAAACAACTGATAGTCGACATCGGCAAAAGGATATGGACAAGAGGATATGTAGCCGCAAACGACGGGAACATAACCGTAAAGTTAAATGACAATGAAATACTTACAACTCCTACCGGTGTAAGTAAAGGTTTCATGACGACAGATATGATTATAAAGGTTGACATGACCGGGAAAGTGCTTTCAGGAAGTTCAGCGCATAAGCCCTCCAGTGAAGTTAAAATGCATCTGGAAGTATACAAGGAACGTCCTGATATAGGCTCGGTCGTTCATGCTCATCCGCCATATTGCACCAGTTTTGCGGTTGCCGGTATACCATTAAATAAATGTGTGCTGCCGGAGGCAATCATTGTAATAGGAGCTGTACCAATAGCAAAATACGGACTTCCATCAACAATGGAAATTCCGGATTCTATTCGCCCGCACATTCAAACAAGTGACGCAATACTGCTGGAAAATCACGGCGCTCTTACACTTGGCAGCGATCTGGTGAACGCGTATCATAAAATGGAGACATTGGAGCATACCGCCAACATAGTCTGGAAAGCAATGCAGTTAGGCAACCTGAATGTATTGCCGGAAAACGAGAGGGACAGATTACTTGCGTTAAGAGACAACTACAACCTTAAAGGCAGGGTCAGTGCCTGTGAACCTTCATATACAATACCGAAACCATCAACCGAAATAAATTCTTCTTCCGGTTCAGCAGCCGAAAGTGGAAACAGTATTGACGAAATAACAGACAGGATAGTTGATATACTGAAAAAAGAATAGTTTCAACATAAAACTCCGAGTTGCGTATGAAGATACTTATCTCGAATCCCGGAACCACTTCATACAAATGCAAGCTGTATGAAACGTCCGGTATGGTAATATTATTTCAGGCTGTCGTTGAAAGGATCGGGGAGAAAGATGCGATATATTCCTACAATCTTGACAATGAAGAACATAAGTCCGTTCTGGAAATCAAGGATTACTACACCGCGATAAAATTAACCATTGAAACACTATTAACACGATACAGTATCGCAGGTATATCCGCAGTCGGCTTCAAAACCGTACACGCAAAAAGTGTTTCCGGAAGCAGGGAACTAACTCCCGATGTAATTGAAGCCATGGAGGAATTCCGGCTTCTTGCACCAGTGCATACAGATGTTTACTTAACTGCAATTTCAATTTTTAAAGAGCTGCTTCCATCGACTCCCCTTATCGGTCTATTTGAAACCCATTTCCACACTCAAATTCCACCGGAAGCATATTTGTACGGTATACCTTTCGAGTATTATGAAAAATACGGCATCAGGAAATACGGATTTCACGGAGCGTCTCACAGGTATATAAGTGAAAGAGCCGCTGAACTTTACAGCGCGAGGAAAATCATCTCTTGTCATCTGGGCGGAAGTTCATCGGTCTGTGCAATAAAAGAGGGTATTTCAATTGATACTTCTATGGGTATGAGTCCGCAAAGCGGATTACTAAACGCCAAGAGAGTCGGTGATCTCGACTCGTACGCACTCTTATACCTTATGAAAAAAGAATCCATGACTATTGATGATGCAGTTGAAATTCTGATGAATAAGGGAGGCTTGCTTGGTATTTCGGGAGTCAGCGGAGACTTTAGAGATATTGAAGATAAAATGTCGGAAGGTTATAAACGATCGGAATACGCGTTTAAAACTTTTGCATATTATGTGAAAAGGTACGTCGGTGAGTATATGGCAATTCTGAACAGCGCCGACTGCATTGTGTTCACTGCGGGAGCGGGACAGAATTCACCTCAACTGAGAAAAGAAATTATCTCCGGGATGGAGAATCTTGGAATAATATTAGACGATGAGAAGAATGAAGAGAATCCGGCAGAAGGATTGATATCCGCAAATGAATCGCAAGTTAAGATAGCTGTTATACCAACAAACGAGGAATTAATTGTTACAAGAGAAGTGAAAAACTTCCTGCAAGAAAATTAATACTAATGTCAACCGCCGCCAAATTCATAGGATTAGACATCGGGGCGGAAAGCGGCCGGTGTTTCGTAGCAATTCTGAATAACTCCGTTTTAGAGCTTGATGAATTATATCGTTTCACAACTCACAGTATCAGAACCGACACGGAATTCCGATGGGATATAAACGCAATAATAAACGAAATAATTAAAGGGCTGTCGAAAGCATCAGATAAGTACGGACCTGATTTCAACGGAATTGGAATTGACACCTGGGGAGTAGATTATGTAATAACCGGACCGGACGGAAAGCCGTTAGACAATCCCTTCCATTATAGGGATCATCGTACTGATGAAATGATCGAAAAGTCCATCTCTGTAATGCCGGTTGAATCCCTTTATAATATTACCGGTAATGTGCCTGCTCAGTATAATACTCTGTTTCAACTGCTCGCAGAGAAGCCGGAAAGTTTGTCCAACTCCGGTTGTAAGCTGTTACTAATGCCGGATTACATTAAGTATGCTTTAACCGGCATTGCAAAGTCCGAATACACAATTGCTTCAACAACAAATCTTATAGATGCACAATCCAAAACATGGTCCGATGAGTTGATGGACACTTTTAATATTCCCAAATCAATTTTTACCGATATAACAGAGCCGGGAAGTATTCTTGGAAACATCATTCCGGAAATATCGAAGATAACGGGATTATCAGAATCAACTCCTGTAATCTCAACACCCGGACATGATACAGCCTGCGCGGTAGCCTCAATTCCCGCCGATGAGAAAAACTTTACTTTTCTAAGTTCCGGAACATGGTCAATAATGGGGATGGAACTGGCAAATCCGGTTATCACTGAAGAAGCATTAAACAACGGTTTCAATAATGAAGGTGGTTTCGGGAATACCATCAGATTTCTTAAAAATATTATTGGGATGTGGCCTTTACAGGAATGCAAGAGAATATGGGATGAATCCGGTTCCGGAACATCATACAAAAACCTTGTCAATAGCGCAATTGAATATGGTCAGGCGGACTTATTTATTAATTTAAATGAAAATAAATTTCTTGGTTCATGTAATATGCCGGAACTGATAAAGGAGTTCCTTCCGGATATAAAAAAAGACAATTACAATAACAGGGGTTTCATCACTCGAGTAATTCTTGAAAGCCTTGCGTTAACATACCGCGATACAATTAATAGTTTAAGACGAACAACCGGAATTGAAATCGATAAACTTTATGCGGTTGGTGGCGGAATTAAAAATGATCTGCTAAATCAGTTAACAACAGATGCCACGGGATTGGAATTAATTGCCGGTCCGGTTGAAGGAACTATTGCGGGAAACATCGGAATTCAGGCTATCGCAACCGAGATTGTGCCGGATATTAAGCGCTGGAGAGAAGTAGTCAGGGACTCGTTTGAGTTAAAGAGATATAATCCTGAGAACCCCTAATACTTCATTATGCTGCGTTAGGAGTATCAATCTCTAAATCAAACGGGAAATGAATATTTAGATTGAATAAATGGTCAGGAGAGAAAAATGGCAAGTACAATATCGGGAAAGAGATTGAGGGGACATAGTCCTAAAGTGGGAATCAGACCCGTCATTGACGGTAGGCGCAAAGGTGTGAGAGAATCACTTGAGATACAGACAATGAACATGGCCAAAGCCGCGGCAGATTTGATTAACACAAACCTGAAACATTCAAACGGATTGCCGGTTGAATGCGTAATTGCCGATACATGTATAGGCGGGAATGCCGAAGCTGCCGAAGCAGCGGAAAAATTTGAACGAGAAGGGGTTGGCGTATCTTTAACCGTTACTCCATGCTGGTGTTACGGTACTGAAGTAATGGATACGAATCCTTTAACTCCCAAAGCTGTTTGGGGTTTTAACGGAACTGAACGACCCGGCGCTGTATATCTGGCCGCCGCGCTTGCCGGTTATTCCCAGAAGGGACTTCCTGTATTCGGAATTTACGGACGCGACGTTCAGGATTTAGACGATACAAGTATTCCTGAAGATGTACGAACCAAACTCCTGAGTTTCACTAAAGCCGCACTCGCAGTTGCTGAAATGAACGGAAAAGCCTATCTCTCGATCGGCGGTGTTTCAATGGGAATTGCCGGTTCAATAGTTAATCACGATTTCCTTCAGGATTATCTCGGTATAAGAACTGTTTCAGTAGATATGACGGAGATTGTCCGCAGGATTGAAGAGGGAGTTTATGATGATAAAGAATTTGCGAGAGCTAAGGAATGGGTAAAAGAGAACTGTGCTGAAGGACCGGATAATAATCCTGAAGGGGAAAAATCTTCTGCTGAACGAAAAGAGGAGGAGTGGAATACCGTTATCAAGATGACGCAAATCTGCAGGGATATGATGATCGGGAATGAGAAGCTGGCAGAAAAGGAGTCCGGGGAAGAAGCGCTCGGACAGAACGCTATTGCAGCCGGTTTTCAAGGACAGCGTCAATGGACTGACTATTTCCCTAACGGGGATTTCATGGAAGCAATCTTAAACTCCTCTTTCGACTGGAACGGAATAAGAGAGCCTTTTATAATGGCTACTGAAAACGATTTTCTTAACGGCATCACAATGCTGTTCGGACATCTTCTAACCGATACCGCGCAGATATTTGCAGACGTAAGAACTTACTGGAGTCCGGAATCAGTAAAGCGTGTATCTGGAGTTAAACTTGATGGCCGGGCTTCCGCAGGTATTCTTCATTTAATTAACTCCGGTTCTGCGTCACTCGATGGATCAGGGCAGCAGGAAACGGATGGAAAACCTGCAATGAAACCTCACTGGGAAATAACAGATGAAGAGGTAAACAAATGCCTGGATGCAACAAAATGGTGCCCGGCAAGTCTTGAATACTTTAGAGGCGGCGGGTATTCATCGCAATTTCTATCAATGGGGGATATGCCTATGACCATGGCAAGATTAAATTTGGTTAAGGGTCTTGGTCCGGTTCTCCAGATTGCCGAAGGCTATACCGTTACTCTTCCGGATAAAGTTCACAACGTGCTAAACAACCGAACTGATCCAACCTGGCCGACCACCTGGTTCACGCCAATATTAACCGGTGAAGGCGCGTTTACCGATGTTTATAATGTTATGAATAATTGGGGCGCTAATCATTGCGTAATGAGTTACGGACATATCGGCGATAAACTTATTACACTCGCTTCAATGCTTCGTATTCCGGTGAACATGCATAATGTGGATGAAGGCAGAATATACAGGCCGAGTGCATGGAACGCGTTCGGCACTCAAAATATTGAAGGAGCTGACTTCAGCGCGTGTAGAAATTTCGGTCCTTTATACGGATAAAACCAGGTAATTCTAAAAATTACCAATTATCTTAAAGTAAAATTTCAGAGGTATTAATGTCGGATGGACTGCAGCAAAATACGGCCGGGAAGAGTATTGGAAAACTTGTTCCTAAGAATATTTTAATACCATTTATACTACTCACCAGCTGTTTTGCATGGTGGGGACTTGCCAACAATATGACTGATACACTTTTGGCGGCATTTAAAAAAATTATGAGTATGACCGATTTCCAGACTTCCTGGATACAGTTAGCATTCTACGGTTCATACTTCTGTCTTGCTCTGCCTGCTGCCATGTTCATCAAAAAGTTTTCTTATAAATCCGGGGTACTGCTGGGACTCGGCTTATTCATCATCGGAGCTTTACTGTTCTACCCGTCAAGTATCTCGATGAACTACTTACACTTTCTCGCTGCACTATATATCCTTGCCGGTGGATTGTCTATACTGGAAACCTCGGCAAATCCTTATATAATCGCTATGGGACCTGAGGAAACCGGAACTCAGCGACTTAACCTCGCACAATCTTTTAATCCTATCGGTTCCATTTCCGGAGTTGTCATCAGCCAGTTGTTTATTTTGTCGAATCTAAACAGCGCAAGCGCCGATGAACGTGCCGCTATGGGCGCAGAACAGTTGAAGCAAATTCAATCCGCCGAGTTAAACGCGGTTATGGGACCGTATGTTACCGTTGCATTGATACTATTAGTAATCTGGATACTCATCGCAGTTGTAAAAATGCCAAGAGCTTCCGAAGCTTCTTCCGAATTGAATCTTCTCCCCACTTTTAAGCGTCTGGTTAAAAGCAGGCATTACGTTTGGGGCGTAATCGCACAGTTCTTTTACGTTGGCGCTCAGATAGGTGTATGGTCTTTTACAATTCGCTATGTTATGGACGAACTCGATCTTGATGAACAGAATTCAGCCACATATTATACTGCAGCATTAATTTTGTTTACCGCGTTCAGATTTTTATGCACGGGATTGATGAAATATATTTCACCCGGTAAACTATTGTCAATACTGTCATCCGCAGCAATAGTACTAACAATTATTGTAATAGTATCGGGCGGTTATATCGGAGTGTTCGCACTGGTGGGAATATCGGCGTGTATGTCATTAATGTTCCCGACTATTTTCGGACTTGCGGTTAAAGGTCTGGGAGAAGACACAAAAATCGGCGGCTCAGGACTAATCATGGCTATTCTCGGCGGAGCAGTTTTAACTGCCGTCCAGGGAATCGTATCCGACAGTACCGGCAGTATTAACATATCTTACCTGGTACCGCTTGTCTGTTTCGCAGTGATCTTATATTACGGCGCGGTTACTTCAAGGAAGGACTTAAAACCAGAAAACGCATAATTCCGGAGCTGTTTGATAATTGCTATATCCCCTTTGATTGTATGTCATCAGGTATTTTAGTAATTTAGTTGTATATACAATTAGCCTCCAAATTAATACTTCGGCCAAAATATGTTATTAGATAAACAAAGTTTAATCCCACGTTACTATCAAATTTTTGAAGAGTTATACACTCAGATTGAGGAAGGATTCTATAAGGAAGGAGACCGATTTCCGAGTGATACGGAGCTCGTAAAAAAATACGGAGTCAGCAGGGGAACAATCAGGGAAGCCATAAAATTAATATTCCAGCGCGGGCTTCTGGTTAGAAAACAGGGAAAGGGAACTTTTGTAACTCACAAAAAGATCGAGCAGGACGCTCAGAGACTTCTCGGATTTACAGAATTAATGCAAAGTTATAACATCAATCCTTCCGCAAAAGTTATCGAGAAAACAATAAAAGAACCAAGTGCAAAGGTTAGGAGTTTACTTAACCTGGGCAACGAAGATAAAGTTGCGAAATTGAAAAGACTTCGTTTCGGAAACGGCGAACCGTTTATTATCGAGAGGTCTTATTTCGTTTACAGTTTCCTCGAAAGTATTTTCGATATGGACTTCGAGACCAATTCGATTTACGACCTGTTGTATAAACACACAGCCGTAAGATTAGGTGAAGCAAAACAAAGTATTGAAGCGATAATTGCAGGCAGAGAAGACTGCAGCTATCTGGGACTTGAGCCCGAATCACCTGTTTTACTAATGAAAAGAATTATTAAAACCAAGGAAGGAAGCTTATTCCAATATTCGGAAGATGTTTACAGAACCGACAAGCTTAACTTCACGATTCATACTGTTTCATACGATGATGTTCACAATGAAATGGGTATGCCGATAAAATACTCACCACGACAGTTTTAGCAGTGTTATCGACTATTTAGTATAATGGAAGCCCGGCAATGAATTCATTACCAGGCTTGTATCCTTTACTACAGGGAGATATTATGCTTTCGGTTTTACATTCCAGGTGAAAGCCAGAAGAATAATCGATATTAATGTCACGCCAAGTATCGACCATATAACAACATTCCAGCCGAACTCAGCCCCGTAAAGATTACCGAAGTATTCTGCCATCCAGCCGAAACCCTTTGCCTGCAGGGTACGTCCGATGTACCCGAATAATCCTATAAACCCTGCGGCGGTTCCCACTGCTTTTTTCGAGGTTAGATCAAGTCCGGCCACTCCGAGCAGCATAACAGGAGGATAGATAAAAAACCCGACTATTGCGAGCATTGTCATATCGAACCAGAGATTTCCCGGAGGATTGAGATAGATACCGAAAAACGCGGCTAAGATCGGGATCATACAGAGAAGGCTAACCATGCCCCGTCTCCCTCCAACTTTATCAGAAATCCATCCCATTAAAATTGTTGATGGAATACCTCCAAACTCGATTATCAGAATCGCTAGTCCGCCCCCTTCCAGGGTAGCATGTTTAACTTCTCTGAGATATGTTGGTCCCCAATCGAGCATGCTATAGCGTACTATATAAACGAACAGGTTGGCAATAGCGAACAGCCAGAGAACTCTGTTTTTAAGAATATTATCGACAAACAATTCACGTGTTGTTAATTCTTTTTCGTTAACACCTTTTTCACGTTCTTCCTCGGTATACGAATCTTTGTACTCTTCAATCGGAGGAAGTCCGATAGACTGCGGAGTGTCACGCAGTCGTTTGAAAAGATAGACCGACCCTATAAGAGCTAATGTACCGGGAACATAAAAAGCAGCGCTCCAGCCTCCGAACATAATTACAGCGTAAGCGGCCAAAATACCGGCAAGCCCGCCTCCGATATTATGAGCAATGTTCCAGATTGCAAATACAGAGCCCCTTTCTTTTACGCTGTACCAGTGCCCGATTGATCTGCCGCATGGCGGCCAACCCATACCCTGGACAAAACCGTTTAATGCCCAAAGCAATAAGTGAACGTAATAATTATTAAACGATCCGAAGGAGAAATTTAAAATTGCTGAAAGAAGCAACCCGAAAGCCATAAATTTGCGGGGATTACTTCTATCGGACAATGATCCCATTAGGAACTTTCCAAGTCCGTAACATATTGCCGAGATGGCCAGTATGTCACCGATCATACTGTAATCGTAGTGCAGTGCCCCTTCAATATCCTTTGCAACGGTTGACAAATTGTTTCTGACAAGATAAAAAGTAGCATAACCTAGAAAGGTGGATTCCAAAACTCTCCAACGGTTCTTTCTATACATCTTCGGAACCTGCTCGTCCGGAATACGTTCAATGTGAGGATCCGGTTTGAAATAATTAAGAAACTTCTGCAGCATCAACGCCTCCTTTTACTTATCAGAAACAACCTTGTCGAGCTCACGTGATTTATTAATACGAATACCATACTCTTTTGATGAAACAGACGGAAAACCATCCGCGGGTACATCCTCGATCCTTACAATCAGCCAGCCATTCTCGCGCGCATAATCGGCAATACTTTCAGTCTGATCGTGCGCAATGTGTTCATCCGGGTTAATGATCATGTGCATCATAGAAGCGTACTCGATCATCTCCTTGTCTCCCCTGCTGTTGCCGGCAACAAACAAGGGTCTATCCTGCACGAACGATTCAATCGCTTCCTTCTTGCCGTGATCCTGAGGTACGGGAGGAATTATCCGGTCTGTAATTATTCCATTGCTTATAACGGATTTAACACCAACTATATGTGTTATCGGTATATTTAAAGCGTTCGCAAGAAATTCCTGGTACATAGCCTCCGGAGAAGCTGTAACCACCCAAACTTCGAAATCATTATCCTGCAGTTGATCGATCAACGCTTTCATCGGTTTGAACACCTTGTTTGGATAATATTGCTTAAAAAAATCACTACCGCGCTTGCGCCACGTATCGAGTGAATCACCGCTCATAAAGAACACACGATTCTGGACATACTCCAGAGAAACGTTAGACTGAGTTTTCATCAGATTAATTAACTCGGGTTTTCTATCTTTGTTATCTTTCGCAAACGCGTAAAGGCATTCATCGGCAAGGTAATGCGGTGTCTGACCGAGTACTGTTCCGTCACCGTCAAATACTGCAATTTTCCTGCCGGAGTAATCGGTAGTTTCAATAAGAAATTTTTCAATCTTTTTGTTTACTTCATCATTGAAGCCCTGAATAGGAGTAAACCCTTTATCCTCTACTGCCGGTTTACAACTAACTAATAAAACAATCAACAATAGAAGTCCCGCTGATTTAACAAGTTTGTAAGTTGATAACATATTCATCCCTATTTATTTTAACTGATAGATATAAATTTCATGGATTTCTTCAGAGTATCCGTCATAAAAACCTACAGGCATACCTTTAATTATTCGCGCTCCCCTGTTCATAAGGACATAGAATTTCCTGTTTATGCGGTCATAAGATAATCCTTCAATCTCACCCGTTCTTTTGAATTCGAGAAATTGCTTAATCTTATTTACATTTTGATCCTTTAGGACAGGATCAACAAGATAGAGATTATCATGCTCGTTTAATTCGGCATCACCATCATCCGCGGTTATATACACACTTCCGTCAACACATAAAACACCCTGCTGAAAGGCCGGAGCCGGATTTAGTTGTAGTTTACCTATGTATGCTCCGTTATCTAATGAGTATTTATACAGATATGTTCCATTCACCCAGTTCGAGAGCCATATAATTCTGTTCGATTTATCAATTGCTATACCACTTACTTCATCCTGTCCGGATTTTTCGTCAATTTTAATAACGTCAATCGGCTTCAGACTGTTCGCATCGTAAACGACAACCTGCAAATTATTTCCTTTTCCATTTTGAAAGTATTCACAACCGGTAAAAATTTTATTCTCAAAGACATCAATATCCCCAATGTGGTTTAATGAATCAGTCAGACCAGCGAACGGGGTATGATTGGAGAGAATAAGATTCCAGTTTTCATCGTACTTATACAGTGCTTTGCTGCCGCTGACAACGAAGCCACATTCTAACACCGCAATTCCCTGTCTGCCTGCAACCTGAACTGATTTGACCTGCTCCAAGTCTGTAAAAAGTTCAGACTGTTGTCCTGACAAGGTTAATTGAAACAGCAGCAATACTAAAATTATTTGGTTACAATTTCTCATTGATTCTTTACATACTCTTCAATTAGTGAGGCCCACAGCAAATAGCCTTCCCCGTTAATATGCAAGCCATCCTCGGAATACTTATTATCAAGCATACCCTTTTCATCCACAAAAGATTTATTAAGATCTATATAAACCAGTCCGAAATCAGCCGCGATTTTCGAAATCTCCTCATTCAGTTTAAGTACTTTTTCACAAGTTGTTTTAGGCTTTCCAATAATATTATTAACCGGAAGTACACTTTGAACAATAACCCTGGTGCCGGGAGAACCCAACAAAATACGCTTAACAAGATTCCTGTAATTACCAACAATGGTATATAGCGGAACATCATGCCGCAGATCATTTACGCCAATCATCACAAATATTTTATCCGGTTTAGACTCTATGACTTCATCTAACCTGTCAAGAAGTCCGGATGTTCTATCACCGCTTAATCCCCTATTCTTAACATTAACGTTTTGGAATAGTTCTGCCCATTCACATCTGTCTGTAATACTGTCACCGAGGAATATTATTTCCCCTTCAGTATTCGGGAGGATCCTGTACATATCTGTTTTTTGATTCCAGTAAGGCGAATGTACATTACTCTGAGCATACATGCTTAGCACAGAGAAAATAAATATGGCAAGTAAATAGTTCTTCATATTCCCTACATACTTTCCAATACATTCCTGAGTTTATCGGGATAATTTGTAATAATACTGGCAACGCCGAGACCGATAAGTCTTTTCATTTCATCTTCCTCGTTAACAGTCCAGACATGTACTTCTTTATTATTCGCAATGGCTTTTTTCATAAATTCTTTATCCACAAGCTTACGATGAACACTTAGAACGTCCATGTTGGAAGCAAACACATCAACCCCCTCAGGGTACTTACTGAATATATAACCGGCTTTAAGAGCTGGATCTATTTCCTTTACCCTGTCGGCTTCCTTTATACTAAACGATGTAAAAATACACTGACCGGTAAAGTTATTGTCCTTCACTATTTTTACAGTTCTATCTGCAAGCATCTTTTCATGCCCGTTAGTTTTCAATTCAATATTCAGCTTTATTTTTCCTTTAACGATTTTAATTACATCTTCGAATTTGGGAATCGGCTCGCCTGAATATTTTTCATCGAACCAGGATCCCGCTTCGAGTCCGGAGAGCTCATCTAGGCTGGTTTCCCATATATTCTTCTCAACACCTGCAGTCCTTTTCAATGTTTTATCATGCAGGACTATGATTTCACCATCTGATGTTTCCTGAACATCCAACTCGGAATAATCCGCTTTCAATTCAATTGCTTTTTCAATAGAAGCAATAGTATTTTCAGGTGCATAGCCCGATGCTCCCCTGTGAGCTGTTATTATAACATTACTCTTTTCATTACACATAATCATTGCTAAACTCATAATTATGAACAATACTTTTAAACCAAGCTTTTTCATCATGCTACCTTTTTATAATTATTTCACATCACTATTCAGGATTAAATCTTCTACTTTATATAAACTAGTTTACTTGTCTTTCTCGGAGTACCATTAACAACCAACACAGAGAAATAGGCTCCCGAACTCAGGTTTTTCGGAGTCCAGCGATGCGTATGCCAGCCCTTTGACCCAGCAAGTTTATCAGTACTGTCAACTTTAACACCAAGTATATTATAAAATACTATTTTACTATTTTCCGCCTCGGTTAAAAAGTATCTCAATGATACCTGCCCATTGAAAGGATTTGGATAGGCACCCAATTCGAATGACTCGGGAACTAAGTTTTCATAACCGTCTTCATCAACACTTACGGTAGTACTGTCTATCAGATACCTGTTGTTAATTATAAAAATAAACGGGTAATAAGCATCCCAGGGACTGCTTCTTTTTTGGAAATATTTAGCTGCCGATTCCGACACATTAAACATATTCCCATGTCTGTCGAAACTGATATCCTCTGCACCTGAAGGAACTTTATAAGTTGTATCGGGTACCGGTTCGGAAGTTTTGAATAAATTCTTCCTGTTGACTTTAAAAATGCTGCTGCTGTTATTTCCCTCGCCGGAACTAATGAATAAAACATCCTCACCGTTCTCCTCGAACCACGCTGCTCCCTGAACCTGTTTAGGCAGGAGGTATAGCTTGGGAGCCACACCGGACAAAACATTACCCTCTTCATCCATGGGATAACCGTATAGATAAGGTGTTCCTGTTCCACTTGCAGATACATAATCCCCAACCCACATTGTATCGCGGTAATAAGTTACAAAGGATGCTATCGACTGGACGGAATAGTATTTCGATGTTTCGGTATTCAGATCAATATACTTTTCTCTCTCAGAGTACTCCGGAAGATCGTATCTTTCAATGCTTCTTGAGGACGAGACATAAACTGCGTTGTTATGATATGCGATTCCTCCGGCATGAGAGTATCCTAATACTCCATGCAGCCTGAAACATCTCCTTACCCTGTAATTCTCCGACGGATCAAGTTCAACTATGATTGATCTTTTTTCGCGTATAACGTTATCAACAGTTTTATTGTACATTGAAATATAGATATAACCACTAGCCTCATTGTAATTTTCGTCTTCATAGCTGTTCGTCACACCCTGGGGAATAAAGTTCTCATTTGTATAAGGAACGAACAGGCTCAAGTCAACCGGTGTGTTATTCTGTGTAATTCGCAGATCAATATTATCTTCGGTTGAACCGACGTTATAATCATGAAAAGAAGCCAATCCAAGGTAACCGGTCCCGTCAAAAGGAAGAAGACTTTCGAAATAAACTTTGTCCGGAATATAGTTTTTAATATTGGCAGAATAAATATCGCCGGAAAATACCGGAATATCTTTATGATTATAGCTCTGCTTACCAAGTTTAACATTAGCATTAATAATTGTAGAACTGCCGGCATTATCCAGAGTAATTTCCTTTTCGGCAACAACAGATTCATTTAGGTAGATCTTAAGCATTAGATCACTGCCGCTCCTCTCGTAAATCCAGTTCAACCGGTACCAGTTGAGTATTTCAATCTCTTGCGCGGATACAGTTGAATAGAATTCGCCTCCAACCTTAGCCTGATAAACAAGCAACCCGTCCTGCAAAAACATTTGAATACCGGTGCTCTTTGCGGAATCGTCCCACTCGAAAAGAAAACCGTCTTTTGTATTCGGATAAAACCATATTTCGCCGGAGAATTTGGCAGTCCCGAAAAAACTCAATCCAACGGATTCCTGTGAACTTATAAATCCGTTACCATTAAACCTGGCAAGAAGTGGAGAGTCATATCCCCATCCTTCACTTCCCCTTGCTGCCAGTTCTTCATCCGGCAGATTTGAAGATATTGTTACATCACTTAATGTTACAGGAGTATTCAGGTCTGATGTTAATTCATAATCGGCGTTAAACCTATAAATAATCTTCGCCTGCGCAAATAGGTTAAAAGCACAGGGGAGAACAGTTACTGTTAAAATCAACAAGTAGTAAAATTTCTTCATACAATCTCAGTAAAAAAGTGAAAAGGCAGAGTTGTAAAAACTCTGCCTTTTAAAATACTATTTAAGGAACATCATTTTGTTGGTTTGAATAAAATTATTTACTTCGAGTCTGTAAATATATACCCCGGTGGAGACGCTGATTCCCTGCTCATTGGTTCCGTCCCAGATAACAGAATGGGTACCGGCAGAAAAATTACCTCGAGTTAGAGTTTTAATTTCACTTCCGAGAAGGTTGTATACTTTCAGACTTACGACACCGTTCTCCGGCATCGAGAATTTTATTTCAGTAGACGGGTTAAACGGGTTTGGATAATTCTGACCAAGTGAATATTCTTCAGGAACCTGAACTTGACTTTCATCTACAGATACAACAGTATTTCCGTCTATCGTTGTACCCGGCGAGAAGTTGGCTTCGGATATACTTACATGCTCAACAAACGGATCACCGATAGAGATATCACCGTCCGGGTTTCGTGTTACAGAGTTATCATTAGAGCTCGCGGCACTCGTTTCAATCCTGATTTCAAAATCAATGTCGGCTACTATATCCGCAGTCGGACCACCTGCATTATATTTACTTCCATAACCCAGATACAGATCGTAAGAACCGTCAGGCGATTTAAGTATAAAGAAGTCACCGCCGTTGGCAAGTCCGTTACCAACACCAACGCTGTCGGAAATAAAAACTTTTGTCTGTAAAGGATCAGCATTATAACCCGGAACGTTAGAAACATCGCCGCCGCCGAATATCACACAGAATTCACCCGGACTAATAACATATCCGTCGGGGAAAGTAAAGCTTATGTCTTCGTCGTCACCAGCCTGCCATCCGGTCATATCAATCGCCTCCTCACCGATATTAAGTAATTCAACAAATTCATCCTGCGCAGCTTCTCTAACGCCGTCACCATTCGCATCGCCGTTTACCGGATCACTTGCAGGATCAGCAAGATATTCGTTTACTATGAGTGTTGGAGTAACGGCAAACTGATTAACAAATTCGGCCGTAAGATTAACATTACCTGAAATCGAGATACTGTAAGGATTGGTTGTAGTTTCCTCAAATCCGCTCCAGCCAGTGAAGACATATTTATCATCCGGTGTAGCTGTAAGAGTAACAATATCACCATATGAATATGATTCCTGAGCGGGATCAACAGTTACATTTCCGTTTCCGACAATATTTACAGAAATTGTAAAAGCCAGCTCGGTGCTTCCATCGTAGGTAGCGTTAGGTGAAAAATCAGCATCGCTTACAGTGTTATGCTCTACCCACGGATCTTCTACATCGAAGTTAAGATCAGGATAACGTGTTATTGAATTATTATTATTTGCCGCTGTCTGTGTTTCAAATTCGAATTCCCAAGTTACATCAGAAAGGAAGCTTGCAGTAGGCGCTCCCGCACCATATTTACTTCCGTAAGCAAAATACATGTCATGATTACCGTCAGGCGACAAAATCACAAAATAATCACCGCTATTGGCGAGTCCGTTACCGACACTGTCAGCAGTTGAAAATACTCTTGTCTGCAGCGGATCCGAATTATACCCGGGAACATTAGAAACATCGCCACCACCGAATATGGTTAAGAATTCATAGGGTTGAAGAACATATCCGTCGGGGAACCGCCATGCGACTTTCTCATCATCACCAACCATCCATCCGGTAAGATCGAGAGGAGCAGTAGTGATATTGACCAGTTCAACGAATTCATCATCCTGGGGTTCGCGAACGCCATCGCCATTCGCATCGCCTTCAACAATATCCGTATTGGAATCATCCGATGCGGGATCAGCCAGCATTTCATTTAGAGCTAGCTTCAAATCTTTTTCCACCTTGACCCATTCCGGGATAGCATAATTTGCGGAATCAAGTGAACCTAGTGTACCTGTAAAACCATTTCCGGACGCATCGCTAGCAACAGTTCCTTCACCTTCATCGAAGTGCCATAAAGCTATTGTGTAAGCATCCATTTCATGAGGAGTGGAATGCGGGACGAAATCTTCTTTGTACCTGGCAATAGCCGAAACTCTTACTTCGTCAATCGTACCTCTGAAAGTTTCGTATCGGTCGTCAAGCAGGTTTACAGCACCGGAACCGATCACAATTTGCTGAGTCCCACCGTATACCGGTATACAGACTTCGCCTTCCTCGTTTGGTTCAACATCAGCGCTTTTAACACCGTCGATAAAAACTCTCATTGTATCATCAACATCCCAAACAAAAGCCACGTGATACCATCGAGGTTCCCAGATCGGAATGTCAGGATAGACATCCTGCGTAACATTTCCATCCTGAATGAAGCATTGCATTTCACCTTCACCGCGTTTCCAGCAAAGTCCCATATCACCTTCAACATTTCCTGAAACGTTTTTACAGAACAGATATGTATAATCAGGGTCGTGAGTGTCGGCTTTCAGTACTGAATCGGGTTTAAACCACATTTCAACCGTACCTGCATTGATAACAAACGGCCACAGGTTCGGAGCATCGGGAACAACTACCCGGTCATGCTCCTGCCAGGTAAAATGCAAAGCCTTGTTCCATTGTGCGCTTATTTCCGACGACCCAATGACGGCCGTTAGAAATAGTATTAAGAACATATTTGAGGTAATCCTTAACTTCATAAATCATCTCCCTTTAGAGTTATATAGTTATGATTAGTTGAATGAAATAATAACTGCCGAAACATCTGTTAATACTTTATCAGATTTCATTTAATGATATCCGAGTTTTCTTTCTCCTTCATTTTCCCGAGAGTCTCGGCTCCCGGCTGATAAAACTTATTAACCTTATCCTGGTATTTATTAATCTCCAATAGTTTCTGCTCATCGGACCAGTTCAAATACCTTCCTGCCAGGTCAGCCACTTCATGCAGACAATCAAGCCCCAGATACTTTGAATAGCCTATTCCGGTTCTTCTGATTAGAATATCCTCAAGTGTCCTGGCACTTTCTTTACGTACGGCAAAAACCACTTGTGCTTTTATATCGTTGGCATAGTCTGACAGCTTATTCTTAAGTTCGGGATCATCGAGTGTCAGCTCGGCAACATCTCTTGTGCGTGAACCGTAGAATCCGACAAGATACTTTACAGTCTCTTCAGGAAGTCTGTATTCATTAGCAATTTCCGGTACTGTGCTTTTTGTGTAAGCATCTAAGTAAGTTATCTTCTCACTGCCGATTAAACGAAGATTTCTCGTTTCGGATTTCCTTTTGATGTTTTCATTTTCACAGATAAGATCAATTGTCTCTTCGGCAAGATTTCTATACGTTGTCAGCTTACCGCCGATAATCGAGATGTAGTTTTTAAGACCGGCTTTGGTATGATCCTTTATAATATGTTTACGAGTAACCTGACGCTCCGACTTGCCTTCCTCATAGGGCAAAGGTCTCACTCCCGAATACGTATAAAGTATATCACTACCGGTGAAATTATTGTCAGGGAAAAAATGGTTTAACTCTTTCAGAAGGTAGTCTTTCTCATCCTCATCAATAGATACATCTTCGAGTTTGCCTTCATAGAATTTATCCGTTGTACCGACAAGATAATAGTTATGCCAGGGGATAATAAAGAACGGACGACCGTCCTGGTGAGCCTCAATATATAGTGACTCAACAGGGCCTCCTGTAAAACGGTCAATTATAATATGGCTGCCCTTTGTTCCCCCCATCATTCTCTGCAGTGACTTGTTATTAAACATTTTATTGATCACATCAACAAAAGGACCGCCTGCGTTTATCAGATACTTGGATTGAATCTCAAATGAGTCGTTGTTTATCAGATCATTAACCTTAATCTGATATTTCCCGTTAAGCGGATGACACTCAACTACTTCTGAATAGTTGGAGATCAGCGCTCCGGCCTTCTCAGCGCTTAATGCTATTTCAAGACATAATCTTTCCGGATACTCAACTATACAATCATAGTATGAAGCAATAGCCTTTAAGTCGCTGTGTTTAATACCCGGCTCGAACTGTTTTAATCTGTTATTTGAAAAAATCATGCTATGATTGGGAAGCGACTTATCGTACGATAGCAGATCATACAGAATCATTCCCATTTTAATTACCAGGGGACTTCGCTGGCTGTGTTTGTACAAGGGAATGTTCAATTTAAGCGGTCTTACGAGATGCTGTGCATTACGCAGTATGCGTTCACGTTCCCTGAGTGATTCACGAACGAGCGGGAACTCAAAGTACTCCAGATACCGAAGTCCGCCATGAATAAGTTTTGTTGATGCACTCGATGTAAAATTACCGAAATCGCCTTTATCAACTAATATTGTTGAAAAGCCCCTGGTAGCCGCATCGAGGGCAATTCCCACGCCGTTTATTCCTCCACCTATGATGGCTATATCATAATAATCTTTTGGTTTAACCGTTCTTAAACTTTCCATATTACTCTGTATTGTTTAGTGTTTATAATTTTATATCAAGTGAAAATCGTTGAATGTCGCCCAGCACTCCCCAGTCGGAATAGGCGTAGTTTATCGTGAAATCTAAAACTTGCGAGTAGGGATTGTTCAGTCCGAATCCAAGTGTTAATCCTTTCTCACTTGAATCATCGAACAGAGATTCGTAACCACCACGAATTGAAATAGTATTATAAAGAGTATATTCGATTCCGGTATTAAGTGAAACTGCATTATTGTTCGGGTGAACAAGATCGGAAGCAATAGTTATAACATGGTTTTCTACAGCTAAAAATTTGTATGCGAGTCCGAATCTAAATAACAGCGGCAGCGGGAATTCGTCGGTTTGGAGATTAACGTTAAGTTTATCGTTCGAGTAGTTTTCCTCATCCGCATCAAAAGCTCTAACAAGATCTCGTCCTTCAAGCTGCATGTCACCGCCGAAATTAGAAAGGCTCGCCCCGATGCTTAATCCATCCAGTTCCGTATCGTAACGTATTCCGAGGTCCAGCGCAAAAGTCTCTGCAGACTCATGCCAGATAGTCTGCTTTATATATTTAACGGAAGCACCGAACGCGAAATTATCAGTAAGCTTCATTCCATAAGATGCAGCCAGAGCTACATCACTCGCATCATAATACTCGCCGGTTCCTTCAGGCTGAATAATAGTTCTAACAGGCTGCTTATCGCCGTAGTCCATGGATGACAAACTGAATCCGAGAGTACTTTCGTTTCCCAATGGAATTAGCAAACCGAAGTACTGGTACGAAGTACCGACGAACCAGTCCGAGTGATTCGCAGTTATACTAACCGATTCCGCTAGTGATAATCCGGCAGGATTCCAGTAAAGAGCTGCTGCATCATCGGACACCGCCACGTAAGCAGCGCCCATAGCCTGCGCACGGGCTCCGATTCCTATTTCAAGGAATGGTGCAGCCGAGGTTCCCGACTTTCGAACATTGTCGGAATAGTTAAGATCGGCAAATTCTTCTTCGCCCGACTGTCCGTATGCAAACGCGGATGAAACAAGTATTACAATGATGATCAGCAGATAGTTATTCTTAATTGACATTATTTGCTCCCAGTCAGTAAAATTATTTTATTAAAGCAAATTTCCCGGTCTTATCACCGAGCTCATACGCATCAACGTGATACACATAAATACCATACGATACAGTTAGTCCGTCTTCAGTAGTTAAGTCCCACGATTCAGCTCCCGAATCCATAGTACTTTCCCGCTTTATAGTTTTAACAAGCGTTCCGCTCATATTAAATATCCTTATTGTGCAGCGGGCAGGAAGATTAACAAAGTCTATCCGTCTTTCACCTCGTCCTGAAGAATAGAACAGCGGCTTCTCCCATGATGCTGTGACTACATAGGGATCAGGAACGACATAAATGTTGTTGAGATCATTTTTCGCTTTCTGTTCATCGTAACCGGCAGCCTCTGTATTGAATGTATAAGCATCATCACTGTTAAAAGGCTTGCTAACTTTGAATTGGAAAACATCACCTTCGGCAGGCTGTATTACAGCGCCGGTTGTATCACCGAATATCAATCGCCAGGCAGTATTGTACGCAAATCCCCGTGCATTAAATGCCACTACAATCTCGTCCCCCGAATTAAGCATACCATCGTTATTTACAGGTTCGTCAAAAAGAAAGTCGTATTTAGTATTTGTAGTGATACTCCATACCTCAAAGTTTACAGGCTCACGCATAAACGCCAGAGGATTAAATGAAGTATCAACACCGAAAGTCTTCACGCGTACTTCGAAGTCTTCAGGCACCGGAAGAGACTTCGGTGAATCCAACAGAAATACATCGACAGGCATATTATCCCCGACCGTCCATTCTGTTGAAATTACTTCAGCCGAATCATTTGCCACTGTAAACTGAAGCCCGTCTATCAGCCTTGATTGAATATCAACCTGATTAAGAGTATCACTATAGTATACTACCTTGTTCTCGGTCGCGTCGGTAATGGTTATAGACTGTGTGAATCTTGCCTCGGTCGTATCTGTAAAACTAATATTGTAAACATGGTTATCCTTAACTTCGGATTGGGCAACAGGTTCAACAAGAATTTTTCCGGTGGCTAATCCTGTATGAACAACGCCATCAGTTAACTCAGCATCAGTATATCCGGCTGAAGGAGCATTCGGTACAACTACAGCTGTATTCCTGTCGGTTGCAGTAACATTGCCGAGCAGATCCGTCTGAATATTTTTTCCGCATTCACTCGGCGGACCCGGAGCCAGGTTGGAAAGAGGTGAGATGCCCAGGTCATAGAAATCCAGATCATAACCCTGATCATAAGCACATACCGCATAATAGTATGTTCTGCCGTTTTCAACTGTTGTATCCACATAACTGTACTTCAATCCCGTATCATTACCCATATTGAAATGAGCACCGCTTTCGCCTATAGGAATTGGGTGCGGACCTGTAAGTCCGTTTGCCAGGTCGAATTGAGCAATCGGTTCCCAGAAAATACTGTTACCATAAGAATCGGTAATTGTCTTAATTGAATTAAATGAAGGATCGGTAGACCTGTAAACCAGGTAACCCTCGAAATCTTTTCCGTAGATCGGATCGATTGATTCTTCTGCACGGTCATCCCATGTTAAAACAACTTTCTGATTACCGGCAACAGCTTTTAACTCCGGTTTAAGCGGAGGTTTGGCAAAACTGTAATCCGCGTCATAAATTTTCTGCATCGTTCTTTTATTTCGCAGGATATCATCAAAGTCGTTCCCGAAGAGGTTGGTAATAGCAAACTTACGTGTTTCAGTTTTGGGTAATTCGAAATAACCCGATCCGTAAATAAACGCCAGGTTACCCGGCAGTGCTCCGCCGAAATAATCTGGTATCATTTCATTCCATGTAGTTTCATCGTCACTAATATTTCCGGCAGGACGAAGAATAAAACTTGTAAGACCGATTTGATCGGATTCATCATTATCTGCATAACCGAAATTCGGCTCACCCTGATCCGGCATGCCGTTTCCTTCACTGCCGTCGGAATCGGGACCCGGATAATCCTGGTCATACGGCCCGATACCATCGGAACCCATATCATCAAATATTGCTTCACCATCATCCCAGATTCCATTCTGGTTTAGGTCAGCGTATGGACGCCAGTCGCCGTCTTCATCCCCGCTCCAGTGTTCAACAGCATCGCCGAAATTACCTATATCCGAAAGTCCGAATGTCCCGCGGTCGTTATCCTGACGCTCGTCAATTAAACCGTCTTCATCATCGTCAATTGCATTAAGCGGATCGCCCGGACTTTCAAGAAAGGCATACCCGAAATACCCAACGCCCGCGCGTCCTTTATTGTCAATACCGTCAATATCCCAGCAGTAAGTGATATCGTCAACTTTATCGAAGTAAGCATTATCATCCTGTGAATCCCCTTCACCGCCGACTGCCGGATCCACGTACATACCGAACACTACTTTATCCAAATCCTTATCGCTAACGTTCGCAATATCGTAACGAACTATAAGTATATCCTCGGCTTCAACCTGCGCCCACTGGTATCCTCGTACTTTAACTTCGAGTCCGAGACCGCGTCTACCGACCGGAAAGTCCATAGAATCTTCCGAACTTCCGACGAACGGGAAATAATCGAACTCGTCGTTATTCCTATCGTCCATCACATAATAGCTTTCCTGGTCGGCACGAACATACGAACCGAACTCACCGTTCCATAGTCCGTCGCGTGAACCTTCAACACCGGGATAATCGTAAGGCCAATGCTCCGGCCATGTTTCAGGTTTATGACTCATTGCAGGATAGTTATCCTCGTTTTCAGGACCAGTATTAAAATAACCCGGAAGCGGTTCCCAGCCGTAAGTATGCGTACCATCAGGAGAGATATCAAAGGAACCCGGATTAGTATAATTTTCAGACATGATATGAATAGTATTACCCGCGCTGTCCACAACTTCTGCACCGGCAATCATAATAAACTCAAATCCGTACCAGGTACCTGAACCTTTCGGCCATTCCATTTTAGGCGGTTCATACCGGCTTCCAAGATTGCCGTAATTTGAGAACCTTGTATAAACCAGGTTGCCGTCGTGTATCCCGGTTCTGCGTTCCTGCGTGCCCATCGGCTTCAAAAGACTTTGAGAAGCTGCATCTTCTTCAGGAACTTGTAATTGCTGTGCCGATAATATACCTGCAAGAAACAACGGCAGAATGGTAAAAAGTATTTTGTAAACTTTTAACAACATTTGATTTCTCCACATTAAAATTCGAGACCAACGCCAACAACAACTTTCCTCGGTTCCGAGTAGAAGTCGGGGCGTAAATCAATTTCGTCTAAAGTAAAATTCGGATTTTGTCTGAGAATCTCAGTCTCAGCATACGAGCGGTAAGGAAAATCCGCATTGCCTGTGCTGGAGTATACATATCTTTGGTTAAGCCTGTCGGTAAGATTGAAAACTTTACAGAACAGCTTAACTGTAAACTCATTGATTTTGAATAGCTTATAAAAATTCAAATCTATATTCAGAATTGACGGTTTCCTGTCGCTGTTCTCAAACTGATCTGTCAACTGGCTGCTTGGATTCGAAGGGGTATAGGGTTGCCCCGTTGCAAACCTTCCGATCAAACCAATGTTCCAGTCACCAGGATTACCAAATGCTAATGAAGCGTTCAGAGTATGTCTTTGATCCCAGTCGAGAGGAATAACCTGCTTCTCACTTTCTGCAGGAGGACTTGACTGGAAGTCGACAAATACCGAATTCGGATCTGATGCATTTCCTTTAGCTACCTGGTAAGTATAGTCAATAGAACCGGAGAATTTACCCATATTCGATGTTTTAAATGAAAGTATAAAGCCTTTTACATTTCCATAATCCCTGTTAATGTAACGGGCATAAACCTTTTTGTCCTGGGTATTAATGATTTCCTGACTGAGAAGATTATTTATATCCTTGTAATAAAACGTTAGCTCAGTATTCAGAAAATCATTCACCTTCTGTTGTAAGCCGATTTCGTAATTTACTGTTCTCTCCGGTTTCAGATTCGCATTACCCATAGTCGTCTGTAACCCGCCGAGCTCCACTTCGAATTCGGAGTTAGTATAAATCGCGTTAAATCGCGGAAGCTGGAAGAAATGTCCGTACGAAACATGAACAACTCCTGTGGCCGATATCGGGTATGCCAATCCGAATCTTGGACTAAACTGAAGACGAGTGTCGGCGTCCACAAAATCCGTATTCAATCTTATACCGTCGCTGCTTTTAGTTTCTGCCCTCAAGTTTTCCGGGATACTTGCATTCGGATCCCAGTAATCAAGCCTGAGTCCGGCGTTAACAATTAATTCATTCAATTCAAGTTTATCCTGAAGATATAACGAAGCTTCAACCGGTTCATGTATATAGGTATTATTACCGGCTGTGTTTTCGGCAGGAATGCGAAGTTCAGGCTCAAGATAAACTGCCGCATCGGAAATCGTACTCATAGTGAAGTAATCCAGTTTGTGCAGTTTAAACTCACCGCCGAATTTCACCTGGTTGTAGTTATCTACCTGACTGGTCAGATCGAGCTTAACAATAATAGATGAATTTGTAATGTCGGATCTTCCGTTATCTGTTCCACCGTAATAAAAACCCTCGAACGAATAAGCTGATCCCCGGTACCTCGAATCTAACGGATTGTTAAACAAATAGTATTTTTGATTCTTAGTGGTATATGATATTGACAGCGAATAAAAAGTACGATTGGATAGAATATGATTCAGATTAACTATATGAGTAAAATCCTCTCTGTGCAGGGTTCTTGTACCGTCCGGGGCGTATCTTCTACTGTCACTATAGGATTTACTTTCACTTTTACTATAAAAGAGTGAATACCTAACCCGGATATCCGTACTCAGAGTAGCTGATGCTTTCCCGTAGAAAGAAAGTTTTTCCTGTGGGTTCATAGCAACGTAGGCATTATCACCGGTCTGAAGTGAATCAGGTATTTCTATTCCGATAAGTCTTTCTTCGTTCGATTGATTCTGCGATGCTTCATGCATAAACATTTGGATCGGCACTGTATCTTCTATTCTTGTTCTTCTCTGTCCATAAAGCCAGCCGTCGGTGTTATAATATCTGAACGAAGTATAGTATGACAATGCATTCAATCCGGGAATCGGTCCGTACAGGTTAAGCGACATATCGCTCTCACCCAGACCATAATCATCGAGATTCATAAAAACATCGTTGTTTGAAGTAACGTAGTCGCCGGCACTCAGACTAATGTTTCCGCCGAATTTTTTAGCGCCTTCCTTGGTTACTATATTCACAATACCGGACTGTGCCTGGCCGTATTCAGCATTAAAAGTTCCGCTGATTACCTGGAGTTCCTGAATCCAGTTATTCTCCAATCCGATTGAGCTGCCGCCCCTGTATTGATCACTGACAGGTACGCCGTCTATCAGGTATGCAATCTCGCCGCTTCGTCCCCCCCTGATATGCAGATTTCCACCGGCATCACGAACAACGCCGGTTTGAAGCTGAAGCAATTCTCCAACTTCCTGAACAGGAAGATTATTAATCTGTTCGCCCGAGATATAGGATGCTGTGTTGGTTCTGTCAATCTCAACAACCTCTCTTGCTCCGGAAACAACAATTTCTTCAGTCTCGAATGTCTCAGGTACTAATTGAACATCCTGCTGGGTTGTCTTATCACTGAAAATCCGTACACCTTTAATGACAACGTTCTCAAAACCCATATAAGAAACTTTAACATCATAAGTGCCGGGCGTAATATTGATGATAAAGTAATTTCCCTCGAAATCCGTTGCAGCACCGAGACCGGTGCCCAGAATAACAACATTTGCAGCGATTAGTCCCTCACCCGTATTCTTATCGGTTACAACACCTTTCAACTTCCCGGTGACGCCGGCAAAAACCATATTTGATACAAATAAAAGAAGGAAAATGATTAATACGGTTAGTTTTTGAAGCATATCGGCTCCCATTACAAATCGATGGTTAATTAAAATCAACTATATGTTATATACTAGATATAATGACAACAATAAGTATAGTTGTATATACAACCATAACTTATTGCTATTTTCTAAGATTGTCAAACGAATTTTTAAGATGGGAGTTAAAAATCTTCAAAAATATTGGATAATCAAATAAAAATTGAGGATTTAATAATTATTTAACTTAAGCATAGGAAAGGAGATTCGGGGGAGATATCTTTGATTTACTCTCCCCGTATTAAAATCAGGAAAGGAATTGCAATATTTTCTATTCAGTTCTCAGTGATTCCGCAGGATTTAGTGAAGCCGCTTTAATTACCTGAGAGCCTACGGTTATTATAGATACAACCAGCGAAATTAGTCCGGAAAGAATAAAAATAGTCCATCCAAGATCAATCCTGTACGCAAAATTCTCGAGCCATGAACTCATACCCAGGTAAGCGACAGGCCACGCGATTAAATTAGCAATCAATACCCACTTCGAAAACTGTTTGACGAGCAGTAAAAGTATGCTCGGGATACTTGCACCCATTACCTTCCGAACACCAATTTCCTTCGTTCTCTGTTCGGTTATAAATGCGGCCAGACCGAATAAACCAAGACAGGCTATAAGCACAGCCAATATTGAGAATGAGGTGAAGAGTTCAGCCGTTCTTTCTTCAGCCGAGTATATTCTGGCGAATTCATCATCCATAAAAGTGTATTCAAATGCCTGATCGTAGGCAAAATCCTTCCATGTATTTTCCAGGAAACTCATAGTTGCCCGAATATTCTGAGGTGAAACACGAACTGCTGTAAGTCTGCCGTTAAAACGAATCGGGAATATCGCCATCGGTCGTATTTCCGTATGGAGCGACTCAAAATTAAAGTCCTTAACAACGCCGATAATCGGCATGTATCGTGTATCTTCAGGGTTGCGCCCCCTATCCACAAGACGTTTCCCAATTGGATCTTTAAGTCCAAGCGCCTTAACAGCCTTCTCGTTTATTACAACCCCCTGCGAATCGGACGGGAATTCCTCGGAGAAGAACCTGCCTTCGACCATCTCGAGCTGGTAGGTTTCTTGAAGATCGTAATCCGCAAACCATAGCCAGAACAAATGATTCTCATTACCGTTTTCGCCTTCAATCTGGTAAACAGTGTTACCGAATCCTCGCCCCGGAATCGCCGACTGGTTAGTAACACTAATTACATTAGGATTCTCACTAATTTTATTCTTAAAAGCCCGCAGCCTGTCCGCGAGATCATCTGTCTTTTCGATTACTATTAACTGATCTTTATTGAATCCCAGATTTTTATTCTGAATAAAATCGAGCTGATTGTATACAACGAACGTGCCGACAAAAAGTATTACGGATATACCGAACTGAAAAACAACAAGTCCGCTTCTAAGCCACGAACGTCTCCCTCTTAGCGACATGTTTCCGCGAAGCACATTTACCGGCATGAACGAAGTTAACACAAATGACGGATACAGTCCGGCTAATAACCCGACCACCAATGCGAAGCCAATTGTGGCTGGAAGTGAAATGAAGTTATCGAATAGATTGAATTCCAGGCCCTTCCCTGCTATACTATTAAATGCAGGAAGTAAAAGTTTTACTATTCCGATGGATATTACCACTGCTATAAGAGTCAGGATTACCGATTCGATCAAGAACTGTGAAATGAGTTTAATCTTATTGGAACCTAGAGTTTTACGAATGCCCACTTCTCTTGCCCTCGTTGTTGACCGGGCTGTTGAAAGATTCATGAAGTTGATACACGCAATGATCAATATTGCCACAGCTACAATTGAAAATATATAAATGTATGAGGCATCACTGTTAGCTTCTATATCATATTCTAGATCGGAGTAAAGATGAATAGCTGTTAACGGCTGCGACTTAAACTCGTAAGCTGTACCCTGTTCCTGAAGGGTCTGAAATGACATCCCTGTAAACTGTTCGATCTGCGGAGCGGCATATTTCAATACAAGCCCCTCAAGTTTATTATCAAATTCTTTAAGGGAAGCGCCTTCCTTTAAAACAGCGTATGTATAAAAGTTATTGCTGACCCAATTATCATTGTCTCTGTCGTTGTAACGCAGAAGTGATTCTAAAAAGTCGGGGTGAAAATGTGAATTCTCCGGGAAATCCTCAATAACTGCTGTAATCACATAGTCGCGCCGCCTGTCGGAATTAATAATCTTGCCGAGAGCCGGTTCATTGCCGAAATATTTTTTTCTCATAGATTCGGTAAATACGATTCCGTCAGGTTTATTCAGCGCGTTTTCGGGAGTACCTTCAAGGAACTTTGCATCGAAAACATCGAAGAATGTCGAATCCGCCCAGTAGACTTTCTCCTCGCTGAATGCTTTTTCCCCGTAACGAAAAACCGGGAACCCGTAATTTCTGAATCGAGTTACTGCTTCTACTTCGGGAAACTCACGAAGCATTGTAAACGCAATAGGGGCAGGAGATACTGCCATCTTGAATTCATTGTCTGCCAGTCGTCCCTCGGTATGAACCCGGTAGATCCTTTCGGCTTTCGAGTTAAATCTGTCATAGCTTAGTTCATCATTAACAAATAGTAAAATGAGAACACACGATGCTATACCAACAGCAAGCCCGGTAATATTAATAAGTGAGAAACTTTTATATTTGATGAGATTACGGAACGCAATTTTGAAATAATTCGACAGCATATTTAAGCCCCTTACCTGTTCAAATTAGTGTGAATAATGGTGATGCATGGAAATTGAGACGTATAGAAGAGGATTTTGTTAAAAATCATCAATAAATATTTCCCTGGATAAGAAATAAAGATAACAAAAACTGTCTATGTAATAATTCAATCCTTTATCAAAAAAGGATGATTCAAAAAAATTCATTAAATTCATAGCCGGATTCAATCCCATCTTTTAAAAGGACTAAAATATACATGACAGATAAAAGCAAAACACGCGAAGAACTACTTGCCGAGGTTGAAGACCTAAAAGCAAAGCTTGCAGAGGCAGAAAACGGGGACTCAGGGGATGAAAACGACAATTCAAATGAATTGATGAACGGTCTGCTTAGCGGACTGATTCAAAACAGTAATTTTGATCTGAACAGTATCCAGGTTGAATACATTAATGTTATGATCGGGAATATTCCGAATCCGGCTTACGTGATGAATACTGAGGGAGTATTCATCGGCTGCAACGAGCAGTACTCTAATTTCATTGGAATTCCTGTTGATGAGATTAACGGGAAAAAGTTAAGCGATTTATTTCCGCCCGAAATTTCTGAACCGGAAGCCCAAAAAGATAACCAGCTGCTTAGTGAAGGGGGAATCATTAATTATGAAACTCAGCTTCTCGAGGAAGATGGAACGAAATGGGATCTTGTTTTCAGCAAGTCGATTTTTAAAAATTTCGACGGCTCCACTGCCGGAATAATTTGCGTGATTAATGATATTTCAGAAAAACGGGAAGCCGAGCGAGCTTTGGTTGAATCGGAACAGAAGCTTCGAGAAGCTAATGCAACGAAGGATAAATTCTTTTCGATTATTTCGCACGACTTACGAAGTCCGTTTGTCTCGTTACTCGGAATGTCCGAAGTTCTTGTAAATGACTATGATACGATGGACGAGCAATTAAAGAAATCGTTTATTAAAGATATGTTTGATTCTATTCATAAGGCTTATGAATTAATGCAGAACCTCCTTGAGTGGTCGAATGTACAGAAAGGTAAACTTGACTTTCATCCTGCCGAGCTTGATGTGAACGAGATTATCAAAGAAGCTATTGACCTTGAAAAAGCTAGTGCACAAAAAGGAAATATTGAAATAACCTATGCCCCGGTTGAAGAATCAGTGGTGTATGCAGACAGGAATATGACCGCTTCAACGATTCGGAATCTAATTTCAAACGCGATTAAGTATAACAATGATAACGGCAAGATTCATATCAAAGTAGATGCTTCCAACGACTTCAGAAGAATCTGCATTGAGGACACAGGAATAGGAATTAAGGAACATAATCTTGAAAAACTTTTCAGGATTGATGTTTCCCACAAGAGTATTGGTGTATCCCGTTCGAATAAAGGCTCAGGACTCGGACTAATACTATGTAAGGAGTTTATCGAACGCAACGGTGGCAGGATTACTGTTAAAAGCGAGTATGGTAAAGGAAGTACTTTTTGCGTTGAACTTCCATCCGGCAAGCCAAATAACGACAATTAAATTTTCTTCAGCTCATTTTTATATTTAGCAATCATTATTGCCCTGATTGAATAAAATGCTTATTAAGTTCAGAATTACAATCATGACTAATAGCATTCATTTTTTTGACAAAACATTCCTGATTAATTATAAGTCTTTTTACTAATTTCATATGTGGGATTCATTATTGTTATTATACCTAAAATCATATGATTTGATACCGTCAACTGCCGGCAGTTCTCTCAAATATTCAAGACACTATTAACCGGATATAAATTTGTCAGATCAGAAAATAATCGAAGTAACGGGATTAACCAAGCGCTTCAAAGATATTACCGCTGTCGATAATCTTGAATTAAACGTCTACAAAGGGGATGTATTCGGTTTTCTCGGACCGAACGGTGCAGGCAAGAGCACAACAATTCGAATGCTTCTGTCACTAATTAAGCCAACACAAGGCGATATAAGATTATTCGGCAAGTCTCTTAAAAAAGATCGCATCGATATTTTGAAAAACATCGGCGCCATTGTTGAGAAACCGGACTTCTACCTGTTCCTGTCGGCATACAAGAATCTCGAAATTCTCGGGAGGCTTTCCCGGACTGATGTATCAAAAAAAAGAATTCTGGAAATTCTGGAAATGGTAGGGCTGCATAAGCGCCACCGCAGCAAAGTGAAAACGTTTTCTCATGGCATGAAGCAAAGACTCGGACTTGCACAGGCGCTTCTTCATGACCCCGAATTGATTATTCTGGACGAACCGACAACCGGACTTGATCCGCAGGGTATCAAGGAAATACGGGAATTGATAATTCATCTTAGTAAAGATCTCGGAAAAACAATACTATTGTCTTCGCATATATTAAAAGAAGTTGAGCTTATCGCATCGAGGATGATAATCATCAACAAGGGCAAAACGATAGTAGAAGGGACTGTGGAAGAATTATTGGATTCGGATATGATGACAGTTGAATTCGAACTGGATGATTTGGAGAAAGCCACTCATGTTACGTCTTTAACGGGCTGGGACAAGCATATACGCGATTCCCGCTACGGGAAATTTGTCATGGTACTTGATAAAAATGAAATAGCCGATGTGAATAAGTTCCTGGTTGATAATGATATTAAAGTAAGTTCGATAGCACCTACCCGTTCGCTCGAGGATTACTTCCTGAACATTACCGGGGAGAACGAAGAATGAGTACAATTGTGAGAATAGAACTCCTAAAGGTTTTCAGGAAATGGCGCACCTACATCGGATTCCTCGCAATTGCTGTATTGATTCCCGTAATACAGTTTGCGATTTACCTGACCGGCGAAAGTTACATGGATTTTGCAATGCAGAGCATCAGGGAATCTTTCGAGTTCGTCGGAACACTGGTTAACGGCTACCTTATTGCCCATTTCATTCTGCAGGCATTGATAATTCATATCCCGTTTTTAATCGTACTTGTCGGCGGCGATCTGCTTGCGGGTGAGGCAACTGCGGGAACTTACAGGCTGCTCATTACAAGACCGGTTTCCCGGACTCAGATAATCAACGGAAAGTTTATTGCCGGTTTAATTTATACAAACCTCCTGCTTGGTTTTCTAATGGCAATAAGTCTATTCGGAAGCATGATGCTGTTCGGTACGGGAGAACTTCTTGTCCTCGGCAGTAAAATAATAATATTCGCTTCCAATGATGTGCTCTGGCGCTTTTTTGCCGCGTACGGATTTGCCGTACTGAGCATGAGTGTAGTCTTGTCACTCTCCTTTCTATTTTCATCCCTCGTGGAGAACGCGATTGGTCCGATAGTTGCTACGATGGCAGTTTTAATTATCATGCTCGTACTATCAACAATTAACATCGAAATACTCAGGCAGATTCGTCCATACCTGTTTATTACCCATATAAACGGATGGATGTTGTTTTTCAAAGATCCCGTTGACATAGGACATGTACTCGCTTCTGCGGGAGTTTTAATTGCTCACATTGCAGGATTTTACGGATTGACATTACTCATATTTTCCAGAAAAGATATTTTATCATAGGTGATTAGATGAAACGCTGGATAATCACAATACTACTTTTATGTATTAGTTTGGCCGGAAACATAGTTGCGCAGGGCAGTGATCCCGATAGTCTGATTGATTCTGTAAAAGAACGATTCGATTCTATTGATGACTATCAGGTTGATGCGAAGATTACAGTAGATGTAAACTTCCTTCAGGTACCGGAAACACAAGCCCATATTATATTTAAACAGCCTAACAAGATAAAACTCGATAGCGATGGGTTTGCCCTTCTTCCCCGACAGGGTATGAGTTTCATCCCAACAAAACTTTTTAATATGGATTACACTTCCATATATATGCGTTCTGAATCGATTGACGGGAATCCTGTTGGAGTCATAAAAGTAATCCCGAATAACGATACTTCCGAAGTGATTCTGTCAACACTATGGATTGATCCCGCACATCAAATTGTCAGAAAAATAGAATCAACAACAAAGAAAATGGGAACTGTTACGATCGAGCTGCAATATGATCAGCCGGATGATATTCCTCTCCCGCATAAAGCGATATTTACTTTCGATGTAAAAGGTTTTAAGATGCCTATGAGAATGCCTTCGGACCCGGATACGCCGAATGATGTTAATAGAAGCAGCAGTAAATCGATATCTGGTACCGTTACAATCCGATATAGCAACTATCTGCTAAACCAGGGAATACCTGACGAGTTTTTTATAAAGGATGAAAGCGATTAAGGGAAGAATTAACTTCCCTTAATTTTAGAAATGTGCGTTCACGAATGGAAGATACTTGAATCCGTCCGGATTATTTTCCGCTATATTCAACAGCCCGAACTGCATCCCTTTCAAGTTTGTCGCGTAATTTAGCAGCCCGATAGTTATTCCTCTCTGCTTATCGGATATCTCGTTAAATATAGAAATACCGATGCCCCGAAGTGTCTCGGCTTCAATCCATCCAACGGCTGTGCTGAAACCCTGCAAGTAATCAGTCTCTATCTTATATCCGGCAATATTCAATCCGGCGATTCTCTCACCTCCAACGAGTTTGCCAAGTGTAACGCTAAGTCCGTAAATTCCGTATTCATCGCCGACTATAGCCAGCCCACCGATATTTAAACCGCGAACTACGGATTGACTGACAATTGCAATGCCGCCGATATTTAATCCGAAAATTGCATCCTCAGAAACATTTGCCAATCCGGCAATATTGACACCCTGCATTTTGCCCTGAGTAACATTCGCGAGTCCGGCGAAATTCACTCCTGCCATTCTCCCCTGAGCAACATTGGCTATTCCGGACAAATGAATACCAAGCATATTCTCCTGGCTGACAACAGCGAATCCGCCCATGGTTATACCGACTATATTTTCCTGCGAGACAACTGCCATACCACCAAATGTAACCCCAAGCATTTTATCCTGAGCTACGACTGCGAGTCCTCCAATATTAACTCCGCTAATCTTACCTTCGGCAACAGCAGCTAATCCGCCAATATTTATTCCGTTGATATTATTCTGAGCAACAACAGCCAATCCGCCGAAATTCACTCCGTTGGTGTTATTTGTTGTTAATACTCCCGCTAGTCCAAAGTTAATACCGTTCAGGTTCTCCGCAGCCGGGAACAACCCAAGTGATATTCCGTTGACGTTTCCGCTTAAACTGTACTCATAAGGACGCCAGAAAGTTATGTTAATACCATTAACAATTTCCAGTCCGCAATCCCTTCCGTTTAATCTGAGTCCGTTAAACCTGGGAGAGTTTCCGAAACTGATACCATTGTTGTTAACTGCCAGATCAAGACTGCTATAGTTGCAGTCGAAGTCCTCATCAGTTGAATCGGGCAGACTAAACAATTCAATATCCAGTCCCTTCGGAAATTTTTTCTTTTTAGTTTTTGTCGAGTCGTCCTGTGCCAGGAGAAGAATAGGTGAAATGATGAAAAGAAGTAGTATCAATAGTCTAAATAACTTCATTAATATCCCCGTTTTATTTCAAAGATTAGACTCCCCGTAATAATGAATAGTTACATAAAATGTTTAAAAACTGTACAAATAATTAGGCAGTTTATATTTCCGTCCGGTATTTTCTCCCTCCAGATCACTATGCAGATCACCAATCGTTGCAATTATCCGATAACCTTTTTTTGTAAGCCCGGCTCTTTCATGCGACTTGTAAATATCAGCAGGCAGATTTTCGTTTTCATGACTTCTGCAAATCAAAGTATCAAACCCGGCAAAACCGCTTTCAATCAAATTTCTCTTTGTTGCCTCATAAGTCGATTGTACACGTCCGGTGAGAAATACAGTATGGATATCATTCGAGATAAGCCACTTATACAATTCAAGCACCGGTTTAATGGGTCTGGCAGACGATTCCAGCATGTATTGGTTCCAATGCTCTTTGTCATATCCGAAATCAATACCCTTTATATAATCATAATTTGATAATGATGTTTCGTCCACGTCGAACACCACCAGATCTTTAGACCCGGGTTCGTGACTCATTAAATCAGCTTCAATTTCCTCAACTATTTTATTTAGTTCAGCATCATACCTTCCGGATTCATAGTATTCCATCACAGCCTTTTTAGCCACAGAAAGATTTACCGGCTTTTGTGAACATCCTGCCAAAACAATCAGCAGCAGGAACAATAATCGCTTATACATAAATTCCCGTTTTGAATTAATTTAGTGCCGCAATATGCCAAATATGAAATTGAATATAAAGCTTAACCTGTTGAAGCGGATTGATTTATATTTTCCGCCTGGTTTTAGAAGTGTGAATTTGTTTAACAATGCTCTTCAGTAAACTTCCTTCCGTTTCCTTGAACATGAAGTAGTCAACTCCTCTGGATAAGTAATGCCTGCGGAATTTTCGATTTTTCATGGATGTAAACATTATAGTTTTAGCTCCGGGATTCACTTCTTTTATCTTTGCTGCATCCTGCCAGTCAAAAGAGAAATTATCGGCAGAGTCGAACACAACCACATCTACTTTTTGTACCTCTGAGCTAAAACTGTCATTTAAATTGGCTTTATCTTCAACGTTCTCTATATCAACTGAATCTGAAAAATCCTGAATCAAAGATTTTAATTTATTGTAATCATCATATACAAGAATTTTAATTTTCGATTTGTCTTCCTGCATAAAAGTGATCTCAGAGATATTAACTTAATCCGGGCTTATCGTTTTTCCCGTTTTGTTTAAAGCGAATCTGACTGACAATCCCGGTAACAAGGTGTTCCAGAAGATTATATTTATCTTCCATAAACAGGAAGAAATCAGCCCCTGTGTGAATTGTCATATTTCTGTATTCGTGGTTATTAAAATTTGTATAAACTATTAATTTAGCGCTGGGATATTCATTACGAAGTGATTTTATATACTCCAAATCTATTTTTCCCTGAAATTCCACATCGGTGATTATAACATCATAGTTTTTAGTCATATCACGGTTTGAGAGTTTATCTCGATTGAAAATGTCTATATTATCTACATTAGGTAATTTGCGAAGCAAAGAGAATAATCCTTCCCTTATAATTTCGCTGTCATTAATAATGCAGAGCCCTGGATTCTGGTGTGCGGGTACAGTCATTAATATCTTCTCTTTCAAATATGGATGGGTATTTCCCGTTAACGTTTCTTGATTCACTTACAACCTCTATTTTCTAAAGGCAAGATATCGGAAACGGCGGGATGGATAAATCACACTCGGAATGATTGTTGTGTAGCATAGATTACGGACGGTTGTAGCAGAATATACTACAAACGATATTGTAATGAGATTGGAATTTTAACTTCTAGTCGATTAGCTTATTCTGAATAACATAATATGCCAGATCCATATTGCTTTCGAAACCCATTTTGTCGAGAACCCGCATCCTGTAAGTATTTACTGTATTAATACTTATTGAAAGCATATCAGCAATATCGCGGACGGATTTCCCCATCGCGATCAGTCTCATAACCTCGAATTCCCTGTTGGAAAGCAGTTCATGAGCCGGTCTGTCGAGATTTTTGTCAATGGAATCGGCCAGCTTTTCGGCAATTGTCGGAGTAATAAATTTACGTCCGGTACTTATCGCTCTAATCGCTTCAAGCAATTTTTCGGAGCTTTCCTCCTTCGAAAGGTACGCGTTGGCGCCTGCTTTTATTGCTCTTAATGCATAACGCTCTTCTGAATGCATACTGAATATAAGCACTGGCAGTTTAGGATTTATTTTCCTGATATCACTCATCAGGTCAATCCCGCTTCTCCCCGGAAGTCCTACATCAAGGACAACCAAGTCTGTTTCATTCTTATCAAGTATGCCGAATATTTCCTCGCCGGATTCTACCTCGGCAGTAACTTCCAAATCAACTTCCTTGTTTACAATCTTTTTTACACCTTCCCTGAAAACCGGATGATCATCAGCGATTAATATTCTTATCACTATAATGCCTGTAAATAAAAGTAGTAGTGGCTTGCAAAATAGTTATTTTAGTCCAAAATTTACATACTTCTCTCAATTTTATATTTATATCGGGCTTAATATGAAACACTTAAAATGGCAGCACAAATTATTCCTAATTGCTCTGGTCATATCAATCGTCCCGGTACTTCTCATCAGTTCCAATATGATAGAGATTACCGAAGAAACTTTGACAAATAATGTGAACGAAGAGCTTTCAAACGCTGCGAATAATTTATCGGATGATATAAATGATTATCTCATAAAAGCTTATGAAAAAATCGCAATTATTGAGAACAGTATTGAGGACGATAACCTCGGATCCAATGAAAAAATATCTCTCCTTGTATCCGGAATGAGAGATATCAATGAAGTATTAACCGCGAGTCTTGTATTTCAAAACCCGGATGATACATATTCACAGGCATTAAAGATTGAAAAAGAAACCGGCGAGCCAATCTCACAAACGGCAAAGGATAGTCTGGATTCATATATGATTTCCTGTTACCCGGGTCTGGCAAATCTGGAGAAAGACGGAAGGAAATTCGGTAACGCGCGTTACCTGAATGAACCGGATAAGTGGGTTACATACACTTACAGAACTGTTTCCCTGGAAGGCGCTCCGAAAGGTTATCTTATTGCAGTACTTGACCTGTCGCAGCTTTCAGACAGAATAAGGAACGATAGTTTCCTCGCTTCCGGTAATATCTATATAGTTGATCCCGACACAAATTATATTCTTAACCGTCCCGCTGTTACAGGTTCAGAAAATACAATTCTTTCGGACGCTGTTGAAATGCTGACCACATCATCAAGAGCTTCCGGAGTTACCAACTTTAAAAGGAACAATGAAACAATTGTTGCCTCGTTTGCATTCCCGCAGAATATAGATTGGGCTGTAATAACTGAAATGAACAGAGACGAAGCGTACAAGCCTGTCAGCAGGATGAAGCAGGTTATGCTGATGTGGATTGCCGGCGGTCTGATTCTGGCGGGATTGGGAGTAGTCCTGTTCACCAAAATGATCGGTAGACCAATTCATATACTTGCAAACAAGGCTGATGAAATTTCCAAAGGAAACTTCGACATAACAATTGATTACAAGCCGAAAGATTCGCTCGGCGTTCTGGGGAACTCACTTCTATCGATGAGTAAATCACTGAAGGAGAGTTTTCTAAAGATCGAAAACCAGAACAGGCAGTTGGAAGAATACAATAGAACATTGGAAGATAAAGTAAAAGAGCGTACACAGGAACTGAAGCAGACAAATGATGATCTCCAAAAAGCTTATTTACAGGTTCTTGAACTGAACAAAGAGAAGAATGAATTTTTAGGAATTGCCGCACACGACCTTAAGAATCCGCTGGCTGCAATTAAAGGATTCGGAAAAATCATTTTTGAAGAACATGAAATGGATCGTGAGGAAATAGAAGAATATGCCGACAATATTGTTTCATCCTCAGAGCGAATGTTCTCAATTATAACCAGCCTGCTTGATATAAACAGGATTGAAGAGGGTAAAGTCGCCGTTAAATTCGATGAAGTCTGGCTCACTAAAGCCATCAGAGAAATAGTCTTCATGAATATGGAAAATGCACAAAAGAAAGATATTAATGTAGCATTCGAATCTATTGATGAGAACATGACGATTATGAATGACAGGGAAATTATTTCACAGATTGTTGATAACCTTGTTTCCAACGCAGTTAAATTTTCACCTCATGGTAAAAATGTATATGTAACAATTAAGCAGTCAGAGGAATCGGCAACAGTCTCCGTAAAAGATGAGGGTCCCGGATTTTCAGATAAGGACAAGGAAAAACTGTTCAATAAGTTCGCGCGATTATCCGCACGTCCAACCGGCGGAGAAAACTCGACAGGACTTGGTTTATCAATTGTCAAAAAACTTGCGGAAATGATCGGCGCTGACATCAAGGTTGAAAGTGAAAAAGATAATGGAGCAGAGTTTATAGTGACATTGCCTTTATAATAAATTTATTGATTACTCACTTATTTTCAATTACTTTTATTTTGCTGTTATGAAGCGTATTTAAGATTGGCTGAATCTCAGTTTGCCTGTTAAATTCATCATTACGCGTTAAAAATCTCGATATGATCAATATACATTCGCAAAACATAAAAGGTGTACCTGCCGGAATGCTTAAGACGCTTCTGGTAATAATTCTTACCGCTAATATTTCTTTTGCACAGTCTTTCCATACGGATAAAGTAGTCTATCATGGACAAGACCTGCGAAAACTTGCCGACAAGTATTTTGATAATGCCGATCTTTGGGAAACGATTCTTCAATATAACAATCTGGGATCACTTGTTGATTTGAAAGAAGGTATGGAATTGGTTATACCGACCGAACTTGTAAACAATACTAATTCCATTATAGATGAGACTAAAAAAACCATTGATATGTCCTCGGCTAATGGCGCTAAAGTTTTTACTCCTGCTTTATTAAGCAGCGCGACAGATAAACTTAACAGCGCAATCAAGCTTCGTGATGGAGGTGACTGGACAAATGGGAACAGAACTGCATTAGAGGGGCTTCGTATTGCCAAACAATCTCTTGAACAATCGCAGCTTCTCCGCAACCAGTCTGCCGACGCAACTCTATCATTCGTAAAAGGAGATGTACAGAGAAGGAAGCCTTCCCAGAGATTGTGGAACGATGCGGATCTTTATGAGAAATTGTATGAAGCAGATCGGACCAGAACTCTCACTGAATCATTCGCGGAGATTACATTTATAGACTTAAGTCGTGTTAGACTCAATGAAAATTCACAAGCGCTTATTCAAAGATCCAGGGTGGACCTGCTTTCAAATAAAACAGAAACAACCGTCAGGCTTATCAAAGGCGACGCATTCGCTTATCTATTGAAAAGTCCGAAGAAAAAATTTGACATAGATGTCCCCGGCCTGGATACGAAGATCCGCTCAAAGAGTTTCTGGATTGAGAAACAGAACAACACAAAGATAGCGAACTATGACGGCGAAATTGAACTTGAGGCACGAGGCACGAAGGTGATAGTAAAAGAGAACCAGGGATCAGTAATACCGGAAGGTGGTCCGCCGTCCGAACCGAAAGACCTTCTGCCAGCACCATCGCTGGGGCTGCCTGAGAATTCGGCACAATTGTATTCCAATGATATTGATTTCGCCTGGTCCGGAATCGACAGCGCAAAGCAATACTGGTTTGAAATAGCCCAGGATGCTTTGTTCAAGGAACTTGTTTATTCAAATAAAAATTTATCGGATACCAGTTATTCGTTGTCTTCAATAAACCCTGGAGTTTATTACTGGCATGTAGCTTCGGTCGACAGCACCGGCTTCCCGGGTGATTTTGCAAATTACAGATACATCAATCTGATTGAAGACAAGACAAATCCATACCTGCGAGTAATTAAGCCGGAATCATATTCGTTTACTAAGGACAATCAAATTGAAATTAGCGGGGAGACGGAAATCGACGCTTCATTATCTGTTAATCAAATTCCTCTAACAGTTAATAATGACGGCACTTTCTCACAGACATTTAATCTGGAAGATGAAATAAACAGTTTCATATTAGTCAGCAGGGACAAAGCCGGTAACAGAACTGTTTACACTCTCGAAGTAGTCCATGAATCCGATCCGGCCATTAAACTTGAATATTCATCCGGTAATTTTAACAAGTCCGACAATGTATTTATCACAAATTCAACTCATCTTGCCGTTAGGGGCAGAACCCGTCCCGGGTCGGAAATAAGGATAAGTTCTGCAGTCGGAACAGTTCTTCAACGAACCTATGCAGACACATCCGGTTTGTTTATATACAATCTTTACGGAAACAGGTTTGATCAGAAGCTTGTACAGACAATTACAACTCCTGTGGGGTACTCGCGAACCGATACGGTTTCAGTTACGCTGGACAATTCACCCCCTGAGATTTCACTTGATGAAGAGATTCCCCGGATTACTTCGCGAAAGGAATTGACTGTTTCGGGTACTGTTGAAGCGGGCAACAGTATATTCATCAACAAAAAGAAAATTGATCTGAACGGTGATCGTTTTACGCAGGATATTCTATTGAAAGAAGGAAGTAACGATATCGTAATTTCCGTGTTAGATAAAGCCGGCAACGATTCAACGAATTCATTTTATATTGTTTTGGACACTACTCCTCCGGAATTTACCGGGCATCAAATAATACGATCGATCACCGATCCTTCCGAAGTTAAAATTGAAGTTAATGCCAGCGATAAAGCCGGTATGAAAAAAGCGATTAAGAGTATTGTAAGTATAGACGGTGAACCTGTCGGCAAATTATTATTACTAAATGAAACAAGCGGCAAGTATGAATTGCGATTTGTCTTGACAAAGCCCTCTGCGACAGTCAGGCTGGAATCGGTAATGCTGGAAGATTACCTGAATAACAGCAGAGAGTATAAAGTAAATTAGAATTAAATCATGTTATCGGAATATATATGATTAAAAGAGTATTACTACTATCAGTATTGATTTCGTTGTTGTTGCAAACCTTTATTGCGGCTCAGCAGATAAACTTTGTGAACTACGGACCAATGGCCGCAAAGGAAGAAGGCGACGATGATTACACGCAGATATTCTTTATCCTTATAGATACGTCGGCGGCCGGAACTCACCAGCTTCAGTTGTTCGATCCAGAATGTTCCGGACAGAACGACATGAAATACGGCGAGTACAATTCAAGCTTTTCTTTCAGGCTGTACGGCGGCAACGGGATATACTCCCCTTCAACATGCAGAAGACCATACCCCGGAAACGATCTTATTCATACAGGCAAATTAATCTGGGATAATATTTACAGTGCTAATGAGAGTAGTGATAACAAATGGATCAATGCCGCTTCTTTTAATACTTCTCAGGGTGAGCTGTATAACGGGAATTATGTGCTGAAACTTGTTGTTGAAAGTACTGAAGGGAATGACGCGAATGTGTTTAATCTAAGGATTGATGACGACACAGAGCATGACAACATAAAAATAGTAAATTTCGCTCCAACGATTAGACTGCCGCAGAGTACTGAATCTGTCCATCTGAAATTCGATTCACCCATTAATGATAAAATTAAAGCAGCTAATTTTGACGCCGAAGGAACTCCGGTGAAAGTTGTTACTCCATTCCGTTCGGACTTGTATTTAACTTCATCTGCCCAGGGAGTCTGGATGGAGAATGAAATTCAACTTCTTGATTTTGAAAAGGGCAGAGAATTCGCGATAGAGTTTGGTCCCGGCTCGAATACAAAAGTGAATGATGCAACATTTCATATTGAATCAGGAAGCGGATTCAGGCCTTTTATACTTCCGGTAAAAAATGTTGACTCTAATAATCGACCTGTGCTTCAAAGCAGTATAACTTATGACGGGGATTGCAGCACAATGGTTTTTGATGCATCTACTTCAACGGATGCAGACGGCAACGGAATAGATTATACCTGGATATTCGCGAATAATAAAATTAAAAATGGATCCAGAGTTTCAAACAACTTTTCACTTCCCGGGAAGTACTCAGTTACACTTTTAGGCACTGATAATTCGGGCAAACTTGAAAACTCGAGTTATCGGATAATTGACTTTGTAGTTAATGGTAGTCCAAAGGCAATTGCAGGAAACAATGTAGTTACTCCTCCCGGAGTTAGCGTAGCATTCGACGCTTCACGATCATTCGATGATGACGGGATTATAAGCAAGTATGATTGGAATTTCGGAGACGGCGAGAGTAAATCCGGTAAGTCAGTTGATAAGGCCTACTCCGAACCGGGTAGGTATAAAGTTGTTCTAACAGTTACCGACAATTCCGATAGTCCGTGTGCAACAGATCAGGATTCACTCGAAGTATGGGTCAACGCAGCACCCATTGCTTCTGCAGGGAACGACACTTCCCTTTCAGTTGGAGAAACGCTGGAGTTATCAGCAGCCGATAGTCATGATCCGGATGGAGAAATAATCAGGTACGGTTGGGATCTCGGCGACGGCACAAGATCAGGATTGAAAGATCTGCAACATGCATACGCTCAACCGGGCAAATATACAGTGACTTTAACAGTAATAGATAACAGCAATATAGCAAACAGGAATACTACCGACAGTTTTATTGTTACAGTAAACTCACCGCCTGTTGCAGAAGCCGGATTTGATATTGTCTCCGCTGAGAATCAGCCGATAGTTTTCGATGCGGGTAATTCCTACGACAGCGACGGCGAAATAGTTAACTACTCTTGGGATTTCGATGATGGAACCATTGCGGATGGGAAAGCAATTGAACATAGTTATTCGAAAGCTGGAATTTACAAAGCGCTGTTAACTGTTACAGATAATTCAGGTACTTCGAGCAATACTGATGCGGATGAGAAAATTATCATTGTGAATGATCGTCCCATTGCTGTATCCGGAACTAACATTTACCAGACAAAACCATATGTAAGTTTTGATGCCTCGAAATCAAAAGACGAGGACGGTCAGATTTCATATTATGAGTGGGATGTAGGGGATGCCACTAAAACACAGGCTGTCAGCTTCGACCATGTTTACAGAAATCCGGGAACATACACTGTTGAGTTAAAAGTCAGGGACAATACGAGTGTTGGAAATAATGTGGGCACCGATAAGATTACAGTTGTAATAAACGCGAAACCGGTTGCGGACGCCGGTCCGGATGTAATTACGTCACCCGGTCAGAATGTAAAGTTCTCGGGCTCAAATTCTGTTGATTCCGACGGCAGTATTGCTTCTTACGAATGGACACTTGAAGGAAAAGTTATTAGTACTTCCGAAACATTTGATTACAGTTTTGATAAACCGGGCAAGTACACTATTACTCTCAAAGTAACCGATAATTCCGGACACAGTGAAGCATTCGATTATGACAATGCAATCATTACTGTTAACGATGAACCGGAGGCTATTATTCCCCTAGCAATAAACTCAGCGCCAGGTGAGGAAATTGTTCTGGATGCCGGAAGTTCATTTGATAAGGATGGTAATATATCGGAATACAACTGGACACTCCCTGATGGCAGCACTACACAAGGAAGCATCATTAAGCATACTTTTGATCTGCCGGGTGTTTATACAATAAAGCTGAAAGTAAAAGATAATTTAAATACCGCTAACTCGATGAACTCTGCTGTTACAACTGTTTATATAAATTCAGTACCGATACCGAAAACAAAAGCGGAGATACATACATGCAGTAAGGTTGTTGAATTATCCGCCGAAGGTTCTGCTGACCCTGACGGGGATGACCTCATTTATAAATGGACAGTTGATAATAAGACGTTGTACGGCATGGATATCATCAATGAGTTTAACGCTCCCGGAGTTTATCCCGTAATTCTCGAAGTTGACGACGGCAAGGACCTTTCGAATTCAAAAGCATCAATTGCTTCAAAAGTGATTATTAATTCGGTGCCGATAGCTGATGCAGGTCCGGATATGCTTGTCTGTTCCGGTGATGTAGTTAACTTCAGTGCCGCTGCTTCGTATGATGATGACAATGATCTATTAAGATATTACTGGGACTTCGGTGACGGTCATTCTGCCGAGGGACTTTCAGCCGCGAATGTTTATGTAGAAGGCGGGGTATACGAAGTTGTATTAAAGGTAGTTGATAACACCGGGCTTCAATGTAATTTTGATATTGATAAAATGATTGTTACGGTTGTGGAATCACCTGTAGCTAATGCAGGTCCGGATATAACCGCATGTACAAGTTCGGAAGTTGTGTTCGACGGATCTTTATCAACGGATTCCGACGGAATCGTAAACAACTATACCTGGGACTTCGGCGACGGCGAGACCGGCGGCGGAGCAAGGACTTCACACATTTATACAAGACCGGGCACATATAAAGTTCTGCTGGCTATTGAGGGTGAACTTGTAGGGGACTGCGATAATACGGATACTGATGAACTTATGATCACAATAATCGATGCACCTTATGCCGTATTTAACGCTCCTGATTCAATCGCATTAAGTGAATCGGTTACATTCGATGCCTCAAAATCAGAAGGCAGAAACGGCAAGATAAACAATTATGAATGGGATTTCGGCGATGGAGCTGCTGCTATCGGGGCTGTTGCTGAACATACATACAAATCCGATGGCAACTTTACCGTAACTCTGACTATAACAACTACAACAACTTCAGACTGCAGCAACGCGATTTACAGAAAGTCGATAAATGTTAATAGTCCGCCTGTTGCAGTTGCAGGGAATGACTTGCTTGTTGGGGCTGGTGAATCTTTTGTACTTGACGGATCGGCGTCATCTGACAATGATGGAAAGATAACAAGATATACATGGGATCTCGGTGACGGAACGGTTCAGGAAGGTGTGCTGGTTAATCATAAATACGATAAAGCCGGCAAGTATAATGTAACACTTACAGTAAACGACAATACGCCCCTAAGCAACAATACAACAAGTGATGAACTTGTTGTAACAGTTAATGCTGCTCCCACACCTGTCATTTCCGTTAAAGAAGCCGCATATACCGGACAGGAAATATTAGTAAGTGCCGGTCAATCGACTGATGAGGATAATACTAACCTGACCTACGTCTGGATGCTGAGCGATGGGACGACTGACAGTACAATTGAGTTTACACATAGTTTCTTGAAAGAAGGAGAGTATGAAATTGTGTTGAAAGTCTCAGACAATATGAATCTGGGCAATTCCATTAATCGTATTTCCAAATTTATCAGAGTATTCAACCCGCCGTATATGACGATATCCGGGCAATCAACCGTTTGTCTGAATGCATCACATGATTATACTGTTCAGACTGCTGGAATTATCAACCCGGATGAACTGATTTATACATGGAAACTAGGAAGTGTAATTGCCGGTTCAGATAATCAGAGTGAAACAGTTACATTCGATAAGAGCGGTCTGAATGAACTTATAATTGAACTAAGAGATGCATCGTATCCCGAGGACCTATTAGCAACTGCGGGCTATTCAATCGATGTCAATCAATCTCCTACTGCCGTTGCTAAGTTTGACAAGGAAGTTTTAATCGGTGGCGCTAACGATGAAGTACTTTTTGACGCCGGCGATTCGAAGGATCCCGACGGGGATCAGATGACTTACGCATGGGATTTCGGTGACGGGACAAATGCTTCCGGTAAAAGAGTATTTCATAAGTTTATTAAACCGGGCACGTACAAAGTTACACTAACAGTTTCCGATAATAAAAACTGTGAATGCAATTCCAACTCAGTGACTAAAGAAATACTGGTAAGAAGCGTTAATTAACCAGCAAGTGTTTCGGTTCTAGTTAGCCTGAGATTAATTTGTTTTAGAACGAATTCAAACAGCGGCATATCAGATTCCCTGAAGAGGAAGTGATCCACACCCATCGAAACAAGGTGGCTTCTGTACTTGCGGTTCTGTTCCGAAGTAATAACCACTGATTTAATATCCGGATTATAAGTTTTAAGCTCCTGAAGAAGATCCAGTTCCGGTCTGTAGTTCTGCGTGCTGTCAAACACGAAAATATCATAAAACTTCCGGTGTATTTTATCTTCGTTAGCAAGTTCTCTGAATTTATTCGATATGTCAACGTAATCAATCTGGGGGGTGTGTCCTGATAATAATTGATTCCAGTTTATACAGTTTTCTTTAATCAGCATTTTCATTGTTCCCGATCGCCCCATTTCTTTAACTGAGTAAACATCAACAACTTATTTTCGAATAAAAACCAATTTAGTTTATAGTACCAGGGTAATTTTATTAGCAACTTATTGTCAGTGTTGATGTTTATTGACAAATATTGATATGTTTTAATTTACTGTTGGATTAACATTTATTTAAATTACCTGTGTTAATTTGCATAAACTGCTTCATTGCATCGGTTAAAATCATAATTATCGGAATCTTATGATCGTTTTTTTTAAGGAATTATCAGGCAGCAAACAACTTCTTGTAAAGACTTTACTGTTATTCGGGTTAATTAAACTTATCTATATCGCGTTCATACCCATTACACCACAGGAAGCGTATTACTGGTACTATTCGCGCTATCCGGATTTATCCTATTTTGATCACCCGCCGGTAACGGCTTATTCAATACTTTTCGGGACAATATTTTTCGGCAGCACTGCACTCGGAATTAAATTCATGGCGGTTGTATGGTGGTTTCTGACAAATGTTTTACTTTATATAACAGCCGAAGAGTATGTTGCCTCTGAGGAAGCACTTAGAACAAAAACAACAATACCTGCGATATCAGTATTACTTTATAATCTGACTGTTTTCGGCAACCTTTATTCCATCACGCTGGTTCCGGATACACCTTTATTGTTTTTCTGGCTTCTAATCGTGTACTCAATTCACAAATCATTTACATCTGGAAAGAATTACTGGTGGTATATTGCCGGCATGGCACTCGGATTTGCGTTGATGAGCAAGTACTCGGCTATTATAATTACTGGTTCAGTATTTCTATTCCTCGTCTTCAGTCGTAAACACAGGAAAATGCTTCTCACTCCATATCCGTATTTCTCAATGATAATCGGGATACTTGTATTCTTCCCGGTGATTTACTGGAACTACGTAAATGAATGGGCATCGTTTAAGTTTCAGTTTTCTGAAAGGGCAAGTAAGGCAAAGCCATTGCAGATAAAGTATTTTGTTCAACTAATTTTAAGTCAGGTTTTCCTTCTTACTCCGATGCTTTTCATATGGTTCGGAGGATCTGTTAAGAATTATTTTCAAAAAATTAAATCAAACAGGCATCTTGATTATATAGCATTTACAGGATTGCCGATAATTATAATATTCACATTGGTAAGTTTTAAGAGTCTTGTAAAGATGAACTGGCTTCTGCCCGGTTATTTGAGTTTGTTAGTACTAACTGTATATTATTATAGTGAGAAACTTTTAAACCCTGGTAAGTGGATAAAAACAGGTTTATACTTTTCAGTATTCCTGGTTCTGCTCGGATACGCAATACAGATTGTACCGAACGTTCCGCTTGGTGAGGGAAACACCTGGAGCGGCTGGAATACTTCTGCCGAAAAAATCTACGAAATGCAGAAAGATAAAGGAGGACGTGACAATTGCTTTATATTCGGCAACTCATATAAGAGCGCGTCGCTTATCAAATTCTATCTCCCGGATCAGCAGGATACTTATGCGGAAAATATATTCGGTGAGAGAGCTTTGCAATTCGACTTCTGGAGTGATGTGAACTTACTGAAAGGTAAAAACGCATTATATGTATTCGACAACAGGCGCGAATACAAGAGTAAATTAAATGTAGTTAAAAAATACTTCGACAAGATCAGCGAAATTGATAAGTTTGATTATTCGTTTTTCGGTATTGCCAAAACACGTACAATTACTGTATACTACTGCGAGAATTATCATGGCGTTGTTAGATAAAGAATATATTAAACGATTCGTAAAGTTCGGAATCGTCGGCACGAGCGGCATTGTTGTAAACTCGGGTATTCTCTGGTTCGGACACGATATAATGGAAATGCCGGTTGCTATCGCGTCTGTATTTGCAGTTGCGCTGGCCATATTCAACAATTTCACATTCAATGACCTGTGGACCTGGCGAAGTAAAAATTCGAAACGGCGTCACACATATTTACACAGACTATGGCGATACTATCTTTCCGCATCATTCAGTGCGGCGTTGAACTACATTATACTTATTGTACTTACTGAATTCTTCGATGTATACTATCTGCTCGCTAACCTTGCGGGGATTATCTGCGGTATGATATTCAACTTTCTGCTGGGTGAATACTGGGTATTTAAAAGTGATCCGGAAGAGCCGGCTTAGAATAATCCAAACCGGCGTCGCAACAATTACTCTTTCAATTCTCCGTTAACCGAGTAAACAACTTTATTCCACAGACTATGGAAGCTCTCAAGTGTTATTTTATTATCATCGAATATGCATGTTAATATTTCAGTATGCGGACTTTCAACATATCTCAATTCAAGCTGAAGTTTATTCTCATTCGTCCAGGAATAGCTTCCCGCAACAATTTCATTTGCCGGCAAACCTTCGAAATGTGCCAAAGCTGCATATACCAGGCTAGGACCCATCCTGGCTGTCTGACCGTACATTCTGAATCCGGATCCGAACCTTAAGTCATAATTTATATCGGGTGTTACGATTCTAACGCTGCATGTATCTCTGTCAAATACGAATGATACGCTATTAAAATCCATATCGTTCTTATCGAACAAATAGGTCTTGCCGTCAACATCAGACGCCACATTAGATTTCGCACTGTCGACTGGAACAGGGAGTTCGAGTGAAACAAGTTTAGCCTCGAGTTTCCTGACCGCAGTCTCATCGAACTGTAGCTCTCTTTCCTGGAATGCAGGAAGAAGAAAGTCCCAGACAAGATTCAATTCATCCTGCATGTCCTGCGTTTCCGCAGTAATCGCAACAACCGCATCAAGCTCCGGCAGGTCAATTATAAACTGTCCGTAAGCGCCATCGGCTCTATAAGCATTTTGCCTGCTGCGCCAGAACTGGTAACCGTATCCCTGCCGCCAGTCGCTCTTATCCCTCTCCTCCTGCGACATTTCCGGATGCTGCTGTATATGTGCTGCTGTTGCATCCTCCGCCCAGCCGACAGGCAATACCTGTTTACCGTTCCATTTACCTTTGTTAAGATAAAGCAGACCGAATTTTGCAAGGTCCTCAGTTTTAAGACGAAGTCCCCAGCCGCCTGTGCTAATACCTTTCGGACAAACTTCCCAATCCGCAGCCACAATACCAAGGGGATCAAACAATCTCGGTCTCAGATAGTCCACTACCCGCTTACCAGTAACTTTCTGAACAATTGCCGAAAGAATATAACTTCCTAGCGAGTTGTAAAGAAACTTAGTTCCCGGCTTGTCCACTATCGGTACAGCCAGAAAGGCTTTAACCCAATGACTGTCCTGCGATATTACATTAAACGTTGGCTCTGGTCTTTGTCCCACAGACATTGTAAGCAGATGCTTTACCTTTAACTCCGACAAATACTCGCTGACAGTATCAGGTAAAAATTCCGGAAAGAAAGATATTACTTGATCCTCGGCAGACATAAGTCCCTCACTAATCGCGAATCCGACAGCTGTTGAGGTAAAACTCTTGCTAACCGAATAAAGTGTGTGTCTTAATTGCGGCACGTAGGGACTCCACCAGCCTTCGGCAATTACCTTACCGTGACGAACAACCATAACACTATGGAATTCATGTTTACTTGTGTCTGCTGCTTCGAAAAACTTTAATACCAGTTCGCTCGAAACACCTTCGGATTCCGGCACGCTCCGAGGGAGGCGCTTTGTTGTTTGTACATCGCTGCACGAACTGATTAAGAGGTAAAGGATAAATATTACTGCAATTAAACTTTGTGATCTTGTGAAAGTATAAACATATCTGGCGGATTTCATTTTAAATAATCCTATATATTAATTACGACTATTTCCCTGGAAGAACCACACTAATATAATGATGTTTTAGGCTGGTGGCAGAATTTTATAAGCAGGATAATAAAAGGCAATCATGACAATCAATTGTCAAGCATACTATTTGCACGTTCCAAATTGTTACCCGCATCCGGATGATCAGGATCAGCTTCAAGAGCACGTTCAAACATATCTCTCGCAGCGTCTAACTCTCCCCGCTGCGCCAGCAGAATTCCAAGGTTGTTACACGCATCGGCATTATCAGGTTCAAGTTTAAGAACCTTTCTATATGTTCTCTCCGCTTTATCTAAATAGCCCAGATGTGAATATACAAGTCCCAGATGATAGTATAGACCTGTCATCTCAGGATCCAGCCGGGCAGCGGTTTCAAGTTCCTTCATGGCTTCTTTGTTGCGATCGAGTTGTGCGAGTATTACACCGTAAGACCGACGAACGGACGCGATGTTCGGCATAACCTGTACTGCCTGTTTTGCATAAGGAAGTGCTTCTTCATACTGACCGGAACTCATTAACACGCTCACTGTTTGAAATAGACTGTGCTGGTCTGTATTAATCGATGTAGCCCGTTTAACAAGTTTAAGTGCTTCATCATGCTTACCTGCCCAGTTTAACACACGCGATAAATTCGTAAGCGCTGTAGCATTTGCCTCCTCGTCAATACTGCCCTCTACCCTTTCGGTAATTTCAGAAATAACTTCCTCATTCCATGTAGATGCAGTAGATGCGATTCCCAATTCGATTATTTTATTCACAAGCGCCAGCCCAAGCATCCGGTTAGCTTCTATCGACGGATGGACATGGTCAAGAAAGAGTTCATCCCCCGGAATACCATATGGGGCTTTTTTATCAATCATAGCAGCGAAGTCTATAAGTCCGTTGCCGTTTTCTCGAGCTGCGTCGGCAACTATTCCGCTTACAGGACTCAGAGCCCTAAGCGGGGCTACATCTTCATCCTTTGCCGCAACGAATGCTTTGCGTGCCTCGTCTATCTGTCCGAGAGCAAGTTGGGCTTTCCCTTTATAGTACAGCAGATCAGCGTCACGCGGATCAAGAGAAAGTCCCTGTTTGGCAAGCTCAACAGCTTTGGCAGGACTATCGTTATCAAGAAGTGCAACGATAGTTCTTTTAAGTCCGGCAATCTGCTGGATTTGTGAATCATCAAGACTCTCAAACGGTTCTGACTTAAATGGTGAAAAGTCCTTTATATTGGAAGCGGGTGTAACGAAGATTATTCCTGCTCCTTTATCCTGCCCGATACTGCTCATTCGATTTAAACTCACTTGTAAGTGTTCAAGCACTGCATCACGCAGTTTGTCATCGCGATGGTAAGCTTCAGGTCCGACGGAGTTATCCAGTATCGCATCTACTTCCTTATCAAGCACATCCTTGTTCGTATTAATCAGGTCAGAGAGCAATGTATATATTCTTAGTCTTGATGCGAGCGATGCAATGTCCCGAATAAACTCGGGCGTACCCAGCAGTTTTTCGTATGTTCTTTCTTCAAGGAATTCATTGTGCCCGGTATAGATAACAAACAAGTCAGGTTCGAAACCGGTAAGCGCATCCATTAATCGTGCGACACGATAACTCGCGTAGCTTATTCCGCCGGCATTAATTACTTCCCATTTTCTGCTGGGATCAACAGCGGGAAGGAACTCGCGCAGCCAGCCGCAGAAAGAGGTTTTATCGTTGTAAGGACGACCGTATGTGGTCGAGCCGCCTAAACAGAAAATCCGGGTAACACCTTCAGCTTTTTCAACCGGAAATTCCTGGTAATTGAACCAGTTGATCTTACTACCTGCAGTCGCAAAGACCTGTTCGCCATCCGCAGTTGTCTTCTCAACAAACAGCGGCGAGTAACCGGAAAAGCCGACGTATGGATCGGACTGCTTGTATAAAGGTTCTATACCCGCAATCCAAAGAATACTTTCAAGCACCAGAATGAAAGCAATTGCAACGGCTAAGCCGAATGCAAAATTTTTAGCGTTTTTAGTCATGTTATTATATTAGCTTCTCAAACTAACCAGGCAGTTTAATTAGCTTCCGATAAACGACGTGAGCTCGTCATGATGATTCGTCGATCGATTGATTATCGGGGTTCGCCGTAAGATTTAATTAAAGAAATAACTGCGGGAAAATAAGAAAAATGTTTTTAACCTGCCGGGACAAGCATGAATGCGTTCGAATTTGATACCGTTCAGATATTCTTACTTAAAATATTTGTTGCCAATCCATCAAGGCTAACCTGATTTTTATCGCGCCAGTACTTCTCCAAACCCTTTTCCCCTTGCTTATCGGCCCATTTATCAAGCTGAGCTCTTTCATCTACATAATCGAAATAAGGCACGCCCATACCGCATGATGTTTGAACCAGGTCAACGGATAAATCAAATATTTGTCTGGCTCCGGGAATCGGCGGGAACAGGGATATCAACGCATCCCATTCGCTATCATTTTTATGAATGACTTTTACCTGTCCATAAAGACGAAGTATCAAAGGCTTACCTTCGAATGCAGCGAACATTATCGTCATCCTGCTGTTTTGCTGAACGTGTGCGGAAGTCTCATTGCCGCTTCCGGTAACGTTTAACCAGACGATCCTGTTGCTGTTTAATATCCTTAATGAGTCCAGTCCTTTTGGGGAAATGTTGATCCTGCTGTCCGAGGTTGCTGTACCTACAAAAAATATTTTCTGGTTACTTACAAAATCTATTAATCTATCTGAAATTTCAGAGTATTGTTGTCCCATTACAACTACTCCTTGTTAGAGAAAAATTCGACGGAAGAAGACTAAAATTGAATCAATATTTATTGCCCGTAACAATCTTTTTCGCATCAGTGTGGAATTATATTCACTATTACTCTTTTATATCTCGTCAACTGAGGCTGTCCTTTGTCCGTTACTTTCAATATAAAATGAGCTGTTTCATTCTTTTCAACCTCCGGAGCTATAATCCAGACACCTCTTGCGTTCTCAGCAGAATTAATTTTTATCAATTCTTTATAAGATCCGGCCTCAGGGTAGTTAAACCACAAGTAGCTAAGATTATCTCCGTCAGGATCTGTTGTTCCGCCTGCATCCAGCCCGAAACCCTCTCCGGATCTTACCGAAATTTCATCAGGATGATTCAATAAAGGAACAGGCGGGTGATTTGCTTCCTCGTAAGATTTAATACACCAGTCCATACGCGCTGCAAAGTCATTCTGAAAATCATCTCTCCAACGCCACAATGTCACCTTATTATTCGTGAAAGTAACAGAATCTCGGCGAACCGTTCGTCCATATTCATTATTGATATAAGGAGTATAAGTATCAACAGCATTCGTCCATATCGCTCTTGTTTCCGGTTCATTGGGAACTCCTGAGCCGGCACTTTTAATATCTGCAGAAAATTCCGGTTTATAAAGTTTGTAACGACCGCCCCAGCCGCCCCATTCAGGATGCTCAGGAACACTGAGTCCATTAGGTATTATTGACAAGAAAGCCGGGGTATCTCCTTCCATTCCGTAAGCTACATCAGGATAGACTGCACCGAGGGGTCCGTGATCCTGCTGAATATTCTTTGCCAGCCAGCTGTTACTGATCTCGTCATTGTTTATTCCGTCTATATAACTGTTAATCGCATTCCATGTCGCACTGCCGTAATCATCACCCGGACTAACAATATAGAACAAGTCCGGGAAATTATTCCTAATCCAAATACCGCTGTCGTCCTGATCTGATATCGTATAAACTCTGAGTTTCGCAATCAACTCGTCAGCTTCTTTTTCCGTCATTGTATTTTTAATTCTGAATAAAGCCTGCGCCAGCGTATTGACTCCTCCCCAAACAGATATCCATAAAGGACGCTCATCTTTTTCTTCAAGTACTTTTATAATCCAGTTAGAGCCTTCCGAATCATTTCCTTCGCCGACTCCCAGCATACCATATTTGGGCAAACCTTGTTTAACCAGTTTCAATAGTTTTGCTACTTCCGGGTAACCGGATTCATGTTTAAGAAGGTTGGAACGGACTTTACCATATTCCGTTATCACATTACGAATTGATTCCGGCGCAATACCGGTTCTCTTCCAGCATGAAGTTGTGGCAACTATTCCCTTGATATCAACCTCATTTGAATACAGCAGCAGACGAATCAAAGATTGTGTATCGTCCGGATCCGCTTCAATATCGGTTAAAACTATTACTCTGTGGTTCTGAATCTCCCGGGCAATTACATGTTGCATGTAAAGCAATAAAGCAATGACGACAAATAATATCAGCCTCATACTTCCGTACTCCTTGGTTTGGAATAATCAAATTTAATTATTTTTTCCACTCTTCACGAATCATCCGTAACAAAAGTTCATTTTCACAGCAGGTTTCCTGACGACTAAAATTTCCGCGTGAATGCCTGGACGGAAGCTTTCAAATCAAGTATAGCTTGTGCTATCTCATCATTAGTCAGAATATCAACAGCTGATCTCGCCTTTAACTCTTCCTTACCGGAATACTCAATTGCATCCGCAAGAGACCGCAAACCCTTAACTAGTGCTTCATCAGATCGGTACTTTTCAAATTCGACAAAATTCTCAACTGCAATTAATAGTTGTGCCTTCATATTCAGTTCTCCTTAGTTATTGTACAAAGTATCTTTATATCCCCGCCTTTCTAACAGGAATTTACCGGTTATACATCAAAGGTAATATCTTCTGCCTTTTTCACTTCTGAAAATATTTTAAAAACTTCATTATGATGATTTATTATCTGCTCCGCCTTTAATACGCGGCTATCCGTAGTGCTGTGACAATCACATGCTACTTCCAGATTATAGCCTAGACTGCCCGCTCTTCTGATTGTTGTATCTACACATCCTTCGGTTACGAATCCACAGATTACTAATCTGTCTATTTTATTGCTTTTTAATATCTCATCCAGTTTCGTATCCTGAAACGAATCGGAATACATTTTCTTTAAAACTATATCATTTAGTTTCGGAGAAACCTTTGGATGTATTTCCCATCCTTCACTCCCCTCGCTGAAAAAACTATTCTCACTGTCGCAATGCTGCATATAAATAATCGGAGTATTCTCTTTTCTTGCTTTATCAATCAGAGAACTGATATTATCCAGAATTAATTCGCCATGATACATTTCAACAGGCAGGTTGAACATGTCGTTCTGTGCATCGATAACCAGCAAACATTTTTTACTATTCATAAAATTTTCCGCACCACTGATTTTTCACAAAAAGAATTTTCTACTTCCTCAAAATATTTTCCATTTTCTTACCTCTTGCCAGTTCGTCAATAAGCTTATCCATATAACGAATCTTCTGCATAAGTTTATCTTCTATTTCTTCCACGCGATAACCGCATATTAAACCTGTGATTTTGGAGACATTCGGATTCACCTGAGGAGCTTCGGCGAAAAATGTTTCAAAGTCTGTTTTTTTATCTATCTGCCGCTGCAAAGATTTTTTGTTATATCCCGTCAACCAGCAAATAATTGTATCAACTTATCCAGCTAACGGCATTGCCGCGAACCCGCCGCCCCAAATGACAATTCAGGTTAAAGAGCAACCACCAAATATTTGAGCCATGTTTATATTGTCAAGTAAACAGGGCGGGTTTTATTTAGTTTATTCAGCAATACTTAAACAACAATGTTTGCTTTATTCAACTAACCAACTATTTACAACTTATACCGCAATGAAAACAGCTTGCCCCGCTTTGCGGGGCGGGCGGGTTGAGGGACTGGTTAGCAACATTTTATTCTATTAAATTAAACGGTAATGCATCTTTGTGTATTTCATATTTATTATTTATCTCTTCAATAAATTTCTGATTTTTTAATAGCAGTGCCCAAACGGCACCTTGGATTCTATTTAATTTTACTTCATCATCATTGGATAGGTGCATGTTCATCACAATCTTAGCTTCCTTTTTATATTCATTAATTAATCCCTGATCAGATGATAGTGCAGAACCAAATACAACTGAATATGCAAATGCTTCTTCCGGATGGTTTCTTTCACCCTCAAAATCCTTAAATGATAAGGCACTTATACAGAGTTTCATAGCGACACCTTTGCCACCTGCAACCAATTTATTAGGATAGAAAAACCGGGCAACTATTGAGTATAATTTAGTAAAACTAAGATCATATTTATTTTTTACTTGGTAATCTGAAATCGCATTATTTTGTGAAATTAAATGATTACATACTAAATCAGTAATAGTAGTCATAAAAAGGGAATCACGTTCAATTGATTTGTAAAAGTACTCTTCATAATTATCATTAGAGTTAACTAATGTTTGCAGAGAATCTCTATTAATACTTAATTGATTTTGTAATAGATAATCTAGTATTAGTCTATTTTTCTCAATAAAAGAATATAAATAATGGGAAGCTGTTAATGTATCAACAGAAAAATGAGGAAATATTCTTTCGTTGTATTCTAAAATACTAATTTTAAGAAGCCCTACAAGATCATCTTGCACTTCGTGAAGCTTCCTATTTTGGGGATAGAGATTACCGAATAAAACAACTAATACTAGGATTATTATTCCTTTTCTCATACTCAGTCCATTTTTGTTTGCCAACTATGTTTTAAGCAGAATCACTTTGCATTGAATTTTTGTCTAATAATAGAAATTAATTGTCTACCATTGGAAAAATATGTCCGGTACCGGAGAATTATTTCCCAGGTATTCATTTAATAATCAAGAATCATTTTCTAACTTTCTAATATCACTGAATGGTCAGTGACAGTCTGTTACAAGATAAAAAATAATTGTAGCTGCTTCTTAAACCAGGATAGATACATCTGATTACTTGCAACCTAAATAAAACAAGTAGAAATGTAAATTGATTTTTTAGTACCTACCGCTTAAGTTTATCCATTAAGTCTCTTTCCCACTATGAAAGTATTCAATCTTGTTTTTATCCCTCGATAAATCATGTTAATCGCAATTTCCCGGTAAATGATTAACTAAAAATGGTAAGCGATCAACTAAAAGTGCAGAAGACCAACTCAAACGTGCCGGAGACCAACTCAAAGTGGAAAATGATTAACTCAAGATGTACAACGACCAACTCAAAAGTTCGGAAGACCAACTTAAAGCTGCATGGCATTAACTCAAACATGCAGTGTATCAACCTGAGATTTACAGGAGTAACTTAAAATCATGCATAGCATTCTGAAAGCATTACAATGAATCACAAATAATTACAACTGAATTACAAGCTCATCTCAAATTTACAATTCTCCTTCAGTCCTTATTCCAATCCGGCATCTCGCAATCGTTTTTCCTCAAATTGGCTGTCTTCACCTGGATATCGTAGTTCATCATCGTACCTGCCGGTTTCCTTTGCGAGTCCCCAAATAACACTTTCACCGGCGGGAACAATATCAGGAATCATGTCGTACACTTCATCCTGCAAAGCTTCGCCTGCGTCGATAGTCTCCCATCCCTTTGCATGGAATGCTCTAATCAAATCATCCAGGAACAGTGCAGATGTAAGATTATTATGCAGAAGAAGACTATGCTTAACCTGCCGTCCGAGCAGCTCGTACGCAAGTTTATCATAATACTCTGCACGTTCGAGCAGATGTTCGATATAAACCTTTCCGTAAGCTTCTATATTCGTATCCGGATTCTTTTTAAGAGATTTTATCAGTCTGGAATTGTAATACCAGTCGGACGCGTCGATGGTTACATAACCGTTTTTGTATCCGTTTCTTTTCAGGAAAGAAATCAGCGAATCCCGTTTGGCTTTTGTATCACCCCGTTTCAGGTATGGCGTTCTGAAGTATTTCACGAAATTGTAGTATCCGTTTATAAGAGAATCGCATTGAAGTATATCATCACTGTAGAACTCGTACGATGTCTTCTCACTGTTATAGTTCTTATGAGAATACGTATGATTCGCAATAAGATGTCCCGCATCATCCCATTTCTTCAATACTTCTCTTCCTTCTTTACTGTCCATACTCTTACCGGCGACATAAAACGCAGCCTGCAGATCGTACTTGTCGAGAGCAGAAAGCATCATATTGACCCATTCGGAGTTTTTATAAGTAAGAATATCCCTTGTACTCCCGTCATCGAATGTGAAACAGACCGTTGGTTTATCCTGTGCAATAAAAAGAGAAGTGATAAACAGTGAGATCAATAAAGTAGTAAGTATAGTCCGGATGCGATTAGTCATATTGTTGTGTTTCCTGATAATTAGATGTGTTGAAATAAGAATTTCCGATAATTAACAATTACAGTCTAATACCAATAAGAACTACATGAGAATAATTTTTAATAGTGATGTTGTCCGGTTCGTAATTATCCTGCAAATCCCTTTCGTACCTGTATTCAATAAAGACCGGGCTCGGCAGTAATTTCCCAAGTTCAATTCCCCCGCCCGCCGATATCCCGATATTGGTTTCTCTGAATTTATCAAAAACCACATCCCATCCTGTATCGGGATTCTTATTTATCAACAAGTTGAATTGAGGACCGATTATTAAGTAAGGAGAAAAGATTTCCATTGAATGAGTAAATTTTGCCAGGGCGGAGAGGCTGATATAATCAAGTTCATTTGTGAATGAAATTGTTTCACCTGTACCCATTGGGCTCTCAACAGTTGTTACCGGCATATTTACCTCGAATCCCTTACTTGAGTATCCAAGCTCCGTTTCCATTTCAAAGAATGAAAACTTAAACATATCCGCAAATATTCTCAGTGATAATCCCTGCATATTGTCATAATCGGAATTATCATCCTGAGTGTAATTCCATTCCTGGTTTGAGATACTCGAACCCGCCTTTATACCTAATGAGGATATCAGTTGTGCGGAAATTGATGTACTTACAGAAATCAATATGAAAATATGTATTATACGTTTCATTATTCCCCCCGGGTTATGTTTATATGAACAGCTTACAGCAAGACAATCAATACAGGACTTTCGTAAGTTATTCAATTTAGCTGAAAGGGTAAAGATACTTACGAATGCATGAAATACATCTGAAAACTATTGCGGGCGTTTATCCAAATATTCTTTCAAATTGCCCTGGATAAAGTATTCCCAGCCGCCAATGCAGCTTTCCCTTCTAAATTCGGGAATGTCATCCGGGAAGTCTTCAGTAACCTGCGCAGTCAATTTAACATTCGTATGATCACTATTTCCATTTAATTCAAAGATCACATATGAATCTCCGGGATACTCTTTATATTTCCAGTTGTACCTGATCAAGCTGCCGGGAATGACTTCAGTAACAGTCCATAAATGCGTAAAGGTTCTCTCCCCGCTTACAACAGGGAATTCGGTTTTAAAGCCAACCTCCGGTTTGAAGTCAGGTATGTTCTCGAAGAACCATTTCGTCATTTGCCCGATTGATGTTATAGCCTTCCAGACTTCTTCAGCCGGTGCATTTATTTTTTGCTCAACAATTACAGGTTTATCGTTACTTTTCATTACAACTCCAATAATATATTATTCTGAAGATCCTATCCATCAATTAATTGATTTAAGCCAACTGTTAAGAACTTCCACCAGAGGCGGGTAAGCCTTAAAAATAGGATAACGGTTAGTAATAGCGTGAAAACTACTGTGATCCAAAGTACCTCGGTTTCAGTAAGTCGTAAGTTACAATTCAGTTTAAAACTTATTTGTAATCCAAATAATTCTGATCAACCAGCCATTCTTTGAAATCATTAAGCCAATTCATAGAATCCGTACCTTCCCGGCCGACACCGAATCCGTGTCCACCTTTATCATACAATTTTATATCAACCGAAACTCCGTATTTCTTCAACGCGTCGTACATTACCAGACTATTTTTATAACTCACGGACTTATCATCCTTTGCATGAGCAAGGTATGTAGTCGGAGTCTCACTCGTTACATTGTGTTCGCAGGATAACTCATTAGGCGGATTATTCTGATTTGTACTATCAACAAGAGTCCTGACACAACTATGAGCTATTGAATCAGCAGTTGATATAAGCGGATAAACAAGGCACATAAAATCGGGACGCGGACTTGTTTTAGAGATATCATCCGATCCTGTTGAATACCTGTCGAACAATGTGCCTGCCATAGCCGCAAGATGCCCGCCGGCCGAGAAGCCCATTATTCCAATCATGTTCGAATCAATACCATAGTTCATCGCATGATATCTAACATACTGAATTGCCCGAAGCGCATCGGTTAACGGAACCGGATGTTTGTAGTTTGCGCCGGTTGTGGCTGGTAATCTATACTTAAGTACAAATACTGTTATCCCGGATTCGTTTAGTATCTTCGCTACCGGTCCTCCTTCAATACCTGAAGCCACATAGCGATACCCGCCGCCGGGACAGATTATTATAGCCAATCCGTTCGGCGATTCCGGTTTGTAAATGATAAGATTTGGACTATAAATATTATAAAATCGTTTCCCCTGCGGTTTTACTGATTCGGGAATTAACGGATTGATGCCTTCAGTTCCTTCGGGCCAGATGGAGACAATCTCCAAACTACCTTTCTTTATCTGTTCAGCATTGACTTGAGCTTTACAATTTTCAACACTCGTAATACCGAGAAATAGCATTATGATAACAGATAGTTTCATCACTTCCTATTGTATTACTTTTAGTGGCTTAAATATACCGTTACGTAACTGTGAATGCTAACAGTATAAGACTGTTCATAATCACTCTACCAGTTCGAACTTAATCCTGACACTTCTTCGAATTTCAATGCTGCCGAATGCCTGGTTTGAATTTGAATTAACACTTATACTTTTATTAAAAGGATTCGGATAGTTCGGCCTAAGTCCCGCACCGGAAGTAGAATTATCCTCAATCTCAAGTACGGGGCCAATCGTTACAGATGCAACCCTTGCCATATACTCAGCCTTTTGCCTGGCAGCAACAACCGAATTTTCATATGCCTGTTGATTATACTTTTCATATTCCGAATTATTGTAAACAGATCCATTTATTGATATGTTTTCAGCGCACATCAATTTATCAATCAGGTTATAATACTTATTAATTTCAACTAGTTTAAAACTTACAGTTGACGCGGCATAATAGCCATCAGCTTCCCTTTCATTATTTTCGTACGAATAATTAATTCCAAATGAAATCGGAGCTGTTTCAATCTCCTCAATATCATTCCCGAATCCGGAAAGTATATTCAATACATTTTTAAATACTTTGTCGATCTCCTCTTTACTTTCCTGCAGAGTCGGTTCCACTGTTCTAACTCCTACTGATATTTCAATCTGATCAGCTTTAACTTTTATCTCCGCTGTTCCGACAACTTCAATAAACCTGTTAATATTTTGAGCCTGCAAGCTGATTAAGGATGAAATGAGAAATAGAAAAGTAAGTTTCTTAGACATAATTTCCTCTGTTGGGTTAATTTACACTTATAACTCTGTTAATTATACTATCTCCAAATATCATTCATTGACATATAATTTTAATTTCATCCCGCCATCGCTATATGAAGGACAACCGCCATCGTGAATTGAATACCTCACATTTTCTATTGTAAAAGTCTTCGGTTCATAATTCTCTGCTTCAATTATGAATTCATATTTTCCTTCCTCCACTCCGAAGCCGAATGGTATATTACAATAGAAAACACTGTCATCCGTAACAACGGAATACGATTCAAACAATGCACTTGCCGGGTTCTGCGTAAGGTTGTCAATCTTCAGGCTGTACAATTTAACGAACCTTAGACTTACATTGTTTATAGTGTCCTGAATTGACTCAACGTTAAATACCGGTTCCTTGTAAGTATGAACGCAGGGTCCGACGCTGTCATCCTCACCACATGAAAATAATCCCAGAACAACAAGTAATACAATAATATTATGAAGTTTCATAGTACAGTTTATATTCCTTCCGTAACCAGATAAACTTTGTAAAGGCTGCCGTTATTATCGACGCCCATACCGCTGCCGTAGTAAAGTTTATAATCAAGATGATAAAATACAATATCAGCAACAATATTATCCCCGACCTGTAATGTTGCGAATCCTTTAGGCGCTACAGGATAGTTTGGGCTATAGCCGAATAATTCAGGCAGTGTTTTTCCTGAAACGAATTTATTCTTTACTGATATGGAGTCTGATTCATTCAACTCTTCAATTGATTCGAGGAGTTCCTGGTAATCTTTATAAGGATAAAGTGATTTATCGGCTTGAATATTCCGACCTGATAACATTATCGTTCCCTTTACCTTAAGTCCGCCAACGGTTTCGGTATCTATTTCCGCATATGCCCCGGTCGTACTTTGAAACCCAACCTCCATACCTTCTGCATCGGACAAATTATACAGAATAAGTTTGTTAGCTAATTGTTTCTCGATCCTGAAACAGGAAGTCAATAAAAATATTGTTGCCAACATGATTACTAATAAACCGATTGCTTGTGTTTTCATAATCTCTTCTCCGGAACTGAGCGATATTATATCCACCCATTTCTTAAAATCATTACATTTTACCAAACTCAGTTTCGACTACTTAAAAAATATGCCCTGTTATTTTATTATTCTCAAATATTCTTCCCACGGACCGACTTCCTCATTATACTGTTTTGCCATAACTCTTGTAATTTGCGCAATATGACCCAGATCATGCACTGCCCAGGTTGATAGCAACTGTTTCAATGTAACCTCTCCAAATGCAGGATGAATCCCTCTTTTATTTAAGTCTTCCTCTGTGATATCCATTCCTTTTAGAATCTCAAGATTCCCGGTTCTAAGAGTATAGAATTCATTCAATAGCTCTTCTATACTCTTCCCGTTCGAATCTTGAAACTGCGCCTCCCTATCGAACGGAGCAAATGGTTCGCGGATCTCCTCCATAATGGTTTTCGCCCTATTTATCCAATCGGTTTTTTCTCCATGGACTAAATGTCCGACAACATCATAAGGACTCCAGGTACCTTCTCCTTCATTCTGTACTATCCATGTATCGGATAATCCTGTTAATAACCGCTCCAGCACATCCGGAGTTCTTTCCAGTATTTCTATTGCTTCATTGATTCTAAACATGCCAATCCTTTATATCAAGCCGTATATAAATTTAAATATCGCTGTGTTTTCTTTCATATACTCTTGCAATTTTTTCAACTGCCTTTACAAATCTTAACAACAAATGCAGAACAAACCCCGCAATTCCAAGTATTACTAAAACATATAAGACTGCTAATCCCATAGCTCCGTACATTTTTTCTCCTGTTAAAGTTTTACAATCACATTAGTATATAAAACCTATTTCATCGGATAATTGAGTTGTTTCATCAATAACATAAGGATGTTAGATTTGTTAAAACAGACCGGTTAAAATATGGAATTTTATCTTCAGCTACTTTAAGCGAACCTATATATTCATTCCCAATGAACAATAAATTCTATGTACTGAAGATAAACCCCGACAAAAACTTAAAACTCTTTTACTTTAGTAACAACATTTTTTTAAGTATACATATGTTACCCGTTTTTAACATATAAAAATATGCTCCGCTGGACAAATTACTACCATCAAACTGCTCCGTATAAATACCGGGATTAAATGTTTTATTCGAAATCAGAATTGCAACTTCTTTACCTAAAACATCATATACTTTTAATGAGACAATACTCTTTTCCGGAATTTCAAAGGATATATTTGTTTGCGGATTAAATGGATTAGGATAATTATTGTCTAAATAATATTTAGCAGGCAAACTTTCATTTTCAACGATATTTCTCCCGGACTTATTCAGACTATCCGGCAAATACAAACTATCAGCAATAGAATAACTGGTCCCAAATGGTTTGGATATTGGTTGATTATTCACGGAGGTAAACAAATATTCATCTGCACCAATATCAAGACTATTTACATTGCGCGTTTGCCCATCCATATCTTCAGTTATATAACTAATATAAATTCCACTATCAATTACAGCACTTGTAGATTCAGGTCTATATAAAGTATCTGGATTATAAAAACCATCGACATACAAAGCATTTGAGAGCACCGGATCAGAGGTTACATAACCCGATGTCGGAACGTCACCTAAACTCACGCTCCCTTCAGCTCTAAACAAATTACCAGCCCATAGAAAATTCGAAGCATCGTCATCTATCACCTCTTCAATAATTACACCGTCATTTTCAGTGTATATCAAATTATTATATACATATATACGACCAGGTTTAACAAATTCTGTTGATTCCCCGATTCTAATACCGGCTTCTCCTGTATTGATTATTGAATTGTTATAAATATAACAGTATGATGGTCTGGGATGATAAGTGCTGTCTCTACCTCCATAGAATCTTATGCCATAATTTTGACTTTGAATGTAATTATTATACACTTTGTGATATCTTCCAAATATTCTAATTCCTTGTACAGTATTTAAGAAAAAATTACCATAAACTTGACTTGAATTTCCATATCTGAGTGTCACACTAGTAGGACGATTTGATTCACCTGTCTGCCTAAAAGTATTATATCGTATGGTATTACCTGATGATTTAACAGATATTATTTCTTCATCAGAATTACAATCCAAGAAAAGATTGTTCTCTACAGTAGCATACATGCTATACACTTCTGAACCAGTACGCGCAGTTCCAAGCATAATTGCTTCATTTCCATTAAGAGTATCACCAAAAGTTAAACTTTCAAATAAATTATCGTGAATATGTGGATATGTATTTAAATTACCATTAGCGGGATCCCATCTTACCGAAATACTATTTGAATGACTGTCATACCAATGACAGCTATCAATTTCAAAATTATCCGTACTTTCGTATAATGAAACAACCGGATTGAAGAATTGTGCCTCACCAGGATTATTGAGATAACCTACTCTTATAAATTTACAATTAGTTACTCTACAATCATCAGCTTTATCAAATTTTAATACAGGCTCATAATCATCATAAAGAATATTACGAAATACTATTCCTCTAAGAATAGTATTATCTGAAGATATCGTAATTTGAGTTGTATCCGTAAAGATGGTTCCCCCTGGATATCCTGGTTTAATCAATATTCCGTCCAGGGTTAATGTGAAACTAATACTCTTATATGTCCCTGTGTGAAAGACAATTATTTCTCCGCTGTTTACATTATTATTAATTATACTCGTTAAGTTTTCTCCGTCCGAACAAATATGGTAATTTGAATATGGGATTAGAGCCGTATCTGTACCACTCGGATAAAAATGTAAGTGGGCACTAAATAAGAGTGATGGCAGTAATATCAGTATTAATGCATATACCTTAATTGAATTGTTCCAGAACATAGTAACTCCCAAATTTGTTTAAATTAGTTTTAATGATTACACCGACCAGTTTTTTTATCAACAAGAGTAGGAATGATGCACTTGTAAAATTCTCATTTAAGTTCAATATTATTAAATATTGAGTCTAAATAGAGATCTAATTTAATGATTGCATTATCATCAAAATTAAATTGCTTGTATTCGTTCCCCGAGATTCTATAAACCTTTAAAACTGATATCTTTTCTGATTTCTATTCAATGATTTTTTGAATAATTACAATAATTCATTCTAAATTAATTTGGACAAGTGCAAACGTTTTTATTATAATCTCCCTACAATACCGACAACTATTTCTTCGTTAGGGTCAACTATAACGATAATCGGTCCGAGAAGCGCATCATCTTCAGGATTAAACTGCACGGCTATCAAATCCTGATTTGACTTAAATTCCATTTCATCATCATAAGGGAAGAAACACATCCAGTCTTCCAAACTTTCGAGGAATGTATAATCACATTTACTATCGGTGAACATACCTTCATAAACCTTAGCCTCTCGCCAGTCAATAGTTATACTTTCCTTTTCATTATCAGACAAAATATTGTAAGCAATTCCCCGGTAAGTAACTTTCTCAACCGGCGTGAGAAAATTCGAATCATCCGAACAGGCTGGAAGAAATAAAACAGTGACAAGTAATAACAGTAATTTTTCCACTCTCTCCCCCACTACTGATTAAAGATTATTACATCTCCTGAAGAAAACTATTTTTCTTTTTTAATATAAGCACCGCTTCATAAACAATCCATACCTGAATCAGGAGAGAAATCAAAGAAATGAAAAACAACAGCAGGTTGCCGCTGTTGAAAAAGGTTTCGATGTTGTAAACAGCACCCCATACCGTTATTACAGTCATGAACATCGCCGGTAAAAGTGTAATAACAACCGGAATACTCTTCTTATGCAGGTAAACTGTTATTACGAATAACGCAAGAGCAGCCAGGAGCTGATTGGTAACGCCGAACAAAGGCCATAATGCAAGTGCACCTTTTCTCAATGCTGATTCTGTAAATCCGCCGTGGAAACAGACAAGAGCGGTTACACCTATTGCGATTAAAGTTGCCGGATGAGTTCTGGTAAAAAATTTATTTCTGTTGAACTTTGCGAATTCACTAACAATGTAGCGCTGTATTCTAGCTGAGCTGTCGAGTGTTGTTGCAGCAAAACTGACTATAAAAACTCCCATAATTGTAACCGATATATTATTCGGTATTCCGTATCCGGACATAAGATTAGCCGAGCCTTCCACGAATGCTTTCAGCTTTGCGCCTAGACCCGAAGCTGAAGCCCACGAGGAATAATGAGCTGAAAACGCGTTTGAACCGGTAAGGAAATCTCCGCTGCCGGTTGTAAATCCCAAACCGATTCCCGCTCCAACAGCAATAATCACCAGTATTGCAAGAGCGCCCTCCAGCAGCATTCCGCCATACCCAATTGAAAGAGCGTCGGTCTCGCTGCTGCACTGCTTGGAGGTCGTTCCACCGCTGACAAGTGTATGGAATCCGCTTATTGCTCCACAAGCTATTACGAGAAACAGAAACGGGAACATAGCGGGCGCACCATCGGGAGCTGTATCTACTACAGGTGCAGCCATTTCGGGATTCAATGCAAATACTCCCGCAAGCAGTAATATCAATGCTGCGAACAATTGATGACCGTTAATATAATCTCTAGGCTGAAGTAATGTTGTTACAGGAAGAATACTCGCAACGTATGCATATACCAGTAAAATGACAGCCCAGATCACCAGCGGATTCAACCCAATAAATTCCGGCATTTGTACCGGGAAATGAACTCCTACAATAATTAATGCATAAAGCAGAACCAACGCTCCGATGCTCCAGACCATCGGTGACGCGTTCTTTTTATAAATTATATAACCAAGCAGCAATGCAACGGGGACTTCCATCCATATCGGTATAACTGCCGACGGGTACATGTTAAAAAGTATTGCAACAATTAATGTAAACACCGCCATTACCATCAGGTTGGTGAGAAACATTATTATGAGTACTATGTTCCTGACTCTCGGTGAGATAAGCACTGAGGCTACATCACCCAACGATCCCCCTTTATGACGCATGCTTAGTATTAGTGATCCCAGATCATGAACTCCGCCCATCAGAATTGATCCGAACACAACCCACAAAACTGCGGGGAGCCAGCCCCAGATAATTGCAATCGCAGGTCCGACAATCGGACCGAGTCCGGCAATTGAGGTAAAGTGATGTCCGAAAAGGATTTCCCTGCTCGTAGGAACGAAGTCTTTCTTATCATGTAATTCCACGCTGGGGGCAATGTTGGCGCTGTTGAGTTTGAATATTTTTGAACCGATGAATCTGCCGTAAAAACGATACGCGGCGATATAACCAGCAAAGGACAGGAGAGCAATTAAGAGTGAACTCATCATGATTCCGGATTAAGAAATGAACAGGATCTGGTATCGATCAGTAATATTGAAGCTGGTCGGTGCCGTTAAAACTAACTTATACTAGTCTTAAACGAAAATTAAAGAAATTGGGAGATAGATGCATTGTTGAAGAAAATACATATATCTTTTTAAGTTTAAGCTTCTACCTATTAAATTTCCTATCGGATAAATCTATTCAGCCAGCATATACATTAGCTTACGCTTAGCAACTGGCAAAACCGTTTCATGGAACGGGAATCCAGAATCGTTCTTTATCCTGTACAGGGGCGGATTAGGCAAATCCGGATACCTTTCGATCAGACTTAACTTAATAACCTCCGGGGCCAGCCTGTAGTCTGTATCATTATACAATTTGTAAAGAAATTTGCTTTTGAGAGTAGTTAAAGGATCGCTATCCGGACCAACAAGAAACATTTCAAATCTGAATACATTCACCTCGTTTCTTATACTATCGTCAATAAGAAAATATCCTTCTTTATTATACAGCGGCAATATACCGAGTTCCGAGATATGAGTATTTTTATCAACGAAATCGAATATCGCTTTTCCTTCATCTAATAATGTATTTATACTCGGAATTGCCCATTCAATAAATGCAAAAACAGCATTTAATTTTATTTCACTATCTTCATCTTCTTCAAAAACCGGCCCGTTCTCGTCAAAATCCAGCGCATTTACTTCACTTTTTGTAAGTTCATCCAGAATAACTTTCTGCTTCTGCAGATTATTAATTGAATTTTTCAGCTCGGCAAGCTCGCCGAATGACGGATACAACTTGTTCTTACGAAGCATCTCGGAATATACTTTTAATGCAGCGAGTACCCTATATTGACTTAATTCAGGATCGTCCGCGGCAGCAATAAATGTATCGAGCGATAATCGTTCCATCGTATACCTCTCTCGATTTAAGGCTTAATTTATTTCACCGGTATAAAAATCCTTTTCTTCCGGTATTCTTTTACAATAGTATCGATCTAAAACCAAAATAGTTTAGCGGCAATCTTGTACTTTGAATCACTATAATTGCGAAATGTAATATCCCAACCGAATTAACGAATAAGTATGCAAAGAACTTTTATAATAGTCGGAATCATCCTGGTGGCTGCCGGTTTATGATGGACTTATCTTTCAAAAATCCCTCTTTTCAAACTTCCCGGTGATATAATCATCGATAAACCGGGATTTAAGATATTCATTCCTATTACATCAATGATTCTGATCGGCACGGTCGTTTCGGTGATCGTCTGGCAGGAGAGGATTTTTTTTAATCTAATATGAGAATAGGATGACAATCAGCATATTAAGACATCTCACCCGGACGAACAAATGAAGGTCGGGTTCGATATGACGATTGAATAGTCTATGTCATTTCAATCCAGTCCGTCAACTGACGGATCGGGGAGAAATCTTTGTATTAATTCAGCTAAGATCCCTCCACTTCGGAATGACCATAGCATTAGGATGACATTATAAAAAAACCCGCTTCAAATGAGCGGGTTTTAAGCACATAATATTTATGCGAATTCTATAAATCAACAATAAGAACAACAGTTTCATCGCCGCGTTGTACATCAACGCTTATCCTCTGTCCCGGCTGGAAATCGGCAAGTCTGTTCATATAGTCGTAAATATCGTTTACACTTTTACCGTCCATAGCCACAATTATATCACCTTTTTCCATGCCTGCATTAAAGGCAGGGCGACCTTCGATAACCGCGTCGGCCCGAACGCCTTTAACATCGCTGGAAGCAACGTCCGGCATAATACCGAGAGTAACCTTGAACCGTTTATAAGTATTCTGCGGTTCCTTTGGCCCGGCTTCCTGGTAAACCAGTGCATCCTGAAGGTTGGCAATTTCCACAGCGATTCCGTATACGAGATCAGCGACTGTCTTTTCACCTTCGTAATTAATCAGGTCGGCATCGTCACTCGGAGTATGGTAATCCTCGTGAACGCCCGTAAACACGAATGCTACAGGAATATCCTTGGCGTAGAAAGAAGCGTGGTCGGATGGTCCGTAACCTTCGCTGCTGAATTTCACATTCAGCCCGGTTTCATCGACATGTTTTTTTAGCATATTTTCAAGTCCAACAGCAGTTCCGGTTCCGCCTACTGTAAGATTCTTCGTATCCTTATCCAGCCTGCCGACCATATCCATGTTAATCATGAACTTAATCTTGTCCAGATCGATAAAAGGATTATCGGTGAAAAACTTCGAGCCGATGAGTCCCATTTCTTCCGCGCTGAAAGCCATAAAGATAATACTCCGCTTAAGCTCATCTTTATGAGCGGCGAGTTTCTCGAATACTTCCAAAGCCGCTGCGGTACCGGACGCGTTATCGTCGGCACCGTTATGGATTGCTACAGTATCGGGTGCACGTGAGCCTGATCCGGGACCGCCGTAACCGAGATGATCGTAATGCGCGCCGATGAAGATATATTCATCTTTCAGTACCGGATCGCTTCCTTCTATAATCGCGGTAACGTTGTGAGTCTTAGCTTTAACTTTTTCCAGATCAGCGGTTCCGGAAACTTCAGTTTCAAGTTCGAAGCTTATTGGAGTTTTGTTCTCGTTCAAATTGCTTTCGAGATCAGCAACAGTTACTCCCGCGTCAGCAAAGAATTTATTAATAACATCCCTTTTAACGTGAAATGCCGGCAGCCCTGCAGAAGTTTCCCTGCGTGAGAATGACAGCTTCATCAGTTCATCCTGTTCCTGGAAACTGTTTCCGGAAACAAATATAACACCTGCCGCATTATGATCGCGGGCGGTTAGAATTTTCTTTCTCAGTGAAGAGTATTTCTCATACGGATCCGGTCCGTGGCCCATACCACCCCCGCCAGGCGATCCGCGAAAGATAATAATCCATTTCCCTTCGGCGTCCACATCAGCATAGTCATCCCATTTTAAACTGTCTTCATCAATCCCGAAACCGTACCCTACAAATACAACCGGAGCCGTTACACTTCCCTTCTCGGTTATGTTAAGCGGAATAAAATCTTCCTCACATTTACCTTCGTAACCTTCGAAAGAGAGTTTATTATTAGTACCGAGTTTAATTTCAGTTACTATGTCGAAATCCTGGAAGTAATTATCTCCGGCAGGTTTCGCGTCAAGCTTCTTTAGCTGTTCAACAATATACTTAGCCGCTTTTTCAATTCCCGGGGTTCCCGGCTTTCGTCCTTCCAACTCGTCGGAAGCGAGATAACCGATATGTCCTTTCAATTCATCCACCGTAATTTCGGGGGAGTCTGTTGACTGTGCAAACACCATCACGGACATTAAAAACAGCAGCAATACTGTCATGTATCTATTAATCATTCTACCCTCTGATTTAGTTGAGACTTAACCTGTCTCGTAATAATACGAGAATTCTATAAAACTAGTAAATATATTATCGGAATTATTATTCCGGCTGCGGTTAGCCAGGCTCCCCGTCCGGTAATTCCCTTCTTTCCTTTCAGGACAAACAATCCTGTAATTGCCAGGGCAATTAGTGCGACGGAATATGCATCTGCAAAATACGTCCATGCAACCGACGGATTATAATGAAGGAAATTAACTTCGAAAAAAAAAGGACGCCGTTTGACTTCCTCCAACAGGGCTTTATTAGTACCTGTATTAATCGTTAAAGTGCCGCCTTTATAAAAAATCTTCAGCGTTGTACTGTCGGGATAATAGTGACTCTTGTACTCACTAACATCCACAAATTCCGATAGTACATTCTTAACACCTTCCTCATCAAGAAAGTTTAATTCATTATCGGATGCGAGAACAACTTCGCTTGTCTCGATTGAATAGCTTGGGTTCCAGTCCCTTATATGATTTAATGCTATTCCCGAGAGAGCGTAAATTATTGTCATCCCAAAAAAGAAATAGCCGAAATCCCTGTGAATTATATTGTTAACTTTTCTCCACTTCATCAACAAACTCCGGAAAATGTGAGTTATATAAAAAACCCCGACACAAAACGAATGGATCGGGGTTCAAATTTAATAAATTCCTGCAACACTGTTTAACCTGGTGTTTTCTCGTTAAACTTACTGCACTCGATTGAATAATATGAGATCTGCGCCTTACCGCTTTCTTTTAATTCCTTGCGCATGTTCTCGATCTCCAGCATGCTTTCGTGATGTTCCTCCTCAACTTCACCGGATTCTTTTTGCTTGTCGACATCCTGTTTCAGCTCGTTTTCCCAGTTGTTGAGATATGCTTCGTCAATCCTCTGAACACGAACATATCCTTCGACCGCAACCTTACTTCCTTCCAGCTCTTTATCGAACATCGGAACAGTTTCACTTGCAGTTACTTTAACTGTATAGTCGGGATCTTCACCAACAATGTGCATCTTCTTGCCGCCGTGTTTACAGGTATGAACGCAAGTACCTTCCATCTTAATGTACTTGTCGACATATGGTTCCGGATCGGTTTTGAACTGATCGAATGTAACTGATACTGCTTTAACCCCGGCTTGTTCACTTGCCGGTTCTTCTTTTGGCGCTTCGCTTTTACAGGCTGATAAAATCAGCGCTGCGAACAATAAAACTAAAAACTTTTTCATGCTGAATTCCCTCACATTTTATCCATTGAGATGCTAAGATAAGAATTAAGATTCAGGCATCCAATTAGGATAAACAACACTGAAAAAGATGATATCTTTTGAAAAGATATCATCTTTAAAAATAAGAGTTATCAGTTAAGCTATCCCAATCAGTCGCAGTCCGTTAACAGCAACGAATGTAAGAGTATAAGCAAGCGCAGTAAAGAGAACAAGCTGAATTATCGGTATGCGCCATCCGCCGGTTTCCTGCCGGGAAACCGCAACAGTAGAAAGGCATTGAAGTGCGAAAACGAAGAAGATTATTAGACCAACAATAGTCGAAGTAGTAAAAATCTTGTTCCCGCTTTCGGCGAATTCGGCTCGCCTCATTGCATCCAGCAACGAAGTCTGTAGAGCGTCATCGTCATCTGCCGTAACTTTGAATATAAGCGCAAGCGAACTGACGAAAACTTCTCTTGCTGCGAAAGCGGAAATCAGTGAAACTCCGACACGCCAGTCCATGCCAATCGGTTCCATAACAGGTTGAATGATCTTACCGAGATCAGCAGCGTACGAAGTTGCCACACGTTCTTCTGCTTTAGCAACCGCGGCTTCATCCGCACTCATTCCGATTGTATCTATTTGCGGATCAGTGTTGGGGAAATATGTCAGAGTCCAGAGTGCAAGTGCAAACACCAGGATAACCGGTCCCGCCTTTTTCAGGTATGCCATTGAGCTCTGGTAAGTGTTGCTGAAAATTACTTTTAATTTCGGCAGTTTGTACGTCGGCAATTCCAGTATGAACGAGGAATTATCCTGTTCCGATAAAACTTTAGAGCTGAACCTGTTAATCAATCCGGCAATAACAGATGAACTAAATATGCTGAACAGGTAAATTCCAGCCATAATCAATCCACCGGCCAGGGCTTTATCAGGCGGAATCAGGAAACCGATAAGAAGCGCGAATACCGGCAGACGCGCACTGCAGCTCATGAGCGGGAGTATAAAAATTGTAAGAAGGCGTTCACGTTTATTAGGGATTGATCGTGCAGCCATCATTGCCGGAATAGCGCATGCGAATCCGCTTAGCATCGGCACGAACGATCTTCCGTTAAGTCCGATTTTGGATAATGGTTTATCAATAAGCATTGCCCCGCGCGCGAGGTAACCGACATCCTCGAGCAGTCCCAAAATAAGAAACAGTATAACAATCTGCGGAAGAAAAATAATTACCGAACCCGCACCGCTTATGAGTCCGTCGGCTAGTAAATCCGCAAACCATCCGGACGAGAAGTTATCGTGAACCGCGGCTGCCATCGATCCGAATGATCCGTCGATGAAATCCATAATGGGAACCGCAAGCCAGAAAATAGATGTGAACAGTAATGACATGGTCAGGAAAAATATTATTAGTCCCCAAAACCTGTGAAGGAGAATCCTGTCGAGTTTGAGAGTTAGGCTGTCCGGCTGACGAACATTCTTGCCCGGTTCGTCTATTTTCAAAATTGTCAGCGCCTCGTTCGCGGCGCGGACTCTCTCATTCACATCGCTGCTTTTAAGCAGCACTCTGTCCTCAATTCCTTCAATTTCCTCGTAAAGATCAATTAGTACATCGGTGTCGTAATCAGGCTCAATTGTTTTTAGTTCGTCATCGTCAAATTTTTCATCCAGTATTTCATTCAGATTCTTATAAAGCTGTTCAGTCCCCTCGCCGGTTCTTCCGTCAATCTTTATAACCCGGCATCCGAGTTCAAGCTGAAGCGAATGAGTATCAATCCTAAATCCGTTGCGGTTTAGAATATCATTCATCGTTAACGCTACAAGCACATCGAAACCAGAGTTTATAAGCTGCTTAACAAGCAGCAGGTGGCGGGTAAGCTGACTCGCATCCACGGTAGCAATTACAACCGAAGGTGTTCCAAGTGTAGGATGCGAATAAATCGCATCGACAGTTACTTTTTCATCAGGTGAATTCGGGATAAGACTGATAATTCCCGGCGAATCCAAAAGATCGACTTCGTTGGCCATACCGCGATTAATCCTGCAGGAGGTGTAGGATACAGTCGATCCGGGATAATTTACGGTTTTATAGTTCTTCCCGCTAAGGTGATTAAACAATGTTGTTTTACCTGAATTCGGGGGACCTACGAGTGTGATAAACGGTATTTGCGAGGCTACTTTTCGTTTCATTGAATATATATGGATTCGGCTTCATTCCTGCGTATCGCTATGATAGTTCCGCGCAGGGAGAATGCCAGAGGATCGCTGAATGCAGTTTTATTGATTAATTCGATCTGCTGCCCAGGCGTAAACCCGACTTCAATTATCCTTCTGGCCGAAGGATGCGAATGGTCTATCCCGGTTATAATAGCCGGTTCACCAAAATTTAGATTTGCAGCCGTTTTCATATTGTTTTACTCTTAATGCTTATTTAGACTTTGTAAAAATAACGGCAGGGGAACTGATTGTCAAGTTCAATTTAAAAGGGTGTGATTTTTGCCAAATCCGGGGTGAATCAATTCGATCAAAATAAGCACCCTGAAAGTCAGGCGACTATCAGAGTCTTCAAATTGTATTTTAAAACAAAACGCTGCGAGTAATTTTATTTTGAAGGAGCATTTTACAGGTTAATGTGCAATCACTTGTTTTCATTGTATAAGAGTATACGCCGCTTGATAAACCATTAGACTTAAATTTTGCTTTGTAAATTCCCCTGCAGAGAATAAGACTACTGTCTAAATACAAAAACCCTGAATGTATAATAACTTTCAGGGTTCTTAACAAATTTATTCGTATGTCATTTTTTTACTTTATTTGACCAATAGCATTTTCTTAGTCGCAGTATTTTTACTTGTACTTATTGTATAATAATAAATACCACTCGGAAGATTCTCCGCATTGAACGGAATAGAATAATTTCCTTTCTCTTGATGTGAATCAACCAATCTTTGAATTTCTCTACCAAGATTATCATAAACTCTTAAAGAAACATAATCTGATTGAGGAAGCGTATAATTTATAATTGTTGTTGGGTTAAATGGATTTGGATAATTATTGCCTAATGAAAATTCATAAACTTCATTATCTGGATTGTTTTTAGCAATATTTTTCCATGTTGTTTGCCCATTTGTTGAAACGTAACTTGAATACTCTGAACTATTGCTTGCATTATCTACAGCTTGTACGGAATATCTGGCAACTACGTCACCGCCAGATCTAAGTCTAATTACGTTAGGATCAGTATATGGACTTGAAGCTGGATTGATATAAACAGGTGTCCCCCAACCGCTTCCGGTGTCATATTCTTTTTTAAGAATATAGTGGCTAATATCATCCTCTCCGTTATTTGTCCATGAAATAATCGGGTTTGAACCCCAACTACCTCCAATGGAAATATTGGGAGGTAGTGGATCATCATCTACCACATCTACAACACCATATGTATCATTAACTATGTGAATATTCTTTATTGCGACATTTGAATAATTAACAAAATGTATTCGTGTATTTGAACTTGGAGTTGTTGAATTTGTGAAGTCCTGATACTGCGAATTATAAGGGAAATCGTTGTCTTGGAGTGTACTGCTGTTATCAGCATATTTTAATTCGACTTTATCTGCACCGTCAGACGGAATACCATACCAAATAAAAATGCCTCTGTCATCACTTTGCGTATAACTAGGTGTATATTGATTAAAACCGTCTCTTCTTCTACATTCCAGGATAAAATACTCTTCTGGATGATTAGGAATAACAACCTTATATAATACATTTTGCGAGGCGAAACCGTAGTTTATTGTTTGTCCATAGGTACCTAAAGAGATTGTATTCAATTGACCATAAAATACTCTATCATACTTATAAATTGCAGAGATTGGTGCCGGACAAGCTCCTTTACCATTTGGTCCATTATAAACTCCAGTTGACATCAAAGCAAATCTTGTTGGGTCAGCAGGAGCATATCCTTCATATTGATCCCACAACTGAAAAAATGAATGTCCGAGTTCATGACAATGAGTACCAATATGTCCAAAAGTACCATTATATTTTTCGCTTACGATATGAATTCTTCTGTTACGGACATACTTAGAGTTAGGCCATAAGTTTCCTGGCTGTCTATCTCCCCCATAAATAAATCCTATATACGCATAACCGGCTAGTGCTGGATACACACTCACAGCTTGGTCATATAAATATGCTAGCAAGCTATCTTTTGTAGGAAAATTTGTGCTTGAGTCGTAATAATCCCTTGGTTGATTCAACTGCAGCCATAAAGGTTTATCGGGATATTGAGGATCTGTTGGATTAATAATTGCTCCTCCAACATGATATCTGTTTCCTGTTTGCTCCCAATAATAATCATTAACACTTCCAAAAACTGACTCATGATCTGGATGCTTTATAGCATCAGTATAAGTATTGCTCGAAAAAAACATATCATAGAAGCTTTGATAATTATAACCGGGCCCCGGTTTGTGGGTTCTTTGATCTCTCGTTATTGGTGTAAAATCAATTAGAACAATTGCGAGACTAAAGCCGGCACTTTTCAGTTGCAGAATATAATTTGTCGCCAAACTATTGTTAAAGTCAATCCTTTGTTGCTTTAATTGTGTCTTTTTTGATTCACTTCTTTGTAGATGCATTGATGATTCAAGTGGCTTGTCTATGCTAACTTTAGATGAGGATGGCATATAGTCTCCATCCTTACCTATGGTCGCATAGTAGTAATAGCCATCCTTATAATTCTTTGTAATTTGAAAGCCGTCTTTTGTTTCCATCCAATTTTCGAATTCATCACCATATAGCCGGGCAATAAAAGTAATACCGTTTGGTTGGTTCCATTCAATGTAACCAGTATCCATCCAACTACTGTAAACCAACGATGTACAAAGTAAAACTAGAGTAATCGAAAATAAAACAATCCGAAACTTCATTGTTGTTCCCCTTATTTGATTAGTATCATCTTTTTAGTGGATTTATTGATTAATTTATTAGTTACTTGATCTTTAATTAGAAGTGAATAAAAGTATACTCCACTTGAAATGAAGGGTACAAATTTGCTTGTATTAAATAGCTTTGTGTGTATCCCCATATTTTTCTCGCCACTCTCAAGCGTAGCTATTTCTCTTCCTAAAATATTATATAGCTTCAATTCAATATAACTTGGTTTGGGGATTGAGTAACTTATCGTTGTAGCAGGATTGAACGGATTCGGGTAATTCTGAAACAGTTGATAATCAGCCGGTAAAAAGTCATTTGGAATGACTTCTATACTTGTTACTACCTCACCAAGCTTACCTTGTGCACCTACCTGCTGTCCCCAAACACCATCCAAATATTGCAGCCAGATAGCAATAAAGCCACCTTTACTATCTGAGATGTAATCTCTATAACCCATGTATCGTGTAGAATATTGGATGATTTTGGGATTCCAAAGGTTATTTCCTTCAAAATCAATAGCCTGTGCATAGTGACCTGCTACAACTACAATTGAAGAATCCGTTAAAAACATTTCTGCATAGGAGCCCAAAGAATCTAGTAATTGTGTCCCTTTGTTACTGAAATAACTGTTTCCATCGAAATCAATTTTTTTAACATAATTTATAAATACGGAAGATATTGTTCTTTCATACCATTCGAGAAATATTCTATTATCTTTTATAGAAACATCTTCTATAATACCACCGTCTATACCATCAATTATTGTTATTGAACTATCAACGTATTCCCCCTGTAATGATATTCTGTCGAACAACATTCTGCCAAGCGGTGGTTCATATTTATAGTGAAAAAGGGCAAATTGATCTTTGTTTAATAAAGTGAATTTATAATGATCATTTGGCTGAACAGATGTACTTAATTGCCAAAGTATCTCTCCTTCATGGTTTATATTTACCAGATAAGTATTTTGATAAAAGGTTATTATTCCGTCATTACCATCAAATAATATATTGTCTGAAGAATAGTTCCCGACAACTCTTCCCTCGTATAAAATAATCCCTTCATCACCCCATAATCTTTTACCATCCGATGATATATGCTGAACAATTCTTTTCCCCTGATCACCATAAATACTATCCCATTGTTCATAGTAAACGAAACAGCCTCCGCTCCCATCACTGGTAGTTTCAAATAAAGTATGTTGTATCGCATTCGTAGTGTCGGTAGAAATATAAACCCCATCACCCCACAATGTATTGCCAAGCGAATCAAATTTCTGAACTATTATCCTATCCCTAAACCGTTCTGTATTTTCTATGTAATACAAAAACACCTGGTCAACGAAAACAGCAAAATAGCTGCCGGTGCCATCTTTCAATAGTTTCATGTTTCTGTGAACTTCGCCAGGGCCTCCTAGTATTCGGGCAGTATCAAGATTATGATATCCATACTCATCAATCCAAATAAGACTCGGGGATTTAGTATACCAAGGGGCATGATCAAGTGGTGCATTATAACTTGTACTAACAAAAGCGCCGCCTTTTCCATCTTCTACAGCACTTATTGGTGCATCTCCCCAGTTAGTAAGCTGTAAATTCACATCCGGATCACTACTCCATTGGGAGTAGATAGAATTTGATAATAACAGGCATAGGAGAATAAGTTTAAGTGAATTCATAACACTCCAATTAAATCATTAGTACATGAATAATGCTGAAAATTCACTAATATGGATGCAAGCTTAATCAAGTTAAGCTCGATAATTTTCGATCTGACTGTTTTCCCCACAGTAGCACTCAAGGTTAATTTTAGTTTCCTTGAAATTATAATAAGACAATAAAATATTAGATGCAATTTAAATATTTAAATATATAGAGTTGCCAAAAACTTAGTCGGTAATCTGCTTTTGGGTGAGTTTATTACTCTGTAAATTTTTGTTCAGTAACGGAGATTCTTTGTCAAGACCCCTCTTACAAACTTATACAACGAATTTTTCAAGTAAGATAATCGGTTGGAAAACACCGGGTATATTATCCTTAGGCGTTGCAGGAAGAAATTAAAGTTGTTAGGAATTAATTATCAGTATCGCACCGGCAATCATAATAAGCGCTGCAACTGCTCTTCGCATCAGTTTGGTTTCTTTAAATATGCGTCCACCGATAACCGCCGCGAAAAATACTGAAGTTCTTTTAACGGATAAAACCAATGCTACCGGGGCAAGCTTAATTGCCTCGATATTCGCCCACCGGTAAGCAATTGTTATAAGCGATACACCTATTATCCATTTGAAAATCCGGAGATCGGAATTGATCAAGACTTTTACCGGATTTTTTCTTTTGTAGAACATCATCAGTGTAAAGTTGAAGGCAAGGAAAAAATGCTGAACCGACATGAGAGCTATCGGGTGCATATCGTGTTTAACAAGCAGGAAGCGATCCATAATAGCCGTGCCGGTAAAGAGCAGCAAAGCATTTATAATGTACCTGTGAGATTTGGAATGTATAAAGACACCGAAAGGTTCGAAGAAACCGCCGCCGCTTTTAAGCTCAAGAATATAAGTGCCGCAAAGCAGCAGCGCCATTCCGGCTATGTCGTAAAAACCCAGTTTATCCCCGATAACTATAAAGGCGATAATCGCTACAAGCATCGGGGTCAGAACCATCATGGGAAGTGAGCGGCTGATCTCGAAACTTTTCAGCATCAGCATAACATTAAGATACGCCAGCGCGCTAAGAAGCGTTTTAATATACAGTATCAGGAATGAGTAAAGTCCGATGTCTTTCAAATCGAAAAAGAAAAAGAAAGGGAGTGAAAATAACATATTAAGGAGGGAGAGCTTGAACGAAAATTCAAGCGCTCCTTCCGTGAAAAGTATTTTCTTCTCGAGTATCGTCGAAAACGCGGACAAAACCGCCGAGGCGAATGCAAGATATATCCAGATCATAATCAGCCGCAGTTAATCAAAATAGTTCACACTCCTACAGATTAATAACAGTTTTGAAGAACACATTCCTTCCCGGCTCAAGTTTTATAAGTCCGCGATATGTGGACAAATGATTCTTGTAAGTTTTATCAAGTATATTCTCAACACCGGCATACAAATTTATATTGCACAGTCCGAGATCAAGTCCGGCAAATTTAGCCGACGCATCAAGCAGCACATAACCGGGTGTCTCCGCTTCCCCTTCGGCTGTATTCGACTGTTTAGTGAAAAACGAAGTACTTAGATTAGCGGATAGATTTTTGTTGAAACTGTAAGTTACTCCGACAGTCCCGTTTAACGGCGGCATCTGCGGAAGATCCTCATCTTCATGCGTATCCCGTCCTCTTACGTAAGAAGCGTTGAAGTTCACAACCAGATTCCTGAATGCGTTGTAATCCAAATGAAATTCGCCGCCATACAGAAGCGAATGCCCGACATTGTCTTTCATATATTTTGTATCATTCACCATTTTATCAATCACAAGATTTTTAAGCGAATTAACAAACCCGTTTACACGCAGAGAAATACTATTTGAGTTGTATCGCATCCCGGCATCGAAAAACCAACCGTCTTCCGAAGCCAGATCAGGATCGCCCCAATAGGCAGCACCACCGAGTTCAATATACTGATAGCGTTCTTCCAGCGAAGGTGCGCGAAAAGACTTGGCCGCATTAATTGTAATATCCACTTTCGGAGATATTCTGTAGAGCATTGCAAGGTAGACACTCCATGATAAATCATCCTCCTTGCCTGCAGTCCATAACAGATTATTCTTCGGATAAACAGTTGTTCCGGTTTCCAGAGTTGTAACGCTAACCGGAGAATAGACATCCTCGTTTTCAACGTCTATTCGGTCCACCCTGGCACCGATCGTTAAATCTACCTTTTGGCTCACACTGATCTCATCCTGAACGAATAAACCAATACTTCTGAATTTCGAGTCGGGCAGTGGTTTATCTTTCACCTGTTTGCCCAGCTTATAATTAGTAACTGTCCTAAGACCATCGTATTCCCGCTGCCAGGCATCCAAACCGACTATTAGCAGATTTGAATTGTTCAATACATAATCCGTCTGCAAAAGCAGTCCGTTTATGAAATGGTCGGCACCCGGATTTGAAACCGCGAATTGATTAGGCTTCAATTCAACATCCCTTTTAATTCTCTGGTTGTAATACTTCAGCGAAAACTTAGCAGGCAGTTCAAACAAGTCGGTAATCTCGTATTTGACGCTGTAAAGTTCTCTTTCTTCCGAAGGATAACGGGCAGAAGCGCCATCCGGGAAAGGAGCTCCGCCGGGAATACCAACATCTTCAGCTTTAAAACGCTGATAGTCGAAAACAACAATCTGGTTCTCATAAGGTTTCAATCCTGCCCGCATGCTGAAATTGTTATCCCTGAAGTGACTATTAATTTTTGTACCGTCGCCCGTCACGGCATCATCGGCGCTTCGCAGGCTGCTTGAAAGTCCAACGAACCAGAGATCAGATGAAGCACGCAGGTTAAGATTTCCGGACGCACCGTTATTAACAGTATTATAACTGCTGGCTAGCGAGCCATGCAAACTGAAGTTGTTTGTGAATTCGTTTGAGCCGGTAATAATATTAACAATTCCGCCTGTAGCACCTGATCCGTAAAGTACCGATCCGGCGCCTTTCACTACTTCGATCCTTTTAATATCATTTACATCTATCATAGACAGTCCGGCTGCGAGATTAGTAGCTGTTTCAATCCTGCTGCCGTCAACAAGCATAACTATATTGTTTTTACTCAATCCCCGTATCGAAACTGAGGATGACCAGATTCCATCGCGTTGAAGCGAAATACCCGGCTGCGATGCAAGATAGTCCGGTGCACTCGTCAGAGCTGCCGATTCTATATCCGTTCTTGTTACCACTTCCATCGGCATTGCAACATCAACTAGATTCTTTGTATACTTAGGTGAAGTAACAAGACACCCGCTGAGTCTGAAAGGTGACTTATCAAGTTCGATGTTCAGATAAAGCGTATCAGAATTTCCATCAATCCTGATCTCACGGCTGAATCTTTCATAACCGACATATGAAACATTAATTAGAACGTTTTCTAACTCAACTCCTTTAATTACGAATTCACCGGAGGTGTTTGTTGTTGTGCCGTAAATACTGTGAGATAGGATTACATTTGCGTATGCAAGTACCGATCCGTCCAAAGAATCGGTAACTTTTCCTTTAATAACGTGTTTGTTTGAACCGGGTTGAGCCGGCAATAAAGTTTGGAATAAGATAAAAACGATGAGTATGATCGAATATTTTTTCATATTATTTCCCCCGAAAACCGCAAAAGGATTTCACGATTTCAGTTTAGATAATTCCCGAATTAAGCATGAATTAAATTCGATTTTACCTTTACACTTTTCATCTGACCGAGTTTCCCGCTGAAAGCGCCATGCTCGTCGTTAGTCATTTTAACGAGCAGGAAAATCACCGCGACATCAAGCTCTTTCACCGGATGCCCGACACGCAGAACAATATACTCGGCGTATTCATGCAGCAAATCACTTACCCGCGAGTAAACTTCGGTTCGATCATATACCGTTATGGTAATAGTGTAATAATTGGAAGTCATAATCTCACCTGATTAATATGGGGGATGAATAGAGCGGCAGAAATCCGTCGTCTTTCAACATCCCTTAATTTCAGAGTAACTCCTCAACTTAAGGATAAAAAAGAATCAACAAATTATTAGTTAAGATTCCCGGACAAATCCGGTGAATTTGTAAAACCTTTCATCCTCCGTTGCGCATAGCGGAGGATAACGAAATCGAGTTCATTACATTTGTAGTGCCATAAACCCGAATGCAAAACAAATTTATTTTACATTCAAAAACTATCAAACTTGCCGGCAATAACCAAGATGAATATATCCGGTTAATAAGTCTTTTAATCCGGAATGATGTACATACGAGATTAAAGTAATATTAAAGAAGCTAAATGATAAACCAGGAATGCCATAATCCAGGCGACGGCAACAGTATATACGGCATAAAATAAGGTCCATTTCCATGAGCCTGCCTCCCGGTGGAAAACAATACTGGCGGCAAAACAAGGTATATAAAGCAATACAAAGATCATAAATGCAAGTGCCATCGGCTGATTGTAAGACGGATTTGCCAGCAGCATTTTCCGCAATGCCTGAGACTCTTCATCCACTTCACCGAGAGAATATAGCGTGCCCATGGTTGAAACTACTATCTCTTTTGCGGCTATACCGGTAACAAGTGAAATTCCAAGTTTCCAGTCGAAGCCAAGCGGTTTCACAACCGGTTCAATAAAATATCCGAGTCTGCCTACAATTGAATGCTCGATCTGTTCTGATGCTTCCAGCCTGTTAAGGGCTTCCAGCTCTTCCTGCTTATCAACCTGGCTAAGTTCCGAATTCAGTTCAAGTTCGGCCCTTTTATTTTTATAAACCTGTTCTACTTCTTCACTCATAGGGTAGTTACTTGCAACCCAAATTAAAATCGCGGCAAACAGAATTATCGTACCCGCTTTTCTTAAATACATTGCAGCTTTATGCCACATCTGGAAGAGTAGTGTTTTAAGTGTAGGCATACGATACGGCGGGAGTTCCATTACAAACGGTTCAGACATACCGTGGAACACTGCCGACTTCATAACCTTTGCAGATATTAGTGCGACAATTACACCGGTCATGTAAATCCCGAATAGAATATTCCCGGCCATTGACTGTTCAAAGAATGTTCCCGCAATCAAAACGTAAACAGGAAATTTTGCGCCGCATGACATAAAGGGAATTATTAGGAGAGTAGTAATCCTGTCACCTTCATTTTTGAGTGTCCGCGTAGCCATGAACGCCGGTACGGAACAGCCGAATCCGGTAATCATCGGGATGAAAGATTTTCCATGAAGTCCGAACTTATGCATAACCTTGTCGATTACGAAGGCGGCCCGCGCCATATATCCGGTACCTTCGAGGAATGCAAGAGATAGAAACAGAATCATTATATTGGGAAGAAATACGATCACCCCGCCGACGCCTGCTATTATACCGTCAATGATAAGCGAACGAACCATACCTGCCGGAAGCACCGACCCGGCATAATTCCCCAGCCAGTCAAAAACAGATTCTATCCAGTGCATCGGCGCTTCTCCGAGGCTGAATGTAATCTGGAATATGGCCCACATAAAGAATATGAAAATCGGAAGCCCGGTAACTCTGTTTAACAGTATTGTATCTATTTTCTCGGTAATAGTCTTACTGTTCTTCGGCTTCTCTTTGACAGTTTCCTTTAATGCGCCCCGGATAAATGCATGACGCTCTTCCTTAAGCATCATCTCAGGATCACTGTCGAATTCCGACGAGGCCTTTTGGAGGGACTCTGAAAGCAGTTTATTAACCTTAATCCATACAGGATATTCCCGAACTATATTATAAACCGCCTTGTCATTAACAAGCAGTTTAATGGCCAGCCATCGCGGATGATACTTAGAAGTAAGTTCTTTATTACCAGATAATACTTCTGCAAGACGTTCAATATACTCTTCAAGCAGCTGCGAGAAATTTATTTTATTATGCTTAACCTCGATCTTCCCTGTATATAAATCTACGATATGATCGAGTAGAAGATCAATACCGGTCTGTTTGACAGCTGATGTTGGAACCATGTGAGTGCCGAGAAGTTTTTCAAGCTGATCGGTGTCGATAACGGTTTTCTGCGCCTCCACCTCATCCATCATATTTAACGCTACAATAAGATTCGCACGGATATCGATCAACTGTGTAGTGAGATAAAGATTTCTTTCAAGGTTGGTAGTATCTACTACATTTACAACAACATCGGGACTTTCTTCTACAAGGAAATGCCTGGCGACTATTTCCTCCGGCGAATAAGTTGTTAAGCTGTAAGTTCCGGGCAGATCAATAATACGTATCTTATAACCGCGGTGTACGGCGGTGCCTTCATACTTTTCAACCGTTACACCCGACCAGTTTCCTACCTTCTGATTTGCACCGACTAATTTATTAAATAGAGATGTTTTACCACTGTTCGGATTGCCAGCTAAAGCAACTAAAATTTCACCGCTGCTTGTAGTCATACTAAACCAAAATACTTATCAATAATTTACCTTGTCCACCATCGTTTTCTTCGTCCGTTCCCGTTCTTCCCATAGCTCAAAATTCCGACTTCAATACTTTCTGCTTCTTCAAGCCGCATCGAAAGATGAAATCCTTTTAACCTTACTTCTATCGGATCGCCGAGCGGGGCAAATCTAACCACTTTCATCCTCACACCGCGAACAAGTCCCATATCCAGCAGCCTGAATCTGATATCACCCTGCGAGTTTATCCGCGTTACTTCAATTTCATCACCTACTTTTGCATCAGCAAGAGTAACTTTAAATATCTCGCTGCTTTCAACAATAACTTTAGCAGCAAGTTCACGCCCAATAGAAACGGAAGAGCCGTTGGACGAAACTATTACAGGACCGACACAGTTAGAGTCCGGATCAATTTTAATCTTATCACCGATATTGATTCCAAGCGACAATAGATTTTGAAGCGCTCCGGCACCTGCATTAACTTCCAGAACTTCAACTTCTGATCCCGGCGTACAGTATGTAAGTCTGTATTTCATTAATGTCAATTATCGAAAATTATCTATTTAAATCTAGTCTTAGTAAGACGAAATTCCAAAAACGAACAGAAACATCTTATTTAAGGATCTTAAAAATAAACAAATCCTGTCAAAATTGATTGATGAATATTTAATACCTAAGAGTAGGGACTTAAGGTGGAGTAATCTGACAGTAGGAACAAACTTGTTGCGAAATTGCAAACGTTCTACTTGCGTTCCATATTATTCCGGACCATAAAAAGCCAGCAATTATGTTAGCGCATATTTTTTCTGGTTTTTCTCCGGTGCAAGTGGAATAACCTGGTGTCCCTGCCGCCTTAGTGTTTTCAATATATTAGGCAGATCATCATCGGACATGTTTTCAAAATGAGCCCCGTCACATTTTCGTTTTGTGAATACAGCTATATTTCCGCTAAAACATTTAAAATAGCTCATCGTTTTAAGATTCTTAATACACATCATATCATTCATAAGTTTACAGTCTCCATCCAATCGCGGACAATTCTCTCGCGAAGGAAGTAATCCGAAAAGTCTGCGGCACGCTTTGCAAACAATCGAGTTGAACGAGTCCATATCTTCCGGTGAAATGAAAATCCTGATCTTTCCATAGTCGAAGGAGTATGAATCGTTACTCCCGATTATCCTGTTTTTGTAATTGTCGAAATAGCCGGCGGAAAAATCCTGGAACTCATTACGGCTAAAGCATATTTCATAGTTATTGTTCGTAAATGTAATTTTATCGTCGGAATCGGATTTACTAATTGCGAGGTAATCCTTTGACGCGATTATGCATTGATTATCCTGTTCCATATTCTCTTCCGGTTATTGTTAAACATATTGTGTTACTTTACAAAGACTTAAGAAAAATCAGGAGTTCTTCTCTTTCGGAAGCTGACAAATTCATAAATTCATTCTTTGAGTCTTCCCCTTCACCTCCATGCCACAGGATGGCTTCTTCTATCGAACGGGCTCTACCATCATGGAGCAGGTTCGTATGCCCGTTTACAACGCTGATTAATCCCAGTCCCCACAGAGGAGGTGTTTTCCACTCGTAACCGTCCGCTAAGTGGTCCGGTCTGTTGTCGGCAAGTTCTTCGCCCATATCATGAAGCAGCAAATCGGTATATGGGAATATCTTCTGATCGGCCAGTTCACCGATCTCATGATAGCCAGTTGTATATTGGGGAACATGGCATCCGGCACAGCCTATTTTATTGAACAGTTCTTTACCGGCAAGTACATCGGGATCATAGAAATCGCGCCGAGCGGGTACAGCCAGAGTCTGCACATAGAACTCAACGGATTCAAGTATTTCCATTGAAATTTCCGGATCATCGCCAAGCGTATCACACTCTGCGTTGTTATAACAATTCTCCATTTTGAAAAGCGGATTAGTCACGCCCATATCATTTACGTATGCGGCCGCGGACTGATGAAGCAACGTCGGAGTGTTTGCTTTCCAGCCGAACCGTCCGAGCATAATGGATCCGGATTGAGCTTCCCGAACATAATTAGGTCTACCTGAAATCCCGTCGCCGTCAATATCATTTTCATCGGCATAGACAAGTATATTCTGCTCGGGAATTGCCTCAAGCAAGCCAAGCCCGAATACCTGCGGAGCGACTCTCGGTGAAAGCAGTACACCTGCCGGTAGAGCGCCTGTGACAGTGTACTCCGGTTTTAAAAGCGTATAAGGTGCACCGTCGGGATAAGTGCCGGCTATTTCTGTATGGCTTATCAATACTTCTCCTTCCGGCTGATAGCCGAATATAGAACGTGTTTGAAGCTGACCGCCGAATCCGGGAACCGGGTTCGGACCGCCGTCCGGATTCTGTCCTTCAACACTTATTCGTAAAAGCATCGACTCGAGAGTTCTATTATCCAGCGGCGGTCTGCCGCGTCCGTCGGATATGTGACAATTAATACAAGAAACGTTATTGAACAAAGGTCCGAGTCCTCCGTTAACCTCTGCCGGAGCTTTCACAAAATTCTGCTCGAAATTAAAATCCCCTTCAAGATGCTTTTCGAGGGACACGGCAGAGAGATTGGGCGCAGGAGTTGAGAACGCCTGGCTGCTCGCAATAAATTCGGTCGTCGTACCGCCGGAGAACTGTTCATCCGGATCTATATTATAGGTCGGTTCATTAACATCAGGCGATTTTTCTTCACACCCTGTGAATACTAAAACGGTTAACGCAATGATATATAATCCGTACTTCCTCATCAGTATAAATACCTTCTAATTTGTTATTAACGGTTTTACATCATTCTGAAACGAGATTCGGAGAGTATTGCATGCCTGGATTGCAGTTTGTATCTGCGTATCCGCATGCAGGTTATTCCTAAATGGTGTCGGGATTGCTTCAATTGCTGCGATCGCTGCACTGATCTCTTGTTTAACTCTCGTATCGAGTTCAGCGTTCTTCTCTTTCACATACTCGTCGAGACCTGAACCGTCAGTTCCGTTATGATAGCCGCCAAGGTATGCGTTCTCAATACTCTTAATGTTGTTCTTAAAGTCAGTCAGTGAGTTCCAGCTAAACCATGACTCCACAGCAAGAACGTTCTTTGTATCATACGGTTCGCTTATTTTACCGTTTCCAACTTCATCTGCAATTCCGATGATACCTTCAACAATTTCTTCAGCCGCCTGAACTTCCGAAGAGTAACGGCTTCCGGATACACCGGCGGAGACGTACTCATCACGGTAACCATCTATCCATTCATCGTACAGAAGTGATGCGTCATCACTAAGTACCTCGGATGCTGCAGCCAGGTATTCAAGTTCGCGGGTAGTAATTGAACTAACATCTCTCGGCTGTCCATCCCTGAAAAGAAAATACTCAACAGTATGAAAGCCCCGGAGAGAGAAACCAAGTCCGTCCTTAATAAATTCAGGTGTAAGTTCGAATGAACTGTTAAGCACTTCATTAAGCTGCGCCTGATCCAGAGGCCAGGTATCGAGCGATGGATCGAGACTTAAGAAGGCAACCGGCCCGAACAAGAAAGCCTCACTGGCTTCCCATGGTTCTCTAGTGATCTTCCATAATTCTGCGGCTGCATTAAGATTTGCCTGGGTGGGTGAACTTTGAAGAAGTTTTGTCTGACTTTTAAGTTCACCGGCCTTAGTTTTTAAATCAGCGTATGTTGCGACTACTACATTATCAGCGTAGTCGGCAAGTATCTTGCTGAATTCCTGTGTTTCTTCAGAATCGGCCGGATTACTATTGTTATCGGAGCATCCGGCAGCAATGATTAAGATCAGCACTGAAAAAACTATTGAAAGATTAAATCTGTTCATCTATGTACCCCTGTATTATTTTTGAATTAATCTAAAAGTTGTTCTTAAAACCAATTGATATTCCTATAGTGTTTTCATCGCGATAGTTCGAGTCGAATCCGCCGACTTTCCTCATGGAATAATCTGCTTTTACCACAAGGTTGGACAATACGAAGAAATTAACGCCGAAGGTGACTACATCGCGTTTAAATCTCGGATCCGTGAAAACATTTCCCTCAACTTCTTCCATCGAGTTATAATATTCATATCTGCCGAAAGGAAATATTTTGTACGATGATTTATCATCCAATATTCTCATAATGTTATATCCAGCTTCAGCGTAATATGCTACCGCAGATTTGGCTACCGGTGTTCTGGCAGACTGTATATTTGTCGACAGCCTGGAATTTTTAATACTTATCAAATCGGAATCCTCAAGGTTTCCACGCAGATAATTTGCACGGACTATCAAATCGCCGGAATTATAAACGCCGTGCAGATTTATAATTGAAACCCGTCCGCCGATTCCATCCAGATCAGAAGGCTTGGGTCGGTTATCCGAAGTGTTTCCGGTATAAGCGCTCAAGCCAATCTGGAGATTGTGAAATCCATTATAATCCAACCGGGCGGCAAAAGCCGGATCGGTTGCTTTAATCTCTTCGAACTTCCCCTGGTGTCCTTCCACGATCCACTTCTCGGATGAGAATCCGCTTGATTCCAATCCGTTAACCGCTTGCAGTCTGTATGCGAAATCATCAAACTTACCGAACACCTCCAATCCCGTCTCATTCCAGATTGTCGGAACAACTCTCGATACTGATTCAGGTCTGATGGTTGTAAAATACTGATGTGGATAATGCGCCATGCCAAGCAACCCGACCGGTACAATAATTCTTCCGGCGCGAAGACTGAACAAGTCCGAAAACTTCTTCGTTATATGAAACTCCTCAAGCAGAACTTCGCCACCTTTTTCTGCCTCAAACTCGTACTCGCCGAATTCTTCATACTCCAGTTCAAGAGCCGAACCTGTACCGAGATGCTCGAACTCAACTTCAGCTTCAAAGTAAATATCATTGGAGAACCAGTACTCCATCTGAAAAACAAATCGCGGAATATCGACTATTGACCTGTTGTCGGAAAGGCTGCCTGTCGGAGAAACTCGCTGGTTGGGACCGTAATCAAAATGCTGATATAAGATTTCTCCATACACTCCGAGCTCAAGCTCTTTTTCCTGGGCAAACATTGATAATCCGGCAAAAAGCAGAACTACAAAAAGTACTTTTATATTCACTAAAACTCCGTTCATTAACCTTGCAATAAAATTTAGCTTATTCTTATTTAAACCTAGTCCAAATAAAAATAGCAATCAAGTAAAAAATATAAAAAATCTTTTTATAACACATTCACACTGTCTGTTTCTCTAAGCCGTTATAATTGCTTAACTTAACAGTCACAATTATGGAAGATAAATGAAACCTATTTTAATAGATCTGGATGGAGTTTTACGAATCGGGAAGGAACCGGCGGAAGGATTGGAGGATTTCCTGAATTATTTATACGATTCCGGTCGACCCGCATGCGTGATAAGCAACGCAACTCTGTCAAACGCGGAAATGGTTAAAACGTTTTTCAGCGGTAAAAACATAGATTTCAGATTCCCGCTCATGACCTCTGCGGATGCAACTTTGCAGTATCTGGAGAGTAATTATAAATCCGCCGCGGTTTTCTGTTCGCAACCTGTATTATCAATGTTCGATGAAATACAAAACAGGGAAAATCCGGAAGCGGTTGTAATTGGTGACCTCGGCAAGGACTGGGATTTCGAGACGATAAATACAATTTTCAAACTGGTATTTGCCGGAGCCGATCTTATAGCGATGCAGAAAAACAGGTTCTGGAAGACACCTGAGGACGGGTTACTTATAGATGCCGGAGCATTCGTGACGGGAATTGAATATGCCGCTCAAAAAAAAGCGACTCTTATCGGCAAGCCTTCGCCCATTTATTTCAAGTCCGGATTGGCTATGCTCGGTCTGCCGGAAGATTCAAACTTCATTATGATCGGGGATGATCCGGAAACTGATATCTCAGGAGCCTATAATCTCGGGGCGGAGTCAATACTGATTTATACCGGCAAAACAAGTTATCCGCTGCCGATAGATTCGAAAGTTAAACCGACTTACGAGGCAGAGGATTTAAGTTATGTGATAAAGTTGCTCGATGATATAGGTTAGAACAGGTCAATAGTCTTTATAAATATCCGGTCCGGACTATTTCATCTTTAGTATTACAAACGTAATATCATCACCCTGACTAATAGAACCTCGCCAGTCAGCAGCAGCCTGTACCATAACATTGACAAGCTCATCGGGGGATTTATCCTCATTTGCTTTAAGCAGCTCCATTATTCTTTTATCACCGTACATTTCTTTGCGTTCGTTAAAAAGTTCAGTGAATCCGTCAGTCATTAAGAGAATTATATCGCCAGAATTAAGCTCCAGTTCGATCTCATCATATTCATAACCTGTAAAAGCGCCGAGCGGCATTCCCTTTATTATAAACTCTCCAACTTCCTGCTCGTTCTTTTTATAGATCAGCAGCGGAGGCATTCCGGCGGCTGACGCTATCACATAGTTGCTCTTAATTCTCAGCAAAGTCATTGACATGAAGAGGTTGCCGAGATTCATATCTTTAAGGATCTCGGTACAGCGGGAGAAGAAATCTCTAATCATCATATTACTGCCGAGCGCCGCGAATAAACTTTTAACAGTGGCAACCATTATACCGGCTTTAGTGCCGTGTCCTGTAGCATCCCCGACAGCTATATTTAATGTGCCGTCTTTAGCGATTGCAAAATCGTAATAATCGCCCCCGACTTCCGTTGCAGTCTGCATATGTGCTGCAATCTCAAGTCCCTCTATCTTAGGTAAAGTCTGAGGCAGCATAGAAAGCTGCAGATTTCTGGCGGAATCCAGTTCGGTCGTTTTCCGATCATTGTCAGCTTCAAGTATTTTCTTTTTAGTCTCAAGTTCTTTTGCAGCCAGTTCCTGTTTAAGAGTTTTTTCAGACAATTCCTTTACGGTGGCAAGCTGTTTTTCAAGGCGCTTATTAGTTACAAAGAAATCACGTGCAAGAGAAGCGGACATACTAACAATAAAACCAAGGACTCCGTATACATACAATGCTGTAATGCCGAATATAGGAGGAACAATGTCAAAACTTTGAAGCATTGTTGTAATACCGAGTGCGGACATAAAAACGAACCCGGCACGAATAATCCACTCTCCCCCCAAACCATTTTTACGAGATTTCCATACTGTACGTCCAGTCGGGACAGAAACAATCATTATAAACGCATACGAAGCATACCAGATGAAAATTCCCGGTGTAAGAAATCCGGTAACGGACAGCGCCAGTCCGGCAAGAACAAACCAAACAAACATTCTGGGTACACCCCTGATTATGGAATAAATTGCCATGCACCCGGTAGTTATTGTTGCGATCAATCCGAATATAGTCAGCTTATATAATAACACAGCAAAGTAGGATTCTTCAACAAAGCCACGTTGTAAAGTAGTATAAATAAACAGAGCAAATGAGAGTAAAAATATTACATAGAAAATATTATCCTTCGTTCTTCTGTCGTACAAGAAAAGGAACAAATGAACAAATGCGATTGCCAAAGGAATACTTATAAAAAACACCTGGTAGATCGATCTGGTACGAGCTGAATCCAGCGAGTGCTTTATAAGTTTATGATAGTCGCCAAACGAGAATATAAAGCCGCCCAGAAATGTCGCATCCTGAAAATATTCCAAATCGTAATTTGAATAACGAACCGCAATTAGATTCGAACCCGGTTTATCAAATACAACAGCCCGAATTCCGCTATGTGAATCGGATGAATACTTTTCACCGGATTTGACACTCCCCATTGAATACTGTTTTATTCCATTAATGTATAACTCATGAATTCCCGTTTGCCAAATGCCGACACCTACGACCTTACCAACCAGGTTCGAGTCGATTTCCACCCATCTTCTGAACCATCCGGTACCTGACCAGCCTTCGGGAATACCTTTATGCGGATCAAGTTTTGAACTTAGAGGTTTCCAGTCTTGGGTATCAAATGATGTATCGGCAAAATGAGGATTATCTGCAGGATTAAAACTCCAATCACCTTGTAAGGTCACATATAGATATTTAGAAAGTGAATCGGCACTTAGATATACCTTTTGAGTTGACTCGGCAAAGAGTGATGTAAAAGTGAGTCCAACGAGTATTATAAGAAGAAGTTTAATATACATTATTACTCTTTATTCTATCTATAGTTTTGAACCGCAATACTTGCAGTAGTCGGCATTTGAATCGTGCCCTTCTTTCGAGCAATTGGGACAGGCTTGGGTAGTGAAAAGCTTGTGTCTTACACTTGCATATTCCGCTGTTACTATGCCTGTCGGGACTGCGATAATACCATAGCCCATAATCATTATTACCGAAGCCAGAATTTGTCCAATCGGAGTCTGCGGAGTAATATCTCCGAAACCGACGGTTGTAAGAGTTACAATTGCCCAGTAAATACTTTTAGGTATGCTCGTAAATCCGCTTGCTTCACCTTCTATCATATACATCAGCGAACCCATGATAACAACAACTGTTAAAACGGTATAAAGAAAAACGATAATCTTCGTACGACTGGCAATAAGCGCTTCTTTAAGCAGCTTAGCCGCGCTCATGTATTGAACGATCTTCAGTACCCGGAACACGCGAAGGACTCTGAGAATTCTGATCACCAATAGGAAATGCGTACCCGGGAAAAACAGGCTCAGGTATGTAGGTAGAACCGCGAGCAGATCTATGACTCCATAGAAACTCAGAGCATACCCGGCAGGACGTCCCACGCATGAAAGTCTAAGAATGTATTCAGCCGTAAAGAGTATTGTAAATATCCACTCAACAATAAAAAGTTCATACCCGAACTGCATCTGCACCGGTTTCATACTGTCGAGCATCACGGCAATTACACTCAGCACGATACTGAGAATGAGTATAATATCGAAAGTTTTTCCAGCCGGAGTATCCGCCTCGAAAATAATTTCGTGAAGCTTCAATCTGAAACTATTCCCAGTAATGTTATTACGCGTATTCACGACTCAAATTTAGAAATATTTAACTGGAAAAGATACTTTTTGAAACCGAATCGCCCCGAAAGGTAAATATCAGGGTGCCAGCACTAAACTTCTTTCAATTATTAAATAATTAATTTGCAATTAAACGCCAATTGTCTATTTTAGGACATACCGTCTTCTCTTATTCCTAATACACATAATAAATCAACTTTCATTAATTGGAGGTGCGAAATGCATCAACTACCCAATGCTGTATATAGATTAGTATCTACTGTAGTTGTTACCTGTTTATTTCTTACAGTAACATATTCGTGTGGGGGCAGCTCGATGCCGCAAGGCGGTTCGGCTGAATACGAAGTTTCAATTACAAATTCAGGTAACACAAACGCTCCTTCTCTTCAGTCATTCGCTCACGGGATTTACGGCAATGAGTGGCTGTTATTTGCAGGAAGAACAAACAATCCCATTGATTCACTAAATGGCGGACTTCATAATATAAATGCAAATTATGCCGACAAGTCATTTAAGCCTGCATCATTCAACGAATCAATTTTTGTTTACAATGTCGAATCTGATTCCATCTGGTCGCTAAGTCTGGCATCTTTTGTTAACAAACTAAAATCGAAATGGCCGTTATTAAATCCAGTCCTGAATAAACTAACAACAGTATTTGTCAATTCCAATGCGCTGGTGACTCAGGACAAGGATGATTATTTATACCTGATCGGCGGATACGGGCCAACGCCGGGCGATACGACGCTTTATGTAACTTTCAACCAGGTGGTTAAAATCCATATCCCTACAATGATAGCAATTATTAAAGGAATGCCGATTAGCGGCAATATCGACTCACCAATTCGACTTGGAAGCAGCGAGAAACTTATCAGTACAGGCGGCGAATTATTTATTATTAACGGCACATTCTACCTTGCGGGCGGACATAATTTCGTCGGAGGCAGAGAAAACAGCCAGCAGTATGTAAGCGCGGTTTACCCGTTTACAATAAGCAATAGCGGGCCTTTTAGCTTGGACATATCGTTGTCCGATCCGATCACTGATGCAGTAAATCCAAGTGATTCCGCTGAAGCGAATAACTCCGCTTTCAGAAGACGCGATGCGCCGATGGTACCCTCTTTATACTACAACTACTCCGCCGGCAGTATCCAACAGGGAATTACATTTTACGGTGGTGTATTCCAGCCGGGTGATCCGCCGAGAGCCTGGAACAATGCTATATATATAACACCGGGGAATCAGGATAGTCAGTATTATTACGATTCAGATTACAGTCAGAACAATCACAACGTCTATTCCTGTCCGGATTTTGAGGCATTCGATTCACAGACTAACCTGCTGCATACATTTTTAATGGGAGGAATAGGCAGCGGGATCGGACACGGCGGTGATACGCTTTCCGGGTTCACGAATAACACCCTGCGCGTAACGGATAATGTCGATTCACTTAAAAGCCGGTATACTCTTTTTGAAAACACATATAATTCCGATCACTACTTCGGTGCCGAAGCCGCGATGATTCTAAACAGAAAATATCCCAAGTATTACGTAATGCCGAACAATGATACAACCGAAGTCATCGACCTGAATGCAACTTTCCCGGATGAAACTGGAAGCATTGATGTCGGCTATATTTACGGAGGCATACAGGCGTTTATTCCCAATCCGCAATCGTACGGCAGTAAAAAGTCGCAATCTACAAATGCAATTTGGAAGGTGACTTTGCAAAAGAAACAATAAGAGATTTGAGAAGCGGTTAATAATTTATAATGAGTCGGGATAATAATTCATGAATTATCCCGACTCATTAATATTGGCGCACCAAATTTTATTTTTCAGGTATCGGCAGATCGTGCATTCTGAGAAATGAGAGTTTATCCCAGTAGCCCCGCTGGAATTTAATTTTACCTTCGAGTACATGAAAGAATCCGCAGCCGCGCAATCCGAGCGGGTCCTTCCATTCCAGAATTCCCCATTCGCCATCCTCGAAGATGTTTTCAACAATACAGGTCATATCAGCCGCGGCAAATTCGGAAACGAACATATCTTTAATCGCATTCCGCCCGTTAACAGGATCGTGGGCTACCTGGTGGTTTACTGCATCTTCATTATAAAGTTCAGCAATTTTCTCTGCATCGCCTTTGTTAAAAAGTTCGACCCAGTTTTGAATAAGTTGTTTCGGAGTAAGCATATAATCACCTTAAACTATAATAACTATTGGGAAAGCAGCAGATCGCAGTTGGATTCAACGCTGCTGATATCCGCACCGAGACTTTTATAAAACTCAATTGCGGGTTTATTCCATTCGGAGACCTGCCATTTTATTTTATTACATTTCTGCGACTTCGCAAACTCTATCACTTTTCCTATTAGCTTCGTGCCAAGACCTTTTCCTCTATATTCTTGTTGAACATACAGATCATCAAGATACATCGACTTTCCGATCCAGGTATAATAAGCAAAGAAATAAGTCGCGTAGCCGACTATCATGCCATCTTCATTAACCGCAGCAAATCCTGTTATATAATCCTTCTCCTCAGTCATACGTTCAACCGAATTAACCATTTTTTCCGGCAGCTTTTCAAACTCGGAGAATTCCTTAAACAATTCAATAAGTCTTGGATAGTCCTTTTCTTTAATGTCTCTGATTTTGATTCCCATATTTCCCCAGCAGGTTAAATGATCAGATTTCGGCGCCGGACTATTAATCCGGCAACCGAAATTTAACAATGATTATTTATTATTAACAGCTTTGCAGAATGTTATATTATCACCATCCCACAAATCACCGGACGGCAGAACATTTTCATTAAACTCGAGATCAGTGAATCCGGTTGAGTTTAATATTCTATTCAATTCATTATGCGAGAAATGATGCGTCCAGAACCTGTATATTTTTGCATCGTTCTTTTCATCAATTATAATATGCTGATAGAGAATCACTTTCTCTTCCTCGTAAAGAAATGAGCGTGATAGCGCTATGTAAGGTTCAGACTTCCAGAAACCTTTATCCGCGGCATCCCAGCTATCCGGCGTCACCCGCTTGGGAAGTTCCTTATCACTGATAACATCAAAGATGAAAATGCCGCCCGGTTTGAGAGCCTTCTGGACTTTTGATAAAAGAATGGTTCGTTCATCCGGAAGCAGCACTCCGAAGTCAGTATAAATCATCATAACAAGATCGAACGAGTTTTCCTCCAACTCCAATTCAAGGTAATTTGAATTGATATAAGTTATCCCGGAGCCATTATTATTTGTTTCTTCCCAAGCATATTCGATTGAGAACCTGGAGAAATCGACTCCGGTTACATTATGTCCTTTTGCTGCAAGTTTCTCAGTGTACAATCCGGGTCCGCAACCGAGATCAAGTATACGTATGGAATCATCGGTCTTTACTTGCTCAAGTATCCATTCGACAGTTTTGGTTATTGCTGCATCTTTCCTGCTCGCGAGATCCAGTTCCGGATTAAGATGAACCTGCAGCAGTTGTTCGGAAATATACTCATCGGTCCACATAACAGCAGAACCTTTTTCATACAAGTCCGGTTTAACGGTGTATTTCAATATTTCTTTGATATTCATTTTTATATTCCTTCGAAAATTTCAATTCGATAGTCCATTCTTGAATAAAACATTGAATCAGTACACAAGTACAATTATCGATAAATGAATTATTCAGGACTTATTAAGTTAATAGATAGTAAAATTATTCAGATAACAATTCGCAGCATACTCCGGAATTGTTAATCCTGTGGTTATTCGGTATGTAAATTACTTTTTCATGACAATGTCAAATTAGCAAATAGCCCACTTAGGCGCAAATCTATTAATTGGATTGAACCTGGTACTGAAAGAAATAGAAAAACACTTTTAAAGAAGTGAACCAACCGAATTCTTTTGTAATTATTAAAGTCGGTAATCCACAGCAAGTTTGGTAAGAGTTCGGAATCCATGTTCGATTGGCAGCATATGATTATCCATCACTTCACATCTGGCAACAAATCTATCTGATTTCAACTCAACCCCGGCGGAAATAAAACTATTATTGTTTCGGGATTGATTATAATAAGTACTAACATCTTTATTATAGTACATAGCCGAGTTATAAAAACCGCATGAAAGTTTTACAAACTCCGATAAACTTATTACTGTTCCGGCGGACATAGTTAACTGTGTCTTAAAAGCATCATGTGCATCCGACCAGTTAATGGAAGAGACGGCAAATGAAAGCTCAACATTATTTCCAGCCATCATGCTAAGTCCGGCGGCGAATTTCCCGGGTAATCTAACTCTCATATTTTGCTTTACTGCGACAAAGCTAATGCCGTTGTCAGGATCATTGATCAGTAAATTATTTGCAGAATTAATCTCAAGTTCATCTTCCATATCTACTCCCTTCTCATATATCACGCCCGCAGAGATTCCATCATTTCTTTTATAAAGCGCACCAAATTTCCAATTAAACCGGCCGCTCCTCAGTTTACTTTCAGTGTCGGCAAGATTATGTGTAATTGAAGTATAATCATAAAATACCTGAACGCCAAAAGCCAGTACATCACTATCAGAAGTAAAGTTGTTTAAGGAATAACTGCATACGAAAGCAGGGCTGTGAACCATATTTTCATATGTTAACTTAAGAATATCATCCGTACCTTCAGGATTTCCAACTGTATGAATACCGTTTATCGTTACCCCCTCAAGGGAATTGTACTTTTGATGATATGTTAATGCAAAACTTACATTCCCCGCTGGAAGTATCAGTCCAAAAGATGCGGGCAACCACACATTGGCTCTTTTATAGGGATAATATAAGCCGGGATATCCTATTAAATTAAATTCTGAGCTGTACTTAAAAGATATACCAACAGCTAATTCTTTGAATATGGATATTGATGCAGGATTAGCTTCTGAGATTCCGGAAGCTGGACTGATTGCTAAACCTGTAAACCCCGACCAATGATAGGACGCAATACCTGTACCGGCTGAATATCTGCTTAATTCGTAATTTCTGTCATTACTCTGACCTGCCAAGCACGTAGCGCTAAAGATCAGCAGCAATAATGTTTTCATACTAACTTCCCCTTTAGAAGTGATTCCCGGAATGTATCATACAATAACTAACAACTTAAACATAGACAGAGGTAGTTTCAAGCGGCATTTTTTTACCCGGTGATTACACAATCATGCCGGCAAGAACAACTCATTTAATACGGATTACTGTGTATTGCATTTTATTCAAATATCAGCCCAACACCCATCAGAAATGAGTACTGATTAATCTCATGATACCTGTGAACCATTACTTCCAGCAGGTAATTTTCATACACATTTATCTTCGTATTTATGAATAAGGCGCTCTCGGATATTGTATAGCTGCTTCCGAATGATACTTCATTAAATGTATTTTTGAATTTAAGCGTTAGTCCATAATCAAGCACTGATAAATGATCTTCACTCAATAAATTTGCAAATAGATGAAACCTTTCCATGCTGCCCAAACGAACGCCGGCAACGGGGATGAGCCAAAACTTCAGGTCATTTGATTTGTTGTTCGAAGAAATCATTGCGCCGATACTTAATCCAAATGGTGTAAAATCAAAATTCGCTTTGGGAACGAGAATAAAACCAGATAAAGAATTACTGATTCTCTCATCCTCACTAAGCATTATAGCAGAAATCGTGAACGTATTTGCATTAAAGATATAGTTGTACTGTAAATTAAAAAATACCACCGAACGACTTCTGGACGGTGGATATAAATCATTTGAATAACGAATTAATCCATAAGATGATATCTCATCAAATTGCGGAATTATACTTTCATCATCCCAGAGTCCTTCTTCATCTTCCCTGGCTTCGGATTCATACTCAGACCACTCATTATTAAATTCAGCGTTATTCGATAGCTCGTACCTCGCGTATCCTTTCTTTATATACTCTTCATTAAAACACTTTGTACTTAATAAATAGTAGTGATACAGATAAACAAATAACGTATCACCGGATTCAAATAGTTTTTCATATCTCAAAGGCTTTCTGAGGATCTTAGTTTTTGCATATTTGAATATCACATCAGACAATAACGTACTATCATTTAAGTGAGTTGCCATTGATACATCCGCAAGCTTTATCAGTTCACCCACCGTCTTCGGACAGGAATAGGTTAGTATCTATAATTTTTGCCAGTTCGACATCCATTAATTCCTGTGCTTGAACTGCAAGAGGAAGAAGGAATATTATTATTGCTAATGATTTTATACCCACGAGAATGATATCCCCTGCCGAGAACTATATGTTAGAAGCTTAAAAACGGCATTGAGAAATTAGGTACAGTTTAAATCTTAATCAAGACTAAAATTGGGACCCGCACAGCGATTTCCGACATAGCATTAAGTACAAACGGAATTGTGAAAATTTATCTTAATTGTCCGGTATAACTAACCGGTTCCACTCTTTCCCTGACCGTACCGCCGATAACAAGTCCGGCACTGATAAGTACAAGATTTTTAATTATATACTGTCCTTCCAGAGTTAGCCCGAATGGAAATGAAGTAAAGCATACATGAGGAAGCAGAATGAGCGGCAGCATAGTTCCCGGCATTTGCAGGTATAAAAGAAATATCGATATACGGATTGTTGGTTTGTAGAGCATTGTGAGTCCGATAAGAACCTCCCAAATCCCAAGTACCACAATGAACGAATCGGGATCGAACCAGTAAACTGTTTTTTTAACCAGGTCGGCGGCGGGACTGATACCGAAAGGTTTAAGCGCGCCGAACCAGATAAAGACAACGCCAATTGATATACGCAGAAACAGGAGTCCGTGCCTCCGCATCCAGCCGGCGATTAGAGGATCAAATCTGTCGAAGAGTATTTGAAATTTGTCAAGCATAATTAATCTCTCCGTACAAATATAGACTCTTTGTCTCATTTTATCAATTCAACAGTTCGCCGAAAGGGAGAATGGATAAAAATCCGGTATAATTAAGATGTTATACCAGGTGGTTCAGACAGGCAATTATTCGTTCATCTCAGAATTTTCGTTTCCGGTTTCCATTGCATCGACTTCGTCCAGTATTCTTTCAGCTTCCAGTACTTCATGACAGGGAACCATTAGTTTAATCTCGTTTATAATGTGCCCATTATGTTCCCCCGAAGCTCTGAACAAAGTATAGTCTGTCCCTCCTAAATGTAAAGGACTGACTTTACGATTAAAGATTACCGGATGCAGTCCTTCCTTTTCCAGGCAGTTTTTATAAAACCGAAGTTCACTTTCAATCGAACTTCCTTTAATTCTCGCGTGATTTTGAATTATCTCGTAGCGTTCATGCTCGTAGCATAAGAACAGATCATCAATCATCGATGCGCAGCGTTCGCAAAAGGGTTGTGCACAAATTATGCAGACACCCTCGGCATCGGTATCCTGATGATTTATACAACTAATATCTTCTGCAAATAATGAACCGCAATTCACACAGAATTCTGAGTCTGAAGTTACTTCACTCTCACAAACCTCACAGTAGTATTTTTCTTTGTTCATGATCTGCCTTAATTAGTTATAATTCTGTTTATACCTTACGATTGAGTAATCGAAGCTGTTCTGGTTCCAGTAATTTATTCTGTCATTAAAAGTATCCGCCTGTTCCTCATAACTCAGCTCGGAATATGCTTTGGCAAGATAATACCATGTATAAGGATTATCCCTGTCAGCATTATTAAAAAGATCAATCGCATCTTCCGGTTTACCGTTTTTAAGCGTATAAATTCCCTTCACCAGATTGAGAAGACGCAGTCTGGCAAGATTCTGTTTACCTTCAACAAACGGACGGCATTTTTCCATGTGCTGTTTTGCTTCTTTCAGTTTATTGCTCTTCGTTAGCAAGAAGCACTCGTTTATATATGAGTCTACAAGGTAATCCTCCTTCAGCGGCTCAACAATTCCGGATGATTCAATCATACCGCTTACTTTATCGAAAGTGCTTTTTGCTTCATCATACTTTCCGGTTTCCGTAAGAAGCTTTCCAATCATATTGTATGAATCAAGTATATCCGGAACTAATTTTTCATTCTCTGCAAATTGCGCGCGCAGTTCAAGTGTATTAACAGCCTGGTTAATATCTCCTTCATAAATGTATGAGGTCGTCACCCACTTAAGCGCATCCAGTTTTTCATTAAACCTTACGGCTTTTTCATGCTGATGCAGATAGTTTTCCCGTGCTTTCTCATAGTTGCCCAGGAATATGTAATTGTGCCCGACTCCCGCAAGAGCCTGTGTAAACAATACATCCTTTTGGTACGCAGTGCGGTACTGTCTAATCGATTCTTCATACTGTCCCAGTTTCATAAGCAGCTCGGCATACGAATCATATGGATTCGGGTTTTCAGGCTGTATAGCTATATACCTTTTAAACATGTCTTCCGCAGAAAGCATAAACCCGAGATCGATGAAATCATATCCGATCTTATTATACGCGGCGGCGTAATTTTCATCTATCTGAACGGCTTTCAGGTAATGCATAACTGCAGTTGCCGGATCCTTAATGAAATCATAATATAATCCTGCATTAAAATGAACCCGCTTGTCGTTTGGATACAATTCGAGAAGTTGCCTAATCTGATACTTTTGTTCGGCGTCGTTTCCTTCCTGTAAAGCCTTTTGAAACAGTATCAGTCTTTTCTCCCCTTCCGATACAAGACTTATCAGTCCCTCTGCTTTGTGAAGATTCTCCTGAACAATATTATAACCTCCTCCGCATCTTGCACGATAGAGATAAGCCATCGCGAAACCGGGATCGGTCAAAATGGCTTCATCAAACAGAGCCGCAGCTGTTGCGTACTGAATATTTTCGTAACGGTATCGGCCTTCCATGAAATAGCTTCTTGCCTCTTCAGACATCGTCGTTATAGGAATTGCTTTCTGTTGAGAATAAATAAATGACGGAAATTGAAGAATAGTCAGAATTGATAATATAAGAATTAGTTTTGAAATCTTTCCTGGTACCATAATATCCTCCGTAAATTTTCATTTCATAAAATAAACACTGATACCTTTAATCAAATTAATCTTTGCACAAACAATATTCAATCAGTTCAAATACGAAACTTATAGCTGATACACATCCATAGAATGATTATTCAGTTTATACCTGCAGCCCTCCCCTGTTGGTTCGTACTATTCGGGAATATAGAGAAAGATCAGGGTCAAACAAAAAGCGAAGCCACAACTTGAACCAGGACTTATGCGAGACGAGATTATCGTAAAACTCGGGAGCCGCGTCTTTAAGCTTCTGTAAATTGCTCCACGGAATCGACGGGAAATCATGATGCTCGTTATGATAACCTACATTTAGTGCCGGAATATTCAGGATACCGTAGTAACTATACGTCTCCTGCGGCGGGGCAGTAAGAAAGTGTTCCTGAATCCATCTTGCACCAAGCGGATGAAAGCCTATTGAAAACGCGAATGAAAGCGCCAGGTACAAAAAAGCGTTCCAACCGAAGAGTACTATTATCAGTATGTCGAATCCGAAAACTATAATCCAGTTCAGGAAGATCCAGCCGTTCATAAACGGGATCTCTTTTAGTCTTGAGGTACGTAAAGCCTGGAACACCGGGAATGACAATTCCCAGACAGCTTTCCCGATAAACGTACTTCCAATCAATTTAGCCTCCCACTTACTCGCCAGATCCGCATCCAGTTCATAAACCCCCTGGAATGAATGGTGCTTGAGATGATAATTTCGAAATGAAATAGCACTCGGGAGTACATTCGGGATGTCAGCGAGTATTCCCGAAAGATAGTTAAGAGCCGATTTCTTAAAAATCAATTTATGCGCAGCTTCATGAATAAGCACAAAAAGAGCGTGATTAGCGAAAGCGCCAATTATCCAGGCAGCGATTACGGCATACCACCAGGGTTGATCGGCAAATAAAATTGCAAAAACAATTTGAAATGTCACAACAAACAGAATAACCAGAAAGCTTACCCGATTTCTGCTTATTAGTTCCCTTACTTCGGGATGAGCTTTTAAAATCTCCTTAGTTCTGGTTTTGTGCGGCTCGGGCTGATCTGAATAGGTGAAATCCTTAACTTTTGAATCCATTCTTCCCTCCGGATAACGGATTTTCGTTCTGGTTAAGTTGCAGGTTAATATAAGAATTTGCCTGTCTTGTATCAAATTAAGTTAAGTATAGTTCCAGGGGCTAAATAAAAACCCTCACCTAACCAGGCTCGTATCGTACTGACTGCTTTTACTTTAGTATGGAACTAATAATTTGTGTTATCTATGTTCACCGGGCAGTCTACATGCCTAATACTTTAGGAAGCCTCGGGAACATTATCAAAATCAAAACCCGATTATTCGCGATATGTATCATGAAAAACATAAAGGATATCCAATAGTTAATCAGTAAAAGTATTTAAACCGTCAAATATTGTAATAGATAATACCATTAACTTTTTGCGAAGAAAGCTGGTTTTATCTTTACAATACAGCTTGTAATAAGGCGCTGACATTATTCCTGACACTGCTGCTAAACATTGAGCACCACAATAAAGAGTATTTAAATCATCATATGAATCAATTTTATTACGTATGTTTTCATTTTGAAAATATAATAATTATCTAAATCCTATAATGCGATGCCAGTTTAATCATGCAAAAATCTATGTCTGTATTAGTCAAATGCCTTTCATTTTTATTAATCTCGAATTTTTTATTCTCACAAACCGTTTCCAAACAAATAAGAGCAATAAGTGAAACCTGGGTTGCCACCGATGCATTAGGAAGATCACTCCCCACACAGAAGACAGCAGGTGAACCGAAAGAAGATAAGTATGTCGGTGTTTTCTATTTTCTTTGGCAAGGGTCTCATGGAAACAGTCTTTATGATAATTCTAAAATTATTGCCGAAAATCCTGCTGATCCGCAATTCGGGCCGAGATATACTTTTCACTGGTGGGGAGAACCTGAGGCCGGTTATTATTTAGCAAATGATCCCTGGGTTATCAGGAGAAATCTTCAGATGCTTAGTAATGCCGGAGTTGATTTCCTTTACTTCGATGTTACCAATGCCTATACATACCTTGATGTTGTTGATATTCTCTGCCAGGTATCGCTTCAGATGCGTGATGACGGAATTCCGACTCCATATATTTGCTTTTTAACTTATTCCAATTCTGCTGCGGTAATCAACCAGCTATATAATGACTTCTATTCCCGTGATAAATATAAGGACCTATGGTTTTATTGGGACGGCAAACCTTTGATATTCGGACAATACCCGGATAGTAAAATCAGCGAGGCAGCGAGTTCATTTTTCACATTCAGGTTTAGCTGGGCTTGGACGGATGCAGTTGGAAATGCGAATCACTGGCAGTGGCTTGATAATTTTCCGCAGGATTACGGATGGAAATATGAAGGTCAAACGAAGGTAATTGAGCAGCTTCCCGTTTCTATAGCTCAGCATCCTATCTCAAATACCGGACAAAGTTACAGCAACGGAATAGAGCCTCCGCTGAATGAATACGATCTCTCTGAATATACCGGTCACGGATTATTTTTTTCGGAACAATGGAGCCGGGTAAAAGAGATTGATCCTTCGGTAATTATGATTGCAGGTTGGAACGAGTGGATTGCACAGAGATTTTTGTATTCCGACGGAGCTACAACTTTTCTGGGTAAAAATCTTAAAGACGGCGAGACATATTTTGTTGATGCTTACAATCAGGAATTTAATCGCGATATTGAACCTATGAAAGGCGGACATACCGATAATCTTTATTACCAGATGATCTCATATATAAGACAGTTCAAAGGCGTTGCTTTATTACCTGTTGCCAAGAAAAAGGAAATGATCACGATAGACGGAAATTTTTCCGACTGGAATTCGGTTGATGTTACTTTTAAAGATCCGCAAGGCGATGTTTTTCATAGAAATCACTTTGCCTATAATAAAACAACGATATATAAAAATACCACAGGAAGAAACGACATTATTGAAGCCAGGGCCGCCTATGATAATAATTATATTTACTTCTATGCAAAAACGACAGATTCATTAACTTCATATGATGAAAACAATTGGATGATACTTTTTATTGATGCAGACACAAGTAAGACAACAGGCTGGGAAGGTTATGATTTTGCAGTTAATATGGAGATAGAATCAGATAGTCTCACGACAATTTCCGCATGGCAATCCGATTCGACATGGAAATTTTCGGCAAATTGCGAATATCGCTATGACAACAATCAGTTGGAAATAAAAATCGACAGGAGTGTGCTAAATCAGGATGCAGATATAATTTCACTGAACTTTCACTGGGTCGATAATATACAAAAACTGAATGATATTACTGAGTTTTTTGTAAACGGCGATTCTGCTCCTGACAGAAGATTCAATTATCATTTTACAAATTACGAACAATTTGTAGATGTAAGGAGGGCTTCTGCATTCCCTATTTCATATTCGCTGTCTCAGAATTACCCGAATCCCTTCAATCCGACAACAGTTATACAGTACTCAATTCCGGCTACATCGACTGTTAAAATGCAAATTTTCGATGCGTTAGGACGACAAGTAGCCGAACTCGTGGATGCTGAAAAGGCTCCCGGCATTTACAGCGTAGAGTTTGATGCTACCGGATTTGCCAGTGGTGTTTATTTCTATTCTATCACAGCAGGTGATTTCCACTCAATTAAAAAACTGATGCTTGTCAAATAAATTTCCCGGCCGGTTCTTGCCGGATCAATCATTTTCACCCCGGTTCTGTAAAATTTCCAGGATCGGGGTATTTTTTTCCCCTCAATTTAGTATATTAGACATTATATCTTAATAAATGAGGGCACGTATGTTTATCGGTCATTTCGCGGCAGGATTAGCGGCAAAAAAAATTGATAACCGCCCGTCTCTCGGGACAATGTTTATCGCTACACAATTTATTGATTTATTGTGGCCTTTACTTCTGCTGTTCGGACTTGAAAAAGTACAGATCGATCCCGGTAATACCGCGTTCACACCGCTGGACTTTATTTACTATCCATTCTCTCACGGATTTGTCAGCGTCCTGATTTGGTCACTTTTATTTGGAGGCATTTACTACGGAATTAAAAAGAACGGTAAAGGGGCGCTTCTGTTGGGCGGGCTCGTTATGAGCCATTGGATATTGGACTTACTCACCCACAGACCTGATCTTCCACTGCTTTTTGGCGGCACCAAAGTCGGATTGGGACTATGGAACTCTGTTCCGTTTACCCTCATCATAGAAATCGGAATTTTCGCCATTGGAGCCTATCTTTATATGAAAGCAACTAAAGCCGAAAACAAAAAAGGCTCTATTGGATTGATAAGTATGCTTGTCTTTCTAGTCCTGGTTTACCTGGGTAATGTATTTGGACCGCCGCCTGAAAGTGTTGAAGCAATTCCTTATGTGGGATTTTCAATGTGGCTCCTGGTTGTCTGGGCTTACTGGATTGACAGGAACAGAATTCCAATAAAAATATAGTATACCCCGTATTTTTTGTTTTCCTGTTATTTGGGACTATTTTTGAACAAAACACATCAATTGATATCCTAAAATCACATTGAATAAAACTATTGTTTAATTTTTTAATGTGATCTTACTATCTTTTTTTATAAATTTGCCGGCTGTAACAATAACTTTAATTCAATGATATAACTTGTTTTTATTAAACATGTTAAGCAAAGGATATATATTCAATCCTAGTTGAAATAAAAAAAGAAGAGGCTCCCATAAAATTTGTAATTTGAAATAGCAGTAACAAAAAACAAAAAGGAGCCTCAAATGCAAGATAGCAAAATCGAAAAGAAAAACCTTGAATGGTTATTAAATCAACCACAAGATATTCAGTACGAGATGTTTAAGAACTTTGTAGATATAGCCAGATTACACTACAACCAGCTTATGGAAGAAGAACTCCGAGAAAAAGCAGGAGAAAAGCACAGCCGTTCGAGCAATTACTCCCGTTGGAGTAGCAATCCCGGCAGTATCCGTGTAGGTTCTGAAAAAGTAAAAGTAGAAGTCCCCCGTTTGTTTAACAAGTTAACCGGGAAAGCGGAAACACCGGAATATTATGAAAAGCTTCATAGTATGGAAATGCCAGGCGAGGAAGTATTGAAAAAGATAATACTCGGTTTAAGCCAGCAAGATTATGAAAAAGTAACTCGAAGTGTAGTAGATAGTTTCGGATTGAGCCAATCAAGTATAAGCCGTAGATTTGTAGAAGAGAGTAGTAAATCGTTGGAAGAATTTGAGAAGCGGGACTTGAGCAACTACGAGTTCCTGGCAATAGTAATAGATGGCAAATACTTATCAAGGGATAATGTTGTAATAGCCTTGGGGGTAACAAGTATGGGAGTAAAAGTACCGTTGGGTTTCGTACAGACCACTACTGAAAACAGTACTGCGGTTAAAGGCTTACTCCAAGGTCTAATTGAAAGAGGTTTTAGTTTTACAGGTGGCTTGCTTGCCCTCCTTGATGGCTCTAAAGGCTTACGTAAAGCAGTAGATGAAGTATTCGGCGAGTTTGTGGTTGTTCAGCGTTGCCAATGGCATAAGCGGGAAAATGTTATCAGTTACTTAAGTGAAAAGGAGAAACCGGTATTTAAGGGTAAACTTCAGCGGGCATATAGTGAGCCGCTTTATGAAGAAGCGAAAATTAGACTATTTGAGATCCGGGATGAATTGAAAAAAACAAACCGCAGCGCTGCCAATTCTTTGGAAGAGGGACTGGAAGAAACTCTGATAATGCACAGGCTGGGGCTTGTTGAAGAGTTGGGACGTTCGTTTACAACCACGAATATGATAGAGAGCATGAACTCCCTACTGGCAAAACATTTAAGGAATGTAAAAAACTGGGTAAACTCAGATATGAAGTCAAGGTGGGTTGCATCAGCATTGCTGGAAATAGAAACCAGGCTTCGCAGAGTTAACAATTATAATAAACTATATTTATTAAAATCAGCTATTATGGCAGAGTTAAACTTGGAACAACAGAAGGTAGCTTAATAAATGGGAGCCTCAAATTTCAACTAAGTTTGACTTTATACCAAGCAAAGAATCAATTAGCTTAAACAAGAAAAAGAAATAACAGTAAGATTAGGTAATTATATCTCAGGAGCTTAAAGGGATAACACGATCTACATCTATGTTTTTAAAATTTCAATTATATAATAAATCACACTTTGGAGCTATTTTCATGAAAAAACTGTCAATTATATTAATATCTATTTTCAGTATTCTGCTGTTTCAGCAGTGCGAGGACGATCCGATTACACCTATAGACGATGATGCAAATACGGAAGAGTATGTTCCGTCCAATCCCTCGCCCGCTACAGGATCTTTTGATCAGAATTTGTACGTAACGCTGCAATGGGAATCTGTTAATGCAAATGAATATTTCATCAATTTCGGAACAACCAATCCCCCTCCCCTTTATGATGAACTTGTCTCTACTATTGATGATGGAGCTCATCAGTTTGTAATTACCGGTCTTTCCTACGCCACAACATATTACTGGCAGATAGGAGCAAATTCAGTGGATGATTCGACTTATCTAAGTGAAGTTTGGAGCTTCACTACCAAAGCATACCAGGCTGAACCTGGATATAAACTTACAAAACATTACATCGAGGTTGAAAGTCCAAGCTATGTGAACATCATGTTCCAGGCAACCGACATGGATGGACGGGGTATCGATAACCTGACAACCACTAATTTCCAGGTACTGGAAGATAATCAGCCGGTTTCACCAACGGAATCTGCAATGCAGATTAAGAAAAAGGACCTGATTCCTTATACACTGGAAACAGTTCTGCTTCTCGATAACAGTCTTAGTGTGGGTTCTAATCTTTCCGAGATTAAAAAAGCTGCAATTGAACTTGTAAATAACATGGTTTCAAAACAGGAAGTCGCAATTTACAAGTTCTCCGAAAAACCGGTATTAATTCAGAACTTTACAAGTAACAAGAGCGACCTGATAACTGCGATTAATTCAATCGAATTAGGATTCGCAACTACAGACCTGTATGGTTCAATGATCGAGGCTGTGTCCAGATGGAATGACATATACACAACATCGCAAATAACACAGGGATTTCTGATAGCACTTACCGACGGAAGCGATACCCAGGGTAGTCATACACTTCAGCAGGCATTGAATGCAAGAGGAAGCAAAAAGGTTTATACAATTGGACTCGGCAGTGAAATTGAACCCGATGTACTTGCAAGTCTCGGTAACTCCGGCTTCTATTCAATCACAGACATACAGGATCTTTCTTCGAAGTTCATCGAAATCCAGAATGATATAACTGTCTTCTCGAACAGTTTCTACTGGTTGAACTATATGAGTCCTAAACGAGGCGACTTCAATCATACCATTGAGTTGTCCATTATCGATAATCTTAACTCCGGATCGAATTCCAAATTCAGCGGTACATTCAACAGTAAGGATTTCTTCTCTGTCTATCAGGGTCTGTATATAAACGCTACTGCCGACAATCCTTACGGCATTGATGAAATAACAATAATGAAAGGCGACACTGCCCGAATAGCAGCAACAACATATCTTGGCAACCTGCCGTCGGTTTATAAATGGTCATCACAGAACTCAAGTATTATAAACATATTCGAAGACGAAGAAGACAATGCAGGTGCATTTATGGTTGCTGTGGGCGATAGCGGTGAAACAGCGGACGTACTTGTCCAGGACGAAGCTAACAATCTGTGGAAAGCATTAAGAGTTAATATCGCCAGCTATGTTACTTTCTTCGAGAGCTTCGAGTCCGCAAAAATAAGCGAGAGCTGGAAGAACACCGGCGACGCACAATGGTCTATCAACTCGCAGGAAAAATATCACGGCGACTATTCGATTGTTTCTGGCAGCATAACAAATGATGGAACTTCATCAATCTCCAGAACTTATGATGTTCCGTATAATACAAAACTCAAGATATCTTTCGCATGCAAGGTTTCCTCCGAGAACGATTTCGATTTCCTCCGCTTTTACATCAACGGTGTGGAAATCGACAAATGGAGCGGAGCTAAGAGCTGGAATACTTATGATTACGATTATACAGCCAACTCCTCCGAGCTTGAACTCACCTGGAAATATACCAAGGATGCAAGCGGAAGTTCGGGGCAGGACAAAGCATGGCTTGATTATATAAAAATAGAGTGGTAATAATTATGCCTGCCGCGGATTGGTCCCCGGCAGGCTTTTCATTCTCCCTCTCCAACAAAAGAAGTTCTTTACTTCGTCCATTTTCAGTTTAATTAGCTTTTCAGTAATTTCCCCCTCTATAAACTGATTATTTCCAAACAAACTCTGTGAAATTATGAAGAATAACATCGTATATATTTTAGTGTTAACCACATTTTTTGCACTTACAACAAATTATAATGCCTGCACAAATTTTCTTATCAGCAAGGGAGCAAGCGTTGACGGTTCTGTTATGATAACATATTCTGCCGATTCGTACGGCTTCTACGGCGAGCTTTACCATTACCCAGCCACCGTTTACCCCAAGGGAACTATGAGAAAAATCTATGAATGGGATACCGGTAAATATCTCGGTTCAATTCCCGAAGCTGATACAACATACAATGTAATAGGCAACATGAATGAATACCAGGTCGCAATTGGTGAAACCACGTTCGGGGGCAGATCCGAACTTAGAAATAAACAAGGCATTATCGATTACGGTAGTCTGATATATATAGCACTTCAGCGTTCGAAGTCAGCGCGGGAAGCTATAAAGATAATGACCGGACTTGTTGAGCAATACGGCTACTATAGTTCCGGCGAGTCATTTTCAATAGCAGATGCTAACGAAGCCTGGATACTCGAACTTGTCGGCAAAGGCGAAGGAGTCAAAGGCGCTGTCTGGGTAGCAAGAAAAATTCCGGACGGCTATGTATGTGCACACGCCAATCAGTCGAGGATCACCACCTTTCCTTTGGATGATCCTGAGAACTGCATGTATGCATCAGATATAATTTCATTCGCGAGAGAAAAAGGTTACTACGATGGAGCCGACGAGGATTTCGATTTCGCCGCAGCTTATAACCCCTTAGACTTCGGCGGAATCAGGTTTTGCGATGCACGCGTCTGGTCGTTTTTCAGACGTGTAAACGGCAGTATGGACAAATATGTAGACTACATTAAAGGGCAAACTCTTGAACGAATGCCGCTATGGATTAAACCGGACAAAAAACTATCGGCACAGGATGTAATGAACTTAATGCGCGACCATTACGAAGGCACTGATCTGGACATGACGAAAGGTGTTGCGGCAGGTCCTTATAACATGCCCTACCGATGCAGCCCGTTAACCTGGGAGGTGGACGGACAGAAATATTTCAACGAGCGTCCTATATCAACCTACCAGACAGGTTTTTCATTTGTAACACAATCGCGTTCCAATATGCCGCGTGAAATAGGCGCGGTTATCTGGTTTGGATTCGATGATACTTACATGACTGTATATTCACCTATGTATGCTTCTATTACGGATGTACCGTACAATTATAAAGAGGGACTTGCATCTCTCAGTGAGTTCAATTGGGATTCAGGTTTCTGGATGTTCAACGCTGTATCCAATTTTGTATACCCTAGGTATTCGCTGGCTATCGGCGATCTGCAGGATAAACAAAACGAACTTGAAGGCGGTTTTATCAGTCGACAAGCAACCACTGAAAATACTGCGCTCGCAAGATTTAAAGTTTCCCGCGGGGATGCAATTGAGTATCTGACAGAATACTCTATTAATGCCGGCTTAAAAACTTACAATACCTGGAAAGAATTATTCAAGCATTTGAACATGAAATATATCGACGGGGTTGTTAAGGACGAGTTCGGCAAAGTTAAGCGTGTCGGTTACCCGGAAGAAACGCTGAAGCAGATTGTTGCGGAGATGGGAGATGACATTAAGGTAATTGATATTGAACCCGACCCGGAGAAAAAGTACAGTGAAATAGTTGAAAAAGCTGATGAGCTTGTTGAGGTGAAAGATTATAGCAGCGCGGTGAAAAAATACAAGGAGGCACTTATTCTCAACCCGGGTTCTGAGTATCCTTTAGAGCAGATTGATAAGTTATCGAAATTAATTTCAGATTTGGATAGACTGCATCAAAGCTATTTTACCAACTAATTTATTCAAGGGGGCTCTTAAAGTCCCCTTTCCATTCCACTTCAATTTGCTGCCGGCACTGTATATTTATTTATCAGAAAATAATAGTTAACTTCCATCCCATGGAAATCAGTCTATTTAATAGAATGATTAAACATCTTTTCACTTTTAAGTGTGGAAACAAATATGAAATCAATTCACCCCCCTTACAAGAAAAGTATGCTTTTCCTGATGTTTTTATTTGCACTCGGCCTATCCGGATTGAAAGCCCAAAATGTTTTTATCAATGAGTTTCTCGCATCGAATGCGACTATTAATCCTGATATTATTGACTTTGATGACTACTCGGACTGGATTGAGTTATATAACAATGAAAATTCTGCCGTTGACCTGAGCGGCTACTACTTAACCGATAATTTCAGCAATCCGACCAAGTGGCTAATACCCGATGGAATGATATTGCGGCCTAAAAGTTTTCTGAGAATCTGGGCAGACGGGTACGACGACAAACCCGGTACCCAGCATGTAAGGGACGACGAACCACATGGTATCTTTTATACCAGTTCATATCACCTCGGATTCAAACTTAGTATCGGAGGCGAAGAATTAGCTTTATTCGACCCTGACGGAAACCTTATTGATTCGGTTTCATACGGTATACAGCTCCGGGATGTATCGATGGGTAGAAAGCCTGACGGGGGGAGCAATTGGTTTTACTTTGGCGAACCAACACCAGGATCTGCTAATATTACGAACGGAATTCTTAATACAGGTAGGTGTAGTCCGCCGTCTTTTACTGCACCGGCAGGATTTTACAACTCCTCTCAGGCAATCGAGATTACAGCGAATTCCGGAGATGAAGAGATCAGATATACGCTCGATGGATCAAGACCCGCCAGTACCTCGGCATTGTATACGAAACCCCTGCAAATTGATACAACAACAGTTGTACGTGCCCGGACATTCAACAACAGTAAATTGCCGGGGGAAATAGTTACAAAAACTTATATTATAAACTCATCGACATCATTAAGCACAATGTCGATTACTGCTTTCCCGAATACTCTCTGGGGTAACGAAACAGGCATATTTTCTCTGCAGATGAAAGGTCGGGAAGTACCGGTAGCTATTGAATACTTTGAACCAAGCGGTAAACCGGGGTTCAGTGTAAACGCCGGTATTCGTCTTTCCGGACAGGCTTCTTTTCAATATCCTCAAAAGCCTATGACTATTGAACTTAAAGAACGTTTCGGGGATGAACAGATTTATTATCAAGTATTTAAAAACCGTGATGTGGAAAACTACACTGCTCTATATTTAAGGAACTCGGGCACACCGGACAACAGGCACACAATGTTCAGAGATGCGTTTCAACATAGTCTCGTAATAAACCAGATGGATCTCGACTGTCAGGCATATCAACCGGTATCTACTTATATCAACGGTAAGTACTGGGGTATTTATAATATGCGGGATAAAATCAATCCTGAATATCTTGCCTACCTGCACAATATTGATCCGTACAACATCGATCTGTTGGAATATGAATTTCATGATGAGCCTATAATTATTGAAGGTAATTCAGAGGACTACAAAGCCTTTCTTGAATATGTCGACAATGCTGATCTCAGCTCGGCAGAGAATTATAATTATGTTAAAACACAAATGGACATTGATGAATACATTAATTACATGATTACCGAGATATTCTGTGATAATATTAACTGGCTTAACACAAATGTAAAATGGTGGCGTGAAAAATCGGAGAACGGTAAATGGCGCTGGATACTGCTTGATATGGATTGGGGATTCGGAACCGAGTACGGAACATTTACTTCACATTATACGCATAATACAATCGCAATGGCTACGTCCCAACCCGGAACATTTTTACAAAGCTCTTCTTGGGCCACGGTACTATTTCGTAACCTGCTGCAGAACGGGGAATTTAAGAGTGAATTTATACAAAGATTTGCAGGCTACCTGAATACGACATTTACAACAGAACGAGTTCTCGGCGTGTTTGACAGCATTAAAAGTTCTATACACGATGAAATGAGCAGGCATATTGAGCGCTGGAATGATGATCCGAACTATATTATTTACGACAATCCTCCTATTATGAACATGTCTGAATGGGAGAAAAAATTAGCCGTTATGAGAACCTTCGGCGAGAACCGAACCGAACTTCAGTTTCAGCATATAATTGATTTCTTCGGTCTGTCCGGCACATTTAACCTTGAGCTTAAAACTTCTCATGCAGATGCCGGCAGAATAATTGTAAATAATGTTAACGTACCTTTGAACAGAGAGCTTCAGTATTTCAAAGGAATACCGGTTACTTTCAAAGCTATTCCCAATATAGGTTACAGGTTCAAAGAATGGAAAGGAATTTTCGACAACGGCCAGGATTCTATTTCAACCAAGATAAGCAGCGACGCTGTTATTACAGCAGTATTCGAAAGTATTGATGTAAGTACGCTGCCGGCTGAAATTTCGTCTAACACTACACTGTCCCACTCCGCTTCCCCTTTTTATGCAGCAAACGATATTACCATTCTTCCGGGAGCAAATCTTACTATTGAACCGGGTGTTGAAATATTTATGAACGAAGGGAAATCGATAATAGTAAACGGAAGTATTAATATTCAGGGAACGGAAGAATTACCTGTAATAATCGCGCCGAACAGGAGCTCGGGGGCACAGAACTGGGGAGCACTTATCATATCCGAAAGTGATACAACCTGTTACCTTTCAAATGTTATTATTGAAGGCGGAACAAATGGTCCGGATAAATCAAATCACATCGGAGCGTTGTCGTGCTTCAAATCCGATATAGTAATTGATAATCTAACAATACCCAACGCCCCGTTTCCTGTGTTTGTACAGTACGGAAATATCACGTTATCAAACAGTCGATTTCATTCCGAAAAAACCTGCGATCTTATAAATGTTAAATATGCTTCCTCGGCACTAATCGAGAATTGCGAATTCCGTGGTAACAGTTCTTACGATACGGACGCAATCGATTATGATCAAATAACAAATGGAATTATCAGGAATAATTTGATTTATAACTTCTATGGTGACAACAGCGACGGAATTGACCTCGGCGAAGGAACTAAAGACATTTTAATCTCTGGCAACACAATACTTAACTGTTTCGACAAAGGAATATCCGTCGGGCAGGCTTCAACTTGTACAATTACTAACAACGTGATTGTCAACTGTGCTCAGGGAGTTGGCGTGAAAGATAATGGTTCTTATGCATATGTCGACAGAAATACATTCTATGCATGTGCTCTCGGAGTTGCAAGTTTTGAAAAGAACTTTGGAGTCGGAGGCGGCAGTATCGATGTAGTCAACTCGATTTTTGCAAACTCAATTGACTCGCCATACCTGGTGGATGACCTTTCTGCACTAACAATAGAATATTCGCTTGCAAACAACAAAGAGCTCCCCGGAACCGGCAACATATATGCTGACCCGCGTTTTCTAAATGACTTCCGGCTTGACGCGTACTCTCCAGCCATTGATGCCGGTAATCCTGCTGGTGCGAAGGACCCTGACGGATCAACCGCTGACATGGGAGCTTTCAGTTATGATAACAATTTTGCTTCAGTATTAATAAATGAGATTCATTACAATCCTGTGAACGGTGAAGAATTTGAGTTTATAGAACTTTATAATTCCGGTAAAAATGTTGTTGATCTGAGCGGGTATTATCTGTCTTCGCCGTTTGAATTCGTCATTCCTTCTTCGACTATTATTCAGCCTTCGAATTACCTCGTGCTTGCAAAGAATCCTGAAAACTTCAGCGATGTAAACAGCGTTCTCGACTGGGGTGAAGGTACACTTCCCGACATACGCGCTGACATTATGTTTAAAAATCCCGAGGGTATCACTGTCGATTTCGTTAGCTACAGCTCGCGGGATGATTGGGTCGGAACTCCGAACGGGAACGGTCCCTCACTCGAGCTTGCCTCTCCTGATCTTGAAAATATTTATTTTGCCAATTGGAAAGCAAGTACAAATGATGGTGGTTCGCCGGGTTTGCCTAACTTTGAAATGCTAGTTGAAAAACTGTTCATAAATGAATTGATGGCAGTTAATAACTTCACCATAGCTGATGAGTTCGGCGAGTTTAATGACTGGATTGAAATATACAACGCGGGAAATATGCCAGTCAATCTCGGCGGACTGTACATAACCGATGACCTCACCCGTCCGACTAAGTATTTCTTTCCCCCGACTGAACCTGATGTTACTACCATTCCGCCGAAAAGCCATATCATTTTATGGGCTGATGAACAAAGCAGTCAGGGTCCGGTACATCTTAACTTCAAGTTGAACGCGGAGCTTGAAGAAGTTGCGTTAGTACAAGTATTCGAAAAAGATACAAGTATTATTGATCATATAACATTTGAGAATCAGCAGGCGGATATTTCATTTGGTAGATTTTATGACGGTGAAGATAGCTGGCAAATATTAAACCTCCCGTCGCCGGGTATATTAAACAATCGTGACGATTTGTTTAGAAGGGGCATTTTACTCGTAAACGGAATCACTCCCCAATTAAATGATGAATTCTATGACCCTTATGCAAACAAAGCATACTGGGGTGATTACCCGATCACATTTTGGGATTATTTCGGAGTTGCTTCAGATAAACTTCCTTCAACGGTTCCAGAGGCAATAGGTTCATACACTGTACCGCTCGACACATTAAAGCAATTTTCTACGGTTATTTGGGTTAGCAATAATTATGGGGGCGACTTAAACGCATGGCGTAAAGCTAACATACCTGAATACTTAAAATTCGGGGGTAATGTGTTTTTAATGACCAGATCAGCTACTAGTTTCATTGATTCTGAACTTGCAGACAGGATAGGAATTCAATGGAGTGAAAATCCTTATTCTATTATTGAAAATTACGAGTCCGTATTTGATGGATTGCGTTCCATTCAAATTACAGGCAGTCAGACTTTCGTAGCATCATTCGATACTGCATTAACTAATTCTGAAAGTACTTTGCTTTTCTCCGAAAATAACGATAAGGGATTGGGTGTATGGCATAAGCCTGTAAAGGGTGGATTATACAATACAGCCGGTGGACAATTCGTGTTTTTAAGCAGTCGGCCATACAGGTTTAGTTACCCTGATCTCAGGCAAAACATTTCTTATATTCTCGGAAACTTCTTCGGCGAGAAAAAGGTAATAACCGGCACAGACGAGAGTGAAACAATTGTTAAAAGTTTTGTGCTTTCTCAAAACTACCCTAATCCGTTTAACCCGACAACAACAATTGAGTACAGTATACCCGTAGAGGACGTCCGTCGGCTGACGGATTCGTCCCCTGCATTACAGATTAAACTGGTTGTTTACGACGTACTCGGGCGTGAGGTTGCTACACTGGTAGACCAACGCCAAAAAACCGGCAGATATAAAGTTGAATTCAATGCCTCTGCACTGACTTCAGGTGTCTATTTTTATAAGATCAGCGCCGGTAAGTATTCGGACACAAAAAAACTTTTATTGCTGAAATAAATTTTTAGAAATAACTTCCCACTTTTTTAGTTTGAAAGTGAATGTTTTCCTGCCTGGGCACGACGACCTGTTTACATTTAAAGACGAATAATTCCCAGATTTTATTCGTATCTTTGTGCAGGTAAATTCAGAGTTTATGGATAGTTTTAGGCGCAGGGTATTTGAAATTTGTACGGACCGGTAATTACATCATTAGTTTACCCTCCTTTTTTTCATTCGAATATAGCAGCACTTAATTAGTTTACAGCTTTTCAGTTTAAGAAAAACATACTGTAAATCCGCCGAATCTGGATATTTATAATATTAGTAGAGAAAGAAGATGAAAACATTTGAAGAACTTGGGATAGAAGAGAATATTATTAAAGCTGTAACGGATCAGGGGTTTGAAAAGCCTATGCCGGTACAGGAGCAGGTCATACCGCTGCTTATTAATGGCAATAATGAAGATGTACTGGCATTAGCCCAGACAGGAACAGGAAAAACAGCTGCATTCGGGCTGCCGATTGTTCAGAACACAAACCCTCAAACTAAGAAAATACAGTATCTAATCATTACGCCGACACGGGAATTGTGTCTCCAAATTGCGGATGATATCACGGGATTCGCGAAATATAAAAACGGTGTTAAGGTGGCTGCTATATTCGGTGGCGCCAGTGTAGACAGGCAAATTGAGATGATCAGAAAAGGTGCTCAGATTGTTTCCGCTACTCCGGGTAGATTGCTCGATCTAATGAACCGTGGAGTGATAAACATTTCCAATATTAAGACCGTTGTACTCGACGAGGCAGATGAAATGCTGAACATGGGTTTCAGGGATGACCTCGAAGCAATTTTGCAGATGACATCGGCGGACAAAAATACCCTTCTCTTCTCGGCAACCATGCCAAAAGAGATCAGAAAGATTGCAAACAACTACATGAAAGATCCTGTTGAAGTCTCTGTCGGGAAAAAGAATACAGGCGCTGAGACTGTTAACCACATCTGCTATATGGTTCAAGCTCGTGACAGATACGCTGCGCTTAAGCGTATTGTTGATTTTCATCCTGATATTTACGGCATAGTTTTTTGCAGAACAAGGAAAGAGACGCAGGAAATTGCCGACCTGCTGATCAAGGACGGCTATAACGCAGATTCACTTCATGGTGATCTCTCACAGGTTCAACGTGACAAGGTGATGAACAACTTCAGGATTAAACATACTCGTCTGCTTATTGCAACTGATGTGGCCGCGAGAGGACTTGACATAGACCTTCTGACACATATAATAAATTATAATCTTCCCGATGAACTTGAAGTTTATATTCACCGCAGCGGACGAACCGGACGAGCCGGGAAGTTAGGCACTTCAATAGCTATAGCCAACCTGAGAGAAAAAGGAAAGTTAAAGCAAATTGAAAGAATGCTGAATAAAAAATTCGAATACCTTCCTGTTCCTACAGGGAAAAACATTTGTGAGATGCAGTTGTTTCATGTAATAGACAGGATAGAGAAAGTTGAAGTAGACTACTCGCAGATTGAACAGTTTCTCCCGATGATTTATTCCAAGCTTGAATGGCTGGATCGTGAGGAGTTAATAAAAAAATTCGTTTCAGTTGAATTCAACCGATTCCTCGATTATTACAAGAATGCACCGGACTTAAACGTTCCTGCTGAAAAAAGGAAACGAACCAGAGAAGAACGTAAAGAATTTTCCGGCGGTTTCACAAGAATGTTTATTAACATCGGAAGAACTGATGATTTGAAACCAGCTCAGCTTATCGGCATGATAAACGACTTCACCAACGTACGAAATATTGAAATCGGCGAGATCGTAATATCAAAAACTCATTCGTTTTTTGATGTTGACAGTGGATATGCAGAGGTTGTACTCAAAGGCTTCCGGGAAAAGCGTTTAGGGAAAAGAGAAATATTTATCGAAGTAGCTGAAAAGAATAAATCCGCGCAGACTAATAAACCAGGCAGGAATAAAAAGAAGAGAAGTAATAGTAAGCAGGATTTTTCGAATCCTAGTAAAACGAAAAACGCAAAGAAAAAGAAAAAATCCGGTGGTAGAAAAAAAATCAATGCCTGGGTCAACAAGTAATATCTATCCCGATACTATGCTGACGGCATTTATCGCTTCAGTTTTATTGTTACGAGTGTATTGAATAGCAGTTGAAATGGGAAGAACACATAGAGTATAATCAAATAATTTCCCTGATTGCGGTGAACTTGATAAGCATGTGAAAGTTCATCAATTACTGTTTCGTGTCCGAAAATCATTATTATGGTAAGTACACTTACAAGCGTTATAAAAGTACACATCATACTTTCTCTCTGTATTTTGTCTCTCCTACAACCCCAGAATAAGCAAGAAGCGTTGAATATGAAAACAGTTAGGAAACAAAAAAGTAATATGAACTGGATGATTGTAATTGACGCAGTCTTATTGAGTATATCACTTTTAAAGACGGGTAACAGTACCATATTAAACAATACCGCTGCAGTTGAGACAAGTGAAAACCCGAACAAATATTTGTTTACGACTATCCTTTGCATGTGCTTCCTTTCATACAAGTTCAATCACCGGGTGTATGCTTAAAGCAAATTAATAAATTATAAACTTAATGTCATTTATTCTTTGTTGACCCCACTCTAATTATTTCCAATTCTACTTTTTGTTCCTTCTTAATTATTTAATTATAATAACCCCGTTAGATTTTCAGATAAAACTAAACGAATTGCACATTAAAATAGCTTTCAGCAAAGAATACATACTTAAGCTTCCGGAAGATCACAAATTCCCGATAAATAAATACAGACTCATTCCTGAAACTCTTTTAAAGGAGGGAACAATATCTTCTTCCGATATCTTTGCTCCCGGGAAGGCTGATCTATCAAGTATTGAATTAACTCATACTTCAGAATATGTAAGTAAGCTAATTAACCAAGAACTTACGGGAAGGGAAATTAGAAAAATTGGATTTCCTCAGACAGGCGAACTTATCGAGCGTGAATTGATCATTGTCCAAGGTACAATTACAGGCAGTAAATACGCTATAGAGAGCGGGATTTCTTTCAATACAGCCGGCGGAACTCATCATGCTTATGCAAATAGCGGTGAAGGTTTCTGCGTGTTGAACGACGTTGCTGTCGCGGCCAACTACCTGCTTCACCATGAATTTGTATCACGAATCCTAATAGTCGATCTCGATGTACACCAGGGAAACGGTACCGCAAGAATATTTGAAAACACTCCCGAAGTTTTCACATTCAGCATGCACGGTCGCGATAACTATCCGCTTCGCAAAGATAAAAGCGATCTTGATATTCCTCTGCCAACCGGGACGACAGGAGAATCATATCTGAACATACTTTACGACCGGCTTCCAATGCTGATAAGCTCATTTCACCCTGAAATAATATTCTATATCTCCGGTGTAGACGTTTTGGAATCGGACAGATGGGGCCGACTTTCTCTAAGCAGGGAGGAGTGTTTGGAAAGAGACAGGTTCGTCTTTGAATCGGCTTATAGAAACAGCATCCCGATAATGGTTGCGATGGGAGGCGGATACTCAAAAAACATTGATGATATTATTGAGGCTCACTGCAATACATTTCGCGCCGGAATCCAGCAATTTTTATAACTTTTTGCATATTAGCGTTTTTTTTTATAAATAAACAACTTACCGGTGTTCAACAAAATTAATTGCAGGTAGAATTAAATTTTTAAGGTAAATGCATGAGTGATGTGTTGGCTGTTGATTTTTTAAATAATAGTATCAAAACATATTTATATGTTGCAGGCATTTTTACCATGGCCGGACTTCTCCATTTCGTGCTAAAAAATATACTTGTAAGAAAGTTGTTTCAAAATAATAAACTTGTAATAAAATTCAGCAAGCAGTTACTTGGAACTTTAATCTGGCTTTCCGCATTTTACTTTGCACTGAAAAGTCTTGAACTTGCCGAATGGCTGTATGAAGCTGTAAATATAACATACATAGTCGTTGCTACATGGTTTGCAACCCGTCTTGTAATAACATTTTCTCAGTACGTTGTAGATACTTTTGTAATTCCAACAAAGTCTGAACAGGAACAGAATAAGATTAAACCTCTGCTCTCGTTCTTTAAACTTCTCATCTGGCTTCTGGGCTTGCTTTACCTTCTACACTATCTTGGCTTCAACGTATCAACAGCACTCGCCGGATTAGGCATAGGTGGTATAGCAGTCGCGCTTGCGGCTCAAACACTGCTTGGTGATTTGTTCAGTTATTTTGTCATCAACTTCGACAAGCCATTTGAGATAGGCGACTTTCTTATATTCGACGACAAACTTGGGGTAGTGGAAAAGATTGGAATTAAATCAACGAAAATCCGCGCCCTTGGTGGTGAACAATTGGTTGTATCAAACTCTAACTTAATTAATTCCCGGCTGCATAATTACAAACGCATGCCTCGTAGAAGAGTTCTTTTCAACTTTGGTGTTGTTTACCAGACTCCGGCTGACAAACTGAAACAAATCCCGGATCTCGTAAAACAATTTGTTGAGGAAAATGAGAGAGCACAATTCGATAGATCGCACTTTAAGGCTTTCGGTAATTTTAGTCTCGACTTTGAGAATGTTTACTACATTAACACTAACGATTACAATGTCTACATGGATGTTCAGCAGGAAATAAATCTTAAGATATTCCAAAAGTTTGAACAGATGGGTATTAGCTTTGCTTATCCCACACAGACTTTATTTATGAATAAAAACGAACCCTGATTTTTAATTTGCAAATTCCGAAAGAAAGACAACTCAAAGTATTATTGCATTTGGTTGCTGCTTTTCTTAACCTAAAAAGATTTCTAACAACTTTACTTAGCCATGATTGACAATAATATTTGCGCATTCGGCGAAATACTTTTCGATGATTATGAAAACTATAAAAAGATAGGCGGTGCTCCTTTTAATTATACCTATCATTTAAATAAGCTTACACTTGAAACTCATTTGATCAGCCGTATTGGTAATGATATGGACGGTGCTGAGATTATTTTAACTCTGAAGAATAACGCAATACCGCATGAATTTATTCAGGTAGATGAAAAGCATAGTACAGGACTTGTACAGGTAAAATTAAATGAAGAAAAAATACCCGACTTCAATATTCTAACTGACACGGCTTATGACTTCATTGAATTTAAGGACAATGCTTTTGATTATATATTAGGTAAAGCTGCACTGTTCTATTTTGGTACTCTGGCGCAAAGGGCAAATACCAGCAGGAATACACTTAACACATATTTGCACCGTGATGTAAAATATTTTTATGACGTTAACCTCAGACAAAATTTTTATACTAAGGATCTTCTTGTCAGTTCACTGGAAGCAGCAGATATTGTGAAAATGAACGTTGATGAACTGCGCGTATTAAATGTTATGCTGTATGACGGAGAAAGACTGGATTTAAACGATTCGGCACATAAGTTATTAAGCGATTTCAACCTCGATCTTCTAAGTATTACACTTGGTGGAGATGGTTCTCTTCTTATTTCGAGTGAAGGTTCCGAAACTTATAGAGTGGAAGCTGAGAGTGTTGTTAATACAGTAGGTGCAGGTGATGCTTATTCAGCAATGCTTACAATTGGGTACCTGCAGGGATGGGATTTAAAGAAAACAATTACAACTGCTTCGGAATTTTCCGCTGATGTATGCGGCATTGAGGGAGCTGTTCCTGAAGATGATACATTTTACAACAAATACATAAGTACAATAAATGGAAAGTAAAGGACTTTATATACAATTATTCCATGTTCACGGACTCATCCGGGGGAATAACCTGGAGCTTGGCAGAGACGCAGACACAGGTGGACAGACTAAGTACGTTCTTGAACTCGCAGAAGCATTGAGCAGAAGAGATGAAGTAAGAAAAGTCGAAATTGTAACTCGTCGCATTAAAGATAAGAAAATTTCGTCGGACTATTCAGAATACGAGGAAACAATAAATAACAAACTTAAGATTATAAGAATCCGATGCGGCGGCGGAAAGTATATACGCAAAGAATTATTATGGGATCACCTGGAAGAGTTTACTGATAAAACAATCAAGTATGTAAAAGGACAGGGTGAACTTCCTGACATAATTCACGGACATTATGCCGATGCCGGATATATCTGTTCGCGTTTAACAAGATTTTTCGGAATTCCCTATATACAAACCGGTCACTCGCTTGGTGTTGTTAAGAAACACAGATTAATGAATGCGGGTTACAAGGAAGATGAACTTGAAAAGCGATTCAAGTTCAAGCAGCGTATTGAAGCTGAAGAGGACATGATCTTCTTTGCGGATAAGATTATTACAAGTACCAACCAGGAAATCGAAGATCAGTACGGCATGTATGAAAATGCGAATAAAGAGAAGCTAATCGCAATTCCACCCGGCGTGGATCTTGAAAAGTTTTATCCTTATAACTATAAGCGTGAGTGGGAAGGGGAGGAACTGGATATTCGTAATAGAATTAGAGGTGAACTCTGGCGCTTCTTCACCAATATGCATAAACCGCTGATACTTTTAATATCACGACCGGAAAAAAGAAAAAACATAAACGGTCTTATTGAAGCTTACGGTGAAAGCAAGAGCCTGCAGGAAAAAGCCAATCTGGCTATTTACGCAGGGATTAGGAAAGACATAGCCGATGTTGATGAAAGTCCGCGCGAAGTATTAACCGATATGCTGCTGATGATGGACAAGTATAATCTTTACGGAAAGATGGCTATTCCTAAAAAGCATAATTTCGGAATCGAAGTACCGGAGATGTATCGAATAGCAGCTGAATCAAACGGTGTATTTGTGAATTCGGCTTATACGGAAAATTTCGGCATCACACTTATTGAGGCTGCAGCTACAGGACTCCCGATAGTCACCACCAGTGATGGAGGCCCAAAGGATATTGTAGGCAACCTTGATAACGGAATTCTTGTTGATGTAAAGGACTCTGAAAATATAGCGAAAGCTATTGAAAAGATACTTAACGACAGCAGCCTCTGGCAAAAGTTTTCATATAACGGAATCAACAGGGTACATGAGCATTATTCATGGGATGCCCACGCCGAGAAGTATTTGAACATAGTAGATGAAGTAATGAGATTAAATCAACAAAACACGAAGACGTTCGTGATAAAAACAGGAAGAAAATTTTTCGATTTTAAGAAGATGCTCATCTTCGATATCGATGAAACAATGACCGGTGATGACCAGGCGTTATCTCAACTTGATGAATTGCTGAGAAACCGCAATAAGGATATAGGTTTCGGAGTTGCAACCGGCAGATCAATTGACAGCGCGAGAAGCGCTCTCGAGCAGTATAGCATCACTGATCCCGATGTTATTATATCCTCCGTAGGTTCGGAAATTTATTATAACAACGAGAACGAATATGTTTACGCCACTGGCTGGGATGCTCATATTAAACATTCCTGGCAGCCGGATAAAATAAAGCGATTACTGGAGGATGTCGATTACTTAACTCCACAGGTTCCGGAGAATCAACGAAAATACAAACTTAGTTATGATATTGATAACACCGGGATAGATCATCTGCATGAACTCAGGCACATGCTCGTGAGGGACAGGATAAAATCTAACTTAATAATTAGTCACGGTGCGTATGCTGATTTTCTCCCGTTCAGAGCAAGTAAGGGCAGGGCGATACGGTATTTGAGTTACCGCTGGAACATTCCACTGGATTCAATACTTGTGGCAGGAGATTCGGGGAACGATGAAGATATGCTGACCGGTGAACCGCTTGGCGTCATAGTAAAGAATTACACCTCGGAGCTTGAAAAACTTCAGGGACGACGACGAGTTTATTTCGCAGAGAATAAACACGCAGCCGGAGTCATCGAAGGTATTAAACACTATAAGATTTTAGAAAGGGACAATAAAGATGATAAATAGTTTTTTATCAATAATATCCGAATACCAAGACCATTTTTTCAGTTTTCTTAATCTACTTAACAGCAAAGAGAAAAAACTTTTTATTCTCGGAGATATTGTTGAAGCATTTACCGAGTATTCAAAACCCTTCGATGATATTGATGAAGAACTGCAGGAACTTACAAAACTACTGCAGGAGGCGATTTGTATGGGAAACAGTATATATCTTGATGTAAGGGTAGCGATTGGGCATTCAGAGTTTTATGCTGTACATCTCGAGGATGTGGAGGTCGAGCAGATAAGCATAAAAGAATACCTGATGATAAAGGAAAAGTTTGTTGATCCCGGAAATCCTGCGAACATACTTACGTTGGATTTCAAACCATTTTACGAGAGGATGCCGGCCGTACGAGATGCAAAAAATATCGGTGCTGGTGTGGAGTATCTAAATAGATATTTATCTAGTCAGATGTTCACTGAAACGGATAAATGGAAAAACCTGCTTTTCGATTTCATGAAGCTTCACAAACATAACGGAACACAACTAATATTAAACGATCGTGTGAGGGATACTGATCATCTCAACGTTAATATTGATAAAGCTATTAAGAAACTTGAGAAGTACGAGAAAACCGACTCTTCCGAAAAGGTTAAGCACGACTTGCAGGTACTCGGATTCGAACCCGGACTCGGCAAGGATGTGAAGGAAATTACAGAGAGTTTGAAAATTCTTGACAGACTTTTCGATTCACCGGACCACATAGTACTGGGTGAATTCATTTCAAGAATTCCAATGATATTCAACGTGGCTATTATTAGTCCGCACGGTTATTTCGGACAGGAAGGAGTTCTCGGATTACCGGATACAGGCGGACAGGTCGTGTACATTCTCGATCAGGTAAAAGCTCTCGAAAAAGCCCTGATAAGTTCACTTAAAAAATCGGGATTAAATGTCCTTCCCAAAATTATAATTCTCACAAGACTTATCCCGAATGCCCGAGATACGACCTGCGATACAAGACTTGAAAAAGTTACTAACACCAGAAATACATGGATACTTCGCGTACCGTTCAGAAAAGGCAACCCCAAGGTTATTGACAACTGGATTTCAAGATTCGAGATCTGGCCTTACCTTGAAGAATTTGCGGAGAACGCCTCTGTTGCATTGAAGGGCGAATTCCAGGGTAAACCGGATTTAATAATCGGCAACTATTCAGACGGCAATCTTGTTTCATACCTGCTGTCGAAAAAATTCGATGTGACTCAATGCTGCATAGCGCATGCGCTTGAAAAGAGTAAGTACTTATTCAGTGATCTTTACTGGAAAGATATGGACGATCATTATAACTTTTCAACTCAGTTCACAGCCGATTTGATTGCGATAAACTCTTCGGATTTCCAGATCACTTCCACATACCAGGAAATTGCGGGTACTGAATTCTCCGTCGGACAGTATGAATCGCATAAACACTTTACACTACCGGGGCTTTACAGGGTAGAAAACGGAGTGAATCTTTATCACACCAAGTTTAATATAATTTCGCCGGGTGTAAATGAGAAGATTTATTTCCCTTACACTAAAGCCGAAAAGCGTATTTCAAGTACAAAGAATTCGATTACTCAAATGTTGTTCGAGAACAGCGATGATCATGAGATATTCGGAACGCTTGAATACCCGGATCGCATTCCATTGTTCTCGATGGCAAGGCTGGATAAAAACAAGAACCTCACGGCACTGGTCAGGTGGTACGGGCAGAATCCTGAAATTCAGAAGCTGGCAAATATAATTATTGTTGCCGGACAGATTGAGGCATCACGTTCATCGGATAAAGAGGAAATTGACCAGATTAATTACATGCATCATTTAATCAACAAGTACAACCTTCACAATAAAATCAGGTGGATAGGTAAACTGTTCCGCAAAGATGAAGCCGGTGAGGTGTACAGAGTTATCGCAGACCGGAAGGGATTTTTTGTGCAGCCCGGATTATTCGAAGGATTCGGACTTACCGTACTCGAAGCGATGATCTCCGGACTTCCTGTAATCGCGACTAAGTACGGCGGACCACTGGAAATAATTCAGGATGGTAAAAACGGTTTCCATATAGACCCGATAAATGATGAGGAAAGCGCAAATATTATTCTCGACATTTTAAGAAAAAGCAAGGAAGACGACAAGTTCTGGGATCAGATATCTAAGAAATCTATTCAAAGAGTTAATGAGTCGTACAACTGGAAGCTTTATTCTGAGCGATTACTATCACTTTCGAAGATTTACGGATTCTGGAAATATATTACTGATCTTGAAACAAAAGACAGTGATGCGTACCTCGACATTGTCTATCACATGCTTTTCAAACCGAGAGCTCAGAATATTCTGGATAAGCATAATAGTACTACATAAGAAAAAGAAGGGCAGATAAACTTTCTGCCCTTTTTTCTAAAGATTCAGAATAACCATCCCGTATCCCCAGAAAGCCGTATCTCCCGATACTACCATTTTATACAAATCTCCCGGAGCAAACAGTGACATCCCTCCCTGAAAAGATAAATTTTGACTGTACTTGTAACTGCCGTATATATCAGCTTCAAATCCGAAATCTTTTGTGTTGCCGTTAACCAAATCATTTTCAACAACTGCGTAAAACAGATGAACGTCTGCTCCGAACCTGATCGGTTTCCATGGAACCATAGAATATTTCGCATGGATATCAATTAGTCCCAATCCCATTGTCTGGTTTGGAACATTAATAAAGTAGTCCATATGTCCATAGAACTTATGATTGGTTGCATAAAGAGTGTTAAACATATTGTAATCGCCATCAGTGAAATCATCATCTCCGCTTAAGAAATCTATACCCGCGGAAAGAACTTGCTGCCATTTAGAAGCGAATTTGTAACCGGCATTGTAAGCAAACATGAAAGCTGAGACATCATTAGTTCCACCTGCTATAACAATTTCTCCCAGCTGATAAGCAAACTCAATCTCATGATTAAAGTTGCCGACATTCCCTTTTGCATAGAACCCGAGGGTATACCTGTTATTGTCTGTAAGCCATGTGTTTTCAGTCAAAATAAAAACATCCGTCTTGTAGTTATTAAACATTTTCAGCTCTGCCCAAACACCTCCTAATGTCTGATCAAGAGAATCACCAGGTAAGTTTGATTCATTAATTTGAAAGCCTAATATATGGATATCTGCCACGCTTGATTTGTAAGTAAGTATTGAACCGTCGAAGCTCCTGCCGACATTACTCCAGCCTACTGCACCGATTATTCTTTCATTGCCGAATTTCACTTCCATTCTACCGAACTTAACATCGAAAGGTAATCCGAAGATATCACTTACTATCCCATAAGCCTGGTGAATATCCAGATTCTTAGTGTCTGATAGAGTTGAAGGTTCACTGCCGAATACTCTCGAATCCTGGATTTGAACGAATCCGCTAATTCCTTTTGGTGCTGAAAATACTGCGTTTAGTCTTGTTCTCAATTCGTTAAAAGTAATCGGATCAGAATTGTTGTTAAAATCCTTGGCATCCATTATTGATCGGGCACGAATTTGAGCCGAAAACTCCACATCCTGTGCCTCGGAAGAGCCGTATACGAATAAACATAATAGAATAATTTTTAAGTATTGTTTCATCTTCTGATCCCCGGTAATTGGTTTAATTTTCTATTTCTTTACTTTATAATTGTACAAACTTCCCTGTCTTTCCGCAGCTTGTTTATCCCATTCGGTTGCGGTTGTTTCAAGGAATTCCGCCTTTTCTTCCCTTAGCATTTTCATATCCAGTCCAACAACTTTCTGTGCCTTATCTTTGGTTGAATAGTCCGGCAATTTCGGCGGATAACTAACTCCGTGTTTTATAAGAACAACAGCAAGATTTCTTCTAGCCTCTTCCGCCTTTTGTATTGAAGTACCGATAACCCTCATTGCTTCAGTTGGAGAGTGGAATCCCAAAGCATTTGCCGCGGCTACCCAGTCCCACCTCCATTGTGCGTGACGGATAAGTGTAAGAACAGGTTTCATTTCAGCTTCCTTCGCACCGTTGTCCCATGCAATCTTAGCTTCGAGATGCGCTTTCGCAAGCGCTGCTTCAGCAAGATGGCGAAGTTCTTCCAACCGGTCTTGTCTTTCATATACATCTCTTATCAGTCTGTCTGTTTCCTCACGATGACAAACCTGGCATGAATTAGCTACATTATTAAGCGGACTTTGAATGTGATGATCCGTAAATTTCACGCCGCCTTCACTATTATAGGGCATATGACAATCAGCACAGGATACGCCACGCTGTGCATGAACACCGGTCATGAACAATTCATAATCGGGATGCTGTGCTTTAAGCATCGGAGTTTTACTTAGTTTGTGTGTCCAGTCGGTAAATTCAATTTCATCATAATACTCTTCCATGTCATCCGCACTGAATCCTTTATCCCATGGAAATGTTAAATACGGAGAGCCCTCGTGTTTGGTTTTATCAAAGTAATACTCAACATGACATTGAGCACAAACGAGTGAGCGCATATCCTGCCTTGAAAAGTCTTCAATTTTTTTTCCTCTTCGTTCCATAGCCTCTACTAATGCCGGGCGGGTAATTGTAAGATTCATTGTTTCAGGATCATGGCAGTCTTTGCAACCAATAGGATTGATTATATCATGACCTTTATCAATCCACTTACCTTTATAGAATTCCGCAGGACCAATTTCATTCATAATTCTGGGAACATCCGTACTCTTGCATGTCCAGCAAGTAGCAGGCATCGGACTAACTTTATTGCCGCCTGTACGCAACGTGTTTCGAATATCCTCAACTGCCCAAGCGTGTCCCCTTCCCTGATTATAGTCTTTCGAGAAGCCATATCCGGCCCACATAACTACAAGCTCAGGATATTTTTCAAGATAGTCGGTCATCATCGAGCCGCCATGTTTACTCCTGAAATCCGTATCAAGAGTTTTTAGATATGTTTCATACTCACGCGGAAAATTTTCACCCCACACTTCGTTTCTTGTTTCATCGGATGGTATCGGTTTAACCATCTGAAGTGCATAGTTAGCTTCACTTCTACGCTCAAGTATTGATGAAGCGAATAATCCCAGCAAGAATACAATTACTACAGTTCCGAGAAATATCGCCCAGTTAATCCAGGGATTTCTTTTTTCGCTACCAACCATTATTATACCTCACAGTTATTATTTAATAAACTTTTTAATCGTTATATCTTACATATGGAACTGAAGATAAGCTGTGAACTTTACCGTGTGGAACTTCGCGGTGACAATCCCAGCATACGTTTTCATTATCCTTATAAATTCCTTTTGCGTTCACTGCTCTAAGTGAAACCGGGTGAAGATAATTAGCATGGCATCGGATACAGTTTTCCTGAACTACTTCCCTGCCTGCATCTTTAATTCTTATAACCTGTGGTTCCATTCTGAATGTGAACATGGTTGCATGTCTTAATCCATCCGACGCTTTGAAAAAATACTTTCGAAAAACATTATCCTGCGGTACGTGGCAATCATTACAGGTAGTTACATTTCCGTGGCTGCCTCTTTCCCACGTTGCAAACTCCGGGACCATGATATGGCAGTTAATGCATGCCTTCGGATTATCCGAGAGATAGGATACGGCATTTGAGATAAACAGAATATGGACCGTTAAGCCCACGATGACCCCACTAACTACCAACGCTGCAAATCTCCATTTGGGTGGTGGAGTAAGAAAGTGTATTATTTTTTTCATAAGTCTTTTTACCCGGTTAATTTATTTTCTTTTAGCAGTCTTTGATTCATTATTCAGTTTTTCCAGTTCACCGATACTTCGTGGATGTCCCATTGAATTAATATCGTCGTGATTCTCAATGTATACCTCAGCCGGTACATTGTTTTTCCAGTTTCCACTTAGCATTGCCGCGCCGGTAACAAGCATAAAGATTACTACAACACCTATGGCAACTGCTTTTTTCGGTATTCTCTCATTAGTTATCAGAGAGTGCAATTCAAGCGTATCCGCTACCGGACATGCGTCTACACAACTCATGCATGTTGAACATTCATCGGAAAAAACAGTTTTCACCTTATCGACTTTGATGCGTGACGGACAAGCCTTGGTGCAAAGCGAACAGTCAATACAGGTATCGGCATTTCTTTTAATCTTATTGGGACTCAACAGAGACATAATACCAAGCAAGGCACCGTACGGACATAGATAACGGCACCAGAAATTTCTGATGAGTATTGATAGTCCGAATAGTACCGCAAGAACTATCAGAGTGGTTTTTGAAATATCAGCGAAGAAGTACCACATTTTAACATCCGCCATTATATTGTACGGACTGTTGAGAAATACCTCGAGAGCCTTTACAGTCATCGTGAAGAAGATGGAGTAAACAAAGAATGCCAGCAGCAGGTATTTAAGACTTCGAAGCGGATAGTCCAGCCACCGCGGAATTCGATAGATTTTTTTGAAAAGTTTTTTCTGAATTCTTTCACCGAAATCAGCGATCATTTCGGAAAGCGTACCGACAGGACACATCCAGCTGCAGAACGATTTTCCGAACAGAAGTGACACAAGGATGATGGCGAAAAGGATAAAGAATCCGGCCGGATGTGCGTCATGAATTACCCCTGTTTGAACAAAATAGTATACACTCATTAGCGCGCTTATCGGTAGAAATCCTTCTGCTCCGGGCGGACGAGATACAACAGATGAAGCCCCACCGGATTCCAGGTATTGTATAAAGAAGTAAAACTCAGCACCAATCCAGAGACACAATAGAATAAATATTAGCTGCACCGCGCTTCTGTACTTCTGTATAGATTTCTTTTTATTTCTATTCTGAATCTTCTTAATTCCAAATTCCTTTCGAGCAAATCAGAATTGATTTTATAATCAGATTATTTTTTCCGATTTAAAATTACCCTATTTCTTTACGATTGTCAAAAATATTTTCAAACTCCAATTGGGCTGTTTTCATTTATAATTCAACAATCCCAATAAATTTTCATACGTTAACAAATTTTTAACCTAGAAGACGGAACCTCTGATATATACCTCCGTCTGAATATGCAAACATCATAAATTGGGAATACGAAAATGAAAAGAATAAAATACTTCACATTGTTAGCGGCGTTATTATTCACAACATCTTTATTTGCCGGGGAAACTCCGTCGGCAAAGCAAACCATTCATGTTAAAACCATTGAAGCTAACTTGCTGGCGGGAATTGAATCAAACAATCGCGGACTTTTTATTAGTTCAGCTCAGAAACTGGGTGACTTCAAATCCGAGAAAGCAGTTCTTCCATTGATGAAAGTACTTAAAAGCAGCAGCGACGAGGCTTCGAGAATTACTGCCGCATTATCACTATCAAAAATCGGGAATGCAAAAGGATTGTTTGCAGTAAAGCGTGCAGCAGAGTTCGATAACAGCGAACGAGTAAGGAACATGTGCGAGAAATTTTACAGAGCAAATCTGAAGTAGACGTTATTGAATTTAGCGGCTCCGGATTCGATCGGGGGTAAGATTCGGGGCCATGTATTTTCTTCTTCTGTCAACATCATTCCATAAAAAAGCCTATTTTAAACCTGTTCCAAAAATCCGACTATTAACTATGAACAAAGTAAGGCAATTCTTTAAGACAACATTTGTTGGAGGCTTTCTTGTAGTACTGCCTGTTGTGATACTCTTACTCGTGTTAAAATGGGTATACGAATCCCTTCTATCTTATGTGACGCCTGTTACTAACCTTGTTATCCAAACAACCAGAATAAACGAATTCGTGGCAGCTATCATCGCATTCTCATTGATAATTCTGATTTTCTTCCTGGTCGGACTTATAATCAAGACAGAAATGGGCAAAGTCAGTTTTACCGCGTTCGAGAATAAATTCCTGAGTAAAGTTTTCGGATATAAGATAATTAAGGAAACTGTAGTTCAATTGTTCGGTGAGGAGAAGACGATTTTCAAATCCGTAGCACTCGTTAAGCTTTTCGGGAATGAAACAAAGATGACGGCGTTCGTAACTGATGAACACAATGACGGCTGCTTTACAGTTTTTATACCTTCCGGTCCGGCACCTACGGCCGGATTTGTCTATCATGTTAAAGCTGAGCAGATCGAAATACTTGATGTACCTGTTGAACAGGCTTTAAGAACAATTCTTAGTCTTGGCGCCGGCTCTAAAAAAATGCTGGAGAATCATTTAAAGTAATGACTCATTCTCTCTCCTACTTTTACAAGAACCAGCAGCTTATCTTCCTCCTGCATCAATGGCCAATTCATTATTTCAGCTATTGTTCTGAAACATCCACGACAAATACTTGAAACCGGATCAAGTACACAATTACTATTGCACGGAGACATAGCTTTATTTTCTTCGCTCATTCGGTAGACTTTCGCTTAGCTAAAAATTATACCTGATAATTTGTCTTTTTATAATGACTTCCGCAATCCAAAAGTTTCGGTAATTTCTTCTTTCTTGAATTCCATAGCTTAATACTCTATGTTTTGTTCATAAAAATAATTTTAAAGTTTTCTAAATGAGGTCTATATGACTGAAAAATTGATTGAATGTGTCCCGAATTTTTCGGAAGGGCGCGATCCTGATGTGATTAAACAGATCACAAATGAAATTGAAAAAATTGACGGTGTTAAACTGCTTGATGTGGATCCAGGCGCCGACATGAATCGAACAGTTGTTACTTTTATCGGTTCACCGGACGGTGTTAAAGAAGCGGCATTCAGAGCAATTAAGAAAGCGCAGGAAGTAATAGACATGTCTAAGCATAAAGGTTCTCATCCCAGGATGGGGGCCACAGATGTTTGCCCATTCGTACCGGTCAACGGAGTAACGATAGAAGAGTGTGTCGAGTTATCCAAAGAAGTTGCCGAAAGGGTCGGCAATGAACTTGGTATTCCGATATATCTTTACGAAAAATCAGCACAGACTCCGGAGAGACAGAATCTCGCTGTAATAAGGAAAGGCGAATACGAAGCACTTGAGGAAAAACTTAAAAAACCTGAATGGGAACCTGATTTCGGTCCGGCGGAATTCAATTCACGGGCAGGGGCAACCGTAATGGGTGTACGTGAGTTTCTGATAGCCTACAACATATCGCTAAACACCCGTGAGTCAAAATATGCGACTGACATAGCATTCGAGTTGAGGGAAAAAGGACGTTCAGCCCGGCGCGGGAATATTAAGCCTTTCTACTTTAAAGGAACTGAAATTCTAAAGTACGAAAAAGGGAAATACTCTTGCGGGAGTTGTGATTTTGACGGGAAAAGTATCTCTGATACTATTAAACATTGCGTCGACGAGCATGGCTATGACCTTGTTGAATTATTAAAGGACAACGGAATTGATCCGGATAAACCGGAAGGACAGTCGGTAAAAAAGCCGGGACTCTTTAAAAACTGCAAAGCTATCGGCTGGATGGTTGACGAATACGACAGAGCCCAGATATCAATTAACCTAACCGACTATAATGTAACCGGAATGCACGATGTACTTGAGCAAGCCCGCAAACTGGCCGCAGAGCGTGGACTAGTTGTTACCGGCAGTGAAATAGTCGGACTTGTTCCATTCAAAGCTTTGCTTGAGACCGGCAAGTTTTATCTTAAGCAGCAAAATAGATCAACGGGAGTGCCTGTTAATGATATATTGAACACAGCCGTACAATCCCTTGGATTAAAGGACGTTTCAGACTTTAATATCGAAGAACGAGTTCTCGGTCTGCCGAAAAACGACAGCAATGCTCTGGTTGAAATAAAGCTAACTGATTTCGTCGATGAAGTTTCGCGAGAAAGTCCTGCGCCCGGCGGCGGCTCAATAGCTGCACTGGCCGGAGCAATAGGAGCCTCGCTCTCCTCCATGGTTGCAAACCTTTCGGCGAATAACAGAGGCTCAGAAGAAGTTGATGAAATTCTAAATCAAGCCTCGGCTAGATGTCAACAAATTAAGGAACAACTTGTAAAAGGAGTTGATGACGATACGAACGCATTCAATACGTACATGGATGCGAGACGGCTTCCACAGCGTACTGAAGAGGAAGTTGCAAAACGTGAATCTGCAATGCAGGAAGGTCTTAAGCAGGCTGTCAAGGTTCCGCTTAATACGGCAAAATTAAGTCTGGAAGCAATTCGAATTGCGGCAACTGTTGCACATCATGGTAATCCCGCCTCTATAACAGATGTAGGTGTTGGTGCACAGTCAGCATTTACAGGCCTACTTGGCGGAATATATAACGTTCTGATAAACCTAAAGGACATTACGGATAGTGAGTTCATGTCGAGCATGAAGACAGAATGTAAACAACTCAAATCCGATGCATTGAAGGAATTAAATGAAGTGCTGGAGTTTGTTGAATCCAAATTATAACAATTGCCCGGGGCTAAACTAATAAGCTCCGGGTAGTTCTTACCCTGGGAAATATATTCCCGTATATACTAATATTCTAATTACAACAATAAATTGGATGGGCTAAAACGTCCAGTAGGCTGTGAATCCGCCTGAGAAGTAACGGTAGCTTGCATCTGACCGCGATGTACTTCCAAGAGTCAGGTTAGCGCGCATTTCGAAATTAGTAAGGAGTTTATAGTACATATCAAAAGTTCCTTCGAGAAGTATGAATTCGCTTCCCGGGACATATCCGAGTTTACCGCCGAAAGAAACTTTGGTAGTCTTGCTGTTCGTAACTCCGAAGTCAGCCCAGAAACTGTGAGACTCAAACTCATTCGGCGCGTAATAAAATGGTGATGCGAGTTCACTAAACTTGTAGTTCGAAAAGTAGTATTCATATCCTGCGGTTACATCATTACTAAATACTTTACCCAGCCTGAACTTCATGTCGTTGCCCGCATTGTTTATATCATAGCTGCGAAGGTCCTTATCGTCAATAACGATGTATTGAATTCTACCGGAAAACAGCCAGTTATTTTCGTGGATGTACTTACCTTCAAGGCTGTATATACTCGAAAGAATTCTACTACCACTGGCGGTAAGATCGGTAAGGTAAGGTGAGTACATAAGAATCGACGCATCCGAATTTGTATAAGTACCAATTATCCTCAGCGAATCCTGCGGTTCGAAGTTAATTGACACTTCCTTTTCTATATCCTGCTGAGTTCCCTCAGCGTTAAGAACACCTGCTCCGATACCGATTCGAACGAACTTCGATATTCTTGCAAAGATATGTCCTTTGAATGATGTAAAACTGCGGTCGAAATCATACTCATAGGATGAGATGGAATCCACTTTGGCAACCGTTGCGGAGTCGAGACTTCCGCGGACACCCGCTGTTGATGCCCTGTAAAAAGATAATCCGAATGTAAGGAAATCATTAATACCTATGTCAAGTCTTCCGCCAAACCTGGAAAACTTAAAAGAGGTATTATCGTTATAAAAACTTGCAGAAGGAGCAAAAGCAATACTTCTGGGGAAACTTCTCACAATGCCTCTCAGTCCCGTCTGCGGAACCCAACCCTGTCGCTGATCTATTAATGAAATCTGGGTGGAATCCAGATTCCATGTCAGCAGCGAATCATAAATTGCATTTGCAGAGTCGACCTGATGCCAGCGGGCATAGGAATCGGCAAGATTCAAATGCGGTTCGAACTTATCCGGTTCCCGTTCGGTCAATTCTTTATAAGCTGCAATAGCGCCGGTGGAATCATCCTTGGCATAGAGAATATTAGCACGTTGAAATGCCGCATCAAAGTTATAATCATCTGCGAGGATTTCATCATATTGTTTAAGCGCTTTATCGAGCTGCTCCGAACAATATAAAACATCGGCGTATTCTTTCAGCAGTAAAACATTCGGTTCAACTTCAGCAATGTATTGTTCATAATAAGGTATAGCTTTGGCGCAATCGCCGTCAACAACATGCTGCCTGCCTTCTTCAAGGATACGGTATCTTTCCTGCTCTTCAAACCGGAGTTTTTGAAAATCTATATTTGACTGCAAGGTAACAACGTCCGGATAATTCCGGTTTATAACTCTAGCCCTGTCGACGTACACCTGGGCGTTTTCGAAATCCTGTAAAGCAAGATAGACTGAGCCCATTGCAATAAGTGCTTCCATGCTGTTAGGACGCCTCTGCAAAACATCTTTCAGATATTCCTCAACCATAGGAAGATCGGCATTATTCCATAATGCTATTTGAGCACGATATAACTTGTAATCCATATTGTTCGGGTAATCATCTACAAGTTCATCCATTAACTGGAAAGCAAGCGCAGTATCAGCGTTGTGATAAGCTATATTAGCGTATTGAAATTTCAGCTTCGGATCACGTTCATCAGGGACTTCGTAATAATAAAACTCAAGTACCTGCTGAGCGCTGTCATAAACGCCGAGAAACTCGTAATACTCCGCAAGCTTACTGGCCGCAGTTTTATCACTTTTATTTTCTCTGTTCTTCTGCTTGTATTCATCAATAAGACTCTGATAAAGCTCTTCCCTGTAAATCGTTATATAATTCCAGCGGTCCTCGAATCTTGGGTCCTCCGAATCATCAACCTTGAGTATCTGAAGCTGCTGGTAAGCTTCTTCGGTACGACCGGCTTTTATGAGTAAATCGACCAAACGAAAACGCGTATCAATATCGCGTGGATTTCTTCGTAGTATCCGGTAATCTCTGTCAATCGGATAAACCTTTTCGAACGAACGCGGATTCTGCTGAGTTACGTAGGCCTGTCTGGTTGCCTGATCCAGCCCGTCCTGTGCTTCCTTGAAAAATGGTTTGAATCCGAGAGCCGTTCTAAATGCGTTTTCTGCATTGCGATAGTTACCCAGCCACATTGTGAAATAGCCGTACTTGCTCCAAAGTCTCCAGTCCTCCGGGTAACGATCGACCCACTTCTTAAGAATGATTTCACCTTTTTTAATCTTCTTAAGCTTAGCAAGAATTTCAGAAAACCGGATTATCTCATCGGGAGAAGCATTGTCATCCCTTAACAGATACTCATCATACCATATTTCAGCTTCCGCCCATTCTTCCATCCATCGATATGATTTACCGATTTCCAAATAGTTGTATGGATCGTCGGGATCAATTGCAATTTCGCGTTCATGCCCTTTAATTTTCTTTTTTAACTGCGCATACCAAACCGCCTGGGTACGGCTTAAATTCGTTCGGGCTTCCAGGAAATTCTTATCGAGTTTTATCGCTCTCCTGAAATCAAGCACCGCGTTCTGATATTGACCGCGGCTTTCGTAACACTTTCCACGTAAATTATAGCCTTCTGCCTGCCTGGGTGTAGCAGCAATATATTTATTAAGCAGATCTATCGCTTCTCCATACCTTCCGTTATCCATATGCTGAATAGCAACCTCTCTCATCATTTTCGTTTCACTTGTTACTTCCTGAGCATTCACAGAAAATGAAAGCAAAAAAGTAACCGTAAGCATAATAAATAAGGTTAACCTGCCGGATTTTATGGGAGCGATATTTTTACTTAGACCTTTCATTTTCAATTAACTTCTTTTACGGCTTATAGATCACAATACGTTAAAATGTTCCTCTCTTAAAACTGGAAATAGATAAAAGGCTGGAGATCGGCTGACTGAACCTGTGCACAAATCCAAATAACAGCAGCAAGAATTATTGCCTGGAAAACGGGATTAAGTTTCGCCAGATAACCGGCAGTTTTCGTTTCCAGGGATCGCGGGAGAAAATGCAGAATATAACCGATTATAAGGATTACGAAAGTAGGAGTATAACCGGCAATGAACTGCGGGAACACAGAAGGCTTAAAGAAGAAAAATATCTGATTGAAAATCTGGCTTATCGTTTCAAAGTTATCTACGCGGAAGAATACCCAGGCAAAAATCAGCAGGTGGAATGTTACAAATACCTGTCCGAATTTGAGGAGTTTCGTATTATATAAATTCAATGACTTATAAAGTTTCATTTTGGGTTTCTGCAGGAACAATGAAACGGCCATAAACAATCCGTGAATAAGTCCCCAAAGCAGAAACATCCAGCTTGCGCCGTGCCATAGTCCGCAGAGAGTAAAAGTCGCGATAAGTGCAATAACGTTGCCGTAAATTTTTAAATGCCTGAATTTCATCTGCAGAGGTTTGAACAAATAATCCAGCAGCCATGTAGAAAGAGATATATGCCATCTTCGCCAGAAATCTGCCACACTTGTAGCCTGGTAAGGCGAATTAAAGTTCTCCATTAATTTAAATCCCAGAAGAAGCGCAATACCAATCGCAATATCAGAGTAGCCGGAGAAATCGCAATAAAGCTGAAGTCCGTAACTGTATAATCCGAGCAGATTTTCAACACCGGTGAACCTGAGCGGCTCATCGAAAACTCTGTCAACAAAATTGAGACTAAGATAATCGGCAATAACAATTTTCTTCACCAGTCCGGCCATTATCAACAGCAGGGCCTTGCTGATATCCTCCTTCGAAATCACATAATCGCTTTCAACCTGAGGAAGAAACTGCGCCGCACGATCTATTGGTCCGGCAAGTATATTCGGGAAGAAGAAAACGAACACGCAGAAATCCCTGAGACTCTTAGTCGGCTCCATAGTCTCGTAATAAATGTCGAGTACATAACTCATTGACTTGAAGGTATAGAAAGAAATGCCGATAGGCAGGAATATATCCAGCGGATCCAGAGTGCCGAGATTAAAGTCATTAATTATCTTGAGGAAAAAGTTGGTATACTTGAAGTAACCCAGTACACCCAGGTTAACAACTACATTAAATATCAGCAGCCACTTTCGTTTTGTATCGGTACCTGCACCATGCAGCAATTTACCTGAATAAAAATTGAAAAATGCCGAGAACACCAGCAGCAGGAAAAATAATCCGCTCGCTTTATAATAGAAATATAACGAGAAGAAAAGTACTAGCAATACTCTTGCGTTTTTCGAGCTTGCGAAAATCCTGTAGAAAAGAACAAACCCGAAAAAGAGAAACAGGAATAAGCTTGATCCGAACAGAAGCGGATCCTTCGGATCGAATAAAAGTAAGTCACCTATTTTGGATATATCGATATTGAGCATAGCCCTATACTATAATTATTACGTTCAGTCGACTTTCGAATTCACAAGATTCTGTAAGTCACCGATATTCTTGCACTTAAGTACTTCGATACCTTTGAACCTGACTTTAAAATCTTCTTCAATTGCCGTAATTACATTTATATGATTCAGCGAATCCCAGCCGGGCACATCGCTCGCCAGCGTCTCATCCTGTATTTCAATATCACCTGTTTCCAGTTCGAGTGTATCGCAGATAATTTGTTTGAGTCTGTCTGTGATCATTTTAACTCCACGCTTGATTAAATTCTTTATTTCTAATTCTGTGTTTGTTTGCTTTCCTGCTGGGCTTTCCCGACGAGCTTTTTATAAGCCATCTTGAAGGTACAAGGTAAACATTTTTTATATTCACGTTGATTCCCATTCCAGCCTTAACAATACTTAGCTTAAGCGCATGATGTTTATCCGGCTCTTCCTTAGTTTCTGCAACGACACTAACATGCTCGGTACCCAGTTCTTCATCTTCTTCGCCGAATGCAATAACACGTCCGGGTAAAACACCTTCTACCTTGTTAACCGCATCCTCTACATCTTCGGGATAAATATTATTACCCGCTTCAATTATAATGTCCTTCTTTCTTCCAATAACATATAGTTCGTCTTCATATATAAATCCGAAATCCCCTGTATAAAACCATTGGTTTTCATCAAGTGCTTCCTCAGTCTTTTCAGGATAATTCCTGTATCCATCAAAAAGCGAAACCGAATTGACGGCAATTTCACCAACCATTTTTTCTTTTACTTCTTTATGAGATTCATCTACTATGCGGACTTTACAACCTTCAATCAATTTACCCGAGGAGGCACATGTACGAACAACACTTTCACTTCCTGCAGGTTTAACATTTCCCGCCGAAAGCTCGTCACGGTCCACATCCAGTTCACGAGCATAAGTACCAGGTTCGGTCTGTGAAACGGCATAAGTAGTCTCGGCCATTGCATAGCAGGCAGAAAGCGTCTCGGGGATTAAACCGAAGTCTTTGAATCTTTCATAAAACTTGTGATGACTTTCGGCTCTGACCGGCTCACTGCAGTTTATAAGCAGTCTTAAAGTATCCAGCGAAACACCTTCAAGCTCATCATCATCAATTCGATCAGCCATAAAGTTATAGGCGAAATTAGGTAACCAGCTTATTGTAGCCTTTTCCTGTGTAAGCACATCCAGCAAAATAGAAGGGGCTACCACCCATTCGAAAGGATCTAACTGTACACTCGGAATTCCAAATAGCAGCGGCATATGATACGCGGCTATTAGTCCCATATCGTGATATAAAGGAAGCCAACTAATAACTTTATCGTTGTTTTTCAGTTTTAATGCTTCACCGTAATATTTAACATGCGCAATTACCGCTTTATGTGAAAGCACAACGGGCTTTTGCAGACCGGTAGTACCCGAAGAGTGCTGCAGCAACAGCGGACTCTCAGGATCGATATTTTTACGTATTGTTGCAATTTCCTCTTCCAGCTCCGGATGGTTTTCAGAATCGAGATCCCATTCCATCGGGAACAGTAATTCCTTAATAGTACTTCCGTCGCGGTCAATAAACGGACGGATAACATCCTCCATACTTTTCTCGGTAAGTATCCAGTCGAGCCCCGAGCGCTGCGACATGCCTGCTAATCCCTCACGGAATTTATCAGGATGTAGACGTGGATTCGGATACGCAAGTACTGCCGGTAACGCGCCTATCCCGACAATACCCATATAAAGCGGGTAGAAGTAAGGATTATGTTTTATAATAATGGCACACACTTCACCTTCTTTAATTCCCTGCTTTTTAAGAAGCCGGGAAAACTTATCGGCAGTTTGTATTATTTCACTGTAAGTCCATCTTACCGGTTCTTCTCCGGTTACCCAGTGAATTATTGCCTCTCTGGCGGGATCTTTTTCAGCAATTCCCGACCAGGTCTGCCATGCCGTCATACTGTTTTCTTTATTGATATCCATCTCAAATTATACTTTTAATATATCGGGAGTTTAGTTTATAAATTTCCGTTTTCCTGTCCGAGCGAATCGGGTACATCAGGAGGATCGTCTTTGAAAAAATCGTCATCTTCGTCCCACATTTCCTGCTCGGAGTTCTGTTGGATATCGTCATAGCTTACATTTTCCCTTATATCCATCAGCATATCAACCTGCTTTATGTTTACACCAAACAACGATTCTCCGGACGGTAAAAAATTGCTGCCCAACAGAAGCAAAATGGTAACAAATAACACAATAACGGGTCTGTTTTTATTGCTATCCTTCATTCAATCGCGATTAAAATTAGTTTTAATATTCCCTAAAAATGCAAACTTATTATTGAAAACCCTAAACAGAGCAAATGCTCAATCCCTTGGTCGATAGTTTAAGCTATATGCTAACAAGTAAATTACATTAGAAACAAAATAAAGATTATTTAGATGTAAATCTATCAACAAATCCTATATGAACAAAAACTATTCCACTCAAAATAATGGCTAATTCTGCTCAATTTTCAAATAATCGGATTAAAATAAGTATATCTTATCCTGTAATTGATACGCTGTGATTCGAAATGATACATAGTTATAAATTATCTTAAAGGATATAGAAGTTGCTTTTTTTACTTAGTTCTTTTTTTTATAACTTCGTATGCGGTTTTCACAAAAAAAATAATTCCCTTTATGAAATACTATATCGGACTTGACGGCGGTGGGACAAAGACTAAATGTATACTCACCGACGAAAATCTTTCTGTTCTATCTGAATCAACCGGCGACGCTTCGAACTTTTTAATTAAGGGTGCGGAGATCGTTTCCGGAACCATACTTGGATTATTAAAAGATGTAACCAATTCCGCGGGCATGCAAATTTCTGATGTCGAGTCTGTAGTATTGGGAACAACGGGTGCGGGACGCCGGAGCAATGCGGAAACAATGGAATCGGCTTTTACCGATCTTTTAGAACAGGAAAACATCGAACTAAAAAATTTCATTGTTGACAGCGACGCACGTATCGCGCTTGAAGGTGCGTTCTCAGGTAAGCCTGGTAGTATTCTAATCGCGGGCACCGGTTCAATTATGTTCGGTAAAGACAAGTTTGGCACGATACATCGTGTCGGTGGATTCGGAAGATTCATCGGTGACGAGGGAAGCGGTTTTTATCTCGGACGATTGGGACTTACTGCCGCGGCAAAACAAATGGACGGGCGGGGGGGAAAAACCATTCTAACGGAAATGTTAGCTGAAAAATTCGACATAAACGATTCCGCCAAACTAATTACCGAAGTTTACACGAACAGTTTCGATATCGCATCAGTTGCACCTCTTGTAATTGCAGCGGCTGAAATGGGTGATAAAATCTGTGCCGGGATAATTGAGAGCCAGAGTAATGAACTTGCCGATCATATCGGGGCAATGATGACTCTCCTGCAGGAAGATGTACTTAAACTTTCGCTGATCGGCGGAACTATTACAACTGACAACCATTATGCAAAAGTTTTTAGAGAGAAAGTTACCGGCAGATTCAGTAATCTTGTAATAGCGGAGCCTGAACTCCCGCCGGCTTTAGGAGCCGTTGTGATGGCAAGAGATCATTCGGGTTAATATCGAATAGAATTATCAATTAAATCCGGGACATTTTAACATAATGAGCAAATCCAAACCAACTTCCCGCAATCCATGGGCATGGGTACCCACATTATATTATGCCGAAGGAATTCCATATGTAATTGTTATGACAGTTGCAGTAATTATGTACAAGCGTCTCGGCGTTTCAAACACTGATATTGCACTTTATACCAGCTGGCTATACCTGCCTTGGGTTATCAAACCCCTTTGGAGTCCCATTGTGGACATTTTGAAAACCAAAAGATTCTGGATAGTTATAATGCAGCTCATTATCGGGGCCGGGCTGGGTGGAGTTGCCTTAACAATTCCTCTTCCGAATTATTTCCAATACACATTAGGTTTCCTCTGGCTGCTTGCGTTCAGCTCTGCAACTCATGATATAGCTGCCGATGGATTTTACATGCTCGGCTTAAGCAAGCACGACCAGGCGTTCTTTGTAGGTATCCGCAGCACCTTTTACAGGATTGCGATGATTACAGGACAGGGACTGCTTATTATTCTCGCAGGTTATTTTGAAAGCACCACAGGTTTACCAACAATAGAAGCTTCGGTTCATACATCGTCTTCAAAAGAAATCGTACAACTGGTAAATCCTGATTCGATTGCCATCAATGCTGTTGAAGGAGATCTCCGGGTGATTGCAGAACCAGCGGATCTTAGAATTAACACAGCCGCGTTGCTAAAGTCAGATGCGGATTCATTGAAAAAATTATATAAGAGCTGGAATGCCTCTCACGGATTCTATGCTGTTGAAGAAGCCTCCTCAAATGGCGGTTCGCAGAAAAAAGAATTGTCAGGCTTCGAAAGTTTTATTCGTGATACATTCGGCGAAGAGAAGAAACCTGTACCGCCGGGAAATACCACTGGTAATATCGGCATTATCTATTTTCATCTTTCCGGCATGCCTCAGCCCGGAGAAGAAATTGTCGTTAACTTCGGACAGGAAGGCGGAGACAATAGTATTTCTCTGGTCGAAGGATCAAGATTTACCTTTAACGAGAACAACTGGAACAAACCGGCTTTCGCTGTTATTCAACTTGATCCGAAATTAAACACCGAAACTTCGGCATTGTTCGCCGCACGAGCGGGTAATATACCTTTATCGTGGATAATTACTTTTTCAATTCTCACCTTATTGTTCCTGACATTCTTTGTCTATCATAAATATATATTACCATACCCAACCACAGATAAACCGGCGGTTAGAAGTACTGAAAGCGGGTTATTCACCGAATTCTTCCGAACATTCGTGTTATTCTTCAAGAAAGAAAAGATCGGTCTGGTTATAGCATTCCTGTTAGTGTACAGACTTGGAGAGTCACAGCTCGTTAAACTCGCCTCCCCTTTCCTGCTTGATGCAAGGGAAATAGGCGGACTCGGACTAACAACCGGCGAAGTAGGACTAGTCTACGGTACGGTCGGAATAATTGCCTTAACACTCGGCGGAATACTCGGCGGATTCCTTGCGTCGAAACACGGCTTAAAATATTGGATCTGGTGGATGGTTATAGCAATCAACCTGCCGAACACTGTTTATGTTTTTCTTTCGGCGGCTCAACCGGAATCATTCTTTATAGTTAACTTATGTGTCGCGATTGAACAGTTCGGATACGGATTCGGATTTACTGCATACATGCTTTACATGATTTATGCTTCCGAAGGGGATCACAAGACAGCACATTTCGCAATAACAACCGGTTTCATGGCACTTGGCATGATGATCCCGGGAATGGTAAGCGGGTGGCTGCAGGAACTTATCGGTTATCAGCACTTTTTCGTATGGGTTGTTATCGCAACCATACCTGCATTTATAATTATTAAATTTATTGATCTAAATCCTGAATTCGGCAAAAAGACCGAGGAAGAAAGAGCGTAGACTAATTTGAAAAAAATACTTATCCTATTTTCACTTACTCTTATAATGAGTTTTGTGCCTGCAGACTTAAGCACAGGCGTCTTACCAAAAGCCGGCGATAACCTTTTTCCGCTTAATGAAATTGACCAGGCATGGGTTAAAAATACCTTCGCACAGATGAGTCTGAAAGAAAAATGTGCGCAGATGATAATTTCCGCTGCCAGCAGCAGTGATACAAATTTTGAATCGGAAGATTTCAAGCAACTTGAGAAACTTGTAACGGATTTTAATGTAGGCGGATTGCTTTTCTTCCGTGGAAGCCTCTATAATCAGATATTGGTTACAAACAAACTTCAGGCATTATCGAAAATTCCGCTTATGATTACGGAGGATTTCGAAAGAGGCCCCGGAATGCGAATTGAGGAGATTGTTCAGTTCCCGCACAACATGGCACTCGGCGCTACCGGTGATCCTTCATTAACATTTCTGATGGGCAAGTACACAGCGAGAATAAGCAGAGCTATCGGCGTACACATGAACTTCGCTCCTCTGCTTGATATCAACAATGATTACCGCAATCCGATAATTAACATTCGCGCTTACTCTGATGATCCGAATATTATTTCATGGCACGGAAACGCCTTCATAAAGGGAATGCAGGAAGACGGTATGATAACCACGGCAAAGCATTTCCCCGGACACGGTTCAACCGATCTCGATAGTCATGAAGAACTTCCCACAATTCACCTGACTGAACGGGAATTCGAGCACAGGGATTTTGTGCCGTTCAAAGAGGCTATCAGCAGTGGAGTTCAATCTATTATGGTAGGTCACCTTCAGGTTCCAGCACTCGATAACCGGGAAGGTATTCCTGCAACTTTATCACCATATATCACTCATGACTATTTAAGGAACAAGTTTAACTTCAAAGGTCTGATTGTTACGGATGCATTGAATATGAAAGCTGTTAGGGACAGCTTCGATTACCAGGAAGCGGCGAAACTTGCAGTACTTGCAGGCAACGATTTCGTTCTGTTCCCGCCCGACGATTCCCTGGCTATTGAAGGTATCTATAACGGAGTACTGAGCGGAGAGATCACCGAAGAACGCATTGATGAATCAGTACTCCGTATACTCAGCGCGAAAAAATGGCTCCACCTCGATCTCTTTAATCAGATTGATTACGAACTGGCTTCGCAAATTGCCACCTCCCGTGATCAGCAGAGACTGGCGCTGGAAATTGCCGAGCGATCCACAACACTAATTAAAGATGATGACAAGTTGATCCCGGTCAATCCTGATGACTACTACCAGACTGCCAGCATAACACTTCGCGGTACATCAGACAGAGGAAGTTTAAAAGAAGAGAAGGAATTCGAGAAACTTGTAAGTGATAATTTCGGATATGTGAAACAGCATCGCCTGAATCTTGAGAGCAGTAAACGTGATTACAGAAAAGCGTTAAGTTCTGCGAAAAAATCGGATCTGGTTCTACTTAATCTATATCTGACTAGTTATACAAACGAGGATTACGATTTTATAGACGAGAACCAGAAAGAGTTTATTCAGAATATTATAAAGCTCAATAAGCCGCTGATCTTATCGAACTTCGGTAATCCATATCTTCTTCTCGAATTCGAGAACACTCCTTCATATCTCTGCTCTTTCAGTTGGACGGACGCAGCGCAGACTGCCATGTTCAACTCCATAACCGGCAGGAATGAAATATCAGGTAAAATGCCGATCTCCATTCCCGGCACCGACTATTCCATTGGCTTTGGTGAAAAACGCAAAATACAATCGATATTTATTCCCGATACTACAGTTGATACGAACTACAACTTCAGTACAATCGACTCACTTGTAAACGGAGCGATACAGGATTCGGTTTTTCCGGGCGCGGTTGTACTTATCGGACATCGCAAAAGAGTAATTTACAACAAACCTTTCGGGCATTTTACTTACGATACAACCTCAACCGAGATGACTGTTAATGCAATGTTCGATCTGGCATCGGTTACCAAGGTAACGGCAACAACATCGGCAGCTATGCTTTTATACGACCGCGGCATGTACCGGCTCGACCAGAAGGTTTCCTCTATACTCCCTGAGTTTCGCGGACACGGAAAAGAGAACATTACTATCAAGCATCTTCTCGTTCATAACTCGGGTCTTCCGGCGTTCAAAAGATATTACAAAATATTCGATACAAGAGAACAGATCGTTGACGACATAATGAATACCGACCTGATATTTGAACCCGGCACCGACTATACATACAGTGATCTTGGTATGATCACCATGCAGTTTATAATTGAAAAATTAACCGGTCAACCGATTGACGAATTCCTGAGAGAAAATTTATTTGATATTCTTGGAATGCAGAATACGATGTACAACCCTCCCCCCGAGAAGTGGTATTACTGCGTTCCGTCAGAAGTTGACAACTACTGGCGACATACAACTGTCAAAGGAAAAGTACACGACGAGAATGCATTTGTATTCGGCGGAGTTGCCGGACATGCAGGACTATTCTCAACCACATCCGACCTCGCTAAATTAATGTCACTTTACGTGAACAATGGAGAATACAAAGGAAAAACAATTTTCCAGCCTTCGACAATGGACATGTTTACAAGTATCCAAACTAAGTACGGGGACAGAGGTCTTGGCTGGGGTATAAAGTCTGTTGACGGATATTCATCAGGCGGCTCGAAGTTTTCCGATACTTCATTCGGACATACAGGATTTACCGGAACTTCAATTTGGGTTGATAAAGAACGGGGTGTGTTCGTAATTCTGCTGACTAACAGGGTTTATCCGACGAGGGAAAACAGAAAGATTAGTTCATTCAGACCTGTACTACATGATACGGTTATAGACGCAATAAGTTATAAGTAATTATTCGTCCGGTACATTAATTTAGTTTAGCAAGACTGTACTAATTTAAATTATTATCCACACACATAACCAATGTCGAGGCTCAGGAATTAATATAACCAACCTGTCCGCTAGCACCCCTGTTTCAAACTATCTCGACAACAGAAATTCTTATTCTATATCTCTGCATCCCTGGCGCATCTCTAATAAATCCGTAGATTATTTTGAAAAGACGATTTGCAGTTCACTCGTTAATCCTAATATAATTGCTTTCGGAGAATGCAAACTTGAAAGCGTCATTTAAAAATCTGCACCACCACGGTTTTTACGAAGGATTCCTGATTTCATTCCCGCCGGAAAAACCTTGAAGGAATTAGTGTTGTCTGAAGATAGTCAAAACAAGAAAAGTATAGTGTCCACAACATCATACATGCCGGAAGTTTTTGGAAGCGTTTGTGCCGGTGATGTGATCCGGGACATACTAAAAACTACTGGATAATTAGTCTATTTTTATTATTATGAGGAGTAATTCTATCATATCAATTTTGCATAGGGATATGAGGGCATCATTTATGAAAAAATCTAACAGCGGCCTTTTTCGCGCAGGTCTCGTAATTTTATTATGTGTTGGTATTACAATAAGTACAAATGCACAATTCAACCTTGTGTCAATTACACCGTCAGATGGTACAACTGAAGTATCTGACACGCTGGATGTCGTATTTACTTTTAATAAACCTGTGGATATGACATACACCTTTGATACACATGATGGATTCTTCATGGCACTATACCTCTCTAATCCGGAAATATTCGGCGACCCTGATAGCGTGGAAGCAAACGGGGATTTCACACAAATAACTTTTTACGGTGTTACACTTCCCCCGAATACCCAGTTTACAATCGGCATTATGGATGCCCGCAGTACTGATGGAAATTTACTAGAATATCCAACGTTTACAACATTCAGCACCGGCGCTTCATTAGGTGTTGGTAGCGCTTCAGGAACAATCTCATATCCTGCCGGCGATCCCAAAAGGGCAATTGTTGAGGTTAGAACCGGACCGGTGTTCGGCAGAGGAGAAATAGTTGGAACTGCTTCTGTTACGTCATCCGCAGGTTCATATACAATTAATTATATACCCTCTGGTGATTATCATGTGATAGCGATGAAGGATGCAGACAGGAACGGTAATCCGGATTCCTTCGAAAGCGGCGATCCGTTTGGATTGTACGAGAGTGACGGAGATAAAATAGCGGACATGCTCAGTTTTTCCGGAAGTACTTCCTACTCATCAATCGATATTGAAATTGCCATTCCGGCTTACGTACTTGCCAAAAGCTTACTTCCCGATGCAAGTTCTTATGCTAAATCAATTTATGCCGATTCATACTTGGGATCAATTCATTCGTTTCGCAACAACACAAATGGTGAGGGCCAGTTTTGGATCTATCAGTTTTATAGTCCCGGTAGTGAAGAATTTTCTCAGTTGCTTTGTACAGATGCGCTCATAGCACCCATTGAAGAAGTAATGTTTCCTCCCGAATTTTCAATAGTCGAAATTGATTCGGCTTTTATTAATTCAGACACTGCAATTGACAGCGCCAATGCAAATGGCGGCAGCGAATTTTTACTATCACATACAGACATCGATATTATGATGAGTCTGGCCTCGATAGATTTTTCAGATCCACCCCCATTACATAAATCAATCCCAAACATACCCTCCGAAACACCGGTTACTCTATGGATAATTGAGTATGAGGACTATTCAACGGGCGAAGGACTTGACCTTTTCATTGACGCTTATACCGGAGCAATGTTCGATCCGGAGTTACCTCCAATGGCTGTGCCTACAACAGCGAGACCCAATCTGGAAATAGCCGATAGTGCGGCATTACTTTGGGCGGTTGACAGTGAGTTGTTTATGGTGGGTTCAACTGAAAAGGGCGTGGACTTTAAAGGAGAAACCGAGCAATGGGCATTCATGTATCATTCGGAGGAAAGAGATACTAACCATGCCTTCTTATTGTCTGGCGGAAAAGTGGTTGATGAAAAGGACCTGAACCGGTCGCCATTGCCATCCACGGAAGCAATATCGGATGAGTGGATTGATTCGGACGCTGCAATAGCTGTTGCAGATATGTCCGGCGGCGGTCTGGATTTCAGGACTGATCACGGCGATTCACACATTGAAGCGAACCTGTTTATGTCGGATGAAATGGGAACTGACTTAATTCCTGTCTGGAAATTTCTCTACTCATCACCAACTTCGGAAGATTCACTGAAAGTAACAATTAATGCTGTAGACGGCTCCCTGGTGACCGGCATTAATGATGGCTATACAAGCAGCATTCCTTATAAATTCGGGCTGAAGCAGAACTTTCCGAATCCTTTCAACCCGGCTACGACAATTGAATACGAGATAGACAACTCGAAATCCGGCGCGGCTGTGCCGGTATCAATAAAGGTTTTTGATATTCTGGGCAGAGAAATTGTTACTCTAATAGATGAAATGAAATATCCCGGGAAATACTCCATACGATTCAACTCAAATGAATCAGGACGACAATTATCAAGCGGAACTTATTTTTATACTTTAAAAGCTAGTAACAAGATCAAAACAAGAAAAATGATCTTAGTGAAATAATCAATCAATATAGGAGATTCCATATGAAACGGAAGGCAACACTGTTCTTTTTAATCGCAGCATTAACTTTCAACACAGCATGCTACGGTCCTTTTAATCTTACGAAGAAACTATATGACTGGAACGGTACTGTAGGGGATAAATTCACAAATGCTCTGGTGTTTTTTGCATTCCTTGTTATACCGGTGTATGATGTAACCCTTTTGGTAGACGGACTTGTACTAAATACAATCGAATTCTGGACTGGTGATAATCCTGTTGCAATGAATGAGAACGAATCTGATATTCAGGTAGTTTCAAAAGACGGTAACACTTATCAGATAACCGCCACAAAAAATAAGTTTCATATTGTTCAGTTGGAAGGGATAAACAAAGGTGAAAAAGCGGAATTCATTTTTAATGCTGAGGAAGAAACATGGTATCTTCACGCGAATGGTAAGAAGACGAAATTAGTCGACTTCGATCCTCAGAAAAACTCAATGGAAGTATTCCTTCCAAACGGAAAGTCGGTCTCATTCAACGCTGATATTACTGACAAGTCAATGGTTCAACATTCACTTGAAAATCAATACAGTCAGTACTCATTGAATAAATAACTATTTAATCCCGCTCCGGCGGGATTTTTTTTACATAATTGCTTCGTATAGTAATAATTTATAATTTCAGGTCGATATCAAAAAATTAACTTCCCGGGAAAATCATGAACCTGAATCGTCTTTCAATCCTGTTTCTTACAATAATTCTTTTCGCATGCAGTCAAACCACAGAAAAGAAAAAAGACATATCCGATGTAATTTTGAATGAACCGGATAGTTATTTCTATATCGATACGAAAACCTATCCGACCGGAGATAAGAGTCTTCCGGTAGGAGTGTTTGATTCAGGAACCGGAGGATTAACAGTACTTGACGCAATTGTAAACTTCGACAAATTCGACAACGCCAGTTTTGAGTACAAAGAAACAGGTGACAAGCAGAGAGACTTCCTTAAAGAGAAGTTTATATATCTGGGTGATATGGCCAATATGCCTTACGGCCAGTATTCAAGTCACAACAAGACCGATCTGTTAAAAGAACATATTATTAAAGATGTGCAATTCCTCCTCGGGAACAAATACTACAAAGCCAAAGGTGCTAAAGAGTACTCGGCAGATAAGTCCCCGATAAAAGCACTGGTAATTGCGTGCAATACTGCAACGGCATACGGCAAGGATGATATTGAAGCATTCGTTGAAAAAGCCGGACTCGATATGAAGGTAATAGGAGTAATTGGCGCCGGAGTAAGAGGAGCGTTGGGAAAAGTAAGTAAGGACGCTGACGCCAGCATAGGCGTGTTCGCAACATTCGGAACTGTAAGTTCGAACGGTTACTTAAATGAAATCGTTTCAACTACACAAAAGACAAGCTATAGCGGGAACATTGAAGTTTTCCAGCAAGCCGGAATCGGACTAGCCGGAGCGGTAGACGGCGCTCCCGAATACATCGACATTAAAGCTGATAGTCCCAGAGATATTTATAAGGGTCCTTCTGCAAGCCATTCGGACGCACTACTGGATACATCCATTTTAGCAAGGTACAACTTCGACTGGAGTGACAATAACATGCTGTTTGATGGAAATGTTGACAATCCGCAAAACATCCAGATAAATTCGATCGATAATTACATTTCATATCATGTTGTTTCACTAATGGAACAGTTGATAGTAAAAGAAAATGCACCTCCGTTAAAATCAATTATTCTCGGGTGCACACACTTTCCATTTTATACCGAACAGTTCAGGAATAAGTTGAATGAACTCTATAACTATAAGGAGAACGGGAAGTACATTTACAGGCATGTAATGACAGAGCAAATAGATATAATCGATCCGGCTGAAAACACAGCTAAAGAACTATATGAGTATTTGAATGCCGAAAATCTTTTTAACCAGGCAGACTTAAGTGAAAGTGAATTCTTTATCAGTGTTGCAAATCCTGATAATCCTTCAAACATTATTGAGAATAGCGGAAGCTTCAGTTATGATTATAAATACGGAAGGGATGCCGGGATTATCCAGCAATATGTCAAACGAGTTCCGTTTTCTAAAACCAATTTAAGCGAAGAAACCATTAACATGCTTTCGAATAAAATCCCATTTACATATAAACTTATTAAGGATTTTAATGAGAAAGGTAAATCAGCATCCGGGCTGAAACCGGAAGAGAAACTATAAAGAAAGGGACAAGATGAAAAGTCTTTCACCTAATCTAATGGTCTATAATGTAAACGACACAATAGATTATTACTCAACTTATTTCAATTTCGAAACTGTTAGAAGCGTCCCTGATGACGGGGACCTGCAATGGGCAATGCTGCAAAACGGTGAAGTTTCAATAATGCTTCAATCTATCGACAGTCTGAAAAACGAGCTTCCGTTTTTTGAGGACGTTGAGCCGGGCGGCGGTTTTACACTGTTTATTCGGGTTGAAGAAGTTGAAAAGCTATATGAGTTCGTTAAGGACAATCTTGAAGTTCTTTCGGAGCTCAATAAAACGTTTTATAACATGAACGAGTTTACTATACGGGATCTTAACGGATATGTAATTACATTCGCTGAACCTGTATACGATCAATAGTCAAACAGAATATAGACCTTTAATAGCATGTGCAAGCCTGCTTCGATATTTTGATGGTGAACATCTGACGATTTTAACAGAATCGCAGCGATTAAACTCTGCAAAAGCTATAAGTTTTTGCGCAAACAAATTCAGACAATAATCATCAGGGCAATATCCGTTTTCAAAGACAAGGTTTTTAACCGTCAATATTCCTTTATCCCTTTCAGCCTTTACATCAAACCTCGCTATGAACTTATCGCCGAATAATACAGGCAGCACAAAATATCCGAACTTCCGTTTTTGCTCAGGCAGGTAACATTCAATCGCATAATCGAAATCAAACAGATCTTTTATTCTATCTCTTTGAATTATCAAATTATCAAACGGCGATAGAAAATATATTTGCGAATCTTTCGTTCGTAAGCGGGTATTCAGTTTTTCACTGAGCACGTAATAAATCGTACTTCCCAAGTCATAAATACGGACACCTTTAACCTCTCCCGACTCAACAAGATTCTTGATTGTACTTTTAATCAATTCTGCGTCAGCAATACGAAGATCCACATCATTCCCGGAGCCTGGCTGCAGGAACTTGCGGATCTCCCTTTCACTCGCCACTCCGAGAGAGGTTAATGCACTTCGGACAAGATATACTCCGGTTTCTTCATTTGACGGCATTGTAACATTTACCCAGTCCGGAAGCACTCGTTCGGTAAGATCATAAACCTTCTGAAAATTCTGTCTCTCACTTATCATCAGCTTGCCCTGCCAGTAAAGAGTTTCCAAAGCCATCTTTGCCGGCTTCCAGTCCCACCAGTTCCCGCGAGGTGAATCCGTATCATTTTTAAAATCCTGAGAAGTTAATGCACCCTCATCCTTAATCCTCATAAGGACATCTTCGAACAGGTGTTTTGACAATTCAATATTCCTTTTAATCCATCTGTGTTTCGGATTAAGAAAATTTCGCATTCTGGGAAGCACAAACCTGTAATCGGACATTGGCAGGTAAGACATTGCATGACCCCAGTACTCGAAAACCAGCCTGTCTTTAGATTGCAGATTATGCAGCATAGATTCATTGTAATGATTGTTCCTCAGCCACAAAGTGTGATGATGAGCGCGTTTTATTACAGCGAGAGTATCAATTTGAATATATCCAAGATGCTCGACGATACCGGCAATCGTTTCCCTGTTCTTAGGAAATCTCTTTCGCCCGTCAAGCATCTGGGAATTCAGGATAATCTTTCTTGCTTCTGATTTAGCAATTGTATTTCCGTTCCTCACAATAATCCATAATTTTAGTTATAAAAATAAATTAGGGCAGAATATACTCAATGCCAAAGTCGGAGTATTTCTCCCATAACTGTATAAGTAACCGCCTGATACCCTGAGTTGATAAAAAACAATTTCAGTGAACGCTGTTCAAACAGAGATACAACTCCCAGTGACATGGCAACCCAGCCGATGCCGGCAGCGGCTCCGGCGAATAAACCGAAACTGAAATCTGCTTCGGAACCAATAAATGCAGCTAGGTTAAATGCAATAATTAAAGAAAGGATAAATGAACCTCCGAATATCCTGCCCATCGGAGCATTTTTAGTCTCTTCCCCGGATAGACCGACTTCCTTCATCCAGGATTTAGCAAACAGTAGCAGTGAATACCATAATCCGCCAATTAGAAAACTTGAAAGAGCTGTTACAAATACAGCATGATAATTTATTTGGGACATATCCATTGAAACTTCTGTTTTGGTATTTGGAATAACCTGTTTAATCTAATAATTTTTCCAGTTTAGAAACAAGCACTGATTTAACTCATCGTTAATAAGTGATAGAATTAATTAAAACATAATTGCTAATATCAATTTAATTTCCAAAATTGAAATACATTACATAGAAAGAATGCACCTGAAAGAAGCAAACGTGCCCAATGTTAATGATGTTTTAATCAAATGATAAATGCGAATTTCTTTTATAAATAGTAGATCTATCCATGTACATTGATGCGCACACACATCTGGCAAAGTACGAAGAAAATATGTTCGAGGTTATTAGTGAAATCGAGCGAAATGAAATATTAACTGTTTCAGTATCAATGGATTCCTTCCTTTTCGAAAAGAATCTCGAAATTGCAAGAACATGTCCATTTGTAATTCCCTCATTCGGCATTCATCCATGGTCGGCAACGCGGTATTCATATAAACTTGGAGAACTTGTTGAAAACATCAACCGCTCTCCGATGATCGGTGAGATTGGATTGGATCATCATTTTGTTGAGGAGACCGAAGCATATGAGCATCAGAAAAAAGTGTTGGAATTTCTACTTGAAGCTGCCGGAGAACTGCGGAAAATCGTGAATGTTTATACCAAGGGAGCGGAAGAAGAGGTGCTGACGGCATTACGCGAGTATAATATAGAAAGAGCTATTATCCACTGGTACTCCGGACCCGTTAAATATATTGAACATTACCTTGAACTTGGCTGCCACTTTACAATTGGTGTGGAAGTACTAAAGAATAAGAAAATGCAAAACTTTCTAAAACTAATTCCCGATGACCGACTTCTGACCGAGACAGATAATCCCGGAGGATATGAATTGCTTAAAAAAGGAATTGGAATGCCGGGATTGATCATCAAGGTTGTTGATAAACTCGCTGAGATCAAAGGTAAGTCGCACGATGAGATGAAGAACCTTGTGATGAATAATTTCTACAGACTAATTGAAAATGACCAACACATCGACGGACAAATCAAAAATAAATTAAGAGGATTACTTTACTAAGCTCAATAACTTTATCGACTTTCTTCAGTATTCGTCTCTCGCACCAGGTCCAAGAATCTTTCAACCGCATCAGCAAGCAGTTCGGATCCATTTAGTCTTGGAATCCCGGTGTATTTATCAACTTCATTCAAAGCCTCCTTAAGTACAAACTCAGATTGTGAATAAAACGGGGCGTAACCTTTTACTTGCATGTACTCTGCAAGGTATTCCTGTTCAGTCTGTCCGGGGGTAGGAATAAGGATAGCCTTCTTGCCAAGAGAAGCAAGTTCCATGAGTGTGCTGTAACCTGATCTGCAAACGATAGTACGGGATGTAACAACACACTTATACATTTCCTCCGCCGAAAGATGTGAATGTACAACAGAATTCCGATTCAATTCGTACCGAATATTCTCAGAAGGTTTTCCAAGTACAACAATCACTTTTAAATCATGAAGTTCCTTTACCTGTGCCAATATCATATGTTCAAAGACTGTTCTTTGCTTCTCTAGTCCAGAGATGATAACCATTAGATCATATTTTATTTCGGTTGAATCGGCGAGCTTATTTTCAAACCTTTTTAGTGTCCCTATGAATTTCCAATTAACATTAAAATATTTGTGTCCAAGGTCTCCCGAAAGGTTTTCATAACCAGGCAGATCGGGAATCCAGCGGCCGGAATACTTTTCGGTAAACAAGGAAGTAACGAGATAAAATGGATATTCAAGAAACCCCAATAAATTCGGCAGCCTCACAAGCATTTGATGAGACATATAAATACAGGGCACGTCATCAGAATATAGTCCAAATCTGCTATCCGAAATAATACCGTCAATTTTCTTATCACGGATTATCTGTTCTAGTAAACGATTTTCTTTATAGATCGAATAAAACATTGCCGGAAGTGATGCGACGACTTTCAATCTTAATCCAAATTTACCCGGATATGAAAGAGAGAATCCGGGCATTTCAAAAACTTCCAGATCCGGAAATTCCTTTTTTAATATAACTAAACCATTTCCGTATGCTCCAACAACCGGCACAACTCCCTTATCAATTAATGTTTTTATAATTGCGATACACCTTGTAGCGTGGCCCAGACCCCAGTCAAGAGGTGCAACCAGGATGCGGAATTTTGTAGTATTTGTATGAGATTGACTATCCATTCTACGGAGTAATTAAATAACAAGTAAATATAATTTACTACTAACACCGTCCATTTGAAAACCGATTAGTAAATTATGAATTTCAGGGAACATCATTCTCTTGGATTTGTTTAATTTAAGCATCACCTCATAGCAGCCATTGAAACAGGTAAACAAACATGAACAAACTTTACTTTTCACCACTTTTATTTATTTGTATTTCACTCAGCGCACAAACAGAATCTGAAGACAGTACAAATGCGATTCAGCAGCATTTTCAACCTGGTCACCTGCAGCGAGTAACGAAAAATCAGCTTGACAAGGAACCTCTTGATTTACTTAAATCTGACAATGTTGTGAAACCGGTTGTTGTACTTGACAATATGCCTGTATATAAACCGCCGGCTAATTTAAAATTCAACATGCCTGTATGCAAACCTTATCCGGGAATTGATTACAACATGCCGATAATCAGGGTACCTTAGAAGTTAGGACACTATTTATTGCGGAATAATTAGGTTGAAGGAAGACAGGTTAATTATATATTCTAGCGCATCCCCAGCTTTCGCCCCTCTTTAAGGAGTTGTATAGATTCATTGACTCTTTTAGTAATTGTAGCTTCCTGTTTTGCTGTTGCTATCCATGTAGTGTACTGTTTCCGGTAAGATGGGGCGAGACTATTAAAGTTGCTTTCAGCTTTTTTGTTCTTTTTTAATGCCTTTGCAAATACCGGCGGAAGTTCATCCGGGATTTCCGGTCTATCCGGCTTATCCCACATGCCGTTCTTTTTAGCCGCATTAATTTTCTTAAGACCATGTTTGGTAATTCTTTTTTCCCTTACCAGCTTAGCCACACGCTTCTTATTGGACCCGGACCATTTACTATTATCCTTACGGGGTGAAAACCTGAATGTATACTTTTCATCATCCAGCCGCTTTTTAATGCTGTCTATCCAGCCAAAACATAAAGCTTCCTCAACCGCGGTATTATAATCCATTGTCGGTTTACCGGTCCCTTTTTTATAGAATATCAGTTCAATGCTTTCATCCATTCCATAGTTTTTAGAAAGCCATTTTCTCCATTCACTTCCGGACTTGAAATAATACTGTTTCATATCTCATCCAATAATGATTAGCACAAACAAACTAAATCAATTTAGCAAACTTTCAGGGAAACTTACAATGTATACTAACCGAGTTCAATCACAAATTGGGCCTAAACTGATGCCGACCAGGAGTCCGAATCCTCGCGTACAATTTCTTCGAGCATATATTTAGGACAAACATAATCTTTTATGAAATTTGTCATTGAGCCTGCCAGATTTCGGAGAGCTGCCTCGGCGGCAGAATCAACACAGTTGCCCGCCTCGTCAAAAACCTGATGTATAGCAGATATAGAAACCGCGCCCGGAATAACGATGCCTCCAACATGGCTGCATACTCCTCTTAACTGCTCAATAGATTTCACTGCTCCGATTCTGCCGGAAGCAACGCCCAATAAAGCGACCGGCTTATTCTTAAGTGCCGACGGGTGTCCGAGGTTCTCAATAATTAACTTTATCATAGCCGAAAAACTGCCGTGGTACTCTGGTGTAGCAAGTACAACTCCGGATGAATTACTGACGGACTCACTCAATTTAACTGCGTCTTCAGTACGATCGTAACCGGGGAAATTCATTTTGAGATCCCTTGCATCAACAAGTTCAGCAGAGATGCCAATGTTCTGCAATTCGTTTTCAACTATCCGTACTGCCTTGACAGTATTATTATTCGGCCTGCTTGTACCTGAAATAAGAACTATATAAGCCATTTTCACTCCTTCAAGTAATTTTACAATATAAACTATTTTGAAAAATTATTAGTTCCGATGCAACCTTAAGTCTACAATATGCGTCAAACAGTTAATAATTTAGTAAAAATGGGGAAACCATGTCTCTTAAAGATATACTTGAAAACATTGTGCAGACCAATGATCCGATTCTACTCTGTGCAGGCGGCAAGGAATACGAAGCTTCTACCCTGCTTGAATCACTTCACCCGGTAAAGCTTAAAAGACAAGCTCACATGCAGCAGGGAATGTATATTGCGTCTATAAGTGACGGCGGATATTTGGGCGATGTTATGTACAGAATTAAGAGCAAGTAATATTACTTCAATCAGGAAGCTGCTTCAATAAATTTCAGAACTATTTGTCTTATCGAATCAAGTCCGAATCTTTCAGGATCAAGTTGATCGCAAAAACAGAAAAGATACGATTCAACATCATCGCCGGGTTTGATATCATCGATATCTTCAATCCTGCATTGATAAGCGATATCGGTTGTTGAATACACAATTCCTTTATATTCGTATGAATTATTAAAGGTTCCGAAATATGACAATGCAGCAACATCAAGATTCAATTCTTCCTTTATTTCTCTTCTAACAGCCTGTTCGGCTGTTTCACCCGGATCAACGAAGCCTCCGGGCAAATCATATGTACCTTTAGCCGGATCGAATTTACGAACAACTACCAGCAATCTGTCGGCAGAATCGAATATTAGAGCGGCTGTTGATGCGGCTGAATTAATAAAAAAAGTGAACCCGCATTCCTTACATTCGAAAGACTTCTCGCCATTCGCCATTAAAGAACTATCTCCGCAGCCGGGACAATATTTGAAAGCAGATGAATTTGGATTTGTCATAACACTTCAAAATAAATCATCACTATTATCCTTAACGGATATTTTTATATTCCATACCAGGTGCATCGGATGAACGAATACTAAAGCCGTATTTTTCATAAAAACCTCTCTTCCCTTTCGCACAGAAAAGCTGAATATCCCTTATTTTATTCTCCAGGCAGTACTTAACAAGCAGATGCAGAATTGCCGCACCAACACCATTACCCTGGTATTCGGGGAGAACAATCATATCGTAGATCATAGCATGACTAATTCCATCAGTTACAATTCTGCCGAATCCGATAAGTTTATCCCCGTCGAATGCCGAAACCATATGTGAACTGTTAACTAGCGCAATGTGTAGTTCTTCTTCAGTTAAATGATAATATTTATTCCATCCGGTGGATTCAAACAAACTAAAAAACTGGTCGAGCGGCGGAATATCTGATTTATAAACAAGTTCCATTGCTATTTTCCCGTTACAGTCTTTATAACAGCATCAAATGCCGGTTTAGGTTGAAAATTCCGATCGAACAAAAGTGGATAAGCTGCGCGTCCCCTAACAGGCCAGTAATTCCGCCAGGAATGACCGTCCTGAATTCCCCAGAAAGTTACTCTTGACAAATTATCCCGGAACTTGTTAAACAAATTAAAGTACTCGGCATACCTGTCAGCCTGCACAAACTTCATGGAATCCGGGAGTCCGTTAGGGAATGGATTAAGTTCTTTTTTCATCTCGAATTTCTGGGATATTTCAGCGCCTTCAACACCCTCCGGTATGGGCAGTACATCCATATCGAGTTCAGTAATCATAATTTTCACACCAAGTTCCGAGTATGCCCGCATTGACTCTTCAAGCTCATCCATAGGAGGATAGTCGAGTCCCCAATGTCCTTGCAAACCTATTCCGTCAATCCGGATTCCTTTCTGCTGAAAATCTTTTACAAGTTTAACAACAGCATCCCGTTTTCCGGCATGCCACATGTTATAGTCGTTGTAATAAAGTTCAACTCCCGGCGCTGCCTCGTAAGCCCATTCAAACGCTTTCTCAATATAATCTTCACCAATAATTTCATACCATGGGCTTTGTCTGAAACTGCCGTCATCATAAAACGTCTCGTTAACAACATCCCATCCCCCGATATTGTCTTTATATCTTCCGGCGACAGTAAAAATATGGTTTTTCATCCTCGACAAAAGTGTATCTCTGCAAGTCGGTTCCCCATTTTCATTTTCAAATACCCAGCCGGGAGTCTGACTGTGCCATACAAGCGTATGTCCAACAATAAACATATTGCTTTTCTGTCCGAATGAGACAAAACTGTCAACAGGTTCAAAATTATATTCACCGGGCTCAGGATGAATTTTCTCCCATTTCATCATGTTCTCCGGAGTGACACTATTAAAATGTTTCACTATTAGTCCCACAGAATTTTCATCATTCCCGTCGACCTGATTTACATTCATTGCTGTTCCAATAAGATGATAATCTTCGAATACATCTTTCAACGCCGGGGTATCAGACATTTGTTCAGTGCTGCAACCGGTTAGGATAAAACCTGACAAAATCGCAATTGCATAAATACTGATTATTACTTTCTGAGTTTTCATTTTTATCTCATATTGTATTAATATCATCATCATTTTAATGACTAGTTATGGACTCAAAATCATTTGCGTACAGGATATAAATTCAGGTTATATAATATAGCTCATTTTTTGAAGCTATTCAGCAGCTGAGATTTAGGAGTTTGTCGATGAATGATTTTGCCAATTTGTGGAATCAAATAAAATTGATTCCCAATTCACAACAACGGATTAGTTATTACCGAGTCTGTTCATTAGTAACATCACGGATTACTCCGTAAGCTTTTATGGTTTTCCCATCCTTATCCTTAACAAAAAACAAATGAGCTTCAACCATACCAATACTTCCATCGGAATATACTATCCCATGATTAATCACTTTACTATAGTTGGGTTCCTTTGCATTCAACCCTTTCAGCGCTTCATTGCCAACAATCATTGCATCTTCAGGAGGGATGAACAAATCACTATAACGGGATGATGACATTTTATAACCGCCCATTTTAATTACTGTTGTACCAAAGATATTATAAAAACTGTCACTAAAAGTGAACATATCACTTGCAACGTCATATTCCCAATAACCGATCTTAATTATTTCAGCCGCAAGAGATAATTCTGCTTCCCGCTTTTTCAATGCATTAGTAGCCAGCGCTCTGTCCGTCACGTCAAGATTGGTACCGTATATTTTCACAACCTGATTATTCGACATAATACATGAGCATTGAGTATTCAGGTAACGCATAGGTCCAATTGTCGGATTCGTACGATAATCCAAATTACACGATACGCCTTCAATTAGCGAACGCTGGAAATGTTCATCTACGTAGTATCTATCCTCAGGATGGATTAAGAAAGTGAATTCAGAATAATTTGGCGGACCTAATTCAATATCACGATAGAAAAGCTTATAGATTTCTTCGGACCAATATACATTCTCAGTTGATACTTCATGTTCCCAAACTCCCATGTGAATCTTTTTATGTGCTGTTTCATATTTATCAATACGGTCTGATAACTCGTCGAGTAACTTTTCATCTGAGATATCTTCAAGTATTATAAAAGAATCGGATTCAGACTCTGCTTCAGCAGAATCTTCATTTAGAAGTCGTACATTAATCCATTTATCATTATCTCCCTCAATGCCGGGGAGATTAACAATTATACTTTGTTTAGTATTTAACAATTTGCCAAATGAGTCGGACTCGTTTAGTGCTTCTCCATTTACTAAAACAGCACGAATTGAATTTGTATAATCGGAAAATTTTTGCTGGTTTTCGGGTTTTACGCCGAGTAACTTTTCAACAGCCGGATTATATTCCTGAATAAGTCCGCCGGCATCCAGTTGAATAATACCGGTATTTAAAGACTTTATAAGTTTATTTAACATAACTTCCTGAATTACCCAAAATTTTCATATCCTAAAATTGGTTCTACTTCAGAATCTTTTATGAGTTAAGTTATTTTTCTTTAACGAAAAATACTAAATAAATTGAACCAGAAAGACAAAATATTCATTTATATAATTTGGAATTCGGAAAGTTTCCCCAAATCATTAAATATTAGGTTTTAATTCTTAACTTTGACAGCCAGCAGTTTTTTGACATCCTTCAGATATTTTTTACTTGTTACTTTTACCTGCAAACCCCTGCCTTCGGCATATTTTCTGGCATTCCTCAAGATTTCCTTAAGATCTTCATGTACATCCGAGTCTTCAATTACCGCAGCTGCCTTATCTCAAAAAATGAATGTAATATTAAAATAACCGTTGTAAGGCTTGAAGAAAAACAAAATCCGCTTTTTGTACATCATCTTCATTGTCCAGCCGGATTTTTTGCTGTAAAACTTCCACTCTTCTTTCGAGTCTTCGTATGTCTCAAATACGTGATCAATTACCTCTTTAAACAACTCGTACTTCTTAACCATTACCTTTTGAAGATCTCTATGATCCGGCATTTTGTTTTCATCGAGAAATAGGAATTCTTCCATGAATTAAATTCTCCTAAATATATTCTTTGATTATGCAATCAATTGATTTATTTCAGAAATTCTGTTATATCAAAGGTATTGCAAATAACTTTTTGAAAATCTTTATTAGTTTATTTAAGCAACAGCATTTTTTTGAAATTACTGAGTTATTGTAACTAAGTAAACAGAAATAAATTCCGGAGGTAAGTCTATCGGAATTAAATACAAAAGTTGATTCGCCGGCATATTGATAACTATTTTAAAGCTGTTCAATTGCATATCATACACAGCGACATTGACATAACCCGGCTCGGGAATTGAATGTTGAATCTGTGTTTCCGGATTGAACGGATTAGGATAGTTTGCCAGCTTTAGCTCATATTGTTCAGGATATAATGAATCATTATAAACTCCGGGAATAATAGATCCCAGCGGGGAAGCATCAACCAGACTATCTGCATCAATTCTGCTGAAAGACTATCGAGCCAGACTTTCCATTTTTCAGTGTCATCAGGAACCTGAAGTTCGTGGGTCGATAGCTCATACTAAGGATAGCCTTCAACTTCATCCTGACTATCAATTATATTCCCGCTCCCGATTAATACAGGTCAGTCAGTTCAATCCTGAATATTTCTGCAGATGTTGAATCAGTTTGTGCTGTAATGAATATCGTCAGCAGACAGAATAATACAATTACATGATTCCTAATTGCCCGGTAATTTCTCATAGCTTCCCACCATTTTAATGAAGTAATTACCCTCGGTATATTCTCTAAATATTAACAGGAAGATAAAGGCAATCGGAAACGAGGAGCATTTATAAATTCATTACTCTCAATTCCAGTTAAAGTAAAATCTAGATATCAATCCAGTATGAGAATTTTGCCAGGAATACATTGTCCGATTCCTCTTCCCATAGATTCGAGAAATCCCTGCCGAAACTAAAGTTACCCGGATCACGATAGTCATGCCGCTCGTTTGTCCAGACAAGATAAAACACAGACCCCGGTAATACTTCCCATCTCAGAACAAGGTTGCCTCTGAATGATTTGAAATTAAAGTCCGGGTTATAAAAATAAATCGGGGACGATTCACCCTCGCCATCGGGATCAGCTTCGTATAATCCCTGATCCGTATTATAGGAAATTGTTGAACCCTGTCTTCCGAGTACATTGTAATCCATACTCGAAGCCCGGTCAAGCTCTTTGAACTCCCTATAGTTTCCGACAGCAAAAAACGGTTGGACATAAAGCTGCAGACTAATTGTCGGGGTGAATGTCCAGTTGAGCCTGATATTAGCCGAGAGTAGCTGCTGGTCGATTTCAGCGAAAACATATCTTCTTCCGTATGTTGTTATTGCGGTAGGATCGTCGAAGACGCCAACCCACTGTGTTTCGTTGATGGTTCGGGCCATTTCAGCGCCTACCGAAAGGTCTATTTGCGAATTGGGTTTCCAGCCGAAATCCACGCCGTAATAATATTCCGAACTTCCAAGCTCATCGTTTGAATACCCTGCATACGGTTCAATTACCAGGTCAATTCTAGGATCGGATGCAGTGAACAAATTAAATGCGAAATATTGAGGGGCTTTTACTTTCGGGCCGCCGCGTGTGAGAGTTGTAGAAACCGCTTCCATATTATAAAAAGAGTTAAACCCAAGTGAGTAGAAATTTGTAAACTGCAGGTTAACAGTTGTATAAAATCCTTGTCGCTGCAAGTTGTTCTCATAATCGACATTTCTCATAAAGGCGAGATAAACACTTTTCCTTCGGAACATTCCATCAGGTTGATACCAGCGATAACCTGCAACCGCATGACCGCTTATCCTGTCGGCTAAACTCTGCGACCCGAGATCATTATACTCAAATCCCGGTGAAGAAGTACCAAGTACCGCATTCACATAGAAATTCCCTTTTTGTTTGTTCAGCATGACTCTTGAATACACTCCCGCCATTGAAGTTCGGCTGCTGTCGATCGGCATATAAGTTTTATCCGGTCGCTGAAAATACCTGTATGGCTGTCGTTGTGTTCTAACCATGTATTCTTTACTGCCTTCAACATAAGATCCTATAACCGAGCCAGTTAGTACATATGTATCATCATTGTCAAGAAAAGTCCAGCCATCCACTCCAAAAGTAAAACTATTATTTCCGAGAATAGACTGGAGTTCAGGTTTATCGGTATTCCTGTTAACCGAAGTTAAAATCATTCCAAGTCCCTGCCGGCCTTCATCAAATTCTATCTTTGTTCTTATTACACCATAGTGAGTAAAAGGTTCAACTTCCTCTTCAACGGTTCTTCCTTCAGCGGTTTTTATTTTTGCGAAGCTTCTTTCAGTAACAGCGCTTAAAGCACCGACGGACCATGTTTCATCTATTTTACCTGTAAGTTTGGCGGCGCCAATAATTCTCGTTTCAACCGGGTAATCAACATAGCCTTCTTTAGTTATATTCCCTTGTGGCGCCCTCCCTATTCTTCGCGAATAAAACAAAGTCGGGTTTGAGAAATCAAACCCCCAACTGTTGTTAGAGCCTTCCCTGCCGAACCGAAATATATCAGCACCTTCGATAAAGAAAGGTCTCTTCTCATCATAAAAGGTCTCGAATGCAGTTAAGTTAAGAACCGCGGGATCAACCTCCACCTGACCAAAATCCGGATTAAAAGTAGCGTCAACATTAAGGTTGCTTTCAAGACTAAACTTCAGATCCGCGCCAATCGTGGTATTATACTGGTTATCCTTGTAAAAAGGATCGTCTGGATCATGACGAAGATACTGTGCACGCTGAACGATGTATGGAAGGAGTTCAATACGCTGTTTCGGCTTAATACCGTTCAGTCCCACCAGGTCAGCGAACTTGGAATTAAACCCGCTTTCATGTTTAGGAATCATAACGTAGAAAGACATTTCGTTCTTCCGCCGAATATCGCGGTTAAGATTAATTCCCCACACCATATTCTCGGAAGCATTAAACCTGAGTTGGGAAAAAGGAATGCGCACTTCAACATTCCAGCCTTCATCTGTGACCACCGACTTCGATTCCCAGATGCCATCCCATGCATCATCCATAGCTCCGTCATTGTATAAGGTTCCATCGCATATCGAACCTCCTGCATTCACGGCAAAATATACTCCGGACCTGTCATCGTTATACGGATCAAGGTATATCCACAGCCAATCGGATGCTGTAAGGTTATCGCGTCTCATCAAAGCAACATCAATGGAATCCGGCTGGGAGTCAATAAATTTCCCGCAGATGTAAAGATTGGATTCATCGTAAAACACCCACATGTAAGTATCTTCAGAAACAGGCTCTCCTTCATTCGGGTCCAACTGTGTAAAACTCTCTACGGCAGAACTGTCATAAACATCCTCATCAAGTATACCGTCAATATTGAATGAACCGGTTACCTTGTATGCCTTGATAGGGGCTGGTTTATTATCCTGTGCAAATGCTGTAGGAGTAATAATAATGGAAGTAAAAATAAGTGAAGTAAGAAACCTCATCATTTCCCCGCGAAGTTGTGATTGCAAGTGTAGTTGGAGTGCAAGTTTATTAAGATATTGTTATCAAAATATTCCCGGAATTAATTTGCTAAAAATAATGCGAATTGTAAACCGGTATATTTACGGGGATTTCATTGTAAATAATACAATGTCGGGAAATTGATTTATTTATAAATATTTACCCGGCATTTGTAAAAATTAATTTGATGTATTTAGATTGATCATTCTATTTTCAAAGCATCCACGGGATTGCTTAAAGCAGCTTTAACCGAATGATAACCGACTGCTGCCATTGCAACAGCGAAGACTATGATTCCTGCGGCGATAAATGTAAAGGCTCCTATTTCCGTCCTGAACGCAAAATCCGACAGCCAGCTTTCCATCATGAAATAAGCAACCGGAACAGCAATTACAAAAGCGATAACGAGAAGCTTACCGTATTCGCGAGACAGCAAAACCATTATACTTTGTACAGATGCCCCGAGTGTTTTTCGTATTCCGATTTCCTTAGTTTTCTGCTCAGCAGTAAATGCAGAGAGTCCGAGCAAGCCAAGACAGGCAATGATAATGGCCAGGAATGCAAATACAGTGAATATCTGCCCGGTTCTGGTTTCACTTTTATACATTGAATCAAAATCTTCATTCAGGAAAGTATATTCGAAAGGCTGACCCGGTGCAAAATCGTTCCACAGGTTTTCAACAAAGCCGAGCACACCTGCCATTTCAGCAGTACTCAAGCGAACTGAAACTTTATTGGAGTTTTTACCAAGGTATAATACAAGCGGATCAATTTTATGACGAAGAGTGTTAAAGTGGAAATCTTTTACCACCCCGATTACATCATAATATTTATATTTATTGTCCTGTTCACCGGTCATTCTTCCAAGCCGCTTTCCAACGGGATTTTGCCCGAGATTAAACTGCCTGACGCATGCTTCGTTAATAATAATTTTACTGGAGTCAGTTGGCAAATCCTCGGAAAAGTCCCTTCCCTGCACTATTTCCATCCCCAAAGTTTCTATGTAATTACAGTCAACCCTCCAGTTTTGTACAGTACTTGTCTCCGAATTCATCACTTCACCTTCATTAAAAAACGCAGTGGAACTTCTAAACGACCAGACCGGCAGAAATCCGCTGATTGATGCCTGAACAACATCAGGATTAGATTTTAATGCATCCTTAAAAACCTCTACCTTGTCGCCGAGCAGCCATGCATCCCGTACAACCAAAACCTGTTCTTTGTCAAAGCCCAAATTCTTATTCATTATATAACTTAACTGCTTATATATTACAGTGGTGCCTACAATTAGTACTATCGAAACTACAAACTGGGAGACAACCATAAAATTTCGAAGGCGACTGTTTTTTGAACCCGAACCCTGATTCCCTTTTAATACGGATACCGGTTTAAATGCTGACATTAGAAACGCCGGGTAACTCCCTGCAATTAAACCGGTAAATACTGTGATTAGCAGTATGCTTAGTATTATCACCGGATTGATTAATTGCATATAATGGTATTCTTTGGCGGCAAGGTCATTAAACCAGGGAATCACTGCGTATACTATTGCAAGCGCGAGCAAAGTGCTTAAGACACTAATAATCATCGACTCGGCAAGGAACTGGTTGATTAATTGCTTTTTATATGAGCCCAGCACTTTTCGAACACCTACTTCCCTGGCACGGCCGGAAGATCTTGCAGTTGAGAGATTGATAAAATTTATACATGCAATCAGTAGAATGAATATCCCGATTGATCCGAATATATAAATATTTTTAATATCGCCTCGATTTCCCATACCGCCGGATACATCGGAGTACAGGTGAATATCGGCAAGAGGTTCCAGGAACATATTATACCTGTTACCCTGTGCAAGGAATTCTTCAAGCGTTGCACCAATGTATTGAATTAGTTGAGGCGCGAAATACTTTTCAAGCATCGGTGAAAATTTAGCCTCCAACTCTTCCGGTGAAGCATTCTCATTTAGTAATATGTATGTCTGATAGTTGGAGTTGAGCCACATATTGTCCCTTGAATCCTCATTAGATTCAAGGGAAGCGAAAATATCAAAATTAATGTGTGTGTTTGAAGGAAGGTTTTCAATTACACCTGTAACCAAATAATTCCATTTATTATCGACAAGCACTGTCTTACCCACAGGATCTTCATTACCGAAATACTTCTCGGCAGTTTCCCTCGTCATAACAAGTGTATTCGGTTCTTTCAATGCTGTTTCAGGATTCCCCGCGACAAAATTGTATGTAAAGATATCGAACATCTCGTTATCGGCATAAGCAAACCTTGATTCTTTAAAATTCTTATCGCCGTATTTAGCAATATAATTGCCGTAATCTCTAAATCTTACAGCGGATTTAACCTCAGGAAAATCTGCAACAAGGGTTTTAGCCAATGGCGCCGGATTATAGGTACCTCCGAATTCCTTACCCCCGAACATACCGTCAACACTTACCCTGTAAATGTTATCAACATTTTCATGGTACATATCATAGCTTAGTTCATCGCTGATATAGAAAATAATTAGAATGGTACTGGCAATTCCGGCGGCTAAACCGGCTACATTAAGAAGTGAATAAAACTTATGCTTAAGAAAGTTTCTAACTGCAATCAGAAAGTAATTTTTAATCATTGATTACCCCGTTGTGGATTTGGCAATTGACTTTTCTAATAGACGGTGATAAATCGCGATTGGTTACAGGATAATTGTCATAAATTGTCACGAAAACATTCATTTTGGGATTATTCATTTAGGCTCCCAGTCATTCATAAGTTCAGATTCTCATTTTTGAACCATTTTTGAAATTCGATCATCTCATTATTTACTGAAATTACATTTTTATTATAAAAGGAGTAGAAAATGCTTGATACAAATTTAACCCATGTAAACTCGGAAGATGAATTTCAAAAAGTACTGCGCGAAAACGAAAATGTTATGATTTGCTGCGGACGAATGGGACCAATGTGTGTGCCGGTTTATGGCGTAATGGAAGAATTGGAAGATGAGTATAAAAACGTAAAATTCGCTGACATGGCATTTGACGGACCGGATTCACATGTTATCCGAAACCTGCCTGAATGCCGTACTTTCCAGGGACTCCCCTTCACGGTTTACTTCAAAAACGGAAAAGTTGCCAAAGCTACAAGCAGTATTCAGACAATGGAACAGGTAACTGAAATTCTTGACAGTGAATTTGGTAAGGTCGAAGCATAATAAATGTTGGGCGAAACTCTGTTTCGATCTAAAATTAAACGGCGATTCAGTGAATCGCTTTTCAGTAGAACAAAATTATAAGATGTTGATATGCATAAAAATAATTTCGATGTAATAGTAATAGGTGGCGGTGCTGCCGGGTTAACTGCGGGTATTTACCTATCACGCGCAAAGGTTAATACGCTGATATTAAACGAGGGCACTATCGGCGGACAAATGATTTTAACGCATGAAATTGCAAATTATCCCGGCGTGGAGAACATTAGCGGTTATAAACTCGCTTCAACAATGAAAAAGCAGGCTAAAAGTTTCGGTGCGGAGATGCGCGGTAATATAAGAATTTCAAACCTGGAACTTGATGGTGAAATTAAAACTGTTGAGGTGAACGGGAAAGATACTTATACCTCGAATGCAGTTATACTGGCTACCGGTGGTAAGTCACGTACAATTGGAGTACCCGGTGAAAGCGAACTTAAAGGGCTCGGCATTTCTTACTGCGCAACGTGTGACGGCGACTTTTTCCAGGATAAAAAAGTCATAGTTGTTGGCGGGGGTAATTCGGCTCTAGAAGAAGCAGTCTCTCTAACCAAGTACGCAAGCAGTGTAACTGTTGTTCACCAGTTCGATCATTTCCAGGCATTCGAACATGCTGTTCATGAAGCAGAGGAAAATCCGAAAATAGATTTTATAATGGAATCAAAGATCACCGAATTTATCGGGAATGAAAAGCTGAGTAAGGTTAAGATAGAAAATCAATCCACAAAAGAAGTAATCGAACGCGATGTGGATGGTGTGTTTATCCTGATTGGATATGTACCTAACACCGATAAGTTCGAAGGAATTGTGGACCTTAACAAGAATGGTGAGATAATCACCAATTCAAACATGCTTACAAACGTCCCCGGAGTTTTTGCAGCCGGTGATTCCACCCAGAAACGATACAGACAGGTTACTACAGCAGTTGCAGACGGTACTATTGCAGCCTTAAGCGCTGCCGAGTATATTCATAATCTAAAACGGGAAGCACAACCTGTTTAGATTTTTTTAGTATGAGAAGATTGCATGGATGAGAACAAGAATCACTGGTATGACGGAATAATCTACGACAGGATCATCGCGCCAAACCAGGACAAATCCTATTCGCACATCAAAGAAATAATCGAAGACAATTCCAGCCTGCTCGATGCCGGATGCGGCACGGGCAGGTTATGTTTTCAAATGTATGATAAATGCAGTAAGGTTACAGGTATAGACTTATCGACAAAGAACATTCAAACTGCACAAAGTAAGCTGACCAATATTAATGCAATTAATATTGAATTAGTTCATACAGGGATAGATGATTTTTTAAATAATGATAATGAATACGATTATGCGGTACTCTCGTACGTTATTCACGAGGTGCCGGAACATGAGCGAATAAACATTCTCCAAAAGCTAGCAGAACATTCACACAGACTGATAATAATTGACTACCTTGTTCCACGTCCCGGCGGTATCTGGAGCGCGGTTAACGAAATCGTCGAGTTTATTGCCGGAAGAGATCATTATAAAAATTTTAAAAACTTTGTTAAGAATAACGGTATAAAAGGGCTGGCAGAATCCGCAGGACTGGTTGTTGAGCGGGAAATTGTAAACAGTCCGTCTTCAAGTCATATTGTTGTTGTAAAAAAAGCAGGCAGTTAAAATGAAACTTGGTGGAATCGAATTAAGAAATAACCTGATCATGAGTGCTGTTAAAACAGGATACGGTGATAAAGAAGGAAACATCTCGGATCGTCATTTGGCATTCTGGAATGTGAGATCGAAACACACAGCAGCGGTAATTTTTGAACCATTTTATATTGATAAGTGCGTGAGGGAATTGCCGACACAAATCGGGATAGACAGCGATGATAAAATTGAAGCGCACAAGAAACTGGTTAAGGCTGTTCAGGATAACGGAGCTAAAGCGATTGCTCATATTAGTCACCCGGGAAGAATGGCTAACCCGACATTACCGGGAAATATTTACCTGTCGGCATCTGAAGAAGCTTGTCCAAATGGCGGTAAAATACCCGCTGCAATGAATTTAGAACAGATCGGGGTAGTACAACAACAATATGTTAATGCAGCTGTACGTGCTGAAAAAGCCGGATACGATTTCATCGAACTTCAATTCGGACTGGGCTATTTAATAGCTCAATTTCTATCTCCCATCTCGAATAATCGTACTGATCAATATGGAGGATCTTTTACAAATCGTATGCGCTTCGGGATGGAGATACTACGGCAAATGAAGTCGTCTATAAGTATTCCTGTTATTGTGCGAATTAGCGGGGACGAGAAAGCTGAAGGCGGTCTTACAGTTGATGATTCAATTATAATTGTAAATGAACTTGAAAAGGAGGATGTTGCTGCAATCCATGTTACATCCGGAAACGTCTGCTATAGTGCTCCATGGTACTATCAGCATCATTTTATCCCGAAAGGTAAAACCTGGGAGATGTCCAGAGTAATTAAAAAGAGTACTGGTTTACCCCTAATTACAGTCGGACAGGTAACAGAACCGGCTGACATAGATGCGATAATGAACGAGCAGGCAGCGGATTTTATTGCTATTGGCCGGGCGTTGATTGCCGATCCAGACTTTATAGGGAAATATTTAAATAAGGTTGATGGAGATATTCGTCCCTGCTCATCATGTTTAACCGGCTGCCTGGGAAGGATAAAAGCCGGCAAAGGCTTGCAGTGCGAGATAAATCCTGAAGTAGGAAGAGAACTGGAGCCGCTGGTATCCGCTGAAATTAAAAAGAATGTAGCTGTAGTCGGCGGCGGAATGGCAGGTATGCAGGCAGCAAAAACATTGAAACAACGCGGGCATAATGTAACGTTATTTGAAAAAGCTGAACTCGGCGGACAGTTTAATCTTGCACCTCTTCCCTCACAGAAAGAATCCTTGCAGAAACAGATTGACTATTTGAAAGCTGAGATAACTGATATAAACCTTGTAAATAAGAATGCCGAAGTTTATGATCTGACAGACAATTTTGATGACGTGGTTATCGCAACCGGGTCCAAACCTTTCGTACCGCCAATTGAAGGACTTAAGGAATATAAATGGGCGGAAATACTTTACGAAACAAACGTCCCTAAGAATAAAAATGTTCTTATAATCGGCGGTGGACTAATTGGAGTTGAAGTAGCAAACACGCTTGTTGATCACGGCAACAAGGTAACAATTGTTGAAATGCTTGAAGATATAGCGCGCGATATGGAAATGATAACGCGTAAACTGAATCTTAAGAAACTTAGAGAAAACGATGTGAGTGTAATAACAAATTCAAAAGTTGTTTCAATAAATGGATCTACGATTTTAGTACACCGGGTTAACGAAGAGAATTCAGAGCAACAACTTGAGAATATCGATGTAATAGTTATTGCAGCAGGCATGAAGTCCTACAATAAACTGGTTGATGACTTGAAAGATAAAGTACCAGTACATGTAGTTGGTGATGCCGATAAAGTTGGTGACGTAGTTTCTGCTGTTCAAAGCGCATATTTTACATGCAAAAAAATATAAAGGAGAATTATTATGATAATTACAGCTGCTGCAGACAACAGCAACATAGATAGTCCGATCGCTAAAAGATTCGGACATGCCGAGTATTACCTGGTTTACAACACAGACAACGAAGAATTCGAGGCTATTTATAATACTGATCATGATCATACTCACTCAATACTAAACACACTGATTGAGAAAGGGACAAAAGTATTTATAGTCGGTAATGTCGGTCCGCATGCTTTCGAGATTATAAACACGAATAATACAAGTGTCTATCTTGCACGCAAGATGACTGTAAGCGAAGCAATAGCAAAGTACAGCGACGGCGAACTCAGAAAACTCGACGAACCTACAGTCAAGAAAAGCATAAATCATTCTCATTAATTCGCCGGTTTCTATCAGGGTATGAATATCAACAGGAATTTTGCAGGATTCATCTGGCATGCCTTCTGGCTGGCACTCGCAGAAACCTTTGCGGAGAAGAACACTGTTCTGCCGGGACTAATTCTGCTTGCAGGCGGAACACAGACCGATGTTGGTATTCTGACCTCAATAATGATTGGTGTCCCGTTATTTTCACAAATAATCTTTGCGAGTTATCTCACGAACAAACCGCTTAAAAAGAAATTTCTTTTGGGCGGTATTTTCCTGCGAGCATCTGCATTTGCCGGGGTTGCCTTCTCGATATTCTATTTCGATTCATTCACTACTTCCTGGTTTATCTTAATAATATTCATTTGGATGACACTGTTCGCATTAAGCGGAGCTTTTGCAGGAGTATCCTACACCGATATTGTCGGGAAGAGTTTCGACAATGCCGGGAGAAAAAAGTTCTTCGTTACGCACCAGTTCCTATCGGGGATCGGAATTCTCATATCTGCAGTTATCGTTAAGGAAATACTGGCGGGAATAGAATACCCGCAAAACTATCAGGCAGCTTTCTTTACTGCGTCGGGATTGTTATTTCTCGCATCAATTGGTTTCATGATTCTCAAAGAAAAACCTTCAGATATAACCGTTAGATACAAAAGTATATTCGCAGTGATCAGGATAATCCCTGCGGAGATTAAAGCAAGCGCAAACCTGAAATATTTTATACTCACAACTAATCTGATCGGACTCACAGCTATACTAATCCCTTTTTATGTTGGTTTTATTAAACAGTCAAATCATCTGGACGAGGGCAACATCGGCACATTTCTCCTCTTCCAGATTATCGGCATGATAACATCCAACCTTTTGTGGCACAAACTTGTAAAAATATTCTCATTCAAAGGTATGCTTCGAACAGCTATTGTTCTTCTTTCTATGCTGCCCGTTTTAGCATTGCTTGTGGATTCTTTTAACAGTCTGAACCTCTTTTACATTCTTTTCTTCCTGGCCGGCTCGGCAATAAGCGCTCAAAAGATCGCGCAGGAAGGAGTAATCATCGAAATATCTAACGAGGCTAACCGCCCTCTTTATACCGGCATTTACGGAACGCTTAATCTCTCATCCGTCTTGCTTCCCCTGCTTCTCGGTTTGATACTGGACTCAACAGGCTATACAATTGTCTTCATCCTGCTTTCCGTAACTACTATAAGCGCTCTGAGACTTGCGAATAAAATGGTTTGTCCTGTTGACCTTGAAAAGAGTTAACAAATTATTTATTCCACCATTATGAATCCTTATCCGTCAACAGGTAATTACTTCAATTTATTATTTGATGGTATAAAGCAAAACTTAAATGATGTTAGTAGGTTTAGATATACTAATTACAGGAATATGCGACAAATGAAAGAAATCATTTTGCTGAACATCTCGGGCGGTGACAAGCCGGGTGTGACATCTTCTTTAACGAATATACTAGCTCAGAATAATGTTAATATACTCGATATCGGTCAGGCGGTAATTCACGATGACCTCGGACTGGGAATACTGTTTGAAGTCCCGGCGAGTTCAGAGAGCTCCCCTATCCTGAAAGACCTGTTATTCAAAGCGTATGAATTGAATATAAATGTTAAGTTCACTCCCATCCCATCAGAGAAGTACGATGAATGGGTAAACCAGCAGGGCAAGGACAGGTTCATAATAACATTGCTGGCTAACAGGCTAAACGCAAAACAGCTTGCGAGAGTTACTTCAATCATTGCTGAACAGAAACTTAATATAGATTTTATCACGAGACTCTCCGGAAGAATACTGCTTAATGAGTTGAGCGACAATCAGCGTTCGGTCGTTGAATTCTCGGTTAGAGGGACGCCCGTTGACATAACCAAAATGAAAAATGATTTCACAAAAGTATCCGGTGAAATCGATATCGATCTTGCTTTCCAAGAAGACAATATATTCAGGCGCAACCGCCGGATGGTATGCTTCGATATGGACTCGACGCTGATACAAACCGAAGTAATTGATGAACTCGCCTACCGTGCCGGAGTCGGTGAAGAAGTAAGCAAGATTACGGAAAGCGCTATGCGGGGCGAAATAGACTTTAACGAGAGTTTCAAAAAACGCGTTTCATTGCTTAAAGGACTTGATGAATCAGTAATGAAAGATATTGCAGAGAATCTTCCAATCACTGATGGCGCAGAAAAATTATTCGGCACCTTAAAAAGATACGGGTATAAAACTGCTATACTCTCAGGCGGGTTTAACTACTTCGGTAATTATCTGAAGAATAAATTAAACATTGACTACGTATTTGCGAATGAGCTTGAAATAGTTGATGGAAAATTAACCGGCAAACATGTGGGCGATATTGTTGACGGCAGCCGCAAGGCTGAACTTCTCAAGCTGCTGGCGTTCAAGGAAGATATTCATCTTGAACAGGTAATTGCAGTAGGCGACGGCTCAAATGACCTGCCGATGCTTCAGCTTGCGGGATTGGGAATTGCATTCCACGCCAAACCGAAGGTAAAAGAATCCGCTCAGCACTCAATATCTAACATTGGACTTGATGCAATCTTATACCTTCTGGGCTTCAGGGACAGGGAGATGGACGTAACTCAATAAATTTATTTTAAGAAAGATGATATCTTTTGAAAAGATATCATCTTTAATCTTATTCATGTTTAAACAGCCTTCCCTGCCGGGTATCTCTTTCCTCCAGCCGTTTCTCGATCATCTTTACGAAGTCATATGTACGTAGCCCCTTCCAGTTTGGATGAATTATCAAATCCTGCGGTGTCTCACTTATAAACCTCTCGATAATGATTTCAGGGTTTAAATGCTCCAGGAGATCTACTACGAGTTCAACATATTCATCAGGGGAATAGTCATGAAACAAATCCGGCTGCTCTTTGAATTGTTTAGCCATTACAGTTTGTTTAATAATTTGAAGCTGGTGTATTTTCAGACTGTTGAGTGGAAGCGTTGAAATACGGTTAATTGTCTCAAGCATCATTTCCCCGGATTCCCCGGGAAGTCCCAGAATAATATGTGCGCCGGTAAGTATTTCTCTGGCTGCGGTTTGCCGGATAGCTTCAACAGATTCTTCAAATGTATGGCATCGATTAATGAATTCAAGAGTCTTATTGTGACTGCTTTCAATTCCGTATTCAACAGATATGTAATAGTTCTTCGAAAGCCCGGTAAAGTAATCAAGCATTTTATGGTTTACACAATCGGGACGTGTGCCGAGTACGACCCCGACTATACCCTCGCTGCTTAAAGCAATTTCATACATCTTTTTAAGATTATCAAGTTCTGCGTAAGTATTTGTGTAAGCCTGGAAATACGCAAGGAACTTATTCACTCCATAACGCTTTGAATAGAAATTTATACCATCTTCAATCTGTTTAACTATATCATTGTTCTGCTGACTATAAAACGGATTAAATGATACATTGTTACAATATGTACAACCCCCGACACCTTTTGACCCGTCACGATTAGGGCAGGTAAATCCCGCATTGATCGGTATCTTATGCACTCTTTCTGAAAAAGTATTCTTCAGGTACGTCGAATAGCTGTTGTAACGATTATTATCTGATATTTTCATATTCATAATTCACTGCTTTTGAAGATGTCATCTCGACGAAGTCACTGCAATTTGTGACAAGGAGAGATCTTATTATTCATTTATTAAGATTTTTCTGCTGATCCGTCAATTGGCGAACATTATCGAAATGAAAATTATACTTAACGGCTTCTTGATTTTTCAGATCTATTATCAAATCTCATTCTGTAAAGCATATGTCCTGTTTCTTCATGTACTATTTCATCGGTTGTTTCAAATCCGTATTTAAGGTAGAATGCGCACCCGATCGGATTCTCTTTGAAAACATCGACTGTTAAGAATTCATATTCTCCTTTTACAAAGTTCACCATTTTACTCCCCACTCCCTTTCTCTGGACTGCCGGATCGACAAAGAGACCGCCGATATCATTCTCCACCATCGAAATAAATCCTGCAATGTTATCTTCATCCACATACACCCAGGAGTCAACCTCACTGAGATAAATGTATCGTATCAGGTTTTCTTCTTTCACAAGAAAATCTTCACTTAAAAACGGATGCGCGATTTCCGATGCACTGCGCCAGATTTCAATAACCCTGTCCGCATCTCCCGGTTTGTATTTTCGTATCATTATCCGTTCAGTCCGGTTTTTAATCAAACGAATTTATAGGATCGCGCCGTGAATTACAAAGTTTGCATAGACAATTTAATTTGTTTAATTTCATCCCTCTGATTAATACAGTGCGAAGTTGAACAAACTTAATAAATAACACGGCTGATAGAAATGGCAAAAAATTCTTCATTCGACATTGTTTCTGAAATCGATCTTCAAGAGGTTGATAACGCACTCAACCAGGCAACGAAGGAAATAATGCAGAGATATGATTTAAAGGATTCACAAACTGAAATATCTCTCAACAAAAAAGACAAGTTAATAACCATCAACACGAAAGATGATTATTCGCTTAAGCAGTCATTTGATATTCTCCAGACAAAGTTTATCAAGCGTAAGTTGTCGCTTAAGTCATTAAAACTGGATGAACCCGAGCCGGCATCCGGCGGAAGGTTAAAACAGACAATTAACCTGCAGAGTGGTATATCCAAGGATAACGCCAAGAAAATAACGAAGCTTGTGAAAGAGATGAAGGTTAAGGTTAACGCCCAAATAATGGATGAGAAGGTTCGTGTGCAGGGAGCAAAGAGAGATGATTTGCAGGCGGTCATTCAGGCGGTAAAAGACGCTGATTTCGACTTCCCGACACAGTTTGTCAATTACCAGTAAAAAGTGTCAGCTTAAGGAACCGTTCAGTATTGCCACTCCTTTATCAACTTGTTCATGCGTTCCGGTAATAACGAGCGTATCGTGCGCATGAATAGACTCTTTCCCCGTTGGATTTGAAATAGTCCTGCCCTCTCTAACAATAGCAATTACAGTAACTTCAGCATGTTCACGCAGATGAATCTCTGAAAGTGTTTTACCCGCGTTAGGATTATCTTCATTCACAAAATATGTTTCAGTTAGTCCTTCGGCTAGCAGCTCATCCAGGTGAACGAATGCATCAAGATCCGCATCTTCCTTTAGCATAAGCTTATAAGATTCCTGTCTGAGTAAAGATGTTTGTTTCAGAATAACATTCAAAGGCACATGATACCTTCGTAATACCTTTCGAAATATTTCAAGTGATGTCTCAAATTCTTCAGGTATCACAACATCGGCTCCAATCTTATTAAGCGCTTCAACTTCACCGACATAACGTGTTCTAACAACTGAGTAGATAGCCGGATTAACAAACTTCACAGTTTTAAGAGCCCTTCTCGTTGTCACCGGATCGGATATGGCAAATACTATAACTTTGGCTTTGCTAATACCGGCCTTCTTCATAATCTCTTCGCTGCTAATGTCGCCGAATATTATATTTTCGTTCTTTGCCTTCTCAACCTTAACGGTATCCGGATTTAGTTCCACTATTATATACTTTATGCCGGTTTCCCTAAGTACGTGTGCAACATTTCTTCCATTTAAACCGTAACCAACTATTATCACATGGTTTTCAAATGAGTTTAATGAACCTTTGCGAGTCATCTCCCCGTCGCCGGATTTCCCTGATAAAAACGCTATGGATGGCACATACTTTATCATGAAAGGAGTAATAATCATCGTAAAGATCGTTGAAGCAAGAAATATATTATAGTAATCAGAACCAATAAGATTGTAAGTACTTCCAGCTTGTATTAACACGAATGAAAACTCCCCGACCTGCCCGAGTCCGATACCTGTAAGTATGGCAATCCTGAGAGGATATTTAATAGACAAGACTATAACTGATATAATTGCAGCCTTGAAGATAATAACACCTATTGTTGAGAAAATAATAATCACAGGATTATCAAGGACAAAGCCGATATCCAGAAGCAGACCCACAGAGACAAAGAATATACTGTTGAACGCATCTTTAAACGGCATTATATCGGAAAGGATTTGTGAGTGATAGTCTGATTCAGCAAGTATAAGTCCGGCAACAAATGCACCAAGCGCGAAAGACAGCCCCAGCGAATGAGTAAGATAACCTGTTCCAAGAAGTATAAGTAGAACGCCGATTGTAAATGCATCCTTCATTCGCATAGAAGCAAGATAGTAAAGAAGCTTAGGCATTAGATACTTCGACAGGAACAATATACCGACCAGCGCTCCGAAAGCCACTCCGAGTTTCACGGCTACGTCTGCAAATCCCATAGGCGAATCGGCTCCCAGAATAGGCAACATAAGAAACATCGGGACAATCATAAGGTCCTGGAAGATGAGTATACCAACCGATATTTTACCCTGCGGAGTATCCAGTTCTCCCCTTTCGGATAATAGTTTAAGAACTATTGCCGTACTTGAAAGAGTAACAAGCATCCCCATATACAGCGATTGGTTTAGCGGGAAACTAAACAGATAAAATAATCCGGCTGCAACTATTATTGTCCCAAATACCTGTGCTCCGCCTGCAACGATGAGGAATTTTTTAATTCTCATCAGATGAGTAAATGAAACTTCCATTCCAATAGTAAAAAGGAGCAGGATAACACCCAGTTCAGCCATTACATGAATCTGCTCAAGTCCGGCAATTAATCCGAAACCGTATGGACCTATAACAATTCCGGCTATTAAAAATCCGACCAGGCTTGGAACGCTCAGTTTTTTAAATAGATATATAATCGGCAGGGACACCGCCAAGATTATTACAATATCCTGAAATAGTATAAACTCATCCATATTGCATCTGAAAGTTATTTGATGAAATGTTATCCGACATTATGATTTCTTCTTTTTCGTTTTGCTGCCGGTGAACCAGATATTACTAAATCCGAATCCGGCTCCAAGTAAAAATCCCAAATCATACATCCAGCCGACATTGTTAACTTCGTACATCTGCACAGAGTGATTGAATATACCGATAATTAAAGTAACAATGCTGATCACACCATGCCAGAATCCCATGAGGAATCCTGCAGAATCCTGAGCAAACCTTTCATTCCCCGGGGCACAGGAAACAACAAGGAAAAATAATATAAGACTGCTGAAAACAATTTTCTTTTTGTTCATCAAGGGTCTCCCCTATATTCTATTTATAGCTATCGATTTACTTTTTCTTCAACACAACAAATGTTATGTCATCATTCTGCGGTCTTCCCTTAAGCCAGTTGTCACACGAATTATATAATCTTTCAACAATTTCCGATGGCGTCATTTCATAACTCTCTGTTAATATATCCTTTACCCTTTTCATTCCGTGCATCTGTCTTGAAGAATTAAATAATTCGATAATTCCATCGGAGAGAAGAAGCAATACATCTCCCGTTTTAAGACTGTCCATCTTTTCCTGGTATGGGAACTGGTCATGGGCACCGAGCGGCATGCCTTTAATTATTACTTCCTCAACTTCGTCCAGTTCTTTTTTATACATTAACACAGGAGGCATTCCAGCACTTGATACAACCACATTATTACCTCGAAGTTTTACCATTGTCATAGACATGAAAAGGTTTCCGAAGTTCATTTTTTTAATCTGCCGGGTACAGTGATTAAAAAAATCGGGGATATAAAAAGTGTGTCCCATAGTATTAAACAAACTCTTGATAAGTACAACCATATTCCCGGCTTTCATTCCATGTCCGGTAGCATCACCGATTACAACCGTGAGAGTGTTATCGTTCGTGATCATGTAGTCGTAATAGTCACCCCCGACTTCAGTTGCAGTTCTCATACTGAAACAAACATCATAACCAGGCAGCTCGTTGCCGCAATGCGGCAGAAGTGATAACTGAAGCTTCCTGGCTTCCTCCAGTTCCCATGTTTTACGTTGATTATCTGATTCGAGGACAACCCTTTCCGCAGCCTCTTCGGCCAGTTTCCTGTTCGTTAATGCAAACTGCTTCGCAAGGTAAACCGAGATACAGACTATCAAACCTGTTGCTCCGAACATATAAGCATTTGTTAGTCGCCCGATAGCTCCCACAACATCCATATCATTAAGAGTATCGTAAAGTGAGAAGATAAATAACATCGCAAAACCGAATGATACAATCTTTGCGCCATCGTATTTTTCCTTGTTTGCAATAATGAGAATTCTGAACACTTCGAGGGTACTCAATATTACCGCAGTATTGATTATCCACAAATTACTTACCGGCGCATAGACAGCCAAGCCGCCTGAAACCAGAAGAAGGATTACAATAGCATAGAAATAACGAGGCTGTTTTACAGGAAAAAGCGAGTATAAAAACTTAAGAATAAAAATAGAAGTGAACGGTATCGCAAACCTGTGCAGCCTTAAAGACAAAAGCGTTTCAAGTACATGTCTTCCCATGAACGCTTCGAAATCGAAATATACATTCATTGCATAAAACAGCAGGAATAACAGGAAGTATAAATTACTCTTTAATTCCCGCAGATAAATAAAAAGCACGAGATGAAGAATTGCAAAAGCCAATAAAAATGAAGTGAAGAACATCTGGAAAGATGTATTAAAAATATGATGGTCCAGTTCGTTCGCAGTAAAATAATCCTGACCTGAAATGTACATGTAAATTCCGGCAGTTATACCGCTGTTAATATAAGTTTTATACTCAGGATTCCGGAATGCAATATATAACCTGTAAACATCGGCTGAATCGAATACAACTGTTCGATTATCCCTTATCTTTCCCTGACTGTTATAACCGAATTCATATGGTCCCTGATCACCGACAAAAAGCGTCAATGTCCCCGATTGATAAACCCCGATAGTCAACGGAACTCCAATCAGGATCGAATCTACATTGAGATATTTAAAGGCATAACAGGTGATATTGACGTCAGAGACATTATTAAAAAGACTATCACTTGAAACAACAATTGCATCCCTAAAATTAATTTCTGACGGATTTAACCGGTTATCGTTTCTATAAACTACTCTCCAGCCATTATTCAGGTTAACAAAAGCCTGTGTGTTTTCCATTGTCAGCCTGGTCGTATCCATCTGCGTATCGGGATAAATAGCTCCCGACACCAGAATTACAAGCATGGATGCCAATGGGAATATGGAGCGGTAAAACATAGACTTTTTCATTAACCAGGCTTTTTTTAAGTGTGTACTTAATTAGGACGAATAAGATAAGAATAAGATACATCAACCGGTACAGTAATATATTACGGTTCAATGCGAATAGTTATCAATCCATTTTTGGACACGCGTCTCAAATGTTTCTTTATGAGGGATACCTTTTTCAACATCCGAATTTATGAATCGGGCTTCCCCTGTTTCGAGGAATTTCCTGAAGCCTTCTGAGTTAGCCCAGTAATATATTCCCCAGTTTCCCAGACCCCATTCAAATGAATATGGATTCGTCTCATAGTCGATGTAGTACAATTCTCCAGCCGGATCAATGACAAAGTTGTTCGGGAAATAGTCAATATTCAGTCCGGCGGATTTAGCGCCAGAGGAGAAATCGAAAAGTCTTTTAATTATCGACTCATCTATTTTCCCATCAGCTATTAATTCCGATGCGATTGTACCGGGGATATATTCTTTAACAAGATAGTTTTCGCCGGGATTCGACATAATCAGTGCGGGAATAGTGATACCTGCTTCCAGAAGCTTTAGATAACTTTCCGATTCAGCATCAACTTTATTTCCTTCAAACGCATAGTAAGGATTAGGTTCGCCGTGCATTAGTTTCAGTACAACATTTGAGCCGGATGATTCGGTAAGATACGAATAACCAGATTTACCCTTTCCGAGAAATCTTACTATTTTCAGAATCCCGATGGAAGAATTAAACTTATCTCCAGGTCTCAGACTGCACATATCAAATTATTTAGTACGAAGTTTATTCTTCGAGACCAAGCAGGTAGTCCGCAATAGTCCCTAATTTTTCAACATCTATATTATTGTAAGATGGCATAAGGGTTTTATATTTAGCCTTGTACGCTTCGAACCTATCATCACCGTCATAAGAAGAAGGACTGCGCAAATAACCTATTAACTGCTGTCTGCTGAAATGCGATTTAACAGTATACAGACCCGGAGCCAAACCGGTGCCTTTTAAATCTGCTCCATGGCATGATACGCAACCTATATTGTTCATCAGCGAAAGTCCGTCCAGCTTTGCCGGCTGCGAAGTGTTTTCCTCGCCATAATAATCAATTTCCGACATCACTTCATCTTCCTTTGTTGCCCGACCAAGGATAAACAACAAGATGAACAATCCTAAGAATAACGATACCCATTTTTGAGCGTTGGTCATGTATAATTCCTTTCACTAAAGATTCTTTATCAAATATCCGATTCAAATTATTGAGACTTATTGAATCGGGATTGTAAATATATAAGTGCCGCGTCCAAAAAGCCAATTCAATCGGCAACGGAACTATTCCGAATCAATTTGTTTGTCGTAATATGTTTTATATTCTTTTATTGTATTAAAAATCGTAGCGGCGATTTCTTTTTGACCCTTACTGCTGTTCAGGTATTTCTCATCTTTTCTATTAGAGAGGAAACCCGCTTCTATAAGTACTCCCGGCATAGAAGCCCCCACGAGCACATAAAATCCCGCCTGTTTAATTCCACGGGATGGAATATATTTCACCTGGTTGATCCAGTTTTTATTTAAGATATCTGAGAATCTTTCGGAATATCTCATATATGATGAATGAGCCATACTTACCAGAATAAAATTCTCATCTGTTAATTTCTGATACTTGTTAGGATTATCTTCAAGATCTATAACACTGTTTTCAAATTCAGCTATAGCTATTGCTTTCTGAGTTCTGCCGGGACGCAGAAGGTAAACTTCAAATCCCCTTGTGGATGATCCCTTTTTAGCCAATGAATTGCAGTGAATCGAGACAAACAATTTCCCGTTATTTTCATTTGCTATCTTGCCGCGCTTATAAAGTTCGACAAACTTATCCGTACTACGTGTATAAACAACTTTTACGCCGGGTAGTTTTTGGTTAATTAATTTGCCCAGTTCGAGTGCTATTTTAAGATTAACATCCTTCTCCTTCACACCGGTAACGCCAACCGCTCCTCCATCCTTTCCACCGTGCCCGGCATCAATAACCACAACGTCGAAATTCCACTCTTCCTTTTCCTTATCAAGATTCTTTTCGAACTCAGAGAACATCTTGCTGTGAATTGTAATGATTATATCATTGCTTTCATTATCCTGAATAGATTCGTGAGTGGAATAACCCTCATTCAGTTTGAACTCGATTTGCTTATTTCCTTTAACGTCCTTCAACTCGACGCTTTTAATCAGTTCGGTCTTATGGAAATTTTTCAGAATGTCATCAGCAACAGTAACTCCGGAAATGAACAGCCTGAGTTTCCCGGCAACAATGGAGGAAGTAAACCTGTGAACCGGCTTTTGGGCTTTGAGACGTATTAACGTCCCGTTAGTCTTTTCCTCAATCGTCATTCCGTAGATATCGAATTTAGAATCCACATGAACCGGCGGACGCTTCACCACTGGCGGAGCGGGAATGTCTCTATCAGGTGCTTTTACCGAAGGAAGTTCGCCTGCATAGGATTTCCCGGTTACCGTTATATGCTTTGCATCATCGTCGAAGATTATTTCTGAACCTGAAGCCATTTGAATATATTTAACCGCGTACTTAACAGGAATAAACACATCGTTACGCAGCAATAGAGTTGAGATCGGCAATTGATATATCGTATGCGAATTATCGGCACGTGAAATCAGAATAACAAACTGATTCCGCCCTGTAAGCTTAAGCCGGTAATTATCAAATTTCATTTCAACTTTAGCAGCATCAGAATTATAGAAGTGAGTTCCGCCCAGCATTTTACTAAGTTCAATAGAAGATACGTATGTCATTCCGTTGCGGGAAAGATACGACAAGTAATCCGTGCCTCCTTTTACCGCTACTGTGATCTTCAACATTCTCTGCGGGAAAACGAGCGCCGTCTGAAAAACAAGTATTGCAAAAACAATTCGAATTGTACGAGTCATATAATTCCGATTAACCGATAAATGGAATGATGAAACCGCTTTTCTTTTTATAGTTTTTATACTCTTCTTTAAAATGATTCTCGAGGAGTGCTTCCTCACGGGCAGCTCTCATAATAAACAATGGTAATTCAATAACAATTACAACAGGAACTATAACGAATCCAAGTAATGCAATTCCCGCACCCAGATCACTCAGCACCTGACTAATATATTGCGGATGCCTGATGGATTTGTAAATGCCGGTTGTTACGAGATTATGATTTTTATGTATTGCTATCTCCTGCGCGTAGTTTTTGCCGAGTTTTTTTGTCGACTTCACCTGCAGCCATGAAAATACGGAAAATAAAATCAACCCGGCCATTCTGATCCACAGATAATCGTCCATTATTTTAGTCTCTAACGTACCTAATCCGAATATGCCAAGAACTTCCAATATTAAAATTATTGCAGCCACATTCGGTGGAATCGACTGCAGCCAGGTCTTTGGTTTTATTTCAAACTTCACTACAGTCTGTTTTACAGCCGATTTCGCAGCAGAGAAGTTTGCTGCCATCGACACAACGAGTATAACCCCGACTATAATATTTACAGGATCCATATTTTACTCTGGTATAATTGTTATGTGCAAATTTATAAAGGATTTCGGAAAGATGTGAATAAACTAAGTTCCTTCAAGGTACTTAGTTTATGTGAGCTCAAATTATTTTAATAGCAGCATCTTCTTGCTAATCGATTTATGAGCATAATAGAGGTTGCAGAAGTACACTCCGCTTGCCAGATTTGATGCGTCAAACTGAACTTTATATATTCCCGGTTTTTGCTGCTTGTCTAGGAGGGTTGCAACTTCCTGTCCGAGGATGTCAAATATCTTTAAAGTGACGAGTTGTAGAGACGTTGCATGCAACATCTCAACAGGCAGTGTATATTCAATTGTTGTAGTCGGGTTAAATGGATTAGGGTAGTTTTGAGAAAGAGCAAAATCATTAGGCCTAGTATTATCATCTTTGATCACAGTTGTTGTATCGTTATAATAAACTTCTATCACATGAGAGATAATATGAACTTCGAATCCATCGGGATTATTAATGTGTATTGGACCATCTCCAGACACCCAGTTATCATTCATCGTTCTGTATTCATACTTCCCACTCAATATATAGCCGCTCATATTAAGGCTGAATAAAATTCGTTCTGTTATTATCCATTGTGAGGCATCCCACAATTCAACATTTCGAACCAATGTAGTTCTGTCCTGATTATACTCATTTCTATATTTTATGTAATTTATCCAGGAATTGTCATCCCACAAATAACTAACTGTTGATAACAAATAACCTTCATCGTCATACTCCAGATAACTCAAACCCAAATATTGCCAAAGGCTATCATTCCATTGCTCATAGAGTGAAGCATCCAGGAGATTACCATTAATGAATTCGCAAGTGGTTCTTGAACTGTTTATCCACTTACCTTCTGACCATTTCTGGAATACGATTATACTGTCATTGCCATTTTTATCCAATGTGATTAAATATTTACTGGTTTTAACCCAAGCACTATTAAAATATGATTCATGAATTCTCAAGGTGTTTTGTCTTAGACTGTCATAATAATAGGATTCTCTAATATCATCTTGCCAACTTGAACCATTCCATAAAAAATGCTCGGTTGAAGTTAGCAATCCATCTGTACTGTATGTGTTTTTTATCAGGTAAGTGTTTCTCCAGTCACCTTCAACATAGCTAAGTCCAATGTAATTATCGATTCTATCTTTGTTATCATAATTATATATGAATTTTAATCCTCCTCCAGAGATACCTTTCGAGATGACACTATCAACCTGAGAAACATTCTCATTACTCTTATGTGTTTTCGGAAATGTATTACTAGATATTTCCCAATCTAAAATTGATTTAAATCCATGTTCCTGAAGCGATCCTTTCTCAATTCCCGACGAAGAAATACTATGCCTTTGTGGTTTTACTCCTGTTGTAATAGCAAAAAGTACAATTATGAATAAAGTGAGTCCACGGCTAATACTCATTAATCATCCTGAATATTTAAATAACATCTAAATTCACACCTAATTTAAAAACAAATTACAAAATATATGCCCACGAAGTCTTTAGATCCCTTTTCAGATAGCTAATTATTGTTATAAATCTTGATAAGAGTAAAACTATCCGAAGGCAGCAGTATTATTTAACAAACAACATTTTTTTATTTGCCGAATAGTTACCTACTTTGAGCTTATAGAAATACACTCCACTTGCCAGATTTGATGCATCAAACAGAACTTTATATGTTCCCGGTTTCTGCTGTTTATCGACAAGCGTTGCAACTTCCCGTCCGAGGATGTCGTATACTACCAGTTTAATCCGGGTAGTGGACGCAAATTTTCCGTTCTCTACATCGTATGGAATTTGATATTCAATTGTCGTTGTCGGATTAAACGGATTTGGATAATTCTGGTATAGTTTAAACTCATTTGGCGTTAATGAGGATGAGTTAACCCCGGTAGTGATATATGTTCTGTCAGTTTTAAAAATGAACTTGTCCTCAACAGTTAAGGGACGCTTAGTAAATACAAAATTAGTGTCACCAGCCGAAGGCAGAACTGCATTCTCCGACGGGACTGTAAAATTAAGACTTGCATGATACTGTGGAAAGTTTGGTTCGTATTTAGCGGGTGTAAGAAATCCCACATTTTCAGAATAATCCCATCGAAGATTTGCAGAAGTGGAGGATTCCAAAACAACAAGATCCATTTTTTCACCGTCAGTCATATTCCATACATAGAATGGACATTCAACGAGTTTAGTGCCTGTCGAATTATAAGCAGTATCAAGCGGAGCTGCATAATTACCGTCCGACAGCGTGTCTGTACTTCCCCAGATTAATGCGATATCTATTGGGGCTAATTTCGCCGATCCGAATCCCTGTCCGATAGTATAATTTATGTTCGTCCCGGAATTATTAACGAAGTACGACCTGTCTCTGTCCAGATCGAATGTAAAGTTAGGCTGAATCTCGACTGCCACTCCGTCGAACTCCGGAGTCAGGTAGAATATCCCTTCACCCTTGTTTAATGAGTAATTCGAAACAATGATCTCATCAGTGGTTGTATTCTTAATTTGGGCTACCGCGATTTCTCCCGCTACTGATGGGAAGGATAACTCGTACTCATTTCCAGTTAGTTGAGTCGAGTCCATTACATGCACATAAAATCGTGCTGTAGTATTCCCACCGGGATGCTCGTAAGTTTTAGTACCGATCACAGCCTGCGGACCGGTAAGTTTAATTCGTTTAGCCATAACCTCGTAGTCGTTGTCATACTGTCCCCAGCTTGACCAGGTTACAACCATTTCATCAATTCCAGACGGAACGAAATCCGGCTCCCACTGGTAACTATCCGTATAATCGTTAACCTGTGTTTCAAAAGTTGCAGCTGATAGATCGCTGTTGAGCAGCTTAGCATAAACTCCTTCGCGACTGCCGTCCTGCTGCCAGCTAGACCAAACCACTCCGATCTTTCCATCCGGCATTTCATTTACTCTGGGGAGCCACTGGTACTTCACGGTTGTCTTGTTTACAAGTACTTCGTCACTTACCTCATTCCCATCCGCATCATACTTGCGGATATAAATGCCGCCGTCTTCCCCATCCTGTTTCCAGCTGCACCATACGGTTGCGAATCCGCCATCGCTTAACGCAGCCAAATCTCCAAACCATTGATAGTCATTTGTGTATGAGTTAATCCGAAACTCATCCTTTACTACATTTCCCTGGCTATCGAATATCTTGCCGTATAATCCGTACCCAGATGGAGTTGCAATATCCTGTTTCCACGACTCCCATATCACAACGAAGTTACCATTGTTCAAGAACTTAACTTTAGGGCGTCCCTGGCTATACTGGGTAGTTGTGTTAACAGGAATTTCTCCGGTTAAAGGGTTGCCGAGTATATCGAACATACGCGCATATACCCCTTTATTACTGCCATCCTGGTACCATGACTCCCAAACAATTACAAAATTTCTATCAGGATCAACCGCAACATCTGGCTTGGTTTGCGAGTGCACTGTTGTTGTATTAACCATAAATTCATCAAGAGGAGGGATGGACATCACAGGACTTCTGATTACTGCTGCTTTAATATCAAATAAAGACTCCTCCCCATTTTTTGATACCCAAACGGCAATAAACTCACCGGTATGAGCCATGGCTATTGCCGGTAATTCCTGTTCCGAATCAGTTATACTGTTCAGCAAGCCTGCATCCAACACTTTGCCATCTTCACTGCTGAAAAATTGATAATAAACATCGGTCTTAGAATTCTCATTGTATTGGTTAACCGACTGCCAAGCAACAACATAATTTCCCTGGGGATCACAGGCTATCACCGGCGCTCTTTGGGTTGTGTCAGTATATGTGTTTACAAGAAACTCCTCCTGTGCGGGAAGAATTGAACAAGCAGCCAGAATAATTAATAATATTTTTTTCATTGTCTTCTCCCCTACTTCATCTGAAAATCATTTAACGGATAACTGTTAGCTGCAGGTAAATTATAATGCCACCACTCGGAGCTGTAAATTTGCAGCCCCGCTATGTTTGTCATTATATCCTTAAGTAATTCCCGGTTTGCAATTGCTTCTTGCGGAAGATCCGAATATCCGTGTGACGCGGCTACATTAAAGTCATCAAACAAAGTAGGCATTAAAAGTTCATCTCCGGTTGCCAGATCAATCAGGGTCAGATCGACCGCGCCGCCCCGGTTATGCATTGATCCGCTCGCCGGATTAGCGATGTATGTTGAGTTCGGATAAATATCCCAAAAAAGGTATTGAACCGCACGGGGTCTGTAGCCATCCCATATTTTAATACCGATACCTTGTGGATAATCCTTACCATTATGAGATCTGATATTACGAAGCGAATCCTGGGCGAGTTTAAGAGCATCTACAAGTCTTAAAACCATTAAACATTCGTTGCAAGTATAAAACTTCGGCAGTTGCAAGTCTCCTTCCGGAAGGTTGAGGAATTTATGATCGGGAGTACCGTACCTCAAATCTACCACTATGTCATAAATGAGATCCTTCGGATTAACGAGTTCATCATCACCATCCTGAGCCGCTGCAATTGCGGGTATTAAAATTAGTAAAAGAATAATCTTCTTCATTTTGCGCCTCCCATCGTATTGTCGATTTTAATTCTTACGTCAACCGCTTTGAATAAATTGTCTTCAGTAACAATAAGCGGATTTATATCAAACTCGGATATATTACTGTTTTCAAGCAGGAGTCTGCTACAATTCCCGAGCAGATTTACAAGTTCATTTGTGTCAATCGCCTGCTCACCTCGTACACCGTGAAATATCTTACCTATCTTTGTCCGGTTAATGAGATCACTCAAATCACTTCGGGATGCATAGGCCGATTTAATTGCGGTGTCATTCACAATTTCAACATACTTACCGCCAGATCCAAAAACAATCACCGGACCGAATGATGCATCCCGGTATCCGCCGACCAATAGTTCATGCTGTGACTCAACAAATTCCTGAACATGGAACTGTTCAATTTCAATTCCGGCAGATTGAATGCTCTTTCTCATTCTATCCGCAGCGTTAAATAACTCGTCGCGGTTTTTCAAATTAACTTCAACAGCTCCCAACTCAGATTTATGAACTATATTTTTCCCGACAGCCTTTAGTACAACAGGGTAATCCAATCCATATAGTTCACCAAGTTCGTTTTCAGCTACTAAAACACTTTTACAAACCGGCACATCGTACCTTTCAAGTAATTCCTCAGTATCTTTCTGGTTAATAAACCCGTTATTATATTCCTCAGATTTAGGGACAGTATTCAACAGATCTTGATATTCATTAGATTCTTTATTTATCCTCGCAAATGTTTTGTGATATGAAATCATATTCGCAATAACAACAGCAGGCTCCTCCGGATTGCGGAATAGAGGTTTACTGTATTTGGATTCCAACCGGTATTTGCTCCAGAATTCAGGAAGCGGCATAACCACCTGCAGTACCGGCTTATCGGATTCAATACCATTGACAGCTTCAACCACTCCAAAAGGTTCAACCATAACCGGTTCAACAAATATCGAAATAACCGCGTCAACCTCATCGTCCGCGAATATGTTCTCAATTACATTACTGTAAGTTTCTGCATTACCGCCTGGCAGTAAATCAACGGGATTATGAATGCTCCCCTCGGGATGAACAATTTCTCTCAGCTTTGTTTTTGTGTCTTTACTCAGATCGGCCAGTTTAAGTCCATTTGATTCCAGAGCATCCACGGTTAGGATTGCCGGTCCGCCAGCATTCGTTACCACAGCAATCCTGTTTCCTTTCGGTATAGGGAAATGTTCAAAACCTTTGGCTGTATTAAACATTTCATTCAAATTCTCAGCACGAATAATGCCGAACTGATCCAGCAGGGATTCAACAATCCTATCCTCTGCACTCAGCGCACCTGTATGCGACGAAGCAGCCTTCATTCCGGCCGCTGTTCTGCCGGCTTTAAGTACTATCACCGGTTTTGAAATATGGTTCTTCATAAATGGTGTAAGAAATCCCAATCCATTTTCGAAACTTTCCAGATAGAATGTAAGTGTCCTAATGTTATCATCACTCTGCCAAAAACTGATAAAATCGTTTTCGGTGAGGTCTGCTTTATTGCCAACGCTAACAAAGTGCGCAAATTTTATATCAGATTCACGCAGCGAGTTAAGGACAGCGGCACCAAGTGCTCCACTTTGAGATAAAAACGCCATACTTCCCTTTTCCGGTTTCTCGGCAACAAAAGTAGCATTGAGTTTTATATCATCATTAGTACTTATCACTCCCATGCAGTTAGGCCCGGTCATTCTTGCTCCGCCGTTACGAACCTTCGCAAGAATGCGGTCTTCAAGTTTTGCGCCTTCCTCACCGATTTCCCTGAATCCGGCTGTGATGAGTATAATAGACTCCACCTTTTTCTGAAGAAGTTCATCCAAAGTCTGTTCAACAAATATTTTCGGAACCACAATTACAGCGAGATCTATCCCCCCGTCGATACTTTGAACGGATTCATAGCACTTAAGCCCCAGGACTTCTCCACCTTTAGGATTTACGGGAAATATTTTTCCTTTGTATCCGTAATTAACAATACACTTTAATAATTCGTACCCGATACTTTTTTCTTTGGTGGAAGCACCTGCAATGCAAACTGATTGGGGGTAAAAAAAGTTGGAAATTGTTTTATCCATAAGGCTGCCAATTTTAATGTAACCGGACAATAATCTTTCACATTACAAAGTTATCAAATTCCATTGCTTTTATCAGTGGTAATCTATACGCTATTTTTACTTCTCACTTTACCGAACGGAAAACTCAGATAAGTATTTGAAGCAAGTCTTCCTAAAACAAAAGCTGAAACTGCCGCCACAACACCTACGGCATTCAGCAGATTTATTCCACTAAACAGAACAAGAATGATCATTGTAACTTCAATTGCGGTAGCCAGTGTAATGGGCGAAGTAATACGGGAATAAACAAGAACTGAGCGTTGAAAAGAAATTAAAACTGTGAGTCCGGGAATAACAGCAATTATGCGCAGAGGCAATTTGGCGAATTCAGTCATTTCTGGCGAGAGTCCGGAGACAGTATGAAACCAGAAATCTGCAGCAGGAGTAAAAGCGATAAATCCAAGGATAGCGACCACACTTAATCCGGCGCTAAATGCAAAATTTCGAAGGCGCCTGTAATTTTCAAACCGATCTCCCATCAGGGCAATTACAACTTCCTGGAACGAGAGTCCAATACTTCTGAAAATAAAAACAAGCGCGTTTATAACCGGCAAAACAGCCAGCGACTCAAGAGACATCCGGCTTTGTCCCATGAAGAATGTCACAATCGGGTGAACTCCCAGAGAAAGCAATGAAGTGAGTGCCAGCGGATAGTAGAAGGAGGCTATTCTCCTATATGTTAATTGATCATTGCTGCTACCTTCATCTGGATCATTAATGTGCCTGAGAATCCCCGAAGTCATCAGCCTGCTGGCCAATGCTTCTGAAACCACTCCGGCAGATAGTGCAAACGCGCCCACAACTGCGCCTTCGAAAGCTGAAAAGGAATATAAAAGGAATGCTGTAATACTCATGGCGGCAAGGCGGATTATAGTGCCGTATGCCACTTTTTTAGTCATATTGTACTTTATCAGAACGCCCTGATAGAACCTCCGGTATCCAATTGCGGCAGGCCAGGGCAGGAGTATAAACAATGATTTCCTGGTTAATTCAGCAACTTCCACCGGAAGATTAATTAAATCCAGAGCAAGGAAATTATAAATCGATGGAACCAGGATAAGCAGAAAAAGAAGAGTTAAAATTAAATTCAGCAGAAAAGTGAAATTTCGCAGTTTTCGGAAACTAAGTTTATCTTCCACAAGCGCAGTTGACGCGCTCATCATCATAATTATTGGTGCTTCCAGAATTAAAGCAATGGAAAATGAAACGCCATATGCTGCCAAATTGTACTTCGGATCTGCCATACGGGCAATAATTGCCGAAATATACGGGCCTTCCACCGACATCATCAGCCATGTTCCGGCCAGCGGCAGCCAGAAGAAGAAGATCTTTTTATAGCTTAATTCTGTAATTTTAAAATTATTCAATGCACATGTACTAAAGTAATTTTCAGTTGTTACGACAATAAGAACAGAATAAATAAAAATGTGACAGGGGAACATAGTAAGAATAAAATTGTCTACATAGTCACATGAGAAGAAAGTAAGATCATCAAAAAATAATTGTACTTTCTTTGTAAATTATTGTATCCTTACAAAAAGACTGATATTATGATAGAATTAAAAATAACCAACAGCGCAGCACTTCTCCTGCTTACGGAGAGGATGAAGCAGGAATTCGGTAAAAGAATTGCCTGCAAACAGTACGATGAGTGGATGGAACTTGAGAATCTCTCTTTCCCGGAATTGCTTGACGTAGCCGAATCTTCAGCTGTCGATCTGGTCTGCATGCTGCCGGCGGACATCCTGCTGGAAAAAAATAATCTCGACGACATAATCATGCGCGCTATCAGAAGTCTTTCAGGTATTTATAATAAAGAAGACTTTAACATTTACTCTCTTGAGAAGTCCAGGGTACTGGTAAGGAAAGTTGAAAAAGTATTCGACAAGTATACTAACGATTCCGAATACCAATATAACTAACCGATTTTCCGCTTTATAGTAAAAGATCAACAACCGAATTAATCCGCTGATAATTAAACTATTCATCACTATATTTTATCTATTATTTTCAAGTATAAACCAATCTAATTGTGTGAAGAATAGTCCCCTGAAATATGGATTTTTTGTCCTTCTTATATTACTAACATCTAGAGTAAACGGGCGGGAAGGTTCTTTTACATTCAGTCACCTAACAATTGAGGACGGACTTTCGCAAAGTACGGTTTTTTGTATTTTGCAAGACGCAAGCGGCTATATGTGGTTCGGAACGACTGACGGACTAAACAGATACGACGGTTACAATTTTGTAGTTTATAATAACAATCCGCTTGACTCAACTTCAATTTCCGGCAACAGCATTACCGAACTTTGCGAAGATAAAGACGGCTATATATGGATAGGAACAAATGAAGGAATCTTAAACAGGTACGACAGGAAAACGGATACCTTCAAACACTTCAGGATAAAAATAACCACAAAAAAACTGGCAGTGCTCGACAACACATATTACTTATACCCGCTGGTTTTTTCGCGCAACAACAACCAGACAATAACAACTATAGCCGAAGACGGGGACGATTATTTATGGATCGGAACATGGGGCGACGGTTTGATTCACCTTGATAAGAATACCGGGGAAATCGCCCACTACTTTAATGTGTCAGACGACTCGACAACTCTCTCGTCCAACCGAATTACGGACATCGTAGTTGATTCGAGCGGAACTGCCTGGGTTGGAACATTCGGCGGCGGACTGAACAAGATGATTGTGGATACGAACGCATCGCCGGAGAACAGGATCACATTTAAGAGATACCAACATAACGAATCATCACCGGAAACTATCAGCGATGATAATATACTTTCACTGTTCATCGATGCCAACAAAGCTCTTTGGATCGGGACATTCACTGGAGGTTTAAATAAGCTGAACTTATTCTCAGGATATGCAAAAAACAGTTCAGCGGTATTTGAGAAGTACTTATCGAATCCTTCCGATCCTTCAACACTAACAGCTAATACAATTACATCAATAATCCAAGATCAGGCCGGAACTATCTGGGTAGGAACATTCGGGAGCGGACTGAACGAGTTTCACTCCTCCGACAACACTTTTGCAGCTTACCGAACAGACCCGTTTGATGACAACTCCTTATCCGATAATGATGTGCTTTCACTTTTCGTGGATCGATCGGGTGTTCTTTGGATCGGAACGCATCTGGGGAAAGGTATAAGTAAACTGGAACGGAATTCCGTTAAGTTCGGTTTGATGCAGCGGGATAAAAGCGATCCGAATAGCCTCAATGATGATGTAGTCTGGTCTATTTATGAAGACACCAGCGAAGTCCTCTGGATCGGCACTTACAGAGGCGGAGTCAATAAATATGAAGTAAGAAATAATAAGTTCAGCGCTTATAAAAACAAAGTGGATGATGAAAATTCAATAAGCAATAACCATGTGCGTTCAATTGCCGGGGATAGCTACGGTAACTTATGGATAGGGACATATGCCGGTGGACTGAACAGAATGAATAAGAAAACCGGAGACATTACAAGATTCCTGCATAACCCGAATGATCCGAACTCCATCGGCGGCAACCAGATTCAGTCGCTTTACATCGACGAGGACAATATATGCTGGATAGGTACATTCGGCGGCGGTTTGAATTACTTCGACCTGAACAGCAATTATAACAGCGACTCAATAAACTTCCACAAATTTGTTAACAACGAAGCCAACAGTACAAGCTTAACAGATAACAGGGTTTATATTATCCTTCCCGACAGTAACGACGTTTTATGGCTCGGTACATTCGGCGGCGGGCTAAATAAATTCTATAAAAAAGAAAATCGGTTCATAAGTTACAGGTATGATCCCAATGACTTGAACTCACTTAGCAATGACAAAATACTCTCTCTGTTCAAAGACTCGGAAGGAACTCTGTGGATTGGAACCAACGGAGGCGGGCTTAACAGGTTTAACAGCAGCACAAACAAATTTGAGCGATACGGCGAGAACAAGGGATTCAATACACAGGTGATTTACGGAATTCTGGAAGACAACGATAAGAATCTTTGGATCAGTACAAATAATGGAATACTTAAGTACAGCCTGGTAAACCTGAACATAATTTATTATAACCTCAGCGACGGTCTTCAGAGTATGGAATTCAGCGGCGGCGCTTACCTTAAGAATTCAGAAGGCAAAATGTTCTTCGGTGGAATTAACGGGATAAATCATTTTTACCCGGACAGTGTAAAAAGCAACACTCACGTACCGCCAATTGTTATAAGCGAGTTTAAAATATTTAATGAAAAAATTTACGGGGAATTCGACGAGATCGAAGTGTCTTACGATCAGAATTTTATAACTATCGAATACTCTGCTCTGGATTATACCGAACCGCGCAACAATCTTTACGCACATTACCTTGAAGGCCTCGAAGACGAATGGATTTATACTGATTCTAAGCTTCGCAGTGTATATTACACAAACCTGGAACCGGGAACTTATATCTTTCACGCAAAAGGTTCTAATAGCGACGGAGTCTGGAATCAGCAGGGCCTCGCCCTAACAATTGAAATACTTCCGCCTTTCTGGAAAACATGGTGGTTTGTACTAATAAGTATTTTCCTTCTCGGCAGCCTCGTATCGTTCCTAATCTCAATGAAGGTCAAACACCTTCTTGCAATAGAGAAGCTTAAAGTACGATTGGCTGCTGATCTACATGATAATGTCGGCGCAGGATTAACTGAAATTTCAATATTAAGTGAACTCGCCACAAACGAAATTAAAAGCAATAAATCCGGAGCATCAGAAAAACTTGATACAATAAGCGATACCGCTAGACACCTGGTTGACAGCATGAGTGATATCGTCTGGTTTGTGAATCCTAAAAGAGACTCTCTGCACGATCTTGTGATCAGGTTAAAGGATTCATACGCAGATCTACTTTCGGAAATCGGAGTATCATTCAAAACTAATAACATCGACAATATAGTTGATGTAAAAATCCCCATGGATATCCGGCAGAATCTCTACCTGATATTCAAGGAAGGTATAAACAATTGTATTAAACACAGCAAGTGCAAGAAAATTAATCTGGAGACTAGGATACGCGGAAATGTTGTTGAAATGATTTTAAGAGATGACGGCGTCGGGATCGCCGACAATAACGGAAGTCTTGGAAACGGATTACGCAACATGAGTGACAGGGCAACTGCAATGGGGGGAGACCTAAAGATAGACACTTCAGAAGAATCGGGAACAACTATTAGATTTATTGGACGTATTGAAAAACAAGGTGTATTAAAGTTCTTATGGAGTTAAATTTGTATTACAAACAGAGTAGAGCGATATGATAAAAGTTACGATAGTTGAAGACAATAATACCATAAGGGAAGGGTTGGCAGCACTAATCAGAGGAACGGAAAATTACAGTTGTGTAGGAGCTTATGTAGATTGTGAGTCCTATCTGGAAGAACTTAAAACTGTAAAAAGTGATGTAGTACTTATGGATATCAGGCTGCCGGGTATGAGCGGAATAGAAGGTGTTAAGAAAGCCAAGGTACTCGATCCTGATGTTAACATTCTGATGCTTACAATTTACGAAGAAAGCAATGTTGTATTCGAGGCTCTATGTGCCGGCGCATGCGGCTACCTCGTTAAGAAAACACCTCCAAGTAGGCTGCTGGAAGCAATTAAAGATGCTTTTGAAGGCGGTTCACCAATGAGTTCCCATATTGCCCGCCAGGTAATTACGGTCTTCCGGCAGAACAGCAACCTTTCGAACAACGACGAGAAGTTCAATCTTTCCGACAGAGAAAAGGAAGTACTCAATCATCTGGCTGACGGAAATAATTATCAGGAAATTGCGGATTCATTATATATTAGCGTGGATACGGTCAGACATCATATTAGGAATATCTATAAAAAACTTCATGTGCATTCGCAGTCCGAAGCGGTTGCTAAAGCAATCAGGAAAGGACTTATTTAGAACCTCAGATTTTTAACAATTTTTAATACTTTTGACTTTAAAACCACATAAATATGCGGTTGAATCACGACCGTTTTTGTCTTAATTATCAACTGCTAATTTTAAAGGTAGATATACAACTGCCATCTATTTCGAATTGTCTTATTGGATTGGGGGATTTATGAGACAAAGTATGAATTCGTACCGTTTTTTCGTTCACAGACTTTCTCTTTTTTTATTCAGGTTAATCTGTTCTTGACACAGCAAACGGGAATTTTACATCCCAAATTAATCTAACTGGCACAAGAACTCTTAGTTAACATTTAGGTGCACCCCGCTTAGATACATGAAACGGGGGGTGAATTGTATCTTAAAAAGGGTTTAGCATATAATGCATATATGCCCTCTGATTCCCTTGCGGGTGCACCACATTAAACTAATTCCTCGATTAATCTTGGGTGTTTTATGAATAAACTCTTTACTATTCTATTTTCCCTGTTGAAGTTTCCGCTTCTTCCAACTGCAGGTACTGTCGGAAAAATCAAGGGAATAGTTAATTTCTCGGCTGATGAGTATACATTTTATGATGCTCTTTTTGTAGAAAGCGGGTATACATTTTGAACCACAGGAAGAAGGAGACGAAAACATATACGGCTTAACGGCCGGTATGGTTATAAATATAAAATGAGCGGAATGGAGTTCAAAACGGATTATGCTTTCAGGGAAGTGGATATCTTTGAAAGCAATCACGTCTTCTCCGTTTCGATCGGCTTCTAAGTTTCACTGCTCCAAATCAGTGATGAATTAGGGCTGTCCGGACATTGATTGGTTTGATGATTCCAAACTAATTAACTTAGAGTGATTGTTATGGATGAAACAAATCATATTTTATGAGAGACGTCTCATAGAACCGGAATCGCAAGTCAACATTGCACGGGCAGCCTTTGATTTTCAGCCTTTCTACAATCTCCTGCATAATCATGCGGTTAAATACAGCCTAAACAGAATACACTGAATAAATCTACATGAATGTGCTGTTGAGCCGGAAATACGCATTGTGTAATGTTGAACCGTAAAATCATAACCACTGCAACAAGTAGGATTTGAATTGCAGGAACAGCCTGACGGAATGGGGGCCTGAGGGTAAATCCCGAAAGCTTTTTCGGGTTGGGAATACTGAGGGATGCTTTTCCTAGGATGCGTGCCTCTACCCGGAATCAAATTTCTTTCCGGAAAGAAATTCGAGGAAAGGATTCTCGAACGGAATTGGGATTAAGGATTTGTGTTCCTGCATTCAGACCCCATGCCAAATGGAATTTTCCATAAAAAAGCCCGGCATTTAACCGGGCTTTCTATATTCCGGGAGGATCATATGAATCTAACAATCTGGAAACATTATTAATATAATAATATCCCCCAATATGGAAAGTCAAAAAACAGCGGATGCTTAAATTCATGCATGCAGTAAAAAATCACCCGACTATTCTTGCAAACTTAGTAGTACTATCGACAATAACCCAAGAATGAGGGCAGCAATTCCATACGGATTAAGTTTTTCACGCCAGATAAGATAAGCGCCTAGCGCCGTCAATGTAATAATTCCGATATTTACGACGGGGTAAACTATAATTGCTTTTATTTCAGAAAGTGCCGCGATTAGGAAAAAGCTGCTGAACATGTTGGGTATTCCCAGCAGATTACCCCGAATAAAGGCTTTACTATCGAACGATTTTCTTTGAACGAGGTGAACAGCAAACGAATAAATGAATGCAAATCCGAAAATTCCCGCCAGGAAAAACGATTTCTCCTGCATAGGTCTGATCTGTTCAAACATCTTCATTCCGAAATCCGCGATTCCTACTCCCAAAAGAACCGCGGCAAGATACAGGTAGTCTTTCAATGATATATCCCTGGCTTTATTTTTTCTCAAGGTAAGGTAGAAAAAATAAAGTGTGACTAATGTGAATGCGAATCCGGTCAGGTGAAAAATATTTGGCGATTCATTAAAAAGAATTATGGACAGAATAACAGGAACTATTACCGAGAGTCGTGAACTAATTGTTGCCAGTGCTGTTCCAGCAATATTAACGGCTTTAGTGAAAGCAAAGAATGCGAGAACAAATATCATCCCGAATCCGGCCGAGATCATTAGTGATGTTGTCGATGCTTGTGATTCTTTATCGAAATAATAGAAAAAAAGACTAATAACAGAAGCTACAAGATAATTCCCGGCGAGGAGCAGGATTGCATTCCCTGATTTAGTATCGTTATACTTAAGAATAAGCGCAATACTTGTTGAACAAAAAACTGTTAGTGCCAGATTAATCAATATTAATTCTGTTTGCTTTGGTTTGTAAAAGAGTTTCAAATATAGATTGTTTTATAAAGAAAGTATAGATTTGTCTAACTGACTAAAAGGCTATATGAACTTTATCGACATAGAAAAATTGAAAAAGGCTCTCCCCGCTCACCCGGGAATTCTCGGAAAGGAAGATTATTTCAACTCGGCTGTTTTAATCCCGCTTCTACAAATCAATAACGAATTCTATTTATTATTTGAGAAACGGGCTGAGAATATTCGTCAGGGCGGTGAGATATGCTTTCCCGGCGGTCAGATTGATCCGGGATTGGACGACACTCCAGTTGAAACCGCCTTACGGGAAACTGAAGAGGAAATAGGTATTAAAAGAGAACACATTGAAATAATAGGGTTGATGGATACGCTTATCGGTCCAAGAGGTGTTACCGTGGATTCCTGCATCGGTTTAATTAATATAGATAGTATTGATCAGTGTAAAACAGACCCTGAAGAAGTTGATTCGGTTTTTACAGTTCCACTGTCATTCTTCATAGAGAATGAACCGGAGATATTTCATGCCGAGTCAACCCTGAATTATACTTTCTATAATCCCGGCGGTGAAGTGGAAGAATTAATTCCATCCCGGAAAAAGTCGATGAATGATCATATAGACCAAAGCTATACAAAAACTCGCAGGAAGGTTTTTGTTTATAAAACAAATGGCGAGGTTATTTGGGGAATAACTGCAAAACTCATAAATGAAGTTGTGAAGAAGTTAAAATCCTGAACTAAGTCTTCATCACAAAAACCAGATCATCCCTGAGTTCCCCCCTTATTTCAGAAGCCTGAACTTTGTGCTCGGTTAGTTCGAATTCGAGTTTTTCAAGAAGCTTTATAGAGGAAGTGTTTTCCGGATCGGCTACACCAACAAACTTGGAAATACCTTTTTCAACCCGCAACGTATTTATAATCGCAGTTACTGCTTCGCTGGCATAACCTTTCTTTTGATAACCCGGAGCAATTGTAAATCCGAGTTCAACTTGATTAATGTCCAGCACATGAATGCCGATATCACCTATCAGTATATTGCCCTCCTGAAGAAAAATTCCAAGCTGCTTCCACTGCCCGGGAATCCATGTATTATCAATTGGGGAATTTTCTATAAATCTTTCTGCTTCTTGAACAGTTGCAGGCAACCAGCCCTGAAATCGGTACACTTCCGGATTTGAACGGTAGCTGAATAAAACTTCTGCATCTTTCTGGTTCAGTTTTCTTAGTTCCAGTCGGTCTGTTAAAATTATCATATTATTTCGGCACCTTCATTCTATTGTGATGTTCAAGATAACTGAATTTGGAGAACAGGGAAATATCGAATACTCCCATTCCCTCTCTAACCTGTTTGACAATCCCGTAAATAAACACCTGACTATACTTTTTAATTAGTCGATATATGGAACTTATTAAATTTATGTCAGTAGGGTTCTCGACTTAACAAAACATACATTCCGGGGATTCATTCTCCCGACCATACCACATCAGACTATATCTGTTTATTTTCTCCTGTTTATAATACATTTCAGATGCTAGCCCGGACAGATAACCGAACTTAGTTTCGAAGCCGTCATTCAATATTTTCCCCTATTTTCTTTTTTGAGACTGCTTATTGCTCGCGAATATTTTAGCTAACTCAAGCATTCGTTTAATGAGATCAGGAAGCTGTTTGCTTTCGCTATCCACATCTTACGCCTTTTGTTAGTTATCTAAAAATCCCTTCAGCAAATTTAAAGTCTCCTCTTCCTGCTCATGCCAGTAATGTCCGCAGTTTTTCAGCAGGACAAATTTAACATCTGCTGAAGTAAAAACCTTTTTATTATACTCACCCATTTCAAGTCCAAACGGATCATCTTCACCCCAAAGCATTAGCACTTTATTCGTTAGCTTTCTGGCATCATCATCGAAATTCCAACCGCCGACAGTACTCATAACCTTTTGGGCTACTGCCGGATTAAAATAGAGATTTTTAACCTCATAAGGTGCGTTAAATTCAGGATCGGAGAAATACACAGGCATAATAACTTTAAGCATTTCAACCGGATCTTTCGGTAATTCCGCCGGAATTATATTTCTCTCAATCAATAATTCTGCCTTTTGACCCAGCATTTGCTCACCCTTGTTCAGCACCTCATAATTGACTGGTACTCCGCCCATGGTTATAACTCTGTTAACATTATCAGGATACCTGACCGCGTAATACAAAGCGACCATACCTCCCCAGCTGTGTCCGAATAAACTGATCTTCTCTAATCCAAGTTCGTTTCTTACCGCTTCAATATCATCAGCGAATTTATCCAGAGAATAGGCCTCTTTCGGTTCACCGGATTTTCCCGCTCCCCGCTGATCAAAATTTACTACAGTACATTTATTGCTGCAGAGCTGCTCAAGATCGAGCATGTAATCACATGATCCCCCGGGACCTCCGTGAATGCCGAACAGCACATTGTCGGATTTCAAGTCACCAGCCACGCGGACATACAAATCGACATCGCCCGTATTGACGGTAAGTTCCGTTACTTTTACATTTTTCGCAATAATGCTTGATATGAGAAGGAATAGTGAACTGGTTATAAAAACTAATAATTTCTTCATAATTATTTAGCCCCCCGACTAATTTTATGATGATTTAGCTGACCTTAGTTAGACGTTTTACAGCCGGTAGTGTGCCTCAGATTATCAACCTATATTCCAAACTACCGTATTATTTTTTCACGGCACGGGTCGCAATAAATACATTTATCATCTCGTGAAGTGGATTACCCTTATCATGATGCCGGTCTTCATAAAACCCTTCAATACTGAATCCAGATTTAAGCTGCCCGCCTATGAGATCATCAAGTGTATGTCCGAATTCAAACGGGTATCCCTTATCCTCATAAAGTTTTTTCATTTGCTCGTCGAGCAACTCAACATCGGAATAAGGTATTTTGTTAATGATCTCGAGTTTGAACGGCTTGCCCGGATCACTCTCATCAAAAAGGTAGAGTAGTGGATTAGCGAATCCCGCGAGGAGAACTCCTCCTTTGCGTAATACACGATAAGACTCTTTCCAGACTGGATTAACATCAGGGATAAAACAGTTTGATACAGGATGAAAGATTATATCAAACGATTCATCATCGAATACGGAAATGTCCCGCATGTCTCCCTGTTGATATATTATATTCAGTCTTTCATGGCGAGCAACTTTTTTATCCTGTTCGAGCTGTTTATCAGAAAGATCGAAACTCGTTACATTTGCTCCTGCTGCAGCGAATATTGGAACCTGCTGACCGCCGGCTGATGCGAGACAAAGAATATCCTTTCCAGTAATATCACCGAACCATTCGCGGGGAACTGGTATCCATGGTGTAAGTACTACATTCCAGTCTCCCCCTCTGGCTTTCTCTATATCGTCATGTGAAACAGGAATACTCCACTGATTCCCCTTCTCAACCTGTCTGTTCCAGGCTTTCCGGTTGTGATCCAAAATGTTCTTCATCCAACAACTCCTATTATGCTTGTCTAAATTTACAAAACTGCGATGAGAGTCGGACTTATATTAAACAAAGCACTTTGAAATATATTTCAGATTATACTTATCTTGGCGGTGACCGATATCAACTCTCCAGGAAACCGGGTTGAATATTATTGCCGTACTGTTTAATATGTTTATACAATTTCAGCCTTTAATGACAACACTACCCCAACACAAATGCGAATGTTTTTAATATTAATTTTGTTTTTCAGTACTATTGTACACACACAGTCTCTAACCGACAGTCTGGAAACCGAACTGAACAAGACGACTGATGTATTTATCAGAATCAATCTGCTGAATGAATTAAGTTACGAACTAATCTGGCAGGATGCCGATTCGGCAAAACAATTGTCGCAAAGCGCAGTTAAATTAAGTACTGAAAACAATTACGATAAAGGGCTTGCATCAGCTTACAGGAATCTTTCACTTGCCGATAAAATTGAAGGGAATTTCCCGGCAGCAATTGCGGGTATCAATAAATCCATTTCTATTTTTGAACGCGTTAACGACACCATAAAACTTGCCCAGAGTTACAAGGATCTTGGCGATATTTATCATTCCCAGGGAGATAATGAACAAACGTCAGTTGAATATCTGCTAAAGGCAATACGCCTCAGTGAGACTGCAGGAGCAGACAAGATAACGGCAGCATGCTACAACAATCTGGCTCTGGCATACAGGAAGCTCGAGGATTACGGCAAGGCAGCTAGTTTCCTTGTATTATCAATTGAGCTGAAAAAGAAATTGGGAAATATTAAGTCACTGGTTTACTCGTATGTTAATATGGGTATAATTTACGCACATTCTTCTCACCCCGATAAAGCAATTGAGTTCTACAACAAGGCTCTCCAAATTGCTGAAGACTTCGACAACAAGGTTCATATCGCCGCCATAAACAACAACCTGAGTCTTATATATAAAGAGAGGAAGGAATTCGGAAAAGCCAAGCAATCTATATTAGCAGCTCTTCGAAGTTTCAGGGAAATAAACGACGGAGTTGGAATATCGATTTCATACTACAATCTCGCGGAGCTTGAAAAAGAGAGACAAAACTATAATAAGGGAATGCAATATGTACAAAGATGTCTTGAAAAAGCTCTTGAGATAGATGCTGCTGAGCAATTACTTGATGCATATAAAATTCTTTACGAGTTGTATTCCAACAACGGCAAATTTAAAGAGGCATTTGAGTATTTATCGATGTACAAAGAGAAGAGTGACAGTGTGTTCAACGAGCAGAAACATGAGCAAATTGCAGATATGCAGACAAAGTATGAAACGGAGAAAAAGGTACAGCAAATTGAACTGCTTGAAAAAGAGCAGTTGTTAAGCGACAGCATCATCGAGAAACAGTCTATTACTATTTACTCTGCAGCGGGAATTCTTATTATAAGTATCGTATTCTCGGTAGTTGTATACAGGCAGTATAAGATGACACTTGAAGCCAACAAAGAGCTTGTAAAGAAAAATCTTGAACTCATGAAGAGTGAAAATTCACTGAATGAACTCAATAAGGAACCCGGTAAGTATTCGGATAAGGTTAAGCAGGAAATACTGGATAAATTAAATAAGCTCATTAAAGAAGAAAAGATTTTTAAAACCCCGAAATTGAGTATTGATAGTCTTGCGAAGCAGCTCAACACAAATCGCACATATCTTTCAGAAATAATAAATGAAGTTTATGATTCCAATTTCAACCAGTTTATTAATGCAATGAGAGTAATAGAAGCCAGGAAAATGCTCATTGATCCGGAATTCGAGATTTGCACAATTGAAGCCATTGCCGGTGAAGTCGGTTTTTCCAGTAAATCCGTTTTCCACAAGTCTTTCAAACAATTCACAGGTATTTCACCTTCCTTTTTCCGAAAGAATGCTATAAGAAAATCAGCTTAATCTGCCGGTTCCACACTATTTAATCGCGAATTTAGTTCTGTTTTACCAAACAGGACTACAACCTTTGGATTCTAATAATATTAAAAATCATATTGTCCCCGAATCAAATCGGAGGAAGTATGAATGCCAGTACATTACTAAAACTAGCAGCAATTATGATTTTATCGGCTCTACAACTATTTGCACAGGATATTACATCGAATAATCCAATTGCGGGACTAAGCAAAACTAATTCGGGAACATGGTACTCGCTGGCAAACGGTACCAACGGATCAGTTCTGTCAATCGCGGTTGAGGATTCGGATACATCTGTCTATGTCGGCGGCACTTTTACCGGTGGAGTTTTCACTTTCTCAGAACTATCCGAATCCATTTAATCCGACTACAACTATTGAGTATACATTACCTTTTGACGTTTCTCACCTCTCTGGAGAGCCAGCCCCGATTTATCGGGGAGGCGGGGATGGGTCTAAATCCCCGATGGATCAGGGTGACTTCAGCAAAGTTCGCCTCGTAATATTTGATAGTCTCGGGCGTATAATTTCAACACTTGTAAATGAACAACAGAAACCGGGTGAATATAGTGTTAAGTTTGATGGATCCGGATTACCGAGCGGTATTTATTTCTATAAATTGTCCGGGGGAAGATTTGAGATTTCCCGTAAGATGCTGCTTCTAAAAAAACATCTCCAAGTTTATAATCTCTCCGGTAACTTAATGGAGAGATTATAAACCGGATATTTCCACAAGCATTATCTAGTCAAGATCGGCAATTCTTTCTTCAACAGGCTGAAGTGGTTTTAATCCGTTCTCAGGATCATCGAGATAGAAATAGACTACTGCGCATACATCGTCTTCCCGATAAAAATTTGTCCATCCCTTCTTAGGCATTGTCGTATCTCTTACATCAGGAACGGGCTCCATGTCCAGCAGACTCATAAACGAATATCTGTCCCAGGTTGAAATTGAAATCGGTTCAAGTGTAACATCATCATTCAACATATCAACAACTTCCTTTGTAGTGGCTCCGCCGATTTGCTGGATGGTAACTTTGCATTCATCATAGAAGTAAACCGGGTCCGGGATGTGCAATCGGTAGAATGCCCACAGACTATTATTCTTTGTTGTATCATCATCAGCCATAGTACAGCCGTGATAGAGTTGAGTAAACACTCCCTGCGACCATCCCGAACCGATATAATCCTCTGTACCGGTTCCGACTAATGTGGGATAGTCGGTATCTCCGTCCAGATAGACTTTAACCTCGCCTTCACCCCACCAGGTGTCGCCGTATACCGGATTGCATCTTACACCGATATGCGTTCCGAGGTACATGCCTTTACCTTTTACTTCCGGCAGGATCTCAAAATTTTCCTTCATTGTTGTGAAATTTTCACGATGCCAGTAAGCATGGAAGTACAATGCATCCTCGGGCAATTCATCTGTAATGGAATAATTGACGTCGTAAAAAATTAGTCGTAAATCTTTTTCGGACTCATTCGTAATTATGATCTTAGCCGACTTTCTGAAAGGCATCTTAATATTCGAGATAAATGATCTTCCCTCGGGACTTGCAAGTATTGCACTTTCAAACGGAATTAAATGTCCCATAACAGCTCCGAAGAAATCTCCGAAAGGAACCTGAACTGCAGGAGTTTCCGCTCCATCCCAGAACATTTCAACTTTCAGAGCTCGCAGCATTTCAGGTGTGCGGTTGTTAAGTGTTACCCACATTCGATTTATAACACCTGTGCCTTTAATATCAGCAAGAACAAGCTGCTTGCCGGCAAGAATAGTTTCAAAGGCGCTTCCTTTAGCTCCTTTATTAGTCATACCACCCTTTCCTTTTTCACCCTTATAATTCTCTGCGCTTATCCATCTTGTCTTTACATTCTCCGGCATGTTATAGATTTCCTGTGCTGTTAAACATGCAGTAGTCAGCATCACTATAATAGTCAATAAAACAGATTTGATTTTCATTTCCACCCCTGATATATCTTAATTAAAAGTAATTAAAACACCTTAATAAAATTGAAATCGCGAATCTTGCCTGATACAATCAACGAATTACCTGGTTCATTCCGGCTTGGTCTTTGACCAGTGAGAACTTATAATTTCCATTCGCTATCAATTAGTTTATATACTTCCGTTGCGTCCCAGTTATCTTTTTTCTCATGTTTGTTCCCGTAATCTGGCAATTGTATTTAAGTGTGGTTGAGAAAAATTATTGTTAAATAAAAATATATTACTGCTTATATAAGATATGAATTTCCGCAAAAAAGCATCCGATAATGGATGCTTTTTAACAGTTAGAAACAATGCGTGCAATAGTTAAATTCCGAACATTAATGTAACCTTAGCGCCGATCGTGTTCAATGAAGCCGCATCTCTTCCGTCAGATTCGTCATCATCAAGATAAAGCTTATCCGAATCAGGATTTGACTCATAATCTTTACCAATTAGATTCAGCATATTATAACTAAGATTAAAATCCAGTTTCATTCCGCCCAGACTCAGAACTGCCCCACCATTTACACCAACTCCAATCCTCGTAGCCGATTCCATATCGTATGTTCCGCTTGCCAGTCCTGGAACACCCTGAAGTTTAGTGTCTCCACTGAATGAATTAATTTGAAGGTTGATTCCCGCATAAGGATCAACAGGAAGTACCGGTAGTCCGAAATGAAATTCCGGACCCAGTTTAATAGATGTAATATAAAGATTCGATTCATACTTGACTGAATTGACTGTTCCTTCATTGCTCATCATTGTATAACCGATTTCCCCGGCAACAACAAAGCTGAGCAGCCCAACCCTGGCTTTTGCATGCAAATTTAGTCCGCCGTCCATACCGTAATTCCCGTCTCCCAAAGTTTTAATATCCCCGCTAAGCTCGCCGGAAGCCATTTCATATCCGACTCCGCCTCCTACCTGGAAAGTAACCTGAGCGTTTGTCTGAACAATAAAAGCAACTAACAAGATTGATGTGAATAGTAAAGTTCTTTTCATACTCTCCTCCGGATTAATATTTACATTTAAATATAGTATTTTATTGTAGGAACACGCAATACCGGATTGATGCGGGACGAATTAGCAAACAGCAATCGCAATCCGCCACGGTGAACAAACTTCTCGATCACTACATTCAATTTTGAATCAATCATGTAGCGACTAAAGAAAACAAGAAAACGAAATCGGTTGCCGGAATATGATTATTCCACTCCAGGCTGGTATTTTGTAACAATCTGTACGGAACAGCATCGGAACCAATTCGGTGAAATAGTTAATGGCGCAATGCATCTAAACGCAATCGGTGAAGTGGTATTTAAGTGTTGGGAGAATATTGAGACATAACATAATCATGTTGAATTAGATGATCACATTATAATGCCTAACCATTTACATGGAATTATTATAATTGATAATCACAGCGTAGGAGACGCAAACTTTGCGTCCCCTACTACAGTTGAAGACAGATCCAAAATGGAATTATGTAAAATCATACAACAATTCAAACGTGCTGTAACGATTAAAATCAAAAAATCTATTAAAGAATCAGATTTCAAATGGCAGCGTTCATATTATGACAGAATTATTAGGAATGAACAAGAACTCTATAATATCAGAAAATATAACCGGCAAAATCCACTCAAATGGAAATTGGAAACGGACATAGAAAATCTTGATATTTAAGAATTTAACGCAGCGGTCGTATCCGCCACGGCAGACAAACTTTGCGGTCACTACAGCCCCAACTCACTATTTCATTGATATCCACTAATGAATTTTAGACCAAAACAACCAGCATTAATATTGCATACCGGACAAAGGGAGTAATATATTGAAGGAGAAGATGTGAAATCATATAAAATATTAATGCCCGTTTTTATTTTCCTGTCGTTTTTTGCAGCCTGCGAGGAATTTACTGATCCTGGCAGCGACGAGAGTGACAGCCGAGTAAAAAAGGATGGACTTTACTCCGGCGGTGCTTATACACAAGGCACGCAATATTCAAGTTTTACAATTTCGAGCACAACTACAAAAGTCAACATATAAATACAGAGATTGTAATCCGCTAACTGCTGAATTACCATCTCCGTAAACTAACCAGGAACGCTCTATTTTAATTAAAATTGTCTAATTAAATCACCGGGGAATTTCAATTAATTCTATATCGCCCGACCTGGTCTCAATACTAATAGTAGCATCGTTCGAACCAAGGTTGGCAACAGCTCTCGTAGTACTCCCTTCGGACTTAATACGAACAGGGAGATCACATACTATATCGCCATAAAGCGCGAACAAATCTAAACCCCCTTTGAAACCCCTCGGCATTGAGAAATCAACACTTCCGTACTCGTTCTTTATTTCAACCAGTTTGGGGATCTTAGTCATCCTGATATCAACCGACTCGGAACGGTTGTCTATTTTTATCTCGTCTGCACTGAGATCATGAACTTTCACGGAGCTGTAACGTGTATCGGATTTCCAGTTACCTGTTACCTTGTCGGCAGAGACGCTTGAGCTTTGTGATTCAATTATTACATGTCCTTCAATATTCTTAAGATTGATATTCGAATATTTATCATCAACAATTACCCGTCCTTTTATTCCTTCCAGCCTAATCTTTCCCGACTGGTTATATATTTTTACATCCTTGCCGGACTTATCGTTTATTTCATACCCATATACATCCGTATAAGGCGATTCAACATGTAATCCCTGAGTGTAAGAAACATCAATAGTACCGCTGCGGCTGCTTATACTTGCAAATCCATTTACCTTATTAATCTTAATATTACTGTAATCTCCGTTCAACTCAAGATCGCCGCCGATATCATCAATCTTTACAGTCGCGCTTCGAGTAGTAACATCAAGCATTCCGGATACTGATTTCAGGTCAATATCCGCATAGTCCGCAATTACCCTTACAGGTCCGCTGAATCCGTTTATATCAATCTCACTGCTGCGCGAATCGAGTATCAGCTTTCCACCGCAATTGCTTATAATATTTTTACCGTAATCATTTTCAATCACGTTTACGGCAGGACAATTTTTGAGATACAGATCATTGCTTCTGCCATGCAGTGTTATTTCGCCGGTAATATCATCCAGTTCAATATCGCTGTACCTAAAATCTGCTTTAAGTGAATTATCTTTAGGAACATAAATAGTTCCTGTTATTTCCTTTGAAAAGCTGTAATAAAATTTCCCTTTGAAAATGTCCCAGAAATTCCAGCCGTTATCGTCATCCTCTTCCTCGAAATCGATAATAATTCCGGAACTCACCCGTCGAGAATCCAGGTAAAATTTTTCAATATATTCTTTTTCGAAATCAGCATCGGAACAGTCTACTTTAACTATAAGATCAAAGTAAACTTCGTTCTTATCCCACGATTCAACTTTTACATCCAGACCCGAAACTGTTCTTATATCAACAAGCTGTCCCGGCTCAACTTCGAACGTCTCCTGCACCTGTTTTTTCTCAGATGCTGTTAAGACAGCTACGGCAAGCAGCAGCCATATTATTGTTAGTTTATATAGGTTCATATACTATTTCCCTCCATTGCCAGCAATTCATTGAGTAATTGAAGTTTCATTTTATAAAGCTCTCTTAGCTTGGTTTGTTTCAACGGAGAATTATCATTCTTCCCCTGATCATCTTTAAATATTTTAATTGCTTCATCGATGGTCCGAAGCTCCTCCATTTTAACAGGTATAAGTCTCTGGTCTTTTGTTGATGCACTTGCATCAACCGAAACTATGGGAAGAGTTTTTTCGAACCGGTCGATCGTTTCAGAATAAACATTGTTTATTTTTTGCGTAACCGGTCTCTTACTTTCTATGTATCCGGAGAGAGTTGTTTCAACGCCAACAACAGTAAAGAATAGTATAACCGCAGCAGCCATTCCGATAGCGAAACTTCTGAACTCGATTACTGACAGAAGACTTTTTCTTTCAGGCCGCAAATCCCTTTTAACATTCCGCCATATTCTTGATTTCGTTCTAAAAGGTATCGAGTAATCATCACCGTAGAATTTTTTTTTATTTTTCATTTTTAGCCATCTCCGATTGCCATCGTTTTTTTAAGTATTGTTTTGTCCTGCTAAGTGTTGTACGCGAATTGTTCTCGCCTATATCAAGCATCTCCGCAATTTCAGCATGCGGGTAACCTTCCACTTCGTACAGCAGGAATATTGTTTTTTTAACATCATCCAGTTCCTCGAGCAGCCACTTCATGTTCATGTCCCATTCCGGACTCTCATCGAATCCCCCCGGTTCGCTGAACTCGACTTCATCTATTGAAGCAGTGTTATATCGTTTCTTCCTGCGCAGATCACTTTTCATCTCGTTAATCCCGATCCTGAAAAGCCAGGTTGAGAATTTAGATTTGAATTCAAACCTGTCGATATTTTTAAATGCTTTAATGAACGCCGACTGCACCCAGTCTTCAACCATGTCCGGATCTCCGCCGAACTGTTTGAGGAATCTGTATAACGGGGAAGCATACTTATCGAAGAGCATTTTGAATGCCTGAATATCCCCCGCGTTGATTCTTTGTATTATTTCCTTTTCCAAACTCTCCCGGATCGTTTGGTTATTAGAGGTAATTTATATTCTAAATGTTACAGAATAATTCTAATTAATAAAGGATTTTATTCGAACGAGAGTGTTAGTTGCTGTTCGCCGTGATTCCTGAAGTGTTTCGTAGAAAGTTGGTAAGGTTCTGACTGAAGTTCGTGCTTCCTGCAGGAAATGTGAAATGTATCTCTAATCTGTTCAGCGAATTTCCCCTGTCCTCTACCGCGTATGGTAAAATCGGAGTTATACAATTTCCCGTCGAATAATTCATGAAGCCTGTTTATTACTTTCATCTTCCTGTCGGGGAAATATGCTTCAAGCCAGTCAATAAACAAATCCTTTACTCCGAAAGGAAGACGAAGCATAATATATCCGGCATATATCGCTCCGGCCACTGCTGCTTTTTCAAGTATCTCGGGAATTTCATGATCCGTCAATCCGGGAATTACAGGTGCAATATTTACTCCGGCAGGAATACCGGCATCAGACAATTTTCGCAGAGCTTCGAATTTAAGTTCGGGTTTACTTGTCTGCGGTTCCATTACACTTGCAAGTCTGTTGTCAAGGGATGAAATGGAAATTGTTACCGAAGCCGTATTCAATTCCGCCATTTTGCTGAGAATGTCGATATCCCTTGTAACCAGTTTGTTCTTTGAAGTTATCGTCACGGGATTGCAAAAATCGCAAAGTACTTCAAGGCAACGGCGAGTCAATCCAAGTTTCTTTTCAACCGGCTGATAAGAATCCGTATTCCCGCTGAGCATTATTGTCTGCGGCTTCCACTTCGGGGAAGAGAGTTCTTCATAAAGTAATTCGGGCGCATTATGCTTAACGAATATTTTCGTTTCAAAATCGAGTCCGGCGGATAATCCGAGATACTCGTGAGTTTGTCTGGCATAACAGTAGGAGCATCCATGTTCACATCCGCGGTAAATATTCAAACTGGCATCTGCCGCAACATCGGGGCTGTCGTTAATTGTGATTATACTTCGCGACGTATCTTCAAAGTATTTGGTCCGCGGTCTGTCAACTTCCTCGTAAGTCTCGTCAGGTTCTGCCACATAATCAAATTTCTCGAATCTACCGGACGGATTTAAATCAGTTCCTCTTCCGCTAAATTTCTGAACTAATTTATTTTTATCGCTCGATTTTTTCATTCATTTATTCGTTTTTGGTATAAACAGATGTAAGAAGAAAATAGCAATTGCACTTCCAACTTCAAAATGATGGCGGGGTAAATATAACTCCAGGAAAAATTTATTAATCTTCCCCTTGACACTGAATGAACATTCAGTTAATTTTACAATGCTATGATTCAAGAACCTGAAAAGAAAGAAGCAATTTACAAGGCTACGATTAAACTCGTAAGGGAAAAGGGATTCCATTCAACTCCTATGTCTATGATAGCAAAAGAAGCCGGAGTAGCCGCCGGGACGATCTATCTTTACTTCAAGAGTAAAGAAGAATTGCTGAATCATCTGTACCTGAAAATTAAAAAAGAGTACAGCGATGCACTTATGGAAAGCTACGTGGAAACTGATCCGATCAGGGATTCTTTCGAGTTAATCTGGCGAAACACGTTGAATTTCCAGCTTAATCGAAGTTCCGAGTTCAGTTTCATGGAGCAATTCAAGAATTCGCCTTTTATATTTCAGGTAACTATAGAAGAGGGTATACGAATTTTTCAGCCGGCAAAAATAATAATAGAAAAGGGCAGAAAAGAGAAGGTTATCAAGAATGTGCCGAGTTATATCCTGTTCGCATTATTTTTCGCGCCTCTTGGTGAAATGGTTAAACAACATTTGCGATCGGATACTGAACCGGCTGAGGAGGAAATTCAGGCCGCATTTCAGGGCTGCTGGGACGCGATAAAGAACTAAAATTTTTATTCAAGGAATGAATGAACATTCATATTTCAAGGAGGATTTATGACTAAAAGAAAGATAGGCAACAGTGATCTCGAAGTTTTTCCGATAGGATTAGGCACCATGGGGATGTCCGAATTCTATGGAGAAACAAACGAAGAACAGTCGGTTGCGACAATACATAAAGCTCTTGAGCTCGGCGTCAATTTTTTCGACACTGCAGATATGTATGGCAGCGGGCATAACGAGCAGTTGGTCGGGAAAGCGCTAAAAGACAAATTCGATCAGGTGGTACTTGCAACGAAATTCGGTATTCTTCGCGGACCGAACGGCGAATGGCTCGGTATAAGCGGTAAACCGCTTTATGTGCGTCAGGCATGTGAAGCAAGTCTTAAACGATTAGGCACAGACGTGATTGATCTTTACTATTTACACAGAGTTGATCCTGCTACTCCAATTGAGGAGACAGTGGGTGCAATGTCCGAACTCGTTAAAGAAGGTAAGGTCAGGTATATCGGCTTATCCGAGGTTAAAGGCGAGACTCTAAAACGTGCAAACGCTATTCATCCGATTACAGCGGTTCAGTCGGAGTATTCGATCTGGACCAGAGATATTGAAGAAGCAAACCTGGATGCATGCAGGGAGCTTGGAGTATCAACCGTGGCATACAGTCCGCTGGGCAGGGGAATCCTGACGGGTAAATTCAACAACATCGACGATCCGAAAGATTTCCGGTCTCACCTTCCTCGTATGAGCGAGGAGAATTTTGCGAACAATAAGAAGATAATTGAAAAAATCGAAGAAATAGCTTCGCAAAAACAGGTTACTACTTCTCAAATTGCTTTAGCCTGGGTACTGGCGAAGGGTAAGGATATGATTCCAATCCCCGGGACTAAACGGGAAAAGTATTTGTTAGAGAATGTTGAAGCAGCTAATGTAAGTCTGAGTAATGATGAGATGCAGGAACTTGATAAGCTTTCGGACCTTGTAAAGGGAACCAGGTATGCCAAAGAAAGTATGACGCTAACTCTGCAGTAAATTACTTTTGTTAATATTAAAGAGTGCGGAATTTAACTTCCGCACTCTGAATATTTTATCAATTACTGAAGAAAATTCTGGAAAAATGGTACAGCCTGGGCGAGGAAATAAATTATAATACTGAATCCGATCCAAAGACCGAATACCAATGCGAAGTATTTTCCGGTGTTTTCAGACTTAAACATTTTTGCGAATCCGATGCTTATTACAGCATAAAACCAGATCGAAAATGGTTCGACCTTCGACAACAGCAATGCAACCAAGCTGTCACCGGGTTTCATATCCATCAATACTGCCAAATTTAAACCGGTTAACAGTTTATTCATAGACATACCGATGATTACCATTATAATAGTTCCAAGAATAGAAATATACATCGGCAAGCCGTATGCGACCATCGCGGTAGAATACCCCCCTTCCCCTTTGAGTCCGAATTTCACCAGGAGGAAAAAGACTCCGACAATTATAAAGAAAAAGATAATAATGAATATTACCGTTGAAACAGCTGAAATCATTGCCATACCGCTGCCACTATTCTCAATAAAGCTCATTCGCTGATCTGCCTGTTCCTGCGTCAGAGTTCCGTCATCAACCATTTTCTGTATGGCTTCTCTCTGTTTCTCCTGAGCCTGATATTTAATTTCTGGATTACTTAAAAATATTATATTTGTTGCTGCAACAACTATCACTAAAATTATTAATGGTATCAGCCAATCTTTTACTTTGGGTTCCGACTGTGATATTTTAGCGAAAGTTGCTGCCGGTTCTGTAAATACTCCCACTAACTTATCAGTGTGACTTAATTCCAGTTCCTCCTCATCATCCACTTCGGGTTCAATATCGGGAGTTTCCTGATCCTTTAACTCTTCAGACATGCATGCCTCCTAGTTGTTAGTTTATTATTAATTCCAGGTTCAATCTGATATAGCTTTTATTTTACATTCGAATTACTGCAAACAACACGGTGTTCCCGGGAAGATATCCAATCTGTACCAATTTCGAATGAAAGATAACACTTTTAACTATTTCACGAAATAAAAATGATCCGTTTGAGTTGATACACAATTTGTTAAAAGTTATTCAAAAAAGTAACTTTAACTACTGTAAAAATTGGAGATTTTAAATGAAAACCATAATCGAACCCTTCAGAATCAAATCTGTAGAACCTATCAAGTTTACAACTGAACTTGAAAGAAAAATCATTCTTGAAGAGGCTGGTTTCAACCCATTCTTAATACGTGCGGAAGATGTGTTAATCGATCTGCTGACCGACAGCGGCACTTCGGCGATGAGCGCCCGGCAGTGGGCAGGTATAATGGATGGAGACGAATCCTATGCAGGCTCAAAAAGCTTTTACCGCTTCGAGGAAGCTGTTAAGAAAATCACCGGTGATGAATTCATAATTCCCACTCACCAGGGAAGAGCCGCTGAAAAAATATTGTTTTCAGTTGTAGGGGGCGAAGGTAAGTATATTCCCAACAATACACATTTCGATACAACACGCGCCAATATTGAATTCACCGGAGCTGAAGCTTCGGACCTGCTTGTAGAGATCGGGAAGCATCCCGAGCAGCGGGCGGACTTTAAAGGCAATATGGATATTGACGCGCTCAAAGAATTTATAAAAGATAAAGGTGTTGAAAATATCCCGCTTGTAATGTTAACGATTACTAATAATTCCGGCGGCGGCCAGCCGGTATCTATGCAGAACATTCGAGAGGTTAAAGAGGTTTGTAAGAAATATGACCTCCCGTTGTTCATAGACGCCTGCAGGTTTGCCGAAAATGCTTACTTTATTAAGATGCGCGAGAAAGGTTATGCGAACAAACAAATACTGGAAATATGTCAGGAGATGTTCTCGTATGCCGACGGGGCAACAATGAGTGCCAAGAAAGATGCATTAGTAAACATCGGCGGTTTCCTTTCCATGAACAGCAAGGAACTCGCGATGCAGTGCAGGAATCTTTTAATTGTTACCGAAGGTTTTCCAACATACGGCGGACTTGCCGGACGCGACCTTGAGGCCGTTGCACAGGGACTAGAAGAAGTATTGGATGAACATTACCTCCATTACCGGATCAGAAGCATTGAATACCTCGGTGAGAAACTGTTGGATGAAGGAATTCCGATTATAGAGCCGCCCGGTGGTCACGCGATTTATATCGACGCCAAAAGATTTCTTCCGAATGTTCCGCCTCATGAATACCCGGGACAGTCAATTGTCTGCGAACTTTATGTAGAAGGCGGCGTTCGAGGTGTTGAAATCGGCAGTGTAATGTTCGGTAAGTACGATAAGCAATCGGGTAAACTTATTTCACCTTCAATGGAGCTGGTTAGACTCGCAATCCCCAGAAGGGTTTATACACAAAGTCATATCGATTATGTAGCAGAAGTTGTAATTGAAGTATTTAAGAAGCGCAATGAGCTTAGAGGATACGAGATAACCTACGAATCACCTATGCTGCGCCATTTTACGGCACAGTTCAAACCGCTTTAATGTCAGGAATTAATTTTAAGGATTATCAGTTACGCATGAAAAAGCATATCAGATTTAAAGACGGCAGCCAGGTGTGGAGAATACTGATCTCGCCCACCGGCAATCTCATAATAGAAACAAGAGATACAGAGAAGAAAGAAGCTTACTTTAGCTGCTATAATCTTGAAAGCGGGAAGAAGGTTTTCAAGAGCCATCAACTTGCGGAAAAATATTGGATAGGTATTGAGGACTTGTACAAGGATACAATACTATTCCATCGGTTCGCTAAACCTGATTTGCCGGGTCATAAATCTATAATTGCCTTCGATGTGAATTCGAAACAAATTGCCTGGGAGAATAACGACTATTCCTTCCTATTTTTATATGATGATATAATATATTGCTACACTCAAAAGTTCGAAGGAAGACTTTTTTATACAATAGATCCTGTAACAGGCAATATCATTGATGAATTAGGTGATGATGCGCTTGCCATAAACAAGCTCAAATACAAAACCGACGATGCCCGGGATTTTTCCGACTACGTCTTCCCGCAAATTTCAACAGAAACAGACAACAGTGGATTTGACCTAAAGACAATAATCCGGGAAGAGGAAGAAAGTGTTGAACTGGCTGGAGAAGTAGAATATGTGATAATTAACGAATTGCTGCTGGTTAATTTCCATCACAAAATATCTACCGAACTACTGGAGAATAAATTCTTCGTTTATAATATTGCTATGCGGAAAACGGTGAAGAGTGAAATTCTGAATTCTGCGGTTAACAGTTATGTGCCGGATTCCTTTTTTGTTTATCAAAATTTCCTTATCCTGTTAAAAGAAAAAAGCGAAGTGGTTGTCTACAAACTGGACTAAGTTTATGGAACTGACAAAGGAAGAAAAAAGAATACTTCTCAGGATAGCAGAAAATTCCATTAAATCGCTTTTCGGCGAAACTGACGCACAACCTGAGGGAATTTACGACCACAAGGTTTTAAAAGAACATGCCGGCGCATTCGTCACTTTGACAATTAATGGGCGACTTCGCGGCTGTATCGGGTATATAATCTCCGATAAACCTTTATTGGAAACAGTTTCAGATGCCGCAAAGCAGGCGGCCCTTAATGATCCGCGTTTCTCACCTTTAACGGAGAAGGAATTCAAAAAAACGGATCTTGAAATTTCCGTGCTTTCGCCTCCTTTCAGGATGAACAGTTATGATGAGATCGAACTTGGAAAACACGGACTTATACTTGAGGAAGGATTTCACAGAGGACTTCTTCTCCCGCAGGTTCCTATCGAACATAATATGAATAAGGAACAGTATTTGTCGGCACTTTGCGAGAAAGCCGGTTTGTATCCGGACTTCTGGAAAGAAAAAGTCATGAATATCGAAATGTTCACGGCAGTTGTTTTTTCACAAGAAGATATTAATGAGTAACATGAATAAAATCAGAAAAGCTGCAGTTGCCGGAATGTTTTATCCGGAGAATAAGGATGAACTAAAATCCATGCTGGCGACTTTACTGGATAGTGCAAGAATTGACGAAACATTTGAAAATATTTGCGGAATCGTTTCACCTCATGCCGGTTATGTATATTCAGGATTTAGTGCTGCGCATGCATATAACGCGATAAGAAACAGCGAGTTCGAAACAGCTGTAATACTTTCGCCGAGTCACCGAGAGTATTTCCAGGGATTGTCAATCTATAGCGGTGATGCTTATGAAACGCCTCTCGGACTCGTTGAAATCGACACTGATTTACGAAGACGGTTAGTTAATAGTAATCCGGTTTTCTTTGAAGGAATCCAGGGTCACGGGCCGGAACACGCTGTGGAGGTTCAACTGCCTTTCCTCCAAATGATCAAAAGCGAGTTTAAAATTGTTCCGATAGTTATTGGTGATCAGCAAAAACAATTTCTCGATAGTCTGACAGAAGGATTAAATCGAATAAATGATAAAAAAGTTACTATAATTGTCAGTTCGGATTTATCACACTTTTATTCAAGACAGGAAGCGAATAAACTTGATTCTATCGTTGAGTCCCATCTACTCAACATGGATTATGACGGACTCCGGAATGATCTTGAATCACAGCGCTGCGAAGCCTGCGGAGGGGGTGGTATTGTTTCATTGCTGAAACTTGCCGGATTGAATGGATTCAAAAATGTGAAAGTACTCTCAAGAACCGATTCCGGGGAAGCATCGGGGGATTTTTCAAGTGTTGTGGGGTATCTTTCAGCTGTAATTTATAACTAATCTCACACTCAAAATGCGGATGATCAATTATGAAAAATTATTTTCAATTACTAGCACTTACTATTTCCTTAATCACGCTTGTTGGTTGCGAATCAAATAATATGGAAACGAAAGTAGACGAGATATTCAGCGAGTTCGATGATACAAATCCGGGCGCTGCGGTTGGAGTTTTCAAAGATTCAAAACTTGTTTTCGCCAAAGGGTATGGTCTCGCAGACCTGGAAAGCAAAACACAAATAGACAGTAAAACCAATTTCCGCCTGGCTTCTATAACAAAACAGTTTACGGCAGCATGTATACTTTTGCTAGAAAAGGAAGGCAAGCTGAGTCTGGATGATAAACTAACGGATATTTACCCTGACTTTCCTGATTACGGTAAGAACATATCAATCAAACAGATACTTCAGCATACATCGGGGATGCTGGCATATGAAGACTTCGTTGATACCGTTCAGGTATTCGACAAGGATGTATTACAAATCATGATGGATCAGGACTCAACCTATTTTGAATCCGGCACCCAGCATCGTTACAGTAATTCCGGTTATGCCGTGCTGGCTATGATAGTCGAAAAACTTTCAGGGAAAACATTCCCGGAGTTTCTCGCAGAACGAATTTTTAAACCTGCAGGCATGACAAACTCAATTGCATTTGTGAGTGGCGTAAATGAAGTCCCGAACAGATCATACGGCTATTATAAATCCGAAGACGGTATGATTGAATTTTCGGATCAGAGTCCTACCAGCGCAGTACTTGGTGACGGAGGCATTTATTCATCCGTTAACGATATGCAGAAATGGGATAAAGCATTAAACAATGCGACTATTCTTGATAACGATTATCTTAAAGCAAGCTGGACCAAAGGTACCGCCGCGGATACAACTTTCGATTACGGTTATGGCTGGCGGTTAACAGAATATGCAGGTGAAAGACTGGATTATCATACCGGAAGTACATGCGGTTACAGCAATGTTTACATGCGCTTCCCGGAACAGAAAATCAGCATAATAGTTCTTATGAATCTCCGGGACTATCCGGCCTTCGATTACGGTAAAAAGGTCGCTGATATATTTTTAAATTAAAACTCGGATTGACATGAATAATATTAAGAGGAAAGACTTTATAAAAAAGGCTGCAGTTGCTGCGGCCGGCAGTTCTGCTTTATTAGCCGCTTGCAGTCAGGACAACAAGACCAAAGGTGCACCCGGAATAATAAGCAACAAAACTTTCGAGTGGCGCATGGTTACCGCATGGCCGCCGCATTTTCCTATTCTGGGTGAAGGCGCCGACCGTATTGCGAAAGATATCGAAACAATGTCCGGCGGGAGATTAAAGATTCATGTGTTCGGCGGCGGTGAGCTGGTTCCGGCTATGGAAGCTTTTGATGCAGTCAGCCAGGGTGTAGCACAAATTAGTCACGCAGCCAGTTATTATTGGGCAGGCAAAGTGCCGGCAGCCCAGCTTCTTACGAGTGTTCCATTCGGGATGAATACCCAGCAGACAAATGACTGGTTCTATCAGGGTGGCGGCATGGAACTATGGAGAGAACTATACTCCGATTTCAACCTGGTTCCTTTCCTGGCTGGTAATACAGGCGGACAAATGGGTGGTTGGTTCAATAAAGAAATTAATTCCGTGGCAGACCTTAAGGGACTTAAAATGCGAATGCCCGGACTCGGTGGTAAAATTATTACCAAGGCGGGAGCATCTGCAGTTCTTTCACCCGGCGGTGAGATTTATACAAACCTCGAGAGAGGCGTTATAGACGCGACTGACTGGGTGGGTCCATATCACGACTGGCTGATGGGCTTCCATAAAATAGCGAAGTATTATTACTACCCAAGTTATGCCGAACCAACAGGCGCCGTTGAGTTAACTGTGAATAGAGATGCTTACAACAAGCTTCCTGATGATCTTAAGCTTATTATAGAAGTCGCCTCTGCCCGGACCAACGAATTAATGCTTTGCGAATTTGAGAAGAAGAACGCTGAATATCTTCAGAAAATTAAAAATGAATCTAAAGTTGAATTAAGAATTTTTCCCAACGATGTTATATCCGTGTTCAGAAAATACGCCGATGAAACTCTCAATGAGTTAATGGAATCAGATCCGTTCAGCAGGAAAATATTGGATTCATACAACTTATTCAGACGAAGTATTAAAGAATGGGCAGATATTACTGAAAAATATTACGTTTAGTTACTTAGAAACTTCGGGAGCCAGAGCGCGATTTCAGGGAAAAATATTATTAGCAATAGTCCCGTAACCTGAATTGCGACGTATGGAATTATTCCCCTGTAAATATGACTTGTTGTAATTCCTTCCGGAGCGACTCCTTTCAGGAAGAATAAGGCAAATCCGAATGGCGGCGTTAAGAATGATGTCTGCAGGTTCACTGCGATAAGTATTCCAATCCAGACAAGATCCATATTCAAATGAATGAAGATCGGGGCGACTACCGGTACAATTATAAACGTTATCTCGATAAAGTCTATGAAAAATCCGGCAATGAAAATAATGATCATTACTATTGCAAGGAAATGCCCCGGAGCCAGACTACCGGAGGAAATAAGATTCGTAATGTAAGTGTCGCCGCCAAGCCCCCTGAACACAAGTCCGAAGGCTGATGCCCCCACAAGGATAAGAAAAGCCATACTGGTTAAGGTCATGGTACTCTTCATTACTTCCTGTAATGTGGCAATGCTGAACTTCCCTCTTAATACAGTAAGTATCGTAGCACCGAATGCACCGATAGCAGCCGCTTCCGTAGGTGAGGCAATGCCCGCAAATATTGATCCCAAGACAGCTAATATCAGAAAGAATGGAATCAAAAACGCATTCAGGATTTTTTTATATCTGACAATGCCTTTGAATCCGGCAAGTTCGGCTTTTGACATTGCAGGAACGGATTGCGGACTTTTAACCGCTGTAATTATTATCCACAACAAATATAGAAGTACAAGACAGAATCCTGGAATTACAGCTGCGACAAAAAGGTCGCCAACCGAAACATTTAATACACTGCCAAGAAGAACCAACACAATACTCGGTGGGATAATTTGTCCGAGTGTGCCCGAGGCGCAAATTATTCCTGTCGCGACTTTCGGTTCATAGCCTTTTTTCAGCATTGTTGGTAAAGTTAGTACTCCCATTGTCACAACAGTTGCGCCAACTATGCCTGTAGCTGCAGCAAGCATGGCTCCCACTATTAAAACCGATATCGCCAGTCCGCCCCTCAATCTGCCAAACAGCAGGGACATGGTTTCAAGAAGTTCTTCTGCTAAGCCCGATTTCTCAAACATCACTCCCATATAAATAAATAACGGGACTGCCATAAGGATGTAATTACTCATTGTACCCCAAACCCTCATCGGCAGGAGGTTGAAAAAGTCTGCCCCAAACATAAACAGCCCGAATACAACTGAGGCACCGCCCAAAGTGAAACTTACCGGAAAACCGGCAAGCAACAGCAGCAGGATCACCACAAAAAATATTATCGGCGTTGCATCCATAAACTAGTTTGAATCCGGATTATTATTAAATAAAGTTATAACAGATTTAAGAAGAAGCGAAATACCCTGGAATAGCAGGATGAAAAATGACAACGGTAACACAGCTTTAATAATATATCTTGCTGGAAGTCCTCCCGGATCGGGGGAGGATTCTCCCATCAAAAATGAGTTCACAACAAAATTTTTTGAGAAGATAATTATTATAAGACAAAACGGGATAAGGAATAAAACCGTTCCGGCAAGGTTAACAATTGCTTTCTGCTTTTCTGAGAATTTCGAATAGAACAGATCTACCCGAACATGTTGATCCTTTTTCAGGGTGTACGATGCACCGAGAAGAAATAAGGCCGCGAAAATATGCCATTCAAGTTCCTGAACGGCAACAATCGAATATTTAAACAAATATCTGGCAGCGACATCGTAGCAGACAAGAAGGACGAGTATTGTAGTTAGCCAGGATATATATCTGCCGGACTTTTCAACTGCGGAATCTATAAACGAACTTATTTTAAATAATATTCTCAAAATTGAATAATTCAAAAAATTACTAATTCTATTAAAATAGTTATTTTGGCTTTTAATCTCATTAATATATTTAATTAGATAATAAATTCGGAATTAGTTATTTTTTAAAAAAGGAATATTTTTTCATTCGTCCCGATATCTGACGAATGTTTTTTGATGCCTTAATAAGACAAAAGAACCTTAATAGAAACAATAACCGGTAAATATGAAACAGGAACTTATTGAATTAACCAAAGCATCTTTCACGGAAGCCTTCGAATCGACTGACGACCTCACAACTATCGCAGTCCCTGCCAGTTTAATAATTTTAGGTGACCATACTCATTATAACGACGGAATTATACTCTCAACTTCTCTTGACAGGTATGCTGTAGCTGCTATTAATAAAAGAGATGATGACATTATAAATATCATGTTCAGTGACTGCGGACTTTCATACAGTCTATCCTTCGAACAGTTTCCTGACAGTAAAATTCAATGCGGACAGGTTTCATTCGGACCAGTGCTTAAAATTCTTGAAGAAGAGCAAATTATAAAATCCGGTTTCAATTGTCTGATTAATTCAAATATTCCTGCTGCAATTGGATTAGGCGGCGTAACGGCCCATCATGTTGCATTCCTGACAGCATTAGACAAAGCACTTAAACTCAATCTTTCCGATAGTGATATCGCAGCATTCTCAAGATTGGGCGAATTAGAATCAATCGGTAAAATATCTAATATAGCCCATCATAATACCGTTCAAAATGGAAGCAGTAATTCACTGTCTTTTTTTGATATTCGCAGTGGAGCCTCAAAAACACTTCCATTGAGCACAAACAAATACAAATTAATAATCTGCGATACTGATAAGATTATTGAGGATATTAAAGATACGTGTAATGAAAGAATTTCCGAATGTAAAGTTGGGGTGGACGGTTTACGGCTTTACATCTGGGGAATAAAGAATCTTAGAGATGTAAATCTCGATTTTCTTGAAAAACATATCCATATGATTCCGCGCAGGATTTATTCACGTGTACTGTATAACGTTTCAGAAAGAATTAGAGTTGAAGAAGCTTTGAAACAGATTAAGACTAAGGATATTGATGGTTTTAGAAATACCGTTTATGACTCTCACCAAAGCCTTAGAAACGAATATGAAATCGGATCGGAGAAACTCGATTTTCTTGCCTCCAAAGCCAAAGATATGGATGGTGTTATTTCGTCCAAAATGATCAGTTGTTCACCAATTGAAAGCACCTATAATATAGTTGAAGCCGATAAAGCAGATTTAATTGCAGAAAGCATTAAAAATGCATATCTTAAAGAGTTTGGGCAAACTCTTGTCACTTATTCGCTTGATATGGTTAACGGACTTAAAGATTCCTGACCAAAATTTTTATTTAAATTATCAATAGAAAACTTCTCGCCTTAAAATCAACTTGATTTTAAAAAGTGATAGTCATAGATTTTCATCCAAATTAATAGGCATATGAATGGAATTTTTTGATAGATTTTTAGGCGACGATGATTCTGTGTTTCCCGACGATCAGGAAATTAGGAAAAGAGTTGAGACTTGCAAGGAAATGCTGGAGAAAGGGGATGTTTTTTCAAATGCTGAATTTATAGAAGAAACCGTTCAGCTATGTATTGACAATGATATGATCGATGACGGTTTCGCCATCACCGAATCAATAATCAGTATCACACCATATAATTCCGAGTTCTGGCAGTTAAAGGGAATACTTCACAATAATAGTTTTGAATTCGACGAAGCGGATAAATGCTTCACCAAAGCACTGTCTCTAAATCCACACGATGTAGAATCACTATTGAATAAATCCATTGCAGAAGATAATCTGGGTTATGTTGAAGAAGCTGTTGAGTCTTTAACTACGGTTATTGACCTGGAGCCGACTAATGAGGAAGCGCTTTACAGTCTGGGACTCTTATATGAGAAACAGGATAGAATTCCTGAAGCGGTTGAGTTTTTCAGTAAGGCTGTTCAGGTGGATGAAGATTATAGCGACGCATGGTATGAACTGGGTTACTGTTACGAGACAATTGATAAATTTGACGAAGCCCTTCAGGCATACGACAAGTTTCTGGAGTTCGAGCCTTATAGTTCAACAGCACTTTACAACAAAGGTATTGTGTTAATTAGAAGCGGGAATTTTGAACAGGCTGCAAATACATTCGAACTTTCAATTGCCGTTAAAGAAGATTTTTCCAGCGCGTGGTTCAACCTTGGAGTTTCGTACGCTAATCTGGGCAGACTAAATGATGCGTTAAAAGCTGTCAGACAAGCTTCGGAATTGGACCCTAACGACGAAGTAATCTGGTACACTTTAGGTCAGACTTACGAAGATCTAAAGGATTACTACAAAGCTGTGGTAAGTTATACAAACGCTATAAACCTCGACAAGCGATATTATGAAGCCTTTGCTGCGCGCGGTTATTGTTTAGCCGAACTCGGCAAATATAATGAAGCAATATCAGATTTTAATACTGTATTAAAAGAGAGTCCGGATTCAATAGATATATGGAAAACTAAGGCTTCAGCAGAATATTCTTCAGGTAAACTTCCTGATGCATTGAACAGTTTTAGAAGCGCTCTTAGAATTGAACCTAAAGATTATGAGTCGTGGTATAAAATTGCAGAAGTTTACATTGATTCCGGCAACTGGCAGGATGGTATTGATGCATATAATCAGTGTATAAAGTTAAGACCCGAACATGCTAATGCTTATTACGGTAAAGCTAAAGTTGAATTCCTGCTAAGTAAGACAAACGAAGCCATAGAAAATCTCAAGTCTGCATTTGCCCTGGATCCGGCGATGAAAACTGCTTTCGCCAAGGATTACCCGGAAGCAAAGTCTTCCAAATTATTGAACAGACTCATCGAAGAAAAATAATTTTGCAATCTCTTAATCTGGTACCACATGCAACTGTATAATAGATTCAACCACAATACAAAAATAATCGGTGTTCTGGGACATCCCATCAAGCACTCGATCTCGCCCTTGATGCATAATCTGTCATTTGAACTGGGCAAACTAAATTATATCTATCTGCCCTTCGATGTACCTGCTTCCGGATTAAAAGATGCAATCAGAGGCATGAAAGCCTTGAACATTAAAGGATTCAATATAACTGTTCCTCTCAAGGAAAAAATTTCGGAATACCTGACTGACGTATCAGAGGAAGCCGGGGTAATAGGAGCAGTAAACACCGTTGTAAATGAGAATGGGACGCTTCATGGCTATAACACTGACGTCAATGGTATCAGGGCGACACTTAACGAATTCAAAGACGAATTGAATGATACCGAAGTTACGGTTATAGGTTCTGGCGGTGCAGCCAGAAGCGTGATATATTCTCTTATCAGATACTTTAAAATTAGCCAGATTAATATCATAAACCGTACGGTTCAAAAAGCTGAGTCGCTGAAAGATTATTTCTCGGCCAAAATGCTGTTCGAGAAATTTAAGACTTACGAACTTGTACCGCCGGATCTTGTTGATATATTCAGTAGGTCCAAATTGATCATAAACTCATCAACAATTGGAATGAGTCCGGACATAGATGACAGCGCGACAGCAATTCAGCAGTCGTTTCATAAAGATCAAATTGTTTTTGATGTGGTTTATAATCCGGTTAAAACCAAGTTTCTTGAAATTGCAGAAGCACAGGGAGCAACAACTGTAAACGGTTTAAGGATGCTTGTAGAACAAGGTGCAAAATCTTATGAGCTGTGGACAGGTGAAGAAATGCCGGTTGAGAAAATATATTCTACATTGAAAGCCTACCTGGAGCAATAGGATCACTTGTAACTTAGTGAATTCATTGGAATTCCATCCTCATCATATAAAGTCTCACTAATCAATACACCATCAGTATATTCGGCTTCTCTCTTTAATAAACCGTTTGCAAAGTATGAATAGATTTTGCCGTCCAGAAGATTGTTTTTATAAACCAGATAATCGGAAGTTTCACCATTCTCAAAATATAAAGTGGCAATACCCTCCTTTTTCCCATCGGAATAATTTTCCTTTGCTTTTAATTCTCCATCGGGGTAGTAGTGATAAACCATACCTTCAAGTTTCCCGGAGATATAATACTTCTCCGCTTTCCTGATACCATTACTGAAAAACAGCCTGACATCACCTTCAAACTCATTAGCGGAATAATTATAATCCCCAACAAGTATCCCGGTATTATTGTACACCTTTCGGGATCCGTTAAGAATTCCCATGCTGTAGTCTATTATTTCAGCAACAGTCCCGTTTCTATGGTAATAATAACAAGTACTGTCGGGAATACCATTATTGTAATAAACTGAAGATTCCAAAAATCCGTTATCGAAATAAGTATTGTTCTCCCCGTCTTTTAAACCCTCCAAGAAATTCACTTCGGCTTTTAAATAGCCATTGGGGTAATATTCATTAAAATTCTGTATTACTTTTTCAACTTTGCTGCCGTATTCATATTTAATTCTTTTAACGACCTGCCCGTGATTATATGTATCAATAACTTTAATACTGCCATCCGGGTAATAAAGATATGATATGCCGTCAAGCTTGTCGTCCTTATAACTGGCTTCGAGAGCGACATCTCCGAAATCAAAGTAAACTTTGGTAATGCCGTTCAGCTTTCCGTTTACATAATAACGCTCCACTTCCAATCCGCCTTGCTCAAAAAAAATCTTGGAAATGCCGTTAAGTTCTCCATCAACGTAATTCCAGATTCCCTGAAGTGCGCCTGATTTGTAGTATGTCTTAGTGAATCCATTCTGCTTCCCGTTTGAATAGTGCGGCTCAGACCAAAGTTCCCCGGTCTCATAATACCATTTCGAGTCACCTTCAAGTTTGCCGTTCTCATAATGCCATTCCATACTTAGAGTACCATCATCGAAATACCATGTTGATATCCCCACTTCCTTTCCATCATCAAAGACCCATTCTTTCCATACCCGACCATTCTTATAGTACTCTTTATACTCGCCGTTCTTTACGCCATTAACGAACTCACCCATACTTTTAAGCTTGCCATCCGGGTAATATTCCCGTTTTATTTCGACGGATTGAGCAGACAAAACAGAACCCAGAAGAAGAAACACTATGAAATAACGAAACACCATATTCATACAACCGTATATTTTATCCGCTAAACTATTAAATTCAATAAATAATAAGTATGTAAAAAGAATTATATTAATACGAAAATTAAAATAAAATAGACTGACTCATGTATACTTACAATTATAAAGTGACGTTTTCCGAATGCGACCCGGGCGGAGTAATATATTTCGCCGCCGTATTCGATATAGCACATCGTGCGTACGAAGAGTTTATGGAACTGGCTGACTTCAGAAGGGACTATTTTAATAATGATCGGCTTGCAATTCCAATAATTAAATCCGAAGCTGAATATCATGAACCCCTCATACTTCATGAATCAATTAAAGTAAACCTGTCCGTCGAACGAACCGGCAACACCTCATTTTCGTTAGCTTACTCCTTTGTCGGTGAGGATGATAAAATAAAAGCCTCTGTAAAAACAGTGCATGTGGTTATAGATAAATCAGATGGTAAAAAAACAACTCTTCCCGAGGAGTTGCGGGATCATCTGCAAACTAGCCGCTCATGATATTGATTAATTCATCCCGACGGATTTTGCCCATACTGTTTCGGGGTATTTCGTTTAATGCGATAAAACGCTTTGGGATTTTATAAGATGCAATTTGATTTCCAAGCTCTTTAATAATCGCGCTATCATCCGGAGTATTTATATCGTTCTTCACAATAAACGCAATAACGGCCTGTCCCCATTCTTTATCTTTAATGCCAGTCACATAACAATCAGTCAATCCATCAATTTGTAACAAGGCAGCTTCCACTTCTGCCGGACTAATATTCTCTCCACCGGAGACAATTAAATCAGTTCGCCGGGACAACACATAAAGCAATCCGGCTGAGTCAAGGTAACCATAGTCACCTGTATAATACAAACCGTTTCGTAGCACTGATTCCGTCAGACTGCTGTTATTAAAATAATATTTAAACAGACTTTTGGACGAGACAACAATTTCCCCTTCACTATATTTTTGTACGCCCTTCTTAGAATTAGAGTCTATGCTGATCTCACAACCTCTCAACTCCCTGCCGGACGAACCGTATTCCGAAGAATCTGAAACTTTGACAGCACTAACCATAGAGCAGGTTTCGGTAGATCCATAAACTTTTATAACCGGATACCCTTTATCAATCGCATCGCTTACCAGCTGATTAGAACTCTCGCCACCACCGAGATACAGTGAACGCAATGACTTGTTGGGAAGAAGATCAGCTTGAAGCATTCTATCAAGATTAGTAGGCACAAGTGAAACTATTGTCGGATTATATTTGCTCATAGCACCGGCAGTACTTAAATAATCTATGCCCTCCGGCAATATCAGCTGAGCACCCGATAGTAAGGCTCTTGTAATTGTGGAAAATCCACCAATGTGGTAAAGCGGAAGACTTGCCAGAATTCTATCATCAGTTTTGTAATTATCAAATTCGAAAATTCCCCGAAAGCTGTGATACAGACTATGAAAAGTCAGTACAACTCCTTTAGGCTTCCCCGTTGACCCCGAAGTGAAAAGAACAAGTGCTTCATTATCAATACTGAATTCAAATGATCCGGAATCGACAGAGTGTTTATGCCCGGCTTGCTCTGTTGAAATAAATCTTAGATTGCTGTTCGAGTATCCTCCGGTATTATCAGCAATACAGAAGCTGGCGCTCAGTGATCCGACAATATCATCAATTTCTCGTTTATTCAACCTTGTGGAGATTGGAACCGGAACGGCTCCTATTCGCCAGAGAGCATATACCGCGATTATGAAATCTACGTTGTGACCGGAGATAATGGGGACATATTGTCTCGTGCTTAAACCGGCTTTCATAAATTTTCCGGCTGCACTTTTAACAATCTCATTTAAATTCGAATAAGTCAAAACCGATTCGTCGGAAATAATTGCTGTCTTATTGCCAATTTGTGAGGATTGATATTCCAGCCAGTCTAAATCAGTGATCATACAGACTACCCGAATAGTTGATCTAATATTTTAAAATCTGTGAAAGCGTAGTCACTGGAAAGAGTTCCATCAATAACTTTTAAATCCGGAATTTGATTAAACTTATCAACAGCAAGATAATTAAAGATTCCGTGAGCAGATTGATGGTTTATGAGAGATGCCAGATAAGTAAGCGCACTGAGACCGACCGCACTTTCAAACAATGTTGTTAGAATAATCTTCTTGCCGTATTTTTTTGCAGTCTCAATTAACTTAATGCTATTGGCGAATCCGAATTTCATTGGTTTTACAACGATAAATTCAATTCCGGGATCAGTAATCGCGCTTAAAGCTTTATCGAATGATACCAGAGATTCATCCGGTGCAACAGGTATTGGGACTTCCCTTGCTAATTCAATAAGCGGCTTAAGTCCTTCAACCGGTTGTTCAATAAACTCGACGTTAAATTCTGAAAGAAGTTTAATACATCGAACTGCTTCAGTATAACTCCAGGCTCCGTTCATATCGAATCTGAGTTTTAAATCCGGGAACAAAGCCTGAATTTTCTCAATAGTCTGTATCTCAACATCAAACGGTTTCACACCAAGTTTTAGTTTAACTGTTTTCCAGCCCAGGACGTGTACCATTGAAACAGCTTCAACAGTTTCATCCAGTTCTGTTGAACCTATCATATAATTTACCGGAATAAGTTTCCCCTTCAGTCCGGCAGTATTTTCATCCTGCCGTTTAATATTCCAAACCGCCTGTTCAATACCAAACAGCAAGGAAGGGACATTATTAAACACACCTTCGTTAATAAAATCAGCAATGTTAATTTTATTACCGGAGCCGACAACAAGTTTTTCCAGGGCTTCCTCTACATCATCAAGACCTTCATTACTGTAGCCTTTAAGAGGTGCAGCCTCACCGAATCCAATTTTCCCATCAGTATTTTCAAGTCTTAAAATAATTCCGGGTTTGCTTCTTGTTGTTCTCCTGCTGGTTCGCACCGAGCGCGTCATCATACCAGAGTATTTCTGATATTTAATATTCTTCATAATCATGATAAGATGCCGATTGCGAACAATAGACCGTAAATTGCGGATAGTTTTGCCGTTAACTCGAGAGTTTTATTCAATTCCGGACCGGTAAATTTGTATATCATACTTATAAGTTTTACAGCCATCGGAATTGTAAGATACGGAAGAAAGATAAGCCAGCTTTGTTTGTAAGTAATGTAAGCCACTATGGGTACGGAATATGAAATGAATATAAACAACACGTATTGCACCCGTGTTAATGTTCTTCCTATTCTTACAGCGAGAGTTATTTTGCCGGCTGATTTATCCTCATCTATATCGCGGTAATTATTAATAACGAGTATATTGGTGATCAGTGCTCCAACGGGTACTGACGCCCACACAACGAACTGAGTCACCGTTAACGACTGAACATAATATGTTCCTATTGTCCCGACGAATCCGAAGAAGAGAAATACGAATACATCGCCGAGTCCTTTATAAGCAAGCGGAAACGGACCGGCTGTGTAAGCGATTCCTGCCAGTATTGATACAATCCCTATAACGAATGTAATCCAGCTGCTGATATAGACAAGATACATTCCAAGGATGAATGCAAGTCCGAATGTAACAACAATGCCTCGCCTCATTTCACGTACGCTGATAAGTCCGTTTACTAAAACACGGGCAGGTCCAACACGCTCTTTTTTATCTGTACCTGCAAGGTAATCATACAAATCATTTACGAAGTTGGTAGCAATTTGAATCAGGAAAGAACAAATTAGAGCAACCAAAGCAGCGACAGGTTTAAATTTATCATCATTCAACGCCATGGCGCTTCCAATTGCCACAGGAACTAATGCAGCCGGCAAGGTTTTGGGGCGGCTTGCAAGAATCCAGATCTTAACTTTAGTTGTTTTATTCAAGAAATTATCGGACATCTGCTAAGGTACTCTCGGAAATTTTGAGAAATCAGGTTTCCTTTTTTCATTATATGCATTCTTACCTTCCTGAGCTTCTTCAGACATATAGTAAAGAAGAGTCGCGTTTCCTGCAAGCTCCTGTATTCCAGTCTGTCCATCCAGTTCGGCGTTAAAGGCCGACTTAAGCAGGCGTAATGATAGTGCGCTCTTCTCAAGTATTTCCTTCGCCCAAGAAACGCCTTCAACCTCGAGCTTTTCAACAGGAACAACCTTATTCACCATTCCCATTTCGTATGCTTCCTTGGCGTTGTACTGACGGCAGAGATACCATATTTCCCTAGCACGTTTCTGTCCAACCATCCTCGCAAGAAAGCTTGCCCCGAATCCTCCGTCAAAGCTGCCGACTTTTGGTCCGGTCTGACCAAACACGGCATTGTCAGCCGCTATTGTTAAATCGCACATAACATGTAGTACATGTCCGCCACCGATAGCGTATCCGGCAACGAGTGCAATTACAGGCTTGGGTATACTCCTTATCTGCTTCTGAACATCCAATATATTCAGACGCGGCACACCATCACTGCCTACATAGCCTTTATCTCCACGTATTTTCTGATCACCGCCAGAGCAGAATGCATACTTTCCATCCTTTGCTGGTCCATTGCCGGTTAGCAGAACAACTCCCACATCCGAATCTTCTCTTGCATCATTAAATGCATCATACATTTCAAGAACCGTTTCCGGTCTGAATGCATTTCGAACCTCAGGCCTGTTAATAGTAATTCTCGCTATTCCATCCATCTTTTCATATATGATGTCGGAATAGTCTTTTGCTTTTATCCAGTTATAGCTCATCACAAATCCTTTATGAAATAAATAATTTATTGTACGAAATTATTTCGTAAAAACGAATTTACTAAAGATACAAATTCTGCGGGTTTTTCGAGATGAGTGTTATGTCCGGCTGATTTAATTATGTCTAGCTCAGCCTGCCTTATTTGTTCAGCTACTCGGAAACTCAACGCTTTATATTTCTCATCAATTTCCCCGGTGATAAGTTGTACGGGGATATTAATCTCTTTCAGTTTTTCCCAATAGTCCGGCATAACACCAGTACCGAAACCTGCTAGTGAATTACACAGACCGGCAACATTATTTTTGTATCGTCGACTAATTAATTCATCAAGATAACGAGACGGAATGTTTTCTAATGATTCGAATAACGGCAGACTGTACCAAAAATCTATAAACTCTTCTATCCCGTTAGATTGAATACGGTTTATTAATTCTGAATCGCTTTGAACTCTCTTCTCTCGCTCTGTTTCATCCTGTATACCCGGATTAGTACTTTCAAGTACTAATCCTGCAACCCTGCCGGGACAGGCAAAATAAAAACTTAATGCTGCCCTGCCCCCCATTGAATACCCGCATAAAATAACTTGGTTAATTCCCAAATAATCAAGAACATCATTAATCTGCTGCGTTACTGATTTGTGATTATAGTATAAAACTTCTTGTGGAGTTGATGACTCTCCATGACCGATAAGATCAATCCCGAAAGGATAAAACTCATCATCAATACTTCTGAATATAATTTCCCAATCGGCTGAACTGCCGGTAAATCCATGGAGAAAAAGTACAGGCATTCCGGAATCCAATTTCCCCGGACTATTTAGAGTGCAATGAATGTGGTGACTACCGGTGGCTATATTCATCTATTACTTTCTGAGTTTCCTGAATAACTTTATTCCAGTACTTCTTCCTTATTCCAAGTGAGTATTGTGAATCGGTTCTGATTTCCAAAACCCTGAACCCACTATTTTCGTTAGATATTAATCCAGCTAACTGACTCTTACTGCGTATCAATGCATACCCGCCTTTAAATGATTGCGTAAGTTTTTTAAAGTCGGATTCCGTCGGTACTTTAAAATACTTTTCGAAGTCGATATTCTCTTTGTAAACCGGAAGCATTTCGAAAATCGATCCACCGTTATTATTAACCAATATGATAGTTAATGGGATTTCATACTTCTTAAGCAGCCACAAACCATTTAAATCATGCATAAATGCCAGATCACCCGTCAGGAGATATGTTCTCGATCCTGATGCGGCTTGTATTCCGGCGGCTGTTGAAATTATTCCATCAATTCCGCTCGCGCCCCTGTTATGGTAAATCGCAATCTTCTTATCGTAAATGTTCGAAAAATAGTCTACATCTCTTGGGACAATACTATTGGACAACATTAAATTCGACCCTTCCGGGATTGAATCAAGTAATGTTTTTACAAGACCAGCTTCACACCTTAACAATGAACGCTCAATTATGTCTTCCTTCAATACCTGCGCTTTTTCATTTAAGTCTAGCAGCGAATTACTCCATACTTTATCCGGATTGTCAGCTGCTATTTTTCTCTGTTTTAATAATGATAAAAATTCACCGGGTGTTTGCTTCACCAAGTATTTATAGGTCCTTGAAGGATCCTTTACATCTCCCAATTTGTTAAACAAGACTTTCACAGACTTTGAATCATTAAAGAATCTGAGCAGAATATTTGATGTTGGAGCATCACCGAACTGAATTATAAGATCCGGATCAAATGTACTCAGAAAATTCCTGTTGCGAATGAATGCTGTTGCGTTAAATAGTATATCCGCCCTCGTTATCCCGGACATTCTTAATCCGGAAAGTCCATCGGCAATAATGGGAGCATTCAATCGCCTGGATATCGATACAATTTCTTTTGCTTCTTTACTAGTTAAATTAGCAGGACCCGCCATAATCAATATTCTTCGGCTTGATCTAATAAGATTTCCAATCCGTCCGGTCTCATCAGTTACACATTGTTGGTTCTGAATCCTACCCGCAACAAGCTTCAAGGCTCTTACAAAGCTTATAAATTTACTCTCTAAAAGATGGGTAGATGCAAATTTTTCTAAGGGTTTGTCGAATCTTAGATTAAAATGAACCGGCCCCGGATTTAACAATAGAGAACTGAATCCCTTCGAGACCTCTCTACTAATCTGATTAAAATATTTCTTCGTTGGTTTAGGATCACCGGAATCTGAAAAGTGTCTTGTAAAGTTACCGTAAATATCAACCTGGTTTATTGTCTGGTTTGCCCCTGTATTTACAAGTCGTTCAGGCCTATCCGCTGAGCAGATAACAAGCGGTATCCTCTGGTGATAAGCTTCAATCACAGCCGGGTAAAGTTCCGCAACTGCTGTGCCAGAAGTGGTTACAACAGCAACCGGCTTCCCGGAGGACTTTGCCAGACCTAATGCCATGTAACCGTTCGACCTTTCATCTATTACAACATGACTTCTGATATTTTTCATTTCACTGAAAGCAATTACGAGAGGCGTACTTCTAGAGCCGGGCGAAATAACAACATCCCGTACACCAAGTTTAAACAGTGCTTTTACAAAATACTCGGCAAGTAGTACGTTAAGATTGATATATTTCTTCATTTTTGAAGAGTGTTAGGATAGGTCTCAACTTAAGTTCAGCTTCATTATACTCTAGTTCGGGATCCGAGCCCTCGACAATACCGCAACCGGCAAGAGCATAAACATTTTTCTCTTTGGCAAGCGCGGATCTGATAGCAACCGCAAACTCCCCTTCGTTATTAAAATTAAACCAACCGATCATACCGGCAAATAAACCCCTTGAATGAGTCTCCATTTCTTTAATTGAAACAAGAGCGCTATTCCATGGCACACCGCAAATTGCAGGAGTTGGATGAATATCCTTCAAAATAGACAGAATAGATTTATTTCCTTTAAGCCTTGCTTTAATCGGAGTCCAAAGATGCTGTATATTCGGTAGCTTTCTTATTATAGGATCCTTATCATAAAAAATTTCTTCTGAAAAATCAGAGAAAGAATTTACTATAAATTCAACAACAGCTTTCTGTTCATTCAGATTTTTGGTGCTGTTCAGCAGTTCCTGTTCAAGTCTTAAATCTTCTTCCTCGCTTTCGCCTCTTCCAATCGATCCGGCCAGTGCATCAGCTTCAACCCATCCATCGGAAATCTTGGCCAGTTTTTCAGGAGAAGCTCCGAAGAAAGTTGAATTATTCTTACTGAAGGCAAAGATATAACATTTGGGATACCTGCTCTCCAGAACATCAACTATATTTCCAAATTTCGGCATGCAATTCAATTCATTGCTGACAAGACGTGATAATACAATCTTGTGATATTTACCTGCCCTAATCTGATCCAGAGCTGACTGAACCTGGGATATCCACTTTACCTTTTGTAGTTCATCATCCCTATCAGTTTTAACAACGGTACATTCCTTCGTTGAAACTGTCTCCGCAGAGACTTTCATACAATGTTCCAGCAAAGTTTCATGCCCGGCAGCATCCGGAACATCGCCGGACTCAATTATAAAATTGTAAATAACATAGTCCTTCCCGTCCGTTCTGTAAAAGAGAAGCTTGGGAATAATCCATTCGGAATCACTGTAATCATTCCAGATCGTATCTTCAGAATCCGGCGAGAATTTCATGCCGCCCAAAAATAGAGGGACAGAAGCTAAATTCATATCTTGATAATTGTTAACTTGCCTAAAGTCCATATCATGAATTTTGCTAGATGTTGCCTGAACTCTGTTATTGCCTTCCTGCGAAATAGACAGAACCGAATCAACTCCAAGAAATTTTTTATTTTCTGACGGAGTAGAAGAATAGAAATAGATTTCGGACGAGTTCTTAAGATTATTTAGAATGGGATAGAACTGAATATTCTCATATTCGAATGCATAACTGCAAATTACAGTACCATTATTGCTTTGCCGCTTAATATTATCAAACAGCCTGTTAATATTTTCAAACCTTGCGGTCAAATATTTTCCTATCCAGAATAATTGAGAACTTGAAAAATACTTAATACAAATATGATCTGACAGATGGTTGCAAAATAATTATATGTGTTAAAAAATTGAGAACCACCGTTTCTCAACCTAAATTTCAAGTAAAACAAACTATGATATATTATTTAAAAACCAAGTTTAATTTAAGGATATTAAGAATAAAAATACTGCTTTGCTCTAAAATAATTACAACAGTTACCTTATTAATAAGAGTGCTTGTAAAGTAATTATTTTGTACATTTTAAGCGTAAGTTTAAATTTCAACTTGTGTTCTTTTAATTTAATTTATTTTTATTTAGATTGTGATGTAAATTGCTGTGAAATTTAAATATCTTACACAAACTTAATGCACATTTAATATAGGGATCAGTGCAGTTGATTGTGACGGGATAGGATATTTAATTAACTCTAACTCAAAAATAAGGTGAGGGTAAAATGGATAACCCTAAGAACAACGTCGTTCTAGACGTTTGGAATAAGCTGAATCATGCATATGATACAGTTAAGAAAGCCCATTCAAGGCAAATGTACGCCCACAATTTAACAGCTCCTCAATTTCATGTATTGGAAGTACTAATGAAAACAGGTCCAATTCCTTTAAAGAAAATCAGCGAAGAACTGCTTGTAACAGGTGCAAACATTACTTGTGTTGTTGATAATCTTGAAAAGGAAGAACTTGTGAAAAGAGTACCTTCAAAAAAGGATCGCAGAATAATAAATGCGGAGTTAACCGATAAGGGCAGAGACAAAATAGACAAACTTTTCCCTGAATATGCAAAGGGATTGAGTGAATCTATGAAAGGTTTGACTGAAGCCGAAAAGAAAGATTTAAGCAGACTACTTGAAAAAGTGGCCGGCTGAATTTAAACCTTCTGCAACACCATTGAGCTCCAGTTATTCAGTGTATTCCGCTCAACGGGTTTAAAACCGAATTTGGAAAAATATTCTGTCAATTCATCCAAGTTATTTTCATAAAAGCCGGAAATTATTAGTATTCCGGCTTTCTTAATTTTCTGAGCCGTTTGCTCCCCCAATGTAAGCAGTACGTTTTTATTGATATTTGCTATAATCACGTCAATATCATCAACATCCAGAGTGTCAATTTCACCAAGCCTTACTTCAATTTTCTGGTCTGCATTATTTAGACTTACATTCTCTCTACCATTCTCAAGACACCACTCATCATTGTCAACAGCATAAACTCTTTCGGCACCAAGTTTAGAAGCGGCAATGGCAAGAATTCCCGTCCCGCTTCCGAGATCAAGAACAGTATCTCCTTGTTTTACAAAATTCTCAACTGCAGATACGCAAAGTTTGGTGGTTTCATGTTCCCCCGTACCAAAAGACATTTTGGGATCTATCGTAATCACGATTTCATCACCTGAAGGAATATACTCTTTAGAAGTCGGCTTTATTGTAAACCTATCGGTAATATGAATAATATTCAGCCTTGATTCCCAGAACTCATTCCAGTTCTGCTGCTTTTGAGTACTCTCGGCAACTTCAAAACTTTCTATTAGATTTTGCTTTACAAGCGAATTCAATACTGCATTAATATCTTCCGTAGATATTTCGGATGAAACTTTCGAATAAGCTTTAAGCCCGTTATCCTCTTCTGTAATTCCTTCAATCGGCAGTGACCAAAGGACTCCACTGACCACATCAAAACTAAAGGGAATAAAGGTTATACTATGAACCTTGTAATCTTCCATCACTGCTCAATGTTAATTAAAAATATTCTCTTTCCCGGAAGGCAACACCAATCTCATCTGATACGAATTTCTTTGCCTGCTCGGTATCCACTTCATTTAACCCGACTATCGACATAACAACATTTGAAAACTGTTTCGCCTTCTTCGCGAAATCTATCATCTCCGCATGCATTTCCGGCTTTACTCTCATTAGTTTCGCGTACTGATCGGGATCAGTCGAATTAAGGCTTATGGAAACGGTATCTATATGACCCTTTAGTTCAGGAGTAATATCATGCTTATTAATGAAGTTACCGTGACCATCGGTATTAAGACGAGTCTTCCCCCCATTATCCTTAACGTACTTTGCAACATCTTTAACGACATCCCACCTGATAGTAGGCTCACCATATCCGCAGAATACAATTTCATCATAATTTTTCGGATCACCGATTTCCCGGATATAGGTATCAGCAGGCGGTTCCTGCGACTTATTCATCTTCAGTGAATACCCTTTAATTACCGCCGCTCCTTTGCGGTCACAAAACACACAATCGGCGTTACACCTGTTGGTTACATTAATGTACAGCGAGTCTCTTATTTTATATGTATACGATAATTCCATCGGTTCACCGACTCCGAATAATTTATAAGCATTGTATGATGTAGTTCTGGCGACATCTTCAACAGACAGATGATGAACCTCGGCAATCTTTTCCGCGACCAGCGCTACATGTGCCGGCTCATTCCTTTTACCCCTGTGAGGTACCGGCGTCATAAACGGAGAATCGGTTTCCAGAAGAAGATTCTCAGTATCGATCCTGCTGAGCACAGTTCTGAGACTATCCGCCTTAACGAAGGTAATGTTGCCGGGGAATGAAAGGAAATGTCCAAGCTCAACGAGCTCACGTGCATTCTCTATTGAACCGGCAAAACAATGGAATTGTGCTTTGAATCCGTCACCGGAATATTTCCGGGCAATATTCATAACATCATCATTCGATTCTCTGTTGTGAATTATAACCGGCATTTTTTTATCCTTTGCAAGTTCCATCTGTGCTTCGAAAGCCGGTATTTGAATCTCTCTCGGAGAGAAATCATAATAATAGTCCAACCCTATTTCACCTATAGCAACGACCTTTTCATGTTGGCTTAGCTCCTCGACCTGATTTATCCAGTCAGTTTCCCACTTTTCCGTATCGTGAGGATGCACTCCAACGGCAGCGTAAATACAATCATACTTTTCAGTAAGTTCAATCGCCTGTTTTGATGTTTCGAGACATGTAGCAGGAACGATAATCTTGTTTACACCTGCTTCCAGGGCGTTATCAATTACCTGCGGAAGGTCGTCCTTAAAATTCGGGAGGAACAAATGTGCGTGTGTATCTATAAACATAATTTCGCTTTCTTTTAGTTACAGCAAATGCAAATTACTTTAAACAACTTCACCCATAACATAATATTCTTCGCCCAGTTTTTCAGCGGCATTTTTAATAAAGTCAATATCAGCAGCAGGAACAACCGCAATCAATCCGATACCGAGGTTAAACGCTTTTCTCATTTCCTCGTCGGAAATATTTCCTGTCTCTTTTATCAGCTTGAATATGGCTGGGATTTCCCAGCTTTCCCAATCAATTTTCAGGCTGAGTCCTTCGGGAATAACACGCTTCGTATTACCGATAATTCCCCCGCCTGTTATATGTGAGAAAGCATGAACGCGGCTTTTAGTTTCTGATATCAGACCAAGATAGGATTTGTGAATGCTCAAAAGTTCTTCGCCCAGAGAATTTTCAAGTTCACCCGGTTTATCACTAAGCGAATATTTTTCGAGTAATACTTTACGTGCAAGTGAATATCCGTTAGTATGAAGTCCGGTCGACTTGAAGCCTACAATCACATCACCCTTTGCAACCTTACTGCCATCAATGATTTCATCTTTCTCAACTATGCCTACAATAGTGCCGGAAATATCGTATTCATCTTCCTTGTAGAAGCCCGGCATCTCAGCCGTCTCACCGCCGATAAGTGCAGCACCGTTTTCCCTGCAAGCCTTTGAAAATCCTTCAATGATTTTTTCAGCCTTCTCAGGTACGAGTTTTCCAAATGCGAGATAATCCATAAAATATAAAGGTTTTGCGCCGCAAACAGCAATATCATTTACGCAGTGATTAACAAGATCCTGACCGACGCTGCCGTGCTGATCAATCATAAACGCGATTTTAAGTTTAGTGCCAACACCATCCACACTTGAAACCAATACCGGTTTCTCATATTCCGATTTATCAATTTCGAATAATGCTCCGAAATGACCGATATTTGCCAAAACGTTTTTATTAAAGGTCGATTTCACATGCGTTTTAATTCTGTCTACAGTCTCTTCCCCGGCTTTAATATCCACTCCGGCAGATTTGTACGATTCACTCACATTCACTCCAAAAAATTAAATTGTAATCCGAAAGATATTAAACGGAATCCTATTTATCTCGGTTCCGGAAATATATTATACAATAATTCGGCACTTTTAGAAAATTCAGATGATCGGCAATTCCCGAAATGGTATTTATCCCGAAACTTAACGGGAGATTCGTCATCAAATTCGTTAATATTAAATTAGGTAAAAAAGAACGATCCGGTTGATCATCTAAGAATAATTTATTGATTTTAAGTATTTTACTGGTTCGGTTTTATTTAAATTTACAGATTGATGGATATACACGAGTTAACAGACAGGGAAAAATCAATTTTACGCTTCGTCGTACAGCAGTTTATACTTACTGCCAGTCCGGTCGGTTCGCGTAATATTTCGAAACACTATAATATCGGCTTGTCCCCGGCAACCATCCGGAATATTATGTCCGATCTTGAAGATACCGGTCTGCTCGATCATCCTCATACTTCCGCCGGGAGAGTTCCCACCGACATGGGATACAGGAAATATGTAGACGGATTGATGGATCCTCCGTTTTTACTGGATGAGGATATAAAAAGGATAGATCAGACAAAAGAGAGACCATTCACCGAAACAAATGAACTGATCGAATTTGCGTCCATCCTTCTAAGTGAGATTACAAATCAGCTTGCTTGTATTACACTACCTAAACTGGATAATGCAATCTTGGAGAAACTCCAGTTGGTACAAGTGTCATCCAGCAGAGTACTGGTAGTAATATCAATTAAATCCGGACTGGTAAAAACGATAACACTTGAAATAACTCGCGAAGCAAAAGCGGAAAGTCTGAATTATGTTCAACGAATACTAAATGAAAGACTTGCCGGACTGAAATTCAGTGAGATCAGAAAAACTTTTAGCGAAAGACTTAAGGACTATAACCGCGAGGAGCTGAAACCGATTATCCGCATGTTTATCGATTCGCTGGATAAAATTTTCGCCAGTATACCGAACCAGAACCAGGTTATCATGAGCGGCGCATCAAACGTGCTAAAACATCCCGAGTTCGAAAAGCAGGAAAATTTTCATGGAATTATCGAACTTATGGAGAACAAGGATGTTATAGTACATCTGATGGAGAATTCCGAAATTCCTGCCGGTAATAATGTAGACATTAAAATCGGCTCGGAAAATAATAACGAGCAATTTTCCGATTTCAGTCTAATTACAAAAGCTTACAAACTCGGGGATGTATCAGGAACAGTGGGAATCATCGGTCCTAAAAGAATGGAATATTCCAAAATAGTTGCAGCCGTTGTATATATTGCCGAGTCACTATCAAACGAACTTAAGAAAAAAAACATGTAATAAATTTTTGATATCGGAGCAAATATGAGCAGTAAGAAAAATGAAAAGAATAATGAACAAAAGGAAAATATGAACGAAGAAATCAACAACGAAGAACAAGAAGTATTAAACAATAAAGAAGCGGAAGAACAACAGCCTGAACAAAACGACGAACTTGCCGAAAGAGTTAAGGAACTCGAAGAAAAAAATCAAGAGCTTAACGACAGGCTGTTAAGAAGAATTGCGGAGTTCGAAAACTACAAAAGACGTACTGAACAGGATCAAATTAATCTTCTTAACTACGCAGCAGAACCATTTATCATTAAAATTCTGCCAGTGTACGACGATCTTCATCGTTCTCTTGATCACATTGACGATGACAACAACAATCAATCCGTAAAAGACGGACTTAAAATGGTGTTTGATAAGTTTACCAAAGCCTTGCAAGATCAGGGTGTTGAGAAGATCAAATCAAAGGGCGAGACATTCGATTTTAATCTGCACGAAGCTTTGCTGCGCCAGGTTTCTGCCGATACTCCTGCGGATACAGTACTCGAAGAAGTTGAACCCGGTTATAAATACAAAGACAAAGTTATAAAACATGCAAAGGTTATAGTAAGCCAGGAACCTGAGGAAGATAATTCAGGCACCGGCGATGCAGATGAAAAGTAAATAAATTATAGGGAAGTTTAACGTATGAGTAAAAGAGATTATTACGAGGTGCTTGGTGTTGGCAAGGATGCATCTACGGACGAGATAAAAAAGGCATACAGGAAACTAGCCATGCAATATCACCCGGACAGGAATCCGGATGATAAAGCCGCTGAAGAAAATTTTAAGGAAGCCGCCGAGGCTTATGAAGTTCTAAGCAACGCAGATAAGAAAGCGAAGTATGACCGGTTCGGTCATAGCGGATTAAAGGGCGGACAGGACTACCAGGGATTCTCCGATGTAAACGATATATTCAGTCACTTCTCGGATATTTTCGGTGGCTTCGGCGGAGGTGGCGGAGGCTCCTCAATTTTCGACGAATTCTTCGGCGGAGGTGGTGGTGGAAGACAAAGAACCCGCCAGAGATCCACGGGTGTACCCGGCTCCGATCTGAAAGTGACCCTAAAGCTCACACTTGAAGAAATAGCCACCGGAACAACAAAGAAAATAAAATTAAAAAGACATAAAGTCTGCGGCAAGTGTAACGGCACAGGAGCCAAAGACAACAGTTCATTTTCAACCTGTTCTATATGTAACGGGGCGGGTGAAGTACGACAGGTATCACGTTCCCTGTTCGGACAATTTGTAAACATTCAGCCTTGCAACAATTGTTCGGGCACGGGAAAGGTTATATCATCTCCTTGTTTATCATGCAAAGGGGAAGGTCGAACTTACGAAGAGGATACGATCAGGATAAACGTACCTGCAGGTGTTTCGGATAATAGTTATATGACCCTTCGAGGCGAAGGAAACGCCGGTAAAAATAGTGGACCGGCTGGAGACATAATTGTTGTATTTAAGGAATTGCAGCATGATTTCTTTGTAAGAGAAGGGGATGATGTAGTTTACGAGTTAAATATAAGCTACCCTGAGGCAGTACTCGGTACCGATGTGGAAATACCGACACTGAACGGTCGGGCTAAGTTAAAAATTGAAGCAGGCACGCAGCCCGGGAAATTCCTTAAGATGCGCGACAAAGGCATCCAGCACTTAAACAGGCATGGCGCCGGTGATCAACTTGTAAAAGTAAGTATTTATGTGCCGAAAAAGATAACTAACAAGGAAAAAGAACTACTTAAAGATTTACAAAAACAGCCGAATATTCAAGTTCCACAGTAAATATAACAATCAAAAGCAGAGCTAAAAATCGGCTTTAAATATTTTGCAAACCGAATCGGATTTACGGAAACCGAGGCAAAGGTAATTCTGTTTCTGGCAGCCGCACTTGTAATAGGTGCAGGGGGAATCCTCATAAAAGATTTCTACTTCTCCCATGAAGCTGAATATTTTGATTATTCAACGGTTGACAGTGTTTTTCTAAGCTCCTCTAAGCCGGAAATAAAGGCGGATTCGGTTAAAATATCAGACAAAAAAGTTGATTATGAGCCGGAACTTTTAGATTTTAGTGAGAATGAATTATTATCTCAAAACGAGAACCCTGACAGAAAATTAATTAACATCAATACAGCGAATATTTCCGAGTTAACAGAAATTCCGGGAATAGGAAAAGTAACCGCAGCACGAATTATTGAGTTAAGAGAAAGAAGACACGGTTTTAAAAATCTGGATGAATTGATTATGGTTAAGGGAATCGGAAAATCCAGACTTGAGAGATATAAAAAGTTTTTAATAATAGAATAATTCTTAATACCTGGAGGTAAAATGAGTGTAAGAACAGAACCCTGGTATATTCATGCTGTTTTGTATGCGGTAATTATAGCATTGGTTTATGTATTGATAAGAGTGGCTATAATTGAACCGCAGCAAGTAATTGAAAGGCAGAATTACATCAGGACTGAAAGCAGACTAAGAATGGAGAACCTGCGCGAGGCTGAGATTTTATGGGAAGATAAGTACGGAAGCTTTACTGACAACTTAGACAGTTTAGTTCATTTTATTAAAACCGATACAATGGTAGCCAATGTGGTTGCAGGGTACGATTCAATAGCCCAGCGCTCAACGAATCCGTTTGCAATACTTTCACACGGCGAATTCTCTCCCGAGTCATTATTTACATACCCCGGAAACGGCCTTAGATATTTACTTGGCGTCGATACGAGCATTTCTATTGACACCGTTATTAACAGACGCGGAAGTATTGTAAATATCGATACGGTCATTACTATTGGAACAAGATATGTTCTTGAGACTCCGGATTCAAATGACAGAGATAAAATCGGTGACATTTACTCTGATGCATTGAAAAACAGTGCTTCATGGGAATAATTTTAATTTAGTTTATGACTCGATATCAGAACCATGCAGGATTTCAAGTATCGCTCAATAAACTTCAGCTTGTTGAAGTAAATTATGTTAACAAACAGTTTGTTCTGGAGAATGTTGATGAGGAATTTTATTCCGACTTGTTTTCTTTTAAAGATAAGGAAAACAAACTCATTACCATTCTCCAGAATGCTTTTAACGATTTAACATTTCGAAAACCACTTACCAGCAGTCTTTCTTCTTTTACTCTTCCATCGTCAGCATTTAAGTTTTTTGATCTTCCATACGATGAAGCACTTACAAAAAAAGATTTTGATGAACATGTTAAATGGGAATTGTCAGTTTTACTTCCTGAATACAAGGCTAACGACCTTGCCGTACAGACTATCAGAATTGAAAATTCGAATGTTGGGCGAGAGAAGAATATGCTTATTACCGTGCTGCCGAAACATATTATTACAACTATCGATAAATTCTGTCTGCGAAACAATCTAAAATTACGATACATCGACAATGAACATTTCTCATCCAACAACTTGCTCTTGATTCAAAACAAGCTGGTTGAGGGAGATATTGTATTATCATTATTGGTTAGGGAGAATTATTTTTCAGTTATACTTCTTGAAAATACCCACCCGGTCTATTTCGAACTGTCTCACTACAAAGGGCTCGGCGGTCTTGTATCATGCTTTAATTTGGTTTTAAAGAAAATCAGAAAAGCAATTAGTAGCGAAACCAATATTATAAAATCTTATTTATTCGGGGATTACTATTCTGAAGCCGTTGTTCAAAAAATCAACGATGAAACCGGACTTGGTTTCCAGACTTTCAATCCTTTCGATAGCATTCCGGTAAACGAAACTCTTTCTACCAGGAAAGAATTGGTTAAGCAGGCGGAACACTACTCTTCTGCAGCGGGAATTGCCTTCAGGCTGGTTTAGTAGATGACAGAATGGTTTGGCTTATCTGTCGAGAAATATTTTATCCTTAATTCTCATCAGGCTTCTGAAATCGGCAGCCGAATCTCCATGAATTGTTAATCCAACAACGTTATCATTTCTGTCTTCCTCAAGTTCAAAATACTTGTCTTTATAAGAAAAGAATTTTGCGCTGCCATAGTCAAAGATTTTAATGCTTAGTGAAGTTAGTTTTTGTTCCGTGGTGATTGCTGGGATGGGACTTTTCAGAGTAATTCTGTAGCTCATGCAGGTTCCTCTAATAAACTCGTTGACGGTTTCGTTGTGATATAAAGTTATTGTTGTATAACTTGGGTCATAAATTATTCATTAGCTTAAAAAAAAGAAACTATTTTTTTATTTTTTTATAAGAATTTTAACAGGTAATCAAATTGAGAATAATAGCGGGCAAACATAGAGGAGTGCCGATAAAATTTCCGAATTCAAAGCTGGTAAGACCAACTACCGATAAAAATAAAGAAGCTATGTTTAATTATCTCAATAATCTGATCGACTTTGAAGGAATAAAAGCATGTGATATATATGCCGGTTCAGGTGCACTGGGACTCGAAACTATAAGTCGCGGCGCTGACCAAATTCATTTCATCGAGAAAAATTTCAAAGTGGCACAGGTTCTAAAGGAAAACATAGCAAAAATTAAGGAACAGAACATAGCAAAAGTTTTTATTTCGGAAGCACTTCGTTTTTCGAAGAAAACCGAACATGACAAGTATGACCTGATATTAGCCGATCCTCCGTTCTTCAAGGACGATATCCATCAGGTCGTTCATAACTTACTCAGTAAGTCATTCTTGAGTGAAATAGGGATTCTGCTGATTGAACGGTCAATCCAGACTGAAGAGAAGGACATTAAAGCGTTCGGGAAGGAACCACACAAGCGGCTGGGAGACAGCCTTATATACATTTTCACACAATAGTAAATCGACTGATGTTATTTATTTCCGGCAAGGAAATCTTCCAGGTTAAAATCAATTTTAAAAATTATTTTTTATATGCTATATTGAGTAAAAGCAATTAGGAATAAACCGGCGGATTAATGAAACGAGTAGTATATCCCGGTACTTTTGATCCGGTGACTTACGGGCATATCGATGTGATAGAGCGTGCAATGGATTTGTTTGACGAGGTAGTTGTTACCGTCGCAAAAAACCCTTCCAAGTCTCCACTATTCACTGTTTCCGAACGACTTGAAATGCTTCATGAGAGTCTGAAAGATTATAAAAACGTTCTGATAGATTCATTCAGCGGACTTATAGTGGATCACGCGAAAGATGTTGGCGCCGTTGGTATTATACGAGGTTTGCGCGCTGTAAGTGATTTCGAATATGAGTTTCAGATGGCATTAATGAACAGGAAACTTGATGAGGATTTGAGGACGATATTCCTTATGCCTCACGAGAAATTCACTTACTTGAATTCGACAATAGTCAGAAACCTTGCACAGTTTGAAGGAGACGTAAGCGATTTCGTACCACCGATAGTTGTCAAGAAATTGAAAGAGAAAAATCTTTTTATTGATAAAAATGGTTTGAGTAAAAAGCAGGAAGTCAGGGAAGATTTCTAACCTTCCCCGACCTGTAAAATCACATTTCTTTTTCAGCGGTTAAAGATCTGAATTTCACGAATTGACCATTTAACCTATGTTCGTTATTAATATATACGACTCCGTCCTCGTCGTGCGGCTCACCATAAACGGAGTGGATTGACTTAAGACCGCCCAAATAAGCTCTCGCATCACTAATATATACAAGATCGCCAACCTCAGCCTGCATCAATTCCATATCTTTTTTTGTAAACCTTATTACATCCTCATCGTAATCCTTAAGTTCCCATTTAACTTTTATTCTCTTACCTTCGCGGTCATTAACCTTACTTCCCTTAAAAAACTCTTTCGCCTTGGCAAGAGTCCATACGGTTAGTCCCTCGAGGCGTTTTTGCTCATCGAACTTAATAAAGAATGTTGTAACAACAGCTACGGACGCTGTCATCAATAAAACTATCAACAACTGAGCCGGCACAGAAGATACATCGAATAATATGGCGGCAAAGAAGAGAACGGAAACCACGAGTAACGTGTAAATGATTGTTTTCGGATTTGCCTTATCTCTTATAGCGGCAACAATTTTTTTCTGATATCCTGTTGTATATGTTGCAACAAGGGCTACGGCAACACAAGCAAAAGTATTATAAAGTGCCCTGATATATGAGTAAGGATGATTTGCATCCATGGGAATTCCATGATCAAACGGAGAAATTACCGATGGATGACGCAGGCCTATTATCATGAGAGCTACTCCACCGGCAAAAGTAGTAATTACCGCAGATGGAGAAAACTTACGCCAGAAGAGTCCCAGAAATATTGCCACCACCAGAGGCGGTGTAAGTGTTGAGTGAAAATAACCGTGCGCCTCGTAGACAGTGGGAAAGTTCTTAAACGCGAGTACGGATAGTACGCCCAATGTCGTTATGCCAATTGAGGCATATCTTGCTGCGTTAAGTTCGTGCCTGTCATTAGTTTTATCATCAAGTACCTTTGACTTTATAAAGGCTTTGAACGGACGATGAACGTCGTTTATATAAATAGCAGCTGTTGCGTTTATAAGCGTATCTACTGTGGACATCAGAGCAGCTGTAAGCGCCGCCATTATAAACCCGAACACACCCGGTATTGCTACGATATTCGCAACGACAACGAATATCTGATCCGGTGAAGTATTCGGCGGAACCGTCTGCGGATCGATCAGTGAAATTGCTTTGCCTACCCACCCGGCATTACCGACCACAATTGCTGACAACGGCAGCATAAAGAGAATATTGAAGGTAGCAGCTTTACGTCCCTCGTCAACACTCTTAGTAGCCATAAATCTCATTATGAGTCCCATATTCATAAACAGGAATCCGACCGAGCCCGCTACCCCGTCCTGCCAGAATATTCCGACGAAATTGAAACTTGATGGTTTATTAAAGTGTGCAAGCGGGAGTTTCCAATCTACCGGGAGGATATTCCAGAAGGCTTCGAAACCGCCCACATATGAAAGTCCGAGAAAGAATAAAAGAAATCCGGCCAGCAACAATATGAATCCCTGAAGCAGGTCTGTGAAGATTACTGCGGTCTGTCCCCCGAAAGTAATATAAATTCCCGTGATAACGGCTATAACTATGACCGCGCCCATAAGCGTTATCTGAAAGTCTGCCCCGAACATTGTAAAACTTTCCGGAAGCATGGGAAGTACAGCTTTTCCAAGTGTAAGAAATCCGATCCCTATATAGCCGATCATGTAAAATAACAGCAGAATTGTGGCAAGAAACCGAGCAGACGGACTGAATCGTTTCTCAAAATATTCGGGGATCGATCTGATTTTAGTATAAACAATAATCGGCAGCCATCCGAAAAGGAAAAACGGGACAAAGAACCAGTCATTGATATATGTCATAGTCGAAGAGAAGCCATTCTCAAAACCTTTTGCCGAGTATTTAACAAAGCTGTGACTTCCAACCCCGGTAGCGACTATCGAAAATGCGATCAGCCACCAAGCAAATCTCCTTCCTCCGAAAAAGAAATCCTTAGTGCTTCTGTTATACTTACTAAAATAACTTCCGAACAGCATGATGGACGCAAAGTACGCCAGCATAACTATCCAGTCCGTAGAGGAACCGATACTATGAAATGTAGTATGAAGTTGATTTGTTGTTTCCATTTTTTTACCAGTATAATGCTGCGATTATTAGGATTGCGTGAAATAAGGCAAAGTAAATGAAACCGCCGATTAAAACTTTGTACCAAAATCGATGGCGCTTTTTACTCAGGTCAATTGCACCGCTTTTGCGGACGATTATCATGCCTGTAAGAAAGAAAAGACCGCCAACTCCGTAGAGATACAAGAAGGGTAACCAAGTATTGAAAAATGAAGGCATATATAATACCGTTCGAATGAATAGATGATTAAAACAGACGAAAGTTAAAGAAGGCAGTATAGACTTGCAAATAATTTCGGTATAAAAAGAGGTGGATTATGTCTGCAAAAATATTAAGGGAGGAACAAAGCCGGATTGATCCGGCTATGTTTATCAATTCTATTTAAATTCCGCGTTCCAGGCTTTCATTCCGCCCAGTACATTCAGAGCGTCAAATCCATTCTTCCTTAACATTTTTGTAGCGAAGGTAGATCTGTTACCCGACCGGCATATTACAATAATCGGTTTTGACTTGTATTTTTCCAATTCCGATATTCTCTCGCCCAGAATCTGAACCGGAATATTTATTACACTATCCAGTTTACCAAGCGGACCTGTAAGTTCCGCCGGTGTGCGAACATCCAGGATAACCAGACTGGTATCCGAATTCATTCGTTCCATAAGCTGCTTAACAGTTATATCTGATTCCCCTCCGCTTTGGGCACAACCCATAACCGGTATTAATAGGATCAGAAGTATTAGTATTGATTTGAGAAACTTCATCATTGTTATCCTTTCTAATTCAGTCCGCACATACCGGAAGCACATCCGGAAACCGGAGCAGGCGTCGCACAACTTCCGTCGGAACATCCGCCGGAGTAAGATGATGTACTTCCCATCGAAGCACTAAAAGATGATAATAGCTTTTTATTATCTTCCGAGCCGCACCCGGGACAGTTAACTTCCTCAATATTTGAGGATGATTTGTGCAGATGTTCGAACTTGTCTCCGCAGTTATTACACTTGTATTCAAAAATCGGCATTTGTCAGACCTGTAATTTGTGAAAAAGCACTGAACTAATATGATTCATGTTTCGTCAAAAAGTCGCAGTAAAAGTTAATAATTCCTTAATTATTATCATGTAAAAAATTTCAGCATATTTTCGATAATAATTTTGAATGATTGTTTACAGGGCAATAGAAATGAACACCGTCGTTAAAGAAATACTCTTCTATTTATCACTGGCTGCTTTCACAATAGGAAGCTTAATAGCTCTCGCTCTCAACTGACTGTCAGTCTGAAGGTTTCCCATTCATAAGGAGAACACTCCCGCGCACTTCTTCGCTTTTTCAAAACGCCTGGCTCAACAATCCAACTAAGCTGAAACTCCTCTGTAATAATATCTCCGAAAGTTAAATTTCCTGTTAATTCAAGTAAAAATGGCATATACATATATTTATATTTATTTTGTGAAACAAATATAGCGCGATTAGTCACGCGGCCTTTGATCTTCGTTTCACCCTTACCGAGCTATTCCCGCAGAATTTCTCAGGTTGTTGTTTTAGAGTTGAATTTCCACGACTCGAGTGCGTTAGCGATTTTAATAATAATGAAAAGGAGATTTTATGAGTGCTGCAAAACAGGGCGACACGGTAAAAGTGCATTATACAGGAAAACTTGAGGACGGTATTATTTTCGATACTTCAGAAAACAGGGAACCGCTCGAATTTGAGATTGGATCCGGGCAAGTGATTCCGGGATTTGAAAACGCCGTAGTGGATATGACTGTCGGCGATAAAAAGACTGTAGAAATTCCTTCAGATGAGGCATACGGTCCGGTAAGGGAAGAACTTGTTTTTGAGGTTCCTATCGATAAATTTGCACCTGATGCAAAACCACAGGTCGGACAACAGTACAATGTAACACAACAGGACGGAAATGTGGTTACAGTATCCGTAGCCGGTGTCGATGAAACTAATGTATCACTCGATGCAAATCATCCGTTAGCTGGTAAAAAACTTATCTTCGAAGTTGAAGTTGTTGAAATTGGTTAATCTTTCTGCCACAAAAATAAATTCAAAGCCGGGTTTAAATTAATCCGGCTTTAATTTTAATAATTTTACATCAATACACCTCTCTTGTTCTCAATGAACAAATTGCAAATTTTTGGCATAATTAAATATTTTACCTGGGAAATCATACAAGTAAATTAATCTTCAGGATTTTTGTCAGGTGAATTACATCTGCAATATTCACTTATACAAACCAACAACATGGAAAATGTAATTTGCACATAGCAGTTTAGATATGTAGAAATGAACGGACACGAATACTATTACGGAACAGCACTCCAGAATCTTGTAGATTTTTTAATATGGGAAAAACTAATACAGAAAATCTGGTTTTATGACTTTAGACTTGCTCCTAAAAAAGCAGGTACGCTTTCTCGTCTGGTTTAAGCAAAGCATCATACTAAGTTTTCTTAAATTAGTTCAGTCTTAATTTGCAATCCAATATACCGATCGGTATATTGTCATCCTAAAATATGGACAACAGAACAAAAATATTATCCGTTGCACTTAGGCTGTTTTCTTCCAGTGGTTATGAAGGAGTGGGTATACAGGAGATTGTAAAAGCTGCCGAAATAACCAAGCCTACGATGTATCATTATTTCGGTTGCAAAAAAGGATTGCTTGAGGTTTTGCTGGCAATGTACTTTAAGCCGTTTATTAAATCATTACAAACAGCCTCCACATATAACGGCGACCTTCCGGCAACCTTAGAAAGTATAACTCAGGCATTTTTTGCTTTTGCATCAGAAAACAAGTTGTTTTATAGGATGCAGCTCTCAATGTGTTTTGCCCCGCCTGAAAGTGAACCATATATATCGGTTTCAATTTATAACAAACAGATTATCTCACTGTTTGAAGAAATGTTTGCAAAAGCCGCCGTAAATCATGGAAACCTAAATGAGAGACAAAAAAGATATGCATTTACCTTTTTGGGTATAATAAATAACTACATAACACTTTTTCTCGGAGGAAATATAAAACTGGATGAAACTTCTGTCTACAATGCCGTGCATCAGTTCAGTCACGGTATTTATTCATAACAAATATATTTTTTAATTATTTACTATACCTAACGGTATGTATGGAGCAATAAAAATGAATGCTAATTTTAACGATTACTTTTTTTATCACATTTACCCATTGGGCTTTTGCGGAGCACCTAAAATAAATGATATTTCTGCAAAACCGGTTAAGCGGTTATTAAAAATCACTAATTGGATTGAGCACATAAAAAATCTTGGGGTTAACGCTGTTTACCTCGGTCCCGTTTTCGAATCTGATAAACACGGTTATGATACAATAGATTATTATAATGTTGATAGAAGACTCGGATCAAATGAAACCCTAAAAGAAGTAACTGCTTCGTTTCATAAAAATGGAATTAAGGTAATACTCGACGGTGTTTTTAATCATGTAAGCCGTAAGTTTCCCGCATTTGAGGATCTTCTCGAAAGGAATTCGGACTCTTCATATAAAGATTGGTTTACCAAAATTGATTTTTCTAAAACAAGTCCGTTTAATGATTCCTTCTCTTATGAGGGGTGGGATAACCATTTCGAACTGGTAAAATTGAATCTCAAAAATGACAAAGTAAAACAGCATCTTTTTAACGCTGTGAAAATGTGGATAGAAGAATTCGGAATTGACGGACTCCGGCTTGATGCGGCTGACTGTATAGATTTTTCTTTTCTGGATGAATTATCTCGCTTCACAAAAAACATTAATCCGGATTTCTTCCTCGTGGGAGAAGTAATTCATGGCGATTATAACAAATGGGCAAATACTCAGATGTTAGATTCAGTTACAAACTACGAATGTTACAAAGGGTTATACTCAAGTCACAACGACATTAATTACTTCGAAATTGCTTATTCACTAAACCGCCAGTTCGGAGCCGATGGTATTTATAAAAATATTCCTTTGTATAATTTTACGGATAATCATGATGTTTCCAGAATAGCGACACAATTAAAAAATATAACTCACATTTATCCTCTTCATGTAATTTTGTTTGCTATGCCTGGAATTCCTTCAATATATTACGGCAGCGAGTTTGGCGTTAAAGGGAAAAAGTTTAATAAAAGTGATGATGAACTTCGCCCTGCTTTTGAGCTTTCTCAACTTTATGATAAACATGGGCAAGATTTGTTAAATGTAATAAGAAAACTTGCAGCTATTAGAAACTCTTCTCAAGCATTAAAGTATGGTAATTACACACAGCTATATATCAATCATCAACAATTTGCTTTTATGCGCAACACCAAAGATGAAACGGCTATAATAGCAGTTAATTCATCACCTGCCCAAATGACTTTGGAAATTGAAGTCCCTTTTCAAAACGGAACTTGTTATTATGATGTCCTCAATCCAAGCGAGAAATTTACGATATCGCAAAACAAACTTTATATAAATGAATTACACTCAAACTGGGGACGGATATTGCTTAAATGTTAATCTTATAGAAGTGAGCATAACCCGTTGGCTACTAATTTTAAAGGTGACTTGATATTTCTTACGGACTTTTGAAGTTCCTATCTGCAACCATAGCAGTTATTTATGCTAAAGCACTTGAAGAAAACCTGGATTCTTATATTCTAAGTATTAAGACAAGGCCAGGTACTCTCCCTTTTGAAATAATAAAAACCAGCAGCGATTACAAAAGTGTTAAGATACAAAGTGCAATAAAAATTGATCCGCCTTTTACTGATGAACACCGGAGCAAGTTGTTAACCGCCCTGGGAATAACAGAAAATGATTTGTTGGAAAATTATCCAATTCAGATTGCTTCAACAGGATACTTAAAAGGGATTAAAAGCAAAAAAGTTTTAACCGGCCTTTCGCCCAACTTTTGTGAATTAGAATCTCTCAACAAATTGAAAGGCTGCAACGGTTATTTTGTTTTTACTTTTGATGCTGGAGAAGATGTATTAACTCAAAGAGGAATGTTTGCGCCCGGCACAAAACCAGAGGTCGGACAACAGTACAATGTAACACAACAGGACGGAAATGTTGTGACTGTCTCTTTTGCAGGCATAGATGAAAACAACGTTTCACTAGATGCAAACCATCCGTTAGCTGGTAAAAAACTTATCTTCGAAGTTGAAGTTGTTGAAATTGGTTAATGACTAGAAAATGATTTAATTTCCCAGAGCCGGATTCTTTTGGATTCGGCTTTTTCATTTTATAAAACCAGCCCCCAAGTCATTCTTAAACTTTGGTCAGGAATTGTTGATTTAATAAGAATTAATCAGGATTTTTCATCAGGCAATTTTTCTTTTCAATTTTCTCGCACATCAACCACAAAATAGGGCTAATATGAAAATAATTTTATACTACACAATCCTTGCATTACTATGCGTTTCATTCACAATGCAGGCCCAGTCTATTTCAGCTTCTTTTATGGTAGGAGCACCTCAGAAAGAATTTAAGAAACAAAATGATAACACCGGATTCGGATTGCAGTTACAGGGTTCATTGACATCACCGGGAGTAACCAGTCCGATAAGGCTGGGTGCAAGTATCGGATTCCTTGTTTTCTCATCGGACAAGAGAACTTATGAAACATCGATAGGTTTTTTTGATTTTGAGCAAACACTTGATGTTAGCAACAACATGGCAAACTTTCATCTATTCCTTCAATTGGCTCCGATTCCCGGACCTGTAAAACCGTATGCTGAAATACTGGGCGGCGGCAACCTGCTGTTTACAACCGCAACTGTTGATCTCACGTCGGTAGATGATATCCCTGCGTTTGAGGAGGATCATTCGAAAGATGACAGCTTTACCGATTTCACATGGAGTTATGGTGCCGGAGCAGGAATATTAATATCAATAGTGCCATTGCCTGCAATGGACTTATATCTTGATTTAAAGGCGCGTTATCTCCGCGGAGGAGAAGCTGAATTTGTTACCGAAGATGACATTGAGGTAAATTTTGATAAGGGTGAAGTTTACTTTAGTCCGCGTAAAGCCAAGACTGAAATGTTATCGTATCATTTGGGAGTTATGCTGGCATTTTAATAAAAAAGCCGGGTCAACCGGCTTTTTTTATTTGTATTTAATATTGAGACCGAAATCATTATTGGAAAAATCCACACAAGGAATTTTTAATTGCTTACCCAGGCTGTCTTTTCTCACAAGGGCAAAACCGTTTTCGGGTGAAGAAAGTATTTTAGGAATATCTTCTTCTTCAAAAGTGATGATGTGATTGCCTGAAAAAGTCTCTTCCTTAATATCCATAACGTATTCGAAATCATTTTTAATAGTTTCCGCGGAAATCTCAAAGTCGGTTTCCCACCATTGAACACCTGTTGGAATAATATACAGCTCAGCACTTAGTGTTGCCGAGTTATACGTATCCCTGTAATACCCGCCGCTGAGGCTCTCTACGATATCATAATTATCACCTATATGCGCAGAGTTAGGTTCAAACATTATCATTACAATATTGGTATCAATTGTTCTTGCAAGTGACTCTTCAAGAATGCTGTAAGAAATAAGAATATCCTCGCGTAATTCTTCAGCGGGATCTATTTTTATTTCTTTTTCAAATCCATTGATTTCAGCTCCGGTACTCTGAAATTTCAGAACATAGCTTCCGCCGGAAAGCTCTTCGAATGAATAATTCCCGTTATTATCTGCGCTCGCGTATTGATGCCGATTGGTGGGGAGAGTTTTTAAATCAATTACTGCAGACACACCCGGAGTTCCATCCAAGAATGAAACCGTTCCAAATATTTTACCGGTATTAGGATCAGGTTCGGAGTTGTTATCTTTGCAGCCGGATAATATCACAAGCATGAGAACCAGTAAAGTCAGGTATCGCATAATTATTCTAATCAAGAATATCACCGTAAAATTATTGTAAAATTGCGCTAACAAATGATTGTCCAACAACTATACCAAGTTTAAAAACTCATTATTAAGCCTGATTCAGCCGCGGGGAAACAGAACTATTTATTAAAGTAATAACGAAAATTATTATATGTATAATTAAGTGTTTATAGAAGAAATAAAAGACACAGCCCTTTTTTCGGACCAGTATTCCCCGCTTGCGTCGAAAGTTATAAAACCGACATGTCCGCCGCTTCGTGGGATCTCGAGATTTACATGTTTATGATTTCTTGTTTCCTCAACCGGGTAACACTCATCCGGCAGAAATGGATCATTTGCTGCGTTGACAATCAACGTCGGTATTTTTATATCCTTAATAAATTTAATACTGCTGCATTTCTCCCAGTAATCCTCAGCATCCTTGAATCCATGTATAGGTGCTGTGTACCTGTTATCGAAGTCGTAAAAGTTTTTAATATTGCTGTAACCTTCTGAACTTATTCTCTCCGGAAACTGCTTTTCTTTCTGCTTAACTTTTTTATAGAGCATTTTCAGGAACCTGACCATATAAATTTTATTCCTAGGTTTTGCCAGTTCCATCGAACTACTTGCTAAATGACAGGGAACTGAAAATACAACCGAGCCTGAAATTTTCGAAGAAAGGCTGTCAGCATGTTTGCCCAGGTACGAAAGAGTAATATTCCCTCCCATACTGAACCCGATAAGCGCTATTTCATCATAGTCATAATTTGTGAGAGCATGCATAACAACTGTATTCAGATCATCTGTGTCACCATTATGATATATTTTAAATTGCAGGTTAGGTTCACCGCTGCAGGAACGGAAATTCCACGCAAGCACATCCCAGTTGCGGGTATTAAAAGCTTTTACCATACCGGCAACGTACGCGCGGTGAGATGATCCCTCCAGTCCGTGTGAAATAATTGCCAGCTTTTTATTACCCTGCCGTGATAAGTCAATATCAAGAAAATCCTCATCGGGTGTTGTTATCCTTTCCCTGGAATAAAACGAGGAATCGATTTTTCTGAACAATGAAGGATATACGGACTGCAAATGCCCGCTGCTGAACATGAAAGGAGCCTTATATGTGGATGACTGTAGTATTGGCATTGTAATTCTCTAAGATGGCCGGAGAAGTATTATTAATTATTGCAAATTTACTAAGGAAATGCAAAAGTTTAGAAAAATAATAATTTTTAAGCTAATCCGAATTCGGGAGATTACTCATCCTTCGATCTGTTTTTAATGTACTCTGTAGGTTACTCTCAAACCGGGTATACCATTTAAATTCAATCAACAGTTGCCAATTTCAAATACAATTTTTGTATATCATTTCAGACAGAAAGACTGACACTTGGAGAAAATGTAATTTAATGAAGTTTCACATTTGACCAAATTTCATTGCGAGGTGTAATTCTAATAAATTAGTGCTGCCTGGCAATCCCATGACAGCACAATGAAATGCATATTCACAGATTTTTATTTAACTACAGCTGCCAGCGGTGTCGTACTTTTATCGAAATCAATAGAACTTGGCGCAACACCCGTATAAAGAAACCATGCATCACCCTCCACATTCTGAAGTACTGTTTCATCCTGGACCGGCGGACCGGCTGTAAGTTTAACGGTATACGGACCCGGGCCCTGCGGTTCCACTTCCAGGAATGTATTGTATTTCTCCAGTTTTCCCGACACAGTTGATCGGCCATCACTCGATGTGATTTCATAGCCCTGTGGAGATCTGGAAAGAATTATAATAGTCATTTTGCAACTCCTTAACTGTTTATTATTCCTACTCATATGGCTTTTCGGATTACGCCCCGTTTTTTAAGTGGTAACAGTCTCCACCGATATTTAATCTTCGATGATGCGGTTTTTATAAACACACATTTATCTTAGCTTTACTATTTAATCACTTCGCCTATACACATTCCCGTATTGTAATGAATTCCAGGCGCGGTATTGATAGTTACTTTACTCTCGGCTTCAAATAATACAATAATATCGGAACCGCCGAACAGAAAATAACCGAACTCATCTCCCTTGTTCAAATAAGATCCGACAACGGCAGTCATGTTAACTGATGAAACCTGTGCCATGCCGATTGGTATTACTGCAACCAATCCTATAGGTGAATCGAGCATAAGAAGTCCCCTTGTTTGTGAGAATTCGTAACCGTCCCCTGCACCATCCGGTGCGTCGAAGGCCCCCTCGGATATTTCAACATTCAGAAATACTTTTTCCTGAATAGCTCGAGATTCCAGGACAGTGCCTCTTACGGGCGCACCGAACCTGTGGTAATCGTTCGGACCAAGGAAGGCATGATAAAATAATCCGTTTGCAAATCTGCCGCGATAAGGACTATCGGCAAGAAGCTGTTCTACATGGTACTTGTGAGTATATTTGATTTGGACTACCGAATCGTTGCCGATGTGAAACTTCGATTTGAATGTTGAATCGGCAGGTGAAACAATAATGTTATCATCGAACATACCGGCTACCGGTCTCAAGCCCGGATTAATTTCCCTTGCGAAGAACTGGTTAAACGTCTGCCACCCGCTTGGAGAATTCGGTTTGTTCTTCGAGTTTTTATTTCTTGGTGTATACGATTCCGGCGGTATCAGGTACTGGAACATCTTGAAATCAGGATCATCTATAAATGACTGTAACGTTCTATCATCTATAGATTCGGGTGTATTAAGGAAGTGTCCCCAGTCATTGGCTAAATGAACCATCCAGTCTGTAAAATCGTTGCCGGTTCCCCTCCGTGCCGGATCCGGCATGTTCTGCAATTCCCTGCCCGTCGGCTGATCGATCAGCCAATAGAATTTAACCAGTTGAAAATAGACTTCCTGGTTGAACGCATCAGCGGACTTCTCGTTATTATCATAACCTTTGTTGTATTCGTGAGGTTTCCAGTTCACAAACCATTTTAGGTATGAGTAATATTCTTCCAGAGTAGTAGCAGGATGCAGCATAAAGCGCTTGTAATTTTCCCTGGTTAAATTCTTTTTCGCGTTTTCATGAGCATCCCTAAGAGATTTGGATAGCAATTCTTTCCAACCTTTATGCTTATATAGTACCCGTTGTAACGCACCGACAATATCATCGGGACTATGACATTCATTAATATCCGGAAGCTTATCATCTTTAATTTGCTCCACTTTAATATTTCCTGTTTGCTTGGCCATTTTGTTTTCTCCTATTTGTTTGACTAAAATTCCGTGAACAACAATCTGGTACAGCCTGATTTACTTTCCATATGATTTCCCATCTTGTTCCACCACTTAGTTGTGAGTCTGTATTCCTTTTTATAAAGTACTCGTCTTTAATCAAATGAATGATTTGTCTTAAACCGGCACACTTGTACCCAATATTGTAACCGTAACTGTATCACCTGAGCTGACTGGCAATTCGGGAGCATAACCTGATAAATAATCATTGAACGGGAATGTATAGACATCATTAAAACAGCCATTTATTATATTAGCCCACTGATTATAGTAAGGTTCATTAGGTTGAATGCCGCTGTAAACATCACTGGTTGTTGCCGATTGCCATTCGGAACTAGGTTTTGTACCAAAGGCGCTGCTGCCTATAAAACCAAATGCAAAACCGGCCAGCAAATCACGAGATATTGCGGAGAAAACATTGTTATCACCGGTATTGCCATTTTTATTTGATCCGGAACCGTTCGTTCCATCGTACGACCAGGTATAATTCAGCACACTTAAATAAATCGCATTACTGAGATCACCATAACTCAACTTTGAAGTCATCGTGAAATTTCCCAGTTCCGATGTTGTACCCTTAATTTTCAGAGTAGTGCCATCATAACTAACTGAACTGCTTTGATAGGATTGTGGTTTGAAGTCATCTGAAGGAGGATTTTGGATACCATCGTACTGATTGCTGAGATTAATAGTGTTTGAACCGCTAAATACGCTTTTGATATATTTTTCAAAGCTTGGATAGACATCCATCCATTTACCCCCGGCATTTGCACTTACAATACGTACAAGGTTGCCGTTATTTTTAATCACCGTAATAGCGTTATCTGCACTAAGATTTCCCAGCGGTGAAAAGAGTTCACCGGGATATGTTTGTACTTTAGGTTTGCCACGTGTATTTGTCGGGGATGTTGAAATCTCCAACGGCATTGAAAACCAATTAATATATGTTATGTCAATGTTGGTTTGTGTAGTGGAACCGGCAAACTCCAGTAATTGATACCGTGTCGTGTCTGAAGACAGCGTATAGTTAGGATCAACGGGAAGATTATTTACTTTATTAAGAGTTAATGGTCCATCGCTGACATACATATGTCCATTCCAATCCTGCGGTCCCATTTGAAGGGTGTTTTGGATTGCGGACAGAGAATATGATTTCCCATTCTCCAGAGAAGTAGTAGAGGTTCCGGTACCGCCTGTTGCGTTTAGCGCCGGTCCCAAAAGTTCCAGTTTACCATTTTTGCCAGGTTGAGTAGCCTGAATAAAAGTGATATATGGATTAGGTATTACAACAGCATCATCGTTTTTGAAATTTATTGTGTAATTCGACATTATTTTTCCTTTTGTTTTGATTTAATTTTATTAACTCAAGCCCTTTGTAATTGCTTCACTGTAATCCTTTGCTGTTGTCTTCGAATCCTTTTCAGTGCCTCCGCAGCATCCAGACAGTAAACAATCAACGACAGAATCATACAGCCAAATGAATCCGCCGTCAGGCGGATGCGTTTCCTTCTTCCATTCCGCGAACTGAGTCTGTAGATCGGACGGACAAGCCCCGCCTTCATTATAAGTATTGCTGCAGCCTCCGCTTAATGAATAAGCATCACACTGAGGTGCGCTTCCCCACCAGGGTTCACCGGCAAAGAAGACTGCATCACCGGCATTAAACTGTTTGCCCGGCCCAAGGTCCAGGTACCCGCGGCAATAGAAAAAGAAAGTTTCGCCTCCTTTTGTATCCTGCATAGCATCATTGGCACTGGCATAGCTACCGACTCTCAGCATCCCGGACCAGTCCCCCTGCCCGTACATAGCAATATTTTGGGTTTTAACCACGCTGCCGCCCTGTGAACCGTTATTCCACCATGGTCCCGGTTCAGCCTGATTTGTCGCAAGTCCGGGTATTAAGAGTGTTTCACCACCTGCATCAGCTATCATTTTACCCCAGGGTTCAGGAGAATTACCGGCACCTCCGGAATAGCATTGAAGATGAATCGCGCTGACAAATCCCTTACCCTTTTTATCAAGAAGTTGAGTATAAGTATCCGTCCACACCGGTGAAGTATAATACGGGCAGAAGGTTACACTTTTGTAGCCGATATCAGCCAGCATCAGACCGAAGTTCACCATTATGTCGGTTTGCATATCGTCTTCGTTATCGAAATCGATTGCGTCTATATCCCCGCCGCCCTTAACCATAGCATCCTTCAGGGCTTTAAAGTTGTCGTAAAGCGCGTTCCCTTTTCCGGGGACTCCTCCATTCAGAAGGCTCCCAATATTTTGGAAATCCTGTGTACCACCTGCTCCCACGGAAAATATAATTTGGATTCCCTTTTTATAAAGTTGCGCAAGACGTTCGGGAAGATCCATTTGTTCGGCTTCTTGATAGATACCTTTCGATACTATCTGCGTGTTGTTCAGGATTAAAGTTCCATCCGGGGTAACATGAACCGACCAGACGATAACACCGGAATATTGTGCGTCCAGTAAATCATTTATCGCCGGTTGTCCGCCGAAAGCTATTGCGCCGCCGGCATATATACGAGTATGTGTTGACATACATTATTTCCTTTCTCGTTAGTTGTTAGAATTTTCAAATACTATTAAACCAATCATTCCATATATTGAATTGTTTGTTGTGTTTAGAATTAAATCGAATCAGCAACTTATACTCACTCATATTATAATCCAGTATGTACAGAAGCGTTAATCTTAATCCCCCCGCGGCCCGTGCATGTATCAACACGGGCCTGAAGATTAACGAAGATGCTTATTTGCAAAGCGCATCCCAGGTTGTCCAGAACTTGGCATTCGGTCCGCCGAGCAATGGTTTTTCATCAGCTACAATACCCACCATTGAAGCACAGTTAGAGTTACATCCGATTTGATTTTTACTCGGCGGCATCGGGGGAATATCTATTTGTCTTGGTGGATTGGTCGAGAAATCCGTTTCTGTTATTTTGATATCAAACAGACCGGAAAGATTTGGTGTCTGAATTTGTTTCGTCGGATTTTCCGAGGTAATTGAATCGCTCCAATTGCCCTGCGAAAAAGTTACCGACCAGCCTTTAACAACTTCTGCAGTGTTGTTTTGCGGTGATAGATAAACCCAAAACTGGGCTCCCCCGCCTAATTTTACTTCAGCTCCGCTATTTGAGACTCCTGACATTTTGTACCTCCTTCTAATTAGTTGCTCCTACTCATATGGCTTTTCGGATTACGCCCCGTGTTTAACGGATTTAAATAGTCACAATAACTATATCAGAATGGTTCTGTACTAGTTGAATTACATTTTACCAGTGTCCGATATAATATCCGACACACACCGTGCAGTAATTTGTTACAGGAAAAATCCGACATTTGAATAGATAAGTGTGTATCACCAACATGTTTTTACTAATAAAGGAGATACATTAGTCAGTGTTAAAATTGTTAATACAGTGCCTTGTTTAATCGCAACTAATCATTACGATTATAAAGGAAGCAAACACTAACTATATAAATTAGTATTTCATTATTAGTAAATATGTCCCCGAAGAGTCTTCTCCCATGAACGAAGACTTCAAAGTATGTACTGAAGGCAAAAATGTGTGTCCCGGGTAACGGTACCCCGAATATGAATGATAAGTTAGATAAACATATTTAAAAATCAAATATTAATTCGACAAGCGATCCGTTTTTATTGTCGAGCGACTGAATCTTATTAAAATGAACCGGCAAATGTTTCAACGAATTTTTTAATTAATCCGATAAAGCAACATAACACTGCAAAGACACGTCAAAAGAACAATGATTCCGGCTTATTCAGAAATAAAAAATTTCTCAAAAGTTTCCAACGGTATCAATCCGCATATAATGTCCGATTTTAGTAACTTGAAATACGATCAATCCACAATAAACACCATCTATCAGAGGGAGGATACAAATGAATAAAACACGATACCTGAATATGTGTTTACTAACACTTTTTTTTTCTACATTTATTTCAGCGCAGGACAAGAAAGATAAATCACTTCTGAACAGCGCTGTATTATCCGGAGTTGAACTTCGTTCAATCGGTCCGGCAAAAACCTCAGGCAGAATCTCCGATATCGCAGTTGATCCAAAAGATGATAAAACCTGGTATGCCGCCGTCGGCTCGGGCGGGGTATGGAAAACCACCAACACCGGAATGACCTGGACACCGTTGTTCGACAGCCAGCAATCATACTCAATCGGATGCATTACTATTGATCCGGGAAACACGAACACCATCTGGGTTGGCACGGGAGAAAATGTAGGCGGCAGACATGTAGGCTACGGTGACGGAATTTATCAGAGTCTTGACTCAGGCAGTTCATGGAAGAATATGGGATTGAAAGAATCGCAGCATATATCAAAAATTATTGTTCACCCTGAAAATTCCGATATAATCTGGGTTGCGGCACAGGGTCCGCTATGGAATAAGGGAGATGAAAGAGGTTTATATAAATCCATTGACGGCGGTGAGAACTGGGAGAAAGTTTTAGGTGATGAAGAATGGACAGGTGTTACAGATATAATCATCGATCCCCGGAATCCGGATGTGTTATATGCAGCTACATGGCAGCGACACAGAACAGTTGCAGCATACATAGGAGGCGGTCCGGGATCAGGTTTGCATAAATCAACAGACGGGGGAGAAACCTGGACTGAGCTTACCAAAGGTCTTCCGGGACAAAATATGGGCAAAATAGGACTGACTATTTCCCCGCAAAATCCGGATGTGCTTTATGCAGCTATCGAACTTGATAAACGTACCGGCAGAGTTTACAGATCAGACAACAGAGGAAGTTCATGGAAGAAAATGTCGGATGAAGTCAGCGGCGGTACCGGACCCCACTACTACCAGGAATTATACGCGAGTCCTCATCAGTTCGACCGCATATATCTGGCTAATGTAGTTGCCCGTGTTTCCGAAGACGGCGGAAAAACGTTTTCTTACCTGCCATCACGATTTGTTCATTCTGACTATCACGTTGTAGCATTTAAGAAAAGCGATCCTGATTGTATAATCGTTGGAACGGATGGTGGGATTTATGAATCATTGGATCTCGGGAAGACCTGGCGATTTATGAGCAACCTTCCTGTAACACAATTCTATAAAGTTGCTGTTGACGATGCTGAACCGTTTTACAACATCTACGGCGGCACTCAGGATAACAATTCACTCGGAGGTCCTTCACGAACCGTTTGGAGTCGTGGAACGCTTAGCTCCGATTGGTGGATTACATTGGGTGCCGACGGGCATCAATCCGCAACCGAACCGGGTAATCCAAACATCATTTACGCTGAGTCACAGGAGGGTAATTTATGGCGCATAGATGTAACAACAGGAGAACAACTATTCATTCAGCCGCAGCCGGAAACAGATGAAGATTATGAAAGATATAACTGGGATTCGCCAATACTTATTAGTCCGCATAATCCCACTCGATTATACTACGCTTCGCAGCGTGTTGGAAATCTGAAAACAGAGGTGATAGCTGGAACGCAATTTCAGGTGATCTGACGAAGGATGAAGAAAGGATTACGCTCCCGATCATGGATAAACAATGGGGCTATGATGAACCCTGGGACGTTTATGCAATGTCGAATTACAATACGATCACCTCACTTGCCGAATCACCTCTAAAAGAGGGATTGATTTATGCCGGTACGGATGATGGAATCATCCAGGTTACTGAAGACGGCGGGGCGAACTGGAGAAAAATCGAACTTGCCGATGTTGACGGCATTCCGGAAACTGCATTCGTTAACGATATTAAAGCAGACTTGTTCGATGTTAACACAGTCTACGTTGTTTTAGATAACCATAAATACGGTGATTTCAATCCGTATATAATAAAGAGTTCGGACAGAGGTAACTCATGGAAGACAATTAAAGGCAACCTGCCCGAACGTACACTACTCTGGCGGGTTGTACAGGATCACGTTAAACCGGAACTTATGTTTCTCGCAACTGAATTTGGAATCTATTTCACGGTGGACGCAGGTACAAAGTGGACTAAGCTAACAGGCGGTGTACCGACAATATCCTTCCGTGATCTGGCTATTCAGCCTCGTGAAAATGACCTGGTGGGAGCATCATTCGGACGTGGATTTTTTGTGTTCGATGATTACAGCTTTCTGCGTGATGTAAACGAGGAAAGTCTCAAGAAAGATGCAATGCTGTTCCAGTCCGGAAAAGCCTGGTGGTATATACCTAGACGTAACTCCAAGATTGAAGATGCTTCAGTATACATGGCTCCTAATCCTCCCTACGGTGCAGTGTTTACCTATTACGTAAAAGAAAGTATGACAACATTAAAGGGTGAGCGAAAAAAGAACGAAGGCAAACTCAATAAAGAAAATAAAGACATACCTTTCCCAGGCTGGGATAAACTGGAGAAGGAACGATTACAGGATCAGCCTAGCCTGTGGCTGGTAATTAAAGATAATGGCGGAAATGTAATTAGAAGATTAGCTCTGCCGAATGGAGCCGGATTTAAACGTGTAACCTGGGATATGCGATACCCGGCAACGGACGCAATTACTAAAATTGAGGACATGATAAGAGGATATACGGGTTCAATGGTCGCACCGGGAATGTATTCTGCAACGTTATATAAACAAAAAGACGGAGTTGCCGAACAGATTGCAGAACCGCTTGAGTTTGCGATTGAACGGATGTATGACGGCGCTCTTCCTTCTGCTGCTCCGGAAATAACGGCGGGATTCTGGCGGGAAAATGAAATATTAAACAGGTCGGTAACAGCAGCAGCCAAGGTTCTTGACAACGCTTTGGAACGGGTAAAAATACTTGAGAAGGCTTTATTACGAACTACTTCAGCACCTGGTGAAATTGACAAGCAGGCATACGAGCTGAAACAAAGGCTTCTGGAGGTTGAAAGTATGCTGAGAGGTAATAGATCTAAATCAACTGTCGGCGAGAAGAACAATCCGTCGCTTTATACAAGAACGAACTTTGCTAACTCAGCGTTCACCAGTTCTACATACGGACCTACTCCGGCACAGAAACGTAGTCTTGAATTAGCCGCGGATGAGTTTAACAAACTAAAAACAGAATTAGAACAGATTGTAAATATCGACATCCCGAAACTGGAAAGTAAACTCGAGAAGGCAGGTGCACCCTGGTTCGAAGGACAACCTATCCCGGAATATAAAGACTAAACTTTATTGATCAAGGGCGGGAGGAGTTCCCGCCCATCATTTTATATCAGTCACGTATTTTTTTGCAATTTACCGGGTTAAAACTAAGATCAAAAATCCGATCATCAATGATAATTCAACTAATATTCTCGGATGCCATAAACTTATGTTAAGTTTATTTCTATTCAGGATCGAATAAACAAGAAATGCGCCGGCAATAATGGATGAGATCAAATAAAAAAATTTCATTATATAAACTCCGAAGAAATTCTGCTGTCGGCATTAATAGTCCGAATCAATTATAATTATTAACTCGTTTGATTACGATTTAACATATCCAACATCACTTTTGCCTTGTCAACCTTCGGTGGTTGATAAGATTCCATTTTATCCAGCAGGGCTTCCGGATTATCATCGACTAATATCATAGACCTGTATCCAGGATGAATAAATTCCTCCTGAACTGTATGATCCAGAAATTTTATCAGATGATCATAGTACCCGGCAACATTCAAAAATCCGCAAGGTTTATGATGGAAACCAAGTTGTGCCCAGGTAAGCACTTCGAAAATCTCCTCGATTGTACCGAGTCCTCCCGGCATTGCAATAAATCCGTCTGATAGTTCTGCCATCATAGCCTTGCGTTCATGCATCGAGCCGGTTACGCGCAGGTCGGTTAGTTCTGTATGGGCCACCTCTTTTTCCTGCAGCTGCTTCGGAATAACTCCGGTTACATATCCATTACCTTTTAATACTGTTGAAGCTATTTCTCCCATTAGACCGACACGCGCTCCACCGTAAACCAGTTCGAGTTTACGTTCAACCAGTGAATCTCCCAAAACAACTGCTGCTTTTCTATATTCGCCGCCTGCTCCGAAACTTGAACCACAAAAGACACATACTTTTTTCAATTTTTCTCCGAGGATAAGTTAATTATATCGACTTTTCAGACAAACAGTTATACCTAATCGAATTTATAAGGTAGAATATATGCTTTGGCAGTGGAATCATCCGTTTCGAGTCCTCTGCTCAATTATAATTACCACTTCAATTCTTCCTTATGTTTTGTTTAGAGTATACTCGCCCAACCAATATTAATTTAATTCTATTTCATCAACAACAGCTTTTTAGTCTGAGTATATTTCCCCGAATGGAATCTGTAAAAATAAACTCCGCTGGCAACATATCCCGCATCGAATTTTATTGAATGAAATCCTGATTTCATTTCCGTATCAATAAGTGTTGCTACTCTTTGACCGAGTATGTTAAAGACTTCAAGAGTTACTTTTCCCGCAGTCGGAAGAACAAAACTGATAGTTGTACTCGGATTAAAAGGATTCGGATAGTTCTGATTAAGCCTGTAAGAATCAGGCAAATTGTTTTCTTCAATTTCTGATTTTGTTGAGGTTACAATTCCAGAAAGCCCCTCAATCCATTTTGTGTTTTGCATGGTTGCGGTATGATTAAAAACCGAGTAATCATTTACTTCATCTCCTGCACCTTTATTCAGTGGAAGGTAGAGGACAAGTCCTTCCTCGTTCCCATGCAGAACATTATCCATCTTTTCTAATATCTGTTCGTTTGTACGAGCCACGTTCCATATTCTTATCTCGTCTATAGCGCCGTGAAAGGAAGGTTTTATTAAGTATGTGTTATTTCCTATTCCTAAGTCAACCTGGGCATTATCTTGCAGGCTGTCAAGAATCTCGCCATCAAGATTAAGAGATTGTTCAAATCCGTTAATATATATCTTTATTTCTTTTTGAGGAGCATTATAAGTTGCTGCTATATGCTGCCATTGCCCCGGTACAATTGAATTTAAAGGAGTTCTATTAAAAACAGTAGCATATGAAAATGTTTCAAATGAAAATGGCTCGTGAATAGTTCTGAGTATTATAGATTGATAATTGCAATTATATTGTAAATTGAAATATATTTTATCCATAATATTACCGCTTGATAAAATACCATCATATGGTTTTATCCATGCTTCCAGTGTAAAATCTGATTTAATGTTTAAAATGGAATCTGCAGTGACTGTTATCAGACTACCGTTATCATCTTCTTTTCCATTAAATTCCAGGGCGGTATCGTCGGCAAATACTGTTATATAATCTTCCCGGGTAACAGTTTTCCTATTTATCCCGTCGTTTACCTCCAACTTTACTGTATAAACACCAGGTTCATTGTAGGTCCATTCAGGATAAAGTTCTTCCGAGTTGATATTCCCGTCATTATTAAAGTCCCACTTTCGCGAAATAATCTGCCGCCCTGAGTCAGGAATGGAAAGATCATGGAATTTTACTTTGAATGGGGGCTTTCCTTTCTGTTCACGTGTATCAAAATTTGCATTAAATTTCCCGGGTATGTCGAGGAACGAAATAACTTTTGACATCAGATTTGCGCGATTGTTTACCTGATCAATGTCATGAAGGTTGGACATGGAGTATGAAAGACAAAAGGTTTTCTGTCCGTTCAATCCTTCATTTTGAATAGCCACGGTTCCGTAATTTGCATCAGTGAAAGCTGTTTTGCCTATTATGTTCGGTTCATAAACTTCAAGCGAGTTGACATTATGCCAATCTGTTTTATTGAAAATAATACCTTCGGCAATGGTGTTCCGGTTACCATATAAACTGTCAAGCGGGAACTCGGGCTCTCCTATAAAGGTAGCATTTTGTAATCCCATAAGGGCTAGAATGTTTTTATTTTCCGTAAGCTGGCTGAATATCCCTCCGGATTCAATATAGAGTTTCCCTCCTTGTTCAAGATATTCTTCAACTGCTGCTGAAGGAAAATTAGAAAAGTAGTCCGGGGTACCATAAGAGAGAAAAACAGCGTCGAAGTTTTTCAATGATGAAGGAAAAACTCCATCGGAGGAATAGCTTACAATTTGTTCCTCTTCCGAAAAGAAGCTGCTGAAAAATGCGCCGCTGCATATAGGGGCGTCGTCACTCTGATCATAAATAAAAATTCCCGAAGTGGGTATTATCTCGAAAGAAAACGCAAAGTCACACATCGTAACAGGTATTTCCGAGTATGCAGTTATTTTAAATTCGGCTTTATGAAACCTGGCATTGGCCTTAATACGTATCAAAAATGCATCGAAAAAACCATTAACATCATTTACGAAAAGATCCTTTGAAACACTGTTTTTAAGAATTTCCACATCCGGATCGTCGGATGTTAAGTAGAAAGCCACATTTTCGTAATAATAATAATCGGAAAAATTCAGTACAGCAAAATTAAATCTGTATTCATATCCTGCTTCAAGACTTTGTTCGGAATCGTTGCTTAGTGAAATATCCCTGATATCCAAACGGTATAACTCTGGTATATTGATTGTCGTATCAGTAAGAGCACGATAGGCATTTACTCGTCCGGTTCCCAAATAGTTTTCGTAATACGGATTAAGGTGGTCTATATTATCAGAGGTATATTTCAGTCTTTCGACTAGTTGATCGTTACTCATACCCGGGAAATAAGATTTCATCAAAGCCAGTAGTCCGGCAACTAGAGGAGAAGACATTGACGTTCCGTTCATGGTTACATAATCATCAGTATAACTTGTACTAAAAACACTATACGGAGCCATAACGTCGATTGCTGCACCGCAATTTGATTTATAATGTTTCCTATCTTCAGAAGTAACACCTCCAACAGCAACAACATTCGGATTTTTTGCCGGGTAATGAATTCCTAATAAACCATCATTTCCTGCAGAGCAAACAACTATACTACCCAGCATTGTAGCGTACTTTACGGCTTCTTCGTTAGCGTGGGAATGAATACGACCTCCCCAACTGCAATTTATAATATCGGCCCCTGCTTCAGCAAGGTATATAATGCCTCCGGGACCGTCACTGATGTAGGGACCATTGCCAATTTTAGCAATCATTATTTTAGCGTTCCAGCTAATTCCTGCAATGCCGATTTCATTATTAGTAGTTGCAGCAGCAATACCGGCTACATGTGTTCCATGTCCGGTCTTGTCGATCGGGTTACTCGGATCCTCGCCGTATTCGCCCATACCGTTCCAACCGATAAAATCATCAGGGTACCCGTTGCCGTCATCATCTATTCCGTTCCTGTCGCCCGGGTCAAGTACCCATACCGAGTCAGCCCATTCAATTACATGTCCGTCATTGTCGGCGTCCTCGCCGAGGTTCTGCCAGATGTTGTCTATGAGGTCAGGGTGATCCCATTTAACGCCTGAATCGCAAATACCAATTATTACAGGTTCTTCGCCATTCTCGCTTTTATGAATATCCCAGGCTTTTTCGGCATTAATTTGCGGAAGGTGACTTTGTATTGAATAAAGCGAATCATCAGGAACTTCCAGAAGGTAATAAACAGGGATTGGTTCAGCGTACTCAACATTCGGATCGTTTGATAACTCTTTAATAACCTGTTCTATGTCTGCGTTTTCGGGTAACTCAATTTTATAAATACGTGATAGGTCGGGCAGTTCCGAGTTCTCGGGAATTGGTTTGTGAACAAATCTTTTTGAGATATTTGTCGCACCTAATTGTGATAACTTCTCATCGACTGAAGAAAGCCCGAAAGTGTTTGTGCTTTTTGCCAGACGTTGCGAAAGTCTCTTTTTTAATTTAACAGTAATAACACCTTGTTGATATAGAGGTCTGCTCTGTAAATCAAAATTTTTCTGTAAGTTTTGAGAATAGGATGTTTTGGTCAAACAGAAAAGAAAAAGGACGGTTAAAAATACTAGAAGAAGATTCCGGTTCACATTACAGCCTAATTGATTTGCAGGGAATATTACGTACATAATACTAACTGTTTACTTTCGAAAATATATTTGAAAAATATATAGTAAGGGTCATTGAGTAATTATATATAATGCAGAAAGTTTTTACTACGGATGTTGTAAGTATTTTATAATACTCGACACCTAAAGATACCATTTCATTTTGAATTTCTTCATTTTATTATATTCTATTGTATGTGAAATGTTTGACGAAATATGATGCTTTCTAACGATAGATTCATTTCAGTTTAGTCAGAATACAGAATTGATACAGCTTTAAAAACGGTAATAGTACTTTCATTGATAGAGAGAATAGAATGTAACAGGACTAAATAATTTATAGAACAGGAAAATCACATATTTTTTCAAACTGCAGTCCGCCGCCGTAAAGTTTTGACTAAACTCTCATTTTAGGTATGATAAACACTAGATAATTAGCAACTGTGAGGATCTATTATTGATCCGGCATACAGTAAATCAGGACCAACAAAAACCTCTGACAATAGTAAAAACCGCAGAGATACCTGTTGGGAATATATGAACTTTACTTAACCTTTCTCTTCCCGTACTGATCGATCTTTATCTTGTTGTAACTGTTTTTCTCGTTGACATCCATCTTATCAGTCCACAATTCGAAAAGCGCGTAAAGATCATCCGAGTAGTCATAGTCAACACCTTCTTTGGGATCGAGTTCGTCCAGAACCTCGAACACAAATTTATCCACACCAAGTCTCTTGTAATCTTCCTGCAGTTCATTGTTCATATGCGAACCCATTTTAAGCTGGAACTCGATGGCGTTTTTCTTCCCGGGCAGATTAGGGCTGCTGCCGATAAACACCTTTCCCGATTCGAGATTCTTAAACTGATATATTCCCATCGGCGGGTGCGATTCTTTATACAGTCTTTTAAGCTCTTTCTTGTCCGTCATGTTTATTCTCCAAGAGCTGATTCCTTTATCAGCTCGTAAACTTGTTTTTTCCTTTTCATTATTCCCTCTTCAACCATTCGCCGCCTGATCTGGCAATAGTCATCGTACATTTCTTTAATTATCTCGTTTACTTCTCCTTCATCATACTTCTTACCCTTCCTGAATTTCTTCACGAATTCGTCCAGTACAATCAACCGTTTCTTACGCTGCACAGGAAGTCTTTGCAGCTTGCTGCCTATAAAGAAGGCTTTCAAAACCTTCTGCCGGTACGCGTCTATCCTCTCTTCCTGTGCAAACTTCTCGATGTTCTCAAAATTCGTCAGTTCTTTCAGAGTCGTATTAAACAACTCATCATTTATGCTGTATACGATATAGTACTGTTCTTTCTTCTGCTTAATGAGTCCGGCTTTCTCAAGTTTTTTAAGATGGAATGACACTGTCGATGCAGCCAGATCCAATTTGTGCGCTAGTTCTTCAACGTAATGAGGTTTCTTCATAAGCGCATTAAGCATCCGCAGCCTCGAAGTATCCGCGAGGGATTTCATTATCTCAATACTTCTTTCTATTTCCATAGCACATCAAATATAATTCGATAATTGTCGAAACAAATATAAGAAAGATTAACGAACTTTGTCAATCTATTTCTATATCCATCGAAATATTTTTTGAAGAATGTGGAATAATTACCCGGAACGGGTATCTTGAAGCGGAGTATTACCTCTTTCGGGTAAAGTGGTAGATCCTCGTAGAGGAAATTAAGTAATCTTTAAATTATGCTAGCGGGACTCCCGGTTTTGTTTCTTCTGCCAGTCTTCGAATATCGAATTCAAATCACCGGCATATTCAGTCGCTTCATCGGGAATAATATAATCGAGCACTTCAAAACAAAACTTGTCACCGCCGTATCTATTGTAGTCTTCCTGGAGTTCCCGGTTTTCGTAAGCTCCGATCTTCAGCAGGAAATCGAGCCGGTTATAAGTAACCGGAAGATCAGGACTAATATTAACAAACTTCTTACCGCTGACAATATTCTTAATCTGGTAAACACCGACAACCGGCGGCAGCTTGCCGGCGTTAATCCTGATAGCATGATTCATTTAAACCAAACTCCGTTCATGACATTTAATAATTCAATCACAAATACTAAGTTACAAATTTATTCCGGCTTTGACATTGATAGAGTAGCATCTTCAACAGAAATTCCCATTTTTTTATTAGGTCGCGGTCACATCTCGAGTATAAGCGCCCCCCATTCACTATTTCTTTATGTTCGAACCAAAAATTTTTCAGCGGCTGTCACTCCTTACCTAAGGACCTGTAAGATTTCCATCAATCCTGGCAGTGCCGATAATTCCCTGCCTTGTTCCGGTCCAGTGACGAACCAGATCATTATAAAGAGTGTCAGTCATCGACCATAAACTTGTAAACGGATTAATGGTAATTCAGCGGATAAGCCGGGCACGAAGTAACTGTCTCTGCGCTTCCTGTGGAGTACACGAAATAATCATCGCAGCGAGTGCAATAATACTCAGCAATACGTTTCAACCGTTTAACGATGCTTGATTTCATATTAGTTTCAGTATTTGGTTAAATATGTATATTTATAAATTAGATGTTTTTTGGGGCAGAAACAGGATTGCCAGTACAGAATCAGTGGTTTGGATTAAAAGTTAAGAGCTCTAATGTTGTTAACCAATAGTAGATTATTAAACATTTCTTTATATATAGTGTTTAGTAAAAAGAGATAAACGGGCAAATTGTTACGGTGATATTGCAGGTGAAATTCCTCCGAGTATGAAAATAATATTTTTAATAGTCCGCTAATCAACTATTTACATAAAATTTAGGATGTTATGGAAAAAGTTACGGGGAATTACGAGAGTTTGTTAAGAAACTCCCGCAATATATGTTTTCAATTAATCTGTAATAAAATAATTTACTCCAGCACCAAAAGTATAGGAGTTTAAATTGTATTCGTTGGTATTATTCAGGAAGTAACTCATAAAAGGTTCAATGGCAATCGCGTTTGAAATAAAGTAATCCGCTCCGATATCAATCGTCAACTGCCTTGTATAGTTATTGACGCCATTATTTTTACTAAAGCCATAACCGAAAGTCAGTCCTGCAAACGGATAAAATTCGCCTGCCTGCAAATAGCATCTCGCAGAGACTCCGAGTAAATATTCCCTGCTTAAATAATTCCTTTCGAACATAGCGTAAGATATTTTATCCTCAAGGTAAGTAAACTTAAAAAGCCCTCCTACCTCGATGTTGTCAGTAATCAAATACGAATATGCAGGCATAATTCTGATCTCCTTTGCGCTACTTTCGTAATTATCACGATCAAGCTCAGCATAATAATAACTGACCGATCCCGATATTCTGCTCATACCTTTATGAATTTTCGCCTGCGCATATAGACCTGTTGATAAAATTAAAAATAAAAAACCGGTAATTAACAGTGTTTTTTTCATGCTTCCTCTTTTGATTTATGGATTATTGAATCCTGACATCAACCTGATGCCGGGTCATGATATTAGTTTTAAATCGTCGCATGTTGATTTAATTAAACTATCGAAGTTATTAATACAGAACCGTAATAAAAAACAAATTATTAATCTAAAATATAATTCTGCTTAAAACAGGTTTTTAAAATAATCCAAGCTGTTCCGAATTATCTTCGGATTTTGGGGATTTAAAGGATTCGGCCTTCTTCAAATCTTTCAGAGCCGATTCAATATCGTTAATGAAACGTGAGGGTGAATACTGGTAAGTTTTTCCAAACAGGAAGCGCTTCCTTGCGTGGGTTAAAACAAGTTTTTCTTTTGCGCGGGTCATACCGACATAAAACAATCTCCGCTCCTCATCCAGGTCCGTAGGCTCGTTTTCCTTTTTATACGGTAGCAAATTTTCCTCGCATCCGGAAATATATACAACCGGGAATTCGAGTCCCTTGGAGGCGTGCAACGACATCAGTTTAACCCGGTCTGCCTTGATATCATACTCATCTGTTTCACCCTGAAGACTAGCAGATTCTAAAAAATCTTTTAGATTATTATAATACGGGTTGGCGATGCGAACCAGCTTGTGAATTTGCTCATTCTGCTCTTTATTGAAACCATACGAAACAAACTCCGAGAGGAATACTTTAATCTTCTCTATCATTTCCGCGACGGAAATAGTCCCGACTTCCCTGTGCATCTGATCAAGCCGCTGCAGAACTTTCCCATACTTACGATTGATCCTATCATGATGAAAAACCGCATCACTGCTGAACACAATCCACAGACAATCCAGAATGTCTTTGACTACCGGATAATCGGAAAGTCTTTTAGCCGAAGCGCATTGGTATGGAATTCCGGAGCGTTCAAAAGCCTCAACGAGAGCCTTGCTTTGTGCGCCGAGACGATAGAGAACCGCAAAGTCAGCAAATGATCTGTCTTTAAATTCTTCATCATCAACTCTGCCGGAATTAATTGAGAAGTAACTTGTTCCGCCAACCGCTTTCTCAATTTGATGAACAATATATTCAGCTTCCGCTTTGTATGTCTGTGCCGTGTATACTTCCAGCTTAGTCCTTTCCTCATTCTGTGCAAGAAGGTTCACCATCTCCCTGTGTGTATCCTTAATAATCACCTGGCCGGAAGCATTGACTATTGTACTCGTCGATCTGTAATTTTTATTTAACTGGAAATGCTTAGCGCTAGGGAATCGCTTATCGAATTCAAGGAAATACTCGCGGCTTGATCCTCTGAAGCCGTAAATAGCCTGATCCGGATCGCCGATAACGCACAGGTTATTCCCGCCCTGAGTTAAGAGTTTTATCAGTACAAACTGGGCATGATTTATATCCTGGTATTCATCGACTGAGATCCATCTGAATTTGTTACGATACTTTTTACTTACATCACTATTATGTTCAAACAGTTTAACCGTATTTAGAATAAGGTCATCGAGATCAAGGATATTGTTATTTGCAAGTTCCGATTGATACATTTTATAATCACTGATAAATTCAGAATCGTACTCCGAATTGTTGCGAAGCTCGACAGATCCGGGAAGAAGCAGTTTACATTTAACTTTACTTATTCTCTCCGATAACTCCTTAAGTTTATTCTTACTTTCGTCCGGGAAAATATTCCGCAACAATTCCAAGGGATCATCCTGCGAGCAAATTGTAAAGCCCGGCTTCACTCCTGCTGACTCGGCCTCGTCTCTTAAAATACCAGCGGCGAGTGAATGGAAGGTTTTAATAGTCAGCTTATCAGCATCAAACTTACTCAGTATATCCCGAAGTCTATCCCGCATTTCACCGGCAGCTTTATTTGTAAAAGTAACCGCGAGAATATTTCCCGGATCGACACTTTTAACTTTTACAAGGTAAGCGATTCTGTGAGTCAGTGTTTTGGTTTTCCCAGTTCCCGGTCCCGCAGTAATCTTCAAGTGAGTATCAGTATATGCAGCAGCTTCTTTTTGCTTGTCATTGAGTGACGATAACAGGCCTGTTTCCGGATTATAAGTGATTTCATTTTCATCCCGGCTAAGTTCAGTTTCAGGTTCTTTATAAAGTCCCAGACTAAGATTGTGGTCTTCCTTTACAGCAGACACGACATTCTTAGTTTCTTTTAATTTTTCCTTTTCACCCAAAGGTTTCTTTTCAATTCTAAATAGTGCAGACTGACCTCCAATCGCTGCTCGCTCATTTTCCTCAAAAAGTTTAATTACACCGAACTCACCATCATACCCGCCCGCAAGAGTAACCTTACCTTCGCGCATTCTTTTAATTCCTTCAGCAAGCAGTTCACCGCCGACGGACTTGACATCTTCAATAGGAATATCCTGGAGAATTGATAACTCGGGACCAAGTTTAGCAAGTAGAGTATTATAAGCTGCTATAACTTTCTTCGAACCAGTACCAACATCAAAAACTTCCCCGAGAACTTCAGGAAGCGGTATAAGACTTTTATAGTCCAGCCCATTCGCGGGTTTAATCCCTTCATCCCTGTCGGCAAGAGTCTCCACACGATGTGAAACACCGACAGTTACAGGTTTACCGCAAACAGTACAAATACAGTTGTTCTCAAGAGTTGTTTTCGGATCCCATCGTATCCCGCATTTCCTGTGCCCGTCGTAATGATACTTCCCTTCTTCCGGGAAGAACTCGATCGTGCCTCCGAGTTTGTTTTTATCTCCGGATTTCAGTGCGTCAAACATAGTGCTGTAGGATAAATCAACATTCAATATGTTTGCCTCGCGTGCAAGCTTTTGAGGTGAGTGAGCATCGGAATTTGAGACCAGCGTGTACTTGTCGAGTTGCGACAAACGCCAGTTCATCGGCGGATCTGAAGATAGTCCTGTTTCTACTGCAAATATATGATCACTCAGATCCCCGAAGCACTCTTCAATAGTGTCGAATCCCGATTTAGAACCGAGCACTGAAAACCAGGGCGTCCAGATATGCGCGGGAATCAGGCAGCCTTGTTCATCATTGTTAAGAACTATTTCAAGTAAGTCTCGTGCGTCAAGTCCGAGAATCGGTCTGCCGTCTGAACGAATATTCCCGATCTTATCGAGTTCATCCTGGAATTTCCGTACAGCTTCGAAGGTAGGCATGAAAACGAGATTATGATTCTTTCTAACCTTTTCATTCTTCTTATAGATGTTACTGATCTCACCACCGGCAATGAATCGAACCGTACCGTCGCAAGCCGCGGGAATTTCTTCTTTAATTTTCGATGTGTATTCCTTTTTGAGCCTAAAGAGGCCTTCCTCGGCTGGTACCAGTTTTTCTTTCATCTCCTCAAGCCAGCCGGGATGAGCAATGTCACCTGTCACTACAACGTTAACGCCTTTAAGCAGAGCCCATTTGTAAAGATGCTCGAATGTTAGTTCTTTACTCGTTGCGCGAGAATAAAAAGAATGTATGTGTAAATCAGCAATGAGTTTCATAAGGCGTGAAAAATAATATTCAGAGTATTATTATATTACTAAAATTTCCGCCTGTATGAAAATGGAGTTTTAAGATCCGGCGATCGGTCCGGACCGCCGGAACTAATTATTTTACAGGGATGTGAATATCAATTTCACTCTCCGGATTATCCATCCCTTTGAAACGTTCCCCGTACAATTCGAAATCATATTTCATGTCGGCTTCGTATTCGGAATTAGGCAGCCACGTACCCCAGATGTACTCGTAAGTTTGCCTGAGATTTTGAGGACTGCCTTTATGTATAAACACCGCATACTTACCTGCCGGAATTGTTACATCCAGCATTCCTTCGGGTATCGAATCCACACTCGTTACTTCAAGTCCGGCGATCTCCGTAAACTCTGTGGTTTCGGTAAAATCGTTCATACTGAAATTCAAATCCGGCTTACGAACTTCATAAAAGGTTTTACAATCCGCAGCGTTATTGATCTCATGCATTCTCGAACAGAATTCTTCCCACAATTTGGGAATATCGATATAGGATGAATTTAACGTTGTTGTTTTTTCCATCCCGACAATTTGCATTTCTTTAATTTCTTTGATAACAGGTTTCATAGATATTGCCTCCAGGTGTTTCAACCGTTGATTAGTTATTTTCATTCGTTCATACATGAACCTGCTCAAGCTTTGTTTCCGGTATTGTCCCGGGCTTATACCGAAATGATTTTTGAAAGAACGCGAGAAAGACTGCTGAGTTTCGAATTGATATTCAAACGCAATTTCCGCAACCTTCATGGAATAATTCATCAGTATTTTCGAAGCTTCGGTAAGACGCCTTTTACGGATGTAGTCGCCTATTGTTTCCCCGACAACCGAACTGAATATTCTGTGAAAATGATATTTCGAAAGGCATGCTTCTTTCGCAATATCCTCCAGTACAATGCGTTCTTTTAAGTTGCGCTCAATAAAATCAACAGCTTTTTGAATTCTTTCAAAATAAGTCACTTGTGCCTCATGTTTAACATGGCAAATCTATTTCTAATCTGATCTGAATTCTTATCATTAATTGCTTTAGTTTTCTCGAGTTTGCGATGCGGTTAAATTATACTTACCGGATCGATATCAACTGTAATTCTGATATCCTTGTAGCGACTTTCGCGGTTATACTCAATAAGTATATTATTGATTGCAGTGCGAAGAATTTTACCACCGGGATCATTGGATTTGTTAGTCCTGAGGAGAACATGAAACCTGTATTGCCCTTTAATGCGTGAGATAAGCGCCGGGGTAGGCGGGGTAACATTCACCTGTTCACGATAACGCATGAGCCTGTTATAAAAATCGTTAAGAGCTTCACGGGCGTTGTGCTCATCTTCATCCTTAACTTCGAGCAGGGCGAGACGTGTGAACGGCGGATATGAGCCCCGTTTGCGTTCCTCAAGTTCGTTCTTATAAAAACCATCATAACTTGTTTGAAGTACTTTCTGTAGAACGAAATGCTTGCTGTTGTGAGTTTGAATAATTACTTCGCCCGGAGTTCCGCTGCGTCCAGCGCGTCCTGCAACCTGTGTTAGTAGCTGAAATGTTCGCTCGTCCGCACGAAAGTCGGGAAGCCATAAAGTTGTTTCAGCCGATATAACACCAACAAGAGTAACATTCGAGAAGTCCAGCCCTTTCGAGACCATCTGTGTACCGACGAGAATATCAATTTCACCTTTGCGGAAACTGTTAAGAATTATTCCGAGCTGACCTTTCTTCCCCATTGTATCGGAATCAATCCGTTCGATTCGTGCTTCGGGGAAATGGTAGGCGAGTTCATCTTCAACACGTTGTGTCCCTGTTCCGAAAAACCTAAGTGAAATTGAACCGCATGTTGAACAGGCTTTAGGTACCGGTTTAACGAATCCGCAGTAATGACACTGCAGAATGTTTTTATTTATATGGTGAACGAGCGAAACATCACAATCACCGCATGATTCGATACTCCCGCAGTCATCGCAGTAAACCTGAGTAGAGAATCCGCGTCGGTTCTGCAGCAGTATTACATTCTCCTTCTTCTTCAACCTGTCGCCGATATGATCGACTAGAACATTTGAGAATATACTTTCGAGTTTACCTTTCTTCTTCTCGACGGAAAGATCAACAAGCCTGATATCCGGCATTTGAGCGTTATCAATCCTTTCAGGAAGTTGAAGCAATTTATATTTACCCTCCTCGGCATTATGCATACTTTCCAGCGATGGAGTTGCCGAACCAAGAATAACCGGGCATCCGGTAATACTCGCTTTTACAATTGCAGCATCCCGGGCATGATATCTCGGTATCATCTCGAACTGTTTGTAACTATGGTCATGTTCCTCGTCAACAACTATAATCCCGATATCCTGCAACGGCGCAAACAAGGCTGAGCGCGGACCGATCACTACTTTATATCTGCCCTTTATTATTCCCCGCCATGCATCGTAACGCTCACCGAGTGATAACCGGCTGTGAATAACAGTTGTAACATCGCCGAATGTATTGTAAAACCTCGAAGTGATCTGCGGTGTAAGTGAAATCTCAGGGACAAGAATAAGCGCGGTTTTATTCTGATCCAGCGCCTTCTTCGCGAGCTCAATATAAACCTGCGTTTTGCCGCTTCCCGTAACTCCGTAAAGCAGATATGAATTGAACCGGGACTTGTCAATATCTTTCCCAACACGTTCAACAATCTTCGACTGCTGCGAAGTAAGTTTTAGCGGTCTGGAATCTTCAGTGTACGACTCTTCATAAACACGTTCAACTTCCTTATCAAAAACTTCAATCAGGCCTTTCTGCTCAAGAGATTTGAGCGACGACTGAGCTGTGGCGGTCTTCTTAAGCAAGTCGCTTTGCAGAATTGATCCGTCCTTAAGGGATAATAGTTCAAGCAGGATTACAACTTGCTTAGGTGAACGTGACTCAATCTCGGGAATAACTTCGTATATCTCGTCTATCGATTTAGCCAGCTTTACGAACTTTGCCGTCTTAACGCGTACTTTAGCTTCTTCAATCAAATCGAGAATTGTAACCGCCCCGGACTTCTCAAGTGATTTAAGGGTTGAGTAAATACTCTTCTTCTTCAAAGCTTTTTGAAGCTGGGATATCCTGTGATTATCCTTTTCCGACAGGAGTTTGAGAAGCTTCGCTTTAACGGATGATTTCTTTTTCTCTTCCTCGTATAGCTTCGCGCAATATTCCGTGTCAGAAACAATCTTTCGTTTTGATTCGATGTCCGATCCGTAAGGAACTGAATTCCGCAATGCTTCACCGACCGAACACAAATAGTAGTCCGAAAGCCATTCGTAAAATTTAAGTGAATTTGAATCGAACAAAGGACGTTCGTCTAGTACATCGCGCACAGGCTTGATCTTTTCAGCGACATCGGTAGTATCTGAGATGCCGACAACATAACCGGTCATAACACGTTTACCGAACGGAACAACAACTCTAATGCCGAATCGAACCAGGTCTTCAAGTTGTTCCGGAATCCCGTAAGTAAACGTATTGCGAAACGGCAGCGGGAAAACTACCTGCGCATATTTATCAAAGCTTTTATTCATTAATTTTATTTATTCTCTCTGCTTCAATCAACCGAAGATTCAAGCAGAGTGATTGCTTCCTTGTTCGTATCAAGTTTTGCTTTAGTACCGAACGGAAGTGTAAACTTATTTGTTATATGTCCGAACGACAATCCGTGAATAACCGGGATACCGAGACTGCCGAGCCTGTCCTCGAACACCTGTTTCAGCGAGAGTGAATTCTCATATTCCGGATCCTCTTCATCAACCGCACAATCCACGAATACACCGAGAGCTACACCGGCGGCATCCTGTAATTTACCCGCGAGTAACAGTTCGGTCAGCATCCTGTCAATCCTGTATGGCTCCTCCCCGATATCCTCGAGGAAAACAATTTTATTTTTATAGTCAACATCGTACGGAGTACCAAGCAACGAAGCTGCTATTGTCAGGTTGCCGCCTATTAATTCTCCTTCCGCAGCGCCTTCACTTACAGTATATATTTTATAAGCCTCATCATCCTTCTCCTGATCCTCATCGGCTGACACAAGATCATAATTCTTGTCTGATGTAGTTAGTAAGCGTTTCATATAATCAACTGAGAACTCATTGAATGTTGAAATCCCTACCGGACCATGAAAACTTACAAGTCCTGCCTGTGCATATAAAGCATATAGAAGCGCGGTAATATCGCTGTACCCGACCAGAACTTTCGGATTATTTCTAATCATTTCGTAATCCAGCATCGGCAGTATCCTGTTACATCCGTAACCGCCGCGGGCACAGACAATGCCGTCCACATCCGGATTGGCAAACATGTGATTTATATCTTCAGCCCTGTCTTTATCTTTCCCGCCGAGATAACCATACTTATCAAGAATAGTATCAGTATAATATGGCTTGAATCCGAGAGACTCAACGCTCTCAATCGATTCCTCCAAATCCTCTTTGGAAATGGGGCTGCCGGGAGCAATTAAACCGATTGTATCGCCTTCGGATAATTTTCGCGGTTTTATTATTTTTAGCTCGTTTTTACCGGAAACGGTCTGGCTTCGTAGTACAGCCGGGAACGACAATAACGGAACGGAAAGCGCCGTATTTGTAATAAATTTTCTTCTGTTCATGGCAATTTTGAATTTTGTGAGATATTGTGTCTTTATGTTTCTTTTAAATACTTAGTTGACTATTTTTACAGCCAACATTCAACAATGCAAAATAATAAAGGATCATACAAATGCGTAAGTATATTTTAACAATTTCCGCTTTACTACTCTCTGCTGCCGTACTTTTAGCTGGTGACGGTAAAAAATACGGTGAAGAAATAACACTTAAAGAAACAACTAAAGTATCTGAGATACTGGCAAATCCGGATAAATATGAAGGACAAAAAGTGCTGGTAGAAGGATTAATAGTAAATGTTTGCGAAAAAAGAGGCTGCTGGATTGAACTTGCCAGCGACAAGCCATATGAATCAATCCGTGTAAAAGTAAATGACGGCGAGATAGTTTTCCCGATGGAAGCAAAGGGGGAAAAAGCTGTTGTTGAGGGGAAAGTTTATTCCTTTGAAGTTGAGCAGGAAATGGAATGCTCCGGTGAAGAACACGAGGCTGGAGAAGGAATGCATAAAGATGTAAACAAAAAAAGTGAAGCAGATGCCTGCTGCTCAAAGGAAAAAACAACTAAAAAAGTTTACCAGATTAAAGGTCTCGGTGCGGTTATTTAATTTAATAGACCTTGCGGGTATTAAAACCTTCAAGGTCTGTAAATTTAATTCATGTGTAATCCCGATACGAAACATCGGAACTACCAATCAAATGACAGACCTGTCACTTAATTAACAGCATTTTTCTTACCGAACTGAAATCACCCGCGTCAAGCCTGTAAAAATATATTCCCGTAGACAGATTTGTCCCGTCGAAATTAACCTTGTAAGTCCCCGGTTTCTGCTGCTTATTTACAAGCGTTGCAACTTTGCGACCGAGGATGTCGTAAACTACTAGTTTCACGCTCCGTTGGGACAGGTCTCGACCTGTGCCTGCAACAGGCAGTTCATATTCAATTATTGTTGCCGGATTAAACGGATTCGGGTAGTTCTGTTTCAGGCTATATTCCGTCGGGAGTATTTCGGTTTCTTCAACCGGGAGAACGATGTCGGTTTGAAGATCATCGAATAATAATTTATTACTGACAGTACCTGAGTCAGTCTGAACTATGTTAATACCGAGAAGCGATTCGATATTTTCTTCGGCCAATTCGGACATGTCAACCTGGACAAGCCGCCAGCCAGTCCAATCGATATTGAGCGGCGCAGTTGTATAAGTCTCCTCATTACTCTTAGCGAAAACGAATTCAAAATCGTTAAAACTGTAATCGCCGCTTACCCAAACACCTACACTTGCACTGCTATTTATAGCCATAGCATTGTTAAGCATCAGATTACATAAACCTTGGACACCGGTAAACTTATACTCAAGTTTCGCGGAATAGTCACCGCTTACCTTTCGTCCGCTGTATTTGCTTAGTTCTGTATTGAACGAATGAATCCCGATTGAATTGCCTGTTGCAGTTGGTTGAATCCAGTTGTCAACTGTTTCGAAATTTTCAAGTACGTTGCCGCTTACATAATCCTTAACCACCGTTCTGAAGCTAATTTCAAAATCGGACGGGACATGAAGCCCTTTTGTATCGGCAACACCGGTTTTAACAAGAAGCTTATAGACACTGTTAAGCTCAAGAGGTTGTGCCGGTTCGAACATTATTTTACCGGCAGAGTATTCACTGCCGTCAACTACAATATCAATTTCGTTATCATCACTATCGAGAAACTGAACATTCCCGAACAACGTGTTTTGGTTAATGTATTCGTCGAAATCCAGAATTACTTTAACATTCCTGCTGACTTCGGTCATTCCGGAAGTTGGATAGGATTGCTCGAGACTCAATCCGGTTCGTACTGTCTTAAAAGTAAATTCGTAAGATTCACCCAGACTGTTTCCATCCGTATCTTCAGCGGCCATCCCCAATGTAACATTGTAATCTGTATTTGGCTGCAATGAACCCGAAGGAATAAAGGAAACCGATTCATCACTATTCCATGAAAATGCTCCTTCAACTGACGGGTTTATGTTAATTGCATTCTCAGTTTCCGTCTTGTTCATCGGTTTATTAAATTCCATTTCAAACCCTTCATCCAGTTCAACCGGATCAGAGTCTGAAGGCGAAAAGGCTGTAACCTGCGGCAGCAAATCCTGTATCGATACATAATCTAATTTGACAAGTCCCGACAACTCTCTATCCTTATTCTGACGGACGGCAATACTGTTCAACGAAATGCTATCGTCTCCGAACAAGGGAGCAAGTTCGGCATCAATATATTTCCAGCCGGACCAGCTGAGCGTTATTTTCAATGGAGCTGCGATGTTACCGTCCGGCTTACTGAACCAGACTTCGAGGTTATTGTAGCTGCAATCTCCATAAACCCACATGCCCACATATTTCCCTGTTGCGGGACCGACAGAGAGCTCGGGATCATACAACATCCGGCAGTAGCCCGTACCGCTTGTACTGCTGAATTCATACGTCAGTTGGGCGGAAAGATTACCTTCGTACGCTTTATCACTAATCATATCAATAGAAGTGGTCTCTTCAACGACATTAAAAGTAATAAAACTAAACTGTGATGAACCTTCAAAATTCTCTAATGCTTCGCCCGAGACTGGTCTGTCTTGGCCGGTTTCAAATTCCAGAATCGAATTTTTTTCATACTGTAACCCATTTACCGAGCTTGTCCTGTAATCTATATAAATCTTATAGACAGCATTTCCCGACAGTCCCCCAACCGGATCAAGGATAAGTTTACCGTCATCAATCATGCTGTAATCATAAGCAACATCAACAGCGCTATTGTTTTGATCGAGTAACAGTATATAATCTTCAAGAGAAGACTCTGTCAGCGGATTGTTGAAGTCCAGGATAATTCTTGTTGACGGACTCACATTACTCTGTCCGTCTTCAGGATAGCTGGATACGAGAGGAAGAGTTCTGTCGTAATGCGCGGTAACTCCCCAGACAACCGGAGTTATTTTCATATGTCCCGTATTCTCGTCACCCCAATCATAAACAGCATTCTTACCATTCCTAATACCGCCGTAACTTCCGGCATTTTTATCACCGTAAGGATCATTGCAGTAGAGTGTCTGTCCATCGCCGTACTGACCGATTCCGAGAACAATATGTCCGTCGGTTAAACTTATTGAACAAAGCAGATAAGAATACCCGGCATCAATTTCGGCTTTTACTTTCGACCATGTTATTTGGTCTGACAAAACAGCATCAACTCCATGATTCTTCAGGAAAGCTGCCGAGTTACTATGAGGACTGCCGCCCGCATTCCACATATAACCATGCGCGCCGGTAGCATTCCCGGGTCTGTCTCCTGACGTAGTAAATCCGGAATAGACATGACCATCGTACTCATATTCATCCGAAATGTACTTACCGTATTCGCTTGTATGGCTGTAGGTGTTAATTGGATCCGGCGGAAGTATTCGATATGATGCAAGTATTTCCATGCAAGTTGCAGCACCACAGCATGCATATCCCTGGTGTTTGCCTGTTACCGGATTACTTGTCCATGGGCCGGAGTCGCGTGTGTCGAACACTTGGTGAATATGAACCCAGTTATCGAGATCAGCAGGTTTGTTCACCGGATTCGTTTTCTTTAATGAATTAGCTTTCACCGTATTTAATTTCTGATTAAGAGTGAAGGCTGTCCTGGATTCCATTAAACGTTCCGAACGATCCAGTAGTTTAATTTGCCTTTGATCATATGTATCGAAAATAATATTTCCTTCACCTGTGAAAGAGGGATTCATTTCAAATTCGCCGGGAGTTTCCGTGATCTGCTCGATCCCTGCTTCCGGGCTGAACTTGTAAATCTCGGAGGATAACAGATCGTGCATTTCGAAATCAACATCCTTTCTGAAGTAAACAATCTCATTCGAATTTGCCGACCACTTCGGATTCTCTCCATCACCAGCTTCGAAGGACTCGCCCGAATCAATATCAATCACCAGGACTTTCGCATCAATCGTCTGGCATGCAATATATTGCCCGTTGTAAGACCAGCTTGCGTTGTAATAACCATTTTCCGAATCAGTCAGAAGCACTTTTGACTGATCATCCAAATCAAACTTCCATAACTGATCGTCGCCGTCTTTAACAATCGCGAATTTACCGTCGGGTGAAACCGGAGTAAGATTCGAAACAGTTCCGAGGTTGAATTCATTTTTACCGCTTGAACTAACTCTAATAAGTTTCTCACCGATTGTATAATATATATTCCCGGAAGCATCGAACACGACCTGTCCGCATTTTTTAACCGGGCTTTCCAGTTTAACGATCGATTTGCTTGATAGATCAAGATAAGCCGGCGTTTGAAGCGTAGTAGATTCGTCAATTAATTTAAAACCGATTTTATTACCATCCGGGGAGAGCATCATGTATCTGCCGCAGCCCGGTGCACTTACCAGAGTTTCGAATCCGTCGTCGGTAATTAAATATATAGCGGATTCATATTCATTGGTCGCAATAATTCCGAAAGAAGACTTAAGCGGACTAACAAGGTAACCTTCCGGAATATTATAAGCATAAATATTAAATGAGAGTAATGCCGATATAACGGCAAACAGAATGAATCTAAATTGTTTTCGCATAATCTTATTGTATTAAATGATAGAAATTCCCGGCAATAAATATAAGATTAATATGACAAGTGAAAAATGCAATTTGAAATGATTTTAAATAAATATTCATGAATTGTCTATATTCAACCATCATTTGGAATTATCCGTTATTTTTATACTTTTGGGAGGTGTGTGAGGATAGAATATAAATTTATACCGGGTTCTCAAATTTTCACCCGCACCCTGGAAACAAGTTATTCCAAATTAAAACTTTGCCGGACATCTGTTCCGAAACCGGAGAACAAAGATTGGCTTGATTAAACATTCCCGAAAGGTAATTTATGGCAAAAGTGAAAAAGGTTGTACCTTTAAAAAAAGAGCTGTCTTTAACTGATGCATTTTCTATTGCTACCGGCTCAACTATTGCAGGTGGTTTTTTCCTGCTGCCCGGAATAGCCGCAGCACAAACAGGTAATTCATTCATTTTAGCATATATACTTGCCGGATTTCTGCTAATTCCATTTATGCTCTCTAAAATAGAGTTGTCGACTGCAATGCCGAGAGCCGGCGGTGTTTATTATTTCCTGGATCGGTCGATGGGACCGATGATTGGTACTATCGGCGGAATAGGCGTCTGGTTTGTACTAATATTAAAAGTGTCGTTCGCTTTGATTGGTGTCGGCGCGTATCTTTCATTGTTCAGCAGCAACATAAGTATAGTAACGATTGCCGTCGCAATTGCTATAGTCCTCGGATTGTTGAACTTATTCGGCGCGAAGAAAACCGGGAGATTGCAGGTTATAATCGTAGCCGGACTTCTCGTAATACTTCTGGGATTTATATCCAACGGACTGTTTGAAATCTCGACCGACAATCTAGAAGGGATGTTCGACTTTGAAACATCATCTTTTATGGCTACTACCGGACTGGTATTCATTAGTTATATCGGCATAACAAAGGTTGCGAGTCTCTCCGAAGAAATTAAAAATCCGGAGAGAAATATTCCTTTGTCTATCTTCCTTGCGGTGGGAACAGCATTTATTATATATGCAGCCGGTACACTTGTAATAGCAGGGGTAGTTCCGATCGATCAATTAAGCGGGGATCTTACCGCAGCCGGTACAGCTTCGGAAATAATTCTCGGACCCGTCGGATTGATTCTCATCTCAGCCGCAGCCCTGTTGTCGTTTACTTCGGTAGCTAATGCCGGAATACTAAGCGCATCAAGGTATCCGCTGGCTATGAGCAGGGATCATATAATCCCAACATTTTTCAGAAGACTCAACAAATTCGGTTCACCGACGATATCTTTGTTTATTACAGTGGGACTAATAGTACTTATTCTGATAGTATTCGATCCGACAAAAATCGCCAAACTTGCGAGCGCTTTCCAACTGCTGGTATTTGCATTTATTTGTATCGCAGTTATAGTAATGCGCGAAAGCAAAATCGTTTCATACGATCCGGGTTACAAATCCCCCTTATACCCGTGGCTTCAAATTTTCGGAATTCTATCAGCCCTTTACCTTATTTACCAAATGGGAATGCTTTCAATTGTATTCTCTGTAATTCTATTGGTTATAGGCGTAGTCTGGTATTGGTATTATGCGCGCCACAGGGTTGAACGCTCCGGCGCTATTTACCATATATTTGAACGATTAGGAAGACAGCGCTTTGAAGGACTTGACAGCGAACTGCGAGGAATATTAAAAGAAAAGGGGCTGCGCAAAGGTGATCCGTTCGACGAGATCGTATTGAAGAGCAGGGTTTTCGAGTACGATGAAATGCTGAACTTCAATGAGGTCGTTAATAACGTATCCGGCTGGCTGGAAACAATTCTTCCCATAAGCAGCAAACAGATACAACAGCAGATAATGGACGGGACGCGAATAGGAGCTACGCCGGTGACTCACGGAGTAGCACTTCCCCATTTCAGGTGTGATGGAATTGATCATCCGGAAATGGTTTTAGTTCGTTCAAGCAAAGGAATAAATGTTTCAATTTACAATCCTCTGACTCACGAGGAAGAGGCCGAGGAGATGGTAAATGCTATCTTCTTCCTCATAAGTCCTGAAAAGGATCCGACCCAGCATTTGCGAATCCTTGCCCAGATTGCCGGACGCGTGGATGATACTACATTTATTGATGAATGGAATAACGCCAAAGACGAGCAGGAGCTGAAGGAGACATTACTTCGCGACGAAAGTTTCTTCTCACTGCGAATCTCGCGTAATACAAATACAATTGATCTTATCGACAGGGCCTTATTTGAAATTAAACTGCCTGAAAATTGTCTGGTTGCTCTTCTGAGAAGAGATGATAATATTATTGTACCGAAAGGAAAAACTGTTCTCAAAGAAGGCGACAGATTAACAATAATAGGCGATAAAAACAGTATTAAAGAGTTAAACAAAGTATATTTCCCAGACAATGAGAGTTGAATTGACCGAAGAAAAATATATACTTTATACAAACAGACTGGAATTCAATGAACAGGAAATGCTGAAACGTTCTGAAGAATACCTTCAAAACATGTCGTTAAGAAGAACTGTCCGGGAATTCTCAGATCGCGATGTTCCCCATGAGTTGATAGAAAACGGGGTAAAAGCTGCTGCTTCTGCTCCGAGCGGTGCAAATCAGCAGCCCTGGCATTTTGTAATCGTTAAAGATCCCGATATTAAGAAAAAAATAAGACAGGCTGCTGAGATTGAGGAGAACGAATTTTATAACGGGAAAGCTCCGGATGAGTGGCTCAATGCAATTGAACCGCTGGGAACGAATGAAACGAAGCCATTTCTTGAATCCGCCCCATACCTTATAGTTGTATTTGAAGAGAGATTCAATAAGGATGAAGAAGGAAATACAATAAAGCACTATTATACAAAGGAATCTGTAGGAATTGCATGCGGACTATTAATATCATCACTTCATCTGTCAGGCCTGGCAACTCTTACACATACACCAAGCCCGATGAAGTTTTTAAATGAAATTCTCAACAGGCCGGCAAATGAAAAACCGTATATGATTTTAGTTACCGGATATCCGGCAAAAAACTGCAAAGTGCCTAATATTAACAGAAAAAGTTTCGATACTATCTCCAGTGTACTGTAATTATAGTAAGTCAGCGGGAAATAAGTGTTTTCTTTCTATTCTGTTTTGATTATTTTTGAACGGAATTATATTTAGTCAGAGGAATAAGAGTATGTCCGAAGAAACAAAACCAAGATTATTAGTTGTTGAAGATGATTATGAAAATCAGAAATTCCTGCAGATTTTCCTGAAAAGAAAATTCGATCTGGAAATTTGCGATAACTCGGAATCATTTTACGAAAAAATTGAGAATAACAACTTCGACATAATATTAATGGACATTTCTTTAAAAGGGAAAAAAGACGGTTTACAATTAACCCGTGAACTCAGGGAAAAAGACGAGTATAAAAACATCCCTATTGTCGGACTCTCCGCACATGCTTTCCAAAGGGACAAGGATAATGCCTATAATGCCGGTGTAGATATATTTTTAACTAAACCAGTTCAGAACGACGTGTTAATGGATACGTTGTTAAAAGTACTTTCGCAGAAAAAGTAACCCTGGCATTAAAGTCTATTTTATTTATAAACCTTTGTAACATATTTGAGTAAGTCCCCGTCTAATTTGTAGTTTTTTTATAAAAAGGTAAGGGGAGATTTATATGCTTTCCAGAACATTCAAATTTCTACTAATTATTCTGATTATTTTTTCCGGAGTTTTATCAGCGCAGTCCTATAGGTTCGGAAATGACTGGGATGATTGGGATGACGATGTTTTCGACTGGTACGGTGATTCCAGACCAATGATTGAAGTTAATTACGGACTTGGTAAACTCAGCCATAAAGGATTTGCCGACGGACGCTTCGCTGATATCGGCTCAATCGAATTAAAGCTCGGTTATTCAGAAATCGATACTCACTATGAGGACTATCTCATCGAACTCGACAGCCGTTATATATTCGGATCCAGGATTAGCGATGTATTAAGATCAGATTATACTCCGGAGGATTTTCAATATACCAGCGAACTCTACCGGTTCGGCTTTGGCAAGCGAGAGGGATACGGGTATAAATTCGGTCCGGTCAGCTTAATTCCTTACACACAGGGAGCACTGACCTGGTCCAAATTCAATTCACTGAAACGCAACCAGGCACTACCTGCCGGATTCACCGAGCTTAACAGCGTTCAGCCTGTTGCAGACAGGTATGGGAATGCTTTCAGGTTTGGATCACTCGCAGAAGCTGGCGTTATGCTGCAGGCAGCCAATATGATCGGATTCAATGTGTCTTACGAAGGTTCTGTTATGTATCCAAGACTGCTGGTCTGGAAATGGATGGGGAGCGTAATTCTGGAACATGCCGGATATGCAGCCATCGGGGAATTCGTAGAAGAAATTATGGATCGCGTTCCTGCAGCAGGACCGGTAATGAATGTGCTGCTGAGAGGAGGATTCCAGTATGCTTTCTTCCAACTCAGGAAAGACAAAATGAACTGGCCTTTCGATACCGAATCACCCTTAACTTACGAACAGGTAAAATTCAGCGTAACTCTTACATTTTAATAAATCGACCTCAAGAGGATCGGAGTCATCCGGTCCTCAGGTCGTTATCTGCCACAAAGGAATATATCCCGCTTTTTTAATTATCCTCTGTCCTTCCGGTGTTAGAGTCCAATCAATAAAATTCTTAACTGCACCGCTTGGAGTACGTGTTGTAAAAAAGTGGAGGTAGCGCGTAATTGGATATCTGTCGTTACGTGCGTTCTCTTCAGTTGCACTTACCCCATCGACAGATAACAACTTAATATCCTTGCCATAGTTGATGCCGCCGTATCCGACAGCATTTATGTTATCATTTATTTGTTCAATAACATCGTCGGTCGTTGATTCCGTAATTGTATTCTCACAATAATCCTCTCCTTCAAGAATATGCTCCTTGAAGTAGGAATATGTCCCTGAATTGTAATTCCTGTTAACGATAATAATGGGTGAATTTGGTCCGCCTACCCCTTTCCAGTTGCTGATCCTGCATGTAAAAATATCCTTTAGCTGTTCAGAAGAAAGATCGTTCACAGGATTGTCCGGATTTACATATATGCTTAAAGCATCTTTAGCGATCAGATAAAAGATACCGAGACTGCCGTAATAGTCGGCGAGCGTTTTAGATTCTTCGGTCTTTAAAGTTCTTGAAGCTGTGCAGATATCAATATCCCCGCGTATAAGCGATTTAACCCCGAGTGATGTGCCGCCCCCTTCAACATAAATGGATATACCCGGATTCCTTAACATATATTCCTCAGCGAGCATTCTTGTTAGAGGAAGCATTGTATCGGATCCCCTGATGGATATTATTGCCGCCCGCTGAACCTGCGAACTGCCGCATCCAATTAACAAGGCAACGTTTGCAAAAAATAAAATAAAATATACAAGCGGTTTTTTAATTCTCATTTTTTCTCCGCAATTGATCGCAGTCTTGCCATTCTGTAACTGGCGCCCGGGTTCCATTCCGGCTCGTTTTCATCATTAGCCAGATTAATTATCAGCGCTTTCATAAACTCCACGTATTCTGCCACTGCAGTATAGTTTATACTCTGTGAAAGATCATCGAACGGTGTGTGATAGATATTGTTCGCATAATTAATTAGCCGCCTCAGCCCCTCTTCTTCGGATACACTCTTGTAATCTGTTCCATCCATCACAAGTATGGATGGAATGCCGGCATTTGCGAATGCAATTTGATCGGACCTGTTAAACGTCTCCGACCCGGAAAACTGCTGCGGAATCTCCTGCACATACAACCCGAATCCGCCGGAAACCGAATCTATATTGTTTTTAAGTGACGACATCTTATACCCGAATGCTACCACCGAGTTAAAGCTGTCGATAAAGGGAACCCCGTCAATATTTATATTAGCTGAAGTTTTATACAAAGGAAATATCGGGTGATCGGTATAATACCGCGACCCAAGTAAACCTTTCTCCTCGCCGGTAACGAAAAGAAAAAGCACTGAACGTTTCAACTCATTATTTTCCCGTGCAAGTTGATCGGCAAGTTCAAGAAGCACAGCGCTTCCGATTGCGTTATCGAATACCCCGTTGTATACGGAATCACCCTGAACCGGCGTTCCGATTCCCAAATGATCATAATGCGCGGAAACTATTATACAGCGATCGCTGAAATTGTAATCGCCGCCTCGTATTAATCCGGCTACATTCTGCCCGATGAAATCGCGCCTGATAAATTCACCTTTAAAGGTAAGCTGCGCATTCATAGCGAAGCTTTTCATCGTCCCGGTATTATGAAAACTTTCAATATCACCCCAGCTGTATTCCGAATTTCCGAACATCATTTCCGCATGCACGGGATTCAGAACCAGGTTCAGAGTTGTAGTTACAGAGTAGGCCAGATAAACATCCTCGAAACTAAACTCGCGAATTTTATTTCTCCAGGTCTCTTCTGCATCATTACTTGTAGCAGGAATAATTATCGTGCCAAGAGCCCCTCTCGATAGCGCTATTCGCTGCTTGGAGCCTGGATAGCTGTAAACCGTTGTCTTAGCTCCGTCGAAAAAATCTTCGCGGTTAGAATTCGGTTCACCTCCCAGCACCACAATAATTTTCCCTTCCGCTTCAATGGATTCGTAATCATTATAATCAAACTCGGGCGCAATTATTCCGTAACCGGCAAATACCAATTCTGTCTTGTTCGGGATATACCTTCTGTCGCCTGAACCGTACATTAAAAAATCTTTCTTCAACTTCAGATCGAGTCCATTATCGTTAAGAAACAGTTTTAGCTCGGTATCTATGTGCGGACTGGCACCATGCATAGGCACATACTGGTAAAAGGTATTATTATCACCTGCCGGTTGAATACCCGACTGCTCAAGGTTCAGAGCCAAATACTTTGCCGCAAGAGCTGCACCTATACTGCCCGCGGCTCTTCCAGCAAACAAATCGCTGCCAAGATACTCTAAATGCTCTTTCACTTTTCCTACATCGGGCAAATTCCCGTTTTGGGATTGAGCAGATACAAGAGCCGCTGTAAATGCAATAAAGACTATATAATGAATTGTTATTTTCAACTTTTTCTGTTCACCGGTAGTTCTAACATTATAAATGTACTTTCTCTAAAAATAGGAATTGATTATGACAATTATCAGTATACCTGTAAATTTCAACAAATATTTAATGAGTTCAGTTCATCCTATAAAAGTAATGTTTTAACCCGTGATTGGCAGTATTCTGCAAATTTTCACTCAACTTAATTTTGCATCCCGTTTTTACAGGCTTTATAATTATGTTATCTTTGCAGTTAAAATAAATAATAACTCTGCTAAATATGAAACCATTGCAAATTCCATTACTAATATCTTTCCTTTCACTATTCTTGTTTATTGTGGGATGCGAATCAGAAAAATTCGAAGCCGATCTGGTAATTCTAAACGGGAACATTGAAACGCTCGATTCACTTCAAAATAAATTTTCCGCATTAGCTGTGAAAGCGGATACAATATGTGCGCTCGGAAGCGACGAAGAAGTCTCGGCTTTAATCGGCAAGGAAACTAAAGTAACCACACTGAACGGAGAAACAGTAATCCCGGGATTCACGGATAGCCATGCGCATTTTATGGGTCTGGGTAAATCGAAGATGAATCTGGATTTAAGCAAAGCACAGAACTGGAATGGGGTTATCGCCGAGGTTGTAGCCCAGGCTGAAAAAACAAATCCCGGCGAGTGGATAATTGGTCGCGGATGGCACCAGGAAAAATGGGATCCTGCACCTTACCCGAATGTTGACGGATATCCTGTTCACGACATGCTAAGCAAAGCTGCACCCTATCATCCTGTAATGCTGACCCATTCGAGTGGACACGCGATATTCGCAAATGAAAAAGCAATGTTGCTTGCGGGAATTGATGATTCGACAAAAGATCCTGACGGCGGCAGAATTGTACGTGATAAAAACGGTCATGCAATTGGAGTATTTGAGGAAACCGCCGAGGAATTGATCCGGAAGAAATACGCTGAGCACCTGAATTCAAAGTCACCTGAAGAGCTTGACAGGATGATGGAAGAACAATTTGAACTGGCAACGGAAGAGTGTTTGCGAAACGGCATTACAAGTTTTCACGATGCCGGTGAGACTTTCAAGACTATAGACTTTATGAAATCGATGGCGGACAGCGGTCTACTTAAACTTCGTTTATATGTTATGGTTGATGACAAGATAGATAAACTTGCAAGACTATTAAACGAATACAAGTTGATCGGTTACGCGAATAATTATTTAACAGTCAGATCCATAAAGGTTTACGCCGATGGCGCGCTCGGTTCACGAGGCGCATGGATGCTTGAGCCTTACAATGATATGCCGGGACATACCGGACTTAACGTGACTCCGCTGAATGAGTTGCGAAGTATAGCACGACTTGCATTCGACAACGGATTTCAATTATGCACACATGCCATCGGCGACCGCGGCAACCGGGAGACTTTAAACATTTACGAGAAAACATTTGCCGGCGATACGACAAAAACAGATTTGCGATGGCGAATAGAACATGCACAACATTTATCATCCCGCGATATAAACAGATTTTCAGAGCTCGGCGTAATTGCAGCAATGCAGGGAGTTCATTGTACCTCTGATGCACCTTTTGTAATTAAACGACTCGGCAGAAGCAGAGCTGCCGAAGGTGCTTATGTCTGGCGAAAACTTACAGACGGCGGAGTAATAATATGTAACGGTACAGACGCACCTGTCGAGGATGTAAGTCCGATAAACAGCTACTACTCATCCGTTACCAGAAAACGTTCCGATGGAGAGACATTCTTCCCGGAGCAGAAAATGACAAGGCTTGAAGCGCTAAAGTCGTACACAATTAACGGTGCTTACGCTTCATTCGATGAGAACATTAAGGGTACTCTGGAAATAGGAAAGCTGGCGGATATAACAATTTTATCGCAGGATTTATTAACCGTACCTGAAGATGAAATATTGTCGACGGAAGTTATAACAACGATCGTTGGCGGGAAAATCAGGTATCAAAAAGACTAGTAATATGAACGGCAATCAGGATAAAAATCACTACTTCGGAATTCTTGCGGACTGGTACGACAGGCTGCTTGTTGATGAGAAAAACGACATAGATTATTATGTCCCCTTAGTAACCGGACGGGGCGGACGTGCTCTTGAACTGGCATGCGGCACCGGTCGGCTGCTTGTACTAATCCGAAAATCGGGCATTGAAATCGACGGTGTCGATATTTCTTCGGAAATGCTTGCTCATTGCAAAACAAAGTTGGACTCGCTTAACCTGAAGTCCGGGTTGTTTGAACAGGATATAGTTTCGTTCAAAACTGAAAAAACTTATGATACAATTTTCATTTCAGGCGGTTCATTTTGCATGATTGACGATTTTAACGAAGCACAAAAGTGTATTCAGAATATATACGAACACCTTAATAACAACGGCGTCTTCGTTCTCGATATTTTCAAACCAACTCAAGATGCGAAAAGTGATTCAGAGGGTACAGAAACTCTTATGAGAACTGCTCAAAGTGGTGATCAAAAACTGGTTTGTTTTGGTAATACCAAATACGATTTCGAGGAGCAGGTTTTGTCCGGTTCATACAGTTACGAACTCCACTCCGAAGACGCGGAAACTCAGATTGTTAAAGATACATTCAAGATGAGATGGTACGGCAAGTATGAATTCAAGTTAATGCTTGAGAGTGCAGGATTCAAAAACATTGAAATTGAGTCTGCAGATATTATGTCAAGCCATTCACGAACGCTAATATACAGGGCATATAAATAATTGGGACTAAGGAAAGAAATATTAAAAACCGGATTGTTTTCCCTCATTGACGCAGGCCTTGGACATATCTATAACGGCAAATTAAAAACCGGGTTAATACTCTACCTTGCATTTCAATTTATATATTTATTATTCCATTTCATCGGTTTGGGTTCATTTACTCTGTTACTTCTTTTCCTACTCACACTTATATTGTTCAGGGTTGGCATTATAATTCATTCAGTCCATATTTCCCGAAGCTCCGGCGCTTCACCGGACTCGTTCTATCGTACCGGTAGATTCATCACCGCATTCATAATTCTGTCAATCATATTCAATGTATTTGTTACATGGATAATGCACCCTATGATGAAGTACGAGTCAAGGAGAATTGTTTCAAACAACATGTTCCCAACATTTAAGGATCACGATTTTATTACCATTAATAATAGTTTCTATCAGAGAAACAAACCCGAAATAGACAACCCGGTCATATATCACCCACCGCACGATCCCAGGCTTGATTATATTGGCAGGATAATCGGTGAAGGGGGCGATGTAATTGAATGTGTTGACGGAGTTATAATTAGAAATAATGAAAGACTTGAAGAGAAATTTAAGTTGAATGATACGAATATAAATTTTGAAAAATTTGTTATCCCGAATAGTAAGTATTTTATATTAGGTGATAACAGAGCGGATAGTTTCGACAGCAGGCATTTCGGATTTGTTGATGGCAAAGCTATTTTCGGCAAGCCGTTATATATTTATTTTTCAACCGAATTGTCACGTATCGGTAATGAATTAGAATAGAAGAGAAAGAAATTGGGAAATAAGAGTTCTAAAAATTTTCAGCAGAGAACAAGATCAATACTTGAAAAGGTACAGGCTAAGCTCGACCGGATGTCGATGCCTGAATATACTTTATTTAGTTTTTATGCTGTTGGGATCGGCGCAATAGTCGGACTGGCAGTTGTGCTATTTCACAAATCAATTCATTGGGTAGATCATCTATTCTTCACATACGGTACCGAAGCATTCTTTTTCCTTGGCGGTGGCGCTGTAATTCTGATACCTGTAATAGGTCTAATACTGCAAAGTCTTATGATATACTTCTTCCCGAAGATTGCAAAGAAGCGGGGTGTTGCAGATGTGATAAAATCGGTTGCAACCAGAGGCGGATTTATAAGATTCAAAACTACTGTATTCCACTTCATTGCTCCGGTTATATCAATGGGTTCGGGAGGCACTGTCGGACCTGAGGGACCTGCTGCACAAATCGGCGGAGGAGTTGCCAGTAAACTTGCGCAGGTTCTCTCACTGTCAGACTCAAGAAGAAGAATGTTTACTGCAGCCGGGGCCGGCGCTGCAATAGCGGCTGTATTTAATACCCCGCTGGGCGGAGTTTTCTTCGCACTTGAAATAATTTTACTTAATGAGTTCCAGTCAGCTACATTTTCCGCACTTATTTTATCATCCGTAACAGCAAGCACCATCTCGAGGATATTTCTTGGCAACTATTCAGTATTCCGGTTCCAGGTGCCTGATGTCGGACATTACGAACACTATTACCTGTTTGCGGTTCTGGGACTCCTGTCGGGTCTTCTTTCAATTCTGTATATAAATTATTCGGACCGGGTTTCTCTTCTTTTTAAAAGAAATTTATTGAAGCGAATGCCCCAATGGGCGCTTATGTCGGCTGTTGGTTTAGCAGTTGGTATCAGCGGTTACTTCTATGCCGATATTTTCGGAATAGGTTATCAGGCAATAAACAAAGTACTCGCGAGCAATCTCGCATGGCAGATAGCCGCAATCCTTTTAGTAATGAAATTTATATTAGTACCGTTAATACTGCACTCCGGGGGATTCGGCGGCGTGTTCGCCCCCTCGTTGTTTATGGGAGCTATGTTCGGATATCTTTTTGCAATGGTTGTCAGATCTGTTTGGGGAATTAATATCGATCCGACAACATTCGTACTTGTATCTATGGGCGCTGTTCTCGGCGGCATTAATTCTATTCCAATCTCGTCAATACTTATTATTTTCGAGATGACGAAAGATTACACTTTTATACTCCCGCTTATGCTTGCAGTTGTTATAAGTACAACTATTGTTCAACTTGTTATTAAAGGCTCGGTGCATGTTAAGCATCTGGAACAGGAGGGCTACAGGATTTCAAGCGGAAGGGAATCGAGTATCCTTAGTTCAATTGTGGTAAGCGAGGTAATGACTCCCGATGTAACCCTTATACCTGCACAAACTCCATTACCCAAACTTGTAGCGCAGCTTCTCGACAGTCCGCATAGCGTATTTTATACAGTTGACAAAGAAGGTAAACTCTCCGGGACAATTACAGAGAACGAACTCAGACCGATTATTACAGAGTATGATTCACTGCGGGAGATGGTGGTTGCCAACGACATAGCGCGTCCGGAAGTTATTTACGTAAATGAGGACGATACACTTGAACACGTATTCAAGCTTTTCGGCAACAGTAACCTCGACCAGTTCCCCGTACTTTCAGTTGATGAATCGAGCAAAGTAATAGGGACAATAAGAAGACAGAATGCGATAACAGCTTACAATCGCGCTAGTCTTAAATATAATATTACAGACGGACTTGCCAGCGAGTTAAGAACTATTAAGAAAAGTGTAGTATCTAAAGTCGCCGACGGTTATTCGATTGTAGAAAAGATGGCTCCGAAAAGTTTTGTTGGTAAAACCCTGGTTGACCTTAAGCTGCGCAATAAGTTCGGTCTGGAAGTGCTTATGATAAAGAACCGTAAAACATTTTTACACGAAGCTGATGAAGAGATTACCATACCGGACGCCAGCTACAAAATAGAATCGGATGACATTCTGGTTCTGTTCGGTGCCGATGAGAAGATTAAGGAAATCGACAAGTGGGGCTAGTAACTTTCTGACAGCAATAACTTAAAGGCTTCGGACACGTCTAAAAACAGAAAGTACCGAAATGGATCTCTACACAATAATTTTCATACTGTTTATAATCTTTATGTTGGGTATACTCGGCGGTGTTCTCCTATTTATTATGTGGGTCGATAAAAAGATAGATATGAAAAACCGTATGGGTTACTCGGCTTATCTCAAAAAGGACAAGTCTAAAAAAAGCACCCCGCAAAAGACGGAAGAGTAGACCACCAATTCTATCTTCCATCTTCAAACTACTTAATTTTTCCCCTACTGTTCTGCCTCAACTTCAAACTCAACAATGGAATAACCTTTGTATGTCTCGGTTCCCATAAATAAGATGCCAACGAGTACCATTAGCATTCCGAAAAGAAATACTCCCATAATTACAGAGTTTATATTCGTTGCGCCGGTCAGGTACGATATACCGAGAAGAAGCGATGTTACAACAAAAAGTCCGACAGCCATCGCGTATGATATAACAGCGTTTCGGACCAGCTTCAATCTGAATAAAAGTCTGGGAATCTGCTGTGCAATAATTTCAAGTCGCATATCCTCGTTAGTAGTATAATCCTCATTGCCAATTTTTTTACGCAGCGCACGGCTTTCCTGGTTAAGCAGTCGGATCCTGTTTACAACGATGGAATATTTATTATTTATACCGAGTAGAAGCAGTCCGCAGGCACTTATCATAATTGCCGGCGCCAGCATCAGTTCTATAATTCTCTCCGGTGAAAATGTTGTTAGTATTTGTGTATCCATGATTGTTTGTCCGTTGTTTCAATAAGATTAATTAAGTTTCTTTCAAACCAGTCATATCGACGAGTCGCGACACAGTCGGGAAGAGGAGATATCTTAAAGCAGACCCAAGATTTCTCAGTCTTCCGGAACCCTCGGAATCCTTAGAAATGACACGTCTTAGAGTGCTGTCATCTCTCTTCATCCGTCAACCGGCGGATGAGGAGATATCTTAAAAACAATGAAACGTTAGAAAGTTAACTAAAGATTCCTCACCCCGCAAACGGGGATTCGGAATAACAAACTTATATTATTTATATCTATCAGTCGATCTGTCCAGCTCGTAATACTATTTTATTTAAATCTGTCATTTCGAACCCGTCCGTCAACTGCCGGATCGGGAGAGAAATCTTACAGTCCCACAAGATCAGCCATATCCTTCCATTCCGGATTTGCAGTCGCAATCAATTTATTCTTCTTTTCTCTGCTAATTGCTGCACTTACATCTTGCGTCTCTTCATAATAGACAAGCTTTGTGCAGTTATATTTTCTTGTAAATCCATCTATGAGTTTGTTTTTGTGTTAATAAACTCTTCTTTTTAGATTATTCGTTATCCCAGTATAAGTTACTTTATCATTCCAATTCGACATGATATAAACATAATAATATTTATCCATTTCAACATTATCCGATGATGTGAGTTAAGGGATATTTGCAATTACTAGATTTCACTGTTACAACTGTCATTTCGATCCCGACTCTGTCGGGAGAGAAAACTTAGAGGAATATTGCTCAAAATATTACCGGTCTATTAAGATTCCTCACCCCGTAAACGGGGATTCGGAATGACAAACTTATATTTGTATACCTGTTTTCCGATTTATCCAACTAGTAATAAACATTATTTAAATCTGTCATTTCGATCCCGACTCTGTCGGGAGAGAAAACTTAGAGGATTATTGCTCAAAATACTACCGGTCTTTTAAGATTCCTCACCATTAAACGGGGATTCGGAATAACAAGTTCACCAGCATGGCGTTTCAAGTGCAGGGAGAAATCTTTAAACCTATTTCAGATTAATCTTCTTTTCAACAGCATTCAATAGTTCTTGTCCCTCCACAAGTTCAACTACTTTATCAATATCCTTGTGAAGTATCCTGTCCTTATTAAGCGGCGGAACGAATTTACGAATTTCTTTATATGCTATTGTCGTACCTGTACCGCATTTAAGCGGCTTAAGAAACTCTATTCCCTGTGCGGCTGTCAGCATTTCGATTGCTATTACCTTCTGAACGTTCCTGAGAATTTGATAACACTTCCGTGCCGCGATTGGACCCATTGAATTATGATCTTCCTGGTTGGCTGAAGTCGGGATTGAGTCGACCGAAGCCGGATGTGCAAGGACTTTATTTTCCGAGACAAGACTCGCAGCTGTATACTGCGCTATCATCAATCCGGAATTGAGTCCGCCATGTTTAGTAAGAAAGCGCGGCAGTTGACTTAACGAACCATTAGTTAACCGTTCAACTCGTCTTTCGGAGATGTTTGCGAGTTCAGATAATGCTATTCCCATAAAGTCCATTGCGAGCGCCATCGGCTGCCCGTGGAAGTTGCCCCCTTCAAGGTGATCTCCCTGTTCCGGGAATACAAGCGGATTGTCATTAACCGAGTTGAGCTCGACAGCGACTTTAGAACAGACATAATCCACAGCATCCCGCGAAGCGCCGTGAACCTGCGGGATACAGCGCATCGAGTACGAGTCCTGAACTCGTATATCATCCTCAAGATGCGATACGCGAATTTCACTGTTCTTAATCATAGCCAGCATGTTCCTGGCTGTATCTAACTGGCCTTTGAACGGACGGAGTTCGTGAAGTCTTTTATCGTAAGCTCTGTCTGTTGCACGCAACGCTTCGTGCGTAAGTGACGCAGCTATGTCGGTGTACTTAACAAGCCGTCTGGCATGAACGCAAATGTACGCCGCGAACGCGGTCATCATCTGAGTACCGTTGATTAAAGCGAGTCCTTCCTTTGCGCCAAGCTTAACCGGTACAAGACCGGCTTTCTTCATTGCCTGCTTAGCGTTTACCGGTTTAGTATTTGCAGCAGACGGATTATTAACATCCTTAATTACCTGCACCTTACCTTTCCCGATCATAGCTAGAACAAGGTGCGCAAGAGGTGCGAGATCACCGCTTGAACCTACGGAACCCTGCGAGGGAATCACCGGAATAATGTTATTGTTTATCATGTCGATAAGAAGCTGAAGAGTTTCCAGTCGTATTCCTGAATGTCCGGCTGCTAATGCATTTGCTCGAAGAAGCATCATTGTCTTAACAATAAACGGAGGCAAAGGTTCGCCGACACCGGTGGAGTGACTTACAATTAAATTCTCCTGCAGCTTCTCAAGATTCTCGTGCGAAATCTTAACGTTGGAGAACTCGCCGAATCCGGTTGTAACTCCGTAAATAACTTCGTCCCGGGCAACCCAGTCATCAATAAGTTTACGCGCTTTCTTAACTTTAACTTTCGATTCCTTTGTTAAACTTACCTTAGCATTCCCGTAAACGAATTGTTCTATCTTGTCAATCGTTAATGATTTGCCGTCGATACGTAGAATCATATCTAACTACCTTATTTATAATAAGTTAACATTTTTACGCAACATTAAGCGCAACAGTAGTAGTCTGAATTAAACTCAATATTTACATTTGGCATTTTAATTCGTTTATACATTATAAATGTCATTTATTTTCTATAAATTTAGTAAAATTTGTTGAAATCTTTTGATTCGAAAAGAATAACTTTGATTCATCAAATAAATGAGTTCAAAATGAAAAATGAATTAATAATCCCCACTCAACTTAAACCAACAGTAAAAGTTAAAAAACTTATAAATGAGTTTTTAAAAGCATTCTCAACTTACGAAATAAAAAATGGTGGAAGTATACTTCTTAATTATGATCAAAAGAGTAAAACGTACTATCTCATTTGTCATTTAAAATCCAATGATCTTGTAAAATATGCAGATTTACAAGCTACTCTAGATTTAGATGATGAAGAAGACGTAATTTATAAACTAAATAGAGAAATTACGGAGGATGAATCGGCATTTGTTAGTATGCAAACTGATGCGAAAGAGGGTAGGAGTTTTGAAGATATGGTTATTGAATATGATAAATCTTATCGCAATAAAAAACCGCTAAAAGTGTATGGGGGACAACATCGAATAAAAGCAATTTCAAATGCTTATAAAGATTCACAAAAAGACAACTTTCATGGAATACGTGTATATTTTAATCTTAATCGTGACCAAAAAGTTGAAATTGCTACTATAAATAATACTTCAATAGCCGTACCCAATGATCTTCTAGATAGAATGCGCGAACAGCTTCTTGGTTCTGAATTAAGAGACTGGTGTCAAACCATAGGTTTACTTAAAGTTAATCAGGATTTTTCGGATCGAAAAAGTCCAGAGATTCCAACTGTTCGAATTGCACGCACCTTATTAATCAATTACTATCTTGGGAAAGAGAAAAAATTAAATGACTTTCATCAACCCATCCTCTCTAAATCTGGTGGAATTGATGAAAACTATTTAGAAATACGTAGTCAAATAGAATGGAATAATAAAGATTTAATAAAAATGGGAAAAGAATTCGCACGTTTACATAAACAACAACGAACAACCGTAAACAATCGTGAGACAGACAATTTTAATGAATTTGCTAGGAAAGCACTTTCATTAGCAGTGGTATCCTCTTGGGCATATGCAAGCGGTCTTTTTCAACAAAATCAAAAATTGTTAAACTCTTTATATATGCTGCCAGACTCTGTTTCATCACCAGAAGATCCATTGAATGCTAAAGCTCTATCATTAGCTAGATTAAAGGGTACTGATCCCGATACATATAGAGGTTTGGGAACAAGATCAAGCTCCAGTGAACTTGGAAGAATGCTTGAGGTATTTCTTATTCTGGCTACAAAAGCTCAGCAAAAACGTATAACACAAAAATTAGCAAATGCTGCAATTCAATCATATGAAGCTAAAAAAGCAGTACAAGCAGCAAATAAAGCGATAGGGAAAATATGAGATGTTTGAAGACTATTTAATTGATTGTGACTATTTTCTTACTGAAGCTCAAAAAATTAGTGAGGAGAAAAAAGCCAAGAGGTTCTTTCGAGCTAGTGTATTTTATGCAGCAAGTAGTATTGAAGCATTCGCATTTTATATCGCTGATACTTTCCACAAAGGAAATAGTATTTCAAGAATCGAAATAGCTTTTTTACTTGATAAAAAAATAATCCTAGATGTAAATAATGTTGAAATAAAGGAAGTTATTGAATATCATAGAATTGAAGACAAACTAAAGATTATCATTAAAAAATTTGCATGGGATTTCGATTTTAAAAGTAAGGAGTGGTCTCATTTTATGGAATTCAAAAAGTTTAGAGACCGATTAACACATCCAAAAGAGACTGATGATGAAATCTCCATTAATCAATACAAAAAGAATATTCAAAATGGCATATCATCAATTGTATTTATAATGAATTCTATATCTAAAGGTGTGTTTAAGAAACCTCTACGTAAACAATTATTGGATTTAATACCGTAATAAGCAATGGAAAGTCCATATTCTGGGGAAATAATTGCGAATAGATGTATTAGATTTCAAGAAATATATTTACTTGACAATAACGTAATACACAAGTAACTCTGATTCACGGCAAGCTAACATATAAGAATTTCTGTTTGATATGTAAAACGTTAAATGATTCTTTGCGATATTGTCAATACTATTTGTATTGAACATCCTTGGTGTAATTCAAGAACTTGCTAAATGTCCAGATATCCTTTCTATGTTCTGAAGGAAAACTTGAAAGATATGGTGATGGAACCACCAGGGTAATACCTGAGAGCTTCATTTCCTCAAGCTGATTACCAGAAATTCCTTGTTGCAGTGTAAAAAGATGTTTATTAGGTATCCGGTCAGCTTCTCCTATTATCTGTCGCCACCTGTCCTTGCAGGTAGTCTTAGCACCAAGGAAAATTAGTTTATTGCTTCCAACAGGCTCATTAAAATAAACGTCAATATTTGGAAATATAAAGTCAGGCTTTTTATTCGCCTCCGTTACCGGTTGTGAATCATATTCTAGTTTCCAAATATTGAAAGTCTCAGACAAATGGTGCTCTAAAGACTTACCGGCTCTTGATTTTCGTCTGTTTAGAATTTTATTTGCTACAGTTATTAAATCATCAACTGAGGGAAATGGCTTTTTTATTAAATGACTATATCTATCATTTTCCAAGAACCTGAACAGATCAAATTCCGTTGCCAGCCAAGATATAATTTCTTTATCAGGTTCACGCAATACTGATAATGTACTCCTCTTATAAGCCTGATAGAATATATTTCTTGCAGCTGTGGCTATTTCCGATGTAGGTGGAAATTCAACGGTTAAGTTTTTTATATAATCTTCGAAGAACTTAATTAATTCGTTTTCAAAAGATTGGACTGAGGTATCGGGAAGCAGACCGTTTGTATCTGTTGATGTAATACCAAAAGCATTAAAAAATTCCTCAATATCATCATCAGTAGAAAGCAGAAACGCCTCATAATATTTGTCGTCTCTCTTTGCTATTACAAGCAGATCACCAACATTTTCATCTCTCAGATATGGGAAGCCTTTGCCAAAACGAGTTAAACGATACTCATTTCTTGTACCAACACCGTAGTAGATAAATCTGCTATCCGTTTCAATATCATTTTGCCACTTTATTTTTACAAAAACATCTTTGTTTTCTCCCTTAGTCCCGGGAGTGTTAAAAAAGAGCGACCATGAATTTTTGTGGATGTGAAAACCTGATTGATGTCCCCCTGTGGCGCCTGTATCATTAGCAGTAATAAACTTACTGAATGAAACATCACCATCTATACAGGACTGTATGGCTGAAGCAAGGATATCATTCATTGTTATTTTCAAGCACTTTAATAATTTGTTTTGCTACGGCTTGTATAAGTGGGACAACCACTGAATTTCCAAACTGACGATATGCCTGATTATCTGACACAGGAATTTTGAATTTATCCGGGAATCCCTGAAGTCTTGCACATTCTCTGGGTGTTAAACGTCTGGGATTACTTGCGCCCTGTGGTATTAAAATCTCAGAACCGTCCTTGTAATATCGTGCACTTAACGTTCTACTAATACCATCAATATCAGTAAGTCCGTAACCGAAACCATTCCCTTTTGCTTTATGTTTAGCGGCATAATTTTGAAGGTAGGTCCAAAGTTTATCTGTGAGTGTGTATTTTTGATCGGGATGTTCGAGCAGAATTTCCCTAACTGTTTTGCTTGGGTCTGGTAATTTCGGAAATTGAAAATTCTCATTCCCATTATAGACCTTTTTATCAAAGCCGACAATTATAATTCTTTCCCTGTGTTGCGGAGCAAAGTGTTTACCGTCCAATACTCTGTAATGAATTGAATAATCTAATTCATCCAATGTATTATATATTACTTCGAATGTACGACCTCGATCATGTCCAACCAGATTTTTTACATTCTCTAACATGAAAGCCTTTGGGCGCTTAGTTTTTAATATCCGGGCAATATCAAAAAATAATGTTCCCTGAGTTTCATCCAAAAATCCATGTTTTTTGCCCAGACTGTTTTTTTTGGACACACCTGCTATCGAAAAAGGCTGACAAGGAAATCCGCCAAGTAGTACATCGTGTTCAGGTATACACTTTACATCAATTTTTGTTATATCACCGAACGGAACTTCACCAAAATTAGCTTCATAAGTTACTTTTGCAAACTTATCATACTCAGAAGAGAATACACATTTACCACCGACACTTTGAAAAGCAATTCTGATGCCGCCGATACCAGCAAACAAATCAATAAACTTAAACTTAGTGTTTCTAGGGGTTGGGAACGGAACATCCCATCTGAGTTTTAACTGTTCATCGTCGCATATGAGCCACTTACTATTAAATTTGCTAATATATTTACAGGCAGGCTCTCTGAAATACTTAGATGCTCCGTTGCTAAGATTATGAAGGTAATGTGTTGTAAATGCCTGTTCGTTTTCATCATCCTTCAAGGGCTGGATACAAAAGTTATCCCGAACCTCAGAATATTTTATCTTCTTTCCTTTCACAGATTGCGTTCTCTACCTTTGTTACACATGAACTGATGTCTTTTTTAATTTGATCACCCCAGAACCGTATTACCGTCCAACCTTCTTTTTTTAATGTCTCGTTTACAAGTTTATCCCTGACGATATTACCTTCAATTTTCTTCTGCCAAAATTCCTGGTTGGTTTTAATACGGTGCTTTTGAGTTTCCCAATCTTTACCATGAAAATATTCACTATCGCAAAAAATTGCAATCTTATATTTCCTGAAAGTAAAGTCGGGCTTACCAAAAACCTTCTTATTATTACGTCTGTACCTTAATCCATTTTGCCATAAGGCTTTTGCAAGCAATTCTTCAATCTTTGTGCCTTTGCTTTTAATTGCCCGCATATTACGGCTACGCTGTTCGGGTGTTAATACATCCATCGTACAAATATACTTAATTGTAGGGGACTAATGAACTAATGATACGCAATTCTTATAAGATAACGTGCCGAATTTACATAATGTCCGTCTTCGTCCTATAAAGTTTTGGGGATATGAGTATAGGGACTCCGCCGGACAAGCCCCAAGCCTACAAAGATTGGAATTGAGATGGTTATTTGGGACTACTCCGTTTTGTTCGATAATGTTCGTTATGTAAATTGGCTGATAATGTTATGTTTAACTGAGACCCCACGTGAAAGGTTTTGCTTTGGTTTTTAGCTAATCACTCGCTACCCCTATGAATACTGGCTAAACCATACTTCACAAATACCCTGTAATCTTAATTTAAAGCCCCTCACAGCCTTTTTAACCCTTGATTAATGGTTTTGTATGTCTGGCAGCATTCAGCGCTTTTAAAGAGCGTCTGATGCTGCTAATATGTTTTACAGAAAATAAAGTTGAGGAGTAAAGCGACTTATCTTTATACCTTTTTCATTATGAGTACAAGTTATTTGGTTTCTTAAATATCTTTTGCGAATGATAATACTACAGAATACAAATAAGTAGTCAGGTACTCATGAGTCAGCTAAGCTAAAAATTAAGGGGGGGTAGGTAATTTCAGATCACGTCCATATATATGATAGAAATATTAACTGCGTGCAAAAGTTATTAAATTACTATAGTTCTCTTTGTCGGTCTCTCTTAAAGCATTCAAATAATTAGCTCTCACGTCTCCGGAATGAACAAGATCCCCCTTGCCCCATGAAAACACCGGTTTCTCATAGACATGAGAAACGATTATGTCACCAATTAATCTTGAGTGTCTGCCATTGCCATTTGAGAACAAATGTATCTTTACAATTCTATGACTGAATCTAACGGCAATTTCATCGGGTACGTGTGTATTTTCTTTTATCCAATACTTACAATCCTCAATTAAATTTCTCAATTCCACTCCAATACTATACGGATCTACACCAATAGTTTTTTCTGTTGTCCGAAATTTGCCTGCCCATTTCCAAACATCATCAAACATTCTCTTATGAAGGTTTTTAATAAATTCTTCTGATAATATTTTATTGTAAGAAAATTTATTTCCAAGTGTCCACTCTACAGCTTTTTCAATATTTTGCTGTTCAAACTCGTCCAGGTCGCCCCTGGTCACTATAGTTGAAATTTTTAATCCTTCTTTCTCATCTTCATCAAGAGGTGTTTGACCATTTATGTAATCTAAATTCAATCCCATAAATATTTAGGTAATTGTTCTTTTAACTCAGTTTCTTTCTGTTTAACCGCATTATTTAATCTCTCTGTTGAAGTTGCTTGATTTTCCAACAACATTGTATGTGAAGTCCTGCCGACTATCTCCGATGCCTTTTCCAATGCCTTTCTTTCAATTAATTTTTCCAATGATTCGTCCTTTGGAATCAGAAAATATACCAGCTTCATATCCAGAGCGTTTGCAGCTTCATTTAAACCTTTTAATGTAATACTCTTTGATTGCTCTCTATTTTCAATCTCTTTTGTGCTCTGCTGGGTTATATTTAATCTTTTACCCAATTGTTTAAGAGACATATTTAAAGTAACCCGAATTAGGTTTATCCATCCTTTTGGCGGCGGATCATATAATACACAACCAGAAAGTTTTTTGAATTTCTTGTCTAACTGCTCAATTTGCAGTTTTCTTGTTGTTTCCATCAGGCTATATCCTTAAATACTAGTAATAAAATAAGGCTATAACCTGATATAATCAAGAAATAATTCAGGTTATAGCCTTACTTATATCCTGTATGGAGGTGTCGAAAAGTTTGTATTCACATTATTCCCGGATGTTTCTCAATTAATACAATTGTTAATAAGTTTACGCGATTTTGATCACATTTAACCACCTTATTTATAATAACTTACCTATTATGCGTAACATGAATATAGCTGAATTGAACAAGGCACAATAATCTTAAGGACACCTCATCTTTGGCTTAAAATTTCTTTTATTTTGGGATGATCAATATTTGAGCAATTATTCATCCAATCACCATCCCTCGCTGATTTCAAAAGCAAACTTAAATAGGCGTCTATCATTTTATCTTTACTTTTAATAAGTAATTGTATTATTTCTTCCACTTTCTTTTCCTTCCAAAAAACAAGTGTTATTTTGTTTGAATTTATATGTTCTACTATTCTTTCAAATGATATACCCATCTTTTCAATTTGCTGTAATTCTCTTTTTAATTTTTTTACCGAAGTATAATTATTCCACATCATAAAAATTTCAATTAAGGGTATTTTTCTGGTATGAAGATGATATTTATAACTTACTGGATTAAAAACACTTTCAGGTGTGAAGTATTTAGCCTGATTTGATAGAATTGGTATCCAATCCTCAATACTCTCAATTTCCCGAATATGATAATGTACAAACAATAATAAGTCTTCCTTAATTAATTGCAACAGTTTTTTATTGTTTATAAAACTGAAGTTGTACTGTTTGGTCGTATTCTTCATACGGACATTTTGTCTTAATTCAAAGATGAAAGTGTAGAATTTTATATAATCTTGATTTGATACTTGTTTATCTTCAAGTTCTAAAAGTATTTCTTGTACCATATCGTGATGGTCTTCGTCCCGACAGATTTCTTGAATAAGTAGTAACAAATCTTTTTCTTCATAGTAAGCACTTTCCGTTTCTGTTATCAAGTTATTTTCTCTTAAAATTAATTTAATTGTTTCGCTAAGAATTCTCTTTTGAATAGATCTTGACATAATAATCGAATTCTTAAATAAACTCTGAAAGAAATACATATTTTCATGACTACTTGTATCAAGATTTTCATCAATAAGTTGATCCAACATATCACTTTCAACTAATCCTTCATTAATCATTAAAATTAGCAACTCAAAAACTATATGCCAAGCAGAGGTTTCAATATATTTTTTAATGATTTTATCACGTTCATCATGTTTGCCCCCATTATGATATTTTGTAAAAATATAATCAGCAGTATAATATTCCAGGAAAGTTTTATGAGTAAAATTATCATCAAAATATATTGAGCGTCTTTCAGTGTAATCCAAGAAGTGCCTAGCGGCTTCTTCTGCTTCAATTATATCTTCAATTGGATCACTTTTTAAATTTATTAAATAGTCTGCGATTGTCTTCTCAGCTAACTTTCTATTTATTCGCTTCTGATTCGACATTTGACAGTATTGCCAATATGCCAAATAACCAAGTGTTCCTCTTTTACTTTTAACTTTTAACTTTATATTTAAGTTTTTCTCATCTTTATCGCGTGTTTCAACAAGAGTATTAGTAATTGAGCGATATACTTCTAACTTAGAATCCGGGATTACAATTCTATTGATAGCCAATAAAGCCATAAGAGATAAAATTAATGGATTAGATTTTAGATTATCATCGACTTGCCTTAATTGATTTATGCAACTTTCTATTTCTCTTTTTCTTTCTATAGTATTTGATATCTGAGTACTATAGAATTTTACTATAAATTTTCTAACTTGTGTATCATCGAAATGTTGAATCTCGAACTCACAAAACTTTTTCTCTGGAAAAGAAATATCATGATACCCTCTAAACCTAGATGTTATAACACATTTGGCTTTTGGATTGATTGCTAAAAAATTAATAATATCGTCTCTGATTATGTTTTTCTGTCCCGAATCAAATATTTCATCTAAACCATCGAAAAAAAATATTGTATTGAAGTTTTTAACCATGTATTCAATTGTTTTTTCTTCAATTGCATTTAGTTGATATTCGTTCTTTAATAGAGATGTTAAATAAGAAATAATATTAGTTTCACGTTTTATTTTAACAGCATTGTACTTTCTTAACTCAATTCTAATAGGTATGAAATTTTTATATTTTTTTAAGCCTCCTTGGTTCACCTTATTTTTCATAAACCGCAAAATTAAGTTTTTGACCAGAAGAGATTTTCCCGCCCCCGGATCACCAAGAATTATATAATTTTTATTTTTGTCAAAAACATTATGGATATGCAGTTTTTTATCATCTTCGAAGTTTGTTTTCTCTGTATTTTCTAAATCTGTTTTTACACTTTCTCTGTAACGAAAACATGGTTCAACATATAATTTCGAAACCGTGATATTACGTGGTTTGTTACCTAGGTGTATATCATGACCAATGAATTTGACAATATCAAGATGGCTTTTGGCGGATTTATAATATTCTTTGATAAATTTGGTAACCTTACTTTCAATGTCTGGATTTATTATTGACTGAATATCCTTAATTCCTTTCTCAATTGTAGAATTATCAACCACTTTCTTAATTTCAAAAAATTCATCGACTATTATATCATATTTATTAAGCCAACTATTAATCTCACTATAGCTTTTAGGTTTTACTATTAATTGTGATAGATACCTTTTAAGTGATTTTTGGATTAATGTGTATTTCATTGATTGAAAAGCTTTATGTTTTTTTAAAACCGTTTTTGTCCAATTAGTTAAATCGGGCTCTTTTAATATTTCATTCTTAAAATCACTTAACAGCTTAATGGTAGTTGAACTAAATTTCCCAGAAACAACGAAATAGTATTGAAAAGTATTAATATCATCGATGAGCGTATTGTCTTGGATATAATATAAAATGAATTTAATTATCTCTTTTGCTGCACTAGGCTTATTAAGATTACCACCTGTATTCATTTTACATTGAACTGCGCCAACATTCTTTCCTTTCAATTTTAATAAAACATCAACACCTTTTTCCCCAACACCCGACATTAATAAAGCCGTATCAAATTCATTTTCTTTATCATCGTTTACGCGAAACTGAAATATTCTGTGCAATAATTCTTCAAACTTCCTATCTGATGGAAGAGAATTTAGATCAAACGATGAACTAGTTGTAACAATTGGTTTGTTTTTCATGACATTCACCCAAAATCTTATTCTGATCTAATAACTTAAAATATAAAATACAGAAAAAACCATTATCAAAAAATATTCTGATACCATCCGTTGTTAACTCAAAGTCATAAAAGTCAACTATCTTTAGGTGCCGAATTTGAATAATGCCCCATCAAAGCCGGACAGGCACATTATGGCTGACAAAGATTGAAATTGAGATTGAAAGGTTGGGCTTGCCCGCCGCTTTCATTGGCGGGACTGCTCCGGCTTGCCTGCTCACCAGAATGTCCGGTAAATTCGATAATGTTCGTTATGTAAATTGGCTGATAATAAATAATCCTTCTCATTATCAAACCGGTATAGGGCTTGCAACAAGAAGGATTATAAGGGATAGGGATGTTACATTATCTATATACTACTAATCAGGGAGTTCTATTTTTGAGTCAGTTTGGAGCGTATAACCTTTCGCTTAGCTTTATTAATTGTATAAAGTGTTCCCGGTTCGGTCCTGTCCCAGGCAAGTCCCTGCCCGGTGCAGTTAACCGGAACGATTTCAACAAGCTCGAGTATTGAACCCTGCTTAGGTATTTGCATGACATAAACCCAGTCACCATCGTGCCCGGTGCAGTAAAGTAACCCGTCAGGTCCCCAGGTACCGCCGGAGTTACTCATATAATCGAACATTTCCAGGACCTTTTGAGGGAACACCCATGCCTCAAGTCTGCGCCATTCACTGTCGAACTTAATTAAAGTTGTCCAGCGTCTGTCGGTACCGGTAGAATCGGACCATTTATTGTAATGCGCGAAGGCAGCCCACCAGTATCCGTCACGCCTGTCAATCCAGGTACAGGAGCCGTATTCAATTCCGAAGCTATGAGTACCGACAGGTTCCAGTGTTTCGGGATCCCACATTTCAATCGAACTGGTCATCGGGAATTCCGGGTAGTTACTATGAGCGGTATAAAGCTTGCCGTCCAGTATTACACCGCTGTCCAGATGCTTAATCACTCCCCCTTTTTCACCTTCCCACTTCTTAACCAGTTCACCGGATTCTTTATCATACTTTGCAATTCCTCTTGTATCAATCACATAGAAGTAGTTCTCATCCACCGCTATTCCCTGCCGCGCTTCAGGCACTTCAAACACTTTAACTTCTTCAAACTTTCTTTGTGCTAATACGGTTGTTGACAGGCACAATAGAACTATTACAAATATGGCATAAATATATCCAGTACTTTTCATTTCACACCTATTCTTTATCTTGTTAATATTATTTCCATGATTCTTATTTCACTAACCCGTTTTCTTTTGCTGCCTTCATCATTGCTTCCGGATTATTAGTCAGCGCAAAATCCACACCCGCTTCAAAAAGGATTTTCAACTTTCCTAAACTCTCGGCATGATAAAAATTCACTACGATATTATGCTTCTTTAGTTTACTAACAATCTCATAAATATTCGAAAGCGATCTTTCTTTGAGCTGTACAAAATCCGCTTTAACTTTAACAGCGTTATTAACATATTCCTCTGATGTATTTCCGCGTTCCATACTGCATATTTTAATTTGTCTGTTTATTGCTCTGATAGTATCAACAACGTCATTTTCAACAGCCATCACGGCATTACTGATTTGATCTCTTTCGGTCAACAACCTGGCGACGGCTATAGCTGTTTCAAACTCTTTTTTAACATGGATATTCATCAGAATAGTATCCGGAATTGCATCCAGAACTTCTTCTAAAGTCGGGACTTTCTCATCCTTAAATTTTTCTCCTTTCCATATTCCCGCATCAAGCTCCCCGATTTCAGAAAGCGTCAAATCCTTAACCGCCCCTTTACCGTTTGTAGTTCTGTCAACCGTTTTATCATGCATCAACACAAGCCCATTATCCTTTGTGGAGCGAACATCATACTCAATCATTTGCACGCCGAGTTCTACCGCCTGTTCAATCGCTGACAATGTGTTCTCCGGATGCGAATTTGCCGCGCCGCGATGAGCGCATATTCCTTTCCGAGGAACCTGCCCGACTAATATGCAACTAGTTGTGATTATAAAAAGCGCTATGCTTAAATAATTTTTCAATAGTTTACTCAGTTGGTTTAACATTCCATACAATTAATGCAAGCAGCATAGATAGAACCGATGCACCGATCCAGAAATAGAAGGCATTATCGAAATTATAAGTTGCTGCTCCGTTAGTTACCACTTTGCTGCTTTCAATTAAGAATCCGCTTATCCAGTCCTGTGTTGCCGCGCCTATATAACTGAACAATCCGATCAATCCTTTTACCGCTCCCGCTGTTGCTTTCGGAGTTATATCCACAGCAATTAGTCCAGCCAGAAATACAATCAACCCACCGACTCCGAAACCGAACAATCCCATCGCTATCGTATCCAGCCATACATGTCCGGGGGGAACAATAAATAACATTATAACGGCAGCGGTTTCCATTAATCCGTATATAAGAGTAGGAATATTTCTTTTCGCTTTAAATAATTTATCGGAAATAAATCCCGATGCGGTAGCGCCGATAAAACCCATAATCGGGTATGCACTCATAACATAGCTTGCATCAACAAGTTCGTAATGTTTCGACTCCTGCAGAAACAGAATTGCCCAGTTATTTATAGCATATCTGGTCACATACATTAAAGCGCTGCTAACACCTAACGCCCACACATACGGGTTTTTAAGCACCATTCTTTGCAGTTTCCCCACATCTTCCTTAACCGGTTTTCCGGCAGAATAATCCTCCTTATAATCGGCAACATGAGGCAGTCCGTAAGTTTGCGGCCTGTCCGACAAAGTGTTATACAATACCAACGCTACGAAAATTCCGATAATACCGGGAGATAAAAATCCGGCTCTCCAGCCGAAAGCACTGATAAAAAAGGCAGTAACAACAAATGTTAATCCTTCACCGATATTGTGCGCGCCGGCCCATATTCCGTAACGCGTTCCGCGTTCTTTATTACTGAACCACTGGCAAATTGATACTACGCTGGGCGCAGAACCAATTGACTGAAACCACCCGTTGAATCCCCAGAGAATCACAAAGATGGCAAACATACTTGTAAGTCCGAACAGAATATTTACAATTGCCGACATCAGCAATGCAATGGACATAAACCTTTTTATATTTGCTCTGTCGGAAAGTATCCCGTTTGTAAATTTTCCCACGGCATAGACATACAAAAGTACAGAGCCGATTATACCCATTTCCGAAACCGTTAGTACTCCCGAATCCAGTATAGGCTTTTTAGCAACCGATAATCCAAGTCTGCATGTATAGAAAAACCCGTAGCCAAGAATAAGCGAGATTAGCACGCTCCATCTTTTCCGTTCATATATTTTAGCTATTTCAGATTTATCCTGCAGCGGAGCTTTATCTTCACCCGTAGCGAAAAATTTTGTGATTTTATTCAGCATGTAGTTCCCGGTAAATGATTCTGAATTCAGGTGAACTTGTTATAAGAACGGCAGACCCTAAGGTCCACCGTCTCAAGGAGATGTTTATGTAAACTATAGCTTGAACGAAACTCCAAGTGTACCATAAGAGCCGAATTTAGCCCACTGCTGGAGTTTTGAAAAGCTTTCTGACGGATCACCGTATGATTGCCTTTCTTGTTGATCGGTTAAGTTATTCAACTGAAGAAATGCATTCAGGTTATCCGTAATCTTTTGGGTAACGGAAATATCCAGATGGTATTCACTCTCGAAATATGAATCCTGATATTTGTCTTCACCAACGGTGCGTAAAATATCATCTCTGAAATTATTCGAGATAACGAATGACAGTCCGATTTCAGGATTATCATAAATTAAAGCGAGGTTCGCAATATGCTCAGGACTTGATCCCAATGGTATATCTCTTCCGTCAACTTCCATTTCCGCCTTAGTATATGTGTAGTTAGCGTAAATGCTGAAGTTATTTAATAACGCTACATTCAGGAAATTCAATCTCTGGTTTAAGGCAACTTCAAATCCGTATATAGTTGCATCATTATCACCATTTATCGGCATTGTAACTTCATACGTTTGTGTTGAACCTTCATACTCGTGTTCTTCAAATACTGAAGTTTTCACAATAATATTTGACATTTTTTTGTAATAAACACCGGCGCTAAGCAATCCCAGGTAAGGTGTATAGTGCTCAGTCATTAAATCGAAGTTATGAGAAGTAGTAGGTTCAAGATCAGGATTACCTTTACTAATTTCTCTATCATCGTCATCTCTAAATTCAGTTGGTACCAGAGAATTATAATTAGGCCGGGCGATACCTGACGAATAAGCTAATCTCAAATTAGTCTGATCGGTAAATCTATAAGTGAAATGAACCGATGGAAGCAGATTAGAATAACTCGCGTCGGATGCTTCCTGACTTATAGATTCAATTGCAAGGGTTTTATAATCATTATTCGTATTCTCGAAACGTAAACCGGCAAGCATGCTGAGCTTATCTGACAGGTTCATGGTTGTCATTCCATAAGCAGCGATTACTGTTTCAGTTGCATCATAGTTATCATCGGTCATATCTAAATACTCGGCTTCTCCAGCATCCAGATAACCTGTCTCATCCGGACCAACAATAACATCTTCAAAACCGAATTCACCTTCACCGATTGTATGATCTTCGGCAAATTTCTTTAATTGTAAACGAACCTCTGTAAATTTGGCGCTTTTACTTATAAATTTTCCGCCCAGTTTAACAGTGTTTGATCTGCCTGCCAGGTTATAAGGGATTTCAAGATTTATCATTCCTGAAATATCTTCATCTTCTTTCAGTTTATCATCAACTCTAATCCTGTTAAGCGTTAGTAAATCAGCCTGATCACTGAACTTTGTGTCGGGCATAAATTCTTTTATTTCATCATTAGTATAATTCGAAAAGTCGAAATCTCTTCCAAATCTGAAATAAGTTCTTGCAGGCATGTCTTCTGCCGCTTTCATCCAGCTTGCTGTATAATCAAGTTTAATCCCGTTGAAGTTATGGTTACCGCCGAACATAAAACTATTCAGAGATTGGTCTTCAACTCTGTTTCTAGTTTCTTTTGTTTCTTCATCGTCCTCAATTACCCATTCATCCAGTCTTCTTATTTCTTTATCAAAATATCTGTTGTGATTATAGTTCAAATAAATTCTATTAAACTCGTCGAATTTGTATTCCGTATTTAAATTAATACCGGAACGTTCTCTGAGTATATCGTAATCATTTGAATGCTGCGCGAAAATAAGTCCGCTCATTAAATCATCATATTCCAGCTCTTTCAATAATGAACCCCGGTTCGTCTTGTAATAACTTGCGGCAACAAGAACACCTAGTTTGTTATCGAAGAATCTTTGCCCGACATATGCTGAATAATCCTGGATATCGCTTCCAAACTCATTGAATTTGGAATGCTGATTATTAACACCACCTCCGATATTAACAGCAACTACACCATCATCAGGAGCCTGCTTCATTTGGAAGTTAATATTGCCTCCAATAGCATCCCCGTCTATATCCGGTGTTAAAGCTTTTGTTACAACAATATTTTCCATTAAGTCCTGGTTCAATAAATCAAGACCAACTGCTCTGCCGGCGCCGGGATCGGGAGCGGGAATTCTTTGTCCATTAACCGTCAATGAGTTATACTCCGGTCCGATGCCCCTAATCTGAACCATTTCACCTTCACCCTGATCATAATCGATAGAGATACCCGGGATTCTCGATACGGTTTCAGCCGCGTTTCTGTCGGGGAACAACTGGAACTGCTCGGCAGAGACTACATTTTTAATGTTAGCCGAATTCTTTTGTTCGTTGAGAGATTTTGCCTGACCTCTTGTTAACTGTCCGTACACTACAAGATCTTGCAGTTCAGTTGTGGTTTCTTTCAACTCAAAGTCAACAGATGTAGATTGATTTGCTTTTACAACTACGTCTATTATTTCCTCTTTATACCCGAGAAAAGTTGCCCGAAGCTTGTAACTGCCGGGTGTTACACGTGAAATTACATAATTACCTTGTAAATCAGATGAAGTTCCCATCGTGGTATTTACAAGCCAGAGATTGGTTCCGGCTAAACTTGAACCGGAAGTTGATTCAATTATCTTACCTGTAATTTTACCTGTTTCCCGACCCTCAATCCTGGGTGCAAGCAACATCATAATAGTAAATATTATTAGTAATGATTCGTTTCTTATTTTGCGATCTGTAAACCAGGTAATCATTTTACCTCCATTATTGATTGTTATTTTAATTAAATAATATCTTCTCTCCAGTATCATTTAATATTTACCCGCACATTTAGAGTGACCCCTTATATTTACTTTTCAATTGTAAACTCATCAATCAGTTTGTTGTTTATATCAAAAGCTTTAAAATGCAGTTGACTGCCGTTTATATTAATATCACAGAAATTATAGACCAGTTGAAAACCTTTATACTCGAGCTTCTCTTCCGAACCTTTTTTGTTTTGAGCGCCGCCGCCGCCGGCGGTTATTATATAGGTTACTTCATTTACTTCGCCTCTGCCATATCCATGCACATGTCCGGAGAAACTTATATCCACATCATATTTTTCAAACAAAGGAACCAGACTTTCGCGGCAGCCCGGGAAAAGGTCCATCCCTCCACCAACATAGCTCGGCACATGACTTACAACAAAGAGCCATTCCGCAGACTGTGCTTTGTCCGAAGCCAGTTCAGATTGCAACCATTTGTATTGTTCACTTCCTTTTTCATACTCAGTATAATATTTTCTTTCGGGCGCGTACGCTTTCGCATTATCAATTACTATAAAGAAACTGTTCCCGTACTGGAATGAATAGTAGCTTTCATGATCAGGAGCCGGATTACTGAAATTCTTGTAATAGTTTTCTGAGTTTAGCTCGTGGTTGCCAATTGCAGCGTAGACTGGTTTGCCGGTCAATATCTCTTTCATCGGCTCAAAAAATTCCAGGTCCCAATCTGCGCGTGGTCCCCGCTGAACTACATCTCCGCAATTAATAATAAAGTCGAATTCGTGTTTACCGATTTGTTTGGCAAGTTCGTTGTGCCTTAAAAATCCCATTTGCGTGTCGCCGTAAGCGATAAAACTAAACGCCGTATTATTACCGGGATAACTTTCGAACGAGAACCAGTCGCTTACTATTGTATTTGACTTGACCCTGTAATAATAAGTGTATCCCGCTTTTAGTCCGTTCAGCATCACCTCATGCTTAGTGGTTTCCTGATCACTTGAAAGAGTTTGTGAAGAGTCTTTGTTTAATCCGAACTCGACAATCGAATTTGCCGGTATGGATGTATTCCACATAATCACCGCATGATCATCCAGCACATTCTGTAAGTAAGGGCCCCTTATTATGGAAAGCTTTTTCTCAACCGGCTGAATCTGATATTCACTATAAACGGTTATATCGTCAAAAAATGATCCGAGATTTGATATTGAGGTTAAACCTATCTTCCCCTTATCGAATTGACTGTCCTCAATGTCGAAAAACAAACTATCATTTAAGTATACTTTGATATCTTCGGCGTAAACAGCAATTGTTGCCGAAAACCTGGCGTACTGCCATTCTTCTTCGCCGTACCTGGCTATAGTTGTAAATTTGCCATTAACCCTTTTATCGACAAGAATGGTTTTACGCTGACTGGATAAAAGGAACCTGTAATAATTATTCTCATCTACATATCTAAACAGAATCCCGATAAAATCGTCATCCGTGCAGTTTATATTCGCTCTAACCGTGTAATTATCCCAATCCGAATTCCCATTAATGATTGTTGTGCCGAGCAGATTCCTTATACTTCCGAAGTCGGTATCCTGTATCAGAAACCCCTTTTCAACATACCAATGCGATTCTTCTACATCATTTACCTCGTCAATGATTTTCCAGCCGGTCAAATCACCCGATTCGAAGTTATCCTGCCAGATTATCTCATCATCAGTCTGCTTAGTTGAGAGGCATCCGGGAATTACCAGGCTTGAAATAATAATTAAACAGGCAAAGGTTAATCGGGCCATTTTAAAAGCTTTACATTTTATATCGTTGTGAGTCATGTTATCCCTGAGAATTATTAGTGATAATTATTAGTGAATGAGCAAATTGCATACCATCTGAAGAATATTACTAAACAGCGTTTTTAGATTAAAAACTGAAGAATTTAAGAAAGCCCCACAAAATCACTTGGGAAGGCAGAGTAGACTTCACACGCGTCTGTGTGATATAGTCTGAAAGATTACAACAAACTTATTTGTCCCTTTTTATTGCAGAGTTTAAATATTTATGGTATTCCTTCGGAAGGTTAACGTAAAGAACATCTTCATTACCGGAATTTCTTTTGGCGGCTATATTTTTCATATAACCCTTCATCTTTGTTACAATTAAAATTCGTGTTTTCCCTTTCAGCCCAGAGCCGACAATTAATTTGGATGCATCCTCAATTTCCCAGTCAGAATGAGACAACGCTTTAAGCGACATCCCTCGCAAATAATGTGAAAGCGTATGTGACCCTGGTTTGAAACCCAAAAGTTCTTCGCTTAAATCCATACGGAAGTTATTATCCCGCAGTACTGATAATTTTTCAACTTCGCCATCATTAAATATTGTGTTTTCATTATCCGCGTTATCACTCCCATTTAATTGGTTGTTTAACGACGGAAAGTTCTTTTTAGTTATAGTTCCGTCACCTTCAATTCTTGCACTTTCACAGGCAACTTCGATCAGTGTCTTTAACTCACCGATATTCCCTTCTTTGTAATCGTGATTCAGCAATATGTTGACGGCACCTTTCGTCAATTTGAACTTTACATCATATTTTTTAGCTAATCTATCTATAAAGTATTCTGCCAGTATTGGTATGTCGGACCTCCTGTTTCTTAATGGGGGAATTTCAATTTTATTAAAGCTTCCCCCTATCCTCCTGTAAAGGTCCTTACGAAACAATCCATCCTTAATACTTTGCTCGAGATTTGCGTTTGAGGCGAATAAAAATCTAACATCAACGGAAATGCGTTTCGATTTTCCTGCGGCATAATGGAAATCCAGTCCGTCAATTACACGAAGCAGTTTTGACTGCGTTTCCATCGGCAACGATTCAACATCATCAATCAGTAATGTACCGCCGTTGCACTCTTCCAATATACCCGTTTGACCGTCTTTGTCTATTCCGGTTAGCCCGTGTCCCGGACCATAACCGAATAGTTTACCCAGAACAATGAGCGGATCAGCAGCAGAAAATTCGGATGCTCCGAAGACCTGGAAAGGCTTATTCGCTCTCGGACTTAATGCGTGAATTATATAAGCCAGTGAAGATTTACCGACTCCCGACTCACCGTAAATCCAGGTTGGAATATTCATTTGACTTTGCGGAACAACGAGTCGGAGCACTCTTAAATATGCCGGGCTGTTGCCGATATATTTGCCTTGTCTGAGCTCTTTTAAAACCGGATACTCTTCCTCGTACAGCTTAACTTTCTCTTCAAGTATAACGTCCGATTCTGCCTCATATTCATGATGCCAGTAAGCCGACAATTCCTTTTTAGCCTGATCAAGTTTCTCATTAACCAGTTCAACATCATTTACATATCGGTTGATTTTCTTTTCCTTTTCTTTCAATTCACCGGCGAGCTCAACCACTTCCTCGGAAAGGACTTTAACTTCCTCAATCGAACTGTTTATTCTGGATACATTATAGTCACCCTTACCGATATTGATCAGAGTATCTTTCAATTTGTTCATAGGACTGGCCATCCATCTGGCAATCAGATAAGAAAACACAACAACCGCCGCAAACATCAAGAGAGATATATAGTATATTTTACTCTTGGATTCGGTATTTATTAAAGCTAGTTGACCCGCAAGTAATTGCACATTTTCATTAAAGTCTTTTAAAGATGTGCCGATGGATACAATACCGAAAACCTCTTTTTTACCCGAAGAGTCTACATTATAAAAGATAGGAGCATATGCGCGCGTCCTGACAATACCGCCTACTTCCTTGTGAATACCCATTGAACGCATTGTTGTAATCCTGCTTTCCCCTCGGATTACCCTGTTGATAATGGAACTCATTGGTTCGCCGGAGTTAAAATCCTGTAATCGCCAATCCATATGAAACAGGTTGATAGGAATCATTCCGGAATCAAATTTCCAACCCGGTGTCTCCCCCATCAGCGGTTCAACTTGCGCCCCGTCTTTATTAAAGCCTTTTATATCCCAAAGTTTTTGATGGGCTATGATCCAGCCCTCGTTATCTACGAGGTATGTATAACTTCCGGTCTTGTACCTGTTAATCAATGAATCCCGGGGAATCATTTTATAATCGACAAAATCCAGGAGATGAATAATATCCAAGCCGATGGAACAAATCCCGTCAAATCCGCCGTTGTCATTTTTTAACTTTAAGTTGAATCTGATAACTCCGTCCAAAGTCTTGCCTTGTTCCAGCTGTTCATTGCGACTTACATACCAGCTGGCTAAATGAGAAATATAAATATCCGTAGCGCTTTTTCTGGTGTCATTAAAATATGTTTCAGATAAATACTTGGTGTTCGCCGGATCACTTACATTTTTCAAAAATCTCTTCTCAACCAGTTTGTTGTTCGCTACCTTGATGATTTCCTGTCCCGTTTTATCAATCAGCGCTATCTCTTTATACATGGGTTTGTTATCATTGAAAGCGTTTACCCACCTAGAATTGTTTTCGGCGAATTTAATATAGTACTCAGGACTATGCGGCAGAGAACTAACATCGAGAAGGTCCATTTTACATGATTCAATAAAGTCCGAAATGCGTTTAGCAAGATACTTTGCATTCGATTTGTACAACTCTTCGGTCTGCTCCTTAACCGTTATCTCAATAGCCGATTTTGAAATCTCCCTGGAGTGATCGAGGTTGGCAAAGGACTGATTCATTAAAGTGAATATCGGGATACCTGAAAATACAGTAAGCACGACAAGTATGATAATAAAAATATTAAGTTTAATTTTAGACTTGAGGCTTTGGAACTTCAGTAATAGTTTATTCATCACCTTTCCGAGTATTATACTGGCACTGATACGAATGTATTCTTGAGGTCATTCATTATATCTGCTTTACTTTGCAACCGCTTAGTATACGATATTACGAATTCTCGTCCATTATTTAAAACGGAATAATGATATTTAATAATTTGTTAACGGGTTGTTACGTGTATAATGCATCAAAAATTTAAAAATATACTTGGTTTGATATTTAAGTAATTAAATCAACAAATAGAATTACGCTTTAATCCGCTCTTCCTTATAGTTTTTTTCACTATAACCGTTTACTTGTTTGTTTTTCTTTGTATCACAGCCGTATAAATACCGGCCATATTATTTCTATTCTTCCCGTTTCAGTTTACCCGGAAATTTTACTAAGTTGATACCAACTCCATAACAAACACTTACAGAATATGAAAAAGTTACTATCAATTTCCCTGTTGATTTGTATAATACTTACCAACATGTTAAAAGCCCAAACCGGTAAACCGCAGTACCTGATTGAAACCAGGCGTGCCGACACTACTTACGGTTATATTAAAATCGAGTTATTCCCGCTGGTTGCTCCTCTGCACTCGGCTTATTTCGACAGCCTTGTGAACATAAGCTTTTACGATTCAACAGCATTTCACCGCGTTGTACCTGATTTTGTAATACAGGGAGGCGATCCGAACTCACGTCACGGCGATCCCGACACATGGGGTGAAGGTGATCCTTCCCAGCAAAATATACCTGCCGAGTTTTCGCGTGTTTTCCAAAGACGGGGCACTATTGGTGCCGCGCGGGATACCGATATAAACAGCGCTAACTCACAATTCTATATTAACATTGTTGATAATACTTTTTTAACTCCGGATTATACCTGTTACGGACAGGTTGTTGAAGGAATGGATGTTGCCGATTCGATTGTAGCAGTTCCGCGAGATGAGAACGACAATCCTCTTGAAAAGATTGAAATGTTCGTTACAGGGCTTGATATAAACAATGACATCCCGACTGTACCGGTAATAACAGGACCCGACAACGGCACCGATGCAGTGTTGAATAGTCTAAAGCTGGGATGGGAAGAAGCAGAAGGGGCTATCCTGTATGATATACAGATATCCGACGATCCAAACTTCAACAACATCACTCATTCTGACAGCACCGGCTCGAACTATATTAATATGTCCGGATTCGAATCAGGGTTAGTAACTTATTACTGGCGCGTCAGAGCCAACAACGGCGGGTATAAAAGTGAGTTTTCCGAATCCCGTACTTTCATAACCTCTATTGACTCGCCTGAACTCGAATACCCTCTGAATAACTCCGACAGTACTTCTCTCGAAACCGGGTTCGTCTGGCACCCGGTTGAAGGTGCTGTGAATTATTCATTCCAGATTGCCACCAGACCGACATTTTCCGGTTCTTCCATGATTTATAATGCTGATGGATTAATCGATACGACAAGTTTGGCATCCGGACTTGAAGAAGGTAAAAAATACTATTGGCGTGTCAGGGCTAATGCTGAATTGTATGATGGACCTAAATCGGAAGTATGGAATTTCACAACGGCAGTCACAACCGGTATTAGCGGGACGGAAGAAATTCCAACAGAGTTCTCATTAAAGCAGAATTACCCGAATCCGTTTAATCCGGCAACCACAATTAAATACACAATTCCCACAGAGACTGTCATTTCGAGGAGTTCATCGACGAGAAATCTTAAAGATTCCCTGCCTGCCGCACAGGCACACTCCACCGGTGAATCCGGTGTTCGGAATGACAATACTACTGTAAAAATTGAAGTTTACGATGTTCTCGGACACACGGTCGCCACGCTTGTGAATGAACAACAAGCACCGGGAGTATATGAAGTGGCGTTTGACGCATCGGGATTGTCTTCGGGCATTTATTTCTACACACTACGATACGGTGATAAATCTCTAACACAAAAAATGCTATTATTGAAATGACAGACTTGGCATTTCATTGATAGTCCCGATGTTAACTATCGGGATGATTAATGAAACAACACTATTGCTGAATTTGGGAAGGAAATGCCCCGAAATTTCCCGGAATATTTAAAATAAAACAGCCGCCGAAGAATTAAATCAACAGCGGCCTATTGCATGCCAGACAATTCTCATTTAAGAAAATGTCTGTTGGAATCTCCGGTAAAACCGGGAGAAATTAATGGACACAACCCCACTTGGGCTGTTGCACAGATTATCGAAATGTTTTAGAATTACTTTAGCCTGTTGGCAAGGTAGTAAAGGAACTGTCTCAAATAGTCTTGTACTGTCATTCTGAGGAGCGAAGCGACGTAAGAATCTTAAAAAAACTTTGAGTAAAATCAAGGTCCCGATACAGACTCAAGTCTGTATCGGGATTACAATAATCACTTTTGAAACGGCGGCTTGATATTGAAATTATTGGTTTTTAAACAGGTATAATCTTATCCCCGACCCGGATTTCGCCGTCCCCTTCATGCAGCAGATTCTGTCCGAATAAAATCTTATTGTTCACTTTTCTGTAAGTTGCCAGAGTTTTAAGTGGCTCCTGCTTTCGTTCCCCGGTATTCTGATTAATAGTTATGACCGTACATCTTGCGCACGGTTTTACACGCTTAAATAACACTCCCCCAATTTCAAACTTATCAAACTCATCCTCATCATGGGGCAACCCACCCGCAAATACGATATTCGGTCTGAACCTATTCACCGGCAGCGGCTCGTCCAGTTTGGAGTTAAGCAGGTTAAGCGATTCCTGTCCAATTATCAGGAACGGGTAGCCGTCGGATAAACTGGTAATCTCATTGTTACCTGCAAACCGTACATCAACCGGCCTGTTTGAGTTATCAGGCATACAGACAAGTCTGCACTTTGTTTTAAGCACATCGCTGAACCATTCGTTAAAGTCCTCTCCGCACTCAGCAACACCAATGGATTCGTCCCACATATATGAATCTATTAAGCCACTGTTTGAATTACTAATTAATGCCAGCGGAATTTGCAGATTTAGTTCAGGCTTGTGTTTATGAACTATAGAAAGATATTCATCATCAAGTTCGGCTTGCAGCAGCGCCATGTCGGGAACTCGCCGCTGACTAAGAAACTGTCCTTCCCTGTCAATCAGCATCCATCGACGATCGTATTTAAAACCGCGGTCAGTCAATTCCGCCTCCGGCAGAGATATCCCGCCGAGTGACTTAACCGGATAGATAAAAACTTGTGATACTTTGTATTCGTTTTTTTCAGTCATTCCAGCTTAGTAATACTTTGAAAAACTATTCAGTGCCGACTAGCTTTTTAATTTTATTCAGGTTCTCTTTATCCGCGCGATACTTGATCTCGACATAATCCTCTTCGTACACAGTTGCAATAACCTCGGCAATCGAATGAATCTGCGCTACGGATTTCCCATCCTGAATATCCAGCCGGATAGTATGTTCCGCAAAATTCTCCTCATAGATATCGATAAGATGCTCTTTGAGTTTCGTAATGTTCATTCCCTTTTGCGCGGAAATGACGATGGAGTTAGTGTACTTATTCGACACGAATTCAATAAGCGACTTATCCTCAACCGCGTCCACTTTGTTGAAGATGAGCAACTGCATTTTTCTATCGCACTTAAGTTCCTTAAGCGTTTCCTCCACAACTTTAATATGATCTTCGTAAAATGGATGAGAAAGATCGACGACATGAAGAATAACGTCTGCGTCACTAACTACATGCAAAGTACTCTTAAAAGACTCAATAAGATTATGCGGAAGTTTCCTGATGAACCCGACAGTGTCGCTCATCATAATACTCTTGTTCTTCTCCAGTTCGAAAGATCGTGTAGTAGAATCAAGCGTGGCAAAGAGTTTGTCCTCGGCAAGCACGTCGGAATCCGTTAGAAGATTCAGCAGAGTTGATTTACCCGCGTTCGTATACCCGACCAGTGAAGTATTGATATAGTCCTTACGTTTCAAACTCTTCGTTACATTCTGCGATTCAATTTTCCGCAGATTCGCTTTAAGCTTGCTAATACGCGTACGGATTATTCGTCTGTCGGTTTCGATCTGAGTTTCACCCGGACCTTTAGTACCGATACCTCCGTACTGTTTGGAAAGGTGCGTCCATGCGCGGGTTAGTCGCGGAAGCATATACTGAAGCTGCGCGAGTTCAACCTGAGTCTTTGCCTGTTTAGTCTTTGCGTGTGACGCAAATATATCGAGTATAAGTCCGCTGCGATCAAGAATCTTTTTATCGATCAGCTTCTCGAGGTTACGTACCTGTGTCGGGTTCAAATCTTCGTCGAATATAACAAGCGTAATATCGTTCAGATCAACAAGCTCGGCAAGTTCCTCAGCTTTTCCTCTTCCAATAAAATAAGCGGGATCGGGTCTGCCCCTGTCCTGTATAACTTTAATAATTGTTTCCGCGCCTGCGGTCTCGGCAAGCATTTCGAGCTCATCGAGATGTTCCTCAACTACATATTTATGTTCGTTCCCGACCCTGACTGCAACAAGAATCGCCCGTTCAATCGTTTTATTTTCAATATCAATCATATAATAAATACTTTCCTGTAAAAATTAGACTACGTGAATATAATACCGGAATGGATAAAAACTACTCAGAGTTCCGCTAAATCTTTTCTGGTGCTTTTAGCGATCCACATTTCGAGAAGCGCGAGCAGCAGCGCAATAATAAGAAAAGGCTTCCAGAGTTCCGTGCCGAACCGTGCCTGTGAAATTTCTTCGGATAAGTCCGAATTCCGATCGAGTTCAATTATGTCAGCTTCCGGCAGAAAGGCGGAGAGTTTGTCAGAAACATCTCCGGGAGATAAGACTACAAGTTCGGATTCCCTAATGTTGAAATTAACCGGGATGTAATCGAACAGTGTATTTCCCGAGTAAAACTCGTAAGTGCCTGTTTCATCACTTTTAGAATACTTGAAAGTACTGTTGAAGCCTTTCAAATCGGGTTGTACGAATTCCTCTGAATTATCGGGTCTTGTAATTCTAATCTGCGGATCAGCCGCTTTGCCCGCCTCAACCACAAGTTCATCTCCGGCTATGTAACCTTTTGAGGATTTGTTTGCAGAAACAAGATAGAAAACCGACTTGTTAATTAAAGGCGCGAATAAACCCTTGATCGGGAAATTGCTCCAGCTTAAAACCGGTGCTGCCGTGAACATCATTATCTTTCCCTCACCGGAATTATACTCGCCAAGGAAGAGTGAACCGTCAATCTGCGACATAATAGTCCGTCCGTTTCCCCTGTTCAATATTTTCATGTACTTGTAGATTTCCGGTGAGTCGAATTTCATTTTACCGTTCTCAAAAAGATTCGCAAATAGCGGGTGCTCGTAATCTACATTCTCAACAGTGGAATACGAATTCTCATCGTTGTTCGCGACTAACGCTTCCGGACGCGGCAGTCGAAGCGCAGCACAGAGATTTTCAAATCCGGTTCCATCAGATCCCGGCATTATAATAATCGCACCTCCGCTCGTAAGATACTGCTCAATCTTCTGAACATTACCGGAATACCCGCTGCCGATAAGAATAACAGCGTCGTAATCAATCAGGTTATATGAATTAATTCGAGAAGTGACATTCTTTGTGATCTCGAATTGTCCGTCACCGCCACCTGCAAGAGCAGTTTCAACAAAAAGTACGTCGCTTAATTTATCTGTGAGCAGCAGAGTTTTGATCTTTTCCGGAACATAAATGTCAAGATACCGGCGGTTGTCGTAAGTGATATCATCCTCTTCAAGTTCAGCAAAAACATTCAACAGTCCCGGCTCGGAAATGGTTGTCTGAAACCCTACTCTTACAGTCTGCCCGGGTTCAATATCAAAACTGCTTTGTGCCGACCTTTTTCCGTTAATAAATAACGACAGCACATTATTGTTTAATGCCGATCCGGAATAGTTCGTTACATCCGCTTTGAATGAAACATCTTTGTTGAGTTCGAATATCTGGTTCTCCGTTTCAAACGAGGTTACTGCCAGATTTGTAAAATCTTTTCCACCCAGAGGCATAAAGTACAATTTTATGTTTTCATCATTCCCTGCCGCAGTAATGTTTTCACTATCGAATGAACGGCTCTGCTGGAAATCGGAGAAGAGATAAATTTCCTTATTGAAATTCTGAGAGTTCGACAGTATGCCGTAAGCGAGTTGAACAGCATCCGAAAGGTCCCTGCTTATATTTGATAATTCAACTCCGCTGATACTTTCACTAACAGCCTGTAAATTGGAAGTGTTTACAACCGATTCGTCCGGACTTGAAGAAATGATCAGCGCAACCTCATCGCCATCCTTAAATTCATTCAAAAGTTTTTTTGACGTGGCTTTAGCCTGGTTAAGCAGCGAGCCATTCTCATCAACGGCCGACATGCTGAACGAATTGTCAATTACGATCACGGCAGTGGTCTTTGCTGTTGAAGCAACACCAAAGGAAACCGTTTCGAGCGCAGGTCTTGCAAAGGAGAGTACAAGAAATAAAATTATCAGCACACGGAGAATAAGCAGTATCCATTGCTTCAGCTTTATGCGGCGAATTTTAGTCTTCTGTAATTCCTTTAAAAACGAGAGCGTACTGAACTCGACCTTTTTAAGTTTCCTTAAGTTCAGCAGATGTATCAGTACGGGAATAGAGGAAGCTAATAATCCGAAAAGAATTGCCGGGTTAAGAAAGACCATATACTGATTTCATATTATTTAATATTCTTTACGCTTATTCGTAAAACTTCTTGATCTTCGCGCCCTTGAAATAGTGAAGAAGAATCTCATCGAACACATATCCCATCTCGCCCATAACCGCAGCGCCTATCTGGCAAAGACCAACTCCATGACCCCATCCGGCACCGATTAATACGAACTTACCGGGGACTCCGTCTTCCACATCTTTCTTTTCAACAACAAATCCGGAGCTGTACAAATGAGATTCCGAAAGCACTCTTCTTATTTCAAGTTCTTTGCCGATCGTTAAAGTTTTTTCCGAGCCGACTATCTTTAGTTTTACCAGTCTGCCCGAGTGTCCGCGTTCTACAGGTATAAGATCGATAATGTTTCCGAAATCGATTCCGGATTTTTTAGTAATAAGTTCTTTAATCTCTTCCTGTGTATACTCAACCTTCCAGCGGTAAAAGTCGGTTGTAGTCTGATCATACTCAACAAGTACCTGGTTAAGAATCTTCCTGTCTGAAGTGTTACAGAATGCATGCGGTTCGGATCGAATCCATTTTTCTGCAACTTCCTCTTTGATGAGGTCGAGACTATATTCTTCCGGCGTAAATTTGTAATCGACAATACTCTGAAGATAAGGGTGTTTAACCGGCTCCCAGACATTTTCAAAAGATTCGCTTATTCCGCCGCAGGACTTCGAGAATCTCGCGTCGCATATTTTATCATTGTAAGAGAGTACCAGTCCGCGAGTGAACTCAACAGCATCCTGGGCGTGATGTGCGGTCATCCTCGTTATACCCTGGTAACGCTGGCAGTGATCGTCGGCGCAAATATCATACAGTGTGTGATCTTCCCTGTCATACCATTTAATCAGTTCCGTATCGGTCTCAATAGTAGAAGTATAGTCCTGATCAGCCTGTTTAATTTCTTCACCCTTATTGATCTGGGCAAGCACCCAGCTTCTTGAAATAATAGCATGCGCTTTTAGAAGTTCGGCTGAACTCGACGCCGACATTTCAGATGAGATTACACTGGCAAGATAAGCCTCGACCGGCACTACATTTATCGCCGCGAGTTTATCATGCTCAATTAAAAACTTCAGAGCTCCCTGAAACCGCTGATTCTCCTTTTTCTGCCAATGGAATTTAATACCTATTATAACATCCCGCAGCATAAATGAATCGTTTTCCAAATCACCCGGCACGAACATATCTCCGGGATTTATTTCGATCTTATCCTGTCCGCTGTTCACATGAATCTTACCATTCTCGTATACAGCGCTCAGTCTTCCGTTAAACTTTTCTTTTCGTCCGGCTAGCGAAAAATCGCCGTGCAGTTCGAATTGAATTTCATTCGAATGCATTATGCATACACTGATTTCCGGTTCTTTCATCCGGTGTCTCCATTTTTTTCAATTTTCAAGGTGTGAAATATACAAATTAGGCTATACAGAAGTGAGACTATTCCCTTTTATTTCACCCAATTTTGTACAATTTCACTATGTTTTACCGGATTAAACTGTATGTACTTGTATTCCGTCAGTCCCGCTTTATTATATGGATCATTTTCAAAGTAAACAGACAGTTCCTCCATTGATTCAGCGCGGGCTATCACAACCCCGCCGATCTTCGGCATTTGCGGACCGGACATCAGCAGCATCCCTTTATCATATCCTTCCTGCAGGAATGTCCTGTGTGAATCAACTACCTCGTTGATCTTTTCAATCGGCGCTTTGTAAATGATCTCAACAACAAAATGAAGCATAATTTACCCCGTTTCCTTTTTTATTCTAAAATAAGATTTAATATCTTTATTTCCCGAATTTAACGATTTATAGTAAAATCTGAGAAATGGATATGAAAGATAGTGAAATGAATTACAGGGTTCTCCTGTTTTATAAATATACACCGATTGAAAAACCGGAAAAGTTCCGTGACGAACATTTGAAATTCTGTATTGATCACGATATAAAAGGAAGAGTTTTTATTTCTGATGAAGGAATTAACGCTACTGTTTCCGGTAAGATTGAGAATATTGAAAAATATAAAAGCGAACTTCGCGGTTATCCCGAGTTTAATGATATCTGGTTTAAGGAAGATCCCGCGACTGAGCACGCGTTTCGCAAAACCCATGTGCGAGTGAAAAAGGAAATCGTTCACTCCGGACTGGAAGAAGTAAGCTTGAGCAACGGTGGCAAACGCATTCATCCCGAAGAACTGAAAAAGTTTTACGAAGACAATACCGACTTCGTAATCGTCGACGCGAGAAACACTTACGAAAGCGTGATCGGCAAGTTTAAGAATGCTATTACCCCGGAGCTGGACACGTTCAGGGATTGGACGAAAGTTTCAGAAGAATTGAAGGACTACAAAGACAAACCGGTTGTGACCTACTGCACCGGCGGAATACGATGCGAGAAAGCTTCTGCTTATCTTGTTGAACAGGGTTTTAACAATGTTTACCAGCTCGAAGGAGGGATTGTTACATACGCGAAGCAATTCCCAGATACTTACTGGGAAGGAAGCATATTCGTATTCGACGAACGCCGTATAGTTGAACCGAACACTAAGGAAGAGTTTCGGCACGTTGGCGAATGCTATTACTGCGGTAATCCGACATCGTGGTACATCAACTGTCATAACCAGAACTGCGACAAGCTGCTAGTTACCTGCCACGAATGCAAGGTTGAAAACGAGTACTGCTGCTCGGATGAATGCCGCGCTTCGGACAATAAAAGAAAAAGGATTCATGGGTAATTGGAAAAAGATAAATTAATTTAGTGCATTGTTTTCACACTTTTCTTATTTTAACTCCAAAGCAACTACAATTAGTATAACCGGCAATGAAAAAATTAGCTCTGCTACATTTTTTTCTATGCTGTAATTTTCTTCCTGCACAAACAGATACTACATTAACCTTTTCCGAGATCATGTTCAGACCTGAGGGATCGGATAATGAGTTCGCGGAGGTCTACAACCTTTCCGAAACAGATACTATTGATCTCGCGGGTTACAAATTAATTTATTACACATCCTCTCCAGATCTAATAATCGAACACGAACAGGGCACCCGGCTTCCTCCCAACTCGTTTGCAGTAATATTCGAAGGCGATTACGATTTTACCAGTGGAGTCTACAATGACTATATCCCGGGAGACGCGTTGGTACTGAAGATTGACAACAAAGCATTCGGAAGTTCGGGAATGTCCAACAGCAGCGACAGGCAGGTTGTACTTATTAGTCCGGCAGGCGATACGGTTGACGTATATACTTACTCTGCAAACAACTCCGCCGGTATTTCGGATGAGAAAATACTTGTAACTCGCGACAACTCAGATGGTAACTGGACTAATTCAACTATTGTAAACGGGACACCGGGCAAAATAAATTCTGTTACTCCAAAGCAATACGACCTCGCTGTAACAAGTATCGGGATAAATCCTGAAGTAGTATTTGAAGACAGTTCAGCCCAACTTGAAATCGAGATTAAAAACTTTGGATCGAAAGCCGCGGAAATATTTGCAGTTCAATTGTTCGATGATCTGAATGCAGACTCAACGGGACAACCGGGTGAGACATTGTACTCTCGTAATTTTACGGATTTGAACCCGGCGGATTCAACAACTATAACTTATTCAATCGATATAATTGAACTGCGGGAATATAATTTAATTTGTAAAGTGACATTTGATGAAGACGAGAATCCCTCAAACAATGACATTTATTTCTCATTCACACCAAATCCAAAACCGAATAAGTTTAATGATGTTGTTATAAACGAATTGATGCATTCCCCCGGATCCGGCGAACCTGAATGGATCGAGCTTTATAACAACACGGCGGAAGACATTAATATAAACTCGTGGCGTATTAAAGACCGTTCAACATCTGCAGTTGTTTCCAATGAGCCTGTTTATTTATACACCGGAGATTACATAGTAATAGGCAAAGATGAGTCCATAAGCGATTACTTCGAAATCACATCACAGATTATAATAGTGCCGAGCATGCCCAGTCTTAACAATTCCGGGGACGACATTGTTCTTTTGGATTCGCTTAACCGAGTTATAGATTCAGTCAGCTATCAATCATCATGGGGCGGAAAAAACGGGCTGTCACTTGAGAGACTCGCGACTACATCTCCAAGTAATGATTCGACAAACTGGGCAAGTTCCGTTTCATTCAATTGCGGAACACCCGGTGCTATTAATTCTGTTACACAAAAGGAACTCGATTTGAAACTCTCAGGAGTTTTTGTTGAACCCGATCCTGTAATCGAAGGCAGCAATGCCAGTATCTCGTCAACAATTAAAAACACCGGTAATCTGAGTGCGGACAAGTTCACAGTGACTTTTTATTATGATACAAACGGTGATTCGCTGGTTCAAACTTCTGAGCTTGTTAGTAAAAGTGATTTTTCCAACCTCGCCGGCGGAGATTCAACAACAGCAGTTTATACAATTACGGAACCGGAGAAAGGTGTACGCCAATATATTGTTGAAGTTGAATTCGATGGTGACGAATTCCCGGAAGACAATATCGAAATGATCAGTTTCGTTGTTTATGAACGACCTGCCGACTATAACGACGTTGTAATAAATGAGATCATGTACAAGCCTTCCGGAGACGAGCCGGAGTGGATAGAACTATTCAACAACAGTACAACTGATTGGAATATTCAGGACTGGAGTTTATCGGACAGGTCTTCACAGGTTCAGATTACCGAGGACAGTTTACTTTTCAATTCAAATTCATATCTGGTACTTAGCAATGATGAATCCATCTTTAATTATTACGACATCACTGCACAAGTAATTATTGTCAATCTTCCCTCGCTAAACAATTCAGACGATGGTCTCAAAGTCATTGACAACCTGGACAGGATAATAGACAGCGTCAACTATAAATCGACTTGGGGCGGAAACTCCGACGGTGCTTCACTGGAGAGAAAGTCCGCATATGGATCAGGCATCGACTCAACCAACTGGGCCGGATCCGGTTTATCCGGTCCAACTCCAGGTGAACTGAATTCAATTACTCCGAGAGAATACGATCTGGAATTAACTGATTTTAACTTCATTGATGAGTTTGCGGTTGTCGGCAGAGAACTCACTGCTTCTGTTCAGATTAAAAATATCGGATTAAACGCAGTTAACTCGGCTTCAGTCGAAGTTTATAAGTTTCAGGCGAACGATACTACATCCGTCTATGAAACAGAATTCAGCAGCATCGCCCCGGGAGATTCCATTTATTTCGAATTCGGCAATAACAATATTACTGAAGGACAAAACTTGTTCGGAGTCAGGGTAACTACAGAACAGGACGACAGACCCGGCAATAACTTTGCGGAAGCTGCAATTACTGGAATTGTAATTGTTGACATTCCAGGAGACATCGTTGTTAATGAGATCATGTATACGCCTCTCAGCAGTGAGCCTGAGTGGATAGAAGTGTATAATAAAAATGAGAAGGTTGTTAACCTGGAGAATTACAAAATTGCCGATCAAACGGATACAGTAATGGTAATTGATTCCACAATTACTCTGAATCCCGGTAATTATTTCGTCTTTGCGAGAGATTCTTCGTTTCTTGACAGGTACAGCATATCGGACTATGCGATTGCTCATTTCCCTTCGCTGAACAACAGCGGCGATGATGTTGTACTCCTTAACTATATAAACGAAATTATTGATTCCGTGGCATTCACAAGTTCATGGGGAGGACGCGGCGGCGCCTCGCTAGAAAGGATAGATCCTTTTACATCATCCTGTGATTCCGCAAACTGGTCATCTGCCCGAGTTGACTCGGGAGGCACACCAGGCGCTATTAACACAGTCTCCCGCAAGGATTATGACGCAGCTGTTACCCAAATAATTTTTAATCCTAAACATCCTTTTGCTGGAGAGAAAGTACACATAAGTACTGTTATATTAAATAAAGGGAAACAAAATATTACCTGTTCAGCGAAGTTGTTCGAGAACATCGGGACAGATAGTATGGCATCGATCACTCCACCTGTTGATATAATTGACAACATTTCTCTTAATGCCGGTGATTCGGTCTTTGTCAACTTCAATTATGTTTTAAATGATATTACCCATCCAATCGACTACCTGGCAATGGTTTACACTGATGGCGATCAGGATTCTGCCAATAACTACTATGCTCAAACCATTTCTCCCGGTTACAACAGATCATGTGTGAAAATAAACGAGATACATTACAACCCGGCGAACGGCGAACCGGAATGGATTGAACTTTTAAATACGGCAAGCTTCGACATAAACCTTCAGGAATGGCTGGTGTCTGATGTACTCACCACACCGAAGGAGGTTCCCATAACAAATGAAGAACATTACATTTCACCAAACGAGTTTGTAGTTATTGTCCGGGATTCCTCGATCATTGAATATCATTCTTCCATTCCATGCGAGATAATCAAAACCAGTTTACCCAACATGAACAATGATAAAGACGGTATTGTAATTAAAGACGCTAACGGGAATTTAATAGATTCGGTTGTTTATAAGTCCATTTTCGGAGGAACAAACGGATACTCTCTGGAACGAATTAGTGCTCAAGTCTCCGGACTCGACAGCGCCAACTGGGCATCATCAGTTGATATTGAAGGAAGCACTCCCGGACGCACAAATAGTGTTCTTCCCCGTTCATTCGATCTTAAGGCTGTTCAAATATTTACGGACCCGGAATTTCCTGTTTTAAATGACGAAGTTACCGTATCGTTGAAGGTCAGGAACATAGGATTAAACACCGCCGAAAATTTTAACGTAGAATTCAATCTATCACAGAATCAGGGAACTAGTGGCAACAGTCAAATTACAGGATTAACTCTATTTGCAGAAGATTCCCTCATTGTAACCTCGGAGACTTCGTTTATCCTTCAGGAAGAAACCATTGTCATCTGCAAAATAATTTTTAATAATGATGAAAACAGTCGCAACAATAAAATATCAAATACAATTCGCCCGGGTTTTAAAGAGAAGTCAGTTATCATCACCGAGTTTATGTCACAGCCGGAAGAAGGCGGATGCGAATGGATAGAACTGATGAATAATTCTGATGCAGTTATAAGCCTGAGCAATTGGTCCGTAAGCGACGTACTACCTGCCCCGACTAAAAGCACAATTACCAGCGACACTGTTTTTATAGATGCCGGTGAGTTCTTTATTGTTGCATCCGATACGACCGGTTTCCGGAAGCCGCATGATGTTAAAATATTCCAGTCGAAATTCGGCGTACTTGGTAATTCAGAAGACGGCATAATTGTCTATGATTTCAAAGATGCCATAATTGATAGTCTTTTCTACGACAGGACATGGGACATAACAAAGGGAAAATCAGAGGAACGAATTAGTGCCGATACACCAAGCGGTCTGAAGAATAATTGGGCAACTTCGCTTTCACTTTTCGGCTCAACTCCGGGACAAGAGAATTCCATATCAGGAGTTACAAGTTATGCGGCAAACAGTGTCGTAATAAACGAGATACTTTTCGAACCCGGCAAAGGTTATTGTGAATTCGCTGAGTTCATAAATATTAGTGATAATCCTGTAAACCTCGGCGGCTGGACAATAACTGATGAAGCTGATAATAGCACCCTGCTTTCACCAACTAACCATAATCTTCAACCCGGAGCTTACTATGTTGTCGCAGCGGATTCATCAATTCTCGAAAATTACGATCCGGATTATTTAACATCCGCTGCATATATTCTGGACAAAAGTGATCTCGGGTTCTCCAATAGCGGCGAATCACTTGTGATGAATGATATCTTCGGGGTTACGATCGATTCGGTAAAGTACAGCTCCAAATGGCATAACAGGAACATCGTCGACACCAAGAACCATTCGCTTGAAAAGATTTCCCCGTCATTAAGCAGTAATGACGATATGAACTGGAGTACTTCAGTCGGCATTAACGGAGCCACGCCGGGATACGAGAATTCGATATACACAGAACCGGGGCAAATTAAATCGGGGATTGATATTTCACCAAATCCTTTTTCACCCGACAATGATGGCTTTGAAGATTTCACAATTATCACATATAATTTGAAGAATCCAACGAATCAGATAAGAATTAAAATATTCGATGACCACGGACGCAAAGTACGCACACTCGCAAACAATTTGTCCGTCGGTTCCGAGGGTTCAATTATATTTAACGGACTCGATGATCACGGACATCCTCTTAGAATCGGGATGTATATTGTCTATCTGGAAGCTGTGGGTAACAAATCAGGATTTGTTGAATCGCATAAAAAAGTTGTAGTCGTAGCCCGTAAATTTTAACAGGATATTGTCTTTAATTCGTGAAGAAGATATCTTTAATTATTCTTTTAATTAATTATCGGACTAAACAATATGAAAATGAATTTCGAAAAAGAGATCAAATCACTTGACGAAGTTTACACCGAAATGGTAGATGCAATTCTGAACAGGCCGGACAGCGAAGATTTTGAAGCTTCCAGAGTTTATTTCGGAAACGTATCTGCCCGACTCAATAAATGGGTGGATAACATCAAGGATGTAAAAACCTTACTTGAGAATAAAGAACCGGCACAGGATCTGACGGCAGATAACAGGCCGGCTTAGACTTTCAAGTAGTTATTCTCGCGGAATTCAATCCCTTTCCGGACTGAACCACTAAACTAGTGTACTATTAATATTTTCCATTACACACATTCGGGTTACAGAATTAATTTGGTTAATAAATATGGAGAGACTATTTTTAGTCTAAAAAAGGTCCGCCATGAAACTTAGTGAATCGGTTAAATCGATAAGCTACCTTAAAGCCAACGCAGCCGAGCTGATAAGCAGTATTAACGAAAACCAGGGCACTTATATAATCACACAAAACGGTGAAGCAAAAGTAGTTGTACAAGACATAAAACTTTATGAGAAGACTCAGGAAACCCTCGCGATGTTAAGATTGTTAGCAATGACCAGTGAGGAAAATCCAAAGGCAAAGGGAATAAAAGAAACATTTAATGAAATGCGCAAGAAACTTAAAAATGAATCAAAGTGAAATACAAAGTTATAATTGATCCGCAAGCACAGCAAGACATGATGGGAATTCTCCAATACGTTGCGGTGAATGATTCAAATGATGCTGCAAACAGACTTCTCACTAAAATTGAAGAAACATTTGTAAAATTAGAGAAATATCCTTCAAGAGGGCACCTCCCGGAAGAACTAAGAACAACCGGCATAAAGAAGTTCAGGGAAGTTCATTACAAACCTTACAGAATAATTTATGAGATCAAACTTGAGACAATTTATATCCACTGTGTACTTGATGGAAGAAGAAATATACAGGAATTATTAGGTGAGAGAATTTTGCGATGACACAGCAATTATAGTTACTTATAACTTCTTTATTGATGAAATTAAAGAATTATCCGGGAGGATATAATCATGGGTATTATTTCAAAATCCTTTGTTTATTCCTCGTGCGGCAAGTAATTCCCTAATTTTATCAATCGTTAAAGGCGCAGAGCCTTCGAAATGATTGTTTACATTCATGTAGACATCCACTTCCCGGCTTAACAGGTCAATCATCATATCGACTATTGCCCGCACTTCATCATCCTTCGGTTCAAGTATTCTGTTCCAATCTCCGCCGGACTTTTCCTCAATCCCCTTCCTGTCAGGTCCTAGAAGTCTAATCATAACCTTGTCGTTTATTGAGCTTCCATATTTCTTGTAAACATCTGTTATCGGAGGCATATAATACCCCTGCAACAACACAGGAATTATTTTATGCTCGGACAGAAACTCAAAAAAGGTTTCATTCAGGTAATTTGGATTTCGAATCTCAACAGCGAGGTTATCAGTTTCCCCGACTTCAATTACAAATGATTTCAATCCTGAAAGAAACTCCTGCTGCGAACTCATTTTCTGTTTATTGAGGTATTCGAATTGAAGCATCATCGGACCAAGTTTGCTTCCGAACTCTTTGAAAAGCTGATAAATCTGGAGAAATAACTCTTTGGACAGAAAGTATGGGTTTGGAATTAAAGGATCAGATTTCTTTTCCCTGTAAAAATGCGTCAGACTTAGACTGTTCGGAAGTTTTGTCGAAAATCTAAAATCATCCGGAACTGATTCAGTATACTCATCTATTGTTTTCGGGCTGGGCAGCGCAACTTTATTCTGTCCGAACAACGACCAGAACCACTGATCTATTTCCACAGTATTGTAATGTTCGGAATACTCCTGAAGATAATTGATTTTCGATTTTTCCGAATAAACCAATCCTCGCCATGAATCGTATTTCCAACTGCAGGTACCTATTCGCAATTCTGCCATTTCGCCCTAAAATCCTCCAAATGATTGAAATTTCAAATCATCCAATCAATTGATAATTGTTAGCATTAGTGTAAAAACAAACTTAACTTTATGGATATAATAATACAAAGTTAGGATTTATGAAGATAATAATTGCAGGGGCGGGTGAAGTTGGTTATCACCTGGCCAAACAGTTATCAAGCGAAGAACATGATATTTCAGTAATCGATGTGGATTCAACTCATCTCGAACGGACGGATTCGTCCACGGATGTAATGACGATTCAGGGAAGTTCTACGGCAATTAAGATATTAAAACAGGCAAGTGTTGAAAAAACCGATCTTGTAGTTGCGGTTACTTCCTCCGAATCTATAAATATAAACACAGCCGTAATATCAAAAAACCTCGGAGCTAAAAGAACAATTGCACGTGTAAGTAACGCGGAATATATCGCTCCCGAGAACAAGGAAATGTTTAAATCCCTGGGCGTAGATCACCTCATCTACCCGGAAGAATTAGCTGCAAACGAGGTAGTAAAACTTATTGAACGATCCGCTGCAACTGATGTGCTTGAATTCGAGGATGGAAAACTTTCACTCATCGGACTTAAGCTGGATAAATCTGTTCCCGTGCTTAGAATGTCTATGCGTGAATTATCCGATAAGCATGATACAACCGCGTTTCGTATAGTTGCTATTCACCGCGGAATGCATACAATTATTCCCCGCGGCGAAGATATCTTTCTGCCGAACGATCAGGTTTTCGTAATAACTAAGCCTGAAGGTATTGATGAGATAATCCAGGTTGCCGGTAAAGAAAACACAAAACTTCAGAATATAATGATTCTCGGCGGCGGTAAGATAGGCAGGAAAACCGCTAAAATGCTTGAGAATAATGTGAACATAAAACTTGTTGAAGCCGATACAGATAAAACAACCGACTTGGCTGATTATCTTCAGCGTACACTTGTCATTCGCGGCGACGGACGTGATCTGGACCTTCTCGCACAGGAAGGTATAATTGATATGGACGCATTTATCGCTGTTACAAATGATGCCGAAACCAATATTATTACCAGTCTGATGGCCAAACATCTGGGTGTTGCGAAGACGATTACACAAGTTGATAACGTAGACTATATACCTCTTACACAAACAATCGGGCTCGATTCGCTGATCAATAAAAAACTCATAACAGCTAACAGCATAACGCGTTTTATCCGCAAAGCTAATATCGTTTCTCTGGCAACTCTGCAGGGTATTGATGCGGAAGTTCTTGAGTATGTGGTTAAACCTAAAAGTACTATCACAAAGGGACCGATAAAAGGATTGAAGTTTCCGAAGAATGCGATTATCGGCGGATACGTGCGTGATGATGTGGGGGCAATTGCCGATGGCGATACAGTCTTCGTTGCGGGAGATAAGGTGGTAGTATTTACCCTGCCCGATGTTATATCCAAAGTCGAAAAATTCTTCAGCTGATGTTAAACTATAAAGTTATATTTAATATAATAGGGTTCCTGCTAATTCTCGACGGTATTGCCATGATGACCGGCATACCGTTTTCTCTGTATTATGATGACAACGATATTCCCGTGTTATTCGGCAGCGGCTTGGGCACATCTATAATCGGATTTGTTTTATACAGGTTAAACCGAGATCATGATAAAGAGTTGCGCAAACGCGAAGGTTACGTGGTAGTATCGCTCGGCTGGCTAATTATGTCGCTTTTCGGCGCTATCCCGTTTGTCATTCATGGTTCTATCCCAAGTTATACCGACGCATTCTTTGAAACCATGTCGGGATTTACAACTACCGGGGCTTCGATATTAAACGATATAGAATCTCTTCCCCACGGATTGCTGTTCTGGCGCAGTTTAACGCAGTGGCTGGGCGGAATGGGAATAATAGTATTATCTCTTGCAATAATGCCAATTCTCGGAATCGGCGGTATGCAGCTTTTTGTTGCAGAAGTACCCGGTCCCACAAAAGATAAAATCCATCCGCGAATAAGAGAAACAGCCAAAAGACTATGGATAATATATCTACTATTTACAGTTGCTGAAACTCTCCTGCTTCTTATAGGCGGCATGAATTTATTCGACTCGATCAACCATTCGTTTACAACAATGGCAACCGGAGGCTTTTCCACCAAGCAGGCAAGCATCGCACATTTCAATTCACCATTCATCCATTACGTGATAATATTTTTCATGTTCTTCGCCGGTATGAATTTTACAGTTCATTATTATATGCTTCACGCAAAGTTTTCGGTTCTAAAGCGCAACGATGAATTTAAGTTTTATCTGAAAGTAACTATTGCTGTGTCCCTGATAATTGCTGCTGCAATATTCTTTAAAGATTATGCCGACCTGGAAACATCCTTCCGCGATTCACTGTTCCAGGTAGTTTCGGTAATAACGACCACCGGCTTCATAACAGCAGACTACGAGATATGGGGATCTTTCTTCCAGATTGTATTTTTCCTTCTCCTCTTTATCGGCGGATGTGCCGGTTCAACTGGCGGCGGAATAAAAATTGTCAGACATCAGCTACTCATTAAGAATAGTTTTTCGGAGCTCAGCAGACTTATTCATCCTCGGGCAGTTATCCCGGTAAGATTCAATGGTAACTCGGTTCCAAATGATATTATTTCAAATATTCTGGCCTTTTTCCTTTTTTATATTTTCATATTCGTAATAGGCACAATAGTTATGGCGCTTATCGGACTCGATTTTTTATCAGCTATGGGTTCGGTTGCCACTTCACTGGGAAATGTTGGTCCTGCTATCGGATCGGTTGGTCCCAGCAGCAACTTCGCTCATATACCGGCGTTCGGGAAATGGTTTCTCTCATTCCTAATGCTGCTCGGCAGGTTAGAATTGTTCACAATTTTAATTATCTTTTCTCCCTCATTCTGGAAAAGCTGATTAATCTGATCATTAGCGGCAACAACTTAAAACGACATTTTATATATTTGAATACATAATAAGTATATATAGACTGATGAAACGCATTTTACTCATACTGGTATTTACAGCCACATTTATTTCCGCGCAGCAGGTTTACTTTGTTCACAGCTACACCGAAGATGGCGAACCTATCGGGGCAAAAAACGAATGGGATATAAAACCCTGGGGAAGTTTTGTCTATGTACTTCTGGATGTAGAGGATAAAGATTTAAAGGGCAATGTAGTGTACATGTTCGTGGATAAAATGACGGATGGTGAGTATAAAGCTTTTGATAGCAAAGCAATTAATATCAAATATAATCCGAAGTGGGTAGTTTACAATTATAAATTTACCCAGACAGGCGAATATGATGTTTACTTCGTTACTACCGATCAGGAAAGATTTGCCGGCGAAAAAGTTACTATAAAATACGAAGAATCATTCACAAGACCCAGACAGACTACAAGCCGCACATACTATGACAATTGCAAAATAACGTTCTGCAAGAAAGTACTTGTTGGAGGTGATCCGCTTGGAGTAATAAATTCGATATCACTAAGTAATACATCATCTGTTTTCATACTGATTAACAATTACAATGCATTAAATACGAGCAAGCTCCTTGTAGATGTGTGGAAAAAGAGGAATCGCATGTTCGAATATGATGAATTCGTTGAATCGAAGAAGTACAGGATAAACCCGGATTGGCCCGATGCTTTTTTCAAATATACTTTTTCTAAACCGGGCGAATATAAATTTTCAATCTATAATGAAAACGAAGTAGGTATTCAGACAGGATATTTTACGGTATCAAATTGAGGATGAGTTTATGAAAGGAATAATTCTGGCGGGCGGTTCCGGCACCCGTTTGTATCCAATCACAAAGGTTTACAGTAAACAGCTCGCACTGATATATGACAAGCCTCTTATTTATTATCCTCTTTCCCTGCTCCTGCTTGGCGGAATAAAAGATATTTTAATTATCTCTAATGAAGAGACAATACCCCTTTACAAACAGTTGTTTGAAGACGGTTCACAACTTGGATTAAACATCGAGTACAAGGTTCAATCGGCACCAAACGGTATTGCCGAAGCATTCATACTCGGAGAAGAATTTATCGGTTCGGATCCTGTAACACTTGTTCTCGGGGATAATATATTCTACGGTAAGTTCAATTTTCTATATGATGCCATCAATAATCATAATACTGGCGGAACAATTTTTGCATATCGGGTAAACGATCCTCACAGATACGGCATAGTTGAATTCGACAAAGAAGGCAAAGCTATTTCAATCGAAGAAAAACCGAAGAATCCAAAATCCCGCTTTGCTGTTCCTGGATTATATACTTATGATAATAAAGTTGTGGAAATCTCAAAGAACCTAAAACCTTCCGCGAGGGGTGAACTCGAAATAACCGACGTTAACAGAGTCTACCTGGAAAAGGGTGAGCTTAATGTTCAAATGATAGGCCGCGGAGTAGCCTGGCTGGATACCGGTACTCCCGAAGCATTACTGCAAGCTTCGAATTTCTTCGGTGTAATTGAGGAGCGCCAGGGACTGAAGGTTGCCTGTATTGAAGAAATTGCGTATAAGAAAGGCTTCATCAATAAGGAGAAATTTGAAACTTTGATAAACTCCATCCCGAACTCCCTTTACCGGGATTATCTTCAAAATGTTCTGGAGGATGAAGCACAATAGTCCTCCTTTACACATTGCCCCTGTCAATTTCACAAAGAATATTATGCCCGATATAGATAAATCGCAAATAAAAATAACTGCCAGCAAACCTCTAAAAGTTACATTAATAATAATAGGTTGGATTAATGTAGGTCTTGGGGTAATCGGCGCATTTCTTCCTTTAATGCCTACAACTGTGTTTCTCCTGATTGCAGCAGCCTGTTTTGCAAGAAGTTCGGAAAAATTCTATACATGGCTTCTTACTAATAAGCATCTGGGCAAGTTTGTACTGGACTACAGGGAAAAGAAAGGCATGACTATCAAATCCAAAATAATAGCCGTATCAATGCTAACATTAGCCATCGGGTACTCAACTTTTTTCGTTGCAGAAGCACTATGGCTTAAAATTGCACTGCTGACTATTGCGCTCGTTGTATCTACATATATAATAAGGTTAAAAACAGTAAAATAGTTTTCGCGCTTTTCTTATACATATCTTCAGCTGGATATATCCTTGATTTTTGATGTTAAATAAACCTATATTTACCGGTTACAGAGATCGTTTCGGTAAGACAAGAATTGAATTATAAATTAGCCTTAGGAGATAAAACTATGGCAATATTCGGATCCAAATCAAAAGCGGAAATAAATCGTTTATTAGAAGAAAACGATGAGCTTAGAAACTCGCTTCACAAAGCCTTGCAAAATTTTCGAAGTTTGGAAGAACTGGATAAACAGGTAACTGAAGCAAGAAAAAATGTGTCCGATCTGTCTAAGGAGGAAAAGGAACTCGAGGAATTTATACATAAAGCAAATGAAGAAAAAGTAAACAAATCTTACTTCATTTCTGAAATGGATAAAAAAATTCATCAATTGGAAGACACTAAAGAAAACCTTGAGAGATCCGTTAACCGTTACAAAAATGAGCTTGACGAGCTTGATGAGATAAAAAACAAGAGGAAAGAAACTCTCGAGAAAATGATTATAGATATTGAGGAACAGCAGGAAGAATTAAAACAATTCGATTCGAAAATTGATGAGAAAAATAAAGCGATAGAAGAATTGGATGCCCGGCTGGAAGAATTGAAATCATCGTATGACGAAAACACTTCAAAAGAAGAAACTTTACTCAAAGATATTGCAATCAGAAAACAAGTACTTGACGATACCATTCTCAGGTCATCCAACCTTGGTGAAGATTGTAAAACTCAATATGAGGAAAGCGTAGCATTAAAAAAAGAGATCGAAGAATTATCAGATAAAAGACAGGAGCTTCTTGAGAAGATAGAACAGCTGAAAGAGGATGAAACAAAAAGGAATAACTCTATAACCAACCTTGACAATATCATCTCGGCCAACCAGGAGATTAAATCGAATCTTGATTCTAACCTTTCTTTGCTTGTAGAGCAGTTATCAGAAAAAGATAAATTATTCGCTGAATACTCCGAAAAAAGAGATAAGTTAATCGAAGAAGTTGTTTCATCGAAAACCAAGCTGGAAAATATCAATCATGATATCCAGGCAAGTAAAATTGTCTTTGATGAGTACGGAGAAGAGATTAGTCAGCTAGAGGATACCAAGAAAGCGGTTAAAGGTGAGATAGACAATCTTGAGTCGACGAAGAAGTCTATTGAACGGACAATACTTCAAAAGAAAGAAGAAGAAGACAGCTACAATACACAATTAAGTATACTTAAAAGCAAATTGGAAACTCTTGAGTCCAAGAAGTACGAAACAGAAGAATCAAATCTTAATCTCGAACAGAAATTTCATGAAACACTTGAGAACTTCGAGTCCGATATTAAAGAAGTAAAATCAGAATTGAGTGAGCATAAACAACTTCTGTTAAAGAAAAGCAAGGAGTTGAAAGCAGTTGAAGATCAGCTTCTTGAAAAATCAACTGTAATCTCTGAATATACAGGCATGATCCAGGTTCTGAAAAAGGAGAAGGAAAGTTTCGAATCTGGTATTGATAAGATTGTTACAAGAAAAGAAGAGCTATCGGCAAGTTTATCGGTGATAAAAGACGAGAATAACAGGATTAAACTTAACATAAAACAGCTTCAAGCTGAAAATGACTCTCTGGCCACCAAGAAATCGCACCTTGAAAAAGAGATCATGGAATTATTCAACAAATCAACTTCGAGTTATAAAGAAGCTCAGGAAAAGAATGACGAGCTGGCAGAATCAATAAACAACAACGAAAAAATGCTGACTAATCTTGCAGAAGAGTTGGAAGCAAAGAAGGAAGAACTTTTAAGTATCAACGAGGATATTTCAAAAGCGGAGATAGAAAAAGAAGAATTTGCCACGAAAATCTCACAGTTAATAGCACTTGAGAAAACGTTTCAGACTAAAATCGAAAACTATAAGGACGAGATAGAGAATTCCGATATATCTCCGGAAAGTAATGAAGACCAAAAACAAAACACTATTATTAGAGAGCATGATAACAAGGAAATGAATTAGCTCTCTATTACTAAGATACTATGCTGACAAAAAATGAATTAAAGTCTTATTCCGGATTATTGAAGAAACGGCAGCGTCTTACCGAGAACAAGTTTATTGTTGAGGGAAGAAAGATACTTGAAGAAGCAATCTCTTCCGGTTTAAAATGTGAAATAGTCTGCACAACAAATCAGTTCTCCGAATCCAATCCTGATATAATCCAAAAGCTTTCAAATCAGCAAGTCCGCATCGAAATAATTAAGAGAAATGAAATTGAAAGACTAAGCGATGCAAAAACACCACAGGAAATATGCGGCATATTTCATATTCCACAGAAAAATGAAAACATTTCATCTAATCCCTCACTGGTTGTAATGCTCGATAATATTAATGACCCGGGTAATGTTGGTACGATAATACGGACATGCGACTGGTTCGGACTACGGGAACTTGTTTTAAGCTGTAATTCCGCTGATGTCTACAACCCAAAAGTGATTCGATCGACAATGGGCTCCCTGTTTCATCTACAGGAGGTCAGGTATGCGGAACTTACTGATGAAATTCTAAGGTACAAACAAAGCAGTTATAAAATATTACTGGCTGATCTGGCAGGAGAAAGTATTTACGAGTACGGAAGTGAATCCAAATCTGTCATTATATTTTCAAGTGAAGCACACGGACCGACAAAAGAGCTAATTGATCTGGTTGATGGAAGAATAACAATTCCCGGATCAGGTTCAGCCGAATCCCTTAACGTCGCAAGTGCGGCAGCAATAATCCTTTCGGAACTTACCCGTTCAACTAGATCCGAGAGTAAAAGATAAAATCCGTAATCGGCGGCTCAACATTATTCTGTTTTAAAAGCTGACTTATCTGTGCTCTGTGGTAGGTGGAATGATTTATAACATGTGCCAGGATATCCCGTACCGGCGTTTCGCTACTATTCCCTTTCGAATTCTTGTACTTTATCAGCTTATCGAAATCCTTTTGTTTAAGCTTCCGAACTAATTTAAGCCACTCCTGAGTACTTTGCGAAGATAATAATGTACACTCCTGGTAAGAATAGACATCCCATATTTGTATATTCCAGTCATGCGAACCGGCAAGTCTTTCACACCACACATCCTGCGCAGCGATAATATGACTAAATAACAACAGGCATTTCTCAGGAATCGGTTCCAGGAACTTGAATGAATTTAGTATCTGCTCATTAGCCCAGTCGTTGTACTGGAACATACTTATAAAATAATTCTTCATACAAATTTCCCCATATTTCACTTTCTGTTTCTAGTCCAGAAATTCCCACGATAGTCCTATACGCAGACCCTGCCTGTATACCGGATAATAAGGCAGAACATAGTAATCTTCGTTAAGCACATTTTCGTACACAATATAAATAGTGGCGTTCTTCCTTATAGTTCCCGCCGCAAACAAGTCCAGTTGTTTTGAGAAAGGGATAACGTCCGAACTAATTGGAGAAACACTGCTGCCGTCGGTAGACGTATAATATACAGCCCTGGAAGTTTCAAAATCATAAGTCACATAGGATTTCTCACCTGTCAGGCTATAGTTCAAACCCGCCTTCAAGTAGAGGTTATTATTAAATAATGTGTCGATATAATATAGCCCTCCGCTTAAAGTAAATTCCGGAAGAGAATTGTATTTGTTTGAATTAATATCAAGATAATATGCGGCATTATTGGAAAACAACAGTTTCCAGATTCTCACTGAAAGGCTCAAGCTTACTCCAGACCTTTCAACAGCCTCAGTCTCAAAACCGCTAATCTCATTAACCAATGTATCAGCGTAATCATTTATGAAAGGGAGAGGCATGTTATCATTTCTGCAATAGAAGTATCCGGCAACTGCTTTTAAATGACTTGTTGAATACTCCGCATTCAATTGGGCAATATTAAGCTTCTGCTTGCTTATATTCACATCTGATACGAGATATTCGTCCTCGATAACACTAAATGGTTTTTCAACAAACGATACTCCGACGGAGAATCTGAGTGAATTACTTATCTCCAGAACTCCTTCGCCTCCGAAACCGTTATACTGTACTTTTTTGTAATTCGATGTCTTAACGAAAAATGAAGGTTTGAGAGTTCCAAACAAATTAAGTGAAAGTCTTGATGCAGCAGACAGCACATTATCCCCACCTATACTGCCGAACAAACCCGACTCATAATTTGTATGCTCATAATTGCCGATCATATCAAGATCGAATATGCCGTAGTGCAGTATCTGACGACCGGAAATTCCGAAAGTCTTATATTTAGTATCGCGATCAAAGCTTGGTATGCCTGAAACTGAGGAATCCCGGTTACACCAATATTCCTGCATGTTATGCTGGTAATAAGCGGAAATATTCAACGGGGAATTCTTAATGAATTCTGCATTTGCCGTAAGTGAAAAATCATTTCTCGTTATTCTTCTGTACCTGTTCTGATATATAAAATCAGCCCCGTTGACGTCATACATCTCGGAGTTCATTTCCACACCACCGAATAATCCGGTCTTATCTTTAACATGGTTATATGATGCGGTTAAATTTATATTGTCACTTACCAGATATCTCACATTAGATTCAACATTCCAGAGACTGAAATCATTATTAAACTCGGGATCTGTTCTATTTCCCAGCGGATCAATCGATGTATTTGTAACCTCCACATGAAGATATGTTTTTTTAAAGACCGGGGCGTTGAACAGGATATCGAGTTGTCCTTCCTCATTAGTTGCCTGATAAAACCTGATACGGGAATAAGGTCTTTTCGTTATTCCACTTCTGGTTAAGTAATTTATTTGCACCGGATTATTCTGGCTATTATAAAGAAATCCCGAAGTAATAGGAATGATCTCCAGGGAGTCGATCAATTCCGATTGAATATAGTATTGACTAAGGGAATTCCTCCAGCGGTTATTTTTTTGAATGCCGTTTAAATTGCTGGAAATATTTCCGTTACCGAGTCCGTATAACACAACTTCACTTGGTTGACCGGTTATACCTAATTCCTGTAAAAACCCAAATGGTAGCTTCTTAATTATATCGCCGGTGTATCTATAATCGGTTCCGTGAATTTCACCCGCTGAAATAGTACCGCCACCATTGTCCTTCCCGATGTAGGGTTTGTTATAAACAACGACAATCCCGCGTTCTTCCTTATCCATCTTTGTAGAATCGGGGAAAACTTTACTACTATCGGTTATAGAAATCGCAGTATCCAATGCAGAAGTGTCGGACATAAAGAATAGTGTACTGCCGAGTTCCGATGCAAACAATCCGGAAGTAACACAAATAAGTAACAATAAAAGAATCTTATTCATAAAAATTGAACCGCTTATTACTGGCTGATAAAAATACATAATTATGAGATGCTAAAAAAGCGCCGGGATACAGACAGTTAACCGGTAATAATTCCAGAAACCCCTAGTAATATTGACCGATACCGGATTTTATTAATAAAATATGTTTTCTTTATTGAAAAAAATTTTTATTTTGGCAACGACCATTCATTCAACCACTAAATATAAAGGACATATTATGGCAAAAGCTAAACCAATGACCAAATCCGACATAGTAAATCACCTGTCGAAGAAATTGGGTACTACTAAAAAACTGTCGACCCAGTTTTTAGAGGAGCTTGTACAGTTATCTTATAAAGAAGCAAAGAAAGACTTTACAATTCCTGGTCTTGGTAAATTATCTGTATCAAGCAGAAAGAGAAGAAAAGGCCGTAACCCCGCCACTGGCGAAGAAATAGTAATACCGGCTAAAAAAGTCCTGAAATTCAGGGTAGCAAAAGCTGCTAGCGATGCAGTAGTTCCACCTAAGAAAAAATAATTTCGTTTATTAAGTCCGGCACTGCCGGACTTTTTTATTTCCTCTTCTTCCTGCCGGCTATCTTTTTATCGAGTCTTGCTTCCTTTGCATTTTCAAGTAGTCCATCATACAGTTCCTGACTAACATTACTAAGGATAGTGGTAATAAGCTTATTGTAATTTTTCACATGCGCATGCAGTCCGATTGTTTCATTGCTCCTTCCATCCTTTATGTAAACAGGACGGGAAGTATTTCCGCTAAACATGCCGCCTCGCATCTCAACAATATCAGAATGATATATTTCCAGCTTCTTCTTGCTCATGAAATAATCGGTACAAATCATCTTTTCATTGTCTGCGTATATTAGAAAGGGAAATGTTTTATAAGATCTGAAATAAAACCTGTTTAACAGAATAATTACGAGTCCGTTTATCAGCAGGGGAAACACCATAATCCAATCGTTCAGCATACCGATAAGTGACGAAATAAAATGCAATCCCATCAAAAAGGTTGCGGGAATATTGGCATATCTGTAAACGAGTTTGGCGAAAAAAGAATAACTGTGTTTTTGCATTTGTATAATCTTATTTGTTTGGGAACTAAAAATATTGAAAAAATGGTTGAATTATTTGTAATAGTAATTCATCCTGATCATTTTTGTGACTAATTTTTTATTTAATAGTTTTATAATCCATTAATCAAAAATTTCTGAAACTGGATATGACGAATAAAATCTATGATGTGATAATTATCGGCGCGGGTCCGATTGGTTTGTCCTGCGGGATCGAAGCAAAAAAGAATTCGTTCAGTCATCTAATATTAGAGAAAGGCTGTCTTGTTAATTCAATCTTCAGGTATCCGACAAACATGACTTTCTTTTCAACTTCAGAGCGACTGGAGATAGGGGAAGTACCATTTATTTCTCATGGAGTTAAGCCAACACGAACCGAAGCTCTTGAGTATTACCGACGGGTAAAAGAAGCCTGGGAACTAAACGTACACACGTACGAAAGAGTTGACAAAATTGATGGAGATCTAAACGACTTTGTAGTTACAACTCATAAAGGGGAGTATAAAGCCCGCAGAATAATTGTATCAACCGGGTTCTTCGACTTCCCGAATTATCTGAATGTAGCCGGCGAAGATCTTCCCAAGGTTAAGCATTATTATGATGAGCCTCATCCTTATGTAGGGCAGAAAATCGCTGTTATCGGAGGAGGGAATTCCGGCGTGGATGTAGCTCTTGAAACTTTCCGACGCGGCTCGGAAGTAACATTGATACTTAAAAAAGATAATATAGATGAAGGTGTTAAATACTGGGTTAAACCGGATATTGAAAACCGGATTAAAGAAAAAGCAATAAAGGCTTATTTCAACAGTGAGGTCACTGAAATAAGAGAGAACGAAATTGACATTGAAACCCCCGGAGATAATGTTACCATCGAAAATGACTTTGTTCTGGCTATGACAGGTTATCATCCTGATTATTCATTCCTAACTTCCTTAGGTATTGAGCTGAAATCCGACGACACCAAAATACCTGTGTATAACGAAGAAACATTCGAGACCAACATTAAAGGAATTTATTTAGCTGGAGTTGTCTGCGGAGGCATGGAAACAGGTCGATGGTTCATTGAAAACTCACGTTATCACTCGGCGAACATTTTCAATCACATTAAGTCGATGAGCTAAAGTTTAAACTTATTCGCAATTTTCTTCACTATATCCGCGCCAAGCATCTGCTGCGAGTTGATGATAATATTCTTAATTGAATACAGGAGGTCATGCTCGCCCGCCCAGTGTTTAAGTACTATTTGCGGATCCAATTCGTTCAGAAGATCATTTAGCACGTATGCTGCAACTGCTATATCGTCCAGGAAACCGAACGGACCGAGGAAAGCTTCAGGTAAAAGATCGATTGGAGAGATAAAATAAGCTATAGCAGCGCCTAAAACAGCCTTCTTCTTAACAGGTACGGAATCGTCCATTACGAGTTTAGTAAGAAGGTAGAAGAGATCGGGAGCCAGCAGGATATATTCAGCCCACTTGTTACTGCTGTTCTTTTCCAGCCATTTAGAAATATCTTTCCTTATCCTGCGATAGAAATCTTGATGTTTTTTATCCATAACAATCAGTCGAAATAAGCGGCACGTCCCGGATCTTTAATGTGCTCAACTATTTCATTTATATGTTTCATGTTAGTTCTGTTCTGGGATAGTTCTGGCAAATTATCCAGCGGGTGGAATTCAACCGCGAGAGTTTCATTACTTATCCTGGCTTCCCCTCCGATTAATTCGCACATAAATATAATCTTAAACGCATGAAAAAATTCCAGAGGTCTGCCGGATCTGTTTGCGTCGAACACACCAACAACTTTTTTAGCAGTTACTTTGAATCCGCTTTCCTCCATCGTTTCTCTTTCCGCAACCTCGGAAGGCGTATCGCCAACGTCAGCCCATCCACCCGGTAAAGCCCACCTTTGATCCTGCGCTTCCTTAACTAGAAGAATGCTTCCATCCTTAATAACTACAGACCTAACGTCAACCTTGGGAGTTGCATAACCCGGCTGTCCCATAAGAACCGGTTGTATATTATCCAGCGGCTGAGTTGTTAGTTCAGCGGTGATTTGCGAAGCAAGTTCTATCAGTTTTGTATTCCGTTCTACTTCGTAATCATTACTGGCAAAAGCAAGACCAGTCTGTGCAAGTGATTGAATTTGTCTTGCCCAATCCAGCCAGTTCGGAACAGGCTTAAGAGTTTTCGTCATAAAATTCCCAAGTATTAGTTTTTACAAAACCAATATAGTTATTAGGCTGCCCAAGTTCTAAAACCAGGAAGTTGAAAATTTCTATAACGAATTTACCGGTTGTTCTTCTCTCTCATGAATATATGAGGATTCGCTTTGTTTAATTTCTTCATGTGTAATAAGTCTTATTCCCTGTTTATTTGTAAGGTAATACCAAATCCACTCGGACATAACCTTATACCTGTTTCTGTAACTTATAAGCGACATAATATGAACCACACCCCACATGAACCAGGCAATCACGCCGGACAATTTTAAACTGCCTGCCTGCATCACAGCTTTAGCTCGTCCGATAGTTGCCATATTGCCCTTGTCCAGATATCTAAATGGCTTCCTATCTTTAACGGAAATTCCGTTCTTGATTATTCTCGCAACATACCTTCCTTGCTGAATAGCTACAGGGGCAACACCCGGAAGAGATTCGCCTTCCTTCACAAATGATGCAGCGTCTCCAATAACGAAAACATTTTCATCTTCTTTGATACTGCAATCTTCTCTGACAATAACCCGACCTGCTTTATCATGGTCGGTATCCATAGTTTTTATAAGAGGTGATGGAGTATTACCCGCTGCCCAGATTACATTTTTTGTGTGAATAAACCCTGATCCGGTATTTACACCTTCTGAACTTACATCTGTTACAACTGTATTGAGCAGTAATGTAACTCCCATATCCTCCAAATTCTCATATGCTTTTTTATTTAGTGGTTCATCGTACATACCGAGCAGTTTGTGTCCCCCTTCAACGAGAATAATTCTCGTCATAAGCGGATTAATATTTCTGAAGTCTTTAAGAAGTGTTTTCTTAGATATCTCGGCAATTGCTCCGGCCATTTCCACTCCGGTTGGTCCGCCGCCGACAATAACAAATGTCATATACTTCTCAATCTCGTTGAGATCAGTCAGTTTTTCAGCCGACTCAAAAGATCGCAAAATCTTCTCACGAATCGTCAATGCATCCGTTAAAGTTTTCAATCCGGGAGCATACTTTTCCCACTGTTCATTCCCGAAATATGAATGTCTTGAACCGGTTGCTATTACCAGGTAGTCAAAATCAAGTTCGCCGTCACTCAGAATAATCTTCCTGTTCTCCCGGTCGATCTCTTTTGCCTCACTCATTATCACTCGAACATTTTTCTGTTTGTTAAGTATTCCGCGGATGGGGGAGGCAATATCACCGGGTGACAACGCAGCAGTTGCTACCTGGTACAGAAGAGGTTGAAACAGGTGATGGTTTGTTTTATCGACAAGTGTTATGTCAACATCAGAACTTCTTAACGATAGAGCGGCATTCAGTCCGCCGAATCCGCCGCCTATAATTACTACTTTCTTGCTACTCATAAAACCACCTTTTACTACCAATATGGTTAAATGAATTAAACAAGTTAACAGACTGAATAGTTCTACAATTAATTCATATGTACGGGATTGGAGAAAAAGGAAACCCGGACGCAGGATCATCCGGGTTCTGTAAATCTAAGGAAGACTAGTTTGACTCGAGATATATTCTGGCGTTATAAGTAGTGATCTTAACTTTATTTTTACCGCCGTTCAACGAAGCTGTGCCATATAAATGCTTTCTCTTATGACCATCCTCTCTTTCCCATTCTTCGGAGTGTTTCTTTACAATATTAAAATCACTGATAATTTCGACATCATCTTCATACCGCATTTCGTAGACAACATCCAGATCAAGATCCATTGAAAATCCTGACGGAACAATCAGCCTTATATCTCCATTCATAGACTTAAGATTAATATTCTTATCATCACTATCGGGATCACCGATAAACTTGACATAGATTTCACCACCCATAGTTACGGCTTTTACCCAGCCATCTACAGATTTGACTGATATGTCGCCGCCCATTGTATTAGCATCGACATATTTCTCTGCTTTATTGATACTGACGTCGCCACCCATAGTTTTTACTTTTGCGCCAAAAGGAGCTTCATCAACATCAATATCACCACCCATGGTGGATATGTGTACCTCATCACCTACGGAGTCTCCACTGCGTCGTTTTACATTCTTCTGCCTGATATCTCCGCCCATAGATTTAGCATCGACATTACCGGTAACATTTATTACATTAACATCACCGCCCATGGTTTTAACGTATCCATCGACATCCGAATCGGTCAGTTTAATATCTCCGCCCATTGTAGTAATATGTACTTCTCCCTTAAGCATGTTCAACTTTACATCTCCGCCCATAGTCTGACCGCTTAAAACACCGGCGACCTTCGAAAAATCTATATCACCACCCATAGTAGTGAACTTAACATCAAACTCCGAGGGAACTTTAATTCTGAAAACACCGCCGGTATTATTGTTGTTTCCCCAGCCTGAATAACCAGCATATACTTCAACTCCAGCCGAAGTTTCATCGAATTCAACTTCGATATCTTCGACATCACCTTTCAGTTTAGCGTTAACAACAAGTTCATTCTTGTCCCAACCTTCAATTATTATATCTGCTCCAATTTCAAGCTCCAGAAGTAGTTTCTGGCCGCTTTTAACCTTAAATGATTTATTGATATCTTTCTTTCCGGCATCTAAGTCTGCAGCGATGACTGTATTTGCATAGACCAAGACAAGGATTAGCAACATAACAGATTTAGTATTTTTCATTCTGAAACCCCCGGTAAATTATTACATCTCGTTTATATATATATTTGAATTTATTGTTTCAATCCTGATTTTCTGCCCGCCGCCGTTAATATCGAACTTTGCTTCAAGATCCTTTTTGTCTTTACCGGATTTCCACAGCTGATCGGTAAAGTCCGATTTAATAACGCACTCATCATGATTTCTCCACGAACCTCTGATTCTTACTTCTGCGTCTATACTTACTTTTGCAGAGGAAGGCAGCTTTAGTTCTATATCGCCGCCGGATGATTTCAGATATGTACTCTCACCGCCGTTGGGGTAAAGTTCAGCATAGATATCACCGCCGGCTGTTTTAGCCGACAAACTTCCTTTTACATTTCTAAGATCTATATCACCACCTTTTGTATCGGCTTCAACTTTGCCTGTTGCGCTCATAAGAGTTAAGTCACCGCCGTAGGTTTCCATCATTACACTGCCGGACACATTCTGCAGTTCAATATCGCCACCCATTGTAGTAGCTTTTGCATTACCGCCGACGTCGCCTATATTAATATCGCCGCCCATAGTTCGCGCGTTCAAACTAGCTTCGGAAAATTTAATAGTGATGTCGCCGCCCATGGTCTTAACGTTCGCGGTCTTGCCGAGAATCTCTCCTACAGCAATATCGCCGCCGGATGTATTCAGGGTCATATCACCTGCAGACTTGTCTACAGCAATATCACCGCCGGATGTATTTGCTGATAAGCGTCCCTGCACGGTACCGACAGAGATATCGCCGCCGCTGGTTTTCACAGAAACCTCGCCAACCAGTTCATCTTTTATATCAATATCACCTCCGCTGGTACTGAGATTAAGATGAAGTGAACTCGGCACGGTGAACGTAAACTTCAATTCTCCCGACCATCCCCAGCCGGAATCGAAATCGACATAAATGCTGTTGCCTCTTTCTTCGACTTCTACATTATCGAACTCATCGCTGGGAAGACCTTTTGCGGTTATTATAACCTCATCATCCTTACCTGTTTTAACAACTATATCTCCCGGATTCAAACTAACTTCCAGTGTGGCTCCCTTGCTGACTTTTACAGTCCTGGTGTAATTTCTATCCTGCGCAAACAACACAGCCGAGACAAGCAACAGCAACGAAATTATTTTTATGGTTTTCATAAATCATCTCCTTTAAGTAACGATTTTGCTAAATTCTTAATAAACAGATTTTGTTCATCCTTAACCTTACTATTCAGTTCATTCCTCACAGTTGAATCAAATTTCACTCCCTCCAGTTTCAATTCGGCAAGCGTATTTATTGCCGCAACCCTAATACCGGAATTCTGATCGCGAGATAAAGTATATAAAACAGCATCACGAATTTCTTCATCATACGGATACTTCCTCAGTGTTTCGAGCGCTGTTCTTCTAACACCTGCGTTTGCATCGCTCTTCAGTGAATTGATAAGCGCCTCTTTAATCTCCGCATCAGGCTTAATGTTTTTATCCGCTGATTCAGCCAGTGTTTTAACGGATCTTATCCTGACTCCCGGATTATCACTCTTAGTTATAACGTTTGCAAGCAGACGCTGCGCGGTTTTATCTCCGATGCTGCCGGTGTATGTATAAGGCTTAGCAGCTTCGAAGGTAATTGTTATCTTCCCTTCAATTGGAGAAGTTTCCAAAAGCCTTACATTTTCGATGCTGGCATTCGAAGCAATTACCTGGTCAATACTCATAACTCCATTCGGACTGTTATTCACGGTAGTTTGAAGTGTTGGTCTGAATATGATATATCCAAGTAAAACCCCGGCAAGTAATGCTGCTGAAGTACCGGCCGCGAATTTAATTCCCGAGACAGAAACTACCGTGAACCGTTCGATAATCCGTTCGAAGAACGATGGTTTCATTTTTTCCTTGCGGATACTCCTCATCAATTCCTGTCTTGACTGAACAAGCAGGTCATCCGAGTATTCTGATGGTTTATTCTCACCAATAGTGAAAAACAGTTTCTTAAATTCGTTAAACTCTTTTCTGAACTCGGGATTACTCTCTTTCAGGTTTTCGAGTTCCGTCTTTCTGTCGTCCGGAAGTTCATCAGCCAGGTAAAGCTGGACAAGCTCATTAAATTCTTCTTTATTCATTTTAATCCTCTCAGGCTAAACCAGATCCTTAAGTTTGTCGCGCATTTTATTTGTGGCAGTAAAAAGGTACCGTTTAACTGTTCCATCATTCAGATCAAGCATATCGGCAATTTCCCTTATTTTATATCCCTCATAATGTTTCATAGTAAAAACCAGTTTCTGCTGGGCAGGTAATTCACCGAGAGCCTGATTAATATGATCCGACAAATTGGATCCGACAGCAAGTGAATCGGTTCTTTCGCTGCTCTCAATTGTTTCAGACATGCTTATAACTTCATCAGATGAATTGCCGAATTCCCTGTCGAGCGAATCAATACGATGTTTTCTCGACCGGTTGTGAAAAGTGATGCAAACATTTGCCGTTATACGGTAAAGCCATGTAGAAAATTCGCTGTTATACTTAAATCTCTTCAGACCACGGTAAACCCGGATAAAAACTTCCTGGTAGATATCCTTTGCATCTTCCTCGTTGTTTCGGAAGGATAAAGCGATGTTCATTACCGTTCGATCGTACTTGCATAACAGTTCTTCAAATGCCTGCATGTCACCCTTTTGAGCTTTCTGAATTATTTCAAAATCTTTAATTATTGTCTTCACTGGTTAGTTAGACCTGATACTTAAAAAAAGGTTGTACGAAGTTTATATGGAATGTAAAATAGCCTGTTAAAGAGAAAGGGTAAAGAAAAACTTTCTCTACCCTTTTAGAAAATTTTGGTGTGTAACTTTAATGAGCGGCCGCATAGTCTTCAACCTGCTGCCAGACTCTGAGTATATTACCCGAACATATTTTTTGAATATCCTCTTCCGAGTAGTCGCGCTTGAGTAACTCCTCAATAAGATTCGGATACATCGAGACATCCTTAAGTCCGGTAGGCAGAGAATCGCCAACTCCGTCGAAATCCGAGCCGAGTCCGACATAATCGATTCCGACAAGTTTAACCACATGGTCAATATGATCGGCAACTTTCTGAACCGTCGAGTAACCAATCGGATGCTCTTCTTTGTACTTTTTGCGGAATTCTTTAACGCTGGGATCATTTCCTTCGACATGATGTTCTTTTACGAATTTATCCACTTCGTCTTTATACTTGTCTTTTCGATTTCTATAGTCTTCATCAATAAAATCGGAGCCGAAATTGATTTGTATAACTCCGCCATTCTCCGCTAGTTTTTTAATCATATCATCGGTCATGTTTCTTTCAAATCCGGGAGTAAACACCCTGCAGGATGAATGGGAGGCAATAACGGGAGTTTCCGTCAATTTAATAACCTGGTAGAATGTTTCATCGGTTACATGTGAAATATCAATCATGATACCGATCTTATTCATCTCCTTCACCAGTTCTTTTCCGAACGGACTAAGCCCGTGCCATTTACGTTCCGGATCGTAGGAAGAATCACAAATATGGTTCCACTTTGCATGCGTAAGCGTAACATAGCGGATTCCCTTCTCGTAGTAGTGTTTCAGTTTATCAAAATCAGTAATGGGGGCACCGTTTTCCATTCCCATCGGAAGCGAGATTATTCCTTTTTCAAAATTGCTTAAAACATCCTTAACCGAGGGAGCGACTTTGAATTTATCCGGATACTCTTTTTCCAGTCTTTCGACCACCGCAATCAGATTGTCTGCGGTTTCCTGTGCGGAAGGTTTGCCTTGATGTCTGGGAGAAATGTATATCGACATAAAAGGCGCGTTCAATCCCCCTTCAACTGCTCTCGGGTAGTCAACTTCACCTTTTTCCTGAACCTGTGTAACATCAGGAAATTCGTTAATCAGATGAAGCGGCCAGTCAATATGGGTATCAACAATTATATATTTCTGTGATAACTCTTTAGCTTTTTCAGACAAATCGTCTCCCGCAAATATGTTAGAAGTAATTGTAAAACAGAGTAAAAGAATATTTATTCTTCGCATTTTTAACTCCGGGATTAAATAAATTTTAAAAATCAGCCGGGAAGAAAACGATAACAGAGTCAAATATTTCTCACGGCAATGGAAGTATTTTAAAGATAGTTATTTTTGAACTGTTTCGAAAATCGATTATTTCCGGCAAAGCTTTAAGAAAGTCCGGATTCAACATCTCGCGGGTGAAGAATTATGCCCCGGGCAGGAACTTTTTGATGGCTCGGCTTTTTTAACTAATTTTGAAATCCAATTTAATGCAATTAAACTGAGACGAAATGAAAAAATTAGTATTACTTCTGCTGGCAATTGTAATGTTCGGATGCTCCGGACTGAAAAATACTGCTAATATGACGCCAAACGAGCATTTTGATTATGCTATGGAACTGTACAACGACGAAGATTTCGAGCAGACCATAAAAGAATTCCAGACTATTTTACTTCAATACCCTGCAAGCACAGTAAATGACGACGCTCAGTATTACCTTGGAATGTCATATTTTATGCGCGAACAATTTCTTTTAGCCGCATACGAATACAGCAAACTGATAAGGGATATTCCTGCCAGCAATTTTGTGCCGGAAGCTCAGTATATGCTCGCTGAGGCCTACTATCAGTTATCACCGCCATATCAGCTTGACCAGGCATATACAAGAAAAGCAATTGACGAATTCCAGGCATTCATCGACTACTTCCCTCTTGATAAAAAAGTAGAAGAAGCTGAAAAGAAAATTGCGGAGCTGCATAATAAACTCGCTCAAAAGGAATACAGGAGCGCGGTAATCTACGAGAAGATGGAATACCTTAATGCCGCTATTGATTATTACAAACTTGTTACCGATACTTATCACGACACTGAATTTGCGCCCATGGCTCTTTACAACAAAATTCAAATTGAGCTTCAGAAAGAACGAAAAGCAGATGTTTTGAACGATATAGCCGAATTTCTCTCACGGTATCCCGAGAATGAGAACGCCGAAGAACTAATAGCACTGCAGAACGACCTGGTAGCGGAAGGTATATAAATTCCTATACGGAGTTAATTTTGAAATCAGTTAAAGAATCGGTAATTACTATGACGGAGCTTGTTCTGCCTAACCATACAAATCAGTTAGGCAACCTGCTCGGCGGTCAGTTGATGCACTGGATTGATATATGCGCTGCATTATCATCTTCCAAACACGCTAATAAAGTCTGTGTAACTGCGTCCGTAGACAGGATAGACTTCCATAATCCCGTTCACCTCGGCGATGTTGTAATTCTTAAAGCTTCGGTCAATCGTGTATTCAATACTTCAATGGAAGTCGGTGTGAAAGTTTTTGCTGAGAATCATATTAAAGGTACCATAAGACACACCAATTCTGCATACCTAACATTCGTAAGCGTTGATGAAAACGCAAAACCGGTTAAGTCGGCTGAGATAAAACCGGAATCCGAAGAAGAAATAAGGCGATATGCTGAAGCCCTTGAAAGAAGGGACAAACGGCTTCAAAACAGGAAGAATCCCTGAGACACAATCCTCATCTAATTCATAATTATTGACACTATATTACATTGAATCACACCCGGCTTGTGAGTATCTTTTGAACCAAAATTAAATTATGAAGATTTTTATGCGGACTTTCCTAATTTCGATGGCTTTACTAATTGGACTCTTATTCCAGGTAAATGCTCAAGACACTGATTCCCTGTTCACTGTTTATATGGATCATCATCATAGTGGTCTCATAAAAAGCGGCAACCAGACTCAGAGTACCATAGCTGGAGATAAATGCGGATTTAGTATATCCAACACTATCAGACAACACTTCAATTCGTTTTCTGTTGATCAACAGGCTGTATTATTGAAAGTCCTGGAAAGACCCAACCTCGAGACAAGTATTGTTAGTCCGGAAGGATTATTCAGAATTCACTACGATCTCACCGGAAGCAATGCACCGAAGTATTTCAGTATAACCGGTAAAACTGATGCTGAAATCGTTCAGATGTCCGTAGACTCTCTTGCTGCCGCGTTCGATAATTCATACGAATACGAAGTGAACTATCTTGGGTACGATTCGCCCCTGATCGGCGATAATCTCGGAGGCGACAATCTTTACGATGTTTACATTCTAAACATGGGTTATTACGGAGAAACCACCACTGATGCCGGAAGCGCCAGCAGTTATATAAAAATAGACAACGACTTTGTCGGCAGCGGATTTTATACAACAGGTATTGAAGCAGCTAAAGTAACCGCGGCGCATGAGTTACATCACGGAATTCAGCTTGCTCATTACGGATACTACGATACTGAAACAGAGTTTTACGAAATGACTTCAACCGCTATGGAAGAATTCGTGTACGACGATGTGAACGACTACTATGCTTACATGAACAGCTATTTTACAAAACCATATAACACCTTTAAAAGTTTTTCAGGATATGACCTTGCCGCGTTTTACCTGTACCTTGATCAGAAGTATGCCGGAGAAGGTGACGGGATGAAAGGTCATCAGATAATTAAAACAGCCTGGGACATATTAGCAACAACCGGCAGTGATATTGAGGCGCTTTCATCATCTTTATTCCAGTATGGATCTTCAATGAAAAGCACATGGAATGATTTCGGTATTTGGTGCTACTTCACGAACAACAGAACGATTGACGGCGAGTATTTTGAGGAAGCAATTAATTATCCGCTTGCCAGACCTTTTTCAAGCTACGAATTCAACTCTTCGTCTAAAGAGTATTCATTTAATACAAAGCCGATTTCAAACAACTATATTATCTTTGAAATTAACTCTGAAAGTTTTACAGATACCTTGGTATCGATTATAACTAACGCCGATACGGAAAACGGCAAAGCATCACCCTATACTACATCGGATGTTTATTATAAACTTACGAAAACCGACGAATCCGGCGCTTACAATATAGTTAATGACTATTACTCCGTGCTCACAACTGTTCAGGAGGATCTGTTCCTTGAAGGAAATATATTCAATAATGAGGTTGTTTCGGGCGGCACTATAAGTCGCGAAGTTGTTGATTTCGCCTTCCCCCAGCCTTTTCATTATTCAAAACATTCTTCAATATTAATTCCAACCGAACCGAACCCCCTTGGATTTGCTTATCTCAACATTTATACAACCAGTATGAGCCTTGTTTACGACAGCAAGAAAGACATTATAAACGGTGATAAGATTATAGTTCAATGGGACGGATTGGATAACGAAGGTAAAAAATTGCCTACGGGCATTTATATATTCGCAACTAAATCAGACGACAAAGTTAAAAAGGGGAAATTAGTCATTTATAATGATTAGAAGGCCAGCCAGTTTAATCCGGGTAAGTCTCTCAAGTGCATTATTAATTATATGCGCTCACAACCTGTACGCGCAAAATATAGATTCTCTATTCCAGGTATTTGTAAATCTTCACGAAAATCAAGTCAGCGTTAAAAGAACAGAAACAATTCAATCTGTCGGTACGCATGTTAAATGCGGATTCGGCATAACGGCGCAAATCCAGGGCCACTTCAATTCTTTCAGTGAAAATCAGAAAAACATACTAACAAAAATATTGAGCCGTGCTGAAACATTAGACACAAGCAGAGTAAGTCCATCCGGAGTATTCAGGATACACTTTGACACTACAGGTACGAATGCGCCCACTTATTTTCAGGAGCCAGCTTTAACACAGAAGCAAATAATAGATAAGTCAATCGACTCACTTGCAGCAGTTCTTGATTCAGCATACAATTTCGAAGTAAACATACTGGGATACAACCCACCACCACCTGACAACGGTGAAGGCGGCGATGATTTATATGACGTTTATGTTGTCGATATAGGCCCCGGATTATATGGTCAAGTCAATCCGGTTGTCGGATATGTTCCTACTTATATGACAATTCATAATAGTTTCGAAGGATTTTATTCTTCCGGAATTAATGGTGCAACGGTAACTGCTGCACACGAGCTTCACCATTCGATTCAGCTCGCCAACTACGGCTGGCATGATGATTCGGAAACTTACTTCTACGAAATGACTTCTACGGCAATGGAGGAATTTGTATTCGACGAAATCAATGAATACTATCGGGATATGGCTGATTATTTTCAAAGACCACACTTCAGTTTAGTTGGGAACAATATAAGAGGCTACCAGGATGCTGTTTTCTTCATTTACCTTCATGAGCGATTTTTACAGGATGAAAACGATCAATTCAAAGGATACGATATAATTAAAAAAGCCTGGGAAAACTTTGCTGTTTCCGGCAATGCAATAAACGCTATCGCTGAGTCAATGTCGAGCTATGTAACATCACTCAAATATGAACTGGCTAATTTCGGAATCTGGTGCTACTTTACCGGCAGCAGATCAGTACCTGGGAAGTACTTTGAAGAAGCTGCTTACTATCCGCAAATTACACCCTTCGCGTCGTACGAGTTTAATACATCTATGAAAAAGTACTCAATAAACACCCGGCCTATTTCAAACAATTATCTGATTTTCGAATTAACTGATCAGGGATTTCACGATACGCTTACAACAATAATAACCAATTGCGATATTGAAGGAACAGACAATCCTTATCTTGCATCTACAACAATCGGTTATACATTAACAACCGACAGCGACAATGGTTCTCATCACATAGTAAACAACTATTACTCCGAAATTGAAACTGATGTAGATGACTACATCACCGAATCCAATATATTCAATAACGAAATAGTATCCGGACAAACCTTTGAACGGGAAACTCTTGATTTCGCTTATCCGCAGCCATTTGTTTATAGCCGGAACAATGAATTGTTTATTCCGGTTGAACCAGGCACTTTGGAAATTGCCGATTTAAATATTTATACTGCCGGTATGAATTTAATTTACTCCGGGAAGGCTGAAATTATTGCCGGAGAGAAAATTGTTGTAAAATGGAATGTTCACGATAATAAAGGTGATAAACTCCCGACAGGTATTTATATTTACGCCGTTAAATCCGGCGACAAATTAACCAAAGGAAAATTCGTAATATATAATGACTAATTACTCGTTAACTCTAGATAAACTCACCAAGATATTCGGTAGAAGATTAGTTTTTAAGAATATTGATTATACATTCGAGACAGGGAAAGTCTATGGAATAGCCGGATCCAACGGTTCCGGTAAATCGACTCTCTCGAAAATTATTATCGGAATTTCATCGGCGACTAACGGTAAAGTAATTCATAAGCTAAACGATACTGAGTTAAAATCGGAACTATTGCACAATCACATTGGGTTTGTTTCGCCTTACCTGGTTCTTTACGATGAGTTTACATCGGAAGAAAACCTAAAACATTTTGCTGAGATCAGAGGCATTAAATACGACGCGAAGAACATCAAGTCTCTTTTAGAAGACTTCAACATATATGACAGAAGAAACGATTTGCTGAAGGGTTACTCTTCAGGCATGAAGCAGAGAATGAAATTCGTTTTTGCGCTCCAGCACGATCCTGAGCTGCTTATACTTGACGAGCCGACTTCCAACCTGGACAACAAAGGCAAGGACAAGGTGTACGAGATAATAAGCGGGAACAAATCCGGGAAACTAACATTAATTGCGTCGAACGAGGATAGTGATCTGGCACTGTGCGATCACGTTCTAAACGTAGAAGACTTCAAAAACTAATATGTATAATTTTATTAAATCTTAAACCACGAAGGCACGAAGAATACAAAGATATTAATGAAGAAAGAACTTTCACTATTCAAAAAAGACTGGCAATCGGAGTTAAGAACCCGTTATGCAATAAACGCGTTGGCGATGTTCATACTCGTTACAATCAGTGTAATCCTGTTTTCAATCGGACAGGAAAACATCTCCGAGTACCTTACCGGCGGATTATTGTGGGTCGTAGTTTTCTTCTCGGCCATGTCGGGTTTATCCCGCGCATTTGTATCGGAAGAAGAACGTGGCACAACTCTCACACTGCAACTGCTGGCAAAGCCGTCAACCATTTTTTCAGGTAAGTTATTGTTTAATGTCCTTCTTGTTTTTATAATGAATATAGCTATCACAGTTTTATTCTTCCTGCTCTTCGACTCGTTCAGCATAAAAGCTTTCGATACATTTATAGCTGCATTTATACTGGGTAATTTCGGCATAGCGATATCATCCACAATGATTGCTGCTATCATTTCAAAGGCAAGCAGCAAAGGGACACTATACCCCGTTCTTTCATTTCCAATTCTTCTCCCGTTAATTCTAACTTTGCTGGAATTAACCAAGTTTTCCATTGACGGCACTCCACTATTTGAATCAACTACCGAGTTAATGGTTCTCTTCTCCTACGACGTTATTATGCTTACAGCCGGTTACATGCTGTTCGATTTCATCTGGAAAGATTAGACCTTCGAATCCTCGACTATTCTTGCTAAATTGTACCTATCAATAATTGTTTCTAACATTAAACCGTCTTGATAATGAAATCACTCTTATACCTATATATCCTATCTTTATTTTGCATGCAAATAATTTCAGCACAGCCGGTTAGAATTCAAAATATCGGAGCAAGAGATACAACCTCACTAAATGGTTACTGGAAAATTATAATTGATCCCTACGAGAACGGTTATTATGACTATCGATACCAGCCAAATCCGAATGGTTATTTTAAGAACAGCAAGGCAGAATCTAAAAGCGATTTAGTAGAATACAATTTTGATGAATCCGATTCACTGCTGGTTCCGGGTGACTGGAATACTCAAATAGAAAAACTGTTTTTATATGAAGGGACAGTATGGTATAAAAAATCATTTCAATATACCCCGGAAGACGATAACAGATTATTTATAAATTTCGGCGCTGTAAATTATAATGCTATTGTATACGTCAACGGCAATAAAGTTGGCGAACACACAGGCGGGTTCACGCAATTCTGTAATGAAATTACAAGCTTCGCACAGGAAGGAGAAAATTTCATTGTTGTTAAAGTCGACAACAAAAGGCTGCGCGAAGGGGTACCGACACTCAATACCGACTGGTGGAATTACGGTGGAATAACCAGGGATGTAACACTCATTACAACACCTTCAACATTTATAGAAGACTATTCAATTCAGCTTGACCCCGGAAATAATCAAAAGATTAATTTCAAAGTAGATATCAACGGAATGGAAGATGATATGCCGGTTTTAATTAACATACCGGAACTGTTCATTTCACTGACCTTGCCGAAGTCTATGCGAGAGTTCAGCATAGTTTCAATTCCGGATCATTGGAGTCCCCAAAATCCAAAACTTTATGATGTAGTTATTCAGTACAACAAGGAAATCATTAAAGATAAAATCGGCTTCAGAACAGTCGAAACCAGGGGAACAGATATGCTTTTAAACGGCATGCCTGTATTCCTGAAGGGCATATCTATTCATGAAGAATCGCCTATAAAGGGAGGACGTGCTAATTCTATGGACGATGCGGTTCAAACACTTAAACGTGTGAAGGAACTCGGATGCAATTTCGTCAGACTCGCGCATTATCCGCACAATGAAAATATAATCCGTGCTGCAGAAGAGGCTGGTATAATGGTATGGTCGGAAATTCCCGTCTATTGGACAATACTTTGGGATAATGAGGAAACATATGCGAACGCTGAGAATCAATTAGTGGAAATGATAGAAAGAGATAAGAACAGAGCTAACGTGATTATCTGGTCTATGGCTAATGAGACTCCGCGAAGCGATCAGCGACTAAAATTTCTTGGTAATCTTATAAATAAAACCAGGCAGCTCGACTCAACAAGATTAATATCCGCAGCGACTGAACTTACTTACGAGGGGAACACGATTACACTTGATGATCCGCTTTCTAATCTTCTCGATGTAATAGGAGCGAACGAGTATATCGGCTGGTACTCCCGAACTCCGGATGATGCACCACTGTTAAAATGGGAGAGCAACTTTAATAAACCTTTAATAATCAGCGAGTTCGGCGGAGGTGCACTTGCAGGCTACCATGGTGACAAAGACACAAGATGGACTGAAGAGTATCAGGAAAACATTTATGTGAACCAGTTGAAGATGCTGGATAAAATTCCGTTCCTTAAAGGTATGAGTCCATGGATACTTGCGGACTTCAGGTCACCCCGCAGACCTCTTTCGAACATTCAGGACTTCTGGAACAGGAAAGGATTGATATCTAACAATGGTGAAAAGAAGAAGGCATTTTATATTCTTCAGGAGTATTATTCACGTAAATAGCCATATGCGTTCCGACCTACAATCTAATTATATAAATCATTCTCGACAAATTGCTTCACTCCTCAACAACATGCCATCACATTCCCGCTTAACATAAATTATAGTTATTTTTGTAATTGGATTTACAAGGAATTGCTATGGGACTAAGAACAAAAATATTATCCGGGTTTTTAATTCTTGCTCTAATGCTTGCGGTAGCCGGAGTCATGTCGGTATATGAACTTAATTCAATCGGATCCTCTGTGCAGAGAATTCTTGACGAGAATTACAAAAGCATATCGGTAACAAAAAAGATGATTGAAGCTGTTGAGCGCGAAGACAGCGGCATCCTATTCTTGATGCTCGGCAAATGGGAGGAAGGTCGTAGAATAATAAACAGCGCCGACAGTTCATTCAATGCTAATCTCAGTTTTGCCTACAGCAACATCACTATCGAAAGCGAGAAGGAACACCTTGATCTGATTAAACAGAAATACGCGACCTATAAAGCGCTATGGGAACGACCGATAGTAGATACGGACAAACAGGGCAACTTCGATTGGTACTTAAATGAAACACACAACGCAGTTACTGAAGTGAAGAATGCATTGGACGATTTAATAAAGCTCAACGATACTACAATGTACAAAACAGCATCCAGGATTGAGAATGGTTCAACTCGTGCAATAATGCCTGGCATTGTTGCGATCCTCACTTCCCTTGTGTTCACATTCATTTTCATATACTTCGTAAATTATTATGTGGTCGAGCCGATCATTAAGATCACAGACAGAATAAAGATGTTTATTAAGAGCGATATGCCGTTCAAAGTTGATATTGAATCAAAGGATGAAATAAACGAACTCGAAACCTCTATTAGAAAGATGAGTGAATACATTACATCGAGGGAAAACTCATAATGCGTTTTCACATTGTTCTAAGGTACTTATCCTTGTCGCTGCTCCTAGATGCAGTGTTCATGGGAATCTCCGCTGTTGTGTCCCTCTTTAATAACGACGGCTCATTCATGCCCTTGCTATATTCAGCAATTGTTGTTGCGTTGTTCGGATTCTTTCCTTTAATCTTCGTTCCAACATCAACAAGTATAACGAATAAGGAAGGACTTCTTATAGTCGTCAGCAGCTGGTTTATCTCATGTCTTGCCGGAACTCTCCCTTACATACTCTGGGGTGATGTATTCACATTCACAAACGCTTTTTTCGAAAGTGTTTCCGGATTCACAACAACCGGTTCCACAATTCTCACGGATATTGAAGCCCTGCCGGAAGGCTTACTGTTCTGGCGCGCTTCAACACACTGGATTGGCGGCGTAGGAATTATAATCTTCGTTCTGTCGGTTCTGCCGTTTATGGGCATTGCCGAACTGGTATTGTTCAGAAGCGAGGTATCTTCGATGGCACAGGATAATTTTAAAACACGTGCCCAGAAGGCGATTAATATACTCGCCGGAGTTTACCTTGGCTTGACAATTCTTGAAACCATAGCACTGCTTCTTGCCGGCATGGACCTGTTCGACGCTATTACTCATTCATTCGCGACTATTGCAACCGGGGGATTTTCAAACCGGAACGCCAGCATTGCATATTATAATAGTCCAACGATAGAATTTATTGTAATTATATTCATGGTACTCTCGGGCATGCATTTTGCCCTGTTGTTTTCCGTTGTAACAGGTAAAGTCAAACAGTTTTTCAGATCATCAGTTCTCAAGTTTTACTTGTCATTTATAGCCGGCGGAGTACTGATAGCAACATTTAATATTTACTTAACACAAAACAAACCATTTCTTGAAGCACTTAGGCATGCATCATTCCAGATAATATCAGTTGGAACTTCAACCGGGTTCGCTACAGCGGATTCATCTGTCTGGCCTCCACTTTCACAGCTAATACTTGTTTTCTTTGCGCTGCAATGCGCCTGCTCCGGTTCAACATCGGGCGGTATAAAAGTAGACAGAATAGTTATTATCATTAAGGCATTTACAAGGCACCTGAAAGAACTTATGCATCCGAATGCGGTAATAGCCGTTAAGCTCGACGGTAAAACCGTAGACGATGAAATAGTATCAAAAGCACTGCTGTTCATTGGTTCATATCTGGGTGTAATATTTATTGCAACATTGTTACTTGCCGGACTGGGTGTCAATATGCTCGAAGCGTTTACCGGAACCGTAGCTACTATGGGTAATGTCGGACCAGGACTCGGCACCGTCGGTTCGGTCGGTAACTTCAGTCAAATTCCAATGATTGGCAAGTGGATTTATTCATTTGTTATGCTGATTGGACGACTTGAGATATATGCTTTCTTTATTGTCTTTACACCAGGCCAGTGGAAGAGAACAATTTCTTACTAATTAATTTTCACATGGAAGACCTTAATGTTAAAATCTGTTATAGTACATTCATCATTTGAAGATTCCGAACAGGTAAAGAAGGATTTACTTCAGACTATTGATCTCCTTCACCAGTCTGACAAGATCTCACCCGTTGAAATCATTGGTGAAATTCCGGTCCTGAATTATGATAACATTTCCGGAATAATTATTATAACTGCAAGTGGCGGTACGGAACAACTCATAAATTCTTTAGTAGTTGAATCCGGCAAACCGGCACTGATAATCGCGGTTTCACGAAAGAACTCAATAGCCGCTTCTCTGGAATCTTATAGTTACTTGAAAGACAAGCACCCTGTAAAACTTTACATCTCCGAGAATCCGGAGGAAGACAGGACCCAAATTGAATGTTTCGCAAAAGTCTGCAGCGCTGTTGAGCGAATCAACAACTCCAGATTCGGACTGATAGGCGAACCGTCGGACTGGCTGTTATCTTCAACGGGTATAGATTCATTCGGCAAATTTTCAACAGAGCTTATAAAACTTCCGACCTCTGAAATTGTTGAGAGAGTTGATAAGATCGATGAACAGAACTCCACTGAATTATTGAAAGCGATAAAATCAGTTTATCCGAATTCTTCCGTTGCTGACTCCTCGGTACGCGAATCCGCGAAAGTCTATTCTGCAATGAAACAAATGATAGAAGAGAATAAACTGGATGCAGTTTCAATCCGTTGTTTCGATCTACTCGAGTATAAATATACGGCTTGTATGGGAATGAGCATGTGCAACGATGAAGGAATTGTCTCCGGATGCGAAGGTGATATTCCGGCGGCATTTACAATGATGATAGGGACTTACATAACAGGCGAGCCCTGCTGGATGGCTAATCCTGCCGTTATAAATAAAGATGAGAATACAGTTACATTCGCGCACTGTACTGTACCCTCCAGAATGATTGAGAACCTCTCTGGTGCTAATTTAACCACACACATGGAATCAGGACTAAGCACAGCTAATCAGGGCAGACTTCACAACACTGATGTCACCATTATAAGAATCAACTCGGATTTTAATAAGCTCAGCGTGGCAACCGGTAAAATTATCGAATCAGATATGAGAGAGCCTTCACTTTGCAGAACACAGGCAGTTGTTAAACTCCACGGTTCGATAGGAAGCTGGATAGAAAGCGCACCTGGTAATCATCATATAGTAGTTTACGGCAATGTTGTGAGCATGTTGCAAGACTTCTGCAATTTTACTGGAGTAAATATAATATTAAATCAATAAAGCCGCGGCCTGCGCTATGTCCTTGCATCTGAATGAATAAATAGCTTTATTGGATTCCGAAATTAAGACACTAGGTCGCATAATTGAGATTAACTCTATACAAAATCCGCAAAGAAATGTGCTGTATGATGATAAACTGTACATGAAAGACTTTTTGATAGTGTTAAGAGCAACGAAAAGGTCTTTCAATTTACTTGGAAGACCTTTTTTATATAAACAGTTCGGAAATAAAATGAGTAAAAAAGAAACAAAAGCAATCAGAACGCAGGCAGAAAGATCATCCAGCCGCGAGCATTCGGTGCCGTTGTATTTAACTTCAAGCTTTATGTTCGAAGATGCCGAGCAGGGCAGTCAGTTATTCGCGGATGAACAGCCGGGAAATATTTATTCGCGATTTTCTAATCCGAATACATCTGAATTTATCCAAAAGATGGCAGAGCTTGAAAACTGCGAAGACGGATTCGCATTTGCTACAGGTATGGCTGCAGTCTTTTCAGGTTTCGGCGCATTGCTGGAAGCGGGTGATCATGTTGTGGCTTCCAGATCTCTGTTCGGATCTTCTCATCAAATACTGACAAAAATACTTCCGAAATGGGGAATAAGTCATACTTATGTAGATGCGGACAAACCGGATGAATGGGAGAAATACATCCGGGAAAACACTAAAATGATTTTCGTGGAAACACCCTCCAACCCGGCACTGGAAGTATTAGATTTGCAGTATCTCGGTGAACTGAAGGAAAAGCACAACTTAATTTTAAGTGTAGATAATTGCTTCGCCACCCCGTTCATACAAAATCCTGCTGATTACGGAGCAGACTTAATAATTCACTCGGCGACAAAATACATCGATGGACAGGGACGTGTATTAGGCGGAGTAATAGTCGGCAAAGCTGAACTTATTAAAGAGGTAAGATTCTTTGCTCGTCAGACCGGTCCGGCGCTTTCACCATTTAACGCGTGGGTACTTTCGAAGAGCATTGAAACACTATCTCTGCGTATGGATAAACACTGCTCGAATGCTCTTGAACTGGCTGAGAGCCTGGTGGACAACGATGAACTTGAATTTGTTAAATACCCTTTTCTTCCTTCACATCCCAACTATGAACTTGCAAAGAAGCAGATGCGTATGGGCGGAGGAATAGTTACCATCAATGTTAAAGGAGGATTTGACCGGGCAAAACGATTTATCGATTCGGTTGAGATGTGCTCCTTAACAGCAAACCTCGGTGACTCGCGTACAATAGTAACCCACCCGGCATCGACAACGCATTCGAAGTTATCCGACGATGAAAAATCTGCGGTTGGTATTTACCCTGGTTTAGTCAGGATATCGGTTGGACTCGAAAACATTGACGACATTAAAAACGATATTTTACAGGCACTTGACAGATCGAAATAGAGGGAATTATGAAAATTAATATTAAACGCGTAGACAACGATTTTCATCTCGAAGCTTCGGGAGCTTCCGATGTTAAAGTACATATTGATGCCGCAGAAAAGATCGGCGGACATAACCTCGGCGCAAGGCCTATGGAATTGGTTCTTACTGCACTTGCTGCGTGTAGTTCGATGGATTTGATCTCGATACTGAAGAAACAGCGAATGAATCCGGAAGAGTTTTCGGTAGACGTGGAAGGTAAACGTCCTGAAGACGTTTACCCGGCCCCGTTTTCTGATATCCATATGACCTTTGAATTCACCGGAAACTTAGATGAATCCAAAGTACAAAGAGCAATTGAATTATCCGTTGAAAAGTACTGCTCGGTTTACGAGATGCTGAAAGACAAAGTAAAAATAACTTACTCATACAACATCAACTAATTTCAGAGTTATTCGCTATGGAAGATTTTTTCACAACCTTGCCCTGGTATATAGCCGGACCGCTTATTGGTTTGTTTGTACCGTTAATACTTATTGCGGGAAATAAACTGCTCGGAATTTCATCTTCTTTTATGCATATCTGTTCCATGCTTCTTAAAAAGGAATTGAATGGTTATAATTTTGAGAAGAATAAATGGAAATTTTATTTCGTTGTAGGAATACTCGCAGGAGCATTTATATCGGTAACGTTTCTTTCCGATTCACCGGTTGCCTTTCTGCCTGATCAATATTATTCCGCCGGAGGGATGATTACACTTTTTATTGGCGGACTCCTGGTCGGATTCGGGACACGTTATGCGAACGGATGTACATCCGGACATTCTATATCCGGTATTTCCACTCTGCAATTATCCGGACTCGTTGCAACAATATCTTTCTTCGGGGGAGGATTGTTATATACCTACATAATCAATCCTCTTTTCTTATAAGGAGTATCAATGAAACTTATTAACTCTCTATTGTTCGGAATTGTATTCGGCATCATTCTTACGAAGTCGGAAGTAATAAGCTGGTTCAGGATAAGAGACATGTTCCTGTTCAATGAGCCGCATATGTACCTGATAATCGGGAGCGCGGTTGCTACAGGTGTCGTATCCTATCTGATTATAAGGAAATTCAAGATTAAGACACTCGACAAGCAGGAAATTACAATAGATAAAAAACCAATGAACAAAGGTGTGATTATTGGCGGTATTATGTTCGGGATAGGCTGGGCAGTTACAGGCGCGTGTCCGGGACCCATTTTCGCGCAGATTGGCGCAGGTGAATACCCGGCAATTATCACGTTAGCCGGAGCTTTAGTCGGGGTATATATTTTCAGTGTTTCCAGGGATAAACTTCCTTATTAATTTAATTGTCGGATGATAATGTTAAAGGATAGGGCAAAACAAATAAGCAGATATAAAATAATATTCTTTATAATTCTTGTACCTTTCATTATGCTTGCGCAGAATAATTCCGGAGGCAGCAACAGTGTTTGTGCTTTCTTTGAATATATTGATAAATACATTCCGAATTCTAAAGACAGCCTTTATAAATCATTTATAATTCCAGGTAATGAAGTTGAATTGATAAGAATAGCTTATCAAAATGCTATCGCTCTAAATCCGTATGAATTTAAAGCCAAGCTCAAGTCATTAACAGAGGAATGGATTAAGACAGGCGAAAAGGGATTGCACCCACCAGTTAATCTCAAACCCGCTTATAAGATAAAATTAATGAAAGACAAACTAGTTGAGAGGTATGGTGAAGACTACGTTAATATTCTTTCAACTCCGATAATCATTAAGGTATTTCTTAAGGAAATTCAAGATGCTCTTTATAGTTCTCAAGACAAAAACGGACCACATGCAAGGCAGACTAATCTTATTGTAGAGATTCAAGAAATTCTGAAAGGGAAAACACACTTTAATTGTGGTGAAAGTATCTCTATTAGTTACTTAGATTGGTGGTATCAGGATAACCCATTATCATTGGAAGTTGGCAAATCATATTTATTTCCTGTTGAACCATGGTACGGTAAGAATGATAATTTTAAGTCTCTGATCATTAAGGATCCGACTTCATCCATTCGCATATTAGAAATTACAAATGACAAAATAAAATCAATTTTCCCTGTTAAATCTGAACACGATACTTCATGGTTAGAGTTCAGGCAATATTTCTCTACCACATATTTAAATAATTGAAGAAATTATTAAACCAAAACAACCATATTATAAACACAGGATTGTAACTAAGCATCTTATGTCTGGATAATTCATGATTTTATGCCGAGGATAAATATTACAGAAATTAATTTCTATAATATGAGAACAAGAATATTAAGAACACATAAAAACTCATGCTGGCAAAATTTCCGAATTCATACAGGAAAGTTCTTAGTAATTTTTTTAAATGTAATTTTTTAAGTAGTTTTGAATTGGAAATATGAATCTATCCGTCACTATACGGAAGGTTACATTAGAACACTGACAAAATTAATACGGACTTGATCCCTGAGACAGGTACCAAAAAATAGTAAAACCGGCTATTTAATAGTCGGGAACGGCAAGTTAGCCCGTCACTTCGCGAATTATTTCACACTTCTCGGTGTACATCACAGTCATTGGCACAGAAATTCAATTTCATCATTTTTAAACGAAGCCGGTAATACTGCAAAGATTTTGGTGCTTATTCCGGACGGTGAAATACAATCATTTATTAAAAACAATCCGCTGGATGAAAGCTTCACTTGGATTCACTGCTCCGGTGCACTGTCAATTCCTGAAGCTGAATCCGCACATCCCTTAATGACATTTTCGGATGAACTTTATGATCTCGATACGTATAAAAGCATTCCGTTTGTAACTGAAGTAGATCGAAAGAGTTTTAGCGAATTATTTCCGGAACTCACAAATCCATCATACAAAATAGATCCTGTATTAAAAAACCAATATCACGCATGGTGCAGTATGGCCGGTAACTTTACAACCATATTATGGACAGAATTCTTCAATCGATTGGAGTCCGGGTTCGGTATAGATAGAAGCTCTGCTGTACCTTATCTGAATCAGATAACAGCGAATTTACATATGACGGACAATCCTCTTACCGGTCCGCTTGCAAGAGGAGATAGAGCTACCGTTAGGAATCACCTAAAAGCTTTAGAGAACGACGATTTCGTGGAAGTATATAATGCATTTAAATGTGTGTTCGAGAAGAACAGAAAAGAGATTGAACTATTATGAACAGCATATTGGATTTTCAAAATTATAAGAACAAGAAAAAACCGATTTCAGTTATTACCTGTTATGATCACTGGAGTGCAAGAATTATTTCCGAGACAAGTATTGATGCAGTTCTTGTAGGAGACAGCGTATCGATGGTTATGCACGGATTCGACAGTACGGTTAACGCTGATCTGCAAATGATGCAGAGTCACGTAGCAGCTGTCAGACGTGGACTTAACAATAAACTGATTATCGGCGACATGCCGTTTCTTGCACACAGGCGGGGTATGCGGGAATTAATGAAAAGCGTAGATATGCTGATTAAGGCAGGAGCGCACGCTGTAAAGATAGAAGGTGCGAATGGTCAGCTCAAAGCAATTAAGCATGTAGCCGAATCGGGTGTGCCGGTGATGGGACATCTCGGACTTACCCCTCAGTCTATAAACCAGTTAGGCGGTTATAAAGTACAGGGCAAAACCAGCGATAAAGCGGAAGCACTAATTAAAGATGCCAAATCACTTGAGGATGCCGGATGCTTTGCTATTGTGCTCGAACTTGTTCCGGCTGAACTGGCTAAAAGTATTACCGAAGAACTTACTATTCCGACTATTGGTATCGGTGCAGGCAAATATACTTCCGGACAGGTGCTTGTACTTCAGGATATGCTCGGGATGAACAAAGAGTTCAAACCAAAGTTTCTGCGCACATTTATGGACGGATACGATTTGATTAAATCCGCTTTGAACAGTTATGACGACAATGTAAAATCATCGGCTTTCCCCAATGACAAGGAGAGTTTTTAATGACGCGCGTTTTTAAATCGATAAAAGAATGGTCCGAATTCAGGATGTCGGAAGAACTTAAAAATAACTCGATCGGCTTCGTCCCGACAATGGGAGCCTTGCATGCCGGACATGTTTCTCTGTTCACACGCAGTGTAACAGAGAATGACAAAACGGTTGTGAGCATCTTCGTTAATCCTACTCAGTTCAATGATCCTGATGACTTAAAAAACTATCCGCGTACGTTTGAAACCGACCTGGCTAAACTCGAAAACGCCGGAGTAGACTATTTGATTTATCCCGGCTATAATGAGTTATATAATGATAATTTTAATTACGAAGTAAACGAAAAGCAGCTTAGCACAAAATTTTGCGGCGCTCATCGCCCGGGACATTTCACAGGTGTTTTAACAGTAGTTATGAAACTCCTGAATATCGCTCGTGCTAAGCGGGCATACTTCGGAGAAAAGGATTATCAGCAATACAATCTTATTGAAGGTATGGCGGATGCGTTTTTTATGGATACGGAAATTATAGCATGTCCGATAGTCCGTGAAGAAGACGGACTCGCAATGAGTTCCCGCAACACACTTTTATCAAATGGACAACATAAGCTTGCACCGAAGTTTTTCGAGCATCTCAGCAGCAGCGAATCAATAAATGAAATTAAAGTAAATCTCGAGAAAGACGGGTTCAAAGTCGATTACATAGAAGAACTGAACAACAGAAGACTTGGCGCCGTTTATCTCGGCAAAGTAAGGTTAATAGACAATGTTGAACTATAAAATACTGGTTAAAATAACAGGTTCAATAGCAGCTTACAAAAGTGCTTATCTTATTTCACGTTTGGTACAGGACGGATACGAAGTTAAAACAGTTGCCTCCGAATCAGCTCTTAAGTTTATCGGCAAAGCTACTCTCGAGGGACTTACCGGAAGTCCGGTTTATACCGATTCATTCGAGGAAGGCAGGATGATGAGTCACATAAATCTTGTGAAGTGGGCTGATCTTACAATTGTATGCCCGGCCTCCGCCAATACGATTAACAAGCTTGCCGCAGGAATCGGCGACTCACTTCTCACCTCCCTTTTTCTCGCACACGATCGCAGCAAACCTTACCTGATCGCTCCGGCAATGAACACGGCTATGTTCAATCACCCGGCAACACAGAATTCACTTAAGAAACTATCTGAGTGGGGAGTGAGGATACTACCGACAGCCGAAGGATACTTAGCGTGCGGAGATTACGGCAGCGGCAAATTACTGGAACCGGATAGTATAATCAGTCATATTTACACCGAGTTGAATCGTAATAATTCAAAAGGAAAAGTTCTAATTACTGCCGGGGGCACAAAGGAAAACATCGACGGGATACGAAGCATCACTAATTTAAGTACCGGAAAGACCGCATCTTCACTGGCGCAGCATTTTATCAACAAGGGGTATAATGTAACCTATTTATGTACTGCAGATACATTAAAGCCAAACGGGCCTTACAGGCAGGAAGTATTCACCGATTTCAAAAGTCTTAATGAAACATTAAATAATATTCTTGAGAACGAATCTTATGATTTGACAATCCATAACGCTGCAGTAAGTGATTACTCACCACACAGTGTTGTTACTGAAGATACCACGATTGAAGCACCCGTCGGAAGTAAAATTCCTTCGTCCGGGGAAACCCTCACACTGAATCTGAAAAAGAATTTCAAAATTGTTAACAGAATCAGGAATTACTCGGCGAATAAAAACTTGCTGCTTGTTGCATTCAAGTTTACAAATGATCCGGATGAGAACCGAAGGATGCAACAGGTTAATAATCTGCTGGCAAGTTCCGGGGCTGACCTGGTGGTTCAAAATGACTTTTCAGACAGAGTTAATAACGAGCAGCGCAACTTTAGGATTTATAGTAAAGATGAACTGATCGGGAATGTCACAACAGTAAATGAGCTTGCCGGAGAGCTTGAACAATATCTGATAAAGACAAAGGAGGATTAAGTCAAATGATACTGACTTTAGATGTAGGCAACACACAGATACATGGCGGTGTATTTAATAAGGATGAGCTGGTCCTCCAGTTTCGCAAGACTTCGCGGCAGCAATTTTCATCCGATGAAATCGGAATATTTCTGCGCAGTGCACTTCGGGAAAACGATATTGATCCGGCTAGCATCAAGCAGGTTGCCGTTTGTTCGGTAGTACCGGATGCAATACACTCTATCCGCAGCGGCTGCATAAAGTATTTTAATAATGATCCGTTTATACTGAAAGCCGGTGTTAAGACAGGCTTGAAAATAAAATACCGAAATCCGCTTGAAGTAGGCACAGACAGGATAGCAAATGCAATTGCGGGATCACATTTGTATCCGGATAGAAATTTAATAATCGTCGATTTCGGTACCGCCACAACTTTCGATGTTATTACAAAGACGAAAGAGTATCTCGGCGGAGTTATAATTCCCGGAGTAAGAATGTCGATGGAATCGCTGGTTAAGGGGACTGCGAAACTAATGGCTGTCGAAATAGGCGAAATTGATGAAGTTGTCGGACGTTCAACCGCGGATTCGATCAGGTCCGGACTTTACTACGGTCAACTTGGAATGGTAAAAGAAATATCCAATCGGATAACAAAAGAATCTTTCCCGGATGAAAAGCCATTTATAATCGGGACTGGCGGGTTTTCAAGATTGTTCGAAGATTCGAAATTATTCGACGAGATCAGTGCGAATTTAGTTCTGCAGGGAATTTATCTCGCGCTGTTATTAAACACAAAAAAGCAAGAAGGATGATATGCAGATAACGTTATTAAAATCGAAAATACACCGAGCTACTGTTACAGATGCGGATCTGAATTATGAGGGATCAATTTCAATTGACACCGAACTTATGAAATCCGCAAAGTTATTTGAATTTGAGAAAGTTGATATATATAATATTACCAACGGCGCAAGATTCTCCACTTATGTTATTGAAGGGGGTGAAGGTGAAATTACATTAAACGGCGCCGCTGCCCGGCATGTTCAGAAAGGTGATCTTGTCATAATCGCATGCTACGGTATTTACAGCGAAGAGGAAGCCGGAGTCCATAAAGCAGAACTTGTATTTGTCGATGAGAAGAACAGACAAAAAAGTCTTTAGTGTAACTTGTTATAATTCGATTTCTTCTGCAGCGGCGATAAACGTCTCGCGATAGTTTTCCATGAACTCTTTAAGTTTGGCTTCGGATTCGAATTCCAGTATATCGGCAATTTCGTAGTGGTACTTCATTCTTTCATCCCAGAATATTTCACCCGTTTCGAATTCCTGCGTCATTATATCCGCTAAGTGAACGATAGAAACAAGTTTCTTATTCCCCTCAAGTTTGCACGGATCATGATGATATTCCAATACATTACAAATATTTTCCGGCAGAACCCATTTGTTTACTAAAAATTTTCCAATTTCCGTATGGGAACATCCTAGCACTTGTTTTTCAGCCTCAAGAAAATCCAGCCCTTCTTTCTGAACAATGGAAACAATTCTGGTTAACTCATCCGGGAAATACTGCATAATAAGCTGAACACCTAAGTCATGCAGCATTCCGCTTAAAAATGCTTCTCCGGTTAATTCAGGCATTTTTAGTTTTTTGCAAATATCACTTGATGCAGTTGCTACCAGCATAGAATGCTTCCAATACTCAAAGAAACTGAATAACTCATGATCATCAAATTTAACCGCATTAGCCATAGACAGTGCAATAACAATGTTGCCGAGTTCCTGTTCACCCATGAGCATTATGGCAAGTTCAATTGATGAAACTTTACGGGGAAGTCCGAAAAGCGGGGAATTTGCTATTGTCAGCACTTTTGTTGTTAGACTCGCATCCTTACTTACAATTGCCGCCAGATTAGTAGAGCTATGATTTTTGCTCTTTAAGCAGGACGATACTTCCAGCATCACCTCGGGGATGGTTGGAAGTGATTTTATACTCGAAAGTTTTTCAATTGTTTTGTCTTTAGTACCAGACATTTTCTACCTGCCGATTCTTAAGAAATAAAAAATAGGACTTAATATTTTAATTTGTTTTTCGATAATTGATACAGCGAAAAATCTAAAATTCTGGCTAAATGAACAATAATTTTATTATCGAAATATCCTTAATCAACAAACTTGAAAATATTGTTTTTGTAACCGATCCGGATACTAAAAAAATAATATTTGTTAATGATTATACGAAAAAAAAGTTTGAAGATTATATTAACTGTACTTGCTTTCAATTAATTTCCGGAAACAAAGAACAAAAGGAATGTCCTTTTTTGGATGATGGTGCAAGCTGTCAAATCAGCTTCGGGAAAGCCCACACTAAGGAAATCTTTAATTCGTTTTCGAACAGGTATTATGAAATCCAATCAAGTAAAACAGAATTACAAGACCCCAGTACCGGGATTATCCATATTATGATCGATATAACAGAGCGTAAACAATATGAAGAAGCCCTAAAGTATAATGAGAACCTATTCCGATCAATTTTCGAATCATTTATTGATGTTTATTTCCAGGCTAATCTATCAGGTTCAATTACTCTCATCTCTCCGTCCTGCTTCCAGTTAACAGGCTATGCTGCCGATGAACTGCATCATGTGAATTTAGCATCACTTTTAATTGATAATAATTCCCCGGAAGGACTTATAACAGACATCAGCACCTGGCATGAACTCAGGGATAAAGACCTGACTCTCATCCGCAAGGATTCGCATCGCCTTCCGGTTTCTTTGAATTGCAGAATTTTAGTGGATAAAAACAACAAGCCATTCAATATAGAAGGAACCATCAGGGATAACAGCAGCCGGATTCAGGCTGAAGTTAAACTTAAGGAAGCGGCGGAACAAGCGATTGAAGCTCAGAAAATGAGGAATGAATTCATAGCAAATATGAATCATGAACTCCGCACACCTCTTAATGGAATACTTGGCTACACACAAATTCTCCTGGCGGATGATGAACTAAATGAAAAGCAAGCCTCGGGGATTGAGGTTATAGAAAGATCTGCAAGTCATCTTCTCGGACTCATAAATGATATACTGGATTTGTCGAAGATAGAAGCCGGAAAAATGGAATTGCAATCGGCTACTTTCAGCTTTCCCGAGTTGATAAAAACTATTTATGATATGATCTCTATCCGGGCCCGGGATAAAAGGATCGGATTTATCCTGAATAAGAAAACGGAACTGCCTTCAATTACTGTAGGTGACAAGAAACGTCTCGGTCAGGTTCTGCTTAATCTTTTAACCAATGCAGTTAAGTTTACGGATTTCGGAAAAGTAACCTTTAACATCAGCTATGAAAACGGTCGCGCATGCTTCGAAGTAATCGATACCGGATTCGGTATTCCGCAGGATCAGCTTGCAAATATTTTTGAGCCATTCAACCAGTTAAGTGAACACACTCAGAAATCGCAGGGAACCGGACTGGGTTTATCTATCAGTAAAAAAATAGTTAATAAAATGTCCGGCAACATTGAGGTAGAAAGTGAGCTAGGTAAAGGAAGCCGTTTCAGATTCGATATTCCTATGAGACAGGCTGATGAGTCAAAATTAGCTTTGTCTAACGTACCGTCAAAAATTGTAGGCTATGACGGCGCTAAGAAAACAATTTTAGTGGTAGATGACGAGAAGAACGACAGAAAACTACTTAAAGCACTGCTTTATCCAAAAGGGTTTGATCTTGTTGAAGCTACCGACGGCATTGATGTCCTCAAGTTTGTTGAGAAAGAGATTCCCGATCTGATCCTTTTGGATCTTGTTATGCCCCAGTTAAACGGCGCTGAACTTACTAAAGAACTTCGTTCATCGGAGCGGACACGAAACATCCCCATTGTTGTAATCTCTGCTTTCGATCCGAGGGAAATAAAAGATCAGTTTACCGGCTTGGGAGTGTCGGAATTTATACTGAAACCGGTTGAAGAAAATAATCTTTTGAAAACTATTAAAAATACACTGGGAATATCATGGAATTACCTGGACCTCGGAGACGAGGGGACTCAGGATTATAAAGATATTACAATAGATAAAATGGTTTATCCGGATATTGAAAGCATTGTAACATTAAACAAACTGGTAATGAGAAGAAATTTTAGCAAGCTGCATGAGAGTCTTAGTTTATTGGAAAAGGATAATGCGGCATACAAACCTTTTGTTAAACGAATGAAGAAGCTGGCAAACTCTTTCAACTCCGCCGCGATAAGTATGGAACTGAGAAAAATAATTGAGGAAATGAATGTCCCTGCCGGATAAAAAATCAAAAATACTCATCGTGGACGATACGCCCGAGAACCTTAGCGTATTATTCAATCTGCTCAATACGCGATACGAAGTACTCGCTGCTGAAAGCGGTTCGGTGGCACTTGAAATTATAGAACAAGATAAGCCGGATCTGATACTTCTCGATATTATTATGCCTGATATAGATGGCTATGAAGTATGCAGAATTTTAAAAATTTCGGATCAAACCAGACACATTCCGGTAATATTTATAAGTGCACTAAACGAACCGGATAACAAGGTAAAAGGATTCAGCTCTGGTGCAGTCGATTACATTACAAAACCTTTTCAGCACGAGGAGGTATTTGCACGAATTCAAACCCACCTTGACATAAAGCATTTAACGGAGAAATTAACCCGGCTGAATTCCTCCCTCGAGGAAAAAGTTAAAGAACGCACAATGGAATTGGAAGAAAAGATTAAAGAAAATGAGAAGATGAATGAAGCTGTTCAGCAGAGTGAGACTAAGTTCAAAGCTATCTTCGAAGGTGCCCCGGAGTCTATGCTGCTTGTTGATTTTGAAAGCGGTGTAATTGCAGATGTGAATGATGCCGGCTGCAGATTAATCGGCCTGGAGCGCGATGAAATTATCGGCAGGGATCACGGCGATTTCTTTATTCCTCCCGATGAAGATAGTTATATAAGAAGATATGATAGCCTTAACGGGAAATATCCGAACAACCTTCGATCCGCTGACGGCACTTTAACGCCTGTGGAAAACTCTGTTAAAACAGTACTCATTAACGGTGATATTTACCTTCTCGGTATTATGAGAGATGTTAGTGAACGGATAAATTACCAGAGGGGTATAATTGAGGCAAAGGAAAAAGCGGAGCAGTCTGACAGACTCAAATCCATTTTCCTTGCAAATATGAGTCATGAACTACGCACACCTTTAATCAGTATTCTGGGTTTCTCAAATATTCTGCAGGATGAAATCACTGATGAAGACTTGAAAGAAATGGTCGACAATATCCACTCAAGCGGAATACGACTTCTTGAAACATTTAACTTGTTGTTGAATCTGACTGAACTTGAATCCGGAAATGTGGTTGCAAATAAAGAAGAAATTTATCCGGCTGATATAATAAATAGTGTAATTGAAGAAAAACGGAACGAGATAAATAACAAATCACTGGAGCTTATAGTAAAGTCCGAGTCTGACTGTATGATTTCAGCCGACAGATCGATGTTAAAAGAAATAATTACTAATGTGCTGGGCAACGCAATAAAGTTTACATCCCGGGGAAGTATCAGTATAGAAATCAAGGAAAGACCGGAAGATACTAGATTCTCCGAAATAATAATTACGGATACCGGTATTGGCATAAAACAGGAATATATTGATAAAATTTTTACCGCCTTCAGACAGGGATCAGAAGGGAATAACAGAAACTATGAAGGTACCGGACTCGGACTTACGGTAACTAATAAATTCGTTGAACTGAATGATGGTATTATCAGTGTTGAAAGTGAAGAGGGTGTTGGAAGTAAATTCACATTAAGTTTTAAAAATGCAGTAAAAAGTAATCCGGGGAATGAAAAATTAATCGCAGACTCCGGACACTCTGATGCAAGTGACAGTTGAATTAGAGTATCAGAGATTCCGCAGTATCAACAAATATTTCTTTGTATTCTGATGTAAAATCAACCAGATGCTCAAGCGATGAGAATCCTAGTATATCCGAGACATTCAGATTAAATGAAATCGATTTATCCCAGTAAACAGTTCCCACTTTAAATTCTTCGGTCATGCAATCCGCAAGATGGATAATAGACACTATCAAAGCATTTTGTCTTGATTCATCGGGACGATGATGATACTCAAGAACATCACAAAGTGCTTCAGGCAAATCCCATTTCTGAGCGAGGAATTTACCAACTTCCTGGTGAGTGACTCCGAGAACTGATTCTTCTGCCTTTAAAAAATCGGATTCCCCGTTTTCCGTTAAAACAAGAATTTTAGAGTATTCGTTAGGGAAATATTTTATAAGCAATTGAATTCCGAGATCATGGAGCATACCTGCAAGAAACGCATCACCTGCAATTTCGTTCATCCCCAATCTTCGGGAAATATCTCTGGCTGTTGTAGCCACGAGCATGGAATGCTTCCAGTAATCCATATACCGAAAATTTGCCGATTGGTTAAACCTAATTGCATCTGAAAGAGAAATGGCAGTAACAATACTTCCGATTTCTTCTCCGCCTAAAAGTAAGATGGCGAATTCAAGTGAAGATACTTTTCGTTGTAATCCATATAGCGGGGAATTAGCAACAGTAAGAACTTTTGTCGTCATTCCCTGGTCCTTGCTTATTGTCTCAGCCAGTTTGATGTTGTTTACCGGCTCTTCTTTCAATAAACTGGAGACTTCAAACAAAACCTTGGGGATCGTCGGCAAAGTCCTCAATTCTTTAAGCGATGTGATAATGTGCGCTTTTTTATCGGTAATGTGCATTTGCTATTCCCATGGAGGAAAAACTTTTCCACCTAATTATCGAAACTATCTTTTTTTAATTGAGTAAAGATACTCCAAAAAATCTATTTTTCCCCGGAAATATTATCCTGAAACTCGTGCCCTCGTTTTTCTTCGATTCTACTTCAAGGTGGATATTATTTAAATCGCAATATCTTTTAACCAGCGAGAGTCCAAGCCCATTCCCCTCGAATTTTCTTGTATACCCCTGTTCCTCCTGACGAAACGGCTCAAACATATGAGGAAGAAATTCTTCCGACATTCCCAGTCCTGTATCTTTGATTTCAACTATAGTAGTATAGATTCCATTGCATTTAAGAATAATCTCAACTCTTCCATCAAACGTAAATTTCACTGCGTTATCTACAAGATGCTTAAATATCTGGATTAATGAATATCTGTCGGCAATAACATTTGTGTTATTTGTAAGTCTGTCAAATTTCAGATCAATTCCCTTTTCAGAAGCAATTCCAACAAACTCCGGCAGAATACATTCGTTAATCAACTTATCAACACAAAACTCTTCCGAAGCTATCTCATAATTCCCCGAGTTTAGTTCCGACATATCAATCATGGAATCAACTGTTCTAATAATCCTCTCACCTGCGTTTTTCATTATCCCGAAACTGTCCTTGAGTTCATCCTCAACGGTGTCTTTAACCTCGTCTTTAATTAGATTCGAATAACTTAACAACACATTGAGTGGTGTTCGTATTTCGTGAGATACCATTGCAAGGAATTCCGATTTCAGTCTGTCTGATTGCTCCGCTTTATCCTTTGCTTGAATGAGTTCTTTTTCAGAGTTTTTTTGTTCGGTAATATCTTCAATAATCGCCATGCCCCCGGCTATCTGTTTGTTTTCATCATAAAAGGGAGTGGTTCTCATTGAAATATACTTGTGCCTCCCGATGCCGGCAATTTCATATAAACCATCAAAGAAGCCCTCTTTTCCGGTGAGTGCCAAGTTCATTGCAGGAATAAGACTTTTATCCATTGCATAGGATTCATTAAAACCAATTATATCATTTATACTTATTTCAAACATTTCCAATAGTCTTTCGCTTGCTTCAACTATTCGGTAATTCTTATCAAAGTAGAAAATTCCTACCGGTGATTCCATAAAAAGATACCTGTACCGTCGCTCGCTCTCGCGCAGAGCGATATCGATTTTGCTCCTTTCATCGATCTCAATTTTCAGACTTTCGTTGGCATGAGACAACTCCGAAGTCCGCTTATCGACCATTTCTTCCAATCTGGAATTCAGCTCACTCAATTCCTCTTGGATACGTATACGTTCTTCCAATTCCACCACTGCCTGTACTCTTAGTTTTTCTATCTTTCGCAATGCGATGTATCCGCCGATTGGCGCAATTATACTTGCAAAGCCAATGGTGATTAAATGAGATTCCCAAATAGAGATGTGGGGATTCATAAGCTGTTTTACAATTTCGTAAATACTCATAAGAAGCATTGTAAAAACGAAAATGATGGATACGGATGGCAGAAGCTTAATGAAGTTTCGTTCTTTTATGGATTTGAGAAAACCTTCATGAGTTTCAGCATACCGGTCTTCCTTTTCCTGGCGGGCTGAAGACGCGGAAAAGAGAGCAAGTTGTTTTTCATCCTTATAATTTATACTATCCTTGTAAGATGCCTGTTCAATTTCGGGAAGCATTGTGTTCTCTATTTTTCAGAGGGTTTTGGAAGTGTAAATGAAATAGCTGTTCCTTCACCGACAACACTATTCACTATTATCTGTCCCCCGTTTTTTTCTACAAAGTCCCTACAAAGTATTAGCCCCAGACCTGTTCCCTGTTCATTATTGGTTCCCAGCGTCGAGGTATTCCCGGCAGCACTGAATATCCTCTTAATCCTCTCTTCATCAATACCTACGCCATTATCTTCTATACTTAACAAAATGGAACATCCCTGATCCTTTGCTTTGATTTTTACTCTACTTTTCTGATGCGAAAACTTTATAGCGTTAGACAAAAGATTTCTTGTTACTGAATTAATCATTTGTATATCAGCAAACACTCTGCTGTCCGGTTCAACTTTGGAAATTATTTTTATACCCTTAGTCGCCGCAGTGTCTTTGAACAGGCTGATACTATCATGAATGAGCTCACAGACATCAAAAGTAACCGGTTTGAAGTCCAGTCTGCCTGTCTGGAAAGTAGACCATTGCAGTAAATTCTCGAGCAGCCTGTGAATACGCTTTGCCGAATCGTAAATACTATCTGCAAACTCTTTAGCATCTTTCTTTGACAGTTCTTTAATCTCCTTTGACAACAACTCACTTGAACCTATTAACGAATTAAACGGACTCTTAAGATCATGTGCGAGTATTGAAAAGAACTTATCCTTACTTGCATTAAGATTCTGTAGCTCCTTTTCTGATTTCGATAACTTTTCATTAAGACTTGCAAGTTTGAATGCACTGTCTTCCATAATTTCCTTACTCTGAAGCAGTTCCTCCGCATACTTCCGAAGTTCTTCCTCTGCCTGTCTTCTCATTTCTATTTCTTTTATTAAACTTGCATTCGCACCCGATAATTCCTTTGTTCGTAAATTAACCTTCTCTTCAAGTTCATCATGAGCACGAAGCAGTGCCTTTTCAGCCTTAACCCTGTTATCGAGTTCCTCCATGGTTTTTAATCGCAGCGCTTCTATTTTACGGAATGCAAAATAAGCACCTATGGGTGCAATCATCCCGGAGAATGCTATTGTAATCATATGTGATTCCCAAATGGATATTTCCGGGTGAAGGAGCTGTTTTAATACTTCATACATTGTCATCAAAATTATAGTGATAATTGATACGACAGAAAGCGACTTTATAAATCTTTGTCTCATCAGATGCGATGCAGCGCTGTTCTCCTGATCATCAGGATATAAAAACTTTTCTTTTATCATTTTCTGGTTTACGCTGGCGGTTTTCTCAATGTCCACAATCTTTGTGTTCATCTTTTGCATTTCCGCATAAATAAGGTCCAGCCTGTCTTTGTTTTCCACCATTACTATTCCATTTCATATTTGATATAATATGATGCTTATATCTTTTTAGGATTTTAAAATATGAATATAATTCTTTAGCGAACTTAGTGGGGTATAAAGTCAAACTTAGTTGAAATTTGAGGCTCCCATTTATTAAGCTACCTTCTGTTGTTCCAAGTTTAACTCTGCCATAATAGCTGATTTTAATAAATATAGTTTATTATAATTGTTAACTCTGCGAAGCCTGGTTTCTATTTCCAGCAATGCTGATGCAACCCACCTTGACTTCATATCTGAGTTTACCCAGTTTTTTACATTCCTTAAATGTTTTGCCAGTAGGGAGTTCATGCTCTCTATCATATTCGTGGTTGTAAACGAACGTCCCAACTCTTCAACAAGCCCCAGCCTGTGCATTGTCAGAGTTTCTTCCAGTCCCTCTTCCAAAGAATTGGCAGCGCTGCGGTTTATTTTTTTCAATTCATCCCGGATCTCAAATAGTCTAATTTTCGCTTCTTCATAAAGCGGCTCACTATATGCCCGCTGAAGTTTACCCTTAAATACCGGTTTCTCCTTTTCACTTAAGTAACTGATAACATTTTCCCGCTTATGCCATTGGCAACGCTGAACAACCACAAACTCGCCGAATACTTCATCTACTGCTTTACGTAAACCTTTAGAGCCATCAAGGAGGGCAAGCAAGCCACCTGTAAAACTAAAACCTCTTTCAATTAGACCTTGGAGTAAGCCTTTAACCGCAGTACTGTTTTCAGTAGTAGTTTGTACGAAACCCAACGGTACTTTTACTCCCATGCTTGTGACTCCCAGGGCTATTACAACATTATCCCTTGACAAGTATTTGCCATCTATTACTATTGCCAGGAACTCGTAGTTGCTCAAGTCCCGCTTCTCAAATTCTTCCAACGCTTTGCTGCTTTCTTCTATAAAACGCCGGCTGATACTTGATTGGCTCATCCCGAAACTATCGGTTATACTTCGAGTTACTTTTTCATAATCATGCTGGCTTAAACCGAGTATTATCTTCTTCAGTACTTCCTCGCCTGGCATTTCCATACTATGAAGCTTTTCATAATATTCCGGTGTTTCCGCTTTCCCGGTTAACTTGTTAAACAAACGGGGGACTTCTACTTTTACTTTTTCAGAACCTACACGGATACTGCCGGGATTGCTACTCCAACGGGAGTAATTGCTCGAACGGCTGTGCTTTTCTCCTGCTTTTTCTCGGAGTTCTTCTTCCATAAGCTGGTTGTAGTGTAATCTGGCTATATCTACAAAGTTCTTAAACATCTCGTACTGAATATCTTGTGGTTGATTTAATAACCATTCAAGGTTTTTCTTTTCGATTTTGCTATCTTGCATTTGAGGCTCCTTTTTGTTTTTTGTTACTGCTATTTCAAATTACAAATTTTATGGGAGCCTCTTCTTTTTTTATTTCAACTAGGATTGAATATATATCCTTAGTGGGATTAAATAAGTGTTATCATTTCTTTAACACTTTAATTTTTACTACAGTTAATAGGATATTTGGTGTGTTTGTTAATATTTTGGTAATATATTTAACGAACTATTAATTCCGAATACAGTCTAAAATTAAAACAACCTTATATTTACTTAACAATTTTAATAAATGCTGCCCAGCACTTATATTTTTATTAACAAACCGCTAATATCTTCTTAATATTAGCGTAATCTTCATTGTGTAATTTCGCCCCGATAATATTTCATAAACAGGGGTAATTTATGTATTCAAAAATTCTACAAACTGCTTTCATTCTAATAATCATCAGTTCCGTAAATATATTCTCCCAGGGAAATGTTCGGGGGAAAGTTACGGATGAAAGCAAGTTTTCACTTATAGGAGCTAATGTATTTATTGAAGGTCTATCCAAAGGTGCTGCAACTGATCAATCGGGGGATTATTTGATAAAAGATCTTCCCGCAGGTTCACATGAATTGACGGTTTCATTCCTGGGGTATCAGAAAAAAGCTGTACCATTTGTAATTGAAAAAAACAAGACAACGGTTATCAACATTCAACTGGAAGCAGGAGTTATTCTTGGAGATGATATTCTTGTCATAGGTGAAAGAGCTCAGGGACAGGCGCGTGCTCTTAACCAGCAGAAGAATAATAGTAATATAACAAACATCGTTTCAGCCGATCAGATCGGACGTTTTCCTGACCAGAACATCGGAGATGCCTTAAAAAGAATCCCGTCAATATCAGTAGCATACGATCAGGGTGAAGCGAGATTTGCCAATGTAAGAGGCACGGAACCCAGACTAAATTCATTCACGATTAACGGAGAAAGAATTCCTTCTGCAGAAGCCGAGATAAGATCGGTACAACTTGACCTTGTTCCTTCGGATATGATCCAGACTATTGAAGTAAACAAGGCAGTTACTCCGGATATGGATGCCGACGCAATTGGCGGTTCGGTCAACCTGGTAACGAGACAAGCTCCGAACGATTTGAGGTTGTCAGGTACAATAGGTAGCGGGTATAATTTTCTAAGTGAAAAAACTAATAAGATCGGTTCATTTGTTGCCGGAAAACGATTTCTGAACAATAAACTTGGGCTTATGCTTAACGGATCTTACTTCGACCTGTCACTTGGCTCGCATAATGTTGAAGGTGAATGGGACGGCGATCAGGGCGATTATTCTTTGAAGGAGTGGCAGATAAGGAATTATCAGGTTCGAAGATTACGTCAGAGTATCGGCGCAGCATTCGACTACCAGTTAAGCGAAAATCACACTTTATATTTAAACACAATTTACAATCACCGTAATGATTGGGAAAACAGGTTTAGAGTAGTTTACGAACAAGACGAGGATGAAGACGACGATGGAAATGAAATACCCATCTGGGTAATTGAAAGACAAACCAAGGGGGGTATTGGGAATGATGTAAACGATAATTCTCGTCTTGAGGACCAGCGTATGTGGACCGCTTCATTTGCCGGCGATCACAAGTTCCAAAACGGAATGATCCTTAACTGGTCGGCAGCAATGTCAAAAGCATCCGAGGAGCGTCCAAACGAGCGTTATATACAGTGGGCAACAGAAGTACCGCGATCGGATGTGCAAGTTGATTTGTCTGACACCGAAACGCCATTAATAAGTGAGAGAGTTCCATTATCAGGTTTTGAACTTAATGAAATTACAGAAGAGTATCAGTACACGGAAGAAAAGGATTTGAACTTTAAGATCGACTTGCTTATACCTTTCCTTAAGGAAGGCAAATATAAAAATGAGCTGAAACTTGGCGGACGCTACAAGAAAAAGAATAAAGAACGAAATAACTTTGAGTTCTTCGAGTACACCCCGCTTAGCGGATTTGAAAACTTATTATCCGTAGGTCACAAAGACTATACTGACCGGAACTTCCTGGCCGGTGATTATAAGGTAGGTGTGTTAACAAGTGCTGAAGAAATCGGACAACTCGATCTCAACAACTCCTCCCTATTCGAGAAAGAAGATAAACCTGATGAATATCTGGCGGACAATTTTATCGCTGAGGAGAAAGTTACAGCTGGTTATATACAATTAAACCAGCATATGGGTGATAAGCTTTTCATTATTGCAGGCGTTCGTCTTGAACAAACAAATATCGATTATACCGGCAACGAGTTCGATGAAGAATCGGGTTTAGCAGCACCGAGAAACGGGAAAGACGATTACCTTAATGTTCTACCGGGCTTTCACGTAAAGTATAATCTGGATGAGAATAAAATTTTAAGGTTTGCCTGGAGCAATGCAATCTCTCGTCCAAACTATTATGACCTCGTGCCGTACAGATCCATAGCCGAGGATAATGAAGAACTTGCAGTTGGGAATCCTGCGCTTGATCCTACAACATCAATGAATCTCGATCTCATGTACGAACATTACCTGCGGTCAGTCGGTATCCTGTCGGCAGGGTTGTTTTACAAACAAATTAATGATTTCATTTATATACATTCTGAAGATGACTTCCTTGATCCGGTGTCTGGAAACACCTACGATGAATACTTCCAGCCGCGCAATGGTGCGGAGGCAACTCTTTTCGGATTTGAAGCTGCCTTCCAGCGAAGACTTGACTTCCTTCCGGGAGTTATGAGAAATATCAGCGTCTATACAAATTACACATATACGTATTCCAAGGCTGATAATCCGCAGCTAAACGAGCAGGTTGAAGGCGATAAGGATATAGAGCTGCCGGGATCAGCACCTCATACATTTAATGCAAGCGTAAACTACGAAGACGGTAAATTATCCCTTGGATTATCTTTTAACTATACAAGCGCTTACCTGGACCCATATGAACTTGATTTAACACCGGGTCTTGAAAGATACTATGATGCGGCCACCTATCTTGATTTTAACGGTTCATATTCTATCACAAACCAGTTAAGATTCTTTGTAGAAGCCAACAATCTGTTAAATCAGCCGCTGCGTTTTTATGCCGGCGACTCCAAACGAACTTTCCAGGCAGAGTATTATAACGTAAGAATGAATGCCGGAGTAAAATTCGATCTGTAAAATAATTTAATAAAAGGGACGGCTGTTGCATGCCGTTCCAGTTTATAATAATTTGTATACACAGGATTTTTTTATGACCTCATTTTTAAAATTTCTCTTACCGATTGCCGGCACGGTAGTGTTATTGTCCTGTTCTCCCAATCAGGTAAAAAGCATTTATAATTCCGGATTCACTCTTAACGAAATTTATCAGACTCAGCGCGATACATCGATGAATATTGACTCTCCGGCATTTTGGATGAGTGATACGAACAACACCCTGTTAATCGCCACGGCTAAAGCTACGCATAACCTTGTAATTCATGATGCCGAGAACGGTGAATTACTAAAGATAGTCGGATCACCCGGAAACAGCAAAGGGGAATTCAAGCGTCCGAATGGAATTTTCGCAATCGACGACTTACTGTTTGTTGTCGAAAGGGATAATCATCGGGTTCAACTTCTTTCACTTTCGGACTTCAAGCCCCTCAGCTTAATTGGTGAAAAAGAATTGGTGCGTCCTTACGGAATATTTGTAAATAAATCAGACGAGATGATTTATAGGATTTATGTAACCGATAATTATGAATCAGAAGACGAATCTATACCACCGGCAAAAGAGCTTGGTGAACGAATCAAATTATTTGAGCTGAATATCGAATCAGAAGCCTTCAGATCAGAATTTGTAAAATCCTTTGGCGATACCAGTGGTTCAGGTATGCTGCGGGTTGTTGAATCCATTTTTGCTGATCCGGAAAACAACAAACTCTTGATCGCAGAAGAGGATAGTGCCTATGCAGGAGTAAAGATATATGATCTGGAAGGTCAATTTACAAACATGGAAATCCCCGGGAAATATTTCAGCGGACAGATTGAAGGTATAAGTCTATATGATTCTCCCTCGGGTGATGGATTCTGGATTGTAACCGATCAATCTCGCGACTCTAATTCATTTAACGTGTTTGACAGAAATACATTTGAATATATAACCGAGTTCAAAGGTCCGTTAACTTCAAATACTGACGGCATCTGGCTTTCAGTGCAAAAGTTCGGTGAATTTAAAAAAGGCGTGTTCTTTGCGATACATGACGACGGGAATGTATCAGCTTTCGATTTCAGTTCAATAGTTGACTCGGTTGATTCAAGAAGATTAAAATAGCTGTTGTTAATCCAATGTCTCTTCTATTAAAAATACGTAACTTTGTGTTAAACAAGATATAATTAGTTGCAGTCTGATTTACCTTGGTTTCAATTAGTCAGCAAAAAGAATGCGTCAACAATATAAAACACGAGTAAAAGAGTTTCTTAGAAAAACTCTCAGATTAAAAGTTAAACCATGGCGAATTGCACTAAGCCTCGCTCTCGGTGTTTTCGCCGGCTTTGCAGTACCAATTGGATTACAGACAATTTTCGTTACACCAATTGCGCTTCTTCTTCAGTGTAACGTGCCTTTAACACTTACTGCCACCCTGGTATCCAATCCGCTTACAGTTGTTCCGCTTTATTATCTTTATTTCAGAATCGGTGAAAGCCTGACGTCAATTCATGTCTCCGGTGAGCTGCTGGCAAAAGTAATGGAATCGCCGACAATAACCAACATTTCCCAACTGAGTTTCGATGCGGTAATTTTGTTTTTTGTCGGTTCAGTACTGATAGGTATCATTGCAGGACTCATAACTTACCTGGTAAGCCTAAGACTAATAATCTGGTACAGATTGAAAAAAGGTATCAATCTAAATGGCATTTAAGATTTATCAATCTTCAGCGACGGCATAAATAATACCGTTAACACTCCTACAATTCCGGAAAACATTCCGATAGTATACCAGTTGTTTGTAGACCGGTTTTTCTTCCTGGCTATTACAGACGCTGCGATAGCTGAAAGCAGCAGGTAAATTCCGATTACAAATTCTATCATTTCATTTCTCCTAATCGTTAAAAACCAATTCTCTCTCAGGTTGCTTAAGAGCAGCCTTCCGGGTTTTACTTTGTTTAGATACAATCAACTCATCCCTTTTAAGATGTTTGATAAGAGATTCCAATTTACCGGTGTATGCCGGCAGATCTCCTGCCTTGCAGGTCAGTATTGATAAATTTTTAAAACTAACCACTGATACTTTACCTGAAGAAACAGACTGAAGTATGCACAGCTCAACATAGTTCATGAGGAATAATACGAATTCCAATAAGTTTAGTTTCCTGGATCTAAAACCGAACTTTTCGAACGTGGACGTATTCAGGTAGTAAACATTTCCCCTTAATATTTTCTGCGAATCTATTTCACCCCGTTCAATTGCACTGCTCAAACTGTATAATCCCTCAGCAAGGTAAAGGAGTATAATTCGGGAATTCAGTTTGTACGGTTTGAAAAAATCCCAGCTTGTTCCGAGATGAATATCAAGATGATTGTTGAAAAACGGCATAGTGCAAAACATGGGTGAGTAATATTTATAAAACCCCAGCCTTTTTAGCAATGGAGTGGACAGATACCTGCCAATCCTGAACACAACGATTGCGGCTACTATAAATAGTAATATTTGTAAAACGAATAACATGTCCAGAAGTTTTTATGTAAAAATATCGGATTAGTATTAACTGAGTATTAAGCCAATATAAAACCATCATTAATTCTGACCGACTCACAGTTTCATATAAACCATATTAATAACTTCATTTTAATGATCATTTTACTTCATGTTAATTATAGTTACCTAAGTTTTGAACCTGGAATAAAAAGCGTATGTTGATGTTTAATCAAAATTAAATTACCGGGATGGCAGAATGAATTTTTTGAAAGCGATATTATTAGTATTGACTGCAGGCCTGATAATCGCCGGCAGACCCGGGCAACCGGACTTGAAGAGTAAATCAAGTTCAATCCGTAACTTCGGTTTTGAATATTTTCCTCTTGATACAACAAGAACATTGGTCTATGATTCGACTTTCGGGGAGACTGTATCAAATGTTGTCCGGAAGAAAAATGAACTTATTGTTATAAATGAATCAGAAGATTTCAGCTACATTCAAAACTTTATTGTCGGTGACGACGGCATTTATATTACCCAAACGCAACAGAAACTAGACGTCTTCATGTTTATCTCATCGGAAGCGTCAATCAGGTATAATGAGCCTGCACTTCGACTTCCAATACCTCTCGGGGAAGGAAGTGAATGGAACTGGGAAGGCGACGAGTATAAAGATGACGACTCATCAGCTGTTTCAATCAGCGGTCAGTTTATCGGCACAGAGCGAATTACCACCCATGCGGGTGTTTTCGAATGTATCAACATTGAACTGCATGTTAACTCAAAGAAAGGGTCAAAAAGTATTGTGAACGAATGGCTGGCTCCCGGAATCGGACTGGTAAAATTAGAAGCAGAAATAGACGGGAATGGAATTGTCGGTTTGCTGCAAAGTGTGTTGGGATATGACGAGATTTATTTTGAACTAAAAGAAATCATTTAAACAGTTACTCCCAGCAGGGATACTTTATTCTGCTTTCCGCGTAATTCTATATCACCGATCTTATCGAAGTTAAACCGGTTTCTTAAGTCCAATGAATCTGCGAGGTCCTGTGAAATTATAAGTTCGGTGTTCTGATTCTTGCATTCTTCCATTATCCTTGCCGTGGTATTAAGCAAATCTCCCGAATATATAATCTCCTTTTTCACAATTCCCACTTCACCAATAGTTACTAATCCGAAATGTATTCCTGCTTTGAATTCCGGTATAATACCGTAAGTTCCCTCGTAATAGAATCTTCTATTGTATAACTTTTCCTTAATATCGAAGAAACAGTCAACACATTTACACTTATCCAGTCCTTCCGGCAGCGGCCAGGATACAGTAATCTCATCGCCAACGTATTGATAAATCTCACCCCTGCTTTTTATTATGGGTACTGTTGCATCGGAATAAAAATCTTTCAGGAACTCAAAGTACCTTGTATGACCCAGTTCTTCTGCTATGGCAGTAGAGCCTTTAATATCAAGAAACATGAAGATGCGAACTTCCTCTTTAGGCTTGTGGTATTTGCCGAGAATAAATTTCTTAAAAACTCCTTCCCCGAATTTATCGCTTATCTGAAGAGCAAAAAGTATGAATACAAGTACAAACATCCAGTTTAGGAAATTCAGGAGAAATCCGACACTTGTGAAATAAGTTGTCAGATGACTTATCGACTCAGCAGAAAAAACGTTATCATCGATATACATTCGATTATAAATTACTGTTATCACTATCGATATAATTATAAACAATACAAGGAATATCACCGATTCAAATAAAATCGCATTTCCGAAAGATTTACGTCTGAAGAAGTCCCGGAAATAGAATATTTCAAGATACCCGAACAATCCGCCCCCTACAAGTCCGGCACTGCACTGTGCGATTAATGAGAAAAGGAAATTATTGGAATAACCGGATGCGTCAATTACATGAAAAAGATAAGCGTTTTCAATAACTGCAAAATAAACACCGGCAATAATACAAAAGATGACAATGAATAGTACCTTTTTTAATTTAGCGGTATGTTTGAGCTTTGATTCCAAAATTATTCCCTTGTTGTTTGGGAGACTTTCATTTAAATATTCTGTTTTAATATAATGAAAACCAACTACATTTCGACGTATTACGCCCCGCAGCCGTTTCAAATAAATCCATGGAAGCATCATTTTTTATTTATACTTAACAGAGTTTCAGAAGTAGACCACCTGGAAGAATTGAATATAAGTCTTTTAAAAATCGGAAACTCTTTAACTGACATATATCTCGGCTCCTTGCCGATTCCCCGGATCACAGGAGAAATCAAATCGGGATTGTCTCGGAATAACCATTTCAGTTTCGATGAATACACCGAATGGATTAATGAAGCTGCAAATCATTACAGGACTATTTCACTTTCAGATGGTTCATTCTGGATTCTGAGAATAAACGATGACAAGAACAAATATATCCACGTCCATCCCGGCAAGTATTCACCTTTAACAATTCGGGTAAAAAGCCGAACTCTAAAAACCGCCATATTATTCGCAGCATCTTCACAACTGCGACGGGATGACTCTATCGATATTTCACAGTTAAATACGATTCGTTCAAAATACCTGAATCTTCCCCCTGTTAAATCTCTCTCCTCATCCAAAGGGCTCGGGAGAATAATATCATTGTTCAAAAATACAAACAAATAGAAATCTTATCGTCTTATCCGAACGGCAAAGACCTATTCCGTAATAATTATTTCGTATCCGGTTCCACCATTTCGGAGCTTAATTTCCACATCCTGTCCTGAACCGATTTATCCATGCAAATCCGTGCAGCCGGGGTTTCACTGCTTCGCACATAATATCTGCCTGAAATTCCGGCAACTTCATCGGAATCTGCAAGATAAACCGGAGTTGAAGCTCCCTCCTCAAGACCCGCTCCTTCTATGTTGAAACCGGTATGGAGCAGTTTTGTCGATATCACACCGGGGTGAAGTGAATTTACTGTGGTCGAAGAAGTTTCCAGAAGTCTCGCAAGTTTATTTGTAAAAAGAATATTTGCAAGCTTTGAAAGAGAGTATGCGTAGTAAGGATCGAAAGATTTTTCAGCATTCAGATTATCCCATTCAAGTTTTGCCCGGACGTGCGCTATCGAGCTGACATTAATGATTCGTGAGGACCCGCTATTAATAATTACGTCCAGAATCAGATTCGTAAGAAGAAAGGGAGCCAGATGGTTAACCGCGAAAGTAGATTCAAACCCGTCTGGTGTGATTACGAATTCATTCATATATACACCAGCGTTGTTGATCAGAACATCAATAGAGCTGAAACGGTTTTTAATTTCTGCAGCCATATCACGTACAGCTGAAAGCGAAAAAAAATCAGCTGCCAAGTATTCAATATTGTCGTTTCCGCTCTCGTTTTTCATCCACTCGGTAACATTCCTGCAGCGAATATCATTGCGCCCATGAATTATCAACTTATTGCCTAGTTTGGCTAATTCAAATGCAGTTTGCTTTCCAATTCCATCAGTTGAACCCGTAACGAGTATTGTTTTATTCATACAGGTTAAAAATTTTTTGTTTGGTGTATAAAAATAGCGGAGTGTAAATCATTTCACAAACAAATACTGGATTATTGTTATCAAAGAATGATAATTAAACAGTAGTTAGAAAAACATTAAGAACTCTCCGGCATAAAATTAATTGAAACATCTGGCTGCAGCAAATTTATCATTAACCGCCCAGATAGTATCGGCCGCCAATCATAAAATTCATCCCGCTGAAAGCATCTCTGAAATACAAAGAATTTTCATCAATATAATTATAAATGGCCTCGGCGAATAAAGATAAATCAGAATTCTTAAAGGATTTTTCAATTATCGCACCGCCGAAATAACCGTTAAACCATTCGTTATTAATCTGCCGGATAATATTACCCGATAGAGTTTTCGCTTTCTGGTCGATCATTGTATATGTTATTCCGCCAAGAATACCCAGGGCCAACTCCTTCGACAGGTATAAATTATATTGAAGACCGGTATTAACAATTAATTGACTTACAGACGCATTTGCCGTGCCGATTTCATTAACAACTCTCAGGTCCGTATCAAGGTTATAACTATTATAGTAACTGTGAAAATTTGATTTTGACAGGTACTGCGCCCTCGTGTAAAACATTACATTGTCTATAATCCGGAATCCGAATCCAAGTCCGCCGCCAATACGGTTTTCCCCGAAGTTTCTCTGGGAAATATTATCTGTAGATTTATATATTCCCAGACTGCCGGAAATGTACAATGATTTATTGAACTTTTCATGCTGCTGTGCGTTTATCTGTATAAACGGTAAGCAAAGCAGAAATAAAATTACTCTCTTCATATTGTACTCGTTTTTCTGAAAATTATAAATTGAAATGGGAATTTACAACATAATTTTGCGTGACCGGTCAATTGAAATCTTTGAAGTGCGGGAATAAAATGGCCCAAGCCTCAGGTCGTTCATTTTGCACTAAAATTGTTAGTTTTACTACAGAATCTTTTAACGGAATAATGCATCTTACATTGCAGATAAAACTAAATACTAATACTTAAAGGAAGTAATTATGAAGAAATATTTTCTGGCGGTTTTCACATTTGTGCTCCTTGTTTCGATAGGCTGCACCGATAACGCTGCAAAAGATAATCCGAAGTCATCACAGCTTACGTGGGTTGAGAATCTAGAACAGGGGATTAAAACTGCTAAAGCTGAAGATAAACAGATACTTGTTAATTTCACCGGTTCAGACTGGTGTATCTGGTGTAAAAGACTTAACTCGGAAGTATTCTCTCAGAAGGAATTTGCCGATTACGCAAAGAAGAATCTTGTTCTTGTTAAAGTCGATTTCCCGAGAAATATTGAGCAAAGTCATGACACAAAACTTTATAACAACAACTTAATGCGTCAGTTTGGTGTTCGCGGATTTCCGACAATTATTCTACTGGACAGCGAAGGTAAATTCGTCGGGCAGACGGGATATCAGCAGGGCGGCGCAACAAATTACGTAAAACATATCCAAGAGTACTATACTAAAAGCTGAAGAATTGACAAATAGTTAATTAAAGCCCGGTTAATCCCGGGTTTTTTATTGCCCGCCGAAAGCGTTTGTACCCTGCATTTGTTTAATCTTACGGCTGTATCTCTGACTGATCGTGAAAGGTTCGCTTATATTTTTAAGATACACCTTGTAAGTATAGTTTTTATAGCGCTCTACCTTTTCAACAAACTGCAGGTTAATTATTGTCTGCCGATGAATTCTCACAAAATATTCACCCGGAAGCTGGTTTTCCCAGTTTGTAAGAGTTTTTCGAACAACGAGTTTTTGCGAGTTAGTCAGGAAAATCTGTGTGTAATCCTGCATACTCTTGATGTAAACTATTTTCTTTATTGCAAAAAAACCGGGGTTACTTTTTTCGTTTAGGAAAATATAACTATCGTATGAAAGCTTTTTATTCGACTCGGGATCTATCTGCTTGGAATCAAACAATTCTTTTTTGCCACCCGAACTTTTATCGCCCAGAAGATGCTCCCTTTTCGTAAGCTGGGTTTTTACCATCCTTAAAAGTTCTTCCTGTGTAAAAGGCTTGGTAAGATAATCATCAGCGCCAAGTTCCATGCCCCTTCTTCTATCCTGCCTTTGCGATTTAGCAGTCAAAAAAACAAATGGCGGCAGAACATAATTCGGCTTTGAATTAAGCTCCTTTAGAATATCGTAACCATCTTTATCCGGAAGCATAATATCACAAAGAATTATATCAACTGAATTCTTTTCTGCATAGTTAATGCAGTCCTGAGCACTAACGGTATGATAAACATTGTAGGTTTCTTCTTCGAGAAGCGCTTTAATATTCTCGGCAAGCAACTGGTTATCTTCAACAAGCAGAATAGTTTTCATCTGTTTTATCTCAGCGGAATAAATAGTTTAACAATCGTCTCAACCTCGGGAATACTGCTAATCTGCAGTTCCCCTTCGTTCAATTCAATAAGTCGCTTTGCAATTGCCAGTCCCAATCCCATACCTCTTTGTTCATACTTCTCTCTTTCAAACTGTTGAAACATACCAACGCGAGCGATTTGTTCTTCCGTCATTCCGCGTCCGGCATTTTTGACTTCAATAATATAAAAATCATCCGTGACATTTAATAGTATTTGCACAGGGGAATCTTCATCGGAAAATTTGAATGCATTTTCAATTATTTCCTTTAGAATAATTTCAAAATCCTCATCAGAAATATTCAACCTCACTGAGCTCACATTATTTTTAATTATTGACTGCATATCCTCAAATTTTTCGGTGTAATCAATTATAAATGCCTCGGCAATGTCTGCGCTTAGAAATTTAGTTTTCTGTTCGTTATACTTTTTAACTTCGTTCACATCCGAAAAGATCATCTCGAGTTTAACAACAAGTAAAAACCTCTTAAGTAATTGCAGCAGATCAGCGCCGGAGGAATGGATAGCCTTGATATAACCTACTATATCACTGCACTGGCAGTGCTCCCCTTTCCCGGCAATTTCAAGGATAATCTCTGAGTAGCCCAATATAGAGATCAATGGATTATTGAATTCATGTGGAAGCGCTAAGGCAATGCTTTTAGTAAGGTCACTGCTATGTTTCTTGAAAATCTCGCTTTTACGTATACGGGAATTAATAGAATTAATTAATTCTTCTCTGGATACCGGTTTTACAAGATAGTCATCAGCGCCCACTTCCATTCCACGTCTGATATCATATTTGTCTGCTTTAGCGGTTAGGAATATAAAAGGAATTGTGGAAACAAGCGGATCTTCATTTAATGTTTCCTTTATTTCTATTCCACTGCAACCTGATATCAGAATATCGCTGATAATTATATCTGGCAGATGAGTCTTTACAAGTTCTATCCCCGTCTTACCATTCGTTGCATGAATGATATTAAAATTCTCTTCTTCCAGAATTTCTATCAAGTTTTGACTTAACATTACATCGTCTTCAATTAAAACGATCTTCCTCATAGTATACTACCCTTTTAATAAGAGTGAAATTATTTGCCGACTGGACAACATGAGGGGCAGTTGTTATCCGATCAAACTTGGTTCATGTTCTTTCCTTAAAGGGAGTTTAACTATAAAAGTTGTTCCTTTCCCGACTTCACTTTCATAATTTAAAGTTCCTCCGTGAACTGTTACTGCTTTTTTAACAATAGCTAATCCAAGACCTGCTCCCGAAATAGTGCCAACATTGCTAGCCCTAAAAAAGTGTTGAAAAAGATTTTTTAAATCATTATCCGGTATTCCTATTCCCTCGTCTCTTACTGTGAAGGTAACCTGATCATCATCGACAATTGTTTTAAACAGAATCTGACCGCCTTCAGGCGAATATTTAAGCGCATTGGATAACAAGTTGCTTAAAATGTGCCTTAGTAGTTTTGTATCCATCAACAAATTATCGCAGTCACCTTCAATAGTCTGATTAATAAAATGCTGAGAAGATGCCAGGACAACAATATCTTCCATAATCTCGTTGCAGAAATCTCGCAGGTTTATCCAGTCCGGTTGAAATTCCAGACGGTTAGCTTCTGCCCGGTTGATAGTAAGGATATCATCCAGCATCGAAGTCATATACTTTACAATTCCTTTAATTCTTGCTATATGATAAAGCTTTTTGTTCTCAGACCCGGTTTTGTCATAATGCTGAATTAATTCCACTGAACTGTAAAGAGTAGCAAGAGGTGTTCTGAATTCATGCGATGTAGAAGAAATAAACTGTGACTTCAAATCATTCAGTTCTTTCTCTCTTTCAAAGGCGGTTTTTATTTTATCTATAGCAAGTTTTTCTTCGGTTATATCCACTGCGTATTCGATTACTTTAGTAACATTATCTTCACCATCAAGCACAGGGAATCCGTAAAATTCATAATAGGTATCCTTTCCGTTAATGTTCACTAATTTTTCCAGGGTGTATTCCTTCTTGCTTTCAATGACTTCATAAAATGTATAAGGAAACCCGGGATCCTTGAGGGCCTGAACAGGATTTTCAATAAATCTCCTGTAGGGTGAATTTGAGTAACCCGCTGATTTGTTAGACAAACTCAGTTCTCTCTCCGGGACCGTGAATACGCAAAAAGGATGTGTTAATGAATCTATAATTGTTTTTAATAACTGCGCTGCCTTTTTCTTGTATCTATACTGCATATAATTTACCAGCGCGATAATAAAAATTAGTATTGCAGTTACGCTCACAAATATTATTACTCGACTTTGCTCCTGGATGTGCAAATCCTGAATAGCCTTTTCATTCTTCTCAGATTCATACTTGGCCCTTATCTCTGCAATTTGTTCGTGACTTCTTTCATTGTAAAGACTGTCATCAAGTTCCTTGAACAATTTGAAGTTTACCAGGGCTTTTTTATAATCCCCTTTTTCCTCATAAAGATTGGACATGATTTTATGGCTTTCGGCAATCAGATCTGTAGAACCAATGCTGTTGGCAATTTCAAGAGCTTCCGAAACATGCTGTTCAGATTTAGGAAACTCACCAAGCTTAATGTTAGTTGCCGCAAGGTTATTAAGTGTATTGGCAATACTCCACTTGTTATCCATACTCCTGGAAACATCGAGAGCTTTGTTGAAGTAGTTAAACGTTTCTCGGTAATTATTTAGCGCCTCATAAGTGCAGGCGATATTATTCAAAGTATAGGATACTATTAGCTTGTCATTTAGTCTTTCGGAAATATCCAGTGATTCCTTAAATTTACCGAGTGCCTCATTATACTTGGATTGATAAAAGTATATTACTCCCATATTCATAAGGGTATTAGCATACTTCAATTCATCCCCGAGTTCCTTAAAGATGTTGAGTATCCTCGAATATATCTCCAAAGCTTCGTCGTATTTATTAAGACTCTCATTCACATTGGCAATATTACCCAGTGCATTTGCCTGACCGGCCGGATAGTCCATTTCTTCAGACAGACGCAACGAATTATAATGCCAGTCAAGAGCAGTGGGATAATCACCTTTATATTTGTAAACTACACCAATCCTGTTTAGTGCGTTCGCTTCATCCTTATAATTTTCCACTGAACGATATATGCTCAAAGCCTTGTTATACTCTTCAATTGCTTCATCATAGCTGCCGGAATTTTCATAAACATTTCCCAAATCCAAATAGGCTTTAGCAAGCCTGTAATCATCATTAATTTCACTGAGTATTTTAATTGCTGAACGAAGATATGTGCCCGCATTCTCATTATCATTAATATCAACGCTAATGGCGGACAGTAATAACAAAGCTTTTACCCTAAGGGTATCATCGTCATTTTTTTCGGCAATAGAGACGGCTTCCCGACCATAAATACTGGCTGAGTCAGGATTAGTGTTCTGCTGTTCAACAGCGAAGTTATAAAGTTTGTTGAAAGCAGTATAATAATCGCTTGCCAATCCGTTTTGTGAGAAGGCAGTGCAGCTAAAAACACATATGAAAAATAGCAATAATAGAGTTCGCATCGGATTAAAATGCCGTTTTGTTTATAATCATTTACAGTAAATGAAACAGTGATCCCTGATTATATCAATTCTGGCCGGGAAATGTTATAGAAAAAAACAGTATTCTTAACTGAAAATCAATTTTTTATAGACAAACGAAGAATTTTAAGGATAAGCGACCAATTTTTCAACAAAAAAAGAGTAAAATAACACCTTACGTCTAATGAAGCGGCAGACGAAACCAGAAATGTCTGCCGCGTTCAAATTAACAGTTAGTTATTCTCACTTAGAATTTTTTCAACCATATCCATGACGTTGTTCATTTTTTTCATGGTTAACTCAAAAGCTTCGGATGTTAAAGGATCGATTCCGGCTTTTGCAATAAGGTTAATCGGATAATCAGAACTTCCACCTCTCAGTATGTTGTAATAATCATCAACCGCGGACTGACCTTCGTTGACGATCTTCTCAGCAAATGCAGTTGCATATATAAGAGATGTAGAATACTGGTAAACATAGTATGTATAACCGATAAAGTGAGGTATATACGCCCACTCATACTTAATATAATCATCAACGGCACAAACGCCCTCATCATTTCCATAATACTTTTTCACGATATTATAATAAATATTACTCATTATCTCGCCGTTAAGCGGTTCGCCTGCTTCCACCTTCTTGTGAAGCTCAAGCTCGAACTCAGCAAAGGAAACCTGTCGGAAAATCGTAGTCCTCATCATCTCCAGATAACTTCCCAAAAGGAACAATTTCTCTTTCTTATCCTTGGTTATTTTGAGCAGATAGTCATTCAACAGACTTTCATTACAGGTTGAAGCAATTTCAGCAACATACGTTGCATAATTTGCGTACTGAAACGGCTGACTGTTTGTTGAGAAATAGGAATGCATCGTATGACCAAGTTCATGAGTAAGCGTAGACAAGGAATTATAATCATCATTCCAGTTCATAAGGATATAAGGGTGAACATCATAAGCTGAACCAGACGAATAAGCTCCGCTTCTTTTACCTTTGTTAGGATAATAGTCGATCCATCTGCTGGTTAATGCTTTATTTACAGTACTAACATACTCTTCACCCATAGGCTTAAGAGATTCAAGAATAATGCTACGTGCTTCGTTAAGATCGTATTTCAAGTCAACCGCTTCCACCATTGATGTATAAAGGTCATAATAGTGCAGCTGGTCCACACCAAGCATTTTCTGTTTTAATTTCAAAAAGCGGTGAAGTGTAGGGAGTGATTTATGAATATTCTCAATCAGGTTTTCGTATACTGTTGTGGGAATATTAAAGCTGTTGAGACTTGATTCAAGGGTGGACTTGTAATTCCTGTCCTTGGCGTAAACCCAGTCACCACGGACTTTCCCGGCAAGATTCAATCCAATTGTGTTCTTAAACTTCCCATAGTTTTCGAAGAATGCCTCAAATACTTTAGCCCTGTCCTCACGATTCTGCAGAGTTCTGTTTCTTACGAATCCGGGACTGTTAAGTTCAACTTCACTGCCGTCGGATAATGTTACTGTTGCAAACGGCATCTCAGCATTGTTGAAAGTACTGTATACACTGGAAGGAGTGCCTGTAACCTGTCCGAAGCTTGCAAGAATCTGCTCTTCCATTTCACCGAGAGTATGGTCGCGCAATCTCTGAACATCTTCTATGGTAAATTTATACTCTTTAAGCTCAGGCTTGTCCTTATAGAATTTTTCCATTGTCGCCGGATCAATTTTCAGTATCTCCGGATTGATATATGAAGCTGTTTCGCTGAATTTAGTTCCAAGCGCTGAGGCTTCCTGAGCGAGTGATTCGTTTTCGCCTATGTTCAGATCCTGATCGCGTAATCGGCTGGCGTATACGGTAAGTCTGAAATACTCTTTCAGAATACCGTAGGTATTACTTAATGTGAAATAAAGATTATCAGCACTTTCGCTAAGTTTTCCGCGGTATTTAGCGATTTCCGGCAATCTCTCCTCGACTGTATTTTTCGCAGCCCGCCAATCATCAACTGATTGGTATAAGTCGGATAAATCCCATTTGAATTTATCTTCGATTTCACTCCTGTCTTTAATTTGAGCCATATTGCTTCCCGAAATTAAGATTGTTACAAAAAGAATAAACAATAATTGTTTCTTAATCATTTCAAAAACCCCCTAAATTGTGAAATAAATTATTTTTATGAAGGAAAATTATTGAATTATACATTCAAGTCCTACGCAACTGCAAAAAATTCTGATTTCTTCACTAATGACTTAATTGATTTAATATGAATTTCCTGCAATAATTTTCGAATATAGTTAATAGACAGAAGAGACAGTTTAAAATGCGCTGGAATGGACCGCATATAATATATTACGGAAACAACAAATTAAAGCGGGTAACCAACTATGTGGATGGCGAACGCCATGGAGAATGTATAGAATTCTATCCGAACCAGCAGATTTACCGTAAATTCTATTATGTACACAACAAAAAGCATGGCCAGGCTTACAGCTACTACATCAGCGGCAAAGTCGAATCCTCTTCATACTATTTCAAGGATCTGCTGGACGGGATTATCAAGTATTTCTACGAATGCGGCAAACTCTGGAAGCAGATAATCTATAATAAAGGCAAAATAGAAGGTGAATACAAGATTTTTCATCTTAACGGAAAGATTGCCGAGAACTTTCTTTTTAAAGATAACAAACGCGAAGGCGCGGCAAAATTCTATAAGAAGAATGGAGAACTCTGGAAAGAGGAGAATTACATTGATGACGAGCTGCACGGCGAAACAAAATACTACTATCCCGATGGACAATTAAAATCCATAGTGAATTATAAAGACGGTATAAGACACGGAGCCACAAAGCTCTTTTATGCGTCCGGAACTCTTAAGGAAGACAAAGAACTGATAGAAGATAAAGTAGAGGGTACGGTACGAACATTTTACAAAAGCGGTTCCCTGAAAGGTGAATGGAATTACGTCGGCGGAAAGCCTGATGGTGAATCAAAGTTTTACTATGAAACCGGTGAGTTGCTAGGGGTAAAAGAATTTGCTGAAGGGAAGGAACACGGTGAAACGAATGTATACTATAAAAACGGTACACTTAAGGAGCAGATGAAATTTTACCATGGAACTAAGGATGGAACTCATCTGAAAATGATGGAGAATGGTGAAGTTAGAAGAAAAGTTGTATATGATAGAGGTTTAATCCAAAAAGTTGAAACATCAAAAGTCGCTCAGCCGATAACAAAAAAGAGCAATCGGTATAAAAGAAAACCGATTAAACAAAAAAGCAGCAGGGCGATTAATTTAGCTTTCAAAATTCTCCCAGCAATATTAATTCTTACTGCATTGATCTACTTTGCAATTCTATACTTTGTCTAGACTGCAAGACACTAAAATTATACTCCCGTTTTTGAACTTTACTCATCATTTTTCCTGTTTACGTATTAACTGGCGGGGTTAATTTTTCGGGCGTTTACACATCTAAAATCTTCCGGCAGTTAAGTCTACATAAGAACTAATTATTCGGAATCACTCAACTTATCGGAGAACTCACATGAAGTTAAGCAGGTTAATCATTTCACTATTGTTCGCAGTAAGCTTTACGCTATTCGGACAAACTTTTATCGCAAAGGGAGATTCAAGAAACCAGGCTACATTTAATTCCAATGCTCCACTTGAGGATATTGAAGGAATATCAAATGTTCTTGAGGCGACTGCAAACCTTAATCCGAATGATCTGTCGAGTGTGGCAGGAACAGTAAAAGTGGATATGCGGGAAATGAAAACCGGGATAGGCCTTAGAGACAGACACTTGCAAAGCGAAATGTGGCTGGACTCGGAAAATTATCCGTATGCCGAATTTATGTTGAATAAAATTACCGGCGCTACCGCCTTAACAGAAAATGATCCTACAGAGGTTAAATTTCACGGCACCTTTTCCGTTCACGGTGTAAGTCATGAAATTACAGCAGACGGTAAACTCACATACATCAAAGAGTCCGAGAAGACAAAGGCTTCTATCAAGGGAAATCTGTTAAAAGTCCATACCAGTTTTGTAGTAAAACTTGGCGATTATAATATTAGCATTCCGGATATGGTTGCCGGAAAAGTTGATGAAAACATCAAAGTTAGTGCGATTTTTATCGCGACCGATTCTCCAGGGGATTAACAAAACAACAACATAGCTGTAATGATCCGGTAGCCGGGATTGCATAAAGCGGCTATTTGAACAGACTTGTAAACCTGTTTTTAACACGATTATTATTGACCGCCATAGCAATTGCTTTTTTCGTTCCGATAAGTATAAGTAATTTCGATGCACGTGTTATGGCAGTATAGAGAAGGTTACGCTGGAGCATAATATAATGGGCGGTTGATACCGGCATTATAACAACGGGGTACTCGCTCCCCTGACTTTTATGAACGGTAACAGCGTATGCAAGTGTAACCTCATCAATTTCCTCAAGTCCGTATTGTATTATCTTTCCATCAAAGGAAGTATTTAGCAATTTCTTTTCGTCATCAAAACCGATCACGAAACCGATATCACCATTGAACACTCCTTTATCATAATTATTACGAAGCTGCATAATCTTATCGCCCGCCTTAAATAACCTGTCATTTCTGGAGTACACAACACTCCCTCTGTTAAGGCTGTTCTGGAACAACCGATTTAGCTTGTGAACACCGACATCACTCTTATACATCGGTGAGATGATCTGCACATCCCTGACCGGATCGAACTGAAGTCTGTCGGGAATTTCCTCGGCACATAAATGAAGTATCTTCTCCGGAATGATGGTATTATCGTTTTCCTCCAGGAAAGCAAAGTCTGTACTTTTAAGCGAATTGATAACAGGCATTTCCCCTTTATTAATCCTGTGTGCGTTGATAACTATATCGCTTTCCTCAGCCTGCCGGAATATTTGTGATAATCTTACGGAAGCAATTCTGTCGGATTCCAGCAGGTCCTTTAAAATCGCTCCGGGACCGACTGACGGAAGCTGATCGACATCGCCTACAAGTATCACAGTTGTATTCTCGCCAATTGCAGTTGCAAGGTGATACATAAGGTACGTATCGATCATTGATAGTTCATCAACAATAAGCAGATTACATTCAAGCTTGTTGAATTTATTAAACGCGAACGAACCATCCGAAGGGTTATATTCGAGCAGCCTGTGAATTGTACGCGCTTCAAGACCGATTACTTCAGTCATTCTTTTAGCTGCTCTGCCGGTAGGTGCAGCCAGCAGAATTTTACTCTCACGGTGCTTGTATATATCAATTATTCCTTTCAGTGTTGTCGTCTTGCCGGTACCAGGACCGCCGGTGATAATAAGCATACTGTTCTTAAGCGAAAGTTCAATAGCCTCGAACTGTTCATCCGAGAAGTTTCCCCTGATCAGTTCAAGCACTTTTTCATCAGCCCTCGTTAGTTCTCCCGGAGCTTCGTTCAGACTGTCAAGTGCCATCTCAATACCACGCTCGGCATTATATAAATCGGCAAGGTAAATCCTCTCCTTCTCCCTTACTATTATTCCTTCTTCTTCAAGTTCATGCACGACGGGATCAGAATAAGCGAGTTCAAAGTTGAGAAGCTGGGTGCAGTAATTTATAAGGTCAGCTTCAGGCGAATATACATGTCCGCTGCGGGCTATCTCATCCAAAGCAAATACAATTCCGGCGCGTATTCTCGAAGGATCATGATCTGTAAATCCGAGCTTACCAGCAATTTCATCAGCCGTTTTAAAACCTATTCCCCAAACCTCACTTATTAATCTATAAGGATTCTGAGTTATAACTTCAGGAGCATCATTACCGTATGTTTTAAATATCTTCAGCGAATATGCCGTCGATATCCCGTGAGACTGTAAGAACATCATTACATTTTTAATTCCCTGCTGCTCTTCCCATCCTTTCCTGATAACTTCAAGTTTTTTTGCACCGATCCCTTCAACTTCAAGAAGCTTTTGGATATCATTATCGATAACATCAAGAGTGGATTCACCGAACTGACCGACAATTTTTTCGGCCGTGGATTTGCCGATCCCCCTGATCAGTCCGGAACCGAGAAAGTTAGTTATTCCGGCAGGAGTAGTAGGATACGATACATTGAAACTCTCCACCTTAAACTGAACTCCGTACTTGGCGTGTTCTGTCCAGATACCTGTAAATTCAACACTGTCGCCAGGATTAAACTTCGGGAGGTTGCCTACCACGATCGTTTTATCGTGAAGCCGGATTACCGAGTAACCGTTATCTTCACTATAAAACAAATATCTGTTTATATTTCCTTTTACTGACTCTGACAATTTATTTCTAATTTCTTGTTAAATGTCTGTACTTAATCCTGTGGGGAATATCAGCCTCGGAACCAAGTCGTTCCTTTTTGTTCGCTTCATAGTCCGAATAATTTCCTTCGAACCAAACAACCTTGCTATCACCTTCGAACGCGAGGATGTGTGTCGCAATCCTGTCGAGGAACCACCTGTCGTGACTGATAACAACCGCACAGCCGGCAAAGTTTTCAAGTCCCTCTTCAAGCGCCCTCATAGTGTTTACATCAAGGTCATTAGTCGGCTCATCAAGAAGCAGCACATTTGCCTCTTCACGAAGCATCATAGCAAGGTGAACGCGATTTCTTTCGCCACCGGAAATCACCTCAATTTTCTTATTCTGATCCGAGCCGGTGAAGTTAAAGCGGGCTACGTAAGCGCGCGCGTTAACATCACGGGTGCCAAGCATTATTCTTTCATTATCCTCTGATATCATTTGAAATATCGTCTTCTCCGGATCAAGAACTTCCCTGCTCTGATCTACATAAGCAAGTTTAACCGTCTCACCGATTTTAAATGAACCTTTATCAGGATCAGCTTTTTCTGTTATCAAATTAAACAAAGTAGTTTTTCCCGCACCGTTTGGTCCGATAACACCTACAATACCGCCGGGGGGCAGAGCAAAGTTCAAATCCTCAAAGAGAATTCTATCGCCAAACGCCTTGCTGACACTTTCTGCCTCAATTACTACATCTCCAAGCCGGGGGCCGGGGGGAATATACAATTCAAGTTCCCGGTCACGCTTTTCATATTCCTCATCAAGCATATTCTCATAAGCATTAATTCTACCTTTCGATTTTGCGTGCCGCGCCTTCGGCGACATACGTATCCAGTCAAGCTCGCGTTCAAGAGTCTTCCTTCGCTTGCTTTCCTGTTTCTCTTCCTGTTTCAGTCTGTTTTCTTTCTGCTCCAGCCACGAAGAATAATTTCCCTTCCACGGAATTCCTTCGCCGCGATCAAGCTCAAGGATCCATCCGGCTACGTTATCAAGGAAGTACCTGTCGTGAGTAACGGCTATTACCGTACCTTTATACTGCTGTAAGTGATGTTCAAGCCACGCAACGGATTCGGCGTCAAGATGGTTTGTAGGCTCATCGAGAAGTAAAATATCCGGCTTTCGCAGCAGCAGCCGGCAAAGTGCAACACGGCGTTTCTCTCCACCCGAGATAACACCTACCTTAGTATCACCAGGCGGACAGCGCAGCGCGTCCATTGCCATGTCAAGTCTCGAGTCAAGATTCCACGCATCCATAGCGTCAATCTTCTCCTGAATAGATCCCTGTTTCTCAAGTAGTTCATTCATCTCATCATCACTCATCGGCTCCGCAAACTTTGCACTGAGTTCGTTGAAATCCTTTAGGAGATCCACAACCTCCTGCACTCCTTCTTCAACTATTTCCTTTACTGTTCTATCGGGATCAAGCTGCGGTTCCTGTTCAAGAAAGCCGACTGAGTATCCTGGTGACAGAACGACTTCCCCGTTGAATTCAGTATCTACGCCTGCCATTATACGGAGTAAAGTACTCTTACCAGCACCATTAAGACCAAGTACCCCGATCTTGGCGCCGTAAAAGTACGACAATGAAATATCTTTAATTATTTGCTTAGTATTGTGATATTTACTCACTTTGTACATCGAGTAAATAATTTTATTCGGATCGTTGCTCATGCGTTACTCATTTCTATTTATTTGATAAATCGAATTAATTCGAAGAAACAATTTAAGCGTTATTTTATTATGAATCACATCAAAGATAAATGAATAAATTAATACGAAGCGAAGATCAGCATTACGATGTTTGGCTACAGTGGAATTTAACAAGCCAGTGCAATTTCGGCTGCACATACTGCTTCGGTAAAACTCAGCCGAACAAACAGACAATTAATCAGATTAAAATTGATGAACTTATTAATGCGCTTGATGCGGATGGGAGAACATTCAGAATCGGCTTTACCGGCGGCGAACCCTTTCTTATACCAAACTTTATTGAAGCATGCAAAGTACTTACGGAAGAACATTTCATTTCGTTCAATTCCAACCTGATACTTAATAGTGTAGAAACATTTGCTAATTCGATAAATCCGAAACGGGTTTTAAACATACACGCATCACTTCATTTTGAGGAACTGAAAAAGAAGGACAAGTTTGAACGCTTCGTATCGAATTACGGACTTTTGCATATTACCGGGTTCAACATTTACGACGAGGCAGTAGCATATCCCGATATGGAATCGAAACTTAACGAATACAGAGAATTAACAGACCGGTATGAACTGCAATTCAGATTCGCACCCTTCTTCGGCGAGTATGATGGAAAGTTCTATCCCGAGAGTTATTCGTCCAAGCAAATTAAAGCATTTAATCTTGATCCGGACGATCTAGCCGCTCATTATCAGCTGGGAAACCGATGTAACGCCGGATTCAATGCTGCAGTTGTCTCACCGATGGGGAAGATCTCACCATGCTTTAACCTCAGCGGAAATCTAGGACATATCTATGAAAGTATAAACCTTAATAATAGTCCGATGGTTTGTCCGGCATCCAAATGCGTATGCCCGTTAAATCACTACGACAAATATCTGTTTAATAAGACGGCCTGAGATTATAAATCAATCGAAGCTCAGGCAGCCGGAACTAGGATTCCTTTCCTTCGTCCAGACTCTGAAGTGACCTTTCAGCAAACTTAGCAGCCTCGGTATCAGGATATTTCTTAACGACTTCCTCCCAGTATTTACGGGCATCATCAATCTTACCCATAGCCTCGCTTATAGCGCCCAAATTATATTTAGCCTGAGCATTATTATTATCGTATCGAAGCAGTTGTTTTGTCGCATCAAGTGCCTTGTCGTATTCCTTCATCCCGTAATACTGGAAACCGAGAATCAGGAGAATGTCAGTTCTTGCAGGATCCTTTTCGAGGATACCGTTAAATATATCGATCGACTCTGATTTCCTGTGTGCCTGGGCAAGAAGCACAGCATACTCCTTGGCAACTGCCGTATCGCTGGGATTAGTTGTGTACTTCTCCTTCATGCTGTTATATCGCTGCATAAACTCGCTTTTAACATTTCCGGAGGACGGAGTCTCACTGCTCATTCCTTTATGAATATCATCATTCGGCATTTCTCCTGATGGCGACTCCATTACCGGCATGGTACCCTGGTCACCCGATGAATTGAAAATCAGAATTGCCGCAATAATTATTACAACCGCGCCGGCATAGATAACTAAAGATTTATTTTCCATAATTTCCCCGATTTTTCTAAACAATTATACACCCGCAATATATATAATACTTGAAAATGTTTTCAAAGGATACAACATAATATTTTAGAAATAACCACTAAATATCTTTGGATTGCTTATCCAAACCACCCGTCATTATAACAGGAACTTGAAAAAGCTGTAGGAAATAGATATATTAACGAGTGTTCACTATGACTGACATTATGACTACAAAAGAAAAAATAAGAGATGCCGCATTTAATCTGATTTCTGAATCAGGTTATACAGGCACATCAATACGAAACATTGCAAACCAGGTTGGGATACGTGAAAGTGCGATTTACAATCATTTCAGCTCAAAAGAGGAAATTTTTAATTTTGTCCTGGATCATTATAAATCCAGGACACAGGTTTCCGATTTATTAACTCCAGAGCTACTTGATGAAATATCAAAGCCGGAAAAATTCCTCAAAAGATTTTGTGAACAATTGTTAACAAGATGGTCAAATCCCGACGAACTAAAGTTTCTGAGAATTATACTCAAAGAACAGTTTAACGTATCGGCTAACTTATCTTACTCGTTGGACGATCACCTGAATGAATTTGGGCAGATCTGGATAATGATTTTCACACAGATGATAAAATTCGGTTTCATCAAGAAATTTGATCCGGAAATTATAGCTAACGAATTTGCAGCTCCATTATTTTTTATTCGTATTAAATACCTCTCCAACGAAAAATCAGCAACTTTAAAATCAGCATTGCGGGAAGTTAATAATCACATTGAGTTTTTCTGGAACTCAATTAAAAAGTAAATGAATATGACTGAATATATTCCATCGGAAAAAGAAATTGTTGATGCACATGAACGCATTAAAGGTTTCATTCACCAAACTCCTATTCTGACGAGCAAAGCTATTAACAATATAGCTGGCTGTGAACTATATTTTAAGTGTGAAAACTTCCAGAAAGTAGGCGCGTTTAAAATGCGCGGCGCATCAAATGCGGTACTTTCTCTTTCCGGAGACGATCTTGAAAAAGGAGTTGCAACTCATTCATCCGGTAATCATGCGGCGGCGTTAGCGCTGGCAGCTAAATCAATGGGTGTACCTGCACATATAGTTATGCCGCGAACAGCACCTGAAATTAAAAAAGCAGCGGTTAAAGAGTACGGTGCCAGAATAGTATTTTGTGAATCAACATTACAGGCGAGAGAAGAAACTCTCGAAAATGTAGTAAGCGAAACCGGCGCAACGTTTATACATCCATATGACAATTATGACATAATAAAAGGCCAGGCAACCTGCGCGAAAGAAGTTTTCGAAGAGATCGGTAAACCTGATTACATTATAGCTCCCGCGGGCGGCGGCGGTTTGCTGAGCGGCACTTGTTTGTCGGCCGAGTATTTCTCACAGGGCACAAAGGTAATCGGCGCTGAGCCTTCAGGTGCAGATGACATGTACAGATCTATTCGTGATTCCAAAATCTATCCTTCAGTCAATCCAAACACTATTGCCGATGGATTGCTCACATCGTTGAGCGAGAAAACATACTCGATTATTAAGAGATTCGTTGATGAAATCATTACTGTTGATGACGAACAAATAAAACATGCGATGAAACTGATTTGGGAAAGAATGAAAATTGTTATTGAACCTTCGGCTGCTGTTCCGCTTGCTGTTGTGTTAAACAATAATAATCTTTTCGTGAACAGAAAAGTAACTTTAATACTGTCGGGCGGCAACGCAGATTTATCGAATTTACCCTGGTAATCAATTGTTTTATGCGATAGGTCACTATATTTGCGGATATATTTTTCGATAATTCTTTATATTTATTAAGGTACTATAAAAACAAAGCAGGGATATGGCAAAGGCAAGAATACTAATATCAGACGATGATCAAACACTATGTTATTTACTCAAGGAAGAACTCATAAGCGAAGGTTACAGCGTTGATATCGTTTTCGACGGTAAATACGCTATTGAAAACCTGAAGCAAAAGACCTACGACGTTCTCCTGTTGGATCTCGAAATGACTGAGGTTCACGGGGAAGAGGTACTGGCTTATGCAAATGAGCATCATCCTTCAGTTCAGGTAATAATACTTACAGCAAAGGCAGATATAAGAACAGCTATCGATTGTATAAAAACGGGAGCTTACGATTTTATACCTAAGCCCTACGAGTTCGGGCAGCTTGTTGTCGTAATAGAAAGGGCCCTTGAACGCAAAGAGCTTGTTGTAAACAACGTTATTCTTACATCTAAACTTAATAAGAACGTTCCTCATTCCATTATCGGAGAAAGTAAATCGATAAGGGATATGATAGGACTTGCAGAAAGAGCCGCCAAATCGGATTCTAATATATTGCTGGAAGGCGAAACAGGAACAGGCAAAGAATTATTTGCCGAATTTATTCATAAAAATTCAAACAGAAATAAGAAGCCTCTTGTAGCAATCAACTGCGCATCATTACCTGACCAGCTTATGGAAAGTGAGCTATTCGGTTATGAAAAAGGCGCGTTTACGGATGCTAAGAACTCCAAGCAGGGATTGGTTGAAATTGCGAACGGTGGAACACTATTCCTTGATGAGATTGGCGAACTCAGTCTTACTCTCCAGCCGAAACTTCTCAGGTTTCTTGAAAAGGGTGAATTCAGGCGGGTTGGAGGTGTAGCAAATCTTACTTCAGATGTAAGGGTAATCGGCGCTACTAATAAAAACTTAATGGAAGAAGCTGAAAACAAAACCTTCAGAAGGGACCTGCTTTTCAGGCTGAACGTAATAACCTTAACGATACCGCCGTTATACGAGCGCGGTAAGGATGTAATACTTCTCGCCAACTACTTCCTCCAGAAAAATAGTCCTGTACGAAGTATAAAAATGCTATCCAAAGAAGCTGAAGTAGCATTGCTTAACTATTCATGGCCCGGAAATGTTCGTGAACTTGCACATACTATCGAGCGTGCATTAATCTTTTCCGACAGTGAAACAATTAAAGTCAGCGATTTAAACCTGCCTCAGGGAAGCATGGCTACACACGACGGTTTATATGACGAAGGGGGTGAGATTCTAAGTCTTGACACTGTTGAAAAAGGTCATATACAACGAGTGCTCGACGAATTCGACTGGAACAGGGAGTCAACAGCCAAAGCACTTGGAATAGCTCAGAAAACATTATACTCGAAAATTAAAAAATACGATCTAAAGTAATATGCTGTCCGCGAAGGAAATCCCGGATGCATACAAGAAGATTTTCAACAATCTGAATATTCCGATTGCTTTCGCAGATGAAAACAGAAAATTAGTCTGGTCATCTCAAAGATTCCTGGAATTACTTGAAGGTGATATTTCCGGAAGCGATATAGCATGGCTGTTTAAAATAGAGCCTGCTGAACTTGAACAGAAAGAATTTTATACGAGTGAAAATCTTTTTTGGGAAGTTAGAATAACCCCTTTAGCCTCAAATGATTCATCAGGTTACGTTGTTTTTCTGCAGGAAAAAAGTGAAGCGTCCGATAAAATTACAGCCCGAATTAAATCTATTAAAAATTTCGCTCATGATCTCAACAATATACTTACCAGCATAGCAAACAGCTCTTCGTTGCTTAGCGGATCAATTAATCCCGATGAAAACACAAAAGAATTACTAGCTAACATCGAAAACAATTCGCAGCGCGCGTCTGATATTATCCAGCAGGTTCTATCGGACAGCAGTTCAAATGAGTCAATAAAGAAGAAGGTGATTTTAAAGAATCTGTTAAACGAACTTCACAATTCTCTTATCAATATTGTCAGGAATGAAATCTCTATTGAGTTTAATGTAAGTGACGACCTTGCATCAATTACAGCTAACTATTCTGACATCTACAGAGTTCTTTTAAATCTATGTATTAACTCTTCCGAGGCAATTAAGCGTAAAGGTAAAATCACCTTGGCGGCTGCAAACATTACTCGAGACGAAGTTCCGGAAAATGTTAAGACCTATGCAGAGAGTTATGTGAAAATTTCGGTAGCAGACAATGGTTCCGGTATACGGAAAAAGAACATCGATAAAATATTCAACAAGAATTTTTCGACGAAAACCAGAGATCGTGAATCCGGATTGGGTTTAAACATTGTAAAGAGTATTATACATGAACACTCGGGATATATCGGGGTTAAAAGTCGCTGGCTTATAGGAACCGAATTCACAATTTATCTCCCGGCAAGGGAAATGTTTCAAAAATCGGAACTCTCGGCAACATCAGAAAAAACCATATTACTTGCTGATGATGAAGAGTCTATTCTCGAACTACTGACCGACCTGCTTGAATCTTATAACTATAAAGTTATAAAAGCTGTGAACGGTACCGAAGTACTAAAAGCCTACCGGAGATTTCCGAATGTTGACCTTATGATTATCGATAGGAAAATGCCTGAGTTGGATGGTATTGACTGCATTATAAAGCTGCGAAATTCTGATTATATGAATCCTATAATTCTCACTTCAGGGTCAGGATCCATTAACACACAAATTAATATGGAAAAACTGTCAGTACAAAAAATCATGACTAAACCTTATGATTTTGTTGAACTGCTTGAAGAGGTAAAACTGCTTTTAAACTAGTTTACTGTCCGGAGTTCTCCAAGTCAATCATTTTCAAATTATTCACGTAGTCGGTAATCACAGGTTTTCTAATTTGAGACAGTTTCTCAAGAACCTTAATTATTTCCTTTGTGGCGCCGTTAATAAACTCCACTCTCTTTTCGATAAGATCTTTTCTAATTTCATCTCTGCCGAGTTCACGTGATATAGCTGCCGTGGATAAATTAATTAAGGTCAATGGTTGTTTTATTTCGTGATTCGCTGTTATTACAGTTGCTGCAAAAGTATTAATCTTTTCCAGTTCAAGGAGAATTTTGTTAGATTCACTGAATCGCAAAGCCGAATTCACTCTGGCTATCAGTTCAGCTCTGTTGTAAGGTTTTTTTATGTAATCGAAAGCTCCAACAGACAATCCTTGTTTTATATCATCAACATCGGTCAAAGCAGTCACAAGTATAACCGGAATCGATTTGGTTTTTTTATTACTTACTATCTTCTCGCAAGCCTCAAACCCCGACATGCCGGGCATCATTACATCAAGAAGAATCAGATCAGGATCTTCAGATTCTGCAACCTGTATGCATGCCGGCCCGTCATATGCCGTTAGAGTTTCGAATCCTTCGCGTTTAAGCCTGTCTTGAAGTATGAAGACATTGTCCGGCTGATCATCAACAATTAATATTTTTTTCATATACTATTCTTCTCGTTGTTATAAATGGCTTGTTTAACTTTAATAAGTAATGTTGAACTGTCAAGAGGCTTGGTAATTAAATTATCGAAACCGCTTTTCTCAATTATATACTTATCATCTAACATTGCATGGGCTGTTAATGCGAAAACTTTTAACGATTTCCATTTATCGCTGCTTCGAATTTTATCTATTGTTTCGAAACCATCCATTTCAGGCATCATGATATCAAGAAGAAGCAGGTCGGGTGTTATGCTTTTTAACCTCTCAAGACATTCCACACCATTTGACGCAAAATGAAGGCTACAATGAAGACTGTGAAGAATTTCCCCCACCGTATACAGAGTATCTTTATCATCATCAACTATGAGGATGCTGGGAGAATTAGTGTTATTGGATTTTGGTTCTTCAGAATTAACCTGGTCGTTCTGATGTTTATCTTCACTCAACCGGGAGTGCCACTCATCGCTTTGTTTATTGGTAAACATTTCAAATCTATCATTAACGATAAAGTCAACCTCGTCGAGAATTATATCTTTTAAAATAAGGCTAAATGTCGATCCGATACCCTCGTGACTTTTAACTTTTAGTTCACCATTCAGTAAATCCACATATCTCTTACAAATTGCCAGTCCTAGTCCGACCCCGCTGTATTTCCTGGTATTTCCGGATTCCAGCTGCTTGAATTCATCAAAAATTATTCTCTGGTCGTTTTCAGAAATACCGATTCCCGTATCATTCACCTCGATAACCAGATCAGAATTATTTTTCTTGTGTACAATCACATTAACTGAACCGCTGTCCGTAAATTTAACAGCGTTCCCAACAAAATTTAATATGATGTGATCCAGTTTGGTTCGGTCAGTTTTAACAAGTAAGTTTTTTCTGTTATCCAGTTTTACAGTCAATTGGAGTTGTTTTTCACTTGCAAGAATCTCAGTACTAGAATATATGTCACCAAGAAATTCCGAAATTAAAAATTTCTGCTTGTTAACTTCAAACTTGCCGGATTCAATTTTAGAAAACTCCAGAATATTGTTGATCATACTTAACAGTTTTTTACTGTTTCTTAAAACTATACGGACTCTGTTCCGTGTTTTATTAAGAGTCGATGAATCTCTTTCTGTCAATTCGGTAAGCCCGATTATAGAATTCAATGGAGTCTTTAATTCGTGCGACATACTTGCAAGGAACTGAGATTTTACATGAGTAAGTTCAACAGCCTTTCTCTTTTCCTCTTCCAGTTCGGCAGCCTTACTGCGAAGCTCATTGTGAAGTTTTACAAGTTCTTCGTTCTTACCTTTAATTTGTATATTCTGATTCTGATAATCATCATTCAGACGCTTTAATTCATCAACCAGATTAGACATCCTCTCATAAGATACCGCATTCCTTAATCCAATTGCGAGTTGTTCAATTATTCTTCCAAGCTTTTCCCGTGGAGACAAAGCAGGTGTTGATTCGCTAGCGAGTTCAATAAAACCAATCAATTCATTGCCGGAAATTACAGGATAAATCAGCAAGTATTTAATCTGAATCTCAACCAACGAACTTCGAATAACAGGGAAATTATTATCGAACTGCATCTCAATGACTTCCCGGTTCTCCAGCAAGTCCTTATATATCTGCTGCTTCTCGTGGTGCTCCGAAAAATGATGACTCAACCCAACGGCTGCCAAAGGCTTTATATCGGTATCATTAACAAGATAAACCGCACCAAACTTTAGGTGCGTTACTTCGAGTATCTTCTTTAATACAGCATTCGAAAGATTCTTAAGTGTTATGTTTCTATTTATTATGGCTATAAATTCCGCGTATTCCTTCTCTACCTTTTCCTGCCCTCTTATATCTTCAATCATATTGTTGAAAGTAATACCAAGTTCACCGATCTCATCCTTCGATATTATCGGCACGCGATAAGTTAAATTTCCCTTTGCAGTAATATCAGCTGCTTCGGTAAGTAAAGAAATCTGTTTCCTGAATTTTGTTGTGAAGAGAAGAGTAAATATCATTGCCAGTAAAGTACCAGCAAGAAGTACAACCGGAAGTATTAGCTTCATTGTGTCGGTGAAATAAACAATATCAGTATAATAAGCAAAGACAAGGAAACTGAGTTTAGAATTTGAACTCAGTATATATTTGGGTTCGTACTTAACAGCCAGGAAATCAGCACTTTCAATGTCGGTAGTAACAATATCGAAATTGTTTAGGTACTGAAGTTGGTTTTGAGAAGTAATCAGGTTCGGAAGGAACCTGCTGTTATCCTGAGAATTTGAATAAGCGTATGGAATGTTTTCAATTATTAATGAAACATCCGCACGAATTTTTTTTGCGGCTTCATTAAGAAAATCTTCATTTATGACAATGCCATAGAACAATGTCTGTCCGCTTGAATTCCTTGTATATTTCAAAATTAAATACGGATTGTCATTGAGAAAATCCTGAAATTTTGTGAACCTGTCATTAATAAACACATCGTTTTTTTTCTGAATTATGTGAATATCATTTTCAGAGTTAAATGTAAAAACCGCATCAACATTTGTACTGTCGATATCAACGCCGGCGCTTTCATTTCCATTCAGATAATATTTCTGAAAATCTTCAGTTGCTTTGTCGATGGAGGTTTCGAGAAAAAACACAAAATCATTTGCGCTGTTAAGAATGTTTTTAGAGTTTCGGGTTTCCAGGATTGCGTTCGTTATGGAGTAGTAAATTATCGAAGAACTTACTGAGACAATTACAACTACCAGAAATGTTATAAATATAATTCTTGCATTAATTTTCATCGTCTTCTACATTCAAAACTTTCCTGACGGTAATAATCAAATCATCAAGGTCGTAAGGTTTGCTTATAAAATCATTTGCTCCAAGCTTGGTAGAATCAATAGCGCTTTGAACGTCCGCATAAGCAGTAAGAACTATTATCTTAACCTTGATATCCCGTTCTTTTAATTTGTTAAGTACATAAAAACCGTCCTTCTCAGGCATCTTCAAGTCAAGCAGCATTAAGTCCTTATTACCTTCGGCAACTTTCTCAACGGCTTCATCGGCTGAATTTACAAAGCTGGTTTTGAACCCAATTTCATTCAATTCTTCGCTAAGCACAGTGCAAAGATTCTTATCATCATCAACAATAAGTATTGAATGCATTATTCTTCCTTAAATTCTTTATACTCTTGTTTAGCACTATCTATCTCTTCCTGTGCATTTTTTCTGAAGCTACTGATTACGTTCTCTTTTTTCTTTTCAGCAATGCGTTCCTTAAGAGTGGGAAGAATATCTACTTTTACAGAGATTATTATTTCTTTCTTTTCAATAGTTGTTGCATCGTAACCTGTTAAATATTTTATTCCGAGAACCCACCATGGTAAATCCTTCAGGAAAGGGATACCCCTCCTTTGAATAGTCTCGGTATTTACAAACAGTCCGCCGATAACTGTTTCTTCGTTATCAAGCATCAGGATCTGTGTGGATGCAGTAGTTTTGGCAATTGTTGTACTAATTTGTCCCGGTGTTCCGGAACTTTTCTCAACCATTAATTGAAGCAAAATGTAATCTACACCGTCTTCGTTGTAAATAAATGGCGTAACTTCAATAATAGTTCCTGTAGAATAAAATTTATCTATTAGATTACCGGCAAAGTCTCTCTCTTTTATTGAAATGTCTTCACCAATCTGAACACGTCCTTTCTGTTTATCTCTCACAGTAACTGACGGACGGGAAATAATTTCACCAAGATTTTGATCTTCAAAAAATCTGAATGCTGCAGTTGCATTGCCCGAAAATTGGCCCAGATCGAAATCAGTCTGGTTATTAACAGTAAAGTCGGGAATTTGCAGGGTCGATGTAGTAGTTGTTTGTTCAGTAGTCGCGCTTTCAGTATTACTGAATGTCTGAAGTCCGCTGCCTATCGTCAACCCGGCTTTCGACAGCAGGTAATCCCAGTTTATACCTCGTTCTTTAGCATCCCTTACATTTGCCTCAAAGAAAATTGCTGATATCTCAACCTCTCTTGAATCAACAGGAGCATAAACTTCTTCGGCAAGTCCTTCATTTTCAGTTACCGGGCTCTTAACAACAATGACCGTTGCCTTTTCCTCATAGATCAGTCCTTTCATTTGTGTTATTATCGACAGGACTCTTTTATAAGGCATTTTAGAAATTTCAATACCTATAGGCTCGCTTCCGCCGGCCGTTGCAACAATTGCCTTTCCCGTAAGTTTTAGACTTACTTTACTCAGCACTTCTATAGCCTGGTTAAATGGAATATTCTCGGATAACGTAACGATCTCTTCAGGATTAACGAATCCACTTAGCCTTTCCTGAAGGTCTCTTTGGGCAAAGAGAGGCGTAACAAGTATTAAGGTAAAAAATATTATAACTACCTTCTTCATTTTATTCACTCGGCTTTTTTTCTTTTTCTAGAGTTAACACTACTTTTTCAATAATACCGCCCTTATTAAGAATAAAGTGCACTTCATTTTTATTATAATCAATTTCGGTTAAATATCCCAGGTACACTTTATCCCCCTCCCACAATAAAAAACTATTCCCTTTACTGTCGGCAATAAACGCTCCGTCAGGAATTAAGGCAAGCAATTGGGCTGTCTGGATATCCGGCAGATTATCTATATTCGGGGGTATCTCGTTTCTTATCAGTGGATAGAAAATATCATACAGCGGATTTGGTTTTAATCTGTTTTCAACCATTGATGATGAAACAAACATATCGTTATCAGCAAAATAAACAGCGACTTCCAACTCAAAGGAAACCTGGTACATTGCAAGGTTTTCATCATTAACGCTAACAACATTATTAATTGAGCAGTCCAATATTTTTTTAAGCTCCTTGCTTTGCTCAATCGCATATACAAGACTATAAAATTCATTGAAAAACGCAGTGCCCTTAATCGAGTAAATATAGAATAAGAAGTTCGGATCGCTTTCAATTCTGTCGTATTCTATATTTAAAAAAGATTCGCCAGAAAAACCAAAAGAGACCCGGTTAACAAAATCAAAGAAACTCGATTGATCCAGGCTGTTCGGAATATTGTATTTTCTTAAGGCAAGAATTGAATCCAGTTCTGCGACTCTGCTTTTCAGCGCATTTAGCTGTGCCGTCAAATCCTTTGTATCATAGGAGCTAAGATTCAAATCCTTTACTCTCTTTTCCTTTTCTTCTATCGTCCCCTTTTGAAGTATAAAGGTATAAACTCCGCCTCCAATAAGGATAAGCAGGAATATGATAATAAGGGCAATTGTATTTTTAAGTTTTCTATCCATTATCGCTTCTGTTTATCAACCAATAAAAGATTAATCGAATAAGAGAAAGCACTCTTCTCTCTTAACGGATCATAAACAACATTATTCAGTATTGAGGCGCTGTTATCCCGCGCAAATTCAGTAAGAGAACTTCTGGAGAGTGAATAACCTTCAATTAGTAATTCACGTTTCGATACAGTACTAAGTTTAGTAACCCAGAAATTTCTTCTTCTTTCAACAAAATTGGAAATCTTCTCCAGTGTAAGTCCCCATGTCTCGGTACCTGTTGTAGCCGAATCGAGTATGGCCTGGGTATTATCGAAGTTGGCAATCCTGTTAGTCAGGGGATTGATTTGATTTATAATCTCTTCATTTCGTTTCTGCATTTCCTCCAAGCGTGCTATTTCCGAATCAAGCTTGTTGATTTCATTAAAATTGGATAGCACCATAAAAGTCAGGAGAAATGTTGTAACAAACAATACTCCGAGCATTACATAGCTATGCCATCCGAATTGGAGAAACTTCTGGTTTTCCTGTATATATTTAGGAAGAATATTTATACCATGTAAGTCTTCTTCCTTTTCATTAATATACTCATACGCTGCTGAAAGAGGGATTGCAAATGATGATATGCCTTCCTGATCTTCTTCGCTTAAACCTGTAAGATCGAAATAATCGTAAGTAAGCTCAACAACATTAGCCTCCGGGAAAGTACCGTAAAACGAAAGCACTAAGTTCTCGGACCGGTCGTCACCGCAGAGTACAACATTATCCAGTCTCGGGATACCGCCGTTTTCCATCTCAAGAAGTATCTTAGAGAAATAAACATCGTATGTATGCAGATTCTGAGTGCCAATATCGAGACTGGTACCAATATGTTTAAGCTTCTGTCCTTCCAGAAAGATAAGCTTGGTTGTTTCAAGTCCAATGTGAATAATCAGAGTATAATCTTCGGGGAAAAATTTTGTCGATCGTGAGACATAATTGGCAAGAGCAATTTCGGCATTTTTAATAGTCTCGATCTTATAATATCTTTTACCGTGAAAACCAGCCAACTGATTTACTGTATCAACAACTGGGACCGAAGCCTCTAAAAAAGTACAGAGATAGGATTTGTCATCAAGTTCGATAAAATCGATATTATCTTTATTAACAAATATTCCCTTAGCTTTTTCTATATCCTTGATCATCAGATCGATCAGCTTGGATTTATCGTCAAGTTTCTCGCCCTCGTAAACGTGATAGTTTACTGTCGGATCGGTAGTGATGGGTATAAAGGTAGCTTTCTGAAGTTTAATGTCGGTTAGTTTATTCGAGATGGCATCGATGTCAGAATTATCATCTTCAGCTCCGACAGTGTCTCCGCCTTCCTCAAGACTATCGAAACTGATATCTCCGCCGCCAACGGAATCAAGATTAAAATCGGGCATTTCATCATGTCCCGATACCGCATCCCCCTTACCACCTGTCATGGCGGCAGTAAATGATTTATGAACAGACAATGATCCATCATCCGCGGAACAAACAACAACTTTTGTCTGCGTACCCTCTGTATAAAGAAATACGAGCGGTTTCATCTATAGATTTAGCCCTTAATCAACTGAATCATTCGTGTTTTATTGTTGGAATAGGCAACTGCCGTTTCCTGAGTAATTTTCCTTTGACGCAGAAGTCTAAGCAAATCTTGTTCCATTGTTATCATACCCTGCGGTCCGCCCTGAACTATCATCATATAGATTTCACTGGTGTTGTTATTCTTAATTGCAGCCCTCACACTAGGTGTTACAACCAAAACTTCCTTGGCCAGCACCCTTTTACCGTCCACACTGGGTACTAATTTCTGCGAAACTATCGTAATCAGCACATCTGCAAGCCTGTTTCGCACTCTTTCCTGTTCAACGGGATTTACTTCCGCAATTATACGATCGATTGATTCCGTTGCAGAAGAGGTATGGAGGGTAGAAAATACCTTGTGACCGGTATCAGTTACCTCCAAAGAAGCCATTATTGTGTCCGGATCTCTCATCTCACCTATTACAATTATGTCCGGATCCTGTCTTAATGCCTGAATTACCCCTTCCTTAAATGATAAAACGTCCCTTCCGACTTCTCGATGACGTACAATGGCTCGATTTGAAACATGCACATACTCTATCGGAGCCGCAATTATTACGATATGACAGGGATCAATTTTATTATGCATATCAATAACAGAGTCCAGTGTGGTAGACTTACCCGAACCGGTAATTCCGGTAACAAGAGAAAGTCCGAATTTAATATAACCGTGACTCATCATCTTAACGGCATTCGGATGAAATTCAAGACTTTCAATAGGCCTGGTTGATGCTGAAATAGCCCTCATATTCAGACCGACCGTATCAAGATCGAAATAAGCATCCGCTCTGAACCTTACATTCTTATTTGCTTTCTCATACCTGAATGTATAACTAAAATCGATATTCCTGCTGACCAGCAGTAGTTTACACTGATTCTGGTTAAGGAGACTGATTACAAGTGTAGTGCCTTCATCAGGCGTAAGAGTTGGCAGATCAGGGACTCTTTCTTTTTTACCATGAATTCTAAACCAGACACTTCCAACGGTTCCGTGCCCGCCGATTTCAACGTCAGAAGCTTCACGCTCCAGCATTAAGCTAAGTATCTGATTTGCAAATTTGAAAAGAATTATTTTCTCGTTATGAGGTATATCCTTAATTCTCTCAACTATATAATTAACTTTTTCCGGACCAAGAATTGTTTCCGGAATCTGGCCGGCAAACTTACTTAATATTTGTTTGGCTTCATTCATTAGGCAGTTCTATATTGATATGAAGGAAATATTAGAATTTATGAAAAAAAATCACTAATTGATATAATATTTGTACTAGTCGGATGTACCAGCTAATACTTCCTGTATTGATGTTTGCCCCTGTTTTACCTTCTCAAATCCCGATTGTCTCAGGGTTAATGTACCGTCTGCTTTAGACTGTTTTCTGATCTGTTCCTCGTCAACCTCTTTACCGGCACGAACTATCATTTCGCGAATTTCATTTGAAAAGTATAAAGCTTCGTGAATTGCCATACGTCCTTTGTAGCCGGTATTATTACAATGCTCGCAGCCGGCAGCTTCATAAACCTCAAACTTACTCCAGGTTTCAGCATCAAGATCCGCTCTTTTAAGCAGTTCGGGATCGAGAACATCGACTTTCTTTTTGCATTTCTCACACAGTCTTCTGATAAGTCTCTGAGCAACTATTATATTAATTGCATATGCAATAAGGAAAGGTTCAACTCCCATCTTATAAAGCCTAGACACCGCACTTGGTGCATCGTTGGTATGAAGAGTTGAAAACGTTAAGTGACCCGTATTCGCAAGCTTAATAGCTGTTTCTGCAGTTTCCTTGTCTCGCATCTCACCAACGAGAACTATATCGGGGTCGTGACGAAGGATAGCTCTGATTGCCTGTTCGAAGTCCATTTTATACCCTATTTTCAGCTGCCGAGCACCTTCAATAACATACTCTACCGGATCTTCTACTGTAAGTATATTCTTGCTCGGATCAATCACCTGGTACAAAGCGGCGATAAGAGTCGTACTTTTACCACTACCCGTAGGTCCCGTAAGTATAACCATTCCCTGCGGTTGGCTTATAGATCTTTTAAAAGCTTCATTCGCGTAGCCGACGAGTCCGAGTTTACCCAGATCCTTAATAACCTTTCTATCGTCAAGAATTCGTATAACTATGGATTCAAATTTGTTTCTAAGTTCCGTACCCACCATCGGAAGAACCGAAACTCTGTATCGAATTATATGCCTGTCAATTTCACGCTGGATAAATCCGTCCTGGGCTTTTTCTCTTTCGAACCTGTCGAGTCCTTTAGCCCTGTCTTTCACAACCGACATCAATGCCTCCGGAAGTGAACCTTCCTGCGAATGCCACAGCATAAGTTTACCGTCAACTCTGAAGTGGATATCAGTACGGTTGCTTGTTCTTGGAATAAAGTGAATATCACTGGCGCCTTTGCGAACACCTTCCACCAGAGCGGCTTCAACAAGATTCACCAGCGCACTCTTGTTTATTTCGGCATCGAGTTCTTCTTCGTCAACACTTGCTTCATCGTGTTCAACCGAAATTTCCTCGTCCGAATCCTCAATCATTTTAAGGAATTCGTTTTCAGGCGGGGCAATTATCTGAATTAACTTCTCGTAATCTCTCTTACGCAGATAATTTATTTCATACTTTTTCGCATTCAAAGTATAAGCAATTTTCGTCAGGCTTCTGTCGGTTGGATCAACAGCCGCAAGCACTAATTTTTCTCTGAACCTGTCGTACTGAAATGGAAGTACAAGATGCTCAAGAAGCATGCTTTTAACTTCATCACCTTTTGAGTTAAGAAGTTTTTTAATTTCTTCAACCCGCTCATCGGATAAATCTTTCGGTACAATATTTAACTCTTTGAAGGCATAAAGAACAGCAACTTCGCGGAAGATTGTATCATGATCAAAATTAAATTCCTGGACCAGTATCTGAGCTAAATTTCGTTTCAGTTTGCTTTGGTCTTCGTTTTTTACCTGTAAAGCTTCTTCAAGAATTTTAGCATCGATAATGCCTTTCTTTAACAGAAGGTATCCTATTTTATCAGTTAATTCGAGTTGGGCATCCAACATGATAAAGCCTTAAACGTTATTTAACAAAAGGTGATTTAGGACTAATTGTTGCGGTTTCCGCGGAAACCAGTGTTAATCCGATCATAACTATCATAATAATCATCGCAATTGCAACCTGAATAAGTTCTATAATATTCTTCAGTCTGAATACGGTTTCACTTTCATAATAATTAGCAAGCTGCAAAGCCGTGTTTTTAATAGTTCCCGTCTCCTCACCCGAATGAAACCTTGAAAGAGCCGTTTCAGTAAATACAGCAGACGCCTCAAAAGACTCAGTGATCCCGGCACCCTTTTTTATCATCATCGGAATAGCAACTGTTTTTATCTGTCTCTCGAAATAAGAATTATCAGTAGCTTCAGCAGCTATCCTTATTGGTTCAATACTCTCTGCCGATCCGCTGTAAAGCGTATAAAATACTCGGCAGAATACTTCAATAAGTGTTTTGTGTATGAGTGAACCAATAATAGGTATTTTAAGCATCATCCGATCCAGCTTCAATTTACCTTTCTTTGTTTGAAAATATCTCCACAGCAATATAGGTGGAATTACAACTGCCATTCCAACCAATAATGCATTATCGAGTAAAAAATTACTTACTTGAAGTGTTGCGGCGGTCATTGGAGGCAATTCTATATTAAATTTAACAAAAAGCATTGCTGTTTCCGGGAAAATGTAGCCTACATAGAATAGCACTGCAAGGAACATAACGAATAAAGTTATAAAAGGAGTAATCAATGCGCTTCTTAAATCCTTTTTAAATTGCATTCTTCGTTCAAGGAACTTTGAAGTAGCTTTGTATATCTCCGTCATGTTACCGCTCTTTGCAGCCAGCCCGAGCATATAGGAAGTAAACTTACCAAACACACTTTGATAACGGAGAAAAACAGTTTCACTGTCTCCGCCTTTTTTCAGTTCATTATTAATTTGCTTCAACGTTTCCTTAAGTGTTTTATTCTCAAGGTCATTCACCAGTAAAGTCATAATTTCACTGTAAGGAAGTTTTTGCTCGAGCAATTCGGCACTAATTTTCACGAATGAAAGTATTTCCTGATCAGGGGGCTTCGGGTTCCATTCAAAAGCAAATTTATTTACCGAAATAACCTGGTAACCCAGTTTAGTAAGAGCCCTGACTACTTCTTCTTTTGTAAACGCTCTTTGCTCTCCTTTGATTGGAGCATCGGATCCTTTCCGGATCTTATAAATAAAAGTTGATTTTTTGTGAATGGACTTAAGCTTGAAGTTGTTCTTTTCCAGCAGAGCCAAAATTTTCTTTTTGCCGACACCATAGTTTTCAGCACTCAGCGTACCGGAAATTGTCTGACCATTAGGTTTTAGTGCATTAAATTTCAGTTCTACCATTGATCAAAAATCCTTTTAAAAAATTAAAAAGGCTGATAAAAGTCATAATGCTTTTATCAGCCCTAAAAATATAAATTATTATGCCAAAGTAAAAGGTTAGTCGTTAACCACCGATGACACGCTTGTTGATGTCACTGTTGTAGTAACATCCCACGAATAACCTGTTGATGCCAGCGGATCACCGGTAATTGTTACAGTACCCGCGGCAACATTTGCTGTATATGTGCCGTTTGCAGTTGTATCGAGATTCGAAGGAATTGTCCAGCCAGTGAATGCGTTTCCGCCGCCACCCATTGCAGTTGGTTTTCTGAAATACTGCTGAGCCATTGCGCCCAGGTTTGTACAATCAGATACGATTGCATCTTTTGATGATTCTTCAGATTGTGCTGTAAATACATTAATACCAACAACTACTGCGATACCAACAATGATAACGCCTAATACGATAAGTAATAATTGCTGTTGACCCATGGTTTAACTCCTTATGTTTTGTGAGTAAGTATAATTAAATAAAGAACTGATAAATCAACCTAATTTATGGTGACTACTTCATAGTCTCTTGGTGGTGATGGAACTGTAACCTGAACTTTTACGGAGTCAGATCCTGTAACCACTTCTGTACCAGTTGCTACAATGATAACTTCGTTTGCAGAAAGATTAGTAATTTCAAAATTGCCGACAGTTGTTGATTGCAATTCAGTCGGTATAGACCAATCAATAAAACTCTGACCTCCGCCACCATAATTCGTAGGCTTCAAATAATAATTCTGCGCCATTGAGGCTAAATTAATACAATCGTTTATCAACATATTTCTTTTTTGATCTATTGAATGAGATCGGAATAGACTCAATCCAACAGCTAATGCTACTGCTGCTAAAATTAATCCCAATATTATAAGTAATAATTGTTGCTGTCCCAAAATTTTACTCTTTTAAATGTCGCGAATGTTAATAAATCAAGTATTAAGCCAAACAACAAATGTCATTTTTCAGAAAAATATACAAGTTTTTCTTTAAATGCAGTAAAAATAATTACTTTTTTACCGGTAAAAAATACGAACACAATTTCAATTCGGCAAAAATTACATGAGCAATATGGCATTTAAAAGGTCAGAATGCCATGACTGTAGTCACAAAAAAAGCCTGCATAAGCAGGCTTTAACAAAAATCGGGAATATTTGATGTTTTTCTATCTGATCTTGATATGAAGTTCTTTCAATTGTGCGTCATCGACGGTTGATGGAGATTCGTCCATTAGCGACATACCGCTGGAAGTTTTCGGGAAAGCAATTACCTCACGAATCGAATCCTTACCGGCAAATAACATTGCAAGTCTGTCGAATCCGAAAGCAATACCACCATGGGGCGGTGCACCGTATTTGAAAGCATTCATAAGGAAACCGAATTTATGATCAGCTTCTTCCTTGGAAATTCCGAGAGACTTAAACATTAGAGCCTGAAGTTTGGAGTCATGTATCCTGATACTGCCACCGGCAATCTCATTACCGTCAAGAACCAGATCGTAAGCACGTGCTCTAACCTTTCCCGGATCAGTTCCAAGTAATTCAACATCCTCGATATGCGGTGATGTGAACGGATGGTGCATAGCATAATACCGTCGAGTTTCATCATCCCACTCAAGCAATGGGAAGTCGGTTACCCAGAGAAGTTTCGGCTCGGAGTTTTTATCGATAATTTCCATTCTCTTAGCCATTTCAAGTCTCAGGCTTCCGGTAATAGATAATGTCTTGAGTTTAGGTCCGGAAACAATCAGCAGTAAATCGCCCGGTTTGGCGTTCATCGAGGCTACTAATTGCTCTTTTTCAGTCTCAGACAAGAACTTAGCAATTGGCGCTTCAAGTCCATCCTCTTTCACTCTCATCCAGATCAGTCCGCCGGCACCAAGTTTCTTCGTATAATCCGTTAACACATCCAGCTGATTACGTGTATAATCTCCACATCCGGAAGCAACAAATCCTGTAATTACTCCCTCATTATCAAGAGTATCTTTAAAGACCTTGAATTCAGTCTCCTTGAAAACATCGTTGAGTGTTACCATTTCAAGCCCAAACCTTAGATCAGGTTTATCCGAGCCATATTTTTCCATAGCATCGTCAAATGTCAATCTTGGAATCGGAGTCTGAAGATCATATCCTTTAATTTCCTTGAATAATTTCTTCATCAGTCCTTCCATCATGGAATAAATGTCTTCGGTATCAACGAATGACATTTCAACATCTATCTGAGTAAACTCCGGCTGCCTGTCGGCCCGAAGATCCTCATCGCGGAAACATTTAACCACCTGAAAATACCTGTCGAATCCGGATACCATCAGAAGCTGCTTATACTGCTGCGGCGACTGAGGAAGTGCATAGAAGCGCCCCTTATGAATCCTGCTCGGAACGAGGAAGTCCCTTGCGCCTTCAGGAGTACTTTTCATCAAAACAGGTGTTTCAATTTCAACAAAACTATTCTCGTCAAAATACTTTCTTACCGACTGGTACATCTTATGTCTCAGCACCATGTTATTCTGCATATCGGTACGTCGAAGATCCAGGTATCTGTATTTAAGCCGAATATCCTCGTTCACATCAAGATTATCTTTTATCTGGAAAGGAGGGGTTAGCGCTTTATTCAGAATAACAATTTTATCTACCATTATATCGACTAAACCTGTCGGCAGTTCAAGATTCTCAGTCCCTTCGGGACGCCGTCTTACTTTTCCTTCTATCGAAACAACAAATTCGCCCCTGAGTTCCTTTCCGATTTCATGTGCATCCTGATTATATGATGGCTCGAAAACAACCTGTGTAATTCCATACCTGTCTCTCAGATCAATAAAAATCACACCTCCAAGGTCTCTTCTCGTATCGACCCAGCCATTTAAAACAATGTGCTGATCGATATTATCTTCTCTTAGTTCACCGCATGTATGCGTTCTCTGATTAAATTTCATTTTACCTTAAAAGATTATTTAAAATTCGAGGCGAAAAATAACAAATAACCGCCTGCATTACAATGTATAATAATCAATTTCCGGCTGCATATACACTATAATTATTGAATATGCATAAAAAGCAGGGTAATAAGAAAAAACAATAGAACTTATTACTTTGCAATAAAAAATCATTTTAATAATTTGGTGAAGCATTAACCACAGAATAAATTCGGAGTTACAAATGGCAGTAAAAATCACTGAAGAATGTATTGCATGCAACGCATGTGAAGCTGAATGTCCAAATACTGCAATCTACAATGCAGGCGATCCGTACACATACGGCGGAGAAGAAAAAGAAGCATTATCTGATGAATTTACATACATAGTGCCGGAAAAATGTACTGAGTGTGTTGGTTTCTACGATGAACCGCAATGTATTGAAGCCTGCCCGACAGAAGCAATAGTCATGGATCCTGATCATGAAGAAACTCAGGAAGAACTGATGGCAAAGAAAGAAAAACTTGATGAAATAGGAAGAGACTAATAATTTTTATAATTGAATCCCGGGGATGAGCAACTCCGGGATTTTTACCAGAGCTTTTTAAGGCATATTTTTAAGCATATTAATATTACCGATTTCACCCGCAATTACCAGCGAGTCGTTTTCTCTAATAACATATTCGGGACTTGGTATGGCCGTTATTTCGCTTCCCCTTACACCCCTTGATTTAACAGATAAAACATCCACTCCATAAAGCGCCCTTATGTTCAGATCGCGAATAGACTTGTCCAGAAATGAAGCCGGTGGTTTGATCTCAGCAATCGAATAACCTTCGAGGAACTGAACTGATCTTTCGTTATCCTTCATAGTAATACTGCTAGCAAGGTTAGCTGTTATTTCCCGCCGCTCAATTTCTTTTTGATACGCATCCTGTATATCATTACGCCAAACCATTCCGACTATCTTCCTGGAATTGAAAGCCTCAACGACTGGTAGTCCTTCAAGACCGTACCTGGATATTTTATCAAGTGTTGTCTGGCAGTTATCATCAATGGCAACGCATTCGTAATGGTGACTGGCAAGATCATTTGCAATAAGCAGGTTGCTTAGAGAATCCTTTTCGAACAAATGATCCTTTATATCATACATAGACAGCATTCCGGTTATAAGTCCTTTATTATTCACAACGGGGTAGTCAATTGCCTTTCCACGTATTACTTTATTTACAATCTTGCTGAAGTTGTCAGATACATTAATACTATCAAATTTTTCGTCATAGACCTCTTTAACAAATAACGACTCCATCACATTTGTCTCTGTACCTTCGCTGAGATTAATATTTCTCAATAACAGTTTTAATGTATAGATGGACTCGCGTGAAAGCTTAGCTGAAAGTATCATACTGATTATACACGTTATCATCAATGGAAGGATGATGTTATAATCATTTGTCAGTTCAAACACAATAATAATAGCGGTGATCGGCGCACGCGTAGTACCTGCAACCAGTCCTCCCATGGCAACAAGAGCATACGCGCCTGGTCCGGCAGTAATATCCGGGAATAAAGCATTCACGAAATGGCCGAAAAATCCGCCGAGCATGGCGCCCATAAATAAAGAAGGCGCAAAGATACCGCCCGAACCGCCGCTTCCCAGAGTAAGTGATGTGGCAAATATCTTTATAAATACCAGAGCAAGTGCGGCTTCCCAGAGCATATTACCTTGCAACGCTTCATTGATTGAATCGTATCCGACCCCCATTACTTCCGGGAAGATCAAGGCCACTACTCCAATTCCAATTCCGCCTATTACAGGCTTAAGGTATTCGGGAAATTTAAACTTGTTATCAAAGAAATCCTCTGAGAAGTAGAGAGCCTTTATAAATAAAAATGATGTGAGTCCGGCAAGTGCGCCAAGAATAAAATAGAATCCGATTTCATAAGGAGTTTTATAAGCATACTCCGCAACTTTAAACGCCGCGAAGTTTCCTTCGAAGTAGTGGGAAATTACAGTTGCCATTACTGAGGATATCACAATCGGAGAGAACTGGGCTACGGCAAAGTCCATAAGAATTATTTCAACAGCGAACAAGGCGCCTGCAATCGGGGCGTTGAACGCAGCGGCAATACCTGCCGCAGCACCGCATCCGACAAGTGTTTTCAGTCTTTTACTCGGTATCTTAAAAAATTGACCTACAGTTGAACCCAGGCTCGAGCCAATCTGAATTATCGGTCCCTCGCGTCCAACAGAACCACCAGTACCGATTGTTATGGCCGAAGCGATTGCTTTAATGAACGCAACTCTCGGGCGGATTCTGCCGCCTTTAAGAAGTATGGCCTGCATGACTTCGGGAACACCATGTCCCTTAGCCTCAGGAGCAAAGAAGTAAATTAATGGACCAACAATAATACCGCCGATCACGGGGATCGAAAGCTTTATATACCAAGGAGAATCAATAATATTTTGAAGCAGACTGCCTTCACCGGCAAATGAGAGGTGTGAAATCTCCTCGATCATAAACCTTATACCGATTGCAGCAAACCCGGCAAGAATTCCGATAATTATCGCGACAATTATCATGAAAGTGTGTTCTGTCAGTTTAGCTTTTTCAAAGAGCTCATTAACTTTCTGCGATAACCTGCCGAATAATTCTCTCACGATTAAATGTCTATAATTGTTTTATGAAATTGTTTATTGAATAAATATGCCGCCTGTCATGTGCAGTTAATATCATAAACGCTTCACCGAATTCAAATTTCAACATGCTGCTCAGCGGGGAACTCAGTTTACTTTTTAATGTGCTTTTCTCAACCGAGGTATTAAGACGATCCACTAACTCATTTCTCAAGTTATGAAAATCCTCTTTCACTTTTGATATATCCATTTGCTGTGGTTCAAATATACTGAAGGTTTTTAACCTTACCTTCGGCGGTGGTTCCATGAAACCGACAAACAACCTTCCCAGGAAACGTGGTTTGTAGAATTCGCTCTCAGGTTTGATTGAATTTCCTGATTTAGACTTATCCATTTGCTGGAAGTATTGACTCACAATTGAATTCATGTGATCCAAATGCTCTACAACCGACCATTTATTCTCCAAAGGCCTTTTATTCAATTTTTCTTGCAAGGGGAAGTCAAACAAAGTGTTGGAGACTTTTTTTATATCCTCTATATGCTCAATAAGAGTTTTTTGAAATTCCGGAATTTTCAGACCATTTCCTTTCATAAAATTTTAACGAAACCGATAACACTATATTTTTGTATAATTACGAAGTTACAATAATAACAATAATCGCTTATATCCGAAAACTTACAATAATTTTCATAATAGTTTGATAAAGAAATTAAATATTGCCCTTTTACTTGTAATTATTCTATGCGGAGTAACACAGGCTTCCAATACAAGATTTGATTCACTTGTCACCGACGGAATCAACCAGATTTATAATATCAAGTTTAATCAGGCAGAAAATACGTTCAGCACAGTTATCAGGGAGTATCCGATTCATCCGGCGGGATACTTTTTAGACGCAATGATTCTATGGTGGAGAATACTTCTGGAACCGGATGACGAATCGCATGATGATTTGTTTGTTGATAAACTCGATGATGTAATTGATATGTGCGATGACCTGCTGGACGAGGATCCCTCAAATATCGATGCTATATTCTTCAAAGGAGGCGCTCTCGGTTTCAGAGGAAGGTTATATGCATTCAGGAAAAACTGGTTCGATGCGGCACTTGACGGTAAAGACGCATTGCCGCTGGTTTACAATGCTTATAAAGCGGACTCATTGAATCCCGACATTCAACTTGGTTTCGGAATATATAATTACTATGCATCGGTTGTTCCCGTCAAGTATCCGTTCGTAAAACCTTTTATGATATTCTTCCCCGAAGGGAATAAAGTAAAGGGGCTCGAGCAGCTCGATTATGTAGCGCAGAACGGCAAGTATGCCAGAATCGAATCTATGTACTTCCTCGCAACTTCATACTACGGCTTTGAGAACAATTATGCAAAGGCTTATGAATACACAAACAGACTGACGGAAATGTTTCCGGATAACCCCAAATTCCAGAGTCTGAAAGGGAGGATTTGGATTAAGCGTAATGACTATTTGAAATCATCCGAGGTATTTAAAGAGATTTACGCCAGATGCATAATAGGGATGGAGGGCTACAATAACTCATCGCTTAGAGAAGCATCGTATTATGTCGGAGCACAATTCGAACGTGAGGGAAAACTTGATTCCGCCAGGCAGTATTTCGAAGTATGTGAATCAGTTTCAAAATTAATAGATCATGATGAAGAATCAGGCTTCCTGATTAACTCAGTACTTTATCTCGCTAAGATAGATAGGCGGCAGGGGAATAAGTCCGAAGCTATAAGAAGGTATGAAGAAGTTCTCGACTACAGGGAATATAAAAATTCACACCAAAAAGCTGAAGAAGCTCTCGCGCAATTACTCGATAAAGATTAAAGACTAGTAGTAATACCGAACCTGTGGAATTCACCTATCGATCCCATTGAACTGAAAGCATAATCAACATTATATCCCCCGGTAATAATTCCGAGTCCGAGATTAAATCCGGCAAGACCCGCAGTAGTTGCCAGTTTCATCTCCTTACGCTTCTCATTATCGTAACCAAAACGGAGCCTGATTACTTTGCTGAGTCTGAACTCACCACCGGCGGTAATTTTACTGAACCTGTCGGTTTCTTCATTAAGTTTTTTGAAAGAGAAGAAAAACTCAAACGGCATGTGCTGAAGCTTTTTGGAAAATCCAAGCTGAACATCTAGAGGAAGATCCTCGGACTGATCAAAATAAGTTGTCATCTGAGTTCCGATATTAAGTATTGACAATCCGAACTTCCAGCCCTGGTCATTCCAGAGGTACTGAAGACCAAGATCAGCAGCTACACCGGTTGACGAATAATCCTGAATTCCGGAATAAATAAACTTCACATTCGCGCCGTAAACAATATTTTGATCAAGCTTGCCGCCGTATCCGACGATGAGGGCGAGTTCGGACGCACCGAATTCTCCAAGCTCATTGCCGTACTTATCTGCTTCAGTAAAACTGCCGTAATTCAAATACTCTATTGCCGCACCGAATCTGCCGAGTCCGAATAATTCCTGTGAATAGGCCAGACTTGCAGCATTTATATCAAGAAGGTGCTTGAAATAAGAAAAGGAGATCGGGTTGCCTTCGAGAGCAACAATACCGGCAGGATTATAAAAAATCACATTCGGATCGTCATTATTAGCCACGTAGCTTCCGGCAAGTGCGGCTGCACGCGGACTCATATCCAGTCTTAAAAAATCGTATGTGTTGTTTTGGGCCGGTATTAGCTGCGAAATCAGTAAAACCAGTAATACAGCCAGACATTTCTTATTCATAAATTCCTCATTTTGTGATTCGAGTTTACTTATGTTCAAAATATTTTGCAAGTCAAATATGTATCTAAGGAACCGCAGCTCATATTAAAATGTTAGAATTAACCAAAAGCCGGATTTTTGAAACAAAATCCTCAGCAAGGCATCAAATAGTAAAAAGGAAAATGAAATGAACGGAATGAAAACGACAATACTTATGACACTGATGATGGTCCTGTTTATTATAGTCGGATCATTAATCGGCGGCGAATCAGGGATGATTATAGCGTTTGTTATTTCTCTTGCACTTAACTTCGGCTCATACTGGTTCTCGGATAAGGTTGTACTCAGTATGTACCGGGCAAAACAAGTTGAACGGCAGGACGCTCCGGAACTTTTTAACATTGTAGAGGATTTGGCGGGAAAGGCAATGCTGCCGATGCCGAAAGTATATATAATCAATAATCCCACTCCAAACGCTTTTGCCACCGGCAGGAATCCGCAAAACGGAGCTGTGGCAGTAACAACAGGTATTATGCAGATACTCAACAGGGATGAGCTTGAAGGTGTGCTTGCGCATGAACTGGCTCACATAAAAAACCGTGATATACTTGTAAGTACAATTGCCGCAACTCTTGTAGGAACAATAACCTTCCTCGCAAGGATGGCGGGATGGGCGGCTCTGTTCGGCGGACGGGATGAACGCGACGGCGGACTTATTTCCGATCTGGCACTAATGATACTCGCACCGATTATTGCGATACTAATTCAATTGGCAATATCCCGTTCCCGCGAGTTCGGGGCGGACAAAGGCGGTGCTGAAATTTCAGGCAAACCTCTTGCACTTGCTTCTGCACTCGGCAAGTTGACTGCAGGCAACGCACGGGTGCCGATGCGAAACGCCGACTCCGCTTCAGCCCATATGTTTATTGTAAATCCGTTAAAGAGTGTCGGTTTGAAAAAGATGTTCTCAACTCATCCGGCCACGGAAGAACGCATAAAGAGACTAAGCGAAATCGCTGACGGAAGAATTTAGTTCAATATGGGAGCCTCGGCAATTTACTTTTGATAGCCGAGGCTCCCTGCACTTATTTAAAGTCGTGAAGTTCTTCATTGCATTTTACCCGATTCAATCATTATGTTTGAACCATTCCTAACAAAATTAATACCGTTTGAAAACTCGTCCTCTAATATTAATAGCATCTTTCTTCCTCCTGAGCCTTTGTTTGAACGCGCAGACTAAAACAAATGTTGAGCTGATCAACGACTTATTAGATAAATCTATTGATGAAACAACACACAACATGGGAACCGAGGATGTATCTTACTACTTCGAGTTTAGCTCGCTTCCTGAATACGCTCTGCTTAAAGATAAGGTAATCTCGTCTGCGAGCAGGAAGCTTCCGCTAATACAAGATGAGTCGAAGAGTATAAAGTCCATAAAATACATCCTTGATAAAACCGGAATATACTATAACAAAACTTTTAAGGACGGTTTCCTCGGCTCGTATAAAGTTGAGCGTATTGCCGAACTCCAGGGGAGCTATTTAGTCTCGTTCAAAAACCAGGTAATTGAGAGCAAGGAGTTTTCGTATGCTGTTTCGGATACCGTAGACTACGATGAACTAAAAAGTCTGGAATCGATAAGCTTGCCTTTCGCACGATCCGAGATGCCGCCGGAACCATTGCTGCCATCACTGCTTGAACCGGCTATCGCAATTGCTGCTATAGCGGTAACAATAATCCTGTTCTTTACCGTCCGAAGCAATTAATTATTTAGCTTTCTTCAACTGAACCAGAAGCGCTCCTCCTGCGGCGATTAACATTCCGATTCCCTCGGTAAGTGTAATAGTCTCGCCGAGAAAAATCCACGCTAATACTGCAATCTGTATCAGCATCGTCCCGTTTATTATACTGGACTCCATCGCTGTTAATGACTGAAGCGTTTTATTCCACAATGTAAATGCAAAGGCTGTATTCACAATTGCCATCCACAGCAGAAGCAGAAGATTAAGTAAACTTATTGAGGGAAATCCCTGAACAATTACACCGGTAACAAGCAGGACCACGGCGCCTATTGTCATACTGATAGTTGTTATAATAACCGGCGAGAACTTGCGCCCTTTATTAACATGCCTGCCGAGAACAGATGAACCGGCATTGAATAAAACTCCGAGCGACATTACAATAATTCCAAGCCATTCACTCTCAGGCAGATCAACAGGATAGAAGAAAACAAGAATACCAAGGATAAACAGGGCTGTTCCGAACCACTGCTGCTTGGTCGGGACTTCACTAATCAGGAATATTCCCATAACCGCAACTACTATCGGTGTAAAGTTCAACATCAGACTTACCGTAACCGAAGGCAGTAACGACAGCCCCAGGAACATTGCTCCCTGCGTTAAAGCTATGAATACAAGTCCGTAAAATGATAAGTTCAGCCAGTCCTTCTTCTCCAGCTTTTTAAGCTGGGCTTTGTTCTCCTTGCGGAACAACAAAGGTATTAGACAAAGTGCTGCTATTATATATCGAAGTCCGGCAAAGACCAGCGGCGGTATTTCGTCCAGCCCGATTTTAATAATTACAAATGAAGACGACCATAGCAATGTTACAAACAATGCCTGCAGAATGGGAACAACTCCGGAATGTGCGGACCAGTTCATATAATATCTCCCCGACTATTTTTTTGTTTCACTTTTTCATTCATATTAATTCCACCGTCCGGCGGTTTGATGGGCTCTTCCAAGATTATAAATCGGAAGCTAAACAGGTAAGTCCGGTTTTTTATCAGTTTTATGTTTCTCATTTACTTTAATAACTACTAGTGTCATATCGTCGTGCTGAGCGGAATTGCCGGTGAAGAGGTTAATGTCATCAGCGATTTTATTTTTTATTTCCCTGGCGCTGAGTCTGTCGGTATCCAATCGACCGACAAGTTTTTTGAATCTCTCCAGTCCGTAAAAACCCTTCTCGGAATTCTGAGCTTCAGTTATTCCATCGGAATATACGATAAGTAAATCTCCCGGATTCAGGTCGATAGTCTTTTTGTCATATTCCGTATCGGAGAACGCACCCAGCGGGAACTTCGGCCCGTTACTATCGAGTATACTAACCTTACCGTTGGATTTATAAATCGGCTGCATTAAACCGGCGTTTGTAAAATTAAACTTGTTTTCCTTCAATTCGATTGAAGCAAGACATAACGCGATAAACATCTGCCTGTCGGTTTTCTGATAGATCGGGAAGTTTATCTTAGTCATTATCCGGTCTATTGAGCTTGCATCAAGTACCTGCGAGCTGATCATTCCACTCGTTAGTACTGCCGTCATTGCCGACTTCATAGCTTTACCGGACACATCCCCGACTGCAATACCCAGCTTCGTTTGTTCCTTATCAAGCCAAATGTAATCGAAGAAGTCGCCCCCCACTTCACTGGCGGGAACGCAAAGTCCGGAGACTTCAACCTCGTCAAGTACCGGATCCTCCTGCGGCATAATCGACATTTGTGCATCGTGCGCAGCCTGTAATTCAATCTTCATGCGCACACTATGGAATCGCCGCTTAACTCCGGCGAAAACTATTATACCGGTTAACGACACAACAAGGATCATGAACCACCACCTCTGCCAGAAAGGAGGAACAATTTCGATTATAACAGATGATCCCGTTTGATTCCACACTCCGTCGCTGTTGGACGCTTTTACCCGGAAGACATATTCACCCGGCGGCAGCGAAGTATACGAAGCGAATCTTTTATCCCATGCAGTGTAAATCCATTCGTCATTGAATCCTTCAAGCATGTACGCATATTGATTCCTGATCGGTTCCGACAGGTCAAGCGAAGCGAACTCAATTGAAAAAGCGTCTTCATCATAGCCGAATACAATTCTTTCAGCTTCGTTAATATGAACGGAAATCGGTGAATCCTCTCCGGGATAAACAGATTCGTTAAACAGTTTCAGGTCGGTTAAAACAACTGAAGGAATAGCTTCCACAGTTTGAATTTTCGTCGGCGTGAAAACATTCAGACCGCTTACGCCGCCGAAGTATATTTCACCATCCGAACTTTTACAGACAGCGTTAAGACTAAACTGGTTGCTTTGCAGCCCATCGCGCACATCAAAATTATAAAAAGTCTCATTGTAAGGATTGAACTTCGACAATCCTTTCTCGGTACTTATCCACAGATTATTATCATCATCCTCAATAATTGAGTACACCTTATTACCCGCGAGCCCTTCTGCTTTTGTATATAACTTGAAGGTGGGCGGGTTATCCTTATAACCCTTGGTCATTTTACTCAGACCTTTGTTTGTTCCGATCCACAAAATGTCTTTATCATACTCGGGTTCACAAAGACTGGTAACATAATTACTTTGTATAGAAGTTGAATCGTCCGGATTACTTATATAGGTGGTGAATGTTTTTCTTTTAGTACTATAATTTACCAGCCCGGTTTTGGGAGTTGCCAGCCATATATCACCTTCGGCATCCTTGATTACCCTTTGGATAAAGTTCGAAGGAAGCGCTGATGGATGGGTAGTGTCGGCATAAATCCGTTCGAAAAAAGGTTTATCCGCACTTACCTGCCGCGCCGGAATAATATTCAGTCCGCCGCCGTTAGTGCATATATAAAGATTTCCCTCATCATCCTGAACAATAGAAGTAATAATTCCGCTGCTGGTCTGGTAGGAGTTGTAATCGCCATAACCGAATCTTTGGAACCTGCCGGTCTTTTCATTCAGCCGGTTCAAACCACCGCCCCAGGTTCCGACCCAGATATTTCCGTGGTTATCCTCGTACAAAGCCGAGATATAATTGTTACTCAGACTTGCCGAATTGTGTTTCGAAAACTTAAAATTCTTAAAAGTCTCATTCTCGGGATCGAACCTGTCGAGTCCGCCGCCGTCGGTTCCTATCCAGATGTAGCCGTCGCTGTCAGCCAGCAAACGCAGTACACGGTTGTGACTAAGACTGTTATAGTTGCTCGGATCATGCTGATACAGTCCGAAGTTTTGTTTCTTTCTTACAACCTTATTAACTCCGCCGCCCCAGGTCCCGACCCATAGAATGTTGTTCCTGTCCTCGTAAACAGTACGTAGATAATTGTTGCTCAGACTAGTCGGGTCATTCGGATTATTCTGATAACCGGAAAACACCTCATAATCCCTGTTAAAGATATAAAGTCCGCCGCCATCCGTGGCAGCCCAGAGATTACCGGAATGATCTTCAATGATTTTAATAATATCGTTGTATGTAAAACTGTTGGGATCTTCTTTGTCGATAAGAAAACTTGTGAATGACTTTTCCTTACGGTCATACCTGTTAAGTCCCATCACACCGAAGCCTACCCATACAGTTCCGTAATTATCTTCATAAATAGTCTTAACAATATTGAACATAACATCATCCGGATGATTGGCATCCCTTAGGACAAGTTCAAACTGCCCGTTGGATTTGTCCATTGTGTACAGCCCCAGATTCGTACCAACCCAGAAAACACCGTAAGAGTCTTCGTAGAGCGAACAAATATAATTGCTTCTAAGTCCGTTCCCGTTTGCGCTGTCTGTTACAAACTTTTCAAATCCGTCAATCTCCGAATTGTACCTGTTCAAACCGCCGTATGCGGTTCCGACCCAGATTATATTATTTTTATCCTTGTAAATCGTTTTAATATAATCGCAGCCAAGTGCTGTGGAATCGTTTGCACTATACTGATACCGGACGAACTTATTCGTACGTGAATCGTACTTGTTTAGTCCGCCTCCGCCTGTACCAATCCACAATGTACCGGTACTGTCCTCGAACAAAGAGGTGATAATATTATTGCTTAGTGAAGTTGTATCGCCGGGAACGTTTGTGTAAATAACGAATGAGTAGCCGTCGTACTTATTAAGTCCTTCGTCAGTTCCGAACCAGAGGAACCCTTTACTGTCCTGAAGTATTGCGTTAACATTACTCTGGGATAAGCCGTGTTCAACTGAAATTTTCTCGAACTTAAGGGATATGTCGGCATTTATAGACGCAACTTTTGCTTTTAGCCCGTCCTGTAGCTGAAAAAACAACAGAACAAGGCTTATATATATTAAAATTTTTCTCATAAATGTAATTCGGCGGCTAAAGAATCTTAGACGTAAGATAGTAATTTAAGTTGAGTGTGGAAATCTAAAAAACTGCGAATATTACGGTTTTTCATTTGGGTTAGACGACATCTTTCTGAAAGATGTCATCTATTAATTTTTAGTCTTGTTAATAACAATCGGATAAAATAAGATTCACAGATTTTTAACTTGACGAAAACAACCTGTTTATTTAGGTTAGTATTAACTTCTTAACTTCTTAACTTCTTAATTTTTATATGTTTCACATTGGTAAACTACCTTGTTTACACTATTGATAGAACCATTAAAAGCGCACGAAAAGGAATAATTACTTAGAAAATAGACTTATTAAACATATTGTTTAAAAAGTGTCTGAAATTCTGAGGGGAACAAATGACGCATGTTTTAATAATCACTAAGAATTTTTCATTTACTATTCCAATAATTTATTTAAATGCAATGTACTTACCCGCCCAGATAATCATACTGAATAACAATAAATATGAGGGAATATCATGAAAAGGAACAAGTTCTTTCTGTTTTTTACAGTACTGTTTATGGTTTTAAGCACAATTGCTGTTTCGGGGCAATTTAAAAGCCTTGATCAACAGAAAAATGCTTTTAATAATTTTAAAAAGGAACACGGTAAAGCTGAAGCAAAGTGGAATATTAATACGGGTATTGCAGCAAGCGTATTCAAAATAAAAGCAAAAATAACGGATCAAGATTTAGAAAAAGGAGTTAAAAATTTTCTGGTTAAGAATAAAGAAATGCTTGGCCTTACAAAGATTATCAATGATCTGGAAGTAGATACAATAAAAGTATTAAATAACATAACATCTGTTAGATTAGTCCAAAAATATAAAAAGGTACCGGTGGAAAACTCTGAGTATCACATCTATCTTGATGATCAAAAGAATATTGTTATGTTAAATGGAAATCTTATTCCCGATTTACAATTAGATATTAAGGAGGTTTACTCGGAAACAGAAGCTCTTCAATTGGCAGAGAATTTTATGGCCGACAAATGTGAATTAAAAGGGATTAAATCATTTGGCAAAGTTATTTTAGAGTATGATAATGTTAACTACCTGGCTTGGAAATTTCATATAAGTTTTCGACCGCAAGACGCATTTGATCTTTATATCGATGCCAAGGAGAACTATATAATTAAGTATGAAAGTACATTTATGCGCAATCCGCCTCCACTTACTAATCTCGCTAATATATATACTACAAATCCATCTAATGGCTTGAGTTATGATGTTTCAGTTTACAACCTAGATAACTCATATTATTTAAGAGGTGACTATGTTACCAATGTGATTGGATTTGATGGAAATGAAACTTATAGCTTTGCTAATGACTTTAGATTAACTCCGAGTGTTGATGAATTTGATGAAGCTAATGTATATTGGCATATAGATAGAATTGCAAGTGTTTATTTTGAGAATTTAAACATTGCTCCGCCTTCAGTTGGTGTTACTCTTTTGAATAATACTTCTGGCGGAGCTTTTGACGATGATAACTATGTAATATACTTTGGTAGAGGTGATACTAATGCGTCAAATCCAACCAACAAACCAACAAGAAGCAATGACGATATTTACCATGAATACTCTCATGCAGTTATTGATCAATTGGGCTTGGGTTCTGCGTGGGGTGAAACACGGGCAAAAAATGAAGCATATGCTGATTATTTTACTGCCTGTTATACCGGTGATCCTGAGATAATGGAGTGGTATTTTATCAACTATGATCATGCAACAAGCCTGTCTACTAGTCCTTCCCAGTTTAATTATGAAAATTTTAATACCGTTAGTTATAATTTTATGCAACCGGGACAACCGCATGTTCAGGGAATGATCTGGTCGGGAGCATTATGGGATTTACGCCAGTCTTTAGGTTCTGGTATAACAGATTTATTAGTAAGTGTTGGAATATCTTACTCACAAGGCAACACAAATTATGAGGATGGTAAGAACAGTATAATTCAAGTAGATAATTTATTATATGGTGGTAGTCATGAGCAGACAATTCGAAATATATTCCAGGCAAGAGGAATCGGGACACCTTCAGCGCCTCAAAGTTTTACTGTTTCCGGAAATGTTGGAGAACATCCGTATTTAACCTGGCAGTCACATAGTGCTCCAGACATAGCTGGTTACAGAATTTATCAATCATTGAATGGGGGTTCTTATAATTTATATACAACGCTAAATTCTGATATAACCAGTTTTACTGATAACGGAGTTACTATATCTGGGAATCAGTCAGATCCAATTGTTTGTTATAAAGTAACCGCGTTTGATATCTATAATCAGGAGTCCGATTACTCGTCTGCCGATTGTGTAAAATCAGACCAGATCAGTAAGTCTTTAGCAGAAAATAAAATAAGTCTGGAAGAATTTGACACAATAGTTTATAATCCTTTTCCAAATCCTTTTAATAGTGCAACCAACATTAAAATGAAGTTGATCGAGGATAGCGAGGTTACTTTAAAAATATTTAATATTTTGGGTGAATTAGTTGGAACGGATAATTATTTTCTATCCAAAGGGATTAATCAAATTAAAATATCAAACAATAGTTTTGTCTCCGGAATTTATTACTACTCACTTTATATCAAAGGTCAAAACGATTTTATAAAACAAACCGGTAAGTTTATTTATAGTAAGTAACTTAAAACTTATTGCTGTTTTTAATAAAGGAACTTTCAAAATGAACCAAATATTATGCTTAATTAGCTGTTTAATACTAATTCAAAGCATAGTTTTCAGCCAGCAAACCGAAAGTGACTGGACCAAACTTTCTCCGCTGGATCCGTCGGAAAGACCTTATAAGGATACATTTTTCTTTTCTCCCGATACGGGATATATAACAGGAGAGATGGTTATTGATGGGAATTTCGGCAGACAGATTATTGGTAAAACAACAGACGGCGGATATTCCTGGGACACAACAATTACCTTTTGGGGAGGCTTCGGTAATTTTATTGAATTTATGAATGATTCGATAGGCTTTTCCGGAGCTTTTAATGTATTAAGAACATCTGATCGGGGCGAGACTTGGGAAAAGATCAAAATGCTTTATGGTCCACAAATTGTCTATATGGATTTTGCCGATGAACTATACGGTTGGGCTGCTGCCGCGGCCCCACCTACTTTATACAGAACGGTGGATGGAGGATTAAACTGGACAAAGCAGCGTGAAGATGATCCTTCGCATTATCGTTATTTTTTAGATGTGATCGATAGTACTACAATTTATATTGCCGACAGGTATAATCTTTTTCTTAGTGTAGATGGAGGAATCAACTGGCGAACTATTGACATTCCCGCATCACTTTATACAGGGGATATACGTTCGATTATTTTTCTATCTGAAGATTACGGCATGGTATTTATGGAATATTGCAGTATGATAGTAACAAGAGACGGTGGAAAGACCTGGTTAGATCGAAGCCCGGATAATTACAACTATGTTGTAAACACAGCAGATGCAGTTGACAGTTTAAGCATTACAATTGCAACAGGCTCAGGAGAAGTCTTGAGGACCGATGACGGAGGATTAAACTGGGTATCCCAGATTCTCACACCCTATTATATCAGGTTCATGTCAGTCGAGATGGTTAATAAAGATGTAACATATATAGTCGGTACGTCGGGTTATATTTTAAAGACCACAAACGGGGGTGTTACCTTCGTAGGACAAAATGGGGATGTTGTTCCCAAAACATACAGCTTAGGTCAAAATTACCCTAATCCTTTCAATCCTTCAACAAATATTGATTTCGAAATTCCCGAAGACGGCTACGTGGAAATCGTATTGTATGATATAAACGGAAAGCAACTTAAGATATTGCTTAAGGAAAACAAGAAAAGAGGCTCATATAAACTCAGCGTTAATATGAACAGCTATGCAAGCGGTGTTTATTTCTACCAGCTAAAAAGTAAGGATCATTCGCAAATCAGGAAAATGGTTCTAATTAGATGACCGGACTCCGGGCTTATTTTCCGGAATCCGAATCGATGTATAATTTGGGGATTATACGATGGACTGCTAACTCGTCATTGCAATTACGATTTCATGCTTTAATTAATACTTAAACCTGACTTTTAATTTCAATACCGTTTCATCATCCGCATTTACCGGGACTTTAAAAGCTATTTTCTGCGCGTCTTTCTTTTTATAATCGAGTGAGGATGAAAGTACTTCCCAGCCGAATCCCAGATATTTATCCACATCAACTACAATATCTTCTTTCTTCCTGTTCTTGAAAGTCATTTCCCATGCTCGCTCATAAACCCTGTCCGTTATCTTCTTGTTTTCAGTCTGCTTCTCGTCAACGACTATATCAAACGCCTCGCCGATCTTCAGCTTAACGTCCTCTTTCATAGTTGTATGATCTACCATATCTTCGCCGATAAACTCAACTGATTCGCCGTCGGACTTGTAAACTCTCACCTTCCCTTTAGGCATCGGAACACCGAGTCCGGAAGCTTTACTGTTATTGAACTCAACTATCACAGCTACTTTGTTGCCGTCGCTTGTGCCGTACATACTGCCGCTATTATAATAGAACTTCTTGTGAGCCTTTACATTTTCAGCCTCGAAAAGCGAGATCTGCTTCGTTTCATTGTTAGCAATGGTAGCGGGACGCTGAAGATTGTAAATATGATATTCAAAAAACGACTTTTCCGCGAACTGTTCGTCAGCTACAGATGCAGTTGCAAACTCCCTTCTTAGACCGTCTACATAAACATTCTGCTTTTCCCTTACAATGTTAACATCTCCGGCAATCAGTTTAAGCTTTGCATCCTTGTAAGTCGTGCCGGAGTTATTATCAATACTTACCCACGAGTTCAGATCCAGAGCCGTATCATCATCGTTAAGAAGCGCGACATACTCGGCATGCCAGTTCATTCCCCTTGTCTGGTAAGTAACCTCAACATCCTGCCTGCCCGATTTGTCCGCATCAATTGTCCATACGAGCGTCGGCCTGGTTTTCAATCCTTCCGGCAGAGACGCCACAGATATCCTATACTCGTTCACATCCGGTATCATAAGCAGGCCGCCGTCATCCTTCTGAAGAACCACCTGTGATCCGTATGATGAGAGCAGTTTACCTTCGATGAATTCACCATTCTTCCCGATAAGCTGAATATCGCTGTCTATGTACTTTTGGAGTATTTTACTCATGCTTACCAGGTCGTACTGGTAATTCTGTTCCAGAACGCTGCCGTCGAACTTAATATGCACACTGGTTGGATCTATTAGCTGTGCAACATCCGTAAGTGAAATTGTCGAAATTCCATTGTTTAGATCGAATTCGCGGATATCCTTGATAACTCCGAGATTTTGATTATACACGGTAACAGCAACTGTTTTCTGATTATCTCCTGCAAATAGCCCTAAATATGCTGCAAAAAAAGCCAGAATCGTAATTTTAATTATCCTTGTGTCCATATGTCCTCCTGAAATAAACGCGTTAATTAGATTTTTATACCGCGCTAATTGAAATTAGTTCTTGCGTTGGATCAAATTATTTCCGTCGGAATATTTTTAATAAAAAGCATCAAATTTTACCGAATTAACATAAACATTTCTTGGCGGTAATTTTTAAACTAACTAATTTTGATGATGAAATTATTATCAATTATTGAAAATTATTAAAGGTTTTGACGGAGATGACGGACAAGCTGTTTAAAAAGTATCCGATAATAGATTATTTGGCCATTACACTTGGTTCTGCATTAATGGCAATAGGTATCGGTGTGTTTTTGGTTGATGCCAAAGTTGTGCCGGGCGGCGTGAGCGGACTCGCAATGGCTATTCATTATATGTCGGGAAATACACTTCCCATTGGTACTCTAATCTGGGTTTTCAACGTACCGTTGTTTATTTGGGGATTCAAGGTACTCGGGAAAAGGTTCGGGGCTAAAACCTTTTACGGATTTACCACAAGTTCAGCATTCATAGATTTATTCAGGGGCGACTTACCCGGTTTCGGATTTGTTCGTTTACAGGACACCAGCACGGTAAAAGATCTCCTCCAGAACGATTTTCTTTTTCTTATACTTATCGGAGCGGTACTGCTGGGAGTTGGGCTCGGAATCATATTCAAGTTCAGGGGAACAACAGCCGGTTCGGATATAGTTGCGGCAATAATGCAGAAAAAATACGGCGTTAAACCGGGCATGGCTATAATGCTTATTGATTTCTTTGTCATTCTTCTCGCAGGAATTGTAATCGAACTAAAAGACCTTGCAGATGCACGCCCAGCGTTTTCACTTACGCTATATGCTTTCTTTTTATTGTTTATCTCCGCGAGAATTATTGATGTTATAATCGATGGTTTCGACTATGCCCGTGCGGCTTATATAATCTCAGAGAAACATGAACTGATAGCTGAACGAATAATGAACGAACTTAGCCGCGGCGCAACGGCAATTAAAACCCGCGGACTTTATAAGAATGTCGAAAGAGAAATGCTGATGGCAATTGTTCCCATAAAGGAACTCGGAATTCTAACCGATATCATCAAGGAAATCGATCCCGACGCGTTTGTGATAATCAATAATGTCCATGAGGTTGTTGGGGAAGGCTTCAGAAGAAGGATATAACTTAAATAGAATTGCGGGAATATCAACGAAGAGTTGTCCGGGATTAAACCCAACAACTCCTCGTTTCCCCCTAAGCGGTTTTACTCCCACTCTAAATACTTGTCTTCACCAAGGAGTTCTTCAATTCTCCTGCTTATAATTTCAGTTTTGTTCTTCTTTCGCATATTCATTTTCTTCTTAAGTTCATTTAATCGAGCTTCTAATTCAAGTACTTCCTCTTCACGGCTCTTTTCCTTTAGGTCGAATAAGTATGATAGGTTGCGCTCAAGATCTGCTTTTATTTTATCCTTATCACCGCTGTTAGCTTTTTTATATTTTGCCGCAAGTGCTTCAACACCTATTTCATATTCAAGTACTTCATTACTTTCATCTTCATTCTTTTCTCCGAATCGTGACCATACTCTGGCAAATGATGTTCCGCGGAAACTGTATTCCCTTAGCAATTCATAATACCTGGATTCATCATTTTCCTTAATCAATTTGAATTGAGTACGGAGCTCAGGCGTTAGGTTTTCAAGAGCCTCCTGCTCTTCCTTTTCACTCATTTTGAAGTATGTTCTAAATACTCCTCTTTCTCCAATTACTACCGGTTCCGGTACGGTAGGTGGAGCGGAAGGTGTGTTCTGTGCAATTATTAATGTTCCACTGAATACCAGGAGAAACACCAGCGTTTTTACAATTAATTTTACTCTCATCACTTGCTCCTTAATTAAATTTATAATGATTTTTTATCTGTCTTTTCCATTAGATTCTTTAATTGCTTTTCTATCCGGAAAACATCCTGAGACCATTTGTCACTGTTTCTTTTGTACATAAGGTACTCCTGAAGCTTATCGTTTTCAATCAATGTCAGTCCGCCGTTAAGTTCATTAATCTGCTCGTTTATCGATTCACCTTCCCAGTCAAGCAGATCACTGCTAATGTTCTTAACCTGGTTGGGCTTGCCGGAAATAAGGAACAGTGCAAATCCGGCGATGATAAGCATGGAACCGAAAGCAAGTTTAGTAGTATTGAACCCGGCTTCACTTTCCCCGCCCGGTAACCCCAGCAATCTTTTAATGAATTCAATCGGACGAAACTTATTAGCGGAAGCTTTCCTTACCATCGCGTCGAACACAGGATCATCAATATCATTCAGCGCTTCAGAATCATACAGGTTCAGCACTTGTTTAGTCTCATTCACAATTTCTTTCAGTTCGCGTGAACGCTCGATTTGCTCCTCCCAAAACTTCATTCGTTCTGTATCCAGCTCATTATCCAGGTAGAGCCAAATCTCCAGTTCGAACTGCTGTGCCAGATTCGATTTTTCAGATAACATTTTTTTCTCTTAAAATTTTTCTCAGTTTTTTTACAGCATAGTTCATGTGGCTAAGTACCGTATTAAGATTCTGCCCGGTAGCTTCGGCAATTTCTTTAAAAGACATTCCCGAATGCTGCCTAAGCAAAAATACATTGCGCTGTTTCTCCGGCAATAACTCCAGAGATTCAATTATCATTTCCTTAAGCTCCCTGTCTTCCAGTTCCGCCAGGTGATTCGTGTGAACTAAGCTTACTTCAATATTATTTTCGGAATAAATCTTCTCTTTTACTTTATTCTTCCTATGGGCATCAATCGCAATATTATGAGCAATTGAGAACAGCCATGAAGAAAACTTGTTCTGCTCTTTGTATGCCGGAAGTCCTTTCCACGCTTTAATTAAAGTATCCTGAAATAAATCTTCCGCCATAGTGCTGTTTCCGCTTAATCTTACTAAATAAGTGAACAACTGCTTTTTATAACCCTTGATCAATTCTCCGAATGCCGAACTGTCTCCCTGCTTGCAGCGTAGTATTAATTGATCTTCCAATAGTCTTTCCATAATTCTCGATTTTCTATTACAGTAAACGGAGCAAATTGAATTTTATTGTATGAAGAAAAAAATATTTCAGGAGAAGTTAAACAAGTTCAGAATAATGTGGAATTGGAAACTATAAAGGAATTGAGTCTTGACCGGAATCCGACTTTACAAGAGCTAAATAAGCTCTTGTCATTTCGAACCCGATCGGTTTCTGATCGGTGTTAGAAATCTAAGTGAATTAAGTCCTACTTTTTGTTTACAACCTTAAGCGCTTCCCTTCTGCTTAATCCGGATAGTTCAGTTGATTCAACAAATTTAATAACAGTATTAGGGTCGGTTTTACTGTACTCGCGCAATGCCCAGCCTATTGCTTTCCGTATGAAGAATTCCCTCGAAGTATTTAGTCGTCTGATGAATCCGAATAACAATTCAGTATCGGTATTCGATTTGTACTTAAGCTGAAACAACAGACAGGTTCGCTGCAGCCACATATTGCCCGAGTTCATCCATTCTCCAGTCTTAACCGGTATCAGTTCCGGACGATTCTGAAACAACGCGCCGACAAGATTCCCGGCTACATAATCCACAGTATCCCACCAGGACTTGCTGGTTATCATGTACTCCATTAATTCGACATGGGATTCGTCAAGTTGCATCATATACTTTCCGGCAAACATCTGTGCGAAGTACTGGAATTCCCGCTGCGGCTTTTCCCAGCAAAGTTTGACTATAGTTTCAAGATCTTCAATAGGCGGCAGAGAGGATTTAAGAAGGTACGGTTTCGTAACCTCGTGTCTTACAGGTGTTTTAATACCGTAATATTCGAAAAGGTTCTTCATGTACTTCTTCATAGGAGCGGCAGTTGCAGGATCGGCGTTGGCTTCGAAGAGTTTGGAGATTTCGTTAATGTATTGCTGCGGACTCATCATTCCCCCGGATTAGTTTTCGGAAAAATAACAAATCCGTCAATAATCTGCCTGGTAGGACAGCCTCTCAGGCTGTCCATGCCGGATTTTCGGACAGACTAAGAATCTGTCTTACATAATATTAATGTTAATGATGAAAATAATTAAACTTCGGGCGGGGACTCCCTTGTCCCCCGCATAGCCTCAATATTTATTGAGTACGGCCGGGAGATTCACCGTGTCGCCGAAGCTAGAGTCTAATAATCAAAAAGTAGTGGATTAAAATCAACTTAATACGAGTATTAATTAGAGAATAAAAAAACAGAAATAAAATTAAAGTTGAAATATTATTCTTTGAATTCCACATCCTGTTTGGCGAAGCTGCTTTCAGCGTAGACTGACAGTACGATCAATACTAAGCGCAAAGTATAAAGTGTAAAAGGATAAAGATTAGTTTCAATTCTACATTAGTACGATTAATACATGAGCATCCCAAAATGGATGCTTCTCTTTTATTGTGGTTTCAATTCTACATTAGTACGATTAATACGGGACCCATTACCGGCAGCTAACGATATTGAAGGTAGTTTCAATTCTACATTAGTACGATTAATACTTGCAGCAACGCCTACAAATGCAAATTACGTTCGTAGTTTCAATTCTACATTAGTACGATTAATACTCTGGTTATATCGTTTAACAGCGTTGTCAGTCGCAGTTTCAATTCTACATTAGTACGATTAATACCTGGAACACCTTGCGCGGCTGTTCCTCGCTTATCACCGTTTCAATTCTACATTAGTACGATTAATACGACGGGAACACTCGACGGTTATGAGGGTGCTGAATTGTTTCAATTCTACATTAGTACGATTAATACGACATTCGGCGGGGGAACTGTTAACAATTTACCTGAGTTTCAATTCTACATTAGTACGATTAATACGGTGCGACCGCGGCTATGTAAAGATAGAGCTGCCCGGGTTTCAATTCTACATTAGTACGATTAATACTTTGTAACAGTAATTGATAAACTTGATGGTGTTGAGTTTCAATTCTACATTAGTACGATTAATACTAAATACCTCTTCAATCATCTCTCCGGATACCGTTGTTTCAATTCTACATTAGTACGATTAATACTTAATCCGCTTACCGCGTTTCCAATTGTATGAGCAGGTTTCAATTCTACATTAGTACGATTAATACGAAGAAATGGAAACCGGAATTTGTATGTCCTGCGGCGTTTCAATTCTACATTAGTACGATTAATACCATAACCAAATTTTAGAGTTTGATAAGTGCCACAGAAGTTTCAATTCTACATTAGTACGATTAATACATGCCAATAGCATGGCTGATGATTTCGCTAAAAGCTTGTTTCAATTCTACATTAGTACGATTAATACCTGGCTTAAATGGTCCCTGATTATGAAAGCTGTTGAGTTTCAATTCTACATTAGTACGATTAATACATCGTACTCCACCCCCATAATTATCATGTTACCGTTGTTTCAATTCTACATTAGTACGATTAATACCTCGGAGTATTCCAGATAGAAAAGAATACTTTCGACGTTTCAATTCTACATTAGTACGATTAATACGCAAACCGGCGCCGTACATTAGTTCGAAGATAAGCGTTTCAATTCTACATTAGTACGATTAATACGTTTATCGAGATTCGTATATATTAACGTAAAATTAAAGTTTCAATTCTACATTAGTACGATTAATACCCAGTCAGCCGGCAATAACAGAAACCGCATCAATATCGTTTCAATTCTACATTAGTACGATTAATACATAATTGACAACGAGAAAAAACATATTTGTAAACCGGTTTCAATTCTACATTAGTACGATTAATACCTGAATTATCAGAGTGCTGTAACTCATATAACATCAGAGTTTCAATTCTACATTAGTACGATTAATACAAAAGAATTACTTAGCGCAACGGGTGATCTATTAGTGTTTCAATTCTACATTAGTACGATTAATACCCACAACAGACGCAGCCGCAGAAGATTTTCTTTTTCAGTTTCAATTCTACATTAGTACGATTAATACTAGCTTTTTCCGCTGCTTTTCTATCAATTTTCGCCGTTTCAATTCTACATTAGTACGATTAATACTGAGCAAATAAGTATGATGAAACAAAGGTTGGACGTGTCTCAATTCTACATTAGTACGATTAATACTTTTACTGCTTTCCTTTTGGCTTATGTTTTTAAATGTTTCAATTCTACATTAGTACGATTAATACTCGGTTATCTTCAATAAGGTTGCCCTCTTCATACACGTTTCAATTCTACATTAGTACGATTAATACATTGCGGCTTCAAGTATTTTATTATCTGTTTCATTGTTTCAATTCTACATTAGTACGATTAATACGAGACAATCAATGAGCTATCTACAGTAGCGTTTACGTGTTTCAATTCTACATTAGTACGATTAATACGCAGAAACCGAGCGGCTGGAAATTCGCGAGATTGAGTTTCAATTCTACATTAGTACGATTAATACGTAATTATCGTTACTGTCGTGGTAGCTTACGGCGTTTGTTTCAATTCTACATTAGTACGATTAATACTTACGGGGGGAGGGAATCGACTCAGACTTTCATCTTCGTTTCAATTCTACATTAGTACGATTAATACAGCCCATAAACCGGGCTTTTTGAAGCATATTCCAAGCATTTTTCGGCGCTTCCATTGTCGACCTCAAATAGTGCAAAATTGCCCGGGGTACGACGACAAATTATATTTTTGGTACTAAACAGACAAGTTCGAATTAAATTAAGAGTCATAATTTCCAATTCCTAAATAAAAGTATCTGTTTCGTTACGTTCAACTCCCAATACACCACGTTCAGTGTATTTTATTGAGTCGAAAACATAATAAATAACGGAATCCTTCGCTTTATTGATTATATCCTTTATTCCTTTTAATACAATTTGCAATTGCGCTTCCGTTACTTCCCCTTCAAATACGGAATTTTGTATCCATATTAAATGACGACGCAAAAATTTAAGTAATTTAGTTCCTCTTTTAGGTGCGGCGTCATATACTATAATAATATACATTTTATTCCTTCCGAATAATATTTGTATTACCACCATATGGTAAACGGTTTATAATCCTTTTCGCCAAGTATGTGTTTAATCAGTTTATAACACTCCAGTCTTACAAGATGCCTGTAACTAACCGACTTTTTCAACTGCCGGTGTTTAATTGTTGTCTTCAGTCTTTCGTCGAATTCTTTTAAGTAAACCTTTCTTCCTGCTTCGCTCAGGTAGCAGTAATTCGTTCTTTGATCGAAATGTTTTGCCTGTATTTGTTTCTTATTAAGCAGGCTGAATATTATCCTGTCGGCAAGTAAAGGTTTGAATATCTCCGCCAGATCGAGTGCGAGTGAAAACCTTCTTTCGCCCGGTTCATGCAAATAACTGATCAGCGGATTAAGCTGTGTCTTGTAAATCTCGCTCAATACGGTTGTATATACAAGCGAATTACCGAAAGATATAAGTGCGTTCACCGGGTTTGTCGGGGGATGCTTTTCTCTTTTTCCGAATTCCATCATTTCATCAATTATAAGGTTCCATGTTATATAATAAGTTGAACGGATATTTCCCTCTATACCCATCAGTTCTTTAATATCGGCCGCTTTGTTAATCTCCTTCATTCTCAGTTCTATTTTCGGCAGGAAAGGACTCATATCCTTGTTGCGCGCATTATAGTACTGAAGATTTTTCTTAATATTTGCCGCCGAACCTTCAACGAATCTCTTTGCTATATCAATCCTTTTAAACATGTCGGTATAACATTCTACCTGCTTTACAAGCAACTTGCCGGAAATAAACGGTTCGCGCGGATAAAAGCTGCCCGTATAATAACCGTAATAATTAAACAGGTGCAGCGTAATTTGATTAGTAGCAAGGAAGTTTAGAAACTTAGTATTAAACCTGAGCTCACTGAAACAATAAATAGCTTCGATATCTTCGACCGGCAGCGGTTTTTTCGGCAGCCTTTTGGGTTCACTTGCTTCTATTCCCGCCTCGTCATCTGTTGAAATGGAATCATCTTCAACTTCAATTTCTTCGTCCGGTTTCTCTTCAAATTCTTCCGGCTCTTCCGCTTTACCCTGTTCAAAGTAAAGAGTGTTCTGTTTGCGGATTAACTTACCACTGCTGAAAATATAATAATTACGTTTCATAAATGATTTGTAGGGCAAGACGCCGTCTTGCCCCAACCCCTTTAATTATTATTTAACAAAAATTACTTCTGAGAAAACTGAATACACCGATTATTAAAATCCCCACCGACCGGCAGACTTATTTTTAAATGCAAACAATTAAATCGGACAAGTCGGCGACTTGTCCTACAGGTATTTGGGATTGTAATAATTCCATTTGTACTTGTTATAGTCATCAACCAGTCCCGCTTTAACCGGGTTATTTAAAACGTATTTCACGATTCTTAAAAGTTCATCATTATCTCTTACTACATGATCATAACTTTCATGCTGCCAGAATGCGCCGCTGCGGTTTAATATTTTATTTGCCTTTAGCGCGGTGTATTTTTTAAATGATGCGAGCAATCCTCCTAAAGGGTACTTGTTTTTATATTCCGATTCGGAAGCTATTTTTTCAAGAAACGGGAAAATTACCAGGTGTATATGGTTACTCATTATTGTATAAGCGATCAAATTGAAATCCTTATTATCCCTGTAATGCAATGCCTCTTTTACAAGCTGTGCTATTGAATCATTAGCTAACCATACTGGAGATTTTTTATGAGTATGCAATTCCATATCGAATTCGGTAAAATACTCCCATTTCAAAGCAAGATATGCTTCATGTTTTTTAGCATTATTCTTTATTGAGCTTATCAGTTCTACCTTGCGATCATAAGTTTGCTTAAGATTATCGATTACCTTCTTAGGCAGTGACCCGTGTAATCTGGCATTAATAAAATATGCATACCCTTCCACAATATAATGAGGCAGATGCCTCTCATAAAAATGTTTCATAATATTATTTGTAGGTCAAGACGCCGTCTTGACCCCAACCTTTTTTAACGGTAGTAAAAACCTTTAACATAACTTCATACTCACGAACTTAAAAAGCAGATCAAGAAAAGCTTTTCGGCAAGTATATATCTTTCAGAGTGCATTTGGACAAGTCGGCGACTTGTCCTACACGTAGCATAAATCATAATATGCGCATTTCTTACAGAAAGTTTTATTTATAACATCCGGCGGTTTATCCTGGGCAAGAACGACTTGAATTGCGTGTCTGATATGTTCAAGTTCACGGCGGTCGTCTTCCGTTAATTCCACTTTTAATGTCTGCCGCAGTTTCGGGTAATCGATTTCACCGGTTACGCCTTCAACACCCTGTCTTTCCATTACAGATATATAAAACTTTACCTGCCATATGTGGGTGTCTTCCATTTTATCCGACTTCTTCACTTCGTGAATCACCTTCGTTTTCGCGTCGTAAAAGTCCAGCATTATATTATCTTCGCCGTCACTAATGCTTATTTCATGTTTCGCACGTTCGTAAGTCGATTCGGATATAAACCTGCCCAAAGCTACAGTTTCGCTGTTCTGCTCCATGTCTATTTTATTCGTAAACAACCAGAGCTTGCGTTTACATAAAAAGTAATATGATATTTGTGTGCCGGTCATTTGGTAAATGTGTTTAGTTTGCTTAACTGTTTATAATGTTTCAAGTGAGTTGTTCTTTAAAAACTAGCCCCGGTCGATTTGGCAAATCGACCTACAATATTATAACTGGTTTTCGTAATCGTATGCTTTCATCAAATTTGCTAAATGTTTTTCCGTGTCTTCAAGTGCGTTTGCTGTCCCGTGAACTCCGACAACATACCCGTTACACGGTAGAGTTATAAATAAATCAGCCCCGGCTGTATCGTCGATAATAGGTGTTGCACGTTGTTTCTCTGTCTCTTCGGAAAGTTTTGCTCTAATTGCTCCGGCAATTTTGTTTGCATTGTCACTTACTGCAACAGCAAGCATTTCCATTGGACTGAATGTACGTGATTGATTTGTTGTAATTCTCCAATTGATTAAAGCTTTTGATAGTGCACTGATTATTTCATTTCGTTTGTCTTCCGATGCAATTAAACAGGATCCAAAAACATTTTTTGACTCCTTCCAACCGTCATTTGTGAGGTTTATAATAGTTTGCTCCGACAACTCCGGCTCCAAGGTATTCGTGGAGATACAAAAAAGAGTTCTTAAATCAATGGCAATGTCGTAAACGAATAAACCGCTTGCACGTTTATTTTTATCTTCTGGAATCCATTTGCGTCTTAAGCTTCTGTCAGAATCCGAAAGCAATTCAGATATTTGTTCTTCTGTCAATTCGTTTCCATTTGTATCTTTTACAATAACTTTATGAAGATCCGGCCGATCACTCCTATCGAATGATATTGGTTCAGAATTTATTCCACTCAATAAAGGGTGAAGAGGTCTTAAGGCGGAAATTGACAAGGGACTCCTTCTTTTAATCGTTCTTCCGCCGCCGCCGGATTGCGCTACCATCCATCCACCTAAAAGTTGATCCACATATGCAGGATCCGCCGGTGTTGTGACTTCCTTTTCTTTTAATTTTGGAGCTTCAAAGTAGAAGGTAACAGGCACAGGTTCTTTTTCCAATGTTCTTAAAACTTCTTCCAGGATTGATCTTTTTACGTGCTGACCACTGGAATATGCAACCCAGCGCTGAAATTGATCATCCCAATATCTTTTCTGACCATCTGCAACTGTAAATACTGTATGATCTACATGTCTAAGTCCACGAATATAAATAAACGGATTTTGCATTTTATTTCTCCCTAATATATTTTAGATTTTATTTGATAAATATTTGAATCGAAGCAGAGTTACAAATAATGTTAAATTGTCCGGCGCAATATCAAGCATAGCACTATTAACTAATTCATTTGATATTTCCGACATTTTCTCATCCTCTTTAGTGATCTCGGTTAACCCGGCAATAAAATCTTTTCGATTTTTTGAACTAAGAAGTTGTTCGATTGCGTTTGTGCGGTTTGTTCTGACTTTCCCTTCTTTTAAAGTAAACTCTTTGAGCCTTAAGGCAGCTTTTTCCGCAAGTTCTAATAATTCTTTGTTGTTTAGCATAGCCACAATCCATGTTATATAAATAGAATAGTTAATTATAGATTTTTCATCGTTTTTAAGTGTTGGAAAATTTTTTTCGTATTTGGAAGGCATGAATTTTTTTAAATCTTTTGGTTCTAAAGAGCGTAATCCAACCATACTGAATCGTTCACATACTGCCGAGAAACCATATTCAGATTGGTATATTTGAGCAAGCTCTCTGTTGGATAGAATAGTACTTTTTTCGAATAGAGAACTATAAAGCATAGAAACTTTTGATACTTCAGGCAGAACGAAACGAACAAAACCAATTGTTCTGTTCATTTTTCCGAAACTATAGACATATGCGTTTAAAGTTTGTTTGGGAAAAATTTTCGCCAATGTAAAAATGAGATTTGTCCATGAAGGACGATCCATTTGTGCTTTACCATCTTTGCTTACTCCAATTGGATGAAAATTAGCCTTAGGGGATGTTTTTACAAAACTTTCACTAAACCTATGCGAAAGCCAAATCCCATTCCACGTTTCAACTTTGTTATCAATTCCAGTATTTTCATTAACAAATTCTCTATAAAGTGTCCATCCTTCTTGCAATACTCGTAAAACTTCATAGTTCTCGATCAGGATATTTAATCCACCGGCAACCCCAATACCAAAACCGGCGCCTATCCAAGAAGCAAACATATCTTCAGCATTAAATGGAAGATCAATCGAAGTTATTTGACCTGATGTGGTACCTAATAAATCAGCTGAAGAAAAACCCAAGGCAAAACTCATGTCCGGTGCTTGATCTTTAGTTTCTGAATAAGTTTTTATTTTATCCACGATTTCAGAATATGCTTTATGGCGCGCTTTCGAATCTTTTGTTTTCTTTTGCGCGATCACTTGGAATAAGGGTGTATTTGCCGGGCTTTGAAGATATTTGTGATGATCATAAAACAACGGAAATTGTTCTTTTTCAAAATATTCTTGTGCAGTAAATTTCTTTTGAAGTTCTTCATTCAGTTTTTCCAGAAAGAAATTACCGATAAATGATGTATACATAATCCTCACCTCCTTTTAAAATATAAATGAATCAATTTCTTTCCATTCCAGTCCCATTTCGGAACTATATAAATCATTGTGAATTATTATTGGACAAGTTCCATATTTCGAATAGCCAAAGTTGGTGAACTTGCGAAATCTCGAACTTCGTGGAATTGGTATTTCCAGACTTGTTCTTTCTTCACTATTACCTTTTTCATAAATTTCCAAATCCGATTGCAGGATAGCTGTAGCGGATTCAATGCTTAAGGTTTCCATAAGAACAGAAGATGGGAAATGACAAAGTTCGGTTAAAAGAAATTCATCGCCTTCCCAAACTAAATGTGTGTTGATTGGAACAGTTTCCAGTTTGGGAAATACTGCATCAATCTTTTTTTGTAAGTCGCATTCATGTAAAATTTTATTATCGGGTAGTTCAGCAAAACTGCTTAGAAGAACTTCTCTTTTATACGGCAAACACTCTCTAATGTCTTTCGGCGGCTCAATTACATAGATAGGTTTTATTCTTTTTTCTCTAACACTTTCGACAGTTCTTCTTCGATTGATACGCCCGAATCTTTGTATCAGGCTATCCAAAGGTGCGCATTCGGTAATCATAATGTCGAAACTGATATCGAGGCTAACTTCGACAACTTGGGTAGAAATTACGATACAAGCATTTGACAATTTATCGTATTTTTCACGCAATTCATTTTCCGCTTCGGAACGATCCTTCCTTCTGAATCTACTATGTAATAACATTTTCGGAATCCCGGAAAATAAATCACTGCATTTTGTAAAACGCCGTTGTGCGGTATCCACTTTATTGCAAACTATAAGAACTTTCTTTTTTTCACTCAATGCTTGTCTTATGATGGGAATAGTTTCCTCAAAGGAAGAGCGTTTATGAATCCGGTGCCTATCGAATGTATCAAGTGTATTTTTAGGTAGCGTTACAGTATATGTTTGTTCTTCTCCGCCAAGTAGATGCAAAATTTTCTTCTGTAATTCCGAAGGCATTGTTGCGCTGCCTACATGAATTTTGCAGTTAAGTTTTAGCAATGCTTTTACAATTTCAAGAACCATTGATTGCGAAACATCGGAATATGAATGTATTTCATCAAGTATTACATCGTTTCGCATAAGGTCTATTGCGAGCGTTTCAAAACCTCGTGTCCCGCAAATAAGTGAAGCCATTTGATGAGGAGTTAATACTTTTATTGAAGCTCCGACTTTATCCTGTAAAACTTTTTCTTCGTATGCACCATCTCCCTTTATAATTAGTTTTGATGAGGCATGTAATACTCTTATTTCTTTTTGCTCAGGTAGTTGCTTTTTGAATCGATCAAACATTGCATTAATTGACGCCTGGAAAGGAAGAGTATAGAAAACTCTGTTTTTACATCTACGCATTAAGAAATCTGTTTTCCCGGCTCCTGTAGGCGCAACAACAAGTGTATGAGGACGATTATCATCTGCACTCATTAGAGATAATGGATATAAATTATTCGACCGACTATTAAAGACAGAGAGTTCCGGGCTTTTGAATATCTCTTGCAAGTGATTTTGTATTTTTTCATCCAATGCCGAAGCAAAATGATCGGCTCCAATTAGAACTCCTTTCCATTTCGACCAACCGAGTTTCTTATTCGAGCAATATTCAATGGCATATTCAAAAGCTTCAAATGCTTCCTCTTTGGTGATATTTCGCTTATCAATTCCACATTCGTCAAGGATTGCAATTACATATTGCGACCATTCATTCCACGGTTCACAATGCCTGTTAAATACTTCCTCTAATCCTTCCGAATCTTCTAAATCTAAGATCCCTTGTTTCCGTGCATCCTGCCTAATTGACCGGTGATGGGCAACTATCATATCAATTAATATATCCCAATCTTTTTTGGGGAAAAGCGGGAGAAATAGTAATGACGAAAGCTCATGTCTTAACGGTATCCCGAAATTCATTCTTCTATTGTTTGCTAACTTTTTTTGAAAATCCGGGTGTGCTTTCCCGGTATCGTGAAGTAACCCGCCTAATCGTGCAAGTTCTTTATCCAAATTCAGAGTTTCCGCTATTTTTTCAGCAATGGATGCGACTTGTTGTAAATGCTCAATTAAAATCGTACCGCCGTTTTTTGAGCTTTTAGCTAATAAACCGGTTAATGGATTCATATCATTTCACTTTTTATCATGGGATTGCTTCCTACAATATGTAGCCAGCCATACATTGGTTGGTTTTTGTTAAATCGATTAAATCCTACAATGAATGATTGACTGCTTTCACAAAAGCGTAATTCAAATCCATTGAAGCCGCTATCTTTTCTATCGAATTCGCCTTCCTCTATTTGCATTATTAATTCTCTATTTGAAAAGAATTGTGGAAAAAGGATGTCCTCGTTTCGGCATAAACAGATGTGTTGTTGTGCGGCTAGCTCAGCGTATTCATATTTTAAGAAAGCCAGGTATAAAATCGGATTAATCATAACACCACGGATTAGAATTGATCGCGGTCTATTAAATTCAATTAAGCCTTCTTTCTTTTTGATTTTAATATCAATAGCTCTTGGTTGTGTTTGTTCTTGTTGTTTCGATATTCCCGAATATGTTAATCTATGACGAACAATTCGGGAGTCATATTTCTCTGATTTAAGTAACTCAGGAAAAAGTTTCTTTTCCATGCCTTCAATTATTGAAGGTGTCAGAAAGTTTTGACTAAATGTTTCGTTATCCCTCACAGCCGTCCATGGTTTTATAAAACCAAACGGACCCGAATATTTCACTACATACATATTTTCTCCCTTGATAAAATTTAAATTCTCCGTAGCTTTGATTTGCAATCTGTGATGCACTCTGTTGTCATATTAATACAACGCTCCAAATCCGCAGCCCGTGGAATGTCCAACTCCTACATTCCATGCAAAACTAACAACATCTTCATCTCCCTCAACAATTACCGGGCAAAAGCTGGCCCTGTTCTTAATACCATTTATATCCACTAGTTTTGTCTTAGGTTTATGGTACATCTTATCAAAATATACTTTTACCTCCTTCTCAATTCCTGCTGTTTTTAACTTCCGTTCCAATGTTTCAGTTAAATAAGTATCCGAATCCTTATCCTTATAAGTAATATGTGCAGCCTTTCCGTTACTGTCATATCTTCTTATAAAAACCGGGCTGGCTGCACTAAACCTTTCCCTTGCTCCAAATTGCGGCGTCTCCTGAATATGGATTTCATTTACTTTCATACCGCAACATACATCCGGTTCTTTCATTGCGCTCATGATTAACTGCTTCCCGATTTCTTCATCCCAAAAGCTGATGAACCATTTTGCACCATTGTGGAAATTAAATCCGTCTTTACTGATTTTGCCGTTTTGTAGCCAGCTTAATGAATAGAGACTTATTTCGTCATGAAGTTCATTCCATTTCATCCACTTATGAAACGCCCCGATTAAGAAATGCTGATAATCGAAAGGAACGATTTCGGTATTGGGAGTTATATTAAAATGTAGTCTCAACTTCACCTCCATTATTATTTTATAAAAAAATATTTTAAGGGGACGAAACGGCGTTTCGTCCTACATTTGTTACACCTTCGGCAGGTAACTCACATATTGTTAGTTAAACGGGAATACGATTTTTGAATACTAATGCGTACGAATAATGCAGTAAGATGCTCGGCAAATAACTCACCGGATAGATAGTAATCTATATTCAAGCATTCCGGGGTAGGGGGCACATAAACTTAAAAAAATATTGATTTAGATTAAAGTAATTCCACTATTACTAAATGAACAGCAAAAAATAATTGCCAATTACTAATTAAATCCTTGATTATTAATTCAATTAGCATATTTTAGGACCGAACAAAATCCTTTCCCTGCAACTACAGTACATATCGTTATTCTCTTTTGTTCGTAATTAATAATCCAACAATTAATTATGGAGGCTAAAATGCCTGAGAATAATCTTGTCTCTATTCAAATCTCACCCGAAGACAAAACCGTCATTATGGACGCGATAACAACAATCAAAAGCAAACTTGATCCCTTACTAATAGCCCTTAATCCGGATGAAAGACGCGATCTTCCTAAGATGAGCGACAAGACAACCCCCTTTGTTGAAAAGGCTCTGGACTACGCAGAGACTAATCCTAACTTCGTTCCGCCGTATGTGAATGTAGGAGAGCTTAAAACCGACCTTACCGCGGTGGACGACTTAAAAGATATTGTACGTCCTCTTGAAGCATTGGTACACAACCTGGATGATAGTGTTATGCTTTCGGGCAGCGAAGCTTATGTGGCTGCATTAGCATTTTACAATTCAATTAAGATGGCGTCAAAGCTGGATATTCCAGGAGCTAAAGTTGTTTACGAAGACCTTAAAAAACGATTCGCCCAGGAAAGTGAACCGGTATCCACGCCGGCATAATATTGATTAAAGACTATCATTCGATAAGTACCCGGAGTACAAGATACCAAAGCAATAAAACCCGGCTTTGAAGAAATAAGGTTCGAAGCCGGGTCTATTATTATCTTTACCGGCCCATTAATACTAACGATCAAAGAAAATATACTTGCCTCCGGTGCAATTATAACCCGCGTCGAATAAAAAATATTCATACCTGACTCTTTTTGCCTCTCTGCCGATGAAGATATATTTGCGATTGTATATAAAAGCTCCGAAAGCGGGTATTTGAAGTGCCCGGGGGTACCTCTGAGGTGGGGTGGGGTACTTTAGAAGTACCCCAGCTGCAATTAATATAACTTCCAAACCATATATTCATATGCCGGTGATGTATTACCTGATGCATCTTTTAGAACCACTTCGATCAAGTAAATTGTTTTATCCGTGAATGTAGTCTCATAAGAAAACGATGCACCGGATGCCAGATTACCACTCACAAAATCAATCGGGTCCATTTCATAACCGGGTATATTCCGGCAGGCAATACTCAACAAGCCGCCTTTATACAATCTTATTTCATATGTGTAATGCTTATTTTCAACAGAAAACCCGGTAAGTTTAAACCCGCTGAAAACCGGGTACTTTCCACGATATGAGGATATCTTAGGTTCACCATTAATATATGGTGTAATGGGTTTGCCTTTTTCAATTTCATACGCGGTTATAACGGATTCTTCATTATCTGTTTGCGTATATGTTCTCACATAATATCTATAGGTTCTGTCTCCCCCTATCAAGTCGGCAACAAATGGAATTGTTTCCGCACCCAGCTGTTTTGCAACAAGTATTCCTTTCACCACCGGAATAACACTTGCCAGATCTTTAACCAATCCTTTTATCTTATCAAGCAACCCCAGTTTTACCGCAGTAATTGCAAGTGCTCCCGTAGCCAGCCCCTCTGTTAGTATTATTCCGCCGATTTTCATTAATTCATCCATAGCTCCAACGAAATCACGCTCGGCTTGCCTGGCCTTGAACTCAGCAATATATGGATCCAGTACTGCCTTATTAGCTTTATAGATGGTTGTAACAACATCAACACCGAGTACAATGTTACCCGCCGTTCCGCCGATAAGTTTCATCGCCTCCCTGACAGCAACCATTATATTCATTATGCTTGCTCTTCCATTGGGAGTAAGCGGATTAAAGATACTCAGGTTAGCTTCAAATCCTTTTGTTATATTAACTAAGTATGAAGTACTATAATTCTTGAAACTGACATTGGTTTCAACATCCTCCGATATACCGAACCAATACCATGTAAGAAGTGAATTCCGGCGTCCAAGTGTAAATACATCTTCCGTTGAGTTGTCAGCCATATTTGTTGCCTGTCCGGAAAAATAAACCAGGTTGTGATTACTGAAAGTAACAGACTTCTTGTCAACCTCATTAACGTTAATAGCCGGTGCATCCGTACCGATGCCATTGGTTTCAGCCCTTTTAAACAGACCAGCCGAATTCATTTCTTGAAATACTTCTACGGCTACCAGTGATGAAAGCTCATCGAGTTCCGGGAAAACTTCTTCATTGTAAACATTATCAAGATCCGTTTGAATTGCGTGGGTAACTGCTCCGAGCAGTTCGCCAAAAGACGGGGCGCTCCCGGCAAAATCGAGAATCATTTCTTTTTCGTATGCACTGCTGCCGAGGAAAATAAAGTTTCTCAACACCATAGCCTTTGCCGTGCTTACTTCGTTGATTATAACTTCTGTATCGCCATGTCTTACAATACCCGCCATCACGATATAATCATTACTGTTCTCAACGAATACCATTTGCGGATGTTCGTCATTTTCGGTTACATCGATATTAAACGAGTTATCACTTTCTACATCATCATCTTCAAAAAATGAAATAATATCATAGTCTGAAAAATCAGGGGTACTGTTAACACTTGTTAATTCAATTCTTCCTTCAACACTTTGAATTCCGGGTTCAACCGGATCAGATTTAACTTCGGTAACATTATCATCACTACAAGCAAGGGCAAGCAGAAAAATGCCTGTTAATAGAAAATTCTTAACTTTCATTTTGATTGTTCCGTGAATAATTAGTATTTGAATTTATATGTGTGGTTTTAGTAATAACTACAAATCGATCCAGCCCTGAATAATCCAGAAGGAATTATTTATTTTTTATTATCGTATTTAGCGAAGAATAATTTAGTTATTGCACTTACTTTTATTCGAATTGAAAGCTGAAACGCCTAAAACAGGATGCTAGTCTTAATTACCGGGAAACGACTACTCTTCTCAAACACATCGACGGTATTGAAACAGAAGCTTGGTTTGAGTTTACTTAAATGAATCGTTAGGAAGTAAAACAGATGAGGTTTATTCATACTATCTTTCAGCTAATCTGATGGTTGCGAAGTATATCCCTTCACTATCATAAAGGTGAGGCAAACGTCCGCGATGCAAAGTTTGAGGCATAAGTAAATATCCCTCCTACTGCTTATGTAGGACAGGCTCTCAGCCTGTCCTATATTCCCGATAAAAAACATAAAATAAAATTACTATTAAATCATATACACCTAACAAAATTAGTACGGTACTCAAGTATTTCCCTGCGGATGATTTGTTTAAAGGACAGCCTAAAAATGATAGATAGAGGCAACTGATATTTATTTAGATCTATTTATTTTATTCTCAGGACAGGCTGAGAGCCTGTCCTACATACACATATGATATTAAAATTAAAACCCCCGGACATACTGCGCGTGCATGCCGGGGATCCAAAAGGGTGTGAAGGAGGTTCATCACAACTCACGATGTCTTCCCGCACATCTTTACGTAGGAGTGTGAATTTTTATTAATCCTGTTTCAAAAAATTATTTACATACATAGCCGTATTCCTGCCCTCGTTAATTGCCCATACAACAAGAGACTGACCACGCCGCATATCTCCGGCAGCAAATATGCCTTTAATACTGCTCATTTGGGAATCATCGGTTTTTACATTTCCCCGCTCATCCAATTCAACTTCAAGTTCTTCCAGCATCCCGTTTTTAACCGGACCCAGGAAACCCATTGCCAGCAGAACAAGATCAGCAGCTATTTCAAACTCGGAACCGGGAATTTCTTTCATTGGTCTCCTGCCGGTTTCAGGGATCTTTCGGACCGAATTCAAGACGAACTGCGTGAAGCCTTTTCAACTTTACCGTCGCTGCCGGAAAACTTTTTAGTCATAATACCGAAATCTCTTGTACAGCCCTCTTCATGCGAAGTTGAAGTTCTTTCGATGAACGCCCATTGAGGCCAGGGATTATCAGAATCCCGTTCCTTCGGCGGCTGCGGAAGCAATTCATAATTGGTTACTGACTTCGCACCTTGCCGGTTGGAAGTACCGATACAATCCGAACCGGTATCTCCCCCTCCGAGAACTATAACGTTTTTATCCTTAGCTGAAATTTTATTGCCGTTAAACGAAGCGCCAAGGTTTTCACGATTCTGCAGCGTTAAAAACTCCATGGCAAAATGAATACCGCTAAGCTCGCGACCTTCCACCGGAATATCTCTCGGCTGTTCGGCCCCGCCGGAAAGAACAACCGCATCAAATTCGTCGAGCAGTTCCTTAGCAGGTTTATCTTTACCGATATATGTACCGGTTACAAATTCAATCCCTTCATCACGCATAATATTAACACGTCTTTCAACAACGGATTTATCCATTTTAAAATTCGGTATTCCGAGAGTAAGCAGTCCGCCTATAAACTCGTTCTTTTCGAACACCGTCACCTTATGTCCCGCGTGATTTAACTGATCGGCACAGGCAAGTCCTGCGGGACCGGAACCAACAATTGCAACAGTTTTACCCGTTCTTACCTGCGGCGGATTAGGCTTCATCCAGCCTTCTTTATATGCTCTTTCAATTATCGACAGTTCTATATTCTTAATTGTAACAGCGGGCTTGTTAATTGAAAGTGTACAGGAGTTTTCACAAGGCGCAGGACAAACTCTTCCTGTAAACTCAGGAAAGTTATTTGTCTTCATCAGCCTGTAAAATGCAGCTTCCCAATCATCCTTATAAACAAGGTCATTGAAATCGGGAATGATATTACTTATCGGGCACCCGAACTGGCAGAATGGAATACCGCAGTCCATACATCTTGCACCCTGCTGCCGCAGAAGATCATCTTCCGGAAGCGATGTAAATTCATTCCAGTGTTTTGTTCGTTTATCAGCCGGTTGTTTGCCGAGCTCAACTCTATTGTATTTTTTGAATCCAGTTATTTCACCCATAACAATTCTCTGTTTATCAAATTACAAATTCACTAAGAGAGCGCCGGTTCAAGTTTACCGGTATTCTCCTCATTGTTCTGTTCCGCCAGGACTCTCTGATAATCTCTGGGGAAGATCTTTATGAAATTCTCTAACTCCGCAGTCCAGTTATCCAGTATTTTCCCGGCGACTGTGCTGTGAGTATAATGGAGATGATTCTGAATTAAAGAATGCAACTCACTCTGATCTTTTTCATCTTCAATATCAAATAAATCTACCATTTCCGGATTGTACAGCTTTCCAAATGTTTTATTTTTATCCCAGATATAAGCTATACCCCCGCTCATACCGGCCGCGAAGTTTCGCCCGGTTTCACCCAGCACTACAATACGCCCGCCAGTCATGTATTCGCAGCCATGATCGCCGATGCCTTCCACTACCGCTGAGGCACCGCTGTTACGCACTGCAAACCTTTCCCCCGCCTGTCCGCGCAGGTACATCTCACCTTTTATAGCGCCGTAAAGAACAACGTTACCGACAATAATATTTTCTTCAGGAATTAATCCGGACTCTTCATGTGGAGTTATAATAATTTTTCCTCCTGATAATCCCTTCCCAACGTAATCATTCGCGTCGCCTTCAAGTCTGAATGAAACGCCATGTGAAAGAAATGCACCGAAACTTTGTCCTGCGCTCCCCTCGAAGTCGATTTGAATTGTATCTTCAGGCAATCCTTCCAAACCGTAAAGGGAAGCGATTTTTGAACTCAGCACTGTTCCGACTGTTCTATTGGTGTTATTAAGAACATAACCGAATCTGGCAGGTACTTTTTTACTAATCGCTTTCTTACAGGCTTCGATAAACCTGTTTTCTTCCCACTTCTGAATATTATGTTCCTGTTTCGATGAGTTGTAAATCGGCATCCTAGCCGGCACATCCGGACGGTGAAGGATATTAGTTAAATCGAGATATTTGGCTTTCCAGTGATCGACTTCATCAACCTGTTCCATCATATCCGATCGACCGATAAGTGCATCGAAATTTTTGATTCCGAGTTCAGCCATTATTTCCCGAACCTCCTGTGCGAGGAAACTAAAGAAATTGATTACATGTTCCGGCTTACCCTTGAACATTTTGCGAAGTTCGGGATCCTGCGTGGCAACTCCTACCGAGCATGTATTGAGGTGACATTTCCTCAGCATAATACAGCCCAGTGATATAAGGGCGGCGGTAGAAAACCCGAATTCGTCCGCGCCCAGCATACCGGCAATCACAACGTCCCGGCCGGTTTTAAGCTGCCCGTCGACCTGCACTCTAATCCTCCTGCGCAAGTCGTTCATTACAAGAACCTGTTGTGTTTCGGCAATACCGAGTTCCATAGGAAGACCCGCATGTTTAATAGAAGTCTGCGGCGAAGCACCCGTTCCGCCTTCATATCCGCTGATCACTAAGTGGTCTGCCTTCCCTTTGGATACACCGGCGGCGATGGTACCGACACCGGCTTCCGAAACAAGTTTAACGCTAATATCCGCTTTCGTATTTGATTTCTTTAAATCATGAATAAGCTGCGCCAAATCCTCGATTGAATAAATGTCGTGATGAGGTGGCGGTGAAATCAGTCCGACGCCCGGAGTAGTATAACGCGTACCGGCAATCTCCTTACTTACCTTGTGGCCCGGAAGCTGACCGCCTTCTCCAGGCTTAGCGCCTTGCGCCATTTTAATTTGTATCTGGTCGGCATTGACTAGATACTCAATCGTTACGCCGAACCTGCCTTGTGCAACCTGTTTAATCCTGCTGCGTTTTGTGCGTCCCTGTTCATCCACTTTGAACCTTTCCGGATTCTCTCCACCCTCACCGGTATTGGAAAATCCGCCGAGTTCATTCATGGCTAAGGCTATAGTCTCGTGCGCTTCTTTGGAAATTGATCCGTAACTCATTGCGCCTGTGGCAAACCTTTTAGCTATTTCAGCAACCGGTTCAACCTCATCAATTGGAATGGACTTACGTTCCTTGAACTGGAGCATCGATCTTAGTGTAGCGTAATTTTTATCAGGATCATTTATAAGTGATGTGTATTTCTTAAATAACTTGAAATCACCAGAACGAACTGAATGCTGAAGCATTGCAATAGTTTCCGGATTCCACTGGTGGAACTCACCGTCCTGACGCCATTGATAAAACCCGCCTTCATCAAGCATCTGTTCATACTGGTATTCCGGCTTGAATGCCGAGTCATGCCGCTGCCTTACTTCCTTACAAATCAGCTCTAAATTAATACCGCCTATTCTCGAGTAAGTGGAAGTAAAATATTTATCAATAACATCTTCATGAATACCTACCGCCTCGAAAATTTGGGCGCCGCAATATGACTGAACAGTAGAGATACCCATCTTGGAAATTATTTTATACAAACCTTTTGTAACAGCTATTAGGTAATTAGCCTGTGCGGTTTCATAATCTGAAACATTCGCTAATTGTTTCCTGTCAACGAGGTCTTCAATAGTTTCAAATACCAGGTATGGATTAACGGCATTAGCGCCGTAACCAATAAGTACTGCAAAGTGGTGCATTTCACGGGCTTCACCGGTTTCAACAACTATGCTGACTTTTGTGCGTGTCCCTTTTTTAATAAGATGATGGTGAAGTCCGGCACAGGCAAGCAGAGAGGGAATCGGCAGATATTCAGCATCAACAAACCTGTCGGATAAAATCAGAATTGTATTGCCGTCAGCAATTGCTTTATCTGCAGCATCGAACAAAGCTTTAAGAGCAGTTTCAAGACTCTCTCCTTCATGAAAGAGAACCGACAGAGTTTTGGATTTGAGCTTATCCAGATTCAGCGACTTGATTTTCCTGAACTCGCTGTTTGTAATTACAGGATTATCCAGCTTTAATCTTCTGCAATGAAGAGCCGATTCAGTCATTAAATTTTGTTCTTCGCCCAGGAATACATGCTCATCCATTATAATTTTCTCACGGATAGCGTCAATCGGAGGATTTGTTACCTGCGCGAAAAGCTGTTTGAAATAATTAAATAAAAGCTGCGGTCTCTTGCTGAGTATAGCCAGAGGTGTATCAGCGCCCATGGATCCGGTAGCTTCAATCCCGGTTTCAGTCATGGGAGTAATAAGCATTTTAATATCTTCAAGACTGTACCCGAATGCCTTTTGTTTCTGAAGCAGCGGGATCGATTCCTTCCTATCCTCCGAGGTATCTTCATCAATCTGCGAGATACTTAGCATATTCTCTTCAAGCCATTCCTTATAAGGCTTTGAATTAGATATTTCCTTTTTAATTTCATTGTCATCAATAATCCTCCCCTGCTTTGTATCTACAAGGAATATCCTGCCGGGCTGCAGCCGGCCTTTTTTTACAACTTTTGACTCATCAATGCTAAGAGCGCCGGTTTCAGACGCCATCACTATTTTATCATCATCGGTAATCCAGTAGCGCGAAGGTCTCAGACCGTTCCTGTCAAGCACAGAACCGATATAACGGCCGTCTGTGAATGAGATAGCAGCCGGTCCGTCCCATGGTTCCATAAGACATGCATGATACTCATAGAATGCTTTCTTGTATTCATCCATATTCGGATCACCGGAATATGCTTCCGGAATCATCATCATTAAGGCATGCGGGATTGAGCGTCCAGAATAAACAAGCATTTCAAAAGCATTGTCGAAAGCGGCTGAGTCACTCTTACTTGGAGCAATAACGGGGAAAATCTTTTTAAGATCATCTCCGAATAATTCACTCTCGAACTGTTTTTCCCTTACATTAAACCAGTTAAGGTTGCCGCGAAGAGTATTTATCTCGCCATTGTGGGCTATCATCCTGAAGGGATGAGCAAGCGCCCAGGTTGGAAAAGTATTGGTGCTGTAGCGTGAATGCACAAGTGCAACGGCCGAAACGAAATCTTCATCCTGCAAGTCGGGGAAGAATTCGTCAAGCTGCTCGGCTTTCAATTGTCCCTTGTAGATCATCACTTTCGAAGAAAGACTGCAGACGTAGAAAAAATGCTTCTGCGATAGATCCTCACGAATCCGAATTTTTAGACCAAGCTTTTTTCGGATAACGAGCAGTTTGCGTTCAAAATTTTCAAGTGGCGTATTATTGCCCCGCGCAATAAAAACCTGCTTAAAATCGGGCATAACCGAGCGGGCAACACGTCCTATCTTGGAATCATCGTAAGGAACATCTCTGAATCCGAGGAATTTCTGTCCTTCCTCGTGAGTAACCTGCTCAAAAATATTCTCAATTTTATGCCTGTCTTCGGCAATATTCGGCAGGAAAATAAGTCCGGCCCCGTATTGACCGGGGGCCGGAAGTTCTATATCAATTTCATGACAAACTTTTCTTAAAAATGCATCCGGCAGTTGGGTTAAAATTCCCGCACCATCGCCTGTTTCAGGGTCACTGCCCGTTGCTCCGCGATGTTTGAGATTCTCCAGAATTTCAATTCCGTTACGTACAATCTCATGATCTTTTTTTCCTTTAATATCGGCAACAAATCCAACACCGCAGGCATCGTGTTCAAATGCCGGATCATACATTCCGTTTTTACAGGGAAAAGATGAATTCATAGTCATCTCTGCTCGCTCCGTCAAATAATTTTTAATGTATATTTGTTGAGACTTTTATATTACAGTATCAACGTAGGGGGATGAAATTGATACAGCGCCGGGTATTCTTGCGAATTTCCGCGGGGGTAATTACGGTTTGTTTCGCAGAAAATTCAACTTCCGAGGGATCAGCCCCGGATAAAGTCGATTTAATTCTATAATACGCTGTGTCTGACAGTAATATCATTTCCCTATAATAACATTTTTTATGAATTATGCAAATTTCCCCGGTATAAATATTCTATAAACTGAATGAACATCCAATAACAAAGTATGCAATATCAGCTTTCGGATTCAAAATAAATGAACTTGAAAGCGGTAAACTGAAATCTTCAGTAACTTTAACTTCCTTCGAAGCGCTTATACCAACGTTAATTAGACCAAATTCGTCAGTTCCATAATATCCCGGATTATCTTCGCTACCCGGTGTTCCACCGACGGTTAACCCCATGTCGAGACCGGACACACTGAATGGATATGCAAATTCGAAGTATATATTATTACCGGGATCATTATAGAAGTTGTAGAATATGGAAACACTTATCGGAAATTTTTCAGAACCGCTGAATCCAACACCGGCTTCCAGAGTATGAGCGCCGGTACCATCGTCAGCCCATCCTAATGGTATACCAGCATCAGGGAAATAATAATCAGTAACCATCAGAGAAATATCTCCGGCAGATGTACTGATTCCATAAGCTGCATACAAATCTATTTCAGTAGAAAATGCGGCGCCGGCTTCGTATGAAAGAGCCTGCGATCCCCACAATCCTACTTCCAATCCGCCGGCACCAATTGCAATAGACGGCTGAATATTGGGAGTTTTGTTTACTTCAAGTCCACGCCAAATATAACGACTTACAATGTCAGCCCCTGCACTTGCTGTTATACCCTGTGCGCTTAACGAAACAGACAATGCAATCATAAGGAACGCTGCAATTTTCGTAATAGAGTTTGTAAAAAGTTTCATTATGTACCTCATATAATATGAATGAAAAAATTTTCGGGGAAGGTGGGATGGTCCTTCCCCGTTTAACCAAGTTAGAAGAGTATGTAACAGACAGTATATCCAACCAAAGGAGTAGATTAGTTTTTTTCACCAACTTATTTCTCCTAACTTTCCAACATTAAAACTTGGGATGATATTTTAGATTCATCCTTCAATAATGAACAAATTACGAAACCTTTTCGAATTCCGGGTAAGCTTCTCCGGCATGTTCGTGTATATCAAGTCCATCGAGTTCTTCTTCAGGTGATACACGTAAACCGATGGTCTTATCAATTATTTTAAACATTATGAAAGCGACAGGGAATACCCAGAGGAATGCTGCAGCAATACCCAGAAGCTGAACACCGACAACGCTTAAAGAGAATCCGCCAATGTCGAATAATCCGGCAGCGAGAGTACCCCAGGCACCGCATACACCGTGCACGGAAACCGCACCGACAGGATCGTCAATTTTCAGAACTCTTTCAATGAATAGGACGCTATACACAACAAGCACACCGGCTACCAAACCGATAATGACGGCACTTAAAGGAGAAACATTTGCACATGGCGCCGTGATGGCAACCAGACCCGCAATAGCACCGTTGAGGGACATACTGCCTTCAGGTTTACCGAATACTATCCATGATGTAATCATTGCGGCAAATGCGCCTGCAGCTGCTGACAGGTTGGTTGTAACAGCGATACCGGCTATATCTGTAATAGCAGCGGTCGTACTTCCGGGATTAAACCCGAACCATCCGAACCAAAGAAGGAATGTACCGAGAGCAGCAAGCAGCATATTGTGACCCGGTATAGCTTTCGGTTTCCCGTCTTTTGTGAATTTCCCTATTCTCGGACCGAGAACGATTGCACCGGCTAAAGCAGCCCAGCCGCCTACCGAGTGCACAACAGTAGAACCTGCGAAATCTATAAACCCGAGATCTTCCAACCATCCTGAGCCATGGTATAAACTGCCCCATGCCCAGCTTCCGAATACAGGGTAAACTATAGCTGTAATTACAGCACTATACGCTAAATACCCAACAAATTTTGTTCGTTCAGCCATAGCGCCTGAAACAATTGTTGCCGCTGTAGCAGCAAATACTACCTGGAACATCCAGAATGCATACAACCAGGGGTCACCTTCCAGTCCGAAATCAGACAGGAAGAAACCGTCTGTACCGAACCATCCTGTAGATGTTGTTCCAAACATAATTCCGAATCCAATCGCCCAGAATGCAAGGCTTCCGATTGAAAAGTCCATTAGGTTCTTCATTAAAATGTTTATAGCGTTTTTGGCTCTGGTTAAACCGGCTTCCAGCATGGCAAAACCGCCCTGCATAAGAAATACCATAAACGCAGCGATCAGTGTCCATACAAAGTCGGCGTTTGTTTGTACATCTGCAATTGATTTAGCGTTTGCTTCAACCGAAGGGGAAGCATCCTGTGCCAGCAGCAACACTGGTGAGATCGCTACAAGCAGCATTATTATTTTTGTTCGCATTTTCATTTATTCTGCTCCGTTTTTATTAAACTTTTTCTTGTGGGGGAAGAGTTATCGTACTAACAATAGGCTGTTGCAGAGCCGGGCAGCAAAGAGAAAAAGCGGCTTGAGAACAGCCTGCCCTTATAAATTAGTCGATATATTGAAATATTAAATTGTCTCATGATATTTATAAGGCGCTTTCACCGGCCTCTTCAGTTCTAATTCTGATAGCATCCTCGATAGTATATACAAAGATTTTCCCGTCGCCGACCTGACCGGTCTTGCATGTATCGATAATAATACCGATTGCTTTCTCAGCTGCGTCGTCGGCACAAATAAGTTCAACTTTAACTTTCGGAACGAATTCGAGGTTATACTCAGAGCCTCTATAAATTTCCTTATGCCCTTTCTGCCTTCCGTAGCCTCTTACCTCGCTGACGGTAATACCGCTGAAACCGGACTCTTGCAGCACCGTATGCAGGTCCTCAATCTTATGTGGGCGTATTATGGCTTCAATTTTCTTCATGTGTACTCCCTGATTTTAATTATCACCTAATTATTTAATGTAATTATTCCTTTTTGCCTTACTTAATTATTTTTTAAGGTGCTAATCTATAAAAAATTTAACCAATGTCAAGCCTGTGCCTAATTTTTTAAATTAAACGAGGTCAATTAACTGTTTTTATTAGGTAGTGGAATCTAGTTTGTAGTAAGTCTGTATATGAAAGGAAGGGCAAACAAACCCAATATTGGAGATATATAAAAAGCGGTTTCAAGATCAATGTAATCGCCGATGAATCCAATTAAAACCACGGCGACAGCCCCTGTAAGAAAATTAATCGTCATGAAAATTCCGTTGAACAGCGCCGGGTGCCCGCTATCGATGTCGTTCACTACAGCCAGGAGTACGGGAGTTGAAGCAAACATAAAAAAACCCATGACAAGAAGAATGGGCATTGCAAGAAAACTGCCAGCCGTTAAATAGGCCAGCATAAGAACGGGTACCACAAGCGACATTATTAGCAAAGTTTTTCTTCTCCCAATCCTGTCGGAGATAGTTCCCGACGCGAATGTTCCCAATGCGCCCGCGAACTGCAACACGGAAAGAGAGATGCCGCCGGACCAAAGTGATCCACCCTTTGAGGCAGTAATAAATGTAGGAAGAAAAATTGTCAAAGCACCCTTGACCAGTGAAAGAAAGAAAACAATAGCTGTCAGATTTAAAAATGTAGGCAAATACTCTTTAAGCACAACCAGTATCCCTTCTTCCCGCTCAATTTTTTTAAAGTCTGAGCCAATTTTAACGTTCCTGAACTTAATATACAGTATAAAGGAAAGTATTAACCCGAGCGGGATAAGTTTGTAAGTGCCTTCAAGACCCCAAAGCGATACAGCACTCAGGATTAACACCGGACCGATACTTCTCGCAATTTCACCGCCGAACATAAAGAAACTCATTCCTTTCCCGAGTCTGTTTCCGGCTATTTTTTTAATCATTACAGGTGCGGGTACATGAAAAAGAGATGCACTGAATCCGGCTATTAGCAGAATAACAACAATCTGGACGTAATCGGTAACCAGTCCGAGAAAACTCATTGACACAGCTGTAATGGATGGAGCAAGTATGAGAAGGTATCGGATTGGAAACTTATCCGCCATCATTCCGATAAAAGGGTTAAGCAGCGAGGGAATTCTCTGAACAACAGTCAACATTCCGACAAGGGAATATGTCATACCGAGTTTATCTATTAGAAGCGGCAGCAGCGGTGCGAGGAAGGATGAGAAAACATCATGAACAGTGTGAGCCAATGATATGGTTGCAATACTCCCTGCTTCAAATCGATTTCCGGCTTCTGCGGCTCGGTCCGTGTCCCGGGATATGCTCAACTGTTATCCCGTTTAAAGATATAGTAGTTATTTCTGTGATCAATATCGGGAATATGTGAATTGCCGAGTACAATTCTGTGGATGACTTTAGCAGTATTGTATTCAACATCTAACTCTTCTCTGCCATCACTCCAAACTTCGCATGAACGTTCTAACTGCTCTGAGGTACCGTCCTGATATTCAAGAACAACAAGAACTCTGGTCGGCAAACTACCTTTCTTTCGGACTTTTAGGCGCAATCTATTTTTTACTTGTGATACCGAATCAATCGCAAGATCCGGGTAGCCAAATTCATAGAACCAGGGTTTCCAAAACCAGCTTAAATCCTTCCCTGCAGATCTATTAAAACTGTAAAAAAAATCTAATGGTAAAGGATGCTTGCCGTGCCAGCTCTTTATATAATCCAGCAAAGCATTTTTAAATGCTTCTGCACCAAGCAAGTGATATAATTCGGTATACGCAACTGCAGGCCGATCATAAAAAGCTGTTCTGGCCTTACCTTTATTCGAATATGATAATACCATAGGCGGCAGCTCACTCTCTTTACCGGCATTCGACTCATAAGATTTAACTCTCAACGAGTACGCATTAAAACCTTCTGCCAGTCTGTCCACAAGTATATTCGGAAGAAACGAAGCCCACCCTTCATCCATCCATGCGTATTTGCGCTCGTTGGTTCCCATTATAAATGGGAAATAACTATGTGCAATCTCATGAGCTATCAGACCAACATGCCTTCCCTTTACTTCCGGAGCACCGTTATTAGCCATCATTGGTGTCTCCATACCACCTCCTCTGCCCTTATTACAGAAGGATGTAATATGCGGATACGGATAAGGATAGCCAGGCAACTCCCCGGAAAAATATTTAATTGTTTCTCTTGAATAAAACGCTGCATTATCCCATTCCATTACACCGTCCGGATAAACAGCATTCGTCATCACTCGTCTACCGGGTTCAACTTCAACACTTGCAGCATCCCAGTTATAACTGTCACTAATACAAAAACTCACATCCGAAACATGCTGCGCTTTAAACTTCCAGGTATTAATGCTGTCTTTTATGGTAACACCTTCTTCATAATCATCAGTTGCAATGATATTTATTACTTCATCGCTATTGAGTGCCTCATTAATCCTGGATAAAATTTCCTCAGTAAAAACTTCATGTCCATTCATCAGCTCACCGGTTGCCCAAACCACAAAATTATCGGGAAGACTTATACTGAACTCGTAGTTATTAAAATCATTATAGAATTCAACCGAGCCGCTATATTCAATCTTATCCCATCCATCAATATCATCGTAAACCGCAACCTGCGGATACCAGTAAGAAATAAACATATCGTTATCGTAGTAGTTTCCCATCCTTAACTTAACAACATCCGGGATTTTAAAATTGTAGCTCATCTCAATACTAATTGAATTACCGGGATAAAGGAAGTCGTCAAGTTTAACCAGCATATTGGTGGACGTAATTATAACCTTTCTGCCCTTCGGCACAACCTCGACTTTGTTGCCATTAATTTTGAACTCATTTACACGAACACCATCATTAAAAAGTTCAGGATCGATATACCAGTCATGCAAACTGCCGGACTTTGAAATATTCTGATACAATCGAATAACAACCATTGAAAGAGTGTCCGGACTTTCATTATAGTATTCTATCTTTACTTGACCTTTCAACAACGAACTGTCCGGAACAACTTCTGCATCTATTTTATAATCTGCATGATTTTGCCAGTAATTAGGACCGGGGATTCCTTCCAGTGTGCGCGTGCCACCGGCGATAGCTTCATTTATTTCTTTGGGAATATACAGGTCGCTATTAGCAGAGAGGACTATAGTGAACAACAGCCAGACAATAACATATTTAAGTGTATGAGACATATTTCTTCCGTGATAATGCATATAAAAAACTTGCCAGCCCGGCAAACTTGTTTTTTGGTGAAGAGACTGCTTGGTTTTCTATTGAGAAATGCAATGACCTGAAACGATCAAAAACGTTTTCACTTATTTCCAGGGTATATCGGAAAAATGGAAATCCCTTTTCAATCAGGATGATTAAAGAAGATTACTCGCCAGTTCCGCTAGTTCCGATCTCTCTCCTTTTTCAAGGTTTACATGGGCATATAGTTTTTGTCCTTTAAAATGATCAATGAGATACGAGAGACCATTAGACAATGAATCAAGATATGGATGGTCTATCTGGTAAATATCTCCCGTAAGTACAATCTTTGCCCCTTCTCCCACACGAGTAATAATTGTTTTCACCTCATGGGGTGTCAAATTCTGCGCTTCATCAACAATGAAGAAAATCCTCTGCAGACTCCTCCCTCTAATGTAACTAAGCGGTTCAATTACAAGCTTTTCATCTTTAAGCATGTTATTTATAACCTGGTAGCCGCTGTCGGTTTCCTTAAACTGATCCTGTATAACTTTAAGATTATCGAACAGCGGCTGCATATATGGACCCAGTTTACTTTCAACGTCACCCGGAAGATAACCAATGTCCTTATTACTCAAAGGCACAACCGGACGGGCGACATAAATCTGCCGGTAATATTTCCTTATCTGCAGCGCACTTGCAAGCGCCAGAAGTGTTTTCCCTGTTCCGGCTTTTCCAGTAAGTGTTACAAGCGGAATCTCGTGGTTCATTAAAGCGTGTGCGGCAAATGTCTGCTCGGCATTACGAGGTGTTATTCCGTAAACCGGATTCTTATCAACCTTGTGAACAATACCCGCGTCTGCGTTATAATTTGTAAGAACAGATCTGCTGGCATTACGAATAATGAAATACTTATTCGGAACGATTTCAGCATCTATATTTTCAAAAGCTTCCTCAGCAGGCACCTGGAATGGTGACGAATACAATCTTTGAATGACATCATCATTAAAGTCTTCCAACAGCTCCTTGCCGCTGTAAAGTTCCTCAATATTCCGGATCCTGTCGGTAGTATAATCCTCCGAAAGCAAGCCGAGTGCTTTGGCTTTCATCCTCAGATTAACATCTTTCGTAACAAGTATATGTTTCTTCTTAACCTTGGCTGCTTTCTCAAGCGAATAAGCAGTACTCAGAACTCTATGATCCGGATTATCCTCACGGAATACTTCCTTTATTTCTTTGCTCAATCCGCGAGAAATTATAACACGAACCTTACCTTTCCCCTTTCCAAGTGAAACACCGCCGTTAAAAATCGCATTCCCGGTCAATGAATCAAGGGTTCTTGTAAATTCTCTCGCATTAAGATTAATTACGTTGTTACCTCTTTTAAAATGATCTATTTCCTCAATAACGGCCAGAGGAATCACGATATTGTTTTCCTGGAATTGTGTAATACAGGTTGGATCGTGAAGAATTACATTTGTATCTAGAATAAAAGTCTTAGGCGATTTTTTGGAGGCCATAAAGAATCCGGAAAATTAAATTTTAAAGTAAAACAATTGGAACAGACAATCCGATTATTTACCTGACTAATTTACTAACTTAAAAATTAATTAATGGTTAAAAATACTTGATGATTTGAAAGGATAATTCGGAATAAGGTGAATAGAGGTATAGTCAACAAATGAACTGAGAAATTAATTCTTAAATTCTCGGAGTCCTTCATAAATCAACAAAGCCCATCCGAGCAGCAGACTTACGCCTCCAAGAGGAGTGATCATTGCGAGGAACAGTACTCCGCTAACCGAGTAAACGTACAGCGAAAATGAAAAAAGTATAACGCCCGCAAAAGTAAGCCAAAAGGATTTGGAAAAATTTTTACCCGACAAGGAGAGGGCAAGCAGGACGATGGAATGAGTAAGATGATACAAAACACCGGTATTATATGTATGCATCATTTTTTCGCTTAGAGTACCCGATAGTCCGTGGGCTCCGAAAGCGCCCAGCGCCACGGCTGAAAAACCAAGTACCCCGGCTAATATGATATGAATCTTTTTCATACCGGAACTATCTTCTGAAATTTATTATAAATCTTGAGCCTTCACCCTTTGAACTTTCCACTGATATTTCAGCCCTGTTGATGTCGCAGTATTTTTTAACAAGCGCTAGTCCGAGACCGCTGCCTTCGAACTTTCTTGTATATCCCTGTTCCTCCTGAGTAAATGCATCAAATAAGTGGGGAACATACCTCGATGAGATACCAATTCCCGTATCCTCAATAATAAGGCGTGTTTTACCGTTTGATAAATCTACATAAATTTTGATATAACCTGTCTCGGTGTACTTGATAGCATTATCAATGAGGTTGCTTATTATCTGTGTGACAGAGTATTCGTCTCCTTTAATACTAATCTCGCTTTGCTCAAGATTCATTATCAGATTGAGTCCTTTGCTTGCTGCATGCGATTTATACTCGGCGTAAAGATCAAAAAGAATTGATGCAAGATTGATGATATCCAGCTTATATTTATAAGAACCAGACTGTATTTCCGACATGTTAAGTATAAGGTCAATCGTCCTGATAATCCTGATACCCGCTCTATCTAAAACTGAAAAATACTCCTGAGCCGGTTCAGACAGAACTTCACTGAGTTCATCACTGATTAGACTTGAAAAACTAAGTATAGTATTAATCGGGGTTCTTATTTCATGAGACATCTGTGCGAGGAATTCCGTTTTGATTCTGTCGGCTTTTTCCGCTTCTTCCTTTGCAGTAATTAACTCCCGCTCCGCTTTTTTCTTCTCGGTCACGTCACGGATTATCCCCTGGTATCCTTTAATTTCACCGGAATCATTTTTGCTGGCGGAAGATGTAAGGATACAGTCGCGTATTTTACCATTTTTCTTTCTTAACTTGAATTCGAAATCTTTTACATAATTTTCCTTTTCAAGAATTCGCTGAAACCTGAACCGGTCAGCTATGTCTACATAGAGATGCTCTGCGTTAAGGGTAAGTATTTCTTCTTTTGAATAACCAGTGAGATTAAGTCCGGCGCTATTTATGTCTATAAATTTTCCACTCCCGGTTGTAAGATAAATACAATCCCTGGATTCTTCGAAAATCGATCTGAACTTTTTCTCGCTAAGTTTTAACGCTCTTTCAGCATTCTTCCTGTCACTAATGTCCTCAATGAATCCGTTTATTTTAATCGTTCTTCCTTCATCATTCTTTATTGGAGTAGACGCATCTCTTACCCATTTAACAATTCCGCTTTTTGTGATAATTCTGTATTCAATATTCAATTGACTGTCGTTTTGAATCTGTTCCTCAATCTTTTTCTCAAAGTACTTTGAGTCATCATCGTAAATAATATTCTGCCAGGCGCTGGGATTACTAAAAAATTCATCAAGATCAAATTCGGTTAAAGTTTTTATTTGACCGGAAACAAAAAGCACTTTGAATGACCATCCGGCTTCCCTGGAGTAAACGACCACGGGCACATTTTGATTAATTATATCATACTTCTCTTCTTTTATCTTCAGATTCTCTTCTGCAGCCTTCAGCTTTGTTACATCCTGACTGAATCCTTCGGCGCCCGTTATTCTGCCTGATCCATCATAGACAGGAAATACTACCGTTGCATAATATCTAATGCTTTTATCTACGTCTAACAGGGAATAATCCTTATAAATGGTTTCTCCATGCAGCGCAGCTTTAATTGAGTTTTCAATTTCATCCTTCGCATATTCCGGCAGATGGCATCCGGCCGATTTTCCTCTAACCTGCTCATGTGAGTAGCCGTGATATTCTTCCCATGTGTTGTTTACATGTATAATATTACAGTTTTTATCAACTCGAAAATACGCCATCGGCAATTGATTCAAACTTTCTCCTGTAAGCCGAAACTGATTCCCCTTGTTATCAGCCGCTATCTCAGACGCATCTATACGTGTTATAATACAGATATATTTTAAAGACTTTATAAAAGGATCCACAAAAGGTTTTGCTTTTAATACTATCAAAGAATCTTCTGTGTCCGGATTGAGATAGAAAGTAAGATCGAAAGGCTGCTTCTGAATTAATGCCTTCTCAAATAATTGAACAGTATTATAATTTAGTACATCATCCAGATTAGCTAAAACATCAATTAGTGTTAAATCGTATTTGGGCAGATCAAGATCAAGCAACCGCAAAAATAAGTCCGAAACAATCCATTCACCGGATGAATAATCATATTCCGCCTGTCCAGTTGGACATACTTCTTTTAAAGCTAAGAATTCCGATTCTTTTTTCCGTAAGTCTGATATCAGCTTATTTTGGCTATTTAGTTTCTCGGTTAGATCATTGATAAGCTTTTCCGCGTTATCTTCGGAAACTGTTCCCCTTTTATTTTGCATGCTTCTTAAGTCATTATTATTAGATCATTCCGATGCATTGTAAGACTTAATATCCCTGCGGAATAAGATGGATTAATCGGGATATTAGAATATTATCATCATTTTATAAAAGCATAATTTACAAAAAGTTAGATGAAAATCATGCGTTTTTTTTGCGAAAATGACATTTCCTAAAGCATAGCCAATTAGAATCTAAATTAAATGTAAAACGACTGTTTAATCTATTTGTTCATGTAGAATGAAAGAACTGAATAATTTTCCTATTTTGTACCGATAAAAATTCCAAATGCACACAACAAAAGAAAAGGAGAGAATATGCCTATGGTCTCCATAAATCCCGCCGACGGAAAAGTTCTAAAAGAATATAATGAACTTACAAAAGAGCAGATTGATGAAATAATAGGAAAAAGTCATAACGCATTTACAAGCTGGAAAAAGACAGATATGGCTGAAAGGAAGGATCTTATGCTCAAAGCAGCATCAATTCTCCGCAGCAAATCCAGGAAGTATGGAAAAATATTAACTTCGGAAATGGGTAAAACCATAAAACAGGCAATTGCCGAAGTTGAAAAGTGCGCCTGGGTTTGCGAGTATTACGCTGAGAATTCGGAACAAATACTCAAAGACGAGCATATTGCTACCGACGCGTCAGAAAGTTACGTCCGTTTCGATCCGCTTGGGGTTGTTCTCGCGGTTATGCCATGGAATTTTCCCTTCTGGCAGGTATTCCGCTTTGCCGCTCCTGCCCTTATGGCGGGAAATGTCGGTTTGCTAAAACATGCCTCAAATGTACCGCAAAGCGCTTTGGCAATCGAAGAAGTATTTATGGATGCCGGATTTCCTGAATATACATTTAAAACCCTCCTGATTGGTTCATCCCAGGTAAACGATGTCGTTAATCACAGCAATGTTACCGCGGCTACTTTGACAGGCAGCGAGTACGCCGGTAAAAAAGTTGCCGAAGCTTGCGGAAATAAATTAAAGAAAACCGTTATGGAACTCGGGGGCAGCGATCCTTTCATTGTTCTGGAGGATGCCGATATCGATCTCGCAGTTGAGACAGCAGTGACTGCTAGATTAATTAATAACGGGCAGAGCTGTATTGCCGCTAAAAGATTTATCGTAGTTGATAAAGTCTACGACGAGTTCGAGCAAAAGTTCATTGCCCGCATGGAATCAGTTAAACTCGGTGACCCGATGAATGAAGAAACGGATTTGGGACCTATTGCGCGTGAAGATCTGCTTCATGAACTTGAAGACCAGGTAAACCGATCTGTTGAAGCGGGTGCGGTGCTTAAAACAGGCGGTAAACGAATTGAATGTGAAGGATATTTTTATCCGGCCACAGTTCTTTCGAATGTAAAAAAAGGTATGCCCGCGTACAGCGAAGAAATATTCGGACCGGTCGCTTCGCTTATCAGAGCGAAAGATGATACCGATGCAATACGCATCGCAAATGATTCAGATTTCGGACTTGGAGCAGCATTGTTTACAAACGATACCGAAAAAGCCAGGATACTTGCCGGACAAATCGAGTCAGGCTCTGTTTTCATTAATGGGTTGGTCAAATCCGATCCGCGTCTACCCTTCGGCGGGATTAAACTTTCAGGCTATGGGAGAGAACTATCACATTATGGCATTAAGGAATTTGTAAATATCAAGACCGTATGGATACGGTAACATGGGTTGCATTTAGTTAAATAAATTAGTTATATTAATCCAGTTTTTGGGTTTTCTAAGGGAATTGCTGAGATTCCCCGTAAATTCTTCACCGCGAACAATTAATCGATTAGTGTATACTGCACTAAAACTACATCCAAAATAAGGAGACTATCCATGAAAAAAACACCACTGGTTTTATTACTATGTTTGTTTTCTTTCCCAATCTTAGCTCAAGATAATTGGGATATTGTATGGCAGCTTAAAGAGTATCCTTTTAATCCTTATGTAAATGACACGACAAAAACAGGTTCCGAAATTTCAATGATCAAGGCGGGTTTTGATACCGACGAAGACGGTTGGGGAGAATTTTTATGCGCCTGGTCGGATATAACTACCGGAAATTACATTTTAATGTACGAGGCAACAGCAGATAATACTTACGAATTAGTCTGGTACTATCTTTATCCTGTAAGTGCTAATACCTTTCCGGGAATTGCTGTAGGAGATATAGATAACAACGGGAAAGTTGATATTGTAACTACAATGCCTTCTGTAGCGAGTGGCGATACTCCCAATCCACCGAGACTCTGGTCATTCGAGTGGAGCGGTGTACAGGGTGAAAACCATTATGGAAGATATGTAGACGAGGTATCTGAGCCGACCAGCGAATGGAATTTTGATGTAGATGACAATACAGACTTTAGACCCTATAGCAATATTATTGAAGATATCGATAATGACGGTGTAAATGAACTCATTACCGGTGTCAGATCAGGTGATCGGGGACGAGAAGTTGTGGTTTCCTCCGTAAACGGGGAACTCTCCGGATTCGGTGCATGGCAGATTGAATATAACTATGCCCAGAGTTTCGGTGGATCACTTTATAGCGTAACAACCGGTGATCTTGACGCGGATGGTAATAATGAAATTTACGCTTTGGTCTGGGACCAGTTTACAATGAGAATATTTGAATGTACAGGTAACGCTTCCTACGAGGAAGTATTCGCCGTTGACAATTTATACCAGGAAGCAGGAGTAGATTATGGCGCGCTTGATGCCGTTAGAGTTGCCGATGTAAACAACGACGGCGTTATGGAAATGTACATTGCCGGTACTGAATCACAGAACACCTTATTTATGGTTACCGGAATTAGTGATGTAAGCGCCATGACAAGTGATGATATTGTTGAGTTTTATTACATACCTGTTGTTGACCAGGGTAAATTCAGAGCAATGTATGTTGCCGATCCAGATGGAGACGGGAACCTTTCTTTAATGATAGCCGGTGAAAAAAACGGACAGATATATGATCTTGAATATAACGGCGAAGGAGATCCTGCTGATTCATTGAACTGGACTCTCAATGTAATTTACGATCATTGGGAAGAAAGTGGTTTTGCTCCCGGTGAATTAACTCCAAGATTCTTTTACGGACATCCGGCTACGGATATGGACAAGGATGGTAAAGCTGAGTACATTTTTACCAACTATAGTGCTGACTTTGGCTTGTGGGAAGATGACTTCTATATGACCATGATAGAAATAGATACTGAAACCGGTGTCACTTCAGATCAATCATTAATACCCAATTCTATTAAACTTCATCAAAACTATCCTAACCCGTTCAATCCGTCAACTGTTATCGAATTCGGTTTGAACAAGGCAAATGACACAAAGCTGGTTGTTTATGATCTACTTGGAAGGAAAGTCGCTACACTTGTTAACGAACATCTGGCTGCCGGTACACACCGCGTAAACTTCGACGCTTCGAATCTCGCTGCCGGAACTTACATTTACACGCTCCAGACTGGAGACAATACTATTTCGAACAAGATGATATTACTTAAATAAGATAAACTTTGTTCTACATAAACTAAGTTCCTTAAAGGAACTTAGTTTATGGATATATTATTCGGGATTGATTCCTGTCCCGGAGTTTCTTTTTTACTTACCATCATCTTCCCGGGATTCTTCAGAACAATCATTACAGTCAAACCTATTGCAACTAACAGTACAACTGTTGTTATAATACTTCCTTCCGGACCGAATCCTCCGCCGCTGATCAACTCCGGGCCGGTTGTAGACAAATCTATTACAGTACCGCCTCGAACATGCGTTCCGCTTACTTCCAGTCCGAATACATTTGCCTGTGTCCAGTTCCACGCAGAATGCCAGCCGCATGCACGCCAGATAGCTCCGTCCTTCAATACAAACAAGACCATAAGCGTTGAGAAGAACAATAGATTGATGATAGATGGAATATTAACTCCTGCATTTCCCAGATGTAGTGCTGAAAAGAAGACAGATGAAAGCACAGTACCCAGCCAGGGTTTGTATCGTTTACCGACCACCTGAAAATACCACCCGCGTGCAAGTATCTCTTCGGATGCACCCTGAACGAGGTAGCCCAAAAACAAAACCGCTACAGGAATAAACGCGCTGAAACCGGTTGCTATAGTTGCTCTTGTATCCCATTCAATCCCGCCTAATATTGCTATTATTCCAACAACTGCAGAAAACATTAGAAGTCCTGTAAGTAGTCCGGACACATATTTTTTCAGCATTCCTTCGCTTGTAAAACCTAAAGTCCGAATCGATCTTCCTTCAACCAGTTTTACCCATAAGAATATGAAAGCTGCAATTAGTCCGAACATAACAAAGAGCGTATAAGAAGTCCGCATAAAAGGATCAACGTAGGGATATCCATTCATTAGCAAGGGACCGATAACCATCTGTGCAAGCAATGTTCCGGCAAGCACGAAAAACAACGGGAGCAGCAAAGATGAAAAAGCAATGTGAGGTAATCTTTTAGCATCGTCGGCCAAAGCAAAAAACTTATTCTGAGATGAAAAAATAACCCGGAGTGTATTTAACATGGTAATTTCCCAAATGTGGTTTTTACGTTCATTAGACTACGATTTGGCGTAAACGTTACAAAACAAATCTTTCTTTAACATCAAGTTGAATTGAAACTAACATGTAGTTATAATTCAATATCTAAAAAGTAAAATTAATTTAATCTGCAATCGTGGAAATTATATTACAACCCGGAGATATTGAAATGACAGCTGTCCGTTCGCAGGGTGCAGGTGGACAGAATGTAAATAAAGTCGCAACGGCAATTCACCTTCGCTTCGATATAAAAGCATCCTCTTTGGAAGACGAACTCAAAGAAAAATTGCTCAAGTTAAAAGACAGACGTATATCCGGTGACGGCGTAATTGTTATTAAAGCGCAAAGATACCGCACACAGGAAAAGAACCGGGAAGACGCATTAGCCAGGTTGCATGATCTGATTTTAAAAGCGTCAGTAAAAAAGAAAAAAAGAAAACCGACAAAACCTTCAGCCGAGGCTAAGCAGAAGCGTCTTGATTCAAAAACAAAGCGGGGAAAAACAAAAGCACTAAGAGGTAAAATAGATATTTGATGGGTTAACCGCATCAAACTACAATTCTTACATTCGTCTTTAGAATCCTAACCGAAAAAGATTTCATAAGGTCTGGTAAGTTTTTCACGAAGTGCCGGCAGATTTATATTCCTGGATTCACGGAATGATTCCGACCCTTCGAAATAAAATATAATTGTCGGCACCGAAAATATTGTGTTTTGCCCGGCAATTTCGCGGGCATTGTTCAAATCGACGTAACCGAATTCAACCTCCGGGAAATCCTCGTCCAGCAGTTCCTTCAGTTTGGGCTTCAACACTTTGCAAACATTACAATCAGGTGTACTGTAATAAATAACTGTTACCGGAGAAGACTTAATAAACCCATCCAGTTCCTGCATTGTGCTAATTGTAACTTCATTCATTTCTCATATCTCCGTAGTCCTCAGTTTCACAGAAAATTGTGTTTTCTAAAATTTACTTAGAATTGGCTGTTTAACACGATCTTCTTTTTATATAACTTTGCTGAAAAAATAACGAGAAATATGATGAAGATCGACTTTAAACGATTCATACAAATTGCAGGTATTATTGACAGGCAGGAAGCGGATATGCTTGTCGACTGCGGTGTTAATTACCTGGGATTCCCATTAAGACTTCCGGTTAACAAAGAAGACTTAAGCGAAGAAGAGGCTGCTAAAATCATTAAATCCCTCAGGCATCCTTATCATGGAATACTTATCACATATTTATCAACCGCTGATGAGATAATCCGGTTTTGTACTGAACTCAGCACAAATATAGTGCAGCTTCATGGAGACATCTCGACTCTTGAGTTATTAAAGCTACGTGGGAGGAATCCGGATTTGAATATCATTAAGAGTCTTGTGGTTCATGAGAACAATGCGGATAAGCTCGAGAAAACTGTATTATCAGCATATGAATGTGTTGACGCATTCATCACCGACACATACGATCCGCAGACAGGTGCAAGCGGTGCAACCGGTAAAACTCACGATTGGTCCATAAGTCGGCACCTCGTTGAGATATCACCTAAGCCTGTTATTCTGGCTGGCGGACTTAATGCGGAGAATGTGTATAATGCGATATTGGAGGTTAAGCCGGCAGGTGTCGACAGTCATACAGGTGTTGAGGGTCGCGACGGACGAAAGGATAAACAGATGGTAACGGAATTTGTAACCGAAGCGAATAAAGCGTTTGATAAAATATAAGTTATACATCATGTTAAAATGACAACACAACATCAACGAAAACTGCAACGAATGAAAGGGTATGATTATTCATCCCCCTGGTGGTATTTTGTTACAATTTGTACACATCAAATGCAGCAACACCTCGGTAAAATCAGGAATAACAAAATGACATTAAATGCCTGTGGAAAAGCGGCAAGGATGATGTGGCTAAATATACCTGAACATTATCCATCCGTTGAACTGGATGAATATGTTATTATGCCCAACCATATTCATGGAATTGTAATTATTAATTCTGATAACGTAGGGAACGAAAAAATTCGTTCCCTACATAAAACAAATTTATCGAATTTGAGCGAGGCAACATTGAACCACGAATACGTAAAAGATGATTATGTGATCAGCACGGACAAATCCAGGCTGAAAATTGATATAATCCATGGTTTTCTTAAAGATGCTTACTGGTGCAAGAACATCCCGGTTGAGATTGTTAAAAGATCAATTGAAGGATCGCTGTGCTATGGCGTTTATAAGGGTGATAAGCAGGTTGGCTTCGCGCGGGTAATTACAGATTATTCAGTAATTGCTTTTATTGCCGATGTATTCATTCTGGAAGGATATCGTGGTCAGGGTCTTTCAATGTGGTTAATGCAGTGCCTCATCGACAATCCCGACCTGCAGGAACTACGCGGATGGTCGCTTAAGACGAAAGACGCTCACGGACTTTACTCCAAATTCGGCTTCAAGGCTCCGGAAAATCCGGAATTGATCATGGAACGTAAAATAAAATCTTCTTATTAGATTAGACTGGTATTATTACCTTTTCCGCCCCGTTAAAAATTTATAAATTTCGTTCATGAAAGTAGTTCATTTTATGGGAAGGGAACAAATATCAAACGCTCAGATTTTATTATTATCGGCAGCGGACTGGCTGGTTTAAGCTCGGCATTATATGCTTCACAATTCGGAAACGTTACACTTCTGACTAAATCCACTCTTGATGTTAGTAATTCCTATTGGGCTCAGGGAGGCATTGCAGCCGCTATTGGCCCGGATGATTCACCCGACTACCACTTCGAAGATACTCTTAAAGCCGGCGCCGGACTGTGCAAACGCGAACCTGTAAGAATACTTGTGAATGAAGGTCCTGATAGAATCAGAGAATTGATTGAATCGGGTATACCATTCGATCGGGATGATAACGGTGAGATTACTCTGGGACTTGAGGGAAATCACTCCAAGAGAAGAGTTCTGCATGCCGACGGCGACGCGACAGGCCGCGAAGTTGTTCGATTCCTTATTGACAAAGTTAAGTGCAACAAGAGCATTACAGTTCACGAAAACTCTCTCGTATTCGAAATCATTGTGGATGAAGGTGTATGCGAAGGTGTAAAGGCTTTTCACTGGGATAAGAAAGTATCGCTTGCCTACTATGCCCCATCGGTTTTATTGGCGACCGGCGGCGCTTCAGGAATGTATTCGCGAACTACAAATCCGCATTCAACAACAGGCGATGGCATTTCACTGGCTTATAATGCGGGCGCTGAAATTGCCAACATGGAATTCGTACAGTTTCATCCCTCTTCTCTTTTACTCGAAAGCGGCGAAACCTTTTTGATCAGCGAAGCTGTGCGGGGTGAAGGCGCGTACCTCGTGAACAGTGCCGGTGAACGATTCATGAAACAAATTCACGAACTTGCGGAACTAGCTCCGCGTGACGTTGTTGCGTATGAAATGTATAAGCAGTTCAAACAGAAGGACAATAAAGTTTATCTCAAGCTCGATCATCTCGACCCTGAAAAAATTAAATCGAGATTCGCGAATATCTACAACGAAGTTATCAAACACGGAATCGATATCACTACCGATCCGATACCGGTTGCTCCTGCAGCACATTATTTAATAGGCGGCGTTAAAACCGGTCTGCATGGTGAAACCAATATAAGAAATCTCTATGCTATTGGCGAAGTAGCAAGCACCGGTGTTCACGGTGCAAACAGACTTGCAAGCAACTCCCTGCTCGAGTGTCTTGTATTCGGTGGGCGTGCTGTTGATCATTCAGTAAAATCTAAAACATCCCAATTACAAGATCAGAATAATTTGGTGCCGGACTATTTTGTAGATAAGGCTAAAGAACAGAATTACTTGGAGTACAAAAACAGGATTGCTGAAATTCTTACAAGTAATGCAGGTATTGTCCGCAATGAAAACGATTTAAATTCAGCATTAGACTTGTTTTCCGAAATTGATGCAGCTTTCGATTATTCTGATAATGAATACTACAGTTTGCGTCTGAAGAGTCTTCTTACAGTCGTGAGGCTGATAGCCGAGTCTGCACTATTGAGAACAGAAAGCCGCGGCGGACATAAACGGGAAGAATTTCAGGAGAAGGACGATAAATTTTTAATTGAAATTATTCATACAATAAATCAACAAGTTGAATTGAAAGCGATATAATTATGACTGACAATGGAATCACAAATATTAATATCAGCCTGCAGCACGCGGACGAAATTATTAACCAGGCGCTTAGGGAAGATGTCGGTCCGGGTGATATTACAACGGACAATATAATTCCGGAGGATAAGACTGTTTCCGCATTTATGAAATCAAAAGAAGAGGGTGTTGTTGCAGGTCTGGAGATTACGGAAAGAGTTTTTACAATATTGAGCAAAGACATTAAATGGAAACAGCATTATAATGACGGCGATAAGGTAAAACCTGGTGACATACTTGTTGAAATCGATGGTCCACACAGAGCTTTATTAACAGGTGAAAGAACAGCGTTAAACTTTCTACAACGTATGTCGGGCATAGCAACTCAAACATCCAGGTTTGTCGATATCCTTAAACCATACAAGACAAGGATTCTGGATACCCGCAAAACCGTACCAGGACTAAGACTCCTGGACAAATACGCAGTTAAGGCAGGTGGCGGAACTAATCACAGAATTGGTTTATATGATATGGTAATGATTAAGGACAATCATATTAAAGTCGCCGGTGGTATAAAGCAGGCTGTTGAAAAAGTCCGGAGTGGATTGGCAAGTGAGTTCAAGATTGAAGTTGAAACATCTAACCTCGATGAAGTCCGGGAAGCGCTTGATTCCGGTGCGGATATAATTATGCTCGACAACATGGATAACGAAACAATGAAAGCCGCAACAGAATTAATTCAAAACAAAGCATTAACAGAAGCATCGGGTAATATGAGTCTTGAACGGATTAAAGAAGTCGCCGAATGCGGCATTGACTTTATTTCTGTTGGTTCACTTACCCATTCCGTTACCGCTCTCGACATCGGGATGTATATAAAAGATTAAAGAAACAATTCTATTTTAAGGAAAGGTTTACAGCATGACAGAGCAGCAAATTATCGAAGAAATACAAAAGCTTAAAAGAGAGAAGAGCGCAGTAATACTTGCACATAATTATGAGCTTCCAGTGATACAGGATATCGCCGATTATGTCGGGGATTCCCTGGGCCTATCACAGATAGCAGCAACTACCGACGCAGATGTGATAGTTTTCTGCGGTGTACATTTTATGGCGGAGACAGCATCTATAATATCGCCGAATAAAAAAGTTCTTATCCCCGATCTTGAAGCAGGATGTTCGCTTGCTTCAAGTATAACCGCCCAACAGCTTCGAGACTGGAAAAAGAAGCATCCGGAAGCGGTAGTTGTATCTTATGTTAATACAACAGCTGAAGTTAAGGCCCTTACCGATTATTGCTGTACTTCTTCAAACGCTGTTAAAGTAGTTGAAGCTATTCCCGAGGATAAAAAAATTCTCTTCCTGCCCGACAGGTTCCTTGGAAGTTATGTAAAAGCAATGACCGGAAGAGACATTGACATCTGGCAGGGCGGATGTCATGTACACGAGAAAATAGGGGACATTAATTTCGATGAAGCACATGAGATGTATCCTGATGCTGATTTTCTTATTCACCCTGAATGCGGATGCTCAACCAGCTGTATGTTAAAATCGACTATGTACGAAGATTGCGGCAACATTAAAATATTTTCGACGGAAGGGATGATGAAGCATGTCGAACAATCGGACGCAAAAGAGTTTGTGATTGCTACCGAGGTAGGAATACTCCATCGAATGAAGAAGATGAAACCGGAAGCCGGCTTCTATCCCGTAAGCCAAGAATCCGTTTGCGAATACATGAAAATGATTACACTCGATAAGCTTTATGATGCTCTTAAACATGATCAGCATGAAGTGAAAGTAGATCAAGTTCTTGCCGAAAAAGCCAGAATTCCAATTGAAAGAATGCTTGAAATTGTGTAATGATAGTCAAATGATTTTCATATGTGTTTTTAACAATATTCTAACCGGCATTGAGATGACAAAGGATACTCCTGTGGAATTTAAACTTTATAAAAACTATCCGAATCCGTTTAACGCCACAACCGTGATAACATATACAATTACTGAAACCTCCCAAATAATCATGCAAGTATATGATGCACTCGGATGAGAAATTGCTGTACTGGTCAACAGTCTGCAAGATCCCGGAAATCATAGCATAAGCTTCGATGCTTCCGAACTTGCAAGTTGAATGTATTTTGCGAGATTATCAGTCAATAATAAGTACGATGTCAGCCGAAAAATGATCCTTCTGAAATAACCGATATAAAACTAATCCCCCGTATGTCCGTCTAACCGCATAGAAGTTTAATTATTAACAAACTTGATTGAAAACTAAATTTGTACTATTATTTTTGAACGATTTCTCAATAATTTGAAAAATATTATCAAACATACCATTAGGCTTATCTACAAAAACCTTGAAGCGATTATCTGGACCGGCGGATTAATCTATCTTGCATCAATTAATCCTTACGCGGATGGTCACATGCAGCTTTGCGGATTTAGGGCCATCGGTATTGATAACTGTCCCGGCTGCGGAGTTGGGAAGTCGATCTCAATGGTTTTTCACGGCGATGTTATGCACTCCATCGAATCGCATCCGCTCGGTATTATCGCATTGATACTAATAGTATATAGAATAATAAAAGTGTTGTACGGAAATTACAAAGTATCCCAAATCCCCCTGGAGGTTTATAATGGCTAACATACTTCATTTAATGCCCGAGTTAATTGGCGAAGAGCAGGCGTTTATATCACATCTGATTAAGGACATGAGCGAGGAAGACGCAATGCAGTTTGCCAATGTTTATCGTGTGCGAAGAAAAGATCCTCAGACTATTTTATTACTAACCCTTGTCGGATTCCTCGGAATTGCGGGCATTCAAAGATTTATCGTAGACCAGATCGGACTCGGAATTCTATACTTATTAACCGGTGGTATCTGCATGATTGGAACGATTATCGACCTGGTAAATTACAAGAACATCGCATTCGAGTATAACCAGCGACAGGCACAGCAGATAGCCGCAATCATTCGTTCTGCATAGAACTTTCATATCGCAGCGGACAAGCATGTTCGCTGCGATTTTATTCCCGCTTTAACATCACTTCTGTTTTAATTAACTTATGTCTTCGAATCAATTGATTCTTATTCATTATTATCAATTCAGTTTATTCTTTGAAAGGAAACTTATGAAAATACTCGTCGGTTCGGAAAATCCGGTTAAGCTTCAGGCAGTAAAAGAAGCTTTTGAAAAGTATTATGCAAATATTGAAGTCGTCGGACTCAAGGTGCCGTCAGGCGTACCGGATCAGCCGATAAATGATGAGACTCTGCGCGGCGCAGAAAACCGCGCTGAAATATTAAAAGAGTTGAATGATACGGATGGACTGAAAGCTGATTTCTTCATTGGTGTGGAGGGTGGTATAATAAAGCGGCACGGACGATGGTTCGCATTCGGAGGGATGTGTCTGATTGATACGAGAGGCAGAAAGAGTTTCGGAACGTCCGCACATTTTGAGCTTCCGGATGAAGTAACTAGGCGTCTGCAAGAGCGTGAAGAACTCGGTATTGTAATGGACGAAATAATGAAGTTGAAGAACACCAAGCAGAAAATGGGTGCGATCGGATTCTTCACAAATGGGATTATCGACAGGAAAGAACTTTACATTCCAGGTATTATCTCAGCGCTCGTTCCTTTTAATCATCCGGACATGTATTTTAAGAAATGAATAGAACACTGACAACACGGATTGAACGGACATACACTGATTGGTATTTTATATGCGTAACAGAAAAACTGCTTATAAAAGTAAGGGGTATAAATATGAAACTACCATTATACCAGGTTGACGCGTTTACTACTGAATTATTCAGCGGCAATCCGGCAGCTGTTGTTCCACTGGAAGAATGGCTGCCTGATACCGTCTTGCAGAAAATAGCACTTGAAAACAATTTGTCAGAGACCGCATTCTTTGTTAAAAACGAGAAGGGCTATCACATTCGCTGGTTTACACCAACCGTGGAGGTTCCATTATGCGGACACGCAACGCTGGCGTCTTCATTTATTATCTTCAGTTTTATTGACAGCGCAGCGGATGAAATAAAATTCGACAGCAAAAGCGATGAACTGATTATTACAAAAGACAGCAACTTGATCTCGATGAACTTCCCGGCTAACAAGCCAATGCGAATTGACCCGCCTCAGAACATCCTTGATGCAATGAATGCTGAACCGGAAGAAGTCTTATTCAACACTTCGTTTCTGGCGGTATACGACGACGAGGACAAGGTGCGAAACATGAAACCGGATATGCGAATTCTCAGTGAACTAAAAGAAGACGGTTTAATAGTTACCGCACCGGGAAAAGATTATGATTTCGTCTCCCGATTCTTCGTGCCCAGCGCCGGAATTGACGAAGATCCCGTTACCGGCTATGCTCACACAATACTTACACCATACTGGTCCGAAAGACTAGGTAAGGCAAAACTGAAAGCTTATCAGGCATCCGCGCGCGGCGGCGAAGTATTTGTTGAGAACCTTGTTAATGACAGAGTAAAAATTTCCGGAAATGCTGTTTTATATATGAAAGGTGAAATTGAAATATGAATTCGAAAAACAACTTTTATCTGATCCGCATCTTTATTTTAATAGTACTGTACTCAACGACTTTATTCGGCAGCAGTTACAGGCTGCTTGGATTTGAGAACAGTTCTTACTTCGATGAGCAGGTTCGCACATTTACTTATCCGGCAGATGTTAAGATAACTGTTAACGCTCCGTCACCTGGAGATTTCAATCCTGAACTGCCGATGTGCATTACTCTATTCGCTTTGCCGAACGGCAATACTACCGAACAGACAATCGGGAAACAATTGGAGCCGGGCGATGACTGGCACTACGACATTCAGCATATCGGCGCGCAGACAAGATTCATTCGGGAACATGTTAAAGAGTATAATCTTGTAACAGCTTACCTTGAGAACGATTTTAAAAGCTGGCCGGCGTGGAAAGCCTCTCACGGCGATCATGCAGAACTTGTTCAAAGTATTGTAGATTCTGTTAGAAATATCTTCGGTGAATTCGAGAACTACGTTGTTCTATCAGGACACAGCGGAGGAGGTCGATTCACGTTCAGCTTTCTTGACGGTTTCGATATTATTCCCGAATATGTTAAACGCATTTCATTTCTCGATAGCGATTACGGATATGAACACTACTACGGGGACAAATTTATTAGCTGGCTGAATGCCTCCGATGAGAATGTGCTTTCCGTGATCGCGTATAACGACAGCGTGGCGCTCTATAACGGTCAGCCCATTGTAAGCGATACCGGCGGAACATGGTACAGAAGCAAGATGATGCAGCGTTATTTGTCGGATCATTATGAATTTGAAAAGACCGACAATGATGATTTCATCTGGTATAAGGCGCTTGATAACAGGATTGAAATAATACTTAAAAAGAATCCGGAAAGAGCTATTCTTCATACAGTTCAGGTGGAGTTAAACGGATTCATTCAGGGAATGCTTTCCACCACGGAGTACGAGGGAATAAATTACGAGTACTACGGCGACCGGGCTTATACTGAGTGGATACAAAAAGAGACTGACACTCTTTCACGGTTAAACATTCCACCCCGACCGGCAGATGCAATGACCGGTTCGGAATTCATGCAAAGTGTTTCGAACTTATCATTCGAGCAGCGTGAAGAAAAAATCTATGACGAAATATCCCAAGGCAACATTCCTGATTTTTTAAGAACACTTAAAAGAGTAAAAAGCGATTTCCGGGATGCTGCGGGAACAACCCACTCCATTGAATATGAAGTTATGCCCGATTATCTGGCGATCGGGTCAAACAACGATTACTGCAGAATCCCCATGGGTCCGATAACGGCGCAGAAGTTAGCGGACTTGTTCGGTGCATCAATGCCTACCGGCAAACTTGTTGATAACATTTACCTTAACGCCGATATAAAACTCAGTCCTCAGCCGATCGCTCCGATAGGCAACCAGAATGAACTGGTTTCTACTTTTGTTAGACACAACTCGACTATTGAAGGGCAACTCGATTCAATCAATGCCCGGTTGGGTCAGCTTATTGCGGGCACAAAGAAGGATGTAATTATAAGCAACAAGATTACCGATCCTTCAAGAACACACCATGTGGTTATTTACGGATGGCACTGGCTGAACGGGAATCCGATTCAACCGGTATATAATGGGCATATTAATACTTATGTAGATTACAGTCATGGTATTAGATTAATTAATTCTGAAGTAATGCTGGACGGCAGCACAGTTAAAATTAGAGATATTCTAACTGATGAAAATCAGTATAAAATCCTGAGTAATGAAACCGGCGCGATGGAACAGCCGAGCTACCTGAAAATATCCGGTTTACCTGACAAGCCCAAATCTTTTGGAGTGATCAATAATGGCGCTGATCAGTTAAGACTTGTTTTAGAGCCCGACTCTAATGTAAAGTACTATAAGGTATTGTTAGGTTCAGATGGAAATGAATTCAGCGATACCCTTACGGTAAGTCCGGATAATTTGGTCGTTCCTAACCTGGAAGAAGATTCATTGTGCTTTTTAAAACTTGAAGCTGTCAATCAGATTGGCTCTTCCGGATTTACTGAGGTTCTATCAGGAATACCAAGTTCCGGCAACAACTTAAAATTACTGATAGTAAACGGATTCGATCGAACTTCCGACGGGAATACTTTTAATTTCATCAGGCAGCACGGCTCGGCTTTCTATAATAATGGTACTAATTTTAATTCATGTACTAACGAGGCGTTATCCGACGGATTAATAAATATATCCGACTATCAAATTGTAGATTACATTTTAGGTGATGAAAGCACAGCCGACGAAACATTCAATAGCTCCGAAGAGACAATTATTTCCGAATACCTTAAGTCCGGCGGCAGACTGTTCATATCCGGCAGCGAGATAGCATGGGATCTGGATTATAAAGGCAGCTCAACTGATAAATCCTTTTTCAGGAACTACCTGAAAACGGAATATGTTTCGGATGCTCCTTTCAATACTCAGAGCACTTATTACACAATAGAGCCGGTTACAAACGAATTCATATCAGGACTGCCGGATTTTAATTTCGATAACGGTTCGCACGGCACCTTCAATGTAAAATGGCCTGATGTTATTAAACCAGTTAACGGCAGTTCCGGATTCTTAAAGTATTCGGCACTCGATTCCGGAACCGGAGTTGCAGGAGTTGTATTTGAGGGATTGTATCCGGACGGCAATTCGCCCGGCAAATCTGTTGTAACCGGATTTCCCTTCGAGACAATTTATCCCGAATCCGTCAGGAATGAGTTTATTCGATCAATCCTCATATTTTTTGATAAACCTGTAAATGTTGAATTGGCCGAGTCAACCGGACATCCGGAAGCCTTCAGGCTATTTCAGAATTATCCCAATCCGTTTAATCCAACAACATCAATCAGGTATTCAATTTCCGAAACAGGAATTACGACTTTAAAAATATTTGATATGCTTGGTTCGGAAATAGCGACACTTATAGATGAGGTTAAAAAGCCGGGCAGCTATGAAGTAGACTTCAACGGTATGGATCTCAGCAGCGGGATTTATGTTTACACAATTCAATCAGGCGAATTTTTTGCAAGCAACAAAATGATACTTCTTAAATAAATTATAAATTGCTTTCCAGCCATTCAACAGCGACATTAACAACAACATCATTATTAGTAGGGTTCTCTTTAGCTTCTCCGATAATCCTTACATCAGGCTCGACCTTGTAACCATATCTTGTACCGTTCCGATCTGCCATTTCGTAAACAGTAAAATATATTACAGCTCTGTCACTTAGTTCATAGCCCAACCGCGCGAGCGAATATCCGTATGTTGTATTTCCGAAACTTCTTATATTATTCCGACCAATGAAGGATATAGCAACAGCTTCACCGCTGCTGGCAGTCATACTGTCTGTTAGTATTGCAACATACGGATCAGGATTGAATAACTCGTAAGGCTCTTCATACTCAAAAGCGATGTATTCATCCACCCGTACTTTTCCGGATTCAACATACCATGACAACTCATTATTATCAGCATCAATAAATTTCCCTGCCAATCCGTTTCCGATTATCGGACCTACGCCTGCAACCATCTGCCACAAACTGCCGCTGAAACAGCCTCTTAAATCGACAATCCAAGCCACAACACTTTTAGTGTCCACGGATTTAATTAAGTCCCGAACGATAAAAGCATAGTCCTCGACCGGCTCGTTATCTTCTGTGTAATAAGGTATTCTTATATAACCGATTTTGTCTGTAATTCTGACTGCATATAAATTTGTTTGGACGTCAAAACTATTCTGAGGGAATTCTAATTGGCCCCTCCCAACTTTTAGCAAACCTGGATTGTACTGCGGTTCGACAAGAAATCCCGGAACTTCATCAATATTTTCCAATACATATCTGATTATATCATATGTTTCCGAAGCAGACTGTGCATAGTTTGTTGTTTCAAGTGCTTCACTTGCGATGGACTCCCAGTCAATAGTATGCTTGTTGATCGAATACAGTTTCATCGTATCAACTGCTGCATTAAAATAAGCTTCTGCCTCATCTGAAATACCATCAATACTAATAAGCGGACCGTCGCTGTCTTCTGTGCAGGATGATATCAGCAGCAGCAACATAATCAGCAGGTACTTTTGCATGCTTCCCCAAAATTATTTTAGAAATGTTCCACAGGTAATGAGAATTAAAATCCAAAATAACTTCTACATGGACTCCAAACAATTCAAAATTACGTCACGGTAATCATTACAATTTGGAATATCAAAAAAATAAAGGAGTGAAATTAAATCAGAGTAAGCATTGTATGAGTTGAGGATGGAAAGTGGAGTTGTACCGGTTCGGTAACAACTCCATTAAACTAATATATTAGCAATCATCGCATGAAAAGACAAAGCAAGCTTTTGTACACTTTCCGCATTTAATACATTTTTCTTCAATAATCCTCGGCGCATTGAACGGAGTATCCTGTACAATCGCATCCACGGGACATGAAGTTAAAGCCGGACAGGCGTGATTTTTCGGGCAGATAGCCTCATTTACTTTTACCATTGAATCTCCTAATAATATATTTGAATCTTTTTATTAGGGAATTAGATGCCGATTGTCAGTCTTGGTTGCAGTCAGGCGGGAATAATTTTTCACTTCATCATCTTCTTTAATTTATCGATTTCATCCCGGAGTTGTGCTGCTTTTTCAAATTCCAGGTTCTTTGCAGCTTGAAGCATTTCTTCAGTCATTTCCTCAACAAGGTCGTGTTTTTGCTCGTTTGTCATATAGCGAATAACAGGTTCGGCAACCTTTGAGAAAGACGCCATTTCCTGCTGTTCATCCCGCTTCCTTACATCTGCCACGGAAGTAGCCGCCATTATTTCTTCCCGGCTCTTGAAAATCGTTTTCGGAGTAATTCCATGCTCATCGTTATACTGCTGCTGAATTAATCGTCTCCTGTTAGTCTCATCAATAGTCTTTTTCATCGAAGCAGTTATCTTGTCTGCATACATTATAACTTTGCCGTCTACATTTCGGGCAGTTCTTCCCGCCGTCTGCATTAACGATCGTTCACTTCGCAAAAAACCTTCTTTATCGGCATCAATGATAGCAACCAGCGAAACCTCGGGTAAATCCAATCCCTCACGAAGCAGGTTAACCCCAACTAACACGTCAAAATCACCTATTCGTAAATCTCGAATAATCTCAACTCTTTCAAGCGAATCTACGTCACTGTGGATATACCGGACTTTAATTTCCAATCTGTCCAGATAATCAGTTAGATCCTCAGCCATTTTTTTTGTTAAAGTTGTGACTAACACTCGTTCACTTCTTGTGATTCTGGCTTTAATTTCGCCTAACAGATCATCAATCTGGTTTTTCACAGGTCGGACTTCAATTTCAGGATCCAGCAATCCTGTCGGACGAATAATCTGCTCGACATAAACTCCGCCGCTCTTTTCCAGCTCATAATCACCGGGAGTAGCGCTGACGTAGATAACCTTGTTAACCAGTTTTTCAAATTCATCGAACTTCAGAGGACGGTTATCAAGAGCAGACGGGAGTCGGAATCCATGTTCGACAAGTGTCTCCTTACGTGATCTGTCACCGTTGTACATACCGCGGATCTGCGGAACTGTTACATGTGACTCGTCAATTATAAGCAGGTAGTCGTCGGGAAAATAGTCGAACAGACAGGCGGGACGCGAGTCCGGCGGACGTCCGTCCATATGTCTCGAATAGTTTTCCACTCCCGCGCAATAACCAATCTCGCGCATCATCTCAATATCGTATTTAGTTCGCTGCTCAAGCCGCTGCGCCTCGAGGTACTTCTCCTCCGACCAGAAATATTTAAGCCTGTCCCTCAGTTCCTCATCGATAGTACCGATTGCTCTGTTTACCTGATCCTTCGTTGTTACGAAGTACTTGGCGGGATAAATTGCTGTCGATTCTACTTCGCGGATAAAATCGCCGGTAAGTGAGTCAATTATCGAGATCTTTTCAATCTCATCATCCCAGAATTCTATTCTAACCGCCTCTTCGTATTGATAAGCAGGTATAATTTCGACAACATCTCCGCGCGCTCTGAAAGTACCGCGGGTAAACTCAACGTCATTCCTGACATAATAAATGTCAATAAGTTGCCGCATCAACTGCTTGCGCTCAATCTCCTGACCTTTCTTTAAAAACATTATCTGCTGTGCGTATTGATCGGGCGCTCCGATACCGTAAATACAACTGACGCTGGCAATTATAATAACATCATTTCTTCCCTCAATTAGAGAAGTAGTTGCTTTAAGACGAAGCCGGTCAATTTCTTCATTAACCGAAAAGTCCTTCTCGATGTACAAGTCGCGTTTGACAACATACGCTTCAGGCTGATAATAATCGTAATAGCTTATGAAGAACTCGACCGCGTTATTCGGGAAGAAGGATTTGAATTCGCTGTAAAGCTGTGCTGCCAGGGTTTTATTATGCGAAATTATCAGAGTGGGCTTGTTGTACTTCGCAATTACATTGGACATCGTGAAAGTTTTACCGCTTCCCGTAACACCCAGCAATACCTGGTGATCTATGTTTTTATCAAGACCTTCGCTCAATTCCTTTATTGCGTTCGGCTGATCACCCGATGGTTTATAATTAGAAACCAGATCGAATTTATTCATACTTATCTCGGTACTACTTCATGCGCATGAAAGTAATCGTCATGGAGATGTCCTTTAAGAACAATCGTGTTTACATCCTGAAGTCCGGGTGGAAGTGACGAAGGGCCTGAAACCCTTACTTCCCGCCCCGCTTTATCAACAACGTAGAATGTCGTGCTTCCGTTCTGAACATCACGTTCAATTCCCTTCGACGCGACAAATTTGACAACGATATCCCTGCTGGCATTGTTATTCGTGTCAAAACTTGAGAACAAACCGAGTTCATCGGTTGGTGAGAAATATGTAAAATATATGAACCCGACAACAACTAAGACGAGTCCCGGGAGAATCACTTTTTGCATAATATTTCTTTCTTATTTGTTTGTGAGATTTACATTTAGTCAAATTCGGGGACGAAATATATCCAATTATTTGAAAACAAATACTATTAGTAATAAATTCCGTTAAATTCTGATAATATTTTACGACAGGATGTGCTAAATTTGCAAATAAAACCAATATAAATAACAGGACTAAACATGATGAAACAAATACTGGCAATTCTTTTCTTCTGTTTCGCGATTTTAAATGCACAGGAAGAAGAAAAAAAAGTCGATCCGAATCTAAATAAATGGGTACCCTCATTTACAGCAGGTTTGAATATAAGTCAAATCGCACTTGAAAACTGGTCTAAAGGTGGTGAAAATTCGCTCGCCTATACTTTAACCGGTGACTTCAAATTAGCTTATAAGACCGATTCATGGAAATTTAGAAACAGGCTTAAAGCGGCTTTCGGTAAGACGAAGCTTGGTGACTCGGAAATACGGACAACAGAAAACGAGTTTTTCTTTGAAACTGTTCTTTCTTATCACATTCTCGGCTGGAAAGTGAATCCTTTTGTCGGTAACCTTGTCCGCTCTGCAATTACTCCCGGGTATGATTACAATAAAGATCCGAAAGAAAAAACAGCGGATTTTTTCAATCCGGGATATATTACGCAGTCATTCGGTTTTACTTGCGATCAAATGGAAAACCTGCAGACACGTCTTGGTATTGCGCTCCAGGAGACTGTTACAAACACCGATGCCCTGGCAGTAAAATATTCGGATGATCCGGACACAGAAGAAATTGAAAAATTCAAGTTCGAAACCGGTCTCGAGAGCGTTACGGATGCAAACTTTAATGTGGATACTAATTTATTGTATACAACAAAACTCAGACTCTTTACCCGTTTCGAAAGCCTCGATGTTTGGGATGTAAGGTGGGATAATACCATAACAGCCAAAGTTAACAGCTGGCTTAATGTGAATCTGGATGTGATTCTGATCCACGAGATTTCACAGACTAAAAGAACACAGCTAAAAGAAGCATTACAGATAGGAATCGTTTATACGCTGTTATAAATTTACACTTATAATCGGAGCCGGTTTATCCCGGCTCTGCTTAAATAATCCGACCTTATTCCACCTCCAGTTCAACCAGTTTGGATGATACTCCCGGAAGGACAGATACCTTCCTTGCAAGCTCCTCTTTCTGCTCGTCCGTGCCGTATAGTTCAAGAATAAGAAGTCCTTCATCGCTGCAATTGTCCAGTACACCGTCGTGGATACCGAGACGGGTCTTAATTATACACCCCCATGCAGTCAGAATCTGCTGCACTTTAACAGCTTCTTCTTTTCTTTTTCCGATAAGAATTAATAATACTGTTTTTTTCATGTTTCCCTCCGAATTATCCCGATTACTTTGTGAATTGTAGTTTTTATAATAGTCAACAAACAAATATATTAAGATCATCACTTATTCGTGAATAAATTACTCTTGTAAGTGTATTAAATTCAACAAGTTTATGAATGTTTTACTATTATAAGGAATTGTACAATGATCACAATAACTGAACCAGACAGCGTTGAAGCAGTTTGTCCGCATTGCGAGAAAACATTAATTGAAGTCTTTGCACAAAGAATTCAATCAACTTTTGGCGTACGTTTCATATACTTCTGCAGTCATTGTAAAAAAGTTCTTGGAGTAACACATCGTAAAGGCTTCTGGATGGGTTAACAGAATTAATTTATATAACAAATAACACAATGAGGGATAAATGAAAAGGTTGTTAATAATACTTTCACTTTTACTTATGTCCGGATCGTCCTTTGCACAATCCAAAGCTGATAAAATCGATGATCTCATGCAGCATTATAATGATTATACTCTCTTCAATGGTACTATTCTCGTTGCTGAAAATCACCAGGTAATTTTAAAAAAGGGTTACGGATTTGCCAACCTCGAATGGAAAGTTCCGATGATAGATGATGCCAAATTCAGAATCGGTTCTATCTCAAAACAATTTACCGCAACGATTATAATGCAGCTTGTTGAAGAGGGCAAAATTTCACTGGATGGAAAAATCACGGATTACCTTCCGGAATACAGACATGACACCGGGGATAGAATCACAATTCATCAATTACTTACACATACTTCAGGTATAAAATCTTACACCAACATGGATCATGTCTGGAGCGATTCTTTGAGAAATCATTACGACAAAGCGTACTTTATCAAACACTTCCACAGCGGTAATCTTGAGTTCGAACCGGAAACAAAATTCGCATACAACAATACCGGCTACTATCTACTTGCAGCAATTGCCGAAGAAGTAACCGGCAAACCTTTCGGAACACTTTTAAAAGACAGGATTCTTGATCCAACCGGAATGACTAACTCAGGCTCCGAGGACGATGAATTGATTATTGACAAAATGACTTCGGGTTATATACGATCTCTCAATACATATAGAGAAGATCCTTACATGTATATGCCGAATGCAATGGGCGCCGGACACATGTATTCAACTGTGGAAGATTTGTATAAATGGGATCAGATACTCTACACAAACAAAATTTTATCGAACGCAAGCAAGCAGAAAATGTTCACGCCATTTCTGAACAAATACGGATACGGCTGGTTAATTGTTAAAAAACCAGGCAGGACTGGTGAAGACAGTTCGGTTGTCATTACCCATTCCGGTGGGATAAACGGATTCAATACTGTTATTGCCCGCGATACAACTTTAAAAAACACGTTGATAATATTCAGCAACATTGCAACTCCCCCGCTGAATGAGATAGTTACGAATATATCGAAAATCATGTCCGGCGAAAAATATGACTACCCGAAAAAACCTATTGCTGCTATGCTGAAAGAGATTATCGCCGACGAAGGACTTGATGCCGGGATAAATTATTACAGGGAATTGAAAAGCAGCGATGATGCATCTGCATTCGACTTTTCCGAGAGTCAGCTTAATTTACTTGGATATACATATTTGAGAAACGATCAAATTGAAAACGCGATTGAAATATTCAAACTCAACGTTGAAGCTTTCCCTGAAGCATACAACACTTATGATAGTATGGGCGAAGCATATATGGTGAATGGAGACAGTGTATTGGCAATTGAGAATTACAAAAAATCGCTCGAGCTGAATCCGGGGAATGCCAGCGCAATTGAGAAATTGAAAGAACTGGGAGTTGAGCAGATCGACGACGACAATATAGTTAAAAATGAAATTCTCTCCAGGTACATCGGTGAATACGAACTTGCTCCTAAATTTGTAATCACTATAACCGTCGAAGGGAATCAGATATTCGCACAGGCAACCGGTCAGGCAAAGTTTGAAATATTCCCCAAGAAGGAGACATCATTTTATTATAAAGTTGTGAATGCCCAAATAGACTTCGTTGAGAACGACGATGGAATATTCGAAACGCTTATACTTCATCAGAACGGGAGGGACATGCCCGCGAAGAAGATCAAGTAATCCAGGCCAGTAAGCCGGATTAATTTCGTTGATCCAGCTTAATTCTTTTCTTTGTTCATATAGTTAAAATACTCAAGCAGGTTATCCAGATCAAATCTATTCAACTCGTCAAAGTCAGGCATCTTTGTGTATCTGTATCTGGAAGGATGGACTATCATTTCCTTTATCATAAACTCTGAACGGTAGGAAACAATACTACGCGGGGCGTTTAAGTCAGGACCAACCCTGCCGCCTTCTTTGTTCATCGAATGGCATTTAACACAATTCTCTTTGAATATATTGAAGCCTGCAAATATCGGTGAGTTCTTGTCAGCACCTGCGGGATAAACTTCCGGGTAGCGATCACTGAAACTAACAAGTTCCACTGTGCTTAATTGCCATGTCCAGGGATAGCCGTTCTCGTCATACTGACCGTTGCCAGTCCAAACGATGTAAAATGGAGCCGGCTTTACTTTTTTGTCATCAATCGTTTCCCAGTCTGGAAATTGCGTGTCTTCAAATACAACATAACCCCCATCCTCAAGCAATCTGCTCTTACCCGTAACGGATTCATATCCGTCAGCCGCTTTAAATACTACTTCGGAATAATCTCCCGAACTCAGATTCTCCCCAAACGCAAACTGCAGCAAATCCGCGAGCATAAACGCTTTATATTCTTTGTGTTTTTTATAGTACGGGTCATCCAGCTGGATTCTTACAACTCTCAAAGTATCCGTAAGTTCAGACAGGCTGCTTGTTTTAATCATCTTCCCCGGGACTTCAAACTGCAGGTAAGTATTGCCGGGCGCTGACTGGGCTATAGCAACGCCCGAGAGCAAAATCAAAAAGAACAATATCCTTTTCATAACACTCAAAGTTTGTTTTATAGAATTAGAGTTACAATTTTCTATTCGCCAAAGTGATCCAGGTAGTCATCCATGGAAGCTTTAACAACAGCAAGCGCGTGTTCCTTGTCGTATACCTTTTCAATCGACCTGGGGAACTCTTCACCGAAGATGTACTTGTAGGTCGAGAAATAATGACTCAGCCGTTCAACCATGATTGACGGGATATCGGAAAGGTTATGAGCCTGACCCCAAATATTATCCTTTTCGAGCACGGCAATTATCTTATCATCCGCTTTGTTATCATCGACCATTTTGATTCCGCCTACAACACGTGCCTGCAAAATTATTTCACCGCGATTAATCGGACGCTCGCTTATCACGCATATGTCAAGCGGATCGTGGTCGCCATCATCGGAATTCGGCGAAAGTGCGGCAACCTTCGCAGCACAGTATGTACGCGGAATAAATCCATAAAGTGTAGGTGGATATGATGAAGTACGCTGCGGACGATCGACACGAACATAGCCGGTTGTTTTATCTACTTCGTATTTAACCGAATCAAAAGGTGTTATTTCAATAAACGCGTTTACAATTTCCGGCGATCTGTCACCGGTTTCCAATCCGTGCCATGGATGAGGGCGCCATCTGTAAAACGGCTTTGGGAAATTAGGCATATTTGTTCTCCGAAATTATAGCGACTAAATTAAGTCCCCTTTCTGAAATATGGAAAGAAAATATTACTTCATTAACAATAATTTTTTACTAGAGCTGAAATTACCTGCGTTAATTTTGTAAAGATACACTCCCGAACTGAATCCTGAGGCATTCCATTCAACAAGATATGAACCGGCGTTTTTATTTTCATTAACTAACTGTACTACTTCTTCACCCAACAGGTTATAAATCTTAATTACTACTTTTACCGGTTCGGGAACGGAATAAGAGATAACCGTACTCGGGTTGAACGGATTCGGATAATTCTGATTTAACGAATACTCGGCAGGGACCTGATTACTGCTGTTGTGTACATCAGTAATCTCACTTTGGAATGTTGTCCAGTTAGCAGGATCATTAGCATAAGCAGTTTTATCAACACGGAGTAATCCCGGTCCGTCCCCGTCTGCTTCTTCAGGCCACGGATCTTTATCGTTATATCTAACTTTGTCAACATCAATATATGGAACAACTACTTCCCCGCCGACCTCGTATTCATCTTCCGGTTTCTGAATAGTTATAGCTTCCCCTTTATTATTGAGGCTGCCTGGCATATTATATACCTGAATATCCTCATCCAGCTCGTAAGCCTGCCTGAACACGTCGACAACCACATTGGAATCAATTATATAGATCGATTCATTCGGAGCGATCGTTGTAAGTTCGGGGAACTCAAAACCCGTCCCGTTTATACGCCAGGTATTCTCAGTTTCTGTCGGATGATACAGGTTAACGGCAACACCGTTTATATTGGTTATTTCGAGGAACTCATAGTTCCTGTAATTGGGATTATACATGATCCTGTTGATAATTAACGGTCCGACTTTCGGTCCGGCATTATCCGAGCCGAGTGTAACTTCCTTTTGAAGCACGAAGTGCTCGTCTCCGACACTGTTTATATATCGTCCGAAAGTATAACCGTTTTCAATCTCGCCGAACTCAAAACCGTGTCTGTACCCGGTCTGTTCACCGTTTGCATCAGCGGATACGATGTATACCATTTCCTCGTGAGAGTTTATTGAAAAAGCGGAACCGAATTCGTCTTCATCAAATAATAATTCATCGCCCACATAATGCCCTTCGGTAAAAACAGTATAACCCTGCGCCGGAACAGTAGTACCAGTTGGTATTTTCCATTTTAACGGATCGAACTTGTCATCAGTCAGATACCACCCACCTATATCAACAGCAGTATTGTTAGGATTATAAATTTCAATGGCATCAACATCCGGGTTATCGGTGTGAGATAAGACTTCGTTAACATAAACCGGATCAATATCTGCGTTAAGCTCGTCAGCGCCGGGTGAACCGTGAATTCTCGCCGAAGTAGTCCAGTAATCAGCGTCGTCGGGGTCGCCAACCGGATTAATCAATGTTGATACTAACGAATAGCCGATTCCGTCTGCTTCAACAGGCCACGGATCGCTATCCTTGTAATTAAAATTAAAAAGCGTGTCACCGATAAAGCTGGAAACAATTATTCTTTCGCCGCTGTTATTCAAATGTCCGTCATATTCTCCAAATGGTGATAATCCGTACCTCTCGAGAAACATCTCGCTGTTTGCAGCAAGAACCACAAAGGAATCCGGTTGGATGACGGTATTACTCGGAAAGGTAAATGATACTCCATCGATAATCGAAACAAGTCCGAGATTTATTTCGCTGCTGCCGCAATTTTTCAGCTCCAGGAATTCGAACTCATTATCATTTACATTATCCCCATCCAGCGGATGATAATGAAGCTCGGTCAATTTCAAATTTGAGTAATCCTCTTCCAAAGCGAGTGATATCTGGTTCATGGCGCTCCATTCCTGGCTTCTCAAGGTTCTCGCGGTTACCATCACCGGTTCATTTATAACTACAGGATCATTATAGCGAAACGCGGATTCGGTTAAATCACCACCTGTTATATTGAATTCACCTGTAAGTTTTACATTTATAATAAAGTCGGAGCTCGATACATCCACGTTCAGCGCATGAATTGCCAACAGGTTATCACCGGGATTTAGGTTGCCGATCTTCGAAGAAACATCGAACGATTCCCAGGCATCCGCTTCATGATTTCCCGAGGCACTTGCGTTCCATGCGAGCGGGGGACTATTATTCCCGGACCGAACTACTGTACCGTTAAGATAGACGACGAAGTCATCATCATATAAAGCAGACAGCACTAGCCGGTTGATTTTCTGAAGATCTTCAGCATTTATAGTAAATGGTATCCGAATGAGACAGGAAGTATTCGGAGTCAATCCGCCGGAAGTCATAATGCCATCCATATCCAGTGATATATATGAATCGTAACCGGAACCGTGCTCATAACCAATTCCGCCCGGGGTACCGGTACATTCGAGCCAGTCGTCATCATTAAAATCGACATTGGTATACCATTCACTTTCAATACTTCCGGAAGGCACAAACACTTTTTTATCGGATGAGGCTGTTACCAGCTGGAATGTCCCGTTCGAACTGCTTCCTGTTAGTTCATAAACGTCTGCACCGTTCAGAGTATAATATACATCGCCGCCGCTTACAGCATTCATAGTAAGATTAAAACCCTTGGCAACAACTCCTGAAGCTGCATTGAATTCCGGCGGTTCAACATTGGGAATCCAACCCTGCGTTTTCAACTGACCGAGAACAACTTCGGGGCGTGACGTGAGGTAATCATCCAGCAGATAATTTACAGCATCCAGCCAATCTTCCTTCGTGTAAGGATTTGAAACTTTAGAATCTCCCCACCTGACGGATTCAAGGATTATAGCTTTGTCAATCTGGTTCATTCTTGCAGCAACCATATCCTGCATGTTCTCGACGGTTAATAAACCGTCATTATAAAAATAATTATAAATTCGGTCTGCAAATCGTCTTCGATAGTTTGCATTCGCTGTAAGTTTCTGATGAATCCATTGCGGATTCGATTTCTCGAATCTTGATCCGGCAGGGAATGGACCTGTTCTGTTTGTAACATCACTCAGACTTCTGCCTGCGATTGGAAAATCAAACATCGAATGTTCACTGTCATGCTTGAAGAATTTAAAACCATCCGGGTTAATCCTGTTATAAACAGCGTAAAAATTATTCGGATTATTATTACCGCTGAATGACGATATAGGTGAATCAAAATCACCGATCAGGAAGACTATTGTCATGAAATCAATAAGATTATCTACATCAAGCAGTTTTTCATAATCAGGGTTGACCGAGCCGTCTACATTAAGTCCCCGGGCTTTGAAATAATTTTCATTGCTTTCGAACCCGTCATAAGTCGCCAGTTCCCAAAGTCTACGCCATGCAGCCAGAGTGCCGTCGGTAACCTCAATATCGTAATCGGCTTCAGGACCATAACCGGCATTAACTTTAACAACATCATAATCCTCCCTGTTACCGCCGAAATATTCTTCGGCAAACGAGGCCTCCGATCTCTCCTGGGTCTGATATAATCCCCAATATGTACCATTAATATAAAGATGATAATAGCGGCTTCTTGTATACGGCTGCCCCATCTTACCTTGTAAATCACGAGCGAATACATCTCTAATAAATGTATTGTAGCGGCTTCCTTCATACGCCCACGAATAATTCATGCTTGTTCGAAGATCAATCTTATCGAACTCATCGACACCTTCATCTCCGAATAACGGATACTCGAGTTCACTGTAGCCGTACTCATTTCTAAAGAAAAATCTGAATGCTCTTTTCGGACAGTTCCCGTTCCTGCTCCATCCGCCGCGAATCCGCACGCCGCAGTTGACAGAAAACCCGTCAGTGTTGTCCGGATTAAGCAATTCGAGTGAAGCTGTTCTTTCCCACTCAATACCGTGATTTACTGAATTGGGATAATTGTAAATGCCGGAGCTGGAACCAAAAAGACTATCCAGATCGATAACCAATGACATCGAAGGAATTTGTTTAAGTCCCTCTTCAATATAACCCTTATATGCCTCGTCATTATAAATTTCCGGATCAAGTCCGTAATTAATAGACTGCCCGTAAGTATTACTGACAGGAAGCCACTGACTGCCCGGTCTCTGAGCATCCGGAGAGTTAGAAATAAACTTGTTTAGGAACAGGTATGTCTGACTCTTAACCTGAGTTATCATCACGTCGTCGAGAACAGCGCAGGCTTTAACAACTACCCCGGGCGCCCTGTCGCGGCGATCAAAATTATCAGGATCAATTCTGAGTTCAACCGGGGAATTACCTGTAAATGCTGAATTCGATTTGAACGGATCAGTTCCGTCAAGTGTATACTTGATTTTCGCGCCGGGAGTTTTCTCCGCAATAACCAGATTAAACGGTTCCTTGTAAAATCCATGTGCAACTGAAAAATCCGGACCTTTCGGCAAGTCACTTAAGCTGGTATTATCATCTATAGATATGTCGGTATAAAGAATATTAAATCCACCGGTTTCAAAATAGAGACGCATTATATGCTGACCATATTCAAATTCGATGTCTTCAATAGCCACATTGGTATATTGCTGCCATCCACCGGTAACAGGAATGTCTACGGAACCGGTTACATCCTGCCCGTCTAACTCAATGCGCATACTACCCCACGCAGATTCCGATGCGACCCGCAATACAATTTTATATTCCCCGGACTGTGATACGTTGACTGTATATTCAAGCCATTCATCAGGTTGAATCCATCCAACATTATATCCGTCTTCTCCGGAAGCTTCAATATCAACAGCCGAATCAGTCCGGTATGCGCCTCCCTGGTTCTCAACATCAACATCGTGATAGGCAACTCCTTCACCGCCGTTATCGAAATCTGCCGCATTTATCCTTCCCGGTATTGCAGCCGGTGAACCACCATATGGTGTCTGCTGTGCAAACAAACTTACGGGAAATATGAGAAGTGCAGAAAGGATTATTAAAATTTGAGCGTAAAATTGGGTTTTCAATTTATATTCCTGTTAATATATCAAAATCAATATTATGATCTGAATTATTCTAAAAATAGTCAAAAAGCACCCCATACGCTTAATTAACTTATACACCGTACGCAGTTAATTCTATTCAAAAATCTGATCCATATGATGTTTTAAATGCCCGATATAATCTTTCATAAAATAATCGAGAGTTGCGGGAGTATTTTGCGGAACGGGCTGCCAGGCAACTAAATGAAAATTATGCTGATCTGTTTCCCTGAACCTGATATGCACGGGAACACTCTGCATAACCCTTACAATATGCAGATTCAACTGGAGCCATAACGCAATCAAATCATCCCATGGCGTTTCCTGGTAATTCTGCAGACTCACCCAGTCATCCTGGTCGTAACCGTCAAAGAGTAAATCTGTTTTGAACGCAGCTTCAACAAACCGTTTATGATTGATCGATGCGGAATCAATTAAGTGACCGAGTATTTCCTTCTTCGACCATTTACCGGGAGAATACTTCATCCGGATTTTAAGCGGATCCATTTTTCTTAACTCTTCTCCCGTAAGAATTATATAATCCCTGAATTCATCCATATAATTGCTCATATTCTATCCCAGCTCAAAAGTTGTAACGCCGAAAATATTGTCTACCGGTAATTGTGGATCGTCACCGGTATACATTCTCGCGGTTTCAAACACAAAGTTCATATTGTACTTTTCAACAAGTAATTTTGCCGCCTCATTCGGCTCGGGTATATCAAGATAAAAACCTTCCCCCTCTTCAATCTGATTCTGCAATTGCTGATATAATGACTCCGCAATTTCATTCGTATTGCAGAACAACGGTCCTATCTTATAACCCTTTCGGCATTTGCGAATCGTTCCGAAACCTGTTAGTGTTTCTTTATTAAAACTGCATAAAGTTACTGAGTCGTTCATGTTCATCCAGCAGGCAAGAAACTCGTTCCTCTCATCCGGGAAGAACTTCCTGTCGAATTTTACAATTGCGTTAAAGTCCTCGGGTTTATATACTCGGATATTTGAACCACCCGAATCCGTATGACGGGCAGTTCCTTCGTATCTCATATTTCTATACGCGAGTTTGAAACCGGATTTTTTATAATTCTCCTGTTCCGAAACAACACCGTCCAGACCGATATTTCTCTCTGCTATCGAGGCAAGCGATTCCTGCCAAAGTTTATATCCGTAACCTTTCCCGCGGTAATCGGGATGAACGATATAGAAACCGACGAATGCGAATAGCTTACCGTAATCAACTGCGGAAATGGTTGCGATCAGTTTGTCGTCAAAAAAACCGCCCCACCAGCCTGTGGGGTCGATGTTATAGAAACAGCCTGCGTCGTTCAGTCCGGGATTCCATCCTTCATCAGCTGCCCAGTCGACCGCTGTGTTTATTTCCTCTCTTGTTAATCTTCTTACTTTATATTCAGCCATAGGTTTTCCGATAAATTCACAATTTTATTTGAGATATCTTTCGCGAAGTATTCTTAGATGATGGTTTACATGTCCGACAATTATATAAGCCTTTGCACGCACCGTAAACTTTTTACCGCCTGAATATCCTTCTGCAGCATATTGATTCTCAGGAAAACTTTTAAACATCATCATGGTTGATTTACGAAGAAAACGAAATTCCTTTTTAAGATCACTAAAAGGAACGCTGTCGAAGTTTGCGATCCTCACATATTCATCATGATCATACTGCGGTATATCAGTTTTATCACCTCGCGCAAATCTTAAAGCCCGGCAAGACATAATTCTTTCTACATCTATTAAATGTCCGAGAACTTCATTAATACTCCATTTGTCCGGCTCATATCTGTAGAACGATTTTTCTTCGCTGATATCATTAAATAATGCAGCTACTTCTTTTAATTGTTTATCCATCAATTCAAATATATTACCATCCGGCACCGACTTAACATAGCCGTCATACCACTCAGGATACTCGGTAGATTTTGGTCTTAACATATATTTACCCCTTGCTATAATTTCAAATAAAATCTTCTGTCGCACCTCGACGAAAGATGACCTTCAGTTTCCTCCTTAAATCCGTATTTCTCATAAAGTCCAATAGCCTCTTTAAGTACCGAAGCCGTTTCAAGAACTACTTTGTTATAACAAAGCTCTTTTGCTTTTTCAAGAGAGTATTCAAGAAGGTATCTACCGATTCCTTTCCCCCTGCAATTTTCATCCAAATACATTTTACGAAGCTCGCAAGTACCCTCATCGATCCGGTATAAACCTGTAGTTGCAATGATCTTACCGGACTCGTTGATTACAACTGCAAACAAACCATTGTTTTCAAAATAGAATTTCTCGATATCATCAAGATCCTTATCGGTTGATGCGCTGTCCGGTGCAAGTCCATACTCTGTAAGTATACCGAATACAAGTTTTTTTATTTCCGGAATATCTTTATTTACTGCATTTCGAATACTATATTTTACTGGTAATTTCATCATCCTCAAATAAAACTATAATAGTAAAAATCGTGTTATAAAGTTTACAAACTAAAAAGGGGCGTTCATGAAATTTTCAAGAAAAGAATTTATAAAAACTTCTGCACTTTTGGGCGGCGGAATTTTAATACAGGGGAATAAACTCCTGAGCTCACTCACTCTCGATGACAGCAGGTTCAAAACTATTCGCAAGAACTACGGCGTTTTCACTCAGCAGGGCGGAACAATCGGTTATTATATTAACGATGATGCGCTTGTTGTTATAGACTCACAATTTCCGGATAGCGCAAAAAATCTTATGGATGGACTAAGAGAAAAAACGTCGCGGAAAATCGACATACTATTTAACACACATCATCATGGTGATCACACTTCAGGCAATTCTTATCTGAAACCATTTTGCGGGAAAATTGTTGCACAGGAAAATGTGCCGGTTCTGCAGCGAACAAGAAATATGAAACCGGGCGAAGAAGATAAAATTGTTACGGCGGATACAACCTTTAAGGAAGAGTATAAAGCGGACCTGAGCAGCGAGAAGATAACAGCGTTTCATATTGTTCCGGCACATACAGGCGGGGATTCTGTAATACATTTTGAAAACGCTAATATTGCGCACCTCGGTGACCTTGTTTTCAACCGTGTATTCCCCTGGTTTAATCTTGCTGATCAGGGTTCCTTTAAAAGCTGGGTAACATATCTTGAAAAAATCCACGAGAGATTTGATAATGATACCGTATTTATTTGCGGGCATGCTCAGGGAGTTGAACTTGGACAAACAACTATCAGGAAGCCGGATATACTCGTTATGCGTGATTACATTTCAGCGATACTGGATTATACGCAGAAAAAGGTTGATGCCGGTAAATCCGAGGACGAGACTGCCGATGTCAGCGAAATACCCGGCGTTAAAGGATTTAAAGCAAACTGGGAAAACGCCATGCAGCGCAATATCAGAGAAGCATACAAGGAATTGAAAGGGAAAAAATAGAACGCAGATTTAGCAGATGGTTATGATCAAGGCAGATTACGTTTGTGTTTAATCATTAAATATCTTTTCAATGATTTCGTCTTTGTTCATGAAATCTTCGAACGACTTATTGAAGAACTCGATGTTACTGCTGATAGAAAGGTATTTCAGTTTAAACGCATCTGTCTGGCGTGTATTAATCACATAAACTTTCACATCATCGGTCAACTGTTTTTTAAACAATGCTCTGATATGCAGATCAGCATTGGATAAAGAGTATCCGATAAAAACAATTTTCTTTGTCGATCGTATCTCGCGTGATGCCTCACCTGTTAACTGCGAAATGACCGACTGGCTTAACGGTTTAACATACGACGGCATGAGTATAAGCGTCTGGAACTCGGTGCCGTCATTCGGACAAACTATATCGTACCTGGTTTTATCCGGATAAGTATAACCTGTAAATGTCCCGCGATTCAAATCTATTTCCCGGTCCCAGGGAGTTAATAAAGTCTGGTTACAACAACTGCAATACTTCCAGGTAAGACTCCCGTGAAGTTTGATGATCTTTACAGGTACCGGTTCAAGATCATGTTCTGCACAAACAGGTTCGCGCGGATTTATCCAGAAATTATAAGGTTTTAGTTCGGGACGTTTATCGTAGTTCATCAGATGGAAACAATAATCAAGGTACCCGAATTTCCTGAACAAGAAATCAAATGACTGCTCAAGCAGAGTATCATAGTTCAGTGTAAGTATTGAAAAGTTCGAAGTATGCTTTGCTACAACTTCCCAGAAGTGGTGATAAGCCTTACTGGCGCTGTCCGTACGGAGGTTAACTATGTAATGGATCAGTTTAATCAGGTGCTCTTTAGTCTGCCTAATATGAGCGTTTGTGTACTTAGCGTTTAGACTCTCATTCTGAGCGATAAAATAATCGAGGAATCCGAATACCGCTTCAAGCTGCGGAAAGAGGTTCTTGGATGGATCGTAAGCGAAATTGTCTTTAATGAAATCTATTACCTGCCTGCCGATAACCGAGTCAGCAATATTCTTATCAGAAAGGATCATGGGTAGTATATGCCGCTGCAGAGGTACGCCGTCCGGATGTGATGCGCCCGCGCCAAGAACAAAGACTACATCACGTTCCGGTTTGTACTTCAGGTATTTTTCAATTGCGGCATTCAAACAGCACCCCTCCGGTCAAAGGACTTAAGAAAAGTAATAAATTCACTAAAGGCAAGATAATATTATTTTAAGAATAGGACACAGATTGCGCAGAGAAAACTAATGAACACAGGTAAACTTATACCGTTAAAACGGTTGGTCTGATTGGCGCCTATTATTTCCCACTCGACAAATCGAGTGGGAAATAAGATTATACTCCTTAGAGGTGGCTTCTTCTTAAAATTACTTCCCGGATTTACCCTCAGGGGAGCGGACCCGTCATTGTAATATACTTCTGACGTTTGTATCCTTTACAACAGTCAGCCCTATCCCGATGAATACCTGTGCTATGCTTATTATATAATAATGAATTAATAAACCATACGGATTTATCAGCAGGAATGATAGTTTCACAGAAGTTAAAAGTTCATAAAGCATTATCAACAAAAGGACTTTACTAAATGAACTCTCGTGTTTGCATTCATTATACAACAAAAAGTACAAGACAAAAAGAAGCACCATGCTTAAGAGGGTTGAAATTGACTGAATTACATGTATGGAAATGAAGTGCGACAGAGCATAGATGAAAATACCGATTATTATAAACTGATAAATATGTTTCCTGAAAAAACCCCTGAACAATGCTGGGATTGAAAGAGCTGTTATTGCTACCATGGTTTTGGTCGGTATACTGACAGGTAAAACTAAATAGACAAGCCCGTATGCAGCCGAAAGAGCAATAATTGCAAAGTAATAGAAATATTTATTTTGTTTTTTAAAAAACGGAACAAGTATCCAGACAACACTCGAAATAACCCCCACAGTCAAATAGAATACACTCATGTTTTAACTTATTGCTCCCCAAATTAATTATAAAACTCTATTATGAGCTTGGCTTTTACTTTATTCAAAAATTAGTTTTGCATAATCCTCCCTGACAAAAAGAAAGAGTATACTGCCAAGAACTTGAAACATCGTTGTAAAATAATATAACTCCGGAGTTTTGATCTGGTTCCATTAGTAGAATCTGAGACTTAATAACCAAAGAAATGTGATATACTAATAGAACTACCCAGACAATTCTAATTCTATTAGTATGCAGAATGTCCTTTATAATTTGTGCAGAGATGATTAAAAGTACAATTGTATCAAGAACAACTCCAATCCACTCTACACTTACCTCGCTAAGATTATAAAATACTACGTATATAAAAAGCCCGAACACTAACAAAACGGCTTTATGCTTGCCGAGGTAATCCCTGAATAATGCAGGAATTGTTAAAACACTTGTTGCCAGAATTACTTTATAAGGTGAGTCGAAATGAAAGGCAAAAACAACTGTTCCATATAATCCTGTTATTGCCATCAATAAGAAATAGTAAAAGTATTTACTGCGTCGTTGTGTTAAAGGAAGAATAAACCATGATAAGGTTGACAAATGTCCGATTATACGTAGTATAAGCATGCGTTGAATATAAATTATGGAATCAGTAAAAGTACTACCCATATAATCAGGCAAACAATCTTTTGCAGTATTTAATTACTTTATTTTATAAACAAATTTTGGATTATCTTCTTTAATAAAATATAAACTAATACCTATAATAATTTCAAAAGTAGCGGATATGAAGAATAGCAGCATTCCCGCATGTTGTTCTTTAACTATCAATAAATATTTTAATACGAGAGACAATTGATATACTAAAATTAGAATATGGTTTATAATAATTTTCTGGCTTTCCAACACCTCTTTAAAGACTTTAAAACCAAGAACAATAAGCGTGATAATAAAGGAAACTAATGAAAACTGTTGAATCTGCTGCATGGTAATTAAATATGAACCGAAGAAAAGGGCAATAGCTGATAAAATCATTAATAAGTAGTACTTCCTGAAAAACCTGCGGTAAAGACCTGGGAAAACCAGTATAGCTATCGGTAGAATGCTATGCACCGGTGATCCTATTGAAAAAATAAATGCAAGAAATCCATACGTGCCTCCAAGAGCAAGAACTAGAAAAAAGTAAAAGTATTGATTATTCCTCTGAAAGATGGGTATTAACATCCAGACAATAGCTGATATTGTCGAAATTGCAATTAAGTACTCCATTATTCCTCACAGTATGGAGGGCAAGGCCAACTCACTTCAAGCGTGAAATTTCCATTGGTTACAGTAAAAGTCGATACTCTCTGCTGTAGTTCTACTATATCTTTCCTGCCTAAAGCAATTAGCTCTAAAACTTTACTTTTACTATACACTCTTAAAACTTCTGTGCTGGGAATGCGGCTTCCTTTAGGATATAAAACCGATCTGTTGTCACCGGCGATAATTGCTTTTTTATCAGCCAATCTGAACATAACTTTATCTTTAGTTTCCTTTATCAGCACCATCAGTGAATCCGTACTCATTTTATAACTTTCCATTACCTTTCCATAAAGGCTGTCGGCTTCTTTTGCCGTAAATATTTTACCTATTTCTTCCTGGGCTAAAAGTGTTCCTGAGCATAGTAATGCCAATAGTGCAACAATTAAAGTTGATTTCATTTCGGAGTCTCCAACGAGTTTAAGATGTTTATATCTAATATATAGATAAAAACTTTATTTGGGTAGTTAATCGAGACCTGTTTTCAATTTAAATTCTACAGCGTACTTAATGAAAGCCGGTAGCGACTTAATATTAAGCTTCTCCATTATCTTTGCACGATGAGCATCTACTGTTCGCTTACTCATTTTCAACCTGTCGGAAATCTCACTGCTTGTAAGACCTTCTCCCACCAGTCCGAGAACCTCTAATTCCTTAGTGGTCAGCGGATCCACCTCAAAACTTCCCTTATCATTCTCAATCAATGAGTACTTATCAATAATGGCATTTAGTTCAACTTCATTCATCCCCGTAAAATATTTATTTCCTTTGGATACCTGCAACAAAGCATTCACAAGTTCTCCCTTCATTATACTTTTACTAACCAGGCCCATCCCGCCGGATTTAAGCGCGTAATAAATATATTCCTCACCTGTATGCATTGATAGAAATAGAACTTTAGGATCGTCCCCTCTATTCCTTATTTTCTGAACAGACTCGGGTCCGGTTCCCAGCGGCATTTCAATGTCGCATAAGATCAAATCCGGTTTAACGTCATAGTACTTACTAACCATGTCGCGTCCGTTTTCCGCTTCGGCAACTACGCATACCCGTTCATCGCCGTCCAGCAGACTTACAATTCCTTCCCTGAAAAGTTTATGATCATCGGCTATAAGAATTCTAATCATATTTACCCGCTTCCCCAATATTTTTTAATTCAATAATTATAACGGTTCCTTCGTTTTTATTGGACTCGATCTTAATAGTCCCATTAAGACTCTCAACTCGTTCCATCATGTTAATCATTCCGTATCCGCCAACCCCGGTCGATCCGGGCAGATGTCCCTCGGCATCAAAACCTATTCCGTCATCAGTAACCATAACCTTAAGTGAATCTTCACTAAACAGCAGTTGAATAAAAAACTCATTGGCCTCCGAATGTTTTATAATATTATTCAGAGCCTCCTGAATAATCCTGAAGATATTCATTTCAATAAACTGTTCATACCTGAAATCCCTGCCTGTAATACTAACTTCACCTTTAATACCTGTCTCATTACTAATTCTTTCAACAAGGGAAGTTACCGCGGCGCCGAGCCCGAGTTCATCAAGCACTTTGGGACGCAGTTGGTAGAGTATTGAGCGAACTTCATTTGTTATGCCGTCCACCGTATCCAGCAAATCAATTTCCTTCTCATCCGACAGTGATGACTGTTGCTGGACTTTCAGCTTCAGTAGTGAAAGCTGCTGTCCAACACTGTCGTGCAATTCGCCAGCAAGCCTTTTCCTTTCTTCTTCGGTCTTGTTTTGAATATCACGCGACAGATTTCTTAATTTCTGCTGGTAAGTTTTAAGATCATCCTCATATTGTTTTCGCTGAGTAATATCATGAAAATATATCTGTGCGATGTTAAGAAACTTAATTCCTTTTATAGTGATGGAAAAGTATCTTTCTCCGATTTTTTCAAGATGCTGAATGGATTTATCGTTGCTTATTAATTCTGCCGGATTAAACTGAACATTGGTAATGATCTCATCAATCTTTCTGCCCATCAGGTCCGGTTCACTTAGCAGTTCTGCGGCAGAGTCGTTAAAGTGAATAATTTCCCCGTTATCGTCAATACGCACAAGCGGATTCGGATCAAGTTCAGCAAACAGAGCCGAAAGGCGGGCATTCTGAAATTCGAGTTCCCGCTTTTCTTCGAAATGCTTTTTCTTCATCGGACGAATAATATTCCGGGAAGTAAGTACCAGCAGGGTTAAAAAAATGACAAGGAAAAGAAGTATATAAATAAGAGGATTGCTCAGGCTGTTTATAGCGTCTACAGCCTGATCAAGATCAATTTCGTTTTGAACCGCAAATAGTAAAATTATCATGCACTCATTGTTACCCCGGAGGAATGTTCGCTTATTACACGGGCAAGCGTTTTTACATAATCCTTCTTATTCCTCGGCGGTTTAATTACATCGTTGCAAAAATTTATAGCAAAATAAATAATTTCTTCCGAAATACTAGGGAATTTTCTCTGTAGTAACTTTTTTAAGTAGTACTTATTTATGTAGTCTTCCGACTTTATATATTCTTCGATTATCTCGTTTTCAAGTATTCTTTCCAGTTTCATAGCGTCCATAAAATTATTCTCCTATTTAATGCAAATATAAAGTAAACTTGCTTCCGATAAATCAGTACAATTACCTATTCTTTAAATTTATTTTTCATCTTTTTATGGGGATATGTTTTTCTCCACAACCTTCATTTCAGCCTGTTTTACTCCATATTAGATCATTTCACAAAAAAAACGGTGAATCATCGAAGAATGGTAATCCTACCGATGTTTTTACTCCCCTTAGTAGCTATAATTGCACCGTAAGGAAATTAAAAACTTCCTTCACCTTATTTCTCAGCAATTTATAACCCGGATTCACCATCCGGGTTATAACAAAAAAATTTTGAGCACATGAGGGGTAGAGGGCAAAAAACTCATATGCATGCCAGGCAAAACCCGGTTCGTCACCTGACGAGTCCGGGTTTTGTAGTATTGAAGCCGCCTGATCCCCAAGCGCACCCTGTGGTAGTGTCCCCATGATACTAACCAAAAGAACTTATAATGCCGGTTTGTTTAATCCCAAATTGTAAAGGAATTATTGCCTGGCTCATATTGTTCCCCACGGGAGATGCGTTATTAACATAGAGTTATATGAGGATTAAGTAAACAAGTAGATTTACTGGTTTTTGTTTAAAATTTAGGGGAATTCTCTAGTCCGGCATGTACTATCTTACCTTAATTATGTTAAGTTTCTCCCGGCTAATTAAACCAAATAAACTCAGTGATGAATTTTTAATATTCGCATGACTTGTATATTTTAAAAACGGGTATTAAATATTCATTCACCTTTAACGGAAAAATTATGCCCCAAACCCTTCAGGCGTTAATCGCTGTTATACCAATTGGACTTGCTGCAGCATTATTAATAGGACTAAGACAACCGGCAAAACGAACAATGCCCGCGGTATATTTAATTACCGCATTACTCGCTTTCCTTGTCTGGGAAGTAGATATCAGCCGCGTACTTGCATCAACAATACAGGGACTGTTTATAACCTTCGACATTCTCCTGATTATTTTCGGTGCAATATTGCTTCTTAATACACTAAAGCACTCTGGAGCGCTGGCAACAATAAGGGCAGGATTCACAAATATAAGTCCCGACAGAAGAATACAAGTAATAATAATCGCGTGGCTGTTCGGGTCATTTATTGAAGGCTCCGCGGGATTCGGCACGCCCGCAGCAATAGCCGCACCGCTAATGGTTGCTCTTGGTTTCCCGCCGCTTGCCGCAATAATGATAGGAATGATGATACAAAGTACTGCTGTTACTTTCGGCGCTTGCGGAACCCCAATTGTAATAGGTGTTAACGGCGGGCTGAATACACCTGAGGTTTTAACAACCCTTGCTTCACAGGGTACAGGATTAGAAGCGTACCTGCATACAATCGGAGCATACTCTGCAGTGCTGCATGGAATTACCGGTACATTCATACCATTACTTATGATAGTAATGATGACCCGTTTCTTCGGACAAAACAAATCATGGAAGGAAGGACTTTCTATCTGGCGTTTTGCAATATTCGGCGGACTGGCATTTACCGTTCCTTATACATTAACGGGAATACTTATCGGTCCTGAATTCCCGACCCTGATGGGCTCATTGATCGGACTTGTCATCGTCACCTATGCAGCCAAGAAAAAATTCCTCGTACCCCGGGACGTTTGGGATTTTAAGAAAAGCGAAAATCCGGGATCGGTTGTTAACCAGGCTGCACATTTAAATACTGATTTAAAAATGTCGGGTATAATTGCATGGAGCCCGTACGTGTTATTAACATTGCTGCTTATGCTAACGAGACTTCCACAATTGGAGTTGGGAGGATACCTGAAAGTTCTCGTAATAAAATGGGAAAATGTATTCAACACAGGCATCTCTCCGGCGACAACTCCACTGTATCTTCCGGGCTCATTAATGATAATAGTTGTACTCATTACTTATTTTATTCATAAAATGAATCCCGTACAATTAAAGTCAGCCTTTACAGAATCCGGGAAAATTCTCTTCGGGGCGGGATTCGTTTTAATATTCACCGTACCTATGGTAAGGATATACATGAACTCCGGTGTTAATACCGCCGGACTCGAAAGCATGCCGGTAGCATTGGCATCATTTATTGCAGAGAATGTCGGCAGGATATGGCCGCTGTTTGCGCCATCGGTCGGTGCGCTCGGCGCGTTTATTGCAGGAAGCAATACGGTTAGCAATCTGATGTTCAGTCTGTTTCAGTACAGTGTTGCCGAGAAACTTTTAATATCAGGTTCATTGGTTGTGTCCTTGCAGGCAGTAGGAGCAGCCGCAGGTAATATGATAGCTATTCATAATGTAGTTGCCGCATCAGCAACCGTTGGAGTACTCGGGCAGGAAGGAACAACACTTAGGAAAACGATTATACCGACATTTTATTATGTAGTTGTAACCGGATTGATCGGACTTGCAGCGAGTTATTTTTTATAATATCTAATTCTTTAAAAGCGCTTAATACAGTTAAACGCACGCAAAGTGAGTATAAGCATTAATAATTAAAGGCATAAAGATCAGCAGAGTCACAAGATTCTGCCTAACAACTACCGACTTATAAATTACTGACAGGAATATGAAAGTATCAGGCAATTGTTATGTGGTTTACGGATTATCTGCACCACCGCCATGGATGGTTAACGCCGGTATTGCTGCCGGAAAGGAAAAGACTTTGATAGTTGACTGCGGTATGAATTATCTTTCTGCTAAATCCATTTACGGTTATGCGAAGGCCGTTAAACCGGACAATCAATTGATAGCAATTAATACAGAACCGCATTTTGATCATATAGGCGGGAACTGTTTTTTCAGGGAAATGGGAATAGACATTTACGGTCACTGTGATATTAATCGTTCTGAAAACGAACTTACTGAGACAATAAAAGAATACAATAAAAGTATATCCGACACAGTACGCAGCAAAGAAAACGAAGAAGAGGTCTTCTTTCAAAATACAACAGTTGCGAATCCAAACATAAAAATTAAGTCAGAATTTGCTCTCGATCTCGGTGGCTTCGAGGCGGAAGTAATATATACTCCGGGACACACAAAAATGAATTTATCTGTTTTCGTACCTGGTGAGAAAGTTCTGTATTGTGGTGATACAATGGTAAAAGGTTATACCCCCAACCTTGAAGAGGGCTCAATTGATGATTGGCGAAGCTGGTTGTTATCTTTAAAAATTATAGAAAGCAAATTACCGGACGTAATAATACCCGGACACGGGGACGCAATTATCGGGGAAGAAATTCCGAAAGAAATCTCAAGAATCAGAGAGTTAATAAGAGTGCGAATTGATGCAGAATCCGGTAATTCATAATGTAAAACAAATTAATTATTCCACTAAATCCGGATGCCGGGTCCATTAATTCTGAGCATACGGTAAGAATTCCTCTAAACTCCACTGGGATTTTTTCGATATTATTACGAATAAACAGAGTTTTTTATCCGAGAAATCGTGCGGTTTTTATCAAGAATTAAAATATTTATTGCTTTGCTGTTTACAGCTTATATCCTATCTGCTCAACCCGAATTGCATGAAAGAGTTGACAGTCTATTAGGTCTTGCCGATAAATTTAAATACTCCGAATCGGAACAGAAGCTTCCGTTAGCTTCTGAAGCATTGCTTCTGGCAGCACAGGGAAGATATTCCGAGGGCAAAGCACAGGCAGAAGGCATGATAGCCCTGACTTATTATTGGAACCTGCAATATGATTCCGCTTTCGTTTATTTCAAATCAGCATTTCACAATTTTTCCCGGCTCAAAGATACATCAAACGCGGCATCGCAGCTTGCCAATATCGGCAATATATTTTCACGAAAGGGTAATATCGACAGCTCGATTATTTATCATAAACGCGCCTATAATTTATTTTTACGTGCCGGTGATAAGAAGAGAGCTTCATCACAGATTACAAGCATCGGTCTTAGAAATATGTGGAAGGGAGCTTACCGGCAAGCCGAGGAAAGCTTCGCTGAATCATTGAGCTTAAGAAATCAAGTTAAAGATAGTGCTGCCATTGCTGCTATTTACAATAATTTCGGGGTGCTTTATTGGCGCTGGGGCAAATTAAAATCAGCAATGAATATGTACGAAAAAGCTATGGACTTAAGGAGAATTCTTAAAAAACCAAAAGGGATGATTTACCCTAAATTAAATGTAGGACTTATCCTGATTGATTTAATGGATTATAACTATGCCGAGGAATACCTGCTCGATGGTCTGCGCTTGGCAGAAGAGACGGATTATCCAAACGGTGTTGCCGTAGCATATTTATATTTAACGGAACTCTATTTGGAAATGGGTGATTATGTTAATACGGATATATACGCCCACAAAACTATAAATAAATGCGACGAAGTTAACAGTCCTTTGGGGAAAGTGAAAGCAACTAATCTACTGGCAAAAGGCTATATAGAACAGGGGAAATTTAATGAGGCAAAATCAATACTCATTGAATCACTTGATTACATTAAGGATTACAAAAGAATGCAAATAATTACGGATCTGCATTATTCTTTGGCATACCTTGAGTTCAAACGGAAAAATTACAGAAAATCAGAGAATTATATAGAACAAGCTCTTTCCGGTGCCGAAACCACCGTTAATGCGAAGAGAGACATTAACCTGCTTGCCGCAAAAATTTACAAACAGCTGGGACATTATAAAAAGTCATCGGAACAGTTTATAAAGTATTCAATACTTGCGGATTCACTTTACAACAAGCAGGTAATTGAGGTAGTATCCAACTGGAGGAAGAAATACAACGCCACACAACAGGAAAACGAGATACTGAAACTAAAGGAATTGTCTTTAGTTCAGGATGCTGAAATAGCGCAGCAAAAAAACATAAGAAACATTTTTATTATTTCTCTTATTTCGGTCATAATTATTCTGCTGTTGCTCTGGACGCTTTACAGACATAAACATAAGCTTGTTTACGAAATTGAAAACCAGAAAGAAAAACTTGCACAATCGAATGAGTCTAAACTAAAACTGTTCTCAATAATTTCTCATGACCTGAGAAATCCTTTTATGACTTTACTTGGACTGACAGGTGAACTAAAAAAGAATCATGATAAGATGACAAACGAGGACACAAAGTCGAGCATTGAAATTATTGATACATCTGCAAACAAACTCTCAAGATTGTCTCAAAATCTTCTCGCCTGGGCCAGACTCAACACCGATGGCATCACTGTTCGTCCTGAGAATAATGATATTAGAGAGCTTGTGAACCAGGCGGCAAAAGAATTTTTGGAACAAGCATCTAAGAAGAATATTGCAGTAACTGTAAATCTGAAGGAAACACACAAATGCTATTGTGACGGGGATATGATTGCTGCTGTTTTACGTAATCTTCTGAACAATGCAATAAAGTATTCTTATAACGGCAGCGAAGTTGAAATCAGCGCATTCCGAACAGACGAAAATGTAGAGGTAAAGGTACGGGACAACGGGGTTGGTATTTCAAAAGAAGTAAGAGAACAACTCTTCAGCAGCACAAAATTTTATTCAACTGCCGGCACTGCCTCTGAAAAGGGCAGCGGATTAGGACTAAAAATCTCACATGAATTTGCGAAGCTAAACGGAGGGGAACTCACTCTAGCAGACAACTCAGAAAAAGGCAGCACATTTATTTTATCACTCAAAGCAGTAAGCCAGTAAAGTCATTTGCACAGCAATGACAGCCTTACCCAATTATACAAACCTCATGTTAACACCTAAAACAGCTTATATTTTTTAGTATATTGCACGCCGTTTTAGAAACATCAACTCTTATTGGTATTGTAACCCGACATGGATAAAAACGAGACTTTTGAAGATCAGTGTATAAAATTCGGTGAATTGCTCGAACTCGGCAAGCCGGTTAATCCGCAGGTGATGTTCAGCGCTATTCACGACGATGAATACGCGCGTAATCTCGTTGCGAATAGAAGGCGTCCATTTTATTTGAATAAACTTCTGAATAATCCCCCGGATGTTAGTTCCAAACACAAGCCGGAACATCATCACAGCAGTCGCGAACTAATTACCAATGCAGCTTCCGCGTTGATTAAATGGAGTAAATCCGGATTTATGAAAGTTGATGAGTCTGTTCTCGAAGTCAGAGAGAACGCCTGCCTGTCATGTCCTCATATGGTCGATCCCGATATGTTCATACAAAGAATTATTCCCTCTAAAAGCATAAGCAATAAAATCGGAGAAAGAACAGGCAATCATGTATGCGATTTATGCGGATGTCATATTGGAAAAAAGATAAAGCTGGTAACAGAAGCATGTCCGGACAGGCATCCGGTGAAAGACGGTTTTACCCGCTGGAATGAAGCGAGATAACACAATGTGACTCAAATGCGGCAAAAGACTCAGAATTCTCGCCTAATTGTAGGACGCCATATTTTCTCGAAAATGTCTTGGTATATGTTTTTCTCAGAGATTAAATTTGCGAAACCGATATCGGGAAGATACATTTAGTTTTCCTGTTAATACCTTCAATAAAGATATACACAGGCAGTTTCATTCTCATTTAATCGCCGGGCTGTCGGTTTCGCAAACAAATATTAGCAGACATTGTACTTGGAATATTTGTAAATTTTAACATTTGGTCGCCTTTCTTATTAATTATGATCACAAAAAATATTAAAATATAAACGAGAATATTCATGAAGAAAATTATATTCACAGCTATGTTTCTGGGTTTAATTGCCATCAATTGCAGCACAACTCCTCCTAAAGTTCTAAGCGTCAGTTCTCCGGATGGAAGCGTCGAGGTGAAGTTTGATAACACCGATTCAACAATGAGCTACTCGGTTTCATATAAAGGCGACGAGATAATTTCCAAATCATTTATGGGATTTCAATTCAAATCTCACTCCCCTCTTTTAAGCTGTATTAAAATTGCCGATTACAAAACCGGAAGTTATGATGAAGTATGGGAACAGCCCTGGGGCGAAGAACGACTGATACGTGAAAACTACAACGAATTATCTGTCGATTTGATTGAGGTGAACAACGAACAAAAGAAGCTGCAAATTGTTTTCCGCGTATTTAACGACGGTCTCGGATTTCGTTATTTGTTCCCGGAACAGGAGAACCTGGAATATTTCGAAATCATGAACGAGATTACTGAGTTCAATATAGCCGATGATGCGGATGCATGGTGGATTAAAGCATTTCAGCCTGAACGATACGAGTACTTATATCAACATACATTGCTTAACGATATCGACAGTATCGACGGAGCCCATACTCCGTTAACCCTTGAAACTTCCGATGGATTATACCTGAGTATTCATGAAGCAGATTTAACGGATTACGCATCAATGTGTTTGAGACGAGTTGGCAGCAACAAGCTCAAGTGTAAACTTGCTCCTTGGTCGGACGGAGTACTTGTCAAGGCTAATGCACCTCACAAAACTCCCTGGCGTACCATACAAATAGGAGAGAAGCCGGGCGATCTCGTAACCTCCAGATTGATTCTTAATTTGAATCCTCCGAATAAGCTGGGCGATGTTTCGTGGATTAAACCGGCTAAGTACGTTGGTATCTGGTGGGGAATGCATATAGGCAAATGGTCTTTCATGGAGGGCGAGAATCACGGAGCCACTACCGAAAGAGCAAAAGAGTACATCGACTTCGCGGCTGAGCACGGATTTGACGAAGTGCTTGTTGAAGGCTGGAATGTCGGCTGGGTAGAAGAATGGTGGCTTGACGACGGAAGCGGTATAAGTTTTACTGAAACAACTTCAGATTACGATCTGAAAGAAGTTCAGGATTATGCAAAGTCTAAAGGTCTAACTCTGCAGATCTATCATGAAACAATGTCCAATACACGAAACTATTTAAATCAAATTGATTCCGCTTTCAGTCTGGCTAGCAGCCTTGGAATTAAAACAGCCAAGATCGGTCAGGTTGGCGGCAAGCTCGACAAAAAAGAATGGCATTACGGTCAGTACGCTGTTAAATACTACCGCGAAGTACTTAAGAAGGCTGCCGAGTATAAAATATCGGTTTACTTCCACGAACCCGTAAAAGCAACCGGAGAACGGAGGACTTATCCGAACATGTTCTCGCGGGAAGGCGCGAGAGGAATGGAATACAACGCCTGGAGCGGTGACGGTGGTAATCCGCCGGAACATACATGTATATTGCCTTTTACCAGGCTTCTCGGCGGACCGATGGATTACACGCCTGGTATATTCAGTATGAACGTTCCCGGACGTCCGATCAACCAGGTTAATACAACACTTGCAAAGCAGCTTGCACTGTATGTTGTGCTTAACAGTCCGGTACAAATGGCAGCCGACCTGATTGAAAATTACCGGGGTAAGCCTGCGTTTAAATTTATTGAAGATGTTCCCGTCGACTGGGAAACCACAAAGGTTATTGACGCTGCGATAGGCGAGTACGTTATCACGGCCAGAAAAGATAAGAATTCGCAGGACTGGTATCTCGGCGCAATTACTAACATGAACAGCCGGGAGTTTATAATTAATTTGGACTTCCTGGATGCCGGAATAACATACACCGCTCAAATATACAAGGACGCGGCAGACGCTGACTACAAGTTGAATCCCGAGGCATACGATATTGTAGAATTGCAGGTTGAAAACAGCGACGAGTTTAGTATTGTACTTGCCAATGGCGGGGGCATGGCAGTAAGGTTTACTCCGGAAATTAGAAAGTAAAAATAATTAGTTATATAAAAATGATCGGCTATTTTATGAGTTACTACCAAGATGATTCAAAATGTACTATTGACGACCTTCAGAAACGCATTAAAGATACGGATTTAATTCCCAGCAGATTACCACTGCTACAGGGCATTGATAAAATCTTCGACATTCTGAAGAAAAACGGAATTTCATCACTATCCGATTTAAGGAAGCGCTTGAAATCTTCAAAACAAATTGAATCTTTCTCAACTAAATCCGGAATTGGTGTAAAGTATCTTGCACTGCTCAGAAGAGAGGTTGAAAGCTATTTCCCAAAGACATCTTCAATTGAAGAATTTAAGCTGATTCCTAAGGAAATTTGTCAAAAACTAAAAAGCAACGGACTAACAAATACCAGGAAGATCTACGAAGCGTTTGAGAAAGATGAAGAACAGTGTTTACAATGCGATGAACTCGGTGTTGATATTACAACTACAAAAAACATATTCAAACTAATGAATCTTACAAGAATACAATGGGTTAGTCCTCTCTTTGCAGAAATGCTATTTGATGCAGGTTACAATTCTCCGCAAAGTGTTTCCGAAGCAGATGCAGTAGCGCTATATGAAAAGCTGGTTGCCATTAATAAGCAGGGGAAATATTTCAAAGGCAAGATCGGATTAAGGGATGTAAAAAGACTTATCAACGCTGCAAAGTATGTACACTGAAATAATACTATGATAACATCTAACTAATATGAATACGGAATACGAACAGATCTTAATAAGCTGCTACAAGGATGAAATGATTTCATATATGAATACTCATCCTGAGGCATTCAATGAGGCTCTTCAACTCGCGCTATCAGACAAGCAGCCTTTCGCCTGGCGTTCGGCCTCGCTGATTTGGAGCTGCATGGGAAAAGATGACGAAAGAATTCGCCCTTTCATCAAGGATATATTAAAGGTCATAAAAGACAAGAAGGATGGGCATCAACGGGAATTGTTGAAGATTTTACTCGAAATGGAAGTCGAAGAGGATCAGGAAAGTCAGCTGTTTGATATTTGCATATCGGCATGGGAAAACATCAACAAAAATCCTTCCGTTCGTATAACTGCTTTTAAAATGCTTTTAAAAATTACCGCTAAGTATCCTGAACTCACAAATGAGATTCACGGACTAACACAGAGTCATTATCTGGAATCATTATCTCCGGGTGTTCGTAATTCGGTTTCAAGAATGATAAAAGAGACTAACCGGCTGAAAGACTAATTTCTTTGGAATATGAATCGATGTGAAGTTAGTCAACCCGGGGACAGTCCCTTTAACTCAGGTAATTTGTTCTTATAGAATATTCCGATTATATTTAATTTGTATTTGTAAGAATACTGGGCACACCTTAATTCAACATCGAACTACTTTTGACAATAAATTATTTCAAACAACAAGGATACCTTAAAACTAAGATGAGAACTACTGTATTTATTATTCTTACAATCGTTTTATTTTCGTGCGACGACAAATCCGACAATGTAACCGATCCGGATTCGGAAAGTACAGTAACAGATTACAGCAATTCTTTGAATTGGATGGAGTATTCATTAGAACCTGTTGAGTCTGCGGATGTTTTTTACATCCACCCTACAACATATTACGATTCTTCATCCGATGCGCCGCCCAACTGGGAAATTGATCGCAATAGTGAAGTTGCATTTTATGCTTATGGCGCTTTCATAAGCCAGGCTTCATTATTTGACGGGGTAGCAAATATTTATGCTCCCCTTTATCGACAGGTTCGTGTCAGGGATCTCGAAGATTTTCCGGAACAAAATAGTGATGAACTTGCGGTTGCATATGCCGATGTTAAAGCTGCGTTTGAATACTTTTTCGACAATAATGACGGCCGTCCGTTCTTCATTATGGGTCACAGCCAGGGAGCTAACCTCGGACTTACATTAGCTGAAGATTTATTTTCCGACAGCAAGTACCTGAATAAACTCATTGCGGCCTATATTATCGGATGGCCTGTTACGCAGGATGATTTGAATAATTATCCGCATCTGAAAGTATTATCACAACCGGATGAAACAGGGGGAGTAATTGCCTGGGATGTAGTTTCGGAAGATGTTTCAATGGTGCTTCCGACTTATGCTCCGAATTCCATAATGGTTAATCCGCTTACATGGACACTAACTAATGAACCGGTTCCGGCGGAAAATAACATTGGGGCCGTCTTCTATGGAGAGGTGGGACTTGATTATCTCCCCATCGGCATTGCTCCCGAATTTACCGGGGGACAAATTAAAGAAATGCCGGCAATCCCGGGTTATATAGAAACCTCTTACACTGCATTTGTTACTCAGAATCTCAATGAGAAACTTGCTGAAGCCGGTGCAGATGTAGGCAAGTACGCAGTACGCGGATGCTATCATGTAGAGGCTGTGAATTTATTTTATATGAATATAGCTGAGAATGCAACAGTAAGAAAAGCGGCGTTTTTTTCTAAATGATTTTTGAGATGTGGTAAACGATCCTGCCGGCACGAGAACCGGCAGGATATATAAATTTAATTCTTACGATTAATTGCATCCGGTATAATTGAGTACATCCGTTGCCGTGTTGTAATTTCCGACCATGGTCCACTCATAATTACTTTCCGAACCGCATATTCCGAGAATGGTAAAGTTCCCGTATTTGCGATCACCGGCATCGTTTAACTCTGTCGCACCGGTTAGTCCTTCATACCCGGCCGCTGTAGTTATAAACTCACTAAAAAGTGTTTCGAAATCATAATCATCACCAACTGATTTATAAGCAGCGGCGGCAATCATCATCGCGTCGTAAACTGCGAATGTATACGCGTCCGGTTCAAGCTGAGTACTCTGCTGAATTGACGAGGACAATCCGCTCCAATCACTTTCATTTTCATCGGACATTGCGAACAACAGGCTGCAGAACTCCGACTGATTCGCAAAACCGGCGGCTGTTTCGTTTGCAACCAGTTGAGCGCTGTTTGCCGAGCCGTTGCTTCCGAACCATAACAAAGATGATAATGTGTTATCGGCAGACGCTGACGCCAGTACTTCGGCAACCTCGTCGAAACCGGCTAAATAAACAGCTGTCTCGGCGGCATTTCCCGAAGCGCTTGCGGCAGATGCGATTTGATTGATCAGTTCCTGCGTAATATTATCATCAGTTGAATAACTGACGGAGTCGATTACGGTTCCGCCTAAATCTGTGAAGGCACTTGTCATGCTTCGTTTTAAACCGATGTTGCCGTCGTCAGTTCTGTATACCGCAACAACACTTCTGATTCCTTTACTCCACATCAGTTTAGAAACCGCAAGACCTTCCGGTTTGTCGTCCGGACAGAACCTGAGTACATGATCACCTGTAAGCGCGAGTGACCCTGCCGTACTCGACATACTTACAGCAAATACGTTATTCGCATCTAATAACGGCTTTATCTTTGTCACCTCAGCGCTGGACTGCGGACCGATAATGATTCCAACGCCCGCGTCAATTAATTCCTGCGTTTTTGTATATGCTATTTCAGGATCAAGCTGCGTATCGACTACATTCAGCTTAAACCTGATATTACTTCCTTCACTTTCAAGTTCCTGGTTGATTTCTTCCACGGCTATTTCAAGTGCGGCTTTGCTCGTAGCGCCGAGCGAAGACCAGTTTCCGGTCAAGGATACAAGTGCGCCGATTGTTATCTCGGTTGTCTGTTCCTCAGGATCATTTACATCTGAATCGTCGCATGCGTTAAATACAATAAACATCGTGAAAACTATCAGTAAAATTCCTGCAAGTTTGTGTTTCATTACTACTCCATTAGTTTGTGTTTAAGTGAATATATTAAATCGATCCGTTACTTCTTTGCCCAGATTCCTTCGATTGCTGCCTGTCTCGGCGCGCACTCATCGTCAACAGCGGTTAAAGTAAGTGCAATTGAGCTTATCGCTACATTATAAACGCCGTCAACTCCGCAGTCTACATCGTTTATAATTGTCATCTGATCGTTGCTGAATGTAAACTCAGCAGTACTGTTAGTATGACCCGGTGCATCTGTGAGCAGAATAAAATCGTATGTATTGTCCCCGTTGAATTTCAGTTCGGCAGTAAAATTTAATCCCTGCGTATCAGTTATATCGCGAACCCACGAACCTTCGATCGTTACTTCCGGCGCAGTTACATCATCTTCTGTTTCACATGCAAAGAATGAAAAGGTTAGCACGGCAATTGAGAAAAGTAAAAATACTCTCATTGATTTCCTCTTATATATTGATTAATAATTTGAATTGACCGGAAAAAGAAATAAATCGCATAAGTAAATTATCGAAATAAATTCAGAAAATTGAAGTAAAAGCGTGCAATCAAAGCATGTTATTATTCAATTGTTATTCAGTGGCAGTTAAGTCGAAATAAACACTTCGGTGGACGACAATTGAATTACTATCTATTTCTTCTGTGTTTTTCTGCCTTCCATCCTAATAGATGAAGTTTGTATATAAACTGAATTAAATTTATTTTGCAAAACGAAGGGAACAAATATCTCATGAGGGCAACGGCGGGAACAAAAACAATTCCGTATACAGATTGACCCAATATGAATTAGATAGTTGTTAGTTGAGGTTGAACCGAAAGTTGTTAGATGGAAAATATTTCCACCTAAACGCATATAACAATGTTGTTTATTAAGAAAGATTGTTTTGTTTTTTGTTTTATTTATAAATAAACGTTCGGCATAACAGCATTTCTCAAATTTTGTTAGGCGGAAGATATTTCCGACTAAACAACATCTAAATAAGCCGGACGAATCTATATAAGTATATGTTGAACGAAACCGTAAAGCGGCAGTAAAAAGTTCTTTGACATAATGATAGAGTATTTTTTAATATTCTCCCGCGCTATCAAAAATAAAAGGAGTAAACGCCATGGGAGAATTAAGAGAAAAAATGCTGCGAAGAATGGAGTTAAAAAACTACAGTACAAGGACAATTCAATTGTACCTTTATCATATGAAGAAGTATGTAGCATACTACGGGAAGTCACCGGATAGACTAGGGAAAGAAGAAATAGAGAAATATCTCCATTACCTCTATGAGCAGAATGTGAGCCGTTCGGCAATGACACAGGCATACAGTGCAATAAAGTTCTTCTATACTGTATGTCTTGAAAGAACATGGGAGTTGGATAAAATACTTCGACCGAAGTCAAATAAGAAACTACCGGTAGTTCTATCCCCTCAGGAAGTAAGGAATATATTGCAGCAGGTAAATAATCCGAAATACAAAGCAGTACTGATGATAGTTTACTCGGGTGGATTAAGACTTTCCGAAGCTCTGAACCTGAAGTTGAAAGACATCGACGGCAATAGAATGGAAATACGTGTTGTACAAGCGAAAGGGAAAAAAGACAGGTACACATTGCTTTCAGAGATAATGCTTAGCAAGCTACGGGAGTATTACAAGAAATACAAACCGTCGGATTGGCTGTTTCCGGGTAGAGAAGGCAAAAAGCTAAGTAATACGACCATACAAAAGTTATTTGTGAAAGCAAAAAAAAAAGCCGGTATCAGAAAAGATGCAACGGTACACACACTCCGTCACAGCTTTGCCACCCATTTACTTGAGAACGGCTGTGATATATTAACTATACAGGAACTCCTGGGTCACAGTAGTATACACTCCACGAAAATCTATCTTCACATTCAGAATACCGCGAAAAGAAAGATCATAAACCCGTTGGACAGAATAATAGAGGCGCCATATGAAGTCTGACGGATTAGAAATATCCCGAATATTCAAGTCATACGGAAGTGAGTATAGAAAGGTTTACCGAATCCCTGCCGAACAAACTTCAATAATGAATCTTATAGTAAACTGCAGAACATCGGCACTCGGGAGGCATAATGAATGTTGCATTAAGTGCGGTTACAGCACAATAGCATACAACTCATGCAGGAACAGGCATTGCCCTAAATGTCAATACAGGGCAAGGGAGTTATGGGTAAAGGCAAGAGAAAGCGAACTGCTTCCGGTAACATATTACCATATAGTCTTTACAATACCGGAAATATTAAATCCGATAGTCTTAGTCAATAAACGACAGTTATACGGAATACTGTTCAAAGCTGCAAGTGAAACCTTGCTAAAATTAGGCGGAGATCCTGACCGTCTCGGTGCGGAAATAGGAATAATAGCAGTACTTCATAGTTGGGGTCAGACATTAGCTCATCATCCACACCTGCATTGTATAGTACCCGGGGGCGGACTTACAACGAATGGGAAAAAATGGAAGTACTCGAAGAAAGTTAAGTTTAATAAGTTCTTTATACATGTAAACGTGATATCGGATTTGTTTAAGAAGAAGTTTTTATACTACCTGAAGAAAGCATATAAGAATGATAAACTTAAATTTACCGGGAGAATAAAGGAATTAGGTTCTGTGGAAGTATTTTACAGGCTGTTGAATACATTGTATAACAAGAAATGGATAACTTATTGTAAAAGACCGTTCGGAGGACCGAAACACGTAATAGAATATTTAGGAAGGTATACTCATAGAGTTGCCATATCGAACAGCCGTATAAGAAGTATTGAAGAAGGCAATGTAATTTTTGAGTACAAAGATTACCGGGACGGCAGGATTAAAGAAATGAGTCTTCCGGCAGTAGAGTTTATAAGAAGATTTATGCTTCATATACTCCCCTGCGGATTTTTTAAGATAAGGTACTACGGCATATTAAGCAGCAGGAAGAAGAAAGCTGCTCTTGAAAGATGCCTTGAACTGCTGAATACGAAGAAAAACAGAAAAGCAGAAGAAAGAGAAACAAACGTAGTTGAAAGATGGCTTTGCCCGGAATGTAAAGAAGGAAATATGATTGCAAAGAGCATTGAATATTACGAAGCATCCGGATAAATCTTAGACTTGCGCTATGATATGTATTTTATTTTTCGCAGCGGTTAAATGACCGGGAGAACTATTTACGGGCAAACCGAGAAAAAGTACTCTGTTATGTTAAAATTATTGGAAGAGGTTAGTTATAACGTGGATAATTATACTGTCACGATTAACGAAAAAGAATTATATGAAAATATGGGAAGAGAATTACTCGATTACAGAACGGGTAGAAATACCCATACAGTAAGGGTAATGGTTACGTCCAACAATATTTTATCTGCAAATGTATCTGTTGATTAGTTTGCCGGATATTTTTTTAATCATTTACAGATAAAATACTATAAAGTTATATGAAGTACCAAAAAACGGTACAGTAAAAGATGAGAATATAAAGATTGAAACAAAAAACAAATTAGTCGATTTACTGAAATTATCCCTTAACGCTTATAAAAAGCTGGATGGATTAAAGCACAGACATTATTATAAAAATATAAAATTACAGTTAGAGTTAATCGACTATTATAAAACACTGGTTGATTACAGCAATCAACTTGGGAGTAATTACAAAGACAAATTTGAAGAGATCATCTTTTCAGATTTTGATGATTTGGAAGAAGCCATATTCAATGAAGATTTCGGCATTAATACCCCATGGATATGGGAGATGACGTTAAATGATTTACCAAAGTTAATTTCATTTCTTCAAAAGGAAATAAGTGGACAGAATAAGAGTAGCTGACATATTAGAACATGGTCTTCCTTCATACCTTAACAATCATAGGTTATCATGGAAGCAGGCTAAAGTTGTTAAGAAAATCATCAACTGTTGTTCACCTGACTCCCCGAGACAAAGGATTGCCTGTTCAAATAGTCAATGCGATTATTCTGAAGAAAGGGGCACTCCATGCGGTGACCGTCATTGTAACAGATGTAATAACAGCAAAATGTTGAAGTGGTTATCAAGGACAATTACACAATTTCTGCCACTGTCATATCATCATGTAGTTTTTACCTTGCCAAGCGAACTCCGTAATCTTTGTATTTGCAATAAAGAAGTAATCTATGATGTGTTCTTCAAGTCAGCTTTTGATGTACTCAAAAAGTTCGGTCGTGATGAAAAGTACTTCGGCGGTGAGATTGGTTTTATCGGTCTGCTTCACACATGGGGGCAGACTCTGTGCTACCATCCTCATTTGCACTTTATGGTTTTGTCCGGTGGCATCAAGAATGGTGAGTATTGCAGACTTCCGTACAGTAAGAAGTTCTTGTTCCCTGTTAAAGCGATGTCAAAAGTAATGATGGGTGTGTTCATCGAGAAAATTAAGTCTGAGTATTATAACGACAAACTTGTCTTCCCTGGTAAGTTGAACGAAATATCAACCGACAAGGCTTTCAATAGTTTCTTATTCAAAGTAAGTCGGAAAGAGTGGGTGATATTTAATCAGCCTCCTCTGAACGGTTCGCCAAAAGTTCTTGAGTATCTATCACGCTACACACACAAAGTTGCAATAGGTAATAATCGCATTAAAGATTACTCGAACGGCAAAGTTACTTTTCTGTACAAAGATTACAAAGACAGAAACAAGAAAGGTGCAGGGATTAAGAAGCTGATGACATTGACTGAAAAAGAGTTTATCAGAAGGTATCTCCTTCACGTGTTGCCTGAAGGTTTTAGAAAGCTAAGATATGGTGGAATTTTTGCATCGAACAAAAAAAAGAAATCCATCTCAATCATTAAAGAATTTTTCAAAAATATAATTGAGACTTTGAATCAGCAGACTGAAAGCTGGTTCAACAGAGTAAGAAAATACATTGATGTTCTTTGTCCGAAATGTGAGGAGAAGCTGTTAATCGGCTTCGTTGGATTTAACTCAAGCTAAAAAGACATTGTTCAGGGCTGTATTAATAAACGGCATTGTCATATAACCCGCGTTTCAAGCGGAATGCTTCAGTAAATCCTGACATTTGCAGTTCGGCTTGGTCTTGTTTTTATGAAGTAGGAAGTATTAACTAACATTATCAATAAATCGTGGCATTGGTAGCGGAAACCGTTGGGCATCCGCTTAAACACAACGCCGTTATATGAAGTACCAAAAAACGGTACAGTAAAAGATGAGAATATAAAGATTGAAACAAAAAACAAATTAGTCGATTTACTGAAATTATCCCTTAACGCTTATAAAAAGCTGGATGGATTAAAGCACAGACATTATTATAAAAATATAAAATTACAGTTAGAGTTAATCGACTATTATAAAACACTGGTTGATTACAGCAATCAACTTGGGAGTAATTACAAAGACAAATTTGAAGAGATCATCTTTTCAGATTTTGATGATTTGGAAGAAGCCATATTCAATGAAGATTTCGGCATTAATACCCCATGGATATGGGAGATGACGTTAAATGATTTACCAAAGTTAATTTCATTTCTTCAAAAGGAAATAAGTGGACAGAATAAGAGTAGCTGACATATTAGAACATGGTCTTCCTTCATACCTTAACAATCATAGGTTATCATGGAAGCAGGCTAAAGTTGTTAAGAAAATCATCAACTGTTGTTCACCTGACTCCCCGAGACAAAGGATTGCCTGTTCAAATAGTCAATGCGATTATTCTGAAGAAAGGGGCACTCCATGCGGTGACCGTCATTGTAACAGATGTAATAACAGCAAAATGTTGAAGTGGTTATCAAGGACAATTACACAATTTCTGCCACTGTCATATCATCATGTAGTTTTTACCTTGCCAAGCGAACTCCGTAATCTTTGTATTTGCAATAAAGAAGTAATCTATGATGTGTTCTTCAAGTCAGCTTTTGATGTACTCAAAAAGTTCGGTCGTGATGAAAAGTACTTCGGCGGTGAGATTGGTTTTATCGGTCTGCTTCACACATGGGGGCAGACTCTGTGCTACCATCCTCATTTGCACTTTATGGTTTTGTCCGGTGGCATCAAGAATGGTGAGTATTGCAGACTTCCGTACAGTAAGAAGTTCTTGTTCCCTGTTAAAGCGATGTCAAAAGTAATGATGGGTGTGTTCATCGAGAAAATTAAGTCTGAGTATTATAACGACAAACTTGTCTTCCCTGGTAAGTTGAACGAAATATCAACCGACAAGGCTTTCAATAGTTTCTTATTCAAAGTAAGTCGGAAAGAGTGGGTGATATTTAATCAGCCTCCTCTGAACGGTTCGCCAAAAGTTCTTGAGTATCTATCACGCTACACACACAAAGTTGCAATAGGTAATAATCGCATTAAAGATTACTCGAACGGCAAAGTTACTTTTCTGTACAAAGATTACAAAGACAGAAACAAGAAAGGTGCAGGGATTAAGAAGCTGATGACATTGACTGAAAAAGAGTTTATCAGAAGGTATCTCCTTCACGTGTTGCCTGAAGGTTTTAGAAAGCTAAGATATGGTGGAATTTTTGCATCGAACAAAAAAAAGAAATCCATCTCAATCATTAAAGAATTTTTCAAAAATATAATTGAGACTTTGAATCAGCAGACTGAAAGCTGGTTCAACAGAGTAAGAAAATACATTGATGTTCTTTGTCCGAAATGTGAGGAGAAGCTGTTAATCGGCTTCGTTGGATTTAACTCAAGCTAAAAAGACATTGTTCAGGGCTGTATTAATAAACGGCATTGTCATATAACCCGCGTTTCAAGCGGAATGCTTCAGTAAATCCTGACATTTGCAGTTCGGCTTGGTCTTGTTTTTATGAAGTAGGAAGTATTAACTAACATTATCAATAAATCGTGGCATTGGTAGCGGAAACCGTTGGGCATCCGCTTAAACACAACGCCGTTATAAAGCAAAATAAAATGTCAAAATCAAAAATAAAAATACCTCGTAAGGATGCCTTCGAAAAGTTAGATCAACAAATTAAGAAAGGCTCCGCTTTAATTGAAGACGCTTCTGAAAACTTCAAAAAGTCAATGGGAAGAGATCGTAGAGTTGATGATAACTTTGAAAACAAATATAAACTTTGGCTAGATATGACTATCGAAACTATGGATGATATTTACCTTAGTAGAGAATATGTAAATGAATTTAGACGAAAAAAATCTAGTCAATCAGAATACGTCGCCTATGATTGGAAACCAGACATTAAATACTGGGTTACTAAGAAAATTATTCCCAAGATTGATTATTTGGTTTTGTTGAGAGAGAGCCTGAATGAGTTTGAAGTTGAACAACCTGCAAATGAAGTATCGAAGACGCCCTCAGAAAATGGTGAAACATTAGCTGACACTCCCTCAGATCAAATCTCTAATAAAACTATAGTAGATAGTTCTGGTAAAAAAATTGGGAGAACATTTTGGGATATATTGGTTGAGTATTGGAAGCCAATTCTAACAATCACTGTACTACTTCTAGGGATAATAATATTGTTAGCTTCTATAAATATAATTCGATTCGGTTACAATGATGGTTTCTATTTTGAAATAGGAAAGTCGTATAACCCTGATGGCATACTTAATGGACTTGAATTTACACATAGTATAAACACTCCCGATGATGTTAATGGTATTAACTTCAGAACGAAAGCATTATATGGTGATGAAAAAAATGCAGCAATTACCAATACCGAAATAAGCAATCAAACTTTAATAACATGGTTAAAGAATGGAACAAAAGTTATTCTAATCTCAGATGTACCTGAATGGCATGTAGTATTAGCAATCGTTAATAATAAACTAACTAAAGGTTATATTTCTTCTAAATATCGCAAAAAGGATACTTTGGAAAAACTATTAAAGTAAACTGCTTTATAACCTATATTAAAGGTTCAGAGTCAAGTAAAAAATAGAATTCGGCACACATAAAATTAGTGTTAAATGAAAAGATAAATTTCCGATAAAAGTTCTTACACAATTTAGAATGATTTATTTCTTGATTTGGGTATTACAGAGAACTGTACCAAACCTATATATTGGTTGTACTGATGATGTTATCAGTATCCAGAAATTAACTTAGTTCCTTAGACTGTTCCATGCAAGCTGCCGGAAAAGTTAAGAAGTAAATAGCTTCTTACCAGTTAGATAAGGGCTACAGCTAAGGTCAGTCCTGGTAAGTGCAAGAACAAAATAATAAAGGGACGAGGCTGCAAGACAATCCAGCGGAAATGGTTTAGAGTATCCCGGGTTTCTTACCAGTTAGACGCAGGTCGTTTGGATAATAAAATAATTATCCGGTATTAACAGCCTCACCCAATATGTAAATATGATTTAATGTTTCATGTTAGACTCAACAAATCGTTTTTCATCGAAAGAAGTTTTGTTTTTCAGCATATTGTAAATGGCTACTCCAAATTTATGAGTAATGGTTGCTTTGGCTTTTGCATTACCGGATTTATTTATAAGACGATCGTAGTAGTTTTTAATGTATGGAGAAAAACTTGGAGCGTGAATGATAATTTCACCAATAGCCCATTTGAGGTAAGGGTTTCCTATTTTATTGTTTCCGCCTCGATATTTTTTCCCGGCAGAAGATCTTTCACATTTAACTAGTCTTGCATAAGAAGAAAACTTCTGAGGTGATGGGAAACGATTGATATCTCCGATTTCATAAAGAATAACCAGAGACATCATATCACCAACACCGGGAATTGAGAGGAGAATGTTAAGAGATGTTCTGTCATGTAATTTAGCTTTGGCTCTAATTTCACGTTCAACTTTATTGAGTTGGACATCAAAGAAATCGATTACATTAAGATTCATTTCAATACTGCTTTTAATTTGTTGATCTTCAACTCTATCGATAAGAGTTCTTCTTTCGAGTTTGTTCTTTACGTCTTTAGGAGAAATAATTAGGCAATGTTGACGAAAGATAGTCTGAATATGGGCATAGGCTTCAGCTCTGATTTTCATAAACCTTATTCTACGTCGAAGAAGATCTCTTGTAGAACGAAGTTCTTTGGGATATACATAACCAACCGGGAAATGATTTGATCTCATTAAGTCAGCTATTTTCCTGGAGTCTATCTTATCGTTTTTTGTTTTACCACCGTGGATTGATTTCATGTAATAAGCATGACCAAGATAAAATGGTATATTATTTTTAATGCATGAATCAGACAGCCAATAGTAGCTGTGCATTGATTCAACACCAACTGAAATATCCGGTAAATAAGGAGAAATAAAGTTCTTGAAAGAATTAAAATCATTTTTCATATTGCGGTGCAGAAGAATATTTCCGGCTTTATCCATAACACAGATATATTTTGTTTTCCCGTGGAGGTCAACTCCACATACATATTTAGTTGCGATATTAGCTAGTTCCATTTTAGGTTCTCCTTTGGTTTTGATTTGATGTGTGCAAACTCAATTTAATAAATCGGGGAGAACCTTTTCCGTAATATCCAGCAATGCAAAGCGACCGCGCACGTTGGTTTAGCATAGATGTAGTATTAGTGTTTTGGGGTAAGTAAAAGTAGCTTGTTAAACGTAGTTCGTAAGTGTTAATTTGGTACGCCGCCCGTGTTCAGGGAAATTACGGCCGGCTCAATTTTAATAAAAGAGTTGTAAGTATCGCATCGCAGTTTTGGGCGGCGCTTTAATTGCAACGACGTTATAAACTTAATAAGAGTAATGGTAATTCTAAACAATAGTTAAAAGCAAGAGGTGTTAATATGAAAAAGATTTATATTACTATTCTTCTTCTAACCGTATTTAGTTCAACTCATGTATTTTCACAGATTATATCTGAACCATCAATTAGTTGGTCTCTGGGTTCCATTCCAGCATTTGCATTTTTCCCTATGGGTGGAAATGTAACTTATGATGAAAATCAACTTTCTACATATATTGCTGGAATAGGACTGGATTTTTTTAAAGTAAATCCAAATCCTTATAGGGGAACATCTTTATTAAATTTTTCAGTCTATTTTATCGGATTAAATTATAATTCTTTGTTCAGCGATAGCAAAGCCAAGTTTTTCAATTGGGGTTATGCTCGGGTTGGTCCAAAGTATAATACCAAATTCCTGGGGCTAGATATCGGCACACAAATTGGTTATGCTTTTGTTTTAATAGGTAAAACGAGTGAAGCAAGCACGTCTTATCAACATGGTTTTGATGTCGGTTTTACAATTAATCTTACATCTGAGAGTATTCCAAAGCAAAACTGTTCTTTTCGATTAGAGCATTTAGATAGGTTAGAAATTGATGAAGGAAAATTTCAGTTAGTAACTGGTCTATGCCCTACTCTTGCTGGTAAAAAAGCAATTTTAACGCTTGATTTTTCATGTAATCTTTTAAAAGCTGAAGCTGCTTTCAAAACAAAACCAACATTTCATGCGAGGACAATACTTATTTCTTTTGTGGATGAAAACCATGGTTTTCATGAGGAGATAACCACAGAATATGAAGCAAAGTACAGTTCAGTCGAAGCCAACATAAGTAATGGACTTTGCTATGATAAAAAATTAGACGTAAATCTTAAGACTATTGTCGATATAAACACTGACGGAAGATTTATAGCATTTATTGTTGGGAAAACACTAAGGTGGGGTGATCCTCCAACTGCGAAATTGCTTATTAGAGAAAACGCATTTGTTAAAGTAGAGCAGATAGATTAATCAAAGTACCTATTTCCAAGCTATGTTTATAACAAGCCGCTCAACACGGACAGCGTTTTTCAGTGCGGTATTTGTGCAATTATAAAGTTTCGTTTGCAAAGAAAAGTTGCTTTTTAAGGTAGGTTGTTCTAAGAAACATTTTTAATAAATATAATTTGTTGCTTCTTCTTGGCATTGCTGTTATGGGCTGCCGGTTAGCGGCAAGGCCGTTAGGTAGCTGATAAAATTATGATTTGGATAATAGTTTGGCTTATTATTTGGATAGCTTACATTGTTTTCTCTATCCTGAAAATTACATCACCTTCATCTGGTTGGGATGATTTTATAATCACCTTTGGTGGTTTCATTGGGCTATCGAGTACACTTTTTCTAATACTCTATCAAAATAATTTAACAGTATATTTTTATTGGACAAGATTGAAGAATTGGCTTCGTAATTATTCTGCGAAATGGCAAGTTAGTATCCGTTTTGATGGAAGTTTCAACATTGAGGTTATCGATTTAATCAAAAATCACATTGACATGCTTGTAAAATCTAATAAAAGAGCAAAGTTGCTTCACAAAACTATTAACTCTATTAATTTTTCTGTTTATGACACTATGAATTGTTATGTACAATTTGAAAGTAAAGAGACAAATAATTTTTCGTATAATACACTGGATATAGTTTTGTCTGCATTTGAAATAGGTACAAATGATTCAAGGGAAAAACTTAACAAAGAAATAATTCCTCTTTTTAGTGAATTGCAACAAATTGTAAGACCTGAAAATACATCATATGTTTTAAAAATATCTTTCAAAAAACATAATCCGTTTTATACCGTTTTCATTTCTCATCTGAAAACATCTCAGATAAAGACATTTACAGTCGATCTTCTTTTAAATGAATATTCAAATTGCTCTGGCAACGATTTTGTGACAGTAAATAAAAATAACATTGTAATAAACGCAAAAAATGTTCACGCTTTAAAAGAATTGTCAAATGATTTTATCTATCTATCTCCTAATGTTAAAAAATATTTGAAGGAATCCATAGATGGCTAAATCATATAAAATCACTTTTTATAGTAAATTTGATACAGACACTTTTCAATTGGCTCCATATTTATTAGACAAACAAATGACTTTAGAGGGTTTACCACCAGACCCACAAACAAAAATAATGATTGCTCGTGATAGAATTGTTTTTGAAGATTTTGAAAAATATATCATTGAACATGAAATGGAAGAAAATGCTCTTGGGCGAATTAGTGATTCAATATTCTCTAAGTACATTCACAAAGAATATATTCATTCCTATCAGAGTGAAAAATATAAGACTCTTTTATTATCTGGCAAGAAAAGATATGTCTTAGATTTTTGTAAAAAAACCAAGGTGATGGATCATATAAAAATCCAGACTATAAAATTAGACATGGGCGTTCTTCTTGCTAAGTTACCCCACGTAAAGGGTGTATGGTTTCATTTTGATAACGGCTTAATAAGAGCTTCGGCACTAATGGGTGTAAATCTTGAATCAACAACAGATTTTAAAAGATTTAGCGAAGAAGGAGATATTTCAACTCTTTCGTTCCATTATGAATATGGTTCATTGAAACACCCTATTATGGTTACGGACGATGGTACTATTGTATTATATACATCATTTAAACAAATATCTGCTGAATTAGAAATTGTCATAGATATTTATAATAATCTTTTATTTGATTTATATAAGAAAGTTGATTGAGACGCTACCTAACCTATATTAAAGGTTCAGAGTCAAGTAAAAAATAGAATTCGGCACACATAAAATTAGTGTTAAATGAAAAGATAAATTTCCGATAAAAGTTCTTACACAATTTAGAATGATTTATTTCTTGATTTGGGTATTACAGAGAACTGTACCAAACCTATATATTGGTTGTACTGATGATGTTATCAGTATCCAGAAATTAACTTAGTTCCTTAGACTGTTCCATGCAAGCTGCCGGAAAAGTTAAGAAGTAAATAGCTTCTTACCAGTTAGATAAGGGCTACAGCTAAGGTCAGTCCTGGTAAGTGCAAGAACAAAATAATAAAGGGACGAGGCTGCAAGACAATCCAGCGGAAATGGTTTAGAGTATCCCGGGTTTCTTACCAGTTAGACGCAGGTCGTTTGGATAATAAAATAATTATCCGGTATTAACAGCCTCACCCAATATGTAAATATGATTTAATGTTTCATGTTAGACTCAACAAATCGTTTTTCATCGAAAGAAGTTTTGTTTTTCAGCATATTGTAAATGGCTACTCCAAATTTATGAGTAATGGTTGCTTTGGCTTTTGCATTACCGGATTTATTTATAAGACGATCGTAGTAGTTTTTAATGTATGGAGAAAAACTTGGAGCGTGAATGATAATTTCACCAATAGCCCATTTGAGGTAAGGGTTTCCTATTTTATTGTTTCCGCCTCGATATTTTTTCCCGGCAGAAGATCTTTCACATTTAACTAGTCTTGCATAAGAAGAAAACTTCTGAGGTGATGGGAAACGATTGATATCTCCGATTTCATAAAGAATAACCAGAGACATCATATCACCAACACCGGGAATTGAGAGGAGAATGTTAAGAGATGTTCTGTCATGTAATTTAGCTTTGGCTCTAATTTCACGTTCAACTTTATTGAGTTGGACATCAAAGAAATCGATTACATTAAGATTCATTTCAATACTGCTTTTAATTTGTTGATCTTCAACTCTATCGATAAGAGTTCTTCTTTCGAGTTTGTTCTTTACGTCTTTAGGAGAAATAATTAGGCAATGTTGACGAAAGATAGTCTGAATATGGGCATAGGCTTCAGCTCTGATTTTCATAAACCTTATTCTACGTCGAAGAAGATCTCTTGTAGAACGAAGTTCTTTGGGATATACATAACCAACCGGGAAATGATTTGATCTCATTAAGTCAGCTATTTTCCTGGAGTCTATCTTATCGTTTTTTGTTTTACCACCGTGGATTGATTTCATGTAATAAGCATGACCAAGATAAAATGGTATATTATTTTTAATGCATGAATCAGACAGCCAATAGTAGCTGTGCATTGATTCAACACCAACTGAAATATCCGGTAAATAAGGAGAAATAAAGTTCTTGAAAGAATTAAAATCATTTTTCATATTGCGGTGCAGAAGAATATTTCCGGCTTTATCCATAACACAGATATATTTTGTTTTCCCGTGGAGGTCAACTCCACATACATATTTAGTTGCGATATTAGCTAGTTCCATTTTAGGTTCTCCTTTGGTTTTGATTTGATGTGTGCAAACTCAATTTAATAAATCGGGGAGAACCTTTTCCGTAATATCCAGCCCGTCAAGACCGACCGCTGTTGCGATGCGGCATTAGTGCAATTTTTGAGTAAATGTTTTTCCCCGCAAAAACCCGCAAAAGGGCTGCGGGTCAAGAACTGGTGAAAAGGAATGAAAAAAATAACTTTTTTAATAATTGGAATTACAATACTTATTTTGGGATCAAGCTTTATTTTGATTAAGCAGGATAATTCTAAAACAATATTTTGCAAAATATTAGATGAAACTGTTAAGGATTATGATGGCAATATATATCGAACTGTTAAAATTGGCAGACAAATTTGGATGTTAGAAAATCTGAAAGCTACACATTATAGAAATGGGATTTCAATTCCAAATATGTATGATAATAGTGACTGGGAACATTCAAGAAATGGCGCATATTGTATGGTGAACAATGATTCTATTAATTATAAAACCACATATGGATTATTGTATAACTTTTATGCTGTAGTAAATAAAAACAATCTCAGCCCCAAAGGTTGGCATATTCCTACGGAAGAAGAATGTATGGAGTTGATCAATTATCTTGGAGGTGAAAGTGTAGCCGGTGAAAAAATTAAAGCAAATCTTCCAGAATTGTGGAATGTGAAAAACATTGAAGCAACTAACGAAAGTGGATTTTCAGGTTTACCAGCAGGAGGACGTGGAAGATTGGGTGAAGCCGGAGAAGTTGGAAATTACGCAACTTGGTGGTCAACAACATCATATGATTCACTATATGCTTGGCATTGGGGATTATATCCAAATAAAAAGGGAATAAGAAGTAATCCAGGACACAAAGCCAGTGGATTTTCAGTTAGGTGTATAAAAGATTGATTCGATTAAATTTAGCCGTATAATAATAAGTAAAACCACATACGTTAACTTGTCCACCGAAACTTTCGTGCAGGTGGAAACTTCGATGGTCAGGAAGTCCCCGATAAAAAGAATCGGGGGATATAAAAAGCCGGACAAAATATATTTTGTAAAATGCTCGGCATCATAATCAACCAATTAATCTACAAACTGATAATTGGATAACTTATACCTCATAGGTACCATACAAACTCTGTTTCTTGCTGTTCTTATAGTGACTAAAAAACACAAGAAACTTAGCGATGTATTTCTAATAGCTTTTATCCTAACACTGGGATTGCGGCTGTTCTCGAATTTCCTGGAATACTCGGGGATGTACGAATCCACGAGGCTGATAACTCTTATCGAATTCGCGTACTGGACTCTGTTCGGTCCATTGCTGTACCTTTATATTTGTACAATTACATCCGAGGACCGGAAGTTCAAACCGGTTTACCTTGTTCATTTCATGCCGGCTGCAACCGTATGGCTGGCTTATTCCGGTTATATATTTCAAAGCGGCAGTATGCCTTTAAGCGATTACAAACCGGGCGGGATATTTATAAAGATCGGTTTTTACGTCTGGCTGTTTACAACACATTTCTATTTTGTACTATCTATTGTTAAGCTGCATTTATATCAACGCAAAGCCAGGCATTACTTTTCGCAGATGAAAAATGTCGATCTGCATTGGCTGATGGTGCTCACGTACGGGTTTGGAATATTTCTGTTCTTTTCACTCTTCCAGCTTTTAACAGGCGGCTACCTGCATATAGACCTGCCCGAATACTACAGTCACATCAAATGGTTTATAATGGTTGCTTATATATTTGCTCTCGGATATTACGGGTATAAACAGAAGGGAATTTTTTCCGATGCCGATAATTTGTCCGGCGGAGATTCACCGGGAACAAACAATAACTCAACAGATGTAACGGATGCTAAACCGGTTGAGAAATATGCAAAGTCGAAACTTGACGCTGCCGAAAGTAAAAGCATTCTTAATATACTCACATCATTCATGGAAAAAGAAAAACCGTATACCGATGATGAACTGAATATAAGAACGCTTTCGGAGAGAACTGATATCCCGATTCATAAGATTTCACAGGTGATAAACTCTGAGTTGAAAAAGAACTTTTACGAATTCGTAAATGAATACAGGGTAAACAAAGCAAAAACACTCTTAAAAGATCCGGAGTACGAACATGAAAAAATAATGTCCATTGCGTATGACTGCGGATTCAACTCTAAATCCTCATTCTTTTCCATATTTAAAAAGTATACTTCTCAAACACCGGCGCAATACAGATCGGGTAAATAGTCGAACGATTTCATTAAAAGCCATTTTTCTCTCTCTATTTTGTCCGGTCCGGCAAGTTAAGACCTCGTTTATAAATCACCCGTTTATCTTTGCGATATAATAAACCCGGGGGTAAAAATGAGAACAATTAATCGAAAACTTTTTAATCTGATTTTTCCGATAGTATTATTCTGGGGATGCAGTCTGTCACCTGAGCGATCAGAATTCCATTACAAAAATCTTGTTGAACGGGGGGGCTGGGAAATAGTCAAAGTCGATTCAACAAACAGCAGCGGGATGATTAAACTGAAAAAGGAAATCTGGCTGATGAATTTCCTCCACTGGCGAAAACTAAGCAACAAAAATGAAAATATATCAGTCAAATATGTAAAGCACTTAATGAACAGCCTTTGGGGAATGCAGTTTACGTTAACGGGTACTGAGGGTACAACAACAATAAACGGTCATCCGGCATATTATGTGGACGGGAAATTGAAAGAGATAGTAAAAACACGTTTCATTGTCTGGAACTGTCCAGAATCCGGCAGACAATTTATTTCGGACTGTAACATCAACATTGCCAGGAACACACCTGAAAGATTGTTCAACTTGCAGACTGATGAAATCGCAAATACAATTTGCTGTCACGGTTCCAAAACACACGGGAAAAACAAGAACCTTCCGCAGTTTGTTGAGTATGAAAACGAAAACGTTTCTTTTGACTTACCGGATAACTGGCGCTCTAACAGATTCATTGTTAATCCGAACTCTGATAAAGATAAACCGGGACATTACCCGGATGGAATGACAAAGTACCGCGGTACAGTCTGGAATTTGTTAAGTGATTCCGAAAAGGAGATTACCTTCGTTTGGAATGTCAGTTCAAATAATATCTCATACAATAGATTTGAACGAGCGTTGCATGAATACTATTCGGATACAACCACTACCGAAAGCAATGATGTTAAATATATTTCATACTACTCTAATATCAAGTTCCTGAAAATGAAGAAGCAGGACAGGCATCTCGAATTTAGCGGCGCATACGATATCATCACCGAGAAAGAAGACGGCAATCCGATCGACACAACACATTACACATACAAGGCATTCAACTGGCAATTAAACGGAACAGAATATTTGCTGTCGGCCAGTGTTGTCGCATATAACAATGTCTGGGGTATTCCCGTTGATCTGGCTCCCACCGGGGCTCAGTTGAACGAGTTTATAAATGGTGAAGTGTTATCAACCGTTACTAATAATCCGGTAATGAATAGCCGTTGAGAATACAACATCAATACCATCAAATATATTTAATAAACTACCTGACTTAGGGGGTGCGGATATGAATTCATTTCTTTCAAGATCTATATTTGTTCTAATGCTTCTGTTTTCTATTTCATATTTAATTAAAGCGCAGCAGGTTAATGGTAAGGAACATAAAAGTATTATCGACTACCGCATTGTTCAATATATATCTACCATGACTTACGATCCGGTTAGTACAATGCGGTTGGATAACAACGGGGAGTTAATACTTGCTTGCAAACATCCGAAGACAAAAGAAGAATTAAGCAAGATGAATATTAATGTAATCACCAGCCAGATTCGTCTGCTGGAACTCTATAATTTGCTTACAGTTGAAAACGGAATTTTAACAACAGCATTTCCAATTCTTGATGAAAATCAAATGGGGCAAATAAGAAAAAGCACAAAGCAACTGGCTCCGGAATTGGCTGATTTCATTGAAGGGGACGTTAAAGAATTATCAAGCCTTATTAAAGAAATGAATTGGAAAAATAACGCATACAGTATACTGTTTGCATACATAGTTGACGGTATTGTTTGGAATGATTTTTATGACCGGGACTTAATTCACGCGAGAAGTATTACAAAAGAGCATCCGTTCTGGGCAGGTCAGGTATGGGCTTTTCTCCCGGAGCGTGAGTTTTCGTGCGGGACTAACTCTTCAAGTGTTGAAGATTATATGCTCGTAGTAAACTGGAGTCATAACGCGTATCCAACACTTGGACTATTTTCTAAAGAGAAGAGAAAACTGGATGAAAATTCGTTTGTTGAATTCGCGAGGAACGGTAGGGTTAATGATGAGAAAATAAAAGAAACATTTATGCCGTTCGGAATTTTTGACGAGTCCGGGAAACTATTAATTCCGGTTATTGAAGAGAATAACAGCAACGAATTATATCGTATCAGCAGAAGGATCTCTCAGAGAATAGCCGGTAGAGTGCCGGAGCTTCTGTCTTTTGAAGACCTCAGCAAAGAGTATAATTTTAGGGACACAGAACAAAGTCTTATAATTATTTATCATGAATTAATGTGGGATCTGATGGATGAGTTAACTGACAGAGGTCTCATCGAAAAACCGGTGTTATTCTCACATCCTGATGATGCAACGCCAAAAAATGTCGCAGATCTTGTTTTTATTGTCCATAAGCCGGAGAACTAAGTGCCGCTAAAATTAAGAAATATTCCGGACCAGTTTAGATGATCTCAATATCAACGAGGAGAAATAAATATGCTGAACAAAAAACTATTAGGAATTATCTCGCTTAGTTGCATTGTTAGCCTTATTCATTGCAGCGACCCGGTCAATACCGGCAAAAGCGTTGCTGAATTTTCATATTGGACAGTCGGAAGCAGCGGGATCTCATCCCGTTTCGGAACTAACATATACCGTACATTTGATAGTCTGAGAGAAAGTACGGGCCAATTAGATGAATTTTTATTCGCGATAGCCGAAGAGCCGGTCACAGCAGATCAGATCAGGGAGAGGAGCGGTCTAAGCCAGGCTCAGGTTGAATACTTTATCACCGTATTCGATTCATTGAGGTTTATTAAAAAACATGATGAAAGCAGATGGGCTACGGTGCTTCCCGTTATAACGGATAACCGGATGAAAATTATTAGAAAAGACCTGGCTTCAATGGCAGAAAGTGTTGCGCAATATCTTAAGGAAGAGGGGTCTCGAATAAGAACGCTCTACGATAAAGTAAAATCACCATTGGATCCTTCGTGGGAGAATATATCACATCTCATCATCGATAAGTTTATCGTCGACGGATCGTTCCATTCAAATCTTAACAGACTTAAACGGGAAAGTGATTCGGGTAAACCAGGCTACCGGGAAATGAATGTTATACCGGCATTTTTACTTCAGCAGGGAGAGAACTTTGTAAACTTCGGATGCAACTGGTATAAATTCAATGAAGACGATGATCAGAGAGAGGTTTATGTCCTGCATGGTGCAGTTTTGGATCGATACCAAATTACCATGAACAAGTACAGAGGAAATCGGGATTTCGCCGCTTGTCTATTAAATGTTTCTCCCAAAGGAGAGATTAATAATCTTACACAACTGGAGAAGGAGATGCTGAGGGGGCTGGACTGGATACCGGGCGACAGTTTGATGGTCCCCATCGTTAAAGCGGGTACAATAATAAGTCTGCAGCCCACAGTTGAGGACATCGGCAGAGCCGCAGCTGAGGTTGCGTATGCTAAAATTTCCGACATTACGGACTCGTATAACAGGTCATCCTATTCAAAATTCATCCAGTATAAAGAAGATTATATACAGGTATTAATTCATTCACTATTCGGATTAACAATCGAGCAATTAGTAAAAAACGGTACAGTTGCTAAGATACCGATACTCGTACCCGAATCCTTCGGCGTCTTTATTGTTAACGGCAAGTTGTATTAAATCTTTAGCCTGATGATTTCAATAATCGTCAGGCTCGTAAATAGATCGAACATTCACCGGGTGTTTGTTGAATTTGACAACATCGAATTAAGAACAATTTTACAGGCGACTTGCACACCCACTAATCATTTAAGTTGTATTTATTTTCATTTTCCATTAAAATGCAGGCATAAACATGAAAGGAATAATATGTCGGCTACTACTTCCTTCTTAAAACAATGCAAGAAACTTACACTGCCAATATTTCTTCTTCTGATTAGTGTTTCCACCATTCGATCATCCGAACCCGTGGTGAAGATACATTATCTGGGACATTCTTCATTTATATTACAGTTTGATAACGGTATTTCAATTGTCACGGACTATGGTCATTATAATGCATGGGCAGAATGGGGGTGGGATAGTCCGGTTAACGGCATAGGAGATCTTTTACCTGATGTGATGACTTTTTCGCACCAACACGATGATCATTATGATGCTGATAGAATTCCAGAAGGTGTATCTCATATACTTACAGGGTCTGACAGCCTTACAATAAATGGGATTAAGATGGTACCTGTACGCACATGCGAGGACAATATAAACACGGAGAGCAATACGAGTTATATGTTTCTCTACAAAGGAATTAGAATTTGTCATTTAGGAGATGCTCAGGCACAAATAATGAATATTAAGAACCAAGAGGTCAGTAATCACATATCAAATATTTTTACTGATACATTAGACCTTCTGCTAATGCCAATCGAAGGTAAACAAAAGTTTATTCCCGAAGCGGAAGCTTTTATTGACTTACTTAAGCCTGCAAGGATAATTCCAATGCATTTCTGGAGTCAGAAGTATAAGGACGATTTCCTCGATTACCTCAGGTCAGAAAATAATAGCGGGAAAAGATATCAAATCGATGTAAGCGACAATGCCGGTTATGAACTCCGTGAATCTGGAAATTCTGATTCCATTGAAGTGATTTGTCTTGAAGCCGCACCATATTAAACTGGGACCCGGTTATTTAATTTATCTAACTCCTTACCTTTGCCTCAATAATATTTAAGACAATTCAATAATAATGTACTGGAATAAGTATGAACGAAGTTTTATAATGAGCTGCCCTGTTAAATAATCCGGACAAGCATTTAATGAAGAAACTATTATTCATCCTTTTTATATCAACATCCATATTCGGTCAAATCAACTTTTCACGGATATCCTTTGATTTGGGTTATGTCAGGAATTATCAATCCAACGGCACCCGTCTGCATTCCTTTTCACCGGAGATTAAGATCGGGGGTAATTTCTTCGCGGATGTCCTGGAGTGGGAGATTCACACATCTTATTGGAACGACGGAATAGAGAACAAATTCGACAACATTTCAGATTATACCACTTTCTCTTATTCAAATATCACGGTTGGCAGTAAGATTTATTTTGTCCCGAGTAAATTAAAATTCCACATGCTGCTGAACGGAGGTCTCTCGTACAGATATGTTTTCGGGGAATATATCGGCGGGTCATATTCGAGAATCTCATATGATGATAATATTTTTCATGTTTTGAGTCTGGATTTGGGAGTCGGCTTCAGATATAATATCAATTCCGATTTCCGGATCAGGACTGAACTGAATGCATTCATCGCATTAAATCAATGGGAAAACCAGTTCGAAGAGTTAAATAATTATGAATTAAAATCCGGTATAGACTATTTTATACATTAATATGGAATTTGTTTCTCCGATATATAAAATCAACGCAATAACTTTGGAAAGTATCGTGCTCGGGCAGGTCGTTGCCGATCCGGTGTGGCCAGACAAAGGAATATAAATTGCCTGTTTAATAATTTATAAACAATCCCTCTCTAATAATCTGAACAATCTAACTCCCGCAGAAATAGTGACCTACTATCCATTGGATTATAATTTTCTAAGAGTTGAATCCAACTTACACCAAACTCACTTTATGTTAATAAGTGTTTCTTATCAACATAAAACGCGCTTTTTATTAGCATATTAGTTTAATATACATTTAAACTTACTCATTGGGTTATTTTCATATTCTTATATCTTCATTCGTGGAGGCAAAATTGAAAAAGTGTTCCCTTGTATTATTTTTCAGTTTGGTATTATTAACGACTTCATTTACTTCTTATGCACAGGATAAGCTATATTACACAATATCCGATGCAACAAATTCAATCTACAATGTTAGCCGAGTTAATCTTGACGGAAGCAGCGCTGAAATTATTGTAGCAGACGATGGTTCACAATCCCCTTCGGGAATCGCTCTGGATCTCACAAACAGTAAGATCTATTTCACCGACACTGGGAATAAGAAGATCAGAAAGTGCGATCTCGACGGCGGCAATCAGGCGGATGTTTTGACAAATGTTTACGCCAATGATTTAGTGGGGACCAATACCAACCCACCGCTTCCGATTGAAATAACAAGCTTTTTTGCTTCAATAAGTAATGGTAAAGTGTTGCTTAACTGGGAAACTGCCACAGAAATTAATAACTACGGATTTGAAATAGAACGATCAATTTCTAATAATATCACCTGGGAAAGGATTGGCTTTGTTCAAGGACACGGGAATAGTAATTCCCCCAGGTATTATGAATTTATTGATTACGATGTACTTAACACAGTACTTGAATACCGATTAAAACAAATAGATACGGATGGATTATTTGAATATTTTTATGTTTCAGCGAAGGTAGACGCAAGTAGCATTACCGATGTTAAGGAAAACCGTTTGCCCTTGGAATTCAAGCTAGATCAAAACTACCCGAATCCGTTTAATCCTGAAACAACAATTCGTTTCGAACTGCCGAAATCGTCTCAAGTAAGACTGGATATATTCGAAACTGTCGGTCAACTTGTTGAAACAATTGTGAATGAAGACTTGCCTGCGGGCAAACATTACATCGACTGGAATGCCGCAAGTTACGCTTCCGGCATATACATTTACAAAATTCGCTGTGGTAAATTTTCGCAGGTAAGGAAGATGCTTCTTTTGAAATAGTTTAAATAGCTGTCGCGGATTCATCTGCGACAGCTCGGAAATTTTATACAATACTGTTTTTACTCTCAAGCTGCTAAGAGTAGGATATCTTTAATATTTCTATTGTTTTTTGTTTCAAGGGAATAAATCCGGTTCATCGCACATTTGAAGAGCTAGTATTTACTGTCAGGCTAAATGAAGATAAAATCTTTTATTGTTGATCTATAAACGGGATTTATGGAAGGAATTATTTTACGATGATTTACAGTTCGGAAAAGAATACATACTATTGGATTCCCGTTGCATCAATTATTACAGCATTTGTAATTTCTACTGCTGTTGTTTACCTGTTATTAAATGACCCTGCTGACATTTTATTTCAACCAGTCATACTGATTTTATTAATTTTGTTTCCCATAGTTGCTGCGTTAAAAGTATTACTGGAAATCCGGCTTATTTATCGAAGTGAAAATGAGTTGTTTGTCGGTGGAGTATTTAAAAAAAATCAATATGCCATCAATAACTCTGTAATTGCAGTTACATCTACAGGAAGAGAAAAAACAATCGGGCTTTATAATCGAATGCATGATAATCAGAAAATTGTCGACGGACTATTAACTATTGCCGGTGCGGAAAAAAAGGCAAAACAGTTAAGTAAGTATTTACAAATTCCTTATGGCGAAACAGATATGTTCAAGAAGTTAAAAAGCATGGGACTCTATAAGTAAAGCCTGTATCTGGTTGGAAGCATTCACAATTCAAAGGAAACCCTGGGAAGACACGTCATATTTTCATTCTGCTGCCGTGTGAATTCACTAAATCAGGAATGAATTACTGCTGAGGTTACAGTGACTCTGTTTCGAGACTTTACATGAATCGCACTTATAATGACCACTAATGACAATCAATGACTTAATTTAATTTTTTCTTCCCCTCTCCCGGCAATCCATTACTATGTTTCGTATCTTCACACCTTAAAATAATTGAATATACTTAATGCAGCTTATTACAGATAAAGACATTGTTCTTATTGAGAGCAGTCACACATACGAACTAAAAGATGATCCGGATTTCGAGTTTACGTCCTGCACATCTTTCGTGAAGTACTTTTTCGAACCTTTCGATAAGATCGGAATAGCGCTGAACCTAACCGATACTCATCCGAATTATACTCATTTAACTCCCCAGGAACTTGTATCAGAGTGGGATGACATCGCCTCGGAAGGGACACAGATACACCTTGAGATCGAGAAGTACATCAAAGATAGCGAGGCACCCGAACATCCTAAAAGCCGCCAGGCGGTTAAATGGCTCGAAGAATATTTAGCTGATCAGGACAGATATAAACTTTATTCTGAGGTTATTGTTTATTCAAAGGAACTGGCGCTGGCCGGCACAATCGATCTGCTGATACATGATTCAGTAAATGATGCGTATAAACTGCTGGACTGGAAAACAAACAAAAAAATATTCACCTCATCGTTCGGCAATAAAACAGGGATTCATCAGGCTACAAATCACCTTATGGACTGCAACTACTATCATTATTCCATTCAGCTTTCATTGTACAGGTACATTCTTGAAGAATACTATGGTTTGAAAGTAACCGGTTCGGCAATATCTCACTTAACAGACAGAAAGGTTAACATATACAAAACCGGTTATCATCTTGCCGAGGTTGAGAATATGTTAAAAGCAGACAGGGAAGCGTTAAAGCTTCGTGCAGAAGCGGCATTGACTAAAGATTTTGATTAGAGTATTTTAGTATTAAATTAGATTTAAGGATGTTCGGCAAATTTCTTCCGTCGCCCATTAGTCCCTGACGGTTTATTAAATAAACATATAGTCTTAGCAAGTGTGGGGAGCAAATGCGAAATACTTTAGTGGTATACTTCCTTCTGTTTGGATACTATTCATTAATTTTTTCTCAAAATCAACCTTTCTTCAATGATACTACTTTCAGTGAGATTCATCTAACCAAGGATCAAAACGGCGATGTAATTCGAACAAACGTTCATAGAGATTTCGAGTACATCGAACTATCGCATGACAACTCCTTTCTAATTCATAAAGAAATTTTAATCAAAAAAAACTTGCATGCGGAAGGACAAAAATCCAAGGTCAAATTGACAGCATACGACGGTAATAATTTTGAAAATGTCTTGTGGTATATTTCGGACGAAGGAGCTAAAGTAAAATTTTCATATCGCGGTGTGATCACCGAACAGATTGGATGTTGTTCCATTATAAACGGATACAGACGATATAATATACTAACGGGCAAGTTCATTGAATCATACTCCGGCAAAGCATTAAGATTAAGTGCATATCGTATTGCTACCGAGAGGTATGTTACTTTTCTCGATAACGACTGTATCATTATTCCACGTTATATTTCATTCAGCCAAACAGTTCTAGGAGTATTAAACTATTCCACTCCGGATTCTTTAATTGACAAGTACATAATTCATTCTCCTCAAAAGGAAGATGCCGCTCTGACATATGATATATATTGGGTAAACTGGAAAAATGAATCTATAGGTGACTACGAATCAATAAAATGCAGAGCCGATTCAAAAGCAGCAGATGTATTTACAGGTAAATATATAAGTATAGATGCCTTTAAAGAAGAACCGATTATTATATCAATCATGGAAGATAAAATTAACCTGGGATATTCTAAGCTGCCCTACGGTGTTATTCTAGAAAACTACTTCGATGTACAATATCTTTTTGAGGATAGATATACATACCTTGAATCTAAAAGCGATGATGAATTAAGGCTCCTAAGAAATGAAATATTTGCGAGACACGGCCATTCATTCAACTCTTCCGACTTGCAAAAATATTTCAAATCGAAAGACTGGTATAATGAAAAGGAATACCATATTGTTCCTGAAATGGACTTATTAATATCTGAAAGAATATTTTTGAATAAAATCATGGAATTGGAAAAGAAAACCAACCAGAAATGATTGTTATTAAAGTCATTCATAACCCATCAACTTCTCGAAGGACTGTTTCTCAAAGCTTCAACAATATTCGAATACTTCTCCCTGTTTTCCTCGTTTAAATTCATCAGTGTTGTATGCGACTCGATAAGAGTATCGCCGATTTCTTTTTTACTTTCAAACTCACTTCCCGGTATCGGATACAACCCAGGAAGAGGTTGTCTTATTTCATCAACTATTTCAAATACCTGTCCGAATCCGCTTCCGTTGAGTATTGATGTAATATTAGGATTGGTTGAGTAAATAATCGCTTTACTGCCGCAATGTGTGATCATATAATTCGCGTATTTGGCAATAACTCCGAGATTAGTACTGTCTATACTTTTAGCCTCACAAAGGTTGATGGAAATTTTGTTGAGCTTACTGCGCTGTAGTAATTGTTCGGTAAACTTCTTAAATCCCAGGCAGGTGGTATAATTGACCGAGCCTGTAATTTTCAGGAAGCACTCGTTCCCCGACTCCGCAAACAAATATTGTGAATCATTCATTTTTGGAATCCTTTTTAATCAACAGGAATGTAATGTCGTCCGGGTTATCATCAGCAACACCCTTAGCTATCTTGCTTACAATAGTATCGAATGAGTCCTTGATATTGTTTAGCTGCGATTCTATAAATTTCTGTTTATCCTGCACAAGTTCTTCATCAAGTGTTTCAAGTATGCCGTCGGATAAGAACAGCATCAAAAACTTTTCAGGTAATTTAATAATGGATGATTTATAATCGGCAAACTCGAACAATGCGATCGGGACACCGCTTTCAATTACTTCCGATTTCGCACTGCTGCCGTCGAAAATTACCGGGTGCGGATAATGTCCGCAATTAACACATTCAATCGTGTTTTCTTCCATATCAAGCACGCCATAGAAAAACGTTAGGTGCTTATCAAGATTCTCACTTAACAGATTGGAATTAAGTTTCTGAGCCAGCATTTCAGGATGCAGTATTACATCCGAACTTTCATTTCTGTAGGCTAACAATTCGCTGTCTATAAATGTCTTAAGCATTACGGTAATAAACGCGGATGCGGCGCCATGACCGCATACATCGGCAAAGTAGAATCCGGTATGTGAACTATCAATTTCGAAGTAATCGAGGAAATCGCCGCTTAGATAGAGTGAGGGAAGAAGCTTCATATGAAAGCTATAGCTGCCGAATGTCTTGCTTCCGGCGGGGAGCAGTTTAAACTGTGTTTTCTTTCCCGCTTCCAGATCCGTCTGCATTATTCCAATAGTCTCGCTTAATATATCATTGGCTTCCTGAAGCTGCTTAGTGCGTTCAACTACTTTATCTTCGAGCTCCCTGTTCAACTTTATTATAGTTTGTAAATCCATATAAGATCGCAGCGAAGATATAACCGTTGTAACCAATTTCTGTGAGGACAAATCCGTTTTTTCTTTATAATCATTTATATCGTAATCAATAATAACGCTCTTCTCCGGTACGCGGCCGGGGTGGCCGGTACGAAGCACGATTCTAACCTCCCTATTGCCGATAGTTTCACGAATATACTTTACTACCTCAAGCCCGGAATGCTCGTTCTCCATTATTACATCGAGTAAAATTAATGCGGTGTCGGTATGCTCGACTATCTTTTCCTTTGCTTCTTTAGCGGAATACGCACTTACAAATTCAAGCGTCTTCCCGCTAAACGTAAAATTTCTAAGTACGACTCTGGTTATGTTATGTACCGGCTCTTCGTCATCAACGATTAGTACTTTCCAGGGCTTGCCTTGAACCGGTTCGGGAGAAGATGTTTCTTCCGCGAATACCAGTTTGTCGCGGTTTTCAGTTTGTTCACTCATAGCTGCACTTAAGTCTGTTTATGAATCCTGAACTTTTACGGGAACTGTAATTCTAAAATCAACTCCGTTTCCGGGTGTACTGTCGTATGTTATGGAGCCGTTAAGTGTTTGAGTAACTATGTTATATATAAGATGTAAGCCGAGTCCGGTACCGCCAACCCCGTGTTTGGTAGTAACAAACGGTTCGAAGATCTTATTTTTTATTTCGGGCGATATTCCAATGCCGTTATCACTATAACTAAACTGCAAAATATCATCCACAACCGAAATGTCAATTAAAATTTTTCCCTCTTCAACATCTTCAAATCCGTGAATAAGCGAATTTATGACCAGGTTAGTAAGAATTTGGGAGAAGGCCCCGGGAATACTATATATCTCAAGATTTTCCGGACAGTTCAGAATTGCTTCATGCCGTGTCCTCGCAAACCTTGGTTTTAGACTCATCAAAACTTCGTCAATATAGTCCCTGATCCTGAAAGTCCTTATACCTTCGCTTGTTTGGTCCACAGCTACCTGTTTGAAACTGCTTACAAGATTTGCAGCCCTGTTTAAATTTGTAAGAAGTGATTCTGACAATTCTAAGGATGTCTCCACGAATTCCTCGAATTGAGATTTGGACATGCTGCCGTTTTTATAATTCTCTCTTAACTGTTCAACCTGATCTTTAAGAAAGGATGAAGCTGTAACTCCTATACCTACAGGATTATTGATCTCATGCGCAACTCCTGCGACAAGATTTCCCAACGCAACCATTTTTTCAGATTCAAGAAGCTGTTTGGTTCTTTCCTCCACCCGGATTTCAAGTTCTTCATTAAGCTTTCGGATTTCGGACTCCATTTTCTTTCGTTCGGTAACGTTCTGCTGTATGCCGATGAAGTATATAATTTTACCTTTCTCATCGAACACCGGCGTAATAGTCTGCTCTTCCGTGTAAAGTTTGCCGCTTTTATGGCGATTGATTAACTCGCCGCTCCAAACTTCACCCTTCAAAATAGTATCCCACAATTCCTTATATACTGCACTGTCATGCTTGCCGCTTTTAAGAAGCCTGATATTCTTGTAAATCATTTCGTCTTTGGTGTAACCGGTAAGGCAGCTGAATGCCGAATTCACCCATACAACATCCCCTTTAATATTTGTTATAACAGTACTGATTGCTGTTGCTTCCAAAGCCGAACTGTGAAGCTGAATAAGTTCTTTGGATCGTTTCTGTTCGGACAAATCACGATCTTCCAACAGATAACCTTCGATACGGACGTCAGCGGATTTAATCGGAGTATACTTTCTGGTAACTTCTACGGGGAGACCGAAACCGTCCAACAGTTCAAGCTCTTCTTCTCTTGAATTCTTCTTGGCAAGCAACTCAATTGATTTATGAAACTTTACAGCTGATTCAGCTGAAAGGAATTCTTCTGCCGGGCGACCGATGACTTTTTCTTTATCACATTTCAATAGTTTAGTCAATGACTGACTACAATCGACTACATTCAGATCGACGTCCACTATTGATATAAAATTCGGTGAAGAGTCTATGATTGCCTTATAAATCTGAGGCACTGATAAAGGGTTAATCGGTTTATTATCCGCTGTATTTCTGCTGCTCATAAATTGAATCCGGTTAAATTAAGAATTGCAGCACAATACATACTGTACCACGTTGGTTTTCTTTCCGGTACAACTAAAATGAAAAGAACAGAAGTATAAATTATTTATAATATAACCCGAAATTACCTTAAGGACAATAATTTCCGATCCTTCTCAGGCCGCTAAATAGTTGAAAAGTAAAGTGAGTTGGAACAAGTTTTACAGGAATTACTTGCGTATATAAAATATATTCATTAAGTTTTCGACTACAAAACGAAATTGGTCGAATAATGTGCATTACAAAAGATGAAGAAGTAAAAAAAGCGATCCTGGAAGCCGCAAAACGGGTTTTCCAGAAATGGGGACTTCACAAAACCACAATGGAAGATATTGCCCATGAGGCAGGAAAGGGAAAGAGTACGTTATACTACTATTTTAAAAGCAAAGAAGAAATATTTGAAACTGTGGTATTAATTGTATTTTCAGAAATAGTAGAAAAAGCTAAATCGGGAACTATTGAAATTAAAACTGCCAAAGCAAAATTAAAGAAATACATAGCAATAATTCTTGGGGAGTTTAAGAAATCCGCAAACATTTATCCCATTATAGATGGAGAAATAAGAGGCAATAAAGATTTTATAGACAGTGTCCGACGTAAACTTGATGTATTAGAAGAATCCATCATATCGGAAATACTCCGAATTGGAGTTGAAACCGGAGAATTCCGGACATTGAAAGATCATGAGATTCCTAAAGCCGCCAATGTGATTGTCGGTCTAATACGCGGAATGGAGTTGTATCTATTTCTTGATAATAATGACGAGGAAAAAGTAGATCTGGCTACAAGAATAATTGCAGCCGAATTTTAAAAATTTTTAAATGGTTTTCGACCACAAAACATTTTTAGTCTAATAATCTAGAGAGAAAGTCATGAAACAGAACAAAACATCACTTTTAATACTAATTTCAGCAATAGCTCTTTTTGTTCAGGGCTGTCTTGACAGGAAAGGTCAGGAAAGTTTAAACAATGCTGTTGTAAGCGTGGAAGTTGAAAAAATAAAACAGACCAATGGCAGTGAATCGATAGCTTATAGCGGAACGCTGGAAGAATCGGATTCTTACCCTTTAAGTTTTTCAAGTGTCGGTACAGTAGCGAAAGTTCTTATTTCCGAAGGTGAATACGTTAAAAAAGGTAAACTTCTTGCAGTGCTTGATGATAGAACTTACAAGAACTCCTATGAAATGGCCTCAGCAACATTAGAACGGGCCGAAGACGCTTATAGGAGACTGAAACCAATGTACGATAACGGCAATCTTCCGGAAATTAAATTTGTAGAAGTCCAATCGGCACTTCAACAGGCAAAAGCTGCGGCAGAAATCGCAAAAAAAAGCTGGGATGACTGCAGGCTCTACTCGCCTGTCTCCGGAATAGTTGGTAAACGCTCTATCGATCCGGGAATGAATACGCTTCCGAATTTGGCATCAATAACCATTGTAAAGATTGAAAAGGTGTTTGCTAAAGTCGCAGTGTCCGAAAATGAAATCTCACTCATAGAAAAAGGAGCGAAGGCAACCATCAAAGTACCCGCGCTAAGAGATGCTAAGTTCGAAGGGTCGGTCGAAGAAATTGGTGTTGTTGCAGATCCGGTTGCCCATACATATAAGGTAAAAATCGGCGTGCCGAATCCCCAAAAATTAATCAAACCGGGAATGCTGTGTGAAGTTAACATAGCAAAGGAAAGTGAAGGCAGCAAACTCTATGTTCCCGGAAAAGCAGTAATGGTGAATGAAGTTGGAAAAAATTTTATTTATGTAGCCGAGAATGAAAAAGCAGTTAGAAAATACGTTAATGTAGGCCAACTGCTAAGTGACGGAATAGTCATCAGAGGTAACGTAGCGGAGAATGATTTAGTTATTGTTGCAGGTCAACAAAAGCTGGTAAATAATTCCAACATAAGTATTATAAACAGATAATGGCAGGAATTGAAATTATGAAGAATAAACAAACATTGCTCGAGCATATACTGGACCACAAACAGTTTATAATCGTCACAACGGCAATTCTGATCTTAGTTGGCATAATCGCGCTGGTTGAAATGCCCAGGGATGAATTTCCGGAATTCGAAATCAGGCAGGGATTAATAATAGGTGTTTATCCGGGTGCATCCTCAAAACAGGTTGAAGAGCAGTTAACCAAAAAGGTTGAGAATTATCTGTTTCAGTACGAAGAAGTAGATAAAGGTAAAACACACTCAACATCTAAAGAGAACCTGATGGTTGTTTACGTTGAATTGCAAGGAAGCGTAAAGGATCCGAAAGCATTCTGGAGTAAGCTCAGGCACGGATTAAACGAGTATAAGAGCAATCTGCCGTCCGGAGTGATGACGTTAACTGCGGATGACGACTTCGGTAATACTTCGGCTTTACTTCTTACAGTTGAGTCTGAAACCAAAACATACAAGGAACTCGAAGAGTATATAGAAAAGTTCGAAGATGATGTACGCAGGATCGAATCCACCTCAAGGGTAAAACACTACGGCTTGCAGGGTGAAGAAATCAACATATATATTGATGATGCAAAATTAACCCACTACGGTATTAAGCCACTTACTATACTGGCAGCGCTAAGACCACAGGGCTCCGTAAATTATGCGGGATCAATCGACAATGGTAATATTATCAGCCCGATTCATGTGCCGTCCAGTTACAAAACAGAAAACGACATTGCCAATCAAATTATTTACTCGGATCCGCTCGGGAATGTGGTAAGAGTAAAAGATGTTGCCAAAGTTATAAGAGAATATGAAGAACCTGATTCATACATACGTGTAAACGGGAAGAAGTGCCTGGTTGTTTCTCTTGAAATGCTGCCGGGTCATAACATAGTTCAATACGGCAGTGAAGTTGAGGAAGCGATAAATAAATTCAAAAGCGAAGTCCCCTCCGATGTTAACGTTGCAATAGTATCCGATATGCCGGGCTTTGTCTCTGCAGCCATACTAAACTTTCTTAAGGAATTCGCAATTGCAATTGTAGCGGTTATTCTGGTAACTGTTATTCTACTACCGAGAAGAGTTGCATTGGTTGCTGCAACGGCAATTCCCATCTCAATCCTGATCACTCTCGGCTTCCTGTGGGTCGTCGGCATTTCTCTCGAAACTGTTTCGCTTGCCGGACTGATAGTCGTACTCGGAATGGTTGTCGACAATGCTATTGTAATTATCGACAACTATGTTGAAAAGCTTGATAACGGTATATCTCCTCATGATGCAGCATCGCAAAGTGTTTATGATCTTTTCGGTTCCGTGTTCGTAGCTACATTAATTCTGATTTTTTCCTTCTTACCGATGCTTGCATTCATGACAGGCATGGCGGGCGATTTCACACAATCATTACCGATCACAATAATGATAGCCCTTCTTGTATCACTGGTAGTTTCGGTGATACTTGTCCCTATGATGAGTTATATATTCATTAAACAGGGTATAAAAGAAAAGGATAATCAGAGGAATAAAGGAGCATTCTTAAACCGGTTACAGGAGATTTACGACAAAACGCTGGAGAAAGCATTTACGTTGAAAACAACAGTGGTTTTGTTCGGTGTAATATCTTTTATACTTGGAGTAGTACTATTGGCATTATCACCCCAGGAGACTTTTCCTGCTTTCGACCGTAATCAGTTTGCCGTGGAAGTATTCCTCCCGACAGGGAGTTCGTTGCAACAAACAGACAGTGTAATAAGTAAAGTTGAAAATCTTTTACTGAACGATAAGCGTGTAAAGGAAGTTGCTGCCTTTGTCGGATCCAGTTCTCCGCGTTTCAATACTCTGTATGCACCGAACTTTCCCGAGAAGAACTTCGGACAACTGCTAGTAATTACCGAATCCAATGAAGCGACAGTTGACATTTTAAATGAGTATGATAAGGAATTCAGCGATCATATTCCAAACGCGCATATTAAATGGAAGCAGCTTGAAATGACCAACTATAAATCACCGATAGAGATCAGGATATCGGGGGATAGTATATCGACCATTAAACGCATTGCGAACCAGGTGTCCGATACATTAAGAAGTTTTGAAGGTGTTAAGTGGGTAAGAGACGACTACAAAGAACCGTTGCGTGCCGTCAAACTTAAGCTTAATCAAGACAAGATCAGCCGTCTCGGTTATTCGAAAATGATTCTGGACTATTCGCTAATGATAGGAACCGTAGGATTTCCCGTAACAACTGTCTGGGAAAATGATTACCCGGTTGAAGTAAATCTTAGAGTAGATAAACGAAAGAAATCAAGTATCGATGAAATCATGAACCAGTATATTACATCGCCGTACCTGATCTCATCCACGCAGGTCAGGCAGCTTGCCACAGCCGAACAGGAATATACGGAAGGCGAAATTGTCAGAAGAAACGGAATTCGGACAATTACTGTTCTCGTTGACGTTGAAAGGGATTATTATTCATCAACAATCTTTACGAAAGCGGATGAAATGATAAATAATCTCAGTCTGCCGGAAGGAGTTTCCATTAGTTACGGCGGCGAATACGAAATGCAAAAGGATGATGTTACACCGCTTTACTACTCACTGGCTGTCACAATTGCGATTATATTCATCATATTATTATTCCAGTTCAAAAATACGAGAACCGCGATACTTATTATGACAACAATGCCGCTCAGTCTGTTCGGTGCTTCACTAGGAATACTTCTTACCGGCTACCCTTTCAGTGTAACGGCATTCATCGGTATAATAAGCCTTATGGGTATTGTAGTAAGGAATGGTATAATATATATATCGTACGTTGAAGAGCTGCGTTTCGTAAACAACATGCCTCTTGAAGAAGCAACTATTGCCGGAGCTAAAAGAAGAATGCGCCCGATATTCCTGACTGCAGCAGCTGCGGCAGTTGGTGTTATCCCGATGATTATCAGCGGTTCTCCTCTTTGGGGTCCGCTCGGCACGGTAATCTGCTTCGGTTTAATCTTTGCCCTTGTATTATCCCTAATTGTTCTACCGGTTCTTTACTACCTGGTTAAAAGAAATGACTTAAAACAGTTAAAGAGAGTATAGTCGTATGAAAAAAATAAATTATCTAATATATGCATTATGCTTATTCAGCAGTTCTTTGTATTCTCAACATATTCTATCACTTGAACGAAGCAAGGAATTGGCACTTGAAAATAATTCCGAAAGCAGGAACAGCAGACTCGAAACAGAAGCATCCCGGCAGGTAAGACGATCGGCGTTTACCAGGTACTTCCCCAATATCAGCGCAGGGGGCATGGTGTTCGAAGCGCAGAAAAACCTGATGGAGATCGAATCCGAAGGAGGCAATCTTCCGGTTTATGATGGAAATCCCACAAACCTTCAAACGGCAACGCAATTTGCATACTTCCCCAGTTCAACAATGGGACTGTTAAAAAAAGGAACTGTCGGATTCGTAAATGTAGTTCAGCCGGTCTTTGCAGGAGGAAGAATTGTTAACGGCAACAGGCTTGCCTCGCTCGGCGTAGAGGTTAGCAAGCATAAAGAAAAACTTACAAGAGACGAAATAATATCAAAGACAGAAGAACAATACTGGCTAATTGTTTCTCTCGATGAAAAGATGAAAACTATTATAAGTTATGAAGAATTATTAAATCGATTAAAATCTCAGGTTGAAGATGCTTATAAAAACGGTCTGGTAATGAGGAATGATCTACTTAAAGTCAGCCTTAAGTTAAGTGAGATACAGCTTGACAAATCCAAACTCAGCAACGGTAAAAAACTTGCGGCAATGGCATTCTGCCAGCATATCGGAATTCCGTATGATTCAACACTGGTTCTGAATGATAAACTAAACATCGGCGAATTACCTGAAAGCTATTATGTAGAAAATTCCGCAGCATTAAAAAACAGAACCGAGTATGCTCTTCTCGAAAAGTCGGTTGAAGCGGAAGACCTCCTCACTCTGATGAAACTGGGAGAGTATCTTCCTCAGGCCGGAATAGGATTAAGCGGAATGTATATGAAGTTTGATGAAAGTGATTCAAGAAAACTGGGAATGGTATACGGAACCGTTTCAGTGCCTATTTCAGACTGGTGGGGTGGCGCGCATGAACTTGAAGAAAGAAGCATCAAAGAAGAAATTGCGCAGAATAACTTTAAGAATAAATCCGAGCTTCTGCTGCTGCAAATGGAAAAAGCATGGCAGGATCTAACGGATGCTTATAAACAGGTGCGGTTAAGCGAAGAATCAAAAGAACAGGCTGAAGAAAATTTAAAAGTAAACACCGACAGTTTCGATAACGGAATTATCACGATTTCGGATTTACTGGAAGCGCAATCGTTATTACAGCATGCTGAAGATCAGCTTGTGGATGCAAAGTCGAACTACATTGTTAAAAAGACAACTTATATAAAAGTTACCGGAAGGTTGTAAAAGTCCGAAATCAGATTGGTTGTTATCAGCAGCCGGCAGAAACCGGCTGCAACAATTTTTGCTTAGCATCACTAACAAACATTTGTTGTCTACGGCACACATAAAATTATGTTTTTACCGGCAGCCTTTTTTCTTATATGTATTTATCAATGCCGGCTATGATTATCTGTTATCTCAAAGAAACAAAGTCAACTTTACTGAGCTGATTAGCCATGAATCAGTTCTCCGTCATCATTTCCCTTTAACTCCATTTTTTTATATTGTATTTTTTACCGATAGTATAAAGTTCTATTTACAGCAACTGCAATGAATGAAGGGAATATTTTAACGTAGATAAGAATCCACAAATTCCTGAATTACAGAAATAACTCTGCAACCATGTTGTACCCCAGGCAAAAGATCATCGTAGATTCATTACTTGGAAAATATACTTAACATGGAAACCCTTTTGAAAGCAAACTCACAGGACGAATTAGGAGTAGAATATAGAATGGTTGACATTTAATCAGTCGCTCAAATCGACCGAGAGTACAAAGACGGCGGGAAAATGTAAAAAACCGGGTAGCTAAACAAGATAATTGCCGAAACTTCACTTCTACACATGGTAATCGTTAAACACGAAAATGTTTATATGCAATAATTAAAAAGGTGATAAAATGGGGAAACTATTTTTTATTATTATCCATTTAACGATGGTAATTTCATCTTGTCAAACAATAGAACCAACTAATGATGTTGAAATTGAGGTTGTTGTTGAGGATATGGTTAATAATTACGACCTTCCAACAGAGGGATATTATTATGAGTATCAATTTGAAAATTATTTGGATAAGATCAGCAATGTAGAGGAAGTTCTTAAAGAGTATATTCTTTCCGGCGTAAGTATGCAGGATGCCTGGTATAAAGGCGGGGCCAGCAGTTGCCATCCGCCAAACGCCCAATATGCAATGCAGGTAATTGTAGAACCTGAATTTGTCGTAAGGACTAAATTCGCCAGTGATTTATTACTCAACAGCAATTTTATTCAGGTAGAAAAACCACATCGTTTTTTCTGTGGTTATCGAGTCAGGCATTTTATTTTCGGCGAAGGTTGAGTTGAAAAAACAATATTTAGATCACCGCAAAATATATCCAAACATTATATAGCAGTCTGCTAAAGCAGACTGCTGACAAAACAACCAGCCCTTGGTTTTAGCCGCATTAACCCTTTATAAGTATTAACATTTAATTCCGTAATTTAGTACCGAATTAGTAGATGGAATCTTATCAGTAAAACCCGGATATTCCGGCTGTACATCAGGAATCTTGTTAAACGAATTCATCATGTGTATTAATGGACTTACAATATGAAAACACGAATTTACCTAATCGCGATTGGTTTGTGCTTGTCTATTCACACTTACTCACAAAGTTTAAGTTCTGATAATAGTTCAAATATACCAGGCAGTACTTACTATTCCCTCTTATATACTCCCGGTATGAATATGCGCAGCGGTGCGGAAACAATAGTAACACTCCACAAAGGCATTACAACGCTTGAAGATAAATATATAGGTATCCGCTGGTTTTCAGAATCAGGTTTCCCCGGTAAATCTGCCGGCATCACTGCAAGATTTGCAAAGTACGCTTTAATAGATTTACCGCTGGATTATTTTTCAGTAGTGTTAGGACATGAATATTTCGGGCACGGATCCCGTTACAGGGAATTCGATATGAAAAATATCCACTATGGTTTTTCGTCGCCTCCACCATACGGTTCGGGAGGCGGAGAAGCAACACACTTCGGATCTGCTCAAATCAGTTATCATCAGCTGTTGGCAATCTGGATGGGTGGAGTTGAAATCCATCCGATTATAAACAGGAACCTGAGTTTAAGATGGATGACAAGTAATGAAATGAACTACCGTGAAGCTTCGCAGTACTTCTGGTCGTTTCAAATCCAGTGGACTTACATACTCGACACGCCGGAGGATATTTTCGACGGCAATTCCGACAATGATATAAGAGCATACACACGTTATATAAACTCACAATCCACATATATGGATCCGGAAACACTTAAGATGAGTGTGAAGGATTTAAAATCCAAAATGATGCTGAACGCGGCTAATCCATTCATTGTCTATTCGCTCTATTCAATACTGAAAACGTATTTGTGGGATGGTGATATATCAAACGAAGTACCTGCTATTAGTCTGGGCGAATTTCAATATCTCCCGGCTCTGCGGGCGGGCTTCACTCCTTTCGGCATAGAATATCATCTTGAAAATTATTTCAGGTATAAAGGAACAGCATCACTTCTTGATATAAGTTATGGCGACCAGACATTTCATGAATCCTGGGGCGGCCTGGGAATCGAAGTCCGGAATATTTATAGTCCGCGAAATTTTTCATTCGACGTAAGCGTTAATCTATGGAATCAACCCGGCGTAAAGTTCAAAAGTGACAACGCACAGATTGACGGAAAGGGAATCGGCGGCGCTCTGGCAGTAAAGGGATACTACGATATCCCGGATATGAATTTACCTGTTTCATTAGTTCTGGAACTTGGTTTTAAGTCCATCGGCTTTATAGAAGGTTACTCATTGGATTCATCACCGATATTTGCTGTGGGAATAGCCGTAAGACATTAATTAAAGCTGTCATAGAATAGCTTGCCCGGTATGCAGGGATTATCCCGTAGAGGCAATTCCGTGACAGCAATTGAAGATCCTTCCAACTTATAATGCACTACAATAAATAATTCACTCCCAGGTTCACCGAGGAAAAAATAGCATGACTGCTGAAAGCATCATAGTACTCGGAGTTCAGATGACTATATAATCTATACTGGAGTATCAATTCCAGGTTGTCTGCCATCTGTCTGTAAATCCCAAGTCCGGCGCCTATACTTATCAGGTTTTCCTCTATTTCTTTTTTCGAACTTCTGTCGGTTTTAAAAGCAGTAACAACTTCTTCCGAGGAATCATATTCTTTATAAACATTGAAAGAATTGTAAGTCAGGAAAGAATAGCCCGCTTCGAAACTGACAAATGAATTAAAGAGTTCATTAGTTCTAACCTCAAGCCTTCCGCCGACGTTCAAAGGAATCATAGTGTGAGTATCTGAAGTGTACGTTCTGAATCTGGTTTGTTTTTGTTTTGCAGACCACTCTTGATTGAAATGGACATAAAATCTATCCCAGGATAAATAACCTGTATTCACGTAAAAAAGAAAATCATCATTCAAATAATAATTATACTGCAGAGATACATTAACACCGTTGGACGAACTCTCCGGCAGTAATAAACCACCGCTTAGCTGAATAGAGGACTTATTTTGTCCGGCAACGCTTGCAGATACAATTACGAGAATTATGCAACTTGCTATGATCAGTTGTTTCATATCCTTCTCCTTGTCAGTTAATTAGTAGAAACCAGTATCAACAGTTCATCAACCCCCAAACTGATCTTAACAAATAATTTGAATCAGATTTGTAACTTTTAAAATTAACCTACTCAATTAGCAATTTACATTCAATTGACTAAACGGGAACTTTAAACTGATAACCTAAAATATTGGAAGACTCACGTCTTCACCCATCAGCAGATGGACTTCGCCGGACACACCCCTGATCCGGCAACGCAGAAAGTCGGGACAAGCCCAGCAAAAGGAGCTGGGGAACCTTCTCGCCCGCTTTCGTATCTGTATTTAAAACAAAAACTCCCAACTAATCTTGGGAATTTATACTTGGTGCACCCTGCCCCGCAAAGCGGGGTAAACCGGGCTTCCCGATAAAGAACATCGGGATAAACTCCCTCCAGATCTTACCCAATCCAAGACAAACAATTTAAAACAAAACTCCCGCTTTGTAAGCGGGAGTTTTTGTTTAATGTGCACCCTGGCGGGCTCGAACCGCCGACCTGCTGATTAAGAGGACTCTACAAAAAGCTGTAACTCGTTATAAATACTTGAGTTACATAATCACTGCAATAGTTTTGCAATAGAACATTATATTAAATCTCGTTATTTAAATAACCTTTCTGAAATTTCTATTTTCAACACAAAATCAACTCATTACTATTCCAAATAAAACCATTAAAAACCAAGCCGGAGGACTAACCTTGCGATCAAAAACAAAAACAATTATTAAAGCAGTTGTTGAAAGCCTTGTAATCATAATATCAACAATCGCAGGCAGTACAACAATTAAAAGAAAGAGGTAGGCATGGAAAATTTCATAGACGAATTACTTGCTGAAGTCGAAGAAAAAGAGCTACAGTTGGAAACCCAGCACATCGATTTAATCTTAATCCGAATCCGTGAACTTCAGGAACAGATAGCTTCTAACTTGCAGAATTCCGAACAGGAAATAAAAATCATCAATGATTTTTATCTTTCCAAGAGTAGTAAACTTCAGGATCGAATTGAATTTTTAGAACATCGGCTTGAGACATTTATTCTTGAGCAGGATAAGAAAACTATTGATCTCCCCAACGGCACGTTACGGTTGCGCAAGGGACGTGAAAAGGTAGTTGTTGAAAACTTATCTGAATTCCTTCAGAATCAATATGCTCATGAATTAACAAACATCAATCAGGACATAAAACCGGACATTAAGAAAATCAGAGACTTCATTACCCGGTCAGGTGGAACTATCCCTAATGGAGTTAAAGTCATTCCAGCAATCGAAAATGTATTCAACTATAAACTAAGAGAGGTTAATAATGAACAAACCTAAATTGGAATTAGAAGTAAATAAACCGACTCGAATACAACTGCTGACAGATAATCCCAAGACTGGCAAGAGCAGCTACGGCGAGTGGTTTTTGTACAATCTGCGTAATGGAGACGGAACTACTGAGTATACTTATTTCGCTCCTCCTGAAGTTCATGAAGTACTGAAGAATATGAAAGCCTTTGATGAGGTTATCATAACCAAGCTGGCTTCACAGCGAGGTAAGAAAGTTGTTACAACATATGATATAAAGAAAGTTGATCGAATTGAAGACACCGAATCTACAAAGTCAGCCCCGAATAATTCTTATCTGTCAGCAATGGAGCAATCATTCGAAGAAGCAATCGCAATTCAGAACAAGTTCAACGGTATGGCTAACGTTAATCAAATTGCAATTACCCTTTTTATCCAACGTACCAAAGGAAACCATTCATTTAATTAAGAGGATAACATGACAACTGAAATAGATCGACGACTGGATAACTTCATGTTCCCTGTCGTTGAAAAGGAAGTACTATACGGTAATGTAACCGGGGGCATTCCGAGTAACACATCAGCATATAAAGCAATCGTACGTGAGGATGATAATAAGCTGATTTCCATCATGCGAGACACTTACAAAATAATTCCAAACTCTGAAGTTATTAAACCACTGCTTGAGCAACTCCACATGCTTGATACCACCTGGTATATTGACAGCAGTCATTCCTTTGTCGAGGATCACCGAATGAGGTTGCAGGTAACTTTTCCTGAATTGATTTTCCACGATGGACGTAGCGATATTGCCTTATCATTATTCCTGCATAACTCATACGATGGCTCTGAAGGTGTTCGAATGATCTGGGGCGCTATACGCGGTATCTGTAAAAACGGGATGATATTTGGTGAGGTGCTATCAAAGTTCTACGGCAAGCACACTTCAGGATTTGAGGTTGGCAATCTGCAAGAGAAACTAGAATCCACCTACGATACTATCCCGGTTATCAAGCATCGAATCGAGCAGCTTCAGAATCAGACTGTAACCAAAGCTCTAAGACAAGCTATCGAGTCCAAGCTTGGGAAGAAAGTCTATAAATATGTAGAGGAACAGGAAGCAGAAATCAGCAAAGCAAAGAATCAATGGATATTGTACAATATTCTCACCTACTATATATCGCATGTAATGAAGCAGCGAATGAGAGCTCAGTACCAGATGGAAGTTTCCCGTCTATTCAAGCTTTAATACTCACCGAGCACTTATAATTTGTCTCTATTTAATTATTCCACTAAATTTATAAACAAATAAAATTGATGCTAATAAGTATTTAGTATACAATAGCTTTCACTTGTCTCTGAACCGAAAACGCCAAAGTAACACAAGACTAAGAGGCAGGTACGGGGCGTCCATTTTTCTATGGGCGCACCTCTTTTTATATCATGTCTTGGGCATTGGCGTGCCTCGGTTCGGGTATAGATTGTAGGTGTCGCCCTTTTTATTATCAAACCGGAGGAAAAATGGATTCAATACCCCGCCACGATTATAATACTTTATTCAGAACCATAATTGTAGCCCTATCATATCTATTGATAACATGCATATCTGCGTGTACTTCTGATATTGAAAAACTCAACAATCTATATCAGGATAAAGATGAAGAAGCCCTCATCAAATTATACAACACGCAGCTGGCATATTTGGAGAAAGGATCTCAAGAACAGCATGATGAAACGTATGCTTTTTTTGATTCTGTACTGATACGAAATTCAGTGACTCCACTCGCATCAACGAATCAATTTCTAGATTCCATAGTCTGTCAAAACACGTATAAAATACTTGTAAAGAAAGTACTCTCTTCTAACAATTCAACAGCAAGAGTTTCAGAAAAATACGAATGTTATCTACATACGATTGCCGATCTCATGAATGATGCTGCTGATACGACATTAGCTGAATATCTTCCGCCATATTTCGCAAAATTCAGAAGCGATAGTGTATTCGGTAAAGCAGTTTTATCTGAATTATACCGCTTCTTTAATCATGGAAGAATAGACATTATGAAAACTTTCCTAAAACCAGCGTTGGATAATTCGAATCAGCCCACGGATGTTTTCATATCTGTCAGAGAAAGATTAATTAAATACGATAAAAGTAAGTCTTACAATCCGGATAATTCGAAATTGGATAGCTACCGAGATAAAATGAATTACTATGATAATATCAGAACCAAGTTCGAGAACGTATTTGATAGTGAGAGAAAAATCCGGGAAGAAATTGAGGAATTAAACTCTGAGATCAGAAAACATAAAGGATTCCGATTGGAAGGAATCATTATTTCAGTAGTTGATCGTGTTTACGGTACTGAGACTTATGAAATCAGTACCTATTCAAGTAGGAATCATGCCTTGCTTATAACTACAGAAACGAAGTTTACTACTAAAGGTAGATTTTCGATTGACGTAGTAAAAGCTGGGACTAGAGAAGTCCGAGTAAAGGAAGAAATGGGAGGATTCGATCAGACCTGGAACGTTTATCGTGAAGTTAAGCAAGAAGAGATCCAGGAGGTAAATAAAAAGAAGAGAAAGATCCGTGAGCTACGAAACAAACTTAACGAACCAAGAAATTTACCTCAGGTTAATTATGGTGAAGCGTCGAGAAAGCATGAATATTATAGCAAGCTCTATAATGACGAACGGCTTAGACAAGATGCTAAAATTATTGAGATGCAGGTACAAGCTCATAATAATCTTAAACGTATCTTGGTTGAATACGAATGATAATAAGGGGATGTTGACTCCCCTTTTCTAAATAGTATAACTAAACAATTGAGAATAATTTATCAGATCAGTATTTTATTTAGCACAATAGAAAAGACTTGTCACTCCAATAAATCCGATATAAAGTCGTAAAACCAAATTTTTATTGGCAATCGGAAAGGTATTTTTAATGAAAATCATAGATATTCTCACACTCCAAAACATAAAAGGATTTGGAATTAAATCAGTACTGTTTATTAACAATAATTACAACATTTCGCAATTACCTATACCAGAATTACGTGATCTTTTAATAGATGCGAATATTAAGAATAAAAGAATAACAATACCCTTAATTTCTGAGTTAGAAGATGCAAAACACAAAGCGGAAAAGATAATCGAAGCTAGTGAAAATCATGGTATTTCAATAGTTGGATTAAATGATGACAATTATCCACATTTACTTAAACAAATTAGTGATCCTCCAACTATACTGTATTGTAAAGGGAATATGGAAGCATTACAAGCTTCTTACAACTTAGCTGTAATTGGAACACGAGAACCATCGGAATATGGGCTAAAAGTTGGGAGAAGATTATCTCAAGTTTTTGCAGAAAACGAAATCTGTATAATCAGTGGCTTAGCGAAAGGATGTGATACCGTTGCTCATCTTGGTTGTATTGATGCAAAAGGAGTAACCATTGCCGTATTAGCACATGGACTTGAAAAGATATATCCCAAAATTAATACCTCCCTTGCTGAAAGTATTTTAGATAATAATGGCTGTTTGATCTCAGAATATCCGGTTGGGACAAAATCTCGTCCAAATTTTTTCATTGAGCGTGATAGAATACAAAGCGGATTATCAAATGGTGTTGTCGTAATTGAGACTGATATAAAAGGGGGAACCATGCATACTGTTAGTTTTGCTAGAAAGCAAAATAGACTAGTGGCTGCACTAAATAGTCATAGTGATTCTTGGAGACAGCACAGAAAATTCCTTGGGAATTTGTCAATAATTAAAAATGGTGGAATACCTCTGTCAAGTTCGGAAGAAATTAATCTATTTATTAAACAATTGAGAGGTGAAATCGTTGTAGAATCTGATACTCTCTTCAACGATAATGGTCAAGGAGAAATTTTTAGATGAAGGCTATAATTTTTGATCTAGATCAGACCCTGGTTGACTCTAAACGAGTTAAAAAATTTAGAGATACACGACAATGGTCAAAGGTTTATCAACTGATTCCAACTCTAAAACTGTATCCTCACATCCAAGAAATATTATCATTTCTTAATAAAGAAAACATCAAGATTGCTATTGTAACTACAAGTCCCTCTGTATACGCGAAGAAAATAATAAATCACTTCAATATTAACACAGATGTGATTGTAGCATATCATGATACTGTTAAGAGAAAGCCTGATCCAGAACCAATGCTATTTGCTTTAACTAAGCTTGGTACTAAACCGAAGAATACGCTGTCTGTGGGTGATCGTGCAATTGATATCATAGCATCTAATGATTCGAAAGTTTTATCGGGGGCATGTCTATGGGATTCTGACGAAGAGCAATTGTTGTTAAGTGCAGGTCCTGACTATGTTTTTCGTAATCCAAAAGAATTACTTAATTTTCTTAAACATTGGGGTACTGAATGATTCTAAAAAATGGTGATGATTATAATAACATAATAACCTTTGGCACTTATCACCCCTATCGACGCAACTCGAACTCGAGATTTAATCCCTTCAGTGGAAAAATCTTAGATGTCAAAGATAAACGTAACCCAGGCTTAGATTTTTTTGCTCAGAAATTGCTCAAAAAGCTTTCAAACCGAGAGTTCGTTGTTTGTACTGTCCCTCCATCAAAGAAAGGTCCGAATAATAATGGAATTGCATTTTTAGCAAGAACTGTAATCAAGTTGAAAGATACTCTTTCAGATGGGACTAACTGTCTAAGGAGATTCAAAACCGTCCCTCCTTCTCATCTGGGAGGAGAAAGGAGTATTGAGAAGCATCTTAGCTCAATAAAAGTAATTCATTCTGAAATAGTTAATGATCAGCATGTATTTTTACTTGATGATGTAACAACAACAGGCTCTTCTATGCATGCATGTAAACAATTATTACTAGATGCAGGGGCTAAAAAAGTACAGTGTTTTGCTCTTGGTAAGACTGAATCATAAAATATTTTTATTGTTGAACAAATTACGGAATTCTCTTACATTCAAAAGTCAATTGATAGCTCCCCTATCGATGACTCCCCAAAGATTGACAGCCCCTCATCCTGAGGGGCTTCTTAATATATAGACTTACTAACTAATGTCTCATGCTGATTAATAGGATTCCTCAGTGTAGGTTTATCAATTGAGAAAAAATACAAGTGGCTTAATGCAGACAAAAATAATTTTTCAAAAAATAATTATAAAGCCGTTTTCTATCTGGCTTAGGTACTTAAATAAGTAGAGGGGTCCGATTTCTCGAAGCCTGGTACTAAATTATGAAAACGAGTTCGTGTACCCAGGGTCGGGGTTTCTAAAGGGGACCCATTTCCTAAGCAACGGGTTTGGGTTTGTACTAATACTCGCAATGGGCTACTAGAATAACACATTAAATTCCATCATAACTTTCGACATTCGTTATGATTTTATTAAATCATTTGACTGAGCAAGTGAACTTTTTATCCAAAACCCATTGGTTTAGCCTTACCAAATGCGAATGATATTAGAACATTAGGTGATTCTAATTACAGTGTCTATCGCATCACTTATCCACGAAAACCATCTTTGATAATTATTAATATAATACATCAAAGAATGTTGCCGACAACTAATCTTCAAAACGATTATACAAATAAGCCAGTACTAGATTTTTATTAGCAAGTTGAATTTATCATGAAATCATTGCGGCGATAAAATTAGTTATTCTAGAACACCGAAAAATTAGACTAACTAAACATTAAAGTTTGCCCAGTTATAACTTCCGCCTGATTGAGGCATATGTTTTTTGTCATCCCGCATATATCATTATACTTCAATGCGCCAGTCGTTAAAAAGATTTACTATTTTTTTTTATTCCAGAAAAAATTGTTAGTAGCCCAGTTAAGGTGCCAATAAGTAATGATCCGAAAGAAATGATTTTAATTATTAGCCTTAATTGATCAGCGCGTATTACTATTGGTTCAGAATTAATAAATAGTTCGCTTGTTGCTTTCATACCAAATTTTAAAGACTGCTCTTTTGTGTTTACAAGGAGTGGAATAGGTATAACGTTGCCCTTCGATGTATATGCTTTAATATTACGTAATTCCAAAATGCTGGGTGCATTGATTAGGAAACTTGACGCACCAACCATGATCGAACCATTTTCAACATGAATGGTTAGCTCTTTCAATAATCCGAAAATATTAAATCCATCAATAGGGGGAAGTGCCGGATAACGAAATTCCATTACCAAATTATCAAGCTCTGCTACTCTACTTCGCATCCGTCCATCTACTTTATCATTCTCTTTCAATTTATCTCTCATTTTATAATACTCACTCGAAGATAAATGCTCTAAAATAGTTATCTCAACTAAACCATCACCCCTTTCTTCCAAACCTGTAGGAAGTGACACTAAATCGCCTCCAACACTACATAGCACCTCATCTGGTTCAAGAGGACGAAATGGAAGATTTGGACTTGAAAAATTCTGAAAATCCGGTTTATTTGATTTATCATTTATCTCCCCGATAAAATCTCTACCTAATGGCATCATGGTAATTCTAGTACTAAATGGACTCTCTACAGTAAGGACAAATAATCCATGCCAACCAGAATCTGAATTTGGAATTGGATAAGACGTTTTTGAAGCTGATACAAAAACCGCATGTGGATCATCTGAAATGATAACAGAAGTGCCTATCATATCAATCATTGGATATGCTAAATCGGTTGCAGCTAAAGTGTCTTTGTACAAATCCACAAATTTCGATGAATTTTCATAGCTCTCACGAATAGTTGTGTGATTCCATTCAGTTTTAAAAGTGGTTTCTGGTTGTGAAAGTGTAATAGTTGAAAATTCCACCGGTAAATATGCGACAACAGGATTACTTCCTAATAATCTTATCTCGATTGGGTTATTTGAAACAATTGCTTCGACCTCATCCTGCTCAAATACTAATTGATCAACCAACCTGATACCAGAGCCTTTACCTTTTATTAATTCAGAAATTTTGGGTTCAGTATCGTTTCTCACCAAAAGGCGTAATACTTTAATCTGAGGACGAAAAATACCCGGATACCATTGTAGTGTGCCTGGCTCACTAGCTGAAATCCAAAATGCGGTTTGCCTTGCATTAGTAGTATTTGAAAGCCTAAAATGTCGCGATGAAAATGTAATACCACGCCAACGCTCTGACTTATCAGCCATACATCCACAGGCAGGGCTATATGTATCACTTTGTTTTGTACCATAACTAAAACTCGCATCCCCGGTATTCGAAAGTTGAGCACTGAACGAAATAGGTATAGTTGTTTGCAGATAGGAATAACCTAGATAGGCAGTGACAAAGCAGAATATTGTTATTGCACAAGTAATTACGATGCGTTTAATTAATCGTCGATTACTTGCTAAATTCATTTTTTTAGTATTGGATCGGGATTTGTTGGATAATGATCTCAATTTTTTAGCTCTACTTTTTCTACCCATAGGACAATTATGATTATTTTAATATTAAAGTTTTTCTTCCGTTGTTTTATTTGTATACTGAGTTACTAATAAGACTAATCAAAATGGAAGTGGATTTATCTTACTTTTCATACATTATTCTCATAAAACATTTTTTAATCGCTCCACAAATAGTTACATGTCGTCCCGCTTCTGGAGGAAGTAGATTGGCAAAAGAGAAATTAAAAATATTTTGTCATATATTCAATGAGTAACCACTATGAATTATCAAGTTTTTGTTGATAGCGTTGTTGAAGTTATCATAAAGCTATTTTTAACAGTAATTAAAACTGCGGTAGATAGATAAAGGAAAATTTTGGGAAATGATGATAAACTGCGCTTTTCTTTAAAATGTTTAGAGTGACTTAAATTGTTTAGCTAGTAAACAGAGTTCAATTGATTTCGATCATTAAAATAAATACGAATATTAATTACCATTTGCGATAGTTAAATAGCGCGTTTAAATATAATAACCGGTACAATATATGAATTGTTGTGCAAGGAATTATGTATTTTTAAACTTTAGCACTTTTTAAATACATTGTGAATTGCGTAGATAAAAATGAATAGATTAACTCAATTATATGAAAAATTAGGTTTTAACAGGAATAATGGATTATTCTATTTGACTGAAGCTGATTCATGGTTTCATAAGTTTCCTTATAGAATTAGTCGAATATTAAGAGATATCATAAAACCTGACGCATTTTATTGTATTTATAATAATGTTGTAAATGAAGATTCATCTCACCCTAAGCCAATAAACCAGTCATTTATTCTTTTTTTTGATAACCCAAGCAAGGAAGAAGAAATTGCACTCAATAATCAGATAATCAACTTTGGTCTGGCACAAGCAGTATTTATCAATAGAAAATCTACACTTGATTTATACCATGGCGATAAATTCGCATTACCCCAAAAAAAGGAGCTTATTTGGATAAAATCAGCTGAAGAACCAAGCAAATTCTCTGAATTATCATTTATAAATCAATTAATGGGTACAACCCTTCAACAATACAAAACCAATTTAAAACAGAAAGAAGGTAAATTAATTGATAGATACTTAATGGAAAATATTACTGACGCTCGGCGCATTTTAATAGCAAATGATGGATTAAAACTCCTTCCTAAAGCGGCAAATCGATTAATTGGTAGATTATTATTCATTAGTTACTTCATTGATAGGGGAGTAACATTCAGTGATCAAAACTTCATTAAAGGAGAAACAAAACAAGAACGAAAGTCAGAATTTAGAAAACTGATTTTAAAAAAATCTTCCCTCTATAGTTTTTTCAAATATCTAAATAAAAAATATGACGGAGATGTTTTTCCTCTTGTTGAAACAGGCTACAATGAACAAGATTTGGTAGAGGACTGTCATTTAGAGGTTCTATACGATCTCTTCTCGTGTTCAAAATTCTTTCAAACTGGGGGCAAGTACGAAGAACGATACTATGTCCAACCTTCACTTTTTGATTTATACGATTTTGAGATCATCCCTGTGGAATTGATTAGTAGTATCTATGAAAATTTCATTGGAGATACTAAAGAAAATGAGAACATAGAACTATCTAAACAAAAAGAAATTAAAGCATATTATACGCCATCATATATAGTAGATTTTATTTTGTCACAAACGGTTAGTCCTTTTCTTGAAAATTCACTTAAAACCAATTCTGATTGTAAAGTATTAGATCCGGCATGTGGCTCGGGCATTTTTCTAGTCGAAACATTGAGAAAAATTATCGAAAAGGAAATATCAATTACAAAGGATGAAAAAATACTTGATACTCGCCTTTGGGAGCTTATTAAATCCAATATTTTTGGAATTGATATAGATCCGGATGCAATCGATATATCCATATTTTCTTTATATATAACATTATTAGATTACAAAAAGCCTCCTGAAATCGAAAACTTTAGATTCCAAAAACTCAAGAACGAAAATTTCTTTGGAGGTATTGAGGCAGATTTTTTCAATACTGGACATTTATTTAATAACAAAATTAGTAAGCTCAATTTCATTATCGGTAATACCCCTTGGGGTGTCGTAACAAGATCTAAATATTTAAATTATATTGAAAGAAGAAATGAGCATGAAAAGAAAGACAATATAGAAAGTTTACCCCTTCAAATCGGGGACAATGATATTTGTCAAGCATTTTTAATTCGAACAAGTGATTTTTCAAGCGATACAGATATACCATTGTGTTCCTTTATTATATCTAGTAAAGTGCTATATAATGCCAGTAAGCCTAATAGAAATTTTAGAAATTACTTTTTACAAAAATTTCATATTAAGCAAGTAGTTGAATTATCTGCAGTAAATAATAAGATCAGGGGTGGAAATCATATTTTTGATAATGCGAGGCAACCAGCCGCAATAATCACATTTAAACCATCAAAGAAAGAAGAATCAACGCAATCCAATATAATTCAGCATATTACGGTTAAACCTAATAGATTTTTTCTTGAATACAGAACAATAGTTATAGAAAAGCATGATGTTAAAAATATAAAACAGGAATATTTCATTCAAAAGTTTGGAGGTTTCGATTGGCTTTGGAAGGTTCTTGTCTTTGGTAATGCACTTGATTTTCATTTTATCTTGAAATTAAAAGATCAAAATAAGTTTAAATCTGCAACTCAATATTTTAAAGACCTAGATTATGAGTGGAATACAGGTATAAAATTAAAGGATGGGAACAAACAATATGATGCAGTAAAAATTCTGAATTATAAATATCTTAACCCTGAAAAAGAGATTAAACAATTTTTTATCAATCCAAGTAAAACTTTTAAAAGAGAACTTGAATTAAAAAAAATCACAAGTGGAAAAGTTGGGTATTTACCTAAATTAAAATTCTTTGATAGAGAGAAACTATTATTAAAAAGTGGAATTACTCTTAAACCGACTCAGGGAGAGAGTTATTTTAACGCGATATCTGCATACACAAATAAAAAGGTCTGTTTCAGTTATACGGTTTGTTCCGTTATTCCCAAAACATCAAACAAAGAATCAAAAGTTTTTTTAACATCACTTGCTGGATTGTTCAATTCCAATTTATTCACCTACTTTTTATTATGCACAAGTTCTTCTGCTGGCATAGAGAGAAGTCGCTTACATTTTGGCGAATCATTTGAGTTTCCAGTATTTGCAGATAGCAAATTAAGCGAATTAGTAATGGCTGCCATACAAAAAGATGAGTACCCCAATTATGATTTGAAAGAGAAAATTGAAAAGAGAATTATAGAGTTATATGAGTTAGACCAGAAGGAACAAGCCCTTATAGAATATGCAATCAATATTTCAATTCCCACTTTATTGAGAGAACAAGATTCAGCTTACCTGAAACCTTTACGGATTAATAGTAATAAATATGATCGCAAACTAATTTTTGAATACGTTGATGTCTTTTTAAGACATTTTAAAGCTAGATTTGAAAGGATCAATCGAGTACTTATTCCTGAAATTATATATTCTGATTATCTGGTTAGAATAAATTTTCATTCAGTGTCACCAAAACAAAAGAAAAACAAACAGGAAGTTTGCCAAACTGACAAAAATGATCTTAATGTTTTAATTGGAGATCTTGGAATTTATAACGTCTGTAAGAACTTATATATTCAGCAGGATGTCAGGGGATTTACAGAAACATCTTTCTATATTATTAAACCAAATGAAAAAAAACTTTGGCATAGAGCCATAGCATATCTTGATGTGCTTGAATTCGAAGAAGAACTTATAAAAGCCGAAATTAGAAGATCAAAAACATAAAAGACAATTATGACAGGAGCAGACAATTTCATAGCAAATAATTTTAGTCAGAATGATACTGCATTCAATAATTGTCTTCATCTGATCGTATATAGTTATTTAAAGATATTAGAAAGTAAAATATACTCACGAAAGGAAATACTAAAACTCACTTCCATGGTAAGAAAGAAAAAAACCAAACAGATTGAGCTCGAAGATTTCTTAAGAAACGATCTCGTATCCAATTTCATTGAACCAAATAGAAAATTATTTGGACTTGACTATTATATATTCCAGTCTGGCGCTGAAGAGTTTCTCAATAATATAAAAATTGGTGTTTTAGATATTAAAGTATGCTCTCCACTTCTAAATGGAAATACTTATTTTGTTTTTGAGTGCAAACGTTTAAATAAACGTATTACCGATAATTATATTAAAGATGGGTTAGTAAGATTTGTTGAAGAGAAATATTATCCTGACTCAGACAATATAATGGCGGGTATGATCTCTTTTCTTGAATCAACGAAAATAAGTGAAAGAATACTTAAAACTAATTCCTTTGCAATTATGGATGGAATTTTGAAAAAATATGAAAAAGAAGTAATGCTTAAAGATAAGTTACGGCGCCATAGATTGGTATGCAATAAATATCGTTTGATTCATAATTTCAAGTATATTTATCTTAGTTGTCATTCAAGAGTTAAAAATCCATCTCCAATTCATATTTTTCATATAGTTTTAGACTATAACGATATAATTACTGATTGAGCATTCTTTTAGTAATTAAACGGATACATCAAATTTACTTACCCTTAACAATTCCTTATAATTTTTTAGTTTTCTCCACTATTACAAATACTAAACTTTAGACAACTGTTTGATGTTCCTATAATAATTTATCCCATAGTGGACATCCCGTCTCTTTTGCGGTTGCCACTACCTTGATATGTGTGGTTGGGGAAATGTAGAATTACTACGCATATGAAGAGAGCCAATCTGCAATAGAACCACAAAAATTTTTACTCGATTAATGTTAATCAATGTTAGTATCGTGGTAAGCGCAACATAAAGTAAAACCATAATTGTACAATAATAATATATTGTGTGGCACGCTTTACGAATTGGTTCCGATTAATTTCCTCAAACGAAATCAACAGGAGAAATCATGGATCAGATTAGACAAAGATTTATAGTAATATCCATGTACTTTACTTTTATTGTGACACTTCAATTATCGGCCCAGGATTACTGTGGTGATATTCTTACAGATGGAGTTTTCAAAAACTTCCTTTATAGTGAAAAGTCACTCAATAAAATGGTACTAGCTTCAAAAATTTCGAGGTATACATGGAAGGAAGCTAATAGCAAATTCGGTGCAGATATTAAATTTCCAATTGATGGTATTCCGGTTGGTTTGGGATTTTCAGAAGAACAGTATACCCAGTGGAAAAAAAGTCTAAATGCCTCACTAAATGTAACTCAAATAAATCAGCATGCTCTTGATATTATTGTCTCTGAAGGAGATCAAGCAGTAATTAACGCTTGGAGCGAATGCATGAAAAATCAGCAAATTAACTTTCTTGCAAGATTAAAGAGATTAGATGATTTAAATTATATATTAAAACTAGAATGGAACAAGGGAAATTTACAACCAGAGAATGTTCGGTTGGAAAATAATATTGAAATAGAAGGGGCTATAGTAAAATCCAATGTACATTATTTAAGAAAGAATTACATGTTCAAGGACGGTGTTGCCAGGGAGTGCAAATTAAAAAGAATAAATATAAATTCACCAATTATTATCACAGGACAAATTAAGGATTTGGATCCATTTACAATTTATATTCCTGCGATTAAACCACTTCCCGAGGTAATAACCAAGCGTAAAGTTAAATTCAAAATGTGGGGTGGTCCGAACTCGGTAAGTGATGATAACGGCTATATTACTGCTTGGATTAACGTGGGTGAAAAATATGAGTACGCTGTTAGACCTGGAGGAAATGACACTTGGGATACAATGGTAGGAGCAGATGTTGGTACAGATTTGAGAGTGCGGGTCCGGCTACATAGACCAGAAAGAAACTCTGTATGGAGGTATGGGCCTTGGATACAGTATAATGGTGAAAAAAGTAAAGTTGAAGACGATCAATTACATGGCGATTGTATAATACTGGATAACTTTTTAGATGATGAATAGTTTACATTACTTTTATAATTGATTATTAAAAATCTTAGCCGATTCATCTCTTTTTTATTACTGCTGCTGGTTCCACAGTAGTTCGGAGAGTATTATTTTACCAATAAATCATAACTAACCCAGGTAGTTCTGCAATTTTTCCAAAGCATTCATGCCTGATACCAGGATCATATCGTATCTTGTACGGGCTAACAAATAAGGTCCCAAGTACTTGTCTTTTGAAAACAATAGTAATCACTTGACAAATTTTATAGTCCTTGTGAAGAACACTAATTTCAGCATAGTTATCCCGACTTCCATCTGAATGAAAAATCTTCAAAAGAATTGGATCTATAGTTTTTTCAATCTAAATATTTGAATCTAACTATAAAATCATTAATTTAAATCTGAACAGAGCTCCACTTTGCCTATATTATAACACTATATCTTTTTATCTTAAATTATTTTCTAAATAGGCTGGGACTACTATGATTATTGGCTTGAGGCTCGAATCAGCACATCTAAGGTTTAGAAATAATTTTTCAATTAAATATGAAAATAGTTTTAATATTTGGGAACGAGATGATAACTATAATTTCGCTTTCACCATATTTAAAGGTCCATCTGGTTGTGGTAAATCATCATTAATTCGAGAAATCTATGAACACATTAAATTTAATAAGCAAAACGAGCAAATCGAGTTCAATTTTAATCCTAATTTAGGATCACACGCAAACAACAATATTGCGATTGTTCCGCAGAAATGTATTATTGCAAAGCACTGGAGGGTTTCCAATCTTATACCAACAGATTCCGAGATATTTAGGTGTTTTTTCCCCAACCAAAACGGCAATATTCTCAATAGAAGAATGGGAGAATTGAGTGGTGGTCAACAGCTTAGGGTTTACACAGTTAGTTGTCTAGAACAAATCAGATCGCTGGGAAAAAATTATAATTTTTTATTATTAGACGAAACCTTAGATGGAATAGGTTCTGAGGACCTAATAACTTATCTTCGAAACCTTCAAGATTATTGGGAAGATTCGGGTGATAATCTCCAAATAGCACTTATTACCCATTTGAACCAAACAAGGATCGCGGAAGAATTAGATGCAAAAATTGTCTTTTTTGAAAACGAGAAACTTGAAAATAATCAACTCTCTGTAAAGATATATGGGAATGGAAATGACCAGTAGGTTAAGAAATTTCGCTATATTTGCTCTTGCTATTAGTGCCATCGAAGCCATCGGATTATTAACCGATACTTGGAATAATTTGTGGACGCAGTTTTCCCCATCTACCGTGTTTAAATTGAGTATAAATGAGTATTATGGATTGTTTTTAACAATTCTTGCATCTCTTTTTGCCTGGTTTTCAGCTATCACTATTGGGGTAATTTTAGGTTATTTAAGTACTTTGACATTAAACGAGGAGAAAACAAATAAATCGAATTTTCTTTCTATTTCCTTAAATCAGGTGTATGATAGTATTTATATTATCCCACTTGTTCTCACGTTGAGTTTTTTTTATGCATTGTTTACTTCTCATATTATGTTTAGTTATGGAAGAACAATAGTCGCGGTTTTAATGCTAGCTGCAACGGGTGCCTGTTTGGGAGGCTACCATGTTTATCGTGCAATTTACGTTTCGGTGAAAGATGCGAAGAAAGAAAACCGATACTTAATGAAGAGTCTACTTTTTTCTGAACTCTATGAAAGCAATCACTTGATAAGAATGATTCGCAAAGTTGGCATATTAAATAGTGTTTATAAAAAATTTATATTTGTTAAAAAATTATGTGGATTTGAATTACCACTGTTTTATGAAGCAGTCACAAAATCATTATATTTATCTATCGTTTCAGTAATTATATTAGAAAGCATAATTCCTAATTTCTATGAATTACTTCTGCCTCAGTCTGCGGTTGCTCCCGACTACTTGGGTGGAGTTGGAAAACTAGTTATTGTTGCACAAAATAAAACCGCCTATCAAACAATATCAGGTTTTATATGGAACATTTTGTTTTTTTCTTGGTTTTTAAATCTTGTAATAGAAAAGTCGATTGATATAATTTGGAGGAAATATTATTAGTGAAAAATATAATCCTAAAGTTTGCTCTTATTGCTAGCTCTTTATTATTTTTATTATTTGCGTGTACTAAACAAGAGAGTGAAGCAGGTATTGTTCGACTGCAATTAAATTGGTTGCATGACCCAACTTTTACAGGTGAGTATTTCCTCAGTCAAAGTAAAGATGTTTCTGTGAGAATAAAAGAAGGGGGTCCAAATGTTTTCCCAATTTCAGAATTACTGAATAATAGAGCCGATGTGGCAATTATTGGGGCGGACATTTTTTTAAAAAACATTAGTAATTCAATTGATAACAATGAATCAAATCAATTACTGTGTTTTTTTATTGATTTCCAGCGAAATCCAGTTGGATGGATTTTACACCCAGAAGTTGCAACTGAGTTAGGTTTGGATACAAGTCTTCATTCTTCACAAAAGCAATTGAACAGTTGGTTGTTCCTTAATTTAAATAGTTCAAAGTTAGAAATTGGCGATAAACGAGGTACTGAAACAACCTCCATTCTGTTGAAATGGAAAACCTTACATAATCTAGACAAAAATATTGAAATTGTACCTGTTGGTTTTGATGCTTCAATTATTATGGCAAAACCTCCCCTTGCATATCCAGTATACTTGAACGAGGAACCGTACAATTTAAGCGCAAAAATAAAGAAAGATGTAATAGTATTTGATCCTTCTGCTGATGGAGTTAATCTATACGGGAATGTACTTGTCACTACAAAGAAGTTTTATAGTGAAAATAAAGAATTGATTACTATGTTCAGTCATAGCTTACAAAGAAGTTGGGATTTTGCCAGATTGAATTTACAGACCGCAGTGAAGTTAGTGAGTCAATACTACACCGGTATACCAGATTCGGTAATCCAACAACAAATTCAAAAAACTTTTGATTTTGTTTATTTTGGAGATGTTAGAGCTGGAGATATGGATCTAACTTCGAATGGTAGGTGGTTTCAAACTATTGAAGCCCTTAAAAATGCTGACATAATCAGTAAAAAATTAACCCTTGAATTAATTAAAGACCACTTAGTTACAAATTAATGCAAAATGCGGATTGGAATAAAATAGCTGCTGTATATAGTTCAATTAATGACCTCTTACGTGAACAAATATATAATTTTGAATTAGATTTCACTCAAGAAAGAAATTACAAAAACGTTCTAGACTACGGCTGTGGAGATGGACGATTAGCTAAGTCATTAACTGACAGCCATGATTTTTCACTCCATTTATACGATCCATCTATAAATATGCGATTACTCGCGAAAAAGTGCACTTCTGATCCGAGAGTTTCATTTATAGATTCTTTTGTTGAATCTAGCAAGCATTATTACGATGCTGTTTATTTTAATGCTGTTTGGATGATACTAGATTCCTACAAATTATGCATTAATGTACTATCTCAAATTAATGGTCTTTTAAAACAAGATGGTTATCTTATTGCGTCTGTTACCCATCCATGTTTTAGAGATGTAAAATTCTCCAACTTTGAAACAAATTTTAATAGAAATAATTACCTTAATAATGGAGAACCATTTAAGGTGGATGTTTGGGATCAGGCTAAAACATTAACATTTACCGATATACATTGGTCGTTGAGTACTATGTCAAAACAATTATATGAGTCCAATTTTATCATTGAGCAAATTATTGAGTTACCAGATTCTCAGAATGAATTTCCAAGTCACCATATTCCTCCGTGGCTTGTATTAGTGGCAAAGAAAAAATAGATTAGTAAGTCTTCATTGATGGTAAAATTTTTAGTAGCCCTCATATCTCGAATTTAACTTGGCACTATCACAAGTATTTTACATTATACTATGTACCATCAAGTTCTTAGTTTTAGAATTACCAAGTTGTTTAGGTTGCATAACAGATCCTCCTATTTTAAGATTAATAGCTAAATAGGCAGTTAACTGTTTTCAGTTGTCGATTGGTGGTAAGAACCTGGAATCGGTAACTCAAAGTAACCAATAGGTAACTTCAACAGGTTACCTGAAATCCTTTGAAAAGGCTCATATTTCTCACGTTTTCACAAAAATATTGCCGAGTAACCAAGTAACCTATTTTTGAAATTCCATATAAGACTTATTACGCTATTTTGAATATTATATATATTCATTCTTCTTTATATATTTCTGATGTCTATATTTTTTAGGTTACTTAGGTTACTATTGTATTATGCTTTCATTTTATCCTTAATTCGTATTTTATTCTGGTTACCTATAGGTTACTTTTCGGTTACTAAGGTTACCTCTTCTTCAATTATATACGCTTTTCTTTTATCATTATTTCCAAAGTGTACTAGTTTTGAAACTATTCCTTTCTGCTTGAGTCGGTTTAATGCATTTCTATAATCAACCCTGCTAAAATGGAATTTCATAATTTGATTCATGTACGTGGCAGGGATGGCTCCTTTATTTGCAATCGCAGATTCTATTTCAAGGACTTTGCTGGATTGTTCATCAAAACTGCTGAACATTGCTCTCTCCTTTGATATGGGAAATACTTCATCCAGTAAGAAATAATCAACGTCTCTCTCAGACAGAGCATTTATAAAAGCATCATAAGGATCTGCACTCATGCTTATTATATTATCTTTTGCTGAATTTGATATTGCAGTGTTCACTAATTCCACATCATAATTTATATTGAAAACTATTTCCGCGAAGCTATCAATCTCGCTATTTACGGACTCTCTGAATTGTTCACGAGTCTTATAAATCGGCAAGTCAACAACTCTTTCTGCTTCATCATTTCGAATCACATTATACCTTCTATCATTCTCATCAAGAAATATCGGCTGATCATTATTCGAGAATAAAATAAAATTCATGAAGTTTTTCTTCAAAACAACATCAACCCCCTTAAACTCAATATCCTGCTCATTTCCAGTAATTCTTTCTTTTAACCATTCTTTTCTACTGCTATTCGTACGACTAGTACTCGAACTAAAGACTTCATTATATCCTCTCAGCATACAATTGACATCAAGTGAATTGAATCTTGCTGCAATCCTACTTCCATTCATCAACTGTGATTGCTTTTCTCCAAATAGTGGTTTTAGTATAAAATTGAACATGAAGTCCTTACCAACACCCTGTTCTTTTGATGATATCAACCAAGCAGTATCGGCTTTTTCACGTGACTGTAATAGTGATGCAATCCAGTTTGTAAATCTCACTACATATTCATCTTTGCCCAAAACATTTCTTAAAAGAGTATAAATTACCGGTGTTTTCAATTTCAATAGATTTGCAAGTTCAGTTAGCTCAATACTTTTTAACTGAGTATAATCCTTCTGCATATATTTACTAGGTTCAAAAACATTAAAGTAGTTATCATTTAATCCAGGAGGCAATTTAGGATCAAAAATAATCTCTCTTCTTGGAAGATAGTCTTTGATTGATCTGCTAATTTTCTCCTGAGCACAATAGTTATTAAAGTCAGCATCATTCTTGAAAACATAGTATGGTTGTTGAGTTTCTACAAACTGATAATTAACTGCGGTTGGGTGACCCATGGTTGTATTAAAGAACAACGTGCATTTATTGACATCAATCTCATGAGGTTCCGGCCAATAAGTTCTATGTTCAGAGGAACAAAACAGATAATACTGACCGGCAGAATTTATATTAACGAATGCGTTAGCTTTTCCAGGATTTCCTCTTGTTGGATCGTGACCACAAAAAGGACAAAACACGGGCGTTTTTATTGTTATTTCGGAAAGCCTCTTTATTGTTTTGTTATCATCAAGTACAATATCCATATCAAGGGATAAGTATTCACTTGCTTTCTTAGTTTTACCCTGTCTCTTTTTTGTGGTAGGTGTCTTCTCAATATCTTTAGGATCAAATAATACTGTCTCCCCATTTTTATCTAAATGATTATGAAACACAGTTTCGGCTTTTGGAGCAATCATATAATATCGTTCAGCTTGGAAACTAGAACCATCTAGAAATGTAAATCTGGTTTCGAAAAAACTTCCGATGTCTTCCTTAAGAAATTCGCGAGTAACCGGTTTCTTTAATGGTATCCATACTCTAAATTTATCAACCGGAGCTTTCTCCAAGCCCTTTTTATCATATGTAATTTTCTGATGATTAACGGTGGTATGCAAAAACCAAGAGAATTCCCATTTCTCAGCAAGCTTTAGGAACTCTTGCAATGATTTCTGTTCTTCATTCTCTTTATTATCGATATCCAGGACTATAAAGTAGACTTCCTCTACATTATCTTTAACTTTGTAACCATCTTTTAGCTTTGAGCATATGTATGCTTTGGTACGTACAAGTTCTTCTATGGTAGCTTGATTCCAATTTACTTCAGATTGAATCCAGCCGCGGGTTTTCTTAGCAGCTTCATCTTTTGATAAGGCGGGTGTAATTGAAGGGTTATAAGAATATTTTATTGTGAGACTACTTTTCTCCTCTTTGTTTATTGTTGAATTCATTATTTAATTCCTCTGATGAAAAAGTTGATATGCTGTGATCTGCAGCTCTGTTGGTGTGTACGATTGTCTTCATGTTTTTAATCGTACTACAAAACGAAAGAGCATCATTAATCTGTGCTCTCATACTGTAAAATTCGTCTGTCAAGTCGTTGAGTTTATCTGTTTGTTCAAAGGAAAATTCAGTACTGCCCTTACTTCTTCGATGAGTAATCAACTGAATATCCTTATACACCAGGTAGCTGGCAAGATAAAAGTCTCGCGTTGAATAAGTTTGTTTCATGGTGTACTTTCCTCATAAATATAAATTAATAATGTTTCCTATTGTCGGTTTTATTTCGTGTAGATCTCAGTGCGAAGGTTTTCGATTTGCCAGTACTCAATTTCAGGTTTTCTTAATTAAGTATATCCCATTTAAACCAATCGGTCAAGTATTTTTTCAAAAATAAATTTAAATTTACGGTTACTTTACAATATAAATCTTATCATCAATTATGGTAGTCAAAAGAATTATTTATCATAGAGACAGTGAAAAATTTCATTGGGAAACACATTATGAAAGTGATAAGCTAATTGATATTCCCTATTTAGCTGGGAAAATGCACGTACTCTTTGAAGGATTTACCCCTAAAGAGAATGATCGATGTATTCATCATTCTCTATTTAATGAAAGTAGTCTAGCCAGAATTGAGTTGCCTCTGGGTAGAAATGAAGTTTATTATCTAGAACTCAGAAAGGGTACTGAGCTATCTGAAATTTTTACTGAGCCTCAATCTCTTTCGGTTGAAATATATGTCGGCGCTCACTATGATCATTACCTGTATTCATTTTATAATAATACTGACAATCCAAACATTATTATATCAGCAAAATTAACCGATATTAACCTTACCCAATTCCATGAACTAAAAAATAATTTGGCAGATATTTCTTTACGTCGAAATATCGTTGATAAAATGAAAGGGGAAAAAAATAAAATTGATGCAAGTATTAGTAAAAATAAATTCTTAATGGAGAAAAATGTATGGGAAATCAAATTTAACGGAAATGATATTAAGTTAGAAAACAACTCGTTAAAAGGATTACACTATATCCATTTACTACTAACTTACCCCAATGAATACATTTCACCTGATGAATTTTTGCAGTCATTTGAGAGACAAAAAGTCGATCAAGCCAAGGGGCTATATCACAAACCTATTATTCCTTATATTGATTCGAATAAACAATCTACAATCGAAGGAAGAGCCATCCTATTCACCGATATTCAATCAATTAATGATTACAAAGAAAAAATTGAAACACTTAAAAATATATTAGCAAATTTTGAGGATGATGGATTTTCTAAAGAAAGTGCAAAATATAAGACTGTCAAAAATGAATTAGACATACTAAAAAAGCATTTAATCAGAAATACAAATATTTCTGGAAAACCAAGAAATATAAATCTTGAATTAAAAAAAAAGTATGACGCAATCACTAAAAGTATTGTAAAAGTTAGAAAGAGCTTAATAAAAGAGCATCCCGAATTAGAAAAACATCTTAAAAACTCCATAAAACCCTCCAATTACAAATTAAGTTATGCCCCCGAAAAAGAAGTGAGCTGGATTTTAGAGTAGCCCATTGCCGGTCAAATTTCATTTCGAATTATAAAATCGATTTTCGATAAAAATATTCGTGCATTAATAATTGTACGACTGTTACTAAAAGCTTCGCGAGTAAAATAATATAGTTCTTTGAAATCATGTTGATTGGATTAGCACCGCTAATCGTTTCCCATTGAGCTACGGGAAGAAAATTAGCTCATATAATACTTAAAAATCTAATGTACATGCTGAACGCATCGTACGGCATAATACTAAAATACTGAGGTAAAATTGTCAAAAAAATCAGGAAATAACGAGTTACAGCTCGATATTGAAAAAATACGAACAACAAGCTTAAATGGTAAGATCATACTTGTTTCTGAAATTGAAGGTGAATTGCATTACCTAGATAATGAGGGTCTTCAATTGCAGACAGAATCCGAGAACAGCCCAAATAATACCATATCAGTACAAGATATCATAAGGTTTAATAATACTGATGATGTAATAAAAGATATCATCGATTACTTACAACAGTATCTCCACTTAAAAAACTTAAAACAATATACATTATTAGCATTTTATATAGTTCTGAGTTACTGTTACGATGTATTCGAAAGAATACCGTATCTACACTTGATTGGAGAATACGGATCCGGTAAAACAAAGGTCCTAAACATCTTAAACAAGCTGCTTTATAATCCTAAAATGTATTCGCAAGCTAGTACTGCTGCTATTTATCGCGTAATCGATCAGGAACGATGTGTATTGATACTTGATGAATTAGAAAACATTGGAAACAGGACTAGCGGTAATAATTTGATGATAATGCTATTGAATTCAGGTTATCAGAAGGACGGGAAAGTTGTCCGAGTTGAGGCTTTCGAACCTATTGAGTTCAGTACATTTTGTCCAAAAATTATTGCGAGTAAAAATGAATTGCATCCATCAACAGCAGATAGATGCATCCTGATTGAAATGGAGAAGGCTCCGAATACTCTTAAGACCTTTCATGATCTATCTGAATCAACCAGGATTAAACAGCTGAAGATGAAAATTATTAGTAAGCTAAATGCAGTCAAAGATAATTTCCAGAAAGTTTTAGAGGAAATCACTCCGGAAAAAGCCGGTATTAGTAACAGGGATTATGATCGATGGCATTCTTTGTTAGTTCTTTCAAGAATGTTCAGTTCCGATGAAACAGATTACATGGCGGAATTCACTGACTATATAAGTGAAGATCTGAAAATCAAAGAAGACTATGAAAGAACTCTTCCTAAAAATGTCGTTAGACAAATTATAATTGATTTTACTGAATATGCTGCTGCCAGGACTCTTATTCCAGATAATAACGCATTTTATTTTAAGTCCAAAAAAGTCCAGCAGTTCATCACCGAACATGATAATTATAATTCTTACAGGAATAAATCTGAGATTACAAAAGTTCTAAAAGATATCGGGATTGAGACAACTCGAAGGCGATTTGGCGGAGCACCAATAACACTTTACAAAATACCCAAGTCATTACTAAAGAAGGAGAATTAGATGTATAAACCGAAAAGAGTCTTAATATATAGGGGGGTGAAAAATTCCCCCTATACTATACAGATAGTAGATAGCATTAAAAAGCTAGATGAGAATATTCCAATAGAATATGTAGATAGTCGCAGACCAGATCTACCTGATTATATGGATGCAGCAGACAGATTTCACTACATGAAGGAAACTCTTGTTCTGTCAGATAGAACTTCCTCGTTCATAGAGACATTTGCTTCACCAGGACAAATAGTAGAGAACCTTGGAACAATGGTCAAATCATTATTTCATTGCTCAGCTAATTGTCATTACTGTTATCTTCAGAGAACTGCTCTTCGCCAGCAATGGCAGAGGATATATGTAAATCTTGACGAACTGGGAAAGCAAATGAAAAGTGAGTTAGTCATTAACAGGATTAACAGAGTGATTCTGAAAGCATTCGAAAATTATAAAGGTGAACAATTACTCAAAATTCCATCTGGTTTTAAGGAGTATACGGATTCTATCCGATCCGATTTATTGAAGCAAGAAAACTTAACCGATGCCTATGCTATTAAACACCTAAAAATTATTCTGGCTGATGCTTTGTTATATTTGAACAAAGATTTAGATCGTGACATCTTAACAGAGATTAAGAATAATGTGCGTCATACTTATAAGCTGATTAGGCAAACACCTCTTGAATTCAACGTAGGTGAATATTCTGACATATTGGGAATTGAACATATAGCCGGGCATTTAGATTATTTCATGAATTTAGTTCAAAAGAATAAAGACTTTAGAATCAAATTCTCAACAAAATTCACCAATATCGATAGTCTCCTAAAATATCCGGGTGATGACAGAGTAAAAATAACAATGGACCTTAGTACTCTGAGAATGATAGATGAGTATGAAAAGGGAACGTCACCCCTGAAAGAAAGGCTGGAAGCTATTAGAGAGATTCAGAATACTGGCGGATATATAATAAATGTTCGTTTGGAACCGATGTTCTGTTTCCAGGGAGATGAGAAAGAGTATACTGATTTAATTGATAAAACATTCCAAGTAGTGGACATAAAAAAAATCAATAAAATTACACTTGGGCTGTCAGATATACCAAATCCTTAATGGGAATAATTTCAACCAACTACCCGGAAACAACCCTCCTTGACAATGATCATGAGTTGGAAGCACCAGGGAACTCGAAGGATAGATATCGATACTCAATAGAAGAGCGCACCCGATTATATTCAGGTGTTCTCCAACAAATTAAGAAACACGGTGATGCAACTATTGACTTCGGTGCTGAAACACCAGAACTCTGGAAAGCATTGGGTGCAGATCCGGTTAATGTATATTAATCTAAATTATGTCATACTCCCGGATAATATTAAATGAATGTTTCAGTGTGTGATATAAAAAACAGGAAATTAATAAAATGATAAAAATAAATACAAAATCCACATACGCACTTAGCGTTCAGAAAAAAGTCGGAACGTTCGATTTCCCATTCACATTAAATCCATATATAGGTTGTGAAATGGGTTGTGTATACTGTTTCGTTCCTCAGATTGTCATTAAAAAATCGCGTGAAGATTTCTTCCATAATGTCGAAATAAAAAGCAACTTTCCCGAATTACTCCTGAAAGATTTAAAAAAGTATTCGGGATTACCGCAACATCTCAAGAGAGTTCAGATAGGTGTCACAACTGAGTTATTTCAGCCCAAAGTAATTAACTACTGTAAGAAAGAGCTTGGCTTTGATCCCATTGAACGAATACTAGATATCTTTTTGCAGCAGGATAAAATTGGCAACCACTGGATGCTGAATATTTTAACTAAGAATCACAATGTTGCATCATACATTGATAAACTAAAAAGCATGAAACATATGGTTCAAATAGAAATGAGCATGATTCATAATAAAGAATCAAAATCAAGAGAATTTGAAACATTTACAAGCAGTATTAAAAGGAGGTTAAATGCAATAAAACAATTAAGCGCAGCTGGAATATTTGTAAGAGTCATGGCAATGCCATTTGCAGGAAGCAGACAAGAATTAGACGATCTTAAAAATTTAGTCTTCAGTAATGGAGCCAAGGCATTCAAGAACAAATCGCTTAATTACTACGATTGGGATAGTTTCAATAATTCTACTCTCCATGATCAACTATCGAGAAAGAAAGGAAAAACGAATGATTTTATTCCAGAGTTGATAATTAAGAGTGGTGAAGAAGTTATTCCGATGCAGAATGTTAATGTTAGATTACCTCGAAAAAGAAACAGAGGTGAAAAATTCATTAACTGGGCGATTCATCCAAACGAAGGACTTGAGGAAGTCGAGGTGAACCGGGTGGATATGGGGTATAGCTCCATAAGCAAACTTAATTGGGGTTATATTCAATGAGATAATTTGCTGGGTCCACATTGTCATCGAGAAGAAATTTGTCAGACAGATTAAGATCAGTATACTTTTGAACAATACTTCTCAGTGATGGCAATTCATAGGGATGCTTACGTATAGTTCTTAACTTGAATGGGATTGGTGAACAAGCTTATTCTCAGTCTGGGTTGTGGAAAATAAAATCAACTCAATTATTAACAATGTAATAAAAATAATAGTACAGGTAAAAAATAATGACAAAAAAACTAAAATTAAAAACTGCAAAGGAATTAATGTGCACTGAACATTTCCACGTTAAAAAGAATAAAGAAGGTCGTATAGATGTTTTTTTAGAAAGTAAGCCCGTGATGATGTGTGATTGTGGTGCAACTTTATATCTAAGTCAAAGCGATGCATTTGATATTACTTTAGAAGAATTAAGATTTCTGCCATTTAATATCATGATGTTGAATCCACAAATCAAACAAAGCGATAGAATCAACATTCATATACTATTTAATCATAATATATCTCTTATGGGAGTCAATGCAGGATATGCCGAATTATCATTTAATGTCTGGGGAAGTCGATATGAAGATAATCGCTATGACGCAGAGGATATAACCGAACCAAATTATCTAATGGAATTATTTAATATACTTAAATCTGATGATAGATTCGAAATTGATCCTCAACATACAAATTATGGTAAACCCAACGAGGCATTGGAGGAATATGCAGACATAAATTCTCTGTCCTACACTCCATACGGACCGATTGATTTCTATACGGTTATACACGCAAACACATATGGTGAGCTATGTGTAATTGCAAATAATATTAGTCATGAATTGGACAACAGAGTTATTAATAATATTAAACAAAAGGAGAATAAATAAAAAATTTGAATTCCTATGCTTTCGATGAAGTTAAATCTAAATGAATTCAAAAAATATGAAATCAAGTAAGTAATTAGAAGCTACCGTTTTTGCGGCAGCTAATTTTAATTAATAATCGAATTTAACCAGGATGAATCTTAATAAGGCTTAGTAAAAACGGCAACAGAAGTATTGGTTAAGATTTATCAAATAATATGGAATAAGAAAGATATGAATACAGATAACAACATGTATTTGCATTCTCAAATACTAATTTTAAGGACTCTCACCCAATCTTCAAATGAAGATATAATTCAAGGATGTTTAACATTATGGAGGATAAATACACAGAATTAGAGTTGCTTTCAATTCACAAAGCATCTAAAATTTTACATATAAGTAGACGAAATGTTGAAAAGCTAATTGAACGTGGAAATGTAAATACAGTCCAAATCGGCTCGCGAACAAAAATACCACTGAAGTCTATAATTGAATTTACACTATCGAATGACGGTAGAACACCTCTCGATATAAACAAAAAAAACAAAAATACACCCTTATTGTTCCCACCTATTAAAGGAAACCGTAATCTTAAAATACGGACTGAACTTAAGGCAATTATGGAGGAGAAATAAAATGGCCATAGTTATCATTCGGGGTGGCAAATATCACATTCAGTGGTATGATCGTCACACTAAAAAGACCAATAGCATGACAACTGGGTTAACGGTTAAAAATGCTAAAAAGGATTCCAACTACAAAAAAGCCTTGAAATATGCAAAGGAACTTCAGGACAAAATCAACCAAGAATATGACCGGTTAACAAGACTTGGGATAAAACCCAAAAACGTGAAAGACGCTTTTGAGGAATTTTTAGATGATAATGCAGAGAGTCACCCAAAGACTATAAAAGATTATCATAGATTTTATAATAAATTCACAGAAAACTTCGACGAAAATATGCCTTGTTCAATCATAACAAAGCATAGGGTCGAAGAATGGATTAAACGTATTAAAAAGTTGAATCTATCGAAAAATACTATCCATGGTTATGGTAAACAATGTTATCATTTTCTGAATTTCCTATTCGAGAAGAATTATATTATGTATTTCAAAATCAATAAGAAGATTAAAACCAAACCTGACGAACCAAATAAAATAACATTTAAAATTGAACATATCATTCAAATACTTAGAAATCTTGATAACAAGAACGATAATTTTCAAACATTAGTATACTTGCTATTTTATACTGGTCTCCGTCCATCTGATTTATTAACAGTTAAGGTTCAGGATATTGATTTAATTAATCGTACTATTTATTATTATTCTCCGAAAACTAAAAAGCATCGGACAGTACCTTTCCATGAGGATTTAGTCAACATTCTAAATAAGCGAGTAAAAATGATTAAAGAAGGACCTATCATATACTACTCAAATATAGAGAATCTTGGAAGGGCTGTTAAAAGATATCTAACTAAAATTGATCTTAGCGGTTTTAAGTATACGGCCAAAACTTTCCGAAAGACCTTTATTACGATATGCCGCAATAGATATGATATGGATGCCTCCGTAGTAAAAGAACTGGTTGGTCATGCTCATTCATCAGTTATGGATAGATTTTATAATGAAATCACTGTGGAAACCATGCGTAAAGAACTTAGAAAATTCAAAGGTAAAAATGACTTTGTAAATTAATTTATGCAATAGTTTTGCAATAGTGATTCTCAAAAGCACACCTAAATTGAGTTAAATCCAGATTAATTTAGAATAGCACATAAAAATAAAGCCTCGAAAAACGCTGTTTTCGGGGCTTTCTGTGCACCCTGGCGGGCTCGAACCGCCGACCTGCTGATTAAGAGTCAGATGCTCTACCAACTGAGCTAAGGGTGCGTTGCAAATATACTAGATTACTGATTTTTGTCCAAGTATGAACAGAAATGTCACTTCAAATTTGCTGAAAATTTTAGGAGAGTTTATTAACCCGGGCCGCCAGATTTAGCACAAGCAGCCCGGGATGTAATTCTATAGATTGATTTGTGTCTGCTGTGCCGGAGTATTCGGATTCTTATCTATTTCCCAATCAGGATAAACCAGCCACTCATGAGCCATCTCGGCAAACCTGAGATTGTTAATATAACTAATATTGTCATTCTCGAATCGCCTGAAGTCCTCCCAGTGCTGACCGGTAAGATAACATTCATAGAATCTCTGTTTAAATATCTCTTCGAGAATTGAAGTGCTTCCGTCGAAGGCCGCAAGTCCCGCATCGGCACGAACCTGGTTTACTTCGTTCTCCGCGTTTCCACTTCCGCTTCTCGCATAAGCTTCTGCTTTAATCAAAGCCATCTCGTTCATAGTATAAATTAAAACGGGATCGGTTGCAGTAGAGTATTTAATAATAGTATAAACCGAATCCTCGCCGTAGCGTGATTCACCATCGGTTATATCAACCGTGGCCGCGACTCTAAGATCACCAGCTTCAGCGTCATCGGCCCAGTAAGCCATAGCTTTGGTGAAGAAGCTTTTAATAAAGTGCGTATACAACGGATTCTCACCGGTCTGTGAAAACACATAGTTGGCTTCTGCCGTTACTTCAGATGCAGCTGAAGCTGCATCAGCGTAATTACCCGCCATTAGGTTAATTCTTGCCTGGTAGGCTTTTATAACATTCTCCAGGTCGAACCCGTCACCGAGAACCTTTGCCTGGAAATCCGTAGGAATTGACCCACCGGCAACATTAGCTTCAGCAGCACCGAGCAGTGCAATACACTCGTTTATCGCAGTAGCGCGATCAACAAAGTTTGGATGATCCTCGTTGGTATTGATTGGCAGCTTTTCCCAGTTATTCATTAAGTTATAAAAAGCCATTACCTTTCCTACATTAGCCAGTGCGATGAAAGCTTTCTTCGACTCGTCGCTGATCGAAATGGAATTTGCTGACTCAATAATATCGTTTGCTGTTTTAACTATTCTGTACTGTTCACGCCACAATAGCCGCACGTATGAATTATCTTTCTCAAGAGGCTGACGTGATGCATCGTCTGTATACTTACGCAATGACTGGTAATCGAGATATGCTATTACCGGACTCGTTTCCCCGCTAACCGCGCCGTTTATTGTTACAACCTGCGCAACACTTTGCGATAACCTCGACTGCAGCCCAATGCCCAGCAGTACAAGACCGTCATATGATTCAACCGCTTCTTCCGTAGGCGAGTTCGGATTGTCTATATCGAGATCGCAGCTATAGAAGAACGCGGAGATTATCATAAATATTATTAAAATCTTCTTATCTATTTTCATAATTAATAACTCCGCTATTATAATATGTTTAAGGTTAGACTGAATATAATGCTTCTTGGTATTGGCGTTGTTGCCCAATTCCATCCGCGGTATAGCGCATGCTGACCACCGGCATTCGTCTCAGGATCGTAACCCGAATAATCGGTTATTGTAAAGAGATTACGTCCGGTAAGTGTGAACAATACGCTGCTCAGGCCGAATGATCTGAACATATCATTTCGCATTGTATAAGTAGCCGAAACTTCACGGCACTTGATAAAGCTGGCATCTTCAACGAATTCGCCGAGAGCACCGGCAATTTTATTATTATACCCTTCAGGCAATTCCCCCTTAATCTCTTTCTCATAGTCGGGATGCCACTGCCATAAGCTGTGTCTCGCGGTTCGCATATCCCAGTTGAATACTTCGAAGTTCAACTGTGCGTCGAACATAACGCGTACTGATAGATCCTTCCATAAACGAAATTCATTTGTGAACGCCCATGTAATATCGGGATTAGGATCGCCGAGATATTGAAACTCGGTTTCAGCAGTAGGCAAACCGGTTTCCGGATCAACACTGCTCCAGTCGACAAGTTCACGGTAAAATGTTGTTGGAGCCTTGCCTTCTTCCAGAACGGACATACTCCAGGAAAGACTTGTCTGTATATCCGGTCCGTACAGTTCGTCAATTATCGGATTGCTTGTTGCGAATGTGAATGTGGACAGCCAGTTAAAGTCCGGCATATCCATAACAACGCCTCGCAGCAGAACCTCAATACCGTTATTGGTTAGAACGCCCACATTCTGAAGCTGACTTTCATAACCTGTTGATGGATTGATTATATCCTCAATGATCAGATCATCAACCTTTTTGTCGAAGTAAGTAAACTCGACACCTACCCTGCCGCCGAGAATTTCAAAGTCGGTACCGATTTCCCATTCACGCATTCTTTCCGGTTTAAGGTCGTCGTTGCCGAGCAATGTACTGTTTACAAGACCGGTCTTACCGTCATAAGTAGTAGTGTTGAATGTGGAAAGTCTGTCGAAACTTCCTACCGGCTGACCGCCGGAGTAACCGAGAGCAGCCCTCAGCTTAAACGAGTTTACGATAGAGCCGATATTATCTTCCCAGAATTTCTCTTCGGACACAACATAAGAAGCACTGAACTTAGGGAAATACTGCCATCTTTCGTTGGCTCCGAATGTAGAAGCGGCATCCGCACGAATAGCCGCGGTGACATACAGTTTATCATACATATTCATGGTTTCCTGAAAATAGAAACCGAGAGTTCTACGTTTGTCGATGTACTGTGAAATAGCATCGAACTCTTCGCTGCCGCTGAGTATTTCAACAAGCGGAGTTAAGTCCTGCGTGGATGAAGTAACAATGTCGTACTCGCTGTGCTGAAAGTTCATTCCGATCGCGGATGTTGACACAATTGAATTTGCTATTTCTTTAGTATAATTAATATCAAGATCGGAGTTGACCAAATATGATTTTTTCGAAGCGTTCTCCGAAAAACCGTTCGTATACTTTGTTTGCGATGATACTCGCGGAATGAAATACTTCCAGGTCTGTGAGTAAGTATCGTAACCGAAACGATATTGGATTGATAATCCGTCCAACGGAGTCAGATCCAGTTTCAATCCGCCAACGAACCTGTCTATTTCCTCCGGAGAATTCCAGTTAGCTATTACATCCAGCGGATTAGCTCTCCCGGATGGAAGCCACGGATGAAGCGGGTAAACGCCGTTAGCATCCGCGTATAGGTTATCGTAATTCTTCATTTGAGTTAAACCTGTAAGTACGCCGAATCCGTTGGAAGCTATGCCGCCGTTGGCAACCGTTTGATTCAAAGAGTGAATATAATTAGTACTGACGGATACGCTCATCCAGTCATTCATAACCCTGTCGATATTAGCCCTGAAGCTTTCACGTTCGTACTCGGAAGATTTGATGATACCTTCCTGATCATTCCATGAACCGGAAAGATAATATCTTGTTTCGGCGTCACCTCCGGATATGGAAAGGTTTGTGCTGTATCTCGAGGCGGTTTGAAAAACGTCATCCTGATAATCATATCTTGTAACAGGTGTAACCTCTCCACCAATTATAGCGTAAGGATAATCAACCATATCGAGTTTCTTGACGATCTGATCGAATCCGGCGGATGTTTTAAGACTAACTCTCATCCCGCCTGCTTTTCCGCGTTTAGTGAAAATCTGAACAACACCATTATTAGCACGTGATCCGTAAAGCGCCGCTGCTGCTGCACCTTTAACTACTTCAATCCTCTCTACGTCATTAGGATCAAGATCCGCGAGCCTGTTACTGCTGTTGCCGCCTACGTCAATTAATGGCAGAGCGCTGTTATCAATTATAACTCCGTCGATAATGTATAACGGATCGGAAGTGCCCGAGTATAGTGTCGATAATCCGCGTAATCTTATTGATGTACCTCCTCCCGGATTACCAGAGTTCACCTGGACAAGCGCTCCCGGAACTTTTCCTGCAAGAGACGCATCGATCTGCGGGCTGCCGGTTTTTTCAAGTTCTTTTGCCCGAACTGTGCTTATGCTGTTTCCAAGACTCTTCTTCGGTACAGCTTCCGCATATCCTGTTTTTACTACCTGATCCATTTCGAGTATATCCGTTTCAAGCACAAAATTCAGTTCTACCGTACCTGAATTTACACTAACAGTTTCGCGCTTCGTTTTGTAACCGATAAATCTGACTTCGAGAACAACCCCTTCGGCAGGGGGGGATGTGATCTCAAGTGTGTAATGACCGTCCCGATCGGAAGCGGTGCCGCTGGTTGTTCCAACAATCCACACGTTCGCCAGAGGAATGGGGATATCATTGTTGTCGACAATAATCCCTCTCACTGTTAGCTGAGCATTCAAAGATACAAAGCCAGCAGACAAAAACGAGAGAAGGACAAATAGTACTGTTTTTCTCATACATACTCCCAGTAAAGTTGGTGGTTATTATTTGAATTAATTATTCCGGTAGATAGATAATACCGGAGATAACTACTAAAACATTATAAGCTACACTCACTATGTTGAAATGCTATTTTATTTCTGTTGGAATATTAAGACAATTTAATTCTAAACTGATATGCATCACTCCACCTGATTTTCACCCATTAAAAAATAGCCAGGGCAACATAAATTAATACACAGCTTTAATACAATAGTACTATAACCGATATCATCCACTATAACAATTCTTATGAACTCAGATATGATATATGAAACCCGAATGAATAATTGTGCAACTTGTCGATGAAGTTATTCTTAAACTTACCACACTCTTAAATCAGTAGCAACACATTAAACTCAATGAATGTACATTAGTACATTAAGAACTATACGAATCACTTCACATATAATCTCGCATCACATTGTATTACTTCTCTTAACATCCTCATCAAAGTTCCACGATTTTCAGAGGGAATTACTATATTATTTTAACCGTAAAAAAATACTCTAACGTTATGAAGCGGATCTCATACAAATCAGTTCTATTACTATTTCTGTTTATTCAAACCAATTCGTTTGCACAAAACACAGATCGACCTAAGGTCGGACTTGTCCTTTCCGGCGGTGGCGCAAGAGGTTTTGCACACATCGGAGTTCTCGAAGTGCTTGAGAAGGAAGGCATCCCTATCGACTATATTGTCGGGACAAGTATGGGAAGTATTATGGGAGGTCTTTACTCAATCGGTTACAGTTCGGATCAACTGAGAGAATTCGCTACCAGTCAGCAATGGATTAACCTTCTCTCGGATTACATTTCTCGTGAATATGTTAACCTGTATGAAAAAAATGAACTCGACAGGTATATTGTTTCATTCCTGATAAATGCGGATGCGGAGCTAACTCTCCCGGCAGGGGTAGTCCAGGGACAAAACGTAATTAATACGCTTTGTGAACTTACAGCAAAGTATCACGACACCAATAAGTTCGATGACCTTCCGATTCCTTTTGCATGTGTTGCAGCCGACATAGTTACGGGTGAACAAGTTGTACTAAGAGAAGGGTTTCTGCCTGAAGCAATTTTCTCAAGTATGTCAATCCCGACAATATTTGCACCAACGGAAATAAACGGTCAACTCTTAGTTGATGGTGGTATAATAAACAATTATCCTGTTGATGTGGCCAAAAGCATGGGCGCCGATATTATTATCGGTGTAGACATACAAACGAAACCACTTGGCAAAGAACAAATTGTCGCATTGACCGATATACTGGGACAGATGCTGACATACATGGGTAATGAAAAGTATATTGAGAACAAAAAGCAAACCGATATTCTTATTGAGCCGGATATTACTGGCTACAACATTGCCAGTTTTTCCAATGCAAGTGCTGACACATTAATTAGAAGGGGCCGGGAATCAACTCTTCTTAAAGTCGACGAAATTAAAAGTTTGTTAGCCGCGAACAATATCCCGCTAAACCATATTGATCGCACATATGAATTCAATCAGGATCTTGATTTGAACTACTGGATTGCCGGAGGTTTAAAGGAAACTACCGTTAAGTACATTCAGTCGAAATCAAACTTCTCATTTCCAGGCAAATATAATTTCTTCAAAATTAAGGAAGGAATAAAAAGACTTTACGGGACGAAGGCATTTGACAAAGTCTATTTCAGGATTTACGGCGACGAGAACAAATCTCTCGGGATCCAGGTAAAAGAGAAAAACACAAGCATATTGAATGCGGGTTTTAACTTTAACTCAACCGACAAAGCTTCGATACTCCTGAATCTCACACTTAGAAATAAATTAATTAAAGGATCTCGTTTGTCTATTGATACAAAACTATCCAAAAACACTAATATCGGCGCATCATATCAAATCAACCTTGCGTCACTTCCGGAAATTCATCTGGGTGCTTTATTTAAGAATTTAAATGTAGATGTATATCAAAAAGACAGTAAAGTTGCTTCATCGGACGTGAGTTACCTTGCCGGCGAAGTTTCATTCATGCAGCTATTCGGCAGCAACTATTTAATGAACGCAGGAATTGAAGGTGAATATTACAAACTAAATCCATTGTACAATGAAACTGTCGAGGTTTCACGGATCCCGACAGAGAACTCAATCATCAGTGTTTTCGGAAAAATCCGATTCGACAATCTTGACAACAAGTTTTATCCAACCAAGGGCTTTGACCTCTATACTAAATTCAGTTACACCTTGAATAAGGCCGACAACATAATTAAGAACAGTACAACTCCGATACTCTATTATAATTTAAAATCGGCCGTTAGTCTGGGCAGCGATGTTTGCTTCCTGCCTTCAGTATACGGTCGTTTGCTTCTCAATGACAACTCGGATTTGTTCCGCAGCAACGCAATAGGCGGAACAGAAGTCGAGAAGTTGCTCGAGTATCATCTGCCATTCGTCGGAGTTAAAAGAGTAGTTCTGACTAAAGATAAAACTTTGGTTGCCAGGGGTGAACTCAGATTAAGACTGAACGATTATAACTTCCTTTCACTCATACTAAACGGTGCAACGCATTTTAATTCTTTCTCGGACTGGAAAACAAAACAGATCATCGGCGGTATTGGTGTTAACTATTCCTATAACAGTTTTATCGGGCCTATTGACGTGCTGCTATCAACTTCTGATTATACGGACGAAGTGGAGATATTCGTAAATATCGGGAAGTGGTTTTAAACCTAAACACATCAGACAATCCGCACCATCAGATCTCACCAATATTGTATTTTAATTAGGCCATATTACTGCAAGAATCGTTAGTTAAATAAATAACATTTTAATTACCGAAGGTATTAAGTGCCGGTGCGTTTTTCATAACATTTAATAATACTAGTTATATATTTACTTTTAAAATTACGAACGAATTTTAAGAACCGCTTTCTGTCTTAATCAATTCAAATTATATGGCATTTACTGACTTTGAACTGTTAAAATCCAATAAACTGTTCGGCTTATTACTTTTAGATGCAAGAGGTATAATCTTAGAAGCAAACAAATTCTATTGTCAACTACTGGATTATTCACCGAATGAACTTGTAGGAAAGAATATTTCCGAACTGGATATCGAAGAGGAAGGACTAGAGCTTATAACTGTTTTACTGCAATCAGCAGAAAAGAGAAACTGTTTAATCAGTTTTAATCAAGTAAATAAAACAGGCCAAATATTCAACATAAGAGCAAATGTCATTGCTGACCCACCCAACGAATACTTCGTATTAATAATTCAAAATCTTAAGGAATTCAACATCGGGAAGTCATCATCCTCAGACGAAGAAGTTCAAAAACTCAGGCATGCAATTGACGCATCAAATGAAGGCATTTGGGAATGGGATGCAATATCAGACACACACATATGGAGTGACAGAGCATACACAATGCTTGGGTATTTGCCTGGCGAATTTATAATCGACAGAAATAAATTTTCCGACTTGATACATCCCGATGACAGATCATTTCCACTTAAACCCGGGACATCAGAACTATTAAAATATAGTGATAACCGGTTTTCAATTAGATCAAGATTCAGATGTAAAGACGGCGCCTGGAAGATGATTATAAGCAGAGGCAAAGCTGTTGAATTTGACAGTTGCGGAAATCCCATACGTTTTATAGGTACGCATATCGACATTGATGAAAAAGGATTACAACTGTTAACGGGAAAGAAAGTTGGTTATGAAAAGAAGCTGGCTAATTCAAGGTGGGAGTACTGGACAGATCCCGATGGCAATCCGGTGTGCGTATCATCTTCATGCAACGAAATTACAGGTTACTCGTTCAATGAGTTTATTGATGACCCCCAACTACATGTAAAAATAATTCACCAAGATGACAAAACAAACTGGGAATTACATTACAAGGGATTAAAACCTCAAAATGAACTTGAAATCAGGTTCAGAATAATAAGGAAAGACGGGAAGATAATATGGATTCATCACATCTGTACTCTTATATACAGCCGAGAAGGCTGTTGTCTCGGCTACCATATATCTAATAAAGATATAAGTGATTACCATAAATTTTATGAAAGTACTGAAAAATTCATGGATGCAATAGAACAATGTCCTCTGTCCATATTATTTACCAATCCAGATGAACGCATAGAATATGCAAACAGAAAAACCTTGGAAGCTACTGGTTACCAACTAAATGAACTTATAGGTAGGGGAACAAATGAACTGATTGATACCAATATCTTCAATGAAATCAGACAAACATTAATATCCGGAAAAGAATGGAAAGGAGATTTCACAACAAAAAAAGATTTGTCCAGGACTATTAGAGCAAAACTACAATTGTCTCGTATTGTTAATTCGAGCGGGGACATGAACGGTTACATGGTAATTGGGGAAGAGTTAACACAGTCAGGAGAAAAAGGGAATGAAGAATTAGCCAACATTCAAATGCCGGAGCACAAACGGCTCCACCGACACAAAAATTTCAACAAAGAATTAACTGAGATGAAAACCGAATTCGTCTCTCAGGCTTCTCATGAATTCAGAACCCGCCTTACTTCCATTTCATCTTCGGCCCAGATGATTAAAAGATATTTACAGAAATGGAACGGAGAAAAATTAGCAGAACACTCAAACCGGATAAATCAATCGGTAAGCAATTTGAATGAACTTATAGATAGAATTCTAACAATAAGTGAAATCATTAACTGTAATATAAAAGTAGATATAGAGAAGGTTAATTTCATCAGTTGGATTGACCAAATAATTGAAGACTGCAGTCCTATTCTTAAGCAGGGACAAATCATTGTGCATAAAACCATGGTTAATGAGGCATTATTGGCTATTGATAAAAAGTTGATGCAACGGATAATAAACAACCTGCTTACGAATGCCATAAAATACAGCAAAGAGAACAGTACTATTATTATTACATCCAAACTTAGTAACAAACATTTGGTGATGTCTGTAACAGATGAGGGCATTGGAATAGATAAAGAAGATATTCCATTTATATTCGATTCATTTTACAGATCCGGAAATGTCAAGAAAACGAAAGGCACCGGTTTAGGTTTGAGCATTGTACAAAAAGCAATCGAATTTTTAAAGGGAAAAATAACAGTTGAAAGCAAGCTCGGGCATGGAAGTAAGTTTACAATAAGCGTTCCTATCGGTTAGAAATTAAGATATTCTGTGTGCTTCTTATAAAACAATTATTTTGAGTATTCAGCAGTCTTATTGACAATCCACAAAATACAGATCAAAACAAAGCCCGGATGATATACAAAAGATGAAAAATCGTATCCTTATCATCGAAGACGACGATATTTTATTAAAAAACATTTCTGAATTCCTGGAGGAAGAAGGATTCGAGGTAATTACCGCCTCAGATGGAATAGAGGGTATTAAGACAGCCGAAAGCTATAGACCCGATTTAATAGTTTGCGATATTTTAATTCCGTACAAGAATGGTTACCAGGTATTAAATACACTTTCGAAACATGAATCAGCACATTCGATCCCCTTCATGTTCCTGACAGTTAAAACCGAGATAAATGATATGAGAAAAGGAATGAGGCTTGGCGCGGATGATTATATTTTCAAACCATTTGATCTTGAAGATTTGCTAGTTTCAATAAATATGAGATTAGCAAAACGGGATAAGCTTAGAAATTATTATAATAAAACTGAGAATCTTCAAGATCGCTACTCGTTAGACGATAAAATACTTGTTAATAAAAATAAGAGGAAAGAATTCTTTGTAATTAAACACATCAAACTAATTATATCAAAAACACCATATGTTCAATTAAAACTTCATGACGGGAAAACTACATTACAAAGAAGCTCAATGGAATTTTGGGAGAAAAACCTTCCTCAGAAGGTATTTGTAAGAATACATAGATCTACAATTATAAATACGGACTACATAGAGCACATTAAACAAGACGGACCGACTTCTTACTTCATTTATATTAATGGAGAACCTAAGCCATACAAGTTAAGCAAACGATACAGTTGCAAGATGAATAATCTTTTTGAAATCCCCAACAAGTAACAATAATTATACTTTCCGATGTGCTGAATTACTCAAAAAAATTTTATGTTAAGATAACATTTCCCATAAATTCAAGACCTAATCTGCCCGCTTGATTACATAATTTTCCCGCTTAGAACAATTATCCTCAACATTTAACCCCCGTAAACGATAGTGCCAGTGAAATGAAATTTATATGTAAATCAAGACAAGACTGACTAAATGTTTGTAATCCGAGAGGACTTTGCAATTACACCGGATCACGACATGTAAATATTCTCAGGGAACAATTCAACATTATAAATATCAAGTAATATCAGAAAACGGAGGAATGAATCAATGAAGTGGTTTAAAAACTTTAACATTACAAAAAAACTCATAAGCGGTTTTGTTCTTGTAGCTGCAATTGCAGTAATAATCGGCTATTTAGGCATCAACAGTCTCCAGACAGTAAAAGAGAGCGACAAACAGTTATACGAAAATATGACCGAACCGATTGCCTGGATGTCACAAATATCAACTTATTATCAGAGAATAAGAGTAAACACAAGAGAAATACTTCTTGCAGATACTCAGAATGATATTGAGGAATATGCCGGCAGAATGGATAAGTATGTTGATTCCATAAATGCATATGGAAAAAAATTCGAGTCACGGATGCTTTCGGATGAGCTGAAAAACTCTTGGGCAGCATTTAAACAAACACGTGTCAACTACCAGAAAGACCTTAAGGAACTGGTTTCATTAGCCCGCGAAAACAGAGATGATGAAGGATTCGGATTATTGAAGGGACGATTAAACAACAGTTCAAGAGAGGAAATGAATGCTATTCTAACACTGGTGGATATGAAAACACATCATGCCCGGGCAAAGTCTGAAGTAAACATAGCTGAGGCGGAAACAGCAATAGTAATAATGGCTGTAATAGTTATAATCGGTTTGGCTATCTCAATTTTCCTTGGTTATTTCATCGCAAGAGGTATAGCCCTTCCGATAAAATTAGTAGTTGAAAGAATGCAAAGCCTGTCAGGCTTATGTATAAAAAACCTTCAGGAAGGAACCGAACAGCTAAGTAAAGGGGACTTGAATATTCACATCGAGACAGGCACACCTCACCTTGAAATCGAGAGCAAAGATGAAATCGGTATGCTTGCCGAGAGCATGAATAAAATAATCACAGATACAAAAGCTACGGTAAATTCAGTGGAAACCGCAGTGAATTCGGTTAAAACAACAACTGAAGAATTAAATAAAATTGTTGCAGCCTCGGTTATTGGAAATTTGGGAGAAAGGGGAAATTCCTCACAACTCCAGGGTAGTTATAAAGAATTAATAGACGGGTTAAATCATACTCTTGAAGCTATTACAGCCCCGATAAATGAACAAAGTGAAGTTCTCGAAAAAATGTCGCTGGGTGATTTAACCATTCGGATGCAAGGGAATTACAAAGGCGATTTCCTCGCACTTAAAAACAGCGTTAACCGGCTTGGCGACTCTTTTAATAACGCTCTTTCAAACGTCAGGAATGCAGTTGAGGCAACCGCATCGGCCAGCACCCAAATTTCATCAAGTTCAGAGGAAATGGCATCAGGGGCTCATGAACAAAGCGCACAAACTACTGAAATAGCAGGCGCTATTGAGCAAATGACAAATACAATTATGGAAACCACAACAAATGCCTCTTCTGCCGCTGAGCAAGCTAAGAAAGCAGGTGTAGCTGCGGTTGAAGGTGGAGATGTTATTAAAGAAACCATCAAGGGAATGAACAGGATAGCCGAAGTAGTAAGAAATGCCGCAGGAACAGTTCAGGAACTTGGAGCCAGCAGCGAACAGATAGGAACAATCGTCCAGGTAATTGATGACATTGCCGACCAAACAAATCTGCTGGCATTAAACGCTGCTATAGAAGCTGCCCGAGCCGGTGAGCAGGGACGAGGTTTTGCTGTAGTTGCCGATGAGGTAAGGAAACTGGCTGAACGGACTACTAAAGCAACGAAAGAAATCGGTGATATGATAAAGAAAATCCAAAAGGAAACCGAAGGAGCAGTTAAATCCATGGAAACAGGCACCGAGGAAGTGGAGAATGGACGAAAACTGGCAGAACAATCGGGTGAATCTCTGAACGAGATAATCACTAACGCCAATGGGGTTGTTGATGTAATTAATCAAGTTGCTGCAGCCAGTGAGGAACAATCTTCTGCTGCAGAACAGATAAGTAAATCTGTTGAAGGAATCAGTACAGTTACACAACAATCTGCAGAGGGAGTTCAGCAAATAGCACGTGCAGCCACTGACTTAAACGACCTCACAGTGAATTTGCAGGATTTAATAAGTCAATTTGAAATAGGAAGTTCCGAAGAAGATGATAAAAGACTGTCAGTTAGATCAAACGGAATTCTCGAACAAATTTAACAGACTAATTCACTGAATTTTGATTCAGGTAATTGCAAATGAATTGAGGTAGTAATGGAAGAAGAAAAAAACACAAACCGGGATTTGCTTCAGCTTGTTAGTTTTAGGCTTGGTAATGAAGAGTTCGGAGTAGATATAATTAAAGTACAGGAAATTATAAGAAAACCGGATATAACTGATGTACCAAACTCACCGGCATTCGTTGAGGGAGTTATAAATTTACGTGGAAAGGTGATCTCCGTAATCGATCTGAGAACCAAACTTGGAATGCCTAAAACCGAGCACGGTAGCAGTACAAGAATCGTCGTAGTAGAAATCAACGAATGCACACTGGGATTTATCGTTGATAATGTCAGCGAGGTGCTAAGAATTTCGAAAGATATTACCGAACCGCCGCCAGCGTTTGTTGCAGGCATTAGTAATGATTATATTACAGCGGTTGGCAAACTGAAAGACAGATTAATTATTCTACTTGATCTTGATAGAATTCTAGTCACCACTAACATTTCCAGTCTTAAAGAAGCGGTATAGGTATTATAACAGCCGGGATTAATTATCCCGGCTGTTGCCAAATGTTTAGAGCTAGCAAATGCGAAATGGGACTCATAATCAATCGAATTCATTGGGTAAGCTTCATAATGCATCTATAATCTATTTAGACTATAAATCATTTACTTCCAACAGATAATAAAATTACGCAATTGTCAGAGAATGATTAAAGCTGCAACTTACCATTAAACAATTATACGAGAGCCGGGCTGTTACACCCGGCTTCGTCACAGCGAGTGAGAGTGGCCATGACCCGAGTCATTTGACCAGATTCATTCTAATAGTATTAACGGGTTTGCCGCCGCTTGTAAACTGAACAAAGTAGATACCGCTCGACAGAGTATTCCCGAACATATCTCGTCCGTTAAATACAACATCCTGCCAGCCGGAACTGAAGTGTGATATGTCGATTACAGCAACAAGTTCTCCGAGCATATTGAATACTCTGAGAAGCTTTACTTTGCCGGCATCATCTGCACCGATGTAAATCCGAATTGTTGTTGACGGATTAAATGGATTAGGATAGTTCCCGGCAATGTACGATTCGGGTACAAGAACGGGTTCGGTTACTTCAACGTTCGTAATATCGCCTATCGTTTCATAGTCGGCAATATAAGCAGTGTACCTGCAGCGAATATTGTATTTGAGACTTATCTCAATAAGCTGTTCTTTCAATTCGGTGGATTCACCATTTATTTCTATTTCCCATTCAAGCGCATCTATCATCATTTTCGCCCATAGGGATCCGGCAAACTTGTTCGTATTCGTCTGACTGTTGAAATCCAGCTGAAAGTTGTAAGCAGTTAATCCGCTGATTGTCTTACCGGCAATAGCCAGTCCGGATGTTCCCGGATTACGGTACCGGCCCGTCATGTAGAGCATACTTCCCGCATATACCGATGGAGTTTTTGCAGGCATCATGTAGGATAGACCTGCCTGCCCGACTTCCACTCCAACCTCTTTAAGTACCGGCTGACTTGTCAGATCATACAATCTCTTAATCTTTTCAATCATATTATCATCGTCTTCAATGTAAGTAACAAAACCATAGTTCAACGCTGCTGTCATTTCAAGACGAGATCTGAAAAGATAGTCTCCTATTCCAACCGGAAAAATCCCTGTAGTAAAAGGATTATTTGATTCAAGCTGTTCGGGATCAATTGAAGCTCGTCCGTCGGTGAATGCATAAATAACATTATTGTACTCAGCATCTGTTATTTGTGTAAAACCTTGTTCAATGGCGCTCTGCAATTCATAGCCATGGGAAGTTGACAATCCATCCAGATATAATTTTGCCGACGCAATATTATCAACATCGGCAACAACAGGAACGCTTTCCCATTTATACACGGAGTAATTGTATGGCACAATGTTGAAAACATCTTTAGGTGAAAGCCTGTCCAGTATATTCTTAATTGCAGTAACACTTTGTTCTAACCTGTAACCGGTCATTGAAGTTGATGTTGAAAGCACAAAAATAATTCTTTGCGGATGCACACTATCAGCTTCGGCAGTCTCTTGCGGGCGAACGAAAAGCGCGAAGTGTCCGTCCCCGGAATCGTCGGCAACCGAGTAGAAATCAACTCCCATTTCAGATTGATCGGCTTCATAATAGAATTCAAAATCCTTATTCATATAAGCTTTCGATTCTGTCATCTGCAGTCTCAACTCCGTATCGGTAGACTTAAATACATACTGCTCATTGTAAGTCGGACATTCATAATTGGTAATTGTTGAATTCGACCCGACATTAATATTGAACTCAAGGTGTTCAACAGGATAAGTCACTAGTTCCGATGTGTTAAGCGGGAATGAGTATGAAACGTGTCCCATGTAATAATCGCAAACACTTATGTAGCGAAGACGAACCTTTTGAACCTCACCTGGAGGTATGCCATTCAGTTTGATTTTTATTCCGTTTCGACCAATGTAGTCATTCACCAGAGCTGCAATTCCGCCCGATCCGGTTCCGGGATTAGTTACCTGCTGCTTAACTTTTAATACTGCGGTGTAAGTTGTGTCGTTATACCAGTAAATAAATTCGGTTGCGCGTGCATCCTGCGGTAATGGAAAAGAATATACAGCGTCGGTGGAATCGTACCACTCGTTCTCAAATTCCTGGTAAACAAATGTTTCAGCAATAAGTCCATGAATATCAACTGTAACCTTAGTAACTGTGTTTCTTAGAAAATCCTTCGGATAGTTTTCCTCGGTCGGCATCATTAAGCCGTTAGCAGATAAGTTTAACGCCGTAAGGAGAATCAGTAATGATAAAATATTTTTAGTTCGTAACATGGCAATCCTCCGTTATTTCAGATAAAGTATTTTTGCGGTTTCGGTATAACTGTTGTTTTTACTATCGAGCAGCGACAATTGCACAAGATAGAATCCCGTGCTCACGAGCTGTCCGAATTCGTTTACCGCATTCCATGTTACCGCGTTGCTTGATAGGCTATTTAAATGATACTCCTTTACGAGCTGCCCGAGAATGTTATAAATACTAATGGTTCCTGAGCGATAATTCTGAAGATCCACGTTAAAGGTTATAGTCGGGTTAAACGGATTCGGGAAAAAGTCCAGTCGTTTATCATTCTTATTTGCTTCAGGCGGTTGAAGCATGTACGTGAATGTTTTATTTCCTCCGAGACCAGCATAACGAATTTGAATATCAACGGAATATTCGCCCATGTTATTAGCGCTGGAATACTCGAGAATGAACCTGTCACCGGACTCCATGTTGGAAAGTTCAAGAAATATGTCTTCGAAGTCACCATATATATTATAATAGTCACCACCTGTTGGAATAATTATTTTGTCATACTCACTGAGTCTGAATGATTCGTTTCCTATACAGTGAACAACAATACCATTTTGCAATAGTTTATTAACCACTTCATTTGTGGAAAGTTGTGTGACTCCATCACTTTCGTGAAAATCAGCATCTGTTATCCAGACAATAGTGCGTTTGGCCTGGGGGCGGAATTCAAATTCTGCCGCTTCTGAGAGCGCATCCAGCGAATTTTCAGGTCCGTCTCCTCCACCGTGCGCATATTGTTGTGCTATTAAATCTCTGAAAGCTTCTACATCATTTGTAAACGAATATGTGTTCTCAATAACATCAAGAAAAGTCACCAGCCCTAAACGATAATCGATTCCCTGCAATTCAAGATTTGAAGCAAAGTCTCGAATATTTTCTTTTACCCCATCAATCTCATTTCCCATGCTACCAGTTACATCCAGTACAAAAACAATATCAGCTTCATTAATTCCATCACCCGTATATTTCGAGAGTTCAAACTCTTCAATCCTAACTCCATTCTCATACAGAAATACATTCTCTTCCGTCAGGTTTCTAATTCGCACTCCCGTTTCATCATTTTCAACACTGAATACAACATCTATATCCGGATGATTGAATGTGGCGATAGAATCATCAACAATTGTAAGTCCTTCATCTGAAACAGGTGTCTGCGGTATGAACATGGACCTGTTAACTATATCAAGCGTTTCAGTATCACCGTCTAACCATAACGCCATGTCTGCAATTTTGTTTTCATAGACTATTTTTGTTGTCGTATAAACCCGAAGATAATTATATGAGTTCGCCGGTATAGTAAGGTGCTGAGCAGCCGGAGTTACTCTTATATACGACGGGATCTCTGAACCAATATTCATTACAGTTTGATCGGTTTCGGTAGTGTTGAATACCTCAAGTGTAGTTGTCATACTATTCGGAAAGATTATTCCATCATTTATTGTTATAGCCTGAACCATATCCCAACGGGTGAATAAGGGAGTATTAAAATCAGGTTGAAGCAATGTAAAGTTTACTTCCCGCTCCAGGGATTCTCCAGGCTGCAGCAGGGAATCTGCATTGTAGAAAAGTGTTAGATCATAAAGAGAAATCAGTTCATAGTTTGCTAAAAGATAAGGATTAAAATCCTTTGCAAAACTCCAGTTAAGAAGGCAAACTTGTGCCGGGTCATCTTCCTGGAAATCGATATTGAGACCCATTCCCTGCGCACCGGTTCTGCGTTCCCATAATTCAAGGTTACTTACCTGATCAGTTGAAGTGAGAAGCTCTTCACCTATAAATTCATTATTTAGTTTAGCGTATCCATCTCCCCATTTACCTAATGCAGGATCGAAGATAAAACCGGCACTTACGCTGTGTTCCAGTGTATCCAAATTTGTAACCGAGGTAACCAGTTTCACAGATTGACCGTTTTCCTGTAAAACAAGACTGAACCGGATATCAATCATTGAATTAGATGCGGCAATAGTAATTGTATCGCCGTTTATTATAGGCGAGTTTATTTCATCCCACGAAAACAGGTCTTCAAGTTTATACATTTGGGCATCAATTGAATAAAACGGATATGACGTTTTAGCATATGGATGACCGTAAGTTATGTCGCAGTTATTATCCAACACACTTTCCGACAATCCGGTTGCGGTTCCCAAAGTAAAGTAACCCCCTTCAAGCATGGTTGCTTCCAGAACTCCATTTGAAATTATCTGACTGTTTTGAACAGCCGAGACACCGGCAGACTTCTGTAAACTGTTTTCTTTGATATCATATTCGCTTTTATACTGCGCGATAAGCATCAAAGGAATTATCAACAAACAAATTGTTAAGTATAATTTTTGCATTTATCCTCCGAGATTAATAATTCTTTAATGTTTATCTGAGCAGCATCATCTTTTGGCTGATTCTCAAATTTCCTGCTTCAAGTGTGTATAAGTATAATCCGCTTGGAACGCTGTACCCGTTCATATCTTTGCCGTCCCATTTAACAGTATAAGTGCCCGGCGACTGAGACGCATTTACAAGCACCAGAACAAGTTCACCTAAAGAATTATATATCTTCAGAGTAACATTATAAGCTGAAGAATTACTCGGCAGGCTATAAGTAATATTCGTACTAGGATTAAACGGATTAGGATAATTCTGCATCAGTTTAAATTCGGCTACCATTTCATCAACTTCTTCCACGGGTGTCGTATCGGGATCATCATCAGGATCGGCATAAAACGCCGTATAGGGTGTAAGTATTTTGAACATCAGACTAAGTTCTATAATCTGGTCAACAAGCTCCTGTTGCTCACCGTAAAGTTCTATCTGGGTAAGAAGATAATCGATTTTTTCGCGTGCCCACAAGCGCGGCACAAACTGGTGTCCACCGGTTGTGTCGGGAAAATAAATATCTGTTATATAATTATAGTTCCCGTCTCGTACAATTCCGCTTAATGTTACATTAAAGGTTCCCGAATTCTTATACTTACCGAGATATAAAAGCTGGCTTCCCCAGAATAGATCGTTAATTGTTTTCGGATAGAAATCATAAGAATCGAGACTGCCCAGGTCTAGACCGATATTCGTCATAACCGGTTTTGAAATTCTCGTAGAAAGATTATTAACAACGAGAGCTATGCTGTCATCGCTGGCAATAAATGTAGCGTATCCATGATTCTCCGCCGCTATTCTTTCAAGAAGTGTATGACTAATATCTTCACCAACTCCGAATGAAAACAAACTTAAATCAGAAGTGTTGTTTCTTTTAGCCCGACTGACTATCGAATCGATATTTGTTTCTCCCCATGTCGGATCACCATCGGTTATAAATACAAGGCTGTTTTGTGAAGTACTATTAAAAGATTGCTCCATGGATGCGCTCAAAGCTTCATCAATGTTGGTAAGACCCAAAGCGTAAAGATCCGACACATACTCCCTGGCAAGCTCTTTATTCTCCTCACTCGCCTCGATCAGATCAGGCTTGAACTTCTCAACGAATGTCCCGAAGGTAACTATGTTAAACTTGTCCTCCGGCTTTAACAGATCTATAAAAGTATACATCGCCTCTTTCAACTGGACGAGTCTTTCTCCTTCCATGCTCGAAGAAACATCCGCAGTAAACACAATATTCTGGGGGATAAACTCATCCTCACCTACTACATCCGGTGAGGTTATCCATAAAGCATAAAAACTGTCATCACCTATTGAATCCTCTTCGGATGGAGTGTAGGTTAGAATATTAAACTCAACTTCATCACGAGCAGTACGGAAATTGATTTCAATATCCTTATCAGGATAAAAATTCTCGTCGCCGTACTGTAAATGATAATGCTTCTCGTTTACTTCTGTTATCTGAAGAGCTGTTGAATTCTGGTGTGACGGACATGTAAATGACTGATAAGCATACTTCGATGATGAGTTTACATCAACCATTACCGTTTCTACCGGATTTGATGAAAGGTCCAGTGTGTTCAGCATGAATTCGTAGTTAACGATTCCGAAATCATATTTCAGCGGTTCAATGTAAGTTATCTCAGCCCTGACTTCACTTAAAGGATCGATCGGAACTATTGAAAGTCTGAATAAATTATCACCGAGATATTCCAGCAAGGCCGGATCCAGCCACTGCCGGAGTTTTTCGTTGTACTCGGCCACAGCCTGCTGACGCTCTTTAATTTCCGCAACGAATCTCTGACCATTTACCCAGTATACCAGTTCCGTTATCGTTGCGTTTTCAGGCAGCGGAAATATGAAAATGGCTTCCACTGACTGGTTAAGTTCATTATAGAATACCTGGTCCAGATGGGTTACTGCAATCTGCTCGGTTATCTCAACATTAGTTGAAATACTTTTGATCCACATTTTCTGGTATTCCTGGTTGCTGAAGCGCGGGCGGGAGAAAAGCGCTCCAACTGCAAATACGCTGCTAACTTCTATCAGCAGGAAAATAATTAGAAATAAAAATGAAGTCATAGTAAGGTTCTTTTTCATATAGATTGTCCCCGGATTGTTCGCGATGAACCCGCATTTGCAATTTACATGCCATAAGAACAATTCTAATATTTAGAGTTGTAAGAAGTGGTTTATTATTCGCGCGGTGCGAAATATATCGCGCGGGGTGAATTATTTTCGCATGAATGAATTTTTTCGGCTGTTTTTGTGAGTTGAGCAGATTTACTTAACTTTGTGTAAGACATCGACAAATAAAATTAATAGTTGTGAAACGATTTTTGATATACCTTATAATACTTCTCATCCTAAATTCCTGTACTTCGGATAAGGTCCCGGTCAAAAAAAATGAAATTGTATTGACTGATGATCTCGGCAATGAACATGTGATTACCCGGATACCGAATACTGTGGTTACCCTTGCTCCAAACCTGACTGAAATGATTTATTCTATCGGCACCGGCAATAAGCTTGTTGGAAACACATCGTACTGTAATTACCCTCCCGAGGCGAAGAGTGTTGAAAATGTCGGCGATATGTTATCGATTAATCATGAAAAACTTTTGAAGCTGAATCCCGATATCGTGTTTATTACTGTTGAGGGAAATACAAAAGCCACATTCGATAAACTTAAGGGACTCGGACTCAACATATTCATTTCAAACCCGAGAGACTTCAGCGGGATTAAGAAGACTCTGGGAGATATGGGTAAAATTTTTAGAATTCAATCCTATGCCGACAGCCTGATTCAATCGTGGGATAGAATTGTCGATTCGGTCAAATCCGTCTCCCTGAAACATCCGAAGTTCCTGACAATGTTTCTTGTAAGTTTCCAGCCCATAATGGTGGCTGGAAAAAATACATTTATTAACGAGTTCCTTAATTTCTGTAACCTTGAAAACATCGCTGAAGATCTCGAACAAAACTATCCTTTTCTCAGCCGCGAAGAGGTACTGAAAAGGAATCCGGAAATAATCCTTCATACACAGCATGATTACGGCAGTTTGCAGGACGTAGAATCACTCTACAATGAATGGCATAATATAAAAGCAATTAATAACGGCAGATTGTATTACGTCGATCCCGACTTATATTTCCGTCCGGGTCCTAGATTTGTAATAGCTTTAAAAAATCTTAGTGAAACAATAGGTGTGCAATAACTACTATTTTCTTTTGTCAATCTTTCATAAACATTCATCTTCCGAATTTTCAATTTCCGAAATGATAAACAGTTTAGAACAAACATCCCCTTTGAATTTGCCGGTCGCTTTGCAGTTATTAAAGTTTTGCCTGACAGATTCAACATCGAATGATCCGTTTTCAATACCGAATACCTCAAGTTGATTGTCGCATTCAGTACAAAAAATCACGTCCTTCTCTTTCAGTTCTTCACGCTCAATATCTGTCAGAGTTAGCTTTTTCTTCAAAATGGTTCTCCTCAAGTTCCCAATGCATTCCCTCGCAGGGAAGTGAATCCATCGTCGGGTGTTTATCGTGTTTCATACAAAGCACAGCAGATTTATCGAAGTGCCGGCAGGATGAACAAAGCGTATTATTTATAATTTCCTTATTCTTTTCCATGAACAATCTATACTGAACCAACGCCGGGTGAATAATAACGCCGTAGACTGAGGCTAGTCCAATCAGCCACCACAACTGGTAATCGATCCAGTCATACAGAAATATCAATGCCGGAATCAATATTGCCGTTCTTATTAGTGTCCAATATATTATGGCGCCCATAACTCTACTGCTTATTTTTCATTAAACTAGTTAATGCCCCCCGATTAGTCAAGGGCTTTATTATAGTATATAGTCCATTGTGAATCAAATGTAAATATTGTCATCTCGACGATCCCGATCCTTCAATCAACGTATATCGGGTGAGGAGAGATCCTAATTGCGTACATCTTGTATTCCAAGATTTCCCACCCCGGTAATAAGACTAACCGTGGATCCGAAATGACAGTATAAAAAGCATATATTACCTTGTAACACATTGCAGACCATAAAAGTTTAAGTGTCAGCATCCAATTTTCACTAAAGCGACTCATTCGAGCGACAATAACTAAACTTACCTATTTAGAAAAATCAGTTAAATAAACTAAATTTATGTTAACTTGAATAAAATTTAGCTTAGGCAACTAACAGAGCGAGGTTTAAAATGAATCACGATATTATTATACAAAAACTCGCTTCTAACTCCGAAGTCTTTAAGTCATTGTTCAGCAGCATACCGGATGAACAGGTAAACTGGAAGCCGACTCCAGAAAAATGGTGCTTACTGGAAATTGTTAATCACCTGCTGGATGAAGAAATTTACGACTTTAGGCAAAGGATTGAATTTGCACTTCTCAAGCCGTATAAAGAATGGACAAGAATCGCCCCGGTAAAGTGGGTAATGGATAAGGATTACATAAATAAGAATTTTGGTGAATCTTTAAAAGCCTTTCTCACTGAACGTCAGGATTCGGTTAAGTGGTTAAAAGACTTCTCCTCGCCGGACTGGAATGCGGTTGATAATTACCCGTTCGGTAAGGTTATGACTGCGGGAGATGCACTTGTCAACTGGCTCGCACACGACTATTTGCACATTCGCCAGATTAACAAGCTGAACCGGAATTATCTTGAAAGCATAGCTCCTTCAGTTGATTTGAGTTACGCGGGGGATTGGTAATTTCACAGCCCTGAAAACCTTCAAGGTCTCCGGGACGTGCATTATCACTATCAACTTGAAGGTTTTAATTTAGCATCTCGCCGTATGGGCGATGGTGACAGTGCTAACTAGCGTTAGCTCTGCTGAATACCAGTTTTAAATTCAGACCAGTATTGTTCGACAAATGATATCAATCGTTCTTTGTTTTTTTCATTTCCGGAGGCTTCTTTAGCTGCTGTTATTGCTTGACCTAACTTCCCCCAAAAATATGGATCCATGGTGCCTTTCATCCCAGAGAATATAAATTTTAGACGCTTCAAATGCTCTTCAGCTTCCTTTTTTGTATGAGCATACATAACTTCTTCAATAAGATTACGAAGAGTCTTGAGTTCTTTTTCGTCCATGGATTTCTCCATTTGTTTATTTAGGTGTTACCGTTAACCTGTCGGGGCGGAATTTTGCATAGGATACTTTCACCCTCTTAACATCTCTTCCCGATGTCTGTCGAATGATGGATTATCTGTATTTTACTTACTAAAGATATTATGTAGCATCATTTATAAATTATCTTCTTTAATACTTCTTCTATAAGAAAATAATTATGTGCAGAATATAGTGAGTTTGTAAAATCCATATTATTCAATCTAATTAGTGAATCATCTTCCATCAGATAAGAATATAAACTTATTAAGAATATTATGTGAGCAATTGCTGTTAAAGATGGATACTTATCGCTTTTATGCAGGTTCAAATCATTGAACTTAACTGTATTACCGTGAAAAAATGCGTTCCTATTATCGTAAATCTCTTTATAAGCTTTCCCAACAACATTTGATTTCAATAAATTGTCTATCTTATACATCTTTCGATTTAAAATGGACAGTTTAAATTTTACTTCTGAGAGTTTTTTTAGAATATCACGATAGCCTATGTAATTATTCTTCCCAGGATGAAATAATACTTCAAAAGCGCTCACCCAAAATCCCAGTTTCATTCCATAATCGTAGATAGTAGAAAAATTGTCAACGGGCATTTTACAAGCACTATAAACAATTTGTAAAGACCGAAATAGTGAAACTCTTTTATTGTTTCTTCGTTTAATAAAGTGTTCATTCCATAGTTTCAATAAAGAATTAAGTATTTCATCATTTGTATCAATATGAAAAAAATTTAATTTTGGTAAAACATAGTTTCTTTGATACTTTACTTTAGCGTTTCCAACAAGAGAATTCGACGCGGGAGTGCTTATTGTATAATATTTATCACCGTAACTTGACAAAGGAAACAAATCAAAATAATCTGAATAAAGAACACTATCTATCCCCGAGTCACCGCTTAAAATATTGGGAATCCATTCACGAAGTATTGTGGAAATTGCAACAATATTCCTAAAAGAAACAATGCAATTGTGCAGCTCATCTAAACCACTAATTTCATCCCTAAATAATACGAAAGTGGGATTTACAGTCTTTACTCTTTGATCTATAAAACAGTTGGATAATTCATTTACAGTTTCAGCTTCTGAACACAACAACTTCATTTTTTCATCGTTCTTATCAACAAGACAAGCATATTCTGTGATAAGTGGTTCTTTAATACTTAAGTTTGGAAGCACTGAAACAAAATTCCACTTATTATTTTTTCTTAATTTCATAAGTAATTAACATTTACTTATACTGAACTCTTAACGCTCATATCCCGCCTACAATAAACCTTCGTAGGGCAAGCCCCGCAGACAGGTCAAGCATCCCGTGTTACTTTCATGTTAAAAACTTAGCCATTAGTTGCAACGCAATCTGTATAGGACGTCATAATTAAATAATTCTATACACCCGCCCGCGGGGGAGTAAATTCAAATAGATATCGAATTGTTCAAAGACTCCTGATAACTTAGCCCTCTAAGGAGTCTATCACCTTATGGTCAGCAATTAGTAAAAACGATAATCAGTAAGTGTAGTTGGTGGTTCAGCTCGTTCATACATTTACAACTTAAAAGAATGAGGAATTAGATTCAAGGGAAAAGTATAATGGCAGAAGTCAGAAGCAAGGAGACGGGAGTCAGTAAAAACCATTGGCGCATTTGTGGGGAACTGTCTCAAATGCCCTTATACTGTCATTCTGAGGAGCGAAGCGACGTAAGAATCCTTCGTGTGGCTAAAGCCGGCGCAGCTTTGGGTTTATTTAGCAGTCCGCTAAAGCGGACTGCAATATATGTTACTGGTTTTAATTCTCAGGACAAATCTCATCAGCACAGGCCAAGAGCCTGACCCAAGAAGGTTCTCTGTGCTTGCCCGCCGTAGCTGCTGCCTAGGCGGGGATGAGTTGTGTTTTGTAAAACCCCAACAGGGTATCCCCGGTTTGAGGTTTTGTTTTTCACAAAACTTAAACTCCAACGGAGTATGTAGACTTAAGATTTCTCTCTTCGTTCGAAATGACAGTTCATGCGGTGTGTCGTATCGACGAGTCACGACAATGGTCGGGATGAGGAGATATCTTGAGTACGATTGATTGAGATTTCTCTCCCGATACATCAGCCGACGGACGGATTCGAACTTGCCTGTCCCGAGTGCCCGGCAGTGAGGAACGAAGTCGTTGTAAGGGTATTTATCTTCATGACCTTGAAGGTTTGCCCCAACCGAACAATTCTCCTCCCGGAATTGCTTTTACAGCTATATTCAGTTAATTTTCACTTCCTTAATTGATTATTAAATTAAATTTATATTTGGTGGTAGATTTTGAGTCCGGAAAACCAGAACAGCAACGATAATAGAAGGCCAAGAAAACGATATTATTCAAAGAATAGGTATTATAAGAAAAGGTCTCCGCAGAAACAGGATCAGCAAAAATTTTCATTTAGAAAAGTCTCCGTTGTAATTCCTTTATATAATGAAGAAGAATCGCTCGGACCCCTTTATATTGAAATAAAAAAAGCTTTTTTAAAAATTTCCTGTGAATACGAAATACTCTTTATAGACGACGGAAGTACTGATAAATCTCTAGAGAACCTGAGGCAGTTAAAAAAAGAGAACAACAGGCTGCGTTACATCAGTTTTAAAAAGAATTACGGTAAATCCGCGGCTCTCCAGGTTGGATTCAAAAACGCCAAGGGTGATGCCGTTATTACAATGGATGCGGATCTTCAGGATGACCCGGCTGAGATACCTAATCTACTGGCAAAGCTGGATGAAGGTTACGATATGGTTTCCGGCTGGAAGAAAAAGCGACATGATCCTTTTATAAAGAAGCATACATCCAAGCTGTTCAATTATGCTACAAGACTGTTCAGCGGAATTAAAATTCACGACTTTAACTGCGGGCTTAAAGCCTACAGGATTGACGTAATAAAGCGCATTCACGTCTACGGCGAACTTCATCGTTATGTGCCCGTACTTGCCAATTGGGAAGGATTTTCCGTTACCGAGATACCTGTAAAACATCACGCACGCAGATACGGCAAAACCAAGTTCGGTATTTCAAGATTCTTCAAAGGCTTCATTGACCTGATAACCGTTGTGTTTACTACGCGATACATAAAACGTCCGATGCACCTTTTCGGATTTATCGGAGCATTCACATTCATAGCCGGTATCCTTGTTAACCTGTACTTAAGTTACGAATGGTTTATGGGTCATCCGCTTAAAGACCGACCCCTGTTATTCTTCGGTATGCTGCTAATCATTGTAGGTGTACAGTTCTTTGCTGTCGGTCTGCTGGGTGAACTGATTGCTCATAACTTCCAGAATGACGGCGATTACAACATCAAGGAAAGCAAATAACAGGTTAAGACGTTTATTAAATGCCCGAATATCAATTCTTATTTACTGTCATCGTTCCGACTTTTAACAGAAGGGATGAAATAAAAGAGCTGCTGAAATCTCTCTCCGATCAATTAATAGATAAAAGTGACTTCGAAATTATTATTGTCGATGACGGTTCAACCGACGATACAGAACAGATTGTAAACGGCTTTATTCAAGATACCAATCTGAATATACGTTTCCTTAAGCAGGATCATAAAGGTCCGGGTGAAGCCCGTAACCTCGGGATGGACAATGCTTTCGGTGAATATCAACTGTTTATCGACAGCGACTGTATTGCCGATGAAAACTGGCTGCAGGCATACAAAGATGCAGTAAAGGATACTAAGCCTGCCGGATTCGGCGGACCGGACAAGGTTCTGCCTAACTTCTCACCTGTACAGAAAGCTATTGATTACTCCATGACTTCCTTTATAACTACCGGCGGGATCCGCGGACACTCGAAGAAAAAAATATCCAAATACTATCCGCGCAGTTTTAACATGGGAGTTCGTGCTGACGTAGTTAAAAAAATCGGCGGAATGAATAAGCTGCGGCACGGACAGGACATTGAGTTCAGTCACAGAATTTTACAGACCGGCGAACCGGTAATCAAAGTCCACAAGGCAGTAGTTTATCATAAACGAAGAATGTCTATTAAAAAGTTTTTCAGACAGGTATTTAACTGGGGTGTTGCAAGAATAAACCTGTACAAGATAGACAGCGGAATGTTGGAGCTTGTACACTTCTTTCCGGCTATCGGTACACTTATCTCTTTAAGTGTTGTAATTCTCGCTATTCTTTTCCCGTCTCTGTTTGGATGGCTGCTGATTGCCGGGCTGTTCGCATTGATACTTATGGCTGTTCACGGGATTTTCAAGTATAAGGATCCCCGCGTATTCATTTATATTCCCGTAATCGTTCCGACGCAAATTTGGGGATACGGAACCGGCTTTATCATTGCTTTCATTAAAAGAATAGTTCTCGGAAAAGGCGAGTTTACCGGATTCGTTAAAAAGTATTATAAATAATTCATTCATTTTCCCTGCGTCACTCATTCTCTGTGATTATATTGCCTTGTCCATGAAAAAAGTTTTAATAATTACATATTACTGGCCTCCTTCCGGGGGACCCGGCGTGCAAAGGATTTTGAAATTTGTTAAGTATCTGCCGCAGTTCGGATGGGAACCCGTGATACTTACAGTTGAAAACGGAAACTATCCATCAATTGATACGACTCTTCTAAATGAAATCCCGGAAGGAACAAAAGTGTACAAGACAAAATCGTTTGAACCGTTTAAACTATATAAATCTTTGACGGGTAAATCGGGAGAGCAGAAAATTCCGACATTTATATTGAACAAGAATGAGAAGGAAAGCTTTGCTGAGAAATTGTCTCGTTGGCTCCGCGCCAACATGTTCGTTCCGGATGCTAAAGTTGGCTGGATTAACTACATAGTTAAAGAGGGATTGAAAGTTGTAGAAAAGGAACAGCCGGATATTATCTTCAGTTCATCCCCGCCGCACTCATTACAGGTTGGCGCAATGAAACTGGCTGAAAAATCCGGATTGAAATGGGTAGCCGATTTTCGTGATCCATGGAGCAGCGCTTTCTGGCAGAAAGATATGAATAGAATGCGATTTGCCGCGCGAAAGGATAAAAAGTTCGAGAAAGATGTTCTATCGAAAGCTGATAGTGTTTCGACAGTAAGCAAGACTATCGCGGATAATTTCAACAGGATTGTGAACAATAAATACGAAGTAATCGCAAATGGATACGACGACACCGATTTTAATTCCGCCGGTGAAAAGAACGATAAGTTCACAATAAGTTATACCGGTACACTTGGGGAATCACAAAAGATCGATAATCTGGTCGATGCTCTGAACGGATTGGATGAGCACATAAGTTCACAGATTGAGGTTAACTTTTACGGAACCTTCCATCCTTCAATACTTAATAAACTTGCAGAATCAAAAATCATTAAGGTCTTTGAAAACGTGTCACACAATGAAGTTGTCAGGATAATGTCACGTTCAAATATGCTGCTTCTGGTTATTCCCGATTCACATAATAACGAAGGCATACTCACGGGTAAAATATTCGAGTACATGGCGACAAGGAATTTTATACTCGGCATCGGACCGGTTAAAGGGGATGCTGCAGAAATACTGGAGAATACCGGCACCGGGAAAATGTTCGACTACAAAGATGATTTAAAAGAAATTATTCTCAATCAATTTGAGAAATGGAAATCCGGCTGGGTCAATAGTATTGATGAAGACAATTTAAACAAATACTCGCGGAAAAATCTAACCTCCGGATTAGTAAGAGTCTTTGAGGATTTAATATGAATCCGAAAAAGATTTTATTTATGCTGAACAAGTTGTATCATGATATCACCAGTACGGGTGAACGCTATAGAATATCCAAAGATTTATACTCCGAAAAACTGGGTGAATATTATTTTCTGTTTGAGGAAGACACTCAAAAACTTAACCGGCTGATAACAGGATTCGATGACGAGGGTATCCCGGTAAACTCACCTTATATTGATGTTGAAAACCCCAAGACTCATTATTACCCTATATCAATTGGTCAGTACGGACTTGCCGTGTTCAATTCGTTTATTTTGACCCGATCCGATGAAAAGAAAAATCATTTCATTCGTATTGCCAACTGGTTTTACAGTAATAGCTTAACAGATGATAAACTGGGTACATATTGGCTAACCAATATTCCCAAGCCCGAATATAAAGTCGAACAGCCCTGGAAATCGGCATTCACACAGAGTCGTGCTATTTCCATTTTGTTACGAGCATGGCAAATAACAAATGATGAAAAGTATCTGGCTCCTGCAATGTCTGCCTTGCTCCCTTTTACGTTCAGTATAAAAGATGGCGGTGTTTCGGCATTTTCAAAGCACGGCAAGTTTTACGAAGAGTATGTAGCCGCTGAACCGACCATGGTACTCGATGGTCACATGTTTTCCATGCTTGGATTATTTGATTGTTACAGGGCATTAAAGAATCATGATCCCTCGACCAGTAGTCTTGCAAAAGATTTATTCGATGAAGGACTAACTTCACTTATACAATGGCTTCCCGAATACGACATGGGTTACTGGCTGCGGTTTAACATGTGTAATATGGAACATTATCCGGAAACTGATCCCTGCACGATAGGCTATTTGAAACTGATAATACAACAATTGGAACTTTTATTCAGAATGACCGGTAATCAGGATATGGATAATTACATGAAGAAGTTCAGTGGATATGATAAACTCTTTAATAAATTGCGCATGTATCCCGTTAAGTATAATGCATTAAAAAAACTAAACAGAGTCTAGAATGTGCGGAATCGCAGGAATAGTTGAAAAAGGCAAAGACAACCGTGAGCTTATGGAGCGGATGCTTAATATTATTGCGCATCGTGGACCCGACGCCAGCACACAGTATACTAATAATGATGTAACTCTAGGTCACAGACGTTTATCTATTATAGATCTTTCTACCGGCGATCAGCCAATGTTTAACGAGGATAAATCACTTTGCGTTATTTTTAACGGGGAAATTTATAACCATAAGGACCTGCGCGAGCCTTTAATTAAAGCAGGGCATGCTTTTCAAACAAATTCTGATACCGAGGTTCTTCTTCATGGATTTGAAGAGTATGGTTACAAGCTGTTCGAAAAACTTAACGGTATATTCGCTTTTGCATTATACGATCTCAACGAAAATACGATTGTACTTGTGCGCGATCATTTCGGAATTAAACCTGTACATTATCACGCGAAGGAAGATTTGTTCATTTTTGCTTCAGAGCAGAAGCCGATTATACTTCACGAGAGAGTTAAACGAAAACTTAATTTCAACTCGCTGCATTCGCAAATAAATTTACGCTATACACAGCGGGATGAAACACTGTTTGAAGGAATTAAGAGACTTCCTCCGGCACACTTCCTGGTTTATAAAAACGGTCAGGTAAACGTCGAAAGATACTGGCAGTTAAAGCCGGAAGTCAACCCGGGTATGACCGAGAACGAAGCAATGGACGGAATCAACCATTACATAAAACAAGCGGTTGACAGGCAATTGATGAGTGATGTACCGCTTGGCGTTTATTTATCGGGTGGTATGGATTCGTCTACTATCGTACAAAAAATGAGTGAGCTTGGAGTTAAAGAGATTAACTCGTTTACTCTCGGATTTAACGAACCGACAGATGAATTCCCCGACTCGCAACTTATCGCTGAGACTTTCGGCACAAACCACAGGACGCTGAGTCTTTCCATGGAACCGCTGATGCATCTGCCCGAAGTTATCTGGCATGCCGAAGAGCCTAAAATAAATCTGCTGCAGGGATTTAACATGTCGAAGTTCGTCAGTGATCATGTAAAAGTAGTACTTGGCGGACTTGGTGGCGATGAACTCTTTGCTGGATACGACATACACAAGTTTATTTATCCGTTCAATAGTCTTAACAATCATATTCCGAAATGGATGCGATCGCTGCTGGACTGGAAATCATCCCTTCTGTTTAAGTTTCAGAATTCGACGCATTCACTAGGATTTGATGAATACCGCCGCGGCATTCAAATGCTGATGGCCATCGGCCGGATTGAGAAATTCTATCTTATAATCCGTAACGTCTGGGATTTTGATGAAGGCTTTTATAGGGAAATCTATCATCCGGATATCTATAAGAAAATGCTTTATGAGTCCGCAAGGATCAAGGATGAGTTCAGTTCATTCTTTGATGAGAGCTCAAAACTCTCTTCACTCGACCAGGTTCTGTATACAGAGTTTCATACTAAAATGGTAAATGACTATTTACTCGTTGAAGATCGTGTTTCCATGTCACACTCGGTTGAGGAACGCGTTCCGTTCCTGGATATAGATTTGGTGAACTTCGGCTTGTCTATTCCGGTTCATCTAAAAATAAAAAACAACCAGACGAAGTACCTGTTCCGGAAAGCAATGCGCGGCAAGCTGCCCGATAAAATACTCGACAAGAAAAAATGGGGATTCTCAGTTAATCCGTATCTCCAGTTCAAGAAAGATCTCCGTGAAACCGCTGAAAAAATACTCACGGAAAAATATATCGAAGAACAGGGGATATTTAATTATCGATACATAAGACGAATACTTGATCACAAACCGCACCCCAGACTTCGGTGGCACTACAATTACCTTTGGGTAGTTATGGGAATGACAATACTTGAAAAGATGTTTATCAAGACAGATAATTTCACTGACCGAAAGTTCAATATTCAAGACTATTTTAATATTTAGCCTGCTCTGTATTTTGAACTTCACAGACAATTAAACTATCTTAAATTTCTTTTTCTCATCAATTGGGGGACTAATGGATCTGGTTGTTAAAGAGGTTGATTCCGTAAGCGGCATAAAACGCTTTGTTGATTTCCAGAATTCACTTTATCAGGAAAACAACTACTTTGTTCCGCCGCCGCGAAAGGAAGAGATAGCCACATTCAGAGAAAATAAAAATCCCGCGTTTGATTTCTGCAAAGCCAAGCTATGGCTTGCTTATCACGACGGTAAAGCTGTAGGCCGGATTGCGGGAATAATAAATGATAAATTTAACAGCAAGTTTAACAAGAAAGAAGCCCGATTCGGATGGATTGATTTTATTGACGACGAGGAAGTTTCAACGCTGTTACTAAAAACTGTTGAGGACTGGGCCAAACAAAACGGGATGAACTCAATTCACGGTCCGCTCGGCTTTACCGACTTCGACCCGGAGGGAACGCTAATCGAGGGTTTCGAGGAACTTGGAACACTCGGTGCAATTTATAATTACGATTATTATCCGCAGCTTATTGAAAAGTCTGGATACGTAAAAGACATGGACTGGCTGGAGTTTGAGGTAACAATTGATAAAAGCGAAATCCCCGACAAGGTTTCCAGAATTGCCGACATTGCATTAAAGCGCAATAAACTCAAACTGCTGAAAGTAAAGAAAGCTAAAGAGATATTGCCTTATGCCAGAGATATATTTTATCTTATCAACGATGCGTACAAAGATCTTTATGGATTCGTAGAGCTATCCGACAGGCAGATTGACATGTATGTTAAGCAGTACTTCGGATTTATCATTCCTGAGTATGTTCCGGTTGTACTTGATGAGAACAACAAAGTCGTTGCCTTCGGAATAACAATGCCTTCAATGTCCCGCGCGTTTCAGAAATGCGGCGGCAGACTGTTCCCGCTTGGATTTATAACTGTACTTAAAGCAATGAAAAACAATAACGCTGTTGACCTGTATTTAACCGCGGTTAAACCCGAGCTTCAGGATAAAGGCGTTAATGCTATTCTGATCAGCGAGATAAACAAACTGCTTATACACCGGAATATCACTAAAGTGGAAACCAACCGCGAGCTTGAAACGAATCATAAAGTCCAGGCTCAGTGGAAGTTTTATACTACCCGCCAGCATAAGCGGCGCCGTTGCTATAAAAAGGATTTGTAAGCAGTCGACAAACTAAAGGGCTGTGTTCGCGGGTAGTCGTAAATCGCGCCGAGATCTTTATCCCTCATACCCGAATAGACGTACCACAGCAAAAAAAAATAAACTCTGCGAACTGAATCCGAATTTAATGTCCCGCGCCGTAATTTTTCTCGCCGGCGGTTATCTTTGTTCTTAAAATATTGTCCTTCGAAGGCAGAGGACATGTTGCGTATTTTGTAAAAATACAGGGGGGATTGTAGGATATATTAAAGTCTATAAATGTCTTACCTGTTGAATCCGGTTTGTCTACGGTAATAAACCTGCCGGCTCCGTAAGTTTCCTCACCGTTGGTTTCATCTCCGAAAACTATAAAAAAGCGGCGGCCGGAATCCTGCACATCTAAACTGTATTCTTTCCCGTCGATTTTAAAGATTAGTTTACCAGGACAATCAACTTCTTCGGAAGTACCGATTATGTTGGGAATTACAATTTTCTTAGGCGGATCATACTGCACATACTCAGCTTCGATTTTCCATGTGGAATCAACCGGGTACGACTCAATGCCTTCGAAATTCTTAATAAGTTCACTCTCGGAATCCTTTACTCTTATTCCGAATTTATCTCCGGCCCTCTCAATCAAATACCAGCTTAATGAACCGTACTTAAAAACAGTCGGGCTACCGCTTATATCGTTCATCATAACTGTGTCTTTAACCGAAACACTATCCACGTATACATCAACATCAGCATTTATTTTTATAGTTACCGAGCCTCCATCTTTATTGAATGAGCCTATAAACGCGGGAGCCTTTTCGATGAAAACGATATCATTCGAATCGTCGGATCCGAAAGTATTCTCGCCGTCCTGCAGCCAGTGAAGTCCTACCAGACTAAGCCACCCGCCTGGTGTAAGAAGCCTTTCTGCCCTGTTTTTTCGCCATTCTTTAACCTCTTTAGTGTAAGCATCATCAGCCTTTTTACTGCACCCTGAAAACAAACCTGCAGTAAATATTAAGGTAAGAGTTGCGGCAATTATTTTATATTTTGAACTCATATTGTTCCTTTTCCGGTTAAATATTAGTGAAGAAAAATAGCTTTATTTGCTAAACTAAACAAAGCTGACAATAAATATGATTCTTTTTAGCTCAACAATGCAACTTATCTCGTTCTTATCGTTGCGAACAGAAAAGTTGTTCACTAATTTTGTGCGATGAAAATATACGCATCCGCCAAATATCTGATCCCCTTAATTATTTTTTCTATCATTATTTTTTTTTATGGCTGTGGTGATAATACTCCGGGCGGAGTTGTGAGAGATTCTAAAGAATCAAATATAAACTATAACCTCAGCCCTGAATATTACAAAACAGCGGCGCGTGTGGATTCCTTCTTCCAAAACAGGCACAAACGCGGATTGTTCAACGGAACGGTGCTATTCGCTGAAAAAAATAACGTCATTTACGAGAATGCGCTCGGTTACGGAAATTTCAGAAAAAAAGATACGCTGGAAATTGATTCAAAGTTCCAGCTAGCCTCGGTTTCAAAAACCATTACCTCGTATGCGGTTATGCTCCTTGAACAGCAGGGTGAAATATCGTACAGAGACAGTATCAGACAATTTTTTCCCGATTTCCCATACGAGAACATCACTATCCGGCAGCTTTTAATTCACCGTTCAGGACTTCCGGCATACATGTATTTCGCCGATGAATACTGGAAAGAACCCGGCAAGGATATAACAATTAACAACATGGATGTAATTGACTTAATGATCGAGTACGAGCCAATGCGATATTATTATCCGGGCCAGCGCTATAACTACAGCAATACTAATTACTGCATTCTGGCCGCAATCGTTGCTAAGGTCAGCGGCAAATCGTTCGAGGACTTTTTAACGGACGAGGTTTTTACTCCGCTCGGGATGCTTAATACCTCCATTTACAACAGGGAGGAGGAGCCGGATAATCCTTACCCGGTTATTGGATATAAGGGACGCAGAAGAGCGGGCAATACATACCTGAACGGCGTTGTAGGCGATAAGGGAGTCTACTCAACAGTGGAAGACCTTTTCAGGTTGAATCTGGCGTTGAATGAAGGCTCTCTTGTTACAAAAGAGAATCTTAAAGAAGCATATATTCCGGCGCATGAAGAACTTTACGACTATGACAATTACGGCTACGGCTGGCGCATCAATATGCGTCCCGATAGTTCAAAAGTTGTATATCATACCGGCTGGTGGAAGGGTTTCCGATCTTATTTCATAAGGGAACTTGAAACCGGGAAGTGTATAATAGTCCTGACTAACCGGAGTAGAAGCGGTGTTTTTTCTACCAAAGAATTAATGCGTCTGTTCGATATAAAAAGCGGTGACGACGATTATTCTTCAGAATAGGGATCCAGCCCTATTTCCTGTTCGAGAAACAGCAGGCGTTTCGGTTCACTAAACCTCTTTGTAATCGAAAATGGATAGTCAATCACAGTTGTTCCCGTGCTTAACTTTTCCTTTAGATTACCTTTACCTTTTACAATATGTTCAACAGCCGCGGCATCAAACCGGTAAGTGATTTCCTTAGTTGAAACCGTCTCACGAACTATATAATACTTACTTTTAGGATCGACAACAAGTTCATCAACAAGATCATAGTCCCACAAAATATAATCAACATTGGTCTGTTCGGTTACTTCCCGAAGCGCATCTTTCACTTCAACCTCTGTGGTAATATAGGCAATGTCGAATTCAATATTCAGAGATGTGACCAGTTCTTCTTTTGTAAATATCATCCTTCCGGTAATTGTACCTTCGCTACACTCCAGGGATTTGACCTGATTCACATCCTGAACAAGGTACATTATACCCGATTCATCAATCCTGTAAACCGTTCCCGGTCGGAAATTGGTTCTCGGAGTAGAGAAAGGTTTAAAATTCTTGTAGACGGAATTCGCCGGACGCAGTGAATCCTGCTGTGCAAATAATTGCGAAAACACAAAAAATGTTAATAATATTAGCTTTTTCATATATTTTTTATTCTATTACAATCTATAATCGAAACAATACTGAATTATTTTAGATAAGTTTTATTAATTGGTTTTATTAGGACTTATAAAATTAGGGAAAATTTAAAATGACAGACAAATTCATGGATGCAGCAATTGAAGAAGCCAGAAAAGGATTGGAAGAAGGCGGAATACCGATCGGTTCAGTACTGGTAAAAGACGGAGAAATTATCGGTCGCGGGCACAACAGACGCGTGCAGAACGGAAGCGCTATTCTTCATGCCGAAATGGACTGCTTCGAGAACGCGGGGAGATTATCGGCAAAGGATTACCAGTCATGCATACTATACTCAACACTTTCACCCTGCGATATGTGCAGCGGAACTGCGCTGCTTTACAAGATACCGAAAGTCGTAATCGGTGAAAACAAGACTTTTACCGGTCCCGAGGAATATGTAAAATCGAGGGGAGTTGAAGTTGTTATTCAGCAAAACGAAGAATGCATTAAGCTGATGGAAGATTTTATTGCCGCGAAACCGGAACTCTGGCACGAAGATATCGGCGTATAATCTTTGTTTTCACATAAATAATTAATAAAACCTATCAATTATAGAACTTTTTCCGGGTATTTATTATTAAGTCATATATGAACTGATTTAATGATATTTTTGCGGAGAAATTAAAGTAAAAATGAATGGATATATCAATTAGTGGAAAGTAAGAATAAAATAAATCTTATAACGCTCGGCTGTTCAAAAAACACAGTTGACTCCGAGCGTATAATGAGCCAGTTAAAATTAAATAACCTGGATATAGTTGACAGCCCGGATAACGCCGATACTGTAATAATCAATACCTGCGGATTCATTGACGCTGCCAAGGAAGAATCGATTAACACAATACTGGAAGCCACAGAACTTAAGAAACATGGGAAGCTTAAAAAAGTAATTGTAGCCGGCTGTCTTTCCGAAAGATACATGGATGAGTTAAAGAAGGAAATTCCTGAAGTAGATACATTTTTCGGCACCGAAGATTACGAGGGAATCGTCAAAGAGTTCGGCGGGAATTTGAAGGAAGAGCTTTTAGGCGAACGTGAACTATCATCACCGAAACATTACGCTTATATGAAAATAAGCGAAGGCTGCGATAATCCCTGTTCATTCTGTGCGATTCCATTAATGCGAGGACAGCATAGAACAAAATCAATCGACGAGCTTCTGGCTGAAGCAGAAAGTCTGGCTGCCAAAGGTGTAAAAGAGGTTATAATCATCGGACAGGATACTACTGACTACGGCAAGGAGCTTTACGGTAAACGAGTTCTCTCCGATTTACTGAATAAACTCAGCGAAGTCAATGGTATCGAATGGATAAGATTACTTTACGCCTATCCGTCTCACTTCCCTGACGATGCAATACGTACAATTGCCGAAAATCCCAAGGTGCTTAACTATATTGATATGCCGCTTCAGCATATCACGGAAAAAGTTCTTAAATCAATGAGAAGGGGCATTACCGGCAGACGTACCCGCGAGTTAATTCATAAACTGAAATCCTCAATTCCCAACCTGACTCTGAGAACTACTTTCATAGTGGGCTATCCGGCAGAAACACAAAAGGAATTTGACGAACTTTGTGAATTTGTTAATGAGACGGAGTTCGACAGAGTAGGTGTGTTTAACTATTCCATTGAGGAGAACACACCGAGCTTTATTCTTGGTGACCCTGTTTCGGATGAGGAAAAGCAGGATAGAAATAACCGGCTGATGGAAATTCAAAAGGATATTTCTCATGCTAAAAATCAGGCGTTGATCGGGACAGAGCAGAACATCATTATTGATGGTCTGGAAGGAAATTATTATATAGGAAGATCAGAACGCGATGCTCCCGAAGTAGATGGTGAAGTATTAATCGAATCCGGAAAAGAACTCGCCATTGGAAATATTTACAGGGGTAAAATTTTCGATTGCAATGAGTATGATTTGTTTGCTAAATTAAAGTAAAATAGTGCGGGGTGCTATGTACAAAGCAATAATAATTCTTCTCTTTCTCACCTATACTGTCTTCGGTCAGGTTGAACAATCCAAAGGATCGATAGACCAGGGGGGAAGAACATTTGATATTGATGTTGCTGCCTATCCGACAGGCAACCCGGAAAAAACACGCCTTGACGTATTTATCAAGATTCCATTCTCAAATATTCAATTCGTTCGATCCAACGATGGATTTACCGGAAACTACAGCGTTACACTTACTTTCTATGATGAATATCAAAGAGGTATTATACTTGAAAGATTCTGGAACGAAAAGGTAGTTGCGAAGGAATTCTCGGAAGCAATTTCAAATAAAAACTATAATTATGATTATCGTACATTCGAGTTCGAACCTGGAAAATATTACTTGCGCTGTGAAGTACTGGATAAAGATTCTAAAAAAGGATCGATATACCAGGGCAATGTTACCGTACGGAAATTCGATTCGAAGATACAGTTAAGTGACCTTATATTTATTAGCAATAAAATTCAGCAAGAGGACGGTCCGCAATACGTTCCGCTGGTTTCAAATATAATTACAAGTAAAGACTCCAGCGCTTATTTCATTTATGAAGTTCACTCCGAAGAACCATCCATAGTAAGCGTTGAATATATTATAGTGCAGGAAAAGACCGAAGAGACTATTTATAGTGAAATAACGGACGAACAGCTTCAAAAGGGCACTACTATAATTGAGCATAAAATTAGCAACGCTGATATATCTCTCGGCAGTTATAATCTAATAGTCAGACTTCGTAACGACGATTGGGACATCGAACAGGAAATTAAAAAGACATTTAAATCAAGACTATACGGATTTCCCGAAAGTATAGTGGACCTGGACAAAGCCATTGAGCAGATGATATATATCGCCGGCGCGTCCACACTTAGTGAAATGGAAGATGTCGAGGATTATGACAAAAAGCTCGAACTGTTCGAAGCTTATTGGGACAACAAGGATCCGAATCCGAATGTGGATGGCAACGAGATTTTACAGGAATACTACAGAAGAGTTGCTTATGCCAATGTGAATTTCAAGAATTATTTCGAAGGCTGGCGAACTGATATGGGAATGATTTATATTGTTCTCGGCCCGCCGAATAATGTTGAACGTCATCCATTTGACCTCGATTCCAAACCATACGAAATTTGGGATTACTACGATGTAAATAAACGCTTTATTTTTGTTGATCAAACCGGCTTCGGCGACTATAGATTGTTAAACAATCAATACGGTGACTGGTACAGATACAGGCCTTAGCCGCACTTCAAAAATTCAATGCGGATTCCGAAAGTCAGTTCATTTAATTATGTTTGATTCTCAGAATTCGCATTTTTGTTTTAAATGGATTTACAATGGTTCTAACTGTAACAATTAATCCCCTGCTCGAAAAAAGATTTGCAATAGATTCCATGATCCCCGGGAAAGTACACCGAAGTAATTCGGAATACTTCTATGCCGGCGGCAAAGGAATTAATGTCAGCAGGCAATTGAACAAACTGGGGATTAAAAATCAGGCTCTGCTTTTCGCAGGAGGCAGTAATGGTAAAATATTACGTCGTTTGCTGACTGAAGAGCAAATAGACTTTTCAATTGTAAACACGAAAGATGAAACCCGTATCGGTTCGGTCATAATTGAAGAAGCTCCCGAAAAAATGACAACTGTTCTGGGTGGAAACTCTCAACTACGAATAAGTGAAGTGCAGGAATTCAAATCCCGACTTAAAAAAATGCTTCCCAACTGTTCAACAGTTATATTTTCCGGCTCTTCGCCCTGTGAATCTGCGGATGACATATATGAATTCGGAATTAAAGAAGCTAACGAACTAGACAAACTTGTTATACTCGATACATACGGGAATCATCTCAAAGCCTGTATTGATGCGGGTCCGATGGTAATTCATAATAACCTGGATGAGATTCAATCGTCGTACGGCATTAGTCTTGAAACAGACGAACAAAAGTCGGGACTAATAAAATCACTTTCGGAGAAGGGTGTTAAGATGGCATTCTTAACTGACGGTAAGAATCCGGTATTCGCCTCTAAGTTCGGATTTAATTATGAAGTTGCTAATCCGGAAATTAGGGAAAAAGACGCTACCGGCAGCGGCGATGCGTTTGTTGCGGGTATAGCATATGGACTTGGAAAGGCAATGGTTTTTGAGGAGTTTGCAGCTTACGCCTCAGCGCTTGGTGCTGCCAATGCAGCAAGATTCGATGCCTGCAATGTATCCGAACAGGAACTTTCGGCACTTCTTGGTGAAGTAGAGGTTAAACCAATTGGTAAGAAGATGAAAATAATAGATGACTCGCCTACGATTGATTAAAAATATAGTTCTGCTAATCCTCATATCAACTACTTACCTGTATCCACAGACAATTAACAATATTGACATAACCGGCGGATCAGAGTTTTCTTCAAACGATTATCTCGACTGGTGCGGTGTAAAGTCAGGCGATAACTATACTGTTGAAGTGAATGATTCTATTCGCGCCGGGATCCTGCTTGAACTGACAAACAATGGATATATGCATGGCTCGGTAAGCATCAATACAATCCCTAAGGATTCTTCTTCACTGGATTTATTCATTACTGTTGCGGAAAACGAACCCACATATGTCGACACAATATTTTTTGCGGATGCTGACTCGCTGTACTATCAATACCTGCATAATCAATTCAAATTCCTCGAAGGAAATATATTCAACAAGTACGAGCTTGAGTCCGTATTCGCTGATATGATGGACTATTTCGAAAACGAGGGTAATCCCTTTGCTGCAATAAAGGTAAATTCAGTTTACTTTTTCCAGGATGAAGAGGACAGCACTTACCTGGCAAACATATACCTTACTTTTAATTTGGAAGATACTCGAAGGGTAGACAAAATAATGGTAACCGGGAATACCAAAACAAAGGACTATGTAGTAAAACGGAATACAAGAATACTGGAAGGCGAAGAGTATTCTCAGGACAAAGTAGATCAGGTACCCAGATTACTAAACCATTTACGTTTCTTTGAACCTGTTAATCCTCCCGTATATTATTTCAATTCAAGAGATGAAGGAATTCTTAATATAACAGTTGAGGAGAAAGCTACTAATTCGTTTGATGGTATAGTAGGGTATGTACCATCGGCTACCGAAGGCCAATCAGGATTCTTTACCGGCTTTGTTAATATCAATCTGCGTAATTTATTCGGTACCGAACGAGCGGCGGCTTTCAAGTGGCAAAAGGAAGAAAGGGAATCGCAGGAACTCGAAATTAAATATATGGAACCGTGGCTGCTGGGCTATCCTTTTAACATCCAATTGGGATTGTTTCAGCGCGTTCAGGATTCGACATACGTGCAGAGAAGACTTGATGGATCCGTTGAGTTCCTTGCTACTGACGAGATATCGGCATCGCTTATTATATCAAGCGAATCCACTATCCCTACTGACCCTAATGAACGCGGTTTTACTGTATACAATTCAACTTCGTTAACTACCGGCGCGAGTATAAAAGTAGATACCCGCGATGATGTTTACGCACCGACCGAAGGACTGTTATTCCTGAACACATACAAGTACAGCTCGAAAAATATAAACGGTCCCGAACAGTTTATAACCACATCAACAAAAACCAAAGTGGATCTGCAGCGCTTTGAACTTGATCTTAACTATTACTATGAACTATTCAGCAGACAGGTAATCGCGGCTGGATTGCACGGCAGGGAACTGCGCGGCAATTTGTTTGAAATCAGTGACCTCTATAAACTCGGCGGGACAAATACGCTACGAGGCTACATCGAAAACCAGTTCCTCGGCAACAGGATATTCTGGTCTAATCTTGAGTACAGGTACCTGATCTCCAAACGTTCGTACATGTTCGGATTTTATGATGCCGGTTATTATCTGCGAAGCGCCGACAAAGACAGGGGTATAACTAAACTTAAATCGTTCAAAACCGGTTACGGACTGGGACTAAGCATTGAAACAGGCTTGGGAGTTATGGCAATCAGCTTCGCGCTTGGTGAGGGTGATTCGTTCTCGGAAGGGAAGATACACTTCGGACTGCTGAACGAGTTCTAAATTACAATCACACCAGAAATACTTTGACCACATCAACAAGAAGACTGGGTTTATTCGCGAGAGCTATCATGAACAATTTCTGCATTGTTCTCTTTTTTGGTTCTACCGCACTTATCTTGTCCATTATCTTGTTAAAGTCATCATCCGAGAAGTTATAAATACCGTCTTTAAGCCGGTTAAATCTCTCGTGAGTTTTGCCGCGTTCCTTATGCCAGACTTTACCATAGGTAAGGATAAGTTTAAGATCATTCTTTTTGATTGCTTCCGCCGCAAGGTTTCCGGCTATCTTACCGCCGATCATTCCGCTGGCTATTCCACCGCCGCTTAACGGATTAACCTGTCTGGCTGCGTCACCCACAAGCATTATACCGTCTGCCGAAATCTGCTCAAGAGTAATAGAGCATGGAACACCGCCGGCAACCTGAGTTAATATCGGGGCATCCGGATAAAGTCTTTCAAGATTCTCGTTCAGGTATGATAACGCGGATTTTTTCTTTCCCTGGTCGCCGCCAACACCGAGTCCTACGTTAGCTATATTCGGACCTTTGGGAAACACCCAGAAGTAGCCGCCGGGAGATACTTTTTCACCGAAGTAAAAGTAGAGAGTATCCGGCTCGACATTAATGTCGGAAACCGTAACCTGGAAACACGATTCCATATCACGGAAATCTATATGCGTTTTAATGCCCGCCCAGCGTCCCACACGCGATTCGGTACCGTCGGCGCCAATAACAATCTTCGAACGAATTTCCATTTTCTCACCGCGGAACTCAACCTTTACACCGCATACCTTACCTTCTTCCATTATTACATCATAGACATAGGCACGTGTAATAATTTCAGCTCCGGCACCCGCAGCCTGCTTGGCAAGTTCATAATCGAATATCCTGCGCTCTAGAACGTAACCCTGCACGGTGTCGAATTCAATCACCACATTTTTACCGTTGGGAGAAGTGAATGAAAACTTTGTAACCTCGGCGGTAATCCATTTGGGATCGGGCTCAATGAACATTTCCACGCCGGCTTTATTTATTGCTTCGGCGCATCTAACCGGATAGCCGACATCCCGATCCTTCTCCAGCATTAACACAGAAGCCCCCCCTTCAGCGGCAAATCTCGCAGCCATTGAACCTGCCGGTCCTGCGCCAACTACTATTACATCGTATTCTTTTCTCATATATAAGCTACGCTTTAACTCCATCCCTGTTGAACTTAATAACTTCTATCGGACAAGCCCAAACACACTTTGAACAATTAGTACACCGGGGATCTATTATGAATATCTCAGCTTCCTTCAGTTCAATCGCGTCTTCAGGACAGACACCGACGCAGCATCCGCAGAAGTCGCATTTATCGGGAAGTATCTCTATCATCAACTTCCCTTTCTTGGCCATTCTATACATTAATCAGAACTTTCGTAAATATTAGGATTGCTAGTAATTAGGCTGGTCAATATATAAAACATGATCCTGATAATAAACAATAAATATATTTTTATAATCTATTCTTTCTATCAAAAAAGAAAATAACTATTATTGCCCGACAGTTATTGAAGTTGAACTTATATGAATAAATCTTACGCCGTTTTAAAAATTTCACGCCCAGGTAATTTTACAATAACTTTCATTGCAGTTGTTATTGCCGCGTTGATATCAACAGATAATCCGGAATTCACAACCATCCTGTTGGGCGCGTTATCCATATCGTTTGCATGTTCCGCCGGCAATATCATCAATGATATATACGACCTTGAAATTGACCGGATAAATAGACCAAACAGGGTACTGCCAAGTGGAATGCTCTCGGTTGATACCGCTAAAATTCTATACGGACTGTTTCTGACAATATCCATCGGGCTCTCAGGATGCAACGGACTAAAATCAGTACTTTTCGTAATAATAGTTAATGCTACGTTGTATTTCTATTCGGTACGACTAAAACATATTCCGCTGCTCGGCAATTTTATTGTATCGCTGCTTACATTCTCCGCGTTGATATACGGGGCAATGATTGCGGGAAACGTTTATGCGGGCATTATCCCGGGTGTATTCGCGTTCTTCACTAATTTTATCCGAGAGATTATTAAGGATATTGAAGATGTTAAGGGAGATGAGGCGAACAACATCAATACATTTCCCAACTTATATGGAATTAATAAAAGCATTATACTTATTCATATTATCACAATTAATTTGATACTTTTAACAACCGTACCCTTTCTCTTGAAGATTTATAAAATAGAATATTTTATTTTAGTTATGCCGGTTGTAAACGGTTTATTTGTGTATATGCTCAGATCGATCAGGGAAGATAAAACGCCGGGGAATCTGCACAAACTCAGCGGGCTTGTAAAGCTGAATATGATAATCGGTATAATTGCAATATATTTAGGGAATACATAGAACACAGAAAACACTGATTAAACGGATGATCACTGATAGTTCGCAACACAATTTATCCGTGCAGATCAGCCTTATCCGTGTTCTATGAAGCTAATTAATGGGATATTAATTCCATAGATTTTAGAATAACACTTATGGAACTTTTATTAAAAGATTAGACCGATTCTATTTTAAGATGTTTCTACAATGTATACAATGACCTCGGTTACGGTTTCCTTGAGAAGGTTTATGAAAATGCATTGTTGATTGAACTTCAGCTTAACGGATTAAATGCCGAGAAACAGAAACGAATTGATGTTTATTATAAAGGAAATACTGTCGGCGAATATTTTGCCGATATTATAGTTGATAATGAAATAATTCTTGAATTAAAAGCAGCTGAATCAATCTGTGAAGAACATGAATTTCAGTTAATAAATTACCTCAAAGCAACTAATGTTGAAGTGGGATTATTACTTAATTTCGGTAAGAAGCCCCAATTTAAAAGAAAAATATTCACTAATGATAAAAAAATAGAACACCGACAACACGGATCGAACGGATGACCGCTGATAATTCAATTATGTTTTATCTGTGAAAATCAGTTACATCTGTGTTATCTGTGTTCCATAAGAAGTTATGAAAGATTTCGACAACAAATATTTAAGCAATGAGATTAAACTGGTTGCGGGCGTAGACGAAGCCGGACGCGGCCCGCTTGCAGGACCTGTTGTTGCCGCAGCAGTTATATTTGATCCGGAAACAACCATTGAGTTTGTGAATGATTCGAAAAAATTAGTTGAAAATAAACGCGAAGAACTGTTCGAGATTATTAAATCCGGGGCTTTATCTTACGGCGTTGCAATTGTCGATGAATCCGAGATTGACCGCATAAACATTCTTCAGGCTTCATTAAAGGCTATGAAAATAGCTGTTGAAAAACTTTCTCCAGCACCCGACATCATACTCATTGACGGGAATAAATCATTTGCTTCGGTTATACCGACACGGACTATTGTAAAAGGGGATTCAAAATCGTTTTCAATTGCTGCTTCTTCTATCCTGGCTAAAGTTACTCGTGACAGACTTATGAGGGAAATTTCAAGCGACTACCCGGAGTATGTCTGGCACAAGAACAAAGGTTACGGAACAAAAGAACATATTGAAGCTATTAAAGTGCACGGCGCAACCAGAATTCATCGCAGAACCTTTTTGGGCAATATTTTAAGCGAAGAGCAGCTAGACTTAGTTTTCAACAAATAAGGTTGAAATATGTCTGACTCAACTAAAACTACCGGTAAAACCGGAGAAGACCTTGCAGCTTCGGTTCTCGTTAAGAAAGGCTTTAAGATACTGCAGCGAAATTACAGGTACGGAAAGGGAGAAATCGACATCGTCGCAAAGGATGGGAATGTACTTGTTTTTATTGAGGTTAAAACACGTAAAAACCTTGAATACGGCCCGCCTGAAACTGCTGTAACCAAAAACAAGCAGCGCCAGATAAGAAAGATTGCCGAAGCTTATTTGTTTGAAAAGGAAATAGGAGATACCGATTGCAGATTTGATGTAGTTGCGATACAATTTTTACCGAAAATAAACCCCGTGATTAATCATATAATAAACGCTTTTTAGATTGATAACCGGAAGAAAGAATAATTTCTGCGCTTTATCATTTCCCCTTAACAATTCTTTTACTATTTTTTTTGGCTAATAATCTGAATTGTTTATAACATGAAACTTCCGCAAATAAAACTTTTACGAAGACCAACTTTATCGCAACAGATATACAATTTCTTTGCGAATATAACCGGGTTAACTCTATTCAACTGGGAGTTTCTTAAACAGGTCTTCTTACCGCCTTACGAGATCAGGGAAGTGAAGAAGCACATGGATGAACTGGGAGTAAAAACATTCCCGATCGTAAGTATAACCGGTTTTATTATCGGACTTGTTCTGGCTTTGCAAAGTTTTCCGGTGCTTCAGAGATTCGGCGCTACCGACTTCCTGCCGAACACTGTAGCCTTATCGGTTATTCGCGAACTCGGACCGGTTATAACCGCACTGATCTTTGCGGGACGAGTAAGCTCGGGTATCGGCGCTGAGCTCGGTTCAATGCGGGTAACGGAACAGATTGATGCGATGGAAGTATCGGCAATCAATCCTTTTAAGTATCTTGTTGTTACGCGTGTAATTGCAACGACAATGATACTCCCGATTCTAACCATGTATGTAATAGTTCTGGCTCTCCTCGGAGGTTACCTGGCTGTGATTATAACCGAGAATATGAGTTTTCAATATTACCAGAACGCGGTTGTAGGAGCCGTGGAATTCGGCGATCTAATACCCGGAATTGCCAAGACTTTCGTATTCGGCTATCTCGTTGGTATTGTCGGAGCTTTCAAAGGGTATACTGCCGACGGCGGAACGGAAGGTGTAGGAAGAGCGTCTACTACTGCAGTGGTTCTTGCATCGCTGCTTATACTTGTTTTTGATATGGTACTTGTTAAACTGACATTGATATTATGGCCGACACTGGGTTAATTAAAATAAGGAATCTCTCCAAGCGCTTCGATACGCTTCAGGTGCTTGATAAAGTTTCGGTTAACGTCGAAGAGAGTGAAAACCTTGTTGTCTTCGGACAAAGCGGAACGGGGAAAAGCGTACTGCTTAAATGTATGGTTGGTCTGTTAGAGCCTGATGAAGGCGAGATATATGTAAACGATAAAAATGTACTTAAAATGACTAACCGTGAGTTGAATAACTTCAGGAAGAACATAGGTTTCCTGTTCCAGGGCGCCGCACTTTACGATTCCATGAGTGTACGTGAGAATCTGGAGTTCCCTCTGAAGCGGCATTTTAGTTACACTCAAAATGAACTTGATGAAAAAGTTTATAATACTCTGGAAATGGTGTCGCTGGAAGAGGCGATAGATAAAATGCCTTCGGAATTATCTGGCGGTATGCGTAAACGTATCGGACTTGCACGATCTATAATAACCGATCCAGAGCTAATGCTTTACGATGAACCTACTACAGGACTCGATCCGATCACGACAAAGGAAATAAGCGAACTGATACTGAATCTGCAGAAAAAACTTAAAATGACATCAATAGTTGTTACACATGACCTGGTATGTGCCGAGATTATAGCGGACCGTGCGATTTTCCTTAGGAACGCCAGGATAGTACATGAAGGGAAAATAGAGGATCTTACCGAATCGAAAGATCCGTTCCTTAGAAATTTTTTCAGCCGTGAAATTGTAAAAGCTTCATAGGAGAAATTAATGTTTAAGCATTTGGAAGGCGCTCGTTTAGGTATATTCATATTTCTCGGTACCGTTCTTATAGTACTTTCGATTTTTTTAATAGGCAATAAAGAATCGCTGTTCGTTAGCAGCATCGGTATAAAATCAACTTTTTCAAGTATCGAAGGATTGAAAACCGGCGCCCCTGTGCGATTAAGCGGTCTTACAATCGGAAGTGTTTCGGCAATTGAACTTGCCAGTGACACGAGCGGTAACGTGGTTGTAAGCATGAATATCGATAATGAAATCAGGCACTTCGTAAGACTCGACAGTAAAGCCTCGATTGAAACGGAAGGACTTGTAGGGAAAAAAATTGTTTCTATTACTCCCGGTTCACCCGACAATGCAATGGTTAAAGACGGTTCGTATATAAAATCCGTGGATCCTGTAAATGTTTCCGAGATCATCAAGGAAACACAGGAAATCATGGCATATGTAAATGATATAACAAAAGAGTTTTCGCAAATCGTTGAGAAAATAAACAGCGGTCAGGGAACTATCGGACTGCTGGTTAACGATTCTGAATTGTATGAATCAACTGTAAACATTACGCAAACGGCTGATAAAAGTCTTGTGGAAATGACCGCCAGAATGGAAGAAGTATCCGGTTTCCTTGTTGATATTGCCGGCGGCGCATCTAATATATTCGACAACATTGATACCGTTGTAGTTGATATTAAAACACTTATAGATAACGTAGAAAATGGTGAGGGTGTTCTCGGCGCGCTAATTGCCGACAGATCGTCTTACGATTCGATTAAAACAGTTATAAACAACCTTGTAAAAACAACAGACCAGACTCTCGACGGCGCGCAGTCGTTCTCCGAGAATATGGAAGCTTTAAAACATAACTGGCTGTTCAAATCATACTTTGAGGAACGCGGCTACTGGGATAAAGCGGAATACGCGAAAGAAATCGATCAGAAACTTGAACTTCTCGAACAGCGAAAAACTGAACTCGAAGATAAGCTCCAGGAATTGCGTGATATGGGATTCAAGATTAACGAAATGCTGCCGGATACTACCGTTCTCCCGCCGCTCCTCGAGAAGGAATCCGAAAACGAATAGAATTATTAAATCCGCACCTTTTTCGGATTCTGATCTTGGAACAAATTTCCAACCTATTTCATTGGCATGCTTTAATATGCGGAGATGAACGCTTTTATGACCTGTGGGGTTGGGCATATTACAAAATATACTCGTTTCTTAACGATATAAGTTCATTACTTATCTTTTTAAGTTTTTCGATAACATCTTCATTTAATTTCATCCGAACTTTTGTAGTATCGGCATTATCCACTTTATCGAATGATTGTAGTTCATATAAGCTTTAAATCACTTCTCTTAAATCCCTTTCAACATTGTAAAAAAGTAGTTCACCTGTAATAATTGCTCCTTCAATAGTCTCAAATAATTTGTTTAGTAAATACGTTTTGTCGTTTCCAGTTTTATTTTATAAATAATCATCTGTTATTTTAATTAAATCAGATATTATTGAAAATGTGCTTTCGTATTTTTCTTGAAGCTCTCGATCTTTTCGTTTAATGTTTCTTCGCCAATTATACACTACTGAAATACCAGTAGATATTATAAATAATAGCCCGGCAAGAACCCAAGTCTGACTTGCTATTTTTTCCCGGTAGCTAGTATCCCTATAATGTTCATGTAGATTATTGCCAACTATTATCTTGTCTTTTTCTTATTTGCTATTAGAAATGAAAAATTGAATAATGATGCACTAAAACACTACTTAAACCCTTAAAAATAAATAATCCCTCATTCTTACTTCTTAATTCCATCTTCCAACTTCTTTTTCCTAATAAAACTTCTCACAAGAATTTCTTTTTATTATTTTACACGTTTTAATTTCGCGAAAGATTCGGCGGCATGGCAGAAAGTAATAAAAATACAGATAAGAAAATAATTGTTAAGGGAGCGCGTCAGCACAACCTTAAAAATATAGATCTGGAAATACCGAGAAATAAACTTGTAGTATTCACCGGTGTCAGCGGCAGCGGCAAATCTTCACTCGTCTTCGACACGATTTACGCTGAAGGACAGCGCAGATATGTTGAGTCCCTTTCATCATACGCACGCCAGTTCCTTGAAAGAATGAACAAACCTGAAGTCGATTTCATTTACGGTATTAGTCCGGCCGTAGCAATTGAGCAGAAAACCGGCGGACGAAATCCGCGCTCCACAGTTGGAACAAGTACGGAAGTTTATGACTACCTCCGGCTGTTGTTCGCCAGAATCGGTAAAACCATATGCTTCAGTTGCGGCAAAGAGGTTAAAAAGGATTCGGTTAAAACAGTCTCCGACTGGCTTGAAAAGTTTGATGAGGGCAGCAAATTCTATCTTGCTTTCCCGGTTCATCAGCACGAAGGTCGTAAGGTTAAGGAAGAAATTGACCTGCTCAAAAAACGGGGCTTCTTCAGGCTGTTCAACAAGAATAAATTAATTGATCTTAACGAAACAGACAAGTACCCGCGTTCCAAGAAGAATCTTTATGTTGTTATAGAGCGCTTCAAAGTAAAGAAAGGTCGTGTTCGCGAAAGTCTCGCCGATTCATTCGAAACTACTTTCAAGGAAGGCGAAGGCAGACTTGCTTTAATAAACGCCGAGACAAACAAGGTTAACACATTCACACAGTATTACGAATGCTGCGGCATACGCTACGAGGAACCGGAACCTCGTTTCTTCTCGTTCAACAATCCGTTCGGCGCCTGCCCTGTCTGCCAGGGATTCGGCAGAACATTGGGCTACGACATGGACAGAATCGTTCCCAATCCAAAGCTAACCTTAACCGAGGGAGCTATAGCGCCCTGGCGCACCGTGAAGTTCAGCAAACATTTACGGGAACTTATACGAGTCTCGATTAAAAGAAAAATTCCCGTCGAAGTTCCGTTCGAGAAACTCTCGGATGAACAGGTCAGTTTGATAAAGAAAGGTTTCGATGGATTTATTGGAATCGATAAGTTCTTCAAGAAGCTTGAAGAAAAGAATTACAAAATGCATATACGTATTCTCCTCAGCAAGTACAGGGGTTATACGAAATGTACGGCATGTAAAGGTTCCCGTCTGCGAAGGGAAGCGATGCAGGTAATGATTGAAGGAAAGTCAATTCATGATGTGGTACAGATGTCGCTTGAGAGTGCATCGGAGTACTTTAACAGTTTGAATCTTACAGAGTACGAGGAAGCAATTGGTGGAAGGGTTCTAAAGGAAATTCAAAAGCGGCTAACATTCCTCAATGATGTGGGACTCGGTTACCTGACAATGGAACGTTTAAGCAGCACACTCTCGGGCGGTGAAACGCAGAGAATCAATCTCGCAACCTCCCTGGGATCCGCATTAATAGGGACGCTTTATGTACTAGATGAACCAAGCATCGGGCTGCATCCTCGTGACAATGAGAGGCTGATAAAAATTCTTAAGTCTCTGCGGGATTTGGGAAATACGGTTCTGGTAGTCGAGCATGATCCCGAGATGATGCGTGAAAGCGATTTGATTGCCGACATGGGTCCGAAAGCCGGAGTTCACGGAGGTGAGATTATAGCATTGGAACCTTATGATAAACTTCTCAAAAACAGCAAGTCACTTACGGGTAAATACCTGTCGGGTAAACTGAGTATTCCAATCCCGGAAGAAAGAAAAACGAAGAAGACTAAAGCGATAACTATAAAAGGCGCCCGTGAACATAATTTGAAAAACATTGATGTTGATATTCCATTGAGCAAGTTTGTAGTTGTTACCGGAGTGAGCGGATCGGGGAAGAGTACATTAATACATGACATACTCTACGGCGGGGTAGCAAAGCACCTTGGTGCAAATCCCAAGAGTGTAGGCAGGTTTAACGAGATTGACGGAATGCGATACATTGATGAGATAGAGATCGTGGACCAGTCCCCGATAGGCAAGTCACCGCGTTCGAATCCTATTAGCTATGTAAAAGGTTACGAGCATATCAGGGAATTATTCGCATCGACACCGCAATCACGTTCACGCGGATACAAACCGGGTTATTTCTCGTTCAACGTTCAGGGCGGTAGATGCGAGACGTGTCAGGGTGAAGGCTATGTAAAGATAGAGATGCAGTTCCTCGCCGACCTGTACCTCGAGTGCGAATCCTGCAAGGGAACAAGATTCAAGAGGGAAGTACGTGAGATTACTTATAAGGGCAAGAATATAGTTGATGTCCTCAACATGACTGTTGAGGAAGCGCTTGAGTTCTTCGGGAACCAGCCGAAGATAGCAAAATACCTTCAGGTACTTTCGGATGTTGGTCTGGACTATATAAAACTCGGACAGCCTTCGAACACTCTTTCAGGCGGTGAGGCTCAGCGTATAAAACTCGCGCAGCATTTATCGATTCAAAAGGACAAGAGACACACATTATTCATATTCGATGAACCGACAACCGGGTTGCATTTCGACGACATAAAGAAATTACTAAACTGCTTTAACATGCTGCTGGAAAAGAATAATTCCGTAGTAATAATTGAACATAACCTTGATATAATAAAATGTGCTGATCATGTTATTGATCTTGGTCCGGAAGCCGGCAACAAAGGCGGCGAAATAATTGCAACCGGAACACCGGAAGAAATTGCAGAGGTTGAGGAATCGCATACAGGAAGATTTTTAAAAGATGTTCTCTAGGATGTGTTACTGGTTCAGGTTAAGCCGCTTACCACTTTTTTCAAAATCCAGGTAGAGTTCGCCGCGATCCAAATTGTTACTAAGTTCAATTATATTATAGCCGGGTTTAACTGATTTGGTTATTACCTGACCGGACTTATCACCGACTTTCACATGATCATTCTCTTCTGCAGTTAGAACAATATAAGTATTTCCGTTACTCTTAAGAAGAACAGTTTCCCGGGGAATAACAAGGTCCTGAGCCATGGACTTAAGCGGTGCTATTGTGATTGAAGCCGCATCCGTAGATCTTCTGCTTTCATTCCAGAATTTATCCAGGGACTTTACGCTGAAGTAATAATTAATTCTTGTTGGACTCGGAATTGTAAATGAAATCGAATTACCGGCAGAGGGGATGATCTTGTAAAGGTTAGCAGAGCTTAGTTTGTCTACCGGAGTATTAATACTATAAATCGAGTAGTAACTTATTTCTTCCCTGCGGGGCAGCTGATTGGGTACCGACCAGGAAAGGGTGTATTTATTATCCATCTCATTTATAACCGAGGCGATAAGATTTTCGGGTGATGCCGGTCTGCCGGGTGCTTTCCAATCCATCGCAGCAGGGAAAGCCTTGTTTGTGAAGTATGATTTGCCGGCTATAAACGAGTAGCGAAAGAAAGCAACCCCGCTTGTGCCTGCAGTACGAGAATAGTCTATCATCCTGCGGGTCTGAGATTCAACCACCGGTTTATATGAAGCAATTCCAACAACTACATTGCGCGAAGCAGACTCCCGAACCCAGTCGTCAACAAGAAGATTGAATTTCGGATTGTCCTCAAAGTTCCAATAGATTTGCGGAGCCAGATAATCAAGCAGCCCCTCACTAAGCCATCTGCGTGATTCCTGAAATATCTCACTGTATGCCTGAAGACCCGTAGCACCCGGTTTGTTTTTATAAACGCCAATGGGAGTAGCACCAAGCTTAATATCGGGATCAATCATATTAACAACCTTGCTGATGTTTCTTACAACAGCAGTTATGTTATCCCTTCTCCATTGCTCTTTCTGTTTTCCGTTTCCATACTCGTTATAGGTTGCTACGTCATCCATTTCACGGGAAGGATAGCGAATGAAGTCGAGTTGTATTCCGTCTATTGCATACTTCTCGGCTAAATCAATAACCACATTACTCAAATAGTTTTGAACATCAGGAATACCGGGATCCAGCCAGTATGTCGTTTGTCCGTCGCTTTCAACTTTTCTCACCCATTCAGGACGCTTATTCATTACATGGCCGGGATAATCGAATACGTTTTGTTCGGTCCCGTTGAAACAACGCACCATATTAAACCAGGCATGAATTTCCAAACCTCGCTTATGCGCTTCACGAATTGCAAAGTCAAGCGGATCGTAAGCGGGTGTTTCCCCAACCTTGCCGGTTAAATAATACGACCATGGTTCGAATGAACTTTCAAAAAGTACTGTCGCGTTAAACCGCACCTGAAAGTAAACAGTGTTGAGATTTTTTCTCTCAATGTTATCCAGAATATCAATTAATGCTTTCTTCTGATCTTCAATATTATAAACGGGGGGCGGCCAGTCGAGTCTGAAATTAGCAGCAACCCATACAGCGCGTGTTTCCCTGTCTGTCTGGGCGGACAGTGATGTACAAACCATAAGTGTTAATACAGACAGGTATTTTATCAATTGTTAGTTTCCTTTATTCTGCAGATTGTTCGATAGACATTATTACTGCATCACACGAACAAGCGAAGTCCTTTGTCCAGAGCTTCAAATACATCTTTCCGTTCGGCTTCCACATCGAGAAGCATTTCGCCCACATCTTTCATAAGCACGAATCTGATTGTACCGTTTTTGTTTTTCTTGTCCCGCTGCATTATAGAATAAAGCTTTCGTTTATCGTAAGATTTAATCCTGATCCTCTTCTGAAAACGTTTTATGAATTTTAAGTGTTCTTCCAATGCAGCATTATCAATCAGTCCGAGTTTGTGAGAAAGCTGAAGCGCGCAGGCAATACCTATTATAACAGCCTGACCGTGCTTAATTTTATACTTCTGTTCCACTTCTACAGCATGCGCAAATGTATGTCCGAAGTTAAGAACCTTTCTAAGTCCGCCCTCCCTTTCATCTTGAGCAACTACTGCACCTTTATACTTTACAGATTCGACAACAACTTTTTCAACCGCAGCAGGATTAAGTCTAAGTACCTTATCAAGATTCTTGCTGAGATAATTATAGAATCTCTTGTCTATAATGAAAGCATACTTAACAAGTTCGCCAACTCCGCAAAGTATTTCTTCTTCGGGAAGTGTTTTGAAAAAATCAGTATCTATCAGAACAAGCTTTGGCTGATAAAACGAGCCGATAACATTCTTAGTAGAATCGAAGTTTATGCCGGTCTTACCACCCACCGAACTATCCACAGCCGCAAGCAAAGTTGTTGGCACCTGAAGGTAGTGTATACCGCGCATATATGTTGCAGCAGCGAATCCGGTAACATCGCCGACAATACCGCCTCCGAGGGCCAGAACAGCGCCGCTTCTTCCGAGTTTCTTGTTAATCATTTTTCTATGAATAGACTGAAGAGTATTGAAGCTTTTGTTTTTCTCGCCTGATTTGAAAATGAACTTTGATTTGGGATCAATAAGTTTATCCACCTTACCCTTATGCAGCCGGTTTAAATTCCCGTCAACAACAGAGAAGAATTCCGGTGACAACTTTCGTTTTGATACTTCTTTATGCAGGCTGCCGAAAATCCCGCGGCCTATCAATACATCGTATGAATTTTCGTTTAGATTAATTTTTATTTTTTTCATCGAGCATCTTTGATATTTTGTTGGCAATTAAATCAACAGTCGGTCCTATGTCCCTGTTATTCGTAGGTACAATTATATCAGCGCGGCTGTAATACTTTTCCCGTTTCTCAAGTATATCATTTATCCTCTTGATAAATTCTTCCTTCGGCCTATTTTCAAGCACGAGGTCTTTGAACAGCGGCCTGTCGAGTTTATTTTTAATCCGGGAATAAATCGCATCGGGAGATGATTTAAAATAAATCAGCTTTCCGTTTGCTTTAACGAATGAAAGGTTCGATTCATTTATAATCGTTCCGCCGCCGAGTGCAATAACACAATTCGACTCATTTGAAAGCTCAATGAGTTTATCGGACTCCAACCGTCTGAATACTTTCTCTCCTTCGTGGCTGAAAATCTCATCTATTGTTTTCTCCTGTTCCTTAACAATTTCCTCGTCGAGGTCAAAATAATTCCAGCCGAGCACATTGCTAAGTATCGGCCCGATAGTGCTTTTACCGCTGGTCATAAAACCTGTAAGATAAATTTTATCTAATTTCATAATTGAATTTATTTTGAGTCCAAAAATACTGAAAGAAAAGTTATTATTGAATAGAAGATTGGCTTTGATTAAAACAGGTGGAATACTACACCGATAGTAAAAGTAAGTCCGTCTACATTAATCTTGGAATCCTGTGTGCTCTGCGGAAGAGCGTAAAGGTTATCGGCAATAAGCACATCGGTTTTATTATACTTGCTTTCAACTTCGAACTGCGGATCACGGAAACGCATCTCACCTCTGACGGATAAAAAGTCTTTAATCATATAGTCCATTCCGGTACTAACATGAATTCCGTATGCCATTTCCCTGGAGACATTTTCAAATTGAGCATCTTTTATTTTTCGTATATGGCTCCCGATGTAAACTCCCCCTCCCCCTCCCATATGAAACTTTAACACATCAGTTGAGAAAGGAAGAAGATAGTAAACCGAAAACTCTACGGGAACAAGAGAAAACCCTTCATCAGCCGTTGCAAGAATACTACCCGATGGTCCGCCGAGTGCAATACTGTTCTTACTGGTACCTTCCAGGTATTCAAAATTAAGACCGAGTGCCATACGGTTAGACACACGGTAACGCACTTCAGTTGAATAGCTTATTATATCGTCGAGAGTCTTATGCTGATCCCGCAGAAACGGGTCGATTGCGTTTGGAAACAAGTATAGTTTAGACGTAGTTGTATAACTGTAATTAACAGCTATACCCCATTCATGATTTGCATACTGACCAAACAAGTTTGGCGCAAATAGTATTATTAGAATTATACTGGTCTTTATACTTTTCATACGCCGGCAATAATATTGAAATTACGTTTTAATAAAAAGCGAAAAAGCACCCCATCGATATTTGTCGTCGGAGTTGTATCTCCAGCTCCACATAAATGCACACCACAAGATTATTCAAAATTGTTTACATTTGTAAATATTCATCCGTATTTCAAATTTTATTACTGTAAGGAGTTCATACTTGATCAACCGGATATTGAATTTATTTCCTATCTGGGCGGTAATATTCTGCCTAGTTGCGCTGATTATTCCTGAAGTATTCGCTTCAATGAAACAGGCTATTGTACCGCTGCTAACAATTGTCATGTTCGGAATGGGAATGACATTAACATGGGAAAATTTTTACGAAGTGCTGAAATCGCCGAAGGTTATCTTTCTCGGTGTACTTCTTCAGTTTATCGTTATGCCGTTAACCGCATATTTAATAAGCCTGATATTTGGGTTCAGCAGCGCACTTCTTGCCGGTATGCTGCTGGTAGGAAGTAGTCCGGGTGGAACAGCATCCAACGTAATAACCTATCTGGCAAAGGGCAAAGTGGCACTGTCGATAACCCTGACGCTCACGTCGACAATTCTATCTGTGGCCGCAACACCGGCCATAACATATTTATATCTGCAATATTACATTGATGTCCCCGTTTGGAGTATGTTTTTAAGTGTCCTTCAAATGGTACTTGTACCGGTATTACTTGGTACGCTTATTAATTCTTACTTTGGTAAAAAGCTTGAGAAAATCCAGCCTGTATTTCCGCTTATATCAATTATTGCCATCGTATGGATAATTGCAATAATTGTAGGACTGAACAGAGACAAGCTCAGTGATATAGGGATGCTGATTATTGGAGCTGTGATACTACACAACTCCACAGGATTAATTCTTGGTTATACTATTACAAGACTGTTTAAATTCGATAAACAAACTTGCAGAACGATAGCCATTGAAGTCGGGATGCAGAATTCAGGACTTGCAGTTGCCCTGGCAATTAAATTTTTCAGTGCTGCCGCTGCAATTCCCGGCGCCGTATTCAGTATTTGGCATAACCTTTCGGGTTCTATTCTGGCAGGAATCTGGAGAAGTTCAAACGAGACAAAAAAAAGCCCGGCATAAATCCGGGCATATAAAAATTTTCCGGTAATAAATATTACCTGTAGAACACATGTCTGTTATCTTCAATGTCAGCTTCTTCCTTAACTTTTTCAATCCATGCGTTGAACAGACTATTCTTTTTCTGACGCATTATATTATCTCTAAGAGAATTTTTCTGGATTGAATATGCGGTTGAATCAAACGCTGTTCTCTTCGTAAGCTTAATTATATACGCGCCCCGGTTACCAATGAAAGGTTCGGATATCTCTTCAAGATTCATCGAATAAGCTTTTTCGGCAAACGCGAAATCTCTTCCGACTTTCGGAATTACACCGTTTGTTGTGAAGTTGGCGGCAACATCAACAGTAGCTTTAGGGTAAACTGTTTTGGCGACATCAAGATTACCACCTTCTTTAACCTTCGCATAAATCTGTTCGGACTGCTCAAGAGCTTTTTCTTTCTTCTTGTCTCTCTTAATAATATTGGTAATTGAGCCTTTAACCTGATCAAGCGGTCTGTAACCTGCTTCATCAATTGCGAATACAGTACAAACCACATATCCTGTCGGCACCTTGAACACGGGGCTTACATCACCTTTGTCATTCTCGAACGCGAATACATTTATTGCTCTGTTTGCTCCAAGTCCGGGAATGGTTGTAGCATCTTCTTTAAAGTTAGGAGTCTCGAGTATTGTGTAGTCCAGTTCTGTCGCAACCTGCTCGAAACCATCCTGTTCAGCAAGGTAAGCGAAATCACCGGCATTTTCATATATCATATCAAGAGTTGTCATCGAAGGAGCAATTTTATTTACGATTTTTTCAACGACATACTTCCTGTTTGATTTGCCAGTAGTTTTAATTATATGCCAGCCAAACTGTGTTTTAACCGGCTTTTGAATTACATCAATTCGTCCGCTGAAAACCGCTTTATCAAATTCTTCCACCATTTGTCCTTTGCCGAACCAGCCGAGATCACCGCCTTTGGCTCCGCTGCCCGGATCCTGTGACATTACTTTTGCAACTTCAGCGAAATCCTCACCCTCTTTTGTAACGCGATTGTAAACTGCCTGGGCGAGTGAATCATCGTCGGGATTCTTAGGATCAGGTTTAATCAGTATATGGGAAGCTTTTACGAAATCATCTTTTGATCTGAATTCATCGACAACACGATAAACGGCGTATCCTTCATTTGTTAAAAGAGGTCCGACTATATCGCCTTCCGCAGCGGAGACAATAGCATCCTGCGCGCCGGCGGGTATCTGGGAAATCCCAAGTGAATCTTTCGTGAAAGGCTGATCGGAGTAAATCTCCACATATGTTTTAAAAGAAGAGGTGTCTGTCTTAAGCTTATTAACAATTTCAAACAGGTTATTTCTTATACCTGATGAATCGCCGGCAGTAGCCTCTTTCCTGAAAAGAACGTATTTCAGTTTTCTCTGGGGATCTACTTTATATTCATTCTTGTTTTCATCAAAATAATCTTCAACTTCTGCATCTGTAACCTGAACCAGCGAATCATGTGTATCATTTGAATTAACAAGAACGTATTTTGCGTCCATCTTAATGTTTTGCTCGATGAAACGCTTCTTTACGTCAGCTTCACTTACAACAACCGAAGCATTAATATAATTCTGGAGTTTATTTTGAAGAAGTTCCGCTCTAACCTGATTTTCAACCTGAATTACCGCCTCTTTATTCTGTGTATTGAATATTGCGGCTTCGTAGGCATCCCTGTTGAAAGTACCGGTTGAATCGATAAAATACTGGGTAACCGAAGCCGGCGGATTTGGTCCGAGCAGAGCGTCCTTCACTTCTGCATCTGTAACACTTAACCCCAACTCTTCGATTTTCTGTTGAACTAATTTCTGATTAACCAGGTTCTGCCAAACAGAATTCCTGAATGTTTCCATCTGACTTTCCGGTATTTCCTGTCCGGTCTGACTAACCTGGTATTGTTTATACTGATCTAATAAATTCGCGAATTCCTGGTATGTAATATCCTCGCCGTTAACCGATCCTATATTATTACTTCTCTGTCCTATTACCTGGGTAATTTTGGAATCAGATAAAACCATGAATAAAACAAATAATCCACCGACAGTAATTATAAACCACGGAGCCAAACTCCTCATCTTGGCCATCATTGCCATAGCTTCGATTTCCTCCATTTATGCTATATAAAAAATTCAGAACACCAAATTTAGACACGATTAACCCCAAAAGCAATGCTTAATAATTTATATAAATTATTAAGATATAACCAGTTGTACAGAATTAACAAATGAGTTTAAAGAAAGCACGGGACATTACTAATTTGATATATTTTTCCATTTTTAATACGAAACCAACGCTATTCCTCTTTACCCCACAAAGTATCAATACTGCCTTTGCTCTTGCGCCATATATCCCGCCAGCGGTGAATATCCCTATAATTGATGAACTTTTTCCCGGACCTTGTTTCTTTATCAGGAATTGGATCCACCTTAACGGCTTCAGACTGGTACCAATAGGCAACGCTTGAAAGATGAAGAGTTAGGCAGTTATTATGCCCATGTTCAATTGTAAATTTAAAAGATTTGTCGAAATAGATCGGGTCTGAGATGTTAAACCTATAAATATGTGTTCTGCCAAGCCAACCTATATCATCGTTAACTCTTGCATAACCGAAGTACGGATGTGAGAACATTGATCTGGGGCACCATGATGTATTGAAATAATCCTCAGTGCCCGTACCATGGAGAGTAGATGAAGTGTCACCATCAATATAAATCATATCATCACCTTCTCCATACCATAATGGTGTAGGTGAGTGAACATAATAGTTCACGCCGGCAAACTGACCCTTACCGAACAGATCTACAATAACATAGTTTCCGCTGCCGGTTTTATTCGCATTGTGTTCCCCTAACAGTTCCCATTCATTCTCACCTCCCGGCAGAGCTTGGGTAAGTTCACTGTTAAACCATGCGTGAAATCGCCCGGAATTGTCCTGCAGCCGGCCAAGCTCAATATAATCCACATAATAGTAAAAGGAGCGTATTTCCTGGTCGGTTTGATTTTCAATTTGGATTTTAGCTCCATCTGAAAACGGCATCGCAAAGTATGATACCAAAGCTTTACCTTTGACAGGCCCGGCTGCAAGGGGCAGGGAAGAAAAATCGTAACTCTCGTTCCAGCCCTGCCCAAAAAACGGACCGATCGGCGACTCGACCGACGGATAGTCTTTACCATCCCAGAACATCCTTAGTATTATATCGTTTCTACTTAACATTTCTGGACCAGGTGAAATTGTTATCCATATATGGTTGATAATTCCAGGTCCTTTGATGTCACACAAAGTAAAGAATTCCCCCGGTTTGATTCCTCTCGCCATATCGTTATTTTTACCACTCCTGTCGTAGCTACTTATTCGCTTAGATTTAACATTGTTTTTTATTACCGCGAGGTTAAAAAGATCTCCCCCCATCTCCTGTGGATAGCAAACAACAGAAATCAATAAAAGTAATATAAAGGCTATAAACAGTTTCATTCTACTTTCCCCTGTGTTTTATTTGTTCTCTTATATTACCGCGTTTATTTTCATTCCGGGCATCTTTGTCTATTTCTTCAGCCGAATTCACCTCCTGGTCATCCCCGGCAACAAAATATCTGCTGAGTTCCTCACCGGATATGACCGGCGCTGACTTGTAAAGAAGCCTGTTCCCTGCATAGTTTAATATACTCCCGAGCAGATAATCCGAAGCCGGATCATCATTTTTAAAATTAAGTGTACATATTATAAGTCTTCCTTTGCCGACGGATAGTTCAAACAAGCATGATTGCCTGATGATAAACTTGTAGCTGCTTACAACCTCAATAATCGGCTTAAACGGTATATCCAGGTCGTTGAATACAATTGTTGAAGCGCCTGTGAATAATTCACGAAACTGGCTGCTGCACCAGCCGTCATTCGGAATACTATTTGTAACCGGGTGGTTGTTAATTACCGTTGCAAGGTTTCCGTGGGTTCGTCCGGCCAGCCCCATATTGTATTGAAGTGAATGTGTCGGGAATCCGGAGTTTCCCAGCAATACCGTTGTTCCTCCATTCTCAATAAATCCGATGATGCCCGTGTCGAGCTTCGATACAATCTTGATGTCATTTGGATTATCGTATAAATGATTCACCCTGAATTTACCAGCCAACATTGCCGACAGCGAATCATCAGCGCATACAGTTTTCATTATTGGCTTTTCATCAGGAAATATCCAGTAGTCCCAGTCATTTGAAACCGCATAATTATCCGAATTCAGACGAACAAACAGATTTACTTTTTCAGCTTTGTCAATTACAGGAACAGTAAATTCGATTCTGCCGATTTCTTCCAGTTTACCTGCCGGCATATCATTAATCTTAAACGCACCGCGAGTCAAAACAGAATTATTGTCCATAATAAGCATCCACTCGACCCGGCCGTTTTTCACCGTTTTATTCCCCCAGTGCGAAAGCAAGACGGGCGAACTAAACTCTTCACCGGTTTTCAAATTATGTTTTTTATTTCCATCCAGCAGGAGAACAGTCTCTCCATTAATTTTAAGCAGATCGTCAACCGAATCCCCCGGTTTAAGCTCGAAGAATTCATTCAAAACACCGGCTTCATATCCGCCTCCGATGTGGTTATGATCGTGTCCACCGAGGAAATCGTAACCCCGGTAGTATTTGGACCGCCTGACATTTTCAAGTATCTGTTTTCTTAATACCGAAAGCCATCTGCAGGAATTGTTATAGTACAGCGAGGCGTTCTCAATCAGTCCGTTCTGCTCCAGCAGATTACGGGCGCTCTTAAATCGTTCCGTCCCGACACGGGTATACTGCATTCTTGACTCATGATCGAGATTAATGTAATTCCCTTTTATTCCGACTTCATGAGACAGGCAGGGACGTTCATAAACAACCATCCTTTCATCAAGCATTTTGCTATCGCCCCTTTCAGCGAAGTAGCTTAAATGCCCCCATCCGTACTGACCGAATACATCTGAAAACTCCTGAAGTGATTTGAGTCTTTCCGGATTGTGAATAAACGGTTTGTGTGTCGTGTCATTCCCCAAATCGGATAATCTCCAATAGTACTCGACACCTCGCAAAGCTTCCTGCGGGTTGAACAATCCATCCGGGACATAATCTTTCTGCAGTCCTGCAATTCCGGAAAGCCATTTAATTTTCTGTTCATCCAGCAACAGCTCGTTTCCGCCGCTGTATAAAACTACAGAGGGATGTACCCGGCAAGTCTCGAATATTTCAATCCACTCTTTCTCACCGTAACCGCCAGGCGCTTCAACCATCAGCAATATTCCCGTTTCATCTGCAGCCTGCATGTACTCTTCATTCGGTATCCATGTATGAAATCGAATCCAGTTGAATCCGACCTCTTTCAAGCGTTTAATCATGTCAACATAGTAATTTTTATCAACAGGGGGAGTACATGTCTGAGGAAAGTAGCAGTGATCTGTAACGCCGCGTAAATAAATCGGCTCGCCGTTCAGATACAGGTCTATCCCCTTACGAACAAGTCTTCGTAATCCGAAAACGCTACTAATTGAGTCAATCGGCTCATTTCCCCTGAACAGCTTTAACTCAACATTATATAACTTAGGAACTCGATCAGACCAGTGTTTGATGCCAACAGCATCAGTTTTCCATTTTACAAAGCTATCTTCCGGATTGACTTCTCCTTCTTTAACTATATTGCCGGTCAGAGGATCAATAAGCCGCCAGTTGACCGCCAGACTCTTATAATCATCACTTCCTGAAATATTCGCGGTCCAGTTAAGCGTTTCAAGATTTTCATCCGGATATAAAAAGCAATTATCAAAATGGGTTAAACCGGTAATCCGCAATTCAACATCGCGGTAGATTCCTCCGCTTCGTCCCTTGTACCCGCTCAGCATAAACCCGCCGTCATAACCGGATAAATTCGAAACAGCTACAACCAGTTCGTTTTCCGAATTGAAAATCGCCGCATCATTAAGCGGAAACTCGAATTTCGTTGAATGTCCGAAATGATATCCAATAAACTTACCGTTCAGCCAGATCCATACTTCCTGACTTGCGCCGCCAATTTGAAGTAGAACACTCTTGTTCTTCCATTTTGAAGGAAACCTGATAGATTTCCTGTAATAACCCACTCCTTGTATATATGGCAGCGGTTTTGTCCTGTATCCCTGTCTTTCTTTTTCAATTGTTGAAAAATCTACTGGGGAGGCACCTTCATATCGATGCAGCTTTTTAGCAATTTCGGAATTCTCTATTAATTCGCGGCAATCATCCCAATAAGCCGGCACGGTTACATGGGCCATAAATTCATCGGTTAACGGTAAATCAGGAATTGAGTCGGTTAATACCGGTTTATACGTGAAATCCCAAACACCATTTAATGAAATTATATTCTGTGCAAAAATGCAGTTGCTAAAGAATAGAATAAGATAGAAAAGAGGATTAGACAAAACTTTTAGATAGTTAGTTTTACGCATAATATTTACTACTTATTTAATTTGAAGAAGGTTCCCGATGAATAAAGACTGGTTCATCTGATTAAATAAACTACCAATTTGTGTTTCAAATTCATAATACAAACCGAATCGAGCAGTATTTTTTAATAAAATCTATAAATATGCAAGTTTTCTCTTTCAAATAGGATTACAAAAACCTATTTTTATGTTTCTTATTTAGATTTTGTATAAATAAGATTCGGGTTTTTGTCAAATGGTACAAAATTGATGTTTTTGTGTAGTAGTTAATATAGGACAAATTCATCATCAGAGAGAAAGTACTTCGAATAATTCTATACTGTAAATGTTATTTTCCATTACAACTAAATACCCCGGAGTCTTATTTTAACGCGCTTGAACTTAGTGTTTTACAACAAATAATTTCAGCAGATTCAATTTTAAATCAACAATTACATTAATAAGCAAAAGGAAAAGCATATGAAGAAATTTACGATTGCAATTCTGTTAACATTCTTAAGTTCCTTGATGTTTGCACAGGCACCTGAATGGGAATGGTCGAATCCTACTCCAACAGGTGTAACATTAAACGGACTTTATACACCTGACTCGGCTACAGTTTGGGCTTTTGGTGATGTCGGCGCACTGTACACTTCAAAGGACGGCGGACTCACGGCTGTTGTTAAAATAATCGATCCGGCTCAAAGAGATTTAAAAAGAGTTTTATTTGCCGATGAGAATGTTGGCTATGCCGTTGGTGAAGATGGTTTACTGGCAAAAACCGTTAACGGTGGTCTATCCTGGGAAGTGCTGACACACAGCTTCGGAGACATGGATTTTTATGATCTTGGCGTAGTAAATGCAGATACTGCTTATGCATGCGGTCAAAGCGGAAACATTCTTAAGACCATGGACGGTGGAGAAACATGGGAAGGTTTGAACACAGAAATCACGAAAACCGTTTACTCAATCTTCGTAGTTTCCGCTGATAAAATTTACGCAGGCGCTTCCTCAGGCGGCGGGTTACTTTTATCTACTGATGAAGGTGCTACCTGGGCAGACGTTTCTCCGGCAGACCTGGCAAAATCCATAAAGACCATACAGTTCATCAGCCCTGAAAAAGGATGGTTCTCGGAAGATACTAATGATAAAATATTTTTCACTGTCGATTCAGGTACAACCTGGACACCTGTTGTTACAACCGAAACCAGTAATTTCAGCAGAGTATTATTCATAAATGATACTGTTGGTTTTGCTGCTTCCAGTGGCGGTACTGTAATCAAAACTGTTGACGGCGGTCAGACCTGGAGTGAACCGGTAAGCCTGTTTATGGATGCATTGTATGATATTTCATACGCTGCCGGATCAAATGTGCTCTACGCAGTCGGTAAAAGCGGTTTTATGGCTAAATCTTACGATCTGGGCGAAACCTGGGAAAGAGTTAATAAATCCGTTTACGATGAAGACTTCAGAGTTTGTAATTTCTTCGATGAAGATCTTGGATTCGTAGCCGGCGGCGCAACTTCCGATTCAGGTCATGTATTAAAAACCGAAGACGGTGGTGACACCTGGACAAAAATAGATTATAATATGGGCACACGCGTTTACGGACTTGCGATGCCGACAAAAGACACTTGGTACGTTGCAAGACACAAAACAAATTTAATCGCAAAAACAACTGACGGCGGTCAGACATTTGTTGAACAAACAACTCCATTGTTAAGCGATACTAAATATTTCTACGATATAGAATTCATTAATGAGAACTTCGGCTACGCTGTAAGAAGCAATGGTGAAATTATTAAAACAACCGACGGCGGTGAAAACTGGGTACAGCTTGAATCACCGACAACTAAGGCAATTTACGCTCTCAGCGTTGTTGATGAAATGAATGCGTATTTCTGCGGTACAGGCGCTTTCCGTACAACGGACGGCGGTGAAACATGGGAAGAAATGAATGCAAAGATACCAGGCACATACTTCCAGATGGAATTTTACGGCGATCAGCTTGGTTTCGTTAGCGGTTACAGCGGCGGATTCCCGCAGCTTGCAAAAACGACTGACGGCGGAAACACATGGAATGCAATCGAGTTCCCGAGCAATTTTGATAAGTATGGAAGTGTTTGGGCAATTGAAATAGTCAATCCGCATGCTGTCTGGCTGGGTATGATTAATGGAGATATGATTTATACCGAAGATGGCGGCGACTCGTGGATTGAGTATCCCAAAGTTCATAAGAATACAATTTTTGCCATCTCTGCAGTCGGCGACAAAATGTATCTTGCTGGTAACGGCGGCACAATAATGAAGAGTAGTATTCCTGATAACCTTATTGATATCGAACCGCAGATTACAGATATCGCGGATATTGCAGATGATCAGGGTGGCAAACTCAGATTGGAAATTAAAGCCAGTTCAAACGATACTCCTGAATTAAACAGAATAACAAGCTACACGGTATGGCGCGAAGACGAAGGCGGTTTCTGGGATGCAATCGGATCATTCGACGCTCTTCAATCAAGCTACTACTATTTCGTTGCTCCTACATTAGGCGACTCGACTGTTGACGGAATAACATGGTCGAAGTTCTATGTAACAGCTCACACAGCCAGCCCGAAACTCTACTACCTGTCCGAATCGGCTGCCGGCTATTCAATTGATAACCTGGCTCCTACCGTTCCAACAGGAATGCTGGCTAACGTTCTTGATGCCGGTGTTGAATTGAAATGGGCATCAGCAGTTGAGGAAGATTTCAGATACTATAAAGTATATCGTTCGGACTCCGAAATTACCGATCCGTCGACACTTGTACCGATCGCTGAAGTTTCCGAAGCTGCCTACATAGACGAAAGCGTTCAGCCGGAAAACACATATTTCTACGCTGTTGTTGCAGTTGACTATTCAGGCAACAGTAGTGAGGTTTCAGAAAGTATAGCAGCAGTTATAACAGATGTTGAAGGCACTTTCAACCAGGTACCGGGCGACTTTATGATTGCTCAGAACTATCCTAACCCGTTTAATCCGACAACAACTATCAAATACGGAATTCCCGAAGAAAGTACCGTTAGGATTTCGGTTTACAACAGTATTGGTGAGTTGATGTTTGTTGGCGTTAACGGTGTTCAAAAAGCCGGTTATCATCATTTCAACTGGAATGCTGTAAATGCAACATCGGGTATTTATATCTATACAATCGAAGCTTCTCCGCTTTCGGGTGAGAAAGGATTCAAGTCAGTGATGAAAATGATGCTTCTTAAGTAGTTCGGGTTTAAGCATCAGGTTAATTAATGGAGCCTTAACCTGGTATTAACGGGTTAAGGCTTCGGCTTTATTAAGTTTTCTATCATAAATCAAATGAATAAATATTTTGTAGCAATTGTTTTTTTTATGCTGTTGACAGGGCAGCTATTCGCTCAGGAAAATACCGCAGTACTTAAGGGTAAAATTACAGACGAACAGGGTGCCGCTCTTCCTTTTGCAAATGTAATCTTAAAGGAAAACAACATAGGCACTGCTGCTGATGTCGATGGAAATTATAGGCTGCTGGCCCGTCCCGGCGTTTACACGGTTGAAATTTCGTTTGTCGGTTACGAAAAATCTACCGACAAAGTTATACTTGTTGCAAACAGGGCCCTTGAGCTCGACTACTCGCTTAAAAGTATTTCGTTCAATATAGGCGGCATTGAAGTGCTCGGCACAAGTAATTTTATTCCGCTCGATCCCACAACAACTTCCGAAATATCATCCGGTGAAATTGAACATATACAGGCAACTAGTTTAAGCGACGTAATGCAGTTGATTCCAGGCGTTGAAACCACAAATCCTACGCTGGTTGAAGTTTCACAGGCATCAATAAGAGGCGGCGAGGGAATCGGCACTCAGATTATAATGGACGGAGTTCCTTTATCAAACACGGCAAATATGCAGGAAGGTATTAGCGGAACTACTTCAGGACGCGGTGTTGATATGCGAGCTATACCCGCCGAGAATATTCAGAAAGTCGAAGTTATAAGGGGGATACCTTCGGCTAAGTATGGTGATTTAACAGACGGGATAATAATAGTTAAAACCAGGTCTGTTGCTCAGGCGCCCAGGCTCAAACTCAAATACAATCCGAATATTTATGAAGCAAATCTTGCCGGAGGAATTAACCTCGGAGGCTGGACATTAAACGGAAATTTCAACCTTGCTTCATCACAGAGAGATATTAGAATAGAAGGGGACGGATATACAAGGCTTGCTCTTCAGCTTAATACGGAAAAAAGAACTGAATCATATACGGCTCAGAATATTCTTTACTTCACGCGGGCATTCGACGAAAGGAAAGAACAGCCGGGTTATGCGCTGCGTCAGGCATCATATAACCGCGATGTTATAGCTAAGTATACGGGAAATTTCGATTTTATATTCTCAAGTTTCAGCGCTTTACGGACAAGCTTTTCAGTTAACTATACTAAAAGGGATTCTTACGAGCAGCAATTAGTATCCAGGGATAATATTGTAATATCCGACAGAACCGAGGAAGGGACGCAGGAAGGACGTATTGTCTTCGGCAGTTACCTCGGCAAGAAGTGGATTAAAGGGGATGAGTGGAATATATTCGCTGACGCGAATTATGATTTTAAATTTTTTACGGGAGAGCATCTTAACAGTGTTCTTGCCGGCATAACATGGAAAAACGACTATAATAATGGTGAAGGGATTGTTTTCGATCCGCTCTATCCGCCTTCTTTATCCGTATCAACTCCGAGACTGAGAACATTCAATCAAATTCCCGCTTATAATACACTTAGTTTATACCTTGAAGATAAAATTACGGGAAACCTTTACAGACCTTTTACACTTCAGGTTGGATTCCGATATGAGATATACAGACCGGACGGATTCGATATAGAAGGTCTATTGGGAAAAGGGGATCTAATTTCGGGGAAAAACGGATCTTACCTGAATCCAAGAATAAATTTTTCATATAACTTATCCGAATCCACCCAATTGCGCATTAATTACGGCACTACTTCCAAGGCGCCTAATTTCACAAGGATATTCGCCCAGGATGAATATTTTGATATAGTGGATACAAGCAGCGTTGTAAATCCGGAATACCCGGATAGCAATTTTTCACTTGTAAGTACATTTGTTAGACAAGTTGCAAATCCAACACTAAAGGCTTCAACACAGAAAAAATATGAAGTAAGCATTGACCAGGACTTCGGATTCTGGGGACTCACTCTAACAGGGTTTATTAATAAAACCGAAAATAATTTTTCGTCAATTGAAATTCCGACTACGTTCGTTAAAAGGTCTTTTCCGGACTGGCCTAACTTAAGCAACAGCACACCCAAGGATACATTGCTGGATGACTATAATATCAGTGCCAATAACGGATGGTCGGAAGTTAAAGGTGTCGAGTTTGCAATCAAAACAAAGAAGATACCTGTTATCAATACAATCTTTAGTATTGACGGAGCATATTTTTATAAAAAATCCGGTAAAAAGAACGGGTACTACTTTGGTGAGAAAAAAACCGTGACCGATCTGGGGATTGAACTTTTTCCAATGTATAATGTTCATTCAAACGTTTCAAAGGATTTGCTCATAAACTACAAGTTTGATATTCAGGCTAAGTCACTTGGAATATGGGCAACCATTCACATCCAACAGAAATTAATTGAGATTGACGGAAGAAGAAATTACAACGATACACTTGCAATAGGATATTACACTGCAGCGGGAGAATTAGTAAGAATTCCCGAATCAGAAAGAGGCAATACTGTTTACGAACAATTGCAGCGTCATGTTGAACCTTACCAGTTAAACGATGAAGACAAACCGAACAAATGGCTTGTGAATCTTAAAGTTAGCAAGTCTCTCTGGAAAGGCGCAGCTATTTCATTTTTTGTTAATAACCTTTTCAATAGCCGTCCGCTGTATAAAAGTAAAAGAACATCTGAAAATTACCCCTCATATAGCAGGAGAAACCCTCCTATATTTTACGGGATTGAATTTCACTCATCATTAAGCGGAATAAATTTATGAAAACAAGAGTTTTTGCAGTACCAATAATGGCTCTGCTTTTATTCGCATGCGACACGGGTGTTGATTCACTTGAAAAGCCGAGTGCAGTTGACCGCGGAAGCACTTACCAGATCAACCTTGTCGATAATACAGGCAGTCTTGAAAAACTTTACGGATCAAATGCCGTTTCAAATACAGAAGTACTATTTAAATCCAATTCACTGGGTACGGAGTATACCGGTGTCTCCGATGATCAGGGAATTATTACCCTGGATAATATTCCTTCGGACTTGTTTCTGGTTTCCGCCAAGCGAAATCTTACAGGCGAGGAAATGTTTACCCTCCGGGGACAAAAACTGGACTACTTTAAACTCGTAAACTCACGAACAAATACAATAGAACTTAGAGCAGATATAACCAGCCCGGTAATACTGCCGCTCGATACTCTTACTCTTAATTCTCCTCTTGTTATAAGCGAAATATACGCTTGCGGGCCTTCTGAAGCCGGGCTTTATTTTCACGATAAGTATATTGAAGTATTCAACCAGTCGGATTCCGTAGTCTATCTTGACGGAATACTTGTCGCGGTTGTTTACAGCAGCAGCTATCTCGGATTGAATTACATCGATGATCCCTTATACATTCACACTAAAAGTGTATGGCAGTTCCCCGGCAGCGGAACAGACTATCCGATTTACCCCGGTGAATTCAAAGTATGTGCCGAAGACGGGATCGATCACCGCATAAACGCGCCTAACAGCATTGATCTCTCCGGAGTCAGCTTTGAATTCTATAAAGATGACGCTCCGGATATCGATAACCATAATGTTGATAATATGATTAAGATTTATCAGGCAGCCGGAAATGACTGGCTGATCGGCGGTGAGAAAGAGGCTATAGTTATTGCTCAGTATGACCCGGATTCTCTTCAGTGGTATGATGATCAACTACTGCTGCCGATTAAAAATGTTCTCGATGGCGTCGAGTATATTGATGACGTTACACTCCTCGAGGAAAAAACTCTGACTCCTCGAATTGATGCCGGCAGTACAGGCGGAATTGAATTTTATACGGGCAGAACAATGGAAAGAATTTTAATTAATGAAAACGGGAAGATTAGATTGAAAGATGACAACAACTCTTCACTTGATTTCAAAGTTTTCGAGACACCAACACCCGAATCACATAGTATGCTGTAGGAATAAACATGAATAGAATTGTACCGATAATATCTTCTCTGTTACTGGTTTGTGCGGCTAATTTCACTTTTGCACAATCTGATATCCAAAAGTTTTTCAATCCTTTCGACTATCAAAACCAGTACTATAATTCGGACAATCCCGCATTTCTGCACCTTGACACTTCGGAAGAACTGCTGCTTATTTCAACGGAATACAATGGTTCTGAAGGAGACTTCAAAAGGTTTATGGATCCGGGCGCAATATCCAACTATAATCTGTCATTCACAGGTAAGAAAACTCTTGATTCGCTCCAGTTATTTAAAGGTTCATTCGGATTAACAAAAGAAGAATATAAAGACCGGCAGTGGCTTACAACCAAATATTATTCATCAGGGAATCCTTTCCTGCTCGGCGACAGCACTACGGGTCGTTCAAGATATAACGGTATAAACATCGACGCTTCTTATAACAGATTAATTTTCGGAAATTACTATGCCGGCGCAAAAATAAATTACTTCGTTGATGAAGGACTAAAAACCGTTTCCCCGCGTCCGGTTAGTGAGCACAGGGAAATTGATATGACTTTGGGATTGGGCTTCGATGGGGATAATCTTGCGATCGGTGTAACCTACCAATTGTTTGATAAGTTCGAGAAAATTAGATACGCAGAAGACCAGGGAGCTTTATACGATGAATCCATTATATTTAAGTTCAATGGCTATGATAATCCCTGGGTATTCAATAAGAAGAGCGAAGTTCGCCGGTCTTATAATAATGGTATGACGTTCAATATTGGTGCAGATTATCTGATTGGCAAGTCCATAAAACTCAGCGGTAGTTTTAAGTTGGGAAACCTTGCTAATGATATCAAGGACAATAACAATGTCCCTAATCCGGCCGGTTACTGGAATAAAGAATATATCAGTGCAACCATTCATTCGAACTATATCATCAATAATAATTTAACTGCCGGACTTAATTATAAATTCAAGTCCGTCGAAACATGGTCGAAACACCCGGACTTCAATGTAATACTAACCGAATCGAATTCTATGAATCATGCTGTCGAGTTGAATACCGGATATAAAGCAAGCAACAGATTTAAAATCGGGATAGGGCTATTCAGTGAATTTAACACCATGGAATACGATGATTATTACAGCTCCATAAACTGGAACACCAATGGTTCTATTGTGGGAGGCAAAGTACTTGCATCATATTCAGTATCGGAGAAGTTTAATCTTGGCTGTATTTTTGAACACGGGATATACTCGCTTGATAAATCCGGTTTAACACTTAATGAACCGACAATATATTTTACGAATACCAGATTATACGACGTTTACTTCTATTTAACAGAGTACTCATATAATACTCTTGGACTGGAATTAGACTTGCTGACAGAAAACATCGGCGGGTTTAATTTAATCTGCACTTATACCGGATTCAACCCTGAAAATTCACAGTTATATCAAGATACCGATAGAAACTATTTCAACATTATTCTGGAGTATCGCATAGACGTTTATTAAAAAGAGGAACAAATATGAAGTTACAAAAAACTATTGCGGCAATAGTTCTGTTGCTGCTGTCGAATATATCATTCGCACAATGGAACATCGTTTCATCTCCCGACCTTAAAGAATTAAATGATGTTTTCCTGGTAAATGAGAATACAGGATGGATTATAGGCGAGGAAGGCTATCTTCTTTACAGCAGCGATGGCGGTTATACCTGGACTGAAAAGAATTCAGGAACAGACAAGGATCTTATGGAAATTTTCTTTCTTGATGAACAAAACGGCTGGATCGGAACCGGAGAAAATTCTCCCGGAGGTTCGGTACTAAAGACAACCGACGGCGGAGAAACCTGGGAGGAAATTGATTTCAGCTATGTGAAACCGAATCTCTCCTTCGAATTGTTTGACGGAATTCAGTTTGTAGATGAGAACACCGGCTTTATTGTTGCAGGCAAACTGAACAGCAATTTTATTTTAAAGACCACAGATGGCGGCTTAACCTGGGAAGCAAAGGATTCATTGATCTCAGTTGGAACACAATATCACAGATGGACTGATATTAATTTCTATGACGGTTTCCGCGGAGTTGTGGTCGGCAGACAAAAGGATAAAATAAAATACACAGTTGACGGCGGAGAAACCTGGAATTTCTCAAATCCTATACAGGATGGGTTCTTTAATAATCTGCACAAAGCCTTCTGGATTGATGAAACTACAATTATTGCGATCGGTGAAGGCCGCGAATACTGGAACATTCCCACACCGGTATATCGATCAACCGATTACGGTCAGAACTGGGAAGTGCTTACGGAAAGTCCGGCTAAAAGTTATTACAGGGTGAGTGATGTTTACATGAAAGATCCCCAGAATATTATTGCTATTGGTTCAAACGGCTTCAACCATGCGTTTACTTATAAATCCACCGACAGCGGAGAAACCTGGGCAGAGGAAACGCCAAGCTACCCTTACAAATTCGTATCGGTATCGGGAGTAAACAATAAATTGTGTGTTGTCGCCGAAAGCAACCATATATTAATTTCGGAAGACTTCGGTGTAAGCTGGACGCTGTTGAAATCCAAACCGGGTTCACCTGTTCAGGCTATAGAATTCATAGATGGCGTGGGCTACGCAGTTACCAGAAGTTCGGATTTGTTGTTCAACAGTAACGACGGTTATTCCGAGTGGGAATATCTTTCTTGTGTCCATGCCCCCACTTCCGCATTGATGCATTTTTCAGACAAGGAAACAGGCGTTATCCTTAAAGACAATAAACATTTAAGTAAAACAACCGACGGCGGTTCGACCTGGACAGATGTAATTGACTACAACCTTTTTAATGCGAGAAACCAGGGGCTTGCACTTGCTTTTCCCACGGAACTTACAGGTTATGCACTTATGTCCGTCGATGAATACAGCGATTACTATTTGTTCAAAACAACCGACGGCGGTGATAACTGGAATCCGATAAAATATTTCTCCGGTCCGTCTTCATTTGCCGGAGGCATGATCTTTTTTGATGAACTCAATGGTTTTATTTTCGGACCGGATACATGGGTAATGAAAACAACCGACGGCGGTTCAACCTGGGAGGAGATTGAACTTCCCGGAATTATTGAAAGTCTGAAGGGGCGTGATTACCAGGACGTAGCTATTACCGGTCCGTCAACAGCCTGGGCTGTAGGGCATGGGTTAATGTTCAAAACCGAGGATAAAGGAAACACCTGGAGTAAATTTAATCACAATATAACTACTGTTGCCGATTCAGCATTCTGGACGATTGCAATAAATACCGATGGCAAAGGGTATATAGGCTGCTATCATGGAGAAGTATTGATAACTGAAGATAACGGTGATACCTGGACGGTTGATGATACATTTGCATCGGATGAATATAATTTTTGTGAAATCGCTCTCAATAGCGAGGGAAAGGTCTTCCTGGGAACTTTGAGTGGACATATAATAGCGTGGGATGTTACTGTAGGTGTTGATGATTCTCCCGTTAACACTGCACCCGATGGATATGCCTTACAACAGAATTATCCGAATCCATTCAATCCCTCAACAAACATTGTTTACGATTTGAAGGATGCGGGAAATGTTAAAATAACTGTCTATGACTATCTGGGCAGAGAGATCTCAGTAATCGAGAACGGCTTCAGACAAGCCGGGCAACATACTGTTGAGTTCAATGCTGCAGAATCCGGCAGGGCTTTATCAAGCGGAATATACTTCTATAGAATACATACAAACAGTTTCACTGAAATCAAAAAAATGATTTTTCTCAAATAACAAAATCGAAAGGAAAACATGATACGTAAATCAATATTGACAATACTGCTTACAGTTTCTATCTGTTCTAATATATTCGGGGAGAACAATAAGAATTCATTTGCTGTAGTTATTGATGAGGTTACTTACAGTAAAACCAAAGATGCCGTAGATGCATATATGCAGGCCGTTGAAAAGGACGGACTTAACACTCACCTCCTCGTCGACGACTGGAAAACTCCCGACGATATAAAGAAGGAAATTGTGGATTTGTATAACTCCGATCATCTTGAAGGTGTAGTATTTATCGGCGACATCCCGATACCGATGATACGCAATGCCCAGCATATGACTTCGGCATTCAAGATGGATGAGGAAAGATACGAAAAGTTCAGATCCTCAATTCCATCCGACCGGTTTTATGACGACTTTGACCTGGAATTTGAGTTTCTTGAAAAGGATACCGCCCATTCACTTTGTTACTATTATAAATTAACATCCGAGTCTCCGCAGACGGTTGAGCGTGAAATTTACAGCGGAAGAATCAAACCCCCGGTAAATGACGACAGTAAATACGAAGCTATAAAGAAATACTTAATTAAAGCTGTCAAGAATAAAAAAGAATCCAATAAACTCGACAACGCATTTGTGTTTACCGGACACGGTTATTACTCCGAATCTCTGGCAGCATGGACTAATGAACACATTGCATTACGTGAGCAGTTCCCGCAGTTATTCACTCCTGGCGGAACACTTAATTTCCTAAACTTCGAAATGAGCCGGCAGATGAAAGAAATATTAATGCTGGAGCTGGAAAAACCTGAGATGGATCTTGCCATCTTTCATGCGCACGGACACCCGGAAATTCAATACATTCTAGACTACCCCAAAGGACAATCGATTCAGACAAATGTTGAAGAAATAAAACGTTTCCTTCGCAGCAAACTAAGAAGCGCAAAGAGACATAAAAGAGATCTTGAAGAAGTAAAGGGCTATTACAAAGATAATTATCACGTTACGGACGAATGGATGAAGGAAGCTTTTGTTGATTCATCGATAAAAGCCGATTCGATATTCGACCATTCACTTGATATTTACTCGGAAGACATCGACTTGTTTAAGCAGCAGGCTGAAGTTGTAGTGTTCGACGAATGCTTTAACGGGTCATTCCACAGAGAAAATTATATCGCCGGGAAGTACATCTTCGGTGAAGGTAATACTATCGTAGGTATTGCCAATTCCGTGAACTGTCTTCAGGATAAATGGATGGACGAATTCATGGGACTGTTTAATTACGGAATTAGAATCGGAAACTGGCATCGTTTTACGAACTACCTGGAGAACCATATTTTTGGTGACCCGACTTTCCGGTTTAAGAACACCTTTGATATTGATATTAATGAACTTGTGACCAATCGTCAGGCAGATACGGAAGTCTGGCAGAAGCTGATTAAGAGTGAACAAATTCCTCTAAGAGTCATGAGCGTATATATACTGGCTCAAAATTTAAAAGAAGATTTCTCGAAGAAGCTTGTAGAGATTGTCAAAAACGATCCTTCATTTAATGTACGTATGGAAGCATTAAAATGTCTGGCGGGACTAAACAACGACGATTTCAGGGAAGTTCTTAAATTTACAATTAACGATCCGTATGAATTGATCAGACGTATAAGCGTCGAGCTGATGGGTGAAATCGGACTTGACGAGTACATTCCTTATGCGCTTAAAAGAATAATAGATGATCCGAGCAGCCGTGTATCATTCAACGGAAGAACCGCGATCTCGGTAATGAATAGTGACGAAGCGATTAAACAAACGAAAATAATTGTGAACAGCATGCCTGACTTCGTGTCGAAAGACCTGCTTATTAAAAACCTTACGGGTTCTTTCAAACGTAATAAGCACTGGTTGTACGATGATATACTGGTCAATATCGAAAACGACTCACTTACTTTAAAAAAGAGAATTTCTTCGGTAAGGTCATTACGAAACTATAATTTCGTAAACGCCGTTCCGAGACTTCTTGAATTGATTCAGGACGATAATTTCAATGAATCCCTCAAAACCTATATCATGGAAGCGCTCGGCTGGTTTAATTATAACTATAATAAAGAAAGAATTGTTAACGTTATCGATGAACAACTTAACAAATCGGAATTAAGTGAAACATACAGAGAAGAATTAGTCCAAACTAAAAACCGACTACTTGAAGGAGTAAACGTACCGATTACTCCATAACTTAGACAAAACAAAAGCGGGACTTCCAGCATGGAGGTCCCGCTTTTCTCCAAATTCCCTGTTCCCACACATCCTGCATAACCCGTCATTATTCTGAATATTCTCAAAATTGAATAAATCCTTAAGTAATTATATGAATGAGAATTAGCATTTTATTTGTTATCTTCTCGGCTTACATTTATTGGATAATAAGGTCCGTTGCGGTGATCAATGGATATAGATGAATTAGCCGACATAATAGAGAAAATCAAAAGGAATGATCAAAAAGCGTACAAAAAGTTGTTCCAGATGTACTATAGTCCTATTTATCAGTTTTTATACAGATTTACTTTCAACGAAGAAGCAGCCAAAGACCTGACACAGGATACATTTATTAAGTTTTGGTTATCCAGGCAGGATATAAATTCATCGCAATACCCGAAAGCATATTTATACAAAATTGCAAAAAACCTGGCGCTCAACTACAACTCCCGTACTGTTAAACATGATTCACTGACATCTTACACCGACGGTAAATTACAAAACGGCAACCACGAACAATACTCCGCATACGAAAAAAGAGCCCTGCTTGAAGATTTGGAACAAGCCATAACCAGGCTTCCCGAAAAATGCCGTTTGGTCTTTATTTTAAGCCGTTATGACGGGATGAAATACCAGGCTATCTCCGAGGTTCTGGAAATATCACTCCAGACTGTTAAAAATCATATGTCAAAAGCTCTGTCACTTCTTCGTCAAATGTTATCAGCTCATTCGGAGTAGATTTTAATTATAACAATAGTACTTTTTTAAATTTTCTGTGTATTTATTATTAAGAAATGCTTTGTATGATACGTATTACAGGAGGATGTCATAGAACTGGAAAATTCGGATTTTGACGAGAATTTTTTTGTCAAAGCCATCAATAACGACTTAAACAACTCCGAACAGAATTCATTCGATGAATGGATTAATAGTTCGGAAGCAAACAGAACTGAGTTTAAGAAATTCGTTAAACTCTGGAGTATAACCGGTAAGCTAAAAAAAGCCGATGAGCCGGATGCTGATAAAGTCTGGGAGATTATCAGCAACTCAATAGCCGAAAACGAGAAAATCGAAAAAGTAAAAAAACAAAGAGTTTACAAATACAAACCGGCAGCTTCAAATGGTTTATCGAATGCCGTAGCATGGGTCATCCGGTTTACCGCGATCATTGTACTCACAGCGCTTGTGATCTTCTTTAAGGACAAGACACCGGTTCATACAAATACGGAATTGGCGGAAACACCGGTAGAGATAAACGAAATTTATACCAGGATTGTTCACCGTGGTGAAAGTAGTGATATACGCCTTGCAGACGGTTCGATTATAAAATTGAATTCCGACAGTAAGTTACTTTATCCCAGGTATTTTGAAGGAGACGAAAGACTTGTTGAGCTAAGCGGTGAAGCCTTTTTTATGATAAAGCCTAACAAGAACAAACCTTTTAAGGTAAAGATCGGTGAAATAATAACGGAAGTAGTCGGTACGGAGTTTAATATAAAGGCACGGGCGAATGAAGATATAGAGTTGATTGTTGTTGAAGGATCGGTAAAAGTTTACAACGAAAAAACGAAGAATTCAAATTCGGTGAATGTAAATCCCGGTGAATTTGTTACTTACAGCGAGAACCGCGGATTTTCAAATCCAAGGAAAGCGGAATTAAAACATCACACTGCATGGCTGCAAAACAAAATATCTTTTCGTAATGAAAAGCTCGGCCGGGTAATGGAAGAAATTGAACGAATCTACAATGTAAAAGTAAAGTTTCAGGAAAATGAAATAGAGAGTAAAAGATTAACCGGAGTATTTACTAAAGAATCATTAAATGAAACACTTACTGCAATTTCAATATCAATGAACATAAATATCGTATACGAAGAGAATACGATATTCATAAGCAACAACAATTAATTAAATACTCGATAATCGTGAGAGATCGATGAGTTCCTATTATTCGCTAAAAAGACTGCTGCATCCCGTTTCGGTTTTATTGTGCATATTATTTATGTGCAACACAAATACTTATTCAATTCCTAATCAGCTTGACAATCAATCATACGCCAGTATAAGCGGCTCCTATTCTCATTATTCAGGACTTCTGGATAAACGAATAACCGTCTCCGTCAACAACAAAACGCTTCAATACCTTCTTGATCAGATTTCCATTCTGGGTGATATTGATTTGGTATACGAAAATGAACTTGTCGACAAAACCGTTACTCGATTTAAAGCCGACAGTATGGAGATTGGGGAAATACTCAAAGCGATTCAGGATGAATACGAAATAGGTTACACGGTTTTAAGCGACAAAGTGATTATTGCCTCGCATGCATCTCTTCAGGATAAAACCGGTCGCGTGAAGGGTAAAGTCACTGATACAAAAGGTGAAATACTCCCGGGCGCAAATGTTGTAATCAGCGAAAACAAATACGGTACCGCATGCAGTCATAAAGGGATGTATGTGATTAGAAATCTAACTCCCGGGCAGTATACAGTGAAGGCTTCATTCATCGGTTACGAGCCGCAGGTTGTTACCGTAACAGTCTCTCCGGGAAAAACAACAGAACTAAATTTTAAGCTGAAACCGTCATCATTCCAGATTGGCGGTATTGAAGTAACAGGTAAGCAGGAGCTTCTGCCTACCGAAGTAAACTCGAAAACGGAAATAAGGAGTGGTGAGATAGAGCATTTCCAGGCAACGCATATAGGAGATGTTCTGGATTTGGTACCCGGGATTCAGAAGACGAATAACCCGGGTATCGGTAAAACCAGCAAGGTTGCCATCAGAGGCGAGTCCGAAGATAATCTCTCCGCTTTCGGTACAAAAGTAATTATAGATGGTACTCCGCAATCCAACAATGTCAACCTCCAGTTCGAAGCGCTTGTCGGATCGAAGTTCGGCGGCTCAACTATGGGAAGCAGTGTTGACTTACGTACTATACCGGCCGACAACCTTGAGAACATTGAAGTCATAACCGGTCTGCCTTCCGTAAAGTATGGCGACTTTACATCAGGCATAATCAATATTAGAACAAAGATCGGCAGCCGTCCGCACAGATTAAAAGTAAAAACAAATCCGAGGAACAACGAAGCGAATCTGGGAGGCGGATTTAAAGTGACAGATGAATCAGCATTAAGCTATAATTTAAATGTTGCCCGCAGTACTCGCGACATAAGGATTGATGGCGACGAATACACAAGATATACCGGGCAATTAGCCTATTCCAGCATTTTAATGAACAGTGTTAAAAATAATATTAAAGTTAATGTTCAGGCAGTGAACGACGAAGAAGAGCCGGAACAATTATTTGATCTTACCAATAATTACAACCGGGGATTCGAACTTTCACTATCTGACTGGGGAGAAACAATTATTGAAGGTGAGACAAACAAGATTGAGTACAGCACATATTTGAGAATGAAGAAGATAAATTCGCGCAAATCCAAATTGATTACATCGGATCTTAGAATACTCCCCAACGGAGACAGTGTTACATCATATATCGGAGTTGTCAGAAACAAAGGTATGGAATGGAGTACCGGCGGAAGGTTGGATTGGAATAATGTTTTCTTTACCGGTTCCTATATTCATAAGTTCCTTGCCGGAGCGGAATACAGTTACGAAGCAAATACAGGCGACGGCATTTTGATTGATTCACTGTTTAATTATTATGGTCCTGATTCCAAAAGACGATCTTACTCGTACGATGATATCCCTGCGTATAATATTCTAAGCCTTTATGCAGAGGACAAAGTTACGGGCCATTTACTTTTGGATTTCTCATTTATGTTCGGCTTCAGGTACGAAATGTACAATCCGGAAAAATTTAATTTCGGCGGATTGTACGGGGATGGAAATATTGTTGAATCTAAACAGGGAACATTTTTTAATCCGCGTGCTAGTATGATGATCTATTTAAGCAAGAATAACCAGATAAGATTAAGCGCAGGCAAAGTAAGCAAAGCCCCTCCTTTATCAACTCTTTATAAACCCGAAGATGTGTTAACATGGCGGAATCCGTATAGCAAGGATCTTCGTTATACTACGATAGATTTATGGCAGCCTGATTTAGAAGGTTATTCCGAAACACAATATGAGGTAGGGTATGACCACAAGTTCTTCGGCTGGCTTGGCTTATCACTAACAGGCTATTATAAAGAAAGAGTAAACGAGCTTGAATATCCCGATATTCCTGTTTTTATAGAAACAGACGCTGGCGAAACGAATGAAATATTTTATGTTGGCGAATACAGACTAGGCCAAAACGGCGGGTCTTCTCTGCGAAAGGGATTTGAATTTTCTCTTAGAACGAATAAAATCAAATCTATCAATACTACTTTTATGGTGAACGGAGCTTATAGTTACCGTAATGATCCGGGCAATGTAATGCTATACGACAACAACCCCGACGAATCGTTAGGGCAGTATGAGAATTATATTGTTAACACCTCATTTGGTGACCAATTATATGGATGGACTTACTTGTCGTCGGGTAACTGGAGAGAAAAGTTTCAGTTGAATTACTACATACAATATACACATCCGGATCTTGGATTATGGATAACACTTCGGGCAGAACAGTTATATACCGACCAAACCAAAACATACAATTTAGTCCCCATGGATGAATCGCTTATTAGTCCGGAGAAACTTGCTTCCAGAAATATTGAAAGAAGTGTAAAAAGCAAGCCAAACAAATGGTTGTTCAACTTCAGCATTAGTAAATCATTGTTCGCCGGAGCTGAAGTATCTTTCTATGTTAACAACTTCCTGGATGATCCGGCTGTCTATTCATACTATAGTAATTATAATACAAAAACGTACAGCACAAGAAATCCCGACCTCTATTACGGAGTTGAATTCAGTATGATCTTTGATAAAATATTAGAGTAAAAATATGAACAAAATACGTTTTACAGCCGCTTTAATTTTACTTACAGCATTTGCATGTAAAGAAGAGGGTCCGTCTAATATTGACGGACAGGCAGAATGGAAAATCCAGACTATATGGGATCGTTCAGCATATAATGACGAAGAACCATTTGTACCCCTGGGCAGTTCTAAGGTTGCTTTTAAAAGTGAGTACGGCGAATTTTCGGAATATGCGGATATCAACGGATTGCTGGAGATGAAAAATCTACCTTCGTCTGTTTATACATTAACTGTAATCGCATCCCACCCGGAAGATGAAACGATCTCGATTGTCGGAAGCAAAAAAGAAGTAACTATAAGTTCCGGAAGAACCTACCTTGATACGATCTTTACAAAAGCAGTATCAAGTTCGGGCATAGCGCTTAACGAATTGTATTTTGCCGGACCGGAAAACAGAGTTTTCTATTTCTTCGATCAGTTTGTTGAATTATACAACAGCAGCAACGAAACAAAATATCTTGACGGTTTAATTCTTATGCGTGTTTCCGGCAACCGTGACGACGGTGAGTTGGGTCCCGGCGCAGATGAGAACTCCGACGGTGATATAGACGGAATTACTTATGCGTACCAGTTCCCGGGAGAACCGGGAGGAAAAGAATATCCTTTCCCGGCTAATTCTTATCTGATTATTGCCTCCGATGCTGCCGATCATACTAACTTCATCGAAACCAGCATTGATTTGAGAAATGCTGACTGGGAATGCTTCAACCAATATGCGAGCAACGAATCGGACAACCCGGATGTTCCGAACCTGCTGAATCTTATGCCGGAGAAGACAACAGACTTTTACATGTCCCTCGGCAGCGATATAGTTATTCTGGCTTCGGGAGAAGATGCCGAGTATGAGGACGGTATTGATATAGCCACTATACTTGACGGGGTAGAATATGATATGAACATGTCGTCCAAGAAGACATTAGACGACAGGATCGACAGAGGCAGAGCATTTGCCCCAGCTAAATACAGCGGTCAGTCAATACAACGAATACTACCAGGTATGGATTCAAACGACGGAACATTAGACTGGGAAATATTGGACATTCCCACACCCGGTTACCAAAAATAAAACTCGGAATAACCATAGAATGAAGATTAATTTTATAACACTCTATATACTTGTACTTATCGGTACAGCAGCTGTTGCACAAAACGGCAGAACCAAAGCATTAGGAAACCTGAGTTATTCAATTGTCGACTCGAACCGGTCAATTAACCTGATGAACGTAAGCGGGAATCCCGCCTGGCTTGTTGTAGATGAAAAATACTCTAAACTCGAGCTCTCTTCGTCTACCGAAACGGCCGACTACGGATATAAGCGAAAATACTCTCCGCTCGGAACCAATAGTTATGATCAATACGCAACAATGGTAAATCCGCTAGGGATCTCGGGTACTTTCAGGGGAACGGTTAATTACAATTACGAACTCAGGAAAAGCTATAACCAGGCACTCGAAATGGATCCCTATTCAGGAAAAGGGTTTTTCCTGACCGATTTAGCTGCCGGCAACTTTGCATACAGAGGTCCATCCTTCGAGCTAATGCACAGCCTGGAACTGGTTAAGGATTTATATCTGGGGGCATCCGTTAGTTACCAGGTGCTGGATGGTAAAAAAGAAAATTACTCATACGCTCTTACAACCTTCAGAAATGTAAATATCAATTTCGGTCTGGCATATAAAATACAAAACAATATCACTCTCGGATTTACATCCGAAATCAATAACACCCAGGAAAATATTGAAGTTGATGAAATAAACAACCTTAGTATAGAAATAAGAAACTACTACGGCGAAAAGTACTTTATCTCACATTTAGTTTCTACCAAAAACGAGAAGATACGATTTAATAAAAACAGGTTCGGACTTCAGCTTCAATGGCAGCCGGATAAAAATATCGATGTTGTTGTCGATGGTAATATCAGCAGCGCCGTTTCTAAAATGCTTTCATCAGGTTCTTCAACGTATAAGGATAGAGAAGACAACTATTCATCTTTTTTTGCTATAGACATTTCAGCGGTATCACAATACAGAATCAATGATGAACTGACAGCAGGAATTTCTGCAGGCTATAACACCGATGAGAGCTGGACAAAAATTTCAGCCAATGGTCTGAAAACCTGGGATTGGGAAACAAGTTTAACTAAAGCCGGATTCGGATTATCATATTCACCGGAAAATTCATCATTACTGATCGGATTAGAATATGAGCTATCACAAGTCTCAGCAGATTCATCCAAGTATATCGACAGTAAATATGCTTCTATAGAATCATTGAATCATTTGATACGGACGGGAATTGAATACGGTCTGACTAATTCAATCTGTTTGCGAGCGGGTTACAATTTCGGACAATACGAACATGACCTGATTTGCGGAGGCGAGGATCTCAATGTCAACAGGATGTTCTTCGGTTTAGGATTGAACATAACAAATGATATTATACTCGATCTTAATGCCGATTATCTGACTTCCGCGCCCGGCGCTGAATTAAAGGACCTTGAAAATAAAATTTTTGCATGTGCCGCTACTATAAGGATAAACAAACTATAAGAATATTTAGGGAGTTACTACGGTATGGATAGAAAACTTTACGTTTTTATTTTGCTTCTGGTTTCACAACTGTTAACCGCACAGACTTTTACAAAACATACACATGAGTCTTACCCGAATTTCAACGACATCTTCTTCGTTTCTGATCAGGTCGGCTGGGCTGTGAGCGACAGGGACTTTTACAGCGTAACCAAACTTCCTGTAATTCTCAAAACAACGGATGCAGGTGAAACTTGGTTTAAGCAAAGTTTCAATGAAGATGATCTCTACGACACTTTCCTGCGGTCTGTTTTCTTTATGAACGAGAACAAAGGATTTGTCGGCGGCGACCATGATATTCTAATGGTTACAACCGACGGCGGAGAGAATTGGGTAAAGACTACAGTAAGCAACCTTGACGGTTCGGTGAAAGAAATTTATTTCGCAAATGAAACAACCGGCTGGATTCGTCTTTCAAAAAGCTCAGGCGCCCGCGTACTTCATACAACCGACGGCGGAGAAAACTGGACAAGTGTATTACAGGTTTCCAAAGACCTATACTCTATGAGTTTTGCCGGATTAAACGTAGGTGTTGTTTCGGGCAAGAGTAAAGACGATATCTACTATACAAGAGACGGTGTTACCTGGGTGAACGCAGAAACAGAAGATTACGGCGATTACATATATAGTAAAACAAACCTTAACGGTGTTTACATGCTTGACGAGAATTTTGTTTATGGCGTTGGCTGGGGCTCAGCTTCCGCTGGATTACAGCCGACTATATTCGTTAAGTCGACTAACGGCGGAGAAACATGGAAGTACCTTGACCAAAAAGATGCGAATAAAATTTATGTTAATATGTATGCTCTCCATTTTGAAAACGGATTGAACGGGCTTGCTTTTGGCGGCGGCGTTCAATACGGCAGCGTCGTACTAAAGACAACTGATTCCGGTAAAAACTGGGTACCGCAGGATATTCCTTTCGGGTTCTCTATAAAGGCTGTTGCATCGGCCGGAAGCAGAGTTTTTGCAGTCGGTGGCGGCGGTAATATAATTTATACGGATGATATGGGAGAAACATGGGTAAGCACAACTCCAATGCCGGGCGCATCAATTTACAACATTACTTTTCCATCGGTAAATACAGGTTATGCTGCAGGATTTGACGGTCTCATGCTTAAAACTACCGATGGCGGCAGCACATGGATTCCAAAATATGTTTCGCACGATCAAAGATGTCCCAAGGTAAATGATCTGCATTTCGTTAACGATAACACAGGTTACTTCGCTCGTGCTTATGGAATGATAAGTAAAACTACCGACGGCGGAGAATCATGGACGACTATTCGCGAATGTCAATTAAGTTCTTTGACAAGTATTTATGCTGTCGATTTTCTGAATGAGAATTTTGGAATCATTACAGGAAGAACTTACACAGACGAAGAGATTATTTATAAAACCACCGATGGAACTACATTCGAAGATATCACAGGTAATTTTTTCGATGAATTGTATGACGTAAAAATACTTGATGAAAACAACATAGTGTTTGTCGGCGACGATCTTTTAGCGGCTTATTCAGATGACGGCTGTTCAACCTTTAAATACGCGCCAGTAACGGGAGCTTCACCGGACGATTCTACAGAAGCATTCAATCGTCTTGATATTAAAGGTGATATAGGACTTGCTGTTGGCAACAACATGATATTTAAAACAAGTGATGCAGGAAAAAGCTGGTTCAAGTCGCTGACCGACAGCGTTGATGTAACATTCGAAAATATTTATTTGGTTGATGAAACCCGCTACTATGTTGTTGGTGAAGATTCGGTTTATCATACTACTGACGGCGGCAGTACCTGGTTTAACATTGCAGACAACACAGTAATCGACCGTGACCTGAAAGGTATAACCTGGGAAAGTACTTCAAATGCCATATGGCTTTGCGGTAACAATACAAACATTTATTCGGGCGAATCACCGTATGTAGTATCTGTTGAAATGACTTCCCCGGCAATTCCGGAAAAGTTTGAGCTGTCGCAGAACTACCCGAATCCATTTAATCCGGAAACAACTATTAAGTACAGCATACCTACCGAGGGAAAGGTTTCATTGAACATCCATAATGCTCTCGGTGAGTTAGTTGCTGAATTAATAAACAACCGGCAGGCAGCCGGTTCATATTCCGTTGAATTTAATGCTGAAGGATTAAGCAGCGGAATTTACTATTACTCGTTGAATTTTAACGGAAAGACAAATACCAGCAAAATGGTTTTGTTGAAATAAGAATTAAAAATTTTACCTGAAAACCGGTTTATTCCTTCTTCTGGCTTTATGAGCTGGAATAAACAACCGGTTAACAGGAAAGGTATGCTGAAGCAACAAATAGGACATTAATCACTAGTTAATCCATTTAACAATTTTGGGAGAATTTTACACATAATGAAAAATACAATACTCAAATCAATAGTCGTTTTCCTTTTTACAATAACATTATCCGCACAAGTGATGGACGGGTATAAACCCGGTCTTCAGGCTATATCAAAAGAGGAGATGAAAGTACACGAACAATTTTTAGCCTCCGACAGCATGAAGGGAAGAGCTGCGGGAACCGACGAAAATTTACTTGCTGCAATGTATTTAGCAGAGTTTTACAGGAAACAAGGTCTTCAACCTGTCTTTGAGACCCCGAGAAGAAGAAAAGAAAAAGATTATGCCGGTCAGCTGAAAGTAGAAAAGTCAAGCCTGTATGAAGAGTATTTTCAGAAATTCAGTCTCCAGAAATCCCAGCTTAATGAAAAAAGTAATTTAACAATTACTAAAAAGTATGATAACGGTTCAAAGGAAGTCTCTTATGAACTTAGTAAGGACTTTTTCCTGAGATATACAGGCGGAACAAGTTATTCCGTATCAAGCCCGATAGTATTTGCGGGGTATGGTATTTATGACGGTGAGGATGGATATACCGACTATGTTAACGTCGAAGGGGATTCACTTGATGTAAAGAACAAAATTGTATTGGTGGTGGATAGTTATCCCCGTTACTCCGATTCAAGCAGCGCATTTAGAAAAGCAAATGAGCTGCATTATAGAATGGTAAAACATAAAGCCAAGTATGCTCTGAATAAAGGAGCCGAGGCAGTATTTGTTGTTCAATCACCTCTGCTGCTGGAACAACCGATAGATGCAAAGTATGAAAAGACACTCGGACTTTTTGAAAGAACATACACAAAACTGCATGATAGAAAGCGAAGCGAACTGCCGGTGTTTTACTTAACCGAAAAGATCGCTACTCAGTTGTTCGACAAACTGGCTAATGTAAACCTGAAAGAAGTTCTTCAAGGCATCGACACTAAACTCAAACCTCATTCATTCGAATTTCAAGATATCACTGCCGAGTTCAACATAGTCGTGGATTACGAAATATTAAGAACACAGAATGTTGTAGCATATCTCGAAGGCAGTGATCCGGAACTGAAGGATGAAATTGTAGTCTTCTGCGCACATTATGATCACATAGGTATCGGTGAGTATGGTGCAATGGATAAATCCAGAGTCGGGGAAATTCATAACGGTGCCGATGATAACGGAAGCGGTACAGCAGGATTGCTTGAACTCGCAAAAGCTTTCTCCAAAACCCAGCCTAGAAGAAGCGCTTTGTTTATATCATTCAGCGCTGAAGAAAATGGACTGCTTGGTTCAAAGTTCTATGTAAACAACCAGCCTTTATTTCCGTTAGAAAAAACTGTTGCGGTCGTAAACCTTGATATGATAGGCAGAAACGAGCCCGAGCTTGTCTGGGTAGGCGGAGCCTTTTACGGAAGAGACATTATTAAAACTGCTGAAGAAGCAAACAAGCTGGTCGGAATGGAATTATTGTATAACGTAGGATTTTTGGGCAATGCCAGTGACCAGGCTCCTTTCTTGTGGAGAGACATACCGGCTCTGTTTTTCTTTGCAGGACTTCACGACGACTATCACACGCCGGATGACGACATTGAAAAACTAAACTTCGATAAGATGAAAAAGATTACCGAGCTTTCATTTTTAAGCGGATGGATACTGACAAATCAGGATAAGAATCCGGTCTACGAAGATATACCAATACCGGAACGAGCTGTCATAGTGAAAGAATCAGTTAAACGGCAAAAGAACTACAAGAAAGAAAATTAATACGGGAAATATTTACTGAATGACTAAAGGATAAATTAGAAATGAAAAACAAAACCAGAATAATTTTTCAATCGATAATATTGCTATTAATTCTATATGTAGCAATCCGTCCGGCACTCGACTCCGGCTATACTGCTGACTTCGAAGCCTATTGCCCTTTCGGTGGGATATCTTCATTGTTCAGCAAACTTGAAATGGGAACAATGTCCTGTTCTATGAGTGAAGTACAGGTTATGATGGGTATAGGATTGCTTGTTGCGGTAATACTATTCGGCAAACTGTTTTGCAGTTATATATGCCCTATCGGCGCAGTTTCAGAATGGCTTGGCAAACTTGGCGCAAAGCTGAAGATAAGAATGGAAATGCCGAAGTACCTCGACAGGCCCCTGCGTTCTCTAAAGTATATTTTACTCTTCCTGACAATTTACTTCACGATGACAAGCAGTGAATTGTTTTGTAAAGAGTTTGAACCTTACTTTGCTGCGGTAAACCTGTTTGGGAATACTGATATAAATCTCGTTTATGCAATCGCAGCATTTATAATAACTGTAGTAGGTGCTGTTATATTCAGGTTATTCTGGTGTAAATACCTCTGCCCGTTGAGTGCAATGAGTAACATCTTCTTGAATGTACTTCCGGTATCCATCGCTATTATCGTTTTCATATTAATCAACGCATTTATCGGCGAGCTTAGTTTTATATGGCTTTTAGCAGCCATCGTACTAATCGGATTAATAAGTGAAATCGGATTTATGCGAAGCTTCATTCTTCCCGCAGCTAAAATCACAAGAGATCCGGGCGACTGCACGAGCTGTGGAATCTGTGAAGCCAGCTGCCCACAGGGAATAGAAATTACCAAGTATGATGTTATTACACATGCCGATTGTAACCTCTGTACCGACTGCGTTTACTCATGTCCCGTAAAGCAATCGCTAACAATTAATAACAAGAAAGCCACTAAATATCTGGCTCCAATTGCAACAGTAGTTCTGGTACTCGTCAGTTTAGGTTTCTCAACCCAAATTGAATTCAAGACTCTTTCGGACAGGTGGGGTAACTTTAACGAAGTTGAAAACGTAGCAGTCCTCAAGAAAGAAGGATTGAAAAATGTTAAATGCTACGGAAGTGCAAAGTCTCTTTCAAGTCAGTTACATAAAGTCCAGGGCATCCATGGTCTGGATGCGTATGCTGCATCGCATACCATTGAAATTTATTATGATGCCGACAAGTTGGAAGAAGTCGATGTAAAGAAGACAATATTTAGTCCGGCAAAACAAAAAGTGCGAATAATAAAAGACGGCTCGCTGGATTCACTGTCAACTTATGAATATGCTATAGATAAATTATTCGACAGGATAGATTACAATAACCTGTTTTATGCACTTAGAGAAGATGAGGGTGTTTTCGGATTCCTTACACACTTCGGTGAACCGGTTACTGCTGTTTTCTTCTACGATGAAAACAAGACAACTCCGGAGAAAATAAAAGAAGAAGTAACGGCTGATATAGTTGAGATTAAAAAAAGAAGCGGCACAACCGAACTTGAGTTATCCTTCGAAATAAACGAAGAGGGTAAGCCGGGAGAGAAAATGTCTGTGTACGATTATGAAAAGATGATGTATCATCCGTTCGACAGAAAGTTTAACAAGTACAATCTCAAAGATACCCTTAACTTGTCGGTGCTAGTTTACAACATGCCGGAAGCGGGAAAAACAATTACCAGAAGGTATCTGCCTTATCTTACAAGTCACTTGTCCAAGGATTCGAGTATTGTTCGTTTAAGAACAACATATCATAACGGATCAATGGCTATTTGCTACTTCGACCATACACTTACAGATGTTGAGAATGTAAAATCTACCTTAAGCGATTCTACGCTGAGTGTAAGTTATTCGAACGGCACAGAGAAAGATGTTAAAAGCCCGTTCAATATAAATCCGAACGGTGAAGTATTTAAACTGGTTGAACTCCCCGAGGAGTATAAATAAGGATGAATTGATAGATAGTATTAGATAAGTTATACGTCAGAAGGCCTTCTGAATTATACGGGGTCAATATGAACGAAGGCCTTCTGAACTTCATCCATCTTTTCAATATCCAACTGTACAAGTTTACCAATATCGTGCGAAACCTTAGTCTTTGTGTTTTTATCAACCTCAATATGTATCTCGATGTGAAGTTTATCGCCGACATAATGCGATCGAATATCATTCAGTCCCTGAACTCCCTCAACCTTTAAGGCAACCTTCGCCACATCAAATATGAACCTGTCATCCGCAGATCTTCCCATGAGGTAGTCGATATTCTCTTTCGCGACCTCATAACCTGTTTTGAATATAAACATCGCGACAAGTATTCCGGCAATTCCGTCAACAAATTTAAACTGCATTGACGCGGCAATAACACCGACAAGTGCAATTGACGAAGCGAGTACGTCGTTTAAACTGTCAACTCCGGCAGCTTTCATGGCGGGACTGTTATATCGATTACCTATTCTTCTCTGATATTGACTTAGAATTATTTTTGTAATGATAGTAGTGATCAATATGCAGTAAATAATTATTGATGCATTTATCGGTTCAGGCGAAACTATTCGTTTTACAGATTCCTCAACGATTTTAATACCAAGCACGAAAGCAAATACAGCGACTATAAAAGCTGCGATTGGCTGCGCAGCGCTGTGCCCGAACTGGTGTTTTTCATCAGGCTTCTGTCTTGACAGATGAATGGAATATTTAATGGCTACCGAAGAAACAATATCAGTCAGAGAATTCACTGCTTCGGAAATAATTGCGATTGAGTTTGAGACTAATCCGGCAAATGCTTTTATGAGAAATAAAAATAGATTTACCGTTATTCCTATGTTAGTTGCTTTATTTAGTCTTTGAGGCATAAGTATTAATAAAATTAGTCAGTTAACCCACGGATTAGTCCGTGGGTTATTAAACACACTTAGGATTTTTCTTCCCAAATCTGAGCGATTGTAACAATCATCTTAACCGCGGCTTCCATATCCTGGATTGCAACAAACTCAGTAATAGCATGGAAGTTATGTCCGCCCGCAAAAAGATTTGGGGTCGGTAAACCCATATAACTTAACCGGGAACCGTCTGTCCCGCCGCGTATAGCCGATTGGATTGGAGTTATATCCAGTCTGCTCAGCGCTTCAAGCGCAAACTCTTCTATCTGCGGATGTTCATCCAGCTTGTATTTCATATTCCTGTATTGTTCAATAACCTCAAACTCATATGACGAACCGGGATAATCGGCAACAGCTTGTTTAACCCAGTCTTCCAGCTTAGCTTCAAACTCTTTAAGTTTATCGGCAATGAAGTCGCGAATAATAAATTTCAATGTTGTCGACTCTTCGTTTCCGTTAATTGCTGTACAATGCACATATCCTTCACGTCCTTCGGTGGTTTCCGGAGATAAAGTATCCTTCGGCAGAAATTCCATAAAATGTGAAGCAACCTTTAGGGAGTTAACCATCTTTCCTTTTGCATAACCGGGGTGAACGTTAATACCCTTGATTCTAATAATCACCGCATCAGCGCTGAACGTTTCTGTTTCAACTTCACCAACAGTTGAGCCGTCAATCGTATAAGCGTATTTTGCACCGAATTTTTCAACATCAAATTTTTCTGTTCCTCGTCCAACTTCCTCGTCAGGTGTAAAACAAACTTTTATAGTACCATGTTTGACTTCGGGATGAGAAATCAGGTAATTTAATGCATCCATAATTTCAGCAATACCCGCTTTATCATCAGCCCCGAGAAGTGTCGTTCCGTCAGTAGTAATAATATCATAACCGATCATATCATTCATCTCCGGGTTGCCTTCGGGCGATATTTTATAGTTCGGATCGTTGGGCAGAACAATCTCTCCGCCCTGGTAATCCTTATGAATTACAGGATTCACATTTTTACCGCTTACCGCCGGGGAAGTATCAACGTGAGAAATGAATCCGATAGCGGGAACATCCTTGTCTGTATTAGAAGGAAGAGTTGCCATTACATAACCGTGTTCATCCATAACCGCATCAGTTAACCCGATCTCTTTAAGTTCATGTACAAGATCTTTAGAGAGTTCTAACTGTTTGGGATCACTCGGGAATGAAGCAGATTCTTCGTCTGACTGTGTATCATATTTTACATATTTTAGAAACCGGTCGACACATGTAAGCTTATAATTGGAATCGAACATGAAAGCCTCAAAATTTTGTGGTCTTTAATAGTTTATTATGCTTGAAAGTATATCCAAATATGCCGATAAATTCAACATAAGGCAGTCCCAATTTTCTTATATTGATAAATAGAATCCTTTTTTAGAATCAGACTAAAAGAAAAAAACAAGAAAATATCTAACAGCATTATGAACACAACAGAAATTATAAAAAAGAAACGTGATGGAAAAACAGTATCATCCGAAGAAATCGAGTTCATGATTTCAGGTTATACTTCAAAGCAAATTCCTGATTATCAGTTTGCTGCTTTCTTAATGGCTGCCTTTACAAGAGGGTTGAACAAAAAGGAAACCTCTGAACTGACAAAGGCTATGCTTTACAGCGGTAAAGTGCTCGACCTTTCTTCTATCAGCGGTAAAAAAGTAGACAAGCATTCAACCGGCGGAGTGGGCGACAAGACATCTCTAATACTTGCACCGATTGCTGCTGCTGCAGGCGTAAAGGTACCAATGATTTCTGGACGGGGTCTTGGCCATACGGGCGGTACGCTCGATAAACTTGAGTCTATTCCCGGTTTCAGAACGGATTTGAATTTAACAATGTATAAGAAAGCTCTTCAGCTCCATGGCGCTGTTTTGATAGGCCAAACAAAAGACATCGCTCCCGCAGACAAACTGATTTATGCTTTGCGTGATGTAACCGCAACAGTTGAATCAGTACCTCTTATAACCGGAAGTATAATGAGCAAGAAGCTGGCCGAAGGTATCGACGGACTTGTTCTTGATGTAAAAACAGGTTCAGGCGCTTTCATGAAATCGATGAAAGACTCGCTCGAGCTTGCGGAATCACTGATTAACACAGCGAGAGCTTTCGGTAAGAAAACTACCGCATTTATTACAGATATGAATCAGCCGCTCGGTAATTATATCGGCAACTGGCTGGAAGTATATGAATCCGTTAAAGTTTTACAGGGAGAAAATGTTCCGGAGCTGTGCGAAGTTACACACAATCTTTCCGGAGCTATGATCCATTTAGCCGGTAAAGCAGGATCACTCAAAGAAGGTATAGAGATTTCGAAAGAAATGATCAGAAGCGGCAAAGCGTTTGAAAAGTTCAGAGAGATTGCAGCATTCCAGGGCGGCGATCTTAAGTATATCGATAAACTTAACAAGTACCCGAAATCGAAGTACCGGGTCGAGCTGAAATCTCCGGGAACGGGTTATATCAAATCAATTGATAACTATGAGATAGGAATGAGCGCTCTTGAGCTGGGCGCCGGAAGAAGAACAAAGGAAGATAAGATAGATCCCAAAGCAGGAATAATATTTAAGATAAACATTGGCGATGGGGTTAACAAGAATACTGTTGTTGCTGAATTATTTACTGATAAAAAATCATCCATTGAAGCTGCTTCAGCAAGACTTCTTGGTTCCATTACCATTTCTAAGATTAAGGTTAATTCACCAAAACTAATTAAAAAAATTATTACCTGATTATATCGAAGTAATTTGAGAATCGATCAATAATAAAAATTACTATTAGTATATGAATAAAATCACTTAATAAGTTTATCAGATAAAATAATTCTATAAAATACGGAGGACAAATGATTTTCATATTTGCAGTAATTGTATTTATACTCGGAACGATATTCTTTATGAATCTAAAGAAGAAAGGAAGGAAACAGGAAGCCAATATTTCACTGGTTGCTGTAATTGTTGCTCTAGGTGTTGCAGTCTCTAACTTATTTACAGTTGTACCCGCAGGAACTGTAGGTGTTGTAGACTTCCTTGGAATGGTTAGCGATAACACCTTAAAAGCAGGAGTGAACCTTGTTAATCCAGCGGCAAACGTTATCAAGTTCAGTATAAAGACTCAGGAATTGAAGGAAACTATGAATGTTCCTTCCGAAGAAGGATTGAGCGTTCAGCTTGAAATAAGCTTGTTGTTTAAACTGGACCCCGACAATGCCAATAAAATTTATAAGACTGTGGGACCGAACTATGCTGATATTATTCTCATGCCGCAGTTTCGTTCTGTTGTAAGGGGTGTAACCGCCCGATACGAAGCTAAAGCTCTTTATACCGCTTCCCGTGAAAAATTGGCCGGTGAGATAATGGAAGAATTATCAAACCTTGTGGGACCAAGAGGTATAACTGTGGAAGCTGCTGCCCTTCGGCAGATTATTCTTCCGCCCAGGCTTACTCAATCTATAGAAGAAAAACTTCAGGCTGAGCAGGAAAGCCAGAGAATGGCATTCGTGCTTAAGAAAGAAGAACAGGAAGCAGAAAGGAAACGAATAGAGGCGAAAGGTATTGCAGACTTTCAGGCTATTGTATCCGAAGGTATTAATCAAAACCTGTTGAGATGGAAAGGTATAGAAGCCACCGAAAAACTTGCCAATTCTACAAACGCTAAGGTTGTTGTTATCGGCTCCGGTAAAGACGGGCTGCCATTAATTCTTGGAAATAATTAAGATCTGGCCAAAAACCCGACTTCTTGAAGAAGTCGGGTTTTTACATATTATTTAAGCAGCATTAACTTTTTTGTTTGAACAAATTCTTCCGCTTTCAACGTGTAATAATATACGCCGCTGCTTAATGAGCTTCCGTCAAGCTTTACTTCGTAATTTCCCGGCACCTGATACTCATTAACAAGAGTTTCAACTTCGCGTCCAAGCAAGTCATAGACCTTCAAAGTTACGTTTATCATGTCATTTCGACCCTGCCCGACCGGCAGGCGGGCGGAGAGAGAAATCTTTGAAGATTTCTCACCACTCACTCCGTTCGGGTTCGAAATGACAGCTGAGGAAATTGAATAGGAAATTGTTGTACTTGGGTTAAACGGGTTCAGGTAATTCTGCGACAAATTAAACTCCGTAGGAAGTTGTCCTTCTTCAACATCTGTAATGTTATTGTTAACTTGCGCTAATGTTGAATAGTATTCGTAACCTCCATCGGTATCAATTTGTTTAAGGCGGTATTCAACTTCCGCAACGGGTACATCTGTATCGATATACTCATATGATTTAGGACTATTGCTGTTTCCGCTGCCTTCTACAAATCCGAGCGTTTCCCACACTGACTACTGTATTCTGTCTTTCTACTTCAAATCCATAGTTATTTACTTCTGTTGCGGTTTGCCATTTAAGAGCAACTCCGTTATCAATTATACTTGCGGTAAATGAAGTTAACTCAACAGGTAAAGTAGTATCGCCGTTTGCATATGTATTAATATTACCATAGCCCTCGCCAACAACAGCATCCAAGTCACCGTCGCCGTCCAAATCCGCAAAAGTGGGAGTTGAGTTAGATCCAACATTCACCCCGTTAAAAGGATTACCGCTGCCGGTTACTTCGCTGAATGACGGAGAGGTTGCGGAACCGGTGTTTTCGTAATAGTTTATATACCCATCATATTCTCCAATAAAAGCGTCAAGGTCACCGTCACCATCCAGATCAGCAAAGGTGGGAGTTGAGTTAGATCCAACATCTTTCCCGTCAAAAGGATTGCCGCTGCCGGTTACCTCGCTAAAAGACGGAGAGGATGCCGTGCCCGTGTTTTCATAATAGTTTATAGACCCCAAATATTCTCCAATAAAAGCATCAAGGTCACCGTCACCATCCAGATCAGCAAAGGTGGGAGTTGAGTCAGATCCAACATTCACCCCGTCAAAAGGATTGCTGCTGCCGGTTACCTCGCTAAAAGACAGAGAGGATGCTGTGCCCGTGTTTTCGTAATAGTTTATAATACCCGATCTTTCCGCGATAAAAGCGTCAAGGTCTCCGTCGGCATCCAAATCCGCAAAGGTGGGAGTTGAGTTAGATCCAACATCCACCCCGTTAAAAGGATTACCGCTGCCGGTTATCTCGGTGAAGCTCTGCGCGCTAACATTGCCGGTTAATATTATAAAAGCGGTTGTTAACGCAACTGTGGACACTTTGCCTAAGGTTAACAGTCTCTTAAGCCTTTTATAAAGTATCTCCAGCTTTCTTAGCAACTGTTTTAGTACTTTTTCTGCCGTCTCTTCAAGTAATTCTCTTCCGTTTATTTCCGCTATTTTTGCATAGACTTTCTTATACTTTCTGCTCGTTTTAACGTAGCGGTAACATATTTTACTTCATCGTTCTCATGTACGGCTAGTCCGTTCAAGTGACAACTGTCGGTAGGCGTCAGTTCGTTTATAAAACTTGGTTTCCAAAAAGGAGTAAAGCTGTACTCTCTATCAATTTTGCTTAAACAAGAGAATAAAGTATTTACCGCGATAATATCTCCATTGTTGTTATAATACATATCGTGCAAAGCAAGTTGTCCGGTATAGTAACTTGATCGGGGTAAATATATTCCATCGTAAGTGTTCTGCTTTTTAGGATAAGTTGGAGCCATACCGGGTGAGTTTTTTAGTTCGGTTAACTCCGACTTTTGAGCAATAGCCATTTTATTGTCTTTTATTGCAATACCCATCGGTGTATCAAAGTTACGAGGTAAGTGGACCAGGTTTTCTTTCCCGTTCGGGCTAAGTATTATTACTTTACCGGCCTGGTAAGTACTTAAAACAAGAGAAATATTCAAAGAACTTAGAAGCTCCGGTATGTTTGGAGAAAAGCTGCAGTAATAAGGAGGAAGCGGAATATTCATTTTTATTTTGTCTTTAATTTCCTAAAAAGATTATTATAAAAAGAGCAGATTTTTTACTAAAGAGCCGAAAAGTGAATAATGTAAAATCATCTGCCATTATATTTGTACTCTTGCTGGATTCTGATATAGAATTATATTAATACTTTATTGTCGTTTTTTTGGATATATATTCAATCCTAGTTGAAATAAAAAAAGAAGAGGCTCCCATAAAATTTGTAATTTGAAATAGCAGTAACAAAAAACAAAAAGGAGCCTCAAATGCAAGATAGCAAAATCGAAAAGAAAAACCTTGAATGGTTATTAAATCAACCACAAGATATTCAGTACGAGATGTTTAAGAACTTTGTAGATATAGCCAGATTACACTACAACCAGCTTATGGAAGAAGAACTCCGAGAAAAAGCAGGAGAAAAGCACAGCCGTTCGAGCAATTACTCCCGTTGGAGTAGCAATCCCGGCAGTATCCGTGTAGGTTCTGAAAAAGTAAAAGTAGAAGTCCCCCGTTTGTTTAACAAGTTAACCGGGAAAGCGGAAACACCGGAATATTATGAAAAGCTTCATAGTATGGAAATGCCAGGCGAGGAAGTATTGAAAAAGATAATACTCGGTTTAAGCCAGCAAGATTATGAAAAAGTAACTCGAAGTGTAGTAGATAGTTTCGGATTGAGCCAATCAAGTATAAGCCGTAGATTTGTAGAAGAGAGTAGTAAATCGTTGGAAGAATTTGAGAAGCGGGACTTGAGCAACTACGAGTTCCTGGCAATAGTAATAGATGGCAAATACTTATCAAGGGATAATGTTGTAATAGCCTTGGGGGTAACAAGTATGGGAGTAAAAGTACCGTTGGGTTTCGTACAGACCACTACTGAAAACAGTACTGCGGTTAAAGGCTTACTCCAAGGTCTAATTGAAAGAGGTTTTAGTTTTACAGGTGGCTTGCTTGCCCTCCTTGATGGCTCTAAAGGCTTACGTAAAGCAGTAGATGAAGTATTCGGCGAGTTTGTGGTTGTTCAGCGTTGCCAATGGCATAAGCGGGAAAATGTTATCAGTTACTTAAGTGAAAAGGAGAAACCGGTATTTAAGGGTAAACTTCAGCGGGCATATAGTGAGCCGCTTTATGAAGAAGCGAAAATTAGACTATTTGAGATCCGGGATGAATTGAAAAAAACAAACCGCAGCGCTGCCAATTCTTTGGAAGAGGGACTGGAAGAAACTCTGATAATGCACAGGCTGGGGCTTGTTGAAGAGTTGGGACGTTCGTTTACAACCACGAATATGATAGAGAGCATGAACTCCCTACTGGCAAAACATTTAAGGAATGTAAAAAACTGGGTAAACTCAGATATGAAGTCAAGGTGGGTTGCATCAGCATTGCTGGAAATAGAAACCAGGCTTCGCAGAGTTAACAATTATAATAAACTATATTTATTAAAATCAGCTATTATGGCAGAGTTAAACTTGGAACAACAGAAGGTAGCTTAATAAATGGGAGCCTCAAATTTCAACTAAGTTTGACTTTATACCTTTTTTTGAGAGAAATGTTAGTAATAATTACATAATATTCAACAATTTATTAACGTTATTATAAAAAACAGTGATATATATTCAATCCTAGTTGAAATAAAAAAAGAAGAGGCTCCCAAAAAATTTGTAATTTGAAATTGGAGTAACAAAAAACAAAAAGGAGCCTCGGATGCAAGATAGCAAAATTGAAAGGAAAAACCTTGAATGGTTATTGTCACAACCAAGAGATATTCAATTCGAACTGTTCAGTAATTTAGTTGAGGTTATGAAGCTATATTATAACCAATTAATGGAAGACGAGATAAGGTCAAAAGCAGGAGAAAAATACAGCCGTAGCGGAGAATTCTCTCGATGGAGCAGTAATCCGGGCAGCATTCGCATCGGTTCAGAAAAAGTGAAGGTAGATGTTCCCCGGTTGTTCAATAAACTGACAGGTAAAACAGAAACACCGGAGTATTATGAGAAACTACATAGTATTGATATGCCGGGCGAGGAAGTATTGAAAAAGATAATACTCGGTTTAAGCCAGCATGATTATGAAAAAGTAACTCGAAGTATAACCGATAGTTTCGGGATGAGCCAATCAAGTATCAGCCGGCGTTTTAAAGAAGAAAGCAGCAAAGCGTTGGAAGAATTTGAGAAGCGGGACTTGAGCAACTACGAGTTCCTGGCAATAGTAATAGATGGCAAATACTTATCAAGGGATAATGTTGTAATAGCCCTGGGAGTCACAAGCATGGGAGTAAAAGTACCGTTGGGTTTCGTACAAACTACTACTGAAAACAGTACTGCGGTTAAAGGCTTACTCCAAGGTCTAATTGAAAGAGGTTTTAGTTTTACAGGTGGCTTGCTTGCCCTCCTTGATGGCTCTAAAGGCTTACGTAAAGCAGTAGATGAAGTATTCGGCGAGTTTGTGGTTGTTCAGCGTTGCCAATGGCATAAGCGGGAAAATGTTATCAGTTACTTAAGTGAAAAAGAGAAACCGGTATTTAAGGGTAAACTTCAGCGGGCATATAGTGAGCCGCTTTATGAAGAAGCGAAAATTAGACTATTTGAGATCCGGGATGAATTGAAAAAAATAAACCGCAGCGCTGCCAATTCTTTGGAAGAGGGACTGGAAGAAACTCTGACAATGCACAGGCTGGGGCTTGTTGAAGAGTTGGGACGTTCGTTTACAACCACGAATATGATAGAGAGCATGAACTCCCTACTGGCAAAACATTTAAGGAATGTAAAAAACTGGGTAAACTCAGATATGAAGTCAAGGTGGGTTGCATCAGCATTGCTGGAAATAGAAATCAGGCTTCGCAGAGTTAACAATTATAATAAACTATATTTATTAAAATCAGCTATTATGGCAGAGTTAAACTTGGAACAACAGAAGGTAGCTTAAAAAATGGGAGCCTCAAATTTCAACTAAGTTTGACTTTATGCCAAAACAGTTTATAAAAATTAATAAACTAGATAATGATGGTAAGCATCCCCCAAAAATATCATGTATAATCATATCAAAGATGAAAATTTCATATTGTCACTTAGATTCATCATCATAGAAACAGACAATAAAGAAAACTCATTATTTAACCAGCAACATCTTACAAGTTTTCGTTAATTTACTCGCTTTTATCCGATAAAGATAAATACCGCTTGATAATCCCGACCCATCAAATTCCACTTTATAATTTCCGGCATTTTGATATTCATTTACAAGCGTTGCTACTTCCCGACCGAGCATGTCAAATACTTTAAGAGTTACCAACCCACCCCTTACATCCCCTCCCAGAAGAGGAATTGCGTAGTTGATTATTGTTGTCGGGTTAAACGGATTGGGATAATTCTGGCTTAAGGAAAACTCTTCCGGGATTTGTCCGCAGGTTGAAAGATCACCTACATCTGTTATTCTGTTATTTATTTCAGCTTTTGTACCATAATATTCGTACGATCCGTCTGTATCTATTTGTTTTAGACGGTATTCCAAATTACCGGAAGGAGCTGATTCATCTATAAACTTATAACTCTTCGGACTGTTGCTGTTGCCGTGTCCAGGTATAAAACCTATTGTTTCCCATTCTTCGGACTGACCGAGAGTCTGTTCTACAGATCGTTCTATTTCAAATCCGTAATTATTTACTTCAGTTGCAGTTAGCCAGTTTAGTGTTACATTGTCATCGTGTAGTAAGGCAGTAAATGATATTAGTTCAACCGGTAAAACTTGTTCGTCCGGGTTGCCGCTGCTGCCGCTGTTTTTATTATAAACTTCGCACCCGGAAATACCGTTATATTCACAAACGTGCACTCGGTAAGTAGTGCCGTTGGATATACCTGTTATATTAACTGTTATACTTGTTCCGCTATAAATACAATACCACCCGGTAGTTCCTATTTGTGTGCCGGAGGCATAATTTACGTCGGCAGTGTATGTATCTCCATCTACGGGTGTTGAATTTCCCGAACCGCTCTCTTTAATGAATACAATACACTTTTCACCGCCGTTTGATGCCGGACGGGTCCAGGATATAGTAGCACTTGTAGCAGCCAGATTTGAAAAGCTAACATCAGTTGCCTGGCTTGTTGGCGCGGTAATTAACTCGAAAGCCCCAATATCTGCATTTGTTCCATGAGGACGAGTATTGCCTCGCTGGTCTGTAGCATAAACACCATTATAAGAATTTCCACCATCGGGAATAGCGTTAATTGCATCGCTGCCTGTTAAAAGAGCATGTGTTTTTGTGTTCCCACCGTTATCTGCTAAAGTGTCAATATTCAGTGTTCCATTAGTAATATCGCCTGTTCCCGTAAAAGCAGATAGAGTTGCGTCGCATAAATTATATCCCTGTGAATTTAATGAGCCTGATCCACTATTATAAAAATTTGCGCCCGAAGGAGACGTATTTGCTGCAAGAATAGTGTTTTTTATATTGGCTGTTGAACTCTGTAATTCAAAACCTCCCCCCTGAACAATTGCATTATTATTAACAATTGTACATGAATTTATGTTTATTGTTAAGCTCTGTGTTCCATTGCAAAAAGCGCCACCGTTGTCTGCCTCATTACCCGATATGGTAGAATTACTTATATTAACTGCACCTTGTTGCCAATAAATAGCTCCGCCACATTTACCGCCTAAGGATGCAGCATTATTATATATGGTAGAATTTGTGATTGTTAAATTTACGGCACTGCTTTGAGCCTGACTTATTGCACCTCCCAATGCAGAGGTATTACTGTCAAATGTGGAATTATCTATACTAATGCTGGTTCCGCCATAAGTTGCAACTGCTCCGCCTCTTGAAGCGGCAGTATTATTTGAAAAAGTGGAGTTTGTTATTGTTACAGATCCGTTGTAATTATCAACAGCTCCTCCATATCCGTTACCGCCCCCGGCAGCATAGTTTCCTGAAAAAATACAATTATCAATAGTCAGTGTCCCCTCATTCTCTATCCCACCTCCATAAGTGCTTGAATAACCGTTTATAATGGATATGTTGTTTATGTTTACAGTATGGGAACCGCTAATATATATTACTCTCACAGAATTACCACCACTAATTGAAAGCTGAGAAGCGCCGGACCCGTTAATAGTAAGATTTTTGCTAATTATAAGTGTAGTGCTAAGAGTAATTGTATCGGTAACAGAAAACTCAATAACATCATCCGAAGAAGCATCGGCAATAGCTTGTCTTAAACTGCCGGCACCGGCATCATTTGTATTTGTAACTGTAATTGTTGCAGCTAACAAGGGCAAACTACTTACCCCAAGAAATATAATTATTGCAAGAACGGTTTCATTAAAAGTATTTGCACGCATTTTTTTCTCTATTTTAATTTGGATATATTAACGTCTATAGAACTTTAAACAAAACAATTGTTTTACATGATATGATAGTATTATCAGAAATTACTTCATCAACAACATTTTCCGTGTTTGAATAAAATCACAGGCTTGGATTCGGTATATGTTATATACCGCTTACAAAACCGGCAGCATTAATTTCTTCTCCAAACGCTGAATTTTCTGTAAGTCCACTGTTATAAATACTCTTTACTAGTTGTTGAGCAAGTATAGGCGTGCTAATTGTGAATAGTGCAAGAAGATAAATTATAGTTCGAGGGCGGTTGACTTTTTTCCCCATATTGACCCCTGTTTTTCCGAAATACCAGATGAATACTACTAAAGTGCTTCTTCAACAAATTTCGATACTTTTTTATCGTATTTATTAATCGGTATTTTATTGCTAAAGAACCACTTTCATTATTACAAATATAACAAAATTCAGCCTCGCAATTAAACCAATAATTGTGATGTAAGAATATACCTCGATTAATTCTCAATCATGAATAGACAATCAGTGCAGGATATTAACAGGGAAAACTTTTATTAAAGTTGGTTTCTTCCACTAAACAATTGTTAGTTATTTAACCAAAACCATACGACGTACTTCGGAATATGTGCCTGCATTTAAACGGTAGAAGTATATACCGCTTGATAACGAATGAGCATTGAACAGTACCGTATAAATTCCTGCCGATTTCTTTTCATCAATCAGGGTCGAAACTTCACGACCGAGCATGTCGTATATGACGAGCCGTACTTTGGCGAAGTCACCCCGACTTGTCGGGGCTTTTAAACCGCCCCCGGGCCCTTCCGAGAAGGTAGAAGCTGATTTGGGAATAGAGTACTTAATTGTTGTGGTCGGATTAAACGGATTAGGGAAGTTCTGTGAAAGACTGAACTCCGTCGGTCCTTCGGCTGACGGATCTTTTATATCAGTTAGACTATTATTAACGCATGTTGTAGTAGTGTAGTACTCATATCTTCCGTCTGTATCTATTTGTTTTAACCTGTATTGTAAGTTACCTTCCGGAGGATGCTCATCAGTAAATTCGTAATTCTTGGGACTATTGCTATTACCATGTCCTTCTTTAAATCCTATCGTTTCCCAAATCCTCCCGGCGTCTGAGTTTGTCGAAGACCTCTCTATTTCAAACCCGTAATTATTTACTTCCGTTGCGGTCTGCCAGGTAAGTAGAACAGAGCCATCAGAAAATACAGCAAAGAACGATATTAATTCGACGGGTAAAGGTGTACCATCCGGATTCTGCCAGTCCAAATGCGGGTATCCGTCATTAACGCCTGCATCCATATTCCAAATCGTGTTATCCCAGCTTATATCTGTAAAAGTACTTTGTGTTTTCATATTAGCCGTGGTTTCAGGCTCTCCGTTTCCCGTATCACTTAAACCTGTTAAATCACTGTCATACAAACAGGAAGTATAAGTTTCACTTCCCGTACCAGATCCGCAGAAACCGCCGCCAGGAGTTCCGCCCTGAACAGCAGTAGAAGTTCCAGTACTAAAACAATACTCAATTGTTCCTTCGTTCCACCCGCAGAAACCGCCATTATACGCACCTGCCGCCTGAACCCTTCCGGATTCCGCGTTTCCCCTCGAATAGCAATTTCGAATAGTAGAGATAAGTGTTCCGGAGACAGTATTTCCACCGGCAAACCCGGCTCCAGTATGTCTTGCTGCCGACGCGTTGCCTGTGGCAAAACATTCTTCAATTATTGTTCCATCCTGATTACGCCCGACAAATCCGCCGGCATAGCTGCCTTCCCCATCTGTAGCAGAAGTAGTCGTAACACTTCCTGTTGCGTAGCACTTACTAATAGTAGTCGGTGTTTGAGTATCACCTTGAACCATTGTAAGACCGACAAAACCTCCTGCAAAATCACTTGTTGCAGTCACGTTACCCGTAGCGTAGCAATTTGAGATCTCACAAAATGGATTTATAATACCCGCAAAACCACCAACATTTTCACCTTGACCTGTAACAGTTCCTTCAGCATAGCAATTAGAAATTGTTGTTAGACCTCCGTCATCTTCATAAGTGCCAACAAAAGCACAGAAACCACCGACCGTATTCAATGTATTTCCATAATCGACATGTCCTGATGTACTTACATTTCCTGTGGCGTAGCAATTGTCAATTGTACCATTGTTACGATTTACCGCTATAAACCCGCCGGCATTATGTGGATAACTATTTGAGTTATTTACATCATATTCATAAACAGAATTTGTCGCTGTAACTGTACAACTTGAATTACTATTAGTTATGGAACCACCGTTATTAGAACCGGCAAAACCACCAAGCCATTCACCTGTGCAGCTAACAGTACCTGCTACTGAGCAATTTGAAATAGTTCCTTTATTCTCCCCGACAAGCGCCCCCATATGACCCAGTCCAGCTATATCAACGGATGTCAGGTTCAGATCAAAAATATTTCCTGAGCTTTCAACCTGTCCAAACATACCAACATATTGGGTTGATGTTCGGTCTATTGTTAAGCCGGATATAGTATAATTATCGCCGTCATATTCACCAGTGAATTGGGTTGTTGAGTTTCCAATCGGGGAAAATCCGTTCCCTGAATCCCAAGTTGATGAGGTTGAAGCATCAATATCGGCAGTTTGCCGAAAGTACTTATCCCAGTCAGCTGAGTTTTGTGTAATCCAATATAAATTATTAATAGTCGCAATCTGGTATGGATCTCCGCTGGTTCCAGTACCAGATGGCTGATCAGCAGTCTGGGCAAAAAATAAGGTTGAAGTTATAAAAAACAAAAAAAACGGCTGATATAATTTTTTCATAATTGCATTTCTCACGTATTAATTATTTTTACATCAATTATATTTCAAGTGGTGAGTTATTAAATCTGCTGTCGCCAGCACCATAGTATTGAATACTATTACCAATTCAATCAAAAACGTTTTAAATGTATTTAGGAATGGAAAAAATCTCAAAAAAAATCAACGATCTATATATTGCTGTCAGTAAATAAGTCGTTATTGTCTGAATATAATTTTTATTATTTTGCTATTTAAAGCTGTATATAATAGATATTTGACCAAATCAACATTAGTATTATAGCATTACTTCCGGGCATTAAAATGCGGACAGATAAGATAAAAACAATAGCGATGCACTCTGCTATCTGGGGTCTCTATGTAATCACATTTTCTTCCTGGCTGAGTATTTTTTGGGGTGATCAGTCATTTTCCGACTATGTTATAGAGACTCTAAAAATCCTGCCAGTTAACATGCTTGTTACTTACATAAGCATTTATTTTCTACTGCCCTCATTTTTCAGGGAGAAGAATTATACCCGAAGTATTTTATCTATACTTTTAGTGATTACAGTCAGCCTGCCGGTACAGGAATTTATTATGAACGGAAATTTTTTTACCCGAAATCTTTTTGCAAACTTCCTTGAAACGACTTTTATTGTTAGTATAGGGATTGCATTAGTAATGCCGAAGAACTGGTTGACTTTGTTTTTTGAAAAGCAGGCACTCGAAAAAGATAAAGTAAAAGCCGAATTAGCTGCGTTGAAAAGTCAGATTAATCCGCATTTTTTTTTCAATACTCTTAATAATATTTATTCGTTAGTTGTTAGAAACGAAAATGGGAAAGCCGCTCAAATTATTGAAGAATTATCAGACCTAATGAGTAAAGTTCTTTATGAAAGTAATCTCCCGAGAATTACATTAGAAAAAGAGCTTGAAATATTAAATCACTATATACGTATACAGAAGATAAGGTTTGAAGAAAACATGGATATCAATTCGGAACTTCAAATTCAGGATAATCAATTATTAATTCCTCCGATGATTCTTTTTATTTTTGTTGAAAATTGTTTTAAGCATAGCGGAAACAATGTGGGCGAGAAAATTTCAATTTCGCTGGAGATCGCAACGAAGGATAAAGTAGTGAGTTTTAGGGCGGTTAATACATTGCCCGAAAATGTGGAAGGAAAACAAAAAGGTGCCGGAATTGAGAACACTAGAAAAAGACTTAATCTTATATATAAGTCTGGATTTGATTTGGTAACCTCCAAGCAGGAAAGAAAATTTATTGTTGAATTAAACATTGATACAGCACATGACACCAAAAACTAAATGCCTCATAGTTGATGATGAAAGGAATGCTATATTATTAATCAGGAATTATATTGGAAAGATTCCAGATTTAAAGATTGTTGGCGAGTTTTCAGACAGTCTCCAGGCTTTACATTTCCTTACTAAAAACCACATCGACTTGATCTTTCTCGATATCGAAATGCCGAATCTATCAGGATTGGAATTGATAAAATCGTTATCGACTCCGCCAAAAGTAATTATAATTACAGCTCACCGCAAATTTGCTTTGGAAGGTTATGAACTTGAAGTTGTAGATTACCTACTCAAACCGGTTGTCTTTAGCAGATTTTTAAAATCATTTCACAAATATAATCAGTTGTTTAATAGTCCATCAACTGAATCGGGATTTAAAATATCTTCAAACAGATGGGAGGCTCCAATTTTCTTAAAGGCAGGCTCCAAAACAAATATACTACAGATGAAGGATATACTGTATATAGAGGGGATGAATGAATATTTAAAAATCCATCTGCACGAACGACAAATTGTACTAAAAAGAAGTCTTAAATCAATAATGGATTCTCTGCCGGAAGATGTGTTTTTAAGAGTACACCGATCATACATCATTTCTTCCTTACATGTAAAATCATTCACCAGTTTACATGTAGAGTTAGCCGACAAAACTATTCCTATAAGTTCTAAGTACCGCAAGCAGGCATTGGAGGCTTTAACGTCAATAAAATCAACTATTTAACCAATCTGGCATTGATTGACAACTGCGTTTTTTCTTTACGATTATTTAATCAAAATGATTTTTTTTATATCTCCATAATTTTTACTGTTTCCCTTTATTATTAATCGGTAAAAATAAATTCCGCTGGCAAGGGTGCCTGCGTCAAATTCTACTTGATGATTTCCCGAGTTTTGAAATTCATTAACAAGTATTGCAACTTCACGACCGAGCATGTCGTATATAACGAGCCGTACTTTGGCGAAGTCACCCCGACTTGTCGGGGCTTTTAAACCGCCCCCGGGCCCTTCCGATAAGGGAGAAGCTGATTTGGGAATAGAGTACTTAATTGTTGTGGTAGGGTTAAACGGATTCGGATAATTTTGTGACAAACTGAATTCGGCAGGCAAAGAACTTTGATCATTTACAGATGTTACTAACTCGCTAGTGATTATATTTGGTATCTGTTCGGTCTCATCCAAATGCGATTCATACTCATAAGGGATATTTAAAATGCATTCGGGAGAAGTTGAATAGTTGCTTGTCCCGAAATGATTATCAATTAATTGTACACTTCCAACTTCGGGGCTGTAGCGCATCATCACTGCCGTGCCGACATTATCAAAATAGTTTCGTTCAACTCTTACGCACGCACCCATACGCGAGTTAATAGCCGTACCGCAATCCTTATAGTAGTTATTAAATACATGTGCTTTACCAAAACGAATACTCGGCAAACGGGATTCGCAATTATAGAAGTAGTTATGATGATATGTAACACGTATAACCGAGTCCTGAATGCTGTCGTCACCTGATGCGATCAAACTTGTTTTATAATGGTCGTGAAACTTCGTCCATGAAATGGTTATGAAAGATGATTCGTTTTTAATATCTAACAGACCATCGTAGTAGTCGGTACCGTGATCACGATCAGAGAAGAGGTCGCAATGATCAATCCATATATTCTGAGACTTACCGTTTATTTCAACGGCGTCCTCCGGAGTGATGTGAGAGATCTTAAGATTTCTAATGATAACATTTCTAGCTCCGTTGATTTGGAGTTCAACGCCTTTCAGATGTGCGTTATTTCCAATTCCAAGCAGAGTCTTGTTAGAGCCAACCGTGATTTCGTCATCAGCTTCGATTAAATGATCTAGAGTAACAACAAGGTGTTCATTGCTGCCAAGATAACTTTTCAATTCATCGAGTGAATTAGCGACTACTGTTTGTCCAAGCGAGCCTCCGGTAACGAGATAAGGTGTACCGGTATCATCCTGAACTGTTGCATACCCAACCAGTTCTGCATCCTGAACTGCGCCATCAGGAAGGAAACGAGCAGTCACGTCTATATTATTCTTTAACTGAAACGCATACATCTGTTCATCGCTTGTAATATTTCCTGTCCAGCTTTGGAAAAAGTACCCGGGATTTGGAATTGCAGTTAACGTTATTGTACTTCCTTCTTCATAATAGTCTCTTACAGGCTCAATAATAACAGTCCCTGCTTCACTATCATTCACATTGACTTCTACAGTATAAAACGGTTTGCATTCGCCGGGTTCAATCCCTACTCCGGATGCCACAAAATAATCGTAATTACCCAGTCCATCCGGCGAATAACCTTCTATTCTTATCTGGTTACTCCCACTATTAAAGTACGCTTCAACTGTATCACTGTTAGTCCAGTTAGTCCATTCACCGGTATGTGCAAAGTTTAATGTATCCATATAGACTTCACTGTTGATGATTAATCTGGCCGGTCTGTCACCGCTTCCGCCGCCGTTAGCATAATTCCACCAAATCTTATAATAGCCCTCAGTAGGTGCATAGACACTCCAGCTGATGCTTACTCCGACGCCTCTGTCCGGATCAGCATAACCGTCACCGGTGTAACCGGTTACGCTAGTCTGAACCGAGCCGTCAAGATTGCAGAATCCCGGATCATTCTCCTGGATAATTATTTCCTTTGCCAGTGCGGACAGACTAAAAAAGCACAGAACAAATACAAGTTTAATTATCGTGAACTTCATAATGGTCCCTTTGATGGAATTGACTAACATAAAAAACAGCGACTTTACCGTTAACTTTATCGATGTAATTTATGAAAATTATCCAATTTATTCATTTATTTAATAGAATATTTGAATTGTCGAATCGCGGCGGATTCGAAATTTTCTCATAGTAGAAGTATCGCCGGATCCGATATAGATCCGGCCTGGAAAGTTTATCTAATTGTGATTATACCCAAAGGACCAATATAATCCCAAAGATCAGCATATTAACAAGGTGGTACCCGCTATCGATGATAAACAGCTTGGTTGATTTACCCTGGAAAAGTCCATTAATAAGCATTGTTGCCGCAACAAAACCAACCCATGCAGTTAATGCTACTCTGATTCCGCCGATGACTCCCTCTGCCCCGATCAGCGAGATCACATAGCCCATTACTAGTGCGATTACGAAATGCGCAACAAACGCGATTCCATACATCTTAACGGGGTTGAAATCCTTTACGCTTTCTTCAGTCATTCCTGTTTCTTTCATCCACGCTTTACCGAATAGCGGACCGTACCACATTGAACCGGTAACCATTGAAATGACTGCACAAACAAGCACTGCAAGATAATTTATATCTACACTGTGCATATTAGATCTCCTTTCATTTATTATGTATTCTTATAAGGAATTATACTTCCCATATTAATAAAATGCTATTTATACATTGCAGTGAACAACTCACCGTCTGCTTTAATAAATCCTCTGAACATCCCCTGAGTGTTGAAGCTCATAATGATGTTGCCTCGGTGATCAATTCCTATAACTCCTCCCGCACCGTGCTGCTCAACAAGTTTTTCCATAATAACATTATCGGCAGCCTGCGTAAGTGTCATATCTTTGTATTCCATTAGTGCAGAGATATCGTGCGTCACAACATTACGAATGAAATACTCGCCTTGTCCCGTTGCCGAAAGCGCACATGTTTTATTGTTCGCGTAAGTGCCCGCCCCGATTATCGGAACATCGCCGACGCGTCCCCATTTCTTATTACTCAATCCTCCGGTTGATGTGCCGGCAGCTAAATTACCATTTTTATCCAATGCAACACAACCTACAGTTCCGAATTTATGATCTGATTCCTGTATTAACTCGGCAGTCTGCCTTTCGTTTTTCTTTCGTTCCTTAGCCTTAATTTTTCTAATCTCTTCAAGGCGTTTGTCCGTAATAAAGTAAGAGTTATCAACGATCTCAAGTTCTTCATCCCGAGCGAATTTCTCAGCCCCTTCTCCGATAAGCATAACATGTTTTGAACTATCCATAATCATTCGGGCAAGAGATATCGGATTTTTAACATGCTTAATCCCCGCGCAAGTACCGGCATTTAAATCAGCGCCGCTCATAATTGCAGCATCAAGTTCGGCAGTTTCAGCATTTGTTAACACCGCGCCTTTACCCGCATTGAACAGTGGAGAATTTTCAAGTACACGAATAGTCTTTTCAACTGCATCAACGGATGATCCACCATCTTTAAGAATAGCGTATCCGGTCAACAATGCTTCTTTCAATTTTGCGTTGTATGCCTCTTCCTGTTCGGGTGTGTATCGACCCTTGTGAATTGATCCCGCACCTCCATGAATAACCATTCCGAATTCGGTATGTGCAGCTCCTCCGGACCAGTTGGGATCATCCGCCTCCTGATTCTGACATGCATATATAAAGACAAGCAATGTCGATAAAATTATTACCCGGATAGTTTTCAATTTACTTCCTCTCTATTCAAATTATTAATTACCGATGTACGGTTCTCCCCTTATAACCCACTCGGGAGCAGGAATTCCCTTACAATAGTGATCAAGATATTCTTTCATTCTTATTGAATAATCAAGTTTGTTCGGATACTTTTTAAGATGATGCGGTTCGTCTTTATACTGCAGAAAGACACAGTCCTTCTCGAGTCTTCGCATAGCAAGATACAGTTCTATTCCCTGGTACCACGGCACAGCATCATCCTTATCGCCGAACTCGATTAGCAGGGGAGTATGAATTTTATCCGCGAAGAATACCGGTGAGTTTTCTAAATACCTTTCGGGATATTCCCATAGGCTGCCGCCTATCCTGCTTTGAGATTTTTCATACTGGAACTGACGCGCCAGACCCGTTCCCCAGCGGATACCGCTGTACGCGCTGGTCATATTCGATACAGGCGCACCGGCAATTGCGCAGGCGAATAAATCTGTCTGTGTAATAACTAACGCTGTCTGATACCCGCTCCACGAATGTCCGTGCAATCCTATTCCATCCGGATCGGCGAGTCCCATGTCAATAAGTTTTTGAACTCCTGGCACGAGACACTTGGTTGCCGAGAATCCGGGACGACCGACTTCGAAACGAATGTCGGGCAGGAATACAACATAATCATTGCTCGCATAGAATGGAAAGTTCGGACGATGATTTACGACCATATCGTTAAACTCGTGCACCCGCTGTGAAAAGAACCTGTAGTAATAGACTAGTACTGGATACTTCCTGCCTGGTTCATAATTACCCGGCTTGATAATAACACCCTGCAGCAGAACTCCGTCAAGGCTATTCCATTCTATTAGTTCGGCGGAACCCCATGCAAAAGGTTCGCGCTGTTCGTCCAGATTTGTAAGTCTTTGCGAGTCCCCGAAACGATTACTAGTAACCCACAGATCTGGGAATTCATCGTAAGTCTCACGGGAATACAAAATGTCGCCGGAATCCTCAGCCTTGCAAAGTAATTTAAATTTCTTTGCGTCTTTAATAAGTTCTTTTACTCCGGGCTCATCAGCACCAACACTATATACAGCAGTATATTTTTCCCAATTATGAAAAGCAGTTAGAAGTAATTCTTCATCGCTTTCGAAATAATGTTTTTCCTTGTCCATATTTTTAATTCTGAAAGTTAGTTCGTTATCCCTTCCGTAACCTCCGGTAAGATTTGTTGCAGAGCCGTCGCGAGTATTGAATTTCCAGATATCGTATTTATCATATATGAAAACCGCTTCATCATTTTCCGTCCAGCCGCCGACACCGTAACTCTGGGGTTCCCGGGGATAATCATTATCTTCATCGGCAAAAGGAACATTCATTTGTTGTGTTAAACTGATTCTACTTCCACTATCTATGTTGTAGAGAAACCAATTCTTGTCCGAGTAATAAACAAGGAAGCCGCCGCCGGGAGAAAGCTCCACATCACCCTGCTGTTTTTCAATTACCTTTGTTCGATTTCCCGTAGAGAGATCAATAGTGTAATAGTCGCTGTACCAGCCGTCCCAGGTTCGCAGCTTAAGGTACGGAACCGGACTGTTTCCCAATGCTTGCTGCTCATTAATGTTGTGTTTGGTGTAAGGTATCTCATCATCAGCCAATCGAATCAACCGTTTATCTTCAACATTATAAACAGCGGTATATAAATGCTTCTTCTTGTTCTTCCACTCCTTCTCTTCATTTGTTTTAATAAGCTGGTCATTCCAGTGCCATAAATTAAGTGTGGTTTTGGAAAGCAATTTATCAAAATCGAATATATCTGTATCTGAAGAGTCATCTTCCGGTTTATATTTTTCAGGCAGCATCTTTTTATAACCGAAGTAAATTATGTTGCCGCTAGGAGACCACTCCAGTTTATTCTGTTCAGAAATGTACCAGCCGCTGTCTGCATCTGCGGAGGTAGTAAGAGTACTTGCAGATCCATCCCATAACTTTAAGTCGCATGTGTCCGCTTTATCATTTTTGTTAAAAAATGATTTGAGGTATGCCAGTTTATTATCTTTCCACGATAAATTGGAAACGCTGCAGTTCGCTGAAGTATCAATCGCTGTTACTCCATCGTCATCCAGTGAATAAAAGTATAATCCGTTATTCAGTTTATTTGTATCGGAAACCGAATACGCGAGTGTTGTTGAAAGACTATCGAATTTATACTCCGCAACAAAACTGATCGTATCTTCCTTTAATGATTCAAGACTTTTTACAATCAAACTGTTTCCCGCATATTCGGGAAGTGAAGTCTTTGATGAATCCTCTTTGTTATCCTCCGCAACAAGCATAGCAGCCCATTCTGCATTGTTCGAGAAGGCTGAAGACAATACAGACTTGTATTTGAAAGTGTTATTCCTGTTTGTATTAATAAGTAGCAACTCATCTTTCAGTTTCTTCTTACTTTTTTCAGCTTCAGCAAAGTCGGGTTTTAAAGTCACAGCTGCCCAGGATTCATCTTTGCTAAACTTAATTTTTGAACCGCGATCGAAACTGAACTTAACATCTGTCCCGGTTGATTTTATAACTGCTGTTCCGTTTCCCCTATCGGGATGCTCTTCATATGCAATCCAGTTTCCCTGAGAAGAAATTACAGGAGACTTAATCTGTTTGAATTGCATAACATCTTTAAAGGTGAGTGCGCGTTTATTTTGGGAATAAACTAAAATTGCAGGAAATAAAATTAATAAAAAAACTAGGCGTGGTTGTTTTATCATATTATTATTCTATTCTCGTTGTTAGAAAGAGATGATTTTATATAACTAAGTTATACTTAGCTTGTAATTAAAATACGATTAGAGATGAAGAATTCAAAATAGTTTAGCTATGTACTTCCTCAACTTCCCTCGGGGAAATTACCGTTTCTTTTTGTATTCAATTCCAAGCTTACTCATACGGTTACGTAATGTATTCGCATTTATACCAAGCAATTCAGCTGCACCGCCGCTGCCGTGAATTTTACCTGAGGTTGCAGCCAGTGCTTTTTGTATGTGTCTTGATGTAATCTCATCCAATGTTTCAATGCTGCCGGAACTTCTCACACTAATCGTACTGCGGATTTCACGAGAGGACCTGAGAGTACTGAATGATAATGGCCCCGTCGGATTTAAAATTAACTCCCGCTCAACAATATTTTCCAGCTCCCTTACATTTCCCGGCCAGTTATAGTCCATTAGAATTTCTATGGCACCGTCAGCAAGAACCGGTATGGATTTCAATTTTAATTCACGCGCCTTCCTGGTAATAAAATATTGTATTAAGGCAGGCAGATCCGATAATCTTTCACGCAGCGGAGGAATGATTATCGGAAACACATTCAACCTGAACCACAGGTCTTCGCGGAACTCTCCGTCCTTTACCATCTTCTCAAGGTTACGATTAGTTGCGGCAATTATTCTTATATCAAGTGAAATAGTATTAACGCCTCCGACACGTTCAATCTCCTTTGTCTGCAGTACTCTCAACAATCTCACCTGGGCTTGCGGCGGTAGCTCGCCTATTTCATCAAGGAATATTGTCCCCATGTTTGCACGTTCGAATCTGCCGCGTTTCTGAGCAAGCGCACCGGTAAAAGCTCCTTTCTCATGACCGAACAGTTCACTGTCAATTAAAGAATCCGGGATTGCACCGCAGTTTACGCTAACAAACGGACCGCTGCTTCTGGATGATGAATAATGAATAGCATTTGCTATTACATCTTTACCCGCGCCGGTTTCTCCTAAAAGCAAAACCGGACTATCGAGTGAAGCTACCTGCTGAACGTTCTGCATTACTTCTCTCAATCCGAAATTAATGCCGATTATTTCATCACCTGATATTTTGCGTAATTCGTTATGCAGGTATTTATTGTCATCGGCAAGGAGGTCCTTTAATTCCGTTACTTCGAGATGTGTAAGTGTATTGTGCATCGCAACAAAGAAAGGTTCTTTAAGCGATGTAAAAAGTCTTGCATGTTCATCAGTATATCTGTCATTCCCCTTTGCAAGTAAAACGACAGTTCCAACAGAATGATTACCGACTATAAGCGGCAAACTCATAGCAGAACTCATCGGTATGCTTAATGCTTTGAGCATGCATAATGTTACGGGCTCTTCCGCAGGATTATTTACAACAATAACAGGTGGAAGCTCACCTTGCCGGTAAACATCAGCCATACTCCTCAATGCTTTTTTGGCCTCGGGAGTAAACGGAATAAGTACATCAAGCGCCTCACAGGATTCAACAGTAGCGTGTGCAACCAAGTGCATTGATTCAAGGTCCGGTTTATAACGCTCTAGGTAAATCTCGTCTGCAGGTATAAATTCTTTGATGTAATTAATGCACTCTCTTAATCCCTCTTCAATTTTAAGATTACCGAGAATATATTTACTCGCTTCCCAGAAAAAATCACGGCTGTATAATTTAATTTCACTCTGATGCTTCAATGAATTCGAGAATGCGATTGCAAATGGTTCTCTCAACATTGCGAGCAGACGGGAATCGGCCTCACTTATAATTTGACTTCCCTCAGTGGCAATTATAAGACTTCCGCCGCCGAGCAGCTGATTATCTTTCAGGCGTAACGGAATTACAACCAGCGAGGTTACATCTGCTCTAAGAAATTCAAAGATATCTTTAATCAGGTGATGTCGACGGGGATCACCGCCAAAATACCAGTGGAAATCCTTGTCCTGTTGACTAAACTCATTCGCAAAATCAATTAACTCATTCATGCCCTGATTGGATAACGGAACTACCCAGTCAACTTCCCTGACTCCGCTGCTGTCAGCATTTGCGATAATTCGCATCTGTTTATTCCTGCGGTCATAGAATTGGAGAAAAACCCGGTCAACTGGCAATTCTGTTCGGATATATTCAAAAGCTGAATGTACCGCTTCGGAAATCTTTAGGTTTCCGCAAATTCTAAGTGTAGCTTCTCTGAAAAACTTGTTTTCGTCCATTTTCAGTCCAACAACTTTACCAAATATCACAATGTAACATTCATTACCATATATCGCAATCAATTAATTACGAAATATGGTAATTGCTCAGTTCATTCAATTAAATCTGCTGATTTACTTCATATTGGGACTGGCAGGATATTTGCCTTTTCCTTGTTATTACAAACAAATCCAGTGAGCACAATAATGTTAAAGATACTCGAACGAATTGATTTTAGGTCAAACAGCGGGAACCGTGAGCTTTTACTGGAAGAACTGGACAATCTGGCAATAAGAATGTCCGAAAAAAATGAAACCGACTATATCAAAATTTATATGCATCATAATATCGGAACCGACTTCAGCATTCATCTCCACCGGAATATTATTGGCGATGAAAAGTTTGAAAGCGAACTGGGTGTGAGACTTGCATCCTCACTTAAGGAATACGGTTTCGTAAATCATACAGTTTGGATTGAGATGTGAATTAATATTACAGGAGAATAGACATGACTAAAGTACTTGTTGCCGGGGCAAGCGGTTATCTTGGAATGTATGTTGCAAAGGAATTTAAGAAACAGGGTTATCATACAAGCGCTCTGGCCAGAAGTTCAGTGAGTCTGGGAGATATAGCCGAAAACATAGACGAACAGATAATTTGCGACGCAACTGACAAATACTCTTTAGGGAGAATATGTGACAATATTGATATAGTCTTCTCATCCATTGGTATTACAAAACAAAAAGACGGTTTAACGTTTATGGACGTTGATTACCAGGCAAATAAAAATCTGCTCGATGAAGCTGTGCATGCGGGAGTGAAAAAGTTCATCTACATCTCAGTATTCGGCGCCGAAAGGATGAAAAAGCTAAAAGGAGTCCAGGCAAAGTTGAAGTTCGAACAAGAGTTGATCAAATCAGGTATAGACTATACAATAGTATATCCCAACGGGTTTTTCTCGGACATGAAAGAGTATCTTGAAATGGCTAAAAAGGGACGTGGAATTGTACTCGGATCAGGAGAATTTAGAATCAATCCGATTCATGGTGCTGATCTTGCCGAGATTTGTGTTAAAGCCGCTGATGATACTAACCAAAAGATTCATGTCGGCGGGCCGGAAATATTCACCCATCGGGAAATATTCGGAATCGCATTCGACCTGCTTAAGAAAAAACCTAAAGTCTCCGGACTTCCATTATGGATGAAAAGTTTAATGCTAGGTCTGCTACGTCTGTTTACTTCTGAAAAGACTTACGGACCGCTCGAGTTTTTTACGACTGTGCTCTCGAATGATTTAATTGCCCCGAAATACGGTACTTATAAACTAAGGGAGTTTTATAAAGAACAGCTAATAATGTCAAAGGAACTGACTATGACGGACATTAATAAACAATACGAGGAATAAAAGTGATAACCTCCAAAACAGTACTTGTAACAGGCGCTTCAACAGGCATTGGATATGCAACCGCCAAATATCTTGCACAGCATAACTACAAAGTCTATGCGGGTGTACGAAAACAGCAAGACGAGGATATATTAAACAACCTTGGACTGGCGAACTTAAAAGCTATACTGCTCGATGTTACATCAGATGATTCCATAAACCGGGCTGCTTCGGAAATTGCCGAACAGGAAAATGGCGAGCTTCACTGTTTAATCAATAATGCCGGTGTAGGATACGGCGGGGCGCTTGAAATGATGTCTGCACAGGACATTCACGATGTAATAAATGTAAATGTTATCGGATTAATGGAGGCTACTCAAACATTTATTCCGATGCTTCGTAAAGCAAAAGGAAAAATTATCAACATCGGATCCACAGCAAACTTTCTCAGTTCACCCGGGGGGAGTGTTTACTCGGCTTCCAAATTTGCGGTTCGTGCTTTCACTGATTCGTTGAGAAGAGAGCTTCATCCGTTCGGAGTTGATGTAGTACTCATAGCACCCGGCGCGGTTGAAAGCGAGATCTGGAATAAAAGTATTGCGCAAAAAGAAAAGATGCGTAAAATGATAGAGCCTCACCTGGCGGATTTATATTCTCCGTTAATTAAATACGGGGAACAAATGGCAACTGAGTTGAAAAAGATTCCTGCTGAGCTCGTTGCCCAGTTGATTCTCAATGTGCTGAATGAAAGAAATGTTAAACCAATTTACACAGCGGGCAAAGACGCTGCAGCTGCGAGAAAAGTATCCAGGCTGCCGGCTAAATTACTGGATATGATTTTCTGCAAAAGAATTGAAAAAGCTGTGGGGAAATAATCCCCGGATACAGGTTCCTACCCTAGTGCCCTATGGATATCCCGCCTGTATCCTGAGAGCATCTGTAAAAGTGGTGCTCTCGATTGTTTTATTCTAATTACAGAGGATTTTCTGATTTAATTAACATCAAAGTTGAATATATTTGAAATATGTATAAAGATTTTTATTGAGGTTTTTTATGGCACCGGTATTATCAGAGCATTTTGCAAAAAGACAACCGTCGGCAATAAGAGTCGCCGGCATCGAATTTAACAAACGAACAGATGAAGTAACTGCGATTAACACACATATCGGAAACGTTTCTCTTCCGGCGCATCCGGCAATTCAGAAACGTATGGATTCATTAAGAAGCGAAAGCAGCCCGTTTAAAGAAGGTGTGATCAAGTATACCGGGACACAGGGTCTGCTCGAAACAAATGCTGCTTTCCTGAACAGCATTAAGGCAAGCGGATTCGACACAAGCGGATTGTACTCGCAAATTACCAACGGCGGATCACAGGCTATGGGCTTGATTACCATCGGCACTTGCGGTCCTGCCGGAACAGACGAGAAACCGCTGCTGCTAATAGACCCTGCTTATACCAATTATAACGCGATGGCTTCTGCATACGGAAGAAAAACAATTACCGTAAGCCGTCAGTTAAGCGATGAAGGCACATTCGAAATGCCGAATCTTCAGCTTGTTAAAGAAGTAATCGAGAAAAACAAACCTGGCGCAATGGTTGTTATTCCTTATGACAACCCGACGGGTCAGTTTATCGATATGGATACAATGATTGAACTCGCCAAGCTGTGCGTTGAATATGATCTCTGGATGATTAGCGATGAGGCGTACAGGGAGTTACAATATGGTTCGAGCGAGACTGTAAGCATCTGGGCGCTGAATGAGTCAGTTGTTCCCGGAATTACCGGGAGCAGGATCAGCATTGAGACTGCTTCAAAGGTATGGAACGCCTGCGGATTAAGAATCGGCGCGATAGTTTCGGACAGCCAGGAATTTATAATTAAATCGGTTGCTGAGAATACTAAAGAACTATGTCCACCAGCAATTGATCAGTGGCTGTTTGCCGGAATTGCGGAAGAAAGCGTTGAGGACCTTCAGAAATGGTTCGGCGAAATACGTGATTACTATTCCGGAATGATAACGAAGCTTACAGCCGATCTTAAGGAAAAACTTCCGGGCGTAATCGTTTCAAGTCCGGATGCATCAATTTACTCGGTTGTTGATGTACGGAACCTGGTTAAGCCGGGATTCGACATTGGCAAGTTTGCAATCTTCTGCGCATCCGAAGGTAAAGTTGAAATTGACGGAAAGTCTTATACAATGCTCGCTTCTCCCATGGAAGAATTCTATGAAGTTCGGGGTGAAGGAAATCCGGGCAGGACTCAAATGCGCATCGCATATGTTGAGAGTCCTCAAAAAATGGAGCTCGTTCCATTACTCTTCGCTGAATTGTTCAAACAATATTTGGCGATAATCTCGTAAGTATAATAATTACTTCTAAATTTTAACCGGGTTAATTGAATTATCAGTTGACCCGGTTTCATTTTAAATCTCTAACTTTCCTGTCTAATTAAAATACCCGGCAAGATCAATTACCATATTTGGTAAGTCAATCTGCCCTCCCTCCAAAATCGTTCGATTTACAAGGTTTTCTAAGTTGGCAGGATATTAGCAATGATTATGGCACATAAGGAACTGTAAAATCAGGATTGACATAAGGGAGATTTAGGATATGAAGATTAAAGCCGTTTCGTTACTAAAACTAAGTTTCATTATTGGTGTTATTGCCGATGGAGTAGTCGCAATTAATTGGTTTTTAATTAGCCAGGGTTATTCCTATCAAAGTTTGATATCAGCCTTTCGCGGCAGCGGCGCAGACTATGAATTCGCAATGTTTATTTGTTCCCTGTTTATGTTTGGCTGGACTACAATATTATTCTGGGGATTTCTCAAACCGGAGGAACGAAAAGGGTTACTAATAATTACTGCGTCTCTTTTATTGCTCTCAATTCTATTAGAATTAATAATATACTATCAGCTATTAATGAGCAGCGGGTTTATAACTGGTATAATTCTGAGATTTTTATTGATAGGCAAGTTTTCATTCAGTTACTTTTATTCAAAGCGAAGCGATCGTGAAAAGTGGTGATAGCCATTCGGTAGCTTATAAACACAATATAATATGGGGTTAAAATGCGCAATGAAAACAAGAAAATTTTGATCTTCTCCTGTTCGGGAGCAGCTGATGTCGGAGACATGGCTGATAGGGTTACGCGAAGATTATCGAAAGAAGGTTTTGGTAAAATGTATTGTCTTGCAGGTGTGGGGGGAAAATTGAACAGTTTCATAGACGAGACCAATTCTGCAGATCAAATCATAGCAATTGACGGCTGCTCGCACGAATGTGCAAAACATACATTGCAGGATATTGTAAGCGACCAGGTATTCGTTAATTTGGAATCGCTTGGCTTTCAGAAAGGACAATCTCCGGCAAACGGGCAGAATATAAAAGATGCACTCGACAAAATTAAATTAGAAGTTTTATAGATTTACTCAGGATTTAGTATGTCGCCTCTTGAAGTGATCTGCGTTGTATTATCTCTATGCTCTTACTATTTATTGGTAAAAAGAAGTGGTATGGATTTGTCATATCAATTGTAAATAATATTCTCTGGACCATATTTCTTATGAATCCGGCATTATATATAACACAAGCGTTTTATACAGTCATCGCGATAAAAGGTATTTATGAATGGAGATGTAAGAAGGATGGAGGAGTAAAGTGAAAAGTTTGTGAACTTGGAGGATCTGATGTATAAAATCAATTCAACCGAATAAAATTTTTAATTGAACAGAAGGTGCTTGCAATTATGGATTTTAAAGAATTATTAATCAAAAGAAGATCGATAAGAAAGTATGCCGAGAAGCCGGTATCGCTTGAAACATTACGGGGACTTATAAGCACAGGCATATTAGCTCCTTCAGCCGGAAATGAGCAGCCGTGGGAATTCATCATCATTAATGATAAAACTTTACTGGCTGAAATTTCGGAAGACTGCAAAGCTAACCTGCTCAATAGAATTAATAATAATCCGGATGACTATGCAAACCGATACAGACACATGTTTGAAAATCCGAAGCTCAACATATTCTATAATGCACCTGCGCTGATAATTATTCTGGGAAATGTTTCAGTTAAAAATTTATCACTCGACTGTACTTTGGCTGCAAGTTATCTAATGTTTGATGCCGCATCAAAGGGACTCGGTACCTGCTGGATCAACTTTGCACTGGAAATGTCGGATTCCATCAAACAAAAAATCGGTGTCCCGGACGGCTATAAGATGATCGCCCCGATTATAGTCGGCTACCCGGAAATGATTCCCCAGGCACCGCTCAGAAAACAAGCAAAAATATTGAAAATTACAAGGCTGGATATTCACAATGAAAACTGAATACAGATATTTAACAAACATTCCGATTGAAGACGTACAGAAATGCATGCAGGAATCCTTTGCAGACTATCAGCTCGATATGAGCTACATGACCGTAGAGACCATGCAACACCGGAATAAGATTTCCAGAATAAATCCGGACTATTCCGTAGGCGCCTTCGATGGAAACAGGATGATTGGCTTTATCAATGTCGGGATAGATGAATTATCTGGTGAGTTTACAGCATTCGACGGGGGAACCGGTGTTGTTAAGGAATACAGGGGACAAGGTGTTGCGGGAGGTATGTTCCGAAAGGTCTCGGAAAAATTACTTGATATAAATATTACCAGGTTTACTCTTGAAGTATTACAGGACAACAAAGCTGCAATACGTGCTTATCAAAAGGAAGGTTTCAACATTGATCGTGAATTTTATTGCTACAATATTGCTATTAAAAATTATAAAGGTACGGTGAAAGAACTCCCCGGGGTAGAAGTAAAATCAATTTCCGTTGATGAATTGGAAAAACATTGGTACTTTCTGAATTATCAAGTAAGCTGGGAACATATGTTCTCAGGTATAAAAGCAGTCGAGGCGGATATTGTAATTGACGGGGCATATTCAAACGGGAAATGTGTGGGCTTCATAATTTATACTCCGTTTATGTGCTGGATTACGAGTATAGGCATTGATCCTTCATATCCTGATTATGATGAGCTTGTTGATCTTCTCATTTATCAGCTCTTTAATAGAATTAACCCCGTTAAACCCAAGGTGGCTATCGGCAACCTGCTGCCTGAAGATAAACTCAATGGTTTACTCGTACAATTAGGTTTTGAAAATGATGTTAACCAGTATGAGATGAGCGCACGGTTGAATAATAGAGGAACTAAAAAATGAAAAAGAAACCGAGTCAAACTGCTTTAAAGGTTGCGTTAAATCTAATTGCCTTAAGTCATGTTGAGGAAGATAAGGGGTTGTTGCCGGAGAGTATTGTAACTGCTACCATTGAGCTGCTTGAAAAATCAGGAGCGGTTAAGGAATCCATGCTACGCAAACATTTGAATCCATCAATAGTGAAGTGGTATAAACTATTCGATAAAATCACTCCCGGTCAGTTTTATTCATTCGCATCAAGGAAAACATTTTTTGAAAACCAGGCGATAGATGCAATCCGGAATGGCGCAAAACAGATACTCATTTTAGGTGCCGGTTATGATACACTGGCTATAAGGGTTGCCGATAAATTTCCGGAAGTAAATTTTTTCGAAATTGATGAACCGGCTACAGCTGCTCTCAAAATCAAAGGCGTTGAAGCAATCGGGAAACCTGTAAACCTCCGGATTGTACCCGAAGACCTCGGCATGAAAACAATTAGTGAAGTATTGAATGCAGAGACTAACTGGGACCCCAACAAACAAACGGTAATACTGGCGGAAGGTTTGCTTCAGTATTTGACTGAAGATTCAGTCAATGATTTGTTCAGGCAGTGTGCCGAACTAACCGGAAGTGGTTCACGATTTGTCTTTACATATGTACGGAAATCGGAAGAGGGCAATTACGACATCGGCAAGTATCCTAAAATACTTCTTTGGCTGATGAAGAAAACAAATGAACCATGGCTTTGGTTTACAAAGTTTAGCGAACTTCTTCTGTTATTAAAAGAACAAGGTTGGCTTTATTCCGAGACCTTAACAGCTGAAAACAAGAGAAGCGGAATTGAGTATCTTGGGGTTGCTGAAAAAATTTGATTGAATGCTATTAACCGATTCTTCCGAATTCAAATTTTAATCTACAGATTGAATAAGCCGGCGGCTAATCCTGCTCGTTCAGATATTCCACATTCGTAATATTCAATTTGCTGAAGGTAAATGAACTGTCCGGAAAATTCCACTGTACTTCCGAACTAGTGGGGACTTTATAGTTTCCGAACCATTTGTAGTTTGAATACAATGTGGTTTGAGGAAGCTTATGGTATCCGTTCTTACTTGTTTTAAAATTATCCGTCGTCGTAACTTTAAAGATTTCATTACTTCTATTGATATGAAACTTAGCACTTACACTCATCTTATTATAACTTAATGTTGCCTCAACTATCTCGTTGTTTATTTTCTTCCAGCTGATCTTGTCGGAGGGCAATAGAGACGGGGGGAACATCACAGATTCAATCAGATAGTATACTAAATATGACTGGTCAATTTCATCACTTTGTTCATCTGATATTGTAAGACTGGATAAGAATTTAATAAGAATATTTCCTTCTCCTTTATCAAAACTTTCTACTGATCTTATCCACGTTAGCGCGTTGGTTTTAATTTTTGAGTCACGCACAAAACCAGGCTTTAGTGCGTTATATATCTGCTCTGATCTGTAAGGAAGCCATCCGGATTTTTCATCAGTCTTGAACTCACCGGATACTTTTAATCTGGCAAGGGCGGGTTTCTCAGAACTATCTTTTATACATGCCGAAAAATACCTCCGGAGTGAAAAAGGATAGCCGGTTAAATCGGTTGATGAAGTATCGGCGCTATAGTCGCTTCCGGTGGAAATCGATTCAATTTTTTCGTCTACAAATTTATCCGTGAACAAACTGCCGAGATAAAAGAAAACGGCGAAAACCACGAACAGAAGTACTACAACCAGTGAAATTATTTTTTTCATAATATTATTTTTATTGAGAGTACTTAAACTACAAAACTATTAAAATCAATTCATGCATAATAGTAAATTTGATCCGATATTCAATTGAGCAATAGCTATAGGCGATTCTTAAATTGTAAGTCAATCGGTATAAATATGTGCTATTCTCCTAACCTATTGTTATTAAATAAGTTACAAGAATTATCTACTTGAATTACGAAACCTTTTTATATATATTTAAAGTTTTCTTTTTCTGGATTATCAAAAGAACAAATTACATCATTTATTATATAAATTTTAATGATAATTAACGGCGAAGATACAATAGCTGCCCTGGCAACAGCTCCCGGACTCGGGGCAATTTCGGTGATCAGAATCAGCGGACCTGATAGCATTTCCGCTGCCGATAAAATCTTCGACGGATCAATACAATTGCAAAACAGTAATGCAAATAAAATTCATTACGGGAATATAGTAGGTTCATCCGGGGAAGTTATAGATAATGTGCTTGCCTCGGTATTCCGTACGCCGAACTCATATACGGGCGAAAATTCTATTGAGATAAGTACACACGGTAACCAGTTGATAGTAAAAATGATTCTGGAAGAGTTATTGAAAAATGGAGTGCGATTAGCGGAGCCTGGCGAATTTACAAAGAGAGCATTCCTGAACGGGAAGATCGATCTTGCCCAGGCCGAGGCTGTAGTCGATATAATAAATTCACGAACTGAAGCTTCATTGAGAGGGGCGAGGAATCAGCTCGATGGATTGCTTTCCGCACAAGTCGATTCGCTCAGAGAGATGCTTGTGAATGCTTCTTCTCTTATTGAACTTGAGCTTGATTTCGCCGAGGAAGATCTAGAGTTCATGTCTCTGGATGAAGTAGAGAAGAAGGTTGATGGTGTGGTCAAAAATATTAATGATCTTTTAGCTACTTACTCATTCGGCAAAGTGATAAGGGACGGTGTTAACGTAGCCCTGGTAGGGAAGCCGAATGTTGGCAAGTCATCACTGCTCAACTATATCCTTAAAGAGTCCCGCGCAATTGTATCAAGTATTCCGGGAACAACAAGGGACGTCATACGTGAAGAAGTTTCCATTGACGGAGTTTTGTTCCGGCTGTACGATACTGCAGGAATAAGACTAACTGAAGACTCCATAGAAAAGGAAGGTGTTTTAAGAAGCCGTAAAGCTGTTGAGGAAGCGGATCTTGTTTTACTAATTAGCGATGTAACTGAGGACAAGGGGAGTGAACTGTACAACGAACTCATTCAGCTCTCATCGGTTGAAAGAATTTTACGTATTGGAAATAAAATCGATCTCGATCGTGAAGCGATTTCCGAAGGGACTTTCGATAGCCTGGTTTCAGCGCTAAGCGGGGAAGGGATAAGCGGACTGCTTGACCTGATAAAAGAAAAATCACTCGGCTCTGATAACTATAGCGAAAAAACTGCAATAGTATCCAACATCAGACATTATAATGCACTTGAAAAAGCCAAAAATAACTTAATTAAGGCGAAAGAATCTATTAAGAATCAGATGACCGGTGAATTCATTTCCGTGGATCTAAGGAATGCTGAGAATTCACTGGGCGAAATAATAGGCAAAGTAACATCCGATGATATTCTGAACAATATATTCTCAAAGTTCTGCATCGGAAAATAAATAGTTTTAGAATTGTTCCACGTGAAACACGGGACAAGTAAAAAGATAAAATCTGGGAAGAAGCTGTAGGAATTTTCATTTTCGCTTGTTTAAGGTTCCACGTGAAACAGAAAGGAAATAATGAGCATTTATTACGATGTAATTGTTGTCGGCGGGGGACATGCCGGAATTGAAGCGGGAGTAGCTGCCGCAAGGATGGGATGTTCGGTTGCAATGGTAACAATGGATAAACACGCTATTGGGAGGATGTCCTGCAATCCCGCGATTGGCGGAAGCGCTAAAGGACATCTCGTTCATGAGATAGATGCACTCGGCGGAGTGATGGGTGAAATTGCCGACAAGACAGGAATTCAATACAGGGTTTTGAACAAATCCAAAGGTCCCGCAGTTTGGGCGGGGAGGTGTCAGTCGGACAGAGATCTCTATTCTCAGGAAGCGGAGAGAGTCGTAAACCTGATTGAGAATCTCGATATTGTAGAGAACTCCGTTGTTGGAGCAATCGAAGAGGGTGGCAAAATAACCGGAGTCGGTACCGGTTCCGGAAAAACAATTCAATGCAAGGCCTTAATAGTCTGCTCAGGTACATTCATGAATGGTGTGATGTATACCGGACTCAACGCAACAAAAGGTGGAAGATTCGGTGAATCGCCTTCGACGGGATTAACAGAGTCACTTCTTGAAATGGGTTTCGAAAGCGGACGACTTAAAACCGGTACACCGCCGAGACTTGCAAAAGATACTATCGATTGGGATAAACTCCAGGAGCAACCGGGTGATGAAATACCCGAACCGTTTTCTTCTCGTACGGATAAAAGCAAGTTCCCGTATCTTCCTCAGGTAAGTTGTCACATCGCTTACACCAATGAGGAAGTTCACAAAATCCTCGAGACAGGATTTGATGAGTCGCCGATGTTTACCGGTTTGATAAGTGGTACCGGTCCGAGGTATTGTCCATCCATTGAAGACAAGATTGTTAGGTTCTCCGACAAGAAATCTCACCAGTTATTTCTTGAACCCGAAGGACTTGATACCGACCAGATATATCTCAACGGATTCCCCACATCGCTTCCGGCTGATGTTCAGTATAAGGCGACCAGACTTATACCCGGACTTGAGAATGCCGAAATTATCCGTCCCGGTTACGCTGTTGAGTACGATTACTTTCCGCCTTACCAGGTGGATTTAACTCTCGAGACAAAGCGTGTTCAGGGATTGTATTTCGCGGGACAAATTAACGGAACTTCCGGGTATGAAGAAGCGGCAGGTCAGGGTCTTATCGCCGGAATAAATGCCGCATTGAAAATTCAGGGGCGCCCCGAGTTTGTACTGAAAAGAAGTGAAAGTTATATCGGCGTTCTTATAGATGATCTGGTCACAAAGTCAACAAACGAGCCGTATAGAATGTTTACATCGCGTGCTGAACACCGACTCATTCTTCGCCAGGATAATGCCGATCGCAGGCTCATGGCTTATGGACATGAACTGGGATTGATCTCCGACGAACAATATAATGATTTGATGAGGCGCGAGAAATTAATTTCGAACAGCACCGTCATATTTGATAAAATTAAGGTTCGTCCGGATGCAGCCAACGATTACTTTGAAAAAATCAGGACTTCAAAACTTACTAATGTGGAGGTGCTTACAAGAATAATCAAGCGTCCTGAAATCAAACTGAAAGAGTTTCTTGAGGAAGTGGATCTTGGGCTTAATGGCGAACTGACTGAGTTAAAAAACGATAAAAAAGCACTTGAACAAGTTGAGATACAGTTAAAATATGAGGGCTATATTAAACGTCAATATGAAATGATTGAGAAGATGGACAAGCTTGATGAAATGAGCATTCCATTAGATTTTGATTTTTTAATAATAAAACAGATTTCCAGTGAAGGACGTGAAAAACTAAACAAAATTAAGCCACGTACTTTGGGACAGGCATCCAGAATCTCGGGTGTTTCTCCTTCTGATATTTCTATTTTATTAGTATATTTGAAAAATTAAATTTTGAGGACTATTTGGACTTACAGGAACAATATCTACGGGAATTAAAAAACTTTTTTTGGGAAAACAGTCTTAACCCTGACATTTATCAGATTGAAAGACTCGCGCATTATGCCTCTCTGTTAACTGAGAAAAACGAAAAGTTTAACCTGATATCGAGACGGGATGTGAAAAACATAATTGAGAATCATATTTTCATTTCCTCCTATATTTCCGAATTTCTGCCCGAAAAATTAAACAGGTTTATCGATATCGGTACCGGCGGGGGACTCCCCGGTATACCGCTTGCTATAACCAATCCGATGATGAGAGGAGTTCTTGTTGATTCAACCTCCAAAAAAATTGACGCGGTTCAGGATTTTGTAAGCAGGCTTAAACTCAGTAACCTGACGGTAGAAAACGAACGCGCCGAAAGCGAGGAGTTTATTGAGAAATACAAAAACACATTCGACCTGGTTGTCAGTCGGGCTACAGTGCCGCTTATAATTCTGTTTAGGTACGCGCTTCCGCTCATTAAAGAAAAAGCATATATCATGGCGATTAAAGGCGGGGATCTTGATCAGGAATTTAAGACTGCGGAGATGAAATACAAATCATATATTAAAAAATCTACGATCTTTGAACTTGCTTATAAACCGACTAACGCAAGGAATGAAAAGGGTAAAAAACTAATAATGCTGGAATTGAGTAAATGAGTTCTGAACAACGCCGAATTTTTGAAGAGATAAGCAAGTTATCAACTGAACAACAAAACACTAACTCACTTAATATAGACAAGCAGTCGACCGAAGAGATTCTTCGCATAATCAACAACGAGGACAAGACCGTTCCACTCGCTGTTGAAAATGAGATCCCATATATAGCCGAAGCCGTGGACAAAGTAGTTGAAGCCATTAAAAGCGGCGGACGACTTCTGTACTTCGGCGCCGGTACAAGTGGCAGACTTGGTGTAGTAGACGCTTCCGAATGCCCGCCAACCTTCGGCGCTCCTTATGACTTGATACAGGGTTATATAGCAGGCGGCAATGAAGCTATGTTCCGCGCGCAGGAAGGTGCTGAAGACTTTGAAGAGAACGGAGCTAACGATGTTATCGCGGCTAACGTAACCGAGAAAGATGTAGTCTGCGGTATAGCAGCGAGCCGAAGAACTCCTTATGTTATTGGCGCTGTCAAGAAAGCAAAAGAGATTGGCGCAACTACTCTTTACGTAACCGCAACTCCGCGCGATACATTTAACATTGATGAAGTAGACATTGCTATTTGTCCGCATGTGGGACCCGAAGTAGTTATGGGTTCAACACGAATGAAAAGCGGTACAGCGCAGAAACTAGTGTTGAACATGATTACAACTACTGCATTCGTTCGTCTCGGCAAGACATACCAAAACATGATGATAGATCTCCAGCAAACCAACAAGAAACTTGTTGAACGTTCCAAGCGCATAGTCATGATGATTACCGGTGTCACTTACGATGAAGCGGCTAAGATCCTTGAAATGTCTAAGGGGCATGTTAAAACAGCGCTCGTTATGATACTTGCTAAATGCAGTTTCGAAGAAGCAAAAGAAAGACTCGTTGAAGCTGATGGATTTGTTAGGGCTGCTATTGACATCTAATTTTAGTTCCGGGTAGATATTCTATCCGGGTTTTCTTTGCTAATTTCACATCATTTAATTACACCAAAAGCTATCTACAATTCTCTTCTAAATGGCCGGAAATATCCCAAACTATATTAGGTACTTATTAAGACTTTGTACCTAAAACTTAACACCTTCATATATTGACTTACTTCATTGTCCGCATTATTTTTATGTTAGTATGTATGGACATATGTACATGTTAAATCTAAACAATTTAGAGATTTGCAAATGATTACAAAAATAGACCACACAAGCGCACTTCCCTTATACGCACAGGTGGAAGAATTACTACGAAACATGATTGACCTGCCTGATTACCAGAACGGGAAATTCCTTCCCAACGAGGTTGATCTTGCGAAGCGGTTGGGAGTCTCGAGAAACACTGTAAGGCAGGCAACAAATAAACTGGTTTATGAGGGTTTGATAGAAAGAAAAAAAGGAGTTGGGACTAAAGTAGCCGATAACAAAGGTGTCGTTACAAGACTTGACAACTGGCTCAGTTTCACTAATGAAATGAAGAAGCACGGGATTGAAGTAAAGAACTTCGAAGTAATATCGGAATGGGTAAAACCGGATGATGAAATTAGAGACTTCTTCCAGATAAAAAATGCAAAAGAGATTTTAAAGCTGCAAAGACTGAGAGGAACCGAAAAAGGCCCGATAGTATACTTCATTTCATATCTGCACCCGAGAATCGGGTTAACAGGAAAGGAAGACTTTTCCAAACCACTATATAATCTGCTGGAGACCGAGCATAATACTATTGCCGCGACTTCAAAAGAAGAAATTAAAGCAATAACAGCAGATAAACACATTGCCAAAAAATTGAGGATAAAAGTCGGGCACCCGGTTCTGTTCAGAAAAAGATATGTATTCGATCCTGGCAACAGACCTGTTGAATATAACCTCGGATTTTACAACGCCGAGGAATTCACTTACTCGATTGAAATTAAACGCGGGGAATAAACGATTCCATTCATGAAGTTAAATATTAAAAATATAATTACAACTGTTATCATTCTTGCCGGTATTGCAGTCATCCTGCTTCCGGAAAGCAAACGGGTTGATGACAATAAAAACAAACTCCGCTACTGGTTTGTTGCCGGGAAAAAGGATAACGCTCCTTATCCCGTTCAGAAGTTCAACGAATCTCAGGACTCAATATTTCTGGAAGCCACTCCGATTCCCTGGAATGAACATGAAAAGAAAGTCCTTACGGCTATACTCAGCGAGGATCCGCCGGACGTTGTAATGCTAGCTTCAACAATTCCCAAATGGGCTTCACGCCGCGCACTGGTTTCACTGGACAATGCAATTCGCGAAGACAGCTTTGATTCATCTCAGTTTTACAGTGCTGTCTGGAACGAGATGAAATACGATGATCAAATATTCGGACTGCCGGCATACACTTCGTCATATGCGTTCTTCTATAACAAAACTCTTTTCAGGGAAGCGGGATTAGACCCTGATAAACCACCGAGGACTTGGACGGAAGTAAAGGAATACTCACAACAGCTAACAAGGGAAGAGAACGGAAACATCGTACAAATCGGTTACATACCCAATTACGGGAATCTTGAAACCTCTTTCGTAATGTCGCTTGAACTCGGAGCTAAATATTACAATAAAAACCAGACCATTGTAAACCTGACGGATCCGAAAATTCTAAGATCATTCGAAGAGGAGCTTAAGCTTCTGAACAACATCCCGGTTGAAGAAATCAATAAGTTCATAGGCGGGTTCGGTTACGGCACACAACATGGATTTGTTTCAGGCAAGGTTGCAATGATGATTATAGATAATACATTCATCGACTTGATCAATCTGTATAATCCCGAATTGGATTATGGAGTTGCGGAAATACCCGTCTTCGAAGGGATGGAAACAAAGTCGTCTACGGGAACCTGGTGGTATGCCATACCGCGCGGAGCTAAAAAGAAAAAAGCCGCGTGGGACTTCATGAAGTTTGCTGCAAAGAAAAACATTCAGCTTGAGGAAACTTTTTATAACGAACAGTCTCTGTTCCCGACCAATCGATATACAGCGTCCGATTCCGTTTTCCTGAACAAGCATTTCGCGATGAAGATATTTGATAAGCAAATGCGGAATACCGAATCCAAAGTGATCTTCCCTCTGATTCACGATGTTTTCTGGCGGGAATATTCTCAGGCACGTGAGAGAATACTGTATAAAATCCAAACGCCTCTCGAAGCGCTTGAACAGGCACAAAAAACAATACAAACGAGTTTAGACAAAGCAGTCAGTTATGATAACTATGTCGGGACAAAGCTCCCGTTTGAGGAGTTTTAATTGCTGAGCAGAATTAAAAATATAACCGGGAAGCAGAAGTTTTGGGGCTTTCTATTTGTCTCCCCCTGGCTTATAGGATTTTTAATATTCGGTCTTTATCCCATCGTCATGTCAATATATTACAGCTTATGTCATTACGATGTACTGCGGGTTCCGCAATACATCGGATTGGGAAATTATAAAGAACTTCTTTTCAACGATGACTACTTCTGGGTCTCGATTTACAACACCCTGTTCTATCTCATGTTCAGGACTCCCTTTGTAATAATCGGGTCTCTCCTGCTGGCCGTTCTTGTCGATAACTCCATAAAGGGGATGAAGTTTTTCAGGACTGTTTACTTCACGCCGTCAATCATCAGCGGTGTAATACTTTCCGTACTGTGGATGTGGCTGCTTAATCCTGAATACGGACTTATAAATAATACGCTCGGATACTTCGGCATACAGGGACCACTCTGGCTGATCGATCCGGACTGGTCCAAACCGGCGCTGATACTTATGAGTGTCTGGTCGATCGGCGGCGGAAGGATGCTTATCTTCCTGGCAGCACTGCAGGGCGTTCCGAAGCAGCTTTATGAAGCAGTTGAAATTGACGGCGGCGGCTGGTGGGCTAAATTTAAAAATGTAACTATTCCGCATGTATCACCGGTAATATTCTTATGGACTATAATCGAAGTGATATTCGCATTGCAGGTATTCGTTGAGGCATACGTAATGACCAAAGGCGGACCGCTTAACTCCACTTTGTTCTACAACCTCTACCTGTACAACAAAGCATTCGACGACTTCCAGATGGGATACTCATCTGCTTTAGCTTGGATACTATTTATAATAGCTATGATACTAACCTTTATCCAGTTCAGGGTAAGCAAAAAATGGGTTCATTATTCAGGTGAATAGGACAATATGAAGAGAAGCAAAGACATAAAAACAATTATAGTATTTTCGATGCTTGTACTCGTGGCAGTCTTCTTTATTTTGCCCATTCTCTGGCTCGTTACAACATCACTTAAACCTGAGTCACAGGTATTCACTCTGAATTTAATTCCCGATAATTTCCAGTGGGATAATTACACAAAAATATTCGACAGGATTCCGTTCCTGAGTTATTTGAGAAATTCAACTTTAATCTCTCTTGTGAATATTATCGGTGTGGTTTTTTCGAGTTCTATTGTTGCTTACGCTTTCAGTTTCCTGGAATGGCCGGGAAGAGATAAAATGTTTTATGTAATTCTCGGCACAATGCTGCTGCCGCTGCAGGTTACAATGATACCGGTGTTTGTAATATTTAAAGAACTGGGATGGTTAAACACTTTTAAACCGCTTATGATACCGGCATTCTTCGGCGGAGGAGCATTCAATATATTTTTAATGCGGCAGTTCTTTCTTTCCATTCCGAAAAGTTTAATAGACGCAGCACGAATTGACGGCTGTTCCGAGTTCAGAATTTATGCAACTATTGTAATGCCGCTCACAAAACCGGCAATTGCTACCGTAGCCATTCTTACCTTTTTGTTTGTATGGAACGATTTCCTTGGACCACTTATTTACTTGTCCGACCAGGTAAAGGGAACATTGGCTTTAGGACTGGCGCAGTTTGCCGGCCAGCAGCAGCCTGAATGGGCTTTGTTAATGGCTGCTTCTATTTTAATGATGCTGCCTGTTGTAATTCTCTTTTTCCTGTTCCAAAAATATTTTATTCGCGGATTTATGTTGAGCGGTATTAAAGAATAACTCGTTTATAAATCACGGAGGATTCTTGAAATTACGAGTATGGAATTTTTTAATAATTATGTGTCTGGTTCTGGCAGCCGTACGGGTCGATGCCGGTGTAACAGGCAAACTTCGTGGTAGGGTTGCCGATGCCGTAACAGGTGAAACTCTCCCGGGTGTAAACATATTGCTTCTCGGAACCCAGTTGGGCGCTGCCAGCGATATTGAGGGTGACTTTATTATAATCGGTATCACTCCCGGTGTTTACTCAGTTAGAGCTTCAATGGTAGGTTACCGTGAAGTAGTTGTAACCGATATTAAAATTATGACCGACCTTACTACCTCGATTGAAATTGAAATGGAAAAGGCTACGATTGAATTCGATGAAGATGTTGTTGTAACCGCAGAAAAAAAAGTGATTCAGAAAGACGTAACCGCAAGTGTTCATAACATTAACATTGCACAGCTTGAACGACTTCCGACTAAAGATGCCAAAGAAGGATTTCTGGTTCAAACAGGAGTATTCTTTAATCCGATTCCGGTAGTGGGCGGACTTGGCTCGGCAGGTAAAGGTGAGTCCCGTTACTCGGTTCGCGGCGGAAGCCAGGATGAAGTTCTCTGGTTCATCGATGGCGCGCGTACTGCCAACCTTCTTCTTGGACGTGCGGACTGGGGCGGTTCATTCACCAACATCAATATGGATATAGTAAAAGAAGTACAGATTATGACCGGCGGATTCAATGCTGAATTCGGGAATGCTCAGTCGGGAATTGTTAACATAATTACCAAGGAAGGCGGCGATCGGCTTCATGGTTCGCTTGAATACATTTACGGCCTGCCGGGTAAACACCACTTCGGGAATTACATGTACGACAAATCAACACAAAAGGAATTTCTCGACCATACACTTGAGGATGGCTCGCTGGATCCAGAGTGGTGGACTGAGGAAAGACAATCTCAGGTTTATGATTATACCGACATTCCAGATCACAATATTAATTTTAGTCTGGGCGGACCATTGCTGCGTTTGGGCAACACTCCCGTCAGATTCTTTGCTGCGGGCTCATTCAAACGGCAGGCATACAGACTTCCGAGACCTCGTGATACACGCGATTTAAACAACCTGTTTTTTAATCTCGCTCAGAATCTTGAGAACGGTAACTGGAAGCTGACTGCATTCTACAATAAAGAACAGCACTCAACTTTGCAGGAGAACGGCGACTTTACTAATCAGGCTAAATATTACCGCGGCTGGGGTTCCACTTTCGATATTGACACATACGGCGGAATGTTCAATTATACTCGTGTAATTAATACAGAACTATTCTACGAGTTAAAACTCAGTACATACTGGTCTGGTCTACATGAAAGACCCAGCGAGTACTTTAGAATCGGCGAAAGCGAGAATCCGACTATATGGGGCTTTCAGCGATACGACGGATATGAGGACGAACCTTTCGATGCTTATACTCCATCGCTTTACAACAAGACTTTGACCGGCGACATTTCGTTGCAGGGAAATATTAACTGGCAGTTCGACAAGAACAATCTGCTGAAGAGCGGATTCGAATTTCATTACAATACTTATGATGAACAGGAAAACTATCGCCTCCCGTCATTTTCTGATAATAAAGATTACTGGCTTAACCGAGGCTTAATGGAAGAGTATCATCCCATACAGCTCGGGCTGTACATTCAGGATAAGATGGAATTTGAAACGATGATATTGAACTTCGGATTTCGCTACGATGTGTTTAATCCGAATTACGACTGGTTCGAGACAACCAATTTATACAACCTTGCACTCGATCCTTTATACGATCCTGACCTTGACCCCGACGGCAACCAGATTGATGCAAACGGACGTGTTAAGTACTCCTTCGACAACGTCCTGGATAAAAAGAGAACACCGGCGAAAACTTATCATATGTTTAGTCCGCGTTTCGGTGTTTCATTCCCCTTGTCGGAAAATACGTTACTGCACTTTAACTACGGACACTTTTACCAGATGCCGCCACTCGATCAGATGTTCGAGTTTCTCTACTTCAGGCCGCAATACATAGTTGAGCGCATTATGGCTGAAGAAGAGGCAGCCGCTGCGGAAGGAAGAGAAGTAAATCATATCGCTTCGAATGACGGAGATCCGGAACGAGTTACCACTTATACTCTGAAGTCACTTAAACCGCAAAAGACAATTCAGTTTGAAGCCGGTATTAAGCAGAACTTTGAAAACATCGGTGTGCTTGAAATAACAACTTACTATAAGGATGTGTTTGATCAGACCGAGGAACGTGTTGGCTTATTCGACCACTTTGTTTACGGATACGATCCAATCAAAGATCAGGTAACAACAAATATTTCATATCAGACTTTTCTCTCTGGCGATTACGGTGATTCACGCGGTGTTGAAGTAACGTTCAAAACGCTTTTCAGCAATCATGTAATTCTTGACCTGAACTACAGTTTTTCCCGGGCAACCCAGGGTAGGGCTACGCCACGGGTAATTAGAATTGACGGTGAAAGCAATGAATTATATGAGTGGGATGTTGATGTAAACAAAAGAATCCCGACGGAAAAAAGCTATTCGCGTCCGCATATACTGAGAGCAAACCTGTTCCTCCTCTATCCTGAATCGACTTCGGGAGGTTTGTTCAACACTATAATGCAGGGGACGAGCGCGAGTATTTTATACCGGTTTATTAGCGGACAGGCATTCACATATCTGCAGGCAGACGATGCCCCTGATACGTATAACAACGAACGCTACCCGGCAATTCAGACGGTGGATTTACTTGTCGAAAAACGTATACCGCTTTTCGACACACATGAACTGTCTGTCTTCATGCGTGTAACTAATCTGCTGAATGCTAAAAACCTCCGCTCATACGGAGATGTATTGTACGATAGCGAAGCTACAAAGAACTTTGTTGAGAACGGCGATATCTCTGAAATAGACGCTGCTGGTTACGATATTGGCTGGCAGACATATTACGAAACCCGGCGACTCTATTTCGGAATGAGATACGCTTTTTAAAATTTTATTGGGAAGAACTATGCTAAACCATTGCAAATCAATTTTAATAATTCTGATGATAACCGCACTTGCCGAAGTGTCTGCACAGGTCAGAAGCGCTGAGTTCGAAATTCATAATCGCGGTATACTGTGGGAAACGATGAAGGATGACGGCACTATCGGTGCGCCAGATCCGACGGACAGATTCGAATATTATCCGAGTATGGACTGGCCTGGTGGTCCCTCCAAATTGGATAAAGACGACCAGCGCTCTTACATGGTTGGTGCGGGAATATGGATCGGCGGTAAACATAGCGACGGCTCAGTTTTCTTTACCGAGAACGGTCCGTTCGGAATCGTTGATGAAGGCACCGTCGACGAAATTCAGAAGATCGAAAACTATATTGAATATACCGACTTTGATCCGTCCGATGCCGAAGAAAGGATTATAGCAAGCTGGACGACGACCGAAAATATATCCGTTCAAAGGATTAGCCGCGCCTGGAGTTTTCGCGATATAAACAATTTCATTCTTCTTGATTATACTTTCACTAATGAAGGAAGCTCGGAGCTAACAGACGTCTATTTCGGATTTCCTTATTTGATAAGACCGAGCTACCAGGACTTCGTAGTTCACAACGGCTGGGGTGACGACTTTAACAGGACAGACGAATTCGTTAGATACGATGAAGATTTAAAACTCCTCTATGCGTGGGATGATACACCCAACTACAGTCTCCCGTACGACGTAGGTAATTACTATGAAGATGCCGACGAAATGAGAACGCCTGGTTATGCCGGTTACTCACTAGTATATAATGATCCGGTGGAAGACAACTCTTTACAGCCTTCGAATGTCCTTTATGCTCAATTACTGAATAACGAAAGATTTCTAACAATTACCAGTAACACTGTAAATAACCTTTACAGCATACTTAACGGTGACGACAAATCATTGCAGGCAACCGAAGAAGATCATCTGACTCCGTTTATGCTAATGTCTGTCGGACCTTATACGTTAAGCCCGGGTGAAAGTGTACGAATTGTGCTTGTCGAAGCTGTAGACGGAATTTCTATTGATGAAGCTGTTAACGGGATATCCGCGATGGAACTCCTTCAGCAGGGTGAGACTATGTTAAAGAACAGTATAACTCAAGCTCAAAATCTCTTTGATAATAATTATCAGGTTCAGGAGCTTCCTCCGCCGTCACCTGATATTAAGATAATTGCTATTCCCGAAACTCAGTCTATCTCTGTAAGCTGGGAACCGGTTGAGGACTACTGGGTGGACCCGCTGGAAAATAAAAGTAATTTCCTTGAGTATCGAATTTACAGAAGCGAAAGGTCTTTCATCGGACCCTTTACAAAAGTTCGTTCTATCAAACCCACAAAAACCACCGATGTTAACCGATACTACAGCGACGATTTAAACAAGTGGGTATATGAAGACAGGACTATTAGTCTCGGCGCCGGCTACTACTATGCTGTTACTTCGGTTGACAGCAACGGAACTGAAAGCTGGTTGACAAATAAAAATGAAGAACCGGTTTATGCTGCAAGAACACCAGCTGAAAACGCATTGAATGTAAAAGTCTTCCCGAATCCTTTTAAGGAAGTCTCCGGTTTCCCCATCAGCGGGCAGGAGAATTCAATAGTGTGGACAAACCTTCCGGAGAAGTGTACTATAAGAATCTATACAAGCAGCGGTGAACTTGCAAGAACTCTTGAACATGATAACGCTGCGTCAGGTGAGGAACAGTGGGATCAGCTAACGGATTCAAGACAAAGAACAGCCCCGGGTATTTACTTCTGGACGGTTGAATCACAAGTCGGTACTTCTAAAGGAACTCTTTTGATAATTAAATAGAACTGAATAAAATGAAAAAACTGTTATCAATTATTATAGCGCTGCTTATATTATCAAATTTTACTTACGCTCAATTTGATTTCGGATTTGATTTCGCAAAAGCCGGGAGCGCCGGACTGCAGTTCCTTAAGATCGGCGCGGGAGCGAGGGAAACCGCGATGGGTGAAGCTGTTACAGGCAGTGTTAAGGGTGCGAACGCTATGTTCTGGAATGTATCTGGAATTGCATATGCCGAACAAAATGAAGTCTCCTTCTCTTACTGCAACTGGCTTGTAGACAGTAAGCACATGGTTGCTTCAGCGGCGATTCCCGTCGGCAGCTTTGTGCTGGGGTTCGATGTCGTATCACTCTCAATCAATGACTTTGAAGAAACAACCGTAACAAGTCCCGACGGAACCGGAAGAATGGTAAGCGCAGGCGATCTACTTATCGGAGTAGGAATTGCAAGACGATTTACGGACAAACTGTCAATCGGCGGACAGGTCAAATACGTTCACGAAAAACTTGACGACTATTCTTTCGACAATGTTTTGTTTGATCTCGGGACACTGTATTACACCGGTTGGAGAAATCTAAGGCTCGCTTTTTCACTGCAGCATTTCGGTCCGGATATGAAACTTGTAGATCAAACTTTCAGAACTCCCCTGCTGTTCAGACTAAGCGCAACTGACGAAATAATTGAATACGACGATATCACCTGGACGCTCGCCGCTGAACTTGTTCATCCGACCGACAATGTTGAATGGGTAAATCTCGGAACGGAAATAATACTGCTCGATTATTTCTTCATCCGCTCTGGTTACCGTTTTAATGTCGATGAAGGAAAGCTGGCTTTCGGTTTGGGAATAAAGAGTCCTTCGCTTACTTATGCCGACGCGAAGATAGATTACTCATTCGTTAAATCGGAAAAGATATTTAACGATGTACACCGATTCACAGTAGGAATATCATTTTAAGAACAGTGATGAATTTAACAAAAGCTTTAATAAGGGTTTTATTAATGGCCGCGACATCAATAATATTAAACAGCTGTAAAATAACCGGAGTTTTCTTTCCGTCTTCGGCTGACAAGGGTGAGATAATCGAAGTAACATTAAACATTACCGATAACCTTGTCCCGGAAACAAATGAACACAAAGGGCTGCTTGGAGTTTTACTTCCTCAGGATTGGGAAGTTCAGGGTGGTACTTATAACTTCGAAAAAGGCAGCGGCGTTCTGCAATTAAATGAAGAGTGGAAAGACACCATTGAAGCAACTTACCCTAATTCTGATTTCGGCGCCGGGTATAAATGGGTAGCTCTTGTTTCCGCAGAAGCTTATTCCTATGAAGATCCGATTAATATTGAAGCAACTATATCCATTGAAGTCGGAGATGTAGACGGCTGTTACGATCTCGGATTCCTTGTATCCAAAGCCACACCCGGATTAATTTCTTCGAAGAACATGGAGTGGGCTCCGTTATCTTATCCGAACAGGATAAGTGTGCCGGGCACTTTTAACTGCCGGGATCCGTTCAATGTTCAAAAGGCAGATGAGTGGACCAATCTTTTCGATAGAGATTCCGGATGGGCAGGTGCTGACGGGATTTATTCAATTCCGTTAAATGAAAATGAAAGAAGAGACAACAACCATAAACACCTCCTTTTGTTCAGCGATACTTTTGTCGGCAATGTTGATTCGAACGGAAAGCGTATTAACACAATAATGGTTAATAATACTCTGGCAATCTTGAACTCCAACGAACCTGCAGAAGATCAAATCGAGTTTATCGTTAAAGAGGATAATGGTAAGCCTGCCACTATGTTTGTTCCCGATACGCCTGAATCCGGCGATGGTGAATGGTACTGGCTGATGGACGGCATTAAAATAGACGACTGGATATATGCCTACGCCCTGCGAATTATACAGGTATCAAGCGGTTCTTTTGGTTTTGACTACATCGGTGCTAGTCTGATTAAGTTCAGGCTGGATGCTAATGATAACGTGGTAGATTCGGAACAGCTTGATACTCCGCTCTATGCCTACGATGAAACCGAAAAGGCAAAGTATCTGCTTGGCCAGGCACTAATGCCGATGAGTACCGCATCTCGGAATTATAGTACCGATGGTTACATATACATTTACGGTCCGAAGGATGTTAACAACAGTAAGGAATTAATCTGCGGACGATTCCTTCCGGAGGATATAATAAACTTCGATAAATACGAATACTGGAACGGATCCGGCTGGGGAAGCGATATAACCGAATGTACCGGTATTACTGATCAGATTTCTCAGGAATTTAGTGTTAGTCCACTCCCGAACGGCAAGTACCTTCTTGTAATTCAAATGGGAAGCTCGGTTGCTTACAGGATCGGCGAAAGTCCTGTAGGACCTTTTGATTTGTTCAACATGGTTTACGACTGTCCGGAACTCGATATATCCGACAATGTAATTGTCTATAACGCGAAAGCCCATCCGTCACTATCCAGGGGCGATAAGATTCTTGTTAGTTATAACGTGAACACAACGAATCTTACAGAGAATATGAACATTGCGGATATCTACAGACCACGATTCCTGTATCTGACACTATCAGACAGCACCGCAACTTCCGTTAAAGCTGATGCAAAACTTGTTGATGCGTTTGAGTTAATGCAGAATTATCCGAATCCTTTTAATCCCACTACAATTATAGAATTTAACATTAAGACTCCCGGAATATATTCGTTAAAGCTCTATGACACTCTCGGACAGGAGGTAAGAACATTGGTTGAAGAGACTGAACTAAATTCGGGCAAACATACATATAAAATGGACGCAAGAAATTTAAATAGCGGCGTTTATTTATATAAACTGGAAAACTCACAAAATCAGATAACAAAAAAACTGATGATTCTAAAATGAATAAATATATATCAATAACGCTGCAGTATTTAATAGCCCTTTGTGTTCTCACAAATATTGTGTTTGCCGGAGGGAACAGTACAAGTATACCGTTAACTGAAAACGGCTCAGTAAAATACTGGTCACTTGCGGGACCGTTTGAACAACCCTTAGTCGGATTCGGTAACCCGGCAGATAAAGAGATTATACCTGAAGCAAATGATGCGAATCTTTTGGTTTCTAATTCTGAACTGAACTGGACTCCTAAACAAATTAGTGATAACAGCTTCCTGGATATAAACGAATTATTCGGCCGGACGTTTGATGAATCTCCGGGCAAGATCTGGAACGCTAAAGCAGCGTATGCTTTTGCAATTGTAAACTCAGAGAAAGAACAAAATGTAAAACTACTGTTCGGGGGTAATTCATTATCTAAACTATTTGTTAATGGAGAAAAACTGTATTCTAATAACACAAGTAAGAATGCCGTTGCCGACGAAATTGAAAAAAAGGTTAAACTGCGAAAGGGTGAGAATTACATTTTAATCAAAGTATTTAATACGCATAAAAATTACAATGTAAGTTTCTTTATCCCTATAGCATTTGAATGGGGGTTTTATTTTAGAATTCAACCGGAGACGGACAATTCCTCACTCACCGAATTAATTAACCCGGGTAACATTAAAAATGATTTCTCTGTTACACCAACATTCTTCCAAAAAGAAATTGACGGGGAGTTACATCAAAAATTTTATGTCGATATAGTATCAAATGCTTTACGGAGTACGCCCGCCAATCTCTCTCTGAACTACGGAGGGAATGAAATCTCAAAATTAGAGAATATAAATTTCGGACATAACTTTTATGAAGAATATATTCCGGTAATTCAGAAATCAACTGAACTAAAGGCAACTCTAACGTCCGGCGGCAGCGAAATTAACAAAAGTTATCAGGTAGAGCCGCCTGTTAAATATAAACTCCATTTAATGCTTCTGTCTCATACAGACATAGGCTATACAAATCCACAGCCAATAGTTAAAGAAAGGCACATCCAAACTTTAGAGCAGGCAATTAATCTTGCGAGAGAAGACGAAAACTTTAAGTGGACAATCGAAACCCTCTGGCAACTGGAACAGTTCAGGGATGCAAAATCCGACAAAGACTTTCAGGAACTGATTGGTTTAGTGCAGAAAGGACGCTTTGCAATATCCCCTTTATACGCCAATCCATATACAGGCTGGATAAGCGAGATGGAGGCAATTGAAAGCTTGTCATATGCAGCAAAGTTAAAGAATGATTATGGAATTAATTACAACGCTGTGGTATATAATGATGTTCCGGGTCAATCATGGTTTCTCCCTCAACTATTTGAATCCGCCGGCATTCATTTTATCGCAAACGGTATTAACGAAATATTCAATGATTACCAGCTTCAGAGAAACCTGCCGAAAGTGTATATGTGGGAAGGAAGCGATTCTTCCCGGATTATTAACTATTTCAACCAGTCGTACGTGGAAGGTAAAGAATACGGTTTGACAAGAGGAGGTAAAGTAGTTGAAGCGAGAACATGGGAGAAGATCAACAAGATTAAAAAAGATTATCCCTACGACATGATTTTGCTAAACTGTGTATTTACCGACAACGCCGGTGTTGCTGTTAACCAGTATCAGAAAGCATTAAAATGGAATGAAGAATACGCTTACCCCCGGTTTGTAATATCAACGCTCGATCAATTCGCGGAGGAATTCTATACAAAGTATAAAGATCAATTACCCGTTATTAAGAATGACTTCACATCTACATGGGATATATTAAACCAGGGTGAGTTCGGAAGAAACATTAAGCTTAGATGGACTCAAAGAAATATAAACAGCGCTTCAAAGTTAAGCGGATCATTATGGTTAGCCAATGATAACTATAAATTCAACTCCGTCTTGTTCAACTCGGCATTTTATAATTCGCTTAATTTCACCGGTCATGGCAGTGGTATGGAATACGGATACGGAAATAAATTCGAAAACTATATTACGGATGCTTACCGCCAAAACTATGTTGACAACGCTTACTATAACACAGAAGAACTTATACTGAGATCCCTTTACCAGTTAACCAAACCGATGGAAAGCTTTGCGGGATTCGGAGCGGTAGTATTTAATCCGTTGTCGCATTTACGCGACGAAATTATCAGTGTTGAATTTTCAGCTCTTGAAAGCGCCGATTACTCTGTTATTGATATTTCAACCGGAGAACAGCTTAACAGCTATTATGACGGCAACTCCATATCATTCCTGGCTGAGGATTTACCCGCAATTGGTTATAAGAAATTCAGATTTACAAATACTAGCAAGCCGCATACTGAAGAGAATACCGGGAACGATACTATCGAGAACGAATTTTATAAAATTGAAATTGACAGTAAATCCGGTAAGATCCGAAGAGTTCTTGACAAAACACAGTATGTTGAAATTACGGGTTCAACGGAATTTCCATTTTTAACTCTGCTCAAAGATGTGTTTTCACAAGAACAGAATTTAATAATTCCATCAGGCGGCGGCTGCCTGACTGAAATTGAGAAAAACAATCTTTGGCAGCGCATAACTATAAGAAATAAATACGAATTACTCCCGCTACTTGAAGTAACATTGTACAGTGGTATAAAGTCAATTGATATAAAAACCGAATTTGATCTAAAGAAGCTAACCGAACCGGAAATTACAGAAAATTATAATCTCGCTTTTCCTGTTGTTCAGGACAGTTCCGGTATACACCTGGATCTTCTGGGAGGTGAGTACAACTCCGAACTTCATCAGAGCTGGATTGGTCACAATTCTTATTCAATTAGAGATTATATAAGAATAGCAAATAGTGATTATCAGGTTGTAATTGCCTCACCCGATGCAAGAGTTGTAAACATCGATTCCGATAAAAATAATAATAAATTCATTGAGATAAATCTCGCAAACAATTTCCCTTTGAACTGGAACAGAAACGAAAAAAACGATGAGGTTCTAACATTTAATTTCTCTCTTACGACCTCTAACTCAACATCGGGTAAACAGGAAGCAATAAGATTCGGCAGTTCTGCATCTTCGCCTTCACTGGTTCGTGAAACCTGGTTCGGCGATGAAGATCCAATAGGAAAATACATAGACATAACAAATCCTCACATTGTATTGAAGTCAATAAAGCCGCAGGATGACAAGATAATTTTAATCCTTCAAAACAACGGCAAAGAGTTTCAATCAACTATGATCAGTTCGATTTTTTTCGGAGGTAAAAGTTTTTCTCTCGTTAACATCTGGGGAGAGCCGCTGGGAAAAATAATTCGCAGAGACGGCAACCAGCTTGAACTGAATTTTACAAAGGGCGAAATAAAGTTTCTGGAGATAACTCGGAATAACCCATCAACCAACAAATTAAACTAAAGGAGCAACGTCATGAAAAACACATTTACTGTAGTTAAGGCACTGCTGATATTTTCAGCACTGTCTATTATACTCAGCGGATGCCTGATAACTGAAGTTGATCAGACAACTTCAGTATCACCGAACGGAACATTCACTTCGGTGATAACGGTTACCGATATCACGGCAGATACAAATCCTCACGAAGGTGCTGTTGCTGTATTGGTTCCGGAAGACTGGACCTTCGAATCCGGCACATATGATTCTGATGCTGGCGTAGGAAGCTTTGTGCTCGATCCGAACGAAACACCGGTATACGGGAACCTGGACAGTCTTCTCGCGCCGCCGAGTGGAATGAAATGGATTCGCTTATTAAGTGATGCAGCTTATGCTAATGATGCAAATGCTACCCATGAGGCAACCGTCAACTTTAATGTAGGTTCAACCACAGGAGAATTCGCAATAGGTTATATGGTTACAAAAAATGCGGCAGACCTGCTCGACGGTTTGAATACCGCGGATATTGACAGTGACAACGCCTGGGCGGATACTTCTATGAACCACATGGTAACTGTCGGTGCTACCGATGTAGCAGATGATCCGATAGTAAGCGAATACTACCTCGACCAAAACTATCCTAATCCCTTTAACCCGGCGACAAGTATTTCATTTACTCTGTTGAAAAAGGAACACGCAAGATTAAGTGTCTATAGTGTTCTCGGTAAAGAAGTTGCTGTCCTTGTAAATCAAGTGTTGCCGGCGGGCATTAATACTTTTGAATTTGATGCTTCCAGCTTAAGCAGCGGAACCTATATTTATAAGCTTGAAACAGGATCTTTTGTTCAGGCCCGCAAGATGTTATTAATGAAATAAGTTGGTTAATAAACTGAATTTCTAATCACGGGCTGTTCGTAAATTTCTGTGGAACAGCCCGACAAATATGTGTACGAAATATGTTGAAAGTAAAAAAAACAAGGGATCTTGGCTCACAGTTTACGGAGAATCCTCACAGGATGGTCGGGCAGGACGGGGCCTATTCGATAGAAACAAACAAAGGATTATTGTTCTATTTCGGCGATACAATTATCGGGAAAAGAATACCGGGGGAAAGCTTGTGGTATCCCGGCGGTCAACCTGTCGGACACCGCGATATGAGCGGATTAGGCGGTACGGAAAAGATGATTAACAACACCGGTTTAATTATTACTGACAAAGATGTGAGTAATGGAATCGTGAATTTTAATTATGTGCTTGATAATTCCGGTGCAATAAAACAACTGATTCCTCTGCTGGAAGATGAAGATCCCGACTGGATTAGAATCTGGTGCTTACACGGTGTTGAAACAGGCAACAAGCTTTATCTCTTTTTTGTAAAGGTTATAACAAAGGATGAGGGAATCTTTCCGGTTAACTTTGATATAATCGGTTCCGGTATTGCCGTTGGCGATACGGACAACTGGGAGTTTAATAGAGTTTACAACAACGGCTCCGATAACCTTTGGACAAAGGATCAACCTCATTTCGCTGCAGCAGCATTTAAGGAGGATTCATATCTATACTTATACGGTGTAGTTCAGGATAGCGCAGGTGTTCAGAACTGTTACCTGGCAAGAGTAGAGCAGCATAAAATCGAAGACTTAAATGCTTATATGTATTTTACGGGTTCGGATAAGTGGTCTTATGATATTCGGGAAGCCGCAGTAATTTTTTCGGGCATGCCGAATGAATTATCCGTATCGTTCAATAATTATTTAAACAAGTATCTTGCCGTTCACTCATTGGATTTAACAGGAAAGATAGTCGCGCGGACATCCGACACACCGTGGGGACCATGGTCCGAACCGGTTGAGTTGTTTCAGGTATGTACTGAGCGAGAAAAAGAGCTGCCGTACCCGGTACTCACATACGCGGGAAAAGAACATCCGTTCCTGTCAAGGGAGAACGGTAAAATTATTTACGCAACCTACATCGAGTTCGAAGAATACTATCCGCACTTAATAGAAATCGAGCTGGAGTAAGGGAGGAGGAATGAAAATCAAAAATTTTATTAAATGTATATTCGCAATAGTTCTGTTAATACAGAGTTCAGCGTCCGGAGAACTGATTATGCCAACTGAAAACACTTCAGAATTTAATCTTCAGGATTTTCTTGCTGCATTCGACAAACTTGAATCGGATGAGGCAAAGGATAATTATGCAAAAGATTTTGTTGAAATGCACAAAGGTAATTTTCCTTTACTGGAAGACGATTCCACGGTAGTATTCTTTTACTATGGGAAACAGGACAGCGCCGGTGTTATCGGCGATATGACTTCCTGGGCGGAACCAAAGCTTATGACAAGAGTCGGAAAAACCGACCTATATTATTTGAAGGATATCTATGAGAAAAACGCTCGCATCGAATATTGGCTTACATACGGTAAGAACAGCTTCCCGTCAATTGATTCACTCAATCAATACCTTGTGTTAAACGGATTCGGCCCGATATCCGAACTGGCAATGCCCGAATATGAACGGCATGAATACTTCAACGAATATATACACGGTGAAAAAGGTGACGGCAAAGATCTCATACATCACAATATACCCTCGAAGTTTTTAAACTACGATCACGACGTACATGTTTATCTTCCTCCCGGATACACTGAGGATATAAAGTATCCCGTAATATATCTGAACGATGGATACGATTACGTTGAATTCGCCGCAACACCATATGTACTTGACAGGATGATAAATGAAGATAAAATTGATCCGGTAGTCGCAGTGTTCGTAACACCTCCGAACAGGTTCGAACCGAAATTCCCGAACCGCATGACGGAATACGGGATGAACGACGACTATGTGAAGTTCCTTGCTGATGAACTCATTCCGTTCATTGATACTCACTATTCTACCAAACAGGATGCTGAAGACAGAATAATCGCAGGAGCTTCATACGGCGGACTAATATCATTCTTTGTCAGTTTCTCCCGTCCTGAAGTATTCGGCAAAGCTTACAGCCAGTCCGGGTATCATTCATTCAGGAAGAATGAAATGATAAAGCTTGTAAGGGATAATGATGTAAAAGATATTAAAGCATATGTAGATGTCGGTACTTACGAAACAATCGTTGGTGCAAATCTGTTGCCGGCAGATGAATTGAATTTTACACAGGGCAACCGCGATTTGAAAACTGCACTTACTGAAAAAGGTTATGACTTTGTTTACAGAGAATATCCGGAAGGTCATACCTGGGGAAACTGGAGAAGACATTTGATTGACGCACTAATTTATTTTTACGGAAAATAGCTGATGAGACTCGGACTAGATTTCGGAGGTACGAATTTGAAGATGGGCGTGTTTAGTGAGACCGCTGATGAAATAGCATTCGGCGAGATTTCATTAAAGAGAGCCACTGAAAAACACGGATTCGATAAGGGATTGTTCAAGGTGCTTGAGAAGTACTTTGAAAATCACGATATAACTCATGCCGGGCTGGCAATTAAGGGATTGGTTAATCGTCAAACTGGTGAACTAATTAATGATATCGGTGCAGCAAATATTTTCGCGGATACTAATCTCAAAAAACTTCTTGAAGCGGAATTCGGAGTTCCTTTTACTGTGGAAAACGACGCACGTGCTTATGCGTACGGAGAATACCGGTTCGGAGCGGGAAAGGATTATAGTTCAATAGTCGTAATGACTTTGGGAACCGGCCTCGGCTGCGCCGCGGTAATCAACAATGAACTTTATTTTTCTAATGACCCGTTAAGCGGAGTTCTCGGAGGACATATAAGCATTGACAGGAACGGTCCCGAGTGCGCCTGCGGGAACAAGGGCTGTCTTGAATTATACTGTTCGGCAACTGCTCTTATTAAAATCATAAGTGAGAAGCATCCCGAACTGAGATCTAAAAATGATATCCTTAAAGAGTTTTTTAAAGATGCAATTGAAAACGTGAAGTATAACGAAACGCTTAAGGAATTCCACGATAACCTTGCATTGGGAGTTGTGAACACGATACACGCTTACGGACCGGAAGCCGTTATTCTCGGAGGCGGAGTTATGAACAGCCGCGATAAGATTATACCATTCGTACAAAAAATAGTTGATCAAAGAGCATGGACTTTTCCAAAAGGAAAAGTAAAATTGCTGACTTCAAAACTTGGAAACAGAGCAGCATCAATAGGTGCGGCATTTTTAAGAGATAATTGAATAGATACGGAGTTATTAAATGGTTTCGGAAAACGAAAGAGATATAACCAACGCGTTTAGAGCACCGCTGCCTGAGGACGCGGTAAAATATGAGAAGGGTTTATATGAAAAGTATCCGGCTTTCAAACTTGACAGCGGTGTAATTGATAAAGGTTATAATGAACTGTCAAAAAAAATATCCGCCAAAGTAAATGACGGTTTGCGAGTGCTTGTTGTTGACGGATTCCAGGGAATTAACTGGAAGCTCTTTATTGACAAACTTTCGGACGAGTTAAGTAAAGTAAAAATAAATCCCGGTTTTGTTGATTTCGAAGAATGCCTGAAGGACGAACAAACTCTTAACGAATTTATAAAAGACTTCTTAGGAGCGAACGATAGAATATTCGGCAAACACTTCCCGTTAAGTCTTGAAACCTTTTTCGATCCGGCTAAAGTTGCCAAACTCAGAATAGATGCATCGATTGCCAGAAGCGACAAATCAGGTAACCTGATAATTATTTACGGTTGCGGTTCAGGTCTTGTTGAACTATGGGATGAACTCTGGTACATCGATCATCCAAAAGACATTTTACAGGAGAGAGCCCGACAAGGTAATGTGCTCAACATAACTAAAAAGGCACAATTAGATTTCGAAGAATTTTACAAGCGCTCATACTTTATTGAATGGCCCGCACTCAACCGATTTAAGAAGAATATCCTCCAGGACATAGATGTATTTATCGACTTTTCGGATGTTGATATGCCATCTTTCATTCAGGGCAGCGAACTTCGTACATCTCTTAATGAAGTAGCTCAAACACCTTTCCGCGTTAAACCCTGGTTCTTCCCGGGTCCGTGGGGCGGACAGTTTATGAAGGGACATATGCAGCTCGATCAGGATCAGCCGAACTTCGCATGGTCTTTCGAATTGATCGTACCTGAAAACGGCATCATACTGCAAAGCAACGGGAATAATCTTGAATTTTCTTTCGACTGCCTCATGTACCAGAATCACAAAGATGTTCTTGGTAATGCTGCCGACCAGTTTAAATACGAATGGCCGATAAGACTGGACTATCTCGATACTATTGACGGCGGCAACCTGTCGACACAGGTTCATCCGCGTCCGGAATATATTAAGAAAGAATTCGGTGAAACGTATACACAGGATGAAACATACTACATAGTTAACTCCAAACCGGACGCGCGTGTTTATCTTGGTTTGAAAGAAAGTGTAAAGCCGGAAGAGTTCAAATCTGCACTCGAGCAATCAGCCGAGAAAGAAAAAGAGCTTGATATAGATAAGTTTATAAACAGCGAGCCGAGCAAACCGCACGATCTCTTTTTAATTCCGAACGGTACCGTTCACTGCAGCGGGCAGGGTAATCTAGTGCTTGAAATAAGTGCGACTCCGTATATCTTTACATTCAAAGTTTATGATTATCTGCGTCGTGACCTGGAAGGGAAGTTGCGTCCGATCAATATAGAAAGGGGTTTCACTAATATTCGACCTGAACGAGATGGTAACTTCGTAAAGGCCAACCTTGTTGCCAAACCGGAATTAATTGATAAATCCGGGGACTGGGAGCTTTACGAGCTTTACAATAAACCATTTACCTTTTACAATATTTACCGGCTCGAGTTTGACACATCTTACAAGCTCGTTACAAAAGGAAATGCATATGCCGTAAACCTTGTTGAAGGCGAGAGTGTGGAACTTAAAAGTAAAAACGGAAGAGTTGAAAAACTCTCTTACCTGGAATCAATGATTATACCCGCTGCTGCAGATGAAGTAGTAATTAACAATCTTTCCAACAGAAAAAGTAAAATTGTATTAGTACAGGTTAAGGAAGGTATTGGTAAAGATATTCCTGTAAACGATCCGAACGATTAGAGAGAAATTAAATGGCATCTATAACTATTAAAAACGTACACAAGTCCTACGACGGCAAAACAAAAGTAATCGAGGATCTGAGTCTGGACATAATCGATAAAGAATTCCTTGTGCTTGTTGGTCCATCGGGATGCGGCAAGTCAACGTTGCTGCGAATGATAGCCGGACTTGAAGAAATAAACGAAGGCGAGATTTATATTGACTCGGAACTTGTAAATGATGTTGCGCCCAAGGACAGAAACATTGCTATGGTTTTCCAGAACTATGCTTTGTATCCGCACATGACAGTTTACGACAACCTCGCGTTCGGATTAAAGCTTCGAAAGTTTCCTAAAGAGGAAATTAAAGAAAGAGTTAATGAAGCGGCTAAGATACTTGAACTGGAAGATTATCTAGAACGCAAACCAAAACATTTATCCGGCGGACAAAAACAGCGTGTAGCAGTTGGAAGAGCGCTGGTTAGACAGCCTAAAGTATTCCTGTTTGATGAACCGCTGAGCAATCTCGACGCGAAACTCAGAACACAAATGCGCACGGAACTTCTTCGTCTTCATAGTATTCTTAAAACGACAATGATTTACGTGACCCACGATCAGACTGAAGCAATGACAATGGCCGACAGGATTGTTGTTCTCGAAAAAGGTGTTATTCAGCAAATCGACTCTCCTATTAACCTCTACAACAATCCTGCTAATAGATTTGTGGCGGAATTTATAGGAAGTCCTTCAATGAACTTTATTGAGGGTAAGATAAATGCTGATAAAGTCTTCTATAGTGATTTAGAAAGCTTTAGCACTAATGTTTCCGATGACAGAATTAAGTCCGGAATAATCAGCGAAGACACAACGGTCGTAATGGGCATTCGTCCAGAACATTTAAGTGTCTGCGAAACCAATGATAATTCATCAATTGAAGGAAGAGTTGAGCTAATAGAAGTTATGGGAAAAGAATCATTCCTGTATGCAAGAACAAGCAGCGGTAAACTAATCGTTCGTGTAGAGTCATCGACAAAATTTGAAATCGGTCAAATATTACAATTGAAGCCCGACTTAAATCACATTCATATTTTCAGTAAATAACGACAAAGGATAGTTAATGGATATTAAGGAAATTTTGCTTCTGCATCACAGTCACTTTGATGTTGGATATACTCATACACAAAAAATAGTATGGGAACTGCAGAGAGAATATATAGATCTCGCTTTGAAATTACTTGACGATACGAAAGACTTTCCGAAACATGCCAAACCTAAGTGGACTGTTGAAGTAACGGCACAAATAACTCACTGGCTTAAAACAGCTTCAGACAAAGATATCGGCAAGTTGAAAGAATATATAAAAGAAGGTCGTTTCGGATTCAGCGGATTAAGGTACAACACAACTCCACTGGCAAATGCGGAAGGACTGGCAAGGCAGTTATACGATGTGAAACTCATAAATGAGCAACTGGGCGGAGAGGTTAAAACCGTTAACCAGCATGATGTAAACGGTATTCCATGGAGTGCGGTTGATCTAATGCTTGATGCCGGAATTGAATTGTTTATCATGGCAGTCAATCAGCACCTTGGTGGAAACGCAGCCAGTCGTCCATCTGTATTCAAATGGCAGGCTCCTTCGGGCAGGGAAATGTTCGTAATGAACGGCGCACATTATACTATGTTCGATCAGTTATTATATTCCTGGGAAAACAGTATCGACAGGATGCAGGAAGGTCTGGACGAGTATTACGAGCATCTTAATAAGATAAACTACGATCTCGACTTCATTTATTTAACCACTGCGGCGGCTCCGGTATGCTGGGATAACGCACCGCCTCATATAGATGTTGCGAGGCTTGTTGCGGAATGGAACGATAAAAAAGGAACTCCGCTGGTTCGTTACATTACACCGAACGAACTGCTTGAAAGAATAAAACAAAATCCGGTTGAAAGTTACCCGGTTCACAAAGGGGACTGGACAGACTACTGGAACTTCGGATGCGCAAGTACGGCAGTACAGTCGAGGATAAACCAGGAGGCCAAGTATAAAATATATAAAGCCGATTTTCTCAACGCGTATAATTCATTGACAAAAAATCAGTTTGAAAGAATAAGCAAAGAAGCCTGGGAAAATATTCATCTGTTCGATGAGCATACATGGGGCTCATATAACTCAATGGATCCGGACAGCGATTACTCCAAGATACAGTTTACCGCGAAAGACAATTACGCATACGAAGCACAGGAGCTTGCAGAGTTTATGCTGGTCGATCAACTTGAGGATTTGACGGGAAACGCAGAGAACTACGACGCGCAGGATGGTATAGTAGTCCTTAATCCGACCGGACAGGAAAGAACGGAATATTTACAGATTCCCGACTGGTGGTTCCAGGAAGGTAAAAGACGGAGGACTTCGCGGTTCGGCTGGCAGAACAGGGTTGAACAAATTGAAAGCGCACCGCTTTACGGACCGTTTAAACTCGAGCCTTTTAGTTCTCTGCCAATTGATATGAAAGACCTAACCAAAGCTGAGGCGGAATCCTCGTTAAAAACAGGAGAAATAAAAGAACAGTCCGAAGGAAGGCAACTGAATATTCTGGAAACAGTTGTGGAAGAATCGATAACAAAGTTTATCGAATCGAAATTTATCAGGATTGAATTCAACCCCAAGAACAACAGGATTACCAGAGTATACGACAAAATAAATGACTGGGATATACTCGATCAGGAAAGCGATTTTACATTCTTCCAGTTCGTTCAGGAAACTACAGACGCGTTATTCCGCGAAGACAGGCGATCATACTACGCGCGGCAGCTTGAGAAAGAAAAGTTTGACAGAACCTGCTGGAATACGGACTGGAAAAGGATAAGAAGAACAGCAGTAAAACCTCTTGGTTATGAGGTGAATAATAAACATACCAGTTTAGAACTGGTTCTATCATTTGATGCTCCGGGCTGCGACAGACTTAAACAAGTATTTATACTACACCAGCATAAGTCGGGAATAGAAATTAAACTGGAAATTATGAAGCAGGATGTACGCACTCCCGAATCTGTTTACTTCGTTACTCCGTTAAATCTGGATAAAGACTGGGAATGCACCTTCGATACCGCCGGCGTACCGACGAAGCTTGACGACGACCAGTTGCCCGGCGCCAGCAGGGACTGGTTTACCGTAGAAAAGTTCGCGGCTATGTATAACGATAATAAATGCGCAGCTCTCGTTTGTCCCGATGCGCCTATGATACAGGCCGGCGGATTTAACTTCGGTAACCGCAGTAATGTGATTGAAAGAAAAGAAAAACCTTTACTCGTCGCTTGGCCGCTTAATAACTACTGGGATACGAACTTCAGACCGTCGCAGCCGGGATTTATCAATCTGCGGTACTTCTTTAAGACTTACAACAAGTTCGATGAACGGGTTGTCTGTAGCGATGCTGATACTGAAACCATTAGAGTTGAAACGCATCCTTTACTGGAAATGAATAATTCAGGAACAACAAGGTTTCTTGATACTTCCGGCAACGGTTTGAGAATTCTACATGTTAAAAAGTCTGAAGATGGCTCGGGTATTATCTTAAGAGTTATTAACCTTGATAAGTCACAAAGTTCACATATAATTGAATTGCCCGGTAAACAAGCGAAGGAAGCATTCGTCACGAACACATATGAAAATGTAGTCTCTGAATTAAAGGTGGAAAATAACAAGGTGACGATCGACCTGCCGTATAAAAAGATCACAACAGTTCTTGTAAGAGTATAGCTTTGTTTAGCCTGAAGCAGGGTGTTGCTTGCCCCTGCTTCCTCTTATTATTCGTTAACACTAATTGTTGATCTTGAAATTCTGTAAACCGAGTACCCGTTAAATATTAACATGTGGTTAGCAGTTAAACATGTATCGGGACCCATACCCTTCCATCACTTAATGCTTGCAACTCACCATCGAAACGCAGTGAGAAGCTGTGCATCTTTCTATTATCGTCGAATAGATGCGAGTACTTTGCAACTACACTTTCAGGATTATTACTTTCAAGATATTCTTCCTGGAAAGCCAAACTCTCTTCGAAATTTATTACATGACTGCCAATTGCCAGAACCGTATGAATCATTGAGTTGATTTCAGGATTATCATTTAGAATTTGCTCAATCTCTTCAATATCACCTCTGTCTCCAGAGACTTCAATTCTGTTAGTAGAGTAGTCAATATTAATATCAAACGGAGGATCCGATTCAATACCCGAAGCATATAACAGATCGGCTAGTTTTTCATTTAACTGGGATTTCATTTCATAAAGATTTTCTAATGTAGGTAGAATTAAAGGCACTGAATCAAGATCCAGGTTTTCCTTACCTATCATCATAGAATAAGCTGGATCTACGGTTCCTCCCGATGTATTATTTCCATTTTTTTGAGTTGTCGATAATTTTGAAATGTCATACCCGTAATTTTCAGATAGTATATCCTGGAACGATCGTCGAGTTGTTGATACCGAAGTTTTATCCTTAGTAAAAGTATGGTTGCCGGATACCGAACTGGTAATTGTTGAAATCATACCACTCCCCCTGTATTAATAAAATTAATGGATAAATTATTATCGATTCAACAAACAATTTCTTTAGCCCTCCCTTCTTTTCAAACCCGCAAAATCAGCAAGGTTATTTTATTAAATGCATTTTTCTCGCAAGCTTGCTATGATTTCCTTCAAGACTGTAAATATATAATCCCGAGGTTAACCCGGAAGCGTTGAAATCAACTGAATGATAACCGGCTTTTAAGTTACCGTCAACAAGTGCCGCAACCTTTTGTCCGAGTATATTATAAACTGTAAGTCTGTAATATCCATCCGCAGGTACTGAATAATTAATAACAGTACTCGGGTTAAACGGATTCGGATAGTTCTGAGATAACTCGAAAGATTCCGGCAAGTTATTGTTATCCTCTTCAACGCTTGTTACAAACCCGTTTCCAATGGATAGGACTTTGCTACCCGATAATTTATCGTTATTTAGTTTGTACACCGCCGACATAGTAGATGAACTACCGCTGTTAAGCTTCTTAAAGTTTAGAGTCACTACATTTCCGTTTTGAAGCTGCTCTGCGTCCGCAGCCAGCATTGTTAGTTTTCCACCATTCTCCGCTACTTCAAGTTCTGCCTTTTCAGGAAGCGATGAAGAGACATTAATGAATTCGAACTCCGCGGAATCATACTGTAATTGCAATTCCATGGAATGAACATTTGATGCGCTTGTTAATTCAACCGGGATTCTGACTAATTCATTATTCTCAATAGATGCGTTATCCAGGGAGACCGAACTGCCGGAATTTATATCAGGCATTGTGAAATCCCAGGTGTTCAAATAAACAAAGAATATGATCTTCATATAATCATCGATGTCAACGTCACCGTCTGAATCAACATCCGCATTCGTAAATGCCTGTCCTGTTAACGGATATAAATCAATCCAATGATATACTACCGCCAGCGCGTCCTCAAAGTCTACCGTGAAATTAAGAGTTGCATCCCCGCGGTTTGTAGATGGCCCCGAATGACTTGTATAAGAAACTGTTCCGTTTTCAACAACCAGGGGAGTCTCAACTACATCAACAAGCCATTCCGCTGATGACGATGCAAGTTCAGCACTGCCTGAAGCACTTTCAATAACCTGGAAGTTCAGGTAGAACAATGTGCCGCTGTTGTTAATCGGATTCGGACCTGTAAGAATTATATCAATAGTTCCCGGTGACGTTATATAAAACGCGCCGGTCCAGCCGAAATCATTCGTCAATGTACCCGCAGTATAATTTCCGTATTTAAATTTCAGTTTACTCACATCGTAGTGAACCTTACCCTGCAGCAGGTAACCTGCCTTGAATCCGCTTGATACAGTTAAATCAACCGGAACGGAAACATACGATCCGGCAGCTGTTGCAACAGAACCGATTGTAAGAGTAGGTTCAACCCCTACCGATGTAACCGCGAAGTTGCCGGCGCTAACATCGAACAGACTCGAATTGTCCGAATCGGTTAATTTTATCAAACAGTCTGATGAGTTAATATCGGGAACAGTAAAAGTATATGACTGATTCGCGGCGTCCACATCTTCGGCAACTACTATCCACGATGAACCGTTATCCGATGAGAATTCAATATCAAGATTTGTTATGTCAAGACTCGCCCATGTTATATTATGAGTCCCGCCTCCCTCCAGATATTCGCCTCCGTTAGGACTTACAAGCTGAAGGAATCCGCCGCAAATCGGAACAGCATCTTCTATATTTCTGAAATAATCGACTGAAAGTGTAAAAGCAGGATTCGGAGTATGGTTGGCTCCGTAAAATCCCACTTCAGTTACAACTGCATTAATCGATGTTGTAACTACATTGGTCCAGCTTGTACCATCGTAAGAGAAATCGAACTCGTATGAATTGCCCGTCCTTGTAAGTCTCAAATATTCCGGTATTGCCCCGCCTATTGCCTGGTTAACAGCGCTGGTTCCGAAAGACTCGCCGTAAGCATTTGCGTAGAAATATGGTTCGGTACCATAATAAGTTTCAAAGCGCAGTCTTCCGCCGCCGCTCGTGTGTACAACAATTCCCTGCATCTGGTATTGCTCGGAAGGAGCAGAATTAAATTTCACCTCAACGCCGAAATCACCATCAGCAACTGTCTGCATTAACCTTGGAGCGAGATTCTGAGCAAGGTCGTGTGTACCTTCACTACCGGGAATAGATATTTCCAGACTTCCATTGTTAATACCGAATGCTGATTCACCGGTTTGTGTACCGGATCCGGTGTCGTACGGATCTATAATTGTCCAGAACGGATCGATCTCCGAACTGCAGAACTGGTCGGATACAGGACCGGCTGCAGATCCGTTCGTAACTAAGATTGAGAAACTCTGTGTTGCGCTTCCCCCGTTTCCATCCTCAACGAGAAGCTCTACTGAATTCGAACCGGCATTACCAGCTAAAGGTGTTCCGGAAAGTGTCGCGCTGCCGTTACCTGCATCATTAAAGGTTAACCAGCCGGGTAAAGTCGGAGCTGTAATTGTTAATACGTCAGAACTGTTCGGATCGGACGCGGTTATGTTATAGGTATAATTCTGATTTATCTGAGCTGCTGTAACAGGACTGCTGGTAAACTGTGGTAACTGATTACCGGTGATCGGATCAATCTGAACTGAACCCCATGTAACATCAGCCTTATGAGTAATTAAAAGAACCGAACCTTCCCTGTCTGCAATATCGGCAGTTAACATGTACGCAGAAGGTTCGTTTGTGCCCTCAGCCCAAATTTTTACCGAGAAGCGGCTTATTCCCCCGCCGATATCTTCGGATCTCGATTTAAGTAAATATTTTGTATCCGCAGACATAGAAACAGCCGTCTGTGCTTCTATACCTGTTGTATACGTTAAAATTCTCAATGAAGGACTGCTTCCGAAATTGCGAACCCAGCCGATCGCTTCCAGCGGCCAGTTTGTTCTCGGCGAACTGGTTCCCGTATGTCCCTGCCAGCCGATTGCAAAACCTACTCCCGAACCACTGGAAGCAGAATGAATTATAAACTCAGCAGTAGCTTCATAATTAGTTGTCCAGGTTTCATCGCCCATCACAATAAGTCTATCGTAACCTGTTTCAGTTGTGCGAATCCCATCTGCTGTAAGCTCCCACAAGCCGTCAACAATATTAGCAAAGTTGTTAATTTCGTTTATATTATTCAGTGAAGTAAAATCAGCCGTGTACGGGGTTGTCCAGACATTACCCGCATCATAGTTAAGTGTAACAGTTTTTGTTGTCTGTGCACCGAGCGCATCAGTCGCAGTAAATTCAACAGTGTTTGCGCCATCAACCAGATCAGCGTGATCAATCTCCGTCACAAAGTCGCCGTTGCCAACCAGCCTCGTTCCGTTTGGACCAATCTCAAGAGCAACACTTGATCCGCCGTTAAGCGTATAAGTAAGACTTCCGATTCCGTTGTCGTCGGAAACGCGTCCGAGTATATTCACCCACTGCTGCGGATTGCCGAGGTTACCGAAAGTCTGAGTGTCACCATACCAGATTTCAATTTCCGGCGGAGTCATTCCCTGAGTATCACTATCTGTAATCGGATCTGCTGTGTTCATGAAGTAATCTGCGCTTGCTGTGAAAGCCGGATTGCCGCCTGCATTACCTGCATAGAATCCAACCTGATTAACAGTAAACGCCTGAGTAAATGAAGCTGCCATTGCCCATGACGAACCGTCATCCGAAATTTCGTATACCCAGTTGTCACCGGTTCTTGATACCCGCAGGTATGCCGGACTTGCGGTAATAGTTGTTACCGTTGGCGTTTGAATTTTGCTGCTGCCGTCAATAACAGCAACATACAACTTCGGTCCGTTACCATAATAAGATCCGAAGCGAATGAACGTATCGTTATCTTCCTGCACAATAATTCCCTGAAGCTGATATGTGGACGAAGGTACTGATTCGAACTTTACTTCAGTCTGGAAATCTGTATTAGGTGCAGGCTGAAGCATTCTAGGCGCCAGGTTATCCACACCGGTGTATAAGTCATGCCCCGTCCCGGAAGGAACCGCAATCTCTGCGTTCGTTCCTGTCCACGTTAAAGTCGCATCTCCAACAGGATTGTAAAAAGTCCAGGGTGATTGTATTGTCGTTTCCGGATAAAAGTCATCCGAGTAGGGTTGTGCATTCATCATCGTATGAATGCCGAATAAAAATATGAGAATAAAAAACAGTAGCCTTCCTGTTTTCATTTTTTACCTCTTTTGATGATATTTTCTTCTAATCGATGAGTTAGAGGCAAAAGTGATACCAGTTAAGAACGTAGAGTTTTAGCTGAAAATCGTAATGTTTTAGTTGACGAGATGTCTCAATATGAAACTGTAATTCATTGTGGACCAAATGAAGTTGGAGAATTTGAAGATAAAAACCACAGCAAAACGAGGATAAAACAGAAAAAACCTGTCATTTCGAACAAAGAGAGAAATCTTGAAAAACAACTCATCTCCTTTCCCCTTTTCTTCAAAAGCAATGCTGTCAACTTAAGGAAAGCGGGGGTTTGGAACAAAAAAGCCTTACGGTTTTTAAATTAAAAACAGTAAGGGAAATAAGATGAAAAAAACGGAAAAATAATTGAAAGAATACGGTCACTTATTTTTAGTGAAAAATTTAAGAATAGAAACAAGGCTAAGAAGAATTCGTTTGAGCGCAAACGTAAATTAGGATTTAGAGAATTAATAATATTCCAATTATGGAATACGAGTAAAACGTTAAGCATAGAAATAAAAAGATTTCTCAATGAAATAAAATTAAAAGAATCAAATTATAGTAAACAAGCATATAGTAAGGCAAGGATGAAAATAAAACACAGCGGTTATATCGAATTGAACGATGCCCTTTTGGATGAGTTTTATTCAGATGGAGAATATAAAAAGTATAAAGGATATCGGTTATTGGGAATAGATGGGACAGAAATAGAGCTTCAACATGGAGAGGAAATAAAGAAAGAATTTGGAGGAATATTTAAGAGTAAAGAGACAATAAATGCTTCAAAATCGATAGTGGTATATGATTTACTAAATGAGTTGGTATTGGATTCAGAGTTAAATATGTATAATTCCTCAGAGCGAAAAAGCGCAATAGAGCAATTAAAAAGAATAAGAAAAGAAGGAAAACAAAGACGTGATATAATAGTATCGGACAGAGGTTTTCCTTCCTTGGAGTTATTTAACGAACTACTAACCGAAGGATATGATTTTGTAATCCGTTACAATGGAAATGAGTTCTTAAAAGAGACAAGACCATTAATCGAAAGCGACAAAGAAGAAATGGAAATAGAGATACCATTACGAGAAGGGAATAAACGTAGAGAAAATAAATCCATAAAAGAGCAGTTGCAAAAAGGATATCCAGAAAGAATCACCCTAAGAATAATAAAAATAAAGTTAAGTGAAAAAGTCACGGAATACTTAATAACATCGCTACTATCGGAATTTGGAATAGATGATTTTAAGAAGATATATAATCTTCGATGGAATGAAGAAGTGTATTTTGATTTTCAGAAAAATGTAATGGAAGTAGAAAAATTTAGTGGTAAGACAGTAGAGTCAGTCAAGCAAGACTATTATAGCCGAGTACTAGTTGGTAATCTTCATAACTTAATAGTATCAGAAGCTCAGGAAGAAATAGACGAAGAAACGAAGTCCAATGATAAGTTGAAATACGATCATTACAAGATCAACAAAAATCTTTCATATGGATTGCTGAAAGACTCAATAATGAAATTATTGACATCAAAAAAGTGGAAAAAGGAATATAATAGATTGATCCAAGAAGCAAAGAAACACAAAATAGCAGTAATAAAAAACAGATCATTCTCCAGGAAGAAGAAAGGAAATCTAAAATACCCGATGAATAAAAAAAGAGCAATCTAATGCTTAAGTTGACAGCATTGCTTCAAAAGAGAAGGGGCGAGGGGTTGAGTTCTATTGCAGTTGTCACAGTGTGCCTGCCCACTATTCGGGAGCCCCTGCCGGCTGGCAATGCCGAATAAAGAGTTTTAATGTTGATGTATCTGATCTAACCTCCTGTCTTTCATCACTCCTTATCCGGCATTTGATTCACGACTATAAATCCATGTCCCATCTAACTCCGATTGAAGGAATAAACGGAAGCCAATTTTCAGGCTTTTTATTGAAATACGGTTCGCCGGCATTCTCCTGAAAATCATGGACATAATTGCGCACATTGTCTCTGTCATAAATATTAAGCAGTTCTAAAAACAGATTAAACTTGCCATAATCAGTTACAAAGTACTTGCTTACTTTTAAATCCAGCCTGTGATAATCCGGGTAGCGGGAACTTTGGAGCGGTGCGTATGTTGAGGAATAGAATTTATTCCCCAGGTTATCCGTTCCTTTAACTAAAATACGCCCCGTATATGCCCAGCCGCTTCTGTATTGCCATGCAAGGTTTATATGCCAGTTATTACCCGGTCTGAAATTAAGATCGAAACTCAATGTATGTCTTTGGTCATACGGGCGCGGGACAGTAATGTTATCTATAATCTTATTGCCGTCAATATCGAACCCCTCCTTAATTGTTTCCCTGGCATCCGCGCAGGCGTAACTGGCCCATGCCCCGAAGAAGCCGCCCTGATCATATTTAACAAGGAACTCCAATCCTTTTGCTTCGGCGTTATCCATTCTTAAATCAAGTATGCTCCAATAAATTTCCGGAAACATTTCAATTGAATGACCGGCTGTTCTGTAGGCGTTTTTAAGATTAGTTAACTTTTTGTAATAACCTTCCAGTCTTATATAAAGTCCGTTTTGGAATGTATGTTCCAGTCCGGCCATGTAATGTTTGGCCAGTTCGGCGCTGTGAAATCCTCTTTCATTATTCTGAACGCGTATACCCTGAATATCCTGTGTCTGGTAAAAGTAACCGTAGCCTGCCCGAAGAAAAGTACGCGGTGTAATAGTCCAAGCGAGATTAACTCTCGGGCTGAACAACTTATCACCCGTATAACTCGTTTGATCATAACGACCGCCGATTTCGCCAACCAGTACGTCGGAAAGTTTGAATCGGGTACTAATATACGCCGAGAACTTACTTCCTTCAGGATCAAGATTAAGTTCACGAACTTTCCATACTTCAGAATAACCGGTAACAGGATCATATACGTCTCTCAGAAAATCACTTCTATAGTCATACCTTGCGGTTGAATGCGAAAACTCAACGCCATATTTTATCAGCAGATCTTCAGTAGCGTCATACTGCATACTATGCATCAGTCCGAACATCTTATAGTTTCTTTTGTCGGTAACAAGAAATTCACGTTGTACTAAATCATCATCAAAGCCGGTCCCATGCCTGCGCTGGTCATACCTGTTAAAATAGAGAACACTTTTGGATGTGAGCGACTTCGACCATATCCTGTCATAAGTAGTCCACAAATACGTATTCGAATAATCGGTATTTGTTGAATCATCATCTTCTTCCTGCATGGTAAAGGAATCGCCGGCATAAAGGAAGTTTACACTAACTCTGTTTTCCGGATTCAACCAGTAATCGGTTTTACCGTATAAATCATAATAAGTCGGTTTAGGAGGTGATTCTTTTTCAAGCTTACTTAAAATAAAATCAATATAACCACGACGCGCAGAAAGTATCCACGAACCTTTCTGATCATCAAAACTTCCCTGCCCCATTAGCCGGGCATTCATCATGCTTATACTCGCGCTAATTCTGTTTTTGGTGTTGACCGGTTTCAAACTTTGAATTGAAAATACACCGCTCATCTTATCGCCGTGTTCCGCCGGAAACGCGCCGGATAATAAGTTGGCTTCACCAATCAATGCAGCGTCGACAATGCTTAACACGCCGCCGTTTATATCTTTCATGTGAAATGGTTCAACCAGTTTCATTCCATCCAGTGTTACCAATACTTCGTCGGATTCGCCGCCTCGTAAATTAAATTTGGATGAAAAATCATTTGACGAGATTCCGGGAATGCGCGTGATAGCCCTGTATACATCTTCGCCGAAAGACATGTTTTGAATATCTTCTTTGCTAAGCGTCTGCATTGAAACCGACTTGCTGTTCATAATACCGAACGAACCGGGAGTAACTGTTATTTCACGAAGCGAAATTGTTTCTTCCTCAAGTGCAATTTCCATGTAGAAAGGTCCTTCGTTATTAACCACAACGTTTTCAATAAGTTTTGTTTTGTAACCAATGTACCTGACGATAAGAGAGTAGGAACCATTATCCAGGTTTTCAATCTCAAAGTTGCCTTCTATATCGGTTGCCGCGCCGTATGGCAAGCCTTCCGTTATTACGTTAACTCCAACCAGGGGAAAGTTTCCATCAGCATCTTTAACTTTACCGCTTATAGAAGGCCTGGCTTTTTTTGTTATTATAACCTGACTGTCGGGTGTAAAAAATAATCTGGTGCCTGTTAATTCGACAAGCTTATTTAGTATATCCAATGCTTCTTTGTCTTCTTCTTTCAAAGTAAGCTTAAGATCCGCGGGAATGTTTTTAGTGCTGTAATTAAATTTGATTCCTGTTATATCTCCAAGTTCTTTAATTATTTCAGAAAATTTTACTTTTTCAAAATTAACGGAGATTTTCTTTTTCAACTCATTCGGGATGTTTAAATTGCTGCTTTGCGCATATGCTCCGGTAAATGTTAGAAGCATAAGCATCGCAGCGATACTTAAAAGGTATTTTGTTTTCATCGTATTTTCCACTTAGTTCATTACAATAACGTTACCATTGTAAGTTACATTCAAACCAGTGACGAGCGATAGCAGCTCAAGGTTTTCTTTATAACTTTTATTTTTCAGATTAATGGTAACATTGTCATTTAATGCCGATTTATCACTCAAGCGGATATCAATCTTGTACCATCTTTCAAATTGAGCAATAACCTCACTAAGGGAAACATCTTCAAAATACTTTTCGTTTTTCAGCCAGCCTAACGCACGGTCGGCTTCAACATTTACAGGATCGGCGGGATATGAGCCGCCTTCAATTGAACTATACTGCCCCGTTGTTAAATAAACAACGTTTTCTTTGCTACTAGTATTAGCAAATGATACCTTGCCTTCCGTTACCGTAAGCTGCACACGGTTAATATCTTTCCAGCTTCTGATATTAAACTTCGTGCCCAGCACTTTAACTTCACCCTGGTTAGCAATTACTATGAAAGGCTTATCCGGATTTTTCGCCACTTCAAAGTACGCTTCACCGTTTAACTCAACTAAACGCCCGGACTCAAACTGTTCAGGATACTTCAGACTGCTGCCCGCATCCAGAGTAATTTTAGTTCCGTCGTTCAGAGTAATGCTCTGTCTGTCTCCCGCTTCAACAACTAATGATATCATTTTGATTTCGGGATCGGAAAAGAGACCGGAGAAATAAAATATTGGTAGTAGAAAAATTAGTATTACTGCAGCATAGCGGAGATACCTGTTAACAACAAAAGTAGTTTGAGATGCGGATTTATTATCATCTTCAATACCTGCAGCAGCGGCAAACCTGCTCCACGCCGCTTCAGCATCCTGCTTAATTATTTCGGGCTGCGCAGCATTCCGGATTTTTAACAACTCTTCGTATTCCGATTTGGCACCGGCAGAACTTTCCAGAAGCTCTTCTACTTCTATCTCCTCGTCCTGCGAACATTCACCCGCAATATAGCGCGATAATATTTCTTCGTTATTCTCAATACTCATTGATTTCTCCACTGATTAAAACCAGCTGCATGTAATACACTTAAGTTTGGCTTTACCCCTACAACATTTTCAAAAAAAATATAAAAGTTATTAAATGAGCTAAAAGCGCTCTTAATTTCCTATAAGCACGACTCATCTGGGCCTCAATAGTTTTTTGTGATATACCCAGAGTCTCGGAAATTTCCCTGTATGTTAAATTGTCGTACCTGCTCAATTCAAATATCTCTTTACATTTGTCCGGCAATTTATTTACAGCCTTTTTAACAGCTTCGCCAAGTTCAAGATTTTCAAGTCCGGCGTGAATTGATCTGTCATCTTCTATTTCAGCTATATCCTCGTCGCTCTTTTTTGATTCACCCGAAGACCTCAAATGGTTTAACGACTTATTGCGAACTGTTGTAAACAGATAGGTTTTTAAGTTTTGATCGGGATTGAGTTTGGACCGGTTTTCCCATATATAAAGAAACGTGTCCTGAAGAATGTTCTCAGACTGTTCAACGTCTTTGACTATTCGATTGGCAAAGTTGAGTAAAGGATTCCACCAGGTAGTAAAAACCAGTTTGTACGCCGACACATCACCTTCTCTTATCCGCCCGACAAGTTCCGGTGATATCTCTTTCGTGTTGATTTTGTGTGCTGTCCTTAACGTCACAGATTTAATTAAATTTTATAGCTATTCTAAGCTAATGATATTAGTTGATAAAATTAACAATGAAAGGCTTCGCCACAAAGGAACGAAGACTTATACTCCGCAGAAGTTTAGTATTGTAGAAAAACAAAATCCCAAACCCGGTATACCCCGCAGGAATTTTACAAAAGGATTAACCACCAAGGTACTGAGATACAGAGAGAATGATATCTCCTCTCCCGATTCTGTCAGTTGACAGAGATCGGGATCATCGATATGACATACTGCATGAACTGTCATTTCGAACGAAGTGAGAAACCTTAAAGAATAAAAACAGTACCACTGAGGCACAAAGACTCGGAGAATCTATAACACCCCTTCGCGCTAAATAATTCAGACGCTTTATAAATAAGCAGTTGCCAGCAACACGAGATAAAGACCCATAAGCAATGTACCGCCAACTATTCCCAATCTATTCATGGAGCTGGAATTTGTTTTATACTTGTATATAAGTATCGACACCGCAAGCAGCCAGACCAAAAAGCCGGCGTGAATTATTATGTTTATACTCCCAAGAAATGTAAATGCACCTCCAAACTGTTCAAGAGTATAAATTAACATACCGGCACCGATAAGATAACCGGTTACTGTAATATATTTCGGGAAAACCTCCTCTCTTTTACTAAATACATACGAGATGAAAATTGTCCAGAAACCTTCGAACCAGAACGCAAAATTTTCACCGATCGCGACTCCGGCATAGTTATGGAATGAATTAAAAGTAATCTTTATCATTTCCTTTTGGCGGCTTGTTGTTGCGGGATCGTTAAATGCGGTTGATAAATAATCCATTAAAAACGGCCACCTGATGAAACCCATATTCGAAGTCAATCCGAAGAGTACACCGAAAACAACGGCAAGGAAACCCGCTGTTGACTCCTTCGGAACAACTGATTTGTGTATAAGCAATACCATGAAAATGAATGCGATTCCGGATAATACAAATAGATAATACGATGGAATTATTAGCGTACTGTTCTCACTGAATTTTGCCAGCATAACATCAACCGGCTCTCTGAGTATGTCGGGAAAATCGAAAACAAATATTAATGATATTGATGCCGTCAACATTAGAACAACATAGCTCAGTATTGACAGCGACACGAATTTTTCATTCAACATTTTTTGAGTGTATTTTGTAGTTGTATGCACATGATCCTCCTAAAAACTTTTTCTGAGTTTTTTTGAAATTAATCCCGGCAGAATCCGATATACAATTTTGGCCAGTTTAGCCCGGCCAATACTGATCTCATATTGATCGGCAGCAAAAGCTTTTAGAAATCCTTCAACTAATTCTTCCGGTGTGATTTTGCCGGTTCCTCTGCCTTCTGTCATTTTCGTTTCTACCAGCGGAGGCATTAACTCAAATACCTTTATACCGACATCTTCCAGTTGATACCTTAAGGAAACGGTCAGACTGTGAACCGCTGCTTTCGTTGCGCAATAGAGAGAGGCATTTTCTTTGGGCGCAATGGCAAGCGCAGAAGTAAGATTTACAATCGCCGCATTGTCCTTACCGTATAAAAGTGAAAGAAGGTATGAGGTTAACGATGCCGGCGCGGTAAAGTTGGTATCAATTTCGGACTTGATCCTGCCGTACAAATCGTTTTCTTCCATAAAATAATAGTTATACTGAACCGCAGCATTGTTGACCAAAATGTTAAGTCCCGGGAAATTGTTTTCAAGCATCAGCACCAGTGAATCAATCTCGCCTCTGTCGGTTAATTCACATTTCCATGCAGTAATGTTGCTGTTGTATTGAGCAGCCGTATCCAGTCTGGCGGCATCCCTGCCGGTGATTATAACTGTGTTGTTAAGTTCCGCGAACTTCTTTGCCATAGCCAATCCGATACCGCTGCTTCCGCCCGTAATAAGTATTGTATTGTTTGATAAATTCATTTATGCTCCTCTTCAATTAAACCTGTAAATCACACCCAGATTAAAGATGTGATACCTGTTATGAAAATTATCTTTGTATGTCTTTTCCATCCTGTCTTCAAGTGCCTTCAAATCGCTTACATTGATTTCTTCCTCTGAATTTATTTTAAGCGAAGGTGTGCGAATGTCATTAAAAAACGCCATGGCAAAACTTGTGTTAACACTTACTGATTCGGAGAAATCATACTGATAGCCTAAACCGACAGCCGGGGCATAACCGCTTTCGCGTTTTTGTTCTATTTCAATTTCACCCGACACGATACTGTTTCCTATTTGTCTTTCGCGGCTGTCGAACTTTATTGTTTCAATATCCGCAACGTTGTAAACCAGTCCGGCAGTTAAGTATGGACTCCAGTCAGCCGGTTTATATCTAAATCCGAGAAATATCCTTTCACCTGTAGTTTCCTTAGAGCTGACTAATCCGTCGAAGCCAATATTTACGGCATTAAACGACTCCTCGTCACGCTGCAGGTAATCTTTAAGCTGATAAGTGAATTCGATCATTACCTGCCTGTTAAAATGGTACCCGACAGTTAAGCCGGGCTTAAAACTGCCGGACAGAATCGGAATTTCTCCGAATGTGAATCCAAGCTGCCATCTGTTTGTGTCTGCGTTCCTTGCAAAGAGATGTGCACTGAGAAAAAGTACCATGAAAAATATATTAGCGCGTTTCATTGTTTCTCCTCTTGTTAATTACTTGATAAAGGTAGTAGATAGAATTAGCCGTGATTGTATGAATTACTATTAGAAAGAGAACCGCCACCGGTCCGGCATACTCAGCCAGTTCTTCCTGGAAGATCATATATGTTTTGATTTCTGAACTCGTCAGGCTTTGCAAAAAATAATACAGGTTGAATATTTCCGCGGTGTCGCCGAGAATCACATCGGCTATCAACATAACAGTAACGCTTGCCGTGAAAAGAAATGTTTTAGTCACAAATTTGTTTTTCATTGGTTCCTCATAATTACGAACCAAATTTAGGATGCAGTATCTGCTAATCCATTAACATATGTTAACAAGTAAAAGAGGAGTGATTATTTATTTCGGTTAGCCATTTTAGCCCGGATCCGGCTAAGCTGTATTGGAGTAATTCCAAGATGTGAGGCGATGTGATATTGTGGTATCCTGTTTTCAAGTCCGGGATACTCCTGCTTGAAGTAAAGATATCTTTCTTCTGCACTATTCAGTACGAGCCTCAGCTCACGCTGTTCTTTCTTTATGACCCACTCGTTCTGAATTATTACTCTTATAAAAGTTTCAACGCATCTATGCCTTTTGAACAGCTCTTCTATTTTATAATAATCCGCAACAAGTATATCGCAGTCCGTCAGCGCCTGAAACGCGAGATAACTTTCAGATCTTTGAAGTACTGCCGCGTAAGATATTGCAAAGGTGTTTTCGACAAAAAATGTCTTATTGTATTCAACCCCGTCGCTCGTCAAATAAAAGGTCCTCATTACTCCGCTTAATATGAATGCAGCTTCTGATGTTCTCTTGCCTATTTTAACGAAGTACTCACCCTTCTTAAGCCGGCGGGGTGTAAACAATTCCTTAAATTCATTTCCCGCAATTTCATCCTGAGGATAAACCATATTTACCGTGTCAACTAATGCCTGATAACTCATTAATATCCTTTAATCGTATCGGTGTAACCATAATATAATAATTATTATCTCTCCGGGAATAGAAATAAATTCACGCTTTCTAGCTGTCACGGACCCTCGCCGGGGGCTGACAGGCATTCCGTGACTGAGGGAATAATCGTTTGGCGTCAGGGAATGCTTGCCCCGTTTGCGGGAGGCTTTCTTCTACTTTCTTCTTGAATTTAATCCGCCATTCTTCTATGTTGCAAATGTATAAACGAATTTAACCACCGACTACACCTACTGATTATCGTTTATACTAATTGCTGACCATAAGGTGAAAGACTCCTCAGAGGGCTAAACTGACAGGAGTCTTTGAATAAATCGAATTTTATTTCAAACGAAACTTCCCCCATTTCGGCGGGTGTGTATAGATTTATTTTATAAATGTGTTTAGTATAGAATGGGTTTTCGGATAGGCGAATACTAGCAATACGTTTATAAGCGGATACTGTCTTTATAAGTATATATTATATTGCAAGGAGATGAAATGTATATAAAAAAAATAAGCGCAACCGGTGTTTACGGATTTCTTGAACTTAACATCGACTTCAATAAAGATTTTAGCTTCATAACTGGGTTTAATGGTTCAGGGAAAACAACAGCAATTCGTTTACTTAATGCCCTTTTAACTCCTTCAGCGAAGGACCTGAATCTTATTCCTTTCGAGTCTATTTCCGTATCCATCACACACAGAAGAAAAAGTTATACAATAAACGCAAATAGAACAGATTCAGTAATTCGAATTTCAATACCTCGTCATTTTAAAGGTTCCGCGACAATTCGACTTATAGCAAATGAGGAAATTGAATATAGATTTGAAGAAACCGAAAGGGGCGATGAATATTTCAACTCTCTTATTTTAGAACAACGCGATAATAAAATTATAAACTTCCTTCTTGATATTCCTAGCCCAATCTTTCTAGGTCTTGAAAGGAAAATACTCACAGATGATCCATTTGATCCCAGATCAAAAAGAAGAAGATATATAGGATCATCAATTAAGCCTAGTCACATTCAAAAAATTATGCGTAGTAATTTGGGATTTGGTCTTCTAGAGGTTCAAGATCTAGTTAGAGAAACAACAAAAAGAATAAGAAGAAATATTGATGAAATGTATGAACAACAAAAAAATGAGTTAATTAAAAATAGCTTCACATATACTAAGCTTGATGATGTTTTCGAAACTGGTTTTTCAATGCTACAACAAGAAGAAAAACTTTTAGAAAGGAGACAGGAAATCGAAAACACATTAAGAAATATGCGCATGCTTGACCAAAATTTAAAAAGCACATTGCAGGATTTTTTTAGTAAAGTTGCTCAGATTCAAGAAAAAGCTGCTATGTCAGAAAAAAAAGAAGACTTCATTGACATAGAATGGTTAATAAACAAAGCTCAAATAAACAGAATCAACAAATTCATTAATATTGTCGACGCTTCAAAAGAAAAAATTGATGTTGAGTATGCACCAATTAGAGAATTTATATCACTAATAAATTCTTATTTTAAAGAATCCGGGAAGAAAATTAGTATCGATCCAATTGGCCAAATATTAATAAATCGACCAAATAATAAAAATTGCGGTATTGAGGGATTGTCTTCTGGAGAGAAACAAATAATGATAATTTTTGCAAACTCTATATTGAGAAAAAGAAAGGGAACAATATATATAATAGATGAACCAGAATTAAGTTTGCATGTTGGATGGCAAGAAAGATTTATCTCAGATATTCAAAATATACAATCTGGTGCCCAATACATTTTTGCAACTCATTCACCTGAAATAATTGCTGAATTTGAGCACAAATGTATGGGAGTAAATAAATGATACCTCAAAGAAGTTTAAGGGCGAAAAGAGCTAAAGCTGCTCTTTTTCGTGAATGCAACGATATCGATGTATTCGTTGAAGACACTAGTAGAGGAACTGAAAAACTTTATTCCATACTTATCTCCAAAGCATTTAATGATAAATACAAAATTAACAATATTTATCAACTTGGGGGCAAATTAGAAGTTGCTCATGCCTGGTCAACAAGGAATACAAACTTAAAAAGGAAGCAACTTTTCATAATTGATGCTGATTTTTCATTATACGGAGTTGAAAATACAAGACACCCTTATAACGTTAGTGGGGATGGATTTTTTGTGTTAAAAAGATTCAGTATTGAGAGTTATTTAATTGATGAAAGGGCAGCCATTAAATTTTTAAATGATGAAGATTTAGATAAAGATGAATTTGAGATTGAACGTAGCTTAAAGTTTACAAAATGGTTGAAAAATAATCAGTATCAATTATCAAGATTATTTATGCACATGGCTACAGTGAGGGCAATAGACGAATCTATAAGTATCAAGCGCTGGAAATATACTGATATAATTATCTCCGGCGATGGTTTAGTTTGTAAAACAAAGATCAAAAATATTTGTGATTTATTAAAAAATGAAACTTTTAAGAAAAGCAGCAAAACAGAATTTCGAAAAACATATTCTTTGATTAGAAGCAATTTTCAAAATAGAGAATTTGATTTAACAAAATACATTTGCGCAAAGGATTTTTTATTCATGTTGTTAATCTTACGAATGAAAAAGGTAACCAATTTTAGAGAAAAGACCATTTTATTAAAACAAAAAATTGCATCGAGATTAGATGGGGTAAGTTTAAACAATGAATTTAATGATGCAATATAACCAACAACTCAAACCAACCCCTGCACAGCAGGGCAAACGCTTGTTAGGTTGGGCGGCGGTTATTTGTCTGGCTGTTCTTTAAAATTAATAATTTAAATCGTTTACATATGGAGAAGCTATAATGAAGAAATTATTATTTGCACTTCTATCATTAGTTTTATTAGCTAATAATTTTTATTCACAAGATGTAAAGAAACAAGACACTAAATTCGATCAATTTACATCAAAAACCGGTACAACAATTAAGTTTATGGATTATAATCTTCCTGATCTAAATTTAAGATATGGATCTGCCGAGTCAAGAATTCGAGTAATCATTAGTGGCAATGAAGCTAAATATTTTTATCAAATATCTAAAGAAGGAAAGTATGATACAAAAACCGCTTCAATTGCATACGAAGACTTACTTGAGGTAATAAAAGCCTTGCAGAAATTGCAGAAGGATGCTCCCTCTGACTTAGCACTAAAATCTGATTATTTAGAAAATAAATTTGTTACTGATGATGGTTTTAAATTGGGCTATTATGTGAGTGATAGTAAATTGTTTTGGTATGCGGTACTCGAGAAATATGGTTCGGATAATACAATATTTTTGAAAGATGTTGCAACAATTGAAAATGCATTAAATAATGCTAAGAAAAAAATTGAGTCATTAAAAAAATAGCTTCCTTTTCAACGCACAGCCTAACCAGTCTCCCCCCACAAAGAGCACGGGACAGGTAATCCGACCTCGTTTTAACCTTATGCTTTTGCAACTGCTGGAGAGTTTTGTAAAGCAGATGTGGATTTAGTAAATTATAGAGTGGTTTATCAGTAATAATATTATGCGCTAAATGAACATTAAAACTCTATTAACTATTCTTCTTTTATCATTCATTCTATTATCATGCGGTGATAAAGAGTTTACGGTTGAAGATGTTCTATCCTGGCATTCCAGACATTTTAATGATCCGGTCTTAGACTCACTTGGTTATCAGGAAACAATGTCCCGTGCTGACTATGTAATGATTACTGTAGATTATAAGGATAGCCGGCTGCGATTTATAATAGATAAAGAATCAACGTTAGACAGATTTAAATACTCGAGAGTATTACAATTTGATTCTACCACAGTTAGAGAGTTTGAATTTCCACTAAATACAGAGGATTTCAAGAATGCAGAAAACGGAGCAAAACAAATTTTCTCGTATTATTTTAATTTCGAGAAAATTGACATTGCGAGTTTCGAAAATCCTGAAGTGTTATCAGGCGCGGAAAAGAGAACATTCTTTTATTTTGATGACAAGCTGACTTTGGCATATTCTCCGAACAATGCACAAAACTTAATAGAATATTTTTCAAAATATGGTGCTAATTCTGATTTTACTCAAATTGATAATAGCTGGTATTTAATTTCAAGATAAGTGATAATCTACTTAAGATATTTTACTGACTCCTTACTTCTTTCTCCTGCTTTTGAACTATTCCTCGTTTCATTCGCTTAAAATAATTACCTTTGCACTATTATCATTCATCAAGCTGACTTTTGAAATTATTTCATAAGAATATATTAAACAGCATTAAGGCAATTGTTTTTGCAGCGATGGTTTTAATTCTCGTCCTGCACGGCTTCCTGGATATAGCTGTATTCAAATCGCTTGAGTACAGGATCAAGAAGGAAGTTAAGGGTATTATCAAATCCGGCTTATCGGATGAAGAACTGACGCTGTTAAAATTTCATAAAAGTATTACGGACAAGTCTGTTCCCGGATTCGAATGGAAGGAAGACAAAGAGTTCCGCTACAGGAACGAGATGTACGATATAGTTCGTCAGGAAGCTGTAGGTGATTCAATATACTATTACTGTTTCCACGATACTGAGGAGAGTGAGCTGTTCGCTGACTTCGATAAAAAGATTCGCGATTACCTTGCCGGCGGTAACAACGACACTAAGGATTTAAAAACACTGCTAAACTCGATCAACAAATACTATAACAGTTCTTTAGATCATTTTGATTTAACAATCTATACAGGCAGCCGTTACCTTGCGGCTTACGTCGACAAACAATTACCAACCGGTTTCCATCACATAAATATTCCTCCGCCCAGGCCGGCAGAACTTACCTAACCCTAGATTATAATCTCAGGATAATGAAAACAACGTATTAAACCCTGCCTGCCGGCAGGTGTTAAAACGGTTCGAGATAATTAGGTCCTTCTCATTAAGGGGCTGTTTCAAATGTCTTTACACCGTCATTCTGAGGAGTAAGGCATGTGCCTGACGACGTGAGAATCTAATGATGATTCAGCAAATTAAGATCCCGATTTAGACTTGAGTCTGTATCGGGATGACACCAATTACTTATGAGCCATTCTCCTAATTTAACGTTATGTTCTCAATATCCTGTGATAATACAATACTCTATATACACATATAATACTAAGGTGGAATATGAACAAATTTATTCTGCTCATCTTTTTTATTGCGGCAACGGCTTATGCACAAATTGTTACCGTAAAAGATGAGACTACAAAGAAACCGCTTGAACTGGTTTCCGTTTACAACCTGGAACTTAACCGCGCGCTTACTACCGATTCGAAGGGAAGGGTTGATATAAAAATGCTGAAAGAGAGCGAAAGCATTTCATTCAGACTGATGGGTTACGAAACCAAAACAGTAAGCCTGGATGAAATTACTTCCGGCGACAATACAGTATATCTTAAAGAACAGCCCATATCAATCAGCAACGTAATTGTTTCCGCGCGAAGATGGGAAGAAGACCGGGGCGAACTTCCGCAGACTATCGAGTATATATCGTCGCAGGAAATCGAACTTCAGAATCCGCAGACAACCGCTGACATGCTCAGCCAGTCCGGGAATGTATATGTACAGAAGAGTCAGCTAGGCGGCGGAAGCCCGATGATACGCGGCTTCGCGACTAACCGCGTACTTATAGTCGTTGACAACGTCCGCATGAACACCGCTATATTCCGCAGCGGGAATCTGCAGAATGTTATATCACTCGATGCTAACTCGCTCGCGAACGCGCAGGTTATATTCGGACCCGGTTCGGTTATGTACGGCAGCGACGCTATCGGCGGTATAATGGACTTCAATACATTATCGCCCAGATTCTCCTACGGCAATGAAACGCTTATTAACGGAAGCGCAATGACGAGGTATTCCTCGGCTAACAATGAGAAGACGGGACACGCTAATGTATCCTTCGGTTTCGAAAAGTGGGGACTACTTACAAGCGTTACATACAGCAGCTTCGATGACCTGCGAATGGGCGCCGACGGACCCGACGATTACCTGAGACCGTTCTACCAGGACAGGATTAACGGCGAGGATGTTTCAATAACCAATGATGATCCCGAAGTTCAGAAAGGTTCGGGTTACGATCAGACCAACGTGATGCAGAAAATCCGCTTCAAGCCGAACAACGACTGGGAGTTCAATTACGGATTCCATTATTCAACAACTTCCGATGTGCCCCGCTACGACAGGCTGATTGAGACTAAGGGGGACGACCCGAAATCGGCCGAGTGGTATTACGGTCCGCAAAAGTGGATAATGAATAACCTGGCAATAACCAACTTCTCGGCTAACAGTTTCTATGATCTTTCGAAAGTTATTATAGCTTATCAGAATTTCGAGGAGAGCAGGAACGACAGGAAGTTCGGAAAGAGTTCGCTGAGATCGAGAACCGAGAAAGTAGACGCGTTTTCGGTTAACCTCGATCTGGTTAAGAACCTGAACGAGTCTTCTCAATTGTATTACGGCGCCGAGGCTGTGCTGAACAATATAGAATCGACAGGTATTACTAAAGACATCGTTACCGGTGAGAAGGAACCTACAAGTTCTCGTTATCCCGACGGATCTACATGGAACTCTTACGGATTGTATCTGACTTATAAGAACAAGTTAAGCGAGAAGTATATATTCCAAGCGGGACTGCGATATAGTCTGGTTAATATAAACGCTGACTTCGACACAACATTCTATCCTTTCCCGTTCACGACTGCCGGGCTTAACACCGGCGCTGTAACAGGAAGCGCCGGACTCGTATGGCATCCGCGTAACGACTGGCAGATCAATTTGAATCTGTCTACCGGTTTCCGCGCGCCCAACATAGATGACATGGGCAAGATATTCGATTCCGAACCGGGTTCTGTTATAATTCCAAATCCTGATCTGGAATCGGAATATGTATACAGCGCTGAGATTGGAATTACGAAAGTATTCGCCAACGAGGTTAAGCTCGATATTGCCGGATTCTACTCGTACCTCGATAACGCTCTTGTCCGAAGAGACTTTACGCTGAACGGGCAGGACAGCATTTACTACGACGGCACATTAAGTCAGGTAGGGGCTATTCAGAATGCCGCAAGCGCAAATGTATGGGGAGTCCAGGCAGGTATAGACTTTAAGTTCATGCATGACTTCGAGTTCATTTCGCGATTCAATTATCAGACCGGCGAGGAGGAAGACGATGCCGGTGACACTGTTCCGTTAAGACACTCGGCTCCATGGTACGGCACAACCAGACTCATCTTCGAGCGCGACTTATATACCGCAGTACTTTATGCAGACTATAACGGCGAGATAAGTTACGAGGATCTTGCCCCGTCGGAGAGAGATAAAGTTACTTATGCGCTCGACGATAACGGCAATCCTTATTCGCCTTCGTGGTATACAATTAATTTCAAACTGGTTTTACACGTGATAGACGACCTGCTGATAAATCTGAGCGTTGAGAATATACTCGATAAAAGATACAGAACGTATTCATCGGGTATATCAGCCCCCGGCAGGAATTTCATTACATCGTTGAGATACGATATATAATAATCCTAATCATAGGAGTTGTCTCAAATGTAAATATTGTCATTTCGAATCCCCGGTTAGTTTCATGACCGGGGTAAGAAATCCTAAAATATAATTTACATACGATTAAAGATCTCTCCTCTTCCGATATCCGTCGCTTGACGGATCGGGATCGTCGGGATGACAAGAAAATACATATTTAAAGTTACTTCTATCTAATCCCCTCAACAAATTGAGTTAACATTATTCAAAAACCAGCACACCGTATTTCTGAGGGTTATATAATCCGCCCGCCCAGCGCATTTCCTTATTCATTCCGTGCGGACGATGCCGCCCGATATTGAATCCCCATTTATCTCTGGAAACGGGAGGAGTTTTGAGATCAATATCACTCCAGGGTATTTCCATTTCAATTACCCATGAGTCATTATTGATTTTGATTGCGCTCTTATACTTGCTTTGGAAGTATTTATTTTCCACCCATCTCTGAAGCGAATTGAACCTCGTTCCGGCTGCATTCTGGAATAGTCTTATATAATCCTTTTGACTCCTATCTGTATCGAAGAAGAACTCTATATCATCGTCATTCCATGTAAGCGGAATATCCCCGCCGGCATTAGTCTGAATCATACCCGGAACAGGTTCTTCGAGTCGTGCGGCTATGTAAAGATACTCGACGCTGTATAATATTGACACTTCGCTAGATACCGATTCCATAGAACCATCCTTGCCGAATACAATTTTATCCGCAGCAGACCATGCATCATCATCAAGATTTCCATCGATTACAATTGATCCGTCAAGTCTTTTAGCTGTAACTGAAGGAGGCAGGTAGAGCCTGTAAACACCGGTGTGTTCGTAAGTATCATCAAGTTTTATAGTCGGATCATATCCGTCTACATGGATTTCTCCATTCCTGTATTTCTTTTCCAACTCTCTTGAGAGCGCACCGGTTCTATACCTTTCGGTTGATGAAATATTTAAATGCGGCATCAAATCAACAGACGGTGTATTATCTGATTTGAAGCTGAACGATTCAACAATAGAACTGTCCGGCGGGATAAGCAGCCATTTACTTTCCGGCACAATTTGTAAATCGGCTTTATACGGAATATACCAGTCGAGTCTGAATAGTCTTTCCTCGTCAAGCCTGTTATCTATTTCAACATCAACTGTTCTGTTCATCGGCTGCCCTTCATTCCATTCGGGCATAAGTATTGTCTTCTCTGTAATATTATACTTAGTTGCTTCCTTCCGATCAGTTGGATTAACAGTATCCAGCGGAAAGACTGATCCCGCTTTAATAGCCGCGTATTCAACCGAACCATCGCCGGAAGCAGTAACATGAAGGAACGCAGAAAACTTACCGCCCCGAACATTTTCCCTGTGAACTCCCGCAGAATTAATTATCAGGTAGTCTATACCTTCGCTGTTTTTCCATACGTGTTCGTGCGTGTGTCCGCCCATAACAAGTTTAACGGGGTACTCCTTTAGTATCTCCTGCACTTTATACCAGTCCTGTCTTCCTTCATGGTCATCCGGGTATTGCCACAAAGGACTGTGCAGAAAGATGAATATTGATTTCCTCTTAAATTCATCTGCAGTAAACTTTGTCTTATAAGTTTCCAAATCATCTTTAAGCCAGTTACGCTGCCACTCCTCAATCCTGTCGTCCGCTTCGCCGTACCAGCTATCGAGAACTATAAAATGTGCGGGGCCTTTATCGAACGAATAATATAACTTGTCTCTTCCCCACTCTTCAATGTATACTTCTTCAGCCTCATCGGTAACAACATCGTGGTTGCCCGGAACCGGGTAGTATGGAGCGTTCATAAGACTGATCTGACCTTTGTACCGTTTCCATTCTGCACGAAGGATGTTTTTATCATAGGTATAACCGTGAATGAGATCGCCCACCTGTATAGCGAAGTCAGGCTTTAGCAGCGATGCTTCGTATACCATCCGCTCGAACTCGGGCGGATTACCGAACTGGCTGTCGCCGAAGACTATAAAACGTACATCGTCTTGTGCATACAAACTGGCTGATGGAAAATAGAGAAGTATTACAAGAACCAGATATGATAGAAACCGAAATCGTGTCATTTTTAATTCAACTGTATTTATGTGATTGGAATTGTAACACTAAAATATGAAAGGTGCGCTGAAAGTGAAAATAAAATTAAGATTAAGTGCTTTGCACATTAGAATATTATGAACTTTATATTCGGTTTTTAGGTTGATATTCCAAAAGAGGATTAAATGATAAACTTAACCGACCTGGGCTTATTATTGTTCAGAGTATCAATAAGCCTGTTTATGATGTTCGGTCATGGATGGGGAAAGTTAAACCGTCTATTATCCGGTGGAGAAATAAAATTTTTTGATCCGTTCGGACTAGGTTCAACAATAAGCATGGGACTTGCCGTGTTTGCCGAATTCTTTGTTGCGCTGCTTGTGGCATTGGGATTGTTCACCCGATTCGGTTCGCTTGCGCTTATCATAACCATGTTCATTGCCGGAGTAATATATCACTTTGAGGATCCTTTCGGGATGAAGGAAAAAGCATTGATGTATTTGGCGGGTTATTTGCTTTTATTCCTGACCGGACCGGGAAAATACTCATTGCAGGCTTTGGTTAAAAATAGATTTACGAATAAGAGCGGCTTTATAAGATTTATAACCGGGTGAAATAATACTAAATCGAGTTTCTATTTCGGCAGGACTATGGTAAAAGTTGATCCTTTCCCAACCTTTGAATTAACCCGTATTTTTCCTCCGCACTTCTCAACAAACTCTTTACAGATTGGAAGCCCGAGTCCGGTTCCCGGTTCATTCTCAGTTCCTTTTGTGGATGTTGACTTATCTATTCTGAATATTTCGGCTGCTCTTTCAGGTTCAATACCAATGCCGGTATCAATAGTCGAAATATAATTGAAGTGTTCATCTTCCGAATACGATATTCTAACCGATCCCTCTCTTGGTGTAAATTTGATAGCATTACTAACAAAATTTCGAAGAACCGTATTAATCATGACTTTATCCGTTTCAACCTGAATATTGCAACCATCAAAAAGAAGATTAATATTTTTTTGTGCTGCGCTCGACGAAAGCATTTTGAAAATTTCTTCTACTGATTCATTTAGATTAAAAACTTCCGGACGGATTTGTATTAAGTCCCGGCTTAACCTTCCCCACTCCAACAGCTCCTGCAACAAACTTATCAGTATCTCGCTGGCACTGTATGCCTGGGTAATTAACTCTTTTTTCTCTTCATCTGTAAACGACTCATATTGTATGGAAATTAATTCAAGGTAGTTGTTAACCGCTCCGGCTGGATTCCTCAAGTCGTGACCGACAATTGAAAACATTTTGTCTTTCTGAAGATTATTCTCCTTTAATAACTTGTTGGATCTGCGCTCCGATTTATATTTCGAAATTATCACAAGACCGGCAACGATTATCAACACAAAAATTAACAGCAGGTAGTTGCGGGTTGCCTGTTCAAACTCAATATCTTTCTTCAGCAACTCGTTTTCCCGTTCCTTTCTTTCGGTAAAAAATGCGGTTTGCAAATCAGCAATCCGGTTGTAGTTTTCATGACTGTAAATGCTGTCTTTTAAAGATTCGTACGAGCTCAGGTATTTATATCCTTTGTAATAATCTCCCGCTTTTACATATAAATTTTTTAGGTAATTATAGCTTATCATCAACTGGTCAAGATGTCCGGTGCTTCCACTCTCCGCTTTTGCTTCGATCAGATATTTCTCGGCAAGTTTAATCTGATTGGTTTGCAGATAGATCAAACCTATCTGATTATAGTTAATAAGTTCACCGTATTTGTTCCCGATTTCTAAATCAATCTTTAATGCATTCTGTCTGTTCTCAAGAGCTTGTTCGAAGTTGCCCTGTTTAAAGTAAATATCACTGATCCCCGCCCACACCCAGCTTTCACCTTTAACATATCCAATCTCTTTACTCAAATAAAGAGCTTTGTAATAAATTTCCAAAGCCTCGTTATCCAATCCTTTGTTAACAAGTACAGCTGCCTGATTAATCAGGGATTTCGCCATTCCTCTTTTGTCATCATTATCCGAACGGATCTGTCCTGATTTTAGAAAGTATTCAAGGGCTTTGTCGTAATCCTTCTGCTTAAGATAAATCTCACCGATATCGTTCAACGTATAAGCATAGCCCCTGTCATCACCGATCCTGTCGAAGATTTCATTAGCTTCAAATATTTTCTCAAGTGCAATTGAATAAAGGGCATTCTTAAAATAGTAATCACCAATGTTGTTGAGTGAATAGGCGATCTGAACCGAGTCCTCAATGTCTCTCGCAGAGGCTATGGCCAGGTTATAATAGTAAAATGCTGAATCAAGTTTACCGAGATTGCCGTAAATAACTCCCAGATAATTATATGTCACTGAACGAAGTTTACTTTCACTATCATTGTCCAGTTCCTTTGCCGCCAGGAGTCCGTATTTAATTGCAAGCTCCGGGTCCTGGCTTCTGTACTCCCAGCACAGTTCATTCAGCTTACTGATACGGTTTTCCGAATCGAGACTGTTCATTGATTTTAGCAGACTATCGGGATCGGGTTGAGCATTCAGCCTGAGGGTGATTGCAATAAAAAAAATAATCAGTATTCCTGATTTCATATAAACTCGTGGTATTTACTTTTACGACTCATACTACTATCGAATAATTCGCTTAACATTTGAGATTTAACTATTACTGTATATCAGCCTAAGCTTAATTGGATTTGTAATATTCCTCTCGTAAAATACCCATTACATAAAAATCGACATACCTGTTATTGTGATACATTGCTTCCCTTAATGTACCTTCAATTTTATAGCCGGCTTTTTTATAGGCTTCTACTGCACGTTTGTTTTCAGCGCTTACATGAAGTTGAACTCTGTTAAGGTTGAGTATATCAAATGAGTATCTGAGCATTAGCATAGTTGCTTCTTTGCCGAATCCCTGTGACCAGTAATCCGGATCGTATATGGCTATATAAAACACAGCGGCGCGGCTCACCATATCGACCCTGAAAAGTCCGGTTTGTCCCGCCGGTTTGTCATCATCACTATTACAAATAGTAAACATGATTGTATCTCTGCTCTCAGCAATCTGTTCCAACTCCATCTTTATTTCATCCGAGTTTAACGGTTTGTTTAAAAACAAAGTTTCTCTAACACTGCTGTTGTTCTTACCGAACATTACAAGTTCGTAATCGCTCTCTTCGACGGGTCTTAAATAAATTTTACTGCCCTCTATAAATTTTACGGGATTCAAACTGGTGTCTCAATTTTCTGAAAAATCACACACTAATTTATTCATTCATACTAAAATACCCAAAGCAGAATACTTAAAAACGATTGTCGTGCGGAAACACATTTATCGAATACCTAATCTCAACGAATCCATCGAAGCACAAATTAAACCGGATGGAGTTAAGTATAAAGGACAGGGCTTTGCTTTCCGGATGATGTCAATGCAGGCAGCTCAGAGTATCATGTATATGGTATAAACTGGTTTGATGACAGAGTGGAGTTTTATGTTGACCGATATGTTTATCTCATAAACTATTTCAATGACGGAGATGCATTCGATAATGGATTAGCTGACGGGGAGGAAGAAGAGTACTGGCAACCGAGTATTCACAACATTTTTCAGATTGACTTCCGTTTATACGTGAGTTTTATATAATTCTCAGCGCCGGTGTGGGCGGAGACGATAACAGACCCTATGGCGGGGCAATTGTACCCGATGCGGTTTTTCCGTGCGATGTTTATATCGACTGGGTAAGAGTCTACAAGAAAGACAAATAAATTCGGAAACAGTTTTAAGATCTACACCGCGAAATTATAAGACCTGCCGTCCAGATGGTATGAATCGTAATTACCCATAGACGAGTACATAAAGCGGGGAATCATTTTAGTCATTATTTTTTCCACGGTTTTAGCATTAACTGTAATTATTTCCGTGTCTTCAACAATAAGTAACTGGTAATTTGCTTCAATGAAAGGATTATCGTATTTAACAAAAAAAGCTATTGGAATACCGTAAGCTTTTTGTAATAATTTCAATCTCACCTTGCTGTTAATAATATCTTGAATATTTCCCTTTTCCAACTTAACGAGAGCAATATCAATGCTGCCTTTATTCATTTCGTAATCCAGGGTCTCAAAATTCTTTACATAAGTTAATTCCCAACTTTCATTAAGGGAAGTCTCAAGAAAGTCCTTATCTATTTGTTCCGCCCAGCATACTGCAATATTTTTCTTTGCCATAAAAGCATTCCTCTCGAAAAAATTACTTCGTCTGTATATTTAGCAAAAACCGTACCGCAACTGTGCGATCTGTCACATTTTTAAAAGCTTATTTACAGAGCCAAAATCAACTTTTATCTCATCACTAATTTTTATGATTCTTAGGAAAGGTAAATTAATCCGGTAATTTTTTCATTTTTACCGGTATTATTGTAATAAGACAGCGTGATTTTAATTATTTCCCACTTCCGGGTTAATTATTTATATTAAATACAATTAAAGTAAGAAATTTGTCGGGATTATTATGAATATAAACAAAAAATTTACCGTAGGACTTCTTCAGCTTGCGTTTACTGACGATACGGATGAAAACACGCGAAATACTATCTCCTGGGTAGAAAAAGCCGCAAAAAAAGGAGCGCAGGTAATTTGTCTGCCTGAACTCTACAGAACTCAGTATTTTTGCCAAAAAGAAGATTTTAATTCATTCGATCTGGCCGAAACCATACCTGGTCCATCCACCGAGGCTTTTCAGGCAGCAGCGAAAAAAAATAATGTGGCGATTGTGGTGCCAATATTTGAAAAACGCGCCGCCGGTCTTTATCACAACAGTGCGGTTGTAATCGATTCCACTGGTGAAATATCGGGAATTTATCGAAAAATGCACATTCCTGATGATCCCGCATATTATGAGAAGTACTATTTTGCTCCCGGCGACCTTGGCTTTAAAACATTCGATACAAAATACGGGCGCATTGGAACACTAATCTGCTGGGACCAGTGGTATCCGGAAGGTGCGCGTCTTACAGCCTTAAAAGGTGCGGAAGTGCTGTTTTATCCAACGGCTATAGGGTGGCATCCGGCGGAAAAGGAAAAGTACGGCGAAGCTCAAAAAGATTCCTGGATAACTATTCAGCGTTCGCATGCAATTGCAAATGGTGTGTACGTTGCTTCTGTAAACAGAACCGGGTTTGAGCAGCCGGTTAAAGAACAGGACGGGGTTATTTTCTGGGGCTCATCATTTATATGTGATCCGCAAGGCGTAATACTTGCACAAGCTTCGGAAAACAGAGAAGAAATATTAACCGCAGAAATAGATATTACGGAAATTGAGACGATTAGAAGAAACTGGCCTTTCCTGCGAGACCGGCGGATAGATGCGTACGATGGCATTACCAAAAGATTCCTGGATGAAAAATAACTATGAGCAGCAGGATCAGAATTCCCGCGGAGTGGGAGGAACATAAATCCACAATACTTTGCTGGCCTCATCAAAAAGAAGATTGGCCCGGTAAGTTTATACCGATTCCATGGGTGTATACCGAAATAATAAAAAATATTGTTCCGGGTGAATTAGTAAGACTGATAGTACAAACAGCTAAAGATAAAGTCAGAGTAAAAGATTACCTGAACCGGGCACATGTTGACACTTCCAGGATAGAATTCATCGTTAAGAAAACCGATCGGGGCTGGATGCGGGACAGTTCACCAGCATTTATTAAAAGGGGAAGGAAAGTTGAAGCAGTACGATTCCGATTTAACGGTTGGGCAAAGTATGACAACTGGAGACTTGACAAAAGTATTCCTGCGGCGATTGCAAAAAGTACCGGACTTGAGTTACGGGATGCCGTCTATAAAAATAATCCTGTTGTACTCGAAGGCGGGGCCATTGACTATAATGGTAAAGGCACACTGTTAACGACGGAAGAGTGTCTGCTGGACCCGGCAATACAGGTGCGTAATCCGGAATATACTAACCAGGATTATGAAAAAGTCTTTAATCAGTATCTCGGCGTTACAAATGTTATCTGGCTGGGTAAAGGAATAGCCGGAGACGACACTCACGGGCATGTGGATGATTTGTGTCGATTCGTAAACGACAACACTGCGGTTCTTTGCAGAGCAGATAAATCCGACGAGGACAATTATTCTCATCTCGAAGAGAATTTCGAAAGACTAAGGACTGCAAAACTGGAAGACGGTTCAACGCTGAAGGTGGTTGAACTGCCAATGCCGAAACCATTATTTTTTGAGGGACTCCGGCTTCCGGCCAGTTACGCGAACTTCTATATTTCAAACAATGCTGTTCTGGTTCCTACATTTAATGACACCAACGACAGGATCGCTCTTAATATCCTGAATAAATCATTCCCGGACCGGGAAGTAATCGGCATCCATGCTGTTGATCTGGTTTGGGGGCTTGGAACAATACATTGTTTAAGTCATGAAGAACCAGCATAGCAAAAGTATTAACAAATCCGTGAGTGGAATAAAAATAAGTTTATTGAAAGAATCATCTGCTTCATATGCGTGAAAATCTAATCAACAAACTACTCAATGCAAGTGTTCAAAGATTCATAGAAGAACATGCAGATGATCCGGCACATGAACTGGTTTTAAAGTATGGCGGCAAAACCGATCTGCCGATAAAGGAAATCGCAGAGCAATTAGAATGCAGAAAGAAGGCCGGGAATAAACTTCCGAAATTAAAAGCTCATAACCTCATCTACCGAAAAATACCGCTTGAACAAGCTTCTTCCGAAGCGACGGCATCTTATAAAGCTTCTCGCCTGCAAGGTAAAAGATTAATAGACCTTACCGGTGGACTCGGAATCGACTCTATATTTTATTCCCGTAGATTTGAAGAAGTAATTTACTGTGAAATAAACGAGGAACTGGCTGAAATAGCAAAATATAATTTCAGCGTACTTGGAATAAGAAATATAGAAGTGATAACCGGCGACAGCATTGATGTACTTGCGCAAGCACCGGATAAATATTTTGATTATATATACGCCGACCCTGCAAGACGCAATGATAACAGGCGTTCAGTAGATATAAACTACCTGAAACCCGACATCATAAGCAACCTCGACTTATTCAAACAAAAATCCAACAGGGTTTGCATTAAGCTTGCTCCGGCTTTCGACCCCACCGAGGCGCACAGACAATTTCAGGATCTTGAAATGTTCGAAGTTGTTTCAGTAAATAATGAGTGCAAGGAAACTCTTGTGTTTTTACGGGGAGATAACGACGAAATGAAGCCGGGTGTATCAGCAGTTGTGTTAAATAAAAAAGGAGGCATGAAAGCATACCGTGCATTATTTAACAATGAGTACGCGCTAAACTTTTCATTGCCTCAAAAGAATATGTGTTTTTATGAGCCGGATGTGTCCATCAGGCAGGCGAGATTATCAGGATTAATTGCAGAACAGCTCAAATTAAAATTCATAAGCCAATCGGCAGTTTACTTAACCTCCGGCAAGTACAAAGAAGATTTTCCGGGCAGAAGTTTTCGCATACGGGAAGTATTAAAATATAATGCAAAAGAAGTAACAAAATATCTTTCCGCCCAGAATATAGCTTCGGCAAATATTTCACGGAGCGATTTCCCGAATAAACCTGAGGAGCTGAAAAAAATGTTCCGGTTAAAAGACGGCGGTCACGATTATCTCTTTTTCACCAAAGATATGAACTCAAATCTTCTCTTTATTCACGCCGAAAAGAGCTCAGGACAAACAGGCTGAACTTACTTTATTTTTCCTGCCACCACATCCTTAAGGAAATCCATAAAGTCCTCTGAAAACTCTTTCCGATGCAGTCCATACTCAACAACAGTCTTCAAGTATTCCAGTTTGTTGCCTATGTCGTATCGTTTACCTTGGAGAATATGTGCGTAAATATTTTCCCGTTTCAACAAAGTGTGCATTGCATCTGTAAGCTGAACTTCATCATTCTTGCCTGGCTTTGTCTGCTCCAGCACTGTAAATATTTCGGGGGTTAGAATATACCTTCCGGCTACGGCAAGGTTTGAGGGACTCTTACCAACCTCCGGTTTCTCAACCATTCTTGTTAGCTGCCATAAAGTATCTGAAACCGGCGAACCGTCAATTATTCCGTAACGATCAACTATATCTTCTGGTACTGCTTCAACAGCCACAACCGTTGAATGATATTGTTCATATATATCTATAAGCTGGCGGGTAACCGGAATAACCGATCTAACTGTTGTATCGCCTAGCAGAACAGCAAAAGGCTCGTTGCCTACATGCTGGCGCGCATAGTAAATCGCATCACCAAGTCCCCGCAGCTGCTTTTGCCGTATAAAATGTATATTGGCCATTTCACCGATTCTTCTGATCTCATTATAGAGGTTCTTGTTGTCATCACTTTCAAGAGCAAGCTCAAGCTCGAAATTCCTGTCGAAGTGATCTTCAATTGCGCGCTTCCCTTTACCCGAAATAATAAGAATATCCTCAATCCCGGAATCAATAGCCTCCTGAACAACGTATTGAATAGTCGGTGTATCGATAATCGGCAGCATTTCTTTCGGTTGAGCTTTTGTCGCAGGTAGAAATCTTGTTCCGAGTCCTGCCGCCGGAATAACTGCTTTTTTAACCATAAAAAAACTCCATCATAAAATAAAAGGTTTTATCACTCGTGCATTTATTTCTTTAAGTCTGTTAATAAGCCTCGTTAGCATATCATCGTTTTCATAAAACCCAATAATAGATCCGCCGGAACCAGCAAACTTTGCTGAAGCGCCGCAGCTCCTGGCCGCTTCTACCATCTCCTTATTGCTATCGCTGATATTCATAATTTTATTTCGCAGATCGAAGTTGTGATTTACAAGTTCATTAAGCTTCGTAATATCCTGCGCTTCAATAGCGGCTTTTCCCTCGCCGGCAAGCGCAGCAATTTCATTTAACGTATCAACAACAAGTTTATCGCCTTTATCGTAACGGCTTTTAATATCATTAAGAACAACTCCAGAAACCTTTCCCAAGTCCTCTTTGTAAGCCAGATAAATATTGGAGAGAAGCTTTGGGTTTAATTCCTCGTAAATTCCATGATTATTCTTATCGACGTAATCCTTATCAAAATCCATATAGACGCAGCCGCCGTAAACCTGAATCACCCTGTCCTGCAGTCCGGCATTAATTCCCAGTTCCTCGGATTCTGCTCTTAAAATAAGAGTGGGGAGAACTTCTTTCGGGATATCCACCTCATAAAACCTGGTTAACGCTTTCATCACGGAAGTAATTATTGCGCTGGATCCCGCCAATCCAACCTGCCGTGGAATAGATGATCCGTATCGAATGGTAAAATTCTTTGTGGCAAGTGTTATTCCGTTTTCAACGCAGAATTCGTAAAACTTCTTTATCGTGGCTTTAATTAGTCTGTCGCCGCCGTAATAACCGTGAAGAGAAATATTCTCAATCAGGTTATGAATATTGCGAAATTCATTCTTATCCTGCGGCTGGGGTTCTATTCGCAGTTCGGGAGACTGATATAACGTTACGTGTGCCCCGAAGTTTTTAACACTAACCGAAATAGTTTTACCGAAATACCCATCCGAAGGATTACCAAGTAATCCTGCTCTGGCTGATGCCCGCTCTTCAATTATCATTTTTCAAATTCAGAATTTTTGTTAAAGCAAATTTAGTTAATTGCCGGTTGTATATAAACAAGTCTGTTAAACAAAATAAATACGCCGGCATATGTATTAATAATCTCAACAAATTTCCGATAATCAGGGATGATAGAAAAGTTGTATATTCGTAACTGATTTATTAACTCTTTGAAAATTGCAGATTTATGTCCTCAAAAAAGCTACTACTCGTTGAAGATCAGCATGATGCAAGATTTTATTACAGAAAAATCTTATCTAACTCAGGGTATGAAGTATCGGTTGCTCAGAATGGAAGGGAAGCATTAGAACTCTTAAAAAAAGAATCTTTCCCAATTGTTATTACCGACTGGCTAATGCCGATAATGGACGGCTTCGAATTAACCAGAAAGATTAGGAAAGAACTTAAAGAACAGCCTGTTGTAATTATTCTAACAGCAGTCAATTCCGCTGAAGCAAAGAAGGGAGCCTTGTTTGCCGGGGCAGATGAATATATTGCCAAACCGGTCGAAAAAGAAACTCTGATCAGGGTAATCGAGACAGTACGCAAAAAGACATCTGTTCCGCCATCATTCGCTAAACTTCCCAATATTAGTATCCCCCATAAAAACAATTTTTACTGCGTGGGTGTTGTAGCCAGCACAGGCGGCCCGTCAACGCTTTCCACATTTTTCGGTAATCTGGGAACAATTAAAAATGCTGCGTTTATGGTTGTTCAGCATGGTCCCGAATGGATGTTAAAGACTTTTACCGACGCATTAAAAAAGAAATGTGATATGCCGGTACAGTTGGGAAGAGACGGAATGGTAATTCAGCCGGGACAAATTTACGTAGCCCCCGGCAGAAAACACATGGTGTTAACGGAAGGCACCAGGACAATTGAACTTCTCAATACCAAGCCGGTTAATTATGTTATTCCCTCTGCCGATCCATTATTCAAGAGTATTTCAAAGTCTTTCGGCAACAAGAGTATAGGCATGGTATTTACAGGAATGGGATATGACGGCAGTCTGGGTGCAGGATACATTTCCGCTACCGGCGGTAAAGTTATTGTTCAGCATACGGAAGATGCGATTCTGCCGGCTATGCCGAAGTCGGTAATTCGGTTAAAACTCGCGACAAAGGTATCGCCGCTGTCAACCATTCACAGAACTCTTCAATCCTATTTATACTAGCTGGATTGAGAAAGGTATTATGAAAATACTAATCATTTATAATTTATTTGCAGCAAACAAAAGTAGCGTTAAGTACAAGGATGTACTTTTAGAAGAATTAAACAAAGCCGGAATCGAATACGAACTTTCCCACACTGGAAGCGCAGAGGAAGCAGCAGAGACTGTTAAAAATGCTGAGTTTAATAAATACGCTGCAATAGCTGCAGCCGGTGGCGATGGAACAATATTCAACGTTTTAAACGGGTATTTTAAAAATAATTCTCCAAACAAAATTCCTCTTGCTGTAATTCCTCTCGGAACCGGGAATGCCTTTGCACGCGACCTTGGAATTGAATCAAAGGATATTAAAAGCGCTGTTAATTCTATTAAAAACGGGCATACTCAAAGAGCGGATATCGGTAAATTTAAATCTGAAGGGAATGAATATTACTTTGCAAATATTATCGGGATGGGTTTCGTAACCGACGTAGCGCGAACCGCACATGGATTTAAAAAGCTCGGCGGTCTTTCATATACTCTTGGAGTACTCTATCATACCCTTTATCTTAAATCATTTGATGTTACCATATCTTACGACGGTTCCGAGATAAACCGATCGGTATCATTCATTGAAATATCGAACACAAGATATACCGGCAAAGACTTTTTAATGGCACCAGCCGCAAGTATAAATGACGGATTATTCGATATAACAATAATGAACAAAGCAACCAGAAGAAGGCTGTTAAGCGGACTGCCGAAAATATTTAAAGGTAATCATATTTATATGGACGAGGTGGAATCGATACAGGCAAGGTCAATAAAAATTTCAGCATCATCCCCTAAGATACTTACGCCCGACGGGGAAATACTCGGTTCAACTCCGCTTGAGATCGAATGCATTCCGGAAGCGCTTGAAGTTTTTGTAAACAAAGACTAATAGTAATTACTGGTTCAACCAGTGTACAGCTTCTTCCTTTAACTTAAAAAAACGCAATTCCTTTTTACTCGCAACATTTACTATAAACGTAGCAATTATCCTAACTACCGGGTTGACACCAAAAAACGCTATTCTTTTTACCTGGTCCTTATTAAAAATTTCAACAGCAACCTTTCTGGCCTCAATAGAGGGAATTCCGCCTGCTCTAAGATCAGCAAGAATTTTAACTTCGCCTTCAACTGATCCCAGAAGTTTTAAAAAAGCCTGCTTAATGAGTTTTGCTGTTTCAGTGTCGACGTCACCGGATGGAACGACATTAAGTATATTGCCGTTATCAAGATAGAAAAGATGACTTCCAATCCATATTGCCGTACTTTCTTTCACTGCTACCATAATATCCTTTTAATCTTGTAAGGATCAATTCTCCGCCTGGTTCATCTAAAGTGTCTCCCGGAAAAGGTGAACATGACGGTCGTTTATATTGTTATTCAAAATTTAATGAATTCCAAAGGTTTTTGGGAAGTAAAATATATGACTCATTGCAGCATTTTAATAGCAATAAAGGGAGAGGAATAAGTATCAGAGATAGCCCGCGGCAGGAAAGTTATAGAGGAAAGGAAACATTTCCTAACCGCTATAAAAGTTATTATAATCCGTATCTAAACCCAATGCTCCCGCTCCAACCAACAGCTTTCAGTCCATTGCTGTATCCGCCAAGATCACCGTTAAGTGAAATATTATTCAACAGCGGCACATCCACTCCAACACCATACCTGCCGTAGATTTTCCCGTCTGAATCATCATTTAATTCTGATGCAGCATAGTCGAAGCTTCTATGACTGTAAACCAATCCAGCGGATACATATGGTCTGGCAAAATTGAGACTAAACGGAGTAAAGTACATTGACAAATGTCCGCGAATATCTGTCTCAGTTCCCTGAACATTCTGTAAATCCGCATTGGAAAATTCGCCGGTAAAAGCAACCGATAGGTTTTTATCCACATTATAACCTACTATAACGCCGTACGCCAAAGGATTATCTGCGTTGCTTATTCGGTTGGAAGCGTCGTAGTTGTGGAAATGGGTACTTACCAATCCAACCGAGAGTTTGCTGGTTTGTGCAGATACGGCCGTTGCCGTAATCAATAGTGCGATTAATAAATATTTAATTTTCATAATAAACTTCCTTTAATGTTTATTGAATCATAATTCATTTTTACCTCAAAATTTTTTAGATGCTAACACCATTTTTAACAAAATACTTCACGTTCTGCCTGATCTTATTAATCGGGAACGATTTATTATCTTCAGCCCACAAGTTCAGAAGGTAACGGACTCCGCCGAAAATAAAGTTTCTAACAATACCGACATTAATGTTTTTCACAAAATACTGCTTCCTGATTCCTTCTTTAATAATCAACTCCCCTTGTTTGAAAAACATCTCATAATAGTTTGTAAATTCTTTTGAGCTGCTTTTTTGCAGATGGTTTTGTTCATTCACAACTACGGTGGTAAGCTGTGGACTCGATGTGAACAGGTCAAAAAGCAGATCAAGCAAATCATCAAGCTTTTCGACAGGAGTGGAATTAAGGTTTTCATTCAACTCTTTTGCTTCGTGGTACAATTTACTCCAAACGTTTTCGAATATCTTCAGCAGGATATCTTCCTTGTTCTTGAAATAGACATAAACGCTTCCGGTAGCAACATTTGCAACTTCCGCTATCTTGGCAACTTTGGCGTTATGGTACCCGTAATCTGCGAATACCTTTATTGCCGCCTCAAGTATATCCTTTTCCTTATTTCCTTCTTTGGTTCTCATTCAAATAACTTATAATGAATATTGATTCAAAAATAATATATGGTTCAGGATAAGTCAAGCCTTTTTTAGGTGGATTTTAAATTTGTTGCTGAATCCGTGAAGATTACAGCAATGATATACAAGGATTTTCTTCCGGGAGGTAAAATTTCGAAACGAACAAATATTGCAAAACTTGAAAGCACATTAACTGAATTTGAATATAACGCTTCCGCGCTTGCAATTAAGATGGAGATTAAAAAACTTATAAACAAAATAATCTCGATCGATAATTTATATGCACAACAAAATGCTTTGTTATCCAGTGCCGACAGTCTGATCAGTTTGACAAAGCTACTCAACCAAAAAGGAAATGCTTCGGGCACAGATATACTGAAAGCATCACTTTCTGATAAGAAAATAAAGCTGAGCTTAACTGCGTTATCCAACGCCCGGCATACTTCTGTAACCCAGCTTACAAGAGCAACCGGAATAAGCAATCCGGATTTATTCGAATTTTCACCAGATCAATTCAAAGTAATTATTTTACCCGGCTACACTGAACTTATAAATTTGATCGGTGATAGCCCTGAGCTGTCAAAATACAGGACTGGATAATCAAAACACAGCTCCAGACTGTTCCGGGTGTCACGGTAGTTCTCGGTATTGGCGGGTGGGAAAAACAATTCCACGTTGAATTAAATCCGTCGGATCTGCTGAGGTATGATGTAACAGTGAATGATGTGGTCGAAAAGATTCGCAACAACATGAATATTGGAGCGTCTTTCATCGAGCGGGATGCGGAGGAATTCCTGGTTCGTTCAGTCGGATTAGCAAAACAAATAGAAGACCTTGAAAGTATTGAGGCTGGGAAGTGAGTTTACACCACAGCTTCGCGAAGGAACTCTAGTTGTCAGACTTACAATGGCTCCCTCAATTTCATTGGAGGAAAGCAAAAAAATAACAATGACACTTGAGCGTATGGTTGTTCGTATTGAAGAGGTTGCCGGAACAGTTACCCGCATAGGCAGGGGTGAAGTACAACGTCCACTTGCAACAGTTGTTGTGGGAGGTTTATTCACTTCAACAGCACTAACTCTGCTTATCGTTCCTGCGCTTTACAAATGGTTTTCAGTAAAGTCTGGAAATATGCAAACAGAAACATCTAGTGATATGTAGGTGTATATGGTTGTAATAAACCGCTTAGATATTGGTTTTGTATTTATTAACAATGTTATATACTTTAACGTATAAAAGAAGTTAGAAATTAGAGATACAAGTGGCACACGAACATAATCATTCGCATGAAATAAGTAATTACAATAAAGCGTTCGGAATTGGAATAGGATTAAACATCGGCTACGTACTTATTGAAGCGGGTTATGGAATAGTTGTTAACTCCATGGCGCTGATTGCTGATGCAGGACACAATTTAAGCGATGTATTGGGACTCATTCTCGCATGGAGCGCGAGTTACCTGGCGCAGAAGTCCGCAACAAAAACCAAAACATACGGTTTGCGGAAATCGACAATATTGGCAGCCTTGTTTAACGCGATTATACTTCTAATCGCTGTCGGCGCAATTATGATTGAGGCAATGAGGAAGATTATTGAACCGGAACCGGTTGCAGGCACAACAGTTATGATAGTTGCGGGTATCGGCGTTGTAGTTAATACCGTCACTGCATTGTTATTCATGAAAGGGCGTGAATCGGATCTTAACATTAAAGGAGCGTTCATACACATGGCCGCTGACGCTGGAGTATCCCTGGGTGTTGTTGTCGCCGGATTAATAATCAACATGACCGGTTGGTACCTTATTGATCCGATAATCAGTATTGTCATCGTAATTGTTATCACTGCAGGTACGTGGGGGCTGCTAAAGGACTCGTTCAATCTTTCGATCGATGCCGTACCGAAAGATATCGATCTTCCGGAAGTTAAAAATTTTCTCATGGCTACAGAAGGAGTTGCTGATGTTCACGACCTTCACATCTGGGCTATGAGTACGACAGAGACTGCACTAACTGTGCACCTGGTAATTCCGGACGAAATTAACAATGACGCGTTTATAAACCGTACCGCCAAACAGCTTCATGATAAATTCGGGATTCAACATTCTACATTACAGATAGAGACCGATCCGAATTGTGACGACTGCAATTTAAATAACGTTTAATAATCAATGAACCTGTTTTTACCAAATTAATTTTTTCATAAGTTGGATTTATGAATTCAGAAGATACTTCCGATAATCGCCCGCTGTACACCGATACCAACTTAAAAATTATTTTTTCTATTACGTTGATGGCGGTTTTAGGAGTATCAAGCATTACCCCGGCATTCCCAAAAATATCCCGGGAACTGAATATCACCCCCCAGTCTGTGGGTATGCTTATTATCTTTTTCACACTGCCCGGAATAATCCTGACCCCGATATTCGGAGTAGTTGCAGACCGGCTCGGCAGGAAAAAGGTTATGATCCCCTCAATGCTGTTATTCGGAATCGCCGGAACCGCCTGTTTCTTTGTTAAACATTTTGAAACACTTCTTGTACTACGTTTCCTTCAGGGTGTGGGTGCCGCCTCAATCGGATCTCTCAATATTACTTTAATAGGAGATATCTACAGCGGCAAGGATCGCCCGAAAGCCATGGGATACAATGCAAGTCTGCTGAGCATAGCAACAGCCAGTTACCCAATACTCGGAGGATTGCTGGCAACCATAGCCTGGTATTTCCCGTTTATACTTCCTGTATTCGCAATACCAATCGCATTCGTAATATTATTCAGGCTGGATAATCCTGAACCGAGATCAAGCCAGAATCTAAAAAGTTACTTAAGAAGTATCGCTGAGAATATTAAAACCCGAAGCGCAATTATCTATTTCACAACAAGCCTTGTTACATTCATTATACTTTACGGTTGTTATCTGACTTATTTCCCGTTCCTGCTTAACCATAACTTTCATGCGTCACCATTTATCATCGGACTTACTATGTCCTCAATGTCAATTGTAACGGCAATAACATCTTCGCAGCTTGGCAAGCTTTCACAAAAATTTTCAGAAATAAGACTGCTTCAAACCTCGTTTATTCTTTATACGGTTTCGCTAATAATGGTTCCCTTAATGCAGTCAATATGGCTTCTGCTGATTCCCGCGGCCATTTTCGGTGTTGCGCAGGGACTCAATATTCCGTCGGTCCAAATTCTTTTAACACGCATAGCCCCTCTGGAACACCGGGGTGCATTCATGTCATTTAACGGAATGGTTCTCAGACTTGGACAAACACTCGGGCCGGTTTTGATGGGCACGGTAATAGTCTATTTTGAATTGACCGGGGTATTTATTGCCGGAGCAGTTATCGCGGCAATTAATTTTCTGCTTCTTCTTCGCTCAGCTTAGATTCTTTAAAAATATAAAATAATTTAATCCTGCTAACTGCCTGAAAATGCTGATTCAGGCATATGAAAGTCTTTTCCAGGCATAATTAATTTTATTATTCCTCTATTTTCGTCGATATTTAAACATTTTTCCTGTGGCATATCTTTTGCCAATGATGGTTATCAAATCAAACATGGAGCAGCTATGAAAAAGATAACCTTACTAATTTTTCTAATTTTTACCGTATTTATTAACATTTCCGCCCAAAGAGACTATGACCGGGACGGCAGTTTTAATCCTGATTCCCTGACGGAAGTAACATTAACCGGTTCGGCAATTATTGATACCTCCACATTACATTCAAAATACTATCTGGATGAAGATTCGGATGGAGTTGCCGACTACAGGCTGAATTTCGGTCCTTACTGGTATTCACCAGATAGTTCTGAAGCAGTTAGACCCAATGACGGTGATGTGATCACTATTTTCGGCGGATTGAATGATTTTGTTGACAGCATTGATGTAGTTGTCGTTTATGAAATCAACGGCGAGTTCTGGCGCGATCCTTATGAACCATTCTGGACTAACTTCACCCGTCACCCGAGATTAGGACACAGGCTGGCTAACGGCTTAAGAGGTTTTGCTTTCGGCTGGATGAATGACTCACTTACTACCGTAGAATTAACCGGAATTGCATTGGTCGATACCACATGCATTATGAACCGGTTTTATCTTGATGAGGATGGCGACGGTTACCCCGATTATTTCCTTAACTTCGGTCCGTACTGGTATGAACCGGAATCCGGTACAATCAGACCTTCGGACGGCGATCCAGTCTCTATTAAGGGCGGTTTGATTGACCGCGATTCAATTGATGCAGTAGTTGTTTATGAACTTAATGGTGAGGCCTGGAGAGATTCATCCTCATTCGGAAGGCATCCCGGCGGAAGATGGTTCCGACATAATATGAACGGACCGGCGAGGATTAATAATCCATTCGACGATGGTGACAACTTTACTGTTAACCAGAACTGGCGTCGAATGGGCGGAATGAACAATGATTCACTGTTCGGACAGATGCTTGAACTTTATCCTCAAAATATTCCGAACTCGCAAAACCAAAATGCTTTCTGCGGATTTGAAATAGGTTTGTACGATGAGAACGGCACGAATAAAATGTGGAAGAACGGAAGAACCGGTGGAAGAATGCAATTCAACTCATCGGTCCAATATCAATTCCACTATTCGGAAACACAGACAAACATGTACAACGTAGATGAAAGCAGTATAGCTGTAAAATACTGGGATGAAGATTCGGAAGACTGGCAGACAGTCAACGATGTAGTTGTTGATACCGAAAATAATACAGTCAGCTTCGAAAGTACGACTGCAAGCAGCCTTATAATAATGACCTCTGAAAGCATTACTGATGTAACCGAAGAAGGGACTCTAAGTCTTCCCGAGAATTTTTCTCTTAAACAGAATTATCCGAATCCATTTAATCCGGAAACTAAAATAGCTTTTTCACTTCCGTCCAGTTCCATTGTTAGGCTTAATGTATACAATGTACTTGGTGAGAAAGTAACAGTATTGTTGAATGAGCAACTTAACGCGGGTTATCATGAAGTTAATTTTAACGCAAGTAACCTTGCTTCCGGTGTTTACCTGTATGAATTAACAGCAGGAAGCAATACTATTGTTAAGAAAATGAATTTGATGAAATAAGAGAATCAAAGTGCGGCACGGGATTTCCTGTGTCGCACCTTTTATAATTTACCCTGTCGAGTAGTAGCCCGGAAAGCCCAGGATACACATTACCCCTCCGCAGAATCTCTCCAATTAAAAACTGTAGTTCATCTTGCTGTCAAGAATCCCCCGCGTCAAATGCGGGGCAAGCACTCCGTGACGGCAGGGTGAGTTTGAATAATTCTTTCGTCCGGCATTTTAGCTAAAAACTGTTTTCTGAAATTAATATTGCTTCAATAATTACAGAATAGTATATTTCGTTAGACGACGAAATGATATTAATGCAAGAGAACACGAACATATTCAAAGCGCTTTCAGATTCTAACCGGTTAAGAATATTGAAGGCACTCCAAACCAAAACGCTCTGTGTTTGCGAAATAAGGGAATTGCTGAATTTGGCCAATTCAACGGTTTCGCAACATCTTAAAATACTCAGAGAAGCAGGATTTATACTGGAAACAAAGGACGGTAAATGGGTTAACTACAGCATTAACCAACAGCCGTCCGATCAAAGAATTTCTTCTATACTTACTTCGCTGGATTTCTGGATCAATAATGAAGAAATGATCATCGAAGACAAGAAAAAAGTTATCGGACTGGACAGGAACAATCTCTGCGGAGCGTGATAACTGAGCATAAATTATTTCGGCAAACAACGAAACAAGGAATTAACATGAATATAATTAAAGTATACGGATCCGGTTGTGCGAACTGTGTTAAGCTGGCGGAATTAAGTGAAGAAGCGGCTAATGAACTGGGATTAGATTATGAAGTTGAAAAAGTAACGGACATGAAGGCAATAGTTGAACGAGGAATTATGCAAACTCCCGGACTCGAAATAAACGGAAAAGTAGTATCTACAAGTAAGATACCAACGAAATCAACACTGCTTCACTGGATCAAAGATAACTCTTCGGAGAACGCTTAGTGAAGGCATTGTATATAACCGGGAATCGAAAATATTTATTAGCCTTCCTTCTTCCAATCTGGATAACACTTTACGTTAACCTTGCGTCATTAGCAGATCTATTGGTCTATCAATTAGTTGCTATGGAGAAGAACTCGCATGCGGCAAATGCTGTATACTTTTTCGTTTATGAAGTCCCGAAAGTTATGCTACTGCTGCTTTTAATCGTTTTCATTGTCGGAATAATAAGAACTTACTTCTCTCCCGAAAAAACCCGCAAGATGCTTGGCGGAAAATCTCTAATAACCGGGAACGTACTCGCAAGTCTGCTGGGAATTGTTACTCCGTTTTGCAGTTGTTCTGCAATACCATTGTTTATCGGGTTTGTACAATCCGGAATCCCGCTTGGTGTTACCTTTTCATTTTTAATTGCCGCACCAATGATAAACGAGATTGCGCTTGTCCTGCTGTTCGGCTTATTCGGCTGGGAAGTTGCTCTTATCTATGCGGTTACCGGGATTTTAATAGCCGTAGGAGCGGGATTTGTTGTCGGCTTATTGAGTCCGGAAAAATATATAGAGGAATGGGTCTTCAATCTGCGACAAGCTGAAGCGGAAGTGGAGGAGATCAAGCAAAGTTTCAGCGACAGGATACAATCGGGTATCGACGTAACGAAGGAGATAGTCGGAAAAGTCTGGCTGTTCATTATACTCGGTATTGCTGTAGGCGCGGGCATACACGGGTACGTGCCCGAAAACTTTATGGCAAGCTTAATGGGTTCGGATGCCTGGTGGTCAGTGCCGGTGTCAGTACTAATCGGTGTTCCGATGTATTCAAACGCGGCAGGTATTATTCCTGTTGTCCAGGCACTACTAGAAAAAGGGGCGTCGCTCGGAACAGTGCTGGCGTTTATGATGAGTGTGATTGGTTTATCGCTGCCGGAAACTATTATACTTCGCAAAGTACTTAAGATGCCCATGATCATTGCCTTTGTGGCTGTTGTCGCATCCGGAATCGTATTTGTCGGAATTGTGTTTAATCTGATTATCTAATACCCGCAATTTGCTGTAAAGAGTATTATTACAACAATATTATTCGCATAATATTTTAGTGAGATTAACTGATTGAATAAATTAACTAAACGTCTTTCATTTCTCGATCGCTACTTAACGCTGTGGATATTCCTCGCAATGTTCACCGGAGTATTCTCGGGATATCTTTTCCCGGGTATTGTTGACTTCTGGAATTCATTTCAGTCCGGAACGACGAATATTCCGATAGCCATCGGATTAATCCTGATGATGTACCCGCCGCTAGCGAAAGTTAAGTACGAAGAGCTGCCGGATGTATTCAGGAATGTAAAAGTTCTCGTATTATCACTAGTACAGAACTGGATTATCGGACCAGTGCTGATGTTCGTGCTTGCCATACTTTTCCTGCAAGATTATCCCGCGTACATGGCCGGACTGATAATGATAGGACTCGCACGGTGTATCGCTATGGTGATCGTTTGGAACGAACTCGCCAAAGGTGATACTGAATACGCTGCGGGACTTGTAGCCTTCAACTCGATTTTTCAGGTGTTGTTCTTCTCGGTTTACGCATACTTGTTCCTCACAGTTTTTCCTTCCTAGCTTGGACTGCAGACTTTCGCTGTTGACATAACAATAGGACAAATTGCGGAAAGTGTATTAATTTATCTTGGAATACCTTTCTTTGCCGGTATGATAACAAGATTTGCTGCGTTGAAATTAAAATCAAAACAATGGTATGAAGAAAAATTCATCCCGAGGATAAGCCCGATAACCCTAATAGCATTATTGTTTACGATAGTTGTAATGTTTTCTCTTAAAGGCGAAGTGATTATAAAAATACCACTGGACGTGCTGAGGATTGCAATTCCGCTGCTTATCTATTTTGTTATAATGTTTCTCGTTTCATTCTACATGGGTAAAAAAATCGGGGCGGATTATTCAAAGTCTGCAACATTATCATTCACTGCGGCAAGCAATAATTTTGAACTCGCGATAGCTGTGGCAATTGCTGTGTTCGGAATAAACAGCGGTGAAGCATTCGCGGCTGTAATTGGGCCGCTTGTTGAAGTGCCGGTTTTGATAAGCCTTGTTAACCTCGCATTGTGGTTCCAGAAAAAGTATTTCGGAGGTGAAGTAGAAAAAGGGGATGTAAACGCACCGAATGTTTGTCCATAAATGAATGCTCAATTAATTCAAATAAATGTTGGTTAAAAATGACATCAATAAAAATACTAGGCACAGGGTGCAAGAAGTGTTCAACCCTGGAAGCAAAAGTAAGAGAACTTGTAAGCCAAAATAACATTGAGGCAACAGTAGAAAAAGTTACAGACATTAATGATATGATGAGTTACGGAATTTTAATGACACCCGGATTGGTTATAAACGAAAAAGTTGTAAGTGTTGGAATCATACCGAAAGATGACAAGATAATACAGTGGATAAATGGAGACTAAAGAAATGAGAGTTACAGTTACATTACTGATTTTATTGCTTTCCTTTAGCGTGGGCTGCAAAGCGCAGGAAGAAAGCACCCCGACAAATAAGGAAGATAACAGCAAAGCGACAGTTACGTTTGTGGAACTTGGATCGGTAAATTGTATTCCTTGCAAACAGATGCAGCCCGTGATGAAAGCCATTGAAGAGAAATACGGCCCGCAGGTTAAAGTTATATTTCACGATGTATGGAAAGAGGATCAGAAGAAGTATGCCGAAGAATACGGAATCAAACTAATACCGACCCAGGTTTTCCTTGATGAAAAAGGCAATGAATTTCACAGGCATGAAGGATTTTATCCGGAAGCGGAAATCGACAAAATACTTCAGGGGAAAGGACTTAAACCGGCAGAGACGAACGGTTAAATATGCTGGAGGAACTTTTTACATTACTTTATAATGCAATGACCGGCGAAGTATGGCTTGCATTGTCTGCATCATTTGCCTGGGGGGTTTTGAGTATCCTCCTTTCGCCCTGTCATCTTTCAAGCATTCCGCTAGTCATCGGTTTCATATCTTCGCAAGGTAAAATTTCGACCGGCAGGACGTTTATTATTTCTGTCGTCTTTTCAATCGGGATACTGATTACAATTGCAATTATTGGGATCGTCACTGCTTCACTGGGCAGACTAATGGGGGATGTCGGGGTATACGGTAATTATTTAGTTGCTGCTATATTCCTACTGGTAGGATTATACCTGCTGGGAATAATTAATTTTGATTGGAATGGTGCTGGTTTAAAGCGGACTAAAACCAAAGGCGTTCCGGCAGCGTTTATGCTCGGATTAATCTTCGGTATTGCTCTTGGTCCATGCACTTTTGCTTATATGGCTCCGGTTTTAGGGGTGGTCTTTCAAACGGCTCAGACAAATTACTTTCTCGCTATTGTTTTTCTTTTAGCATTTGGCATCGGACATTGTATTGTTATTATCGGCGCAGGAATGCTTGCAGGTAAAGTTCAGAAGTATTTGAACTGGAGCGATGAATCAAAAGCAATTGAATGGATTAAAAGAATCTGCGGTGTTCTTGTAATCCTTGGCGGCATCTATTTAATCTTCACGACCTTATAGTTTATAAAGGAATTAATATGCGTGTATTTATAGAAATAGAAAATATAATTTCGCAGCTTATATCAACCATCGATTCAATTCCCGGTGAACGAAAAAAATTACTCAATGACTTTGCCGAGTATGTCTCAGGCAAACCAAGTGAAGGAAGTGAAATTAATCTAACTTTTATCTGTACACATAATTCGCGCAGAAGCCACATGAGTCAGATTTGGGCACAAACCGCCGCAGAGTATTACGGAATTAAAAACGTACACTGTTACTCGGGGGGAACAGAAGCAACAGCATTCAATCCCCGTGCAGTTAAAGCTATGCAGGAATGCGGATTCAGCATCGACAAACGAGATGAAACGGACAACCCCGTTTACCATATTAAATATTCCAATGATGCCGAGCCCCTGGAGTGCTTCTCAAAGGTATATAATGATCAATACAATCCGCAGAGAGATTTTGCCGCGGTAATGACCTGTTCGGATGCCGATGCAAACTGTCCCATTGTTCACGGAGCCGATGCACGTTTCCCGATACGCTACGATGACCCCAAGGAATTCGATAACACCCCGCTTGAATCGCAAAAGTATATTGAACGGTCCCGTCAAATAGCTACCGAAATGTTATACGCTTTCTCATTAATTAGTTAAATTACCGGTAAAGACTAAAAGGGAACTGAGTAATGAATAGAGTATTGTATTTAACAACAACGGTATTTCTCTCGTTTATTTTATCCGGATGCGAAATGAACGGGAAAGAAATTGTTGAATTAAGAAACGAAGTAAGATATCTGGAAACGGAAATTTCAAGCGTACGGGCTGCACCGGGATTCACGTTCGGAGAGGCTTTTGATTATGTCGATGCCGGAGACTATGCGGAAGCCGTCAATTTATTAAGCGATCTTAAAAACGAGTTCCCTGAATGGAACAGTGATATTGTAACAACATTCCTGGAAAAGTATTCGAAAATGGTTCCCGAAGAAACAGATACTACCCGTTCGGCGGAATAGTCCAAATAGTGCCGTATTCCCGTAAATGAGCATGGTAACCCCCAAAATATAGGGTTAAAACGAATAATATCAGTTTACAGAAAAAAGCTCTGTTTTAGATTATTTTACAAACTCTTCCGATTCTCATATCTGTATTAATACGGGTTGTTGTTCTCAGAATATGTGATAAATGACACAAAAACGAGCATAATCTTAATTTAATTTGGATATTACTGAAATCATACGTAGTATCGAATTAAAATTTTAGGCTTTATGGCGCTTTCCTCAATAATATATTCAAGTATCGGAATTTTCGGCGGGGCAATTTTACTGTTTTTGGTTGTTTCAGCCATATTATCCCGAATGAAACGAGACAATTAAATTTGGCTGGTACCGGGTGCTGTTTGAAAACATCTGTTTTCAGCAGCGCTTGGTAATCTTTTCCCCGTTTTCTTCATCCATCAATAAAATCAAACCCTTTTCAGCTCCTAAATGGAACTTCCTAACCGGGAAAATGTCTTATATATATTGATTCCAATTGTTCTGAGAAACAGCTGACAAATTTAACATTATGATAACGCAGTGGTAATCCTGAATTAAAACTTTTCAGCTATTTTTCGATAGTAGAATATCAAAGAGGGTTTGAGCAATGAGAATATCATATATCAAAGACTTCAAACGGGGTGATAAAATAAAGTACATATTTCCAAATCCCCGAATTAAAGGTCGCGACTTTATCTTTGGAACAGTTCACCGTGTCGGAAGAAGTTTTATAGAGATAAGAAGCGAAGATACCGCAAGACTAAATCTTACACAGGAACACCTTAACAACATTGATTATGTTGAAAGAGACATAGAGGTGAAACCAAATTAGTTGTTGTTGAGGAGAGAAGATTTTTCTCTCGAGATGTTTTCAAATGTACCTTCAATTTCATCGGCCATAAGCTGAAAGGTTAGTGATATTTCATCGTATATCGCGCGTTCCATTCCTTTGAGTCCCGGATGTTTATTTAAATGCTTCCTTATAATTTCTCCAGTCACATTAAACGCTTCGACAACTTCCATTGGATTAAAATTCTGTTCATATCTTAACTGTGCTATCTGACGCGCGTATGCTAGTGCGGAAACCCTGTCCTTGGACCTGACTGAAACGGACAGGAACTGGTAAACGATCAGAATGTCTTTGCGCAGAACGGTACGATCTAGCTCGTGATAACTGTTAAATTCTTCTCGTCTCGTTTCATCAAGGATGTAGTCTCTTATATCATCAACAACTATATCTCTTAGTTCTTCCAAAGCGTGATAGATTTTATAATTCGGATTCATCGGGATGTATTTAAATGCTTTCAGATTTCGTTTCTCCCACTCGTAAGGATAACTTTTCATATGTTCGATCATATAAAGAAGCCTTCGCTGAAGTCCATATCTGTTCGTCGGACTCCACCCGAGCATTTCGCGAGTATACTTCGTATCAATATGGAGCTGTTTATCGATATACTGAATCATCCATGGTTTTTCGAATGGCCGCTTGCCGATTAGACGTCCAATAAAATCCATTATAACAACGCCGACAAACGATACGGGTTTAGGCATGTGGAATGGTTTTCGTGAAGCGCCGTAAAAATATTTTGTCGCGCTGCGAAACAGTTCGTTATGCGTAACAGGTTTTTCAGGACTGACACTATAAATGTCGAACGCTGGTAACACCCTGCTTTTTTTAATTACTTTAAGCAAAAGATCTATCAGGCAATTGACGTGAATATATGTAATAGCCGCTTCGCCTCGTCCTCCCAGTACTCTTGATTTCCACGATCGGGAGAACCACGTCTTAAGAAAAATGTATAACGGCCCGTATTCACACCAGTCGCTGAATGCTGCCGCGAACCGGGTAACGGTAGTCTTAAAATATCTTGAATACTCTCCGGTTAGTTCCTCACCCTTCTTCTTAGTGCGTGCGTACTCAAACTCGGCATCCGGTGGAGATTTCTCGCTGAGCTTTTCTCCTTTTGCGGGGAAATTACATGCCGCAACGGAGCTGGCGAAAATGAATCGTTCGATATCAAGCTCTTTTGCTATTTCAAGGACATTCCTTGTGCCGACAACATTCGTGCGGTAGTATTCGGGATTAAGATCATAGTTAAAATCATAATAGCCGGCAAGATGCAGAATAAAATTTACACCACCATTACTTAGAATAGTCTCTTTAGCTTTTTCCATAGCCTCGGGTGAACTAATATCTGCTTGTATCCATGTTATATTCGGGTGCTCGGTTAACGCAGCATTTGTCGGTAGTCTGCGTGATAGCGCAAACACTTTGAAATGGTTTTTAATTGCATCGAGAAAGTATTGACCGATGAATCCCGAAGCACCTGTAACCAGAATGGATGTTTCTCTTTTCTGCACCTGTATTACCCAATAGTGTTGCAATAAAGGAAGAGTTTTCTGTATAAGTAAAGAAGCACCAATCCCATTATTAAATCACCTAATCCTGAGAGTATAATCACTAAAACCGGATCGATAAAAACAAAGTATATAATTAAAAATACTGTTGCGATAAACTTTACAGTGATAGAATAGGTAATCATAATTCTATTGCGAAGCGGATCTATTGCAGCATAAATATATGCAACAACCATGACGATATGAAATACTCCGGCCTGAACTTTAAAGAACGGTTCGGTTATAGCTGAGTAGCCGAAAAACTCCATAAGCATTGAAGGCGAGAACATTAAGGCAAGCGCAACAGCAAAGGAATGGAATGCAACCAGATACAGAAATATTCTAATATATTTTTCGTAAAGCGATTTTTCCGTCTGAACAACATCCATAAACTATAAACCCATAAACTGAACTGACAAACCGCTTATAAGAATAATGGCTCCGGCAAGAACATGTGAATACTTTTCAAACTTGTTAACAGGAAGCAGACTAATGCCTTTTATTGATACAACTACGATGGCAAGCATTGTTGATATTGTTGTTACAGCAAATATTACTGTAATAAAAACCAGCCCGCCAATACCAATATTAGCTGCCGGATACATAAGAATTGGTATCAGAGCTTCGCAGGGTCCGAACACAAAAATAGTGAACAGTATCCATGGTGTAAGGTTGGCTGTATTTTCTTTCGAATGCGCATGAGAATGTTCATGGTGATGGTTGTGTTCATGATCGTGAATAGTGCCGTCCGTATGAACATGTTTGTGAGTATGCTTCTTCCTTTTAGCCGCCCTCCTAATTCCCCAGATCATATATACCAATCCAAAGCTTATCAGCAGCCAGGCAGCCAAATCACCGCGCAGCGATTCGATATCTTCCAGCAGGTGCAGAGCCACTCCTATACCGACGCCGATGAAGCCAAGCACAATTGAACCAAGAACATGTCCGATCCCGGATAAGATAGTAACAATAATTGTTTTCCGCATCGACCACTTGCCGGCCTTTGCCATTGCTATAAAGGGAATATAATGGTCGGGTCCGAGAAGAGTATGGAAAAATCCAACCGACAGGGCCGTTAAAGTAAGTATTGATAGTTCATTCGACATCAAAGTAATCTCTGATAATTATATGGGTTTATCCCGGCATAGCCGCAGCCCGGATGTACATGCCGGGAAGTTTAATTATTGTTCTTTACTTAGAACCGGAAAATAGTTAGCCAGAAGTTTATAACCAACAAACAACAACGAAATTAGCATAGCTGTAATAGCCAGTTCTCCAAAGGAAGGGAAATAATCCCATCCTGCACGCGGCTCGTAAGTTATTAAATAAGTATTAAACCTGTTTATTATTAGTCCGGCAATTATCATTCCCGAAGCCGTCAGTAATCCGTTTCTCGTATTTCTTATTGCCGGTTTCAGCATCATGATCATTGGTGCTACAGCCAGCAAACCTATTTCAACCAGGAAAACCAAACCCCATACACTTGAGAAAATTAATCCGCTTTTTCCTGTAACTATTATATCTCCGAGTCGCACAATCAAATACAGCCCAAGAAGCCATGGAGTGATTTTCATAAGTTTGGCAAGCATACCGGTATCGAACTTCCTGCTGAATGCTTTCGATGAATAATGTGATTCGACTGCAAGCACAGGGAATCCGACGGCTATTGCGGAGATCAGGAACAACAACGGCAACCACGCGGAGTGCCATAAAGGATGAATTCGGACAACAGCAATTATCATTACCGAACCGAGAGATGATTGATGAAGAGTTGAGATTACAACGCCGAGTATGATAAAAAATATCATAACCTTATTAAGAACTGTTCCGAGCTTAACAATTAGACTCTTTATAAAGTTATTGTCACTGTCTTTAAATCGTTCTGCCATTATCGGCAGAAACTCTATTATAAGAACGGTCATATATGTCATTACACAAAGCGATACTTCAAACAAAGGCGAGTTTCCCTGCCAGGATTTAGGAAGAACAGGGTTATAGATCTGCCACCACCTGCCGACATCAAGTATAATCGAGAACCCGGCAATTCCATAGCCCAGCAGAGCCGTTAATAAAGCCGGTCTGACAAGTGGGGAATACTGTCCGCGGTTAAAGATATAAACCAGTGCAGCCGCAGTAAATCCGCCTGCCGCGAGCGCTATTCCGGTAACGACATCGAATGCTATCCAAATGCCCCAGGGTACACCGTCGTTTAGATTAGTTACCGCACCCAAACCGAAAATGAATCGATAAATAGTAAAGAGTATTCCGATGCCGATTACAACCACACCCGCTGTAAATCCTCTGGTCCATAGGTTTTGATTCATGGGAACAGCATTAACTTTCATCATTCACCTCCCTTGAATTGTTTTCGGAATTGTTGTCTCTGCCTTTAAGCTTGTAAGCTGCGAATCCCAGTGCACCATACAAAGCAACCGGCGGGATCCAGTATTTGAAAATTCCATGCTGAATATCCTCGGTCATTTTACCAGGGGGTGTTTCATCCCACTTACGCAATCCGAGATCGGTAAAAGCAATTCCCTTCGGAGCAAGATAAAGTACCGAAGTACCGGCAATTTCCTTCTCTCCGTATACATGAGAATTATATCGTTCGGGATTATCGGCAATTCGTTTCTTTGCCTCTTTCAAAAGTTCGCCGCGTTTACCGAACTTAATAGCGCCGCGTGGACAAACACTGGCGCACACCGGTTTTTCACCTTTTGCTAATCTTATGTCTTTACAAAAATCACATTTCTGAACTACCGGAGCCGCCTTATCAAATTCGAAAGTAGGTGCGTCAAACGGACACGCGACTTCGCAGTATCTGCAGCCGATACATTTGTCCGGATCGTAAGCAACCACTCCGTCCTTTCTTTTCGTAAACGCTGCAACGGGACAAACAGATACACACGATGGTTCGTTGCAGTGCAGGCAGCTTCGCCTTATAAACGTCCATTCATCATCAGACTTTCGAAACAACTGGATCACAGTATGGTTACGTGCGTTCAGATCCGTCGGCATCTCATATCTTGGGTCTTCCCCTGTATGCTCAAGTCCGTGAGATTCCTTACACGCCGTTTGGCAGCCGCGGCATCCGATGCAAAGAGTACAGTCATTTAGCATTGCCAGGTTATCGGCATACTTTTCATTTTCCTGACCCTTAACCATGTTGTTTCCCACAAGGCTGCCTCCTATAGCCGCCGCACCCAACTTTAAAAAGTCTCTTCGGTTAACAGCCATATTAAGCCTCCCTGGTTTCTTCATTTTCTTTTTTCTTTTTAGATGCTATTGCAGCGCCTGCTGCCGCACCCGCAGCGGCACCAACTAATCCGGTAACCAGCGGATTATATGTTGAGTCTTTCGGATTATTTATACCCGGATAAGTTGCGGGAGCAGTAGCATAGTTAATCTCAACCTGCTGGTAAAGATCTTTGCCCATCGGGAAGAAGGGTTCAACACAGCCGATACAGGGATGACCGCTTCCGATAGGCCAATTAACACCGCTGTTCCATTTGCGGTTAGGACAGTCGGAATGTGTTACAGGTCCTTTACAGCCAAGCTGATACATACAGCCATCCTCGCCGAAGTCTTTCGCGAAATTGCCGAGATCAAACTGGCCCCTTCTCGGGCAGTTGTCATGAATCAGTGATCCGTAAAACGCTTTTGGTCGACCGTGTTCATCTACTTTGATGGCCGATAAACCGCCGATCAGTATTGTTGCGACCGTTCCGATGAACCAATCCGGATGAGGCGGACAACCGGGAATATTTACTACAGGCGTATCTATGTTATTATCCTTCAACACTTCAAGTACCGGTTTAGCGCCTGTGGGATTCGGATCGGCAGCTGGTATTCCACCGAACGCAGCACAAGTACCCATTGAAACTATTGCCATAGCTTTCGGCGCCAGTTCGAGAAGGTGCTCAAGCGCTGTAATACCATGACCATTCCTTTCACCTATTTCACAGTAAACACCGTCATCCTTGGTTGAAATTGCTCCTTCTATAACAAGTACAAAACTTCCTTTCGGTTTCTTCTTGAGGTCTTCTATTACCTTCACTGCATCATGTCCCTGTGTGGCAGATACATTCGGATGCCAGAGCATACTGAGATGCTTGCCGGGAATTACTTCACCCAGGAGTACATCCTGTATTTCAGGGCTCTTCGAGTTCAGTACGGAAACCGAACAGCCGGTACAGCATCCAGCCTGAAGCCACAAGACAGGTACTTCAGCAACCGACTGAGCAAACACTTTATCAAATCCCGGTATGCCGAACAAACTCGCGCCCATCAACAAACCCGTTCCTTTGCTCATTAAATTCAGAAACTCTCGCCGGGACCATTCTTTTCTTTCACCCATTTGTTTCCTCCGTTATTAAATTTTTTATTTCTTCAACAGAATCTTCAATCTCATTAAGAACATGCTTCAGTAATTTCGGCATCACCGAGTTTAAGGCAGGAGTAAGTTCTTCACCCCAGTCTATTGTATGCGGTTCGACTCCGAATATAACCACTCTTCCGGGAGTCTTACCGATCAAAGAAATCATCTGAAGTGATTCGATAAGTCCGATCTGATGTACCGAGGTCTTGGGAGCTGATTCATAATTCAGGTCATCCGGGTGAAACCGGTATAAAGTCCCCGGTGTGTTTTCACCTTTTACGCTGTCAATAAAGATCAGCTTTTCCCTTCCTTCTATAAACGGCATTAAGTCGATTCCAAGAGTTCCTCCGTCGAATACCTCAACTGTGTCGGGGAGATCCATCTTCTCCAATTCACGGACTGCGTGAATACCGGCACCATCATCCATCATGATCGAATTGCCAACTCCAATAATTAAAATCGGTTTCTTCATAGCTGTTAAGCCTCAATTACATATTTGGCAAGTTCTTCTCCCTTAGGAGTTATAACGTGAATAGCGCATGCAAGGCACGGATCAAACGATCGAACGATCCTGACAAGTTCGAACGGATTCTTTTCATCCTTAACTCTTGTGCCTTCAAGAGCTTGTTCAAACGGTCCCGGCTGACCCTTGTCATCTCTAGGTCCGCCGTTCCAGGTTGTAGGTACAACCGCCTGGTAATTAGCTATCTTATGATCTTTAATTGTAATCCAGTGACCAAGTGATCCGCGCGGCGCTTCTGTTAAACCCATTCCCTGTCCCGATTCCGGAATTTCAAAATGAGCATGAACAGGTTCGCCAGGCTTTAACTGTAACACCCACTCAGCCATATAATCGCTAATAATTTTAGCTTCTATGGCTCGTGCCGCATGTCTTCCCAGTGTTGAAGCAAGAACAGAGGGGGGAGCCTTAAAGTAGTTAAGTACATGATCAACCAGTTTAATCGTCGGCTCGAATCCGGAAACATAAGCTACAAGCTGACGAGCAACCGGGCCGACTTCGTGAACCTGCCCGTTATATCGCGGTGATTTCAGCCATGAATATGCGCCCCTCTTCTCTCTGTCGGGTGAAGTCTCCCCTTCGGACGGATGCAAATGAGAATTTGAATTATACCAGCTGTGTTTTATATCTTCTGTAATCAAGTCCGGATCGAAATCGAGTAATTTCAAATCCTTGATTGTCGTTCTTCCCCCGGGAAACAATCTTTTACGCTGTAATAAATCCGGATTGCTGTCGAGTTCGAATCCGCCATACGACATGTACAATCCGCAGCCGGCGCCGATCTTAAAGTAATCGGGATATTTTTTAGCCACCATGAGTACGTCGGGAATGTAGACATCATTTATAAACGCGCGTACTTTTTCAAGTCGCCAACGGAAATCCGCAATCTTGTCTACCGTTGGTCTCTCGGTACAACCACCTGGAACCATTGACATGTTATGCGGCATTTTACCGCCCCATATACCAAGCAGCTCATGAGTAATTGTACGCATCTTAAGCGCCTGAACATAGTGCTTAACAGCGGCTATATTCTCGGCTTTAGACAAGCGGTAATCGCCTTCATACCTCGGGAAGAAAGGTGCCAGGTGCCCGCGGTCTATGAATTGCTTAACCTGAACAAGTTCAGGGTCACTTCCCTTATAGCCCGCAACTGCCGCAACATCAACAAAATCCAGAGCTGTTAAATGATAAAAGTGAAGTATATGCGACTGAAGATAATTACTGCCGAAAATCAGGTTTCGGAGTATTCTCCCGTTATCGGGAATATTGCCCGCTATCCCGAATGCGGAGTCAAGGTTTAAAGTCGATGCCGTTGAATGGGCAGTGGGACACACGCCGCAAATCCTTTGCGTTATCCGCTGAGCATCAAGCGGATTTCGTCCCTGCAGAATATTTTCGAAACCTCTCCACAAAGTTCCCGCACTTCGGGCTTCGGTAACAACCCCGTTTTCAACAACAGCCTCAATCTTTAAATGACCTTCAACTCGATTTAAAGGGTCCACCACGATCTTAGCCATTGAACCTCCTAATTATTATATGGTTTTCAGTTGGTGATTTATTTTATGTCCGCAGAAATTTTCAAAACAAACGGCCGGCGGCAATAGTCAAGCCGTTACATCGTTAAAGGAAAATAGAACCGTAGTTCTGTTCATTATTGCAGAAAGAAACCTTTTGGTAAATAACCTCATTCTTCGTTTAATGATATTTTCGGAGTTATTTTATGAACTAAAATATCACAGTCGATATTTATTTCGTCCCCCAGGTAGACTTCATCAATATTGTTCATAGGTATGTCAACAAAACCCGGACTAATCCTAATTTTTGCAATGTTCTTACTGCTTTCTTCAAGTACCTGAATAATTTGTCCGGTTAGAATCTGATGTGATATTATTGTTTGTTCAGGCATTTGATGGTCGTTGTTTTGTTTTAGTCTGTAAAGAAAAGTGCAATGAATGTGCCGAAATTCAATTGTCGATTTTGAGTCCTATTAGCCGATTTTAAATTTGATGTTTGCGGAAATCCGCATATTGGTCTGCGGGATTACGCAGATGCATTCTTAGCAATAAGCCGGATTGTTAAACTCATGATTTTATACATTGATTTTAACAGCCGATTTTCTTCTTTTAATTATCAAATATTTATTGGTTCATAGTGGGGATTAAGAACTTAATATCATTACTGATAATTATTTCTTCTGTAATTCTCAGTGCGCAAGAAATCAGATTTTCTCCGGAAGCTCCCGAACAAAGTTTTTTAGATTACACAACTGTTCAATCGGCAGACTCTGCAAGACAAAAAGAATACCGTTATTCATTCAAGGCCGGAAGAGTTATTGTTGAAATGGCTACCGGTTTGGCGGCAGGATCTATTGGAGGGATTGCCGGTTTTCTAATCGGTACCGCCGGCGGGGTAACTCTTGTATCTCACAATTATAATAGTAAAGCAACATTCCTGGTTCCGTTTCTCGCATCAATAGGAGGTGGTGTTACCGGCATTTTATTGGCAGATTGGGACGGCAAAAGTAATTGGAGCCAATCGCTGCCGTTTATTCTGCCTCTTGTATCCTCGATTGCATTTGCAGAAATAATTTATCCAAGCCGAATAGAAATTACTGTTGATCAGAGCTCGGGTACATTAATCAATTCATCATCCGAATTAAGAATTAGTTTGTCTGTTCCGCTTAACTAATCAATTAAACAGAACAATTTTTACATGCCTCCGGTAACCTTAGAAGCACAATACGTTTAATAATAATCAGTATATTTGAAATGTTTATGCCGGTAAAAGTAAACTATAGACAACATATAACATGAATAATGATTTTGAAAATAAAAACAACGAAGAACACGAACCCGGAATGTTCCTGCCGGTTCACGTGGGACCTGTAAGAAAACCGTTCAGGCGATCGAGATCGAACAGGATATTTCTCGGCTTATGCGGCGGCATTGCCGAGTATCTTAGGATCGATGCGTCGTTAATAAGAATTGTGTTCGCGGTTTCCATTTTAATCGGAGGGTGGGGTGTAATAGCTTACCTGGTTGCAGCCGCAATGATCCCGGTTGAAGCAGCGGACATAAGTGATATATCAATCAATACGAAAACCGAAACCGCAAACATGAAACTACTTATCGGTAACCTGCTATTATTGACCGGGGCTTTCTTTACATTCAATATTTACGGAATCGTTAACTATTTTTCCTTCGTTGGTATTCCGCCTGAAATATTCGGGTCGATCACCTTAATTTTTATTGGTGTTTTTATTTATAATAAACGAAACACAGCTACTCAGAAAAGGATAATTAAAACCGGGCTTAGAAGGTCCCCGGAAAATAAAAGGATAGCCGGTTTCTGCGGCGGACTTGCCGAATACATGAACACCGACTCCAGCGCTGTTAGAATGCTGTGGCTGATATTTACTTTTGCCACAATGGGTCTGGGTTTCATTTTGTATTTTATTATGTGGATTGTTATTCCACCGGATACGGTTAATAATGAATAGAATTCAAAAAATTGTTTTGGGATTTACGTTATGCATAATCGGCGGCATCAGTTTGCTTAACGGTGTTGGATTGCTGCAGACAGACTATGAAAACAGTTACTACTATCTTTTACAATTTCTCGGTCTGATCTTTGTGTTTACTTCAATGGGAAAAAATCAGCGAGCAATTCTTTTTCTTGGTAGCGTACTCTTTATGGCTGGCACAATATTCTTTATAAAAGATAATTATGAAATTTTAGATTACTCAAAAATAGTTATTCCCTCCGTACTCATTTGCTTCGGTACAGGATTCTTTCTGCTTTACATCGATAATATAAAAGAGAGTGCTTTCCTTGTATTGTCTCTGGTTATCTTCTCAGTAGCTCTGTTTACGATAACTTTCACGAAAGATTTCCCGGTAATCAAACTCGCAAATCGTGTTTCATATAATATACTGGGATTCTGGCCGGCGTTGCTGCTGTTGCTGGGAGTGGGACTTCTTCTAAACAGGAATCGGAAGTAATTATCATCTGCGTCGGGCAGTATTGTCTTCTTCCTGCACATTATAAAACGCACCGAACAAATAAAGCGGTCCCTGAGGTGTTTCGTTTCCTCCCCTGATCTCTTTTGTAATTCTAAACATTGCAATATCTTTCTTATCGAAAGAGGGGAGATTATTTATCTTGTAGTATTCTACGCCGGGACTCGGATAAACAGAGTCGAGGGAGAAGGACTGGTTTTCATTAACCATCCATAATTGGAAGGATTCTCTTGATGTAATCTTGGGCATATTTTTCAATTGCAATATAGCCTCACCGGCATCGAGCGAAATAAATAATTTACCGTACGCATCCTGTTTAATGTCGGTCGGCATGAAATTAACCACTTCAACATTCTTATAATTCAGGAATTCTATGAGTTCAATGTGTTCGTTTATAAACTTATTTGTTTGAACAACCTCATTTTGGTAACCCTGAAGCCGACTATTTATATCGGTTATTTCATCCCTGAGTTCACTATTTATTATAAAGAAGTAAATGCCTACCACGATCAGCAGCAATCCGATAACACCTAGTAAAATCCAGGGAAGAATTCCATGCTTCACCGGCTTATCATTAACTAACTCTTCTGCGTCTGCAACCGGCTTTGATTCTGTTTGTTTATCTCCGCCGGAAGTTTCATCTGCCTGATCTTCTCCGGAACGATCCGGAGATGCTTCGTTAAATACAACTTCCGGATCCTGCTTCTTTTCAACTGTCTCTTTAAATTTTTGTTTTCGAACGGATTCAACTTCGAGTATTCTTTTAGCGACAAGATTTTTTAATTCCGGTGACGGTTCTTCAAGTTCAAGAAGAGTTGGAATAAGAGCCGTAACATTCTGCAGTTCACCAAGCTCTCCTTTGGGAAGATCTCCATCCTCTTTCATATAATTCATGAACTGAATATAATTATCCTTATCCAGGCAGCCGGTCGTATATGCGCTTATTATTTGATGTACAGTATTATCGGCCATATCAGCTTGTTATTCGCCTATCAAGTTATCTCTTAAGTTGTGAATCGCAATCATTACTTTTTCACGTACTGTTTCAATTGGCACATTCAGTTTTTCTGAAATCTCATTAAGTGTGAATCCTTCATAAAAAGACATATGCAAAACATACTTTTGTGCGTCCGTAAGTTTCTCCAAAGCCTCTTCCATCTTCGGCTTAATATTCATCGCCGTAGAAAGATCCAAAGAATCTATTTCCTTATCAAGATGAGGTACAACAAAAAAGTTCTCATACGGATCATTGTAATTATCAAGATCTTCCGAAGCTGGTCTGCTTCTTTTAAGACTATCTACTGTTCTGTTCCTCGCAAGGTAAATTAACCAGGCGTATACATTTCCCGAATCGAAATCAAACCGGTGTGCTTTATTCCAAACAATTGAGAAAACCTCCACCAGAATTACTTCCGCAGTCTTTTGATCGGGTGCGATTTTCTTGATTAAAGTATACAATATGGATGAATACCTGTCGTAGAGTTCCTCAAAAGCACGGACTTCTTTTTCCCGGATACGTTCGATTAGCTCCAGGTCTGTGAATTCCACATATTTAGTTATATCCATATTATAAATTACGATTTGAAATGATATTTAAAAGTATAACTAAGAGTCCGAAAAAGCAATCGGTTAAATATTATAATAAAAAACGAAAAATAATTCGATTATATTTAATAATCGACTTATTATGGAAAAAATTACTGCTACATATTTATTATTGTCTCTTCTTCTGAGCATCTCTATTTTTGCCCAACAGGAGTCACAATTCGAATTCCTTACAAGTGCGGAAGGACTTTCCCAAAACTCTATTTACGCAATTCACCAGGATAAATTCGGCTTTATGTGGTTCGGAACCGGTGACGGACTGAATAGATATGACGGTTATGATATAATAACATTTCATAATGAACCATTTAACAGCCATTCATTACCGGGGAACTTTGTAGTTGAAATCGCTGAATCTGATAATGGAAATTTGTTTATAAACACTCAGTCGGGTTTGTGCAGATACATTATCGAAAAAAACTCTTTTGAAAGAATTAATTTATTTAATGATTCTCTTTCATCCGAGTCCAGGTTTTATAGAATTTCCGCAAGTTTGGACAACACCTTATGGATTGGAACTGAGAACGGAATGTTTAATTACAATCCGGAAAATCAAAACATAAAAAAAACACTTCCCTCTAAATTCGTTCCACCCTTCCACTTTATTTATGAAGACTCAGATACCACTCTATGGACAAGAGACGATTCAAGTGTTTGCAGATATGATCCTAAAACCAATGTGCTGACCAGACTAAAATTGCATATAAAGAGGAGCGGTGATAATGTCGGCGGTCCTTTTTGCGAGGGTCCCGATAACCGCATTTGGATTGGAAGTTCCAACGGAATTTATGTGACGGAAAAAAACTCGCATGAGGTTCATGGTATAAAATATTTTTATCCCTGGATTAGTGAAAACGATTTTAGAACCGTAAAGTCAATGGCAAGACGTAAAGATGAAATTTGGTTCGGCGGAGTAACTTCCGGCGTACACAAAATTGATTGCGGTAATAAAACAGTTATTCATTATATGAACTCTTTGAAGCCGGATATATATCCCGGCGCATCAAATATAATGGAAATATTCACGGATAATTCCGACGAAGTTTGGATTGGCACTAATGGTGCCGGCATCGTTCACCACAATCCCGAAAAGAACAACCTCAGGTTAATAAATAATGTCAACTACGGAATTTTGAATCAGAGTATACGTGCCATTTACAAGGATAAAGAAAACTCTGTCTGGATCGGGGGATACCGTGGACTGGATAAACTGAATCGGGCTACCGGTGAGAATATTCATTACTCTGGCGGTGGAGGAACCCCGGATTTAAGTGGGGATATCGTGTACGCGATTGGTCAAGACCCTGAAAACAGCGACATTCTTTGGCTTGGTTTCTTATCAAAAGGGTTCGACATTTTTATTAAGAAAACCGGCAAATGTTCAAACATAATCAGAAAGCATCCAAACTTAAGCTTTTTAAAACAATTCACGCCGACTCATTTTATTTTTGAAGGCAATAAGTTTATATGGATGGCAACGCATACTGGCTTGATAAAACTGGATCGGAATTTCAATGTGTTAAAGTTCTATCACCCCGGTTCCCCAAAATATAAACTTAGTAATGAAAATGTCGAGCATATTTACAAAGATGTTGACGGCTATATTTGGGCGGCAACGAAATTCGGCGGAGTTAACAAGATTGATGAAGCCGGCGACAAGATAATTGTTTACAAAAACAATCCATCAGATCGCAATTCTCTTGTTAGCAACAAAGTATTTTGCTGTGCTCGTGACGGATATGGTTTTATGTGGTTCGGTACCGAATCCGGACTAGATAAGTTCGACCCGGTTGAAGAATCCTTTGTTCATTATACTACAAAAAACGGACTTGCCAACAACCATGTATACGGAATTCTAGTAGATGAGCGTAATGATTTGTGGATAAGCACAAACAATGGAATATCAAAATTCAACCCTAGAAATAACACTTTTAAGAACTTCACCAAAAGGCATAACCTGCAGGATCGCGAATTCAACACCAATGCTTTTCACAGAGCATATGACAATGAATTATTTTTCGGTGGAATAAGGGGTATTAACTCGGTTTTCTCCAAAGATATATACAAACAGTCCGGTTTTCCTGAAATTAAACTGACAAATCTGAAAATTTACAATGAGTCTGTAACTCCCGGCAAATCAATCAACAGCAAAATTATACTCGATAAAATTATAACTGCTGCAAGGAGCATAACGCTCGATTACAGCGACAATAGTATTTTATTCGAATTTGCAGCGCTAAGCTATTTTGATAACGAAAGTATTCAATACGCATATAAACTTGAGGATAATGATAGAAACTGGCATGAAACCGGCAGCGGAAGATATGCTGCTTACGCTAATTTAGCCCCGGGGAATTATATATTTAAGGTAAAATCAACAAATGCCGAGGGTTCGTGGAACACAGAGTATTTGCAGCTGCCCGTAATAGTTAAACCGCCATTATGGAAGAACAAGTACGCATATTTTTTATATATAATGATTGCGACAAGTATAATAGTTGGATTATTTATCAGTTACAGGAACAAATCAAGAAATGCAAAACAGGAACTAATAAAGCAAAAAGAAATTGCAGAGAAATTGATAAAAGTTGATAAGCTCAAAGATAATTTCCTTGCACAGGTATCACATGAAATACGAACACCCATAAATTCGATATTAAGCTTCACCTCTTTAATTGAAAGTGAGTTTAAAGCTAACATAGATGATGATCTGAAATTCGGATTGGATTCAATCCATTCATCGGGAAGAAGAATTATCCGAACAATTGATCTGCTGCTAAACTTTTCGGAAATTCAAAGCGGCACATATATCCCATCGAAAACCGTATTAGACCTTTATCCTGATATATTAAAACCAATATTTGCGGAATATAAACCTCTTGCTAATAAAAAAGGACTAGTTCTGAAACTTGCGCAAAACTCAAAACACTACCTGATAAAGGGCGATAATTATGCAATGACGCAAATCTTCGCAAACCTTATTGAAAATGCTATTAAATATACTGAAACGGGAACAATAGAAATACTTCCATACGAGAGAGGTAATACAATTTGTATAGACGTAAAAGATACCGGTATTGGGATATCAAAAGAATTCCTGCCAGATTTGTTTAATCCTTTCAGGCAGGAAACCGAGGGCTACACAAGAAGATTTGAGGGCAACGGACTCGGGCTTGCGTTGGTTAAAAAGTACTGTGAGATGAATGACGGTATAATCTCTGTAGTCAGTGAAAAGGGCAAGGGTACAACTTTTACTGTTACATTCCCCCGCGCATAACTTTTCCGTATATTTCAACTCCATAAAAATCGAGTAGTATGAAACCTGAATTGCTGGCACCGGCGGGAAACTGGAAGATGCTTCGTACGGCAGTAAGCTGCGGCGCGGATGCGGTTTACTTCGGTGTTGATAAATTAAATATGCGGGCAAAAGCCAATAACTTTATGCTGAGTGAATTAAAAGAAGTTGTTGACTATTGCCACTCCAACAATGTTGAAGCACATCTTACGGTTAACACCATAGTTTATGAAGACGAGCTGACAGATGTGGATGAAATAATAGCTGAGGCAAAAGCGGCAGAAATCGATTTGGTTATATGCTGGGACATGTCGGTTATATCAAAATGCCGGGAATACCAGGTCCCGTTTTGCATCAGCACCCAGGCGTCTGTATCGAATATCAATTCGCTTAATATGTATAAAGCTCTAGGAGCGAGACGCGTTGTTCTTGCACGGGAATGCACGCTTGAGATGATTAAAGACATTAAAGGCAAAACAGAACTCGAGATTGAAACCTTTGTTCATGGCGCAATGTGTGTAGCGGTAAGCGGACGCTGCTTTATGAGTCACTCAGTATTCGGTAAAAGTGCCAACCGGGGTGAGTGCATTCAACCATGCAGACGAGAATATAAAATTTACGACACAGATGGAGAGAACGAATACCTGCTCGGGGAAGACTATGTTATGTCCCCAAAGGATCTTTGTTCCATTAAGTTCATCGACAAGTTGATCGAAGCCGGAATAGACTCTTTTAAAGTTGAAGGGCGCAAACGAAGTCCCGAATATATTGCTAAAGTAATTTCAACTTATCGGAAAGCTATCGACTTATACTTTGAAGCGACTCTTACTGATGATATAATAGATGAAATGTATGATGAGCTAGGAAAGGTTTATAACCGCGGATTTTCAACCGGATATTATTTCGGCGCCCCTGATGGACAGGACTTTGCCGTAAAGTACGGAAGCATGGCAACTACGCGTAAAGTATTTCTCGGCAGAGTTATCAATTATTTCAAGAAGTCAAAAATAGTCCATGTAAAGCTGGAGGCCGGCGGCTTGTCTGTGGATGATCCGCTATATATTATCGGGAATAAAACAGGCTGCGTAGAGACAAAGGTTGCTTCGCTCGTTAAAGATGAAGTTAAAATTAATGAAGCGGTTAAAGGTGAGGAGATTACATTTTACTGTGAAGATGAAGTTCGTCCGCGCGACCAGGTATTCAAAGTATTCGAGGTTGACAAACAGGCTGTGAATAACATAAAACTTGTCTGAGTTACTTCAACAATTCATCAGAATTAAACTCAAACAGGTTTTCATCATACTTATAACCGTTTAGCGCTCTATAAACTAATGGAGCATCCTGTTTTATCAGGCAGCCAATAGATTCAAGCTCCCCGGATGGTATACACACCCTTGAATGAACTTCAACGCTTACACCGGTTTCGGGAGTGCTTGCTTCTCCCAGCGAGACTATAAAATCACTCATTAATTTATTCGGATTAAGAACTGAAGACTTCACAAACCTTCTGCTTAACGAATCCTCAAACAACTTGGCGCAATATCCGTAATGAGTACAGCAAAACGCACCGAAAACTTTATCGCTTTTATTTTCCAGTCGGACTTCAGCTTCACCGGTATATTTATCGATCATATCCACTGTGTTCTTGCTTTGCGAATCTTTTTGTATCTCCGTTTCAAGCAGGTAACACGGCTGGTTAACAATTTTTTCTTCATCAATTCCACGAGCTATAAGCCCTTGTTTGTATGCGTCGGAGTCAATGGTTGTCGGTGTTCCGTAAATAATAACTGAAGAATTTGGGTCCCTCATAAGATTATCATATATCAGGTCAATACCGAATTCGACTATTCCCAAAATCGGTATGCCCGTGGTACGACTGGTTTCCGTTTGATCCGCAATAACAGAAAGAGTATTACATGCTACCAGTATTATGTCGGGATTAAATTTATCTATCATACTCTGAAGAGCACTGTCAAAAACCCGGACTTTATCATCAACGGATTTCATACTGTTATAGCCAAAGCCCCTGGCGGCATGTGAGTTGAAGAAAACAAGACCGACCGAATTAAACACATTCTTTTCGGAAATTTGTTTTTCAAGATCAGCCATAACTGAAACGCCGCCGAGTCCGGAATCGGTTATTACAATAGTTGGATTGGAAGGCAATTTAATTTGTTCAGCATTATTCAACACAGAAAACCCGAATTAAAATATCGACTACAGTGCAACTAATTGTTTATTAACAAGACTAATATATGTATTTTGAATTCTGAAATAAAACATCAGGAGAGGCAGGATGAAAAAGTATAATGAAGTAATTTTTCCATTTCTGTTCATCCTTGTTTTATCTGCGGCAGGCTGCAGCACGGGCGAACAATCTGCTCGACTCGACAATCCTCCCGATGGAGAATACGACACCAACTATCCTTCAGGTGAAGCTTCCGGCGATATTGAGAAGATCGGCGAATCGGTTAAACTTGTTAACTGCCTTGTATTTTACAAACAATATCATTTCACCTGGGATAATAAGATTACCGATGATCATCTAACCGATGATGACTTGCTCAAGAAGGCCTGGAAAACAGATAATCACAACAGAACATCTTCCGGTACTGCAACGATAATAGGAAGAAGGAATAACAAACTTCTCTTTTTAACAAATGCCCATATTGTACATTTCCCTGATACACTAATTTCTTATTTCAGCAATGACAGCGGTAAAGTAACCGGATACATCGAAAGTGTTCACATCAAACGAAGTCAGACTAATTATGCCGCTCTTGTAGGAGTAGGTAACCTGGAAATAGTACACATTGATAATAAACGTGATGTGGCTTTACTGGGCTGTGAAATTACACGACCCTTCCCGGAAAGATTTAGCGTGTTCAATTATAAGATCGGAGATTCAAATGATCTCCGGTGGGGTGATTTCGTTTATGTGCTTGGTTACCCGATGCATTATAAAATGTTAACGACCGGAGTAGTAAGCATAGCTGAAGGTGAGGATGAATATTTTATGCTGGATGTGAATGTTAACCGGGGAGCCAGCGGAGGAATTGTTATGGCTATCCGGGACGGCATTCCAAATTTCGAACTTGTCGGGATCATATCACTAGTTCCCGCGGAAAAGAGAAACATTCTCATTCCGAGGTCACTTCTTAATTACGGACGATATCAGGTTGACGCCAAGTATAAGGGGGAAATAGTAGTAGGAGAAATTGAGAACGTTAAATACGGTGTCGCACGTGTAGTCTCAATTGAAGCAGTGAAAAACTCCATCCGTGAAGGCTACAGTGAAATTATCGGCAACGGCTATAGTTTGAATGCATTTGATGATTTGTTTAATTCAGAAAAGGATATATCAGAATAATATGTTAAGCTGATTATCGTTCTCATCTTTTGACTGAATATTCAATGCAGATAACCCGACACCCAACAGTCGAACCGGTTTAACAGGAGGTTCGGGGTGAACAAGCAATTCCTTAACAACGGGAAATATTTCATCAAATGACGAAATAAACTCTCCAATGGATTTGCTTCGAGTCCTGTTCTCGAAATCACCGTATTTGATTTTAAGTGTAACCGTCTTACCCTTTATATCCTTTTTCTCCAAATAATTAACCACGGAACCGGTTATCTTTTCAAGACGCTCGATCATATCCTTTACATCGGTTATATCCTTATCGAAAGTCCGCTCTGAGCTTACTGACTTACGGATCCTGTGGGGCTTAACCGGATTATTATACTCGCCGTGAACAATGTCATAAAAATATCCTCCGGTTTTTCCGAACAGTTTATTCAATTCAACCTTGTCATACTTCTTCAGATCTGCACAGGTACCAATTCCGAGTTCATGCATCTTCTTTGCTGTTACCCTACCGATTCCCGGCACCTTTTCAATTACCAAAGTATTAATGAACTGCTCCGTTCTGCCGGGAGGAATGACGTACAACCCGTCAGGCTTGTCCATATCCGATGCAACCTTAGCCAGAAACTTATTTACAGAAACTCCCGCTGATGCGGTAAGATCCAATTCAGATTTAATACGCGCTTTAATTTCTTCGGCAACTTTTGTAGCTGAACTGATCTCCTTTTTATTATCGGTCACATCAAGATAGGCTTCATCAAGAGACATAGGCTCTACAAGTTCGGTATAATCACGAAGTATATCCATTACCTGTTTTGATACCGATCGATAGACATCGAAGCGAGGTTTAATGAATATAATGTGCGGACATTTCTTTTTTGCTGTAAGTCCCGGCATAGCTGATCTCACACCATATTTACGCGCCTCGTAACTGCATGTAGTAACAACTCCGCGAATTTCCGATCCGCCTACGGCTATCGCTTTGCCCTGCAGTTCGGGATTATCGCGCTGCTCAACGGATGCATAAAAAGCATCCATATCGATATGTATTATTTTACGTACGTTTATCGTCATTTAATTTGGTTCAAGATATTATATTCCCTCTACACAATTTAAATTATGTGCCACGTAAATTAAATATTTTCCCTAATGGTTAGTACCATTTAATATAAACACAAATATTCCCTTCAACTCTCTAATCCTTCCGATTTTCACAACAAATTTGCAGTCATATTTACACCAAGCATAATAGTGTAAATATTTACATTTTACGGTTATTGCGCCACACGCCTAACTCTTAACCGTTTAAGTAAATACGTTTATTCAATAATATCAAGATTTTTATTGACAACTCTTTTTTCATGTGTTATATTGACAAATGTAAACGCTTACATTTTGAGGAGCACATTGAAAATCACCATTCATGATATTGCAAAAAAGGCGGGGGTCTCCATTGCTACGGTTTCAAGAGCATTCAGCGAAGCGAAAAACAGCGTAAAGCCGGAAACCAGGGAGAAGATATATAAAATAGCGGAAGAGCTGAATTACGCACCGAACGCCATTGCACGGAGCCTGGCAAGTAATTCTACGAAAACAATTGGTGTTGTGCTTCCGGAAATCCAGGGTGAGTTCTTCACGGATATAATTCAGGGTATAGACGAGATAGCTTTCGCGGACGGTTATCATATGATAGTTGCCGGTTCGCACAGCCAGCGCAACATTATCGATTCCATTATGGGTTTTATGGGAAAGAGCATGGTCGACGGCATCATCCTGATGGTCCCGACAATTACCAACCGGGTTCAGAGTCTGCTCGAAAAATACAACACTCCCGTTGTTATTATAACAGACGATGAAGACTTCCGGGAATATGACACTGTCGGTATTGATAACTTTCAGGGCACCTACTCGATTATCCGTCACCTTATTAAAAACCAGAACCACACCAACATAGCTATAATAAACGGACCGGATGAGAACAACGACGCCATTAAGAGGAGGGCGGGTTACTTAGCGGCATTGAAAGACAGCGGTATCGAAACAAACGACGAGTGGATAATCCAAAGCGATTTTACTTTAAATGGCGGTGAACTCGCGTGCAGCAGGCTGCTTAGCCTGAGAAACAAACCTGATGTGATTTTCGCAGCCAACGACATGATGGCGCTAGGATGCTACCGCGTAGCACAGAAGATGGGTGTTTCAATTCCCGATCAGCTGGGTATTGTAGGCTTCGACCACATTACACTAGCTGATTTTATTCATCCAAAACTTACCACCGTTCACGTACCCATTGCCGAACTCGGCAAAAAAGCAGCAGGCATTTTATTCGACAAAATATCAAAGAAGAAGGAAGGAGAACCACAGCATATAAAAATTTCAACCGGAGTGATTATCGGTGATTCGGTTAAGACTAAATCATAGATAAATCAGTTTACTTTCATAGGAGGTATGATGCAACATCTTAACAAAGTATTACTATTATTAACTGCGGCCGTTCTTTTGGGGATATCGACAGTAAATGGCCAGAATCATAGTGATCCCGATTATTTATTGGTCGTAAGCGCGGAAAAGCCTATCGTTATTGACGGTGTGCTCGATGAAACCGATTGGCAGAAGCGTTACGATTACCTGGTTTTCGGGGCAAGCGCACTACCGGGGGACGTATCATATACCGTAACGGATTCGGTATATGTTAAAACACCCTATGAAGATACCACCACTACCTTTGTAAAAATTTTACATCGTGGACTCGATCTTTATATTTCCCTTCAGTCCGACGACAAATATGTTGGAAAATTCGGAAACAGTTGGGAAGGAGACGGTCTGTTCATGAAATTGAAAAAAGCTAACGGTGTTCCTGTAGAATACAAACTATTCTGGAACATGACGGGAACAGACCCTGAAATTGCCGCAGAAGGAGAAGCAGGCACATTTGAAGGCGCTGCATCTAAAATGTCCGGCACTATTGTAAATGATACTACAGCAGTTGACAGCGGTTACACTGCTGAATTGGTTATCCATCTTGATCAGCTTGGATATACCGATCCGTACGCTGAAGTGGAGGTTGCAATGAGCATTTTCGATCCGGATATGTATGTTGAAGATATGGATCCCTACGGGGAAAAAGGTGCGTACTTTAAAAGCTGGTGGGGCAGCGAATGGGGCGATGTCTACAAGGTTCTTAGACTCGGTGATCCGCTATCGAAAAATGCTATCGCCACGCAGGATGACATAACTCTCGACGGATCTCTCGATGAATCATTCTGGGCTGATGCGGCTAGTGTTGTTGTGGGCAAGGGCAGCGCACAGTCCACAGGCGGTTATTATATGCAGTGGAACAGTGAAACAAATACTTACGACGATCAAAGCATGGCTGAAATTAAATTTGCACACAAAGGAACCGATCTTTACATTGGAGTTGATTCAGACGATAAATCAGTCTGTAAATGGGCTCCCGGTTGGGAGGCCGACGGACTTTTCCTCTGGATGACTAACAAGGGCGACAAAGCTCCAACTTCAAGGATGGAAATTAAAAACATGTTCTTCGATGCCACTGAAGGTGCTGTTGCTGTATTCGAGGTTAGCTCTAACGTTCCTACCGGCGGCGCTGAAGGTGCATCGATGCTGAAGGAAGGAACTGTTTCCCATACGGAAACAAACGGTGAAGACGCCGGATACACACTGGAAGTTGTTGTGCATACCGACTTTTTCGGATACTCGGTTGGTGACACTGTTTTCCTGGGTACATGTATCTGGGATCTTGACTACTCATCCGAAGACGCTTATAACGAAGACGCTTCCGATTATGCACCAAACTGGTGGGGTACACAGTGGGCTGATCCGACCTTCGAAAAGTATCACATGTATCGCGGTGTAGTTTTGTCCAACTTAACCGATGTTGAAGAAGTAACCGGTAATGAAACTGTGACCGATTATAAATTGTCGCAAAATTATCCGAACCCGTTCAATCCGTCTACAAAGATCAGTTACTCTATTCCGCTGGCGTCCAGTGTATCATTAAAAGTCTATGATATACTTGGAAATGAAATTGCCTCGCTGGTAAACGAAAGTCAGAATGCCGGTTCGTACAATGTAACCTTCGATGCTTCGGGAGTTCCGAGTGGTGTTTACTTCTATACGTTAACTACCGGGTCATTCAATCAGACAAGAAAAATGCTGTTGCTTAAATAAAAAACAGGCGGGCTAACTACCCGCCTTCCCTTTATTGTTCATATATTGCAAAAGATTTCCCGGGTAAAAAATGTCTTCGAAAAAAATATTTTATAAAATCTTTCCATATCTACTTGCTATACTCGTCTGTTTCACAGGAGTTTTATCCGCGCAGCAGACAGGAAAAATAGCTGGTGTTATTACAGAAGCCGGAACAGGCGAACCGCTTGTCGGAGTAAATGTAATAATAGAGAACAGCAGCATAGGTGCCGCTACGGATATTGAAGGGTACTATACCATATTGAATGTCCATCCCGGGAAACACACAATTATTGCTTCTATGATCGGTTATACGAAAGTCATTGTTAACAGCGTTTCGGTAACATCAGGTAAAACAACTCAAATCGATATTGAGCTTGCGTTGCAGGCAGCCGAGTTGGACAAGGAAGTTATAGTTACCGCACAAAGAGAATTGATAAGGAAGGATATTACATCAAGCGAACTTTCCGTAAGTGCGGAAGAAATAGAAAAACTTCCCGTCGAGAACCTGAATGATGTTGTTAAACAAAAAGCGGGTGTTGTTACCGATGCGTCCGGAAATATTCATATACGCGGCGGCAGGGCAACGGAAGTGGGATATATGATTGACGGTATATCTGTCAAAGATAATTATTCCGGCAACCGCTCCGCAGAAGTTGATGTTCAGTTCATGCAGGAAGTAAAAGTAATAAGCGGCGTTTTCAATGCCGAGTATGGTCAGGCTATGTCCGGCATTATAGACGTTATAACAAAACGGGGAAGCGACGTATTTAAAGGTAACATAAACTTGTCCGCAGGCGATTATATAAGCAGCAATGATGATCTTTTCTATAACATCAAAGATATTAATCCGGCCGGCATTAACGATATAAAAATCAATCTAAGCGGACCGGTTTCCTTCCTTGGAAACAGCTTCAATTACAGTTTCGCGTTCAGAAGGTATGAAAGTGAGGGCTGGTTCTTCGGACAAAGAAGATTCAACACAACAGACAGCTCTTATATGCAAGGCGATTCATACATCATCGAGGAGTCCGGAGATAACGAGATAGTATCACTTAACAAGGAAATGTTTTATAATCTCCAGGCAAAGATAAATTTCGACATCTTTGACAATCTAAAGTTTTCAAACTTCTTCCTGATGGATAACAACAGGTACCAGATATATAATCATGATTACAAATATAATCCCGATGGACTACCGACACATTATAAAACTTCGTTTACCAACATAGCAAATTTAACATACCTGTTTTCGGCTTCTTCTATTATCACGGTGAAGTATTCATTTTCGTCCGGAGAAAACAAGGAGTATGTTTTTGAAAATCTTGATGATTCGCGGTATGCCAATCCGGAACTGCTTAGGAAACTGACTTCATACGCTTTTCTGACAGGCGGCTCAAACATGGTACACGATAAAAGAAATACTATTACTCATACGTTCAAAGCTGATTTTCTTTCACAGCTGGACAGATATAACGAGTTCAAAACCGGTTTCGAGTTAAGAGCCGACAATATTGACGTGGCGAATGAAACCGCACGGTTCAAAGGAGAAATACCGATATTCAGCTTCAACCAGTTTATAAACGAAGGTGATTTTAATTATACTCCGATGAGCATTGCATATTACATTCAGGATAAAATAGAGTACAAAAGTGTTATTATCAACGCCGGTTTACGCTTCGATTACTTCAACTCGAACGGGAAAATTCCAGCGGATTATATGGATCCTGAAAATTCTGATAAGATTGATGCTGACACTCAAACACAGTTCAGTCCGCGCCTGGGACTCGCGTTCCCGATATCAGCAGACGGAACCATTCACTTTAGCTATGGTCACTTTTTCAGAATACCTGACTACGAGTACCTATATTACAATCCGAACTATCGTGTTGGTCCGGGCGGACTATATACTATAATGGGCAACGCAAATCTTAAAGCCGAATCGACTGTAGCCTATGAAGTAGGGCTGCACTACAACTTCTTTAATACAATCGGCGTTGAAGCTATCGGGTTTTATAAAGATATAACCAATCTGCTGGGAACTGAAATCCGAAACACATATATCGGCGGCGATCGATACGCGCTTTACGTTAACAGGGATTACGGAAAAGCCAAAGGCGTAACACTCTCGGTTTATAAGCGCGCCTCGGCTGACGATCATATATCCGCGTCCATCGATTACACTATGCAAATTTCCGAAAGCAATGCATCGGATCCGAACGATGCCTTTAATAAAGCTCAGGGTAATCCGCCGAAACAGCCGAACATACAGGTTGTTCCCGTTAACTGGGATCAAAGGCACACATTAAATCTATCATTGTTTTACACATTGGTCGATAATTTTAATCTTGGTTTGATAGCCAAGTATGAAAGCGGATTCCCTTACACACCTGAGAACCAGTCGATACAAACAAGTTTTGAGAACAGCGCCAGAATGCCGAACAAGATTAATGTTGATCTGCAGTTCGATAAAAATCTGAGTTTAGCCGGACGGCAGTTCAATATTTACATAAAAGTTTACAACCTGTTCGACACAAAAAATGAAATCGATGTTTACAGGGATACGGGCCGGGCAGGACATTCACTCGTAAGTCAATACACTCCCGAAGAACAGGGACCGAACACATTGAGCGAGTACCTGGTGAATCCGTTATACTACTCGGAACCAAGAAGAATAGTTCTGGGGATAAATTACAATTTGCAATTTTAATTACGGTAGAAAATGCGTAAATCATTTTTCCTTCTTATAACAGCTTACTTCATAATGCTATGCTTCGATACAGCAGCTCAGATTAAAGTGCCTGAAAATCAAAGAGGGAACAGGAAGTACAGGAAAGAGGGAATACACAACGGTAATCTTGTTGAAACACTTTTTTATAATTTCGGTGAAGTCGCGTGGTGGGGACGTGAACCGTCCGGCGTATGGCCGAAGGGCTCCGAACATCCCTACATGGATGGTATAACCCCGCTTGTAGCAGCAGAAGTTGAGGACGCAGACGGATATACTATAAGAGTGGTTGAAGCCGGATACCGCGAGAATATGGATGTATCCCCGACCGGAGTCGAACGTGGTTTTCAGCCTCGTCCCGGATATGCAAATCCAAATCAATCCGGAATAGCAATGAGTGACGCGCCTATTACCTGGCCTGCAAGTTGGCCGGGTAAAGATGATTCATGGAACGGATACTGGAACGGCTATTTCGGGAAGAGAACCAACGCCGACCAGGAAAGCTTTTTTGTAATGGATGATAACAGCGACGACGGACACAACTTCTTTCCGGATTCAACAGATCACACGAGGCGCGGATTGGGAACAAGCGTTGCCGTAAGAGGATTTCAATGGTCCAACTTCCTTGCTGAAGATTTGATATTCTGGCATTACGAAATTACAAACGAAAGCACTACCGACTATAACAAAATGATCTTCGGCATGTATGTAGACTGCGGTGTCGGCGGACAGTATGATTCCAACGATGACTATGCTTCGTTCGACAAGGAGCTGGATATAACCTATAGTTGGGATCATGACGGCAACGGCGACGACGGCTGGCATCCGACAGGATATGCCGGATACGCGTTTCTTGAAAGTCCGGGAAATCCGTTAAACGGTATAGACGATGACGGTGACGGTGAAACGGGAAGTCCCACAATTACATCCACTACTCTTCTCGGTGAAATAGCAGGCAATGGGATTGATGATAACAACAACGGAATTATTGATGAAGCGGAAATAAATATCGGGATGAGTTACGCGGACGGCGTGGATAATAATGGCGACGGCATAGCTGATGAACTGATTGACGAAGCCAGATATGACGGAATCGACAACAACAACAACTGGGATTCCACAATTGACGATGTGGGTCTCGACGGATTAGCCGGCACAAGTGATTTCGGAGAAGGCGATGGTCGTCCGACGTCGGGATGGCAGTTACCCGGCGCTGTACCTGACATTACAGAGGGACCGGTCAATAAGTACGGTTTGATTGATACGGGTCAGCCCGGTGAACCGGCTATTGATAAAACGGATATCAATGAATCGGATCAAATTGGTTTAACCGCATTTGATGTTTTCTTTATAGGCTCTGGCGTTGTATTCCGCGAGGACGACAGGATTTGGGAAAGAATTTCCTACTCGCATTTCGACACGCATCTTCAAAACGGCAACATAGCTTTTCTTTTCGGGTCAGGTCCGTTCATACTTCCGGCTACTGCAACACAGAGATTCTCACTCGGACTCGTATTCGGAAACGATCTTGAAGATATTATTCGCAATAAAGAAGTCGTTCAGAATATTTACGACAACAACTACAACTTCGCACGTCCTCCTCTTAAACCGGAAGTAACCGCAGTTGCGGGAGACGGGAAAGTAACTCTTTACTGGGACAGCGAATCGGAAAGTTCGTTTGATTCATTCCTGCACGAATATGATTTCGAAGGTTATAAAGTTTATAAAAGTACCGATCCGGGATTCCAGGATGCATACGAAATAACCAATGCTTATGGTGACAAGTCTTTCTTCAAACCCTCCGCACAGTTCGATATTTCGAATGATGTTGAAGGATTCTTCGATCTCGAATACCAGGGCTTAAGCTTTTATATGGGTGACAACAAAGGACTTAAGCACTCCTGGACAGACACCGATGTTATGAACGGACAGACTTACTATTACGCTGTTGTTTCTTACGACAGAGGAGACGCTTCCATAGGATTATACCCGTCTGAATGTACAAAAGTAGTTGTACGAGATGCGGCCGGGAATATAACATTGGATGTTAACACGGTTGAAGTAACTCCCGGAACCAGTACGGCGGGTTATGTTGCTCCTGAAGTTGTTGATACTGTATTTCACTCTGATGGAAATGCGACAGGGCGTGTTTATACAGAGATTGTTGATCCGAATCTTATAGACGACAAGGAATACATAGTATCATTTGAGAACTCAACAAGCGATACAACTCTTTACTCGCTATACGAAGTTAACGGAAACAGTTCAACGCCAATAATTGAAAACTCTCCTTACGTTGACGGGGAAGACTTTAATGATCTTGTTGACGGATTAAGGTTATTTGTGGATAATGATGAAGTCGAATTCGATCCCGATAATTCAGGCTGGTCGCAGGATAATTGCAGCTTGATAATCCAGGGCGAAAAGTTAATTGATGTTCCGGACAGCACTGCTGATTATCCTGTTAGTTATGAAATACGAGTCGGTGAACCGGATTCTTCATGGCTTTTCAGGTACAGGGCACCGACTAATTTCCAGGTGTGGGATGGATACAACAATCAGAGAGTGTTGTTCTATCACTGGGAGCCTAACGACCAAGTTGATAATACTCTTAATGCAGGAGACTACATTGAAATATGGAAGGAGCTGGAGGGAACGATGCAAAGGATATGGCGCTTCTCATTTATTGCGACGCCAAACGAAGACGTCGTTAATCCTGTTTCCGGCACAACCGGCATTATAAAAATTAAAACACCTTTCAAATCGAATGATAAATACAGCTTCACAACTGTAAAACAATATGCCGACAACTCACTTGCTTCAGAGAACCTTGATAATGTTGCTGTCGTACCGAATCCTTATGTTGGTGCGGCTCGCTGGGAACCTCAAAGGTTAACAACTTCAGGACGCGGTGAGAGAAGAATATATTTTATAAATCTTCCACAGAAGGCATTTATTAGAATATATACTATTAGCGGTGATCATGTTGTTACTCTTGATCATGATTCAGGACTTCTAAACGGCAAAGAATCTTGGGACTTAAAATCAAAATCCGGGCTGGACATAGCGCCGGGTATATACATCTATCACCTTGACGCACCCGGAATAGGTGAGAAGATCGGCAGATTCGCAATTATTAAATAACAGGCGTTTCGATGAGACGAATACTCTACATAATGATTATAATAATTTGTTCCGATGTTTATTCACAGGTCTTTACCGGCACAACATCCGGTCAGTTCCTGAAAATTGAACCGGGCGCCCGCGCTGTTGCTATGGGTGGTGCTTTTACTGCTGTTGCCGATGACGCTTCCGCTTTATACTGGAATCCCGCCGGTTTACCAAAAGCAAACAATAGTGCTGCCGCTTTTTCACATACTTACTGGCTTGCCGAAACCAGTCATGACTATGCCGGACTAATTTATAAATTGAACGATGATCATGCATTCGGAGTTAGTTATACTCTCCTGTCAATACCCGATATGAAAGTCAGAACTGAAATCTATCAGGATGGTACGGGCGAGTACTTCAGCGCATCCGATTTAGCTATCGGGCTCGCATACGGATTCAACCTAACAAAAGAATTCAGTATGGGATTCAACGCTAAATATGTAAGTCAGAATATCTGGCATATGACTGCATCAACATTCGCAATGGACTTTGGATTACATTACAGCACTCCTATCGAAGGACTTGCACTGGGTATGTGTATGTCCAACATTGGTCCCAAAATTAAATTCGAAGGGGACAATAATTTTATTTACTACTCGTTCGATCCGGATAAGAACGGCAACAGTGATAATATTTTCGCCGACATTAAAATGGACAGTTGGGATTTGCCGCTTATTTTCAGGGTGGGACTTGCATACCAATTGCTTAGCAGTGAAATCAACAGCCTGCTGATATCCGCAGACGCTATTCATCCGAACGACTATTCCGAATATGTTAACACGGGAATTGAATACTCCTTTATGGAAAGGCTTTTTATCCGCGGTGGATATAAAGCACTGTTTAAGAAAGACAGTGAGGAAGGCTTAACGCTCGGCGCCGGTGTGGTTTATTACCTGACGAATTATCTGCCCCTGAAAGTAGATTACTCTTATTCCGATTTCGGAAGACTGAAAGATGTTCACCGTTTCTCAGTCGAAGTCGGTTTTTAATTCATACACTGAAATTACAGGAACTACGGTTGCACAATGAAAAATTTTGAGACAAAATACGGATACTTTGATAAGGAAGGAAAAGAATACGTTATTAAAACTCCCAAAACACCCAAACCATGGGTGAATATTATATCCAACGGAAGTTACGGACTTGCGGTTTCTCAAACAGGCGGAGGCTTTAGCTGGGATAACCATTCGGAGTTCAACAGGATAACGCGCTGGCACCAGGATCTTATTCAGGATAACTGGGGAAAGTATATTTATGTAAGGAACAACAAAACAGGTGAATTCTGGAGTCCCACCTGGCTGCCGGTAAAAAAGGACCTTGACTCATACGAATGCCGTTACGGAACCGGTTACGCAATATTTAATTCTGTTTATAAGGATGTTGAAATAACAATTAAAGTATTCGTTCCATTCAATGATAATCTTGAAATATGGGACATTACTGCGAAGAGTCTGGGCGATGAAGAACTGGACTTATCATTCTTTACATATCTTGAGTGGGTCCTGGGCTCATCGGCAGACTTTCATCGCGAGTTTCATAAACAGTTTCTCGAAACAACATATGATGAAAGTATTAACGGGTTAACAGCGACCAAGCGTTTATGGGATATACCCCTGGGCGATCGCGGACACTGGAACATCGAGTATGAATACACAGGCTTTCTTTCAGCAAGTAAAAAAATCGCATCGTATGAAGGAGACAAAGAAGCATTCATCGGACAGTACGGGGATCTTCAAAGTCCCAAGGCTGTTGCGGAAGGCCGGTTAAATAAAAATACCGGCTGCTTTAACGATTCGATCGGCTCGTTGAAAGTTGATATAAACGTTGAGCCGGGAAAGGAAAAGAGATTTCAATTCTTTCTGGGTATAAAGAAAACAGTTGATGAAATCGAAGGTGCACTTAGCTTGTACAATACACACGAAAAAATTGATGGCGCGTTCAATGAAGTGATAAGGAACTGGGAAGAACTGCTTGGTGATCTAAAAATAGAAACACCCGATAATGCGATGAATTACACAGTAAATACCTGGTACAGATATCAGGCTATATCGGGAAGATTGTGGGGGCGGACGGGTTACTACCAGCAAAGCGGGGCGTTTGGATTCAGGGATCAGCTTCAGGACAGCCTTGTTTATTTACCGATTAAACCCGAGCTAACCAAAGAGCAAATTAAACTTCATGCCCGTCATCAAATGGATGATGGAACTGTTCTGCACTGGTGGCATCCGATAACCGAATCCGGACTCGAAACAAAGATGACTGATGATCTGTTGTGGCTGCCTTACATAGTTAGTCATTATCTCGTCGAAACGGCTGACTACAATCTGCTAAATTATGAAGAACCTTTTTATAATAGTGATAAAAGCAAAACGATTTATACACACTGCAAACTCGCAATTGAAAAAGTGCTTAATAGATTCAGCGAAAGAGGATTACCGCTTATTGGCGCCGGCGACTGGAATGACGGGATGAGCGCTGTTGGTCTCGAGATGAAAGGGGAATCGTTCTGGCTTGCCGAATTCCTTTTTGATAACATGCAGCGGTTTATTCCGATAGCCAAACAATTAAACGACAATATGTTTGCAGATTTGCTAAGCAAAAAATCGGACGAACTAAAAATTGCTTTCGAAAAACATGCCTGGGACGGCAAATGGTTTTTGCGCGCAACTAAAGATTCCGGAGAAAAAGTCGGTTCACACGAATGCGAAGGTGGCAAGATATACTTGAACCCCCAGACCTGGGGCGTTATTTCAGGGATCGCAGACAAAGACAAACAGCTTCAGGCAATGCAGTCAGTTACAAAAGAACTGCTGCGTGATAACGGCTGTCTACTATTACAGCCTGCTTACGATAAGCCTGACAAGTACATTGGGTACCTGTCACGATACGCAGCGGGAAGAAGAGAGAACGGCGGTGTTTACTCCCATGCTTCAACATGGGCAGTATGGGCGTACGCAATGCTCGGAGATTCCGAAAATACTTATAATGTTTTTCGAAACTTGTGTTCCGTAAACTCAGGAATGGATCCGGACAGGTACATTGCGGAACCATATGTTATGCCCGGCAACATTGACGGACCGGACTCACCCAACTACGGTATGGGCGGATGGAGCTGGTATACCGGATCCGCTTCATGGTTTCAAAAAATTATTGTTGATTATATTCTCGGTATACGGGCTGATAAAAACGGTTTACTAATTGATCCCGTAATACCTTCCGAATGGAATAGTTTTAGTGTAAAAAGAAAGTTTAGAAATACAACCTTTAACATAACGGTTTCCAATCCTTCCTCTGTATCCACCGGTATAAAAACCATTACTCTTAATGGAAATCCCGTTGAAGGGAATGTAATAAGTACTGATTTGAATAGTGCGGATGTAAAAGTTTTGATGGGTTAGTCACAAACAATGAATTCGATGAAGAAATATGTAATAGACGGTGTCTGTAAAGTAATTAGAGATACGGAAGGCTGTTTTAATGTTGAGACTATATTACAACTACATGAAAACTCCGAGGCTTTGGAGCAAACTAATCTTTCTTCAAACTGGGAAATACAGGGATTTAACAATTACAATGGCAGTCTGTGGCACATAATAAACCTTCCAGCTATTGAGAAGAAAGAAGAATTAAATATCCTCGAGTTCACCGGCGTTGATTACTTCACCGAGGTGTGGATTGATGATAAGTTTATCGGTTCTCATGAAGGATACTTTCAGACATTCACATTTGACGTGACGAAAGCATTAAACAATAATAATGCCCAACTGTTAATTGTAAAAGTAACGTCACCTAAAGAAGAACCCGGAAAAGTTTGGCCTGATAAAAAGCAGCTTATAAAAGGTATTTTTAGTCATCATGATTGCAGACCGGGAGGGTGGAGCCACGAGTACGGACAGGATAAAAATACCGGCGGAATCTGGAATAGTATTAATCTATACACTGGATTAAAATCGTTTATAAACAAAATCAAAATCACTTCAAGCTTAGACAAAGAATTCGACAAAGCAATCCTAAGCATTGACTATAAAATCCTCGGCAGCACACCTGATAATCTAGACATAAAAATAGTTTCACCGGATGGCAACGAATTATGGAGTGAACATCAGATTGTTGATATTACAGACTTCCCAAAGAACTCCATTAAAGTAGTTATTGAAAATCCGGATTTATGGTATCCTCGTGAATTGGGAAATCCCAATTTATACACACTGACGATTCAAGCCAACGAATGCAATACTATTACTGAAACATTCGGAATCAGAGAAGTTCGTCTCGATGAGGTTCAGGCTTTCTTCATAAACGGGAAAAGAATGTTCCTTCGGGGGACAAACATAATTCCAACACAATTTTTAAGCGAGCTTAACGAAAATCGTATACAGGCTATTGTAAACCTTTTGACCGAAGCGAACATCAACATCGTTCGTGTTCATGCACATGTGAACAGACAGGAGTTTTATAATGCGCTTGATGAAGCTGGTATATTGGTATGGCAGGACTTTGCGTTACAGTGGACATATGCAGAGTCCGAAGAGTTTCGCGAAAATGCGATCAGTCAAATAGAAGACATGGTTAATCAGTTCTATAATCATCCGTCTATAGCATTCTGGTGTTGTCACAACGAACCAGGCGATCAAATCAATTCTCTTGACGTACATCTTGAAGAAGCGGTTAAACAATTGGATTCAACAAGAATAATCAGACGAGCTTCTAATTACGAAGAGCATCCATACGACGGCTGGTACTGGGGTAATTACGAACATTTCAACTCAACTCCTATGGGGCCTCTCGTAACAGAGTTCGGAGCACAGGCCTTACCGAGTCTGTCTTCACTCGAAAAAACATTAACCAAAGATAATGTAGATAAACTCAACTGGGATAAATGGAAGTATCACAATTTTCAGTACGAGCAGACTTTTAACGTGGCTCAAGTTGATCCCGGCAACAGTATTGATGAGTTTATAAACAACTCGCAAACATATCAGCAAAATCTCCTTAAACGTGCAATTGACTTTTACAGACGAAAGAAACACAATGGGATTACCGGAATATTTCAATTCATGTTTGTCGACTGCTGGCCATCGATCACCTGGTCGGTTGTTGATTATTACCTAAAAACAAAACCGGGATACGAGCAGCTTCGACTGTCTTTTCAACCATTGTATATCTCAGTTGAACTACGACAAACAAAATATAACCCTGGAACATCGCTGCAATTAGATATTTGGATAATAAACGATTCACAAAAATCCTATGAAGATACAGCGCTGGAAACAGTAATCGAAGCAAATACACAAACCGTGAATCAAAATCTGTCTATCGATAGCGATTCCGTAAAATTCATATCACATGAGAAGATCAATATTAAAATTCCGGAAAACCTTCAACCCGCAGAGTATACCATCAAATTTTTACTTAAACAAAATGAACAAATCATTTCCAGCAATTGTGAATCAATAAAAGTTGTCGACAATATGACCACATGGAGTTAAAAATGAAAAAGCTTATTAATACATTAATTTTATTTCTTGCATATACAACTCTTTTAACCGCTCAGGAATATGTGTTCTTCAGCGATGTCTTTTCGGGCAATTATTATGATCCGAGCTGGGGTTATGCAAACTCACCCAGCACTCTGGAACTAAGCGGGGACAAATTCAAAGTTAGTTACGAACAATTTTATTCAGGTACAAACAGCCTTATCCTTCACTGGAATTCCTCCCCTGGTGGTGACTGGGCCGTTGCAGTTGCTGAAACCGGATGGCCCGGTCATGATCTCAATGAAGTTGATTCACTACAAATATGGGTATATGCCGATTCCGATATAGACGCCGCGGATTTACCAAAACTGTTCCTTGAAGACCTTGGCAACAACAAGACAGATAAAATTAACTGGGGCGATTACGGCGGTGACATCGCCTCCGGTGTATGGACCAGAATAGTATTACCGCTTCAGCCATTTAAGGAGGCTTCAGGTCAGGCTGATCTAACCAAAATTAAAACGGTATTCTTCGGACAAAATACAACTGATAATGTTGATCACTCATTGTATCTTGATGAAATAAAAATGTTTAAGTCCGGTACGTCTGGCGACACTACGCCACCTTCTGTCCCTGACGTTTTGTTTTGTAAGGGCTATGACAGTCATATTGATATTAAGTGGACAAAGAATACAGAGGATGATCTAGCCGGTTATTATGTTTATAAAAAAGAAGGTGATACATATACCAGGATCGGGAATGTACCAAACCATGATTTCTATTTCACCGATTTCACAGGACAGGGTGTTTCAAACACATATGTAGTTACTGCCTACGATGAAAGCAATAATGAATCCGAAAAAAGTGCTGAATTTTCCGCAACTACATCAGCATTAAATGATGAACAGTTTCTTGATATGCTTCAGGAAGCCACATTCAGATACTTTTATGATTACGCTCATCCTGTATCCGGATTGACAAGAGAAAGATACGGTTCCGATGAGACTTGCACTATTGGCGGATCGGGATTCGGTGTGATGGCAATAATAGCAGGGATTGAACGTGGCTTTATAAGTCGTGAAGAGGGTGCCGCACATATATTAAAAATGGTAAACTTCCTTGAGTCGGCAGACAGATTTCACGGCGCGTGGTCGCATTGGGTAAACGGTGAAACAGGGGCGACTATACCATTTAGCCAGAAGGATGATGGTGGCGACCTGGTTGAAACAGCTTTCATGATACAGGGACTACTTGCCGCGAGACAATGTTTTGATAGTGACAATTCAACCGAGACTACTATAAAAGATAAGATAACAACTCTTTGGGAAGGGGTTGAGTGGGACTGGTATCGTCAGACCGAATCGAGCAATTACCTATACTGGCACTGGTCGCCGAATTATGATTTCCAGATGAACATGCGTCTGCTGGGTCCGAATGAAACTATGATAACATATCTTCTTGCAATCGCATCGCCGACACATTCCATTCCGGCTTCAATGTATCATGACGGCTGGGCATCATCGTCCAACTATGTTAATGGAAATTCATTTTATGGAATAGAGCTTCCCGTTGGATGGAATAACGGCGGACCTCTTTTCTTCGCGCATTATTCCTTCCTTGGTTTCGATCCGAGAGATATAAAGGATGCTTATTGTAACTATTTCATCAACAACAGGAATCACACATTAATTAACAGGGCTTATTGCATTGATAATCCGAAAGGATATGCCGGCTACAACGAATCTACATGGGGGTTAACAGCAAGCGATGATCCGTTCGGATACTCTGCTCACGAACCGAATAACGACAATGGAACTATTACACCAACAGCCGCGTTATCTTCTTTCCCTTATACACCCGAAGAGTCCATGGCTGCATTTAAGAATTTCTATTATAACTACGGCGAATCACTTTGGGGAAGTTACGGCTTCCGCGATGCGTTCAATCCTTCCAACGACTGGACTGCTTCGAGTTACATTGCTATAGACCAAGGTCCCATAATAGTAATGATTGAAAATTACAGGTCAGGGCTGCTGTGGAATTTGTTCATGTCCAATCCTGAAATTCAGCCTATGCTGGACGCAATCGGATTTGAAGATGACCCAACGGATGTTGAAGATGATTATAATCTCCCGAACGAATTTATGCTTAACCAAAACTATCCGAATCCGTTTAATCCGGAAACCATAATAGAATATTCAATTCCCGCTTTAATGTTTGATGAAAGGGGTGAGTGGGTTACTCTTAAAGTATATGACATTCTCGGAAGTGAAATTGCAACGTTAGTTAACACAGAACAGAAACCCGGGACTTATCTTTCTCAGTTCGATGGAAGCAGGCTTTCATCCGGTTTATATTTCTACAAGTTACGGGCAGGTAACTTTAGCGCAGTTAAAAAAATGCTGCTTATAAAATAGAACTCTATTTGCCAGAAACATTCTCCCATTATGATTGACGGATTGTGCAAATCCGAATACGTGTGAGATATATTTTTATTAAGCAATGTAAGCGCTTACATTATTAAAAAGAAGGAGGTCTGTTTGATTGTCCCTAACAACACCACAAAAACATTGTTAATGCTCCGATAATTTCTATATGGATTCCATATAAGACCGGTATCGCAAATATTAACAAAGACGGGGAAATTATTATGAAACGATTTTTATTATATTTTTTTATAACCATAAGCGCCTGTTATGGGCAGTCATTTAAAATGGTTGATAACTTCGAAACACATAACTGGCATGCTTACGGATGGGGGGATGACATCGGCACACTGCAATACAGTGATTACTGGAGTTCGGAAGGCGACTATTCAATGAAACTAACAACCCAATACGGCGGAACCGGGTGGTATATTTTCGGGACAGGTTGTTTCGATGTAGAATATCCGGATTCTATCAAGCTGGATCTTTATGCCGTAAACGGACAAAGAATAGAAGTAAAGTCGGTGAATTCAAGTAATACGGAAGTTCCTTTAGCTGCAAGAACAGTAAGCGGATCTACTCAATACCTGGATTGGAAAATCAACACCGCGGGACAGAACATACGCAAGTTGTACCTGCTTCCGGCTTGGTATTCAAGTACGGTAACGCTCTATGTCGATAATATCCGCTTCTACAAAAACGGTGTTGAAACGTTGTGGGACAGCTTCGAACAGCCGGCATATTACTGGGATGGCTCGGCAGATGCAGACAATAAAGATTATGAGGTCAATTATTCGGATGACATTACACATAACTATGCTTCGCCGAACTTCAATAGCACCGCAGCTCACGCAATAAACTGGGATGAGGATGTATATCTTCCAGACAGTGTTGCACAGCTTACAATGACATTCGATTCCGCTCAGGATTGGAGCGATTACTACTATTTCAGGATGGATGTATACAGACCGTCAACAACTCCCGACTGCAGCCTGTTTGTTTTTATCTGGGACGGAACCAACGGCACCGGAACGGACTGGCGTTCAGTACCTGCAAACCAGTGGACTACTGTAACTCTTAAACTAGGCAGTAATATAAACCTCAGCAACATTGAAGAAGTTAAAATAGTTATTCCTAATACGAACACTTATACGGACGGCATTCTTTATGTTGATAATCTTCAGGTAGGCGGATTCATTCCTCTGACGACTTCGATTAAGACAGACTCAATCGGTGTTAGGTACAGTATCGACGACTTCGACGGAAGGGTACCTCATTCAACGATTAAAGATTCTGTTGTTAACATGGGATACAACGATTACTTCGGGTACACGGGCGGCGCAAAGAGTGATTACGCTTCGCTCGATGTCGGCTTATCAAATATTGAAAACGGAGATCCGGCTCACACCAAGCCTTTTGCTTGGAAAATCGAATACGATGTAGATTACAACGAGCATACCTGGATATCATATTGGAATTTACTCGGTCCCGGATCTTCACCTCCGCCGAGAGACTTGAGCGGTATCGACAAACTATCCATATGGGTCAAAGGCGACGCAACGGAGGGATACAGCAACCGGGTAACACTCGAGTTTCACGATGATCAATGGGGTAATCCAGGTTATGATTCCGGAAAAGCTTTCGCGATACTCAGCGGTATTAGCGACGATTGGCAGCAGTGGATTATTCCGCTCGATCCCGACAGTCTTGATATCTGGGGAACATTCGATCCGACAAAGATAACCGAGTTTGTTGTTTCGCTAGATCAGAGTACGGCAAGTCAAACAGACGGTAAGTTTTACATAGACGACATTCAACTAATTGATACCGATGAAGTTTATTGGAATGATGCCGATTTCGACGATGACTTTCTCGATCTTGTTGCCAGAAGGACTTTTAACTATTTCATCGAATCGGTTAATGATACAACCGGATTGGTACTCGACCGGGCTACTTTCCTTGATCTCGCAACAGTAGCGGGAACAGGATTCGGTTTAGCCGCTTTGGTTACAGGCACGGAACGCGGCTGGATAACCAGCAGCGAAGCAGAAGACATAATTGAAAATATACTTACTAATCTATGGGAAACACCGCAGGGAGACGCGGTTTCCGGTACCAACGGTTACATGGGATTTTATTATCACTTCCTTGAATCAGGAACAGGAGTAAGGAAACAGGCTCCGGCGGGCAGAGATCCTGTTGAGTTATCAGTGGTGGATACCGGAATTCTTATGGCCGGTATACTTCTCGCAAAAGAATACTACAGCAGTAACTCTACAATCGTTGGTCTTGCAGATAAATTGTACAGGCGGATTGACTGGACATGGTTCTACAACACGGAAAACAACCTCTTCTATTTGGGCTGGTCGCCCGAAGGAGGTTTCGTTGGCCAATGGGATGTATTCACAGATGAAATAATGCTTATAAATATATTAGCTGTTGGTTCACCGACACATCCTGTTCCGTCAAATTGTTTCTATGCCTGGATGCGTGATACGGGTACATACAATAACCATACTATTATCAACTCGTGGAACGGATCTCTCTTTCAGTACTTCTTCACACACTGCTGGATTGATCTCCACGATAAAACAGATGCACAGAATGTTAACTGGTGGGAAAACTCTGTTGAAGCCGGGCTAGCCAACCGCGATTACTGTATAGCAGGAATTGACGGATCAGGCAGAACAAATGTACCGACTTACAGCTCCGACAGCTGGGGACTTACGGCTTGCGAGCATATTCCGGGCGGACTTGATACTGTTTATTTCGGTGAGAACGGAACTCTTCCCTTCTGGCAGACGGATTTCGATTCCACCTTCAACGGTACATACTACGGAGAAAATAACGGAACCGTTCCTCCGTATGGCGCGGGAAGTATGATAGGATTCGCTGCTTACCAGGACGGGTTTAACAGCACCTATGTTATGGACGCGTTGAAAAACTACTATAAAAACACACAACTATGGACCGGTAATTTCGGATTCAGAGATTGCTACACGGATACAGCCGCGCAAAAACATAATGCTTACTCCAAATTTCCGATGTACAAAAACAACTTCTTCTCAATCGATCAGGGACCGATGCTGATGATGATCGAGAACTATCGTTCCGGACTGATCTGGGACTATCTCGGAAACAATGAATATATTCAGCATGCTATCAATGAAATCTTTGTCCCCGATTTGCGTGTGAATGACGATCTTACTAATACTACACAGCTGTCCCCGGCAACCGATGCAAACAGAACGGGGCAGTATGTTTCGGTGTGGAGTGACCGCAGGACACCGGATTCCACCAGTTATATATATGCTCAGAAGTTTCATTCGGTTTCCGATGTAGGAACTTTCCGTGTCGATGGAATTAATCTTCCGGTTACTGTCGACGACACAACAGCATATGAACCCCGCGTGGGTGTCAACGGTGATGGAGACTATCTTATATCATGGTTCGAGAATAACAATGTTAAGGCACAGTTGTTCGGATTTGATGATACGGTAAGTCTTACTTCCAAAACAAATATTAATGAGACTCCCGTCTATTCGAACAAAATGAGATCAGCGGTTGCGGCAAGCGAGAACGGCAGCTTCGCTGTTACATGGACCGGCGCGGACGAAGGGAAAGATGTGTTTGTTCAAAGAGTGAGCTCATCTGGCACATTATCGGGAAGCAACGCTAAAGTTAATACCGATGGCGGCAGTTACGACCAGTACGATTCGGATGTAGCCATGGCAGATGACGGAAGCTTTGTTGTTGCCTGGGCAGACAATAGAAGCGGTTCGGCAATAGATGAGATTTATATCCAGCGGTTTAATAGTTCGGGAACAGCGGTCGGCGGCAACACGAAAATCAGCGGAGCTATGTCGAACAGTATGAAACCAGCGGTGGATATGAATTCATCAGGTAAATTTGTTGTTGCCTGGCTGGATACGGCAAGTCAGCAGCGCACAGTTTATGCCGCTATGTTCAATGCAGACGGTTCACAATACGGAAGCACTTTAACCGTTAGCGACAACAGTTACGGGCCGGCCATCTGTAAGCCGGATGTTGCTATTGACTCAACAGGAATATTTGTTGTCGTATGGCAGGACAGCCGCAGCGGGAGCATGGACATTTACCTTCAGAAATATTCTTCTGCGGGAACCGCTATCGGAAGTAATACACGAGCCCACTCCAGCAGATTGGAATCGAGTCAAATTAACCCTGCAATTACATTTGTCGGTAATAACGGATCATACCAGATAATCTGGCAGGATGACAGGAATGGTGACTGGGATATCTATTGTCCTGTCGGTGACCCGAATCCTTCGCAGGTAACAGAAGTTGAGGATGAATTAATAAACGGACTCCCCACTGAATACTCGCTGTCACAGAATTATCCTAATCCGTTTAATCCATCGACGACCATTGAATTCGCTTTGCCGGTTGCGGGTGATGTAAAGCTTGTTATATATGACATACTTGGTCGCCGCGTTACTACGGTTGTTAATGAGTTCCGGGAGGCTGGAAATTATCAGGTAATATTAGACGGATCAAAACTGGCATCCGGAATGTACATTTATCAAATTGCTGCCGGAAACTATATACAAACGAAAAAAATGATGATGGTTAAATAACCGTTACACTATAAATAAAATCCCGGGAGTAGCTTGTTTACAGATACTTCCGGGACATCTTTTATTTGTTCGATATACTTGTTTTGTTCTAATAAGAAATAAATTAATTTGCATCGGGGATTCATTTAATGAATTACATTTTATGTCCGTCAATTCATACAAAATAATATTAGCACTTCTGCTGTTCTTCGCCGGATGCAGCGCGGACCACGACAATACGAGTGTAATCCGGTTTTGGTCAATGGGCGCTGAAGCGGAATATGTTACGAAGCTCATTCCAATGTTCGAAAAGGAGAATCCGGGTATTCTTGTTGAAGTTCAGCAGATTCCCTGGACCGCAGCCCAGGAAAAACTAATAACGGCCTATGCAAGCAATAACCTTCCGGATGTTTTTCAACTCGGCAATACGTGGGTGCCTCAATTTAAAATGCTTAATGCTATTGAAGTTCTCGATGAACGAATCATTAGCTCCAACGAGATTTCCGACACAAACTACTTCAACGGCATATGGCATACCAATGTAATAGACAATAGTGTTTATGGTATACCTTGGTACATTGATACCAGAGTTCTTTATTATCGCAAAGATGTCCTGCAGCGTAACGGATACGAGCATCCGCCGAAGTCCTGGGATGAACTATTGGATTTATCTCAAAAAGTAAAGTCCGCTCAAAAAGACACGGATAAATACTCCATTTATCTTCCTACGAACGAATGGGCTCCTTTTATTATCTTCGGCATGCAGAACGGTGCGCAACTGTTAAAGAAGAACAATTGTTACGGCAATTTCCATTCGGATAAATTCAAATCTGCTTTTGAATACTTGATAAATTTTCACAAAGAGAAACTTGCACCTATCGGCATTTCACAGGTTAATAATGTTTACCAGGCATTTGTAGATGAATACTTTTCGATGTATATATCGGGTCCGTGGAACATCCGCGAGTTTAAGAAATGGATGGGCGGCGATTTAAAGGACGCCTGGGGAACAGCTCCGCTGCCGGGTCCGGATAGCACTTATCCCGGTTTATCTCTTGCAGGCGGATCGAGTCTGGTGATCTCAAAAAACTCCACAAAGCAAAACGAAGCATGGAAATTCATTGAATACCTTTCCCGTCCCGAAATACAACTGGAATTTTATAAATTAATAAACGATCTGCCTGCTGTTAAATCGGCGTGGGAAGATTCAACACTCGCGAATGACAGGTACATGAGAGCATTTCACACACAGTTTTCAAATGTTATAGCCACACCCAAAATAGCCGAATGGGAACAGATAGCCTTCTCCAAAGTACAGCAGTACGCCGAATACGCCGCACGTGGAGTTATGTCCGTTGATGAAACACTTATTAAACTTGATGAAGACGTAGACAGGATTCTTGAAAAACGAAGAAAACTTATTGGTGTGGAATGAAGCTGTTCGGGAACATAAATAAATCTAATTCCGGAACATCATCATCAGCCGCATTCGTGTTTCTGGCTCCGGCTTTGATATCAATATTTGTATTTTTCTTCATTCCCGTTATTGCATCATTCGTTATAAGCTTTACCGATTTCAACATTTATACCCTGGCTTCGTGGAGCAATTTACATTTTGTCGGATTCGATAACTACAGTCTGTTGTTTAACGATCCCTTATTCTGGAAAGCCCTTGGTAACACGTTTTATTTTGTAGTAGTCGCGGGACCTTTATCGGTCGGCGTCTCACTTGGTGCGGCAATGCTGCTTAATTCCAGGCTTGTAAAATTCAAAAGTATATTCAGGCTTGCATATTTTATCCCGGTCGTAACCACACTTGTGGCCGTCGCTATTGTCTGGCGTTTTATTTATCACCCGAAGTTCGGCGCTCTAAATTTCTTTTTAAGCTTTCTCGGAGTCGGTGAAATCGACTGGCTGGGTGATCCTGATTGGGCAATGCCCGCCATTATTCTAATGGCTGTCTGGAAAAATTTCGGTTACAACATGATAATATTTATCGCCGGACTTCAGAATATTCCCATATACCTTTATGAAGCCGCTGAAATTGAAGGCGCCGGAGCCTGGCAGAAATTCAAATCCATAACATTACCTATGCTGGTTCCAACAACTCTGTTCATCAGTATAATAACAATGATAGGATTCTTCCAGTTATTCGCTGAGCCTTATGTTATGACGCAGGGCGGACCTCTCGACAGCACTTTAAGTATTGTTCAGTATATGTATCGCGAAGGATTCCGCTGGTGGAACATGGGCTATTCCGCCGCGCTGGCATTTATACTTTTCATTATAATTTTCAGCGGGACCCTTATTCAGTTTAAACTGCAAAAAGGTCGGGAATAATAATTATGAAAAGGTATTTCATACATATTTTTATAATTATTACTGCTCTTATTACACTTGCTCCGTTTTTGTGGATGCTTTCAGCTTCGTTCATGCACGACGGTCATGCCAATGTTTATCCGCCGCGCTTCTTCCCCGACATATTTACATTAACCCAATACGAGAATCTTTTTTCCCGGCTCAACCTGTTTAAAAATTTATTAAACAGTATAATCGTCTCCACGCTTGTAACAGCAGTGTCATTGTTCTTCAATTCAATGGCCGGGTATGCATTTGCCAAATACAGATTTGCGGGGAAGGATAAGTTATTTAAAATGCTGCTAAGCTCCATGATAATTCCCAGCCAGGTTACTATGCTCCCGTTGTTCCTGATGCTTAAAGAAATGGGATTGTTGAATACCTATATGGCGATCCTCATACCGGGACTTGCGAACATCTTCGGTATTTTTATGATCAGACAATATGCAATGTCGGTGCCGGATAGTCTTATTGAGGCTGCCCGCATGGACGGCGCAACTGACTTCCAAATATATAGAATTGTTATAGTACCGCTCATCAAACCTATACTCGTAACACTGGCGCTATTCACCTTTATGGGAACCTGGAACGACTTCCTGTGGCCGCTGATCGCTTTGAATGATGACTCCATGTACACCCTGCCGGTTGCGCTGGCAAACCTGATGGGAGAGCATACAAAAGATCCGGAATTGATGATGGCGGGTTCGGTAATAACTATAATGCCGGTTCTGATAATCTTTCTCCTACTGCAAAAACAATATATCAAGGGTATTATGCTTGGAAGCGTTAAAGAATAATCTTAAAACAATTTCTGAAGAATAATAAACTATGGCTGAAGTTAAATTAGAGCAAATGTGTAAGTCTTACGACGGGAAGAACAGGGTAGTTGATAAAGTTAACCTTACGATTAAAGACAAAGAGTTTATGGTTGTTGTGGGACCTTCCGGATGCGGTAAGTCGACTACATTAAGAATGATAGCCGGACTTGAAGAAATTACTTCCGGTAAATTGTACATTGATGATAAACAGGTTAATAACATACCACCTAAGGACCGGGACATTGCCATGGTATTTCAAAACTATGCTCTTTATCCGCATATGAACGTTTACGATAACATTGCGTTCGGCTTGAAGTTGAGAAAGTTCTCAAAGATTGAAATTGAAAAACGAGTTAAGGAGGCTTCCGCCATACTTGAACTGGAAGATCTATTGCAGCGAAAGCCGAAACAGTTATCCGGCGGACAAAAGCAAAGAGTTGCGCTCGGACGAGCTATCGTGCGTCAGCCGAAAGTTTTCCTGTTCGACGAACCGTTAAGTAACCTTGATGCCAAGCTGCGGGTACAGATGAGAAAGGAGATTAAAAAACTTCACCGAAAGCTGAACGCGACTATGATATATGTAACTCACGATCAGACGGAAGCAATGACAATGGGCGACAGGATAGCCGTGATGGATAAAGGAATATTACAGCAGGTCGACACACCGCTTAATCTATACGATAATCCCGCGAACAAGTTTGTTGCCGGTTTTATCGGCAGTCCGCCTATGAATTTTATTGAAGGAAAGATTACAGTAACCGACAAACAAGTTTTTGAAAGCATCGATGGTTCCATAAAAATCCCCGTAACGGACATAATAGACAAGGGAGATTCTCCTGTGTACCTGGGAATTCGTCCCGAACATGTCGACTGCAATCGTGACAGTCAATTCCTTGCAACAGTTGAGAACTATGAAATCATGGGAAATGAGACTCTGCTGTATCTAAACACCGGTAAGTCGAGCATAATATCACGGACTGTTGACCGGCTGGATAATAAAATCGGGGATGAGATGAACTACTCAATAAATCCGGATAAGATAAAAATTTATAATAAAGAGTAATCGGTTGTGACTAGTATTGTTTGTCACTACGCGTTCGTTAAAAACTTACTGATTTTTTTTCTCAATTTATCTTCGGACGACTTTTTAATTTCACATTGCCAGATGACCAGATAAGACCACCCGAGTTTGGTTAATTCAGTCTTATTTCGTTTATCGCGCTTTTTATTAGCTTCTATCTTTTCTTTCCAAAACCTTTTCCTTGTAGTAGGTAATTTGGAACGTGAACAGTTTTTATGTCCGTGCCAAAAGCAGCCGTTAACGAATATTACCTTTTTGTATTTCGGAAAAACAATGTCTGGCTTACCGGGAAGATTTTTTCTATGTAGTCTGAATCTATAGCCTAAGTTATGTGCAAGTTTGCGTATGATGATTTCGGGTTTTGTATTCTTCCCGGAAATTTTAGACATGATTTGGGAACGGTCTTTTTTACTATATGTATCCACGACTGTTAATGGATTATTGAAACACCTAATCTTGAATTATGTGAAGATACTTTTTGTAAAATGTCTGCAAATAATTTTTCTTTTGCTCGACTAATAAGCTTATATGATCTTGGTTTTCTCAAAACCGACTGATCTATAACTCCAAAATAATTGAAATCAAACACCATAATTTTAATTTTATTATCATCACCAAATTTTATTGGATGGATCTCGTTATAATAGTGACTTTTTGAAAAACTCTTTTTTAGCTTATTCTCAGAATGTTCAACTATAAAGCCACTTAGTATTTTTGAATATAGTGATCGATTTTGAGAAAAATCACAAGGTGGAGTCATTTCAATTATTATTGGAGTTGATCCTACAGGTAAATTTTTGATTCTAAATAAGCAACCTTTCTTTTTTATTTCATATATGTTTCCAGGAATTATTTTATCTTGGTCTAAATATTCTGCATCAAATAAATATCGACTATTCAACGAGGCAAAAACTGAAGATATCTCTTTATTTAATTCCCCGATTTTCTTACTATGCATTTTATTAAAATCTTTGTCTTTTGGATCAATCAAGTTATCATGTAATTTATATCCTTCATTAACTGTTTTTTTATACCCTTTCTCTGAAACAAAACCTAAATCATCAATACTATCAAACAAATTAGATTCTATATTTGGTATTGCTGTAATTTGGTAGTTCATCATATCATTTAAGGCTCTAAATGCATCTATATGTAAGGAGTATTCTTCAATTTGATCAATTGGTATTCCTGTTATGTTTTTTGCAAGCTGAAAAAGAACATATTTTAGGTTATCATTCCTTAATCTGTAATTACCAATTAAAGAATATATCTGTTCGATTGATTTATCTCTTCCTATAGTAACTAGTGTGCTCCATGTAATAAAAAAATTTGCGGCTACATCTTTTTTTAATTTGTTATTTAAATCTACAAAAAGCGTTGTGAAATCTCCCTTTCTTAAATAATCTTGTTTACTAAGACCGATAATAAACAATGGCAGAGAATAGTTACCTGAATCTTTTTGAATCTTCTCCCTGAATACTTGTGTTTTATCTTCATGGTTGGTCCACAAAACTAAACCATAACTACCGAAATCCCTTCCGATACTTTTATTAAACTTTGATCTGATAAAAGAAATATTATCAGTAAGACTTTTGGAATCATCCAAGAATAAATCCAGGAAAATTATCTTTCTATTTTTTAGCTTATTCTTTCCTAGTTTATCTGGCGTTAAATATTTTACTAAAATATCTTTCTTCTCCAGAAGTGCTATAAGCTTTTCAACTTCATTGGGTTTTTCGTCAATTACTAAGGTACTTTCGATAAAGTTTTCTATCATGACAAGTATTACTTTTTTATAGGAAAAGCGAGAACTATTATAGATTTAGTGACTTTTTCTCTTCTTACTTTTGCGGGGAGTTGTATATCCTTTGAATCAAAGAATAATAATTTTCCTTTCATCGCTTTCATCATTTCATTTACTATATGAAGCCCGATCCCCGATCCAATGTTATGTGGTTTTCCAGTAATAAAAGGCTCTATTGCCACATCAACAGGGATATTAAATCCTGGTCCATTATCTGAAATTACGAGAGAATTATAACCATTAATTTGTTCTGATATTTGAATTGATATTTTACGATTTTCTCTTCTTGAATAACTTAACCAATAAATTGAATTATCTAATAGATTAGTGAGAACAGAAACGGATTCAGATTCTGATAAATATGCCGTACGGTTGTTATTTGAGTAATTTGATATGACTTCAATATTATGATCCAAAAATCTAAACTCATAATTTTCAACGGCTATTCTTACAATTTCGGAAAGTTGATAATCAGTTACTTCTGATTTTTTGATCATTACAGAATACCCACGTATAATTTTTTCGAGCATTTCTGATAATTCAAAGGCCTTCCTGAAGTTTTTTCGTTCAACAAATCCAATTAATTCTGATATTATCTTTTCTAATTCATGAATGACGACAACTAAGTTAAGTCCAGCATTTGCGCTTTTAATCAGTATTTCTTTTACTTCAATATATTGGTCTGAAATTCTAGAAAGGTATTTTAGTAAATCATCTCGTGTTTCTTGGGGACTTACTTTTTCTTCAATAATTTTTACCACCTCATCTAGATCTGAAAGCACAGGCTCTATAACTTTATGCTTTTTATAAAGTGTTGATAATTTTTGTTTGTCGACATTTCGTTCTCTCACTATAATTGATAACACATAATTAATTACACTGACTAATTTATGATAAGAATCATTTTCAATAAATCCCTCTCTATTAGTCTTTTCTTTCAATCCAAAACTGAACTCTCGATTTAATCTAACGGCACCTATTAATATGTTATTACTTACTCTACCCCCAACTCTCGACACTCTTTTTAGATCAATTCCTAACCAATCATTATCCCTTTCTCCATAATCATATACACGAACCCCATCTCTATAAACTTTTACTCCACCATTCTGATTTAAATACTCATGAATAGATTTCTTTTCAACGTTAGCATAACTTAAAATTTGCGAGTCTTTTTCAAAAATATATACTTCGAATTCAACAGGTCCTATTTTATTATAGGTTAAATTGATTGTCTCTTTACTCTCATCAACTATATTCAACTCCTGTTTTTTTAAGTCTTTTAGGAATACTTTTCTACCTGAATCTAATTTTGTTAATGTCTCCCATGGTGTAAAATGATATTCAAAATGAGTGATTCTTTTATTTTCCATTGTGCAATTTGCATAGTATAATGCACTATCTTTAATTTCGTTAAAAGTAGGTAGGTTCTTAAAAACATCATTATTGCTTTTTACTTCAACTCTAAAATTAGTATTTGTTTTCTCAAAAGGACTGTTTAATGAATTTAGGGAACGAAATATTTCTCTAAGTTTTCTTCTATCCCAATTAGTTTTTAAATCTTTAACAATTATTCTTGTACCTGTTTTTTTATATTTAAAGCAATTAGGTGGTTTGTTTTCATCTAATTCAGCAAAAAACTCTTGCATTGTATTAGCTTTCATCAGATTATTCCAATCTAACTTTAACTTTATTTCATTTGCTTGTTTTTTTTTTGATATTAATACTATTTCATTACCCAGTTTATGAACACTAAACCTACCAATACCTTTTTCACCTAATGGAATTCTATCACATTCATTTTTCTTTAAATTTTTTAATTTATGATCCGTTCCAACACGTAACCATATTTTCTCTATTATCGTCCTGTCCATTCCAGAACCGTCATCGTCAATGATCAACTTTGTCAAATTATCCTGATTATCGAACACAAAATTCACTTCACATCTTGTGGCGCAGGCATCATAAGCATTCTTAACCAATTCAAGCAATGCTATACTCTCATTTTTTATTAAATCCTCTCCTAAGTGAGAAAGAATCCGTGGTGATATTTCAAAATTTTTTTTCATATAAGTAAATTATTAAAATAAAATAGAAGCGATTCTTTTAGCCAACTCAGGCGGTACTGCATTGCCGATATGTTTGGCGATTTTACCCATGCTTTTTTCTTTAAAAATGTACTCTTTCGGAAATGTCTGCAGTGTTGCACCTTCGCGTAATGAAATAGCTCTGTCTTCTTCCGGGTGACCGAAACGTCCGTTGGAAAGGCTGTTGAATCTCGTTGTAATAGTAGGAGCCGGTTTGTCCCAGCTCATTCTGCCGTAAACATTACGGAAAGAATTCTCTTTCCCTTTATAAGCGTCAATTTGTAATTCTTTGTCGGCACTCCATTTTTCCCTTGTTCCACCGTTTTTATCTGTCTTCCGTATCCTTTTGATGTTGTTTTCCGAGAGTCCCGCCGCTGTATGAATAAAGTCGGTTGTATCTTTGTGTCCCGCGCTAATACAGGTAAATCCTTTATCTTCGCCTATAAAATTGCGAACAATATTTTCTTGGTTATCATCAGGTTCGGGTAATTTGATTTGGTTGTTAACTCTCGAAGCGACAAGAGTAAATCTTCTTCTGTTTTGAGGTACACCGTAATAATTTGCATTCAGTACATCCTTATCTACCGTATATCCCATACTTTTGCTTTCAATAAATCTAATAAACTGATTTAACCCACTTTCTTCAGCTCTTTTCAAAATACCCGGTACGTTCTCTATTACTATGTATCCGGGTTTAAAGTGTTTAACGAACTTTTGAAAGTCCGATAGCAGGTTGGCGCTTTCTTTTGATTTCGTTTTATCTGTTTTTATAATACTCCAGTATTGGCAGGGACTGCAACCTATGAAAACGAGATCATCATCATTCTTTCTAATTCCGGAATCCCTTTTTAACTTATCGACGGTATATTTTTTTATATCCGCTTCTATGAATTTCGATCCTGGATTATTGAACTCGTAAGTTTCTTTACAGGAGGGATCTATATCAATTCCGGCAATTACATCTATACCCGCCTGCCGGAATCCGTTAGTCATTCCTCCTACGGAGCAGAAGAAATCGATTGCTTTGAGTTGTTTTTTCTTAGCCATAACGATAGGTAAATCAGATTTATTTAAACTTAACATTTAACGGGAAATAATTCTATAAAAAAAGAGAATTCATTCATTTAAATATATTTATAAAATAAGACTTTCGAAGCTTCAATAAAATTAAGATTTCTCTCCCGAAATCCGTCGGGAGACGGATCGGTATCGAAATGACAAAAGACATTTTTTCTACAGCCCCTATATTAAGCCTCTCTACGTCTTTGCGGTGAAAAGTGTTTATTCCGGGAACAGCAGCTTATAATCCTTCTTCATACCTTTGAACCACCAGTCTTCAGGAATTACCTTCCAGTTATGCTTGGAAACCGGATTAACCTTGCCTTGTTTTTCAATCCACTTCATCATGTAGTAGCGCAAGTCTTTTTCGGTTGAATTGACTATGCGTTCGTTCAGTTCATCCGGATCAATACCCGCGCCTTCGATAAGGTGTCCGCCACCTCCGTTGCCGCGATAAGAATTTATAGCAACCTTGTATGCTTTATCAGGATCAAACTCTCCCCCGTCGGACATGCCTGAAATAGTAACTCTTTCACCGGCCGGTTTGGAAACATCGACAGTATAATTGAGTCCGAGTCCTGCATCGAAATTATAATAACGCTCGGCAAGCATCGGCATGTTGTTTCTATTGGAATAAACAAGTTCTCCGTTATCATCGGTAACAAATCTTAGAAGGTGATCTTTTTCATCCTTCATCTGATTAAACCATTTCGCGCCGGTATACTCGAGATAATCCTTAATCTCCTGTCCCGTTAACTCCATTGTATACAAGAGGTTCTCGTAGCGATAAAGATCGAACATATCGCTGACATAAACGGTACCCTCTTTAATTTCCGCGTTACCCGATAACGGAGCGGTGAATGAGATATCTGCGCCGGTAAGTTCAAGCTGAATCGAATTAATGAGATCACAGAAAGCCGAACTGCCGAACATTGATTCGCGGGTTGAGATGGCGCTTGTAAATTCACCGATTGGACGCGACACATACTTTTTAACCATTTCGAACTGGTCAGAGTAACGCTGCAGAAAAATACTGTCCGGCTGATAATCTTTAATGGCAACCATAGATCCTTTCAGGTTGACATCCCACGAGCTACTAGCGCTGTCATAAACAGCAGCAACATCAGCGACTGATACATCGCGCGCATAACTCGTTCCGCCGAGGATTAACACACTGTCACCATTGCTGTCGGCGACTTTCATATTCCAGCCGTGGTGATCATGTCCAACGAAAACAATGTCGAATCCGGGAACCTGTTCAGCAACCAGTTTGGACGCATTCTCATTCTTATAAGTATCTTCCTCCGCACCACCGTAAGTATAATCGACTCCCGCATGAAACAACCCGACAAGTAAATCGGGGTTTTCTTTATCCTGAATAATTTCAACCCACTTTTCCGCCGATTCAATCATGTCTTCGAACTCGATACCGCTCCAAATTTTCTCCGGCAGCCAGTGAGGTATGTGTGGTGTAATCAGTCCGAGCACGGCAACCTTAATTCCTTGTTTTTCTATAATCGTGTAGGGTCGAAAGTATGGTTCTCCCGTAGATACATTTACAGCATTTGCTGCCAGCCAGGGAAAGTTAAGCTCCTTCGTAAACTTATCATAAACCGGATGACCGGTTTCAACGTCATGATTACCGACAACCCCCGCATCATACTTCATAAAATTCATAACATCGGCATATAAGTGAGTTCCGTCAGCATCTTCGAAGTTATAATAGTACACCGCGGGAGTGCCCTGAAGAATATCACCTCCGCTGAAGAGTATAACCTCCTGATTTTCATCGGCGCGCTGTTGTTTAACGTAAGTATAAAACTGTGCGAGCGAACTGTTGGATTCATGATCGTTCTTGAAATCGTACGGATAAATTTTACCGTGTGTGTCTGTTGTTTCGATTATTTTAAGATTAACTGTCTGTGCAGATAATCCTGCCGCAAACAACAGGTAAAGAATAATTTTTATTATCGGTTTCATTAACTTTATCTCATCATTGTGATAGTTTCATTATTACGAGTTAAATATTCTTTCATGAGGTTCGCCGTCAGACAAGAATGAACAGGGAGTATCCCGATAAGATCGCCCGGCTTAATGTTTTTAACTTCAGACTCGCTCATTTTAATTACACCATGTTCCTGAGAAAGTTTCTTCACATAACAATCTTTCAGAGGCAAACTCCATCCCGCTGCATTGATATTAACTACAAGTCCGAAGTATTTCCTGTCCAATCCGTCGGTAAGGGACTCTTTGGAAAGGTGAACCGCTCCGCCGTAGACTACAACTTCCTGTTTATCCCGTCGAACCGAGACAACCGGGCAGGCAAGACACACTGCTATACCGGCGGAATCACATACACCCAGTTCGTGCTGCATAACGTCATAAAACACAAAATTACCCGGCCGTATTTCATCAACACCCTTAAAATAGTCTTCCGTTGTACAGGAGGGTGTATCGCCGATCGAAACAATTACTTTTTCTGCGGCACTATGAAACAGCTTCTTTAATCCGGCGAGCGCATCAGCTTCCTGCTTGTGTATTACACCAATTTGCTCCCTTCCGGACGCATTGTAGGTGTGACCGGCATGCGAAAGAAATCCGGTAAAATTAAGATTAGCTGATTTTTCCATTGCCGTGATAACATTAGTGATTCCCTTAAAATCTTTCGCGTCCAGGCCGGCTCTGCGATTACCTGTGTCAATCTTAACGAACAGTTTCACTTTGCTATTCAGATTCGCAGCCAAATATTGAACAGTCTCAACTGAATCCACCAGGAGATTAAGAGTAATTCGTTCGGCAAGTTTATTTATTTCATCCGTCTCACGAAGATTCACAGGGAAAGCAATTGTTATATCATTCCAACCGTCGTCGGCAAAATATTCTGCCATAGATACGGATGATACCGTGATCTTTTCCGTTTCAAATTCGCGGAACCATTTTCCAATTTTAGCGGATTGATGAGTCTTGAAGTGCGGTCTGAATTCTAGATTATGCCAGCCGGCTTTATGCGACATAAAGCGAATATTATCCCGGCAAATATTTTCGTTAAGTAATAAAGTTGGCTTTCTTACGTTGAACATATACCCGGTAAAATTAATTAGAAATTTTCACCGGGAAAGATATAAAAGATTTAATACAAACTAAGTCCCCTGAAGGAACTTAGTTTGTGTAAGACTATAACACCTCATTTAAGAATATATTTATCCTGAATACTCTCCCCGGCTCCATTACTCTCGTCCCGGATGAAAACGGATTACGTAAAAACGAAAGATGCTGATAGTATAATTCGTTAGTAATATTTTCTACTTCAAATGAAATTGTCAGTATGTTCCATTCATACGTAGCGCCGAGATCGATTTTATTCCATTGCGGCGTGGATGTTTCCCCCAACATTACGTCAATCCTGGTCTGAGCATCATTGTATGTATGTCCGGCAAATATGCTTACCCCATAATAGCTTGGTGAAGTAACTAGAGTTTTAACAACGAGCGGAGCAATCTCCGACAGCGGTTTTCCCTTTTGGGAATTCTCTGCATATGTATAATTCGCAGAAATGCTAAAAGGCCCGTAATTCATATCTATATTAAATCCGAGCATATATGCGTCGATATTATCAAATGTCTGGTAACTTGCCTGACCGACATCTTTCTTTGCCGGTTCAACGTAGTTCCACAGTTTAGTAGCATACAGCTCAATAAAGAAAGGGCTAAAAATCAGGTTGGTTCGGATGCCGGCTTTAACAGGCAGATCAAGATTAGTATTTCCCAGCCAGGTCGGATTACCCATTGGTTTTTTAACAGTGATGAACAGGCTCTCAAGAGAGGGCGCATTCGTAGAAGCTTCCAGAAGTATGGTTCCGGTGAAATTCTTAAGAATCGATTTCCTGATTCCGGCGGAAATACCCAGAACCGGGAACAAAGAATGATCCTGTGCGTCGGCATCGATTTGTTTATACAGAGATAAATCGTTTTCCCCAACACTGCTATATACAACTCCTGCTTTGGTGTTTAGTTTAATCTGCGAAAGACTAAAAGAATAGTTTGCTGTAGCCGAAACCTGTGAAACATCGGGCATTAAGTTGTTCTCAATACTCATCATAGGTGTAATGATTACATTATCCGCATTCCAGTTCCTGTAATAAACTTCGTAATTTTCTCCGACCAAGCCGACGGTAAGGTTTTTCGCATCCGTTTCCATACTCATATTACTGACTCTCAGGGAGTTATCCATGAGGTGAGATGTATAGTTGAAGTATAGCTTATTATTATTATATGAAAGATGTGCGTTATATATTCTATTGTTCTTCTCATCCATCTGCAGGTATGGAAAAGAAACATTGTCGGTATATGTAAAACCCAGTCCGTAGTCGAAACTTCCCCGTGATCCCGTATAAAGAACTTCTGCAAGTTTATACCTGAAATTCTTCTTGTAGTTGTAAAGCTCTTTAAAGTCTTTTGAGTCAGCATCCGTATACGGAATGCCCGATGAATACCTGAGACTGATCCTTTGACTATAACCTTCCAATGAAACCGCGGCATCCAAACCCGAAGCATTCCCCGCCAAACCTGAAAAGGAACTTTTTATTTTAATTTGATCCGCAGCCTTACTTCTTATGAAATTTATCTTTCCGCCTGGTCCGCATTGCAGAGCCGTCGAATTTTTATTTAATTCAACCTCTTGCAGTTCTACCGGATTTACACGTGTTAGCGGCGAGTCCATCCTGTTAGGACAGGCGCTGTGATACCTTTCGCCGTCAATTGTTATTTCTATATCATTCCGCTTGAAACCATCGCCGTAAATATCCTGTGCGAAAAACGTTCCTTTCCTTATAAGATTAAATCCGTTTGTTTTCAGCAAACCTCCGAGATTGTCTTTGCCGGCCGGCAGAAATTTTTGAGTTATTGTTGTTACTTTTGCCTTTACTTCTACAGGTAAAAGCATATATGTCCTCACAGAGTCTTCCGTTTGCGCAAAGAGATTCATACCGAAGACTGAAAGAAACAACATTATAATTTTGTTGTGCATTTCATTCCCTAAATTTTATTGATCGATTTTAATTGATTGTTGTTGAATCAACAAAATTTAGGCGGGGGAGTCTGAATATCTTTAAAGTTTGAGGTGGTTCTTAAATTATATATACAATAAAAATCTGCTAAAGAAAAATCCCGGACAGGTTCTGATTTACCGTTTAAGAAGTGGGAGGACAGCAAGAAAAAATTAAATTCCTTTTCACCCTTTTCGGGTCTATTCGTCATCTCATTAATTTTTTCCTCGAGCTGCTTAGTCAGGTAACAGCTTCCCAGACATAGATTTTCAACTTCATCTTTCTGCTCACATATATTCTCCGCAATGAAGTCGAAATTAACCAGGTATCCTGCGTACGGAACAACGAACTGGAAAGTCCCGAAGAAGTAAACTAGTAAAAGTATTATTATATTGAGCCGTTTTAATACCAATTGATTTGCAAACCAGTCGATTGGTTAAAATTTTAGAATTGTCGAACTCAATATAATTAAAATTTACAAATAACAAGATGCGGGGTATTATTAAGATGTTTTCATCCGCTTCTATTAACTAAAGTCCTTAGAAGAACTTAGTTAATCCTATTTCAAACCCTCTTCAAGGAAAGAAGACAGTGGCTGCGCTGCATGATAATTGTCCATGACTATATCAACAACTTTATTTGACAGCAGCTTCTTCGGTTCCAACCTGTTAAAAAAGTAAAACTGCTTATTGAACAGGAGGGGCTGTTTCTCAGCTGCTTCCGTAAACTCTTTAGGAAGACGTTTATGTTTCTCGCCGTGAATTTCACCGAAGTACTTTTTAAACTTCTTATCGTTCACAAGTTCATTGAACTCATCAAGATTAGTTACAATAAACTCACGAAGATTACGAAGCAGTTTCGTGTCAATAAAATAAGCCCCGCCGTAAACCTTCCAGTTGTCGTGGCGGATCTCAATATATGTTCCTGGAACAGTATAATTCTTACGTCCGCCTTCGCAGATTATAGCGGCAACCTGTTCTTTATAAGGATGTTTATCCTTGCTGAATCTTACATCACGGTAAATTCGAAAGATAGATTCTTTTGCAGTTACCGTTATTCTATCATCCACTTCATGTATACGAAATATAACATCCTGTATGAATTCCTCGAAAGGCATTTTAACCGATAACTGGTATCGCTGCTTATTCTCGTTAAACCATTCACGGTTATTGTTGTCTTTTAACTCCTCAAGGAAGTCGAAAAAATCCTGGTTGAAGTACGACATAATTTCCCCTTTATTTCATATAACTGAATTTCATTTCTTTATAGTTCCCCTCTTTCCCGAAAAGAACATAAATGTTCATCTCATTATCACTTACCTGCTCGAAAGTAAACCCGTCGAAGAAAGCTTTTCCGTCCGTCATTTTAACCAGAGGAAAATCGACGGTCTCGTCTTTCTCTTCCCATCCTTTCATATCGGAATGAAAATGTTTGAGATTAATTGTAAGCGAGTTATTTACTTCTCGGAGAGCAACCAGCTCATAGAACTTAACCGTATCGGCAACAACAAGTTTGAACGCGCACATCATCGATCCGCCAATAGGTTCCGTCCACACTTCTTCTATAGCTCCGCCGAGTGCCTCACCCTTCCAGTATCCCGCAATCCAGGCAACTTCATCGATAGATGCGGACGGGGAAATGCCTGCTACATCAAGCGTGAGTATGTTATCCGTAGCTTTTGTTTGTGCCGATAAAGCTGAACCGAGGATAAATAGTATTGTTATTGCTGCTAATAATTTTCTCATGGATTTCTCCGGTAAAATTTGAAGAACTGTCTAAAAAGTCTTAACCTGTCATTCCTGCTTGCAGCAGGCAAGCTGAGGAGTCGGACTGTTGCCCGCCGACGTGCGAATCTTAAAGCATTACTAGAGAAATGACAGAACACCCTTTTAAGACAGCTCTTAATGTTTATAACTATTTCGGTGAATGGAATCCCATTGTGTTTCCTTCGGTATCCATAAACAGAGCAAAGAAACCTATTTCATCACTGATTTTCGTTTTCGGCACAGTTACTTTCCCGCCGGACTTTTCAACCCTTGACAATGGAGAGGTGAGGTCTTCACCGCCGTTTAGATAAATAACCGCACCTTCCGACGAAGGTTTGTGCATGTCGCTTTTACACAACGCACCCCCGACTCCTTCGCCTTCCATCGGCAGGAAAGCCATCTCGATGCCCATAATATCCATTTTGTTAAGATCCCCGGCAAGAACGTCGCCGTAGAACTTAGATGCTCTGTCTATATCATTTACCGGTATTTCAAACCAGTTTATTGCATTTGCCATTATAACTCCCTTTATATAGGATGAATTGAAAATTATGTAATGCTTATCATTTTGTCCAATGCCAGCCGGGTGAGTTCACGCCACTTTTTATTTTGATCGAAACCAATAACGTACCAGCCTTTAAGCGGACCCTTTGTTTTGAACGGGTTCAACAGCTTCACTTTTTTAATCCCGGCGGAAGCAGGGTCAAAATCTTCGCCAAGCTTGAAGGTCATTTGCCGGTCGTAGAAAAACGCAAAGACTTTCCCACCATATTTAAGTGCGGGTGAACTCATCATCTTACCGAAAGTAACATTGCTGTGCCTGTTCGTAAATTCTTCAACTATGCTGTTGAAAAGTTTTTCTTCTTTATCCATTTTCATTCCGCCGGACAATCAGTTCAATGAATGAAGAGCAACACGGTTGCCTTCTGTATCTAAAAAGTGTGCGATAAAACCGTTCTCACCGATTGGTGTCTTCGGCATAATTACTTTCCCGCCGGCTTCTTCAACTCTCGATAACGGTGCGCTTAAATCCTCACCGCCGTTCAGGTAAACAACCGTACCGCTCCCGGTCGGCTCATAGGTTTCGCCGGATACAACCGCGCCGCCGGCGTCCCCTTTATCCATGCCGGGCAGGATTCCCATTTTCAATCCGGAAGGAGCATCCATCTTGTTGATTTCTCCGGCCAGTACTTTTGAGTAAAACTCACATGCCCTGTCGAAATTCTCGGCAGGTATTTCGAACCAATTTATAACGTTAGCCATGATTCCCTCTTAAATTATTAATATGAATGAATTAGTGTGATATAAAATCAACGAGCGGAAATTAAATAATAATTTTCCTGCTGCAATTCAATAAATGCGGTTTTCGTAAACTTCCAAATTACGTATATTCACATTTAACGTTATTATAAGTCGACTATTTAAATTTATTTGGCGAAAACCGTAAACTTCTATGCCCAGAAAAGAAAACCTTTTTAAGTTAATAAAATCGCTTTCCAAGACAGAAAAGCGGCATTTCAAACTCTTTGCTTCTTTAAAAACCGGCAACTCCAATTATGTGCGTTTATTCGACGCAATAAATCACCTGGAAGTTTATGATGAAGCCTCACTGAAACAAAAATTCAGGAACGATAAATTTATTAAGCAGCTTCATGTAACAAAGAATCAGCTAACAAAGCTTATTTTAAAAAGCCTGAGAAGCTATTATTCAACAATCTCGGTTGAAGCAGAGCTTAACATATTAACAAGAAACATAGAGATATTGTTCAGAAAAGAACTGTTCGAGCAATGTGATCCGGAACTAACTCGTGCGTTAAGATTGGCTGAATCATTCGAGAAGTTTTCCCAGCATCTTTTACTTATTACATGGCAGCGAAAGCTATTACTTGCAATGAAAGGCACTGCCGGTAGGGGAACGGAGCTTGCTGAACTGATTAACACGGAAAAGGAAGTTCTGTTGAAGAAATCCCGTTTGAATGATTATTGGCAGCTTGTTTCAAAAATAAATGCGGTTTTCAAAGGCAGAGAAAAGTGGGAGGTGATAATAAACAATAATATATATAAGAGTATTAAGTTTGCTGATTCCCTGCAATCTAAAATACTTTTTCATCATCTTCACTATACGTTTTACATTACAAACAATAAACTAACGCCGGCCTCAAAGACCTTAGATAAACTAATTGAACTGATAGAACAACATCCGCACAGGATAACCGACGATCCCGGATCGTACATAACAACGTTGAATAATAAAATCGGTCTCCTCCTTACGATAAAAAAGTATGACGAGATAAACGACCTGATAGCTAAAGTAAGAGCCGTGCCGGAAGCATATAACATAAAAGATAAATCCAGCTTAACCGTGAAACTGCTGCTGCGTACTTATAATGTAGAACTCGAGATGCTGCGCGATACGAAGAACTGGAAAACAGCAATTGAAAAAATTCAAGGAATAAACGAATTCCTTGCCGGCAATGGCGACGTTGTTCCCGATGTGTACAAAATGCTGTTCTATTACCAGTTCTCATACATTTATTTCCGGCAAGGCGAATTGTCCGAATCGCTTCAGTGGACGAATGAAATTATCAACGAACGATTCACCGAGGAGAGAGAAGACATACTCAGTTACGCCCGGTTTCTCAACCTCATCATTCACTTCGAACTAAAAAACACCTATGTACTCAGATACGCTGTTGATTCGACCAGAAGATTTCTTAAAAAGAAAAGGACTTTACTGGACTTTGAGAAAGTATTGTTGAAGTTCTTTTCGCGGGTAAGCACCGCGCTCCCGGAAAAACATCCGGAGCTGCTGGAAAAGTTAAAGAGCGAATTGTTCGCTTCAACCAGCGATGGACAGAAGGAGAACATATTGGATTACCTTGATTTTGAGGACTGGATAGACTCCAAGCTGCCAAAACATATTAAGAGTTAATTACTAATCAATCGCATCAGAAAATTTCCGCCAACATCTTCCAAAGATTAACTAACTTTGCAGGAAACAAATTAAAAACTTTAGGCATTATGACTGAAAAGCAAATTAAAGACCAGAGCATTCATGAACTGAATTTAATAAAGCGGGACTTCATCAACATTAAAGAGGACGTAAAATCATCACCCCTTGTCAAAGATGTTGAGAAAAGATTCAATAAACTATTCAGCAAGAGTAACGCTGTTAAACTGCTTGTAGAACCGGGACACGGCTACATAGTCGATGCGAACGGAAAAGCATGCGAGTTTTACGGACACACACTTCATGATCTTAAGAAAAGAAAAATTACAGATATAAATAAGCTCACCGAGCAGGAAGTAATTGAGGAATATAAAAATCAGAAGGATGACGAACGCGACTTTTTCAGGAACAAGCAGCTTGTAGCCTCCGGTGAGATAATTCCCGTGGAAGTAAGATCCACAAAAATTTCACGCAGCGGAGTTAGTTACTTTTACTTCCTGATCCACGAGGATAAGAACGGACATCGAAGTTCGGTGGAGGTAGAGCTGGATAAACAGAAAGAAAGCCCCGGTGAAACCGCCGAGTCGGCTCCTTTAATGTTTGCGAAAGATCTCGACTCTATAGAACAAACCGCACGTGATCTTGTTACTTTAACCAAGAAGTTAACCGAGTCGGAACAGAAACTGAGAGAATTAAACGCCAGCAAAGACAGGTTCTTTTCAATTATTTCTCATGACCTGAAAAACAATTTTGCTTCGATTCTCGGATTAAGCAGACTTCTTACTCAGCCATCCTATGATGAGAATCCTGTAAGCAGGAAAGAAACCGCCAACCTGCTTCATACAAGTTCTCAAAAACTTTATACACTTCTTGAAAACCTGCTGGACTGGGCGAAGCTTCAGAAAGATGAAATACGATTCGGACCTTCAAGATTCGGATTAAAGGAAGCGGCCGATGAAATTGTAGATCTGTTTAAACTAAAGGCGGGCGAGAAGGGCATAGAGCTGAGCAACAACATTCCGGAAGACATCGGCGTCTTTGCCGATTTAAACATGATTAAAACAGTCCTTCGAAACCTTACCGCAAACGCTATTAACTTTACTGAGACGGAAGGTAAAGTTAGTCTAAGTGCATCTACAGACAACGACAACGTGGTTATCTATGTTGAAGACACCGGTGTGGGTATAGACGAGAATAACATCGACAAACTGTTCAGGATAGATGAAAAGTTTATCGGGTTAACAACAGACGGTGAGAAGGGAACGGGCCTTGGACTGATACTCTGCAAAGAGTTTATCGAAAAGAACAACGGCGTAATCTGGGTTGAAAGTACAGTCGATGAAGGAAGTAATTTTATATTTACACTTCCCGCTTAAACTTATAAGTGTAATAAATATTCCAATTTTTTTGGGGGATATATGAAATATTTAACAGCATTGATCTTTCTAATAACTGCCTACTGCACTATGTTTGCTCAAGAGGCGGATTATTCAGACTACGGAAACCTATACCGGTTTGAACTAGTTAACGCGCCGTTTCCGGACGACGAAAGATCTGAAGGACATTATTACAAAGAGGAATTCTTTCCTAAAGAAGAACACTACAACGATTCGACAACACTCGCATTCATACCTGATTATTACGAACCGGAAGATTCAGTTGATATAATCGTTTACTTTCACGGCTGGGGAAACAATGTAGACAAGACTCTGAACAAGTTTCATTTAATTGAGCAGCTGCATGCATCCGGAAGGAAGTCGGTTTTAATAACTCCCGAGGGACCGAAAAACTCTAAGGATTCATTCGGCGGCAAGCTGGAAGAGCCCGGAAGATTCAAGCTAATGGTGGAAGAAGTTCTTACTAAACTCTCCAAAGAGATAGATAAAAATTTGTCTGTGCGGAATATTATTCTCGCCGGACATAGCGGTGCTTACCGCGTAATGTCGTATATACTTCTTCACGGAGGATCAACCGAACGGATAAAAGAAGTATACTTATTCGATGCACTCTACGCGGAAGTTGAAAAATACGCTTACTGGCTGGATCATTACAACGGCAGGTTTATCGACATCTACACTCCCAACGGCGGAACGAAGTACTTGTCTGAGAACCTTATGGTCGATCTGGACGCTTGGAAAATTCCATATACCTTCATCGAAGGTGATGAATTCACGAATAACCAGTTATCGGGCAGCCGGATAGTTTTTATATCTTCGCAGCTTTCACATAGTGAGGTTATCAGCTCGCAGGATCAGTTTAAACGATTTCTTGAAACGGGGAAGTAGCGCGTAAATAAATTTACTCTTCCCCGCCTGTAATTTTAGCTACATAATCAGTGTCATCTTCTTCGTTATCGAACCGGTCCCAGAAGAAAGTTTATAAAAGTATATTCCGCTTGGCAATTCGGAAGCATCGAAGTTCACTTTATAATTTCCCGGAGCATGCTGCCTGTTTACGAGCGTTGCCAGTTCTGTTCCGAGAATATCATATACAACTAATTTTACATTTGCAGGGGTCGAATTATATTCGACCCTCACGTTGTTTGGAACTGTATATTCAATTGTTGTTGCCGGATTAAACGGGTTCGGGTAATTTTGCTGTAATTTGAATTCTCTAACCACCGCGGGTTCGTCGTTTATATCCGTTATAGTTAATTCATTGTAATCAATAGTTGCGGACTGATACACTTCTTTTGAATCAACATTCTGGATAAATACTACGACACTTGTATTAACTGCATTCCAGTTTTGCTCAAGAGTAATGGATTTACCGACCGACTGTGTACCGGAAGTCTGTATTGATTCCCCTGCCGGAGTTGCTGCCATTTTTCTCATCACATTTTTGTGTGCGCTAATTCCGTTTCTTCCGGCATATATTACATCCTCAACAACGATGAAATGAATAACAGAAGAACCGAACGATGTTCCGCTGCCGAAAGTTGCATCAGCCTTAATTGTTATTATATCATCTTCCTTTGATCCGCTAAGTTCCAGTTTAACCGGCGAGTTTATCGACAACATTTCATCAAAGTTTTCATCCCACTGACTATAGCCGCTTGACTGAGCCGTACCATCAAAGAAACCTCTTGGAGTACTGAAATATGGTCCGTAATAATTATTTCGTCCCGATGCGTCTGCTGTACTTGCCTGGTTCAGCAAGTCATCCGAATACGGAAAACTCATGTGATAATAAATATAATTAACCCTGGAAGCATTAGCGCTTGTTGACAGGTACGAATCCAAAGTACTGTGCGCTCCCGGACAAAGCGGGCAGTGAGAGTTCGTAAAAATCTCCACGAGAATACTTCGCTCGTAACTTTGCGCAGACAACAGCGTTGCCGTGAACAATAATATTGTAGTTAACTTTTTCATGATTCCCCCTTTATATAAAGGATTATATTTTACTTAATAATGTCATCTTAAAACCTTCGAACGGCAGTATATACCTGCAGACTCCGTTTGAACAGGTCTGTCCGCCCCGCTCGCTTCCGTACGAAACAGAAATACTATGCGAATAACCGATCCTGTAACCGGCTTCGGCTGTAAACCAGTCGTCCCTGCCCGACAAATCGTAATCATTTGTTGTAACCTCGTAACGCAGATTCAAATTGAACAGCGAGAAGAAGTTCCCGACAACAGAGATAAAGTGATTTGAATAATCCGGCTGGGAAGTATTATAATTGTCGTTAACCGATTCATATTCATACTGAAGTGAAGCAGAGTAGTTCTCGTTAAATGTATGCTGAGCCAATATCGGAACAACAGTACTTTTTATTTTATGAGACCCTGCCGATCCGGTAAAATCATTGTACAACACGCTTGACCTCATCGCGAATCCAATGTTAACCGTTGTATAGAATCCGAAAGATTTTTCAACATCCAGCAGATACTCCCGGAATGGCGAGTACTTGTCTTCAGTTGACGGAAGAAAATTCCCGGATCGTTTTTCTTTGTCGAACGAAAATGATGCGGGATTATATGCATAAAAGTTATGCCGGCTCGAAGCACTTCCGTTAAAATTGAGATAAGTATCCTCAGCCAGTTCATAGAACACTTCAAGCTGAAGTCCGACTTCATCGTTGAAATCAATTTCATGAATTGCCCTGGACAAAAGTATATAGCTATGTTCCTTCTGAACTATCGGCGGATTCTGAAACGGCAGCATGCGGGTCGGACGGGTATAATCATAACGCTCGAACGGATCACGCTCATCAAACTTATAATTCTTATAGTCAATCACAACACCTAGTCCGGCTGTGGTGTAACTGAGTGAAGAATAAATACCGGCGCCTACAGACTTCCCTGAACCTTTAACGAATGTCTGTTTCTGCGACCAGTCGGTAAACCACTTAATTTTTCCTGCGTCAATTGTAAAGTAAAACTCGGGAATCTCCGCACGGAGATCGTACTTAATACCCTGGGGCGAAATACTTCCGGCAGCATCGACATACGAGACGCCGACAGACACAGCATCGTTCAAATCATATTCCACATTGCCTCCGGTCAAAGTGTAGCTTTCGGTTCGCCAGGTATTAATAGAGTCGTTAAACTCTATTGTTCCGTAAAGAATTGATGCTTTCAGATCTCCGGATTTATACCCGGCTTTAAGTCCGTCAGCCCAGGTGTCATATGCAAGTCCCCGATTCTCAAATAAGTTTATCACCAGGCCTTTCCCGTATAGTTCGGAGAAATTACCTGCGCGCAGATACAAATCCCCCTTTGTATACTCGACAAACCTTCTGCTTATTCCCTTAAATGACTGCCCGACTTCGGGCGGATTATCATAAAGTAATCGGAATCCGACATTAACTTCACTCGGGAAGCGAAATTTCACGTCAGTTAAATTTTCCCTGTAAATTAATTTGTTCGATATATCATTTATAGTTTGATCCCCGTTACCGTAACGAAAATAATTAGATACTGATGTTCTTATCTGCCCATTAATTGAAGAGAATAAAAAAAGCAAAGTGAACAATATGTAAACGGATTTCTTCAACTATTCGGCCTCCAGAGTTTTCCTTATCGCTTCTTCAAGCTTGAATTCATCACCCGGAAGATATCCCGTGCTTTGATAAACAACTTTGCCGGACTTATCGTATAGCAGCGTTAACGGAACAACCTGCCCGTTGAACATCTCGAAAAGTTCTTTGTTTGGATCCAGTGCTATATGGTATTTAACCTCGTGTGATACAATATACGATTCTACTTTTGCAACGCTTCTTGGTGAATCCTGATTAATTCCAAGTATTTGAAATTCTTGATTAGAATACTTTTCATACAACCTTTTCAGAGTTTTCATTTCAACTCTGCACGGCTTACACCACAAAGCCCAGAAATTAACAAGCGTAACTCCGTTTGCGTACATTTCCGAAAATTGTATTTCATCACCAGACAGGAGTTCTGTGCTGAAATCAATTTTATCCTGGGCATTTATTGCCGTAATACTGAAAAGCATCCCGAACACTAATAAAAACATCATATGGACAGGCTTCATTTTATTCCTTTGATTTGTCGTTATTCTATAACGATTTTGTACGCGAAATAATTCAAATAATTATTCGGCCGTAATTAATAAAGTGCGTTCCGGTTTATAATCGGGTTTTCAACTGACAACATTACTATCTGAAACTCGTGCTGAATGATAGGGAGACGGTAACCTTAAATCATCACAGAAGTGTAAACTTTCTATAACATTTGCTAAAATTAATGTTTATAAGAACGATGGATCAATTTTCCCGGCTTTACAAGGAATTCCTTCAAAAGAGTTATTTATGTTACGCCACCGCAAGATTAATGTCTGTCCTGATTTTCTCAACAGGGTGTTGTTGCGTGGAGTATTAAAATTTTATAACATTTTAATGAAATTATATAACATGAAATTTACCGCCGGTATGTAGCTTAGAGGCGTAAATAAAAAAACAATTGGAGATATAAAATGATAAAAAAAGAATTCAAAATAGAAGGAATGTCATGCGGACATTGCGTTATGGCGGTAAACAAAGAATTATCAAAGCTGGATCTTGATGACAAAGAGGTGGAAATAGGATCGGCTAAGGTGAGATTTGACGAAACCAAAACCAGTGACCAGAGGATAAAAGAAGCGATTGAAGAAGCCGGTTACAAGGTGGTTTAAGAATTCAATTAGGTTGTTAGAGTGAAAGGATAGGAAAATGGCTAAATACAATTTACCCGTTGAAGGAATGACGTGTGCATCTTGTGTTGCGCGTGTTGAAAAAATCGTCGGCAAATTTGACGGCGTTAAGGATGTAGCAGTTAATTTCGCATCAGGAAAACTAGCATTTGAAACGGATAATGATGATGTAAATCTGGAAAAGATTGCTAATGCTGTAGATGAGTACGGGTATAAACTTAAAATTCAGAAGTCAGAAGTTAGAAACAAGAAGTTACAGTATACGGGTCCGGCAGAAGGGGATACCATTACAACAGAACATAATCATGAGGAAAAAGACACGCACTATGAACAGTTGAAGAATGATTTTATTGTTGCGCTGACTTTTACTTTGCCTGTTTTTATTATTAGCATGTTCATGGATTATACATGGTTCAGTGAATTGTGGTTTCTTAACTCTCCGCAAACCCAAAAACTTCTTCTTATACTAACAACTCCTGTAATGTTTATCTCCGGTAAAAGATTTTTTATTATCGGCTGGAATAATATTAAACACTTTACCGCGGAGATGAACACGCTTGTTGCAATAGGTACGGCTGCGGCATATGGATATAGTGTTATAACAACTCTTTTTCCGGAATCAGTTACCGATACGGGAATAACACCGCATGTGTATTTTGAAACCGCCGGAGTAATTATAACATTAATATTGATGGGCAGACTCCTTGAGCATCGTGCGAAGAGAAAAACAAGCGGAGCAATAAAAGAATTAATGGGACTTCGTCCAAAAACGGCAAGAGTACTACAGAATGGAAAGGAAATCGAAATAAGCATCGATGAGCTTAGAATAGATCAGATTGTTATTGTTCGTCCAGGAGAGAAGATACCAGCAGATGGAATTATTGAATCAGGTTCCTCGAATGTGGATGAATCGATGATAACCGGGGAAAGTATTCCCGTGAATAAATCTGAAAACGATACTGTTATTGGTGGAACGATAAACAAAACCGGTTCTTTCAATTACAGGATTACTGCGTTAAACGAGAAATCAATGCTCGGACAAATCATTCAGATGGTTGAGGATGCACAGGGTTCCAAAGCACCGATTCAGCAACTCGCCGATAAAGTTTCCTCAATCTTTACGCCGGCTGTTATTGGTGCTGCGCTTATTACTTTTATCGGATGGATGATTGTTGCTCCTGAATTGGGATTCAGCAATGCTCTCGTCCATTTTGTAGCAGTACTGATTGTTGCCTGTCCGTGTGCATTGGGACTTGCAACACCAACAGCGATAATGGTCGGAACAGGGCTCGGTGCCAAACAGGGTATACTTGTTAAAAATGGTGAGAGTCTGGAGATAGCCAATAAGGTAACTCGCGTTATATTTGACAAGACCGGCACAATTACAGAAGGGAAACCCGCTGTTACAGATGTTGTTCACAATGGCTTTGAAGTGTTAGAACTCATTAGACTTGCCGCCGCTGTTGAAAGCAAGTCGGAGCATCCTCTAGCAAATGCAATTGTTGAACTCGCTACGTCCAAGAATCTTGAACTCCCTGAAACCGAGTCATTCAATAGTGTAACCGGTCAGGGCATTACAGCGATAGTTAACGGTGATGCGATTGTGATTGGCAATAAAAAAATAATGTCGAAATACTCCGTTAACATAGAGCCTCTTATCAACAGCTATAAGCGATTGAGTAATACCGGGAAAACTGTTGTTTTTGTTGCTTCCAATGGGGTACAAATCGGATTGTTGGCTATTGCCGATCCGATTAAGAAAAGTTCTGCCGACGCGATTAAAAGACTAAGTGATCGTGGTATAAATGTCACCATGCTTACCGGCGACAACAAACCGACGACTGAGGCAATTGCAAATCAGGCAGGCATACAAGACTTTGTTGCAGAAGTAATGCCCGACGACAAAGCCCGTGTTGTAAAAGAGTATCAGGATAAAGGAGAAATAGTTGCAATGGTCGGCGACGGAATAAACGACGCTCCTGCACTCGCTCAGGCTGATATTGGAATAGCAATTGGAACCGGAACTGACGTAGCTATCGAAACGGCTGGCATTACACTTGTTAAAGGTAATCTAAACGGAGTTGACAAAGCGATCGCTCTGTCACACAAAACAATCCGGACTATTAAACAGAATTTGTTCTGGGCATTTATTTATAATACAATCGGAATTCCGCTTGCAGCAGTTGGCTTGTTAAGTCCTATGATAGCGGCGCTTGCGATGTCTTTCAGTTCAGTTAGTGTTGTAAGCAATTCACTTAGATTGAAGAGAACAAAGGTGTAGCAAACACTCGATTATTATTATAAAATATATTTTCTTTAAAAGTATTCCCGGGAACACAGAATATTTTGATATAGCATTTAACGGTATTAATTACTTATATTCAACAGCAATATCGGTCATCAATCCGGTAAGTATATGCACGAACTGGGTATAGCCCAAGAAATACTCAACATAGCTGAACAATATGTTCCTGTTGATTCAAAGCCGGTTAAATATATAAAAGTTAAAATCGGCAGACTTAGCAACGTTCTTATCGACTCTCTTCTATTCGGCTATGAAGCACTTAGCGAAGATACACAGTTCCGGAATTCAGATCTAATCGTTGAAGAAATACCTGTTACAATTGAATGTCTTTCATGCGGGAAAAGTAGCACTATCGAGGTAAATGATTATCACTGTCCGGCTTGCAAAAGTTTCGAAACACGAGTTGTCGCCGGAACTGAACTCCAGGTTGTTGAAATTGAAATTGAAGATTAACAGCGAGGAAATTTATGCGTGTTATAACAGTCGAACGGAAAGTTCTTGAAAAGAATGATCAGGTAGCGGAAGCTAATCGAAAGAATTTTAAAGATAAAAACCTGTTTTCCATTAATATGTTAAGCTCACCCGGTTCGGGTAAAACCAGCCTTGTTGAGAAAACAGTTGAAACACTTAAAGACAAATTGAAGATCGGGGTTATCGAAGGAGATGTACAAACGAGTCTGGATGCCGAACGTGTCGGCAAGTTCGATGTACCTGTTGTTCAAATTGTTACAAACGGCGCTTGTCACCTGGAAGCAAACCTTGTACGTGATTCGTTCAGCCAGATTAAAGATAATGACCTTGAGTTGCTAATAATTGAGAATGTCGGCAACCTTGTTTGTCCGGCCAGTTACGATTTAGGTGAAGATGAAAAAGTCGTACTTCTATCTACTACCGAAGGAGATGACAAGCCGCTTAAGTATCCGGCTATGTTCAGAAGATCTTCTGTTCTCGTAATAAACAAAATTGATTTAATTCCTTATGTAGACTGCAACATTGAAGAGCTGAAACAAAATGCGCTTAAGATTAATCCCAAATTGATAATTTTCGAAACATCCTGCAAGACGGGAGAAGGCATCGACACGTGGTGTGACTGGTTAATATCAAAATCAAGAAGTGAATGACAAAACGCCTTCACATAATTGTGAGGGGGGCTGTGCAGGGAGTCGGGTTCAGACCCTTTATATATAAACTTGCCGACGAGTTAGGGTTGTTCGGATACGTTAATAACTCTTCTATAGGAGTTATTATAGAAGTTGAAGGAGAAAAGAAAACTCTTACCGAGTTTTTAACACGGCTTCAATTCGAAAGGCCCAAGCTGTCGGTAATTACGGGAATGGAGCATACCTACCTTGATTCAACTGGTTATAATAAATTTGAAATTCTTAAAAGTTCAACCGAACAATCCAAAACAACACTCATTCTCCCTGATATAGCTGTCTGCGACGATTGCCTGAAAGAGATGTTCGATCCCAACGACAGACGATACATGTACCCGTTTATAAATTGTACTAATTGCGGACCGCGCTTTACAATTATCGAGTCGCTTCCGTACGATCGTCCCAATACGTCAATGAAAAACTTTGAGATGTGTGACAATTGCCGGGCCGAATATGAGGATCCGTCAAACCGCCGTTTCCACGCCCAGCCGGTTGCTTGTCCCGACTGCGGACCCTACGTTGAACTGTGGGATAACAACGGCAAAGTTTTATCGTATAAATCCGAGGGACTTCAGCGAACCATTGATATACTTAAGAACGGTGGAATTATTGCCCTTAAAGGATTAGGTGGTTATCAATTAGTCTGTAATGCAAAAGATGACGATGCGGTAAAATTGCTGCGTACGAGAAAGAACCGCGAGGAAAAACCATTCGCCGTGATGTACCCTTCGCTTGAATCAATAAAAAGTGTGTGTGACGTTTCTGCAGATGAAGAAAGATTACTTGCATCTCCCGAAGCTCCGATTGTCTTGTTGAAGAAACTCAACAACGCTTCGATGAAGTATTTGTCAAGTTACTCTGTTAGTCCGGGTAACCCGTACCTCGGAGTTATGCTTCCTTATACTCCCTTACATCATATTATCTTGAAATCTCTCGCCGGACCGATAGTTGCAACCAGCGGCAATATATCCGAAGAACCGATGAGTATTAACGAGAAAGACGCGTTGAACAAGCTCGGCGGGATAGCCGATTATTTGCTTGTTCATAACAGGCCGATTGTTCGTCATGCGGATGATTCGATAGTGCGCTACATTGCCGGTTCAGAAATGGTTATGCGAAGAGCCCGCGGTTACGCGCCGTTTCCTGTAATTGTTGATTCGACAGATGACAAACATATTCTCGCTGTCGGCGGACATCTTAAAAACACGGTTGCGTTAAAAGTAAATGAGAACGTCTTCGTAAGTCAGCACATCGGTGATCTTTCGACGGAAGCATCTATGAATGCTTTCACCAAGGCTGTTGACGATTTTATAAGCATCTATGAGTCTAATCCCGCAGTTATTATTCATGATAATCATCCCGAGTATCTTTCAACTAAATTCGCATTGGAGATTTCAACTGGTGCCGTTGGCACACAGCATCATTTTGCGCATATAGCAGCATGTAGAGTAGAGAACCGGTTGGCCGGAAAAGCCCTCGGAGTTTCGTGGGACGGAACCGGCTATGGACTCGACGGGGCTATATGGGGCAGTGAGTTTTTTATATCCGACGACAGCACATATCAACATATTGCTCAGTTTAGAAAGTTCAAATTGCCCGGAGGTGAGATGGCAATTAAGGAAACCAGAAGATCTGCACTCGGTGTCCTTTATGAAATTTACGGCAATGGTGTGTTCAACGATTTCAAATATCTTATTGAAGATAAGTTTAATCATTCCGAGCTTACTCTGATATCGAATATGCTCGAAGGCAACATTAATTCTCCCGAAACATCAAGCGCAGGAAGATTATTCGATGCTGTTTCATCCCTGCTTAATATTTCCCAGATTACAACCTACGAAGGCAAATCCGCAATGATGCTGGAGTTCTCCGCCAAAAAGGGAATTGAAGATCAATATCCCTTCAGGATCGTTGAAAAAGACATGTTTATAATTGACTGGGAGATAATGATTATTTCAATGCTGGGCGACATAGAAGCAGGACTGGACAAGTCTATTATAGCTGCAAAGTTTCACAACACAATGGCACAGACAATCATCGAGATAGCTGAGATAGTCGGAAAAGAGAGGGTCGTGCTGAGCGGCGGCTGTTTTCAGAACGCTTATCTGCTTGAAAAGAGTATAGAGTTACTATCAAAGAAGGGGTTTAAAGCGTACAGACATCAGCGAATACCGACTAACGACGGTGGTATATCACTTGGTCAAATTGCAGCGTATAAAATTAAGCAAACAGCTTTTGATATAAATGAATTTAAGAAGCAGAAAATACTAGCAGGGAGTTAAATATGTGTCTTGCTGTTCCGGGAAAAATAGTATCAATAGATGAAAGCAGTGAACAAATGAAAATGGCGAAGGTAAACTTCGGAGGTGTTATAAAGGAGGTTTGTCTCGACTGGATAGAAGAACCTAAAGTCGGTGAGTATGTTCTGGTTCACGTTGGATTTGCTATTAATAAAATAGATGAAGCTGACGCAAAGGAAACAATAGAGCTGCTGCGAGAAATGGGTGAAATACCAGAGGACTATGAATCGAATTGATTCTATCGAAGACGAAACAATTTTTATACAACCATATATTATAGTTTTTCTTTGTGACCTTAGTGTCTAAGTGGTGAGAATATGAAATATGTAGATGAGTTCAGGGATCCGAAGGCTGCAAAAGTTTTATCCCAAAAGCTGAAGGAGATAACAACCAAACCCTGGAATATTATGGAGATCTGCGGCGGGCAGACCCATACAATTATGAAAATATAACATAGAACATCTTCTTCCGGATGAAATAAATTTAATTCACGGTCCCGGCTGCCCCGTGTGTGTTACACCGCTTGAAATGATTGACAAAGCGATTAAGATCGCATCGATGAATGATGTTATATTCACTTCTTTCGGCGATATGCTTCGTGTTCCCGGATCAGAAATAGATTTGCTCACGGTTAAAGCTAACGGTGGAGACATTAGAATGGTTTACTCGCCGCTGGATGCCGTTAAAATTGCTCAGGAGAATCCTGATAAACATGTAGTCTTCTTTGCGGTCGGATTCGAGACTACCGCTCCCGCGAATGCTATGTCGGTTAAAGCTGCTGCAATGAAAAGGTTGAAAAACTATTCGATATTGTGCTCACAAGTGCTTGTGCCTCCCGCGATTGAGGCTTTGCTGTCGGCGGAGAACTCAATGATTCAGGGATTTCTTGCGGCAGGGCATGTCTGTTCCGTTATGGGGTATGAACAATACATTCCAATTGCGGAGAAGTATAATGTCCCCATAGTTGTAACCGGATTCGAACCAATTGATATACTTCAGGGTATTTATATGACTATGATGCAACTTGAAGGAAAAAAGGGTTTAGTTGAAAATCAGTATAGTCGTGCTGTTACCTGCAAAGGCAATGTCGGAGCGAAAAAGGTTCTTGATGAAATATTCGAAGTGACTGATCGAAAATGGAGAGGAATCGGTGTTATTCCATATAGCGGCTTTAAAGTGGCGAAAAAGTATAAAGCATACGATGCTGAATTAATTTTCGATGTGGGTGAAATCGTAAAACAGGAATCGGAACAATGTATCGCAGGCGAGATATTACAGGGACAGAAAAAACCTCCGCAGTGTTCCGCATTCGGAAAACAGTGTACTCCGGAACATCCGCTCGGTGCGCCGATGGTTTCAAGCGAAGGAGCTTGCGCCGCGTATTTTCATTACAAATAAAGGTAAATGACATATCTTATGAAATAGTGGATCGAGCTAATTGTTTAAATGGTTAGAAGGTTTTATATGAAGAACTTCAATACAAGTTGCCCGATACCGATAAGCGAGTATCCCGTTGTTACTCTTGCGCATGGCGGCGGCGGAAAACTATCGCATCAATTGATCTCGAAAATGTTCTATTCACAATTCGACAATGAGTTTTTGAATCAGCAGCATGACAGCGCCGTGTTTACTCATGATGCAGGAAGACTGGCTTTCACTACCGATTCTTACGTAGTTAAACCGATCTTCTTTCCCGGCGGAAACATTGGTGAGCTTGCAGTATATGGAACAGTGAACGATCTTTCTGTCGCCGGCGCAGAACCACTCTATTTATCTGCCGGGTTTATAATTGAGGAAGGATTTCCAATGGAAGAATTATGGGAGATTGTTCTTTCCATGAAGGAAGCGGCAGAAAAAGCAGGGGTAAAGATTGTTACGGGTGATACTAAAGTTGTCGATAAAGGCAAGGGGGATAAAATCTACATAAACACTTCCGGCGTAGGAAGAGTGTATGAAGATGCTGATATATCACCAATGAACTGCGCAACCGGAGATAAAATTATTTTAAGTGGCAGAATCGCCGAGCATGGTATTGCTATAATGGCTTCACGCGAAGGACTCGAATTCGAGACAACAATAGTCAGCGACACAGCCCCTCTCAATACCCTAGGTAAGGATATTTTAGAAGTATCGAATAACGTTCGTGTTATGCGTGACGCTACCAGGGGAGGTATTGCGAGTACTTTAAATGAGTTGGCTTCAACTGCAAATGTCGGTATAAAAATATATGAGAGAAGTATTCCTGTTAAAGAAGAGGTTAAGGGTGCCTGTGAGATACTCGGTTTGGACCCGCTTTATATCGCAAACGAAGGGAAGCTGATTGCTGTTGTTCCCGCTGAGGACGCTGAAAAGATTTTATCAATAATGAAAAAAAATAAGTTTGGAAAAGACGCGGAAATTATTGGAGATGTTGTTCCGGATAATCCGGGGCGGGTCGTTTTGCAAACACAGATCGGAAGCAACAGGATTGTTGATATGATAAGCGGTGAACAGCTGCCGCGGATTTGTTAAAATTGTTGAGCTTGGCTAAATGAGAATAAAACTTGAAATTATATTGTTCGCTTTGGTATTTTCTTTCCCGGCAGCATGCGGCGGCACAGTTGAAGACGTTAGTTTTAAGGACGATGTAATGCCAATACTTGGAGATTACTGTCTGCAATGTCACGCTGGAAAAGGAACACAGGGAAACATTCATCTTGATACTTATGATCGGCTAATGAAATCGAGGTACTTTAATAAACCTAGTCCAATGGTCGTACCGGGAGAACCCGAAAACAGCCGGCTTTATATAGTGGTAAGTTCCAATAATCCCGGAGTTCGAATGCCGCCGGAATCATTCGGATTCAACAAGCTTGATGAAAGTGATATACGATTAATTAAAACATGGATACTCGAAGGAGCGAAGAATAATTAAATGACATCATCTAAAGCGATAAAAATACTTACCAACAACCAGGTAATGAAAGACCTTATAAGAAAGGTCGATAAAATTGTTAAATCCGAGAGTTCAGTGCTTCTCGTGGGCGAAACGGGTGTAGGAAAAGAAGTATTTGCCGAGTATATTCATAGGAACAGCAAGCGCAGCGAACAGCCTTTTGTTAAGATCGGTTTATCTGCGCTTCCGGAAGATTTGTTGGCCAGTGAGTTGTTCGGTCATGAGCGCGGTTCATTTACCTCCGCCATGATGAACAAAAAGGGATTGTTTGAAGTCGCAAACACCGGCAGCATCTTTCTGGACGATATAGACGATGTGACTATGGCAATTCAAACAAAACTGCTGCGCGTATTGGAATCACACGAACTAATGCGTATCGGCGGAACAGTTTCAATACCGGTAGATGTGCGTTTGATAACAGCTTCGAAGGTTGACCTTAAGTTATTGATCGAACAGGGTAAGTTTCGTTCGGATTTGTTTTACAGGATAAATGTTGTCCCCATAAATATCCCTCCGCTTCGGGAAAGGCGTGATGATATTCCGCTGCTTGCAAATCACTTTTTGGGTGTTTACGCTCCGGAAAAAAATATTAAAATTAATAATTCAGTTATGCAGGCAATGATAAACTATAACTGGCCGGGTAATGTGCGTGAGCTTCGAAACCTGATACAGCGGTTGAGTTTATTTATTGAAAACGAGATCACAACCCGAGACTTACCTCCTGAAATTAGACTGGAAGACCCGGAAGAGATGATAATTAAAGCATGTGATAAATGTTTTCTTGAAAGGGAAATGACTTTCGAACAGGTTGTTTCCTGTCTCGAGAAAAACCTGCTGCGCAATGCCCTGGACAGGTCCGAGGGGAACCAGACAAAGGCGGCACAAATGCTTAAAATGAGCCTTTCGACATTTCGTGATAAATGTAAAAAGCATGAAGCATTCGACAAAGATAATCACTGTGACAATAATGATAATACTATTGATTAAATGCTTTCCTCTTTATCGGCATCGTCATACAGCGGCATCCGCCACCGCCTCGTGATAATTCAGAACTATCGATAGTAATAACATATTTGTCGCAATCCTTAAAGTCCTTTTTCTTTTTAATGACCTCATTGGCTTTTAAAATTTCATAGCCTCGTTTATTCAATTCTTCCAGTGTATATGTATTCCTGGCATAAGCAAGCAGTTTTCCCGGTCCCATAGCAAACAGGTTAGCGCCGCTGTGCCATTGCTCACGTTCCTGACTCCACACGTCTGTCTTTCCACCGCAAAGCACAGGCTCAACTTTTATATCAATTTCATTAAGCGTTTCAAGGATATCCCTCTTCTCAGAAATTTTCACTTGTCCGTTGTCAATTTTAATTAAAATAGTTTTAAACTGGTTTGGATTAAGTATCACTGGTTCATATATCATCACCTCGTTTGGTGAAAGGAAGGTGAACGCCATATCTAAGTGTATAAATGATTCGGGCGATAAGGGAAGTTCCTGAACTATTATATTTTTAATCTTCCCATCCTCCTTCACCTTCTCAAGTATGTAGTCTATTCCCTGCGAAGTAGTACGAAGACTTTTTCCTATTATTAAAGTGTCTTCGCGTGCTACAATAATATCTCCGCCTTCAACCGTAACCTTCGGATCAAAATTAATCCTGTTGGACGGATTATACGTCTTGCTTGTAAGCAGTGGATGATGATTAAATATCGCTTCCATAATTATTGCTTCCCGTTCACGTACTATGTTCGCCATTCTACTGATAAACACGGTATCGTTTATCGTAACGGAAGCATCGCGCATGAAAAAGAAATTGTGCAGCGGGGAAAGCGAGTATCTTTCATTGCTAAGATAATTCGTAAGGTTGTTTTTCCTGAGTTCAACTCCTTCGATAAGGCTTTTTGCAAGCTCCCCGGGAGATTGTTCTAAAAGATCTTTCTTCTGCTGATATACGCTTTCATTCGTGCATATCTTTGAAAGCAGCATATCTTTTACACCTTCATCCTTTAGGATATCTTCAAGAAGTTTGTTTACTTCTATTGTCTTCGTATGCCGTTCCAAAACAGCTTTGAACTGTGCAAATTCCTTTTTTACAATAGAAAGATTCAGTATATCACTATATAATGCCCTTTCTGCGTTTTGCGGTGTTACCCGCTCAACCTCGGAGCCCGGACTATGAATGATAACAGCTTCAAGCTCTCCGAATTCCGACCCAACATTAACATCTATTATTTCATTTGTCATAATTTCACTTTCCAATAATCCTTAAACTTCGTAAGGTAAATTACAAAATTATTAATGTCCCTGTAACTTTTTCGACACTTAGCTGTCTACGTTAGCAAATTCAGATTATGCAGATATGGTGAAAAGTAAAACAACGCCGGATATTGAAAAATTATTCGGCACTTATTCGGAAGACATTGTGAGATACGCGTTCAGCATATTGAGGAACATTGACGATGCTAAGGATACATTGCAGGATGTCTTCTTAAAGTACCAGCTTCACCATGATTCCTTTAATGAGCAGTGCAGTTATAAAACCTGGTTGTTTACGATTACCAGAAACACATGTTATAATAAATTAAGAGAAAGCAGACGGCGTGATACTGGTCTGGACAAAGTGATTTACAATACTTACGAGCATAATAGTATAGATGACATTATCACTCTTGAAAATGGATTAAAGAAACTAAGTCCTGATGAAAATGAAATAATATACCTTCGGGATTTTGAAGGATATTCGTATAAAGACATTGCCATGCTGCTTGAAATAAGTCTTAACAACGTAAAGATTCGCCTGTTCAGGGCAAAAAAGAAATTAAAGAACATTTTGAAAGGTGTTGAAAATGAGTCTATGTGAAAGTGAAAGCAACCTGTTTGAATATGTAGAGGGGGAATACGGGGGAGATATTTCTCTGCTGGAAAAACACCTGCAGACGTGCGAGGAATGCAGGAATACAGTTGAGGAATACCGCACAGTTACATCATCTGTTGTAAATTATTATAGTAGTATCAATACACGAAACACTGAATCCATCCTGGAGCATACTGCGGAGCGGTTAACTAATCATTCTATACATATTAAAAGATATGCTGCCCTTGCTGCTGTCGTAGTATTGTCCTTCCTGTATGCTCTATTTAATCCTGACTTCGATTCCGGATACAGCAATTTCGGAACAATCAGATCGGCAAAGAATCTCGACTACAGCGAATGGAATTTTGAAGTAACTTTAATTGAACAGGAAGTACAGTTGATGAAAGAGCAAATACCTAAATTTTATCAATAAAGAGGTAATCAAATGAAAAATTATATTTTAGCACTGCTGATCTTTGTCTCCGGGAATATATTTGCCGAAAAGGGAACAACCGGAAAACTCTACGGACAGATTATTAACACAGCAGACGGAAGTGCAGTTCCGGGAATAAGTGTAGTAATCAAAGGTGAAAAATTAGGCGCTGCTTCCGACGCAGATGGAAATTATTTCATTATAAATATCCTGCCCGGTGAATATACAGTTGAAGCTCGCGGTATAGGTTTTGAACCGGTTGAATACGAGAAGGTTAAAATTTCCGCGGATCTGTCAACAAAACTCAATATAGAGTTGGAGCCATCAGGTAAGTATGAACTCTCTGAAAAAATGGAACAATTCTATCTGCAGGATTTACCGGACGAAGTACTAAAAAAACTCGAACAAATTAAGAAAACAAATTTGGTTGAGTATCAATCTACCCTGATGAAAGCCCATTTTCAAAACTCAGGCAAGAAAAATGAGTCGCGTCTGGTTGATGAGATATTAAAGCTTACAAAGGCAATCGAAGAAACAGCCAAGAAATATAAACTGGAAACAAGTGAGAAAACCAAGAAACAATTATCAAAAGAATTATATTCTCTCCTGAGCAAACGTTTTTCGCTAATAGAGAAGAACATGGAAATAAAAATCAAAAAACTGGCGGACAACATTGATGAACTGAAACAAGAGTTGGTCAAGTTCAGGAGCGACAGGGAGAATATTATTAAGGGTCAATTTGAAAAATTTGTAAAATAACCGCTTCTTTCCTCACTTTTCAATACCCGCTCCGGCGGGTTTTTTAATGTACTCAAATTGTTTTCCTTGACATCTCAGTGATTCTAGTTTGTATTTTAAACCAGTTTATAAAGGAGTCTATTTAAATGAAAAACGAACAAATTCAAAACGATGTGGCTTACATCAGGAACATGATTGAAAACAACCGGCGAGCGCTTGTTGATAATGGCGTGACGTATATCAGCATCGGCGTTTATGTGGTAATTGGGGTTATTATATCGTACATACTCGGATTAAATAATTTAATGGAATTTCTGTCGCCGCTCTGGCTTACATTAATGACGATTCTCATCGTATTCAATTTCATTTATCATAAGAAGTCTGGTGCAAAGAGAGGAAGAAAAACATTCGCGTCGGAAACATTCAATGCTGTTTGGATGTCCTGCGGAATTCCAATTGCAACCCTTTCTATATTGTACTTTGTTGTTAGCGGAATTCCAATTGAAGTTCTTTTTGTTATGATCAGCGCAGTACTCGGTGTGGGATACTTTTTAACCGGTCAGATAAACGATCTTCCGTTCATGAAGGTACTTGCTTTCTGCTGGTGGCTCGGATCCGTTATAGCCCTTCTTTGGAAACACATAGGCGACGAGGCACAGCTATCGCTGTTCTTTGCCGGATTAATTTTTCTACTCGAAGTGATTCCGGGTATTGTTATATACAGAAAGTGGAAACGGGTTTATAATGAGTAATCACTTCGATCATAAAAAAATAGACGACGTGATTCATTCGCGGATAAGGCTATCGATTCTTGCCGCTCTGGCTACTTCGGACGAAATGGACTTCATAACCCTTCTAAACGAAGTAAACACTACGAAGGGAAATTTAAGCGTACACTTAAGCAAGCTCGAGAAGAGTCGTTACGTAAAAATTATTAAGAAGTTCGTCGACAGAAAGCCGGTTACATTGTGCAGTATTACAAAAACAGGAATGAACGCTTTCAGGGAATATCTCAACATAGTTGAAGAGTTCGCTAAAAAAACAAAATAAATCATTATTCCTATGGGGGGAATGAATATGAGAACATATCATAAGGTTATTCTGACTTTAATTTCACTTCTGTTATACAGCATTACGTTGACAGGACAGGATAAGAGCTCACTTACAAAAACCTACGATTTCTCAGGTGAACGAACAAGTGAACAGCAATACTTTATTCAGCATACACAAATGATTAACTACAGTCTTGACGGAACCCGTACCGGAACCGATGAACTAAAAATGTTTTTAACATGTCTTCCGAAGAACGACAGCCAACCGAATATCCGAACTTATACTTGTTCCAAGTTTCTTATAAGGCACTCCGGAGGAGAGTGGCTGAATATTCCGGTTCTTAATAACTTGACTTATTCGTTTGATGAGTCACTGCCCGGCATGGACGACAAAGGACAGGTATTCGGAATCAATCACTCTATGTTCGAAGGACTTAAGGATGCTCTTGATAATCCGGTTGGTCCGGCACTATCTTATTTGATCTATAATTCATTCATAGACTTTCACGGATTCTGCGATGTTTTTGCCGAACCTATATCGAATGGAAACAGCATAAGAGATCTTAAAAATATTGGGGATAAAATTGTTCATGCCGCTGCTAACTCGGAACCGCCGGTAAACCTGGGCAGCAATATTGAAAAAGGATCATACTTCAGGAACGGCGAGGTTACACTGGAGTTTGTCGGACTCAGCATTGTAAACAAATCAAATTGCGCGATGATTGATTACGATTCGGGCGAAAGCTCTTACAAGATGATTGTAAATATGCCGCCCGACATGAAAATTGAAACAGTTGGTAGTTCTCATTATAAGGGTATAATCTATAAGAACCTGGAAACCAACTGGGTACAAAAGGTCACCATGAACGAATTTGTATTATCCGAAACACGTTTGCCGATGCCACCCAACAAAATTAATTCCGCAACCGAACGTATTCTTACTACTAATAATGTTACTAAAGAGGTGTTCGTGAATTCACTTGAATTATAATTTATAACCCGGCGTTTGAACTCAATTGCCCGCCGGGATATTTTTCTCTTCGCTTCTTTATTCCTCAATTATCAGAGGTATACCGATACAGGTGCTCGGCTCTGTAATTTTAAGAAGATTCGCAATGGTCGCCGCTATATCACAAACATAAACCGGAGAATTAACCGTTTGTGCCGGAACACGCCAGCCGTAATACAGCATCGGTACATGTGTATCATAAGCATAATAAGAACCATGCTGAGTTCCTTCTGCATGATACCGACCAAGAAAACCAGGTTGAAAGCTAAATGCGATATCACCTGATCGTGACGGGTTATAACCATTCAGGATATAACTTATCGGAACTCTTTGAGCAATTTGTGTTTCAAGATCTCTGCGGGTAAAGATTGATGCAACTTCGGGAAAAGTATCCCTAATATAATTAGCTATGTTTCTCTCTACCTTATCAATATCCAGTTGTTCTTTTCTAATTACATCCCTGTTCAAAAAAATCTGCTTGTTTGAATAGCTTTCAATCAGAGTTGTGTGATTATACTCCCTTTTGGTAAAGGCTGTTAACGAATCGAACACCGATTGCCATCTAAGTCCCCCTACGGGAATTCTACTGTCTTTTAGAAAAGCCTGTGTTTTCATACCGGCATGATCACCAGTTAAAAACAGAAGATAATTATCTTTACCCAGTTTTTTATCAAGCGTTTCAAGCAGGTCGGCAATTACCCGGTCAAGTCTTATATAAGTATCCTGGAGTTCGTAAGAAACTGTTCCGTATTCATGTCCCACATAATCTGTTGAAGAAAAACTGATCGCCAGGAAATCGGTAACGTTACCCTGTCCAAGTTTTTCACTTGTCAACGCCGCCTTGGCCATTTCAGCTATAATATAATTACCGTACGGCGTATAGACTATCGATTTAACCTTGTCGTTTCCTTTAAGATTTTCAAACGAATGCGGGAAATACGTTTTGCCTTCTTTAAACATGTCTTTTTCGTATTTCGAATCATCCGGCGGATTTATCGCATAATCTTCTTCGGGCAGCAGCAACTGCCAGTCTCCGGACATGCATGAGTCGGCAACACCGCGTTTGTTGAATTTTTCAACCCAATCAGGAAGCGACTCGTGATAATATGAGGAAGTAATAAAGTTTCCTGAGCTTCTATCATACCAGTAAGCCCCGTCAGGAAAGTGTCCGCCCGGCAACACCGCGCCGCGGTCCTTTATGGATACCGAAATAACTTTGGACCTGCCCGCGGTGGATAATTTCAACTGGTCCGTAATGGTTGTGGAAAGCAGCCTGTGCGGCGAGCGTGCTCCTTCATCATCATTACTTCCGATACCTTTCTGATTAGGATCAACAACACAGTTAACCGTTTTACGATTCACCCTGTCATAATAATTATTGCTGATAATACCGTGATAAAACGGTACGGAGCCGGTATAAATCGATGCGTGTCCCGGTCCCGTGTGAGTAGGCATATAATTATAATGCGCGTATGTGAAATTACTTCCTTCGTGCATCAGGCGTTTGAACCCGCCTTCACTGAAGTAAGGATTAAACCTGTAGAGATATTCAAAGCGCATCTGATCGACTACTATGCCGACAACAAGTTTCGGTTTTTTAGCTGTTTGGGAATAGACGCTGTTTATATTCAATGCAAATATTAGTAATACGAAAACCTTTACAAAAGACTTCATTTTATTCTAACTACCAATTTTTTGAGAGATGTATTTTTAAAATATTTGGTAACTCTGAAAACAAGGGAGGTAATTTAGATAATTTTTTATACAAGTTCGGCGGGTTAACGGAAAGTTAATGTTGAACAGATGTAGAATCTGTTCAACAGCAGAACATCGCGTTAAATCTTGTAATATGTTAACAAGAAATAATCAGACTAACCTCAAAAATTCTTACTTTAGTTAAATGAAAAATCCAAAAATACTGAAAACTATCGGGCCAGGACTACTTATTGCCGCAACCGGCGTTGGCGCGGGAGATCTTGCCGGAGGCGCATTTGCCGGGAGTAAACTCGGACTAGCCGTGCTTTGGGCTGTCGTTCTCGGGGCGTTTCTAAAATTCGTTATTACCGAAGGACTTGCAAGATACCAGCTCTCTACAGGCATAACAATTCTTGAAGGATTATTTCAACGCTTCGGCAAACCTGTAGAAATATTCTTTCTCGTTTACCTCTTAGTTTGGTCGTTTATGGTAGGCTCTGCACTTATAAGCGCAAGCGGAGTGGCGGCACATGCGATACTGCCCGTTATGAGTACACCCGAATCCGGCAAAGTTTTCTGGGGAATAATTCACAGTCTTGCAGGACTGGCTATCGTATGGCTTGGCAACTATGACTCTTTCGAAAAACTTATGAGTACATGTATTGCGCTTATGTTCGTAACGGTACTTATAACCGCAGCGCTGATGCAGCCTGACTTTGTTGAAGTAGTTAAGGGCATACTAATTCCGTCAATACCGGATTACATTAATCCGGAAGGAAGCAACCAGGGAACTGCATGGACACTCGCACTGCTCGGCGGTGTCGGAGGAACTTTGACGATTCTTAGTTACGGTTACTGGATTCGCGAAAAGGGAAGATCCGGTTCGGACTTTCTGAAGACAGTCAGGATCGATTTGATAATCGCCTACATTTTCACCGCTTTGTTCGGCATGGCTATGATTGTTATCTCATCACAAATTAATCTCGATAAAGAAAGCAGCGCGAAACTTGTTATAACACTTTCCGGTAAACTCAAAAACATTACAGGAAATATAGGAAGCGCTTTGTTTCTGGCAGGAGCCTGGGCGGCTGTTTTCAGTAGTCTCCTTGGTGTGTGGCAGTCTGTTCCTTATATGTTCGCTGATTTCTGGAATATGTTTAATAGAAAGAACTCCCCGGATAATATTAGTCCGGTGAACACTCAGGGTAAACCTTACAAGTATTATTTAATAGGGCTGGCAATAATTCCAATGATCGGATTATTATATAAGTTTGTGCTTATTCAAAAAGTATATGCCGTACTCGGATCCCTCGTAATACCGTTTATAGCCATAGCCTTACTGTATCTCAACCGGAAGAAACACGTTGGCGAATACTCAAACAAGTTAACAACCAACATTGTACTGGTTCTTTCAATAGGGCTATTTATTTATATAGGTCTCCCAGCTATTTTGAACTCTTTCTGACCTTAATTGTGTTTTATTTGAAAACGACTGAGGCTATAATGAAATTTATATCAGCATTTATGCTGCTTGCAATAAGTTTTATTTCAACTAATTACGGACAGGATACTTTGAAATACAATAAATTAACTCCCGAAGAAGAAAGAGTAATTTTACACAAAGGAACGGAATACGCTTTCAAGGGTAAATACACCGACAACAAAGAAAAGGGAACTTACATCTGCAGACAATGTAATGCTCCTTTGTACATTTCGGATGATAAATTCGATTCGCACTGCGGCTGGCCCAGCTTCGATGATGAAATAGATGGAGCGGTAAAACGCCTTACCGATGCGGATGGAATGCGAACCGAGATACTATGCGCCAACTGCGAGGGACATCTGGGACATGTATTTCTCGGTGAAGGTTTCACGGATAAAAATACACGTCATTGTGTTAACTCGATTTCTATGGTATTTGTTAAGACTGGTGAAGAACTGCCTGAGGTAATAACGAAGGAAAACTAGTTAGTTATTATTTCACTCGTCGAATCCAGGACGAACAAATTCATACGCACGCGGAAACTCTTTTTCAGATGCTTTTAATAAGCGTTTAAGCTGAAGCAGCATTTCAATCAATTCATCCTCGCGCTCAGGGAATTGGTCATACATTTTGTGCCATGCAGACAGTGAGCGTTCAATCGAAATCAATCCGATTTTAGCCGAACCATTGCTGTCGTTTTTTACCGGGTCGTCCTCAAAATCATTATAGTTATACTTACCCCCTATTGCCCGAAAGAGTTTCGCCGAAATAAGGTACTGGTACCACCTTATTATTTCAATCATGTCTTCCAGTTCAAATGCTTCCTCGATAGGATCGTCTTTGGGTAAATCCAGTTCTATCCTTTGCTGAAGGCTGGTTGCTTTATCTCTGAGCATATTTTCATTATCATCGAACCATTGCTCTACCTTTTCCCCGTACTTTCTTGCAGCAGAGACCAGCGGGTGTTTTTCGGATTCTTCAAAAGTTTCTTTATAATATTCCGTCCCGCCGCCTTCTTCCTGGTCACTTAAATCTATTCCGAGTCTTTCAGCTTCCGCTTCAAGCAGTGTTAATGCTGCTTTGAAAGATTCGTTTATCTTATCCCAGAACTTTTTATTGTTTATATCACGTGTTTCAGGATCACTGAATTCCTGCTCACTCAGTTCAAAATTCATACACCGGGTTGTGAACGCACATCTCTCGCACCACCTGTCGCAGTAATTGTATATTCCCGGTATAAACTTCGGATCACCGGCTAGTTTTTCTAAATCATCTTTGTTCATTATCCAATCCGATATTCCTGTTAAATATATGTAGAATAATCAGACAAAATAAAGCTAAATGTAAAAGCCCTTCTCATTCCAATTCACCAAACTTCATCAAGAGGTTTGCGTTTATTCTCTGTTAATGTCTTAAACTGACTTGCCGTCATACCGGTTACCTTTTTGAACTGTGTTGAGAGATGCGCGACGCTGCTGTAACCCAGTTTATACGCTATCTCGCTCAATGTAAGTTCACCATACTTTAGAAGTTCTTTAGCAAGTTCAATTTTTTGAAGAATTATATAGTGTTCAATGGTAATTCCTTCCATCGATGAGAAGAGTCCGGTAAGATAATTATAATCCATATCCATTTCTTTACGGATCAGTTCGGAATAGTTGGTATCCTTATCAAGATCATAATCATTATGATGAATAAGCGAAATAATACAGTTCTTAAGTTTCTCTATCGTCTTAGCGCGTTTATCTTCTATTAATTCGAAGCCGTTATCAGCCAGCACTTTTTTAATATCCCCCATGGGCAGTTCGTTTTGTTCTGAGGGAGTTTCCACTTCCCCCAATTCTATTGATGTTATCTTAACTCCAAGCTTCTCAAGCTCCTCCCTAACAACTTTTATACACCTGTTGCAAACCATATTCTTTATGCGAAGAATCATACCGACAGCCTTAATTATTTTATAACACTGTTTATTATAACAAATTTACAGCAATTCCGTTTACGGTTATCTATAATGTAAAATTTATGTAAAACAATAGTCTTCAGATAGGAAGAAATAAATAAAACCTATAAATTAGACAATGCGTCTCATTATAGATAATTAATCCGTTAGTTTTACAACTTGATAATTACCGGTTGTTTATACTAACTATTCAGAAGGAAATTGAATGAATTTAATCACTGAAGAACCGGAACGTATTGAAACCGAATCGAAAGCGGAAGTTCTGCAGGCACTTGAACAAAAAGTAAAAACCTGGATGAATGCACACCTTGACAAACGCAAGTTGTGGTTCTCAAGTGACTATCTGCCGGCTGAGGAGAAAAACAGCGCTGATGACGAAGCTAACATCTTAAAACTTCGTGAACGTGTTAGAGGAGTAAAAGATTCCGCACGAGTTGCTGTGGGACTAAACCTAATAACGGAAGAGGGGTTGCCGCATTTTCATAAGCTGCTCTCAAAATACCTGGGTGACGACAGCTTCTGGGCGAAATGGATAAACATGTGGACGGCCGAAGAGGACAGGCACGGAAACATCCTGCGCGACTATGCCCGTGATTCGCGTTTATTTAATTTTTCAAGACTCGAGCAGATGCAGTATATGTACGTGGAAAAAGGATTCGAACCCTCCTGGGATAAAGATCCATACAAGGTATTCGTTTATACAACACTTCAGGAAAGAGCTACTCAAATTTCCCACAAGAATACCGGAAAGTATATTGGAAAGGATGAGCCGCTTATAAACGGTATACTCAATAACATTGCAATGGATGAAGCTAAGCATTATACATTTTACCGCAATGTGTTTGCTGAAATATTAAAAATCGATCCGAACAAGGCTCTCCAATCAGCGCTTGATATTCTTCCCGCAATAGACATGCCCGGAATACGGATGCCAAATTTCAGGGAGATGGCTGATGTAATCAGGCGCGTCGGCATATACAGTGCGTTGGACTATAAAAGTATTGTTGAGGAAGCAATTAAGTATTGGAAAATTGAAACGCTGGAAGGATTAAACGAAATGGGCAGAATTGCACAGGATAAAATTATGTCGATTCCTAAAAGACTTGAAAAAGTTGCGCAGTATCTTGAAAAGAGATCGGAGAAGAAAACATTTTCATTCGATTTAATTTACGGGCGTATTCTTGTTATGGATTAATGCTTCGTTGATTAGAAGTATTTAAAAATAAAAACGCCGGGTTTATGTCCGGCGCAATCCAAATCAATCAATTTTATTTCTTGTTAACTTTCTATTTCCCTGCTATCTTTTCAAAGGCTTGTTCCAGATCGGCAATAATATCCTCTACGCTTTCAATACCAACAGATAATCTTATCAGACCTTCTGATATTCCTGCTTCTGCACGTGCAAGTTTACCCATTGATAAATGAGTCATACTGGCCGGATGCTGGATCAGTGTTTCGACTCCGCCCAAACTAACTGCAAGCTGGCAGAACTTTACAGAGTTCATTACTGCTTCACCCGCTTCGAATCCGCCTTTAACTTCAAAGGTTATCATACCGCCGGGACCTTTATGCTGCTTCTGTCCGAGTTCATATTCCGGATGACTCTTTAAGCCCGGGAATCGCACCCAGTCAACCACCGGATGCTTTTCAAGCCACTCGGCAACTATCTGAGCGCTTTCACAATGTTTATCCATTCGGAGAGATAATGTTTTTATTCCCCTGTGCACAAGGAACGCATTGAACGGATCGATAACTCCGCCGAGCTGGTTTAATGTTTTCCTGAAGTGCTTGAATGTCTCTTCATCCTTAAGAACTATTACACCGGCAACGACATCGGCGTGTCCGTTAAGAAATTTCGTCATACTATGGACTACAATATCCGCCCCAAGCTTTAACGGCTGCTGAAGTGCTGGACTCATAAACGTGTTGTCGACTATAAGTTTCGCTTTCGCTTTATGCGCAATGTCCGCTATACTATTTAAGTCGGCAATACAAAGTGTCGGGTTGCCCGGAGTCTCAATGTAGATGATTTTAGTGTTAGGTCTTACTGCTTCTTCGAGGTCATCTGTTGCAGCGGAATCTACAAATGTAACATCAATACCGAGCTGAGTAACAATGTTATTCAACAGCGTATTAGTAGGTCCGTAAACAGCTTTCGAACAGACTATATGATCGCCTGTTCTTAACAGAGAAAAGAAGGTTGTACTGATTGCCGCCATCCCGCTGCCGCATCCTAAAGCCTTGTGGCCGCCTTCGAGTTCGGCAACAGCTTTTTCCATTGCTTCAACAGTTGGATTACCCATCCTGCTGTAAATATAGCCTTCACGATCGCCTTTAAATAAATCTGCACCGTGTTTAGCGTTCTCGAATTTAAATGTGGATGTTTGATAGATCGGAGGTACAACCGGTCCGAATTCGTAATCATCAATCCCTGCGTGTACACACCTGGATTCAAAACTCATATCTTTATTTGACATTGTAACACCTGTAGTTTTAATTCTATATATATTATTAAACAATAAAAAAACCCGGTACGAAACCGGGTTTAAATGAATTTATAATAACTCGTTCGAGTTTCCGTTGCTGCCCAGCTCCTGTTCTTCTGAAACAACCCTGGCAATATCAGCAATGGAGTCGTCATCGTTCAGGCGTATAAGTCTGACACCCTGAGTGTTTCTTCCCATCACCCTGAGAGCTTTCACAGACTGTCTCATAACCATACCTTTAGAAGTTATAATTACGAGTTCATCCGTATCATTAACTTCCATAAGCGATATGAGGTTGCCGGTCTTTTCACCGGTTTTAATGGTTATAATTCCTTTGCCGCCTCGTTTTGTAATGCGGTAATCGTTAATATGACTTCTTTTTCCAAAGCCCTTGTCCGTAACGACAAGCAGAGTAGATGAGCTTCGAACTACGATGAATCCTATTACTTTATCACCTTTGCCTAGATTAATTCCGCGAACACCTGTGGATGTTCTTCCCATATCGCGGACATCCTGCTCGTTAAAGCGTATCGCCATTCCTTTTTCCGTACCGATAATTATATCATTGTTTCCATCTGTCATTTTAACAGTTACAAGTTCATCACCGTCAATTACGTTGATTGCATTTATTCCGCCTCGTCTTACATTTGAATATGCAGAGAGAACTGTTTTCTTTGCAGTACCGTTTTTAGTGACCATCATAAGATATTTATCGTTGCTGAATTCCTTAACAGATACAAATGCAGTAATCACTTCATTCTTATCCTTCTCAAGAAGATTCAATATTGATCGGCCTCTTGCTGCTCTGCCCGCTTCGGGAACCTCATGTACTTTAAGCCAGTAACATTTACCCTTATCAGTAAAGAACATAATATAATTATGAGTCGAGGTAATAAACATATGCTCTATAAAGTCCTCATCCTTTGTACCGGCACCCGTAACCCCTTTACCGCCACGTGCCTGCTTCCTGTAACCGCTTACGGGGAATCTTTTAATGAATCCTTTGTGCGATATAGTAACAACTACATCTTCTTCAGCTATTATATCTTCCAACGCAAATTCTTTATAGTCATAAATAATCTCAGTTCTTCTTTCGTCTCCGTATCTTTCTTTCAGCTCAAGGAGCTCGTCTTTAATTATTTTAAACTGTTTCTTCTCGCTGTCCAATACTCCTCTCAATCTCTCAATCAGTTTAATTGTTTCCTTGTACTCGTCTTCAATTTTCTTTCTTTCCAGTCCGGTTAATCTCTGAAGACGCATATCGAGAATCGCTTTCGCCTGTATTTCCGACAACTTGAACTTCTTCATTAAGTTGGTTCGTGCGGTTTCTACATCTTTCGATTTCTTGATAGTCTCAATAACAGCGTCGATATTATCCAGAGCTATTATATAACCTTCCAGTATGTGCGCTCTTTTCTCAGCCGCTTCCAGTTCGTATTTGGTTCTTCTAACAAGAACCTCAACACGGTGATCAATAAAATGCTTCATCATCTCTTCGAGTTTCAGCACCTTAGGAACACCGTTAACAAGCGCGAGCATAATAACACCGAACGTTACCTGCATCTGCGTATGCTTGAATAACTGGTTAAGAATAACGGCTGGCTGTGCATCTCGTTTCATCTCGATAACAACACGCATACCGTCACGGTCGGATTCATCTCTGATATTGGTAATACCTTCAATCTTTCCGGCTCTAACAAGTTCAGCTATTTTCTCAATCAGGTTAGCTTTATTTACCTGGTAGGGAAGTTCGCTAATAACAATTGTTTCCCTGTCATTCTTATGCATCTCAATATTTGCTTTAGCGCGAATTACAACACGACCTCTACCTGTTGTATATGCTTCTCTAACACCTTCGTAACCGTAAATAATTCCGCCTGTTGGAAAGTCGGGAGCCTTAACATATTGTATAAGATCTTCCGAAGTCAACTTCGGTTTATCGATCATCGCAATAACACCGTCAATTACTTCACCGATATTATGCGGAGGAATATTCGTAGCCATACCAACAGCGATACCGCTTGCCCCATTAACAAGAAGAGTAGGCAGGTATGACGGAAGTACTATCGGCTCCTGAAGAGAGTCATCAAAGTTTGGAGCAAAATCCACAGTATTCTTATCAAGATCTCTTAGAAGTTCACCTGCTATCCTTGACATTCTAGCTTCGGTATACCTCATTGCCGCTGCGCTGTCGCCGTCAACAGATCCGAAGTTACCCTGCCCGTCAACAAGCGGGTACCTTAACGAGAAGTCCTGTACCATTCTAACCATTGTATCGTAAACCGCCGAGTCTCCATGCGGGTGATACTTACCTAAAACCTCACCGACAATCCTTGCCGATTTCTTATATGCTTTATTGTGAGCCAGTCCGAGTTCATGCATACCGTATAAAACTCTTCTGTGTACCGGCTTTAACCCGTCCCTTACATCGGGCAATGCTCTTGCCACTATAACCGACATTGCATAGTCGATATATGATGATTTCATTTCTTCTTCGAGCGAAACGGGTAATACTTTTTCAAAAAACGTTGCCATTTTATCTCTACTTTTTGTTCAGAACTTTATAGTGAATAAACATATTATACATCAAGATTAGCATACTTAGCATGCTTTTCAATAAATGCTCTTCGGGGTTCTACCGAATCACCCATAAGAGTTTCGAATATTTTATCAGCAGCCAAAGCACTTTCAAGGTTAACCTGAAGTACAGTTCGTGTTTCAGGATTCATCGTGGTTTCCCACAATTGTTCGGGGTTCATCTCACCAAGACCTTTATACCTTGATATGTTAACACCCTTCGGTAAACCCTCCTCATTCAAATCATCTTTTCCGTTAGCTTTAAATCTCTTTAAAACTTTATTTCTTTCTTCGTCATCGAAAGCATAAACTTCTTCTTTTCCTTTCTTAATTTTATATAACGGCGGCTGTGCGATATAAACCTTGCCCGCAGCAATAAGGTCTTTCATATATCTGTAAAGGAATGTAAGAAGCAGTGTACGAATATGACTTCCGTCTACGTCCGCATCAGTCATAATAATAACTTTTCCGTAACGCGATTTCTCCTGATCGAAGTCACTTGCAATACCAGCACCAAGAGCAGCAATAATAGCTTTAATCTCAGTGTTTTCCAGAATTTTATTTATCTTCGCTTTTTCAACATTTAGAATCTTTCCTCTCAAAGGCAGAATAGCTTGGAAGCGTCTGTCCCGGCCCTGCTTGGCAGAACCGCCCGCGGAGTCACCCTCAACAATATATATTTCACAATGTTCGGGGTCCGTTATTGAACAGTCTGCTAATTTACCCGGCAGATGAAGCGTATCGAGTGCATTCTTTCGTCTAACCAGTTCACGAGCTTTGCGTGCCGCCATACGCGCTTCGGCAGCTCGGGAGCATTTTTCAATTATCTTCTTACCAACTGAAGGATTCTCTTCGAGATACTCGGCAAGTTTTTCACCTACAATCATCTCAACGGCTGATTTTACTTCACTGTTACCGAGTTTGGTTTTCGTCTGCCCTTCAAACTGCGGCTCCATAACCTTAACGGAAATGACCGCTGTCAATCCTTCCCTGAAGTCATCGCCCGTTAGAGTTATTTTTGAGTTTTCCTTAATAAGTTTATTCTTATAAGCATAGTTATTAAGTGTTCTTGTTAAGGCTGTTTTAAATCCTGATAAATGAGTTCCGCCCTCATGCGTATTAATATTATTTACATAAGAATGAATATTGTCTGAATAAGCGCTGCTGTATTCAAAGGCTATTTCAACAGGAGTATTATCCTTATCCCCCTCAATGTAAACGGGTTTATGAAGAGCTGTTCTTGTTTCATCAAGGTACTTTACAAACTCAATGATACCACCTTTGTAATGGTAGAGTTCTTCTTCGCCTTCAGCTTCGTCTTTCAGCTTAATAGCTACTGTTTTATTCAGGTACGCAAGTTCGCGCATTCTTTCTGCAAGTGTTTCGAATTTGAAACTGGTAGTCCTGAATATCTCTGCATCGGGTTTAAATGTAATCTTAGTACCGGATTTATTTTTAACCTTGCCGATCTCTTTTACATCAGCTTTTGGAATACCTCTCTCGTATTCCTGGTAATATACTTTTCCGTTCAAATAAACTTCCGCTTTCAGCCATTCGGAAAGCGCATTCACAACAGAAACACCAACACCGTGTAAACCGCCGGATACTTTATAAGAATCTTTATCGAATTTACCGCCTGCGTGAAGCACAGTCATAACTATTTCAAGCGCGGACTTTTTCTCTTCAGGGTGAATATCAATCGGGATACCTCTTCCATGGTCTTCTACGGTTACGCTTCCATCCTTGTTTATCGTAACAAATATTTTATCGTTATACCCGGCAAGAGCCTCGTCGATACTGTTATCGACTACCTCGTTGACCAGATGATGCAGTCCGCGGGAAGTTACATCACCGATGTACATCGCAGGACGCTTGCGTACAGCTTCAAGTCCTTTTAGTACACTGATGTTAACCGCGGTATAATTTTTCGTTGCAGCGTCTTTTGTCACTTCTTACACCTATATTTAGTTATATCTTCATAAAAACTTAATTGCTTTAACTACCTGCTCTCCAACAGCCTCATTTAATTTGGCTATCATGAGAGACTGTTTAAAATTAAGTTCACTCCGCCATACCGAATTTTCAACCCTCAGGAAGAGCTTTCCTTTATCAAATTTTTTTGCGTTTGCTATCTTAGACAAATCCGGAAATATCTCCGCGAACTTTTCTACAACTTCCTGTTCTTTGGTTATTTCCCTTATTTTCTTAAATTCGTCTTCCGTGCCTATAACATCTTTCAGGCTTTTATATTTACTCAACATAAGTTACAGTACCGTTTTTCACGTTTATTACTTTGTCGGTATCACTGATGTTTATCTCCTCGTACTTTGTGAAATCAGTCATTGTTATAAATGCCTGACCAATCTCCTTCAGATATAAACTTATTTTATTCGAACGATATGTATCAAGTTCTCCGAACACATCATCCATCAGAAAAATGGGTGTTCTTCCAAGTGTATCTTTCATATAAAAGAACTGTCCGAAACGCAGAGCTATCTGAAAAGTCTTGTGCTGACCCTGAGAGCCGTATTTTCTCAACTCATACTCGTTCACGTAGAAATGAAAATCATCCCTATGAGGACCAACTAAATTTTTAGCCCTGGTCAACTCACTGTTTCTTAAGCTGTTCAATTCTTCGTTAAATACTTCTTCTATCTTTCCCTCTTCAGACTCGCCAAGGAATGAATACTGAACGGCCGGTAATTCGGCGCTTTCCATAATATTTGTATAAGCTTCGGAAACATAATCGTTAAACTCATTGATAAATCGTATTCTGTGTTTAACAAGTTCAGTACCGTGATTTACAAGTGTTTCGGTCCATGCCTCCAGCTGCGGATACAAATTTCTGTTACCCGTTTCTTTTATTTTACTCAGCAGCGCAGAACGCTGACGCAAAGTTTTATTATAGTCCAAAAGAATATTCAAATAAGTTTCACTGGCTTGAGAAATAATGGAATCGACAAATTTCCTGCGTTCGGCAGGTGCACCCTGGGTAATCGCATGATCGGATTGAATCAAAGTAACAACCGGAAACTTTCCTATAACTGAGGCAGCCCGGTGTATTTGTTTATCATCTATGAATATTACTTTCTTATTATTGTTTATATCGTAATATGCTCGTATTGTACTGTCCGTCAAATCAGAAAACTTACCGCCTATTTCAAATGAACCTTCGTTGAAAGTAACAGCTTCGGAATCCTGCGACTGACTCAGGCTTTTTGTCGTACACAAATAATAGATTGCTTCCAGTATTGTGGTTTTTCCTTGCCCGTTGCCTCCGATTATATAGTTAAGGTTTTTCGAGAACTCCAGTGTTGTTGATTTATGCAATCTAAAATTTCTTAATAAAAGTGAATTCAATATCATTTTAATTATTCAGTCGAACCGGCATTAACAGCATCATTAACTCCTGTCCGTCGGCATTCTCACTCGGTAAAATAAGAACTGCTTTTGTTGGAGAATGAAGCTTGAATATTATTTCTTTTTCTTCATGAAGATGACTTAGTATATCGTTTACGTATGCTGAGTTAAAGCCTATATCTATCGACTCACCGCCGTATACACATAAAATCTTTTCTTGTCCTGATGCCCCTATATCGAGATCCTCGGCACTTATTTCCAGGTTGTTTTCTGTAATGGAAAATTTAACTCTGCGTGTATTAGATGTGGAGAATAACATCATTCTTCTGATAGCGTTATGTATTTCTTTAGTTTCAATTTTTAAATCAAACTCGTTCTCTAACGGAATAACGCTTTTGTAATCGGGATATTTCTGGCCTATCAATCTTGTGATTAACTCAATGTCGCTTAATTTGAATGATATATGAGTCTTGCTCATATACAGCTTAACATCTTTCTCGTCAAGAATTTTTTGGAGAACTGAAATAGCTTTCTCGGGAACGATGTACTGATTGTTAATTTCTGTTCCGACATCTTTAATCAAAAGATTTACAAGTCTGTGTCCGTCGGTTGTTACAAACCTTAAACCGTCTTCAGTAAATTCAAAAAGTGTTCCCATCATTGCGGGACGCATTTCTTCTTTACTCATCGCGAAAGAAGTTTTGTCGAGAGCTTCTTTCAGTTTCATTCCGTTAATTGAAATTTCAGCTAAATCTTCACTGACATTTTCTTCAGGGAACGATGGTATCTCGGGGAATTCATCGGAATCAAGATAGCTTAAAGTATACTTTCCGTTATCGGTAGTAAGATTCAACTTCCCATTGCCGGATACATCGAAATGTACAGTGGTATCACCAAGGGATCTCAGAACATCATATAACAGTTTAGCAGGTATAACTATGCTTAAGTTTTCTTCAGTTACAATATTGATTGAAGACTTCAGAGAAATCTCCAGATCTGTAGCGTAAATTGTTAATAATCCGTCTTTAATTTCGAATAAGAAGTTCTCAAGAATCGGCATTGGAGTTCTTGTCGGAACGGCGGGAATGATCTTGGTAAGCAGTTTTTCAAGTTCCTTGCTATTGACTTTGAATTCCATGAATTTCTCCGAAAATTTAATAAATTTTAGTGAAGCAATATATTAAAAAAAACGCTGTATTACCAATAAATATAATGACTTACAGAGATCAACACCCTCTATATATTCTATATTTCTTTCTTTTAAAAAGGATAGTTGTAATAATAAGCAAGTGAATATGTTGATAACTTTCTAAGTGCTTTTTTTACATGAATTTATGTGAACACTTAATATTTAAAATGTGTTGATAACTTGTTTCTAACTGTTGCTTAATAACAAATGTTCAAGAAGCCGCCGGTTATCAACAATCTTCACCTGACTTATCAACATTTATTTTCATTGTTATCAACAGGTTAATTTGTTTACTTTTTTCTTAATTTTAAAATTAATTGTTTGGTTGTTTCATTTTACATATGTTTATTTAACTTCTGTTAAAACCATCACAGGGATACTCACTATGTTTAAAATAAAGTCATTTTTGATCGTTTTCCTACTAATATTTTTTACTGAACAGGCATATACATGCACAACAACGATAATTTCGGGCAGATTTACCCAGGACGGACGGCCCATTATTTTTAAGCACAGGGACTCGTCTTTTGAACAGAACAAACTAATGTTTTTCGACGACGGAAAGTACGAATATATCGGTCTGGTTAACTCGGTTGATAAGTCAGGAAGTGAAGTATGGGGCGGATGCAACAGCACCGGATTCGCTATTATGAATTCGGCTTCTTATAACCTTAAACCCGACCATGATTTAACCAGGCTGAAGGATCAGGAAGGCAAAGTTATGAAGCTCGCTCTTCAGAATTGTGAAACCCTGGAAGATTTTGAGGCTTTGCTGGATTCAATTCCGAAACCGCTTGGAGTAGAAGCAAACTTCGGTGTTATTGATGCACAGGGCGGATGCGCATATTACGAGTGCAACAATTATGAATACAGAAAAATAGACGCGAACGATCCTAAAATTGCTCCTTTCGGATACATTATCAGAACAAACTATTCTTTTACCGGTTCCAGAAATAACGGATACGGCTACATACGCTACCTGACCGCTGAGAATCTTATGTACCAGGCTGAAGCCGAGGATAATTTGACTTACAAATTTCTATTGCAGGATGTAAGCCGTTCTCTTAAGCATTCATTAACCGGCGAAGATCTGACAAAAGCTGAAGCGGAAGAGAACGAGAATAAATTCGTTCACCTGCAGGACTATATTGTCAGGAACAGTTCGGTTTCAACAATACTTGTTCAGGGAGTAAAAGAAGGCGAGTCGCCGGATTTGGCTACTATATGGACTGTATTGGGTTTTCCTCTAACTTCGGTTGCCGTGCCGACGTGGGTTAACGGCGGTGATAATCTTCCTGAATGTGTTAAGGCTGATAAGTCAGGGAATGCACCTCTATGCGACTATTCTCTTCAGCTAAAGGATAAGTGTTTTCCCGTCAAACGAGGTTCAGGTTATAAGTATATGAACCTTCCGTTTGTCTATAACGAAGAAGGAACAGGAGTTATACAGAAAATCCGGCCCTTTGAAAATGAAATAATGAAGAGAGCAGACGAGAAAATTGCCAACTGGAGAAAACACAAACATGTTCCGAAACAGGAGGTCCTGGATTTTTACGAATCTATAAATGATTCTGTATTGTCTTTCTACAGAAACTTACTTGCTGAATAAAAACATTAATACAGTATAAGGGAAAAAATGATCTACAGATACTTTGTTGTTGTTTTGTTTTTATTTGTTACCGTTATATCTGCTCAATCAGAAATAGAAAAAATTATCAATGACCTTGAGGTGATTAACAACGCTAACTTCGATAACTGGAAGTACTCAACGAATATGAGTTACGCTGCTGAGGAATTGTCTAAAAGTGATTTCGATGATAGTGCGTGGGAAACTCTCGGCATAAACGAAAGTATATTCCCGAAATCATGCTGGCTTCGAAAAGAAATAGAAATTCCCGAATATGTTGGCGGGATAAAAGTCACACCTAAAATTAACTTTCAGATATCAGTCGATGATTATGGGTTTTTATATATAAACGGTGTTGATAAAGGGCGTTTCAACTGGGATGGTGAATTTCTGCTGACAGATAATGCCAGGGCAGGAGATAAGTTCGTATTAGTAGTAAAGGCAATAAACACAGGTGGACCACTGAGGTTAATGTCTGCCAGATTGAATTTCGGTGAAGAAAATCCTTTTAAACAAAGCATCTCAGATTTCATACTGTCGGTAAGAACAGGTCTGAAGCTTTTAAGTTTCGACACTTACCAGACTAATAACAGGGTTAAAGTTGATCCCGGTATTGATAAGTCCAACGACGATAAAGAAATGAAAAAGGAACTTGCCGAAGAGTTAATTAATGCAGTAGCTGAACTGAATGTTGATGCTTTAAGAAAAGGTGATGTTGAAACTTTTAAAAGGTCATTAGAAAAAGTTCGTAAGCAGCTTAAACCTGTTGCGGAGTTTGCGAGGAAGTTTACACTCCACTTCACAGCCAACGCGCATATTGACGCAGCTTGGTTGTGGCGTAAAAAAGAAACTATTGATGTATGCTATCATACTTTTTCATCTGTGATGAATATGTACAGAGCGAGAACGGACGAGACCAGTACAAATTTCGCTTACGCGCAAAGCCAGGCAGCGCTTTATGAATGGATGCGGGATTTGTATCCCGATCTGTTCAGCGAGATACAGGCAAAGGTTGACGAGGGTAACTGGGAGTTAACAGGCGGTATGTGGGTTGAACCGGACTGCAACCTGCCGGACGGAGTTTCATGGTCCCGTCAGTTATTGTACGGACAAAAGTTCTTCGAGAACAATCTCGGTAAAAGAGCTGTCATTGGCTGGAACCCGGATTCATTCGGCTACACATGGAACATGCCGCAGTTCTATATTAACAGCGGTATGGATGCATTCATTACGCAAAAAATCGGCTGGAACGATACGAGTGTGTTTCCTTACAGGATTTTCTGGTGGGAAGCTCCCGATGGGTCAAGAATACTATCCTATTTCCCGTTCAGTTATATTAATGACATCGAACACCCGTTCCAGATTGTGGACTGGCTGCGTCAGTTCGAAGCCAACACAGGTTATAAAGATATGCTTGTGTTGTTCGGCGTGGGAAACCATGGCGGCGGTCCGTCAATAGAAATGATGAAACGAATAGACAGACTGTCAACACTGGATGTATTCCCGAATATTGTTTACGGAACAAGTGAAGAATATATAAAGTGGCTTAAGAAACAGGACCTTGAAGAACTTCCAGTTTGGAAAGACGAACTTTATCTGGAATATCACCGCGGGACTTACACAACTCAATCTGATACTAAAAAGAATAACAGGGACGGTGAAGTACTTCTGGCTAATGCGGAAAAATTTGCTTCTTTTGCAGACTTGAACGGCGCTGATTATCCGCAGGATCATTTGAAGAACGCCTGGAAGAAAGTAATGTTTAACCAGTTTCATGATATTCTTCCGGGATCGAGTATACGCGAAGTTTACCTGGATGCTGATCTGGACTATAAAAAAGCTTTTGAGCTGGGCGACTATGCGCTGCGAACGTCAATAGAATCAATAGCTTCGAACATTAATACCTCTTCAATAAAAAATGGAAAACCAGTTGTAGTTTACAACTCTCTTTCATGGTCCAGGAATGATTTAGTTAAATTAAAGCTTACGGAAGGCGACAGCGAACTATATGAAATTTATACAACAGATGGGGAACCGGTAGCGTCACAGTATAATGTGATAGATGAGTTAAACCGGGAAATTCTATTTATCGCGGAAGATGTTCCTTCGCTTGGTTATAAAACTTATGAGTTAAGAAAGATAAAGGGTGTGTTTAAGGACAAGATAAATTCTTTGACAGTTTCAGCCCTTCAGGAAGATCCGCCTAAAGTCGTCGACGCATCTATTGAAAACGAATATTTCAAAATAACTATCGACACGGATTCCGGATGGGTAAAGAGTATTTACGATAAGGTTAATGATAAAGAGCTTCTTACGGGATGCGGAAACAAACTACAGTTGTTTGAGGATATACCAAGCGAGTATGATGCCTGGAATATCGGTTATACAGGAAAAGAATTCCCGACCACATTCAGGAAAGTGGAATTGCTCGAAAAAGGTCCTGTTAAAAATGTTATAAGGATTTATAGAGACTACTTAAAACCTGGTTCGAAAAAAAGATTTCCGACTGAAGACTTCCCGAACAGTTTCTTCACTCAGGATATAATTCTTTATAACGGGATTGACCGAATCGACTTTGTAACCTCTGCTGAATGGTTCGAAGAAAAAACGTTAGTTAAAGTTTTATTCCCGCTTTCGGTTAGCAATACCGTCGCAACTTATGAAATACCTTACGGAACAATTAAACGGTCGACAACGCCGGAAGGCGAAAATGACAAGGGTAAGTGGGAAGTTGCTGCTTTGCGATGGGCTGATTTAAGCGACAGTAATTATGGCGTAAGTCTTTTGAATAAAGCCAAGTACGGATATGATATTAAGGGAAGCGATATGAGATTAACTCTCCTTCGTTCTCCGAAATCGCCGGATAAGACTGCGGACATGGGATTTCACAAGATGGAATATTCACTTTATCCCCACACGGGAAACATAGTTGATGCAAGAACAGTTAAACGCGGATATGAATACAACAATGAATTGATTGCGGTTACTACAGAGTCGTCGGACGGACAGTTCCCGCTAAGTCATTCGTTTGCTGAACTAAAACCGGAAAATCTTGTACTTGCTTCGATAAAGAAGGCGGAAGAATCCGACAATGTTTTTGTATACCAGTTTTATGAAACTGACGGTATAAAGACAACCGCTGAACTTAAACTGCCGGGCAAACCGGTTAAAGCGGAGTACACAAACTTCCTGGAGGATAACGGCGAACAGATTAAGCTAAGAGGAAATTTACTAAATGTGAATGTCCGGGCAAACGGAATTATGACAATTAAAGTTTACTACTGATAATAATTGAGATAAGAGAAGAGGTTGAATAAATGAAAAAAGTTTTAGCAGTAGTTGTTTTGGTTTTTTCTTTCACAGTTACGATTCACGCTGAAGACGGATACCGGTTATGGCTCAGATATGATAAGATTGATAACCCCGTAAAACTAGCCGGGTATTCAAATGCAATTAGCGGAGTTAAATTCATCGGCAACAGTAAAACTATTGAGTTGGCCGAAGAAGAATTTTTAACCGGATTAATGGGATTACTGGATAAACAAATTCCTGTTGTCTCCGAAATTGAAAGAGATGGAGTAGTACTGGCAGGAACACTGAATAACCTTCCTGAATTAAATCAGCTATTGTCGAATAAGGTAGACAAACTTGGTGAAGAAGGGTACTTGATTACCGAAGGAAAATTAAACGATAAGAAGGCAATCCTTATCGTTGCCGGAAGTGATATCGGAGTTCTTTACGGTACGTTTCATTTTCTCAGGCTGCTGCAGACTCAGCAGGATATCAGCGCCATAAATATTGAAAGCGACCCCAAGGTTGGTATAAGAGTACTTAATCATTGGGATAACCTCGACCGAACTTCCGAGCGCGGTTACGCCGGGTTCTCGATATGGGACTGGCACAAACTTCCTGATTATCTGATTCCTCGTTATACAGATTATGCAAGAGCTAATGCTTCAATAGGTATTAATGGCACTGTGTTAACAAACGTAAACTCAAATGCGTTAGTGTTAACAGAGCAATATCTTAAAAAAGTAAAATCTCTTGCGGATGTTTTCAGACCTTATGGAATAAAAGTTTATCTGACTGCTCGGTTCAGCGCCCCGATAGAGATAGGCGGGCTTGAAACAGCAGATCCGTTAAACGAGGATGTAAGGAACTGGTGGAATGAAAAAGTTAAAGAAATTTACAGGTTCATTCCTGACTTTGGGGGATTTCTTGTTAAAGCAAATTCGGAAGGACAGCCGGGTCCTCAGAACTACGCCCGATCGCACGCAGACGGCGCCAACATGCTTGCAGACGCGCTTGAACCGTTCGGGGGAGTAGTGATGTGGCGTGCTTTCGTTTACAGCGCTGATGATAAAGACGACCGGGCCAAACAGGCTTATAAGGAATTCAAACCGCTTGACGGCAAGTTCAGAAAAAATGTACTTCTGCAGGTTAAGAACGGCGCCATTGATTTTCAGCCGCGTGAACCGTTTCATCCGATGTTCGGAGCTTTTACGAATACTAACGTTATGATGGAATTCCAGATAACTCAGGAATACCTGGGTCAGGCAACACACCTGGTTTATTTGGCTCCCATGTATAAAGAAGTTCTTGAGTCGGACACATACGCAAAAGGAAAAGGCTCGACAGTTGCAAAGGTTATTGACGGCACTTTACAGGATTACCCGGTAACCGGTATGGCAGGAGTTGCAAACATCGGAACAGACAGGAACTGGACGGGACATACATTCGGGCAGTCCAACTGGTACGCATTCGGAAGGCTAGCGTGGGATCATGAATTAACATCATCTGAAATAGCAGATGAATGGATTCGTATGACATTTTCGAACAAAGAAAGTTTTGTTGAGCCCGTTAAGAAGATGATGCTCGAGTCCCGCGAGAATACTGTAAACTATATGGCTCCTCTCGGACTCCACCACCTTATGGGTTGGGATCATCACTACGGTCCCGGTCCGTGGATCAAGGATAAAGGGCGGGACGACTGGACAGCAGTATATTATCACAGGTCAGACGACGAGGGTATCGGGTTCGACCGCACTGAAACAGGAAGCAATGCTGTAAGCCAGTACTTCCCGGAAGTGCGGGATAAATATGCATCGCTTGAATCCTGTCCGGAAGAATTCCTCCTCTGGTTTCATCATGTTAACTGGGATTATAAAATGAAGTTCGACAGGACTCTGTGGAACGAACTGGTAATGAGATATTATGACGGAGCTGATGCTGTTAAAGGCATGCAGGAAACATGGAATGCACTAAAAGATGAAATAGACAATGAAAGATTAGAACGGGTTAAGATGCTGCTTAAAATACAAAGAGATGAAGCTGTTTGGTGGCGAAATGCCAGTGTATTGTATTTCCAGACTTTCTCGAAGAGGTCTATTCCAGACGGATTGGAAAAGCCGGATAAGTCGCTTGAATATTATGAGAGTCTGAAATTCCCTTATGCTCCGGGAATTAGACCGACATGGTAAAAGTAGTATAATTAAAAATCAAAATTATCCGGATCGGCGCCGATTCGTTCGTGCCGGTCCAGCGAATCTATCAGCTTCATATCATCGTCGGAAATCTCGAAGTCGAATATATCCGCATTGGAAATTATTCTCTCTTTCTTAACTGATTTCGGTATAGTCACAACACCTTTCTGCAAATCCCATCGTACGATAATCTGTGCCGATGTTTTGCTATATTTTTCAGCAAGTCTCTTTATTAATTTGTCTTCCAGCATTTTACCCTGCATTAACGGGCTCCAGGCTTCATAAACGATTTGGTTGGACTTACAATAGTCTATTAAATCCTGCTGGACCAGGTAAGGGTGAAATTCAACCTGATTTACCATTGGGGGTACCTCGGCGGTTTCATTCAAGTCTTCAATGTGATGCTTTAAGAAATTACTCACACCTATGGACTTAATCCGGACTTCTTTATAAATCGTTTCAATAGCTTTCCATGTTTCTATATATTTTCCTTTAACCGGCCAGTGAATCAGGTAAAGATCCAGATATTCGAAACCCAGTTTGTTCATTGTATCATCAAAGGCTCTTAGAGTGTTGTCGTAGCCCTGATCGGAATTCCAAACTTTACTCGTAACGAAAATATCCTCTCTTGGAACACCGCTTCTTCGTATTCCTTCACCAACTCCTTTTTCATTCTCATAGAGCGCTGCCGTATCTATGTGTCTGTAACCGCTTTGCAAAGCATATTGAACAGCGTTCATAACTTCGTCACCGTCATGAGCCAGGAAAACTCCCAAACCGAGATAAGGCATCTCGTAACCATTATTTAACTTAACCGTCCCGTTTATTCCTGATAAGTTCATATGAATCCTGTTTCCTTGAACTATAAATGTGAAGGGAAAATAAAAAAAAGAGAGCTCAATACAAACAGTCAGGATGTTGCTGAGCTCTCTTAATCTGGATCAATTATGTTACAGACTACTCTTATTTAATAGGAAGCTTAAAGACAAACTTAGTGCCTATTCCCTTTTTGCTTTCAACCGTAATAGTACCTTTATGAGCTTCGACTATTTTCTTTGCTATCCAAAGTCCGAGTCCTGAGCTTTTTTCACCGCCGGTAGGTTTGGCTGAAAGCTTAACTCCTTTCTGGAAAATTACCGACAGATCATCTTCGGTCATTCCCACACCATTGTCTTTAACCTCTGTTACAGCATCTGTATCGGTTAAATAAGATCTTACGGTTACGTCAGTTTTCGGCGGAGAAAACTTAATGGCATTGTTAATAAGATTGTCGAGAACTTCTTTTATTTTATTTGAATCGAATTCGAACCGGGGCATTGATTTTGACGAGTTATCAAGTAAACGTATTTGTTTCTTTTTCGCATATGCAATGTTGATCTTAACGACGGAAGTTATAACATCCTGCAGAGATGCCATCTCCAGATGATACTTATCATCGAAATTTTGCTTTGCGAAAGTTTCTGTAATTGTCTGAACAAGATTCACGATGTTTGATGAAGAGGCAACAATGGACTCCATAATTTCATGCTGCTCCATTGCTGTAAGATCATATGACTCGAGCAGACTAACAAGTCCCTGAATTGCCTGTGCCGGATTTTTCAGGTCGTGGAATTTAATAGCAAGCAACTCGTCCTTCTGGTTTTGTAGTTCTTCCAGTGTAAGTTTTTTCTCAGACAAAGATTCTTTCTGTTCTATAAGGTTTACATTTGCTTCTTCAAGAGACTGAATTGTTTTGTTAAGGTATTTAATGCTACGTCGTAAATCTTCATTATCATCTTCCATATCTTTAAAACGCTGTTTCAATTTTTCATGAGCCATTTGCAGCTCTTCGAATTCGCTCATAGCATTAGGATCATGGATTATTTCCACGACTTCGGCTTCTACCAGAGGAGGATCTTCTTCAACCAAAGGCTCCTGTTCAATTTGAATCGGTTCCGGTTCAGGAGCTATTGCTTCACGTACTGGCTCCGGTTTTCTTTTTCGCATTAAAAGAATTACAGCAACAAGCAGAAGTAAGGATAAGCCGCCAAGACCAATGGTCACATAAGATATCCCGGTTGAAGTTGTTGTTGATAAACTCTCAATTACTTCACCGGAAGATAAAACCGTAAAGGTCTTGTTTACCGCAACAGCCTCAAAGTTTTCTCCTTTTAATGCCTGCACATTAATTATATAATCTCCGGGAGATAAACTGTGAAGAATTACGAAATTAGATGCAAGTTTAGATACCAGCAGTTTGTTGTTGAGAAAAACTTTGTAAAAAACCTCTCCTTCGGCATCATCGGGAAATGTCTGGCTGAAGTAGAAGGATATTGATTGGCTGGGCTTAATTGTTACATCCGATGAGGCGAGCTTAGACATGCGCACGTTGTCTATTTTAATATCCGAAATAATTGTTTTTGAAACCTGCCCGGCTAAAACGGAATTTAGCGCAAAAATTATACAAATTGTAAATGCGTTTTTGAGTGATTTCATCTCGATACCGAGTTTTTTATATTTTTATGCTTATCGATATATAATCGTAAATTAATTCATTTGGTTAAGCTAAATATCGAAAAATCGTATCAATTCTTTCCAAAATGTAATTATTTCGTTAATCTTATTTTTACAGAATTAATTGTCTGGCAAAAGAGTGAGCGAAGATAAACGAAAATTCTTAGACAGTATCAAAATTCCGGTTACGTTTATTATAACTGTTTGGATCATTAAGCTTGCCGAAACTGTTTCCGGAATAAGTTTAACCCATTACGGAGTGTTTCCAAGAGAAGCATCGGGTCTTGTTGGAATTATCACGTTTCCTCTGCTCCACGGAAGCTGGGATCACCTGATGTCAAATACTCTTCCGGCATTGTTTCTGCTTACCGGACTTAATTATTTTTATCCGGCAGCAGGTAAAAAAGTATTTCCATTGCTTTACCTGGCTCCCGGGATTCTCGTTTGGATTTTCGGTAGGGCATCTTATCATATCGGAGCCAGCGGATTAATTTATGCTCTGGCAGCGTTCGTATTTTTTAGCGGTATTATCAGACGCGACAAACGTTCAATAGTATTAGCTCTTCTTGTTACTTTCTTTTACGGTGGAATGGTCTGGGGTGTTCTGCCACTTGAACCCGGCATTTCGTGGGAAGGACACCTGTTCGGCGGATTAACCGGATTAATTTCGGCAATAATATTCCGAAACTACGACAAGCACAAAAATTACGAGTGGGAAGATGACGATGACGACGATGATTACGACGTGCGCGACCTGGAAGTGTCTTATAAAAAAGGATATCCTTTCGAGTAAACAGAATATCCGGCGAACTAGAAATTCAGGGGACAACTAATTAGAAACATGTGAAATGTAGTTGTTTTATAGTCCTTGGTTATTTCTCCCGACGGAGCTGCTATTATATCGTTTGTGCTAAGCGCATTTTCTATGAAGATTAAATTGTTCCTGACTCCGGGAATACCGGCACCGGTTAAAATATGTCCGCTGTACATAAGATCGAAATATTTAAAGTGGATATCCGTCCCCCAAGTCCAGGTATACTCAGCCCAACTTACACTTACGCCGTTGGTTGTTTTAAATTGATAGTCTGACTGATCTAGCTCGTAAGAGCGGGTATAAATTTGCAGTCCGATTTTAAGTTTGAGCAATCCGTATGTTTTTTCAAGTCCGGCCCGAATGATAGTATTGGTAAAGGTAAAATGATTTTCAACGGTTTTATCTCCTGCAGCAATTGTATTCCCGCTAACTGTTGTTACAGCCTCTTCGGCATTTGCCCATGTGTGAGAGAGAATCGGTTCAAAAATAAAATCGAACCCGACCCGGGTACCGGGCTTTTCGTAGCCCAGACCCAACCCGAAATTAAAGGCCCAACTATTACCCGGATCCCGGGGGATGTTCATTATAGTGTAATTCGGAATCTTAGGATGATTCTTATAATTTACGGTTGATATAAACCCATATGTTATACCGGAACTTTTATCTTCTCTGTTGTATGCCAGATGAATTCCATATGTATCTGTTTTATCAAGATGTTTTTCTATATTCCAGAATGGGGCACTCCAAAACCATGGCGAAATACTTTTTACCTCATGCTCCATTTTAAAATGATTATATAAAGCCACAGCCTCAAATGTTATTTCATCTTTTTTATAAAACACCCCGCTTCTGATTTCAGCAATGTATCCATCTTCCTTTACTCCCCCGTTATTTCTGTACAACAAATCTATGCCGCCAATACCTTTCAGACCTGCCCAGAATCCGCTCATTCCAATAGATAAACCGGGTTCTGATAACCTTTTTCCAAGGCTGAAGAATACAAAGTTGTTGTTTACATTCCGGTCAGCAAATGCTTTTTCATCAGACGGATACCAGAAAAAATCGTTGCTTAGATTTGCTTTTTCAAACTTTTGAAATGCATAAGTAATCGCGCCGAAATAGCTTTCTCTGTTAAATACGTATGTTACCGGCAAAGTTAAAGCGCTTCCAAGATTACCGGAAACGGTATAAATATTTGGCTGAACAAAGATACTGTTGGCGGAGACGGAATAATTATTACCGGGATTGTTAAACAAATCCCCTAAGGAATCACTTAAACCGATGTTGACGCCTCCCATTGAGCGATTGCTTGAAGGAAACAATTCAAGTTGACTGCCCGTTGCAACAGGAAGTGATTTTACTTCGATATACTGTGCAGAAGTAACTGAGCTTAAAATGAGTACCACGGATAAGAGTTTTTTAATTATCATGAAACCACCATACTTTTTCAATATGTCCCATCGAGGACAATATATATGCCACTGTTTAAATGCGGCACAACAGCGTAAAAACCTTGTAAATACTATTTCAGGTAAGTTGCTGCTTCTCAGATATCTGAGTGTGCATCAGAAAACTGACAATCATGGACGATTTGGTAATTCATTTAAATAAATAGCTGATTGTACAAAGGACATTCTACTTTAAATAAAATCCTTTTGTAACTTTGGACATGAAAATAATTGTTGATGAAAATATTTCTTTCGGGGAAGAAGCTTTTTCCACACTGGGCGATGTTGTTTTGTCGCATGGCAGGAAGATTGATAACAAAATGTTAAAGAACGCCTATGCGCTCGTAGTCAGATCGATAACAAAAATTGATGAATCACTCCTTGCGGGTACAAGCGTAAAGTTTGTAGGTACCGCAACAATCGGGACCGACCATGTCGATGCCAATTATCTGGAGAGAAACGGAATTGCCTTTGCAAGTGCTGCCGGTTGTAATTCACACGCTGTTAAAGAATACGTGTTTACCGCTATTACCTATCTGATAAATAAGTATGATCTTACTCTTAAAGATAAGACAATGGGAATTATCGGAATCGGAAACATCGGATCTAAAAATGTAAAGGTTGCTGAAAAACTGGGATTAAAAGTTCACAAAAACGATCCTCCATTGGAAAGAGAATTGCGCAGCAGTGAGTTTTGTTCTCTCGACGAAGCATTGAGTTGTGATATAGTAACTTTTCACGTGCCCCTTAATAAAGGAGGTGCGGATAATACATTTCACTTGTTGAACGAATATAACCTTCCTCTTATAAAGCCCGGAGCGATACTTATAAATTCTTCGCGCGGACCGGTTGTTAATAATAATGCGCTCAAAGAGCGTCTTAAAAGAAACAATGATCTCCATGTTGTTCTAGATGTTTGGGAGCCGGAACCGGAATTCGATACCGAGCTGCTTTCCCTTGTAGAACTCGGATCACCCCATATTGCCGGATACTCGCTCGAAGGTAAAGTAAACGGAACAACCATGGTTTACGAAGCGCTGTGTCGTCATCTTGGGATTACTCCCGAATGGCAGCCGGTTTTGCCGGCTGTTGAAAACAGCACAATTAAAATCGACTCTTCCGATTCTCAGGATCAGCAGCTGTTCGATTTATTCAGCCATGTATATTCGATCCCGGAAGACAATGAACTTATGAGAAAGACACTGACTGATCAGAAAGATAATGTAGGACCTTATTTCGATTCGCTGCGTAAGAATTATCGCTTAAGAAGAGAGTTAAATAACTATTCGTATGATTCGGCCGGATTAAACAGCGCTATGCAGCAAGTCTTATCGGAACTTAGAGTACAGTTATAGTTGTTTTAAATCAAAGTCATTTCGTAAACGAACTTTCCTCCCAGAGGATTGTATAAACAAACTCATGAAACGAATAATTTACATATTATTAATTTGTTTTAGCGCTATTAGTGCCCAGGATAAGTCCGGATTTCAGATCGCCAGACTAAAATACAATGGCGGTGGCGATTGGTACAACGACCCGTCGGCAGAAGAAAACCTGCTCGATTTCGTTGGCACGAATACAACAATTGATGTGAATCCGGAATATGTATTCGTCGACATATCAACCCAGGATCTATTTTCATACCCGATGCTATTTATAACAGGCCACGGGAATATCGTTCTGTCGGATGCTGATGCGGACAAACTGCGCGATTACTGTGAGCGTGGCGGATTCATTTATGTTGATGACGACTATGGAATAGACAAGTCTTTCAGGCGTGCGGTGAAAAAGATATTTCCGGGAAAAGAAATAGTTGAATTGCCGTTTAACAATCCGCTTTATCATAACGTGTATGATTTTCCGGCTGGTCCTCCCAAGATTCACGAACACGATAACAAACCACCGCAGGGTTTCGGAATTTACATTGATGAGAGGCTGGTTCTTTACTATACTTACGAGAGTAATCCGAGTGACGGATGGGCGGATCAGAGAGTTCATAATGATCCGGAAGAAACGAGGCAGGAAGCGCTTCGCTTCGGAACAAACTTAATCGTATTTGTATTGACACAGTAATTAATGACGGACAAAAAACAACATATCGATGAAATAAAATCCAGACTGGAATCGGTTGCCCGAAAGGAAAATGTAAAATCAGCTTTAACCGGATTAACAATTTCGGTTATTATTGTCCTGGCGCTGAATGTTTTAATAAGTTTGCTGGAGTTATCGGGGCTTCGAAGTATAGAAAGCCGCACGATTTTATTTTACTTGTTTGTGGGACTGTCGATCGTATCGCTGATTTACTTTGTGATTTTTCCGTTGTTACGATCGCTTGGCGTTTTATATAAACCCGATCATCTGAATCTGGCAAAACAGGTTGGCGATTACTTTCCCGACATTAAAGACAATCTTGTTAATGCAATACAACTAATCGAAGACAAACAAAACGAAGGTATCAGCAGACCTCTGGTTCAAGCTTCGTTTAAGCAGGTTTACAATAAAACGAAGAATCTCGAATTTAAATCCATAATAAACTACAAAGACATAAAAAAACACTTTCTCTATTCAGGCGGATTTGTTGTTGCCGCGGTTATACTTTTCGCATCGGTGCCTGAAATGCGCGGATCGTCTTTCCGCCTCTTTCATTTTAATCGTGAGTTTATAGAGCAGGCCAAATTCAGCTTTGAAATTGAGCCGGGTAATGTGAAGGTTACAAAAGGCGATGACGTAAGTATTAAGATACATACAATAGGGGAAACACCAGGATCAATAACGTTTTCAATACAATCTATGGAACAGACCGGATTCAAAGATTTTGAGCTTCAGCCGGATTCCACGGGCACTTTTACGTTTACCGAAAACACAGTTAAAAGTTCGTTCAAGTACTACGCTTCAAAAGACAACATTATTAGCGATTTGTATAGAGTAGCCGTTATTAACAGACCGGTTATAAAAGAACTGCAAACGTCAATCACACCGCCACGATATTCAAAGCTGTCGCGAATAATTCAAAAGGACAACGGCAACATAAATGCGCTGCCGGGCAGTAAAGTAAAGATGAATATTTCAACAAATAAAGAAATCGATGAGGCTCGAATTTTATTTAACGACAGTTCAAAAGTGCTTTTCGATGTTGCGGGCAGTAACTCGGCAAGCGTTAGTTTTAATGTTGTTAAAACCACAACATATAAAATTCTTCTGAAAGACAACGAAGGTAATTATAACAATAATCCGATAACGTATTCAATCAACACACTGCCGGATGAATTTCCGGGAATACAAATGCTTGAACCGAATGCCGACATTAAACTGGGCAAAGGAGATCAGGTTCCGCTGGCCGTACAGATATCCGATGACTTCGGATTCAGCAAACTTATTCTAAACTACAGAGTTTCAGCATCAACTTTTGAACAGCCCTGGGAAGAATACAAGCAAACTGAGGTAGCCATTAAAGACGTGAAACAACAGGAGGTATATTATGTTTGGGATCTTAATAAAATGGTTCTTGCCGTAAACGATGTTCTCTCATATTACCTTGAAGTTTTTGACAACGATAATGTGAATGGACCAAAGTCGAACAAAACTCCATTGTTTAATATACGCGTACCGAGTCTGGATGAAATGTTCGCAGAGGCCGAAGAGGCACACGATGAAGCCGAAGAAGATCTGACAGACCTGTTGAAAGAAACCGAAGAGTTCACCGAAGAACTGAAGAGAATATCGGATGAGATGAAACAGGATAACAGGGAATTAACCTGGGAAGAGAAAGAAAAGATTGAAAAGGCGATGAAGAAGTTCGAAGACCTTGAGAATAAGGTTGAAGAAGTTCAGAAAAACATCAATGACATGCGGCAGGATCTTCAGGAAAACAATTTGCTTTCCGAGGAGACTCTTAAAAAGTATATGGAACTGCAGGATTTGATGGATCAGCTTAACAGCGAAGAAATGAAACAGGCGATGCAGAGAATGCAGGATATGCTGAAGAACATGAACCGGAATGAGAATCAGCAGGCATTTGAAGAGATGCAGTTTAATGAAGAGATGTTTCAAAAAAGTCTTGAGAGAACACTTAACCTGTTGAAGCGGATCCAGATTGAACAGAAAATGGACGAGCTCGTAAAACGAACAGAAGACCTTACTGATAAAATGGAAGAGCTGTTGGAACAGAACAAGAATGCTGATTTGAGCGACCAGCAGAAACGTGATGAACTTTCACTGAAGCAGGAAGAGGTATCAAAAAACCTTGAGAAATTAAATGAAGAAATGAATAAGCTCAATAAGAAAATGAGTGAGTTCGATGATATGCCTAATCAGGATATGGAAAAACTGCTTCAGCAGATGAAACAGCAACAGAATCAGGAATTATCGGAACAGGCAAAACAGCAGATGCAGCAAATGGAGCAGATGCAGTCGATGCAGAGTCAGCAGCAGCTTTCGCAGAATATGCAGGACATGATGCAACAGATGCAGCAAATGCAGTCGAACATGCAGATGCAGAATCAGATGCAGTCGATGTACAAGATGATGGAAGCGGTTAACAACCTGTTGTCGTTATCAAAGGACCAGGAACAACTGAAGGCGGAATCAGGAAGTTCGTTGTTGAACACCGAGAGAAATTCGGAAAGTGCGCAGAAACAAAGTGACATTAAGAGGAACCTAGACAGAGTATTAAATCAACTATCGGACTTATCCCAGAAAACATTTGCAATTACTCCGGAGATGGGGAAAGCCCTTGGCCAGGCACGGAATCAGATGTCGCAGGCAATTTCATCCCTGCAGGACAGGAATAATGCAGTCGCATCTCAAAGACAGCAGGGAGCTATGAAGTCGCTTAACGAAGCTGCTGCAATGCTCAAGGGGAATATGGAGCAGATGATGCAGGGCGGCCAGGGCGGCGGGATGATGTCTATGATGCAGCAGATGCAACAAATGGCACAGCAGCAAATGAGTTTAAATCAACTGACACAGCAGCTGAACCAGCAGGGTCAATTGAGTCCTGAACAAAGAGCACAAATGCAGCGACTAGCACAGCAACAGGAGGTGATTCAAAAGTCCTTGGATCAGCTTAATAAGGAAGCAAAAGAATCCGGACAGTCGCGCAAACTTGCAACCAACCTTGAAAAAATATTGAAGGATATGCAGGAAGTTGTTTCCGGATTAAGAACTGAGAAGCTTGATGATGATATCGTTCAGGCACAGGAAAGAATACTCACCAAAATGCTTGATGCGCAGCGCTCGATAAATGAACGGGATTTTGAGAAGGATCGAGAATCAGTTGCCGGTAAATTGTTTAACCGGGAATCTCCACCGGAGATAATTTTTTCTACGGATGAAGGAAAAGATAAACTCCGTGATGAATTAATGAAAGCGATTCGTGAAGGTTACTCAAAGGACTATGAAGAGCTTATTAAAAAATATTACGAAGCGCTTCAGTCAAAAAAAATTGAAGAATAGTAAAAGAATACCCGGACACGAGTAGAGGAATTTCGGTATATGTCCGGGTTTGAATAAAACTATAAAATGCTTTACTGTTGTTATTTTGCCTCGTCGACAAAAAAGCCAACGGTATCCTGACCGTTGCTTCTCAGGGTCTGCAGAAATGTATCAACATCTTCTTCTGTAACTTCACCGGATTCGCTTTTAGCAATAAAGTCACGTATAAATTCCGGTCGATCGCCTTCGGATCTTTCGGCTCGCCGCTCTCCATTCGGCGGTTTAATATCGAATCCCGCTGCTTCCATTGTTTCTTTTAACTCTTTACCCGGGGCTATACCTGCGGATTTGATTTCATCCATTATGGCTATTGTGTCGTTTTCCGAAAGATTCTCGGAATCGTAATTTGCCAGGATCTCTTCCAACTTCGTTTTCTGATCTTCGGTTAACGGATTATCGAAGTTCGTGCGCGGATGAAGTGATCCCGATGCGGAGGAACTTATTCCATCAATCATTTTTTTTGCTCCCTTTTAGTTGTAAAAGACATGGAAAATATAGTCCATGTTTTTATAACTATAATCGGCATCAACAGGGGTTATTATATGGTTAAAAACTTCATTTAAATGGTAAAAATGCTCCTAGTTGGTATAGGATTGACGGTATCTGGCGGGGGTGAAATTAGTATGACGTTTGAAAAATTTTACAAGATTTGTCGGGTCATCTATTCCCAGAGAAGTGGATATTTCCTGTATCGTTAAATCTGTATACATAAGTAATCGTTTGGTTTCAAGAATCAGACGATCTTCAATTACCTGTTTGGCATTCTTGCCGTAAAAGTTATTTGTAATGTGATTAAGCTTTTTGGTTGTTATGCACAAACGGTCGGCATATGTTTTTACACGTCGATCGGATTTGAAAGAATGCTCCAGCTCGGTTTTAAAACTATTGAAAAGTTTATAATCGGTATCAAATGTATACGGCAGAGGTTTTTCAGCGTTAATAAATTGTTCGATTTTCAGTATGACTGCATTCAATATACTGCGGGCAATTTCATAATTGACGATCGAATGATAATCATCAACTTCAAATGCAAGCTGTTTAATCAATTGTACCATATTTTCAAAATCATCATTAGACAAATAGAAGATGGGGTGGGAAGAATAACTCGAAAATATTTTTAATCCTTCCGAACTATGTATAGCATCTGTATCCGGCGACATAAAATCATCCGAAAAGATTATCAGATAACCGTCGGCATTGTTGTTTTTTTCAAGAAGCTGAACCTGGTTGCTTCTTATGGGTATTAGCATTTGCGAGTAATACGGTATTCTAATATTATCAATTCTCAGCGTTCCACTTCCATCTGAAAAAAGTATTATTTGATTATAAGGTACTCTGTGAGCAGAATTAATAATTTTACTGTACGTTGATATGTAATCCTTAAGGGGAATAATACGAATTTTGCATCGATCAGTATCAGTGTCGAATACATCGATATTCAGTATCTCATTCGAATCAGTATTATTCATTTCGAAACGTCATTGTTTCACGAAAATTATGATTTATGAACTTGTTTATGATTAGACAATACGGAACCACAGATTATTTCAAATTTGTTTCGAAAAAAGAGTTTAAAATTAAATGACAATTTTTCGGTGGATTGATTTCAATCGAATTATCATCTTTGAATCATGAAAAACACTATACTTCCACCGGAACAAATTATGTACAATGCATTGGTTCGAAAGGACGCATCATTCGAAGGAATATTTTTCGTTGCTGTAAAAACAACTGGAATATTCTGTAGGCCTACCTGCCCGGCAAGAAAGCCGAAATCTGAAAATGTTGAATACTATTCGAATACAAGAGACGCACTCTTTGCGGGTTACAGGCCATGTAAAAAATGCCATCCGCTGAATTTCGAGGGGGAATCACCCGAGTGGCTGGAATATCTTTTAAAGATGGTTGAAAGCGATCCGATAAAAAGATGGAAAGATTACGAATTAAAACAAATGGGATTCGAGCCGAACCGTATTCGCAGGTGGTTTAAGAAAAATCATAATATGACATTCCAGGCGTATCTCCGGTCTCTCAGATTGGGCAAGGCTATCGGAAGAATAAAACAGGGAGATGACATAACCGGCTCGGCTTATCTGCATGGGTTTGAATCCGTCAGCGGTTTCAGAGATGCGGTGAAACAGTTGATAGGCAACTCAGCCGGAAAGAGCCGGGAAGTAGAGGTTGTAACAATCAATAGAATACTTACTCCGCTTGGACCAATGATAGCCGGAGCAACAGATGACGGATTGTGTCTGCTTGAGTTTGCCGACAGGCGTATGTTGGAAACTCAATTCAAGAGACTTACAAAGCTGCTACAATGCTCATTTGTTATCGGCAATAATAAATTTATTGAACAAGTCTCAACTGAAATTAATTGTTACTTTCAGGGAACACTTACGGAATTCAAAGTCCCGATAATTTTAGCGGGTTCGGAATTTCAACAATCCGTGTGGAGAGAATTGATGAAAATTCCATTCGGACAGACAAGTTCATATGAGGATATTGCCCGAAGAATAAATAATCCCAGGGGAATACGCGCAGTTGCAACGGCTAACGGCGACAACAGGCTTGCGGTTATAGTTCCATGCCACCGTGTTATTGGAAAGGACGGAAAGTTGCACGGGTACGGCGGAGGCCTGTGGCGCAAGAAATGGATGATTGAACATGAGAAAAAATTGCAGTGACAGAATTATATTCTGCCACTAGCGAGTATTAAACTAGTTATCCCGGTTGGACTTTAGAGGCAGTACGCCGGCCATTTCGCCGACAACATTGATAAGATCAGAGTTAGAGGGAACAACAATCTTAGCATTATCTTTTAATGAGTTTTCAAGTGCCTCTAACTTACGCAAGATTTGTGCGTTGCCGATAAAATATTTCTCGGCTGCTTCATTCACAAGTTTAATAGCTTCGGCTTCGCCCTGAGCCTGAAGTATTTTACCCTGCCTTATACCTTCGGCTTTTTTAATCTCGGATCGTTTCAAACCATCAGCTTCAGTTTCTTTTGCCGTTGCGAAATCAACAGCGGCAATCTTTTCGTTTTCTGCTTTTACAACCTTATTCATAGTTTCCTGCACATCCTGCGGCGGATCGATTTCCTTAAGTTCTGTTCGTACAATATCCATTCCCCAGCTTGCGGTTTCTTTACTTAGAGTGTGAAGCAGCTCTCCGTTTATCCTGTCCCGTTCGCTGTTGGCAGATTTCAGAGTTAGCGTGCCGATAATATTTCTTAATGTTGTTCTGGCAAGATTAACGATCTGGTATTTGTAGTTCTGTACATGATACTGCGATGCCTTTACGCTTTCTTCATTATCCATTACTTTGAAGTATACCTGAGCATCAACGCGAGCATTCAGGTTATCGTTCGTTATTATTTCCTGCGGTTGTGCGTCAACCATTTGTTCAGTTGTATTTACTTTTGTCATTCTGTCGATAACCGGAATAATCCAGTGAAAACCGGGCTGACAAAAACGTTTATACTTTCCTAAACGTTCAACTAGCCCTCTGTGTGTGGGACGTATTATTCTTATACCGGCAAAGAATAATACGATAATTACTATACCTATTATTACCCACTCCATTTTTGCCTCCTGATAAGTTAAGTGAAGTTTATCCCGCAGCACGGGATGTATTTGAAAATGATACACTAATAGTATCAAACTATTCAAAGGAGGAAGTATTAAGGTTGAAACGGTAAAAAAAAAGCCCGGACTAAAAAGTCCGGGCGGTAAATCAATTATCTTTTTTCGTATCCAGGTTGCTTCAGCGGAGTCGGAGGAGGATTCTTTTTTAACTCGTCCAACACATAGTTAATTGCTTTATCAAGTTGAGGATCGCCACCTTTTGCCATGATTGTAGGATCGTCATCAACTTCAATGTCAGGATCTACACCGTAACCTTCGGGGAACCATTCACCTTCGGGATTATACATACGGAATGTTGGAACCGTAAAGTACCCGCCGTCGATTAATGTCGGTGCACCGGAGATACCGATAAGTCCGCCCCAGGTTCGTTTACCTATTAATGGTCCAAGATCAAGTTCTTTAAAGTAATATGGGAACGCGTCACCACCCGATCCGCTCCAGCCGTTTATAAGCATGGCTTTTGGCCCATACACTGCTGCCGGCGGATGTTGCCAGTTCCTGCCGTCACGAACAGCCCAGAATGCCAGCGGTTTCCTGTTAAGTATTTCAACGAACCGGTCGGGAATTTGTCCGCCGCTGTTGAATCTCTCATCTATAATCATACCCGGCTTATCAATCTGAGCCATGAACTGTCTTATTAATTCTGTTTGACCATCTATGCCGGTGCTTCTAACATAAACATAACCCACTTTGCCTTTAGAGGCTTTTTCAACTCTCTTTCGGTTTGCCTCAATCCAGGCTAAATGTCTTAGTCTTGCTTCCGTGTTCAGAAGTTCAACAAGTACTTTCTTTGTAGTATCAGCCTTGCCGTCTTTGAGAGTAAGTTCAACGGTTTTACCGCCGAGACTCTGGAACGCAGTGTAGGGATCTTTATCGGACTCTAATTTTATTCCGTTTACAGCAAGTACGTAATCGCCTTCATTAGCATCAACATCCGGCTGATCAAGAGGCGAGCGGATTTCAACATCCCATGGAGCGCCCTTAATTATTTTGTCAATTTTGTACATGTTGTTTTCAAACTTCCAGTCAACACCGAGATAACCGACGCTTTTCCTGTCGGCTCTTTCACTGTCGCCACCACCGCGGTAAGTGTGTGAAGAACTAAGCTCGGCAATGAGTTCACCGATAATATAATTTACGTCATTTCTGGTAACCGCGTTATCAATGAGTTTGCCGTAGTGGTCTTTCATCGAATCCCAGTCAACACCGTGCATGTTCGGATCGTAGAAGAAATCTCTTTCAATTCTCCATACATCGCTGAATATCTGTTTCCATTCTTTTCTCGGATTTACAACCATTTCCATTTCACCGATTCGAAGAGGATTTTCAAGTTTCTGAGACGGCTTCACATCAACAACCGCCCATGTTTTTCCTTTTCTGACCAAGGCTTTCTTTCCGTCGGGCGTTACCTCAAACCAGTTGGCAGTTTCAACAAATGTTTTCTCTTCACGGTCCTTTATATCCCAGTACAATACCGGTCTGTTTTTATCGTCTGAACCGCTGTTTGGAAAACGATGGAATAATACTTTTCCTGAAACAGCTTCAATGTTTCCCATGTTGCCGGCATCGGGAGGTAATAAAACAACGCGTGACTCAAAATCGGCGAAGTCTATTTCAACTCCCGTTTCTTCTTTTTCATCTTCTTTCTTATCTTCCTTCTTGTCGTCTTTTTTGTCCGTCTTCTCTTCGTCCTTTTTAATTTCCACAACATCGTTTCTTGGGGCAAGCGGAGAAGGAACGTCGTTTCGTAAAGAAGCTGCGGCAAGCTGTGTAGTGTTCGGATAAATAAAAGTATTATCGAGATCGCTGTACAAAGGAGAAAGACTTCGGTTTGTTACGAAGAACAGGTAGTTGTTGTCGGGATCGAAAGCCGGAGAGTTGTCGGCATAATAGCCTGATGTTACCTGTCTGGATTTACCTTCTTTCGTATCGAAAATGAAAATCGCTTTATTCTGATTGTCAACGCTCCGTGAATAAGCAAGCCAGCGGCTGTCGGAAGACCAGCTTGGTTCGAATCCTCGCAGTCTGCCTTCCATCATGTAGAGACCCTGGTCGACTTTCTGAAGTTTTTCTTCTTTTATATCGTAAACTCTAATCGTCATAGACTGATCGACAAACGCGATCTTTTCACTATTCGGTGACCAGAAAATATTGTACCTGTAACCCTTACCGAATGAACTGACTTTTTCGGATTCGTTTGTTTCCATATTCATTAAATGCAGTTCATACTCACCGGTTGCGTCACTCCAGTAAGCAATGAACTTGCCATTGGGCGACCATGCCGGATAGCGTTCTGCAGCACCGCTTGTGTTTGTTAGATTAATAACGGGTCCGTGTTCTGCAGGCAGTGAGAATAATTCTCCTCTCGCTTCCATTACAACTCGTTTGCCGTCCGGAGAAGGATGTCCGTTGAATACCAGATCCTTTACTTTCTCAGAATGGGTTGCGAGGGTTAGTTCATCGGTAACCACTTCAACATCGACCTTATGTGTTTCATAGGTTGCAAGATCAAGCAGATATAACGATCCGGCTGCTTCGAACACTATATCTTTCGGACCGATTGAAGGATAGTGAATATCATATTCGGTGAAACTTGTTATTTGTTTGTTCGACTTCGACTTTGTGTCGTATACAAAAATGTTGAATCGTTCTTCTTTATTGTTATCCGACAAATAATAAATTTTATCGCCCCGCCACATCGGCAGCTCGTTGTTCGCTATGTTGTCGGTAATTTTATGTGATGCCAGAGAGTTCAAATCAAACACCCAGATATCGGAAGCAGTGCCGCCGCGGTATCGCTTCCATGTTCTGTGAGTACGCGTTCTTTTTGTGTAGGCTATTTGATCAGCGTCTTCGGAGAGTGAGCCGAATTCACCGTACACTACCGGAAGCTGTTCCGGCATACCGCCTTCAGATGAGATTTTATAAAACTGACTGAATCTTTGTCTTCCACTGTACATTGATGAAGCGTAAAGGATATTGTCACCGTCGGGATACCAGTCGAGAATCCTGTCGGTCATTCCATGGTGCGTAACTCTTTGTGGAAGACCGCCCATTGCCGGAATGGTATATATGTCTGTGTTGCCGTCATAGTTACCTGAGAAGGCAATTGATTGTCCGTCGGGTGAAAATCTCGGAAAGAATTCCGAACCTTTGGGAGAGCTTAATTTGTGAGCGAGCCCGCCGTCTTTTGAAACTACCCAGATGTCGTCAGCATAAACAAAAGTTATGTGAGAATCGGAAACATCCGGATAACGCAGCATCCTGGCATCTACCTGTGCCGTTACTGTTGATGCGTAAACAAAGAGCAGTAATACTAATACAACAAATTTTTTCATTAAACATTCCTCTGATTATTTTATACTGTTAGTTGGTTTTCATTGTTCGTAAAGTGAGCAGATGGCACCTGACGGATCTTCAATAACTGCGATCTTACCCTGATCTCCCATATTTTTCGGTTCAACAAGTACTTTACCGCCGAGAGCTTTAACGTTTTTAATACTTTCAGTAATGTCGGCAACAATAAAATACGCCATCCATACCGAAGGAAGAGATGAGTTCACGCCTTTCTTATGGCATACTCCCGCGTTTGGTTCGCCGGTTTCGGGGTTTGTCATATTGAAATCGTTGTAACTGCCCATTGATACATTTTCTGGTTTCCATCCGACAACAGCCGAATAAAAATCCCGTACCTCCTCGGCATTGGGTACTGTTAAATCAATCCAGCCGATACTTCCTGTTTTTAATTTATCACTCATTGAAAATCCCTTTCTTAATTGATACTTCAGACCGTTAAAAGTTTCGTTTTTGATTTAGTTTCTGCTGTAATTTGTAATTTCCGGCATTACAGTCTGCATAGGATAGAAGAAGCCTGCGTTTTATACCGCATGCTTCTCCCGTCAATTTTTATAAGTATTGAAAACTACGGTACATTTTTAGTAAATGCAATTTATGTGTTGTTTCAGGGTCTCGAAAAAACAATAAAGAGATCCAGCTTATTATGCTTTAAGGCTTTCTCTTGTTTTTATTATATCTCTTAATTTCTTTGTGTATTAGCTTCCACTTTTTCTTTTCAACAACTCTGGCACTTTCATTCAGTCTGGATTCCAGGTAGGATAACTCTTTATGCATTTTTAAATAATTACCGTACCTTTTTTCCGGGATAGCCCCGTTATTAACCGCCTCAATTACCGCACACTGTGCTTCATGCGTATGAGTGCAGTCCGAGTACTTACATGATTTCGCAAGTTCATCGAATTCGGGAAATGCCGAGTTAAGTCCGCCGGAATCGGACCAAAGCTGAAGCTCTCGCATACCGGGAGTGTCGATAATCAGTCCGCCTCCGGGAAGCATTACAAGTTCACGCCTGGTTGTTGTATGTTTACCCTTGCTGTCACCGGCGCGAACTTCCCGAACACTTTGTCTTTCTTCACCGATGAGTTTGTTTATCAGAGTAGACTTGCCAACACCCGAAGGACCAACCAGCGCCACTGTTTCACCCGGATTGATATACGCAGTTACCTCGTCAATTCCGTTATTATTAGCGGAACTGGTTAAAAGCACATCAGCTCCTGATGCAGATTCCTGAACGAGTGCTTTTAGTTCAGAAGGATTGCTGTTTAAATCGGATTTGCTCAGCAGAATTACCGGTTCGGCGCCGCTGTTTTGTACCGCAACAAGATACCGCTCAATCCTGTTGATGTTGAAAGTTTCATCGATACTTTGGACAATAAATATCTTATCCAGATTCGAGGCAATTACCTGCTCATCACTTTTATTCCCCGCAACTTTTCTTGAAAGTATCGTTTTGCGAGGCAATATTTCGTGAATGATAGCAAGGGTATTATCGTTATAAAGATCGGTCAGTACCCAGTCGCCAACCTTTGGTAAAGCCGATGCCGAATCCTCAGCAAACATAAGTTTGCCCGAGATCTCTCCGGTTACTTCTCCCAGCTCTGTATAGAGCATGAAATTGCTTTTATTTTCTACAGATACCCTTGCAGGATGAAAATTTGAATTTGCAAATTTTATAAAATTATTTTCGTGGAAACTATTCCAACCGAGTGATTCTAATTTATACATTTTTGTTTTCCGTCTTGTTTTGAAAATAATTTTCTGAAGGAGAACAAACTCGAATCTACAGTAAGATACGAATTTAATACTCTTCAGAAACTCAGATTTTATATAGCTGTGCGAATCGGTTGATATAACAATCCGCAATAGAATTGAGACTCCCTCTAATCGTGTTAATTAGAGCGGGTCTTACAAGACGGCAATTATTGATGTGATGTTGCTAAGTTTAATAAGTCAATCTGTTAAATTTTGGATAAGCAAATATATTATTTAAACTGATTTTTATAAAGAAAATATTATCGTGTGATAGTTTTGTGATAATTAATTATTAATTTGACTTCAAACAGGAATGGATCAATGAGAAAAGTATTAATAATAGAAGACGACAAAGAGATTTCGAATTTGCTTGAAATTCATCTTGCCGACCTCGACTGTGACGTAACAAAATCATTCGACGGACTTTCCGGGCTCAATTATGTGAAGACGACAAGTTACGATATGATCATTCTCGACATCATGCTGCCGGAAATGGACGGGTTTGATGTGTGCCGCGAAATACGTAAGAAAGAAATCTATACACCTATTCTTATGCTTACATCTAAGTCCGAAGAATTCGATAAGGTTCTCGGTCTTGAACTCGGCGCAGACGATTATCTGACGAAGCCATTTAGTGTAAGAGAATTTATTGCGCGGGTAAAAGCAATTCTCAGACGCGTTGATGCATTGAAGAACAGTGACAAGGAAGTGTTGAAGGATTATGAATACGGTGAACTTATAATTGAGGCATCTAAACGAAAAGTGACTCTAAGTAAAAATCGAATTGAACTAACAGCCAAGGAGTTCGATTTGTTATATCTGCTGGCCTCGCATCCCGGGAAAACATTCACACGCGAAAGTCTTCTCAACACGATTTGGGGTTACCGGTTTAACGGTTACGAACATACAGTGAATTCGCACATAAACAGGTTGAGAACAAAAATAGAACCGGATGTATCCAACCCCAAGTATATACTCACAACCTGGGGGGTGGGATACAGATTTAATGATCACTCGGAATAGGATTAAATGAGAAAGTTTTATACATCGTTGTTTTGGAAAATATCTGCGATTTTCCTTTTTATACTTCTTGTAATATCGGCAGTGTACATGTACATCTCGGTATTTACTGCAGAAATGTATTTCCAGGAAACAAGACAAAAACTTGATACCGATATAGCCTCACACATAGCTGCGGATAACGACTGCTTCAATGGCGATACGGTTAATACGAAAGTGCTTGAAAGTGTTTTCCACAACGTAATGGTTATTAATCCGAGTATCGAAGTTTACCTGCTTGATACGAAAGGAACTATTTTAACCTACTACGCACCCAACAAGGTTATCAAGCTGGAACAGGTTCCGTTGGATCCTATTACTAAGTTCATTGAAAATGATGACGGGGATTTTCTTCTGGGAGTAGACCCTAAAAGTCCGCATAAAGAAAAAGCGTTTTCCGCCGCGAAGGTAGTTGAAGACGGTGTGTTTCGCGGTTATATATATGTAATACTTGCGGGTGAAGAATACGAGAACGCATCGCAGCTGGTTTTCGGAAGTTATATTCTTAGACTCGGTGCGCGGTCAATGGTGATAGCGCTGCTGACAGCATCCGTTATTGGATTCATCTCCATAGGTTTCATTACACGTAATGTGAGAAAAATAGTAACGGTAATACGCGAGTTCAAGGATGGAAATCTTAATGCCAGAATTGCTCTAAAAGGTTCGAGCGAACTAACTGAAATCGCAGACTCGTTCAACAATATGGCGGATACAATAGTTAATAACATTGACGAAATTAAGAAGATAGATAAGCTTAGAAGAGAACTGATAGCAAACGTATCGCATGATTTGCGAACGCCGATTTCAATAATACGCGGATATGTTGAAACCGTTCTCATTAAGGAAGATAAGCTGACTCCGGAAGAGCGGCGCAAATACCTTGAAACAATTCTCGGCAGCAGCGAAAGGCTTCTTAGTCTGATCGAGGAACTCTTCGAACTTTCTAAACTTGAAGCCAAGGATAAAAGTCCGCAGCTTGAAGTCTTTTCTATTGAGGAATTGATTCAGGATATTCATCAGAAAAACAGTATTCGGGCAGAAGAGAAAAATATTAAGATGGAATTGATCCGGTCTGATACTCTGCCGATGATTAAGGCCGATATAGGTATGATTGAAAAAGTTTTACAAAACCTGATTGATAACGCGCTAAAGTTTACTCCCGATAACGGATTGATTAAACTGGTTGTAATTGAACATGATGACGGGACTCTTTGTGTTATGGTTGAGGATTCGGGTCCGGGAATTCCTAAAGAAGATATTCCAAACATATTCGATAAGTACTGCCAGATTAAGAGAGTCTCAGGCGAGAACTACAGCGGAATGGGACTCGGACTGGCTATAGTGAAGAAAATTGTCGATCTGCATAACTTCAATATTAGAATAGAAAGCAAAGAAAACCACGGTGCCGCGTTTATAATAAATATGCCGATCAGCAGATAAGTACACCCCTCTCAAACAAATTCATATTTCATAGAATTATTATCCTCCTGTGATAGTTTCGTGATAAACGAAAACTAACTTAGCTATCGAACATTTCAACAAATAATATCCAGGAGGAAGTAAAATGAAAAATAAATTATTCTCATTCTTTTTATTTGCTGCGGTATCGATCATGATAATAGGATGCAGCGATGATGATAATATGACCGAACCGACCACAGAAGCAAAGGATCCGGGTGCAGCTGACGTTGTTAGCGTTGACAGATTCAGCGCTGACTTCGGTTCGTTGTTTGTCCGTGACGGAAGTAATGGATTACCGGCTGCAAATGCACCGATTTATTTTGACCAGGCTCCGTTCATCACACAGGGTTTGGGACCCAACGGACAGGTCGTTAAGTATTACAACTTTGATGTACTGCCAACCGTTCCGGCTCCAATATATGTTTTGTTTAAAGAGGGAGCAGCCGCTCCGGTTGACGGACAGTTAAATATAATTGATGTGGTTCCGGGGGATGACGGTTACAGCGATTTCTGGCATGTTCAGAAAGTTACAGTCCCTTCGGATTATGTTGCCAACACGATTACAAGTGTTGCTGATGTTATGGATTCAGGCTACGACATTACAGCAACAGACATTTTAGTTAATTGTCCAGTTGTTCCCGAAGGTTCGACGGCAGACTTGAAGTATGGTGGGGGTTTAAGCGCTCTTGTTAGAGGCTGGTACGATGATAAAGTAGTATTTTATTTTTCATTCGAAGAGAAAGCTCTTACAACAACACCATCAAATCCTGTAGTTCCTATCTCTCCGATATATGTAACATTTAACATTAATCCGAATCAGCCTAACGGCGGACCCGGATCCGGATTTGTTGCAGAGGCAGGTTCAGTACAAACTCATAATGTGGTTCAAACAATACCTACAGACAGCGACTATTCTCCGTTGTGGTCGGTAAACGTATACAATAACGAAGACTTCAGCATGGTAAGTAATTTATCAACTGCCATGAGCGCGAATATTCTGGCGCAGGGAGTAGCGCTTGTTAATTGCCCGATAGTCTCAGTGGAATAATATTGCTCACACCGGCTGCTGAATGCAGCCGGCACGAATTCATTTAAATAATTTTTATGGAATAATAAAATGGAAGTGATAAAAAAAATTGTGCAAGCGGCCGGAGTCATCAGCGCAATTATGTTTGTTGCCGCCTGTTCTGAAAATATAAATACTGAGCCGAAAACGAATACCGATACAGATCAGCCGATGACGCTGTCCAGGGTTCAGGAGGAGATATTCGACAGATCATGCGCGTTCACAGGATGTCATGCCGGTTCATCTCCGGCAGCCGGTTTAAATTTGACCTTGGGAAGCTCGTATGAAAATCTTGTCAATGTAACTGCTGTATTGAGTTCGGAATTTAAAAGAGTAAACCCAGGTAACAGTTCGGACAGTTATCTTATAAAGATGCTGCGAAATTCGGGACCGGGAACAAGACAAATGCCGCCATCGGGTAAACTGAATGAAGATATTATTAAACTGGCTGAAAGCTGGATAAATGACGGTGCGGAAAAAAATTAATGGGGACAAAGTGAAAAGATCAATTAAAGTGTTTTTTGTTTTACTGCTAACCGTGACACTGATTTATCCGAAAGAGTTCAATGTTGATAAGTCAGAAACAAACGAGGTTAAGTTTATTTCGGATACTTCGCTTGAAAGTTTTGAGGGAGTAACCGATAATATTGACGGCTATCTGTACTGGGAAGAAGATGATCTGACAAAGAACAGCCAGCTTTATTTTGAGGTAGACCTGAACACGCTTGATACAGGTATTGGTTTACGAAACAGGCATATGCGGGAAAACTATCTTGAAACGGAAAAGTATCAGTTCACCAATTTCAGCGGAAAGATTGTAAAAGTCGAAAAGAAAGAAAACAGATTGTTTGAGGTTGAAGCGGACGGTACATTATCTATTCACGGTGTTGTTCAGCCTCTTATGCTTAAAGCCAACATTGAAATGAGCAGTGACCGCAGCTATAAAATCAAGTCTTCTTTCACCGTGAAGCTGTCGGATTTTAACATTGAAGTTCCAAGTTTAATGTTCCTCAAGCTCAGCGAACTTATCGTTGTAGAATTGAATTTTAATATTACTGAAAAAAACAATGCAGGATGAATATGAACCACAGCAGAATAGGAATGCTCATTGTGATAATATTAAGTGTGGTTATTCAGGTTAACGGACAGGTTAGCTGGAAGAGAGACAAACCGCAGGAAACAGTTCCTCTACAGTTATTTCATTCTCCTCATTCTATTAATCTTCCTACTGCAGAGACGCTGCAAAGGGGCGATTTGGAATTTGAGATATCGCACAGGTTTTTGCCGACACTTAAAGACGGCTACAAAAGTCTGTTCGGATTCGACGGACCTGTAAATATAAGACTTGCGCTGGGCTATGCCGTTACGGATGACCTTGTCCTTACTCTGGGCAGAAGCAACATAGACGATAACCTTGAACTAAAATCCAAGTATAAACTCTTTCAGTATAGCAATGACTTTCTGCCTCTTGTTGTTGCGGTTACCGGAGGTATTGCATGGAATACAGAACCCATCGGACGTAGTGCGGCCGACAATCGTAATTATCAGTATTTCGGTCAGGTTGTTTTTAACACCTTGATTAATAAGAAGGTGGGAATAGGTTTCGTTCCTTCATATCTGTACAACAGTAATATTTACAGAAGTGATACAAGGTACTCGATAACAACCGGTTTTAACCTTCAATACTATGTTTCCGACCTGCTAAGCATAATGGCTGAGTTCAATCCGACTTTCTGGGGATACAGAAATCGGTACGACACGTCTGCTCTTGGTATTGAGCTTGAAACCGGGGGGCACTTCTTTAAAATAGTTCTAACCAACAACTCACGCTTGAATACATCACAGTTTCTTGCAGGCGCGGATAAGGAGTTTGATAAAGGGGAGTGGATGATAGGGTTCAATATAACCAGGTTATTAAAGTTTTAGAAATCAGGTGTTAATAAAAATCTTAAAAATGAGATTATTAAATGAAAAAGGCATTAAGTTTATTCATAGTTATTGTTCTCGTGCTGGGTTGTTCCGACATGAGTTCAGGGAGTATGAAGGGACAAAAACACAACGGTAGCAACCTTAAGGAAACTATATCCGGAAAAACGGAAACAGCAACGCTTGCTGGCGGATGTTTCTGGTGCGTTGAAGCGCCATTCGAGAAGGTTGACGGAGTTGTTAAAGCTGTATCGGGATTCGCGGGTGGCGAAGTAGACAATCCGAGCTATAAACAGGTTGCCAGCGGAAGCACGAACTACATCGAAACTGTTCAGGTACATTATGATCCTGCGGTTATCAGTTATAGTGAAATACTGGATATCTACTGGAAGCTGTTTGATCCTACTGACGACGGCGGATCGTTCTACGACAGGGGAGAACAGTATAAGTCGGTAATATTCTATCATAACGATATGCAGAAGGAGATAGCCGAACAGTCTATTATTGAACTAAACAGCTCCGGGGTTTTCGACCAGCCTGTTGCAACTGAATTGAGACAATTTAAAAATTTCTTCGAAGCGGAAGATTATCACCAGGATTACTATAAAAAGAATTCCTCACATTACAACGCGTACAGAAAGGGATCCGGAAGAGATGATTTCATCGAGGAAGTCTGGGGAAACAAAGCGGATGAATACAAAAAGCCTGATAACGAACAGTTGAAAACGTTATTAACCAGAGAGCAGTACAGGATTACACAACAGGCTGGAACGGAACCTGCATTTAACAATGCTTACTGGAATAATAAAAAGCCCGGACTTTATGTTGATGTAGTTACCGGTGAACCTTTATTCAGTTCAAGAGATAAGTTTGATTCCGGAACGGGCTGGCCCAGCTTTACGAAACCGATAAGCACAGATGCCGTTACGAAGCATATAGATAACTCGCATTTCATGGAGCGTGTAGAAGTTAAGAGCAGGATCGGAAATTCGCATCTGGGGCATGTATTTAACGACGGCCCCGAACCGACAAAGTTAAGATACTGTATAAACTCTGCGGCGCTTAAGTTTATTCCTCTCGAAAAATTGGACGAACAGGGATACGGAGAATATAAATGGCTGGTCGAGTAATATTATTGGTTGAAATGTCGCCTCTTGGTGCCGGGGACCTGGCCAGTCGTCCCCGGTTCTTATAAGCTGTACTTGTTCTTCAAGTCCCTTGACCTGTAAATCAGCCTGTCGTTATCGAAGACATCAATCATTGCAAGCAGTTTGTCAACCTTCTGTTTTGAAGTTTCCTGCTGTAAATACAGGTCTATCAGATACTTATAAGCCGAATACCGGGCTCGTTCATCATTCGACTGAACAACCTCATTGAAATACTCTTCACATTCTGCGTGTTTTCCGTTTCTTAAGTAATATGAACCAACGAGTAGATTGTATTGATTGTTATAATCCAGTGTGTCGCTGAATTTCGGCTTGGAATTTAAATACTCCTCGATAACATTTACCGGTTTGTTATTCGCCATGAGAATAGATAGTTCATGCAGCCATCTAGTTGTTTCAGCATTATCAACCGTTGTCTTAAAGATATCTATGTATCTATCGTTCAATAACTCTTTGGTTTTTTCAACATCGTCATCTTTGTCCATCAACCAGTTATTATATACTACCAGATATCGCGCATGATTATTTACACCTCGCCAGGTATACTTTTCTTCATTCAGAGATTTTGTTGCGTATTCAACAGCCGCCTCGCTATTGCCGCGTCCGCTGTAATATCTTGCTTTAACATAGTTTTCAACAATGTTGTTTTCATCATTTTGAATTATTGAATCAACCTTTTTAAAATTCCACGTGTTTATAAGTTGATGACAGTAGTGATTTGTAATTCTCTTATTTCGGGGATAATGTTTCAGGAATCCTTCAAAGTATTTAAGCGATTTGTGTTCGTTGTCTTCCAGCCTTCCGTAAATCTCGATAAGAGTAAGTGCGGTTTGACCGAACACCAAATTGCCTTTGTCGTAAGCAAGGTTCAAATAAGCAAGTCCCTTCTCCCGGTCGCCCGAAAAACCAAGCGCACTGGCAACGATACCTACAAAGCCGCTTAGTCTGTCTGCGTAATATTCGGTCATGCCTAAAAGCAAATAAGCATCATAGAATTCCGGGTCCTTCTCAATTATTTCCTCCATAACGTTCCTTGCTTCTTTCCCGGACGAAAATGCTCCCCACCAGGAGCCGTCAATTCCCTGCATCCTTGCGAGGTACCCGAGTATAGCGCCATAGTAAAACTTGTCTTCAGTGGTAAGGTCGTTATCTTCAAACTTGTCGGCAATATCTTCGAAGTATGTGATTAATTCCTCATTTATTTTTTCGCGACCCTCTTCACGTTTATCATGATCCAGCGCCATAATTCTTTCAGAGTACTGGAGAACCTTTGCATTAATCTGGTAGTAGTAATACTTTGGACTATAGGGATTGAGACGAATTTGTTCTTCGGCTTGGTTAATTGCTTGATCGAAGTTTTCATTAAAGCTGTTCTTTATAATTTCCTTGTCAACCGGGAGCAACTCAACAGTGCTTGCGGAAAGTATGGTGGAAATCGATAATATTACAAAAAGATATTTCATAGATTTAAACGCTACTTAATTGACAAATTCAGTCATGATTCTACTCATAAAATAATTAAAAGTTTCTAAAATGAAAGAAGAACATATATCTACGTTAAAAAGTGCACGTTATTTTACACTAGGGGAGCCCGGGTATAAAACGAGAACCATTTGGTTCGTTTTTCACGGATACGGACAACTTGCAAGCGAAATGCTAAGCTGGTTTTCAGGATTTGAATCCGAAGAGAGAATAATTATTGCACCGGAAGGATTCAGCCGGTTTTATAAAAAAGGCTTTTTCGGGGAAATCGGAGCAAGCTGGATGACAAAGGAGGACAGGGAAACAGAAATTAAAGACTACACTATATTTATTAATAATCTTTATCAGCATATAGTTTCAGGTATGAATACCGCGAAGCTTTCTGTGAACCTGCTCGGATTTTCCCAGGGTGTAGCAACAGCTTTCAGAGTGTTTGCCGACAATAAGTTTAAGGTTGATAACCTTGTGTTATATTGTTCTCCTCCCCCGCATGATGTAGACTTTAAGAAGATTCGCATTCTTTCTGCGGCAACAGATATTAAGGTCCTGGCGGGTAAAAATGATGTGCTTGTTAATCTCGATAAAATGAAAGAGGGTCTTAAGCCTCTTCAGGACAGTAAGGTGAATTTCGAGTTCCTCGAGTTTGAAGGCGGTCACGAACTGAACAAACAAATATTAAACGAAACGGGAGCCCTTTTTTAAGAACTACTGCAATAAATTCATGGGCAGCACAAACATTCGTTTAAAAAATTCGTCTAACAATTTGGTTGGAAATTACACCAATAAATTTGCGTTGATTTTGTAATGCAACCGGCTTATAATTCGGAAAATTATAATAGATACAATGATCGATCAAAAGTTAATAATAGTTTTTTACCTCATGAGTTTGGTTGTTCTCATAAACACTTGTTCGGAGACGTCAACCAATAACAGCAGCCTGTTTGCAAACTATACACCCTACGAGTGGGAAACTGATATTCCACAGAACCATGGATTTGATCCTGAGAAACTTGAACTGGCGGTCGGCGAAGCTCTTCTCAAAGAATATATTCACAGTTTGTTAATTGTAAAAGACGGAAAACTGGTTTTGGAAGAATACTTTGATGGCTACGAAATGGAAGAGCCTCACATAGTCCGTTCGGTTTCAAAAAGTTTCCTTTCGGTGCTTGTTGGATTCGCTCTTGTGGATGGGTCAATTAAAAGTCTTGACGATTCGATCCATAGTTATATTCCCGATTTGCTTACTGATGAGTCCAATACCAAGCTAAAGAAAATTACAATTAGAAACCTCCTTGAGATGAAGGCGGGTATTAAACGCGATCACGAGTTTTATATGGAGGTAGTAAACAGCAGCAACTGGATTAATACTATCCTTGAAGAAGATTTAGTTTGCGATCCGGGAGCGGAGTATCATTATTCAACAGCTTCAACGCATTTGCTGGCGGTAGTTTTAAGTCGTGCAATTGATGGTGATCTCGAAGAGTACCTTTATGAAAAATTGCTGGACCCGATGAACATAGAAATTGCCGAGTGGGAGAAAGATCCGCAGGGAAATTATTTCGGGGGAAACAATATGCATTTTGTTCCGAGAGATCTCGCATTGTTCGGGCAGGTTGTGTTAGATAACGGCTCGCTAAACGGCGAACAAATAATATCAGCCGAGTGGCTTGAGAAATCCTTTGTGAATTCAAGAAATGAAAAAAATCTAACCTGGGGTGAGTTAAACAATATCGGTTACGGTTATCTCTGGTGGCTCGGTGAACTAGGCGGTTATAATGTTAGAATGGCAATCGGTCACGGCGGACAGTTTATAATAATTTTCCCCGAGTTTAGGTTGGTTATCGTAACAACTTCGGAAGCCTATATCTATTGGGATAAAGCAGATCAGCAGGAAAGAGGAGTGCTTAAACTGGTGCATGATTTTATTATCCCGGCATTAAAATAATATGCTTATACCAGTAAAATGATCACACCAGGTTATTTTTCGAGTAATAGCAATGTTGTTTTTATCTTCAACATAAGAAAAAATAGATTTTGATGTTGCCGCTTGATATAAGACACGCTCATCTCATAATAATTTTTTTTATATTCTTCTGAAATTTTCAATAAATCCGACAATTACAGGTATTGTTTTGAATTTGAAAGGACCTCTGATTTTTTTATTGTCTGTTTTATCAATAAATGCTGCAAGCCTCGATAGTCTTAAACAAAAACTGCAATTCGATAAGAATTTAACTCACGAAGAGCTTTTAGATATATACTATGAGATTGGCGTCTCTTATAATGATCAAAAAAATTATGCAGAAGCCTTATCATATCTTTCTAAAGGATTATCTAAGAGTGAAGACAACATGAATAAGGCCAGATTCTATTACAGAATCGGAGAAACACTAGTAGACTCCACAAATTATGAACAGGCACTTGAAAACCTAAGCAAATCACTTGAACTATATATATATGGAGATGATATATCAGTACTGTTTAATGTAAATACATTGATAGGTATGTGTTATGGGCTTACCAATAATCTCGAGAAAGCAATTGAGTCATTTGACAGAGCTCTGGGATATAGCATTGAACTTAACGACAGCACTGATATTGCACAGGGGTATTTCAATCTTGGTTTGGCGAATTACTTCCTCGGAAAGTATAATACTGCTACGGACTACTACATAAAAGCATTAAAGATACGTGAAGAACTTATGGATACAAACGGAATTGTTACTAGCCTTACAACTGTGGGTGAAATACTCAGGACAAGAGAGAAATATGCCGACGCTATGAATTATTATATGGATGCGCTAAAGTTGAAAGAAAATATTAGTAGCAAAGAAACTCTTGCTTATATTTATAGTGAGATTGGTCTCATATATAAATACAAAAAAAAGTATAATCAGGCTCTTGCATATATGGATACTTCACTTCAAATCAGTAAGGAGAGTAAGTATAAAAGGGGCGTTGCAACACTTTATACTTATATGGGAGGAATAGAAAAGGAGTTGGGCAACATAAACGAAGCTCTTGATTTATATTTGAAATCAATAGAGGCATATAATGATATCGGATTTGATAATGGTATTGCTCAATCTCAAATCGCTATTGCCAGAATACACTTTGAAGAAGAAGATAACAAGAAAGCTACGGAATTACTGAAGTCGGCACGGCGAAAAGCTGAAAAGAACAATCTGCTTGAAGAACAGACAAATATTGCAGAATTGTTGTATAAAATAGGGAAAGCTACGAGATCTCCGAATACATTAAGCCGACTTGAAGAATATATTATGTTAAAGGACTCTCTATTAAATATTGAAAAAGAAAAACAAATAAGTGAAATAGAAACAAAATACGAAACCGATAAGAAAGAAAAACAAATTGAATTACTTGATCATGAAACAAAATTGCAGCAGCAGCAATTGAGTACCCAGAAATATTTACTTTGGGGAGCAATTGCTCTAACCTTTCTGATCATCACAGTGGCTATATTGTTTATAAGACAAAATAGACTTAGAGCTCAACTTAAAGTTGAGCAGGGAAAACAGAAACTGTTAAGATCCCAGATGAATCCTCACTTTATTTATAACGCCCTGGCAGCTATACAGTCATTTGTACTGAAAAATAATTCAATTGAATCAGCATCATACATTTCAGGTTTTGCCAGGCTGATGAGAATTGTACTCGAAAGTTCACGTAAAGATTTTATTCCGTTAAGTAACGAAAAGGAATTTCTCGAGATATATTTAAAACTTCAGAAGCTGCGATTTGATGATAAGTTTACTTATTCAATCGAAGTAGATGAGAATATTGACGAGGAAGAAATAATGATTCCGCCTATGTTAATTCAGCCGATCGTTGAAAATGCCGTTGAACATGGAATTAGAGATCTTTCGGATAATAACGGGCGGATTAGTCTATTATATAAAAGAACGGGAAACAATTTGATTATTGATATAATTGATAACGGACCGGGTTTATCGATTCCAAAAACCGAGAAGACAGAACATAAATCACTGGCCAGGGAAATACTAAACGAGAGACTGAACAATCTGGAAAAAATGCACGGATTTAGTATAAACATTAAATATACTGAAGCGTTTTTAAATGAAGAAAATAAAGGAACGAAAATTACATTTACAATACCTCTGAGGATTTTATGACTCGAGCAATTATAGTAGAAGATGAGCAGCATTCAGCTGATATGATAAATGAAATATTAAATAATCAATTTAATGATCTTGAAGTCGTTGGTCATACTAAAAATGTTAAAGATTCTGTTCAATCAATAAATGAACTTAATCCTGATTTACTCTTCCTTGATATTGATTTGCCAGACGGAACCAGCTTCGATATACTTCAGCAAATTGATTATAGGAAATATAAAATAATCTTTATCACAGCTCATCAGGAATATGCAATAAGAGCTATTAAATTCAGCGCGTTCGATTTTATACTTAAACCATTCGATCCCACAGAGCTAATTTCGACTGTAAACGATGTGTTGAAAGAAAAGATGAACGAGGATTATGAATTGAAATTTCAGGCATTCTTTACCAACTTTAGTAATTCGTTACAGGGCATAAAGAAAATTGTATTAAAAACAGTTGAGAAAATTCATATTGTTGATGTAAAAGATATTATTCGATGCCAGTCGGATAACACCTATACAAACATTTTTATTAATAACGGAAGAAAAATTATTGTCTCAAGAAACATTAAAAAGTTTGAAGACCTATTATCCGATTATTGTTTCATGCGCGTTCATCAATCACACCTAGTAAATCTCAATTACATATCTTATTTTGATAAAAGTGAAGGGGGCGCAATCGTAATGTCAGATAATTCGAGCATTCCTGTTTCAGCCCAAAAAAAACAGAAATTGTTTGAATATCTGGAGAAACTATAATCCTGTCAAATCAGATCACTCCGGATTCCAAATATACTTCTTCGAATTCTGTTCAAATCACATCCAATTCTAATTGATAAGCAGCTAATTCTAATCGAATCAGCAGAGGATTACATCTCATTTTATATTGTAGCTGCATATTTAAGGAGAACGCAATGAAAAGAAGAATCGGCAAATCACAATTATTTAATTCATCTAAACAATTATTAATTATCGCGTCCATTTTTTTTGTGTTTATATCAACTATGGAAGCGCAGAAAGTTAATCCTGATATTACGGGAACTAATGTTGAAACAAAAACTAATGTAATTTACAAATCATCTAATTCCTCTGAAGATTTGACAAACGTTAAATCTGTTATAAACAGCAGGGGAGTAAAGTACGTTTTGTTTTGCGATGGGAATTTAGGCAATGCTTATCTTGCTTCTGATGAATCCGGATCATGGAAAACTGAAGTTTTATCTGACACGGATTCGAACAGCCCCACAAAGGGAGAATCCACTCGATACGTTGCCATGGCGATCGATAAAAACGATGGACTTCACGTAATGCTTGTCGGGCACCCAAGTACAATGTACTATGGATATCGTGCTTCTGGTTCTACGAATTGGAGTTTTACCGAGCTATCAAAAAAGAGTATCCATTACCTTCTGAAGTTTTATGTTTTCGCAGAATTAATTGATATGGCTGTTGATAAATACGGCGGTGTACATGTTGCTGTGTTTACAGATATAGACTATGGAAATTCTTCAATGTATTTTTACAAAACCCCAGGAGGTGATTGGAGTAATGAAGTTGTAAGACTTGGAATAAAAAACACAAAAAAAGACTATGGAAAAGATCCTTCCATTGAAGTGAAAGAAGAAAAAGTTATGATGACCTTCGGCGGAGGCTGGTCGCTTACATATGCTGAAAAGACTATTGGGGAAAAAGAATGGAGAATAGAAGAACTTATTAATGAAGAAGAAGATTTTGAGCCGCCGAAACTTAATACAAATCTCACGCTTACGCCTGAGGGTAAACCAGTAATATCATTTCGTGATTACAACACTAATGATTCTCGCGGAGTCAATGTCATAACAAAATCAGACTGTGATAACAAATGGATAAGAGCATCAGTCAATGACGGATCTACAAGCGGCAATACTGTTGTGGTAGATAAATACGGTGTTATATGGCTTGCTTACAGTAATGACGGTGATTATACTAAATTAGCCTATAGAAGTTGTACCGCGGATAGATCCCTAAAGGATGTATTGAAGATAGCAGATAGAAGCAGAATTTTTTTAGATATGATTGTTGACGCTGAGAATCACGTCCATCTCTTTTACTCAACATATGAAGACGAAATCAAACATGTTGAAGCGTGGTTTGATGGTAATCCGGAAATTGATAACAATATCCTACCTGTTATTACTTCCCAAATGAAACCGAGTATAAAAACAGGTAACTATTGGAAAACTACATTGAAAGCCTATGATCCTGAATGTGAGAGCATTGAATTTTATTCGAACGATTTACCAGATGGATTTACGCTAAAGGATCATGGAAATGGATTAGCTACCTTAAAGAGCAATGAAATAAATACTATTGGAGATTACAAACTAAAACTATATGTAACAGATAATAATCATACGAAAAGTACAAAGCCGGTAAGTGGAATTAACGTAACGTTAAAAGTATCGAACAAAGGTGATAAAAAAGGAAGTTTTAAAGTATTCTATGAAGAAGGGAGTTTTTCAAAGAATATTTGGAGCGGACTTGATGAAGTAAGTCAACAGATAGAGACAGTTGAATCTCAGACAGCAACTTTAGAAAACACGGAAACATCAGGAAGTTCATACGATGATAACCAGGCAACAGTAACTCAAAATACTGGAAGCATTTCGGATTGCAAAGAATATCTGGACAGATTTGAAGAATGGGCGAACAAGTATATAGAAATTAAAAAGAAGGTTAACTCAAATCCTATGGACTTCGGTTCAGTATCAAAATTAGCCGCGTTGGCTCCCGAACTGGGGAACTGGGGATTGGAGTGGCAGCAAAAACATAACTGTGGAAATGATCCGGAATTTATGAAGCGCTTTGAGAGTATAAATGCCCGAATTGAAGAAGTAGATAATTGAAATCGGGTTGAGTTTTTAATTTCAGATCGAAGCTAAAATTTACTTTTATGAGGGCGATATTCAGTGCGATCCTGAATATGCAGATGCCGCGAATTGTAACGATTGTTACTCGCGGCATTGGTTGTCAGAGGAATGACTCATAAGACACTGTAAAATCGAGCTGAGTTAGTCTGGAGATGATCTTAACTTTTATTGTATTCTCAAAAACTAATATGATTGTCGTAAGAACATCCGAAGCTTATGTTTATTGGGATAAAGCAGATCAGCAGGAAAGAGGAGTGCTTAAACTAGCACACGATTTTATATTGCCTGCTTTACAATAATTATTTATAATTCCGACAGATCTTCCATAATTATTGTTTCATCATGCCTGAGAGATAGTTTAGATAATGCATCCTCTACCAAATAATCTCTAATAACGATAAGCAGTTTTGATGAGTTTAAAAATTTCTCGTTTTTAACAAGTTTTGTAACAACCGGTTCAAGTCCCCTTCCTTTTAATTCAAGTTTCCCGAACTCATCAATAACCAGCCAGTCCGGTTTCTTGGCGGCTGCGTTTTGAAGTGTTTCTTTCGCCCAATCAAAGGAACCTTCTTTGAACCAAAACTTCCCGACTTTAATTATATTTGTATCGCCGCTGTCAGCTTCAAGCGATACTGTTTTGCCGGATTTCAAATCAAGCAGACATCGTTTGCCATTGATTACCGGCTGGGCTATTCCGGAAACATTCCATTTCCTCCAGTCTATAATTGAAGTTGTCTTTCCTGTTCGGATTGGTCCTGTAAGTATATAAACGTTTCTACTTTTTGTCATTTTGAATATTTATGCAATTTACATTGTACAAACAAGCAATAATTTTGATGTCATCTTATAACTTATTAAATAATATTGTATTTTTACCAACTATATGAATCCCTCAGGGTATTGCTAAAAGTTTCCATCAACTAAAAATGCAGGTCGTTATGAGTGAACCCAGAAAAATTATGTTAGAAGAAAATGAAATACCCGAAAAATGGTATAATATTCAGGCAGATATGCCGAACAAACCGTTACCGCCGCTTCATCCGGGAACAAAAGAACCTATTGGTCCTGAAGATTTAGCTCCGCTTTTTCCAATGGAATTAATTAAACAGGAAGTTTCTCAGGAACAGTATATTGAAATACCTGAAGAAGTAAGGGATGTTTATAAACTATGGCGTTCTACACCAGTTTACAGGGCAAGAGATCTTGAAAAAGCTCTGGATACGCCTGCAAAGATATATTATAAGTATGAAGGAGCAAGCCCCGCTGGATCACACAAGCTAAATACTGCAATTGCACAGGTGTACTATAACAAAAAAGAGGGAATTGAAAAATTAACAACCGAGACCGGCGCGGGTCAGTGGGGAAGCGCGTTGGCGTTTGCATGTCAGAAATTCGGGATTGGACTGGAAGTTTACATGGTAAAGGTCAGCTTTCAACAAAAACCATATAGAAAGTTATTGATGAATACATGGGGAGCTGAAGTATTTGCTTCACCTACCGATATGACTGATGCAGGAAAAGCAATTCTGGCGGGAAACCCGAATTCACCCGGCAGCCTTGGTATTGCAATATCAGAGGCTGTTGAAGTTGCTGCCAAAAGCGGCGGCACGAAAAAGTATTCGCTCGGAAGTGTTTTGAATCATGTACTAATGCATCAGACTGTGATCGGACAGGAAGCACTGTTGCAGATGGAAAAAGCAGGAGATTTTCCGGATGTAGTAATAGCACCACTGGGTGGCGGATCGAACTTTGCCGGTATTTCATTCCCGTTTCTTAAGGAAAAAATTGTGAACGGAAAAGATGTCAGATGTATCGCGGTTGAACCGGCATCTTGTCCTAAGCTTACTAAGGGTGAGTTTAGATACGATTTCGGCGACTCAGCAGGTTTAACACCACTAATGCCTATGTATACATTAGGTCACACATTTGTGCCCGAGGCAATTCATGCGGGAGGCTTAAGGTACCATGGCGCCAGCGTGTTGGTTAGTCAATTATTAAAAGACGGACTTGTTGAAGCAAAAGCCGTGCAGCAGCTGGAATGCTTTAAAGCCGGAGTACTGTTTGCGAACACGGAAGGTATTCTTCCCGCACCGGAATCGACACACGGAATTGCACAGGTTGTTCGGGAAGCCGAGAAAGCAAAAGAAGAAGGTAAATCAAAAACAATACTGTTTAACCTTAGTGGTCACGGTTACTTCGATATGTCGGCATACCAGGATTATTACGACGGTAAACTGGAAGATCATGAACTAACTTATGACGAACTTCATGCAGGTTTAAAAGAACTCGACACACCGAAAATCGAAGACTAATTATTTCTATTCTACACAAACTAAGTTCCTTTAAGGAGCTTAGTTTGTGGCTATTAATGAAACCAAGTCCCCAATATGTAAACCGTCCGACATCAGGGATATTCATTCCGGGAAGATAGCGTGCGGATACATTTGTGCCGCAGAAAGTACCAATGTTTATTTGCATAGTTACATTCGGAAGCAGGTCGAACGTGCCGAGAAGTCCTTTGGCCTCTTTTGCATCGAATTCCATTTCCTTTATAACTCTTCCTTCAATTGTTGTCTCCGGAAACTTGAGATTTAAATATTTCTTATCACTTCCTATAATTGTAGGCCCGTTTGCGTATACGGTTATTGGATAAGCCAGCAAATATGACTGGATCTTATAGTAATCCGCTTCATCCACCTTAATCCCGCTGTTCTTCAGCAGTCTTTCCACGTCATTAAAATTAAGTCTGTAGGATCCGATAGTATTGAAGTTCCTGTTCTCACCCTTAAAGAAAGATCCGGTTGCAATTAGTCGTATTTGAATTGTAAAATCGTTATAAGCCGCCGAAGGTACTTTTGTTACCCAATCGGTATTAAGGTTTGAGCCGAATGTTGAAGCAAGTGGTTTAACATATCCCGAAGCTATATTCGAAGCCATCGATACAATAATATTCTCGATTCCCTGGGATTTTAGAGTAATGTTAAGCAAACAGTTAATAATAATGACTAAACCAAACCTCTTCATTAATTACCGGAGGAATTGTTCGAAAGTAATAGACTTAGTGGATAAGTTAAATAAGAAGGGGGTTAGAAACAAACCGGATTCTTTGATTGAACCCGGTTTATTTATAAAACAATTAGTTGGCGAGTACCGAAGTAACCTTTTCGGCTGCTTCTTTCAGACTCATCGCAACTTCGAAGTTCAGTTTGGATTTGTTAAGAAGTACTCCAGCCTCTTCGGCATTTGTACCTTCAAGACGAACAACGATTGGTACATTCACATCAATTTCTTTAACAGCGTCGATAACACCCTGCGCTACACGGTCGCATCTTACAATACCGCCGAAGATGTTTATAAGAATCGCCTTAACATTTTTATCGGATAGAATAATTTTGAATCCGTTCTTAACCGTTTCCTTATTTGCGCCGCCGCCTACATCGAGGAAGTTTGCAGGTTCACCACCGGCGAGTTTAATAATGTCCATAGTCGCCATTGCGAGTCCCGCTCCGTTAACCATGCAGCCTACGTTGCCATCAAGCTTGATATAGTTCAGGTCGGACTTCGAAGCTTCTATTTCAAGAGGATCTTCTTCGTCGAGATCACGGTAAGCTACGATGTCTTTGTGGCGGTACAAAGCGTTATCGTCGAAATTCATTTTAGCATCGAGTGCCATAACATCGCCTTCCTTGGTTACAACCAGCGGATTGATTTCCGCGAGTGAAGCATCGGAAGCGTCGTAGGCTTTATAAAGTGCCAACAGGAATTTAACAGCATTCTTTAACTGGTCGCCTTTTAAGCCGAGTCCGAAAGCCAGATTGCGAGCCTGGTAAGCCTGCAGACCGACTGCCGGATCGACAGCCTGCTTCAATATTTTTTCAGGAGTTTCTGCGGCAACTTTCTCTATTTCAACTCCGCCTTCCGTTGAAGCCATAACAACATTCTTGGACGATGCTCTGTCGAGAGTAATTCCCACGTAAAGTTCACGATCGATGTTGACACCCTGTTCCACAAGCAATCTTTTTACGAGTTTGCCTTCCGGTCCGGTCTGGTGTGTAACAAGGGTCATCCCGAGAATTTGTTTGGCATACTTTCTTACTTCGGGAATTCCTTTGGCAACCTTAACGCCGCCGCCTTTACCTCGTCCACCTGCATGAATCTGGGCTTTTACAACTTTGACTTTCCCTTTAATTTTCTTTGCCGCATCGATCGCTTCGTCAACTGAAAATGCTACTTGACCTTCCGGCACAGCAACATTAAACTTTCTTAAAATCTCTTTTGCCTGATATTCGTGTATTTTCATTTCAGCCTTTTACGTTTACTTATTATTAGAATAGGCAAATTTATTAAGAATCTGCTTTTTATTGAAATTTTAATTTCGATTTCTTTCCTTTTACCCGAGAAAACTGTCCCGTGAAATTTGCTCCGGAACACACTCGTAGTTGATTAATTATTAATTTCTTGTTTTGGAATGACGACAAAAGTATATTTTGTCCTCTATTTCTCAACTTGTTTACCGGAAAGTCAAAACCATGTTATTTCTAAACATTACGTCGGCAAGGAATATTCTTGCCGTGATAATTCTTTGCACCGCGACACTAAACGCCCAGGTTCAGAAGAGCGGTAATATATCGACTCATACCGACAGCATTATAACTAATATGCCGGAAGGTGTTGGAACGGATGAATACCAGCATCCAGGTACTTCGGACCTGAACACCTGGGGAGAGGCTGTTGACAGCATGTTGACTTCGAATTATTCCGGCGCGAATACGATTGCTTCTTCATTTGATTACAGGGTTGTTGAATTTACCGATACGTCCGTTTCTCCCTCGAAAGATTATTATATACTTGAAAACAATCCGTCAGGTACTAATTACTGGGGTACATTTGTTTTAAATCCCTCACCCGACAGGTCCAAGCTTGTTATCGAATCTCCGCACCCTCTGAAGGATTATAATACGGGAAAGCAGGGGTTTTATATATTTATGCAGACCGGCGCAAAAGCTTTCTATGTGAGCGGTGCAAGCCGCTGCAACAGTTCCGATACAACATTGTGTGACGGCAAGTCCTCGGTATGTACCGGTTCTTCGGAGGCTTATAAGATTTCAGACCAGGCTCATGCAAGTGACGGAGTTCTGCAGAAGACGACAGAACGGCTCCTTACTGCCAATTCAAACAGTATTTTTATTCAGCCGCATGGATTTGAAAAAGGCGATTCCGATCCGGATGTAATTATGAGTAACGGCGTGCAGGACGATACTCCGCCAACAGATTACCTTTCCACGCTTAAAACTAATTTGTTTTCGGAAGACAATTCTCTCACTTTTAAGATCGGACACATTGATACTACCTGGGACAGGCTGCTTGGAACCACTAATACGCAGGGAAGATACATCAACGGCAGTGCAGATCCATGCGACATTTCGGCAACAACTAATACCGGACAGTTTCTTCATTTGGAACAGGCTAAGGTTAAGCTTAGAGAAACCGAATCTGATTGGGATAAAATGGCGAATGCAATAAGCGCGACATTTTCGTCTGATGTTCTTCCTGTAGAGTTGGTGTCATTTATTGCCGCAATGAAGGATGATAATATTATTCTTAAGTGGCAGACAGCAACGGAGATTAACAATTACGGGTTTCATGTAGAACGGTACCTGCTTCCGTCTGAAGAAAACGATTTTGCCGGTTCGGGCTGGGAAACGCTCGGATTTGTTGCCGGACACGGGAACAGCAACAGTCCGAAAAATTATGAGTATGTAGATGTAAATCCGCCTTCAGGTGATTATAAATACAGACTAAAACAAATAGATACAGACGGTTCATTCGAGTACTTATCAGTAATTGTTCAAATGAATATCGACATGACCGGATTGGAGGGTAACTATGCCGCCGATGATGTGCCACAGGACTATAAGCTATTTCAAAACTATCCCAATCCTTTTAATCCCAACACCAACATCAGGTTTTCAATACCCGAAACGAAGCTGGTTAATCTAAAGGTTTATAATATAGCCGGTGAGGAAGTGAAAACGTTTTTGGAAGAAACGATTTCACCGGGTTACCATGACGTGATTTTGGATGCTTCATCGCTTTCCAGCGGACTGTATTTTTACAAGCTAACGGCTGGAAATTATTCGTCCGTGAAGAAAATGCTTTTGTTAAAATGACAGAGTAATGTTTCTATAGGAATGCACTTCATAGCAGTAAAGGTTAAATCGAAAATTCGAATTTACGGATTTTTATTCACTTCAAAAAACCCGGCGTTATTATAGAGCGGGAACCAGCCGTTGCTCGTCGCCTAACTCAGACCCCTTATTTTTAGCTCATCGAAAAATGCGATCACTTATCGCATTAAGCGTTGCGAATAGAGATTTACTGACTAAATTCGTTTCGCCAAAGGGAACTTATACTTTTTATACATTCATCTGAAGTACATGGATAAGCGACATTCTATCCAGAGGGAATACAATCATTTGTATTAGTTAATATAGTCTGGGGAGCATATTAGGCTTCTAGAGGGAACAGAATTATGTCTAAAATGAACACCATGTCCGAAATTGTTATCGCATTTGTTTTCTTGTTTTTATATTCAACACTAGTGCATGCACAGGTTGTTAATTCAAGAACGACTGATTCATACAGCACTATTCAGGACGCTATTGACGGCGCAACATCCGGCGATACACTTATTGCAGCTACAGGAACATACACTTTGTCGACGCGTATTACGATAAACAAGGGAGTAATTCTAATTGGGGAGGATGAATCAACAACAATAATCGACGCATCGGGAAACGGGACTAATTACGGTATTTTAATTTCCTCATCAAACGTTACACTGAGCAAGTTTACTATTCTTCCGCCTGTAGTATCCGCATCGCTTGGAACTAGTTCGGGCGGCGGGTATGCTATACATACAGCGTCCACACCTTCAACGGACCTGGAAATTTCACATGTAACAATAGAAGACGGGAATCGGACCGGGTTTGATATTCACGGAGTAACCGGTGTTGTTCTGGACAATGTTACATCTCGTAATGCTGCTTATGGAAACGGAATAAGTCTTACCGGCGTTACCAATGCAACTCTTACGAACATCACAACATCAGGGAATGAATGGGGTGGTATCGCTATTTACGTTTCGGGACCCAGTTATAACAATCAAGCATCAAGCAATATTAATATAAACACCTCGGGTTCGTCCATTAGCGATTCCAATATGGTCTATGTTGAAGATATATCAACACTAGCAAGTACAGATATAACCATTGCGGGTTTCGATTATGAGATTCAGAATAAATATAATTCCGCGTCAAGTCTGTATAAGTGGTATACCGATAACCTTACTAATGCGTCAATGATGGTGCTTACATGGATTCCGGAAAATAAGTGGAGCGGGTCGGAATCATATGCCTATATAAAAGATTTATCTACAGGTATGTATCATGTGACAAACGGTATGAGTATTCAGACTGCAATTGATTCATCTTCAGCAAGAGATACAATTCTTGTCGCCGCCGGGACATACGAGGAAAGAGTTGTAATTGAAAAACCGCTTACTCTCAGGGGAGCTACTTACAGCGTAAACAAGAACGGCTATACAGTACCTTCTAATTATGCCTGGGATGAAAGCGTTGAGAGTATAATAAGCAATCCGGAGCCGGCACTTACAACATCCAATCTTGTTGATATAGCCAACACAGATAGTGTTACGTTCGAAGGATTTGTTGTGCAGAGTTTGAATGCATTATCCGGAAGTGCAAACGACCATCTTCTGAGAGTCTATGCCCACACCCAGGGAATGGATAATATTGTTGTTCGAAATAATATAATAGGCCCTAATACAAACACAACTAGTCAGGATGGGACGAACGGCAGAATGGGTTTATATCTTGCCGCACCGAATTACAGCGATTTTGATATAACAAACAGCACCTTTTCCGGCAATAAAATTTTCGACTGTTTGGGCAACGGGAATAATGTTTTTATATGGGGCGGCGCTGAAAGCTATTTAAATGGAGAGTGGCTGGAACTGACAGGAACAACTTTAGAGGATAATGAGATTTACGGAAGTCACAGAAGCGGTATTGAAATCGCAGGCGGGGTAGATGATCTAACAATTCGCAACAATAAGATATACAATAACAGTGGTACCGCTGATGCTGATTCATCGAATCTTAAATACGGTAACGGGATATTAATTATTAGAATGGGCAGCGATAAAGCATCTGCTACAGGTTATGGTGCCGATAATATTATAATTACAAATAATGAGATTTACAATAACCAGAAGAACGGAATCTATTTTGGCCCTATAAACAGCAACCACACGATTACTTCCAATAACATTCACGACAACGGTTATAACGGGATAATTATAGACCTTGAGGAGAATTATCACGGAGCGGTTAATCCTGTTTACAGCAGGGTTTCTTCAATAACCGCAAGCGGTAATACAATAGAAGGAAACTCAAAAGATGATGTGAATATAACCGGAACGCCTACAAATAGTTTCGTGCTTGATGCCGAAAGCAACTGGTGGGGTGATACTAATCCTTCCGACCAGGTTGCAGGGTCTGTTGATTACATACCTTACCTTGACGCGCAAGGCGGCAGCGATGAGTACCCGCCGGTTCAAAACCAGACGAGTACCGAATATTATTTCACGATCCAGGAAGCAATAGATTCTGCAAGTGCAGGAGATGTTGTTAAGGTTGATGCAGGTACGTTTACGGAAAACCTGAATATAAACAAACGAATTACTTTAAAAGGAACACTAAATGCCGGAAGCACGGCCACATTGTTTAAGCCGACGGGAGATGCGCCCATTATTAATCTTACGGAATCGGGACAATCAGGTTCTGCATTGACTATACAGGATCTGCATCTGTATCCTGATTACGACAACGGAAGCGGAAAGAATGGAATATATGTCGGTGATGGCGTTAGTGTTGAATACATCACCATTGATAATGTAGACTTTACAGGTACTGATCGCGCTTATCCCGGTCTTGAAAGCGGCATTTATATAGACATGGACGGGTCAGTATCGAATATTACTATTTCCGATTGTAATTTTTCAGATTTGGCTTACGGACTAACTGTAAATAAATCTGCTTCATCAAGCAGCGGTTTCTCGGATGCTACAATTACCGGATGTACGTTTAATAATAATATCAGCAAAGCGATGTATTTTGAAAAGTTATCTTCAGCTACTATTACGTCTTCAACTTTTTCGGATAACGGAGATACAACACTTGCGGCATCATGGGCAAAGGCTTATTGCACAGCAATTGATGTGAATCTCAAATACGGTGATTATACGAATGTAACATTCAGTAATCTTACATTCAGCAATAACGGATTGGGTTCTACTTACGGAAGTGCGCTGTCGATAAAAGCTCGCGGCACCGGAAATGATCCTTCGTATTCTGCTGATCCGGCTACACTCGACACAGTATCAATAACAGGTTGTGCTTTCCAGAATAACAAAGCAAATATACGTTTCGGTGAACCGGGCAAGGATAACACACAGCCTGCAAATGTTTCAGCGAACGGAAACGCTTTTACAAGTTTCGTTGAAGTGTCAGTTCAAAACAATTCATCTGTAGTACAAGATTTAAATGGAAACTGGTGGGGGAGTAAATCACCGAACTGGGCAACAGATCTTTCCGGTAACATCCTTTACAGCCCATGGTGGCGAAGCAATTATGTCGGTGATGGACATTCATCTGCATGGGGATGGGGTGCCGATACAAGTCTACAGGCAGCTATAAACACCGTGAGTGCCGGTGACACAATTAATGCCGACGCAGGAACATACGATGAAGCATTGACCATCAGCAAAAAAATTATTCTTAACGGTTCGGGAAGCGGAGAGAGCGGAACAATAATTCAGAGCAGCAGCCCGTCTGCAGTAACCGGTGGAGCCACTTATCCGTCGGGTTACAAACCAGTGGTGAGAATTAGTGCTTCGGGATCATCCGGTGATTCACTTATAATTAAAAATCTTAGGATACGTCCGAGGCAGGATTTGGTCGGTGCGGCATATCCGCTTCCGGGAATTTTGTTCGAACTGAATACGAATCTGTCATATATAAAACTTGATAATGTTCAGTTTGTCGGGACAAGTTCAACCGGAACTCCGGAGATGGGTATTGTTACCGACGGAAGCACCGGATTAAACCACTTCAGTGTTACAAACAGCGAATTCAGGAACATGGCGTACGGATTGATATTCTTTAATGATGTGAATGATCCGACAACTTTGCAAAACTTTAAAATGAGCAATACCGTTTTACAGGGGAATGGATTAAAAGGATTATATACTGAGAAAATGTCCGATGCGGATTTCAGTTTTGTAACCGTAAGCAGTAACGGTGATACTCTGCGTTCGCCGTCTTGGGCAGACGCTAACAATGCAGGTATTGATCTGAATCTTAAAAGCGGGAATTTCTCGAATATTAGTTTTACCAATTTGTCCTTTTCAAATAACGGAACAGGCTCATCGAATGGTGCGGGACTTTCACTCAAGGCGAGAGGAACCGGCGCGGATGCTGGTTATGCCTCAAATCCCGCAACGCTAAGCAGCGTGAGAGTAACTAATTGTGTTTTCGATACGGAAGTTAATGCAATTAATCTTGGGGAGAACGGTAAAGGCAATACAGGTCCATCGACTGTTTTAATAAATAATAATTCTTTCGGCAGCACTTCTTTCGCTATTTATGATCAACGCGGAAGTTCCGCCGATACGATTGATGCGACGGGTAACTGGTGGGGATCCGTTGACGGACCGGATGATAACGCTTCGGATGGTACGGCATCTTATGTAACCTCATCCGGTGAGAAAATTTATGAACTATCGGATAAAATCATTGCTTACGCACCCTGGTATTATATGGATCCCGACGACAACTCCTCTTCGGAGGGTGTTAATCAGCAGAGTTCCAAGGTATTTTGGGTTGAAGAGAGTGTTCCGTTCGCATCAAAAGGTTATATAAACAAGGGCATTCAACTCGCTTCAACTTCGTATGTCGACACTCTCGATATTCAGATATCAACAATTACCGAAACTCCGGATGTTGACAGGAACGTTGTTCTTAAATTTTCAACTCCGCCGACACTTCCGTCGCTGGATGTCAGCAGTGGAGACCTGGAGCTCTCGAATAACGTAACAGTATCAGGCGGATTGAACCTGAGTAACGGTAATGTTACGACAGGAAACAATACTTTGACCTTCGGCACAAGCGCAACAAACCCAACAGAAACCGATGATGCGAAAATAATCGGAACTGTTGAGGTACAACCCCGCTCGGTTGGAACTGGTTCGTATGAGTTCCTCGGATTCCAGCTCCAGTCAGGCGATGATGATCTCGGTAATGTTTCACTTACAAGAAAATCAGGCACAGACGGAGCTGTTTCCGTACAGGGCAATACCGGGATTCAAATGACGTGGGATATAGATGTTGACAATCAACCGACTTCGGGAAGATCGGTAACATTCAAATGGCCTTCCTCATTTGACAACGGCGTTGATCCGACAAATATTATTGTTTACAGGAACACAGGTTCAGGCTGGCAGTATTTCGCGGGACCCGTTTCTGCTTCCGGTAATCCCAGAGCGATAACAATTACCACGACAGGTTTTTCAAGCTGGACGGTCGGCGGTGCAGAAGATCCGCTTCCGGTCGAACTGGTTGATTTTACAGCTTCAACTGATGAGAACGGTGTTAAGCTGAACTGGACCACTGCAACAGAAATAAATAATTATGGATTTGAAATACAACGCCAGGCGGTAACATATGAATCGTTAGAGCCTGACACGAGCGAATGGACTAAAGTCGGGTTTGTTGCAGGAAACGGTAACAGCAACTCACCAAAGAGCTATGAATTTACAGACGAACAATCACCGGTAGGTGAACTACAATACAGATTGAAGCAGATCGACACAGACGGTTCATGTACTTATTACAATACGATTGCAGAAGTAAGCAATAGTGTAACCGGAATTAAACAAGATGAACTTCCCACGGAATTCAGCTTGTATCAGAACTATCCGAATCCGTTCAACCCGGCAACTACGATCAAGTATGCTATACCGGTTGATCTGGACGGACCGGTGAACGTGCTGCTTAAAATATATAATTTACTCGGACAGGAAGTTGTTACTCTTGTTAATGAAGAGAAACCGGCGGGAATTTATGAACTACAGGTAAATGCTCCAAACTTAGCCAGCGGAATTTATTACTATAGTATTTATGCCGGAGGATTTATTGAAACCAGAAAAATGATTTTGCTCAAATAAATTATTATTTGGATTTATAAACTAATTGAGTCGATTCTCAGCTTATGCCAGTAAAAATATGGAGGCGAAGTAGAGGTTTTGGGACTAAACTAGAAACCGGCAGTGGGTTTATCTGAATTATTGGTCGTTAATCGCAATTAACTGTATATAGGATTGCATTCATAATAACTTAAAAATCATATTCTTTGGGGCTAATTTTCATACCGAATTATAAATTTGAAAGACAGTTGGATAATCGACGATTAAGACAGTCTTTGTATTTGGGTAATGACAAGTGTGTTACCAAGCGATTTTATTCTCAGTGGATACTGCTTTATGTCGGTTCTAAATGAGGAGAGTGTTATGTTAAAATATCTAAAAAATTATAAAAGGAATTTGTTCGTTACTTTATATGCGCTATTGGTTTTTGTCTCTGAGAATTATGGGCAGGAATATGCGGAAATGTATATAGGTAGCTCTGCAACATTGTCCGGCATAACGGGTTGGACAACAATTACAGGATTTTCGAACGGAACTACATCGTCAAACTGGTCTTTTTCGGGCAGTATATTTACTGCAGATGAAAATTCTGCCGGAGATTACATGATAAGTTTTTCTCTCAGTTTCGGAAGCAGTACAACCGGATTATGGAGTGCCGGCATATCTGTCGATGGAAATGATCCGGACGAGACAGTGATTTCAAGAGACATTACAAATAATGATGTTGGCAATATTTCGGCCTCGGGATTCTATACAGTTACAGACGGACAAACAATAAGTATAAAAGCAAATCCTCCGAGTGCTTCTTCTTCATTGGATATTGAGTATGCACAGGTTGTTCTGGTTAGAAGAGAGGATATCTCAAACTACGATACGTATGCTGAAATGGGAATACTTTCGGGTTCTTCGAGTATATCATTACCGAAGAATGTTTATACACAGGTTACCGGTTTTTCACAGGGCGACAAGTCGACAGAGTGGTCGTTCAGTACCCCGGTATTAACTAATAGTTCCGGCGCGGGAATATATTATGTTGCGTACACTGCCAGTTTTTCAGGTACAAATAACACCAATTTTATTTACGGAATTTCGGTAGACGACGGAGATCCGGCAAAGATTCTATTTGAGAGAAAGATTGTAGGAAATACCGACATCGGAAATGCTGCCTGCTTTGGTATACTAAACCTTTCCAACTCCAGCACCGTTGAAATTAAAGCTGCTACTGATGCGTCATCAACAAAATCAATTACCCCGGTTTATTCGAATTTAACCTTGGTCATGATATCAGGGGGTACATCAAGCACAGAATCTACAGCACACGCTTCGATGGATATTACTTCATCTGCCGTACAATCAAGTATTGCTGCATCCAACTCGGCAAAAATCACCGGTTTTACCAATGATATAACCGATGCGAACTTCTGGAGTTATTCCAGTAATACCCTGTCTCCCGCAGGTGTATCATCAGGGGTGTATCTTGCGCACTATTTTATGTCCTTCAATACCGGGATATCATCCAGTGATTTGAGTTTTAAAATCTTTAAAAACAGCAGTGAACAGGAAGACTTAACAGCTAAAAGAATGCTTTTGTCTACAGGTGACTATGGTGCATTGTTCGGAACAGGAATAATTGACGTTAGTGTAATCAATGACCAGTTTGAACTGTTTATTGCTAATAACGGTGGAGCGGATGTTACGCCGACAATAAACAGCTCAAGATTTTTAGTGACAAGGATCGATAAAACCAGCGATACTGTTCTTCCTGTAGAACTGTTAGATTTCACAGCTTCGCCGTACGAGGACGGAGTTATACTGAATTGGACTACAGCTTCTGAAATTAATAATTACGGATTTGAAATAGAGCGTCAGTCAATAATTAATGAGTCCACGGAACCGGGAACGAGCGATTGGATCAAAATCGGGTTCGTAGAAGGATACGGGAACAGTAATTCTCCGAAGAATTATGAATACATAGACGAACAATCGCCCGCAGGGAGTCTACAGTACAGACTGAAACAGATCGATACGGACGGGTCATTTACTTATTATAATACAATTGCCGAAGTAAGCAATAGTGTAACAGGCATAAAACAGGATGAACTTCCAACGGAATTCAGTCTTTATCAGAATTACCCTAATCCGTTCAACCCGACCACTACGATCAAGTATGCAATACCCGTTAGTCAGGAGGGACCGGTGAATGTATTGCTTAAAATACATAATGTGCTTGGACAGGAAGTCGTTACACTTGTTAATGAAGAGAAACAACCGGGTATTTACTATGCTGAATTCAATGCCGTTTCTGCCGGACAGCCGCTTGCGAGCGGAATATACTATTATTCGATTACAACAGGTAAATTCAAACAAACCCGAAAACTTGTTTTGGCTAAATAAAATGATGAAGGTTGTCAAAAATAAAATTGCACACCCATAGTCCCCGTAGTACCATTAGCCCTGTACTACAAAAAACCCGGCCTGCCCTCGGCCGGGTTGACTTTATATGATAATAAATTTTAATGAATAAGATTTTTCTTGGTAATGAAGGAGTAACTTTAGGCGGTTAATTTTGCGAGCCAATCGGAAAGTATAAGCAATTTAATTCTACTTCTTTCTTCTTCCCGCTGGAGATTATGTACAAGCTGTATAGCTTCAACATCCGAATACCTTGTGAAAAAATATTTTAGCGCACCGGATAATTTTCTTTCTGATAATTTGATTTCTATAAATTTTTGTGGCTTTTCATCCTTGACCAAGACAAAGTCTATTTCTTTACCGTCTTTTGTCCGGAGGTAGTTTAGTGAAATGTCCTCTCCTCTTGAGTCATGCCGGTACTGTACATGTTTTAACAGACACACCGCAGATGTGTTCTCAAGTCGCAAACCTGCATCACCTTTTATATAGGATGAATCATAAAAATAGATTTTCGGTTCTTTAAGGATTGCTCTTGCAATGTTCTTATGATAAGGGCGAACCAGGAAAATTATATACAAGCTTTCTAAAATTGAGATGTATTTTTTTATTGTATTCGGAGCGACCTGTAAATCCTGAGCAATCGATTTGTATGAAAGCGGCGAACCCACTCTTGATCTCAATATTTCAAGCAAAGTTTTCATTGTACTAATTTCGTTGATCCTGCCAAACTCCATTATATCTTCTCTAATTAAATCCGTATAGTACTGGTTTCTCCACCGGGAAGCTTCTACTTCAGTTTCATTCTGAGATAATTTAAAATGATTTAATAAAGGTTCCGGGAAACCTCCAAAATTATTTAATAGTTCTACAGACTCATAAGGATCCGCTTGATCTTCCAACTCCTTAACGGAAATAGGATTCAGACGATAATGATAATATCGCCCGGCAAGTGAATCGCCGCTCTGTCTAAAAGTTTCCAAGCGGGCACTTCCCGTTACAAGAATGGTTTGATTGGATGTTTTTGTATCAAAAACACCCTTAAGGTAATTTTTCCAATTCTTCATCTTATGTATTTCATCAAACACCAGCAGGTCCGCATTTTTAAACCAGGTCATGTCAAAAATAATTTTACGATCAATGACATTATCGTAATTCAGGTACTGTGGATTGGAAAACTCCGACATAATCTGCTTTGACAAATAGGTCTTTCCGACCTGGCGTGGTCCTGTAATAAAAACCATCTTTTTTGCCAGATCGCGTACTATCGGGTTATAAAGATATCGTTGCATGCGTAAATATTGCATTGAATTGCGAAATAGTCAAGACTATTCTGCAATCGCGTGCAAAATAGTCTAATATTTTTCGCGGTTAAGTATTGAATGCAAATTCGATTAGAAAGTTCAGGTTCCAAGGTTAGATGAGAAAAAAGGCGGAGTAAATCCGCCTTTATAAATAATAATGATTTTCAATGAATCAGACTATTTTTCAGCCATGAACGGGTAGCTCCAGTCTTTTGGAGGTTCAAATGTTTCTTTCAATGTTCGAACACTCATCCATCTTAACAAATTCATTGCGCTGCCTGCTTTATCATTTGTTCCGGAAGCTCTTCCGCCGCCAAATGGCTGCTGACCGACAACTGCAGCAGTAGGTTTATCATTAATGTAAAAGTTACCCGCTGCGTTTTTAAGATAGTCTGACATTTTAACAAGCGCCTGCCTGTCCTGTGCCCAGATAGCGCCGGTCAGTGCGTACGGCGATGTAGTATCGCAAAGAGCAAGAGCTTCGTCGAACTCGTCATCCTCATATACATAAATAGTCAGAACCGGTCCGAAAATTTCCTCTTCCATTGATTTAAATTTCGGATTTGTTGTAACAATTGTTGTTGGTTCGATGAAATAACCCTTCGAATCATCATAGTTTCCACCGGTTATAATTTCAGCATCCGAAGCTTCTTTCGCGTAATCGATATATTCCGTAATCGATTTGAACGCGGCTTTGTCAATTACAGCCGACATGAAGTTTGTGAAGTCTTCCGGATCACCCATCTTAATCTTGCCGACTTCAGAAGTATACTTGATTTTGAACTCATCCCAGATTGATTTGGGCACATACATCCTTGAAGCCGCCGAACATTTCTGACCCTGGTACTCGAAGGCGCCTCTTAAAGCGGCTACAACGAGTGCATCCACATCGGCGGAGTTGTGTGCGAATATAAAATCCTTACCGCCTGTTTCACCTACAATTCTCGGATAGTATTTCATCTTCGAAATGTTCTCACCTACAGTTTTCCACATTCCCTGGAATACCGCTGTTGATCCTGTGAAATGAATACCTGCAAGATCGGGACTCGCCATTACGGGATTGCCTACCTGTCCGCCCGAACCGGGAACGAAGTTAATAACGCCTTTCGGCAGTCCGGCTTCTTCGAATAATTTCATTAAATGGTAAGCGGAGTAAACAGCGCTTGATGCCGGTTTCCACAAAGCAACGTTGCCAACCATTGCGGGGGCTGTCGGGAGGTTGCCGGCGATTGAAGTAAAGTTGAACGGGGTAACCGCGAACACGAATCCTTCAAGTGCCCTGTACTCAACACGGTTCCACATACCTGCCGGCGAGTAAGGCTGATCGCTCATTAATTGAGTCATGTAATATGAATTGAATCGCCAGAAGTCTATAAGTTCGCAAGCGGAATCTATTTCAGCCTGGTGAGCAACTTTGGACTGTCCGAGCATTGTCGCTGCGTTAATTGTCGATCGCCATGAACCGGCCAGGAGATCAGCCATTTTCAGGAATATTGCAGCTCTGTGTTCCCACGGCATTGCGGCCCATTCAGCCCTTGCTTTAAGTGCGGCTTCAATTGCCATATTTACTTCTTTATCACCGGCTTTATGATAAACACCAAGTACATGACCGTGCTCATGCGGTATAACCATATCTGCGGTGTTACCTGTTTTAACTTCTTCGCCGCCAATTATAAGTGGGATTTCTATTGTCTGCGATTTTAATTCGCTTATTTTTCTTTTCAATTCTTCTTTTTCGGGACTACCTGGTTTGTAGGTTTTAATCGGCTCGTTTACCGGATGTGGCACTTTGAAATATGCGTTCGACATTCTTTCCTCCGTTCTCGTTCTTTTGGAATTATAAACTTTTTCGCCGTTTCAGTTGTGCTTCCACGACTAATTACCGGATTTTGTCCGGCAAAATATGATTTAATTTAGATATGAAAATTAGTGCCTTCGGCCTGTAAAACCAAAGAAAATCGGGTGGATATGCTTGAGCAAACTAAATTCTTTTAAGAAATTTAGTCTGCTGAGAACTTCATCTCAATCCTCGCAACAACTACATCTGCACAAACAATTTCCGATGTGAAGAGCACAGAATCATTCTTTTGATGTCTATCAGTTTTTGCAATTACAATATCATCCACACTGGTTTCTTTGAGGTAGTTGACAGCGAGAGATTTAATTTTATAGTCCGAATGCATACCGGGAGAAAGAGTTTCCATTGACCAGTTTATATACTGCGAATTGTTCACGTGCCCGTTCGTATCCATGTCACTTAATCTAACGTGAAATTTCTTCTCATACTCAACATGTTCTACCGGCTTAACTTCATTCAGCTTTGTAAAGGTTTTGATATCCTCACGGCTGGGACCGTACTTATCAAACATAAGCTGTGATATGCGGGCGGGGCGGCGTGTATCCAAGTTAACGAATATCCATAAAGTACTCGCTGAAATTATTTCATTGCCATCAGAATCCAGAACCGAAAACTCACGGTTGGCGTAAAATCCGCTGAATGCTTTCGGCGTAGTTACTATTTTAATTATCTCACCAAACTTGGGAAGTCTTTCTATATTAATAAGCCAGCGCGCGAGCATCCAGCCGACTCTCTCACGGTTGTAAAACTCAACACCGACACCAAGACGTTCGCTCTGCTGAATCGCGATATCCTCGAAGAACCGGATCATACTGTACAGCGAGCATTGCATATCAGCGTTGCAGTGATAGTAATGTACTTCGTATTCTTTTATAAACTGCATAATTCTCCGCAATTCGACAGAAATGCGATCAAAATATATTTAATTATAAACTTAACTGTTGGGGATGCGTTAAAAAGTTGACTCGAACCCCAGTCCATATACACCGCTTAATCCGGCCTGCCAGAATTCAAGAGTCGTTTCGCCGTCATAAGAATAAATGAAATTGAATTCATCAGTGTATTCGCAAATACAGCGGCAGTTTGCAAGTGTATCACGAACGAATAGTTTTATTGATCCGGGCGAGACCATTGAGCTATCGACAAATCCCGGGCAGCAGTTAGCGGAAAAGTTAATTACGAGGCAGAGCGTATCCTTATTGTAGTAATAATCAACAAGCCCGGATTCGTCGGCTGTCTTTCTCAGGTTAACACATTCCTTGTGGACCGCACCAATAAACTGGGGTGTGCCGCTGTTCAGACTGGAACTCGGTGAGTTCTCGGTTGTACAGGCTGATATTAACAGTGCGATTATTATTACTGCGTATTTCATTTTGCCCCCACAATTTCTAATTCAGAAATCAACAGATTTATACAGATATAAACTCGCTTATACTTAGTAGTGAATCAATTACAAAATCAGTAACCTTTTTCTATACACTGCAGGTATGCCGCAAGTTCGCCGCGGTGATGTATCTCGTGATCCACATTTCCGCGCATTATAACGAACCAAATGCTAACATCTTTATCGAAGCGATCGTCAGATACTTTCTTTTCAAGATCCCAGTAAGTAAGGTTCTTAACTGCGAGTATTTTCTCGTTCAGCATGCTATCGAGTTCAATTAAGAGTTTCTCGTAATCATCCCTCGAGTTTATTTGAACAGCGTTTACAACACCGTCTATCGCCTTCAATTTTTCATTAGTCAGTTTCTCGATAGTCCACTTGTCAAGTTCAATAAGGTGATGCGCAATGTCCGCGATGCTCATTTTGTCATCTGCAACACGCCAGGTCTCTTTTCCATCGGGAACCGCGCGCAGCCGTTTCATCGTAGACTTTCGTACCTCGGTGAAGAGTTCAATAATATTTTCAACCGGTTTGTTCATAATTTTTTAATAATCTATTAATGATACATAACTCTCCGGTCCCGACTTCTGCCGTAACCGGAGGATTTAATTAAATTTATAAAGAAAGATTTCTATTTTTTATCAGGAATGAATGTAAAGTCGAGATCGAACTCAACCTCAAGATTTGTGCCGGGTGAAGTTTTAACATTTTCAACCTCGAACAAAAGTGTTAACTTTTTACTTCCTTCCAACTCCTTGTCAACTCCACCGATCCCCAGTATAACCGTTTTATTCGGAGCGAGCGTGAGTTCATCATCGAAACGAATTTCTTTAAATTTCTTTTTACTTACAAGGTTGTAAGGAAGGCTGGAGTTGTTCTTAATCATCAGGTTAACCCATTGGCGTCCCTTGATCTCAATAGACTTTCGTTCAACAACAATCGACTTCTCGAAAATTTCGCGAACATATTCTTCTTTTCCAATAAGAGTATTCATCGCATAAGCAGCTGTGCGTCCCTTTAAAAGAGCATCTTTAATACCCTGTTCGCTCCGTTCCTCGGCAAAGACAAGCGTAAACGGTCTGAAGTCGTGCTTATCCATTTCCCAATACATGCGAACAGGCAAGTGAACATCTGAGTTGCTCATTATAGTCAGATTCTTATCCAGGCACCACTGATACACCAGCGGATAATACTCGCGTTCATTAATAACTTCAATACCGTTCAGCATTCCGTTTTCAAGCAGCCATGTGTGTTCATCGTACCAGCGGGGAACACCATCCGGCTGCTGTGCTTTCCATCCCGGATGATTCCAGAAAATGAATGCATCCTGTTCCTTTGCGGCGAGAAAAGCATCTTTCCAGTTCTCCGTCTTTAGTTTTGATGCATCCTTTAGGAATATTGCGTTGCAGTGTCCGGGAGGCATTCCGCGTGTAATTTCGCTTCCTTTAATTACTATTATGTCGAGTTTATCCCCTTCCGGCCTGGCAATTTCATAAGCCCTGTTGTAATCGATTTTAACATCATCTTTGTGAGGCGTGTACTCAAGGTGATCCGTAAGGGCAATAGCATCAAGTCCTTCACGCCAGGCTTCTTCTACGCGAATTGTCGGCCAGACTTTTCCATCCGAAAAAACAGTGTGCATATGGAAATCGCATTTAAGTGTTTTGTATCCGCCGATATCGGGAATGTTGATTTCTGTTCTGGCCCGCATTTGAGCCGAAAGTAATGTCGAAATAAAAAGGAGCAATACTAAAGCAAGAATCCTTTGTTTCATAATTCACCGTAAAATGTTAGAATATTATTGAAGTAATGATAAGAACTGTAAAATTAAGATTGTGTTAATTATCCGTACGCTATATAGGCGGCTCCGAAGTAAAACAATGCCAGCACAAGTTTTACCAGTGGGCAGACTTTACCGGCGATACCGGTAGTGCTTCTGATAAATAGAAGTGATCTGAACGATAAAAACACAAGAGTTGTACCGGCGAGCGAATAAATTATTACTGATCCGAGTTTACCCGAACCAACAAGGATAGTAATAAGGAGTGAGAGCAAGCCAATTAAGCTAATGCCAATTCCTTCGGCAGCGAGATCCATATTAAGTATCAGGTTGCCGTCTACAGATTTGCCTTTCAGACTTCCGGCAACTGATCTTGAATACTGGAATCTGGCTATTCCCCAAAGAAATAATAAAGACGATGCCGCATAAATCAACAGTTCGTTGTTCATAAGTAGAGGGCTAGTAAATTTTTGGTTTATAACACCGGAACAGGACAAAAATAAGGTTTGCTGAGGATAAAAACAAGACCCACTGCTCCACAATTTACTTATCAGTTCTTACTGATGCTATATGAACCTGTAGCATATACACTATTCTCACCGGGAAGAACCTGAAGATTAAAGTCACCGGAAATATTATCGCCATCAATGGTGCCCGTTAGAGCTTCGTCTTCTTCTGTTCCGATATTGATTTCGAATTTATTATCAGAAACTTTACCAAGTCCTTCTGAATCGGTCTGGCTGGCTGTTCCGGAATAAGTCGAGCCGGATGAAGAGATGAAATACTCTATCGAATATTGAGTTACCCAGGCAGAACCATTTATATTGCTTATAGTAATTGATATCGGTTTATCCATACTGTTGGTTCCCGCATAAACACCAACGCCGTCCGGTGTACTGGAAGCGGGATTACTGTCGTCGTCGCCGCAGCTTAGTGCAAACAAACTAATTGTTATAATCAGGATAATTGAAAATAATCTATTCATTATGGTGCTCCGTATATTTTTAACATTTGGAAAGCGCAAGTATACGGATAATACCGGATAATTTGAAGTGAGGAATACACTAAAACCGGATCAGTGAAATATTAGTTTGATAGAACTCCCGCTTCACCTAAAAGGATTGAGGTATGTACACCATGTCCGCATGTATTACGCCGGTTTCTTTACAGATATCATTTAATGTTTTGTGCCATCATATTTCCGGTGAATAATAGTGAAACAGATACGAGAGTTAATGTGTAGTTGAACAAAAATTTCCTAATCATTCTATAGTCCTTAATAATACAGAGCCAGTTTAATTATCGGGATGAATGATTAAATTTAATTTATTATATAAGAGGATGCAAAAGGCGTTATAAGTAACAATTTATTTGCTAATATTCTCAAAGGGAAGTGGCCAGCTCAATTTCCTGGTGTTTATTCCAAGCGCTTGCTAAACCGCATTGCGCTTAATACGAGAACAAGCATACCCATTCCGACAAGAGCGAGAACTTCGGGCCACAGTTCGGTAATTCCGGCGCCCTTTAATATTACGGATCGAATGATAGTCATGAAATAGCGAAGAGGAACAATGTATGTAAGTCCCTGAATTATTTGGGGCATGTTCTCAATAGGGAATGCGAATCCGGACAGGAATACCATCGGCATTAGAACAGTAAATATCGCAAGCATCATCGCCTGCTGCTGCGTTTTCGAAATTGTGGAAACAAACAATCCAAGTCCGAGTGTCGACAGCGTATATAGGAATGAACTAAAAAACAGGAATGTGATACTGCCGCGGGTATAAATACCGAAGATGAAAGTCATAGAGGTTAAAATTATAACAACCGCAACCATACCGAGCACAAGAAAGGGAATGAGTTTTCCGACAACAAGCTGCAGTGGTTTAATCGGTGTTACTATAATCTGTTCAAGTGTCCCGATTTCTTTTTCTTTCACTATGGCTAATGAAGTAAGAATTAAAGTGATTATCGATAACAATAATCCAACTATGCCCGGCACCATGAATACGCGTGTTTTGAGAGTGGGGTTATACCAGGCGCGGATTTCTGCTTCGATTGAACCGACCGGACTAATCTTCTGGCCAGTTCTGTTATGGGACTCGACGAGAATATTCTTTGCGAATGAATTAGTTATACTCATAACGTATCCGGCGGATATGGAAGCCTTATTGCCATCCGATCCGTCGAATATTGCCTGAACCGATGCAGATTCGCCGCGCCCGATTCGTTTTTCAAAGTCGGTTGGTATAACGATTCCTAAAAACGCATTGCCGTTGTCTATATCACTTTGCAGGTCATCATAGTTATCCACATACTCAACAATATTGAAGTAGCCGCTGCTAGTATAGTTTCGGATATACTCCCGGCTCGTATGGGAGTTGTCCTGATCGAATATAACCGTGCTAACATTCTCAACATCCATGTTTACAGCATAGCCGAGAAAAATAAGTTGTACCACCGGCGCGATAAGGATAATTCCGAACATCTTAGGATCACGCCTGAACTGTAGGAACTCTTTTTTAATTATGTGTAGTATTGTTTTCATTTTCTAATAGCACACCGATGACACAGATGTTTATGATTAACGCAGATAGAGCTAAGCGCTGTTTAGTTTTCGTTTATTAATTACTGTTGCAAGGCTCAGCATAAGAGTGCCGAACAGGATAAGATAAAGCCATTGATCCCAGAACGCCTGCAGACCAACACCGCGCAGGATAATAGCCCGGAGATTCACAATAAAAAACTTCGCCGGCGAGATATTGGTCAGAACCCGGATGATATACGGCATGCTTTCGATCGGGAATACGAATCCCGACAGAATAACCGAAGGCAGCAGGGAGGCGAAGGTCGCAAGCGAAAAGGCTACCTGCTGTGAATCCGAAACAACAGAGATCAATATTCCCATACTTGTACATGCAAAGAGGAACACAATTGTACTGACCAGAAGTAAGAGATAGCTTCCCTCTACAACAACATCAAATAATATATAGCCTGCAATCAATATCAGAACGGCATTTATAAGAGCTATAACCAGGTAAGGAATCGACTTACCCAGCAATAACTCGATTGTATTTATTGACGAGACATTTAACTGTTCAATTGTGCCCCGCTCCTTCTCGCGAACCAGGGTTAAAGCTACGGTTATGACGGCGGTTACAATGAGTATCAGCGCTATCAAACCGGGTATTAAAAATTTGGTTGTTTGCAGATCGGGATTAAACCAAAATATCGGCTGAAGATCAATAGGATTGACTATGTTCATACCGTAGTCGGCCATAATTTCTTTCTGGTGCTTTTGATTGAATGATATAGTTGCCGTGTTAACATAGTTCTTTACAATGTTCGCGGTATTGCCGTCGACACCGTCAATTAGAAACTGCATTTTAGCCGGCTCTTTTGCGGCAACTAATTTTTTAGAAAAGTCACTGGGTATTACAAGTACAACCTGAGCTTCTTTTGTGTCCAGAGTGGTTTTAATATCATCATGGTCTGTAACTATCTTAGTGATTTTAAAATAACTTGAACTCGATAGCGTCTCGATAAATTCCCGCGAGACATCTGATTTTTCCTGGTCGAAGACACCGAGTTGAATGTTCTGAACATCGAAGTTCACAGCATAACCGAAAACAACAAGTAGTAATACGGGGAACGAAAATATAACGAAGAGCATTCTCGTATCTCTCATCAACTGCTTGATTTCTTTCTTGGCTATTGCACGTGTCCTGGGTGTCATTAGTATTTTTTCTCCAGCAAATGAATAAACACGTCTTCAAGCGTTGGCACAATCTTGTTCATTCTTGTTATATCAATTGAATGAATCCCGGTTAACAAATTATATATCTGTTTTTCTGATTCGAACTTTTCGTTAACACTTATGTGAATATTATTTCCGAATATCGAAGTCTCGTCAACAAAGCTTTCCTTCTCCAGTATTTCAAGTGCGTCGACAACTCTTGAGCATTCGATTTCATATAAATCATTTTTAAGGTAGTTTGTCTTTAAGTCCTTCGACGAACCTTCGGCTATCAGTTTACCGGCATTAATTAATATAATGTTGTTGCAGAACTCCGCTTCTTCAAGGTAGTGTGTTGTAACAAACACTGTGGTTCCGCCGGACGAAAGATCATTTATCAGATCCCAGAAATTACGGCGTGAAATCGGATCGACTCCGCTTGTCGGTTCGTCTAGAAAAACAATTTTGGGACGATGGATAACTGCGGTGCCTAATGCCAGTCTTTGCTTGATTCCTCCCGGCAAGGAACCCGTGAGAAGATCTTCTTTTCCTTTCAGATTGGCGATTTTTAACACCCAGGTTTTGCGTTCTTGTAAAGCGTTGTTTTCAAGTCCGTAAATCCCGCCGAAGAAATTAATATTCTCCTCAACTGTTAAATCATTATAGAGTGAGAATCTCTGTGACATATACCCGATATTAAGCTTAACCTTGTTCGGCTCTGTCGCAACGCTGTAACCGCCGACAGTTGCATCGCCTTCTGTGGGAGCCATAATTCCACATAGCATTTTAATAGTAGTTGTTTTACCCGCACCATTGGCGCCGAGGAATCCGAATATCTCTCCTTCTTTTACATTGAACGAGATATGATCGACGGAAGTAAAGTCCCCGAACCTTTTGGTTAACTTATTTACTGTTACTGAATTCATAATTTTCTAATAAACAAATCAGCGCAAACCATGATGATCTGCGTCATCAATGTTCCATTAATAGATCAGTCTCCCGACCGATTTGTTAAGTACAACTTTCGCAATTTCCTGATCAACAAGCGATTTAGTAAGATTCGTTTGTGCGTTCAGCAATTCAACTTCAGCATCAATTAATTCAGTGCTAGTTGCAAGCTGCTGATTGTATTTGCTCTTAGTTATCCGGTAATTTTCTTGTGCGGATTCCACGGCCAGTTTATTAACGTCTACTTTATCAAGGCTGCTCTTAAGAGTCAAATAGTTTTTATATACTTCGAGCTGAATGCCTTCCCGAAGGAGTGCTTTGCTATTCTCGGCCTGAACAATCGTCTGTTCAGCCTGAACTGCTTTTGCTGATGTGTTGCCCCAGTCCCAAAGGCTCCATTGCAACCCGATACCAACATCCCACGTGTCCGCGAACTCATCTTTAAGCGGCATAATACGCTGGTTTGGTCTTGAATAGTAAAAGTTCGCGAAAGCAAATACCTGCGGGTACCATCCGGCATTGGCAGCGTCAACATATTCTTCGCCTGCGGTAATTCTGTAATCGAGCGATTTAAGTTCCGACCGGTTTGTAAGAGCCTCATCGGTTAGATCCGCATACTCAGCATCGGAATTTTTTACTGTCGGTTGTTCGGCATTTATATCTGATTTTGAACCGAGAGGTAAACCGAGCTCTTTGTTGTAAGCGCTCCGGGAAAGCTCAACTCCATTCCGTGCGTCAATCAATTTCAGGCTAACATTGGCGATCTGTACTTTTAATTTGAGCAGATCGTTTTCGGTTGCAAGACCTGCGCCAACAAACTGTTCAGTGTCCTTAAGGTGGTTTTGCAGGGAACTCAGGTTTTCTTCAACCAGCTTCTTAATCTGTTTTGCCTTATAGTAATTCCAGAAAGATTTATGAATTGCAAGAGCTTTATCGTTAAGTGATTTATTGTATTCAACCTTGCTGGACTTGGAGTTTAATTCAGCCGCAGATTTAAGTGAGGATAAGCGAAAGCCTGTAAATATAGGCTGTTCAACGCTCAGCTTTAACGTGTATGCATTAAGTACCGGATCTTGTATTTTTATTGGAACAGGAGAGATTGGGATGTTAACTTCAAACGCGGGAATATCGCTTAGTCTTGTATATCCTGCTCCGAATGATAATTTCGGAAGCATTTGCGATCCAACCTCATCTATCGCAGCTAAAGAAGATTTGAGTTTAGAGGAGGCAATAACAACTTCCTTGCTGTTCTTAAGTCCGACCTGCAGACTTTCTTCCAGCGTATATGATTTGTCCTGAGCTATTATTGTTCCGCTAATAACCAATAAAATTAGAATCTTTTTCATAATTAACCTGCCTGGTAAATTTTTAACCGGCCTCTTTAATTTTATACATGAACACATTTTCGAGTGAGGGAGTGATCATCCTCTTGTCGTGTAAGGTGATTTTATTATTTTCCAGTAACTTTTGAACACCGGGGAAATCATTTTCAAAGTTATCGAGTACGATGTCAATTCGGTCGCCGAACATCTGAACATCGAAATTAGTGTTTGATTTGATTGTTTCATACGCCTGTTTAACCTGGTCGCAAACAACTTCAACCACTTCTTTTTGAATGCTTTGCTTAATCAGTTCGGGAGTATCCAGCGCTATTATTTCACCACGATTCATCATAGCTACCCTGTTGCATCGTTCCGCTTCATCGAGGTATGGAGTTGTAAGTATAATAGTCATCCCGTCTTTTAACAGGCTGGATAATATCTTCCAGAAATCCCTGCGTGAAACAGGATCGACCCCGGTTGTAGGCTCGTCCAGGAAAAGGATTTGCGGTTTATGTATGAGCGCACAAGCCAGGGCGAGTTTTTGTTTCATCCCCCCCGATAACTTGTCGGCCAGTCTGTCTCTGAATTTAGTTAATCTGGTGAATTTCAGTAGTTCATCACGCCGTCCTTTATAGTCTCGTACATCGTGAATTTCTGCGAAGAATTCGATGTTCTCGTCGATAGTGAGATCACCGTAAAGGCTGAACCGCTGCGAGAGGTATCCGATAGACTTCTGGATTTGACTCTTCTCTTTAGCAGCATCCTTGTCAAACAAAGTTGCCTTGCCTCTGTCGAATCCAAGTAAGCCGCAAAGTATTCGAATTGTTGTTGTCTTGCCGGCGCCGTCTGGACCCACCAGCCCAAACATTTCACCTTTCCGAACTGTTAATGAAATTCCATTGACAGCTTTAATGTCACCGTAGGTTTTGTGAAGTTCCTGTATGTCAATGATTGAATTCATAAATACTTTCGACTATTTCTCAATTCTCTCTTTAGGCAATATTATTCGGAGATAAAGATTTTTGCATCGGCAGGCATCCCGGCTTTCAATTCCCTGTCTGGGTTGGACGCTTTAATCTTAACTGCGAACACAAGTTTTGTTCGTTCATCCTTTGTCTGAATGTTTTTCGGTGTAAATTCCGCTTCCGGCGAAATGAAGGTAACCCGTCCTTCGTAAGCCTTATCCTTAAATGTATCGGTTGATATTTCAACCCTCTGTCCAAGCTTAACCCTTCCCAAATCAGTTTCCGAGACATAGATTATCATTTCAGCATTGCTAAGGTTGTTGATCTTAACCAAAGAAGACATCGGGGCGGCAGTTTCCCCGGTCTCAATAAACGATTTAACTATTTGTCCGTTTATCGGTGATGTTATATAAGAGTCCCTGATTCCCTTCTTTATTAAATCTGCGGCTGCTTCGGCCTGGTTAACTTTTGCCGCCAGCGCCGTAATTTCCTCTTTTCTTGCCATATTTTTTACCTTTTTAAGATTCGCTTTGGCTGAATTATACTGTGAAAGCGCAACTTTGTAGCGTGCGTCAACATCATCAAATTGTTTGCGGGTGATCGCTCGTTCATTCAGCAGCTTTTCAAAACGTGATCTGTCGGTAGAAACCAGATTCAAATTTGTTTCAGCCTGACTCACTATTTCCTTTGCCTGACTGATATCCTCTATTCGGGCTCCGGACCTCAATAAATCCAGCTGTGCCTGCACTGCATTTTTAGCTGCCATTGATTGTTTTAGCTGTAAGTCTAGATTTTCATGGTCTATAACCAGGATTGTATCACCTTCAGTAACATCGGATCCTTCATCTTTAAGAATCTGAATTACCTGACCTCCGACTTTAGCGCTGACAACAACATTCTCGAATTCTATTGTCCCGGATTCTTCAATAACAGTGTCGGATCCATTACCGGAACATCCGGCAACAATTAATAGAAACAAAATTGAGGCAAAAATATTAATGCGTCTCATAATTTATTTTCCGATTTAATTTTTTTATAAAGTTTACGCCCTTTTTTTGTTAAAAGGCTTGAAAACAGCATATCCAGAGTATGTTCGGCGGCATTTTGCGCCGAGAAACTGTTATTCATTAAAAACTCGGGATTTATTACTCCGCGTACGGCACCTATTAATGCAGCCATTACGATTGGAGTCGGACGATCCACAAAATGTCCCTCTTTTTTACCCTGTTCAAGCACCTTGGTGAAATTTTCCATTAAAGCTTTTACCCGGAATTCGTCTATTTTTAACCACAAACCGTGATGATTAAGTCTGATGTCGTTCAGCCACTTATCCGAAAAAGTCTTTGCAAAACCAAAAAACATTTGGCTGATGCGATGAAGTTTTGTTACAGAGTCTATGGGAGAGTTTATTATTTCGGAGATACTCTTTTTGATTGTATTTGTCATGTCAAAAATAGCTTCACTGGCCAGATCGCATTTTGATGGGAAATGCTTATAAAGAGTTTTTTTACTCATTTTTAATTCTTTGGCAATCTCATCCATTGTTACTTTGCTGATACCGTCCGAAAAGAATTTCTGTCTGCTGTAGTGTAGTATTTTTTCTTTTTCTAACATAAGAAACTATGTTTGTTTATTTAGTTTCCAATATAAACGGCGGAAACTAAAAGTGCAAGTATAAGTTTCCAGGTTTTGGTTAAATTTTAAGGGTTGTGATATCTGTCACGCGGATTTGTGTCCCACGTACCTGATTACAGATGCGTCCCCTTCATGCAGCCTGCTTTCTTTGAGGTAAATTACATCTTTGGAGAAGCTGTCTATTTCAAGTTCGTTGAAATCGGTATAAATATCTTCAAGCGAATACAGCAGGTTCGGGTCTTTTGGTCCGCCGGAATTATACTTGAGTTGATCCTTATCGTACGCTTCAAGAATAATTCGGCCGCCGGGCTTCAAAGATTTTACTGCCTGTGAGTGTAGGTTTTCCCGTAATTCGGGATAAACATGAATAAAAATGAACACGACCAGGTCATATTCGTTCTCCTTAATATGGAGATCTTCGAAGCTTCCGTTCTCATAGTTAATTTCGACTTTATTGGTTTTCGCCAATTCAAGAGCTTTCTTTTTTGCGTTTTCACTCCAGTCGGTAGCATCAACCTGCCATCCGAGTTTGGCCGCATAAACTGAATTTCTGCCTTCACCTTCTCCGATGAAAAGTGCTTTACCAGGTTGTAGTTTATCTATCTCGTCTTTATAAAATTGATTAGGGTCGGTTCCGTATACGAACTCTTCATTTGCAAACCGTTCTTCCCACATTTCTTTCATTTTAACTCTCGCAATAAATATCTAGATTACAAACAATTTATTAAACTACTAAGTTTAAGATAAGATTACTAATACCGAAACTACGGAGAGATAATGAAATTTGCGAAAATTAAAAACTCGGATGAAAAAGTTCAAATCGGCAAACTGGTTTGTGTTGGTAAAAATTACGCCGCCCACGCACAGGAAATGGGAGGCGAAGCACCATCCGAGCCGATGCTGTTTCTTAAAACCGCAACATGCATAATAGACTCTGGAGAAAACGTAGTTCACCCGTCATGGTCGGAAAATCTGCACCATGAAATAGAACTGGTTCTGCTAATCGGTGAAACCGTTAAAGATGCTGACGATGCAACGGCTTTGGATGCTATCGGCGGGTATGCAGTCGGACTGGATATGACCTTGCGCGATCTTCAGACTAAGTTCAAATCAAAAGGACATCCATGGACACTCGCAAAGGTGTTTGATACATCCGCAGTGTTATCTGAGTTCGTGAGTTCGGAAGATTATCGGTTTCAGGGGAATGAAAAGATCTGGATGAAGAAGAACGGAACTATGCAGCAGGAATCGACTTTAGACAAGATGATTTTTCCGCCCGCCGAACTTATCAAGTTTATCTCTTCCAGAATGACACTTGAAAAAGGCGATTTAATATTCACCGGTACACCCGAGGGAGTTAGCAGAGTTGTTATAGGCGATAAACTTGAGGGCGGAGTTGAGGGCATCGGAGCGCTTATTACTGGTATTGTGAAATCCAAAACAAAATAAAACAGGCTGTGAGTTTATCGAACGATTAAATCAGAAAATATGCCTCGAAAAATTGGGGGCTGCTTTGACGAAACATTTCCGGCTTGCTTTAATAGCATTTGTGAATCTGATCAGCTTAACAACATACGCACAGGTTGAGTTTGGCGGACCCTATGTTATTGCAAATCCCTTTCTCCCAAGAACTCCGTCATCAATTATTGCTGTTGATGTTGATAAGGATTTCGATATCGATATAGTCGTAAACAATTACCGCTATCCAAACGGTCCGCTGATCTGGTATGAAAACACCCGGCAGGAGAGCAATATGTTTATACCTCATTTAATTGAGGATACCAGAACACTCCCCGGGTTGTCGGTGGATGTAGCGGATTTGGATAACGACGGCGACCGGGATATTCTGGCCACATATGAATCTGATGTTGTTCTGGCCTGGTACGAGAATTTTCCCGCAGTCGAAAGATTCAGTCCGGCACAGGCTATTTCAACCGAGGCGGTTCACCCTTACGCAGTTAAAGCAATTGATATGGACCGGGATCTTGATCAGGATGTGCTTGTAATATCAATTCATGGCGAGCTTCAGTGGTTCGAAAATACCGACAGCAAGGGAACGTTTGGCGAATTGCAAAACCTTAACGAGGATAATCCCGTTTTCGCGGAGAGTATTTGTCTCGCAGATTTAGACGGTGATTCGGACAAAGATCTTATAGCATTCACACAAACTAAAACAGTTTGGTACGAGTTGAGGAATGATACCGCGGCATTCAGCGGTCAGAAAATGATTAGCGATTCCTTATCAGGAATTTTCACAGGTGCCGCTGCGGATCTTGATAATGACGAGGATGTCGATGTGGTGGCTGCCGGATACAATTATATTGTTGTTTCCAAAAATATCGATGCCCGAGGGAATTTCGACAGCACTTTTGTGATAACACAATCGGCAGGAGATATCAGGTCTTTGGCTGTTGCAGACCTTGATAACGATGGTTTTGCGGACATTATGACGGCAACGATAAGCGGCGAAATTAAGTGGTACAGGAATACTGACTACGGAAGAAAGTTTGCTTCCGCTAAAGTTATTTACAAGTCAAATGCCCAGGCGGGCTATGTTGCTTCGGCTGATTTTAACCTTGATGGCAACAATGATGTTGTCTCGGCCTTCACGGCAGATGTGAACGGCCTGCTGTTTCATAAAAACCTGTGGACCCCAACGGATGTAGAGTCTGATACACCTATTCCGGAATCATTTAAGTTATTCCAGAATTATCCGAATCCGTTTAATCCCATTACAACAATTGAGTATAGAGTCTCTACAGGACTTGTCATTTCGAACGAACGTAGTGATGTGAGAAATCTTAAAGATTTCTCGTCGTCAGGCAATAAACTGACTCCTCGGAATGACATGGTTAGCGTAAAACTGGCGGTATACGACATCCTCGGACGGGAAGTTTCAACTCTTGTAAACGAGCAGCAGAAACCAGGTCAATACAGAGTACAGTTCGATGGGGCAGGATTAGCAAGCGGAGTATATTACTGCGCTTTGCGTTGCGGCACTGTGGTGTTTACGCGGAAAATGATTTTACTTAAATAGGCTTCTAACAATCAGTTTCTTTTAGTGGTTATTGAAGGTGTAAACAAATTGAATCTTTTTAGTCCTGCCGGAAAGCTTTGTAATTATTCCTATCATTAAATAGATTGCTGGTTTAGAATTAATCCTATATTTCTAATCGTGAGATTTTACTAATCGGGAAAAGTTTATGTCTAAGCAGAAGAAAAAAGCGCATGCTGTTAAAACTACGGATGCAGGATTCCTTGAAAAAATTAATAAAAAGTATGTGCTGGTAATAGCGTTAGTTGCTGTTCTGATTCCGCTGGTTATTAATTTCAGTCCATACCTTTTTGAAGACCTGAGTCCGATCGGAACGGATATAGTTGCTTCAAAGGGACAAACAAGCCTTTACCAGCAATGGGAGACAGAGACGGGCGAGAAAGCCTTGTGGAACCCGAATATATTTGTCGGGATGCCGACGTATCACAGGATCACTCCGCAGATAATCCAGTTTGATTCATTGATCTGGCTGCTAAACGAAATCGGTTACTGGGCGTTCTTCTACTTTATCGCCGGTGTTTTCGGGATGTTCGCACTGCTTTATTATAAAAAGATCCCGTGGTATGTCGCGGTAATTGTTGCAATCGCGTTTGCGCTGCTGCCCGACTGGCAGGCGTTAGTCGGAGACGGGCACTTCACAAAGCTTCGTGCAATTATGGTGCTTCCCTGGGTTCTGCTTACTTTCAGCTACTTTTTCGATAAAAACAACTGGTTCGGTGCGGCGGCATTTTCATTTATCTTTGCCTGGATGTTCCGTACACAGCACTTCCAGATAGTGTTTTATACGATACTCCTACTGTTTATAATGTATATATATCCGTACATCAAATTGTTCATCGATAAAAATTATAAGCGCGCCCTGTCACTGCTTCTCAAATTCGCTGTTGCGATAGTTCTGACAGTTATAACGGCAGCGCAGCCGTTTCTAAGTATGCGTGAGTATGCACCATATTCTACCCGTGGCGGTAATCCGCTGCAGATAGGTGAGTCACATGAGTCCGCCCGCTCAACAGGCGGAGTTGATTTGGACTATGCAACTCAGTGGTCACTGGCTCCTTCCGAAATGCTTGACTTTTTCGTACAGCGATTTCACGGCGGTATTTCGGCGGAGACATACGATGGAACAAAGTATGCTCAGCTTAAAGGTCAGCAGATACCCGGTTACTGGGGTCAGAAACCGTTCTCCGGAAACTATAACTACTTCGGTATTGTGCTGTTCCTGTTTGCGCTGCTCGGGTTGATCAAGAATTATAAAGATCCGTTCGTTATGTCGCTCGGTGCGTTTGTTGTCGTGTCGCTGCTGCTTTCATTCGGCCGGCATTTCATCGAGTTTTATAAAATTTTCTATTACCTTGTTCCTTACTTCTCCAAGTTCCGGGCGCCGGCCATGATGGCTAATATAACATTTATCGCCTTTCTTATATTGTCGGGATACGGTATTAAAACATTATTCACTATGGAACACCCGAAGGATACCAGGCTGCTTGTATCCGTGTTCGGAAGCGGAATACTGTTCGGTGTAATAATTTTATTGTTTAAGGATTCGTTCAGTTATGTCAGTCCCGTGGATGCAAGATACCAGGCTGAGTACGCCAATATCTTTAAAGAGATACGCAAAGAGTTCTTAACTGCCGATACTACAAGAATGTTGATAATTACTGTAGTAACAACGCTCACTGTTCTGGGATACTATTTTCATAAGATTAAGAAAGATGTGTTTGTAGTTGTCCTGCTTGCAGTTGTACTGATAGAGCTTTATCCTTCGTACAATAAAGCGTTTGATAAAATTGATCTTGGACACAAGGAGAACGTTGTAACGCAGACATTTAAAGAAAACGAGTTAACTAAATATTTAAGAGGACGAAGCAATACCGACAGGCTGCTCGTTCTCGGCAAGGAATTTCAAAGCAACCATTACGCGTATTTTCATCCGCAGGTAAACGGATACAGCGCGATTAAAACGCAGTTGATCCAGGATATAAACGAGCATTCACTGTACAAAGCCAACACACCGGAAAAAATTAACTGGAACGTAATTAATATGCTGAACGGGAAGTATATTATCACTGACGGATTAATTCAAAAGGACTTTCTCGAGAGAGAAGCGTACTCGCAGACGGCCAAGCAGGTTTTATATGAGAATAAAAACGCGCTGCCGAAAGCATGGTTCGTGAAAGGAGTGAAGTCCTTTGCAACTCCGGAGGAAATGATATTCTATATGAACGATACAACGTTTAGTCCACAGTCGGAAGCGCTGTTGTCCGAATCCGATAAGCTTGCAAGTGACGAATACAATGGTGAAGGTAGCGTTAAAGTTGATGAATATAACCCGAATAAGTTAAAGCTGACAGTTGAAACAGATAACCCGCAGCTGCTTGTTGTTTCCGAACTATACTATCCTGCCGCATGGCATGCGTATCTGGACGGCGAGCCGGTATCTATACACCAGGTTAATCATCTTCTTCGTGGAATTGAAATTCCCGCTGGTAAACATGATCTCGAGTTTGTTATGCATTCATCGACATTCTCCACCGCAATGACTCTCTCGTGGATCGGAAATCTTGCAACGCTTCTGCTTCTGGCCATATTCGGTTATCTGACTTTTTATAAACCGAAAGAGACTACTCAAAACCAGCAGCCGGAGAATTAGTTTTATATGAATATCGGAATGATACTGGATAATGAATTTACCGGTGATATGAGGGTCGAGAATGAGGTTCAGGCTTTATCATCAGCAGGACACAATGTATTTGTGCTGTGCTTAAATTACGGTGATAAACCGGTTGAAGAAGATTATCACGGCGCGAGAATTATAAGAATTACACAATCCAAAAAGAAAATCAAGAAGCTGAGAGCGCTTACTAATACTGTGCTGAATTTTTATCCCGGCTTCTGGGCAAAGCATATTGTTGAGTTTGTGAAAGTGAATAGCATTGAAGTTCTTCACATACACGATCTTTATATGTTCGGGGCAGCGTTCAAGGCACGTAGAAAACTGAAAAACAATATTAGAATTATCGGTGATCTTCACGAGAACTATGTGGAGGGACTTAAACACTACCGGTTCTCAACTACTTTTCCCGGCAACCTGCTAATCTCTATTCCCAAATGGGAAGCGACTGAAGTTCAATGGGTAAAACGGCTTGACTATGGGATTACTGTTATTGAAGAAGCCGTAAACAGGTATAAAGAGATCGGTGTTGATCCTAATAAACTGACTGTTGTGTCGAACTACATTAATATATCCGAGTTTACAAAATTCGAAGTCGATCAAAAAATAGTTGATAAGTATGAAGACGATTTTGTAATTAGTTATATCGGAGGCTTTGATATTCACAGAGGTATTGAGTCGGTGGTTAAAAGCTTGCCTACAATTAAAGGGAAGGTAGACAATATTAAACTTGTTCTTGTCGGTTCGGGTCAGAACCTTAATCAGATTAAGCAGATCGCAGAGGAACTAAATGTGACTGATATAATTGAATATGAAGGATGGCAGCCACCCAGCACTTTGCCTTCGTTTATAAAAGCATCCGACATTTGTCTGATTCCGCACCTTAAAACAGTTCATACGGACAATACGATTCCGCATAAGTTATTCCAGTATATGTATTTTGAGCGACCTGTTGTTTCTACTGACTGCGCGCCGTTAAAAAGAATACTTGATGAAACCCTTGCCGGGCTTACTTATAAATCCGGCGATCCGGAGGATTTGGCGGAGAAGGTTATACGAATTCATGATAATGATGAGTTAAGAAATGATATGTGCCGCAAAGGTAGGGAAGCAGTGCTGAACAAATATAACTGGGATGCTACGAGTAAAAATTTGATAAGTCTGTATGACAAAATTGAAAAGGATACTTCTGTATAATGGATAGTAAGAAATATTACGAAAATTTTAACTGGGATGAAGCAAAGTTATCAGAAAAACTTAACTCTAAGATTCAGGAGATTTTGTCGATCATTCCCAAAGATGTTAATTCGATTCTCGATGTTGGTTGCGGTGACGGCGTGATTTCGGAAGCATTTCTCGAAAAATATAAGGTTGTTGCTGCAGACCGGAGTTTTAATTCACTTAAACATGTACGAGCGGTTAAAGTGCAGTCCTCCGCCGACTATATCCCTGTTGGCTCCGATTCATTTGATCTTGTTTTCAGCAGCGAAATGATAGAGCACCTGCCGGACGATATATTCTATAATGCTCTAGACGAGTTCCGCAGGATAAGCAGCAAATATATTATGCTTACATTTCCGAATGATGAGAACATTGAAAAAAATCTTGTCGAGTGTCCGGAGTGCGGTTCACGGTTTAACAAATCTTATCACCTTAGAAGTATAAATCTTGAGAGGATATCAAAACTCTTTAGTGATTATAAGCTGATCGATCACTTCACAACGGGTACGAGAATTCGAGGTTATAATCAATTCCTGTCGTTAATTAAACACCGGTTCTCCCCGCCTGCTGCCTGGATACCAAGGCATTGGACACCGGACGGGAGACGGAAAACTATGTGTCCCAATTGCAGTAGCGAATTTGATATTCCATATGGGTTTAGTCTAATGGCGTTTGCATGCGACGGACTGAATATGCTTCTGTCACAGAAAAAGCCTTACCAGATCTGCGTTTTATTCGAAAAGAAAAATGTTTAATGAATTAAAGAACACTGCCAAGCAGACTTCGATATACAGTCTTGGCAATCTCCTGCCGAAGCTTGTCGGGTTTCTTCTGCTCCCGCTTTATACAGATCACTTAACTACTGCCGAGTACGGAATACTTGCTATTCTGCAGGCAACCGGATTTGTACTTATAGGAATATTCAGCTTTAACCTTCATACCGCAATGCTAAGATGGCTTGCGCAGGAAAAGGATGAATCTGCACAAAGATCGATAGTGTTTACAACTCTTGTTTCTACTGCTATGATTGTCGCCGTGCTGCAGATAATTCTCCTGCCATTCAGCAGCAGTTTTTCAAAAGTGTTTTTTGATAACACTGATTTTACAAATTACTTTATTCTTCTCTTCTGGTCTTCCGGATTCGGAATACTCAATAACGTCCCCCTTAACCTTATCAGGTTCAAAGAGAAACCGTTGTTTTACATAGTTCTTACCACAGCTAAGTTTTCTGTAATACTTCTATTGAATATATATTTCATAGCCTTTATGAATATGGGTGTTGAGGGAATAATACTGAGCGAGCTGATAGGAAATATGCTTCTAATGATTGTTGCTTCACGCTTTATTATATACAACATAAGTCTCAGGTTCAACATACCCGTGCTCAAAGATATGTTTAAGTACGGCTTCCCGTTAATATTTTCCACAACATTTTCACTTGCGCTCACATTGGGGGACAGGTACATAATAAAAATTCTTCTGGATGATTCCAGCGTTGGTATTTATTCTCTGGGTCATAAAATAGCGAGCATAATAAATGTATTTATAATACAATCGTTTCAGCTCGGGTTTCTTCCAATAGCATTCAAGAAATTCGGAGAACCGAACGCGAACAGGTTTTATTCTAAAGTGCTGACCTACTTCGTGTTTCTGCTCGTTCTCTCTGCGCTGTTTCTGTCTTTCTTCGGACAGGAACTCATCAAATTTATGGCCGAGAACAACAGCTACTGGGCAGCATATACGGTAATACCAGTGATCTCGCTGGCATTTGTTTTTAAGGGTATACAATATGTCGTGTCGCTTGGATTTCACTATACGAAAAAGACTTCCTACAATGCCTATATAGTAATGGCAACGAGTATTGTAAATGTGTCTCTTAATTTTCTAATCATACCTTCGTTAGGTTACTACGGGGCTGGTCTTTCAATGCTTGCTTCACTTATAATAATGTTAGTGTTAACGTATGTATACGCCCAGCGCCTGTATAAGATTCAATATGAAAGCACAAAACTGGCAATTATGATTTTCGTTGGACTAGTCTTATACGCCGTTTCTGTTATTCTGCCGGATTTCGGAATAATAACAAATATCATCCTTAAGTCTGTCCTTGTTTTCATCTTCCCATTTCTGTTGTATGTCTTCAACTTCTACGAACCCGCCGAGCTGGAAAAATTAAAGTCTCTATTCTTTCGTGGGGAATAATTACACTCTTGATAATTGGACTCCCATGTATTAAATTATCATTAACAATTTAACCAAGGGGAGCTATGTATAATTTCCAAAAAGCCATAGGCATTTAATTCATTCTTTTACTGGTGGTATCCTGCTCAAAAGAGTCTATTAATAATTCAGAGACCGGCATTCAGGGTGAAGTATCCCTGTCAATTGATAAAACCAACATGCCGAGCTCAGTGCAAACTATTACGGTTTCATTGTCCAGGGAAGGATACGATACTATTGTTGAAAGCAGGGGCGTTGATGATCAAACCATATTGCAAATTGTAGTTAATAATCTCGATGTAGGTATTTGGAAGGTTGACGTTGAAGCCTTGAATGGTGGCGGAGATGTTATTTATAGCGGATCGGCAAATGTAGAGGTGACCGAAGACAATACGACGGTTGTTAACATGGAATTAAATTCCGGTACAAGTGGTACGGGTAACATTCTCCTGGTTGTAAGCTGGCCTTTTCAAACCAACTTGATCGACTATGCTAATAATCCGATACTAACTCGTTCCGGTGACTCTATGGACAGGTACGGTGTTTACGAATCGAGCTTATTAAAAGATGAAGACGGATACCATATGTGGTATACCGGTTACCATGGAAATGATATAGCATATATATTTTATGCGCACTCGGACGACGGATTGGCCTGGGAAAGACCTGTAAACACTCCTGTTATCTATCCCGGCGGTGATGATAGCTGGGATGACCAAGCTATCACGGCAGGACCGGTAATTAAAGCTAACGGTATGTATTTAATGTACTATTCAGGCAGAATTTCCAGATTGGGATTATGGCATGTTGGATTGGCAACTTCACAGGACGGACTGGTTTGGGAAAAGTATAACAATCCGGTTCTTTTAGGTGAAGAGGGAGACTGGGACTACCGGGTATCTGCAAGCGCAGTTGAGAAAGTTGGTGATCAGTATTTTATGTATTATACAGGTATTTCTGAAAACGGAGACTATAATATAGGATTGGCAATGTCTGATGACGGTTTGTCCTGGACGAAGCATTCCGGCAATCCTGTTCTCTCGGCAACTCTTTCTTGGGAGGGATCGGGAGTTTACTGGCCTGCTGTATATAAAAACGGTGATAAGTATAAAATGATATATATGAATAAATTTGGTCCGGTAAGCGGATTTGGTGAAGCCGTGTCAAACGACGGTATAAACTGGGCTAAAAATTATAATGAACCTGTGTTTACAAGTTCAAATACTACAAACAATTGGGACCAGATACTTTATCCCTCAGTCCTTGTCGAGGACAATAAATTAAATCTCTACTACAGCGGATACATTTCGAGTCTTAACGAGAAATATATCTGTTATGCATCTGCAGATCTGGATTAATATGTCTTGGGTAATTTTCTGCAGGAACACGGCAAAACGCCATAATGTGAAACTATTGAACTATTTCCTTCATCAAAAAGAAAATAGCTGATTACATAGTTTTAAATACTTAGCGCGTGAACTTTCCCAAATTTTCCTCTGTTTCATTATTTCCGGCCGGACTTCTCCGGCTGGAACCGTTAGTTCGCTAATCAACACCTGTTGTGAGCAGTACTTACGGGAATTTGAGTTTACGATTTTACCTGATTATTACATCAAATAAGTCAGAAAGTCTTGTTAGGCAGGTAATAATTCCGTACCTTTTATCGTAATTTAGATAATGTCTAAATTGGCATCTTTAACAAACAACTTCGTAAATATTTAATATAAACAATCAATTTAATTCTAGGGGAATTGAAATGGATAAAGATCAAAACAAAAGAGTGTATGACACGAATGAGGAAAACGGCGGTTGCCCGTTTCACAGCGCTGCTGCGGGTACAACAAACCGCGACTGGTGGCCGAAACAGTTAAATCTGGGAATATTACATCAGCATTCACCGGCATCGAATCCAATGGATTCCGACTTCAACTATGCAGAAGAATTCAAGAAACTCGACCTGGCTGCAGTAAAGAAAGATCTTACTGATCTTATGACAAACTCGCAGGACTGGTGGCCTGCAGATTGGGGGCATTACGGCGGACTAATGATTCGTATGGCCTGGCACAGTGCCGGTACATACCGAACAGCCGACGGCCGTGGCGGAGGCTCAACAGGTAACCAGAGATTCGCACCTCTAAACAGTTGGCCTGATAATGTCAACCTTGACAAAGCTCGTCGCCTGCTTTGGCCGGTCAAGCAGAAATACGGGAATAAATTGTCATGGGCAGACCTCATGATTCTCGCGGGCAATGTGGCTCTCGAGTCAATGGGCTTTAAGACCTTCGGATTCAGCGGCGGACGTGAAGATATCTGGCAGCCGGAAGAAGATATTTACTGGGGCAACGAAGACACCTGGCTGGGCGACAAGAGATACAAAGGCGACAGGGAACTGGATAATCCTTTAGCAGCCGTTCAAATGGGTTTGATCTATGTTAATCCCGAGGGACCTAACGGTGAACCTGATCCGGTAAAATCGGGGATTGATGTTCGCGAAACATTTGCGCGTATGGCAATGAATGACGAGGAAACAGTTGCACTTGTTGCAGGCGGACATACTTTCGGAAAAGCTCATGGCGCCGGCGATCCCGAGCTTGTTGGTCCCGAACCCGAAGCTGCTCCGATTGAAGAACAGGGACTCGGCTGGAAGAATAAACTCGGAAGCGGTAAGGGTATTCATACCACAACAAGTGGTATTGAAGGAGCCTGGAAGCCGAACCCGACCACATGGGATAACGGTTACTTCAATATGCTGTTCGGTTATGAATGGGAGCTTGTAAAGAGTCCTGCCGGCGCACATCAATGGCTTGCAAGGGACGTGAAAGATGAGGATATGATTCCAGATGCGCACGATCCTTCGATAAAACACAGACCGATGATGACTACTGCGGATCTGTCTCTCCGGTTCGATCCGATTTATGAACCGATATCAAGACGCTTCCACGAAAACCCGGATGAATTTGCGGATGCCTTCGCACGCGCCTGGTTCAAATTAACTCACCGCGATATGGGTCCTAAGGTCTGCTATCTCGGACCTGAAGTACCGGAAGAAGATTTGATCTGGCAGGATCCTGTACCTGCTGTTGATCATGACCTGGTTGACGATAAAGACGTTGCCGAACTTAAAGGTAAAGTACTCGGTTCGGGATTGTCGGTGTCTGAACTTGTATCAACCGCATGGGCTTCCGCATCTACTTTCAGAGGGTCGGATAAACGAGGCGGCGCTAACGGTGCAAGAATTCTTCTGGCTCCGCAAAAGGATTGGGAAGTAAACAATCCCGCACAACTCGCTAAAGTTCTCGAAGCTCTCGAAGGTATCCGGAAAGAATTTAACGATGCCCAGTCGGGTAACAAGAAAGTTACGCTTGCAGACTTAATTGTTCTCGGCGGATGCGCAGGTGTTGAAAAAGCAGCCAAGGATGCCGGACATGACGTAACGGTTCCGTTCACTCCGGGACGAACAGATGCATCGCAGGAATTGACAGATGTTGAAGCGTTTGAGCCGCTGGAACCCCAGGCAGACGGATTCCGTAATTATCAGAAACAAACATACTCTGTTTCGGCTGAAGAAATGCTGGTCGATAAAGCGCAACTCCTCGGACTGAGCGCTCCCGAAATGACTGTCCTTGTAGGCGGTCTGCGAGTACTCGGTGCAAACTGGGACGGCTCCAATTATGGTGTTTTCACCGATAAGATCGGAACACTTACTAATGACTTCTTCGTGAATCTTGTTGATATAGGCACCGAATGGAAACCAGCGGATAAGGGCGAACACGCATTCCTCGGACATGACCGAAAGACCAATGAACTTAAATGGACAGGTACACGTGTTGATTTAGTGTTCGGTTCAAACTCGCAGCTGCGCGCATTGAGTGAAGTTTATGCCCAGGACGATGCTAGAGAGAAGTTCGTTAACGACTTTGTAGCCGCGTGGAACAAGGTTATGAATCTGGATCGATTCGATCTGGCTTAATCTGATTAACTGATTTATTTATAGAAAAAGGCAGTCTTTAACCGGGCTGCCTTTTTATTTTTCAAATTCTACAAAAAATTTATTTTACATCAATTTTTAAGTAATTATCTCACATTTAAATAATAGCCCCAGTTCTTTTACAAGTTGGAAATCATTAATCCATTCCAAATTCATGTTGTCGCAAACATTTGGAATTTTAATTCTATTAGAATTTAAGGCTGTAACTTTTTCTTCCTTAGTTACAATAATAGCTTTTTCTTTCATTGCATGAGCAATTACCCATGGATCGGCTAAAGAACGTTGTTTTGTATTATCAACTAGATACTTATGCTTTGGGTTTGCTGAATATATACTTTGCAGGCATATGGTAACATCCTCATCAATTTTTAGAATTGGTATTTGGCTTGATTTTAACCATTTGCTTAAGTCATCTTCGGTTCTGGTTATTTCCTCATAAACCATCTCCGGCAGGAATAATTTATTTTGTTGTCCAATTACACTTAAAATATCCCAATAAGTTGGGCAAATACTTGGGGCATAATATTTTTGCCAAGCTTGAATCAAAACATTAGCATCGAGACAATATCTTTTTGAGAAGGAATTCATCTATACATTTGGTCTTCCAATTTGGGGAACTTATTTACCTTAACATTTAATAAATTACTTGCTTGAGTGGGCTCAATCATTCCTCCACGAAAAGCGTCAAGTACAGTTTGAGTAAATAACCGACTGTTCCTGTTCAACTGTAATAGGAAATAACTTGGTCCCCCTTCTTTGTCTTTAGCCTTTTTCTTCTTTTCCTCTTCTTTTAATAAAAAATCACAATAATTTTCATCGGCCTTTACTTTTAGGATTTTGTACTGATTTAAAGTAAGCACTTTAAGATTAAGCGCCCTGTTGAGTAAGGCGAATGAACTAACCCCAATATTTTTAGCCGCCTTAAACACTTCCGTAGAATTTGAAAACACTTCGTCATCTAAGTTCATGATATAATCTGTTGGTATTAAAGCATTGGCTGCAACAACATTGCATAAAAGTTCAATTGAATTTAAAGCGTTAGTACTGATAATTGATGGTTCAATATCATTTGAAATACCTGTAGCAGCCAACCAGATATGTGCTAATTCATGAACTAAAGTAAATAGTTGGGACGCATTCCAATCATCAGAATTTAAAAATATAAATGGAGCGTATTTATCAGCAATTGCAAAGCCCTGTAGTTCTTTAGAATCAAGCTTTAGTTTAGAATGGATAAAACTAGTTCTGGAAATAAAAATTCCATTAAATTCTGCTTTGTCAATCCACTCAAGGATCGGATTATTAGTTTTATAATTTAACGGATTTATATCAAGAGTATCTAAAATGTTTTTGGCGATCAAGGAAGGATCGTCATTGATTGAGTAGCGTCCAACAAAGGGAACCTCATTCTCTTCGTTCTCTTTATATACTTCACTAATCCAGGCCTGTTTTTGTTGAATTTCTCTAATTATGAATATAGAAGGCGTACTTAATTCTTTCGACCCTTTCTTTCTGAAATCTTGTAATGGCTGGAAATCAGATGGAATTTCAGGTAGAAATAATAATGCAAAAGGTCTTCTATAAGCTTTTGCGAGTTTTTGTGCCTGTCTAATTGTCGGATAGCTTTCACCCTTTTCCCATTCCTGAAATTTGGTTATCTGTACTTTTACCTTTGATGCAGCAATTTCTTCAGACATTTTAGCTGATTCTCTTGCCCATTTAAGCACTTTCGGTGTTATGAATGCTCTATCTACCATACAATACAAAAATAAAATTTTTAACTGTTATTTCAATATCTACTTTTTTGTCTCTTGAATCTATAGTTTATTTCTCCCTCTCAACCAGTTCAATCGTATGAGTCAGTAATTCAGGGCCGCCGATATTGCCGTGTCCGGGAATTACTGTTTTAATCTCGGGATAGCTTTGCATCACTTTTTTAATTGTTGAGTCCCAGTCGGATACAACCGCATCCGACAAGTTGCCGAGGCTGTCGGTGTTTGCAGCCCTTACAAGGCATCCGCCGAAAAGTATTTGCTTGCTTGGAAGCCGGACAGTAATGTTGTCGAACGAGTGACCTCCCCCGAAGTAACGGCAATCGATTTGTTCTCCGTTAAAGTCGAAAGTCAGTGAATCGGTAAAAGGTAATGACGGAACCGGCAAACTGAGTTCTCTGCACTTTTCAATAGTCATTGAGTTCGCAATAGATTCAACACCGATGCTTTGCAGGTATTCAAGTCCGCCGAGGCAGTCATCATGAAAATGCCCGATTACCAGTTTGGTTACATTTGCTGATAATGAATCCTGCAGGTACTGTGAAAGTCTCTCGGTTTTAGCATTATCCATCGGCGTATCGATCAGTAATGCCTGTCCGCCTTTAATCATTATCAGTCCGTTTGACGGGAAACGTCCGAAGTTATTGAGATGATGCCAGGTTACATGAACATAAATTGAATCCTGAAGCGGAATAAGTTGAATATCCTCGTCGACAACAATTTCATTGTTTGTCTGCGCATTGACCTGGATTATACCAAGCGGTAAGAAGAGTAATATTGAGATTAATTTTTTAATCATATCGTTTATTCGATTTAAGTTATGTCATGCTCGCTTCTTTGTTTAATTGTTGCAAATATAATTACTTATTCAGCATCCTGTAAAACTCTTTCAATTCTTGTTTCCTGCCGTGGTCAAGTCCATGCCATCTGATACCCTGTATTGCTCCTTCAAGTGCATACAGCATATTAATACATACCCCGCTGTTTTCTAAAGTTGCAATCTTGAGTATGGCGTTCTCGCTGCCGAAGGATTTTAAATCCTGTTCGGTTTTTATCCCGATTGAAATTAGTTTTTCCTCAAGGGTTTTTCCGATATTTGGTAAATCAGAAAGAGTTTTCATTTTATTCTCACCTTTTTAATATCTCCCACAGGCAGCCAGTCGTCCATGTTTCCATAATCGGCTCTGTCGATTTTAATTGGTTCAATTTCTTTAAAGTCCTTAACTGTAATTAGAACTAAATACCTTTTACCTGAAAATCTTTTTTGGAGTCCGGCGTTTAAAAGTAATTTATCCTGGTTCTGCTCAACAATTTCAGTGGATTCTTCTTTTGTCAGTTTTTCCGAGTTGAAAACACTATCAACAACAGCTTTTGCCTTTACAAGCCCATCTCCCTTGTTTTCTATGAAATATAAAACATCAGATTTGTTAACACGTTCGTAAGGCAGTTTCCGGCCCATAGCGCCGCGGATAATCATTGTCTTTTTTCCGCTTTTTAAGTTTTCAAGTTCTTTTGCTTTGCAATCAAGATAAACCACATTATCCATAATTAATCCCCCCGGATTATTGCTTAAAACCTTTTTTTCTTGTTTACTTTTCAGTAATACTTTTCAATTCCGCCGAAGCCTTTTATTAACTTGTTTGCACTGGTTTTATCAATAAAATTATTCAGCCGTTTTTTGAACTCTGCGGGTCGCTTTCGGGTACTTTCAATATATGCAATTCTTATCCGTTTATAAGAGTTGGAAAAGCTGAGATAATTTTTCCAGGCGGATTTATCTGATTTAATGGTCTTTAATATATCTGCCGGGAAGATAAATTCATCATGTAATATTTTCTCAACATCACTTCTGATAGATTCATGTATCAGATCATTTTCAAAAAGCCATTTAAGTCTTTCCCTGTTTGGTTGAGAGTAGCCGGATTCTTCTTTTCTTTTACAAAAGCGTTGTATAGTCGTTTCTTCGTTTAATGATTTTACCGTACTGTCGATCCAGCCATTACAAAGAGCTTCTTCCACAGCATCGTTATATTGTATCCTTTTCATTCCTGTTTTCTTTAGCGGATACTCCAGTCAAATCTCATCCTCTTTGTCGAAGTTAGTCTCAAGTCAATTTCTCCATTCCCACAAGTAACTAAAGTATCTGGTTTTTATCTTTCCCATTTCCCACATATGATGTGTAAAGAGCCTTTGTTAGAACAATCTGCTTCAGCAAGAATTGAATAATGATTATTAATAATAAACTCTATTCAGCCTGAGGTACATCTCATTTTTTTAATAAACGCTACTTTACCGTATTCGGATATGTACTTTTGATTTGCGATTAAATCCTGTCCGTATTTAATCCAGCTTTCTGCAAATTTGCGCAGCCTGCTGCAGGGAAATGAATTGCATTGATAACAGAACTCCAATCCTTTTTTCTCAACGCAACAGACATAAATTCCTTTACACCGTCTTGCCTTGCATCCCTCCTCGTTCCCAACGCATTTTTTCCTGTCTCTCGTAAAGAACGGACATCCGCCGCAAAAAACTCCGCAGGGCGGTATAAACGTATTACTTATCATAATCCAATTATTTTATATTACTGTTACCATTCACATAATCAGTCTGTTGATTTTCCAACAACCTGAGTGTAAACAACTTTTTCATTTTCGTTTAAACCGATTATTTTGTGCAGCTTTTTTCTGTTAACCAAACCAAGTACTACAGTACTCAAATTAGCAGCGGCACAATAGAGATAAACATTTTGGCTGATAAAACCCGTATCGGTTGTTGATGTAAACCATTTACTATTATCGTTCCTGAATTGAAATGTTTTTAATCTGGAATAATCAGAGACATAAATTAATCCGACAGGCGCCGAACGCATCATTTTTTGTGTACCTATATGTTCTCTGATATCTTTAGAAAGAATTCTAATTAACCGATGATTGTTTTCATCATAAATAAAAACTCCGTTCGACAAGGCAATATAAACTCTAATCTCCTGTGAGTTGCATGCAGAAGGTGCGGTTCTCTTGCTTTTACTCCTTTTTGTTTCTCTGCTTGTAATTCCGCATGCTGCCCATAATAAATTCGAAATTTCCTGTTCAGAGAGGTTTGTGTCTTTCCATCTCCTTCTTGTGCGGCGTATATCCAATGCCCTCATCAATGGAAACTCAAGGTCCGTCTGAGGTTTTGGAAGTTGTACGGATTCTGTCATAATTGATTACTCTAGAGTATTACATAACAAAGATACATTGTTTTATAATGTTTCTTCCAATCAATTATAAACAATTTTAAAATTCACTCGTCACGCAATTTTCTGTGGCGTATATGGAAACATATTGATTCTAATATCACGATAAACTGTTTGCATAATTTCTGTAACTAATCCTCAAGTTCCTTTTCCATTTTGCGTTTGCCGAGAATTGAAAAGATCACGAAGAACAAAACTATTAAACCGCTGACCGAGAAGATGATAACAAGTTTATCGAACAGTTCTACTGCGGATAAACCGGGACTCTTGAATATGTTGTACTTGGCGTAAGTAAAGATGCTTCCGAGCACGATGATTGCCGCATAAGCCAGGAGTATTGATTTGATCTTTAGTTTCTGTATCGGTATTGCGCCGAAGTATAATAGTCCGCTTACAAGAAACAGCGAGTTTATCGTCATGATTATCGCGAAGTCCTCAAAGTCCGAGATTGACTGCCCCAGTGCGAACTGTCTGTAAATTGAAGCCCCCTGCATCGCGACTATTGTTATCAAGTACATTACAGCAATAAATTTGTACGCAATTTGTTTGTTTCGTTCGTCCATATTCAGGAATGGTTTATTCGGTTTCATCATTATCCTCCCAGAAGAGATCGTTCAAAGTTTTGTTAAGAGTCTTTGCGATGTTGACGCAAAGATTAAGTGTGGGATTATATTTCCCCTTCTCGATCAGTCCGATGGTCTGTCTGGTGACACCGACCAGATCGGCAAGTTCCTGCTGAGATAATCCTTTCTCAACCCGTGCTAGTTTTAGTTTTCTGTTTTCCATGGACTAAATGTAAGATATATATTGCATTATGTCAAGTATATTTTGCTTAATGACAAGTATATCCGTCGTTTGTTTGAAATTTAGCTCGTTTTTCAGGAAAGTTTTTGTGACGATGGAAAGATTCATTCCGGCATATTTAATCTTCAAGGTTTACGCTGACCTAAATCTTTCTTATTTTTAATGGTGACACGCACATCTTTTTAGCAATCCAGGGAGGGCTGTTTTGGATTTCCCAATATTTCATTTAGATTTTTTCGGAGACCGGTTACTCATTGCCGTTATCGCAATTGTACATGTGATTATCAACCACGCCTTAGCTGTTGGTTTTATTCCGCTTGTGGCTTTGTTTGAATACAGGGGTTACAGAGAGAGTAAAACAAATCCGGAAGAAGGGAAGAAGTGGGATGAACTCGGCTACAAGTTCATGTTTGTTTCATTTCTTATAACAACATCCATCGGGGCGCTGACCGGAGTCGGGATATGGTTCTCCACCGCACTGGTTAGTCCGAACGGAATCGGCAGTCTCATACGCGTATTCTTTGATGCCTGGTTCACCGAGTGGATTGTATTCGTTCTCGAAGTCGTGTTCGTAATGATCTACTTCCTTACATGGAAGAATTCACGCAGATCGGAGAAGGCCAAGCTCCGGCACATTTTTGCGGGAGGCGCACTCGCCGTATTCTCCTGGCTTACGATGGCGATAATCGTGGGTATACTCGGCTACATGATGGATACAGGAAGCTGGACCGGCAGCCAGACGCTCGTCGACGGATTCTTCAATCCGATTTACCTTCCGCAGTTGATGTTCAGAACTCCGCTGGCGTTTGTAATGGGCGGATCGGTTGTGATGTTGCTTGTCGCATTCTACCTGAAAGAAGACACCGAGTTCCGCGGGAAGGTGTTTAAGAGTATGGCACTGTGGATGTTTCTCTGGACGCCGCACGTACTCGCCGCGGGAATTTTTTATTATCACAGGATCCCGGATCTGATGGTCGGCAATATTCCTGTCGCAGTTGCTACTCAGCAGTTTCAGAACTGGTACAGCTACCTGATATACCTCCTGATCGCGACTATAATCCTGTCAATGCTTGCGGCAGTATGGGCAGCATTGGCGCCGAAGCGAACTTCAAAGGCTTTGCTTGTAGTTCCGATTATTGCAGTGATATTAACACTCGGATGGTTCGAACGTATTCGCGAGTTCATTCGCAAGCCTTATGTGATAGAAGAGTACATGTACTCCAACTTAATGAGAGTTGATGATTACCCGCTGTACCAGAAGGAAGGAATACTTAAGCACTCAACTTTTATATCTACAAGCGAAGTAACGGAAGATAATATACTTGAAGCCGGTAAGAATGTATTTCTTGTTGCGTGCAGCAGGTGTCACACAACAGGCGGACTTAATTCGGTTGTAACCAAGTTTGAAAACTTGTTCGCAAAAGACGGAGGGAAATTAAATAAGCAGGATGTCGTAAACTATATTCCCGCAATGAACCTCGCCAGATACTACATGCCGCCTTTCCCAGGCAACGACAAGGAACTTGATGCGCTTGCGGAATATGTTGTGGATTTGCAAAGCAACCCGCAAAGTATCGACGGCGCACAGTCGGCGGGAGTATCGATATCGCCCCTTTCAACACATACTATAACCAGGAGTGAGTGATAAAATGTTTAATATAATCGCACAGGTTCAGCCTGTACCGAAAGATATACCTCTTCCGCTGCCGATAGCGGAGCCGCTGTTAACGGGATTATTAATATTCGCGTTCCTGCTTCATATACTGTTTGTTAACCTGTTTGTTGGCGGGTCGGTGCTTACACTGTACTATCAAATACGCGGACTGAAAGAGAAGAAGTACGACAAGCTCGCAAAGAAGATTGCCGAAACAATTACGGTTAATAAGAGTATGGCGGTTGTTCTCGGCGTCGCGCCGCTGCTGTGCATAAACGCGCTTTACACTATTTACTTTTACTCGGCAAATTCGCTTACAGGAACATTGTGGATATCGATTGTGCCTATACTCTTCGTCGCGTTCCTGCTGGCTTACTATCATAAATACAGGTGGGAGAAATTCGAAGCGAATAAAAAACGGCATGTGTACTTAATGGGATTAATAACCGCGATGTTCCTTTTCGTACCGCTGATATTTTTAACGAATATAAACCTTATGCTCTTCCCGGAAAAGTGGGGCGAGGTTAGCGGATTCTTCTCGGCTATGATACTCTGGAATGTACTGCCGCGTTACCTGCACTTCCTCGCAGGAACAATGGCGATAACAGGATTGTTCCTGTTCTGGTATTTCGGACGGAAGTCGTTCGAATATGATGAACAGGAAATCGGTGTTCCTAAGAATTATCTGAGGAAATTCTTTTATAAGATAACCTTGTACGTAACTATGTCGCAGGTTGTATTCGGTCCGTTCGTGTTTCTAACTCTTCCATGGAAGGGAGTAAGCTGGGATCTTTTCTACATATTCCTCGGCGGTATAGCCGCCGCGACCGTTGCGGCAATACTGATCTGGCAGGATATAAAAGGCCCTGAAGAAAAACTTGGTAAAAACTTCGCTATGGTTGTATTGCTGCTAACGGTTACAGTCGGATTTATGGGATACGGCAGGCATTTTTATAGAAGTACGGTTCTTAAACCGCATCAGCAGCTTGTGAAAGAGAAAACACAGAAGTTTCTTGAAAAATCCGAAGAGTACAGGAAGCTGGAAGAGGGGAACAGGTAGAAAATTATTATTTCATACTGTCATTTCGATCACGTCCGTCTGCTGACGGATCGTGAGAGAAATCTTATATTCACTGCAGTGATATAAACAGGAAAAACGTGCATAAATAGTCAAAGATGGTCATTTGGACTTTGAAGAGCCTGTCCCGATTTATCGGGAGGATATAGGGGTTGGTTTTTGTATATATCATTGCATTTTATATGACTTAAATTTCCACTCGTGTTACTCGGTATTCTTTGATATCCAGTCTTCAATTACTTTCAGAACTTTGTTTGTATTATGACGCACCTCAAGGTCATCAAATCTAAGTACTGTTACTCCGAGGGAATTCAATCTTTTATCTTTCTTTTTATCGTCTGCTTCATTTCCGTAATGGCTTTCTCCATCTATTTCTATCGCGAGCATCAGTTCTTTACAATAAAAATCGACAATGAAATTGTCTATTGGTTTTTGTCTGTCGAAGTCATATCCGAGCGGTTGCTTTTTCTTTAAGTAATTCCATATCAGGATTTCGGTAAACGTGGAGTTGTTTCGCAGTTCACTTGCATACTTTTTTAATTTGGGATTGTATGGGATTATTTTGTAACGCATTTTAACCCACCCCTGTCTCCCCTCCGGCAATGCTGTCAACTTAAGCATTAGATTGCTCTTTTTTTATTCATCGGGTATTTTAGATTTCCTTTCTTCTTCCTGGAGAATGATCTGTTTTTTATTACTGCTATTTTGTGTTTCTTTGCTTCTTGGATCAATCTATTATATTCCTTTTTCCACTTTTTTGATGTCAATAATTTCATTATTGAGTCTTTCAGCAATCCATATGAAAGATTTTTGTTGATCTTGTAATGATCGTATTTCAACTTATCATTGGACTTCGTTTCTTCGTCTATTTCTTCCTGAGCTTCTGATACTATTAAGTTATGAAGATTACCAACTAGTACTCGGCTATAATAGTCTTGCTTGACTGACTCTACTGTCTTACCACTAAATTTTTCTACTTCCATTACATTTTTCTGAAAATCAAAATACACTTCTTCATTCCATCGAAGATTATATATCTTCTTAAAATCATCTATTCCAAATTCCGATAGTAGCGATGTTATTAAGTATTCCGTGACTTTTTCACTTAACTTTATTTTTATTATTCTTAGGGTGATTCTTTCTGGATATCCTTTTTGCAACTGCTCTTTTATGGATTTATTTTCTCTACGTTTATTCCCTTCTCGTAATGGTATCTCTATTTCCATTTCTTCTTTGTCGCTTTCGATTAATGGTCTTGTCTCTTTTAAGAACTCATTTCCATTGTAACGGATTACAAAATCATATCCTTCGGTTAGTAGTTCGTTAAATAACTCCAAGGAAGGAAAACCTCTGTCCGATACTATTATATCACGTCTTTGTTTTCCTTCTTTTCTTATTCTTTTTAATTGCTCTATTGCGCTTTTTCGCTCTGAGGAATTATACATATTTAACTCTGAATCCAATACCAACTCATTTAGTAAATCATATACCACTATCGATTTTGAAGCATTTATTGTCTCTTTACTCTTAAATATTCCTCCAAATTCTTTCTTTATTTCCTCTCCATGTTGAAGCTCTATTTCTGTCCCATCTATTCCCAATAACCGATATCCTTTATACTTTTTATATTCTCCATCTGAATAAAACTCATCCAAAAGGGCATCGTTCAATTCGATATAACCGCTGTGTTTTATTTTCATCCTTGCCTTACTATATGCTTGTTTACTATAATTTGATTCTTTTAATTTTATTTCATTGAGAAATCTTTTTATTTCTATGCTTAACGTTTTACTCGTATTCCATAATTGGAATATTATTAATTCTCTAAATCCTAATTTACGTTTGCGCTCAAACGAATTGATGTATATTCATACTTAGTTGAAATAAAAAAAGAAGAGGCTCCCAAAAAATTTCCAATTTGAAATTGGAGTAACAAAAAACAAAAAGGAGCCTCGGATGCAAGATAGCAAAATTGAAAGGAAAAACCTTGAATGGTTATTGTCACAACCAAGAGATATTCAATTCGAACTGTTCAGTAATTTAGTTGAGGTTATGAAGCTATATTATAACCAATTAATGGAAGACGAGATAAGGTCAAAAGCAGGAGAAAAATACAGCCGTAGCGGAGAATTCTCTCGATGGAGCAGTAATCCGGGCAGCATTCGCATCGGTTCAGAAAAAGTGAAGGTAGATGTTCCCCGGTTGTTCAATAAACTGACAGGTAAAACAGAAACACCGGAGTATTATGAGAAACTACATAGTATTGATATGCCGGGCGAGGAAGTATTGAAAAAGATAATACTCGGTTTAAGCCAGCATGATTATGAAAAAGTAACTCGAAGTATAACCGATAGTTTCGGGATGAGCCAATCAAGTATCAGCCGGCGTTTTATAGAAGAAAGCAGCAAAGCGTTGGAAGAATTTGAGAAGCGAGACTTGAGCAACTACGAGTTCCTGGCAATAGTAATAGATGGTAAATACTTATCAAGGGATAATGTTGTAATAGCCCTGGGAGTCACAAGCATGGGAGTAAAAGTACCGTTGGGTTTCGTACAAACTACTACTGAAAACAGTACTGCGGTTAAAGGCTTACTCCAAGGTCTAATTGAAAGAGGTTTTAGTTTTACAGGTGGCTTGCTTGCCCTCCTTGATGGCTCTAAAGGCTTACGCAAAGCAGTAGATGAAGTATTCGGCGAGTTTGTGGTTGTTCAGCGTTGCCAATGGCATAAGCGGGAAAATGTTATCAGTTACTTAAGTGAAAAAGAGAAACCGGTATTTAAGGGTAAACTTCAGCGGGCATATAGTGAGCCGCTTTATGAAGAAGCGAAAATTAGACTATTTGAGATCCGGGATGAATTGAAAAAAATAAACCGCAGCGCTGCCAATTCTTTGGAAGAGGGACTGGAAGAAACTCTGACAATGCACAGGCTGGGGCTTGTTGAAGAGTTGGGACGTTCGTTTACAACCACGAATATGATAGAGAGCATGAACTCCCTACTGGCAAAACATTTAAGGAATGTAAAAAACTGGGTAAACTCAGATATGAAGTCAAGGTGGGTTGCATCAGCATTGCTGGAAATAGAAATCAGGCTTCGCAGAGTTAACAATTATAATAAACTATATTTATTAGAATCAGCTATTATGGCAGAGTTAAACTTGGAACAACAGAAGGTAGCTTAAAAAATGGGAGCCTCAAATTTCAACTAAGTTTGACTTTATGCCAACGAATTCTTCTTAGCCTTGTTTCTATTCTTAAATTTTTCACTAAAAATAAGTGACCGTATTCTTTCAATTATTTTTCCGTTTTTTTCATCTTATTTCCCTTACTGTTTTTAATTTAAAAACCGTAAGGCTTTTTTGTTCCAAACCCCCGCTTTCCTTAAGTTGACAGCATTGCCCCTCCGGAGGAGGGGACGAGTCTTTTATTATTAATAATATTATAGTAAAAAAATACTGAACCAAAGTACTAGTAGTAAGAAAAATCTTTTCTGATTATTGTTGGAGGCATATTCAGTGAAGTCGCTTAAGATTTTAAGAAGTCAAAACAGGATTTAAATTTTGAAGAGATACATTTGGATCTAGATTATTTAATTCGTTTTCTAAAAACACGCGTATCTTTTTGGTTGGTATTGGTTTACTTGGAAGGTTTTTCATGTTGACTTTCAGAAAGTAATTATCAGTATTCAGTTTATTAATATTATCATTGAATTCATTTAAATTGGCTTTTTGTGCTGCTTCTTTTGACGAAATTCCTGTAGAGATTACAGCTTCTAAATAAAAGCTCTCACCAAATTGATTTTCAATTAAAAAATCCGGTCTATAGTCACAGTCGTTTAGTTTTGGATGAATGGTCACTTTGCAATTAAGTCGAATAAAAACTTGGTAAAGTAACAATTCAAAAAAGCGGCAAGAAATTGATTGTCGTTGTCATTCCTTATTCTTTTTATCAATTCTGACTTTTCTTCAAGAGGATAATCCGAATACCAGCTCTCTAGTTTATTTCGGATTTCGTTAAATTCAGGACGTGCACTTATATTCAAGTATTTATACCGTGATTCAGAATATTTTGCACATCTCGAAACTCGACAGATATTTTTATCAAATAAATACATTGAAAGAAGTTAACTGGAAAGCCAGATAAATTTTATTGTTTAACCATATAATAGTATCTAAAAGAGTTTGACTTTGATCAATTATGTACCGAATCTTTTGGATGCTACAGCACTGATTGTAAATTAAGACAAATAGGAATTATTTTCAAGCGCTTATCGTAGGGCAGACTCTTAGTCTGCCCATTGTTAAAAAACTACTCAGGCTGAGAGCCTGAGCCACGAAAATTTGTTGTAAGATTTCTCATCTCTGCACAAATCATGCGTTATGTCATATCGACGATCCGTCAGACGACGGAGAGGAGATATCTTTCACTCTGTGGCTGCGTGCCTCTGTGTTTAGAAATTTTTGGAAGCTGCTTCGTTTATAGATAGCAATATTGCTGGTAAAGATTTCTCTCCCGACGAATGTCGTGATCAGGATAATAAATTATGGCAGTCTGAGTAGGTATGCACGAAAACAACTTATTGAGTATATTTGCCGTTGCAATATTTATTGCATTCGGCGTTGTTCTATCATTTCCTTGTGATAAGCACGATTAAAAATATTAAAACGTCAAAAATAACTTTTGTCCGCCGGCAAATATTAATATTCGGTTAATACGGCAGTTCTTAAGTTGCATTGTTGTTTTTACGAATTTCCGTTTATATTATAAACATTTTGATGTGCAACATGTTATTATTCACCCATAAAAAATTCATTTATTTTCATCTTTTCTTATAAGGTATTGTTCATGAAGACTTTCAACCATTTAAAACAATTCCCGCAGAGTTGTTTTGTTTCAGTAATACTGTTAATAGTTTTTACAAATATAAACCTTGCACAAAGGACCGATGCGCTGGTTACATTCGCGAATAACGGCGCGCCGGAAAATGTTATTTTAACCTGGAAGGAAGATCCGGCAACAACTCAGGCTGTTACCTGGCGGACAAACGACAGTGTGAAAACCGGATACGCTGAAATAGCACTTGCGGATGCGGCTCCCAACTTCTGGGAAAGCTCCGAACAGTTTGAAGCTGTTACCGAAAGTCTGGAAACCGAGAACGGGCTGAAATTCTATCACTCAGTTAACTTCACCGGATTAAAACCAAATACACTTTATGCCTACCGGGTAGGAACCGACAAACACTGGAGCGAATGGTTCCAGTTTCGAACTGCATCCGAAGGGCACGAACCGTTCAGCTTTATTTACTTCGGCGACGCGCAGAACAATATCCTGTCACTCTGGTCGAGAGCTATTCGTTCGGCTTACTCGGAAGCGCCGAAAGCAAAGTTCATGGTTCACGCAGGCGACTTAATCAATCACGCTAACTCCGATACCGAATGGCGTGAGTGGTTCGACGCGGGCGACTGGATTCACGCAATGGTCCCGAGTATCCCGACACCGGGTAACCACGAATACGCTAAAAACGATGAGGGGAACAGAGTGATTAATTATCACTGGCGTCCTCAATTCACTCTGCCGGAAAATGGTATTGAGGGACTGGAAGAATCGGTATACTTTATCGACTACCAGGACCTCAGAATTATAAGCCTCAACTCAAATGAGAGAAAGGAAGAACAGGCTGTATGGCTTGAGAAAGTATTGAGCGGCAATACGAAGAAGTGGACTGTTATAACTTATCATCATCCGCTATACTCCGCCGCTACCGGCAGGGATAACGAAGAACAAAGAGGGTTATGGAAACCTCTGTTTGATAAGTATAAAGTAGATATCGCGCTGCAGGGTCATGATCATGCTTACGCAAGGGGAAGAAATTTATCCAGCGGTATGAATGTAAAAGACGAGGGCGGAACAATGTACGTGGTATCCGTAAGCGGACCTAAAATGTATAAGGTGAATGAAGTACGATGGATGGACAGAGCCGCTGAAAATACTCAGTTGTTCCAGATCATTTCCATCGAAAACGACACTTTACATTATAAGGCGATAACAGTTACCGGCGAAATCTATGACGCGTTTGATCTTGTTAAGCAGGAGAACGGACCGAATAAATTGATAGAACTGTTGCCTCCTGATACACCTGAGAGAATATTCGATTCGAAAGATTAAGGCAGAATAATTTTCGATCTAATTTAGTTAGCATTACTAAATTGTTGTAGGACGGACTATCTGTCTGTCCTAGTCACACAGGCTAAGAGCCTGAGTCACGAAGATATCTCAGCATAATTGCCTCCGCGGTTAGATGTTTTTCTGTATCTCGTTTGCAGGACAGGAATTACCTGGTGTTATTGCACATTTTTTAGTTGTTGAATAAAACCGGTTATTAAGAAAAGAAAGCCGGAGAATAATTCCCCGGCCTGTTTCCTAAACTACTTCGCGATTGTCCTGATTCCATACGCCTGTCAAAGCCGTTTCACGCGCGTACTCTGTAAAGTCCTTTGCTCTTCGTCCGAGGATTTTTTCAACATCGTTCGTAACAATTGAATTCTCAGGTGTTAATACTTCCGTGAACAGATAAGTAATCAGCCAGATGTGATCTTCCGGAACATTATACTCTTTAAGCATTGCGGTGTATTCTTCCATTGTAACCGCTTTGAAGATAATTTCCCTGCCGGAGGCATTTGCAATTTCACTTACAGCCTGTTCAAAAGTAAGCTGTCGCGGACCGGTCAGTTCGTGAACTTCCTTCGAGTGCTTATCATTTATAAGTGTTTCAACAACTACATCGGCAATATCATCCGTGTCAACAAAGGGTATTTTAGCATCTGCTTTCGGCATTGCTGCATAACCTGCCATGATAGAATCAAGGAAAGCCCCTTCGCTGAAATTCTGGTTAAACCAGGAAGCGCGGACAATAGTCCAATCTGCTCCCGAATTCATAACAGCCGTCTCGCAAAGCTCGGCTTCTTTTTCACCTTTGCCCGAAAGCAGCACAAGTTTTTTAACTCCGCTCTTAACTGCCTCTGATGTGAACTGTGTAATCTTCTCGAAGGCGCCCGGTACGGCTAGGTCCGGCTGAAAAGTGATATACACGGAATCAACTCCCGCAAGTACTTCAGTCCAGTTCGAAGGATTCTCCCAGTCGAACGAAGGTGCTGCGCTCCTTGACGCGACGCGAACATCCCTGCCGAGTCCTGTTAATCTTTCAACTACTTTACGGCCTGTTTTTCCGTTTCCACCGATTACTAAGGTTTTGTTGTTTGTCATTGTGTTGTCTCCTTTATTTTATGGTTAGTTGTTGTTATTCATACATGCGATTATTAAAAGTAAAAATGAGATAGCCGAACTGACAGTTCTTATCATATTCAGCCGGTTCCATTTGGATTCAAAACCCTCCCTGAATGCGGACATCTGTTCCGGACTCATTAAATCGATTTGAAGTGCTTCAAGACTGTTGTTCAGCGGGATGTTCCCGGCAATTGTTACAAGCATAATCCCGCCCAGGTAAAGCGCTGTTGCGCTTATAATCAGTCTGTATTGATTGGGCTGCATATTATGGTATGACGCGAAAGAAAGATATATCAGTAACACTACCAGTCCGAAAAAGACTATAAAGAATGCAGGATTTAAAATTGCTCTGTTCATGGACTGGAATGCTTTCAGATAGCTGATGTTGTCGGTTTTGCCAATGCCGGGTGTTACTGAGATCGACCAGGCGTAAAACAACCCGGCCATTAAACCCGAGAACAATGTAGTTATTGAAAGTAATATGGTGTTCATTTAGCTCTCCTTTTTTGAAAGTAAAACTAAAATGAAATCACCGGGGAAAATTGAACAAATCCGACAAAATGTATTATGCAGTCATCTGCTGAAGATAGTATGATGGAGTGAGCCCGGTATACTTTTTAAATGTGCGGATGAAATGAGATTGATCGGCAAATCCGCTGTCCTGACCGATATCCGTTAATCTGCTAAAATCGGATCTGCCCAGGTTATCAAGTGAGCTTTGAAACTGGATGATTTTCGAGAACTGTTTGGGTGTTAATCCGACCTGCGAAACGAAATTTCGTTCAAGCGTTCTCTCTGTTACGTATAGCTGATTAACCAATTCGCTAATTTTAACCTGTCCATTATTAGTAAGAATGAATTTGATCGCTTTCTGAATGGTATCCTCCTCAGGAATCCTGTCGGATTCGATCAGTTTCGCAATCAATTTATAAATTATATTCACTTTGTCACCTACAGTCTGTGCGGCGGTAAGTGAATTGTGGTAAGATTCGATGTCGATATGTTTTAACTGCAGAAGATCATAGCAATCATCATTCAACTTTTTAGGATCTATATCTAATAGGTACTTTGAGGCGAAAGGGTAAAGTTGCACAACAACAAAGTTAAAACTTCCTTCAGCGTTTAGTGTGAAAGGGGTAATTGTCTGGCCGTATAAAAACAATTCGGATAACTTTTTATTTCCGGGCTGCTGGTAAAAACCGTTTTCCGACTGCTGGAACATAATGCCGGGATAACCATCGGCAAAGATGGGAATCTCGGATTTCGAATCTGCGCGTTCACTTTCATCTACCATAATGCAGTTGACGAAGCGATTTAAATCCTGAGGTACTTTATAATCAACTTTATACATACGGCAATATTCTTTAGTAATCTAGTTCACTTTTGAAACCGGAAATAAAGATAAGCTATCTGTAAATAAATTTCACGAGTCATTCAAAAATTAACAAATCCTCTGTTATTTACTAAGGTAGTATCATATAGAGAAGCTTTGATAAGTAGGGTAAGATAAATTATGTTGATAAAAATTCAGGTCGTCATTCCCCACCGGCAACTACCGGTTATACTAAAACCCTTTATTCCCAACCCGGTTTAGTTTCTCCTGCGCAGGGTAATTTTTACTTATACCGGGGAAAAATTTACTCAAACCGATTTATTAAAACAGTGATTTAAATGAATTCAACTCGGCAATTTCCGGTTATGACTCCGGATGCCGGTAGTTTTTACACGGCGACCTGTTCATTTATCTCATTGGCCCCAATTGAATACAATTATATAAAAATATAAGTTGTCTTAATTGCTTTATGTTTCTATATTAAAAATAGAAAATTTCAATTCCTGTCCTCCCGGGATTAATTATCCCGTTCTGTTTTCACATACAAGCTATTGCCGCTATAAATCAGGTAACACCGTTCAGTTTCTAGGAATGGTTGAACTGCAATGGGCATTTAAATACAGTATTCATAAGGGGAATAAAATGAATCAGACCGTATCATCCGCGGATAAATCCGGGCGTTCAAAGCTTGAGAATCAATTAATTAATGAATGCGAGTCTATGATAACATACGCACTGGCGGCTGGGAAAACCATTCCCGGGAAAATTGTGCAGACGCTTGAAGATATAACCGGACACAGGTTGAATAATAACGCCAGTGGGAAAGATAAAACCACTGAGGAAGATTCAACTGAAAGTCCGGGTGCGTTTCATAAAGTTTCGGAACTTGTTACGATACATAATAAGCTTGTGCAGATAGTTGAACCGGCTAATCCGGGTACTATTTTGCTGCTCGAACATGACATGAAGCAAAACAGTGTCTGGAGGGTTTTCGGCCCGCTTCCGATAATAAGGCGGATGATGTTCACAGCAGTTTGCTGTACGGCCTCCTTTATTTTAATTAGTCTGTCGGACGAGGTCAATGCCAATTCCATAACACAGGGGGTTTTTACATCAAGCGGATTTAAGCTGCTGCTGAACTTGTTGTTCCTTTTAACTGCAGCCGGAATCGGAGCTTCATTCAGCGCGCTTTTTGAAGCGAACAAGTTTATTGTCGAGGGTACATACGATCCCAAGTATGAAGCTTCATACTGGAGCAGGTTTGTGCTTGGTTTGATTTCGGGTCTGCTTCTTGCCGAGCTTATACCGCTGGATACCAGCCAGTCATTAAATTCATTGTCAAAACCAGTTCTTTCTTTGCTGGGCGGTTTCTCATCATCGGTTGTTTATAAAGTTCTAAAGAGACTTGTAATGGCAGTCGATACTCTTGTAAGCGGAAGAACAAAGGATATTATTTCCTCAGCCAAACTGGACGCTAAAAATCAAATAAACCAAAAGGTTATGCAAAATAAAATGAGTCTAGTTTCGGAGATTATAAAGCTTCAGAAGGAAATTGATAAAGCCGATAATCCGGCGGCAATTAAACAAAAGCTGAATACCTATATTGAACACATTATACCCGATGCAGAGGAATCACAGTTGACTTAGGTGTATAGTCTATTAAAGCAGGATAAAAACCGAATTGATAGTATGAGTTTACGGATATTTATTTCCGTCAACTTTATTATTTTTACCGGACTATTCTAACAATGGGGCGAAACATGAAAAAACTTATCCTGCTTTCTTTCTTATCACTATCGTTACTAATAAATGCACAGGAATATAATCTTCCATTCTACGAGGACGGCACATATGACCCCGCTGTCCCGTCACCCGAATCAGTATTGGGATTTAACATCGGCGATAAACCGATAGAGTACGGAGAGATGGTTCATTATATATCTGCGCTTGCCGAAAAGTCCGCACGCGTTACTCTGCATAATGACGGGCAGACTCACCAGGGACGCAAGCTGTACTATATGATAATAACTTCGGAGAGCAACTTTAATAATCTTGATGCTATCAGGTCGGGAATTGCGAAGCTTTCCGATCCGAGAAAGACAAGTGATACGGAGGCGAAGGATATAATAAATAACTCACCGCTTATTGCGTTCATGATGTACTCGATTCACGGCAACGAGACTTCCGGAACTGATGCCGGTATACAGCTTGCTTATCAGTTAGCTGCAGGAACTGACGAGGCTACAGAAAACCTTTTGAATAATCTGGTTGTAATTTTATACCCGATGGAAAATCCGGATGGACGCATGAGATTCCTGCATCAGCGGGAAACATGGCTCGGTAAAGTGCCCAACGATGATACGCAGAGTATGCCGCACAGCGGTGTTTGGCCGAGCGGAAGGACTAATCACTATTTCTTCGATCTCAACCGTGACTGGTTTATACTTTCGCAGCCGGAAAGCCGTGCAAGGGTTAAAATAGTCCGTGACTGGAATCCCCAGCTTGTAGTGGACGCGCATGAGATGGGATCGTTCAGTTCGTTTCTTTTTAATCCTCCGCGTGAACCGGTAAATCCGAATATGGATTTGAGAATACGCAACTGGTGGAAGACTTTCGCGAGTGACCAGGCTGAAGCTATGGATAAGTACGGCTGGAGTTACTATACGAAGGACTGGCTTGAAGAGTGGTATCCCGGTTACGGAAGTTCGTATCCTTCTTATACGGGTGCGATATCAATACTGTATGAACAGGCGAGGACATCAGGTATAAAAGTAAAACGTCCCGACGGAGTTGTGCTTACATTCGCAGAAGCGGTTCATCACCAGTTTGTTAGTTCAATTGCCAATTTGACAACTGCCGCCTCCCATAAAGCAGAATTATTAAATGACTTCTATTCGATTCATAAAGATGCTGTAAGCAAAGCCCGTCTTGACGGCGTTAAGAACTTTGTAATCAATCCGGAAAGCAACGAGGCTCGTGCTGATAAATTAATAGATATTCTCATGTTCCATGGCATCGAAGTTTATAAAGCTGAAAATTCCTTTAGCCTTGGTAGTGTTAAAAACTATTGGAATGAATCTTCCGAAGTAAAATTCCCCGAAGGTAGTTATATAATTCCTGCAATACAGCCGAAGCAGAAACTTATAAATGCAATAATGGAATTCGACACCCGCATGACTACCGAATTTTTAAAATCCGAAAGAGAAAACCTGCTTAAAGGTAAAGGAACCAGGTTATACGAAGTCAGCGCGTGGTCTATACTGCTTGCATTTGATGTGGACGCGTATGTTACAAAATCAAATGTAGATGTCGATAAGGTAAAAGTTGAGCAGGTTGCAAAGCAAGGCGGACGAATTATAAACAGTACTCCGGATTACGGGTATATTATAAAGTATGAAGATGATAACGCGATAAAAGCGCTGTTAAGATTGTTCGAACAGAATGTTAAAGTTCGTTCCGCTGATATGGAATTCAAAGTGGAAGGGAATAAATACAATCGCGGAACACTGCTGATAAGAAAAGCCGAGAATGCCGGGCTTGATGAAAAAATGCTCGTAAAAATGGTGGAAGAAACAGGTGTGAATATTATCGGAGTTAATACTGCGTTGAGCCAGGACGGAACCGATCTAGGCGCAGATAGATTCCCGCTGCTTTACGAACCGAAGATTGCAATGTTTACCGGCACATCAATTAGTACAGGGAATTTCGGGGCTATGTGGCATCTGCTGGACAATGACCTGAAGATAAAACTGTCAACTATTAACGCAGACTATTTCAGATATTATGACTTGCGTAAATATAATGTCTTAATAATCCCGTCGTTTTACGGAGGCGCTGCGGGATTTAAGGATATGCTCGGCAAGGGCGGAGCCAAAAAGCTGAATGACTGGATATCATCCGGCGGAACACTTATAGCTGTGGGTGGTTCTGCTGCCGCGCTCGCGGATACTACTCTCAAATTCAGCAGCGTTAAACTGCGCAGTCAAAGCCTCGGTAAACTTGACGAGTACGATGAAGCGCTTCAAAAAGAAAAGGAGATTGACGAAGTTGTGATTGACAGTCTCGCTATCTGGGAAGGAAAGATTACGGGGCAGCCGAAAGACGATAAAGAGAAGAAAAGCAAAGTTGACGTAAAGCAGTTGGCAAAAGATGACGCTTTCAACAGACGCTTCATGCCGCAAGGTGTTATTGTTAAAATTAATCTGAACGATGAACAATGGTTAAGCTACGGCCTGCCCCAAAGAATGCCGGCACTGTATACCTCGAGACATATTCTGCTTTCCAGGTCGCCGGTTCAAACAGCGGCAAGACTGGCGGATGCGAATGAACTGCGTCTTTCCGGGTTGCTCTGGCCTGAAGCGAAGGAACGAATGGCGAATGCGGCTTACTTAACCCGAGAGTCGAAAGGAAGCGGTCAGATTATTCTCTTTGCTGAGGAACCTAATTTTAGATCATACTTTGAAGGAACTGAAAGACTGCTGCTTAACAGCATTCTGCTAGGTCCCGGGTTCGGTACCAGGCAGCCGGTAGAGTTTTAGTAATTCGATAGATGAGTTAAAAATTATAAGTGGAATCGCTCTCTTTATCGGGAGCGATTTTTATTAACTATTTCTCAAGCGCTTTGAAAGCTACCGCGTACAATTGAATTTGTTTAAGCATAGCGCCCAGTCCATTCTTTCGTGTCGGCGAAAGATGATTGTCAATCCCGATCTCTTTTATAAAGTCTGGCGGATTCGAAAGTATCTCGGAAGGAGCGAATCCGGAGTAAGCCTTCAGCAGCACAGCTATCAGCCCTTTAACTATCATCGCGTCGCTGTCTGCGCTGATAACAATTTTACCGTCATCCAAACCGGCATTCATCCAAACCTGCGACTGACAGCCGTCAATCTTGTTTTTATCTGTTCTGTATTCTTCCGGGAATTCGGGAAGCTCGCGGCCAAGCTTAATAATGTGTGCGTAACGGTCGTCCCAGTTATCAAGATTTTCAAATTCTTTAATTAATGCTTCGTGTGTTTCTTTTATATTCATTCCGTGTAAAGTCCTTAATTACTTTTTAATTTTTTCCCATATCGATTCAGGTACGGCATCTTTATGTACAAGTATAGCAACAGTTTTCAAACGAAGGTACTGTTCCGACATATACCAGTAACCGTCGAAACCTTTATCCTCTGTTCCCCAGGAGTTCTTTGTATAATAGAAGGGTGTTCCTTCCTGGTTTTTAGCAAGACCGACAATATGCATAAGATGATCATCGGTCATATCATAGTTGTTGAAAGCTTTCTGTCTTATTTCTCAACTTCCCGCTCCGGAATATTCTCTTCGTCTTGGTCTTCTTCATCCTTTATTTCCTTGTCCTCATCAACAGGGATGACTGCATAACCGGCTTTGTAGAAATTATCCTTGCCGGTATCACCGTCCCATGTAATACTATAGCCATTGTTTATAGCATTGTCAATTATAGATATAAGTTCATCTACCGGAACATTGTAATAATAGCCGTCCAGCCAGTTCGAGATTAACCTTTTCATAGAACGGATGATGCGTGTATGAAGTGAACTCAATATAATCATCCGTGTTAAAGTCGAGATGTTTTGCAAAATGCTCGAGTGTATAGGATTTCCCATCGTACTCAAATTTCTCCGGCGCTGTGCCGAGATAAACATCCAGAACCGAGGTGAATGCCTCTTTCCAAACCGGCGTCAGTTTACCCTGTTTCTTTGGCATAATTCCGTCGAGCATTCCCTTTAGTACAGATTCCAATTCTCTGTGATTATACTTTTCCTGTTCGTACGGTTGACCGTCGTATGTTTTTTCGGGAACCATGCCGTGTTCTTTAATCGTCCACATAACGTCATGTGCCTGGCCGCCCTGACTGAAGTTGGATGTACCATGATAACGAATGTACCTGTCAGCTTTATCTATATAGCAGTTTCTTACGGTCCACATTTCGGAAATATCGAACTCAACTTTTCCCATGCGCAGCAATTCGGATTCTACAAACGAAGTGGATGCAAAAGCCCAGCATGTACCTGTGCTTCCCTGACTTTTAACAGGAGTAGCATCAACTTGTTTAACTATTGTAAACTCGTGAGGACATTCCTTTTTGTCATTCTGTGCGAAAATCAGAAGCGATGCAGTAAGAAATATTGCAAACGAATATTTGAATACTTTCAAAATTCAGCTCCGGTTTAATGACTTTAATTCCCGGCGGTAATTTACAATATATTCTCGAGGGGACAAAGAATGTCTGATATATCGTCTAATAACAAACTAATGGGTACAATTTGTTGAACGATTTCTGTGTTACAATTTGTTACAATTCTGAAATAAAGGAATTACAATAAATGTGTAATTTCACAGTACGATAATTACGTATTAAAGTTAGATGAAAATATTAAAAGGAGCTTTTATGCTTGGCAGAAAATGGACATTGGTAATAACCGTTGCCGTACTGGTTGTTGGTTTTTTAATAGCTGAAGTTTTCAGCAGCCAGAAGGAAGGTATTAAAAAAGCTAACTCCGCCGCATCAAAGAGTAAGGCGGAGTTTATTACTGTTGAAAATAAAAATATAGATAATGACTTCGAGATTAGCGGCACATTGAGCGCTATAAAGAAAATTGAAGTCTACTCCGAAGTTGCCGGTATTCTTCTGCAAACGCCAACTCTGTTTAAGGAGGGCAACTATTTTAAAGCCGGAGAGAATCTGATTAGAATAGACAGTTCGGTTTATTACAATAATCTGATGGCGCAAAAAAGCAGTTTCCTTAATGAACTTACACTGCTGCTGCCCGATATCAATATCGATTTCCCGGATCAGTATAATAAGTGGGAAAGTTATCTGGCTGAGCTTGACTTAAATGAAAATCTGAAAGAACTGCCGGATTACAAAAACAACAAAGAAAAGTACTATATAGCCGCTCGTAATATTTACAGTATGTTCTACACCATTAAAGGTATGGAAGCAACACTAGCAAAATACTCATTAAAAGCTCCGTTTGATGGTGTTGTTACAAATTCGGATACTTACCCGGGTCAGCTTATACGAGCCAACCAGAAGTTGGGCGAATTTACAAATACATCCACTTTCGAGCTGGAGGCCTCGGCCGGGCTGAATGAAATTAAGTATATCAAAAAGGGAATGAAGGTTAAACTCGTATCAAGGGATACGGGCGATGAATTCGACGGAATTGTATCAAGGATAAACCAGGTTATAGACCAGACCTCACAGACAGTAAAAGTGTATATATCTTCCACAGATAAGAATCTCAGGGACGGCATGTATATGAGCGCTCTCGTAAGCACAGGCGGCATAGCGAATGCATACATAATATCACGCGATCTACTGGTCAATGAAAATGAAGTATATGTGCTTTCGGATAATCAAATCGAGCTTCAGCCTGTTAAGATCGAAGCAAGTTCGAATGATGATATAATTGTTACGGGACTCCGGAACGGCACTCAGCTGCTCGCCGAAAAATTTGACGGCGTACATGAAGGCATGGAAATTACTGCTTCCGAATTGAATTAATAAGGAATGAAATTAGAATGAAGAAATTAATAAGTTATTTTATAAAATATCCTGTGTTGGGAAACGCGATCTTTGTAACAATATTCCTGTTCGGCGCATTCGCTTTCCTGAATTTGAAAACTACATTCTTCCCGGATGTTCCAAGTAATACTATTATTATTTCCGCCAGTTATCCCGGCGCTTCACCAGAGGAAATTGAGGAAGGAATTATTCTTAAGATTGAAGATAACCTTAAAGGCATAACCGGTATTGACAGGATTACCTCTGTGTCGAAGGAAAACTCCGGTACCGTAACGGTAGAACTGTTTTATGATTACGACGTTATGGATCTTCTTCAGGAAATAAACAGTACTGTTAATAGTATTAGTTCTTTCCCGGTCGGTATGGAAAAGATAAATGTGTACAAACAGGAAATGCGTGATTTCGTAATTGCTTTTGCTGTTAACGGTGAACTGCCTTTGAAAGACCTTAAGACTTACGCAAGACGTATTGAACGTGAGCTGCGTGCCAGCGAAGGTATTTCAAAGGTTTCGTTAAGCGGTTTCCCCGACGAGGAAATAGAAGTTAGTGTTCGTGAAAACGACCTGCGGGCATACGGACTTACCTTCAGCGAGGTTTCGCAAAGCGTTGCCAGCGCAAACATTAAAATTACAGGCGGAACTATAAGAGGTTCGGAAGAGGAGTTGCTTATTCGCACCAACAATAAAGGCTACTATGCAAAAGATCTTGAGAACCATGTTGTTAAAGCAACTTCCGATGGAACGATTATCAGACTTAAAGATGTAGCCGATGTTAAAGATAAATGGTCGGAAGACCCGAACAGAGTTTATTTCAACGGTGAACCGGCTGTTATGATAGATGTACAGAAAACAAACGACGAGGATCTTTTCCAAATATCAGGGACGGTGCGGGATTATATTGCCGACTTTAATAGTTCTCACGATGACGTACAAATTCATGTGCTGAGGGATGGTGCGGAGATCATTGAAGAACGTATCGATATACTTTCCAATAACGGTTTGCTTGGAATGATTCTCGTAGTTGTATTCCTGGGACTCTCATTAAACCCGAGGCTATCGTTCTGGGTCGCACTTGCTATTCCGCTTTCGTTTGCCGGTATGTTCATGCTGGGAACGGCATACGGACTCACAGCAAATGTTATGTCGCTTATGTCTATGATACTTGTTATAGGAATTCTGGTGGACGACGGCATTGTTATAGCCGAGAATATTTATCAGCATTACGAACGGGGCGAGAAGCCTTTCAACGCCGCAGTTAACGGTACTATGGAAGTCCTTCCCTCGGTTGTATCGGCGGTGTTTACAACTATTGTAATCTTTCTTACATTCTTCTTCCTCGAGGGCGGATTGGGCGACAGGACAAAGGATGTTGGTTTTGTTGTAATCGCCACACTATTCATATCTCTTGTTGAAGCCGTATTTATACTCCCGGCGCATATTGCACATTCAAAAGCGCTTACTGGTAATTCTAAAGAGAAGAGCTGGTTGATGAAAAAATCGGAATATGTTCTTCATCTTATCCGGGACAAATTTTATTTGCCTGTGTTGAAGTTCTGCGTGAGCAATCCGGTCATAACAGTCGCTTCGGTTGTTGCTATTTTTATTATTACGATCGGCGCGATAAAAGGCAGTATTATTAAAATGACTTTCTTTCCGACCATTGAAGGCCGGAGTGTAACCGTAACGCTGGAAATGCCTGCCGGTACAAGGGATTATATTGTTGATGATATTCTCGCCGGAATTGAAGAAGATGTTTGGAAAGTTAATGAAAATTATAAAGAGGAAAATGGAACTGATCTTGTTACGGCGATATCAAGGGAGATCGGGCCGAGTACTCACACCGGTGATTTAAGAATAACACTTATAGATAGCAAACTTAGAGAATTATCTTCTCAGCAAATTAATAACATTCTTCGTGATAATATTCGTCCGGTGGAAGGAGCCGAGAAGTTTCAGGTTGGGGGCGGTACCCATTTCGGTATGCCGGTTTCAATAGCACTGCAGAGCGATAACCTTGAACAGCTTCACGAAGCAAAGAACGAATTGAAGGCGGAATTGCGAAAGGTTGATAAACTTAAAGACGTAAATGATAATGACCCGGAAGGTAGAAGAGAAGTAAAGCTGGAGATGAAACAGAAAGCATACGCATTGGGATTAACAACGACAAATGTGTTATCACAGGTACGCGGTGGATTTTACGGGAATGAAGCTCAGAGAATATTGAGAGGAATTGATGAAGTAAGAATATGGATCCGGTACGAAGAAGATGAGAGGAAAACCATTGAACAGCTTGAGAATATGTATATCAGAACTTCGGATGGGAAAGCTTATCCTCTCAAAGAAATTGCTGAGTTGTCGGTTGAGAGAGGAATAATGTCGATAAACCATATTGACGCGCAAAGGGTAGTAAAGATAGAAGCTGACGTTACGAACTCGGACGATTCCGTTCCTGATATTTTGGCCGATATAAGCCAAGAAATTATGCCGGCATTCATTGAGAAATATCCCGACGTGAATTTCTTCTTCGAAGGACAGAGCCGGGAGAACACAAAGACTACAAACGCAATGAGCCAGGTTATTCCGCCCATTCTCATATTAATGTTTATGATTGTTGTCTTTACTTTCAGGTCGTTTATGCAGGCAGTAGTTGTTTTCCTGTTAATTCCCTTTAGTATGATCGGCGTTGCATGGGGACATTTTTTCCAGGGGTACATATTAAGTATGCTTTCAACATTCGGTGCAATTGCCTTGATAGGTATAGTTATTAATGACTCACTTGTTTTTGTTAATGCTATGAATAGATATCTCAAGCAGGGACAGGATTTTATGACAGCAGTGACGAATGCCGGCATTAACCGTTTCCGTCCCGTACTTCTTACTTCAGTTACAACAATTGCCGGACTTGCACCATTAATGTTCGAAACAAGTCACCAGGCACAATTCCTCTCGCCGATGGCTATTTCAGTTGCATACGGACTTTTATTCGGAACCATTTTAACACTCCTGTTGCTGCCCTCGCTTCTTGTATTGTTTAATAAACTGAAGGTCAGGATCTATTGGCTTATTAAGGGAACCAGACCAACTCCCGAATCGGTTGAGCCGGCAAACAGGGAAGAAGAGTTTCTTAAGTACTGATCAATTACAGGTAATGATAAGAGCAAGGAATATCGTGATGATAAAGAAAATTAAAATAGCAGCATTAATATTATTGTTAGCAGCAAGTTCGATGCACGCGCAGGAATTACTTACATTGAAAGATGCGGTAAGCCGTGCAATTGCCGCGAACCATGATATAAAGATAGCCGAAAGCAGTTCCGAAATTGCGGACAACAATGTACATATCGGCAATGCCGGACTTCTTCCTCAGGTAAACCTGATTTCGAGTTCGACTTATACCGACGCTGCTTCGGAAACAAGCGCGGGTACTATAAACAAAGCGTCGACAATCAACAGTGCGAGAATTCAGGCAAGCTATACTTTGTTCGATGGATTCGGAAACATTTACAGTTTCGATAAGCTGAAAGTGAACAGGGATATCAGTGAGCTTCAGTTAAGAAGCAGTATTGAAAGCATACTCCTTTCTGTTTCCGGGGCCTATTATGCTTTCTGTATCGCGTCTGAGAACGTAAGACTTCTGAAGGAGTCTATAGAGATATCGAAGGACAGGCTGGAGCGTGCGGAGAAAAGAAATGAGTTCGGCCAGGGAGGCAGCGTTGATGTCCTCTCCGCTCAGGTGGATTTAAACTCTGATGTTGTTGGTTTAATGAACGCGGAGAATCAACTTAACGAGGCTATGCGCAATCTTAACCTGCTTCTGAACAGAGATATTAAAACCGACTTTACTGCCGACGTAACTGTTGAATTCGGAAATATGCAGGATGAACAGACTCTTCTGGAATTGTCAATGGGCAATAATGCAGATTACCTCGCGAGCATTAAAGAGCTTGAATATTCCGAACTTGATATTAAATCTGCGGCGGCTAATTACTATCCTTCACTGAACTTTGAAACATCTTACGGATTAAGTAAATCGGTAAATGAATTTGGCGTGGACTTATCGGACGCCGACAGAAGTTTTACGGCCGGATTATCTCTCAATTTCAATTTGTTCAACGGCAACCAGACGAGTATTAAGAAACAGAATGCTGAAATAAATTACCGAATTGTGGAGCTGCAAAAGAAGAAAACCGATCTTACCTTGAGAAAAACAGTTGCGAATTATTACGAGGCGTATAAAAACAGTCTTGATATACTTGATCTTCAGATGAAGAACCTTGAAGCAGCCCAGCTTAATTTTGATAGAACAAATGATCTCTTTAATCTGGGACAGGTTACAACGGTTACTTTCAGAGAAGCTCAGGTTAACCTAATTTCGGCAAAAAACAATATTGCCGAAGCTCGTTATAACTCCAAGTTGTATGAATTGGATTTGTTTCAAATAAGCGGACAGTTGGTTAATTCGGAATATACTTTTATCGGTGACTAGGATTTTAAATGAAAGGAAGTTGAATTGAATAAAGCGGAACTGCTCGGGAAACAAAGCATACAAAAACTTCTTATTAAATTTTCTTTGCCGGCATCGGTGGGTTTACTTGTAATTGTTCTTTACAATATTGTCGATACAATATTTGTTGGACAGGGTGTCGGGACTCTTGGAATTGCCGGACTTGCAGTGGTTCTCCCTTTTCAAATGCTCATCGCCACAATAGGACAAACTATAGGAATAGGCGGAGCTTCAATAGTATCCAGAAATCTTGGAGCAAAGAGATACGAAATTGCCTGCCTCACGTTCGGTAATCTTATTGTACTTACCGGAATCGTATCTGTAGGATTTTTACTGGTTGGCTATCTCTTTGTCGATGAAGTCTTGTTCATCTTCGGAGCACAGTCAAGCATTTTACAATACGCTAAGGATTATTTTACTATAACTCTAATAGGTGCTCCTTTCCTGGCTTATGCAATGATGACAAACAATGTTATTCGCTCGGAAGGAGACGCTAAAATCCCGATGATTACAATGATAATCTCCGCACTCATCAATGTTATACTTGACCCGATATTCATTTTCGGAATGGATATGGGAATCAAAGGTGCGGCGCTGGCTACAGTTATCGCCCAGTTTATAGCATTCAGCTATCTTATATACTACTTTGTAAGCGGAAAAAGTATTATTAAACTGAATGGGAAATATCTTAGACTGGATAAAGCTATTGTAAAAGAAGTATTTGCGATCGGCTCATCAACCTTTGCCAGGCAGGGCTCCCAGAGTATTATTGCGGCAATACTTAATCACAGCTTATTTAAATACGGCGGACAAACGTCTGTTGCGGTTTTTGGAATACTCGATCGTATAATCAGATTCGTATTCTTTCCGGTAATCGGTATTGTTCAGGCTTTGCTAAGTATTATCGGCTACAATTACGGGGCAAGACTATTCGGGCGCGTTAAAGAGACCATTATAAAATCTAACCTTATGGCGCTTATTGTAACACTTGTCGGATTTACTGCTGTTCAATTATTTCCCGGAACAATAATTTCCTTTTTCAGCAATGATCCGGAATTAATAAAAGAAGGTTCCAGGGCGTTAAGAATAGTTTTCTTATTAATACCACTTGCCGGAATTCAGATAATTGGGGCCAGCTATTTCCAGGCTGTAGGCAAAGCCAAGCCGGCTTTCATTCTTACAATTTCGAGACAAGTGTTGTTTTTGATTCCTCTGATTTTTATTCTGCCTCTGTTTCTACAGCTTGATGGATTATGGTTATCTTTTGTGTTCGCTGATTTTCTTGCTTCTGTGGTTACTTTATTCTTTCTGATTCCCGAAATTAAACGGCTCCACAATGAAAGTATAAGTCTGGCCGATCAGGTTATTTGAACATTTTAAAATATTTAAAATGGATTTACCAATGAAACAAACTATACTGGTAATTGACGATGATCAAAAGTTAAACTCGCTCCTAACAAGCTACCTTGCGAAGTTTGATTACAAGGTAATTGCTGTAACAAATCCCGATGACGGGTTCCGTGTATTGAAGCTGGAGCAGATCGATCTAATTATCCTTGATGTTATGCTGCCGGGTATGGATGGATTCGAGGCCTGCCGGAGAATTCGCTCGGATTACTCAACTCCAATTATTATGCTAACTGCCCGAGGGGAAGTTACCGATAGAATTGTAGGACTTGAACTCGGCGCCGATGATTACATGCCTAAGCCGTTTGAACCGAGGGAACTGGTTGCGCGGATACAAACTGTTTTAAGAAGAGGAACCGAGACAAGTAAAAGCACTATAAGGCAGTTCGGTAAACTCACCGTTGATTTCCATAAACGGTCAGCTCTAATCAACAACATTGATGCCGGACTTACTTCCGCTGAGTTCACACTTCTGTCTCTTTTCATTAGCAAGTCCGGGAAGACTTTAACACGCGATCAACTGCTTGATCAGCTCAAGGGTATTGAGTGGGAATCTTTCGATCGTTCTGTTGATGTACTTATAAGTCGTCTGCGGCATAAGCTTGACGATAATCCCAAAAACCCCGGGTTCATCAAAACGGTCAGGGGTAGCGGTTATATATTTATTGGGGAGGAAAGTAGTGATCAATAATATAATTAAGAAAGTTAGGAACTCGCTGTTCGTTAAACTAATCATTGTATTCGTCGCTGCTTATGCATTCCTGATGTTTGTGTCGTTTAGTTCTCATGAATTCCTTTTAAAGAAAGCCGGCTTTCCGACTATTCAGAGACATGTAGTAAACTACAGCCGGTACCTGGTGGATGATATAGGAACTCCTCCCGATACCGTTAAAGCCAGGTCCGTTGCAGCTGAGAACGACATACTTATTAAAATTGAAGGACAGGAATTTAACTGGCAGAACACCCGCGACGGCCTTCTCGGCTTCGATGAACTTGATATCCCCGAGTTTGAGGATAGCAAAAATATTCGTGCTGGTTTCGACAGAGGATTGTATGTCGACATGCGCAAGGGGGATTACCGCTTCCTGTTCAGGATGCAGAGACGGGAAGAGGGTTTCCAGTTTTACGCTGAGATGCACCTGGTAATTATAATTATTGTCTTTACACTGATTATTCTTGTTGTTTATCTTTTAATAAGAAGGTTGCTGAAACCAATAAAAGATTTGGATGAAGCTGTTTATGAAGTCGCTAAAGGTAATTTTGACTATGAGATAACTTCCAATCGTTCAGACGAATTAGGTCAGCTTATCTATTCTTTCAACGGCATGAGCAGAAGGGTGAAGGATATGATACACTCGCATAATCAGCTTCTGCTCGATGTGAGTCACGAACTTCGATCTCCTCTTACACGTATGAAGGTGGCGCTTGAGTTTATAGATGACGAAGAAGCAAGGCTGAGCATATCCGAAGATATCGGCGAAGTAGAGACTATGATTTCCGAGCTGCTTGAAACCGAGAGACTAAAAAGCGAATTCGGCGGAATTAGAAAAAAGGAAATCAATCTTGTTGAATTACTTAGTGAAATAAGCACGACTTATAACAAAACTAAGCCGGGTGTTAAACTAGTAGATTTTCCCAAGGCGCTTTCCGTACATGGCGATGTCGAGCGACTAAAAATCCTGTTTAATAATATACTGGCTAACGCTATTAAATATTCCGATCCGGGCGGGTACCCGGTTGAAGTTTCCCACCGTGAAAAGCAAAATGAAATTACAATAGAATTCCAGGATTTCGGAACGGGAATACCTGAAAATGATCTGCCGTATATTTTTGAACCTTTTTACAGGGTTGATAAGTCGAGGTCCAAAAAGACCGGCGGATACGGACTGGGAATGAGTATTAGCAAGAAAATCATTACCGCACATGGCGGTTCAATTGAAGTAACAAGTAAAGAAGGTGTCGGTACATCTGTGTTCGTAAAATTTGTTAAGTAATAATTAATGAAGTTTTGTTAATCAGGATGGTCTGTATTATTATACAACCGGATTGATTTAAAATTCAAATCAGAGCATATTTTTTGGACTGTGATGAAAAAATGCACTGTTTTGCAAATAAATAATCTGCATGTTTTTATTGTTAATCGGTATTATTTGTTAGTCGGTTACAACTAGATAAAACTCACCCCCCAAAGCGGTCGTTGACCGGATTTCTTAAAAAATGTTAAATGTTGCAGGGCACGTCTAATTGCCTGTAACCTTTTAATTGATAAATCGTCTTTAAATTGAACGTGTTGGGGGGAGACCACATGTTGGATTATTCAATGCCGTACCACATACTTGAAGAAGATGACGGTGATTATTTACCGAAATTGTCTTTTGAGACACTTGAAGAAGCGCTCGAGTTCGTGAAGTTCGCTCCGGGCGCAAAACTTCAGGTTGTTTCTTCCGAGGAACTGGAAGACTTAATAGATGTAGGTTAATCGTACCGATTCAAATTTCTTTGTTGTGCCAGGATTTTTATCTCAAAGGGTAAACTATATCCTGTTAAACATATTCACAATTCTAAAATAATCTTCTTGTTATAAATGCAAGCCGCTTGCATTTAGGGGGGGTTCTCCGTAGTTTTGCCGCATGAATCCGCAACTGGAAATAATAAAATCCAACGGGTATAAACTTACTGCCAACAGAAAGGTTGTACTTGAAAAACTGCTTGAGAACCGGCGCCCGCTTACTTTGAATGATATTAAACGGTTATGCAGGAAAATAGATTTTGCGACTATCTACAGGATTGTAAATCTGTATGTTGAGTTAGGGATAGTCCATGAAGTTAAGCTGCTCGACAAGCAGATTCATTATGAAATAATGGGTGACGATCATCATCATCATATTATATGCAGCGGCTGCGGGAAAATCGAGAGACTGGATCTTTGTATTGCCGATAAGGCTAAGACGTTGACCAGCTATAAAATTACAAGTCATACAATGGAATTTAAAGGAATATGTCCCGATTGTCAGAAAAAACAGCTATAGTTTTATTGATGTTTATAGTTATTTCCTGCGGCGTAAAAGATTTGAAACCCGCGGGAGATGAAATAAATGTAACGGTTTCAATAATCCCTTACCGGAATTTTGTGGAATTGATTGGCGGAGAAAAGGTTAAAGTGAACGCATTGATTCCGCCGGGCGCAAGTCCGCACACGTTTGAACCAACGGCTATGCAACTTAAACAAGTTGCCGGTTCGGATATTTATTTTAAGACGGGAGGTAGTTTTCATTTTGAGGAAGAGATACTTGGAAAGATATCCGGAGATTTGAAACGAATCAAGATTCTTGACTGCGCGGAAGGAATTGAATTGATTGATAATAATCCCCATGTCTGGCTTTCTCCGGATAATGCGTATATAATTGCCGGAAACATAAAAGACGGACTTATTGCAGCTTCTCCGAATGACTCGCTATACTTTCTTAATAATTATAATCGGTTTACTGCCCGGCTGGATTCGATAGATGCCGGAATCTCAAAAAGTTTTGAACGGTTTGAACAAAGGACTTTTCTTGTTTATCACGGTGCATGGAAATACTTTGCGGATTATTACGGTCTTGAGGAATTGGCAATCGAAAGGGAAGGTAAGGAGCCGGGTGTTAATCAAATACGTGACTTGGTTCAGACAGCAAAAGGCCTACAGCTTAAATATATATATATTAGTCCGAGACAAAATCCCGATCCGGCTGTAATGTTGTCCGGCGAAATAAATGCTTACATAGATACGCTTGAAACACTGCCTTCGGACTACATTAATAACCTTGAAATAACAGCGTCGAAAATTATGAGGGACTTTAAGTAAATGACCCCAGCAATAGAATTAAATCATGTATGCTTTCGTTACGGCAATGTTACGGCACTCGAGGATATAAATATCAAACTGGAAGATGGCGAATTCCTCGGTATAATCGGTCCGAATGGCGGCGGAAAAACAACCCTTCTGAAAATCCTTACGGGACTGCTTAAGCCCTCTGAAGGGAGTATTAAAGTTTTCGGGAAAGATATAGAAAAGCAGCGTAGTCTTCTCGGGTATGTACCGCAGTTTACAAGTTTCGATAACAGCTTCCCGATTTCAGTTTATGATGTTGTTAAGATGGGCCGGATCAATAAGCCTTCCGGGGATAGCGGGGATATTATAAATGAGTCGATGGAGCTTCTTAATATTGTCGACCTGAGGAACAAACCTATCGGCGATCTTTCGGGTGGACAAAAGCAGCGTGTACTTATAGCCAGGGCTGTGGTCTCCGAGCCGAAGATAATATTGCTGGACGAACCAACTGCCAGTACAGATGCGCGAACAGGGCGGTCGGTTTACGAACTTCTCGATGAACTGAATAAGTCCGCGACAATAATTCTCGTATCACATGATATCGGTGCTATTTCGAGCTATGTTAAGAAAATAGCTTGTTTAAACAGGAAACTGATTTATCATGATTCGAAGGAAGTAAGCCGGGATGAGCTTGAGACAACGTACCAGTGTCCGGTTGATTTAATAGCACACGGCGTTCCTCACCGTGTTTTGCACGAACATAATCATTAGGGTTATATGGCAGAACTGTTTCAATACGATTTTTTTGTCAACGCGTTGTACGCAAGCATTCTTGCCTCGATTGCCGGGGGAGTTATAGGTGCGTTTATTGTTGTTAAGCGTATTGTTTTTATCAGCGGGGGAATAGCGCATACTGCATACGGCGGCATTGGGCTAGGTTACTTGCTTGGATTCAATCCGCTTCTCGGCGCGCTTGGATTCTCTATTGGAGCAGCGGCCGGTATATCATATCTTAGAACCAGACACAACCAGTACGAAGATACTCTTATCGGTATAATGTGGGCATGTGGTATGTCGCTGGGAATTATATTTATTAGTATGACTCCCGGTTACTCTTCTGATCTGATGAGTTATTTATTCGGCAATATTCTTACTGTTCCGGGCAGTGAAATTATCTTCATATTATTTGTTGATTTAATAATTATATCTGTTGTCTGGCGGTACTTTGGAAAACTACAGGCAATAACATTCGATGAAGAATATTCAAGAGCGGTAGGAGTTAAAGTAGACAGATATTACCTGCTTCTTCTTGTTCTCATAGCTTTGACTGTTGTTGTGCTTATTAAACTAGTGGGAATTATTCTATCGATTGCTTTGTTGACTATTCCGGCGGGTATTGCCAAGTTTTTTGCGAACAGCCTTAAAACAATGCTGTTCCTTTCGGTTGCTGCGGGTATATTCTTCTCGGTATGTGGTTTATTTATATCCTATTACTTAAATTTACCCACCGGCTCAACCATTATTTTAATTGCGGTATTAGGCTATTCTTTAGCCTATGTTTACAAGGTTTTCATCAAATACGGGAATCACAAGTGATAGAATGGAATGTTAGTCCTGAGATAGTGAGTATTGGCCCTCTTACTTTGCGATGGTATGGTTTGTTGTTTGCTTCATCTTTCATCTTCGGCTTCAAAATCATGAACGATATTTTCAAGAAGGAAGGAAAGTCCGAGGATGATTTAAATGATCTGATTTGGTACATGGTGCTGGGAACGGTTATAGGTGCGAGACTCGGACACTGCCTGTTTTATAATCCGGAATATTATTTAAGCAATCCGCTGGAAATTTTAAAAATATACAAAGGCGGACTCGCAAGTCATGGCGCGGCTATTGCTATACCGCTCGCTATATACATTTTTGTAAAAAAGAGGAATAACTTTACATTCCTGTGGCTTCTCGACAGGATCGTTATTACCGTTGCTCTGGCGGCATTTTTTATTAGAACCGGTAACTTATTCAATTCGGAAATTATCGGAACTCCGACAGACCTTCCCTGGTCATTTGTTTTTGTTTCGGTCGATAGCGTTCCTCGTCATCCGGCTCAGCTTTACGAAGCCATTGCATATCTGATAATATTTGTGTTTCTATTCCGGCTGTATAAAGCAAAGTGGGATAAGTTGAAAGATGGTTACATTTTCGGTTTGTTTCTTACCGGGATATTCGGTTTCCGGTTCTTTGTGGAATTCGTTAAAGAAAACCAGACATACTTTGAAGAGGGTATGACGCTTAATATGGGACAGATACTAAGTATACCGCTTGTAATTTTCGGATTGTATTTGGTTTATACACGGAGATTTAGACAGGGGACATCGGATTTGAAATAAGTTTTTCTATAATCTACAGAAAGGTTCTACATTGATAATAAAATATATTAGATATACAATTCCTGTTATTATTTCAGCTTTGATAACAATCGGCTGCAGCCCTCCGGAAGCTCCTGGATACGATGTATCACAGGATACCCTCAGGTTCGCTAAGGAGGTTCATCTTAGGAATATTAAGCAGTTAACCTTCGGCGGTAATAATGCGGAGGCTTACTGGAGTTTTGATAACAAGAAGCTTGTCTTCCAGAGTGATTGGGACAGGATTAATGAACAGGGCTGCGATCAGATATACGCTATGAATGCAGACGGCTCCGATATAAATCCGGGTTCTAAGTACGCACTGGTTTCCACAGGAAAAGGAAGAACTACCTGTGCTTACTATCTAAAAGACGGCAGAATTGTTTATGCATCAACTCATGAAGGAAGTGAGGACTGTCCCGAAACCGTAATGTTTAAAGACAGCAGATACGTTTGGCCGATATATGATTCATACGATATTTATGTAGTGAACGAAGACGGCAGCGGATTAGAAAATCTTATCGGCGGCGAAGGCTACGATGCGGAGGCAACTGTTTCTCCGGATGGTAAATACGTGATATTCACCTCAACACGTTCAGGGGATCTTGAGTTATACAGATATGAACTGGCGACCGGCGAAATTATTCAGCTTACTGATGAATTGGGTTACGACGGCGGAGCTTTCTTTTCCCGCGATTCCAAAAAGATCGTCTGGCGAGCCAGCAGACCGGTTGGCGAGAACGCGAAAGTATATAAAGAATTATTATCCCAGGGACTCGTTGAACCCAAAGCGCTTAACATATTTATTGCTGATATCGACGGAAGTAACGCGGTACAGGTAACCGATCTTCCCGGCGCGAACTGGGCTCCTTTCTTTTACCCGGACGGTAAGAAAATATTGTTTTGTTCGAATCATCATTCCCTTGAACAGGGCGGGAGGTTGTTCGACGTCTTCATGATAAACTTAGACGGAACAGGACTTGAGCAAATTACGCATAGCGGTACGTTCGATGCGTTCCCGATGTTCTCGTATGACGGGACGAAAATAGTTTTTGCATCTAACAGAAGAGCAGACAGGCATGACAGCCGCGAGACGAATATATTTATTGCCGACTGGATTGAAAATCCAACCGAGGACGATATTAATTTTAAGCATGTCGAGTAATAGAAAATTTAATTTATAATTGAACCGGATTTGCATGACGCAAAAAGATTTCGAAAAAAAGTGGATAAAATTAATTGAGAATGATTTTCTCAAGAAATTTCCCGACGAGTTTATCGGTCTGGCGGAAACAGAATCCGTTTCCATGCCGGGTACAGGACTAATAATGGGTTCGGAGTTTTTCGGCAACTATGAAATCGTCGATTCAAAAGGCAATGTTCATTTTAACGCGGACAACTATTACAGAGCAAAGTATATACTTTATTCCAACAGGGACAAACCGGAGAATGTGCTTCAGCCGCTGGATGAAGAAAAACTGGTTTCAGCGGTTAAGGAATACGAAAGACTGCTTGATACTATCCTGAAACAGATGGAGCGTGGTTTTAAAACAGAATTCCCGGACTCGCTGCACTTCTCTTCCGTTTCGAATCACATTTTTAACGCACTTAATCTTAAACGTTATTAGTTAACCTTCCTCTATTGATTGAACTCAGCCAACATATCTCAGATTATATATTGAATACATTCGGTGAAGAATACTTAAAAAACTTTACCGAATTTATTGAAACCGATCATTTAACTTACCTGCGACTTCCGCCGGAGAATTCAGTGCAGGATAAACTTGTTAAGAGTTTAGCAAGGTATCAAATTGAACTGGAAAGGCATGATAGCGTTCCTTTCGCTTATAGAGTTGTAAACGACATTAGTAAAATCGGCAAGACGATTGAGTACACTATCGGTAAGTATTATATCCAAAGTTTGTCCTCAATGATCCCGCCGATGATATTAAATCCGTCTGAAAGCGATGTTACAATGGATCTCTGCGCGGCGCCCGGGTCCAAGTCCACACAGCTCGCTGAAATGATGAAAAATACCGGAACCCTTTATTCTAACGAACCGAGTCCGAAGCGAATTAAAAGCCTTGTTTATAATCTGGACCGGCAGGGACTTGTTAACATGGGAGTTATACAGAAATACGGTGAGCTGCTAAGCAAGAATTTTTCCGGTTACTTCGACAAAATTCTCGTCGACGCGCCTTGCAGCGGACTCGGGATAGTCCAAAAGCGAGGTGAGGTAAGTAACTGGTGGACGGAGAAGGCTGCCTTAAGACTTAGTGATACACAATTAAGACTATTAATAAGTGCCGTTAAAATGGTAAAGTCGGGTGGTGAAATTGTATACTCGACCTGTACGCTTACGGCCGAAGAGAACGAGCTGGTGCTTAATACAATTCTGAAGAAGTATCCTGTTGAACTGGTTGAGATAGAATTTCCGGTTAAGTCGCATCCGGCATTAACCCAATACCGCGGAGTTAAGCTGAACCCGGAAATAAAAAAAGCGCGCCGCATAATTCCATGGGAAGTTAACTCTGAAGGCTTCTTTATTGCCAAGCTGAAAAAGACAGGTGAAACCGAAGCGCCTGAAAAAGCGGAGGTTCGCAGCAGGGATGTTAACATTATTAATTCGAAGCACCGGGATATTAAAGATCACCTGAAGTACATGAGTGATTATTACGGAATTCCCCTAAGCGAGTTTGACAATTATAATTACATGGTTAAAAGCAGGGACATTAATTTTATTAATGCCGACTGGAAATATATTGATCCGAATTTGTTCGTAAGGATCGGAACCAAATTCGGTACAGTGGATAAAAGGGATGCCTGCCATATAAACACACTCGCATTGCGGTCTCTTGGTAAACATATAACTCAGAATAAAGTTGAAATAGATGACCCCGAAGAACTTACTGCTTATATGAACGGCGGTACTATTAAAAGAATAACAGAGCTTCGCGGTCAGAAAGTTATAAAATTCGGAGAGTACGTTATCGGCACCGCAACAACTTCAGGCGAAGGACTAAAAAGCCAGTACCCCCGCGCAATGCGGACACATGAGATAGTTTTAAGTTAGTTTGACTCCTATCACCAAATTGCTTCTGCGTATTGAAATTAAACTCTAATTTCGTTAACTAGAAAACCATATCGCACTTCTATTGATATCTTTACCCTAATTGTCGATAAAGCGACTACTACTGTTTTCAATATAAATAAGTATCTCAAATTTATTGGACCTGACGGAGGGGGCTGCAATGTGTGGATTAAAGGGTAAAGACTTATTAGTAATTTTTATCTGTTTAATTACTTCATTCGTTTATTCTCAACCGGTCACTTTAATTGATTTCGGTTCGGAGGCATCTCAAAATGAATTCGGACTAGACGGATGGAACGGTGTGCTTCTCAGCGACAATATGATTTACATCGGCTCGGGTAACGGAGTTGTTGTAACCGGAGAAGCGGATGAGTTAAGCGACTTCCGTGGCGTTATGGGTACTCCGCGTCAATTTAACAAAGGCGAAAGAATTGTCGTTACATGGTATAATAATTCCGATGATGTTTTCTTTTTCACTGCAAGAATAAGCTTCACCGATTCCCATCAACCTGATGAGAACGAGACAGCCGGCAACTGGTATACTATGCGAAGCTTTGACGATTACCGTCGAACATTCTCGGAAATTCAGCCTCACTCCAACGCCGCAACGGTTTTTAATATTACGAATAAGGGAGTTCATAAAACCGACAGTATTTACTCGCTGGTAAATGTCAACCTAGCAATTGAATGGGGTGAAACCTATCCCAAGAACTACGTGGTTTGTGACAAGATAGGATTATACGATGATGCTGATACTACGAGGCCCGGAAGTCCATACAATCTATCTGCACAAGCTGTTTCCGATTTACAGGTTGAAGTGACTTGGACGAATCCGGAGAGCAACCGGGATGTTGAAGAATACCTGGTTTATGTTAACGGTGAAGTTGAAGGATACTCGCGGCAGCCATCGGCAACTTTATACTTTCTGGAACCTGATACGGAATATAGAATTACCGTTTCTGCTGTTGATATGTCCGGCAATGAAAGCGAACAAACTGATCCGGTTGTGGTAGCAACGGATTCCTATAATCACAGCAATGATTTGATAAATCCGGAAGGTATTGAATATCTCGGCGCGTTCTATCTTCCCGAAGAGTTTAGCTGGGGCGGTGAAGCTATTACATATAATCGGGATGGCGACGGCGGACAGGAAGGGGAAGGCGCTTCCGACGGTTATCCCGGTTCCTTTTTTGTCATGAATTTGAATCAGCCGGAAAACGGTTTAGTCGGTGAAATCTCTGTTCCGGTCCCGGTTATTTCGGAATCCAAAAATATTGAAGAACTTAACAGTGTTGATATTCTTCAGGATCCGGTTAATACTCGTCCGGATAATATTAATAATTTAGAATACGTGGATATCTGGCGGACAGGCTTAAAGTATCTTCCGGAAGAAAATGCACTTTACAGTTCTTGGAATATATATTACACGGTGAATGAGGAGAAGCATCCCACTATAAGTTACTGCACCGATGTTACTGATCTTGCGAACAGCACGAAGTACGGCGCATGGTATCTTGGCGATCCCGCGCAATTCCCGCTGGATGCTGCCGTGAGCGATTATCTGTTTTCAACTCCACCGGATTTAGCGAGTTCACATCTGCCCATTCGCCGGCTAATTACAGGACGTTACCGCGAGGGCGGGCTCAGCGGACTCGGTCCGGCTATGTACGCTTTTGATCCTATTGTAGTTGATCCGCCGGAAGCCGATGCTTCATTGGAAATTACTACTCTGCTCGAATACGGACCTGTTACTGAAAGCGACGGATACAATTATCCGAATTCAATTGACGCATATAACCACGCTGATCTATGGCGGGATGCCGACTGGATAAAAGTTGACACGCAGGAAGCGGTGATGGTTATCGGCAATAAAGCGAGGGGTGATAACTGGTACGGTTACTACGGCGAGCATATGCGACACGACTGGGTGTACGCGGATATCCCATACCCGGAGTTTTATGAATCCGATCCCGACGGTAAAGGCTGGCGTTCCCACAACATTATACCGATGGCTGTATTTTATAATCCCGCAGATCTGTACGCCGTTGAGCAAGGAGCGATGGAGTCTTACGAACCTCAGCCATACGCCGCTCTGAGAATTGATCCGGATGTTTTCTGGAGTGAAAGAAAAGAAATTTTCTCAGCTTGCTATGATGAACAAAATCAATTGTTATATGTTGTTGAATTTTGTTATGAAATGGAAGGGCAGCTGATTGTGCATGTGTTCGAAGTTAATTATGTGGAATCACTTGTTGCTGTTGAGGATCAAACCAATCTACCTGTTGAATTTGAGTTGTGCCAGAATTACCCGAACCCTTTTAACCCGAGTACAACAATACGTTACGGACTTCCTGAGGAGAGTCGTATAAAAATAGTAGTGTATAACCTACTTGGTGAAGTAGTAACAACGTTGACGGATGAGATAAAGAAAGCAGGCTATTACGAAGATGTATTCAATGCCGGCAGACTTGCATCCGGGATATATTTCTTCTCAATTTACTCGGAATCGACAATGAGTAAAAGAAAGCATTCCGCTGTAAGGAAAATGATGTTGATTAAGTGATTTTATTCTTATTTCGAATTTTAAGGGGAGATTATCAATGAATCTCCTTTTATTTACGAAATTAATCCGCTTCTCCATAAGTTGTCTTTTGTGCTCTTGGTCATGTCATTGTAAACCAAACTCATCAATTCTTGCTATTTATATTAAAAGTGGATACATTGTCGCAATATTATTAATTTTAAACTGAAAAAGACGCGTCTGACGTTAGTCTTTTTGAGTCTAACGGAATTTATCATGTCGCATCGGGGAATATTGCTGTTTTCTACAGGATTATTAATCAGTCTGCGGATAGAGCAGGTATTTGCTCTATAAAATTAGCAGGAGAATCAGCCTTAAGAAAGTTATAATAACAGACGGAAGACAGCGGTTATAAATATAATTTCTATGGAACGAATCATAATTTAATTTATCGATTTGTCTGCAAACACCAGGCAGTATAACTTTAGTTTTTCATCTTTCACTGGCTAAATATCAGCAATAAAAAGGCAACTATGAAAGCAAAATGGCTCAGCCATATCTTAATAATATTACTCAGCATTAATGTGTCGTCTTCTTACGGACAATTTCGGGATGTACGATTTGATATACTTTCCGTAAAAGACGGTTTATCGCAAAGTACCGTTACAGCAATCGCGAAAGATTCTCTGGGATTTATGTGGTTCGGGACCTATGAGGGATTAAACCGTTACGACGGATATGAATTTAAAATATATAAAGTGGAAGACAAGCCTTCAAATGGATTAAGTGATAACCTTATTAAGTGCCTTTTAGTAGATTCGAAAGGAGTTTTGTGGATTGGAACAGCAAACGGATTGAGTATTTATGACCGGGAAAAAGACAAATTTACATCATACAAACATGACGAAAACGACATTACCACTCTTGGTGAAATTCAAATCACTGCTATTTATGAAGATAAAGAAGGCACAGTGTGGATAGGCACATTCGGCGGCGGATTAAACAGGTTCAACGCTCATGATTCCACTTTTACCAGATTTATTAATAATAAAAATATTCCCGGAACAATTAGTGACAATTCTATCCAATGCTTATATGAGGACAGGCAGGGTAATTTTTGGGTAGGCACTCTGGGCGGCGGATTGAATAAATTCGACAGAAGCCGAAATACGTTTACTAATTTCATACACGATGAGAAAAACATCAGTACCATTGCGGGGAATAGTGTTCACGAAATAGTAGAAGACGTAAACGGAAATCTTTTACTCGCGGTCTGGGAAAAAGGTATAGACAAATTTAATGTTGAAGAAAAATCCTTTACACACAAGTACTTTGATTACATTATCTATGATATCAAATTGTACGATGACAACTTATTATTGGCGGGCAGCAGAAACAACGGATTAATTGTTTATGATATCGAAGAAAATACCGTTGAATCTATTCGAAACATAAGCGGGAAGTCTAATAGTTTAAGCTCCAATTCCGTGTATTCCATATTTATTGACGAAATTAATACCGTATGGCTTGGAACAAGCGGAGGAGGAATAAACACATTCAATCCAAGGCTGAATAATTTCAGAGTATTTCAGAATGATCCCGAAGATAATAATAGTATAAGCAATAACTATATTTTATCAGTAATTGAAGACAGGGATAAAGATTTGTGGGTCGGTACCCGGGGAGGAGGACTAAATTATTATAACACCAAAACCAAACTGTGGACAGTTTATAGGCATGACACCAGGAATCCCGGTTCTATCAGTAATGATATAATCTCTTCTTTATACGAAGACAGTAAAGGTAATATCTGGATAGGAACGGAAACCGGCGGCCTGAATAAATTCATTCCGGGGACTAAAAGTTTTATAGCGTATAAACACGATTCTGAAAATCCTAATTCAATTAGTTCCAATTGGGTATCGTACATTTACGAAGATGATGATGGGATTTTCTGGTTATGTTCACTTTCAGGGGGCTTAAACAGGTTTAATCCGGCAAGTGAAAAATTTACCGCCTTCCTTCCTGATGATTCCGATCCCGCAAGCATAAGCGGTTATGCGTTAACAAGATTGTATGAAGACAACGAGAATAATTTATGGATTAGTACTTTCGGCTACGGGCTGAACAAGTTTAATAAAACAGATCATACATTTACCAGGTACAGGCACAGTGAAAACGATACAACAAGTCTAAGCATTGATTTCGTATTATGCGTTCATCAATCAAAGTCGGGCACAATTTGGGCAGGCACAACTTACGGATTAAACAGGCTAAACAATGACGGCACTTTTACAAACATAACCGTATACGACGGTTTGCCGAGCAATGGTGTGTACGGGATTCTTGAGGATAGTTCCGGAAACTTATGGCTTAGTACAAATAAGGGACTGGCAAAATATAATCCTGCCGATAAAAGTATAAAAGTTTATGACGAAGGTGACGGACTTCCCGGTAATGAACTGAATTTCGGCCCGATGTATAAATCGGCAGACGGGAAAATGTTTTTCGGCGGCCCCGAAGGATTCTTTTATTTTCATCCCGACAGCATAAAAGAGAACGAGTATTTACCGCCGGTAGTATTTACGGATTTCACAGTGCTTGATAAACCGGGACTTGTCGGAAGGAATATTTCATCTGCAGATCAAATTACTCTTAATTATGAAGATAAAATTTTTTCGCTTTCCTTTGCCGCGTTAAACTATATACAATCCCCGGAGAACAGGTATCTTTACAAGTTGGAAGGATTCAGCGATAATTGGATTACCCCCGGAGAGGACAGAAAGGTTACTTTCACAAATCTTGATCCGGGTGATTATACACTAAAAGTAAAAGCATCCAACAATGATGGTTTTTGGAATGAAAAGGGGAGATCTCTTGCCATAACAATTGTACCTCCTTATTGGGCTACATGGTGGTTTCGTTCAGTTATTGTAATTATGCTTCTTGCCGTAGGACCGGTAGTTTATTTCAGAAAAGTAGCGGCTTTGAAGAAAGAACAAAAACTTCATCATGAGTTTTCGGAAAAACTTATTATTAACCAGGAGCAGGAACGATCACGTATTGCTCAGGAACTACACGATTCGCTGGGACAGGAATTACTATTAATTAAAAACCGGGCTGTGCTTGGCCTTAAAAATGTTGAAGAATCTAAAACGAAAAGACAATTAGAATATATCTCCGAGTATTCACATAGTGCAATCAAACGTGTAAGGCAAATATCGCACAATTTGAGGCCGCCGGAATTAGACCGGCTCGGTTTAACCGAAACATTACGTTCCATAATAAATGAAATTGAAGATGCGGGAATAATAAAGATTACAAGTTCAATAGAAAACATAGACGGACTTATTCAGAAAGAAAAAGAGATTAACTTATTAAGAATTTTACAGGAGGCTGTTGCTAATATTATCAAACACGCAGGCGCTGATGAAATACATATAAAAGTATTAAATTTGCATAACAATATTAAAGTGACAATTAAGGATAACGGTAAAGGTTTCGACACCGAACAGAATGCGGATTATGAAACAAAAGGATTAGGTTTCAGCGGTATGAAAGAAAGAGCAAATATTCTGAGGGGTACTTTATCAATTGATTCAATACCCGGGAGCGGAACCATGATAAACCTGGAAATCCCCGTACAACATGTCTGAGAATTATAAACATAGTGTAATACTTGCCGATGATCATCCTCTTCTGCTAAGAGGATTATCCGAAATTATTGAAGATGAAGAAAACTTTGAAATAATAGGGCAGGCTCACAACGGCGAGCAGGCTCTTCTTCTTATAGAAAAAAATAATCCCGATATTGCTGTGCTCGATATAGACATGCCTAAATTAACCGGGCTGGAAATAGCTGAAAAAATAAAAGGAAAAAGTATAACAACTAAAATCGTTTTTTTAACAATGCATAACAAGGAAGCAATATTTAATAAAGCTATGAATCTCGGCGCTTACGGTTATCTAATGAAGGACAGCGCGCTTGTAGAAATTATAGAAGCCTTATCCGCCGTAATAAAAGGTAAACGTTTTATAAGTAAATCGTTAACTGACCTGTTAATCAAACGAACAACAGACCAGCCGATAGATAATCCCCAAACACGTATTGATGTATTAACTGCAACAGAATTAAAAATTCTAAAACTTGTCTCCCAAAATAAATCATCTAAAGAGATTGCCGAAGAACTTTCAATAAGCACCAGAACAGTTGAAACACACCGCTCGAACATTTGTACAAAACTGGACCTCTCCGGCACAAACTCGCTTCTTAAATTTGCGCTCGAGAATAAAGAACTGCTGTAGTGAAGTTATAACTGAAAATAGCTATCGATGTCATTTTTGACTCTCGGTTTTTCCGAGTGGAGAAATCTTATAACCTATCATTTTCGACAAATCAAAGAAAAGATTTCTCAGTTGTCACAAAAAACGTGATTCCTTCGAAATGACAGAAAGGGAAAATATTTGCGCTGTCATTTCGAATCCCCGACGTTCTTTGTCGGAGGGGAGAAATCTTTATCTGAATTTGTATAAATAAATTTATAATTTCGACTTTATGAAGACCCACAATTACTATATCTATATCCTAGCCAACTGGAATAATAAAGTTTTATATGTAGGAATGACAAACAATCTGGCAAGAAGATTATATGAACACAAAAATAAACTGGTAGAAGGATTCACAAAAAAGTATAATCTTAATAAATTAGTCTATTACGAATACACAAATGATGTAACCTCAGCCATTAAAAGAGAAAAAGAAATAAAAAAATGGCGGAGAGAAAAGAAGAATTTGCTTATCGAAAAGCTGAATCCCGATTGGGATGACTTATCAAAGAAAATCCAATAAATTTTCAATTGCTATTCCGAATCTCCTTCATTGTCATTTCGATTCTGTGCTTTTTGCCGGAGAGAAATCTTATAACCCATCATTTTTGGCAAATCAAAGAAAAGATTTCTCAGTTGTCACAAAAAACGTGACTCCTTCGAAATGACAAAAGGATTCATTGTCATTCCGAACCCCCGCTATTTGGGGTGAGGAATCTTTTAAAACCTGTCACTGTCACGAAATCAAATAAAAGATCCCTCCTCGCAATCCGCCGCGGTGCAACGCTCGTTCGCTTGCCCCGCTTCTTTATAATGGGAAGATGACAAACAGAGTGAATGTCATTCATGCCTAACAGCAGGCATGCCGAATCCCATGTGTTTTTTATCGGGGTGAGAACCGAATATACGAGTTCAGAGAAGTTAAATCTTAAAGCTAAAGATTAATGGAAAATACAAAAAGACTTCTTAGTCTCTCAAAGACCGCATCTGCTGAATTTCACCAAAAACGCAACCCATCTACGTAGTAGTATGTAGAAAAATACCGGACACTACGTATTTTTATCTGCGTCATAAACCCGTAACATTCTTTTAGAGGTTTTCACTTTTAAGCCAAGGATAATATGAAACTGATGATAGTAGACGACAACAGGGAGATGAGATTATTTCTCAGGAATTTATTCGAATTACGAGCCGGAAACATTATCGAATGCCCAAACGGTAAGTGTGCTGTGGAACTGTACGATTTACATCATCCTGATTATGTTTTGATGGATATTGAAATGAAAGGAATGGACGGGCTTACTGCTACGGAAAGAATAATAAGTGCGAATCCCGAAGCTAAGATAATAATTGTTACAAGCCATGATAATCCCACTTTGAATAAAGCGACCGGGTTATTAGGCGCCATTGCGTTCGTATCAAAAGACAATCTGTTCGAACTTGAAAATATTATAAATGATTAAAAAAGTTGATAATTATAAAAGGGTAGCAAAATGGAACATAGATTACACAAATTTTGGAAAGCTTATTTAACTTTCATTCTTATCGTCATTTTATCCGTTGGGGGAATTGTAAATGCCCAGACAGCCACAGCACCTTCCGGAAGCGGCACAAGCGGTGAACCGTACTTAATTGCTACACTTGATAATCTTTACTGGATCACTCAGTCAACATCACGCTGGAACAAACATTATAAACAAACCGCCGATATAGATGCGTCTTCAACAACCGGTTGGGACGGTGGGGCCGGTTTTACGCCTATAGGTAATAATTCAACTAAATTCACCGGCACTTATGACGGAAACGGTAAAACCTTAACCGGGTTATTTATTAATAGACCTTCGGTAAATGATGTTGGTCTGTTTGGCAGAGCAAGTACCAGTGCTGAAATTATAAATGTTGGTTTAATAAATGTAAATATCATGGGTGGATATACTGTAGGCGGATTAGTGGGGTTTACTGAAGGTGATATCTCCAACAGCTATTCCACCGGTTCGGTAAGCGGCACTGATTATAATGTTGGTGGACTCGTGGGCTATAATTGGAGTTCCGCCAGTATCACAAACAGTTATTCCACTTGTTCAGTTATCGGCAAAGGTCAAGTAGGTGGTCTCGCGGGGAACCATAAAGGCATTATAAGTAACAGCTATTCCACCGGTTCGGTGAGCAAGAGCAGCAGCGGCGGTCTAGCAGGTGGTTTAGTGGGGGCTTCAGGTGGTACTACCACCAACAGCTTCTGGGATACTCAATCCTCGGGGAGGAGCATCAGTTTTAGCGGTACCGGCAAAACCACCGCGGAGATGAAAACACTTTCAACCTTTTTAGACGCCGGATGGGACTTTGAACGTGAAACCACAAACGGAACTGATAATTTTTGGGATATGGATAATGTAAACCAGTCCGTAAATAACGGCTATCCTTTTCTTTCGTGGCAGAACGGCGCGTCAACATCGGTATCGCTGGGTGATAATATTGCACATGCTTTTAACCTCGGTGATTTTCATGTTGGGGCATCCAACCAAAACAAAAAAGTTTCAAACAATACTTCTTCCTTTACCAACCTGTACTCAACAAGCCCCGGTAATGATGTGTTCTACAAATTTAATATTATTGATGATGCAACGGATCCTGGTAAAATAGGTTTAATTGTCCGCACTTCGGGTGCCGCGTTTAACAGCGTTATTTATCTGCTCGATGCTTCCGGTAACCAGGTTGCCGCAAATGACGGCAGCGGAAACAACTCCTTAATTGCGGATTATACGGGAACGCTTTCAGCGGGAACCTATTATGTTGTTGTCGACGGCTCAAGTGCCGCACAAGCCGGTTCATTTGCTTTAACTGTTGAAGTAGTTAAAAAAGTAGTCGCAGCAAAATTTACCGCTAACCCGGAGATTGGCTGCTCAACGCCGCACGCGGTGTTTTTTACAGACCAATCTACAAACCCCGATATATGGCAGTGGAATTTTGGAGACGGAGGAAGTTCTACCGCGAAAAACCCGATTCATACATATACAACATCCGGAACTTTCGTTGTTACATTGGAGATTCAGGATACTATGTTGGCGGGAGCTAAAAGCACATTCACAGATACTATCTTTGTATCTAACCCGATTGCTGATTTCAGCGGTTCGCCTTTATTCGGCTGCAGTCCATTAACAGTCAATTTTACTGATGTCTCGGTTGATGCCGTGGGCTGGGAATGGACATTCGGCGACGGCAATACTTCGACCGCACAGAATCCTACTCATATTTATTCAACACCGGGGACTTACACCGTTACCTTAAAGGTTACAAGTTCATTAGGATGTACTAATACAAAAACCAGAACAAGTTATGTACAAGTAATAGGTCCTACTGTTGATTTCGGGATTAATTCTACATCCGGTAGCGTTCCTCTAACTGTAAGCTTCAAGGATTTATCAACTTCAGGGTCTCCAATTATAAGCTGGTCTTGGGATTTCGGCGATGGGGCAACTTCGACAGCTCAAAACCCGACCCACATTTATAATACAGCCGGAATGTACAATGTTTCGTTAACAGTTGAAGATCTCGATGGCTGCCCGAGAACTTTAACAAAGAATAATTTCGTGAACACACCGCCGACTGTTACAATAAACCAGGCTCCCGGTCAAGGCGATCCAAGTAATTCATCAACAATAAATTTCACCGTAGTATTTAACGAAGCAGTAACCGGGTTTGCAACTGGAGATATTACACTGAGTGGAACTGCAAATGCAACGACCGGCACAGTTACCGAAATAGCCCCTAACGACGGCACAACATATAACGTAGCCGTTACGGGAATGACAAATGACGGAACGGTAATAGCTGGCGTTGCTGCCGGAAAAGCGGTAGATGCCGGAGGTGCGGCAAATATAGCGAGTACCAGTTCCGATAATTCGGTGATTTATGATACAACTGTACCGTCGATTACTATTAGTATAATAGCTGTTGATGATATAATAAACGCGACCGAAGACAATAATGATGTAACAATAAGCGGCACAACAAGCGGAGCAGAAGACGGACGGGTTGTAATAATCGGATTAAACGGCAAAACATACAACGGTTCTGTTAATTCAAATGCGTGGAGTGTAACCATCCCTGCAGTTGACGCACAAGCACTTGACGCAACCGAAACAGTAACAGCCGATGTAAGTGACTTAGCGGGTAATGCAGCAGCACAGGCAAGTAAAAATATTGAGCACGATACAACTGTTCCGACAGTATCGATAGGCTCACCAAGTCAAACTACAACAAGTAATACACCTGTAACATACAATATAACTTATATGGATGCAGATAATGTTAATCTTACGAACTCAGATATTACTTTAACTACGTCAGGAACAGCAACAGGGAGTGTTTCGGTTTCCAACGGATTAACAAGTAATCCGACTGTAAGAATTGAAAATATCTCAGGGGACGGAACAATCAGGATGAGTATAAATCCGGGCACATCAAGCAATACTGCAGGTAATTCGGATGCCGGGGCGGGTCCGGGAGAGAGGTTCAGGGTTGATAATACTGTACCCAATGGTTATGTAATCGCTGTTGATCAGGAAGTTATTAATTCTTCGAACGAAAATTCAGCTTCTTTTTCATTAACCGGCGGTGAGTCAGGTGCAACGTATAGTTATGTGTTTATGAATAACAACAGCATGGATAGTGTAAGTGCAACAGCCGGACTGGTTTCGGAAACTCAAATATTTAACCCTATTGATTTAAGCAGTCTTGATGATGGAAAAATTATATTAACTTTAACCCTGACAGATAAGAATGGCAACAAGGGAGAAGCGGCAGCGGATTCAGTGATGAAGGATACGAAAGCACCTTCGGGATATGCTGTGTCATTCAAACAGGATATCATAAATATATCAAATTTCGGAAATGCATCGTTTCAGATGAAGGATGCGGAAGTAACCTCCGAATACAAGTTTATAATATCAGACGAAGAAGGCAATGAAATCTCAGACAGCGGCATGGTATCAGCCTTGAGTCATAAAGTTGATGGTATCAATCTAAGTACCCTCTCAGACGGGAAAATATCATTAAGTGTCAGTTTAAAGGATACAGCCGGTAATACGGGAATTGCAGTGGTAGATTTGATAATGAAAGATACTGATGCGCCTGAAGAGTTTAGTGTCAGTATTGATCAGGATATAATCAATCAGGGAAACAATTCAAATGTATCATTTACAATATCTAAAACGACAACCGGAATGCTGTATGATTACTGGTTTGTATCGAATGCCGGAACCGACTCGGTTAAGGGAAGCGGTATAATTGATGATTCAACATACCAGGTAAAGGATATTGACTTAATGTCATTGAATGACGGAACTGTCTCACTTAATCTTGTTTTAACAGATACATACGGAAACAAGAGTAGTATAAAAACAGTATCGGTTGAAAAGGATGTCGTTCCTCCTGTGGTTGAGATCGGGACACCGGATAAGTACTATACGATTAGTGGTCCGGTAACTTATAACATCACTTATAACGGCGCTGATGTGATCGACTTAACACCTGAGGATGTTGTATTGAACAAAACAGGTACGGCAAATGGAACGATTAGTGTAGAAAAAGGAGATTCGAATAATCCAATTGTCAGTATTTCGAATTTAAGTGGTTGGGGAACAATCGGCATCTCAATCAAGGCTTCCACGTCCGTAGATGACGCCGGGAATAAGGACGTGGGAGCCGAGATGAGTAAACTTGTAAATGTAAACGATGTTCCGGAATTATCTATTTTCGAAAATACAATAACATATGTTGAAGGAACCGATTCAATCAATGTAGCCGAAGCTGCATTGTTTGAGGACGATTCGCCGGATTTCGAAGGAGGAGTGTTAACTGCTGAGATAACAGGAAATAAAACCGATAATGACAGGCTTTGGCTGGATTCAGGTTACTGGATTGTGCTTAGCGAAGCAGACATTCTATATAAAAATGTTATGGTAGGAACATACAACGGAGGAGTGGACGGAGTAACAATCAGACTTAATTCGAATTCGAATGCAACAAGTGTGCAGCAAATAATAAGAAATCTTGTATATAGTAATTTGTCGAATTCGCCTTCCGGCTTAAGGAGGACCATAGATATTTCATTTGATGATAATGATGAGGAAACGGATGTGGTTACGGCAAATGTTTCCGTAAATATCCTGACGGTTAATAATCCACCGGTATTCATGAATTCGACTGACTTCTCAGTTAAAGAGGACAGTACGTTTGTACTGGTTCTCCAGGGAGTAGATCCCGAGGGAAATACTTTAACGTATTCGGCGGAAACTATGGATGGAAACACAAAGATTATCTCACAAACAGATAGTGCATATCAGTTATCCTTCACGGAAAACTGGTCCGGGAAAACAGCAATTGTAGTTTCGGCAAATGACGGTGAGTTGACAACGATTGATACGGTATATATATTAATTGAAGCTGTAAACGACCCGCCTCAGATAGTAACACCCTTAGCGCCGTTAGAGTATAAAGAAGATGAGCCGATAATCCTGGAATATGAAGATTTATATCAATATGTAAATGATCCTGATAACGCAGACTCAACATTATTGTTCTCGTTCAACTATTCAGGAGATCACTTTACTGTAACGGGAGTAACGGATACGAATATTACAATCCAACCACTTGAGAACTGGTTTGGAATAGATACTGTAACTGTAATAGTATCAGACGGAGAGTTATCTGCTCAGGCATTGCTTGATTTCAGTATACTTTCGGTTAATGATCTTCCCGAGTTTGTAAGTCTGGCAGATACAATAGAGGCCTGCGGAAGTGAGTCAATGCAACTTGACATGTGGGAAATAGTAAATGATGTAGAGACCTCGGATGAGTTCCTGAAGTTCGAGTTTACGAGTTCATCGGATACACTTACAGTAGACTATGATGATGCGACAGGATTACTTATTCTGTCAACACCGGGCAGTTTTGGAGGCAAGATAGAGTTGTCGATAAAGGTAATGGATGCAGACAGCGGAAGTACCGATACGAGTACGATTTATTCAACATGTGTTATAACAAGTCTGGAAGCTTTAGATGGACTAATACCGGATGATTATGTGCTTGAGCAGAATTATCCTAATCCGTTCAACCCGACGACAACTATTCGCTATGGACTCCCGGAAGAGAGCAACGTAAAAGTTATGATTTATAATTTACTGGGTCAGCTTGTTACTACTCTAACGGATGAAGTTAAAAAAGCGGGTTATTACGAGGATGTGTTTAATGCAGGCAAACTTGCATCCGGTATATATCTGGTATCGATATATTCCGAGTCTGCAATGAGTAAACGGAAATACTCAACTGTTAAGAAAATGATGTTCATTAAATAGATCCTCCACATTCATATGTTTCCCGATATGAATGGAGCCTTAGCTTCTTATAAACGGGGCGGAATCAACCACCGTCCCCGTTTATAATACTTGTCGCAATATTATAGCAGCATGTATTTTGCTACTTGCAAGTTCCTTATAAATCCTTATAAATCCTTATCAAAACATTAATTCTTACCTGGTATAGACTTAGTGCTTAGTTTATAAAAGGGTCTGCCTTAATCAGTAGAGTATTTTGTTTGTCGCTTTATTATTATCCAAAACAGGTATCTGTGTAATCCCGGTAACACCGCTTCAAATCATCCCGCACGATTTAAAGGGGAATAACTTTATGTTTCCCCCTTTGCTTTTCCGAAAAAAAGTTTATAGCTTAATTCGCCCGCAAAATTTTTTCCGCTACATATATTATTAACCAGAGGGGAACTGACATAGCTCTTAAAAATGCCATATCGGTAGAATATGTTGTTACGCTTATTTTCTTCTTTTTATTCTTATCTACATTAGCTGCACAAGACGATTACGCCAAGGAATATGTTATTACTCATTGGGGTCTTGATGAGGGTTTGCCGCAAAGCAGTGTTAACGATGTTATTCAAACGCGTGACGGTTACATATGGCTTGCCTCGTTCGGTGGTTTGGTTCGTTTCGACGGTGTTAAGTTTACAGTTTTTAATCGCTTTAACTCACCCGGCATGTTATACGACAGAATTATTGAACTCTATGAGGATTCGGAAAACAGAATATGGATGAAATCTGAAGGAGGTATAGTATGTTATAACCGTGGGGGATCTGCAAGTGGAAATTTTTTTAAAACTTATTCAGTAAGCAACGGATTGCCTAATGAGGAAATACAGGACATCGTGCAGGACCCAGATGGAGCTATCTGGATTTTCACCGCAAAGGATAAATTCTATAAAATTGTTGATGAAAAATTTATCCCGCAGGAGTTATCAAATGATGAAGACCTTCATCAGAGAGCATTGAACGGAGAGGGTGTTTTCTTTCAACACCATTGGAGGAAAATTCTTCGGTTTGTTGATGGCAAACCTGTCGTTTATGTGAATTTGGACAATTATACTTCTGGTGTAGTCTGGGATGTAAAAGAAGGCCCGGACGGAACATTATTCGTTGCAACAAACGAAGATGGTGTAATTATTATCAATCCTCGTGCATTAAATAAACCCCAAAAATTAACAACATCCGACGGATTGATATCGAACAGCGTAAGAAAGTTGATGGTTGATAATACCGGTTATCTGTGGGTCGCTGGGTGGGGAGGTATTAACAGGATTAATCTAAATGGACTTGATGAAATTTATAAGCTTTACCAAAAGGAAGCTGAAAACAAATTGGTTTCATGTGTTCTCAAAGATTCCGAAGGTAATTACTGGTTTGGTTCCGGAACCGACGGATTAATCAAAGTTAAAAAGGTAGTTATCCGAACATACACTGCTGAGAACGGGCTTAAAAGTGAGAACCTCCTATCACTTTTTTATAAGCATAACGGAACTCTGTTAGTCGCAACAAACTGCGGCGGTATTTATGAGTTGCGAGAGGAAAGAATTGTCGTTTCTCCTTTAAACAAATTTTTAAGGAATGTTTGTGTCTGGTCTGTAGTCGAGGATTTTCAAAGTAGAATTTGGGTTGGCGCCCAATTTTTAACCTTGATCGAGGGAGGTAAATCAACCCATTTCTCAGAACAAAGCAGTGTTGATTTATCTTTTGTTTGGGCAATTTATGAAGACAGAGAAGGAAAAATTTGGATCGGAGATTCAAATGGCTTGTTCGAATATTCCAACGATAAATTAACACAACACACTATTAGTGACGACCGGGCAAAGAATGAAGTACATTCTTTATTTGAGGACAGTAAGGGAAACCTGTGGATTGGTACTCTTGACGGATTAAATGTTATGAAGGGTGGAAGGATTGAAGAAATATCAATTCCTGGTTTGCGCAGTGACTATATCCGCGCCATTTATGAAGATGAAGACGGAGCAATGTGGTTCGGCTCATACGGAGGCGGATTAATAAGACTAAAGGATAATAGATTTAAAGTATTAACAACCGAAGACGGTATGTTCGATAACATTGTATCTCATGTTGTTGAAGACCAGTTCGGCTATTTTTGGATGGGGTGCAACCGCGGCATTTCTCGTGTCAGCAGGAAAGAATTAAATGATTATGCCGACGGTAAAATCAGTTCATTTTCGGTAGTTACTTACGGCAAGCAGGATGGAATGGTATCCGTTGAGACAAACGGAGGATTTCAGCCGAATGCCGTTACAGACAAGGATGGAAGGATTTACTTTCCCACTGTGCAGGGCCTGGCAGTAGTTAATCCTGCCGATATTGTAAACAATAATTATGTTCCGCCTGTTCATATAGAGAATGTTTTAATTGACGGTAAAGAAAAACCTTCCGTATTAATTTCGAAATCAGGTGTTACGGAAGACAGTGTGAATGAATTCCCTTTTGACAGTTCGGATGTTCAAATTAACTATACTGCATTAAGTTTTGCCCATCCCGAAAAAGTAAAATTCAAATATAGGTTGGCAGGTTTCGATGACGACTGGGTTGATGCCGGGACTGCTCGTAGTGCATATTATCGCCAGCTCCCGCCGGGCGAATATACTTTTACGGTTATCTCTGTTACCAACGAGGGTATATGGAATAAGAAGGGGGCTTCGGTTTCATTTGTAATTAGTCCTCCCTTCTGGATGACATGGTGGTTCAGGTCAATAATGATTGCTGCATTTCTTTCTATCGGACCGATAATCTACTACAGACAGGTAACAGCCTTGAAAGGTGAACAAAACAGGCAACAGCAATTTTCCCGTCAGCTTATTAAATCTCAGGAAGACGAACGCAAGAGAATTGCTTACGAACTTCATGACGGACTCGGACAGAATCTTTTAATAATTAAAAACAAACTCCTGACCGGTTTGCATGAACTGAAAGGTGGGGAGAAGACGGAATCGTTCCTCAAGGATATAATTGACGTAGTCTCCGATTCAATTCATGAAGCAAGGGAGATTTCACATAATATGCGTCCGCCTCACCTTGATCAGCTCGGGTTAACTCTTGCCCTGGAATATATAGCCGAGAAAATTTCCGAATCATCCGGGATCGAAATTATTTATGAAGCAGAAACGATTGACGGGTTGATTCTTCCTGACAATGAAATAAATTTCTTTCGTATAGTTCAGGAAAGTCTGAATAACATTGTAAAACATTCCGGCGCAGGAAAAGCATGGTATGTTATTAAGACAGGTGAAAACGAAATTCATTTATCTATAAAAGATAACGGCAGGGGAATAAATGTGGTTAATTTAAACTGGGGTTCGGGAATCCGTCCTGCAGCCGCCATGAAACCGGGATTGGGAATCACCGGGATGATGGAGCGCGTAAAGATATTGGAAGGAAAGATATCCTTCAGCCGTCCTGACGAAGGCGGTACCTTAATCGAAATTGTTATTCCAATAGTAAAAAAGAATGATGAAGAATAAGTCATATACAATAGTTATTGCGGATGATCATCCGCTTTACCGCAAGGGGGTGCGGCAGGTTCTTGAAAAAGAGTCCGGGTTTAAGATACTTGCCGAGGCATCCGATGGCGAAGCCGCGCTTGAGCATATACGAAAAATGAAACCCGATGTTGCCGTACTAGATATTCAAATGCCGAAGTTAAGCGGTCTGCATATTGCCTGCCGGCTTCAATTAAAGACGCAAACCAGAATAATTCTGCTTACAATGTTCAATGATAAGAAATTGTTTCTCCAGGCAATGGATTACGGTGTGATGGGATATGTATTAAAAGATGCCGCGGTTAATGATATAGTAGCTGCAGTAAAAGATGTAGCCGAGGATAAGTATTATTTAAGCACCAGTCTCAGCGGCCTGCTTGTTCCCGGGAATCGAAGTCGTCCATCAAACGCTTCAGTGTTGATATCCGGACTCACACCTACTGAGTTGAAAATTCTTTCGCTTATTGCCACACTTAATACCAATAAAGAAATAGCCGATACCCTTTTTATAAGTCAGAGAACGGTTGAAAACCATCGAGTGAATATTGCGCATAAGCTTAATATTTCTGGTACTCATTCACTTCTCAAATTTGCCATCAAGAATAAAGATTTACTGCCTGAGGTTTAAAACCGGGGCTGTCTCAAATGTAATTGTTGTCATTTCGATTCCGATATTAGTCGGGAGAGAAATATTAATAGATTATTGTACGGATAAAATTTAAGAAGATTTCTCCTCATGATCCGGCGATTGCCGGAAATTCGTCGAAATGACAAAAAGCCGTTTTTTATTTCAGTCCACTGGAAAGATTCATTCACTCTTAATTCGTGCGTGAACGCATAGAAAAACGTGAGTTCCTGCTCATGCGCTTTATCCAGTCTTTACTCAAATTGCTTTCAGAAAAATCATCCCAATAAAAAATGACACATTTATGAAATTCTTCATCGTGGACGACAATGCGGCAATGAGAAAGTTAATAGTGACACATATTGAACAGCCGGAAGACACCATGATAGAATTTGCAAACGGTAACAGTGTTGTTGAAGCTTTCGGAAGGTATAAACCGGACTGGGTGATGATGGATATTCAGTTAAAAGATGAAAACGGTCTGGATATAATAAAAGACCTCAAGGAAAAATTCCCGGATGCACAGGTTGTTATTCTAACCCAGCATGATGATAAATTCTTCCGCAAGCGCGCAGAAGAACTGCATACGCAGGGATACTTTCTCAAAGACAACCTTGAAAAGCTTTTTGAGTTTATAAGAAATAGGAAATAGTGAAACAACCCTTAATAGCCTAATAATCCGATCGGTTGTACAGTATTGTGAAGCATTCAAAATCATCGGTTTAGTGGAGACTGCAATCACTTAAAAAAACGGGGCGTAATCCGAAAAGCCTATAGAGTAGGAATAATAAATAATAAGGAGTTATAAAATGGAACCAACATATGAAGTACGTATTCAGCGCGGTACCGATCCGGGTGCCGAGCCGTTGAAAGTAATTTTCTCTTCAGAGATAAAAACACCCGACAACCAGGGACCCCAAAAAGCCTCAATGTTGTCCGGTACAGTGCCGGTGGGATTCCCTGATGGAGCCACTATTGAATCCGGGGGCGAGATTCGGCTTACATATAAATCACCACTTCAGGAAGATGTCATAAACTACTTGTATTGGGTTAATGCAGGCGAGAAAAATCTCGCGTATTTTTCTCTGGTTCCGGCCCCAGGCGGTGGGCTTGCAATGTATGGTATTGGTGGTCCTCATAAGAGTGAATTCGTTATTAAGCAAATGAATGATAAAAACGGTTCATACTGGGCATTCATGATACCGGCGACACTCTCTTCGCCAAGCTAAATAAGGAAGTATTACACAATATGGTTCTTTTATGTCATGAGGGGTATGGGGCATGGCAATTTCCTTCCGGTGTGAGGTTGGTATCGCTGATTACACTGCAAGAAATCGTGTCATGCCTTCTAACTATCTAAAGTGGTGTGCTTTGAATTAGCATCTGCACCACTACTTTTTCGCCAACAATGATTTGAATCGTAAGGGAAGGTTCTCGGGGATATGGGTGAGTCGGTTGGAACTGGAAATTACCGGCTACAAGTTTAACAGACGGGTAGTTTTAAATGCTTCCGGCAAATCCATAGCGTCGGAGTGAAGTAAAACTAAAATTTATTGAGATGAACCAGGAAGCAGTTTTAACTAACAGGACACAAAAAATAAAGATGAGAAAGCTTATCGGCTGAACAGGTAAAAATAAAATATGGAATTCATTAAGAAGCCAACCGATTTTATAATTTATTAAACCATTAATATAAGGAGTCCAAAATGAAGTATTATCTATTAAAAAAACTAGCCATCCGTGCCGTATTAATGGCTGCTTTGGGGATGAGTTCCGTCTATGCTACAGATTCTGCCCCTTATAATATTATGGTTCCGAAAATTGATACAATAGTAGCTAATTTCAGTATTAAAGTGAAATTACACTCAACCGGAACTTCAGGTATAAACAAACCAATAACGTACACTTTGCAGGGTTCTGAAACCAGTACACAGTCCGGAAACTGGGTTAATATCTTTGGCACCGGCTCTAATGCAAATACCGTTGTTGAGCTTTCCAAAAAAGAGCCAAAGAGAATTAACGTCGTTGTTCCAATGTTTGATTCAAATAAGGCATTTAAATACTATCGTTTATTATTTATGGATTCAACATACCAAATGCTCGGCACGGTTCCTTTGCAAGGCAATATCGGTTCTATTCCCGGCAATACATACGTCTTAAAATTGCAATCGGGCGCTCCTAAACAGTTAACTCCAACCGATTCAACCGGCGTATTGGCTAAGCCTTTACATCCTCCCAAAATAGATACTCTACAAGACGGTCGTAAGGTATTAATGGTATGGGACGACTCAATTAGCGCTTATAACAAATTCTTTATTCGCGGCATGGCTTATGAAGTAACCCCGGTGGGACAACCCTGGAGCGGTGGAGAGGTGGATACCGCAAATGGAGAGCCGGTTTACCTTGCTGATTTCAATAACGGCGGAGGACAAATCTGTTCTCCACTACCTGCAGGTCCATTCGGCACACCGAATCAGTCGTATTGTTTTGATACTGATTTGACCGGTTATATGCATCAGTATTTAAATAACACTGCCCTGCCCGGCGCCGACTCACATAATATGTTACTCAAGTCAATGTGGGAACGGGACTTCAAGATCATGCATGCTATGGGAGTGAACACAATTCGCGTCTATCATATTGACGCGCTTGTGAGGGATATGACGGATTTTTTAGATATGGCATATGAATATGGAATTTACATTATCATGCCGGCTCCAGCCCCTAACAGTTCGCAGACATTTAGCGGCAGTCCGAAAATCGGGAGGCTTCTATCATGGGATGAAATGACAACCCCGGGCAATGCAGGACAACCCTGGTCAGCTCTTATGCAATTAGAACTTGCAAGATATGCAGCACACCCGGCTATCCTGGCCTGGGCGGTAGGTAATGAAACAGAGGCGGATAATGGTAATGCAGCTGCGGCAAAAATAGAATGGCTTCTTGCCAAAACAATTAAACAATTTGATTCTCGTCTTTTAGTCACTGCAACAAATCAAGATCATTACAACGACACAACGAATTTTCAAGATTACTACAATGTATTTAAAAATGAAGCGGGCGGCACTTATCTTGACTTTTACTCTATTAACTCTTACAGGGGTATGTCTCCTAACGCCTTGCAGTTATCGGGTATGCAGACACTGTTTGATCTTCATAGTAAACTGGAGCCGCCGTACGACTTACCGCTTTTTATTTCAGAATGGGGGAAATACGACACCTATGATTGGGGGGACTTTGATAACCTTTGGGGCTTTAACCGTCTTTGGAGAATGATTCTTACAAATAAGTCAAAAAAACTGCTCGGGTTAGCTTACTTTGAATTTTCCGACGAACCTGTAGCAAAAAACCTGCCCGAACAACACTATATGGGACTTGTGTCTTATGCGCTGCCGAATGACTATTCCACTTCAAATCCAATGGTTATTGATAGAGTCGTACCGAAATTTAAATATTATTCAGGAATAAAAGTTCCTGCTACAACAACAGGTGATGTTAGTGCAGGATCCTATCAAAATTACCCTGCTGTTAATCAGGCAGGAGTCTTTAATTCCTTTATCGGCAGTAATACTCATGTGGGCATTATTGATACATCAATTAAAAAAGTTCCGAACATAGCCTATTGCGCGTTTAACGAATCGCCGAGTCCATGGAGTATTAATCCGAAGGGGTTAAAGCTTGACGTTACTGTTTCATCCTGTTCGGCCTATACTGTTACTGTTTATCCGGCAGGAGGTGATACAATCTCTGCAATAACTCTAAATGGAGGGATAATCACAGATACCACGAGCAATAGAAAAACAGGCGTAATTGAAATAAAGGTTAAAGGCAACAATAAAAACTCCGCTACGGCGAAAATCGGCTATAGCGCATTGGGAGATATTCCTAAAGAGAGTACAAATACAATTTTGCTTAACAATTTCGAAAGTTTGCCAAATATCGGCTGGAACTCTGACAAAACGAAGCTGACGATTTCATTAGCCCCTGTAGATGGAGATACGAATTAAGTGATTAGCTTACAACCTGTTGATGAGTGTTTATAGAGAATTAAAACACTTGTCAAATTTTGATTCTAATATCAATTAAATTATATAAAGGAGAACACTATGGGGAATTGCATACCGAAAGGAAGTTATAAATTAACATGTAAAGACATTAAAGTGACGTTAAGCTGTAAAGCTCAAACTATAGAGGGGAGTTGGATACCGGCAAGTTTTGACTTAACGGATGTCTCTGACGCGGATCTTTGGAATGATAACGGCGTATTAAAAAACAGCGGAACAGCCACATCAACCGGTTACATTCCATCCGGAAGTTATAAATTAACATGTAAAGACATTAAAGTGAAGTTAACCTGTAAAGCTCAAACCATAGAGGGGAGTTGGATACCGGCAAGTTTTGATTTAACTAATCTCACTGATGCAGATCTTTGGAATGACAATGGCGTATTAAAAAATGCATGTATATCGGAGAAAATTTGTATTTACGCATACGGCAACTTCGGACAACCGGCGGGTAATCACCCAGATCAGCAAGCTGAAGATTACAAGACCTGGTTGGATGCGTTAGGGAAGGCGGGTTTTAATGTTCTTGTAATGTCAACATTTCATGTAGACCCGAGCGGTAATCTTGACGACAGTGCACCCGTTGCAAACGGCGGCGTTTTTAATCCGCTGGAATCAACAAATCCGGAAAAAGCATTGAATCCGAAATTGCCTGAACTTCTTGCTGATTTCAAATCGACTTTTAACGCCAAAGTCTATTACTCAATAGGGAACTGGGCGGGATCAAACGGCGACATGGCGAACGTCGCTGTTCTTTTAGACGGGTATTCATGTATGTCATCAGGCAGTAAGCCTTCAAATTCCAACTATGATAATTTTGTGACGAATTTGAAACTACTTAAATCCGCTTTGCACATCGACGGAATTGATTTTGATTTTGAGCCGCATGATACCCCGGATGCTTATGGTTCCGGTCAGCAAAAAATGGTTAGTCAATTTACCTGCCTGCTTCACAGTCTCGGTTTTGGTGTGACCTATTGTCCGTATACTAGTAAAAAATTCTGGATCAATGCACAGGCTGATGCCTGCGATCCCAACAATACGGGAACTGGAACCTCCAAAGTGAATTGGTGGAATCTTCAATGTTATGATGGCGGGTCCGGGAACACTGCCGATGGATGGGTCGATGTTATTAATGATAATAGTTCAAAGGGCCGTCTGGGAATAGCTGATACGGGTAAATTTATAACACCGGGCTACGGTAAAAATTCAAGTTCGGCAGGTGAAGTACAGCAGAATATTTATAACGCAGCGACAGGATCCCCGGAATCGAAAAACGGAGGATTTATATGGCAGCTCGGTGATTTTATTTCATCCCCCAATATGGAAAGTGCCCTGGCTGATTACGCCAATGCCATTATTAATGGTCGGACAAATCCTTAATTAGATACGGGATTGCTCTTTCGGCGAGTTCTATCTTAGGATGAAAGAACAACTCATGAATTTAGTTTGTTTGTCGGCACGTATTGCTTTTTAGTTGGGTTTGTTTCGGTATTTCAAAGGATTGTCTATCGGTGAGGTGATTAAATAGAAATTAGATTTTTATGGAGGTTGCAGCCACTTAAAGAACAGGGCGGAATCCGAAAAGCCTATAGAGTAGGAATAAATAAAATAAAAGGAGTTATAAAATGTCACAATTCACAGTTCAATTTGCAGTTTACGGAGCCCTTAAATCGGGTAATGAAGAAAAATCCTGTACTATAAATGTTAAGAAAGAGTTGCAGGATCTACTTAATCAGCCCGATCGTCAGGGTGAAGTAAAAATAGATAATGCTACATTGGGATGCGATCCGAGTCCCGGTGATGGAAAACACTTCGGCGCAATTGTTAACGACCATTATTTTGCCTGTGCGGAAGGTCAGACAATTGATTTCAATCATTACGATACTCAACAATGCCCGAACTGATTTGTAAATTAAGTGGGGAAATATTCTAATAGGGATTCTCAAACTGCTTTCAGTTTAGCAGAGGTCGACAAGCTGTAATGAAAGCTGCAGGCAATTTGACGTGAAGGGGTTGGAGATCACCCCTTCACTCAACTATTTCATTGTAAGGCATAGTCTGCATGCGGGTTGAAAGGAAAAAAGAGAAATCTGTTTTTATTGTATGGATAGCATACGATCATACATCGTTTATGATTCTATTAACTGAATAATATTTAAAATATATTTTTCATAGAGTGGTCTCCTTCCGTTTATCAATTTAACTGAAAAAGAAAAATTGATATGCTAGTAATAATCACTATACTTTTTTATTTATCTTTGATCCCCCAAATAAAAGGTTTTAGAAATGGATGATATATATCAGTACATCGGTTATGCAGGCTCGGTGCTCATTGCTCTTTCTCTAATGATGAAAAACATACTGCGCCTACGGGTAATTAATTTTTTCGGTGCGGCTACATTTGCAACCTACGGTTACCTTGTTGGAGCTTACCCGGTACTGATTCTGAATAGTTTTATAACTCTTGTCGATGTGTATTACTTATCCGGAATGCTCCGTGAAAAGGAACACTTCAGTCTTATGCCCGTCCTGGACTCGAGTCACCGTTATCTTAAAAAATTCATCGAATTTTACAGGCAGGATATAAACCGTTTTTTCCCGGACTTCAACATTGAGGACATAAAGAATTCAAGCTGCTACTTCATTTTAAGAAACCTGCGTCCAACAGGGTTATTCATTTACGAGCAGGTAGAGGATGATGAGGTTTTCATTCATCTCGATTATGCTATTCCTGATTACCGTGACTTTAAGAATGCCAGATTCGTCTATACCGCGCAACAGAATTATTTGAAGAAGCAGGGCATTAAAAAGCTTTCAACAAGCAGCGATGTAGATAAACATGTTAAGTATCTCAGGAACATAGGGTTTATCCCGGATGCCAAAGAGAATGGATTGTTTAAGAAGCTTATCTAATTTCCAAACTTAAGTGTAGTTTTTCTTTCGAGATCCGCGAGAGCTATTTGATAATCTATTAATGCGCTTATACTGTTAAGTCGCGCTTCCGTCAATCTTATCTGCATCTGTGAAAGATCAAAACTTGTTATCGTTCCGGCTTTAAATCGTTCAAGAGAAATTTTGTAACTTTTCTCGGCCACTTCAACTGTTTTGCTGAGAACTTCCACACGTGACTTTGCCGAATTCAGCCTGTTGACGGATGTTATAACTTCATTCTTAATTGTTTCGTTCATATTGTTATACTGAAGCTTTGTCAGTTTCGCGCTGGCCTCGGCAGATTCAACCTGCCGTGCATTTTGTCCCCAGTCCCATACCGGAACCGACAAAGTTAACGTTACCCGTTTATCATCGAGAAAATTGCTGAAGATATCGTTGTAGTCTTCGTCGTTTCTATTAATTCCGTAACGGGCATTGATCTCAGCTTTTATACTTCGTTGGGCATCTATTTCTTCAACGTTTAGTTTAGATAAATATATGTCGTCCTTCGCGTTTAGGAGATCCGGGCGATGCTTTAGTGCACTTGCGATTGACGATTCAAGATCTACGTAAACCGGGTTGTAAGTTAGTTCGGATTCAATATCAACCTCTTCGTCAAGAGAAATTCCGATAAGTATTTTAAAGTTATTCAGCAGTTCTTCATACCTTCTCTCAGAATCCAGAAGCTGATTTTTACTCGATGATAAATCCACTTCAAGTTGCAGCGCTTCTACCTCCGCAATTAATCCGGCTTTGAACTTATTCATTGCAGTGTTGTAAGATTCTTCAGTCTGACTCACTTTTTCTTTTGTTATGTCCACTGTTTCTTTTGCTTCATACAAAGTGTAGAATGCGGCAGTAACTGAATAAATAAGATCGAGTTCCGCCTGGTTATAATTCCGTTGTGCTTTTTCAAGTCTTATTTCAGCGCGGTCAAGATTCGCCGATAAAGAGTTGAAAGTAAATAACGGCTGGTAAAGTGATATGTTGAGATTAGAATAGTAGTCGCGTGTTTTATCGAGATTGGTTCCAAACTGGTCGCGTCCGAAGAGAGAACCCGTAAGGTTAATATAACCGTTCGAGAAAATTATAGGCTGCCGCAGGTTTAGCCGGCCTTCAACGCGCGTGTTTCCAAGCTGGAAGAACTCCTCTTTACCGGTTGAGGGATTAAACTGACTGGATAAACTTTCGAAATAATTCGGGAGATCGAATTCAAGATTAATGGATGTATATAAGCCGAGCTTCACAGCCTCCAGATTTTTCTGCGAAGCCTCGAGAGAGTATTCAGCGTTTTTAATTCCGTAACTTTTTTCCAGCGCAATGTTTATGGCTTGATTTAATGTGAGTATTCTTTGACCAGACAAACTGATGGATAATAAGAGTAGTAATGCAGTGATTTTAATACGCATTTGCTGTTCCCGGTAGTTTTATTTAGCTGTAAAAAGAAATAATATTTACTCGTACCTCAACGATTCAATCGGATCCTTGCTTGCTGCTTTTTTAGCAGGATAGATTCCGAACACCAATCCTACTGCCGCAGAAACAAAGAATGCCAGGATTACGGATGAAGGGGTTATTATTGTACGCCAGTCAGCATAGCTTGTAATTGCAGACGTTAAAATGAATCCCAATATGATTCCTATCACTCCGCCGACAAGACTTATAATTGTAGCTTCAAACATGAATTGACTTAAAATATTTTTGCCGGTTGCCCCGACAGCACGTCTGATTCCTATCTCGCGAGTTCTTTCGAGAATGTTTGCAAGCATTATATTCATAATACCAAGTCCGCCCACAAATAATGAGATACCCGCAATTGCTCCCATAACTATATTGAATATCCGCTGAGTCTGCTGTTTTTGTGCCAGAAGCTGCTCGGGGATTACGATTTCATAATCGCGTATACCGTGATGTTTTCTTGCTAATATTTTCTTTATAAGCTCTGCTGACTTCCCGGTCTGATCATCGTCATACACCTTCACGGTTAGCTGGTTTACGGTAGCTCTGTCAATTGATAAACCGAGACGTTGTTTCTGCCACCATCCGATTTGCTGCGCATCAGGATCGTACTTATCCATTTTGTACATCATCGTTGTGAAAGGTATGTAGATGTCGTCGTTGAAATTTCTGAATCCGGCACCGCTGCTTCCGCCTACACTTCGCTTTGCTTCCATTACCCCGATTACCGTGAACCATAGATCATCTATTTTAATTTTCTTGTTTATCGGATCCTCGAATTTGAAATACTCATCCTTAACACTGGCCCCTATAACACAAGCATTGGCATATTCGTTGACGTGAAGTTCGTTGATGAATCGTCCTTTATCCACTTTCGAGTTAAAGGTTTCTATATAGTTGGGAAGCGTTCCTATTATTGTCATATCGAGGATTTTGGACTTGTAAGTTACCGGAACTACAGCTTCCCTCTGAGGTGTTATTGTTTTGACAAACGGATTAATCTCTTTTATAGAATACCCGTCCTTTATATTTAATCCTGGTGAAAATGACACTTTCTTTGTGATACTATTTGCATCAATTTTTTTCGATTTGACTATAATGTTGTTTGACCCGAGCAATTCAATTTGTTCAATGGTCTCCTGGCGGGCGCCTTCGCCGATTGAAAGCATTGCTATAACCGAAGCAACACCGAAAACTATACCGAGCATAGTTAAGAGGGTTCTGAGCTTGTTCGATCTTAGTTCGGTTAAACCGATTTTTAATATGTCGGAAGTCTTCATATCACTTACCCGAATTCGGAATTTCAACTGAATTCTTTTCGGTCTTGTCCGATTCAGTCACGGTTTCCAGTTCCGGATTTATAAGAGCAACAACATCACCATCTTTTATACCACTGGTAACGATAATATAGTCTTCGCTTTTTTCGCCGAGAGTCACCTCAACTTTATCAAAACCCGATCCGTTTTCAACATAGCAAATAAAAATGTCCTCTTCCTGGAACACCGCTTCCTGCGGAATAAATAACGTGTCGGGAACCTCGTTTATAATAATCTTATTGCTCGTGGTCATTCCCGGCTTTAGAAGTCCTGAGGTGCCTTCTATATCTACATTTATTTCGAATATCTTAATATTGGAATTACCCGGCTTTTCTTTACCCAAACGTGCTACCTGATAAATAGTACCTGTAAAAGATGAATCCTGATAGGCATCAAGAGTTACTATTACTTTTTGTCCCACTTTAATTTTACTCACATCAACTTCGTTCACCGATGTTTTGCTTTCCATTGATGAGAGATCCGGAAGATTTATTATTCCCTGTCCACCCCAGGCTTGATCGCCCACCTGGAATTTACGTCCCTGGTTACTCCAGTTTACTCCGTAAACAACAAGTCCCTCGCTTTCGGCAGACAAGGTCAGTGAATTAACTTCTCTCTTCGCCTTCTCCAGTTCATTTCGCTTTTGTCTTATTTCAACTTCAATATTGTTTAATTCCGACTGCTGAATTATCTTTTTGGATTCATAGCCTTGCTTCGTCTGCTTATAACTCAACTCATTCTTTTCATGCTGAAGCTGTGCCTCTCTTCTTTTGGCTTCAGCCTCGAATTTCATCTGCTCTAGGTTCAGTTTGGATAACTCGTAACTCAATTCCGCACTTTTTAAATCGGATTCCGTTTTCGCCATTTCCGCCTTTTGGTTTGCCACTAATTTGTCTCTGTTCGAAAGGGCAATTTCCAGTTGTGCCTCAGCATCTTTCAGTTTAATAATTGCTTCCGTAGGATCAAACTTCGCTACGAGGTCTCCCGGTTTGATGTAGCTGCCTTCGGGAACGAGGTAAATAATCTTAAGGCCGCCTCTGACCTGAGGAGCAGAGATCGATATAGAATTCTTTGCACTCATCTCTCCGCTTTCGGTAATGGTAATTAAAAAATTGTCTCTTTTTAATTTGTATGTCGGAATATTCTCAACCGCTGTTCCGCTTTCACCGATTATAAATATGAATATTAAAATAAAAACCACTATCCCGGTTAGTGTCAGATATCTGTTCTTTTTAAGTTTTTGAATTATTGAAGTTGTGTTTTCCTTGCTACTATTAGTGGATGCGGCGGTTTTATCACTCATCAATTGCTCCCCGGGTGGTTTGGAATTAAACAAACAGATTTTGATATAAAAAATTCTAAAATTTTTTACAATTTACAATGTAAAAAGTTGCGAGTGCCTCCGTTGTATTTTGCGAAGCAGTATTTTTTTACACGATCTTCTCCTGATTAAAATTATCTCCGAAGCAATTATATTTTGACCAGTTAAATTGCTTTTTGTTCTGTATTTCTAAATTGATATTTTGCCTGTGCAATTACAAAACTCGCTTGGATAAAAAATGCGAAAATTATATGCTGATCCTGTAATAAAGTTTTTTATTAGCACACTTGGAATGATCGCAATTTTCCTGGTTTTAAAGGAGTTGCAGCACATATTTATACCATTCGTACTTGCCTATTTTCTTTTTTTCATGTTCCAGCCGGTCAATAAATTCTTAAAGTCAAAGAAGATACCCTCTGGTATATCTATAGTTCTTGATCTGGTTATTGTTGTGCTGTTTATATGGGGATTATCCAGCATTGTAATTGCATCGTTTAATAAACTGGATAAAGCTATTCCGGAATATGAAGCCAAATTGAACAATATTATTGCCAGCACTACTCACTCATTAGGAATAACCAATTCGGATTTCGCGAACTTTAATCTGCTTGAATTCGTAAGAGAAACTTTGGATCTGGGTGGAATTGCCGGAGGATTCTTCTCATCCACGCTGTCGTTTGTCTCAACTGTTTTTTTTGTTCTCTTCTTCTTCATTTTTATCAGCGGCGGACATGAGAAGATTATGGATGCTTTCAAAACGAGGTTTACCGAAAAACAATCCGATGGGGAAAGTGATGAGGAATCCAACTTCGATAAAACGGTACAGAATATTCCCCATAAAATTCAGCATTATATAGTAACTAAATTTGTTATTAGTCTTCTTACTGCCGTCTCAACAGGGATAGTTCTCTGGCTTTTCGATGTGGATTTTCTTGTCGTCTGGGTTGTCCTAACCTTTCTTCTTAATTTTATTCCGAATATCGGATCTGTCCTGGCTGTAATTTTTCCAACATTAATAGCTCTTGTCCAATTTGAATCATTCGGATATGCAATTCTTATTGCGGCTGTAATTTCCTTTGTGCAGAACACTTACGGGAATATACTTGAGCCGAAGATTATGGGAAACAGACTCGGATTAAATCCCATTGTTATACTTCTCTCACTTCTTTTATGGGGGTATATTTGGGGGTTAGTTGGCATGTTTTTATCGGTGCCCATAACCGCGGTTATTAAAATTCTGGTCTCTGAATCCGATTCGCCAAATCTCAAATTTATTAACAGTCTTATGGGCTGAGTTGGCAGGCGGAACTGTTTCCCCAAAAAATCCTAAAAGCTTAGAAAAACACAAAAAAAGAAGGATTTTACATTCCTCAAAGCTCAATGAAAAGTAGCTTCTCCCGGTATTTTTACTGATGCTTTAAGTAAACAATTTTATTATATTTACCGCATTGGGAAATAAATGAATAATTAACAAAAACATAATAGTAGAAGAAACTTAATGAATCAAGCCAGGCAATTGCTGCTGCGCGTTTTTTTACGTGAGTAGAGGAAAGTCCGAACTCCATAGGACAAGGTGCCGGGTAACGCCCGGGGGCATATTGCGTAAGCAGTATGTCACGGATAGTGCAACAGAAAAAACACATCCGGCAGCTGCCGGAGAAAGGTGAAATGGCAGGGTAAGAGCCTACCGCTCCAATAGTAATATTGGAGGTCCCGGTTGGGAGTCCTGATGTAATTCGGGATCAGTGTAAACCCCACTTGGAGCAAGGTCAAGCAGGAAGCATCCCGATATTTATCGGGAACAGGTTGTCCGCCTGTCGCTTTCGGGTAGACCGCTTGACCACGTTAGTAATAGCGTGGCCAGATAAATAATTGCCCCCCGATATTTATCGGGGAACAAAATTCGGCTTATTGGTTTGATTTATTTATTCTTCTGCGTTTGGATGCCATGCTAAAAAAACGCTGGAAGATCAGAGAAGAAATAGAAGAACGTGAAGTTCTTGCACTCGCCGATAGTTTAAATATTTCGAATATACTTGCCAAACTTTTAATCCAACGAACTGTTAACAACTTTTTCGATGCGAAAAAGTATTTTCGTCCCGATTTGGAGGAATTATACGATCCTTACATGATGGACGGAATGAAAGAAGCTTCGGTCAGGGTTATAGAGGCAATTACTAATAATGAAAAAATATATGTCTTCGGCGATTATGATGTTGACGGGACTTGCTCGGCAGCTATTATGTATATGTTCTTAAAGGAAATTGGTGCTGATATTGATGTCTATATCCCCAACAGGCTTACTGAGGGATACGGTATTTCAAAGAATAGCATTGATTACCTGAAGAAACAGAATACCGAATTGATTATTTCCGTTGATTGCGGTATTACCGCTGTTGAGGAAGTTGAGTACGCCGGAAAACTGGATATTGATACGATAATCTGCGATCATCATCAGCCTAAAGACACTATACCAAATGCTGTCGCGGTTTTGGATCCGCTTAAGCCCGGCTGCGATTACCCGTTTAAGTATTTGTCGGGAGCTGGTGTTGCCTTCAAATTGATACGAGCTATTGCCGATCGGTTCGGGCACAAGGAGTTGGCGTTAAAGTATCTGGACCTTGTTGCGCTTGCGGGCGCTGCAGACATAGTGCCGCTTGTGGATGAGAATAGAACACTTGTTAGAAAAGGCTTGGACTTAATCAATAACGATCCCCGACCAGGTGTACGCGCACTCATTAAAAGCGCGAATATGGAACCGGGTGAACTTACTGCCGGACAAATTGTTTTTACTATTGCTCCGAGAATTAATGCTGTCGGAAGACTCGGCGATGCTCAACGAGCCGTTGAATTGTTCGTTACCGAAGATCACGACGAAGCTAAGCGTCTTGCCGCTATACTTGAAAAGGAAAATACCGAGCGAAGAAAGATCGATGAAGTAACATTCTCGCATGCGGTTCGACAGGTTGAGGAAACGGTCGATTTTGAAAATGAAACCGGAATTGTTCTGCACAACGATAACTGGCATCCGGGTGTAATAGGTATTGTAGCTTCAAGACTGGTTGAAAAATACTATCGTCCTACAATTATGCTTGCTACCGTTGACGGACTTGCTAAAGGCTCCGCAAGGAGTATTTCCGGATTCAATATCTACGAAGCTTTGGAGAACTGTCAGGACTTACTTGTTCAGTTCGGCGGTCACCAGGCGGCTGCAGGGGTTGCAATTGAAATTGATAAACTTCCCGAGTTTCGAAAAAGATACAACGCGATACTCAAAGAGAGACTTGACGGAAAGGATATACTTCCTGAAATTAAAATTGATACAAAAATTTCTCTTTCGGATATATCACCGAAGTTTGTTCGAATTCTCGATCAGTTCGCGCCATTCGGACCCGGCAATATGCGTCCCGTTTTTATGGCTGAAAAAGTCCGGTTTGCTAATTATCCACGCATAGTCGGTACGAATCATCTTCTTACAACTATTAAACAGGACGGCAGCGATAAGGTGTTCGATGCTATTGGATTTAATCTCGGTTCTTTTGCAAATTTAGTAGACAAATCAAATGATTTGTTGGATATTGTATTTACTATTGAAAAGATCCAGAAAAACGGTCAGTCGTATCCGCAGTTCAGACTGAAGGATATAAGAATCTTGGAAGATAACAACTAATTTTTAGGAGAAATATATGTCGGGTCACTCCAAATGGTCCACCATAAAACGAAAAAAAGGTGCGCTTGACGCGAAAAGAGGCAAGATATTTACCAAGCTAATAAAGGAAATTACCGTTGCCGCTAAGATGGGCGGCGGAGATCCTGATGCTAATCCGCGACTCAGACTCGCGGTTGATAACGCCAAATCCCAAAACATGCCGCAGGATAATATTCAAAGGGCGATTAAAAAAGCAACAGGTGAACTGGAAGGTGTAAGTTATTCAGAATTGACTTATGAAGGATACGGTCCGTCGGGAGTCGCTATTCTTGTCGAGAGCCTTACCGATAATAAGAATCGCGCTGTTGCAGAAGTAAGACATTTGTTCAGCAAGCACGGCGGTAGTCTTGGTGAATCCGGCTCGGTTGCCTGGATGTTCGAACGAAGGGGAATAATTACTCTGCCTAAAAAAGATAAAAGCGAAGAGGAAATATTCGAAATTATTCTTGAAGCCGGCGCGGATGATCTTACAACTGAAGAAGAGTTTTTCGAAGTTGCCACATCTATCGAACAGTTCGAACCGGTAAGAAGACAATTGGTTGATGTTGGAATAGAAATCGAGAACGCTTCTCTTCAATGGATTGCGAAAAACACTTCCGAAGTTACCGGCGAAGCTGTTGAAAAGGTGATGAAACTTATTGATGCACTCGAAGACAGCGATGACGTTCAGAACGTTTATGCAAATGCTGATTTCCCCGACGAAGAATAATCGCTATGACGATTTTAGGAATTGATCCCGGAACTATTTGTACCGGTTTCGGGATTATTCGTTATGAAAACAACCAGCTTGCCAGGATTCTATCGGGCGTTATAAAACCGCCGGCGGTTAAGGGTCTGGCTCCCCGTCTTGAAAAAATTTACGACGGGATTTACGAACTCATCAAAATCTATTCTCCCGATGAGTTCTCGATAGAAACCGCTTTTTACGATAAGAATGTTCAATCGGCTATGAAAATAGGCTATGCACGGGGGGTGTCGCTTCTTGCAGCAGTTCATAATAAACTGCCGATTGGTGAGTATTCTCCGAGGGAAATTAAGAAGTCGGTTGTCGGAAGCGGCTCGGCATCGAAAGAACAGGTTCAATACATGATCAAAAAGCTGATGAGCATTAATGTCTCGAAAATGAAATTCGATGAAAGTGATGGACTTGCTGTGGCTGTCTGTCACGCGTTTAAAAAGGACGCCCCTTCGGGTACAGCGGGAAGTTGGAAAAAATTTATTGAAGAAAATCCCGACAGGATTATAGAATAAAACTTTTCAAACACTTATTTTTCTATCCATATAATTAGCGCTGAATATGATTGGACATTTAACAGGTAAGGTAATTTCGAAGAAACCGACGCAGATAATTATTGACGTAAACGGTGTCGGCTATCTTGTAAACATAACCCTGAACACTTTCGACAGGATTTCAAGCGAGACCGAAAGTGTTTCGCTGCATACATACCTGCATGTCCGGGAGGGCGCACTGGACCTTTACGGATTCTTCACAATTGCCGAGAAAGAAATGTTCGAGCTGCTGATAAGCATTAGCGGAGTCGGACCTAAACTCGCGCAGGGGATACTCTCAGGGATACAAATTGATGAATTGAAAGAGGCCTTGCGTACCGGCAATCTAAGCAGGATAGTCGCGATTCCCGGAGTGGGACGCAAAACTGGCGAAAGGCTTATTATAGAACTTCGTGAGAAAGTAGATAAACTTTCCGATGATATTGATTCACCGGGACTCGCACCTTCCAAGTTCACCGTTAAAGACGATGCGGTTGCTGCGCTAACCGGATTGGGGTATAATCAAAAAGCCGCCGACAGAATTATCCGAAGTATATTGGACTCCAAACCGGATCTCAGTATTGAAGATTTGATAAAAGAGGCTCTTGTAATCATGAATAAGTAAATTGTTGTTGCAGGCTGCCGGACTCATTTTTTAGGGTTCCCGAATAATGCACTTGTTTTTAAACGAATTATAAAATAATTTTTACACGGAAATTATAACAATCCAAAATTAAAGGAATATTTATAGGATAAAGCTCTACCATACCGGATTCTCAAAATAAGGTTAAAAGGTAAGAAGTGGAGCTTAACAGAAAATATTCCTCATTCCCGAAATGTAATATCTCATTATTGTCTTTTAAATATCTTCCGGTGCTTAATATTTTTATAATTAGCTTCTGAAGAATATGCGCCGAACTGCGAAATATTTTCTTATCACCGCATTTTTGTCGGTATCGGTTCTGCGGGCTCAGCAGAGTCTCCAATTTGAGCTTAATCGCAGCTTTTCGAGCCCTTCAAATGGACCCAAATTGAAAGGATACATCGGCTCTATTCATTTAAACAAGGGTGAAAGTCTTAGTTTTATTCTCTCAAGTGGGTTTTCAGAGGGTGAACAGGAGAGTATTTACTTGCGGGATTACAAGAACAGCTCTGTCGTTTACAGGTCTGTAAAGGATATGAAAATAATCCCATTAATTCTCGGAGCTGACTTCAGAATAAATAAGGCACATAATTTGGAACTGTTTTTGGAAGTTGAAGCAGGATTTAACTTTTTGAGATTCACTATGTCTGAAAACGGTAAATACAGCAATAAAAATGAACTTCATTTCGGTGTCGGTGCAGCAAGCGGGATCAATATCTATATAACGGAGTCGCTGCAATTTGTTTCGAAACTGAAGTTTAATATTGCGTCCAAAATTGGCGGCGGCGCTGTGTTCGATCATAGAACAAGATATGTGTCATTCTTAAACGGAATTAAAGTAGACATCTAGCAGTACTAAATCGGAATTATATAAAATGAATTTAGAAACAGCAGTTAATCATAATACATTTTCCATAATAATCTTATAAGGGGGAAAATATGCAGGATGCAATAATCACATCAAACCCGTTGGCGGATTTAATAAGCGATGATATCTATCAGCTTCTTCAGAGCAGGAATCTGATCAACGAAAAATCAGTGAGAGATTACCAGATCAAGAAGAAGTTTAAAACTCTTCGGGAGCAGAAGGTAAGCGCTACGGACGCAATCGAAAGTATAAGGGAAGAATATCCTTATCTTCAATTCGATTCAATTCGAAAGATAATTTATTTGGGGAATAAGGTTTAGGTAAATTAATTGCTGTACAAATTCCGGGAGTTCCCCTTTGGGCTCCCGGAATACCTATTAACTTCAAGAAAAGTCTGTGGTTCAGCTAATTCGTCTTCTGTAACTCCGGGAGTGCCGGCAACATGAGGGACATACGTCGGTCAGGTTAACACACCGTTCAGTGAAAGTTTTAATGGACCCAGCATATACAAATCGACAGCAAAAAATCCCTTGAAGTCCGGTGATTTCAAAAAATCTTTTGTGCCGTCAATATCAGACGACCAGTACACTTTGTTCTCGTACTGTCTTTCCTGGAAAGTTACTTCACCCTGCAATTCAACTTTATTGTCTAAGTTGGCGCGTAATTGGATTGAGCCGCTTATTGTTGCGGAACCGACTCTAAATGCGGACCGTTTGTTACGAAGTTGAAATCCTATAAAAACAATAACCGCGAAGGAAGCGTAAACAACAGGCAATAATGTATGAAGCCCGATTATAAAGTCTCTCAAGAACATGGCGGTTTACGGAACAGCGAATACAAGTTTTTTATTGCTGAAATAGCTTCTGCCGAACAAAGCTACGACGGCTATGGGTGTAAAATTAGGCGGATGAGGAATAAGCCGTGAAAATAAAGCTGATAGAATTATAAGAGATAATACAAGTTTATTGTTATTAATTTTAGCCCCTGTTAATTTTTTTTATAATTTTAGAAAACTTTACAAAGCTCAATACTTTCTGAAAAAGATTAGGTAAAGCGAAGTTCTGTCACCTCGGTTAGCACAATATTTATATCTATTTTTAAATACGAATTGATTTAACTAAATAGTTAAACTACTTGTTTTAATATCTTTAATAATTAACGTGGTCATAATTCTAGAGCAATTAATTCACATACTTTAATTTGCCAAAATCCAAATACTATCCTAATACATCAATTAATATCTCTGATTAGATCGGAAAGTTCAGATTCTGTAAAAGTGCTATTTTCAGTATAACTCAAAGAAACAAGATTTTTATTCCTAAGCTGAAAGTTTTGAATTATCAGTTTGTTGTTTGAAATAGATTTCAATTCTCTCAAATCTTGAAAAGAATGAATTCCTTTTAACACTGTTGTTCTAAAAACTATTTCAATTCCCGATTTCTTTAGGAGCTCAATTGAGTTCTTGATGATTTGTATATTTACCTCGGTATTACAAACAGATTTGTATTTTTGAAAAACGGTTTTCAAATCCATCGCAACAATATCAAGCAGGTTTTGTTTTAAAAGATTTTGCAGCATTTTCGGATTGGTTCCGTTTGTATCAAGCTTAACTTTAAATCCATGCTGTTTTATTCTCGATATAAATTCCGGGAGGTCCTTATGAATTGTCGGTTCGCCGCCGCTGACAACTACCCCTTCAATTTTACCTTTCCTTTTTAATATGTGTTCAGTTATGGTGTTTTCGTCTATTGGCTCTTCAAAAAGTTCGGGAAGAACCAGCTGCGGATTGTGGCAATACCCGCAGCGAAAGTTACATCCCTGCGTAAAAATAACTGCGCTGATAGTACCCGGGTAATCGATCAACGAGAATTTTCGAAAGCCGCCGATTTTCATGCCGTAAATACTTTTCTCATTTTAAATTCAGCTTGTTTGCCGTCATTCCATTGTTTAACAGGGCGGAGGTAACCGACTACCCTTGAGTATACTTCACATTCGTTTTCACAATTAGGACATGCCGTATGTTCGCCGTCTTGGTAGCCGCATACGGGGCATACGCTGAATGTCGGAGTTATGGAAAAATAGGGTAGCCGGTATTCCGAAGCTATTGTTCTAATTAAGTTTTTCAGTGAAGTAGTATCCTGAATTCTTTCACCCATAAACAAATGTTGAACTGTTCCGCCGGTGTACTTTGCCTGAAGGTCATCCTGTAAATCCAGCATCTCAAAAACGTCATCAGTAAAGTTAACCGGGAGCTGCGACGAGTTTGTGTAAAATGGGGAATTATTTTCCATGTATGTCGATTCGTTCGCACAAATAATATTCGGATATTTTTCTTTATCAATAAGTGCAAGCCTGTAAGATGTTCCTTCTCCGGGAGTTGCTTCAAGGTTGTATATCTCGCCTGTTTCCTCCTGGAACTCTACAAGTTTTTCGCGTATAAAATCCATTATCCTGTTTCCGAATTCCAACCCTTCCTGTGAACCGATACTTACACCTGTGAAATTTATTATGGCTTCATTCATTCCTATTAAGCCGATTGTAGAGAAGTGATTCTTCCAGTATTCATCGAATCGTTCTTTAACGCTTCTTAGATAAAATTTCATATACGGGTAAAGGTTTTTATTCATAAACTGCTCGAGTATTTTACGTTTAATTTCCAGACTTTCTTTTGCCAGTTTCATAAGCTCTCCGAGCCTGCTGAAAAATTCATTTTCGTTTTTCGACAAGAAACCGATTCTAGGCAGATTAATCGTAACAACACCAATGGAACCGGTTAGCGGGGAGGCTCCGAATAGACCACCGCCTTTCCTGTTTAGTTCGCGGTTATCTATTCGTAAACGGCAGCACATACTTCGCGCATCTTCAGGTTTCATCTCGGAATTGATGAAGTTTGCAAAGTATGGAATTCCGTATTTTGCGGTTATTTCCCATAGAATATCAAGCTGGGGATTATCCCATTCGAAATCTTCACTAAGATTGAAAGTGGGGATCGGGAATGTGAAAACGCGTCCTTTCGCATCGCCTTCTTTCATTACTTCTAGAAAGGCTTTATTAAAAATATCCATCTCTTTCTGAAAACCCGCATAAGTCTCGCTCTGCATTTCTCCGCCTATTATTACTGCTTTATCGGCATAGTAAGAGGGAACCGTAAGATCAAGAGTAACATTCGTAAAAGGTGTTTGAAAACCGACGCGTGTCGGGATATTTACATTGAAAAGAAACTCCTGCATTGCCTGTTTTACTTCATTGTAAGTTAGATTGTCATATCGAATAAAAGGAGCAAGTAAAGTGTCGAAATTCGAAAATGCCTGTGCGCCGGCTGCTTCACCTTGTAAAGTGTAAAAGAAATTAACTATCTGGCCGAGAGTGCTTCGAAAATGCTTAGCCGGTTTCGATTCTATTTTTCCGACGGCTCCCTGGAAGCCGTTTAGGAGTAGATCATATAAATCCCAGCCGACGCAATAAACACTGAGAAGACCAAGATCGTGAATGTGAAAATCACCTGAGAGATGTGCTTCTCTTATGTGTGCCGTGTAAATTTTATTAAGCCAATAAACCTTGCTGACTTCCGAGGAAATGTAATTGTTTAATCCCTGTAAAGAATAACTCATGTTGCTGTTCTCATTTACCTGCCAGTCTGTTTTTTCGAGATAACCATCCATTAACTCAACCTGCGCATTTAGTGAAAATTCTCTTAATCTTGTATGTTGATCCCTGTATAAAATGTATGATTTCGCTGTTTTCTTAAATGGTGAGCTTATTAGAATCTCTTCAACACAGTCTTGTATGTTCTCAACGGAAGGAGTATTATCCAGGTAAAGTTGCTGAATAATACTAATTGTTTTTAAACACAGCATTCTCGCGACATCTTCACTGAACTCACCTGTTGATGCACCTGCTTTTTTTATTGCATGAAAAATTTTTTGAGTTTCGAATTGGGCTGTTTCGCCGTTTCTTTTAATCACATCGTTAATAGAGAAGGTGGTCTCGTTCATAAAATATCTCCGGAGAATAATTCCATAAATTATTTTGCTACCTGAATATTTATTAGTTCTAGTACAGGGGATAAGATTATATTTTAATTCCTGTAACTGGTAAATTTTTTATATGTTTTGTTACAAACTTTAATCGCAATTCATTTTTGTATCTTTTCAATTTGCCTTTCACTGCAATGAGGCACTGTTTACACAAACAATTATCATATAATTCTCTTATTAATTGTATTTCCTGTTTGGTCAGATTTACAGTAAAGCACTGACATTGTGTAATGTTACCCGGTTTGCATTCAAACTCTTCTCTACACCTCGGACAATATTTGGTTTCGTGTAACGACATTTAAAAATGTGATTCCTTACCTATTAATTTTAGTTTGAGATCTTATTACTCCGGCGGCCTTAACCATATTTTTCAACGAAGCTTCCGTTTCTTCCCACCTGCGTGTTTTGAGTCCGCAATCGGGATTAACCCAAATGTTTTCCGCCGGTAACAACTGAGTTGCTTTTTTAAGTAAATCTACCATTTCTCCAACGGTAGGCACACGAGGGGAGTGAATATCATAAACGCCCGGACCGATTTCATTCGGATACTTATAATCGACGAAAGCGTCAAGCAATTCCATTTGGGAACGTGATGTTTCAATTGTTATAACGTCGGCATCCATTCCCGTTATCGATTCGATAATATCGTTGAACTCGCTGTAGCACATATGAGTATGAATCTGAGTTTCATCTCTTACGCCGGAAGAGGCTACACGAAATGCCATAACAGCCCAGTCGAGATATGATTTCCAATCATTCATTCGTAGCGGAAGTCCTTCGCGGATTGCCGGTTCGTCTATTTGAATTATTTTTATTCCGGACTTCTCCAATGCAATAACTTCATCTCTTAATGCAAGCGCTATTTGCATAGTAGTCTCGGAACGCGGCCGGTCATTCCGTACAAACGACCATTGTAGAATTGTTACCGGACCTGTTAGCATCCCCTTAACAAGTTTATCGGTTTTTGATTGAGCGAATTTCGACCAACGAACTGTCATATCTTTAGTTCGTTCAACATCACCGTAAATTACCGGCGGTTTTACACACCTGCTGCCGTAACTTTGTACCCACCCGTTTTTAGTAAAAGTAAATCCGTTGAGCTGTTCGCCGAAATATTCAACCATATCGTTTCGCTCGAACTCCCCGTGTACAAGGACGTCAATTCCGGCTTCTTCCTGGAAGCAGATAGTCTTTTCAATTTCAGATTCAATTTCCTGTTCATACTGTTTTAATGTGATTTCTCCCTTTTTCAGTTTTGCTCTTAGCCGGCGTACATCCTGAGTTTGTGGGAAAGAACCGATTGTAGTAGTAGGAAATGATGGAAGGATTATTTTTTCTCTCTGTTTCGCCCGGCGTTTTTCGAAATTGTTTTTACGGCGTAAATCATTTTTACCTATGGACTTTACACGGTCTTTTATATTCTGTTTATGAATAAGAGCTGAATTACTCCTGCTTTCAATTGCGACAGCGTTCTGTTTCAGGAGACTTTCATCACCTTCAATTATTTTGTGCAGATCATTCAATTCACTGAGCTTTTGCCTGGCAAAAGCCATCCAGCTTTTAATTTCCGGATCAAGTTCGGTTTCAACCTCCAGGTCGAACGGCGTATGTAAAAGTGAACAGGACGGGGATATCATTGTTCTCTTTCCGCCGAGTCTTGAATTTACTTTGTCGATATACTCGAGCGATTTTTTATACTCGTTTTTCCAAATATTCCTTCCGTCAATCAAACCCAACGATAATATTTTATTTCCTTTGAAGTGTTCTAATACACTATCCAATTGTGCGTCATCGCGAACCAGATCGATATGAAGCGCGCTTACAGGCAGAGAGCCGGTAAATTCAGCGTTATCTCTTAATCCTTCAAAATAAGTTGCAAGAAGAATTTTCAACCCGGGAAATTTTTTGTTGATTGAATCATAAGTATTAACAAATGCTTCTCTTACTTTGTCCGTGATATCCAGCGCGAGGAACGGCTCATCGAACTGAATCCATTCGGCTCCTTTTCGTGACAAGGAATCCAGTACCTCCAGGTATACTGGAAGAAGTTTTTCAATCAACTCAATACGATTAAAACCCATTTCTTTTTCTTTACCGAGAAGTAAGTAGGAAACTGGTCCAATTAGCACCGGTTTGGCGGACTTGCCGAGGATTTTTTTCGCTTCAATAAATTCGTCAATTATCTTAGTTGATGTAAATTTGAATTTCTGATCCTTAGAAAACTCGGGGACAATGTAATGATAATTGGTGTCAAACCATTTTGTCATTTCCATTGCAGTTAAATCAAATTCCGAACTTTGATATCCCCGGGCCATGGCAAAGTACAGGTCTATTTCCGAATCGCTGAGTTCCGGTACCCTTTGATAACGTTGAGGAATATTTCCCACCATTAATGACGTATCGAGAACCTGATCATAGTAACTGAAATCGTTGCAGGGTATTAAGTCAATACCCGCTTCAAGCTGAAGCTCCAGATTCTTTTTACGTATTGAATAACCGGTTTCGAATAATTCGCTAATGGGAATTTTGCCTGCCCAGTACTTTTCGCAGTCCTTTTTTAATTCCCTGTTGAGCCCTATCCGGGGCATTCCAAGATTGTTCTTAAGCATACTCAATAACCTCAAGATTATTAATTGATTTTAATTAGGTTTTGGTATGCTTCCGAGAAAGATAGTTATATATGAAGAGAGCGATTGAAAGGAAGATAGATACAAAACTATTTATCTTTCAATTCCAGCTTCAATTCCCGAAAGCCTTTAATAAAAACACCAGGCAGGTCTCCTGACTTTTCCGATTTATGCTTGCCTTCCCATCCCGTCCGTCGGATCGTAGACAGTGGCGTTAAACACATAAATTTTTGTTCCACTTGAAGCAGAACCGGAATTACAGTTGCGGGTACAGTTCCGGAATATCCCGAATGTGGGATCACCGGATTCCCTTTTCATTCTTTAATGAAACCCAATGCTTATAAACTTATGCGAATATAAAACAATTGCTCAACAAAAGGCAAGCTGAAACATCAGCAAAACAGAAATATTATTGAAATCTTACCGGATTATTCAATTAGATGTTTGTTTCAATCATTGTGCCGGTTTATTAACAGGTTTGGAATAGAAATAATCGATATTTTAAACATCATCACTAAATATTTTGTTTGCTAATATGAACGATCTGCTGAATATCCTCTTGTTGTTCGTTGTCGGTTCTGTGGCCGGATTTATAAATGTTAATGCAGGCGGTGGATCAACGCTAACTCTTCCGGCACTAATATTCATGGGACTCGACGCAACAGTCGCCAACGGTACAAACCGAATTGCCATCATGTTCCAGACTGCATCAGCTGTTTATTCATTTAAACGAGAGAAGTACCAGCATTTCAATATTAGTTTAAAACTGGCATTGTTCACTTTACCCGGCGCCATTGCCGGAGCTCTGCTTTCGGTACGGATCAGCGATCAATTGTTCGAGACAATTCTGGGTATTGTTATGATAGGGATGATTGTTACAATGATTTTCCCCGGCAAGAAAAAAGAGTATCTCGATAATCCTGAGGGGAAACAGTCCTGGCTTGTTTATGCGGCTATGTTCGGCATCGGGTTTTACGGCGGATTTATTCAGGTTGGTGTTGGATTTATATTGATGGCTGCACTGAATCATCTTATGAAATTGAATCTCGTATTCGTCAATATGCACAAAGTATTTATCGTGCTTATCTATACGTTACCCGCAATTATAATTTTTGCGTTAACAGATAATGTAAACTGGAAGTACGGCATTATCCTGTCGGTCGGGACTTCGTTCGGTGCCTGGTGGGGCGCTAAAATGTCTGTTAAGAAAGGGGATAAACTTATCAGGTTGGTTCTAATACTGGCCGTGTTTATAATGTCGTTAAAACTGCTTGGAGTGTTCTAGTCTATCTGTATCTGTTTGCTGCTTTCGTGAGCCGGTCCATAATTGCTATCCCGAGTCCCCTATTTTCAATTCTTTCAACAACAATAAGTTCAATGTTCTCGTTCTCAAGTTCGTGCAGATACTTAAAAAGGTTTGCCGCGGCTTCGTTGTAGTTCCCGGACGAACTTAGAATTCGTTTCGTACTGAAGTTATAATTGTAATTCGATCCGTCAAACAGCAGTGCGCCTGCCTTGGATAAATCAAGACCATCAGGATCAACCTCTTCGATGAATTTAATTTGGACTGACGGCGCATAGTGATGAAGAAGCATACCCGGTGCGTTCGGTTTATCAGTTGAAACATCGTTGTATTCAATGTTTGGAATAACTGTTTTTATTTCTTCCACATCTAATCCGCCCGGTCTTAATACTTTAGCCCCGTAATCAGTAAATTCAATTATCGTTGATTCGACACCAACAGAGCTGTCGCCCCCGTCAAGAATAATATTAGCCTTGCAGCCGAGCTGTTTTTGTACATGCTCGGGTTTAGTCGGACTTAAAAACCCGAACATATTCGCGCTTGGTGCCGATACCGGTGTCCCGGCAGCTTCTATAAGTTCGAGTGCAACCTGGTGAGCAGGCATTCGGATTGCAACCGTCGTATGACCGGCTGTAACGATATCGGGAATTATATCCTTCTTCGGCAGTACAATAGTAAGCGGACCCGGCCAAAACTTTTCAACCAGTTTGTTAATCTCTTCCTTCTCGATGTATGCGATGTCATTCATCTGTGAAATTGAATGAATGTGTACGATTAGGGGATTAAAGGAGGGACGTTGTTTCGCCTCGAATATTTTTGAAACTGCAATCGGATTCGTGCAGTCGGCTCCCAGTCCGTAAACCGTTTCCGTCGGGAAAGCAACTACGTTTCCGCGTTTAATTTCTTCGGCAGCTTTTAAAATATTATCTTTGTTTGGCTCTAATATCATATCGAATTATATTTTACGTGCAAATATAATCAATCTTTGATATAACTATTTTTATATGACAGCATTCAACGGGACGTATAGTGAACGAGCATTTAAACAAAGATGGTAACCAGAAAATAATCCTCGATAAAATGCTTCGGCTCGAGATTATGCAAAGCGAGAAGAAGCGTGTTACTATTTTGGGAATTCTTGCAATTCTGCCCGTTATTTTCATTTCTCTGGCAATGATGTTGTTCGGTGACAGCGTCAATATAAAATATCCGCATTTTACAAGTCTTTACATCTTCAACGGTATCCTGATACTTTTTGCATTTAGGGAGTTCGGAATCAGGAGAGCATTGACGAAAAGGATAGAGTCCAACAATCCGTTCAGCGAGTGGATTCGTTATATCAACCTCTATATAGAAGTTTCAATACCATCCATATTAATGTTTATACTGGCTTATTTCTGGGAGTCGGTTCTTGTCCTGTCTACACCAATAATATTCCTGTATATTATTTACATCTTTCTTACCACTTTGAGTCTGGAAAGGAAGTTGTGCCTGTTTGCCGGCACTGTTTCGGCTGTTGAATACGGAATAGTCCTGATATATGTTTTGTCAAAGTATACTTACCCGGAAGAACTAAACATACTTAACGAGTGGTATATTCACACAGGGAAAGTACTTCTTGTATTTACCAGCGGAGTAATATCCGGCTTTGTTGCCAATCAGCTTCGAACGAAAATCTATAATACTTTCGAACTTTATAACGAGCGAAACAGAGTTATAAATTTATTTAACCAGCAGGTGTCCCAGCAAATCGTTGATGAGCTTATAGCCCAGGCTGAAGAACTAGAAAGTAAGCGCAAGTTCGTGTGTGTAATGTTCCTGGACATACGAGGATTCACTTCATTTGCGGAGAAAAGGGAGCCGGAAGAAATAATAGATTATCAGAATAAGGTGTTCGGATTTATGATTGATGTGATACTCAGGAATCACGGGATAATCAATCAGTTTCTGGGCGACGGCTATATGGCAACCTTCGGCGCCCCGATATCTAAGGGTAACGATGCCATCAATGCTGTTGACGCTGCGATGGAAATAGTAAGGGAAGTTAACAGGAAAAGCGAGGCGGGTGAGATTCCAGCCACACGAATAGGAATCGGGCTGCATGCCGGATATGTAATAGCGGGTAATGTTGGTACGGAAGCGCGTAAACAATACTCTATTTCAGGCAATACTGTAATACTCGCATCGCGCATTGAACAATTGAATAAGAAGTTTAAGTCGCAGGTGCTGATTTCTGGCGAAGTACTTGATCAAATGGATGGTAAGCATGAAGTTAAAGAATCATTCGGAGAGGTTGAAATAAAAGGCCGGGCAAATCCGATGAGTATTTATAAATTAGCGTAATTGATTTAACAAAATAAATGGAAGATATGGAAGAGTTTAAAAAATTTTGCAATCATCTTGCTGATGAAAGCGGCGAGATAATAAGAAACTATTTCAGGTCCGGAGTACAGATTGAAACAAAGTCGGATGAATCGCCCGTTACCATTGCCGATAAAAGTACCGAAGAGAAAATGCGTGAACTGATAATGAAAGAATATCCGGATCACGGAATACTTGGCGAAGAGTTCGGAATCCACAACAAAGATGCGGAGTATCAGTGGATACTCGATCCGATCGACGGAACAAAAAGCTTTATATCCGGCGCGGTTACTTTCGGAACATTGATTGCATTAATGCAAAACGGTGCACCGGTGCTTGGTGTCATCAACCAGCCTATACTGGGTGAATTTCTTATCGGCGATAACATTACCGCTGAGCTGAACGATGTTAAAGTAAAGGTCCGTGAATGTAATGACCTTTCACAAGCAACCATACTAACAACAGATCATCTTAATATTGAGGAGTTTCAGGATCTTGGTAAATTTGAAAATCTAATGCGTAAGGTTAAGATGTACAGACAGTGGGGTGACTGTTACGGTTACTATCTGGTAGCAACAGGATTTGCAGATTTAATGATGGATCCTATTATGTCGGTCTGGGACAGCATGGCCCTCATACCGGTTATACGGGGAGCGGGCGGAGTTATAACCGATTATCACGGCGGCGATGCGGTAAAAGGATCAAGTATAATTGCTGCGTCCAAAGGAATACATGCCGAAGCAATAAAGATCCTGAACGGCTAATCTTCAGGAATAAATTTCAGGTAGCCTTCTTCAACGAGTTTGTCGTAAGAGCGATAGACTTCTATAGTAACACGGTAAGTTTCGTAGAATCCTTCGGATTCCACCTTTATGCCGTGTACTTCCTTCGAAAGTTTAACTTTGGCTATCAGCTTGTCGCTGTCTATTAATTCCTTCGACATACTGTTCTTTCTGTCCGGAATATTTGACAGCGCATAATAAATACCTTTCTTAGCGTTGACGAAAACTTTTTCGAGGTTGTCTTCAAATCCCTTGGATTGAGAAAAAACAACGGCAGGTAATATTAAGAGTATTAGTAAAAGTCTCATTTTAACGTTCCCCAATTGTGTTGCATGCTGGTTAAAGGTAGCGTTAATAATCCATAATTTAAAGTTTATTTGGAGATCATTTGATACCTTAACTAATAAATGCAATATTATTATATTCAATTAACCTAACGAGTTTAGTGGATTTTATTGAATGAGGTAAAAATGAAAAAATATATATCGGTCTTATCAGTATTGTTTTTAATCAACTACATAAACTCCGCACAGACAAAACCTTGTGCTTCGCTGCCATCTTCACAATTCGATTTTTGGATTGGGGATTGGAAGTGTTTATGGAAGGATACTGACGGATCAATAAAAAAGGGTTCTAATTCAGTTAAGAAGATTCTTAACAGCTGCGTAATTGAAGAAAATTTAACGGGAGTCCTGGTTCTCAACTAGTCGGACGAAGTTTCTCTGTTTACTCTCCTTTTCTAGATAAGTGGAAGCAAATCTGGGTTGATAATAACGGAAGCTACCTGGATTTTGAAGGTGGTTTTGAAGAAGACAAAATGATTCTTTCAAGAACTGTGAATATAAAAGACGGGACTTCGTTCATGCAGCGGATGGTTTGGTACAATATTTCGAATGACAAATTCGACTGGAATTGGGAACGAAGTGATGACGGCGGCATAACATGGAAAGTGAACTGGCAAATTCTTTATGAGAGAAAAGAGTGATTCCGAATGAAATTGTTTCGGATCTGATTTTCATCCGTTTATTCTTTACTGTTTGACTTAATTTTATAACTTATAAGGGTCTCTTGAAGAATTGTTCAGAGAGCAAAATTTCTTTTCTATAAACAGCAGATTGATAAATGGGAAAGTCGGAATCAGGACCGGGTGAATTAATTACTAAGTGGACGGCTTATTTTAATCAGCCGGAACAAAAAAAGTCGTTCATATTATCAGTACTTTTTCTTGTAGCTGTTCTGATAATACTGCCGAACTTCCTGAACTATGTTGAGGGTCGCAATGGTATTTCATTTGAAGACCCGATATTAAAATTATTCGATCCTGTAAATGTTACATGGCTTACCTTCTTACTTATTTACTCGGCATTAATTAGCGCTCTTATTTATTTTATTAACAGCCCTAGTCTTTTTCATGCAGCTATTTTAACATATGCTTTTCTGGTTACTTTTAGAATACTGGGTATGTATTTCCTTCCTCTTAATCCCCCGCAATCCATGATTTTACTGAACGATCCATTCGTTCAGTTTTTTGGAACTGGAGAAGCACTTACAAAAGATTTGTTTTTCTCCGGTCATACATCATTAATGTTTATGCTCTTCTTAATCAACCGGAACAAAATCCTGAAAAACATTTATCTTATTGCAACTATCCTTGTAGCAATTTGTGTTCTTGTTCAACACGTACATTATACAATTGATGTTTTTGCCGCGCCTTTTTTTGCCTTTGCCTCGTATAAGCTTGCCTGCGTGATGTTAATCAAATATGAATAAAGCATAACAATTTACTATGGCTAATAACATTAATTCTGAATATATTTCAGATAAAGAGGGCTTTTATTCCCGTTACTTACTTATAACTGCAAGTGGTATTTTATCACGTATCACTTTTATTTAGGAGGGCACATGAAAACATTGTACAATGTTATAGTGATCTATCTTTTGTTAAGCATTCCGATTTTATCTCAAACAATTACCTCAACAAGTACGGGTGGTTGGTGGACGGAAGCTACAACATGGATAGGGGGAGTTGTGCCGGGAATTAATAACGATGCAGTAATAAACGGACCTGTAGTTGTTAACAGTAATCTTTACGTTAGGAACCTTACGGTTAACTCCGGAGCCTCGCTCGAAAACTACAGTGGTTATCCCGATTTATATGTTGAAGGAAACCTGGTTAACAATGGAACTATAAAGGACGGTTCTACGGGTTATCTCGATTTATATGTTAAGGGCAATCTGACTAACAACGGCAGTATGTCGCAAAAATATCTCACATTTAACGCCGGGACGGGTAACCAGATACTCAGCGGCAGTGCCGGTTTCAGCGTGGCTGAAATAGGGGTTTCTCCAAACTCAACCATTAATGCCGGCAGCAACCTTTACTTCGATGAGAGTGTCTATCTGAACTTCGGTTCCGATACTCTTGAAATGGGTACATATGCGTTTTCAAGCTTTGCGCCTGAAAACGGGTTTTCGTGGGGCTTTATCAGAACCGACGGGAATGTTGATGTCCAGGGGCGTTTTCGAGGACATTGCATTGGGAATGTGACTTTTAGCGGAACTGAGCCTATGCAAACCGATGGTAATCTCAGGGTTGAGGGTAATCTTACAGTTGCGCAAACTAAAATTCTTGAAAACTGGGGAGGTTATCCTGATTTCTATGTTCAGGGAAACCTCACTAATTACGGTACCATAAGAAATAATCCAAACGGGGGTTACCTGGACTTATACTGTACTGGCGATGTTACAAATTACGGCACACTTGCAACCGCCTATCTTACTTTTAACGGTGAAACAAATGAACAGAAGATTGGCGGATCTTCAATATACAGTGTATCCGAAATCGGTGTTTCTCCAAACGGTGTATTATGGGCATCAAGTAACTTGAGTATCGATGAAAATGTTTATTTCAACCTTGGCAGCGATACTCTTAACATGGGGAGTTATAATCTTACTGCTGTAAGTACGGATAAGGGTTTGGCATGGGGGTATATTTACTCCGACGGTGAGCTGGATGTATCCGGATTATTCAAAGCGAACCTGATGGGTAACTATAAACTTATCGGGAATGAACCGATGAAAATAGGCGCCAATGTTTACCTCAAGGGTGAAGTTGAAGTCAGTTCAAATAAGATAATTGAAAATTATGGCGGTTATCCCGATGTATATGTTCAGGGTAACTTAGTAAACTACGGAACGATTCGAAACAGTCCTGATATGGGTGGTTACATAGATTTATACATAAATGGCAACCTGTTTAACCACAATACAATGGAACAGAGCTTTCTGACTTTTAACGGTGAACCACGGACACAGACTATCAGCGGGACATCGCCATTCAGCGTTAATGAAATTATCATAAGTTCAAGCGGATATATAAACGCAGGCAGTGATCTCGAATTTGATGAGAATGTATACTTAAATTTTGGCAGCGATACTCTGGATATGGGAGAATACAAACTAACTAATTATGCTACTGACAGAGGTTTTGCCTGGGGTTATATAAAATCGGAGGGTGAACTTGATATCAGCGGATATTTCAGAGGAAACTTATTGGGCAATATAACTATGGTTGGTGATAGTGCGTTGAGAATAGGCGCAAATGTTTATTTTAATGCAGATGTTACTATTGCTGAAGGGAAAAAAATCGAAAACTTAAGCGGCTACCCGGATATATACTGCTATGGAGATTTAATAAACTACGGAACGATACAGAATAGTCCGAAAAACGGTGGATACTTAGACGTTTATTGCTACGGCAGCATTTTTAACTACAATGAATTTACAGCAACTTATTTGAGTCAAAAAGTTGCGGGTGAAAGTATACAGTGTATGGGCGAATTCGATACAGAGTTTTCCTTTACTTATGAAGGCGAGGAACCCTATGCACAGATAGAGATTAGCGACTATTTCAGAAACACCGGTCTTACAAGAACCAACGATAAGGCACAAATTCATATTCCCCAAGGTGCCGAGTTTAGTTTAATTGGAACTCATAGCGGACCAAGTACAGGAAGCTTTATTAACGACGGAAGTTTGTATAACTGGTATAATACGCCATATAATACAACACTTACTATTGAGTCGGAACTCTTTGTTGATGTTCGGTTGGTGAGTAAAGGAAGTCTGCAAAAGCTGCACATCACGGCAAATAATAATCAGCCGTATCCCAACTTAACCTCATCTGTTAAGAGATGGTGGAGACTCGACGGAGAAAATGCGGAGGTGGAAAGTTACATTTTAACCTTTCACTATGAAGATGATTTGCTAAACGGACAGAATGAGGATGAGTTAAAAGTATTTGTGACAACAAACGGCGGAGAAGACTGGGATATTGTATCAACACCTGCGAACACTGTTTTAGACAAGGAGAACAATACTATTACCGTGGGTACAACTGAAATGCCGGCTGAAGCGGGTCTGGGCGATTTTATAATCAGCGCTAATGAAATTGTAGAGCTCCCGTCAATTTCAATGTCAATCAGCGGAAGAAGAGAGATTAGAGTCGGACCGCCTAACAGGTATACTATTACTTACTGGAACAATAAAGATTTTATCACCGATTACGCTTTTATCGAACTCACTACAACCATGGGTGTTCATATTATGGCAATTGAGACAACCGACATTTTAACCGGTGATAAGGTTGAGGTTCCTATCGATTCACTCACTTACGATGGTGTGAATGATGAGGTTTTTCTTTTATTACAGCCTATGCAGCCGAATGAAGTCAGGACATTCGACGTTATACTCGGCGCTGTTCCCGGTCTTGCAAAGACCAATGGGGTTGTTACGTTCGGCGCTGTAGTTGCCTGGACAACTCTTGCTACAGCGGAAGAGTATGTGTCGAATACAGTAGTTGAAGGTTGTTATGAAATGTGGCGCCCGGTTAAGAACGATGAAAGTCTTATGGATGCTGGCGGTAAAGTACTTGGAAATAGTCTGAGGAAAGCCGTTACTGTTGAAAACGGCATGAAAGGAATTGCAAAGAAAGGCGCTGAATCTCTTCTTAAAAAATTCGGAAGAATTGTTGCCTGGCCGGCATTTCTTGCCAAGGATGTTTTTGACTGTATGGGCAACACCGTAAGAGGTATGAAAGATTACCTGAACGGCAACTTCGATAAAGCTAATAAGGGTTTGGAAAAGGTTACTTCCTGGGATCCTAACGCGAAAGAAGGACCGGAGGGTTATGGCGAGAACGGATATATGGCTACGTCTGCACCGATGAGTTATACAATCTTTTTTGAAAATAAAAAAGAAGCGACAGCTCCGGCATGGAAGATTGTTATTCTGGATACACTCGACGAAGATGTGTTCGATATTAACTCTGTTACGGTTGGTGATATGAGTCACGATATGGGCGAATTTACACAGGAAGGAAACGTACTTAAATGGGAATTTGTTGAGATTGAACTGCCGCCGAATGCTGATCCGCCCGAGGGTGAAGGCTGGGTGAAGTTTACAATTCATCTCAAAGAGGATTTACCGACCGGAACAGTAATTGAAAACCATGCGGTAATTACATTTGATCTTAATGAACCGATCTCTACAAATAACTTTATAAATATTCTGGATTATGAACCTCCCGTTACGACCCCGATATCACTTTCACAAGCTGGGGATAAGCTGGAACTTGTCTGGGCTGCATCCGACGGAACCGGTTCGGGTATTAAAAAATCGATGGTGTTCGTGTCTTCTGAAGAAGGACCTTACAGTCTGGCGGGAGTCTGCGATAGCAGCAGATTGTATATCGATATTTTACCGGAGAAACAGTACAATGTTTATGTGCTGTCGGAAGACAATGTAGGAAACTCGGAAGCAGAGCCCGCTGACGTTTTGGGTATTATTACAAACCTGGATGAAGAAGAGTTCATGCCGCAGGATTATAAGTTATTCCAAAACTACCCGAATCCGTTTAACCCGGAAACTACTATCAGGTACTGGCTGCCATCCGACGGGCTTGTCGAACTCAAGATTTATAACATACTTGGTCAGGAAGTAATAACCCTGGTTAATGAATATCAGAAAGCCGGATCGTATCAAAAAGTACTGAATCTCGACAGATTCTCGAGTGGGGTTTATATTAGCTCCTTTAGAGTAAACTCATTCAGATCAATTAAAAAAATGATGCTGCTTAAGTAATACAATGCGCCGGTACTGAAAGGTGCCGGCGTTCCACTTCTTAATTGCACTCCAATATTTTATTCCTGTATGGAATCTTTTCACCGCTCATATCGTTACTTTAATTGAACTATGGTACTTGGACGAATATGCAAATATCGGAATCTGTTTATTTACATTACATGTCGGCCCTGCTTGACGGGGAAAAGAAAATTTGCTCTGATATAATCGCCGGTTTAATTGGTGATGATGTTGAGCCCAGGGATATTTACGAAAAAATAATTCAAAGATCGATGTACAGGATAGGCGAATTATGGGATAAATGCCGGCTCTCAATAGCGGAAGAACATGTTGCATCGGAAATTACAAGGGAGCTACTGCCCGTCGTGAAAGCTCAAAAAGCAAAACATCTTTTGCCGGGTAAAAGAATTGTGATTACATGTGTACAGAAAGAACGACATGAAATTGGGGCGAGAATTATTGCTGATTATTTCGAGTTGAACGGATGGGACTCCGTTTTTGTCGGCACCAATTTACCCAACAGGAATTTAATCGAATTTGTAAACAAACGGAATCCCGATTTAATCGGAGTCTCGAATAACTTTTATCTAAATGTCACAGGGCTCCTTGAATTGATAGATATGATTAAAAATATACGGTCCGAACAGAAAATAATAATAGGCGGACAGGGTCCGGGTAATTGTCAACTGGAAATGATAAGTAAGTACCCCGATGTAAAGTATATAAAGAACTTAAGTGAGCTTGATAATTATATTGTCGAATTTCAAACCGGATTATAAAGTACCGCAATCTTTGATTGATATTAAGAAATTGTTCTGTTAACTTATTTTTTCAGAATGGCATCTCTTGTCTTTTATTTTCGGGAGTTTAAATATTATACGCACCCGGTAGTTTTTAACCGGCCGGTATAATCAAACAGGGTCATTTTTTAAGGAGGGGAGTTTTGGTTGACGAAGTAAAGTTGGAAGTATGTTCTTCACTTGAGAAGGGTTCTCTTGGTGTCTGCCATGTAAAAAGATTTTGGGAAAAGTCGGCAAGGATTACCAAGGGAGTATCCTTCGATAAAAAATATGAATGGAATCTGGATCTAATAATTATTGACAAGCTTAACCTGGGAATTGAAGAGGCAATTCAAAAGGTATTCGAGTTTACGTTTTCATTTGAAAAATTTGAAAAGTGGATCCTTGATAAAAACGGCGGAAGTATTAGCCCGGATAGGATTAACGAAATAAATTCCTTAATTATCCGGAGTATAAATAGGCAAAAGGATGATCAAACGATTCAAGGATTGAAAACTGCATCCCCACTTAATGGAGATGCAATGAAATTTTGGAATGACAACGGATATATTATTCTTAAGGAGGCTGTATCGAAAGAAGAATGCCTTGCTGCGGAAAAAGCTGTGTGGGAATTCCTAGAAATGGATTCATCGAATCCCCGGACGTGGTATAAAAGTCATCCCAAACGGCAGGGTATTATGGTCCAGTTATTTGATCATCCTGCACTCGCAGCTACACGTGAGAATGCATTAATACGAAATGCTTTTGAGCAGCTTTGGGGCAACAGCAATTTAATTGTAAGTCATGATCGTGTTAGTTTTAATCCGCCGGAAAATTCAGAGTGGCAATTTCCCGGTCCCGGGATGCATTGGGATACAAGTATTGCATTACCGATTCCACTGGGTTTACAGGGACTACTTTATTTAACTGACACCGAAGCTGAACAGGGTGCCTTCACTTGTGTCCCCGGGTTTCACAACAAGATTGAGGACTGGCTTCAAAACCTGGAACAAGGTACTGATCCGAGAGCTCAGGATTTTGAAAAACTGGGCGCAGTTCCCATTGCGGCTGAAAGAGGTGATTTTGTGTTATGGCATCATGCGCTTCCTCATGGAAGCCGGCCGAATAAAATGGAGCGTCCCAGGATCGTTCAATACATTAAATGGTATCCGCCGGATTATAAAGATATCAGGAAGTGGATATGATTTTATTAGAACTAATTGAATTTTAATCAGAACGAATTAGAAATATGGAAAAACGAGCTGTCGATTTTGTAATTAATAAAGAACTTCGGGATAATATTCGCGAACTGGGAGCCTTACTCGGCAATGTAATAAAGGAACAGGAAGGTCTGCAAATATTCAATATTGTTGAGAATCTTAGGATACTTTCCAAAGAATATAGAATTGATTACTCAAACAGTACCAGGAATAAGATAAATTCTATAGTAAGTAAGCTGGATCATAATTCTGCTCATAAAGTTGTAAAAGCGTTTTATATATATTTTCTGCTAGTAAACGCTGCGGATGAAGCGTATCAATTGAAAGAAGGGAATAGACAAAACAAAGTTGATGAAGCTTCATTCAATAATTTAAGCCGCAGTCTTTCTAAGTCGGGAATGTTGAAAAGGAATCTAAGCAAGTTGTTGGATTCTCTGGAAATTATTCCGGTATTCACTGCGCATCCGACTGAAGCAACGAGACAAACTGTTCTGAGAAAACTTCAAAGAATAAGTCAGCTTCTGTACAAGCATCATACTGTTAGCAACAACAATATGTTCGCTGAAGAACTAATGAGTAGTCTTCAAACGGAAGTAACGCTTCTTTGGCAGACGGATGAGATAAGGCTGCATAAAATTAAAGTGCAGGATGAGATTCAGCACGGATTGTTTTTCTTTAAGGAAACTATTTATAGTGTTATTCCCGAATTCTACTCCGAATTGAACTCGTTTCTTAAAGATAAACTTGAACTGTCGAATCCACTTCCTTCAATATTGAAGATGGGAAGCTGGATGGGAGGCGACAGGGACGGACATCCTTTTGTTACGGTGGATACAACTAAGGAAACCGTTGCTAACAATAAGCAGGTTATAATTTCTTTGTACCTGAAGGACCTTGATCAGCTTTATACTCATTTAAGTTCTTCGTCGAACCTGGTCAAAGTAAACAAAGCTCTTGCGGAATCTTTGAAAAAAGAGTCTCATTTGCTGGAGTATTCTGCTGCAAAACAGATTTACAGAAGTGATAAAGAGCCTTACAGAGCTAAACTTCTTACATGCTCTATCAAACTAAATAATACGCTGAATAATTACGAGACTGATAGTTACTCAAATGCGGAAGAGTTTGAGCAGGACATTGAATTGATTTATCATAGTCTTAAGCATAATAAGGGAACTGTAATTGCCGAAAATATTATACTTCCGTTTCTTTATAAGATTAGAACCTTTGGTTTCTTTCTTGAAATGCTCGACATAAGACAAAACGCGAAATTAATTGAGAAAGCAGTTGCTGAAATATTTGAAGGGAGCGGAATTGTCGAGAAATATTCTACTTTAACCGAGGATGAAAAAGTTGAACTACTCTCATCTGAAATATTCAGCAAACGTCCGTTGATAAACGAGTATTCAAAACTTAGCGAAGGTTCACACAAGGTACTCGAGGAAATTAAAGTTATAAAATGGGCGCAGGAAAATGTTTCGGAAGATTCCTGCCGCGATTATATCATAAGCAACTGTTCTTCCGCCAGTGATGTGCTTGGTACGCTGTTGATTGCGAAGGAGACGGGATGTATAAGTATTAACACGTCCGGACAGTTTGAATCATCATTAAATATTATTCCCCTGTTCGAATCCATTTTCGATTTGCGAAATTCATTTTCGGTAATGACAACATTATACGAGAACAAAGCATACAAGGCGCAGCTCAAAGCGAGAGGCGGCAGGCAGGTTATTATGCTCGGCTACTCAGACAGCAACAAAGATGGCGGAATTGTCGCATCGAACTATGAATTGTATAAAGCACAGATTATGCTGAAGCAAATTTCCGATAAGTACAGGGTTGATCCGGTATTCTTCCACGGCAGGGGCGGCAGTATATCCCGCGGCGGCGGACCGGTTTATCAATCTATTCTCGCACAGCCGGGCAATACTCTTTCGGGCCAAATTAAAATAACCGAACAGGGTGAAATGATTTCAGCAAAGTACCTTATGCCTGCAATGGCAAAGAGGAGTCTGGAATATATGACCTCCGCTGTGATACTTAAGACTGCGATGAATCAGTCCCACAAGGAGAAGGAATTACTTGGCAGGTATGAATCGTTATTTGATCGGATTTCACAGTCTTCATTCGAGTACTACAAGGAATTGATCAGCAATCCGAATTTTATAGAGTATTTCAGAACGGCAACACCGATAGACATAATCGAGAAGATAGAGATCGGATCTCGTCCCCATTCCCGAAAGAAAGATCAGGGAATAAATTCGCTGCGGGCTATACCATGGGTGTTTGCCTGGACGCAAAACAGGCAGACGATTTCAGGCTGGTACGGATTCGGCTACTCGATTAACCAATGTGTTGTATCTGGAATTGTAAACTGGGAAGAACTTGCTGTTATATTCAAAAAATGGAAATTCTTTAATTCGCTGGTTCACAATATCGAAATGGTTCTATTTAAAACCGATATGAACATTGCAAAGGAGTATACAGTTTTATTCAAAGGGAATAAAGCTCATGTCCACATTTATGAGAATATAAAGGATGAATATAATCGCTCTGTTGATGCTGTATTAAAAATTACTAAAAATGCCAACCTGCTGGATTCCAACAAAACACTTCAGCAGTCTCTGGCTTTGCGTAATCCATACATGGACCCGATAAGTTTTATTCAGGTGCGCTTTCTAAATGAGTTCAGAAAAAGCAAGCCCGGTTCCCCGAAGAACAAGGAGTTGATGCAGTTGCTTAGATCCACAGTTAACGGTATTGCTTCCGGAATTAGAAATACCGGTTAAGTACTTGACTATACTTCCGGGTGTTTATAATTTTACAGTAGTAATAATTGATCGTATAAATACTTCCGATGAAATTATAATTCCAACATATACCGCTAGTTTTTCCTGAGACTCTGTCTCACTCCATTAATCCAATTTTATTTTAACAGGATTCCGGGCATCGTATTCGTTCGCTGCCGGAACAATAAAACTTTGAGGAGTTATTATGCAGAAACAGCTTCTTCAAATAAATAATGTGTCATTTAAATATTCCGGTTCGGTTGACCCAGTGTTTACAAATATCGACGCACAGTTTTCCAAAGGCTGGACAGGTGTTGCGGGCACTAACGGAAGTGGCAAAACAACTCTGTTAAAGTTGTTGGCAGGGATTTACAAACCGGTCGATGGGGCTGTTACAAGCATCGGGATTTCATACTATTGTGATCAGAGAACGGATGATGTTCCTGTTGGATTTAATGAGTTTGTCGAATCATATGATAAACGTTCGTACAGGATTAAAGACATGCTGATGATAGAAGATGCCTGGCTGAATCGCTGGGATTCCTTGAGCCAAGGTGAACGCAAACGCTGCCAGATCGGAGCTGCACTGTTTGTGAATCCGGATATCCTGATTATTGACGAACCAACAAATCATATTGATCATGATACAAAGCGCATACTTGTAAAGTCGCTACAAAGTTTTTCAGGAATAGGTGTTATAGTCAGTCACGACAAGGAATTGCTTGACCAGCTTTGCCATCACATACTCTGGCTGTCCGGCACTGGAAGTAGTATGCGTAAAGGTAATTACTCCCAGTTCGAGGAAGAGATGAGCCGGGAACAAGAATCCATAATGAATATGAAAGCGAATCTCGGAAGGGAAATAAAGAAACTTGAGGCGGAAGTAGTTAAACGTAAACGTAAAGCGTCGCAGGCTGATGATAAGAAATCCAAGAGACATATTCCGAAGAAAGATCATGATGCGAAGAGCAAGATGGATCAGGCAAGACTAACAGGCAAGGACGCTACCGAAGGGAAAGTTTACAACAGGCTTAAAAGCCGTATGGAGAGGATGGAAAACGAGTTTAGCTCGATTCGTGTAAGTCGCGGCAGGGATTTGGGAATCAATATCGAGTCCGATAAATTCTCGAAAGGCGTGCTGCTATTCTACGAGAAAGAAGGGATCGATCTCGGGAATGAACGTACTTTATCTCTTCCGGACTTGTACATTCGACGGCAAGAAAAAATAGGGTTGTCGGGAGTTAACGGATCAGGTAAAAGTACACTGATAAATAATCTTGTGAAGCAGTTGAACGAATCCGGAACATGTTTCATGTACGTCCGCCAGGAAATTACTGCTGAAGAGTCTGCTGAGATTCTTGCGGAAGTTAAGGATTTGAAGAACGAGGACAAGGGTAGGATATTTACGATAATAGACAAACTCGGTTCCGATCCGAAGAAACTGCTGGATAGCGCTGTGCCGAGTCCGGGCGAGGTACGCAAGGTTATGCTTGCCAAAGGTCTGCTCGATAATCAGCAATTAATAATAATGGACGAACCGACAAATCATATGGACCTGCCTTCAATTAAATGTGTTGAAGATGCATTACGGGAGTTCAACGGTTCGTTGCTGCTTGTAAGTCACGATATGGTGTTTCTTAATAATATTGTGAACACACAATGGGAAATTGAAAGTGCAGGAGAGTCGAATAATAAATTGAGTGTAATTTAGCATTATTGGCTTGAGGCTAGAGTAGTGGCAGGTCGTGACCTGTCACAACGATGGTTGATAATCACACACATCGCAATTCCCGCAGGGCTTTTCACCAGGGAAGCCGAAGTAATCCGATATAAATACTCGCCTGCACTCTTGAGTCTTGAAGTAGTTGACAACAGACAGAAGCTGCTTATTGTCGTTCATCAGTTTTTCTTTTAAGTACTCTTCATCATGCAGTTGGTGAGGAAGTTCGCCGACGAGTCTTAAATCTCCTGTCTCAATACTACCCTCGGTAACTCCGTACCTGTCGAGCATAGAGAGTACCGTTTCCACCCTGAAATCGTTTCTGTTCTTAAAGCTCATCTGCTCACGAAGGTAATCTGTGCCGTCGGACATAACTGCGTCCATATTAGTCCGGAGCAAATCGTACATGCGGGAGTAATAGTCCGCGTCGGGATTAGCCCATTTAATAAACTCCATTTGGGTATACAAATCATCCTTATTGTACAACATGAGACAAGTCGAGTCCTTTCCATCCCTGCCGGCGCGTCCGATTTCCTGGTAATACGATTCAATGGATGACGGGACTTCGGCGTGGATGACGTAACGTATATCCGGTTTGTCTATTCCCATACCAAACGCGTTTGTCGAGAGTATTAAATCCTGTTTACCCGAAAGGAAATCCCGCTGTATCTGCTTGCGTCTCTTCGGTTCGAGCTTACCGTGATAAACTCCGTGGCTATAACCTTTATCGCTTAGTACCTGCGAGTAATATTCGAGTTTCTTGATCAGCGCGAAATATATAATTCCCGAACCTTTGTACTTGTCGAGTACTCCGAATATCGCGTCGAGAGTTTCCTTCTCATCGTAAATGTCTGCGGTTTCAAGCCTCAGGTTAGGTCGCTGAATTCCCTGGTGGAATACTTTTATCTCGGAAGGCTGCAGTCCGAGTTTGGAAATTATATCGATTTGCACATCGGGAGTAGCAGTAGCGGTTAAAGCTATTGTTAACGGATTGCCTATCAGCTCCCTGAACTCGGCTATACGGGAATAATCGGGACGAAAATCGTGACCCCATTCGGATATACAATGTGCTTCATCGACAGCCAGCAGTGAAATATCAGCTGTTTTAATTTTCTCAACGAATTCCGGTTTCCGAAAGCGCTCGGGAGTTACATATAGCATCTTCAGCTTTCCGGCAACAAAGTCATCCAGTCGCTTAGCGCGTTGGTCCGGTTTAACAGTTGAGTTAATGAAAGCCGCGGGAATATTCTTTTGACGTAACGCATCTACCTGGTCCTGCATTAAAGCAATAAGCGGACTTATAACAATCGTTCCGCCGTCAAATAGCATTGCAGGTATCTGATAGCAGACCGATTTTCCACCGCCGGTAGGCATTAGAACCAGAGAGTGTTTTTGTTCGTCTACTATTCTGTTTATAATTTCTTCCTGCCTGCCGCGGAAAGAATCGTGTCCGTAATATTTTTGAAGTATATCTAATGCTGTGTTCATTTTATACTATAAATTATTTTATATTCTCTCTGTAAATGTAATGGAAATAACAGGTAATTATAAATAAAGATAGCGTATCACTAATTTTTATGACAGGCATTAATTTGACTGTATTCACAAATCTGGTTTTAATTTTCGGAATTCAGGGACTCCTGCTGGCATTTGCTATCAGCAGGTTGAAGAAGGGAGATATTAATTCCAACAGGTTTCTCGTTGGATTTATTTTGTTGATATCGGTTACTCTCCTGGGACGATATTTTTATAATAATACGTTTAATGAGTTGTGGAGATTAAAGATTGTCTTCATCGGCGACCTTGTTTTGTTTCTGTATGGTCCGATGTTTTACTTTTATTTAAACAGACTTTTCTTCGCGAAGAATCAATCATTCAGGACTACTTCACTTCATTTAATTCCTGTTGTGCTTTTTGTGATATCAGTATTACCCCTGATGTTTGAAGATTACCGTGGATTTGCACGAACATATCGCAGATTTGAATATGTTTATCTGATAACCGAAGCGGCTGCTATTGCCATTAATTTTGTTTATCTGCTGATGTGTTTCCGGCTTATCCGAAGATATAAGAGATTATCAGCAGAAAACCTGTCTTATATAACCGGAACAGGATTTTATAAAAACATTATTCTTATCGGGATGTCTGTGCTTACCGCATGGCTGGTAAGTTTTGTTCTTACACAAGTTTATCCCAACAGTTATGATTCACTTTTGGTATATCACATTGTGTGGGTAATTCTATCCGGAAGTATACTTGTAGTTGGTTACTATGCCATGAATCAACCTCAGTTGTTTTACATTAAGCGGGAGGAAAATGGCAAGGGCAATAAAAACTATGAGGATTGTAACAAGTATGCAATAAAAGTCACTGAAATTATGAGTGATGAAAAGCCCTTCCTCGATCCCGCTCTTACTCTTGCAAAGCTATCCGAACTATGCGAAATACATCCCCATTTATTATCCAGGACTCTGAATGAGTGTATCAAACAAAACTTCTTCGAATTTGTGAACTCTTATCGCGTGGACGAATTCATTTCATTATCGAAAGAAAAAGAAAATGAAAAATACACATTCCTTGAACTTGCCTACAAATCCGGATTTAACTCGAAAAGCACGTTTAATTCCGCATTCAAAAAAGTTACCGGAAAGACACCAAAAGAAATGATGAAATCAAAAAATGCCGCTTAGGGGTGTGGAAATTTGTCCGAATTTATAAGTTCGTACGAAAATCGGATGCCGAATCCGCAAATTACCGCCGGAATTAATATTATCGGGGGAAATTATGATAAGAACTGCTCTTTATATTTTCAGTATTATTTTTCTTCTAACATCGGGCAACTTCGGGCAAAAAGTTGAAACACTCGTCCAGGGTCCGTCGACATTTAACGATGGACTGGCAATTGATAAATCCGGAAATATTTACGCTTCAAGATATTACAGCTCTACTGTAACTAAAATAACACCTGATGGAAATACTGAGATATTCGCAAACGGATTCTCTGATCCGAACGGACTTGCGATCGGACCGGACGGGAATTTATATGTTACAAACGCCGGCGGCGGACGAATTGATATGGTAACTCCGGATGGCGAGAAGTCAACTGTAATTAGTGGATTGACAAATCCTACCGGTGTAGCCTTCGACAGCAATGGAAAGATGATTATTGCCCACTACCAGACTTCGAAGTTGTCATCTTACGAAGCCGGATCGGAGGTGGAGACTTTCATGACCGGTAACGGATTGAATGGACCGGTCGGAATCGTTTTTGATGAAAACGATAATCTCTATATCGGGAATTTCAACAATGGTAAAGTATTAAGAAGAACTCCGGACGGAACTGTATCGGAAATAGGTGACTTACCCGGCTGGCTCGGCTTTATCACATATTCAAACGGTTATGTGTATGCAACTGCATTTCAGCGTAATCGAATCTATAAAATTGGTGCAGACGGCTCCGGGCAGGAAGTCTTTGCGGGGAGCGGGTATGCGGGTAAGCGTGACGGGGATTTACTTGCCGCAACTTTTGACGGACCTAACGGGATTGTGGCGTCATCAACAGGGGATACTTTGTTCATCTCCGACTTTGAGAGTCGTTCACTTAGAATGATAACCGGAATTAATCCGCAACCGTCGATAACATCAGTAGATTCAATTGATTTTGGTGAAGTAGAAATAAACACCGCAGTTATTAAATCCTTGGTCTTTACTAACGACGGATCTGCTGATCTTGAAATTTCAGAAATAGCAACAAGCGATAGTCAATTTGAAATTTCACAGAAGAGCGGAGTTATTAAGCCGGGCGACCTTCTTGAAGTGAATATTACTTTTACACCGATTGCAGAAGGGAGTGTTACAGAATCTCTGGTAATCACCAGCAACATCGGAACTAAGGAAATATTATTAATCGGCACCGGCAGGTCGGTAGTCTCGGTGAAAGAGAGTGATGGGGTGGCACGCGGATTTTTAGTTATGCAGAATTATCCGAATCCTTTTAATCCCGAAACCATTATTAGATTTCATATTCCGGAAGCCTCACACGTTTCACTTAACGTATACAATGCGTTGGGCCAGGAAGTTAAAAGTCTGATATCCGGTTTTACATCAGCAGGCTGGCGTACTGTAAGTTTCAATGCCGGGGAATTATCAAGCGGAATTTATATTTACAAGTTAAGCGGAAGCGGATTTACAGAGTCACGACAAATGCTGCTCTTAAAGTAAGTATTAGCTCCCGCCGATTGAATTACTCAGCGGGAGTATTTAATAACGTATTTATTCAAGAAACCACTAATGCACTTTGAGCACTAAGGAACACTAAGATTCAATTAGATAAATTTCAGTCTGGGGTTCACTCATGAATTCGCATCCGTCGTCAGTTACCCAGACGATCTCTTCCATCGTTGCAATACCATAGCCTGGAATTGTAAGTCTCGGCTCGATTGTGAAGACGTTCCCTTTCTCAACAGGAATGTACGGGATGTTGCCGTATCGTTCCCATTGCGGACCGAGCATCGCGCCGCCGTCGTGAGCAACACGTCCGACCTGGTGACCGAGTCCGTGCGGATATTCTTCATATCCATTCTCAACTATATAGCTTCGTGCGATGTTGTCAATTTCCCAACCAAGCTTACCCGGTTTTAATTCCTTCGCAGCCATTTGGATGGAATCTTTAATTACATCGAAGCCTTTCATGACTTCGGCGGGAGCCTCTGTCTCTCCTTCCTTTAGCACATACCATGTACGTTGAAGATCAGAACAGTAGCCGTTGTACTTTATCCCGAAGTCCATGTTGATAACATGTCCCGGCTGTACCGTTCTGTCAGTCGGACCGCTGTGCGCACCGGCCGTATCCGGACCTGTGAATACTGCAGGGCAATGTTCTTCATCCCAGGCAAGTTCAAACCCGCGTTCCTTAACAAGTCCTTTAACAAAGTCGGCGACTTCTTTTTCGGATTTACCGACTGCCAGGAATCGGGTAACCTCGTCGAAAATTTTCAGTGTCTCAACGATAGCGTTTTTTATCAAGTTAACTTCAACCTGTGACTTACGTCCCCGTAAAGCGCCCACAATATCCTCGGAAGATACAAGCCTGTCCTTGTAAGGAGTGTCTTTTAATATCTCCGTCAGTTCGAGGTAGCAGCCGTATGTAAGTCCGTCGGCCAGACTTGAATTACGCGAAAAGTTTATAGCTATCTTTTTCGGATCGTATTTCTCCAGGACCTTTATCAGATCATCCTTAACACCCTTCAGATAAGGAACAATATTTTGGAAAGTGCCGACCGATTTCATATTCGCTTCTTCAAGCGAACCGATAACCGCAGTTGTTTCGCCTGTTCGCGTTATAATGAAAGCCGAATGCCAGGTCGCGCCTGTTCCAACTATCATATCCATCATCGGATCTTTTATATTTCCCGTTTCGCGGACGAATGTCATCCACATGTCTATGTCTTTTTCATTAAGTATTTCTGCTGCCTGTTTCTGTTTTTCAAGAATCATATCTTTATTCATTTTACACTCCCAATGTACTTTTATCTTCCTACGAACTTCTTTGTTATTTCCGGATCCGTTGATGTCTCAACAACATTACCAGTCTCCCGATCTATAAACTCAACCTTTTCGGGCGTTGCGCTCATACCGATTATAGTGAATAAAAACCAGCCCCAGCCGGAATAGTGAGTTTTAATTTCATACTTTTTCGTTTCTTCAATGTATTTGTCGAAAGAGGATTGCGATATATTCATTTGTTTAAAAACCGAAATTAATTCTACTCGTAAATTAACTTAATTATTAGTCATATTCATGGTTGGTGATTTTTATCCCGCCGGAAATATCAAATTGAATTTCACATTCTGCGGATTTTAGCGACTCCTGTCCGGAATGATCAACAGCGCTTACCGCATAATTAAAAGAGTTGCTTGTTTTTATTGGATTGGGCTGAATCCAGATTTCTGAAGAATCGGGATGGCCTGCTAAAAGCGAATCGATGATTATAAGATTTTCATTTTTGTCGGATCTGTAAATATAATACTTGTCCAGATCGGGTTCTTTATTCGGCAGCCAATTTAAAACAATATTGTTGAGTGAGTCGGTTGCAGTATTTAGTCCACGCGGCTTGGATGGTTTGCCGGAGTATATATTCTTAAACAGAATATTCAATTCAACTATACCATCATGATCATCTGTTATTTCAATAGTAAATGGTATACCGGACTTATTGGATACTGGTGGATTGCTGACAGGCGATAGCACATCGTTGTATCTGGTATCGAATGCGTCTGTATCATCACCCCATGCGGAATTATCTTTATAAACCTGGCTGTTGCAGGAAAATCCGGTTCCGTTAACCTGTTTATAAAAGTTCATTTCTGATTTCCCGTTTGGATTTGGTTTATCCTTTTTCAGTTTCTTTAATTCGGAATCAATCGAGAAATTCCAGTTTCCGTCGGCGCACAAAACAGTTATGAAGGGTTTGGAAATTTTACGATCGAGTATATGATATACATAAATACCTTTGTCTCCTGCTTTATCATGGCGACTGATCTTCTGCCTGTTTTCAACAATATAATACTCATTACTGCTAATCGGTATCTTAAGCGCATCACCGGTTGTCATGTAATCACTCAGAGCATAAGATCTGTTGTGCGTTGTATCAGCAATCGTGAATTTTATCCAGCCCAGTTTTTCTTTCTCCCACGAATGCATTCCCCGACTCGCGTTCCAGACAGGTCCGCCGGTCATTAATCCGAGTCTGGTAATACCTTCAATATGACCTCCGCCGAAAAGGAAGTGCCCAAGTTCATGCGCCGCGGTATAAACTGTGTAGTTAAAACCAAATTTGGCGCCTCGTAATTGTAAACCCGAATTCATCCTTCCCTTATTAATAACAACATTGTCATTAGTCTCAATATCATTTTCCAGGTACAGATATGCACTGCCCGTCCAGCCGTTGTTATAGAATAACCTGTTTGAAAAATTACGATAGATGATAAATAACATATCAACAACTCCATCAGGCTTGTTGATATATCTCTCCGAACCGGTTCCGGTCCAGTTATCATAAAGCGAATAGTCTATGAGAGAATCAAGCGAAGTAAGAATTTCGGTATTTACTTCTCCTATATCCTTATAGTAATCCTGATTGTGCTTCGGACTAACAACCTCATGATACACATCTCCCGTAAGCTGGAATTTTCCGAATGACATTTCGTCAAAGTATTGAGAAATGTTAAATTGATCACTTATGGAATTCGTATCGGGACTTACAAATACGCTGCACCATTCGGGAAGCATTAAAGTATCATAAGGCCAAGCGTCACTGCTTGTTGTTGAATCATCATCGAATTGAATAAACAGGAGAAGGGCTTTCAGTTCACCGTTTGCTGTGATATGTTTGCCGTCTTTGGCGTGAAGAGGCAAACAAATTAATAGAGTAAAAAAAAATAGTGAAGTTTTAGAGTCCTTCATACATTTGCCAGATTAGTTTTAAACAAATTGTAGACAAAAAAACTTATTAAAAGTTCCTTTATAATTTTGAGCAAAAAGGTAATTTTATTTAAAAACAACAGTTTATTTTCGATAATAAGGTTTCTTTAGCTGTGGAAATTTTGAATATTATTATATGGAAAATATGTCTGACAAAAATTTCAGCTGAGAATAAAACTAAATTTTTTTCCAACTTTTTCATAACCTGATTGTATTTATGATAAAAGACGACATCGAATTAATAATTGAAACCCTTAATGGCAGTATCGAGTCTTTTGATATGTTGATGGAGAAATATCAGAATAAAATGTTTAATCTTGCTTACCAAATTACCCACGATGAGGATGTCTCAAAGGATATTGTTCAGGATTCGTTTTTTAAAGCATATAAAAAACTTAAGGTTTTCGATCGAAATAGAAAATTCTTCAGCTGGATATACAGAATTACATTGAATGAATCACTTAATTGTAAGAAGCGGTATAGTTATTCCACAGAATTAAACGAATCCAACTCACCTACTGTATCTTCTCCCTGTAAAAAATTTGAATTGGAAGAAACAGCAGCAAGGGTTCAATCGGCTATAAACAAACTGTCACCTAAATATAGAAAGTTGATTATCCTGAAACATAACCAGGAGCTAAGTTACCGGGAGATTTCAGAGATTGTCGGAATTCCGGAAGGTAAGGTCAAATCAAGGCTTTACATCGCAAGAGAAAAATTAAAAGATAATCTGGATCGGAAATTATTATGAGATCTAAAAGAATACAGGAACTTGTGAATAAATTTATTGACGGAGAGATTAATGCTTCGGAAAAAGAAGAATTGGATGTATTACTTGAAATAGATGAAAACAGGAAGTATTTCGAATCTATGGCCTCAGCTATGAACCTCGTTACGCAGAATAAACCTGTTCAGGAAGAAGTAGACGTAAGGTATAATGTGCTTAATAGAATCAGGGAGGAGAAGAATTTGAAAAAGACAAATACTATTTCGGAATGGCTCGCTGAGAACTTTAAAGGAAGTAAAATCAGTTATGGAGTTTCATTCGGATTCGGCGGACTGCTTGTGGGATTAATTCTTATGCTTGAGCCATCAGTTGTAAATATTGATGATGAATTCGCAAAGGGTACAATGTCGGGTTTGAATTATAATGAATCGTTCTTTCTTGATGAAGGTATGATTAACGGCGCTATTCAGGTTAAGTACTCGCAGGGGGTAGTTATTTTGGATGTTGATTTGAAAACCGATGAAGCACTTGACTGCGAACTGAAGTACGATAAGAGCATATTTACCCTGTATGGAGTAAAATCTTTAGATCCGGAAAATGGCGGTGAATTCACCTCACAAAAAAATTCTATAAGACTTCGAAGTCTTGATACAAATCATTACCTGGTATTTCTGAGGAGCCTGCACGAAACACCGGGAAAAGTATATGCTGATTTTTATAAAGACAATATAAACGTCGCAAATTTAACAATGGATATAAAATACTAATCAGAGGATTACAATGGAGAAAAGAAATCTAATTATCGGAACAGTTTTTATCGTAGCACTTATTGTTGTTGTGTCGCTTTTTTATCCACCTGCGGATGAAAATGAGAGCGCCGGAACTATAGGCAAGGTAGACAAATACAGAAACAGCAATACCGCTCAGGAGGACATACAACTGCGTAATGAATTTCTGCAGGATACTACTGCGTTGAAAACTACAATTGTTGCATTAGCACAATACGAATCCATATTGGAGGATCTAAACAAGGATTATAAAGAATTTGAGAAAACGATTAAAGAAGTAGATAATGCCGAGCTGCGCGGAAAGCTTGATGAGTTAAACTCTCTGGGAATTTACATGAAAAACAACCTTAATAAAGTAGCAGATACACGTGAGTTATTAATGAAATATTATACGAAAGATACAGTTGACATGTCGATAGACATTGATAATAACCTGCTTGAATTCGGCACTTTCCTGGTTAACCTGGATAAGAAAAGCAATGTTGTTGACTCACTGTTTGCTGATTTGAATTATATTCTGAGTGAGGATGAATCCAAAATGCTTTCACTTACTAAAGAAGAAACAGAAAAGCTGAAAGTAGTACGTGAGAAGATGTTGTCCGGCATATTTATTTACGGGTATGTGATGGGCAACGAGGAAAAACTGAATGCAGCGTTGAACAGCAATATTATGGACGCGATTGTATTTAACAAAGAATTAAACAGCAAGCTGTCGTTTTCTTTTGGAGCTCAAGAAAAACTTGGTATGTGGGGAAAAGAAAAGTTGGGATTCTGGGGGAAGGAAAAGCTTGGACTTAAGAATACTGAACAGCTAAGCGGCTTCTGGAATATAGAAAAACTTGGTGCGGCAAGCGGAACATTAAATCGAGAGAAATTAGGAGATCAGGCTCTTGGAGTTACCTTTTTATCAAAAGAACTTGCAGCGAAAATGAATTCAGAAAAACTTGGAATGTTTATGAGTAATGATGCCCTGGGAATTAGTATGCAGGGGAATAAATATGTCTTCTCTAAAGATGATTTAGGAAATAGAGCCCCCGCATTAGGTTTATACTCAAATAATCAGTTGCAAGTATTTCATAGTATGGCAAATGCGCTTAAGATGTTTATGGGAAATGAAAAGTTAGGTATCCATAGCAAAGAAAAACTTGGTTGGAGTTTATAAAATATATTCCTTTATCCTGTATATAAAAGGGTGAAAGAATTTTAATTATTAGAAAATACAGCAATACGGAACCTTAAAATGGATAAACGCTTTTATCGGATTATTATCATCTGCTTATCTCTTGTTATATGTTCAACAGGCAATACTATTGCTCAGCTTTATAAACTGGAAACTACGCATTCAAAAATAATTTACTGGGGTGAATCCTATGAGTATATGGTTCCTCATGTAGGAGCCTGTCTTGAAACTTCTTACAGATTCCATCAAAAGTATTGGAATTACTATGACTATAGCAAGGTTTCTGTTTTTCTGAATGACTTTAATGACGTTGGTAACGGCGGAACAATGACTATTCCGCGAAACATGTTAATGATAAATGTTGCTCCGTTTGATTTTACCTTCGACATAATGCCTGCCAACGAACGGTTCCAGTGGCTGATGAACCACGAACTAACCCATCTGGTTATGGCCGATAAAGCCTCAGGATCAGACAAGTTCTTCAGAGGAGCATTGGGCGGTAAAGTTTCGACTGATAATGAAAATCCCCTGTCAATGTTCTACAGCTATATTACTTCTCCGCGATGGTATTCGCCCCGCTGGTTTCATGAAGGCATCGCGGTTTTTATGGAAACATGGATGTCCGGCGGATTAGGTCGAGTACTCGGCGGATACGATGAAATGGTTTTCCGTTCAATGACTAAAGAAAATGCTTATTTCTATCGCCCGATTGGTTTGCAGACCGAGGGAACAATGATTGATTTTCAAGTCGGTGTAAATGCGTATTTGTACGGAACCCGTTTTGTGTCTTACCTTAGTTCGGTCTATGGAGTAGAAAAGGTAAAAGAGTTTTATAAACGCGATTCAACAAGTTCGAAGTTTTATGCGGTTCAATTCAAAAAAGTTTTCGGAAATGATGTTGTTGAAATTTGGGATGAATGGGTAGAAGCAGAGAGGAATTTTCAATCCGGGAACCTTAAGGCTATAAATGCTTACCCGTTATCGGAGAAGAATGAGTTTACACCCGAAGTTTTAGGTTCTGTTTCAAGACCGTATTATAGCAAAGAAAAGAATGAAGTTTACTGTGCAGTAAATCGCCCCGGGGATCTTGCAAGCCTGGTAGCACTTAATCTTAAAACCGGTGAGATTAGAAAAATCTCTGATGTTGAAAGCCCCGGTTTATATTATGTTACCTACTTAGCGTACGACGAAGAAAATAACAGGATATTTTGTACAACTCATAACAACAACTGGCGTGGGATAAAAACAATAGATTTGAATACCGGAGACGAAGAAACACTTTTCGAATATATAAGAATATCGGAGCTTGTTTATTCTCCAACCGACAAAACTATTTACGGCGTTCAGATCATCGACGGCAGAACTGCGGTGGTAAAGCTAACGGGAGATTACACCGAGGTTGAGCGTCTTTATTCAATTCCCTTTGGGAATACCCTGTTCGATCTGGATGTTTCTCCGAACGGAAAACTATTATCCGGCACATTTGCAGAACCGGATGGTAAACAAAAATTAGTCGTGTTCGATCTCGACTCCCTAAATCTGGGTAAAATTGATACTACAAAAGTTTACGAGTTCGAAGATAACAGTTTGTCAAGCTTTGTGTTTGCCAAAGACGGAAAGAGATTGATCGGAACTTCTTATTACACAGGTGTTTCCAATGTATGGGAAGTTGACATTAAAAATAAATCCGCAAAGTTAATGACAAATACTGATATCGGATTTTTCAGGCCGCTGGAGATTTCCGACGATTCGCTTCTTGTATTTGAATACAAAACAACCGGCATGAAACCGGTAAAAATCAAGAAGGAATATTTAGAGGATGCAAATGCAATAGAATATCTTGGTATGAAAGCGCTTGGTGAAAATCCCGCGCTTTATAATTATACTACTGAAAAAACTTCCGCTCTCAATGACGATGAACTTATAGTTGCCGAAGGTACCTATGATCCTTTTTCGGAAACATCATTTGAGAATCTTTATCCTATCGTTGAGGGGTATAAAGATTTTGTAGCATACGGATTGCAGTTAAACTTGTCGGATGACCTAATGCTTAGCCGCGCTAAGATAAAAGCATCATACACACAGAACCAGTCGATTCCCGAAAAAGAACGACTGCATCTATCATTGAATTACAACTATTGGGATTGGACATTAAACCTCGGTCTGAACAAAACGAATTTTTATGATCTGTTCGGTCCCACCAGGCAAAGTAGAGCGGGATATTATGCGCAGCTTGGTTACACTTATAATATTATAATTGAAAAGCCTGTCAATTCTAAACTTGAATTTAGTTTGGCTCATTACGGCGATTTAAAAAAGCTTCCTCAATATCAAAATGTGGATGCGGGTTTTACGGAACTGAACCTGTTTTCTGCTGATTATCATTATTCAAAACTTCATAAGTCGTTAGGTGCTGTTGAGGAAGAAGTAGGTTATAAAATATCAGTCGGTTTGGAAGCAGCGTATTTTAACGATGAGTTTGCCCCTGTTGCAACCGCAGAGTTTGAAAAAGCATTTCTCTTTCCCGGATTAAGAAATTCATCAGTCTGGCTGCGAAGTTCGGTCGGAAAAGTTTTCTCAGATACTCAAACTTCATTCGGACAAATTTACTTCGGCGGTTTCGGAAATAACTATGTTGACAGGCTCGAGGTGCAAAGATGCAGGGAAATAGAAAGTTTTGCCGGTCGGGAAATAAACGAGTTAGCCGCAGAAGATTTTGCCAAGATAGGTTTAGAATGGAATCTTCCGCCGTTAATGTTCCGCGAGTTTGGCTTCTTATCTCTGTATGTCAGATTCGCGAGATTATCTTTCTTCCAATCGAATTTAATTACTAATTTATCGGACAGTCAAATTATGGCTTATCATCACAATGCCGGAGCGCAGCTTGATTTTGAGATTGTGCTGTTTTCGCTGATGAAAACAACCCTATCGTTCGGTTATGCCCGCGCTTTTGAAAAGGAGCTGAAACCTGGTGATGAATTTATGGTGTCATTAAAATTGTTGTAGTATATGTCAGTTGTTATAAGTCTGCTGCCGGTAATAATATTTCTAATAATATTAAATTCGCTGGATACATTTAAACTGCTTAAGCCGCAATTGATAGGCGTTGTTCTGCTGTGGGGTGCTGCAAGCGCTCTGGCCGCTTATTTTATTAATAACCTGATGCTTACATTTCTTGATACTGATTATGTTACAGGTTTAACCGCACCTGTGGTTGAGGAGACATTAAAATTCGGTATAGTCGCAGTCCTCTTTTACAGAAACAAACTTGGATTTTTATCGGATGCTCTTATAATCGGATTCGCGTCCGGAGCAGGATTCAGTATAGTTGAAAACATTTATTATTTGAATCAACTGGACTCGCAAAATTTCTTGTTGTGGATAGTCCGCGGCTTCGGAACTGCAATAATGCATGGAACAGCAACATCAATTTCTGCTGTTGTTGCGCAAAATCTTATAAGCAGAACGGAAAAAACCAAATTTTACTATTTGCTTGGCGGATTGTTATGCGGCATTCTTATTCATGTGGTTTTTAACAGTTTTCTATTACCCCCGCTGACTGAAACAATACTCCAGATATGTCTGCTGCCCGTCATTGTTACAACTATTTTTACACGCAGTGAAAAATCATTGAGAAATTGGATGGAGCTGCAATTCGAATCCGAGGTTGAACTGTTGATGATGATTAAAAAAGGCGAGTTCAAATCAACAAGAGCAGGTAAATATATTCTTTCCGTTAAAGATAAATTCGATCCGATTGTAGTTGTTGATATGCTCGCATTTATCCGTCTTTATATTGAATTATCTATTAAAGCCAAGGGGTTGCTGCTTATGCAGGAAACCGGGTTTGATTTTCAAAAAGACGAGGAGTTGCAGGAAATGCTTAAAGAGCTTAAGTTTCTTTCAACTAGTATTGGTAAGACGGGCATCAGAACACTTAAACCGGTAATCAACATTAACACAAAAGATTTGTGGAAACTGAACCTGCTGAAATAGGTAATAAAAAAGCCCCTTCAAAGCTGAAGAGGCTCAGAAAAATCTATGCGGGGTAACGCTTATTTTTCTTCAATTGCATCAACTGCGCAAACGTCTACGCAGGATTTACAGTCGTTGCATAATTCAGGAACGATGAAACTGTACTCTTCGGACAAAGCTTCTTTAGATTCTCCGTTAAGTTCATACTCTTCACCGGCATTATAGATTGCGTCGTTTTCGCATTCGTCTACGCATGCTGAGCAATTTATGCATTCTTCGGTAATGTACATCATTTGAACTAACTCCTTTATTGTATTAGTAAAGAATATTTTACACACTAAAACTATTTAGACATCTAAAAATAAACAAGAGAAAATCATCCAAAAATCATTAATAGTGCGATAAATAATAGGAAAACCAGTATGAATTTCTGGTAATGCTCGGAGGATATTCGGGAGAACAATGATTTTCCGACAATTTGACCAATAATTACAAAGGGGAGGTAAACAGCAAATGTTTCCAAAACCCGGGTATCCGTCAGTCCTGAAATAAAATGCCCGGCGACAATCAGGACGGAACTGAATATGAAGAATCCGGTAATTGAAGCCTTTAGCAGTGTTTTATCCCGTCCCTGCAAGTAAAAATAGATCAGAATGGGAGGACCGTTAGTATTAAATGCACCGCCAAGTATACCTGAAGCGAACCCAAACAGATACCCGAATTTTTCGCTGATTCCCTTAGCTTTTATAAAATTTGAGAATGATATCGCGACAAAGATTAAAAGAACAATCCCAAGAAGAAGCTTTATAATTCCGGCATCAGCCTTTGAAAGGAAAAAAACTCCGACCGGTATGCCTATTATCGAACCTAATATTAATTTTTTCAGTTCAAAAAGTTTGATATGCTGACGCAGTGTTATAACAAGGTAAATGTTTACTACAAGTCCGAAAAGTGCGCACAAGGGTATCGCGAATTTTATATCTATTAGAAATGATAAAAGAGACAGAGCTACAAGCTGAAATCCGAATCCGCTGAAGCCCTGGGTAAATGAGGCGAGCAGTACTATCAATGCGATTAATATGTAGTCAATAGTGAATATGAGAATTCCGGGTATACTTATGTCATTAAAAAGTAAATTATAATTTGTATCTTTTATTAAACCATTCAACAGCAATAAGAACAGTATGAAATATAGCCGCATTTTAATTTTGCTTCCAGTCATTTTAGCTTTAATTGCAATGTACTCTTGTTCATGCAAGACGTGCGGAATAAACAGCGACGGGATTGAAGTCCCTGAATCTGTTTTTGCAAGAACCGACAAGTTCATTCAGTCGAAGGTCGGCAAGGACTTTTTCGATAACTACATTCACGCTGATTACATGAATAGTCGTAAAAAGGGAGATAAACACGAAGTCCGGTACAATTTCAGGATGATCGATTACGATTTCGTGGATGAAGAAATTCTGATTGTAACCGACAGCCTCGGCAATATTCCGAAGGGATCCCTGGTAAAAGGCATTCCAAACTGCATGAACGGAGAAGGCTGTGATTTTACTATAGATAAAAACCGCGCTGTAGAAATCGGCGTTGCCAATTATCTTCCGGAGGGAATTAAGGAATGGATGGTGGATTTCCGGTGGTCGGAAGTTGCTCGTAAATATGTCTGGCATTTAATAGCAACTACAAGCGAGTTCGGCAGCGGTAATAACTACAAAGCCGAAGGGGAAGAGCTTTTTATCGATCCTGTTTCGGGCGAAGCGTTGAAGAAACGTATGTGGTCTATAAAATAGCTGGTTCTGCCCTTAAATCCTGGTTGTTTCATTAAAAACTGATTTATTGTGGTGAATTTCCCAAAAAGACTTTCACATATTGTTAAATTTCTTTAACTTTGTTTTGTGCATATGCACAAAATATTTATGGGACGATGCAAAAAACATAGAAGATGCCGCTTTCTCGAGGACGAGAAAGGATTTAAACCGATCGGAATTCCGATGTGGCAGGTAGATACTGTTGAACTTGAAGCAGACGAGCTGGAAGCAATGCGGCTCTGCGACAAGGAAAACAGGAGTCAGATAGAAGCTGCCGAGGCTATGCACATTTCCCGCGGAACTGTACAACGACTGCTGATTTCAGGAAGGTATAAAATTATGGACGCTTTACTTAACAGTAAGGCTATAAATTTAAAAAATAAATAAAGAGGAAAATCATGAAAATATGTATGCCTACACAGGGAAAAGAAGGATTGAACGAAATGGTGTTCGGACATTTCGGCAGTGCAAGTTACTTTGCCATTTATGATACTGAGTCTAAGGAACTGAAGACAATCGAAAATGATAATCATCATCACGAGCATGGTCAATGTCAGCCTCTGGGAGCTATTGAAGGTTACGCTGTTGAAGCTGTTCTTACAAACGGAATGGGCAAACGGGCCGTGGCTAAATTAAATAACGGAGGCGTTAAAGTTTATCTTCTCGACAATGACAGTGTTGAAAGCGCTATTTCTAAGTTTGAATCCGGTCAACTTGAAGAACTGAAAGTTGAAGACGCGTGCGGGGGCCATCATCACGGTGGCCAGGGGCATGGACATGGTCACGGCGGTGGTCATCATCACGGACATGGCTGAGCATAATTGCAGTGTACTCAGAGCTTGGCGGGGGAATTAAGAAATCATTACTTAATATTGTCCGCTTGAATAATAAAAAAGATACCGGTATCTTTCATGAAAATAAAATCTGGGTGAGAATTATATGACCACTAAAACGTCAATTGATAATTTTATCTCGTGCAAGAATATTGCGGTTCTGGGTGTGTCCAGGAACCAGAAGAAGTTCGGAAACTATATTTACAAAGAGCTGAAACTGAAAGGTTACAATGTATTCGCTATAAACCCGTTCATGGATTCATACGAAGGCGATAAAGTTTATCACTCTCTCGATCAGCTTCCTTCGCCTGCAGATGGTGCTATACTTAGCATCCCACCGGTGAAAGCAAAGGAAGCAGTTAAGGAAATTGCCGCGAAAGGAATTAAAAATGTTTGGCTTCAAAAGGGTTCATCGAGTAAAGAAGTGGCAGGAACATGCCATGAACTAGGATTAGACTATATCAATAACGAATGCATTATGATGTTCCTCGAACCGGTCGAGTCCGTTCACAAGTTCCATCGCTGGTTCTGGAAGCTGATTGGAAAGTATCCAAAATAGTTTAAAAATATAAAGTATTAATATGCGCTGAGGATTTGTAAGGTCTTCAGCGCTTTTTTATGCCTGCCGGAAATAAATTTAGTTACTCATTAAATCTCATTACATTTGCAGAAACAATTATTACTGATAACAAACGAATACAGGCATGAAATTTAACTTCCGTTTAACCCTGATATATATATTGTTACCCTTTCTGTTGTTTTTTTACTCCTGTGCTTCGGTGCCCAGATTCACAAGTAAAGACAATGCTAAACCAAAAGTTCCTGAAGTCCTGGCTGATACTGATTCGTCCGAAGTCCGATTTCAGGATGCTCAGGAGGTATTGGAAAGCATAGTCGGACTCGCATCATACTATGCCGAGCCTTTCCACGGTAGGCAGACCGCTAACGGGGAAATTTATGATAAGTACGGTTTAACAGCGGCACATCATTCATACCCGTTCGGAACTATAATTAATGTAACTAACCTTAGCAACAATAAAAGCGTTAATATCCGCGTGAATGACAGAATGCCCAAGCATCCGGCCCGGTTGATTGATTTGTCATACGGAACAGCTTTGCAGCTCGATATGGTCGAAGAGGGAGTTGTCAAAGTCCAGCTTGATATTCTTAAGTGGGGTGATAACAAGTATATCGGAAACAATACAAACTAAGTTCCGTTAAGGAACTTAGTTTGCAAAATCCTGTTAATTATCTGACGTATTTCCACCAGTAGAAGTATTTATCTTCCAGATCAGCAAGCGAAGGCATTGGGAAGAATTTCAGTTTGTCCCCGTGCGAGAACCAGAATCCGTGTCTCAGAAACTTATATGATATATCCCGCAGGAGGCTTCCGAGTCCGATAGTTTTTGTAATCTTTTCCGGTTTGCCCTTCAATTCCATTATGCAGTCGTAGAATCTGTATGGATTTACATTAGGCAGTTCGATGCTGAAAATTTCCTTGTTCCTGTTTTGCTCCAGGAAGCGTGGAATATTAAACTCGATCTGCGTAAAGCAGATTTTCGGCGCTCCCTTTGAAGTAGTTTCTGTGGTAATAAATTTACCGAATTCACGTTGGTCGAGGGTGGATGCAACGAGCGTGTCGAGCGGGGTGATTTCCTGGTACACTCTTGTCAGTCCGGGTTCATTCACGGCTGTGTACTCACCAGCTTCAATCGAAAGAACTTTTCCATTTTGTGTACACAGGTGGAGCTTTTTAATCGAATCCAGATCAACGTGCTCAAGTACATTATAGGATTTTATAAACTTAGTCTTTTTGGGTGAACCGTCGGAATGCTGAACGGTCTGATCCAGGTACTTTTCAATTTCAAAATAGTCGCTTCTAAAATTTTGATCCAGTTCGGCAAAAATAACTTTACCGCTGAAATGCTTTGCGCTTCCGGTTGTATAATGCTCTCCGAATTTTGCCGGGTCAAGCTGTGATGCTACGAGGGCGTTTATCGGGAAAATGATCATGTATAAATGTTTTTCGTAGTCGGGCATTCAAAACTCCAATGGATTAATTTTATGTTCTGTAAACTATTAAATAAGGCATATAAGAGCAAAACATATGTTGAATCTTTTTATGCAGGAATTCATCATATTATTATTGAATTGTAAATTATTAGAAAGAAAAACAGATGAAGACATATTTTGTCAAAATTTCAGCCGCCGCAGTTGTTGGCGGTATTCTCGGATTCAGTTACTACTATTTTATCGGATGCAATGGTTCGTGTATGATTGGCAGCAGCCCGGTAATTTCAACACTATATGGCGTAATTGCAGGTGTTGCTCTTGTATTTCCTTCCAGAATTAAAAATAAAGAGGAAAAGCAAAGTGAAGGTTGATAAGGATATTGAGATTGAGGATCTAGTACGTGAATTTCCTTTATCTGTATCATTTCTTAGCGAAAAGGGAATTCGGTGTCTGAGATGCGGCGAACCTATCTGGGGTACTCTGGCCGAAGCTGCGGAAGAGAAAGGGTTTTCTTCTGAAAAAATTGACAGTGTAGTTAAAGAATTATTAACTTTTCTGGATCAAAATTCGTGATTTATTGTATATTGGATAATAAATTTTATAAAGGTACAATAAATTATGAGTCAAAAGCAGCATAAGAAAGCACAGGAAGTTCCTGAAAACACACCCGGACAATTAACCGAAAAACAGAAGAAATGGATTAAAAGCGGCGTTTTTTTCGCTGTTATTATCGGATTATTTATAGTAAATAATATCGATGGCGGACCGGATAACGGACCGTATCCCCCAAACTATTTCGAATACAGCGGTAAAACAGTAAAGCTATCAGACTATCAGGGCAAAGTTGTTGTTATCGATTTCTGGGCTACGTGGTGTGCTCCCTGCAGAAAGGGAATTCCCGAATTTGTTGAGATGAAAAAGCAATTTGCTGATAATGATGTTGAGTTTATTGGTATCTCCATGGACGATACGAAGAACAAAACAGATGTTGAGAACTTTATTAAGGAATACGGCGTAAATTACCCGATGGTTTGGGGAAATCAATCTGTAACTTACAGGTATGGTGGTGTTGGTCAGATTCCCACATCATTTATAATCGATAAAAACGGTAATGTAGCCGCACAGCATGTAGGGTATGTTTCAAAAGAAATATACGTAAACGAAATCAACAAAATTCTGAGTGATGCCGCAGAAACAAAGGAATCGGTTAAAGCTCCGGATTTCGAATTGCCCATTATTGTTGAAAATTGAGCATAAAAAACCTCCTTCGTCGAAGGAGGTTTTTTAACTTCAAACTATATTTAGAAAGAACTACATAGCCTGTCTTAAATCCTCTTCAGCGTAAATCTCCTCATCTATTAACTCCATTAATAGAGTTGCTTCGCGCTGAAGTTTCCACAATTGCTCACGTAATTCTTCGTTGCTTTGTTGATCCAGATCATCTGAGAGGCGTTTTAAGGTTTTAATGCCTGAATCGATTTTGTTCTCATTATATCTATCCATAATAATTGCCCCCATTTAAAATTTAATAAATGAGTTTAACTAAAACCTGTTTTTGTAAACAGTCAAAAATTTAGTATCAGTGTTTCGGATGAATTAACAGTAATAATATAACATCAATAACGGTATTTTGAAGTTATCCAGATCACATATTCAAGTTAAAGGAATTGAAGTAAAATGCAACTAAAAAAAAATAACCGCGGGATAATTCCGATAACTGAGCATTTGCGAATTAAAGGTTCTTTTTTACATCTGCAAACTCAGCGAGTCTTTGTAAAACATCCCACGAATAAATGCCGTAATCGTAACCGTCTTTCCAGAAAATTTGAATAGCATACTTGCCGACCGGCTCGATTTTTTCAACTTCATATTTGCCTGGTTTATCAGGTCCCTGCGGAGCGGGTTCGTAATGTTTCCAGAGAATTGTTTCTCCCTTGTTCGCGGCATCGGGGGATTCGTCACGAAGCAGCTTCAGCGGAATGGTCGATGTGTTTCCTTCCGACCAGGTGATATAGAGGATTTTTTCTTCTTTATTTAATTTTATTTTTTGAGGAGCAGCCATTTTTTTATTCCTTAAATGTAGTCTTTTATTGAAGAGTAATCTGGATCGAATAAACGTTTATAATTCGTCATAGCGAAAGAGTCTGTCATTCCCGCCAGATAATCGCAAACGAGTCGTGCGCGTTTTATCTCTTCGTCTTCATTGCGAATAAGCATATCCGAAAAGTCCGGCAGAAGCTTTGTTTCCTTAATGGACTCGATATAATTTTCAACATGAGTTTCGAACATTTTCTCGATCATCATATTGCCCTTGTATTCCATCTGGTGAAGTTGTGAAGACCTGAATACAAGTTCAACCGCAATACGTTTATATAGTTCAACCCGTTCTATCACGTCTTTGTCAACGACAAGTTCAAATTTGTATCTGTTGGTTTTATCATCCATAAAAGTTGTGCGTTCTTTAATTCCACATGATTCAATAAGGTTGCCTATCTGACTTCCGAACTGTGCTTTGAACCTGCGTTTTCTTATCCAGTCGACAATCTCATTGAAGTAATCCCGCTCATTGCTGTTGAGTTTGTCTTCGTTCCTTTCATACCATCTTTCGAGTTTGATAATTGAAATGAATCCTCCGCTGATACTATCCACGAGATCATTTGTAGCGTAAGCGGTGTCATCGGCCCAGTCCATTATCTGGCATTCAATACTCTTGAACCCGTTTAATTCTTCTCCGGGAGTTAAGTCTGCCGGCCGTTCTTTTCCGCCGAATACGAAGTCAACAATGTCTGCCTGGTAATCATAAAGAAAATGATTATAGGGATCGTCAAAATCGCTGTAAAGTGATTTATATTTTAGAATAGCGTCTGTTAGAGCACGGGTTGGTTTCATACCGCGCCGGTCATTGTCGAATGTGTAAAAGATTTCAGTAAGCAAACGCAAAGTCTGGGCGTTACCTTCAAATCCACCGTAAGGCTTCATAATTCTGTTCAGCGTTCTCTCGCCGGCATGACCGAAAGGGGGATGGCCGAGATCGTGTGAAAGACAGGCGGATTCAACAAGATCCGGATCGATGTAATAATCGTCGCTGAAAATACCATCATATTTTTTATGAACGAAGTTGCATATAGACCGGCCGATCTGCGCAACCTCAATAGAATGTGTTAATCGTGTTCGGTAATAATCGTATTCGCCGGGGATGAACACCTGCGTCTTGCCTTGCAGCCTCCTGAACTCGGATGAGTGGATAAGCCGGTCCCGGTCGATCTGGAATGGCGTTCTGTAATCGTCTGTACGTTTACTTTCGTTAACTCGCTCGTAATCGAACTCATTATAAAAATTATTTTTCATATCATGTCTATTTTTACTTACAAACACCACTAATCTACTAAAAACGCGTGAAGATATGAATTGATTAACAGATGAGGTTGTCTCACATGTAATTGTTGTCATTTCGATCCCGATGAATATCGGGAGAGAAATCTTACAACCATATCAATTCACTCAAATCTTCCCATTCTGGATTCTTAGTTTCAATCAATTTATTCTTCTTTTCTCTTCACCACTTCTTTATTTCTTTTTTTCTAGCAATTGCTGTGGTTACACTTTCCGTTTGCTCAAAGTACACCAGTTTATATACTGTTTTTCCATATCAGCACTTTCTCGAAAAGCTGACCTGTTATAATTTAGAAATTTAAAAGATTCCTCACCACAGACCGGCAGTTGCCGGACTGGGATTCGGAATGACATCTGAAACTATTCCTTTTATTTTACGACAGCATAAAGAATCTTGAATAAACTCCAACAAGTCAATTTATTGGAGTCCAAGAGTAACATATGTTACTTTAATCCTGCTTTTTAGTAAAATGAAGTCTGCCATCGCCCGGGGATTCAACAATTATCGTATCGCCCTGCGAGAAGTGATTCATAAGCAGTTCCGTTGAAAGCGGATTAATCAGATGCTTTTGAATGGTACGCTTTAACGGTCTCGCGCCGTAAGTAACATCGTATCCCACTTCCATCAATAGAGATTTCGCTTCCTGACTAATTTCCAGATCAATTCCCTTATCCGCAAGCATCTTTCCGACACGCTGAAGCTGAATATCGATTATTCCCATAAGCTCATTTTTCAGAAGCGGTTTGAATAGAACAACCTCGTCTATTCTATTCAGAAACTCAGGTCTGATGGTGTTGCGTAAAAGTTCGGACAATTGTGATCGAAGTTCGCCCATCACATTCTCGAAGTTATCTTCGTTGATTGTACTTATCCGCTCCTGGATTAAGTGTGATCCGAGGTTGGATGTCATTATAATAATTGTATTCTTAAAGTCTACTGTTCGTCCCTGGTTATCCGTAAGCCGGCCGTCATCGAGAACCTGCAGCAGCACATTAAACACATCATGATGCGCTTTCTCTATTTCATCCAGCAAAACAACTGAATAAGGACGACGTCGAACAGCCTCGGTAAGCTGTCCGCCTTCCTCGTAACCGACGTATCCGGGAGGAGCCCCGATAAGCCTTGAAACACTGTGCTTCTCCATGTACTCCGACATATCTATTCGAATCATCGCATGTTCGTCGTTGAAGAGGAATGATGCCAGCGATCTCGCAAGTTCTGTTTTACCGACACCGGTAGTTCCGATAAATATAAACGAGCCTATCGGGCGATTGATATCCTGCAGGCCCGCGCGGGATCTTCGAATAGCATTAGAGACTGCGACAACCGCGTCTTCCTGGCCAACGACTCTTTTATGAAGTTCTTCTTCCATCCGGATTAGTTTACTACGTTCGCTTTCAAGCATCCTGTTAACCGGTATCCCGGTCCACTTTGCTACAACCTCGGCAATATCCTCGGCATCAACTTCTTCTTTAAGGAGTTTTTTGCTCGTCTGAATTTTTGCGAGTTCCTCACCTTCGGATTTTAGTTTCTGCTCGAGCTGATTTATAGTTCCGTATCTTAGTTCCGCAACCTTGCCGAGATCTCCTTCCCGTTCATATTTATCCGCTTGTCCCTTGGCAGATTCAATCTCGTTCTTAATTTGTCTGATTGCCTGAATTCTTTCTTTCTCAATTTCCCAATGACTTTTTAGCTGGTTCCTTTCCTCAACAAGGTCGCCTAGTTCTTTATTTATCTCGTCAAGTCTTAATGCCGACTCTTCGTCTTTCTCGCGTTTTAAAGCTTCTCTTTCTATTTCAAGCTGTTTTACTCTTCGCTCAAGTGCATCAAGATCTCCCGGCATTGAATTTATCTCAATTCTCAACTTTGATGCCGCTTCGTCTATCAGATCGATTGCTTTATCCGGTAAGAAACGATCCGTTATGTACCTGTGAGAAAGCTGCACAGCGGCAACGATAGCGCCGTCTGTAATCCGTACACCGTGATGAACTTCGTAGCGTTCTTTCAAACCACGAAGGATCGAGATTGCATCTTCCTCGTTTGGTTCGGTGATTACAACGGGCTGGAAGCGTCTTTCAAGAGCCGCGTCTTTTTCAATATGTTTCTTGTACTCTTTAAGCGTTGTTGCGCCGATGGTATGTAACTCCCCGCGGGCTAATGCCGGTTTAAGTATGTTTGCAGCATCCATAGCGCCGTCGGTTTTCCCTGCGCCGACAAGCTGATGAAGTTCGTCGATAAATAAAACTACCTCGCCGTTCGATTCCTGAACTTCTTTAATAACCGCTTTCATCCTTTCCTCGAACTGTCCACGGAACTGTGTACCGGCAACAAGCGCGCCCAGATCAAGTGCTACTATACTTTTTGTTTTCAGGTTCTCGGGTACGTCGCCGGAAACAATGCGATGCGCTAATCCCTCGGCAATAGCGGTTTTACCGACGCCAGGTTCACCGATCAGAACAGGATTGTTCTTCGTTCTGCGCGAGAGTACCTGAAGGACTCGTCTAATCTCCTCATCCCGTCCGATAACAGGATCGAGTTTGTTTCGTCGCGCCAGGTCATTAAGATCCCGTCCATACTTTTTAAGCGACTGATAAGTGTCATCCGGATTCTGCGAAGTTATTCTCTGATTACCTCTTATACCTTTTAATGCTGTTAGAACTACATCCTTAGTTATTCCATTATCGTTCAGCAGTTTGCCGGTCTTGCCTTTCTCCTCGGCTAAGGCAAGCAACATATGTTCCGTTGAAACGTATTCATCTTTAAGATTGTCGGCTTCTTTGGCAGCAACATCAAGTATTTTACCGGTGGGCTGCGACATCTTCTGACTGCCGACCCCGGCGCCCGTAACCTCCGGAAGATTTTCGAGCAGCTCGCCCAGCTTTAATCTCAGCTGGTCAATATTCAAACCCGCTTTATGTATTATGGATACGGCAACGTTGTCACTGTCCTGAAGCATAGCCGCTGCCAGGTGTTCCGGTTCTATCAACTGGTTGTTATAGTTCTGTGCAATCTCAACCGCGTTCTGCATGGTTTCCTGTGCTTTCAATGTGAATTTGTTGAAATTAAAAGCCATAGTTACCTCTTTAATAAATGGTATTAACCCCAGAGCAAGCTCTGGACTCTTATTCCGCAGCAAGCTACGGGGAATTAAACCTCACTTCTCGTCCGGCGTAGCGGAACGCGAAGACGGATTAAAATTCTTTTTACTTCGTTTCTTCCACTCTTCATGGTAATGTTTATTTCAAGTTGTTAAACAATAAATTGATTGATCCGGTTTCGTAGAGGTAAATATAATCGGTTTAAAGAAAGTAATCATAATTAAAATCCTGTAAGAGATAATAATTGCTACTTGTAATTTTAATATAAAAAATTAAACTTGTACTAATCATTTGTGGGGAATGAGAAATGTTAAAGAGCAGACAGCGAATTCTTATCGTAGATGATAATCTGTCTATAGGGTATTTAATGGGCAGATTGTTTGGAGCATATATGAGAATTCGTGGAAATTACATTTTAATCTTATTTGTCACTTTTATTTATGCGTCAAATTTTGGTTGGGGGCAAGATTTATTGAGGACAATTAATCTTGGTGAAAATGAAGAAATTATGGAGATTAAATCCAATCAGTCGTATACCTCGGTTTTTACATATACTTCATTTAAATCTCCTGAAGAAGCATATGAAGTATGCTTGTTTGATAAAAATGGAAATGAAGTTTTTAAGAAAACTCATTTTGAGCAAATACCAGGATCATTTTTTTTTGATGAGAATCAAGAGAATCTGATTATCGTTATGACCGGAGGACCTCCTAATTCGGGTATTATTAAATCAGTCAACATCATTACTCAAAAAACTAACTGGACAGCCCATTCTAATGCAAGCCGTTACGTGATTTCTCCCGATGGCAAAAAACTCTTAACCGCTATGCCACCCATAGAATCAAAACCACAGTTACAGGTTATTGATTTGAAAACAGGCAAAGTGGAAGATATTAACTTAAGTACTAATTATTATGGAGCTGAATGGTACGATAATGATCGTATCATTTCATGCAACAGACTGGCTGTAGAGACAAATGATATCAAAAAGAGGAAACCAGAAAACGAGATAGAGGAAATTTCAGCTGAACTTGCCAAATTGGCAAAATTATTAAAAGAAAATCGTATTGAGAAAACAGAATACAATGAACAAGTTAAAAAGCTTATCGACAAAAGACGAAGTTTGACCGCAAATGCTCCTTCCCGCGAAGAATTGCTAAAAGAAAAGAAAAAGGTGAGCCGTTCTGAATTGCTTAAAAAACGAAAAGCACGAGTATCTAGATTTAGCATTGACAGGAAATTTGAACTGGTTTTATATAACAGGGAAACGCAAGGTGTTGTAAAAAGAATTCCTATGATAGTTGATAATACAGATTTTAAAATACCTTATCAGGGTTATGATATAAATACAATTACAGTAGATAAAAGTCAGAATGTTTTTGTATCGGGATTATTGAACAAAAAAAGATATTTAATTCGATATAATAAAGAACTGCAATTCATTAAGTCTTACGAAATTGAGAAGTACTCAAAGATCACTAGATTTATGAAAGTTGATCATTATATATATAGGAAGATAAATAAACTAGGCGAGATAGAACTGCTTGATGAGAAAACGGGTAGGTTTAGAAAAATTTCGGATTTTGAACAGTTTCCAAAAGAAATTAAAGGTGTAAGTAGAAAACAGAACCATTATGTTATTTCTGATAATTATGAACTAATAGACAGCACGAATACTTTATTGATTAAAAATTAAAGCAGTAATTCGTATTTAATATTTGTGTTAAAATAAAGATAAAGCTTCCAAACGAAAGGATAGTATTTGAATTTTTCCTAACTTAGCACTCCCAATTATTCAAACTTGAGTGCCGATTTATGAAAAAAATACTGTTCGCCTGTCTGCTGATTCCAGTTCTTTTAACCGCACAGAACGAAAATCCTAAATATGAATTCCGGGGTGCGTGGGTTGCCACGGTTGCTAATATCGACTGGCCGACCGAACCGGGACTCCCTGTCGGTAAGCAGATTATCGAACTCGTTCAGATGTTCGATTCGCTTAAAGCTGCCGGTATAAACGCGATTTTCTTCCAGGTTAGAACAGAGTGTGACGCTTTATACAATTCGAAATATGAACCGTGGTCTTACTGGCTTACAGGTCAGCAGGGAAAGGCGCCTGAACCTTATCTCGATCCGCTGGATCTTGCTATATCCGAAGCACATGCGCGCAATATAGAACTGCATGCCTGGTTTAATCCTTACAGGGCTGTTAAGAAGATAGGCGCTTATGAATTAGACAGCAGTCATGTTTCCATACAGCATCCGGAGTGGATTCTTGAGTTTAAGGATTATAAAATGCTTGACCCGGGTCATCCGGATGCCAGGAAGTTTGTTCTCAATGTAATGACCGACGTACTTGAGAATTACGATGTGGACGGAATACACTTCGACGATTACTTTTATCCTTACGGACCGAAAGTATCCAACGAGGATTCGCTGACATTCCTTAATTACAGCAGGGGATTTACCGATGTTGATGACTGGCGAAGGGATAATATAAATCAGTTGATGCGCGAGATATACGAGGTTGTGAATAATACTAAACCCTATGTTAAGTTCGGGATAAGTCCGTTCGGTATTGTGCGGAACGAATACGCCGGCACGGACGGATTCAATTCGTATGATATACTTTACTGCGATCCGTTAACCTGGCTGGACGAGCAAATTGTCGATTATATCAATCCGCAATTGTACTGGGAGATGGATCACGACAGAGCTCCCTACAAACTTTTATTACCCTGGTGGACGACAGTTAAGAACGAAAGACATTTGTACATCGGACACTTTTCCAGCAAGATGGCTGCAGATAATTACGAAGGCGATTATGCCGAACTTGGGAACCAGGTGAAAATGAATCGCGCTCGTGAAGTTGAGGGATCGGTATTCTTCAGTGCGAAATCAATAAGCCGGAACTGGTCCGGATTTGCCGATACGTTAAAGGAATATTATTATCAGTACCCGGCTATTCCACCGGTCATGAGCTGGAAAGATTCCATTCCGCCAAACGCACCGGTAAATGTTAAAGTGACTGAAGATGAAGAATACACCATTATAGACTGGGATACACCGGGAGTTGCCGAAGACGGGCAATACCCTTATTACTATATTGTCTACAGATTTAAAAAGTCCGATCCAATTGATATCAGCAAGGCTGAAAACATCGTGTATAAAACTTATGACGGTGAGACGATTTACCTTGAGGAAAAATCAGAATTCGACAATGATGAATGTGTATACGTTGTTACGGCACTGGACAGGTTGAATAACGAAAGTGACTATACCCTTTCGAAAGATAGTGGCGGGTAATACTGACAGCGAAATATTAGATTTTCCTGAATGGTTTAGATTGCAGATTTCATTTAATTCTTATTAAATATTTGGACTAACAAACTGATTCGACGGGCAATCATTTTAATTGTAATCCTCCTTAGTAGTCATTACTACGCTCAGAATAATCATTACTACTTTTATAATCCGGATAACAATTTCGGATCGGACTTATTATTTAATCCGGTCTCTTTGTTCATTAATGGCAGCTTCGACGTACTTCGTAACGGCTCACACACTAAAAATGTTTTTGACCTATATTACGCTGACGGATTTGATAATCTGTTCCGCAATTTGAAGCACCCTGTTAATACTATCGAAGCGTACGGTTGGGACCGGTTTGTTGAACTGGAAATTTGGAACTTCAAGTTAAACTCAAAAAAGTCACAGTTCATTCCGAATTTTGCAGATCATACAATAGGTAACGGTATGCTTTACGCTAAACTTAAAGAGTGGTTTGAATACCATGGTTATTGGTCTCCGTGGTTTTCTTCTTTCCTTCTGACCAATGCTTATCAATTTATGAATGAAGCTATTGAAAACGGCAAGCACAACGGACCGAATATTGATATGATTGCGGACGTGTATATTTTTAATACAATGGGTTTTGTACTCTTTGAGTTTGATTTTATAAAAGAGTTTTTTTCCAAAACCCTCCCGATGTATGAGTGGTCACTCCAACCAATGTTTAGTCCGAATAACGGATTTTTGGAGAACACCGGCCAGCAATATCTAGTTCGGAAAGAATTGCCGTTTGTTAGTCATCTTTCCGGCTTCATATATTGGGGATTGAGTGGAATTGCCGGGGTTAGCTATAGTCCTAATCAAATCGATAGTTATTCTTTGGGTTTCGGGCAGGTAGCAAATAGAATTAATTCGAATGAATTTAAGAGTCTTAGAATATTAACACCGGATATCGACGGAGCCCTTGCATTTTTTTATGACAGGAATAATTCCTTACTTTTGAGTGTGTTGGCAACCGGACCAAAACTGCCTAATATCAGAGTAAATGTTTATCCCGGTCTTTTAATGGTAGCCGGACTTTCACCGGGTGTCTATTTTGGATTCGGTGAGTGGGATAATTTTGTTGTCGGTATTAATCTTCACCACTCTATCCCTATTGGGTTATCATACAGTACTCCTCAATAGTCAATCAATGGAATTTAATCGATATTATAACATTTTTTATTATTAAAGATTGCTTTGAATACCTACTAAGAGATTCCATCCGGTAAGAGGTTGTTTACTGGCTGTTAAATCCATTTTAAAATAGCCGCATTTAAAATAGATTTCCGTTTGTCTGTTTATATCGTATCCAATTTTTGCCGCAACCTGATTTTCTATATTTGAAGGAAAGTATAAATACTTTTCCGAGTCAACATTACTTTTAAACCTGAAACTGCTTTTATAGTAGTCGATCAGTAGCATTATAGAAAAATCGGGGCTGATTTTTTTCCCGAATACAAAGCTTGCAAGATACTCTATTGATACCGGTTTTGTAATATCCGAATTATGGAAAAGGAAATAGTTTGTGCCTCTGAGTATGAATGAACCGAGATAGTCAATACTTATCATTGGACCGAATCTCGAACCGGTATTTTTATTTCTAATGGTTTCATTTGCAGTTGCCGGTTCATAGTTCGAATGAAAATTCTCAATATATATTCCTGTTCCTAAATTTATCCCGGTAGTGATATTATTAAGAAACATTAAATCAATGAGGAATGAATTAATACTTAAATCCGCTGCGGCTCGATTAATCCTGAATATATAACCCGCTTCAAGAATGAATGATGATGAAGCATTGATTGATTTTAATATATCCCCGCGTAGATCGCATACAACAAAGTCAGATGAGGTGTTATTAAAACTGAAGTTATAGTAATATGTATTAACATTGATTCCCCAGTTAAACTCTTTTTCTCTTTGGAAGTAAGCCCCTGTAGATTTGATTTTCAAAGCAGAAAGATCATTGTTCCCATATAACTCCGGGCGAATCCGTATATCCGCCTGTACTGATTTGTTGAGATCACTGTAAAGATAAGAAAGCTTAGCATCCAGCCTGGCTTCCAGTTGCTTCTCGTTTGCAAATGCAGGATTGTCTGCAACATACAAGCCGCTTTCGGCCCCGAGTTTAAGTGATAGTTGTGCGGTTAAATCAGTTGCCGGCAGCAACAGGATGAGTAGAAAAAAGTAATATTCGGATATCCTTGGCATTAACTACCGGGACAGTTTATTTTCAAGAATAGATTTGTAATCAATAAGCCTGACTTTTATCTCGCGTAATATTTCAAGATAATCCTTCAGTGAAATAAAACCCGAGGTACCATCCAGATACTGATTCCATTGTGCCGGATTCTGCTGTGAAAGATTTTCATTAATGTTGAGCTGATCGAACAAAATTGAAAAAGTTCTTGCCTGGGGAATAATATTTACAGCGTCTTTCGCAAAATCCATGTTGTTGCCGATGTCCTCTCCGGGATTATAATTATTCATATCTGATCCCTTAGCGTACTGAGATTGAGAGCTAAACCGGCTGATGTTGGTCTGCATGCCGGATTCTTCTATAAAGTCCTGAACTTTCTCCTGGAGACTCAGTACCTCATCGATTCTGTTCGTCATATTGCTTATTTGATCCAACTGAGTATTTACCTCAGTCAAAGCACTGCGAATATAATCCTCTAACAGCTTCTGATCTGATGTATCGTTCAATGCAGTTGATGTTAGTTTAACAAGCTCCTTCGGATTATAAGAGAGTGTTGTTATCTGAGGTCTGACGAGAAGTCGTTTTTCAATTAAGGATAATATTTCAATATTCAATTCGGATCTGTTACCGGTGAAGTTCTCGTCAGCCTCAAGATCTTTTAAAGAATCGATTTTTTGTGAGTAAATCCTGTTGAGAACTTCTTTCCGTTCATTTATAATAGACTTTGTACTATCAATACTTTCCCTAATTATATCAAGACTGTCGGAGGTAACAACGGCTGCTGCCATTAATCCGGCAATCGTATTCTCATCACGGTTATCTTTACTCTTTTCATTTTCGATGTTCCGGATTTGCACATTATACCGATGTGTTGCGGAATCCAACATGTCGACATAGCTTTGATAGTTATTAAGAAGTTTGAAATAATCGTTTTCAAGCATATTTAAATCTTGGGAGTATGTGGAAATGTTTAAAACAAGGACTATTGCCGGAACATAAGTGAGTATATTTATTATAAATAAGTTTCGTGTTAACATTTCTATGTTCTCCGGTTAGATCATACCGAACTTTTCCAGTTTATAATACAGGGCGCTTGTTTTAATTCCCAGCATTTTGGCTGCACGATTCTTTACACCGTTACAACTTTTCATTGCCTGCATAATCATCTGCTTTTCAAAATTAAATAATGCATCGTCAAGCGGAAGACTGTCATTGTTGAGCTGTAAAGAAATTCCCGAGTTTAAGTGACTGGCGATTAATCCGGATTCTACCTCATTACCACTGTTAATAACAAAGAGCCGTTCAATGAGGTTTTCCAGCTCACGGATATTCCCCGGCCACGAATACGAACAGAGTAATTCAAGTCCTTCCTTTGATATTGATTTTCTCTGCTGCTTGAGAGTCATGGCATTTCTGTTAATGAAATAGTCTACAAGCAATGGTATATCTTCCTTTCTTTCGCGCAGGGACGGCAGGGAAATCGGGATAACATTCAGTCTGTAATAAAGATCTTCTCTGAACTTTCCTTCGTTGACAAGTTTTTTGAGATCTACATTTGTCGCCGAAATTATTCTAACGTCTGTTTTAATAGTTGTTTCGCCTCCGACATGCTCGAACTCACCTTCCTGGAGAACCCGCAAAAGTTTAACCTGCATTGCAGCAGGAAGGTCGCCAATTTCGTCAAGGAATAAGGAGCCTTTATCGGCAAGCTCGAATCGACCCTTCTTGTCTTTGAGCGCCCCCGTAAAAGCACCTTTAACGTGTCCGAACAATTCGCTTTCAAGAAGATTCTCGTTCAGCGCACCGCAGTTGAGTTTAATAAACGGCAAGTCAGCCCGGTTGCTTTTTCTGTGTACAGCTCTTGCAACAAGTTCTTTACCCGTACCGCTTTCACCCCGGATAAGAATCGTACTGTCTGATACGGCCACTTTGTCTATTGTGTTAAAGACATTTTTAATTGAAGCGCTGTTCCCTATAATTTCATCAAAATCTTCGTTGATTTCATCAGACAGGATTTTGTTTCGCTCTATAAGTGAATTAATCTGTTCGTCTTTATATAATTCACTAACCAGATTATTAATCCGGATCCGAAGCTCATCAGGAGAAAATGGTTTTGTAAGAAAATCGGTAGCTCCCAGCTGCATGGCTTTTACCGCATCGTCAACTGTGCCATATGCGGAAATCATCAAAACTTTTATGTCCGGATTTTTCAACCTAAGTCTTCTCAAAGTTTCAATACCGTCAATAGGTTCCATTTTAAGATCGAGAACAGCAATCTGTATTTGAGAGTCCGCAAAGCCGGCTGCGTCTACTCCGTTGTCGAATTCGTAAATTTTAAAGCCCTCTCTTTTCAGAGTCTCTTTAATGCCGAGCCTCATTGTGCTGTTATCTTCAACTACTATAATATTGTAATTATTCATGCTTGTTCTTGATTTCAATTTTAAAAGCTGTTCCGATGTTTCCTGTTTCAAGTATTGATAGTTTTGCATTATTCTCTTCGCATAACTTCTTGGAAATTGCGAGTCCCAGACCGGTGCCGTTATTCTTTGTAGTAAAGAAAGGTTCAAAAATATTCGGAACTGCTGCAGCATCTATTCCGCAGCCAGTATCAGCAACAATAATATCTGTTGTCCCGTTTTCTGAAAGTGTTGAAATACTTATAGTCCCTTCTCCCTGAATCGAATCAATACTATTAGCGACCAGGTTTAAGATAATGTTTCTCAAATGTGCCGGATCGAACCAAACCTTCCTGTTTTTAATTTCAATATCCAGTTTAATGTTTTTTTCTCTAAGTCTTTTGTGGTAAATGTCTGAAGTTGCAGGAATTGTATCCTCCAAATCGCACCAGGCCGGCGAGGGTGACATTGGTTTGCTGAAGTTGAGATAAGCTGTAATCAGCTCTTTTAAGCCGGCAACTTCGTCGAGAATTTTACTGATGTACTCAGGATTCCGACCATCTTTTACGAGATCTTCTTTTGTTAAATTGGCAAGTAGTTCTATCCCCCCAAGCGGATTTCTTATTTCGTGTGCAATTCTCGCAAGCATTTCTTCCTTTTCACTGTGATGCCTGTTTAACCGGTCTTTCATTAATTCCATTGCATCGGCAAGTATTTTCAATTCTCCGGTTACGCGTTCGGGCTTATTACTGCTGAAGTTTCTTTCACCTATCTGTCTGCTGAACTCAACAAGTTTATTTATTGGCGTAACAATTCTATTCGCAAGGAACATGCCTGCGATCATTGTGAGAATTATTCCTACCAGACCTATGAGCCAGAAGTAAATGGAAAACTGTTCAACCTTTGCTAGTCTGTGTGCACTTTCTCTCACACCCAGATAGTAGTTGTCGGCAAGTTTGATAAATCCCCACATATACCATTTATCATCCCTTCCCTTGAATGGCAGAGATGTAACAGATTCACCGATATGTAATGTGTCTATTTCACTTTTATTCAGGAGCAAACGGGATTCAACAACATATAGCTTCTTCTCAGCGTCAGAGTGTACAATAAGTTTGAACTCATTATCGAATACAAATGCTTCCTGAACCGTGCTGCCCGAAGTATTTCGGTTTAGTATATCCTGAAAGTAAGTGTGAGATAATGGCGACAAGGCCCCGAGCGGAAGGGTTCTTAAATAACTTTCTTTGAACTGAACAGAAATCGCATGAGAGTATTGTTTTACCTGTTCCGCAAGCTGCTCGATGTAAATATCTTTCACGAACATATAACTGATTCTTGCAGTTGCAACAACAATGATTATCGAGACAATGCTGAAAGTCAGGATTATCTTGCCACGCAGGTTATGCGGGAGAAATATGTTCTTTAAATGAGTCATACAAAAACTGTTTTCCTAAGATAGTATGAGCGGAGAATATATTCTACGCAAAAAAAAGAAATATCCTGTTTATTAATTACAGTTATCAGGATTTAGCCTTTCTCTAATTAACCTAAGTTTTTGTACAATTTCATGGATTTGCTGAGGTACGTTCCCAACCTCGAAGGTGATTTTTTTAGAATAAGTATCTGTTGTAATCTCAATCCACTCCGCTCCGCCGTCTGCACAATCAGGACAGCCATAAACTTTTTTCATTTTTTTTATAGTATTGTCATCAATATGAGAAATTATTTGATTCCACTCATAAATTGATATTTCACCATCAATACTTTTATAAGGATATTCATCCGGTTGGTAGCTGAGCATGTGATATTCGGCATTTGTTCCGGATAGATCGAGTGTCCTTACACAATACCCAACGCACTCCCCGTATGATGCTCCGCTGTTTATTGTAATATTATAGTTCGACCCGGGCGATAAAACGTCCTGGTCAGTACTGCAGGAGATTCCTCCCAACGTTAATATAAACCAAAGGAACATTTTTTTTATTGACGCATTCATAAAGAATCTCCTGCTTAAATTAATTAAATAACTTAGTTGCAAAAATACATGCAAAAACAAAGTGTAATTATCAGTATAATATTTATTATTCTGGTATTAGACATGTCGTTATCCGGCTTTTAAAATCCCGCGTTAAAACTAAGCCACCATTGTTCAATACTGAATTCATTATCGAAATCCGGATTCAGGATTAATCTTACTTTTAACTCATCTGTAATATTACCGTGAAACGAAGCAATAATATCGAACTTGTCTTCGGTGATCCTTTTATCGGGCTGTCGGTACTTTTCAATTATATTGCTCTCATTTGTTTCAACGCCGTTTGAAACTTTTTGACGTGTTGAAATCTGGGCTGTGGTTATATCGTCCACATTCCAGGCATCAAGAATCCTGTTAATCCCCGCCATGAAACCCCAGTACCGGTTTACTTCAACATTAACAAGAACCGGAATCTGTAGAGTCCATATTTTGGCTTCGTAACTCCAATTCATCGTTTTTTTCTCGGACGAGGAGTTATTATAAACATTGATAATGTTATCGGGATATGTTTCATTGTAACTATAAGAGAATCGATTTGCAGTTACGGGCTCACTAATCTCAATTGAATAATTTTCCCGCTTTACGTATAGTGCCGAATAAATATTAACCGCATCTGAAACGAGCCAGTTTACATTAAACATAAATTCATGACGCTTGGTATCTCTTGTTCCGTTGCCGGATCTTTGATCATGAAGCGACGAACTACTCTCGCTTATGTTATATTTGTTTGTATAACTGTCATAATATTTATACGAATAATTAAGAGTATCATCGATTGTTGAGGAAGTTGTGGAAGAAACATCGCTTGTTGTGAAACGATAATACATATTTATCGAACTTCCTGTTGTGAATTGTTTTTGAAGATTCAGACTACCATAAAAGGTATTCCCATCCTGGTCCCAGTTCTGCTCTTTCAAATAATTGGAATAGTTGTAATCCCACGTATCTGACTCCCCGGGTTCATTGGACTTGTAATAGTAGTTACTTTCAGACAGGAATGTTTGTTCAGCATTGCCTGTAAGTAGTCCAAGTTTTAATCCTGCCAGAAAGTTATTCGAAGTTTTGTAGTTAATTCCGGCGGCAACATCCAAGTGTCCGTAACTCTGATCTCTTTCGCTCAGAAGAGCATTGGAGTACGGGTAACTGTAGTAGATCCCATTATTACCAAATGCCCCGTCTCTGGATAATATAACACTGTTCAGAAAAATACCCGCGCTCATTTTTTCGGAAAATTTATATCCTGAAAACAAACTTAACATATGTGCTTCGTTCAGCATTTCATCAGTTGAAGCGGAATAGTCGATCGAGAGAGCTTCGCTGGATATTCGCGAGTTGAAGGAATCGTAATAGATGTTTTTATTATAGATTGAATACGGCATCTCATAGAAACTTTCGTCGGCCAGGATTAGCTGGTAACTGCCGCCGATGTAAAAATTTTTATTAAATCTGCCTTCAGGATACATGAGGAATCCGATTGAAACTACAGGTTCCGGTTCTGTACGTGTCTTACTGAACCATCGCGGATCAATGTAAGATTCCCTGTAGATGCTGCTTGCGAGATAATCGATAGGCTGAACATAGGTTTTTAAAACTTCCGGTTTGGTTCTGTCGCCCCTGAAATCGATATGCAGTAAAAATTCTTTGTCGCCTAAATCCGGAATAAATGCGGGATTCAAATACGAGTTCAAAAACGGATCATCGATCAGCCCGACTGCCGCATCCTTGAACTTATAAATTCCGTATGTGTTAAGGTAATGACTGTTAAAAAATAATGAAGATGATTCGAAACTTTGCTCTGTTGTTCTTTCGCCATAATACTGGGCGAATAGCGTACCTGTGGTGAATAATAAGATCGCAGTTAGTCTTTTCATTTTCTCCCCGAAATGGTTTTCCGGATTTAACTCCAGTATTGTGCCAGGCGCTATACCAGCGGTTTCAATGTATAATCTGGATTTATTAGAATTATGGGAGAAAGCGTATTATCAGATTTCTGATAGTTGATCAAAATTCTGATAACACAACTGCTGAATAAAATAATTTGGCGGAATTTTCGTTTAAAGGAATAAACTGCTTAAAAACCATGTTTTTAAAGCAACATCACAGGGGGGTGACGAGTCTAAACTTACAAACACAGTTTTAGGTTAAGTATGAAGAAAAGCTCAACAATTATTACCCTCCTTCTAATTATGTTGCTGCTTAGTATATCGGTTTCCGGAAAGGACTTAGCAAAATCCAAAAAAGTTTTAGCGTCTAAACTTTCTCAGCATTTAAAACTGGATGGAAAGTTAAGGGAACCGGTATATAAAACACAGCCCATAGACGGGTTTGTGCAAAGGGATCCTGATGAAGGCAATCCGGCTACCGAGAAAACGGCAGTCTGGGTCAGCTATGATTCGGAGAACATCTATATAGGGGCAAGAATGTACGATTCCGATCCGGCATCGATTGACGCCAGTCTTATGCGCAGGGATAATATGATCGAGTCCGATTGGTTTTTTGTATACCTCGATCCTTACCAGGACAGGAGAACCGGTTATTATTTCGGTGTAAACCCGGGGGGAAGTTTACTCGACGGAACTTTATTTAATGATAGCTGGGATGATGATTCCTGGGACGGAATTTGGGAAGCGAAACCATATATAGATGAACAAGGCTGGAGCGTGGAAATCAGGATCCCTTTTTCACAGCTTCGATTCAATGAATCGGAAGATATGAAGTGGGGAATAAATTTCAACAGGGATATTAAGCGTAAAAAAGAAATGACGTATTTCGTTATGGTTCCTAAAAAAGAGAGCGGATTCGTATCGCACTTTGCCACACTTGAAGGTCTCCAGGACATAAAACAGAAACAGCGGTTTGAAGTGCTGCCGTATGTCGTTCAAAAAGCACAGTATCTTGTTCATGATGCGGATGATCCGTTTTATGGCGGAAACCAATATAAAACAACTTTCGGAGCAGATTTCAAGGTGGGGATAGGCAGTAATCTTAACCTGGACGCAACAATAAATCCTGACTTCGGACAGGTTGAGGTTGATCCGGCGGTAGTTAACCTTTCTGCATTTGAAACATACTTTGACGAGAAAAGACCGTTCTTTATCGAGGGTTCCAACATACTGCGATTCGGGAATATCGGAGTGAATAACAATTGGGGATTCAATTTCGGGGATCCTAATATGTTTTACTCAAGACGAATAGGCAGGTACCCACAGGGAGATTTGCCCGATTACGATTACGGCAACATTCCGAGTGAAACGAGGATACTCGGCGCGGCTAAGCTTAGCGGAAAGATTAATGAATCCTGGTCGCTTGGAGCAGTAAGCGCAGTTACGGAAAGATCTTTTGCCACCTTAAAGTATGAAGGGAAAAAGTTTGAACAACAGATTGAACCGCTTACGCATTACGGGGTGTTCAGGGCAAGACGGGAGTTCTCCGAAGGCCGTCATGCGATGGGAATGATTGTCACTTCGGTTAACAGGGATCTCGGAAATAAAGATTTGCGCTCGTCCTTGGTTAATCAGGCATATACGTTCGGGGTGGATGGATTTACAACACTTGACGATGACGATGAATACGTTCTGAAAGCATACGCAATCGGCTCGTATGTTCAGGGTTCCAAAGAAGCTATACAGAATAAGCAGGAGATGCCTTACAGGAATTTTCAAAGACCCGATGCAACATATTTTGAGTATGACCCGAACCGGACTTCGCTTTCCGGACTATACTCCAGGGTAATGCTGAACAAGCAGAAAGGAAATTTTTATATCAATACAGCACTTGGCGTTGTTACCCCGGGATTTGAAAACAACGATTTGGGTTTCCAGTGGATGAGCGATAAGATTAATGGACATGCCGTACTAGGTTACCGCCTTTTCGAACCTTACAGCATATTCAGAAAAAGCTGGCATTACCTTGCGCATTTCAGATCTTATGACTTCGAAGGTAATAACATAAATAACGGAATTATGATGTTTAATAACTGGCAGTTTATGAATTATTACTATTTCGGATTGAGGGCCAGTTATAACTGGGAAGCTGTTTCAAGAACTTTAACGCGCGGGGGACCACTTGCGAAGAATCCTTCCGAATTCTGGGTCGGGGCTGATGTAAGTTCGGACGGCAGGGAAAATCTTGTTGTTGAGCTTTACGGTGACTACTGGCGGGATAAGACCGATGGATTCGGGTATGAAGTTGAATTCGATATTGACTGGAAACCAAGCAGTCAGCTTAATATCAGTTTCGGTCCTTCTTTTGAACGAACTTTGAGGATGCGTCAGTGGGTTGATTCGTTCGAAGATATATACGCAGTTGATACTTACAGATCAAGGTATGTGTTTGCTGAAATCGACTACGAAACCATAGCGGGAAACATAAGAATTAACTGGACGTTCACACCGCAGCTTAGTATACAGTTATTCGTCCAGCCGCTGTTATCAGTCGGTAATTATAGTGAGTTTAAGCAGCTTGATAAACCAAAATCATTGGACTATACGGTTTACGGAAGCAACGGCACTGAGATTTCATATAATGAAGAGGGGAACAGTTATGAAGTTGATCCGGACGGAGATGGACCTGCCGAACCGTTTACTTTTGATAATCCTGATTTTAACTTTAAATCTTTGAGAGCAAATATGGTGCTGAGATACGAAGTGCTGCCAGGTTCGGTTTTCTATTTTGTATGGACACACAATAAATCCAGTGACTTGAATCCGGGTGATATGAGATTCGGCCGTGATTTATCAAATCTTTGGAATGCTGATTCTGATAATATTTTCCTTGTAAAATTCTCGTATTGGCTGGATATATAAATCCATAATATACTGAAGTAAATTTTAAAGCCCCCTGGTGTTCTAACCCATCATGCGGGCTTTTCCTTTTTTAATATTTTCAATCTCCAGAACAGGTACCCGGTAACGGCAGATAGTAATAGCGCGGAAACTAGTGAATATACCTTTGCTGGCAACTGTATTACACCCCACAGATGGTAGAAGGATGATAAGAACGCGGTCAGCATAATGTACAGTAAAAATTTCCGAAGGTAAGATTTGTTTGTGCTTTCTGAAAGGAATTGTTGAATTATATAGCCAATTAGTGTGTAGTAAACCGGTGCGAAAGGCATCATAAGTCTTTCCGCATCACCGAAAAAGCTGAGCATTAAAACGATTACAAAGAACAACAAATAGTGACTGTTGGTTTTAAGAAAGGTGTATGAATGCTTGTAGTATATTAAAGGAACAAGACCGAATGGTAAGAATGCAAGAACAACCTTTTTTACAAACGACTCGAAGTTGAAAAAATATACCAACCCGGAAGAGAACTGTTCCCAGAGCGTCTCCCCGCCTGGAGTTTGAACAAACAATCTCACACCAATAAATGCTCCAATGCTAATAATGGTAATTAATGTTATCCACGCATACTCTTTTTTAGTTGAGCGTGTTATGTACAGATAGATGTATGAGACGGGGATTAGAATTAAAAATGTTTCTTTAATAAGCACTGCGGGGATTGCCAAAATTGCCAGGTAAATCCAGTTCTTTTCAAATAGCTTGATCAGGAATAGAAGCATTGCGCACATTGCTAGCAGGTCCGAAACATGGAAATAATCCCATGCCGGAAATTGAAAAAAGTATCTGTTGAATATAAATGCAGATGTCAGAGCAAATGCAATTCTGTGTTCTATGTTGTTTTTAATAAGGAAATTGAACAAGAGATAGACAAGAAAAAACAGTGAAATAACGGTTAGGATGTAAAAACTAATTTCGACGCGAAATGGCAGAAGCCCGGTAATCCATGGTGCAAGTATCCTGTAGGCAAACGGCTGTATAATATCGGGTGAAAGATCGGGAGATGCTTCAGACATGGATTTGTATTTCATGAAATCCATGTGAGCATACTCAGGCATCCAAAACTTAATTCTGCCGGCAAGGTAAATTGATAGAGCGGCAATCATATAGAGCCAGGATAAGTATTTTGCATACTTTATTTTTATCTGATTGCCCGGGGAATCAACCATATCTCTCAGCATTCAATTAGGTAGGTAAAATAAAATATAATTCGGCAATTAGAAAGAATAGAATTATTATTTTAATATCATCAGCTTTTTAATTATACTCCTGCTGCCCGCAGTTAACCTGTAAAAATATACACCACTTGAAAGACCCCCGGCGTAGAAATCGGTTTCATGAATCCCGGCATTTTTATTGCAATTTACTAACTGAATCATCTTGCGGCCGAGTACGTCGAATATTGTAAGGTTTACAAATCCGTCTTTTTCTAATGAAAACCTTATTGTCGTTTTCGGATTAAACGGATTGGGAAAATTCTGCTCTAATTCAATCTTATCCGGTATAATACTTTCTTCTTCTTTTATCACTTCAAATTCATCACCGATGGTACCGTTCCTCCGTACCATTTGTACGCTGTAGTTTTTCCCATCAATAAATACACGACAGTAATGGTAAACTGATTCGGCTTTAATTGAATACTTGTTAATACCGCTGGCTACAAAATAGAGTGGAGAACCGGCGCCTCCGGAAATTAGATACGGAATACCATCAACCACACTTCTTTCATATATATGTTCGTGGCCACTGAATACCATGTCTACACTATACTCCTTGAATACCGGAACAAGTTTCTCCCGGATTTCCGCATTCGGTCCATGATTTGTTCCGGAAGTAAAAGGTGGTTCATGAATCATTACAAATACATGCTCGATACTATCGGGTATGGTAGTCAGATCATTTATCAGCCAGTTGTATTGTTCACTGCCAGCTTCATAATCCCGGTAAGGATCGATAGCTATAATATGAACATTGTTATAGTTGAACGAGTACCAATGCCCGTGATTACTACTATCGGCAGAACCGTTCGATGGAAATCTGAAAAACTTGTTTAAATAAGAATCGTTCTCATGGTTGCCGTAAATTGCCATAGTCGGGATAGTTCCCAGCATGTCTTTATAGTCAGCCAGGAATGTAAACCAGTTGTCGAGATACAGACCGGACTGTACCAGGTCACCTAAATGCAGCACAAAAGAAGATTTGTCCTCAATAATTCTGCGCATAACGGTGGTGTCAATGCCGGGACGATTATCGCCAAATACTGCGAACTCAAATTTATCAGTGTATTTCCGCGGTTTTAAAAGTAAATTCAGGGCTTTCGTAAATGCCTTCTGTAATAACTTTATATTTATAAGTTGTATTAGGCTCTAAATCCGAGATTACAACATTATGGATTAACTCATCACCCGGATTAATCTGTCAAGGTTTTCCGTATTGCTTAAAGAAGTCATTTCAGAATCTTCTTTTTCCTATCATTATCTTTATTCGTTGTATTGCAGAATCCGTTGCCCAGGTAATAGCAACTGATGTCTGTGGTGAGTTGTTAAAATAAGAGAGTACGGGAGATACATTCTGAGGCTGCTGCGGAAGTGTAAAGTCCGCGCCAGCTGTATACAGTGTCATTTACTATAAAAGGTACTCAACTCGGAATTTACAAAGATCCTTCTTGCCTCGGATTCCGTACTATCCGGGTTATTTTTCTACAGTCTCGATACTTCCTCTTGTGTACTTATATTCGTACCAGGTTCTGTCTTCCAGAAAATATTTTCAATTGTATTTTAGAACTCAGGAGTTTTTCCATCTGCAGGTCTGTTGAATCCGGAGGAGAATTTGGACCGGGATCCCAGTTATTCATTGATCCGTATAAATATATCTTATCGGTTTACCGGCGTATTCCAATGGAACAACAACATTGAATATTACTTCAACTGAGCTGTTGGTAGCGTAGAGCGCTATTTCCCGACTGCGAATATGCAGATGCAAAAAGCAGTAATACGATGATTAGAGTTATTCTTACAGTTCCGATTATATTCATTGTATATATATAAAATAATTGGAGGTTAATATTACACAAGAGTCGTTAGAATCTAATTAAAACAAATTACTAAAAGCAACATTAAAGTGTAAATAAAAGGTTAAGACTTTCAAACACAGTATTTGGCACTTACAAACAGCATATTTTATGCTGTTGTACTTTTGATTTAATTTTGGTTTTTTAAGTCTAACTTCTGAAAAAGTAAACTTTCCAAAAACATTTTTGAAAAGTAGAAAAATAAACTTACAAATATTTTTGTGCTAAATTTTATCCTGATTCCGGGTTCTTGTGTTCGGACAGGTAACAAACTATGTCTCAGGAAGTGATTTTGTTGAAGCCAGTCTGAATAAAAAGTCCAACCCTGCATCTGTATCCTCAATTCCCCTTACAACAACGATACCGATAAAAATAGTAGTGCTGATAATTAATATAAAGGATAATCCGCATACCACTAATGAGTTGGCCGGTTCTTGAAAAATCCCCCGGATTATCCCGATGAATTTCACCCGCTTCTGGGTACATTCCCCGACGGCACGCTTTTGAGAGAATATATTGATTCACTACCGGAAAAATCAATTCCGATTGAGAGTTGGTATGAACCACGCAAATTGAAGAGTACTTCAATTTAAACTCGAATGGGAAATATAAAGTTGATGTTATTTTTCCAAAGAACAGGAGCAACAAGGTTGTTCAGACTCAAACAACGTATTCTGAGTTTGTTGAATATAACCTCGGCAGTACAACTGGTATGGTAATAAGATATGGCAATTGGAGAACTATGGCTGAAGAGGCTTTGGAGTATGTTTATACTCATAATCCGGGGCTGCTGAAAAACACGAAGTATCTTAGTCTCGTTTACCAGGTGTCGCATGATGAGTATACGGAAGACTCCTATACAGCATATTCTCCTGATATAACATTTGAATTTCGTTCAAGTACAAACGAATTGTTATACAATGGTTATGTGTCCACTTCATACAGTATTGCCACAACCTTGCATGAGATATTTCACAGGATAGGTTCAATGGTTGGTGAACCGGAAGGATTCGAAGGATTACCGGACCGTACTACAATTAACTTTCTAAATCTTCCTAATAATATGACATGGGGACATGATCTGATGTGTAATAAGGGTCAGATTCCTTCTGAGAACGCTTTATACGGTGTTCCTCCGATGCTGACTATGGACAGGATATTTCTAGAGTGGATTGAACCCGACGAAGTTATCACTATTAATTATTCAAACATGCAGAAGATTAAGTTGAGGGATGTTAATATGACGCTTTCAGCTGATCAAAAAGCTCAGGGATTTTATCGCGCCGCCAAGGTAATGATACATCCCAAGTTTGATGGTGTACATGACGAATATTTTCTTTTGGAATATCATGCCGGAACGCACTTCGATAGAAATTTTTATAATATTTATGAAACAAATCCTCATAAGGGTATTTTAATCTGGCATATTAAAGAGAGGGTAAAATTATTAAACAGAACAAGATCTGATGATAACGATATTGATTTAGAAATAGCGGTTCCGTATAATGGCTGGTACGGTAATCCGGTACCGCAGGATGATTTTCCGCGTAATTATGAAAGACCAGCCAGCTGGTTAATCACTGTAAATGCTGCAGGTGATTTTGATTATTTTGATGATAAAGTTGGTCCGCCTAACGTTCCCGATGGCGGTGTTCACAGATGGGAGGTAACAGATACTACCCACGAACTTTGGAGTCCTTATTTTTTACGACGGAATACACTTAGATCCGACTTTTTTACCGATGAAGAAATACGGGGATATATCACCAATAAGATGACAAACGATACGAGACCTTCAACAAAGGATTGGGATGGACAAAGAACCAATATATCCTTATACAATATCAAGAGGGTTGACGATTATATGACGTTCGACGTGAGTTATTCCGGAGGAGTATTGGATGTTGATGACAGTAGTGATCCAAAAGCTGATGATTATGAATTGTTTGAAAACTACCCTAACCCGTTTAATCCTTCTACTACTATAACATTCAAGTTACCGGAAAGTGCTTTTGTGCAACTTCAGGTGTTTAATTCGATGGGGGAATTAGTACAAACTCTGTTAAAAAACAATTTGGATGCGGGAACTCACAATATATTGTTCAACTCTGAAGCTACGGGAGAAGGATGCTGTCCGGCAAGTGGCGTTTATTTTTATCGGCTGATTGCGAACAATTTCAGTATGACTAAAAAAATGCTTCTCGTTAAGTAAGATGACAATGTTAATCAAACTATTCAAATATAGTCTGTCAGTTATAGTTGTTTGGGCACTGTATGTTCCGGCATTATATGCACAGATTAATCTGACTTCATCAGCTCTGCCAATAATAAAAATAGATACACAGGGACAAATAATCCGGGATGAACCTAAGATTACTGCTAGGATGGATGTTTACTATAATGGTGAGGGGGAGTTGAACAGCATTAGTGATTCCAGTTTGCACTATGATGGTTTTATCGGTATTGAAATCAGAGGTTCTAGTACACAAAGATTTCCCAAAAAATCGTTTACGGTAGAGACCAGGGATTCTTCGGGGTCCAACCGGAATTTTCCATTGCTCGGTCTCCCGGACGAAAATGACTGGGTGTTGTATGCTCCTTACAGCGACAAGTCACTTCTCAGGAATTTCCTGGCCTATAAATTATATGCTGATATGGGACACTATGCACCTGGAACAAGGTTTTGTGAAGTAATTATCAATGATGTATATCAAGGTGTATATGTACTTACGGAAAAAATTAAACGGGACGATGAGAGAGTTAATATAAGCCGGTTAAGAGAACAGGATACGACAGATGCTCAACTAACCGGTGGATACATTTTGCAAATTGACCGACCTGATGGAACGGGGTGGATTTCGGATATTCCCCCCTTCGACGGTGCCGATCAGAAGATTTATTACCAGGTTGTCTATCCGAATCAGAATGAAATACAGGATGTTCAATTCAATTATATTAAATCGGTTATTTCCGAATTTGAAACGGACCTGAAAAAGGAAAATTACGACGCTGCCGCCAACAGTTTTATTAGGCGTTTCGATATCAATGCATTTGTTGATTATGTGATAATTAATGAACTCTCGAGAAATGTTGATGCATACAGATTAAGCACTTTTTTATATAAGGACAGAGATGACAGGGACGGGCGTATTCATATTGGACCGGTATGGGATTATAACCTTGCTTTCGGTAATGCGGATTATTACAGAGGTCAGGCAACTGACAGATGGCATTTAAATCTGAGTCACCAGGATGATTTTCAGCCGCCTTTCTGGATTAAAAAGTTATGGAATGACAAATTGATTTTTAATATGATCTGCGCGCGCTGGGATGAACTGAGAACGGATATACTGCAAAGTTCCACACTTACTTCATTTATAAATGATAATTCAACGGAGATACGCCCGGCTGTTGATCGCAATTTTATTAAATGGAATATCCTTGGAATTAAGGTCTGGCCGAATCCATATATTCATAATTCTTACGATAATGAGATCAAGTATCTTGTCGATTGGATTATCGAACGGTGCGAATGGATTGATGAGAACATTGATAAGAACTATTCCAGTGTCAGTTGGAATAAGGAAACTGTTGTCTACACCGAAGAAGAAGAATTCACTTTACCCAACAGTTATTTCTATACTGATCTAACGAATATAGAGCGAGTTAAATTTATTGCCGTTACGGATCAGATAGATGTTATGAGTCAAGCTGATTCCGTTTCGATTACTTTATGGGCAAAGGAACATCAGTCCTTGGTTGGAATAGGATATAATCTGGGAGAGGTTGTTGATGTTTCACCGCTGTATACTGTAGAAACCTCAGTAACATCAGATTCCGAATCATTGAGTCCGCCGGTGGAATTCGAGATTAAACAAAATTATCCTAATCCTTTTAATCCAAGTACGACAATAGAGTATTCCATACCTGCGGAGCATCTATCGTCCGGTTCAATTGTGAAATTGAAAGTATATGATATCACAGGTTGCGAAGTTGCAACGATAGTAGATAAGGAACAGAGACCTGGAACATATAAGGTTGAATTTAGTGCCGGTAATATTGCGTCCGGAGTATATTTCTATACTTTAAGCTGTGGAGAATACCGGGCTACGGAAAAAATGCTGCTGATTAAATAAGTTCTTCAGAATAAATGAACTGCTCCGCATAATATTTTGGAGAAAGCAACTCACCGGTTGATTTTACAACAAGTTCATTCCAGTCATATACCGCTCCGGGACTAAAGAACAAATGTTGTAAATATTCGCCCACCTCTTTCTGACCGGAAAATGTTTCTTTATAAACATCTTCAAGTTGTAGTACTTTTTTGGTAATATAAAACTGCAGTTGTGACGCGAGCAGCTCTCCGAGCATATAGTTATGATAATACGCCGGATAAAGCGCTATGTGGATTTTAGCAGCCCAGTCCGGTCTGTTTCTGCCGGATGGCTTCTTTATCAGTTGGAAACGTTCAACAAGATCCCACCAGTATGAGTTTAAGTCCGCATCAGGATTAGAATACATTTCCTTCTCGAACCGGTAAATTACCTGCGTCCACCTGCTGAATACAAGCTGCTCCAGACGAAGCGACTTGAAGCTTTCGTCTTTAATCCTGTTTACTTCGTCCTCGCCGATGTGAAGCATTGAATCTATCCAGTAGGGATTGGTAGAGAACCTTCCGAAAAGCATGGCAATCGACTCGGTTGTAAGTATATGCGAGTGACTACGAAGCTGCCAGGGAAGTTTGGGTGAAATATATTTATCGTATACTGCATGGCCCATCTCGTGAAGCATTGTTCCCATCCACTGCTGGTTGTGCTTAATATTGCAGACGATTCTTATATCGCCGTTCCTGTCGATGTCCGTACAGTATGCGTGCTGGTATTTGTTCTCTTTCTCAAATAAGTCGCTGTTTTCCAGAATAGAGTCTACCTCGAGATTAATGCTGTTGAAGTATTTTCTTGTTAATTCAACAGTATTCTCGTCCTTGTAATATCGGTTATAATCTACATTGTAAATTTTAGGTCCCTGCTGGAAGTATTTATCCTGATAATGCCACGGTTTTAAGTTGTCGATAGAAACATTATACTTTTCCGACAGGTAATTATCTATTTCATCTTTTAATTCGGAGAAAGTTTTTAATGTGAGCTCATTCAGTTCGTCGAAGAGATTGTCCATATCTGCTGGATTTTGTTCGCTCAATATCAGACTCATCTGGTGATAATTCTCATATCCCGTTTGAGTAGCGGCTTTGTTACGAAGCTTAACAAGCTTTATAATATCTTCGTGAACTTGTTCGCCGATTATTTTGCTTGCCTCCCAGGCCGCTTTAAGTTCCGTTTCGGATTCGGAAGTTTTTAATATCTCATCAAGTTCATTGTCAGTTAAATCCCGACCATAAAGCGAAGCACGAAACGTTGAATATCTTTCTTCAATACTTGTTGATAACTCAATAATCTCTTTTTGGAGATCGGTATCAAACTGGTTAGCGGCATATTCATTGTATATCAGATCAATCTGACGTTTGATAAGCGGATCATCGATTTCACCGTTTTTGAACTTCTGCAGTTCTTTAAAAGCATCGTTATTAGAATATATTTTATTTAACTCAATTTGAAGATCCGATGCAATTTTATAATCTTCAGGTTTCCCCGAAATGGAAGCATTAAAAAATGCCAGGTTTGCATTTTTAGTTAGTTCTGCAACTTTATTTTCATATTCTTCAATGAATTTGGTTTCTTCTTCGTACAAGTTATCCCCGGGTACTATTTTTAATTTACTTTTGAGACGTTGACTAAATGGTAAATTCTTCATCTCTCATTAATAGAAGTAAAGACGCCTGGGGAACTATAACCATCTTTTCATTATGAAGTTCTATTTCCACTGCATCCTTTTTCATGTAAAGCGCCAGATCTCCTTCTTTCGCCTGGAGAGGAATATAATTGGTTTTCTTCCCTTCTTTCCAAGGTTCATCTTCTTGGATGGCAGCAGGCACGGGGTACCCCGGACCAGTTTTAATTATATAGCCGCTCTGAACCTGCTCTTTTTCAATAACACTTGGCGGGAGATATAATCCACCGTTGGATTTATCCGATTCCTTCGTCGGCCTTATCAGCACACGATCGCCAACAACTATTATTTTCTGTGAATCAACCAAAACCTGACTTCCGATTTATATTATTCCAAAATTATTAAATCTCAAAGTTAAATTTATAAATTCGTTAGACATTATCTCAAGTTTTTTGCTTTTTCTTCTTTGCAGCGGGGAACAGAATGTTGTTTAGTATTAATCTGTATCCGGGCGAATTTTTATACAGACTCAAATCAGTGGGGGAATCTCCAACAGCATGCGTGTAGTCTTCAGGATCATGACCGCCGTAAAAAGTAAATGTGCCTCTTCCGAAATTTCCATGTATGTATTTTACCTGGTCTGTTCCCGCTCGTTCTCCCAAAACATATACTGATTTCTTCAGACGGCTTTTACGGAACATTGTAGTCTGCCCCATGAATCCGCGAATTACATTTACATGATTCTGCGTAAGCATTGTCGGTACCGGATCGTACTTAGCCGAATAATCAAAAAGTGTAAAATAATCATTATTGCGATTACCGATTTCAGTCGGTTGAATATCAATGTCGCTGTACTCGTAAACCATCGGGTTCATTTCCAGCTTAAAGTCTTCAAACGCCAGAGTGTTGTTGAAGTTGAGTTTATCCTGTGCGTTCACATCCGGGGCGTCGCCGTCATACATCCTGTCTGCAATATCAACACCCAAAGCCGCCAAAGCAATATCATAAGAGTCAGTTGCCGAACACATGGCAAACAGGAATCCGCCATCCGCAATATAATCCCTTATAACTTTAACAACCGCCTTTTCCATTTCAGAAACCTTGTTGAAACCGAGTTTTTCAGCTTCGCGTTCGTATAAGATTTGCTGTTCTATATACCATTGAGCATTTCTGAAGGAAGCATAGAATTTACCGAACTGACCTGTAAAATCTTCATGATGAAGATGCAGCCAGTCGTACTTTTTAAGATCGCCCCGAAGGATTTCTCCGAGCCAGATTTTATCGTAAGGTACTTCGGCGTAATCGAGAGCCAGAGAAACCGCATCATCCCAGGGAAGGTACCCTTCAGGTACGAATACTGCGATCTCAGGAGCTTTCTCTAATCTTACTACTTCCATATTTTGTTCATCGCTCTGGACAAGCGAGTAAATCTGAACTGCTTCGGATGGTGATACTTCTGAAAATGCAACTCCCTTTATTCTGCATTTTAAAGCGAGCTGATCAGTATAATCCAGCATAAACGATCCGCCCCTGTAATTCAGCAGCCAATCGGCGGTTTTACCGCTCTTTAGTTCGTTGAACGTAATACCATAAGCTTTCAGGTGATCGGTTTGCTGAAGATCCATGTATATCAATAGTTTCTGCTGAGCATTCAGTGTGAAAGAAAAAATTAATAATAGGATTGCTGCGTGTTTAATCATTTTTAGTCGGGAAAAGTTTATTCAAAATATATTCTCTTGATGATTAATGCTTCACCGGAAAAATCCGGGAGTAAATATAAACATAGTCAATATGAATTACAGAATGGAAAGGGGCAGAAATAAATCATTGAGAGGGACTGATACCGGAAGGTATCAATCCCTTCAAATTTCTATGCTGATTTCCTGTCGGATTCGATGTAAATCGGCTGCGAGTTTTTCTCGATAGCTTCTTTTGTAATAAGACATTTATCGATATTGTCTTTTTGAGGAAGATCGTACATTATGTCGAGTAAAATTGTTTCAACAATGGATCGAAGAGCACGTGCGCCCGTTTTTCTTTCCATTGCTTTTTTAACAATACTCGTTAACGCCAGATCGTCAAATTCAAGCTCTACGCCTTCAAGCATAAATAATTTCTTGAATTGTTTGATAATCGCGTTTTTCGGTTCCGTTAGAATGTTCTTTAATGCAGCCTCATCCAACGATTGCAGAGGTGCAAGCATCGGCATTCGTCCAACAAGTTCCGGAATCAGTCCGTACTTTATCAGGTCTTCCGGTTGTACCTGTGCAATGAGATCGTCGTTTTCATAATGATCCTTTACGTCTGCATCCGAATCAAATCCAATAGTATTCTGATTAATTCGTGAAGCAATAATCGGTTCTATACCATCGAATGCTCCGCCGAGTATGAACAGAATATTCTTAGTGTTGATATTTATCAGACTCTGCTCCGGATGCTTTCTTCCGCCTCTTGGCGGAACACCTGCTACCGTACCTTCAAGTATTTTAAGAAGTGCCTGCTGAACACCTTCGCCTGATACATCTCGAGTAATCGAAACGCTCTCGCTTTTTCGAGCGATCTTATCTATTTCATCAATGTAAATGATTCCTTTCTGCGCCTTTTCGAGATTATAATCGGCCGCCTGCAGAATTCTTACAAGAACTGTTTCAACGTCGTCACCTACATATCCTGCTTCGGTTAGTGTTGTGGCATCCGCGATTGCGAACGGAACATCGAGAACCTTTGCAAGTGTTTGGGCGATAAGGGTTTTTCCAACTCCCGTCGGACCAATAAGTAAAATATTACTTTTCTCGATTTCGACATCATCGAGTTCAAAAAATGTAGCGTTTGAATTAACTCGTTTATAATGGTTGTAAACCGCAACAGACAGAACTTTTTTCGCGAGGTCCTGCCCAATAACATATTCATCAAGATTTTTATGCAGCATGCCGGGTGTTAGAGTAGTTTTTCCCGATGGCTTTGAACTGAAAGCCGCAATGTTGTTTTTCAGAATGTCGACGCTTGTTTTAATGCATATATCGCAAATGTAAACATCGGGTCCTGCAACCATACTTGTAACTTCACTTCCGTCTCTTCCGCAGAAAGAACACTTAACTGATTTTTCTTCCTCATTTTTAGTCATATAGTCTTGCCGTCATTATTTAGTGTTTTAATTAGTTCCCGGGACTTATCAAAATATAATGAGTTTGGATAACTTTCAAGAATATTCTTGTAGCATGAAATAGCCTTCTCGTTATCTTTCAGCCCGAACTGGTAAATTTTGCCACACAAAAATAAACTTTTATCTGCATTAAATTCCAATCGATTATCGATTATTTCATTTAAAACTGTTAGAGCGTCCCAAAAACGATCTTTTGACACTAAAATTCGCGAATAATGGAATCCTGCTAATTTATTCAGGAATAACAGATTATCGTCTTTATAAAGTTCCAAAAGGATATTTTCGGATTCGTCGTATTTTTCCTGCTCGACGAGGAATAACGCCTTTGAATATTTTGCCAGGTTCAACGAATCCTGCCGGTTCATATTGATTACAAGTGTAAGCTCAAGTGCATTGTTTGCATTGTCGTCGTTCAAGTTTTGCGTTACCTGCCCAAGCAACTCCAGAGCTTTGCCGAATTGAGCCTGCCAGAAATAAACCTGTGCAATTTTATAGAGTATTCCGGTTTCTTTTTTAAATGAAACATTTCTCATTTTATAAGCGCTGGTGTAATTCTGTAAAGCCTCGATTATTCTTCCGCGGTAAATGTTTATATCCCCGAGAAGCAGGTATGATTCCAAGCTATGCAGAGGAGAATTACGATTTAATATGATATCCGTAAGTATTGATGCGGCCTCATCTGCCTGAAGCTTGCGGTAGAACTCTATTCTGGCAATATGCAGAAGAGCCTCTGCGGCAATGTCATTCACGGGGTAGAGTTTGGCAATTTCTCTGAACGCGTCTATTACAGGATTGAACTTTGATGCACCGGTTGTGTCAATACGCGAAGACCCTTTCCATTTCTGAGCAGCAGCGTCTAATTCGGCCGAGGTTGTTAATTCAAGAGTTTTGGCGAAACCGATCTTCGCTGATGGAAGCAGGGCGGAATTATTGTAGTTTTCGATTAGGTAGCGGTAACATTTTGATGCTGTGTCATACTGCCGGTCGTTAAACATGCTTTGTGCAAACTTGTAAAGCGCTGAACCGTTTCCTTTGCTGCTTTGATCTATTTCGATTATAAGTTCGAGAGCTTCGTCGAATTTTTTCTCCATTGCGAATACAATAGCGAGGAGCTCTTTAAGCGTATTGTTATCATTGCCGGCAAGGTTTTTAATTATGGACTCTTCAACTGCCTGCGCAGCTCCGGGTCTCTCTACAAATGCTGCAATCCTTCTCTTAACGGTTTCCAACTGTAGAGGTTCGATCATAAGAAGAGAACAGTACTCATCTGCTGCTGAGCCGTACTTCATGTTTGCCGTATGAATATTCGCCAAATCAAATACAAACAGGCGTGGATTATCCGATATTGCCTTGCCTTTCTCAAGTATATCAACTGCCTTGTCGAACGCCCTGTTCTCGATCGCGTAATTCGCGATGATCCTGTAAGAAGTTTGTGAGCCGGGAGAAACTTTCAAAGCCTTATCCCAAACTTCATAGGCTTTTTCACGATCACCCAAAATGAAATAAGTTGTACCGAGAATCCCATAAATGTTTAGATCGTTCTTTCTAACTGCTAAGATACTTTCAAGCATTTCAACGGAAGCATCGTAGTCTTTTTGTTTCAGATAGATATTGTTAAGTGAAGTTATGTATCGCTGATTCCACGGCTGAGCTTTTAGCAGTTCTGTGTAGATCGTTTTCGCTTTTTCAAGTTCCCCGGCGGTTTCATAACTTTTACCCAGCCGGTATTTGTTCTCGAGGTTAACCTGTCCGAACAACACAGCCGGAAGTAGAATAAGGAAGAAAAGTATTTTGTTTATTCGAAGTATCAATTAATTCAACTCACTATTGTTGAAGTATTTCGGATCGATCATATTTCCGATGCCCAGTATTAACGCGGGATCGAGCTGTTTTTTTATTTGTGACATTTGCTTTATATGATCATCACTGTACATTAAACTAAGATAGTTCCTCTTTAATTTACCTATACCGTGTTCGGCAGAAATTGTTCCCTTTAGTTCAATGGCCTTGGCGCATATTTCTCCGTACAATGATTTCGCTTTATTGTATTCACCTTCATCCTTGGGAAGCATGTTGAGATGCAGATGCGAGTTGCCCGCATGTCCGTAACAGACATAGTCCAAACCGTTTTGGGAGACGAGGTTGGTCATGTACTTGTAATAATCAACAAATGATTCACCTGGAACCGCTGTGTCCGTTCCTACTTTCCTCACATTTTCTCTGGCAAGGTATTCTGTAACCTTCCACGCAACTGCGTGTCGGAAATCTTTAAAGTGATTCCTGTCGGCCTCGTTGGTTGCTATCCAGGCAGTTTCAAGGTCACCGCCGTGTTTCTCAATTAATTCCATCCACTGATCGAGTACCGGTTCCTCTGTCTCGTTCGTAATTTCCTGCTCAAACCAGATGGCTGCCTGTGTGCCGGCCGGAATTTGCGGATAGTCTTCCTTCATAAACTCAAGAGCGTTTGCGTCGAAGAATTCTATTCCAAGCGCATTGATCGCATCATTCTTGTTAGCTGCGCGGTTATTTCCGGAAACAGTGCTTGTCTCGAGGACAAAGTCAAACGCGTTAGCCTCGATATCAAAAAAAATAATCGAAGATAAAACATTGGTCGGTAGCTTCAGGAGTTTTAACTTAATTTCGGTTATTACACCCAGCGTTCCCTCGGAGCCAATAAACAGATCTATTGCGTCAACATCCGGTTTGCTGTAATATCCGGCAGAGTTCTTAGTTGCTGGCATGTCATATTCAGGAACTTGCAGATCAATCCTTTTACCGCTGTCGGTTGAAAGTGTCAGCTTGTGGTTTTCAGCAATCATTTTGCCACGCTCGAGCGTAACGGAATCTCCGTTTGCCAATATTACTTTTAATGCGAGTACATAATCGCGTGTCGGACCGTATTTGAATGTCTTTGCACCGGATGAATTATTGGCTACTGTTGCGCCGATGAAACAGTCGCGCTCAGTCGGATCCGGAGGATAAAACAATCCCTTTGATTCGACAGCTTCCTGAAAATCGCGCAACACAGCTCCCGGTTGGACTATTGCGTACATTTCATCCTCGTTGATTTCAACTAAAGAGTTCATTCTACTGGTTGAAATTACAACGCCGTTCTCCGGAACGCGTCCGCCGGTAAGTCCTGTCCCGTTGCCCGAAATAGTAACACGCTTCCCTGATGCATTGCATTCTTTAAGAATATTCGAAACCTCGGTTTCATTTTCCGGGAAGTAAACACCCTCGCAGTCTCCCCGGAAGTTGGAAGCGTCTTGCAGGTAATCGAGTATTTCCGATTTGTCGGTTTTAAAAATCATATCAATTGAGATTATTTAGAGGATTGAAAGGTTTGGAAATGCGGGAATCTACTCAGCCGATTTCCCGTGCTTTTTCATAATTTCCTGCCAGATACTTTCATCGAGCTGTTCGGACTCATCTATCAGCATTATCGGGATGTCGTCTTCAATCCTGTAACGTCTTCGGGTATTTTTATCTGTTGAAACCAGTGTGTCGCCGTCAAGTACCAAATCGGCTTTTGTTTCGGGACATACCAGTATATCGAGTAATTCCTTGCTAACCATTTTAACCTCTTAACTTCTTTAATTCTGTGACCGTAAATATAGTAAGGATTTGATCGAAAAGGCAGGGGATAAATTTCACTTAATTGAACATGATTGACGGTATCGTTTCTCTGCAATTTTTGCAGCTGGAATCCAGCAACTGAGTGAAATAGACAGGGTTTTATACTATCGAAGTTTTGGCTTGAAGGCAATATGGGCGATGTGAATAATCACAATGTCAAAAATTCAATTAATTGTTCTATAGCATTGATCTGCTTTTGGTATTCTTGGCTGTTTATACTCCTTAGACCATCATGTACGATGTGGTTTCTTTGGGTTATAGCTGCTTTACAAAGACTAAAAGTTGTATCATCGGGAAGGGTTTCGTCATTAGTAACTATAAGTTTCAGTGTAGTTTTAATATTTCCGGACAATCCGACATCTTTTATAAAATTCTTAATTGAATTTTCGTCTATCTGCTTTTCTGCTGCATACCTTTTAATAAAATTTGATACTATGATTTCTAAAGCTATAACAGAATTAATATTACTTTGTATCTCATTGCCAAAAAGTAATTCTCTTTTAGAATCAGCTAAAAAGTGTTGATATAGATTTGGAGAGTGCTGTAAATATTCTTGAAGACTTAAATGATCCTTATCGGGACGTAGTGGTTTAGCCCCTACAAGTGGTCCATCACCAAACGATAATTTTGCTACTTGATATTGTTGAGGATTAATTCCTTCTGAAGCCGAAAGATTAATTGGCTGCAAAAATTCACCCAGGCTCCAGATATTTCTAATTTTATTCCGGCCTGTTACAATTCTATAGCAGTCAATAAATTGGTTATAATATTTTAAAAATATATTCTCATATTTTAGGAGTATTTCTTTCGGTTCAATCACAGCATTCTGAAAACAGGGTATCATCATGGTCATTCTAGTAAAGCGATAATGACTAAATATATCTGAATCTACTTCTGCGTTCTTCGCGTCACCAATATTTGAATATTCATTGCTAAAAAAATTGGATAGAATTATTTCAACATTAGTTCCTTTTTTATATGGAATAGTAAACTTTCTCTCATCCAGATGCAGACATATAGGTAAAATTACATCAAATACGACATTATTTGCTTTAGATTTGGACATACTTAATATCTTTTGATCCCTTCCACTTCACAACAATTTAATTGAAATAGCATTCAGGTAAAATGTAATTATTCTTCTGCATTTATCCGCGATATCTGCGCGAGATGTTTTTTATGCTAATTCTACAGTCTTTTCAAATCATCTACTAAGAAGGATTAAGTCCGGTTTCTTTATCAATTCTCTCTTTCAGTATAACTTTAATGAGTGATTGATAAGGCACATCTCTTTTATTTGCAAGGATCTTTAAATCATCCAGCATTGACTGAGGCAGCCTTAGCGATATTGTTTTTGTTGAGGGCTTCAGTCTGGGAAATGAAACCGCATTTGATTTATTCCACTCAATAAATTCTGAAGAGTCATGATTCAGCCAGAACTCGTGCTCTTCTTCTTCAGTCTTAAATTTCGGTATGTTTTTTAAATTCTTCATTGTATATGTCCCGTTCTTTCTTACTCATATCTCTTGCAGAAATAACTCTAACAAGTGTTTTTCTTATTGTGAAGACAACAAATAATTTCCTGTTTTCATCAGTTCTGCCCAGCAGATAAAAGCGTTTTTCATTTGATTTGGATTTTTCAGGATCGGCAACGATAATAGGTTTGTTAAAGAAGACTTGCTCACATTCCTTCATTGTAACTTTGTGTTTAATCCAGTTTTTTTCCGAATTACCTGCGTCCCATTGAAATCCTTCGCAATTTTCCAATTTTGTTTTCATTATGTGTGTATATTATCATAATATACGTCAAGTGTCAAGTAATTTATTCACTCCAGAGATTTGGGGTTGTTATTTAACCCGGGAATGAGCGATATGATTACTATTGCGATTATTTGGACCCGGTAATAATTAAACTTTCCAGTTCGTCATCAAATATTTCCTTGTTGATGGTAAAAATAAAGTATCCATTATCCTGCATAGCCCCTTTATTGTCCAACGAGAATCCTTTCACGTACTTGGCAATTAAATTATTTGTAAAAAGATTATATATCGAAACTTCATCGGCATTTGCTGTAATTAAATATTTTTCACCTTCATAATTTGAGTTCGGCAAAAGCTCAGCAAATAGTTTGCTTTCATGGATTGTAATATTTCCCGGTTTAAGTCCAACACTATTCTTTAGTTTTACAAGAAACTCTTCATCGTTCGCATAGATGGAAACATAGTCACTTTCTTTGATTGTGTTGGGAAAGCCGGCAAAATCAATGTTGGATACTTTTATTGGATTCAGATCAGTCTGGTTTTTTAAAAAGTCATTCCATTTAGAAACTGAAGGCAAATCACCGGGATTGATTGTAACGGAGGGCTTGTCAAAACCAGTATAGCTGTACTTCCTGTACAATGCAAAATAGTCCTGTATGCCTATTGATTCAATTAAAAACTTTGTATAAAGACCTGCAACAGGATATGTCATCGAAGCATCATATTGTTGAAACTCCTGCCTTCCCAACAAGTTTTTATAGTCAACGAAATTACTTTTCTCCAGGAATAATCCCATACTCAGGATTACGCCGGGTTCCTTTCCTCCCCGGCCTCCGAACGCAACTGCAAAACCTTCCTGGAAAAGGGGTTGGGTGTATAACTTAAGTGACTTTAATTTATAGTTAATCAGCAGGTGGCAGATTTCGTGGTAATGACAATTGTATGTCGAAATAATATAGTCATTTGGAATATAGTACAGACCGCGTGCAGAATACCCGGTAAGATTCTTAATCTCCGCTTCATTCTGACAAAGAAAATAGTGAATTTTTTCATCGCTTAATTTTTGTTTTTCATTTTCACTGCATTGAAGATACTCCAGCATTTCTTCAACAAAGGAATCCAGTATATTTATTGAATAGTCATTTAGCAAGGAGAGATTGTCTGTGTGAAAGACAAAATATTTACTGTTTATCAGCTTCCAGTTTCGGGAGTAATAACCTGGTTTGGAAACTAGTTTTGATTTGTTAAACATGAATTCATATTTCAGTTTTTCCTTAGGAATACTAATGACAAGTTTCGTGAAGTCCGATTCAAGATGAATAATCTCTTGATTATACTTTAACTGATTCCTTAATATTTTTGTTTTGATTTGGTTGTCGATATCAATTGATATCAACTGCTTAAACTTGATGCCGGAATATGTTATTCCCAGTCTTTTAGAGAGTGCTGATTCAGACGGATCAAAAAAGCTGTTCAGCTTGTCGGAGTTGATAAGTAGTGCCTGAATAAATGATTCGGCCTGTTCATTGCTCAGTGATTGTGCAGGTAAAAAAATCGAAAATATTAGAAGGAAAGCACTGGTGATTATCGTTTTCAATAGATTGTCGATTAGTGAGTAAAATGTGCTGTCTTTTGGGTGAGTAAAATATAAGAAAACATAGATGAGAACAATTCAATAATCCGTCACTTGATTCGGTATAATATCACCAGGTATGATATGATTTTCCTTCTGCGTTCATCAGCGTAATCTGCGTGAGGCTTTTTCGCGCTGATTCCGCGGAAGGAAAATTTTCTGTTGGAATTTATAATTTCTAATTTACACATTATAATTGATCACGAAGTAATCATCTCACCGGGCATAGCACCCGTATGATCTCCTTTATCTACAACCACTTTGCCGTTCACAAGCACATACGGGATACCGTCCGGATACTGGTGCGAATCGATAAACGTTGCTTTATCCTGTACAGTATTGTAATCGAACAATGTTATATCAGCATAAAAATCTTTAGCGATTCTGCCACGGTTCTTTAAGTGTATCTTCTCAGCAGGCAGTGAAGTCATTTTCTTAACCATTTCTTCTAGCGAACAAATATTTCTCTCGCGTACATACTTTGCAATAGCCCGCGGGAAAGTACCGTAAGCTCGCGGATGCGCAATACTGTTGTTTATAGGGGGGTATGGTGCGTGTGCACCTGCATCTGATGCTATCATTACGCGGGGATGCGATAAAATCAGTTCAGTCGATTTCTCGCTCATTCCGAAGCCTACCATTCCGACATTACCATTGTTGTTGATGAGTAACTCAACAGCAGCATCAAACGGTTCCTTATTCATCTCGATAGCAATATCTTTAACAGACATTCCTTTGAACTGTTCATAGTCCTTGTTGTGAATTCTCGTAACAACAACACCGCCCCATTCGCCATCGAGATTGGATGCTTTTTTGTTGGAGTACTTTCTAATCTTCTTAACATGCGCATCAATTTTAAGTCTCTTTACAAAAGCTTTGCTGCCGCCGTCACGCGCCCACATCGGGAACATGTTTGCCAAACCGGTTTGGTAGGCAACGTAGGTGTAACGGTCCGCATGGACTTCCATGCCGCTTTTGACCGCTTCATCCATAAGTCTTAACAGTGATTCAGCTTTATGCCAGTTGGACTTTCCCGACGCTTTAAGATGCGACATCTGCAGCCGGCAGCCTGAATCACGAGCGATCATAATCGCTTCTTCAACCGCTTCCTCGCCGGTGTCATCTTCGTTGCGCATATGTGTTGCGTAAAGCTTCACCTTATCCGGAATCATTTTGAATATCTCAATCAATTCTTCTGTGGAAGCAAAACTTCCGGGAGTGTACTCGAGTCCCGTTGCAACACCGACTGCGCCTTCATTAATCGCTTTTTCAACTTCATATTTCATGCATCTCATCTCGTCGGCTGTTGGCGGACGGTCGTCCATACCGACGCACAACTCGCGTATCGTTCCCATACCGAGCAGCGTTGCCTGGTTAACGGAGAAGTCGCGGGTTTTAAGCATCTCGATATACGAAGCCATCGATCCGTCTTTAAGTGTGAATCCGTATTTCTCACTGTAGTGTTTGTTCGCCCGTTTAACCGCTTCTTTACTGACAGGCGCAAATGAATCGCCGCAGTTGCCGCTAATCTCCGTTGTAACACCCTGGCGTATTTTGCTTTCACCTTTTGGATTGCGGAGTACTCCCAGATCCGTATGCGTGTGAATGTCTATGAATCCCGGCGCAACCTTTAATCCGGAAGCATCGATAACACGGTTTGCTGAAGCAGAGGAGAGGTCTTCGATAGCGGTGATCTTCCCGTTTAGTATACCGACATCGGCCCGGAATTCCTTCGAACCCATTCCGTCGATCACCATTCCGTTTTTAATTATGATGTCGAAAGAGCTGCCTTTATAAAAAACTCTCGACAGGTCCGCCGAGCCTAATGCGAATGCCGAAGTTGTGAGTAATGAAGTGTTTTCAATAAACTTTCTGCGATTGATTTTTTTCATAGCTGCCTTCTGTTAGTATACTTCCGGAATAAATGTCTGATCGGTAATAGGCGGTCTTACATAGCCCCTCTTCTTTTTACGCGGCTCAAGTTTTATCGGCTTGGGTGTAAGATCCTTATAGCTTATTAAAGATAGTAAATGAGAGATCGTGTTAAGCCGGGCTCTCTTTTTATCGTCTGCGTTAACCACGTACCAGGGCGCCTGCTTGATGTCGGTAAAGTTGAACATTTCGTCTTTGGCTTTGGAATAGTCTTCCCACAATTCCCTTGATTTCAAATCCATTGGACTCAGCTTCCATCGGCGTCTGGGGTCATGCATGCGTTTTTGGAATCGTTTTTCCTGTTCCTCGTCGCTTACCGAAAACCAGTACTTGATAAGAATGATTCCGGAACGCACGAGCATTCTCTCGAACTCCGGGCATGTGCGCATAAACTCCTTATACTGTTCATCGGAACAGAAACCCATAACTCTTTCAACGCCTGCGCGGTTATACCAGCTTCTGTCGAACAGAACCATTTCTCCCGCTGCGGGTAACTGCGAAACATATCTTTGAAAGTACCATTGAGTCTTTTCTTTTTCGGTAGGAACACCAAGTGCTACAACCCGGCATATACGGGGATTAAGTTTGTCCATTATTCGTTTAATCGTTCCGCCTTTCCCCGCGGCATCGCGTCCTTCGAATATCACAACTACCTTGAGTCCTTTGTGCTTTATCCATTCCTGCAGTTTTACAAGTTCTATCTGAAGTTTAGCAAGTTCATTTTCGTATACTTTGTTTTTCAACTTGCCTTCGTTTTTATTGGAGGATTCTTCCGGTGTGGTAGTCTCTTTGGAATTCTTTTTCTTCTTTGACATATGAAAACCCGTTTAGCGTGAGGATTGTAATCGCCAATATAAAATTAGTTGGAATCTAATGCCAGTTGTAAATTTTTAATAGAACGCGGATGACACTGATGTAACGGATTATAACGGAAATAAAACCGGACTTAATCAATTATTAATTCACCTGATACTTTTCGGAACTTTATAAGTATTGCCTTTCCTGATAAGTACTAAGTCAGCCTTACTCGAATTCGGTTTGTAGTATTTGTTATAGTCAGCAACGGTACTTTGAAGAAATACCCGGATGCTTTTAAGCAGGCTGTAGCCCCTGCCGGCTCTATCTCGTTTTAATCTATCCATGCAAAGAGAAACTAAGCTGTTCCGAATTACGATAATAAAATCGTTTTGATTAACAATCTTCTCATATAGAACAAGTTCTCCTTCAATTATATTGAATTTCGCTGGTTTGAATGTTGCCGACTTATCAACCTCTCCGCTGACCTCATTGTAAACCGGGTATTCGAATTCTTCCTGCTTCTTAATAAGTTCAAGATGCTTGACAAGCAGATTAACATTGTTCGCGTCCGGATTCGAACCCAGCAACCCGGTACCTTCTCGTTCTCTTCTCGACTTGCGATAATTATCCAATTTTAATACTGCCGAATCTTCAAGTTCCTCTGCCAGCATTTGAGCAAACACAGACTTTCCCGATCCGCCCCGTCCGCTGATTGCGATAATAACGTGTGATAAATTATTCTTAAATTTTCCCTTTATTTTATTTGCTATCTCGTTTATCACATTATTCCATATGTATTAATAATTTATAGTTGAGTACCCGTTACATTGGTTGATATTTTAGCACACTTTGAAAAGAACAAACTGAAAATGTTCTTCGTAATTAAGTATGAAGAGATATCTCCAAATTAATTCGATATATATTCCTCATTTACAATAAATGTTCTGTCATCACCGATAATTGCACCAACAGCCGTAGAAATAAGAACTTCGATTGGAAATATTAATAACATTCCCGCCCCATATTCATTATTGTTACTTGTGGAACTTAATAATGCTGTAGTTAAACCTAGTCCTGCGCCAACTGCCAAACCTCTCATCGTGCCGCCGGAGGTTGAATTATACGTGATTGTATGAATACTATCGGTAGGTATCTTTTTGATGAATTCTTCATAGAATAAAACGGTGGTACTATCTTCCGCAATCTTTATGAATTCTGCATTTAAGGTATCCCCTTCACATAGAACAATATCTACATTCTCGTTAGCGCATTCCCTGTTTATTCTGTCAAAATAGTCCTGTTCCGAAGCAAATTTTTGAATGCTGTTTGTGTGGCTGCACGCGGTAAAAAGGACTATAGCAAGAAAAAAGAATGATTTGATTCGCATATATCTCCCCACAATTAATAGAATTAAAAATTATTTATAATGAATGTTTCCTTAACACCAATAATTCCCCATACAATAGAGCCAACAATTGCCCCTATTGTACCATTAACACCTTTTCCTAAGTCACTTCCTCCAGCAGAAACACTTACAAGAACACCGATACAGGCACCTGTTAACAAGCCGTTTACAGCGCCTTCTGTATTTAACTTATGAGATATACTATTGATATTACTTATAGGTTGAATAACTGTTTTGTTATCCGGATCAAGCCACTGGAGGCTGTCGATTTTTATCTCCAATGAATACCCAACAGTTTTTGTACTGTCCTGTAATTCTATTAGCACTTTTTCCCCACTACATGATTGGGTTATATGCTGGTAGTATTCCTCTTCTGAATTATAATCTTCTAGCGTGCTTAAATGACTGCATGCAGTAAAAAAAACTATGACTGGCAAAAAAAGAAATTTACTTTCCATTGACTGCACCTATGCATTGTTTGAAAATACAATTAGTAATGAATGCTTGTTTGATTCAACCAATTTTTTCATACACAAAAGTGAATTTATTTATCAATATATACGCACTGATTATTAGCTTCAAAATAGATTTCGAGAATATTAACTACAAGTACAAATGATTTTATCTTTAATATATTCAGTCTCATTATCTTATATCCTGTTGTGTGTAACAAAATATATTATAATAAAAGGTACTTGCTATAGAATAATGTATTTTTAATCCTCAAAGTGCAAACTGAATGAGGGGGAATTTGGAGTTATTGTGGATTGAATCTGATTTGACAGGCACTTTTGGATGACACCACTCAGGTTGCAATAAAATGTTGATATAGTAGGTAGATATAAACCAGAGGCTATCTATTTACTTTTAACCTGGTTAAACAGCCAATCGTGAAGCAGCGGGTTCTCATACTGTTCCTTCCACATTACATGTCTCTTATCAGGCAGCTCTGTATAGATTACATTCCCGCCAAATTCCTGTAATGCTTTCACCATATTCCTGGAGCCTTCTACAGGCACTGCTTTATCCAACGCGCCGTGGAATACCCAGACGGGCATATGCTTAATTAGCTCTGCTTTGGAAGGGTCACCCGCGCCGCTCATGGGAATAGCAGCGGCAAACTTTTCCGGGTAGCGAGTAATCAAATCCCAGGTGCCGAACCCGCCCATAGATAAACCGGTAATATAAACTCTATTAGGATCGACAGGGTACTCTTTGATAATATTATTAACAAGATTGATAACGGTTAACAGCTCGTTGCTTATTCTAATCGAATCCTGAGGAACAGCTCCGGTTTTCCAATCTGTGTCAACCCAGCGATTGTTTTCAGGACATTGCGGGGAGACAACAAAGCATGGATGATTGGATTGACTTAAACTATCGGCCCAGCCTGTTGCCAGACTATGCCAGGCAATCTGTTTCTCATTGTCATCACCTCGTTCGCCCGCGCCGTGAAGTGTAAGAATTAACGGTAGCTTTTCAGTGCCGTCCGGAATCGCAGGTTCATAAAACCTGTAATTAATAGTTGTTGTATCGTATGTGAATGTTCTTTTTGAGAAACTGTTGATGAGTTCTTCGACTGATTGTGCCTGCATAGTAATTGACAGAAATATGAGAGTGAGAAGAATCCGGGTTATTTTCATGCTTCGATTAATTTTTTGTTGTTTGTTAGAACCGTATTAAAGAAGTCCAAAACTAGTTTATTAGGGCTGTCAATGTCAAGGATATCCTTGTACTTTAATACAGCGCCGGTCCAGTCTCCTTTATTCCAGTAAGCATTTCCCGGCAGGGGAGAGTCTTTCACTTTCTCATTAAATGGGTAGCTGGTAATATAGAAATAAGGTTCATTAACAATAGTGTCGCCGGTTGAAAATCCGAAGTTCATCTGTTCGCGCGAATCAGACCAGTTGTTCGGATCTTTTCCGTCAATAATATTTCCGGAAAACCATAGCATTGAAGTATCAAAATGATGCGGCCAGAAAAGTACATTACCGGTTTCTTCCATTAAATCCGCTTTAAACCGGCATAGGATAAAATAAATCTGGTACAGGTTATTCCAAAAACACTTTGCTTTTTCTTCATCGTAGTTTAGCGGTGTTTTATCACCGAACTTGTTGTAATCGCAGCTGCAATTTATACCTAGTCCGTTAATAATTGTAATTACTTCTTCGGTAAACGAATAAATAGATTGTTCCTCCAGCGGAATACTCAATCGCATTTCACCACGGAATATTTTCATTTTGTGTTCATAAAAATTCAGATTAAGATCTATGGCTCTTAATCTGTTTTCGGATATTACGGGTACGGGCCCGGTAGTGAGACCTTTTGCGTAAAAACTGAGTCCGTGTTCTTCCCAGTTTTTATTGTGCTGAGAGAAGTTCTTTTTAAACTCCCCGAGTACTTTTGCAAACTTGTTTATTGCGGACCTGGTTTCTCCCCAGTCTTTGAGGTCCATCTGAGTGAAATTATAGTGCGGCATCGTTTTGTCCCCTTTATGTATACTTTAAGATGCAAATACAAAATAACAAATTATTGGATATTCTCAATGGATAATTGTAATTGTCACAAAGCTTAATGTATTTATCATCACATAAAAATTATATTATATTCTCCGCCCAGTTTTTAATAACCTGATGATGTTCACTCCATGCTTCCCAGACTTCACCAGCCCATTCATCAACCAGCTTCTCATGCTCTTCAAAAGTTTTGGATTTATAAATGTCTGTAATTGTTGTTTTGCCCCGTTTCTGAGGCGGATTTAACCAGTAAAATTTATCTTTCTGCAGTAAAGCGCGTTTAATCAGGTTGTTGGTTGTGTCAAGATCAAATTGCTTTTCTACAATAAAATAAAGTCCGAGGAGGTGTACGGCAACTGACTGCGTTGTTAACGGCGATTCATTGCCCGGGTGCTGTACTGCATATGCATCAACAATCCGGCGTTGCACCACCGGTTGGATATTTGTTCCGAATTCTTTTCCCAGTACTTTACCGTAAATATTCCAGCATCCCGCTACAGCACCGATATATTTATGCGCCGGTTCGGAAATATTCATAACTAGCGATCCGCATCCGGGACACTCCACAAATTTATTGATTGACATACATCAAGTCCGTTTTTTTAACAAGTTATAAAGTAGACGGGTGAAGTGGGATATGGTTCGGTGTAAATTTTTATGATTTAGCTATAATTGAGTAATGTTACGGAATTTCATAACCTTTTGCCGCTGTCCAGATCCGGTACCAGTCTTCGCGACTCATATCGATTTTTACCGATTCTGCTGCGCTTTGGATTCTGTAAAGCTTGCCGGTCCCGATTATTACAACCGGGTTGGAAGGAAGCCGTAATAGCCACGCCATGGCAAGCTGATCGAAACTGGCGTCGTTATAATGAGGAGAAAGAGATTTGAGAGTTTTTGCAAACTGATCTCCCTGCTCTATGAAAAGTCGTCCTCCCGCGAGCGGCGACCAGATCATTGGTGATATGCGGAGTTTCTGACATTGGTCTAGTGTTCCGTTGTCTTTCGCGGCTGTATGCATAACTGACAATTCAACCTGGTTGGTTACAAGTGGAAAGTCCAGCCTGGACTGCAGCAGATCGAACTGATGCGGCAGAAAATTAGAAACACCGAAGTTTAATACCTTCCCGGATTTTTTGAGTTCGTTGAATGCTTCGACTACTTCATCGGCGTTCATTAAATAGTCCGGGCGGTGAATTAGAAGCAGGTCCAGCCGGTCAGTACCGAAATTTTTAAGTGATCTTTCCGCGGATTTTATAATGTGCTCTTTTGAAGTGTCGTAATAATGAAATTTATATTCGGGACGCTGCTGTGATTTATTAATAATACCGCATTTCGTAACAAGCTGAATATTATCCCGCAAGTTTGGGCTGCCTTGAAGAGCCAACCCGAATTTTTCTTCAATAGTAAAACTGCCGTAAATATCAGCGTGATCGAAGGATGTTATACCCAGTTCAATACATGAATTAATCAGACTATCGAGTTCCGCCGTGTTCATTTCCCAGTAATTCAGGCGCCAAAGACCAAGTACAATTTTAGATAACTTAAAATCATTCGGTGCGATAATTACCTGCGGTACCATAAATTCTTTCCGTATGTTTTGTGATAATTTCTGTACTTCAATTTATGGATTTTTAATAATAACCGTTTTCTTTTTTGGGAAATGATGGATGAATTGTGATTAAAAATAAAAGCCGTACAACAAATTCACTGCTGCACGGCTTTGGCGGCAATAAGAAATTTTGTTTATTCAACTTTTATAGTATCGACCGGATTTGTTAGTGCTGCCCGTACGCTGTGGTATGCAATTGTTGCAACAGCTATCAGCATGCTGACAAGCGCTGCGATTATAAACAAGCCCGGTGAAAGGTCGATGCGATATGCAAAGCGATCCAGCCAGTTCTGTAAAACATATATTGATACGGGAAGTGATATTATAAAAGCAGATATGGCCGTAATCAGTATGTTTTTATTTATCATATAAACAACATCTTTTACACCGGCACCAAGTACTTTTCGTATACCGATTTCTTTCGTTCTGTTTACAGCCTGCAGACCGGCAATACCGAACAATCCGAGCACAGCAATGAATACTGCGAATACAGTTGAAGCATTTACAACATTCTGCCAATGTGTAACACGACTGTATTGGTTTTCGAGAGTTTCTTCCATAAAGTTATAGCTAAAGGGAATGTCGGGAACGACTGATCCCCAATGTTCTTTAATTATGTTAATTGCATTTCCCTGGTCGTCCGGGGATAGCTTTATAAGCGCATAATTAAAATTACCATTCTCGCTGCCAAGGCTTAAGAAAAAGGGATTTACATCCTGCAGCAGTGATTGAAAGTTGAAGTCAGGAGTTATCCCGACGACTTTATAAGCGGGTACATCATCAATCTGTGAGGGGATTTCAACTCCAGCCTCTTTTATACCGGCTTTCTTTGCCAGAGCTTCGTTGATTATAATTGAATACTCATTATCCGATCCGAATTCTTTGCTGAAATTCCTTCCGTCCAGTAATTTAATTTTTAGCATCGACAGGAAATCATAATCTACATTAAAGAAATAACTCCACATCTGCTGGTCATTTACGTTAAGCATTGTCATAGACATGCCGCGACCGAATGACAGGCTTGATCCGGCAATACCCTTTATCTCCGGGATTCCGGCAAGCTCATTCTTCAGCCGGCTTAAAATGGTATTTCCGTCGAGTTCACTTCCGAACAAAGGTATTACGATTATATCCTGGGGATTATAACCCAGGTCGTAATTGTTTACCATGCTCATCTGCTGCGACATTATAACTGCGCCGGTAATAAGAAACGATGACACTGCAAACTGGAATCCCACGAGTACGGCTGTAAATCTGGTTTTAAACTTTGATGACCTGTACCGGCTTATTGCAAGTATGGATTCGTGTCTCGACATTATAAAGGCCGGGTAAATCCCCGCAATGAATCCAACTGACAGCCCTATAATAATTGCTACCACAATAGTGCTCAGATTGGTACTCATTGAAGAAGCAAGTTCGGAGCCGGTGAGACTGTTAAATGTAGGAAGCAGTGCTTCAGCAAGCAGTACGCCGACAATTGCAGAAATCGTGGAGATGATAATCGCCTCGGTAAGAAACTGCCATGCGATCGAACTTTTCATTGCACCGATAACTTTTCGAACTCCCACTTCAAGAGAACGGCTGGCCGATGAAGCCAGCGCGATCGAGATATAATTAGTGCATGCTACTATTAGAATCAATAGCGCAATTCCGCCCAGGATATAAGCGTTTGCCGGGTTGGCTGATGCCTCGTTGGATACAATCCCCGGACTAAGATAAATGTTCTGAATATTGTTTAATTCCAATTCGACAGTTCTGTTCTTCGGATCAGCTGTTTCCTCAAATGTCCCGTTCTTGAAAATCCCCTCCATCGATCTGCGCGTAAATAATTCGAGTTTGTTAATAACTGTTCCTGGATCACTGCCGGCATCAAGCTTTACAAAGGTTGAGGTGCTAAGTGAAGCTAAGTTTTTCGATTCCTCTGCAAATCCGGCATAGTTTTCAATTGGTATTAGGAGAGAAAACCCAATGCTGCTGTTAACCGGGATATCTTTGAGAAGAGCAGAAACAGTAAATTCTCTGAATTCATTGTTGAGCTTAATTAAAATGGATTTTCCTACCACATCATCCGACCCGAAAACTTTTTGGGCGAGTTCTTCTGTGATTACACACTTGTTAAGATCGTTAAGCGCCGAGTGTCCGTTCCCTTGAATGAAGGGAAATGAAAAGAATTCGAGAAAATTTGCATCGGCAAGGTGAATTCTCTGCTGGAGAGTATTGTCGCCGGATTTAATAAGTGTATAATCATCTTTGTATCTGGTGAAACTCGTGATTTCGGGAATGGCATCCTTTAATGCAGGTGCAATGCCGGGAGACAGGCGTGCACTTTTGGATACTTCTTCATCATTGGAAAATAGTCTGATAAACTCTCCCTTAGCCTTTGCCAGTTCGAGATTCAGGTCGGCTTCAACGCGGTAAATTCTATCTGCATCCTTGTGGAAACTGTCGAAGGAGAATTCGTTTTTTATGAATAATACAACAAGCAGGAAAAAGGTAATACTTATACTTAATCCGCCTATTTTTATAATTGAATTAGTCTTGGATTTGAGAAGCTGCCGCCATGCGGTCTTGAAATAGTTGTTAAACATATTTATTCCCATAATTTACACCTCCTCGAAGGGACAAAGTTCATACCAGAATAAAAGTCCGTTTTGCTGTAAAAACAGGTATTATTAACAAAAATATGCACATAAACGAACACTGATGTTCATTGGCGTACAATTAATGGATAACACTATTTATTCTTTGATCCGCTGAGTGCCGCATATATTCCGAGTGCTATATAGACCGTTCCGGTGAAGTAGTTTTGAACAGCCGGATTGTAACCTTTTCTCTTTATAAATCCCCCAAATTTCGATGCTGTTACTGCGTACAATCCGTCACTTAAAATTCCCATAACTACGAATAATGAACCCAGAAACAACATCTGGGAAATAACAGAACCTTTATCAACAACAACAAACTGCGGGAGAAACGATAAAAAGAACAGTGCGGTTTTCGGATTAAAAATATTCACTATCATCCCGTCATAAAATATTTTTTTGAGGCTGGAATGATTTTCTGCAGGTTCGGTCCGACCCTTTTCTTTCCCCATGAATTTCTTTATTCCGAGGTAAATCAGGTAACATGCACCCGCGTATTTAATGATGCTGTAAATTGCGGCTGATGTTATTAAAATTGTTGAAAGACCAAAAGCCGCGCCGATAACATGAACGATAGTTCCGGATGCTATTCCCAGAGTGGAAACAATACCGGCTTTTGTTCCTTTATCTATGCTTTGCGCGGTTATATATATTACAGCAGGACCCGGTACGATCAGCAGTATAATTGCAGCTGTTACAAAAATTACCAGCGTGGAATTATCAGGCATTAAATTATCCTTTCGTTACTTAGTCTTTGGAATTTGGAGTAATATAAATTAATTGTATAATCTAAATGCAGAATAGTCCGGTAAATTTTGCCAATCAACAGGACCATGAGCAAAACGGTAGCGGAACCTTGCAAGAACAACATTGCCAAAGGCTTCAAGGAAATATTCTCTTCCAAGCTGCCACTCCTCGCTTGAACCCCAACCCGACTGGGTAAATTGGACTTTTGTCTGCCCGTTTCCCAGGTCTTCGAAACGTAAAAGAACTATAGTTTTCTGTGTGTTACGCAGATTCATCAATGAGGTAGGAAAGCCCCATGTGAATGAAAGCATTTTGTTTTCCTCGAATGAGATGATTTTCTCGTCTTCTGCGCCCCTCTGTCCGGGCTTATTCTGCGGGAAAAAGTAACAATGCAGATCGCCGAACAAGTTTAGATTAATATGGCATTCGGGCGCGAAGAATGACTCCAAACCTTCGCCGGTTGTCCATGTCCTGTAAACATCCTTTACAGGCGCGTTAACTATGAATTCATATAGGTTTACTTTGTCGTCAGCCGGATTAGCCATAATATGAGTAACTCCAGGAATATTTAGTATTAAAAGCAGAATATAATAATAAGTTGACCGTTTCATAACCACTCCATATTATTTTAAAGGGTTGGCAGTTTCGAGGTATGTCTTCAGTCCGCTCAGTATATAAGGCCATCCGCCCTGTGTTTCTTCAAATGCTTTCGAGTCGATGTCGAACTGATCGTGCGTAAGTGTGAGCTTAACAAGCCCATCGGTTTCCTCGATTTCATAGGTTACTCTCGACGGCGATTCGTCGGATCCGGGGAAATCGAACTCATGAACGAATTTTTCGTATTCTACGACTTCAGTCACGTTTCCGGTTACTTCAACTTTTTGATTTCCCTCCTTGTCAACGCCGACATAATCGATTTTACCGCCCGGCGTTATTTCCCCGGTTAACTCAGTACCGTAAAAGTACTGTTTGGTTAGTTCACCGTTTGTTAACGCTTCCCAAAGTTTTTCCCTGGTTGTTTTGATGTATGTAACATAGACTTGCTTTTTATCTGACTTGGACATATCGACCCCCGTCTCTAGTTTATATTTTAGTTGTGATAGATTGTTAGCCCAAAGTGCACTGTATTTCGAAATCCAGCGGTCATAAATGGTTTGAATGGGCATAACATTTATGTACATTTTCTTATACTTTCCTTCCCGCACATAAGTAAACAATTCCGCTTCTTCCAGCATTTTAAGATGCTTCATTACTCCGTAACGGGAAAAGCTGAAATATCCGGTTAATTCAATTACAGTAATACCCGGTTTATTTTTAATTATATCCAGCATTTCTCTTCTGCTGTTGTCCGAAAGCGCCTTGAATGTTTTTTCCATAAATTATATGTGTGACTAGATGGTCACATGTAATATAATACAAGACATGTCATCTTGTCAAGAAAATTTTGGAATACCTAACTTTTCTAGGTATGTTGCGTCCTAACACATAGATTACCTAGGTATATAGGAGAATTAGGCATATGCTGTCGAAAAATCTGATTGCAGCATCATCAAAACCATTAATCCTGGCGATATTAAAAGATGGCGAGAATTACGGTTATAAAATAATCCAGAGAGTTAAAGAACTATCCGGCGGTGAACTTGAATGGGCGGAAGGAATGCTGTACCCGGTTCTGCATCGTTTGCAAAAAGACGGACTGGTTCAGACAAAATGGAAAATGTCCGATAACGGAAGAATGCGGAAGTATTACCGTTTAACGGAAAAAGGCTGGGAAGCACTCGCCGATGAAAAGGAACAGTGGTTGAAAGTTCACAATATACTTGACAAACTGTGGCAGGAAGATGCGCTGCCGGGAACAGTCTAATTAGTACTGGAGAAAATATGTTCAATCTTGAAAAAGCTATAAGTAAGTGGAGAAAATCGTTACGTAAAAATCAATCGCTTGAAGACGGATACATTACCGAACTGGAGTCTCATTTAAGAGATGAAATAGAAAAAGAAATTTTATCGGGTATTGTTGAAAAAGAAGCTTTTTCCAAGGCAATTAAATCGATTGGGGATACTGAGAAGTTAGCCGGTGAATATTATAAAAGTAATAGAAAGTCAAATTCGGGTAAAATGCCCTGGCAAGAGTCGGTTTGGTTACCTGTATTGTTATGGAGCAATTTTAAGATTGCATTCAGAAAAATAAAATCGAACAAGGGTACTTCACTTGTTCATTTCGGAGGACTCTCGATCGGACTGGTTGTTATGCTGATTATTGCTATGTTCATTAAAACGGAATTTAGTTTCGATCGCTATCATAAGGATCTTGACAGAATTCATTTAGTCTATTGGCACGATAAAGCGAAATCAAACATATACGGAACTACGCCGCCAATATTGGCTAAAACCCTTAGAACAGGTTTCCCGCAAATTGAAGCACTTGCACAAGTGTCAGAAGGAAGTGATGCAAAACTGTACCGCAATGGGAATATTCAAAAAATTGATGGATTCTTTTATGCTGAACCTCAAATATTCGACATACTGAATTTAAAAATAAACTCGGGTTCCGTAAATGACTTTGATAGAAATATTAATTCGGTACTATTATCTGCATCAACAGCGAGAAAACTTTTCAACAATGTGAATCCGGTTGGAGAGATTCTTACATTTTCCGATTCGGGAAACAGATTCGATGTAACTGTCGCCGGGATTTTCGAGGACACACCTGAAAATACGCAATTCAAACCGGAATATATTGTCAACTTCAAAGTGTTTTACAATTCATTACCGGAAAGCTGGAGAGATTTGTGGGGATTGAACAATCCCATTACTTACATTAAACTTCAGCCAGGTGTGGGTAAACGGGAATTCGAAGATCAAATTAAATTAATTAGACAGCAAAACAGCAATAATACCGATTCGTATTTTTCATTAATTCCTTTAAAAGATGTTCATCTGTATTCGAATAATATACGAGGATTTTACGGTATACGCGGCAGCATAACTAAAATTCATATCTACGGAATAATCGGATTACTCACATTGTTTGTCGCGTGTATTAATTTTATAAATCTTCATACGGCAAAATCAATAACAAGAGCAAAAGAGGTTGGGGTAAGAAAGGTAATAGGTGCCGGAAGATTTCAAATTATTAAGCAGATAATGAGTGAGTCGGTTTTGATAACGGTTATATCATTGTTGATTGCATTGTCACTAATTTATTTCCTCCTTCCATTATTCAACGAAATTTTCAACAGAAGTTTTAATTTACTTTCCTTTGCGACACCCGATTTTTTGCTTCAATTAATTTTACTGGTTACAGTCGTCAGCCTTCTATCCGGGTCATATGCCGCTTTCTTTATGTCTAAGTTTCAACCGGTTGAAATTTTCAGAGGTAAGTTAAAGCTTAGCAAATCAGGCGCCAATTTCCGAAAAGGTTTAATAACCATTCAGTTCATAATTTTCACAGGTATGCTTATTTGCAGTTACATTATTTTTTCGCAAATAGACTATGTGGTTAATTCGAATCCGGGCTATGAAAAAGATCAGTTATTGTCACTGACCCTGCCTAACCACAAATATTCTTCCCGGTGTGAGTCATTCATGAATGATATTAAAAGAGAATCCGTTGTAGCCGATGTATCAATTACATCATTCGTTCCACCGACTTTGGGCAATTCACTTACAACTGAGATTCCACATCCTCAAAACAGGGAGGAAATGGTACCGGTCAATTTATTATTTGCAGATCAAAATTATATTAGCACCCTTGGGATTGAATTAGTTGAAGGAAGATATCTATCTGCTAATGACACTACAAAGAATGTTAGAAATGTCGTCTTAAATGAAGAGGCAGTTAAAATTCTCGGTCTGCAAAACCCGATTGGTGAAACACTCGAAATGGATGAAAGAGAATATATCATCCGGGGAATAATAAAAGATTTCAGGCTTCAGTCGAGTTATTATCCCGTACCGCCGCTCATAATTATAAACAAACGTCAATTTGTAGATAAGTTTGCAATAAGATTGGCAGGCAATAATATTAACGCTGCCATGGAACACTTAACTGAAATTTGGAAAGAACATTTCCCGGATGTGTACATGGATTACAAGTTTCAGGATGAAGAATTTGAATCTGTTTATAAAGATGATCTTCAATTTTCAACATTGATTTATTTCTTTACCGCAGTATCAATTTTTATTGCTTTGATGGGCTTGTCGGGGATGATTGCACTCGCCACACGGCAAAAATTAAAAGAAATCGGGATAAGAAAAGTACTCGGTGCAACAACCGGAAGTATAATTATGATGATGTCGAAAGAAGTTATTGTGATAACCGCCGCATCATTTATTCTGGTTATCCCGCTCACACTATATTTAATGAATAAGTGGCTGGAAAACTTTGCGAATAAAATTTATGTGTCCCCGGTTATCTTTTTATTCGCAGGCTTAACAACTCTCTCTATTACTTTATTGACGGTTTATATTCGCGTGATTTCTGTTGCCAATAGAAAGCCGTCCGAATTTTTGAGATATGAATAAAGCAAATAGGAAATCAACATGAATGATATTGATTTGAAAATCGAAAAGTGGAAGAAATTACTTCGTAAAAATCCTGCACTGGAAGACGGTTATATCGATGAACTTGAATCGCATTTACGCGATTTAATTGATGAACATGTAGATCAGGGAATATCATTGGAAGGTTCGTTCAATTATGCGGTAGAACAGCTTGGTGATACATATGAACTAGGGAATCAGTTCTACAAGACATACACAACAAAGTATAGCGGAAGACCATCCTGGCAGAGTCCGGTCTGGATGCCTTCATTATTGTGGAATTATATCAAGATAGCCATAAGGAATATAAAAAGATATAAGAGTTATTCACTGATAAATATTTTCGGATTCGCAGTTGCACTAATTCCAGCCGTGCTGACGTTTCTCTATGTGGCTTATGAATTCAGCTATGATAAATACAATGAAAACTATGATAGGATTTACAGGGTAGTTAGCCAACACGGAGCTAAGATGCCGATGCCTTTGGCTGAAGCTTTAGAATCCGATGTGCCGGAAATTGAATGCGCGATTCGGATGAATATATTCAAAGGTTTCATTTCTTATAATAATAAGAAAGAGCTTGAGCAGAATATTTTATATGCAGATGTAGGTATGTTTAGAATTTTCACATTTGATTTTATAACCGGTAATCCGGAAACAGCACTTAATGATAAATATTCAATAGTACTTTCGGAAAGTATGGCCGGGAAATATTTTGGAGATAATGATCCTGTCGGTCAAACTGTTATTCTGAAAGAGTTATACCAGTTAAAAGTTACGGGTGTTTATAAAGACTTGCCGGAATCTTCTCATTTTAAAGCGGACTTTGTTGTACCTGCTTCAATTATTGATCCGAGTAAATCCAGAATGGCTTTACTTGCAGGCGGTTATTTCCCCTGGGGATTTAATATGTTTTTCACATATGTTATGCTTAAAGAAAATGCCAGCCCTGCTTCCTTCACCGGGAAAATTCACGATATAATTGAGAAGAATTCCGGCAAGAGCATGTACGAAACCTATAATTATTCTGCACAGGCTTTAAGCGATATTCATTTGTATTCACATTTTGATACTGAATTGAATAAGAATGCGGATCTCACGCAAATAAATGTTTTCCTTACAATGGCTTTGATTGTTCTGGTAATTGCAGTTATTAACTATGTTAACCTGGCAACAGCAAGGTCAACCCGGCGAATTAAGGAGATCGGTGTTAGAAAAGTTATCGGTGCGAAGAAGACACAATTAATCAGGCAACTTATAGCTGAGACGATAATTATTACTGTATTGTCGTTTACCATAACATTAGTTCTGGTTAATTTCACTCTTCCTTATTTCAACGAGTTTATAAACAGGAACATTCAATTTAATTTGTTCGACAGCATCGAACTTGTAATTGGAATTATAGGATTATTAATATTTGTATCATTGGCTGCAGGTATTTATCCAGCCCTTATATTATCGTCCATGAAACCATTATCCTTTTTCGGCGGATCATACGCTTCTTCACGAAAACCCAAATTCAGAAGTGCCTTGGTAATTCTACAATTTATCGTAACAATAGTGCTGGTATTTGTAACATTTATAATTAATAGACAGTTAAGTTATATAGCTAACAAGGATTTGGGATACGGGACAGATAATATAGTATGCATCAACTTTAAAGACAGACATTCATACAGTTCAAGAGAAAATTTTGTTAATGAATTAAAACAATATCCGGGTATTGTCAACGCGTCACTCTCTTCGAATTACCCGGGTGGCAGGAGTTATGAAAGTGAACTTAACTGGCCGGGGAAGCCGAAAGACTCGAGTACTAGAGTCGGTTTTATCTCGGTAGATTATAATTTTATTGATCTTTATGATATTAAAATGCTGGATGGAAGAAAGTTTTCATCGGCACATCCATCTGATGAATCCGAAGGGTTAATTTTAAGCGAAACTGCGGTTAAAGAAATGGGATTGGAAAATCCCGTCGGGAAGCCTATTAGACATAGAACATATAGAGGAACAGCAAACCGGTATGTTACAGGAATTTCGAAAGATTTTCATACCGGGTCACTGCATATACCTATTACTCCCTACTTCATTGTTATCGATTCATCGATGGCTAACAACTATTTATCCGTGAAAATTGATCCTCGTAACCGGGAAGAGGCTATTGCAGTGCTAAGAGAAAAAATTTCTGCTTTTGAGCCTGATTATAACTTCGCCTATACTTTTTTAGATGATATGATAAAGAGTATGTACAGAACCGAATACAAACTGCAGACAGCCTTTTCCATTTTTTCGGGATTTACTATTCTTATTTCCTGCCTGGGATTATTCGGGCTAATCTCGTTTACAACTGAATCGCGGCAAAAAGAAATAGGTATTAGAAAAGTACTGGGGGCTTCTCCAATTCAAGTTGCCTTAAAACTATTGAAGGAGATTCTGGTACTTATATTCCTGGCAAGTATCTTGTCGGCACCATTGTCATATTATGGCTCGGAGAAGTGGCTCGAAGACTTTGCATACAGAATTGATCTGACGATATTTCCTTTTATAATATCACTGACTTTCATTGTTGTTGTTGCGTTTGCTACAACAGGTTATCAAATATTTAAAGCTGTACTCGTTAATCCTATAGAGACAATCAGAAATGAATAATTCCGGAGAGCTAAATGTTCAATCTTGAAAAAGCTATTGGAAAATGGAAAAAATCACTTCGTAAAAATCCTGCACTGGAAGACGGTTACATCGGCGAACTTGAATCGCATTTGCGCGATTTAATTGATGAACATGTAGATCAGGGAATATCATTGGAAGGTTCGTTCAATTACGCGGTGGAACAGCTTGGTGATACATATGAACTAGGGAATCAGTTCTACAAGACATACACAACAAAGTATAGCGGAAGACCCTCCTGGCAGACTCCGGTGTGGATGCCTTCGTTGTTATGGAATTATATCAAGATAGCTATAAGGAATATAAAAAGACATAAAAGCTATTCACTAATTAATGTTTTCGGTTTCTCAGTTGCTCTGGTTCCGGCTGTACTAACATTATTATATGTAGCATACGAATTTAGTTATGATAAGCACAATGAGAACTATGACAGGATTTATAGGGTAGCATTTCAGAATGGTGCGATAATGCCGATGCCTTTGGCCGCAGCTCTGGATGCAGATGTTCCCGAAATTGAATATGCTGTCAGGATGAGGACATTCAGTGATTTTATTGCTTATAAGGATAAAAAAATTTTAGAGCCCCATATTCTATATGCTGACGAAGATTTGTTCAAGGTGTTTACATTTAGGTTTATATCCGGTAACCCGAAAACTGCGCTCCAGGATAAATATTCCATTGTATTTTCTGAAAGTATGGCTAAAAAATATTTCGGAGATGAGAATCCACTCGGTAAAACGATATCACTCAATAAATATACGCACCTAAAGGTTTCCGGGATTTATGAAGACTTGCCGGAAACATCGCATTTCAATGCAGATTTTGTTGTTTCTGCTAAATTAATTGATCCAAGCAGCTCTTTATTGGCTTCAAATAGCGGGTATTACTCATGGGGATACAGTATGTTTTTTACATATGTATTGCTGAAGGAAAACACCAATCCAACATCTTTTACCGGAAAAATTCATGGCATAATGGAAAAGTATTCTGGTGAAGTAATGTATAAGAGTTATCAATATTTAGCACAACCACTTGGGGAAATTCATCTGAAATCACATTTCAGAACTGAATTGAAGGAGAATGCCGATATTACAGAAATAAACATTTTCCTTTCAATGGCATTGATTATTCTTGTTATTGCTGTTATTAACTATGTTAACCTGGCTACAGCAAGATCAACGCGACGAGTTAAGGAAATCGGTGTGAGAAAAGTAATTGGAGCTAAGAAAACTCAACTAATCAGACAACTCATTGCAGAGACAGTTGTAATAACATTCTTTTCATTTGTATTAACACTGGCGCTGGTCAATATTTTGCTCCCCTACTTTAATGTATTCATCAGCAGACATATACATTTCAATTTGTATGACAGTATCGGTGTTGTTTCGGCTATTTTGGGTATAGTATTGCTGGTTGCACTTGTTTCGGGAATATATCCCGCCCTGGTTCTTTCATCAATGAAATCTCTATCTTTTTTCAGCGGAACACAGGCTTCTTCACGTACACCGAAATTGAGAAGCTCATTGGTAATCCTTCAGTTTGCAATCACAATTATATTGGTGTTTGTAACAACAGTAGTAAACAAACAAATGGATTATATTGCCAATAAAGACCTTGGATATGAAACTGAAGACATTGTGAATATTAGACTCTCGAGCAGAGTATCAATAGAGGATGGTCAAATATTAAAGAATGATGTAATCCAGCATCCCAATATTATTGCCGCTTCTTCTTCAAGTAACACACCTAACTGGTTTACCGGGGGAACAGGATTAAACTGGCCGGGTAAGCCGGATAATGTCAGTATTCCTCTGAATTATACATTTGTTGACTGCAGTTATTTGGATTTATTCGGTATCGAACTTATTGAGGGTAGAAAGTTCAATCCGGAATTTACGACTGATTTTACAGATGCAGTAATAGTAAATTCAGCAGCTGTTAGAGCAGCAGCGTGGGATAACCCGATTGGAAAAAAGATTAAGCACGTAACACCTAACGGAAGTGAATATCGGGAAATTATTGGAGTTTATAATGACGTTCACATACGTTCACTTCACAGTAATATTACTCCCTGCTATTTTGTTATTGATACAACCAGTAATTTTTACCGAGTACTATCAGTCAGAATAAAAAAGGAAAATCTAAGTGAAACCATAGATTTTCTAAAAAGTAAAGTAAAGGAGTTTCAGCCGGATTATGATTTTACATACGCCTTTTTTGATGATCAAATTAAAGCAATGTATAAATCTGATTATAAATTACAGAGTGTCTTTACGATCTTTTCAATTTTTACAATTCTCATTTCATGTCTCGGCTTGTTCGGACTGGTTTCATTTACCACCGAAACAAGGCAGAAGGAGATCGGCATCAGAAAAGTGCTCGGCGCATCCTCCTTTCAGATTGGTGCTAAAATACTTAGAGAGATGATGATACTTATTGTTATAGCAAGTATTATTGCTGCTCCCCTTGCGTATTTCGGAGCGGAAAAATGGCTGGAAGATTTTGCTTACAAGACAGATATAGGATTCGGTGTATTCATCCTCTCAGGTTTATTAGTATACGCACTGTCTATTGGTGCCATGATACTGCAGGTGCGAAGGGCGTCAACGAGGAATCCGGTTGACACCCTTAAGTATGAATAGAAATGTTTAACCGGCCGGTTCGGTTCCGGATTGAGCAGGCGCTGCCGTCTTAACTAGTTTTATTGTAACCGGTTCCGATAAACCGCCTCCCGGAGTCCCGTTGAATACTCTCACGCGGAGTGAATCGGTTTTGTACTGATCCAGATCGCTTATAATTGCCTTTAATTCGGTTGAACTTGCATACTCGGTTGTTACGGGCAATTGATTTACACGAACTACTGAAGTCTTGATAAACCCGGTTCCTGTTACTGTAATTGAAGCGTCATCGGGTCCCGCTTCAACCGAGTCGGGATTAATCGATACAATAGTCGGTGCCGGATTATTAGCAACAAGTTTCCCGCGATATCCTTCGGATTTTTTGCTCTGGAATATTACATCAAAGAGTTCGCTTAGTTTTTCCAATGCCTGTTTGGAAAACATTCCCGCCAATCCGGATATGGCCAGTACAGTATAAATTCCCGAGTTGCCTTGAATACCTCCTATGAATCCTGCCCGCACAATAAAATAAACAATCAGCGCCAGCAGTCCGCCGACTATCGGTCTGAAGAAATACCAAATACTCCATTCATCTTCAAAAGACCTGTTCCCGGCAAACACTCCTATTGAGACTATCGCGTGAAGCAGTGCTCCGAACGCACCTACAATAATTGCGAGCGTAATTAACACTTCCTCTTCCACACTATATTTTAATGCACCTTTAGGTAATGCATCAATGGAATGAGGAACCGGAACATTTGAGTTGTTAATGCTGAGAGAATCGAGAGTTATCGATTCAAGCGTGGATTTTTCAACCATGTTATTTGTGAATCGCAAATCCCAGTAACAATAAAAAAGAGCTCCGAGAATTACGACCATAACAACGAGATATATTGATAAAATCCTGCTCCATAAAATTGCAGGATCGGTTTTAGTTGTTTCACTGCCGCCATTTGAAGGTTGCGGCTTTTGTGCAGTTGTGGGTTCTTCCATTTTTTACTCCCTAACTTAATATTTATTTGAAAATAATTTATAGTGCTGAAGAATAAATGAGTTATTGGCTTAGCCGGCTAAAACTGTCAGTTATACATATTAAAGTTGAACTACCGCTTAAACAGCAGTTATCAAGAATGAAAACGAAAATTATCGGGAGTAACAGCGAAATAAATTAAGAAAAAATACATCAAACTGAAACTAAAATCATGAGTAGATAACTTTCCTTTTACCCGCCTTAACTGGTTGAAATTTAGTATTTTGGCGCCACTAATAAATAATAACACTCTCATTGATAAGGGGGAAAGCATGATTAGAAAGTTTTTATTAACACTATTAATCGGATTAACAATTATGTCATGTTCAAAACAGGAAACAAACCCGTTTCTTACAGAATGGAATACTCCGTTCGGCACTCCGCCGTTCGATAAAATTATGGAGGAGCATTACCTGCCTGCAGTAAAAGAAGGGATTAAACAGCACAACGCTGAAATAGAAGCGATTATTGCAAATAAAGATAAAGCTGATTTCAAGAATACAATTGAAGCACTCGATTACGCCGGCGCTACATTAACCAGGGTTACACGAGTTTTCTCCGGTATGAGCGAGTCAATGACCAACGATAACATGCAGGAAATTTCAAAAGAGTTAACACCGCTATTGTCCAAGCACAACGATGATATTAACCTGAATCCTGAATTGTTCAAAAGGATCAAAGCGGTTTACGATAAGAAAGACGATCTGAACCTTACTACCGAGCAGTCGAGATTACTTGATGATTACTACAAAGGATTCGTACGCGGTGGAGCCAATCTTATCGACAATGATAAGGCGGAGTTTCGTAAAATAAACGAGGAGCTTTCTCTGTTATCCCTGAAGTTCGGCGAAAACGTATTAAAGGAAACCAATAAGTTTGAACTGGTGCTCGAGGCGAACGATCTCGATGGTCTGCCCGAAAGTGTTCGCGAAATGGGAGCTTCCGAGGCTAAAGATCGCGATTACGAAGGCAAGTATGTTTATACTATTCAAAGACCGAGCATGTACCCGTTTCTCACATATTCCACACGCCGTGATCTCCGCGAAAAGCTTTATAAAGGTTATATAAACAAAGGCGATAACGGCGATTCGCTTGATAATAACAGTACACTTTCTAAAATGGCTGCGCTTAGAGTTAAGCGTGCAAATTTACTCGGCTTCCCAAGCCACGCGGCTTATGTTTTGGATGAGCAGATGGCAAAGACTCCGGAAAATGTGTTCGAACTGCTTAACCAATTATGGAAACCGGCTTTGAAGGTTGCAAAGAAAGAACGTGCCGATATGCAGAAGCTTATTGATAAGGAAGGCGGTAAGTTTAAGCTGCAGTCGTGGGACTGGTGGTACTACGCCGATAAAGTTAAGAAAGCCAGGTACGATCTTGACGAGGAAGGGCTGCGACCTTACTTTGAAGTAACCAATGTTATTAAAGGTGTTTTCGGATTATCAACAAAACTTTGGGGGATTACTTTTGAAGAACGCAACGATATTCCAAAATATCATCCCGATGTAAAAACTTTCGAAGTGAAAGATAAAGACGGCAGTCATATTGCAATCCTTTATACCGATTACTATCCGCGTGCAAGCAAACGGGGCGGCGCCTGGATGGATGCATTCAGGAAGCAGTACAAAAAGGATGGTGAAAACGTTTCGCCGATCATCTATAATGTAGGCAACTTCTCGAAACCTACCGGTGATAAACCGTCTCTGTTAAGTCTGGATAATGTTGAAACATTATTCCATGAATTCGGACATGCTCTACACGGTATGCTTTCGGACTGTACATACGAGTCTCTATCCGGCACATCAACTCCGCGCGACTTTGTCGAGTTCCCGTCGCAGGTAATGGAAAACTGGTGTCTGCATCCGGATGTACTGAAAGAGTACGCATTCCACTATGAAACAGGTGAGCCGATTCCGCAGGAATTAATAGATAAGATTAACAAGTCCAGCAAGTTCAACCAGGGATTTGCAACGGTTGAATATCTTGCGGCTTCATTTCTCGATATGTACTGGCATACATTAACCGAACCGGTTGAAAAGGACGCGCCGAAGTTCGAGAAAGAAGTTCTCGATAAAATCGGTTTGATTCCGGAAATTGTTTCGCGTTACAGAAGTACATATTTCAACCATATTTTCTCCGGCGGTTATTCATCCGGTTATTACAGTTACATCTGGTCGGAAGTTCTGGACGCTGACGCATTCCGCGGTTTTACCGAAACCGGCGATGTATACAACCAGGATCTTGCAGGCAAGTACAGGAAATATATTCTGGCATCAGGCGGTACTGAAGACGCGATGGTGCTTTACAAGAAATTCCGGGGCAAGGAACCAGTAATCGAACCTTTGCTCGAGAAACGCGGATTAAATTAGAATTGTTAGTTAAAAGTAGATAGTAGTATGTTTTAAGGCGGATCGTTGATCCGCCTTTTTATATTACTTGCTCTGACTCAGTTATAGTGCAGCTTACTAAGCGCACTTATAATTTATTATCCTCGTCTCCTTATCGATATACTCACTCTCCTCTTCAGCTGCTTGTACACATATACTTGCTGTTTTTAATGTGTTTGAATTATTTCCGTTGCAGTCAGCAATCGGAAGGTCTACATGATCATCCTCAGGCAGTTTAAATTGTGATGGACCTGCAAATAAAGAATTATCATAGTTTTTAATTGCCCTGCAGTTGTAAGTTCCAGGATCACCGCTGACTTGAACTCTTACAACGCCCGCTGGTGGTGAATTTCCATCATGTAACGCTGAAATATTACAGAAAACCATTTTTGCTCCTAAATTCATTCTGTTGTAAAAATATTATTTAAGAATGGAAGATTTGATAAATCGCCGGTAATTCCTATAAATCCGAACCATTTCCCTTTTCGCTTATTTGAAGTTACCACGCCACCTGTAATACTGAGAAGCCTGTTCATTCTATGGGATACTCCAACCAGATATGAATCTTCATTATCATCATCATTGCCTGTAACACCATACCCTAAGGAAATAGTCCAGCTGGATAACTCATCTAGTGCCTCCGGTGTTCTGCTTGCGGGACCCTCTGGATAAAAACTAAATACAAGAAATCCCTTAGTTTGCTTTAAGGGAGGAATATATCCTTGGATATAGTCAACTGTACCATATCTTTCGAGATCTCCAACATCAAAAGGCAGTATATAGGTTTCTGTTGTAAATGATTCCTCTCTTATTTTCTTAATGGAAGCAAATACAGCAGGATAAATCTCCTCAAGTGATAATGAAAGTGTTTCAACAGATTTTAAAGCTTCAGGTGTAGTGGTTACTTCCTTAACATATGCCAATAAAGCATTTTTTGTTTTAATATCTATCGGTAAAAAGTTCTCTTCACCATTATAAGCATCCTTTAGCCAGAGACGAATCGTGTTGGTACTACTAGTGAATAATTTGTTCTCTTTGAGCTTATTCTTAAAGCTGTTTATTTGATTAAGATACTCAGCCGGCAAGGTTAGTGTTTTCTTCTCGGCGGAGTTAAATATCTGAACAAGGTTGCTCACAGCCGAGATCCTGGAATCATAAAAATTAATTTTATCTCTGTCAATAGAGACAACTAATTCAACCAGGTTTTCACCAATAGAGTTATTGGATTTGTCTGAACCGGGAATTGTATAATTTGGAAGCAATGTGTCAGGCTTAAACTCAGCTTTAAGAATACTGGTAAGTTTCTCATTGAATTGAAGTGCATTATATTTCTCCGGATTTAAATTTACTGCTTGAATACTTGCTGTAAATAACATCTCTCGAAATACATATGCGACTTTACTCTGTTCTTCCTCAGTTAGAGATTCATAATTATGGATTACCAGTCTTATCTGAGTTTTCGGTTCAAGCTGCGGAAGATATGCATTCCACGTTTTGCCGCCATCGCTCTTAATAACCTCTAATTTTGTTTCTTCAGCAGTTTTAATATTTGTTAGGGTTATGGTGGGAAGAAGGTTATTTACTATATCACCAGTAAGTGAAACAGATTTACCGTAAGGAATACGTTTTGCATCAGAAAGCGAATATAATTCCTTGCCATCTACAGTTAACTTTATTGAACTTTTTTGTCCAAATAAAGTAAGTGGAATAAACAGGATGAAAATTAAACAAATTGTTTGTTGTACACGCATAACATTCCCCTCGAATTATTTAAATAATCAACATATGCATGCCGGCAAAAACAAGGGTAGAGGGTCGGGACAACCAATAAAACACCTGAAGTCCTATTAAATATAGGCTTATTCAGTATTAGTGTCAAGTAGTTTTTCAAGGTCTATTAATCCGACAATTAACTATTATCATACAAAATAAACAAATAATGAACGTATATATGGAATCTGTTAAAGTTATGGAGATGATTCTTTCGAAGATTAAACATTAGCTTATAGCACTTAGCGTTTCCGGATTAACATATTGTTTGATTAAAGGCTTTTATTAATCCTCGTTTAATTTACTTGTTTTTCCTCAACACTGAACAAACCCAAAACATTATTCTTTCCCTTAAATGATGTGACACCTGTTGGCGTTACTGTATAATGCTCGTCTATATCACTCATAATACTAATCAGTTCCGCAGAGGTTAATAATTTCTTATCGTAAGAATTGCACACAGATCTAATTCTCGCGGCTGTATTTGTAGCATCTCCATGATAAGCAATTTCCTGTTTCGATCCGCCGACCTCCGTTACTATAACATTCCCGTAATGAATTCCGGCTTTAAATTCGGGGATTATATTGTACTTGTTCTTATAATAATCAGACTTGCTCCTTATCCGTTTTTCTATTTCAAAAAACATTTTCAGACAATTATTGTTTTCAATACCCTCTTTCATTTTCCAAACAATAACTGCTTCGTCTCCCACGAACTGGAATATTGATCCCTTATTCTGTTCAACTATATCATCAATATCATAGAAAAAATCTTTAATAAATGAACTGTACAATCGGGGAGTTAAAATTTCGGCAATACTCGAAGAAGAGGTTAGATCAATAAACATTATAATTCTTTTCTCTTCAACCGGTTTGTGATACTTTCCGACAAACAGGTTAAACAAAACACCTTTGCCCATTTTCCGGTTCACCTGCAGAAAAAAGTTAATACCGAAACTCATAATAACAACATACACTATATGTGCTATCATTTCACGAGTGAAAAATATTTTTGAGAATGACCGGAAGAATTTATCAGTTCCATTCACCTCTTCCCAGATAGGCATTTGGAGGGGATTAATCAATATTATAATTACAACAGTTAAAAAGAAAGAAAGTAAAAAAAAGAATGTTTTTGAAATTGTAACGAGAATGAACGGCAATCGTTTTAGCAGGTTCCTGAAAACATAAACTTCAAATATTCCGTTCATCAAGCCCAGCAATACCGCTATTAGCGTTGCAAGAAGATATTGCTCGGCAAAATTTATTTTACCCGGACTTACAACTTCTATTGCCTGGAATATAACAGTAAAATAAAGAAGAACAGATACTATCCAGATAAGAGTAATAAATAGTATTGTTTTTATATTTTGAAGTTCTTTTTTAAGCCTGAACATAGCGGGTTTTCTTAAAATATTACCTTCCGGCAATTTATTAAAAAGTGAACGAATAATTTAATAAAATGATTGGTTCTGGATTTCCTGATTAATTATCTTTACCCGTATCAATATAATTAATGAAAATGCTTCAGTTCAAAGAATTAATATCATATATACTAATAATCGGTGCTGCGCAGGGAGTGCTGTTAACTGTTTTCCTCCTCAGGAAAAAGGAAAATAAATCAGCTAACAGGCTGATGGCGATTTCAATGAGTGTATTCGTTGTTGACCTTCTCCTTGCACTGGCATTTACAACTGATTATATTCGTGAAATACCATGGACAATGGCGCTTAATAATTCTTTCCCATATACATACGGACCTTTTATATTTCTGTATACGCTAATACTATCCGGGAAGAAACATGAATTCAAGCCTGTTTATCTTTTGCATTTTTTACCTTTCTTTATGATTCAGTTATATGCTTTGTTCTTCTGGTACTTTGAACCGGCAGGCTATCAGTTAGATTTGTTAAATCCCGATACTCCCACACCTTTGGCAATCAGCCTTATCGGATCGTTCATACCAATAAGCGGTATTACCTATATGATACTTACTATCAGGGAAGTACTCCAGTTTAATAACAGATTGAAACAATCTTACTCATATCTGGATAAGATTAATCTTAGCTGGATCAATTATTTGGTAATTGGATCAGCCGGCATTTGGCTGGTTGTAGTTGCAACATATGCATTGAGTTATTTTTACGGCAAGGAAGACAAAGCCGGAATTCTTATTTATATAAGTATGGCGGTATTCCTTTACCTGCTGGGATTCCGGAGTCTTAAGCAGCCGGAAATGAAACAGGTTGATCCGGTAAAGGAAGATGATGTTCCGCCGGTTCATCAGCCCGGCGAATCTTACCGAAAGTCGGGCCTCTCGGATGAACTTGCCGGAGAATATTTGCAGATACTGGTTAAAATGATGGATTCGGAAAAGCCTTATCTTAACAACAAACTTAAACTCAGTGATCTGGCGGAATCGCTTTCAATCTCAACACATAATCTTTCCGAGGTTATAAATAAGAAACTGAATCAGAATTTTTACGACTTCATTAATAAATACCGCGTTGAGGAAGTTAAGAGACTTATCGAATCGGATAAAGATACTGCATTCAGTATTCTCGGATTAGGATTCGACGCCGGGTTCAGTTCGAAGTCAGCATTCTACACTTCATTTAAAAAGGCAACCGGATTAACTCCCGCACAGTACCGCGAGAATCTTAAGATTAAAAAAGCAGGTTAGAATTATTAACCACTCAGGACACTAAGAAACATTAAATTGTTTTCTCAGTGCTCCTTTGTGATCTTAGTGTCCCCGCCTGCCTGCAGGCATTTAAAACTCATACTCAAATCCAAGTACCGGTAAAGTACTCCACTGTTCATCTTTTGTCTGTTCATTCTTTATCTCATTCCATTGGAAAGCGGAAATGTTATCGCGTCCGTAGGCATTCCAAACGCTAAGGTATACAATCAGGTTTGAACCGCTGAAGTAGAAGCGTTTATCTATTCTGATATTAAGTGAGTGATAATCAGGCAGCCGCAGACTGTTTATTTGGTCCGTATTCCAGATACCATGGTTGGCGGCAGCAGAAGCCTCGATGTCGAACGGTGTATACGGAGCTCCACCAGCGTAAATCCAGCGGACTTTGAATTCCCATTCGTCGTCAGGAATGTAACCGCCTTCAAGTGTAAAGTTATATTCATTATCGTATATCCTGTCATTCCACGAACCGGTTAAGTCCTTGTATCTCGACTTGGAGTAAGAGCCGCTGACGAGTCCGTAAAAATCGCTTGCAAGTTTTTTCTGGATCATTACTTCCACACCGCGTGAGTATGCTTTGCCGTTATCCTTCAGATCATGATTGATAAGGAAAAGTCCGTCAATCATCACCTGGTCGAAAAGGAACATATTCGGCTGCTCGGGATTGATCGGGAAGTTGCTGTAATCTTTATAATATGCTTCTATACTTAAGCGTGTGGATTCACCCAGCATCCTGTTTATACCAACTATGTAATGAGTTGAAGTCGGAGTTTTAAGATCCTTAAATGATGCGTTTTGAGTAAGGATTATATCAGGTATGTCCTGGTAGAATATTCCCGCACTTGCGGTAATACTTGTTTTGGAATCGAGTTCGTAAGTTAAGTTAACGCGTGGAGCAATATTAATATTTCCCGTATAGTCGAAGTAATTAATCCTGGCGCCGTATTCAGCTTTCAGGTTCTCGAATAAATTCCAGTGATGAACAGCATAGAATGAACCTCTTATAGTATTGAGATCTTTATCAACATAAACCGGATCGGCAACATTGCCATAAATATCCTGCCGGCCGAAAAGTACCAGATCTATAGCATTATAATTAACCGAAGCTTCCAGTCCGAATTCAAGCGAGTGTTTATCATTCATCTTAAAGTAGTTAACGTTGCGGAGTTTGAAATTGTTTTCCTTTGTTATGTTGTGGTATACATGTGTTTGCGATTTCGTCTCGTAATAATTTCTGTCGAATGAATTAATTGTATGCGCGATAGAAGTATTCGAGTATCCATTACCGCTCCAAACATACCGCCAGTTTATTCCCGCAACATTCGAGAAGTCGTCGGAAACTCCGTAGAAGTTATTCTCACCTTTAACCGCGTCTGCATGGGTATTACCGATATCATCCTTGGAGAAGACGTTAAGCAGTGTCAGCTTGTTCTTATCGTCAACATCATAAGTAACCTTTCCCTGGAAGTCGCCGTACTTTGGAAGCGCGCCGCCGGTTTCAACCTGATCAACGATTAGATCAAGGTAGCTTCTGCTGACGGAAAACATATATGTGGCGTTGTTCCCCAACGGACCTTCCGCGCCTGCTCCAAATCCTGCCATACTCATCTGGATTTGCGGCTGGAATTTTTTCGGATTCCCGTCGCGGTACGATATTTCCATAATCGATGATAGCCTGTTTCCGTATACCGGCGAGAATCCGCCAGAATAGAAGTTCACATCCTCGATGAAATCCACATTCAGCAATCCGATTGGTCCATCGGATGAGCCCTGAATCTGGAAGTGATTTATATTAGGTATCTCAATGTTGTCGAGATAAAAACTGTTCTCGAGGGGACTGCCGCCGCGAACAATAAGACTATTTCTCGAATCATTTACTTTTGCCAGAGAGGGGAGACCATAAACAATCCTGCTTACATCGCCGGCAGAACCGGGCGCGCGTCTTATTTCTTCAGCGGAGAAGTTAACGGTGCTAACCGGTTTATTCTCAACTTCACTGAAATAGCCTCCCTCAACAACAACATTTTCCATTTCTATTGCTGAATTCTGCATGAGTACATTCAAGAATGTAGTTCTCTGTGGACGGACTATTATGTCTGTCTTAATTACTCTGTCATACCCTATGTAACTGAATTCAAGTGTGTATGTCCCGGCATCAACATTTTCGAATTTGAATGAACCCTCCGTGTCAGAAGCAGCGCCATTACCGGAGTTCTTAATAATAACATTGACTCCAATCAGTGGACTAAGTGTTTCCCTGTCGGATATTGTTCCTTCAATGCTTCCATTCGGATTTAATGAACTGCCCCAACTCGCTGAGGCTGTTAAAACAATGAAAAAGATCAGTAATCGTTTCATTTTCGTTCCTGGATTATTTGTAAAAATTTTTGTTCAAACTTAGTTTTAAGACGGCCCTAAATCGTTTTTCCTTATGGGAAAAGACCGGAAAGGGGTTCTGACCGATGGGGGAGGAATGATTTCATGAAAAATTCACTCAGACTCAGGAATTCAAATACATCACAAATTGAATTTAGAATAAAAAAGAACTAGTTTAACAATTGAATATTTGACTACAGTCTTATGTTCCACATCGCAAATAAAATTTATTCTTACTGTTATTAGGCGTGAGTTAATCCACCCGCATCTTCAATCCTACGGGCGGTCGTTACAATCTTTGTGTTTCTCAACGTATTCTGGCTAATATTAATATAAATAAGATAAAACCTGGTATCGCCGGGAATTAATTAGAATACTGCTAAAACTGTTAGGAGGAAATATGGAGATGAAGAAGTATCCGAACATCGAACTTTTAGGGGCATGTTACGATGTTGCAAAGTTAAATCCGTTTAATTTGTGTGAATTTATTGAACAAGGCGGCGGATTAACAGATCACTCCGCAATTAAATTTAAAAGGTTTGTTCCGGTAGCGGATGAATCTTTCGAAGTTCCCGCATGCACCGGGTATATGCCGCAACACAGCGCTAAGCTTGCAGAAACCAGTGTGATGATGGCAAGCCAGTATGATTTTCAACATCACTTCGGCGTTAGTGTTGATGTAGGGGCTGGTTTCGCTGGTATTGTCGCTTTTTCTGCCAGTGCCGCATACAACGAATTCAAAAGGAAAACGGGATCCCACAAACAAGTACAGACTCACGTTGAAGCGAAATACGAGGACTGCCGAATTAATTTTCTTCCCGACAAGAAAGATGATTATGATCTTGACGAATATTTTTTAAAAAGTGTGAGTGAACTGGAAGATAATGAAGAAAGTTACAAAGATTTCATTGCCAAATTCGGCACCCACTACTCAAGAGAAATAATTTACGGCGGAAGAATGTACCAGTCCATAATGATGGAATCATCCGCAATCAGAAATTTAGTTAGTACAAAAATGAATATCGGTGCATCGGTCATGTTTACATTCGGTGCATGTACTGCACATGCTTCAACAAAGGTTGAGGAAGGTGATGTAAAGGATCTTCGGGATGAACACGGATGTAAAGTTGAAAACGTAACCTGGATTGGCGGAACACCGAATACCGATTTCAATCTTTGGGCTAAAACAATAAGTGAAAATCCTCAGGCCGTGCAGGTTTCATTCACACCTTTATACGAACTTCTTACAAACGAGCATTTTACTAATCCGAATATTGATAAAAAACGGGAAGGATTGAAAGCGGCTGTTCATAAATATCTAAAATCCATGGAGACTGACTTTTCACTTGAGTATGGTTCAACCGTTGCGATTGAATCTTCTTATGTAAGCGCAATAAAACTGAGTGCAGACGGTATGAAAGTTTTTATGGGACCCGATTACGGAGAGATTGGAAAAGAACAGAAATGGCGTATAATAAAACTCGAGGAAGGAAAGGCAATTAGGGAAGGAAAAGTTAGAATTGGTGACCAGGTTTATTTTGAACTTGCCGAATGGAATCCAGCTATAAGACTGGTAGAAAATCAGTTCAACCATAACATTCAACTCAGCCGCGAAGAGATGATACCACCAACCGCAATCTGGAAACTACAATCGGCTAAAGAATATATACAAGAGACAGGTAACCAATTACATATAGGGGAACGCATTTACCTTGAAACTGTTAATACGGAAAAATCCTATTTAACATGCATTGGTATATTAATGACAAGTCCGAAAATGTATGAAAGTGTATGGGAGCTGGTACCCGCAACTTAGTTTTGTCATGAATTTTGAACATATTAGCGGTCTTTATCCCTGGGACCGCTTTTTAAACCCAAATTAGTAGAAAATAAGGATAATGGTATTTCTTTGAACTTTCGAAAGAAATACGCGTCTTAATCTTTGTGTTTTCGAAAGAAATAGAGAAGGCGAATAAATGAACATTTTGACCAGATTAGAAGAATTCGTACTGCTGGCTATCCTGCATTTGGAAAATAACGCGTATCTCGTAACAATTCAGGAACATCTTAAAAAAAGTGCGGCGCAGAATCTTTCATTTGGAACACTTCACGTGTTGCTGAAACGACTTGAGCAATCCGGAATGATTTTAAGTGTTGTAGGTGAAGCAACTAGGAAAAGAGGGGGACGAGCTGTGAAGTATTATGTTCCAACCAGGGAAGGGATTGAAAAACTTAAAGAAGTTCAGGCTTTGAATGAAACTATGTGGGCTGATTTTTCTAAACTGTCAGGTTAGTTGAATGAATACGAGTTTACCCTGGTATGCTAAGTGGCTGCTGAGAGGATTCTTCGAATCATACGATTCCTATTTCCTGCACGGCGATCTTGAAGAAGCATTTTTTATGCAGAAAGAAACCCGTGGATTGGTTTCAGCACACCTCTGGCTTGTTAATCAATTATTTAAATCCATGCCGCCTGTTATTATCGATAATATTTTTTGGAGTCTAACAATGTTCGGAAGCTACATTAAAATCGCTTACAGAAATATCCTCAAGAATAAAATTTATTCAACTATAAACATTACCGGACTGGTAATTGGCCTGGTATCGTGCCTGCTGATTTATATGTTCGTAAGCTACGAACTCGGATTCGACAAACATCATAGTAACTTCGATAATATATACAGGGTCAATTCAGTTGACGTATATCCTGACGGAACTTATTACGATGAAGCTGCACCTTTTCCGATGGCGGAGGCGCTTAGAGATGATTTCCCGGAATTCAATAAGGTTACTCATATTTATTACGGCTACAATGTTGAGATTAAATCCGGCGAAGACTTGTTTACACAGGATGGCGTAGTGTTTACGGATTCAAGTTTTCTTGATGTATTCGATTTTGAATTTCTGACCGGAAATCCGAAACAGATAATGAAGAATAAGAATTTCGCCGCAATTACTGAAGAAGTATCACAAAAGTTATTCGGAAGTGAATCGCCGATAGGCAAACGAATTACTCTGGATAATTTACTCGACTTTGAAATAACGGGAGTTATAAAAAACCCGCCTATGAATTCGAACATTCCGGTAAATATACTTGTCCCGGTTTATGCTCTGACAGAGGAATTTACCGGGTTAGAAATGGACAGATGGGGAGTAGCAACATCGCAGAGTGAAGTGTTTGTACTTGTTCCTGATAATGTTAATATGAAAAATCTGGATGCAAAGTTCGAAGACTTTAAAAAGAAGTATTTGCCCGAACAGGTTGTTGATAAAAGATTCTACTCACTACAGCCATTAAGCGATATTCACAATAATACTGTTTATTCGTCATTCACTTATACTACAAGCAGGGAAACGATTTATATATTAAGCGCAGTTGGAATACTAATTCTGCTAATAGCGGGTGTTAACTATGTTAACCTTTCAACTGCTCAATCGGTGAAAAGGTCTAAAGAGGTTGGAATGAGAAAGGTTCTCGGCGCGAACCGTGCTCAACTGATACGTCAACTGCTCGGTGAATCAATTGTCTATACTTCTCTGGCTGTTATAATTGCTCTTGTCTTAACCCAGTTTTCAGGACCGTACCTTTCACAGTTTATGGAAAACAGGATAGACTTTAGTCTGCTGGAAAATCCGTCAATCATATTCTTCCTGGCTGCTGTATTTGCCGTTACTGTTATGCTTACCGGCTTTTACCCGGCTGTGTTTCTATCGCGCTACAACCCGGTAGAGGCTATTAAAAACAAGCTTCTTGCCGGACGTAAAAAAACAACATTCTCATTACGAAACGGACTTGTTGTGTTCCAGTTTGTCGTATCACAGATTCTGATAATCGCTACCATAGTTGTTTCAACTCAAATGGAATATTTTAGAACTAAAGATCTCGGGTTCAGGAAAAGTGAAATTGTTACAATACCGATTGGTAATCCGGATGAATCTAAAAGAGAGTCTTTTATAAATTCTCTAAAGAGCATTCCAACTGTACAGGAAATATCATTATCAGTCGGCGCTCCGATTTCCGACGCGGCAATCGATACATGGCTTGCTCCCGAAGGAGGTGCAGAGGACGATAGGATTTCGGTGTTCATAAAAGTGACTGACGAAAACTACCTTGATTTGTTTAATATAAAACTTTTAGCGGGAGAATACCTGGCTAAGTATACGGCTGGCGATACACTTTATAAATTTGTGGTTAATAATAGTCTTCTTACAAAGCTGGGAATTACAAACCCTCAGAATGCAATCGGGAAGTTTGTTAGTATCAGCAGATTTCGGGGAGAGATAATAGGCGTTGTTGACGACTTTCATTTTCAATCGCTTCATGAGGATATTGCTCCCCTGGTAATTACAAATTTTCTACAGAAGTTTATTTCCGAAGCGGATGTAAAAATCTCCGGAACAAACATAAAGCAAACAGTTGAAGCTATTGAAGCGGAATGGAAAAACTTTTATCCGGATTACACTTTTACGATTAACTATTTTGACGAATACCTGAATAGCCTTTATAAAAATGAAGACAGGTTGTTTTCTATTATTAAGGTTTTCGCGTTACTGGCAATTGCTATAGGGTGTATGGGATTACTGGGGTTAGTGTCTTTTACGGTAGTCCAGAAGACGAAAGAAATCGGAGTTCGAAAGGTCTTGGGTGCATCTTCAGCAAGTATATTTGCAGTTATTTCTAAAGAGTTTGCAGTTAATGTTGCTATCGCAAATTTAATTGCCTGGCCGGCGGCGTATTACTTTCTGAACGGCTGGCTTCAGAATTTTGCCTACCGCATTGAAATCCAATGGTGGATGTTTTTGGCCGCCGGAATAATCGCAATAGTAATTACTCTGCTCTCGGTAAGCTTACAATCCGCCAAAGCAGCATTTACTAATCCGGGAAATTCGTTGAAGTACGAGTAAATAGTCTTAAATAAGTCCGAAGTTTTAAGATCCTTCCCGACCGGATGGCTATTGAGGTTAACCGTTTCCCGTGTTTGCTTTGTACTTCCTGTTTATTATATTGCAGGAAAATTGCGCAGATCCAAAGCTTTAAGCCACACATTATCATGTTAACCTTATCAAACACTAATAATGGGAAGCTGATATGCCGAACCGGGAAATTTCAACTACAGAATTGATGAACAAACTTGAAGACGACAACACAAATATTATAGATGTCCGGCCACTCCATTTGTATAATGGCTGGAAAGTGAGCGACGAACCTCGCGGAGGTCATATTAAAGGAGCGAGGAGTCTGCCGATTAAATGGAGTAGGTATATGGAGTGGATCGAGGTTGTTGAATCCAAAGGATTGCGTCCCCATCATTCAATTATCGTATACGGTCAAAACAGGGAAGAGGCTGAAGTCGCTGTTGAACAATTCGAACGAAACGGGTTTAACGACGTGGTAATTTATAACCATTTTCAGGATGAATGGATTGCTAACCCCGAATTGCCGCTGGATTATTTGACTAAGTATAATCAACTGGTTTATCCCGAATGGGTTAAGCAGTTGATATCGGGGGAGAAACCGCCTGAGTTTGATAATGATAAGTACGTGATCTGTCATTCACATTACAGGAATTACGACGATTACCTGGAAGGTCATATTCCGGGCGCTGTTGATTTAGATACACTTCTGCTTGAATCGCCTGAAACCTGGAACAGGCGTACTCCTGGTGAGTTGAAGGAAGCGCTTGAGTCTAAAGGTATAACGCATGATACGACGGTGGTCTTATACGGACGTTTTTCCTTCCCGAATAATGACGATCCGTTTCCAGGCAGCAGCGCAGGACATTTGGGCGCTATCAGATGCGCATTTATAATGATGTACGCCGGTGTAAAAGATGTTCGCATTCTGAACGGCGGTTTACAATCCTGGCTTGATGCGGGATATGAACTTGAAGAAAATATTGTCGATCCCGTACCTGTAACTGATTTCGGTGTTGAAATTCCACAACGTCCTGAGCTGGCTGTTGATATTCCCGAAGCAAAAGAATTGCTTGAATCAGATTCGGGTGAACTTGTCAGTGTAAGAAGCTGGCCTGAATTTATTGGTGAAGTTAGCGGATACAATTATATCGAAAAGAAAGGACGAATTCCCGGTGCGGTATTCGGTAATTGCGGAAGCGACGCTTACCACATGGAAAACTACCGGAACCTTGATTATACAACACGCGAGTATCATGAAATTGAATCTATATGGAAAGAGGCGGGAATAACTCCCGACAAACATCTCGCGTATTATTGTGGTACCGGTTGGCGTGGAAGCGAAGCGTTTCTAAATGCCTACCTCATGGGCTGGCCGAGGGTATCGGTATTCGACGGAGGCTGGTTCGAGTGGAGTAATGATCCTGCCAACCCGATAGAAACCGGAACTCCGGATATGTAATACTTGATCAATTGGAATGTATTTTCAGAGTCTATTCTGTTGTTGTAATTCGCATTGCTGAATAAAATATTGTCTAAAGATTCCTTAGCCGTAATTAGAAGAACAAACTAAGAGTCAGGACGTTTAGAAATCCATTAGAACCAGTACGTATTTGTCTATTATCTTTTCGGTAATTCTTTTTGATGTATCCTGTACTAACAATGAACTAATCAGGCCGAAGCATGTTACTATTAAAGTTGTATTTGTTATCTTTTAATTGATTGCTATTCGTGCTGAAATGTAAATATGTTTTCAGAATTTAATAGAAGCTGACTAAGCATGCTAATAACAATGTCCGAAATTATCGGACTGGTAACATTAATTCTACTCTCTATCTATACTGTTTTCCTGTTTGTTGTAGGTAGGAAGAAGCAGATAAAAAATATTCTTCTTGCTCTGTTCCTTCTTGTTAATGTTTTGTACCTGCTTGGTTTTCTTACTCCTGCAATAAATAATTTTTTCCAAATTGATCTTCTATGGTTTGGTTATTACGGCTATGCAACTGGTTTTTTATTTGGTCCAACATTATACCTATATACAAGATCTATCACCGAACCCAAATTCACATTTTCTCCGAAACAATTTTTCCATGCTGTTCCATTTTTACTTGAGCTGCTGAATCTTTTGTTTTTCAGGGTGTTCATGAACATGGAATATTTTTTATTTATGCATTTTCAAATTGTAATCTATCTCTATTTCTGTCTAAGATTCAAAAAGCAATATGTGAAACGTATAAGTGAATTTTATTCATCGATAGAGAAAATAAATTTAACCTGGCTTGAAGTTGTAATTTATGCCTTCGCATTAATGTGGATTATTGATGTAATTCTGCTTACTGTTTTTGAAACCAGTATTGTGCATTCATATGCTGTTTTTGTTTCAGTACTCATAAATTTTGCGTTTGCGAGTATGCTGTTTATTCAAAGTCTTAAGCATCCGGAAATTCTATCGGGTGTGAATGATACCAAGTCAAAATCCAAATATGAATATTCCAATCTCAGCGAAATGCAGAAACGGGAATATCTTCAAAAACTTGAATCCATATGCGAGAAAGAAAAACCCTACCTGTCATCAAACCTGACACTCGATGAACTTTCATCAATAAGCGGGATTCCTACCCGTTATATTTCCCAGGTTATTAATGAGAGTCTAAGTAAAAACTTTTATGATTTTGTAAATCATTACCGCATAGAAGGGCAAAAAGAAAGCTGATGGATAGATCCGGACAAAAGAAAACTGTTTTAGAGATTATTTATGAAGTCGGCTTCAACTCCAAATCTGTATTCAATACAACTTTTAAAAAGCAAACCGGCTTAACTCCTTCCGAATACAGACGGCAAAACGCTGGCGGTTAACAAATTCACCGAAATTTATTGAAAAATGGTTCGAATGGCGGCAGACGGACGAAATTCCGTGGTATTTTATGGAAATTTGAACTCTATTACTGGAGGAAGCCGTGAGAATCAATTATAAATCATTCGTTTTCACAATTCTCATATTATCTATTGCTATTAGCGCCAAGACAATAAAAGTACCCGAAGAATTTCCATCTATCCAATCGGCAATTAATGAGTCTGTTGATGGTGATACTGTTCTTGTTGCGCCAGGGGAGTATTTTGAGAATATAAATTATAAAGGCAGAAACATCGTTTTAGCCAGTCATATCATACTCGAAAGCGACGGATCATTTATTGAATCAACCATTATAAACGGCAGTAGTCCCGCCAACAATGATACTGCAAGTTGTGTATTGTTTATTTCAGGTGAAACCCGGGGGGCAGTATTGGAAGGATTTACCATTACGGGAGGTACCGGAACATTTTGGACTGACGAGCGCGGTGCCGGCAGATATATTGAAGGAGAGGGAATACTTTCTGCGCTATCTTCGCCCACCATTAGAAGTAATATTATTGAAAATAATTCAGTGCTGCGTGTTGACAGAGATGCCGTAAGCACCGGCGGCGGTACGCATGATGTGGCCGGAAATGGAGGAGGTGCGCTTCTATGGGGAAGCGGTGTCATTTTTAAGAATAATATTGTTTGGGGCAATACACAGACTGAAGATGGCGGATTATATGAGTACTCGTCGCGCCGGGTAACTGATGTTTCCTATAACGACATTGAAGAGAACTATGAAGGAACCGGAAATATTAGTGTGGATCCATTGTTTGAGGGTGATACCTATTTGTTGTCGGATGATTCACCATGCATTGATGCCGGAGATCCGGGAGAAATGTTTTTTGATAAACCTGATGCTACCAATGGCGAATTTGCGATGTGTCCGTCCAAAGGAACAAGGATTAATGATCAGGGTGTATACGGGGGCCCGAATGTACTGATAATTCCAGGTGCCTCCACGGGGATTCCGGCGGAACAGGATGGACGTCCAGCTGAGACTTACAACATCCTGCAAAATTATCCGAATCCGTTTAATCCCATAACAACATTCGAATTCGGACTGGCCAAAAAAGCTGAAGTTTTTCTTGTTGTGTATGATGCAAACGGGAGACGAGTTGCGAATGTTTTAGATCAATCTATGAGTGAGGGGATTCACAGGATAGTTTTAATCCGGGCAATATTTCAAGCGGAATTTATGAGGTTGTTCTAAGTGTTGACGGAAGAATAAAGTCGTCCTCGAAAATTGCGTTTCTTAAATAGATTCGATGAATAACTGGATAGTCAATTTGAAGAGGATAATACAGTGCCGCATATTACCGGCTAGAAACCGCCGGTTATTCGTATTTCTTCAAGTTCTTTATAAACAGGAATCATATGGAGTTCAATTAATTCCTCGAGGTCTTTGTTTATTCCGCATTCAGTCAGATAAGCGTCACCCTTATATTTGGTGTGTTTATTCTTTGAATGAACTTTAGTCGTTTCTTTCATCGAAGCAATTTCGTTTAAGGAAAAATTTATGCCGGTATGAGCCGCGAAGCTATTCCATACAGATTCAGGCAGTTGGTGGTAATTCATAAGAAGTATGTTGTTGTTATCCTTCCAAACTTTCAAAATGGATTTAAGATAATTGTAGAGAACGAAAATTACATATTTATCAAGTTCGTAATTCTCCCAATCAAAAGGTTTATAAGGGAATTCTTCAACCTTAATAGTGCCCGGTATCATTTGAATTCCCCTTGTGGCCTGATGAGATAAAACTACTTCGAGAGGATTTCGGTAAAGAATTACTTTAGGGACGTCCGGCAGAACTGAGTTTATAAATTCAAAGCTAAAAAGATGCCAGCTGTCTAATTTGATGAACAAATTGCGTTCATCCGGGAATCTTTTTCTTCCGATGTACTTCAATAGTGTTTGAAACAGTTCATGCTTATCATGATTCTTCTCGTTTAAGTAGTGGTCGAGTCGGATTACCTGATTGATTATTTCGGACTCGCTGATAACTATTGAACTGTTGAGCCAAGCCAGCATTTGACTAATCAATGTTGAACCGCATCTGGAAATATGGAAAACTAATGCGGAAGGTTTAATTACATTTGTAAAACTAGCAGCAGAATTAATAAATGAATGAATATCTGAAACTAAATTATCCCGCTTGTTTTCAGGGGAATTTTTGTGTTTCAAGATGGTATCATAAAAGAATGATTCCCTAAATCTATCAGGTAGAAAACGCCAATCGAATTGTATATCGGTACTTGATGAATATATATTTACCGGATACCATGAATTCAAATTATTAATCATGATTCTCCTTTCCAGCGGCTGTCAATTATAGCTATTAACAAGAATAAACTTTAAGAGCGCTTGCCGTTTTTGAACTCTGTCGGCGTCACTCCGGTATTTTTTTTGAATATCGAATTAAAAGAAGATTTGGAATTAAACCCGGCCTCCATTGCAAGTCCGAGTAGAGTATAATGTTCTTTGGAGTACTCGAGAAGATTCTTTTTAACCTGATCAACTCGGTACTGATTTATAAAGTCGAAGAAGTTCTGTTGCAGCTTCGTGTTTATTACTTCAGATAAATTATGAGGCGTTACGCCAAGCATCTCGGCCAGTTTGTTTAGAGTTAATGAACTATCTGTGAAGGGTTTTTTCTCAATCATTAATATTTTTAGCGAGTTGACAATCTCATCCGCTCTTTCCTCGGTTAATCCTGATCTCCTGTATTTTGTATTCTCATCTTTAATTTCAGAATCTTGTTGAATCTCTGTCATTTCATGCACAGAGTCACTGAAATCTTTACTCAGAAATATCTCCGACTTAAGCATTCCAAGGTACCCGATAGCAATTACATATCCGGAAAAGATCAGATTGGATAAAGCGAATTTTTCGCTGATAATATATCCTCCCAGCAGGAGTGTGTTTTCGATTAGGAACACAACCATTCCGGAACCGATGAGGACGGTAATATACCACAGCCAGTTTAATTTGATTTTATCCACTGAAGAAAAGACCTGTTTTACCGATATCGAAAACTTATGAATCCTGATTAATGTAATTATTAAATAGAACAAAACCTGAACAGTGATGATCCAGTTGAACACAAGGAATTCACCTGACCTTGTCTCGGACTGTGCTTCCCTAAAGGATGCAATCAGTTCATCAGCTGGCAAAAAGTAAGTTGGGATAAGCATCAATAGATATATTACAAACGGAATAAAATGAATGTAATCCTTTTTATTTAATCTGTCTTCGGGGCCAATGAGATATTTACAGTAAAGAAAATGCATCGGACCCATTAAGAATGATATGCTTATCGGCAAAAGGAGAATGCGGGGTATTATCAAGTAGTACTCAAGATCCCATAGTAATAGTCTTAGAAGTATGAGCGAATACAGCAGCAATAAAGTTGCAAGTAACCGATTCGCCAGGGAGTATCCATACTTATGAAAGATCAGTACAGAAAGGAACAGACCCAGTGATGAGGCCAGAAGAAGCGACAGGTTTGTTAATGTCAGTTCCAATATTAATGTTGTTTATTATCGAATAGGTGAATTTATAAAATCAGCGGATGTTATGCAGGTTAAAAACATAAGGCTGTCTCAAATGTAAATGTTGTCATCCCGATATAGACCCAAGTCTATGTCGGGATCTTGATTTCACTAATAATTCGAAAGATTCTCACGTCGCTTCACTCCTCAGAATGACGGTATTTGGACATTTGAGACAGCCCAATAAATTTTTACTCATTTCTAAGACTGTCTGCCGGATTAAGGTTTGCCGCTTTATAGGTATGAAAAGAAATAGTAATCAAAGCAACAATTAATGCCGCTACGGATGAGATTATAAAGAGAATAGCGTTTAACTCAGATTTGTATTCAAATCCCTCGAGCCACTTGTTCATTGTGTAGTATGCAAGGGGTGAAGCTATCAGACTGGCAATAATTACCAACAGAGCAAAGTCTCTTGAAATTATATACATAATGTTTGTAGATGAGGCTCCCATAACTTTACGGATTCCTATTTCCTTTGTTTTTTGTTCACCGGTAAAGGCCGCTAATCCGAATAATCCCAGACAGGCAATAAAAATCGCAAGCCATGTGAAGTTAGCTACAAGTGTTCCAAAATCCCTGTCGTTTTCAAATAAGCTTGCAAACGATTCGTCAAAAAATCTGTATTCAAACGGGTATGAAGGAAAGAGTCCTTCCCATACATTTTGAATGCTCGCTATTGTTGCCGCAACGCCGGAAGCATCTACTTTAATAGAGATAACTCCAGATGCTTCGGGATCGTAGCCTATTATCAGTGGTTCTATTTTATGCTGCATGTTCTCGAAATGAAAATCTTTTACAACTCCTACAACAGTAAAATACCTTTCACCACGTGTATTAAATCTTTTACTGACCGGATCATCCCATCCAAGATCTCTTGCAGCGGATTCATTAATTATCAGACCATGATCAACATCGCTTGGAAAGTCCTTGGAGAAGTTGCGCCCGGCCGCCATTTCCATCCCGACAGTTTCAAAATAGTTGTCATCAATATCCATTACACTGGCAATCCATGATTCCTCATCGTTCAGTCCTTCCGGAATCAGTCCACCTGTTCGTCCGAATCCTTCACCCGGCATGTCCGTTGAAGCACCGATGCTTTTGATGCCTGTAATTGCTTTCAATTCACTTTTAAAAGTTTCGGCTTTTGCCCGCAGATCAGGATTATCAAGATTAATATTAATTATCTGCTCCGGCTGGAATCCCATGTTCTTATTGCTTATATAATCCAGTTGATTGAAGACAACGCTTGTACCGATTATCATAGTGATGGATGCAGTAAATTGTATCACTACAAGAACTCTTCTAAACCATATACCGCTTTTACTCGATCCGAAAGATCCTCTTAACACTGTTATCGGTTTATACCTGCTCAATACAAACGCCGGGTATATGCCGGAGAACAAACCAAGGAGTAATATTGAAGCAACTAAACCGGTTAACAGTGTAGTGTTGGAAACAAAGTGAAGTATGAAACTTCCGGTAATCGGAACTTTGAGCATAGGAGCGAAGAACTCCACAAATCCCAGCCCGATAAGCAGGGAGAGGAAACAAATAACAGTTGACTCGAAAAGGAACTGCATGATCATTTGTATCCGTATTCCACCGACTACTTTCCGCAACCCAACTTCCTTAGCACGACTAACTGATCTTGCTGTTGAAAGGTTCATGAAATTAAATACAGCTATTATAATTATGAAAGCCGCGACAAGAATCAATGTGTACAAGTAATCTTCATCGGTTTTATTCTGGTTGTATCTGTCGAAAAGAATATTGGATGATTTCAGATGGACATCTTTTAACGACTGCAGCTGTTGTCCGAAATTACCGCGCCCGTTTCTGTGTTCATTTATTGTAGGCAGAAGCTCAGCGCTGACTTTTGCCTCTGATTCAGGTTTATCCAGGAGTATGTAAGTCGGCATTCCAATTTGTCCCCATGATCCAAGCATGCGGGCGAAGTTCGAATCCGATTCCGTAGGAACCAATGACAAGAGTATATCAAACTGAAGATGTGAATTCGGGGGAACGTTTTTGAGCACACCGGTAACTTCATAAATATCTTCGTTATTAATTTTAAACGTTTTACCGATAGGATTTTCATTTCCGAATAATCTTTTTTTCCAGTCCTGGTTTATAACTGCTTTAAGCGGGGCACTTAATGCTGTTTCCGGATTTCCCTGAAGCAGCTGAAAATCGAATATGTTGAAAAGTGATGACGTTGTGTATGCGAGATTTTCTGTGTAGAATGATTTGTCGTCCAGGCTAACAAGTTCCCGCCCGGAGGTAAGTATACGCACCTGATCGACCACCTCCGGAAGTCTCTCTTCTAAAGCGGGACCCATAGGCATAAAATTAATTCCGACAAGGTTCTCGCTTACCCCGAGATTATTATCTTCGAGCAGTACGCGGTATATCCTGTCGCCTTTAGAATGAAAACTATCGAATGAAAATTCGAAACTGACGTAAAGGAAAATCAGGATACTGGCGAAGATTGCTATGCTTAATCCTAATATATTTATAAAGGAAGTATTTTTATTCTTCCAAAGATTTCTTAAAGCAATTTTGAAGTAGTTACTAATCATTATACCCCCGGTCATTGTTTCGGAATAGAACCGTACATTATAATAGTAGACGCAGTAAATGCATCATTTGTTTATAGGTAAACGGATCGGAATCGTTTTTATTGTATTGAAATTATTTAGAGGGATGATAAATTACAAAGGGAGGAAGATTATTTAACAATTTTTAACAGCCGGCAAGAAAGATCATTTGTTTCCGGTATAATGATCGTAATCATACTGAAACACTCCCTCCGGTTTGTGCACTATTAAATACCGCATCAATCACTTTCATGTTGGCAACTGCATCTATCGATTCATCTGTTAATAGTTCTTCATACAAACCGTAACTCTTCGGGATACCAGGCTTTTTTGCTGTCTCCTCTGCTGAATCAGGATTCCTTGATGCTATGCCTGTAAATTCGGAATTAACACAGTTGCTTACTGATGGAAATATTACGTTTTGCGCGAAATTGGATGTGATGAGGATACCCCATGAAATTTTATTCATTGTTCACCAGTTTAATTCTTGAAGCTGTTCGGTATTCCAATAATAAAGTTACTTATAATTAATTTCTTCGGGGGTGCACAATTGTTTTTTTATACCAGATGCCCGGGCACATTTAGCACAAAAGTAACCTGGTTTGATCTTGGCTTTTATAATTTTCCCGGCGTGTTTTTCTAATTCCTTTTTACTCAAATCACAGAGTGTTTTCATCGATAACTTCCATAACAAATTAGTTCGTGTTTAACTTTTAAAATAACAAGTCTGATTAACAACGATAAGGGGATTGTAATAGTTCCCAAATCAAATAAAGGCAAATTGAGGGGAGTCCGGCCTAGTAGTATGAGCTTAATATTAAATTCACAAAACCTGTAAAACCAATAAGAAATATAATACTAAATGAATGAATAGATCGGAACACGTTGGATTTCCACTTTCTTGCTGCCAGATGAAGAGCGAGATGGAACAGGGAAAATATATTTACAGCAAGAAATAACCAGTAGTTGTTTAAGTTTATTACTGTCCAAAGGTAGAATATCAGAAAGAATATTAAGGGAATATGGGCATAAAGAAAAATCAAATATTGGGTTTTATGTTTGAATGATTGCAGAAACCCGAACATTTTCCATTCCTGTCTATAGAATGCATCAAGTTCATGAATTATAAAACAAATTACATTGCTAACCGATAAAATTAAAATTATATCTCTCATTCTTTCCTCGAAACGGGATAATATCGAAAGCTATCTAATTCCTCTGATCTTAAATTCTGTTAGTCCATTTTCGTTTGTTGTTAACGAGAAATCATAACCGTGATTATTTAATACTTCTCTTATAAGTGTAAGTCCGATACCCTGTCCGTTCGTTTTTGTACTATAAAAGGGAGTGAAAAGATTATTCTTTGTTTCTTCATTAATCCCTTTCCCGTTATCTTGTATGGAAATTTCGAAATAATCATTTAATTGTACTGATATAAAAATTATTCCGCCCGTTCCTATTGATTCAACCGAGTTCTTGATTATATTAAGCAATACCTGCTCAATTTGCTGAATATCCAAATAGACTGTTCCAATATTCTTTTCGGATTTATATTCCATTACTATATTATTTTGATTACAAATCGGACTCATCAGGGCAATGACGTCCGAAATTAATTTGCCGAGGTTACATTCGGTTTTGGCCGGAGGAGGAATTCTGACAACATCAGCGAAGTTTCCCATGAACTTGTTCAACTTGTTATTTCTGTCAATTGCGACTTGAATGGCATTTTCAAAATCAATTTTATCTCCGGATTTCAAGTGACTGCCGAAGTTTATAAACGAATTCAATATTGAATTTACAGCTCCAATGGAATTGTTGATCTCATGAGACATCATTCGGATAATTTTTTCATATGATTCCTTCTCGGTTTTTCTAATTTCTTCTGTCAACTCTTCTATTAAAATAAAGGAATGCTTGCAGCCCTTGTCAATGAAATGAGATTTCTGCAAACGCAGTATTTCTGTTCCCGAAGTTTTCACTGTTTCCGAGCTGTTGTCGTCCATTCTTTTGATAGTTTCAAAAAACGGACCTGAAACCTCCTTTATACTTTTGAATACTACGGTTGAAGACAAAACATTGAGGATTTTTTCCGCAGATGGATTCAGGGAAATTATAGTAGAGTCGTGATTCAGAATTATTATTCCCGAAGGCGAAGCTTCAATTAGTTTTTCAAGAAAAAGGTTCTGCTCCTGGTGTAATATTCGTTCTTCTCTAAGTTGTTCGATCATACGATTGTAAACCTCGATAAGCTGATCCATATCCTTCTGTCCGACCTTCAACAGCTTGGAGTTAAAATCCTTTTCTTTAATTGAGTCTATTCCACCGGAGATTAAAATAACCGGCTTTACCAATGACCGGTAAAGAACTATCGAGAACACAATAGAAAGCAGCACCATGAGTTCTATTAATACGAAGATGACAGGTTGAGTATTTAAAAAGGGTAGAGAGAGAATAATAATTATTGCAGTAAAAACACTTACAAAGAAGATATATTTTGTTTTGAGGTTCATTCGGATAATCCGAATTTTTCCATTCTCCTGTAAAGCGCTGAGCGGGTTATGCCAAGTGAACGGGCGGCCTTACTAATGTTATTTTTATGAAATGCCAGTGCCTTTTTTATCATTGTAACTTCCATTTCTTCCAGTGTCATTGAACCGACTGCCGGAAGTGAGGATTTGGCCTGTTTATTTGGTCCGCTCTGTAAATGTTCTGAAAAGTCTTCAATTTCAAGCACATCTTTTGATGATACCAGCACTGTGCGTTCAACCAGGTTCTTCAATTCTCTTATATTGCCGGGCCACGCAAGACTCTTCAGCCAGTTTAAAGCCGGTTGTGATACTGTAATCGACTCTTTCCCATATATGGTTTTAAGATTATCTATATAGAAATTAACAAGCAATGGTATATCGTCTCTTCTTTCCCGAAGCGGCGGAATTTTTATAGTGATCAGATTAATTCTGTAAAACAAGTCCTCTCTGAACCTGTTTTCTTCAATCATGGACTTTAAATCTCTATTGGTCGCTGAAATAACTCTTACATCTACTGATTTTGTAATACTCGAGCCGAGAACTTCAAAACTCCTATCCTGCAGTACACGTAATAATTTAACCTGGTTGTTCTGATCCAGATCGCCGATCTCGTCAAGGAAGATAGTTCCAGTATCCGCAGCATCAAAACGACCTGTGCGGTTCTCCTTTGCATCAGTAAAGGAACCTTTTTTATGTCCGAACATTTCGCTCTCGAAGAGTGTTGAAGATATGCCTCCCAGGTTTACCTTGATGAACGGCTGTTCCCTTCGGGAACTGTTCTGGTGTATAGCTTCGGCTATTACCTCTTTTCCTGTTCCGCTTTCACCTTCAATTAAAATCGATGCACCGGTATTACTAACTCTTGCCACTACTTCAAGCACCTTAATAAATCCCGGATCCTCACCTATTATGTTTTCAAAATCGTATTCTTCATTTAACCGCTTCCTTGTAGCCTGAATATCAGAATTATCCGGTTGTGATCCGGATAGACTTATTGCTGTTTTTATGGATGCAATAAGGTGAGAGTTGTTCCATGGCTTATTAATGAAATCGAATGCTCCCAACTTCATTCCTTCAACAGCCAATGGAATTGACCCCCATGCGGTTATTAATATAACGGGAGTTGACGGCGTTGTTTTTTTTATAATTTCAAGTAGTTTTAATCCCTCTTCCCCGGTTGTGTTGATCGAAAAATTCATGTCGAGAATTACGAGTTCAAAGTTATACTCTAAAAGGAGCTTTTCAGCTTCAGAAGGATTAGATGCGGTGATTGAAGAAAACGCGGATTGCTTAAGTAATAGACTTAATGAGGTTTGAATAGCGAGATCATCATCGATTATTAATATCATATTTATTAAACGTATTAATTAGATTTAATTAAATAATGAGCCGAATCAGCAATGAATTTCAGTAAGTCAAATATACCTTACTTGAAATTCATATACTTGACTTACCCGGAACTTTTTATAATCCGCTGCTTTATTCTGCTGCGAGATTTCAGTCATCATGCAGAGCATCTGCCGGCTGTATTCTTGATGCAAGTATACTCGGGTATAATGCGCAAATTGTTATTAGAATATATATAATGAAAGTCGCGGTCAAAATACCTGCAAGGTAAATGCCAATTGTTGTATTAAACAGACGAAGAATCGGGACCTGAATCGCAAACATTATCCCGATAATTAAAGCAAAGGTGCCGAGTATAAGGGCTTCAAGAATAATTTGGATTGATATTTTGTTCCCGGCTGCACCTGCTGCACGACGCAAACCTATCTCGGACTTTCTTCTGTTTATTCCGTACCACAGTACACCCATTATACCAAGCGCAACGTTTATAATGAGAAAAAATGCTATGCCGGACGGAACCAGTATTTCAGCGGCCTTGTCATCTACCCGCTGCCGACGTGTATTTTCCGTTACATCTATCTTAACATTCCAACCCTTAGTTATGTTTACTATGTGTTTGGTTAAGGTCTCCTCAAAGTCAATTGTCGTTCCGGGTTTTACACGCAGCATAATGTTGCTTAATGTGCCAATGTTGGTAGATGTATCAGCGTAAAACATTGGAGTAATTCTGAGTGCCCGTTCATTTTCAAACTCGCCTCTGAACTTATAATGATCGATTACGCCTATAATAAGATTTTCTCTGGTGATTTCTCCTTCATCATTTTTAGCTATGATGTGTTTTCCTACAGCTCCCTCTTCTCCGAAATATTCTTTCTCGAAAAGCCGGTTAATTACAGTGGGATTACTGTTGCTGGTTTCGTCCGATTGATCGAACCATCGACCTTCAACAACCGATAGCTTTAGGGTTTCCGCGAGTCTCGGTTCTCCTGTCAGGTAGTTCACACGAAATTTATTGCCGGCTTCATTTGTTATGCTACCACCAAATCCACCAGGGGTATAAGGGTAGGAATAGTGTGTACAAAAAGAAAAATTCTCAATTTCATCAATTCCCTGTAATGATAGATCCAGCTGCTTTAATTTTTCGCGGGCGGATTCCTCCGGCTCGCTATTCCAGTTTAATCTTACATGCCAAAGGTTGTTGTAGTCGAATCCGAGTGGTTCGGTATAAAAGGCGTAATTATAATAAAAGACAGATAATATGCCGAAAAGAATGAGGAATGACAGAAAGACTTCGGTGATAAGAAGGATTGTATTCTTTTTTCTGTTCCAGATAAGTTTAAATAGATGTCTGATCATTATTCTCCTCCTCTCAATGCATCAACAGCATGCAGTTTGGACATGCGGTATGCAGGATAAACTCCCGAAATAAAACCGAACACTGTGCATATCAGTAATCCTATAACAAATAGCCCCGGATCCAAGGTAAGCGTTGTATAAGGAATATATCCGCTCATATTAATTATATGTAATACGATGATTGTAAGAATAATGCTTATAGCCCCACCAATAAAAGTAAGTATCAGATTCTCAACAAGGAATTGTCCGACAAGTATATTTTTCGAAGCCCCGAATGCTTTTCTAACACCTATTTCTGAAGTCCTCTCAGTCATCCTGCTCAAATTAATATTAACCAAATTAATTGAAGGCAGCAGCATAAAGAGAAGCATTAAAAAACCTACACCAGCGAATACGATATTGCTTTTTCCGATTCCCTCATTTAGTTCGGGAGATTCGTCCTCTGTTGAGTTTTCTTCTAAATTCTCGTTCTGATGAATAAACATTGAATATATCACATCATCTCTTGACTTGAGAGGACATTTAAGAATGTCCATTTTTTTTTCTTTGAATAGTGGTTCCTCAAGTGAGGCTCTCAAGTTTTTGTGAAACTCTTTTTTAATATCAATGAAATCTTCTTCAGTATGGGAGAGTATTGAAGCATTGAAACCTCCCATTAACTGAGGATCCAATGATTCCTTTGATGTCGTGTTAGGAATCCAAATATCCGCGTATGTATTGTGGTTATTAACCGATACATTCTCAACAATTCCTGCAACGCGATAATCCGAACCGTCCACCTCCATATATTTACCGATTGCATCTAAAGTACTGAAATAAGTTTCAGCAGTATGTCGGGTAATAACCGCAATCTTTGCGGCGTTATTATATTCTGTATTATTGTATGACCTGCCCTTAAGAAATATGAATTTATAAATACGCCAGAAAGAATCATCGGTGAACATGTACGAAAAACCGAGTTTCTTGCTCTGCTGATATAGGGGATAGAATCTTCTGCCGGAATGAATGGAAACAAGTTTCGATGTTGTTAGAGTTCTAACATACTTATTTAGGAACATGTACCCCGGACTGTTATGGTAAGTCGAGTGTTCCGATTGTGCCAGTAATCGGTCTGCAATAAGAATCCTGGATTGATTCACTTCAGTTCCACCTGGATTGATCATGTTGTCGAGCATTGCAGCGGCAACCATTAATACTACGATAGTAAAGCTTATCCCGAACAAGCTGATGAATGTGAAAAACTTTCTTCGCTTTAACACCTTCCATGCTATCTTAATATAATTCTTTAACATATCATTCCCCTTAGTTTACCTGACAGCCGTCGAAAAATCTGATGATCCTTTCCGACCTGTCGGCCATTCGTTCGTCGTGTGTTACCATTACTATTGTTGTATTTTCGTTCGTATGTAAATCAATGAGAATATCCATAATCTCGTTTCCCATCACACTGTCGAGATTTCCGGTCGGTTCATCGGCAAGTATAATTTCAGGTTTCCCGACTATTGCACGTGCTATTGCTACTCTTTGTGCCTGTCCACCGGATAATTGACTCGGAAAATGATTTGTCCTGGTACTCAAACCCACTTTGCCTAATGCCTCCAATGCAAGTTCTCGCCTCGCTTTTGAAGAGAGACGACGGTATAACAAAGGTATCTCAACGTTATCGACAACGCTTAAGTCTTTTATCAGGTGATAGCTCTGAAATACAAACCCTATTTTACTGTTGCGTAATTTTGCCAGTTCTTTGTCATTATAGTTTTTAATTGGCATTCCACTGAGTTTTACTTCTCCGGAGTTCGGTTCATCGAGTAATCCCATTATGTTAAGGAGTGTGCTCTTTCCACTGCCGGAGGGACCCATGACCGAAACAAACTCACCTTTTTTAACCAGAATGGAAACATTTTGAAGTGCAAGAGTTTCAATAGATTTAGTACGGTAAACTTTCTCAACATTTTCAAGTTGTATCATTGCCTGTCCTTTATGTTAATTAATTTCTATTTCATTCATGTGATAATATTCTTCCATATCGGATATTATTACTTCATCACCCGGTTGAACACCTTCTTTAATTTCAACATAATCAAAATTGGAGGCTCCGAATTTCGTGTCCATTCCATATGCAGTATTGCCTTTAACGACATACACTCTCTGCCTGGATGAGACGTTAAAGAACGGTCCGTTTTTTACTCGAACAACATTATCCGAACTTCCTGTCACAACAAATACTTCTGCCCTTAGATTAGGACGCAAATTCTTGTTAGAATTACTGTCCAGAGTGGCCGTGAAATTTACAACTCCCGTCGTTATACCCGGACTGATACTCTGTATTTTCCCCGATAAATCAATGTTGTTAGTCCTTAATCGAATTTTACCTCCTGAGATCAGCTGTGTAGCATATATATCCGAAATTTGCGCTTCTAGTTTATAGCTGTTAAGGTTTGCTACTTTTGCAACTACTTCTCCGGCAGTTATACTGGAACCGATATCCTCCTTAACAAATGTTATAACTCCGTCATTCTTCGATTTAACATATGCTTCTTCAATCCGGGTCTCCAGTTCCATAAGTAACCGTCTCTTTATCCGTACTTCTATTTCCAGTTCTTTTAATTCGGCTTGGAAGGATTTTTTCTTGTTTTCTATTTGCTGGCTCAGAAGATCAAGTTCGCGTTGTTCGATCCGAAGTTCTAATCTTGCATTTTCAACGTTTACAAGTGTTGATCCACCAATGTCAACTAACTTTTTTTCACGTTCAAAACTGGATTCGAGGTACTTCACTCTTAATACTTTTATATCATATTGTGACTGATGCTCGTCTATTTCCTGTGATCTGGCCAGCTCCTGTTTTTCTATCTCGTTAAGTTTTAGATCGTATTCATCCTTAACCTGATTGTATTCATTCCGAATGTTAACTAAATACAAGCCGAGAATTGATTCTCCTTTTTTAACATGATCACCTTCACGCAGTTTTACCGATAACACCTTTGTGTTGATCGGACTGATTATTATTTGCTCAAACTCCGGCACAATCGTTCCTGAAGCATTCAGGGTTGATTCAACATCACCAATTTCGGCTATTGCGGTTCGTATGCGGGTGCGGTCCAGGGTTGGAGTAATTAGATTCCTGAAGCCCCAGAAAATTAAAATTATTCCGATTATTATTGAAGCAATAATAAGATTGCGTTTATTTTTAACTTTTCTGAGATAATTTGCGGAGAGTTCCCGATCCATTTGCTTCCTGATTTTAGGTTATTAGTACAATAACCCTGCCGGGAATAAATGTACAAAACAATTCGTTTTTAATATTTAATTTAAGCCAGAGTGTTTGATAACGAACAGTTTGATCGAAATCGAAGATTTAATTACAGTCGTAAATATTTGAAATCCGTGATGGATTTAATATAACTTTAGTTTACCAGGGATGACAAATAATAGACTACCGGTTATCTGTTAAGTCAATGCTTCAAATTTGTTTTCTCCTTGCGAAAAAAGTACAGGAATTGAAAAAACAAATACAAGCCTATTAAGCCTATCACTGCGAAGATAATCACTTCTTTTACGAAGGTAATTTCCATATTAAGAAATACGGGAAAATTAATAAACGTGTAAATCAGGTACATACAAAAGAGGAAAAGAATGAGCCCGAATACCGATATAGCTAAATACCAGATTTTATTATGAATTATTATACCCTCCTTGGTTTAAATTGCCTATTTATCAAATAGGCAAACAATATGTTGGTAAAGGGCAAATCAATAATTAAATAATGCTTGTTGCCGCCATGCAATTTTACAATAGGAGAATAGGACTAATCTGAATCTAATAAAGATTCATCATTAAATCCAAATAAGTTTGAATTCCCTTGTTGAAAAATATATTAACGTTTTTGGTGTGCAATACAGTTTGAAAAACTTCTAGAACTCGAACTCCAATCCAAATATCGGAATTGTTGTCCATTGTTTTTCTTCCTGAGGTTCGTTCTTCATTTCATTCCATGAGTATGCGTAAAGGTTTTTTCGTCCATAAGCATTCCATATACTGAAGTATATAACCATTGATGAAGAACTGAAGTTAAACCGTTTGTCAATTCGTAAATTAAGGGAGTGATAATCGGGAAGTCTTTCACCATTGATCAGTGTCTGATTATAAATTCCGGAGTTGGCTGATTTGGATGCTGATAAATCGAACGGGGTATATGGTACGCCGCCCGCGTAAATCCAGCGGGTACTGAATTCCCATAACTTGCCGGGTTTGTATCCGCCTTCAATGGTGAAGCTGAATTTATTATCATAAATCCTGTTGCGCCATGTTCCGTTTAAGTCTTTGTACCTGGAACGAAAATATGTTCCGGCGATAAGTCCGTACAAATCGGCCGCAAGTTTTTTCTGAAGTGAAATTTCTATCCCGCGGCTGTATGCGATTCCCTCGGAGACAAGATTTTCATGACTGCTGAAAGAGCTTTCGAATACGGATTGATCGTATGTGAGAACCTGAGGCAAAGCTGGATCCATTGGCAGTTTGGAATATTCCTTATCGTATAACTCAATAGTAAGTTTTGTGTCTTCGTTAAGCAGGTGATTAATACTGAGCACATAGTGTTCAGCCCGCGGATCGTCAAGGTTGCTAAACTTCTTATTCTGCGCAAGAAATATGGAAGGGACAGACTGGTAATAAATTCCAAAAGTCATGCTTACAGAAGTAATGCTGCTTATCTTATATGATAAAGATAAACGCGGGGCAATGTGCAGTTGTTCATTATAATCCGAGTATGTTACACGTAGCCCGGGATTTAAAACGAATTCTCCGGCTATATCCCAATTATAATTTACAAACCCGCTAAGTCTGGCGAATTCAAGATTTCTCTTTGCCTGCAGTTCGTCCAGCGGTTCACCAACAGGATTAACCTGTTCGGAGTAAAGATTGTTGTAATCATTGAAAGTATATTTTGCATCAAGTCCGAAGTCAATTTTATGAGAGTTATTTATTTTATAGTGATTGCTGTTTCTAAGTCTTAACTCCTGCTCAAGAGTTTCAAGCCTGTTTTGTTTGGTCCGGGTTTTTGTATCGGTAAAATTGCGGTCGTCCTGCCAGTACAAATGTGAAATAGTAAAATCCGAGTAACCGGATTTTCCCCACAGGTACTGCCAGTTAATTCCCGCCGTATTCATATTGACTGTTATGTCGAAGTAATCATTCTTATTATTTTTGAATGCTTTCTCGTATGTCATTGTCTGTCTGTCCATTGAAAAAATGTTTAAGATTGATAATTTATGATTCCTGCCCAGATCGTAAGTAACTTTTCCCTGGAAGTCTGCGTAATTCGGCAGAGCCTCGCCGGGTGCAACGGATTCGAAAATTATATCCAGATAGCTTTTACGTGCCGATAGAAACCAGGAACCCTTCCCGTTATTTATCGGTCCCTCAATGATTCCTCCTATTGCCTGAAAGCTAAGGTTAAGCTGGGTTTCGAATTCCTCGCGATTGCCCTCGCGGAACTTAATATCCATTATCGAAGACAAACGGTTACCGAATTGCGAATTAAATCCGCCGGAATAGAAATCAACGTCCCTTATAAAATCTACGTTAAGCAGCCCGATCGGTCCGCCGCTTGAACCGACCATTGGGAAGTGATTGATGTTTGGAATTTCGATATTATCAATAAAGAACGAGTTTTCAATCGGACTTCCGCCGCGGACTATGAGACTGTTGCTCTGGTCGTTAACCTTGGCTATGCCAGGCAGACTCATTAGAATCCTGCTAACATCTCCGCCGGAACCGGGTGCTCGCCTGATCTCTTCGTACGAAAAACTCGTAATACTGTTCGGCTGAATTTCGGAATCTGAAAAATAACCTCCGGTAACAACTATCGAATCTGTCTGAAGTGAAGTTGAAACCAGTTCAACTTCCTGGAATGTAATTCTCTCGGGACGAACTATCACATCTGTACGGGTTACCGGTTCATAGCCTATATAACTGAACTTGATTGTATAACTCCCGACCGGGAGATTCGCTAATTCGAAATTTCCCTCCAAATCGGTGGATGTGCCTTTAACGCTGTTTAAAATCATTATATTTGCGGCGATTAAGGGCGTTCTTGTATCTTTGTCAATTAATTTTCCTTTAATTGTTCCTGTTATGGAATTTGTCTGTGCAGACAGGAGAGCTGCGGATAGCAGCAGAAGTAAAATGAATTTCAAAATCGTCTTCATACTAATTTTCCTTTTTTTTAGGCAAAACTAGCCCAGACTGGTAATGTTTTCGCCCAAACCCATGTGTTTGGACTCAATAATTGACGATTTTAAGTCTTTTCCCGCCGGTTTGGACAAAATTCAATAAAAAACTTTTAAATAGAGCGCAGGTTAATTTGTATTTTATCGTCAAATAATTACATGCGCTTTTACGGAATTGAATGACTGAGAATGAATTCATAAATAAAATTAAATCCGGGGATGAAGATTCGTTCAGAACCCTGGTAGATGATCATCAGAAAATCGTTCTTAATACCTGTTTCAGATTCGTGCAGGTTAAAGAAACGGCTGAGGATCTCACTCAGGAGGTATTTATTGAGGTTATGCGTTCAATAGGTCAATTTCGAGGCGAAAGTAAACTTTCAACCTGGATTTACAGGATTTCAGTAACAAGATCTCTGGATTATCTAAAAATGATGAAAAGGAAAAAGAGATTTGCAAAGCTGAAGAGTCTGTTCGGAGATGAAGGTCAGTTGGTGGAAGATAAACCATCGGCAGAAAAAAATCCGGTCGAGCAAATTGAGAACAGAGACAGAGCGGAAATTCTTGCCTGGGCTCTTGAATCACTTGCCGAGAATCAGAAGATTGCTTTTACTTTAAGTAAGTATGATGAAATGAGTTATAAGGAAATAGCGGAAATTATGGGAACAACTATCTCTGCTGTTGAATCTCTTATTCACCGCGCTAAAGGCAACTTAAAGAAACGTCTTAAATCCTATTATGAAAAACGAATTATATAATCCCAAATAATTATTGCGGGAATTCAAAGAGGAAAAAATGGAAAGAGAAAAAAGAATAACGGAGGAAGTTGAAAAAACGCTGAATGCGTTCGACGATTTGCCGGAACTGGAATCGAATCCGTTTTTGTACACGAGGATTAAATCTTCCATGAATGATGCGCGGACGGAGAAAAAGTCCTTGCTGTCGGTCCTGAAGCCGGCCTTCTTTGTAATATTAGTATTGCTGAACTTTTATACAATATTCGGTACCGGCGAATCATCCGAACCGACAAAGGGAGATTATCTTAACGCGATCAGCAGTGAATACATGTTAAGCGGAAGCAGTTATTACGGTTACAATATTAATAAGTAGAGTGTAGTTATGGATATCATTAAGCAAAACAAAATCGGAAAGTGGATTATCATCTTACTGGTAGTTCTGAATGTTTTAATGCTTTCATCAATCTGGCTAAAGGATAATGAACAAAGGCGAGTTCCACCTCCGGGCAGGAAAGATGTAGTCAGGTTCCTGCAGCACGAACTAAACCTCTCGGCTGATCAGGTAAAAAAACTTGCAGAGTTGAGAGATGAACATTTTACCGCAACTCAGGAGAAGCTTAAGCGTATAATGAGATTAAAAAAAGTGTTGATGGAAAGTGCGTTCGAACTCGGCGACCGAAAGAGCTCTCCCGATTCGCTGGCTGAAGAAATCGGCAGGCTTCAATCGGAAATTGAAGTAATAACATTTAACCATTTTCAAAGACTGACGGAAGTTTGCGGTAAAGAAAAACTGCCTAAACTCAGAGAACTGATGGGTGAAATTGTTGGTCCGCCTGAACCTGAGAGACCAAGGTTGGGAACACCCCCTCCTCCTCCAAAAGCTAACTAATAGTATGATTTGATAAAGCCGGTATACACCGGCTTTTTTTTATTTTAAATAATGGACAGCGCAAGTTTGGATTTCATTTGTCTTCTAATAAAGTAAAAAGATTAGGAATAGGGGAATGAAAAAACGTTCTGAGGACAATCATGAAAGCATTATTACACAGAAACAATATAAAGCTGATATGAATATGACACAGGATCATAATGAGGGCAATAATCGAAAATCCGGGTCAACGAACAATTACACGCTCAATAAGACACCGGTAATTGAGTATACGGTTCCTGATGTTGCTGAGGACAGTGAGGGAACAAGGATTGTGTCAATAAAACTGTATGATATACTGGGCAATTTAGTTGTAAAGCTTATTGAAGAGGAGAAGTATCCCGGCAGGCATAAATGTGAATTTCAGGCAGACGGAATGGCGAATGGAATTTACTTATGTGAATTCCGGGTTGGGGATTATTCATCGATGAAACAATTGATTTTACAAAAAGAGTGAATGAAGGATCAGCAAATGAATGCACGGGATAGCGAAAATAAATCTTAATAAAAACGGAGGTTAGAATGAAAACCAAATTAGTCTTAATTATTCTTATTGCTACTGCAATGTTCAGCAGCTTAACAGCGCAGCCGGGGAAAGAAAAAAGATCAGGGCCGCCAGGATTCAAAGCAGAAAAAGCACTGATTGATCTGAAGCAGAAACTTAACTTAAGTGACGAGCAGACTGCTGAAATTAAGGTAATCCTTTTCAATACGGAAAGGGAAACTATAAGCCTGAGCGAAAAAAATGTCGATGCCCGCATCAAAGCTGTAGAGGAATATAAAAATGTAATGGACAAAACTGCGGACGAAATTTCAAATGTGCTTAACGAGAAACAGAAAGTAATATTTGAGAAGATTATAGCGCAAAGAAAAGAACTGCCTCCACCGCCACCAAAGCGCTGATTTAAACTGGGTTGGGAAGTGATAATCAATAAGTGCTTCAAAAGGAGTCTTGTATTTTACAAGGCTCTTTTTGTATTCGGTAATTGACAGCACAACACATCATGGAATAATTTTGTAATTTCACATATCATATAATCAATGAAATATTCCAAACGTGGTTGAAATGAAAAGAATTGTAATCTTACTCGCCTTGTTGTTCGCTTCCTGTGAATTAAGGGATGTGGATCACAGTACTGACAGTGATGATAAATTACTCTTCGAGGATGTAACCGAAACCAACCTGCCGATATCAAGCCTTGGCGGACTGAGTACGGCAGCTAAATCAGCTGATGTTGACAATGATGGTGATTTGGACTTGGTAATTGCTAACGAGTTCCATGAAAACATTCTCCTTATAAACGACGGCAATGGTAAGTTCCTTGACGAAAGTAAGGAGAGGCTTCCACGCAGCACCCATGACAGCGAAGATCTTGCAGTCGCTGATTTCGATAATGATGGAGACTTTGATATAGTTGTTGTAAGTGCCGACGACAGGACAAATGAATTTTACCTCAACGACGGTGAAGGATATTTCTCTGATGAAAGCAGCAGGATAATAGTTCAGGGTACTTCCTATGCTGTTGAAGCCGCGGATGTAGACGGGGACGGAAATACTGATATTATTATCGGGAACTACGGGCAGAATACGTTACTCATTAATGACGGTTCAGGCAATTTTATTAATGAAACCGGATCCAGGCTTCCTACGATAATTGACGTTACAATGGATATTGAAGCCGGTGATGTTGACGGTGATGGCGATCTTGATCTACTTGTTGGAAACGAGGATGGCAACCGCTTGTTAATTAATCACAGCAACGGTGTGTTTGCCGATCAGTCTCAAACAAGACTTATCTACAGGATGGCTGCAGAAGAAACTAGGCAGGCGGACTTCGGGGACATTGATAGCGATGGTGATCTGGATATTGTGTTCGCTAATGTTGCGCTATATGTTTCCGGTGCCGATCAGGTTAATCGACTTCTTCTAAACAGCGGACTTGGATTTTACCTGGAGGTTCCCGCTAATCAATTCCCGGAAATATCTGTAAATACGATGGATGCCGATTTTGTTGATGTTAACCAGGATGGTTTTCCCGATATAATAACTGCAGATAGCCAGCAAGGCTCGGTTTATAGTGAGCCGTTCCGTGTATTTATTAACAACTCGAACGGATACTTTTCTAACATGACATCCACACTGTTTCCCGAGTCTGCCATAGGAAAAGGAAGCGATGTGGAATCAGCGGATTTTAACGGTGATGGTAAACCGGATCTTTACCTGGCCAGCAACGGCAGTGTCGACATACTACTGCTGCATAAATAGCATTCTGTTTTATTTCCTTTCACTATTCTATTCTCCGAGCAAATAATTATTCGTTTGCATGAAACTTTAATTTGATTTAATTTCAATTTAGAAGCCACCTCTCTTTAATTAAACCGCGTTGGGGCGATATGAACTTTACAGTAATAATATACTCTATAATCATTGCTTTATATGTTGTGATAGCAACTATTACTATACTGGCACTGATTGGTAAAGTGGAAATTAAATCTTCCTACATGAAAGTTCTCTTCACGAAAGTGATACTTGGTATAATCGGCGGGTTCACTTATCTGTTTTACAGCAGCGGTGAAGTATCTTTCAGTAAAGATCCTTCGGAAATATACGCGTATGATAAAACAGGAACTTCAACCAGCTTTATCGTATATCAGGGCGATTCCTCTGTCGCTTCAATTAATCAACCCGGACGTGAAGAATTTATTAACGTTCTGCGGAACTACATTAAAGATGAAAACAAAATGTATATACTTGATCAGGACAGTGTTTATCTCGGCTATATTAATATTGACGGCGGTAATGAAGAAGGTTTTATAAGTCTGGAAAATAAACTTCATCTCGGATTGTATTACTCGCAGAACAAAGAAATACCCGGATACGGGAATCTTGCTGTTGAATATCTTATTGAAATATTAAGAGAGCATGCTAGCGCCCCTGAAGAGGCTGATGCTGTGCGGGGATTATATTCTGTTATTACAAGCATCAATAAGCCGGAAAATTTCAAACTGTTATTAAGTAAAATGCGAATTTATCTTTCACCTCCATCAAAGTATTATGAGATTGCAGAGGCTTTCAGAGTATATTATAGCGCAACGAATACAGACAGGACGAAAAAGAATCTTGGCGCTCTAAGGAATTATTTGCTCTATTTCGTTAATACACCGGAGTCGCTTAATTCGGATAATCCTGCGGTTAGAAAAAAGCATAATAATATGATTGAGAATATATACTTTTATGTTAGACTTCTAAAAAACTCTTATCCTCAATTACCTGATGCTGATGAAATGAAAAGCGAACTTGAGGATTACAACATAAACCGTATTCAAACATTAATTGAATCTCTGCCGGTAATAAAAACTGAAGAGTTGGATTCATGAGACAAGAAAGGTTATTTACTTAAACCCTAACCAGCAATTGATTACGTCCCATAAATTTAATATTATTTTTGAGGAGGATGAAGGGGAAGAGTAAATATAAAACTGCTCCCTTCTCCCGGTTTACTTTCAACGTGAATTTCACCGCCGTTCTTTTCAACGAACTCTTTGCATAGAATTAATCCAAGTCCTGTTCCAACCTCATCGGAAGTCCCTTTTGTGGTGTGGTGTACATCAATTCGAAATAATTTTTGAATGGTTTCTTCGTCCATTCCGAGACCAGTATCGGATATATGAACCTCCAGGATATCATTGCTAAGTGTTTTTGTTGAGAGGCATACATTATCGCCATCCGAAGTAAATTTTATTGCATTTGTCACGAGATTCCGGATAATCGTTAGAAGCATATCCCTATCCGCATACACCATAATTGAATCATCAATATCGCAAGTTAAACGAACACCTTTTTTTCTGGCGGTTGATTTTAATAAGCTTATGCATTCATCGGAAATCTTAAATAGATTAACTTCGACAGGGCGGTATTCGATTCTACCCGTTTGTGCGCGTGACCATTGTAACAGATTTTCAAGAAGTTGATTTGAACTTTTTGAGACTTCAAAAATACTTTGAATATATTCGTTTCGTTCCTCATCGGTTAAATCACGATAGTCTTCAAGCAGGATCTCGGAAAACCCAAGTAACGATACAAACGGATTCTTTAAATCGTGGGCTATAATAGAGAAAAACTTGTCTTTGCTCGCATTCAGATATTGAAGTTCTTTTGTATATCTAAGTATTTTTTCTTCCGCGGTTTTAACCTCGGTTATATCACGTGAGATACCAACGATACCAAGTACTTTATCTTTTGAATCCAGTATTGGTACTTTAGTTGACGTAACCCATCGTGATCTGCCATCCATGCTGCTAGGTTTCTCAGCTTTAGCAATCATGGGTTTCTTTGTTCTAACGATTTCCCTTTCATCAAGAAATGCATTATCTGCATGGCTCTTTGTAAAAAAATCGTAATCTGTTTTACCTATTGCTTCCGTAGGATCATTTAATCCCAACAATCTTGCCTGGGCTTTATTTATTTTCGTAAATCTCGATTCAGGATCCTTAAAGTAAATTGTGTCCGGAATATTATCGAGCAGAGCATGGAGGAATTCTCTTTCTTTTTCAAGTTCTGCAGCGTGCATTTTCATATATGTTAAATCTTTAGCAATAATTAGAATCGAAGGCTTACCTGTATAATCAAAATATTTGGCAGTTAATTCAATGGGATATTTCTTGCCGTTCTTTGTTATGTGTTCAACGTTGAATACGGACTGTCCATTCCCCTGAATTTCGCTGATCTTTTTTTCGAATTGTATTTTATCGGGATTGGCATGAATGTCACCAAATATCATTTGACCGAATTCTTCAGACGAATAACCATATCGCCGGCAGGCAACTTCATTTACCTCAAGAAAGTTGCCCTCGAAATCAATAATGAACAATGCGTTGTTGGAGAAGTTAAAAAGGTTTTTATACTTTTGTTCGCTGGATTTAAGTTTTTCGACTTCTTTTTTTAGTGCTTCTGTTTTATCAACTTGTGATTCATCAATCATAGAAGACCCACTTATTGAAAAAAAATATATTTGAACTTTACTGCGAAATTCAAACTTTCAGTTGTTCAGCACAGAATAATCAGTAGAAGGTATGTAACCAAAGATGTCTATTTTAATATTGAAATCAAAATTAAATACTTGTGTCACTTATCCGGGATATGCTTATTTTAATCAAAAACCAGGCATACGGGAGAAGGAATATGAGTTGATATTTCAGTATACTCAAGCAATCCTGTATTGCTGTCAATTTTAAACACAAATACATCATCTGATTTTTGGTTGGCAACAATTAAAAATTTACCGGTCGGATCAATTGTAAAGTTTCTCGGCCAGCTTCCCTTTGTATTCTCATTCCCTGATAAAGTTAATTCACCGGTTATCTCATTAATATTGAAAATGGCGATTGAGTTGTGTCCCCGGTTAGAACCGTAAAGGAACTTCCCGTTCGGATGTATGTGGATGTCGGCACAATAACTCTCGCCTTCGAAATTTTCCGGCAGGGTCGAATAAGTACCGATGGCGCTCAAAGCTCCGGTTTTATGATTGTGATTATAAGCTGTAACAGTATTACCCAGTTCACTTATAACATAAGCAAAGTTCCCTTTCGGATGAAAGGTGAAGTGTCTTGGTCCGGCACCGGGTGTAACCTCTGCAAAGGCTGGATCGTTGTTTGTAAGCTCTCCTGATTCTGATAGATTATAGATCATGATTTTGTCAATGCCGAGATCAGCAACATACAGGTGATTGTTCTTATCAAGGTTTACCGAATGCGCATGTGGCGCCTTCTGCCGGCTTTTGTCCGGACCGCTGCCTTCATGTTGTACTATTCCGGTGATTTTACCCAAGCTTCCGTCATCATTTAATTTAATTGAGCAGGCATTTCCTCCAACATAGTTGGCTACAAAAAGATAATTGTTATTTGCATCAATAGTAAGATGACATGGAGCACCACCTTCGGTTGCCACTTGATTTAGAAATTCCAATTCCAGGTTTTTTTTGTCAATTTTATATGCTGAAACTGCTCCCGATTTTTTGCCTTCGAATTCGGTCAGTTCTTTAACTGCATACAGGTAACTTCCGGTACCGTCAATGGCAAGGTATGAAGGGTTTTCAATACCTTCAGTAACATTGACGTATTTCAGTTCCCCGGACTCCTGATTCATTCTATACAGGTAGATTCCTTTACTTGCACCTCCCGTATAAGTTCCGATATATAAATAACTCCACTCGATTTCTTCTTTTATACATGAGTTGATGACTAACATGGCTGCGACCAATAATAAGGAATATTTCACTTCAAACCCTTTAACTGAATTTGTAGTCATCAATATCTGAAAATTTCAGTAAAGACGTAATAAAAAACAGCCCGGACGGGCTGTTATAATTTGATTACTTCATAGTTTCTATATGAATATCAATCTTATATCATGTACCTATCCCTGCTTCTTATCAATAAGTATTTGAATTTCCGTAAGATAGTTGTTGGGATTACCCTTGAATATAAAACCAGGCCCCTTGATATATACTTCTCTTGTCGGGGTCGAATAATTATAACCATTCTCATTGATGTAGTTGAATATTTTTCCGTATGAATCACCCAGCTTTTCATAAGATCCTTGATGTATTAGACTCACGCATAACCCCCCTTTCAATTCACGAATACTTACAGACTCGGTTTCCTTTCCTTTTCTAATTGGAAAACAAGGTTCGAATTCTGCATCTTCTTCTTTAAATTCGTCGTCATAATACAAGTTCATTGCTTTTCCGTTTATTTGTCTTCCGAGATGCTTGGCAAGAATTCCGAATCCCTTTCCAACTTCCGCATACTTTCCTTTCATCCTGTAACCGGCAATTAGTATTGTTGGAATTTCTTTCTCTTCTATCTCAAATACGTTTTGATTATTCATGTTACTCTCCTTTTCATTTTTTATTATCATTTCAAGTGAACGGGAGACTTTTTCGAATCGGTCAATTTTCGCAGTGATTTCATCCTTCTTCTTCACGAGATGTTCAAGAATTTCAGACTCGTCATTATACTGCTCGATAATGGTCTTTATTTCAGCTAATGAAAAATCATATTCTCTGAGTATTTTTATTGTTCTTGCTGTCTCTATATTCTTTTCATCGTAATATCTGTAGTTGGTGAACTCGTCTACCGAGGTCGGAATTAGTAATTCCTTCTCATGATAGAGGCGAAGAGTTTTTACTGACAAAGATGTAATTCTGGAGAACTCACCTATACTGAACTTCATATTTCTCCCGTTTAATTAATTTAACCGACCGGTAACTGTAAATATATATACTCCCCCAGGGGGAGAGTCAAGCGATTAATTTAATTTTATAATTAGACCTTAAAATACAAAACCGCATATTCATGCGGTTGATAAACGGGTGTATATTCCATAAAAATGTTTAGCGGATATTATAAATTATTTTTTTTGTTAGGTGTTCCGACTATTTGCCTGGAATGGAAATGCAATACTACATTGGTTCGTCATTTATTACATGATAGTAATTGCCGTATTTATAATCATAATTTTCTAATCGGGAGTATATTTCCACAAGAAATTCCGGTAAATCCTGATAAAAATTTATGTTCATTTAAAATGGGAGGGTGTTTGACATAGAAACTTACTAAATCTATAAACTTATCAATTAATCAATTCCTAATAATTATTTATTAACGGGGGGTTAATATGACTCAAAGGAAACTGCCCGGTAATACATTTAAACACGGGCAATATGTATTACTTATTTTTATTCTACTAGTTTTTTTACCTCAATTCATTGCGGCCCAGCAGGGTTCTCTTAAAGGTGTTGTTAAAGACGCTGCTTCCGGGGATTTACTCATCGGTGCAAATGTTTTTATTCCTGACTTAGGTATTGGCGCCTCATCCGATGTTGACGGAAGCTATACGATTGCGAAAATTCCTCCGGGAACTTATACTGTTACGGCCAGATATGTCGGATATAAACAGACAACGGAAGAAATTGTGATCCGGGCAAATTCAACAACTGCCTTCGACTTTACACTTGAACCTACGGCTGTTCAGCTCGATGAACTGGTTGTTACAGGACAGGGTGTAGCAACAGAAAGAAGAAAACTTACTTCTTCGGTGGAATCTATTTCTAAAGACGAAATTTCCGCTGCACCTGTGGAATCTGTTGATCAGCTACTCCAGGGACGTGTTCCGGGACTGTCGGCCTTTAATTCATCGGGTATGCCCGGTACGGCAGGGCGTATTGCAGCTAGAGGATTAAAAAGCGCGCTTACCAATGCAACTCCTGTTGTTTATGTCGATAATGTACGTGTTGATAATCAGGACGCATTCAGGCTGGCCATTGATACCGGCGGTGCCGAAACATCAGCATTGGCAGATCTTGTAGTTGGAGAGATCGACAGGATCGAAGTGATTAAGGGCGGCGCTGCTTCTACATTATTCGGGTCCGAAGCTGCAAACGGCGTAATACAAATCTTTACCAAGAAAGGTGTTCCGGGAGCGCCGAGATGGCAGGTTTCGGTTACGGGAGGTTTGGATGTGCCGAATGAAAAATTCGTTTCTGAACAGTATATTATTGATAATGTATTCCAGAATTCAGCATACCAGGCATATGACTTAAATGTGATGGGCGGAAGTGAAAACTTCACTTATCATCTTGGCGGCAAAACCTTTATGACTGACGGAATTATTGTTGATGACGTAACGCGTGCAAAGGGATACAACCTTAACTCGGGATTCAGGGTTCATCTTTCCGATAAATCCAATCTCGAGATTTCAACAAGCTATACGAAATCACAGTATCACAGAACAGACAACAATAATTTGCCTACGGCACCTTATGGCGGATTTGATGATGGGGGCAGAGGCGATGTTTGGGGTTATACCGATGAACTTCGTGATGCGGAACTTGATCTAATGCTTATGAATGATGTCTCGGACGATGTTGATCGTTTCAGAACAGCGGTAAACTATGATTATACTCCTGTTCAAGGATTTGTAAACAAATTTACTTTCGGATTTGACTACAGGAAAAATGAGGAGCGGCAGTTTGTTCCGAAGGAAGCCGGAGACTTTTTCGGACAGGAAAACGGATTCCTGTTAAGGTCAGACAGAGAGTATTTAAGTCTAACTTTTGCCTATACCGGATCATATGTACTTCCGAAACTCGGCCCGGTTAATCAGACTATTGCGTTCGGAGTCCAGGGATTCAGGGTTGAAGACAGGGAATCGTATGCCGAGGGACTCGACTTTGCAATTCCCGGTACACAGGATCTCGATAACGCCTCATTAATTACCGCGCAGGAAAGCAATCGGCAGTTATTCAGCGGAGGTGTTTATTTCGTTGATCAGATCGGACTATTTGATAGAGTATTTATAGATCTTGGTGTACGTGCAGACGGCAACTCAACATTCGGCGAGGATGTCGGATTGCAATACTATCCCAAGGCTGGTATAGCCTATAATATTTCAGACGAATCTTTTTATCCGGCTGCAGTAAGACCATATGTAAGTTCTCTGAAGCTTAGAACTTCTTGGGGGCAAACCGGTAACTTCCCGCCGCCTTTTACGAAGGACAGAACATACGCTGCAAATTCGTATCTTGAAAAGTCCGGACTGGCATTCAATAATCCCGGCAACGATGATCTGAAACCTGAAAAGACCAGTTCGATAGATGCCGGATTCGACATGGGGCTGTTCAACGACAGGGTAGCGGTTGAATTCAATTACTTTTATCAGCTTACAAAAGACGGTCTATTCTTAGTTCCTAATGATCCCGCTTCGGGATTCGGACTACAGTATACGAACGTAGGTGAAATAGAGAATAAGGGTATTGAGTTGTCGCTCTTTGCCCGGATTTGGCAGTCTGAAAATGTAGTGGCTAATGCAAGGTTCTCTTATGCCACATTAAAAAATGAAGTAACAAGCCTTGGTGGATCGGCTCCGTTTTCACTGGCTTCGTTTACATTTCTTCCCAGAAGGGTAGAGGAAGGGCACCCGTTAGGTGTGTTCAGAATCAATAAAATGGTTAAAGATGCAGACGGGAATTATACGGGCGATTATGAAACTGTATTGTCTGGCAACCCTCTTCCCGAGCAGACCGGAAGTTTCTCGTTCGACGTAACACTGTTTAAGAACCTTACACTAAGGGGACTTGCGGAGTTCGCGTTCGGGCACCAGATAATTAACCTTAAGCGAACACTGAGGTATTTCAATTACACCGAAGATGCAAGGGACGCTGTTCCTGAAAATTATTCATTTGAAACTGCTTCCGAAATATGGGTTGAAGATGCCGACTGGATTAAAATTCGAGAGATCGCTTTGAGCTACAAAATACCCGAATTTCTCGTCAAAGGTATTACGCTTAATGCAAGTCTGCGTAATGTTGCGGAATTCGGTATTAAAACTACCGATCTCGATCCGGAGCTTAACAGCTTCCAGCCATCGCAGGCTAATGTGGGCGGATACGGTTATCTTGATGTTTCAGCGCCAAGGCAGTTCAGATTCAGCGTTACGTATAATTTCTAAACTTTAATGTAAACGATATGAAAAAATTAGGAGCTAAAATGAAACCTGATAAATTATTATGCAAACTGATTCTCTTGTTCTTTCTGTTTGCGCTCCTCTTCAGTGCTTGCGAACTGGTGGACCCCACTGAAGTTGAAAATCCCGCCATCACCCAGGAAAAACTTTTCGAAGATGCGACGGGAGGAGCGGCACCATTAATTACGGGGCTCGAATATGCTTTTGCAGAGGCCGTAAATACCACAACATATTTTACCGAGTGTGTATCGGATAACTATGACAACACTTCGACTTTCCTTTCAACATTACTCGATCTTCCCCGTAGTATAACTCCAAACGATCAGTACCTTGGTGATGACAGGGAAATATACTTTACTCTGCAAACTGTCAGAGCGCTTGCAGATTTCGGTTTGAGCACAGTTCTCCCTGCTGATAATAGTTCAACAGATTATGATGAAGCACAGACATTATTTTACAAAGGGATGGCAATTCTAATGTTGAGTGAAAACTTCCTCGCATTTCCGCTTGAAGAAAACGGTTCTATGGTAAATGCCGAGGATGCACTTAATATTGCTATAGATGCCTTGAATGCAGCTTATGACCTGCACCCGTCTGATGACCATGCTGTTAACTGTAAATACGCATTGGCAAGAGCATACAGGCTCGCAAAGGACAAAGCACAAGCAGTTCAGGCGGCAAATGAGGCCTTGGGAATGAGTGCGAATTATGTCTTCTATGCATTGTTCGATCCTCAAAACTTATTAAATGATGTAACGGGTTTTACCGTTACCAGACCTCAAGACGACATGCAGCCGTTACCCCGGCTGGATTTCCTGGATCCGAAATACGCAGATCCTGACGGCGCTGATCCTATTCCTTCTCTTAAAGCCGAAGAAGCCTATCTAATTCTGGCCGAAGCATCTTTAAGCGACGGGGATTTGAATGGCGCGAAAGGATATATGAACGATGCAATCCAGCTCGCAGGTTCGCGTGAAACTGCTGTTGAAAACGATGATGATCCTAGAGACAACAGGCCGAATGATGCTTCATATTCAGTTAAAGCAGATGCAAGTTCACAGGCTGTTGAGGGATTAATAATAGCCAGGGATGGTGGTGAGGTAACAACGCATCCAGTGTCATTTACCAGCCTTGTTCCTTCGGACATTGATGCAATGACATCCGAAACAGAATTGTACCATGCATTGTACCTGTTGCGCCAGGAAATATTCTTTTCGGAAGGTAGACGAATGAGCGACCTCGGAATCAGACTCCCGGTTATGCAGAGACAGATCGAAGCCAATCCGAATGTTAGTTTGGGTGATTACGGCACTGAAATATTTGTTCCCACATATATACCGGCCGGAGACGAAATGGATCAGTTCTCCATTGATGAAGGTAATGGTGTGGTTACAATATTACATGACATGAATAAAGTAATAGTACAAAATATTAGCCAGGTATCACCGTTTTAGTTGAGTTGATATAATTGGTTAAAGAAGTGTAGAAAGAAATTCGCCTTATTAGGGGGGCGCCAAAACGGGCGGCAAAGTCAAATCCTTTTCTTGAAGGATATAACTTGTCGCCCGCTAGTTTGGATTATTTCGGTCTATTTTTTTTGCGAATCTATGCAGACAAAGGGAATAGTCAATTTAATACAGTCGTGAGCATCTGAGTAATCGTTCAACTCTTTTTCAAGTTGTATAAAAACTGATTCTCTGTGCTCAACCGAAAGTAAATTGAGCCAGCTTTCCCTAAAGGCCAGTTTAATAAAGAAATGATTCAGAAGAGCAGTTCCGTCAGTATATTTGAAGTTGAACACATCCTCGGTTATCCGGACAAGTTTAAATCCGTTAAGTTCTATCATCTCAAAGAAATGATCAAGCGGCTTACGCTTATGATAAATGTGTTCCTCTACATCTTCAATTTCTTCGAACAAAGAGTTCTTTTCGAGCACTTTAATTAGTATGTCGTAAAACTCAATCATTGAATCAGGTAGGTTAACGGTAAATACGAATTGACCGCCGCTTTTAGTTACCCGTGATATTTCCGACCAAACAAGGTTCTCATTCTGAACGTTATTAATTCCGTTGTTAGATGTGACTATATCGAATTCATTGTTATTAAACGGAAGGTTTTCAGCATGTCCTTCAATAATGGTTAGGTTAGGTATATTCCATATAGATGCTTTTTGTTCAGCTCTCTCGTTTGCTTCTTTCCATGGATCGATACCGTAAACCGAGCAGGTCTCTCCAAGTCTTGCAGCTATCTCAATTGTCGGGAAGCCTAATCCGCTTCCAACATCGAGTACCTTTAAGTATTTTTTATATCTGATTGCATCGAGAAGCTTCAGTCCAAAGGGTGCGGACCATAACGGAAGGTCGTCTATAACAGATACAATTTGTCTGTCCGTAAGATCGTATTTGCTTTTATCAAACGTACTACTCATATCAAAGTAAATTATTGATTTTAGTTTTACGAGACAATCTTCGCCTCAATCTATGCTTTAATTTAACAAATTGTTCAGTAGGAAATTCAGAAAGTCATGAAGTCTATTCAATGATTTTTCAGCCTTTACAAGAATTAAAGTTCCTCTCCAGGAATTTTCGATAAATTCCGCAAGTTGCTTTACGTTCAGGTTAAGTTTAATTTCGCCTAACTGCTGTGCTTCTGTCAGGCAGTCTGTCAATAGTGTGTTAATCTTTTCTGAAATTATATTAACTGATCGGGCAATTGAAGGACTCATTACCGACATTTCATCCGCCAGTGAAGTAATAAGACAGAACTTTGTATAATTACTATTCTCAATTTTATTAATTCTCTCAATGAATAATTTTTCGATCCTGTGAAGTGGGGTAAGTGACTTGTCGGACATGATTCCACCGATAAAAATCAGTTCATGTTTCGCATACCTTTCAAGAGCTTTAACAGCGAAGTCCTCTTTACTGTTAAAATAGTTATAAAATGAACCCTTGGGGACACCGGCTTTATCAACAAGCTCCTTTACGCCTGTTCCGTTGTAGCCTTGTTTTCCCAATAGATCGATTCCAATTTCGATCAGGGAGAGAGTGTTATTTACTGAGTTGCTTCCTTTCATATCGATATGAAAACTATTACGGGGTCTATTCAAAATCAAGCTAATTTTATTATGTCTTTAAAACGAATCCGAAAATAATCGAGTTGAATTGTTAAAACAGGAAAGCAATGTAACCGGTAAAAATGTTAAGTTTGTATCAGCGATTGTATTTTGTGCGGTAATCTTGAAGTATATACTCACGAGTTTATATCAAATGGATGTGAATGTGAAACGAGTTTTAATAGCGGTTGATTCTTTTAAAGGAAGTCTCAGTTCTTCTGTTGCGGCATCCTCGATTGAGGAGGGACTTTACAAAATTGATAATAATATCGTAGTGGAAAAAATACCATTGGCCGATGGCGGGGAAGGAACTGTTGAGGCTATTGTTGAGTATTCCAACGGCTCATATATTACTGCAATCGTTAAGGATCCGCTCAATAGCAATATCGAATCTACTTACGGAGTTATTGATAACGGCAGGACTGCTGTAATTGAAATGGCAGCGGCTTCGGGAATCGGACTCCTTTCAAAAAAAGAATATAACCCACTTGCAGCGACAACATATGGAACAGGGCAATTAATAAAAGACTCACTGGATAAAGGATGCAAAGAAATTATTATCGGTATCGGCGGAAGCGTTACGAATGATGCCGGTATTGGAATGGCTATGTCGCTTGGTGTTAAGTTCCTTGATGAATCCGGAAATGATATCGGGTGCGAACCAGCGGAATTTCACAGACTGCATTCAATCGATTTTTCCGGGATGGACTCGCGAATTAAGGATACTAAGATTACGGTTTTATGCGATGTTAATAATCCGTTGCTGGGTGAGAACGGCGCAAGTTATGTTTACGGTCCTCAAAAGGGAGCAACCCGGGAAATGGTTAAGCTGCTTGATGAAGCATTATTTCATATAGCAAATGTTATTGAACAAAAATTAGGAAAAGAATTCAGGAGCCTTCCGGGCGCAGGAGCTGCCGGTGGATTGGGATTCGGATTAATGGCTTTCCTTAATGCAAGACTTCTTCCCGGGATAAACTTCCTTTGTGATTTTGTTAACCTTGAAGAAAAAATTGTAAATGCGGATTTAGTTATTACGGGTGAAGGCAAAGTTGATAATCAAACAAAGTTTAACAAACTTCCTGTGGGAATAGCTCAACTTGCACACAAGTACAACAAAAAGGTTGTTTGTCTTGCCGGGGTAATTGATCAAGCAGCATTGTCTATGATAGGTAAAGAGTTTGACAACATGTTTTCGATCATGGACGAAGGTGTTTCAACAGAAGAAGCTATTCTAAACGCATCGATTTATTTATGCAGCATTGCAGATAGAGAATTGAGAAAATACATAGTCGATTAAGTTCACTGCTGGCCCGGGTTTAGAAATATATTTGTTCGGTACCGTTGGATTTACCGTGCATCTACAATTTGTTTTAAAAGCTGAATATTCTCTTTCTTAACATTCGGAGCTATGGAGCACGCCGTGCTTAATATAAAGCCGGCATTACGATTCCCGATTTCCAATCGTTTTTTTACATCTTCAATAATTACATCCTGATTATCCGACATCAGCGTATTAACGGAATCAAGATTGCCTTTAATAAAACCCTTGTTTGAAATTGTCTCAACAGCCTGATCAAGTTCCACATTACCGATCGGGGGCGGATCAAGGCATTCGATGCCGCTCATACCCGATTCGAACATCAATTCCAATCTGTCACCAATGGAACCGCAGGTATGAATATATGTGTGAACTCCTTTCTCACGGATTGCACTTACTATTTCCTTTTCGTATGGCAGAACAAATTCCCTGTAATTATCGGGCGATATAAAACCAGCTCCGGCAAATGGCGAGGATATTTTAACAGCATCAACACCTGTTTTACACATCTCCACGGCAAGGTTTTTAATAAGCCTGGTAAAATGATTTAATATCATTTTGCATTTATCCGGCTGCATGACCAATCCGAGCAGGGAATTCTGGTAACCCGCAAGATCAAGCAGGTAGTCAAAGGGAGATGTTATTTCACCATGTATGGAGAAATCATTCCCGTGGGATTTAACAAGATCTTCAAGTACAGAAAATTTATTTTTATGATCTATGTGGAAGTGCAGGTCTACGGAAACAGGAATGTAATCGAGCTCTTCAGGGAGATCGTCTTCCGTTATATCATCTAATGAAACATCAACCCGGGGATTTGCGAATTTATATTGCGGCAGATCGTCATCCGGGAAAATTATTTTATCCCCGTTTTTCAATTCTGCGATTTCACCCTTTTCGGTTGTCTCAATTTCATTTATCAATTCACGCCATTCCGGATTGTGGCCATGAAGACTGACGAGAATACCGTCAAATTCGTATTGTTCACGCAGCCTGATGAGACTGTTTGCAAATACATCTTTATCAAACCAAAGTTCAATTGGAGATTCATCCAGTTGTTGAAGCATATGTCCCATACTCATCTGGCACATCACAGGGGTTTTATCGACAGGTTGCAAATTCATTGCTGCGTTCATTCTCTCTTTTGGTGTCATTTTAACCAGCTATATTTTATCGAAAGTAATTTTTAAGGAAGTGAAAATAATGAAAACTTTATGATAAATAAAAACAGTACTTGTTAACCCGGTTTAATCGGAACTTCTCTCGAGGCAGATAATATTCGAAGAATCAGCGTTATTTTATAGCCGTTTATTTTTTTATAATTATATTTGCGCGCCTATTACTAATGTTTCATAAACACTGCGGAGTTAATCATGGCGGCCCTGAAAAAAATTATAAATGCAAAAATTGTATCCGGCAATAAAATTATTGAAGGCGATATTCTGATTAAAGACGGATTTATTTATTCCGTAGCAGATGAGGACTCACCGAATTTCCAGGGGGAGGTTATAGACGCACAGGGTAATTACGTATTGCCGGGATTCATAGACATCCACACAAACGGGAGCGGTGGCTTCGATTGTACAAGCGGGAAATATAATCCTGAAACCAGAGAGTTTCAATTTGATAAAGAGAATTATCTGTCGGGGGTCGGGAATGCTTTAAGAAGTTATGCGGAAAACGGATGTACGAAGGTTGTCTTATCTACAATAGCCGCCCCTGTTGATCAGGTTAAACAGGTAATAAATTATATTAAGGAATATAAGAACTCCGATCTGATACTGAGTGAAATTTTATTCGGTATAATGATTGAAGGATCGTTTATTAAAGAGCCTGCAAACGGAGGTGCGCACAATCCTGTAAATTTCAGGGCTCCCGAACGAGAAATACTTGAACAATTTGTTGAGGGAAACGAGGAGATTATTAAGATAGTTAATATCCCGCCCGAATGGGGGAATGTTTCCTATGAGGCTTGTGAATATCTAAGGCGTAAGAAAGTGATAAGCGCTGTTGGACATACGGCAGCAACTGCTGAGCAGATTAAGAAAGCTGCCTCCTTAGGTATGAAGTTGGGATTACATCTTTTTAACGGACCGTCTTCTTCGTCTTTTAAGCCCCTTAACGGAGGAGGAACCATTGAGGAACTTCTTAAATCCGATGACATATTTATTGAAATTATAGCTGACGGATATCATGTAGATAAATCATACTTTATGGATGCACTTAAGAGAAAAAGAAACGATAAGTTTATTGTTGTAACCGACAACATGTTTATTACAGATTCCGACATTACGGGGGAATTTGCTATTGACAGTAAAGTCGGTGTTGTAAGTGACAATGGTAAATTTCTGTATATTAAAGATAATCCGGGCGCACTGTTCGGCAGCAATCTGAAAATGAAGGACGCATTTGAAAATTTATTGAACTGGTTAACTAATGATATTGAAGGTGTTTGGACACGGCTTCATAAAGCTGTAAATCCGGAAGATGCGATTTTAACCGCTGCCAAATTATTATCTTCCAACCCGGCTAAATTGCTTGGTCTTGATCACGAAACCGGATCAGTTGAAAAAGGAAAAACCGCCGACCTTATTGTTACGGAAATCCAATATGATACGAGACATAGTGTCCGAATTGATAAGGTAATCTCATCGGGAAACGTTATTTATTCACATTAACTGAATTAAAACAAGACATCCAGAGATTTTTTTAAAAGTTATCTCCTTTTACTATTGACAAGTATGAAGTATATCTGTAAGTTTACGAGGACTTAGTATACCAAGTATACTAAACATACCAAAACTAGACTCGGTTTTGTGGAAAGTACGCAAAACGTTAAAAATATTAAAAAATATCTCACCATCGTATTTGATGAGATAAAGACTTAAACCAACGAGTAACATGGAGTTTAATATGAAGAGTCACCGAAAAAGAAACCTTTCTATTCTTACAATGCTGATTTTGGTCGTTTTTTTAGCAAATGCTAATGCACAACAAAAGGGGAGTATTGCGGGAAAAGTTTTTGATGCATCCAATAACGAGCCGTTATTTGGAGCCAATGTTTTTATTCAGAATACGGTAATCGGCTGTGCCTCTGATCTGGATGGTACTTATCGAATTGATAATGTTGATCCCGGAAAGTACAGCGTTGTTTACAGATATCTTGGTTATCAGACAAAGATTATCGAACTGGAAATTAAACCGGGGAAAACTACTCAAAATGATGTTTCCCTGAATCTTGATATGATAATGGGGGAGGAAATTGTTGTAACCGCACAACTTCAGGGGCAGGCTGCAGCTATTAACCAGCAGGTTAACTCTTCAACTATTATAAACGTTGTTTCCAAGGATAAAATCGAGGAGTTACCCGATGCTAATGCCGCGGAATCAGTCGGACGATTGCCCGGTATAGCTGTACAGAGAGATGCAGGTGAAGGAACCAAGGTTGTTGTCCGCGGTCTGTCGCCGAAGTATAATTCAATTACCGTAAATGGAGAAAGAATTCCGGCGACTGATGCAGAAGACAGGTCGGTTGATTTGAGTATGATTTCTTCGGATATGCTTGAAGGTATTGAGGTTTATAAGGCTCTTACTCCCGACAAAGACGGCGATGCCGTTGGCGGCACTGTGAATTTTGTCGTAAAAAAAGCATCCGAGGGTTTTAAGGGTAATGTGCGCTTGAACGGAGGTTATAATAATCACGAAAGCGATTACGGTAATTATAAGGGAAGTTTTAGTATTGGCAACAGGTTTTGGAATAGTAAACTCGGCGTACTGGCAACGGCCAGCATTCAAAAAGCAAACAGAAGTTCCGATGTTCTTGATGCCGCTTACGAGTTAATACGTGAAAAGCAGGAGGGTGAAGATCTGGCTCCTGTTTCAGTTAGAAATCTTAACCTCGGCGACAGAAAGGAAATTAGAAAACGATACGGCGCCAGTCTTACCCTGGATTATCAAATCCCAAATGGTAATATTATGCTCAACAGCTTATACAGCCGGACCGAACGTGATGAATCAAGAATGCGTAAAAGGTATAGGGTTGCCGCTTCTTATGTTGAATACTGGTTGAGAACAAGAGAAATTAATACGGATTTATTCACAAACTCTTTAACCGGTAATCATCAACTTTCCTTTATGAAAATCGACTGGAGAACATCTTATTCTATGTCGAAACGTAATATGCCGTGGTCTCATGATTCGGAATTCCGTGAAACCGGAGCATTTTCTAATGATTTAATAGAAGATCAGGGACCTTTATTGATTCCTGAAGGCGCCAAGAATAATATAGCAGAGACGATCTTTTACCAGGATTTTATTGATTCGGAAGAGATTGAGGATAATGATTATACTGCTCAGGTTGACTTTAAAATACCATTCCTGTTGGGTGATAAGCTTAATTCAACGTTTAAACTCGGTGGAAAATACAGAAGCAAGGACAGAGAAAGAAATAAGGGAGAGTCATTTACTCCTGCTTTTGAAATAGACAAAATCGGGGCTGAAAATCCGGACCTCTTCGATTTAACAAGGGAAGATAAAATTCAATTAAGCAACTTCGTTGACTCTGACGCTGATATAGGTGAGTTTCTTAATGGTGATTATGAATTCCCGCTTTGGCTCGATGAAAATAAACTGGATAACTTCTACGATGATTATCGCACACGTTATGTTCGCAATTATCCTATTGATCTCGAGGATTACAAAGCAAGCGAAAGTGTTTCTGCAGGTTATACAATGGCGGAATTTAACTACGACGACCTCATTATTTTTATTCCCGGAATCAGGTATGAGCACACCAAAAATGATTACAGCAATATTTGGGGTGACGCAGTTGTTGACGACAACGGAAATACTACTCTTATTAATGCGAAAGATACTACGGGAACAAGAACATATGATGTCTTTTTGCCGATGTTCCATTTGAGAGTTAAACCAGTTGACTGGTTTGACATAAGACTTGCCGCAACTAAAACACTATCCCGCCCAAATTATTTTAACCTGGTTCCCTGGGAAAGAATAACTTCCGCAGAAGGTACTGTGGAAAGAGGAAATCCGGATCTCAAACATACTTCCGTCTGGAATTACGATGTTTACCTTTCATTTCATAATAATCTGGGTCTGTTTACTATTGGCGGCTTCTATAAAAATCTGGAAAACATTGATTATATCAGAACAAGTAGAATAACGATTAACGGTAAAGGATATTCTCTTGCAGCTCCTGAAAATTCAAACAGCGATACAAAGGTTTACGGGATCGAAATTGATTTGCAGACTAACCTGAGATTTCTTCCGAATCCGTTTGACGGTGTAGTAATCGGTATAAATTATTCCCGAATAGAATCGGAAACTTATTTTCCGCTGCTGATAGTAGAACATGAAACTACTCCTCCGTTTAGAACTATTTATCTTGATGACGAACGCAAAGCGACCATGCCTGGACAAGCCGATAATATTGCCAATCTTTCCTTGGGCTATGAAAAAGGACCATTTTCAGGAAGAATATCAATGGTTTATCAGGGTGAAGCATTACAAACTATAGGCAGCAGAAAAGAACTTGATGGTTATACAAATGCTTTCACGCGTTGGGACTTTTCCGCACAGTATGCCCTGTATGAGAATCTAAGCATCATAGTGAATTTAAATAATCTTACAAATAAATCGGAAGGAGCTTATTTGGGAAGTAAAATCTATCCGACAGCAGAAGAGTATTTTGGCATGACTGCAGATGTCGGAGTTAAATATAAATTCTAAAAGACCATTAACTAAAAACCTTATTATTATTTAAGAGGTGTAATATGAAGAAGTATTTTAACTTTATTAATTTTGTTTCAGTTTTTTTTATTCTCGGTATGATCACATTTACTTCTGCCCAATCAAGGGTGGTAAATGTTGAGCAGGGGGTTGGTACCCTGAACGAGACAATCGACGGAGATACGACGAGTACAGGTGAGCGCGTGGATCCAAGTACCATTTATGTCCTGGAAAGAGGTGGATATTATTTAACAACAGGAATTATTTCTAACAGCGGCTGGACATTGCGCATTAAAGCTGCCGATGGCGATGGTGACAGACCCATTATTATGCCCGCAGTAATTGAAGGCGGCGAATCTACTTATCCGTTCCGTCCCAAAGGCGACTTTTATATTACAGGTTTGTATGTAACCAATATGGACCAGGACGGCCAGTTGATGAGCAGACCGATTAGGGCAAGCAGGGATAGCATGCGAATAGTTGTTGATGATTGCCATATTGATTATGCTTCTCAGGCAGCCTTCAGAATCGATAATGAATGGAATAAAATCTATATAACAAACTCCATAATCAGCAACATGGGCAGAATGTCCAGCCCGGCTAATGGTCGTGGTATTGACGACAGGGGTAATGATATTGATTCTTTGGTTATGATAAACAATACTTTTTATAATTTGACAATGACCGTTCTGAGAGATGGCGGTGGAATTATTAACTATTGTGAAGTTGATCATAACACAATTCTTAATGTAGGACAATTCGGTATTCACTTCGGTGAAGCAGTGGAAGTCAAGTTCACGAATAATATCCTTATGAACTACGGTTTCCTTGGTGCAACTGATGATTCGAGATCGGCTTTTATTATTGCAGAACTTGGCGAGGATTTGGTTAACGCAGGTGTTCAGCAAAGCGTAGAAATAGCTAATAATAATTTCTATATATCACCCGATCTAATTGCCGAACATCCTGATTCCGTAAATGTAGTTCCTCTTTTTGATTCAACAACTACAGCATTGATTGAGGAGTATTCGACCGGTACGAATAATATTGAAGAGAGTCTTTCATTTACTGCAGGTCCATCAACTCCAACAGATGTAATTACATCGTACTACGATTCCAATGTTGGTTCCGAAGAAAAAACTGATATGGATGACGGCGGCGGCGGACCAAGAGCCGGTCAGGGAGTTCCAACTCAGATGCCGTTTGATTTTGCTTATTCTACAAGTGCTGCATCATACTCAGCTAGTACAAGCGGAGAACCGGTCGGTTCTGTTGTCTGGTTCCCAGGGTTTAGCGATGTTAAATATATGAGTGCGGTTCCTGTTGAGTATGAATTGCTGAATAACTATCCTAATCCGTTTAATCCCACTACTAACATAACATATTCGATTCCTGAAAAGGCTGAAGTTAAGCTTACTATATTTAATGCGCTCGGACAGGAAGTTGCTACACTATTGAATACAACTCAAAATGCCGGAACTTACCAGTATACATGGAATGGATATAGCAACGGTGGAGTTAAGTTAACAAGTGGTATCTACTTCTGCCATTTGAAAGCCGGTAGCTTTGTTGCAACTCAAAAAATGATAATGCTTAAGTAATTTAATTATATTAACACAAGAAATTGTCTGAATAGGAAGAACTGATAGCAATAAATAAGAAGATACTTAATGCAAGCAAAAATTGATTTTAATGACACAACTCCTTTGTATGAGCAAATTGAGATTGTCATCAAAAACAAAATAACGACCGGCGAAATAAGAGCCGGGGAGCAAATAGGTTCTCACCATGAGCTTTCTAAAAAATTCGGTGTAAGCTTAATAACCGTAAAGAAAGCCCTGTCTAACCTTGTAAAAGATGGAATTTTGTTTACACGTGTTGGTAAGGGAACTTATGTTGCAGAAAAACAAAAGATGCGGGTAGACCTGATGAGACACAAGACAATCGGACTTGTCCTCAGGGATTTAAAGCATCCGTTTTTCTCAATGATTGTTCATAGTGTTGAAGAGAAAGCAAATATGCTTGGTTATAATTTATTGCTTTCCAGTTCTTCCGGTAATATGAAAAAAGAAGAAAGTGAAATTGCCCATTTTATGAGTTTGGGCGTTGACGGGATTATCATTGCCTCGTTAAATCTAGAATACAGGGCTAATGATTACCTTCGTAAAATTCATGAAGAAAACTTTCCTTACATTATGGTTTCGTACATGCATGATCCTGACTACTGGTATATCGGTCTCGACCAGGAACAGGGTGGTTATATAGCTACCGAGCATTTAATTAATCTCGGATACAGATCAATTGGTTATGTGCACGTAGGTAAAGGCAATTTATTATGTGAAGTTCGAAAGAACGGGTATTATAGGGCCTTAATGGAGTATGATATACCATATGATGCCGACAGAATCTTTTATCCTTCCGTGAACAAAAAGGATGTTGAGGTAGACAGGTTTAAACTGGGTTTCAATTTCGGCGATACATTTATGGAAATGAATAACAAACCGGAAGCGCTTTTCTTTTATAGTGATCTGGTTGCGCTTGGATTCTTAAAGAACGTAACGGAAAAAGGAATAAAAGTGCCCGATGATGTTGCCATCGTCGGCTTCGACAATATCGAGGTAGCAAAGTATGCTTCTATTCCACTGACAACTGTTCATCAGCCGGTTGATTTAATCGGACATCAGGCTGTAGAAATTATTCAGAAAAGAATTGATAAAAAAGATATTGGTAACAGGACTATTTTGAAACCTGAGTTAATTATCCGCGACTCATCAGGTGCGAAATAAGTTTAATATGAGGATTTACTTTGGTATGACAAATTCAAACAGCATAACATTAGTCTGTACAATGTAGCTGGATTTTTTTTGACCATACCTAGTATACCTAATATACTAAATGGGAAATAGAATATGCTGACTCCGAAAAGGAATAATAAAAGAAACAAATATGATATTTCAGGAATCTGGAAATTTAAAGTTGATTATGAGAAGGTTGGGATTAAGAATGGCTGGCAATCAGGTTTTGAAAGTGATATAAACATTGCTGTTCCCGCTAGTTGGAACGAACAATTGGAAGCTGAAGACTTAATGCATTATTCGGGCAGCGCCTGGTATTCAACAAAGTTTTTTATTCCGGACGATTTTCAAGATAAAAGAATTTGGATAAGAATCGGGTCTGCAGATTATTATTCTAAATTATGGATTAATGGAAAACAGGTTGGCGAAAATTCAGGGGGCTTTTTACCCTCCGATTACGAGATAACAGGTAAGGTAGATCTCGGGCAGGACAATACTCTTGTATTGCTTATCAATAATGAACTGAATTCTGATACAATACCCCAAGGTATTACTCAAGAAGAATATGATGAAGAGGGAAGGATGCGCGAAGAAACCTTCCCTGCTGCCCGATTTGATTTCTCTCCTTATGGCGGTATTCATAGACCTGTATATTTATATACAACTCCAATTCAATACCTTAAAGATGTAACTGTGAAAACGACTTTGCATTCATCACAAGAAGGTAAAGTGAAATTGCACCTGGACTTCGAGAGAGAAACTGCCAATCGCGTAGTTATTGGCATAACAGGTAATACCCAAATAACGAAAGAAGATTTTGAACTGGATTCTTCAGAAATGGATGCTGAGTTTATACTGGGCAATTGCCGGTTGTGGTCTTGCGAAGATCCTTTTTTGCACGTACTGAAAATACAGTTGTTTAATAATGCCGAATGTATAGATGAGTATTCGCTAAAATTCGGTGTGCGGGAAATTAAGGTCGAAGGTACTAAGCTGCTTCTGAATGACAAACCGATTTTTCTTAAAGGTTTCGGAAAGCATGAAGACTTCCCTATTGTTGGAAAAGGTTTGAACTTACCTGTTATTGTAAAAGATTTTTCACTAATGAAATGGATTAACGCGAATTCATTTCGAACCTCACATTATCCATATGCCGAAGAATGGCTTGATTATGCCGATGAGCAGGGTATGCTTGTGATAGATGAAGTCCCGGCAATCAGTCTGGATTTTAGAAAAGTGACTGATAAAACTCTTGCAAATCATAAGCGGTTCATTGAAAAATTAATAAGCAGGGATAAGAATCATCCCTCGGTAATCATGTGGGCTCCCGGTAACGAACCGAACATAGTTGGTGAATCTTCTTATTACGAAGGTTCCGGTGATAAATATTGGAAAGAAGTATTCCATTATACCAAGTCTCTGGATGATACAAGACCGGCAACAGTTCCTAATTGCCAAAAAGGGGGTGTTGATGATCCCGCTTTAAGTTACAGCGATGTAATATCAATGAACAGATATTACGGCTGGTACGAGAATCCCGGCAAGCTGGATGAAGCCATTCAACGTCTTGATGCAGAGATGGATCTAATTGCTGAAAAATATAATAAGCCGATATTGTTTACTGAGTTCGGTGCTGATACGGTTCCGGGCCTTCATTCTATTTCAGATCAAATGTTTACCGAAGAATACCAATCAAGACTCCTTAAAAGATATTGTGAATTAATAGAATCCAAAGACTATACGGTCGGGGAACACGTTTGGAATTTTGCGGATTTTAAAACTCCCCAGCATTGTAAAAGAGTTGTATTGAACTTAAAGGGAGTATTTACAAGAACTCGCGATCCGAAATTTGCCGCGTTTACATTAAAAGAAATCTGGGGAAAGGATTAACAATCTTTTCAATTTAATAATTATTCTGAAGATCTATCATGCTTGGACTATCATATCTCGATTTTTTTATCATTCTATTGTATGTATTAGTAATCGTCTATATGGGTTGGCGAACTAAAAAGAAAGTAGCATCTTCCGGCGATTATTTTATGGGTGGACGCAAAGGCAGTAAGATAATGATGATTGCCAATGCACTGGGAGCCGGAACTCATACTGATCAGGCAATTGCCGTATCCGGCGCAACTTATTCAATTGGATTGGCTGGTATATGGTATCAATGGGTTTGGCTGTTCTCAACTCCTTTTTACTGGCTTCTTTCACCTATCTTTCGAAGAGTACGTTACGTTACAACCGGTGATTTTTTTGAAGAAAGATATGGTTCTAAGTTAGGTGCTGCATATACAGTAATGGGCATGCTCTATTTCACAATCAATATCGGACTAATTCTTAAGGGTACGGGAACTGCGATTGAAGCGGTTACCGGTGGTGAAATTACAACAACCGCTATTGTTATTGTTCTTACTTTATTTTTTCTTGGTTACAGCGTACTCGGTGGATTGGTTTCCGCTCTTATTGTAAACCTGATTCAGGGAATGTTCATTCTTGTTTTGTCTTTCCTGCTTATTCCGTTCGCTCTAAATGCCGCAGGAGGATTAGCTGAAATTAAAGGCAGTCTGCCGGATTATATGTTCAGCTTTGTTGCCCCTGAGGAGGTAACACTGTTTTTTATAATAATGGTTATAATCAACGGACTTGTTGGCATTGTTGTTCAGCCTCATCATATGGCTGTAGGCGGAGCCGGTAAAACTGAGAACTCATGCAGGATGGGGTGGACTTACGGAAATTTCACGAAAAGATTTGCAACTCTCGGCTGGGCTTTTGTCGGTGTTTTTGCAGCGGCTCTATTTCCCGGACTCGAAAATGAAAATCGCGAACTCGCATTCGGTATGGCTGTTGCCAATTTACTGCCTTCCGGTTTGGTTGGTCTAATGATTGCAGCAATGGCTGCTGCTGTTTTGGCGGCCTGTCATAATTTCATGGTTGGCGGTTCAGCGCTCTTTACAAGGAATATTTATAAGAAATTCATAGACAAGAATGTTGAGGAATCGAGGGAACTTAAAATCGCCAGATTGTCGTCGATACTAATTGTTATCGGCGGTGTGACTGTGGCGCTCACAATTCCAAGCGTAGTTCAGGGACTTAAGTATTTATGGCAGATTACTGCATATTTCGGTATAGCATTTTGGATGGCCATTATATGGAAGAAATCAAACAGGTATGCCGTTTGGGCAAGTCTTACAGTAACAGTGCTTGCGACAATAATCACCGGACCGATATTTTCATTCGGATTAGGCTGGGCAATTGAGTATCAAATTGCGGTTTATCTGCCTCTTGGATTTTTAACCTTTATACTTGTAAGTCTTTTCACTAAAGAAGAGAATGGAAAGGCACTTGATAAATTTTACACATTACTCCATACACCGGTTGGTGAAGAAAATAAGCTTATAGCAAAAGGGATTGACGTTATGCTGGCCGGTTCTGCTGATGCTGAGCAGGATAACAAAACCGGAGAATCCCTGGAGGAAAACGGACACAGTTTATTACTTGTTGACTTACTCTCGCTTCGTAAGAAGTTCTCTTTCAAAAAATACAGAATAGATATAGTCGGATTCGGGTGGGCAGTTCTATTTGTAATAGGAATATTCTTAATTGGTCTTATAAGTTCTTCGCTTTAGCGGGCGAAGGACTTTACTCACGTACTGCGGACGCTCTAATACAGTTCTTATAAATCAAGACATCATAGATAATTGAAAATTTCGTTCACTTATAATTATAAGTGCCATAACACAATGAGATATTTATCAATTCCAATAATCTTTTTCCTTATTTCTTGCAATGCTGTTGAGAAGAGTCAAAACGTAGATCTTTCTAAAGCATTTCAAAAGAGTATGCTTATCCTCGTGAATGATCTGTTGAAGCTGCAGGACTTGGATTCCACTTCCGAAAAATATGGTGCGCTATACTGTAAATCATGCAGTGATTATCATACGCGTGCCTCCGAAGCAGTGCTGCCTTTTGCAACGGCATTTAAACTTACCGGAAATAGAAAGTACTTGAATTCAGCTGTTTCTACAGGAAACTGGCTTATTAAACAGCAGCAGGATAATGGTTCGTGGTTTGAAACTCCATCAACCTGGACAGGTACTACAGCAGACCAATTGCTAATGATGGCTGCCGCATATCCGATTCTTGAGCAGCATATCTCACGGGATGAACGGGAGCAGTGGAAACAATCGATGAAAGCAGCCTCTGACTGGATGGTTGAAAATATGAATCATGAGTTCGCCAGCATTAATTATTGTGCTACTTCCACTGCAACACTGATGATGGCGTACCAGGTAATTCCGGATTCATCCTATGTTAAAAAGGCAAAAGAACTTGCAATGCTTGTAGCTGCAAAGTTTGATGAAGATTATTTTTTAACCGGTGAAGGCAACAGAATCCGAGGAACAAAATACGGAGTTGATCAGGGTTACAGTATGGATATGTCGCTTTGGGGGATGGGACTTTACGCAAAACTGGCCGAAGATGAATTCATTAATAGTATTATAAAAGAATCACTTAAAAGATACGTTTACTTTATTTATCCTGACGGATCAACTGACGGCTCGTGGGGAGTCCGGGCAAGTAAATGGACAACTTACGGCAGTGTAACCGCCGATGGATGTCAAATACTGTTTTCCTTATATGCGGATGAAAATCCTGCTTACAGGCAGGCGGCACTTGATAATTTGAATTACCTAATGACCATGAGGGAAAACGGACTTCTAACTTATGGTCCGAATTATTCAGAAATGTTTAATATGTTACCGTGTAACTATCCTACATTTTGTCGTGCAAAAAACCTTGCCCTTTCAATTCTTTATGGAAATCATATCGATGGTGAATCTTCAAAAACACCTACTCAGCAAATTGGCTGGATAAAGAACTTTAAGACTATTGACCTGACTCTTGTTCGTACTAAAAATTTTATGACGACTGTTACAGGTTATCGATATAAAGATATTAGGAGAGGAGCTGATTTCAAGTACATGCATCGTGCATCAGGCGGATCTATAACTAATTTATGGGTTGAGGATTACGGATACTTACAGGCATCGAGTCAAACGGAATACTATCAGTGGGAAATGCACTATCCGAAAATTGAAGGAGCATTGCCTTTAACTCCCCGAATTGAATTCACGGATAAAAATGCGCACTATACGAATTTATATGAGTTTGATTCGCACATGGAAGCAACAAGGGATAAGGATGAGTACGTTGTTAAAACTATTGGAGAACTTAAAGACCGAAACAGATGGGAAGGCGGAGTTGCTTATGTTTTAACACATCGCATTGCGGATAATTATATACAAAAAGATATAAAGTTGAGATTCCATGGACAGAAACCGGTAGTAAGTATTGTTGAGCCGTTTGTACAATACAAGTTTACAAGATTTGAAAAAGTTAGCGACACCAGGGTGGAAATTAAAGGCGGTACCAAGAAATTTAGTTTCGAGTTGTTAAGTGACGGATATACAATAGAGATGGGCGAAAATGCTGAAGACTATAACCAGCCATTCCCGGCTTTGAAAGGATATCCTCTGATTATAAGAGTTTCACCGGACGAGGATGGATTTATAAAAACTATTTCTTATAAAGTCAGTGTGATATAGAATGCGGCTAAGTAAACATATAACCTTTATTCTTGTCTCAATCGCATCTGTATGCGTCTATGCTCAAAATGATCCTGCTAATCCGGCTCCAATTGATGAAAGAATTAAAAACAATACGATTAAATCAGTGTGGGTGGAGCAGGAAACCGCAAAGATATATCCGAATCCGGTAAGTGTTGTTTATGGAAGCAAACAAATTCTGTTGGCTAAAGATGGTAAGGCTGCAGTATCAGCTAAGGCTGATTCGGAAGATGAAATAAAAGCACTTAATTTGTTTAACCGGCTGATTTCAAAGTTCGGTTACCCTGAAGTTCCAATATCGAATAAAGGTTTTCAAATCGAGTTTAGGGTTGATCCCGAAGATTTTGTAGTAGTTGATGGACAAGCGTACAAAATTGAGTGTGAAGATAATACTATTCTCCTAACGGGGATCAGCCCTAGAGCCCTTCTATATGCTTCCGCCAGTTTGTCTCAGTTAGTATTCCGAGATGAAAATAATATTCTTATACGGTTGGCGGAAGTATTTGATTTTCCTTCTTATCAAAGAAGAATGTTTAATTGCAGTCCCGTTAGCAGCCAACTTGAAGATGATCTGGACTGGATGGCTAAGTATAAAATGGAGTCCATCACATTTCACAACAGGAATTTCGGCTGGTTCGGGATGGATGATGAGTTGAAAAACAATCTGGAGATTTATAAGAACTGGTCGGATAAGTACGGAGGCGTTGAAGCTGTTCTGCTGATGAATTTATACAGGGATGATACAGACATAGAAATAACTAATCCCGAACACATTGCACTACTTCAATCAACAATTGAATTTGCTGCTGAGCAGGGTGTTTCCCGCATTCTATTATTCGCCGATGATTCCCCTCCTTTTAAATACGACGAAGGTTATTATCTGGATTCCGAAAACGATAAAAAGAAGTTTTCATCTATGGCTGAAGCACACTGCGCTTTGATGAATACTCTATTACAGTGGAGCCGGGAGGAGCAACATAATATAGAATACTATTACTGTCCTTCGTTTTATACCGCTGAAGAAATGCACTATGGTGATATGAAACTATTCAGAGATACACCGTGGGAAGAGGATGCTTTTAAACCTTTGGAAAGAGATCTCGGAATTATCGGAGAAAAACTTGATCCTGAGATTCAGATATTCTGGACGGGACCTTATGTTTGTACGAGAAAAATAACTAACGAGGATATTGACGGGTGGAAGAACTATCTGAACGGGCGTACCCCGTTCCTGTTTGATAATTCGATCTTTTCCCACCTGGAGTTTACTGCCCGGACTTTTTTCACTGCTTATGATAACGATTTCCCAAAGGATTTCCAGAATATTACCGCAGGCAACGGAATATTTATTAATGGTGACGCTACAGGGGAAACTAGTAAGGCGTCCAGTATGACGGCCAATGCCTTTATGTGGGAAGGTGATCGATACAATGGCAGAGTATCAATAATGGAAGCAATGAACAAGCTTTACGGCGCCGAAAAAATTCCCGCTTTGATGAGGTATAGAGAAATTGAACTGGAGTTATGTAAAGTAATTAGACAGCGGCAGATCTGGTTTGCCGCGGATGAGTTATGGAAGGCTATTCGCAAAACTAGGTTTACTACTCAGAAAAATCCCTTCTACTATCACAGGAACTACGGCCGACTCAAAGCTCTGAGAATGCAGGTTAAGTACTCTGTACCTGAACCTGAATCTAAAACAACATACAAGGAAAAGTGCGTTGAGTTGGATAATGATAGGAGAAATCTGCTTGCGGAAATTGAAAGTATGGGATTGCAAAAACTTAGTTATTATCTGCAATCCGAAATGATATCACTGCCGGATTTTGGGAGTGAAGAGTAATGAGGTTTTACTACAAATATACGATTGTCGTGCTTCTTATAGTGTTCGCAGCATCCCTGAAAGCACAGTCTGCTATAGAGCGATTGCAGCCCGGACCCAAAATACTTAAAGAAATAGAAACTATAAGCGTTAGTAGCGGCGCTATTTACTGCATTGCGGATAATGAAATAGAAAGACAAGCAGCTAATTACTTTAAGCGGTTGTTGAGTGAAAAGGATTTCAAGTTAACCGATGATGAAGAATCGGTCAGATTGAAAGTTGAATTTACTGTTGAGAGCAAGTCCGATAATTATCAAAACAATCAGCATTACCAAATAGCTGTTAATGGTAATACCGTAATAATAAAGTCTCCGTCGGTTCAGGGATTAATTTATGGGGCTGTAACTTTCTCAAATTTAATTGAGAAAGAAAATTCGAACTTCAGGGTTCATCTTTGCAGTATTGATGATTACCCCTCATTTCAAAGACGAATTTTTTCGGCTTTGCCGACGGTTGATAACATCGAAGAGCTTCTGGACTTCGCTCTTAAGAATAAGATTGAAACTATTGCTATTGCAAGCCGGATTTTCCCGTGGTATGAAGTTTCTGATGAATATCTCGCAATACTGAATAGAATACGAAAGTGGAAAAATGATTTTGGCGCGCCGAACGTAATGCAGATGCATAACGTTTACGAAGATAAGAAAATAGTGATATCCGACGATGCAGACCTGGATAAGTTGAAGAATGTAATTAAAGTATCCTGTGATTATGGTATTACAAAAACTATGATCTGTGCGGATGACACTCCGCCTTTTAGATATGGTGAAGGGTATGTCCTCACAAATGAAAAGGATTTAAACAGATTTGATCATCTGGCAGAAGCCCTGACCTTTCTAATGAATTCCCTTGGTGAATGGTCGGAGGCTCTGAATATTAATAATGAACTTTATTTTGTTCCGCCGTTCTATACTTATGAAGATATGTACTATGGAGAAATGGAATTGTTTAAGAATACTCCCTGGGAAGATGACGCGTATAAACCACTGTATCGTGATTTAAATTATATCGGGACCAACATGAGCAATAATATCTTTGTTGTATGGACAGGTCCTTACGTTAGAAGCAGAACAGTAAATAGTGAAGATTTATTCGACTGGACTTACAACTTAAAGGGAACCGTCCCGTTCTTATGGGATAATACGATTTACAGTCATTATCCGTTCTCTTCATCCCCAATGTTCACAGCCTATAATAATGATTTCCCTAATGACTTTTATGTAACCACCGCTGGAAACGGGATATTCGTTAACGGGAATATTTCACAAGAAGATACGAAGGCTACTGCTATAACCACTAATGATTATCTGTGGAATCCGGAGAATTATAATCCGCCAGCTTCATTAGACCGGGCTTTATTCAACTTGTACGGTGAGGATTTGAAAAAAGCAATCCTTTCCTTTAAGGAGATTGAACTCGGTATTAGGGAAGCAATTGGTGAACGACAGTTATGGTTTGATGCAGATACGCTATGGTCTGCTATTAGAAGGGTTAAGAAATTAACAACTAAAAACCCGTTTAGATATCATTTAAATTACACAAGAATGAAAGCGCTGCGGCTTCAATTGAAATATTCGGTTCCCGAACCGATTGGAAAGAATATTTTCGTTCAAAAAATATTGAAGCTATTTAAAAAAAGGGAACAGGTTTTACGAGTCATTGCCGGCGTAAATCCGAAGATCGCTCAAGAGCTTTCTGAAATAACAATTCAAGAACCTGAATTTAATGGAATTCAATAAACGTAAATAGAAAGGAATTTAAATGCTTTCGAATGTCTTGAAATATTTGCTGTTTAGTCTGCTGCTTGTTGTTCTAGTTCACCGGGACATGTTCTGTCAAAACCCAATGGTTACAAAAGAAAAAGTACTTGATGCCTTAAATGGGGGAGCAAGATATGCAACGGACGTGCTTTTGGATGATGATTTTAAATCGAGATGCGATTATAACATCACGGAAGGTAAGTGGTATGATTATGAAATACCCTGGCATACGGGACAAATAATTTATGGTTTGCTGGAGGCTTATAAAGTTACAGGCAATGAGGAATATCTGGAAACGGCAAAGAAAGCTGGGGATTGGTGGAGTTCATTATTGATAACCGACCATCCGAAATTAAACGGAATGATCAAAGCATCACATGGAGATCATGCCGGGGAAAATCTTGTATTTGCTACCGTGACTGATGGTTCAGCCGGTATGTTTATGTTATACGATATTACAGGTGTTAAAAAATACGCGGATGTTCCTACAAGTGCGGGAGACTGGATGTTAAGGCACATGTACATTCCCGAACATAAATTGTTTTACGATGTGGTAGATCCCGTTTCAGGAGAGGTTATGAAAGAAAACAGTCCGTTCTGGCCGGATAAAAAAGAGCAAAAACTTTTCGACGTTGCAAGACCGAATAACGAGGGATCGATATTTAAGGACATGTATGAGTACACTGGAAATGATAAGTATAAAGAAATGTTTATAACTCTTTGTGAAAGTTTGTTGGAATACCAGGGACCGGAAGGCGCCTGGATGGATTTCATGCCGAATGATAAAGCATCCGGGTCATTGCACCCGCGATTTAATTTGTGGTACGCTGAATCTTTGCTGGAAGGTTATGACCTTACGGGTGATAAAAGATACCTCGAAGCAGCAAAGAAAACATTGAAGCTTTTTCAAAACTTTCAGAAGAAGGACGGAACAATTTATTATAAAAATTATTTGAACGCGAAATCAAACCAAAACTCCGTTTGCGGATCGGCGGTATCGTTTGCCGGATTATTATGGATCAGGTTAGTCGGCTACGGCGTAGGAGATGAGTTTAAAGAGAATATTGAAAAATCTGCAGAGTGGGTAATCCAAAACAGATTCGGTAATGATCATCCTGATGAGAATTTGAAGGGTGCCTTTCTTAACCTCAGAACGAGAAGAAAGAAAGGAAAAATATGGATGACTCAAAGGGATGTCGGAACATCATTCGGAATGAGATTTATGGCTGCATATTACAATTACAAATTCGAATAGAATAGAAAACACTTAACCGGAATGTGCTGAATATTTAAATAATTAATTAATGGGATACTAATTAAGTGATAAAAAAAACAATTATTGCGGCAGTACTACTGTTATTAGCGGTTAATAATAGTACATCACAAGATTTAACAATTTCAAAAGATATGGTGCTGAAAGCCATAAATGAGGGTGGCAACTATACCGTTAACGTACTTCTTGATGATAACGGAAAGTCAAGATGTGATTACAATCTTACAGAAGGAAAATGGTACGAATATGAGCCTCCTTGGCATACGGGGCAATTGATTGCCGGGCTTATAGAAGTTTATAAAGTAACCAAAGATAAAAAATACCTGAATGCTGCGAAAAGGGCCGGTGACTGGTGGTGCAGTCTGTTGATTACCGATCATCCGAAGTTAAAAGGAATGGTCAATTCAGCTCATGGAGATGTTTCGGGAGAAACAATTGTATTCGCAACTACTTCCGACGGCACACTCGGTTTGTTCAATTTATACAAGGCTACCGGAGATAAAAAATATGCCGAAGTACCGACAAGTGCAGGCAACTGGATGATGAAGCATATGTACATTCCCGAGCATAAACTATTCTATGATGCTGTTGATCCTGTTTCAGGCGAAGTGTACAAGGCAAACAGTCCTTTTGTCGATACCGGTGATAACAGCGCTCTATATCGTATAGCAAGACCAAACAATGAAGGCTCCCTGTTTAAGGATATGTACGAGTTTACAGGTGAAGAAAAATATAAGGAAATGTTTATTGAACTTTGTGAAAGCCTTCTGATGTACCAGGGTCCTAAGGGATTGTGGATGGACTTCGGCCCGAATCATATTAATGAAGGATCGTTTCATCCGAGGTTTAATCTTTGGTATGCCGAATCATTATTAGAGGGTTACGAACTTACAAAAGATAGAAGATATCTGGAAGCTGCCAAAAAGACATTATTAACATATCAGAAAGCCCAGAAAAATGACGGTACCATTTATTACAAGAATTTCCTCGACGGAAGTTCAAATGAGAATTCCCTTTGTGGTTCAGCCGTGTCATTTGCGGGAATGTTATGGATTAGACTGGTTGAATATGGGGTCGGCAATGAGTTCAATGAGAATATTGAGAAGTCTGCAAGCTGGGTAATTAAAAACAGGTTCGGACAGGACCATCCCGATCCGAATTTAAGAGGCGCGTTTCTAAACCTCAGGACCAGGAGAAAGCATGGTAAAATTTGGATGACGCAAAGAGATGTAGGCACATCATTCGGAATGAGATTTATGGCAGCATACTATAATTATAAATTCAATTAATGGTAGATAAACGTGAATAATTTGCGAAAAAAAATCGGTTTATTTCTTGCAACAATTGGACCCGGGTTATTTCTGGTGGGATACAATATTGGCACCGGAAGTATTACTACAATGGCATCCGCGGGTGCGTCCCATGGAATGATACTAACTTGGGCTGTATTGATATCCTGTATTTTCACCTATATACTTATTGTAACATTTGGCCGGTTCACGATAGTTACCGGTGAAAGCTCCCTTCAAAGTTTTAAGAAACATTTCGGCAAAAAGATATCGGCATTTGTTTTAGTTGTGTTAATATTTACCGAAATGGTTTCGAGTATCGGTGTTATGGCAATTGTAACCGATGTGGTTCGCGAGTGGTCTGTGCCCTTAACTTCAGATGGGGAGGGATTCAGCACTATCATTCTCACAATTACTTTCGGCGGAATGATGGTGTTTTTCCTTTTCAACGGCAAATACAATTTCATAGAGAAAATTCTTACTGTCTTTGTTGCTTTAATGGGATTGAGTTTTATCCTCACAACCTTTATGGTAATTCCCGAGCCGGTAGATGTAATTAAAGGTCTTGTGCCGAGTATTCCGGAGGAAGCAAGTGCCGGATTAATTATTGCCGGTATGATAGGTACAACAATGGGCGGAATTCTTTATGTAACGCGCTCCATAACAATCAAACAAAAAAACTGGGACATATCTAAGTTAAAATTAGAAAAACGAGATGCATTAATCTCTTCTTCACTTATGTTTGTGCTGAGTATTGCTATAATGGCATCTGCTGCGGGTACGTTGTTTCCAAAGGGACTGCATGTTGAAAATGCTATTGATATGATTAAACTGCTTGAACCGATTGCAGGCCGGTTTGCCATATCTGTATTCGTTGCCGGAATCGTCTGCGCAGGACTCTCTTCACTTTTCCCTCACTATATGTTAGTCCCCCTTTTATTGGCGGATTATAAAAATGAAGAATTTGATTTAAGCAAATGGCGTAACAGGGGATTCGTAATATTTTATGCAGCGCTTGGACTTGTTGTGCCGGTATTTGGAGGCCGTCCGGTTTTAGTGATGATAGCTTCACAGGCTTTCGCTTTAATCGTAACTCCTATGATTCTTATAATGATGCAGATAGTCCAGAATAAAGATGACGTAATGGGTGAGTATAAACCTTCGACTGCAATGAATATTATGTTGCTGGTCATAACCACGTTTACCATATTTATGGCAATACTTGGTCTTGTTGGAATACTTCAAATATTTTAGGTGAAAACATGATTAATGAAAGAATTGTTTGTACTTATTTATATATAATCTCAAAACACGGTTATCCTCCGAAGGCCGAAAACACATTAGAGTATATAAAGGGAATGAAAGATCTCGGATTTCAGAGTATTGAACTCGAGGGAATACGTGAAGAACATTTGATGAAAGTCTATGGTATGAAAGACAGAATTGCAGATGAATTAAAAGGTTTGAATCTGTCACTGCCATATTTCTGTACTGTCTTGCCCGGGCTGTCTACAATGGATGGCAGCGAAAAGAAAAAGCAGTTGGAATTATTTGAAAAAGGATGTGAGACAGCAAAACTTTTAGGAGCGAAAGGTGTTCTGGACAATGCACCGATGCCGCCATATGAATTCCCGGATGATATTCCAATCGTCAGGCACTATGGAGAAAAAGAACTTGCTGCTGCGTTCCTTCCGAAAGATCTTAGCTGGACTAAGTACTGGGATAATTTAATTGAGTCTTTTAGGACGGTATGTGATATAGCGGACAAATACGGTTTAACTTATCAGGTTCATCCGGCTCATGGTTTGTTATCCTCAACAACAGACTCATTTTTGTATTTCTTTGATGCTGTTAAACGGGATAATCTGCGGTTCAATTTTGATACTGCTAATCAATTCTTCCTCAAGGATAATTTGGCCTTGGGATTGAGAAGATTAAAGGATCATATAGATTATATCCACATTTCGGACAATGGCGGAACAAGAGTCGAGCATTTATCAGTTGGTGATGGTGTAATAAACTGGAACGTGTTTTTGGAAACCCTCGAGTTAATTGATTTTAAAGGCGTTATCGGTTTGGATATTGGTGGTGATGAATCCGGGATTGATGACCTTGATAAAGCTTATTTGGATACTGCAGACTATTTAACAAAAAATTGGTTGAATGAATAGGTATTAATATGAAACATCCCTTTTTGAAATATCTTTTGACGGTAATGTTATTGTCAACAGCGTGTTTTGCTGATCCGTTAAAAATTATTCCTGAGCCAAAGGAATACAAGTTTAATAATGAACGGTTCCAGTTGTTGAATTCTTCAATTCAATTTAAAGCTATTGAAAATGATAAACCTGTCTCCATCGCAATTGAGGAGATAAGGGAGTTGCTGAAAAGTAAATTCGATGTCTCGTTTAAATCCGGAAGTGCTTCTCAAATAATTCTTAAGAAAGATAAGATCGGTAAAGTAGCGGATGAAGGATACGTCCTTACTATAAGTAAAAATAAGATTACAGTTGAAGCAAATACAGACAAGGGTTTATTCTACGGTCTCCAGTCATTCAAGCAGTTATTGAAGGATCCGGAGCATCAGAGTTACCTGCAGGGCTGTAAGATCGTTGATTGGCCGGATTATAAAATTAGAGCTATCTCGGATGATATAAGCCGTGGACCCATACCGACATTGGATTATATGAAATTACAAATAAGGAGGCTGGCAGAACTGAAAGTTAATACTATCATTCACTATGTTGAACATGTTGTTAAAACAAAAAGCCATCCTGAATTTGCTCCGGATGACGGATCACTTACAATTGAAGAATGGAAAGAGATTGCTGATTATGCGATGAACTATAATGTTATGATCATCGGCGGATTTCAATCTTTCGGACATTTTAATAATATACTTAATACACCCGAATATGCACATCTCGGTGAATCCGGTTCTTTGATCTCCCCTGTTATGGAAGAGAGTTATACCTTCCTTGAAGATATATACGATGAAATGATTCCGGCTTTTCACTCACCTTATTTTAATATAAACTGCGATGAAACATTTGACCTCGGCAAGGAAAAATCAAAGGCACTGGTAGATAGTCTAGGTTATGCCGAAGTATTCTATCGCCACATCATGAGACTTTACAATATTGTTAAGAAATATGATAAGCAAGTCATTATGTGGGGCGATATCCTCTTAGAGTATCCGGTGTTGTTGGAAAAGCTGCCCAAGGATATACTGATCGGTATCTGGACGTACGATCCGCTTGATAATTTTGATGAACACATTAAACCAATCAAAGATGCTGGATTTGAATTCTGGGTCGTTCCGGGATTATTAAACTCCCGGCGGATTTATCCTAACTATTATCAGGCTCCCAAGAACATTAGAAATTTTGCCAAAGACGGTTTAAAGTACGGGGCTTCGGGATTATTGAACTGTTTCTGGGATGACGGCAGTATAGCTTTCTTTAGTCTTGACTGGTACGGTGCCGCATATGGCGCTGAGAAATCCTGGAATACAAGTTCGGATGACACAAGTTTCGATAGACGATTTAATTCATCTGTTTACGGAGATAAGAATAACAACTTCTCCAAAATCATCTGGAAACTCTCGGAGTTAGCCGGGCTTGAACCAACTGATGGTTTAAACAGTAAAGTTCTATTTGAAAAAATTCTACCTGATTCGGGGAAAGATCTTAAGCTTTCATTAAATGAATGGGATAAGGTTCTGGAAATTTGTAAGGATGCTGAAAAACATTCTGAAAATACTGATCTTTCCTACTTTGCCGGCGACCTGGATTACCAGGACCTAATAATAGACATATACATTTCTTTAGCACTGGAGCGGCTTGAATTATTTAGTGCAGCGAATCAGTATTCGCACGCGTTATCAATACAAAAAACAGATGAGTTCAAATCAAGGAGCCTAACACTAAACTCAATCGAGAGTATTGACGGAAACATAGAACGCCTGCGAGAAATTAAAGACAAATTTGAGCTGCTTTGGTTGAAAGAAAATCATACCTACGCAGTTGATTGGACGACCGATAAATTCGAAGAGAAAATACAAGAGTTCAGTGATGTTAAAGAACGTTTAATTCGCTCGCTTAAGAAACTTGACAGCTCTGAGTCTCTTCTGAAATCATCTGATGTTAGATTGTCAATTACAAAACTTCCCGGCAAATACTTTACTGAATGGATGATTATCAATCCGATTACACATCTCAACGCTTCTGATCTAATATCACCTGATTATTTGAATGATATGGGGGGCGAAAGTGATGCAAATCCAAAAGTTACTCAGGAGTTCTATTATAAATCTCAAAAACTGAGATGGGGAAGATTTGTTTCTCCATACCCTGATGTAATTGATATGAAAGAAAAATTCACCGATCGAATTAATAGTTCCGTTGTCTACGCGTTCGCTAATATAAGTGTCGAAAATGATACTACTGTTACAGCTTCTGTCGGTTTTGATGAAGCTGTTGAGATATTCATAAATGGCAGGAGCGTTTTCAAAGCGGTCAACAAGGATGGATTTAAAGTTGATTATCAGGAGTTTGAACTGGATTTATCGAATGGAAAGAATAACCTTTTAATAAAGTCGGCTAACACTACAGGTGAATGGAAGTTCTCTTTCAGGTTACCAGGAAGTAAAGTAAGAAATAGTAAAAATAGATATAGGATCTTAAGGTAAAGGGTATGAGAGCATTAATTGTTATAATAATATCATTGCTGCTTTTTCAGTGTTGTACAGAGAAGGTTGATACGCGAACGCCTGAGGAAATTGGAAGATCAGTAGTGGACAGAGTAATAAAAGAAACTACTTTTGATTTTGAATATGTGTTGCAGGAACCGGTTATCGATTTGCAGGTGATTGATTATAAGAATGAGTACCATGAGGCGAAAGGAGTTTTTTATTCATTAGCGTCCCTTAATGTAAAAGAAGCTGCAGCCATAAGGTTTGGATTAAATTTTTCCGGTACAGTGAAAATATTTTGCAATGACAAGGAGGTCTTTAGAGGCACCGATAACAGAAAGGCTGAGATAAAAGAAATTGCCTATAACCTTTTCGAATTTAATCATCATTTCATGGTGAATGTAAAGGAAGGTGATAATAAGATACTTATTAAAATGGTTACCGGTTCAAAAAGACCCGTCATTATACTTCGCGAGGTAACAGAAGAACATGAAGCGCCTCTGAAGGGTAAGTTTAATAACTACTTTGCGAATTTAGAAATCGGCAAAGTCTGGATGCATTGCGGTCCGTTTAGAACTTTCGGGGATATCCCTAATACTATCGACAAGATCTATCCGCCGGAAAAAGAAATAAGAAATTTCTACGATGGGAATAAGGAATATAACTGGTCTTCTTCAAAGGATAGAATATTAAAGAAACTCGTTATTAAGGATAGCAACACGTACAAGCGCGAATCCACTCTTGAATGGCATTACGCAAACGGGAATACATTTCTTGGTTTGCTAAGCTTGGCCGACAAGCTTAAGGAAAATGATTATTATAAATTCGTTCAGGATGCCTGCGATTTTACAATTGATAATTTCTCGTATTTTAAGTGCCAGTATGACAAACTCTATGCGATACGGGGGACGAATAATAAAATATTCAGAAGCACTATGCTTGATGATACAGGGGCTCCGGCTCTGCCGTACCTGCAGATATACCTGAATAATAGTGATGAAAAATTCGGAGCATTTCTCGAAGATATTACCAACTACGTTGTGGATGAGCAAGTAAGGCTTTCTGATGGGACTTTCTGTCGTCCTGAGCCTCATAAAATGACGGTATGGGCAGACGATCTGTTTATGAGCGTCCCTTACCTTTTGAGGCTGGCAAAAAATACGAACAATGCTGAATATTATGATGATGTGGCAAATCAGGTCGTAAATTTCTACGGTTACCTGTTCGATGAATCTGTTGGAATTTGTAAGCATGCGTGGTTCGATTTCAGTAAGAAAAAATCTGAAGTTTATTGGGGGCGTGCGAACGGCTGGATGATATGGGCAACATCTGAAGCTCTGCTTTATTTGCCGAAAGAGCACAAGCTCTATGATAGAATTCACAAACAGTTTGCTGATCATATCCGGGGACTGGTTTCTTACCAGGGTGAAAGCGGAATGTGGCACCAGGTGCTGGACCATCGGGAATCATTCGAAGAAACATCCTGTACTGCCATGTATATAATTGCTCTGGCTCGTGGAATTACGAATAATTGGATAGACGAAAAGTATGAAACAAATCTAATGCATGCCTGGAATGCGCTTAAGAGAAATATTTCCGGGGATGGTGTTGTTAAAGACATTTGCCGTGGTACCGGGATCGGATACGATCTTGAATTCTATTTTAACAGGAAGAGGTTTGATAATGATCCGAGAGGGCTTGGGGCTGTTTTAACAGCTTCATCTGAAATGATAGACTTTGTCAATTAGAATGGGAACAAATTTATAAATAGTAGAAATGAATAAAGGAGTAAAGAATTAATGAAACCGGTTAAGGAACTTAAAGTTGATAAGCTTATCACGTTTGTATTTGAAAACAGGAATCAACTTGGGCTCGCGGCTGCTGAAGATTCTATAAATCATATTAAGACGTTATTGGCCGAAAAGGAACGAGTAAGAATTGTATTTGCCGCAGCCCCTTCTCAGAATGAATTTCTGGCTGAACTGGAGAAGGCTGATATTGACTGGAGCAGGATAGATGCGTTTCATATGGATGAGTATATCGGTTTACCCAGTGGCGCTCCACAAACATTCGGCAGGTATTTGAATGAGCATATTTTTGAAAAAGTACCCTTTGGAAGTGTGAACATCATTGATCCTTCGAATGAGGGAGCACAAGGTGAATGTTACCGATATACCAAGCGGCTGAAGAAATCCGTGATTGATATAGTATTTATGGGTATTGGAGAGAACGGACACATAGCATTTAACGATCCGCCTGTAGCTGATTTTAATGATCCTGAATTTGTAAAAGTCGTTGAACTTGATGAACCATGTAGAATACAGCAGGTTAATGACGGATGTTTCCCGTCTTTAGAAAATGTGCCTAAGACAGCAATCACCTTAACAGTGCCTGCATTAATGTCGGCAGGATATTTATCTGTATGCGTTCCAGGTAAAACTAAAGCTTCAGCAGTTAAGAGTACGTTAACTTCAGAAATATCAACTGCTTGTCCGGCTACAATATTAAGGACTCATCAGCAGGTAAAGCTATACATCGATCAGGATTCAGCATCACTTTTATGAGATTATTATGAAAAAACATTTATTGACCGTATTCCTGTTTTTTATTTTTGAAAACCTTTTTGCACTAAATTTAATTTTAGAAAAGAGACCATACCTTTTTGATTTTGGTTCCCGGAGCTCCGTTGTTAAAGAATATTACAATCGTATAACTTTTGATGATGTGTACAGTGCGGACAAAGGTGCAGGTTGGATTAAGAAGCCGGCGTATTCATTTCAAAGAGATGATATGCTGAACACAACCGTACGTGACGATCTGACAATTGACGGTGTAACCGGGAAAGAAATTGAATTTAAAATTGATATTCCATCGGGGGAATGGTATCTGACATACTGGATGGAAATGGGATATGAAGACAAATCAACCACTAAGCTCAAAGTTAATGGAAATGATAAAAAAATAAATCTCTTCGAATTTAAACCCGGTGCTGAAGGTAGAAATAAACTTGCCGATGTGTACCGTGTGGTTCATACTTTAATAAGAACGAAAGAAAACACACTCAATATAAACCTGCGAAGTGAACAAGATTCTATAAGGATACTCGGTGCGACACTAATACCGGTAATTAATGAAGTCGAAGATGAATTCGTTTTACTTGATAAGATAATTAAGGAGTCCGGTAAGTATAAATCCAAAGTGAATCTTTATAATCTTAAGATGAAACTGGAAAATCTTGTCGGCGGCAACAAGCTGAATTCTTATATTAACTATTGGTGGCAGCAGGTTGATGGTCTTTTTGAAGCTGAAAGACTCATCAACATGATGGGGTGGGAGTGGGAAAGATATAATTCAGCCTCCTCACTCTTTGACAGACTTTATCAGGCTGTTTCGCTTTTAGATGCGCAGCTCGAGAACCATGATATTTCTAAATATCCTTTAACTGATAGAGCGCAATATTTGCGGGCTAAATTGTGTTACGATCTGAATCTTGAACGTGGTATTGAGTATGCACAAAAGCTAGCAAAGCAGGATTTTTCCAGGCTCTATATGAAATATCCTGATGACAAGTATATACGTATGTTTAATGGCGAATTAGTTGATGTCCCGGATTATTGCGATAACCTTGTTTATTCCGAAAATGCACCCAAATGGTCTAAACTGCAAAGAGAGGCCATTTGGCGTTTGTCGAGTGAAATTGATTACTGGGTAAATGAAAGACAAGCCCCTAATGGTGAATGGGGAGGCAAAATCGGTGATGATGTTGAACTGCTTAGGTGGTGGTCTCCATTTCTTTTAACCGGAAATAGGACTGCAATAAAGGGCTGGAAGAATGTTGCCGATGCTGCATGGAACGATCCGAAAATCTATAAAGGCTATTCCAGGCGTCCTCTTGATGTTGAACATGCATCCGAATTCATTTCCGATTCTACTCCCGAGTTAATATTCATAGATGAAGATTCCGTATACTTTAAAAGGCTGCTATATACTGCGGACTATTTTGAAAACCTGTGGACAATAGTCAATTCCAAAGGTGACAGATTCCTGCGATCAGCATGGTACAGCTCGACTGAGGTTGATGAGCGTCCACCTAGAAACCGGGATGTGGATTATAATGCGAGAGCCGTAAAACCCCTTCGATACCTTGCCTGGTATACTAGAGATCCCAGGTATATTCGTCTTCTTGAAGAATGGTCAATGTCATGGGTAAGAGCATCACTTAGAACGGATAAGGGTAAGCCTAAGGGCGTATTACCAAGTTCGATCAGAGGTTATGACGCGGCATTCAACGGTGACGGCCATACTTGGTACGAGTCCAATATGTTGTGGAATTATTTTGACTGGAAATTCGGTGTCGGGAGTAAAATTCTTGATAACATCCTGTTTACTTATACGGTTACTAAAAATGATAGCCTTTTGATTCCATTTGATCTGCAATACCAACTTATCCGGGAGTATGGCAGTGATCTTGATAAAAGAGAGTTAGTTGAAGGGAGTAAGGTATGGTCTGCAAAACAATTGATCAACAATAAGTTCTTCTGGGAGCTTGCAGAGAAATGGAAAGTTATCAGGAACACTGATGAATATGATGATTTATTACTAAAGCACGGCAATAATTACACGAAATATAAAATCTCGAAGGATATTAAATATATAGAGTTAGGTCTTGAAGAGTTACTGGAAAACATTCGCTATAATACCCCGCTTCGAACAAACCTAGTTCTGCATACGGATCGGGTCAGAACTCCGGGAGCTAACCATTTGAAAGCTATGCTGATAGGTGATGGAACTCCGGAGGGGAGTTCCCCTTATTATGCAGTTACATGGACAAATACTAATCCTGATTTCACGGCTTTTGTTAAAGAAGCTGCCGAGAATTCAGTGACCATTGACATCTTTAACCATAATACCGATGTACAAAATGTTACAGCACGGTTTTGGCAATTAAAAATGGGCAGCTATAATATAAGCTTAACGGATAATGATAACCATATTCTACTTTCTGATGAGTTGAAAATTAATAATATCGGTACAGGAATGGATTTAAAAATACCATCGCAGGTATTAGTGACGTTAAAGCTGAAAACAATTGAGTAAGAGTCGATATACTAATTAAGAATAGAAAGTGGCAAATTATTAAAAGGCAAAAACAAATTATGAAAAACAAATCATTACTAGCAGCGATTCTATTAACATTTTCCATAAATATTTTTTCTCAAATAGACAATACATTTAATGTTTTGGATTATGGTGCCGTTAGTGATGGGAAAGCACTGGATACCGAAGCGGTAAGAAAAGCTGTAGATGCCTGCGCAGTTAATGGCGGGACAGTACTTTTTCCTTCCGGTACATATCTGATCGGTTCAGTAGATCTTAAAAGTAATGTTGATATTTATCTTCAGCAAGGTGCGTACCTTCTTGGCAGTACCGATATTAAAGATTACGAAGAGCGTACTCCGAAACTGAAATCATATAACGATTATTTCTTAAAGCACTCGATGTTCTATGCGGAAGATGTTGAGAATATATCTATTAGAGGGGAAGGGACAATTGATGGTCAGGGTGGATCATTTGTTATTACTACGAATAAAAAACCCGAACGCTACATGAATCGTCCTTTTATCATAAGGTTTGTCGAATGCAGGAATGTAAGGGTTGAAGGAGTTACTCTTCGCAATTCAGCTATGTGGATGCAGCAATATCTCGCGTGCGAGAGTGTGTTTATCCGCGGTATAAAAGTCTATAACCACTCGAATAAGAACAACGATATGATCGATATAGACGGCTGTAAAAATGTTGTTATTTCCGATTGTATCGGTGACTCGGATGATGATGCACTTACTTTAAAAAGTACATCAACAAGAATTACCGAGAATGTCACAATCAGTAACTGTGTTCTCAGTAGTCATTGTAATGCTATTAAGTTCGGTACGGAATCTACAGGTGGTTTCAGAAACATAACGATTTCAAATTGTGTGATCAAACCTTCGGAACATCCAACACATATCTATGGAGCCGACAATGGAATCAGCGGAATCACTATTGGAATGGTTGATGGCGGAGTGGTTGACGGAATAGTAATATCGGACATCAGGATAGACGGCCCGATGGTACCTATATATATGAGACTTGGTAACCGGGGACGAAAGCATACACCGGATGCACCGCAACCGGGCGTGGGTACTTTCAAGAATGTTAAAATAAGCAATGTGATAGCTACAAATGTGGGATCAGCTACCGGGAGTTCAATTACCGGTATTCCCGGCAATTATATTGAGAATGTAACTTTGAGTAATATTTATATTGAGTATCCGGGCGGCGGGACTTCTGAAGATGCAGTAAAAGTAATTGAAGAACTTGAGAATCATTATCCGGAAAGTACAAAGTGGGGTAATCTCCCGTCTTACGGTTTCTTTATTCGTCATGTAAAAGATATTACTCTCAAGGATGTGGAAATATCTTATGCCGAGAAAGATGTGCGTTCTGCGATCATTTGTGACGATGTTCATGGTATTGACTTTCACTATTTGAAAACTAAGTCCTCGGTAAATAATGAACCGGTTATGCAGTTAAACAATTCCACAAATGCTTTCATCACCGGAAACAGAGTTAGACAGGGTGCTGATTTGTTTCTGAAGCTAAATGGCACTTCAACAAACAATATTTATTTGCTGAATAATGATCTGCAAAATGTGAACGATACATATAAGGCCGGGAGCAATCTTTTAAATTGTAATATAGAGGTTAAATAATCAGAATGAATTGTTCTTGTTTTGTACAAACAAAATGTTAAATGAATATTCCATAATAGAAGATTATAAATAATGGGTAAATATGAAAAGAATAATGAAAGATCTCCTATTGATAATTCTAGGTGTGGTTCCATTGTTACAGACGGCATGTACAGAAACTAAAAGCTATAACCTTAGAGAGATAAAGGAGCCTGAGGGACTTTTCATAAGTGAAAATATTGATTCAGTTATGCGGCAGGTTCTTGATTATCAATTGAACAATTTGCCTGAAGAATGCTGGATGGCAAGTAAAAATGACTTTGAAGAAATTCAGGGTAACGGATGGATACGAAGCACATTTTATGCAGGTGTATTTGCGGTATTCAGTTCGTTAAACGAGCAAAAGTATCTTGATAAATTACTTGCCTGGGGAGACTCAAATGATTGGAAAGCCGCAGAGAGACCCCGCCATGCGGATGATCATTGTTGTATACAGACCTATACGGATCTTTACAAAATTAAAAATGACGATAGATTATTGAAACATGCGATTGCAACATTCGACGCAATTGCCGATGATCCTATGCTCGGCAGTGTGGTTGGTCGAAAAAATGAGTTAAACTGGAGCTGGTGCGATGCTCTGTTTATGGCGCCGCCCGCCATGGCAAAACTCGCCGCAGTTACGAAAGATGAAAAATATTTGGTAACCATGGATAAAATGTATTGGGATACACATGATTACTTGTATGATGAAAACGAACAGCTGTTTTATCGTGACTCCAGGTTTAAACCGGATGCAGAGCCGTTAATCAAATCTGATAACGGGCAGCCTGTATTCTGGAGCAGGGGCAACGGCTGGGTGCTTGCGGGATTAGTGCGTATACTCCAAGCAATGCCAGATGATTATGAAAATAAAAAGAAATATGAAGCTCTATTTGTACAAATGTCATCCAAACTGATTAAACTTCAGGATGAGAACGGTTTTTGGCATTCGAATTTATTGGACCCGGCTAGCAGCCCGGAACCGGAATCATCGGGTACAGCCTTTTTTTGCTACGGTTTGGCATGGGGAGTAAATAGCGGTTATCTGAATGAGAATGAATTTGTGCCTGGCATCAAAAAAGCATGGCTGGCTTTAAACAGGTGTCTTGATGAAAACGGACAAATAAAATGGGTTCAACTGGTTGGAAGCGCTCCTGCAAAAGTTAAGTATGAAGATACTGTTGAATATGCAACCGGGGCATTTCTGTTAGCCGCCAGCGAAGTTAAAAAATTATTTGCCAATTAGTATGAGACAGGTTTAAGCAAAGATTTTATTCCTGGATTTGCAGAATCATACAAAAGTTTAAGGAAGTAGTTAGATGATGGTAAGAACATTCCTGTTAACAGCATTATTGATGTTTGTGACCTCATCCTGTTCCGAACAGAATTATAACAACTATGTTGTTCCCATCAATAATTCAGGATTCAACAATGGTGCGCCCCGGGATTCAGTCTCACTCCGGTGGCGAAGATTACTGAACTTTACATGCGATGATATATTAAATAATTGGTGGAGTAAGTATTCCGCCGCGGCAAATCACAAAGAGGAAATTGACTTCGGTTATCTAGAAAACAATTCAAAAACCGGTGAGTTCGGACAGGAAACAAAAGGTGGAATTCGTCCGGCTGCTCAAGCTGCATACTCGCTGGCTGTGGCGTTGTTTACAAATGCTTATGACTCATCTTTGACTAATGTGGCTAATGATAAGGCAAAAGAATGCGCTTTAATAATTATGAAATCACTCGCTAAGGATCACATGGCGAATGAAGGAATTGATCATCCCTGGGGCGATCAATGGCAGTCGGCTCAATGGGCAAGCAAAACCGCTGTTTCCGGCTGGATACTTTGGGATTATCTGGATGAAAGTGACAGACGTAATATAGCAAGAATGATCGAATTTGAAGCGAATCGTTTTTTGGATAAAATTCCTTCCAGCGCTAATGAAAACTATGTAAAGGATACTCACGCAGAAGAGAACGGATGGGATGCAACCGGAATCCAGACAGCTTGTGCATTATTGCCGCAACACGAAAATTATGATCGCTGGTACAATAAGCTTATTGAATACAGGTTAAACGCACTTGCCATACCGTCGGATAGTCTAAATGAGAAATTGATAAATAATAGAATAGTTAAAGATTGTGTTCATGGTTATAATATAGATTCGTTGGGAGCTGCAGGCAATCACGGAGCTTATCCTCATCCCGATTATATGGCGGCTCCACTTCGTCATACTATCGAAGGTGCACTGTTTTTTAAATTGGCGGGAATCCCGGTACCCGAAGCAAATAGTTTTAATTGTGATCTGGTTTATCAAAACTATGTTGACCATGTATGGAACAATGAAAGTACAATATATAAGAAAAACGGCAGCATCTATTGGCCTATTGATATTGAAAATGACCGGCGGTTCGAATTCATTACATTCGGCATTTTGGATATGGGAGCGCAGTTGCTTGGTTTTGATAATCTCGCATCGGTAAAAGGAGATTATTGGGAAAACCTGCATACTCAAAAGGCTATTGAGATGAAATTGACGGGATTCGTCTCGGCAAGCGCGTATTTGTACAGATGGCTTGAACATCAGGAGAACTAGAATTATTACGTAACAATCCGAATAGTGAATTTACCTCCTTGTAAGGTAGTTGTTGTCTGGTGAGAACAACATTCAAGGGAAAAGAAACCGTTTTCTTTTCCCTTGTTAATTTTATCTCAGTCGCTTAGTAAAGATTCATACCTGCCCATCAATTATTAATCAGATCAAGATTACTACTTCATCAAAAAGTTTGATGTGAATATGTATGACAAATTAAAATTAATCGACTGCGTATTTTGCGTGTGGTCAACGTACCGATAGATATCATTATAACCTATGTGTTGCCAATTATAACTAAAACCTGAAGTAATATTATCTTCCCAAAAATAATTAGCCGACATCGTAAATATATTTTGTGTTATGTGTCCGGTTTCGGATGAATTTCTAATAGTATATTGAAATGAGTTCGTACATTGTATTACAAATCTGTCAGTCAATTCATACCAGTAACCGATCATGTTTTGAATACTGTATTCCTGTTTATCTATGGGGTTGTTTGTTAAGAAACTTCCTCCCTTCAGTGATATTTCTGTCCTAAATTGTGATCGGAGATTGATTTGTTTGCTGAGCTCTGCTTTAATCCCCGCTGACAGTAATGATGTTTCCTCGAGCGGATTAGCATACGATCCGTTTGTTCTATGCTGTCGGATTTTAGTGTAGTCTAAATTAATTATAGAGCTAATTCGGCATCCTTCGTATCTCAAAAATTTTAATTCGTTTTCAACTTCTCTGATGTATGAGTTCGAATACTGATTCAATTCGTTGAGTGAAATTCCATTATTATTCAAAATAGATTCAATATCATTCCAGAAGAACTTATCGACTCTGTCATATACAGTATTGTAAGCAGCAGATTTTGAGAATTGCTGGGCAAGTGCAAGCATAGTTTCATCATTAAATCTATTGTTCAGTTTATTTAAAACCATTAATCTGTTCTGGAATCTTGCAGCCTGTACAAGTGGCGTAACATTTCTGATTTTCCCATAACCAAAACCAATTTCAATCTCATATTCCTGATTATCGTACTTCACAAATTCAGCATTAGTATCACCATTATTCGAATACTTTTCATCGGACCGGTCAATCAGTATTTCCGCATTTAGGCTTGAACTAAAGAAATAGTCACTGTTTTGCACGTAATAAATAACTTTTGGAGATAAATTAATTTGATAGGAGTAACTAATAACATGATTCTTGTTAACATTTGGTTCATATTCCCATTTATTTAATCTGGAATTCCCTATCAGTCGAACATTACCCACAAAACCATATTCTTTCTCTTCCGATTCATAACTACAATTGAATACAGGTTGCAACTGAAACTGATAATTTTCATACAGCCTATCGTTGCTTTCAAAGTTGTTGTTGGAATTATGGACAATTGAATTATAATTGAATCGGGTATTTAAATAAATTGACCGGTAGTTTATAACAGGCACCCGGTATTTTTCAAATAACGATGGGTCAAGTCCATCTAGACCATAAGTCTGACCGAAGATAGTTGAGCATATAAAAATAAAAAACGCTGCAAGTTTGGAAAGTGTTTTCATTGTGTCCTCTAATTATTTAGGAAATTTGCTGGTTGGCTCCCCCGGTTGTCCTAAATAAAAAAGGACTTAACATATAGTTAAGTTAGTGTCAAATAATGCATAACTAAACTATATAATTTCAATCGTATTTCAAAGTATGTGTTACTTAAAACAGGATTTATAAGAGTATTTTATTTCAGACTCCATTCTTATGTTGAATAAAAACTAAAAATACCGTAACATTAATTGTTCTGGCAATATTCGCAAAATCCGGTCCGGTTTGTTATTCCGCTTAACTGATTACCGGTTTCTTTCACATAGAAAACAACTATTCTGAATAGATTTTTCTGTTCCTTAACAATCGTTTATAATAAACATTGGAGGGAGTATGAAAGCGACCAGGCTCATCACAATAATCTTACTGATATTATTATTTATTTTTCTTTCCCCGTCTTCCGCACAGAATATTAACGTCCATGAAATGATCGGGGAGAAAATCAGTACCGTTATTTCGAAGTACGGAAAACCGGCACACAGGGATAAAAGCAATCCCGCGATGGAATGTATTTTTTACAAGTCGAAAAGTCACCAGCTGGTATTTGTGGCAAATAAAAAGGGCGTTTTCCAGGCGGAGGGCTGTAAAAGGTTTACAAATAAAAGAACTGCTGAGAAGGAGCTTCGTAAAATTATAACAGCTTGTAACAGGAAAGGGTACTCCACGGATACTGTAAATGTTTCTGAGTTTAACATTCACAAAAAGGGTGTTCGGTTTAATGTAATGCTTATGGAGAACAATTTTTCCAAGAAGTATGAAGTCAAGATAAAAGCTAATAAGTACGAAGGGTAAGTTTTGTACTGTAAAAAATCTAGATAAGTTATGGTGATTAGGAACTAAAGGAGTATTGATAATTGTTATACCTCCAGATCGGCATAAAATAGTATCTTGATTAACGTTTGAATTATCCATAATATTGCGGTATGAATATTCTACAAGACATAAAGTCTCCTTACATAGCTTCTCAAAAATACTTGAGAAACTTCGGGTACCTCTTTACCTGCACCTGTTAAAGTTTACATACTTCGCCTGATATTTTCCAATAAAAATTAATCTACAATACATTTACGCCATACTGTGATCGTGTATATCGGAGGTTTATAAATTGAAAGAACAACTGGATTTAAATGGCTTCGCAGCCGAATTGTTAAAAATAAGAAAGTCCCATCTAAGAATTTTACCGGTTAAGACCGAAGCACACAGGTTCGTGGAAGATATACTTGAACTGCTTTTCCCTCACTTTACAACACAGATATATTATACACCTGACGAACTTGAAAGCAAACTCTTACTCCTGCGCAGGAATTTGAAAAACATAATGCTTTCACTCAGCCTTGATTCCAAGTTGATTGATTCAGCTTCCTCCGGATTTTTTAAAGCCATTCCGGATATTAACACGAAGCTATGGCTGGATGCTGAGACAATTTACAACGGCGACCCGGCTGCTGAAAGTATTGATGAAGTAATACTCGCTTACCCCGGTTTTTTTGCCATTGTTATTTACCGGCTGGCTCATGCACTCTATAATCTTAAAGTGCCTATACTTCCGAGAATCATGACAGAGTATGCTCATCAGAAATCCGGTGTTGATATTCATCCCGGCGCGAAGATAGGTAATGAATTCTTTATCGATCATGGTACTGGTGTGGTTATCGGCGAAACAGCAGTGATCGGAAATAATGTGAAAATATATCAAGGCGTTACACTTGGCGCGATGAGCGTTGATAAAAAACTGGCGAACGTTAAGCGTCATCCGACTATTGAGAACAATGTTATAATCTATTCGCAGGCTGTTATACTAGGTGGAGAAACCGTTATCGGTCACGACAGTGTTGTCGGCGGCAACTCGTGGATCACAGAAAGTGTTCCGCCGTTCTCGGTAGTTTATAATAAAAGCCAGGTTAAAGTACGTAACAACGAGAACTTTCATGAACCGATTGATTTTGTTATTTGATGTACGGGTTAGCAACGATTAAAAATTATTATCTAATTAAGAAGGGAGCAATACAATGAAAATAAATAACATACTTGAAGCAATAGGTAACACGCCCCATATTAAAATAAATAAATTGTACAATGCGAAATCCGATGTATGGATTAAACTTGAGCGTCAGAATCCCGGCGGCAGTATCAAGGATCGCATAGCTCTTGCGATGATAGAGGATGCTGAGGATAAAGGACTTCTTAAAGAGGGCAGCGTGATTGTTGAACCGACTTCCGGTAATACCGGTATCGGACTTGCAATGGCAGCGGCTGTAAAAGGTTACAAGCTAATATTGGTTATGCCAGAATCAATGTCAATTGAACGCCGTAAACTTATGTCTACCTACGGAGCTAAATTTGAACTGACTCCCCGAGAAAAGGGTATGAAAGGGGCTATTGAAGGAGCTGAGAAAATTGTTGAGAAAAACCCGAACGCATGGATGCCGCAGCAGTTTAAAAACCAGGCAAATGTTGCTATCCATAAAACAACTACGGCTAGGGAGATTCTGGCAGATTTCCCGAATGGAGTTGATTATCTGATTACCGGAGTCGGGACCGGCGGACATATAACCGGTGTTGCCGAAATCCTTAAAGAGAAATTTCCGGAGTTAAAAGTCTTCGCGGTTGAACCGGTAACTTCACCTGTAATTGGTGGCGGTGAACCGGGTCCTCATCCAATACAGGGAATTGGCGCGGGATTTATCCCGGATATTCTCAACACTAAAATTCTGGACGGGACTATAACAGTCAGCAAGGAAGAAGCGTTCGAATACGCAAGACGCGCAGCGAGCGAGGAGGGAATTCTCGGAGGTATATCTTCCGGGGCTACACTTGCGGCGATTGCCAAAAAGTTAACGGAAATACAGGATGGCAGCACTGTTCTGGGATTTAACTACGATACGGGTGAAAGGTACTTATCAATTGAAGATTTATTTTAGCAGCTATTAAGGTTAATTAAACAGTATTGTGAACTTATTCCCGGATTTTTATTACTTTCGTAGAAAAATCCGGGGAATATATGAGTTCGGCAAAAATAGTATTTTATTTAAGCGTTGGTATTATGGTGCTGATGGTAACTGCAGGAATTGCACAGGATAAATCAGTTCAGTCTTCCGTGGAGTATACTCTGGATAACTGTGTGAATGAGTTTTCCATGGATGATACGGTAAGGACAAAGGTCGGTTATCAATACTGGTTTGCGGATAAGCAATTGGCTGACGGTAAGACACTTAAAATGAGCGTTGTTGCTCCGGGTAAAGCTACGCATGCACCGCACAATCATAAAGAAGATGAATTCTTCTTTGTACTTGAAGGGAAAGCGGAATTTTATCTTAACGGTGAGAAAAAGGTTGTTGGTCCTTATTCCAGTTTTTATTGTCCGTGTAGTAGTAATCACGGGATACGGAACGCGGGCGATACCGAACTGAAATATCTGGTAATTAAGAAGTACGAAAAATAAATGGTTCATTGCATGAAGTTTACGAAACGATTAATCGGTTTGTTAATATTATCTGTATCCATAATCGGGTGCAGTGCTGGTTTAAGTGGTAAAATTATTTGCTTCGGGGATTCTATTACTTACGGTGCACTTGTCGAAGGGCATTCCTGGGCTGATCAGCTTGCACTAAAGAGTGATAATATTGTAGTAGTTAATGCCGGCAGGAAAGGAAGAAAGACTTCAGACCGCGATGAATTGCCTCCAATTGTTGAGGCAAACACGGATGCTGATTATTTCCTGATCTTCCTGGGAGTAAACGATTTGAAGGACGGCACCGACAGCATGGTTACAGCAAGTATTGATAATATGAAATGGATGACCGGATATGTTAAAGAGAATATCCCGGGTGTTAAGATAGTACTGATAGCTCCCTGCGGAATTAACCTTGATGATATGTCTGAACTTAATCAGTCCAAAAAGTATAACGAGAATACTGCCGAGTCTATTATCAAACTTGAAAAAGGTTATAAGGATCTTTCAACGCAGCAGGGATACCAGTTCATCTCATTGTTGAATACCGTGTCTCCTGAAAACTTTGTTGATGGAATTCACCCTACTGTTGAAGGGCAGACAGAGATTGTCGATAAAATCTGGAAAGAGCTTTCAACCGATTAATGGAACACAGATAACACTGATCATACGGATTTGCACGGATAAACCTTTTAAATATCATCAGCGATTATCTGCCGCTTTAGTGTCATCCGTGTTCTATTCTCTTTTAACTCCAGCCCATTCGCTGTTTAAGTGAAGTAACATGTGCAATGTGATGTCGTCCGTGCCATTCGTACATTGCCAGTGCTTCGTTTAATGTCACGCGGTTACCAGACTCAGGATGGTGATAAGCCTTTTCGAAATCCTCAGAGGTCATAATACGCAGCAGAACATCCCACTTCCTGTGAATAGCATCCAGCAGGTCGAGTGAAATATCTATGTTGGCTCTTTTCCCATCAAAGAGTTCGGCCCAAAGCGCTTCCTCGTAAGGTTTGATGGTCGGTTCTATTTCCGTCAGAGTCCATTTGAATCGTACATATGCGTTCATATGGCTGTCCGGTACGTGATGAACAACCTGCCGAACCGTCCAGCCGTCCTTCCTGTAAGGAGTATCGAGCTGTTCCTCCGTTAAGTCTTCGACTTCACCGCGCAGTATCATCGGCACCATGGCAAGATTTTCGATAAGTATAAGCCTGTCCTCGTCGGAAGTAACTTCCATATATTCAAATTCACCAATCGGATATTGCAGTTCTTTCATTTTATTCTCTCGATCTATTTTAATTTTCTGCGATTAACTTATTAATACGCCCGCAAGTTATAAATTCTTTTACGACTATTGAAATTATTTAAACATGTTTTTAGTCCGGCGGAGAATTCATTATTTTCATATCCTATATTACTGCTCATTTTAGGGATATAATAATGCCGAAGAATATAAAAACCGAATATAAAAAAACAAGATGCTCATGGTGCGGGACCGATCCAATCTATGTTGAATATCATGATACAGTCTGGGGAGTTCCGGAACATAATGATAAAAAACTGTTTGAAAAACTTCTCCTCGACGGCGCGCAAGCTGGACTCAGCTGGATCACAATACTTAAGAAACAGCAGAACTACCGGAAAGTTTTCGACAATTTCAACGCGGCCAAAATAGCTAAGTACGATCAGAAAAAGATTGATGAACTGCTCAACAATCCGGGTATTGTGAGAAACAAGCTGAAAGTTAATGCATTCATTACAAATGCTCAGGCTTACATTGAAACAAAAAAGGAATTCGGTTCATTCGACAAGTACATTTGGCAGTTCAGCGATTATAAGGTGATCGATAACAGGTTAAAGTTATTGAAAAATGCTCCTACCCGTTCGGATATATCCGACGAGATGAGCAGGGATTTAAAGAAACACGGATTCAAGTTTGCCGGGACTACCATTGTCTATGCGTTCATGCAGGCAATTGGAATGGTGAACGATCATACACTTGACTGCTTCAGACACGATGAAGTATTGAAACTAAACCACTAAGCAATTAGAAGATTATAATACAAGATGACATTTTTTCATAAGATGTCATCTTTATAAACGCGGTCTCCTTACTTCTATATTCTTTCTCCTGATTTATTAAGTTTATTTTATCGCTCGAATTATTTAAGTTGCACATACTTCGGGTGCCGTTACCCGATTCGACTTTTCTTTTTCCGATATTAACGCAAATTTCTGAAAGCTGGCTATCATTACGTTATACTGATAAAAGTATTAATACATTTTAAACTCAGTACGAACAGTTAACGGGAATAAAAATATTATCATTTAATTAAATGTAAATAATAATCATGTGGGAGGAACCATGTCTACTGCAGTTATAAATAACACAGTTAAAATCAGCTCCGGTAGTGATCCTGTTAGTTTGGAACTGGATTTTAAGACCTTATTGCTGTGTACATACAGAATACAGGTGAAAGAAAAGAACAGCAACCAGGTAATTCATGACTGGTCCGGCGACAACTCAAATGAAGAGGATGACAAGTACTCACTCGGACCCGGTGCTGAGAACATTGGAAGGACAGTCTGGATATTTTTAACAATAATTGATCAGACCGGGGATGGAGGCTCTATTGAAGTGGATGCATTATTCGAGCAGTCCGCGGATAGCAGCACAGTAACTACCGGGGCAAAGGAGCTTGCTTCGGGAACTAATAAGGCCGATTACATTCTGGTCGTAAAAATAACCGACTAAAGGGGAGTAAGACATGAAATATATTTATAGAATATGTATTCCGCTCATTGTTGTTTTTTTTATATCCTCATCGCACTTGTACTCTCAAACAGATGAGGACAAATTCCTGAAGCAGGCGAGTGTGGATTTTGCAGTACCCGATGCACCCGCATTTCAAATAATTCAAGCCGATCCTACATCTATTCTAAGACCCTCGAGTGTACGTGAGGTTGCGGTAACTCTCGGCAACACCCTAACAAGCGGTACGATACCGGATAATTACGCTTTGGAATTGTCACCAGGATTGATTTTCGGAAAATCATTACAGGCTTACAAGAAGAATCCGTTTCTATACAGGGCGAGGATATCTGTTGCGACAAAGTCTGGTGAAGACGAGTCAAGGCAGGTAGGAGCAGGTTTACGCTTTACGTTGTGGGATGAAACGGATTTGCGAACTAACGCAGACCTGGAGAAAGAACTAATTAAGATAGGAAACGAGAGTAACAACCTGAAGGTAGAATGTGTGAATGAATTGAGTCAGCAGGGAATTAATCCGGATAATCCGGATTATGAAAAACTGCTTAACGAATGTCTTGAGAAAAAGAATTTCGATAATCTTTCCGGCGCTATTGAAAAACAAAGAGAAATAGCGAAAAAGAAAAGCTGGAACGCTATAAATGTTGAAGCGGGTTTTGCGTTATCAGCTAATTCGCATGATACTCTTGCCAGCAATCTGGTAGCGCAGAATTATCAGTGGTGGTTTTCCGGAGCGTTTCCGCTTGGTGAAGACGGACAAATACTCGTTGGATTGAACGGGGGAGTAAACAGGAATGAGGATGGTGAACTTAAGAACACTTCCAGCAATCTCGGACTCAGAGGTTACTATGGTGATAATACGCAAAAAGTATTTGTTGAAGGTGACTTGAAAACATCCTCGGGAGTTGCGCCGTTCCTTTCGTTCAATCTCGGATACGAGTATAATTTACTGAACGGACTGTGGGCTGATATATCCCTTGGAGTAATTAAAAAGGAAGAAGGTAAGTTTGTTTCTCATAGTACTCTGAATTTCCGGTTTGCTACTCCTGAGTAATTAATTCAAATATTATTGCAACAGGAATACAAATGTTATAATTCTGTGATGATTCCGGTATTTGTTTATTGTTAACTTATGCGAGTAATATTAATGGAATTATAAAATGAGTAAGCTTCCAAAGGAACCGAAGTATTCGGAGATAACACCCGAAGCAAAGTATATGCGGCGACGCGAGTTTATAAAAAATGTTGCTTTATTTGCTGGAACTGCAACGGGTGTGGGGGCAGCTCTGGTTGCTTTATCAGGCGGTGAGCGTGCCGGTTCTAATGCGGCTGGAAGTGAAGCGGTTGTTGACAGTGCATTCAATTATACAAAAGGTCCTTTCAATACACACGAGGCTATGACAAGCTACAACGATGTAGCTACTTATAATAATTTCTACGAGTTTGGCACGGATAAAACCGATCAGGCAAAATATACGGATACACTGAAACCGCGTCCGTGGACTGTTTCGATTGAAGGTGAGATTTCGAAACCGCAGATAATTGACATCGACAAACTGATAAAACAATTCCCGCTAGAAGAACGAGTCTACCGGATGCGATGTGTGGAAGCCTGGTCTATGGTTATTCCGTGGCTTGGATTTCCCCTTGGAAAGCTCCTTTCATTTGTGCAGCCGACATCGCGCGCTAAGTATGTTGCCTTTACAACTTTATATGATCCCGAGCAGATGCCTGGACAGAAACGGAATATACTTGACTGGCCTTACGTTGAAGGATTACGACTCGACGAAGCCATGCATCCGCTAACATTGCTTGCCGTGGGGCTATATGGGAAGTCGCTGCCCAATCAGAATGGCGCTCCGATACGACTTGTTGTTCCATGGAAATACGGGTTTAAAGGGATTAAATCAATAGTTAAAATCAGCCTCCTTTCGGAACAGCCACCAACGACATGGAACCTGCTGGCACCTAATGAATATGGATTTTATGCTAATGTAAATCCGGCTGTTGATCACCCGCGATGGAGCCAGGCTACCGAGCGCCGTATAGGTGAGTTCTCACGTAGAGAGACTCTGCCGTTCAACGGTTATGCGGAAGAAGTTGCAGGATTGTATTCGGGTATGGACCTGCGGAGGAATTTTTAATGAAACCTGTATTCCCGCCCAAAGTTCCCTTGCCGTGGCTTAAACCCGGTGTATTTGCAGGCGCATTTGTGCCGCTGGTTGTAATTCTGTGGCGTGCTATCAACGGTCAGCTCGGTGCCGATATCGTTGCCTCCGTTCTTAATCAGTTCGGCTATCTCGCAATTATATTTCTCACTATGTCATTGTTATCTACGCCGTTAAAAATTATTACCGGCTGGACTTGGGGAATCCGGATCAGACGAATGTTGGGTCTGTATGCTTTCTTTTATGCCTCCCTGCATTTTCTTACTTACCTGATAGTCGATCAATCATTCAATATCGGGACAGTACTTGAGGATATTACGAAACGAAAGTTTATACTTCTCGGATTTCTCGCACTTATGCCAATGGCTCCGCTTGCAATTACATCAACGCAGAAGATGGTCAAACGAATGGGTTATAAAAACTGGAAGCGTCTGCACAGGCTGGCTTATTTTGCCGGCGGACTCGCTGCAGTACATTTTATTTTGCGTGTAAAAGCTGATTACCGCGAACCATTTGTTTTCGTAAGTATTGTTGTATTCGCCCTCACTCTGAGGGTTATTGATTCACTGAGAAAACGTTCAAAAAAAATTATCCCTAACAAAACCTTGTGAATTATTTGATAAATTAGTTGTGATTCAAAGTATATTGTACTGTTAACTCGGGGTAACTATTATGCGAACGTATTTATTATCACGAATCTTCTTTAGGACATTTTCTGTGCTGTTTATATTAATCTTTGTAGCCAAACCGGGCTATGGACAGGAACCATTAAAAAGGAATCCTTTCTGGTTAAATTTTAGCGCAGGCGGCTTAGGAGAATATTTTGGCATTGCTACTTCCTTCAATAAGTCATTGCAGGAAGACTCTTACCAGGTTACTCTCAACTTTAATAGCAAAAGTATTTTGAGTAAACGGGGATTGTTGACCGGCAATGCCGGACTAGGAAGATCCATATATACTAATTGGTACATTGCTTCCTTTCACGCAGGACCGTCACTTTCTTATGGTGAAGGTGTTTCCCAAACAGGAAACAGAATTTACTTTATGGCAGGTGGACTATCTCTTAACTCGCAATTATATTTGATGCCCTTATATAGATTGTTCCCTGGTGTAGGTTTCGGATTTGAATTCTATTACAATTTCAATTTATTTCAACCCAAGACTATTGAGTCCAGGCATGTTTATTCTTTCCGCATAGGAGTTTGTATTACAAGTATGCATGATAAGTAATAAATAGTATCTAAATGCCATTCGTATTACTGGATTGAATTTCCGATTCACAAATTGAAAGGCTTAAAATTATGTACCTGTGTAATTCTGTAAAATATTTATTAATATTATTTTATATATCTAAACACTGACAGGACAACTGTGAAACAAACACATTTTTTTAGATCCGCATTCATTTTCTCTGTTATATTCTTTGTGTATTTGCCGGGTATTTTAGTAGCCCAAGACTCTTCTCCAATTCCTGCAGACAGCGAACAGCTCGTAATTGTTGTTACAGATTCGGTTAAATCCACAAAAGGAATGTTATACTTTTATGAGAGGGAATCCGAGGCATCTGACTGGCATTCGGAACTCAATAATATTCCGGTTGTACTCGGCAGAAGCGGGCTCGGCTGGGGTGTAGGATTAAACGAAGTTCCCGGGAGCATGCCGCTTCCTGTTAAAAGGGAGGGAGACGGGCGCAGTCCAGCGGGAGTATTCAGACTTGGTCCAGTGTTTGGCTATAAACCGGCTAATGAAGTGCAAAGCATGAAGATGCCATATTTACATGTAACTGAATTCACTGAATGTATCGATGATATTAATTCACAATTGTATAATCAAATTGTTTCTCGCGACACAGTTGAGATGATTGACTGGAACTCATCTGAAAAAATGAGAGAGTTGGGTGTTTACTATGAACTTGGAGTCGTAGTTGAACATAATACAGACTCAATAATAAATGGTTCAGGTTCATGTATATTTCTGCATAACTGGGCGCGTCCTGATGAGACAATGGCAGGCTGCACTGCAATGGCGCCGGAGAACCTGAAAAATATTGTAAGTTATCTGGATATAAACAGAAATCCGGTTCTGGTTCAACTTTCAAGGGAATTGTATAATAACCTTCTCGGACAATGGAAACTTCCGATGTTACCGGCGAAGGAATTACCATAAATACTAATATGACTGAGCTATCCGCAACTTCCGCACTCGTATTACTTTGGGCTGAACAGGACTGTTATAAATCCGATGCGGCTCGCGAATATCTAAGTAGCCTTGATCTTCATCCCGGGGAAGTGCTTTTTGATGAATGCAATAATATTTGCGATTACTATAACGAAGTTATAATTAACCGCAAGTTCGGTGTAATGAAATTAATCCGTAACAGTATTGATGAGCATCCTGATATAAACCAGGTTATAATTGCCGGCGCAGGACTTGACGCACTTGGAATAGAACTGCAGCAGACTTTTCGGAACTCAAAGATATTCGAACTGGATAACTCCAATACTGATACTAAACGTGAATTGATTTCTGAACTTGACAAAGAGATACTTCAGAATATTTCTCTTGTAAATGTTGATCTGCAAAACACGAAGGAAGTTTATGCCAACCTTGTTGGTAGCGGCTGGGACCCAACACTTTCGACAATATTAGTACTCGAAGGGATTAGTTATTATTTGCCTGCAGAGACTATTAAGAATCTGATTGAGACACTTAATCCGTACCGAACCATTTTTGAGTTTCTTAAAAGCGGGGAAGATATAGATCCGAAAATTACCGAAATAGCAGATAAAGTATTCGGATTGATATCGTATTCTTGCGGCTCCGGTGAGATAGTGCGTTATAGTAAAGACATAATTGAATCAGAATTTAATACAAATGTGTTATCATCATTAAACATGCAGCAGCTTGAGTTGGTGAGGACCGGTAAAAACAAATATTTCCCAAATGCTGCAAGCGGCTGGATCGAAGTATGTCTGCTGGGATAGATTACTCGTTTTTGGTATATCATCTACCGAATTGCTTCAGGTGGTAATCGAGATGAATAAAAGCAAGACGACTCCATTGTTTATAATTCATATTCCCGAATACAGGATGCCTGCCGTTTTTCACATTTTTGAAAAACCGTTCAAACGAGTTAATTAAATTTATCAAATCAAGTTTGTCCTTGTCGAAATCTACGGGAGGAGTACCGCCGACTCCCTGTTTTATCTCGGGCATTGTTTCAACTTTCCCTTTTGGCACGGGCATTCCAATGAGTACGAGGTTTTTAAGAAGTGTTGTTGTGAATTTGTTGCCCACAAAGCGAGCCTGTTTCGAACCGACAGCTAATCTTAACTGATCAGCACAATGACAAACCATCTGGTGAGAATTCATTATTCCCCATTTCGCTTGATCTGTTGCATCAACGGAGCTGATCCTTTTTTCAAGTTGTGATCTTAATTCGGAATTCGTTATACTTTTCATAATGTATACCAATCAGTACTTATATAGAGCAGCGCAGATAGTCTGCACTGCCAAGTGATTTTTTTTATTTGTGTATTTTCGCTGTCCAGCCGCCGCCGGGAGCCATTTTAATTATAATTTCATCGCTGTTTGTAACATTACGACTTTCAAACATATAGTCGCTGGCGTAATTATCCGCATTAATGCCGTCACGATAAAATTCCATCTTATAATTTCCATCCTCGAGAAAATCGAATTTGAATGAAAACTCTCGGGATTCACCATCCGTCATAGCTCCGACGTACCAGTCGTTACCGCTTCGTCTTGCGAGTATTATATAGTCACTGACTTTGGCATCGAGTACAATTGTTTCGTCCCACACAACCGGAATGGAACTCATGAATTCGACGAAGTCCGGTTCTGTTAAATAGTTCGACGGATTGTCAGCAAGCATTTGCAGGGGACTCTCGTATACAACATACATGGCTAGCTGATGACAGCGTGTTCCCATACTCATCGGTCTGGAGAAGCTTATATGGTAATTACGTGGCTGTGCATTGACCATAGCGCCCGGAGTATAGTCCATTGGTCCCGCAGCCATTCGGATAAACGGAAGTGTTACGTCATGTTCGGGAGTTACCTCTTCCGACCACTTGCAGTTCTCAAGTCCTTTAACTCCCTCTCGAGTGATTACATTGGGATATGCTCTGCGCAGACCGGCAGGTTTATAAGCTCCATGGAAGTCTACCAATAGTTTTCGCTTGGCAGCTTCCTCAGCAACTCTGTAATAATAGTTGACCATCCACTGATCGTCGCGCTGCATGAAATCTACTTTAATTCCTGCGACGCCCAATTTCTCAAACCACTCCATAGCTTCGGTAAACTGGTCGTCTAAAGTCTTCCAGACGACCCATAAAATTATATCGACATTTTTCTGTTTGCCGTAGGCTATTAATTCCTCCAGATCAACCGCCGGATTCACATCAAACAAGTCTCCCAGTTTATACCAGCCTTCATCGAGAATAATGTATTCTATCCCGAACCGCGATGCGAAGTCGATGTAGTACTTGTAAGTATCTGTGTTAACTCCGGATTTGAAGTCAACACCGTAGATGTTTAATGCGTTCCACCAGTCCCAGGCAACCTTACCGGGACGAATCCATGACGGATCTTCGATCTTCAGGTTATCGGCCAGAAGGAATACGAGTTCATTGGTAATAAGTTCCCCGTCTTCTCCTGCAATTGCAAGAATGCGCCACGGATATGTTCTAGTTCCTATTGTTTTTGCTATATACTCTGCATATTCTCTAACGTATACGTCCCTGTCTCTCAATTGTTCCGTTTTAACCGGGTAACCGGGATGTGTTCCGGTAAGCGTTTTACTGTCTGAAACTTTAAGCCATAATCCCGCGTAGTCCTGTAGATCCGATTCGGTCACTAAAATTTTAGTCCCGGTTTCAGTGCCGACAAGCGCAGGCAAACTGCAGAATTTACCCGCATCAATTTCACCTAATGTTTTCACATGGTAACTACGCTCATTATGTGAGTTGAATTTTATTTCTTCGGGGAACCATACAGTGCTGTTTTTATCGAAATTTAATTCCACACATTCGTTATAGACCGTAACTGAATCATCCAGGTATGTTTCAAATCGGTAGGCCGCGCCGTTATCATACGCCCGGAAGACTACTGCGGTTCCATTTGTGTAGGTTAACTTAAACTCATTGAAATGGTTACGTATCTGTTCAGACTTTTGTCTTACAACAGGATATACCAGCTCGTCCACAGACTTGGTTGAAGTATTTTCAATTTCGCAATCCTTACCTATCGTAATATCATCGTTTAATTTCATGAAAACTTCCGAAGGCTTAAGCAGCATCTCATCGTTAAGGTAAACTGAATATTTCAGCGAAGTGTTAGAATCAATCTTTACAATAATCTTACCATCAGGAGAAGTCAGTTCAAATTCTTTTGCACTCAGTATAACAGTTAATGTGAAAAAGGCGAGCAGTATATTCTTCAAATTCATTAGTTCCTCAAAGTGTTATTGTTCTCTATTTTGTTTATCATTTCTTTCGCGTTTTTGTTATCCGGATTTAGTTCAAGGGATTTTCTATAGCTTTTGAGAGCAAGCTCCGTATTGCCTTTTGTAAAAAATGCCTCACCAAGACTATCATACGTGTTGTATTCTTTAGGAAATGTTTCTGTATTTAGTGTAAATACTTTTATCGCGCCGTCAATATCTTTCTTCGCAAGAAGATAATATCCGTATTCATTAAGTTGGACTTCTGCAAAATTAAATCTTTTATTTTTATTTTCAATTTGCTCTCTATACCATGCTGTTGCGCTGTCGACTCCGTATTTTGTATAGTATTCGTTCATTGTAAGCTGAACAGGAATTTTCGGCAGTTCGAACGGTTGATCGTTTAAAATATTCGATAAGGCGTTCTTTAGAGCTCCGAACTGAACGGCGTCACCGTTATTTGTAAGAAAGATGATAGTGTTTTTATTATCCATCTGACGTTCTATATATGTTCTGAATCCGGCTAATCCGCCTCCGTGCGAAACTATGTTGTCATCATAGTTAACAGCCCACCCGAAGCCGTAATCGCTGAATGAATTGTCGGTGAGTCGGAACGGACTAAAGGCTTCTTCCAGAGATTCATGACTAACAAGCTTATCTGTGTAAAGTGCCTGATCCCATTTGAAAAGATCTTCAACCGTTGAGTAGATACCGCCGGCACCGGTAGTATAGAATATATAATCATCGTTATTCCCGAATATATCGTATCCGATGGCCTTCTTATTAATTTTGTAAGTTTTATCGTAAACGAATGTATTGTTCATATCCAATGGCCCGAATACATTCTGTTCAAGAAAATCATGAAGTGATTGACCGGATACTTTTTCAACAATCATTGCAAGAAGAATGAAGCCGCCATTACTGTATCTATATTGTGTGCCGGGTTCGAAATCCAGCTCCTGAACTGTTATAAGTTTGTTGAACGCATCCTGATTCGATAATCCGGGCTTTTGTTCAACGAGCCTGTAATGATTAGGTATTCCGGAAGTGTGCGTCATCAGGTTCAGGATTGTAACATCATCAGCGTAATCCGGGAATTCATCAAAATACTTTGAGAGTTTATCGTCATAACTGAGCTGTCCCTTTTCCTTAAGCATCATCACAGCCATTGTAGTAAACTGCTTTGAAACAGAAGCGAGGTAAAACTGGTGGTCGGGAGTAAGTTTTTCACCCTTTTCAAAATCAGCATAACCTAATGTTTTCTTGTAGATTACATTCTGATTCTCTGCAATAAGTACTGTCCCGTTGAATATCCCATTCGTATTACAGTAGGTTAGCAGAGAGTCAAGGTTTTCTGTTTTCTGTTGTGAGTTTATTGTTGGGGAGGTTAGAAACAGCACTGAAAAAGTTAAAATTACTTTCAGCAGTTCTTTTTTCAAATTCATATTCAGACTCATATATTATTGTTAACTAAAAACAAAAAAGGAAGGTTAGATAACGCCTGATAAATTACTGAATTATTTGAGGATTTTCTAATGTGAGAAATATCCGGACTGAATTAATTTCATTGTTCAGCCCGGATATTTGATAAGATTTTCTGGTTGGAAATCGATCATAGCCATTGAATAGACACTGATAATACTATTTCATTGCGTCCACTAAGGCCCATGTTACCAGGGCGCCGTTGTAACTGGTATACAGCCCGTACTCACTGTAAATTATTCCTCCCCATTGACCCTGCACTTCAGATGCCAGCGAAGCGTTTTGAACCGGATCGGATATGTTTCTGACAATACCGAATAGTATCGAATTCTTATCAGCGATTAAACCGATTACAGCATCATCCATTTCCATTGCAGCATAATCTTTATAATTACCGCTGGTATTTCCAACAACGTATCCGTTGGTTGTAAGCACGGGTGTGTTATCAAGTACATTCATTATTGGTGGTATTTTGCCCGGTTCAATTTGACTGTTTGCCAGCTTGCTTAGTTCATATGTCTTGCCGGTTTCCGGGTCAATAAGTTTTTCCGCATTTTTGTTCCTGAGCATTTCCAGATCATGTTTTGTTACCGGAGTCTCCATGAGTGAACTGCTTATTTTGTCAAACAATTCTTTAACCGGTTCCCATGAATTACAGTAAGTTTTATTATTGAAAGGGTAGTGACAACCGGTAAACTCACCTGTCAAATCGAAATGCGCGCAATTTGTTACATTAACTGTACCCAGGTTGTCTTCAATACGTGAACCGCCTGCTGTGCCAATCGTGAAAATAAACCGAGGGTTAAAATCATCAATAATCTGCTGAAGCATACTTCTTAACGGAAGATCCTTTCCGTCGGTACTTACATGCATATCTGATTTGAACAGCAGAACATTTTTATCATTCGATGGAAGTTTTACTACCCTACAGCTTCCCCAAGCCTCGTGTGATAATGACGGGGACTTGTCGGTAAGCTCGGACTTAATCTTATCCCAGTTGTTATGGTAATATTTCCAGTACTCACGCCATTCCTTCTCTGCTTCGTAATATTTGTACGGCATGTCTGCACCACTGTCACAGAATACATGGTTAAATGATGCCCATTCTGCTGAAGTCCAGGTTATTATCACGATATCTACATTGGTTTCGTTTTTATCCGAGTCCCACTGTTTGTCAGATACCCACTCGGGTCTCTTTCTTCCGATTTTATCCCAGTCAATAGAAGGAATATCAGGCATTTCAGTTTCATTCAATGCCTGTTTATATTCACCGCCTCCGTGTCTGTTGCGAAGCGTAATGGAATGCTTCATATTAAACCTCCTTGTGTCTAATTCAAATTTTATTGACGCCCAAGCAAGTCAATATCTACTCTTCATACTTTTCTTCATATTTTGTCAGATCGGACATACCTTCCAGAGCTTTTTTTACAGCGTTCTGGGCTTCCTTTGCTGCCGCATGAATATTTTTGCGGTGTTCTTCCAAATCTTTGAAATCTACTGGTTTTGTATTCGGTTCTTTATCTTTCACGGCTTTTGGCTTTGTTGCGGCTGAAGATTTAATCTTCTTCTGTGATCCTCTGGCTGCACCGCCTTTTTTCTTTGAACTATTTCCGGAGACAGTCATTTTTTTCTTCCTTTATTTATTTCCCGGATTTACCTCCCGTCTTACGCTTACTTCGGGATTCTGAAGAGGCTGTTGTATTCTTTTTCACTTCAGAGCTTTCCGGTTTCTTGTTTATTATATCCTGGTAGGTTTTATTTAAATCGTCCATGAAGCTTTTAAGTCCTGAAAATGTCTGTAATAAATCGTTTTCATTCATAAGGTCTTTTAAAATACTAACAGCTTCTTCGGGCTTTGATTCCAGAGCAGCTTTTGCTGTCGCTGTTGTAACGGCGTTTTGCAGTATGTACATCTGCTGCTGCTGGTTTACTGCATTCAACATGGCGAGTCCCGCTGCATGAGCCATTATCTGATAGGACAATGCCTGCATGTTACCCTCTTTGTTTTCAAGCAGCATTTTTTGCAGACTGGCTACCGAATCGGCAATTTGATCATTAATGCTCGTTTTTTCCGGCATATTTTCCTCGGAATATTTTTTCTCAGTTTAGTTTATTTGCTTAGCAGTGTTTCAACACATTTTGTTGTAACTGCCGAGCTTATACTATTCATGTTCTGCTGATTAGCAACTGCGTTTTGAATTGCCAACCCTAATGATTCAGCCATTGTCTGCATCAGCATAGCAGCAGCTGTCGCAGGACTGTCCGCAAGTACTTCAACGCTTGTCTGAGTTACTGCGTCGGTTATCTGACTGTTTACAGCTGTTGGAAAAGCCATATTAACTCCTTTTTAAATGATTGCTCTTTACTTTGATTTAGTTATATCAGTACCAAGCAGGAACTTCACACATTTGGTTGTTACTGCTTCTGTTAGTGTATTTACATTCTGCTGGTTTGATGTTGCATTTTGTGCTGCCAGTGAAAGAGCATTGCTTGTTGCCATATACAAGTCACCCATTGCTTTTGCCGGTGCACTTGCCAGGACTTCAACATTCGATTGAGTTACGGAATCAGTTATTTGTCCGTTTACTGCGGTTGGTAATGCCATGATATTTCTCCTTGTTATAATTAGTTAAAAATGAAATTTACTCGCTAAGCAAAACATCTACACAGGCTGATGTAACCGACGAGGAAATTGTACTAATGTTTTGTTGATTAGAGGAAGCATTTTGTGTTGCCAGTCCCTGAGAATTGCTTATTCCCTGGTACAGCGATCCCAATGCCATTGCAGGAGAACTGGCGAGAACCTGCACATTCGATTGAGTTACAGAATCGGTTATCTGATCATTAACCGGTGTTGGATATGCCATAATGACCTCCATTAGGTTTGACAAAAATATTGTTTTGGTATCTGTTCTATAACGGTATCAGTTTAGAAAGAAGGATTTTTAATCCTCAAACCGGCCATGTACCCCTGAAGAAATAATCTGGCCGATAACACAACGACAATTGTAGAATATTCAGAATGGATAATGTGTCTTCTAAAAGATAAGAAGAAATTGACAATAATTGAAATCTTAAAATTATTATTTAAGAAAATTATTTAATTAATTAGTTTGATGTGCGTATTTTAGTTTTCGTAGTTTTTCCACAATTTAATGAATTCCTCCGGCGGACGCACAGGACGCTGTTTGTGTACATCGAAAAAGATGCCGGTCTGCTTTGCTTTTGCCATTAACCTTTCACCTACGTAAAACTCAAACTCCATGAACAAACGAGGGCCTTTTACATCGCTGATGTAGGATTCAGCAATTACTTCGTCAAACATTTTTATAGGCTGCAGGTATTCAATTTGTGTGTTTACAAGAACAGGTGAAATGCCTTTATTCATAAGATCGTTGTACGGCAGAAATTTATTGAGGAAATTCATTCGAATATCTTCCAGCCACCTGATGTATACAATATTATTTACATGCCCTACAACATCTATGTCGTATGATTTCACTTCAAATTCCGATTCAAAATAAAATTGTTTCTCGCTCATTGTTTTCTATTTGTCCCCGCAAATTCAATTTAAAATTTTATATCAATACCTACAGGGCAATGATCCGACCCCATAACATCAGGCATTGTAAATGCATTTTTAATATTCTCTATCAGGTCCTCGCTGATGTAAAAATAGTCAATACGCCAACCGACGTTCCTGTCGCGGGCGCGGGTAATCATGTCCCACCAGGTATAGACTTCGGAATTCTGGTTGAACATTCTTAAGGTATCTATATAACCGTCTGCCAGGAAACCGTCTATCCATTCGCATTCTTCAGGCAGGAAACCGGATACTTTCCTGTTCGCTTTCGGTCTTGCAAGATCTATTTCCTTATGGGCTGTATTAACATCGCCGCAAATTATAAGCTTTTTTCCTTTTGCCTTTAAGTAGTTGGCGTATTTCCGAAAAGCCGCATAGAAATCCATTTTATATTTCAATCTTACTTTATCCCGTTTGCCGTTCGGGTAATAAATATTGAACAGTGTGAATTCGGGGTATTCCAAAATTAAAAATCTTCCCTCGCGATCAAATTCCTCAATACCTATTCCTTTTTTAACACTTAACGGCTCACGTTTTGTATAAACTGCAACTCCGCTGTATCCTTTTTTATACGCTTCCGAAAAATATGAAGTATATCCATCTATATTTAATAAGGAATCGTCAAGCTGCTCCGCCCATGCTTTGGTTTCCTGAAGACAGAGTATGTCGGGACTCACGGATTTGAACCACTCGTGAAATCCCTTTTTGGCTATTGCTCTAATCCCGTTAACATTCCATGAAATTAATTTCATCATTTTTTACCCTTTCTGTTAAGTCTGGAATTAAATACTCGAATAGTTGTTTGAGTTATTGCGTATGCAAGTAAATACACGATGCGCAAAAATAGTTACAAATGGTGTGGTTGTCAATTTCACGTTTTATGAGGTGGCAAATGTGATTTGTTTATTAAAAAAATCGCCTGTAAACTTTATTATATAAGCTATATAGCCATTTGGGCTTGCCGGATTTATTTGTCATTAAAAAGTTACAAAGAACATTTGCGAATTCGGGAGTTCTAAGGTAACCGTATGACTTGTGAGGATTGTTAACTTCGTTGATTGTGTAGTTATTATTTACGATGAAATCCCGGGGTGATACACCTCTCGGGCTCGGATCGTAATCGTCTGCTAAATTATAGTTCATGGCTACTTTATCTTCAAGGTCCGAGAAATTAAACCAGTTATTTAATACTCCGGGAGGTGTAGTCAGTTTATTCGTCTCATTTATCTTTAATCCTAACTCCGCTGATATCTTATTCATTACAACTGGCAAACCGAGCGGTGATCCCATAGTAACAAGAGTGCTGATGTTTATTTCCGGTTTGAGAATACTAAGCACATCGTAGGCTACTATTGAACCCATCGAATGTCCGATAAGCATAATTTCGTGTTTCTTATATTTTTGAAGAACTTTGTATAACCGGTTTCTAATCAAGTCCCGCGGAGTATCTTTGCCGGCAGATGTTTTGTCATAGTATATTTCCAGGTCACGGAAGTATTTGTGAATAATCATCTCCGTTATTTGATCGAAACCGGGAAAATGATCGCCGTTAAGAAGTACTTTATCCATTTGTTTCTCAAGCACATCTAAAACCTTTTTCCTTAAACTATGCGGAGACGGCTTATAATTAACTGGAGCGGGTGTGTATTTCTCTTCCAGGTATAGCGGATTATCTTTATCGTTGATCGCAATATCCAGGGGCTTTTCGTATAGTATATCAGCCCAATAAACCATCTCAAATCCGGCTGGAAATATATACTGTCCGATTCCTTTAAGACCTTCTTTGATTGAGGTGAGCCACCAGTATTCCAGTGTATCCTTATCAGGTTTGTTCCCCAATCCGTGAATTGCTATTACAACTTTTGACATGATTTATACCGGCTGTGCCAGACCTGAAAAAGAAGAAAAATTGATACGGTAATTTAATTGAAATAAATGTCTATGCCAATTGGAAGTATGCATCCAAGCATTCTTTAATCGACTTTACCCGGTCTGTAGTAATCCCGTCTACTCCAATGTCAGATAATTCAATAGCCTTCCCGGTTGAATTCGTTGTCCAGGTATAAAGTAGAAGTTTGTGCTTATAACATTTTTGAATTAGACCTGTATCAATCATATTCCCGGCCCAAAGATTTAATCCATCGAGATTATAATTGAGAACGATATCAATTAATTTGTTCGTTGAAGGTCTGAATATTCTATGAAGCCATGTATAGTCCAGCTCTGATAGCAGTAAAACTTTGCATGTCGGGAAGTCCTTTTTTATGGCGGCGCAAATTCGCGGATCGAAACTTATAAACTCAATTTGGTTAAGGTCCAATCCTGACTGATTAACTACCCGAATAAGTTCCGGCATGAATACTTTGCCCGGCTTGATTTCGATAATAAGTTTTCTGCCGGATGGAACAGTAGGAATGACTTCAGATAGTAAAGGAATCTGTTCTCCCTTCCATTGACTTCCTTCCCAACCGCCGGCATCAAGTTGTTTTAATTCCTGAGAAAGGAGTGAATTCACTAATCCATTTTTACCTGTAGTACGGCGGATGTTTGCATCATGAATTACAACCGGATACTTATCCTTGCTGAATCGGACATCGACTTCAACCGCGTCGGCACCCTGTTCCCATGCAAGGTTGATGGATGCCAGGGTATTCTCGGGTGCATCATTTGAGGCCCCGCGATGTGCTATAATAATAGGTTTGTTCAGGATTAGGCGCCTTTCCTTTACGGATTATTTACTTCAGGAATTTATCTAAATAATCCGGAATAGCAATACCTTCACGCAATTTTTCATCCGGGATTGGTGCATCAAAAATTTGTTTAACCGGGATAACTCCGGCCCATACATCAAGGTCGTAATCGTCCGGTTCATCGTTCGGTCCGCCTGAACGAATTTTTGCTGAGGCGTCCTCGATTTCTACTGCTGATATTTTAGTTGCCTTAATCTCTTTATCTGACGGTAATCGAGCATCGTTCCATCTTCCCGGAATTAATTTCTCGGTAAGGGATTCAAAGATTTCAGAACGCTCCTGTTCTGTTGCGGAACGTCCCTTCCCAAATACAATTGCGGACCGGTAATTCATTGAGTGATGAAAAACCGATCTTGCCAGGACTATCCCGTCTAATTGATTAAATGACAAACAAATATTGCTGCCCGATTCAATATGATTCAGAAGCCTGCTTGTTGAAGCGCCGTGAAGAAATATTGTTTCATCTTTACGAACATGTATCGTTGGGATTATATACGGTTGATCTCCTACATTAAATGCAATATTACTGATCAGAGATTCGTCTATTATTTCATGTATTGTTTCCTTATCGTAGGAAGCGCGCTTCGGATTACGCTTCACAACATTCCTGCTGTTGGATTTATATTCCATATAATTATTTCCCCAATTAGTTTTCCTCGAGTGCGGTAATTAATTCTTTCCGAGTTTTTATTGAAGACTTGTTAAAATATAGGTTTTCAGCTGTATACACAATTAGCGCAATCCAAATGATAACAAATCCAGTGAGTTTGATCATACTAACCGGTTCATCATAAATCAGCGTGCCTATTAAAAACAAAGTTGTCGGATAGACATACTGAAGTATTCCGATAAGTGAAAGATCAATTTGCCTGGATGCATAAATAAACACCATTAAGGGCAATCCGGAAGTGATACCGGCTCCAATAAGCAGTAAGGTAATGTTCGTGTCAAAAATAATGAATGAGTTTGAACCCGTTGAGGTGAGAAATAACATAAAGATTACTGCCGGTATTGAGAGTAATGCTGTTTCTATCGTAAGTCCTTCGACCGAACCGAAGTTAGATATATATTCAATCCTAGTTGAAATAAAAAAAGAAGAGGCTCCCAAAAAATTTGTAATTTGAAATTGGAGTAACAAAAAACAAAAAGGAGCCTCGGATGCAAGATAGCAAAATTGAAAGGAAAAACCTTGAATGGTTATTGTCACAACCAAGAGATATTCAATTCGAACTGTTCAGTAATTTAGTTGAGGTTATGAAGCTATATTATAACCAATTAATGGAAGACGAGATAAGGTCAAAAGCAGGAGAAAAATACAGCCGTAGCGGAGAATTCTCTCGATGGAGCAGTAATCCGGGCAGCATTCGCATCGGTTCAGAAAAAGTGAAGGTAGATGTTCCCCGGTTGTTCAATAAACTGACAGGTAAAACAGAAACACCGGAGTATTATGAGAAACTACATAGTATTGATATGCCGGGCGAGGAAGTATTGAAAAAGATAATACTCGGTTTAAGCCAGCATGATTATGAAAAAGTAACTCGAAGTATAACCGATAGTTTCGGGATGAGCCAATCAAGTATCAGCCGGCGTTTTAAAGAAGAAAGCAGCAAAGCGTTGGAAGAATTTGAGAAGCGGGACTTGAGCAACTACGAGTTCCTGGCAATAGTAATAGATGGCAAATACTTATCAAGGGATAATGTTGTAATAGCCCTGGGAGTCACAAGCATGGGAGTAAAAGTACCGTTGGGTTTCGTACAAACTACTACTGAAAACAGTACTGCGGTTAAAGGCTTACTCCAAGGTCTAATTGAAAGAGGTTTTAGTTTTACAGGTGGCTTGCTTGCCCTCCTTGATGGCTCTAAAGGCTTACGTAAAGCAGTAGATGAAGTATTCGGCGAGTTTGTGGTTGTTCAGCGTTGCCAATGGCATAAGCGGGAAAATGTTATCAGTTACTTAAGTGAAAAAGAGAAACCGGTATTTAAGGGTAAACTTCAGCGGGCATATAGTGAGCCGCTTTATGAAGAAGCGAAAATTAGACTATTTGAGATCCGGGATGAATTGAAAAAAATAAACCGCAGCGCTGCCAATTCTTTGGAAGAGGGACTGGAAGAAACTCTGACAATGCACAGGCTGGGGCTTGTTGAAGAGTTGGGACGTTCGTTTACAACCACGAATATGATAGAGAGCATGAACTCCCTACTGGCAAAACATTTAAGGAATGTAAAAAACTGGGTAAACTCAGATATGAAGTCAAGGTGGGTTGCATCAGCATTGCTGGAAATAGAAATCAGGCTTCGCAGAGTTAACAATTATAATAAACTATATTTATTAAAATCAGCTATTATGGCAGAGTTAAACTTGGAACAACAGAAGGTAGCTTAAAAAATGGGAGCCTCAAATTTCAACTAAGTTTGACTTTATGCCCGAAGTTAACTTTCTTGCGAAGCATCCCGTAAAGTCCCCAAGTACCGGCAAGATATAAACTTATCCATGGAAACTGTCCATAGATGAACGTCATGTATATTACCCCGGAAGCCGCAAGAGCAACAGCTGTCCATTGAACACGACGAAGCTTTTCTTTGAAAAACATTACACCAAGAATGACGCTGATAAGGGGGCTAATAAAGTAACCAAGACTCGTTTCAACTATAAAGCCGGCATTCACAGCCCAAATATACAGACCCCAGTTGGAACTGATCAGGAACGCGGTAATAATTAGTGTTTTTCTATTAGTGCTGCTGCGGAGTTTAGAGAAAAACTGTTTCCAGTCCCGCCGAATCGTAATTATAATTGCAAAGAATACTAACGACCACATTATTCGATGCATAACTATCTCGTAAGCAGGAACACTTCGCAGAAGTTTCCAGTAGACGGGATGAAGTCCCCAGAATAAATATGCCGATAGTGCGTATACTACACCCTTGTTCATTTAGAAGTCTCCTGATATTGCGGAATGATTTTTAGAGATTTATCGTCCGCTCAGAGTGAGCGTGAAGAACTTCGGCAATCACTTTTATTGCCGATTTTATTTCATCAATGGCAACGTTCGTAAAGTTCAGACGTATAGTCTCCGGTCTTTCCGAAGTGTCGGGATAAAAGAATTTTCCGGGCACAAATCCAACGCTGCGCTTAAGAGTCAATTTCAAAATCTCTTCCATGTCGATTCCTTTCGGACCTTCCATCCAGAGAAACATTCCGCCTTCGGGGTGTGACCATTTGTATTCATCGGAAAAATTGTTTTCCAATTCCTGCAGCATCGTTTCGAGCTTTGGTGAGTAAAGCTTTTTGACTTTCTCAATATGCGGTAGCAGGTAACCTCCTGTGAGATATTCGGTTGCCAGAGCCTGACTTAATGTGCATGTATTCAAATCAACTCCCTGCTTGGCAAGAACCATCCATCTTCCGAGTTCTTCCGGAGCGACAAAAAATCCAACCCTTATACCTGGCGCAAATATTTTCGAGAAGGTGCTTGTATAAATCACGTTAGAAGGTGCCAGCATTTTAATCGGCGGTTCTTCTTCGCCCTTGTAGCGTAAAGATCCGTAGGGATCATCTTCAACAAGGAGTTTGTCATACTCACGAATAATATCTGCGATCCGCTGCCTTCTTTTTGTCTTTAGAGTTTTGCCTGACGGATTCTGAAAAGTGGGTATTGTGTAAATGAACTTAACAGGATACTCGTTAAGCACTCTTGCAAGTGACTCGGGAATAATTCCCTCCTCATCGGTTTCAATTACTGCGTATTGTGCGCCGTATGCATTAAAAGCCTGAAGTGCTGCAAGATAAGTCGGACCCTCAACCGCCACATAGTCGCCCGGAGAAACAAGTATTTTACCGATACTATCCAGGAATCCCTGTGATCCGCTGGTAATGTATACGTTCTCTAACTTTGCATTTATCTTTTTTGTAAGCAGATAATCAATTAATGCTTCACGCAATGGGATGAATCCCTCGGTCATATCGTATTGCAGTGCGGCTGAACCGTACTTTGTTAAAACTCTTTCAGTTAGTTCCGGGATCAAATCGACCGGGAAACTATCGGGTGATGGAAGTCCGCCACCGAGCGAAATCAGTTTTTTACTGGCACCGAGTTTTAACAATTCTCTTATTGCACTTGCGTTTATTTGCTTTGTTCTGGTAGCGAGTAATTTATTTATATCCAATTTAATTCCCCCGATTAATTCTTGTTAGTTTTTATATATTTCTTTCAGCGCTGCTGAAAATCTTTCAATCCCTTCAACGATTTCTTCCTCGTTTAAACTTGCTATTGCCAGTCTAAGGTATATCTTCTTCGAGTTCTCGTGAAAAAAATCCTTACCAAGTGCGAATCTGACTTTGTTTTCCAGAAGCATTTCATTTATCTCAATGTATGATTTTTTCGTGTTTGCAAGGCGCATCCATATTGTATAACCGCCGTTCGGCTCGTTCCAAATTATATTTTTATTCTTAACCTTTTCGGACAGCGCATTTACTGCCGCCATCATTCTTCTGCGATATATCTTATGAATCTTTTTAATATGTAGTTCGTAATGCCCCTGCCGGCAAAACTCTGCAAGAGCTGCCTGCTCGGGTAATGCCGAAGTCAGATCGCTGAAGCGTTTAATAGCTGCAAGCTTTTTTATGCATTCAGTGTCGGCTGTTATCCAGCCTTTGCGTATACCGGGGAATAGTACTTTGGAAAAACTGCCGATATATATTACTACTCCGCCTGTATCCATTGATTTTATTGGAAGCGGAACTTTTCCGAAGTATTTCATCTCCTCTTCAAATGCGTCCTCAATGATGGGAATCCGATGTTTTTCAAAAAGAGCCAGCAGTTTTTCCCTGTGCGCCTGACTAGTTGTAATTCCCGTAGGATTCTGAAAATTCGGCATAGTATATAAGAATATCGGCAATCCTTTTTCGAACTCCCTTTCAATTGTGTCGATATCTACTCCGTCATCCTTCATAGGTATGCTGACTATTTCACAGTTGTAGTATTTTAATGTCGGTATTATCATTCCGTACGTCGGAGATTCAACGAATACCCTCGAACCCGGTTTTGCAAGCAATTTCAGTACGAGATCAATCGCGTTCTGTGCACCATTTGTAATAATTACTTCTTCTGTATTTGTCTGAATACCGTGAAGCTGCTGACGGTGGGCTATGTACTCGCGGAGCGGATAATAACCCAGTGTATCGCCGTAATTAAGAATTTCTTCACCCTGTTCATTTATAACTTTGCTTAAACAAGCTTTGAATTTACTCAGCGGGTACAACCTTGTATCGGGATGCAGCCTCCCGAGATCAATCCCGTCGAATTTTATTTTCTTTTCGCTGAACGGGTAGTTGATACCGCCGAATATGTTACAAACACGCTCGGCATTTTCGTTTATACAATTGTCCCAGTCAATGATATTTTGGGGCTGGGGATTGCTCGTTTGCCGAATTTTCCTGCGCTGCCTTACGAACGAGTACGAGCCGGAGCGGCTTTCTATATAACCCAGAGCCCATAATTCCTGGTAAGCTTTATATATAGTTGTTCGGTTAACCCCGAGTTTATCCGCAAGTGATCTCGTTGAAGGAAGACGGAATCCCGGCTGGAGTACGCGGCTGTCTATCTTCTCTTTAATCTGTGCTACAACCTGCTGAAAAAGAGGTGCCTCTCTTTCGTTGTTCAGATTAATAAATACCATTTGAATTTCCCGAATTGTCTGTTCAAATGTAGTATAAATTCGGCTCCCCCGAAACAGCCAATTTGCATGCAAATCGAGCAGTCCATTTTGCCCGGGGATGGAATAAACAATTTAAGTAGGAAAAAGAACCCAAATGAACCAGTCCGATGTGACCTATTAGTATTTTAAATTTTGAGCTAAAAAGAGGGAAAAATATTCCGATAATATTAATATTTCTCGCAATAATGCGTGAAAAATAGACTTGTGGATAATTAAATAATAAATATTATAAGAATATTAAATGAATTTCGAAACAGATAACAGTCTTCACACTTCTGCCAAAACAACAATACAAAAGGCTGTAAGTACACTAAGTGCAATACAGGATACAACGGAAGGTAAATTTCTAAAATTCGGACAGATATTAAACGGGTCGTACAGCCGCACCAGGAACATTCTTTCTTCCGTTAAGGAAGCCTCAACGATTGTTGCTTCTCCCGAAATACACAAGAGCATTGATGATCTCGATGAGGTTATCAATAATGTAAAAGATATTTTATCAGTAAGTGACACTGAAGTGAATGCTAATACAAGTACTATGCAGCGTATCTCAAATCAACTTCAGGAAGTACTTAATGAACTTGGGAATTTTAATCGCTTCGTAAAAAGACTTAGAGTTCTCGGTTTATCAACTAAAATTGAAAGCGCGAGAATAAATGATATAGATAATGGGTTCGATAACCTGGCACAGAATGTTGAAAACCTTTCAAACGGGATTGACGAGAAGGTAAAACAAATTCTCCAGAGGCTGAATGCACTGTTTAATGTAATCAATAAAATTAACCGCAATTCCGTTGATGTAACAAAAAATACAAGAGACATTTCCGGCAGAATTATGGAAAAGGCCGGATTAGGCGCTGATCTGCTAAACAAAAAATTTGCTCTGGCAAAGAGAAATACTGATGAGATTGCAATGTATTCAGGCAGGATTTCCGAAATACTCGGAGATATTGTCCAATCCCTCCAGTACCAGGATATTTCCAGGCAGCAGATAGATCATATAATTGAGGCTCTCGAAGCATTATTCGACGAGGATGTGAACAGGAATCTGAGCCGGGAAGAAATTACAGGTGAGATTTATCACATAGTGAAACTCCAGAAAGCTCAGCTTACCAATACAAAATCACAGTTTTTACGCGCAACTGAACAACTGGTTACCGAAGTGACCAATGTTTCAGAAATGACTGATAATCTTATTAGAATGATAAGGGAATTGCTCAATAACAACGAGAATAGCGATGATTCCTCATTGGAAAATGCCAGGGAAAAATTAAAAAACACGATCGATATTCTTACCGAGAACGCATCCGGTGATTCCGAGCTGATTAAAATGATTGAGCAGGTTAACGAGATGATCGAAGAATTGTCGGACTTTGTTCAGGAAGTTGAGGAAATTGGTGATGAGATCGAGTTAATATCACTTAATTCGCAGATTAAAGCGGTAAGACTGGGTAACGACGGGGCTTCACTTGGAATACTTGCCCAAAATATTCAGACACTTTCGGTCAATGCAAAAGAACAAACCAATTCACTTTCGGACAAATTCAAACACATCCGTACTGATATCGGATCGTTTAATGATTCACTTACGGAAAGCGCTCAAAAAGTTGGGAAATTGTCCGATAATTCACTTAGGGCACGATTGAATAATCTTTTTACGGAACTTGGAGATACACACACTAAGGTCTTTCAGATAGTTGAACATGCTGATACGGACATTGAAAGCGTTAAAAAAGATTCGATTGAGGCCGATGAGTTACGTGAGTTTGCACAGGCATCGGAAGCAGAGTTTGACCTGGTGCAGGAAAGTCTGGATTCTATCCTAAATAATATTGATCCTGCATCCGTAGCTCATATGAAGTCACGGAGTTCAGGAGATCTCCGGAATAAATATACAATGGATAGTGAGAGAGAAACACATGACTTTATTGATGGCGATGAATATGATTTAGGTAATTCACCGGATTCATCTGATTACAATTCCGATGATGATCCGGGTGAGTTTGGAGACAACGTAGAACTGTTTTAGATAAAAACGGAATTAAAATGCCAAGAAAAAAGAAAATCGAAAAAGGAGTACTTAAACTTGACGGAGATTTATCGATTCAGAGAGCTGCCGAACTTAAAGACACACTGATGACTTTTATTTCGGAAAACGATTCGATAAGCGTAGACCACAGCGAGGCTGAAGATTTTGATTTAATATATCTGCAGTTGCTTATATCAGCCGGGAAGTACGCCGAAGAAAATAAAAAAAAATTTCAAATAATAAAAAGTAATGATGTATTTAATGCAGCAGTACAATTATCCGGATTCGGAAATGTACTGTAAATACACAGGGAGCTGTAAATGAAAAAGAGAATACTTACTGTAGATGACTCATCGAGTGTGAGACAGGTAGTAAGTTTTACTCTTCGGGATGCAGGCTACGATGTAGTTGAAGCCGCAAACGGGGAAGATGCACTTAATAAAATTGCAAGCTCGCCGGTGCAAATGGTTGTAACCGATCTGAATATGCCGGTGATGGACGGTATTGAACTAATTAAGCGGTTGAGGCTCGATGCCAGACATCGTTTTATCCCGATAATTATGCTTACTACCGAATCACAGGACAGTAAAAAAATGGAAGGTAAAAAAGCCGGCGCAACCGGATGGATTGTAAAACCATTTAAACCTGAGCAGCTGCTTGGAGTAACCAGCAAGGTATTGAAATGAAATCGGAACACTTAAATCTTTTCTATGAGGAAGCGGAAGAATTGATCCAGACGGTTGAACGATGCCTCCTGGACCTTGAAGAGTCGATCGACGATATGAACATTGTTGGCGAGGCATTCAGGGCTTTGCATACTATTAAAGGATCCAGCAGTATGTTCGGTATTGATAATATTGCCGGGTTTACTCACGATATAGAAAACTTATTCGAAAGCATTCGTAACGGAGAAATTAAAATTACCAGGGAAATAATTGATCTCACGCTTGAAGCCGTGGATCAGATTAAGTTAATGCTGAAGGATAAGGAGGAGCATGATAAGGTTGAGCAGATTAAAAATAAATTTGCTGCTATCTTAAACTCGATTGCTGATGAGGATATAAAAGAAGAAGCACCGGTTCACGCAGAAATCGCAAAAGGTAATATGGAAACTTATAAAATTAAGTTTTCGCCGAATCCAGAAATTTTCTTCAGCGGCACGAATCCTGTATTTCTTATAGAGGAATTAAAGGAACTTGGTGAAATTAAAATCACTGCTAATTCCGACAAGATTCCAACGATTGATGTAATAGATCCTGAGAAAGTATTTATAGATTGGGAAATTATCCTGTCTACTGACGCGGGAATGGATGCGGTAAAAGATGTTTTTATTTTCCTGGATGATGAAAGTAAAGTTGAAATAGAAAAGATTGGTAAAAGTCCGGATTCAGGTGAGACTGTTGTTGAAAGTGAGGAAGTGGTTCAGGATAATTCCGCAAAGGACAATATGGAGAATAAAAAGTCTTCGGAAATTGAAACAGGGAAATCATCAGTACGTAAAGCTGCGGATTCCGCAAGCTATTCAAAGGGCCGGATCAAAGTAGATTCTGAAAAACTTGATGTACTCGTAAATCTTGTTGGTGAGCTTGTAACAGTGCAGGGGCATCTTACTCAGACATCCATCGGCAGGAAAGATCCGATACTGATGTCGATAGCTGAAGAGGTTGAAAGGTTGACATGGAGTCTGAGAGATAACGCTCTGAATTTAAAAATGGTCCCTATCGGAAGTACATTTAATCAGTTTAACAGGCTTGTCCGTGATCTATCCCGTGACCTTGGTAAAAATGTTGTATTTGAAACTGAAGGCGGTGAAACAGAACTCGATAAAAATATGATAGAACATCTCCATGATCCGCTTGTTCATATTATTCGAAATTGTATTGACCATGGTATAGAAGATCCGGAAAATAGAATAGCAAAAGGAAAGAGTGAAGCAGGTAAAGTTCTTATTAAAGCCGAACATTCCGGGGCGAACGTGATAATTACAGTGCAGGATGACGGTGCGGGACTTAATGTAGATGCGATACGAAAGAAAGCAATTGAACGTAACCTGATTTCAGTACAGGATGAACCGGATGATAAAACAATTTTCAGGATGATATTTGAAGCCGGATTTTCAACTGCAGCAAAAGTCACTAATCTTTCCGGTAGGGGTGTCGGAATGGATGTTGTTTCAAAAGTGATAGATTCACTCAGGGGCTCTATTGATGTGGATAGTAAACCCGGCGAGGGTACGGCAATAAAATTGAAACTCCCGTTAACGCTTGCCATTATCGATGGCCTGCTTGTTAAAGTCTCCGATGAGTATTTTATAGTGCCGCTTTCGTATGTTGAAGAGTGTGTCGAATTGACTAATGAGGATATTGCAGAGGCTAACGGTAAAAGTCTGCTTCTTAACTCGCATGGCGATCTGCTCCCATATATTTCACTTCGCGATCAATTCAGTGTCAAAGGGGAGGCTCCCGAAATTCAACAGGTTGTAGTTGTTAATGAGAATGATTCAAAAACAGGATTCCTTGTTGATGAAATTATAGGGGAACATCAGACGGTTATCAAATCCCTTGGCAAATTTATAAAAGATGTTGACGGATTATCGGGACTTACGATTTTGGGAAATGGTACGCTGGCATTAATACTTGATATTCCAACAGTTATCAAATCTGCAGAGCGGAAGGAATTTGAATTAACTGATATACAGGTTTAAAATAAAATTTATTGAAGACTATAAAGAGGGAAATAAAATGAGTGATAATTTAGCTGGTGAAGTAAAATCTTATCTGGCATTCGAACTAAGCAAAGACATCTTTGCATTGGATGTTCTTCAGGTGCGCGAAATTCTGGAGTACAATTCGGTTACACGCATACCTCAAATGCCCGGATATATTAAAGGTGTAATAAACCTTCGCGGGAGTGTTGTGCCGGTAATTGATATGAGGGAAAAATTCGGACTGAACCAGGGTGAAATAACAGTTGATACATGCATCATAGTTGTAGAAGTTGTAATTGACGGAGAGGCAAGTGTTATAGGTGCTTTAGTTGATTCGGTTCAGGAAGTATTTGAACAGGAACCTGATGAGATCGAACCGGCTCCAAGAATGGGTACACGACTTAATACGAAATTCATTAAAGGCATGGGAAGAAGAAACGAGGAATTCGTGATTATTCTTGATATTGATAAGGTCTTTTCCAGTGAAGAATTAATTGCTTTGCAGGAAGTTGCTGAAGTTGACGGGAAATGAAACATTAGCAGGCGTACTTAAAGAAAAGAGAAACTAATTATATAAAATGCAGGAGAAGAAATGAAAGCGTTAAAATTTAAAGACTGGGGAATGTTCTATAAGCTTCTGGCAGTTGCAGCAATCCCGATAGTACTGTTTATAGTAATATTCCAATTCTTTGTAATGCCATCGGTTGCGAGCAAGTTATATGAAGAAAAACAACTTGCAATCAAGCAACCGGTTGATGTTGTCTATGATGTTGTAGACGGCTATTATCAACAATTTAAGAATAAGGAAATTACAGAAAACGAGGCTAAACTCCGGGCCCAGGAAGCCGTTAGAAAATTAAGATTCAACGGCAGCGAATATTTCTGGATCAATGACACCTACCCGAATATGATTATGCATCCCATAAAACCTGAACTTGAGGGGAAATCGTTGAAGGAAGAAAAAGATGCAGACGGCAAATACTTCTTCAATGAGATGGTGAAAGTTGCCAAAAGTGATGGTGAAGGATATGTGGAATATGTTTGGCCGAAACCAGGTTCCACTAAGCCTGAGCCAAAAATTTCAAATATTAAATACTTCAAAGAATGGGATTGGATAATCGGTAGCGGTATATACATTGACGATGTAGCTGCAGAAGTTAGCGCTCTTACAACTAGAATAATGTTATTCATTTTAGGTGCTGCAGTTATAACCTTCTTAATTGGCTTTATTATAGCAAAATATATATCCGGTATTATAGTAAGTATGAACTCCGCAGCGAAAAAAGTTGCTTCGGGCGACCTTACCGAAAGACTTTCGGTTGATCAGAAAGATGAATTAGGACAACTTGCCACAGCAATTAATAATATGCTCGAAAAGATTAGTGAAGTTATTGAAGGCGTTACAACTGCCGCCGGTAATGTTGCCGCAGGAGCAGAACAGATGAGCTCAAGCTCGGAGCAGATATCCCAGGGTGCTTCAGAGCAGGCAGCCGCAGCTGAAGAAGCTTCGTCGTCAATGGAGCAGATGACGGCAAATATAAAACAAAACGCAGATAATGCTCAGCAGACCGAGAAGATAGCATTGAAATCCGCAAATGATGCACAGGTTGGCGGTGAAGCAGTTTCTCAGACGGTTAATGCAATGAAAGAAATTGCAGGCAAAATAACCATAATAGAAGAAATTGCGAGACAGACAAACCTGTTGGCACTAAACGCTGCTATCGAAGCCGCCAGAGCGGGTGAACATGGTAAAGGATTTGCGGTTGTCGCCTCGGAAGTTAGAAAACTTGCTGAAAGAAGTCAGACTGCTGCAGCCGAAATTGGCACTTTGTCATCATCCAGTGTTGAAGTGGCTGAAAGAGCGGGTGATTTGTTAACTCAGATAGTTCCTGATATACAGAAAACTTCCGAACTTGTTCAAGAGATTACCGCTTCAAGTAATGAGCAAAACAGCGGTGCCGAGCAGATCAACAATGCTATTCAACAGTTGAACCAGGTTATTCAACAGAACGCTGCAGGAGCAGAAGAGGCCGCATCAACTTCCGAGGAACTCTCAAGTCAGGCAGAATTGCTGCTCGATACTATTTCTTTCTTCAGAGTAGATAAAAGAGATATTTCTGTTAAGGATATAAGAAGTGAAATAAAATCAGGGAATGTTATAAAGAAAAGTATTCCAAAGTCTAATAGCGGATCGACCGGAACAAGCAAGGCTAAACCTGTAAATAAATTACAGGAAAATGAATTCGATTCATTCGCTGATATTGGTTCCAATGGAGACAGTTTCGACGATGAATTCGAGAAATTTTAGTTCATAGTAGTTAATAATAGCGAATAACCGGAACACTATTATGGTAGAAGCTTTTGTTAATACGCAGTTATCCGTTAATGACTTTCTCAGACTTCAGAAATTGATAGAAAGTACACTCGGAATTAAAATGCCTTCAACAAAATTAAAAATGTTGGAGGCAAGGCTGCGTAAAAGATTGAGGGTCGTTGGTGCGGACTCTTACAAAGAATATGTGGATTTTTTATTCAGTCAGGAAGGTAAAAATGAAGAATTGGTTCATATGTTTGATGTTGCGACTACCAACAAAACAGATTTTTACAGGGAAACCAAGCACTTTGATTTTTTACTTGAAAAAGGTTTGGACGATGTGTCCAGCAGGTTTGGAATTAACAGGCGTAAAAGTTTAAAGGTCTGGAGCGCCGGATGTTCGTCGGGCGAAGAAGTTTATACACTTGCTATGGTATTGAACGATTATAAACTTAATAATTCAGAATTTGATTTCAGTATATGGGGAAGCGACATTTCGACAGCAGTACTTTCGAAAGCGCAATTAGCTATATATGATGCTTCAACCGTTACAGACATCGATTATAGCACTAAGTCGAAGTATCTGTTAAGAAGTAAAGATAAATCAAAGAATACAGTAAGAATTATTCCGGAACTTAGACGAAAAGCCAGATTCAGCAGGCTAAATTTAATAACGGATGATTTCCGGCGTATCGAAAAACAGCATGTCATTTTTTGTAGAAATGTTATGATTTATTTCGATAAGTCAAACCAGGAGATGCTCGTAAGAAAATTCTTTAACTCGCTTGAGACCGGCGGATATTTGTTTATTAGTCATTCGGAAACGCTTCTAACGGTGAATTTACCTTTAGTGCAGAGGGCGCCAAGTGTGTATCAGAAAGTATGAGAAAAGAAGATAAATATAATTCGATTTACCTTCACCCGGGTGAATCACAGTTTTCCGATAAGCCGGAAGTAGTATATACAGTGCTTGGTTCTTGCGTGGCTATAGTCATGCGCGCGCCGAGATTAAATTTTAGTGCCATTGTTCACACAATGCTGCCGGGTTCTTGTAATAGAATTGATCATGAATGCACTTTGGATGCAAATAAGTATAAGTATGTTACCTGTTCATTGAATTCACTTCTGGATACTATTAAGTTGCATGGGATTAAGAAAGAAGAATTGGAAATTAAAGTGTTCGGCGGTGCCAGTGTTATTTCAACTAATGAGAATCGCAACAATGCACTTACAGTCGGACAGCAGAATATTAATATGGTCAGGAAAATATTTGAAAAGGAAAACCTTAAAGTGAAGTCGATTGATGTAGGCGGAAGTTCCGGCAGACGATTGTATTATTATACTGAAACCGGTGACGTCTATTTAAGTAAACTTAGTAAAAAAGCATCTTGTTTTAAATGTGAGAACTAAATACTATGAATAAGATAAAAGTACTGGTTGTTGACGATTCCGCATTAGTCAGAAATGCAATGTCGGAGATACTTTCGTCCGATCCGGCATTGGAAGTAATAGATACTGCCCTTGATCCGATTATAGCGATCGAAAAAATAAAAAAGAATGTACCTGACGTAATAACTCTCGATATTGAAATGCCGAGGATGGACGGATTAACGTTTCTTAAAAAACTGATGGCAAAGAAACCTATACCGGTTGTTATCTGTTCCAGTTTAACCACAAAGGGTTCCGACAAAGCTATTGAGGCTCTGCAGGCAGGCGCTGTTGATATTATTACAAAACCCGAAATGGGTAAAAAGCAGTTTTTCGAAGAATCTAAAATCAGGATTTGTGACGTTGTAAAGTCAGCTTCAATGGTTAAGGTTAAAGCACGATCCAGTGCTAAGATAGATGTTAAACCTAAACTTAACGCAGACGTAATTCTTTCCAAACCGAAATACACAAATAAGATACGGACTACGGAAAAAGTAATACTAATCGGTGCATCCACCGGCGGTACGGAGGCACTAAGGTTTTTATTGAAAGATTTTCCTGTTAATAGTCCCGGTATTATAGTAGTACAGCACATGCCCGAATTTTTCACGACCTCTTTCGCTAACAGTCTTAATAAACTGTGTCCAACGGAAGTAAAGGAAGCGGAAAACGGAGATATAGTTAAATCCGGTCAGATATTAATTGCGCCGGGTAATAAACACACGCTCATTAAACACAATGGTTCGCACTACTTTGTTGAAGTAAAAGAAGGTCCGCTGGTATCAAGACATAGACCATCGGTTGACGTACTCTTCAGATCTGGCGCAAGGTATGTCGGACAAAATGCGGTTGGCATAATACTCACTGGAATGGGTGACGACGGCTCAAAAGGTATGCTGGAGATGAAGAATGCAGGCGCTTATAATATTGCTCAGGATGAAAAATCCAGTGTGGTTTACGGTATGCCGAAAGAAGCAGCTAAAGTAGGCGCTGTCGATGATATTCTTTCATTAAACCAGATTCTCAAGAAATTGATTTCTAAAAAAATAGTCTACTAAAGCTTACCCGTTTCAGTATACAATCCGCCCACCAAAATCCGCGAATAATTTTCTTCCTTCCTCACAAATTGTAATAATTGTAAATTATATGTGACCACGTACTGATTTTATTCTTAATTGTCTTTATAGGACGTTCGATGAATTAATTCTATCCGGACTGAATTAGAAAAACATATATAATCCAGATCATTGATATTCGAAGCAAGAATTTGTCTAACTATAAATAAAGCAGGTTGAAAAATGAAATCCGGATAATTTTATTTAATTGTAACTGTTATTTTAATTCAGTTGCTCACTTCAGCGAATTATTGTTCAAATGACCCCGTAACACCGAATGCATCTCCCGAAGCTAGAGCATTGCTTGAATTGATCTACAATATTTCGGGTAAGTATATGTTGACGGGTCAGCACAACTACCCGAATACTCGTGATCGTAATTCAAAGTTCGCTGTGAAGTATATCGGAGAAACTCCAGTTGTTTGGAGTACTGACATGGGATTTGCCGAGGACGGTGATATGCGAATGCCGCCTCCCATGCCTCCGGATGAGAAAATGAAGCCGGGTAATCCACCGGGTTCCGAAAAGTAAATTTAAGGTTTGCAAGCCGGGCATTTTAGCCCGGTTTTGCCATTTAACTGCAAATTTCCCTTCATACTAAACTTACATTAACTCTTGTCTATAACGGCTTCATCTATATTTAACTTGACTAACTGTCAAGTTTTCGTTTACTTGACCGGCTGATTTTTTAATTTGGAGTAATTGTGAAAGAGATACGAAACATAGCGATTATCGCACACGTTGATCACGGGAAAACGACACTTGTTGACCAGATACTGAAACAATGCGCTGTATTCAGGGAAAACCAGGTTGTTCGCGAGAGATTCCTCGACTCGAATGATCTTGAGCGTGAAAGAGGAATAACTATACTGTCGAAGAATATTAGTATTCCTTATAATGACTATAAAATTAATATAATAGACACACCCGGACACGCTGATTTCGGAGGCGAGGTTGAACGCGTTCTGAAAATGGCCGATGGAGTTCTGTTGTTAGTTGACTCGTTCGAAGGACCGATGCCCCAGACCAGATTCGTCCTCGAGAAAGCTTTACACCTGCATCTTAAGCCTATTGTAGTTATCAATAAAATTGACCGTCCAGATAACAGACCCGAAGAAGTTCTCGATGAAATTTATGACTTGTTTATTGATCTGGATGCTGACGAAGAGCAGCTTGACTTCTCATATGTTTATGCCAGCGGTCGCGACGGCTGGGCCGTTAAGGAACTGAATGATGCTCATGATAATCTTAATCCTTTGCTGGATTTGATAATTGAAACAATTCCTGTTCCGCCGATTAAGGAAGGTTCTCTCCAAATCCAGGTAACTACTTTGGATTATAGTGACTACGTAGGACGAATCGGAATAGGGAGAGTATTCAGAGGCACACTCAGTAAATCAGAAAAGCTTAGTGTTATTAAACGTGACGGTAAAATTCATGATGTCGCGATAAAACAGATTTTTGTGTTCGAAGGATTAAACAGGCTGGAAGTTGAAGAGGTACACTGCGGCGATATATGTGCTATTGTCGGTGTGGAAGATATAGATATCGGCGATACAATTGCGAGTGCGGAGAATCCCGAACCGTTGCCGATTATAGCTATTGACGAACCCACAATCAGTATGACATTTACGGTGAATAATTCACCGTTCTACGGCAAGGAAGGTAAACTTGTTACTTCGCGCCAGATTCGTGACAGGCTGTTCAAAGAACTTGAGCATAACGTTGCGCTTCGTGTTCAGGAAACCGGTTCACCGGATTCTTATAAAGTATCAGGAAGAGGTGTTCTGCACTTGTCGGTATTAATTGAGAATATGAGACGTGAAGGATACGAACTCCAGATACGCGAACCGAAAGTAATTTATAAAGAGATCGACGGAAAAAAAGCCGAACCGATAGAAGTGCTCGTTGTGGATGTACCTGCCGAATCATCAGGAAAAGTTATCGAGATGGTTGGTCAGCGAAAAGGTGAAATGGTAAGTATGGATTCGAAGGGCAGCCTTAACAAAATAATTTTCCATATTCCTTCGCGCGGTATTATGGGACTCCGAACAAGGATGCTTACCGCAACAGCCGGCGAAGCAATTATGCATCACAGGTTTTACCAGTACGAGTTCTTCAAAGGTTCAATCGGCAAGGTGAGGAACGGCGTACTAATCTCGATGGCTGAAGGTCAGTCAACAGCATACGCTATTGATTCGCTGCAGGACAGAGGTAAGTTCTTTATAGATCCGGGCGACGACATTTATACGGGGCAGATTGTAGGCGAGCACAATAAAGATATCGATATTGAAGTGAATGTTCAGCGCGGTAAAAAGCTTACCAATATGCGTGCGTCGGGTGCAGATAAGTCAGTTAAAATAGTGCCGGCGATTAAATTTACTCTTGAAGAAGCGCTTGAGTATATTGCAGATGACGAGATGGTTGAGGTAACTCCGAAATCAATCAGACTCCGCAAGTTGTATCTGGATGTCAATGAAAGGAAGAGATATAATCTCGGTAAAAAGAGTTAAATATATTGGAAGCTGTAGTGACAAGTCGTGACTTGTCACTGCGTGTACCAATAAAAGATTTAGTCGATTCTACTTATAAATTCAGAACTCCGGATTTTCCGGGTAACCACGTTGAATGTTCCATTTCAGAGGATTCAGTTTTATGTATCTTCTGATATTGTATAATTCCTTCTCGTTGCGTATTACCCGTTCATAATAATTCCTCTGCCAGAATTTAATTCCGGGTGTTTGCCTTAATTCATTTATTTGTTTCGTAACGGTTGCCTTAAAAGATCGAATGATAGTGGGTAATGATCCGGGTACAGGTTTACCGAAATTTTCAGTTGTATCCGTAGGGGCACGGTGCGCCGTGCCCCTACGCTGTTTATTTATTATAATTATTCCATGCAAGTGATCAGGCATTATTACAAACGAATCTAAATCAACATTTGATCGAATGGATTTTGTATTCAGCCATTCTTTTTCAACAAGAACACCAAATTTATTTAAAACCATTTTGCTGTTCTTAATTATTCCCAGAATGTCCCCTCTGGTTTGAGTACAGATGGTTACATAGTACCAGAATGCCTGAGTGTAATCAAAATCTTTTAAACGTATTGATTTTCTCTTGTATAACATTATAATTGAGTGTTAGTAAAGCATTTATTGGTGAATATCGCAATCCCATTTTATCTGAATTGGAGGTCACAAATTGTGACCTCCAATCTTTAAACTCCTGTTGATTGAGTACGAACATAAAGTCAGAAGGAAACCTGCTTATGTTTCTTTTTACTGCCTGTTTTAAGACTTTGGTTTCGACACCATACAGCTTTGCCAAATCGCGGTCAAGTAGTACTTTCTCATTGCGGATGAAGATAATTTTCGATGAGATCTGTTCAAGCGGAATTAAATTAGTTTCTCCGGACATATTAATTCCCCGTTTATTTCCACTCAACGCAGTAAAATTTTGCTAAGTCTTCAATGGGCAACTAAATCTATGGTTAACATTATTACACTCTGGTTAATTCAGGATATACTCCGCCCAACCGGTGAACAAATCTGCTTCAGTTGTATTTAGTGAGGTAAGGATTTCCTCATTCGAACGGGCTTCCAGCAGTTGAGTTAATTTCTCACGACCATACTTGCTGTCGATATAAGAGACCAGTGAACCGCAGATTCCGTATCGGTAATTTCCCTCCCAGGCTCCGGCGAGTTTTCGGGGATATCTGTCTTCGCTAACTATCTTTTTCACATCGGATAATCTTTCTTCATCAAGTTGTCCGGCCGCGTAAATAGCAACTCCTTCAATGAACCACGACATATCCTGCATGTTTTCAAAAAAATGATTCAGATTTATCTGTCCGTGATATACATGCACCGATTCATGAGTTATCAGTTTTTGGATTTCCAAAACATCGGTCGGATCGTGTTCACAGGCTTCTGAATTCCAGGCTTTAACAGACAGCAGGTCGAACTGGTCGGCGACACCGCTGCCAACCATCCAGCATTCGCTTTTAAATCCGGGCATGTTCCAGTCGGCGCTCCATTGCAAATCTATCGAGCTTCTGTTGGGGTGAATGTATACATCATATTTGGTAAGGAAACTCTTCCCGAAAAAGTTTTTAATAGTCTCATTTGCGTTGTCGAAATATGCGAGATAATCTATTATATCGGAGGAGTCGGTTTTCGTAAAGTACAGGTTATAGCTCGCGGTTTCATATAAATACCACTTTGAAGGCAGGCTGGTATTCTCGGTCTGTGAATAAGCGATGGTCGAAATAAATAGAATAAGAAGTACTTTTCGGAGCATAATCGTTCCTTAATGATTTTAGTAGTATGTTGTTAAATTCAGATATCTGAATTTACCGGTTCACAAAATACTAAAATTTGAGAAACGATATCATTTCACTCCCGGATAAATAAGCATCAGGCAAAAATCCAGTCAGCAACCTTAGTTTGAATGGCTTCGCTGGAAGGCAGTTTGTTGTGAGTTACATTCCGTGCTTCAAATGTGTCCTTAATATTTCTTCCTTCGAATAAAGCGCTCCATTTAGGTACAAGTGAATCTCCCTCCGGGGAATATACAGGTCTTAAATCGCCCCCTGACATGATAAAGCCGGTACACGTGAGTGACCCGGATGCTGTGCCGCAAACACAATAGTAAGGAGGTAACTTGTTATCGTCTGCACAATTTAATTCACCGAAAAAATCACACGCATTTACCAGCGAATTTTGATTAAGACTTTCTTTGAGGAGGTAGCTGCTTATTCCCGTGTGTTGTTCCGGATTATAGATATCCATTGATGATCCGTTTCTGAAAAATACAAACTGCTTTTCAGGGGGAGGCAGCAGTTCATAGTAATAGTAAATCTCCCGGTTCAGAGCAAACTCTTCAGGATGGGAATTGTGCCTGTTCAGATTTAAATTGTTTCCAAGGTCCCTAATGTCACGTATGCCAAGGAGATTTTTAAGTATCACAGGCATTCCGAGATGTGGCGTTCCAAGAGTTATAAACCCCTGAATGTACTCGAACCAGGGATCCTCTTCAGAAATTGAAGATTCCAGGTACAACCTTCCTATAATGCCGCCTATTCCATGCCCGATGAGGTAAAGATCGAAGTCTTCTATATATGTAATGTATAGATTATACAATAAGTTTTGAAGAGCAAATGCATTCTCGGTGAAGGACTTGCTGTAGTCACATTTAAAACGTATTAGCAGATTTTGGTTCAGCTTTTCCGGCAGGTCGCTGTTTGTAATCGGACTGCTGACAAGAGGATTTACAGGAACACCCATTTTTACATATTGGAAACTATCCGGTTCAGCCAGTTCCTCAGTAAAATATCGGGCGAATTTATCGTACACATTGTCCGTCTCTGAGGAGTCAACTTCAGTAAGAAACCTGGATTCATATACTTCATTTTTTACGGATTTTATATTGTATGCGATCTGTCTGCCGGTGAATTGATATGAAAGAGCCTTATTTTGATTTTTTTTATCTGGTATAACATTGTGTGTTCCGGTTATAATGATTGCTATTTTACGCAGCATTTTGCCCTCAAATTTATTTAATGTACTGAAAACTGATTCTCGGCAATTATGAAACTATTTCTACTACGGTAAAAAGTTCTTCCAGCCCCTTGGAACCGTATTCGCAGTTTAGCTCAATTTCCGCATCCGTAAGAATTACGTCAAGATTTCCAAGCGATACGACATTTATGAATTCATTTTCTATTGAATCCACTTTAACCCTGCAACTCGCCGATAACTTGTCGGAGAAATGGATTTCAATTATAATATAGTCGGGATAATAATCTCCCCCGGAAGTAAATATCCGGAGGAGACCTTCGGTACATACTGACCCTTTGGTCAGTTTCATGGGGACACTCAATTTCTTGTTTTCCATTATATTCCAGAGAGCACTCGCCGACAGGTATAAGCTGGAATTAACTTCAGTTTGCGATTTGATTGAAGTGGGGAAGTCACCCAGTAACTGAAAGTAGTTGTTGGTTTCCGGATTACCTACCCACAGTATATTCGATCTTGTTTTGTTGCTTATCTTTAACGATCCGTTTATAAATATCGGCATTTGTTAACCTCAATAAGTTGCTTTGTTCAGTTGCATGTGCGAATCATCATTCTATTGAAATGATCTGCTGCAAAGATATTACACGGGGATAATTTTAGATATAAGAGTAGTATCAATAATTATCAAAATAGTATCAGGTCTATAAAACGCACTTTAGAGTCGAAAAACGAAGAATAATGAGTGGGATTTATTGAGTATAAATATAGTATCAGATAATATTACAACTGTTTCATCACAGAAAGTATATAGGTTTGAGGCTCATTATCGAACAATTTAGCTTTCCCTTGCCTGATATTCGGAGGGGAGACAGTCGAATTTTTCTTTGAAACATTTTGTGAAATAGGCTGAACTTGAGAATCCGGAGGAGTAGGCGGTTTCCGTAATATTACCGATATTTTGTTTTATCATTTGAGCAGCCCTTTTTAAACGATAAGACTGCAGGTAGTTGTTAGGTGTATCGCCGGTCAGTGATTTAATCTTTCTGAACAAACTTGCCCTGCTGATGTTGAAATTCTCAATTAAGTGATCGAGTTTGAATTCGGGATCCGAATAATTACTTTCAAGCAGTTTGTGCAGTTTCATCAGAAATTTATCATCAAGCGAACTGACCTTGAACTCAGATGGCTGCAAAAGTGATTCACGTCTGAATTTATTATTAAGTTGCTTTCTTAACTCGATTAAATTCTTAATCCGCGTTTGAAGGATATTAACGTTGAAAGGTTTTGTTATATAATCATCCGCGCCGGTATCCAGTCCCTTGATTATATTCTCGTCACCTGATTTTGCCGTCAGAAGTATAACAGGAATATGACTTGTATTCAGATCCTTTTTGATTTTCTCACAGAATTCAAAACCATCTATGCCGGGCATCATAACGTCGCTTACAATCAGGTCCGGGACAATTTTCATGGCGGCGTCAAGTCCGAGTTTACCGTTTTTCGCTTCAACTATTCTGTAATCATTTTCAAGGGATTCTTTTATATAACTTCTCACGTCGGCATTATCTTCAACCACGAGAATGATTTCTTTATCAGAAGCCTCTTCCGGATCCGACTGAATTTTTTCTCTGTCCTGAATTTCTTCTTGTTCTTCATCCATTAATTCCAAGGCTTCAGGATGTAAATGAGGTTCATATTTTTCTTCAGTAATTCCATATTGCTGTAAGTGTTCTGAACCAAGAGGAAACTTTATGGTGAAAGTTGTGCCGTTATCGACTTCACTTTGAACCTCAATAGTTCCGCCGTGCAGTTCAACGAATTCTTTCACTAGTGCCAGTCCGATTCCGGTGCCCTCAATTTCCTTTTGGATCGAGTAATCTCCCCGGTAAAACGGGTCAAAAATATGTGAGAGGTTTTCACCGCTGACTCCAATTCCAGTATCACGGATAATTAATTCAGCATAGCCTTGTTCGAATTTTTCTGAACCTCCGGTAGTTTTTGATAATGCAACAGATATACTGCCGGACTCGTTCGAAAATTTAAAAGCGTTCGATATCAGATTTACGACTACTTTTTCAATCTTGTCCGGATCACCATAAAGTTCAATTTCATTTGGATCAGCTTTGAAGTCCAGTTTTATATTTTTCTGCACCGCCATTGATTCAAACAGGGAACTGACGGCTCCAACGAGTTTTACAAGGTTAATCCTTTTTACATGTAGTTGAACCCTGCTGTTGTCAAGTCTTGAAAGATCGAGCAACTGATTGATTAACCCGAGAAGTTTTTGAGAGTTGCGAAGCATTAGTGAAAACTTCTTCTTTTTATTAGCGGACTTCTCTTCAGTTAGCATTTGCTCGGCGGGACCGATTATCAGTGTTAACGGAGTTCTGAATTCATGTGAAATGTTTGCGAAGAAGCGTGACTTAATTTTATCCAGTTCTTTAAGTTTATCAGCCTGATCTTTTACTTCCCTGGTTTTGTTGTCAATCAATATCTCAAGTTGACGCTTTTCTTTTTCAAGTTTGCTGATGCGCCATTTGACTATGAGATATCCGAATGCCAGAACTGCGAGAAAATAAAATGTATATGCCCAGAAAGTACGATAGAAAGGGGGTGAAATGGTAAATGAGTATGATGCCGTTGTGCTTACATCTCCATAAATGTTCATTGCTTTTACATAAAATGTATAATTTCCCTCGCTTAGATTGGTGTAATCCTTTTTGGTTTCATCAGTCCAGTCGGACCAGTTATCATCATATCCTTTCAGCACGTATTGATATCTGGTTTTACCTGACGCAGTATAAAATGGAGATGCGTATTCAAACCGGAGGTTTCTAAACTTATAGTCTAACTTCGGACTGCTGAAATCATCCGGCAGTTGTGCCCCGCCATATACAAGCGAATCATTGCGGATATTTACTTTTCTGATAACTGTTGAAAAACTTGTGTCAATTTGGCTTCCTGAATTTTTATCATACCTTACAATTCCCTTGTTCGTACCAAACCAGACATACTTATCATCGGGATAAATTATATTAACCTGATCTTTAGGCAGTCGCATAAAAGGTTTTCTGATAACCTCATAAGAACCGTCTGAGTGTTTTTCAGCAAGGTAATTTCTAACCTTGGAGTGAAACCAGATATCTCCATTTCGTTCTCCGACCATCCTGAATATATTCCTGCTGCCGTCGGCAAACTCGCTGCCGAGTAATGAGTCCGGCTTAAACATATTGGTGTTTTTCTCAAATGTATATAGTCCTTCTGCGGTTAGAAAGTAGACTGTTCCATTCACCAAACTAACATATGTTTCTCCGTCAGGCAGCCCATGTTCCGTACCGAAGTGGGAAATTATTCCAACTTCAGGTGAATTGTTATTCGCAATTATACCGGAAAATTCTTCAGCGGCATTCTTAATACTAATTACACCCTTGGTAAGAGTACCCAGCCAAAGATTATTTGTTTTGTCAAATTCAGCGGACCTGATTTCATCGCTGAGTTCGTTAAATACTTTAATGGTATTTTTATAATTTATCGTATTTAACAGTTTCAATCCGTTGCTCGTGCACAGCAACACATAATCTCGAACTCCCGGGATATTGATTATACTAAAAACACGGTCGTCCGATAGCTGACTTGAGGCTCTTCCGTTAACAAGAAATAATCCGCTCTGCGTTCCCGCTAGTATTGAATTTCCCTGTTCGAATAGTATCCAGGGAAGACTCTGCACACTTTCAATTTTTTCAAATCGTTCAAGTCCGTATACATCTTTTTCGGGAATTTTAACGAACAATCCATTTGTTGTTCCGGCATAAAGAAAATTATTCTTTTTTATAATTGACAGCACTAGTCCGTTGAGTCCCATATCCCTGTTATAGAATTCGAATGGAGAAGTGTATTCAATTCTACTGATTCCGTCATTAAGAGCGGCCCAAATATTGTTTTGGTTATCCTGATAGATATTCTTTACGTTGTTATCCTGCAAGCCGTTATTCTTATTAAATGCGTTAACAAAGGTGCCGTCCTGTTCAATAATAATTATACCCCCGCTTAGTGTAGCAAGAGCAATATTACCATCATTAAGTTTAATGCCGTTGTATAAGCGGTTATTAAAAATATACTCATCTATGTCAGTCGGGTACCTCTTGATATTACCACCGGATTCCATATAAAGTCCTTCGGATCTTGTCCCGATCAGAATATCGCCGTTGTCTATTTCAATCATTGTAGGAATAAACAGATTTGCAAACAACTCACCACCGGCAACCGGAATAAATTCATCGTTAACAATTTCGTGCAACCCTCGTCGCTTAATGTTTATATATAAATGTCCGCTAGTCTTGTACATTCTGCCGAATCTTGTTTCCGCCTCCCAGGCTGTTACCTTGCCGTTAAAATATTTCATCAGGTATTCGGATGAGCGAAAATACACTCCATGGTTTGTAACTATGGATTGATAAACACTTGTAAAATGTATCGAATCGGTATCGATTAGTGGAAGCAGTGATTTGTAAACGAGTGTATTGGAAGAGTCTTCTGTCAGGTAACCAAAATCACTGATTGAACCGACATAAATGGTGCCTTCTTTGTCAAAAGTAACTGAGCGAACGGTTGAATTGGGAATATCAATTCCGGTCCAGGAAACACCGTCATATTGGATTAGTTCCTGAATGTTGGCAACATAGATAATACCATTATGGTCCTGAACTATGTCCCAATTCTGCTCCTGGATCTGGAGTTCATCAGTATAGAAGTTTTCAATAATCGGGTATCCCTGGTACTCCAATGAAACAGCGCTTTGCGCTATTATTGATGCACAAAACGCTGTTTGTAATAACGATAGGTATATTAGTCTTTTCACTATTAGTCCGTATTTAGAACTCGTTTGCTCTAACCCTCGTTTTCATCTCCTGTAACAGTGACATTCTTCTTTTCATTACCACTTATATCTTCAGATTCAGTTCTGAATTCAGGCGGTAAAGCCTTTCCGAAGAAAATTATATGAGTCCAAAAATCGCAGTTTTTAATCTCGATAAACTGATGATTCTGATCAAGACGTTTTCCGTCTTCAGAAATTTGAACAGATAAAGGCATTTTTAAGAATAATACTTCAACAACATCTTCAACATCAATAGCTGCGCCGGGGGCAATAATACCCGATTCAGAATGACTAATATCCGTTCCGTACCAAATTGGTATTGCTAAATCGTTTTTTACTGAAACTTCCATGAGCGTTCCCCTAATTGTTTGTAGTTGTTTTGTATCTTTATCTGAACAATGGGATTGTTGATAAAGATGAAATTAAAAAGTGAGTAGTTATATATTATGTAATGTGTTTTATAAATGCAAGCCTACAATCCACAGATAAATAAAATATTTACTAATTTTGCAGTCATCTTTAAATAGTATAGTACAATGGGCAGAACAAAAAGTAAAAAGATTTCCGAAGTGAAGAGTTTCCCGAATGTGTTCGACAGGGAGGATAAAGGTCTCGGTAAACTGGTAAAGGATTATTTCAACAATGACAAATCAATATCGCTTGAAGTTGGCTGCGGAGAAGGTGACTATACAGTGCAGCTTGCTCCTAATTATCCGGAAAGAAATTTCGTTGGAATTGATATAAAAGCAGCAAGGATTTATATCGGGGCAAAAAAAGTACTTGATAATAATTTGAAGAACGCAGCGTTTATTTCGATGCGTGTGGAGATGCTTCAGGAAGTGTTTAAGGAAATGAACATAGCGGAGATTTATATTCCTTTCCCTGATCCGCACGTGAGAAGGAAAAGTGCCCCGCGAAGACTTATATCTCCCGAGTTTATAGCAATTTATAAGTCCATACTTGAACCCGGTGGTAAAATCCATTTCAAGACCGACAATGCCGGACTATTCGAATACTGTGTTGGTAATATTAAAAATACTGATGCGGAAATTTACAAGCTTAACGAGGATGTACAGCATTCTGAAGAATTATCTTTTGAGGAGTCCGTGACAACACGATATGAAAGACATTACCGGGAAGAAGGCAGAATTATCAAGTATGTATGTTTCGGATTTGATAAGTAAGCCGGAGCTACTGCCCCGGCTGAAAATCTATTCCTTTTTGCTCCATGGCGGGGTAACACCGTTTGTTCGGGCATAAGCGATTGATTGTCCCAGGTGTTCATGGCAGTGGGTTGTTAACAGCAGCAGGACTTTTTGCTGACTCATTTCCGCGAAAGGCAGTTTGACAGTTTCATCCAGTTTGTCAGCATCAACAGCCAGTACAAATTTTTTCGCAGCTTCAAAAGATGACTTGAGGAACTTGACTATATCTTCTTTGCCCGTCATATTCTTTTCTGCATCTCTGCTGAAACCTTCAGGCATATCCTTGCCTAGGAATGAAAGTATAAAGTGATTGGCACCTCCGATGTGTACAAACACTTCGCTTACGGATCTTACACCTTCTTCCGGACGCCAACTGTATTTGTCCGCAGGAACTTCTTCCGCTAGGGAAATAACTTTATCTCCAACAGCGCCAAGATCGTCGGCAATCATCTGAAGGTAAGGTGAAACTTCGGAAGCCGGTTCGGGATTGTTGCCGGCAAATAATGATCCGGCGAGGATCAGGCAAATTAAAAGGGTGAGTCCGGTTCGCATACTGTTCTCCAGTCTTATTAATAATGGTTGATGAAAACAATATAACAAGACCACGTGTCTGCTGCAATAAAAAAGAATCAGGACCAGGTTGTGTTATTGGTGGAAGGATTGTTCTTTGATCCACCTGGAAATAATTTCAAATCCCCGTTCATTGAAGTCATTACCTATTCTGGAATATTCGGAAGGCATGCCGGTTGCGCAGTTTTGAAACAAGTGGTTGACATGATTAAGCTCAACAACTTTGAATTCGGAGTTTCCGCCAATTTCGAGAGCGTCCTTAATTTTTTGAAGGTTATAGCCGGAAGGAGCCTGAACATCTTTGTCCCCGGTAATCGCCAGAACAGGGCAGTTTAATTCGGAGAGTGTTTTCTGCTGATTGTAATTATACCATTTTCTTATACTCGGGCGTGTGAATTCATCAAACCACTTATCAATATTCACTTCAGCATAACCCAAAGTTCGCCGTTCAATATTATTAACATATGACCACATTTCGGCAAGTATTTCTTTTCCCCGTTCTTGTGCCCTTAGACTATTCTCCTCACCTGTTAGAATCGGCCATAATTCGTTCATCAGTAACCGGTTTTTATTATACCCGGCAGATGTAGAGTCAAATATACCGGCAAGTGCAAGATGCGACTGGAAGAAGAATTCTTTTCCCCATGTTCCGGGCGAGCCCATAAGAACAAGAAATTTAATGGACGGATAATTTAATTGCATTAATGGGGCGACTATTCCGCCCTGACTAAGTCCGATAACACCTATACAATCTTTTTGAACTCTGGGAATCGTCTCAAGATACTTTACAGCCGCAATTCCGTCGTCGGTAAAATTATTTATATCATATGAAATATAATTTCCGCCCGACTCGCCGGCACCCCGTTTATCATAGCGTAACGCAATAATTCCCTGAGATGCAAGGATATGTGCCAGTTCTCTGAATAAACCAGTTCCTGAAGCAATATCCAGGTCCCTGTCGCATGGTCCTGATCCGTGTATCAGTACGACTGCCGGAGCGGTACTTTTAAGCGACTCGGGATAGGTTATTGTACCAGCAAGATTTGTATTGTTGATGTTATTTGTGAACACAATCTTTTCTTCTGAAAAGTTGTTGTCACTATGGCTGCATTTCAATAGAAAGCAGCATAAAGTAATCGAAACGAGAATTCGTATTAACGTGATTATCATTACATCCCGGTCAAATTAAACTTAAATGTAAAACATCCGTGAAAAATATTCGAACAAGATAAATAGAAAATATGGAAAGCCAAATGATTCATAATTTGTTGTGCTGTGAATCAAAAAATATACTGGACATCAACTCTGTCGTTTATAATTGACAGGAAGGGGAGGGCAAATGATAATTCATATCAAACATAGTAAAATTGTTTTATATAAGAAAGAGGGGGCTGATGAAATATGAATTTGGCAAGATTCTAAAGTATTTATTGTTGTTCTCAGGGGTAAAACTGTTTATTTTGCTCCTTTTGCCAGATTGATTAATGCTTCCACAGCGCGCGGATTATCTGTTGAACCCAGAGCCCAGATTGCATGTTTCCTGATCTGCAGACTGCGGTTTGACATTGCGAGATTTATCAGGAAATCCACATTGTTATCTGACTGGTTTGCCAGAGCGAAGAGAGCACGTTTCTTTATTTCAATGTCAGGATCGTTCTCAACAAATCCTTTCAGTTCATCCTCAGCTTTCTTTACTGCCTTATGACCGAGCCACATAATTGCCTCTTGTCTCAGTTCCATATTGCGGTTTTTCCGGGCAATAACAATCAACTCGTCCAACGCTTCGGGGAGATCCAGCTGACCAATTCCCATAACCGCCTTTTCTTTCAGATCTTCGCTCGGGGCATCGGAGACAGCCTGTTTTAATATTTCGAATGCTGTGTAATTGTCCTGCTGGCCAAGCCAGAACAACGCATCTTCGCGAAGTTCGTAGCTTTCGTCAGATTTATAAATACCTGCAAGAAATTCAGTGGTTTCCTGTAGGTCCGCGTGTATGCCGATGCCTGGAAGCAGCTCCTCCTTTGCGAATTTAAATTCCGAACCTTTAAATAAACCGGCAATAAATTCGAAGCTGATTGGTTGCTTAAATCTGCCTAGCCAGACAAGCGGCATATTCTCAAGGTCAGCATATCTGGCAAGATTACAAATAGCTATTTCTGCAAAATCACCGATATCCTTTGATGTCCTATCATACCTGAACAGGATGGCGGTTTCATTGTCGATTTTCAGGTCACCTTTAATACGCCCGTTTACTATTCTGAACATTCTGTGATGATTTGGCGGTGTATTTAAGTTCTTCAACTTCGGAGAGTTTTCAATCAAATCCCTGAGAGAAACTTCGGTGTCGCCGTTGAAATAAAATGATCCGACCGACACACCGTTGTTATTAGTCAGTTCAATACTGTAGCCTATCCAGAAATTTTCAAGTTCATCGTGTTGGCTGAACGCATTTTGAAATGGTTCAGGGAGCTTCCCGGATTCGGCATTCATATGGATGAATTTTTGTGCATGTAGTCCGACTATATGAACTAGTACAAGAACAACTATTTGTATGATTGTATTCTTCTTCATGGTATAGCTCTCAAATATCAGTTTTGAATTAAGTTCATCAATGCTTCCTGAGCCTCGGGCATATCGATATTTCCAAGTGCCGATACGGCGGCTTTGCGTACTGACATCGACTTCTCTTCTTTTATTATTCGAACAAGAACGGCGACGGCTTTTTGGCTTTCTGTGTTACCAAGTGCATATACAATTGTCTTCCTGAGATCCTGGTCCTTTTCATTCCTATAGATTTCATCAAGAATATCAATCGAGGAATCATCTTCGGCAATATTTGCAATGCTGTGGAGTGCCGCTTTTTTAATTTCTGTTTCTTTTGATTTTTGTAAAATTTCCTTTAACGCTTGTTCCGCCTCTTTGCTCTCGAAATTTGCGACAGCGTAAACCGCTGCTTTCGAAAGAGAAATATCTTTATCCTCCAACGCAACATCCTTCAGGAAGAAGAGTGCCGCTTTGTTTTCGTTGTTTCCTATAGCATACATTGAAGCTTTGCGGACATCCCTGTTTTCGGATTTATTGAAAATATCCTTTAGTGCATCAAAGGCGTTTTCATCCTCGAAATTTCCAATAGCATAAACGGCAGCTTTCGACAATGATATATCCTCGTCCGAAAGTGCGATCTGCATCATAACAGGGATAACAGACGGGTCGTCGGTGTTGCCCAGCGAATAGAGTGCAGATTTTCTTGCTTCTGTCGTCGTCGCTGTTTTTAAAATAACTTTTATCGCATCTATAGCCGCGGATTCGTCATCGTAATTGCCAAGTGCATAAATAGCGGCCTTTACGAGAGAGGGATTAGTATTGCTTAATGCAGTCTCCTTCAATACTGGAATGATTTCAGCGAAGTCGCAATTCCCAAGTGAATATAAAGCTGCCTTTTGTACTTCGGGTTCCTTTGATTCCTTCAGAATTGTTTTCAACGCTGTTACTGATTTGGAATCATCGACACTACCAATTGCATAGGCTGCTTTCTTCTGTAAACTTACATCCGGATCTTTAGTGGCTATATCAACCAGCTTGGTTAATACTTTCGGCGAATCGAAATTACCGATTACATAAATTATCTTCCCTTTTATGTTCTCGCTTGCAGAGTTGTCGTATAGTTTGAATATGGCATCCAGAGCTTTTTCATCGCCGATATTCTGTAGTGCGTACAAAGCGGTTATACTTATCTCTTCCTTGTCTTCTTTTTGGATCGTTTCAATAACAGGTTGGTATTCAACCTTTCCCTGCTTAACGAGTTTTTGTCCCAGTAAAATCATGCTCGATCTTGCATCGTCCGCCCATTTGCTGCTGCCGTTTTCGTCTACAAAATCCTGGTAGCATTTGAAAACCTCTTCTGCGTCAACACCTTGTTTTTCCCGTGAATAACATTGCCAGAAACGTGCGTCATCCTGCCAGCTGCTCTTTGGAAATTTTTCGAGGAAACTATCGAGCGCTTTAACTGCTTCATCCCATTTCTCATCAAGTACAAATCCGTAAGCTTTTTTATATGCCTGCGCATCGGGATCTTTGTCGTTTTCCAGTCCGGCAACCCGGTCGGGAAATTTGTTATAAGTTTCTGCGGCTTGCAGTGTTAAACTAATTGCGGTCAGTATTATCAGTACCAAAGTTATTCGTTTCATGATTCTATTCTCCGTTAAATTTCTTTTTTCGATTTGCCCGGCTTTTGATCGGGATAACTGGATTTAATATTACTTCCGAGCAGTTCCTGGATGTTGATTTTTAAAAATATTCCTCTTTTATCCACACCTTCCTTAACCAGTTCGATGCCTGTAATGTCCTGCTCCGATTCAAGATTCGCTATCTGCATAAGAATAATTTCGAGGTCGTTTACAAGTTCTTTAAGGTTATTCTGTGAAGACAGAGTTAGGTTCGACTTTATATTCTCAGCGTCGCCCAATAACACTCTGGAGATCCTTTTCTGCTGTTCAAGATTGATAGAACTTACATCATCTATGGCGGGATCGAAATTCATAAGACCCAGCAGCAGAACCTTTGAGCGCTCAATATAATTTTCCGCTTTAACCCGAACAGCGCGTTGTTCAGTGGTAATGTTGTGTGTAAAAGACCGGGTCTCAATATTATGCCCGCCAGGAGTAAAATAATACTTACCGAGCAGAACGCCTATGGTTAGCAGAACTGCAGCGCCTGCTAATTGTTTTGCCCATCCGAAGTCTGCTGATTTGCCGAAGATAAGATTACTCAAATTATTTAACCAGGATGACGAAGGTTCTTCTTTTTTTATTATTTCCGGTTCAATTGTTTCCCAGAATTTATCAATGAAATCTTTCCGGGGCTCTGGCGAAATATACTCTTTCATCGTACGAAGCGTATTATTGAGATCGGTCAATTCAGATGCGCATTTACGACAACTTTCTATGTGTTCGTTCATACTTTCAACTTCTGTTTTCATCAGTTCATTGTTAAGCGATTTCTCGAATAATGAAGTGCATTTATTACAACTAATCATTGAACGCCTCGGTGTTATAGAATGATAATTCTTTACGGAGTTTTTTTATAGCCCTGAAATTCAGACTGCGAACAGTGCCCGGCCTGAGTTTTAGAATATCCACTATATCGTCGAAAGGGAGTTCCTTGAAGTTCCTGAGTATAAAAACCGATTTCTCCCTTGCTGATAACTTTTGCAAAGCCTTTTCAATATTGGCTTTAATAAATCCAGATTCCGTTGATCTCTCAGGATTATTTCCGCTGGTATTGTTTTCACTCCCCGGTACATCTTCCATGTCTTCCTCTGTCTGTATTGACGAATATGATTTGTTCCGTTTCAGGCTGTAGCAGGTATTAACTGTGATTCTGTAAAGCCATGTGCCGAACTTCGAATCGCCTCTGAATTTACTCAGCGACCGGAAGGCTTTAATAAACACTTCCTGGGAAATATCCTCGGCATCTTCACGGTTTCCGGTCAGATCATAAGCGAGTGAGTACACATTCCGCTTATTTTGCTCTACCAGTTCCCTGAATGCCGCAACTTTTCCGCCGCGTGCCTGTTCAATTAGTTCCGATTCGTTGTTCAATAAATATCTCCGTATTCTGAACAATAAGACGAGAGTTTTCCGAAAAACGTTTACAAGGGATAAAGCTTTTTCAAAATAATTTATTCAACGGTACGAAGCCATAATAATTCGGATTTATCCGGGAAGAAAAGCCGGATTGATTAATACTATTTATTTAGGTAAAATTGTTGTGGGATTATTTCCATGAATGTAGATTTGTTAAATACTTCTAATTACGAGGTTTACAGGCGTAATAATCATTCTGACAGCCGTTCGAATGATTCGGGGAAAATTCATAACCCGCAAAGTAAGTCCAAGGTTTATAAATCAATCGCAAACGGCGATTTGTTAAATCCCGACCGGGCTGATATAAAAGCGCAGATTAATCCGCAATACAGAAGAAATGCTCCAGTCGCAAAATCACACGAAACTTTTGATGCTGTATTTGAAGTCATTGAACAGGAAGTTATCAACGATCCGCAGTCTCTCGGCAAACTAATTGATCCGGCAAAGATTGTTCTCTACCCGCAGGCAGAAAAATCTTCCGCAAATCAGGATACAACCGGCAAGGGATATATAATTTCTATTCATTCGGATAGCAAAGATTCGGATGAGCGCGGCTTTAAAAAGTTAAAAGCTCAAAAACGACTTTATGATAAATACAACAATGGCAACTGGCGGCAGCCGGGTATGCTGGTTAACCTGTCCTTCTGATCCTTAGAAATCATATCGCTTATTAGATTTCAATTAAGTATCCAAGCATGAATCGAATTCCATAAGTTCTGAATTCAGTATCCTTCTCGTTCATTTCACCTTCGATTTCTACTCCGTTCCACTCTGCTGTAAAAGTGCCGGTTTTGGGTACATTAGTAAAACCGTGAGTATAAGTACATTCCAGAAACATCTTTCCGTACGGCACGGGAATGTTTATCCCGACTCCCAGTAACGCGCTGATGTCCAACTTCTCAGTTAAGTCTTTGAAATCAGCTTTGAAAATATGATTGCTTATTTCAACTCCCAAATCCGCAGAGGCGGTGTAACCGATTGAAGGACCGGCGAGAATATATGCATCTTCCGGTTTACTCAAATCGTATTTGAACAATAAAGGTACCTCAAAGTACGTAAAATCAATAGTAATTCTCGGTTGTTCTCTGGTGCCTTCAATCGTTCCGCCTTTATTGAGAAACATAGGTTCTGCCCGTATTGCCATGTGCCTTGAAAAGTAATATTCGGCAGACATTCCGGCGCCCCATGTCCACAGTCTTGACGTTTCATGGTCAGCCCTCAGGTTAGCCATGTTTATCCCGCCGATAGCCCCAAGTTTAAATTGTGCGTTGGTTTGAAGACACGACAGAAACAGTAATACCGGTATCAGATGTGATGGTTTCAGAAGTCTCACCTTAGCCCTTTCCTAAAATTGAACGCTAAAAATACGGTAAATTGAGCGTTTATGCACGTCTATAGTGAAAAATATTTTCGCTCCTGCTTGTTTGTGAGTCACTTTGCAACGCCCTCTTCCAGTGGGCATCAACACAGTCTGATAATTGTGTGATCTGATTTCAAATGATGATTACTTTATTGAGGAGTTTTTCAATCTTATCTCATGTGCGAAATTCGTTCAATTATTTGTGCTTTTTCAGCTCATTACTATTTATTACGGAAATATTATCTAATATTGCGACATAATTTCTTGGCTCAATTATTGTTTTTAAGTATACAGGAACAGATTTTGGGGAGTAGCCATACTTAATTATCATCAACATATTATATACGGATTTGCAAGTTTGTAAACCTGTTAGATAATAGTAAAAACAATTTTTAGAGTATTGGAGGAGTCAATGAAAGTTTTTTACAGTCTTCTGATTACCTTATTTATATTTGTTACCCTAAGCGGGCAGACTACATCCTTAGTTGCTGACAATGTAGCTGAAGATGGTCCCATGTACTATTTTCACGGCAAAAAAATTGCTCGTACAACCAACGGTATTTTAATGGTTGTATGGGTCGGCAGCGACAGTCAAATTAATTTTTCGACCTACGATGATGCATTCGATACATGGTCGCCTCCGGCAGCAGTTTCGAGTGCTGTTGAATCGGCAGATAAACCGGCGATAGCCGCAGACGAACTGGGAAATATTCATGCATGCTGGCAGGAAAGGCCTACTTCAGACGATAATTATATTGTTATGTACGCAAATTATAACGGAACCATCTGGAGTTCTCCGGCACAGGTTTCTCTTCACGATGCAAATGAATGTGAAGAAGCATCTATTGAAGTAGATTCGGACAATAACATTTGGATTGTATACAATAACGATGGTGCCGGCGAACCGGATGAGTTTGTGTATGTAGTTAATAGTACAGATGGAGGTTCTACCTGGAGCACTTCAGCCGAAGCTATTTCGGCAAGCGGTTATATCGGATCATCAATTACAAACGGTAGATGTACTCTTGTTGCCGGCCCGGATGGAAAATTGGCTGCTGTATGGCATAACGGGCTCCCTTCGGATTCCGGGAGAAGAGAGGTTTATTTTAATCAATACGATGGAACAGCTTGGGCGGGCGAGGTGATGATTTCAGATACTACCGGCGAAGACAGGGCGGCAAATTGGTATCCTACCGTGGCTGTTGATAACAATGCAACTATTTACGTTATTTATCATACAAATGATGTCAGTTCCGACACTCTCTCGCGAAGGTATGTACTCCTGCAAAAGAAAGCATGGAATGATACCTGGGACCAGTCGTCTACAAGCGTACTGCATACTGAAACAGCGGGTGACTTGCTTGGCACATCGGCAATTGCCGATGAGAATAATGTTGTTCATTTAGTTTACAGGCTGGATATTCCCGATGATACAACCGGAATCGATGGAGTATATTATAAGTTTTCAAAAGACGAAGGAGAATCCTGGTCGGAGAACATATTAGTAAGCCGTGCCGGGTACGACGGAGGTTATGCAACTATTGCGAATAAAGTAAGAACAGCTTACGGCGTTGATATAACCTTCCGTGAATCTTATCAGCAGTATATTAATGACCAGGATACTACGGCTATACTATATGCAAATATTCCATATGATCTAATTACTTCTGTGGAAAAGGAAAATCAGATACCTGATGAATTTGAAGTGCTGGCAAATTACCCCAATCCTTTTAATCCAAGCACTACATTTTCATTTAATGTAATTGAATCGGGAAATGTCACTCTCAGAATTTATGATAGTATCGGAAATGAAGTAAGAACCCTTGTAAATAAAGTAGTGAACACTGGCTCACATGAGATTAGTTGGAGCGGAGAGAACAATAACAACAGATTGCTTTCAAGCGGAGTTTATTTTGCAACACTGCAAACTCTTAACAGCAGATCAACAGTTAAAGTTCTGCTCTTGAAATAAATGTCTTTTCCCGGCTTAATAAATTTGAATTATTGTCAGTTACTTCATTCCCGTTCTTTATTTGAAGGAGCGGGAATGAAATCCGACTGAGCATACAGAACTTTTTTAACACGAGTAGGCAAATTAAATCCAGATCAAAGGGGTAAATTGTGCGGAGAAATGTGCTGCTAGCTTTATTACTTATCATTACCGCGTCAATAGTTTATGCCGGCAATACCGGGAAACTTCAGGGCATTGTTACAGATAAAATTACAGGTGAAGGCTTAATCGGCGTTAATATTATTATTAGTGGAACTACTCTCGGCGCATCTTCCGACGAGACGGGGTTCTATTATATTAATAGGATATTGCCCGGAACTTACAAAGTCAGCTTTTCGATGATTGGTTACCAGGGAGTGGTATATGAGGAGATTAAAATCATTTCCGATGTAACAACTGAGTTAAATATTGAAATGTCTGCGGCATCAATTGAAATGGAGTCGATATATGTAATAGCTGAACGACCTGTAGTTCAGAGGGATCGAACGGCAACTAAAATAACTATCGACGGATCTACAATATCCGATGAACTTAGAGCCCAGGATATCAACGAAGTTCTTGAGCTTCAGGCGGGAATTACTGTCGGTACCGACGGAGCATTTCACGTTAGGGGCGGCAGAACAGGGGGAACAGTTTATCAGGTCGACGGTATATCTCTCACGAATCCGTTTACGAGGACTGTAGCAGGCGAGATGGAAGTTGAAAACGTGCAGGAATTACAGGCGTTATTGGGTACATTCGATGCTGAGTACGGTAATGCAAGTGATGCGGTAATTAAAGTTAATACGAAAGATGGCGGGGATGAACTGAAGGTTAAGTTTAATTTTGAATCACCCATGCTCAACTCCTCCCCGTATCATGAAAAAGACTGGAATCTGGACAGAGAAGATGTTAAATCTCTTTCTGTGGAAGAACAGGAACTTTATCGAGATGCAGTCAGGAAACCGGATGGTACATCGGCATATGATTTTCTGAGTGTGCTTGATGATCCCTATGCGCAGGACTACCTGCTGTTGAAAATGCTCGGAACTATGTCCCTTAATGTATCGGGTCCTGTTCCCGTATTACCAGGTTTGAAGTTCAATACATCCGGCAGATTGCGGAACGAGAATAGTCAGTACTCGTTCGGTTATACGATGTACAGAAATGCTTCGCTGAAGCTGACCTATCCCTTGTCGTCAACATTTGTACTTAGAGGCTCTTACGACTGGTCGCAGAATATCCACCAGGATTATACTCATTCTTATAAATACTGGCGCTGGTTTAATTCAGGACTTGATACACTCGGCAGGAGCGGAAGTTTTCCGGTTGATAAAAATTATGCCAACAGGCAATTATTAAGTTTGAATCACGTGTTATCGAAAGATACTTATTACAATTTATCCTTCGCTCACATATACGATTATGAAAATGAACAGGTTCCGGATAGGACCGTAGTCTATAACCCCGATACCGGCGAGCTTATATCGAGTGATTATATAACAAGAAGCTATGTTGGTGGAAACGATTCAAACTTCCAGTATGGTGATGTCAGGTATTGGCGGCGAACTAAAAGCATACAGTACATTCTTAAGGGAGACATTGAAAGCCAGGTCACAAAAAACCATCTGGTTCGTAGCGGATTTGAATATAAGAATCATGAAATATTCCGGCACAGGATAGGAATGCCGCCGAGACCGAATTTGGAGTTTTTTACATTCCACCCTGTTGAGTTTGCTGCTTATGCACAAGATAAAATTGAATACGATTTTATGATATTAAAAGTCGGTGTAAGGTTCGATTATTTCGATCCGAAAGCATCGGAGTATCCGGAGATTTCAAATGTACTTATGCTTGTTAATAATCCCGACGGCACAGCCGAGTATCAGGCAACGCCCAAACAGGCCGTTACACCGCATTATCAGATAAGTCCCAGGGTTGGTTTGGCTCATCCGATTTCGGATAATACATCAGTACACTTTGCTTACGGACACTTCTTTCAGATTCCGCGCTTTTATGATTTATACAGGAATGATGCGCTGCAAAATGTTTTAACAAACGATGCACTCGTTGGTAATCCCGGTTTGAAACCGGAAAAAACCGTATCGTATGAAGTCGGTTTACAGCAGGCACTATCTAATGATTGGGCGCTGAATATTACGGCGTATTCAAAAGATATAACTAATCTTGTCTCGAGTTTTTATTATTTCGTGGGACGTGATTATACAATATTTACGAATATGGATTTCGGTCGCGTGCAGGGGATGGATATTACTCTCGATAAAAGATTCGGCGACAACTATACTTTTAGGTTAACATATTCATTAATGAACGCCGAAGGTAATGAATCTGATCCGACCGAAGGTTATAATTCGTACCGTGAAGGTGATGCACATTTACGGCCGAACAGGAATTATCCACTTGACTTCGATCAACGTCATAAAATTAATTCAGTGCTGACAATGAAATTTCAGGAACGATTCGGACCTGAAGTTTTTGGAATTTATCCCGTTGAGAACTTTTCATTTTCTGCTGTTTTCACCGCGGGAAGCGGGCTGCCCTATACGCCTACTTCAAGGGCATCTGAAGAAACAAACATTGTTCCGGAACCTAATAGCGCACGCAGACCGTGGACATATAATCTGGATCTCAGAATGTCCAGGCGTATCCCGACCAATTATTTTGAATTAACTGCATATGTTGATATTGAAAATGTATTCGATGCTATAAACACAAGGTATATTTGGTCGCGTACCGGTGATCCGTGGGATGAAGGTCCTACATCTATTCGTCCGGAAGACCGGCAGGCTAATCCCGAAAATGTTCAGCCGAGACGGCAAATAAGAGCCGGATTCTTTATAGAGCTTTAAGCGGAGGTTTATTAATATGTTTTCTATCAGCAGAGTAAATATTATTCTTATCGGGTTCATATTGATTCCGCTGCTTTGTATTGCCCAGGAAGCCGACAGACCTTCGCCGAATAAATCTATCCGGAAAATAAACTCCTTTGCCGATGAAGCTGTGGGAGTTCAAACAAAAGGACAGTTACAAAATCTTACAATGAATTACGGACAAATTAGCGATACTCGCTTCGAAGATGTAGGTAATGCACCGACCGAGTCGTTTTTTAATTTTAGGTATCCCCGCGAAAACTTTACCGGGCTGGTTGATGACTTTTCAATATTTTTCGCCGTAAAGGAAAACTCGAAGAACGGTGATCAGGGGAATGTAATAGAAGCATGGACCGATAACGACAATGAAGATTGGATAGCTAAAGACGGAGCCTACGGCAAGACTCACTACAATCCGGCAGTGGATCCCGATTCCCATGAAGAACTGTTGTACAACGACCAAACACCTTATCTTGCGCACAGCGATCTCCCGGATACATGGCCTGTTGATGCAGGTGGAAACACATTCTGGCCCGGAATTTTCAGGCGTGATCCGGAAACCGGAATTCAGGTCGAAGGAGAGTTTGCATCGGATCGTGATATATATCTGGAGTTTAATGACAACAATAATCAGCAGGGCGATGTTATCGGGATTGAAATTCAGGAAATGGCATACAGCTACGGTAGAGTCTACGCGGAGAATGTTCTCTTTTACGAATTCTGGATTATAAACAAAAGCGGACGAGATTTAACCGGTTGCTATACTGGTTTTTACCAGGATCCGGATTGTAGCGATCATGGGGAAGAAGCTTTACTGCTGGTGGATTCTACTTTCAGTGATGGGTCTAAGTTGTTCTCAATTGCACAGCGCGATATCGACGGCGATATAGGTGGTGCAACCAGACCTAATGCGCGTGGAATAACGGAAGATTATACTTTCGGGACAGTAATTTTGGAAACTCCTCATAATCTTGGAGTTACCGATTTTCATTATTTTGTGGACGCAGGCCCCACCGATGATTTCAGGTTGTGGCCTATTATTACAAGTGATAAGACGAACAAAAATATATCTGCCGAGGTTGCAAATTATTTCCATGGTGCAAATGAAAGGATAGATGATGTCGGTTTAATTGATACTAAGCAGGATCTGGTTTGGATTGTTAGTGTTGGTCCTTTTGATATGGTTGCCGGTGATACCGTTAAATTAACCTGCGGCGTTGTTGTGGGCGACGATGATTCACATTATTACGAAAATGTGTGGGGAGCAAAGAGTCTGTTCGATGCTAAGTTCAACGGACCGGTCGCACCTCCATCACCTACCTTAAATGCTGTTGCCGGAGACGGACAGGTTACGCTTTACTGGGACGACCTTCCGGAAAGCTTCATCGATCCTTCAACCGGTGAGAAGGACTTCGAAGGATATAAAATATTCCGGAGTGAAGATGGCGGTATAACATGGGGGACTAAAATAACGGATTCGCAGGGAAGAACTTACAGCTATGTGCCAGTTGCCCAGTTCGATTTGGTTGATAATATAAAAGGGAATGATCCGAAAAATTCGCTGAATTACCTTGGGAATGATTCCGGCATTAAGCATTCCTGGACTGATGATAATGTAATAAACGGAGTTACAAATTCGTATACTATCGTTTCATACGATTACGGAACTCCAACGCTGTTCGCTCTGGAAGGAACAAGAGGTGACGGTCCGCTTGTAAGTAATTTCGTGAATGTTACTCCATCACCTAAACCTGTCGGATTTTTGCCTGCAGAAGTCGAAAGCATTGTTCATACCACGGGAACCGGTGAGGGACAGGTTAAAATCGATATTATTGATCCGTCGGCCTTCTCATCGAGTACATATCTTGCTTCTGTTGAAGGTACTCCTGCAAAAACATTTACTTTAAAAAGAATGGATGTGGCTCAAACCGTATTGTATAGTTCAGAACCTGTTAACGAAGAGGCCTTATCGATAGTTGATGGATTCGTGATGAGTTTAAGTACCGATACCAAAATAGGGGGATTAAAATCAATACTTGATAATGAGAATAAAAGTGTGGATGGGATTAATAATATCAGTAGTGACAGTTCCTGGTATGTTTCTGCATCTGTTTTTCCGAATGGTGATGAGGATTCCAGAAAGACGAGTTATACTATTGTATTTACTGACGAAAGCACCATAGCTTATTCTTGGGGACTATCAGGTTCTGTTGCTGCTTATAACGTACCGTTTTATGTTTTGAATAGCAATGCAAGTCAGAAAGTATGTTTCGAGATAAGAGACTTGAACAATGACGGTCAATGGAATGAAGGGGAAACAATTTTTATTACACGAGTTCCTTATCCCGATCCGGCACCGGTAATCGGTAGTGCCAATCCGGCCGTAAATGCCGGGGAGTATGCATACCAGGTTATAATTTCTAACTCGCCCAACGACTCCCGGGATAATCCCCCGGTTTCAGGGACTGAAATAAAAATCATCAGTTATAATGCATTAAAAGACGGCGATGAATTCGAAATAAAATTTACACCCGAATCGTTTGAGCCTGCTGCAGTAAACCTGAGCCGGATAAAGGTAGTGCCGAATCCATATATAGTAGTATCGAAATTTGAGTCGAGACAAAATGTTCGCGAGATTAAGTTCATGTACCTTCCTCCAGAGTGTTCGATATCGATTTATACTGTTTCAGGAACACTGGTAAAAAAACTGGAACATAATAGCGGTGAAGGTTCCCTGAACTGGAATTTACTTAGTGATTGGAATCAGGCATTATCCTACGGTGTATATGTATATGTTGTTGAAGATCCCAACGGCAACAAGCACATCGATAAATTCGCACTAATCAAGTAAGGGTATGTAAATGCGAAGAATCATTTTAATAATTGTCGTGAGTTTATTTATCGGGGCTAATTCAGTTTATTCTCAATCAACAAATAAGGCCGGCACTACGGCCGCACAATTTTTAAAGATTGGGATCGGCGCCAAACAAATTGCAATGGGCGGAGCATCGGCTGGTTTTGTGAATGATGAGAGTGCTATGTATTGGAATCCTGCGGGTCTGGCGGAAGTAAAACGAATCAGCTTTTATACAAGTCATACCAATTGGTTCGCCGACCTGCAGCATAACTATTTTGGATTTATAATACCGGTAAGCAATAATCAAACATTGGGTATTAATGCGACAATGCTTACAATGGACGAGATGGAAATTACAACCGAACTTGATCCACAGGGAACAGGCGAGTTTTTCGAAGCTTCGGATATTGCTGTCGGCGTTACATATTCAATGCAGTTAGTTGATTTCTTTTCGTTCGGCGGAACAGTTAAATTTATTTCACAGAGTATCTACAACGAATCGGCAACCGCTTTTGCGGTTGACCTTGGTACGAGATTGAATACGGGCTATGCCGGGATAAAAATCGGGATGTCATTTACTAATTTCGGTACGAAGATGAAACTTGAAGGGAGAGATCTTCGAAAGACTTACGACCCCAATCCGAATAATGCATCCAACGTAGGTGTCAACAGTAACCTGGATACGGAATCATGGGAGCTGCCTGTAAATTTCCGTGTCGGCATCGGTTGGGATGTTGCAAGCGGCTATGATGCATTGCTTATAAGCAATGAACACCAATTGCATTTTGCAGCAGATGCCAACCATCCGAATGATGCTCCTGAAAATATTTCTCTCGGTATGGAATATACATGGCGTAAACTCTTATCCTTAAGGTCTGGTTATCACTTCAACGATGATGTTAGGAACTGGGTTGCCGGCGTTGGTATTGTCTGGAGTATTCCAAATGCAGCGACGATGGGAGTTGACTACGCTTTTCAAAACCTTGATAAGTTAGGAGAAGTTCATTCATTTACTGTATCACTTAGATTATAACAGGCGAAGTAGTAAACTCTATGTTTCGGAATGCTATTCTATTTTTATACTTAGTTGTTGGATCAAAGTTGGTTTTTCCTTTCTGTCCGGCAAATTATTTAAATAATGACTCAACTTTTTATGCGTTAGATGAGTTTGTTCCCGGGAATTCTTATTTCGGACGTAACAATTATATTGAATACATTGCCGGTGAACTTCCACTGGTAATTTCAGCCCCTCACGGAGGTTATGAAAAGCCTGATAAAATTAGTGACAGGACAAAAGGTTCGGTAAGACAGGATAAAAAGACTCTTGAGACTATACTTGCCGTAAAAGACGCAATTCATGGAATGACCGGTAAATATCCGCATATAATAATAAACAGGCTTCATCGGGTTAAGCTGGATCCTAACAGAACATTGGACATAGCAGCACAGAAAGATTCCATTGCGGCAATATCCTACAAAGAGTTTCATGAATTTATTGATATTGCCCAGAGGGTGGTTGAGAAGGATTTTGGCTGGGGATTATATATTGATTTACATGCGCATATGCATAAAGAGTCCCGCCTTGAACTCGGTTATTTACTTGAAAGCGAAATTCTTTACCTGAATGACGAGGACCTGAATGATGATTTGTTCATTGAGAAGAGCAGTCTGAAAAATTTGATGGAGAATACAACCTATACTTTTTCGGAAGTTATCAGAGGGAAGGTTAGTCTTGGCGCGCTGTTTTGTAAGTATAATTATCCGGCAATACCAAGCCCTGAAATACCGGCACCTTCGTCGGAGTTTTTCTTTTCCGGGGGGTACAATACGCAGGTACACGGTTCACAACCGCATATTAAATTTGACGGGATACAACTCGAATTATATTACGATGGTATTAGGGATTCCCGTGAGAATATTGCAAAGTTTAGTGAAGCTTTTGTAAAAATTATATCAGAATATTTGAAGATTCATTATGGATATAATCTGATTCCCGATGGGAATTAATCAAAAACTAATTTAATTGTCCCTCATCATTCAACTATAGATATAACATTATTCTAATCAACAAGTGAAATGCACAAAAGAAACGGTGTTGACTTCAAACGAAAAATGTTCATGTCATTTAAGCTTAATATCATGCTCGTTCATTTTTGAATATAAAAGTCGCCTGTGAATCTTCAATAACTCTGCTGCTTTAGATCTGTTATATGAAGTTTCATTTAATGCCTGAAGGATTAATTGCTTTTCAACATCTGCGATAATATCCTTAAAGGATTTGTTGTCGTTTAAGATCTGGTTGAAGTAATAATCATTCTCGCGCGAGACCTTTATTTGTTTATGATTTTCTTCAACATTGTGTATCGGCAGGTGTTCAATACTTAACACATCTTTTCGGGAAACAACTATTGCCCTCTGAATAGTATTTTCCAGTTCCCGTATATTTCCGGGCCAGTTATATAAAATAAGTTTTTCCATTGTATACGGAGTAATCTTAAATTCTTTTCCGCCTCCGTGTTTTCTGAGAAAGTGTTCGACAAGAAGCGGAATGTCTTCGGGTCTGTCTTTTAGTTCGGGAACATTTATTCGAACCACATTCAAACGATAAAACAGGTCTTCACGCAGGTTCCCGTTTTCAACCTCTTTATCCACATCTTTATTTGATGCAGCTATAATTCTTACGTTAACATTTATAGGTGATTCGCCGCCCACACGGTAAAACGGCTGTTTTTGTAAAATTCTAAGAAGTTTAATTTGAAGTGACGAGGGCATGTTGTTTATCTCGTCAAGAAATATTGTACCAGAATCAGCAAGTTCGAACCTGCCGAGCTTCTGTACGGAAGCGCCCGTAAATGATCCTTTTTCATGTCCGAATATTTCACTTTCAAGCAAAGTCTCGCTTAAAGCTCCGCAGTTTACTCTAACAAATGGTTTTTCGCGTCTTAACGAATGACGTTGTATGGCATCTGCTATTAATTCCTTCCCTGTGCCGCTTTCGCCCTGGATAAGAACAGTAGCGTCGGATAAAGCAACTTTACCGATTAATTTAAATATCTCCTGCATTGCCGTACTTTTACCGATGATTTGGTTCGAAGTCGTTGAAGAACTTATATCCTGAACTTGTTCGCGCAACTGGTTGACTTCTCCAACCAGATCGGAAAATTCAAGTGCCCGGTTAATTGTGATTAGAAATTCGTCCAGTTCAAAAGGTTTTTCAAGATAGTCGAATGCTCCTGATTTCATTGCTTCAATTGCTCTTTCACTTGTACCGTAGGCCGTGAAAATAATCACGGGCAGTTTCGGAAAAAGTGACTGAATTTCTTTTAGCACAGCCAGACCATCTTTCTGCGGCAGGTTTATATCAAGTAGAACTAAATCGGGAATGAAAGATTTGACTTTGGCTAAAGCTTCGAATCCGTCAGCAGCTTCTTCAGATGCAAATCCTTGGTTTGTAAGAAGATCGGACATGTTTTTTCTCATTGCCCTTTCATCGTCTACTATTAGAACCAGTTTCCTTTTACTCATTATTAACGCTCGCTTGTAGTATCGGAAGACTTATTATAAAAGTTGAACCTTGAAGTTCGTTTGATACAAATTCAATTTTACCTTTGTGTACCTGCATAATTTCATAAGCAATTGACAATCCTAATCCGGTTCCCGATTCCTTAGTCGTAAAGAAGGGATCGAAAATATTACCCGATACTTCTTCAGGAATTCCGAAGCCGTTATCGGCAATCGATAGTTTTACATAACCATTCTCGATCGATGTTGTTATATCGATCTTTCCTTTTGTTTTCAAGGCTTCGAAAGCATTGGTTATAATATTCAATAAAACCTGTTCAATCTTATCAGGATTTGCCTGCACTATGGGTAAATTCTCTTCGGGATTAAAGTTTATTACTGCTCGTGCTGCATATCTCTTAGTCCGGAATAGGGTGAGAAGGTCATTAACCAACTCGTTAATATCAACCGGGATAAAGTTTTTATCCGTTGGTTTGGAAAATATAAGGAGTTTATTAACCAGAGATGTTAACCGGTTAACTTCATTTATTACTAAATTTAACGACTCCTTAAAAACACGTGCAAGCGACTCATCATCTGTAATTGATTCTTCAACGTTTTTCTGAAGCATTTGGATTCGTGTTTTAATTATTGCAAGAGGTGTTTTAACTTCGTGGGCAACTCTTGCAACCAATTTACCGAGCGAAGCCATTTTATCCTGTTGATGAAGTTCCTCTTCCAGAATCTCGCGGTTCTTTTGTTCATAATGTAATGAATCCAACATTTTGTTAACCGATTTGCTTATATAGCCGAACATACCCGGAGGTGAGATCAGCCTATGCATTGGTTCATGCTCGAGAATTTCAAGGTCCGAACAAATTCTTTCAAGCCTGCTTCTTAAACGTATTGAAATAAAAACGGCAACAAAAAAACCAAGCAAAGAGATTACGGCAGTTATATTGATTATATCGTTGAACTTTAATGATGGCAGTTCCCGCTCGATGTGTGTTCTCGTCCATACCGCACCAACAATGTTATCCCTGACTTTAACAGGTACAGTTGCAAGAGGAAATATGGCCGGATCAAATTGATGCATCTCAACAATAGAGGAATCGTTTTCAATAGATTTAAAAACCTGCCGCTTGATAATATTAAACGAACGGGGAGGAGGTCCGAATACAGGTATTGGCGGTGGTGAAGTCGGATAGGCGTACCCCTGGAATTGATCAAGACCTATGATAAAAAAACCACCCTCCATGCCGCGAACAGTTTTAAATGCCGTTGAAGAAATTTTTATAAGGACTTTGTCTGCGGATTTCGTTTCAATATTACTTTTCATTCCCTCAGAAAAATATTGCGAGTTGTACAGGCTGTCGATAACAGGTTGCGCAGATCCCTGAAGTTGGCGTGCAACTACTTCACATAGAACCTTATTGGTTTGAATAACCTCACTCGCCCAATCATCGTAGGTTTTATCGATAAACAAGGCAACCGCAACCACGATCAACGAAAAGAAAGAGGCAATTAGAATTGCTTTTACACCGATACTGGAATGTCGCATATGCTTGATTTTATTTGTGCTAAAATCCAATTTTTATGCCAGTTTTAATTCGTTTCAATTTGTAAGGTTAATCAGAATAACGATTCTGCTGGGTAAAATCATCTCAGAAATTTGTGCTAAAATAGCTCAATTTATCATAACAAATGAAAGAATATTCGAATAAAATGAATCTAAACAAAGTCTTTTTTTTGGCTTGAATATTGAATTAAAAACCTTAAAACAAGTTATAAACTGATTTCCAATTGTGAATCACGAATCATTCCCTGGATTATATATTAATGAGTTTTGAGTTGATATTATTGTTGATAATGCTTGGCGGGTTCGCGGCCGGAGTGTTTCTTTTTAAACTGCCTGCGGGGGTATCATTAATGATTGCTTCGGTAATCGGAGCGTTGTTTGCCGGTGAGGGAATACCGCTGAGGCATATTGTTGAGGGCGGTTTCGGATTCTTTGAGGCTATTATTATCATTGCAGCCGCTATGATATTTATGAAGGTTGTCGAAGCTACGGGGGCGTTGTCGTCTATAAGCTACTACATGATAAAGTATTTTCACAGATACCCGACTCTTTTGTTTATAATAATAATTGTATTTATCATGTTCCCCGGCATGCTTACCGGTCTTTCATCAGCATGTATTTTAACAACAGGGGCATTAGTGGTTCCGGCTCTTCTTGCAATGGGATTGCCGAAAAAGGCAGCGGGTTCATTAATCGCAATGGCAGCAGTATTCGGCGAAATAGCTCCGCCTATTAGTATACCCGTAATGATAATCGGCGGCGGTGTTGATATGCCTTATATTGGTTTTAACGGACCTTTGTTTTTAGCATCATTTCCTCCTGCTGTAATCACGGCAATCTATTTCAGGAAAAGATATTTAAGAAATTTCGATGTTGATGAAGTTCTTTCGAAACTTGAGAAACCGGTTTATGATCGGTTCGGGATGAAGCTTTACATACCTTTATACTTTGTTGTCGTCATGCTGTTTGCCGAACAGGTATTCCCTGAGTTTATGCCGCATCTTGGCGTACCATTGGTGTTTATACTGGGGATTTTTACTTCATTCAAAACAGGAAAAAAATTCAATGTTATTGATTTGGGACAGTCTGCCATAAGAAGTGCGATGCCTGTAATGGCAATACTTGTAGGTGTCGGAATGTTTCTTCAAATATTGACCTTGACCGGAGTACGTGGCTATCTTGCCGTCAGTGCACTTCAATTGCCAGAAGAAGTAAAATATCTTGCCGCTGTTATAATGCCGTTCTTCGGATCAGCCTATGCTTCCGCATCTGTTATCGGTGTACCATTGGTGTTTGTATTTCTCGGCAAGAATTCAATTGTCGTTGCTTCGGCCCTGGCGCTTATGGCTGCCATGGGAGACCTTATGCCACCTCCGTCTTTGTTGTGCGCATATGCAGGACAGATGGTAAAAGAAGCGAATCATTTTAAAATATTACAGACAAGTATTATCCCGATTATAATCACAATCATAGTGAGTTTGCTTATGATTTACTTTGCGGGTGATATCGGGCAAATGCTAAATCAATATTAGTCAGGGAATGTAAAATGTTATTTTGGATATACTGGCTTATAGTATTGTTTTTAAGTGGTATAATAATTAAAGAATTATTCACTGAAAAAGACTGGCGAAAGCAAATTGCTTTAGTCATGGTTCTTATAGTATTCGTATTAAGAATTTTATTAATCAAATGATCATGATAAGATGAATCATAAATTTAGCGCTTCGTTTATACTATTAATTGGTGTTGCAACTGGAATAATTGCCTCAATTGAATTTAAAACGATGAACGAACCTGATATTTTTTATCCGGACAGCAGTTTAACGGAAATACGGAAGCTCTCCGAATATTCACCGGGTATAGAGTTTACGGGCGGTGATACTGATATTTATTTCTTTGATGGAGAGAAAGAGGGCGCAGTTGTGCTCTTGCTCGGCGGTACCCATCCTAACGAACCGTCCGGATTTATGTCTGCAGTTGTTTTGCTGGAAAATATAAAAGTAAATCGAGGTAAAGTTATATTAATCCCGCAGGCTTGCCTGAGTGGCTTCACATGCACCGATCCGATGGAAGGATACCCGCAATTTTTTACAATTAAAACGAAATCGGGAGAGAGGAACTTTAGATTCGGATCAAGAGTTTCGAGTCCGCTGGATCAATGGCCTGATCCGCTTGTTTACTCCCAGTATCCTTCAGGTCAAAAATTATCCGGATTCGAAACCAGGAATCTGAACAGGAATTACCCCGGCAGGCAGAACGGTACTTTTACCGAAGAAGTCGCTTATGGTATCGTTCAATTAATAAAGAAAGAGAAGGTAGATATAGCATTTGATCTTCATGAAGCAGCTCCGGAGATTCCGATAATCAACGCAATTGTATACCATGAGAAAAGTGAGGAGATTGCTCTTAATGCCATTTTTAACCTGGAGTTTGAAGACCTGAAATATGCACCGGAAAGGTCACCGGAAAACTTCCGGGGTTTAAGTCACCGTGAATGGGGCGATAATACTGATGTATTGCCATTCCTGATGGAAACCTCAAATCCTATTCAGGGAAGGCTGCGTGGTAAAACTAATGAACAATTAGTTCTAAATGGTTTAAGTCCGGAATATGAAGTTGCACAGGAAACCGGTAAATTAAGAATTGAATATGATGCGGTTGAAGGCGAAATGCTGAATAAAAGAGTAGCCCGGCACATAAAGGGATTCGCAGAATTATTGAATGCGTATAATGGCTTGTTTCCCGGCAAGCCGATTTTAATTGATTCAGTGCCTTCATATGAAGCATTAAAAACAGAGGGATTACAAACATATTTAAAATAAACGGAGAGCAGATGACTTTTTACAAAAAGTATCTTATTGTATTTTTTTTGATAATTTCATTTTCATTTAATTTTGCTCAGGATTCTGTTAAGTTCAAGTCGCCGGTACTAATATCTTCCGCGGGTCAAAGCGCCGATGTTAAACTTGCCCAATTGATATTTAAAAAAGAGGGAATTGAACAGACTACTTTAAATACGGCAAAAGCCGGTAACCTGGATAGTATAAATACATTAGTGTTGGTTCCTGGATTTAGTTCGAAAGGTTTGGGTGCTGCCGGTATAAGTGTTGATGATGAATTGAAAAGAGTAAAGGACCTGATAGAGGCGGCGGAGCAAAAGAATATCCCGATAGTACTTCTTCATATAGGCGGTAAGGCTCGAAGAAAAGGCCGGTCCGATAATTTTATTAAGGAAGTTGCTAATGCTGCCAGGTATATGATTGTAGTCGAACAGGGGAATGAAGACGGATTCTTTACCAAGTTATCGGAAGATAACAAGATACCATTGATACTTGTTGATAAAATCCCTTCTGCGGCCGGGCCGATCGGGAACTTGTTTTAATTTTATGATTTAAGCTGCCAGTCCAAATAATACTTAAGACCTTCATTGGAGAATTTATGCTTAACCGACTTCTAAAATATCGTCGAACTTTAACAGTGCTTATAATTCTCCTCTTGTGGCAGTATCCGTTATTTTCTCAACCGGGGAAACTTCCGAGCGTGCAAGGTGCGAACGGGATGGTATCCACGGCTCATCCTCTTGCTTCGGAAGCAGCTTTGCAGGTATTGAAGAACGGCGGCAACGCTGTTGATGCTGCAATTGCCGCAGCATTTACCATTGGTGTTGTTGAACCAGACGGTTCGGGGATAGGTGGCGGGGGAAGTATGCTCATCTACATGAAAGAAAAGAACACATCTTATTATATTGATTTTTATCAAAAGGCTTCCGAAGAAGTTAATCAAATAGACTGGAAACGGTCTGAAGGATTTAATGCAAAAACTATTTTAATTCCCGGTAATGTTGCGGGGCTTGTGACTGCAATAGATAACTTCGGAACGGTTTCGCTTGATGAAGTTTTGGAAGATGCAATTAGATATGCTGAGCAGGGATTTCCGATAGATAACACTCTGGCAACTATTATTCTTGATAACTTCGAACTCATTGACCGTTATAAATCGACAAGGAACATTTTTATGCCCGGCGGATTTCCACTGATGGAGGGGGATGTGCTTGTTCAGAAGGAACTTGCCAATACATTAAGAGTTATTGCGGAGAAAGGAATAAAAGGATTTTATGAAGGTGAAGTCGCGCAGAAAATTTCAAAGTCGGTTCGGAACGCCGGCGGAATGATTACGTTGAACGATCTGAAGAACTATAAAGCGGAAATAACACAGCCGCTAATGGGTAATTACAGGGGCTATGATATCGTTACTGCAAATCTGCCTCAATCGGGTGTGGCTTTAATTGAAACAATGAATATGATGGAAAACATAAATTTTAAGGAACTTGGTCATTATACCGAATCATCGCTTGCCCTGCATTTAATGTCCGAAATATTCTTGAGAAGTTATGCCGACAGGTTTGATGTTGTAGGGGATCCTAAATATTCGGAAATCCCGGTTAATGGATTATTATCTAAAGATTATGCAAATGCCCGATTCAGACAAATAAGTAATGATAGTACAAGTGCAAAGGGATATCGTAAAACCGAACCGGGAAATCCGCTTGATTATGATAACTCGGGGCAGACAACACATATTTCTGTGGTCGATAAAGAAGGTAACATGGTTTCACTTACTCAAACTCTCGGCACTTTTTTCGGTTCCGGATTTTCAGTTGATGGAATCGTTTTCAATAGTTCTTATATAAATTTTTCTGCGAGAATTGAAAACAACAAACTTGAACCGGGAAAAACTCCGAGAAGTACCATTAGTCCCACATTCTTATTTAAGGACGGTAAGCCGTTCCTGTGCCTCGGAACGCCGGGGGGTGGAAGAATAATTGCGACACTTGCAGAAATAATAGTCAATATAGTTGATTTCGGAATGTCGGCGGAATCGGCTAACCAGGCGCCCAGGTTTTATTGTCAGGTAAACGATGATTATTTAAATATGGAAAAACGAATTTCTGAATCTATTAGGGCTGTTTTGCTAAAGAAGGGACATAATATCAAAGTGTATGAAGACTTCGACCTGTTTTTCGGCGGCGCTCAGTTCATTATTATTGACAGGGATAACAATAAACTTTACGGAACGGCTGATAAAAGAAGAGGCGGAGTTGCACTAGGTTATTAATTATTATTCAAGTGGATTTGATGTACATTGTATTTGGATTATTGTTCGTAATTATATTCTTGCTTGTATTTGAACGTATTCAGGTAAATAGTAATGTGGGTAAGCTTAGGATACGCATACATGTAAATGGAACTCGTGGGAAGTCAACGGTTGCAAAGTATATGGGAATACTTCTCCGAACCAATAATATTAGAGCATATTCAAAGGTTACAGGCGTAGTACCCACCTTATACGACAATATCGGAAACAAAAAAATACTTAAAAGAATCGGACCCGCCAGAGTAACTGAACAATTTAAGATTATACGCCGGGCGGTTGGGAATAAAGCTGAAGCGCTGGTGCTGGAATGCATGTCGATTAATCCGGAACTTCAAAATTTGGAGAGCACAACATTTAAGCCACACCTCTATGTAATTACCAACATATTCGAAGATCACCTTGAAGCTACCGAAGAGCAGGCTGATATAAGAGTTAAAGCCTTCTGCGAAGCTATTCCGTCGGATTCAATTGTTATCTCAGCGGAAAGAAAGTATCGTGATTCATTAGAAAATCAATCGGAAAAAATGGGGAACAGATTTGTTCATGTTGATGATTATAGGTTTACTGAAAGTATACCTGACCTTTCCGAAATAGTTGTGGATAATATTAAAATAACTTTGGTAGCTGCGAGTCTTCTAAATCTCAATTCGGATATGTTTCTTGAAGATGTTGGTAACAGCACAGGCGATAAACTTGTTTGCGAATCGACTATCAACGGGTATAAATTTAATTTTATAAACGGATTTGCTGTTAACGACATCTCATCTGCCGACCTATTACTAAATAACCTGAAGCAACACTTATATACTAACCGGATAGTTATACTTAATACTCGCGCAGACAGACCGCATCGTTCGAAATTATTTGTAAACTGGCTGACGAAGTTAAATGGTATATCAAGCATAATACTCACCGGAGACCATATTAGCTACAGCTATCGAGAACTTTACAAAAACGGAGTTGATAATAGTAAAATTATTACCTGGAGCCGAAGTATATCGAAAAGTGCCAGACAAGAATTGAGTAATTTAGTTAATTCAGATACTTCTGTTATTGGTATAGGGAATATCAGGAATGACGGATTCGATATAATAAACTCACTCGCATAGGAAGTTAATGAATTTACTTGAATTGTTTTTTATCGGTCTCGTTGTTGGGTTTTTGTTTTACGAAATGACCGGTATATCGCCGGGAGGAGTTATCGCTCCCGCGTATTTTGCTATGTTTATTGATCAACCTCAGAAAGTATTGATCACTTTGTTGCTGGCATTTATTGTGTGGGGAATTATTAAAACATTTTCCGCTCACCTTATTATATTCGGCAGAAGGAGATTACTTATCGCATTGCTGACGGGATTTTGCTTAAAAGTTATAGTCATGCAATGGATTCAGCCGGTGAGTTTTATTCAAATTGATCTTCAGTCTATCGGGTACATAGTACCCGGACTTATTGCAAACGAACTATACAGACAGAAGCTTGTTCCCACATTATCGGGTATTGTGGTTGTATCAATGGTTACTTATTTAATTTCGATAGCGATATGATTTCGTTTAAAAATGCTCTCACCAAAAAAGATTTGTTTTTATTGATGATCGCCGTTATATCTGTGATTTTTGTTGGAATGGTACGTACTGAGTTTATTAGCAGGAAGAAAGTTCCCCGCATTGTTGAAATGAAGGAGAGTGTTGATCTTACTAAAAAGTGGTTTGAAATTATATGTGCTGAGAAGATAAAAAGAAGTATAAAAAGTGACGCTTCATCGATTGTTGAATTTGCGGGTATGCTGGGTAATGACTTCACTCTCATTACCACAACTCTCGGTTCTATTGAAGCAAAGGAATTATCAACCAATCCCTCGTTTGCCGCTTTAATCACGAGGCTGATTATTGAAGCGGGTGTCGATTCGGGTTCAACCGTGGGGGTTTCTTTATCGGGATCATTTCCTGCTTTAGCAGTAGCTGTTCTTGCTTCGCTCCAAACAATTGGTGCTGAAGCAATCATATATAGTTCTGTCGGTGCATCCAGTTACGGCGCCAACCAGCCCGATGCCACTTGGCCGGATATGGAATCATGGTTAAGGGAAAAGGGATGCTTAAAGTTCCGGACGACATTGCTCACACCAGGTAGTGAAAATGATAATGGAGACGGATTAATTGAAGAAGGATTCAGTCTTATTCAAAGAGCGGCAGACAGGAACTCACTTGAGTTATACGTCGCGGAATCTCTTGAAGAATCAATTGCCTTAAAGCTGAAAATACTTATTAAGAATAAGATTGATTTATATATAAATATAGGGGGCAACCAGGCAAGTGTGGGGGCCTGTGCGCATACAATGACAATTCCCAACGGACTGAATTACGGCACAAAGATTTGCAGCGATGAAAATAGAGGCTTGATAAGTTTAATTGCTGAACAGGGAATTCCGTACTTACATCTGCTGAATTTGAAAGATCTCGCTGTTCAATATGGAATACCTTTGGAACCGGGAGCAGTTTACGGATCGGATGAAAACATATATTCCAATAAATCGGTAAATAAGCCGGTTGTAATCGCATTCGTTATAATACTTGCCGGACTTCTGGTTGTATATAAAACAAGGATCAACTCATGAAAATGCTTTCTATTTTTAATTTATTTGCCGCACTGTTCTTTATTAGCATTGCAACTTTTGCTCAGAGGGAGATCAACCGTGATATTTATTCGTACATTAATAATCTGGTCGATGCTATACCATCTGAAACAAATTCGGATTTATACCGGACTATGACTCCTGACGAAATAGCTGCATTTGAGCATACTATAGCTAAAATTATCGAGAAGAAGTTTTTTTCTGCGGATTCAATTACGAAAGCTTATGGATATGAGCTGTTTAAAATAGTTGATAACTCCGGTTTTTCTCCTCATTATTATTATGCTCTTATTGATAAATCAAATAAGTACTGGGGTTCGTTTGTTTTTAATAGTGAACCAAGAAGATCGAAACTGATAATTCAGTGCCCTCACTCTGTCTATGACAGCAACACCGGATATCAGGGGGCAAAAGTGTTTGCCGTTGTGCAGCCGTACGCGATATTTCTCAACGGTGTTCATCGCTGTAACAGTACTAGCTATTCAAATTGTTCGGGCGCTACATCCGCCTGTAGCAATCAAAGCGAAAGCTACCGCGCTTCCGACCAGGCACACAACATCAACAATTCCTTCCAGGCTGCTACTCGAATAATTGAAGAAAAACTGGATAGTACTATTTACATTCAATTGCACGGGTTCTCAAAAGCTTCGAACGATCCGTACCTGATTATGAGTAATGGAGTACGCATAGCTCCCGCCGGAGCTGATTACCTTCAAGAGTTACGAAACAACCTTAGTTCTATTGATCCGGAACTCACATTTAAGATACCTTATATAGATACCGATTGGACAAGACTGATTGCAACAACCAATACTCAGGGCAGATTGATTAACGGCAGTGAATTACCTTGTACGGTTTCGGCTGCCGGAAATGCAGGAAGGTTTATTCATATAGAACAGGAGCGAACCAGGTTGCGGGCATCGGAGGAAAAATGGATGGTAATGGCAGAAGCAATTGATCTGACATTTCCCGAAGATCCCGTAGTGTCTGTTGAAATTGCAGATAAAAATATTTCGGAAATTAATCTGCAGTGCTTTCCCAATCCGTTCAACGGAAATATTAATATAAGTCTGCAGATGAAGATAACCGACAATATCACTGTGGTAATTTATAATATTCTCGCGCAAAAAGTTAAACAAGTCTTTACCGGGGAAATAAAAAAAGGGACACACAAATTTTCGTATAATTCCGGAAATTTATCAAGCGGATTGTATTTCGTAACAGTTGTGACATCGCAGGAAACTGTTAGTCGCAAGATATTGTTAGCCAAGTAGCCTCTTGAGCATTTCAACATTCCAATGAAAAACCATTTGACAATAAATGAATGATCATTTATTTTAGAAGTATGAGAATTAAAGATGAATTTAAAAAAGAAGCCATAATAAGTGCGACGGTCAAACTTGTGAATGAGATAGGTTTTGTGTCAAGCTCGGTTGCGAAAATTGCGAAAGAGGCAAATGTATCGCCCGCTACCATATATATATATTACGAAAATAAAGAGGATTTGCTAGTATCGACATATGTTGATATTAAACAAAATCTTAGCCGCGCAATGTTAAAGGACTTTGATGAGAGCAGACCGATACGGGACATCTTCAGAAGGGTTTGGATGAATACTTTTGCATATATATCTACAAATCCTGATTATTTCCAGTTTGCCGAACAGTTTTCAAACTCTCCATACGGTGGAATGGTTAACAAATCCGACGTTGAAAAGTACTTCGAACCAATGATGAGGGTAATTAAAAGAGGAATTGAGGAGAAGATTATTAAAGAGGTGCATTTTGATATATTGGTTACTTTTCTGTTCTTCCCGGTTCTAACATTATCGAATCGAAGGCTTTGTGAAAGTATAGAATTAAACCAGGAAAATATTGAAACAGCATTCACACTGGCATGGGATGCAATAAAACTCTAAAAAATTTTAAATAATAATTAAATGAATATTCATTTAAGAGTGTGGTTGTGACAAAGAAAAATATAATTAAGATCATGAAAATAAATTTCATAGTAGTTTTTATAATAGCCTCGGTGATGGCGTTTTTCAACCAGGCATGTTCATCGGCAGTTTACAGTTCGGAGGATAACAAGATGAATAGAATAGAAAATTCGAAACATTACAAAGACGGGAAGTTCTTCAATGAAGCAGCCTGGAATCAATCGATGCTTGGGTTTGCCGGAACGATGTGGGATTTTATATTTAGCGATAACCAGCGGACCCCGGAAGATAGTCTGCCCGTTCAACAAATAGATTTTAATAAATTCACAGAAGCGGGAGACAGCGCTCTTAACGTAACTTGGGCGGGACATTCGTCGCTTCTCATAAATATCGATGGCTACAGGATACTGACAGATCCAGTGTTTGAAAAGAGTTTATCATTCTTCGGACCATCAAGATACAATGGCAACGTCCCGCTTGATATCACTCAACTTCCTGAAGTTGATCTTGTGTTGATCTCGCATAATCATTACGACCATCTGAACAAGTTCACGATTAAATCCATACATGAAAAGGTAAAGCATTTTATTGTTCCCCTTGCAGTCGGCGCTGAGCTCGAGGGCTGGGGAGTACCGCGCGAGAAAATTACGGAGATGGACTGGTGGGAGGAAACCGGGCACGGAAATGGATTAATGATCGCCGCTACTCCGGCGCAGCATTTTTCCGGCCGGGGTATTACCGACAGGGATGAAACACTGTGGGCCTCCTATGTTATTGAGGCTCGGAATCATAAAATATACTTCAGCGGTGATTCGGGATACTTCGAGGGATTTAAACAGATCGGTGACAAGTACGGTCCGTTTGACATGACCTTTATCGAGTGCGGCGCGTACAACAAAAAGTGGCATCATATACATATGTTTCCCGAAGAGACTGTTCAGGCACATATTGATCTGCAAGGAAAAGTGCTGCATCCGATCCACTGGGGTACATTCAATCTTTCCCTGCATCCATGGTTCGAACCGATGAAACGGGCAACCGAAGCTGCGAACCTGGCGGGTATTGAAACTGCTACGCCGGTTGTAGGCGGGACTACAATCTATACTGAATCAATACCCAAAGAAAACTGGTGGGAACAGGAACTTGCATTAGAAAATGAAAATACAAATTAAGGAAATTTGATATGGCAAAGGAAATATGGAATGAGGAGAATGTGCCGGATCAAAGCGGCAAGATTGTTATAGTAACAGGATCGAGCAGCGGTATAGGATTCGAAACCGCGAGAGTGCTGGCCAACAGAAATGCTAAAGTAATTATTGCAGTTAGAAATCTGGATAAAGGTAACAAAGCTAAAAGGAAAATCGAAAGTCAGAATTCCAAAGCAGATGTTGAAGTGATGCTTCTGGATCTTGCTGACCTGAGTTCGGTACGTAAGTTTGCAAATGATTATAAAAGCAAATATGAGCGACTCGATATACTGATAAATAACGCCGGTGTTATGATACCGCCTTATTCAAAAACTAAAGACGGATTTGAGCTTCAGTTCGGAACGAATCATTTGGGGCATTTCGCATTAACCGCGCTATTGATGGAAGTTATATCAAATATTCCCGGTTCAAGAATTGTAAATGTATCCTCGGGTGCACATAGGATTGGTAATCTGAATTTCGATGACTTGAACTGGGAGAAACGTAAATACAAAGCATGGAAGGCATACGGGGACAGTAAAATTGCCAATCTTTATTTTACTTATGAATTGGGAAAACGACTTGCAGATAAGAACGTGGATGTGACTGTGGCGGCTGCTCATCCGGGCTGGACGGCAACAGACCTGCAAAGACACAGCAGTATATTCAGTTTTCTCAATAACTTCTTCGCAATGAAAATATGGCAGGGGGCTTTGCCGACATTACGGGCTGCAACCGATAAATACGTGAACAACAGTGATTATTTCGGTCCCGACGGCTGGCAGGAAGGACGCGGTTACCCTGTTAAGGTCGAGTCGAATAAACTTTCACATGATATGTCTGTGGCCGAAGGACTTTGGAGGGTTTCCGAAAAATTAACCGACATCGAATTTAAGCAGGATAATTCCAGAGACTGATAAATGTATTTGTTAGATTCAACCACAATTAACCGGGAAGCGGTATGAAGATAAAGGCAATAATAACCGGTGCAACCGGGATGGTTGGTGAAGGTGTTCTCCATGAATGTCTAAAGCACCCGGACGTGGAATCCGTACTCGTAATAAACCGACGTCCGTGCGGAATGAAGCATGAGAAACTGTCGGAAGTTATTCACAGGGATTTTACAGATCTGGCCGGTATCGAACATCAACTGCAAGGATATAACGCGTGTTATTTTTGTGCCGGAGTTACATCCGTTGGCAAAAATGAGGATGAGTATACACGTATAACTTATGATCTGACGCTCGGATTTGCAAAGACTCTGTCGAAACTCAATCCTGATATGACATTTACTTATATTTCCGGAGCTGGAACGGACAGTACAGAAAAAGGAAAGATAATGTGGGCGCGGGTTAAAGGGAAGACAGAGAATGATTTGCTCAAGCTTCCTTTTAAGTCTGCATACATGTTTCGTCCCGGATTAATAAAACCTATTAAAGGACTTAAGAACACTTACGCAATGTACAAAGTGATGGCACCGTTATTTCCATTGGTAGAATTATTATTTAAAAAATATATGGTTACACTTGAAGATCTCGGTAAAGCTATGATTAATGTTACCTTGCATGGAAGAGATAAAGCGGTTTTGGAATGCAAGGATATAACTTCTTCCGGGAATTCATGAGAATAATGTTAAACTTGATTAGTTTGATTCAATTTTGGTGTTGTTGATTGCATGTATTTAAGAAAAGTTTTTACAAGAAGTTTTATTTATGCTGAATCTCATTTTAATCAGCCTGGCTGTAATCATGTTAAATCTTCCATTCGGCTATTGGAGAGCGGGAGTTAAAAGATTCTCGGTTAAATGGTTTCTTGCCATTCATCTGCCCGTTCCCATAGTTATACTTCTAAGAATATACGGAAGCGTTGGATTCGCTTTCTACACATATCTGTTTTTGGTGGGGGCGTTTTTTCTGGGACAGAAGCTTGGTGGGACGATTTATAATAATAAAAAATGATTTTCACAAATCATTAGTTACAAGTTATGATTAAACTCAAGATATGGTTACCAATAAAACGCTTTACCTTTCATCCAGCGATTTGCCAATCCGTCTGAAAGCAGGGTGAAGAATTAAATATAGTGTATATGATACAACCGGGGCAATTATTAACCAGGCGCCTATACCCTGCAGGGTAACATTCCATAAAACACTAATTGCATTGAACACATCATTGCTAATCAATTCAACCACCTCCTCGAATCCATAGGATAGATTTTCAAACTGAAATATTATTTCCCCCAACTTCATAAATGGAATCAGCATTACTAGTTGAAGCGGGTAGACGGAATAATTTATCAGGTGAACGAGAGGAAGGTTCAATCTGAACATCAATGCAAAGGCAGTGCAGAGTATTGTCGTTGATCCGAGTACGGGAAATAAGCCAAGCACAAATGTTACGGCAACAGCAATTGCGAGCTCCCTGGGGGATGTTCCCTTTTTAAGCAATGCAATGATTTTTACAATGTATTTGCTCTGTACAAAATTTCTGAATTTCTTTTTGAGACTCATAATTATAGATTTCTGTTATTTGGCCTTGTATAAACCAGATGCAGTACACTGATATTACGCATCTTGAATGCTGCTTCACAATAGCTCAGGTAATAATTCCACTTTCTGCGAAACGCATTATCAAAACCAAGGGTGGCGACTTCTTTGGATTTATTGTTGAAGTTTTCTCTCCATATTTTTAATGTTCTCGAATAGTCCAAACCGAAATTCTTCAGATCATGCAGGTGCAGATTGCTGGTTCTATTAATAGTTTTGTTCAAAATTGAAATCGACGGCAGTAATGAACCGGGAAATATGTGCTTCTGGATCCAGTCAACTCCATTCTTTAGTTTTTCGTAGTTGGAATCATGTGACGTAATAACCTGTAATGCAATAGCGCCATTCTTCTCCAGCAGCTCATTAACCTTTTTGAAGTATACAGGCAGGTATTTATGTCCAACCGCTTCCAGCATTTCGATAGATATTATTTTATCGTATTTACCGGTTAAATTTCTATAGTCTTCTTTTAATACTTTTATTCTATTATCGAGTCCCTTTTGAATCACAAGATTTTTTACATACTCGTATTGATTTTGAGATATTGTAGTAGTTGTAACACGGCATCCGTAATTTTCCGCGGCATGTAATGCAAATCCTCCCCAGCCGGAGCCAATTTCAAGCACATTATCTTCGGACTTCAGATTTAATTTCTTGCAAATACGATCATATTTTTCAACCTGAGCTTCATAGAGAGAATTTGAATCGTTTGCGAAAATACCTGAAGAATAAGTCATGCTTTCGTCGAGCCATAAACTGAAAAAGTCATTGTTCAAATCATAATGTGCCGAAATATTCCTGCGGCTGCCGTTTTTTGAATTGAACTTGAACTTATGATAATACTTGTTCACTATCTTTAGTAAACTGACCGGAGAAAATTTAGTCTGTGAACCTGAAATAGCAGGATTATTTTCGACGTTTAATATCATCCATGATATAACATCAGTAATGCTGTCCGTATCCCAGTCACCATCGATATAAGATTCTCCGAATCCGACATCTCCAAAAAGAACAATCTTCTTAAAGAATGTATTTGAGTGAATCTTAATACTTGCCGAAACACTTGATGTATCGTTGCCGAAAACTCTGACTTTTTTATCTGGCATTATAACTGTAAGTTTTCCTTTATTCATTCCTGCCAACAGGTTCAGTACAATCGATTTATATAAATTGTAAATATTTGATCTGTTTTTTGATAGAGTTGATTCTAAGTACTCTGCTCTTTCCATTTTAAAATAGCTCCTTTTTGTAATTCTGAAAATTCATTCTTTCTGAAGAACCTTATCTTATTAAAATATAGTTTAAGTGCCTGGTAGTGAATGGAGATTATTACTTTTAATGTTACCAGCGGATACTTAAGTGAATAGTAAAGAAGATTTAAGTCAGTCAGTTCTTTTCTTTTACCGTGCAAACTTGATGCGAATATTCTGGAGTTGTTTTTATAATCATCGATCTTAATTGTAAATGATTCGCCCGGTATCTGAATACTGAAATCAAAATATATGTCATGTTCAATGAACGGAGAAACATAAAAGTTCTTTTGTATCCTGGCCGAATACTTTTCACCTGATAAATGTGTTGTTCCGATAAAGAATGGCTTTAGTTCGCCGAATGTATTTCCTACTTCGGGAACCGCACACAACGGATTTTCATGATTGTCGAAGCAAAAATAAAAAGAAACTGGATTGAAATTATACCCGAATGTAGAAACATTTGTTAATAGATATATGCTGCCGACTTTATCAACAATTCCATTACTCTTCAGATACTGAAGAAGATTATACTTCACATCGGGCTTTTTATACGTAAGGTGATCTTTATCCCTGAAAGAGAAAGCATTAAATTTATTTCTGCTGAATAATTTTAACTTTCCGGCAAGAGAATCTATTTCATCGAGATTCAGAAAGAACATGAAATAATTGTAATGGAATTTCATATTCCGTTTTACCATTCTTTTGTGCATCATACTGCATTCGTACAAGGAAGATCTCATTTCCATATTGAATCTCCCATTAGTTTTCTGCTCAGTTCAATCGCGCTAGTAAATGCGTCCTCGTGAAAACCATACTTAAAATAGCTGCCGCAGAAATATGTGTTGTTGTTTTGATCGTTTAATTTGTGCAGATCATTTTGTGCATTAATTGCATCTAAAGAAAATACCGGGTGTGTATAATCAATTTCTTTCATGATACTATTCGGAGCTATATTCCCCGGATCGTCGATTGAAACAAAATAGTTCTGATACTTTGATACTCCCTGAAGACTATTCATATAGTAAATGGTTGAAGTCTCCGGCTGGTTATTAATTTCCTGTATCCTGTAATTCCAGGAAGACCATACTTTCCTGTTTTTAGGCATTACGGATTCGTCAGTATGCAGAGTCGCCTTATTCTCCTGGTACTTAAATTTTGAAAGCAGCTCGCTTTCGGTGTTAGTAGGATTATCCAGCATTTCCAGAGCCTGATCGGCATGAGCTGCAATTATTACTTTATCAAACAATTCATCCTGCCCGTTCTCTGTGATTACCCTGATCTTATCATTCTGTCTGATGATTTTACGAGCGCCTGCATCAACGTATATTTTATCGCGGAATGCATTAGTTATTTTTTCCCTGTATGTCCGACTGCCGTCAACAACAGTATACCATTGATGCTGTGTGTTCAATCCTAAGAATCCATGGTTATAGAAAAACCGTATTAAAGTTGATGCTGGAAACTGAAGCATTTTATCGGGAGGTGTTGACCAAACCGCCGAACTCATCGGAACGAGATACAGGTTGGTTAAATCCTTGCCGAATCCCTTCTCATCCACATATTCTTTCAGAGTATATGTAGCGTATGCAGAATCATTCAATACTTCCAGGCATTCTTTATTAAAACGGTTGATTTGAATCAGCATTTTAATAAAGCGAGCATTAAGAAAGTTCCTGCGTTGTGAAAACAATCCGCTAAGTCCTGAGCCGTTGTATTCCAAGCCGCTTTTAACATTGTTTACACTAAATGACATCTTGGTTGGTTTGACCGGTACATCAAGTTCATTGAAAAGCCTTGTAAGGTTCGGGTAAGTAACTTTGTTAAAAACCATAAATCCTGTGTCGATAAATATATCTTTGCCGTTTTCATCTACTGTTAATGTATTCGTGTGTCCGCCCACATAATTGTTTTTCTCGAACACTGTAATATCATAGTGCTTATTCAATAAATAGGCGGCACCCATTCCTGCAATCCCGCTCCCAATAATGGCCAGTCTTTCTTTATTCACTTTAATACTCCGAGTAATAATCGATTTTTACGTTATAACTTTTGCCTTCATCATTGTTGATGTTGGATATTCCTTTATATAAAAGGATATGTTTTGTATCCAGGTCATATGTGATATAAATCGGATCTACAAACTGACGTATAATAAAACTTGACGGCTCCAGTATAATTTCCATCCCTTTATGTGTGCCGAGTTTCCTGATGCTGTTTTTGGAAACACGAAATGAGAAATAGTCGAGTTTTGATGGAGTAACAAAATTGAATTCAACAGTTTCACCGTTTAGTAATCTGCTCCAGTGTTTCCTGAAGAAATAAGTAAGTCCGCCGTCAATTACATAGGGACTATCAATTTCCAAAACTTCTGTTTCCATTTTGGAACTTGAATCCGTTTTCATAAAAACTTTTACAAGACCTTTGTCAATTACTTCAGCTCCCTCCAGATAACCGCTTCTAAAGTCCTCAAGGGTATAATTCGGGTTAGTGCTGTCGGCTTCAAAATTCATTATTCTTTTTGAAATTAGTCCTCCGGACATATCAATATATTCGGATACGGATTTGGCGATTTTTAAATTTTCAAATTCATTCGTATGGATTTCCCTGTACAATTCATTACCCGAATCCAGATCTGTAGCCAGGCTTTGATAGTTTGTTAACGGCAGTCTGGTTTCACTATCTGTCAAAAACAGGGAAAAGGCTATGATTGCTGATAACAGTTTCATGAGTCACTCTTTTTTATTAAATAATGACTGACATACCATTCTTTACCATCGTTGTATCCCCATAGTTCAGCGCATGATATAAAAAATATGCGCCAGTATGAGAACCACTTTGTTGCGCTTTCTTTTCCGTAGGTTTGGGAAAAGATTTCTAAAATTATATCGCGGTTATTATCCATGTTTCTCAACCATTCATCAGCGGTTTTCTTGTAATTTTTGCCGTTTACAACCCAGTGATTTTCAAGTTCAAAATCGGATAAGAAATAAAGCATAAGGTTATCGCTCGGCATAATTCCCCCGGTGAAGAAATACTTTGACATCCAGTCTGTACTGTCTTTAACTTCGAACAGGTATGCATATTTATTGTGTGAAAAAATATGAATGAATAACCGGCCTCCCGGGTTGAGCATTTCATAAATTCTTGAGAACAGTTCCTTATAATTTCTCATATGCTCAAACATTTCGATGGAAATAACTTTGTCGAATTTTAATTCAGTTTCAAAATCATTCATGTCCGAAGTGATGATGCTGATATTTTCCAATCCTTTTTCCGAAGCCCTCTTTTCAATAAAATCTTTCTGACTTTTAGAATTAGATACCGCAGTTATCCTGGAGTGTGGATACTTGTCGGCCATATATAAAGTTAATGAACCCCAGCCGCAGCCGAGCTCAAGTATATCATCGCCATCCTGCAAGTCGGCCCTGACGCATGTCAGTTCCAGCATACTTTCTTCGGCATCGTCCAGATTATTCGTGTTTTCATTCCATAATCCCGAGCTGTATTTCAGGTGTTTGCCCAGAACAATCTCAAAGAACTCCGCCGGGACTTCGTAATGCTGCTCATTTGCCTCTTGTGTATTTACAGCTATGGGACTTGACTTAAGAAAGTTTACAAGATTCATCAACTTCTTCTGCTGCTCCTCAACTTGAGGTTCGTATTCATCTTTTAACCTTTGTTTTAATAACCGTCTTACTCCCAAGCGAATTAAAACTTCAGGGAGTAGGTTTTTTTCTAATACGCTGTCTAAACTCATTGTATACCTCTGCTATTACTAATTAAGAAAGCATTACTTACCGGTTCGTCGTTTTTTAATTTTAATAATTGTATTACTACATATATTGTGGATGCCATACTGCCGAGACATACCAGCAATATCAGCCAGATGGAATTCTTAATTAAATTTTTCTCACGGAAAGCGATCCATGCAAATATCACTACCGTGTTTATGTAAAAGTCAATAAGCGTTGCATTCATCCAGGGTATTGAAGCCAGAAAGTCCCATTCCTCAAAAAGATTACTTTCAAGACTTGTCGATATCGTTGTGTATACCATTAAGACAAATAATCCTAAAAAAAGCACAATTAATACATTTTTCATATTCACTCCTGTCTATGCGGAATTGTTTTTTAATTGAATAATTTTTAAAAAGTTAAGCAGTTTTATAAGCGGATAAGCTGGATCAATCTCAAAAAACCTGTGTGCAAAGTTTGCCCTGCCCGGATAACGGTGATGGTTATTTTGGAATAGTTCACCCAGGGTCAGGAAGTCAAAGAAAAGAGTATTCTTTGAATGATCGTGAGTATCCCGGAAGTTGGTGTATCCGTATTTGTGTCCGGCCCAGTTCACTATTGCTCCGTGTATTGGGCCCATTAAAAAATGAACAGGCAGTAATAAATACATCCACCAGGAAGTTGCAAAGAAAATATAAAATGCCGTATAGCCGCCTGCCCATATAATCCTGTGCCACCATTTATCGGCAAACTCGTCAAACTTTCTCCACTCAGGTAAATTTTTTGCGAAGTTCTCACCCGGTTTTATCTTATTATTGATGAGATCTAAATAAATATCTTTTGTTTTCCACATCATCCCGAAAACACTTCTGAAAAAATGAGGAGAATGCGGATCCCTTTCGGTATCACTGAATGCATGATGCATTCTATGCATTACCGCGTATGCACGAGGATTCAAAAACGAAGTTCCCTGGAAAATATATGTTAATAAGTAGAAAGTTCTCTCCCAGTAACTGCTCATACTGAACATTTTATGAGCTCCGTACCTGTGCAGGAAAAATGTTTGGAAGAATAGTGATCCAAACCAGTGAATTATAAAAAACATTGCAATTTCCATCATCTCCTCAATTTTTTACGCCATATATCATTTGGTTAATTTGTATAACTTATGTATAGAAAATATAGTTCCCAAATGAGTAGAAAAAAAGATACCGCGATTAGGAACTTAGTTGTACACTCATATTGTTAGTTTTAGTATATTTGTATAAAATATGTATAATAATGAGTGGTGTAAAATTGGGAAAAACATATACAATAAAAATGGCATCAAAACTCTCCGGTCTATCGGAACTGGTAATCAGGAGCTGGGAAAGCAGGTATAATGCGGTTTCTCCCGAACGGTCGGAATCTAATAGAAGACTGTATTCTGAAAACGACATCGGAAAACTAATGACTTTGAAAAAATTAACTGAATATGGGCATAGAATCGGCAGTATTGCCTCCTTATCCGATCCTGAATTGAAAGAATTACTTCTGAAAAGTTCGATGCGTTTGAAGAAGGACGAAGAACCGGAAAAAGATCAGGAGAGTGAGATATTTAATAATATACTTAATCAGTGTATTGAATCAATAAGAAATTACGATTCTCACGGATTCGAGCAGCTGCTTTCTGATAGTTTTCGTCAGCATAACTATATAAAACTGATTGACAAATTAATACTACCTCTAATGAAAAAAATTGGCGACTTCTGGAGCCAGGGTATATTACGAATTTCACATGAACATTTTACCAGCTCAATTGTTAAGAAGTTTTTAAACAATCTGGTAAATGGTTATAATATACCGGAATCTGCTCCTCATCTAGTTGTAACTACTCCCCAAGGACAGTACCATGAAGTAGGCGCACTGATCGGGTCCGTTCTTGCTTCGTCGGATGGATGGAAAATTACTTACTTGGGTCCGAGTTTACCCGCCGAAGAAATTGCAGGTGTTGTTGATCAGATTAATCCCAAAGCCGTTTTTCTCAGTCTTGTATACCCTTTCGACGACACATCCCTGATTCAACAGTTAAAAACATTACGGGCATATATCGGAAATATTAAACCGATAATTGTAAACGGAAATGCTGTGGAAAACTATCTGGAAGTATTGGCTGAGATTAACGCATTGGCTGTCGCAGATTCAATGCAGTTCAGGAATGTTTTAAATGATATCAGAAATTTATCCAGGGTATCCTGATGAATAATAAATTAAATGAGAATGTATATAACTATAAAGCACAATCTATTCACGGAAAAGAAATTTCATTGTCAGATTACAAAAACAAAGTTGTATTGATAGTAAATACGGCCAGTATGTGCGGATTTACCCCGCAGTTTAAAGGTCTCCAGGAACTCTATGACTTATATCACGACAAAGGTTTCGTGGTTTTAGGATTTCCTTGTGATCAGTTCGGCAAGCAGGAATATAGCAATACAGATAAAATAATATCATTTTGTGAAATCAATTATGGTGTCACTTTTCCGATGTTCAGCAAAATAAATGTGAACGGAAAATCAGAGCATCCATTGTTTACTTACTTAAAAAAGCAAACCGGGGGAATAGGCGGTGGCACTATTAAATGGAACTTTACCAAATTTCTTTTGGACTCTCAAGGTAATGTATACAGAAGGTATAGTCCAACAACAAAACCTGGAAAATTAAAGAAAGACATAGAACATTTATTAAAAGAAGAATAAGATTATGCTTAATGAAATATTATCGGCCGTATTAATTGTTTTTATATTCATGTCGTTGATGTATGTGCTTGCCCAGTATTTAAAAAACAATTCTATAGTGGATGTGGGCTGGGGAATTGGGTTTATATTGATCGCACTCGCACTATGGTTTAATACTACGGCAGACATGAAAGATATTATAATAACAGTAGTTGTTGGTATTTGGGGAATCAGGCTGGCTTTACATATACACCTTCGAAACAGGGGTAAAGGTGAAGACTTCAGATATGCCGAATGGAGAAAAAACTGGGGAGACAAGGCTGCTTTTATTGCCTTTTACAAAGTGTTCCTGCTGCAGGGCCTGATAATGTTGTTTGTTTCTTACCCCGTTATATATACTTTTTCATCACCGGATAAATCAATAGGACTTGTTAATTTAATAGGATTGGCAATGTTTGTATTCGGATTTTTGTTTGAAACAATAGCGGATTACCAGCTAAGCAGATTTAAGAAAGATACACGAAATAAAGGTAAAATAATAACTTCGGGATTATGGAAGGTTACCAGGCATCCGAATTATTTTGGTGAAGCTGTATTGTGGTGGGGAGTGGCATTGTTCGCGGTAGACACACTCATTTCATCAACAGTTCTGATCAGTCCGCTAATATTAAACATTCTTTTATTAAAGGTCTCGGGAGTTCCCTTGCTTGAACAAAAGTACAAGGATCATCCCGATTGGGATGAGTATAAAAGAAAAACACCTGCCTTCATTCCATTGATAGGAAGAAAATGATGCTGAAAAATGAAACTCAGAAGTCACCTGGATATTGTGCTTTATTGACATTCCGGGTAGCCAACAAGTTGAGTATAAATATGCTACTGGTATTCTTTGCTGCAACCTGTTTTTACTAATTCTTCTTTAGGTATTAGATCTCTAACAATCGTAGCGATTCCCGCCGACGAGGTTAACAGGGGCATCTTTTAAAAAACGGTTGAATCTCGTTCTTTACTATTGAGCGCTTTAAGGGGAAATCATCATACAAAAACAGACTGCTTCTTATATAAATCATCTCTTATGCATCTTTAGATTTATGCCAACCGTATAACATCGCAATGATGTCAACCAGTGCTAATACAAGCAAAGCGCAACCGATGTAGTTCTGTGAAGTTCCGACTAATTCAGGATTGATGAATAAGGTATTCAATAATCCAATAATTACAAACACTATTGTCCTGATAATACGCCAGGTAGATTTAGTCATAATTGTTTCAGTTATTCCCTAATTTTTTCAGCACTTCTTCTACCCATTGCAAGTTCCTTAACATTATCATCCTCATCCATAACGAATTCAAATATAGTTTCCGAATCCGGGGATACAAATTTGCTGCTGCTTATCGGGTATAATTTAGTTTTGCCGGACATTCCGCCGATCAAGTATAATCCATCTTCATACAGCGTAACACTCAGTGAATAGTTTCTAAATAATCGGTATTTTCCTTCAAATCTTTTATAATCAGTTGACCCGGCTGATTGATTACTTTGAACGAACTCTAAGTGACGGATCATATTTTGTACGGCTTTGTTTTTTTGATCTGCAATCATAGCCAGATCATAAGCCTTGTATGCGTCTTCATATCTGCCTGCTTTAATATAAAATTTGGCCGAATCAAGCGCTGAAGGTTCGAACAATACCCAATTATCAGGATCGATAAATGGTGTGTCGTTTCCGTCTATAGGAATCTCAAGGCCTTCTGATGGGACAACAACTTTTGAGATCGTATTGCCGGATAGTATATCCAGAGGTATTGGGAATGGCAGGTTGTCGGGAGTATTCCATTTCAGATTCAATGCATTCTCTTCAAGATTAATATCCAGCTTTGGAAGTTTCGGCTGGTGAAGATATATATTAAACAGCCAGTCGAGCTGCATACCCGAGACCTGCTCTGCAATGGACAGGAAATCATCAGATGAAGCGAATCTGGTTTGCATACCATCTGTTACTGATTCCATTTCAGGATCAGGATACGCCATGCGGCGAAGCGCAACATTGAAAGCATCATCGCCGATAACGTGGCGAAGGATGTGTAGGAACCATGCGCCCTTTGTATATACCGGTGACCTGCCTATTTCCTTACCAGTTTTGGATTCCAATGGAGCAACGGGATAATTATTCCCGAAATGCATGTTCACCTTCATGAACTCATGATACTTCTCAATCCCGTCGCGTTCCTCAACGTAAAGCGCCTGCATGTAGGTTCCGAAACCTTCGTGAAGCCACATATCTTTCCAGTCGGAACAGGTAACGAGATTACCCCACCATTCATGCGAGAATTCATGATGATGCAGAGCATCGAAACCCCAGTCCCTGCCTCCGGTCATTGCGCCGTTATTAAAGTTGGCGCCATATGCAACAATAGTCTGGTGCTCCATCCCCAGATGAGGAGTTTGTACAACTCCATACTTATCGGCGCGGAATGGGTAAGGTCCTAGATGATCTTCAAAGAATCTAATATGTTCAAGAATTTCAGCGAAGAATTTTCTGCCTTTGTCATAGTCTTCCGGGAGTACCCAGAACATTACAGGGAATTTATCTCCGGCAACACTTGTGTAAACAGTATCAATAAGTTTATATGGAGCTATGTTAAGGGCAACATTGTAAGTGTTAATTGGATTCGACACAAACCAGTTATATGTGATTGTTCCGTCATTATTGTCCACCTGAGATTCGAGTCTGCCATTAGATGCACAGAATAGCGGGGAGGGGATGCGAATACTAATTCTCATCGAGTCCGGTTCGTCCGACACATGATCCTTTACAGGCCACCAGATATCGGCACCTTCACCCTGGCAGCTTGTGGCAATCCATGGAGAACCATCTTCTGTTTCATCCCACTGGAAACCTCCCGTCCATGGAGGTCTCAATGCGATTAGAGGGTATCCTCCGTATTCAATTTTTATTGATATATTTTCCCCGGGCTGACGTGTTGTATTTAATGTAATCCATATCTTTCCTGCATCCCGAATGAATTTATGAAGTTGTTGGCCCCCGTCCGCGTTAATTTCTGTTATGCCTTGAATAGAGAGAAGAGTATCTAAGTCAACCACAAATCTGTCAATCGGCTGAACGATCTTCGCATCAATTAGTACTGAGCCCTGAATTGAACTGTCTGCAGGATTTACAAATAAATCGAGGTTGTAGAAAGTAACATCGTAAGCAGCCTGCTCATGCATCAACGATCCGCCGGAATCGTATACTCCGGTTTGAGAGAATAAGCTGCTGAGGAGCAAAATATATAATACGCATGCCTGGAATAACACTGAGAGTTTCATAGTATCCTCGCAATATTTGGAGAATAATTTAAAAAGATCAGATTAAATAGTTGTAATGTAATGATGTAGTACAAAATACGGTTGATCAGTACATATGCTAAAATCTATTTGAGTAAAAGCATTTTTTTCGTAATAACCGCCTTGTCAGAGATTGAAAGTTTATATAAATAAATTCCGCTTGCAAGATTAGATCCGTTAAAACTAACTGAGTAATTCCCGGCATCAAGTGTTCTGTGGAGCAGCCGTGTAACAAGGCCGCCCTGTATATCATAAACGGTTAGCGATACACTGTTTTGTTTATCTAAATCAAAACTTATCTCTGTCTGAGGATTAAACGGATTTGGATAGTTCTGATAAAGTCTGTAATGAACAACCGGTTCAACATCGTTGATATCTGTTGTATGGTTTAGCAGAGCGCTTACATTTAACTCCGAGTACTCATTTTCATAAGCATTGGAAGTCATTGTTGCGGTAGCCCAGTAAACCTTGTCGAGGCTTGGTATATATTGAATCGCGTGAACGTTATGAGAACCTCCTCCCGCTCCGGCAAGCAGTTTTCGGCTTCGTTCAATCGATATATCAGTATTTGTTGAAAGCGAATCAATTATTCTGGCGTAGCGGCTGCAGGCTTCCGGTTCGTATAATTTCCTGAAATGATTTGTTGCCGCAAGGTTCCTGCCGTTAACCGAAATATTATCCTCCGCCTTACGAACAGCACATCCGTTTTCATTGTTTACTTCAATAACGAATGGATTGGATTCTTCCCCGTTTTCAAAAATAGTATGTATTATTGATGCACCGCCGTGGACCTTCTTTTCAACCGCGTCCAGAATGTCAATGTCGTTGCAGATACCATCGCCATTCTGATCTGCCGATTCGATTCCATTCCTGACGGAAAGTAAAACCGGGTTAAATTTTTGACTGAGTGAATATGTGGTAATATTACCCTCGTTCATAAAGGTTGCAACTCCCGATTCGTTTATAGCCGACAGAGCACCCATAAATCCCGTGAAGGCAAAAGACATCCATGGCTGCTCGTTCACTTCGGAGGGTAAATTAACAATCAGTGTATGATTATTACATAATGACTCGTGAATATTCCAATCCATTAACCTCGTAATTACCAATTTACCGTTGAGGTTGCTGTCATTTTCAGTACTGCTGCCCCAGCTGGATATACTTGAACAACCGGCTTTGAAATTAACGACTCCATACGCTAATTGGCCAATGTCCGGTAATGCGGCCATCATTAACAAGTCTGTATGATCATAAGAACGTTGCAGAGTATTATTGTACAAGTCGGTTCCACTTTCAGACATGCCGTTGATAATAGATTGAGCTTCTTGTATGTATTTCGACTCAACTTCGAAGTAGTTTATAAATGTATTCCGCAAAAAGCTATAAGCGTTGCGCTGACCACCGCAAATAAATTCCACAAAATATTCGTCAAGAGCTTCTTTAATATTTTCACCGGCTAAATAACCGTGTGCATAACCCCGTTCGGAATGAGTTCCCCATAAAAAAAGAACTTTTTTATTGTTTATGTATTCTATGCTTCCATTTACCTGCGCTGTAAGATTAACCGCGGCTACAAAGAGTATTAACAATATCTTTATCATATATGTACATCTCCAATACAAAGAATAGGTTAAAACGAGAGTGTTATGTCTAAATATAAAATATTATTTGTAAAAATAATATAATGTCCGGATCAAGTAAGGAATTTCAGTAAGTATGCTCCGGCAAATCCTATGTAATTTCCGACAGCATAACCAAGCAGTCCGGCGGCAACACCGGGTAATGCAAGATGGTTCCATTCTTTCGCGTTTGTTATCGCGATTACGGAGGATGGTCCGGCCTTAGCTGCAACAGACGCAACGGCAAGTATTCTTAAATCAAGTTTAAGGATTTTACCTATTCCAAGTACAAACAAGACCTGCGCGCCTATAACGATTATTACGAATAGAAAAAGTACAGGTGCAAGTTCAATTGCTTTTACTATGTCCATAAGAGCGCCGACCGCTGCAAAGAAAACGTAGAATGCAAAGTTACCTAATTCATTTGCACCCTGAAGGTTTTGAACAAACTTAAATTGCGCTGCTATCAACGCCAGTGTAGTTGTAATCAGAATAGTCGGAAGACTCGGCATCCACTGAGCGATAAACTCGGACTTAATCCATCCCGCTAGGAACATAATTAATATTGCTGAAAAGGTAAGTGCGGCAACATCGAAAATCTTCAATTCCGTCGGTTTATGTTCGGCAACTTCTTCGTCGCCTTCCTTCTGTTTCCAGAATTTACCCGGTTTGAAATATTTCATTATATAATTCGGAGCAACAATCCAGATAAGGAATATCGGCATAAAAGTGAGATTGTCTACGGCGTTTGCGGCAGCGAATAAATCGGGATTATCAATTTGCAGTCCGGTCCACAGCGAGAAAAAGTTCAAGCTGCCGCCTATGTATGTGCCAATATACGGACCAACGAGTTTCCAGCCTTCACCTGCGAGAACGTCATTGAACTGCGAACTTAAAATGATTCCGCCAACAATACATCCGACAAAGGAGCCGAGACTTGCGAGTCCAAATGCTACCAGCATTGGCTTGCCTGCATTTTTGAGATCCGATAACTTAACATGAAACAGGATGAGTATAACTGCAAAAGGAACCGCATAATGAGTGAGTTCACCATAGAATGGATTATCGGTAGTAATGATGCCAACATTTGAAACAATAGCACTGAAAAAGAGAATAATCAGTATAGGCGATATTTTTTTCGCGATTGAGTAGCGGTTACTAAGGAACAATGCGAGGGTAATAATACCCATAAATATTATCAGAATGTGGAAAGGATCTTGGATCATGAAGTTGTCGTTTTAGTGAAAAAATATTACAAGTTAAGGCGGGTCTGGAAATCCCGATTAATTGAGCGAAAATCTAAAGGTATTAAACCCCAAAATCAAATCTAAAATATGAAATCTCCATACGAATCAGAGTAATGAAACATAATCATTAACATTTATACATACTCATTCACCCGAAAATTTTCTGAACATATTTAACTGCGCGAGGTGATAAGCATTGTGATCCGCAATAAGCAGCAGTTCCCGCAGGAGTGTGAAATCCGGCGCATGTTTAATTGGAGCGTACAAATCAAGCTGCAAATCGTTTGTCATTTTAATCGCTTCATTAAGGTCTTTGCGAAATCCCGTAACCGAGGCTTCCCATTTTTCGACTGTTGCTTCCACATCATCCGAGGGCCAGTAGCCTTCCGGCCATTCCCGAGATACGTAATCCGGGTTCTTAACAAACTCGAGTATATCATACTGTGCTATTCGCATATGTTCCAGCAATTCCCACGGGGCATAACTAATATTTGGCATTCTAATGTTAATTATTGAGTGCGGTACACTCTCCAGCACCTTAATAATTTTATCGTGGGCGTTACCTCCTTCAAGCAGTTGAACAATCTGTTCCCTAAGTAATGCGTCATTATTCATCGTCATCCTCCCATCTAATTGTTTACTTCATAATCCTGTCGAATCCGGGATATGGTACCAACGGAATCACTTCGAAGTCAATCAGTCCCTGTTTTACAAGCGGCAGATCGTTCAGGATGTTTGAGGCCGAGTCTTTATCGTCGCATTCCATTATTATGACTGCGCTTTTCTCATCTCCCCTGAAGAATATTTCACGTATAATACCTTTTTTGTAAAGTTCATAAACTTTCTGAGCTTCCGCTTCCAAATGCGGCTGAAAGTCATTCGTGGTTACTCCTTCTTTCTCATGTTCGATTGCGATTATTTTCATGCAGGTTTTCCTGTGAGTAAGGTTGGTGTATTTTAGAACTCAAATATAAACAAGGATTTATAAAAATTGTTTATTTAAACCGGGTCTAATACTGGAGATTCCGGAAATAACAGGTGAGAATTAGCGGCTAAATATGCAGTTCAACAACATCGCCGTCATGAAGTCTATGAGCGCGGCTAACGGATTGACCATCCCGGACTTCCTTACCCCAGACTCTGGCGCTTTTAAGATTTATTGCAAAGTCCTTGTGTACTTTCTCAGCAAAATCATCTATGGTAGCGCTGTTCTTTAGTATAAACGGCTGTGAATAATCGGCTTCCTCATGAGGTTTCTTTGAATAAACCCGGATTATCTTGAGTTCTTTAATTATGAAGTTTACCAGGTCAGTGACATTCCTGCCGGTTTTGACGGATACCGGTAAGAGTATCCATCCTTCTTCACGTAGAAGTTCGTTAAGTACCTCAAAGTCCTCATCAAGGTTTTCGCCGTCATCCTTATTCACGGCAACAACAACCGGAACTTTAAAATATCGCTTATCGGTTTCCGGAAGCTCCATATGCGAGGCGTATACTTTATTATTATTCAGTATTTTGATCGTGTTCTGAAATTGTCTAATCGGGAAGGACTGAAGATCAAGGAGAAGTAATACAAGATCCGAGTTTTTAATTAAATCAAGAAACTCGGGCTCAAGATAATTCCTCGTAATCGCGGGAGTATCTATCAACTGTATGTGAATGCCTTCATGCAGCATCATTCCCGGTGTAGGAGTCCATGTACTGAAAGGACTCTCCGATATTTCCGGCTCCGCGTTCGTTATAAGTTTAACAAGAGAAGATTTCCCGACATTAGCCGCGCCAAGTACAATAACCCGCCCGTCACCCTCTTTTTCAATATGAAAATGCGACTCATGTTTTCCTGTCTTCTTTTTTGCAGAAAGCGCCTGCGACTTATACTTAGAAAGTTTTTTCCTTAGGTCGGCTCGAAGTTTATCGGTTCCTTTGTGCTTTGGAATAGTACTCAGAAGTTCCTCAATTGCATCCGCCTTTTGTTGAGGCGTCTCGGCATCGCGGTAACGTCTGTCAGCTTCGTGGTATTCAGGTGGTAAATTAGTCGGCATTTATTTACACCCAGAATTTAATTTAAATGTAATAAAAATGGATTAAAGTTGCTCAATCCTGTTGAGAGATTTTAAAAGACGATTGGTATGATTAAACGTGCCGTTAATCAAGTGACTGCTTTTTCTCTTTACACTTGTCATGGGTGAATCCTATATTTAGATTGTTAACAGGGTACCATTGGAATATGTAAGGCAATTCAGTCGATATTTGAGGGGACGTGTCATGAAAAACTTTCTCAAAGTAATAGTTCTTCCATTGTTGCTGGGAATTATTCTACAGGCTTGCGGATTTACATCAGACACACTTTATTTACAGGAAGCAGAAGTCTACGGACCGATCAACCAGCCGCCGGTTAGTTTTATGAATGACAGCAATGATAAGACATTCTCCTTTTCTCCCAAGATATATTTAAATGGGACCAAGAAATTGAAAGGGCAGGTATCCGGACATTCCAAAGTTAACTCGGCAGGTATATTCGCGGTGGATTCAAGTTTGGATGATTCAGGATATATGATTTTTAAAGAGAAGAAAACTGATAACAAGTTTGATTTTGAAGGACAAAATTTAACATGGCATACTCCTGATTATCTAGTCGGTTTCGACCTGGATTATTACATGACTTCCAAGTTTATACTTTCAGGCGGACTCACTCTTTCCGAAGTGGATAACAGTAATTTATTCGGCTGGAGACTCGGAGTCGGACTGGGTGGAATAACGAATAATGTTGGAATCAGGTTTGATGCCGGATTGGTTTGGCAGGAGTATGAATACAGCGCCCAGACAGTTGTGGTAAGGGATACATGGTCATTTGCAGGATCATCCGAGGATCTCGTTTATTACTTTGATGACAGAGGTAAAACAACGAATCTGAATCATTATGTCAGTATTAACTTTCATTATTCAAACAGGGAAGCAGTTCTAAATCCTTTTATTTCGTTTGCGTATTCAAAACAAAAAATTCTGGACTTTGAGCCGCACAGTGCAAGGCAGGAGGAATTTCCAATTTACGGCTATAACACAATCGATTTAAGAGGCGATGCCGATGTATCCTATCTTGTGATAACGCCTGGAGCATATTTTCATGTGAATGACTGGATAAAACTGGTTGTTTCGGCAAAGTACTTTTTCGCCGGGAATATTGACAATGTTACAAAAGAGAATTTTGTGGTTCCGACACTTCAACTGGAATTTATGCTTTAACCGGTTACACTCACAATTAGCATATTCTTAAACGGCATTCCATTTCAATATCATTAACCGCTACCGGTGCGGATAAGTTTAAAAGCCATTTAATAGTATTAGCTATATCTTCCGGCTGTATCATTTCTTCAAACGGTATAGCCCCGGCTTAATAATCTAAATGCTATTCAGCTACTCCGCCGGAACGATTCCTGCTTTTTTCAATTGACTGAAGTGCTAGGTAATTATCTCCGAATTTCGCCATATTATCAAGTTCGTTATCATATTGATCAAAGTGACGCTCTTCGTCGGTTACGAGTTCTTCAAATATTTGTTTGGTCATAGTATCTGCATTGGCGGAACATTCATTTATTCTAAGCTAATGCTGAATCAAAAGGGCATAATGAGAGTTTTACCGATTTATGCTTTAATGTAAAATTTTTAAATAATATTAAAAAGCAATTTGATTAATTAAAATAAAATATTATTTTGCTTTTAAGACGACTTACAGTGTGAAAATACTATTCCATTTCTAATTGATTACTGTCCTCTTAGTCTGAATTGCAAATACCGTTGCATGGGGAAATTCAAGTTACATTTATTCTAATCTAGTTGTATTGATTGCTGAGTATTATACAAGAAATACTTAGATAAATATCATTAACTAAGAATACACCTGCTTATCAGGGAACTAAGGAAATTTTTCCAGGGGAGTCGGATGGGCGAGAAAAATCAGTCCGAAAGTGTCAAAGGTATTTCAGCACAAACCTTGTCCCTACCTAAAGGAGGGGGAGCTGTTAAAGGATTAGGGGAGTCTTTTAAACCTGATAGTTTTTCCGGTACGGGTAATTATTCCATTCCAATTCCGATTACTCCGGCACGGGGATTTGAACCGAATCTCACGCTAAATTATAATTCAGGCTACGGTAATGGAGTATACGGTATTGGTTTTTCTCTTAATCTCTCCAGTATATCGGTAAGAACAGATAAAGGTACTCCCAAATATAACGGCACCGAAATTTACCTGTTGCAGGATGTCGGTGAACTTGTTAAAAAACTTACTGAAAGTAATAATGAGTTTGTAGAAGATGTACGAACGGAAGAAATTGACGGGGTCGGATTTACAGTTGAGATATACTTACCACGCATTGAGGAATCATTTAATCTAATTGAAAAATGGATAAACAATCAATCCGGTGAGACTTTTTGGAAAACGATCTCAAAAGAAAATATTACGAGTTTTTATGGTAAATCCGATAGTGCGCGTATCGCAAATCCTGAAAGCAATGAACAGATTTTCAAATGGCTGATTGAGGAATCGTTTGATCCAAAAGGAAACAAAATTCAATATTCGTATAAAGAAGAGAATGATGATAATGTACCTAAAAGTATATGGGAAGTCAACAGACAGTATAAAGCCAACAAATACTTGACGAATATTAAATATGGTAATTTCATAAATGAGGAGAACTCCGAAGAATTTGCATTTGAAATTGTTTTCGACTATGGTGAATACGATTTATCCCGCTTAACAAAAAAAAGTTCTGATCCTTATTTACCTGTAAAAAACTGGGAATGCAGGCCCGATCCTTTTTCATCCTACCGAAGCGGTTTCGAAATACGTACTTACAGAAGATGCCTGAACATTCTGCTGTTCCACAATTTTAAGAATGAAATCGGCGAACATTGTCTGGTAAAAAGATTGGCTATCAGGTATATAAATGAAATTTTTTATATGCAAATTCCTATTAATTCGATGTCTCAAATTAATTCGGTTCAATTAACCGGATATATTAAAAATGATGGCGGAAGTTATTATGATCAGAAACTGCCCCCTCTCAAGTTAAAATATTCTCCGTTTGTTCCTGCTGTACCTCAGGTCTTTGGGGAACTCAAAGCAGAAGAAAATCCAATTCCGGGACTTTTAGACAACTCACAATTTATAACCGTTGATTTAAATAGTGAAGGAATACCGGGATTACTTTTTAATAATAACACGTTACTTTACTTTGAACCAAAGGGGGACGGTAACTACTCATCGCCCGTTATACAGGAAAACTTTCCTGTTCACAGGAATATCATAGGAGGTAAAGTGTCTTTGGTTGATATTGACGGTAACGGTGAACTGGAGCTGCTCGTTAATGATGAATCAGGATCGGGTTATTATAAGCATAAAGATAATTTCTCATGGGAAGCTTTCCAGACCTTTGAAGATGTGCCATTCGGAATCTCTAATCCTGATCTGGAACAGACTGATCTGGATGGAAACGGTAAAACAGACTTACTGCTCATTGAGAGTAACGAACTGATTATATACCAATCCAAAGGAACGAAGGGATTCAATCCTGCAAAAAGGATAACAAACAAAAATAATGTTCCTATTCTGAGCCGCGGATCGAAAAGTGAACTAGTTACCTTTGCCGATATGTCAGGTGACGGATTGACAGATAAGGTGAAGATCAGAAACGGAGTAGTTGAATATTGGCCGAATTTAAGTTACGGCAGATTCAGCGAGAAGGTTACACTTGGGAACTCGCCCCGATTCGAAAACTATCTGGATATTAAACGAATATTGCTTGCAGATATTGACGGTTCGGGTACAACGGATATTATATACGTGTTCTCGGACAGAGTTGAAGTCTATATTAACCAGAACGGGAACTCGTTTTCAAACGGAATTACAGTTATACTGCCAGATGAGTTCAGTGACATAGACCAGATTAAATTTGCCGATGTTCTGGGAAACGGAACTGCATGTATGATCTTTACTAAGATATCTCCTGTTCCGGTGCATTATTATTACAATTTCATCGGAGATATAACACTGGATGACGGTTCAATACTTCAAAGTATGAAACCGTATTTACTGTATGAGATAAACAATAATCTCGGCTCGGTTGTTAATCTTCAATATTGCAGTTCCACAAAATTCTACCTTGAAGACAAGAAGTCTGGCCGCGGCTGGATAACCAAACTGCATTTTCCTGTACAAGTTGTTGAAAAGATTATCTGTAACGAAAAAATATCTGGATCGAGATTCATAAATAAGTTTAAATACCATGACGGTTATTACGATACTGTTGAAAAGGAATTCAGGGGATTCGGATTCGTGGAGTCCTGGGATACTGAAACGTATGAGGAATTTAAAAGTATTACCGGTAAGACTGGACAGAAAACAGAGAATCTATCGAAGGAATTGTATGTGCCCCCCGTGTATACGAAAACATGGTATCATACCGGCGCGTTTATTGAGAGAGACAGTATTATTAAGTGTTATAAGCAGGAGTATTTTAGTAAAGATAAATCAGAGTATAACTTTCCCGACAGTGTATTCCGACAGGATATATATAACTATGATGCCGAAACTTTAAGACAGGCGTATGTCGCATTAAAAGGACATGTACTAAGGAAGGAAGTTTACGGTTCCGATAATTCTCCCATTTCAACTGTACCGTATTCGGTTGATGAATCCAATTTTGAAGTTGTTTTATTTCAGCCGAAGCAAAACCAGTTATACGGAGTCTTTTACACTATCCCGCGGGAAAGTATTTCTTATCATTATGAAAGAAATGAAAATGATCCGAGAGTTCAGCAGGATTTTGTGCTTGAAGTGGATGAACTTTCAGGCGGCATTAAAAAGGCATGCAGCGTATACTTACCGCGAAGATCCGAAGAGATTACAGGCTGCAAGCCTTGCCCCGAGCAAGAGATATTAAAAATTACTGCTAAGACTACGGGATTTATTGATACTCAGGATTCTGAAGATTTCAGATGGAGAGGCGTCCCCTATGAGCAGCAGCAGTTTGAAGTTTTCGGGGGTAATCTCGATAATGCTTTGTATATGCAGTTTGATTCGATTAAAGAACAGGTTAATTCCGCGTTACAAAACATTGTTCCTTACAGCGGATCAGTAAAACCCAATACTCCTCAGGCCCGCCAACTTTCATGGATAAGATCTTATTTCTGGAACGAAACACAAACTGATCTGAATCCGCTTGGACAGATTTCTTCCAGGGGATTGGTACATCATAAATCGGAAGCTGTATTTACTGGAGAATTTATTTCAAATATATACGGCGGATTGCTTTCTGATTCGATAATTAACCGGGAGGGCGGTTATATATTCGATAGCAATACCGGATACTGGTGGAATAACGGATTGGTTCAGAATTATTTTAATGAGTCCTCAAAATTTTACCTGCCTGCGATAACAGAAAATTCCTTCTCAGATAACACATCGATGTTGTATAAAAAAACAAGCCTCGATTACGATAGCCCATACTTTTTAAGACCAATCGGTGTGAAGCAATTCCTGGATATAGAAAACTTTAACGAAATGTCCGCTCAAATCAACTATACAAACATGCAGATCCAGCAGATAATTGATTTTAATAATAATGTTAGGCAAGTGCTTTTCGATCCTCTCGGACAGGTTACGGTTGCATCTCTATTCGGTGAAGAAAACGGAACAAAATCCGGGGGAATGATTTTGCTGCCTGTAAACGGACAGCCGGCCGAGTATACTCGGCGAACAACAACACAGGATGGTAAACCAATAAGCTTTATAGATGTTTTGGAAAACTCTGAGTACTACCTGCAGGGAGCAACCGAATATTCTTTTTATAATTTATTTGCATGGAAGGAATCAAACCAGCCGGCATGTTCAGTGGAACTTGTTAGGGAAAACTATTATCGAAACGGGGATAATATTTCTGATTTTAGTTGCAATACAATATTGAAGTACAGCGACGGGCTGGGAAAAATCATTGAGGAGAAAATTAAGACTGATCCCGGAACTTCATTTATATGGGATATACAAGGTACACTTTTAGTCGATAAAAACAACCTGCCTGTTGAAAAGGAATCAGATGAACGGTGGGCGGTTTCAGGCAGAGTAGTGTATAATAATAAAAGCAAACCGTGCAAGGAGTACCTGCCTTATTTCAGCAACATAGCTGTTTACGAATTACAAAGTGAAATTGCAGGATCACCGCCTGCTATAATTCACTATGATCCACTTCTTCGTATTGTAAGAACAGAGACACCGAAAGGGTTTTTCTCTAAAACAGAGTTTACTCCCTGGGAAGAAATACATTATGATGAAGATGATACCGTCAGGGATTCAACCTTTTATATAAGTTTTATTAACAACTACCCGGATGATCCGACACTGGAACAAAAGAATGAAAAAGACGCTCTCGACAAAGCTGCAGTCTTTTGCAACACCCCATTAGTAAAACGAATAGATAACACCGGCAGCGTATTTAACGAAATACAGACAAAAGCCGACGGTTCCACTCTGACAACATATTTTGAAACAGATATTGAAGGGAGAATTGTTAAGTCGATCGATCCCCGGTTATATAAATCGAATCTCGATAAAGGCACTCATTATTTCAATTTCCATTTTGTTTATACTATGGGCGCTAAAAAACCAATAAGAACCGAAGGAACAGAGAATGGAACGAATCTGAATTTTAATGATATTTTCAGTAATACGATATGGTTTCTGTCACCGCGCAATTATAACCAGCGTAAAACTTTCGACAGGCTTCAGAGAATTACCAGTGTTAGAGTAAAAAAAATCGTTCCCTCTCAACCACCTGTTTCGATTTCGAATTATAATCTTGTTGAAGTCTATACTTATGGTGAAACTGTTGCAAATGCACAGAACTTGAATTTACGCGGACAACTTTATGAGATAAAGGATTTATCAGGGATTGTTGTGCACAGCCGGTATAATATTGCGTATGATCTACTTGCTACCACAAGACAAATGACAAGTGATTATGCAAACAGTGTAAACTGGGATAACAAAGTATCGCTTCAACCGGATATTTACAGTACTTCATATACATATGATGCATTAAAACATTCTTTAACCGAAGAGACATCTGACGGCACGGTTATTAGTAATACATATAATCAAACAGGCCTGCTTAAGACAATTTCCGTTAAATTGAACAACGGGACATTACAACAAGCTGTAAACAATATTGAATATGACGCAAAGCAGCAAAGAACCTTGCTGCAATATGGAAACGGCGCTGCTACAACTTATATTTATGAACCTACCACATTACGATTAATAAAACAAACCAGCACAAAACAAGGTTCAAACAGCAATGTTAAGGTACAGGATCTTGGTTATACTTATGACCCGGTTGGGAATATTACGAGACTTATAGACAATTCTTATAAAACGGTTTTCAATAACAACCAGGTAGTTAAACCGCTTTCGGATTACACTTACGACGCTTTATACAGACTGATAAAAGCAGACGGACGACAGCATCCCGGTATAACTACAAACACATATAAAAATAATCAGCAGGATAATGATTTTAAACAGAGCAGATTTTTTCAGCTTCCTTCGGTAAATGATTCGGATAAGCTTGAAAACTATAGTGAAAGCTATACTTATGATGATGCCGGCAATCTTGTAAATAAGCAGCATGCTGCCGCATCACAGACTTGGACCAGGCAAACAAAGGTTGCTGCAGACTCAAACCACCTTGAAGGATACGAATATGATGCTTCGGGCAACCAGAAACAGCTATTCATTAATAGTTCAGTTGGTCTTGTATTCAACTGCTGTGAAAATTTAGTCAAAGCCGGCATAATAACAAGACCCGGTCAACCTGATGATTGCGATTACTATAATTACGACAGTAGTGAAATGCGTACAAGGAAAGTTTCTCAGCGAATGGAACATGCCGGTACTATTACCAGCCTTGAAGAGAAAATATACCTGGGTGATTATGAAGTAAAACGTGTTAAAAGTATGGGGAGCGATGGTAATGAAACAGTCACCCTTGAACGACATTCCGTCAGGGTGATGGATGATGAAACATGTGTACTGATAATCCATTCCTGGAAAACAAATAAGAGTCATCCTGAACTTGAGAATACGAACCAGTATCGTTTTCAACTGGACAATAATATCGGTTCGGCAGTAATTGAACTTGATAAAGATGCGCAGCTTATAAGTTACGAAGAGTTTTTCCCATATGGGGGAACCGCATTTATAGCAGGTAAAAATCAGGCTGAAGTTAAACTGAAAGATTACAGGTATTCCGGTAAAGAAAGAGACGACAGTACAGGATTCTATTATTACGGGGCAAGGTATTACGCCCCGTGGCTCGGACGCTGGCTGAAACCGGATCCGGAAGGTACTGTTGATGGATTGAACCTGTATGCATTTGTCGGGAATAATCCTATTACATTCAAAGATGAGGATGGAAATGCCAGGACCAAACAAACGGCAAGGTCTGGAAAAGGCAAATTGAGAAAGAGCAAATCAGCAAAAACCAGAGCAATTGAACATCTTCAAGGAGTTCGTTTAAGACATGACAAACTATTGGGCTTAACCGGATTAACTATGGCTGATATTGCCGAAATGCTTAGTCATGAAATGGGTAGAAGAGTTCGGTTAACTGATATTCGTCTTATTCATTACAGACAACAGGCAAGGAAAGATCTGGATAGAAGCCAGGCTGCATATGATCAATTCAGCATTCCACCATCAGCAAGTTCGAAACCTCCTTCATCCACTGTGAATCCTTTTGGTGTTATGGGGGGAAGCTTTACCGGAAAGACAGAGTACAGAGAACAGCAATTTATGGTTTCCAAGTCCAGCTTAAATGTTGACGGCAGAGATTCCACCAATGCTACAATGGCTTCTGCTTCCTCGTGGGCCGGGACTTCCAACCTCGCCGCAAGCGCTTATTCCGGTCGGGATGATTCCGGGGTGATTCTCGGGGGACTTGGAGAAGCGTGGTGTCATCTTATTGCTCATTGTCTCGGCGGTCCCGAATCGGCTGAAAATCTGGTAGCCGGAAGCCAGGGATCTAATCTTGTTCAGCTAGGCATTGAAAGAGCGATAAGCAATTTTGTTGCGGCAACCGGGAATAAGGTTTTTATCAGAGTGGGTGCCGATCTTAGAGTAAAAGGAGATGGTTCATTAACCCATATTGCAGAGAAATTCCATTATCAGATTTTTAATGAAACCGGCACTGCAATTTATTCAACAAGTTTTGCCGCAAATATCAGAAGAGCCGATATTCTTCAATCTCAGAAATATCATGAAGCACTTGCAGCAATGGAAAAACACTTTGGCGTAGCATTAAAAAAGGCTGCATAAGTAGTAGACAACAAGTGTATACAACTCATATAAGAGGCGGAAATGAACACCGCGAATTTGCAATTACAAAACAAAGAATTTTCTTCTTTTTATAAGAAGAATCCTGGCTTCAACATACTTCAATTCAATTTTCACGATGCTAAAGCAATAAAGGAATTGGATTGGAAGGGAGTGGATGAAAAAGAGGTTTTAAATAAGCTGGCTGCTTACCAGCGCCTCCTGCGGATATACCCGGATGAGGCAACTGCGCAAATTTTACTTGCTGATGGTTTTAATTCAGCGCAGAAAATAACGAGTATTAGTCAATCTCAATTCGTAAAAGAATTTGCGGGCAAACTGAATTCCGGAGGAAACGAAACTGGCAGGCAAATTTATGTTAAAGCAATGCAGGTCAAGTCCAAGACAATGCATCTACTGGCCAATATTCACAGCGTTGTTGCATCTCCTTTTTACAGATCAATGAATATCAATCACATTAATGATGATATAACCGGCTATTTTGAATCACTTCCGAACTACCAGGATATTTTCGGCACACTTGATTACTGCGATTGTGAGGAATGCAAATCGATTTTCGGACCGGCGGCTTATTTTACGGATTTATTACGAATCATTGATAAAGCAATTACCCGGCCGTGCAAAGACTCAATTCATCAGGCGGCCAGCAAGACATTGGATGAACGGCGCCCTGATCTTGCGAAAATTCCCCTCACTTGTGCTATGACAAACAATATGATCCCCTACCTTAAAATTGTTAATGAAATACTGGAAAATACAGTGGGGTCTCTTTTAAAGACCGGTAATGTTTATCAGGCTTTAGCAGGCCGGTTTTATCCCTTTAACCTGCCTTTTAATCTGCCACTGGAACAAATCAGAAATTATCTGGCAATCGGAAGTCTTGGATTAAAGGATGTATACAATACTTTTTCGAATTCTCAAATGCCCGGACTGGCATCTGCGCGGGAATTATTGGATTTGTCGGTCGAAGAACTGCAAAATATAAAACCCTGTGATCCGCCGTCGAAACTGCCTGCAGTACTATCCGAAAATTACGGGCTGACAATTAAAAGCAATGTTGCCGGACTTGATCACCTGGAAAAATTTCTGAGTCAAACAGGATTATCGAGAAAAAAATTCTCGGATTTATTAAGACAAAATTTAAGTGAGCGGGAAATTTTCGATATAACCGGAGAATACAGTTCAACGGAAAAAGGAGATACGCTTACATTTACACAGGTGGGAAGTAATGTTAGTTTAACTTACGGTCCTAACGGGAGCTATGAAGCACGGGCTAGTATAAATAGAAATATACTAAAAGGCAGCCTCGTAGAAGTTGAGTCTGAATCATCGAACTTAATCGCTTTTGAATTCACCTTTTCCGATGACGCAAAATCATTTACCGGGTTTTATACTTCGCGAAGCAACGGTTCAATTATGAAAAGTGATTGGAGTGGTCAAAGAACTTCGAAATTCCCGGCTGTTACAGGTGAAATACCGCACGGTTTTTTTATTAATAAAGTACTTGGTGCAAACAAGTACCTATATACTGCTCTTAATAACTCAAATCCCGCCCAGGAATTCGAGCAAATTATGAATTTGTCGCTTCCGACTCTTGATACTTTGAACCGGTTTATACGACTGGCCTCCAAGACAGGCTGGGAGTATCATGACCTGAACTGGCTGCTTACAACGTTAAATAAGCAGGAAATTGATGATTCTGTTGTCCAGAATTTGGGAGCGATAAAATTACTTCAGGAAAAATATAACATAGACCTCCAGGTTATAGCGGCATTGTACTATAATATAAGGACAATAGGGGAAGGAAACGAATTTATATCGCAAACCCCGTTCGATTTTATTTTCAATTCATCCGGGACAACAAATACATCCGGTTCGAGAATGTATCATCCCAAAGCGGAAGGAAGCCAGTACGTTAGTCCGCTTTACAGGGACAATCCGTTGCCATGGAATTACGGAGTTTCCTCAGGTCCTTCGACCGAAGCCGAACAGCGAGCAGCAATTATCGTGTCGAATATTCCTGCTTCAACAGATAGTATTATTGACATTGCAACATCAGTATTCGGTGCCGCTAACGACAGTATACCGCTTACCGTTGAGAACCTGTCTGTACTATATAGGCATACGGTTTTTCCCAATATTCTGGGAACGGCAGTTCCGAATTATCTGAAACTTTTAAACTTATTGGAGATAAAGGAAAAATCTGGCAGCCTGCCTAAGACGCTTAGCTTAAGTGAGATAACTAAGATTGTATTTACATTTAACTGGATGAAGAATGCAGGAATAAATGTGTTCCAGGCGGATTATATATGCAACGGTAACTTAAGCGACTATGTTGATCCCGGTTATAACCCTGAAAACCTTCCACAATTTCTATCATCGTTCAGTCAATTCATAAGCGATACTTTACTCGTTCAGGGCGACCTGCAGGCAAACGGCATAACGAAAGAAACTGCCGAACAATGCTACGGGGCTTTGATGCAACAGGAATTCCTTGATAATGTAGGTGTGGTAATCAAAAACGTTAATAAGACGTCGCCGGATTTCAGCGGAATAAAAAGTCTATCTTTCGCCCAGGTAAAATACCTGAATAATGTCGTGTCGCAAAAGCAGAAAGATCAGTATCATAAATTCGGCGAACAAGTTGCTTCTTTCTTGGGAACCAAGTCGGACCAGATGCTGGCAATTATTAACGGTGCCGAAATCGTCTTGAATCTCCCTTATTCACTGAGGAATTTCATAACCTGCGAGATGTTTAATGTCGATTCATCCGAAGTAATAACGGGAAGCGACCTGGATCCTGCAAAGTTGGTTGCGGTTTTTAAATCCGAAAAATATCCTTTGACAAACAACCTTGCTATAATAAAACAATCCGAAAACAATTGGATGATTAAAGACAATTTTATCAGGTGTATTTATTATGCACGGCAAACCAGCGGCTCCAAAGTAACTTTTTACCGTCCTTCGGATAGCGAAAAGAACAAAGTCCCTGCTGCCGTTGCTTCAGAACTGATGATTTTCTCGCAGTATCTTTTACTTTCACAGGTATTCAGTTTAAAAGCAGCAGAGCTGTCCTTAGTGTTTGAATGCAATAGTGCATTCGGATTTAACAATAAGATTTTTTCTTTATCAAATCTGGGTGCGATATATTTATTTAGGCAGATGATATCAGCTTTCCAGGATAACAAAAACGGACTGGTCGATTACCTGATAACGGCCAATTCAGCGAATCCCCCTTCAATAGACAGCCTTGTCAACCAGCTATGCGCGGTAACCGGATGGGATGAGACCGGATGTAAAATTCTATGGACCAACGAATTGTTTTTCGGAAGCACAGGAATTTGCAAAACAGTTGAAGACGTTAATCGTTTGAAACAGGTCTTTGATCTATCTAATAAAATGGGCGCGGATATAACTTTTATGCTGCAGTTGAATAAATTCGACAGCCTTCCAATCGATTCGAATTGGGATTTATATCGGAATACCGCCAGTCGTTTACGTGCGGATTTGATTGCACATACCGCGGATAACCAGGTAGATATATTGATAAAAAAACTGGATGGTCCTATTGAAGAAGATAAAAGAAATGCATTGATGGCAACTGCTATCTGGAAAATGGGCATGGATAATTCAAGACAACTTTATGAGTACCTGCTGATTGACGTTGATATGTCGGCCTGCCAGTCTATTTCTTATATAAAACAAGGATTGAATTCTGCCCAGTTATATCTGCAGAGATGCAGGCTTAACCTTGAACCCGGAGTTACTATAAGTACCGATGATATTCCCGATATATACTGGGAATGGCTTATGAACTACAGGGTGTGGGAAGCCAACAGAAAGATATTTCTCTACCCAGAGAACTATATAGATCCCACACTTAGGAAAAGCAAAACGGCCCTGTTTAAAAAGCTGGAAAATACGCTTCAACAATCAGAGGTAACAGAAAAAACCGTAGCTAAAGCATACAAGCAGTACATGGATGATTTCAGGCAGCTCGCAAAACTACAGTATTGCGATGCCTATCATTGCATTGTTCACGATAAAGAGAGAGGAGCTTTAGATACGTTGTTTCTGTTTGCACATACTCAGACTGAACCGTATAAGTATTATTATATCTCTTGTGAAGAGAGAAAAACATGGTCGGAATGGAAAGAGATTAATATCAGTATTAGCGCATCATCGCTTACACCGGTCTATGCATTCAATAAACTGTTTATTTTCTGGGTAGAACAAAAAAGTCTGAAAGAAAACGATACGGATAATAAAAAGGTGCCTGTTTATAAAGCTGCCATAAAATACTCATTCAACGACTTCAGCGGAAATTGGTCGCAGCCCCAGGTACTTGTTGATGATATAATAATTAATGCTGCGACTGCAGATAATTCCTACGGGCCTTTTAATCCAGCTTTATTTAACCAGACGAAGCCCTGGTGGTCTAAGGTTGGTGCTGTAGCGGTAAATCAGGCTAACTACTTGTTCCCTGCAAATATGCCGGAAGCAGGTGAGAAAATATGTATTTATATAGGTCCGGTTGCCGATCCCATGAACATGACGGGAACACCGGCGATGTCCGGCGCTTTTTCCGACCCCACTACCGACATAGAAAAGTTCAAGCAGGAAATTTATCGCGCGGATATAATCAGGAAGCAAATAGCTTCCAAATCGGTAAACGGGCAATTTCCTATTGCCGGGGCTATTACGATCAATAGTGATTTGGATGTTACTTATTTACTCGATCAGAACGAATACAAACTGTTTGAAATAAATAATTTTTCGGCCGACAGCGCCCCCGTATTTAAAGCAGGTTTAAGAGCTGGTAAAATGCCTTTCAGCAGTTCCGGGAATTCTCTTCTCAATAATTATATGGGGAACATGGGGCTTGACCCGGTCAATATCGAAAGAAGTGCCAAGGCAAATGCAAATTCGTTTAAGGATATTGTCGGAGATCAATCCGGTCATCTTTATAAAATGCTTACTACCCCGCCGAATGATGTTATAGGCTCCGACGGAACCGTAAAAGAAAGTGCATTGAAAATCGGGGCAGCTATGTATGCTTCTATCGCGGAAACGGATGTTCCTGCGGGCAGACGAATAAGAAACAGGCTTTTCGAATTATACTATGGTACCCCTATTCTGTTCTCCAATGTGGTTAAGGCGCAATCATCGTTGATACCTGTTAAGAATCAGCCGGGAATGATGTTGTTCGGGAATTTTTCGGATACTTTCCTTCTTATTGCAGGCAAATTCTCAAAGTTAAATGATGATCTTAAATTAAATTATATTTACCATTCCGTACGGACAAATTCATTTGTAAGTGATGAGGTTCCGCTTTCCGAATCCGAAAGAATCTTCACAACCCTTCAGAATCCGCCCAACCAGTTGATTGATATACACGGTATAGTTAATACAAGCGCATCTCAACAAGTGGCGGTTCCTATGCTCGCACAGGCACTTGGTGTTACAGAAACTATTGCCCAGGAGGTAAAAGACGTTTTACTGGCTGGCGGCCCTGCTTCGATGCTATATGCAAGCGGTAGTTATAAAGTAGTATTTCCAAGTTCTTTTATTATGCCCGGAATTAGCGAACTTACTTCGCTTAGTATCTTCCAGATTCTATCAACACCGCCTACGGAACTGATATCTCCCAACGGTATAATAAACGAATACAAGGTTGAACATGCCGATGTAAATATGCTGAGCTCTTTGCTGGCTCTTTCGGTTGATGTAACACAAAAAGTAATTAATGTGTTGAAGAATCCCGGAGTGAACGGATTTCAGAAGTCAAGTTCGGAGTTTAAAGCTGACGACAATATATATACGCTGAAATTCAACACGGAAAGAATCTCGACCAATGCCATAGATCATTTAAGTAAATCATTATTTGCCGGGGGAATTGAAAGCCTGTTATCCCTGGAATCCCAGCAGCCCCGCAAAAATGTCAATCGTTTGTTTACCCAACTTGATCCGGGCAGCAATGTGGTAAGCCCTGATGAATTATCCGGCGAACAAGTTAGTTTCTCCGGTCCTTACGGCAATTACTATTGGGAAATATTTTTTCATGCGCCGTTTTTGGTTTCAAATATGCTTAACACGAATAAGCAGTTCAGAGAAGCCGAGCAATGGCTCCAGTTTATATTTAATCCGACCATCCCTGCAGCGAGGATGAATAAAGGTTCATTCGTTAATATGTATATCACTCCTGCTGAATCTGAAAGGATTTACGGTGCATTGACAACACCGCCAAATCAGTTGATTAATGAAAACGGGCAGGTACTTAAGAATGCTTTAACTTTATCGCTTGGTTTTTACATGAGCGCACTGGCCCTGACCGCCGAAAGGGCACAGGAAGTAAAAAACATACTTACAAACAACTATACGAGTTCAAGTACTTCACATTACTGGCAGTTCCTGAAGTTCCGAAATCATGAACTGGAGACTTTGAAGGATATGATTCAGAATCCTGTCGAAATTCACGCATACGAAACCGAGCCTTTCGATCCTCATGCCATTGCCCGCCTAAGAATTGGAGCATACGAGAAAACAATTGTGATGGCATATATTAAAAACCTACTGGATTGGGGCGACTATGAGTTTTCACAGTACACATGGGAGAGTATTACAGCCGCAACTATGCTGTATGTTTATGCTTATGATTTGCTTGGTAAAAAACCCGAGAGTTTAGGTAAATGCCGCTCTGAATTTCCCGCGTCTTTCATTGATATAAAAAGTATGTATGCAAATAGTAAAGAGGGTATACCGGTCTTTTTAATAAACCTTGAAAATATTTTAGGATCGGACGGGAACGATTCTTCTTCAATGCCTGCATCAAAGGCTTTCAACGATCTTGAGGCGTATTTCTGTGTTCCCGAAAACGAACAGTTCACAGGGTACTGGGATAAGGTTCAGCAAAGGCTTTACCAGATTAGGCATTGCTTGAATATAAAAGGACAGAAGCAGCCTCTGCCGCTTTTCCAGCCTCCGATTAATCCTATGCAGCTTGTTAAAGCCGCAGCCGCGGGAAATAATGCCATTTCCATAGTTGATCAGTTACTTCCGGACGTTCCCAATTACAAGTTCAAAACCATGCTCGAAAAAACGAACGGGATGCTGGGTACTTTAAGCCAGCTGGGAAACCAGTTATTATCAATACTGGAGAAAAATGATTCCGAAGCGTTAGCCTTGTTGCGGTCTACGCACGAAGGAAATATCCTGAATATGACATTGATGATTAAGCAGAAACAAATTGATGATTTGAACACGCAACTGGCTGCTTTACAGGAGAATAAAAAAGGTGCTGTATACAGGAACTCTCACTTTAAGACTTTAGTAGAAAACGGGCTTAATGTATTTGAAGCCGCCAACCTGGTATTAATGGCTGAAGCAATGATACCCCAGGCAATTGCAAATGGTATTAGAGGTGTTACAATAGCCGGTTATCTGGCGCCGAATATTTTCGGGTTCTCCGATGGGGGTATGAAATTCGGTGATGCAATAAATGCCGGTGCACAGATAAGCGATAGTATCGCCGGTATGATGACCCATCTTGCGGGAATACTTGCAACTATGGGCGGCTATGAAAGAAGAAATTCCGAATGGGAATTTCAGGAACAACTTGCGCAGTATGAAATGGACCAGGTTGATCAACAGATTGCCGGGTGTGAAGTAAAAATATCTATAGCCGAACAAGAACTGGCGATAACGAAAAAACAAATTGAGCAGTCGGACGAGGAGGAGAATTTCCTCAAAACCAAGTTTACGAACAAGGACTTATATCAATGGATGATTTCCAGAATTTCATCCGTCTATTTCCAATCGTATAAACTGGTTCTTAACATGGCCTTATCCACGCAAGCAGCATATAACTTCGAACTCGACAGGGAAGATAAATTTATCAATTTCGGCTATTGGGATAGTTTGTATAAAGGACTTCTTGCGGCCGAGGGTCTTACATTATCGTTGAATCAAATGGAGAAGGCATTTCTTGAAAATAATACCAGAAGGCTTGAGATCGAAAAAACCGTATCCATCCGTAAGGAATTTCCTTTAGCATTTGCGGGATTTAAATGGGGACAAGACGGAGCGACGAAGGGGAACCTTAATTTTATGCTCAGTCAGAAGATGTTTGATTTCGATTTTCCCGGGCATTACTGCCGAAAGATAAAGTCTGTATCTATTACCGTCCCGGCAATTGTCGGACCGTATGATACGCTGAAAGCAACACTTACTCAAAACAGTAACTTTGTTCTCAACAAACCTGATACAAAGGCTGTCGATTACTTAATCTATAGAACAAGTTATAATCCGTCGGGGAATGAGCCACCGGCGCCGCAGGGCGGTGAAATCAGGGAGAATTGGGTGCCGAACCAGCAAATTGCTGTCTCATCGGGAATTGATGATGCCGGTTTATTTGTGCTTAACTTCGAAGACGAACGATATCTGCCTTTCGAAGGAACAGGGGCGGTATCTTTATGGACTTTCAATATGCCTCCTTCAACCAACAGGGTAAATTTTGATAGTATATCCGACATCATCATTAAGATAAAATACACTGCCCTCGATGGGGGAATCGACTTCGGGAAAGCAGTTGAACAATTGTATGCAAAAAGCGGGTCGCAATACCAGGACATAAACTTTAGGTCTTACGAAATGAAGCAGGCTTTTTCTTCCTCATGGTTCAAATTGTTTACTGAAGCTCCGCAAAACAGTAAGTCGACTTTGTTGTTTAATATCGACCCCAGCATTGTATTGCCAAACCTGAAGAATGTAGTACTCCAGAACTGTGTTTTGAGAATTGAAGTTGCGGGGCAGCAGTCTGCGGCCGGCAATAATTATCTTGATCTTCAAATCGGTGATAACACACCACTGGATGTAAATATAACGGATACTCAATCGGATGCAATAGACCTTAGTAATCAAAAAGATCCTTTTGCCGCTTCATGGAAACTGATATTCGATTTAAGCAATTGTCCGGATAGTATAATGAATAAAACAACAAATACGCTTGATAGCACTAAACTGGAAAATATAATTTTTGTAATAGCTTATAAATCGGACCCATTCTAAATACGGGAAATGATTTAATCATACTAACTAATAACTCAATCAATAATTAGATAAGGAGAATGTATTATGGGAGTACCTCCATGGTTACCCGAATGTGAGCAAAACATTCGAGATTTGGGCGGAACAATCTGCGACCCGAATCATTGTAACGATTCTTTTATTAAGAAGTACAGTCATGACTACTGCCAGTGTAAGCCGCCCTGGCAGGAACCGGGCGGTGGCCCTTGTACCAGAAACAACTCGACTCCGGTACCAGTATTTTCCGCCAATTGTTATTGTTGTTGCGGTTGTTTTGCAAATCAAACACCTGTTGCAATAGCTGCCGATAAATACAAGGCAATTGAAGAGATCCGTCTCGGCGACAATATATATGTTGCGGAGGATGCGGACCTTAAAAACTGGAGTGAAAAGGAAGTGAAATTCAGTGCCGGTACAGGTGACCTTAATGCCAGCAACACAATGATTAAAGTTGATTACGGGAGTAAGGGTAATGAAGATTATCTGCTTGTATCCCGGGATCAACTGTTTTTAATGCCTGATAAGAAACTTAAAATGGCAAGCAAATTAGTTCCCGGAAAGGATGAACTTGTAATGTACGACGGGACTACTGTTCCTGTTCTCAGTCTGGAAGTCGGTTTGTTTAAAAAGGGACTGCACCACGTTGCAACATCCGATATACCTACACAGGACTTGGGCGGGCATTTGATTTTAGCAAAAGGCGTTGTCTGTGGCGATTATGCACTTCAAATGGGTAAATACAATGAAGAAACAAGCAAAAATGTATTTGTAGAAGGACATCATGAATTGCCTGAATTCGGAACCTATAAGTATATCCAGGCAAACCAGCACCTTGAGATTCATAAGTTTAAGGCAAAAGTACCGGGTGCAAATTTAAAACCTGTTCATAAAAAGGTCTTTGAAGCCCACGATATCGGTAAGGCTGCACATTTGCCTAAGCATGCAGTGTATTTCATGAGCCAGGATCTAGCCTGGGCAATTGAAAAGTCGGATGCACCGCGCGTTTCGCCTTCGTCGAAAGCCGGCGAAGTTATTGTTAAGTATTTATTCCAATTGTTTAAAGGATTTTATCCGGATGTTAATTTTTATCTGGATGAACAAAACGAACTTCCGAATGCGTATGCCTTTAGAGAGTTCGGTACGAGCTTCGTTATTGTAACCGGGGGACTGATGCGTATGCAGTCGATTAAATTTGAAGCAATGGCATTTATTATTGCACATGAACTTGGTCATTTATACGGCGGTCCGCCATTAAATGAAAATAATTATACATGCGAGGGCATGGCTGATTACGCCGCAATTGTCGCAATTTTACCCAGGGTATGGTACGGGAACTATGCTGCTCCGATAATCCAAAAAGCGATGGAACAGTTAACGGAATATTTCGGTTATATCCCGAAAGCCCAACAGGGCGGTAAACCGGGAAGCACCTGTATGAATCTTTCAGTAGAATGCAGGCTTAATACAATGAAAGCCGCATTCAGCGTGATGCCTTTACCTGAATGCGCAGGCGGGCCGAAGGATCCGAAGTTAACGGTTAAAGGAGCCACGGTTACACAATCGATTTCAGGTACGTTTGTAAATGTTGAGTTCAGTACTGCTGTTGCCGAGGATTATGCCGAGAATTTGGGCAACTATTATTTTAGTCCCAAGCTGGTTGCATATTCTGCAGTTGTGGAACCCGGAAATAAACAGGTTGTGCAAATTAAAGCTGAAGTTATAGCCGGCACTGAATACGAAGTGCAGGTTTATGATGTTGTTTCGGACGACGGGCATCCGCTTGTTCCGGGAAAGAACACCGCGACATTTGAACTTGCGAAAAAGGGTACTGTAAAGAAAACTTGAATCTGAAGGTTGAATGTTGAAAGAAGTAATTCGGTTGACTTAAAATATTAATTAACTGTTGGAGAAATATGATACCGGAATTATTTGAAATAAAAGATAAAAAATCAATCCCGGAGATGTGTCGGAGATTCAGCGACTTTCTCGGATACGATAAACCCATTCCTGAATACGTATTATTCAGGGCTATCGAAGAGCCTAATTTTGCTTCCGATTTAATTGTTTGCAGAAACTCTCCCTACTTTTTGAAGGTATTAATAAATGATAAAGCTAATATCGCGTATATACAACGTTCTGATAATAATTCCCAAACCAATGTCGAATTATTAAAAAGGGCAGCCGGTGCTTTTATGAGATGGGGAAAAGCCGGATTTTCTACAGTCGATGAGCAGGTTCTTAAAAGACGCGAGGACGCTTGTCTTGCCTGCCCGAACCTTGTAAGTCCCTTATCTAATCTACAAAAGTTAATTCCGTCTAAAAAAGTAAATGAAAAAATCGGCGAACGGACAGGGAAAAAAGTATGCCGTTTATGCGGGTGCAATGTAGGTAAGAAAATGCGGCTTACTTCAGAGTCATGCCCTGATAAACATCCAGTTAAAAAAGAACATAACAGGTGGGGAGAACCGATATCGACCGATTCTTAAAGACTATTTTATGGGAGGACCTAGGTCCTCCCCAAGTAAAAATGGTGTTAATCTTGCGGGTGTCCTGAAGCCCTGCTCTTACTACGTTCAATTGATTGAAGTGCAAGATAGTTTTCGCCGAACTTGGCCAAGTTATCAAGCTCGTTATCATACAGATCGAAGTGACGCTCTTCATCGGCTACGAGTTCTTCAAATATTTGCTTGGTCATAGCATCTGCATTGGCGGAACATTCATTAGCCCAGACATTATAATCCCTGGCACTTTCTTCTTCCATTGCAGCAGCTTTCTTCAGCATTTCTTTAACATCTTTAATCGGTTCCGCGTCGAATGCTGTTTTCATTATAACATCCCCTTTGAGGAATAGAATTCTTTCAGCAAGTTTTTCAACATGCATCATTTCATCAACGGCTGCTTTCTTGAAGAGTCCTGCCAGCAAATCGTATCCCTGATCATCGCAGTGGAAATGGAAATACATATACTGATGAACCGCGGCCATTTCATCCGCTACGGCTTTGTTCAAGAGTTCAATACTTTTTTCGTGCATGCTTAACTCCTTACAATTAATTATACACCATCTATTCAAAATTACTAAATTCCTAATCGATACGTAAAAGTATTGATTGAAACTCTGCCTGTTTATACAAAGTTAATTCGCCTTTGTGCCTTCGTCGCTCATAAAGATTTCAGCTAGTTCGTGAATTTCATTTCCGACAGGAGCACGCGAATCATTCGTGAAGTAAGCGATTACCAGTTTTTCCTCGGGGAAAACGATAAAGTTACCGCAGCCTCCAACCGATCCGCCGCCATGTCCGTAAAATTCGCGCCCGAATTTGTTAGTGCCCGTACCCCAGCCTATTCCGTAGCCGGTTTCATCTCCGGAGTTGGTTAGCTGAGTTGTTGTCAAAGTATCCTTTATTTTCTCCGGGAATATTTTGTTGTACAGCATAGCATTTCCGAATTTGACAATATCTTCCATTGTCGAGATAAAGCCTCCGCCGGCCCATTTGTAGCTGTTATCAACATAGGGCGCATTAATAATATTTCCGTCGTCCATCGAGTAAAATCCCGATCTGTTCACAATTATCGAATCGTTAATATCGGCAATCGTATTGTCCATTTTCAGCGGACGGAAAATATTCTCATCCATGTAATCAAGGAAGTTCTCGCCGGAAGCACCCTCAACAACAGCGCTCATCAGGTTCCATCCGTAACTGCTGTATTTGTATCTCTCGCCCGGTGCTGACAGGAGAGTATCATACATGAATATATCCAAGCCCTCCCTCACCGTATCAAAATGTTTTGCCAACATGAATTCGTTATCCCTGTAGTGTCTAATTCCGGCGAGATGTCCGCCCACCTGGCGAACAGTTGTCGGCCAGCGCTTTTCAGGGAAGTAGGGAACATATTCCTGAACAGGTTTATCGAGATCGATCTTACCTTCGTAAAACAATTTCCCGATCGCAGCTGATGTAAGAGCCTTTGAAACGCTGCCGATTCTGAATTTGGTCTTGTTGGATGTGGCAGGAACCTGCTGCTCCAGGTTGGCAATGCCGAATCCTTTTGAGAATATTATTGTGCTGTCTACGGAAACTGCAACTGCCAGTCCGGCTGTTTCACCTTTCTCCTTCAACTGAAGAATAAACTTCTCTGCTTCTTCAATTTTTTGGGAATAGGGATTACATGCAATGATTAAAAGGATCAGAGCAAATGGTAAAAATGCTTTAACTGGTCTCATTGTTTTTCCTGGATTTGTTGTAAGATCTATTGGTTAAGTTACATCTAATTCGTATATAGAACTATATGCTAGCTGCCAATTGTCTTGTCTGCAATTGACCTTATACTCGCAAAAACACTTTGAAGTGGAAGATTTTTTTCCTTCGCTATCCTTTTGCACTCTTCATATTCCGGTGAGATTATTTTTTCTCCGTTGTTGATTTTAATTTTCACCTTAACAATTCCCCATGGGGTTTCAACTTCAACATTTTCCCTGTGAACAAGACGGCGTTTCTTAATTTCCGAGATTCGTATTCCGAGTGTTGTTGTTTCGCTGAAGATTATGGAACTCAAATTATCGGTTTCTGCAGGTGCGCACATAACGGATAAAATTACTCCGGGACGGTTCTTCTTCATAATAATTTGCTGCAGGTAAACATCCTTTGCCCCGGCATCTAACAAGCGCTCCATCACGTATTCATATAACTCCGGATTCATGTCATCGATGTTCGTTTCCAAAAGAACTACTTCATCAATTTTCTGACTGGCATCAGTGGAGATACCGGTAACGACACGAAGATAATTAGCTATCGGTAGTTCGCGTGATCCGAATCCGTAACCTGTATTTTGAATATTCATACAAGGAAACTTGTTATGTGCTTCGGCAAGTGTGGTTAGAATAGCAGCACCCGTCGGAGTTAGTAATTCGGATTCAATTCCCGTCGAATAAACCGGAGCATTTTTTAGAAGTTCAACAGTAGCCGGAGCAGGTACCGGAATTATACCGTGAGCGCATTCAACTGTACCTGAACCTACATGAAACTTTGAAGTAAATGTTTTTTCAATTCCCAGGAGCTCCATCGCAATAACAGAACCGATAATATCGATTATTGAATCGAGAGCGCCGACTTCATGAAAGTGTATTTTCTCAATATCCTTATTGTGAATTTTAGCTTCGGCTTCGCCCAGACGCTGAAAGACCATTTTGCTTTTAGACTTTACAGTATCCGGTAATTCACTGCTGTCAATTATTGCAAATATCTTGTTTAAACCACGGTGATGATGAGATTCCTCGGTGTGAACATGCATCCGTGTTCCGCTAATGCCTTTGGAAACTATCTTCTCCCGTTCAAGCGACCAGCCGGGCACATTAAGTTTGTTGAGTTCGGAAACCAGTTTATCGAGATCAGCGCCTGCGTCAACAAGCGAGCCGAGAATCATATCTCCGCTTGCACCGGCGAAGCAGTCGAAATAAGCTATGTTCATTAATCTTTTTCCTGTACAAGTCTGTTTATTAAAGTTGCCATATAACCTGCGCCGAATCCGTTATCGATATTCACAGTTGCTATTCCGGGAACGCAGCTATTGAGCATTGTAAGAAGAGCTGATATTCCGTTGAAGCTTGCGCCGTACCCTACACTTGTCGGGACAGCGATAACCGGTTTATCTGTTAGGCCGCCGACGATACCAGGCAATGCACCTTCCATACCGGCAACTACAATAATTACATTTACATTATCGAATAAATCTCTTTTATCAAGAATCCTGTGAATCCCCGCAACTCCCGCGTCGTAAATGCGGGTAACGCTGTTACCCATAGCTTCAGCCGTTACGGCGGCTTCTTCCGCAACCGGTATATCCGCTGTGCCTGCCGAAATTACCATCACTGTGGCGTTACACTTAGGCGCTGGCATTTTGCCGACAATAATAGTTCCGGAATCCTCGATGAAGTTTACGTCTTCCCGTACATCTTTTACCGCATTATACATGTCAGCCGTGGCACGCATCCCCAGAATAACGTCGTAGTTGTCATTCATCCGGTCGATTATTGCGGCAACCTGTTTAACGCTTTTACCCTGGCAGAAAACTACTTCAGGGAAGCCGCGGCGCAGTGCGCGGTGATTGTCTATCTTCGCGAAACCAAGATCATCGTAAGGAAGGTCTCTAAGTTTGTCGAGCGCTTCGTCGATGCTGGTACTACTCTCTTTAACATCTTCGAGAAGTTTTCTTAATTTATTTTGATCCATTGTTCAGTACCGTTTTATTTAAACTGCCCATGCTGTAACCGTCGAGGTCTATTGCTACATAAGTGTAGCCAAATTCTTTCAGCGTGCCGGAAATCTTTTTGTAGAAATCTCCATTGAACACCAGCGGGATCTTATCAGGTTCAAGCTCTATTCTGGCCACATCCCCGTGATCACGTACACGCACCTGTATAAATCCTTCCAAACGCAGAAAACTTTCAGCTTTGTCAATTCTGCGAAGCTTATCATCTGTTATTCTCGTTCCATATGGGATGCGGGAGGACAAACAAGCCAGTGCAGGTTTGTCGGAAGTTTTTAATCCCATTTGCCTCGAGTACTCACGAATCTCCGCCTTGGTTATTCCGCACTGTTTAAGCGGACTGATTATTTCCAATTCCCGCAAAGCTTTTAAGCCCGGACGGTAATCGAACGTATCGTCGGCGTTAGTGCCTTCAATCACATATTTAATATTTTTCTCTTCAGCTACTTTCAATATATCGCTATATAAAATATGCTTGCAGTAATAACAGCGGTTAATCGGATTGGATACGTAATCCTCATTTTCCATTTCGTTGGTTTCAATTATCATATGCCCGGCATTCAGATCGGAAGCTATCTTTTTTGTCTCTTCCATTTCCGACTCGATCTGTACGGCCGATAATGCAGTTACAGCAAGTACTTTATCTCCCAGAACATCCTTCGCAACTTTCAGAAGAAAAGTGCTGTCGACTCCTCCGGAAAAAGCAACGATAACCGATTCCAGCTTCGTCAGTGTTTTTTTTAGTAATTCTAATTTATCTTGCATTGAAAGGAACTTTCACAATTAATTGAATTTAGAAACAATAATATGCAATATCTTAGTAAGCTGAAAGGATAAGCAAGGGTATTCATTCACAGATTATTCCGAAGAAATTGGCAAGTATAAATTTTTTGGAGCTGTTCGTATTTTCATCTAAGTTTGGGGTTATTATTTAATAATTCAAACAAAGGAGATTTGATGAAGTTAGTTTTAAGCTCGATTATGGTTGTCTTGTTAACGGTTACTTCATGTGCACAAGAAGGTAAAATAAAGAAGGACGAATTGAAAACCCAGGAACAGAAAGTCAGTTACGCGATCGGTCATGACATCGGTAAAAATTTTAGAATGCAGGAAATGACCATTTCACTAGATGAATTTTTCCAGGGAATAAAAGACGGTATCGCAGATTCTTCGGTTTTCACGGATGAGGAATTATATGGAATAATTACTCAGTACCAGCAGAAAATGACAGCTGAACGAAATGCAAAAAAGCAGGTTCTGGCTGAAAAAAACACAAAGGAAGGTGAAGAGTTTTTAGCTGCAAATAAAACTAAAGAGGGTGTAATTACTACAGAAAGCGGTTTGCAGTACAAGGTGCTTAAAAAAGGCAGCGGTCCTAAACCTAAAGCAACCGACAAGGTTACTGTACATTACAAAGGGTATTTTATTGACGGTGAAACATTCGACAGTTCTTATGACAGGAACGAGCCCGCTACTTTCCCGGTAAACGGAGTTATCCCCGGTTGGCAGGAAGCGCTTCAGCTTATGAGTGTCGGAGATAAATATGAACTGGCCATTCCGTATAAACTCGCATACGGCGAGAATGGAAAGTCGCCGGTAATTGAACCATGTAAAACATTATTGTTTGATGTAGAGTTGCTTGACATAGCGAAGTAGACTGCTGAAGATTAAACAAATACAGTTCAATTAGACCCGCCGATGCGGGTCTTTTTGTATATAATTCTATTATCATTCATTACCATTTCCCAAAATAAGTTTGCACTTTTTATTGTGATGGAAGTCGCAATCCTCAAAGGAGATGGATTTCTCTCTTTTACCACACTTTAACATTTATTATTTTAAAATTATGTGGGGATGGTGAATATTAGATTAAATTCTCTTGTCTGAATTATTGTTAAGGGCATGAGTCCATATTATTTGTGATTTTCTTTCAGGGGTCAATGTTACTTAACATTTAATGACACCTTTCTTTATTCTTAAGAATTCTTAGTCCTCCATAAAAACACTTAAACTAATTATTAATTTGTGGGAGAACAATCATGAAAAAACTCTGTCTATTCATATGTCTGGTTTTGCTGGGTCAGCAGCTGATTCTGGCAGCAAACAACATTGCGTATTTAAGGGAAAGCAGCGGTAGTTGGTATCTTGGGACTATCAATGGTGCAACTTTGTCAGCGTTGGATGAAGTAAGTTTAAGCTATGCACCTGTAATCGGATTAAACGGTTCGGCATTACTAAAGGAAGGAGACTTTAACGGAGATGGAATTAGCGACGTTGCAGTCGTTCTTAATCCGTTAGCACCTGTAGTTCAGATATATGACCTCAGTTCACTTGACAGCGGCGGGAAATTACTAGATGTTTCTTTAACCTCATTAGTTTCAGACTGTTCGACTATTCTTGATATTTTGGCTGGTGATTTTGATAATGATGGGATAGATGAATTATCATTCGTCTATAATCACACTGATGGTAATCATCAAACACAAAGAACAAATAATATCCTCGAACAACAAAATATTTCATATAAGCACTTAACTAATATAGAGGATTTGGGGAATTACACTTCAGAAACAATTTCCACACTTGGCTATGGAACATTATTGTATAGTTTATCCGGTGATTTTTGGGGGCTGGGATATGATCAGATCGGTTATATTTATAATAATGAGGATGATGATCACCATACATATAAAGTATTCAATGTTTATACCGGGCAATTTGTTACATACAGACATTTGTCAAACGAAACGAATGATGGGTTAATTACGTTTGCTGCCGTATGTGACTACGATGGTGACGGTACGGATGAAATTGCTTACGTATCCGAAAAATCAGGCGATGACTACCAAAGATTTAAATACTATGATCATCCTAACTGGAGTAATGAATTATTAATTAGTAAAATAACTGAAGGAACAATAATTAATCTGATAGCAGGTAATTTTAATGATGATTCTAATGGAACTGAAGAAATTTGCTATATCTTTGACAATATAGATGGAGATCACGTATCACAGAGAGTTATCGAAAATAACAGCGGAACTTTATCAAAAGTCTATGATCGTCATTTAACGACATTGTCAGAAGATGCAATGGTTCGTATTTCAAATGTTGGAGACTTTAACGGAGATGGCAGACCAGAAATAGGTTATTTGTATAGGGATAATGGGAATAATGAATTCTTGGCTGCAACTTATGACCATACAAGTTTAAACTTTGAGAAAGTTACATTAAATTATGAGATTGTTTACGCTGTTGCTGTGGGTATTACGACAAAAATTATAAGCAGATTGGAAGATCAGACATATAGCCCGATCCCGTTATATAAAACAGGGATACCTATAAACACTTTTAATTTTGGGTGGTATACTGATGCGACAAACAATGCTGTTTATTGGGATCAATTAAAAAATAATTCGCCGACTAATTCAAATGTTAGATATACAGAAACAGTAGGTGGTACACGTACTGATTTTGACAATTATAAAACTTATATTACCGATATGGCCGCTGGCTCTAACAATTTCCCCAAAGTTACATTCGCCGATTATATTCCAACTCAATATATGACTAGTGTTTTACCAGTTGTTTACAACAGTAGTTTTGTTACGCACTTTAATGAACTGGATGCTATGTCGGAAGTTGTTGGACATTATATCGGGGATGACTTTTATCCCAGGTGTGAAAGAACCGCATCTAATCCGAACAGTTGGTATGAATGGGAACAGCATGATGCTCTATTCAATTTAGTAAATGCTAACAGTAATAAATATACATTTGTTGCTGAGAATTCTCTCAGATTGGTTGATGCATATAATGATGGTCGTACTAATTTCCATGTGCCCATGTTAGAAGAATATCTTTATAGAAAAGTCCATGATACTCCAAGTGAAAATAATTATACTAGAGTATCATGTGTTGACAGGATATATAAAATAAATAAGTTAATAAAAGACCCTTCCAATTCACATCAACCGGGATTCATATATATAGCGCAGGCTCATGGCGAACAGGTTACAGATCCAACTTGGACCCCAAGAATAGCTAATTGGGAAGAGTTAAGGTATTCTGTTTTTAATGCAATTATTCATGGCGCTGGTGGAATTTTTATTTGGAGTTACTCAGAAACAGATATTTCAGGCGTAGTCTACTCAAGTCGTACAGATTATCCTGAAAATATTGTTGATAATATTTATTATAATATTTCAAATGAACTATCTCTTGGAAGTATTCCCGCGGCCACAGGTTCTTTATTAGATGCATTAAAAAATGGTCATGTGAATGATTTTAATGTCTTTTCCGATAAAGATGGTTTTAATAGTGATGCCAACACAGTTTATGAAGGAATGAATCCGAAGGGAGCTACGGACTCCGATCTCTTCGGTAAGAATATTTCTGATTTGAACTATATAGTCAGACAATCGGGCAATACATATTATTTATTGACAGTAAATAACAGCAATCAGGCACTAATAGATGTAGAGTATTATCTGCCTTTGGCTGAGACTAGCGGGAAATATATTCTGGAAGTGTGCATCTCTTCCGATGGAACTTTAAGTACAAATTCACCTGAAACTAAGGTCCAGAAGACACGAGACGGAATTACCTATTGTACATTTGTTGAAGATATCTTGGACCCGTTTAAAGTGAAGATATATAGAATAAATACTTCTAATACATTTTCTTTAAGTAAAAAGAATGACATGAGAATGTATGAGCAGGATGATGTTATACCTTCAACATACGGACTGTCTCAGAACTATCCTAATCCGTTTAATCCAGAAACATCAATAACATATACCATTCCTTTAAAAGAACATATTACCCTAACAGTCTACAATATGTTAGGACAAAAGGTTAAAACTCTGGTGGATGGGATAAAGGATGCTGGTGTTTACAGTGTCAATTTCAATGCTAATGAACTGGCGAGTGGTGTGTATTTTTATACACTGAAAACCGAAAACTACAATCGTTCAAAAAAACTGATACTGCTGAAGTAATATTTGTAAATAGTAGCAAATATAGAAGACTTTCTACTTTTTTATGACCGGTTTTATACCGGTCTTTTTTTTGTTAATTTCATCCAGAAATTTATTCAATGTATTTTTCGTTTATTTAATTATTCGGAATAGTAAACCGGAAAGAACTTCCCTCACCCTGAGTGCTTTCGACCCAAATATCACCGCCGTGTTTTTTTATCATGTCTTTACAGATTATGAGACCTAAGCCGGTACCTCTTTCCTTATCCGTTCCCATTGTAGTGAAGCTGTTGTCTAATTTGAATAATTTTTCTTTGTTTTCATCACTTATCCCAACTCCTGTATCAATTACCGAAAAAGTAGTCTTGTCATAATCGCTTTCAGCAGTTACCTTCACTTCACCATCTTTGTTTGTAAATTTAATCGCGTTCGAAACAAGATTCCTGATAATTGCTTTGAACATGTCCGGATCGGCGTATATCTGCAAGGAATCATCAACTTCATTCTTCAGAGTAATTTCTTTATGCTTAGCTTTCTCAGACAACAATTCAACGTTTTCTTTTATCATCTCCGATGCTGAAAACTCACGTGGTTCGAAATCAAGTGTGCCGGTCTGCATTTTATTCCACGTCAGAAGATCTTCAAGAAGCTTGTAAATTTTCTTGGATGAAGAATTGCAATTTTTAATACCTTCCTTCAAGTCTGTGCTGTCTATATCATCAAAGTCGGCTACAAGATAGTCCGAATAACTCAGTATCGATTGAAATGAGTTTTTAAGGTCGTGTGAAAGTATAGAAAAGTACTTGTCCTTGTTATCGTTTAGTTCACTTAATTTTTGACGCGAATTTTCCAGCTGTTGGTTAATGTTTTCGATATTCCGGGCATATTGTCTGTATTTTTTGTATCCGAATTCCATCGCAAATATTCCCAATAGCCAAATAAAAGACCCGACAATATAAATCCTAAGATTGACGTTGGATAAGGACTCTTCTATATGTAATATTGAAGCCGAGTAGCTGGTAATAGCCATGAGGTTTCCATTGGTATAATATATTTTTTTATCATGACAACTCATACAAGTCTTGGTTATTCGTATCGGCTTAATAATTTTCAAATAATTAGTGCCGTTTTCATTCACGATTTTAGTATAACTTTCCTGAGCGTTCTCGGTCAGACCAGGCGGAATATTCGCAGGTGCCGGCGGATTAAATAAATCCCTTATTGGTCCGTGTTGTTGCTGATTCTCTGCGGGAGAATCAACCCCGGGCGGACCGGCGGGCCCCATCGATTCCTGAAGAGTCATTATTCCGGGCCACTCAAAGTTCTTTAGCAAAGTTTGCATTCCGGAGCCGTTCGAGTTGTTATTAAAGTATTCTATGGCATCTAATTCGGTCTTGTTTAAATCAGTGCTGTCTAAATTATCATTAAGAACAATAATTCTCTCTGATAATTCTCTGCTATTGCCTATTCCTACTTTAGAAAACACATCGTTGAACATTAGCTGTGTCATTCTAACGGGATTGATAAGCTTATATTCTGATGCGCCGGTACTTGAGTCGGATTCCTTAATATAAACACCTTCAACACCCGACGCCCACTCCCGGTACATATAGTCTTTCATGAGTCCCCTTTCAGAACTTGAGAGGATTGATTTGTATAAACCAAATTCAATCGTATGCTTGAATTCGTAGATGACAATTGCCAGGAAAACAAACCAACCGAAATGATAGAAGTATCTTAAGTTTTTAACTTTAAAAAATCGCGCCATATTTCTCAATAAAATAATTAATAGGATATGGAGTCGGCAACTCCATAATTTTATTAAATTATCGAAAGAATTTGCAAAAGATTAATAGTAATTTCTTGTAAATAAATTGCAGAATGATTGAATTAATACGTGTTATGTAAGCAAATTACAGGTCAGTTCTTTCGGGTGTGTTGAAAACAACAAAATAAATCCCTCTCGCGAGGCCGGCGCCATTTAAAGTTACTTTATAAGATCCGGGGGATACTATTTCATTGAGCAGGTAAGTTACCTGTTTTCCCAAAATCTCTACACCTCGTTCGTCCCTGAAACCCTCCGCGATATCAATAGTTTTTTCCGGAAAAAATAAAAGGTCTCGTCTAGCTTATATGAGGTTTCATCCTTCACCATCGAATTAAGGTTTATGGGAAGCCGTACAACATCACATCCCGGGGATTGTATATTAAGGAAATCTTCCATTGTGTATTTGGTGAATTGAATTTGACCGGGGCCGCTTTTTTGATACCACGATGTAAGATTAACTCCTTTGTTAAACGGAGTCTGTGAAAGTAATGTGATGTTGGCAGTTAGGAAAACAACAAGTAATTTATATCTAATTCAACAGCCCGCGTTTAGTGCTATTTGACTCTACAAATTACCTATCGATAGAATGATTAGAATACAGAAAAAGTAAATTTACTATAACGCGCCCTCCCGAAAGTCGGATTTATGCAGACAGCTTGTTCGAATAGATACGGATACCCTGCTTTTCTTTTTCAATAAACCTTTCAAGGAGATTGCCATAGTGATACATCAGCAGGCAGTAAAGTGTACTCAGGTCGAGGTAATTATAATTGAATTTAATAGTATATCTAACTGTTTTCCAGAAGTACTTTCTGTCTTTGTAAACGAATCCAAGTTGATACAATATTTTGAAAGCCTGCTTAATAACGTTAAATGTTATTTTGCGTTTTAACGGGTACTTTACTTTGTTTGGTTGTTTGTCTGAATAGAACTGTACGATCCTTTCGTAAACACTTTTGGGGCTGTAAACCTCTTCAAGAACATGCTTATAACCGTTATGAAGAAGATTCACGTCCATTGTCGGAATAATATTCGTTCTGTCTTCGTCAAATTCAAATTCATCGAGCAGACGGTTTTCCCGTATCATCCTGTCGTATAGTTCGGTACCGGGCGGAGCTTTCAATACATTTACAACCACAAGTACTATTCCACTTATCTGTATGAAGTTTATCAGGTTGTCGAATACATCCGGTTTGTCGTTATCTAGTCCGACAATAAAAGTCCCAATAACTATGAATCCCTTTGCATGAAGCAGTTTTATATTGTCCAGAATATTTCTGTTGGTGTTTTGTTTCTTCCTCATTTGAACGAGAGTTTCAGAATCAAGAGTCTCAATTCCGATTAGTATATGTCTGAAACCGGCTTCAAGCATCAGCTGCATCATCTCTTCGTCATCCGCAAGCGTAATGGTAAGCTGTGTCGCAAATGCCGGTGCACACTGGTTTCTTCCGCGCCATTCTATTAAGGCCGGCAGCAGTTCCTTTTTAAGCTTGTTCTTGTTTCCAATAAGATTATCATCTGCGAAGAATATCATCTCGTTGGAACCGAGTGACATTAGTGTATCAAGTTCTGCAATAATTTGTTCCGGTGTTTTCGTACGCGGCACACGGCCGAATAACGCTGTTACATCGCAGAAGTCGCAAAGGTACGGACAGCCTCGCGAGTATTGGACAACAGCATACAGGTAACTGTTTACATCAACCAGTTCCCACATCGGAACCGGAACGGTATGCATGTCGGTGAACTTTTCGGTCTTATAAATATCTTTCGGATTGCCTGCCTCAAGATCAGCAATAAATTCAGGCAGTGTTAACTCAGCCTCGTTCAAAACGAAATAATCCACACCGGGAAATTTTTCATGTTCGTGGGTGAATAAAGGTCCGCCGGCAACAATTTTAAGATTAGTTTTGTTGCAGATTTCAATAACCTCGCCGGCGCTTTTTGCCTGAACGTTCATAGAACTTATAAAAGCATAGTCGGCCCATTTAAGATCTGTCTCTGTTAACAGATCAACATTCAGATCGACTACTTTCTTATTCCATTCTGCAGGCAGAAGTGCGGCAACAGTTAATAAACCAACCGGAGGAAATGCAGATTTTCGTCCGGATAATTTTACTAGGGTCGCAAATTTACCAATATTATCAGGCATTTCGGGGTACAACAACAGTATATTCACTTCAATATCCTTTCAAGGGATACTTGTTAAAAGTAATTCTTAATACGGAAGATGTGGCAATATAAGACTCATTAGCTTATTAAGCCAGTTGTTTTTATAAGTAGATAATTAAAGCCTCCTGCAAATACATTGAGTTACATGTCGTTTCTAAGATACTCAAGTATAGATTCGGCAGCTATTTTATTGCCAAGACCGGAATAATGAATGTGCATAAAATAGTCTTCGATTGAGTTATCGTTTTTATTAAAATTTTCGCTTGTTGTAATGAACTCAAATTCCGGCTGATACATTTCAAGAACATTCCTGTATGGAAGATAATCCAGCCATTTTGATAGCATTAAATCGTTTCTGTTTGGCAAATCAACGAATAATAATTTTGCATTGAGTGAGTCTGCTTCATTTTTTATTTCACGTAATATTCTAGTGGTGACTGATACAGGTTCATTATCCAAATCATATATTTCACCTATCTCACTTAAATAGCTGAAGACTGTTTCCACTGTTGAATATAAATAACTTTGATTAAGAAATGTTGCTTTATAATTTGAGTTATATAAATTCTCGTATTTACGTAGTTTCCAACTGTTTAAGTTAGTCAAAGTTTCCATGAGCTGATCAGGAGTCAGACAGGGGTTGTTGATTTTTTTGAACTTACCTTCAGATAGTATAAACCTTGGTTTTGAAAACGGGATTTGTGTAAGGGGACTATATACCGGTCTGAGGATATTGACATTTCTAACTATGTTTTCGAAAGTTACACCAACTATTAAAAGCCTGGGAGTAAATCTCTTTTTCATAGACTTTAATCTTAACAGAGCCTGATCCAATCCGTAACCGGATACGCCGAGATTATAAACTTTATAGTTGGGGTTGCTTTCTCGAAGTGAATCCTCAAGTTGTGAACCCCAGGTATCATCAAAGAAAACTTCATCTCCATGAGTAAATGAATCACCCAGCAGTAATACTTGATATTCATTTCGCTTGGTTGATTTATCTGCGGGTTGTCCAACTCTGATTCCAAGACTGTCATAAATGTACATACTGTCATCACCGATGAAACCAGGATTCGGGGACCAACCCGTTAACTCATTGTAAATTAACCTGGAGTTAATACTGTTTGACATGTACCCGGAAATCTTTTCCTTCGTTTCCTCAAGTGGAATGTGATAAGGAAGAATTTCAAATGAGTTTAATGAACGGTTATTGTCCGGAGTTACTTCGATAAATCCCCTTAATATAAGCTCGCCCGCTATTACGCAAATTAGCAAGGCTATTGATAAAGTTACCAGGTTTGATACTGCTTTACTTTTAGAATTTAATCCCAACTATTTCATCCCTTCTGTAAGATCGAGTTTCATCCCGAAAGCAATTGAGAATTCATATTCTTTTATTACATGGAATCCCATCTTCTCGTAATACTTGACAGCTCCGGTATTACGCTTGCCTACTTCCAGGTGAAGCGCAGGTACTTGCAGTTCATTCAATTTACCAATGAAAGTATTCATCAATTTCCTCCCGAAACCCTGTCCCTGTCCTTCAGGCAGAATATCGATGTGTAGATGAGCATGGTAATCAGTCAGTTCTTCTTTAACTGCATGTCCGGTATGAATACGCCTGATTATTGCCGCATCAAGAGTAGTGTCATGTTCATCGGGGATTGCATATCGGGATCTTAAAGTTGGCAGCCAATAATTCTCGCACCACTTCGAGAAACCGGCGGAATCTTTTGTGCCGAGTATGTAACCGCAGGGCTTATTATTGTTGGTTGCTACAAAACAGAGCTCCGGTTCGAATACCGCATACGGAGCCGCATAAAAATGCCCGGCTAAATCGGGATCCTTCAAAAGTCCGGAAGCATCTTTGCCGCTGTCGGCTGTTAACAGACAAATACTGTAAAGCGAGGTTAAATCACTCGGATGATATGGACGGATGTTAAATGACAAAAAATCTCCAATGCTTTAACTAAACATAAAGATATTGGTGCAAAGTTTTCAAATTGTATTTGTCTCTATTACGTTATAGCTTACAAAGTAAAATAATCGGATGATAATATTTTGAATGAAAATGCAGACTTTCTCGACTTCTGCCGTGTAAAAAAAATATTTGATAAAGGATTCGGGTTTCTAAAAAGTATTTACTTCGAGCAGGACGCGTTTTTCCATTTTTCAAAAGTTAAGGATAAGGAAGTAAAAGAAAAGCTGGAAGAACTGAAACGGGGAGTTGTGTATGTCTTTTACACATCACAGGCTTCGGGGAATAAAAGAAGAGTTAAGAAACTTTGGTTCGATCTTGGCAAGGTTGATCAGCATTTGATTCCGCCGTTTGCTGAAAAGATAATCGACTGCTTTAACGGCAGCAGAACGAATCCGTATGAACTTGCGCATGTAGTTATGCTGCTTAGAAATGCCGAATTGTTTAACCGGAACCAGTTCGAGAAATTGTTTTATACATCCGGTATTAAACGGATTCCGTCGGTTTTAATATCGATGCTGAACGATGATGAAAAAACACGCTTTGAAGATTTGGAAAATCTCTGCGATAAAGCGGGTGAATCCGGGTCTTCATATCAGGAATTAAAAACATTGCTTCTGCGGGAGTTGTACTAGTAGCAACAATCAATAAGATCCAGGGGAATAAATGAAAAAACTGCTTTTCACAATTATACTCAGTGCAAGTATAGTCCGTGCACAAACAACTGCCGAAATCAATCCGGACTTTAAAAATACCTGGTTAAATACTGATTTTTATAACTTCATAATTGCAGGTAAAATTCCGAGTGAATTTCCAAAGGACTGGAAGAGTATAAAGCAAATATACTTTGATCTGACGGAAGGTGAAGTCTTGATGGGTACATTTAGAGAGGGGATGGATTATAAATACGAAGCATCGGGAAAGGACAGTATATTACTTAAAATTGTAGGATATAGTAAAAACGAATTCCTGTGTTATCTGTTATATCCAAATGGATATCCGGAATTACATCTCGAAGGTTCATGTGGAAATTATTCTTTCAGGGCTCTGGACAAAAAGTACAATGTCCGGAATGGAGTTGACTATTTTATAAATGATACTTACCTGACCGGCACGTACAAAAGTGTTGATAGCACAAATATGACTATAGTATTTAATAGTGACGGGACAATTAGCGGAATTGATCCGTTCAACGAATATCGTATCCCGATTAAATCAGTTGGTGTCCCTGTCGGGATTAACACAGTATTACTCTTAAGAATTGTTAATTCCAAAGTAAGAGATTCCAAACTCTTGCACTGGGAAAGAAGCGGCGACAGGCTGCTGCTTTATAATCTGAAAGAAACCGGGGAAGAGGAAACTGTTGCCGGAAGATACGCTGACACGGAAGTTATGGATCTGTATTTAACACTTACGAAAGTTTCAGAGTAAACTAATTTTATGCTGCTTTAATAAATGCAAAGCAGTATAAATATCGTTGTTGTGAATCCACAGGTAATTATTCTTTATATTTGCACTTCATTTTATCATAATAGTTATAACAACATTGAACGATGTAACCCAGGTAATATTAACCGCAATGGATCTGGAGGTTCATTACGGTGAGCAGGTAATTCTTGACAAAGCTTCTTTGAGCATCCATGAAGGAGACAGGATCGGATTAGTAGGCCGAAACGGCGCCGGGAAATCTACCTTCCTGAAAATTATTTCCAATATGATGATGCCTGACTCCGGCGATGTTGCTAAAAGGAAGGAACTTCGTATAGGCTTTCTTACCCAGGAATTTACTCTTGATTCTACAAAAGATGTTTATGGGAATATTCTTGACGGTGCTGACGAGATACTTAAACTGGTTGAAGAATATGAAGGATTACCTTTTGATGCCGCAGATAAACGTCATGCGCTTGAAGAGAAAATCCAGCAAATAGACGGCTGGAACCTGGAGAAGCGAATTCACCAGATGATAAACGCTTTAGACGCTCCCGCTGCCGACAGAGATATAACAACACTTTCGGGAGGTGAAAAACGGCGCGTCGCTATATGTCGTTCTCTTATATCTCAACCGGATTTGCTGATTCTCGATGAACCAACGAACCATTTGGATACGGTCTCAATTGAATGGGTTGAGAATTTCCTGGCGGCCTATAACGGCACATGTATCTTTGTTACTCACGACAGGTACTTCCTGGACAGAATAGCAAACAGGATTGTCGAATTATCCAACGGTACTTTTATTTCGCATAACGGTAATTATACGGATTACCTTATAAATAAAGCCGAACGGCAGGCGGTAAAGGAAGTGGAAGAGCAGAAGCGCCAGAGCTTTCTTAAGCGCGAACTCGAATGGGTTGTACGCGGACCGAAAGCGAGAAGGACAAAAGCTAAAAGTCGTCTCGATAATTACTATAACGTACTCGAAGAAAAAAGTGACGAAGTTGAACTGGATGTTGAAATGATACTGCCCGAAGCTGAAAAGCCGGGAAATAAAATACTTGAACTGAAGAATGTAGGCGTTGAACTCGGAGGAAAGAAATTATTTGAGAGCATTAATCTTAATTTCGAAAAGGGCAGAAGACTTGGAATAATAGGGCAGAACGGAGTCGGTAAGACAACGCTTCTAAAAGTTCTGCTCGGTACTCATAAGTTGACATACGGAAAAATTGAGAGAGGGGAGAAAACGACAATTAACTACGTCGATCAGTCAAGACTAATACTTAATGAAACTGATACCGTTTTTAACGCAATAAGTGAGGGGAATGAATTCGTTCAGTTCGGTAAGCAGCAGGTAAATACGTGGACGTATCTGCGCAGATTCCTTTTCACCGATGACAGGATTAATACACTTGTAGGAAGGCTTTCCGGCGGTGAACGCAGCAGAGTTACTCTTGCAAGAATTCTGAAAAACGGCGGTAACTTTTTAATGCTCGATGAACCTACGAATGATCTTGATCTGCCTACTTTACGAGTACTTGAAGAAGCGTTAATTGCTTTCCGGGGATGCGTTGTGGTTGTTAGTCACGATCGCTATTTCCTAAACCGTGTATGCAACGGTATACTTGCTCTTGAGGGAAACGGTAAAACATATTATTCAGAGGGGAACTATGACTACTACGTTGAGAAGAGAAAGAGCCGGATAAATGAGACGGACCCGGAAAACGGCAATAAGAAAAAAGGTGATACAAGGGTAAAGGATAAGGTTAGAAAGCTTACATGGAAAGAAGGCAAAGAGCTAGAGACAATAGAAGAAAGCATTCTCGAAGCTGAGTCGGAAGTTGAAAGTATTGAAGCGATTTTCTCCTCACCTGATTTTTATGACAAATATGCCGAACAGACAAAAGAATTGAATGAACAATTGGAATCAGCGAAAGAAAAAGTCCATCAATTATACGACAGGTGGGAGGAACTGGAAGAGATTAAGAACGCAAGCAGCTGATCTACTCCCCGTTAATTACACACTTCACATTACGTCAAATCAGACCCGTCATCGGTCACCATACAACTAACAGGTGATAATTATTGGATATATGATTTTATATTTATAATTTTTCAACAATCCCTCTGCTTCCTCATGAAGCCGGGATAACATGCAGCTATTTTGTTATTAAATGAAATGTTATCACGATTGAATGAGAGGATCTTACTACGTATTAGTAGTTTTAATTTTATATAAACAGCAAAATCCTGAAGAAAACAATTTCTTACAATTCTGGTAATCCAAATTCGTTTAATAAGACATAAGAATTAAATCTCTGGGAGAATAAGGATGTGTGAATTTATAAGTAATATTAATTGGGAATTGATAATCGCATCAATTGCTATACTAGTAAGTGCATTCTCAATTTTCACTCAGAGAAAACATAATAAATTGACATTTAAACCAATCCCTGTCGTTGTAAAATACAATTACACAAATGTATTGAGAGTAAAAATATGGAATAAAGGGACTGGACCTCTGATCATTAAATCACTTGCCGTAAAAAATAAGAATAGTTTGATAGACTTAATGCCAATTGAAACAAGGGAATTCACATTTGTTGAGTTTATTGATAATTTTAAAAATAGAGCCATTTCACCAAATGATTCCTTGAATATGCTTGAATTCAAATTAAGGACAAATAATAAAGGTGAAATTCTAGAAGGATATGAAGGTGCTTTTAGTAAAATAAGAAATACTTTGGATGGGCTTAAAATCTGTATTGAATATACAGATATTTATGGCAACCTTATGAATTATACAAGCGATAGCCTTGTATTTGGAAAAGTAATTGATAAGGAATAATTTATTGATCACAACGCGATATAAATGATTGTTTAATATAATTTGGTTTATATGTTGAACGAAACCGCGAAGCGGTAGTAATACCGAAGATAAGCGTGTGTATAAAGAGGGATATGAAATATCAAATAAATTTTATGCAGAAGTTAATTTTTGTATTAGTAGCTCTTTTATTCAATAATGCGAGGGGGCAATCTAATGAATGGTTGTCAATAGGAATTGTGCGTACAGATGGGATTATAATTCCAACCCATCGCCTTCAAAGTAATGTATGGAAAGATATTACAGCGAAGGCAAGGGAATTTCGTTTTTTTGAAAGCACAATTACTGAATGGTATTTTATTCCATTCAGCTCTGCTCCATACTATTTAAAAGTTGGAAGCCTTGTTAATTATGATCCTGATAATGATATTTCCTCTGGCTATGGTTATATAAGTGATTATAATCCTCACAACTTAACTAGATATGTTTTTCCAATACGAAAAGTAGGTATAAGCTTTAGTAAAAAAGTTTCTGCAAGAATATTCAAGACAATTAATGATAGTTCAAAAGTATGGAAAGATATTTATGATTTAGTCTCTCATGGAACAATTAAGGTTGATACAAATTATATGGAAATGGGAAGATGGGATAAATATTTTGGAAAAAATCATATTGTAGAATTTGACAGAATATATTTAAAGGGGGTACAAGCTGATTCATTTAATGTTTATTATTTCGAAGCCAACTACAGGGTTGGGAATAGTGGTTGCCAGTTAATTATTTATAGTAATGGGTGGATAATTTATCGCGATAATAAATACAAAGTAATAAATGATTTTATTGGATTTGATGATTGCGATTTTAAGATGTTAAGTGGTGCTCTAGTTACGCCACTTTCTGTGATAAAAATGAATAATCATTATTATTTATACTTAATTAACCAAGCTTGGGAAGGCGAGGATTATAGCCTTTGGCAAATAACCAAAAACAAAATTGTAAGGGTAAATTAATACTAAGATTAAATAGTTATATGACCTCTTTACTTAGTAAAATCCCAATTATATCGGGATAGTTATGTGCACGCGTTTACTGCGCAGCCGTTGAAGAGTTGTAAAGCTGGTTCTCAGGTGAAGAGTTTTTAGGATGATTAGGCAATTACCGCGTAGCTGTTAAAGTGTTGTAAGTGAACAACTAAAAACATAACCCGTTCCTCATAGAGGATAAAGAAATGCCAGGTTGATATGGGATACTCAGTCTAACATCTTACGATGTATGCTGGCGAGCTTGGTTACTGTGTTATACAAGACCTAATGCACTACGCGTAAAAAAACTACAGCGGCGGGCTGGGCTGCTATCTTGTCTAACCAGTTAGGTCTGCTTAGCCCACTTCCTAATCCTCTTAACCTCATCATCTGAAATCCCCAGCGAAGCCAGGAAGTCGTGATGCCCCTGCGGTGAGAGCCGTTCGAATTCGATATGCCACCTGTGCATATCCTCATCTGTTAATCCCGTCGACTTCAACAAATTTACCCATTGTTCTTTGTTAATAACAGGAGTCGAATTCAGTTTCTTCTTAATTTTCAGCATCTCAATAATCGCGAACTGCTGTTTCTTAAGATCCCTGATCTGGTCGGAGAGTCTTAGTAAATGCGCTTGTAGTATCTCAGCCGATTCCCCCTCGGATTTTTTGAGCAGCTTCCGTATCTCTTTAAGCGGGAGGCCCATTTCCCTGTATGTACATATCTTTTTAAGCTTTTCATACTCATTCTCTCCATATAATCTGTAGCCCGCTTTAGTTCGCTTTTTCGATTTCAATATGCCGAGAGAGTCATAGTATAATAAAGTACTTCTTGAAAGACCGAATTCAACCGCCAGTTTGCTGATAGTATACATTTGATTATCCGTTTATTGTTGTTCCGGCGCTGCTTTTAATGTCCGGTTGAATCTCAGTTTCCTGTATAATCCCAGAGAAAACAATAGAAGACATAAACCGTTAAATGAAAATATAATTTTTGATGTAAATCCGGTATGCGAATATGTATTTCTAAGCAAATCAATTGCAAATCCGTATATAGCAATTCCTAATGGAAATGACGCGTTCGTAATTGTGTTAAGCAATCCGAATAAGCGTCCCTGAATACTTTTAGGCGCTAACTGTTGTAAAAAAGTGTAAAGATTCACAACAATTATCCCGATAATAAATCCAAGAACGAGCAGCGATAAAAGCACCGAAATTATCAGCGGTACAAGTCCGAGGATTATAAATACAACTGAAGTAGAAAGCATTAAAAAGAAATGAACTTTTTCATCGCTGATTTTACCCCTGTCGGAACCGGCAAATGATAAACCGCTTATTGTGCCGGCGCTGAATACAGCTAATAGTATACCCAGCCAGAAACTATTGAGATTCAATGTTTCACTAATGTAGAATGGAAGTAAAACCGGCAGAGGTGAGATGAAAAAATGATATATAGCAATTACATAGAATATGCTCTTTACATTGTTGTTATTTACGCCGTATGTAAAACCTTCTAAAATATCTTTCTTAATATTATCCCAGCCGCTACCGGACTTGTTTTTCTTGTCATTCTCAGACGGAGAGAGTTTAATGAACAGTTCACTGATTGCCGAGGCAAGAAAACTTATTCCATTGACTATAAAGAGTATCGGAGCGCCTAAGGCTAATGTGAGAATGCCCCCAAGTCCCTGTCCTGCAAGTTCAGATGCCTTGGAAGTAGATTGATAAACTGAGTTAGCTTTCTGCAGTTTACTATCCATAACCAGCTCGGGTATAACAGCCATTGAAGCAGGATTGAATGCGGAGGAAGTCAGTCCCAAACAGATTGATACGAGTATAATCATTACATATCCGTATGAAAAGGGAAGCAGGTTGAGGAAGAGTGTTATACCGAGTGCAGTTACCAGAAATCCGCTGATAAGATCCGAGATAACCAGCACTTTGTTTTTGGGAAACCTGTCTGCAATTACTCCGCCGAAAGGTGAAAGCAGAATTGACGGAACCAAAGAGGCGACAAGTACTGCTGCAATTAATCCGGCGCTGTCCGTTTGTGCCTGAAGCCAGATTATCAGAGCAATCTCGAACAGGTATGTCCCGAATTTACTTACTGCCATTCCCTGCCAGAGAAGGATGAAGTTCCGGTTGGTTCCGATAAAATTCCCAATGTGTTCAGCAGTTCCGTTCATAATATGCCCTTGTTTTTAGGACAAATATAAACTGTGAAGCTGTAGACAGGTCAAGAAGAAAATAATTCTAACCAGGTTATGCTGTAAATTTTAGTCTGAATTCAGCTCTTCAAGTTTTTTCCAAATCCCGGCATTTCTAGTCTGAATAAACTCACGAACAAGTTTGCCTGATTCACTTATCATCGAGTCATCCCATCCGCCGGTAGTGTTGGCGCCCGGAATAAGCGCCGCGGAAGTTTCATCCTTATCGAATAAGGACCAGTTACACCAGCTTAGATTATTTGTGTCCAGAAAGTTTATCCAGGCTGTTTTTTCAACCGGATCTATTATACCGTTTCCATTAGCTTCGCTGAATCCGAACTCAGTTACGAAAAGAGGTATCCCGGCTGCCATTGCATTAGCAGAGCGGGTTCTTAACCACTCTTTATGAGTGCTTGTATAGAAGTGTAACGTGTAAGCAACGTTCGGATCATCAATCGGCGAACTGACGGGCTTATCAACATCCTGCGACCAGGTAGGAGTACCTACGGTGATAAGGTTGTCCGGATCAAATTCGCGTATACCGCTTATAACTTCTTCAGCGTAAGGCTTAACTACATCATCCCATGATACCTGCAAAGGTTCGTTGTAGATTTCATAAATTATATTGGGCTTGTCGCCGTACTTATCCGCAATGATTTTAAAGAACTCGACTGCCGCTGCTGTATGATTCTCAGCCTGGTGATCGTGCCAGTCGATTATCACATAAATTCCTTCATCAATACAAGCATCTATAACGGAATATATTTTAGACAGTTCCGTCTCCGGTGAAGTCAGGTAACCATCGTCGTGTCCATTTATTCCAAGTGACGCTCTAATTACAGTACACTTCCATTCTTCTACAAGCCATTTTATACACGACGGATTGTAATACTTGCCACCCCATTGACTCCAGAACAAACTCATACCATGAAGCGCAACCGGATTACCGTTTTCATCCAGCAGTTGGGAACCATCAACCTGCAGTTTCCCCAAATAGCTGACGACAGTCTGCTTTTCTTTTTGTTGATCAGGTTCACCGCTATTTGTATCCTTACACGAGACTGTATTAACAGCAAGAAATATCGTTGTAATAAAGATTCCGAAAATTTTAATCCAGTTCATACATGTTACCGATTGAGTTAAAAGTTATTGTGGTTAAGTTAATTAAAAGCGGGAAAATTTCCCGGACCGGCGTATAATTAATTTTAAAAGTCATTAACTTTATCCGGCCCGGTAAGAATAAGTTCATGTACGGATATTACTCGACCTTAAATTCAGCCATAAGATCAGCATCGGAACTTCCGCCGATCCATAAATTGAATTCACCCGGCTCAACTACGTAGTTCATATCGATGTCCCAGAACTTCAAGTCATCAGTGTTCAGAGTAAAAGCAACGGTCTTTGATTCACCCGGTTTCAACGAGATTTTTTTAAATCCCTTAAGTTCTTTAACGGGACGGGTTACACTACCGAACAGATCGCGAATGTAGAGCTGAACAACTTCTGCAGCTTCAACATCTCCGGTGTTTTGTAAGGTAACAGATGCTTCCAGGGATTCACCGACTTTTAATTTTTCACTCGACAACTTAAGATCGCTGTATTCAAAAGTTGTATAGGATAGTCCTTGTCCGAATGAGTAGGCCGGAGTAAAATCCACATCCAGAAAATAGGAGACAAATCCGAGTGGATTTTCAGGAGTCCCCTGTTCAATGCCCAATTGATCGGCTGTTGGCGGTCTGCCGGTATTTTTATGATTATAGTAAAGCGGTACCTGACCGACGGTCCTCGGGAAGCTTACGGGTAATTTGCCCGAAGGAGAATATTTTCCGAAAAGTACATCGGCTATTGCCGGTCCACCCATTGTTCCGGGATGCCATGCATATAGGATTGAATTAACATCGCCGGTAATTTCGCCGAAAGTTAAAGGTCTGCCGCCCATTATTACCAGAGCTATCGGTTTACCAGTTTTTGCGACTGCTTTTATAAGGTTCACCTGCGCACCCGGTAAATCTATAAATGCCCGGGAATGCGATTCGCCCGAAAGCAAATCATCTTCACCGCAGAACATTACAACAGCATCAGCCTGGTTGGCTGCTTTTATTGCTTCCCCAAATAAGTCCGTACTTTTTGTTCTCGGTGTTTCAATTCCCGCAGCATAAATCACTTCTGTCTTTTCGTTTAAGATTTCCTTTAGCGCGGATAATGGAGTAACTGCATCTTCCGGTTTACCATCGGGCACCCAGGTCCCAAGCTGCGATTTGGCATCATCGGCTAATGGACCGATTACAGCAAGCTTTTTAATGTCATAAGATAGAGGCAGCAAATCATCACTATTCTGAAGCAGTACAAGACTTTCAACAGCTGCCTGTTTTGCCACGGCTTTATTATCATCCGATAAGATTTTTGAATCAACGGCGGCTTCTCTGTAAGGGCGTTCGAATAATCCTAATCGGAATTTAATTCTGAGAATTTCCATAACTAATTGATCAATCCATGCTTCGGAAATTTTTCCTTCCTTTAGCAGTTCTTCCATGTTATTCGCGTAGCTTTGCGATACCATTTCCATATTCACACCGGCTTTTGCAGCTTTATAAGCAGCCTCTTTTTCGTCGGCAGCATAACCGTGGGCGATCATTTCTGTTATCGAAGTCCAATCGCTTACAACAAATCCGTCGAAGTTCCATTCGTCACGTAAAACCTGCTTCAGTGTAAATTCATTCCCTGTTGTAGGAACCCCGTTAAGATCGTTGAACGCACTCATAAGTGTGGCAGCTCCAGCATCCACACAGCTTTTAAATGGCACCAGATAAACATCTCTGAGAAGTCTTTCCGGGATATAAGTAGTGTTGTAGTCCCGTCCGGCTTCTGCCGCACCGTACCCAACATAATGTTTGGCGCAAGCTGCAATTGTATTTTCATCAGCAAGGCTGCTTCCCTGCAGACCTTTTACCATGGCAGCGCCTATCTCGGCGGCAAGATATGGATCTTCACCGCAGGACTCCGCAATTCGTCCCCATCTAGGATCACGGGAAATGTCAACCATCGGTGCAAATGTCCAATGAATACCCTCTTCGGATGCTTCCTCTGCGGCAATAACGGATGCTTTTTCAACCAATTCCGGATTCCACGTAGCTGCCTGTCCGAGTGGAATGGGGAAAACTGTTTTATAGCCGTGTATTACATCGCGTCCGAAAATTATCGGGATACCAAGTCTGGATCCCTCCACCGCGGCTTTTTGCAGTCTGTTTTTATCATTCAGGTCCCCGGCATTAAGAAACGAGCCGAATTTGCCGGCTTTTACTCCCGCCAGCAGGCCGTCGTTAATTTGATATAAAGCAAATTGCTGCATTTGTCCTATTTTTTCGGCAGTTGTCATTTTGCCGAGCAAATCATTCACCCGATCTTCTATTGCTGCGTTGGGATCTTTGTAAACTTCCTGGGCAAACAGCGTAGCGCCAATAAATAAAAGTAGAACTATCGTTAAAATATTCCTGATTTTTTTGTTAAGCAACTTGAACTCCTTCAATTTATTTAATATTCCATTTTGCAATTGTTACAAGCTTAGATTAAAACAACATTTATGCCGTTAAAATAATAGTTTTCAGCGTGGTTTTTGTAGAAAATCCTTCAACGGAATTATTGATTTGATAAGTGTTCATTATGGAAATAATAATTGTGTATGTGTTCCGGAATGTGATTGTGATGGAAAAAATCCCGTCAGGAGACAGGATTTGTTTGAAGATCGATAATGGATTTCACATTCCTTCCTAATCCAGGAAATCATAAACCCAATTTATAAAATCAAGGTTTCTTACAATAGTCTCGGTTCGCCTGCTTTTTTCCAGTTCGTCATCTATAATTTGTGCTTTTTCGAGATTTTTCTTTGCCTGGTCCAGTAAATCTACTTCGCCGTTAAATAGGTTCTTGGTTTCCCGGATAAAATCGGATTTCTCTTTGCCTGATGACATCGTGGCCATGGCTCTTATCCTGTCATCGTAATTAGTTCTTTTCTTGAACTCTTCGATAGAATAATGTCCAATATTGTTAAACTGCCATGCGGCGATATCGTCTCTGCCAAGCTGCAGTGCAGACTCACCCGCAATTTCAAGCTGTTCGACAATTTGTTCAATATTTCCACTTTCAATTGCTGCAGTGGCTTTTTCCTTCGCTTTTTTATAGATTTTCCACAATTCTGAAATGGACTTAATTTTAGTTTTTGAGGTTTTACGGGTTTTCTCCGCTTCAGGTTTTTGGACAGTTTGTTTTGAATCTGTTTTAGGTTTAGTAATTGCGGATTTCTTTTCTCGAACAGCTTCCTGCATCGTAGTCTTGGATGAATCTGTTTCGGCAATTTCTTTCTCTGTGGATTTTTTCTTGCTGCCGGCAACTTCGGGAGTTTTCTTCTCACCACAGGAAATAAGAATTATTGCAATTAGCAGAACGGCGGCTTTTATTGTATGGGGCATAATTTTATCTAAAGATATTTAAAATGACTTGATGATAAATACAATTAAAAATTAAAAATATCTAGGTAAATAAATGATAAAATTGACGACATTTTAATTGAATTAACGAAATCAATGAATTTTATATGAATATTTTTGTTCTTTACCGGAATTGTTAATCGTTTGTTATTGCAAAAGAACCACCGGATTTGTGTAATTCATAAATTCTTTTCTTAATTTTATAAAATTCAATAATTCTATAGTTTGGATGAACCTTACCGGGAAAAATTTTGATCGTTTGACGGAGCTTTATTCTTCCTTAATAAAGAATGAGCCCGTGTATCTTGTTGAAACAGGTTCATCGGGCAATTCTGTATTGAGTAGTTTCAACCGTCCCGAATTGTCGAAAGAGCTTCAGGAAAAGCTGGATAGCTGTATAGCCGAAGGAGATCTTAACGGAAAAAAAATTTCAATTGAATCTCCCGATCTTGTGCAGGAGCTTAAGAACCAGGGATTTGGAGAAATGCTTTCGGAATTGCTCCATAAGGGGGAATTTTCGGATTTTTATATAATTACTTTTAATAGTAAAACGAAGTTCGATAAAAATCAGGTTGACCTTGTTAAACATAGTCTGGCGGAACGTCTTCTCTATGAAGAAGAGATAAGCAAACAGTTTCTTGAAACTACATCCAACATTAATACTGTAATCTATTCGACTAATGCTGATGGAACGAAATATCATTTCATTTCAAACTCTGTTAAGAAGCTATTCAATCTGACCGTTGAACAGATAACCAGTAACAGAATGTCGCTGCTGAGGAAGATTGTACCCGAGTATTTTAGTGATTACAACATATTTATAAAACAGCTGAAGCAGGGTGAAAAGGCTGAACTGGAGTATCAGTATTATTTTGGTCCGGACAAAGCTAAAAGATGGGTGCGGCATACCGGAAATCCGGTAATGATTAATGGTAAGGTAGAACGTGTTGTGGGTATTATTGATGATATTACAGAAGAGAAAAGCATCCATCAACAGCTTGAAAAATCCGAAGAGAAGTTCAGGCTGCTATTCGAAACTGCCAGTGACCTTATTATTTCTTTAAACAGTTTTGGTTACGTTTCTCTTGTAAATACCTATGGCGCCAAATCGCTGGGCTACAGATCTCAGGAATTACTCGGGAAACACTTCCTCGAGTTAATAGATGAAAGCACCAAAGGAGATACTATCGATGCTTTCCAGAGAATTTTGAGTAGCGAAGAGGTTACTCAGTTCGAAGCGGCGTTAATAGATAAATTCGAAAATACTGTTTTATTCGAATTCCAGGCAACTCCGATTAAGGATGATAATGTAATATCCGGAATGCTTGCGCTTGGACGCGATGTAACAAAACGGCGGAAAGACGAGAACAGGATGCGGGAATTGAATACAAAGCTTGTCGAAGCAAACAGGCTTGTTTCAATTGAGCGCGACAGGGCAAAACAGCAGCTAACGGTATTGGAAGAGATTAATAAACTGAAAAACGATTTCGTGTCCAGAATATCACATGAACTTCGTACTCCGCTGGCCTCTATTGTCGGATTCGCTGAAACAATAGTTTCCGATGAGGATCTTCCTCCGGAAATGGTTTCCGAATTCAGCAATATTATTCTTACCGAGGGGAAAAGGCTGGCTAAGCTTGTAAACGACGTACTGGATTTTTCCAAGCTGGAAGGAATTGGAAGTAATTTTAACAGGGAAAGTATAGATCTCGTTAAAATGTTGCGGAATGTTAGTGAAAGCCTGGAGCATTTCGCCGTATCAAATAAGGTTACGCTTAATTTTGAACTGCCGCATGAAGAAATTATTCTTTTTGCCGACAGGGAAATGATTACTAAAGCCTTTAGCGCAGTAGTTGAAAACGGCATTAAATTTAATTATCCTGATGGCAGAGTAACTGTTGTTCTTCAGGATTTCAAAAATGAAGTTGAAGTATTAATAAGCGATACAGGACTGGGTATTTCAGAGTCAGAATTACCCAAGCTTTTCGATAAATTTGCTAAATTTGATTCAACACAGCCCCAAGGTGGCGGAGCGGGTCTGGGACTCGCTTATTTGAAGCAGGTTATTGACTTACACCGCGGACTGATACAGGTTAAAAGTGAATTGAAAAAAGGCTCTACTTTTATTATTAGGTTACCAAAGAAAAAATAACGGGAGTTCAATTGGAAAAGTTAGTTTTTATTGTAGACGACGAACCGTCCATTCTAAGATTACTGACCCATTGGGTTAAAAATCAGTGGGGTTACAAGGTCGAATCCTTTGATCATGGTGAAGATATGCTGGAAGAAATTCACAAACAACCCAGCCTTATTCTTCTTGATATTATGCTGCCGGATGTTGATGGAATTGAGATACTTAAACGTATTAAAGCTGTCGATCAGTCGGTTCCCGTTATTATGTTGTCGGCTCAGGGAAGTGTTGAAGTTGCTTTGGAGTCGTTAAGACTCGGAGCGTTCGATTATTTCCCGAAACCTATAGATCAGAACAGACTTGGACCTGCTATTAAGAATGCACTGCAGAACTTTGAACTCCAGAAGAGGGTTGAAGAACTGGAAAGTAATATTCAGAAAGAGTTTAGTTTCGATAATATTATCTCTGCCGACAATAAAATGCAGGATTTGTTTAAGGTAATTTCAAAAGTACTTAACAATGATATTACCGTACTTGTAAATGGCGAAAGCGGAACGGGAAAGGAACTTGTTGCGCGAGCCATTCATTATAACGGAAACAGAAAGGACGAACCTTTCATTGTTGTAAACTGTGCTTCGATACCGCGTGAGCTGCTGGAAAGCGAATTATTCGGTCATGAGAAAGGCGCTTTTACTGGAGCCCACCAGAGAAAGATCGGGAAGTTCGAGCTTGCCAAAGAAGGCACCATTTTCCTGGATGAAATAGGCGAAATGGAAATGTCTCTCCAGGCGAAAATTCTTCGTGTAATCCAGCAGAAGGAATTCGAACGTGTCGGCGGGAATGAGATAATTAAGACGAACGCCAGGATACTATCAGCTACCAACCGCGATCTTCAAGATGCTGTTGAAACAAAAGAGTTTAGGGAAGATTTGTATTACAGACTCAGCTCATTCCCGATTGTTATACCTCCTCTGAGGGAACGTAAAGGAGATATCGTAATACTCATCGATCATTTTATAAAGACTTTCAATGAAAAGATGGGGCTGGAAATAAAAGGTGTTACAAAGGCCGCTATGAAAGTTCTTTACGATTACGATTGGCCCGGCAATGTAAGAGAGCTGGAAAATACGCTTGAACGATGCGTCATATTAACCGACTCTGATCTGGTTGATGTCGACCAGCTTCCGCAGCAGCTTTTATCGGATGACTATGTTCCGAGAATAAGTTCATCCGGCGAATTGTTTACTGATAATTCTCCGATCATTCCGTTCGAGAAGCTTAAGGAAGAAGCCATTAAACATGCCGTCCGTGTTACCAGCGGAAATATTGTTGAAGCCGCTAAGAAGCTGAGGATTGGAAGAGCAACTTTCTACAGATTACTTGAAAAGTATAATATAGAAGTAGAAAGAAAACAATAAATATGGAAATAATAGAAGAACGTCTATCGGATATAATAGTTCTGAAAATAGATTTTGACAGAGCGACAATTGGTGAGGCGAATCTCCTGAAAGAAAAGGTTAGCCGGAATATTGCCGAGGGGTTCGTAAAGATAATCATAGATTTGTCAACATGTGAGTACCTTGACTCTACCTTTCTTGGCGTTCTGGTATCTGCCCTGAAAAATGTCTCGAAACTCGGCGGTGATGTGAGGTTAGTCGGATTAACCGAACAGGTTCTCGCGATGTTTGAACTGACAAGAATGTACAGGGTTTTTCAGTCCTATAGTGATATTCAAAAGGCAGTGCTCAGCTATACTAGAAATGAATAATCTCCGGAAAAAGAAAATGGATAAAACCGATACTTATAAAATCCTGCTTGTAGAAGATGACCAGAATATAGCAAAACTCTTTGTTTATAATCTGACAAAAGCCGGTTATCAGGTTGAACATAGAATTAATGGACAATTAGGTTTCGACTGCGTTAAATCATTCAAACCGGATTTAATAATCAGTGACATTATGATGCCGGAAGTTGACGGCTTTGAGTTCAGACAGATGCTTCTTGAAGATCCGGAAGTGAAATCCATTCCGTTTATTTTCCTTACCGCAAAGGGGGCGGAGGAAGATGTACTGAGAGGTTATGAATTGGACATTCAGGAATATATAATTAAAACATCCAGTCCTAAAATTGTTTTGGCCAAAGTTTCAGCGATTATAAAGTCTACGGAGAAGGAAAGAAAGAAAGCTGAATCCGAAGTACAAAAAGCCGCTGATTCAATGGGAGCCAAGGTTGTACCGGACGAATTTCCGAAACTCGACGGGTTCACGATCAAACACTGGCATGTACCTTTTCAAAATGTGCCGGGGGGAGATTTTATTGACTATGTTAAAGTGGACGATAACAGACTGGCAATTGTTCTCGGTGATGTTATGGGTAAGAAGTGGGGCGCCTGGTATTTTGCAGTAGCTTATGCCGGTTATGTACGCAGCGCAATACGCTTTGCGGTTCAGTCGGGAAGTAACCTCACCGCACATGAAATTATGAACAAAGTAAATGAGTCAATATACAATGACGAACGAATCAGTGAAGTATTTGTAACTCTGTCGGTTGTGTTGCTGGATAAGCAGGAACGAACTGCCAGTTATTGCGGTGCCGGTGACCTGCCGATACTTTTTAACAATGGAACCGAGGTTGTTTCAAAGAAGTCCGATGGACTGCTGCTGGGATTCAATATTAACGGCGAGTACAGCGATGTTCAGTTCAAGCTTAATCCGGGAGATGAAATATTTCTGATTACCGACGGGATTATTGAATCGCGCGGTGCTGATGAAAGGGGACTCGAAATTGAAGGCTTGAAAGAAATAATCGGGGCAAATTCTTCTGCCGATGCAATGGAAAATGTTAAAACAAAATTCCACGAGTTCACCGATGGAAATTACGAGGATGATGTTAGTCTCATATTTATTAAAGCTGATTAATCTTAGTCTGTGTGTAAAACTTCCCTCAGTTTTTTTCTGTAATACTCGAATATTTCAGGTGATATGGATACCTGCCTGAATATCTTCAGAATAATTTCCTTATCCATTTTGTTAAAATCCTCTTCACGTGGAGTTATTAAAACACCTCCGAAATCAACCGATGCCGGACTAATCAGTATTTGCGAGTCGCCTTCCATAAAGTAGTAATCAGGTCTGTGTTTCATCCGGGGGAAAACAATAATGCGCCAGTCTTTACCCGTGTAACCGCATAAGATATTCAACATAGGCTCATCGTGTGAACTGCTGTCAAGACTCTTTATTGCCTTGTAAAATTTCAGGAAGTACGAGATAAGTTCCTTCTTATCGCTACCCTCAAACAGGAAAAACTTTCCAATATAATTGCTGACCGAGTGAATGCTCACGGACTTGTTGCTGTATAAACCGTTTCCCGGAGTTTTCAACAATTCATTGAGTTCCGCATCCAGCGGCATAAAATTACGCCGACCAGCCTGAAAATGCATATGGTCAGGAGCAGATGCGCCGCATTTGGGACCATTGTAGAATACTGTAAAGTATTCTCCGATATCTTTTGTCAGGTTCAGCATACCCTGCATATTGCCTTCAATGTACTGAGGCACATGATCAATTTTAGGAATTGTTAAATGTTCGGGGAATATGGGGAACGGGTTAACAAGTATAAGGTAGTCTCTGAAGTACGGTATACCTTTCTGGTCAGGCGGCAGGTTTTCATAACACAGGAAACATTTTCGCGCTTCGATGGATTTCTTATCTACTTTCGCGGATGTGGAAATTATTCTGCCGGGATTGAACTGTACTTTTACAGTGTAACCGTCAAACTCAAATTCTTTTACCTGAACCTGGGAAAGGGATGAATATCCGTTTCGAGCCATCTCCCACGAACCAACTTGGCTTTTCAATAGCGAACGGGTTTTGTCCGCTATTGTTTTTCCTCCAAGTATATTTTCATCTGCAAAAACTGTTTCAAGCTGACGCATTTTTCTTCTGCCTTGCTAGTAATTCTATAGTTCTGATTCTGTCCTTATAGACATTGTTAGTGTTCTGCTTGGGTATATCAAGCGCTGCATCAGAGTTCCCGTCCCATCTTCTGCAAACATAAACGGATTCGTAAATTCTTCCGATCTGATAATCGCGCGAAATCATTAGTCCGAGGGCATAATCTTCACCGTAACTAACATTTGGAATTTTATACTTTCGGAGAATCGGCGTGTAAAACGCGCGCGGAGCTCCGAGTCCGTTTATTCTCAATGCATTGTTCCTGCCGTTATCGGGAGTCCATTCCTTGTGATCTACAAGTCCCGGCGGAATTTCTTCCAGGTTGAAGTTGGTGATCTTGTATGAACCAATAACCATTGCGCATTTTTCTTTTCGGAAAGTATTAACAATCTTCTGAAGTGTATCGGAGTCGGAATACATATCGTCACTGTCAAGTTGCACAGAAAACCTTCCGCAATCGGGATGATGTACCCCTTCGTTCCAGCAGCCGCCAATTCCCAAATCTTTTCGATCCGGAGTTAGTAATTTAACGCGTTTATCTTTTGCGGCGAATTCTTGTATCTTTTCGGTTGTACCGTCGTTCGAATAATTATCAACAATAAAAAGGTTGAATTTAAAATCTGTTTTCTGAGTAAGAACCGATTCGATAGCATCCGCAATAGTTTTAACCCTGTTCTTAACCGGGATAATAACACTAGCCTCGAATTCAAAGTCACCGTCATCAAGTGATATCTGGTCGAACTCGGGTTTCAGGTAGCCGCCTATCTTTTTCAGATGCTCAGTTGCGGCCGCTTCCATCTCTATCTGCATCTCTCTGTTTTTCGGATCGACGTAATCGAATTGTTTGTCGCCGGATTTCCTGGTGTCTGTTTCAACGGTTGAATAAAGGTATTCCGGAATTCTGATAATATTGTACGTCCTTGATATTCCAAGTCGCTGATTATAAAGCGCTGCAAATTTATATTTGCCGGAAGTGCTTTCCACCGCGCTCTTAAATGCCTCTGTACTATAAAATAGCACATAGCCGAAATTAAAATCGTCTCTTAAGCTTCCGAACTGATAATCAATTACCGGATGAGGATAGGCTACCTGGCCTTTTATTTCTTTATAATCCGAGTAAACCAGGCCTGCGCCTGTATTTTCAGCCACATAGTAGAATCTTTCTATACTAAATTGTCCGAAATCCAGCGGAGTATCTTTTTTTACAAAAAGGATATAATCTGTTTGAGTATTGTCTAAAATTGACTTCATTGTGTCTGAGGAAGCAATATTATCTACTGCCAGCAACTCCGTTCCTTCAATAGGATCAGCATTTTCAACTGATGATAGAAGTACGATCTTCGATACGCATTCGCTTCTTTGAAGATTTTTTACTGTAATCTTAGTATGTGCATAGCCGCTGTAAGGTATAAATGCTGTTATTTTCATGTACTGAGGTACCCCCGTATTTTTAATTATTACATGAACTAATTTATTAAAAGAACTATAAATGTCATACCTGACTTTTAAATAAAGATTTATTATATACCGCCCGATTCAACAGTATTTTTATTTACTCTGATGCATTTTCAATAATATTGTGATTATCAAACGAACATTTGCCCTCTTCCTGCTTCTAAATATGAGTTAGTATTGAGTTAATGTCCTTATTTTAATATATTTATCAGAACAAAATGTCCGAATATGACTGTAATCTTTTCAAAAAAATGTGAAGTTGGTCTCCAGGCGGTACTTTTTCTGTCAACTCAGGAAAAGGGAAAGCTTTTCAATGCCCTGGAAGTTTCAAAAGAAGTAAAGCAGCCGAAAGAATTCGTCTCCAAAATGCTGCAAATTCTGACTGCAAGCGGAATCGTCGGATCGAAAAAGGGGAAGAACGGAGGCTTTTTCCTGGCGCAAGATCCGAAATCCGTAAAGTTAATTGATATTGTTGAGGCTATAGACGGACTTGCGGTTTTCAATAAATGCGTGCTTGGATTCCCCGGATGTTCGGTTAGCGAACCTTGCCCGGTTCATGGAACCTGGGGGAAAATACGTGATAAAGCTTACCAGATGCTGAGTAATGAAACGCTCTTCAAGCTCGAAGCGAAAACAATAAACAAGCTGAAGGATCTGACAGGCTGATATCAAACTGCCTGAGTTTGTAAAACTGATCCGTCTATTCCCAATACAATAGCTTCAACCGGAATGTCTTTCGTCGTTGCCTGTACTGCTCGCTGTACAAGTTGGACCAGTCCGCTGCAGCAAGGGACTTGCATTATTAGTACTGTAATAGCCTGCAAGTCCGAATGTTCAATCATCATTTTTAACTTTTCAAAATACACTTCCTGGTTAGTGTCTAGTTTAGGACAGGCTATTGCCAGACTCTTGCCTTTAAGAAAGTCTTTGTGGAAATCCGGAACGGTGAATCCGCAGCAGTCTGCCGCAACCAGCAGGTGCGAGTTTTTATAATACGGTGCCTGCGGAGATACAAGATGAAGCTGAACGGGCCATTGCTGCAAATGCGAGACTCTTTTCCCGGATTCAGCTTCATCTTTCAGCGGGGTTTCAAACGTCATTGTTTTTGAACCCGGACATCCTCCCTCGTGATGAATGTGTGCTTTGGGCTTCCCGGCGTCTTCTGAAGTAAGCGGATTCGGAATACCTTTCTCCTGCAGGTACTCAAGCGCAATTACTACGAGGTCGAATTCTTCGTGATCGCGTAAATGCTCAAGATGCGCTTTGATCACATTGGATCCTCCCTTAACTATATAGTCCATAACCTTGCGCTCGTCAAACGGCTCGGCTTCGCGTTCAACAATGTTCATAGCGCCGGTAGGGCACTCGCCCAGGCAGGCGCCGAGTCCGTCGCAGAACAAATCACTTATCAGCCTTGCTTTGCCATCTATAATCTGCAGGGCTCCTTCGGCACAGGCTGGAGCGCAATTCCCGCAGCCGTCGCAAAGTTCTTCATTTATATCTATAATTTTTCGCAGCATTGATTCTCCGATTTATAAACGGAATAAAAATTCTGCTTATAAAATATAATTAATTGGGAAGATTGGCAAATTAATTTGTGAGATTGTACAAACCAGGTTTCTTTAAGAAACCTGGTTTGTGAAGAGAAGATTAATATTTATACTTAAGCCACTTGATTACTTCACCCCAGGTAGGTTTCTTACCGGTTCGCAATATTCCGACTCTGAATATTTTACCAGCGACAGGGAACAGCGCTGCGATTGTTCCAATGTTAATAAGTATTGAAACAATAAGCTGCCACATTGGTACGTCACCTGCGGTGTATCTGCCCGGCATCACCATAATAGTTGCGAAAGGTATGAAGGAAGTTATTTCCGCCATAGTATTGCCGGGGTTTTTCAATATCGAAAACGAGATAAAGAATGGAATCATCAGCAGCATTAAAACAGGCCACATTCCAGACTGTGCCTCCTGGGCATTCTCGAATATTGATCCGATCAGGGCAAACAATCCTATAAAGATTATAAGTCCGAGGAAAAAATTCACCAGGAAGTAGATCAAATGTCCGTAAGTAATATCAATTATAAACTCCGTCGGAAGCGCAATCCAGCTTGTAGAGATTACAACAAGAATCGGCAGAAGCCAGATGGCCATCTGGAATGTTGAAGTAACTGCCGCGCCGAGTATTTTGCCGGTCATTAGTTCTTTGCTGCTAACACTTGATAAGAGTACTTCAACTATCTTACTTGATTTTTCCTCCTGAACCGACTGCATAGTTATCTGTCCACTGAAAATCAGACTTATATACAGCATGAACATAAACACATAGGCAAGTATTAAATTTCCGTATCCGGCCTGCTCAATTTCTTCACCTTCGGAAATTTTAAACCCGGTAACATCCGGCCACATCCTTGTAAAACTCAACTCTTCTTCCGACAGTTCCTTGGTGCTGAAATACTCGTCCAGAAGGATTTTGTTTATCGGTCCTTTTAGTTTGCCCTGTACGGTTTGGTTATTTGGATTCTTGGAGTAATAATTTAGCTTTTTATCCTTCAAGGCTGAATTCGGAATAAACACAATTCCATCCAGTTTGCCTTGCAGCATTAGCTGTTTCTTGGAGTCGATATAATTTAATACATCCGATTCGGGAACAGTATTGAATGAGATTATATAGGTAGTATCCTTTACAAAATCCAATTCATTGAAACCCGCTTCAACTCGTTGTGTAAGTGCCGGAGATTCAGTGAGTATTTCAACTTTTGTTCCCCGGTCGCCATCTATGTTCATAAGAAGCGAAGGGATTACCATCGCGAATATCATAAACACCGGGAGAAGAAGTGTCATGATAATAAAAGTTTTAGACATCAATTTTTCGCGGAGTTCGCGCCTTATAACAGCCATTGTTCTGTAATTAAGCATGTTTCACCTCCTCGAGAATATCATCCTCTTTCCCGGCAAGATCAACAAATATCTCGTGAAGCGTGATGTCGTTTGCGTCGAACTTCTTAATAGTAATATTGTTGTCTACAAGCAGTTTAAGCAGTTCCTGAATTTGTGAAGATTCCTTAACTTTAATCCCGGTTGTATTTCCAAAATCGGAAATCTTTTCAACTATCGGATTGTTGTTAAGGAAGGATATATCGCCTTCATAATTTATACTGACATTACGCTGTGAATATTTACCTTTGATATCGCTTAGCGAACCGTTTAATATAATATTGCCTTTGTTTATCATTGCTACGTGATCACACATCTTTTCAGCAAAATCCATTAGGTGAGTTGAGAAGATTATTACCTTACCTTCATTTTTTTTCTCGAGGATAATCTCTTTAAGAAGATTGGTATTGATCGGATCGAGTCCGGAGAATGGTTCGTCGAGTATTATAAATTCAGGGTCATGGAGAATAGTCGAGATGAACTGAACCTTCTGCTGGTTCCCTTTCGATAACTCTTCCACCTTTGAGGCAGCCCTGTCGGATAAGTCAAAGCGTTCCAAATACTCTTTCGCTTTTTTAGTGACCTTTCTTCCTGTTGCACCTTTTAGTTCTGCAAAGTACTGTAAAGTCTCGAGCACGCGCATTTTTTTATACAAGCCGCGTTCTTCAGGCAGATACCCCACTTTATTTTTAAATTCCTGCCCCACTTTTGTCCCGCGCAGCATAACCTCGCCGGAATCGGGCATATAAATGTTCATCATCATTCTTATTGTTGTGGTCTTGCCGGCACCGTTACGGCCGATAAGTCCGAATATAGATCCTTCCGGAACCTCGAACGATGCGTTGTTCACCGCCTTAAGGCTGCCGAAGGACTTGCTAAGGTTCTTAACCTCGAGTGCATACATAATATTGGTCCCTATTTATTCTATTGAAATTTCTGACAGATGTCTGCATTTATACACGGATAGTTCAAATATATTCGACGCAGGTTTGATTTATTAGTTGGAAAAATACAAAAATTTAAATGGAGTTACAGTAGTACAGCAATATAAAGGTGACGTCTTACATAAAGATGACATCTTTGTTATGAAATTCCAAATAGTGTTTATTGCAACATTTTAAGATCGTGCAATGTAAAAGAAACTCAGAATTAATTATGCCGAGCTGGAGTCGTATGGGGAAAACAATACTATCACTTTCATTGCTACTCTTTGTCAGTATTACTGCACAAAAATATTCATCAAAACTAAATATTGAATGGGTAGAAATCCCTGCGGGACAGTTTATTTTCGGCAAATCTAATGATACTCTGGAGCTTCAACATGATTATTATATCTCCTCAACTGAAGTTACCAATCAGCAGTATCTCGAATATCTTAACCGGGCACTGCGTGAAGAGAAAATTAAATTAAGGGGTAACAGGATAATCGGTTATTACCCTGGAGATGAAATGTGTAAGAAGGGCTATTACACATTGATCTATTATAAAGAGAATACTAATGCTAATGACGTTTTTAGGTTTACAGGTTACGGATTTGTACTCGTTAATGATTTAAAAGACGGTCAGCATCCGGTTACTAATGTAACCTGGTTCGGCGCTTATTCTTTTGCCGACTTTTACAGATTCAGGCTGCCGACAAACTATGAATGGGAGAAAGCGGCCCGCGGATTAAGTGAATTCAAATATGCCTGGGGTGATACTCTCGATGGGGAGTATTGTAATTTCTATAACAGTTATGATCCGTTTGATAACGGAACAACACCGGTAAAATATTATATGAGATATTCCGAACTTAGTCCTGAGTATGCGAAGGGTAAAGGAGGCGGATACGAAGTATATGACATGATCGGGAATGTATCCGAATGGACAGCGACGTACAGCAGTGAGTATCCAAACCTAAGAATTTACAGGGGCGGGAGCTGGAGGAATAAAAAAGAGGATTTTAGAAATTATATAAGTTCCGAGGGAGGTCCGTCGCTCGCAACGAATTTTTTAGGATTCAGAATTGCTAAATAATTCGTTGAGTATTTGAGATAAATATAAAGGTGACATCTTTTGGAAAGATGTCACCTTCGTAGCAATTGCTATTTAAGATTTCTCTTCATCCGGCTATTGCCGGAAACACTCGTCGAAATGACAATCGGAGAATGAAGAATTAATTCCTACCAGATTTTTATCGGGTTATCGCGTCTCATCGGATCGCCCGGTTGAACATTAAAAGCCGCATAGAACTCAGGCATATTCGAAAGCGGACCAAGTACACGCCATTCGCCCGGTGAGTGTACATCAACTTTTAACCTGCGGGAAAGTTCCTCGTCTTTAATATTGTTTTTCCAGACCTGAGCCCAGCCAAGGAAGAATCTTTGGGCGGGTGTGAATCCGTCGATTAGTTCACCTTTCTTAAATTGTTCTGTTTTCGTAAACGCGTTGTAAGCAACATTCAATCCGCCGAGATCGCCGATATTCTCGCCGAGAGTCATAGCGCCATTAATACTTTCACCGGCTGGTGTCTTGTATTCGTTGAATTGTTCAACAAGTAATTGAGCTCTTTCATCAAAACGTACGGCATCTTCAGCAGTCCACCAGTCGCGAATATTGCCTTCTGCGTCGTATTGTCGTCCCTGATCGTCGAAGCCGTGCGAGATCTCATGACCTATAACAGCACCCATAGCGCCGTAGTTGATAGCGTCATCCGCACGATAATCGTAAAACGGGAACTGGAGAATTGCTGCCGGGAATACAATCTCATTGTTGGTTGGATGATAATAAGCATTAACAGTCTGCGGAGTCATACCCCACTGCCATTTCTTAACCGGCTGATTAATTTCAGAAAGCAATTCCTCGTGGTCAAACTTGTTTGAGTTCATTATGTTCTGAACAAACGAATCTCCAACTTCAAGTCCGGAGTAGTCGCGCCATTGATCCGGGTATCCAATTTTTACTCCAAAGCTTTTTAGCTTAGTTAATGCCTGCTTCTTTGTCGCTTCACTCATCCATTCGGCATTTTCAATACTCTCTTTCATTGATACGAGGAGCGACTTAACAATTTTAACGGCTCTTTCCTTTGCCGCAGGCGGGAAGTAGTGTGCGACATAAACCTGTCCGACGGCCTCGCCAAGCGCGCCGTTAACTGTGTTGAGAACTCGTTTCCAACGCGGCTGAATTTTATTTTGTCCGCTGAGGAATTTACCGTTGAAATCGAATTGCTCGTTAACAAAGTCCGAGCCGAGATAACTTGCCATGCTGTTGAGAGTATTCCACTTGAGGTAAGTTTTCCAGTCTTCAACCGGTACTTCCTTCATCATTTTACCAACCTCGGCGAGGTATGCCGGCTGGTTAATATTTACTTTGCCCGGATCTCCCGCGCCGATTTCCGACATGTATTGTTTCCAGTCGAAGCCGGGAGTATTTTTCATAACTTCATCAGTAGTCATTTTATTATAAGTCTTGTTCGGATCCCTGTTTTCCAGCCGGGAATTCTGAGCTTCCGCCAGTCTTGTTTCCATCTTCATAATTTTATCTGAGGCTTCTGAAGCAGCGTCATCATTATAACCGATGAGTTTGAACATATTTACAAGGTGTTCGCTGTACTTTGCTCGTATCGATTGAGACCTTTCGTCATCTTCGAGGTAATAATCACGATCGGGTAAACTGATTCCGCCTTGCCACATGCATGCAATAGTCGTATCACTGTTCTTTGCATCTGCTGTTGTATAGAAAAAGAAAAGGGGAGAAGCACTGTACTGGTGCATATATGCAATTTCGCTGGTTAGCTCTTTCTTATCCGTTACCTTGTCAATTCTTTCCAGTAACGGCTTGATAGGTTCCCAGCCCTGCTTGTCTATCTTAGTGCTGTCCATCCCCACAGAATAGAACTTTCCTATTTTCTCGGCTAACGGACTTTCATCCTGATTGATACCTTTAGCAGCATCAAGTACTATTGACTGAACCTGTTGGCGAGTTTGTTCGCGTAGTACGGTAAATCCGCCCCAGATTGTTTGATCATCCGGAACAGGATTGTTTTTAAGCCAATTGCCCGAAGCGAACCTGTAAAAGTCCTGCTGAGGAGCAATTGTTGTATCGAGTATTGAAGTGTCGAATGCGTTGAAATCATCCTCCTTACTGGTTGTGCAGCCGTTAAATATCATTGCAGCAATAAAGAAAAATATAAGTGCCGCTGAAATTAGTTTTTTCATAAACATTCCTTTTGATGGTTTGTTGAATAATAAAATTTTAGACGGGATAATTTACTGTAAGTTTTTAAGAAATTCCGGGTAGTAATAGAGTTGCAAGCACAGAAATTATTATGCGTTGCGAATCTGCTCAAAATTGAGTGATTTTTTTTGCTGAGTGTGGAATTAAACTCAGTATGATGTTGTCTAAGGAGTAAATCGAATAACAGTGTTAAATAAGTCAAACAGGAGAAAAAAATGTTTAGGAAATTATTAACATTCGCAATAACAGTAATATTGTTGTCGGCAATAAACCTTTATGCTCAGCCTAAAGGTGGTCGGGGTAAGGGGCTTGATATGGAAAAAAGACTGGAAGAACTTACAGAGAAACTTAGCTTAACCGATGATCAGGCTGCAAGTATCAAAACAATATTGGAAGATATGGATTCGGAAATGAAGGTTATGTTCGAGAACGGCAGACCGGACAGGGATAAAATGGATGAACTCCGTACGGAAACAGGTAAAAAGATTATGAAAATACTAACCGAGGAGCAGCAGGTTAAGTATAAAGAGCTGCTGGAGGAACGTGAAAGCAGGATGAAACGAGCCGGACATGGTAGTGAACGTCCCGGAAGACCGAGAGACTAGTTCGATTTTACCGGAATCAAAATCTTCCCGGTCACTCGTACCGGGAAGACTGCTAATCTATTCTTTTACTTCTTTATCAATCTTACAAGTAGACAAACCACACGGTATATAAAGCGGGCACTTGTTCATAATAGCGGTAACAACGAGGACGATACCAGCGAGTCCCCACCAGGTGTTGTAATATAGCCCTGCGGCCATAACAGCAATTCCAATCACAATTCTAACGATCCTGTCAACCGAACCAACGTTCTTATCCATATTATTCTCCATTTTACTGATTGGATGTTGCCGGATAAGAAAGGATTCAGACTGGTGTTAGAGTGTTACCAGGGTATTACAACAAGATTCGACCAGTTTTTTGTCCACTTTTCAACTTTTAACTCGTAATTCTCTTTGGTTATCTGGACCTTATTAGCTCGTACAACAAGGTTAAATAAATCATCAAGTCCGAAAGGTGCATAAATGTTGAGTGTACCTGAGGAGAGGTTAACAGCGATACTTGTTGCAGTAGTCGGCCAGGTCTTTATTGCATCGAAGATAGAACCATAAGGTTTTATATTATACCCGAAATGATCTTTATACCAGAGGTGAACTCTGGCCTGGTTTTTAACATCGAATGGAATCGGACTTTCTTTAAAAGTATTTTGTACTAACTCAATTACTTCATTTTCCATTTCGTAGGATAGGTCTGAGTTATCAAAGTAAACAAGGTCGATGTCGCTTATATTCCGCCAGGGCTCGAAACCATGAAAATGGTTCCAGACGGTCTGTGCAATACAGCCGGCTCCTACATGACATCCCTGCAAATTAAGTTCTGCAGATTTTTCAATTGTTTCCCAAACAGGTTTGTTTGCGGCAAGCAGTTCGCAAAGAAGATTATAATTCTTGTGAGAATGATTCAAATACATCTATTCGATATTGTAAATCCAGGGTTCGTTTCCTTTAAGCAATATAAAACGATTATTCTCCTCGTCATAATACAATTTATCGGCGGAAGGTATATACGGCATCCTGGATTTTACATGTATCCAGCCTTCCTTAGTGAAAATATCGTATTCATTGACTTGTTGATTTAAAGGAGCGCCTATCATCATTAATCCGTTTTGTCCGGCTGATAAAATTAGTCCGGGAGTTTGAACCGAGTTGCTGTTTTCTTCAAATATCCACTCGTCGCCGTTCCAGTAACATGTGGTTCCGGATAAGGTGTTTTGCGGGAAGTTTGTTGAGTCGGGGAAGCCGGTCTCATTCAGTGAACTGATGATTATATAAACATCTTTAATGGATTCATTATTGCCCGGCTTGATCCACTTATTAATCAATGCCTCCTGCTGACACAGCAATGTGGAGTTCAAAGTCAATGACAGAATTATAGCAGCGTAAAAATTAATGGACAATATTTCTTTGCTGTATTTCATCATTCCATATTATCGAAAGGAAATTCGGCTTTGTTAGACCTACCGTGCCTTACTTATTCTTTAACTTTTTCCATTCAAGTTCAACCGGGTCATCATCCAGTCCGTTGAATACCAGTTTAAAATCAGTGAGCATTAGCATGCTGTCGATTACCGGCTTGCCATTATCTGATGTTCGACTGAATGTTATATTCACACCGAGATAGTCCGTTAGATAGAAATCCGTTTCAGCATATCTGCCTGAAATCTCTACAACCCTCGCATAGTCTCCTGCAGTATTTTCGAGAAAAAAGTAATCATATCCCCGTTCAAGAATAATTGGGCGGTAAGGATCGGTGTTGTTTTGAAATACTACCTGGAATGTTAATCCTTTCAGCGAATCCTGCGGAATATCCCTTTTTATCAGGCTGTCTTTCTCCGGGATGTATTCGTAATTAGTATAATCGTGAAAATAATCTTTCAATAACTGATTCAAGTCTGTATCAGTAAGCCTTTTAAGCAGCGCCTGCTTTTTAGCGATTGCTTTTATTGTCAAGTCAGTCATAGGCATCGCGCTGATAAATACATCAGTTCCCGATAATTCATATGCAATCGAACCGGAAATGTAGTGGTCCTTATTAGAAACGGATGACATCGCTATTATTAGATTGCAATCTTCAACAGTCCAATCATTTGCAAATTTCACAGCTATTTTATTAATGGAATTTGCCGAGACCTTTTTTGCTCCGGTGCAGCCTGTTGATAAAAGGGAAATGATAAAAAGCAAAAAAAATGCAGGAAGAATAATTTTAAAACGCATTAACCGTGAAATCATAGGTTAGTCCCCATTATGTTAAGTAAATAAATGGCGGCATAATTTCCCGGTCATTTTCGGATTTGAGAAGGCTCATTTCTCGGGAAGCAAATCAATTCATTTTTTTTGATAAATGCGATATATAAGTCAGACAACACCCGTTATCAATTTACCTTTCGTTCCATGTTGCCAAAGTATCTTTTTGCCCAATGCTATCCTGTCCGAGTTCATAAGCTTTCAGGGTGCCGTAAGAAACACCGGCGATTGAACCTACTATAATTCCTATTCCTCCTATACAACATCCACCGGTTTCGGGAGTGTGTTGAACGGTACCATTAAAATCCCGCCAATCCGGTAATAAAATGTACCCAACCGGGAAACCTATAGCTCCACCGAAAATTCCGCCTTGTATTAATCCATCCCAGTGATCAATATAATAAATACTTGTTACATCTTTAAATGGTGCTGCAAGTGTATCGGGTTCACCCTTTTTTACTAACCGAATAGAGTCATTAGCTATATGGAAATACCCGGTTTCAAAATTTCGTCCGTCGGAAAAACTCACACTGCATTCGGTATCACTCCCGATAGAATTCATTCGTTTAATTCTCAGGTCATAGTACGGATCATCCTGCGTAACTATGAATGAACGCGAGCAGACAGAAGTAAAAAGCAAAACAATAAAAGGTAAGTAAAACTTCATGTTTGTTGTTCCCCTCCGAGAAATAATTTCCAATATACCAAAGAGCAAACAAAGATCATTGTATAAATAAATGGTACCCGATTTTGTAACTTTAAATTAGAATGATTTGGATGTGATTCCCCTGAAATGGTTTTATATTAAAATTGAATTATTAGGGGAATAAGAAACCTGCGGATTTCTGCGAGTATAATACTATTCTTTGCTGTGGGATTTAACTTTACAGTTGCGGCTCAGGAGCAAGCTTATACGTTTCTCGGTATTGTTATAGATAGTAAAACCGGTAACCGTTTACCCAGCACTGTTATTGAATTCAATGGTATTTATACAACTTCCAACATAGATGGATATTTTGAATTCGCATCAGATACGGCTGCGGATACCATTAAAGTATCAATGCTCGGTTATGTTGACTATAAAAAGTTTGTTGAACTTACAGAGGACGTTGAACTTGTAATTAAACTTGAGCAGAAACCTATTCAAATAGAACAGGTTACGGTTTCGGGTGAACGATATAACGAGGAAGTTATTCCCTCAGATTACCATTTGCAGATCGGCGACTTGCGAAAAATTCCTCAGCTCGGTGAACTTGACGCGCTTAGATCGCTCTACGCATTCCCTGGTGTTTCAAGTACTCACGACTTCTCGGCACAGTTATACATTCGGGGAGGAAACTTCGATGAGAACTTGATAAGTCTTGATGGAGTGCCGATTTATAACCCGTATCATCTGGGTGGTATTACAGGTATTGTCAGTACTGATCTGATCAGCGACGAGTATCTTTATCCATCCAATTACACGCCTAATTACGGCGGATATCTGTCGAGTGTTTTATCGATGATTAGTAAAGACGGCAACGGAGAGAAGCTGCGCGGCAGTGTATCCCTCGGGTTAGTATCGTCAGGTATCTCGTTAAACGGACCTCTGTTCGGCGGAACCTTTTCAACATCATACAGAAGGACTTACTGGGACCTTATTACATCAATCGTATATAAAGAACTGCCGTATAATTACAGCGATATATTTCTAAAGTACTCGATTCCTGTTTCGGAAAACAGTTTTGTCAGGGCAATGTTTTTCACAACAAATGATCAGTTTAAGGTATTTTGGGAAGATTATTATGAGTCGGTCAAAGTCGATCAGCATCCCACCTGGGGTAATGTGTTGTCATCTGTTGAGTATCAATATTTATTCTCAAAACGCAGTAGTATAAAAGGGCAGGTTTATTACTCGAGTACCTCTCTATTTGCAAAAGCCTCCGCTATTGATTATGGCACTGATACCGGATTTAATGCCGATAACAGCATTAAAGATTTATCAGCACTAGTTGAGTATAGAGGAAAATTCGGCGGACATAGTTTAACGGCAGGAGTTACTGCAAAGTTGCGCAGTACAAGATGGAAGTGGGATATCGGACGAACAGAACTGGATGATTTCATCAATGAAGTCAGTTATATATTTTTTGATTATGCTGAAGATAAATTCAGTCTTAAACAGGAAACGGAGCTGTATAATTTTTATGCTCTGGACAGCGTTAAGATAAACAGAATGTTTGATGTCACTTTCGGCGGAAGGATGCTATATTACACTAGTATTGATAAGTTCGACGTTTACCCGTTTATTCACTTTACTTATAAACCGTTTGACAATGTTAGCCTTGTACTAAGCTACGGAAAATATTACCAGGAAATGTATACCATTAAAGAATTATTACTGGAATCTTTTTACTCCCCGTTCTCAGTATACTTTTTACCTGAATCCGAGGATCAATTCCAGACATCCGATCATTACCTTGCAGGGATAAAAATGAAAGAACTTATCCCGACTCTCGATTTCAGTATTGATGCGTATTGTAAACAGCGTTATAATCTTGCTGCGTCCTATAAGGATTATAACAATCATTATAAGTTTGAAAACGGTTATGCTGCCGGCGTCGAGTTGATGCTTAAGCATACTGGCTGGCTGAACGGATGGATAAGTTATTCTTACTCCAGATCGGTTAAAGATAATGAGAAATATGAATATTATTCACAGTATGATCGCATGAATAATTTCAAATGTCATTTGAATATGTCATTAAGCAGTTCCTGGAATCTTTCTTTATTCTTCGTGTATTCGTCCGGATTACCGATCACAACTCCCGATAAGAAATATATCGGATTAAATACAATTGATTTTAATGATAGGTACATAGGTGGCGAACCGTTTGAATGGAGATTTATCGACGGAGCTAAAAATTCAGAAAGAATAGCAGATTATCACAGACTGGATCTGGGATTTACAGGAACACTTTTCTGGGATCAATATATCGTTCGTCCGTATTTACAGGTGATGAATGTTTATAATAGTGCTAATCCTTTTTCCTATGGTTTTCACTCGAACGGGACAAGCAGTTCCAGGGGTTCGTTTATAACACCTACAATTGGAGTAACAGTTGAGTTCTAACAAGAAAAAAGCATTGACGACTTTAATTTTTTCTGCAATACTTCTTCTTTCATCATGCATTAAACTTGATGTTGTTGAACCTGCATCTTATGACTATAGTTTGCTTTATAACCTAACTGTAAACGATACTCTCCAGCAATTGTATATTTTTAAAACCGAGCCGTATGAAAACTATACATATATAAATCTTGGTCCTGGGATAAAATTTGGACCTTTAGACAACCAGGCATTTATCCGGTTTATCGAAAACGCAGAAGTTAATGTAGAGGGTAACAATGGAACGGATTATTCTTATACCTATGTCTACGACTCCTTGGAATATATAACAAAATACTATTCAATTGATCAACACAATTATCTATCGAAAAACTCTACTTACGAATTAAAGTGTAAAATTAATGATCAATTTATATCGGGGTCCACTACTACTCCCGGGGATTTTAACATTGTATTCCCGCCTAATCATAAAAGGATTGACTTAAATGATTACAAAGAGAATGTCGGAATAATGTGGGGAGAAAGTAACAAAGCATTCGGGTATTGTGTGAAAATAAAAACCTACTGGACAACGTTTTACGACGGCGAAGAGATGAGCAGAACGAATAAGTATGAATATTTTACAGAGAAGAATAGTGTTGATGTAGAAGCTAGTTTCTTAATGGGTGATAAAGCAATTATTGAAATACGCGCTATTGATGAGAACATATACAATCATATTGTTAAAGAGGTAAACCAGTCGGGACTGGAGGGCGCATACGGTGTGTTCGGATCATCGGTAATGAAATCCGTTGAAGTTTATCCGAGGTGGTAAAAAGCCAAAAATCCAGTACAACTCCTAATAATCTTACCCAAACCACAAAAAATTAATATAATTCATTTGCATTAAACCTGTTCTCACCTTATATTTTGAGTTAAAATTTGTAAAATTCCTAAAAAAATTAGTTATGCTAGACAAAATTGACATTAAAATACTGAATATTCTGCAGGAAGAAGGCAGAACAAAGCGGAATGTGATTGCGGAAGCGGTCGGATTATCGCTCCCCTCGTTAAGCGAGAGACTTAAAAAACTTGAAGAACACCGAGTAATCGAAGGATACTATGCAAAGCTGGATAAGAAAATTTTCGGCTACGATATAATGGCTTTTATTACCGTGGAAATGGATTCCTCGAAAAGTTACGCGTCACTAGCAAACCACGTTAACAAGACTCCCGAGATTTTGGAGTGTTATTCTGTTCTCGGCGAAGGTTCGCACATTATGAAAACAGTTGTGAATGATACGGCTTCCCTGGAGAAGCTGCTGAGTAAAATCCAGTCGTGGCCTGGTGTTCATCGTACTGTTACAAGTTTTGTATTATCGGCAATTAAAGAAACAACTAAATTAAATATTAAACAAAAGGAGTGATTTATGGCTAAGGCAAAAGCGAAGGCCGCTTCACCTATCGACAAGGTGTTGGACTTCATTAAAAAGAACAAAATTAAGTTCGTGGATTTTAAGTTCATGGACTTTCCGGGTCAGTGGCAGCATTTTACAGTGCCGGTTACCGAATTCGATGCAAGCAGTTTTGAAGACGGTTACGGATTCGACGGTTCATCTATCCGTGGCTGGAAAGCAATTAATGAAAGTGATATGCTTATTATTCCGGATCCTGAAACAATGTTCTTCGATCCGTTTATCGAAGCTCCCACTGTTAGTTTGATCTGCGATGTTCATGAGCCGGCAACCAAAGAGAAGTATGCAAGATGCCCGAGAAGTATAGCTCAAAAAGGATTAGCATACTTAAAGTCTACAGGTATCGCTGATACAGTATTCTTTGGACCGGAAGCCGAATTTTTCATTTTTGATGACGTAAGATTCGATTCGGATTATAACACATCGTTCTATTTTGTTGATTCTGTTGAAGGCAGATGGAATACCGGTACAGACGAAGGTCCCAACCTTCAGTATAAACCGAGATATAAAGAAGGTTATTTCCCTGTTCCTCCTACTGACTCACTAAACGATTTGCGTAACGAAATGGTATTAAACTTGATGGACATGGGTATTGATGTTGAAGCCCAGCATCACGAAGTTGCCAGCGGCGGTCAGTGCGAAATAGATCTTCGTTTTCAACCGATGTTGAAATCGGCAGATCAGTTATTAATGTTCAAATATGTTGTTAAGAATACAGCCAAACAGCATGGTAAAACAGTTACATATATGCCGAAGCCGATTAAAGGCGATAACGGTTCAGGTATGCACGTTCACAGTAGTCTGTGGAAAAAAGGCAAACCTCTATTCGCAGGCGGCGGTTACGCCGGTTTGAGCGAAACAGCTCTTTATTATATCGGCGGTATACTCAAACATGCTTCAGCATTGCTGGCGTTTACCAACCCGACAACTAATTCATACAAACGTCTCGTTCCCGGATTCGAAGCACCCGTTAACCTGGCTTACTCACAGAGAAACAGATCTGCAGCTATAAGAATTCCAATGTACTCTAACAGCCCTAAAGCCAAGCGAGTTGAATTCAGATGCCCTGATCCAAGCGCGAATCCTTACCTCGCATTTACAGCTCTGATGATGGCCGGTCTCGACGGTATACAAAACAGGATTGATCCCGGTGAGCCGTTGGATAAAGACATTTACGATATGCCGCCTGAAGAACTTGCATTTGTTCCTTCAACACCCGGTTCACTTGATGCAGCTCTTAAAGCACTCGCAGATGATCATGAATTCCTGCTTAAAGGGGACGTTTTCACTGAAGATGTTATTAGTACCTGGATTAATTACAAAACGGAAAACGAAGTTAAACCAATGGCACTGCAGCCGCATCCATACGAGTTTGCTTTGTATTATGATATCTAGTCAGATTTAATTTCCTTTTTATTAACCGGTTTGATAATTGCGTCGAACCGGTTTTTTATTATACGCTTAATTGCATTTTCCCGGCCCGGATTTATGACTATAAATGGAGAATTGTATCCTGATGACTGTTATCTGAAAATTATTATGAATAGTTTAAATCCCTTAAATAGATGAAAATATCTTCGATAATATTACTTTGAGTTCTCCCGGGAACAGACTTGATTGCTGAGAAACTAATAAAACACAAAAATATTCCAATAGCCGCATTATTCGGCCTTTGTGCGATAATGGTCGTTCTGGCGGATATTCATTTTACGATCCCCGGAACAAATATTATAACAGATCCGCGCGAAGTATTTGTACTATTTGGCGCCGCTATAACCGGCCCTGTTGGGGCTGTGTTGATTGGCTTTCTTTCCTCACTCTATGATCCTACTCCCGGCCTGAATATTTATATTATGCTTCAGCATATTATCGGCGCGGTCTTTATTGGATTTGTTTATAAAAAATATATCTATGAAAGACTAAAAATGCCGCTCATGATTCTGGGCTGGCTTACTGCGGTACTGTTATATTATTATGTGCTTTACATTCCGCTATACTTTATTGTTGACATCTTTTACCCGGATTTGTTTTTAACTATAACTTCAAATCATCACGATACAGTCGGTTCACTGTGGGTAATTTATAAAGGCTGGATACCTGAAGTTGCTTTCACAGCGTTAGTTACATCTTTTATTCTGGTTGCCCTTCCCAGCCATTACAGACGTCCGCTCTGGGGAGATCAGGACCCGGTATCAGTAAAGAACAATGCGAAATTAAATTCTCCTTTTCTCGAAAGACTCTTGTCGGGTAATTTCCTGGGACTGCGCCTGGCAATATGGTACCTGCTTTTATCCTTAATACCGTTCTTCATCATTAAAGTATTTGTGCAAAATAATGTTAAACATACGCTTCTTGAACGGGAGTCAACAAGATTGATTGAGGAAGTTTCGGTAATAGCAAACCTTGCTGATGAAACGAAAATATTATCCAGTAAAGATTATCTCAGAATAAATTATCAGGACTACAAATTTCTCTTACCTAATTTGACCTCGCCTTATTCGGGCGATATTGATTTCGTTAAAAGCGAGTATATTGTTCCCGTTGTTGAAAAACTGAGTTCTGAAAAAAGTGGTACGATCAAAAAATCAGATGAATTGATATTTGCTGCATATGCGAGAATACACAACTCAAAAATTGTTATTCTTTCTTTTCTGGATAGTGAAAAACTAAATGTAAAGCTGGATGATCTGGAATCGAAATCAACCATTAACCTCGGAATAGGATTTGTTATAATAGCACTATCTGCCTGTGTAGTAATATTCCTGATGGTTGTTTTTCCAATTAAAAGGCTAATTAAAGCTTCAAAGAAGGTTGGAGAAGGAAATTATAATTTTGAGATTAACCGTTCCGGAATGGTGGATGAACTTGCTGAGTTGGGAAATACATTCAATGAGATGATAAAGAATGTTAAAACCGCATACAATGAACAGATGATTGAAATGGAGGAGAGGGTAAAGGCCGAGAAAGAAAGATATGAATTTGAAAAGGAGCTGTATTATATAACTGAAAACATTCTTGATGTAATAATTCAAACGGATATTGAAGGCCGCATAATTTATGCTAGTCCTTCAATTGAAAAAATATTCGGGTATAGCAAAGAGTATACAATCGGGAAATCGTTTTTCAGTTTTATCCATAAAGATGAAGTTGGAGGATTCAAAGAATCGTTCGAAAAAATTGTTGATAAATACACGCCATGCAACGAGCAGTTTAAACAGCGAACAGCTTCCGGAACATTCATAATGGTTGAAGCAATCGGCAATCCAATTCTTGACGATGAGTTGAAAATAAGCAGTATCATATTTACTCTCCGGGATGTAACAGATAATATTGAATACCAGGAGTCGCTTAAGAAGGCTAAAGATGCAGCTGAAAAGTCCGATAAGATTAAAACGGAATTCCTTGCGCAAATGTCGCATGAAATCCGTACTCCGGTCAATACGATTCTCAACTTTGCCTATTTGCTTCAGGAAGAAGTTGAAGACAAGCTTAGCGACGACCTGAAAGACAGTTTTACAATAATTGAACGGGGAAGTCACAGGCTGATTCGTACGATTGACTCGATTCTTAATTTATCGCAACTGCACTACGGAACAATGGATGTAAATAAAGCATACATTGATCTTGCGGATATTATCGAAAAAGTCAGAACTGAATTTGTTCATCTTGCTGCCGCTAAGGGGCTTGAAATTCGAGTGAATATAAATTGTGGGGATTGTAATATTTATATAGACCATTATACCGTAACCCAGCTTATAGCAAACCTTGTAGACAACGCCATAAAATATTCAAATAAAGGATTTATTGAGATTTCTGTATGCAAGGATGGCGATGAATTCGTTCTGGAAATTCAGGATACAGGAATAGGAATGACGGATGACTTTATAAAGAAGTTGTTTGAACCGTTCAGCCAGGAAGAAACAGGGTACACAAGGCAATTTGAGGGGACTGGTTTGGGTCTGGCACTTGTTAAAAAGTACTGTGAGATTAATAAAGCGGAAATCAAGGTTGAATCTGAAAAAGGTAAGGGCACCAAGTTTACAGTCTGTTTCCAGGACAGGCGCAAAACTGAAAGCAGATAGATTAGTTATCCTTCCTAAGAAATCTTCAGCAAATTTTAACAATAACCTTCACGAATCACAATCTGATTATTCGATTGGTTATATTTCATTCCGGGAATTATCTCTTTATTTGGGAGGAGTACAATGAAAATTAAATTTGCCATAGTGATTTTAGCTATATGTGTTAATTCAGCAACCGCGCAGACTAATAAACTCAGTGGTTATCCTGATGTTGCTGCGAAAGTAAAATTAACAGAACTCTGGATTGATGAATTGATCGACTACTATAATATACCAGGTGTTGGACTCGGCATAGTCTACGATCAGCAACTTGTTTATTCAAATGGATTCGGCTTCGCAGATTTAGAAACAGAAAAGGAATTGACGGAACAGACATTATTCAGGATTGCTTCGATTTCCAAAACTTTTACAGGCACCGCAATTATGCAGCTTAGGGATGCGGGCAAGCTTAAACTGGATGATCCGGTTAAAAAGTATATCGACTGGTTCGAACTGAAGAATCCGTTCCCGGATTCACCGGACATTACTATTAGGCAACTCCTTACCCATACTGCGGGAATTCCATGTGAGGCAGCTTTCCCTTACTGGACCGACAGACAATTCCCGACCATGGACCAGATTAAAGAGACTTTGCCGGATCAGACGATGATTTACGAACCGGCAACGAAGTATAAATATTCTAACCTTGGTATCTCACTTCTTGGCGAGATCATTGCAAATGTATCAGGTGTACCGTACGACGAATACATGAAAACCAATATTTTTAATCCGCTTGGAATGAGTTCTTCCAAAACACAGATTGACGAGAACGATAAGGATCTCGCAACAGGGTACCTCCATCCCACTGAAAAAGGTAAACGAGTTAAAGCTTTGTTTACGGATTCAAAAGGAATCACCGCCGCGGCGAATCTTTCAACTAATGTTGCTGATATTGCTAAATTCATTTCGCTGCAATTTAGTGATGACAGCGATGTACTAAAAAAATCGACACTGCGGGAAATGTATCGCCCGCACTGGGTGATGCCGGGATGGAAAAGCGGCCGCGGACTGGCATTCTCAACTTTCTACAGCGGCGATCAATTGTATGTGGGTCATGGAGGCTGGGTTTCAGGATACCGTTCTCAAATACTTTTTAATCCGCAGGATAAAATCGGTGTAGTAGTTTTTCTGAATACCGAGGATTTCAGTCCTTATAAAATTGCCGACAGAGTTTATAAGTTGGTCGAAAGTCCGCTTAAAGCTGCGTTTGGCACGGAGAAAAGTGAGTATGAATTCGATTCATCATGGACAAAGTATACGGGCAGTTATTTCGATCCGACTTACTGGTATACGGATGTACTGATTTTAAATGAGAAACTTTACATGTATAATTACAGTTATCCGCCTACGGATAATCCGGACGACAACCTTGTTTTGCTATATCCCGAAGGACCGGATACGTTCCGTAATAAAAACGGTGACGGAGAATTAATTATTTTTGAAATGGATGAAAACAACAACGTTGTTAAAATTAAAACAGGTGAGAACTATATTTTCCCTGTTAAGGATAAATAAATGAGTAGTGAACCCGTAATATTTCTGCCTGGTCTAAGCCGCCAGATAAATATGTTCCAGGAGGAAAATGATCTGAGGGATAAGAAAGTCCTCGTATGCGGATCCAACAGTGAAAAAATTGCCGGGCGAATTTTTAAGAAATCCGGAGTGACTGTTGAGTTAATTGTCCCTGATTTCGATTCACTTATGAATTCGCGAATTGTAATCGGAGACGATCCGGGAATAAATATTCGGCTAATGGACTTTGAGCATACTGATTTTGATGCTGAGAAATTCGACTATAGCTATTCACAGGGTGCCTTTTCCACTTCCGCACGAAAAGGAATAGTAAAGGAAATGAAAAGGATTCTCAAACCGGGCGGGAAGTTATGTGTTGGTGAAGTAATTATTCTCGATGAATCTCTTCCACAATTTATACTGGATATATTCGATGCATCAGATCTGAATCCGCTAACCTCTGCTGAAGCCAGGGAGTTTTATGAAGCCAGGAATTTTAATGTTCTCTCCGTGAAGGATGTGAGTGACACGCTGCATGATTATTACGAGTGGAACCTGGATAAACTTGCGGAGGTTACCGGCGGCCTGTCGGATAATGAGAAATCATATTATAAAAAACTGCTTAAAAGGATAAGTCACGAATCCCAGGCATTCATTAAGCAGGGGGCTGATAAGTATATTGGGTTTGAAATATTACTGATGGAAAAACTATAGGAGCTTTGTTTGAAAAAGGGTGAAGTACATACGTTTAGTGTAGATGATTATGCGTTCGAAGGAAAAGGAATTGCGCGTATCGACGGTGGTGATGAATCGGGTAAAAAGTTTGTTGTGTTTATTCACGGCGCTTATCCCGGCGATGTGGTTGAAGCTCAGATAAGAAGAAAGAAACGATCGTACGCTGAAGCAAAAGTTACAAGGGTAATTACTCCTTCTTCAGAAAGAACCGAAGCCAGATGCAGTTTTTTTGGTACTTGCGGCGGCTGCAAGCAGCAGGATCTCGACTATGAAAAACAGCTTTTTTATAAGCAGGAACAGGTTAAGGATGTATTTGAAAGGATCGGGGGATTTGACAATCCGGTTATCGAGTCTATTGTTGCTTCGGATCCTATTTATTTTTACAGGAATAAACTGGAATATTCTTTCGCGGATAGAAGATGGCTGACAAAAGAAGAGATAAGCAGTGATGACGCTATGATTGACAGAAACTTCGCACTCGGATTTCATATTCCGCGAGTCTTCGATAAGGTGCTGGATATCAATGAATGTTTCCTGCAGTCCGAGGTCAGCAACTCAATACTTAATTTCACGAGGGATTTCTTCAAATCCAGAGATATTTCAATTTATTCGACTAAAACTCATGAGGGATTTTTAAGAAACCTGGTTATTAAGGAATCACACCATACGCATGATCTCATGGTTAATATTGTTACATCTGCGGAGGACGATAATCTGATTGGAGAGTATTCGGAAGGATTGAAAGAGTTGGTCCCGGCCGTGACGACTATTATTAATAATATAAATCTGAAGAAATCTCAGGTTGCCATCGGCGACTATGAAAAGGTATTCTTCGGCAGCGGAATAATTCACGATGAAATCGGCAAGTATAAGTTCAGGATTAGCGCAAACTCTTTCTTCCAGACAAATACACTGCAGGCGGTGAACCTATATAATACTGCGCTGGAATTCGCTGAATTAACGGGAAATGAAATCGTCTATGACCTGTATTCCGGAGCCGGAACAATTTCAATATATATGTCCGAATCCGCTAAAAAAGTTTATGCATTCGAAAGCGTTGAAGCAGCCGTTAAGGATGCGGCAGTGAATAATGGGCTGAATAACATCGAAAACGTAGAATATTTTATGGCGGATCTGAATAAATCCCTTTTACCCCTACTCCAGGAGAAAGGAATTCCATCGCCGGATATGATTATGCTGGATCCTCCCAGAAGCGGAATGAATCCGAAAACCGTGAATGACGTTATTAAACTCGCACCGGCTAAAATTGTCTATGTAAGCTGCAATCCTGCATCACAGGCACGGGATGTAAAATTACTCTGTGATAACGGGTATAAACTGGTGAAATTACGACCGGTTGACATGTTCCCGCATACCTATCACATCGAAAATGTCTCACTTCTGATCAGACATTAGACCTCAAAAGTGTTTCAATAATAGACTGTTTCGAGTTTTGAAACACTTCTCATTTTGTAATCTTTTATAAACCTTTGTTTTTAGACTAAAAACACAACTTAATAAGTGGCATCAGGTTTGGATATAATAAGACAGTTAATTAATAAGTTATTACCTGTTTTTTCAAATTTTGATGTGCAATTGGTTTAAGCGGCTCATATTGTCTTGTGAATTCTGTATTGTCCGAGCTGCTGATAAATTTTGTGAATAGTCGATGTAAATACGGCTGCGGGGCTGTATTTACAGGTGTGTTGTCTATGCGGCATCAACCAACTGGCCACAGTCTAAAGTTAGTTTTATGGAAGATGCCCTTAGACATGATTTTGAAAATGTGTTTTGTTTATTATATCAAGTGCAACTGTTAATTGAGATTATATAAAAGCAGCACCGAATTTGGAATTGCTGTTGTTCTCAAATAAATTGAAGTAAGTTAAACTTAAATAGGAGATGTTGTATTTCCACCCGGTATCAAATTGGTATCGGAGATGATGAATGCATAAGTTCCAGAAATAAGCGGCGTTTTGGGTTCATTCCTTTGGCTGGGAGAATAGGATCCGAACGCCGCTTTATGCTTTAAACTATCATTTCTCAGCATCCCATTTATCTATTGAATGTTCGTTTACCCCTCCAAAATATCGTTAACAGCAATATGTTTTCGCTAATCGTAAAAAATGAAAATCTTTTTCTTGACTTTAGGTGTTATTAATCTTAACTTTTGATCCCTATGATACAAAAGGGACGTAAGAAGTTTTGTTTACGTGTTAGTTTTGCCTAAATAAAACCCCAGCCAAAATAATATCTTGTTCTATTTTTTTAAAATTTACTGAACAATAATTAACAGGGCTTTAATTTAATGTTCTTTCAAAAGAACAGCAGAATGTGAAAATAAGATTTGTACTCTTTTTCTGTTCCGCTGATTAATTAAGTGCATTAAGCATATTCCGTAAAATTTTTAGAGTTATAAGTAAGTGGGGTTTAGCATGAAATCCAAATTTACGCTGTTTACAGCGCTGGGATTAATACTTCTCAGTTCTACACTTTTTTCGCAGACAATTACGCAGACACAGACCTTTACAGGTGTGCCGAACTATCTTCAAAATTATACATTTAATCAGTTCAATCCAGCTCTTGGTACACTCACAAATGTTGAGATTACCTTAGAGATTGGTACTTCAGGCGGTTCTGCAATAATTGACAATGACGGTGTGTCGGCTGCTTCCGGAAATGCTGATTTCGGTTCAACGGGATCAATTTCCAGTACCACACTCACTGGTGCGGCATTGTTGAACGGGAGTCTGAATCCTGTTGTCGGCAATGTTGAAGCTTTGACAACGCAGGCATTTAATCTAACTGCAGACGACGGTGACGCTGAAGCAGGCGGCACGGCAAATTTTTCTTCTGTGGGCACAGATGCGGTAACAATTTCCGGTTCGTCTGTTACAACTTCCAATAGCGGTAATGTAAATTCGTCCGGACTTTCTCAGTATGAAGGAACGGGGACATATAACCTTAGGGTTACAGTAAATACAACTCTGGACTATGTGGTTGGCGGTGGCGCTCAAACCCAAACTTCACCTCCTACCGCTCAAAACACATTGACCGTTGTATATACTTATACTCCTGCTTCAACAGATTTATCACTGACTAAATCAGTTAGTACGCCAAATCCGAATTTGAATACAAATGTGACATACTTTATAACGCTCACGAATTCGGATGTTGAAGGGGATGCGGCAACAGGTCTTTTAGTTGAAGATGTACTTCCTGTCGGAGTAACTTTTGTTTCTTATACTGCTTCTCAGGGTACTTATGACGACGGAACCGGGATATGGGATTTAGGTTCATATGTTCTTACATCAGGCAGCAGTGAAACTTTGAATATTGTTGTCGCGGCTTCTTCAACAGGTATTATAGATAATATTGCTCAAATTAATGCTGTTGATCAAACTGATCCCGATTCTACTCCCGACAATGATGTCGGTGGTGAAGATGATCAGGATAACGCAACAATTGTTGTTACAGCTCCCGACGCTGATTTGAGACTGGAAAAAACTGTGGATAATGCTACCCCGAATTTAGGGGACGCTGTTGTTTATACAATTACAATTACAAATGACGGACCAGACGGTGCGACAAATGTTGACGTAACGGATGTTCTGCCTTCCGGAGTCAGTTACACAAGTAGCACTCCTTCACAGGGCAGCTATTCATCGGGAACCGGAATATGGGATGTCGGCGGCCTGTCTAATGGTGCTTCTGCCACACTTGCAATCAACGCAACTGTAACAGGAACCGGTATAATTGATAATATTGCACAGGTTACCGCTACAGATCAAAATGACGCAGACTCTACTCCTAATAACAATGTGCCTGCTGAAGATGATCAGGACAATGCAGTTATAACCGTACCCGAAGTCGCTGATCTTAGCTTAACAAAAGTAGTAGACAACAATACTCCCATTGTCGGCGGTTCAATAACATACACTGTTACTTTAACCAACGACGGACCTGATGATGCCGATAATGTTGTTGTTCATGATTTGATATCAGGCGTTGTTCTTACATATCAAAGTCATGTGGCTTCACAGGGTACTTATAGTGACGCAACAGGTGACTGGTCAGTTGGTACACTTGCAAGTGGCAACTCTGTTACTCTTGATATCACAGTATTGTTCAACGGCGGTACACATACAAATGTTGCTGAAGTTACGGCTTGTGATCAGGGTGATCCTGATTCAACACCGAATAACGGACTTCTTTCCGAAGACGACCAGGATGAAGTTCTTATAACCGACCAGAATGCTGACCTCGAGATTACTAAAACGGTTAGTAATTCGCTTCCTTCTGATGGTGATAACATTACTTTTACAATTGTAGTAACCAATAATGGTCCGAATGCAGCCAATACTATTGAAATAACCGATCTGCTTGGTTCCGGATTACTTTATTCTTCACATACTGCTACTACCGGTACATATACGGCAGGAACCGGTATATGGGCAATTCCAACATTATCAAACGGAGCAAGTGCTACTTTAACAATCACAGTTACTGTAAGTCTCGGAACATGCGCTTCCATCGATCTTGGTCCGGCTGTCGGATATAACGTATTCCTCTTCGACGATATTACACAGCCATCTGCTGATACGCAGGGTAAAATGGCAGTCGGTGGAGATGCTTATCTGTCCGCATACAGTGTTGGAGACAAACTCCCCGCATCCAATGGAGCGGTTGATGTGCTTATTGTTGACGGTAACCTTCTTTATATAAGCGGTGATGTCTGGGGCGGAAATGTTGTTTACGGAAACTCCAGTAACCTACCTACAAATACTGTAAGTGTTAGAGACGGTACTGTTAGGCAGGATAATCCAATAGATTTTACATCAGCATATACATATTTATCGAATCTTTCTAATACGCTTTCCGGATATGTTCAGAACGGAACGGTGACTAACGAATGGGGCACATTAACTTTAACCGGTACACATCCTTATCTGAATGTGTTTAATATAAGCGGTGATGATTTCTCAAGTGCGAACTCAAGAATTATTGATGTACCGAGCGGCTCCGGTGTATTAGTCAATATTGACGGAGCGTTTATTAATGTTAGCCGTGGACTTGATGTTAAAGGAACCGGAATTAATAACGTGCTCTTCAATTTCTACCAGGCTACTCAAATCAATATTTACGCTGTTGATGTTACCGGTACAGTTCTTGCCCCTGATGCAGATGTTGTTTACAACTCGGGTATTGTAACCGGTCAGTTGATTGCGAATTCTATGAATGGCAGCGGACAGTTCAATCACTCATTATTTACCGGTGATATTCCTTGCAGTTCCAATTTAACTAATTGCGCCACTATCACTGGTTCTGATAAGGTAGATCTCATTAATACTAATGATCAAAGCTGTGCATCTGTCAGTGTTGTTTCAGATGCGGTTGCTTCAGGTGATTGGACCAAGTTGGGAACATTCCCGGATAATGAAATTATTTATTCATTGTCATCCGATAATTCTGGCAATATCCTTGCCGGTACTGTTGGCGGAAGGTTGTTCAAATCCAGTGATGGCGGTGTAAACTGGAGTCAGATAAATGGTAATCTGCCTGCAGGATTCATCTGGACTATTAAAGTAAATACAGCGGGAGATATTTATCTCGGTACAGAAGCCGGAATATTCTATTCAACAGACGGCGGTGTTACCTGGATCAGCCCTGCTCTTACGATAAACTATATAAGATCAATTGAAATAAACGATGTTAACGGTGATATGTACGCCGGCACCTGGGGTGCAGGTATGTATAAGAGTACGGACAATGGCGTAACCTGGACTCAGTTCAATTCCGGTCTTGGAAGCGGAACTGTTGTTACCAGTGTTGCAGCTGATATATTCGGAAATATCTACGCCGGAACTTTCGGTAAGGGAGTATTTAAATCGACAGATGATGGTGTAACCTGGATCGATACTGATCTTGGTTATGATTATGTATGGGATATTTCTGTTACAAGTGCTGGTAATGTTTATGTCGCTACATACGGAGGTGGAATTTATCGTTCTTTAAATAACGGTACAACATGGGAAGACCTGAATTCATTGCTGGATCTCTGGTACACCTATGCAGTTGCAATAGATGCTACTGATAATGTATTTATCAGTACATGGACAGGCGGCATCTACAAATTAACCGGAATTACTCCATCCGCTCCGGGAGGTTCTTCATCCATACAATCGTTTGTTTGGGAACCTGTTGGTATGAACGGCTTCGGTGTAAGTTCTCTTCTTATTGATGAAAATACTAACACTATTTTTGCCGGTATAGACGATGGTACTTTGTACGGAAACAGTGAAATACTGACGAGTGTGGACAGTAATATTGAGGTTCCTGTTGAGTTTGATCTCGGTCAGAATTATCCAAATCCGTTTAATCCGACGACATCCATTAAAGTATCTATACAAGAAAGAGGAAACTATTCGTTGAGAATTTATAACTCCATCGGACAGGAAGTGAACAGTCTGTTTACAGGTAGTCTCGAAGCGGGTTATTACGATTTCACATTCGACGGTAAGAATCTTTCGAGTGGTGTTTACTTCTACAGCCTGACAGGAAAGAATATAAACATTACTAAAAAGATGATGCTTCTCAAGTAAGCAGCATGGCATAAAATTTTAACAAAAGGGGCTTAATGCCCCTTTTTGTTTTTAAACTAGTTCATTGTGTAATCTTTATGGGAATGAATGAAGCCTACTCTAACCAAGATAAGATCTCAAATTTTCCTGTCCTTGGGAAATGCGCCGGTGAAGTAAGATAGAAACGCTCGTCGAAAACAACATGTCTTTTATATCCGTTCTTAATCATCCCTAAATTATCTACTTGTGCAATCGTCTCTTCTTTGCCTGCAATCAATCCACCTCTTAAAGTAAAAGAACCACTTGGGGGAATTTTAGGGTCTTCCAAAATAAGTCCTTCCTGAGAACAAAATACGGAAGCGTGAATTTCGATGTCTTTATTGTTTACGTTCTTTTCGTTGTCCATAACGATAACATTATTTGTTGCTATTATACCAAGCATGTCGGAACAATCGGGATTGGTTACATAGGTGTTTCCGACAGCATCCCATACCATGGGATCTTCAGTATACTTGATATCATCAGCAAAGAAAACATTTCCATGCCCGGATCCTGACGACTCACCTGCAATTACAGTCAACTGACCATTAAGTGTACCGGAGAGATAAATATTTCCCTTCTCGACATAAACCAATCCGGATGGAGCTAAAGTAGAAAGGGGCAAAGTAACCGGGGGATCATAAGTAGTACTGTCGCTTCCGGTTCGGTAAGTAGCAGTTACGTCATCATTCAGTGTTAGCCATATATCCGTATTCTCGAAGTAATTTGATCCGCCGTTGTTGGTCACATCATCAACAGCAGTAGCCTGCTGCGTGGAAAACGAAGTGTTGCTTGGTAACGGAATATCGACCCCGGATTCATAACCGCCGTAGAATTTGGGGTCGTAACCGTTTTTCTTGAGTTGCTTTTCGCTTGGAGATAATCCCTTTAGAGTGGTCGTTTTTCCCAAGAATACAGGATCTCCCGCAATATTTAACTGCGACTGTGAATGAAATGGGCCATAGACAGTGTCCCCGGTAATAAGTCGTATCTGCCGCCAGACAGCGGAAGAATAGCTCTCATCATATGCAGCGGTATTTTTAACTGTTAAATTAATTTGCATTGGATAAATTTCGCCGGGGACCAATCCCAGCAGGAACATCGCTCCGATTGTTATAAGCATTTGACTTGTATTCATCTTTACCTCGTCTGGAACCTAGAAAACAACATTCATACCATAAAGATTAATAAATCAAGTGCGTCAAAAAAATAATCATTGCGTTCGTTCAGCATATTTATAGTTTCTGTCCGGTAATTAATACCGTCTTGGATGAAGTTACCGGCATTATTATCAGGTGGAAGAGAAACTTGCAGAGTTGTTGATTAGTAGAATTCTTTCTGAATTTATTTATATTATGGAATAAGAGATAAATTCCGTAAAAGTATGTGGTGTACGTTAAATGAGGTTGAAATTGATAGGGTTAATTGGAAAAAGATAAACAGCTGCCAGCAACACTAAGACAATTATTAACTTCGGCAAGTCTTTATATTTTTATTCGTACCATGATACTATCTCAAAAGCGCCCGTGCCTGGATAACTCGGCGGTGAGGCAAGCATAAGCCTGTCGTCGTACTTATATCTTTTACTGAAGCCGCTGACAGTTCCGAAGTTATCAAAAGTACCAACGGCTTTTCTTTCGCTTTGCTGTATACCTCCCAGCAAATTAATATTTCCGCCGGCTGGTCTAGTAGTATGGTTTTCAGAACCGAAGCCACCGTTTTCGGAATACATGGACGCGTGTATGTTGATGTCGCTGCTATTAGGAATGTTATCCGTGATTATAATGTCATTATAAGCTACAATGCCAAGCATATCCGTTGAACTCGCGATATCCCTGGGATCCTCATAATAGACGATATCATCATCAAGAAAAATCTTTCCGTTAGCAGAACTGTTACCTGATACTCCAACTGTATATTGTCCCCTGACCGTACCCTGCAAGTGAAGCACAGCATTTTCGGCTACTATTGTACCGTTTGCGGTTAAATCACTGCCAAGAACTGTAGTTTCTGCTCCGTTATTAGTAAACTTGTAACTGATACTGTCTTCCTCGAAAGTAATGTAAACAGTGTCCTGCCCTGAAAAAACGTATCCATCGGTAGATGCCGAGGTTAGCAGGTTGGTGACACCGTCGGTTGGTAAATCCTGATCTATTCCCTGTTCAAAGCCACCTAAAAATTGTGGATCAGCAGTTGGCACCCAGGTTCTTGTATAATCTACTACCCAGTAAGTTTCTTCTACCCATCTCCAGCGACGTCCTACTCGTCTTCTTACTCTCCGTGTTTCATAGTGTCCGCCGGCTTCTTCGTAGTCCCAGTAACCATCGTTAGGATCGTAGTAAATTCCATTTTCACATGTAACTTTACCCATAAAGACAGGACGGTTTTTAACTGCAAGCTCTCCCTGCACATGCATAGGCCCCCAAACAGTATCTCCGGTTGTCCACCAGATATTTGATGGTTCATATGCCGAATAATATGCGAATTTGGAAAACTTACTCGGTTGGAGTTTAACACGAACGGTGTCTACATAATCACCGAACTCGCTTACAGTTTCAACCGTTTTCTGATTTAAATAAGCTGTGGTTGTAACATTGGTTGTAAAATAACCTCCACCGTATGAGGTTTTTGGGAAACCGGTGGTCCAGTCATTATCAAAAAATATTTTAGTCGCGGCAAGATTAGCTGCGCTGACCGCAATATTGTGTGCAACAGTTTCACCATAGTATTTTGAAAAATTATCCACGGATTGCAGGGACATGTTGTTGAAGTTATTACTCATAACGAAAAACATGGTACTGAATCCCAGTACAAGAAGCATTGATGCTTTTCCGCCCATATCACCTGTTCCTTAAATTTCTTGCTACCAATCTTACCTGTCTCCAGAACGCACTCGTGTACAGTTCTTCCCCCTCCTCGGATGCACTTGTTGATACTTCCGTATTCTCAACTTTTATATCTATCTGCATGTTTTCGATTTCACCCGGGTTCGTTACGGGTGAGCCAATGGTATCGCCGAGAGCATCGAAATAGGTAAGTTCAAAGTTTGTTACTCCAAGGTTTGCGCCGATAGGAGTTTCATTGTTTACAACTCGGTATAATAACCTGTCTCTGGTGTTTGAAGTCATAGTTAATTCACTTGCCGGACCGAGGTAGTAGTGCAGTGTATCAACAATTCCATTGTTGTCTACATCTGTTAAAAATGAGATTTCGGAGCTATCTGCCAGTAAAACTGCTTTTGTGGGGTCAGGTATTTTCGTCCATTCTTTGCAGTAACCGATTTTCCTGAAGTCATGTTCCAGTAGTTGAACAATTTCTACAAGGTTCTGCTGGATTATTAATTCCCCGCCATTGTTATAAGAGTTTTCAATGGCTGAGTCATTGACACGCAGGAGTATCATGAAGAGCATTCCTCCCACCAGCGTTGATCCTAATATGTCTATTAATGTACTAAAGCCCATTATCTGAAATACCAGTAACTGAATATTGTCGACATTTTTACCGTATCGGTCATTGAGTTGGTGCTGGTAACCGTTACAGTCAGACTTTTATTCCATGTAGCTGCCGCTACTCCCGAATCTGGATTTGATTCGTTAACATATTCAACAGTGCAATTAACATTAAAGTATCCAAGCAGCAGCGAGTCTACTACAAAAGTATCTATAATCGAAAATCCATTGAAGTCATCAAAGTCATCAATAAGATATCTTATTACATTATTGGAATCGTCAACTTCGTCTAGTTCGGGTCCGAGTGCATCGAAAGCTGTTAAACTACTGACTAGCGAGACGGCAGTAGTGTCTGTGTTCTCATCGAAAGCTTTATTGTTTGCTTCCTCAATAATTGAAGAAGCCAGAGAAATGGCAACGATATTGAATTTTGAATTCAACAGGGATTCGCTTGTTCCGAGAAAGTTGTTGTTGACCCGAAGGATAACGACACCCAGCAGGAACATGGCGCCCATAGTAATCATCATTTGACTTGAGTTCATAGTTTGTTTTCCTAGCGAACAGTCTAAATCATCAAATTGCGTACCTAAATAAAAAAGCTGTCAAACGAAGCTTTTTCAACACTATTTTCAAATAAACAGAATCAGGCATGTAGTTATTACATTCATATACTAATAACTTTTACCTGATTATTTTCAGCAAGATATTTAATTGGATGTTAAATTGCTAGCAGATTATTGCTATGGTTAGGTAAGTGTGATTTGAAATAATTTTGAATCTGAACAAGTAAAATTGCGAATATCTGATTATTATTTTATTTAATATTCGATAGAAATTATCCACCTGAAATCATATACGTCCATGACACTTTCGGTACAACATAAACTGATCGTAATCTTAATTCCTTTCCTTATCCTCGTATTTCTTAGCATGTACTTGTTTGTTAATCAAGCAGCAAAAACTGGATGAATTTTATCAGAATAGTATTAGTCAAAAGGCGATACTACTTGATTCACTCAGTTCTATGGAGTCTTACGACCAGGTAACAGTGGTTTACGAGGAGTATGGACTATGGAATGAAATGGCGGAATTTGCCGGGAAGCCAAATCAGGAATTCATCGATGAAAATCTTGAGTGGCTTAATGAAGGATACGGATTCGGAGGTGTTTGGGTTTACAACATTTATAAACACCTGGTATATTCAAGAGTTACGGATTCAATTTGTACCGGCTTACTTGATACAGAGTTCAAGGATTTTATGACTTCACTTCACAACAAAACAGAGAATCACTTTTTCAAGTTAAATAATGGGCTCCTTATCGAATTTATTGCTACAACGCTGAGTACATCTTATAAGGATTATGAAAACGGTGTTCATACCGGATATATGATTGTTGCAAAGGTTTATAATGCAGAAGTCATTGAATTATTCGAATCAGTTCTTAACGGCAGCATAGTTTTTACCGACAATGACAGCTATTTGCATTCAGGTGATGATAAGGCTGAGGAAAGTGATTTTACTAAATTTTACTATGACTGGAATGACGATGTTTCTGCAATTCTGGTTTTTTCTAACAACAAGAGCTTATATAAGACGCTGATAGATTCATCAACAGTTCTTCTGGTTTTATTTGCTGCATTTACAATAATCCTGTATGTGTTGTTAGCAATATTTATTTCGAAACTAATTAGCAAACCTCTTAATATAATTTCCTCGGCACTTACATCCAATAACAGTAAAAATCTGATTCCAATTGCCAGACAACATGATGAATTTGGACGTATAGCCGAGACTATTATAGCTTTTTTCGAGAGCAATGAAAAACTTGAAAAAGAAATGCAGGAAAGGAAAAATGCGGAAGAACAGGTTCGTTTACTTAACAAAGAACTTGAGATAAAGGTCTATAACAGAACCAAAGAAATCCAGGCGCTGCAGGATCAGTCGCCGTTGTTGATAATCGGTTTCTCACCCGATGGGAAAATCATTGAATGGAATAATAACTTTAGCAAATCTTTGAATGACCTGCTTATGGATGATAACCATATTAACATTCTCTGGAGCAGCCTGGGCTTGGCTGATGAAAATCTTGAAAAGATAATAGATAATGTTATTAGCTCAGGTGAGCAGTATACGCTTGAAAAAGTAAATGTAGATAAGGAGGCTGCTCATTTATTCGACGCATCGGAAGAACTTTATTTTAAGATGAAATTGTACGCCGTACAGGGTGAGAATTCTGGTGAAAACAAGGTAATAATGACGCTTGAAGACAGAAGCGATATCGAGAACGCTATCAGGATAAATGACAGGATTAAAAAGGTTAAAAAATTGTCGGAAGAGGCTGTGGAAATACAGGAATCTGAGAGGTTGCGCATAGCCAGAGACCTTCATGACAGTATTGGGCAGATGTTGATGGCGGTTAATTTAACAATTAATAAAATGCTTGGAAGTGATAAAATACAAGTTGAGGATCTGTTAAGAATTCGGGGAATAATAGTAAACATCGGAGATGAACTAAATAATATAATTAGTGATTTGCATCCAGATGATTTATCAAGATACGGACTTGTCAAATCGATAAAAAGTCTATGTGTTGAAGTAGAAAATCTGATGGGTGTTGAGGTTGTATTTAACAGTTACGATATACCAGGCGATTTGCCTGAAAATATTCAGCTTGCTGCATTTCGTATAGTTCAGGAAGCGCTTAGAAATATTCAAAAGCACTCAAAGGCAAAATTAGCATATATAGATTTGCTATTTCGAAATAATTTTTTAATTATTACCATTGAAGATAACGGTATTGGTTTCGACCTTAACAATGCGATGTTAAGGGGTAGGGGAACTAAAAATTTAGTAAGCCGGGTTGAATTCTTAAACGGTGCTTGCGAAATTGAATCATCCGGAACTAACGGCACAAAAATAAATATTCGGATCCCTATTAATGAAAGAAACTAAAGTTCTTATTGCCGATGATCACTCGATGTTCAGAGACGGTCTTAAGTCAATCCTCGAAAAAGACAAAAACATTAGAGTTGTTGGCGAGGTTGAGTTCTCGCATGAAGTCATTTCAGCTATCCGTGATTTATCACCCGATCTAGTTCTTCTTGATATTACGTTTAATGACGGGAACGGAATTGAAATTGCCAGGGAAATTAGAACATCGGGCTTGAATGTAAAGATCATAATTCTGACTATGCACCAGAAGGAAGCTTACATACACGATGCTTTACTTTCTGATGTTGACGGATACGTGCTGAAGTCCGAAAGCTCGGATGAACTGATTAATGCTATTCACAATGTAGCATCCGGGGCTCTTTATTTCTCAAAACAGAGCCGGAATAAAAAGCAAATACTTGAAAATGATGCTCTTCCCGAGGAAATTGATAAATCAACCAAAACATATTACCTGTCTAAACGGGAAAAAGAGATAATTAAGTTGATTTCCGAAGGATTTACTTACAAGAAAATTGCCGAAAAGCTGTTTATCAGTCAGTATACAGTTATTAATCATAGGCAGAATATAGCGCATAAACTTGATTTGAAGTCAAATATGTCTATTGTTAAATTCGCCACGGATCATAACCTTATTTAAGATTGTGATTAATAGCAATCGCGACAATTTATTACTACAAGTTTAGTCACTTCTTACTATACAATTCTGAGTAAAATTTTTCGATGTTAATGATAATCCATTATTGTCTTTGAAATAACATGTGGAATTAGTCTGAATGTCGTCGAATCAATCAATGCTTGTAATTGGCAGTATTTTCCTGCTCGGTATGCTGATCGTAAATTTTTACGGTGCCAATACCCAACAGATGGAAGCGTCAGTGGAAAATGAAGCTTCGATAGCTGCTACAGGCATTGCGCAGTCTATGCTTGACGATATACAAAACCGGGCTTACGATGAATTTACTGTCGGCAGTTATACTACATCGGCCGATTCTTTTACGTCTGTTGTTTCGCTCGGACCGGAAAGTGGTGAAACATCCTCTGCTCTGTTCGACGATATAGATGATTTTAACGGGTACTCAACAGTTGATTCTTCCACTCGTTTAGGGAATTATGATATTTCCGTGGATGTAGCATATATAACAAATTTTGCTCCAAACTCGGTTTCTTATTCAAAAACATTTGTTAAGAGAATCGACGTGAATGTATTCAACACTTACATGAGCGATACTTTAACCATGTCTCACTTAATTGGTTATTAGGAGAAAGTACAATGTGGTCTTTGCTTGATACAATCGGTGCTTCAGCTCTCGGCGGAATGGTTATAATGATGGTTATATCCATAAACCTGCAGATGAACACGCTGTCGAATGATATTTTTCTTAATAATATTATACAGACAAATACTTCCGAGACGACCGAAATACTAAAATACGATTTCTACAAAATTGGATTTAAGGCTACAGGTGACAAAGTAGTATTAGCAGATTCAACGGAAATACAGTTTTATGCTGATATCGACAATAATAATTCAGTCGATTCGATTTATTATTTTCTTAGTCAGACACTGGTTGACTCGGGTTTAACCGGTAATCCCAATTACTATTTATACCGGCAAGCCAACGGCAGCACTGCCGAAATATATGCCCTTCTTGCATCCTTCAATTTGACTTATTACGATTCACTTGGGCAGGAGCTTTCTTATACGGGCCTTCAAACCCAGTCGCAAAGAAAAAAAATAAAGTCGATCAGAATAAATATGACCCATTCTTCAGATTACATGATTGACAGTATGTACCAGCAGACCGACTGGACAACTATAATTAGACCGAAGAATTTGAGGTAAGCCATGGGTAAATCATCAATGATAATGGTTCTCGGATCGTTAAGTATTTTCCTGATCGTAACTTTTAATGTTAATATGAGTATTGCCAATGCTTCGGACTATGCTGTGGATTATTTCAATGAAACGCAGGTACGGAATATTTCAAACTCGGTTGCTGAAATGCTCGTTGCGTATTTAGGGGACAGTTCATCATACAGAGCCAGTTCGCCGGTAACTTTAAATAATATTTTTGACGGTTCTTCGGAATACAGGGTTGTGGATACAACAATAGGGTCGGATGATTTCGTCAAAATTGATATAACTTCTACATTTATGGATCGAACTCACAATTCGGTCATAATTACAAGTGAAAACACCGGGAGTGGATTTTTGCCAACGACAGTTAAAGCTGCTGTTTCCACAAATAATCCTGTTGAAACAAGAGGAAATCTTCAAATTGACGGCAGGCAGCATGATAGTAACGGCAATTTAATTGCCAACTCTGGTACATATGCTATTTGGACAACGCAAGGATACTCCAGGGTGGGTAACTCCAAACTTGGATCAACGTATAGTGGTACCGATATTGCACCGATAAAGAGCGGGGCTGATTTTTCCAAAACTTACCAATCGTCTCAGGTCTATCCCGGCGGTTATCCCGACGCCCCGGATTCGATATTGGGCGGTAAGGCAAATGGGTTTTCAGCAGGCACATTAAAAAGCCTGGCGCAAAGCGGGGTGAGCGGCAGTCAGTATGTAACCAGTACCTCATCATTATCATTTCCGCTGAAAGGGGTTACATATATTGAACTACCTACAGATACACGAGGTAACCGAAACGAATGGATCGGAGCAAATATTCAGGGCAGTGGAATTCTTGTAATCCATAATTCTGCTACAAACGCTACTATTAAAAATCTTAATTCCGGTACTTTTAAAGGACTAATAATTGCAGATGATATTGTCCATATACATACTACAGTTATAGGAGCGATTATCGGACTTTCGCCTTCACCGTCAAGCGGTAACTGTATTGGTAACGGCAATGGACGTGTTTATTTTTCTTCTGAAGCTATTGAAAATGCTACGAAGGATATCGATCCGAATGTAACACCTAATTACGGATTCGCACAAAAAAGACTTACTATAAAATCCTGGTATGAGTAATTTCTGTTAAACTATTGCTCAATCCACGCCTTTTATAATTTTTCAAATGATTTAAACATGTAATACTATCTCCGGGACCCGGCTGATTTCCCATCCGTTTTTATTTGACCCATAATTTCGTCATGTTTCATATTAATACACTAAACCAACCCAAATTACTTTAAAAACATGCGAAAAAGGGCATTATCCAAGTGTTTTGAAAGTGGCACTGAAGTTGGCTTATGTTGTCAAAAATATTCCAAAATAAGGGAAGGTTATATAGGATGAGACATCTACAATTTTTTGCCGCTTTAATATTCGTAATGTTTGTTGTCAGCAGCAGCGTTACAGCTCAATCAAAAAAAGGCGACTTATTCAATACTGAAGACTATACAAGTATTGCCCAGGTTAGTGGTACAGCAAAGGGTAAAACTGTTACTTTCGAAGATCCGTATACTAATCATGATAACCAATTTTGGGCCGGTACTTTTAACGGTACTGTGAACTCACAATCGGTTAAATTTTATTGTATTGATCTTCAGCACTTATTAGCGAAAAACGAAGATTATTGGGATGAAGATCAAACCTCTTCGGAAATCACCTACATTTTGAATAATTACTATCCTTATAATAACAGCAATTATCCGTCGGGAAGTTGGAGCAATGAAAAAGAAGCTGCTGCGGTTCAGATCGCTATCTGGCATTACAGCGACGGAGTAGATGCCAATACAATTACTGATCGGGGCATTAAGAATCGCGTTAAGGATATTATAGACGACACAGAAGCGAATCATGAAAATGAGCCGTCTCTGGAGACTCTTGTTCTCATACCTTCCACACAGATTTTGGTTGAAGGTAATGCAGCAACAATAAGTGTCGGCGCATATGATATTAACGGACAGGGAGTTCCCGGTGTTGATGTAACTCTTAGCGCTGATGCCGGTGTTATCGCACCTACAACAGTTACAACAGACAGCGACGGACATGCCGGTCCAATTACTGTTACTTACAGCGGAACCGGAACTGTTACCGTAACTGCTGAAGCTGAAGTTTTAATTCCTCACGGAACAAGATATGTTTATAAACAGGACGGGGATGCTAAGCAAAAACTCGTTTTGGCTACTCCATCTACAGATACAAAATCAGTCGAAGCTACAATTCAATGGATTTCCCAACCCCAGGGTGACTGCGACTTGAGCGGATTTACAACTTATACCCAGGGTGGATGGGGAAGTCCTTCCAACAGCGGTCCCGGACAAATAAGAGATATGTACTTTGATTCGGTTTTCCCGAATGGATTAGTTATCGGTGGAAATTATACAATTACACTGACTTCCGCTGAAGCAGTTAAAAATTATCTGCCGGACGGAGGCACAGCTGATCAGATAAATCAGAACTATGTCGATCCTACTTCAAGTATAAATATTCTTGCCGGACAGTTGGCTGCGGCTACTTTGAATGTTGAATATGATAAATCCGGTTATATCGGTTCTAATGATACTGATCTTGGTGACCTTATGTATGCGGGCGGTACGTTTTCCGGATTAACGGTTAATGAAGTACTTGCTATCGCAAATACTGCCTTAGGCGGCGGCTCAACAAGCGGTTATACTTATTCCGAACTTAATGATGCACTTACCGCGTTAAACGAAAACTTTGATAACGGCACTCAGGACCTGGGCGATTTATCATGTGATCAGCCTTGTTTGAATACTATTGGTGATTTTGTATGGCATGATTCTGACGTCGACGGCAAGCAGGATGACGGTCCGGACTCAGGAATTGAGGGTGTTGTTGTTCAACTTATTCAGAACAATGCTGTCGTTCAGACTACAACAACCAATGCAGCCGGATATTATGAATTTACAGATGTTGAAAATGGTACTTACACAGTTAAAATAGCTGATTCAAATTTTGAAGCAGGCGCAGTACTTCAGAATTCTGCCGCCGGTGATTACAGTACCAGATGGTTTGCTACTAAGAAAGACAACGCTAATGACGATGAAGACAGTGACGGACATCTTACGGAACATACGGCTGAAGTTACAGTCGACTGTAATGACGATCCGGATATTGACTTTGGATTTTTTAAAGTCTGTGTTGAACTTGAAAAATCAGGTCCTGCTTCGGTTAATTTAGGCGAAACAGTTACTTACGAATTTACAATGACTAATTGTGGCGATGTACTCTTAAGCGGCGGCGCTCATTTATATGATCCTATGCTCGGTATTGACGGACAGTATTTCCAGATCCCGGCAGGTCAGCAGGTAACTTACAGCAAAGAATATACAACAATAGAAAATGATTGTGGTGAACTTGAAAATAACGCATGGGTAATCGGACATCCGAGCCTTAGCGGGTACAATTTTAATAATATAACCGTACGTAGCGATGATTCGCATACACTTACCGTAAATTGTAATCCTGACTGTTCAGGTGAAATTGGTGATTATGTATTCGTAGATATGACTGGCGATTGCAACGGTGATCAGACTGGTTCAACTCCGATACAGGGCGCAAAAGTTGTGATCAGCTACAACGATGGTGTAAACACTGTTTCTGATACAACAACTACTAATGCTCAGGGTAAATATTTGTTTACCGGATTATGCGCTAACGAATATTCAGTTAAGATAATTTCAGTTCCTGCCTCATACGATGAGTATACTTTAAGTACCGACAGCAGCTTTACAGTTACACTGGCAACTGATGATGCACAGAACCTGACTGCTGATTTCGGTTACTGTCCTCCTCCGGTAGTTTGCGACGGTGAGATCGGCGATAAAGTATGGCTCGATTACTCTTCTGACGGTGCATCTACAAACTGTAACGGAATACAGGATGACGGCGAACCTGGCATTCAGGGCGTGAAAGTAATTCTAAAGAAAGACGGACAGGAAGTTGCAAGCGTATTTACAGATGATAACGGAAATTATTTATTCGACGGCTTGTGCTACGATGACGGCTGTTATACAGTTCATATTGATGAAACAACATTACCGGGCGGTTCTTCTTCTGCTCCTACATACCAGGGCAATGACAGTGCGCTTGACAGCGACAGCAGCGGTGTTGAGGTTTGTCTTGATGAAAACAACAAGTCAAACTTAACTATCGACTTCGGATTCTGCTCCGACGGTTGCGGCGGTTGTGAAGAAGCATGTCTCGGTGATTTCATTTGGTTCGATTCAAATGAAAATGGCATCCAGGATAATGGTGAGGTTGGTGTTGAAAACGTTCTTGTTGAATTATACAATCAGAACGGTGCAAAAATATCAAGTACAACATCCGATGAAGACGGTTTCTACAGATTTAACGAACTTATACCGGGAAGATACTATGTAAGATTCATTGCTCCTTCCGGATATATATTCACTTCACAAAACCAGGGCAGCGATGATGAATTCGATTCAGATGCATCCGCAAATGGTAGCACTGAACTTACTTTGTTTGTTGCAGGATACTGCGATTTATCATGGGATGCAGGTTTGGTTACAGCTCCTCCGAGTCCTTCATGCCTCGGCGACAGAGTCTGGTTCGATGCTAACCACAATGGTATTGAAGATGTAGATGAAACAGGCGTTGAAAACGTAACAGTAAAATTGATAGACGCTAACAATAGTGCATTGCTTGATACAACAGTAACAGACGAGTACGGTAACTACAAATTCGATTACCTCTCGGCTGGCGCTTATAAAGTAATGTTCGTTCTTCCTTCCGGATACGAATTTACACTCCAGGATCAGGGCAACGATGATGAACTCGATTCCGATGCTGACAATACAGGCATTACCGGTGTTATCAACCTTGGCGAAAGCGAATGCCAGTTGAAATGGGATGCAGGTTTATACGCGGAATTACCTGATCTGAAATTAAATAAAGAAGTAGACAATAATGATCCTCAGGTTGGCGATCAGGTTACATTCACCATTACAATTACTAATGAAGGCAGCGGAACAGCTACGGGTGTTGAAGTAACAGATTACTTCCCGACAGAAGGTCTGACATATAATTCGTATTCAGCTGCACAGGGTACATTCAATGTAATTGGCAGTGAAGGGATCTGGACTATCGGTGAAATTGACGCCGGTGAAAGCTTAGTCCTGGAATTGTTCTTCACAGTTGAAGATTTTGATCCGGGTTATGACTTCGATGCATTCGACCTTGGTGTTGCAAGTGATTATAACGTATTTGCTCTCTGCAGCGTTAATTTCCCTTCATCTGATACTGAATGTAAAGTTGCAGTCGGCTGGGACGCTTACATGTCATACTACAGTGTCGGTGATAAGATGAATCCCTCAAACGGTGATGAAGATGCGCTTGTAGTCGGCAGAAGCTTAACTTTTGTTAGCGGTGCGGTATTTAACGGAAACGTTGTCTACGGTACAGATACCAACCTGCCGCAGAGTAATGTAACGATAAGCGGCGGAAGTCTTATACAGGATCCTAACAGGATTGACTTTGCGGCTGCCGGTACATATTTGAAAAATCTTTCGGCTCAGCTTGGAGGGTATACTGTTAATGGTACAACCACTTATCAGTGGGGCGGTTTATCACTCGATGGTACCGACCCGTTCCTGAACGTATTCCATGTCTCAGGTGCGGAGCTAAGTGAATCTCATACAATGACTATTAACGTTCCGAATGGTTCAGTAGTACTTGTTAACATAGACGGATCCGACATTGTATGGACCGGCGGACTGATGGTTAATGGTACAAGCATCAACAACGTGCTGTATAACTTCTACGAAGCATCAATGATTACAATTCAGGGTATTGATGTTCGAGGTTCAATACTGGCACCATGCGCTACTGTAGACTTTGTTACTGGTGTCCAGAATGGTCAGATGATAGCTAAATATTTAATCGGTCAGGGTCAGTATAACTGTGAGCCTTTCCTCGGCAATATCCCGGGCAGACCGAATATAACCAATACTGCTGAAATAACAGCTGTAAACGAAGTTGATCCTGATTCAGCGCCTAATAATGGTGTAACAACAGAAGATGACTACGCAGCAGCTACAATTTACTTTGGAAACGATGAGGATTCGGGAAGCAGCGGCAGCGGAAACGATGATCTTGGCGATTGGGAACCGATTGGTGACTTTGAATCAAGTCAGATTATCTGGTCGATATCTGCCGATAACGATGGCTACATCCTTGCCGGTACGGCAGGCGGTGAGCTTTACAGAATGACAGACGACAGCAACTGGGAAAGACTAAATGAAGGTATGCTCATCGGATTTATATGGGACATCGAAGTTGCTTCGAACAATGATCTCTATATCGGAACAGAGCAGGGTATCTTTAAGTCCACTAACGGCGGAAATACATGGCAGGGTCCGTTGAACGATCTGAATCATGATATTCGTGCACTTGAAATAGATGATGCTACAGGCGACATTTACGCTGCTGCATGGGGATTCGGAATATTCAAATTAACCAACGGCAGCGGTGATTGGGAGCAGGTTAATAACGGCTTGACCAATCTGATAGTCAACTCAATTACAATTGACAGCGAAGGCAGAATGTTTGCGGGTACATTCGGCGGCGGAATTTATATGAGTACCGACGGCGGGGATTCGTGGACAACTACTTCAATGGAATACAATATGGTTTGGACTCTTGCAGTAACAAGTACAGATGAAATATATGCTGCAACTTATGGTAAAGGTGTTTACAGAAGCGTTGATAACGGTGCAACATGGGTTCCGTTGAATGTCGGACTAGTTGCAGAGCACGTTTACAGTGTTGCAGTAAATGCTAACGACGAAGTGTATGTAAGTACTTGGACAGGCGGGGTTTACAAGTTGTCATCCATTGTTCCGACAAGTGCTGCAGGCAGCGGAAGCTCAATCAGAACTGAATCACAGGTCTGGACTTCGGTTGGAATGAACGGATATGGTATCAGTGCTCTTATGATTGATAAAAACTCCAGCATGATTTACGCAGGCAGTTCGGCTGGCAAGATGTACAAGAAACTTGAAGACAACAGTGTAACTGAGGTTGACGAGATAATTGAAACACCAACAGAATATAAACTCAGTCAGAACTATCCCAACCCGTTCAATCCGAGTACAACAATTGAATTCGGAGTATCGGATGCCGGCAATTACAAGCTCAGAGTGTATAATGCAATCGGCGAGCAGGTAGCTGAACTGGTAAACGGTGAATTGACTTCAGGTTACCATCAGGTTCATTTCGATGCAAGCAGACTGGCAAGCGGAATTTACTTTTACAAGCTGGTTGGTAAAAATGTAAACTTAACCAGAAAGATGATTTTAATGAAATAAAGTGCTCAAATTCCTTAATAGCGGTGCAAAAAAGTCAGTTTCTTTGGCTGGGAGAATGGCTTTTGAACACCGCTTATTGATCTGAATAGGCAGAACTAACACTGCTGATGTTAAAGAAAGGGACCAAAAAGGTCCCTTCTTTTATTTTGTTACTTCAGCGATAATGCATGATTTAAGGAATTGCAGGGTTAACTCGTTTCAATATAATATTTTAGCTTAATTATTGTGCATAACTTGAAATTTATTTATCTTTGTAACCTTTGTTAAATTGAGGTGAATTATGAAAAGAACTTTTCAACCAAGCAATAGAAAAAGAAAGAATAAGCACGGTTTCAGAGCCCGTATGGCTTCGAAGAACGGACGCGCAGTTCTCGCAAGACGCAGAGCAAAAGGCAGGAAAAAATTAACAGTTAGCGACGAATTCTAGTTTTGAAACAATTTGGTCTTTCGAAAAAGGAAAGAATCAAAAGTAAAAAAGAATTTCAGTTAGTTTTTACCAGGGGGATTACTGTTTTATCAAATAGCCGGTTATTGAAGGCTATTTTTTATATATACCCTTCTGAGCAGGAAGAAGCTAAAGTTGCTTTTGCTGTTCATAGAAAAGCGGGGAACGCAGTTTGGCGTAACCGTGTCAAAAGACTATTAAGGGAACTGTACAGGAACAATAAATATATTATTTTGAATTCTCTGAAGAATAAATCAATTTTACTCGTGTTTTCTCTTAATGGTATATCCCAAAAAACTCATCCGAAGATTTATCTGAATAATATTGAAAAAGATGTGTTAAACCTGCTGAATAAAGTAAGCGGCAGGATGTAGTGTTTGCTTGATCGCCGTTGATCCGTGATCGGATCGACTATTAATTAGTGTCGGTTTTTTAACAGAAATTTATTTGAAAATTGGTGACAGGATATGGATAAACAAACCACTATTGCATTTTTACTGATAGGATTAGTACTTGTTGTATGGTTATATATGAACGCTCCCGAACAACCGGTTCAGCAGCAAATCGCAGCAGATACGACTCAGGTTAAAGAAACTCCGAAAGATACAACTCAGGATAAGATAACTGAAGAAAAGGTAATAGAATCTATCCAGCCTCCTGCGGAAGAAAGAACTACTCTTTTTAGTCGGGAAGAAAAGAAAGAAGAAATCATTCAGATTGAAAATAGCGTCGTTAAAATATTTCTTACTAGCAAGGGCGCGAGAATACGTAAGTACTACCTGAAAGATTATGAAACCTGGTATTATAGACAGATAGAAGATACATCCGATTTTTACAACAGGCATGTCCAACTAGTCAACCCGTTCGATGGCGGAGACCTGAACTTGTTGTTCGTATCCAAAGAAGGACAGCTTGTGAACACCGCTGGTATCGACTTTAGTTCAAGCGGCAGCCAGACCCACTACAAACTTGCCGACAGTGACTCGTTGTACCTCACTTATACCTTTGACATGGGGGATGGTCAGCAGATTAAGAAGAGTTTTCTGTTTTTCGGCGATTCCTATCAGTCTAAACTGGATGTCGAACTGGTTAACATGAATAATATAATCAGCGGTGAACGATATGACCTTGAGTGGGCGAATGGAATTAATTTTGTCGAGGAGAATTCGTTTGATGAATCCGAATATGCCAACGCTAGTGCATTTTCCGGCGGTGAACAGGTTGTAGTTGATGCTTCTTCTCCCGATGAAGTTGAAAAGAAGACAATTAATGGTGAAGTTGACTGGGTTGGGATTAAGAGTAAATATTTTGCAATTATTCTCGCTCCTGAAAATCCATATCAGGACGGTGGTGCAAGATTTGAAGGCCGGTATGCAGAGACTAAAAGACTTGGTAAAAGGGAATATTACAATGCAAGTCTCATGATTCCTTACAACCAGACAAATTACCAGAAAGACAGGTTCGACCTGTTTATAGGTCCAATGGATTACGACCTGCTTAAATCATACGGCAACAACTATGATGTGTTTTATGATTTCGGAAGCTTCTTCGGTCTTAAATTTATTACCCGTCCAATTTCCGAATATGTGCTGCTACCGCTTTTCCAGTTTCTGCACAAATTCATTCCAAATTACGGATTCGTAATAATTGTATTCTCAATAATTATTAAAATCGCTTTGTATCCGCTGACCAAACAGAGTTACAAATCGATGAAGAGAATGCAGAAACTGCAGCCGAAAATTGCGGAGCTAAAAGAAAAATTCAAGGGTGACCAGCAGAAAGTTCAGAAAGAAACTATGAAGCTGTACCAGACCTACGGGGTTAATCCCGCCGGGGGCTGTCTGCCTATGGTGCTTCAGATGCCGATTCTGTTCGCGCTGTTTACTTTTTTCAGGGTTGCTATCGAAATCCGGCATGAACCCTTTATCTTCTGGATGACTGATCTCGCTTCGCCGGACTATATACTTACGCTTCCTTTCCAAATTCCGATTTTCGGTATAGATAAAATTACCGGACTTGCACCGTTACTCGGTATAACAATGTTCTTCCAACAGAAAATGAGCGTGAAGGATCCCAGCCAGAAAGCTCTGGTCTACATGATGCCAATCATGTTTACACTTATGTTCATGGGATTCTCATCCGGACTTAACCTGTACTATTTCATGTTTAACATCCTTTCAATTGCACAGCAGTACTATATCAATCACAAGGATGACGGGGAAGAACTTGTGGCTGTCAAGAATCCTAAAAAGAAAGCCGGATTTATGCAGAGAATGATGGACGCAGCCGAAAAACAAACTTCGGCTCAGAAACAAGCTCAAAAAAAGCATAAGAAATTTTAAGTATTATTAATCCCTGATTCCGCTTAAATTTGAATCAGGGATTTTTCTTATCTAATATTTTATTGCATGTCCTTATTAAAGTATTCCATATTATTTATAATCATTGCCGGATCAATTGCGGCGCAGGAACCCGTTCATATCAGCTTCGATGTGAAAAGCAGGGAAATGCCTTTCGGATTAACGGAAAATGTACCCGTCAAGAATCCCGGAATTGGGATAGCACTGAGTGGCGGGGGTGCAAGGTCCATTTCTCAGATCGGTATACTCAGGGCGCTTCAGGATAATGATATTCCCATAGATTATATTGTCGGTACCAGTATGGGAAGCGTTATCGGCGGGCTTTATGCATCCGGATATTGTCTTAATGAAATCGACTCGATATTACTTTCAAAGAACTGGGATGAATTCGTATCGATAAATGAAACCAACAGGAATGATTTATTCGTCGATAAAAAAATAACGGAAGACAGAGCGATCTTTTCCATCCGATTCGATGGAATTAATCCGATTATTCCAACTTCTCTTAATACCGGTCAAAAGGTTTTGAATTTCCTCAACGAAATTTTCGTAAATGCCCCGTTAAGCAGTATTACCGATTTTGATGAATTGGTTTATCCCTTCAGAGCTGTTGCTACCGACCTCGTTAACGGGAATGCGGTAGTTCTGAAATCCGGATCCATAAGCCGGGCATTGAGGGCCAGTTCCAGCGTCTCTTTTCTGCTGCCCCCGGTCGAAATAGATTCAATGGTGCTGGCAGATGGAGGACTTGTTGCCAATGTGCCGGTTGAAGTGGCTGAAAATACCGGTGCCGATATAATTTTAGCTCTGGATGCTTCAAGTCCGCTTCATTCGAATGATAATCTCGATTTACCCTGGATTATTGCTGACCAGATTATCACAATACCGATGACTATTCTTACAAAGCAGCAGCTTGAAAAAGCAGATGTTGTAATTCAGCCTTATCTCGGTAAAAAGGAAAACACGGATTTCACCAATCTTGACCAGATAATTCAGCTCGGGTATGATGCTGTAACACCCCATTTGAATAATATTACCACTTTGCAGAAAAACGAATACCTGAACAGGTCGGATACATATGAAGTTTTCTTTCATGGTTTAACAGCTAATGCCGGAGATTCTCTTGCAGCTAAAATCGTATCCGCTGTTTCACAACAGGATTCTGTCAGTGATCAGGAAATTGAATATTATCTTGCACAGGAATACAGGTCAGGAGTATATAAAAGTATTTCTGCTGATGTAACTTTTGAAGGTAATATACCGGTACTTATAACAGAGTGTGAATATAATCCCCCTGTAAAATCGTTTCATATTATCTGCAGCACGCCAATAGATTCAGTGTCATCCGGAAGAAAATTTGCCGGACTCGTAGGAAAGCCCTATTCTTCGAAAGAAGCAATGATGAGTGCAATTGAATTCCTCAGGGAATTTAAGCGGAAAGGATTTTCACTCACTTCGGTTGATAGTGTTGTTTTTGATGAGGAAAGCGGCGGACTGAATGTATATGTAAGTAACGGGGTTATTGACGAAATAAAACTGGAAGGTAACTTAAAAACTAATCCAACGGTAATTCTCCGTGAACTGCCGTTCTCTGAAGGAGAAGGACTCGAATATGGAAAACTTGAGGAGGGACTGGAAAATTTAAGGATTACCGGGTTATTCGAAGAGGTTGATATAACGGTTGATAAGGACAACGGGAAAAATACTGTTGTTATTAAACTTGAGGAAAAATTATCGGAAGTATTAAGATTCGGTTTGAAGATAGATAATGAATACTTCACACAGTTCCTGTTCGATGTAAGGGAAGAAAATCTGTTCGGCAGCGGCTTGGAAGTTGGCTTTAGCTTTTTTTCCGGTCCCAGAAACAGGGTAATGACATTGGAGCAGAAGGCGAGTAGAATTTTTGATACTTATCTTACATACAGTTTAAAAGCCTTTTATAACTCAATTGATATTTCCACTTACAATGAAACCACCTTTAATAACGGGCGCCGATTCGCACATGACAAGGACGGCGAGTATAAGCAGAGAGTATACGGCGGCTCGTTTGCGTTGGGAGCACAGGTAGAGAAGTTCGGCAATGTTTACGGCGAGTTGAGCTATCACAGGAATCAGATAGAAAACAGACTGAACGAACCGGTTGACGAGTACCTGATAAATCTTGCAACACTGAAATTCGGTTTCAAAATAGATTCGCAGAATAAATATCCTTACCCGACTACCGGATTTCTCGTAAACGGGTACTATGAAACAGCTCAGAAAATACTTAATAATGATTTAGCGTACTCAAAGTTTTACTTCGATTATACACAGTATTTTACATTGAATTCCATACATACTATCCGGCTGCATGGACTTATCGGGACTGCGGATGAGACTTTGCCCCTCAGTCAGCAGTTTTCATTCGGCGGACAGGATTCATTCTTCGGATACAAAGAATATGATTACCGCGGCAGACAAATTTTTATTTCCTCCCTGGAATATCGATTGAAACTACCTTTTAAGGTTTTCTTCGATACATACCTGAAAGCTCGGTACGATCTCGGGTCATTCTGGAAAAACACTGAGAAAATAAAGTTTAAAAGTTTCCGGCATGGTGTAGGCGCCACCCTCTCATTTGATACCCCGATCGGACCTGCCGATTTCACTGTGGCTAAAAGTTTCCTTCTTAAGGATGCTCTTCCTAAAAGCTATATCAGCTATGGTGAGACATCATTCTACTTCAATATTGGATTTTACTATTGATCTTCTTTGCGGGCTGCATTCTCGGATAGTATGGCAAACTTCCTGGCTAATTCCTCACGGCCTGTTTTTCTGTAATGCTTCGACAACGCTTTGTAAACAGGACTTTTTTGTTTCGCCTTGATAAGACCGGTATTAACCAGCCTTAAAACATCATCATTTACCGGAAGAGCTATTTCATAGTTATAGAGACTTAGCGCTGATAGCAGCGGCTGATGATTCTCGGGATCTATCATGAATGCCTTCTGATAATAGTAGAGCGAGTTGTCTATAAGGCTTAAATCGTGATCCCTCATCTGGAATAAATAACCGGTCCATAAAAATAAATCATAACTGCAGTCATTAAATTCCTTACTGAGTTTTTCGGTAAACATTATGATCTCATCAGGAGACAGGGCAGGGTTGGCCAGCAGAATTTTGTACAGGTCACCGTCGCAAATTCCTTTTTTGATGGCCAGTGAAAGCGCATCAAACAATTGTTCGGGTGAAATTGAATTGCGGAAAACGTGTTCAAAGTAGTTTATATCGTTGCTTTCGCTTCCGGTGTTTTTCATAAATCAGCTTGTACTTTACAAATATTATTGGTTCTGAAGTTAATAAAAATATATAACTTCACCATAATATAAAATGGATGTGATCGATTGTAACAATTTTTCAATGTCCCTCGTCTTTATATATGTAAGTTATGAAAATCAGGCAGACTAAATATCAGTTTCTAATTCAGCAGTATAAGAATAACATTTTCAGTTATTCAATATATATGTTGAGAAACAGGGACGACGCGGAAGACGTTACACAGGAGATATTCATTAAGATTTGGCAGAACATCGACAAATTCAAGATAATCGCTGCGAAAGCCTGGATAATGAGATCGACACACAATCTATGTATAGATTATTTAAGGAAACGGAATATAACAATGCAGAGAGAGTTTTCGATTGATGAAGAGATGAGAGAAAGTATTTCCGATGAAAGTACAAATAACAATCCGCAAATTAAAACGCATTTGAACATGATGACCGGAAAAATAAAAGAAGCTATAAAACTGCTGCCTGAAAATTTGAGATCGGTTTTTGTATTGTACGAAATTGAAGGACTGAAGTACAAAGAGATAAGTGCCGCATTGGGTATACCGATTAACAGTGTAAAAGTTTATCTACTGAGAGCGAGAAAAAAATTACAAGAGGTTTTAAAAAGTTATGAAGTACAGGAAATATAATAATACCGAAGAACTGCCGGAAGAACTCCTTGAAGCGATTATAAGAGTCGCCTACGGCGATGCCGGATTCGGAGAGAGAATTCGAATCAGGAAGTTGGCCGCGGAGGATGTGCGGGTTAAGGCTCTTCTGGACGAGTACTGCTCAACTGCCGAATCGGTTCGTTCGATTAAACCCGACGAGTGTCCGTCCGAACTTATTGATGGATTAAAAGAGACTAACAAAATCAGAAGGTCCTCCAAGCCGTCGCTATTCGTTGATTTTTATACGGCAGTATTTGTTAAACCTGCCGCAACGGCTGCCGTCATTACTATTCTAATGCTTGCTGTAATTGTTTCACTTAATATTAGAAGGAATAACGACTACGGAATTTATAATAAGGCGGAAGTCGAAACGGCGGATCTTCAGGCCAAATATGCTCTGTCAATCGTCAATAAAGTTTTTAAATCCACAACAAACTCGCTTGCAAACGAGATTTTAATGGATAAGGTAAGCAAACCAATTAACGAAGGAATTAAAACTGTAAATAAATTATTCAACCAAGATGAGGTGAAAAAATGAAAACGAGAATTATAACATTGTTCATGCTGCTGCTCTCTTTCTCGATAATAGCTCAGAAGATCGATTATACACAGTACGCAGGTTATGTGGATCTCGGAAACTTCGATTCTATAGACAAAATTGAAGATCAGGTAACCGAGGTGCTTATAGAAGAGCACTTAATAAAGATGGTAGCTAAGATGACCAAACACAGTGAGCCTGAATTGAGCGATTTACTCGATGGTATTAAGCTGGTTAAAGTGCATGCATTTGAAAACACTGAGAAATCTTACGACAAGATAAAGGAAAATGCCGCCAGAATTGATGAAGAACTAATGGATAAAGACTGGGACAGAATTGTGAAAATCCGCTCCACCAAAGAGTTCGCAAATGTTTATATAAAAACAGATGGTGAATTAATAGTAGGACTTGTCGTAACGACAGGCGAGATGAGAGGTGAATCTGCGTTTGTTAATATAGTCGGCGATATTAACCTTGAGACTATAGGTGAACTCGGCAGCAAGTTCGATATACCGTCACTGGATCATATAAATGATACAACTCACTAAACTAAAACAGCGGGGATAAAATGAAACTTAAAAAATATATGATATTTGCCTTGTTGTTATTGCTGAGTCTAAGTTTTACCGGGTGTATAGGGGTAAACCGGAATTTCAGGGAGATCCGGCATCATTTAATGTCGGAACTTGATATGGATTATGATAAGCAGATCGAATTCAGTGTCGGTTCAGCCGGGATAATGCTTGCAGGAATGATAGTAAATCTGTCGGATGTTGAAGAGCCTGTAGACGAGATACTCAAAAACATTTCACGAGTTCAGGTTGGTGTTTATGAGAGAAACCGTTACAACAAGTTCCATGCGCGTTATGATGTTCTTGTAAGACTTTCCGCTAAACTTGAGGAACAGGGCTGGAAGTATATAGTGAGATCGGTGCAGGATAATGAAATAGCGGCAGTATTCGTAAATGAGGAGGATGACGAATTCAGCAGACTTTATGTCGTCGCTGCGGATGATGAGCAGCTAGTACTGGTAGAAATTCACGGGGATCTCTCCAAGGTTATTGAAGTAGCAGTGCGGGAAAAAGGTTTCCGCATGCACATGGCAAGGAATTAGTATTGCTTTGGGGCTGTCTCCGTATGTCTTTATTTTGTCATTCTGAGGAGCGTAGCGACGTGAGAATCTTACGAGTTTGTAGCAGAATTAAGATTTCTCATTTCGTTCGAAATGACAACAATTACTTTTAAGACAGCCCTTTTTCACAGGCCTCCCCCCATTTAAAAGCAACATTTCATAGATTCGAGCATCTATACCTTTACTATTGATTATTTTCAGGAAATTGTATGTCTAAAAATGCCCTCTTCCCGGTAATTTTTGTCATTTTCTCGGTGAACTTATTATCCGCTCAACAAGATAGTACTCAGGCAAATATTGATAGTTTGATGAATGCAGGGAAATATAAAGAAGTAGTTGAGATTTTGACAGATTCGGAGAAAACTGATACTCTGACACTTAATGAATATAAAAGTCTCGGTAAAGCATATCAGAACCTTTACAACTTCTCAAAAGCCTTCAGTTGTTTTTCGCTCGCTAAACAGATTTTCGGTTATAGCTATGATGTAAATTTTCAGCTGGGAAAAGCGGCGCTAAAAATCGGACAAAAGGATTTTGCAGAATTGGCTTTCGTAGAAATATTGAAGAACGACAGCACTAATTATCTCGCAACAATAGAACTTGCAAACCTGCTTATTGATGAACGAAAATATGATAAGGCTGAACCTCTTTTCAACAGTCTAAGCAGTTCTGATACAACAAATACTTATTTCCTGAACAGGCTTGCATATTGTAACTGGAAGATGGAAAGATATAAAAGGGCTATTGAATTATATATAAAAACACTTGAGATAAATTTCTTTGATCCGACTGCTTCTATTCAACTGGGTAAAATTTATTATGATTCAGAAAGATATAAGGAAGCAAGGTATGTACTTGAAAAATCATTGGAGGGCAATCGTTCAAACCTCGGCATTAATAAACTTCTTGCTGAGTCACTATTCAAACTGAATAAGTATGAAGCGGCTGTTGTTCACTATGGTAAATCACTGGCGCTAGGCGATTCATCGGCGGGAGTATTTCAAAAACTCGGGTTCTGTTACTATTTTATTGCTGTATCAGGCAATATGATAAATGAGGAAGTCTTCAATTTGAAAATGAACGAGGCAATTACGGCACTAACAAAAGCCTACGAACGGGATGAAAATCCATTAACAACGCTTTACCTCGGTATATGTTATAAAGAACTGAAAAACTTCGAGCAGGCCAGGTTCTATCTGGAGGAAACAATAAATATAATCATCCCCGAATATATGGTTGATGTTTACACTCACCTGGGAGCTGCTTTCGAGTACGAGGAGAAATATTCCGAAGCCATCTCCTCTTACCTGGAAGCATACTCTTACGATCCGGGCAGGAAAGTTCTCCTTTTTTACCTCGCTTCGGTTATGGACCGGTTTTATGCCGACCGCGAAATACCGATGATCTATTACAACAAGTTTCTCAGGGAAGATACTACCGGGAATGCGGCTCTAACTAAATACGCAGAGGACCGGATTGAAAAGTTGCGGGAACAGCGCCATTTTAACGGGTACAAATAATACTAAACTAAAAATCACGGAAATTCCCCTCATATAAAAACATGCATTTCCTTATATTTGCACTTTATTATTAATAAAGCAGAGCAGTGTGAATGAAGGTTAAGAATTTAAACGACATACCAAAAGCATATAATCCGCAGGAAGTTGAAGACAAATGGTACAGGTATTGGGAAGAAAACAATCTTTTCCACTCTGAACCAGACGAATCCAAGGAATCATATACAATCGTAATTCCCCCTCCGAATGTTACCGGGATGCTTACACTCGGACACGTTTTGAACAATTCAATCCAGGACGCTTTCGTCAGGTATAAACGAATGCTCGGATACAACACCTGTTGGGTTCCGGGTACGGATCATGCATCCATAGCAACCGAAACAAAAGTTGTAAATCACCTAAAACAACAGGGGGTTGATAAATACGAGATCGGACGAGACGAGTTTTTAAAACATTGCTGGGAATGGACTGATAAGTACGGCGGAATCATCATTAAACAGCTTCGTAAACTTGGTGTAAGCTGCGACTGGGAACGCGAGCGGTTTACAATGGATGATCACTACTACAAAAAGGTTATTGAAGCATTCGTTAAACTGTACAACGAGGGACTAATTTACCGCGGTTACAGAATGGTTAACTGGGACCCCGCATCCAAGTCGGCTATCTCCGATGAGGAAGTGATTTTTAAGGAAGTCAAAGGAAGTCTATGGCATCTCAGATATCCTATCAAGGATTCTGACGAGTATGTTGTTGTTGCAACTACCCGTCCCGAGACAATGCTCGGCGATACCGGGGTTGCTGTTAATCCCAATGACGAACGTTACAAACACTTAATCGGCAAAAAAGTAGTCCTGCCGATAGCGGACAGGGAAATTCCGATTTTTGCAGATGATTATGTCGATCTTGAATTCGGTACAGGCGTGGTTAAAATTACTCCGGCGCACGACGTAAACGACTATGAAATGGGTAAGCGGCATGATCTTGAACTTGTTAATATTTTCAACGATGATGCTTCTACGAACGATAATGTTCCCGAAGAGTTCCGGGGACTCGACAGGTATGAAGTACGCAAGAAGGTTGTCGCTAAATTTGAAGAACTTGGACTTCTTGACAAAATTGAAGACTACACAAATAAAGTAGGTTACTCCGAGCGCGGTAATGTACCTATCGAACCTTATCTTTCCGAGCAGTGGTTCATGAAGATGGACGAACTTGTTAAACCGGCACTGGAAGTTGTTCGTAAAGGCAAAGTTAATTTCCATCCGGCCCACTGGATTAAAACCTACGAACACTGGATGGACAATATAAAGGACTGGTGTATATCCCGGCAATTATGGTGGGGTCACCGGATTCCAGTCTGGTATCATAAGGAAACTAAAGAGATCTATTGCGGAGTTGAACCGCCGAAGGATTCTGAAAACTGGAAGCAGGAAGAGGATGTGCTGGATACATGGGCATCAAGCTGGCTGTGGGCGCAGGATGTGTTCACCAGTGAGGATGATCAGAAGTACTACTATCCTACCGATCTTCTCGTAACCGCGCCTGATATCATTTTCTTCTGGGTTGCCAGAATGATTATTGCCGGCATGAAATTCATGGGCGATATACCCTTTAAGGATGTTTATTTCACAAGCATTATACGCGATGTGCAGGGACGTAAGATGAGCAAGTCGCTCGGCAATTCACCTGATCCTCTTGAAGTAATAAATGATTATGGTGCGGACGCACTCAGGTTTACTATTAACTACATTGCTCCATTGGGGCAGGATGTATTGTTCAGCACCGAGAAGTGCGAACTCGGCAGGAACTTCGCGAACAAGATCTGGAACGCTGCCAGATTCCTTATGATGAACGCGCAGGACACCGAGCTTGACGAGTCACTGAAAGATAAGCACATCGACTTTACCGACAAATGGATCATGACACGCTACCAAAAATCGGTTAAGCAAATGTCGGACGCGATGGATAAATTCGATATTAACGGCGCCGCTAAAATTATTTACAGCTTCATCTGGAATGACTTCTGCGACTGGTACCTTGAACTTTCGAAGAAACGAATGTATTCCGACGACGCAGAGGTTAAGGGCGCTGTTCTGGTTCGCTCGCTTACAATTTTCGGAGGAATGCTCAAAATGCTGCATCCGTTCATGCCGTATATTTCGGAAGAAATCTGGCAGCTTCTTGATGAACGAAAAGAGGGCGAGTCGATATCTGTTTCATCCTTCCCGGTTTATAATGCGGATTTGGTTGATGAATCGGCTGAGAAGGACATCATATTTGTACAAAACGTTGTTACGGGAATTCGAAATATCCGCGGTGAAATGAACATTCCGCCTTCAAAGGAAATTGATGTATTCCTGAAGTCGGAAAGCATTACGGACGTGCAGAAGGATTATATAAAATCTCTTACGAGAGTTGGAAGTATCACTGTTGATATGAACCTCGAGAAACCGAAAGCAAGCGCTTCTGTGGTGGTTAAGGGCTGCGATATTTTCGTTCCGCTCGAAGGACTTATTGATCTTGACGTTGAACGCGGCAGGCTGCAGAAGGAAATTCAGCGGCTTGAGGGACTTCTTACCGGAGTTGGTAAAAAATTGTCGAACGAGAAGTTTGTTAATAACGCACCGGCTGAAGTTGTTGAAAAGGAACGCGCAAAACAGCACGACTGGGAAGCTTCGCTCGGTAAAATTAAAGATCTTCTTGAAGATCTAAACTAGTACGAAAGCAAGTTTTTTACTGTTGTTTATAATCCGCCGTTGCAATGCGGCGGATTTTATACCCCTTTTTTAGATTGAGATTTATCCCCATTATTTTTAGACTTCACATTCAATTATCGAACAGGAATACAATGCTCAAGTATACACTTACCTTTTTGTTTGCAATTTTACTGGTAACGACAAATGCCTCTAACTATGTAGATAAAAACGGCGCAAAATATTTGCCAGACAGGGTGATAGTTAAGTTTAAATCGGGTCCAACTATTACTTCGGGAATGGCATCTTTAAGTAAATCAACTCAAAACAGAATGGAAGCGCTTGGAATTAATGGTTATGAACAATTATTTGATGCCAAATCAAGGAATAAAGAAAGTCTTAACAACATTGTTGAGTTAAAGGTGAACTCACCGATGGAGATTGGCTATATTGTGGCAAAACTTTCCAAATTGCCCGAAGTTGAATGGGCTGAACCGCAATACATCTATGACCTTGCATTTACTCCTAACGATTCACTTTATAATAATCAGTATTCATTGCAAAAAATAAATGCTGAAGCCGCCTGGGACATAACAAAGGGGAGCAGGGATATTGTAATTGCAATTGTTGATACAGGCGTGGATTGGGATCACCCTGATCTTGCCGGCAATATCTGGACTAATGAAGAAGAGCTAAACGGTACGGCGGGTGTAGATGACGATAATAACGGTTACGTCGATGATATTCGAGGATGGGATTTCGGGGGAACCACCGGCGTTGCCGACAACAATCCTATGGAAGATCAGCCCGATCACGGTACGCATGTCGCCGGAATTGTCGGCGCGGTTACAAATAACAATACAGGCGTTGCGTCTATTGGTTATAACTGCAGAATAATGGCTGTGAAAACCGCTCAGGATAACATTAGAGATTCATTTGGCAGGGCGCTTATTTCATACGGGTATCAAGGCATCATTTATGCTGTTGATAACGGCGCTAAAGTTATTAACTGTAGTTGGGGAAGTTATAGTTTTTCAAGCGCGTTTCAAGCGGTTATAGATTACGCGGTTGCTAATGGCGTGCTGCTTGTAGGAGCTGCTGGAAATGAAAACAACAGGGATGCTATATATCCGGGAAATTATAAGGGTGCGCTTTCGGTTGGATATTCCAATTCTCAGGATTTAAGGGACCCGTCTTCAAATTATGGTGAGAAGGTAGATTTATTCGCACCCGGATCAGGGATTTTCGACACCTGGCAGAATAATACTTATGCTCAGTTGAGCGGTAGTTCAATGGCGTCGCCTCTTGTTGCCGGAATAGCCGGACTCGTATTTACGAAATTCCCGGAGTATTCGCCTCTACAGGTAGCCGAGCAGATAAGGGTTAATGCGGATAATATTGACAACCTGAATCCGAGCTATACTTACTTGCTGGGTTCAGGCCGTGCTAACGCTTACCAGTCCGTGTCGAATACAAATTCCAAATCAGTCAGGATTAAGGATGTTGTGTTTTACGATAAAGGAAATGGGAACGGTATTTTCGAATCGGGTGAGAATGTGGATGTTGAAGTAACTTTTACTAATTTCTTGAATCCATTGTCAAACCTCTCAGTTCGGCTTGTAACAGAAAGTCCTTATATCCAGTTAGACAATTCTTCAAATAATTTGGGTGCTCAGCCTACGTTAAGTGAATTTGACAACAGTCAGAACTTGTTTTCATTTATTATTAATCCGGCTGCTCCGTTAAACACAGAGTTATCTCTTCGCCTGGAGTTTAGTGACGGATCTTATTCTGATTTCCAATGGACTGATGAGATAATTATTAATCCTTTGTATAAAACTACTTCAAAGAATGATATAAATGTTACTATAACCAGCAAGGGTACGATAGCGTATAATGATTATCCCGATAATGTACAGGGCGATGGATTCAGATATCAGGACGGCGCCGATATTCTTTTTGAAGGTGGGTTGTTGTACGGTAATTCAGCAGAACGCATGGTAAGTGCTGTTCGTGATGAAAGCGGCGAATCGCAGTCCGATGACTTTGCAGTAGTTCAGCCGTTCATTCTCCAGTCTCCCGGTAATGTTGCGGATGAACAGGGATTGTCGATATTCGATGATACTAACGCCGGTAGCAATCGATTCAGTATTGAAACGGAACTTCACTCGTATACTTTTGCGGATGATGAGAGTATGGATTTTATTATTCTTAAGTATATTCTGAAAAACACTGGTTCGGATAACTACAGCGATCTTCATGCCGGATTATTTTTCGACTGGGATATAGACGCTTCCACGTCTTCGGATAATCTTGTAAATTATAATGTTGGCGGAAGGTTCGGGTATGCCTATAACTCGGATCAGAGATTAAATAAAACTCATGCAGGGGTGGTGCTTTTATCTACTGATGATGATACATTCTATGCTATAGATAATGTAAATGATATCTACGACGGTTTCACAGATGCGGAGAAATGGACAAGTCTTTCTAACCGCCGTAACCATGTTACTGAAGGTCCGTCTGATATTTCATTCGTATCAGGCACCGGTCCGCATGTGCTAAATGCAGACGAACAAATCGAAATTGCATTCGCATTAATTGCCGGTACGAGTCTGGATGAACTTAAGGATGCAGCAAGTAGAAGCCGTGAAAAATTTGCTTCACTTGTAACCGATGTAAATGATGATGTAGTTCTTCCTATTGAGTATTCGTTGACGCAGAATTATCCGAATCCTTTTAATCCGACCACGACAATCAACTACTCAATACCGAATGATGGCCGGGTAACAATTAAGGTATTCGATATACTCGGTTCTGAAATAACTACACTTGTTAATAAATATCAGACCTCAGGCAGGTACAGCCTGGAATTTAACGGGACTGATCTTCCAAGCGGATTGTACATTTGCAGAATGAATGCCGGTAATTACAGTACTTCCAGAAAAATGCTGCTGATAAAATAGAAATTATACGTGAACCGGGTTTCTATTACGCCCGGCTCAATATTCTTTTTTATATTTGCACATGACCATCGGATTAATAAGACATTTCAAAGTAAACGCACCGATTTTAAAACATCCTCTGACTTCAGATGAGTTTAATGAAACACAACGGTATTACGATTCGGCTGAAGTTTTTAAACATGATGTTGACCTCGGCAGTATTGATTGGCAGATATGCTATACCAGTACTATGAAACGTGCTCAGGAAACAGCCCGGGCGATTTATAAAAAAGCAATCACAACGACTGATTTAATAGTCGAGGTTGATGCTGCCGCGGCATTCAACAGCAGCAGGAAGCGATCATTTACGTTTTGGGTTGTTTCATCCAGATTTGCATGGCTGCTGGGATTAAAGAGTCAGAAAGAGAGCAGGAAGCAAACAAGGGAAAGATGTTCCGGATTCTACGATATATTACTAAACTCCGGAAAAGAAAACATACTTGTTGTTACACATGGTTTTTTCATGCGCGAATTTGCATCATACCTGAATAAACAGGGCTTTCACGGCAAACCCGATTTCTCACCGAAGAATGCAAAGTTATATCTTTTTGAAAAAAAGAAGTAATTTAATGCAATAAACACTTCCGTTTTTCGTCTACAATAATAAAAGAAAATATTAGTGCCCATTACGGAATTCATATCAAAGGAATACAATAAGCTGGTAAACTATGCGCGCAAGCATTTCAGCGGCGCCGGCGGTGAAAGCGCTGAAGATATTGTTCATGATGTAGCGCTTAATATTTTCAGTAAAGTCGATTTCGATTCGGCAATAGAAAACGTTTCGGCATACATATACAGAGCAATAAGAAATAGAATTATCGATCAGTATAGAAAGAAAGGTAAATCCGCGGAAGTCCATTCAATTAATGAATCGGATGAGAATATTGAGAAAAAATCAGGTGAAGAGGAGTTTCAAACTGATTTGGAATCTGAGGAGAGTACGGCATTAGTTTATGAAGCGATCTCAAGACTACCGGAGGCCGATCAGCAAATTATCTACGCAACTGAATATGACGAATTAACATTTGCTGAGTTATCTCAGAAATGGAATGTGCCGATAGGTACTCTGCTGGCGCGTAAGCATCGGGCAATGGCTAAAATTCAAAAGTTATTAAAAGACGAGATAAATTAATCGGAGTAGAAAATGAAAACTGTTCATAGAAAAAGTGAAAACCAAGGGGAACATGACTTCATCGGCAGTATTATTGAAGGAATTATTTTTTCTGTAATAATTGCAGCGTTATTCGCACTGCCTGTTAGAGAACTCTGGAATTGGCTTATGCCTAAGCTTTTCGGACTTGGCGAAATTGAATACCTGCAGGCAGGCGGATTAATAATTCTCGCGAGGTTATTGCTGGGTAATTTCGGCGGGGGTGGGAAATATCATTCCGAACGTGAAACGAGATTCGGACGAAAATTTGAGAAGAGATTGCTTGAGTATGCAATCGGCAGCGAACATAAAAAGTGGAAGGATTACGATAAGTTCTGGAAAGAAGAGGGTGAACAGGTATATAAGGATTTTATTGAAAGACAAAAAGACAACAAAGATATGAAGCAGTAAAAGTTATTCCAGTAGATCATTCAATGCAGATTCAACATTATCGAATTTAAAATTGTATCCGGAATCCAATGTCCTTTTAGGTAAAATATAACTCCCGTTGACTATTGATTCGGCGCCTTCGCCAAGGACAAGTCTAAGAACAAACTCAGGCACCCGGAAGATTGACGGACGATGTAAAACATTCCCGAGTATTTTTGAGAAATCATTCATATTAATTTGTACGGGAGCTACAGCGTTTAACGGACCTGAGACGGTTGGATTGTCCAGAGTGTGAAGAAATATCCCGGCAACGTCATCTATATGAATCCATGGGAACCATTGTTTCCCGCTCCCCAACGGACCCCCTATAAACAGTCTGAATGGTGTGAGCATTCTCGCCAAAGCCCCTTCGTTCTTATCCAACACAATTCCGGTTCTGATACGAACTTCCCTCATTCCAAATGAAGCAGCTTTTTTAACTTCCTGTTCCCATAATCCTGTCACATTCGCAAGGAAATCTGTTCCAGGATTTGAAGTCTCCGTTACCTTTTTATTTCCTTCTGTGCCGTAATATCCTACAGCTGAGGCTGATATGAAAACTTCCGGTTTATGTTCCGCCCTTAATATCGAATTAACTAACGCCCGGGTTCCGAGCATACGGCTTTTAAGAACCCTCTCTTTGTGAGTTTCATTCCAGCGTCTCGACATTACATTTTCACCCGCAAGATGTATAACTGCGTCTGCATAATTGATAGCATTGATGATGCCGGAGGTATCCTGTTCATTATAATTCCATTTCACATATTCGGCTTTATCTCCGAATATTCGTGCAGCTCTTTCAGGAGAACGTGTAAATACAGTTACTTTGTCGCCACGCTCTAATAGTATTGTACAAATTTTCTTACCGATAAGACCTGTTGCACCGGTTATAATTATCTTTCTGCTCATTGTATAATTTGCTCAATTATTGAAACTAAACTAAAAAATATTTCGCAATAAAACATTTATTGGTAAGGATAACAAGTATTATTGCGATCCGGTTCTATATGAATAGTTTTTAACGGAATTATCGGTAAAGCTTCTGCTCATTAGATTGCTATGCAAAGTAAGTCCGTTGTAAACAAAACTATTGGCGCCGTAGACTAGAGACTTAGCCTTATATCCGAGTACTCTCAGGTAAGCGGCGACGAAAGCACTTGCATGTCCGGAAATACTGTACACAGCAATGATTTTATCGTTTGGAAGTGTTTGAAGGTGAGTTATACTTTGCAGATCCGATCTTATTTCTGCGTTCTGATAATATACTGCGGCCAAAGGATGACATAATATATCGGGATACTTATCCAGGAAACCGTAAGGCGAGTATAGTTGCCCCGGCCCAAAGCATACTAAATAGAAATGATTGTAACCGTCCAGGTCTAGACTGAAGTCATGATAAAACTGATCAGTCCGGAGTGAGACTTCCGGATCAAAACCGGCGGTGTCAATTGTGCCGAATGAATAATCCAGTGATTCTGAAAAAGTGTTGGAGAAGAGATTATTTATTCTGTAATCGAGTAATTCTTCTGGTGAGCTAAGTGAGTCGACCGATGAAACCGAAGGAAGCCCTGTCAGGTCCGGTTTAAGATAGGAAATATTATTCATCCTAGCCGAGTCAATCTGGGAATCAATTGCGTTTCGCCAGATATCGGCGAAGTCATTGTTCCATGATGCCATGCCGAAGCTTAACGCAAAGGATTTATAGTAACCCATCAACCGGAGCAGACAGGTATAGTATGAGGCAGATTGGCCTGCAGAACTAACAAGTACAATGGGTGAGGAGAAATTAAGTCCACTGTTTTGAAGGTAATCAGGAATGTCCTTCGTGAGGATATTAACCGCATCTTCAATATGCCCGGCACTGAAGCTGATGTTATCGCGAATGTCTAGTATAAGATAATTCTGCGCACTGTTATACAGCTCTTCTGCGGAAATTAATGCGGGCATATCGGTTGTGTTTATAAAGTCACCTCGTTCTTCGAGAAGGTATAAAAGTTCGGCACTGGTTTGCCTCTGAATATTAATTTCCGGTTCCACCGAATCTTCAAGACAGCCCGGGAGCAGCGGCAGTATGAATATTAAAAAGGGCAGTATGTATTTTCGTATTCTCATTGAACTTATCATTTTCTGATTTTCGCCAATGGCCGGACAGCCATTCCAATAAATAATCCTATCACGTTATTGCCTTGTACATTCCAGTTAACAAGTCCTCCCCCTTGTGTAAACGCGTCATCAACCGGGTTGCTGTTATTCCTGGAATGAAAGTATTCTAGAAATTGATGATCGAAGGCATAAGCTCTGAAGTAAATATAATCGCCATAATAATCCGCTAAATATTCATCCGGTATATTGGAGGTTCGAATTAAAGCGGTTTCATCTTCCTCACTGGGTTCAACCAGGGAATAAAAGTCATCAGCCTGATAAATTATCTTATCAGAATTATTGTTCTTTACGTACCATTTGCAGCCGTACACTTCGTACTTACTTACCATTGTCCTGCAAAGAATATATCCGTCATCATCGAGGGAGGATTCAATAACCTCAGGAGCAATTGGGATTTTTGTAACTGAATAAAACGAGTTATCGCCGCTAAATCCAATCAGCTCATATGTGTAACCGGAACGAACGACATAGTCATCAATTGCTTTGTACAATCCGTCCCCGGTGTGGTGAAGCGGTATTATCTGGTGGTCGTTAACTTTCAGATAGCAAAGCGCGTCCTTGATTGCCGCCTTCTCAATGTCATAAGCTTCTCCGGGTGAAAGCGTCCTGGTTATATGAATTCCTTCCCATACCTCCTCTGCAATAAGTTCTGACTGAATAACTATCTTTTCACTGTATTCAATACCTGTTTCAACAACGTCAACATTTTCGCAGCCGGTAAGAATTAATAAAAACATCAATATGTGTTTGTAACTTTTTCTCATAACTCTTTATCAGAAATCGAATGATATTCCAAAACTCGGTATAAACGGAAACAAGGTTAGCTTTTTAAGAACGGGTACGGTTGTTTGATTTTCACCACTGCCTCTCGATTCGCTATTTATATAATATGCAAAAGGATTACTTCGGTTATAAAGATTATATATGTTAAGAAACGTTTTAACAGGCAGATCAAAAAACTTCCATGAATATGATATATTCAAATCCATTTTATGGTAAGACTCAAGTCGATAACCATTCAATCCCGTATAATTGAATTGTACGCCCGGGCTTGTACTGGTCTCTCCCGAAAACAACATGTACTGCCCGGTTGGGAGTGTAAAACCCTGTCCGGAAGCGAATGTCCATGTGGCGCTTATATTCAAATCATCAGAGTACTGATAAGTAATAACCACTGAAACATCATGCCGCCTGTCGTATTTGGGATAAAATATTCTGCCCGCATTCAACCTGTCGAACTGTTTTTTCGTCCACGATAAAGTATAACCGATCCACCCGGTAAAATCACCGCGTGATTTGTTTACAAATATCTCAACTCCGTACGATTCACCTTTCCCCTTAGTAAACTTATCCTCGATTGCTTCATCCTGTTGGATTGGTGAAGTGTTTGCGAATTCAAGCAGGTTGTTCATGTCTTTGTAGTAAGTCTCAATCGAAAATGTGTATTGATCATCGGGCAGGCTGCTACTGATGCCGAAAACATACTGTGAAGATCTGGCAGGTTTTATTTTGTCCGACGAAGGATACCACAGATCCGTTGGTAGCGATATATCATTTCTTAAAACAAGATGCAGGAACTGGTGCGCGTTAGCGTAAGCCAGATTTATTCGAGTATTCCCGAATGGAATTAAGGAAAAACTTACTCTGGGTTCAAACCGTAAATATTCTTTCGACTTGAAATAGTAGAACCGCCCGCCGATATTGGACTTCAGCCATCCCGAGATACTCCACTCATCCTGGAAATATAAAGCTGCCTCGGTTGCGAAGATATCTTCCGGGACTTCAGGATCTTCTTCCAGTACTTCATCATATGAATCGCTGTATATCAGGTTGTATCCGTGAACGGTGAGTTCAAAGCCGCTTTTAATCACATGATCATCAATGGAGTTAGATTCCATCCCTGATTTAAATACAAGGTCGGTAAGTTTTGATGAAGAGAAATATTTAGTTGATCCGGCGTCTTCGGAAGCATTATCCAGCAAAGCGCGAAACCGGTAATCCGTAAAACTGGCTGTTGAGTTGATCAGTAATGATTCGGAATTAATTTTCAGCCAGTTTATACTCGCGTTCCTGTTCTCCCATCCGATATCATATATAATATCACCAGTTCCGGCCGGATTATAAAGATTGTCTTCTCCAAGTGTTCCGCTAATGGAAACAATATCGTTCTTCGACAGATTGTAGGTGAGTTTAGCATTCAGATCGTGAAAATTGTATCTTGGAATAGAATTGTCGTTGTAGAAATTGTTCATTACAAAATCGTAATACATTTTTCTTCCGGAAATCATGAATGTGGATTTCGGCCCGAGCGGACCTTCGGCGGAAAAGTTTGAACTTATAAATCCCAGGGTAAGAGTTCGTTTCTCTTTTTCCCGCGTGCCGGCACGGAGCTTGATATCGAGAACGCTGGAGAGTCTTCCTCCGTACTCGGCAGGGAATGCCCCTTTTATCAGTCTTACATTTTGGAGAGCACCTGAATTGAATGTGCTTGCAAAGTTTCCGAGATGGGAAGGATTATACACCATTACGCCGTCAACCAGAGTTAGCACCTGGTCCGGAGATCCGCCGCGTATATACAAACCTTTCGAAAGTTCACCCGAAATTTTTACACCGGGAAGAAGTTCCAGAGACTTTATAACATTCATTTCGCCGCTTAACGAAGGAAGCTGGGATAAAATCTCTGGAGTCAAATCGATTGTGCTGATTGATTGTTCGCGCCTTCTTTCGCTCCTTACAATTACTTCTTCAAGTTCCACATCATTTTCAGTCATGGTAATTTTCAAATTAAGCGAAGTGGATTGACCAGTTAATAAAACTTCGTCAATTTGAGGAGAATACCCGAGGTGACGGGTTATTAAAAAGTACTTTCCGGAAGCAAGTTTAGTAAATGCAAAAAAACCGAACTCGTTTGTAGTTGTTCCTTTAAGTGGTGGAACGCCTGCGATAACACTGTCTTTGTAAATTATAATATTCGAACCTACCAGCACTTCACCGGAAAGTGAATCGGTTACCCAGCCCGAAATGGAAATCTGGGCCAATGAAGAGCTCTGAACAAGAATCAGCATTAATACTATTTGGAATATTCTGGCTCTTATGGTTTCTCTCCCGGAAGTTGGTCTAATATATAAATCCAGAACTAATGGTTCAATGGTAAATTAAATTGTCGACGCAAATTTGCACTGAATAGACCCGGCGAATTACTTTAGAACTCTATACGCGATTGCAGAGTTACATTGAAATCCGGATTTGTTTCAATCTTTCCCCAGCTGAAATCGAGTCTGAAGAAGTTTATAATATTCCTGATTCCCAGTCCGGTTTCCCAAATATCAGTATGACTTGTTTCTCCGGTTGATTGAGATGGAGTGCGCAGCCATCCTGCATTGAAGAATGCGATAAGATCAATTTTACTATCCTCCAGCCAGGGTAATTGAAGGAGCTTGAAAATATTGTTCTTAAAATTATTCTGAATGAAAACACAATAATAGCGGTCACCGAGATAATCGTCTGTTCTGATTGTTCTGAATAAATTCGGTTTCCCGAACGATCCGTAACTCCCCGGAAGATGGAATAAATTCTGAAGCGGTTTGTCGCCTGATTGGATACCGACGAGGAACATTAAGTTGAGGTTTAGAAAGCGGCTGAATTTGTTGTGCTTGTCAATATACAGGTTGAACCGGCTAAACTTATAATCACTATCAAATATGTCGGGAGAGGAAAAATCAGAGTTTAACTTTATGTAGGTGTAATCTCTTGAAATATCCGGTTCTGTTATCCAGCCGTAATCAATATACTTAAGGTTGTTGTAAGTTATGTCAAACGTCAGGTGATTAAAAGTTCCACCCGCTACAGGCATTGCTTTTGTCGATTTAATGATTTCTTCATCATCTGTAAGCTCAGCTATGTTGTGCTTCCCGTAATGTTCTTCAATATTAAGAGAGCTGTTAAACTCAATTTCACTTGCTGGTCTGAACAGGAAACCAAATGAAAATCCTTTCTTATAATAATAGTTCGCATAGTCATTATCCTCCAATAGCGCCTGGCATGTAATGTCGAACATTGAATAATCGTAATATGAGTCGAGATACGCTATGTCGCGGAAGTATGATGCATTAAGAGAAAGTTTCTTTCCGGCAATATCAATTTTGGTGCTGAACTTGTATTTGAATAATTCATCTCGGCTGCCGACGCCGCCTTTTAATTTCAGGTTTACAGGACCCAGATAATTTTTACTATCCAAACCGATTCCCCAGTAGTGACCCTCGACCCGGTTGTAATGATAAAAGTCCGAAAAATTTGTAAACGGGAGTGATGCAATAACAGGATACGACTGGGTTACAGCCACAGTAGCTCGTAATAGAAAACTTCCGTGCGTCATTATACTGTCTATCTTATAAGCGGCGTTCTGTTCTTTGGCTGTAAGAGGAATGACCTGTGATTTTTTCCAGATATCTGTTGTATCAATATCTGGTGAAGGAGTGAAGCTGAATGAGACCTGGTTGAACTCGTAGTTAAATTCTGAGTTGTTTATAGTGTAATCCGAAATAATACTGGTCTGTTCGAATTGTATGGGTGGCAAGCCCGGGAGTCCCATGTCGAGTTCAAAGTTTGTTTCAACCGTAACAGGCAGCCAGAAGTAATTTTCATATTCCCTGAAGCCCTGGCGGATATGTACATTCTGTTTAACCGATCCCTGGATCCTGCTGCGTCCGAATAATTCAACTGAATTTGGAGCATATGTTTTATCAACAATGTTTACAGTACCATCGAACAGCGGACTGTTATCTTCGCGGGGACTGAATCCTAATTTAAAAATAGACCGGTTCCCCGAATAGATAGTATCAAGAATTTCAAAACTGTAATAATCCAGTGCGTTGCTGCACAGGGGACTTGCAATGCGAAGCTCGTCAATCCTGATTTCTTCCGCGAGTATGTTGGGTATCTTACCGGCGGAGAAAATGTTCATTGCTTCGTTGAAGTTTTTCGTCTGCTTACGTGCTATTATAGTTTCGTTAAATTCATCAGGATACTCGCAGAAAGCTTCCGAAAGAGTTTCAAGAAGTCCTCCGATTACTAATGAATCATTCTTTTCAACTGCCAAAACATTTTTAGTATATGCCTTGTAAGTATAGTTCTCAAGTTTGCTCAGGTATTCATGTTTTCTTTCCAGGACATTTAACACGAGCAGTTCGGCATCATTATATTCACCAGCATATACCGTTACCTCGGAAGCAGTCAGGATTGAGCCTTTCAGCTTTATATCTTTCGTGATTTTATCCCCGACATTAACATTTAGCTCTAATGTATCACTGGTAAAGCCCAGAAAGCTGAATACAACTTTACAGCGTCCTTGCTTGAGCCTTAGCAGGTAGTAACCGTCAGGATTTGATGATGTTCCGGTATTCGTGTTTAGTATATATATGTTTGTGCCCGCAAGAGGTTCTCCTGAATCGGAATAAACATAACCGCTTAATTCCTGAGCATTGATAAGAATAGTGGATGCTATTATTACAAATCCAAAGGCTATACTTCGGTAATAATTGATTCGCATGATATATTTATTGTTTGTCAGGATATACAAGGAAGCAAAGCGTATATGAAAATATATTCAATTTTATACAAACTGTATTGATTTTTTTCAAAACAAACTTTGAATTAAAGTAAATGCTAGAATTGATAAATATAATTACTATACTTACGATCAAATTTTTCATGCATTCTTTTCATTGAGGATTAGTAATGGCAAAAGAGTTTTACGCGAATGCCCGGGCATATGACATAGCATTTCAGGATAGAGAATTTGATGTTGAATGTGATTTTCTTGAATGGGCTCTTAAGAAACACGGTAAGGTAAGCAAGGATGAATTAGCAAAGAAATCGTTTATCGAACTTGCATGCGGACCCGGAAGACATGCGCGTGAGATGGCCAAACGAGGCTGGACTTCCGCAGCGCTGGATCTCTCTCCCGAGATGTCCGAGTATGCGGCTTATGAAGCCGAGCAGGAAGGACTGAACGTTAAAGCCATTGTAGCCGATATGACAAAATTCAGTACGAGAAGAAAGTATACTCTTGCCGCAACTTTAATGGAAAGTATTTCTCATCTCACAACAAATGAACAAATCGTTTCCCATTTCAAGTCAGTCGCGAAGAACCTCCAGCCGGGGGGCATCTATGTGATTGAAGCAACACATCCCATGTTCTATTTCCCCGACGATGAAGCCAACAAGTGGACCTGCAGGGAAGGCAGCACAAAAGTCGAGATAACATTCGGCGTGCCTTCGGATAAATTCAACAGTGTTACACAGGTATGGGATATTACTACCAAGATGCGTATTTGGGAAAGTAAGGAACTTGTAAGAGTTTCCGAAGCTGTGAGTCCAGTTAGGTTCTATCTTGCACAGGAAATGAAGCTTCTTATTGAACAGTCCGGTGTATTTGATAAGTACTGGATGTACGGCAGCATGTATAACATCCCGCCGAAACCGCTCGATACTTCCGAAGATTCCGATGCTATGGTGATAGTGCTGCGAACCAAACAATAAACTTTTTTAGAACTTCTACGAGTAAGTATTAACAGGTTTATACAAGACTAAATACCCCCGATTACCATTGTGGCAGGCTCATCAGGTAATCACTTAGTTGAATTTTTTACTCCTGCAAAGATTTACAGCTCCTCAGCCACATCGTTCATTTCATAATAAACTCTAATCTGAATCACTTGAAATATTATCATATTAAGTTAATTTTACAAAGTAACTTTTGGGGAGTGTTCAATGTGGCGGAATATTCTGCTTTTGGGATTTGTTTTTTTATTTAGTGCTTCATCTTCTGCGGGAGAATTAGACAGTTTAAAGAATCTTCTGAAACTATCAAATGGTACAGAGCGTGTTGATGTCTTAAACGATATTGCAAACAGCATGAAGTATGTTTCAACAGACAGCGTACTTTATTTTTCACAAAAAGCTCTTATGATAGCCGATGAATTAGACTACCTGCCTGGTCGGTCTTATTCTTATGCCAATATAGCTTTTGTCCATGTATATAGAGGAGAAAAGGATTCGGCATTTCTATTTATTGAAAAAGCTCTGACGATTGACAGCATCAGTGGAGATAAAGAAAGTGAAGCTAAGAACCGTTTTTTTTATGGAAACGCTTTAATGCAATTTGAGGAGTATGAAAAAGCTTCACAAAGCTTTATTAAGGCGCTTAAATACTTTGAAAAAACAGATGATGTAAATTACACTTCTAAAATAAACGGGCATCTCGGTATTGTTTTTGCTTCTTTAAATAACTATGAAACATCGCTGGAATATTTTAATAATGCATTGTCACAGCGTCGTGAATTAAACGACAGTCTTGGCATTGCTATGACTGTTACGAATTTGGGTTATCTCCATTTAAAGTTAAAAAAATACAATGAGGCGATATTGTATTTCAAGGAATCGCTCTCTTTTTTAGAAGGCAAAAAATATAATAATAATTTAGCAACTTTATACTCAAATATGGGTGAATGTTATGCTGCCCTGAAAGAGTACGATAATGCGCTTAAATATTTATCATTAGCCCAGGAACATATGGATAAAAATCAGGCACTGAATGAGCAGGCTTTTATATTTAACCATATTGCGGATATTTATATTAAAACCAGAATGTTGGCAAAAGGGAAATACTACCTGGAACAGGCATTGGATATTGCCGGACGCATTGAACATAAAACCGAATTAGCATTAACGTATAAATTATATCACGATTATTATTTGAATATAAGAGATGTAAAAAGAGCACAACTCTATTTAGAAAAATATATTTCTTTGAAGGATAGCATTTCCGGTACTGAAAGGCACGAACAAGTTGCTGCACTGAAAACAAAGTATGAAACAGAAAAAAAAGAAAAGGAAAACGCCATTTTAAAGGCGAACCTTAATATGGAAAAGAAAGAAAGAATATTGAACCAGCGTTTAGTCTGGTTTGTATCTGTTGCAGGATTTCTCCTGGTTGTATTAGGTTTTTATTTTAACCGTTCTCTAAAACAAAAAAATGTAATTCTGCAGAAGGAAAATAAAATTAAGGAAGCTGAGAAAGAAACAATTAAACAGGAAACAATTGCTAACCAGCAGGTTGAATTCTCTCAAAGACTAATTGAAAAACAAGAGGAAGAACGAGAAAGAATTGCCGGTGAACTTCATGATGATATTGGTCAGGAACTTCTTATAGCAAAAAATAAATTGTTGATAGGTTCAGGACAGGTAGAAAATAATCCGTTAACCGCAGAGGTATCGCAGATACTTTCAAATGTAATTGAAGGATTGAGCGTTATCTCGCATAATCTCAGTCCATTGGAATTGGAAGAACTAGGTTTTACTGAAACCATAGCTGTTATGATCAATAGGGTGGAGAAGTCTTCAAGTATAAAATTTGATTTTATTACTGAAAATATTGATCAAATTCTTGATGAAAAAAAACAGATTAACCTCTACAGGGTAATCCAGGAAGGCGTTAATAATATAATCAAACATTCTGAAGCAACAACTGCCGGGTTGGTAATAAAAAGGCTGGATAAAGAAATACTAATTAAAATCACTGACAATGGGGTGGGTTTTAGTGTAGATGAAAATGCTTCTGATCTCGACAGACCGCGTTTCGGTTTATCTGGAATGAAAGAAAGAATAAAATTGCTTCACGGCGAATTGAGTATTTTATCAAAAGCAGGTTCAGGAACGGAAATAAAAATATGTCTGCCCGTTGTTGGGAATCATGAATCTGATGTAGCTATATAGTTGGAAATATACATAACGAATTAATGTTGTTGTGTTGTATCAAAAAAATATAAAGTTGAACATTGAAAAAAAACCGTATAATATTAGCGGATGATCACCCTCTATTTCGTGCAGGTATTAAACATGCACTATGTGAGCACGACCTTTTTGATATTATTGCCGAAGTTGATAATGGTGAAGACGCACTTTGTAAAATTAAAGAACTTTCCCCGGATATTGCCATACTTGATATCCGTATGCCCGGTAAATCGGGACTAAAAGTTCTTGCTGATCTTTGTGAACTGAATCATCAAACCAAAGTAATCTTATTAACGATGCATAAAAATCCCAATTACTTTTATAAAGCTATTTCGCTGGGAGTAAAAGGATACATTCTAAAGGAAGCAGTAGTCCCTGAAATAGAAAGAGCTGTAAAAGCGGTAATAAATAGTGAAACATATATCAGCGGTTCCCTCTCAGATTTATTAGTCCAAAAAGAGAAATCGCCTGAGGAAATTGAGGAGATTGTCAAAGCTATTTCATCGCTAACTCAAACAGAACGTGAAGTGTTAAAACTCGTGGCACATTGGAAATCAAATAATGAGATTGCTAACGAGTTATTTATTAGTCCCCGCACAGCCGGCAACCACAGAACAAATGTTTCAAATAAACTTAACCTTCATGGTAATCACGGATTGATTCAATTCGCAATCGAGAACAAAGATCTGTTTTAGATGTCTTTGATGTAGTAGAACAAGTAATATGTTACGTTTGTGATATCATATAGAATTCCCGGCTTTCCACTGTGATGAGAAATCTTATCAACGGAGAAATGACAATGTGGGCCGTCATTCGACAAGGTGTGAATTGCCATTTCATCAGCAACTGTTTACCTAACTAATTTTGTAGCCCCCCTCCCAACGGCGTAAGATGCTTAAAAATGAGTTCCAGAACTCATTTACAATCAGTCATCCGCAGACGATTTTGCATGCCAAAATATAATCCCCAAAAGATATAATGATAATCATGATAGTTGAAGATAATAAAAGTATGCGTAGCTACTTATCCGGGCTAATCCGGGAAGAAGGAGATACCGTAATAGAATGCAGCGACGGAAAATATGCCGGGGACATGTACGCTAAGTATCATCCCGACTGGGTATTAATGGATATTAAAATGAAAAAAGTTAATGGTATAAAAGCCACGCGAAACATAATTAAATCCTTTCCATCCGCAAGGATAGTTATGCTTACAAGTTATGATACACCGGAATATAGAAAGGCATCCCTTGATGCCGGGGCTCTTAATTTTTTATGTAAAAGAGACCTGCGGCTATTATGGAAAACCATAGAGAGGAAATAATCAGCAAATAAACTTTCGCAATGTGTTGTCATTAAAAAAAACAGATAAAAAATCATGTTGAAAATGAAAAAAAGTATTTTAATATCGTTATTAGTTCTCATGGTACAGGTTGTTTTTTCTCAGCCGTTAACAAACTGGCTTGAATTCGATGGTATAAACGATTATGTGAGTTTGGGAAATTCATCCGTATTAAAACCTACTTCTGCATTAACTGTTGAACTATGGGCTTACCATGCTGATTGGCCAAGTTCCAATAATTCTCGCTTGATCTCCAACACGAGTGGCGGCGGTTACAATATTCAGATTGAAAGTGATACACTGAGCGGATCAGTATATCTGAATGGTGAATATCGAAGAACGGAAGTGGCGCTATCATCAATTAGTGAAGGCTGGCACCACTTTGCAATTACTTGTGACGGTCGGTATATAAAATTATATGTTGACGGAGAACTGCAAGCCACAGATGATGCCGGAGCCGGTTATTCACTTGTTTATGACTCAGACAACTGCACATTGCTGGGAGCCGAAGCGGGAGATGAATGCAGCCCGAGTGGTGATTATTTAAATGGAGCAATAGATGAGGTACGTATTTGGAGTGTCGTTAGAACTCAGTTGCAAATACATGATAATATGAATTTAGAGGTTAGTTCATCATTAACAGGCTTGGCGGGTTATTGGAAACTGAATGAGACCTCCGGGAGCTTAGCTGTTGATAAAAAAGCGAGTAATAACGGTAGTTTATACAATATGACTGATGAAGATTGGGCGGCTATATTGAATACAACCTCAATATCATTTCCCGGGTTGGAATATTCATCCCAAGATTGGGGCGATTATGATAACGACGGTGATTTGGATGTAATATTAACAGGCTACGACGGCTCATCTGCCATAACTAAAATCTACAATAATGATAATGCATCTTATTCCGAAACCGGTTTTTCATTGGAAGGAGTTCAAAGTAGTTCAGTTAAATGGGGAGATTTTAACAACGACAATTATTTGGATATTATTTTAACCGGGAGTAATTCATCGGGAAACGTAACAAAAATATATAAAAATAACTCCGGTACATCTTTTAGCGAACTTTCCGTTTCATTAGAAAATGTTAATAACGGTTCGGTTGATTTGGGCGATTATAACAATGACGGGAACTTGGATATCCTTTTAACCGGAGATAGCCCAGGTGGTGCTGTCTCAAAAATATATAAGAATAACGGTAACGAAACATTTACTGAAATCACGGTTTCTTTAGAAGGTGTAGCATACAGTTCAGCATCATGGGGCGACTATAACAACGATTCTTATCTCGATATTCTGCTTAGCGGATACACTGGTTCAGGAAATATCGCAAAAGTTTACAAGAACAACGGTGATGAAACATTTACCGAGACTTCAATCTCGTTAACCGGAGTTAGTTTTGGGTCTGCTGATTGGGGCGATTATGATAATGACGGTGATCTTGATATTTTGATAACCGGAGATACAGGTTCATCAAAAATATTAAAACTATATAAAAATAACGGCTCCGGATCAAACTGGACATTTACCGAGGAGAGTATTGGTACAACAACCGGGGTCTTCTACAGTTCAGCCGATTGGGGTGATTATAATAATAACGGATATCTAGATTTTATTGCAACCGGGTATACAGGATCAAGTTATTCTACAAAACTTTACCAAAATAACTTGGATGGAACGTTTTCGCAAGTTTCAACAATATCAATAGCTGATGTAAGTGCCGGCGATACAAAATGGGGTGACTATGATAACGACGGTGATTTGGATTTGTTGATATCCGGGGATATGTCGGGAACACGGATTACAAAACTTTATAAAAATAATTGTTTAAGTATAAATAATGCCCCCAATTCTCCAACAGGTCTGGTTTCAAATGGAACAAGTTTTTGTCAAGGAACTGATATAATTTTAAGCTGGGATGAATCTACAGATACAGAAACGCCATCTTTGGGTTTGTCATATAATTTACGTATCGGTACAACACCGGGAGGCAGCGAAATTATTAATCCGATGTCAATTAGTTCCGATGGATACCGAAAAGTTGTAATGTCGGGTAATGTTGGTAGTAATCTGGGGATAACTCTAAAAGACTTGCCAATTGGAACATATTATTGGAGTGTTCAGGCAATTGATGCATCCTATTCGGGATCGGAATTTGCAGCAGAAAATAGTTTTGAAATTTTACCGTTTTTTGAAGATTCAGGTATCTCTTTGACCGGTGTTATGAGTGGTTCGGTAGCCTGGGGCGATTATGATAATGACGGTTATTTGGATATTTTATTAACCGGAAATACCGTTTCTGATGAGATTTCCAGAGTCTATAAAAATAATGGAGATGGAACTTTTAGTAATTCCGGTATTTCTTTTACCGGTGTTTTTGCTAGTTCAGTAGCCTGGGGCGATTATGATAATGATGGTTATTTGGATATACTGCTAACCGGAGATACCGGAACTGCCCCGCGCTCCAGAATTTACAAGAATAATGGTGACGGAACTTTTAGTTATGTAGTTATTTCTTTAACCCAGGTTACGCAGGGTTCAGTAGCCTGGGGTGATTATGACAATGACGGCGATTTGGATATTCTTTTAACCGGAGTAAGCGTATCTGACGTGATCTCCAGAATCTACAAAAATAATGGAGATGGAACTTTTAGTAATTCCGGTATTTCTTTAATCGGTGTTCGTGATTGTTCAGCAGCCTGGGGCGATTATGATAATGACGGTTATTTGGATATTCTGTTAACCGGAGATTACGAGACTAAAATATATAAAAACAATGGAGATGGAACTTTTAGTAATTCCGGAATTTCTTTACCTGAAGTAAACTTTGGTTCAGCAGCCTGGGGCGATTATGATAATGACGGTTATTTGGATATTCTGTTAACCGGAGATACTGAATCTGTCAAGATCTCCAAAATCTACAAGAATAATGGAGATGGGACTTTTAGTGATTCCGGAATATCTTTAATCGCTGTTGAGGATGGTTCAGTAGTTTGGGGTGATTATAATAATGACGGTTATTTGGATATTTTGTTAACCGGCGACACTGGATCTGTCCAAATCTCCAAAATCTACAAGAATAATGGGGATGGAACTTTTAGTGATTCCGGAATATCATTACCTGGTGTATTTTTGAGCTCAGTAGCCTGGGGTGATTATGATAATGATGACGATTTGGATATTTTGTTTACCGGATATTCTGATTCCGGTGATAGAATTTCAAAAATATATAAGAATAATAATGATATCAAAACAAATTCAGCACCAAACATTCCGTTAAGTTTATCAAGCTCTGTTAGCGGATCAGAAGCAGTTTTAAGCTGGGATGCAGCAACTGATAACGAGACGCCTTCAGCCGGATTAACTTATAACTTACGTATCGGTACTACGCCCGGCGGAAATGAAGTAATGGCACCGATGGCAGATGTATCAAATGGTTTTAGAAAAATTTCGGCTTTGGGTAATACAAATCATAACACAAGCTGGACACTAAAAGATTTAAAGCAGGGACAAAGATATTTTTGGAGTGTGCAGGCAATTGATAACTGTTTTGCCGGTTCGGATTTTTCTAATGAAGGAACGTTTTTGTACGGGATATCAGCTGATGAAGAACCTGGTTATGCTTTGGAGTTTGATGGAATTAACGATTATGTTTCCGGAAGCGGATTAATTACTCAAAATAGCGCATATACAATAGAAGCATGGATTTATCACAATTCATTACCGGCAAGTTCTCAAAGATATGTTACTATATCCCCCGAAGTAGCAGTTCTAAGACACGATGGTTCCATTCAACAAGGACAATTGCATTTTTACATTAAGAAAAGTGACGGAAGCTTCTCATCGGTAAGAGTAAACGGAGTTTTGGAAACCGGGAAGTGGTATCATGTAGCCGGGGTGAGCGACGGAACAGAAATGAAACTATACTTGAATGGAGAGGAAGTAGGCAGCAGTAATCCATCAAGTTCGTTATATGCCAATGACGGTAATTTTGCCATCAGCAGTTCCAGTGAAACAATGGACGGATACATAGATGAAGTAAGAGTATGGAATGTAGTCCGTTCAGAATCCCGGATCAGAGAAAATATGCATAAAACATTGGAAGGTGATGAAAACGGGTTTATAGGTTATTGGCAACTAAATGACGGAACAGGATCAACCACGGCTGCTGAACTGGCCGGAGAAAGTAACGGTGTGTTACATAGTATGGATCCAAATAATGACTGGGTAACTTCAACAGTTCCTGCAGGCGGCGGTTCATGCAACAGTTGCTGCGGGTTTACAAATGGAACCGAAAACTTGGGTAATCTTACCATAACAACAAGCGATGGATTTGACTCTGCTGTTGATCTTCTTTGCACAGAAATAGAGAACTCACCGAATACTAACTCAGGTATAACCGGTAACTCATTGGATAGATATTTTGTTTTATCCGCATTTGGAACTCCGGGCTCGTTTTCAGCAAATTTAACATTTACTTTGCCCGATGGAAAAATTAGTGAACAGGATCAGACAACACCATCAAACCTAAAGTTATACCGGCGTGAGAGTACTGCGGATGGCGATTGGACTCTTATCGCTTCCGGTGCGTCGGCAACATCAACTACGGTAACATTTGAAGGTGTTACATCTTTCAGTCAGTTTATTATAGGGAGTGAATCATCAGTGTTGCCTGTAGAATTGATGTCATTTACAGCCGGGAAAGATGATAGCTTTGTTAGACTAAACTGGCAAACGGCCACGGAAGTAAACAATTACGGGTTTGAAATTAAAAGACAGATTACAGAAGACAGTAATCAGGAGTCAGGATGGGAGACTGTAGGATTTGTTGAGGGGCATGGTAACAGCAGCAGCCCTAAGAGTTACGAATTCGTTGATGAGAATCCGCCGGCCGGTAACCTAAAATACAGATTAAAACAAATAGATACTGACGGGAGTTACGAGTACTATTCAACTACTGCAAGTGTTAATAATAGTATAACGGATGTAGCAGAGGAACAAGTACCAACCGAGTTTTCGTTAAGCCAGAATTATCCGAATCCGTTTAACCCAAGTACGACAATAAGATTCGGTTTACCCGAGTCGGGAAGAGTGATGCTCGAATTATATAATATGCTTGGTCAGAGTGTAGAGGTACTGCTGGATGATTACTTGCCGGCAGGCTACCAAGAAGTGATAGTTAACGGATCAGAATTTTCCAGCGGAGTATATACTTACCGGATAAGTGTAAAAGGAGAAAGAAAAAGCTTCATCTCAACCAAAAAATTTGTGTTAATGAAATAGTAATTAGGTTTAAGATTTCATAATGAGTGAGTAACAAACTGCTTAAGATTTATTCGAATCCCTGCCTGCGGCAGGCAGGCGTTTAATACGACAACAACTATTCGATATTCCATACCTTATAGTGTCATTTCGAACGAACGGAGTGAAGTGAGAAATCTTAAAGATTTCTCCTCGTCGGGCACGAGCCCAACTCGTCGAAATGACATGATTGGCGTTTGTCTAAAAATCTATGACATGCTCGGGAGGGAAGTGTCCACTCTCGTGAATGAGCATCAGAATCCGGGAAATTATACAGTGGAGTTCGACGGATCAGAATTAACGAGTGGAATTTACTTTTATAGGATTGATATTGGACAATATAGAGGTGTACGCAAGATGATCCTGCTTAAATAATCGAAAATTTCGATAAACAATCGGTATTTAATTTGCCGGATATCACAGAATAGAAATTATCCGGTTTAACCAGGCATTGAAATAGTGTCAAGTCATTGATTATGGCTATATTTGCTTGGCATTTTGTTCAGCCTTTTTATGGTTAATCTTGAATTTATTGCAATACCTTTTTCTAACAGTGCTGACATTATTTGTCTTTACCGAAATATTAGCCGGCTCAAGACGGATCTATAATGCCATTAATTCAATCCCGGCTAAATATTTTGGGCAGGTTGCCTTATGGAAATAATAATACAGTCTGATTAAACGACAGTTTGAGCGCCGACGGATGGACATGTAAGAGTTTTTCTATTAAGAAATTCAGCAGTATATTTAATTAAAGTATCTATTGTTTTAGCACATGCAGACTGCCGTAAGATTTTTTACAAGAATACTGTTATCGATTTCCCTTCTCCTGGTCCTTTCATGCACCGACGGCCTCCAAAAATATCAATATGCCAATGAAACATTAACTGAATTAAATAGTAATTGGCAATACCGATTTGGTAAATCACCCCGCGGGGAAGATGGCAGCTTGCAATGGCTATCGGATAGTAGCTATTCTTCAGGCTGGACCAGCATTAATAGCTTGGATGAAATTCCCAGGAATATGGAGGGAAGAACACTCTGGCTTCGGACAAAACTTCCCGATAGTGCTGTAACCAATCCCGCTGTTTTTATTAAAAACGTGATGCAGGTGGTACAGGTTTACGTAGAAGGTGAACTTGTTTATCAGTACGGCAACTTCGATCCGAATGACAAAACCATTCCATTGGGATATATTGTTCACTTAGTTCCACTGCCGAAAGATTTCCGAAATAAAACATTAACCCTTCGAATTTATTCTTCAATTAAAAGTCTTGGTTTTTATCAGTTCCCCGTGCTCGGCAGTTTCTTCAATATTATTAAAGGAATGTTTACGAATAGTATAGATAAATTGATTTTTACATCGCTTTATTTGATGTGCGGGTTTATTCTGTTGTTGTCATTTCCGTTTACTAAGCAGAAAAAATTATTTCTGGGATTATCTGTAACTTTGTTATCGATTGGATTGTGGACAGGAAGCAATATCCGGCTTCTGCAGATTATTTTTCCTTACCCGTATTTGTTTTATGTTGTTGATAACATTTCTGTTTTTTCTTTTGCAATCGGTCCGTTTTATATTCTTGAACAGATTATTGATGATAAGTACAAGAAGATTGTAGGCTGGCTCTGGCAGGTCAACGTTCTTTATTTGATTATAAGTATAATAATTGAGTTTCTGCCCGGCTTCGACTTCTGGATGATATTCAATTACTATCTGATAGTATTTGTTGTAATTGCTGTTGTAGGAATATATGTCATGGTTTTAAGTGTACGGAAAGGCAACTATCAGACACGTTTAATTCTTATCGGATTCATTTTTATGTCTTTCTGCGGAATCCTTGAAATATTAGTTTATTATAATAGCCACGGAACTTATTCTCCTGCTGTGATTCAGTTCGGAAGTCTTGCACTTGTAATTATGCTAAGTCTCGTATTGATATATGAATTTAAGACAACGAGGCAACAGAAAGAATTAGCCCAGCATCTGGCTTTGGAAGCGGTAAATAAGGAGAAAGAGACAAGAAGAATATTTACACAGCGACTAATTACTGCGCAGGAAGATGAACGCAAAAGAATATCATTCGAATTGCATGATGCTGTTGGGCAGGATCTTTTGGTAATAAAAAACATGACGCGTCTGGTGCAGAAAAATGTAAATGATCTGAAATCAGCAGAGGATTTTCTGAACGATATTTCCCACGCTGCAGATAATTCTATTAAGGATATCCGGGATATTTCCAGAACTCTGCACCCATATCAGCTTAGCAAACTTGGACTAACCGCTGCTCTGAAATCCCTGATCTTAAAAGTTGAGAATAGTACTGAAATTAATGTTAATACTAATATCGATAATGTTGATAATGCTTTTGAGCAGTCTCAGGAAATACATATTTTTAGAATATTACAGGAATGTTTAAATAATGTTATTAAGCATTCGGGTGCTGCAAACATAGAAATAAATATTAAAAGAGCGCCCAGTGAAGTTATTGTTACGGTCACTGATGACGGTCGCGGATTCGAGATTTTGAAGAATGAAGATTCGACGAAATACGGGATTGGAATTACCGGCATAAAAGAGCGTGTGCAAATATTAGACGGTTCATTGGAGATAACCTCGAAAATTAATGAAGGAACTGAAGTCAAAGTATCAATTGCGGCTTCTGCGTAAATATACCTGAGAGAAACAAAGCAAAACTATTAATTATTGCTGCGGGGAATAAATGAAAATTAAAACAATAATAGTTGATGATCACCCTTTATTTCGCAAGGGATTGAAAGCTGCATTAACTAGTCAGCCTGAAATTGAAGTAGTGGGCGAGGCAGGAGACTCGGAATCCGCAATTGACATGGTAAAACAACTTTCTCCGGATGTTATAATTCTGGATATTAATCTTCCCGGCAAAAACGGCATTGAAATAGCCGGAGAAATTAAAACTTCGAATCAGGATGTTAAAATTATTTTTCTTACAATGCATAATGAAGAAGATTTATTTAACGCTGCTTTTAACGCAGGAGCGTCTGCTTACTTACTAAAGGAAAATGCTGTTGACGAAGTGATATCCGCTGTTATCGAATCCCATCAGGGGGGCAGTTTTATCAGCCATAACATTGCGGAATACTTTGTTAACAGGCAGCAGAAAACAGCCGAACGAATACTCGAGAATCCCGGCATTAGTGATCTTACGGACAAGGAAAGAGAAATTCTATGTTTGATTTCTATGGGTAAGACTAGTAAAGAAATTGCCGATGAACTGTTCCTGAGTTATAAAACAATTGAGAACCACAGGACGCGTATCTGCGCTAAACTGGGAATTAAAGGTTCTTTCTCACTGCTTAAATTCGCTATTGAAAACCGTTCAATTCTATAGACTGATCCAGTTTATCCCGTAGTCCGCACTTATCATTATTTCCACCGGCAGAGTTTTATATCCCAATGTGACTTTAATATCCATTAGGTGTCTACCCCTAATCAAAAAGAGGGACTTCCCCTAATCATTTTTAGTCTCGCACTTCATAATTTTCATATGGAAATATTTACACATTCAGTTAATACGAATTATGATCGTTGTTCATCCGTCTGTGTGCGAGGAAAATCGGCGTAATGTATCTGGGAAAATGTGATAACTACAATATGGGCTGATTAACCTGCAGAGCAACGAATGAAAATATACATTTCTATTTACCGGTCATTGAATCATATACTCATCTTGTTATCCGCTTCATTGATGTTTTTTAACTGTACCCAACAAAAGGACGTAAATTCTCTTAGAACCACAAATGGTTCAATTATTCAAAGCCAATTTTATCATATAAATATAAGCGACACAAGTAAAATACTTACAAATATTAATAGTGTCTATTCTCTTGGTATGTTCGATGATTCTCTAATAACCAAAACTGATACTATATTTTATAAAACTCCTCAGTCTGAAGAATATGAAGAAATATTCGGCAAAATAGATCAGGAAGTTATTTATAACAGCAATAAAAGTGTAAAAGAACTTTATAACTTCGAAAACGGACAAGTATTTCTTGCCGGTTATCTTTATGATAGTGAGAAAAAACAATACACTAAATTCAGTCCCTCACTTAAAATACTCCCCACTGCCAATGTAATTATTGATACAACTTCTTCCCAAATGATGGAGTGGAACCAGCAAAAGAAAGAATTTGAAGAAGGATTAAATACCAAGTCAATTGTAAAGCTAATGAAGAAAGGAAATATACAAATAGATAGTACTGAAGAAGAGTTTTGCTTGTATGAGCTGACAATAGAGCAAGACTCGAAAATAAATTACGGCGAACAAGATTTAATATTACCCGGTGCCGTAACTATAAAAAGCAGCCTCCTTTATGTAAAAGGAAGAGGCTTAATAGCCGAATGGGGTAACCGAATAAAACAAACAGCCGAAAAAATGAATAACGATGAACCGGAAAGAGGACTATACGTTGAACTGAATTCATATACCAGAATAAATAATGAAGGAACAGATAAATGAAAAGGCTTCCCTTTATAATACCATTATTAGTTATAACATTTTTAGTAACGGGAAACCGAACACTATTTGCCCAGCAATTAATACAAAGTTTTGTTCAGGCAAATACTCTAGCTACTGGTACATACTTTGGCTATTCGGTTTCCACCGCCGGGGATGTTAATGGTGACGGATACGATGATGTTATTATTGGAGCATATAAATATTCCTTCCCCACTGGCCGTGCTTATATTTTTTACGGCGATAAATATATGGATACTAATGCAGACGTTATTATTGTCGGCACAGGTTCTTATTTTGGTTATTCGGTATCTAATGCCGGGGATGTTAATAAGGATGGTTATGATGATGTTATTATCGGCGCATACATTAGCAATTGCGCTTATATAATTTACGGGAATAGCAGCTTAGCTAATGGCATTAAAGCCACTGATGCAGATGTTATTCTTACCGGAAGTGATCGTTTTGGCTATTCGGTTTCCTCCGCCAGAGATGTTAATGGTGATGGTTACGATGATGTTATTGTTGGCTCATACGGATATTCCAACTATACCGGCCGTGCTTATATTTATTACGGCGGCTCAAGCATGGATGATGCCGCGGATGTTACTTTTACCGGGGAAAACGAGGAAGATAAATTCGGTATTTCAGTTTCTTCTGCCGGTGATGTTAATAATGATGGTTTTGGTGACATTATCGTGGGGGGGTATGCACATAACTCTGAAGAGGGTCGTGCTTATATTTATTACGGTGGCTCAAGCATGAATAATGCCGTAGATGTTACTATTACCGGAGAAGGGAGAGGCGATAAATTTGGCTATTCGGTTTCCACTGCCGGAGATGTTAATGGTGATGATAAAGATGATGTTATTGTTGGCGCACCTAGTGTTTACAACTCCGCCGGTCGTGCTTATATTTTTTACGGTGGCAGTTTATCTTCCAGTATTGACGCGGTTAGTGCGGATGTTATTATAAGCGGTGGAGTCACTAATAGTGCCCTGGGTTGTTCAGTTTCCAATGCCGGGGATGTTAATGGTGATGATATTGATGATGTTGTAGTTGGAGCATATACATATTCCAACGGCAACGGTCGTGTTTTTATTTTTTACGGAGACGGTAGTCTCTCCGGCACCCTTGATGATGCTGATGCAGACATTATTATTAACGCAGAAAATAATGGTGATTATCTTGGCATTTCGGTTTCCACCGTCGGAGATGTTAATGGCGATGGTTATGATGATATTATTGCCGGGGCAAATAGTTATTCTAACTACAACGGCCGTGCTTATATTTTATACGGTGGGGCAGATTTGGATGAATCTATAGGAGCCGGTGATGTAGATGTTAAATTTGACGTGCCGTCTGAAGACAATTATTTCGGTTGTTCTGTTTCCTCTATTGGAGATGTTAATGATGATGATATAGATGATATTATTGTCGGGGCACACGGACATTCAACCTATAAAGGTAGGGTCTACATTTTTTATGGTGGTTCTGATATGGATAATAGCGCTGATGTTATTATTACCGGGGAAAAGCTAGCACATCATTTAGGCTGGTCGGCTTCATCCGCGGGAGATATAAATAATGATGGAATAAATGATATTATTATTGGTGCATACGGGTATTCCAACTCTACCGGGCGAGCGTATATCTTTTATGGAGGCAGTTTATCTTCTACTATAATTGCTTCTTCCGCGGATATTATTATTACCGGGAAAGAAAATTTCCAATTCGGCTATTCGGTATCTTCTGCCGGAGATGTTAATGGTGATAATAAAGATGATATAATTATCGGGGCACCGGGATATGCCACAAAAAAAGGTCGTGTTTTTATTTTTTACGGCGGCAGTTTATCCGGAGAAATAAGTTCTGCTGAGGCCAATGTTAAAATTACCGGGGAAACCGCGGAAGACTATTTCGGTTGGTCGGTCTCTTATGCCGGAAATGTTAGTGGTGATAGTTACGATGATCTGATTATTGGTTCACCAGGATATGATAGCAAAAAAGGCCGTGCTTATATTTTTAACGGGGGCAGTTTATCTTCTGATATTGATGCCGCCAACGCGGATGTTAAAATTACCGGGACTGCTCAAGGTTTCGAATTGGGCTATTCGGTGTCTTTTGCCGGAGACGTTAATGGTGATACTAAAGATGATATAATCATCGGGGCACCAGAATATAGTAGTTCTACCGGTCGTGTTTTTATTTTTCACGGAGGCAGTTTATCCGGTTCAATAAGGTCTTCTGCTGCCAATGTTATTATGTCCGGGGAAAACGAGGGAGATTATTTCGGTCGTTCGGTATCTTATGCCGGAAATGTTAATGGCGATAGTTATGATGATGTTATTATTGGCTCACCAGGATATGACAGCGAAAAAGGGCGCGCATATATTTTATACGGTGGTAGTTTATCTTCTGATATTGAAGCCGCCAACGCTAATGTTATTATGACCGGGGAACAAGAATATGATAAATTCGGTTATTCGGTTTCCTTTGCCGGGGATGTAAATGATGACGGCTACGATGATGTAATAATGGGTGCACCTATTGGTACCTCTAACGACATCTGTGAAGTGTACGTTTATTCAGACGATGCCGCGCCGTTGCCCGTAGAACTAACAAGTTTTACAGCCGCTCTAATTAACGACGGCATTCAGCTATACTGGCAAACTGCCACGGAAGTAAATAATTACGGTTTTGAGATTGAACGTTCCGTAGGACAGACTCTCAGTCTGTCCCGGAATTGGGAAACGCTCAGTTTTGTACCCGGACACGGCAACAGCAGCAGTCCTAATTTATATGAGTTTGTTGATACAGACGTACCGGCCGGAAAGGTGGAATACCGCCTGAAGCAAATTGATACAGACGGTCAGTTTACTTACTATAACCAGACTGCAAGTGTTGATTTGAATATAACAAGCATAAATGATGCTGAACAGTCAGCCGCTGCATTGCCGACTGAATATGACTTAAAGCAAAACTATCCAAATCCGTTTAATCCAACAACTACAATAAATTATTCCGTACCTGTAGGGGACGCAAATTATGCTGCCCCTACAAACGTGACATTAATTGTCTACGATATACTTGGCCGGCAGGTTGCAACACTTGTAAACAAAAAACAATCTCCCGGAAATTATTCGGTTGAATTTGATGCAGGGAATCTGCCATCGGGTATTTATGTATATAAAATTACTTCTGGGAAATTCGTTCAGTCCCGTAAAATGTCATTTATAAAATAAATTAGTTGAAATCGTGTCCGGAAATTCAGTACGAATTCTATCCGAATTCCTGCCACAGCAGGCAAGCATATTTAGGGGTCGAATCCGGCAGCAGCCGGACGATCCCTGCAATTATTTGATATGTCCGCCAGGTCACATCACAAGGTAATAAAAGTCCATCCTCTGGTAATTGTAGTCCATTAGGTGTCTACCCTAATGAAAAAGAGGGACTTCCCCTAATCATTTTAAATCGAACACTTCATAATTTTCAATACAGAAATAATGGGTATTCAATATGAAAGTTATGATTGTGGACGACTCCCCCCAAATAAGAAAATTGTTGAAACTGATCATTGCCGACGACAACTCATTTTCCGAATGCAGCAACGGGGAAGAAGCCGTACGAAGTTATTCTTCAATTATGCCTGACTGGGTACTAATGGATATAGACATGCCGGTAATGAACGGACTGGAAGCGTCAGAAAAGATTATTAACGAATACCCTGGTGCAAAAATTCTAATGGTTACACAGCATGATGAATACGAACTGCTGGAAAAGACAAGAACAGTCGGAATAAAAGGGTTTGTAAAGAAGGAGAATTTATGTGAAGTAACCGATTACCTATCGCAAGAATGTATTGATAACAAATAAACAGAAAGGTTATAAACTTCTCAAATCATCCCGATCCGGTCTGCTTAAAGGGCTGGGGCAGTAATGCCGGTAGTATCAGTAATTGCTATGCAACCGGCAATGTAACGACATCCGGTAATTATAATGGATGTGGTCATTCGGGAGGACTAATAAGTATAAATTCGGGTACGGCGGAAAAATGTTATGCTGCTGGTTCGGTTACTTGTGTTTATACTGCAACAGGCTATTATGGCAGTCTGGTCGGGCGAAATGATGGTGGAACCGTGACTAATAGCTTTTGGGATTCTCAAAGAACCGGACAGTCAACAAGCCCGGGAGGGGGAACATCCAAAACTACTGCGGAAATGCAAACACAGTCAACATTTACTGATGCAAGTTGGGACTTTGCAAGTACGCCTATCTGGAAAACTAATGCATCACTGAATAGTGGTTATCCATATTTTGAATGGGCGGAAAGTGTCGATCCGGCTTTGCCGGTAGAGTTGATTTGTTTTAACGCTGTGGCTGCAGACAGGACTGTCCATTTAAATTGGCTAACGGCAACAGAAGTCAATAATTATGGCTTTGAAATAGAAAGGCAGAACTCAGAAGATGGTAATCAGGAGTCTGACTCGGCGGAATGGGAAACAATTGGATTTGTTCAGGGGCACGGAAACAGTAATAGTCCTAAGAGTTACGAATTTATAGATGAGGAACCTCCTGCAGGGAACGTGGAGTATAGATTAAAACAAATAGATACTGACGGGAGTTACGAGTACTATTCAACTACTGCAAGTGTTAATAATAGTATAACGGATGTAGCAGAGGAACAAGTACCAACCGAGTTTTCGTTAAGCCAGAATTATCCGAATCCGTTTAACCCAAGTACGACAATAAGATTCGGTTTACCCGAGTCGGGAAGAGTGATGCTCGAATTATATAATATGCTTGGTCAGAGTGTAGAGGTACTGCTGGATGATTACTTGCCGGCAGGCTACCAAGAAGTGATAGTTAACGGATCAGAATTTTCCAGCGGAGTATATACTTACCGGATAAGTGTAAAAGGAGAAAGAAAAAGCTTCATCTCAACCAAAAAATTTGTGTTAATGAAATAGTAATTAGGTTTAAGATTTTATAATGAGTGAGTAACAAACTGCTTAAGATTTATTCGAATCCCTGCCTGCGGCAGGCAGGCGTTTAATACGACAACAACTATTCGATATTCCATACCTTATAGTGTCATTTCGAACGAACGGAGTGAAGTGAGAAATCTTAAAGATTTCTCCTCGTCGGGCACGAGCCCAACTCATCGAAATGACATGGTTGGCGTTTGTCTAAAAGTCTACGATGTACTCGGTAGAGAAGTAGCAACACTTGTAGATGCCTATCAGTCGGCCGGGAATTACCAGGTAACCTTCAATGGTAGTCGCTTATCCAGCGGTATTTATTTCTATAAGATTAATGCGGGAAATTATAAGTATATACGCAAGATGCAATTGACTAAATGATATAATGCAGAACATCCCGAGAGAAATGAAGTCCCGGGATGATAAGTGAAGTATTAGTGGAAAGCGTATCCAATTTCTAACTGCCATTGACTCATGTTTAATTCAACGCTTTGATTTGCAGCAGGATCAAGAGGATTTACTCCCTTAGCGCTTCCATCGGGTGCGTACATAAATCCGAGAGTAATTTCATTGTTGTTGTCCAATTGTTTTGTAACCCCGCAGGTAATATGATTTTGTGTAACGCCGGGTGCCAGAATATTTAATAAAACTTCTGAATCCGGAATCGGATTATCACTATGCGAGAAACCGGCCATAAATGACCAGCCTTCGATGCCGTCATAGATAACACCAAATTTATACGCCATAACATCGTCCCAACCGAAACCAGCTCCGTTTTCCGTACCTAATGCTGCGAAGTTGGGATTCGGGACATAACCGCCCTGTCCATCGGGAAAAGCAGGTGACAGAGTCATCGGATCAAGAACATTATTAACGGATTTAACACCGCTGTAAAGGATCTGCTTTACATCCGCAGCAATAGTCCAGTTCTTCGCCGGTACTACTGCAATTCCTGCATTCCAGCTTGCAGGAATATCGAAGTCACCGCTTTCGGCAAATAATCCTCGGTACTCTTCAAATTCACCCATGTCGGTTTTCATTTGATAAGAAATTCCGAAAGTTAGACAAGGAAGAATTTTACCCATATAGCCGATTCTTCCGCCAAAACCTGTTGAAGAACTTTTCTTGTTTCCGGTTAATGCAGTTGGATCTTGTGAAAAACCACTGAAGTTATATAATCCTTTTGCATTAAATCTTTGATAAGCTATTATCGGACTAATGCCCAGTGAATGTCCTTTTATAAATTCAATAGCGTAAGTAACACCAAGGAACATCTGCTCCAGGTTAATACCGGTTGTTTCCGAATTCGGATCGAGGAAAACTGCCGTGGGATAATCGGTGTTCATACCGCCGTTAGCGTAAAACACAACACCCAGGGCCATTGTTTCATTCAACATCCAGTTTGCGCCAAGTGTCGGCATTGGAAAATACTCAGATTCACTTTCCACGGTTCCGGGCATTAAACCGAATGTACCGTCCATCATACTTGGATTTCCTGTTACTGTAAAGCTTCTGCTTGGACTGAATAATCCGATGTTTACATCATATCTGTTGCCTAAAAATGCCAATCCGGCGGGATTTGTTACGGTGCCGATCGAACTTAATGACAGTGCTGTCCCGCTCCCTCCGATTGCTGAGTATTTAACTCCGTATCCGTGACGGAAATATCCATCGGTTGCAAAGACCGAGATTGGAAGTAATAATAAGAGTACAAGTGCTAAATTGTGAAATTTTTTCATGCCTATCTCCCTTGGGTTTTAATGGTTCGATAAAATTTGTTAAAATAAGATTATCGTATAATCAGACACTATTATAATATAAACTAAAATTAGGAAAAAGAATTTTTATAACCCAAATTTTTCGTTTTGCATAAGTAAAGTGTTTTAATTTAACCGGATTCAAGTCGACAATTGGTTATTCCTTCCGGAATTAAATTATCTGTAACTATTGATTTATCTATGATCGAAAAGTCTTTTGTGTCCGCATAAATTAACTTTCAATTCCAAAAGTAATTTGGTAAGATTTCATAATGAGTGAGTAACAAACTGCTTTAGATTTATTCGAATCCCTGCCTGCGGCAGGCAGGCGTTTAACCCGACAACAACTATTCAATATTCCATACCTTATAGTGTCATTTCGAACGAACGGAGTGAAGTGAGAAATCTTAAAGATTTCTCCTCGTCGGGCACGAGCCCAACTCGTCGAAATGACATGATTGGCATTTGTCTAAAAATCTATGACATGCTCGGACGGGAGGTGGCTGTACTTGTAAACGAGAATAAAGAGCCGGGCAATTATGAAGTGTACTGCAATGGCAGTAGTCTCACAAGTGGTACATATATATACAGACTCACAGCCGGCAGCCGGATCATTGATACAAAGGTCATGATGCTGGTAAAGTAAATTTTAGCCGGGAATGTACTTATAAGGGGAATGGTAATATTGCTGTTCCCTCTTATATTTTATCCACTGAATAACAGATATGTAATCCAAATAATAACGGACTTGCTTATCTCAATTTGTTGCTTTATTATTGCAAACAATTTGAGTGTATCAAATCGCTAAAAACAACATAATATCAGTTAGAGTTAATACAATCCTTTTTTCCGTTATTGTTTTTTTCAGCGGTATCGTTTCTGCACATATTAATTCCGATAGAATTGAAAATCTGACTGTTGAAGACGGGCTTTCGCAGAATTATATTTATTCGATTTTCCAGGACAGCAGGGGATTCATCTGGATTGGCACTAAGGACGGACTCAACAGATACGACGGTTATGGATTTCGTATATATCGAAACAACTCTCACGATTCCACTACCCTTTCAAATAATAATGTGAGTTATATCACTGAAGATATTTCAGGAAATCTTTGGGTAGGAACATTAGGCGGCGGAGTCAACAGGTATAACCATGATAAAGACAATTTCACAAGATTCTTACATAATGAAAATGATACCAATTCAATCAGCGATAATTTTGTTAAAGCCATTTTTTGTAATACCAAAAATGGAGTCTGGATCGGTTCCAATAAAGGGCATGTGGATTACATCGATCAATCCGGGAATAAAATCATTCGTTATCCGTTTGAAAACTTCTCATTGGATTATTTCGGGGACAACTCTATTAATAAACTATATGAGGATTCCACCGGAGTTTTATGGATCGCGTCTACCTTCGGCGGATTGGACAGATTCGATCGCGATAAGAATGTTTTTGAGAATAAGCTCGAATCCGAACAACTTGATATAAAGTACAGACGTAATCATACAAACGATATTTTACAAAAAGAAGATGGCTCTTTCTGGGTGGCGAAGTATTCGGGATTATTCAATTACAATCCTGTATCGAGAGAATTGTCAGGCTTCCCAATTATAAAGCGAGAGGCAGATATTCATAAATTAATAAACATTGCCCCGGCAGGTGACGGAAGACTTTGGCTTCACTTCGAGAACAGCTTGGTGCTTTTTAACACCGAAACCGGCGGTTATGAATTTATACTAAAGGACAATTACTGGAATTTCACCAGTGCGTTTTGTGTGGATCATTCCGGTATTGTCTGGATTGGTACATGTGGTTACGGACTTGTTAAAATCAATCCCCGTAACTTAAAGTTTAACACTGAGCCGGGCAGTTTTATAAATGATTTTTATCACGGGATTTTTAAAAAACTAAGGGAAATCCAATCTGTAAAAATTAATAATAACAGCAAGGGAATGTCATTCCCGTCCATTGCCCGGGACAGCAAGGGCTATTACTGGATATCCACAAGTTACCAGGGATTGTTTCAGTTCTCCCCTGATTTACAGTCAGTAAAGTCGTTTCCGACAAGCCGGATTGGATTGAGAAACAGGATGCGCTATATCGATAAAGTTTTTATTGACCGGCAAGATGACGTTTGGGTAACAACTGTAGGCGGAGTAGACAGACTTAACAGAGAAAAAAAGTCATTTGAACATTTCAGGATTTATCCCGGTGACGAGACAGATAAATTTGCAGTTAACAAATCAGGTTATCAGGATATAACTGCTGTTTATCGGGACAAAGAAGATATATTCTGGCTTGGTACACCTACACTCGGTCTTGTTCGACTGAATACTGAAACGAGTGGAGTTAGTTACTATCAGTTTAATCAATCCAATGAATCCAGTATAAATAATGATTTTGTGCTTTCGATCGCAGAAGATCCGAATTATCCGGACAGTATTTTATGGATTGGTACAGAGGGAGGCGGGTTAAACAGGCTTGATAAAACATCAGGAACATTTGAACATTTTACTACTGATGAAGGACTTCCTAACAATGTGGTTTACGGGATAATCCCTGATGATCATGGTAATTTGTGGATGAGTACTAATAAAGGTATCTCCCGGTTTAACCCGGTTACGCAGACCTTTAGAAATTATGATGTGAATGACGGACTTCAGTCAAATGAGTTTAACAGGAACGAATACTTCAGGACTGAGGATGGTGAAATGTACTTCGGAGGAATTAATGGATTCAACCATTTTTATCCCAGCTATATCAAGGAGAACTATATTGCCCCGCAGATAGTCGTAACGGATTTTCAGATTATTAAAAAGTCGGTCTCATTCAGTTCGGAGAATTCACCTTTAGAAAAGCCGATCTGGGAAACCGACCACATTATACTTGCCGGTTCCGATAATGTAATAACATTCAAATTTGCCGCACTGGATTTTTCAGCGCCCCATAAAAACAAATTCGCGTATAAACTGGAGGGATTAAACAGCGACTGGATTAATAACGGTTATTCAACGGAGGCAACATTCACAAATCTTGACCCCGGTGAGTATGTATTCCGTGTGAAAGGTTCAAACTCAGATGATCACTGGAATGAGCAGGGGGCATCGATTACTCTTACAATTCTGCCTCCCTTCTGGCAAACATGGTGGTTTACTTTGATTCTTTCAATTTCTGTGGTGGGCATAATAGTTTATGCAATTAGAAGAAAAATATATTTAATTAACCGGGAAAAATTAAAGCAGCAGGAATTTTCTCGAAGACTTATTGAATCGCAGGAGAAGGAAAGGCAAAGGGTTGCATCGGAGTTGCATGACAGCATTGGTCAGAGCGTGCTGTTAATTAAAAATAAATTGCATTCCGGATTAAAGAGGTCCGGCAAGGATGATGAATTTATTTATAAGTTCCGCGATGCAGTTGATATAGCAGGAGAAACACTTCAGGAAATCAGAGCTATATCTCAAAATTTACGACCGCAGCATCTTGATCATCTTGGACTTACAACCGCTATAGAGGAAATGATTGACAAGGTAGCATGTTCATCCGAAATCGAATTTAAGTATTCTTCCGAAAATATCGATGGGTGTTTGTCGGGTGAAAATGAAATAAACTTTTTCCGAATAATTCAGGAAGCGGTGAACAATATTATAAAACATTCCGAAGCTTCCAAAGCAGAACTAACTATATGCAGGTCGGTGAATTCCATTGATTTGAACATAAGCGATAACGGGAAGGGATTAAACGAGCATAATTCGATTGTTTCCAAATCGAAAAGAACCGGATTCGGTATGTCGACTATGCATGAGAGGGCGAGAATTCTCGGCGGAGATTTGAAGATGACTAATCGAAAACAGGGTGGAACGGAAATAGCATTAAAAGTAAATTTGTAATTACAAATAGTAACTGGTTATCCGGATTATGGAAAAGGAAATAACAATAGTATTAGCAGATGATCATCCGCTGTTTCGTTCGGGTGTAAAATATGAACTTAATGAACAAGATGATATTAAGGTTATCGGTGAGGCGGCTAACGGTAAAGAGGCAGTGGACCTTATCAGGCAGCTCAAGCCTTCGATAGCTGTTCTGGATATTCAAATGCCAGAGCTTACCGGACTTGAAGTGTTAAAGCAAATTGAAGCCGAAGACATTCAAACTAATATAATTCTTTTAACTATGATTCAAAGCCAGCAGGTATTTTTCGATGCAATTGATCATGGTGTAAAAGGATACGTTCTAAAAGACGACGCGGTTAATGATATAATAAATGCTGTTAGAGCGGTCTCGGAAGGACGAATTTACATAAGTCCGTCTTTATCCGGATTACTTGTGATGAAATCAAAGTTAAAAACTTCAGGCGAAAAGACCGAAACACTGCTTGCAGACCTGACGGAAACGCAGAGAAAAATGCTAAAACTAATTGCCGATCTGAAAACCAATGATGAAATAGCAGAGGAGCTTTTCATATCCAAAAGAACAGTTGAAAACAATAAAGGATTAATGGCAGATAAACTTAACCTCGAATCAGCTAAGCAATTATTGAAATATGCTATTAAGCATAAAGATGAACTCGGGCTTCTGTCATGATTTAATATAATCAGTTCCATTCCAACTTATTAAAAATTCATCTTCAAAAAGTGCGTTAACGCACGCAAGAAAGTGTGTTCATACTCGTTACTTTTATCCCTTTCTTCTCCAAATTAGCATAAGACAAAAACATCTTCACATCCACCATGTGGTCCCGGGAATTGTTATGAAATACCTGATTGTAGACGACAACGAAAAATTCCGTAAGATGATTCGTGAGGAAGTATGCAACGAAGGTGATCAGGTAGAAGAATTGGAAGATGGTGTAAATGTAACAGTAGCATACAAGTATTTCCAACCCGACTGGGTGATTATGGATATTCAATTGAAAGTATGCAGCGGTTTTGAAGCGACAGAAAAGCTGCTTAAAGCTTACCCGGATGCGAAAATCCTGATCGTTACGGATTACACTGACAATCTATACAAGAAAAAAGCTCTTGAGTTGGGAGTATCCGGTTTTCTGGAAAAGGAAAATCTATTCAACATAAATAAAATTGTAAACAATTCTGAGATCAAAAGATGAAAAATAATTTACTAATTCTTTTTTTTCTGTTAATAGGCGTTTCAGGCATTAATGCACAAACGGCTACTGCACCATCGGGGAGCGGAACTGAAGCGGATCCTTATCAGATAGCAACACTTGAAAACCTTTACTGGATTTCAGCTAACAGCTCCACATGGGCAGGTTACTTTGTTCAGACAGCAGACATTGATGCATCGTCTACGTCAACCTGGGATGACGGAGACGGCGGGGATGCTGAAGGCTGGACGGTTATCGGAAACAGCACTTCAAAATTTTCCGGTTCATATGATGGACAGAATTATGGTATTAACGGTTTGTACATCAACCGCGTTGCCGATTACCAGGGAATGTTCGGTGCTACTCAAGGCGCAACGGTTAAGAATTTAGGTGTTACAGGTGTGCAAATCACCGGTAATCAGAATAACGGTGGACTCATAGGATATGCACATTCTTCGAATATTTTGAATTGTTATGTGTCCGGAAGTATTAGCGGAACCGGTAGTACAGGTGGTTTTGTGGGTTGGTGTGAATATGCAACTATTGGTAATTGTTTTACCGATTGCAGTGTGTCCTGCGCATCCGGAGTTGGAGGTTTTATTGGATATTGCAGTTACTACAGTTCTGTGTCAAACAGTTACAGCTCAGGTAGTGTAGCCGGTAACGGTTCAGGCGGATTTATTCAAACCGGTTTGTATGCCACGATATCGAATTGTTACAGCAGTTGTGAAGTGTCCGGCAACAGCAGCGGATTTGCTGATTATGTTTATGGGGGTGCGATTAACAATTGTTTCTGGGATACAGAAGTCTCAGGCCAGTCAACAAGCGCAGGTGGAACCGGGAAAACTACATCGGAAATGAAATCTCATTCGATTTATGTTGATGCCGGCTGGGATTATATGGATGAAACCGTTAACGGGTCGGATAATTACTGGGGAATTAATGAAACCGGTGATCAAAATAACGGTTGCCCTTTTTTGGTATGGCAGGGATTCGACAATAAATTAGTTTCAACAGTGTCAACTCAATCAGTTACTGACATTACAAGTTCAACAGCAACTGGAAACGGTAATGTAACTGAACTTGGAATTCCTAATCCGACAGGACATGGTGTATGCTGGAATACAACAGGCACACCCACTACAGACGATAGTAAAACTGACGAAGGATCTGTTGCCGCAACGGGAGCGTTTACATCATCTATAACGGGATTGTCATCTTCCACAACTTATTATGTAAGAGCCTATGCCACCGGTGGAACAGGACTTACAGGTTACGGAGATGAAGTTAGTTTTACTACTCTTCAATCCGAGGAAATTTCGACAATTACAACTCAGGCAGTTACAAATATTACGGGTTCAACAGCTACCGGTAATGGTGATATTACTGTACTCGGAATCCCTAATCCGTCCGAGCATGGAGTATGCTGGAATACAACAGGCACTCCAACAGTAAGTGACAGCAAAACAGATGAGGGCGCCGCTTCATCTGTGGGAGCATTCACATCATCGATAACAGGATTATCGTCGGGGATAACTTATTATGTTCGGGCATATACAAAAAGCAGTTCCGGACTAACTTGTTATGGTAACGAGGTTAGTTTTACAACTTACTATTCGCCCGAAGTAACCACGCTTGAAGTGACTGATATATACGGCAATGTCGCTACCGGACAAGGCAATATTACGGATCTCGGTGAACCTGATTCGACTGGGTATGGAGTATGCTGGAATACAACAGGTACGCCGACAGTTAGTGACAGTAAAACTGATGAGGGAGCTGCTTCCTCTACGGGAACATTTACCTCATCCATTACAGGATTATTGCCGGGTACAACTTATTACGTGCGTGCATATGCTGTCAACGCTAACGGAACTGCTTATGGGGATCAGGTTAGTTTCACAACAAGTAATTTTAACGGATCCGGGACTGAATTGGATCCTTATCAAATATCAACACTTAGCGATTTACAGTTTCTTTCTGAAAACTCATCTTGTTGGGATAAGTATTTCACACAGACTGTAGATATTGATGCATCGTCAACGTCAAACTGGGATGACGGAGATGGCGGTGATGCGGAGGGCTTTACAGCAATTGGAAACAGTTCAACGAAATTCACAGGATCATACAATGGACAGAATTATAAAATAGGCGGCTTGTTTGTAAGTCGCGGGAGTACTGACTATCAGGGAGTGTTTGGTGCAACGCAGGGAGCAACGATTAAAAATTTAGGTGTTACACAACTCCGGATTACAGGTAAACAGAATACCGGCGGACTTATCGGGTATGCGCATTCATCGAATATTTCCAATTGTTATGTAACAGGAAGCGTGACCGGTACAGGTAATACCGGCGGACTTGTAGGGCAGACTGAATATTGCTCTATCAGTGAATGTTACTGCTCATGCAGTATAGAAAGTAGCGGGGGTGCAGGAGGCTTAATAGGATATTGCAGTTATTACAGCTCGGTTACAAACTGCTACAGCGCAGGAAATGTAATCGGTAACGGCTCAGGCGGATTTATTCAAACCGGATTATATGCCGGGATATCGAATTGTTACAGCAATTGCAGTGTGTCCGGCAGCAGTGGATTTGCAAATTATGTTTATGAAGGTTCGATTAACAATTGTTTCTGGGATACTGAAGTCTCAGGTCAGAATACAAGCAATGGTGGAACCGGGAAAACTACATCTGAAATGAAAAGCCAATCCACTTTTACGGATGCAACATGGGATTTTGAAGGTGAATCAACAAACGGAACAAATAATTATTGGTCAAAGGATACAAATAAAAACGGTGGTTACCCGTATCTAAGCTGGCAAACCTTCCCAAATACTATTATAATCACCGACGGCAGCTTATTTGAAACCAACCCGGCTTCTGATCAATCAAACCAGGTAATTGGATGTATGGCATTAAAGTCGGATGATGTGAATGCAATCTTTGACGGCGTTTGGATTCAGCTTAACGGCGTACGATCGGGGGCAAGTAATTTTAAGTTGTGGGAGTCTTCGGATAATTCGTTTGATTCCGGAAACGATGTGCAATTAGGTTCAACCGTAGAAACGGATCCGGGTGATTGCAATTGTATATGGTTTACGGGATTGTCGAGCTCACTGGCAACAACAGATAAATATTATTTTTTAACCTGTGATTTATCCGCGGCTGCTACCGGAACTATTGACCCTATACTACCGGATAATGAAGTATTAATGCTTGGCTTCAGCACTTTGAATTCTACTCTTACCAATACACCACTCAGTGGCGAGGCTTCAGCACTGCCGGTTGAACTTACTTCTTTTTCTGCGACACAAAACGGAGACGAAATTCTGCTGGAATGGCAAACAGTAACGGAAGTGAATAATTATGGATTTGAAGTAGAAAGACAGAATACAGAAGGCAGTAGTCAGGAATCAGTGTGGGAGAAAATAGGATTTGTAGCAGGACATGGCAATAGCAATAGTTCCAAGAGTTACGAATTTATTGATAACGACACTCCTGCGGGGAACTTGCATTATCGGTTAAAACAAATAGACACCGATGGAAGTTATGAGTACTATTCAACAACAGCACAGATTAGCAATGGTTTAACAGGGGTGGAAGCAGAAGAACAGCCTACAGAGTTCTCATTAAGTCAAAACTATCCTAACCCGTTTAATCCAACTACAACAATAAATTATTCTATTCCTTATTGTGTCATTTCGAACGAACAAAGTGATGTGAGAAATCTTAAAGATTTCTCGTCAGGAGGAGGTTTGACTACTCGAAATGACATGGTAAAAGTCAGTCTCAAGGTATACGACATGCTCGGAAGTGAACTAGCTACACTTGTGAATGAGCTTAAGGCTCCGGGGAATTATACAGTGGAGTTCGACGGACACAATCTTGCCAGCGGTACATATTTTTATAAAGTTTCCGTTGGAAGGTTTAAAACTGTTAAAAAAATGGTTTTGCTCAGATAATGATACAGGATGTTTCAGAGGCATTAGAGTTGATTCAATAAAACAGGGCTAACATTAAGTAATCTTAAAAAAGAAGTGAGTTGGGTTCATTAATACATTTGTATCTGTGGGATACATAAACATCATCCATCATTAAAAGAGGTTAATAACATGAAAAAGGTGACGGTTTTATTGTGCATGTTCTTCATATCGATATCTCTCATCGAAGCTCAAAACTTTGCGAAGAAAGGCTGTTTCGAAGTCGGAGGAAGCATAGGGTTTACAAGCAACACTCCGGTAATCGGAGGTGACACAAAGGATGCTACAACAACATTCAGTTTTTCTTCATTCACAGGTTATTTTATTACAGACGGATTCGAAATCGGATTTGCGCCTTTAAATTATTCGGTTACATCTCCTCCTGAAGGCGACAATACAACACAACTGACTGTATTGCTTGCACCAGCTTATAACTTTGATATGAAAACTAATATTTATCCTTTTATTGAGGGACTTGTCGGATATACTTCAATATCATCAGGTGATGTTACCTTAGATGGTATTAGCTACGGTGTCCGTGGTGGAATTAAAATTGTACTCGGAAAAAATGCCTTAGTGAATGCCGGCGTACAGTATATGAATTATACTTATAAACCTGAAGATGCTGATGAAAGAACAGGCACTAATCAGCTAATGATAAATGCCGGACTCGCTGTTTATTTCGACCTTGGGAAATAAGCCGACCAAATTATATTTTCATCCGGCGCCGTCTATACTGACGACGGATAATTAATTCCACGACGACAATAAAATTTAGCATACAAGTCTTCACCCTGTCTCCCTTCCTGAGCAATGCTGTCAACTTAAGGAAAGCGGGGGTTTGGAACAAAAAAGCCTTACGGTTTTTAAATTAAAAACAGTAAGGGAAATAAGATGAAAAAAACGGAAAAATAATTGAAAGAATACGGTCACTTATTTTTAGTGAAAAATTTAAGAATAGAAACAAGGCTAAGAAGAATTCGTTTGAGCGCAAACGTAAATTAGGATTTAGAGAATTAATAATATTCCAATTATGGAATACGAGTAAAACGTTAAGCATAGAAATAAAAAGATTTCTCAATGAAATAAAATTAAAAGAATCAAATTATAGTAAACAAGCATATAGTAAGGCAAGGATGAAAATAAAACACAGCGGTTATATCGAATTGAACGATGCCCTTTTGGATGAGTTTTATTCAGATGGAGAATATAAAAAGTATAAAGGATATCGGTTATTGGGAATAGATGGGACAGAAATAGAGCTTCAACATGGAGAGGAAATAAAGAAAGAATTTGGAGGAATATTTAAGAGTAAAGAGACAATAAATGCTTCAAAATCGATAGTGGTATATGATTTACTAAATGAGTTGGTATTGGATTCAGAGTTAAATATGTATAATTCCTCAGAGCGAAAAAGCGCAATAGAGCAATTAAAAAGAATAAGAAAAGAAGGAAAACAAAGACGTGATATAATAGTATCGGACAGAGGTTTTCCTTCCTTGGAGTTATTTAACGAACTACTAACCGAAGGATATGATTTTGTAATCCGTTACAATGGAAATGAGTTCTTAAAAGAGACAAGACCATTAATCGAAAGCGACAAAGAAGAAATGGAAATAGAGATACCATTACGAGAAGGGAATAAACGTAGAGAAAATAAATCCATAAAAGAGCAGTTGCAAAAAGGATATCCAGAAAGAATCACCCTAAGAATAATAAGAATAAAGTTAAGTGAAAAAGTCACGGAATACTTAATAACATCGCTACTATCGGAATTTGGAATAGATGATTTTAAGAAGATATATAATCTTCGATGGAATGAAGAAGTGTATTTTGATTTTCAGAAAAATGTAATGGAAGTAGAAAAATTTAGTGGTAAGACAGTAGAGTCAGTCAAGCAAGACTATTATAGCCGAGTACTAGTTGGTAATCTTCATAACTTAATAGTATCAGAAGCTCAGGAAGAAATAGACGAAGAAACGAAGTCCAATGATAAGTTGAAATACGATCATTACAAGATCAACAAAAATCTTTCATATGGATTGCTGAAAGACTCAATAATGAAATTATTGACATCAAAAAAGTGGAAAAAGGAATATAATAGATTGATCCAAGAAGCAAAGAAACACAAAATAGCAGTAATAAAAAACAGATCATTCTCCAGGAAGAAGAAAGGAAATCTAAAATACCCGATGAATAAAAAAAGAGCAATCTAATGCTTAAGTTGACAGCATTGCTTCCTGAGGGAGAGGGTGTCCGACTTGTCCGGTGAATCACGATTTTACCGGTACCCGAAACGGGGCCGGGCTTCATTTTACAATAGGTTGATATTGCAAGCCACCGAATATGCAACTAATCCATTCCGCATTCCTTTAAATGTGCACTCCGATAATAAGGTTTATCGGTGAGGATAGTCACAAAACTAAATTGATAATCCTAATATCTTTCCTCAGAAATATTTAAGTTAAATTATACGTTATTTGCTACTGTTACGGAATCAAAGCAGGGGAAATCAAATTGTTCGAAGTTTATGATATCGTTAATATCGGAACAATTCTAATTATTTTTTTCTTCCTGTTTATTTTAATACAGATAGAGAGATACTTTACAAAACCCGGGATTTTTCTCAGAACCGCCCTCTTTATACTCTTAATTATGTTAATGATAGAAGAGTTGATCTCACAGGGGTTATTTGTAATTCCTTCGTTGATTTATCCGCTGCATATTGCACTGTATTTTACTTACTATCCATTAATCTACATTTATTCAAGGGCCCTGGTTTATTTGGGCGAAGACAAGAATCGTTCTCACACAGTATATTTTTTAATTGTTCCAATTATTGTACTGGTTTACATGATAGTAATATTCTACCCTCTTGATTACGCATCAAAAGTAAAGTTCATGACCTTACATCTTTCAGAGTCATCGCCTAATCTACCGGGATATTCATTTTATCAGTATTCTATACTCATTCTATACTATATTCAAATGTTCTATTTCCTCGTAGCAACACTTAGATTAAAAAGCGCAGTTACAAATAAACCTTTATTATTGCAAAAGATCGATGGTATTAATCCATGGCAACTATTAATAGTTAAATACCTTTATGCATATGTAGCAGCGGTAATTGTATTTGAAGCGCTCCTTGCAAGCTGTTCAATAGTTTTCGTAGATAAAGTGGAGGTAATAAAAGCTTCGGAGATGTTGTTAACTTTACTATTTATCTCGTTTGGATTATATATAGCTTTTAAGCAGTCGTTAATCATAATACAATCAAGAATATATAAGTATTCAAGCAAACTTGAGGTATTGCCCCGGGGATATTCGGATGGAGATCAAAATGTACCAAACACTAAAGAAAGCAATTCTGGAGTAACGGTTCAACAGCATAAACCAGCCGGAGAGCAGTTGAGTAATAAAATACTATTGTCTGAAAACGAGAAACAGGAGATAAAAGATGCGGTTGAAGACTATTTTACCGACTCAAAAATATACCTCGATCCGAACTTGAAACTGGAACAGCTTTCAAGAAAAATTCACATCAATGCCAGAAAGATTTCAATTGTTATTAACGAAGTATTTGGAACCAATTTCAATCAATTTATAAATGAATATAGAATATCGGAGGTTAAGAAACTGATTTCCAGGAATCCCGATGATATAGTGATTGAAAACATATATACTAAAGTCGGATTCAATTCAAGATCGTCTTTTAATCGTGTTTTTAAAGAATCGACTGGTGTCTCTCCTACTGAATACATTTCACAACTTCAAAGTGAAACAACTTTGGAAGTCTGAGCTGGCAAGTGAACAATAGCTACTACAGTAAAACTCCTTATCATTTTTACAGGACAAGAAATCATATTTGCAATTTCATAATATCGCTAAGACTTCCTTCCGAACGTATTTAATCAAGTGATTGCAACCCAAGTTTCTCATATCATGATTTAGTAAACATTCGCTTTCCTAAATCACAATTTGAGAAAGTCCCTCTGTTGACTGTCTTATCGATTATTTGCTCTTTGCAACAGGATAAATTCTCACAGAATATTCTTGCAGCAGTCTAAACAGCCAAGCAGATAAATATAATCAACAGTTATAAGAGAGGGGTCATGAAACTAAAATGCTTTTTGTTATTCTTTTTTTTCATTCTGTTTTTAATCCGAGATAACAATGCTCAGACACAGTTAGACATCATAACAGAAGATCATATCGGCGGTTACTCAACTTCAATTGTGGCAAATGATCAATATGTTTTCTTATGTGAAGCTTACGGACTTAGGGTTCTTAATTTTAACGGAACAAATTACTCACAAGTCGGTTCTTTTGTACTTTCTAATCCCGGCTTAGTAACATATGCCGATAATTCAAATCTATTCATCGGTTCACAGAATAATCTGGTGCGCGTCAATTTATCGGATGTTACATATCTCACAGTCCCGGCAAGCAATTCATACGGGCAGGCTAATGATGAAATTTTTTCAATCTTTCCTGAAAGCGACAAGGTTTATATTACACAGTTTAACTGGTTGACAAATACTGGTGCTTTTAGAATTCTGAACAAAACGAATTTGGCTCTTCTCGGTTCATTAGACATTGCATGCCAGGATGTCTGTGTAACCGGAACTATTGCATATGTCATAACCGGTCATAAAAATATAGGGTCTACTTCTCAGTACCTTAAGGTTTATAATGTTGCAGCATTGCCGGTAATAACGGAGGTAGGCAGTATTCAACTGGAGGGGGCTGAAAAATTGGTTGTCCGGGGTAACTATGCTTATGTTATTGGTTCCGATCGCACGGGGATTACAGTCGTCGATATTTCCAATCCTTTTGCCCCCGTAGTTCTTGGTACAAATTTAGCGGTAAACGATCAACTCAGAAGGATTAAATACTCCGGCAACAAACTTTACGTTGAAAGTGCTCATAATTTTTATATTGTCGATATTACTAATCCTGTTGTTCCGTTGCAAAGCGGAAGCACCGCTGCTTCAGCTTCTTATAATGGCTCATTCAGTACTTTCACAGCATCAGATCAAAATGAATATATATTATATATTGCCGACGGGACACTGAATTCACTCAATGTTACAAATCCGCAAACTCCTGTTTCAGGTCCGCAAAATAATTCTCCGAATCAAATGAAAACTATGACTATATCGGGGAATAATTTATTTGTCGGGGACGGAACATCAATCTGGAAATACGACATAGCAAATTCCGACGCGCAAACAAAATATTTAGCTGCTGACAACAAAATAATATCTTCATACGGAAGTAATCTATACATAGTTTACGATGAGGATACAGGGAGCAGGCTTTCAATAATCGATATTTCCGATATTAGTTTCCCGCAGCAGAAAGGCACTTATCAAACAGGATCAACAATATCGCGAGTAACAGCGAAGGGAAACTATGTTTATTTGCTTAGGGAAGAATTAGATATAATTGAGGTTATAAATGTTGCTACTCCTACTATACCGGCTAATATGTTTAACTACCAGTTAACCGGCAAGGGAACCACATTATTCGCTGCAAAGGAAAGTGATAAGAACATTCTATACGCGGGTTACTATGTAAGTGAAAGCAGTAAGGGTGTTGAGCTTATTGATATTTCGAATCCACCGGCAAGCGCCAAATTATCAACCATTCCTACAAGCGGAAAACCGCAAGCCATTTATGCCGACGGAAACAATTTGTACATAGGCAGTCATACTTCGGATGAGCAGGGATGGTACCTGGAGGCATTCAATGTTGCAAGTACACAAAACCCAGTACAGATGGCACAAACTTCGAACACATCGGCAGGTGAAATCATTTGGGATATTTTTGCAATTGAGAACAGATTGCTCGTTTCATTTACGGATAATGGATTAAAAACTTATGAACTTGTTCAGAACAGCGGTTCGACAAATCAAAGTGCTTTACCTAAAGCAATATTCCTGCTTGATAACAGCCTTGCACAAACGAGCGAAAGCAGTAATATTCATAGCACGCACGAAATAGCTGCTTACCAAAACGGAACAGATCTTAATGCATATGTAAATGCAGACTCATGGTCGCCATTGGCTAACTATCCGTTCAATGGTTATAAAGGAATGTATAAGTTAAAAATCCCGGATTTTCCACCCCCGGTAACTGTAAATAAATTTAACTTGACTATGGGGGTTAATCCGCCTGAGTATGTACAGTACGGATGCACAACAAACCCGCCGCCTGGAGGTCCCTATGAAAAAGACTGGATGGAAGTTGTTTCCATAAGCGCAATAGACAAACCGGAGTATGGCTTGTACTTCACGGAATGGACGGGAGCCTCGGGAGATAAGAATACAACTATTGTAATGGACAATGATAAGGAGGTAATAGCGAATTTCGTTGAAATCACCTTAACCGCTTCGGGAACTGCAGAGTGCGGACCGATGTGTCCTGACGAAGCACTGAAGGAACCGTTGAAATTTCTTCCGTTTATACTATGTGCGAGTCCGGCAACCGGTTGGGCTGTACACGGATTAACAGTTAAAGCTAACGGAACAGGAGATGATTTAAATGATATAAAAAGCCTGGAACTATACGATGGTACAGCTCTTAAAGGAACAGGCAAATACGGGGCAGATAACGGGCAATGTGTATTTACATTCAGTTCGCCTATAGTAGTACCCGCGAATGAATGTGTTGAATTAGACCTGTATTATACCTTTGAATATGATGCTGAAGACTATGCTGTGGATACTAATTACACTTTTCTTGTCGAGGTAAATAGTATTAACGCAACTCCGTTAATGTATCCCGAAGGTTTGATACAGGGAAGTCCTGAAAGTGATCAGCCCTATACCATAGCAAGGGTGTACACTTCTTCAACAATCTGGGGATTCTCAAAAATCCAGGAAGCAATTGATAATCAATATACAAAGTATGACGATACCTGTTATGTATGCCGGGGAGAATACAATGAATCTATATCGGTCGATAAGGGAATACATCTTATCGGAATAGAAGGAGCGGAAAAGACAACAGTAAATAGCGGAGGTAAAAGTGTTCTTTCGGTAACAGATGGAAGAACCATACAGGGATTTACCTTCGTGGGGAATCCATTGAATCAAACACCGATAGGATTCACAAGGACTTCAATGTCATTTAAGTTTGTTGACAATATTACCTTAGTGGATTGGATACATATATATGAAGTATCAAGCTCGGAATTCACTAACAATAAATTCTATAATCTGGACTTACTTCAGATTTATAGATCATTTGAGGCAAAAATTACCAATAACCAGGGTATATCAGGCGATAATAGAATCAAAGTAATTAGTTCATTCGGGACAGAAATTAGCGGCAATTCCGAATTCGAACTGAGTTTAAAGGATAATGTTTTAACCAATGAAAAGTCAAAGAGAAGCATAATAAAAAATAATGACTTAAAAAGTATTTCAATGTGGGCATCTGAAGAAAATGAAATATCGGGAAATACTATATCGGGCGGTGTGCAATCGGTAGGGGGAAGACAAAATATGATCACGGATAATGAAATATTCTCCAGTGATAAAATCGGTCTCTCTCTGGTTTCCGAGAAATGGAGTAAAGTAATTGATAATACTATTCATAATAACCAGTTAGACGGTATCAACCTATACGGTGGTTATGATATTGATATATCCAGGAATATCGTCAAAAACAATACAGGACGGGGTATTGCAGTCCAAGGTAAATCAAATTTTACGAATATATATGGTAACACTGTTAGTGGCCATAATGCAGAAAGAATGTACGGTGTTTTTATTGAGGATTCTAGAAATACAACAGTCCAGTTAAACAAGGTCGTGAATAATTGTACCGGCATAAGAGTTATTAATTCACGGAGAACCTATCTCGATTTAAACAAAGTATTAGACGCCAGTTGCCGGAATACCGGCATCAGTCTCAATAATTCGAGTCCTAGAATTTTCGGCAATACAATAGAGAATAACACCGGCAACGGCATTTTCGCTGAGAACGGTTCTAATCCCGTTATTAATTCTAACAATATATTCGGAAACTCGGAAAAGAGTATTAGTAACTCCGATCCGTCCGTAATAATAAGCGCATCAGGCAATTGGTGGGGGAATGAAACAGGTCCGTCACCGAATGACTTTGAAGGAAATATTGATATTGAAGGGTGGCTGACGGAAAGCGCATCATTATTGTGTTCATCTTTAAAGGACACCTTATATACTGCGTCGGGCAAAACAGATTCAACACTGGTTCATTTACAGAACATGGAATATCCTGATGATGTTGTAGATATAACGGTGTCTGATGAAATGGGATGGCTTGCGAGTGATGAATCTTTCACGAGTCAATTGCGGGATAGTAACGGTATATCTGTAAATATTGTATTCAATGTACCGGGAAATACTAACGGCGGTCTCTATGATAAAGTACTGATTACTGCGCAGTCGCATTCAGACATGAATGTTTTTGCCAAAGATTCGTTTTACATCTCCACATATATTTCGTCGATACTTGCGATGACGATTTCTCCTGACTCGACCACAATTTCTGTCGGCGATTCAATTCAATTCTCCGTGTCAGGCATTGACCAGTATGATAATGTGGTTGAAATTGCTCCCGTATGGCAGGCAAATATGGGCGAGATTAGTGAAACCGGTTTATTTATATGTTCGACGGCAGGTACGGCAATGATAGCCGCAACGGATCCAGCAAGCGGAATGCAGACTCAAACGAATGTATTGATTACTGAACAGGAAGTTCAACTGGCACAAATAAAAATTAATCCTGATTCGGTAACAGTAATGCCGGGGGAAAGCCTGCTGTTTGAAGCGAAAGGATATAGTCAACTCGGATTCCCGATGCAGCCGGATGTTGCTTGGTCCTGCTCCGGAGGTTACATTGATTCCTATGGAATATATACAGCCGATAGTATTGCGGGAATTTTTACAATAACCGCCGAAGATACACTAACCGGAGTTAAGGGATATGCAACCGTAGTTATTAATACTATTGTCTCGGTAAGAGAAGTTGAGATTCCGTCGGTTTACAAACTGTTCCAGAACTATCCGAATCCGTTTAATCCTTCAACGACTATTAGGTACGCCTTACCAGTTGAAAGTGAAGTAAACATAGAAGTCCTTAACATTCTTGGGGAAAGAGTAACTGAGCTGGTAAAAGAAATTCAGGGGGCAGGATATTACGAATTGAGATTTGATGCATCAGCTATATCTTCCGGGATATACTTTTATGTAATCAGTGCTTCACCGGTCCCCGGCGGAAAATCATTCAGATCAGTAAATAAAATGATGCTGATAAAATAATCTCATTGATTTTTAACCGGACATCTCAAGGTGTCCGGTTTGAATTTGTATTGAGGTCAGGATGAGAAGGTTGTACGCGGTAGTTGTTAAAGGGATCAGTCTTATTATAAAAGCGCTTGCTGTTGCAGGGTTACTCTTTTCGATTGTGAAGCTGTCTGTTGAAGATAATAACAGGGGAAGGTGGCTGACATTTCTCCTCTTTAACATATTATTATATGTTGCCGCCGGATTGCTTAGCGTGTTACTTAGTAAAAAATTTCCACCGATTGATATAAAAGACAGAAAGAAAAGTAGAAGCGGTCCGGAATAACTTCTACCTGTCTGCCCAGAAGTAAGAGCCCAGAAAACTAACCTTCGCAATATCTCCAAGCATATCCGGATTTATCCTGTATATCGTATCCCCGCTTTGATGATAATGCAGGTGAGGACCATTGGAAAAGAATGCAACTACAGAAGCTCCTTTTTTGAAGAATGGCGCATAGTCGGAATTAAGAGAACCTGTAGGCTTAATTTCAAATGAGTTCCTGAACGTGCCGACGAATTCATTTGCCTTCAGAAGTGTCTCCTTAAAATGTGGATCCTCCAGCGAGTAACCGTAATTTGTTCCTTCACCCTCGCCGTTCATATCATGATTGAACATACCATCCACTTTTGTAAACTGAGCCGGGAAATGATCAGCGAAATATGCTGATCCGCGCAAGCCTTTTTCCTCTCCTCCGAACAATACAAACATTACCGATCTTTTAGGCCTGGCGGTCATGGCAGCATATGTATCCGCGATTTCCATAACGACCGCACTTCCGCTTCCGTTGTCGTTAGCGCCGGGGAACATTATTCCGGCAATTGTTCCGCAATGATCCAAATGTCCTCCCACGACAACACATTCATATTTCAATTCCGGATCAGTTCCTTCAATATATCCGGCAACGTTGTAGCCTGTAGCGTCAGGGTAGTATTCAGCATCAACAGAAAATATTATGTTAGTATTCAACTCAAAAGAAAAAGGAGTCCCGTCATTCCGGAGTTTCTTCTTGAGCTCTTCAGATGTTATTTCCTTCTCAGCAAGCAGTTTATCACCTGTGTCGTTGCTTATCATTGCAGGCATGAAGTCAGGGATATGGTCCCCGTTCGGATTTGCGAGCACATCTTTATATATATATAGTAAACCCAACGCTCCTTTTGCTTTTGCTGTTTCCATTCTTGTGCGATGCTTATCATAATGTTTGAATGAAGTATCCTTCCTGTTCGGAGTTCCACGGAAACAAAGTACAAACTTATCTTTCACATCGATTCCCGAGTAATCATCATACCCGAGTTCCGGAGCGTAAATTCCCCAGCCGGCGAATGCAATTCCGGCCAAATGACTGCCTTTGTCGCTGAAGCCGAGTGGAATAAAATCCTTTGCCGGTTCAAGTGTAAGAGTATCGCCATCAGGAAATATTAGATCCATAGCTGTGCTGTGAATTTGTGAATACGGCGCATTGTATGGCTGTAAATACCCGTATACCGGATCAATCGGTTTTAAACCCCATTCCTCAAATTTCCCTGCTGCCCAAAGTGCGGCTTTTTTAAAACTTTCAGTCCCGGTCAGCCGTCCTTTAAACTCGTCTGATGCAATTATTTTGTTGTAATTGTATGCGTCAAGCGGATCAATAGATTCGAATGCTGTTTGAACTGCCGGACTTAAAGTCTGTGAGGAAATTGTTGTTGAAACGATAAGCAGACAAAAAATAAAATTGAACATGGATTTCATTGATACTCCGAATTTGAAAAATACTTAAATGCCAATATACCAATTTGTAAGTAAGCGTTAAGGGCACCCCGGTAATCAATGAAAGAAGTTGAATTAATTCGATATATTCGGGAATAAAAATGATAAAAAATCATGATTAAGCGGAGAGTGGTTTGAAGAAGTTATTCTTTTTTTTGTTGTTCCTGGTAGAGCTTATTCCGTGCTATGCTCAATTATATTCTGTGACCGGTAAAATTAATTCAGCTGCGGATCTGAAGGGACTTAGTTTTGCGAACCTTCGGGTTTTGAATACCGGCATCGGCACCGCATCGAACCTGGATGGGGTTTACGAGCTCAAACTAAAAGCCGAAAAATATAAATTGGTTGCATCATATATCGGTTATGAATCAGATACACTGCAAGTAGAGCTAAGTCAAAACATTCAGCTTAATTTTAATCTGGAGCCGATAGCACTTAAAATTGATGAAATAACTGTTGTACCCGGCACTAATCCGGCGCTTGCCATCATACAGCAAGCAATCCGTGCCAAGCAGGAGAGAAACAGCAGACTTAATGACTATGAATTCACAGCTTTTACGAAGGGTATAATTAAAACCGTAGATGATATCAGCACAAATGATAACTCGGTTGGTATAGATATCGGCGGCGCGGATACCGCAAAATTAAAAATAACCGGACTTTTCGAGAATGAGAGCAAAGGATACTTTAAGAAGCCGGATAGTTACAAGGAAGAAATAATCGCGCGTAAACAGTCGGCAAACTTTCCGTCTTCCGTTAACACACTTACAGGGGGCAGGCTCATCCAGGATTTTTATTCGGATGATATCAGGTTCTTCGACAGGGATTTGTTAAGTCCCGTTGCAGATAATGCTCCCGATTACTATTTCTTTCTTCTACAGGATTCACTGGCTTATGGTGACGGTAAAGTCTATAAAATTTACTTCGAGCCGGATGACCGGTCCGATCCGGGATTTTATGGCACTATATTTATTACCGGTGATTCTTATAACCTTGTTAAACTTGATATAAATATTAACGATGCGGCGAATCCGGGCGGAGTTTTTACGAAAGTGAATGTCTTCCAGCAGTTTGTTCCATTCCACGATGGAATTTATATGCCTATCGACTACCGTCTGTTTGTGGAAGGTAACCCGCTTGGTCTGTTCAAATTCGGATTTGAATTCAACTCGATTCTATATAACTATAGTATTAATAGTAAAATTAGTGAAGACTTTTTTGACATGTCCGTACTTACGGTTATGCCCGATGCAGATAAAAAGGATACAACTTACTGGTCTTCTATTCAGTCCATTCCGAATACTATGGAGGAAACAGATGCATATTATAGGATTGACAGCCTTGAATCTTTACCGGTTACTTTCTGGGACAGGTTTTCTTTTCTCTCCGAAAGAATTCCTGTGACGGATAATTTTAGCATTACAGGTACAATGGGATTATATCACTTCAACAGGATTGAAGGCAACGGACTGGACTTCGGGTTTTATTTCAGGAGATTACTCGACAGGCGACTCAGAGCTTCATTGGAATTAAGTAACGGTTTTGCAGATAAAAGATTTAAGTGGGACTTCGAGACGAGATACCATCTTGGTACTTACAGGACTCACTCGGTTTCGGTTAATGCTTACAGGAGACTCGATGTACTCTTCAATGAATCCGATGAGTATAATACTCTTCTGCCGACATTAACCAGTTTATTCGGAAAGTATGATTTTAAGGACTACTATTATACCGACGGATTCGACATTGATCTGGATAGCGAGGTATTGCCCATACTAAGGTTGAATGCCGGATATGCCTACAGGAACTACGAGTCGGCTGTAACCAACTCCGACTTTTCATTCTTTAATCGTAAGAAAGAATATGATATTAATCCGGCGGTCTTCGAAACTTCCGTAAACGCCCTTAAAGCTGGTTTCCTGATTGACTTCAGAAAGTATATCGAAGATGGCTATTACAGACGTAGAACATCACTCGGTAATTCATATATCCTTTTTTCGGGTGATGTTTTTATGAGCCGGAAAGGTCTGTTCGGAGGGCAGGATGGTATTGACTTCGATATATACAGGCTTGACGTGTGGTCAAAAATTAATTCTGTCTGGTCCACTGACATTAATGTCAGTCTTAAATCTATTTGGTCCAATGATGCATTACCTTACCAGTTAATGTACGCGCTGCCGGGTAATATTCAATCGCTTGGTCAGGATTTTACTTTCAGAACAGTGGATTTTGCCGATGTCTACGGAGACCGCGTTGTAACACTGGGAGTTAAATATAATTTTAAAGATGCATTGCTCGACAAGCTAAATGTTCCTGTTTTGGAAGATTTGCAATTGCTGTTAAGCGTACATCTGAATGCGGCTTGGACGAGTGTTTCTGATAAGACGGTTCAGTTGAATTCGGGAATTATTCCCGATGATTTTACCGAGTATAAAAGGCCGATGGTTGAACTTGGATTCAGTCTTGGACAAATGCTGATGCCGATCCAGCTCGAATTTACATGGCGTTTGAATTACAGGGAAGAGAATACATTCGTATTCGGAATAAATTCGGGAGTATTCTAGAGTTTTTGTTAGGTCGATTGCGTATGAATATTAATTTTTTTATTGCTACATTGGGTCGAATAAAAGATATACGGCGCTTTATTTGATGAGTTTTCTCTTACAAAATAATAATTATTCCGGGATGAAGGATGAATCGTGAAAGCTTTATGACAATAGATAAATCAGGCAGAATTGAATTATTAAAACTGCCTTTTAATAATGTTCTCAGCCTTGAACCATTAATAGACTACTGGAAGGAGAGAGCAAATGATAACAATATTCTTCATGCAGGTGTGTTAAGTCCGCTCATCGAACGCATGGAAAAGACTCAGGAGTTACGGGGTGAGATTAGTGATATTGCAGTCATCAAAAAACATGCTGATATTGTTGATGTTCTGATGTCTTCAATTTATCCTCTCGCACAGAGGCATAATCAAATTGCTGCTTCAATTGCACCTTTCGAATTCAAAGTTTTTTACTCAACCGAACAGTACGATGCGATAGTCGGTTTGACGGAAGAGGAATTAGCCGCCCGATTCCTGGAATACAAGTCTAAGGCAATCTTCACGAAAACACTGAAAGCCTACTCTTTTATTCTACAGCAGCTTTATGGGATAGAAAACAAATTTGAATATCCGATGGTGTTTAATTTAACGGATAATGAAACTGGTCTGGAAAAATTCTATCAGCTTACTTTTGATCTTTCTTTTATGAAGGTGGTTCTAACCGGCGAAAAGCCCGTGCTTACCGATAACTGTATTAGTGAGCTTCTCGAATCACCGGCTAACCTGAAACTCTGGATGGAGAAGCTTCCCCCGGAAAGATTTGAAATTCACGGCTTTACAACTATAACAGCCATTGATGTAACACACCAACAGGTTCTTTCCCAGCTTAAAAATGATCTTCTGGAAAGAGATGCAATTGTTTCGTACGAGAGATTCAGCGAACTTGAGAATAAGCTGAAAAGTTATTTCGGAAGTACAAATATCAGGTTGGGACTTGCATACCTGCCGGAAAAGGAAAATGCTCTGCAAACCGGGTATACTGTGGGAAACAGTTTTATTCTTAGCGATTCATGCATGTTTAGCTGCGAAGATCTTGGAAAGTCAATCTATACAGAAGCATTTAAGACTGGTAAAATAAAACTTATAGAAAATCTTGAAAAGTACGAAGATGCTTCGAAAGTCGAGCGGGAAATTCTAAAACTCGGCGTGAAGAATATAATTATAGCTCCTCTAAAAGATGGGGAGGAAGTTTTTGGAGTACTTGAAATCGGTTCGACAGTTCCCGGGGAACTGACGCCTTATGATAAATTCAGGGTAAAGGAAATATTAAGTCTGTTCTCGGTGGCAATTAAAAGAGGGCAGGAAGAAAGACAGAATAAAATTCAGGCTCTTATAAAAGAAGAATGTACAGCGATTCATCCGGTTGTGGAGTGGCGCTTCGTTCAGGCTGCCGTTAAACTTATGAAAGACCGTGTTTCCAACAGGAACACGCCGATGGAGACTATAGTTTTTAACGATGTCTATCCGCTTTACGGAGTATCGGATATTAGAAACTCTTCTAATCATCGCAATGAAGCAATCCGGGACGATTTAACCGATCATATGAATATGGTTCAGGAGATAATATCAGTCGCTTCTAAGCTGCAACCTTTGCCTTTTCTCGATGAAATGGATTTTAGATTAAGCAATTATCTGCAAAGTATAAGCCAAGGACTTAATTCGGGTGATGAAGTAACAATAATTGAATTCCTAAACAGCGAAGTAGCGGGAGTACTTGCACATCTTAAGTCGCAGCATAAAAGTCTGGAAGAAGTAATTGATAAGTATGAAAAAAACCTTGATCCGAAACTTAAATCTTTCTACAAAAGAAGAAAGGATTATGAACTCTCTGTTAGTACTCTAAATGAAACCATTTCGAATTTCCTGGATGAAGCCGAAGTTGAAGCGCAGAACATGTTTCCGCATTACTTTGAAAAGTATAAAACTGACGGCGTTGAACACGGAATATACATAGGAGCTTCAATGGTTAATGACAGAACATTCGACATGATGTACCTGCATAACCTGAGATTGTGGCAGCTTATAACAATGTGTGAAACCGCAAGAAGAACTGAAAGACTTCTCCCCGAACTACTGATTCCGCTGGAGGCGTCACACCTTATTCTTGTGCAGGATACTCCTCTTTCCGTCAGGTTCAGGTATGACGAGAAAAAATTCGATGTTGACGGAACTTACAATATCCGTTACGAGATAATGAAAAAGCGTATCGATAAAGCAATAATCGAAGGTACTAGCGAAAGACTCACACAGCCGGGTAAAATTGCTGTCGTGTATTCACAGAATAAGGAAGCGGCTGAGTATGTTAAGTATATAGAATATCTTCATGCGAAGGGTTATCTTGAGAAAGAGACTGAATATCTTGACCTGGAATCCATGCAGGGTATTAACGGATTAAAGGCAATTCGGGTTTCGGTAAACCTTAATGAGGATAGAAAAGCTATAAACAGCAATGAAGTAAACATAGTTCTCGAATCAGTTAGGGAAAGCGTTAACTGATAACAATTATTGCTGTTTAACGAAAAATTTAATTTCCCGAAATTTCTATCCACGATTTATCACCGGTTGAGTTTATCACTGAATTACAATCATTTTTTTACGTGAAAGGAGCAATTTTATCTCCCATTTCGCCTCTATTTTAATTTAGACAAATTTTACTTCGAATTAATAAATACCCAATTACCTGCTAGATAATGATTGACTTTTTGTAAAAGACTTTTTAAGTTCAGAATAGAAAGTGTAAAATATACACTTTTATAGAGTTGGTTAAAAATTACAGACGTATTTGTTTTGTATTTGAAGGCGCAATGAGTTTGCCAGGGGAGTAGGAATTCATTGTTGATGTGGTGTTTTGGATGTAGAACTACTCTCCCAACCATCAATCGTATGAAATTTACTTACATACAAAGGAGTAATTAGATATGAAACCACTGAAGAGGTTTATAATACCAATTCTCCTGCTCACGTTTCTAATCGCATCGCCATTATGGGCCGGCACAACCGGGAAAATTGCCGGTAAGATTGTCGACAAGGTAACCGGCGAACCGTTATTCGGTGCTAACGTTGTTGTTATGGAAACGAGTCTTGGAACGGTATCTGACTTCGACGGACTTTATACTATCCTGCATGTATCTCCGGGTACTTACAAGGTTCAGGTTTCCTATATCGGCTATCGTAGAGTCACAGTTAATGATGTTCGTGTCTTTATCGACCAAACAACACGCATCGATATTGAACTTGAAATGGAATCGATAGAAGTAGGTGAGGCTGTTGTTGTTGCCGAAAGAAAAATTATTAAACCCGATGTGGCTACGAGTGTTGTAGCAGTTTCAGGTGAAGAAATTGAGGAACTTCCGGTAACTAGTGTTGCCGGCGTTGTCGGTTTACAGGCTGGTATACAAGGATTGAATATACGCGGCGGCGGCGGTGATAAAATTATGTTTATGATGAATGGCGTCACGCTTCGCGATCCACGTAACAATCAACCGATTACGAATATCGCACTTAGTTCAATTAAAGAAATCTCGGTTGAAAGAGGTGGCTTCAATGCTGAATACGGACAAGTTCGTTCCGGTATTATAAATGTTGTTACAAGAGAAGGGGACAAAAAGAAATATTCCGGACGCTTCCAGATGCGTTACAGCCCTCCGGCTCGCAAGTATGCTAAGGTCGACGGAGTTTATGATATCGCCGATCCGCGATCATATGTTTTAAGACCCTTCTATGATGATGACGTAGCGTGGACCGGCACAAACAACGGCGCCTGGGATGAGTTTACACGTGCTCAGCATCCCGAATTTATGGGCTGGAATGAAGTATCGAGAATATTGAATTCTGATAACAATCCTGATAATGACTTAACCCCGCTTGGCGCTCAACGAGTATTCATGTATGAGACCAGGAAGAAACTTGCAAACGACGAACCTGACTATGATATCGATGCCGGATTCGGCGGTCCTGTTCCTGTTGTTGGCGATATGCTTGGAAATCTAAGGTTTTATACTTCATACCGAAGTTCGCGAGATATGCTGTTGTTTCCTCTTACTCGACCTGATTACAAGGATTATGACTGGACGTTACAGCTTAACTCAGATATAAATAAGGATATGAGGCTGCGGTTGTCCGCTCTGTTCGGGGAACAGTTTACAATTCGTCATAACTGGGACGCCACGGGTACGGGGAGCTATTACTACCCCCATTGGACTAATGAAATTGCCGATGTTTCCAGTAGTGTTGCAACTACAGCCGATCTGATGGGTATGTTCTCTGATTTCAATTTTGCATTGGCTGATATCGGGCATAGTTCGTTGTCGGCTAAGTTTACTCATACAATTAGTGATAAAACATTTTACGAATTGTCTATTGAGAACTTCAGGGTCGAATATGATGTGCGTCCTTCAGCGAAACGAGATACATCAAAAAAATATGAGATTATACCCGGCTTCTACCAAGATTCTAATCCAATAGGTTACTGGCCTTATGATAGTGATGGAATTATATTAGTTAACGCGCAGCATGTTGCAAGAGCAAGAGACTTTTCTGTTGTGAACTCAACCACATTGAAAGGTGATATCACCAGTCAGGTTAATTTCTACAATCTGGTTAAAGCGGGATTTGAGTTCAACTATAACGATCTTGATTTTGATTATGGTACTATTGCTTCCGGTACCGGTGGGGAGACTTACGGCACCAGGGTGCAGAAGCAGGTGTTTCCCATAAAATACTCTTTCTACCTTCAGGATAAATTGGAAACTGATGAATTTATTCTGAATGCCGGACTTAGGCTTGATTACAGCAATTCAAATAGCGAATGGTATAATGTCGATCCGTTTAATGCCTCGTTCTTCTCAACGAACTATAGTGAAGATCAAACATTTGAACAAAAGGATGCAAAAGGGCAGTGGCAGTTGAGTCCCAGGCTGGGTATTGCCCATCCGATTACTGAAAATGCCAAGTTGTATTTCAATTACGGTCACTTCAAGCAGGTGCCGCAATACGAAAGTCTTTTTAGAATAGAAAGAACAACTCAGGGCGGAATGTCAAGTTATGGTAATCCTAATTTGATTCTAGCTAAAACAATCTCATATGAATTAGGCTTTGATTTCTCAATAGCAGATCAATACCTTTTGCAAATATCTGCGTATTACAATGATATCCTGGATCAGCAGGATTATACAACTTATTATTCTTCCGCTGCCGGTTTTTCATATAGTAAAACAACAGCGAATAATTATGAAGATATAAGAGGATTTGAGGTTACCCTTAGGAAAACTGCAGGCCGGTGGTTCTCCGGATTCGCTAATTACACATACCAAGTGAGTACAAGCGGACACTTCGGCAGCGATGAACAGTATGATAATATTTCGGATCAAAAAAGATACGATGAGGCTACTGTAAATCTTTATCAGGACAGACCGATACCTCAACCCTATGCCAGGGCAAACCTGACATTCTATACTCCTGAGGATTTCGGTCCTGAAGTGTTCGGGCATGCCTTCTTTGGAGGATGGATGATGAATATACTTCTTGACTGGCAGGCTGGTGGCTACACAACCTGGAATCCTAAAGGATTACCTTCTGTTTCGAACAACGTTGAGTCAGTTGACTATTTCAATACGACTCTGAGAATTGATAAAAGCATCAATCTGGGCCGTTTCAATGTGGATCTATTTGTTGATATAAGCAATGCTCTAAATACTTTAAGACTCTGGAACACATGGGATCAGGCTTACATGCAGTCGCTACATTTTCCTGAAAGCGATGCTTACGATAACATTCCCGGAAATGATAGAGTGGGCAATTACCGTGAACCCGGGGTCGACTATCAGCCGATGCTCTACCAGACTCAAATTGACCCGACCAAAGCAGGTAAAGACAGGGCGATATACTATGAAGGAAACAGTGGAAAGTATTTTGAATATACAAACAGCCAGTGGCGGGAAGTTGATAGCAAGCGTCTTAAAAAGGTGCTTGACGATAAAGCCTATATAGATATGCCGAATGCTTCAACTTACTGGTTCCTTGATCCGCGTGATATATTCTTTGGGTTACGTGTTTCCTTTAATATAACAGACTAGAAAAGGATAGAGGTTTAAATGAAATTCATACAATACAATTTTAGATGTCAAATTGTGCTATCAATTCTTATCCTGCTGAGTTTGGGTATTAGTAGTCCTTCATTTTCCCAGAATATCAGATGGCTGCGGGTTTCTGAATTACAGTCGTTTATAAATGAACTGGGAGCAGAATTTGAAGGAGAAGGAACAACCGGCAACCAGAATTTCTTCTCTTGGCCTACTCAATATAGTACCGACCAGACAATGACAAGAGGAAAAGGTTTATGGATCGGTGCAAAGAATTTTGATGATCCGGTTGAAGGTAAATTAAAAAGTGTAAAGGTTATCGCTTCAGGATTACGTCCAACAGATGAAAGACCCAATATGATCTTCGAAAAGGATCTAAAATTAGTGGGTAAATTTTATCATCCCAGCGTTGTTGTGGATGACCAGAATGCAACTGTACTTCATACTTATGACCTGCTGGACAGTCTCGATGAAAACATGCCCTGGGACAGGGAGGTGCTTGTCAAGTTCAATACATCAATGGGTATATCAGTTACAAGACGCGTGATGTGTTTTACCGATCCCAACAATAATAATTACTTTATCAATGAATACGTATTTGAGAATACCGGCATCTATAACAGCAATGGTGATGTTAAAGAACAAACATTGGAAGATGTTTGGTTTTACTTCATCTCAAGATATGCCCTTGCCGGTGTTTCGTCAGACGGCTGGGGATCAACATGGGGTGCATTTAGTTCAGTCTGGGGTGCAAGTACTATTTATAATGAATTCGGAAAGGATATAAACAGTCCTGAATTTAGTGATCCTGTCTCCGCTTTATATCAGATGCGCGGATTTTATGCTTATTATGGACCGAACGCTGATAGAACGGCAGTATCATATGATGAGGATTGGGGATGTCCGGATGAAGCGGATGAAGGCGTCCTTGGCTCAGCAAAGTATGTCGGCTGTGTAACACTGCATGCGGATACGAGTCCGACAAATACTACTGATGATAAAAGACAACCCAGAACGACCTGGTTCATTAATTCAGACTTCGACATTATGCAGGCTACGGAAAGCCAGTATGATGAAGTTTTTATGCAGAGACGTTATGATTTTATGTCTGAAGGACATCCGGATAAATCGCACGAAGAGTATGTGGGTGATGATTATCCGACAAATTATACTGATCCGGATAGACAGGGCGGCGGCGGTCCGAGTCAGGGACAGGGATTCGGACCTTATACGATGGAACCCGGAGACGTTATTAGAATAGTCTACGCAGAAGGTGCTTCCGGATTATCATGGGAAAAAGGAAGGGAAGTCGGAGCTAACTGGTTAAAGTATTACAACAGTTCGGGTACGCCAACTTTAACTCTTCCCAACGGTTCAACAACTTCTAACCACAATCAGTATAAGAAGGATTGGGTTTTCACCGGAAGGGATTCGATAGTTCAGACATACCGTAATGCGATGGATAATTTTGCGTCCGACTACACTATTCCGCAGCCTCCTCCTCCGCCGAGTGAATTTGTTGTTACTTCTGGCGGTGACAAGATTAATCTTAAGTGGACAGATAACGCGACGAGTCATCAGAACTTTGACGGCTATGTGATTTACAGGTCGGAAGGTAATGTGATGGATTATAAAACAAAATATGTGAAACTTTTCGAATGCGGCGCTTCCAATACTGTCCATGTGTATGACGATACATCTGCAGCACGCGGATTTGACTATTACTATTATATCCAGAGCAAGGATGATGGTTCTACAAATACTGTCGAGCCCGGGAAACCGCTTTATAGTAGTTTATTCTATACGCTCACAAGTATTCCAGCTACTCTTCAGCGTCCGGCAGGTAATTTTCTGTCCGAAATTAGGGTTGTCCCGAATCCATATGATATAAGAGCACGAAGTTTCCAGTTCGGTGACCAATCGCAATACGACAGGCTTGCGTTTTACGGTTTACCGCCTTACTGCAGACTTAAAATTTACACAGAGCGCGGTGATCTGATCTGGGAGAAAGAACATACTAAAGGAACAGGTGATGAATTGTGGGATTCTAAAACCACATACGGACAGATTGTAGCCAGCGGTATTTACATCCTTTATGTTGAGGTTATAGAAGATACCTATGCGAATGAAGATAAATATGCAAGACAGGACATTCTTGATGACGATTTGAAAGTTATGGTCAACGCTGGTGAATTGATGTATAGTCAAGGTGACCTGATTTACAAAAAGGGTGAATCTAAAATTCGAAAATTTGTAATCATCAGGTAAGGAGAATAAAATGAAAAAGTTTATTAAAACATATATCGTTTCCTTGCTTGTTGGATTATTACTATCAAATAGTCTTTTAGCACAGGAAAATCAAAAATTGGCGCAAAGCGGCTTCCAATTCCTCAGCGTTGTATCCGATGCGCGGGGAGCTGCGATGGCTGAGGCTTTAACCAGTCTGCAAGTCGGATCTTCAGCGCTTTTTTTCAATCCAGCCGGTATGTCGGATATGAAAAATTTCATCGATATATCTGCAAGTGTTAATCAGTGGATAGCCGACATTAATCACTATACTATTGCAGCTGCAATACGACCTTTTGAAGGACATTTTGGTGTTCTCGGATTTAGTGTTCAAAGCGTTAATTACGGAGAGTTTTTCGGTACACGCGTCAATCCCGCTACTGAACTCGGTTATGACGATACCGGAATATTCGAATTGTCCGCACTGGCAGTCGGCGTCGGTTATGCAAAACAAATTTCCGACAAATTTAGCATTGGCGGTCAGGTTAGATATGTTCAACAGGATTTGGGTGAAAGTATTGTCCCCGTGATAAGCGATGTCGATACGACTTCCAAAAGTGCCAACAATGAGCTTTCACCACTTGTTTTTGATTTCGGCACACAGTTTCGTACCGGTATAAAAAGCATTGTCTTCGGAATGTCTGTACGAAATTTTTCAAAGGAAGTTCAGTATGTCGAAGAAGGAATACAAGCTCCGCTGGTATTCACTCTGGGTATTTCAATGAATGTTATGGACCTATTCGGTGAAGTTCCTTTCGATCAGGCGTTATATCTCAGTCTCGATGCCAGTCACCATAGGGATCATCCCGAGGAAGTTAAGATAGGACTGGACTACAAGCTGATGGAAATTTTGTCTCTCCGGGGCGGTTACGCATCCAGTAATGATGAAAATGATTTCAGCTTTGGGCTGGGAGTAAGTAAATACGGATTCGCTTTCGATTACTCTTATACTCCGTTCGGTGTTTTTGATAAAGTACAACGGATGACCGTCCGGTTTTCATTATAACTGATGAGGAGATTATTAATATGAAATCGCATAATATTAAATATTTGGCCGGATCCGTACTCGTTCTGATGTTTCTTTACTCATCCGGTTGTACTGTTGACGTTGCTGAAACGCAATGGGAAAAAAGTCATATCGATCCGGCGGAACCGATTATTACGGGAGTAATTCCTGCTGATGAAGCTGCGGCTGGAGTCAATACCATTACAATAAACGGACAGAACTTTGCAACAGATCCTGATGTCAACAGCGTCTATTTTGATAATGAAACTGCTGATATAATTTCAAGTTCTTCATCTTCAATCGTTGTCCGCCGACCGAATATTACTTCTGATAGTTGTATAATAAAGGTTGTTTCAAGTTCAGCACTCGTGGTAGCTAAACTTGGGCCTTATAAAGTATCTCAGGTAGTTGAGCAATACGGTAATTTTCGGGATAACCTCGAATTAAGTACTATTACTGCCGATGTCAACGGCAATATATATGTTATTGAAACCTCTTCGAGAGAAATTGTTAAATACACTCCCGACGGTGTAACAAGTGTAGTAGATACTGTTCGACGGCAGGCCTATGACGCGGTTATTGGTCCCGATGGAAGAATGTACTTACCCGGGAACCACAGAAAAATCGACGTAGTCGACCTGCAAACAAATGAAGTATCTCAATGGATTCAACTTCCTTCAGGTAGAACAGTAAAGTATGGTGATTTTGATGATCAGGGCTATTACTATTGCGGTGGCAGAAGAAGCCGTCTTGTTATAGTTGCCCCGGATAATGATCAAACTGTAACAGATACAGATGAAATGTACAGACAAGATGAGATTATGGGTATCCGTGTTCATAACGGCTATGTTTATCTTCTTGTTATTACTGATGAACCGGACGCAGAAAATCCCGAATGGGCTGTTTGGAGAAACCAAATTCTTGGTAACGGAACTGTTGGAAATAAGGAACTTGTTCTCGACCTGGGTCAATTTGCCCCAACCGGTTCGACTATGCTTGGTGTAACGGCAATGAACTTTTCAAGCGATGGAAGGTTGTTCCTATCTGTAAATTCTGATGATCCTTTACTAGTCTATGATTTTTCAACTCAAAAAATGGAGTCGTTATACAAAGGTATTCTACCCCCAAATTGCAGGTTTTTCAGTTGGGGAAATGATACAAATATCTATTTAATTAGTGGTGATACGAATCTCGGCGTTGAATGGACGGTCTATAAAGTTGATGTTGGCGTCACCGGATCGTAAGAAATGTACTAAATGGAAATTACATGAGACATATAACAAAAATAAACTTCATATTACTTTTATTACTCAACCTGCAATCGTTTGCATTTGAAAAAGAGGGGAATGGCATTATTCTTCACTTTACTTCTTCTGAGAATCCAAATGTATCCATGCTGAAATTACAGATTGTCTCAGATGATATCGTTCGGGTCATTGCCACTACGGGCGATTCGTTTTCGCAACGTCCCAGTTTAATGCTCGCAGGTAACGAGATGCCAGAAGTTTCCTGGAAAGTTGAAGAGAACAATGGTTTTATTGATGTTATCACTTCAAAAGTAATTACAAGAGTTGACACCTCCAGCGGCGCTGTTACCTTTCTCGATAAGACAGGTAAAGTTCTTCTTAGTGAGAAACCGGAAGACGGAAAAATTATAACTCCTGCAAAAGTTATGGGAGAACAAACATTTCATATTCAGCAGTTGTTCGATTCTCCTGAGGAAGAAGGATTCTACGGACTTGGAGCTCATCAGAACGGTGTGTTTAATTATAAAAACACCGACGTAGACCTTTGGCAATACAATATTGTGAATGCAATTCCGTTTTTAGTTTCAAGCAAGAATTTCGGAATACTCTGGGATAATAATTCAAGAACCAAGTTTGGAGATATTCGGGATTACGGATCTATCTCAGGTCTGAAGCTCTATGATAAAGAGGGCAGTCCGGGAGGACTAACAGCAGAGTATTTCAGTGATAGCGGATTTGAAGATTTGTTCATCTCCAGAATTGAAAAGAGGATTGAGTATGAATTCATAGATGTAAATGATGAGTATCCCGAAGGTTTTGAAGAAAATGTGAAAGCGGTTAGATGGAGCGGAGAAATTGAAGCAAATGAATCTGGTTTACATAAGTTCAGACTTTATTGCTCCGGGTTTACGAAGATGTGGCTCGATGGCAAATTGATCGCTGATTCATGGCGTCAGAACTGGCTTCCCTGGACATACAAGCCGAAGCTGAATATGGAGCCGGGTAAAAAATATAAAATAAAAATTGAGTGGGTACATACGGGTGGTTATATCGGTCTGAAGTATCTGACTCCTCAAGATGAAATTTATAATAATAGTCTTTCGCTTTATTCGGAGGTTGCCGATCAGATAGACTATTATTTTATTTACGGAGATAATAAGGATGAAGTTATTGCCGGTTACAGATTGCTGACTGGTAAAGCACCAATGATGCCTAAATGGGCAATGGGCTTGTGGCAGTGCCGTGAAAGATATAAAACACAGGAAGAACTCATTGATGTCGTTAAGGAATTCCGGGAAAGGAAAATTCCGCTTGATAACATTGTTCAGGATTGGTTCTACTGGACTGAGGATAAATGGGGCTCACATGACTTTGATGCGGAAAGGTTCCCCGATCCACAAGGTTTGGTCAAAACTCTTCACGATGATTTGAATACAAAGATAATGATTTCGGTCTGGCCTAAGTTTTACCTGGGAACCAAAAACTACGATAAGTTCAATACAAAAGGATGGCTGTATACCCGCAATGTTGAAATGGGTCAGAGAGACTGGGTTGGTCCTGGCTATGTCTCCACTTTCTATGATCCCTACAGTACAGGTGCAAGCTTGCTATTCTGGGATTTGATAAACGAGAAATTATTCAGTAAAGGATTCGATGCCTGGTGGCTCGATGCAACCGAACCTGATATCCATTCGAATCTTTCGCGTCCTGAAACAAGACTTCGCCTAAGTCCGACAGCTTTGGGTACTTTTGCCAGATATCTTAACACCTATTCACTGTTGAATTCAAAAGCTGTTTATGAAGGACAGAGAAATACAGATCCGGATAAACGCGTATTTATATTAACCCGTTCTGCTTTTGCAGGACAGCAGCGTTATTCTGCTGCTACCTGGAGCGGTGATGTTGCAACACGATGGTATGATCTTAAAACTCAAATTCCTGCCGGATTAAATTTCTCATTGTCCGGAATCCCTTACTGGACTACCGACATAGGTGGTTTCGCTGTTGAACCCAGATTCGAGAGACCGGATAACGAGGCCGACATTGATGAATGGCGTGAGCTAAATACGCGCTGGTTCCAGTTCGGTACATTCTGCCCGCTGTTCAGAGTTCATGGTCAGTTCCCATATCGTGAAATGTTCAACATCGCTCCCGATGATCATCCGGCATACAAAACAATGCTGTCATACGACAAGTTGCGTTACAGGCTGATGCCTTACATTTACTCGCTTACAGGTGCTGTTACACATAAAGATTATACAATAATGCGCGCTCTTGTTATGGACTTCGGCAATGATAAGAATGTTTTGAACATTGGCGATCAATTTATGTTTGGTCCTGCACTGTTAATTAATCCTGTTACGGAATATAAATCGCGAGCACGAACAGTTTATTTGCCCGAGGGAACAGGATGGTACGAATTAAAAAGCGGGAAATATTATGAAGGCGGACAGAACATTGAAGCTGATGCTCCCTATGAAGATATACCCGTCTTCGTGAAGTCCGGATCTATAATACCTTGCGGACCAGCTATACAGTATACTTCGGAGAAACCGGCTGATCCTATTAGGATAATTGTCTTTACAGGTGCTGACGCGGTTTTTAATTTATATGAAGATGAAGGTGTCAACTATAATTACGAAAACAGCAATTATTCAAATATCACATTCACCTATAATGATAGAACCGGGATTCTTACAATAACTAAAAGACATGGCAGTTTTGAAGGAATGCTGAATAACCGTGTATTTGAAATTATTTGGATTGATCAGGATAGAGGTAGCGGATTGGAATTCAATTCCTCGCCTGATGCAATAGTAAATTATCACGGAGATGAAGTTTCAGTGAGTAAAACAAATTAATGTAATCAAAGAGAGGAATTTCTTTTCTAATACAATCACACATAATTAAATAAGTTAGCTGGATAATTGTTGGCACATCCGGCTAAAAAATTCAAAATAACTTAGGAGGAATATCTATGCTAATTAGGACTACTATTAAGAGTCTCATTTTTATACTGATACTGACTTCAACATCCTTTGGACAGCTATCTGCAATTGAGTCATTCGATTACTCATTGACTACACTTGCCGGAAAGGGTAGTGCTGCAAACGGTTTCGGAGGACCATGGGTCAATGATGAAGAAGGTGGAATAGAAGGCTTAGTAACTGTAGGCAATAACAGATTTGCTTATGCAGACTTAAACTGGGAAGTACCACACGATACAATTCATCTACAGGTTGTAAAAAACGGTATGTGGTCGGATCATAATCGTTACAAAAGACCTCTGGCACAGCTATATCCAAATACTGCCGGTGCTTCTTATTGGGTCAGTTATCTGCTGGATGTTAAAGAACCACTACCTGTCGGCAATACATATTTCATGGTTAAACTTTATGACGGAACAACTGAAGTATTAGCAATCGGTAAAGGCGGAGGAGCAGATACACCGGTATTTACTTGCGGCAGCGGTTGGCCGGGAAATGCAGGTGACGATCTGTCGGCTGTGGAAATACTGGGCGGACCTGTATGGCTTGTAGCAAGAATAGATATGCCGGGAAATGCAACAGATGCAGCGAGAACATTCATGTGGATTGATCCGGATCCGTCGGCAGAACCCGATACAGCCGATGCAGATGTAGCGAGAAACTCTACCTTAACAAACGGTATTGATAATATAGCTTTGGAATTCGGTGGTGATGGCGCAGATGTTCGTTTGATTTTTGACGAAATTACAATTGCTACTTCATTTACTGATCTAACTGCAGAATCACCTGCAGGGACAGTTGCCCGGGAATCATTTGATTACCTGGTAACTACACTTGCCGGAAAGGGTAGCGCTGCAAACGGTTTCGGAGGACCATGGGTCAATGATGAAGAAGGTGGAATAGAAGGCTTAGTAACTGTAGGCAATAACAGATTTGCTTATGCAGACTTAAACTGGGAAGTACCACACGATACAATTCATCTACAGGTTGTAAAAAACGGTATGTGGTCGGATCATAATCGTTACAAAAGACCTCTGGCACAGCTATATCCAAATACTGCCGGTGCTTCTTATTGGGTCAGTTATCTGCTGGATGTTAAAGAACCACTACCTGTCGGCAATACATATTTCATGGTTAAACTTTATGACGGAACAACTGAAGTATTAGCAATCGGTAAAGGCGGAGGAGCAGATACACCGGTATTTACTTGCGGCAGCGGTTGGCCGGGAAATGCAGGTGACGATCTGTCGGCTGTGGAAATACTGGGCGGACCTGTATGGCTTGTAGCAAGAATAGATATGCCGGGAAATGCAACAGATGCAGCGAGAACATTCATGTGGATTGATCCGGATCCGTCGGCAGAACCCGATACAGCCGATGCAGATGTAGCGAGAAACTCTACCTTAACAAACGGTATTGATAATATAGCTTTGGAATTCGGTGGTGATGGCGCAGATGTTCGTTTGATTTTTGACGAAATTCGTATTGGCGATTCATTTGCAGCTGTTTCCAGTGAAATCCCAACGGATGTATTCGAGCCTGTTGGCACTATTCCTATGGATTATGCATTGGAACAGAACTACCCGAATCCGTTTAACCCGTCTACAACAATATCGTTCTCATTACCTCAGGAAAGTAATGTTACACTGAGAGTATTTGATGTTATCGGAAGGGAAGTAGCTTCATTAATTCAAAATGAAAATGTTTCTGCCGGAACTTATAAAGTATCGTTTGATGCATCACGATTATCGAGCGGTACATACTTCTATCAGCTTATTACAAATAACACTGTTGACACGAGAAAAATGCTGCTGATTAAGTAAGTTTTCCCTCACCTTAATTTAATCCGGTTCCAAAAGGAACCGGGTTAAAATTTGTTTGAGCCGGTAAAACTCTTTTCGATCTAGGCAGGGTTGATTATAGCCGGTCTAAAATTTTCTCACATTCTCCCAACGCCCTGTTGTTATAACTCTGGCAGCAGGGCTTTAATTAAATTGTAGTTAATCAATTATTTATTAGTGTAATATGAAATCAAATAGAAATTTACTTAAAATAGTATTCTCCGCAGTTGTTCTTGCTGCGGCAGTTTCCGGCAACAATTATGCTCAGGATGAATACTCGGTTAATTCTGCGGTGATTACCGGGGAGTATAAAATCCCTGATTGTCCCGGGTGGTTGAATAACGCAGTCTTTTATCAAATATATCCCCAGACTTTCTATGATACAAATGGTGACGGTATTGGAGATCTTGAGGGAATTATCGAAAAGCTGGATTATGTTAAAAGTCTGGGTGTTGACGGTATCTGGATAAATCCCTTTTTCGAATCACCTTTTAACGATGCTGGTTACGACGTATCCGATTACTACAAGGTTGCGCCCAGGTATGGCACAAATGAGGACGCAGCACGAATGTTCGATGAAGCTGATGAGCGCGGTCTTAGAATACTTTTTGACTATGTAATTAGTTATTCGAGTATAGACCATCCATGGTTTCAGGAATCAGCCAAGCAGGAAATGAACAAGTATTCGAACTGGTATATCTGGACTAACAATACATGGCTGAATCCGCCGGATGCTTACAGGGATTCCTTTATTAAAGGTTATAGCAGACGCAACGGTCAGTTTATGCGTAATTTCTATTGGAATCAGCCTGCATTGAATTATGGTTTTGCTAAACCTGAAGAAGACTGGATGCTCCCGATCGATCATCACGATATACTTGAGCTTCAAAAAGAATTAAAGAAAATGCTTCGCTTCTGGATGGATATGGGGGCCGACGGATTCAGGGCTGATATGGCCGGAGCTCTTGTTAAGAATGCAAATATAACAGGGAACGACCAGTTCTATAGTACTAGAGACGAAGGGACTAAAATATTCTGGAATAGTATTCGGGATATATTTAAAGAGGATTATCCGGAAGCCTTTATGGTTGCAGAGTGGTCTCATCCTGAATCAGCACTTAATGGCGGAGGTTTTCATGCCGATTTTTATCACTGGTTTTCAGGATATAATGACCTGCTGCAAAAAGAAAGCTGGAGAATTTTAAACGGTTATTCCGAGGGGAACAGTTTCTTCGATAAAGAAGGCAAGGGGAATATAACAGACTTTCTGACCATGTATATGGATCAATACAACAAGACGTACGGTAACGGGTATATACTGCTTCCGCTTGGAAACCACGACCTGTCCAGACTGAATATAAACCGGACAGATGAAGAACTGGAAATGATTTTTGCGTTTTCATTAGCAATGCCCGGTATACCGTTTATTTATTATGGCAATGAAATCGGAATGAGACAATTGTACGGAAATCCATATGTAGAAGGGGCATATAAACCGCGTGCCGGTGCAAGAACACCAATGCAATGGACAAGTGGAAAGAATCTTGGATTTTCTACTGCGGATTCCGAGAAGCTATATCTTCCTGTTGATTCCTCAGAGGATGCACCGAACGTTGAAGATCAGCAGAATGAAAGTAATTCTTTATTAAACAAGGTTCGTGGTTTAATAGAGTTGAAAAAATCGGAGCCTGCATTAGCTGCATATGCTGAATTTGTACCGGTCTACGCAAAGAAAAATAAATACCCGTTCGTATTTGCACGGGCAGCAGGGGATGAAGTTATTCTGGCGGTATTTAATCCGGCTTCACGAAAGGAAACAGCAGAGTTCTCTCTGAATTTAGAGGCAAAAGATTATACTTTGTTATTCGGGAATGAATCCGAGATTAGTTTTTCTCAAGGGAAGTACATAGTCAAAGTTCCGGAACAAACATACTCAATTTATAAAATTGTGAAGTAGTTGTGAAACCTGTGTTAAGGTTAAATCCTGCCGGTTGAACTCCGGCAGGGTTAGTTATAATTCGAAGTTGAATCCCTTACGCACAAGTTTATTGTAGTTGATCTTGTCGAATTTATAAAGATAAGCAGCCCGTCTTTTATTCTTTGAATCCTTTTCATCCAGTTTTTTAAGCAGGTTCATACTCATAATTTTCTTGCGGAAATTTCTTTTATCCAATTCTCTGCCAAGAATCACTTCATATAGAATTTGAAGTTGTGGTAACGTAAATTTATTACTGAGTAGCTCAAAACCAACCGGTTTGTTCAATACTCTAGATCTGAGTTTTTTTAGAGCAACATCAATAATATGTTTGTGATCCCAGGGTAGTTCGGGGAGATCATCGATTTTAAACCATTTCGCTTCCATTGAATCGACACTTGAAGTAATAAGCTGGTAATTTTCCGGACTTATCAATGCAAAGTATGCGATAGTAAAAACACGCCAGGAAGGGAATCGGTTGATCTCGTCAAAGACACCTACTTCCTCAAGATAAATGTCGTTAAGACCTGTAGTCGACTCTAAAATCCGCTCTGCAGCTTCAACAATCAGTTCACCGTTTTTTAAAAATCCACCGGGCAGTGCCCAGTCCCCTTTGTTGGGATTTCTTGCTCTTTTGTACAACAATATTTCGAGAGCCGAATTCTCGAATCCGAAAATAACGCAGTCAGTTGAAACGTTTTTGATAGTATCCTTTAACCAGTGTGGCATTTCGCCTCCGATAAATCAGTAATAGGTCACAGCAGAATCATGGCTATTGAAAAATAACACTCGGTTCCACCATTAACAAATTGTCTATGTTTAAAAACTCAATTAACCAGTATTATCAGTCATTTCCATTAAAATTATGTTTGTGTTTCCCAAACATAATTGGTTCAAAACTATATACATCTTGAATAATAGACTCACCTGGATTCAACTCCTATTGTTGCTTTCTTAATTCCTTTTGACGAAGCAGAAAGCTGGATGCTGCCCGCATCTTTATCGGATTGTATGATAACTTGTGCAAGTCCGTTAAATACTTTTCTTCTCCACTGTTCCGCGGGATATATTAACTGTAGCAATCCCGGATCTCTGTTCGGCTCATCATATTGATGCGTTTTTCTAAACCGTTTGCCTGTTACGGCGTAAACATTACGACCTTGCTTTAGAATGTCGTGTGTGAGTCTGTAAGACTGATCCGGATCATCTCTTTCAATGTCGGATGCAATTTTATGTCCGTTGATATAAATAGTCTGATTCTCAACTATGCTTTTTGTAAAAAGATTTACTTCGGTTTCGTCATTAAATTCCGGAAGATCAATTGTACCCCTGAGAACAATAATGGAATCTTTATAATCACGCCAGTCACCTTCATTAGTAAACGCCGGTATCCATTGTGAATCATCGAAATTATCAGAAGTTTCATCACGATTATTAAAACCATCGACGGGTAATTCCCTTAATTCTGTAATGTCGACAGTTATAATAGTTTTTAGAAATTTGTCCGCCTCATGACTTGACGGATCTCCGTTGCCGACACCTATAATTTTACCCGGACCTTCAACTTCAAAATATATTTCATTACTTGCTGTGGGTACTGTAAGTCCATCAGCATCTTCAACACTGACAGTTATAACAGCAATATCTTTCCCATCAGCTTCAATTGAATTCCGGTCAGCGGACATCTTAATTGCAGCAGGCTGCCCCGTAGTAGAAACCTTGTTTGCAAGTATTTTGCTGCCGTCTTTATATCCGACTGCGGATAGTATACCCGGCGAATAACTTACATCCCATGAAAGATGTCCGTTTCGTTCCATCGTTTTTCTGCCCAGAGTCTCGTCGTTTAAAAACAACTCAACTTCATCAACGTTTCCGAAGACACTAACCGGAATTTGCTTTAATTCAAATTCACTCCAGTTCCAGTGAGGAGTGATTTGAAGATAAGGTTCATCTACCCACCAGGATTTAAGGTAGAAGAACGCATCTTTTGGGAAACCGCATACATCCATTAATCCGAATTGAGAAGTTACCTGCGGCCAGCCATATGGGTTAGGTTCTCCACGATAGTCGAAGCCGGTCCAGTAAAACAATCCCGCGAGAAACTGTCTTGCGTCGTAATACTTCCATCCGAATTCGACACCGCCATACTGGGAAGTAAAATCTCCCTGAGCCATATAGGCCTTGTCCGCATTTGTAAAGTATATGCCTCGTGTTCCGCTTGCTGTGGTTTCTTCTGTTCCAACTCCGGGCTGCCATGGGAAGTTTTTGTGGTGTCCGTCAATATCTCCGTGTCGAATATAATTGTAACCGATAATATCTGTAACAGAACCGATTCCGTTATCCCAACCTCCGCTCAATCCGACTGTAATCGGACGGGTTGAATCCAACCTGTGTGCGAAGTCCTGCATGGTCTTAGTAATTCTGATGCCGAGGTCATCTAACTCAATCGCCCATTCTTCATTTCCAAGTGACCAGATAATAATTGACGGATGATTGCGGTCCCGTTTAATAAACTGTTCAAGAAGTGAAAGATGTTCTTTGTTCGTTCCCATCAGCCTGTTCTCGTTTAATACAAGCATACCAAGTCTGTCGCAGGCATCAAGTAATTCGGGAGTCGGAGGATTATGTGAAGTCCTTATCGCATTACTGCCCATTTTTTTTAGTCGTCTAATTCTGAAATCCTGGAGAGCATCGGGAATAGCTGCTCCAACTCCGGCATGATCCTGATGATTATTCGTTCCTAATATCTTTACATTCTTATCGTTTAAAAAGAATCCACTGTCAGGATCAAAACGTATTGTGCGGATTCCAAAGGTAGTTTCATATTTATCTACAACTTTTCCATTACTTCTGATAACTGTTTGAAGTTGGTGGAGTGTCGGGGATTCAAGGGACCAGAGTTTTGGATTATCTACCTTATATGATGTTGTAAACTCGCCGGATGCCCCGGACCCAATTTGTAAGTTTTTAAGTGATCCGGTCGAAACAGACTTTCCCTTTTCATCAATTATATTCTCTTCTATGCCGAAGCTCACTGTTTTATCTGACTCATTTACAATAGTGGTTTGTATGGTCACTTCGGCTTTACCATTTGCGAATCCGGTCTTTATAAATGTACCGTAACGATCGACATGCAAAGGTGATGTTTTTGTAAGCCAGACATGCCTGTATATACCGGCACCTTCATAAAACCACCCCTCTTCCATTGTTGCATCAACTCGAACGGCTATTACATTTGTTCCGCCATAGTGAAGGTAGTCAGTGATGTCGTATGCAAAGCTGGTACATCCGCTTTCCTCAGTGCCGAGATAAAATCCATTTACCCAGACAACGGAGTTGCGATACACCCCGTCAAATTCTATAGAAATATTACGTCCGAAATCATCTTTCGGGATAATAAACTTCTTTCGGTACCAGCCGATACTGTTTTCCGGAAAGTCCCTCCCAAGCGCCTTATAACCATGACTGTGACCAGCAGTGGAATCAAAGGGAAGTTCAACACACCAGTCGTGTGGAAGATTTTGATTTCGCCAGGCGCGGTCATCGAATCCGGGAGCGGCAGCGCCGTCACCGAAACCGGCTTTAGCAAGGTACGAAAAGTAACTCGTTCCGTTATTGAAATCTTCCGAAGCATCGCAGGCATTACCTAATGCAAACAACCAGTCGGAATCAAACGCTATTCTTTGACGAATGGCATTTTTCTTGTCGGATTTTGCACAAACAAGCGCCGCAGAAAAGAGTATCAATACAAGAACAGTATTTACTTTTATTATTAGATATAATCTGTTTTTCATTAAAATATAATTTCCTGTTTAGTGCCTGTATATTTGATTGTTTTATCTGTATTACTCTCGATTTCGAGTCCTATTCCTTTCCCTTCAGATACAAGAGCCACCTTAATCGCCCTTGTCTTTAATATTCCCGGAAACTCACCGACCCGGTCGCTGATGGTGAGCTTTTTAGTCTCATCATCCCACTTGAAATTTATAGTAGCGAAAATTCCATTTTCATAATTATAATTGTTATTCTCATCCTCATATAATGTAAACGAACCATCCGCTCCCGGATAAATTCTAAGTTCAATCGGGTCAGCAGGTTTCTCGGTAGTGTATTGCAGAAACGGCCCCATCGGGATGATTGACCCGGACTTTACGAATAATGGAATTATATCTATTGGTGCTTCGGTTGTAATTTTCTGTCCACCATTAATTTGCTCGCCTGTCCAGAAGTCATACCAGGATGTCCCGCCCGGCAGGTAAACTTCCCGGGTTTTTTCTGCAACATCGCCTGACTGCTCCTTGGCAAATATAGAGGGTGTTTTCCAGCGGAGAATCATACGCGCCGCGCCGGTTGAGGTGTTTTCCGTTTCAAGAACAAAGTCGTATTCTTTGCCGGCTTCGAGTTTTACTTTTTCGGTGTACTGTTCAACACTTGTGTAAACCATTTTAAGTGTGTCGCCGTTAAGAATTATCCGCTTGGCATCGTAGCATAATAGGTGAAACTGGTGCTGACCGCTTTCCTTAGGTATGAGCTTACCTTTCCATGTTATTGCGTACATTGAATCGGTTACAAAATCGGGGCGACCTGTATACCAAAGTATATCTATGTTAGGATCAATCTTTTCCGTTCCAAGAACATTTCTCTCAGGATCTTTATAATATTTTGCTGCAAGTCCCTGTTGTCTGTCGTTGGTTTTGAAGTATTCGGAGCCTACAACCACACTTGCTTCGGGCGGATGGTGATACATGTAGTCGGTCACCGGATTAACCATTATCGATGGTCCGAACATGAACTGATCCGCGATTGAGAAAGTCTTCTTATCACTGGTGAAATCCATCGGAAGACCGCGCATTATGGTATAATCTTCATTCGTTACTTTCCAGGCCAGTGAATATATATAAGGCATTAATCTGTAACGCAGCTTATCCATCTTGACAATAGGATCAACGAACTCACCCATCTCCCAAATCTCCCTTGGAGTTTCAGAACCATGAGAACGGAAAATAGGTGTAAATACACCAAGCTGAAACATTCTGGCATACAGTTCCTGGTATGCCGGATCTTTTCCGCCCTCCATAAATACACCATCGTATGCACCAAGAACGAAGGCGCCGATATCAAATGTCCAGTAAGGAATTCCTGACATACTATGATTCAATCCCGCGGCAATTTGCTTGCGGTAAACTTCCCAGCTTGCACCAATATCACCTGACCAGGTTGTAGCCGCATTTCGCTGCTGACCTGCGTAGGTTGAGCGGGTGAGTATATAAGCGCGGCGGTTAGTATCTGTTTCCCGCCAGAATTTGTAAAGGTCGTTTGTCATAACCAGTGAAAATGAATTGAGGTAACGTGCAAACGAGCCGAGATGGTTGCTGCCCATTTTCTTCAGTTCGTATTCGCTGGATGATTTCGACATTGCGTTAACGACATCAGGTTCGGTGGAGTCAATCCACCAGCCGTCGAGTCCTTTTGAGTATAAACCGTTCTTCAAATATTTCCAGTATAGTTTATTGGCTTCCGGATTATACGCGTCGTAATACTTAAAGCCTGCCCAGCCGACCGGCTTATAAAGAAATCCTTTGCCGAGCATGTCTTTATAAATGGGTGTGTTCGGACCCAGCGCCGGCCAAATAGATATAATAATATGATAATTCTTTCTGTGAAGTTCATCGCACATAGCTTTCGGGTGAGGGAATAGCTCCTTGTCGAAAAACATTCCGCTCCAGTTCTCGGCGCCGTTCCAGTAATCCCAGTCCTGAATCATATTATCAATCGGGATATTTAAGCGTCTGTATTTCCTTGCAACAGACATAAGCTCGGCTTGAGTATCATAGTGTTCCTTACTCTGCCAATAGCCGTATGCATGTTTACCGTACATTGGCGCTTTGCCCGTTAACGTTCGATATCCTGAAATAACCTGATCAAGGTTGTCGCCATATACGAAGTAATAGTCAATGTTATCTCCCATGTCTGACCAGAGATAAGTTCCTTCCCTGCCATCTTTAAAAACAGTTTTGGAGTAGTTATCCCATAGTATGCCGTAGTTTTGTGTTGAAGTTAAAAAAGGATTTACGGCGTCGGTGTTGGACTGAACAAGCACAACTTCCTTACCGCGGTAATTGAAATAACCGTACTGATGCTGCCCCAAACCATAAACCCCCTCATCATCAGCCAGTTGAAATCCCTGTTTAACTGAAAACCCGGAATCAGAATCATAAACTACCGGATTGAATACCGGTTCCCCGGACTCCTTTAGAATAGTTGAATTATCTGGAGTCAGGTAGTCTATCGAGAAATCCGATTTCGATATTTTTAATCCGATTGAATTCGATTGTAACAAAATAGAACTTCCATTGTCTTCAACGGTTATATCGTTTACTTCCGAAGCTTTCCCGATTACTGAAAGACTATTCTTTTCCGGTGTTCCATCTGCAGACCATTTGATAATTCTTACAATATTATCTTCGTAAAACTCTGCACGCATACTTATATCGCTTGAATTAAGTTCAACACCGTTTGCAAATATTTTAATCGTAGCATCGCGCATCGAACATTGTGTGATAACTATACTACTTATAATAAGTAGCAGTAATAAGATTGTTTTTCTCATTTCTTCTCTTTATTTATTTGTAATGCAATAATTGTACTTCATTGTATTCAAATACGGGGAGTTGCAATTCCCTTGTTTGAACTAATTCGTCTTGCCTACACTTATCTCCGTTGCTGCTGCGAAAGGACCGTTAGCGGTTTCTATTTCAAGTCTGATATATCGGGCTTTTACAGGTTCGAATGTAGTCTCTTTCATTTTAGTATCACCAGACCATTCTCCTCTGGCAACTTCATAGAAGTCCATCATGTCGGAGCTGGAGTAGACTTTGTATTTCATAACACTTCCTTCTGTCAAAGGAACGATTACAGGCTCATACTTTGGTACATAGGCTAGTATATTTATGCCGCTGTGTACTTCGCCGAGATCGACGGTTAAAGTCTGCGGCAGAAAAACTGCGCTTTCCCAAACCGAGTATTCATAACGATCGTTTTTACCGTCCACGGCAAAATATGCCTGACCTGTTGAAGCCGTAGCTGCAAACGGTGTGATAGGTTTATTTATAAACGGGTTTTGTTCCGGTATCGGCTTACGGTTAGGATCAGGTGTCCAGGCTTCTCCAACTTTTTGTAGTCTGGAAACTATGCGGTCATCAATTTTTCCTTCCGGATTAGGAGGCAGGTTTAGTATGAAGCTGCACCATCGGGGTTCCAGGTAAGATAAGCAGGAATCAACAATTTCCAATACAGACATCAGAGGCGCATCGGGAACTCTATCATCCCAGAACCAGCTGTTGCCGCTGTTTTTATATATCAGCCGACTTAATATGGCCGGGACTGTATTATCCGGGGGACAAGCACTGCCATCCTCGAAGTGGATTATGTCATTATTATATAGACAGTGAAGATGGGTGTTATCTATCATCACACAGCCGGGCTGCAGAGTTTTAACGAGCGCTCTTATTTCATCATACGGTACTTCTTTGTGTCCCATCTTCCAGGACCAGCCGTCAAGAAACAGAAGTTTTATTTCACCGTAGTTAGATAATAATTCTGTAATCTGACCTTTTATAACTTTCATGTCTTCTTCGGTAATAGGACCGTTGCCGATGCCGGCTGTATTGTCCCAAACTGAATAATATAAACAGGGAACCAGATTACGCTTCCTTAACGCATCAACATATTCTCTGAGTACATCACCTTTACCGTCGCGCCAGGGTATACTGGCAACGTCATAATCTGTGTATCTGCTGTCCCACAAACAAAACCCATCATGGTGCTTTGTTGTAAGAATACCGAATTTCATTTTTGCCGCAGCCATTGCATCCGCCCATTGACCACAATCAAGATCGGTGGGATCAAACTTCGTTATATCCTGGTTAGCCTCGCCCCAAGCTCCACCGGTGTAAGTGCGTATTCCATAGTGAAAGAATGCACCAAAACGCATATCAACAATTCCATTTTGAAGTTCATTAATTGTCTGTGAGTAAATATCTGACGCAGCTGCAAACAGGATGAGGCTCGTTAGGAAAGTACGGATGATCGATTTCATCGAAGCACCTGATTTATTAAGTTAAACGTAATTCAAGTAATGCCGGTGGTACATTTGTATCAGTAAAATGAAGTATTTCTTAACTAATCCTTTGGGTAAAAGTGTAAGAAGTACACCAAATATAACGCAAGGTAAAAAGTCTGGTGTATAAAGTCAAGAAGCTTTAGAGCTAAATTTACTTAATGAAAACCAGTTGGAAAATGGCTGTAGTTTTGCAATTCCAATAGTATCCCCTATATTGATATCCATATGTTTTCAAAGAACATATTTGATTGACTTAAGTGGAATAATAAACAAAGGCACTATCTATGATGCTTTTAATAGTATATCTGTTTGTTGCACTATTTTTCTCGTTCCTTTGCTCAATGCTTGAGGCGATAATATTGAGTTCAACTCCAACATTCATTGAAATTAAATTGGAGGAGAACAAGAAATACGCGCCGAATCTGAAAAAACTTAAAGAGAATATCGACAAACCTCTGGCTGCTATTTTAACCTTAAATACATTTGCACATACGATTGGAGCAGCAGGAGTAGGAGCGCAGGCGCAGACAATATGGGGCAATGAGTATTTGTCGTTAATATCTATAATTCTAACTCTGTTAATTCTTTTCTTGTCCGAAATTATACCCAAAACCCTCGGAGCCACTTACTGGCAAACCCTTATTCCGGTAACAACTCATATACTAACTGTATTAATATTCGTTCTATATCCGTTGGTTGTAGTTGGTCAATTCCTGACCAGTCGAATTAGTAAATCCCGAAAGAAGAACAGGATAACAAGAAACGATTTCGTTGCGCTTGCAAAAATAGGAATGAATGCCGGGATATTCGAACGGGAGGAGTCGCATGTTCTTATGAATATCGTAAAGTTCAATAAGTATCTTGTAAAAGATATCTTAACACCCAGGACAGTCGTAAAAACTCTTAATGAGAATCTTTCGATTGAAGAATTTTATTCCGTTGAAAGTAACCTTAGGTTTTCAAGAATTCCCGTATATAATGAAAATTCGGATGATGTTACCGGCTATGTCTTAAAGGATGAACTGCTTGTCGAACTGGCAGCAGGTAATAATAATGGGAAACTATCAGAATATAAACGAGAAATGCCGGTAGTTTTTGAAAACTACCCGGTATATAAACTGTTTCGTGATATGACGGACAATAAAGATAATATCACACTTGTTATTGATGAACACGGCGGGGTGGAAGGGATTGTAACTTTGGAGGATGTGGTTGAAACATTGACCGGGCTGGAAATTGTTGATGAAACGGATATAGAAACCGATATGAGAAAACATGCGAAAAAAGTGTGGAAGGAAAAATTACGGTGAGCTGTTATACTGTTGTAAAGATTTATAAAATAGCCCGGAGTCCTGCAAGACGCCGGGTATAAGCTATCAAAGATACTTTTTTACGAATTCCTCTGTCCTTTCAAGCGCTTCATCAATTTTGGAAACATCCTTCCCGCCGGCTGTAGCCATGTGAGGACGACCGCCTCCTCCTCCGCCCAGAAGCTTTGCGACATCACCCACAATCTTTCCAGCCATTACTTTCTTATCTTTTATAAGATCGTCAGTAACTACGCAGACCATCTGGACTTTATCTTCGACCTGTGCAATTAACAAACCGACACCGCTTTTAATCTTGTTGCGCAGCTCGTCACCCATGGATTTAAGCTCGTCCATGTTAACAGCGTCGACTTTACCCTTGAATACATTAACTCCTTCAACTTCAGCTGGGGAGGAAACAATGGAATCAATACCACCCAGCTTTGATTGAAGCTGAATGTCCGCAAGCTCCTTCTCCAGTTTTTTCTTGTCTTCCTGGAGCTCCGCAATCCTGTTTTCCAGCTTCTTGCTTCTGTCTTCTTGCTTCTTAATGTATTCTTCAACACCACGCCCGGTAACTGCTTCAATCCTTCTTACGCCGCTGGCAATTGACGATTCACTTACGATCTTGAATAGTCCGATCTGTGAACTGTTTTGAACATGTGTGCCTCCGCAGAACTCGAGCGTATAATCGCCGAACTGTACGACATTAACCTTGTCACCATACTTGTCACCGAAAAACATTATTGCACCCATCTCTTTCGCATCTTCAAAAGGTGTGTCACGGTGGTGGTTCATCGGGATATTTTCAAGCAGTTTCTCATTAACCAATGATTCAACGGCATCAATTTCACCTTCAGTCATTTTCTCGAAATGCGTAAAGTCGAAGCGTAGTCTGTCAGGACCAACGTAGGAGCCTGACTGCTGCACATGAGTTCCGAGTACTTCCCTTAAAGCAGCATGCAGGAAGTGAGTAGCCGAGTGATTCCGCATTACGTCCCAGCGGCGAGCCGAATCAATTTTAACTGTAACGTTCATACCGTTTTTAATTTCCAGCTTAGCCTCGTTGTCGACAATGTGAATAACCTGTCCATTCAGTTTAGAGAGTCCGACCACTTCCAAATGAGTATCGCCTATTATTATTGTTCCTTCGTCATCTACCTGTCCGCCTGATTCAACATAGAAGGGTGACTTGTCAAGTATAATGAAAGCTTGTCCGTTATTTGTTTTCAATCCGGTGACAGTTGCAGATGTTTCAAGTTCATTATAACCTGTAAATACAGTTGGTTCCTTGTTCGATATTTCAAAGCTATCCAGTCCTTCTTCCAAAGCATGAGCGGAAGCAATCTTATCTTTTGTAGATTTTCTCGCGCGCTCACGCTGCTGGTTCATAAGTTCCCCGAACAGTTTTTCATCAACACTGAATCCGATTTCCTCAGCCATCACACGTGTTAGGTCGACTGGGAAGCCGAATGTATCGTAGAGTTTAAAAGCATCTTCACCGGGAATAATTTTTGAGTTTTTAACTTCATCCTTATTGCTAACCTCGTTGAAAAGGTCGATGCCCCTGTCTAGAGTAGTATTAAAGCTTTCTTCTTCAGCTTTAATAATTTTCTTTACGGTTTCTTTCTGTTCAACTATTTCCTTAAATACATCACCCATCGTATCAGTAAGAACATCAACGAGTTTATAAATGAATGGATCATTTAGGTTAAGCTTGCGCCCGAATCTTGCTGCACGCCGGAGTATTCTTCTAAGTACATAACCTCGTCCTTCATTGCCCGGTAAAGCTCCGTCGGCAATAGCAAATGTTAAAGTACGAGCGTGATCTGCAATAACCCGCATAGCAATCTTGTGATCCGGATCCCTGTATTCGATTCTACTGATCTTCGCAATCTCTTTTATGATCGGCATGAACACATCGGTGTCGTAATTGGATTTTTTATCCTGCAGAACTGCAGTCACACGTTCGAAGCCCATTCCGGTATCGACATGCTTGTGCGGCAATTCGTGAAGTGTACCTTGTTCATCCCGATTGTATTGTATGAATACAAGATTCCATATTTCAATACATTCTTCAACTCCGGCATTAACCAGCGAAGCGTTTTCAAGATCATCCGAAAGGTTTATGTGTATTTCTGAGCAGGGTCCGCACGGACCGGTATCGCCCATCTCCCAGAAATTATCTTTCTCATCGAATTTTAAAATATGTTTCGGATCGATATCTGTTTTATCCTTCCAAATTTCAAAAGCTTCGTCGTCCGTTCTATATACAGTTGCCCACAAGCGTTCCTTCGGCAGTTTCCATACTTCAGTAAGGAGTTCCCAGGCCCATGCAATTGCTTCTTCCTTGTAATAGTCGCCGAAAGACCAGTTGCCGAGCATTTCGAAAAAAGTATGATGGTAAGTATCGCGGCCAACTTCTTCAAGGTCGTTGTGCTTTCCGCTTACACGAATACACTTCTGAGTATCTACAGCACGTTTATAATCTCTTGTGCCTTTCCCGAGGAACACATCCTTGAACTGGTTCATTCCTGCATTCGTGAAAAGTAGTGTCGGATCTCCATGAGGAACTACCGGTGCGCTGTCAATTACCCTGTGCTCTTTATTCTTAAAAAAATCTAAAAACTGCTGTCTTATTTCCTGTGATGTCATTTATTCAACTCTGATTTTATTTGAGGCACAAATATACAAAAAGGATAAAACGGGATGAAACACCCTGAGAGAATTGTCTCATATTCCGAAAACTCATATTCGGAAAAAATTTAATATTATTCTGTTGGCTTTTTGTGATTTGCATAAATATAAATAAATTTAGATGTAACGATAGAGGGGAACTCAATGATCTTTCCGTACGGACTCGATATTCATATATATAAACGGCCATTTACAAATATTCTGCTGTTATTTTTGATGCTTGCAGTATTTCTTTCATCCTTTTTTCCTCAGTATTATAGTTTTGTAGAGAAACTGATACTTGAGGACTGGGAGCCTCTTCAGATGGCGGGCAATGTTTTTGTCCATGCAGATGCGTATAAACTAGCCTTGAATATAATCTTTCTCTTTGCTTTCGGTAACGCTATTTGTTCTGTGATCGGGAATTGGTTTTATCCCGTAATATTCCTGCTTATTGGTGTAGCGGGTTCTGCCGCACATCTGTATTTGGAAAGCGGAGCTGCTGTAGGAGCAAGTGGCATAGTTAGCGGTTTTATAGCAGTAATCCTAGTCTGGTTTCCCAAAAGTAAGGTAAAGTTTTACTACCTCTTCTGGTTCTTCACAAAGGTTATTCATGGTAGTTTTAAGATCAGAATGATATTTGTCGCAATTCTGTATTTCCTTGCTGATATATTTATTCTCGGGCAATTCGGTTATCAGCCCCACTACTATGTATATACCGGGGGATTTACAGCTGGATTTATTCTCGCATCGCTCTCTCAGTTCTTCCATTTATGGCCTCTCGGAGATGAAACTCTGTTCGACCTACTAAAGGGAGAGGGTGGTAAGACGAAGGTTAATGACATTTCTGAATTAGGCTCGATTGAGCCGGATCTGGACACAATAGATTTGGACCACGAGGAATTAGTGACGGAACCGGAACCAAAAGTTGAAGAAATAATCACAGAAACCGAACCTGAAGAAAAAAAAGTAGTTGAAGAGAAACATGATCCGGTTCCCCGGTTCAGAGTACTTAAAATTCAGGAGGATCATGAGACTATCAAGTGTTTTATCGTCAATGAAGGTGACGCAATCCGGGGTGTTGATATATCATCGACTGATATGCCGGACTGTAAAATTGAACCTTCGGAAAAATTTAGAACGAACGATGCCGGAATTATAAAGTTTACTAAAGGAATCGATACTCCGGATTTGATCAGATTCTTTATAGAATTCGGAGATGAGGACAAGAAGAAAATGAGTTTTGCACTGAACCGGATAACTGGCACTATAGAAAGCACTAAGGAGATTCCCGGGGAATATGAAAGCGGAGTATAAGAGTTTGGATAAGATCAATATATCAGAAAAGCTTGAAAAGTTCAGCACCCACTGGGATCCGAGAATTGTGGGTGAACTTAACGGGCAGCATGTTAAGCTGGTCAAGATTAAAGGGCGATTCGACTGGCACAAGCATGACGAGGAAGATGAAATGTTTTTTGTTGTAAAAGGATCGTTTCGGATGCTGCTACGGGATAAGACACTAGAACTACGTGAAGGTGAATTTGTTATAATACCGAAGGGTGTTGAACATTGTCCCGCAGCAGAGGAAGAAGCGCATTTGATGCTGTTTGAACCTGCTTCTACTCTGAACACCGGTAATGCAGAGAGTGATAAAACTGTTGCAGACCCGGAATGGATTTAATCTTACTGAAATGTTCCACCACAATTATTTTTGAAAAATGTAATTAATTGCCTTGATATATTCTATATTATAGAATAAATTAGAAATAACGAATTTAGAGGTTATAATGGAAATACTATCCAAGACTGAAGAATTGATTCTTCTTTGTGTGTGGAAACTTGTTGACGACGCTTATGGAGTTAATATCAGGAATTACCTGATGGAAGCAACGGGAAAAAAGTTCTCAATCGGCGGGATATACGTACCCCTGGACAGGCTCGTCCGTAAAGGATTTCTAACTACGTTTCAGGGTGATCCTACACCGGAACGCGGTGGAATGAGTAAGCGCTACTATAAAATAACTTCTGAAGGAATGAAAGTCTTGAACGAATCTAAGAAAGTCTACGACTTGATGTGGTCAGATCTTGATAACAAAAGAACATCGGGCGAATAAAATTGAAGGCTAACATTCGACCTCCGAAAGTTGCATCAGTGTTATTGCGAATGTTTATGCGTGACGACCGCTTTGCGGGAATCATGGGGGATATTAATGAAATCTACATTAATGTAAGAAACGAATACGGCCGGTTCAATGCTTTTGTATGGTTCTGGCTGCAGGTAGTTAAATCATTTCCCGGTTTTATCATCAACAGTATTGAATGGGGCGGTACGATGCTTGCCAATTATCTTAAAATCGGAGTAAGGAATATTAAAAGGCAGAAATGGTATTCGCTGATAAATGTATTCGGACTCGCACTTGGGCTGGTTTGCAGCTTGCTCATATTCCTGTGGATAAATGATGAGTTAAGCTTTGACGTGTTTCACAAACACTCTGCAGAGTTATACAGAATTGATTCGAAGGAGTCCTTTAAGGACCAGACCTATCGTTCAGTTACTACCCCGGTTCCGCTCGCTCCGGCGTTAAAGGAAATTCCCGAAATTGAATACACATCCCGGTTTACAAGATTCGGTGGAATACAGGTCAGGTATGATGATAAATCTTTTTATGAAGAAAATGCCAGATGCGTTGATCCTGATTTTTTCAAGATGTTCTCTTTCTCCCTGATTGATGGAGAACCGGCTTCTTCCCTTGCCGATAAATTCTCGGTTTTACTAACTCCGGAAACTGCGGAAAAATACTTTGGAAGTGAAAATGCAGTCGGCAGGAATTTGAGAATTGAAAATAAGTTTGATGTTACAGTAACCGGTATAATCGAAAAAGCTCCGCAGAATTCTACTCTTCAATATGATATGATTTTCAGTTTCGATTTTGTGAATGAGAAACTTGAAAGAATGCCGGGCGGCTGGGTAAATGCTATATCAACTTTTGTGATGCTGAATGATAATGCCGACAAATCAAAAGTCGAAAAATCTATCCTGCAAATTGTTCGGAGCAACAGGAATTCATCGAAAGGTTCGTACGAGTTAAATCCCCTGTTGAATATAAGACTTTATACTGTGTACGGCGCCGAAGATGCTGCCGGACAGGTGAAATATGTTTACATTTTTTCGCTAATTGCAATTGTTGTTCTACTTATTGCCTGCTTTAACTTTATTAATTTAACAACCTCGAGGTCTATTCAGCGTTCTAATGAAGTCGGAATTAGAAAAGTTACCGGTGCAATTAGAAGCAACCTGATAGCACAGTTCTATACTGAATCGTTCATAATGATGTTTTTAGCACTGCTGGTTGCTCTGGCATTGGTAGTGATACTACTCCCGGTTTTCAACGCTGTTACATTCAAAAATTTCTCGTACACACTACTGCTTAAACCGGAAGTGATCAGCGGTTTTCTGTTAATCTCATTATTTACTGCAGTATTTGCAGGCAGTTATCCTTCATTGTATTTATCATCATTCATGCCGGCTAAAATATTTGGCAAAAACAGAAATTCGACAATCAGGGGAGCTAATTTCCGGAAGATTCTAGTTGTTATTCAGTTTACATTTTCAATTACATTGATATTCGGTACACTGGTAATCAATGAGCAGTTGAACTACATGAGGGGAAAAGATCTGGGATATTCAAAAGATCAGGTTATTTATATCAGGATGATGGGAGATGCTAACATCAAGTATGATCTGCTGAGGACAGAAATGACTAAAAATCCGGGTGTAGTTAATGTGTCTGCCTGCGGAAGACGTCCATCATTTTTTAATGACAATGCAAACAGAATTTATTGGGAGGGAAAAACGGACGAGGAGGAGATCCGCCTTGTATTTGCTCCGGTTGATTTCGGCTTTGTTGAAACCATGGAACTGGAAATAGTTGATGGGAGAAGTTTTAATAAGGAGTTTGCAACTGATAGTACCGGATACATTCTGAATGAAAAGGCAGTGAAAGCACTAAACCTTTCGGATCCGGTTGGAGAGCAGTTTGGTATATTCGGGATGCGAGGCACCATTGTTGGAATCGTAAAGAATTTTCATCACAAAACTTTGCACGATAAGATTGAACCCATGACTCTCCTTATGGCTCCGAACAAGTACTGGTTATCCAGTCTTGTTATTAAAATTGACAGCAGGAATATAGAGAATACGATAAATGTTATTGAATCGACCTGGAAGAAAATACTGCCGGCCACACCGTTTGTTTATAGATTCATGGATGAGGACTTCGAAAGGTTTTATTCAATGGATAAACGACTGGCTGAGTTGTTAAGTTATTTTTCGATCATGGGCATTATAATAGCTCTTATCGGCTTGCTTGGTCTAGTAACTTATTCAGCTCAAAGTAAAACAAAAGAAATAGGTATTAGAAAGACTTTGGGTGCTTCCAACAGCAATGTTGTCGGATTAATTATGAAAGAATATTTGTACCTGATTTTAATTGCGCTTGGAGTATCACTTCCTGCATCTTACTTAATCATGAATAAATGGCTTGAAGAATTTGCTTATCGTACTGCTCCCGGTGTTAATATTTTTCTAATAACCGGCTCAATAGTTATTGTCCTAACTTTCGTGTCTGTATTTTTCCAATCGTTGAAAGCAGCAATTGCAAATCCGGTCGACTCATTAAAATACGAGTAAAGGAATAATGAATGTTGATCCATTTATTCCATATAAATATATTATTTATTCTAAAATTTAGAATGATACTGTATAACTTATCACAAAATTTAGTGAGGAAAGAATGAACCTACTTGAAAAACTGTTTAGAGCAGTGATACTAATCTATTTATTATTCACAACTTTAGTTAATGCTCAGAAAGTTGATGATATAAAACTCACAAATAAGATATCAATTGAATCAAGAGTGCTTGGAGAAGAAAGAACCGTTTATATTTACCTGCCGGAAAGTTACAGCGGGTCGCTGAATCAATATCCTGTGTTGTATGTGCTGGACGGACGAAGTCATTTTCTATATTTATCCGGACTAGTAGAAAGTATCTCACGTTCCAAGCATATGCCGGAAATGATTGTTGTTGCTATTGAAAACACTGATCGTACCCGCGATCTGACACCTACGAAAGCTATGTATCCCATACTATCTGATCAACCTGTAGGGGGCGGCGCTGATCGGTTTACTGAGTTTATTGATGAAGAACTTATACCTTTTGTTGAAAATAATTACAGAACGAAAACTTTCCGGATGCTTGCGGGCCATTCCCTAGCCGGATTATATGTGACTTACGTGCTGTTGAACTATTCGGATTTGTTTGATGCAGTCTTTGCAAGCAGTCCCAGTTTACACTGGGACGAACAATTGGTCATCAGGCAGTCAGTAAAAATTCTGGAAAAGGATTTTAATAGTCCGAAAAGATACTATTTATCTCTGGGAAGTAAGGAGGAGAAAATAAAAGGGGATTTGGAAGAGTTTGTTGAGATACTGAAAAAGAGCGAGTCTTGTAATTTCAATTGGGAGTATAATGTTATTACGGACGCGGATCATAGAACGGTTCCATATCTGGCTTTCTCCAGGGCGATTATAAATATGTTTCAGGGCTGGTACTACGATCCAGCAGTGAAAGGAGACTCACTGAAAACAATAGAACGACATTATTCCGATCTTAGTTTTAAATATGGATTTGAAGTGGAAATTCCCGAGGGACTAATGTACTATCTTGCCACACGGGCATTAAACAACGATGAAATTGAAAAGGGTATCGAATTTATCAGGCGCATGAAAATGGCCGAAGGGTATATCAATTCCATGGGATACGAAAAAATGAATCAGAATAATTTGGATGCTGCCTTTGCGTTGTTATGTCTAAATGTTGAACTCTATCCGAATTCTGCTAATGTTTATGACAGTCTTGGTGAGGCTTATATGAAAGATGGCAATAGGGATATGGCGATACAAAATTACAGAAAGTCGTTGCAGTTGAATCCCGAAAATTCAAACGCGTTAGAAATGTTAAAAAGACTAGGAACTGATTAGGTTTGTTTATCTATTATTTTCATACTCTGTGCAAAATTTTCGTTTGAATGGATTCCATACCTTCCTCATGGCGATAAATTGCATTTCCCGATTCGGAACAATTTTTGAGTAATTGATAGGTTTGTCAATTAAATCGGGGGATATATGAATATCAGATTTCTGATACAATTTTTAATGGCATCCGGATTCTTTCTCACAACAAATAATTACTCTCAACAATTTGAATATCTCGGACTTGCCGGCAAGAATATTACGAGTCTTTCGGTAAACTATAATCTTATAGCAGTTGGGACTGACAGTTCCGGTGTTTACTGGCAGAATGAATCGACTGTCGATTCGACTGAATGGGATAATATACCTTTAAACCGAACTATTCTTTCTGTTTACCCGCATAAATCCGGACCGATAGGCTGGGCGATAACTGCGGGAGTTGAAAAAAGTCTCTCGGACAGCGGACTCATTTTCTGCAGCTATCTCGGCGGTGAATTTGTTTCCAACAGTTCCGGAATTGACTACGAGCACTCATTCAGTGTGCGAGATATCGACGGATTCCCTGACCCAACTATATGCGGGGAAACATATGCGGTTACTGGTGATGCCCTCTATCGAAGAAATTATAGTGATACAACATGGACAAAGATCCGCGAGGCGTATGAAGGCTCATTTTTAACAGTTAAAACCAATATTGAGTATCCGGGTGTTGTTATGCTTGGCGGCGCGACCGGATTTGCCGGAAGACTGCTTGAAAAGTCAACTGATTTCGGTGAGACCTGGAACAATATCTCTCCAGCCGGTGCAGTTACTGATATTGATTTCACCGGTGATAGTGCCGGGGTGATATTTGCCGCCGCGTACCCTGATGTGTTCAGGACAACGGATAACGGCGCTAACTGGGAAAAAATTTTTGTAAATGATGAACAGTATATTATAAACCGGATAGTCTATGATGAATACAACCATTTTCTCGTGGTTACCGGATTCGAAGGGCATTGGGACTCAAATAAACCCGTTCTGCTATTCAGTCCTGATTGGGGAGACATTTGGTATGAAATAAATTTAGACTTTGATGATGAAATCGTGGGTTTGGAATATTCGGGCTATGGGGGCGAATGGATTTATTTAGCAACCAGAGATAGTGGTGTTTTTCGATTTCATCCATTGATGGTTAGCACAGATGAGACTCCTTTACCTATCAGTACGGCTAAATTTAAACTTATTGGTAATTATCCGAATCCTTTCAATCCGGAAACTCTAATTAAATATAGTGTCTCAGAGACTGTACATCTGGAATTATCGATTTTCGATGTCCTTGGAAGAAGGATAATAAATCTGGTAAATTCGGTAGTAGCTCCTGGCGAGTATGAAGTAAATTTTGAAGCCGGATCGCTCGCAAGCGGAATTTATTATTGCAAACTGAGTTCGGGAAGTTTTTCCGAGACAAAGAAAATGATGCTCCTCCGGTAGGCAATTGACAGTTCTTCATAATGTTTTTCGATTTGACTATTAATGGCAATTATTGTTTTCTTATATTTGAGCAGGTAATAATAAATTAAAAAAGGATTTTGTATGCGTAACTCTTTTATTACACTTGGCTTGGTTTTCATTTTTGTTTTAACCGCCTGCCAATCCAAAGAGGAAAAGGCTCCAGCGCCGGATGGGGGTAAAAACGGTAATAAAGTAACTGTTGAAGAAGTTCTTCAGGCTACTTCATATACATATTTAAAAGTTAACAACGGAGAGAAGGATTACTGGATTGCCATAGCAAAAGCAGACGTAAAAGAAGGTGAGACCGTTTACCATGCTGACGGTATGGAAATGAAAAATTTCGAAAGCCGCGATCTTGACCGCAAATTCGATGTTGTCTATTTTGTTCAGAATTTCAGTAAGCAGCCGCTTAATATTGCATCCAAATCCATGGCAGGTGATGGTAATACCAGAACGGTTGCCAAAGAAATTAAAGCTGTTTCAGTCGAACCTGCTGAGGGAGGAATAACTATTGCTCAGCTCTATGCTGATAAGGAATCTTATGCAACCAAGACAGTTAAAGTCAAAGGTGAAGTTGTTAAATACAATTCGGGTATAATGGGCAGGAACTGGGCTCATATCCAGGACGGGACCAAAGACGGCAACAACTATGATCTTACCGTTACAACAAATGATGATACGAAGATCGGGCAGATTGTAACATTCGAAGGCGTAATTGCTGTGAATAAAGATTTCGGTGCCGGCTATTCATACGATGTTATTATGGAACAGGCTAAAATTGTTAAGTAATCATTTAATACTGCAAATCAATTTTTAACCCCGTCTTTGTACGGGGTTCTTTTTAACTCTGATATAAAATGTACGAATACAGTTTATCGAACAGATACTTTGCTCAGACGGCCGACGATATAAAAGATATCGCGGAGAAGGAGCTTGCCGAACTCGGTGCTGAGAATACAAGTCACGGTTACAGGGGAATTTATTTCACGGCCTCAAAGGAAGGCCTCTACAGGATAAACTATTGTTCAAGATTAATGAACCGCGTTCTTGCTCCCATAATTTCATTCGATTGTCATTCTGATAAATATCTTTATCAGACTGCATCAAAGATCGAGTGGAGTGATTTTATAAGCTCCGATCAGACATTTGCAGTCTTCGCTAGCGTGAACAACAGTAAAATAAAGCATTCCAAATTCGCCTCGCTCCGGCTTAAAGATTCCGTGGTTGATTACTTCAGAACGAAGAGAGGAATTCGTCCATCGATAGACACCCGGAATCCTGATCTTTGGATTAATCTTCACATTGAAAAGAACAAGGCGGTAATCAGTATTGATACTTCTGGCGGCTCGCTTCACAGACGGGGTTACAGGCAGAGTTCCGTTGAAGCGCCGATGATCGAAACTCTTGCGGCAGCTATAATCAGGTACTCGGAATGGGATGGATCGACACCGCTTTATGATCCCTTCTGCGGATCGGGCACACTACTTTGCGAGGCTTACATGCATGCTGCAAATATACCCGCGGCAATTAATAGGAAGAGGTTCGGATTTGAAAGATTGCCGGATTTCGATAGGAAGATATGGAGTAAAGTCAAACAGGCTTGTGAGGATAAGTTTAACACTATTTCAAAAGGCTTAATAGGCGGAAGCGATATCTCGAAAGAGTCAGTTGAAGCCGCGACTATAAATTGCGTCTCACTCAATAAAAATCATTCAATCAACCTTGCTCAGCGGGATGTATTTAAAATAGATAGTCTCGAGAACAACACTATAGTCTGTAATCCGCCATACGGGATAAGGCTAAACCAAAAAGAAGATTTGAGCGGATTCTATAAAGACTTCGGCGATTTCCTGAAGAACAAGTGTAAAGGTTCTACTGCTTATGTATACTTCGGAGAACGTAAGTATTTGAAGAATATCGGACTACGCGCTACATGGAAAAAAATTCTGTCTAATGGTGGTCTGGACGGCAGACTTGCTAAATTCGAATTGTACTAGCTGAGCTTGTTTTTCAACTTGGCAGCATATCTGCGGCTCATAACAAGCGGCTCTGATAATCCTTTCATATAAACTCTGTATGACCCGTTGAACCACTCTTCAAGCTTTTCAATACATTCGAGATTTACTATCGTGGATCTGTGTATTCGCGTGAAATACTTATCCGGCAAACGCTGTTCCCACTCTTTCATTGTTTTAAGTGTTAATCCCTTTTGACCTTCAATGATGAACAATTGAGAATAGTCGCCGGCGGATTGAATAGATATAATCGAATCAACTTTGATAAACAACATGCTATTGTTAATTGACAAAAATAATCGGTCGTTGTATTCTAATGTTCTTCTTGGTGCTTCGTCGCTATCCGAATCATCATTCAACTTTTCAATAGCTTTTTTTAGCCGGTCAGGATTGATAGGTTTAAGTAAATAATCCAGCGCGTTAATATCGAATGCCCGAATAGCATACTCGTCGAATGCAGTAACGAAAATTACTTTTCCTTCGATACTTGTTGAATTAATTAGATCAAATCCCGAGTCACCGGGCATTTGGATATCCAGGAAAACAACATCCGGCTGACCCTTTTCGATCAATTCTCTCGCAGCATCCGCGTTATCTGCTTCAGCGACAACCTCGATTCCTTCGTATTCATTAAGCATCTCGCGAAGCTCTTTCCTTGCGAGTCTTTCATCATCAACAATTATTGCTCTCAGCTTTTTCATTTGGGTTGTTCCGGATGTTTAAGCTCAAGTTTTACCGTAACAAATTCATCGTTCATTTCGATTACTACTTTATGTCTGTCAGGGAAGGCATTTTCCAGTCTCTGCCTTACGTTACTTATACCGGTTCCTGTACCGTTGCTTTGTGAAGAATCGGATTTTACCCACTTGCCGCTGTTACTAATCGCTACGTGTAGAATGTTATCCAGAACATCTGCATCCACATTTATACGGAGTGGAAGCTTTGTTGTCTGCATTCCGTATTTAACAGCATTCTCAATTATCGGGTGAAGAAGGAAGCTTAATACCGGGAAGTCTTCAGCCTCCGGTTGAATAGAAAAGTTCACTTCAAGCTTATCTTCGTACCTGGTCTTTTCAATTGCAAAATAATGACGCATCGCTTCAAGTTCGCTGCTTAAAGGGATATTTGCAAAATTCCTGCTTAAAAGTGAGTATCTCAGGAATTCGGATAGCTCTGTGATCATCGATTTTGCACGACTTGCATCTTCATTTATCAATGCGCGTATTGAATTAAGTGAGTTAAAAAGAAAATGCGGATTAAGCTGATACCGAAGCATTTGAAGCTGTGCACTGTGTGCGAGATCATTAGCCTGCTTAAGTTTCTCTTCCTGTTCCCGTGAGTCTATCCAGAAGTTTAAACTCAGATAGAGTGCGCTCCATAAAATGGTAACAAATGAATTCGACCATCCATGACTTAAATAGTTGTTCAAGCTATAGCGCACTAGTAATCTGGAACCGAACTCAGCTGATAATAATGCGTCAATCCAGAACCAGATATAAGCTGCAGCTATTGAACCTATTATAATTGTCAAAAGGAGTAACGGAATAGATAAGGTTCTGTAGTTTATTCTGATATAAAAAATTCTCAGAAGAACTGAACTCCAGAAACCTGTAAAGTATGTAGTGAATAATAGTAACATAGCTCTTGGATCAGTGACCGAATCTCTATAGTAGAGCACCAGGTAAATCATGTTCAGCATCAGCCAGCCGCTGATATTCAGTGTCCAGAATAACCGGGTTCTGTTTCTCGTTTCAACCATTGTCCTAAAATATAAAATGCAATTGTGAATCTCTCTAATATTTCAACCGGTGAATATATAGTTTCAGGTATGCGCTGTTAAGCAAATTCAGATGAACGGTACTATGGTTCGACAAAAGGCTAATTGCAAATACCTTAAGCCGTCCGGCGATAGATAAAACCGTTTATCGAAAACTCACAACAATTCGAAATCCATTTCTACAAATTTGATGCGTCACAAAAAAATAATCCGAAATAATTAGAGGATGAAGGATGAATAGATTCTATGTACAAATAATTTATTCTTTTTTTGTATTCGCAATTATCACGAACGCTCAAACACTCATAGATGGAGCTGAAAGTGTTGCGTTTGATACTTTGAATAACCGTTACCTGGTTTCAAGCTTGAATACAAACAAAATTATTTCAATAGATATGCAGGGGAATCAAACAGCTTTTAAGGAGGGGATAACGGCGTTTGGCAACTGTATAAAAGATGATGTGTTTTATGTGTCGGGGGGGACACATGTTAGGGGACTGGACGTTAACACCGCTGAAATTGTCTTTGATGTGAGTGTTTCCGGCAGCCAGCAGCTCGACGGAGTTACAACGGATAACAATGGCAATCTTTATGTCGTTGAAACGATACGTAACTGGATCTATAAAATTAATGTTTCCGACAAATCTGTTAAACAGTTTGCTTCTGCCGGCTCCGGTCAGTTTCCCCAGGATATTATATACGATAAATTTCATGACCGCCTTCTCCTGGCTTTTTGGCATTCGAAATCAGCAGTGCTTTCTATCGATGTTTCAACCGGTGCTGTTGATACTGCGGTTGCAACTGAGACCGGATTCTTTGACGGTATAAGTATCGATAACGACGGGAATATATACCTGGCATCGCATGTTAACGGCGGACGAATTATTATGTACGATAATAACTTCGACGATCCGCCTGCAATAATCTCAACCGGATATGATGAACCGGCAGGACTTGATGTAAACTTGCGTGACAATATTCTTGCCGTACCTAGTTTTGCCGGTGACCGGGTTGACTTTATTCAGCTTCCGGCTGTCTATCTTAATCTCGATGTTAAAAGTAGTGAACCGAGGGGGCATACTCCGCTAAGCGTGGATTTTGAGTCTTTAATTTCAGGTAGTTCGCCGATTGATTTATTCGAATGGGATTTTGATTCGAACGGTACTATTGACTCATATGAAAAAAATCCAACCTGGACTTTTAGTGAGCCGGGTACATACTCGATTAATCTCAAAGTCATTATGGACACTCTGGTTAAAGAAATTGTTCTGGACGAATACGTGCAGGCGTTCAACAATAATAGCTCAATAGAGTTTACAGGCGAAGGCGGAAATGCATTGATAGAAGCTGTTCCTGAACTTGCTCTTGATGATGAGTGGACTTTTTTCGCCTGGATTAAACCCCGAGATTTCGGCAGGAATATTGTTTTCTATAAAAACGCGCTGCAGATTTATACAAATGCGAATCCCTCATCATCATTAAATGCAAATAGTCTTGTTGTCAGGATTTACAAAGAGGAGGGAGGATACGAAACATTCTCAACTCCCGAATCCTCAATTAAACAGGATAACTGGCAGCAAGTGGCTGTGAGTTATAGTTATTCTAAAAAGTTATTTGGAATTTATTTAGATGGTAGTGAGATATTCAAATTCGAAGGAGATCATGAATTATTTGAGAGTATTATAAAAACGAATACAGAGGACAATATTATCATCGGGAACAACGTATTCGGGATTAGGAACTTTGACGGCGCAATTGACAATGTTGAGCTGTGGAATGAGTATAAAGAAGCTGGAGAGATAAAAGAATTAAAAGAGACAGTGAGAAGCGGTACAGAATCCGGTTTAATGGGACTATGGAAAATGGATGAAGGTGAGGGAAATTCTGTGAGTGATGCAACTTCAAACGGGAATGACGGAGTATTGACAGATGCACTGTTTACTCATGGAGTGGATATCAGTTTGTATACTGATGTTGAATTGAAAGATAGCAAATCCGGACACATTCCAAATGAATTTGCGTTGTACGAGAATTACCCGAATCCTTTTAATCCTTCAACAACTATTGAATATGAAATTCCGGCAGTAGTGACAGGTCGCGACCTGTCACTACAACATAATGTGAGGCTCGTAATATATGACATCATTGGCCGTGAAGTCGCAACATTGATTAATAGACAGCGGGAACCCGGTAAATATAGCGTTCAATTTGATGGAACCGGATTAAGTTCTGGAGTTTATTTCTATCAATTAACAACAGGTAAATTCAGTCAAATAAATAAAATGATGTTGATGAAATAAGGAATATTACATTGTCTGGTTATTAGTTGATAAGGGAAAGAATATGAATTTAACAAAAAGCTATTTGGTAACAATATTTGTATCAATCATTGTAATAAGTTTTATGTCATGTGAAGATCCGGAACCAGTAAGTAAATTATCAGGACTTTATCTCGATCAGCAGCCTCCTGGTACAAAGGCAGAACTCTTCGCTCCGGGAATAATCTCTACAGGAATGTATACAAGGGACATAGCGATAACTCCTGACTTAAAGGAAATTTACTTCTCTGTTGCTATGGGTCCTACAAGCTATGTAACTATTGTGGTTGTTAAAGAGGTTGATGGAGTGTGGACATCTCCGGAAGTTGCGGAATTCGCAACGGATATGAACTACAAGTTTATAGAACCTGCAATATCACCCGACGGCAGCAAGTTTTATTTCGTTTCCAATATGCCTAGTGAAGGTGAGAATAAAGATGATTACAATATTTGGGTAATGGATAGAACTGGGGACGGTTGGAGTGAACCTTATGAAATTGGTCCTCCTGTTAACAGCGACGGACCCGAGTTTTTTCCCTCTGTTACTTCAGATGGCACAATATATTTCACGCGGGATAATCCGGACCGTACAAGTACAATACACAGGTCCAGATTTGTCGAAGGACAATATGGTGAAGTTGAATTGTTGGATGAAACTGTAAACGCAGGCCGGAGCAGGTTCAATGCGTTTATAGCACCCGATGAAAGCTATATAATAGTTCCTACATTCGACATGACCGATTCCTATGGCGCTACCGATTATTATATTTCATTCAGGTCGGAAGATGATACCTGGAAAGGCCCGTTCAACATGGGCGACCAGGTAAATTCATCCGACGGTTCTGAATGGTCGCTGAATGTATCACCCGACGGGAAGTATTTGTTCTTCATGTCCGGAAGAATTATTGAACGTGAAGATTCCGTACTAGCTGATGTGAACTATAATGATCTGCTTGGCATGCACAATCAGCCGGGTAATGGTAGCCCCTCGGTTTATTGGATAGACGCTTCAGTTATTGATAGTATCAAGGAAAAATATTTACAGTAATAAAAATGGCGGTTTACCCGTTAAGCCGCTGCTAAATACTTGCCGCAATTTTTCTGAAGTGAAAACCGTACACAGCAAATGTCATGGCTGTTGTAAATTTCTTCGGGTATCTGAAAAGACTTGTGACAAGCAGTTTCCAGAAATACCTTTTGCCTTTTTCAACAGTGCCGAGCCACCAGATAATTTTGACAAACGCTTTCAAATCGGTATATGTGATTTTCGGTTTCATCCAGTGGGGGAGCTTATAATTTTTGAGGAACAGTTTAATCCTGTTATAGTATTCCTTCTGAGAATAAATAGTTCTTATAATTCTAGTATAGCCTCCCATCAGGTACGCATAGTCCATCGCAGGTACGAAGTTTATAGAACCATCCGTATTGTCCCCGGTAAAATTTTCGAGCAGCCTGTTCTCCAGTTTTAACCTGTTGTAGAGTTTTGTACCAAGCGGTGCGTTGAGCAATCCAACCATTGCGGATACTACTCCTGAACTCTGTATAAAATCAATTTGTTTGTCGAAGATATCTTTCGGATCATGATCGAATCCGACTATGAACCCGGCGGATACAACAAATCCGTAGCCCTGCAGTTTCTTTACAGAGTCTTCAAGATTCGTTTTCAGGTTTTGACTCTTGCCGCATTCTTCAAGACTCTCATCATTCGTAGTTTCAATGCCGACAAAAATACTGTAGAACCCGGCATCAATCATCATCTCGCAAAGTTCATCATCTTCTGCAAGATTGACGGAAACCTCGGTTATAAAACTGTACGGATACTTTCGACTCCTGTTCCATTCTGCCAAAGCCGGAAGAAGATCCTTTTTCAGTTTAACTTTGTTGCCGATAAAATTATCATCCACAACTGATATATCGCCACGATAACCCATTCCGTAAAGGACATCCAGTTCATGCAGGAATTGCTCAGTTGTTTTGCTGCGTGGTCGGCGACCGTTTAACATGGTTATGCTGCAGAACTCACAGTCATAAGGACAACCGCGGTTGTACTGTATACTCATCGAAGCGTACTTTTTCATGTCCAGCAAATCCCATCTGGGAGGAGGAGTAGAAGTAATTTCAGGGAATTCATCGGTTTTATAAATATGCTTCGGATTACCATTCTCGAGATCCTTCAGGAATAACGGCAGTGTTATTTCGGCTTCGTTCAGTACGAAATGATCCACACCGAGAAATTCACCCTGCTGCGTGGTAGCCATCGGTCCGCCTGCAACAACCTTGGCTCCCAGTATATTGCATTTTCTAATCACTTCCTTGAATGAAACAAGCTGAATACTCATACCGCTGAGGAATACGTAATCCGCCCAAAGGATGTCTTCATCTTTCAGTTTGGTCACGTTCATATCAACAAGTTTAAGTTCCCATTTCTTTGGAAGCATGGCAGCAACGGTTATAAGTCCGAGCGGGGGTTCGGCGGACTTTTTTGATACGAATTTCAAGGCAGCTTTGAAACTCCAGAATGTCGAAGGAATTTCGGGATATACGAGTAATATTTTCATCTTCTTCCCACCTTTATTATTGAATAATAATTCAAAATAGTTTCACACTTATAATGCAAATAATCCGCATCAAGTTTTGTAAAAGTACTGTAATAGTTACGGTATCAGAGTATTGAAAGAATTCTTTTCTTAAATTGTGAATGAAATATTTATTATTATGCGAACCCGTATGAAAAAACATTCCACATTTAAACATATACTTGTTTTTGTTCTGGCCCAGGTAGCCTGGTTGATGCTGATGGGTATATGGATATACTGGTATGTGTCCAATTATATCATTTACGAAAAGGTAGAGGATCAACTCTCTCCTCTTATTGCGTACGATGGTGTTGCTGTGCTTCCTTTCGTGGGAGGAATTGTTTTACTGGTTGCTATATCTGTCGGTATGTCACTGATATTCAGGAACCTGAATATTCAGTTGAAACTTACCGGTCTCTACGATAACTTCATCGGCAATATAACGCATGAACTGAAATCACCTTTATCATCAATTCATTTGCTGCTCGAAACTATGAAATCACGGGACGTACCGGTCGAGAAGCAGAAGGAATTCATCGATCTGATGATTAAAGATGCTAAACGTCTTAAAAATTTAATCGATTCTATTCTGGAGATATCAGCATTGGAACAGAAAAAGGTTTCACATAACTACCAGGTGCACGATATCAATCCGCTTGTTTCCAGAATAGTTCACGATTCGATCGAACAGTATCAACTTCCTGAAGAGAATGTGGTTGTTGAAGCTGAAAACAATTATCAATGTGTGGCAGATGCTAACGCGCTTAAAATAGTATTCAATAATCTTTTCGACAACGCGGTAAAATACTCTATCGACAAACCTAAGATAAACATCTGCACTCAGAGTGAATCAGGCAAGTTTTTTATAAAATTTACTGATTCGGGAATTGGAATCAATCCCAGGGACCAGAAACAAATATTCAAAAAATTTCACAGGATTTATAGCAGCGATATTCCCAACGTTAAAGGTTCAGGTCTCGGTTTGTACTGGGTTAAAGAGATTATGAAGCATCACGGCGGTGACATAACAGCACAGAGTGAGGGAGTCGGGAAAGGAACTACATTCAAACTGGAACTGCCATTATATAAATCTGAGAAAAACAGGTATATCGATAAGCTTCTGAAAATCAGTTCCAAAAGGAAAGAGCAATCGGGAGATCGTGATGAAAGTAAGTGATACCGGTAAATCAAGAATTTTGCTGGTCGAAGATGAAGAAACACTTGCAATAGGTCTTGAATACAATTTGAAAGCAGAAGGCTATTTCGTTGAAGTGGCAAAAGACGGTCGCGAAGCGGTAAAGCTGTTTGAAAACGGTAAGTTCGATCTTATAGTGCTGGATCTAATGCTGCCTTACCTCAATGGTTTCGAGGTTGCCAAAAAGGTTCGTGAATCTTCACCTCAGATTCCCATACTTATTTTAACTGCTAAGACAGGCGTTAAGGACAAGGTTAAAGGTTTTGAACTAGGTGCTGATGATTATATGACAAAACCATTTAATCTGCAGGAACTATTGCTGCGGATTATAAGAATGCTTGAAAGGAAAAGCTGGTATAAAACAGTTACTGATTCTTCACCAGCCTGCGTCTTTGGGGATAATGCTGTAAACTTTTCCAACCTGAGCTATACAACTAGTAAAGGTGAGTTTAAATTGACATACATGGAAGCAATGCTGCTAAAGTATCTTGTGGAAAGGGAAGGGCAGGTTGTTGGGCGGGAAGAACTGCTTGAGAATGTTTGGCATATGAATCCTGATATCGAGACAAGAACAGTTGATAACTTTATTGCACGTCTTCGCAAGTACTTTGAAACGAATGTATCTAGTCCGCAATTTATTAAAAGTGTTAGAGGTGCAGGTTATATTTTTGATCGGGGTAGCAACAACTAGAAAGTTATATTGAATCTGCCATCCAGAACATCAATCATCGTTTCATTCTTCGAATTCTTATCAGAAGCTCGGAATTCAAAAATGCCGGTTATATTCTGATTGTTCAAATCGGTTACATCAATTAAGCTAAGATTCTCCACAAATTGTCCGTAATAAATAGTAGTATCTGAAGCTTCTGAAATTGTAGTCAATGTGGCTTTGGCATTATAGATGAACCCGTTCCCGTCTTCTCCAATTGCGTAAATTCTCGGTTCATTTAGATTGCGTATAAGTATATTAATCTCTCTGGTAGCATTCCCGATTATTTGCGAACCGAAAATTACGACAAAGTCATTCTGATGATATGCCTTAACTTCACCGGCTTCAAAATCTTGCCCATTTATTTCAGCATACATATTTCCAGTTGAATTTTCACCTGGTTCCGGTGATGGATTTGTACTCTTATCATCAGAGCAGGAGATAAAGAATAGAGGGATTAATATGATACTTAGCAGTTTATTCATACTCCAGAGTTTATACTTTGCTTTGTAAAAAAGATATAAATAACGGAAGGGAAAGTACAAAAATATCCGGGTATAAAAAAGGCTGCCGAAACCTGCCGACAGCCTCATGGAGTATATGAGTGCTAAACTAGTCTTCCAGCACGGCAAGTATATCTGCGCGCTGTACTATTTTGTATTCTTTGTCATCAACCGTGATTTCTTCACCACCATACTTTGCAAATAGAATCTTGTTTCCTTCATTAATTTTTTCCTGTAAATCTTCATCGGTTCCGACTGCCACTACGGTACCCATTCTTGGTTTTTCTTTGGCTGTATCCGGGATTATAATTCCAGATGCCGTTTTTTCTTCTTCTACGGCAACTTCAACAAGAACTCTGTCGTCCATTGGTTTTACTTTCATCGTTATCTCCTGATTATATTTATTAGTTTATTTAATATTCAACATGCGATTAATTTTAGATTTGTCGAATCCGACTATCGGCCTGTTATTGATCATGATTACAGGAACACCTGCCTGACCTGTTCTGCGGCGCATATCAATCGCGGCTTTCTGATCTCGGGAAACGTCGACATCGGTAAACCTGACTTTTTTTTCCCTGAAATATCTTTTTGCCTGGTTGCAGAAAGAGCAAGTCGGAGTCGAAAACATAACTACTTTCGGTTGTGTCGCTGTCTGCATAATTTCTCCAATTTAATAATTGGATTTGATGATGAAATTCAAAAAAGGGTTCAACTATATGCGGGTAATTACAAATCGCAGACCGCATCCGGTTACGATTTTTTATATATTGGGAACTGAATTTGAGATAGTGGATAATGAATACAAAAACAAAGAAAACTATAGATTTTGTAATAGTCATAACGGTATTCGCTCTTACCGGTTCTACTACGGCCTTTCTGTCCGGTATTATAATGCATGCTCTTGGTGCTGAGCCGTGGACGTTTGGTTATGTAGTCGGGTATATATTTTTCATTTTTCCGCTGTACCAGTCGCTTACGCTGGTTTACGCGTTTATCTTTGGGAAATTCAACTGGTTTTATAGCCGTCAGAAAAGAATTGCAATAAAAGTTGCATCCCTCTTTAAAAACAGGTCAGGCAAGGGGATGCCAGGTTCGGAGTCTGAACAGACTAGTTAGAAGATATTTGTTAAACTGTTTAAAAGATAACCTCAATTATAAATATCGCTGCTCCGCAGCTAATTAGAACTAAACCCACTAAACGATCTCTGGTTTACAGCAAAATCGACTCGATTAATGTATTACAGAATTACTATTGTAACGCTGTTTCAGGACGGGAAAAACAACCATTCTTTTGTTTTATGAACTGACAATCGCGGAGCGGCGCAATATTAGTTGGAAGATAAAAGAATTCTCTAATAAGCTCCGCAGGAGCAGAATGATTTTTCTTATTCTTTGTCCTTAGCTATAGATGATTTCTGACTATTAAACTCCAACCGGATGTTAACTACTTCGGGACGACTACCAGTACGGATTGGCGGTCCCCATCCGCCGGCTCCACAAGATACATAGTAGTGAGTTTTACCTTTTGCTCTATAACCCCAGGCTAATTCGTAAACCAAGTCGGTAATATAATTGAGCGGCCATATTTGTCCGTAATGAGTATGCCCGGAAACCTGCAAGTCTACATTATTCTCCTGTGCTTCGTTCAACGCGAATGGTTGATGATCCATGAGTATTACGGGTCTTGATATGTTAACATCCTTAACCAGTTCAGTTAAACTTTTTCTTTTCTTCCCGGCAAACTGACCGATCGCCCTGTCTTCTCTTCCTACCAGATAAAACTTGTCATCAACAAGAACCGTTGAATCCCTCAGCAGTTTCACCCCGTGATCAACAAGATATTTACTGGCAGGTTCAACACCGCCAATGTATTCATGATTCCCTGTTATTCCATACACGCCGTATTTTGCCTTAAACGATTTTAGAATATCTCCCACGTTGTTTCTGAGCACGGGAGCAATATCTTCGTCAATAGTATCACCGGCTAATAGTACTACATCTGAATCCAGTTCGTTTACCATGTTTACAATTTTTTTTAGATGGTTTTCACCGATTATTACTCCAAGATGGATGTCGGATACGAGTGCAATATTAAGACTATCCAGACCGGTCATGGACTTATCAACCTTTAGAAGCAATGATTTGGTTTTAATGTAACGCGTATTTATATGTCCGGCAATAACCGTTATTGCTACAAGACTTACAACCGCTATCGCTAATGTTCTTTTTACGATCTCGGAGTTATTGGAAAAATATTCCGGGAGAAAACCGACGAAGTGATTAGCGAGTCTGATAATGTCAATGATTAATACCGAGAAGAAAAAATAGACCATAAATGCCAGCCAGAATGAGCCGATCCATATGAGTGAGGTTGACAAGAAAGAAGGCATTGTACTTTCTAGGATTCGTCCGGCAATATACGACAGGACAATGAACAAGTATGCGACTATAAACATTACTCTGTAGCTTGAAGGAACAATGCTAACAGCTCGGGCACCTATATAAAAGTTCAACGAGCCATAAATAAGAAATACAATCGAGAAGAAAATTAATTGATCGATCAAGCGCATAGTCTGTTAACCTTTGACTTTGGAAAGTGCTTTTGCATATAATTCACTATACTTCACGGCTGATTTATACCATGAGAAATCAAGCTGCATACCGTTGGCTATTATTTTATTCCAGATGGTCTTGTCGTGGAAGTAGTTGATAGCTCTTTCCACAGCGTTTGTCAGCGCAAATCCATTATAATCCTGGAAAGAAAAACCGTTCCCGCTTTCATTTCCGGCAGCTTTCATTTCATCCCAGTCCTTCACGGTATCCGCGAGTCCGCCTGTCTTACGCACTATAGGAGCCGTACCGTACTTAAGCGAATAGATCTGGTTCAATCCGCAAGGCTCATAGTGTGAGGGCATAAGAAACATATCTGAACCAGCCTCGATTAAATGTGCAAGATCATTATTATAGCCAATGTGGCAAGCTGCTTTTTCCGGTTTGTAACCGGCAAATGTTCTGAACATATCCTCGTAATAATCCTCACCGCTTCCGAGTATTACCCACTGGCATTCAAGGTTGCTCAGATATTCAAGTGAACGCGCAATAAGATCGAAGCCTTTCTGAACCGCAAGCCGCGAGATAATTCCGATAACCGGAATGTTCGGGTCGTAAGGGAGTCCGAAATGATCGCACAACTGCTTCTTGTTTTTCTGCTTTCCCGTTAAATCATTAGCCGAGTATTTATGCTTCAGGTATTTGTCGGTTTCCGGATTCCATTCGCTGTAATCAATTCCGTTAAGGATGCCGTAAAGATCATGACTTCTGTACTGCAGCATATAATCCATGCCTGAACCATACTCGGGAGTTAGTAATTCTTTTGCGTATGTTTCACTCACAGTGTTGATAACATCGGCAAATGATAATGCTGCTTTCATGAAGTTTACTGAACCGTTATGCTCAATTTCCCCAAAGTTTCTGAAGTATTCCTGTTTAATATCCGCCTTGTCAAGTGTGGCTGTATCGAATACTCCCTGGTACCCGATATTATGAATTGAAAACATCGTTGCTGTATTGTGAAATAGTTTATCCCAACTGTAATTGTCTTTAACAAACAAAGGAATTAATCCGGTCTGCCAGTCGTTGCAGTGTATTATATCAGGATGCCAGCTCAGGTGCTGTAGAACTTCCAAGACAGCTTTTGAAAAAAGTATGAACCTGTCAGCTTCGTCCGGATCGTTTGTATAAATAGCGCCGCGGTTGTAGTATGGCTCGCAGTCGATAAAATATATTTCAACATCTGATTCTGGGAGTATACCCTTATATACGAATACCTTCTGATCAGCATCGTTAATCCGGATTGTCATCTCACCGATTGAGTCCTGATATTTCAATCCGTACACTTTTTCATCGATCGAACCGTACTTAGGTGTAAATACTTTTACGTTGTGTTTGAGCCTGGCAATTTCCTTTGGAAGCGCACCGGCAACATCCGCCAACCCCCCCGTTTTTGAATAAGGAAATACCTCACTTGCTGCAAATGCTATATTCATAAATGCTTCGGAATTTTTTATTGATAGGCTGCAAAGATATTAAAAATATGCTTACTCCGGAAAATCAAAATACAAATCAGCTATATAATAAAGGGGAAGGAGTTGAAACCTGGGGACGGCTTCAACTCCTTTTCTGGTGTTATAACCAGCGGGAACAGACATATTCGATTGTTAACCTGTGAGCCCGGATGTTCATAGTTTGAATTGTCACGCGGGGTATGTTGAACCCAGCCGTCCAACGATATTCGACTATTCACACGAACAGACCCGCAGCAACGTTCTTTCAGCGAGTATATGAACTATGCCGGGTATTCACAGGTTTATGACTCAGATCATTGCATTAAAGAACTTAAAATTTCTATACCCATTATACATTGAGGGTGAGTGCTTTACAATCAAACAAAGTTGGAAGTTGTTGTGGTTGAAAATGTGACAGGAGTTGCGGGTAGTTAATTATATATAACTTTTAACAATGGAAACTGCATGTGAGTAATAACTTGTTCCGAATAAATTGAGATGGTTCAGCACGTGGTAAAGTTTATACAAGTCAATTCGCGATTCCCATCCGGCCGGCAGTGGGAATAACTCGTTGTAAGCAGCATAAAAGTGATTGTCGAATCCGCCGAAGAGTCTGGTCATTCCCAGGTCAGCTTCACGGTGTCCGTAGTAAACCGCAGGATCTATCAGTACCGGATTACCCTGATCATCAACCATATAGTTTCCACTCCATAAGTCACCATGAAGCAGAGAGGGCGGTTCTTCAGTACCGTCTAGTAATTTTGGTATCCGGGATTCAAGGGATGTAAAAGAATTGCGGAATGATTCATTTACGTAGCCGTTGTGTTCGGCAAGTTTGAATTGGTAGAGCAGCCGGTGTTCCCAGTAGAATTCCGCCCAGTTGTCGGACAAGTGAGCGTTTATCTGCGGAGTGGCGCCGATGAAGTTGTTCTCGAAGAATCCGAATCTATCTGCAGTAAACCTGTGCATATCTGCGAATTGCCTGCCGAAGATTTCCGAGAAATCTGTCCGTCTGCTGCCGGTACGGATGAATTCGAGGAGGAGAATATCATCATCATGGAAAATAACTTCAGGGACTCGAATTGAATCAGCTTTGGCGAGTTCTTTCAGTCCGTTTGCTTCGTTTCGTAAGATGTCGGAGCCGGTTTCGGAATAGGATTTCAGGAAATACTCTTTGCCGGAAATTGTCTCCAATTTTTGTGCATTAGCAATACAGCCGCCGCCGACAGAACGGGCGGATCTAATCGGCTCTTTTAATATTTTCTCAAGTTTACTCATCCTGACTCATACTAATTTGTCAGTTCCGGGTGATCCTTCTTAATCTTTTCCAGTAGTCCTTCGCAGGCATCTTCGAGAAGATCGAGCACATGCTCAAATCCTTCCGGTCCGCCGTAATAAGGATCCGGGACTTCAGCATCGCTATACTTTGTACAGTAGCTCACCATTTTACTGACCTTGTTTGAAAAAACTCCATCCGTATCCAAAGCAAGTACGTCGGCATAATTCGCGTTGTCCATCGTAATTATATAGTCGAATTCTTCAAAATCACCGAATCTGATTTTTCTGGCAATGCTGGTTAAATCGTATCCGCGCTTGAATGCATGGGTCTGCATTCTGGAATCAGCTTTCTCGCCTTCGTGAAAGGCAATAGTTCCGGCGGAGTCGCAGAGTATATTGTCTTCAAGTCCGGCTTTTTTAACAACACCATTCATTACCGCTTCTCCACTGGGTGAGCGGCAGATATTTCCCATACAAACGAATAATACATTGATCATAAAAGTTCCTTAATGTCCAAATTTTGGAAGGCAATATAGACATGTAAATTATTTATACCAAGCTGACTTGCTATAAACCCAATTTCTTAATGAAATCAGGTTTATTAAGGTTTGTAATCCAACGGCAGCATATCGAGAACCCGCATATTCGCCCAGTGTCCGTAAGAACGAATCGTATATTCATCAATTGACCACGAGGTGAGGTCAATATAAGCCTCACGGCTTTCAAGTGTAATCCATGAATGCTTCAGACCTGAACCAATGTCACTTAACTTTCCCTCAATTAGCTGCGGATTAAAATCTATACGGAGGAAGTTTTGAAATCTTAACACAAGTTCATTCGTAGATATGCCCTGTCTGATCAGTGAGTTTGTATTCACCGGAAATGCTGTTGAAGGTTTATTAAGTTTCTTCGGCAGTCTGTTTGTAATACTCACTGTAAATCCTTCACGGCTCATATAATCACTGTTCATTTCAAGTCTGGTCTCATCTTCAGGTGAGACTTTATAAGCAGTATCTTCCTGTGATTGTACAAAGAAATTGTTCATTGTTTTAAGCAGGTGGCGCATGGATCCGGCATACGCAAATTGTCGGTTACGCAACTGTTTATCTGCTTTTTCTGAATCCGGAGAAAGGTTTTCTTTGAAGAACATTGTTCCATAGAATTTCAGATTTGGATTATGATAGACAAATTCTTTAAGATGATAGGTGATTTTATATCCGAGATAGTCATTCAGGATAACCAGCGGCACCTTACATTCCGCGGTAAGTTTGCCTTCGAAGGTAGATGAAAAGTTAATACTGTATGGATTGGTTATTTCGGATTCATCGGGATCATAATTATTCCCGAGAAATTGAAGACTGAAAACACGAAAGTTACGCTGCCATTCCTCGTTTTCTTTCTCAACAACATTGATTGATGGCAGGTCGTAAGCCATCTCTTCCATTTCAACATTCAGATGTAGAGTTTTATCATCCTTGAATATGACTTGTTTTGTAACAGTTTCGAAACCGATACATGAGAACACAACAGTAATGGATTCAAATGGAATGGCGGGTATTCTAAACATTCCTTTGTTATCGGAAGTTGTACCAATTGTAGTATTAGAAATATAAATGTTTACGATCGGTATGGGCTCTTTATTGGATTCATCAACTACAGTTCCCGTAAGTGTCCACTTATTCTGCGCAAAACTGGAAGTGCTGAGGGTGATAAGGAAAACTATTATTTCGATAGTGATTTGCTTGGTCATTGTTCTCCGCTGTTTTTATTTGCTAAAATAATAAACCGGATTTCTTAAAGAAATCTGGTTTATTAAGGTTTGTAATCAAGCGGAAGCATATCCGCGATACGCTGTTCCGCCCAGTATCCGAATCGTTGTATTTTATATTCATCATGATATCTGCCGTTTATATCTATGTTAACCGTATCCGCATGTAATTTCAATGTGGAAGTCCGCGATGAAAGAAATCCCGTGCTGTAATTTATCTGGAGGTAATTCGGGAAGCTGAATTTCAATTCGTTCGGTTTGCTCCCGGGGGCTAATAATTTATCAGCTTCAACAGCAAACCTGTGTTCGTAAGATTCCTTTTCCCAGGGCACCTTGTGATATATTACAGTTGAATACCTGTCCAGTTCATCCTGATTAATGTCAAGGGAGTCGACATTCTCAGTATTTTCATAAATGTATTTGTCACACATTGCCTTAATAAAATGTCTGAATGAACCAAGGTATGTTTCGTATCGCTGCTCATCCCATTCTACTTTCATTTCTTCATCGGGTAGATTTAATTCCTCGAAAACCGGATAGCCGGCATATCTTACGGAGCCGATATCATCGTATTCGAATTGTTCGAGAAAATAGAGTATCCTGTAACCAAGTGCGCGATTCATTATTTCCAGAGGCTCGGGGATACTTGCTGTTAGGTTTCCATTAATATTTTTACTGAAATTTAACAGGAACGGATTTATGATTTCGGTATCATCGGAGTTGTCGGTTTCACCGATAAACTCTCTAACAAATATATCGTAATTATCGAGCCACTCGTAGTCTTCTTCATCGATTACATTTACGGTCGGAAGTTCATATGTCCGTTTAACTAAGCGTATATTAATTGTAGATGACTCACCGGACTTTATTTCAAACTCTCTTACCCGGTGATAATAACCAATGCTTGAAACAATCAGTTTATAACGACCGGCCGATAATCCTCTAATTTCGTAATGACCTTTATTGTTTGTTGCAGATCCTATCATCGAGTTGGCGAGATAAACGTTTACGTTTCCAAGGGGCTTTTTACTTGACTTATCTTGCACAGTTCCCTCTATTTGCGAGAGTAGATTTTTCTGAGCCGTTATGCTGATTGATAAAAAGAAATGAATTAATATGTAATAAATTAGTAATCGCAGCAACTCATCATTCCGGAATTGATGTGTCTAATCTTACTGATGATATATACTCCATTTTTTCAGGATTGATAAGAACGTTTCCTTCGTCGTTAACTATTATCTCTGTATTCAAGAACCACGTGCTGATCATCTCTCTTTGACTGACCGGTACTATCCATAACGAGCCATCTGCGAGTTCGATTACTGCTCCGTCGTTCTGGAAAGATTTAAGGAAATTTGTATTCCCATCTTCATATTTAAAGAAGTCCGCAGTGATCTGGGTAATGCCAATCTTTGTTTCCCGGAAATACATCCAGCCTCGATTACGTGTTTCATCCAGTACAACGAAAACCGGCGACATATTAACACCAATGAATAACCGGTCTGTTTTCCAAAGTGTGCCGTTTGCGAAAGTGATTTTGTTTCTTTCTATCTCTCTTATTGATGTCGCAAAATATCTTACCTGTCTGAAGTTTTGATTCACAGCTTCTTCAAGTGCCCTGCAAGAAAGAAGACTTACAATAAATAATGATAATATTATTATTCTTATTAACTTCATTTTATACTCAAGTTTATTAGATTACGCCGGAATATGTTTTGATAACTTTTATTTCGGCAGGATGATATACTAAAAAGTTAAATACAAGTTTCTATTAATGCAATTCCAATATTTAGTGTAAATGGAAAGGAGGATGTTATGGAATATACATATCTCGGACGAAGCGGACTTCAGGTTAGCAGGTTATGCCTGGGTACTATGAATTTCGGCCCGTATACAAGTGATGACGACAGCTTTAAAATAATGGATCAGGCGCTGGAACTCGGCATCAATTTTTTCGATACTGCGAATGTTTACGGCTGGGAAAAAGGTCCCGGCTATACTGAAAACCTGATCGGCAACTGGCTCTCACAGGGAAGCAGAAGAGATAAAATTGTTCTTGCGACCAAGGTGTACGGCAAGATGGAAGAGGGTGTTAACGACAGATGGTTGTCGGCTTATCATATTAAGCGGGCTTGTGAAGCCAGTCTCAAACGATTGAACACCGATCATATTGATCTTTACCAGATGCATCATATTGACCGGAATACTCCATGGGAAGAGGTGTTCCAGGCTATGGAACAGCTGATAGCTGAAGGGAAAATCACTTATGTCGGAAGCAGCAATTTCGCTGCATGGAATATAGCCGAAGCTAATACTCTCGCAAAAAACAGAAACTTTCTTGGACTGGTTTCTGAGCAGTCGATTTACAGTTTACGGAACAGACAGATCGAACTGGAAGTAACTCCGGCATGCAAGGCATTCGGTGTTGGGCTGATTCCATGGAGTCCTATGGCGGGGGGTCTGCTGTGTGGAATTCTCGAAAAGACTAAGGAAGGCCGTAGAACCCGTGAACCGTTGTTGAAATCTGCCGAGAAACTTAAACCACAGATAGAAGAGTATGAAGTATTCTGTAAAGAGCTGGGACATGAACCTGCAGATGTAGCGCTGGCGTGGGTGTTGGGCAATCCTGTTGTTACTTCTCCTATTGTAGGGCCGCGTACGATAGAGCAGTTGGAGAGTAATGTGAAAGCGCTTGATATTAAACTGGATGAGAAAACATTTGCCAGGTTAGACGAAATCTGGCCGGGACCCGGTAACCAGGCTCCGGAAGCATATGCGTGGTAGTGATCTACTTTATCTAATATTTGAAAGGAATCTGGAGAGTCAGTTGTGACTCTTCAGGTGTTTTATATAAATGGACTTTAACCTCGTCGATGAATCCAAAGCTGTGTTAAATGAGAAAAGGCTTCCGGGAGTCACATCTGATATAAGTATATTGCTGAAAAGACTGGACCTGATCCATCCGCATATAACCGGCAACAAATGGTATAAACTGAAACACAATCTACAGAAAGCGGAAGATGAAGGTTACGATACTATTCTCACATTCGGCGGAGCTTTCTCGAATCATATTTATTCAACTGCGGCTGCCGGCAGGGAACTTGGTTTTAAGACAATAGGAATAATAAGAGGTGAGGAGTATTTACCTCTTAATCCAACACTTGAGTTTGCTGTTGAGCAGGGAATGAAGCTGGTTCATGAAGATCGCCGTACTTTTCGGCTTATTCATACCGGGGAGTACTTCGATGAAATAAAAAAAGTTTTCGGTGATGTTTACATACTGCCTGAAGGCGGAACAAATGAATTCGCTGTTAAAGGGTGTGCCGAGATTCCTTATTGTATCAACCTTGATTATAATTACTTGTATACGCCTTGCGGAACCGGAGGTACTCTTCATATCCGGTGCGCCGGAAGATGTTACAGTACTCGGTTTCCCGGTTCTTAAAGGGAGTGAGTTCCTGATAAAAGATGTAAGTGAACTTGTAATGCAGTCATCGGGAAACAGTATTTAAATTGGAAAATAATTCCGGATTATCATTTCGGCGGCTATGCAAAGGTAAATCACGAATTGCTGGAATTTAAAAATGATTTTGAAGCACCAAATGCTGTTTGGAATACGGGACCTTGCGAAGAAAAATTATTTCCCGGCAGGATCTGTTATTGTAGCGCTTCATACCGGCGGTTTGCAGGGCGATGCCGGTATGGAGAAAAGGATATATGATCAGTGAGGTTTCATTTTCCCGCGTTAATAGTTAAATTGTGCCGGCATTATCCCGGGGAATCGGTTTTATTTTGTTTCTCATCCTTATTTCGATTATTATTCGATCAATTATCTTATTATAGTTTAATATAAATACAAACCAGGAGGACCAATGAGTATTCGTAAATACTATCGTGCTGTATTTGTGATGCTGCTTGTATCATGTTTTCAGCTATATGCTCAGCCCGATCTGCCTCAGCTTAGTCCGGCGGCAACAGCGTATCAGAAAGTAGGATTCACAGAAGTTGCGATTGATTATCACAGACCCGCTGTTAAAGGACGGCAAATCTGGGGCGAACTTGTTCCTTACGGTAAAGTCTGGCGCACAGGTGCTAATAATGCAACTACAATAGAGTTTAGTACGGATGTCAAACTTGACGGCAATGAAATTAAAGCGGGAAAATATGCGTTGTTTACAATCCCAGGCGAGGATGAATGGAGTTTGATTTTGAACTCTAATGCCGATCAGTGGGGCGCATATAATTATGATGAATCGTTGAATGTACTTGCGGTTAATTTAAAACCTGAAGAAAGTAATTTCACGGAAAGAATGATGTTCAGCTTTGACTTTGTATCCAAAAACTCGAGTATGGTTGTCTTTGCATGGGATAAACTAAAAGTCACGTTTAAGATAGATGCATTTCAGACTGATCCGGAAGCAAAGGATTTGCGATTAAGTCCGTTAACAAAGGTTACGCAAAGAGTAGGATTAACTGATATAACAGCAACCTTCGGTGCACCGGGAGTTAAAGATAGAACTATTTGGGGCGAACTCGTGCCTTATTCTAAAGTTTGGAGATCAGGTGCAAATGAAGCGACTACCGTTGAATTTAGCACAGACTTGAAACTGAACGGACATGATATTCCGGCCGGCAAGTATTCATTCTTTACGATCCCGTCGAAAAATGAATGGACGGTTATTATTAACAAAACCGCGGAGCAGTGGGGTGCGTTCAGGTATGATAAAACTCAGGACTTGCTAAGATTTGAGGTTACACCGAAAACACTCGATCATAAAATAGAACGACTGAAATATTGCTTCACAGATTTGACCGGTAATAGCTCTACATTTGCACTGGTATGGGCAAAACTGATGGTGCCCATGACCGTTGAAGTCAATACAAATGAACAGGCTTTGAAGAATATTGAAACTGCTATCAAAGAAAAGCCGGATGATTGGGCGCGATATGCCCGTTCAACTAACTATGCCATTCAGAACGACATCTATCTTGATAAGGCTCTCGGCTGGATTAATAAATCACTTGAGCTTGAGTCCAATTATTGGAATAATTATCTGAAGGCGTACGTATTTTATAAAAACGGTAATTCGGATGGTGCTAAAGAATCACTTGCTAAGTCATGGGAGTTAGCGAAGAAAGATGAAAACACACTGAAGAATGCATCGCCTATGCTTAAACAACTGGAAGAAAAACTTAAGTAGAGTATTAATAGAACGCAGATTAATTAAGATTATTATGATCAATTAAGATGGATGATAATTGTAAACATTCGGAGATTACTGAGAATATTATCAAAGCATTTTATGTGGTTTATAATAAACTAGGTTATGGATTCCTAGAGAAAGTATATGAAAATGCTATGATGATTGAACTACAGAAACTTAGAATGGTTGCTGAAAAACAAAAACCGATAAAAGTTAAGTATGAAGGGCAATCAATTGGTGAATACTTTGCTGATATAGTAGTTGAAGATAAAGCTATTGTAGAATTGAAAGCTGCTGAGAATTTGTGTGAAGAGCATGAGAATCAATTGGTTAATTATTTAAAAGCAACTAATATTGAAGTGGGTTTGTTATTTAATTTCGAAAAATTCCAAAGTTTAAAAGAAAAGTGTTTTCTTCTGAATTTAAATCATTATAAATCATAATCATCATAAAAATCTGCGTTCTATTGCTTTATGAAGAAATTTGATATTCCAGAGAAATACAGAAGTTCGATAATTGCCAGGATTAAACAGGCACGTAAGCTTGATGATCCCCGTAAGAAGGATTTCGAACCGACTGAGCTTGATTTCGGACCAGTAAAATTTTATATAGCCCGCCATTTCGGATTTTGTTACGGTGTTGAAAATGCGATTGAAATTGCATACAAAACTATCGAAGAGAATCCCGGGAAACGCATTTTCCTATTAAGCGAGATGATTCATAATCCCGGAGTGAATGAGGATCTGCTTAGCCGCGGTGTAAAGTTTATTATGGATACTTCCGAAAATATGTTAATGGATTGGAATGAACTATCATCGGATGACATAGTAATTATACCCGCCTTCGGGACTACCCTTGAGATTGAACAAAAACTAAATGAACTCGGGATTAACCCATACACTTACAACACAACATGTCCGTTTGTTGAGAAGGTCTGGAATAAGGCCGCGCAACTGGGACAAGAGGACTATACGGTGATTATTCACGGCAAGCACTACCACGAGGAAACACGGGCAACTTTTTCGCACAGCAGGGAAAATAGTGCATCTGTAATTGTCCGGGATTTGGAAGAAGCTGAGTTGCTGGGAAAAATAATTTCCGGAGAGCTGCCTGCCGGTGATTTTTACAAACTGTTCGAAGGGAAATACTCCGAAGACTTTGAGGTTGAAAGGGACCTAATAAAAGTCGGAGTTGTGAACCAGACAACAATGCTTGCATCGGAAACACAGGAAATTGCGGATCATCTTAAGAAAGTTATGATTGACAAGTACAGCGCGGATGAAATAAAACATCACTTTGCTGATACGCGCGATACCCTTTGTTATGCCACCAACGACAATCAAAACGCCACTTTGGGATTACTGGGAAAGGAAGCTGACTTTGCTGTTGTAGTCGGTGGATACAACAGTTCAAATACAACTCATCTTGCAGAATTGCTGGAAGAAAAGTTTACGACTTTTTTTATTTCCTCCGCTAATAAAATTATCTCGAGAGAGGAAATAAGCCACTTTAATTACCATTCGAAAATAGAAGAGACAACCCGTAACTATCTTTCTGATTCCGACAAAGTTACAATCGCAGTTACAAGCGGCGCTTCATGTCCCGATGCCTTTGTTGATGAGGTGTTGAATAAAATTCTTGGATATTTTGGACATGCGAAAACTAAGAAAGAAGTGTTTGAAGATTTTTAATTCACTACGCATTTAATTCACAGAACCCAAAATATTTTCAGTTGTTTTTTGCTGATTCCTGTTTATTAAACAATTTAGGACATATCCATCTGGCATATTAGTTGACTTCTTTTTAGATATTATGGATATAATTTAATTAATAAAATAAAGCCATCTATATGTCGCGACTTCTTTATGCATTAACAATTGAATTCACTATTCCCGTAGGGGACGAAAATTTTACGTCCCCTACACTTGTTAAACTGGTTGTGTACGGCATCCTCGGTCGTGAAGTTGCTACACTTGTGAATGAGAAGCAGAGACCTGGTAAACATAGCGTTGAATTCGATGCATCAGGATTAGCAAGCGGGATTTATTACTATCAACTGAGATGTGGCGTGAATAGCATTTCTAGAAAAATGAGCAGGATCAAATGACGGAAGTTATTCTTCATCGTGTAGTTAAAAAGTTATATGCTGCGATATCAGTAACATTGCTTTTGTCATTTTGCAATTCAGAATCGATCGCACAGTCCACTAGTCCGAACAATTATCTGGAATATTTCCCACTTCAAATAAATAATACATGGGAATATAATTACGTTATTTGTGATCCATTCAACAATTGCGAAGCAAACAGTTTTATAAAAGCAATTACCGGAGATACTTTGTTAAACAGTAAATTATACTTTGTTTCAAATTATATAACCGTAGGAATTGAATCACATTATTATTATAGGATAGATTCGACGAATGGAAATGTTTTTAAGGTTTATCAAGATAATGATAAAGTAGAATACAGGATTGATAGTTTATTTGCAAGTACTGGAGATTCATTTCAGGTTATTGACTATCCAGCAGATACATTGTTGATGGAAGTAGTTTCTATAAGGGATACAGTTATTAACGGAGTCCAAAGGGCAATGCGCGAAATTTCCGACAATAAACATAAAATTATATTTGTTACTGGAATAGGAATGTTCAAAAGTAATAATTTTCCTAATAGTAGTACTACTAATTTGGGCACAGCTTATATTAATGGACAGTACTTTGATTTTTGGACGGGGGTTAAAAATCATTTAACGAACCTTGAATACTCGTTATCCCAAAACTATCCGAATCCGTTTAACCCGACAACTGCAATTCAATTTACTATTCCCCTCTTGGGAGGGGATGAAAGGGGTGGGTTAGTAACCCTCAAGGTATACGACATACTCGGTCGTGAAGTTGTGACACTAGTAAATGAACAGCAGAGGCCTGGTATATACAATGTTGAATTCGATGCTTCCGGATTAGCAAGCGGAGTTTATTACTGTCGATTACAATCGGGAAGATTCTCTGAAACAAGAAAGATGGTATTGTTGCGTTAGAATATATTTTGAATTAATTGGCTTAACTAAAGGGACAATAAATGTGAATAGATTTATATTAATAATACTTCTTTCATTAATCTCATCGGTTTTAGTAAAATCTCAGAGAACTGTTGAGTACGGAAATTTATTGAGAATTAATTATAAGAATACAGATCTCGATACTTCTTCAATTGGCAGTTGGATAACTACAAATGGTGTATATGAAGGACGTGAATTTAGCTCTCACTCTGAATACTACAAGGTATTTAATTATAACGGAAGCACTTACGGACTAATTCATAACAGTGAGTGGGGCTTGTTAGCCGGTTTCGGACTCGATTTCGAAAAGTTAGAAAACTCTGATAAAACAGGGTATTTTCATGATTATGGTGAATATGATATTATTTCCCCTTTTACGATTTTTAACTCGAATATTATACCGGATGACAATGGAGTCTACCTACTGAATGGAGAAATACAACAATGCTTTGTTGAGATCACCGATGATAGTTTTATTAAAAGTCAGTTTAATTTTCAAGATTTTGATGAACATAGCATGATAATAGGATTGCTGAATGAGCATGTGATTGTAGTTACACAAGAATATAACTTTTATCTTTGTTCAATTGATAATTTATATACGATCGCCCCCGTTAAACCGATTTATGTTGAGTCACCAGTTGTAAATGGTATGGAAGCATTGCCTAATTTTGTATCCAGGCTGCATGAATCTTATTACCTGGGTAATACAAATTATGGTGTTTCATTGATATATCAATACATTCCTGATTCGTTGCAGGTAAATTCAGTTATTTATACCGACAAAGCATACGCGTATGACAATACAATTTATTATCTCAAGGATCATATACTATTTAAAAACCAATTTGACTCATTATCCGGAAGTTACGATCAAAAAACTGAATTACTCAACGGATTGTATTGGGAGGATTTAGGATTTCCGGAGGCAGGTTCAGCCATTACATATTGGAAAGGTGATACGATTTTCGTATACGATCTTGATAAAGAAAAGAATATCTATGAACAAAGCCTCAACAGGTATAATTATTCAAACAATACTCCTTTGATTGATTCCCAGTATGTATACCTGCATAAAACAGTGAAAATTACCGAAGTCAAACAAAGTGATCCTACACCAAATAAATTCAATCTCTCCCAAAACTATCCGAATCCGTTTAACCCGACAACAACAATTCGATACACTATTCCCTTTTTGGGAAAGGAAAAGAGGAGTGGGTTGGTAACACTCAAGGTAAATGATATCCTCGGTCGTGAAGTTGCTACACTTGTAAATGAACAGCAAAAACCTGGAATATATGTTGTCGAGTTCAATGGAGATAATTTTCCTTCTGGAGTATATTTTTATTCAATAACAGCAGGCATTTATAGTAATACCCGTAAGATGCTGCTTCTTAAATGATGTTTGTATTTCTGAAACTTAAAAGTTATTATTCCGTCAGAAAAGAGATTCAAATGTCAATTAGGGGAAACCAATGAAAAAATTCCTTCCAGTTTTTCTTATAATTTTGTTCGTAATTGCCTGTTCAAATACAGGACTTCTCAAACAAGATTATGCTGATAATAACTTTGATGTTACCTACGTTAAAGCCAACCTTGAGTTCCTGGCTTCCGATTACCTTGAAGGACGCGATGCGACGTCAAACAGCGAGAAGGTTGCCTCGCAATTTATTGCCGGTGAACTTTTAAAATATGGTTTGCAGCCATTTGGTGACAGTAGTACATTTTTCCAAAATATACCATTTAATTCGAGACGGCTCGATGAAAGCTCGAACATAACTTTCTATGACGGCGACAGCATAGTTGCAGAGTTAAAACTTGGTGACGACATAACTACACAGGCGTTCAGGAAATTCAAGCAGGAATGTATGAATACACCGTTACCAGTTGTCTTTGCCGGGTACGGAATTGTTGCCGACGAGTACGATTATAATGATTATACTTATGTGGATCCAAAGGATAAGATTGTAATAGTTATGCCCGGCGAACCTTATAGCGAGAATGAAGAATTCTTCGAAGGAGAAAAGAGATCACGTTACAGCAGCTCTTTTTCTAAAGCTGCGGCTGCCGAAGAAAAGGGCGCGGCAGGAGTACTAATCGTGCCGAGCGATGAGTACATGGCATACTGGGATATACTGGCTAAACGGGCCGTCAGTGAATCTCTGAGTCTTGAAAATAGTACCGCCGAACCGGGGATCCCTATTGTAATGATCTCTCCAAATGCTTTAAGAGAACTCCTGTCTGATCAGGAATATACATTGGAGGATATTGAACAGACTATTGATGCTAAAGAAATACCGGAAGCATTTGAGCTGACTAAACAAGCCTCTATAAACTTGAAAACAATAGGTGGAGGCAAGAAGGGACGAAATGTTTTGGCTTTATTGCCGGGCAGTAATCCTGCGCTGTCCAATGAGTATGTAACTGTAGGTGCGCATTATGATCATGTTGGAATAACAGATGATAAAATTTACAATGGAGCAGATGATAATGGATCCGGCACTGTTGCCGTTCTTGAGGCAGCTAGGATTTTATCTGAGAAGAGGAACAATGAGAGACCAGTTATTTTCCTGTTCTACACCGCAGAGGAAAAGGGCTTGCTGGGTTCCAGGTATTTTGTTGATAAAGGGAATCTAATAGATGAAATAATGGTGAATATCAATATCGATATGACAGGGCGCGGTAGTATTGATACAATTTTCTGCATCGGCTCCGACAGGCAGAGCAGCGAAATTGACAATTTGATAAAACAGTCCAATGGCGAATCTGTTAATTACTTTCTGGATTATTCATTGAGTGATACGCATTTGTTCAGGCAAAGTGATCATTACTCATATGCAGAGAAGGGTATTCCGGTTGTCTTCTTCTTCGACAATATGCGAGAAGACCTTCATCAGCCGGGTGATGATGTGGATAAAATAAACTTCAGAAAGATTTGTAAGACCGCTCATCTCGCGGCAAAAATTGCCCTGAACACTGCAAACCTGGATCATAAACTCGTATCTGATGTAACCGCTGAGTGATATTTTCTTTCAGGGCTGCAGAATCCACAAGGTTCTGTTAAAGCGAACATCAGTGGATAAAAATCTGAACAATACGTCTTCCCAAAGGTGAAGTTTCGGACAAATACCCCCAGGTAAATTCCGGCCCGTTTATTGTATATATGCCGGATTTAACATGGGAATTTAAATGAAGAAAGTATTTTTTATTCTTTCGGCAGTATCCTTGATATATTTTACCGGATGTTCAGGACACAAATTCTATTCTGTTGAACCGGATGAAGAAGGGTATGACTATTATCAGGGTAGAAAAATATTGTCAAAAATGATTAATGACGTTTCTGTATCCGTCAACTATGAATATCGGGATGGCGGAAATTTCGTCTACTATTTGTACGCCATTAACAATTCCGGCGAGATTATAATTATGGAGCCGGAGAATATTTGTGCGAAACAGACTGATGTTGCTCATAAAACCATTCTTGTAAATCCGTTGAATCCGGAAAATGAAATAGAAACCTTGCACAGGAATCAGCTGGACTTAGATGATTCCCATAGTACTAATGTCGGAATGAACTGTCTCTTCGCAACAATTGATGTTGTTGCGGATGTTGCCGGAGGCGAGGAAGAAGAAGTTTTGGATGATGCCGGTTACTGGGCAGATGAAATGGCTTATGAGCATGAAAGTTATGAAATGGAATCCGCCAGGCTTATGGAAAACCGAAAATTCTGGGAGAATGAAGCGCTTCGGACAACTACACTTTACCCGGGCGAAGATGTAGGCGGACTTGTATTCTTCCCGATAAATGTTGAATCTACACGAATTAAGATTGTTGTGCAGCTTGGCGGTAATGAATATGAATTCGGATTTTTACAGACGGTGAGAGAATAATTGAACCGGATGACACTATAAATTTGGTCATCCGATTTCTATTGACTAATATTTAATTTTTACTCATTGAATAATCAGAATAGTTCACTTGCTCAGAAATCTTTGTGATCTTAAATGTATTTACAAGATCATGCAGGTTATTTGTAAGTGAATTCAGACTTTCCGCAGCCTGTGCAATATCATGTATACCCTGCTCATTCTTGCTTGATGCCCTATTTCCGAATTATAATCCAAATACCTTAGCATTAAAGTTATCCACGGTTGTAGAAAAGTATTTTAATAATGTTAGGTATTATGTAGTGGCGGGCAATGTATTATAAGTGCAAATAACATTGCCTTTATTCGTGGTTGAATAATTGAAACCAGGTAGTGAATTAATCGCGGAATATAAAATGGATTAAACTTTTAAAATAATTTTACGACTAATAATTAATTAAAAACAATTATTAAGTCGTCATGTTGATTTCAATTTATCCGGTAGAAGAAAACTCTTCAAAAATAGTAGCGGAGCAAGGATCTCATAGAAGTGTTGTAGTTTGCAATAGTGACAATATAATTTTGAACTTATTCAAACTGAGAATTAAATTTATTCTGCGGTCACTGTTTGGATAGAGTGATCATTTGTACAAAAACTATTTGAACTTATTAACGATATAAACACCTCCGACGATAAGAACTATGCCAACGAAGTGCAGAGGGTATAAAACTTCACCGTCCAACAATCCCCACATTATAGCAGTAACCGGAATCAGGTAGGTTACAGTGGAACCGAATACAGCGGAAGTCATCTGGATAAGCTTATAGAAAAGGATTAGAGCAAAAGCAGTTCCTACTGCAGCGAGAATAAAGATGTAGAGCAATGAAATCCAGGCTCCTTCCATATTTCCCATTCTGTATACAAAATCGGAGCTGAAAATATAAACGAGTGAAATCGGTCCTACCGATAAGAAAGCCAGAGAAGTAAGCGTAACGGAATCGATGTTCATAAAATAGGCTCTTACCATGTTACCTGAAAAGCCATATAGTATAGTTGCTATTACTACAAATAACACAAAGTAATTGAATTCCCCCAATCCTCCGGATGCGCCGACAGCACTAATTAGTACAGATCCGGCAAGTCCGATAAAAAGTCCAAGCGATTGACCTTTGCTTGAGGGTATTTTGTAAAAGATTACACCTACAATAAGTGTAAATATTGGCGTTAAGGCATTTAAAACTCCTGTGAGAGAACTGCTAAGTCCGGTTTCAGCCAGTGAAAATAAAATGGCCGGACCTAAGTTGGAGACTAAACCGTAAACAAGAATAATCTTCCATTTTGTTCTGTAAACTGTGTGTATTCGTTTAACTGCAAATGGGAGTAAAAGGATAAATGCGAATGTAACTCTTAATGTTCCCACCTGAAGAGGAGAGAATGCATCAAGTCCTCTTTTTATAAGAATGAAAGAACTACCCCAGATCAGGGATAGAAATAGAAGAACAAGTATGGGATAAGCCTTGTTGTTTTCAGTTTCTTTGATTTTCATCCGCAAATATAATGAATATAGGAAATTATCCGTTTACTATTATCCAACTTTATTAATTCTTTTACGTCCAAAGACCTTTGTTCTGGCACGTCGATTGCTCATGATACAGCCGTATCGATAAAAAATCTTATTCGAAATAATGATCTGGGAGTAAAAAAAAAGTGAAAAAACTCTTTCTTAAGAATTGTGTGGTTATCTTGTTGCTTGCGGGCGTAATATCAGCGCAAAGTACTGTTGATAAAGGGCTTGCAATCAGCGGATTCGTTTACGACGACTCGAATGGTGAGGCTTTAATAGGTGCAAATGTCTATATCGATCAGTTTTCAACCGGAGCCTCAAGCAATATCAGCGGGTACTTTGTAATTCCTGATTTGCAGACAGGGGTGTATACTTTAATATGCAGCTACATTGGTTATGATTCCAAGACTATTGAAATAAGCATAAGTGAAAATAAAGAAACTCATCTGGAAATAAGACTGACTCCAAGTTCAATCAGAACGGAAGAAGTTGTAGTGTCAGGTGAGCAAAAACGTACTATTGAAAAACTGTTTGCTAAGCCCGTATCGCAAATTGAGTTATCTCCGACTCAAATAAACAATATTCCGAAAGTCATCGAAGCTGATCTGCTGAGAGCTCTTCAGACGCTTCCGGGAATTACAGCTTTGTCCGATTTTTCATCTGCATTATACATTCGTGGCGGCACGCCCGATCAGAACCTGTACTTGATTGACGGAACAGATGTATATAATCCCGAACATGCTTTTGGCATTTTCTCAACATTCAATACAAATGCTATTAAAAAGGTTGAATTGTCCAAGGGAGGTTTCGGAGCTGAGTACGGCGGCAGATTATCGTCGGTTCTCGATATAACGAATGTTGACGGAAACAGGAATAATTTCGAGGGTGTAGCGAATATAAGTCTGCTTTCAGCTTCCACAACTTTGCAGGCTCCTATCGGTTCAATCGGCTCAATATCCGGATCGTTCAGAAGAACATACATAGACGAGACTTATGCAAAATGGATCGATGAAGTTCCGGCGTATTATTTTTATGATGCCAATTTGAAAGCTTATTTTGATTTCGACAGACGAAATAAACTTTCAATCAGTTTTTTCAACGGCAAGGATGATCTCGATTTTCAACTCGATAAAGATGCTAAGGAATCTTTCGGATTTTTATATGACTGGGGCAATACTACGGGTAGTATTAACTGGAAACATATATTCAATACGAAATTATTCTCGAGTTTCTGGTTTACAGCCAGCAGGTTCAAGTCGAATTTCCTGTTTGATGATGTCAGACTGACGGAAGAGAACCTGATCTCCGACTATACAATGAAAGCTTCACTCGAATATTATTTTTCGAAGAAACTGAATGTTAAATTCGGCGCAGAACATAAACTGCTTCATGAACTATATGATCAGCAATTTAGTACGCAAAAAATTCTTTTGGATAACACAAGACAGCTATCGTCTGCTTATTTAAGCGCCGATTATAAACCGTTTGATGATCTTAGTCTCGAAGCCGGCTTGAGAACTTATTATTTTAATACGGACGACAACTTCGTTAATTTTGAGCCGCGATTTTCGGCGAAGTACAAGCTGACTGATAAGAGTAATGTAAAGTTTGCCACTGGTCTTTATCATCAGTACATCAACAGAATTCCTCGGTTATTCCTTACAAGCATTTGGTCTACAGCTAACAAGTATAACAACGAATCCTCTTCGGCTCATTATATACTGGGTTATCAACGAGAGATAATGGATGTTTTCGAACTTGAAGTTGAAGGCTATTACAAGACCTATAAAAATTTGCTTCAGTTGAATAACCATCTGGGAACAGATGTTAAGCCCTCATACTATGATGCTGAGAACCGACCTGTTTATACAACGACGGAGAATATTTATAATTCCGGTGACGGTGAGTCATACGGACTCGAATTTATACTTCGTAAAGATCTTGGCGATATTAACGGCTGGGTTTCATATGCATTGTCGCAGACAAATTACGAATTCGATAATATTAATCAGGGAAACAGCTTTACGCCTCGTCATAATCGTACGTCTGTTATAAACGCGGTAATTAATGCAGACATTGGCAAAGTTATATTCGGCATGTCTCCATTAAGTAAATCAAAATGGAATATGGGTATTAATTTTGTTTATGCAACGGGTCAGCCTATAACTGTTCCCGGATCTGCATATTTTATAAATACATTACCGAACCAGAATGATATGGGAAATGACTTTGCATCCAACAAGTTCTATAATCTATATCCTTCTGATATAAACGAATTTGAATTGCCGCCGTACATTCGAATGGACCTGAGTATATCGTATGAAAAGGATTACGGTTCATGGTCGCTTTCACCGTACCTGCAAATAATTAATATCGGCAACAGGCAAAACGTATGGTTTATTGAATACAACGATGAATTTGACGGACAGACTAATACTCAGAAAGCTGAACCGGTAACAATGCTTCCGATATTGCCGAGTCTTGGCGTAACTATAAAGTTTTAGGAGATTAAAATGAACAGATTAAAAATAGCAATATTCTTGATGGCTGGATTATTACTGACATACTGCGGCGATCCGGGTGTGGACATATCGGAGGAATCGTTTAACAGAAAAATAGTTGTCGAAGCGTTTTTATTTCCTGAAGAACCCGTCGAAGGTATTAAACTGATGCGGAATTATGAATTGAATACCGGAATTGATCTCAACGATCTCTACTTAACACCTGAATTAAATGAAGTACAGGCATCAATAAACGGTGTTGAATTATTTTATAATTCTGAAACAGGGAAATATTATAACACTGATATCGTACCGGCCTACAATACCCCTTACACACTTGAAGTAAGCGCTGTAATTGACGGCAAACACTTGCAGACAAGTTCAACGACGATAACACCTAAGCAAGGTTTCACTGTCGTTAATGAGAACCTGGGTACGTTAAAGTACAGAGAGAATAAAGCAATTCTCGAATTCATGCCTTCTCCGGGAACCGATTTCTATGCATTCTCTATTGTGCCGCTCGATGCTAATCTGGATAATTTTATTTATGACAATCCTTTCTTTACTGATATTTCGAGAGAAGACCTGGAAGAGAATTTCGAGGATTTCTATTACCAGTCGCAGTTGATGATAAATGTAAATTCATACTTGGCAGAATCTATAACCTACGAAATCTCAGAACTAGATACATGGTTTTATACGGATTACGAGGTTATACTCTATGCAGGCGATAAAAATTTCAAGGATTATGCCCTTACTGTTGAAAATGTTCAGGAGGGTGACGGGAATTTTATCGAGCCGGCTTTCCATTTTAGCGGCGACGGGATAGGAATTTTCGGCTCGGCGATAAAAGGGCAAGTGCTTTTCAGTCTTGTAAAGTAATTTGTAACCCGGTCTCTGGCCGGGTTTATTTTTCCTCAATCTTTATTCAACTCAATGTTTTGATTCCAACTGAGGATTCTATAATTTTCATACCAAATTGCCCCGTTTCAATAATTAGGCAGGTAAAATATGAAATCTGTAAAGTCTTCCTTCATTCTTATTTTAATCTTAATTATTTCTTTTAATCTAAATGCCCAGACTCAGGAAATCAAAAAATCTCTTGATTCAATTCAAAAAGAAGCCATTCAGGGTCAGCTTGAATTTCTTTCTTCCGACTGGATGGAAGGACGAGAAGCCGGCACACATGGCAGTTATATGGCTGCCGATTATATTGCTTCCATGTTCAAGGTTTTCGGTGTTCAGCCTGCCGGTGATGTTGAATGGAAGAGACCTTCTCGTGCGGAAAGAAGAGAAGGGAAAATGCCTGAACAATTAGATACTTATTTTCAGAATTTTAGCCTGCTGGCTTATAAAGCGGGTGAAGATCAGCAGTTAAAGCTGGTTAATCGAAACGGTACTACGTACGATTTTGAATATCATTCCGATTTTTCCGTTTCCACCGGTACCGTAGGAATTGAAGCCTCTGCACCTGTAGTATTCGCGGGTTACGGGTATAAAAATGAGGAGAAGGATTATAATGATTTCGAGGATATAGATGTCAGAGGTAAATTTATATTAAGACTTTGGGGTTATCCCGGCTGGAAAGATACTTCTTGCGCAGCGTATAAAAAGTTTCAGCCCAAAGGTCGTTACGCGGTTTGGAGTATGAGGCGTGAAAAAGATGAACTCGCCGAGGAGCTTGGGGCGATAGGGGTAATTGAAGTTAATCTTGAAGGAAACGGGTCGATGGTATGGGCGGAAAATTATCCGTTCAGGTACAATTCGGATAACTATGAAGGGACTGAACAATTAAGACCTGGGACGGGGCGCAGATTGACTATTCCTGGTGACACTTTAAGCAGTATGATAACAACCATAAACGTATCCAATAGACTTGCTAATGAATTATTGAGAGAGACGGGTGTTTCGTTTGAACAGTTTGAGAATGATGTTGCTGAAAATATGGAACCTGATTCGAAGACGTTGAAGGGTAAAAAGTTATATGTAAAGACTTCCGTGAAATCGGAAATTATTCGCGGACGTAATGTGCTGGCTATGATTGAAGGCGAGAATAAAGATGAGATTGTAATGATAGGTGCTCACTACGATCATGTCGGGACAAATAAAGGATACATATGGAACGGTTCCGATGACAACGCTTCGGGAACCGTCGGTATGTTGAATGTTGCCAGAGCAGTTGCTTCAACCGGAGTAAAGCCGAAAAGAACAATAATGTTTGCAGCCTGGACTGCCGAAGAAAAGGGACTCCTCGGCTCGAAATATTTTGTTGATAATTTTCACAAGATTGAAAACGTTGAATTCTACCTCAACTTTGATATGATCTCGAGAAATGACGATGACGATACGCTTGGGAATAAATTCAGCATGAGTTATTCGAGCGATTACCCGGCACTTGAAGAGAACTCAAAGAAGTTTAATGAGGAACTGGGTATCGGCTTGGATATCAAGTACATTCCATCAAAACAGCCGCGGGGAGGAAGTGATCATGCTTCTTTTTCTGCAAAAGATATTCCGGTAGCTTACTACTTCGGGGGCTTCCATCCTGACTATCACGGCATATCTGACACTGCGGATAAGGCGGACTATTCAAAGATGATATCGGTTATTAAGCTTGGATTCAGGGAAATTTGGGAGCTTGCTAATTCCGCGAATAAGTTATCTGTAAATACAGAGGAGTCAAAGTAATTTTCATTATCGACTCGGAATTTGTAGCTATTAATTTAAGCAATAATTTGATTCGGAAGTAAAAGATTAAGAAGTTTGAAGTAGCAAAATTATAGTTGCGGGCACATTTCATACAGATTAGTCGGATACCGACGAGAAATTAGCGTCGGCTCATTATTAATAAAGTTTTATATAATTAAATACGAGCAGTATATGCGATTTACAAAGATTGTATTTGCAGCATTTTTCAGTATGGCATTAACTCTTACAAATGCCCAGGTTAAAATGCTTACTCTGGAAGATGCAATTAAAACAGCACTCGATAATAACAGGGAAGTTAAAATCAGCAAGATGAACATCGACAAAGCTGATGCTGCAGTTGATGAAGCATTCGGTTATGCATTACCAAGCGTCGATATTTCGGCAAATTTTTCTCATCTTGTTGAAAAGCCTAAGACTCCCTTTCCTGATTTTGAAGCTTTGTTAACCAATGCTGCTTACAATATTCTATTTGATGAAGGCGTAATTCCCAGAGATGACAATAAGTATTTACCCATATCAACCAAGCTTCAGTCGTTTGCCCAGGCCAACTCATTTGAAACTAAAGCGCAGGTAACTCAGATACTTTTTAATTCCGCTGTATTCCGTGGGATAGGGGCGTCGCAAATTTATCTCGACTTGTCTAAGGTGCAGTTGGAGTCTACAGTTGCCGGTACAGTCCTTGATGTTAAAAAGGCCTTCTACGGAGTTCTCGTATCCAAGGAACTACTACAAATAATGCAGACAAGTCTGACAAATGCCGAAGAGAATCTGTCGAATGTCAATGCTTATAACAAGCAGGGACTTACATCCGACTTTGATGTGCTTCAGGTTGAAGTGAGAGTCGAGAATTTGCGTCCGCAGGTGGTTGAGCTTGAGAATGTTCTTGAAAACGCTAAGAACGGTTTGAAAATACTTTTAAATATCAGCCAGAACCAGGAAATAGATGTGAAAGGTGAATTCGAATATAATCCGGTTGATCTTTCCGAGGCTAACCAATACAACGAAAGAGCCTTGCGCGAAAACCTTGATATAAAATCGCTGCAAATTAAAAAGAATGTGGATGATGAGTTTATTAACCTGGAACGTGCGGATTATTGGCCTAGTCTTGCAGCTTTTGGTAGCTTGGCCTATTCCGGTTCATCGGATGAATTCGACTTCCAGACTTATAATACTGCTGTTGTTGGACTGTCACTTTCAATGAACCTGTTCAAAGGCGGGCGAGTTTCGAACAAGGTTGAACAGGCATTAATTGCTTCGAGACAGACGGAAGAACAGATTACACAACTTCAGGATTATGTTAGTTCGCAAGTCTCCGATAAACTTCTTGCGCTGAAGAAAGTGCAATTGCAGGTAGAGGCAATACAGCGAAATGTTGAGCTTGCACAGAAGGCTTACACCATTGCCACAGTAAGATATAAAGAAGGAACAGGCACTCAGCTTGAAATTAAAAATGCCGATGTCGAATTGCAGAGCGCCAAGACTACGCTTATCAGATCAATACATGATCATATAATTGCAAATGCGGAACTTGAGAAACTTCTCGGTAAAGTTAATCCCGAGTATCTGGCAAAATTCAATAATTACCTTGAGAAATAATTACAACAATTTAGGATAGATTATGAATTCGAAAAATTTGTTTATGAAACTGACCATACCGCTTCTCTTAAGCTTGATGATGTCGATAGTTTTATCCTGCAGCGGTGAATCCGAACCGGCTCGGGAGAAAACTTCGGGGCAAACCGATGATGCTGTTCCTGTGGTTGTGGAAAAAATTGCTGAAAAACCGTTTACAAAAACTCTTAGCTTCTTTGCCCAGATGCGCGGAGTAAAGGAAGCAATTGAGGGCGCTGCCATCGGCGGCAGGATTGAAAGAATAAATGAAACCGTAGGGACAAAGGTTAAGAAAGACGATGTAATTGTTGAATTCCCTGAAGATGCACCCGCCTCAATGTATCTTCAGGCTAAGACAGCTTATGAAAACTCAAAGAAAAATTTTGAGCGCGCCAAAGCTTTGCTAAAGGCCGGAGAGACTTCGCAGGCTAATTATGACGGATTGGAGACTAAGTATCTTGTTGATAAAAGTAACTATGAAACGCAGTATCAGATGTTATATATCAGAGCACCGTTCGATGGTGTTGTAACTTCCGTTATGGTCGATGAAGGAGACAATGTTAAGGATAAGGACCCGCTTTTTGCTGTTGCGGATCTAAGTAAAATTACCTGCAAAATCTGGGCTTCGGAAGATGAAGTTAAGCAGATTGAAAAAGGAATGACGGCAAAAATTTCTGCTTCCGATACAGTCGTAACCGGGCATGTAAAAGAAATATCAATGACGGCAGATCCACACCGCAGATCGTTTTACGCGGAAATAGAGTTCAGTAATCCTGATAACATATTAAAGAGCGGTATTACGGAGAGTGTCGACATCGATGTTTATAAGAACCCTGCTGCCGTTGTTGTGCCACGTAATCTTGTTAGATCGGATGAAGACGGAAACTTTGTTATGATTGAAAAAGAATCAAAGTCCGAGAAACGATACATAACCATAGGAAACGAGATGGATATTTATTTGGAAGTGACTGAAGGACTTAATCCGGGCGAGAACCTGATTGTAAAAGGCGGTGCAAAGCTTGCTGAAAATGATAAAGTAAAAGTTATTCAATAAGGGGTTGATATGTTCCTAGCAAAAGTTTCAATTGACAGACCGGTCGCTACAACAATGGGTATCCTGGTGTTTATTATTTTCGGGATACTTGCCTGGATGGGAATAAATCTCAACCAGATGCCGGATGTCGAAATTCCTTACGTGACGGTTCAAACGGTTTACGCTGGTGCCGGGCCTAAGGAGATAGAATCGTTGATAACAAAGAGAATTGAAGATGCCATTTCAACGATAAGTCAGATTGAAAAGATCGATTCATATTCTCTGGATGGATTTTCAATTGTTATTATCGAATTTAATCTGGCTAAAAGTGTGGATGTTGCCAATCAGGAAGTAAAAGATAAAATTGATGCGATTGTTAATGATTTGCCGGCTGATGCAGACGTTCCTATTATTCAGAAAGTGGACTTGCGTGCCCGTCCGATAATAGATGTTGTTCTTAGCGGCGATGTTGATCCGAGAGAGCTTTATGAACTGGCCGATAAAACTTTGCGCGACAGGTTCTCGCAAATAGAAGGTGTGGCAAAAGTTGATATAACCGGCGGACAGGAAAGGGAAGTACGAATCCAGTTGGATAATAAAACGATTTACGAAAACTATATTTCACTCCCGCAAATGCTTCAGATGTTCGCTTCGCAAAATATGAATATTCCGGGCGGATACTTCCAGATTAAAGACCAGGAATTTACCGTACGATTGGAGGGCGAATTCGATGATGTTAAATCAATGAATGAACTTCAGATACCTACTGCATTCGGCAATAAAAAACTTGGACAGATTGCAAAGGTTATTGACGGTGGAAAAGATGTAAGGCAGCGGGCTACTTACTTTAATGTGACTGAAAATTCAAGAAACGAAAACGTAGTAAAACTAGGCATTGTCAAAAGTGTTGAAGGTAATGTTATTAATGTTGCTAAAGCCGTAATGGCGGCGTTACCGGAAATCAACCAGACACTTCCGTCCGGAGTAAAACTTGAGGTTGTTAATGACGGCTCAAAGTTTACACAGAGTACAGTCGACGATACAATGAGTAACATCTATCTCGGTATTCTGTTTACATCTATTATCCTTTTTATATTCCTAACGAATATCAGATCAACGATAATCGTGGCGTTGTCAATGCCTACCTCAATAGTTTCAACTTTTATGCTCCTACAGGCTGCCGGACTAACGCTGAATATGATGACGCTAATGGGTATTTCGGTCTCTATTGGTGTTCTTGTCGCAAACTCCGTGGTTGTGCTTGAAAATATATTCCGACATAAGAAAATGGGACGGGAGAACAAAGAGGCTGCTTATATTGGTACAAAGGAAGTGACTGTTGCTGTTATTGCTTCCACTTTAACAAACCTTGTTGTTTTTCTGCCTATTATGAATATGTCTTCAATGGTAGGACGGTTTATGAAAGAGCTTGCGTTGGCAGCTTCGTTTGCAACAATATTTTCACTGATTTTTTCTTTTACTCTTACTCCGATGCTTGCTTCGTTAATGCTGCCGCGAGTAGATAAAGAAGGGGCAATAAGTAAAAGATTGAATAAAATATTTGCTTCATGGGATGAAGGTTACAGGAGAATTTTAAAGAGTCAGTTAAAAAATAAGTTTAGGAGTATTCTTGTCATTGCTGTTTCATTTATTGCCTTTATTGCAACTATGATGTATTACGGGCCCAAACTGGGATTCGAGTTTATGCCGCCCTTCGACGATGGAAAGATTAAAGTTGAGGTAGAATTACCCGAAGGTTATAATCTCGACGAAACCGCTGAAGTTATGCGGGATGTTGAGACCCGTCTCAATAAGTATGAGGATGTTGAATATATGTTAACGAATCTCGGAAAGCTTAGTGATTTGAACATAGGTACGCAATTGGCAAGGATGGACATTCAGTTAACCGATGCAAAGAAGAGGGACATAACATTAAGCGATTATATTGCTATGTTTAAAAGAAATCTTGAGGATGTACCGAATGCACATATCGTTGTTGATTACGGCTCAGGTAGCGGTATGGGCGGTGCACCTGTTCAATTTTTCCTGATGGGACAGGATCTGGACAAGCTTGAAGAACTGAAAGATACTATTATGGCTGATGTTGAGAATGTTCCTGGATTAATAAATTTCGATCAGAGTTCAAGAGCGGGCAAACCGGAGATTACGGTGTTCCCCAAAAGGGAGAAGATGGCAGATGCAGGGGTTACGATTCAGGAACTTGCAGTTACTCTTCGTTCAACAATTGAGGGAATGGAATCTTCCAAGTACCGTGAAGAAGGAAATGAATACGATGTGATTATAACAGTAAATGATGATGCCGTCAATACTCCGAATAAAATATCCCAGATACCTGTTGTATCACAAAATGGTGTTGTATATAAATTATCGCAGTTGGCTGATATAACTTTCACTACGGGTTATTCAAAAATTCTGCACAGAGACAAGTATACTTCAATCCTGTTCAGCGGCTCAAATGCACCCGGTGTTCCGTTGGGTGATGTTGTGAACGAGATACAGAAAAGGCTTGATAATATTGACCTTCCGCCTGGTTACAGAACCGCATGGGGTGGTAACGCAAAGTTGATGCAGGATATGGTAGCGGATATGTTGTTCGCTTTTGTTCTTGCGGTTATTCTCACTTATATGCTGCTTGCTGCTATACTCGAAAGTTTTATTCAGCCTGTCTTCGTTCTGTTAACAATTCCACTGGCGATGATCGGAGTATTTATATTTCTGTATTATACAAATGTTTCATTCGGTATTACTTCGTTGATGGGTATAATTATGCTTATTGGTATTGTGGTGAATAATGCGATCCTTATGCTTGACTATACAAACCAGCTTATCAGGCAAGAAGGATCTTCGGTTAGGGATGCTCTTACAACAGCATGTCCGACAAAGCTGAAACCGATTTTAATGTCTACGCTTGCACTTATACTCGGTATGCTGCCTATGGCTATTGGAATTGGTGACGCTGGTAAGGAAATGCGAATTCCGCTCGGTATTGTAAGTATCGGTGGATTATTCGTTTCTGCGTTCCTTACATTATTTGTAATTCCTGCATTTTACTATGTTGTATCAAGAGGAGGCTCGAAAGCAAAAACTGAAAAAGCTTGATATAAATTCTCCGAACAATTATTGAGGTGAGTTATGAAGAAACAAGTGTCAATTGAATTTGAACGTGAAGGTTTTTCGTGTACTGTGGAAGGCAATATCGCCATACTTAAAGGCACATACGATGCTTTCCAGAGTCTTAAGAACACTGAAACTGACAGAAACATTCTGGATTGGTTCGATCTTGTTGCAAAGGACGAACGTATCAATGGTGTTCTGATAATAAATTCTCCGGGATGTTACAGCGACAACGCGTACAAGAACTTCCTGTCGGAAATATCGGGCAGCAGTATTGAGGAAATTGAAAATTCAGGTGTTTCAAAATTTGTCAATACACAGATAAGATCCATTGAGATTAATATGCTCATGAATTTTATCCGGAAGATGGTAAACTTCCCGAAAATCATTATCTCAGCGATCAGAGGTGAAGTGGTTACCCCTTTCATAGGGCTTTCACTTGCAGTCGATATGAGAATAATGGAAGCGGGATCGGCGTTCAATTTTTCTCACATTAAATATGCCATTCATCCCAGTGCGGGTCTGCCGTTCTTCCTGCCCCTTTACCTTGGCCAGGGTAAAGCTATGGAACTGCTTCTAACCGGTGGAATTATAAGCGATCAGGAAGCAAGGGACTTAAGTCTAGTGAATAAAATATTGCCCGCAGAAAATTTTGAAAAGTCCGTGATTGAAGAGGTAAAAAAAATATGCAGCCTGAACCAGCAATTGATTAAAACAACTAAAAGTCTGTCGAATAATTTTAAAACTGAACTGGACAGATTTTTTGAGAAGGAATCAAATTACATGCTGAGGTAGCAGTAAGAATAAATCTGTTATTCTGATTTAGCACAAAAAATATTTAAATATTTTTTAGAAAATATTCTTTTCAAAATTCACTCCCTGCGATTGTAAGGCGCGATTGGAAATGTTATTATTTTGGAACATTTTAAGCGAAAACACGCAATATTGGTTTAATCTAAAAGTAAAAAGCTGCGTTTAGAGGCTGATTTCAAAGAAAATGTTGCGATATCTATAACATTTAGCCTTGTTGCATCAGTAAAATAAATTAACTACTTTCGCACCACTTTTATCATTTAGGAACAGAACAATGAAGAAAACTGACTGCCCGGTTTGTGACGGATTAATAGAACTTGATGACAGTACTGTTGTCGGTGAGTTACTCGAATGTCCCGATTGCGGTGTTGAACTCGAAGTAGTAAGTCTTGATCCCGTTAAAGTTCAGGAAGCGCCTCAGGAAGAAGAAGACTGGGGAGAATAGTCATCAAAATTCTTGATTCTACATTACGGGAGGGTGAACAGACTCCCGGAGTTTATTTCGACAGTCATATCAAACTTGCAATAGCCGAGCTGCTTAACGAGGTTGGCGTCGGTATTATAGAAGCCGGTCATCCTGCTGTTACGGAAGAAATTCACTCCACTGTTCAAATGCTGGCCTCCAAAGGATTCAACTCCATTATAGGCGCACATGCCCGTTCGATTCAGAAAGACATTGAACTGGCACTCGAGTGCGGTGTCGGATTCCTCGGAATATTTTACTGTGTTTCCGACGAAAGACTCGACGGTGTTTTTAAGAAAGAACTTAATGTTGCCATTGAACAAATTACATCCGCAATAAAATTTGCCAGGAAGGAGAATCCCGATCTCCTTATTCGTTATACTCCCGAAGATACTGTGCGTTCTCAATATAGCAATGTGCTTACTGCTGCGGTTGCGGCAGTTGAAGCCGGTGCGGATATAATTAGTATTGCCGATACTACCGGTTATATGGTTCCGGGAACCGACAGGAGTATGTATGATTACGTGGCTCGTCTGAAGGCAGATTTTACATCACGCGGTTTGAATCCGCAGATAGCTGTTCATTGCCATAACGATCGCGGACTTGCACTTGCCAATGCTCTCGATGCTATGCGTGCCGGTGCGGATATTATTGACGCTTCTGTTTTGGGACTTGGAGAACGGGCAGGCATCGTTGATCTTGCGCAACTGCTTACCGTGCTTTCGGTCGATTATAAAATCGACAGGTGGAATCTTTCGAAGCTTAATGACCTTTACAATCTTGTTAGTCACCATGCCGGTATCCCGATACCTGTAAATTTTCCGATAACAGGTATGCATGCTTTTACTCACTGTGCAGGAGTGCATACTCATGCGGCCGCTGTAAATCCGATGCATTACGAAAGCATCAACCCGGAAATGTTCGGCAGAGAAAGGCATTTCGCGCTTGATCATATGTCGGGAATCGCCTCGGTCAAATTTGCGCTGCACCAGATCGGTATTCATGACGCCGATCCTGAACTTGAACTTACAATTCTTAATCATGTTAAATCGGTTGGACAACGGGGAAGAATCGTTGATCTGTCCGAACTTCCTCATATTGTAGAAACTTCAAAACACTATAAGCGCAGTTCTAAGTAGAACTACGCCCTCAAAAATTAATCAATAACCAGGGATAGAACTATGAAAGTAGGAATATTACATTCGCTGATAAGGAAAGATGAAAAACTACTGCTTGAAGATCTTAAAAAACGCCAGGGAGTTGAGCTGACTATGATCGACGACAGATCGATCAAGTTCAGCATTGGTAAGGATAAGTATGATCTCGATGTGGTTATTGAACGATCCATAAATCATTCGCGTGCATTGCATGCGCTTAAGTTGTTTGAACATGCAGGAATCAAATGTGTTAATAGTTCGAGTGTAGCCACTATCTGCGGAGATAAACTGCTTACTTCGGTCAATCTTAGTAAATACAATATCCCTCAACCGGAAATTAAAATAGCATTTACGGAAGAGTCAGCGCTTGAAGCAATCGAAGAGCTCGGTTACCCGGTCGTACTAAAACCGGCGGTCGGATCATGGGGAAGATTGTTGTCGAAGATAAACGACAGAGACGCTGCCGAATCGATACTTGAGCATAAAACAATTCTCGGCTCTTATCATCATTCAATATTCTATATACAAAAATATGTTGAAAAGAAAGGACGCGACATACGCAGCTTCGTTGTTGGCGATACATGCATCGCGGCGATTTACAGGGTTTCGGAACACTGGATAACAAATACGGCAAGAGGTGCGAAGGCTGTTAATTGTCCGGTTACCGCCGAGATCGCGAAAATATCAATTGATGCTGCTAAAGCTGTTGGAGGCGGGGTTGTTGCCATCGACCTGTTCGAAACAGATGATGGTCTGCAGGTAAATGAAGTGAACTATACGATGGAGTTCAAGAATAGTATAGATACAACCGGCGTAAACATTCCCGCGCATATTGTTGATTACGCAATTAAAGTTGCGCAGGAGGGTTGACATGGAAAAAGTAAAAGTATCTGTTGTCGGAGGATCCGGTTATACCGGCGGTGAACTTATACGGCTGTTGCTCTTCCATCCGGGGGTTGAATTAAGCCAGGTTACATCAGAAAGTATGGTAGGTAAGTTCCTTTATAAGTCTCATCCGAATCTGCGTAAAGCAACTCAGCTTAAGTTTGTATCATTGTCGGAACTTGAAAAATGTGATGTACTGTTCCTCTGCATGCCTCACGGCGAATCGATGAAGAGTATTGATAAGTATAAAAAATTTGCTGAAAAGATTATTGATTTAAGCGCGGACTTCAGAATAAAAGATTTGGACGAGTACAGAAAATGGTACGGACACGATCACACAAGTCCTGAACTATTGAACGAGTTTGTCTACGGCATTCCCGAACTTCACCGGGAAGAGATGAAAGCAGCAAATTACATTTCGAGTGCCGGATGTAATGCCACCGTATCGATTCTGTCGATGTATCCATTCTTTAAGGAAGGACTAGCTGAACCCGGTAGAACCGTAATCGAGGTTAAAGTCGGCACAAGTGAAGGGGGCAACAAGTTCTCTGCGGGTTCGCATCATCCTGAGCGCAGCGGTTCGCTCCGATCGTATATGCCGGTTCGGCACAGGCACAGTGCGGAGATAATACAGGAATTAAGTTTTAGTGACAAGATCTCAGTAAACTTTTCGGCAACGTCGGTTGATATGGTTCGCGGAGTGCTGGCAACAATTCACTTGGTTACGAAAGATAAACTTGAGGACAAGGATATATGGAAATTGTACCGAAAATATTATAACGATGAACCTTTCATCAGAATTGTAAAGGAGCGTGACGGCATTTTCAGGTATCCCGAACCGAAGCTGCTTACCGGTTCGAACTATTGTGATATCGGATTTGCGATTGATCCTGATTCGAACAGGATCGTTTTAATCGGATCGATAGATAACCTCATGAAAGGCGCAGCCGGACAGGCTCTGCAGGCTTTCAATATAATGACGGGATTCCCGGAAATTCTCGGACTTGAGTTCCCGGGGTTTCATCCGATTTAATAGCACGCAGATGACGCTGAAAAAACTGATAATCACGAATAAAACACAATGTGCAGACTATTAGTAATAAAAAGTAAAAGCGAATTTAATCCGCTCCCATTTCTTCGAAGTTTCGCAGAGATGAGTCGGAACAGTAAGGAGTATCAGGGACATGGCTGGGGTTATTCCCTGCTAACCGAAAACGGTTGGAAAACTTACAGGAATATTAATCCGGTTTGGGATGATTCGTTTGACAATGTTGAAAAGACAAAACTGATTCTTGTTCATGCCAGAAGCGCTTTCAGGGATGAAGGAATTGTAATTAATAACAACATGCCTTTCGGCGATGAGAAGTATCAATTTATTTTTAACGGCGAACTTCAGGGAGTAAGTATAAAAGCGGACGGGCGGATAGGTGCGGAAAAAATATTCAAGTTCATAAAAAGGTTTGACAAAGGGAATATTTCAGAGGCATTTGAACGGGGAATAAATGTAATAAATAAAAAAACTCGTTATGTTAGAGCAATGAATATTATTCTTTCCGACGGAGAAAGAATTTTTGTGAACAATATGTACAACGAGGACCCCGGTTATTTCAATATGCTGATCTCCGAAACAAAATCCCGAACTATCGTATGCTCCGAAAGGCTTGATATCATTGACGACTGGCAGCTTCTGCCGAATAACTCAATTAAGGTGATAACATGAATATTATAAAAATAGGCGGGGGAAAGAGAATTAACGTTGAAGGAATCATTTCCGACCTCGCTTCGTTCGATGAGAAATTTATTATTGTTCACGGCGCTAACGCGTATCGTGATGAACTCGCGGAGGAATTAAAAGCTGAGAAGAAAGTTATTACATCGGTGAAAGGCTATTCATCTGTTTTTACTGATGAAAAAGCGCTCGATGTTTTAATTATGGCTTACGCAGGACTCAGGAATAAACGCATAGTCGAGATGTGCCAGCAGAAAGGCGTTAACGCGATTGGATTATCCGGACTTGACGGCAGGATTGTTCAGGGAAACAGGAATAAAGGTATTCGCGTACGGGAAGAAGGTAAGCTAAAAATCGTTCGTGACTTCTCGGGTAAACCTGCTTCTATCAATACTGAACTACTGGACTTGCTTACGGCAAACGGATATGTGCCCGTACTTACAGTTCCGATAATCGACGAAGACGGGTTCGCAATTAATTCGGAGAATGACGACATTATAGCCGTGCTTAACCAGTCTGTTCAGGCTGATCGTATATTCCAGTTTATTGAGGCTCCGGGATTTCTTGATGATCCAACTGACGAATCTTCTTTAATTCCTGAAATAAATTCAGCGGAACTTCATCAGAAGGAAGCTGCGGTTGAAGGCAGAATGAAACGTAAACTGCATGCCTTGAATAAATTGCTGAACGGCAGCAAGACTAAAATTGTTATTGCCGACGGACGAACTGAACATCCGTTTAATGACGCACTTAATCATAAAGGAACATTAATACAATGACAAACATTATCGAACTTCAAAAGCAGTATGAATTTGACGTGTATCCCAAAAGGGATATTGTAATTACCAAAGGGAAGAACGCGATTTTATGGGATGATCAGGGTAACGAGTATATTGACTGTGTGGCAGGAATCGGCGTGGCTAATGTCGGACACGCGAACGAAAAAGTTGTTGAAGCGCTTTCGTCACAGGCAGCCACATTAATAACTTGTCCGGCAATATTTTACAACGACACTAAAGCAAAGCTCCTTAAAAAGCTTATTGAGGTTACACCTAAGTCTTTAACCAAGGCGTTTCTTTGCAATTCCGGTACGGAAGCAATGGAAGCCGCTCTGAAGTTTACGCGCTTTAATACAGGACGAACAAACTTTATATCAGCCATGAAAGGTTTTCACGGCAGGACTATGGGCGCGCTGAGTGCTACATTTAAGAAAGAATACAGGGAAGCATTCAATCCGCTTGTACCCGGATTCTCGTTTGTACCTTACGGTAACTTTGAAAAGCTTGCAGAGGCTGTGGATGAGAATACTGCAGGTATTATTCTCGAACCTGTTCAGGGTGAAGGCGGAATAAATATCGGGGATAAAGAGTATTTCCATGCTGTTCGAAAACTTTGCGACGAGAAAAATATTATACTGATCATCGATGAAATACAAACAGGATTCTGCCGAACCGGAAAGATGTTCGCGACAGACCATATCGATATCGAGCCCGATATAATGACTATTGCCAAAGCATTCGGCGGCGGAATTCCGATAGGTGCTGCTGTTTGTTCGGACAAGATTCAGCTGCCGATTGGTAAACATGGTACAACATTCGGAGGAAATCCCCTGGCCTGCGCGGCTGCTGATGCTGCCATTCAGTTTATGCTGGATAATGATCTTGCAAAGCAGGCTGTTGAGAAGGGCGCCTACTTCCGCAAGAAACTTGATGCCATTCAGAGCGATAATGTCCGCGCGGTCAGGAATCTTGGACTCATGTTCGGTGTGGAGCTGAAAACCAAAGTACAGCCCTACCTTGCCGAATTAATGAAGCGAGGCGTTCTGGCTCTGCCGGCCGGTACGACTGTGATCAGGCTGCTTCCTCCTCTTACTATTGAGTACGAGCAGTTAGATAAAGTTGCTGAAGTTTTATCAGAGGTCCTTACAGCTGAAATCCCGGTTGCTGAATAAGTATTCGGGATTCCGGTTTTTCGGGAAAGAATAATTCTATTGTTCAGAAAAATTAGACATTGGATGCTGATTTTGTTAACTTAAATAAATCTCGTTGTACAATGTCTAATTAAAAGGAAGGATAGACAGCTTAAAAATAGCGGCAATGTTGAATTTATGCAATAAAATGCATCAAACAACCATTATACATTATTTTATGTAAATATATTCACAAATACCTTGACTGCCTTGTGAATGTTTGTTTAATTAACCAACATGAAATTTGAAAATAATCATATCGTATTTCACACAGTAATTTCTTCTACGCCATTCTTACGTCCACTACGTAGCCCGCGTCGTCCCCTTTTGGGGTAATCATACTATTTCTTTAAAAATACGTCTATACTATCTGTTTTTTAATTCAAATTAAAAGGAAATTAAAATGATATCCGTTGGAATAATTGGCGGGACCGGCTACACTGGAAAATTCTTAATACAATTTTGCAATCAGCATCAAAATATTGCTGAAATGCATATATATGCAAATACTACCGCAGGACAGAACCTGCATGATGTTTTACCTGAGTTGAGTGGAATAGTATCCGATCTCGAAATAAAATCTGTTGAAAACTTAAGCTACGATCACGATTTATACTTTGTAACTCTGCCTCATGGAAAGTCACTTGATGTTGTTCCTCAGCTTGTTGAAAGCGGGAAAAAAGTGATTGATCTGGGTGGTGATTTCAGACTCGATCAAGCAGAACTTTACGATAAATGGTACGGGCTTAATCATACTAACAGTGATCTGCTTTCAAAAAAGCATTACGGTCTGGCAGACGTTTATAATGCGTACGGACAGGAATTAATTGCAAATCCCGGCTGTTACCCTACTGCTGCATTGTTATCAACTTTACCGCTGACAAAAAATGCCGGTGATAATATTGCTTCTATAAATATTTCATCATACTCAGGCGCGAGCGGTGCCGGTAAATCACTTAAACAGCATTTACTGCTTTCCGAGCTATACTCAAACGTACAGGCTTATAATGTCGGGACTCACAGACATCAGCCGGAAATATCACAGGAAATGAATAAGTCCGGATTTGACGGCGCATTTACATTTGTAACTCACTTGCTTCCTATTTCAACCGGGATTTACTCGACAGCAATTATCCAGTTGAAAGAAAAACTGCATGCTGATGATGTGAATCAGTTTTATTCGGTCGCATATGCTTCAAAAGAATTTGTGAGACTCAGAGACGTACCACCTCAGCTTAAATGGGCTGTCGGTACAAACTTCTGCGACTTAAATGTAGTTGTGAATGAAAACAGCGTTATTGTAACAAGCGCGATAGATAATTTAATAAAAGGTGCTTCGGGTCAGGCGGTACAGAACATGAACCAGATGTTTGGCTGGAATGAATCGATGGGCCTGTTAACAGGCGGTGAAATGAAAACTGAAAGTATGGAGGTTGTGTAATGTGGCAGGAAATAGAAAACGGTTCGATAACATCTGTTAAAGGAATTCAGGCTGCCGGATTAAACTGCGGATTAAAGAAAGTTAAAAAAGACCTGGCACTGATAGTCTCCAGTAAACCCGCTAACGCTGCGGGTACTTTTACGCTTAATAAGGTACAGGCCGCACCTGTGGTTATTTCAAAAGAAGTAATTGCCGAAGGGAAAAAAGTTAAAGCGATTATCGTAAATTCCAAGAACGCCAATGCATGCACAGGGATCGACGGATTTAAAGATGCTATCGATATGCAGAAATATACTGCCGATAAACTTGGTGTTGATCCGAAAGAAGTTGTTATCAGTTCAACGGGAGTTATCGGTGAAAGACTGGATGTATCCAAAATTAAATCAGGTGTGGACGCTATTCTTCCTATGCTATCGGCAGATGGTGGTCTGGATGCGGCTGAAGCTATTATGACTACCGATATTACGAAAAAAAGCTTTGCATATAAACTGGCTCTTTCATCCGGTGAAGTTACAATCGGCGGTATCTGTAAGGGAAGCGGAATGATTCATCCGAACATGGCTACAATGCTCGGATTTATTGCTACCGATGCTGAAATTGATCAGGCGTTATTGCAGAAATCCCTTTCTGGTGTTGTTAAAGACACATTCAACAAAATTTCGGTTGACGGTGAGACAAGTACAAACGACATGGTGATCATGCTCGCCAACGGTGAAAGCGGCGTTAATCTTGAAGAAGGTTCACTCGATTATAATTTATTTATGACTGCGTTAAAAAGCCTAAGCAAAGCCATGGCAAAATCAATTGTTGCCGATGGTGAAGGCGCAACAAAGTTAATTACGATTTCTATCAAGAATGCCAAAACAGAGGAGGATGCGGATAGTATAGCGAAAGCTATCGCAACGTCTCCACTTGTTAAAACGGCTATTAATGGCTGCGACGCCAACTGGGGAAGAATTATTTCCGCGGCAGGCAGCAGCGGTGCCGATATGAATCCTAAAAACGCTTCGATATTCTTCGACAACCATCCGGTACTTTTACCTGATTATAACGTTGTTGTCGATGAAGTTAAGGCAAAGGAAATATTATCGAACAAAGAAATCAAAATTGAACTTGATCTTGGCGAAGGAGTTGCTTCCAGTACATGGTGGACATGCGACTTCTCGGAAGATTATATAAAAATTAACGCAAGCTACAGAACCTAAGGGGAAATGAAAATGAAACTGGCACTTATAAAATTAAGCGGAAAAACAATTGAGTCGTTTATATCAGGAACGACAGGAATAGACTTAATAAATGATCTTAAACAGGAATACGAAGGTGTTATCGTTGTTCACGGCGGCGGTAAAATAATTAACGAATGGTCGGAAAAACTTGGACACATTCCCAAGTTTCATGAAGGACAGAGAGTTACCTGCAAGAAAACTATTGATGTTGTCTCATCTGTACAGGGAGGATTGCTGAACAGCAAGATTACTTCTCATCTATTTATGCATAATATTAAGACCATCGGACTTAACGGGATTGACGGCGGATTATTCAAAGCGGAACAGCTTGATGAAAAACTCGGATTTGTCGGAAAACCTGTTCAGGCTAACCAGGTCGACTGGATAATTAACCTGATCGAAAGCGGATTTGTTCCTGTCTTTTCAAGTATTTGTGCAGCCGAAAACGGACAGCTGATGAATGTTAATGCGGATGTATTCGCATCTGCACTTGCAGTGTCACTCGGTGTTGAGAGCGTAATGTTCTTCTCAGATGTGGATGGTGTTCAACTGCACAATAAATATCAAACAATGCTTACAACTGACGAAATTAAAACCGGAATTACTTCCGGCGAGATAAACGGTGGTATGATCCCGAAGATGAACAGCTGTCTCGAACTTCTCGATAAAGGTGTTTCAAAATTATGGATTGGAAGCAGTTTTGCCGAATTCAGTAAATCATCCGAAAATAAAAAGAGAGGTACCTGGATTGTCGACTCCAAAAGAATTGCAGTCTAAGGACTATAACAAATATTTATTGAATACTTATAACAGGCACAACGTGAACTTCGTTAAAGGCGAGGGCTGTAAGCTGTACGATGAAAAAGGTAAAGAGTACCTTGATATGTTATGCGGAATTGCGGTAACCGGATTCGGGCATAACCATCCGAAACTAGTTTCAACTGCTGTTGAACAGGTTATGAATCTCTGGCATGTTTCAAACCTGTTTGAATCGGGACTGCAGGCAAGTCTTGCGGAGAAACTTACCACGCGAACCGGATTATCTTCAGTATTCTTTTGTAATTCAGGAACAGAAGCAAATGAAGCCGCAATTAAATTCGCCAGAAAGTACGGTCAGGGAAGATCCGATATTATTACTACGCTGGGCGGCTTTCACGGCAGAACAATGGGAAGTTTATCGGCTTCGGGACAATATAAACTATGGGATGGATTTCATCCTCTTACTCCGGGCTTTAAATATGTGCCCTATGATGACATCGATGCAATTATGCATTCTATTGATAAGCACACGGTAGCAATAATGATAGAACCTATCCAGGGAGAGAGTGGTATCAACATCCCGGGTGACGACTATATGGCCAGACTGCGACAGATATGTGATGAATACGATCTGTTACTTATTATGGATGAAGTACAGAGTGGTATCGGCAGAACAGGCAAACTATTTGCGTATCAATGGGAAAATGTTCTGCCCGATATCATCTCTTCAGCCAAAGGAATAGCAAACGGACTTCCTCTCGGTGCGGTTATTTGTTCGGAAAAAGTTTCTAAAATTATTAAACCCGGAATGCACGGATCCACCTTCGGCGGAAATCCGGTTGCGGTTGCCGTTGCGAATATGGTAATGGATTTACTGACCGACGAGATGCTTGACGGCATTAAGGAAAGCGGTAAATATATTTCTGAAGAAATTAAAAAACTTGAAAATCCGGCGATAAAGGAGATGCGTGGACGAGGTCTGATGATCGGCATTGAACTCGAAGAAAGTGTCCCTGCAGCTGATATTTCTAATAAATTGTTGGAAAATGGTATCCTAACTGTCATCGCCGGCGGCAATGTAGTGCGATTATTACCGCCTTATTTGATTTCTAAAGATGAGATAGAGAAATTCTTAGGAGTTTTCGCTGACACCTTAAATAATTATATTCACAAGATGAATATACAAAAACAACTACAAACAAAATAAAGCAGAGCTATGTCAGCAAAACTTAACAGACAAACAATCATCAAAAGGATACTTAACGAAAGATTGATTTCGAACCAGGAGCAGTTATTAAAGATGCTTCACAGCGAAGGTTACAAAGTAACCCAGGCTACGTTAAGCCGCGACTTTGCAGATCTCGGTGTTATTAGAACATTTACTGATATCGGCGTGAGATATGTTCTGAGCAGCGATGATTTCGGAAAGCATATTTCGAAACTAATTGGTCTCGAAATTCTAAGCGTTAACAGTAATGAGAATATGATATTAATACGAACCCTCGCGGGACGCGCACAGGGAGTTGCTCATTATATTGACAGGCTTAACAAGGAAGAGATTCTCGGTACAATAGGAGGTGACGATACCGTTCTTATTATTCCGAACAAAATTTCAAATATCTCGGTCGTTTTATCGATTATCGATGATATTATATCTAAAAAACCAGAATAACTAAGGGTGAGTTACAGGAAAAGTATTTGTCGCAATGTCCGGTAATTAAATGAATTTCGTGATGACGTATGCTTGATTGTGCTGCCCGTTAAATTAAGGAGTTGAAATGAATCCAAAGAAAATTGTTGTTGCTTACTCGGGAGGTTTGGATACGAGTGTTATGGTTAAGTGGCTGCATGACAAGTACAGCGCCGAAATCATTACCGTTACAGGTAATATCGGACAGACATCTGAAATAAAAAACCTGGAAGAAAAAGCGCGCCAAACGGGCGCATCGAAATCTTATATAATTGATTTGAGTGATGATTTTATATCGAACTATGCATGGAAAGCCCTTAAAGCAGGAGCAATTTACGAAGGTCAATATCCGCTGGCAACAGCAATCGGACGTCCCCTGTTAGCGAAACTTCTTGTTGATATAGCACAGAAAGAAAATGCAGATACCGTTTCACACGGATGTACCGGTAAAGGTAACGACCAGGTAAGATTTGAAGTCGGTATAAAAACACTTGATCCTTCACTAGATATTATTGCTCCTCTGAGAGAATGGGAATTTAAAAGCAGAGAAGAAGAAATTGATTACGCTGTTGAGAATAATATTCCGATACATATTACAAAAGCTAAACCGTATTCAATTGACGATAACCTTTGGGGAATTGCTACCGAGTGTGGCGAACTTGAAGATACAACAAACGCGCCTCCTGAAGATGCCTACCAGATGACCGTCAATCCGCAGAATGCTCCGGATCAGCCGGAGAAGCTTACAATTATTTTCGCAAAAGGTGTTCCCGTTTCCGTAAACGGCGAAGAACTTTCTCCTGTTGACATAGTGAAAAAAGTTAACGAAATAGGCGGACGAAACGGTGTGGGCAGACTTGACATAGTTGAAAACAGGGTTGTCGGTATTAAATCCAGGGAAGTCTACGAAGCTCCGGGTGCGTTGCTGCTTCACAGAGCTCACCTTGAACTTGAAAAGCTTACAATGGATAAGGACACATTCAGATACAAACAAAATGTTGCCAACGTTTACGCCAATCTGATTTACGACGGATTATGGTTCTCGCCATTGTTTGAGTCATTGACAGCCTTTGTAGACAAGACTCAGGAAACGGTTAACGGTGAAATCGTTCTTGAATTGTACAAAGGTAATATCAAAGTTCTTTCGAGATCATCCGCTTACAGTTTATACAGCAAGGAACTTGCAACTTATACTACTGATGATACTTTCGATCATGAAGCTGCGAAAGGTTTTATTCATCTTCTCGGATTACCTTTTGAGACTTTGACCAAAATTAAGAAAAGCATAAAGGCATCTGAATAATGTTATGGGGCGGCCGTTTTTCGAAAGAGATTGACAGTGACTTTTTAAAGTTCTCTTCATCTATTGAATTCGATATCAACCTTCTTGATTACGATCTCGAAGTAAGCAAGGCTCATGCTAAAATGCTGGGTGCTTGCGGAATCATCGAAAAGAAAGAGTCGGAAGAGATTGTAAAAGGTCTGGATATGGTTAAAGCTCAGCACATTGCCGGGAACTGGAATCCGCTGGAAGGCGGGCACGAAGATATTCATTCTGCAGTGGAAGCTTACTTAACCGGACTTATCGGTGAGGTCGCCCAAAAACTTCATTCCGGAAGAAGCCGTAACGACCAGGTTGCAACCGGATTCAGGATGTGGATTAAGGATTCCATAACTGAACTCATTGAGGTTTTAACCGAACTACAAAAGTCTTTTATAAAACTTGCCGATGACAATGTTGATACGATAGTTCCCGGTTATACTCATCTTCAACGTGCACAGCCGATATCTTTTGCGTTTCATCTGCTTGCATACGTGGAAATGTTCGAACGCGATAAGGCGAGATTTCAAAATGTTTTTTTGGAGGCAAATGTATGCCCGCTGGGTTCGGGTGCCCTGGCGGGTACTACGCTTCCTATTGACAGGCAGTTTACCGCTAAGGAGCTCGGCTTTGCAAGAGTTTCTGCCAATGCGCTCGACAGTATTTCAGACAGGGATTTTGTGATTGACTACCTAAATGCCTGCTCAATCGGTATGATGCACATCAGCAGATTGTGCGAGGAGTTGATACTCTGGAGCAGCGCCGAGTGGTCGCTAGTGGAAATGGACGATTCCGTTACTACCGGATCATCATTGATGCCGCAGAAAAAGAATCCCGACGCGGCTGAACTTGTGCGGGGTAAGATCGGTAGGATTGTCGGCAACCAGTTCTCTGTTGTAACTATGATGAAATCTCTTCCGCTTAGTTATAACCGTGATATGCAGGAAGACAAAGAACCGGTGTTCGATTCTTTTAAAACTTACTCAAACTCACTTAGCGTTATTAAAACCGCTATTGATTCTATTTTTATTAATAAAAAGAGATTCAATAAAGAGCTTCAGGGCGACTATATGCTCGCAACGGATCTGGCTGACTGGCTGGTCTCCAAAAATGTTCCGTTTCGTAAAGCTCATAGAATTGTCGGACAAGTCGTTAAATACGCCATCGACAACTCTAAAAAACTTCACGAACTCTCGATGAAAGAACTTCTTCAATTCGATGATGTGTTCAACGAATCTGTGTTTGAATACCTCGATATCGCTACTTCGCTCGACAGGAAAAAGTCGTTCGGCTCGCCGAATCCGAGAATGGTACGTATGCAGCTTATGGGTTGGAAGAAAAAGCTGGACTGATTTCAACCTTCACTCAGTTGTTGTGATTTAGATCACGCATGAATTTCTTCACTTTTTAGTGCCTATTCCTAACTTATCTGATTCAAAAAAGAAATTTTCAGTAGTTGGAACTTCTGCACAAAAATATATGTTGCAACAATAGATGTTATGACATATATTAGAATTAACAATAATCTTTCTGATAGACACAATGTCTATTTAAACATAAATTAAAGGAGTAAATTATGAAACTGTATAAATTGTTTTTGCTGTTTGTTGTAATCTCGTTTTCGGCGGTATCCGCACAAACTAAATGGAATGTAGATGCATCTCACACTAATGTTGGTTTCGAGGTAGATCACATGGTAATATCGTCGGTCGAAGGTGAATTCAACTCATATGAAGCCACGGTTGAAACAAACGAAGATGATTTCACGAATGCTAAAATCAATTTTACTATTGATGTTGCCAGCATCAGCACGGATAATGAGCAGCGCGACAGTCACCTCAAATCGGATGATTTTTTCAATACTGAAAAGTATCCGAAAATGACATTTGTCGGCAAATCGATGAAGAAAGTAAGCGGCAACGACTGGAAACTTATCGGGGATCTTACTATTCGCGATGTGACAAAGGAAGTAACACTTGATGTGGAATTCAGGGGCATGGTTAAAGATCCTTGGGGTAATACACGTGTCGGATTCGAGATTACCGGTGAACTTAACAGGTTCGACTACAAACTTAAGTGGAACAAACTGCTTGAAACGGGCGGGCTGGTTGTCAGCGAAGATATCGAGCTGAAAATTGATATTGAATTAATTAAATCATAATCGGATGAAGCTGGAAGAAGAAATAAAGCAAAAGAGATTTAAGAATCAGAAACATAAGCTCGCCGTGAATATATTATATACTCACGGCTGGCTTGTGAAATCCCATAGTCAGATATTCAGGGAATTTGGCTTGACCATTCCGCAGTATAATATACTGCGAATTCTGCGGGGCAGACATCCGGAACCTGCTAATATCAATCTGCTGAAAGATCGGATGATTGATAAGATGTCGGATGTTTCCAGGCTTGTTGAAAGAATGAGAACAAAGGGTCTAATCGACAGGAAAATTTGTGAGAACGATCGAAGACGTGCCGATGTTGTTATTACCGATAAGGGGCTTGAGCTACTTGCGGAACTGGATAATGTTGAAGAAAATTTTCTGGACATTCTTCACAACCTGTGTGATGAAGAGGCTCATCAATTAAATGAACTTCTTGATAAACTCAGGGGATAGGTAGTCCATAATGGAAAATTTCGAAATAGAAATATACTCGCCGGAACAGCAGGGCAGTGGATCATTCGACAATGGTAAGATTATGGAAATTAAACCGATTGATTTCCCGGGCGGGACTTCGCAGGCTAAGCGTATCGGCCCGCTGTTTTACTGGTCGTGGGCAACGGCAAGGGGTGACGGAATTATTGCCATGCACCCCCACAAGGTATTTGAAATTGTAAGTTACGTACTTGAAGGTGTTGTCGGTCATTCAGATTCGCTTGAAAATAAAACACGCGTCGGCCTCGGAGGAGCGCAGCTTATTCAGGCTGGTTCCGGGATTTATCACCAGGAAGAAATGTACGGTGAAGTTACGGATTTCTTTCAGATCTGGTTTGAACCGGATATTCGCGAGACGATTAAAGATGAACCGAATTATGCTCAGATTGAGAATGAGGAGTTTTCGGTCGAGAGTTCTAACGGGGTAACAGTAAAGTCAGTTATCGGGAATGACTCTCCGCTGCAGATTAAATCCGATATTCTTGCCAATGATATTACAATTGGTGCTTCATCAAACTTCAAAGTAAATCTCGAACCAAATACAGGACTGGCATTTGTGGTTGTTGAAGGGAATGGCAAGATCAGTACCGAAATCGGTGAGAAAGAATTAGTACACAAGGACTTTATAATAATTACGGCATCCGGTAACTCGGAAATTGTATTTTCGCCTGACGGGGATAGTAGTAATTTGAGGATATTCATGATTCAAATGCCGACCTCGGTTGATTACCCGTTATACGGTGAATAAAGACTGATGCGAAAGGATATGGCATGGAAAATGCAGTTTTAGGAATACATCATATAACAGTACTTGCCGGAAGCCCGCAGGACAATTATAATTTTTATAGCGGACTTCTCGGTTTACGGCTTGTAAAGAAAACAGTCAACTTCGATGCACCCGATGTGTATCATCTCTATTACGGGGATGAACAGGGTAATCCCGGGACTATTATGACATTCTTTCCGTTCCCGGATGCAAGGAGAGGAAAAAGAGGAGCCGGTGAAATTTCGGCAGTTGCTTTCAGTATTCCTTCAGGATCTCTGAATTTCTGGATGGACAGGCTCGCTGAAAAGGCTGTCGATTTCAGTGGACCGTTTAAGAGATTTGACGAAGAGTATATCAGTCTTCTTGATCCGGATGGAATGCTCGTTGAACTGGTTCCGGATAAATCGGCCGACGGACTCCCCGGGTGGTCGGATGGAAGTATACCCGTTGAACATTCCGTTCGCAAGTTTTTCGGTGTTACAATCACTCAAAATGATGTCAATTTAACGGCTGGATTATTGCATGGGCAAATGGGGTTGAATCCTTCGGACTCGACTGATCATCTAAAAAGATATGTTGCCGGGACGGCAGAGGCGGAAGTGAAAATTGACCTTATTGAGCGACCCGATCTTGGTGGAGCCAAGGCAGGTGCCGGAAGCGTTCATCATATTGCATGGCGTACTGCAAACGATGAAGAACAAATTAACTGGCAGAGTAAAATTGATGAAGCCGGTTTATATCCGACTCAGGTAATGGACAGGAATTATTTCCACTCTATTTATTTTCATGAACCGGGCGGGGTACTTTTTGAAATAGCAACCGATCCTCCGGGATTCCTGATAGATGAGGACATTGATTCACTTGGAGAATCGTTGAAACTCCCGGAATGGTATGAGTCGCGCAGAAAACAGATAGAAGCGGTTTTGCCGGTCATTGAAACGGGTAAGGCAGATGTTGGTGCGGGCTAAGTGAATTTGCAGGCATGAAAGCTATTAGGAAGAATTAGGAATGAAAATAACAAGATTGTATACAGGAACTGATAACGAATCGCACTTCGAGGATATGGATGTTCCTTTAAATGATGCGGGGGATATAGGTAAGTTGTCGGAAATGTTTTTTGCGACAGGAACAATCCTGAGGGAAACCGACGGATGCTATGACTACGATTACCATAACGCACCTCAGAAACAGTTTGTTGTTATGCTTGATGGTGAGATTGAAATTGAAACCGGGCTTGGTGAGAAACGCAGATTCAAAGGAGGCGATATACTTTTAGCCGAGGATACAACCGGTCGCGGACATATTTCACGCAGCATCGACGGGAAGGTTCGGCGCTCTATTTTTATCACTTTGGAAGATTAATAGAAGTCTTTGAAAGTACGGGAAGATAACCGGGAAAATTCATGATAGATACAAACGGAATTATAGAACCACACAAGGATCATCCTGTATTTGAAAGTGGCGCAACTCTCATGGACGCCAAAGCGGTGATGATTATGATTCATGGACGTGGTGCCACCGCGGCAAGTATATTAGAGCTGGCCGAAGAGTTTAATAACAATGATTTTGCCTACCTTGCTCCACAGGCAAACAATACTACATGGTATCCATATCGGTTTATTGATCCGGTAGAAGCGAACGAACCGAACTTGAGTTCAGCCCTGCAAATGATTGATACTCTTGTAAAATATCTAATCGATAATGAATTCCCTGAAAGCAAAATAGTTCTGCTGGGTTTTTCGCAAGGAGCATGTCTGGCGCTGGAATACGCGGCAAGAAATCCCCGGAATTACGGCGCTGTGATTGGGTTAAGTGGCGGACTTATCGGCCCGATGGGGAAAGAGTTCAGCTTCGATGGCAGTTTCTCGAAGGAGACTAAAGTGTTTCTCGGATGCAGCGACACCGATTTTCATATCCCGGTTGAAAGAGTTCACGAAACTGCTGAAGTATTCCGGACAATGGGTGCGGGAGTTTCAAAAGAGATTTACGAAAGCATGGGACATACTATTAACGACGATGAAATTGAACGGGTTTCCAGGATACTTCATAAAATATTAGCTAAATGAGTTATTCCCTTTCCTTATTTAACATCTATGACTACTGCGGAATAATTTAAGCCCACAATAAATTGTGATTTGAGATAAATATAAAATTATCGAAGTTTTCTTATCTTTCATTCTTAATTCGGGGGAACTTGCGATCAGTTAATAAACATTTCCTTTTAATAAAGGATTGTTTTAATACAACCGATTTTACATCGCCGATTTTAGTAAAATACTGATAAATCTGTATAAAGAGCATGATTTCAATAAAGAGGTTTTTAAGGGAGTACACTACACCGCTCGGATCTAAGTCCCGGGACGGACTACCATACTGGCAGGAAAAAATCCTGCTTTACCTGATGCTCATATTCATGATATTTGTCCCGATCTCTTACATTCCCAGTGTTATACTTGCAATTAAAGTGGAACTCTGGACAATTGTTATTATTGATACAGTCGGGTATGGATTCTTAATATATCTCTTTTTAAATAAAAGACTATCAGTAATTTTCAGAGTATCCTCCATTTTGCTTATTTCATATTTAATTGGGGTGGTACTCCTTCTCATAGTTGGTCCTTTCGGAGCCGGTTATTTGTGGCTGTTTTTTGTACCGATCCTGGCGTCAATCTTTTTGAGTGCGCGAGTTTCATTAATTGCGGTGTTTATAAACCTTCTTACACTTATTGGACTTGGGATAGCTTATAGCAATGGTTACGCAAATGAAATTGCGCTTACTGAATTTAACCTTCAGTCGTGGTTTGTTATCAGCGCGAATTTCATTTTTCTTGATCTTATAACAACTGTTGCAATTGTCTTTGTTATAAATGGTCTTGAAAAGACTCTTAAAAACGAATTGGTTATATCCGAATCACTGATTAAAAAGAGCAGGGAACTCAAAATTGCCAAGGATGCTGCGGAAAAATCTGAGCTTATGAAATCGAATTTCCTTGCTCAGATGTCTCATGAAATCAGAAGTCCTATTAGTACCGTTATGAGTTTTATTTCGTTGGTCAAAGATAAAATGGACTTAACGGAAGATGAAGAGACTGCGGAATACTTTAATACTATTCGCAGCGGGAGCGACAGGATAATACGTACAATAGATATGATATTAAGTATGTCCGAAATCCAGTCCGGGTCTTATGCGGCGGAAATTGAAAAGGTATGTTTACTGGATGATGTGATTCAACCATTGATTAAAGAATTCAGCCAGGTTTCAGCGGATAAAAATCTGCAGATAAAAGTCACAAACCTGGTTAATAATGACGGAATTGTTCAGGCTGATATTTACTCACTAACGCAAATATTCGCGAACCTGATTGATAACGCTGTGAAGTATACTGAAAAAGGAAGTATATTCATTGTTCTGTCCGAACAAGGTGAATCGCTGAAAGTTGAGATTGTTGATACCGGAATCGGTATGTCATCCGAATACATCAATGAACTGTTTAATCCGTTTTCGCAGGAGTACGGTGGTTATTCAAGAAGATTCAAAGGTGTCGGTTTGGGACTCGCGCTGGTTAAAAAATACTGTGAACTTAACGACGCTGATATCTCAGTTGAAAGTGAAAAGGATAAGGGTACTAAGTTTACGGTTATCCTTCCCGCAAAATAAACCATCCAAATTCATTTAATATTATCGATCTTTATCGTCAACCTTAACCCGGATAGTACGTCTAACTTTATAAAAATTTCGGGAACAAGAATTATGAAGTCGGCAAAAATCATCCTCCTCCTTTTTGTAATATTTGAGATTAGTATCTCTGCACAAGATTATAAACCTGTATGGGAGAATATCGAGAGCAGGGAGTTCGTTTCCGAACAAGTAGACGATACATTTCGGGTATATATTAAACTCCCGGATGATTACAACAGCACAGATCAGAATTATCCTGTGCTGTACCTACTTGACGGGGATATTACTTTCCCTCTCGCGTTGAGCGCATTGCAATACATGGAATACGGTCAGCATGTAGCGGAAATGATTATAGTCGGGATCGGTTACGGGAGTCTTGACTGGCAGACCGGGAATAACAGGAGCCGGGATTATACTGTTTTCTCAACACCTGATCGGCCCTATCAGGGCGGCGCCGGGAATTTCCAGACATTTCTTGAAAGCGAGCTTCTGCCGGAAATCGAGTCGGGTTACAGAGTAAATAAGAATAGAAATATAATTTTTGGGCATTCCCTGGGAGGACAGTTCGTGCTTTATTCTCTGATCAACAATCCGGGACTTTTTTCCGGTTATATTGCCAGCAGCCCATTTATTTTGAATATAAGGGAATATTTGATTGAACAGCTTGAGAACAAAATGGATTCGTTACGCTCAGCAGAATCGAATGTGTTTGTTTCCATCGGTGGTAAAGAAAGCAAGGACAGATATCATATGCCGGTAAATGAAATTGTTAAAAATCTTATGATTGCAGCGGGTAACAAGGAGAGAATCAATTTCAAAGTATTTGGAGATGCAGATCATTTCACCGTTCCGCCACAGGCTTTGATAAATGGCATAATCCATATTGTAAATTCGGAACAATGGAGAAATCTGCAGGGGGAATAGTCTGTCTTCGAGTTCTATTCTCTATTTATCAAAATTACTACTGGTTTTCAAACAATTCCTGAAAACTTTATTCTTATTAAATAATTGACCCGCCATTTTAATTACCCTTAAAAAAAATTAAATTTCTTGTGAATAATTCCCAACACATTGTGTATTAACATCGTGAAGAAAAAATTAATAGTGAATCCGGGTTTAACGAGAGCGGAAATGGCTGAGTTTGAACTCCTTGTAAAGAACAATATGCAGCGTGCGTATTATGCGGCGCTTGGTATTCTGGGTTCGCACGATTCCGCAATGGAAATCTCGCAGGAAGCTTTTATTCGTGCCTACCGCAGTTTTAAGAAATTCGATCATAGCAAGAAATTCTTTACCTGGTATTATAAAATTCTGCGTAACCTTTGTCTCAATTTCATTAGGGATAATAAGAGCAAAGTTGATTCCAAGTATTTGGAACAGGCAAAATATACGAGTGATGAAAGCAACCCCGCTGTTGAACTGGAGAATGAAGAAACCAGGGAAAAACTTGAAAAGGCAATGGCTGAACTTGATTTTGATGATAGAGAGATAATTACTCTAAAGGAATTTGAGAACTACAGTTACAAGGAAATAGCCGAAGCTTTGGATATTCCAATTGGTACTGTTATGTCACGATTATATTATGCACGTAAGAAGTTAGCACAAAAACTCGAAAAGGTGTTGTTATGAACGAAAAAATGATTTATCTGCTTGAGAAGAATCTGGACCAGTCCGCATCTGAAGAGGAGATAAGGGAGTTCGAGTCTCTTCTGATTTCGGAACCGGAGCTTAGAAGTGAATATGAAGAACAAAAACGAGTTAAGGGGGTGCTGAAAGAGATGAAACTGAAAAATCCATCGGTAGAAGTTTGGGATAGTTACTGGCTTGGCGTATATAACAGGGTTGAACGCGGTATAGCGTGGATTGCCATTTCAATTGGCGTATTTATAATTTTAACCTATATTGCTATAACCGCGGTGGAGCAATTCTTCGCAGATTCCACAACTCCGCTAATTGTTAAGATCGGAATTGCCGCTACAGTGCTTGGATTTATGCTGTTGCTTTTCTCGGTGTTCAGGGAAAAGCTATTCACTTACCAGCACGATAAATATAAGGAGATCCAAAGATGATTCTCAGTTGTTCATCGTTTGTTCCGGGTAAGGAAATTCAAAAGAGTTTCGGAATTGTCCGGGGGAATACTGTAAGAGCCCGAAATCTGGGAAAGGACATCGTTGCGGCATTTAAGAATATGCTCGGCGGCGAAATTGAAGAATATACGAAACTTATGGCCGAATCCCGTGAACAGGCTATAGACAGGATGATTGAAGAAGCGAAAGCAGTTGGCGCTAATGCTATCATAGATGTTGATTTCTCGACGAGTTATATTATGCAGAACGCCGCGGAAATTCTCGTATACGGAACCGCAGTTTACGTGGAATAATTTCACCTAGAAACTACTTGCTGGATTTTTGTAAAGGCATATTCTTGACTGAATTTGCCTTTATTCCACTCCATACCCGCCTAAATCAGATTTGCCGTGTAAATGCCGTGTGAAGTCAGTTGATAGATTTCGATGTATCTCTTAGATTTGCACTAAACAAGAGGGTAATATGAAACAGCCTGAACTTGGAAGAAAAATTGTCGAACTCCGTAAACAGAAAGGAATGACTCAGGAAGATCTGGCATTAGATAGCGGATTTAATGTTAGAACGATTCAAAGAATAGAAACGGTGAAGTTGAACCTCGGCTGAAAAACCTGAATGTACTAAGTGAGATACTTCAGTATCAATTTAATACCCAAAAGCATCCCGGTGAAATTCTATGGTTCCTTCTTTTACACATCAGCAGTATAGTGCCGACAGTTGTATTTCCTGTTGTACTGTGGGTCTGGAAGCGTGATGAAATAGATGGATTCGATCGGCATTGCAGGGACGTGATAAACTATCAGCTTAGTATGTTCATCTACCTGATGTTCGCCGGATTTACAGTTCTTTTTGTTATAGGCTTCTTTGCCGCCGTTTTTCTCGGAATGTTTATTTGGATAACATCATTGATAAATACTCTGAAGGTTGCTGCCGGTTCGGCTTACAGGTATCCTCTTAGTATTGCATTTATCAAATAACTAATCTCGCTGATTAAAGCAACTTCTCCAGTAATTCAAGCGGATGCAGCGGATTCCTGCCCAGACCGTCAAATACCTGATCCCGGCACGAGATTCCGCTTGCAAGAACTACCCGTTCGCCATCTTTCTCCGATTTGCGTATTTGATCGAACAGGTCTTCTCCGACCCGCCTACTTAACTCGTAAAAATCCTTCTTGTAACCGAAGCTTCCTGCCATACCGCAGCATTCAACCTGTGAAACCTCGATGTCGAAACCAAGTTCTACCAGCAGTTGGATCGTATATCTTTCAGCTCCAATGGTTTTCAACTGGCAGTGAGCGTGATAGAATAAATTTTTATTTTCTGCTTTATTCATATCAAAAAATGATCCCGGGGAAATACCTGTATCCGTTAGAACTGTTTGTATATACTCCAGGGGTTCGTATGAGTGAATGTTCAACCGGTACATCAGTTCCTTATCCTTCAGCAGGTATTTGTAGTCTGATGTGAATAGTGCCAGGACGCTCGGTTCAATAGCAATAATATCATAGCCGTTGTCAATCCACTTCTTCAAATGGTTTGCGGTTCGTTTTGCTCGTCCGGCGGCTTTACGGATTAATCCTTGCGAGAGTGAAGCACGTCCTTCGGGCAATACGCTGCTGATCTCGGTTCGCACACCGAGTTTATTGAGTATGTTAACCAGCGCCATTCCACGTTCCGGATACTGGTAGTTTGTGTAAACATCTGCAAATATAACAGCCTTGCGCTGTGTAAGATTTGAATCTGCTTTAAACAAATTTTGGAGTACTTTATACTGTTTCTCGAATGTGTCCTGTTTTAGAGCCGGCATATTCCGTTTAGAACTAATCCCTGCAATTGCACCGATGACTTTGGATCCTACCCAACTGTTGCTGATCTTACCTGGTATTCCGCCGAACATTGTTCCGAGTCGGGCAAGCATCGCAAAGTTCGCGAAGAATCCTTTCTGAAATCGTTTTGCCGAGAACTTATGGGTATCATTCAATCGTTGTTTCAGTACTTCATTCAGCCGGGGTATATCTATCCGGACAGGGCATTGCGGAACGCATCGTGAACAGCCGGTGCATAGTTCGCTGAAAGATGCTTTCTCAAGATTACCGGTACCTGCTTCCCATGCGCCTCCTATTCCGCCGGTGTATGTTTCACCTCCGAATGAGTGTCCGCCAACTACCTGGAAGTTTGCGCAGGAATTCATACAGGCGCTGCAACGAATACAGTATAATGCTTCGCGCAGTTCGGGATCGTTCCGCATAGCAGATCTGCCGTTGTCGATAAGTACAAGATGAAATTCCCTTTTAAGTTTGGTTGGATCATCTCCTTTTACTAATGGCAGTTCCAGAGGAGGACGAATAAAGCTTGTGTACGAGGTTAAAGGCTGTCCCGTTCCGCTCGGTGCAAGCAGTTCAATAAAGGTTGCCAAATCCTTTGTATGCGGAATAACCTTTTCAATTCCGGCCAGAGCTATATGGACACGCGGGATAGAATAGCTTAGCCTGATGTTACCTTCACTTTCAACAAGCGCTATTGTACCCGTATCTGCCGCTATTACATTAGCTCCGGTTATTCCGACGTCAGCGTTTAGAAATTTTTCACGAAGTTTGGCGCGCGCGAATTTAGTGAGTTCTTCGCCGGTCTCAAGTGGAACATCGGGGTTAAACGTATCCTTAAACAGTTTGGAAATTCTTTCACGGCTCTGATGTATCGCGGGAGCAACTATATGCGAGGGCTGCTCATTCGAGTACTGAAGTATAAATTCCGCCAGATCGGTTTCTGCTACTTCAATACCAGATTTCTCGAGAGCGCTGTTTAGCTTAATCTCCTCGGATGTAATTGACTTGCCTTTTACAACAAGCTTCGCTTTATGTCCGAGACAGACACGACTAATGTAACCGCACGCTGCTTCTGCGTCCTTCGCCAGATAAAGCTTTCCGCCGTTAGCCTTAACCGCTTCTTCAAGCTGCTTCAACAGTTCGGATTGATTTTCAATCGAGTACTCTTTTATTTTTCTGGCTTCATCCTTGAGGTCTTCGTAATCCTCAATGTCTGAAACGGCGGTATACCTGTTGCGATTGAATGTCTGCGTATTCCGTCTTACAGGTTCACTTTCAATTCCGAGCGACATTTCAATAGCATCGGTAAGATTTCCCTTAATACTTTTATCCGCGACTTCACGAGGCTTTTTCATTTTTCTTCCTCCTCTTCGGCTGCTGCGATCAGAATAATATGCAGTTCCGCCGGACCATGCGCGCCTCTTACAAGTTCACCCATATCTGCTGTTGCGCTCGGACCTGATATGAAAACCACTCCATTGTGCTCGGTTAATCCGGTCACAAATTCATCGGTGAAAATTTCTTTCGGACGTGATACAATGTTTTCAATCTCCAGTATTGCAACATGCTTTGTCGGCAGAAGACTTACATAACCTGCTTTCCCTGTATCAATTCGAATTGCAATTGTTCCGGTTCGCGCTATCCCCGCGAATGCGTAACTAATCCCGATATCGGCAGATGCAAGTTCATCAAGCGTCGGACTCACATTAAATCCGCCGGACTCAATAAACGATTCCCCCAGCATTTCATTCAACTTGTCTAAATCCGCGCAGGCAACATTATTAACTTCATCTGTAATCTTCTTGATCGAACCTGTAATAGATTCCTGCCGGTTGGAGATTATTTCAATTGTGGCGCCTGTTTTTAATGCTGCGTCAATGAACTTGTTGAGGATACCGCTTTCGTCACTCATAGATTATCCCGGATTATGTGGTCGGTGATTCAGAGTATTAACAAATTTATGAATATATTTTGTTTGTTACACGAAATGAAATGCGGACTAAATGAAGATCATATTTAGTAATCGGCAATTAAACTACTTGCCGCGGAGTCGCTAGGACGCAGAGTTGTCGTAAATATCCAAATGCTATCATTCTGAGGAGCGCAGCGACGTAAGAATCTTTCAAGTTTTTAGCTAAATCAAGATCCCGATTCAGACTCGAGTCAGTTTCGGGAGGGCAACAATTACTTTTGAGACAGCACCCTTCGCTTGTCCCCCAGTTTTGTTTCTCGATTTTTCTGGAATATGACAACGTTTCATAAACTGTTTCGGAGAGTTATTGATATCTTAAGAATTTCAGGAAGCTAGAGAAACAAAAAGACGGACCGGCTTTAGCCGAATAAAACTTTTCATCACAGTGACGCAAAGCCATAAAGAGTATTTTAGTCGGTAGATTTATAATCCCTGCCACCCGACAATTAATGGATGGCAGGAGAAGAAGCAATAAGGAGAAAATCTATTTTATTATATCAAATTCTTTACTCATACTTTAACGATTTCACCGGATTCGCAGCCGCTGCTTTTATTGCCTGGTATCCAACGGTAATTAAAGCAAGCACTAACGCGATAATCGCTGACAATGCAAACACTTCCCATGTAATATCTATCCTGTAAGCGAAGTCATCCAGCCAGCCTTTAATCAGGTAGAATGAAATAGGAATGGCCACGATGTTCGAAACAAGTACGAGTATGAAAAACTCTTTACATAGCAAGGCCGTAAGACTGAACTCTCCCGCGCCGAGTACTTTTCGTATACCGATTTCCTTGGTCTTCTGTTCGGCGGTGAATGATGCGAGACCGAACAAACCGAGACATGCGATTACAATTGCCATGATAGCAAAGTACTTCAGCAGTTCGAAAATTCTTTCTTCGGATTTGTACATCTTGTCGAAGTCTTCGTCGAGGAACTTGAAGTTGAACGGGTAATCGCCTGTGAGCGAAGCCCACTGTTCTTTAACCTTGTCCATTGTTCCCGGAATGTTTGTAGGCGCAATTCTCATAATAAGGTAGCTTAAATTACTGTCTGAAACATAGAGTACGAGTGGCGGTATCTTTGTTTCAACGCTGTTAAAGTGAAAGTTTTTCATTACTCCGACAATGGTTAGATGATATCCCCAGAAATCAAGGTAGTGACCGATTGCGGAATCGTGTCCCATCAACCGTTCCAGTTCCTCGTTTATAATTATGTTTCCGGATTTAAGACTATCGTCACCGATATCGCCTGGGAATTGGGGTGAGTAAGTTCGTCCGCTTTTCATTTCTATTTCAAGCGTTTCCATGTAACCGTAATCAACAGATGCGTGACTGATTAAAACACTTTTCTCAGGATCCTTTCCTTCCCAGTCTGCGCCGCCGGAATTGCTGCCTATCTGTGCCGGTTTGGTTCCCGAACCTGTAACATTAATAACACCCGGAATATTCTTGAATGAATCTTTAATTGTTCGGTATTTATCACCCAGACTTCCTTTCAGGTTAACGTAGACTACCTGTTCCTTGTTAAGTCCGAGTTCCTTTGTTCGCATGTAGTCAATCTGCTTATATACGAAAGCTGTACCGACAATAAGTATAATTGATATGCTGAACTGGAAAACTACAAGCACACGCCTGAACTGTTTTGTGTTCTTCCCCTGGAACATGCTGCCTTTCAATACTTTAACAGGAATGAAGCCCGAAAGGAACAGTGCCGGATAGGAACCTGCGAAGATACCGGTTAGCAGAGTAATTCCAATTAGAGCCGCGATGAAATACATGTTGCCGAAAATACCGAATGAGATTTCCTTCCCCGTAATGCTGTTGAACGGTTCTAATAGTAGTAAGACCATTAGCAGTGCGAACATCATACCTAGTAAGGCTGTTACTATTGACTCACCGAAGAACTGGCGGATTAGTCCGGCGCGTTTTGCACCGGCAACTTTTCTAATACCTATTTCTTTAGCGCGCTTAACCGATCTGGCTGTAGAAAGGTTCATGAAATTAATACACGCGAGGAGAAGAACAAAAGCCGCTACTATACCGAATATATATAAATATTTAACACGGTCAGAGCCGGTGCTGTATCCCCAGTAGGAAAATATCCTCAAATCCTTGTAAGGAAACAGCATGAACTCAGTTCTTGTATCGGGGTTTTCACGTTTCAGTATCGCATTCATCTTATCATTTACCGCTTCAATACTGCTTCCGGGCACAAGCTGTACGAATGTACGAATAGAATTATTACCCCAGTTATCGCTCCAGTAGCTGTGATCACGCAGTATCTCGAACGGCATTATCATGTCGAACGAGTAAGTGGAGTTGTGAGGGATTTCCTCGAGTACACCTACAACCTTAACATCGAACTCGTCATTTATAGTTAGTACTTCACCGAGCGGATTATCATTCCCGAAGTATTTTCCCGCTATTTTTTTTGTTAGTATAATCTCGTAAATATCACCGCTGAAATTGCCCCCTTTTAAAAACGGGAAACTGAACATCTCGAAGAACGCCGGATCGCCTGCGACTATGCTGCTTTCTATAAACGCCTTATTACCGTACTTAACCGCAGCTTCACCGTACCAGTTGAATCGTGCGGCATTTTCTATCTCGGGAATTTCATCTTTCAGCACCGGTCCGGACGGGAAGGGGGTTACGGTAACATGATAGACACCTTCGGCGTAATGCTGGTTTTCCTCGATCCTGTAAAGGTTGTCTATGTCAGCATGAAATTTATCGTAGCTCAGTTCATCATAAATCCATAACAGGATTAGAATCGAACATGCCATACCTATTGCTAATCCGGCTATGTTTATAAATGAATATCCTTTCTGGCGTACAATGTTGCGGAGTGCAACCTTAATAAAATGAAGCAGCATGATCAGTCCTGTTTGTGTGTGGCAGTGATTGTACGTTTAGACTACATTAACAGCCGAATTGTTGTGCATTATACTGAATTATTTCGACAAAATTACATGCCGGATAGACGAAGTTTTCCAGGGAGTTGTTATAAGAGGAGTAGTGAGAATTCTAAAATGTAAACTTGTTTCCCTCCTGACCACAACTGACCACAACTGACTATTAATGACATTAAATTCCACGTGTTCCTTACTTCTGTCTTCTGCTTTTCCCTAATAGATTAAGTTTGTATATAAATTGATTTAGATTTATTTTTCGAAACACAGGGGACAAAAACGTGATGGGGGCAACATTCCTATCGTCGGTTAGAATAATTAGAAGACAGTTAGTGAGATAATTTAAATGGAATTTAAGATGTTGAAGAAAATATTTATTGCTTTATTTATTGTGCTCTCAATTATTGGGTGCCGAAATGAAAATGTCAATGAGCCTTTCAATTATGAAAGAGATACACCGGTTTTGCTTAAAGAAAAAATTGATAGTATTTCAAGCAACCGGGAATATTATGGAACAAATGTTTACAGGTATGAATGGAAACAGAATTACATATATCATATTATGATACCAATAAGTTCCTGTGCATATTGTGAATTATATGATTCAAGAGGTAAGAAAATAAAATTGAACGAAAATGAGTTTTCGAGTTTCTTGCAAACTAAAAGTAATAAGATTATAGTCTGGGAATGGGGAAAATAACTCGATTTCTGGCATCCTCAAAACGGCGACAAAAACCAAGTCTCTGCATACGGGTTGAACCGGGTGATCAGTAACGCCCCAAACGGGACACTTGTGACGGGGGTATATGTTTAGTGATATTAAAAAAATAATTATGATTATTTGTCTTATTGCCATAACCAGTTGTAATGAGCATTCAGTTGAAACTCCCAGTGAATCTCCAAATGAAATCAACGGACAAATTGTTAATTGGAATTCTGCTTACAATGATAGTCTGTTTTGGGGAGTTTGGATAGACTCAGTGGAGTATTTGCAGGCATATACAAAAGTATCAGACGACGGGCAATTTAAATTGAATCTGCCTGTACCGCCAAATGAGGCGCTAAGGAATTATTCCCCAAATGAAAGAGACTATATTGTTTTTAATACGCTGGATAGTATACAGTTTAGCGATACAACAGCAAAATATATTAGGCTGACACTTGAGCATTATCAGAGAATCACTCTCCCGGTCCGGTGTGGAAATACAAATAGTTTTGGAAGTAATGTGACGGAAGGCGATTATCAAATACATTACTATTATTTTGACAGACCCACAGAAGTAAATGGAAACTGGAGTGTTATATTAAAGGATCAATACTATCCCGAATATGAAAGGAATATTATCACAAAGTACAATAAGGTTAATTTTAATCAGGGATGGAATCAGATAATTATTACATTGTTTTCTCTGGAAGATGATAGAAGAATATTTGAAGTTACGAATGAGAATAGAAATTTAACAGAATGGATTTTCGAGGCTTTGCCAAACGAGTTTGTCGGATTATTGTAAATAAGTGTAGTGGTTTCATGAATAATCGGGATTATTCAAATTGAGAGTATACTCTATTATTTTCTTTATATTGTTCAGCCTTATAACAGTTGAATACATATCAGCGCAGAATGAAACTCCCCCTTTTTATGTGCAGCCGGATTTGTTCGATCATTCCGATACTTCTGCACTTGGTCTTCACTATGCCGCAGGTACGAAATCATATACAATCTTCAGTCCGAATGATACCACAGACAAATACAGTAACGGTGTAGTACTGACTGCATTCAATGGTTATTTGTATGCTCAATGGCAAAGTTCTTCACATGATGAAGACGCAGCGGATACGCGGGTTGTGTACAGCCGAAGCAGTAGCTTCACTGACTGGTCGGAACCGATTGTACTTTCACCTGGATGGAGTAAGGGCATTTATACAAGTGGAGGCTGGTGGACTGATGGACAAGTTCTGATTGCGTATGTAAACGTCTGGCCGGAATCGCAGAATCCGAGAGGCGGATATGTAGAATATATGCAGAGCCCGGACGGGATTTCATGGTCTATGCCGAAGTCGCTTCTCACTGATAGCAGAAATCCAGTAAATGGAATATTCGAACAGGATCCGCATTCATTGCCTGACGGAAGGATTATCTGTGCAGTACACGAACAGCCGGGATTGATCGCAGCACCTTATTATACCGATGATCCGACAGGATTAACAGGATGGACAAGAGGCGCAATGCAGAATCTGCCGTACGAGAAATCAATTAGCCGAGAAATAGAACCAAGCTGGTTCTATCAATCCAACGGGGATGTCGTTATGATCTTCCGGGATCAGGCAAGCACCTTTAGAAAATTAGCCTCAGTAAGTACCGACAGGGGTAAAACCTGGACTACGCCCGTCGTTACAAACATGCCGGACTCCCGCTCGAAACAATGTGCGGGTAACCTGCCTGACGGTACTGCGTTTATGGTTAACAACCCGAATAACAATAAAAACCGGTTCCCGCTGGTGATTACACTAAGCAAGGACGGTAAGTTGTTCTACAAAGCATACCTGTTAAGAAACGGCGGTTCGGATTTACAGCCGCTCAGATATAACGGACTCTACAAGCGACAGGGATATCACTACCCCAAAGCGATTAGATGGAAGGATTTCCTGCTGGTTTCCTACGCAACTAATAAGGAGGATGTTGAATTAACTGTGGTACCTTTGACAAGTCTTAGAACTGAATAAACCCGCTGTGAGGCTTATATTCAATGCAACTGAGAAATTCTCATACGAAATTGAGCCGAATATAATCTCGAAGCTTCAGCTTTATCTTACTGGTAAAGTTAAACGGGGTATTGAGATATTTGGCATCGGTCCTCAGGAAGTTCGAGCTGTTGGATTTCTAATAGAATATGCTAAAGCCATCAATTATGCCATACAAAATCAATATAGAGTGTTTTTAAGAAAAGAAGGTAATTATTTTGAACGAGGTTCCTGGATTCTGGAATTTGTGAAAAATTGAGTTCCGCGAATAATATTGTTGGTGAAAAGGACGATAAGGTTAATTAGTTTCTTTAATTAGGATCGGATTTAATGAATAATACTATACGTATAGCTAGAATAATATCAATATACTTTCTTGTAACAGGATTGGGCTTCCTTATTTCGGAAGAGTATTTTAGTAAGATGATAACTCATACCGGTTCAGATCCGGTATTAATCAATTTATCAGGTATGGTTCATTTTTTTATCGGCATGACCATTCTCGTAAATCATTTTAGATGGCATGGATTGCTGGAGATTATTGTGACCGTATTCGGGATAATGTTCTTTCTTAAAGGTACATTTTTAATTGTTCTGCCGGAGCTCACATTGCAGACAGGAAATAACCCGGTTCAAAACACATGGATAATGTCAGCCGTATTTATTTCGACAGGTCTTCTTGTCGCGTATTTAGCCTATGTTAAAAGATCGTCTGTAAATGAGGTGGTCAGGGAAAAATAGTCCTTAATAAACATTGATATCTAACCGGAAATCTGTAATAATTTTGTCCTCTGACGGAATTCGGTAATTATGATGATAGGCTTTGTTAATTAAGGATTTGTGGAACATGCCGGATAATTTATGTGTTAGCAATTATATAAATCAAAGTTATAAAAAGAAAAGATAATATATGAATAGAAGAAGCTACTTATCATTAATAATCGGACTGGCTTTAATCTTGCAAAGCTGTAATTCCCATAACACAAACAACTCATACTTAGGTCAGAAACCCCCCGGTACTTTGCCGGAATTATTTGCTCCCTCCATAGTTAATACAGATGAGATAGAAATTAATACTGTGTTCAACTCTTCACTTACGGAGGTGTTTTTTACAAGAATTATCGATGAAAGCTTTGTTATTCATCATGCTGAATTAATAAACGGTAGTTGGACCGCGCCTCAACCAATTCAAATGTACTCTGACCGAGATAGTAAATCAGTAGCTATTGATCCGTCAACTACCCGGGACGGCAATACAATGTATTTTTTGGGAATTAATCCTGAAGATTATTCCAATGACAATAAACCGGACATTTATAGAAGTCATAAAATAGAGGGACAATGGCAAACTGCCTCGAAGGTTGAATACCCGGTATCAACTGATGAGTATGCAGAATCATACCCGGTAGTTGTTGCAGACGGAAGCCTTTACTTTCAGTCCGACCGCCCCGGCGGGTTTGGAAAACGGGATACTTACAGGGCTCAATACTTAGGAGATGGGAAATTTGATACACCTGTAAATCTGGGTTCGGAAGTGAATTCAGAAGAAAGTGCCCGCAGTACTTATGTGTCACCTGATGAAAAGTTTTTGATTACCTCAGGTACTTATTCCGAAGAAAAGGGATTTTATATTTCATTTAAAGTTAATGACAAATGGCAAAACGCGGTTCATATTAGTTTTGGAAAACCGTTTAATGAAGAGTGGTCTTATTTCTGTCCATACATGTCACCCGACGGAAGGTATTTTTTCTTTTCAAGAAGATATAGTAATCCGCCTGGAGGTGGTTGGAAAGAGGTAACGAAAGGAGAAGTATATTGGGTAAATGTGGATAGTATTTTTAATCGTCGAAATGAATAAAAAATAATAATGCAATGAATATAAAGTATAACTTAGTTGAAAATTATAGAAATGACGTAGCTATGATAAACCAATATCATAATTTCATTTCGAAAATATTTCCCTTAATTAGTTTCAAAGAGTGGTATGAAAAGGGATTCTGGACAAGTAAATATATCCCTTATTCATTGATAAAAAATGATGAAATAATATCAAATGTTTGTGTTGCAATTATGGATGTAATTGTAGACGGGCGGAAGAAAGTTGCAGCTCAAATTGGAGCGGTCGGGACATTGCCGGAATATCGTCATAAGGGACTATCCCGCTACTTGATGAACTATGTGCTGGAAAAGCATAGTCCTGATGTTCAGTTCTTCTTCTTATTCGCAAATGAAACTGTTATGGAATTCTATCCCAGATTCGGATTTAATAACATAATAGAAAATATATTTGTTGCAGAGAATAAAATCCCTATGAGTAATTATTGTGCCAGAAAGTTAAACCCTGCCGACAAAGAGGATTATGTTCTGTTACAGGCTCTACTTAAAAAGAGGAGACCGATAACAGAATGTTTCGGTGCTGAAAATTATGACCACATAACAATGTGGCATATTCTAAATGTTTATCGTAATGACATGTACTACTTGGAGGATGAGGAAGTTATCTTTATTAAAACTGAGGCTGAGGGGAGTCTGAATATATGGGAAGTAATATTTGGTGATGAGTTCAATATTTCAGAAGCATTAAGGAAGATCATTGGTTCAAGTATTATTCGAAGAATTAACTACCACTTTCCTCCGGATCAATTAAAATATGAATTTAACCGGGTAATCAATAAACAGTCGGGATTGTTTATCAAAGGACAAACATTTGAAAAGAGTTCAATGGTAAAATATCCGGAAACTGCTCAAACCTGAATAATCCGAAAAGGAGTTGCAACATACAATCTGCACACTGGTATATAAGTCGTTTTTGATAAGGCTAAACTTGAAAGGGGAATAAATGTTTATCGCGTTATATGAGTTTAAAATTAAGGATGGAGCTTAAGAAGAGTTCCGTAAATCGTGGCTCGAAGTTACAAAAGCTATTTATAAACACTGCGGAAGTTTCGGATCAAGACTCCACACTTCAGATAATCCGAATTTATTTATAGGCTATGCCCAGTGGCCTAGCCGTGAGCAATGGCGAAAAGACCATGAAATCTTAGACGATGATTATTCAACTGCTCGACAAGTAATGCGGGATTGCCTTGTCTCGATGAAAACAGTTTATGAACTTGAAGTTTGCGATGAGTATCTTCAAAGCAAACAGGCGGATTGATATCGTGTAAAATTATTCCGTTGCGGATCCTTTTTTGTAGTTGTAATACCACTTAATAAAAGCATCAACATACCTTTGTGCGGCATACTCATCCATGTTGAAATATAGGGACGGTTCAATCAATTCAACTTCCATAAGCAGGAATGAATTACCGGATCTGACAAAATCAATTCGTGCATATAATGCCTGAGCAGGTAAAGCATTAAATACTTTCGAAGCCGCTTCTATCATCCCGGGTTTAGCCTCTGCGGATTTTAGTACTCCGCCATGTTCTTCCTGGACTCTGAAATCGTCCCGCTTGGGTGTTTTGAGAATACAGTGACTGAACTCACCACCGAAGTAAAACAGGGAGTACTCACCTTCAGTGATAATGGAATCAATAAATGGCTGGATGATGTGCGCATGAGATCGGAAAACACTTTGTAATTTTTCGGATGACCGGGATAAATCTGTTTTGCTTAAGCGAAATGTATTATCGGCATTGGCGCTGATAGTAGGCTTAATTACTATCTGCTCGGTTTGATAAGTATCAAATAGCTGCAAAGCGGATTCCAGGTTGAAAGAATTAAATACCCGGGAAGGTACTATCTCGATTCCTTTGTACTCAAGATCAAGAAGATACTTTTTATCTATATTCCATTTAACTAAATCAAGATCATTTGCAAGTACAGTATCGGATTCATTGATTTGTTCAAGTTGCTTGATAAATTCAGTATGGTCATCCTGGTAATCCCATGTTGAACGAATATTAACAACATCATACTCGTTCCAGTCAATGTTATCAGCCCGCCAGGAGATTGTATCCAAGTTCCAGCCGGCAAGCCGGAACGGTTCGATCAGCAGCTCATCATAACAGACAAAATCCTCGAGGGAGTCCATAGATAAAAATGCGCAACGTTTCATAGGCAGGATAAGACTCCGGATATTAGTTTTGTGATGAGCAAAATTAATACTTCTTTATATAATTATTGCAGTCAATATTTCGATATTTGTTAACAGCAATAATATCGGAGTGATAGCGGATTTATGTGAGAGTAACGTCTGGGAGTAATATACATCTGCAATTTAAAGATTTCTCATCCTCACCAAAATAATGTGAGGGATTCGAAATGACAATCTGATAGCGATAACAAATGAAAGCATAGCACTACTCATACCTCAACGACTTCGACGGATTAGTTATCGCTATTTTTATTGCGTGATAGCTAACAGTCAGCATCGCAATTCCTAGTGCGATAAGTCCCGCCGAGGCGAACATCCAACTGGTTAAATCAATCCGGTAATGGAAATCCTGCAGCCACATATTCATATAGTAGTAAGCAATTGGAGCGGCTACTACAAAAGCAATTATAATCAGTTTAACAAATTCACTTGAAAGCAGAAAGACAATTCCCGGTACGCTAGCGCCGAGAACTTTACGTATGCCAATCTCCTTGGTTTTCTGCTCGGCGGTGTATGCAGCAAGTCCGAATAACCCGAGACAGCCGATAAATATTGCAAGAAACGCGAACACGCTGAATATCTCCCCGACTTTCTGTTCGGCGCTGTACGTCTTGTTGAAGTCCTCGTCCATAAAAGTATACTCAAAAGCCTGGCCGGGTACGAACTCTTCCCATTTAGATTTTATAGATTCAATTATCCCGGATGTGTTATCACTTTTGAACCTGAAGGCTGTTCGCGAATTACCATGCCGCATAAAGAACATTACCGGTCCGATGGAATTTTTGAGAGACTCGTAATGAAAGTTTTTAACAACACCTATTACATGATAGTTTGTTATCTGGCTGCCGTCGTTTGAACTGAACTGGCTGAGGACTTTACCTACCGGGTCATCCCATTCGAAGTGTTGTGCAACAGCCTCATTTATAACAACCGATAGCGAGTCACTTCCGAACTCTTTTGAAAAATTCCTGCCTTTTATAATTTCCATTCCGAGAGTGGGGATATAATCCTCGTCAACACTCCAGCTTCCCAGCGCAGCCAGTTTCTCGTCGTCCGGTCTCCCGTCGCGGAATGTGCCGTTATTATAACCGGGAGATTCGACAGGCAATGCGTTGGTTACTGTGCCGGATAGAATCCCCGGGAGGGCTGCTACTTCATTCTTAAATGACTGTGCCCTGTCGCCGAGTATAAACGTATCATGTACAACGAGAACCTGCTCTTTGTTGAATCCCAGTTTCTTATTCTGTATATAATTCAATTGTCCCGCAACAACTATCGTAGCAGTTATCATGATAATGGATGCTGCGAACTGAAAAACTACTAGTGAACTTCGCAGCGTACCGTTCCCGGTTCCGCTTCTTAACTCACCTTTTAATATTGATGCCGGATTAAATGATGATATGAATAGCGCCGGATAACTTCCTGCAAGAATTCCTATCAGAACAGTCAGAGTTATTATTCCCGCCAGAAATTCCAGACTTAATAAACTCGATATATGCAGTTCCTTTCCGGACAGATTGTTGAAGAATGGGAGTACCAATGGAATAATGATTAACGCGAATATCATTGCCAGCAAACTCATTACCATTGACTCGGTCAGGAACTGTTTAACAAGTTCTCCTTTCCCTGAGCCGAGGACTTTCTTAACCCCAACTTCCTTTGCTCTGCCGGATGACCGTGCGGTAGACAGGTTCATGAAATTTATGCAGGCAATTATTAAGATAAATACCGCAATTGCCGAAAATATCAGGACGTATTTAATATCACCGTTAACGCCTATGTCGTCCTGCAAGTCGGAGTATAGGTGTATATCGGCTAAAGGCTGCAGGTAGAATCCGGTTCTATTTCCCGCTTTAAAGAATTCTTCCAACGTTTTGCCGGTGAACTTTATAATTTCCGGACCGATATATTTTTCAATCATGGCGGGGAATTTGGCTTCCAGCTTTTTGTAGTCGTAATTTTCCTGTAATACGATATATGTTATATTGTTCATGTTGCCGAGCCAGTAGTCGGAACTTGTTCCCGGCTTTATATTCAGAGCGAGTATGAACTCAGCTTGAAAATGTGAATTAGCCGGAATGTCTTTATAAACACCTGTAACTTCATAGTCAGTGCGGTTATCCAGCTTAAGTGTTTTACCGAGCGGATCTTCCTTTCCGAAATACTTTACTGCTGCCCTTTGACTAAGTACAAGAGTATGCGGCTTGTTCAACGCGGTTATCGGGTTACCGCTTATTAATGGAATAGTAAAAATATCGAAGAAAGTTGAATCGGCACGTAATACTTCGGTTTCCTTAAATGACTTGTCGCCGTACTGCACGAACCAGCCGCCTGTTGTTTGAATCCTGACATAGTTTTCAACTTCGGGGAAATCGGCAAGAAAAGCCGGACCTGTAGGCGCGCCGAGATCGGGTGTATGAAGCTCGTTACCGCCCAGACTGAAATCGGCTATTATCCTGTAAATCCTGTCGGCTTTGTCATTGTACTTGTCGTAATTCAACTCATCCTGCACGAAGAGGAGGATCAGGAGACATACAGCAATCCCGATTGCGAGTCCGGTAATATTCAGGAATGAATAGAATTTGTACTTGAGAAGATTTCGTAAAGCAATAACAAGATTTGTTTTGAACATGGATTTCCCCCAAAAAGATATTACAGTATTGACGAAAGCTTCGGGAAAAAGGTTACAACGAAAAGTAGGCTAAGACTAATATAATTTTACTTCGCAGAAATGTTAGAATGCATTTACAGATAAGTTTTGAAACGGACGGTGACTCGAGTGTAATTCTGTAGTATATTATGTCGTTTAACGGAGAGTCAGTCAATTCAATTGGGGCAGCAACTTGTCATATCGACGATTCGTCATTTGACGGAGAGGAGATATCTTTAATTCAATTGTATTAAAGATTTCTCGCAATCGAAAAGGATCAATCGATTACTCGAAATGACGGATAAAATAATCGTTGTCATTAAGTCATTTTGACCTGGACGACCTTTTCATAGTACAACGATAAATTACAATTGAGTTACCATGGAATTTCAATTGAAATACCATCTCGCCGCCATCTTTCTCTTCCCCGGCTGGTTTAACATTGTATTTACCTTCAATTTCCAGTAATTTTATAACGTGGAGAACGTACCTATCTTACGATGGCGCAAAGTGAGAAACCTATTACCGTTTAGAGCGAAATTTTTAATATAAGTTACAAATGACTGGAGTTAGCCGGAACACTCCGTTGGATCGTCAGACGGACAATGATTTCGGGTTAAGATACCATGGTTTGTATATTTCGCAGCAATTAAGTGTAATTAAACAAATGCGTTACAACGTTTCGGAATAAAAATCAGAGTTGATTAAGCGGTATAGAATATCGCGGTTACGAATCCTGCTGATATCAGTCTCGTCGGGTTAAATAATAGTTTTATAGCGTAGAATAATATTGAACAAATTATAAAAATTATTTTGAGTTGCTTGGATGTATAAAAACCTTGAATCTGAAACGAAATTATTTTCGGTAATTCCAATCTATTCCCGTTCGATTGATGAATGGCATAACAATTATGATAAAAAATTTCAAAAATATATTACTGAAAAGAAAGAGTCATTCGAATCTGAAGGAATGCTGTTTGATAAAAACCTCCAGTTGACATTTGAAATAAGATTTAATGAAAGATCAGTCCCTTGGCGTTATAATGACATTGTCGGATTTATAGAACTGCGTTTATTTCAACATGACTTGCTGTTATATTTTTACAAACGTGAAAAAAGAAAATTTATGTTAGATGATCATTTCAACTATGTAATTGATACATATTTTCGTAATGATTATGAAAAGCAATTTTCTTCAGTTCTTGACGGAATAAAGGAGATTAAAAAGCAATACCCAAAATTCAAGAAAAAATATTTTGATACAGAAATGTTTTCAACAACTTTAGAATTATTACAAAATTAAATATGCTACGCTATAGCTAAAGGATAATTATGAAAATTTTTGTTCCAAAAGTAAAAGACGAAAAACAATCAGAAGAATATTATAATGGCATTGTAAAATACAATAAGGATATTGTTGGAGAAGTATCAGGTAGAAAAATCTATTCGTTAACATACAAACACAATAATAAAAAATATACCGCCGTGGTTGGTGAAAATGATGAAATAGAAAATGAACCTATTATAGCCATTTTAGAATCAAGAACATTTTTAATTTGTACACCTAATCGCGGAGTTATTCGAGGGACTCCAATACTAGTCGGTCATGATGAGATAATATCGGTAGAAGATTTTGAAAAATAAATTCTTTGAGGGATTATGAAAAATATCCTTTTATCTTTTTCCACTGTTGATGGTGGTGGATATATTTATGATGAGGTTACTGGCAAAGAGATTATTGGAAAGTTAATGGGTGATGATATACGACCACCTATTACAAATATGTCTATTACTGCACAAACAAAAGATGGAAAAACTATAAGAATAAATGTTGCTAATTCTGAAAGTGAAGAGGCATTTATTGAAATAGAATAGTAAGACGCTATATAACAAGCACCTCAAGGGCAACCGCCCCGCGTGGCGGGGTAGCTGAATTGATTTTCTGAAGTGAAGAGCAAAAAGAAAGTAAGCTTTTAAAAATGTATTGAATAAATAATTAGTGTTGCCGCGTTTTTTCTGAATGTTAAACGTGGATGTAAATTCCCGGCAGTTGTGGTCAACCGGCTAAGTAGTTATGGGCGGCGGGTTATTTGCCACGCTGATAGGTGCTAAAGAATTACAGTAAAGAAAATGAAAGATAAGTTAATATATATCATGCTCTTATCCCTTTGTATTGTAACGGGGTGTGAATTCCCAAATGATAATACTATAGAACATGAAGAGTTTTATCCGATGGAAATTGGAAATCAATGGGAATATATGAGAGTTAATACCAGTAGAATAGAAGAAATATTTGATACTTTAAGAGTACGTGGAGAATTATTATACGGATTTACTGACGGATCAAAGGAATCAGAATACTGGATGAGAGAGAATAATAACAAGATATATTATTTGAATATAACTGACAGCACTGAGTTTCTCTTATATGATTACACAGCGTCTATAGGAGATAGTTGGGAATTACCATCTGGTTATGACTGTAGTTTTGGTCGTGGTGTCACGTTAATAAGTAAAACTGATACAATATATACTCCAAATGAAACATATTATGATTGTTATCATTTTATATACAAAACAGTATGCAGGGATGCTGGTATGGTAGACGTATGGTTTGTAAAAGGTGTCGGTAAGGTCAAATATAGATTTGAGACTTTTTTTGGTATTCAAGAATATGTAATAAAAAAATGTATTTTTCAAGTGCCCGAACCACGCTAGATTAACGACAAAAAGTCAATTGGCACCTAACCGGCAAAGCCCCGCATAAATTGTGCGGGACAGGCAACCCGCCCGCCTCAATAATTCCGTCAGTTCACGGAAGTCAGTTGGAGGCAGGGGTTATCGGCAATACCTGTAGACATTTGTAAAAAGATCACTTTTAATACTGATTATTAATAAATTCATGCAATTAATGGAGGTATAAATATGCGACTTTTTACATTGATAACTTTATTAATGTTTTTTACAGTTCAGATAGTTTTAAGTCAGCAAATCAGCAGCGATAAAAGATTACAGCCTTACATTGATGTTTTAACCAAAGAAGGGAAGGATCCTGTTGATTTTGTATTAAATACTCTTGAGGCTCATGATCTGATTATCTTTGATGACGCCTTACATACTGCAGTTGAGCCTTTTGAATTTTACCGGGAATTACTTAAAACACCTACCTTTAATGATAAATTGAAATATATATTTCTCGAAGCAATCTCAATAAACAAACAGCAATATATAGACGCATATTTTGAGTCGGAAACTGAAAACGTTGAACTACTTTATCCAGCTTTTCAAGACGGGTTCAGCGGTTTAGGCTGGTCCTATAAAACATACTTCGATTTGTTGCATACAATCTATATAGTTAATAAGTCGCTGCCTGTGGATAAACGTTTCAAGGTTTTTGGCGTGGCAAACCCTACTTATTGGTCTGAGATAAAGACAATTCAGGATGTTGAATTATTTCGTAAAACACTTAGCAGCTTTGATTTCCTCATGTATAAAACAATCTTATCGGAATTGAATGAATTCAAAAGCGGGAAAAAAGGTATATTTCTAACGAATACAAGACATGCTTATAAAAACATAAAAGATAAAGAGGATGAATTCTATTGGAATGTCGGGACTTATTTCCATCAATTGCATCCGGGCAAAACCTATTCAATTCGATTCCATAATGTAAATTTATTTTTTATACAGGATGAAACAGTTACTATAAAATGGGATCGTATCGGAAATGGAATTTGGGATAGTGCTTTCGAGGCCTATGGTAATAAACCCATTGCTTTCACATTGAAAGATAATGTATTTGGTCGAGAGAGCTATATAGGTAATCATATGTTAAATGTCTGGCCGGACCAAACAATGTATGATGCATATGATGCACTTATTTTTTTAGGTCCGCTTGAAGTGATGCATAAAACTGCAAAAGTTGGATTTATTTATACAAAAGAATTTAAAAAAGAGCTTGAACGACGTTATAAGATTTTATTTACTGAAGACCAAATTAAAAAAGAAATTGATGAATATAATGTTCGGAATTTAAAAGAATTAATTGATAAAATATTTGTCGCAGAGCCGGAAAAGTTATTACCGCAGGCAAAATCAATTGGATCTCCAGACGCGTGGAAAAATGGAAATGATTAAATAATGCATGAACTTTTTAAATAAGCAAAATTCCGATAGAGTACATCAGAGTCTTGGTTCGGGACAAGCCGGTTATTTGCCACACAGGTATATGGCAAAATTAATCTGGGGTGGACTATTTTACTATCGGGCTCCGGGATGACAGAGGTAGGGAGTGTGACTATCTTTGCAAAGTCTTTTTTGAAATAAATATTGTGCTGGATATCAATAGTGATATTCATCTAATACAGAAAAGAGTTAGATTTAATGATACGAAAATAATGTGGAGGGCGGTAATGAAAAAATTTATTTCCTTAATGTTAGCGGTGGCTCTTTTGATATTAACGGGCTGCTCTGATTCGACAAATGATCCGGAACCATCAGCGCGTGAAATTAGCATCGGTGCGCTGATTCCACTAAGCGGCTCCTTTGGTCAGCAGGGCACTACAATTTTAGAAGCGCTTGAACTGGCGGTCGAAGACGCAAACAGCAGTTTATCATCACAGGGCATAAATACGAAAATCGTCCTTAAATATGACGATACACAAACAGAACCGGACATGGCCGTAGAACTGCTTGAATCATATCTTAATCAGGGTATTCGCATAATTGTCGGTCCCCTGACAAGTATGGAACTTCTTAGCTGCAAGGATTTAATCAACAGTTCCGATGCGGTTATTATCAGTCCCAGCAGCACCTCATTGGAACTTTCGGCAGCGGATGATAATATATTCAGGATAGTGCCGGACGATTCGGAGATGGCTGAGGCCATAGCGGAGCTTGCCCGGTTAAAGGGAATCAATTATCTGTCGATGATACATCGTGATGATGTTTGGGGAAATGGGCTGACAGCCAGTATAAAGTCCAGGTTCGAATCTAAAGGGGGCACGGTGCTTAAAACATCAAGCTACTGGAGTTTCAGGCAATCTCTCTATGCGGAAGCTATGGATAGTATTTCGACGGTTTTAAAAGATGTAATGGAAGTAAACGATTCTTCAACGATTGGTTTACAGATATCATGTTTTGATGAAGGCGCTGATATTCTGGCAATGGCTTTAACGGATTCGGTCTTGAATAAAATTACCTGGTTTGGAAGTGATGGTATCGCGACAAACAGTTATTTACTTACAGATACAAACGCGGTGTCCTGCGCACGTAAAACCAATTTTTGCGCTCCGGTATACGGAATAGAAGAAACAACCGAATATTTAAATTTTAAATCACGCCTCGGTTCAAGTACAGCAGGCATATATGCATACCTGTCTTATGATGCAATGCGTGTTGCAGCAGAAATTATTGCAAACAGTGAAGAAACAGAATCTATTTCGGGGCTTAAAATACGGGTTTTTAATACCCTTAACGGATACGAAGGCGTTTGCGGAACCGTGGAACTAAACAGTAATGGCGATCGGGCAAAAGGTCTTTTTAATTTTTGGTCTTTAAATGATGCCGGTACTCCAGCATGGGAGGTGGCATATACATATAAAGACGGTACGATAGAAGAAAAATAGCCAGGGAAACAATGTTTTAGTAGTTAAATATTAAATTAGAAGTACTATTTTAAATTGGAGTCAACAATGAAAGCATTACCAGCATTTTTTATTGTGTTTGCTACAGTACTTATACTTTTAAGCTGCACTTCTAACGATGAGTCGCGGAATTCTCCCACGACTTATGTTGAGCAACAATCCATCACATCAACCCGCAATGCAGGGGGAATTCCCATAACAAGAGAAGAATTAAAAAAGAATATACTGTCCAAAATCGAAGATCTAGGTTACTATGATGTAATCGTAACCGATATCGATGGATGGGATATCAGTCTGTGGCAAGTCCGTCATCGGGCAAATAGGCATGTAGTCACTTATTATGGAAAAATGGGCTATTACTCAGGGTCAAATTATTATGAAGGCAGTGCAGCAGGAATATGGGATTATAAGAATAATATATTTTCCTGTACTTGCCTGGATTCATCATGGAACGGTGGAAACATCAATTATGTGATGACATTTGAAGGTTATAATAGTGACGGCTATGTGACACTTAAAGGCCCATATTACTATAAAGAAAATCCCAATCGTGTAAACCGGATATACGCATGGGTATACGAAGGTGCATTCCCCTATATTAATACTCCTTTAAATAATAAACTGGCGAAAGGAACCCGAAGAACAGCGGAAGAAATAGCCGAATATCTTTCCCGACCAAGGAACGGTACAAGTTCTAAACTTAGAAACAGCGATTGACTCTGTGGCTTAAATGTACCGATAGACAGCTGGCTTTTAAATAAGATTTATCAACAACAGGAAAACTGAGTGAAAGCAATTGTCTGCACTAAATATGGTCCGCCGGAAGTATTGCAAATGAGGGAAGTCGAAAAGCCAACTCCGCGGGATAATGAAGTTCTAATAAAAGTATATGCCACGACCTGTCACATTGGAGATGTAAGGATTCGCAGCTTCAATGTTCCATTCTGGCAAATGATACCATTCAGGTTATATCTTGGAATAACGAAGCCGAAAAGAAGTATACTGGGAATGGAACTTGCCGGTGTAGTTAAACATATCGGGCGGGATGTAAAACGATTTAAGCCGGGTGATGAAGTATTCGCAACTGCAGGTTTCGTGTTCGGGGCTTACGCAGAGTATATATGTCTGCCGGAAAATGCTAAGCGAATTAAGGAAGGATTAGTAGCTTTGAAACCGTCTAACATGACCTTCGAAGAAGCGGCTGCCGGAGCTTCTACCGGAGGACTAACTGCATTGTGCTTCCTGCGCGCAGCTAAAATAAAGGAAGGTCAGACTATCCTGATCTACGGAGCTTCCGGAAGTGTAGGTACTTTCGCGGTCCAGCTCGCAAAACACTTCGGGGCTGATGTAACCGGTGTTTGCAGTACAACCAATCTTGAACTGGTTCAGTCTCTTGGAGCCGACAGGGTTATCGACTACACAAAGGAAGATTTAACTGAGCATTCGAAAAGATATGATATAGTCTTTGACGCGGTTGACAAATTGGAAAAAGCAGTAGCTAAGAAGCTGCTAAAAAAGAAAGGTGTCTATCTTAATGTTGTCCGGAATTTTGATTCGGAAGAAAGTATAAAAACTGAAGATTTGATTTTTCTTAAAGAGCTTTTAGAAGATGGTAAGCTACGAACCGTTGTAGACAGAACTTACAAATTAGAGGAGATAGTTGAAGCGCACAAGTATGTTGAAAAAGGACATAAGAAAGGGCATGTGGTGATAACTGTTTAGAGTGATTGCTGCATGCGTTCGCGAAAGAATTTCTTAAAGTTGAGTATATGTTCTGGGTTAACCAGCAGCCGTATTTCGAGGAGGATGTACTACCATGTTTTACAACTGATTTGTCTTGATCCAAGTAGTATATTTACAAGTAAAATATTCTGAATTAGGAGAATTCCTTACGCAACTTACTAATATAAGCTATAACGAACTCCATCTTAAAAATCCAATAACCAGCAACAGTATCGATCAGCTATTTCTGGAACTGGGATCCTGCGACACATCGCTTCTAATAATCAACTCCGGTGATCATATTTTTGAGAGTATTGATGTGCTGAGGGAGTTGAAACTCAGGTTTATGAAAGAAGAGACTAACTTGAACAGATTCAGAAAGATTGCGTTTATTCATCCGCCGGAAGTGAGTAACAAGAGCGAAAATGAGGAAAGATATAATTATTTTTTCAGCAGGGAAGAGGCGATTGACTGGCTGCTGAAGGGTGAGTCCGGGTAATGCAGCGTCAAATATTTAAAGGGAGTAAGTTTATTTCTATCCGGCAATGCAGTCCTGGAGTCAATTGTTCAATACCGAAAGAGAAATGCAAATCAGGATGATCAAGATATTACTGATATTATGGCGGGTATAAAAATCAGCTGTTTTGTTGTTGAATAAATTTTCTATTAACGGGTATCAAACAGAAAGAAATAACATATAAGTATGCTATCAAACAAAAAGAAACGTCTTCAATATTTGCGGAGTCGCTGGGGAAAGCCTGTTGAGGAGTATCGGAATTATGACCTGATATCATCTTACCATGATCTTATTAAGTCGAAGACGGGGGAATATGTTGATGACAAGACCTGGCAGGATCTTGAAATGGATTCGGTTTTTTCGAAGATTGACAGGAATATATCAGGTGTCGGTCAGCAGTATTTATATCATACTCTTCGTACATATGAAAGTAAAAAAGATGTCCTAAGTGGTAAGTATAAATTAGTTTCCACTCTCAATCAGGATCAGGAATTAAGAGAGAATATACAATTAAAGTTATTCAACCTTACCGGGGACTCTTCCTATTTTATTTCTTATCTAATTCATAGTGAATCGTTACCCCGAACAAAATGGTACCCGCTGTTTTATATCTTATCGGTGTTGTCGGTAATCTCGGCTGCTCTTATTTCAATCAACGGAGCTTTCTTATTTATAACATTAGCCATTCTTTTAACAAATCTGATTATTAATAAAGTATATTCCCGCAAAATCTATGAGTACTTTACCGGGTTCTCGAGTCTGAATGCATTGATAGTTTCAGCCATTGCGATTAGTAAAATCAGTCCGGGACGTAAATTGAAAGAGATTCAATTTCTCAAACAGAACAGGGGATTGCTGAAATCCCTTAAGAAAAAGCTGGGTTACCTGGTTGTTGACAAGCAATCGATGAACGAACTTGCTGTAATCGCGGTTGAATATCTGAATATGTTCCTGCTGTTCGACCTGATTGCTTATTACAGATCCGTTAATGTGCTGCTTAAGAACCAGTATGAAATTGGAAAAGTTTACGAAACTATCGGAAGTCTCGACGCATCAATCTCAATTGCTTCATACCTTTGTGAATTTTCGCAGCATTGTATTCCGCAATTCAATAATACCGGTACGATTAATTTCAAAGGTCTTTATCACCCGCTGATTGACAATGCAGTTTCAAATTCGTTAGAAGATTTATCGGAATCCGCATTGATCACCGGTTCTAACATGTCGGGAAAAACAACATTCATTAAAACTCTGGGAATCAATTTTATATTGGCACAGACTATTAATATATGTCTTGCCAAAGAGGTGTCTTTTCCAATGCTAATGGTGAAATCATCCATACGCAGGAATGAGGATCTGGAGTCAGGTAAAAGTTATTTCTTTGTTGAAATCGAGTTGCTGAAAGAGTTTATAGAACTTTCAGAGTCCGGCAATCAATATTTGTTTTTAATTGATGAAATATTTCGGGGTACCAATACACTGGAAAGACTTGCGACATCAACGTCGGTATTAAGTTATCTTAACAATAAAAACAAAGTGTTTTGTACAACACACGATATTGAGCTGCAGGATTTGTTGAAGGATAGTTTCAGAATGTTTCACTTCAGTGAACAGGTAGATAACGATAAGTTTTATTTTAACTATAAAATACAGTCCGGGCCTTGCTCCTCTGGGAACGCTATTAAGCTGCTGGGAATAATGGACTACCCGGACACGATAGTGAATGAATCCAATAAGCTTGTTCAAAAGTTGTTGAAAGATGGTAATGATCTTGATGCGGTATGAATTACAACGATCTTTATAATAACGCTGAGAATGTATTCGGCAGTGAGCCTGAAAGAGTTCTTATCGACTATAGTGAATTGATCTCTCGCGATTATCCCGTTCTCGATATCGGCGCCGGGCAGGGAAGGCATACTATATATTTATCCGAATGCGGTTATAGTGTCGAAGCAATCGATACTTCCACGACAGCCATTCGTCAGCTGAACGATATTAAAGATAGGGACAAACTTGACTACTCAACATTCGTATCAGATTTCCAAAACTTTGTTCCCGGAGGCAAATACTCCACAATACTTGTCTTTGGACTTATTCAAATTCTATCTTGGGAAGAGATAGCTCATCTGATTGAAAAGTTATCAACATGGCTGGATAAAGACGGGCTGGTTTTCATCACTGCATTTACCACAGAGGATGATTCATACAAAGTAATCGCCGAACAGTCCAAATTAGTTGGTAAGAATTCCTATTTGAAACCTGATGGAGAAGTTCGAACATTTCTTGAACCGGGAGAACTGAAAGAATTATTCAACAACTACGAATCTGTTCATTTCAGGGAATACACAGGTGCGTATCACCACCACGGAGATAACGAGCTGGAACGACATGAAATTACGGAGGGTGTGTTCCGGATTCGATAGAAGTAAAAATTAAAATAGACGTTCCTGAAATCAGAAACGTCTATCAATATTAATCCTGCTCGTAAGCTAATTCACCATGGAGTGAACTATCCAGTCCGGCTTCTTCTTCTGCTTTACTTACCTTAACAGGTGTGATAAAGTTTATTATCCAAAGCATAAAATATGTGAAGAGAAAACAGTAAGTACTTACCGCAACAACCGAGACTAGTTGTTTAAGGAAGAAGGATATGTCTCCCCCTATAAAGAGTCCTTCTACTTCTACCATAGGATTAACAGAACTGGAAGCAAACAGTCCGAGCATTATTATACCTATGCATCCTCCAACGCCGTGAACACCCCATACATCCAGAGCGTCATCCCATTTCATTTTGTTTTTAATTGCAACAGCGAAGTAACAAACAAATCCGCTTGCCACACCTATAATAGCCGAGTGCATTGGCGTTACAAATCCGGCAGCGGGAGTAATGGTCGCAAGTCCTGCAACCGCTCCGGTTAACAGTCCAACGAACTTAGGTTTCCTCTCGAGAACCCATGCGAGTATCAGCCAGGTCATAGCTGCAAATGATGCCGCAATGTCTGTGTTCAGAAATGCTGTAACTGTAATAGTATCAACCTGAAGCTCGCTTCCGGCGTTAAAGCCATACCATCCGAACCACAGCAGTCCCGTACCAAGTGCTACAAGAGGTATACTGTGAGGTCCTCTTTCAATTATATTTCTTTTACCGACATAGAATACCGATGCAAGTGCCGCCATTCCTGCACTAGCGTGTACAACAATACCTCCGGCAAAATCAAGAACACCCCATTCTGCCAGCAGTCCGCCGCCCCATACCATATGCACGAGCGGGAAGTATACAAATACGAGCCACGCTGTAAGGAAAATCATATAGGCGGGGAATCGAACTCTGTTAGTAAATGCACCTGTTATAAGTGCGGGAGTAATAATTGCAAACATCATCTGGTAAGCGACAAATACATATAGCGGAATTGCGCCATTGCCGGTAAATACGGTGTCAAGAGTCGTCCCAGCCAGGAAGGCCAAATCGAAGTTCCCGATTATACCACCTTCACCGCCGCTGAAACAGAGTGAATAACCGAATGCAAACCACAGCACAGTTGTCCATCCAAGAGAAACAAAACTTTGGATCATAATTCCTAACACGTTCTTTCTTCCTACTAATCCTCCGTAGAAAAACGCCAAACCCGGAGTCATAAGCATAACCAAACTGGTTGCTACCAGCATAAATCCGGTACTACCTGTATCAAACATATTCTACTCCTACGTAGTGGGTAAATAGTACGTTTATTAATTATAAGCTGAACCCGAATACCATATATAACGCTTCGGCTTTTGGGTTAAAAATCAGCGACGAATTAACGGGAAGTGAAAACTCGTCTGTAATTTCGATCTCTTTGGATACGGATAAACCAAGATTTATAACACTGAATGAATCCGCACCGTAATAAACGGGATTATCCTCGCTGCCGGTTGTTGCACCTGCGAATACATCCACCGGTACATCACTAACGGACGTGGAATAGTCTACCTGGAAGTAAACACAATTCCCGGCATCGTTGTAGGCATTATAGTAACCCGAAACAGTTAATGGGATTGATTCCGGCAGAGTAAGCGAAAGCCCCGCTTCAATAATATGACCGCCCGGTCCGTCGGGATCATCATAGTTATTAAAGTTTCCGAATTTTACTCCTGCATTCGGGAAGAAGTAATCGGTTACCAATGCAGTAATTTCCATTCCGTTGTTCAGTTCATGTGTGTAGCTGATCCAGGTGTCGATTTCTCTGCTGGTTGCGTAATCATCGTCAAACGAGTTTTTGTTCGTAAGACTGTAAGAACCCCAAAAGCCGAACGAGAAATTGGATAAGCTAAGTGAGATTGCAGGTTGAATATTCGGGGAACTGTTTACCTGCATACCGCGCCAGATATAACTGCTGGTTACATCTGCGCCCGGATCGAGATTAACGTCCTGCGCCGATACACGACCCAGCAATAAGACTGTTGATAAGATTAATAGTGAGTAAATGGTTTTGTTGAAACGCATGTTCATATTCCTTTAACTATTAGTGGATAGTTTGTAAAAACGGGTATATAATAATGAAATACGATCTTGAAGTCATATTAGTGAATATCCCCCTCAGGTCTCAGAAGTTCATCAATAAGCGCGACATTTTTGTCTTAAACGGCGAAAATCATATAAGTTGTTAATCTAAAAGGAGTTATGCGGTGTGCTTAGGCTTCCTGATCAGTCCAAAATTGCTATGACTATGAGTAATACGTATCTTGGATTCAGAATCTAAGATTACTGTACAAGTTGTAAAACAAAATTTCATTACCGGTTATAACTGTTGAAAAAAATCCTGGTTATAGAGGAAAAATTAAAAACCGAGCATAGTGAAACCGCAGAAGTACTCTCCGGGGCAGGCTACAAAACTTATATATCCGCAGGTGACAAGGATGGTATTGAAATTGCAATAAATTACCAGCCGGATTTGATAATTTGCAATATGATTTGTCATAATCAAAGTCTGAAAGTTTTACGCCAGCTGTGTGCAGATAACCTAACCGCTACAATACCGATAATATTTCTGTCTGATGAGAGCAATATTAAAGCTATGAGACAGGCAATGGAACTCGGAGCCGATGATTTTTTCTCACGTCCTTTTGAATTTGGATCTCTTGTTAAGTCGGTTCAAAGATTGTTCAACAAGCGGGAACAAATAAAGGAAAACATAGTTCTTCAGTTAAGTTCCTCATTCGGTGATGAAGTGAAAATGCCGCGCAAGAATGATCATATACTGGTTAAGATCGGAACCAAACTGAAGTTTGTAAAATTTGCTAATATATTATATATAAAATCACTAAAAGAGTATTCAAAAGTTGTTACTACTGAGAAGTGCGCTGTTGTTGTGAGGAAATCATTATGCGACTGGGTATCGCTGTTACCTGCGCAGTCCTTTTTAAGAATCCACCGTTCAACAATAGTAAATATAGATTACATCGACAGAATTGTCAAAACGAGTTTGAGATCGCACGAAGTTTACATTGAAGGGGTTGAGGAACCATTTCAAATCAGTCATAGATTCGCCAACGCAATGCGTAAATCTTTTCCTTCGTAATTCGTATATTTATCATCAGGAAACAGGACTTGTTATGGATCAAGCTTATATCACGGATATAGAATATCTAAACCGGAACTTCGCAACGAAGCCGCTGGACAAAGGTGATTACGAGAACTGCAAATTCGCAAACTGTGCTTTTCCCAATACCGATTTATCCGATATAAACTTTATTGAATGCGAATTCTCAAATTGTGATTTAAGTTCGGTTACACTTTCGAATACCGGATTGAAAGAAGTAATCTTTAATTCATGCAAAATCCTAGGTGTGCATTTCGAACAGTGCAATACTTTCCTCCTTAACATGGAGTTCAACAATTGTCTGTTGAACCTTTCTTCATTTTACCGGCTGGAACTTGCTGGAATTAATATAACTGATTGTGAACTGAAAGAAGCCGATTTTACCGGAACCGATTTATCCGGTTCAACAATCAAGGGATGTGATCTGAATGGAACGACGTTTGAGAACACAATTCTTGAAAAGGCTGATCTGCGGGAATCCTACAACTACTCCATTGATCCGGCATTAAACAAGATCAAAAAAGCGAAATTCTCTATGCCTGAAGTTATAGGCCTGCTGGCTGCTTACGATATAAAAGTGGAATAACCATAATCTCCGTTTAGATAAATTTGCAGGCGCTGAATGAAAAAACTTTTCATTGGTTGTTTATTGTCTCTATCGGTTGTATGTATTGCCCAGGAACGGTATGTAAATATCGATGGACAAAAGTTCAGGATCAAAACCGGAGACACAGGGGGAGTAACAGTCCTGTTTGAGAACGGGATGTCCGACAGCTTAGAAGTATGGCATTCTATTCCGGATTCGGTAGCAGCTTTCGCGAAGTACTTTCTATACGATCGTGCCGATATAGGAAAGTCAGATACATCCCGTCGGGCACGGACTATTCCGAATATGGTGAACGAACTTCGCGGTATATTGAACTCGAAGGGGATAATTATGCTTTTCAGAAATACCCGGAGCTGATGGTAAAGTATATAAGGGAATTATCTAATCAATATATAAAGAGTGTAAATTATGAGGCGAATTATCTTGCTAATTGCCGCTGTCATTTTATACTTACTTACTGGTTGTGATACCAATGCCGTTAAACCGGAAGAGAAAGAATCAACTGTTGAACTAAACAGCGCCCTTAAAATTCATGTTGATCCGCGAACAGAGCTTCTGGCGGTAATCCAGCACTATACTTCATGGGCGAAGCGACGCCATACAAGAATGGATTTCGAATACCTTGATGAAGTTAATAAATACTTTTCCGCGTTCGCTAAACATCCTGCAGTAACCAAATCAGAAGAACTGACTAATGCGATATTTAACTTCGATGCACCGCCGACTTTTGTGTTGTACCATAGTGATCCCCCCGAGTTCGAACAGATAATGCCATATTCGGATTATTTGATTGCAAGAGCGGGAGGTGAAGACAATTTAACGGATTTTGCGAATAAGATGCGTGACTTTGCTGTAGACTCCGATTTCATGATTTTTTTCAACTCGCATATAGATTTGTATAATAAGATAAGAGGGGATATAGTTTCTGCAATAAACGACAGGGACTATATAGATATAATAGAAAAATATTACGATGAGTCGAAAAAGAGTTACAACATAATTCCGACACCTCTATTTCGTTCAGGCGGTTACGGACCGCAGGTAATTACGCCCGAAGGCAAAGAGGTTTATAATATATGCGGAACACCATTTGTAGACTTCGGAAAACCTTATTATGGTTATAGAGAAAATGTATTGTTTATTATGCTGCATGAGTTCAGTCACTCGTTTGTTAATCCGGTTACTGATGAATTTCTGAATGAGATAAATAAATATTCGGAATTATTCGAACCGATCAGGACTGAAATGGAAAGGCAGAGTTACGGTAACTGGATCGTATGCGTAAATGAACACCTCGTTAGGACCAATGTTGCAAGGTTTTACCGTTCATTTGAGGGTGAAAGTAATAAAGAGGCTATCCTGAGGTCAGAGTATAATTCAGGATTTATATACATCTATGAATTTGACAAGCTTATGGCGGAGTATGAGAGTAACCGCGAAACTTATATAACCTATAAAAGTTTCTATCCGCGTTTTGTCGAATTATTAAAGCAGCTTGCTGAAACAATAAAATAGTAAAGGGGAGCAGAGATGTTGAATACGGAACAAATAGAATCCTTTGATGCTAATGGTTACCTGGTGATACCCAATGTTATTCCGTCTGAACTATTGTCGCGTTTGGATAAATCTACAAAAAGATTCGTGGAATCGAATAGAACGTCACCAGATAGTGCTATAAACAACAGCAGCAGGATAGCAGCGAAAATTAAAAATGACAGGCTGCTTGTATTTCGAGTGAATGAATTATTCCTTGAACCGGGTCCTGTGTTCCTGGAACTATTGGGATTACCGGAAATACAGGAAATTGTCGAGTCGCTGACAGGCAGTGATTTTATTACAACTTATGAATCACTGTTAATTAAAAACAGAGAATATGCTGAGCCTATTAAATGGCATCGTGATATGCTTCATGATAGAAAGCATCGGATAATCACATTTGGAGTTTATCTGGATAAGTCAACTAAAAACAATGGAGCTCTAAAGGTGATTCCCGGATCGCAGGATTCTACTGAGGACGTATGTTTATTCGAAGAGAAGGTTAAAAACGGGACTGTTGAACCGGTTGAATTGGAGGTAAATCCCGGTGATGTTTTAATACATGATGTAATGACTGTACACTCTTCTGACATACCGCTTGATGAGAAATATAGACGAACTATTTATTTTGAATTTCGACCGGTAATTCAGGCAAAGACGAATCCCGGATTTCCCGGCGAGTGGATGGAGATTCGAAAAGGTCTACAGGAACTTGCAAGTAGGCGAAGTAAAGAGATCAATGAGCAATCTGCTGAAGTTTCTAAAGAATCTTATTCAGATGCAGAAAGATCACTTATTAATAAAATGTACTCAATTCAGGCAAAGGTTGAACCCGGTCAGTATTGTTTCAAACCGCCCCAAAAATAAAATATGCCCGTCGTTCACAGTCATGCTATTCGTATTTAAGAGATTCAATCCGTCAAAGCCGGATCCCGCCATTATTCTATTACTCATATTTTAATGACTCGACAGGGTTAGCTCTTGCTGCACGAACAGCCTGTATAATTACCGTACTGACTATTATTAAAAATGCCAGAGTAGCTGCAAGCATATAAATCCCAAATCCGATATCAATCCTGTAAGCGAAGTCCTGCAGCCATAGATTCATGAAGTAATATGACAAAGGAGCCGCAATTATAAATGCCGCTATTAGAATTACAAGAAACTCATATATCACCAGGTGAACAATTCCGGGAACTGATGCTCCAAGAATTTTTCGTATCCCAATCTCTTTCGTGCGTTGTTGTGTTGAGAAAAGTACAACTCCGAATAAGCCCATTGCCGCTATAATTATTGCAATGATAGTGAAGAAATTAATAGCCTTCGAGAACCGATACTCTTCGTTGTACATTTGGTTGATCTTTTCATCCAAAAAAGTGATATAAATCGGTTCGGATGTTACCTCTTTCCAGGCATTATTAATGAATTTCATGGTTTCCTCAACTTTAGCTGGATCATATTTAATAACTAGGCGTGAATCAAAGTTACCTATTCTTATAGCAACGGGTCTGATAGCGTCCCGAAGAGAATTAAGGTTGAAATCTTTAACAACTCCAATTACTTCTAGGCGTATACTATTGAAAAGTAGTATATATTTTCCAACAGGATCATCGTAACCTAGTTCTTTCACAGCGGTTTCGTTTAGTATTGCTTTCCGTTTATAATTCCCGGATGTTGGAAATTCGCCCTTAATTAATAACATGTTTATAAGTTTTGGGTAATCATATCCTACAAGTGGACAACCGAATGTCCCATTTCTTTCAGGATTATCAGCAGATGAAACAACATATCTGTTACCTCTTGTATAAGGAAATGTACTACTTGTAAATACAATATCGATAATTCCGGGGTAACTGCTTAAGCTGTTTTTAAATACCTCCTGTTTACCGTCAATTGTCCAGCAATTAATCTCAAGGAAGTTCTCTGTATCAAATCCTAAATCTTTTTCGTGTGTTAGTTTTAGTTGTGAGTTTAATACAAGTGTCGATATAATTAATGAAATAAATACTACCATTTGAAATGATATAAGTACTTTTTTAAGGTTTAATCTACTCCCGAATGTGTTGAATTTATTTTTGAAGATGTTAATTGTATTCATTCTTGAATAGGTAAGAGCATTATACGATCCGGATATTATACCTACCAGGAAATTTATAACTATAAATCCGGCTAAGAAATATATGCTAGTATAAAAGGATGAGTGAATCTGCCGGTTGATTATTTCTTCGAAGAAGCTGAAAATAAGTTCGATAAATATAAGAGCCAGGGGTAATGCCAGTATTGAAGTTAAAACTGATTCAGTGATTAGCTGCCTGGCTATATCGGTTCGCTTTGCTCCTATTACTTTTCGAACGCCTATTTCGGTATTCCGAACAGAATATCTTGCCGAAGTCAGGACAATAAAATTGATGCAGGCAAGTAAAAGAATGAGAATTGCTATTCCGCTATATATGAAAATATTTTCGAAATTAATTATCGGCAACCATGGTATAACGGCATAACCTTCATTTGTAAAGTAAGTATCCCTGAGCGGTATTACGCTAAACTCCAGATTAATTACAAAGCCTTCGTTGTCTTTATTTTTGTCGTCGTTGATTATTTTAAGTTCTTTCTCAATTTTTTTAATGTCTGCATTTTCGCTAAGATACAAGTACGTGTGCACTTTCTGTAAAGCGAACCAGTCGTCTGGTTTATAGAACTTGTCAAGTTTATAAATGAGTTCTAAAGGCAATATTGCATCCGGGACAAGTGTTGCGGGCATCTTCTCGTCTTTAATCACACCTGTTATAATAACGGTTGCAGAATTCGAATCGATTTGAACATTTAATGACTGTCCGATTATATCGGTATTTCCGAAACATTTTCTGGCGGTACTTTCCGTAATAACTGCTGAATATGGATCAGATAAAGCTGCAGTATGATTACCTCTGAGAAAATCAAACGAAAATATATCGAACACACTTGGATCAGCGAAATAAGTGTTATCGAATTTGAATTCTTTTCTATCGAGAATTAATTTTGCTTTACTATCTTTGCGTAAACGAACAAAATTATCAATTCCCGGGATAGTCCTTTTAGCTTCTGCGGCCAATGGAATATTTGTTAGAGCCTGGCGCCATTGAAGATCGCTACTGTGACTGTCAACCCTATAGATGTTGTCATAGTTTTCAAGATGTTTATCGTAACTTAGCTCGTGTGTGATGTAGATAATTATGCAAAAACTGACGGCGAGACCGATAGCCAATCCGACAATATTAATAAACGAGAATATCCTGTTTCGGATTATATTTCTAAGCGCAATTTTGACGTAGTTTTTCAGTATGTTATCTGCTCCCCGAATAAATACTATGTTTTCAGATAATTAAGAGTTATTTCCTTACTCGTATTTTAATGCATCGACCGGATTTGCGTTTGCCGCTTTTAACACAACCGCTGTTGTAGTTGCCGCAGCGATGATCAGTGCGGTTAATCCTGTTAGCAAATAGATCAAGTATGACTGGTCTATCCTGTAAGCGAACTGTTCGAGCCACATACTTACGAAATAGTATGACGCGGTCCAGGCAATTGCTATCGCGATGCTTACAATGTATATGTATGTCTTGCTTAGATTTTTTACAACATCGAATACTGATGCTCCAAGTATCTTGCGGATTCCGATTTCTTTAATGCGCTGTTCGGTAGTGAAGGAAGTTAGACCGATCAGGCCGAGTACCGCAATAACCAAGGCGAGGATGGAAAGCACCGAAAATCCTTTCCTGAAATTAACCTGATCCTTGTAAGTTTGATTGAAAGCATCATCCAGAAACCAGTACTCGAGTGGATTATTCGGCGCACTTGCGGACCAAATCCGCTCAATGTTATTCAGTGTCCGGGAAACATTACTCATATTCATTTTAACGGCAAGATAATCGAATCTGTTCCGGTAAGGTCTGCTTGTAATAATAAGGGGTTTTATTTCATTATAAAGAGAAGCGAAATTAAAGTCTTTTACAACTCCCCGTATTATATGATTGCCATTGCGTTCCACGGACTTTCCAACTGTCCTTTGCCAATCCATTGTCCTGGCAAACGCTTCATTCACAATATAATCGGTAGTTGAACTTCCAATGTTATCCGGGAAATTTCTGCCTTCAACCAAACTCAAATCAAACGTATTTAGGAAGTCTGCGTCAACGTCCACAACATTTATCATAACAGGTTCGGAGTAGCCTTCCGGGAAGTAGCCGTTACTTGTAAAACCCTTGTATGGAATGTCAGATGCGGCGGCAACACTTTTTACGGACGGAAGATTGGAAATCTGCGCCTTAAGAAGTGTGCTGTTATCCTGTAATTCCGTTGTGGAAAGGTTCAGAACTAGAATATCATTTTTATTGAATCCCGTATCGTGATGCTCAATTAAATTCAATTGTTGGATTACAAATGTAGTTGTTAAAATTAATGCGATCGCTATAGTATACTGAACTACAATAAGTGTATTTCGAAATATTGTTTTTGATTTTCCGGTGACAGAAGTACCATGCAACACTTTTACAGGTTCGAACCTTGTTAGATGAATTGCGGGATAAAACCCCGCAAGTATCCCGGTTATAAAAATTATCGATATTATTCCGGCCAGATATGAAGTATTAAACAGGTTGTAGGATGGGATTTGTTCACCTAATAGATTGCGATATGCGGGCAGAACCAGTTCTACAAGAATAAGAGACAGCATGACGGCAAGTGTTGTTACAAGTAGAGACTCTGTAAGTACCTGGTAAACCAGTTTTGTTCTATGGGCACCCAGTACTTTCCTTATCCCAATTTCACCTGATCGTTTAACCGATTTTGCTGTTGAAAAGTTAATGAAGTTTGCACTTGCAATAATCAATATCAAAAGAGCGACAACCGAGAATATTTTAATGTTTGTCATAAGTTCGGCTGGGTTGTCTGCATACTTTAAGTGAATATCAGCAAAGCTCTGTAATTCAGGAGTCAGTTTAATACCGATATCGGCAAGATCTTTATTAATATATTTCCACATGAATTCCGGCAGCTTAGCTTCAATTTCATCCGGATTGACTGAGTTCGCAAGGGTTACATAATGAATGTACTGGTTACCGCCGTTCCAGTCCATGTAATGACCCGGTTCACTGTAAAGCGTTGAGAAAGAAATTAGTGCATTAAACTCAAGATGTGAGTTCGCTGGAGCGTCTTTAGCAACAGCCGTTACAGTATAAGGAGTTTTGTTGTCTAGTAAAAGTGTTTTTCCAAGCGGATTAACATTGCCGAAGATTCTTTCAGATTCTGTTTCTGTTAAGACAATTGAAAACGGATTAGCTAAAGCAGTTTTATTGTAGCCCTCGTATAAATCAAAAGAAAACATATTGAACAATGTTGAATCGGCGAAGCATATTCCCGATATCTTATACGGAATGTTGTCGGAATAAAAATAGGAACTGCGCGGAGTTGATACACGGCAGTAATCGGTTATACCTGGAATATCATTGTACATTGCCTCAGCCAGCGGAGCAACAAAGACAGGGGAGTTACCCCGTGACTCGCCATTGCGCTCACTTTCTATAGACACCCTGTATATATTGTCCAGATTATCATGAAAGTTATCGAAGCTATAATGAAACTTGATGAACAGAGAAATAAGAATTACAGCAGTAATTCCAATTGTTAGTCCAAGTATATTTACGAAGCTGTGAAACTTATATTTCCGGAAATTCCTGAAAGCAAATCTTATATAATTGCGTAACAAGTTTCCTCCCCAAGATATTTATTTAGTTATGAACTATTTACTCATATTTAAGTGACTCAACGGGATTTTCTCTTGCTGCTTTAACTGCCTGGAAACTGACAGTAACCAATACAATGACTAAAGCAATTCCGCCCGATAAAACGAATACCCATAAACCCATATCAATTTTATAAGCAAATTCCCGGAACCACTGCTTCATTGCATACCAGGCAATAGGCCAGGCAATGAAGTTGGCAATCAGTACCCATTTTATAAAATCCCGGACCAATGCAATTATAATCTGCGACAATGATGCGCCCAGTACTTTGCGGATTCCAATTTCTTTTATTCGACGCTTAATCATAAAAGAAGACAGTCCCAGCAAACCCATACAAGCGATAAAAACAGCAAGCACAGTAAAGTAACCCAGCAATTTAAATGTTCGTTGATCCGCCTGATAAATAGCTTCAAGTTTTTGATCAAGGAAATGAAATTCCAACAACTCTTCGGGATAAAATGATTTTGATATTTCCTGAAGCTTTGTGATGGTACTTCTTGTATCAGCAGACTGAACTTTTACAATAAGTTCCCAACACTCCGGGTAATGAACAACAAAAGCCGCCGGACTGACTGATTTATACAACGATTCAAAATGAAAGTCATTTACGATTCCGATTACTTTTCTTTTGGAGTGCGGCCAGCCAATTGTAAGGCCTGCGCCAACAGGTTCATCGGGTAATTCTAATTTTCTGACAGCAGACTCGTTTAGAATTATAGCATCAGCCTCATCCGTTTTTGTTTGTTCCGAAAATAGTCTGCCACTTGATGCTTTTATTCCCAACGTTTGAAAATAATCATAGCTGATATGTACAATAGGCATATATATACTTTCGGTTTGACCATCAGGTAAGAACGAACCAATATTATTGAGGTCGTCTGAAGGAATACGTGATGCAGAGGCCACATTGAGTACATCACTCTGCTGCATCAAAGCACTTTTTAATGCATTAAATTTTTCAACATTCTCAAAACTACTACCTTCGGATACGAGGATCAGCTCTTTATCATAGCCCAGCTTTTTATTCTGCAGGTAATTAAGCTGCTGCATCATAAGAACAGCTGCAATAATTAGCGCAATAACAATTGTAAATTGAGCAGTGACAAGTACCTTTCGAAAATTGAGTCCGGAATTAATTTTAATTCCGCCGCTCTTTAACACACTTGCCGGTTTGAACGAAGATAATATATAAGCCGGATAGCTGCTGGCTACTATTCCTGTAACTAAAAGTATAACAAATATGCTTAAAATAGTATTGGTCTGTATTACAGAGCTAAATGATAAATATTTTCCTGTCAACGTATTAAAAACAGGTAAAAGGATTTCAACAATGAAAAGCGATAATGCAAAGGCAAATAACAGAATTGTAAATGATTCGCCTATGAATTGTCCGGCAAGCTGTTTACGTGTAGCCCCGGCAGCTTTTTTAATACCAATCTCCTTAGCACGGTTAGTTGCATAGGCTGTAAATAAGTTAATATAATTAAAACATGCTATTAGTAAAATTAGAACACCTATTGCAGAAAATATTAGTACGTAAGAAATATTTCCTTGAGGCTGGATGTCATTCTCAAAATGTGCTGAATACAGGTGAATGTCTTTTAACGGTTGTAATGAAAGAACCGGTGGTTTAAAACCGCTGTTTTTTTGCTGTTCGGCAATAAACTTGTTGACCTTTACCTCAAATTCAGGTTTGGCAAAATCAGGATTTAATAAAAAATATGTAGCAAAATTCTTCCAGCCCCAATGATTCATCAATTCAGTACCAAACACCTTTTCAGCGTCGGTAAGAGTAGCAATTATATCATACTTAAAATGAGAATTGTGCGGCATATCTTCCATTACGCCGGTTACTGTATAATTAGCTTCATTATTTAGAATAAGGATTTTACCAACCGGATTCTCGCTTCCGAAATACTTTTGAGCAACGCTGCTGGAAATGACTATAGAGTTTGGTTCAGTAAGTGCTATTTCAGCATTTCCTTTTTCGAACTTAAATGAAAACAATCGAAATAATCCGGCATCGGCAAAAGCAAATTTCCCTTCTTTGAATTTCTTTTCACCATACTGTACAATGCACTTGTCTCGAATTAAAATCCTTGCGTAATCATCAATTTCCGGAAAATTGTCGGTAAGAAGTTTTGCGGTTTGCGGAGCCTGATATGGATGTGTTGAATTACAAAGTCTGTAAATCCTGTCGCCCTTTATATGAAAGTTGTCGTAGCTTAATTCATCCTGCACATAAAACAGCAGCAAAATGCACACGGACAATCCAATGGCAAGTCCGCTTATAGTAATGAATGAATAAACTTTGTTTTTTAGAATACTGCGATACCAGATTTTAAAATAATTTTTTAACATACTTCTTTCCTTTTATTCGCATTTTAACGATTCAACGGGATTAGCTAATGCTGCTTTAACTGCCTGGTAGCTTATTGTTGCAAGTGCAATCAACAATGCAATTGCTCCGGCAGTTACAAATACCCACCATTCAATATCAATTTTATATGCAAAATTCTGCAACCATTTATTCATAAAATAGTTAGCAATCGGAGTAGCAATAAAATTAGAAATTACTACCCATATCAGATACTCCTTTGTCATGGCTATAAGGATTTCAATTACAGACGCCCCTAAGACTTTTCTAATTCCTATTTCCTTAGTTCTTTGTTCAATACTATAAGTCGCCAATCCTACTAGTCCAAGCAGAGCTATGGATATTGAGATAAAGGAAAACAAAAAGAATAATTTACCGCGAGCTGTTTCATCCTTGTAAAGTGTGTCAAGCTGTTTATCCAGGAATTTTAAATCAATAATCTCACCGGGCAAATCTCTTTCGAATACACTGTTTATATAACTAATTGTACCTGCTAAGTCTTCGTCAGAAATCCGGATGCCAAGACAATTTAGTTGTTTCGGATATAGTACAAAGAGCATCGGTCCAATCTGTTCATGCAGAGATTCATAGTTGAAATCTTTCACAACACCTACGATCGTTCTTTCTCTGCCGTTGTATGTTACAGTTTTCCCCACAGGATCATTAAGATTCATAGCTTCAACAGCAGCATGGTTGATTACAATTGAATTCTCCGGATCGGACGGGAAATCCTCTGAATAGTATCTGCCTGATTCAATCTGCATTTGATAAGTTGCGAGATAATCATATCCGACTTCTAAAATTCCGAAGGAGATATAATCATCATTTACTTTCCCGTCCCACTTGTTTATGCCGGACCACCAGCCAATCCAATCCAGTTGAGCTCCTGATCCGGCTACGCTGACAATATTTGAATTTTTCACCAACTCTCTTTTAAGAACTTTATATTCCGTACCCGGTATCCACGCGTACACAATGTTTTCCTTGTTGAAGCCAAGATCTTTATCCTGTATGAATTTCATTTGCATTGAAATGATTACTGTTGATATTATTATCACAATCGAAAGTGAAAACTGAAATATCACCAGAGTTTTTCTAAATGAACTCAGTTTCGTCAATCCCCCGGCGCTGCTTCTTAAAATGTTTGCCGGCAGAATAGACGAAATAACCATTGCCGGATACATGCCGGATAATAGTCCGATTAAAACAATCAGACCAAACAGTCCGACCATAATCTGCGGGTTGGAATAGTCCACAAACAATTTTCTTCCGATTATATCGTTGAATACCGGATTGATTAATTCGATAATAAAAATCGCTATTGGAAGTGAAATGAACGCGGTTAAAATTGATTCGCCGATATTTTGAAACAGTAATTCGGTTTTTCCAGCGCCGATTACTTTCCTTAATCCGAACTCTCTGAGTCGTTTAACTGATTGAGCAGTTGCGAGATTAACATAATTAATGCCCGCTACAACCAATACTAATATCCCGAGAATTAAGAATAGTTTTACATACAAACCGTTACCTGTTGGTCCCAGCCGGTTGAGAATAGAAGGATTGTGATAAACGTCCTTTAATGGTTCAATGTGCAATGATGCTGTCGATTCCTTATGAGCATTGAAAATTGTGTTGATTTTGCCCGTTAACTTGTCTTTGTCAGCATGTTCATCCGTGAGTACATATGTATAGAAACTATAATTCGACCAGCGTTCAGCATAATCCGGTCTGTACCATTCTTTCAGCAGGTTAAATGAAAACAGAAATCCGAACTGGATATGTGAGTTTGAAGGAAGGTCTTCTATTACAGCAGTAACATGGAAGTCTTCCTTTTCCTGACGACGATTCTTTATTTGTACAGTTTTGCCAACAGGACTTTCACTTCCGAATAGTCTTTGAGCAGTACTTTGCGTAATAACTATTGAATGTCCGTCATGGAGCAGTTGGTCTTCGCTGCCTTCAAGAATTGGGAATGAAAAAATATTAAATAGAGAGGTTTCCGAAAAACTCCCCTTACTCTTAACTGTATTTTCATTATAATAAATCTGCGTTTCCCAGCCGGACCACAACCTGACAGCATCAGTTATCTCAGGGATTTCATCTTTTATTGTTGGCGCGAGAGCCCCGCATATAGACGCCTGGCTGTTGGTTTCGAAATCGACAATAATTCTATAGATGTTGTCTTTATTCGTATGAAAGTTATCGTAACTGGTCTCGTCAAGTACCCATACAAAAATCAGAATAGCCGTTGCCAATCCGATTGCCATACCGGCAAAATTGATAACGGAGAAAACTTTGTTTCTGTATATGTTTCTTATTGCTGTTACGAAGTAGTTTTTTAACATTCTTTCACTCTTATTATGGTTCTATATGGATTATCCGTTTTGTATTACTCATATTTCAGCGTCTCAATCCGTCAGAGCCGAATCTTCGCATTAAAGTATTATTCATACTTTAATGCTTCGACAGGATTAGACGAAACGGTTTTAATTATGTATATGGAAATAGTTGTTAAGATGATTACAGCACTTATAACTCCCGCAATAATATAGTAGGAGGGGAGTATATCGATTTTGTACGCGAACCCGTTCAGCCACTGCGAGATGAAATAATCGCCTAATGCTATGCCGATTACTGATGAAACCAGTATTAATAATATAAATTGCGAAAAGAATAATCTGAGGATATCTGCCAGACTTGCGCCAAGTACTCTGCGGATTCCAATCTCTTTTATGCGCTGCTCGGTACTAAATACCGTAAAACCGAATAATCCCAGGCAGGCTATAAACACTGCAAGTCCTGCCGAAGCGTTGATTAATCCTGCAAAGTTGTACTCCCTTCGATATACATCATCAAACTTATCGTCCATAAAAAAGTAGGTCATTGGCTGATTGGGCACAAATTCTTTCCACACATGTTCAATCCATTTGATAGTTTCAACGTCTCTTGCCGATTGGAAACGTATTGCCAGTTCATCAATATATTTGAGTTTCCCTATATAATATGCTATAGGAGGAACATCCTCGCGAATAGATCCGTATTGAAAATCCTTAATAACTCCTACAACCCTTCGATTATTAACAATGTCACCAAGTTCAACATTAATTGCTTTCATGGCTGCTTCATTAAAAATATATGCCTCGGTTGAGTCGGCATTTTTTGTTATATCTAAATTTCTTCCTTTAATTAGTTGAAAACCCATTACATCCGGAAATTCATAATCACCCCATAGTGCTTTCAATTCGATTAGTGTATTCGGATCATCTTTCCTGGGTACATTTCCCGAAGCAAAACTTAAAGTCGGCGGAATCATTCCGGCACCTCCAACACCTTTTATCAGCGGTGATTTTTTAAGTTCTTCTTTGAAAGCTTCATACGAATTTTCCACATGATCATTTAAATATAGCGTTAGAATATTTTCAGGATTGAATCCCAGATCAATCTTCTTGAAGTAAGCGGTCTGCTGTTTAATAATTATAGCGCAGAAAATCATGGCAATAAATACAACCATTTGCGTGGATATGAATACAGGAGTACTCTTGACATTTTTTTCGTTTACACTTTTCCTATATGTTATTGTTTGAAGAGGCGTTAACTTGGTCAGCTTTAATGTAGAATACAAACCAGCAACGATGCCTATTAAGACAGTTAATAAAAGAAATAATAATAATATCCAATAATTAAAGTTATATCCTTCAGCGAGATTTATATTAAGTGAAGATGCGACCTTTTTATAGAAGAGTTCTATTAATCCGAGTGTTAATGGTAAAGAAAGCAGGGAATAAATTATTGATTCTATTAATACTATCGAAGCTACATTCTTTTTTGCAGCTCCTATTACTTTTCGTATTCCAACATTTTTCGCCTTTTGCTTGATTCGGGAAATTGACATAACAATAAAATTAAAACAAGCTATCAGTAGAATAAGAATAGCAATGCCTGTAAAAAGTTTTAGTTTACTTCCGCTAATATAATAATCAATAAAGTTCACGAATTTTGAATTTAGATGGATATCGGAGTAAGGATGGAATTTATATTCAAAATCAGAATTAGAATTTGGTTCGAAGTCTATATGTCTAGGGAGTAACCCTTCCACTTTGGAAATATCTGTTTCGGGATTAGCGAGAACATAAACGACAAGACCATGGATGAAAGACCAGCTATCGAGTGAGAAATCTTTCCTGAATGAATAGCGGTCTAAAATCAGCTTATCATTAAATTGGATTGGGAGCAGATAATCTGTTTTGAAGGTTGATGTATACGGGAAGTCCTTGAATATACCCGCTATTGTAAAAAGATCTTCTTCAGCAGGACGTCTAGTTTTAACAAGCAAATTTTTACCGATCGGGTCTTTCCCGGGGAAATATTGCTCAGCAATATTTTCAGAGATAAGTATGCTTTTAGGATTTGCAATGACGTGTTTTAAATTACCTTGAACTGAGGGAATTGTAAGTATATCAATAAGATCCGGCTCAATACAATATGCCTGTTTGCTCTTAAAAACCTCTTCATTATCCGGATTTGAAACATTTACTCTAATACTCTGAACTTTTGCGCTTCTTTCAACTTCCGGTATGTTTTCGCTGATATACTCTGATAATGGATAAGGAACTCCCTGCCAATTTTTACCAGATGCAGGAGAATATGAATACGCCCTGTAAATCCGATCTAGCTTCTCATTATGCTTATCGTAACTGTATTCGTGAATTACAATCATTAGCATAATAAAGCAGGCAGCCAGACCGATTGAAAGTCCGACAATGTGAATTGCAGAGAAGAGTTTGTTAGCTAAAATACTTCTGTAAGCAGATTTGATATAACTTTTGAACATATTGCTCCCGGGTTTGTCCAGACTATCCCAACAATCGTACCGGATACATTGACTTATATAGGCTTAAATCAGCATGAATTTGGGTTGCGAATAATCGGATGATTGCTCTTATAAATATGTGTGTGCGAATCCATTACAGTGCTGTTCGCAGGCGTACACTTTGAGTCTGTAATTCTATATAAATCGTATTTAATAGGAATTAATAAATTTCATCTTTGTAACTACTATGCTACTCATATCTCAGCGAATCAATCGGATTTGCCCGGGCAGCTTTTATTACAAGCCAGCTCAGGGTTATGACCGTTATACTGAATGTTATAATTCCTGCGAGTATGAAAATCCAGGCGTGGTCCCGAATATTTATCCTGAACGCGTAATCCTGCAGCCAGCGGTTCATGATAAACCAGGCGGCCGGTATTGCAATGATATTAGCTATAACAACCCACTTTACAAAATCAATAAGGAGCAGCCGGATAATGTCTTTTTCGGAAGCTCCGATGGATTTGCGAATACCGATTTCCTTGGTCTTCTGTTTAGTTGTGTACGATACCAGTCCGAATAAACCGATGCAGGCTATGAATATTGCAAGTCCGGTAAACAGTAGGAAAACACTACCGAAATTATTATCCGCTTTGTACTGTGCGTCGAAAAAGTCATCCAGGAAAAAATAATCGAATGAAGTCAACGGGAAGAACGAGCGCCATGTGTTTTCAATGCTGCTGACTCGCTCAGCCATATTATCTCCGTTGACTTTAATCGAGAAATAGTTTTTAACTATCCAGTTGTGGTCCGGAGACATGAAAAGCATTATAGGTTTGAATCCGAGTTTGAGCGACTGGTGATGGTAATCTTCAACGACCCCGATAATTTTATATCTTTTATCGGAACCTTCGAGAATCACTTCCTTACCGATAACAGTCTCATCATTTTCAAAACCGAATTGTTTGACTGCAGCTTCCGTAAGTACGAGCGCATCTGCATCTGTTTCGAATTCCCTGGAGAAACTTCTGCCGTACTTGATTTTCAGTCCGTACGTATCGATAAAATCATAATCAGTCATCAGCATTTCATAAAGTTTGTTCTCAAGTGTAATATCATCCGCTCTATGATTTGACATAAACATCGCTACTTCCTTACCCGGTACGGAAGAGGAGATTGTAACATTGTTTATACCTGCTGATGACAACAGTTCATGACGGAAATTCTTTACTTTCTCATTACTCCAGTCAGCAGCTACCGGTGTTTTCACAACTATCACACGATCTATGTCGGCACCCAGTTGCTGATTTTGCATAAACTGAATTTGTTTATAGATCAGGAATGTGCCTGAAACCAGAATAATTGAAATCGTAAACTGAAGAACGATAAGGGACTTTCTAAGCAGCGTACCCGATGATGAATGAGAATATTTTCCTTTTAGCACTTTTACCGGCGAGGGCATTGATATCAAATATGAAGGATACAATCCTCCGAAAACTATGCCGCTGATTAGTAAGCCTGTACAAAGGAGCAGGATTAAAGGATTGGAAAAGGAAACAGCCAATTCCAGGCTTAGTCCTGCCAGAACTGTTAGCTCAGTTCCCAGGATGTAAGTTATGATTATCGTCATTACTAATGCTGCCGCATTTATTGCTGCGGATTCGAAAAGGAATTGTGTCATAAGCTGTTTGCGGGATGCGCCGCAAACTTTTCTTAACCCGACTTCCTTGGCGCGTTCAACAGCCCTGGCGGTTGCAAGATTAAAATAATTTACCCACGCAATAATCAGTACAACGAATGCTACTGCTAACAATGCCCAAACACCAGTTCTGTTTCCCTTTACTTCGCGTTCATAAGATTTATATGGATTGAGATGTATATCAGTCAATGGAATCAATTGAATACCCCATCGCAGGTTTTTAAGAGCATCTCCGGTTTTATACTTTTCCGCCATATCAAAAAAGCGTCCTTCAATAGACTTTGTATTTACACCGGGAGGCAGGAGTATATAAGTATATGCTTCATGCTGATACCAGAATGAATCTATACCCGGCCAACGCGTTGAAATCGAAGTCCATGAGATAAGGAAGTTGAATTGTATATGTGAATTCGCCGGAATGTCTTTTAGAATTCCCGTTACCTGGCAAATGTATTCACCCCCGCTGTTCCTGAACTTGAGGATTTTACCCATTGGGTTTTCACTACCGAAATACTTGCTCGCGGCGGACTCTGTGATTACAACACTGTTCGGCTCAATGAGTGCTGTCTCCGGATCACCTTCAAGCAGGGGATATGAAAACATGGTTAGGAATGATGAATCCGCCAGGAACACATTCTTCTCCCTGAATTTAAAAGCGTCTTTATGACTTACAACTCTTTCGCAATCCCAGAGTTGTATCCTCGCATACTCGATGATTTCAGGAAACTCGTTTATCATTGCCGGACCGTATCCGTACGAACTAGTTGCCCAGTCATCCGTTAATTCAGTTCCGTTAAAAAATTGGCTCTCAACGCGATAGATGTTTTCGTTCTTCTCGTGGAAATCATCGTAGCTGAATTCAAATACTACATACTGAACAATAAACAGGAAGGCGGTCATGCCGATTGTTAATCCGAGAGCATTTATTAAAGAGTAACCTTTGTGTTTTTTAATATTGCGCAGTGCTATCTTAATGTAGTTTAGAAACATGATTGCCTTCCTGGGTAATTCGGTTTAATAATACATGCCGGGACTTTGAACTCCGACACTGGTGTCCGGAATAAGATTGCGAAAATTAGTGATGCGATTATTAATTTACAATTGAAAACTAATTTAACTCTAATTTCATGGCTTATTTATACTTATCAGCGAAACTATTAAAATACATGAGCGAAGTAAGGAGATTTTCAATTGCTACTGAATCTGCGCAGCCTCAGCATCATTATTGTCGAGGTGATTCCAAGTACAAATGTACCTGCCCAAAGCACGGTTGAACCGAAACTTTCATAGACATGCGTACCGATAAACGGAGCAAGTATGAAGCAAGTACTGAACAGCATCTGATAGTAACCCATGTATTCACCGCGTCTCTTATTCGGAGCTATGCCTGCAACGTAAGCAGAAGCTGAGGGGAATACAATCATCTCGCCGAAAGTCCATATCACCATAGTGACTATGATGAATGAAAGATCCTGAACCAGCGCCATTGCACCGAATCCGATCGCGGTTAAGAAACTCCCCAGTACAAGTGATTTCCACTCTTGCCACTTTCCGGTGGAAGTATTCAGCGGAACCTCGAAAATTATAATAAGAATAGTATTCACCATAAAAAGCGCACCGAGTGTAGGTTTAGTATAATCCAATTCTTCAACGATGTAAAGCGGCAGTGTACTGAAGTTCTGGAAAAACACTATAGATACCGGCAGCAGTGTTAACAGGTAGTACATGTAACGTAGATCTTTATAAACCGGTTTTACTTTATTAACTTCAGTTGTCTCGTTAGTCGTCTCATCGGAATTTTCATCATTCCAGTTGTCCCAATGGACAAATGCTATATACAATCCTGCCGCGAGAGTTGTTACGCCGTCAACATAGAAGAGGAGTGAGAAGTTAATTGTTGTAAGTATTCCGCCGACAACCGGTCCGATACTCATTCCAAGATTAATTGCCAGTCTGTACAACGCAAAAATAGTCTTGCGCTGTTCGGGTTCGCCCTGTTCCGATAAGAACGACATACTAGCCGGACGAAAAGCTTCCGAAAGTATTGATAACACAAATGTGAGCAATATTATTGTGTAGTAATCACTGAACCATGGAAACAGAAGGAACACAAGTCCCGAAGAGAGCAGGGAAAGTTTCATCACGTTCATCGAGCCGATACGGTCGCTTAATTTCCCGACGAAAGGGGCAGAGACTAGCGCTCCGATTCCGTAAACGGTTAATACGATTCCGGCCTCTGCAATACTGACTTCTATTCCCTGAGTGAGGTATAATGCAAGAAACGGCAGAACCATTGTGCCGGTGCGGTTTATCAGCGTTGCACCGGAAATAAGCCAGACGTTCCTCGGTATATTTTTTAAACCTTTCCAGGGATTCATTTACATGACCGTGATTAATTATAATTTCAAACGAGAAATAGTCTAAAAGGTGAGCGGTAAAATTAAGAAAAAAACTTTAGATGTTTTGTAAAACTTATATGACTATTGCGAGGATAAAATGATAAGAGCCTTTGAAGACTCTTATCATTACCCGGGGTGCTGAATATTAAGTATTTGTATCGGCTCGTAGCTCTTCTAATCGTTCTTCAATTCCTTCCATAACTCTCTTTTTGAACTCGTCATTGGCAGTCGTATCGTCCGGCATCATTTCATATGCCTTTTCGTAAAATTTAATTGCCATTTCATTTTCACCTCTGTTCATGTAACACTCGGCAATACTATCATAGCCGTTCGCTATACTCGGATATAGCTTTATATTTACTTTAAACACTTCTAGTGCATCGTCCATTCTGCCCTGATTCATTAGAGTATAACCCATCCCATTAAGGACATTTGCATTGTTTATATTATACTTGGTTTGAAGACTATCGAGTTCGGACCACAAAAAATCAACACCTTTCTCATCGATTAGAAGCTGGAATGCTGTCGTACTTTCACGGGCGCGAGCGAAATTATTTCCAGGGTATTTTTCTGTTAATGCCTGCCAGTACTTATGAGCGTCTCTGATATTATTTTCACCGAAATTGTTAACGATTCCCAGCGCAAATACAGCTTCATCTTTAAAGAGATTACCATTTTCCGCTGCGGACTTAATGAACTCAATGCCTGTTTCCCTGTCACCGGACATGCCGCCGAGCCATGCAAGTACGCTTGTAAAACCGGTTATTGCAACATCAGGGTAATATTCGAAAATCCCGAGGTTCATATAAGCATCATATACTCCAGGATTCTCGTCCAGAACATCCTCGAAGTAATTTTCGCTTTCACTGCCGTTCCAGTAAGCATCCCAATATTCCTGCTGCATAGCATTAGCGCGTGCGAGGTATGCATAAGCACAGCCAAGATAAAAATTATTTTCAACCGTTTCGGGAAACTCTTCTCCCGTTGTAATTGCCTTCCAGGTATAATGCTTTACTTTTTGAAGGGTTTCAGTCCTGTCGTATGCATCGTTCGCAAAATACCTTGCGTAAAATATATTATAAGCTTTCATGAAATTATACTTTACGCTGAGGGAATCTTTCTCTAACTCCATCACAATAAGTGAATCGGATTTATGCCATTCACCGTTGAAAAGAAAACTGTTGATTTCTTTGTCAATGGGAGAGAATTTTAGACTTTGTCCGATGCTGCTTATGGAAAATAATAGTATAAATATTAGTATTGCGTTCTTCATTTGGTCCTCCGTTCAAGTGATTTCTTGTGGATACCGGTTTAGTCAGAGGATCACTCCTAAGAGTTTCACAAATGGAACGAAACGGGATTTATTGGGCACGAAGTGTTAGTTTCGTGACTTAAATAGTACTCAGAATTTTATCCAGATTTTTACGATATGTATTCCCGGAAGTAAATTTGTCTCCGCTGTCTAAAATGAACATATACTCGTTCTTATACCAGTGTTGAATTTCCTTTACGCGGTCGATATTAATTATTGTTGATCTGTGGATTCTAAGAAATTTCTCGGGATCCAGTCTGGACTCCATTTCCTGCATTGTTTTTCGAATCAGATGTTTCTCTTCGTCGATATGGATTTCAAGGTACTTGCCGGCCGCACTTATGAAATCTATGTCATCGGATTTTATAAAATATATCTTTCCACCGGACTTAATTAATACTCGTTCAGCATACTGAGTGGTGTCTGTGTTATTCCTTTCATTCAAAAGGTTGATAACTTTTTCGTTCAACAACTTACTTTCGTTATTTTCAATCGAGTCGAGGGCGTGACTGAGAGATGAGTAGAACCTGTCATCGTCGAATGGTTTAAGCAGGTAATCGATCGCGTGGATTTCAAACGCTTTCAGTGCAAATTTATCATAAGCGGTTACGAAAACAATAACCGGCATCTTATCGGCGGATATGTTTTCAATAACTTCAAATCCGTTTACTTCGGGCATCTGGATGTCCAGAAACAGAATGTCAATATCATTCCTGTTGATTGTCTCAACAGCTTCAAACCCGTTTCTGCATGTAAAAGTTGTATAATTCTTTTTGCCGGCTAACAGGTCAGTAATTCTTTTTCGTGCCAGTTCTTCATCATCAACAACTGCGATATTAACTTGTCTGGTCATCATTCAAATCCTTTTCTTTGTAAGGTATTTCTATGTAAACGCAGAAACCTTCATCTTTATTATCTGCCAGATGGAAGCTGAAATCTCCCGGATACATTCTCTCTAAGCGTAACCGGGTATTTCGAATTCCAATGCCTTCTTTTATATTTTTCAGTCCGTTTCCGGAACCGTTATCGCAAATATGAAACTGCAGCCTGTTTCTATTTACCGATATTGTAATTGTTACTGTTCCACCCTCTGCCCGATTAGATATCCCATGTTTGACGGCATTCTCAACAAGAGGCTGTAAAATTAAATTGGGTACCATTGCGATTAATGTGTTTTCTTCAATATCATATTTTACTTCCAGCCTGTCACCAAATCGTGTTTGCTCTATTTCAAGATATCCTTTCACAAATTCCAGTTCCTCAGCCAGTTCAATTTCCTGGCTTCCTGCATTATCTAATGTGTGACGTAACAATTCGCTAAGTTTCGCCTGCATTCGTCTGGCACTTTTTACATCCTCTTCCATCAGTGCCGAGATTGCATGAAGTGTATTGAACAGGAAGTGAGGCTGCAATTGCATTTTCAGTGCCCGCAACTGAAGCTGGGAAAGCTGGTGTTCAAGTTCAGCCGACCTGATTATATTTTCCTTAAATTTCCTGTAATAGTCTATTCCATAGTATGTTCCCAGAATTAGAAAGTAAGCCAGAAAACTATCGAAAGCTCCAATCAGTGTTTTTTTTGTAACTCCGCTTTCAAGAAAAATTTTGGAAGTCTTTTCCGGGAAGAATAGATATACATAAGGCAGGTAAACTAATATCCTGTGAGATAAGGCAAGTATAAATCCGAAAGATGTATGAACTAATACGCTTTTAAATAACTGCGATTTTTCAAACCTGTATTTATCTGCAAGATAGGTAATGATAAAAAAGAATATACCCCAGACATAAAAATAGAGCAGTTGGTAAACGAGATCGCTGAGAAATTTAAATTCCCTATCTGCGTTCACTGAATAAACGTACTGCTGCCCGAAAAAGAATACTGCCAGTCCCGTGCATACAATAAATGTTAATTTGATTTTTGTAAGTGTTTTCATTCCTATTGCCGATTTGCACAATTAGACGAATGAAAATAGTAAATTCTCAGGAATTCCGGTAAATGCCAGTGCAATACGAAACTTTTCGTAGTAACAATCGTCAAATCTGTAAAATCCAACAAATGATTCGGAGTACAAAATGAGAACATTTAATTACTTTAGCTACATAGGCTCAATTCTGCTCATCTTATTCACTGCATCAGCAGTTTCCTGTTCCGGCAGCGATAATTGTTATAAAGGTAATCATGAATATTATAAAAATGCCGATTTTGATAACGGAAAGAGACATAAATATAGTTTCAGCGGTCACTATAGGGGTGAGAAAATTTATTGGAAAGTCTATCTTGACGATGGTGAAATCGTTAAGGTAATTAAAAACGGAAATCGTATTCCCGATTCGGAAATATCTGAATACGAGGATTATCTAAAAGATGAGATCAGCGAATTAAAGAAGAAGAGACATAGAAATCGCCGTGTTTATGTGGATTCCGATGATTTCGATTTGGATATTGATGTGGATTTTGACAGTGAAGAATTTGCCGAAAGTATGGAAAAACTCGGCGACGCCTTGAGTAACCTGGATATAAATATTGACCTCGATTTTGACTGGGATGACGACTGGGAATGGGAATCCGATAATTTCAGAGAAAGTATGAGGGAGTTAAAACATAATTTACGCAAACTTGAGAATGCAGATTTTCATTTCAATTTCGATATGGATGGTTTTGCTGAAGGTATGTCGGAATTTGCCGAGAGTATGGAAGATTTTGAAATAGACATGAGCGGATTTGAAGAGAGCATGGAGGATCTGAAAGAAGAGCTTGAGAATTTAAAAGACTTTGTTCATGATATGAACGATGAACTTGTGGATGACGGATATATTGATGATGACGAAGAAGACTATGATCTTGAATTAAACAGTCACTCTATGTATGTAAACGGTGTCAAAGTTCCTGATAGTATTCATCGGAAGTATGTCGAAATGTATGTCGATTATTTCGGGCATGAACCGGAGAACACTTTTAGAATTAATAATTAATACCAAGAGCGGGTGCTTTAACCCGCTCTTTTTTTACATTAATTAGCTGCAGAAAGCATCCCATACTGTCCAGTAGTTAGCGTCTGTCCCCTCTTCGTTCGAAACAATTCCAACCATAGCAGAACAATTGGAATTACAACCGACATCCGGTTTACTGTCGGGCAGATTCGTTATTTTCTTTTCCGGTAATTTCGGACCGGATACTATGACAGTGACATTGAAAATACCGGACAGGTTCGGAGTTTTTAATATTTCATAAGGATTATCCGATGTGATTTTCCCGATCCAGTTGTTATCCTTCTGTTCCAGTGTGACAGACCATTTAGTTATGTTTTTCGAAGTTTCATGCTGTGGTGAAATGTACGCCCAGAATTGTGCGCCTCCGCCCACCGTGATTTTGGTCTTCATCTCTTCAATGTTATGATTCTGTTCCATAGTGACTCCTGTTTGATAAGTGATTGTTTTATTAGTTAATCAATTCACAGGTAAGTATGCATACCCAGTGACTACCTTCTGCATAGACCCGTTCATCAAGTACTTTGTATGGCTTGCCGCCGGCGTGATTATCAGCGCGTCTGTAAGCAATTCTTACTGCCTGAGGTCTGCTGCCTCCGGTTGCCCTGGCTTTGAATTGTGTGCCCCGTTCTTCTTCAATCTTGTCCTCGATTATACCGGGTTCCTCCGGTACTTTAAGGACATTGGATTTTACACTTACTTCAATTCCGCTTTTCTTCATTGTTGAAATTGATCCTGTGAAGTAAAGTCTCCATTGTCCCGGACCCAAACTTGCAGATCCGCCAGTTTGTGGAAAAGATGGTCCGGCGTGTCCGCCGGTTACATTGTACAGGTTCAGACTTACGGATATTGATCCGTATGTGCTGGCGGTTACATTAACAGTTGCTGCATGAGACAGGTAAAAGAAAGGTTCAACCTTGGATGTGTGTCCCTGACCATCGGATTTCCAATAGCCTGATATTACCCCGAAATCCAGTTCCTTTTCTGTTACCGGCTCCTCGTAATATTCCAGAGTATTGTCAGTCTTAATGATTAGTTCTGATTTGACTCCCATAATCCCTCCTGAAATTTGATTTTGAATTAAGTTTGCCGAAAGAAAATATCATTGTAGGAAAGGACGAGTAATGAATATCAAGAGACTTAAGAAATAGAGAAAGAAAAAATGATATAATTTCCTTCGATTTAAAAACTTATTGAAACCTCAATATTAGCAGAGGTCACTTGAATAGAGGGTCTTAATAAAATGTTTGCCAGAATAACGAAATAGTGAGGAAAGGAATAATGTTCTATTTCATATACCTATATAAGAAAATTTTAATTAATAGTAAATTAAAATAATTAATTTGATCGAATATCACGTTGGATTTGGATGGATCACAATTCTATACCGGAGGCTCAAATGTAACTCTGATTTAAGTCCCTGAAAATTAGTCTGAATGGTAATTCACTTCACAAAAGATGATAAAGTTAGCTGCAATTGTTCATCACCCTCACGGGCATATTCAACTACATCCGAGTACTTCTGCATAATGTAAGAATTGTATAATCGCTCACACAACAATCGAACTCTTTCGATATTGTTGAATTTCGCCTGTCTTTTAACGAGGAATATTCCTCGTTCATCGCCGATTTTAATAAGCGATAATGCAGCGACCAGTTTAACTTCGACTTTTGGGCAGCTATTAAGAAGTCCCATAAGTGGTATAACTGCTTTTTCGGATTTCATTTCTCCGAGAAAATAGGCACAACTTGTTCTTAATCCGCAGTTTTCAGCTTTAAGACCCTCCAGGTAATTTTGTTCGATTAAATCATACGAACATAGCGATGTTTGGTACTCTGACTGAGCGGTTAGGATAGAAGCAAGTGCCAGCGATAGCACAACTATTAGTTTTTTCATTTTATCCTCCCCCCGTTGGATAAAATAGTTAATAAATTTATGATGGCCGTAAATGTTGATCGTTACATGTATAGACGTCTGCCTGAAAGAAATTGTTGCACTAAATACGGGGTAAAAAAATAGTTCTTCCGTTATCGTGCCGGCAGCACAATCAGGCGGGTTAAAAAAACTTGTAAGTCGTTATGATTAGCAATACCTTGGAATATAGCTTAAAATTTTTAGGGAAGTTCCCTGGACACTTCAAACTTGCCTCTCTTTTCAATTTTAAGCCGATCTATATAGTATTTACCATACTGTATCCAGCAGATAGTAAAGAATGTTTAAATTATAAATCCGGGAGATTCTATATGAATATTTTTATCGGTAACCTGTCCCATGAAGTGAATGAATCCGATCTCGAAAACGCATTTGCACAGTTTGGCAAAGTTAAAACCGCAAAAGTTGTAAGGGATATTTTTACACAGCAATCTAAAGGGTTTGGTTTTGTTGAAATGTTGAATAATACCGAAGCTATGACGGCAATTGAAAAACTGAATACCGAGAAAATTAAAGGAAAAGCAATTATAGTTAATAAAGCCCGTCCTGAGAGAAACAGAAAGGGAAGGAGAAGATAACTGCAATTGAAGTTTGTGTTTTACAGTTTGATAATTAGAAAGCCCTGTAAACGCAGGGCTTTTTTAATATCTAATTAGAAGCATATCTATTTCTGTGGAGTTAATCTGTACATCTTTACATCGTGTCCCGGAACTGCAATTTTCAAGCTCTCATTGGTTGTCCCGACATCGTCTTTAGCCCACAAATCCCTTACTGTGCAATTGGTCTTATTGAAGTCAATTCTCCGGATTGATAAATCATCGTTAAAAATATGATCTTTCCAGATATATGTAAGAGCCTTTTCGTTTGTAGACCGGTTCAGAAAGCATACGGCCCATTCGTCATTGACCAGAGGTTTCAGCCAAACATCCACACTGTCGGTCGTGGAATATTTGTAGCCTTGAACACCCAGTGAATCCTGGTCAACCGCAATTACTTCTTCTGCAGTTAATATTTCCCTTGTTTGTTCGGACATATTTGCAATATCATTGCCGGCTATTAGAGGTGCGGCAAGCATACACCACATTGAGAAATGAGCTCTGTCTTCTCCGACGGACATACCGTTTCCTACTTCCATCATATCCGGATCATTCCAATGGTCGGGACCCGCATACTTTCGAATTCCTTTACGCATATCGATAATTTGTAGAACTCCCCATGAGCTCCAGGTGCCGTGGTCAACCTCACAGTCGAAACAAGCAGCTATATCACCGGTAGTTCTCCAGAGATGACCGATATCTTCGGCCCATTCCCACGGCTGATTATCGCCCCATTCACACAAAGCAAATACAATAGGTCTTCCGGCGGCATAAAGAGCGTTTCTCATTGTTAAATATGCCCCTTCAGCTTTAAGTCCTTCCGTATTACACCAATCGTATTTAAGATAATCTACACCCCATTCGGCATATTTCATCGCATCCTGATATTCATATCCGCGGCTGCCCGGGCGACCGCCGCAAGTTCTCCACCCGGCGTCAGAATAAATGCCGAATTTCAATCCTTTGGAGTGAATATAATCTGCGAGAGCTTTCATTCCTGAAGGAAAGTGTTCTGGATTAGGCTGAATAAATCCGAGGCTGTCCCTTTCTCCATGCCAGCAGTCATCAATAATAATATACTCATAACCTGCTTCCTTCATTCCGTTTTCGGCCATTGCATCCGCAATATTCCGTATAAGATTCTCATCGACATTACAGGCGAACTTATTCCAGCTGTTCCACCCCATCGGGGGAGTAAGAGCCAATCCTTCGAACTTTTGAGCAAAGGTTGTAACAGTAAATACCAGAAAAATTAGTACTGATAATTTCTTCATTTGCTTACCTCACTGATTAAAATAATTAATCCCAATTTATTCAAAAATTCCTTCAGCAACGTGTCTACATTAGAAACGGAGTTCAAGAGTCATTTCAAGAATACCTTCAGTATTCGAAGTTCCCTGAATTTCTTCAACTGAATCATATGTTACAAGAATTTTAGAACCCTTAAGAAAATGGTATGCAGTGCCGAAGAAATAACCTTTGTATTCTGTTTCAAGCGGAGTATAATCCTGTTGGAAGTAGTCATATCTTCCAATAAGACTCATTGAAATTTCCGGGAATTTAATTTCAGCGAATGCCGAATACCCGGTTTGATCGACGGAATTACCTTCCGTGTCAATGGCTTCACCATCCTGAGCTCCTATTCCGGTATAGTAGGTGCCGGTAAATACAATTCTTTTATTTTCATACGAGAGGAACCCGGAATTGATTTTATAATCCGGTTCGTCAACGGTATTCCCTTTCCCGAATGCGCCGATATACGTAAACTGTAAGCCGGGTATAACATCAGGCAGAGGACGACATGTTAAACGTGCTTCAATATTCTTGGATTTGTTGTACTCCAGTTTGTTGTATCCGCCGCCGTTATATATTCCTATACCAAAACTACCGTATCTTCCTGCATAGCTTTTATTTACTTCTTTTTTGTAATCTTCCGGCATCTCACCGCCTATTAATGACTCGACATACAAACCGTAATCAGCAGAACTGATAATACCAATTCGTTCAAAATACATTTTACCCTGCGACCGGTAATCATTTATTTTCTGTTCAAAACTAAGCCAAGGCCTGTGTACAACCCCGAACTCGACCGAAGGTTTTGATAGAAATCCGAAATCGCTGAATGTGTACTTTGCGTATGCGTATTTAATTCGCAGTTCAATACTTCCAATTCCATCACCTTCATGATCAACGGAAATATCCTGGGTCAACCTGGCAGAAAGATGATTGTTGAATTTCTTGCTTGTTGTTAAATAACCTCTCTTTATCGCAAACTCATTAGTTTCTTCATTATTTAACGAACGATAATATCCAACGAACCATTCACCGCTGATTCTAAGTCCGTCGAGGATCGATTTTTCCGAAATAGGATCAGCATCCTGCGCAAACAGGTTTGGTGTTGCCGAAATCAATATTAATAATAAAAGAACATACTTGTTTGCAGTTCCCATCATTACTCTCTCTCCTTCATGTTAGCGAAAATATTAAAGTTTCGTAAAGTTATAATAAATGATTTTATTATCCGATAAACTTTTTGAAATTCCATAATAATCCCAAATTGCAGGATTTTGAACCAATTTATACTTCTGATTTAAAAATATAAATGATCATGTATGCTATTTTTTCATATGAATGAAACACAAAAAAAATCTTTGTGTCCTTAATTTAGTTTGTTATCTTTGTATTAAAATTCTGATCAACCAAAGAGTACTGATGAATGTTTGAGAGTGGCTCAAACATTTCAATTTGGTTGGGTTTATATATGACTCGCAAGTCCTATTTTGTTACTCTTAATATATTGTGTTGATTTAGAAGAAACATCATTCTGTTTGTGAAAGCGTCTAGTACTCGGGGAACTAACTATCACGTAGTGCTAAAATTAATGCATCTTTTAATTGCCGGTTGGGGTTGAAAGTTTTATCCGGTATTCGAGTATAGATATTAATATTTCTTTGAAGATAATTTCTGCAATTTCTGTTGTTTATAAAGATAATTTGTTCTGTTATATTTTTAATTTCGTTTTACCTTAAATTAAGGGCTGATTTACGGAAAGTAAATCTGCAAGTGGGAAAAATTACGGACTTCTATTACGGGAACAATATACCAGATTATTCTTTTTACTAGGTAGTAATATAAAGTTTTTTGAAAAGTTGCCCTAATAACACTTCCCTAAACCCCTCATATGCCCTCTATAACGGTATACCGGCAGGATGCAATGTCTTGCCGGTTTTTTTTTCAACTGCAATGCTAATTAGTTAAAGTGAATTTTTGAAATGATTACATTGCTTAAATAAATTCCAGGAAACGTGATCAAAGTTCCCTTGATGAATTGATTGTTGCCGCCGGCCCCATCCAATGGAAGCAGTTGAGTTACCAGCGCTCCGATAACCGCGAAAACTAAAGGAGTTGTCAATATTGCCGTAACACTCTGCTTAATTCCATCGGGATTCTTGGGATAGAGCGAATGCGATATTAAAATGTATGCAATGTTGGCTCCCAGTAAATAGCCCGACAGGACTTCAGCCTCTTCCGTAACCATGAAATAAAAAAATACAGGGAGTAATAATAGATATGCTAGTTTAGCAAGGCTTCTAAAAGTAATGTTCAACGCCAATCTGTCAGTATTCATGAATATTCTAAGCCGAGCTTTGTTTAGAATTGTTAACCAGGCAATCAGCAATACTATTCCACCAAGTATGTAACCTCCGAGAATATCAGCCGGAAAGTGTCTAGCCAGGTAAAGCCGGGAAAGGGGTACCAGAATAATTAAACAAATCGAAGTGATTTTGATCCATCGTTTATTGAACAGAACTATTACAGTACTCCAGAGTACTAGCGCGGTACTTGTATGTCCCGACGGGAATCCATATGAATCCGGTTTAATTTGCCGGTAACTGCCAATTATATTATGGGGAAGTCCGGTAAAAAATGTGGATGCGCCTGATGATTCAAATTCGGTTGCCAACTGTTTCCCGAATGTGCTCAGTGAAGAGTCGACAAACCAGGGTCTGGGGAGCGCAAAATACTCCTTCGCAATTTGTGTTATTAATCCTGTAATGACGAGCACGTGCAGAATTATAAATCCTTTACGGAAATCCACACCAGACATTATAGCGATTATAAGCAATACGAAAAATTGTTCATACCCGAGTGCTGTTATAAATTTCATCAAGTGGGTCAGAGTTTCCGAGTTAAAGCTTTGAAGAAACCTGATAATATCTGTCTGGAACATTATAATCTTTAATTATGAATAAATCAGTTGAAGCTTTTAAAATCATTCCAAATCACTTTTAGATTTCGTTTGGGATTTCTGCATATAAAGATGCCCACATTCTCATACGGCATACCGTACTTGTTGTAGTGCGTTGCTGCTTCAGTTACCTCATAAAAGAATTCTGAATTATCTTCTAAGTTGCTGCCGATAACAATAACAACGCTGTCACTCTTGTCTTCAGGGTATCCCCACAGCCAGTAATTATTATGATTACTAATCGCAGGCGGCAGGGGATACTTATCCCTGAAAAAATCTATCGCTCCGGCTTCACCATAGTTCTGTCCGAAAACCACTACACCTTCCCGCTCATGTTCCGGCAAACTCAAATAAACTTCCGAAACCTCTTTTGCAAGATCTTCCCACCCGAATCTGTCTGCAAAATGCTGTGGAAGCGGACCCATTTCATGTCGTTCAGCTGCAGCAGGCGTAATGCCCGTGAACTGTCCGTAAGCGACATAGTCTTCCGGTTCCAGAACAGGTAGAGCAAAAGGAATTGTTGCAAGATAGAAAGGTATGTTGACAATAAAGATGGTGATTACAATCCATTTTTTATTATTATTTTCAAGGAAGTTGACAAAAATTACTGACCCAACAGCCAGGATCATAGGATCGAGTATGGCAATATAGTACGGTTTGGCATTGGTAAACAGGAATAAGATTAATACTGACAGGTATATAACGGCATACACTCTGAATGATTTGTAGCGCTTGGTAAACAATGTAGAGATTAGAGCGAGCAGTAAAATCACAGACGCGGGATGAAGATCCAGTAAATGCTCACTTATAAATGCAAGGGGAGAGAAAGCTATATTTTTAAACAGTGTTGCGTTGCGCATAAATTCAAGCGTCGGGAATCCGTTTACATATTGCCAAATCAGATGCGGCAGGAATATCAGGAACGCTATTGCTGCGGCAATCCACATATACTTATTACTAAACTGCTTTCTCTGTCGTGTAAATAGAAATGCCGATACTATTCCAAACGCTATAAAGAAAATTGATATCTTGTTCAGCAGTCCGATACCTGCAACAACACCGATCCAAATCCAGTACTTGTCATTGCTTCGGTTAATTAGAAGAATTACAAAGTAGAGAAGTAATGTGCAGAAGAGAACATCAAAAGAATTCATGGAAAATGTTCCGCTGATACCCAGCAGTACAGGTGAAAATGCGACGGCTGTTAGTCCAACTATTATTGCAAGTTTGCTTCCGTTGAGTTCGCGAATCATCAATCCGGCAATAAACACAGTAGCACTGCAAGCAACAGCGGGTAATATTCTTAAGGCGAATACAGACTTTCCGAAAATTGTTGTTGCCAGCTTGGCAACTAATGCCACTAATGGCGGCTGATCAACATAACCCCAGGCTAAGTGTTCGCCGCAGGCAACATAGTAAAACTCATCTCTGAAATAACCGTAACCGTGATTGAAGATCAGCAGCACCGCCAGATTAACAAAAGAAAAGAACCAGATTAGGTGGAGGGGTTTAATCCCCGCACTGCTTTGATACTCATTTGTTGTTCCCGACATAATTCTTACTCCGAAGTTTTTATTTGGACGAGTATACACCTGAAAAGATTTACATTTTCCGGAATCAGATATTGAAAATTAAAATAACAATTTCAGAGAAAATATTTAACTTGATGCCATCTGGATATTAAAAGATAGAAATCAATTTAAGGATGAATATGAATCAATTACATAAAAAGCTCGCTATTAAGGCAAGCAGTAAAGTGATTTTTTAAATGCCGTTGATGGATTCCTAAGGGAAATATTTCCATTGCCGGAAGCCTGCAAACTTGGGAAACAGTTAAGAGGGAAATACGATGTTCTGATGTACTGTGCAGTCATGAAAAAAGAAGAATCCAAATGACAAATAACACGCCCTGAAGAACATTACTGTTCTTCAAGGTGAACAGAATTATTACATAAACATTTTCAGGAAAGGAAACTGCGTTGATGCAATAAAGAATAATACGCTGAACCCGATCCAGAATGCGAATACAGTAATAAAATACTTGCTCACACTGTTAGACCTATACAACTTTGCGAACCCTATACTTACGATAGAGTAAAACCATATGGTAAATGGATCCAGTTTGCTCAGTAGAAATCCTCCGAATTGCTTACTGTCAAGGTCCAGGAGAAGTCCGGCGTGTATTCCCGTTATTAGTTTATCGGTTGCCAGGGCTAAAATTAGTACGGCAATAACCTGCACGATTAATATGTAATATGCGGAGCCATATGCACTTAGCGCAGTTGCGTAAGTCCCTTCTCCTTTTAGCGCAAAGTGTGACAGCAGATGGAATATACCTGATACTATAAAGAACAATACAAAGACTACTACCAGTTGAGAGATAATAGTGATTATTGTGCCCGACTCAATTTGCTGTTCAATTCGTTCCCTGTACTGTTCCCGCTGTGCATCCGCCGCCTCCCGTGGTATTTGTCCTGATGCAATAGCGTCATCCAGCGCCTTCTCGATAATTGCCATTTGTTTATCTACTGCCTGAACCCTGATAACAGGATTGTTTATCATTATGTAATTGGTTGCGGATGATATAACTACCAGAACGAGCAGCGGAATAAGCCAGTTCAAAGCTGCCGGTTTCTCGTGTGATAATTGTTTGAAAAAACTTACAGGCTCGGCAAGTACACCTGTAATTTTGTCCGTAAAGGAAAGTGTGGTTGAACTCTCCCCGGCTATAATGAATGATTCGTTACTCATAAATCCCCCCGGATTATTTAGTTTATGATATATCTTCTGATTTTACTCTAATGTTAGATTTAAGTCCGAACTCTGAACGCAGGTATGAATACCTGTGCTGGTACATGTAATAGCTAAGTATCGTCATGCCGAGTCCAATTGTATTTGTGACAATTGCAGAGAGTGAAGTAAAAGCATAACCTCGCAGATCTGTCTGAAGTTCGCCAAATACCGTGAATGTTGCTGATGTTGTGAAATATACAAGTCCGATTATTAAGAATGCGACAGGGAAGTAGAAAGCGTATGAAACAGCCTTTCGATACTTACCCGGTTTAATAAAGATGAAATCGTGCCAGACGTAAATGAAAGCATTGACTGTGAGGGCCAGACCATTTATAAACAAGAATGCCCACAGCTTATTGTTTAAAAGTATGTCTGTAAAAAACATATATGAGATCAGCACCATTCCTATGAGAGAGAACCATAAAACAATTCCGGTTCCCAGCCGTGCTTTTGCAATATCCCGGTATGGCAGTGGGAGGGAGGCATAGACACGTTCTAAATTGTCCTTAAAGAACATATACGAGCCCCATCGCCCGAAAAGGAACATCCAGAATGCAACTGATGCCGGTGCATACATAACGAGTTTCTCCTCGATATATCCGCTTATAAAATAAGGCATCATAAAGATAAGACTGAATACGATTCCGAAGATGATATAAGTCCTGTTATACTTCAAATCAGATTGTATTAGTTTCCACATAAATATCCATTGAGATTTAATCTGTTAATATTTCCCGTTCATTGTAGGTTTTAATGGCTGCGACTGTCATCGCCGATCCGGAAGCAAGAAGAACAATGATTGATATTACACCCGATATAAATGACGAGTTAAAAATACTTTTTACCGACAGGGCAATGATTATCATTGCAACCAGCAGAACGGTCAAGGAGATGGAATTAAATAAAAGTTTTGATCCTTTCGCTATAGTGATTGAGTAAAGGTCGCTTAAATACAGGTATATGTTTCCCAGCAGCAATACAACTCCTAACATCATCATCAATTCATAAATGCTGTCATACCAGGACTCAAGATAACCTGTATAAATCAGTTGGGCGGGAATTCCAATTAAAAGGAATGTTAATGATGGTATAACAATAACTGACGATCTGAAAGCAGCTATGCTTTTACGTTTCAGCGGCAGCAATACCTCCCGATTACTCCGTTTCTCTTTAATTCGAATGCCAACGATATTTGCAACGATGATTAACGTGGACATATACATTGTCAGATTAATAACATTTACTGTTTTGTAAATTAGTATTGTCATAACAATAATCGCCGGAATTATTGTAACTATCCGTGCAAACCTGACATAACTAAATTCGGCCCTGATCATGCGCCACATACAGACTTCCTTATGTTAAAAATGATTTTCGCCGCTGATATGTAAACGGCATTATCAATAATATTACATATGCATTTATGTAAAAAAGAATTTTTGAATAAATAAATATTATTTGAGATAACTCTTCATCAGGAACATTATATAAAAAGTGAAGAAGTGTTAGTATTCCAATTGAGGCGGTGATATGAAAGACAACCGGAGACGCTGAAAACATGACACGGAATAAAGAGCCGTAGTTTTCCGTTAATACCCATATTTCTCTTGCTGCATAAATAGCCGCGAACATCCCGAACAACAAGCCGGTCTGTCCAATGAGACTTGAAGTTTCTGCTGGCCATCGATCGAGTAGTTGTAATTGAACAATTACTAAATATGCAAGTATTATTATAATTGGAATCAAATGGAAAAAAAACCTGGACTTAGCAACTTCTTTCTGTGCAACAGGCAACTGAGCGAATATTCTTTCGTGTTTTTCTTTCGACGATCTGCCCCAATATATTATGTAGAGAATGCTCATATACACAGCGTACATTCCACCCCAGTAGTCAATCTCGAATGCCGGGCCGCTTAGCAATTGGTAGTTTGTTAATGAAAATATGCTATATACCGGGAGCGGTAGCATTAATAAAACCCATACCAACCAACTATATCTGAATTCATTTATTAGCAGCTTTATCATTATTAGTCCTCAGTCCAAGAAGTTTTTTCGTCTGATAAAAAGAAAATAGCCTGCAGGCAAAACCGTGATGCTTATCGAAGTATATAGCCAGCCGATATATGCCTGCGGAACTTCGTTCCAAAGAAGGTTGTCTACTTTAAATAACACCGCAAGGAGGATAATAAGAAATACTCCACCGAGTAGTAACTTCGACAAGTCACTGTTTATTTCACTTACAATAAAAAATTCGTAGGCTATATATAAACCTGATAGAATCATTGACATTGCTCCGTACTCATATACAATTTTGTTTGATATCAAGTCCCATCCGTTACCGGATATAAGCAATGCTGTTATCCCAAGTAAATTCAAATATATTATTGGGAAAATAAAATACAATATCCTTGCCGAACCTATTTTCATTGATCTTAGAGGCAGCAAACACTGAAGTCTGGTTCGTTTTTCTTTTAATGAGGCAGTAAATGCAGTGGCAACCAATATTACCGGAATCATACCGAAGATGAGCGTTCCAGCTATTCTGTAATAGTCGTATAAATTATCATCGTATCTTATACCATAAACAAGCAGGGCAATATAGATAAGAGGAAGGACATAGGTTATTACTGAGAATTTTTTAATGTATATTATTTCCGACCTTAAGACAGTCCACATTTTTATAATTCCTATCTGTTTGTTATTATGTCTTCCATCATACTGCATATGATTTTCTTCTCATAAAAATTATATAAGAAACATTAGTGAGTACCAAAGCCCACAGATAGAAGTACATTTCGTCACCTCCCACAGGCAGAGGTTTTATAATGGATATAGTTACTCCGTATATAAGTCCGGCGGATAAAATGGATATTATGACAAAAGCTGCGGATGCAATTAAGTTGATGTTGGCACCCTTTGTTGCAGATCCGAATTTTACTATTTCGTAGAGTATTGACAGTGCACCTAAAGCGATAAAGAGCAGTCCGAGCTGTGCAACAACTCTTATAACATACACAAACCAGTCTGAGGGTAAGATATATCCGAGCAATACCAGGTAAACAGCTGTGACTACAACAGGAAGTAAACCGAATACGTAACGTGCCATTGAGAAGTAACTTTGTTTTACGGGCAGTATAGCGTGCAGCCTGTCCCTCTGCTCTTTTATTCTGGCAACCTGTATTCCGTAAATGAGCATGTATGTTCCCATGCCTATTGTAATCGACCAGAAATACTTGTCGACAAATTCGAGTTTTGTTAGAACCTTTACGTCAGCCAGTCCGGATAATGTAAAAATTATCAGAGGCAATGACATTGCGATAAAAACCGGTTTATAGTACTTTATTTCAGCCAGTATTAGTTTCATTCGTTTATAACTCTGTATTATTGTTTTTCAATATTTCAACAGCTATTTCATCAATACTCATTCTCGTATCCATAATGTTCTGTGCGCCCAAATTGCGAAGCTGCTCGATAGTCTTGTTGAAGTTGCTGCTGATTACTTTATAGTTCTCGCCCTGATTCTCAGTCTTAACCGTGTTCACGAATTCCTTCTGATCACCGCGAATTTTAAATGATATCCTTCGCCAGTTATCCGTCAGATCGTCCTTGGCTATTTTGTGTTTAATGATGCCGTTATCCAGGAAGGCGAGTTCATCGGCAATCCTGCTGATATCCGAAAGGATATGCGTGGAGTAAAATATCGCTCTCTCTCCTGTTTCAACTACTTCGAACAGTACATCAAGTAATTCTGTTCTAACAACAGGATCTAGACCCGCGGTAGGTTCGTCAAGAATAAGCAGTTTTGGAGAATGCGCCAGGGCGCCGACGAGTGACAGCTTTACCCGGTTTCCGCTCGACATATCTTTCGCTTTCTTATTTAAAGGAAGCTTGAAACGTTCAACGAGTTTAGCTACGTAACTGTCATTCCAGTTTGGATAAAACTGCATGAGGAATTTAAGATTCTTCTCGCCGTTCCAGTTTTCATAGAATACGTGCTTGTCGCCGACATATCCGATATCGAATTTCCAGTCGACTTCATTCGGATCGTTATCCCGTCCGAATATTTTTATGCTTCCCGAATCCTTTTTTACAAGTCCAACCATGCAGTGCATAGTAGTTGTTTTACCCGATCCGTTCGGACCGATATAGCCAAGCACCGTTCCCGGTTCAAGATCGAGGTTTATTGGTCCCAGCTTAAACTCGGGGAACTCTTTTACCATTTCAGATATTTCAAAGGCCTTTTCCATTTACTCACCTTACTTGTTTATTTAATAATTTTTCCGATTACCTGTTAAATGAATCAGTCAGTTTGCTGACTATCTTCTTAATATCCTCCGGCGACATACCCTCTGCAAGAGCATGTTTTATTACCGGTTCCAGATTCTCTTTAAGTCTTTCCGCTGCAAGTTCCTTTTTCTCTTTAGTCTGCAGTTCATTTACAAAATATCCCTTGCCCCTTCTTGAAATAATCAATCCGTCCTTCTCCAGAAGTTCGTATCCTCGTTGTACCGTTATTACACTCACTTTCTCCTCCCTCGCAAGCGCTCTTATCGATGGCAGCATAAAACCTGTTTCCAACTCTCCGCTAATTATCTTAGCTCGTATCTGTCTGGCAATCTGACCCTGCAGAGGCTCGTCGGATAAATCCGATAAATTCAATATCATCTGTTGTTCCTTATTTCATCATTCGCAGATGAGTGATAATTGTTCTTATTTAACTTTGTGATTTTTACCGCCATTAGCGTTTTATCATCATTTATAAAATTGTCCGATTGAAACTCTCCAACCTTCGTCTCGATTTCTTTTAGGAGCCTCGTAATGCTAATTGAACTGTTCCGGACCATTAATTCTATCAGTCTTCCTTCGCCGAACTGTCCGCCGATTTCATTCATTGTTTCGGTAATACCGTCGGTATAAAATAAAATCCGCGCGCCATTTGTGATGTTGATCGTTTGTGTTCCATATTCGAATTCATTCACGAGACCCAGTGCAGGTCCGGTAGTCTTCAACAACTCAAAAGGTTTTGATTCATTAATTAGGATCGGGAAGTTGTGTCCCGCGTTTGCGTATTCGAACTGTCCGGAAGAACAGTCGAGTATGCCGTAAAACAGACTTGTAAAATTCCTTGCCGAACTGTTCTTAACGAGATGATTGTTCAGCTTGTTCATAATTGCCGGAATATTCGAACCGTTACCGATCTCGCTTTTCAGTATTGCCTGAATCTGTGAGATCAATATGGCGGCCGGCATACCTTTGCCTGATGCATCTGCGATTACCAGTCCGTACCTGTTCTCATCAATTCGGAAATAATCATAAAAATCACCGCACACTACCTGCGAAGGTTTAGTATATCCTGTAATTTCAACATAATCATCAATAATGGATTGTTTCGGCAGCAGATCCGATTGAATTTGTCGCGCAACCTTAAGTTCTTCTTCAATTTTGTGTTTTGCTGCAGCTTCTTTATAAATATTATTCAGCATTTCCGAGTTGTATTTTGAAATCTCACGCTGTTCAAGTTCACTTCGGAATTTTTCAATATCTTCCTTATCAAAACTCTTTATATAATATCCGACCTCGTTTTTGTACTCGATTATATCTTTTTCTTCGAGCTGCTCGTAGACTCTCTGTATCGTTCTTTTGTTGATATGATGCTCTTTTGCCAGCAGTCCGACAGGTTCCAGTTCATCCCCGGGATTCAGCTCGGCATGGATTATCTTACCAAGTATCTGATCATAAACCTGATCTTGTATTGTTTTTATAGAATATTCTGTTAAATTAAGCAGCATTCTGATTTTCTCAACTGTTCTAACTGTATAGACGCAATATATACAGTTGAGTTCCGTTCTGCAAGAATATTCTTTTTTTTGTGATATATAAAATTAAAATAGATTTAATTGCTGATATTTTATCGGGATTTATATATTTGATTATTATATTTATACATTACGAATACAAAAGAACGAGGACAAAATGAATTTAAGAAAATACCCGGTTTTATTAGTTATTCTTTCATTGTTGGTTTTTACGGTTGCGTGCGATGAAGACAGCAGTACGGAACCTGATACAGCCGCGGCTCAGGCAGAGATTGAACTACAGATGCAGGCAATGGATGAAATGATCGGTGAAGCGGCCGGCGGACCGATGCTTAGTGCGATGCTGCAGTTCCAGGCAATATCAACAGAACTTTTAGGTGGCATCACTATTCCAATGGTGCCGCAGGTTGTTGAAAATTACAGCCTCAAAAAATATTACGGAATTGATAAGTTCAATGAAATTAAACTTGATACCGGGATTGTTGCGATATTCTCAGTACTAGAAATGTTAAAAGGTACGCACACTTATAATCCTGATGACGAATCCTGGACGTATACCGACACACCGGATGATGCGGTTTTATTCATCTTTCCTATTATCGGTACCGACGCTTCATCACAGCAGGCTGTTATTACGATAGACAATATTGTTCTCGCCAATACAACTGCCGGATTCGATTTAAAATTAACTGTGGACTTAATAACAGTATTCACAATGGACCTTACAATTACCGGCACCAATTTTGTCACTCTTTTTACGGAATCTACAATTACGGGAGCTTCAATCTCGGGAAATATTGTTAGTGAGTCGGGAATTTCAGCAGCGTATTCGATAACTGTTACTGACTCAGCTGTTACAGCCACAATAAGCGCTGCCGGTTTAACAGGACTAACTGTTACTGCGGAGGGCAATGATTTGTTATCTGCAAGCAGCGAGGATCCAACGGCTAATGTGGAAAAGATTACCATCGCAGTCGGTGAAAATATCGAAATGGTAATTACCGAACCAGACGGTGATTCGGGTAAAATTGGCGATGTATATTATAAAGGCGATGATGTAGGCGATATAGTAGTGGTTGAAGACGACATTCGAATTCAATACGCTGGCGGTGACGAGGTAAGTTTTACTGAACTTATGCCTAATACTTTTACTTTAATTGCTGTTCTCGGCGGAATCACCGGTTAAATTTTCATTGGTTTTTAGTTTGAAAGGGCTTTGGAGTTGCTTCAAAGTCCTTTTTTTTTGAACGATTTCGAATTAATTATTAAACTTTTATTTACTTCATTCGATTATATGGTATTATAATTTCCATCCTAGTGGGGAGCGATGCACTGATCGTATTGACGGTCATTCTTACGTATAGCGGTTCTGATAAATTCTAATAAATTGAGAATATGAAATGCAACTTTCCGAGGTTATTTCGATTGATGCTGAAAAATGTGTCAATTGCCATCAGTGCATAGCTGTTTGTCCCGTAAAATTCTGTAATGACGGAAGCGGAGACCATGTTTCGTTGAATTCCGATCTGTGTATAGGATGTGGTGAGTGTGTGAAAGCCTGTACTCATAAAGCGCGGGTACTACACGACGATTTCGATCTTTTTATCAAAGATGTTTATACTTCACGCAATATTGTGGCTGTTATTGCGCCTGCAGTGGCCGCTCAGTTTGAAGACAGTTACCTAAATCTTAACGGCTGGCTGAAGTCCATTGGTGTTAAAGCCGTGTTCGATGTAAGTTTCGGAGCTGAACTTACTGTGAAGTCTTACCTCGAGCATATTACCTCGAATAAGCCCAAAGCAGTTATTGCACAGCCCTGTCCGGCCATTGTTACTTACATCGAAATGTACAAGCCCGAGCTGCTTAAATATCTTGCACCGGCGGACAGCCCGATGATGCATACTATGAAAATGGTGAACGAATTTTATCCGGAATACTCGAATTCCAAATTCGTAATTATTTCCCCCTGCATTGCCAAGAAAAGAGAATTCGAGGAAGTAGGAATAGGGGATTACAATGTTACCATGACGAAAATTAAAGAATACCTTTCCGAAAAGAATATACGGCTTTCCTCTTATCCGAAAGTCGATTATGACAATCCTCCTGCAGAGCGTGCGGTACTGTTTTCAACGCCCGGCGGGTTGATGCGAACAGCAGAAAGGGAGGTCAAAGATATTCAGCGGATAACAAGAAAGATAGAGGGACCGGAATTAATATATCACTACCTCGATGATCTTGAGAAGAATATTATTAAAGGAAAAGCGCCATTACTGATTGACTGCCTGAATTGTGAAGCGGGATGTAACGGCGGAACCGGTACTTCAGGAAATAAAACTGTTGATGAAATGGAATATGCGGTTGAACAGAGAAGCCGTGAAATGCAGGAAAAGTATAAAGGTAATTTTAACAGAAAACCTTCGAAACGAAAAATCAAGAAAGCGGTCGATAAGTACTGGAAGCCGAATCTCTATAACAGGAAGTATAAAAATCTTTCTTCGAATATTGAAAGCAGAATAAAGACGCCGTCTAAGAAAGACCTGGATGAAATTTATTCGGGAATGATGAAAACTTGCCGGGAGGATTTCAGGAACTGTGCAGCCTGCGGATACGATTGCTGCGAAAAAATGGCTGTAGCTGTGTTTAACGGATTGAACAAGGTTGAAAACTGTCACGTATATCTCGAGAAAAACGATGCCGATATCGCCGTGAATCTGCCGGCCGTTAAACGGTTTGCGGAAGGCGATCTGACAATTGAATTCAAAGAAAACGGACGGGGAGAATCCGCATTGCTGTTCGTCGAACTTAATAAATCGATTGCGAGGATTAGGAATATGATGCTGGAGGTCGGTAATCTAATCCAACTAACAACGAACAGCAGTACTGATATCTGTACAAGGACGGACGAAATAGCCGACGGTATAAACGACCAGAGTCATAAAACAAACGAAGCTTCCACCGCGGTTCAGGAACTTAATGAGGTATTGAACCAGACTTCATCGAACTCTACTGAAGCAGCTAAACTCGCGGAATCTTCACTCGAACTGGCAGGTGAAGGAGGCAAAGTAGTTAAGAGTACTGTTGAATCTATGAAGGAAATCAGTGAGGTAATTACAAATTCTTCGGAAACTGTTAATGAACTCGGTACGCGAAGTAGTGAGATAGGCGATATCATTACCGTGATTGATGATATAGCCGAGCAGACTAATCTTCTCGCGCTGAATGCTGCTATCGAAGCTGCAAGAGCCGGCGATGCGGGAAGAGGATTTGCAGTGGTAGCCGATGAAGTCGGGAAGCTTGCAGATAAAACTACCAAAGCAACTAAAGAAATTGCCGAAATGGTTTTAAAAATTCAGGAGGTTTCACAACAGACTGCCGGTGGAATTGAAAAAGGTGTCAATCTGGTAAAACTTGGAATTAATTCCGCCGAGAATTCGGGAGAGACGCTTGAAAAGATTATCGAGGGTATGAAAAAAACGCTTAAAATATCCAACAGGGTTGCCGAGGCCAACGAGGAAGAGTCGATTGCCGTGGAACAGATAAATAGCAGTATCACAGAAATCAATAGTGTCGGTATAAATACAGTTGATAAAATTGTTAACGTTAAAAACTACGCCCGGGAGTTGAAAAGTCTTACTGATGAACTTGAAAAGTCATTCAGGGCATTTAAGCTGGGTGCTGAAGATTCAAGTAAAAATTTCGTCACTAGTGATAGTAGTTTCCATTCGAACTAATAGAACGGAGCCGGGATAAACCGGCTCCGATGTTAGTACTATTTCTTGTACTTAACCGAACATCCATAAGGCTTGGTTACTTTGTGTTCTACTGTTTCACCCGCCAGTAAAGCATCGAGAGCAGTGCTTACGTAATTCACAGCACCTTCAATATCGTCGGTATCGGTTGAAGGTTTGTCGTCTATACCGCCTGCATAAACAAGAATACCTTCGGGATTCACAATGTACATGTGCGGAGTTGTTTTAGCGTTGTACATATGTCCGACTTCTCCCGATTCATCAATAAGATAAGCAGTCATTGCAGCGCCTTTCTCTTTCAACTTCCCGTTAAGTTCGTCACTTTCGAAATATCCCTGCTTGCCTTCAGCGGATGAACAGATCGAAAGCCAGACTACATCCTGGTCTGTATACTTCTTCTGCAGACTCTGCATATTGTTGCTGTTATAGTGTTTCTTCACGAACGGGCATCCGAAGTTTATCCATTCCAGCACAACGTACTTGCCTTGAAAATCGGAAAGCGAGTGTTCCTTGCCGTTGCTGTCTTTTAATGTAAAGTCGGGAGCCGGTTCATCTATTTTAGCCTTATCAGCCGCGAATAAAGAAGCGGCGAAAAGGAACATCAGCATTGTTGAGAATATTTTTTTCATATCTGTCTCCGTTAAATTAGTTAGTGAATAATTATAGTTTATCAAGTTCCTCAAGTACAATTCCGGGTGTTAATATTTCCGGCAGAAGCTTCGGACTGCTGCTTCGTCCGTCGTATAAAACATAAAGGGGCACGCTGTTCCTGCCGAATTTCGCTAGTGCCTCGGTAATTTCCGGGTCGCGCGATGTCCAGTCCGCTTTCAATGTAATAGCGTTTAATTCGTTCATTTTGTTCACAACTTCTTCGTTGTTCAGCGCAACTTTCTCATTTACCTGGCAGCTTAAACACCACGCGGCTGTAAAGTCTACGAAAACAGGATCGCCTGTTTTAAGTGATTCCTCAAGTTTAGCTTTTGAAAACTCCTCCCACTGAATTCCATTATCCGAATTACTGATGCTGCTTGAGTTACTAACCGGCTGAACGAGCGATTCCGCTACGAGTACACTCCCAACAACAAGCACCAGCGCTACAGCGAACGATATAACTCTTTTTGACTTACTGTTCACAAGGCTGCCCCATTTGCCGTAAATCCATGATGCCAGTCCGGTGATAAGCAGAGCTGCCATTAACCCGATAACCGCAAGTCCCCCGCCCTGTATGCTTAGTACCCACGCAAGCCAGAGAATTGTAGCGAGCAGCAGGAATCCCATAAACTGTTTTAGAGTCTCCATCCATGTGCCCGGTTTGGGAATGTACTTAAGCCATTGCGGGAATATCGATAATATGAGATAGGGGAATGCCATACCGAGTCCGAGTGAGGTAAAGACGGTAAGCGTTACATACGCAGGCTGTGTTATCGCGAAGCCGAGTGCCGAACCCATGAACGGGGCGGTACAGGGTGTTGCGAGTACAGTTGCCGCTACTCCGCTTAATAACGCGCCGAAGCTGCCGCCCCGGTTTTCTATCCTGCCTCCTAATCCCGCCGCGGATGTGCCGATCTCGAATACACCGAACAAACTCATACTGAAGAGCGTTAAGAGTACTGACAGGATTATAAGGAATAACGGCGATTGTAACTGGAAGCCCCAGCCGAGCTGTTCGCCACCTTCGCGGAGTATTAGCAATAACGACGCGAGTACGAGAAATGACGCGACTACGCCGACAGTGAAAAATATTCCGTGACTCAGAATGTGCTTCTTGTCGTTACCCGCCTGCTGCGCGAAGCCGAGTATTTTAATCGATAGTACCGGCAGTACGCACGGCATCAGGTTGAGCATTATCCCTCCCGCGAACGCGAATATTAATGCGAGTAGTAACGAGTTGCTTTCGCCAGGAGCCGGAGAGGCTTGTTCTTCCACCGATAATGGAACAGAGATCTCGATAGCCTTTTCCGAACCTTCTCCCCGCCAGCCGGTTTCTGAGACGAGTATGCCGTGCAGTGTATCGGGCTCATCCACGATGAAATCGTCAAGAATCAGTTCTGCGTTGTAGCCATTGTCAGTAGGTGTGAAAGTCTGTTTGGCCGAGTTCTTAATGAATCCTTCATCGTACGGAAAGAACTGTACGGATCCGGGGAACGTGTCCAGCCAGTCCGGTTTGGTAATTGCCGAAGTCAGCGAGGTATCCGTTCGTCCTGTGAAAGCCACTTCCCAGCCGCTGTTAACCAGTGGTAACTTTTCCCGGGTTGCTGTGAACGCTTCGGCTGTTTCATCGTTCAGCTCGGTTTCCGTGCCGACAGGAAGTGTAAGCTCCAGTTCGGCTCCTTCGGGTACGCATTCAACACGGCAGATGAGCCAGGTGGCATCTAAACCAATTGTTACGCGTTGACCCGGTTTAAGATCCGACGGGGGAGTGATTTCAGTCAGCAGGTATAAATCCCCTTCGTACCCGTAATTTGCCACATCGGCTATCATTATCCTGTGCGGATACGGCCATTCTATTGGGCCGGCTGTGAATCCGTCAGGGAGTTTCCATTTGAACCTGGTCGGTATTCCCGCGTCGCCGGCATTACGCCAGTAGGTGTGCCATTCGTCGTTGTGTGTAATGTGCAGCGCAACTGTAAAAGCCTGACCCGGAACGATATTTCCCGTTTCCGATATCAGCTCAACCTGCGCATGATCTGTTTGAACCGTCCCCGCAAATAGGGGAATGTATAACGCTAATAATATAAGTAGTTTCTTAATCACTGGACCTTTCCGGAATTTTGCAGTTTATCATATAACAAAACAAAAGCCGAAAATGTGCCCGAAAGGGAGAAGATTTATGGGTAATTTTGAGGGTCTACTTTTTGGAACCAGCCGTCAGGGACTCCCGTTACCGGGACAAGCACTCCCTGACGCTAGACTTACTGTCACGGAATGTTTATCCCGGTAACGGGAGTCCGTGACAGCTACTAAAGCCCGCTCAACGGGACTTGGCCTGGCCTTCTGCAAACTTGCGGTAGAAGCTCACGGCGGTGAAATAACTGTTGAATCGGAAGAAGGACAGGGAACAGTCTTCGTATTTAGTTTGCCTTCGGATGTTTCCGGTACCCCCACATACGAAACAACAGACTGCGTTGTTGAATACACTAATGCAGTGCAGGATGATATTACACTTACCGAAAGCGACAAAGCCGAGATCAAACCTGTTCTTGAAGATCTGAAGAAACTGGAAGTCTATCATATTACCAAGCTGAACGAACTTCTGATGCGTGTTGACATAGAAAAGAGTGAACGGTTAAAGCAATGGAATACGGATCTTGAACAGGCTATGTATACTAATAATGAGAAAAGGTTTGCAGAACTTATTAGTAAAGCGGAGTAACTGGTATCTAAGGTAATTCTTTATTTTATTATGTAATCTTGGCGTATCATTCATTACAAAAACTCACTTAATATATTTTTCAAAAAAACTCTCATCTACCATTCCGGTCTTCAGGAATTGCTCGCCATTATGAAATATTAAAATATTAGACGGATAGCCCCGTATTTTAAATTTTTCAATCATCTCCTGAGGTAACTCAATCTGGATCCATCTGGCTTTGTTTTCCGAAAGAATCTTTCTCTCACGATCAAGGTTATTGGATTTTATAAAGCTGATGAACTCAACAGTAGATGTGTATTTGTTATAAGCTTTAACAAGATCCGGTAATTCTTTACGGCAAGGCATGCACCAGGCTCCCCAAAAATTAATGAAAAGATATTTCCCTTTATAATCGTTCATGTCAACAGGGCTACCATCGATATCCGTAAAAGAGTTAGTCCAGAATTCAGAATCCAGTTTATATTTCGTGAGTTCACCAGGTGTAATTGGGGGATCGTAATCTGAACGGGCATAGTACTTTGTTGGTTCTGTAGTTGTTTCTTGCAGACTCAAATGATGCCCGTATCTATCAATATTCTCCAGTTGATAATTTTTATCCCCAATACGGAAGATATCGTTCAGTTTAAATATTTCTTCATCGTGTAGGTAATCAAGTTTATTGTCCTGGTTGAAATCAATTAACAGTAAGTCTCTTTCATCATTAAAAATGCCGTTGTTTGTATAGTCAAATAATCCCAATAGAATTCTTACCCCGTTAATCTCAGCGACTGATTTTCTAACAGTAATTCTGTAGTCAAAATAAAATGAACGGTTATCACCATTAAAAACAGGATCACTGGAATATACTTTTGCCAACATCAGGTATTTTTCGTTGAGATTTCCATCCGGGTTAACAAATCTAGCAACTGATGAATCGGGAAGGTCAGGCTTTCGCCATAGAGAGAGTTTTAATATCTGGTTTTTATCCTGAGAGGAATTTATGGTAAAGGATACGGAATCCTGCTCTAAAGGAAAGAGTATAGGCGGACCATCATTAGTTAGATCTTCATCATTGTTGCGGTCTATATATAACAGATCTTCATCGTTAAACTGGTAAACCAGCACTGAAATATTTTGATCTTCCCCGGTATCCCAACTGTAAAACAGACTCATATACTTTTTACCAGTAGACATTTCCTTATCTGCTGCAGGCAATATTAAAACTTCTTTTCCGTTTTTCTCAAGTGCTACCAGGTGCACACTATTTTTATCGATTTTTGATAATTCGTTCAATTCAATTTTAATTTGTTGGGCATTCGCAGCAAACTGTAAAAGTAATACAAAGAAGAGTGTTAATAATTTCATAGTAGTCCGATTGATGATATAAAGAAAATAGTATGGGCGCCATGCAGTAAAAATGAATTAATGCCGGCAAAGATAATAGTGAAAAATTGGTCACAATTTATGTTATGATGTATTCTTGGATTCAGAAGTGTCTGAATTCGAAAGTTTGTGAAACTTTATTAGGTTAGATTCTATATCCTCCGGAACATCATCGCCCAATTTTGCTGCAAGTTCTTTAACTTCCGGATAATACTCGCTTAAGTCAGCATCTTTATTTTTATTATTCAGTATCGCTTCAAGATACAACCTAAGCGCTTTTAGATATCCAGGTAGTACATCCGGGCTGTCGGGGTTATTAATGCTTTTTAATTCTGTATGCTCTTTTAAAAGTCTTGCAGCTATAATACATTTAATACTTATCCCCATTTCATCTGTTGAAAGATTCAATAATGAGACTATATCCTTAGCCGACAAAGAACTAACCAGATTATAGTCCAGTCCCAACAAATGATTGAACGCCGTCTCGGCATTTTCAGCAGCATCCCTATAATTCCCCATTTTCTTGTTGAAGAGAATTTTCGCAAGAACTTTAACGAACTGTTCCAGCAATCGCAGTATGCAGTCTTGGTATATCATATAAATAAGTGTATTACATAATTTTAAAACTATTTTTTAATAATATTAAGTTGACTCAATATGCATACGGTTTAATCCAATAATATCTGCCGGAACCCTCGAATTTCCTGTAACACTTTTTTCTATCATTGACGACCAGGAAAATTTTCAGATTATCCTCGCTGCTGCAAAAGAAATACTTTTCCGGTAATCTATCCTTGCTGACTTTTATTCCGGCCGACCAAATACAATAACTGAAATAAGGATGATATTTTGTTGTTACAGTTGTATTAAAGTAAATAGAGTGAGATTCATTCTCAATTACCACAGATACCGTGTCGGATAATTCACAGTAAAATGACGTAAACGAATGGCAGTTTGAGGTTATAACGGTATCATAATCAATCGGTTCGATTACTGTCGGCGGAGAAAACGGATTTGGGTAGTGAGTCCAAAATACATATGCAGAATCTTCAATATAGAACTGACCTGAATGGCGAAAGGCCTCTTTCTTTTGAGAGAACATGAGTGACGAAGTAATAACAAATAGGACAATTATTAGCTTATAGTTCCTATTCAACAGCATCTATACTCGTTAAAATTTTGTGAATGGCTTCTTATCTGGAACTAAAATCGTAGTTGCCGGCTGTAAAAAGCTACATATAAATAATAATACATTCAATGAATAAAATTATCTGTTCAGCGGATCTAAGTCTTCCGTTATGGAAAACGAAAAATCTTTCATCTGACGTTAAAAAAATGTCGTATAGAAATTTCGGAGTGAAGCGTTAAGAAGAAAAGTCTAATATTGATTTAAGAGTTGGTTTACTTTTCTTTAGCTGAGCGATAGAAATTTTAGATATTTTTTTATTGTCTTGATCTTATTGTTCTTTTCTATCAAGAGAAAAGAACAATAACCCTGAAGGTTCTCAGGGAGTTGTCCCCAAATTAACTAAGTCAACTCATGTGAGCATTTTTGATCTTGTAAGGATTAGCAAGAAATATGTTCTGAATTTTTTTAAAATAAGAAAGCCCGGCGTAGGAGGGAACCGGGCTTATAACCACCAACCTATTTACCCATAGGAGTTTTGTATGAAGCTTTCTAGTTCGATGCTACCAGTGTTCGTTCAACTCTGGATGCAATCTCGAGGAAATATTTGTTCGGATTTTCTTTCTCAATGATTTTCATGTCATTGAACATTTCCGGATTGCTTATGAACATACTTGCCAGCTGAGCTTTGTACCTGATTGATACTGTTCTGCCTGTAACTGCAAGCTCATTCAGTTTTCCAACAATGCTGTCGTATTCCCAGTTCGGGAAATTGTCTTTGAAAATCAACATGTTGAAGATCACTGATTCAACAAGCGAATTCAAATCGCTGTCCATGGTAATTATCGAGTTCTTCTCGGCTCGTTCAAGATAATCGTTACTCAAACTTCTTGTCTGCGCAGAAAGTTCCAGACTTAATGCTAAAAACAAGACCAAGACTAAAATTTTTTTTATCTGTTTCATTTTATAACCTTTCGTATAAGTAATTATTTAATTGCCCTATTACAATCAATGCGCGTGCCAAAACGGTCTGACTCATCTAAGTGTTGAAAAAACAATAAGTTAGTTTAATAGAGGTATCTTGGATAGTTTTTAAAGGGATGCCACGCCAATGTTAAGTTAGCGTTAACTGGATTGTTAAGTTATTGTTTTACAATAAGTTAGTTAAAATGCACAAAAGTGGCATTGTGCAATTATGTGGCACCCTTTAAAGTCGTATTGATGAAAACCGGTTAGAATTTATGAATTTCGCCTCTGAAGACGGTTATTCAGCGCACGCCTGCTCATTCCCAGTAGCTGCGCTGCAATAGACTGATTTCCGTTGGATCTCTTCAATGCCTCATCAATTAATATCTCTTCCATTTGCTTTAATGTAGGTAGATTGCCCGAGAATTGCATTGTATGGTCGTGTCCCTCTTCAATTACTGTATTGTCCGTTGACGTTTTGGTGCCGCCTTCTTTCGTAAAGAGTTTATCCTTAATTATTTCGAGAGACATTACACCTGATTTGTGCATACTGACCGCGTTGAACATAATTCCTTCCATCTCTCGTATGTTGCCCGGGAATGAGTAATTGGAAAGAAGCGTATAGAGTTCCCGCGGTGGTGTCGGTTTCTTCTTGTTTAACTGTTCGGCCGCCTTATCCAGGAAATGATCGATAAGCATCGGCAGATCATTTTTTCTTTCACGCAGGGGTGGTATATGTATATGGTGGGCCTGGAGTCTGTAGTACAAATCCTTTCTGAATGTATCATTGTCTTTCATGCTTTCAATGTCGCGATGAGTTGCGCAGATAATTCTCGCATCAGATAGCTTTGCGGTATCTGATCCGAGCGGGTAGTACTTCCTGTCCTGAAGCAATCGAAGCAGTTTAACCTGAGACTCAATACTCAGGTCGCCGATCTCGTCAAGGAAGAGCGTACCCTGTTCAGCCTGTTCAATAAGTCCCTTCCTGTCTGTATCCGCGCTGGTAAATGCTCCTTTCTTATGACCGAACAAAGTGTCGGAAAAGAGTGTGTCGTCAACTCCCGCAACGTTTACCGGTACATGCTGACCCGGTCTGCCGCTTATATCATGAATAGCCTTGGCTATCAATTCTTTGCCTACGCCGGTTTCACCGGTTATGAGAACAGGCAGGGGGGTTCTGGCAATAGCTTCAATGTATTTGAAAATTGCGCGCATAGATGAACTGCGTGTAACAATATGCTTGAAAGCTTCCGGGAATTCCAGCTCGTCTTTCAACAGGTACTTCTTGAGCATTATGTTCTCGCTCTTAATTGCGCGGAGGTCGAGTCCGGCCCGCAACGTGGTAACAAGTCTTGTGTTATCCACCGGTTTAAGTATATAATTGAACGCCCCCTCCTTAATGCAGTATACCGCGTTCTCAACATCGTTAACCGCAGTAATTATAACTACCGGGATGTCGGGATATTTATCAACTATCATTGGAAGAAGTTCTAAACCGGTTACATGAGGCATATTAATATCGAGCACAACTAGTGAGTATTCATTCTGCTCGAGCAGGGTCATAACCTTGCGGCTGTCGTTTACCGTTTCAAGATTGTTGATACCGTTCGCCGAAAGGGTAAGTTCTGCACTGAAAAGAAACTGTTCTTCATCGTCAACAAGTAATACCGGATTTTGGGGATATTTGGCTATTCCCATATCTATTCCTCTTTTACTTTTCTTTCGATTGGTAAAATAAGTCTGCAGGTAGTACCTTCGCCTTGCCTGCTTTCAATTCTGAGCTCGCCGCCGTGGTTCTTAACAATATTATAAGATATTGATAAACCCAGACCTGTGCCGCCCGTGTTTCTCTTAGTTGTAAAAAAAGGATCGAAAATTCGCTTTAGATATTTTTCCTCAATTCCCGCTCCCTCGTCCTTAACCTCTGTAATTAACGACTCTTCATACTTATCGTAAAATAGCGTTACAGTGATAGACTGTTTCTTATTAGTCAGCGACTGGCAGGCGTTATTTATCAGGTTGATTATAACCTGCTCCAGCTGCTGTTTGTTGCCAGTAACGTTCGGAGTATTTTTATTATATCTTACTGTAAAATTGTTCGTGGAATTCTTAACCAGGTTTCCGGTGATAATAATAGCGTTCTCAATTATCCAGTTCAAGTCAACAGACTGGTTAAGTTCGCCCGGATCATGTTTCGCGAAGTTAGTAAGACTTCTCGTAATTTTCTGGATTCTGTTTGCGCCTTCGGAAATACCCTTCATTATTCCCCTAAATTTCACATGGGAGTTATGAAATGACATTCCCGCAACAGCGAAGTCGCCGTTGTCGTCGTAATAATCCATTAGTATCGGCAGAATATCTTCCCATGCCTTAAGAATTAATTCCGCGTTCAGCATTATAAAATTATTAGGATTGTTTATTTCATGCGCAATTCCGGAAACAAGGATTCCCAGCGAGACCATTTTGTCAGCCTGGATTAGCTGCTTCTGTTTAACGTCTGCAAGCGCTTCAGCATGCTTTAATTCCGTTATATCATTTATAATTCCGTCGTATGAAACTACATTCCCTTCATGATCTTTTGCCAGAACGATACTGTTTTTTACCCATCTAATAAGTCCGTCGTGATGGACTATCCGGTGCTCTAAAGGTTCAACTTCCTCGCCCGCAGAAGCTTTCCGCGCCTGCTCCAATACCGCTTCTTTATCTTCGTCAAACACCATCCTGTACCAGAGATCAGGATCTTTTGTGAAATCCTCCGAAGAATATCCGGTAACCGCAATACATCCGGGGCCGTGATAAGTCTCTACTACTTTCCCGTTCTCTATCTGGACCGTGAAGATATAATCCGTTAAATATCTCAGCAGCCGCTGAGATCGCTCTTCACCGTATTCGAATGATTCAATTTTGTTCATCTTCTATCGCTTTCTTTAAACTGTCTTTCTTTTCTTTTAAGACTTGTATTTCCTTTTTAAGACTATCGGCTGTAAGTTGCTTCTGCTCTTTCAACTTTTCAAGTTTAATTGCTTCTTCGCTTTTCCTGCCGTGTCTCGAATTGCCATTCTCTTTTTCACAGCCGTTAAAGAATAAAACGGCAATCAGGAGCAGTCCGATTAATACAAAGAAAATTTTTGTTATTTTCAAGCTGTCTTTTCCTTTAAATATTTTATCGGCAAAGATAAGAAGAATAAGCCTAATATAAATAATTACTCCGGGCGGTTTCAATGGAAGAATTAAAATATGATTATGATTATGTAATAATCGGAAGCGGATTCGGCGGCTCGGTAAGCGCCTTACGACTTTCGGAAAAGGGCTATAAAGTTCTTGTGATTGAAAAAGGGAAGTGGTACGGAGCCGATGATTTTCCAAAATCCAACTGGGACCTGAGAAAGTGGCTGTGGATTCCAATGCTTCACTTTTTCGGATTTTTCAAGATAACCTTTTACCGTCACATTGGAATACTCTCTGGCGTTGGAGTGGGCGGGGGCTCGCTGGTTTACGCAAATACACTTCCGATACCGAAAAAGAAATTCTTCAATGCTGAATCATGGAAACATCTTGCAAACTGGGAAGAGGAGCTGGCGCCTTACTATTCCATTGCCCGCAATATGCTTGGAACAGCAAAGAACCCGAGAGAAGATTATGGTGATAAGATATTGAAGGAAGTTGCGAACCAAATTGGGAAGGGAATGGATTATGAGACAACTGATGCGGCGGTCTACTTCGGCGAGCCGGATGTAACTGTTCCCGATCCGTACTTCAACGGGGAAGGTCCCGAAAGATCAGGCTGTACTTTCTGCGGCGGGTGTATGGTGGGCTGCAGGCATAATGCGAAGAATACTCTTGATAAAAACTATTTATATCTTGCACAGAAAAAAGGTGCTGAGATTAAAGCGGAATCGCTGGTGTATGATGTGCTTCCATTAGATGACGGCGGGAAAAAGGGGTATCAGGTTAAATGGAAAAGTTCGACAAACATTTTCAAATCGAAAGGTATAATTTCAAGCAGGGGAATAGTGTTCGCCGGAGGAGTGCTCGGGACTGTTCCGCTTCTGCTAAAGCTGAAAGATACAAGTCTTCCGAAACTCTCTGATAAAGTGGGCAGCGCAATACGAACGAATTCGGAGAGCCTGCTTGGAATAACTTCAGCCCGTTCAGAAGAGGACTTCTCAAAAGGAATCGCGATAAGCTCTATTGTTCACACGGATGAAGAGAGTCATGTTGAACCTGTTAGATATCCGTCCGGGTCAGGTTTCTGGAGACTTCAGGTTTTGCCGATGATAGAGGGGAGTAATGTACTCATTCGAATACTCAAAGTGATTGCTTATGTATTTATGCATCCAGTGAAAACTGCCAGATTGTACTTCGTTAGAGATTGGGCGTCTAAAACCCAGATACTACTTTTCATGCAGACTATTAATAGTACATTAAAATTTGAAAAAGGATTTTTCAGGATGCGCTCAAAACTTGAGAAGGGTATTGCCCCGAGTGCGTTCATACCCGAGTCGAGAGATCTGGCAAAACGGTTCGCGGAACTCTCAGGCGGAACGCCCGGCGCACTGATGAACGAAGTTTTACTCGGCATACCGACAACTGCACATATACTCGGCGGATGCGTTATGGGCGCTGACAGCATTGAAGGAGTAATTGATAAAGACAACAAAGTATTTGGTTACGATAATATGTACGTATGCGACGGTTCGATGATTTCGGCTAATCCGGGTGTGAATCCTGCGCTGACTATTACTGCGATTTCGGAAAGAGCGATTAGTAAAGTTGCTGAAAATAAAACAACCTAAGTTCCCATATGAGAACTTAGGTTGCTGGTTAATAAATTAACCGGTGAAGGAAAGATATATTACAAGAATTATTACGAGAAGAAGTACGGATGCAACAACATCACCCTTCGTCCAGCTTGATCTCGTTTCTTTCTTATGTTCATTAGTAATTGTACCGTACGTCAATCCGCTTATTTTTTCGTATTCCGGTTCTTCTGTCATGTAACTTACAGCGATCATAACTATCATAGATACCAGGAATATAAGCAGTCCGTAATACTGGAAGAAAATATTGTTTATAATCCAGAAGAACGAACCTTCCGAATAAGCAAATCCGTCCATAAGTTTTACAGGCGTGTCTACAATAAGTCTGAAAATTCCCATTCCGAATCCTGTGAGTAATGCTGCCAGGCAGCCCTTGGCGTTAAGTCTTTTCCAGAATACACCGAGGAAAAATACAACGAAGATTGGAGGAGCCAGATATGCCTGCACTCCCTGAAGATAGTCGTACAATCCGCGTCCGCCCTGTATAACCGGTATCCAGAATAATCCGATGAGCACCATTACGCCGGTTGCAACACGTCCAATCCATACAAGCTGCTTTTGGCTTGCTTCAGGTTTGAACCTGGAATAGAAATCCATGGTGAATAAAGTTGATGAGGCGTTGAATACACCGGCAAGTGAACTCATGAGAGCTGCGAGAAGTCCGGCTACAACAATACCTCTTACACCAACGGGAAGTATATATGCGACAAGAAGAGGGAATGCTTTTTGAGCTTCATCAGCAATTATTTTTCCGTCCGGTCCCATCATCTGCTGCTGAATTTCAGGAACAATACCCTGAGTCGCAACTGCATAAGCGATCATTCCGGGAATAATGAAAATGAAAACAGGCAGAAGTTTAAGGAAACCTGCGGCGATCGATCCGCGTCTTGCTTCTTTCTCGTTCAGTGCGCCTAAAGCTCTTTGTACTATGTACTGATCGGTAGTCCAGTACCATAGTCCGATAATCGGTGCAGCGAACAGCATCCCGAGCCACGGATAGTTGTCATTGAAGTACCAGGCCATTTTGCCTGATTCAAGAACCGGTGACCAGGTGCTTTCAATACCGTCGGGAACTAATGGTTTCCAAAGGTTAAACATTTCCGAACCTGCAATCTCCCTAAGTGCATCCCAGCCGCCTATGGCCTGTAAACCGAATATGGTTACCAGGATAGAGCCGAAAATGAGAATGACTGTTTGCAGAGCCTCGGTATAAGCAACTGCGCGTAGACCCCCGAGAATTGTGTAAAGACCGGTCAATATAATTACAAGTATTGATCCCAGCCAAAAACTGTCAAGTCCGAATAAATTAATTTCAGGCAGCAGCACGCTGAAAACAATACCGCCCGCAAAAATACCAACCGCAATTTTCGTCAGTACGTAAGCAACAAGCGATATGATCGATAATATAGTTCTTGCTGCCGGAGAGAAACGTTTTTCAAGGAACTCGGGCATAGTGAAAACTTTGGAACGCATATAAAACGGTACCATAACCCATCCTAATACCAGCAGGCACCATGCATGCAGTTCATAATGAGCCATCGCCACGCCGTCGGTTGCGCCCGAACCGGCTAAGCCTACAAGGTGTTCCGATCCGATGTTCGAGGCAAAAATGGAAGCGCCGACAATGAACCATCCCAGGTGTCGTCCAGCCAGAAAGTAATCGGTGGAAGTATCCTGACGCTGTTTTATAACCCACCAGGCAAGCCCGAGTATGATGGTAAAGTAGCCGGCAATTATAATCCAGTCGAGTGTCTGAAGTGTTGACATACAACTACTCCTATATGATTGTAAATAGTTTTTACTTGCTAGAAAATTTGTATATGGTGGTTTGTATGTATACTTCATCCGGCCTCAGAACAACAGAAGGGAATTGAGGCTTGTTGGGTGAATCCGGAAATCCCTGTGCTTCGAGACAGAGTCCCGAACGCTTCAACATGGGTTTGTTCCCTTTACCTTTTGTACTCTGATCCAGAAAATTACCTGAGTAAAATTGAATACCCGGCTGATCGGTAATTACTTCAAGTACTCTCCCGGATACCGGGTCGTGAACACTTGCTGCAATCTTTGCAGAACCGTTAAAGTTATTCAGAACGAAGTTATGATCGTATCCGCCGCCTAGTTTAAGCTGTTCAAAATCAGCTTCAATCTCTTCTCCTACTACTTTTGGGCTTCGGAAATCCATCGGAGTCCCGTCTACACTCATGAGTTCTCCGGTGGGAATCATCTGGTCATTAACCGGCGTAATATAATCCGCATCAATCCGAACAACATGATCGACAATCAAATTATCCGGATTACCCGTTAGATTGAAATAACAATGATTTGTCGGATTCAGAACTGTCGGTTTATCGGTGGTTCCACTGTATTCAATCTTCAACTCGTTATCTTCAGTAATGGAATACTTAACTGTAATTTTAACATTTCCCGGATAACCTTCTTCTCCATCGGGACTGTCATACGATAACGTAACTGAGTTGTCATTTACTTCTTCAGCAGTCCATTCAACCTTATTGAATCCGTTTGATCCGCCGTGAAGCTGGTTGCTCCCTTCATTAGATGTAAGCTTATATTCAATTCCATCAAGTTCAAACTTACTGTTCCCGATTCTGTTTCCGTATCGTCCTACTATTGCACCTTGGAATGAACCGTCTGATTTGAATCCTTTGATATCATCATAACCGAGAAGAACATCAGCAGGATTCCCATTCTTGTCGGGCACAAAAAGTTTTGCAACAATAGCACCTAAGCTTAGTATGTCAGCATTCATTCCTTTCGTGTTAGCGATAGTGTATTTGCTAGTTTCTTTACTCACAACAATAGATTCCGACAATAAGTGTAAAATGAACACATGCAATTTGCAATGCGAAGTTAACTAATACGAACGTTATTCTCCACTAAAGCTAATAAGAAAGATCGTTCCATTTGATTTCTTTTTTTATACTTGAAACAGTTGACGAATCATTAATTTCAATCAGTTCGATACCCGCAATCTCGGCAAAGTCCTGAATATACCCGGCGGTAATCGCCTTGCTGAATCCGGTGTGATGCGCTCCGCCGGCGTAAATCCAGCTTTCAGCCGCTGTTTCAAGATCAGGTTTGGGAACCCATAATGCTCTGGCGACCGGAAGTTTCGGTAAATCTTCATCCGGATCAATAACTTCCACCTCGTTGAGTATCATTCTAAACCTGTTTCCCATATCAATTACAGATACGTTGATTGCTTCTCCGGCTGCAACGTTAAACACAAGTCTTGCAGGATCTTCCTTACCCCCAATTGAAAGCGGATGTATTTCAAGTTTCGGTTTATCACTCGCAATAGATTCGCAGATTTCAAGCATATGTGAGCCGAGAACTTTGTTGCCTGCTGGGTCAAGATGGTAAGTATAATCTTCCATGAACGATGTTCCTCCCGGAAGCCCGGCCGACATCACCTTCATTGAGCGAAGGAGCGCTGCTGTTTTCCAGTCACCCTCGGCACCGAAACCGTACCCATCTGCCATTAACCTTTGTACTGCAATTCCAGGTAGCTGTTTTAGTCCGGTAAGATTCTCAAATGTAGTTGTGAATGCTTTGAATCCGCCGTCTTGCAGGAATGCTCTAATGCCGAGTTCAATACGAGCTGAGTCCTTTAGTCCTTTGTGATTAAGAACTTCGTCAGTAATTATATACTTATCTTTATACTCATCAATTAATTTATCGACACTCGCATCGGGAATGCCGTCGACGAATTTAACAAGATCACCTAGTCCGTATCCGTTAACCGAATAACCGAATCTTATTTGCGCTTCAACTTTATCGCCTTCAGTTACAGCTACCTCACGCATATTGTCACCGAAGCGAGCGAGTTTAGCACCTTTCGCATCGTGCCATGCCGCAGCCGCGCGAATCCATACTGAAAGTTTATGCTGAACTCTTTTATCCTGCCAGTGTCCGGTAATGACTTTCCTGTTAATTTTCATACGGCTGCAGATATATCCGAACTCCCTCCCACCATGAGCCGACTGATTCAGATTCATGAAATCCATATCGATTTTTGACCAGGGGATATCCTGACTGAACTGTGTGTGCAGATGTGCAAATGGCTTCTGAAGTACCTTTAATCCTGCTATCCACATTTTAGCGGGAGAGAATGTATGCATCCAGGTGATCAATCCGATACATTTTTCCGAACTGTTCGCTTCTAACATAATATTATATATGGATTCAGATGTAGTGAGAACCGGTTTATAAACTATTTGAACGGGAATTTCATCCGCTTCGCTGAGCCCTTTTGCAATTTCCTGTGAGTCCTTTTCAACTTTTTGAAGTGTCTCCGGACCATACAGATGCTGGCTGCCGGTAAGGAACCACACTTCATTTTTTTTAAAGTCAATCATTTTCCACCTTATCTATTAATTATAATTTGTTATTCTTTTGACCATAATACGCATCCGGACCATGTTTACGATTGTAATGTTTTTTTAAAATGTATTCTGGAATCGGCTGCAACTCTTTATTTAAGAAGAGACTGTTCATCGCCATCTTTGCAATACGTTCAAGAATAAGACTATTCTTAAAGGCGTCATCAGGTGACTTACCCCATGCGAATGGTGCATGGCCCGCGACAAGTACTCCCGGCATACTTTGTGGATCCAGCTCCTTGAATCGTTCGATAATTACTTTACCGGTGTATAATTCATAATTAGTATTAATTTCTTCCTCGATAAGAAATCTTGTCAACGGGATAGTTCCGTTAAAATGATCGGCATGGGTTGTTCCATAGCATGGAATTTCTTGTAATGCCTGTGCGAACGATGTTGCGTTCTCGCTATGAGTGTGTGCTATCCCGGCAATCTTACTGAATTCTTTGTACAAGACAGCATGCGTTGGTGTATCTGAGGATGGACGCCATTTGCCTTCAACCAGTACGCCATCCATATCAACAACTACCATATCATCGGCGGTCATAGTATCGTAATCAATTCCGCTAGGCTTAATTACAATGAGTCCTTCGGACCTGTCGATTCCACTCACATTTCCCCATGTTAAAGTTACAAGTCCGTATTTGACCAAATTCAAATTCGCCTGAAATACTTTCTCTTTTAATTCCTCGAGCATTGCTTCTCCTTTCTAACTCCGTCCCGGATATCTAAAAGCGATTTCATAATGTTATACATATTTCCCGACCATTCTTCGGTGCCGAATCCGTCATGAAGCTGTTTGTACATCGAATATAGCTTTTTGTAAACTTCATGACTTGCTTCATCCGGTTCATAAGTTTTATTAGTGCCGGTCATTACTTTCTGAGCATCGGTTATACTTTCGAAGCCGCTTATATCGCTGCCGGATGACACCGCAGCAAATATAGCCGCGCCTAATGCCGGTGTCTGTTCGCTTCTCGATATCTTCATCGGTCTGCCGGTAACATCGGCATAAATCTGCATCAGCAGCGGATTTTTAATTGCGAGTCCGCCGCAGTTAACAACTTCATTAACGGGCACACCGTAGCTTTCAATCCTGTCTATTATTGTGAGAGCGCCGTAGGCAGTAGCCTCCACAAGTGCCCTGTAAATTTCATGAGGTGTTGTGTGAAGTGTCTGACCAAGTAGCATCCCGGTTAAGCGTACATCAACAAGTACAGTCCTGTTGCCGTTGTTCCAGTCGAGAGCAAGCAATCCGCTCTCACCCGGTTTAAGCTTGGAAGCTTTATCCGCCAAGTTGCTGAACTTTTCTTCCTGTGTAGAGCCATAAGAGTCCGGGACTAGGTTATTCACGAACCATATGAAAATATCACCGACAGCAGACTGTCCGGCTTCAATCCCGTAAAAGTCGCCCATTACCGATCCGTCGACGATTCCGCAAACGCCCGGAATGTCACTAAGTTTTTCCGCGTTCGGCCAGATCATTATATCGCAGGTACTTGTGCCGAGTATTTTAACGAGTGAGCCTGATTGAACACCGGCACCGACAGCGCCCATGTGTGCGTCGAATGCCCCGACTGCAATGGCCGTGGTTTCCGGCAAGCCCAGCTTAGAAGCCCATTCAGCGGAGAGATACCCGATCCTTTGATCAGCCGGGAAAGCTTTGCTGTACAGCCTGTCGTACATGTCGGCAATTTCGGGCGAGAGTTCTTTAAGAAATTCTTTGTCAGGCAAGCCGCCCCAATGTTCATTGAACATTGCTTTATGGCCCGCAGCGCAAATACTTCGCTTTATATTCCTCGGATCGGTATTTCCGGAAAGTACAGCCGGAATCCAGTCGCAGATTTCTACGAAACTATAAGTCTTGTTAAATACCGCAGGGTTCTCTTTCTGCAGATGCCATAACTTACTCCAGAACCATTCTGAAGAATAAACTCCGCCAATTTTAGCAAGGTATTCCGGACGAAGTTTTGCAGCCAGTGTTGTGATATCAGCCGCCTCTTTGTGACTAGTATGATCCTTCCAAAGCCAGACCATCGCGGAAGGATCATTTCTGAATTCATCGCTGAAGCAAAGTGAGCTGCCTTCTTTATCAACAGGCATAGGGCTGCTGCCGGTAGTATCCACGCCAATACCCATAACATCATCGGGTGAAAATTCAGGATCAGTATTTGAAGCCGACTGTATTGCTTCTTTAACAGTTGTTTCAATACCTTCAAGGTAATCAGCCGGATTTTGCCTGGCGAGATTAGGATTGTCTTTATCTATTATAACGCCTGCTTCTCCCGATGGATAATTGAATACACTGCTTGCCAATTCATTGCCATTAGCGATATCAACTATAAGTGAACGGCATGAATTCGTTCCGAAGTCCAGTCCGATTGAGTACTTGCCCATTAAATTATCCCCGGTCGATTACTTAGTTGAAAACTTGTAAATGGTTGTCTGTGTATACTTTTCACCCGGACGCAAAACTACCGAAGGGAAATCCGGTTTGTTTGGTGAATCGGGATAAGCCTGTGTTTCCAGGCATAACGCTGTTCTGTACGCGTAGGATTGTCCGCCTTTACCCTTCATGGTTCCGTCGAGGAAATTACCTGAATAGAACTGTAGTCCCGGCTGATCCGTAGAAATCGTTAAAAATCTTCCCGTCTCTGAATCAAAGAGAGATGCGACCTCGCGAACTTCTTTGGTATAATTATTCAGAACCCAATTATGGTCATATCCGAATCCGAATACGAGCTGTTGAAAATCTGCTGAAATATCATCGCCTATTGCTTTAGGTTCTCTAAAATCCATTGGAGTCCCTTCAACATCCTGAAGTTCGCCGGTAGTAATTAACTTATCGTTTACCGGGGTGAATTGATCGGCGGCTATCATAAGTTTGTGATCAAGTATAGTGTTGTCCGGGTTGCCGGTTAAATTGAAATAGCAATGGTTAGTCGGATTCAGTATGGTCGGTTTATCAGTTGTGCCGGAATATTCTATCTTAAGTCCGTTATCCTTTGTAACTGTATATACTACAGTAACCTTTACATTGCCCGGGTAGCCTTCGTCACCGTCGGGATTTTCAAGACTAAGCTTAACGGAGTTCGGAGCAGTTTGATCAGCCGTCCAAACGGCTTTGTAGAATCCCTTGAATCCGCCATGTAAATGGTTCTCTCCGCTGTTAACCGAAACCTGGTAGTCTGTTCCGTCAAGGGTGAACTTACCTTCAGCAATCCTGTTCCCGTACCTGCCCACAATTGCGCCCTGAAACGAATTGTCGTTAACGTATCCTTCGAGATTATCAAATCCTAAAATAACATCAGCGGTTTTACCCATTTTATCGGGCACTTTTATTGACTTTACAATTGCGCCGAAATTAATAACCTCGACGGACATTCCATTATTATTAGTAAGTGTATAAATAATAATCTGCTGCCCGTCTTCCAGTGTACCGAATACAACCGGACTCGTATCAGCTTTCTTTTCTGCACATGAGAATAATACCAGGCCAAATAAGATTGATGTGGCCGCTGTGATAAAATTCCTCCACATGTTAACTCCTAGGTTATGAAATGAATTGGGCAAATTTTGTTTTTAAGTAATTATAATATTGCGAAACGGGAGGATATAAAAGCCTGATTGCGTAAACTTTTAACCAGATCGCGCAAGACTCGATAATCCGACACAGTCCGTTTCAGCTTTATATTTCAATCTGTGCATAATACTTATCTGATATCAGGACGAACTATTATTTCGACAAATCAGATAATCCGCATGGAAATTAGCTGTAATTTTATAAGATTAATTAATTAGTCTTAAAATCTCGGAGCCGGCTAATATCACTGTCCCGATCCCGTGAATATCGTTTAACGGAGATGGGCGGTTGTAATAATCAACTAAATTGTCGCTGACAACAGTACCTGTACAAACATTCTCAATTTGTCCATCGGCTCTTATCTTTTTCATCACACCTTCCCAGCCATTAATTGCGATTGAGGCATAGCGGGCGTCAATATAGCCTTTATTCACAGCACGTGCAATTGAATATGTAAACATAGCGCTGCAGGATGTTTCAAGGTACGAATCGGGTTTGTCCAATAGCTGATGCCATAAACCATAAGGACCTTGATACTTCGCAACTCCCATAATATGCTTCTGCAAAAGAGAAACAAGAGTGTCACGTTTTGGGTGATCGACAGGTAAATTATCAAGCAGATCGATCTGTGCGACCAAAGCCCAGCCGTTAGCCCGTCCCCACAAAGCCACACCCTGCCTTTTCAGATCGGAGTACCAGTTATGATACATGAGTTCTTTATTTTGATCGAATAAATACTCATGAAAATTAATTGCCTGGTTAACTGCGTCATTAAAGTACTTGTTATCGTTGGTCAGATCTCCAATCCGCGAAAGAAAGGATAATCCCATGTAAAGATCATCAGCCCAGAGAGTATACTCGTGTGGAAATTTGCGAACAAGCGTTCCATCATCAAGTCTATCCTGTTTATTGAATACATGATCTGCGACCTGCTGAATATAATTAATATAACGCTGTTGAGTATCATCATGATAAACTTCAATCACACTCGCACCCATTGCGCCGCCGTCATCCAGTTCCTCCAGGATAAAACGCTGTCCGAACGGGTAACTCCATTTGTCTTCATTATTATAACGCTGCTCGAAGTATTTGTAATTATCAAACGCGAAGGAAACATTGCGTTGTGCAAACTCTTTATACTCCGGGTCCCTGAGAACATCGGAGAGATTATACATAGCAATATTCAACACACCGTTCCAGTAACGCCAGTCGTTATAAGGGCTGGCTGGTTTTAGAACTGTTTCTTCGGGCGCATCGGATGTTGATTCGTATAAGTTCCCGGATTGCTCGTCTATAAACATGAAGTTGTTTCTGTTTATCACATTTTCAACGACTTTTAAGAGAGCCTTTTTGTAAGCAGTTTTATCCTGACCAAATACTTCCATTAGTGTCGGAAGCAGGATGAGTATAAGAAAAGCTTTATAAAAATTTCGTCTTAGCAAATTAGTTTGTTTGTGTTTTGGCAATCGGTGAACAAATCAATTTATAAGTTGTAAGATAATATATTTCCGGTATTAATTGCATTGCTCGGTGAGCTATACGCGGAGTCCGGACATTTTAAAATGTTAGTGGTTACATTTAACTTTATCTAAATCATTCCAGTTAAACCGAATGTCTCAGGAGTTTTTTACTCATGCAAATACTTAACGGCATTCCCACATAAGGCTCGAAGTTTTCAATAGTTGAATAACCGGATTTTTCATAGAACTTGATTGCATCCGGCTGACCGATCCCGGTTTCAAGTACCATCTTAAGATAGCCCAGCTCTTCGGCCCAGTTCTCAAGCTCTGAAAGAATTTGTGTAGCGGCTCCCGAACCGCGGTAATCCTTTTTCACGAACATACGTTTCAGTTCCACCGAATCACTATCGAACTCTTTGAAACTGCCGCTGCCGACCGGATCGGAATTATTATAGATTAGGACTACGTGTTTAATCGGATCGAGTATGTTATGTTCGTCATACTCTTCCTGATCCTTCCCGTATCGCGAGTAAAGTTCCTCGTCAAGAAGTTTAATAAGCTTCGCAAAGTTCGGGTTGTCGCTGTTTGTTCGTTCTATTCTCATGGTAATTATTATTTGCCTGAAATTATTTTAGCAAAATGCATTTTCGGGTATCTGTTCCGGAAATAGTTGAGAGCTGAATAATATAAACTCCGGAATTTATATTGTCGGCATCCCAGATTATACTGTGGCGACCCGCCTCATATACTCTGCTGCTTAATGTTTCCAGCTTTTCCCCCACAGTATTAAGCACATTCACTCTTGTAAATCCGGCTTCTTTCAGCGTGAAAGAAATATTAGTCGTCGCATTAAACGGGTTCGGGTAATTGTGGAATAATTTGAATTTATCCGGATGGCCGGAGTCTTCCAAATCTTCATTAACGCCAACCAGGGTATTCCGGATACGATAGACGGCATCACCTGAGGTTATATAAAGTGTATTGCCGTCAGCATCGCCCCAGCCGCAGTTGGTTGTTTGTCCCGGCACTTCTATTGTCTCAATAAGAGTTCCGTCCGGTTCGTAAACCCATATGCCGATTGGTCCGGAGGAAAACAATCGTCCGTCTTTGTCGGTTTTCATTCCGTCGGTATATCCACGTGGACTCATCGCTGCAAACTGTCTTTTATTTGCGAGTGTGGAATCATCAACAACATCATACGCAAAAATCTTTCTCGATTCGGCATCTCCGACATACAGAGTCTTTTCATCCGGCGAGAATGCAATTCCGTTCGGGCGATATAATGTTCTTTCCAGCAAAGTAATCTGCCCGGTTGGACCGATTCTATAGACGCCGTTATAATCCAGTTCAGCATCCGAACTGTTTATCCCGTAAGGAGGATCCGTAAAGAAAATCGAACCATCTGATTTAACGTCCATATCATTCGGGCTGTTTAATTTCTTATCGTCGTAATTATTTGCAAGCGGGGTGAAAGAGTCGTCCTCCTCAAGGCGCGCAACCTGCCTTAAACCATGCTGCGCTAAAAGCAGGTTTCCATCGGAATCCAAAGCCAATCCGTTTGAGTTACCGGAAGGATTCAGATATTCGGAAATACCTGCAGTATCGGTCCATTTGTAAACTTTATTGGCGGGTATATCACTGAATAGCAGAGCACCGTCTTTCCAAACCGGACCCTCAACAAACTGAAATCCATCGGCGACTTTTTCAACCTCACCGAAAATTTGGGCATTTGACAGACCAAGAGTTATTAAATACAGAAAGCAGAAATAAAATATTGTCGTAAATCGCATGTTTGATCCGCTTAAAATTTATTAACTAATGAGGTTAAGGAATTTCTCGATGACTGTTTGAAATAAAATTTAGTATTGTAAAATAATTTTACATTGTATTAATTCAAAATACCTGCAGATTAAATATTCCGGGCGGAGTATGCGTAAACTTCCGCATATCCGAATAAATATACATAGAGCTATGGTGATATGAGATATTATTTCACGGATTTGTATTTTTCATTTAGCTAATAATCTCATAATTCTTATATTTCGGCCCAACATAAAATTCACTTCAAAACACACGCAAAGTATTTGATGGAGAGAAAAAAACTTAAGCTTATACTCGAAGACGGAACAGAATATACCGGATTTAATTTCGGGCATGAAGGTTTCGCCGAAGGGGAAGTTGTATTCAATACAGGTATGGTCGGTTACCCCGAAACAATGACCGATCCCTCATATTGTGGAGAAATTCTTGTAACTACTTACCCGCTTATCGGGAACTACGGAGTTCCTTCAAAAATAGAGGAAAATGGAATTGTCAGGAATTTCGAGTCCGATAAAATTCAGATACGGGCATTGATAGTTTCCGATTATTCATTCGATTACTCTCACTGGGATGCTGAAAAATCGCTGCACGACTGGATGGCGGAAGAGAAGATTCCCGGTATTTACGGTATTGATACAAGAGCATTAACGCGTAAATTACGCGAAAAAGGAACTATGCTCGGTCGTATTGTCGAAGCTGACGGTAAACTTGAAGGCTCTATCGAGGATCCGAACGAAAGGAATCTTACTGCAGAAGTCTGTTTGGAGAAACCGGAGCTTTATAAGGCAAAGAGCGGTAAGAAAATTGTTCTTGTCGATTGCGGGGTTAAGAATAATATAATACGCGCGATGATCGGGCGTAATATATCTGTATTACGCGTTCCGCATGATTACGACTTTCTAAACGAGGATTGCGACGGCGTTCTGATTTCCAACGGTCCGGGCGATCCGAAGAAAGCGGTAACGACAATTGAAAATACTAAACGAGCTATAGCCGAGGGAATACCTATTCTTGGGATTTGTCTCGGCAGCCAGATACTAGCACTCGCTGCCGGAGCCGATACTTATAAACTGAAGTATGGACACAGGAGTCATAACCAGCCTGTAAATGAAACAGGTACGCGAAGGTGTTATATTACTTCGCAAAATCATGGTTATGCCATAAATGCCGATACTCTGGCAGTTGACTGGCGTGAATGGTTTATTAATGATAACGACGGAACCAACGAAGGGATCATGCATATTTCCAAACCGTTTTTCGGCGCGCAGTTTCACCCGGAGGCTTCACCCGGTCCCGATGATACGGAATTCATATTCGATATGTTCGTAAGGGCACTTAAATAATAAACGAAAATAAAGATTTGTTTGAAGTATGATAAAAAAAGGTAAACCGAAAAAAGTATTGATCCTCGGATCAGGAGCACTGCAGATTGGGCAGGCCGGTGAATTCGATTATTCCGGGAGCCAGGCTATTAAAGCGCTGAAAGAAGACGGGATCAAAACAGTTCTTATAAATCCAAATATAGCTACAATTCAAACCTCGGAACATCTTGCAGACCAGGTTTATTTCGAACCGATTAAAACCGAGTTTGTTGAGAAGATAATAGTCAAAGAACGACCCGATGGTATTCTTCTCGGTTTCGGCGGACAGACCGCACTGAATACAGGTGTCGATCTTTACGATAAAGGTATTCTTGACAAGTATAACGTAAAGGTGCTCGGAACTCCGGTTGAATCAATTAAAGATACTGAGGACAGATTCCTGTTTGCCGAACGTGTGGCCGAGGCCGGTCTGCAATGCGCAATCAGTAAAACCGTTCATAATATTGATGAAGCTAAAAAAGCTGCTGAGGAAATCGGTTATCCGGTTATGGTCCGTATAGCCTATGCTCTTGGCGGACTCGGTTCCGGAATTGTTGAAAATGAAGAAGAACTGCTTGAAAGAGCCGGCAGGGCTTTCGCGTTTACCAGTCAGATACTTATTGAAGAATCACTCTACGGATGGAAAGAAGTTGAGTATGAAATAGTCCGTGACAAGTACGATAACTGTATTACCGTTTGTAATATGGAAAACGTTGATCCGATGGGTATTCATACCGGCGACAGCGTTGTTGTTGCCCCGGTCCAGACGCTATCCGCACGCGAGAATTTTAAACTGCGCTCGATAGGGATTAAACTTATCAGGCACCTCGGAATTATCGGTGAGTGTAATATCCAGTACGCGCTTTCACCTGATTCGGAAGATTACAGGATTATAGAAGTTAACGCCCGGCTTAGCCGAAGTTCTGCGCTGGCTTCAAAAGCTACCGGCTATCCGCTGGCATTTGTTGCCACCAAGCTTGCCAACGGTTACAACCTGAATGAAATTGAAAATATTATTACGAAGGAAACTTCCTCCTGCTTTGAACCGGCATTGGATTATGTTGTTCTTAAATTCCCGAGATGGGATTTACAGAAGTTCAGCAAGGTTAAAACGGAACTCGGTTCCGAGATGAAATCCGTCGGCGAAGTTATGGCGATCGGAAGAAGTTTTGAAGAAGTTCTCCAAAAAGCTATTCGAATGCTCGATATAGGTATGAACGGATTTGTGTGTAATAATGTTGAAACGGATAATCTTAATGAGAAGATAGAGACGCCAACTGATAAACGTATGTACTACATTGCTAAGGCTCTGATTGGCGGCTATAGTGTCGACATGATAAATGAACTGTCGAAAATCGACAAATGGTTCCTCTACAAGATGAAGAACATTGTCGATACCTTTAATACTTTAAAGGACCGGAAGCTCACTTCAATTGATCATGAGCAGCTTTTAAAAGCCAAGCAGCAGGGATTTTCCGATAAGCAGATATCGATCCTTACTGTTTGCGATGAAGTGGAGGTCCGCAACAGGCGAAAAGAATTAAATATTATTCCATGTGTTAAGCAGATAGACACCCTCGCCGCGGAGTATCCCGCTCAGACAAACTATCTCTATATGACCTACAACGGATTTGAGGATGACATTCATGTGGGCGAGGATAACCAGGTTGTGGTTCTCGGCGGAGGCGCTTATCGAATCGGTTCTTCGGTTGAATTCGACTGGTGCTGCGTTAACGCGGCTATGACTCTCGAAGAGCACGGCTACAAGTCCATAATGATTAATTATAATCCTGAGACGGTTAGTACTGATCACGACACCTGCAGCAAATTGTATTTCGAGGAGATGAGTCTGGAAAGAGTTCTCGATATATATGATAAAGAAAATCCTCACGGGGTTGTAGTTTCAATGGGCGGACAGATACCGAACAACCTTGCTATGAAACTTCATAATAATAATGTGCCCATTTTAGGAACATCGCCTAAGATGATCCATAACGCTGAAAGCCGCGATATATTCTCCGGTATACTTGATGATCTCCTGATCGATCAGCCGGAATGGAAAGAATTGACCGACCTTGATTCCGCAAAGGAATTCTGCAACAGGGTAACTTACCCGGCTTTAATCAGACCTAGCTATGTCCTTAGCGGCGCAGCTATGAGTATTGTGCTGAACGAAGAGGAACTTGAGAACTACCTCAATAAAGCTTCCGAGATCAGTCAGGAACACCCGGTTGTTATAAGTAAGTTTATTACTGATGCGAGAGAGATTGAAGTGGATGCAGTTGCAGATGAAGGCGAGTTATTCTGTTACGCAATTTCAGAACACGTTGAAAACGCGGGTGTTCATTCAGGTGACGCTACAATAGTACTGCCGCCTCAGCGGACTTACCTTGAAACCATGAGACGCGTAAAACTGATTACGAAAAAGATAGCAAGGGCTCTTGAAATTACCGGACCTTTTAATATCCAGTATATTGCCAAGGATAACGATGTTAAAGTTATTGAATGTAACCTGCGTGCATCCAGGAGCTTCCCGTTTGTTTCCAAAGTACTTAAACTGAACTTTATAGATATCGCTACTAAACTAATGATCGGCGAGAAACCGCCGAAGATAAGCGGTTCATCATTTGATCTCGATTACGTCGGTGTAAAAGCTTCTCAATTCTCGTTTACCCGACTTAAAGGTTCCGACCCTGTTGTTGGCGTGGAAATGTCATCAACCGGTGAAGTCGCATGTCTCGGTGATGACTTTAACGAAGCATTCATGAAAAGTAGTTTATCTACCGGGTTTAAAATTCCTCAGAAGGGTATTTTACTATCAACCGGTACACTTAAAGAGAAGACTCATGTGCTTGAAGAGTTGAGAGCTTTATCGAAAACAGGAATTAAGTTTTACGGTACAACCGGTACTGCAGATTTCTATAACGAAAACGGTATTGAAGTTGAAAAACTTTACAGACCTTATGATGAAGAGAAACCTATGGTGCTCGATTATCTGGCCGAAGGTAAGGTTGACCTGGTAATTAATATACCCAAGACTACTGAGAAAATTGAACTTGACAGTGACTATTTAGTCAGACGTAAAGCAATCGATTTGAATATTCCGCTTATTACTAATATTCAAATTGCGCAGAGGTTTATTAAAGCTCTCCTCCAGTTCGACGTGGAATCCTATGAAGTTAAAGGCTGGTCGGAGTATAATTAATTGGTAGTTTATTCGTCGCAGTCCGATAAACCCAGTTTATCCATAAGGTTCTTGTGCGAATCTTCCGAAAGTTCGGCGTTGTACATCTTGTAGAGTTTTATAGTGTTGTCTACTGAGTTGAAATAATTCCTGCAGTTGCTGCAATTCTCAAGATGCTCTTTAATAGCAATGCATTTGGGAGAATCGAGATCCTCTCCAAGGTTATCACAAATGTGATGCATTACTTCTTTACATGTTGTTTTATGACTTTCCATCGTTCAGTATCTTATTTAGTTCATTCCTTAAAAATGCTCTTGCCCTGTGTAAACGCGATTTAACCGCCGGTACGGATAATTCAACAATTTTTGCAGTTTCATCCGTCGAAAGTCCTTCAATATCACGCAGCAGAAAAACTATTTTATAATCCGATGGAAGCTTTTTTATAGCTTCGTCCAGTATTCCTTTTAATTCGTTGTTCTCGGTAACCTGTTCGGGAGTTACTTTCCACTCCGCAACATTGCCTTCGTCAATGTAAATTTCTTCGTCATCAAGTGAATCCTGAAATTTACTTTTATCCGACCGGGCCTGCATTAAACAATGGTTCGAAACTATAGTATAAAGCCAGGTTGAAAGCTTCGATTTACCCGAGAACTGTTTGATGGATTTTACCATGCTCATGAACGTTTCCTGCATAGCATGCTCGGCACGATCCCTGTTTCTGCAAACCTTAAACGCGAAGTTGTAAATAGTCTGTTCGTACTTTTTTACAAGCTCCGCTAAAGCTTGTCTGCTGCCCGCCTGGGCTTCTTCTATCAGTACTTGTTCGTTTAAAGAATTTGATGCTGTCATTCGTAAAAAGATTCTTGTTGTTTTCTAAAGTTTTATTAATTCCCGGATTTCCGGTTTATAGTTCAAATCGTTTGCTGAAACCCTCTAACAATAAAGTTCCCTGACAAATCCGTAAAATTTAAGTACCTAATTTAACACAACTGTCTTTCTTATGCCAAAATCATTGTAAATACCTTCAAAATCAAAAACTGAAGTGAAATTTTTAAATAATAGAAATGAATGATATTCCGGACACAACTATTTAAACTGTGGGAATCGTCGGTTTGATGAGTGTGACAGGGAGCTCTTGTACATTGGTTTTAAATTGCTATTACCGTAGTTTTTTATTATTGTACGTAACAATTTATCCTGTTTTACAGGCTGTTTTCGCGTTATTAGTAATTCTCACGACAATACAAAATTGAACTAGTGAAAAATGGAAAATCAAATTTTAATTGCGCTTAAAAACAATAAGCTGCTGAAAAATATTCTGTTCACCGAACTCAACTTGTCCAACATTAAAGGCAATTTACTGACACTTAGTGAAGGTGAGATTTTATACAGGGAAGGTGACAAATCAGAATTCCTATATCTTATAGTTAGCGGTGAAATGAATGTGATTCGAAAGAAGGGATCACGCAGAACTCTCTCCGAAATATTTTCCGACCATGATTTCTTCGGGAGTGATGAGTTTATTGAGACTTCGGATCGGAAGTCAACAGCTGTTGCGCTTAGGGATTCGTATATAATTTCATTGTCGAAAGTTGAAGTCGATTCGCTGATAGAACAGGATGATGAAATTCTAACCAACCTGTATGAATCCTTACACCAGGAAGAACCGGAAGCTGAAATTGACGCATCGGGTCTGGATAAGGTTGATTTTAAGAAAGCCGGTAAACAGGAGAGCAGCTTTGCAGATCGTGTGAAGAAGCAAAAGGAAATTGAAGCTGCCGGTAATTCTGAATTAGATCAAAATATTGAAAATGCAAACGATGTTGGTGATCCGGGAAAAAGTGTACCGGAGACGGAAGACTCACTTCAGAAGGATGAGGAAGATCCTTTTATAAATGCATACTCTGAAAACATAAGATCCTTTAGTACAATTGAACCTAAAAAGGAATCCGAGTCTAAAAAGAGCTTTAAAGAAAAGATTGAAAGCGGCGGTGAAAAAGAATCCGCTCAAACCGATGAAGAACAGGTGGAACAGTTTACTGAGGAACCTGTAGTTGGGGAAGATATTAATCAGCTGGATGAAGAGCCGAGTCTGAATGAAGATAATTCTGAACCGGCAGGGAAAGACGACAGATTCCCGACAACATTTGAAATATCATTTTCTTACAGTGATGAAAATAAGAGTCCTGGAAGTGATGAAGTTTCAGATAATACTAATGATTCCATTGGATCTGAGAACGAAACTCCGATAGTTGAATCAAGCAATGGTGTTGAAGATACTGATGAATCTTTGTTGAGCGAATTAGCTCTGACGGATCCTTCCCTGATGGAGATTCCCGATGAAGTTCCTGATGAAAATAAAGAGGAGTCTGCTGATTCAGTACCGGAAATTCAGGATTTCCAAACAGAGAATACTTTCCCAATTTCCGACGATCCTGCCGAAGAACAACCTCCTGAATCTGATACTGCAAGCGGTTCACAGGAGTTGGAAGATTTCTACGCGTCAATCAGCGAAACCGAAAGTGATTTAAATACTCCTAGGGAAGCGTCAGAACCACTGGACGATTTTTCCTCTGGAGATGAAACAAGTGATGTCCCTTCTGATCTGACGGATGATTTTAATCCATTCCCGGAACTGGAGGGCGAGAACCCTGCGACTGAAGAAGAGTATCCGAAAGAGTTCGATGTTGGTGAGCAATATAATCCGGATGTTGATTCTGAAGGTGCATCATTCCAGGAAAATCCGCTTGCCGATCTTGGTACTGAATCAATTAGTGCGGACTTAATTGTTGATTCGGATGAAGATTCCCCGAGTTTAGAAAATCAAGAGCAGTTTACAACTCCTGAACCAATTGAGAATAATGACCAAGATCAAAGTGATTTCTCAGACCCTGAGCCTGAACCGGAAGCTCTGTCTGTGGAGACTCCCGAAGAATCGACGGGAACATTAAAAGATTACAAGGAAGTAGATCAGTCCATAGATATGCTCGATAAAATCAATAAAGCAGCCCAGGTGGTTAACTCGAATATTCAGATCGATGATGTATTTAAAGGGATAGTGGATGTTGCAACAGACTTGACCAACGCCGACAGAGGTACATTATATTTAGCTGACAGAAAGAAGAACGAATTGTGGTCGAAGGTTGCAATTGGAAACGAGTTCAAAGAAATTAAACTTGCTATGGGTGAAGGAATTGCCGGATGGGTAGCTCAGAAAGGCGAAGTAATTAATCTTGAAAACGTAAAGGATGATCCGAGATTTAATGCATCATTCGATAAAACCAGCGGTTACGAAACAAAGACTATGATTTGTTTCCCGATCAAAAATAAAAATGAAGAAATCGTTGGCGTTCTTCAGCTTATTAATAGTCGTAACGGGAAATTTTCCAAACTTGATGAAGAGTTTCTCGAGGCGTTATCAATACATGCGGCTATGGCGCTTCAAAATGCTGAACTTGTTGAGCAGCTTCTTACCGGAGAACGTGTTTCATCGCTTGGTAAAATGGCTAACTTCCTTCTGCAGGATATAAAGAAGCCAATCATGGTTAGCAAAAGATATGCGGAGCATTTGAAATCGAAAATGCTGGATGAAGATGTCAGCCGCGTCGTTGATATGTTGCTGGATCAGCTTAACCATATTGCCGATCTTGTTCAGTCGACCTCAAGTTATTCCGAGGGACAAATTGTTCTTCGAAGTATGCTTTGTAAATTGAATGAAACACTCGATGATTATATTTCTCGTGTGGATGCGATTTTAAGAGCAAGTAATTGCCAGATCGCTAAAGAATTCGATAATGAAATTAATGTAAAGATATCTCCAAAGCAAATGTATCAGTGCTTCCAGCACATTATTAAAAATGCCTGTGATGCTATGCCCGACGGCGGGACAGTATATCTGTCAACCAAAATTGAAAAGGACTTTGTTCACATAATAGTTAAGGATAATGGATTGGGAATTCCCGACAGCCTGCACGAGAAAATTTTCGAACCCTTCATGTCTCATGGTAAAAAGGAAGGCACAGGACTGGGACTATCCATAACAAAGAAAATTATCGAAGAACACGGCGGTACGATAAGTGTCCAAAGTGAAATGGGTGAAGGCGCGACCTTTACAATCAGTCTGCCCATAGTTTACGATATGTAAATCTTTCGGGCGATGAGTAGTAAATTAATAACCATCCTCGGTCCGACAGCAGTTGGTAAAACCAAATTTGCTGTCAGGCTCGCCGATAAATTCAACGGGGAAATAATTTCTGCGGACAGCAGACAGGTCTATCGCGGTATGGACATAGGTACCGGGAAAGACCTTGATGAATATATAATCGACGGAAAATTGATAAAGTATCATATGATTGATATCGCAGAACCCGCAGAGGAATTCAACCTGTATCGGTTTAATGAACTTTTCGGAAAGGCTAACGCATCAATCTTGGAAAGGAGAAAAACAGCTTTCCTTGTCGGCGGCAGCGGGATGTATATCAGTTCTATAATTCAGGATTACGAACTGAATAAAGCCGACTTTCGATCCGGCAGATTTGAAGAGTTGCTAACTAAGGATGAGAACGAACTCAGGTCTATGATTTTAGAATTGCAGCCGAAACAGCACAACATTACAGATCTAAATGATAAAAACCGTTTAGCGAAAGCAATTATAGTGGCTGAGTCATCCAAGGATCCCGTTAGTAAAATGAAGTTTGAGAATCTGGTTATTGGAATTACACTTGATAGAAATCTTGTTAAAGAAAGGATTACGGCACGGCTTAAGCGGAGATTAAAAAATGGTATGATCGAAGAAGTGGAACAGCTTATGAAGCAGGGAATTGGTATTGACAAGCTGAAGTTTTTTGGACTCGAATACAAGTTTATCGGAATGTATTTAAATGATGAGTTGAACTATAATGACATGTACCAAAAACTTAACAGCGCCATACATAGTTTTGCAAAGCGTCAGATGACCTGGTTTAGAAAGATGGAACGAGAGAATATTCTTATCAACTGGTTAAAGCCTGATGAAGTTGAAAAAGCCTCTGTATTGATAGAAGAGTTTATTCGGGACTAATATGAATTACCCGGTTTACATACATAAGTATCTTAAAAAATATTCCAACGATAATTGGAAACTCGAATTTTCAGGCTCAGGATTTTTTGACAATATTATCGTGATCCCTGCCATTGCGGAATTTGAAAATGTTCAATTGCTACTTGAATCGTTATTAAATTGTTCGCCGAAGTATTTCGATAAATCTCTGTTTGTATTTGTTGTAAATAATACCGTTTCCGCTTCGTCGGAAATCAGGGAAGACAATAAAAAATCTCTTGAATTTATCCGGGGACTATTTGCAGGCAATGGCTCTCTTAGCGGAAGAGTTTCAAGAGTGGGCTTGAATATCGGACTGGTTGATGTCTCTTCTCCCGGTAATGAAATGGACGATAAATCCGGAGGAGTAGGAGTGGCAAGAAAAATCGGTATGGATCTGGCACTGCAGTACTTTGACTATTCTTCAGAGTCTAAAAAAATTCTCGTTTGTCTTGATGCCGACTGCACCGTCTCGTCCAATTATCTTGACAGAATTGTAAATGCGTTTAACTCATCAGGCTCTAAGGCGGGCTATGTACGTTACGAGCATCGCTGGGCTCCCGGGGGTGAGTATGCAGAGGCAATAGTTTGTTATGAAATATTTCTCAGGTATTATGTGCTCGGATTAAAGTATGCTGAATCTGCTTACGCAATACATACAATAGGTTCAACACTTATCTGTGATGCGGAGGCTTACACAAAAGTTGAAGGTATGAATAAGCGCCAGGCTGCCGAGGATTTTTATTTCATAGAAAAACTTTCCAAGAATTTCGATATTCTTGAAATCAATGATGCGGTTGTTTATCCTTCCGGCAGGGGCTCATGGCGGGTCCCGTTCGGAACCGGGCAGCGTGTTAACCGGTTTTTATCTGGAGAGCAGGATGAATATAGCCTGTACTCGCCCGAGTCTTTTAATTTACTTAAAGAATGGAATAATTATTATTACTCCGATTCACATACTAAGTTCGGCGATTTCCGAAAATATTCAAAAGACTTGAATGAGCATTTGTTCATGTTCCTTGAGGAGCAGTCATTCTTTAATCAATGGGATAAAATACTGGCTCATTCAACATCACCGATGCAAATCCTAAAACAGAAAAAGATCTGGTTTGATGGCTTCAGAACTCTCAAACTTATACATCATCTCAGGGATAATTGTTATCCGAATATTAACATGTTCGATGCTGTTGACAGTCTTATGGAATTTTTAGGAATTGAAAGTGATTTGAAAAACGAATCGGGGAATATACCTGATTTTATTACCCGTTCTGATTATCTGCAACTTCTTAGAGAGCACACATAATTTAACCGGAATAGTTTTTCCAGACAGACTTTCCTATATTTACACTCTTAAAAATGAGGATTCGATGGAACTTTTAGAAAAGCTGAAAGAGTTAAAAGAGAAATATGACAGCATTAATGAGAAGCTATCCGATCCGGAAATTCTTTCGGATCAGGATAGAATTATTAAGCTAAGTAAAGAACGCAGCGACCTTCAGGAAATTGTAAAAGCATATGATACTTATGTCAAAATCACTTTCGATATTGAAGGTAACCGTGAAATTATTGATGCCGGGGAAGATGAAGATTTGACGGAAATGGCGCAGACAGAACTTGATGAGTTGCTTGAGAAACAGGAAGCGCTGGAAGATAAAATTAAAATACTGCTTATCCCAAAAGATCCCGATGATGACAAAGATGTAATATTGGAAGTTCGTGCCGGAACCGGCGGCGAAGAGGCCGGATTGTTTGCAGGCGATCTTATGCGCATGTATACGCGTTTCGCAGAACTTAAGGGCTGGAAATATGAATTGATGGATATAAATGAAGCATCAATGGGCGGTGTTAAAGAAGCGGTGATAGCGCTAAGAGGCGCCAATGTTTACGGTGATCTTAAATTCGAGAGCGGTGTTCACCGAGTTCAGCGTGTACCTGCTACCGAAGCAAGCGGACGGGTTCACACATCTGCCGCGTCTGTCGTCGTTTTACCGGAAGTTGAAGATGTTGAGGTTGAAGTGGATCCGGGTGATCTCCGAATTGATGTCTATCGCAGCGGCGGCGCCGGCGGACAGAACGTTAATAAGGTTGAAACAGCTATACGAATTACCCATATTCCCACAGGACTTGTAGTACAATGCCAGGATGAAAGATCGCAGCTTAAAAATCGTCAGAAGGCAATGAAAGTTTTAAAATCTCGTCTATACGACATCCAGTCACAGAAGCAGAACAGCGAAATGGCTGCACAGCGCAAATCTATGGTAAAAAGCGGCGATCGCAGCGATAAGATCCGCACCTATAATTTTCCGCAGAACAGGGTCACCGATCATAGGATCGGTTTAACTTTGTACAATCTCTCGAATATTATAGAGGGCGAGTTATTCGAATTAATTGAGAAACTTCAAATTGCTGATAGAACGGAAAAATTAAAAGCCAGTTAAGATTCTTCCTGTTTGAAGTTCTCCAAAAATTTAATTAAAAAAACGAGAATAAATCCTATCACCGAGAGTATAACATCGTCCAAATCCACGGTGAAGTTATCGTAAGTGCCTATCCAGTAACTGAACAGTTTTGTTACCAAAAGAATAGAGAAAAAGGCGGAGAATCCGAAAATACCTGATTTAATAGGATTGACGATGTAACTTAAAAAAATGCCCGGTTCAGTCACTTTCTTCTCGGATGAAGAATTTGATTCCCGAACAGCAACGTCTTTCATGTCAGTTCTCCAATTTTAGACATAAATAGCTATCGCTATAATCATGCGGTTTGTTTTTATGAAAATATGTGCCCTTTTATAACGAGGTGTACTCAATTATAACGGCTGGTAATATATAAGATTATTTGTCCACGATCAAACTAAATTTATCTTAATTTAGTTTCACTTGATAATAATCACAAATAACAATTTTGTTGATTATATTATCGGGTATAAAGGTTCATTTTATTGTAATTATTTTTCCCTCGGGTTTTCTATGAAATATTTCTTTTTCTTCCTGGCACTAACTGTGTCCGTTTATTCACAGGTCAAATTTACCGACTCGTTCGAAAGCGGTAACCTCAGTAGCGTATCCACTACCGATTCGATCACTTATAATGTTAGGTCCAAGGAAGATATAGGTGGAAGATGGTTTTATTTTAAGATTTCGGGTGTAAAGGATAGGTATATACAGGTCAATATACTCAATAGCGATGTTCACAGACCAATGTATTCATACGATAACAGGATTTTTACCAGGTTCACAACTCTTGAAAGTCCGTCGACAAATATGTTTCAGAAAACTTTCACCGAAGACTCTGTGTTTGTTTCTTACTATACTCCTTACACCTATAGTTATCTTCAGGAAAGACTTGCAGAATGGTCCGAAAGTGACTTCGTGGAATTAGATACACTGGGTTATTCTCCAAATAACTTTCCCATGCAGGAGATGATATTGACTGATTTTTCAGTCCCGGACGATTCGAAATACCAGGTTTGGATACATGCCCGTACACATCCGGGCGAAACACCTTCGTCATTTCATTTCGATGGAATCGTTCAGCAGTTATTGAAAGATAATGAAGTAATGGATTTCTACAGAAAGAATATAATTTTTTATCTTATCCCGTTTAACAATCCGGACGGGGTTTATTTCGGCAGGTCGCGTACAAACTACTATTATGTTGATCAGGAACGCGAATGGAACAAGGATTCTACGGAAACAGCGCCGGAAATCAATATACTTAAAGCCCGACTGAAAGCTATAAATGATGTTGAACCGGTTGATGTATTTCTTAACCTGCATTCACAGGCGTCGCCGTATTGCACTTTCTGGATTCATACGCCCGGAAGTACTTCCGATTATTTCTACAGACGGGAATACCAGTTTTCAAATCTGAATGTATCCGATAATCCGTATTTCGAGCAGAGTGATTTTCGTGAATCGAATCTGCAAAGTTATTTCCCCGAAGGATGGAACTGGAATAATTACGGTGATAAAGTTATGGCTTTAACTTACGAAACACCTTATGACCAGTATTCATCGGATGAATGGGTTACTAATGAAAACTTGTATGAACTGGGATACAGAACTGTTTATGCAATTGGGGAGTACCTGGAGTTATCTCATTCAAAATATATGGTTCTGGATAACTCGCAAGCCTCAATTGAGGGCGAGTGGCAGACATCGGATATGGGGCTTGAATTTTACAGTGACGATTTCATCTATAATTCTTCCGGGGAAGGAAGTGTAACTTTTAATTCAGGCGAGCTGACGGAAGGTGGTTTGTATGATGTGTATGTCTGGTGGGCTGAATCAGATTCTAATTCATATGAAACGGAGTTTGAAATTGTATCGGGATTTGAGAGCGAGTCGATTCCTAAAACACAACGAACAAATGGCGGACAATGGAATTTTATAGGTGATATGGAAGTACAGCCGGGCAGCAGCCTGCAGCTTAAAGTTCACGCTAATTCTACCGGACTTGTAGTAGCAGATGCCGTTCGTTTCATATACAGATCTCCGGTAACAAGCGTAGCAGAGAATAGTATTCCGGGTGAATTTGAATTATACCCGAATTATCCGAATCCATTTAATCCGGCTACTACCATAAGGTTCACCCTTAAGAAGAATGCAAATGTGATTTTGAATGTATTTAACAGTCTTGGTGAACAGGTTGCCGAACTTGTAAATAACCAGCTAAGTGCAGGATCACATGAAGCTGTGTTTAATTCATCAGACTATAATGGACTAAGCAGCGGAGTCTATTATTACAGGCTGCAGACTGAGAACTACTCCGAAACAAGAGGGATGATATTGGTAAAATAGAATTCAGAACTTTGAAGTCAGAAGACCGGAATAAATTACAACCCTTTAATATTTTATTAATACTATATCGCCTTAGTCAACGATTAAATAACAGTTGAAGTTAATTCCTTCTTCTAAACACCGGTACAAGCAGGAGTGCAATAAATGTAACCACAGCCCCGCCAGTGGTTATCATAGCCCACACATTAGCCTTGCGTGAGAGTATGTGCATTCGATAATCTATGTACGTGAAGTTTTCAGTGTCGAATTTCCAATAACCCGTTGAACCCGTAAGACTTTTTGCATTCGTCTCCAGTATCAATCCCGGAAGCTCGATTTCATACCCGAAGTTTGAGCCCACAGATAGGAATATTCTCTCGGCTTTCTTTTCCATTAAATTGTATATACCGGTTATCTGTTCGAACATACCGGAAATATCTTCATCAGCATATATGGATTCAAGATTTTTATAAAGCCATTCAGGTTCGTCATCTACTTCAAACAAACCTGTAAGTTTATCCCGCGAAATGTTTAACCTTGTCGTGTCCAGGTTGTTCGTTCCGAATAATTTCTTAAGTTTATTAAGAAGTTCTTCAAAGGCAGATGCCTGAAGATAATTATTAAGCTTGTCGGAAAGTGCTTCGGAAATCTCTCCGATTTCAAGTTCCTTGTATTCTTCCGCTGTAAGATATTCTTCTACTTTTATTGCGTTGAACGGATTAGTCTTTTCAATTATCTCCTCATACTCATAATACGTATAAAACCATCTGAAACGTCTGGTCAGGTTTACTTCTATAACGACGCCGTATGGACTACCGTACTTGTCAATAAGTTCTGAAACTGAATCGAATTTGCGTCTTGCAATAGTTGTGTAAGATGACGTTACGGAATCCTTTTCATGTTTTATAGTCCATGTGCTGTCAATATTGAAAAATAATCCGTTCAGGTTTTTGATCTCATCACGCGATTCAATTTTTATAATCTTTTCAATCGAGCCATCTTCGTTAACTATTGTTTTTACATTATAGTCTCTGCATGAGAAGAGAGCAAAGATAATTATAACAAGTAATAACTTAGTTCGTATCATTTTACAAATCCCCCCGGTTTATATCTCTAATAAGTATTTTTCTGAGAGCGTTTTTATTTGTGATGAGAATTTTCAGTTCCTTTGTATTAAGTCCGTCGGAAATATCCACTCCTTGATCTGTTAAATATTTTTGGAGCTCCGGGTTGTTGAATAATTCTCTGTTTATAAACATTCCGAACAGATCGAGCAGGTCGGACTCGTCTATGACTGTTTCGTCATCCTTATTTAAATTCAATCCGTTTGCAAACAACTCAGCCAGTCTTTCCAGTTGAGTAAACGATTCAGCTTTTTGATACCCGAAATCATTATCGGAATTGCTGAGCCGATATCTTGCTTCCAGTCTGCTTATTCTTTTAAGTCCGTCGTATTCTTCGTACATAAACAGAATTGTTATTGAAATTAAAATTAGCGATAGAGCAGTACGGACAACCGGATTAAACACGATTGAATCTAAAATATCACGCAGTGCATTAATGAATCTTGCAACAGATATTTTCTCAATAGATTCCATCACATTATCAGAGATAACGGGAAGATTTATCTCAGGCTTCAGTCGGTCAGATGCGTCAGTGATCCGATTATATATGTTCTTCGCTTCGTAATACCTGCTGCAATTATCACAGGTCGTTATATGTTGAAGAAGATCGGGATTTACAGAATTCTTCTCCGGTTCCTCTTCAAGTAATATTTTTTTTACTTCTTCACACTTCATGGTTTTTGTCCAGCCTTAAATAATTAACCAATTTTTTTCTGATATTTTTACGCGCATAACAAAGGTTTGTTTTAACAGCACTTTCAGACATCTCCAGTATTTGGGATGTTTCTTTCGTATTCAACTTTTCCAGATCCATTAAGGTGAAAACGGTTTTCTGAACCGGACTTAATTTGTCTGCCAGACTTACTATAACACTTATAAGCTGTCTGTCAGAAATGCTGTCTGTAAAATCATTATCACTCTTAAAAATATTTTGCAGATCAGGAATGTTCTCATAATCCACAAACAGTTTGCCGCGGCACTGATTTGATCTCAGCTTATCGTAAGCACTGTTAACAGCAATTTTATACAGCCATGTACTGAATTTCGAACTGCCATTGTATGAATGAATATTTTTCCAGACCTTAATAAAAGTATCCTGAACCGCGTCCGCCGTATCCTCATTATTCCAAAGAACTTTAAATATAATCCGTGAAACAAAATATCCGTACCTGCTCATGAGTACTCTGAAAGCGTTTCGATTACCCATTTTTACACTCCGAATGAGCTGAGTATCGTCCTCGGTAGCAGTTTGGTTTGTATAGGAGTTATTAGTAAACACTTTCATAAAAATTAATCTTTATAATATGGTACGCCGGAATCGGGAAAAGGTTAAAAAGAAATACTGATGAAATAAAGTTACGGAGAGAAACGGTTAAAATGGACAATAAAAAACCCGTACCACCAATAAGGTAATACAGGTTAACTTTGACTTAAGTTAAGTCTATTTCAATTTGTTTAAGAAGTAAACAAGAAGATCCTCGATTGCTATTCTTTCCTGTTCCATTGAATCCCGTTCGCGGACTGTTACAGTGTTGTCTTCAAGTGTCTGGGTATCAACCGTAACGCAATAAGGTGTACCGGCTTCATCCTGCCGGCGATAACGACGTCCAACCGCGCCTTTGCTGTCATAGAAAACTTTCATATGAGGTCTTAAATCAGTCTCAATTTTGCGCGCTATCTCCGGCATACCGTCTTTATTGACCAGTGGGAATATTGCGACTTTAATCGGCGCAAGTTTTGGGTGGAATCGCATTACGACTCTTTGATCACCTTTTACTTCCTCTTCATCATAAGCGTCCACAAGAAAAGCCATAAATGAACGGCTGGCTCCGGCGGAAGTCTCGATAATGAAGGGAACGAATTTCTCTTTAGATTCGTCATCAAAGTACTGCTGCGACTTGCCAGAGTATTCCTGGTGTCTGCCGAGATCGAAATCAGTCCTGTTATGGATACCTTCAATTTCACCCCAGCCGAACGGGAATTCATATTCGATATCCGTGGCTTCCTTAGCGTAATGAGCAAGTTTATCTTCCGGGTGATCGTGATAACGCAATTTGTCCGGTGTCATGCCGAGGTCCTTGAACCATTGCAGCCTTCTGGCCTTCCAGTCGTCGAAATGTTGTTTGTCCTCGCTCGGTTTAACGAAGTACTGCATTTCCATCTGCTCGAACTCGCGGGTTCTGAAAAGGAAATTCTTTGTGTTAATCTCATTTCTGAAAGCCTTTCCAATCTGTGCTATACCGAAGGGTAATTTTTGTCGGGTAGAGTTCTGAACGTTCATGAAGTTAACAAAAATTCCCTGTGCTGTTTCAGGACGAAGGAAAATAGTATTGTCTGTACTTTCTATAGAACCAATAAACGTTTTGAACATCAGGTTAAAGCTTCGTGGCTCGGTAAACTCGCCTTTGGTGCCACAGTTAGGACAATTGACTTCTTCCAGCATATCAAAAGCTATATCAGCCGATTCGAGAACTGCCTCAAACTGTTCGTCAAGTTCCGGATGGATTTCTTTAATCTTGTTGAATACCTCAACATTATCACCGCTTAACTTTTCTGAAAGAGCTGCAATGAATTTCTTCTTCTTTTTCTCATTAATCGCATCTCCAAGAGTATCTACCCTAAACCGTGATTTACACTGCTTACAGTCGATCATCGGATCGGTAAAGTTCTCGACGTGACCGGAGGCTTCCCAGACTCTTTTGTGCATTAGAATTGCAGCGTCAATACCCTCAACATCTTCCCGGTAGGTCATGAATTTCCACCACTCTTCCTTTATATTTTTCAACAGTTCAACGCCGAGCGGACCGTAATCCCAGCAGCCGTTCAAGCCGCCGTAAATTTCACTCGATTGAAATACGAATCCTCTTCTCTTGGACAACGAAACTATTTTCTCGATTACACTATTTTGATTTTTCTGTGCTATGACGAACCTCTCGAATATTATTCATATTGAAGACGCAAATATAATGCTTTATTCAAATTTATTGAAAAGTTTTTAATTGATGCGTAAGCAGTCCGGGACTTATTTCGCAGCGGCGGGCAGTATTATTGTAATTTTTGTTCCTTTACCAAGATTACTGTCGATCTTCAATTTGCCATCATTTTTAATAAGGAACTCTTTGACCAGCATAATTCCAAGTCCTGTTCCTTGCTCGTGGGATGTGCCGGCAGCAGAAAACTGGTGTCCCGTATGAGTGCTGATTCTCTCCACTGTTTCGGGACTCATTCCAATACCGTTGTCTGCAATACTAATTTCAACTCTGTTATCAATTATTTCTGCGGAAGATTCTACCCATCCGTTTTGTTCTGTGAACTTAATTGAATTTGATATGACATTTCTCAAAACACTATGGATCATGTTTTCATCAACGTTAACGAATATACTTTCAGTAATATTATTTATTAATCTCACATGCTTTATGGCTGCGGTAGTTTTATAAATGCTGAATGAAGTCTTAATTAGCTCTCTGACATCGACGTTTACTTTTAAGCATTCGATTGTGTTAAGCTGAATTCTTGCCCAGTCCAGCAGGTTTTGAAGTAGTGAGTATACGGAGCGGGAAGCGTCGTATATATTATTTGAGCACTCTTTCAATTCCTCTTCAGTTATTTCGGATAATTCCTGAGTAAGCATCTCAGAATAACCCAGAAGTGCAACAAACGGATTTTTCAAGTCATGTGCAATTATTGAAAACAACTTATCCTTAGCCTCAACGGCTTCCTGTAACAATTCCTTGCTGTGATTTAAATCTTTTGTCCTTTCATCAACAAGTTTCTTCAGCAGTTTTTGTCTTTCATTTATCTGTCGTATTCTGTATTGATAAGTGCTGTAGATAAGAAGCAAAACCAATGAAGTCGCAATTAACCGGAACCAGACAGTATTCCACCAAGCCGGGGTTATAACAATACTCAACTTTCTTCCTTCGTTATTCCAAACTCCATTATTGTTGGTACCCTGAACATGGAAAGAATATTCGCCATAATCAAGATTTGTAAAAACTGCGGTATTACCATGTTCTGTGCTTACCCACTCATCGCTCAATCCTTCCAGTTTATATCTGAAACTGTTTGCTTCCGGGTTGCTAAAATCCATTGCGGCAAATGATATGTTTATGAAGTTACTGTCATATGGAGTAACCAGTTCTGTAACTGAATTGTAGAATCCGGTAGGCACAATCTCTTTGCCATTAATAGTTATCCTGGTGATTTCGATATCCGGGATCTTGGATTCTGAAATCAGTTCGGAAGGATGGAAATATGTGAGTCCTTCAACACCTCCGAAATAAAGCATTCCCGAAGTGTCTTTATACGCAGCGCCGCCGTTGAACTCATCGCCGGGAAGTCCGTCTGAGGATCGGTAAATTCTAAACGTCTCTGTATCAGGTGTAAATTTGTTTAAGCCGCTGTTTGTGCTGATCCATAAATTTCCTGATTCATCCTCAAGTATCTCGTAAACAGTATTGTTTGATAATCCATTGTCTTCAGTATAAAACTTGAACCGGTATTCTTCCGGACTAAACCATGCAAAGCCTGCTCCTGAGGTACCAATCCACAACCTGCCTTTTGAGTCCTCAAATACTTCGCTTATTCTATATCTCTGCGGTGTGTTGCGGGAATTGTCAATCTTAATTCGTCTGAACGTGCCTTTTACAGGATCAAATAAATTCAATCCTTTTGGTGTCCCGATCCAGAAATTATTCTTGCTGTCTATAAACAGTACTGAGATTTGTAAATGGCTGATTGTAGTACTGTCGGCAATATTCGGCAGGAACAGTTTAAAATCGCCGGTTAAAGGATCGTATTCGTTCAGTCCTCTTTCCGTACCGAAATACATTTTATTATTATATTCACGTATACATTTTAGGTAATTGTCGGCAAGTGAATTCCCGGCTTCAGTTTCTTCGATATAACTGAATTTGTTATTGGCGGGATTATAAATATTTATTCCGCCTCCCCATGTACCTATCCATATTTTACCATGCCGGTCTTCAAAAATTATTCTGATATTATTATTGTTTAATCCTCCGGTAGACTGCTGAATTAGTTTAATAGATCCTTTCGGATCAATAACAGAAATACCATCCGTTGTGCTTCCCAGCCATAAATTACCCTGCGAATCTTTAAGTATACACTTGACATAACTGCTTGCTATAGTATTTTCCATAAAATGTTCGCGAACAATCCAGTTGAATATATTCTTGTTCCTGTCATAGATATTTACTCCGTTAGTAGATGTGCCGAACCACAAGAGTCCTGTTCTGTCTTCCATAACAGACCAAACCATATTCCTGTTAAGACTTTTACTCTGAATAGGATTGTTGCGATAATTAATAAACCGGTTTTCTTCACGAATATATTTGAAAATTCCACTTTCCCCGGAACAAACCCATATGTTATTTCTACTGTCCTCAAATACTCTGGATATGGTTTTGCCTGTCATATACTGCCTGGAATCATAATGAACAATCTTATCCGATCCTTTAAGGATTTTGTATAATCCATTGGTGTATGTTCCGACCCAGACGTCTCCCATTGAGTCTTCCAGGATTGCGAGTATAAAATTGTTGGAAACAATACCCGGTTCATTGCTCTTGAAGTTGAAATGTGTGAATTCCCCGGTTGATATGTCAATCCTATTCAACCCTGTTCTATGAGTCCCGGCCCACAAGTTACCATTTGAATCCTCTAATACAGAATAAATCCTGTTTTCGGAAAGTGAGTTCTCGTTAGTTTCATCCGCCGCATACTGGCTGAATATGGAATTGTCTATATCGTAAATTAGAAGACCTGCGCCCCAGGTACTTATTAGAAGCTTGTAGTCTCTGGTAAAAAATAAGTTCTGAATATTAAGTGCATACTCATCAAACTCTTCGAGCATCCTGTCCCGGAAGTTTGTAAAAATACCTGTCGAACAGTCGATGTTACCGATTCCTGCGGTTCTCGTCCCGTACCAGATATTTCCATGTTTATCGGTTTTAACTGAAGTAATCCAGTTGTCAGGGACTGTATTTAGTGAATCGTCACCCCTGAAAACAGTGAAAGTATAGCCATCGAAATTGTTAAGTCCGTCTTTTGTCGCTAACCAGATGAAACCGGAAGAGTCCTGGGTGATGTCGAGTACAAGGCTGTTTGATAACCCGTCTTTAATTGTTAAATGATCAAAAACAGCGTTCTCCTCCTGCGCAATTGAGGTACTGCTCAGAACAAATAGCAAGACTATTTGAATAGTTTTCAGAGTGATAATATTCTTATGTTTTTTCAGCAAAATCATTAATGGCATTGAATTAAACATTCAATTAGATTATCGAAAATGTGGACTTAAAAATTAGAATTTTTCCGGAGTTAATGCGTATATCAGAATTATTTGCCCTACCGAATGTAAAATAATGTAAGCGATTATAATATCAAAATTGACTGATTACAAATTCGATTAATGTTATTGCTTTAAATTTATTCTGAATCTGTTATTTTAATCATGCCAATCATTCTTTTTTGAGGATAATAATGAAAAAATCGAGATTAACTGTATTGCTGTTTATTGCCCTTTTTATATCTATGTCTGCGGGAGAATATAAGAATTATGTTGTCGTTAATGCTGATAGTGGGGAATACCGTATCAATAAAAATATTTACGGACATTTTGCCGAACATCTCGGTAATTGTATTTACGGCGGATTCTGGGTCGGAGAGGATTCCGAGATTCCTAATACCCGGGGAATAAGGAATGATGTTTTAGAGGCTTTAAGAGAAATCGATCCTCCTGTGATCAGGTGGCCGGGCGGCTGCTTTGCCGACTATTATCACTGGAAAGACGGAATCGGACCGAGGGATCAGAGACCGTCCATTATTAATTCAAGCTGGGGCGGTGTTACGGAAGATAATAGTTTCGGTACACACGAGTTTCTGGATCTGTGCCATTTGCTTGATGCTGAACCGTATCTGTGTGTAAACGTTGGGAGCGGTACAGTTCAGGAAGCAGCCGACTGGGTTGAATATGTGAATTCGTCTAATGTAAGTCCGATGACTAAATTAAGAAAGCAGAACGGAAGAGAAGAACCGTGGAATGTTAAGTTCTGGGCCGTCGGTAATGAAAGCTGGGGATGCGGGGGCAACATGTCTCCGGATTATTATTCGAATTTGTTTAAGCGATATGCGACTTACATGCGTGCCGGGGATTTACATAAAATTGCAAGCGGGGGTATTGACTCCGATTATAATTGGACTGAAACAGTAATGAAGAAGACGCAGCATTATAGTCATTTGATACAGGGATATTCATTCCATTATTATAGTGTTTATCCGAATTGGTCGGATAAATGTTCTGCGACCGAATTTACTGAAAACGACTGGTTCCACATGATTAAAACAACTCTCGCGATGGAGGAAAGGCTCAATAAACAGATTGAGATTATGGATAACCATGACCCGGGAAATAAAATCGGTCTGATGGCCGATGAGTGGGGGACATGGTATGAGGTTGAACCGGGGACTAATCCGGGGTTTCTTTATCAGCAGAATACGCTTCGCGATGCTGTTATTGCATCCTTGTTTCTAAACATCTTTAACAATAATGCCCGGCGGGTTCAGATGGCGAACATAGCACAGACTATTAACGTACTTCAGGCAATGCTGCTTACAAAAGGGAAGGAAATGGTGAAAACCCCTTCATTCTATGTTTTTAAGATGTACAAAGTTCACCAGGATGCAACTCTGCTGCCGATAACTGTTGAATGCGAGGATTATGAATATGACGGAATGAAACTTCCTTCGGTAAGTGCGTCAGCCTCTCAAAATAATGACGGGATAATTAATATTTCGCTGACCAATATTAATCCTGATAGAGAATCTGCTATTTCACTGGATTTACTGGGATGGTGGATTTTTCTAATGTCTCAGGGGAAATTATTACAGCTGATGCTATGAACGATTTCAATGATTTCGGAAAAGAAGAGAAGGTTAATATTGATTCATTCAGCGGGTTTGAATATAACGGGAGTAATCTCAAGGTGATTCTACCGGCTAAATCTGTTGTTACCCTTGAAATTAAAAAATAGATAATTGCATTCGGAAGATTATTAAGTGCCCGGCTGATGCCGGGTTTTATTTACTCGTATAAGTCACTAAATACCTATATTTGCGGGACGAATGAAGCAGCTAAAGAAAATATCAATTGTATTATTTGTCACTCTCATGCTGGTGGGATGCGACCTCACCACTAAGGAGATTGCCAGGGACCAGTTGCGAGGTGAACAATTAATATCTTATATGGGTGGTACGGTTAAACTGGTATATGCCGAGAATATCGGAGGTATGCTTAGTCTGGGTAGCGGTGTTCACGAGATAGTAAGATTTTTAGTGTTTAGAGTATTTGTAGCAATAGTTTTGGTGATTTTATTTTTCTACATTATTTTTAAGAATGATCTGAGCAAATTGCATACTGCCGCAATGGTACTTGTATTGGGCGGAGGAATCGGTAATCTGATAAACAGATTTTTTAATGACGGCAGAGTGATTGATTTTCTTGTATTCGAATTATTCGGACTTCACACTGGAATATTTAACCTTGCGGATGTGTACGTTACTATTGGAATATCGTACCTGCTTCTTTCAAGTATTATCTCTAAATATTCCAAAGAGGATCCAGCCGAAGAAGGACTTGGTGAGAGTTAGTAATGTATAATACAACGGGGTAGAAAATATAAGTGAATACATTATAATTTAATTTCGAACAGATGTCCCGAATATCCGTCAAGTGCTATAAACAATCCTTCGTGTGATATTTCTTCCTTCAAACGCTTATATGTTTTCCCATTTAACAGGTCGTTTAGTTCGAGTTCATCGGAGACTGATTCAGGGCTAATAAATATTCTTCCATAGGAAGTGGCTGATGAATAATTTACAACCACCAGCCAGGACAATATCATCACTTTCAAACATGTAAGAAATAATATTCGTATTTGAACTATCACTTCCACCGGCCGGCATACACTCTATTAATTCCCAGTTAACGTTATTACCTTTGATGGAGTTAGCAGCATTGAAAAGACTTTTGTAGAATTCCACGAGTCCTGAATTAACCGGCTCATCCGGTTCCCTTCCAAGCTGCGCAGGGAGTTTAACGGACTTGCCTTCAAATTGTCCGTCGTGGTATAAATGCATTCCCGGAAGTGTTGAAGCTATTAACGCGGCTGCTTCTGATTTCTTCTCGCCGAGCACAGTTGCGGCTCTTTGTTCATCGTGATTCTCGATAAACCGAACAGACCTGGATTGGTACTCGAAGTCTGCTTTAAGATGCTCATTTATATCGCTTGCACTTTCTTGAAGCAGCCTGTCATACAATGTTTTGTCGTAGGTATAATCGAATCCCTGCTGCTGTAATTCCCATTCAAGTCCCCAGTATGCTTCGCCGATGAAAATGAAATCATTATGTTTTTCCTTAACTGTTGAAATCGCATCTTTCCAGAATTCCGATGGGGGTAACTCCAGTCCTTTAGCCTCAATTACTTCACTCCATGTTCGGCTAAAAACATAATTCAGCGGGAGCATAGCCATGTCGCATCTGAGTCCGTTGCAGATACCGGCAAGTTCAATAAGCTTGTTCGTCATGAATTTACGCGCTTCGGACTGAAATAATTTACCTGAATGGTATCCTGCCAGGCAGTGAAATTCGATCTTTACCATGCGTGAAAACTCCGTGAGCCGATTCAGGCTTATAAAATGTTAGGTTGTCCTTACTTAGTAGTTCATCATTTCCTGGTAAAAATATTTCCTGATTATTTCTTAATAGTTCCGTCTCAGCATGGAAATGGTTGGGAATGAAGTCGAGAATTAATTTAAGATTCAGGCTGTTCAGGTTTCGCTTAAGTACATTAAGCT
>CAXXJE010000001.1:0-728221 GCA_963675055.2 Melioribacteraceae bacterium | reverse complement strand
TCAATCAGTTTTTCTCGAAGATTGAATTTCTTTGAGATCGATTTGATTAAGAGATTTCTTTTCAGTTCATCGCTGACAAGCGCTGCGGAAGCGACAAGGGTCCTGATCGCTTCGGCATGTTTCGCGGGGTCATCAAAAGCACCCGATTTCTTTAGTTGCTCTGTTTCGAATTCGAGAAAATTCTGTGCTTTAGCAATTGTTCTTCGAAAGCTTCGCGCCCGTTTTTTTGAATATAGCTATCGGGATCATCTCCCTCCGGAAGCAATACTACACGAACATCAAAATCATACTTTAAGAGTATTTCAATACTTCTAACGGCAGCTTTCTGTCCTGCATCATCGGCATCGAATATTACAGTAATATTCTTTGTGAACCGTGAAAGCAGCTGAACCTGTTCTTCCGTCAGCGAGGTACCGGATGAGGCAACAACATTCTTAACGCCGTGCTGGTATAGCGATATCAGATCCATGTAGCCTTCGACGAGTATAACTTTGTTCAGTTTGCGGATCTCGTCTTTGGAATGGAACAATCCGTACAATGATTTACGCTTCGAATAGACTTTGGATTCCGGTGAGTTAAGATACTTGGCTGCTTTAGCAGTCTTGTCGAGTATTCGTCCGCCGAAAGCAATTACTCTTCCATTCGGAGAGAAGATCGGAAATATCACGCGCGCGCGGAATTTGTCGTAGTAAGAGCCGTCATCTCTTGTATCTATCAATCCGATATGTAATGCTTTGCTAAGATCAACCTTGTTCTCCTTGAAGTAGAACAGTATACTTTCCCACTCCGGCATGGCGTATCCCAATCCGAAAACACGCTGAGTCTGTGGCTTGATAAGTCTGTTCTTAAAGTACTCACGAGCTTCTTCACCCTGTTTGCTGTTAAGCAGGTTGTTCGAAAAATACTTTGCGGCCAATACGTTTATGTCATAATATTCTTCAAGCTCATTTTGTTCCGCGCTGTACTGGTCTTTCTCAAAGTTAATTTTTATTCCTGCCTGGTCTGCGACTTCCTCAACAGCCTCAACGAATGAAATACTTTTAAAGTCCATAAGAAACTTATAAACATTACCGCCTGCTCCGCACCCGAAGCAGTGGAATATCTGCTTCTCTTCGCTAACGGTAAATGAAGGAGTTTTTTTCTTTATGGAATGGACATAAACCTATGAAGTTTCTGCCGCGTTTTCGCAGCTGCACATATCCTGAAATAACATCAAGAATGTTGACTGTGTTTCTTATATCTTCAATCTGAACTTCGGGTATGCGCATTAAATTAATCCTGAAACAATTTGGCGATGCTAACTAATTGGCATCGCGAATATTTACAAAAAATATTAAATGAACAAAATAAATTATGTCTTATTGCTATTTATACTTTGTCTGAAGAGTTCAAATGATAAAAACCAGTCGAGCTGGTTTGCCAGTGCAATATCTCCTTTATAATATTCTGAAACCAGAGTTTTAATGTTTTTGTGATCATAAAATTCACAGTTATTAAAATTCGTAGAGTTAGTTATATCATATATATAGTCTTTGAACAGTGTTAAAAAGTCGTTTGTTCTATTGTCAATATATGAATTTCGTTTTATCTTTTTGCTGATTAACGAATAAATTCGCGATTGAAATGAAGATAATCCGTACGGACTGGTTACAACACCTTTTACCAGCGGATAAGATTTCAGTTTCGGACAGTTAGTGTTTATTATTTCCTTAAACAGTTTACCGTTGCGACGTAATTCCACCGGATAAGAAAATAGAAGTTCAAACATCTCCGGCTGGGCAAAGGGCATAACAGCGCTTATAAGTTCGTCCAGCCTTGCCTGTTCGTGTCCGTAATAATTCGGCAGCCTTGTTTTTATTGCAAGGAAATCCAGCCAGTTACCGATCCCGATATTCTGCGGCAAAGGGAGTGTACTTATAGCTTCCTTTACCTGTTCAATTGAAGATAAATCCATAAGATCATTAATCTCAGAATTGAAAATATCTGATCTAAAATGGCGCATATACTTGGTTATCTCTTCGCCATTTCCTTCTCGAATTGCTTTCGCACCTCTCAACTCCAGCTTAAAAAGAAATTCCCGCCTCCATATTTCTCCGAATCCGCCGTCCATTACCGCATAATTTTTATTTCTCAATTCATTGTAATTACGAAGCTGCATAATAGCTGATGCCGGGTTATTGACTAAAGTTGAGGCAGCATACTCTTTAAGTTCAGTCAATATTGTTTCAAAAGGAGGCTGAGGAAGATTGATTTGGCGGTACCGGATTTGAAGCCCGTTTGTAATCCCTGAGGCTGTTCTGCTGTCAGGGTGATCCGGGGGTCCGAATGTATGAGTATCCCAATTCTCATTTTGTGAGTTCTTAAGGATTGAAAGCAGCGCTCTTGAATCCATTCCGCCTGAAAGACTGAGCGACATACCTTTCCCGACTAATGAGGCCGATTCCAGATACTGTTTAAGTCGGCACTCAAGGTTTTGTTCTCTTGGTAACTGATCGGGATAATTGAATGTATTGCAGAACTCTTCAATAATATATGTCAACAAATTGAATTTAATTCCGCTTCCCGCAGTCAGTCGCTTACTTCCGTCCAGAATACTTTTATGCGAAATCTGGTTAAAGAGAATCCAGCGTGTGGAGAATTCCCGGAAGTTAATCTCAAGGTTGGTAAATTCCCGCAGCCAGTCAGGACGTGTTGAAATAACTATTCCATCATGCGTTTTCGCGTAGTAAATATCTCTTAGCCCGGTCCTGTCGGTAAAGACTTTTACTTCCTTCTCGTTCCAGGTTAAACCGGTATAATGTCCGGACATTTCGTTGTTGACCGGATCAGCAACAAAACTTTCCCAGTCTGTATTGTCAGCATATTTAATTGTCTGATTACTATTTACTAGTCCGATGCCGCAGACAATCCGGTTCTGCTTATCTTCACCGATATTTTTCGAGATAGTCTCATCATTACCGCCGGCTGCAACGAAAAATCTTTCCCTTTGGATTTCATGCACAGCAGGCGCCTGCAGATTTCTAAATCCCGAAACCGCACTGTTTACATTATTACCGAAATATGCGAATATCCAGCTCATCCAAATAATATTACTTGTGAAATTGTTATTCCAAATCTAATGTTAAAATAAGTTTTAACCTGGTTAAGTGCGAATTGTACATGCGGAATTACTTTAGTATTTTAGGTTCCAATAAAACAGATTAAGAATTTGATACGAAAAAACATTCTTCTCTTTATTCCGGCTTATGATTTTAACGAGGAAGAATTCCTGATAGTTAAAAGCAATTTCCTGAAAGGCGGTTACAACCTCTTTATTACTTCTGATAGTACTAATTTGTGCGCCGGGAGCAATGGATTGAAGGTGAAAGCTGATGTGAATCTTTATAATATTCATGCGGGTAACTTTGACGCCTTCGTTTTGATTGGCGGAAACGGAATGAGATCATACTGGAATAATCAGATTCTTAAATCAATCCTGCAGAAATTTTACAAGCTAAACAGGATCATTGGAGCGATCTGCAGCGCACCAGTTCTGCTGGCTAATGCGGGTATTCTGAAAGACCATAAAGTTACCTGTTATCCTCAGGACAAAGTGGAACTGGAACGTTCAGGCAAAGAATTTTCGGATCAGCCGATAGTTTCTTGCGGAAATATTATCACAGCTCAGACCCCGAGGGATTCGCTTGAATTCAGCCGGATGCTGATCCATGTAATAAATTAATTTCGAACGAGTTTTGATATAAAATTGTTTGGGAAGTATGAGCAGCACAACACATATAAATGAAACACAAAATTACTGCAACAGCCTCACGAAATATTCCAGGTTTGAAACCCGCGAAGTTAACATAGGCGGCATCCCATGCGGCGGGAATAATCCGATACGTATCCAATCCATGACTACAACAGATACAATGGATACTATTGCCACTGTTGAACAGACTATTAGAATGGTGGAGGCTGGATGCGAGTATGTCAGGATTACCGCTCCGAGTATCAAAGAGGCAAAGAATCTTGAGAACATTAAAAATGAACTTCGGCGGCGCGGTTATAATGTTCCCCTTATTGCGGATATTCACTTCACACCGAATGCCGCTGAAATTGCTGCAAGACTGGTTGAAAAAGTCCGGGTTAATCCGGGAAATTACATAGATAAGAAGAAATTCCAACAGATAGAATATACAGACGCTGAATACGAAGCTGAGATAGAACGAATCCGTGATCGCTTCTCGCCACTGGTAAAAGTATGCAGGGAATATGGTACGGTCATGCGAATCGGGACAAACCATGGTTCTCTATCCGACAGGATAATGAGCCGTTACGGCGACACTCCTCTTGGAATGGTTGAGTCCGCATTGGAGTTTGTTCGTATTTGCCGCGACCTCAATTATCACGAATTAATTCTATCTATGAAAGCGAGCAACACTCAGGTTATGGTCCAGGCTTACAGGCTGCTTGTTAAGATGATGAGCGCTGAAGGGATGAATTATCCCGTTCACCTTGGAGTAACCGAGGCAGGTGACGGTGAGGATGCGCGTATCAAATCAGCAATGGGAATTGGCGCTCTGCTCGAAGACGGGATAGGCGATACTGTTCGTGTGTCCCTGACGGAAGAACCTGAAGCTGAGGCTCCGGTTGCGATTGAGCTTGTTCAAAGATATGAAAAACGGGCTGACCATAAACCGATTAACTCGCTAGAGGCAATTCCCAAGAGCCCTTATGAATATCAAAAGTATGAGACATTCCAGGTTGCCAGTCTTGGCGCTTCCAACGTACCAAAAGTTATGGCGGATTACAGCTGCTGCGGAGTTAAAGAATACGACGATCTTAATGCCATCGGGTATTTTTATAGTCCTGAACTGGATAAATGGAATATGAACGATACTGCTGCGGATTATATCTATCTTGGTGAGTCGGTTATGCCTTTCGATCAGCCGCAAAGTTTGAAAGCAATATATGATGCGGACTTTTGGACTAACCTTGAGGATAAATCCAATGGATATCCTCTGTTTGCTGGTTACAAGTCATATTCCTCCGCTTCTAAAAAATCATTTATTCTCAATTTCGTCAAGGTTAGAATTGCTGAAGTATTCGGGACAGATTTTAAAACTATCCAAAATGATGAAACGGTTGTGTTTATACTGGAAACGGATAATATTCATGGAATGGCGGAACAGAGACGCGTGCTGTTAGAATTTGCAAGCAGGGGAGTTAAAAACCCTGTAATACTAAAGCGTGATTATTCAGGAATAACAGATGATCAGTTCAGGTTATATGCTTCTACTGATATCGGCGCTTTACTTATTGATGGATTCGGCGACGGCATTTGGCTGACTTATGGAAAAGCTGATAGCCGTAATCAGAACTTATTGAACCGTACTATTTTTGGAATTCTGCAGGCAGCGCGGGTAAGGATATCCAAAACAGAATATATAGCCTGTCCTTCATGCGGCAGAACACTTTTTGACCTTGTTGAAGTTACCAATAAAATCCGCAGTCGTACAGAGCACCTCAAAGGTGTTAAAATCGGCATAATGGGATGTATTGTAAATGGACCGGGCGAAATGGCTGATGCGGATTACGGGTATGTCGGTTCCGGAGTTGGCAAAATTACCCTGTATCGGAGTAAAGAGGTTGTCAGACGCAGTATAAATTCGGAGAACGCGGTTGATGAACTTATAGAATTGATTAAGGAGGATGGTAACTGGATAGAGCCTAATCAATAAGCCAATGGTTTATATAACTTAATAATTCTTTAATACTCAGTTTGATTGATATAAAACCGGATTTATGTTATATTTATAAATGAGATTTATGAGAATGATTGAATTTAATACAGGTTGTAGGAAGAAACCCAAAAGTCTTCCAGAAAATTGAAACAATAAAATGCACTTCTAAAAACAGGGGTGCATTTTTTTTTATTTATGAAGGTCAAAGAGCTTATTAAGCATATTGAAAGCTGGGCTCCCCCGGGTGTTGCGTGGGAGGGAGATAATGTCGGATTACAGATTGGTTCCGGTCAGAGTGATATAAGCAACATTTTACTGGCGCTGGAATTGGACGAAAAGTCACTCAATCAGGCAATTCGCAAAAACTGCAATTTTATTTTCACCCATCACCCATTTATTTTCAAACCGATCAAAAGAATAGACACTTCAAAAGATTTAAAATCCCGTTTAATTGAAAAGCTGATTAAGAATGATATTAGCCTGTTTTCGGCTCATACAAATCTCGATTTCAGCAGGGGCGGAGTTAGTTTTGAACTGGCAAAAGTCCTGGGTTTAAAAAACATACGCTTTCTCGAAAATACTTCGGGTGATCAATGCAAACTGGTTGTTTTTGTACCGAAAGAAGCTGAAGAAAAAGTTGCGCAGGCAGTTTTCAAATCTGATGCTGGTATAATCGGAGAGTATAAGAACTGTAGTTTCAGACTCGATGGAAAGGGAACTTTCGAAGGATCGGAAAAGAGTAGTCCTGTAGTTGGGATGAAACAAAATTACGAATCTGTTGATGAGGTCCGGCTGGAAGTTATTGTTGAGAAATGGAATATCAAAAGTGTTATAAATGCCATGATCGAAGCGCATCCTTATGAAGAGCCGGCATACGATATTTATCCGCTCAACAACACTAATCCGAATTACGGCTATGGTGCAATCGGCGAACTTGAAAGTTCTATGAATCCCGATAAGTTCTTAGGTCATGTATGTGAATCACTCAATACTAAAAGTGTTCGGTTCTGTAAAGGGAAGAAAAATTCAATTAAAAGCGTGGCTGTCTGCGGTGGCAGCGGTGCTGACCTGATAAATTCCGTAATCGGGAAAAAAGCTGATGCTTATGTTACCGGGGATATTAAGTATCACGCGTTCCAGGATGCAGAGAATGAGATTCTACTGGTTGATGCCGGTCATTATGAGACAGAGATACATTCGTTAAATGCTGTTAAGAAGAATTTGGAGGCGATGTTGAAATCGTCACGGGATAAAATAAAAGTTTTTAAATATTCGGGTTCTACTAACCCGGTTAAGTTTTATAATAACTGAAGGAGTAAAACATTGGTTGATCGACTTAAAACCCTGTACCAGCTTCAACTGCTTGATAATCAATTGGATGTACTTGAAGAACTTCGCGGAGATTTGCCTCTGGCGGTTAATAATCTTACCGGACAGATTAATGCCGTTAAAGAGCAGATAGATGAAAAGACGAAGGAAAAAGATGAGTCTCTTGAAAAAAGAAAAGCTAATGAAGAAGAAATAGAGAGACTTAAAGCAAACTTGAAAAAATTCAAGGCCCAGTTATACCAAGTTCGAAATAATAAAGAATATGATGCCCTTACTAAAGAGATTGATCATTCTGAAGAACATATTGAGAATCTTGAGAGCGAAAATATTGCACTCGAAGATCTGGCCGAAAAACTAAAGATTGAAATTGAAGAGCTTACTCCTCAACTTGATCAGAAAAATGGTGATTTGAAGGAAAAAGAAACTGAACTTAAAAAAATTATCAAGGCTAACGAAAGGGAAGAAGTAAAGCTAAAAGAGCAGCGTGATAAAGTTGCTGAAAAGGTAAAAAAGAACGATTACAACACTTATATGAGAATTCGTAAAGCTCTTAGCGGCGAAGCTGTTGCTACAATTAACAGAGGCGCTTGCGGCGGATGTCATAATATTGTTCCACCGCAAAGGCAGATTGAAATTCGTGCTAATCGAAGAGTATTTACATGCGAATCATGCGGACGTATGCTTGTTTCGAATGATATAGCAGTAAAAGCTGAAGAAGCTTTATAGAGACTATTTGAGTAATTCAAGTGTGTCGATGAGATTATCAGAGGGGATTATTTCTATATCAGTATAGGATTTAATCCCCTTTTTATTTTTACCGGGGATAATAACTTTTTTAAATCCCAGCTTTTGTGCCTCTCCAATCCGCTTTTCAATGTTTCCTACGCCGCGTACTTCACCTCCTAATCCGACTTCACCCATTATCGCTATCTCGTTGGGAATTGAGAAATCCTTGAAACTGGATACGATTGCGCAGCAGATTGCCAAATCAGTTGCCGGCTCGTCAATCCTTAAGCCTCCGGCGATATTAAGAAAAACATTGCTGCTCGACATTGCCAGTCTGGCCCGTTTCTCAAGTACCGCAAGCAAAATCGAGAGTCTCCGGTAGTCGAAACCGGTTGCTACACGCTGCGGATTACCGTAATGCGAGGGTGTTACAAGTGCCTGTACTTCCAAAAGTATTGCTCTGGTGCCTTCCATACTTGCAGTAATGACCGATCCGGTTATATCATCGGATTGATCGCTGAGAAAAACTTCACTGGGGTTCTTCACCTCGGTGAGTCCGCTGCCGTGCATTTCGAAAATTCCGATTTCATTGGTGCTTCCGAACCTGTTTTTCTGTGCGCGTAAAATCCTGTAGGAGTGGTTCTTCTCACCTTCGAACTGTAGAACTGTATCAACAATGTGTTCAAGTATTTTCGGACCGGCTATGTAACCTTCCTTGGTTACATGACCTATCAGTATAATAGAGATATTTTTTGTTTTAGCCAGCTGCATCAGGTGTGCTGTACATTCTCGTATTTGGGTAATTGTACCAGGTGCATTATCAAAATCAGATTTCGAAATGGTTTGTATTGAATCGATTATAACGACTGCCGGATGAGTTTTATCTATAGCCTGAACTATTACATCCAGGTCGGTCTCGGCTAGTATTGAAATAGTGTCCGACTTAACTCCAAGTCGTTTAGCCCTTATATTTATCTGGCGAATTGACTCTTCCCCGGTTACGTAAAGAACTTCCGATTTTAGTTTTCCTGCAGCCTGCATAACGAGGGTTGATTTGCCGATTCCCGGATCTCCTCCTATAAGAATTACGGATCCGCTCGTAATTCCTCCGCCTAACACCCGGTCAAATTCTTCAATGCCGATCTTAATACGTTCATTGTCGGATTCGATATTATCGGTGAGTTTAACTATCTGTGCTTCAGTGTGTATTTTCCGCGATCCGCTTTTAGCCTCAACAATTTCTTCAGTAAATGTATTCCACGAGTCGCACGCAGGACATCGTCCAAGCCACTTGAGAGATTCGTGACCGCATTCGGTACAGAAAAATTTAACTTTTTTCTTCGACATTAAAATCCGGTTCGTTTAATGAAATCGACAATCACTTTGTCGCGACTATTTACAAGTTCGTCAATGGTACCGGTGAAATAAATCTGACCCCGGTGAACCATTGATATCTTATCTGCAACATTTTTAACGCTGAACATATCGTGTGTTACAACAATAGATGTAACCGCCAGTTTGTCGTTTAATTCTTTTATAAGATCATCAATGGAGTCTGAGCTGACCGGATCAAGTCCGGTTGTAGGTTCATCATATAGAATGTAAGCCGGATCGGTGACTAGTGCACGCGCCAGTCCAACTCGTTTTTTCATCCCGCCCGATAGTTCAGCCGGTTTAAGGTTTTGAATTCCCGGAAGTCCGACAAGTTCTAACTTCTGTTCAACTGTTTCTGCAATTTTATCCTGCGAAATTCCCGAGTTATGCTCTACAAGCGGGAGCCCCACATTTTCACCAACTGTCATGGAATCGAAGAGAGCCGCGCCCTGAAACAGGAAACCGAAATTAGTACGAATTTTATACAGTTCTTTTTCACGGAGATCGCTGATCTTTTTCCCTTCGACGAAAACTTCACCTTTGTCAGGATTCAGCAGTCCGACGATGTGTTTCAGAAGAACACTTTTACCGCAGCCGCTCGGACCTATTATCGCAAGACATTGTCCGTTTTCAATAGTAAGGTTGATTCCCCGAAGTACCTGATTTTCACCGAAACTTTTGTGAAGATTATTAATCTCAATCATGTGTCAAAATTAGTGAATTAAAGGAATAAATACTTTCGTATTTATGCTTACTTCGTAGAAATGAATTGTCTGCCATTTTCTTCATGCTGCTATGGTTTCGACCTCCGAAGCAACATAACCTTTATCAACCGCATAATCGAACAATTTTGTGTACAACATTTTTCTAGCCCTGTGAAGTCGTGAACGGACGGTGCCGACAGGCTTATCAATAAACTCGGCCATTTCCTCGTAAGTATAACCTTCAATATCACTTAGTATTACAACAGTTCTATAATCTTCTTGTAATCCTGCAATAGCCTGTGTGAGATCATCATCAAGAAGCCGGGAATATGGGTCCTCCGAGGTGTGTTCAAATTTAACCTCGTCGGATTTTATACTATCATAGAAATTTTGCACTCCATCATAGTCGATTTTTAACGGCTCTTTGGATGTTTTTCTATACATGTTGATAAAAGTATTTTTCAGTATCATGAACAGCCATGCCCTGGCATTCGTACCTTTTTCAAATTTGTCAAGAAACCTGAAAGCTTTGAGAAGCGTTTCCTGAACAAGATCCTGCGCGTCATCTTCGTTTTTGGTTAATTTGAGAGCAAAATTTCTTAAAGATTCCTTGTGCGGAACCACAAGTTCTTCAAATTCCGAGTAGATTTCTGAACTGTATGTATAAGCTGTGTGCATTGTATTCTCATTTCTGTGTAATGTTATATCTGTATAACTATTGTCTAATTATAATAGTTCCCCAAGTGAAAAGGAAATTCATAAAAAAATTAAAAATCTTCATAATACGAATAAAATACTAACTTTTGGAATTATTCATCTAAGTATTTGGTTGAAATATATAATTATACAAATATTATATATGGTTGAGATTTGTCTAACTTATTGGTAATTTTCTGATATGAATAATAAGAACCTATTTACAATAAAGGCTGTTTCTGAACAAACCGGTCTGAGTACTTTTCTAATTCGTGCCTGGGAAAACCGCTATAATGCGGTTTCACCGGAAAGGACGGATACGAATAGAAGGATGTACTCGGAGGATGATATTGAGAAATTAAAACTACTTCAAAAAGCAGTAAACACCGGATATCAGATTCGTAATATTGCGAATTTGAGTCCGGTTGAACTAAAACAGCTTGTCAAGCCCAGGCACTATGATCGCAACGAATTCGGATTATCCGGGAATATACCCGATTCAGACAGATTTAAATCTGCTTTAGAGGCTATTAAAGAGTTGGATGCTGAAAGATTTGAGTGGATATTGACGAACGCCGGAGTGGAGCTTTCTCAGCCGGAACTGCTGAATAAATTCATTATTCCTCTTATGTTTACGATCGGGGAATTGTGGCAGGCAGGAGAAATAAGAATTGCCCACGAGCATCTCGCAAGCGAAGTTGTAAGAAACTTTCTTATTAATATTATACGAAGCTACCGGACAGACGAGTCAGCCCCTGTTCTGATAATTGCCACGCCGCAGGGACAATTACACGAGATCGGAGCAATTGCAGCCGGAGTAACCGCAGCATCGCTCGGCTGGAGAATTGTTCATCTCGGTGCAGACCTTCCATTCTCTGAGATTGCTTATTCCATCAGGAATCAACGGGCTAGGGCACTCATATTAGGTATAATATATCCAAAGGATGATCTCAGACTGGCTTCTGAACTGAAAGAGTTGGCGGGTAGTATTAGCACAGATGTGAAGGTGCTTGCCACCGGATCCGGGGCAGCGTATTATTCTGAGGTTATTGAGGAAATCGGAGCTATAATGGTTAACACACCGAAGGAATTGATAGAATCACTCGACCTTGCCAGGTTAAAGCAAAGGAATTAATTTGAAATACCGGAAAATCCATTCCTACATTTGAACTCTCCGGTATTCGATTTCTAGTTTATAATAATTTTTTTCATCGTTTTGCCTTTACCCGGCTTGAAGTGAATTCCATGTTCCTCTTTGAGCTCTTTAAACATTTCTTCAGCTTCTTTCCCTTCATATACTTTGGTTGTTTCTTCTCCATTCTCTGTCTTTGTTACGACAAGTTTTTTAATACCGTCTTCAGTCGTGTATTTAATCTCTGTTAGATCTCCGGATTCATCCTCATCGATCCATTCAAAAACTTTTCTGGCGTCACAATCCGAAATTTTTCTAATCTTTACTGTGGAAGTATCTCCATTCATTATTTCGACAAGTATTTCCTCCCCTTCGTCGGCATCAAAATAACTATCCGAATCTTTAATGATTTTGAACTTTTTACTCTTTGATCCTGAAGAGATTACTGATACTTCACAGGAACTGTCCTCTAATTCAATAATTATGTCTTCAATTTTTTCGTTATCATCACTGCAATTATAAATTTTCTTAATCATTTTGTGTTTCAGACTTTTCCCCATCATTACTTGTTCTGGTTTCATACCATGTTTTTTGAGGTACTCTTCGGCTTCTTCACCTGAATAGGTTTTTTCTTCTTCAACACCATCTTTATTTGTCGTTACAGTTACTGTCCTTACATTATCTTTAATTTCGACTTTGATTTCTTTTCGTTCTGCGCTGAGACTATCATCATCAAATTTCATATGCCGGATACTCTCGGCATTCTCTGAAAAGAAACCAGATTCATCGTCGTCATCGAGTTCGATAACCTTCACGCAATATTTTTTCATATCGCTGCTGTCATCGTCATAGAAAAACACATTGCTTTTTGATTTAGGTTTAAATACAAATTTGGAAATCTTCCGGAGGCGCTTCAATATTTTTTCAGCTTCAAAACCGTCAAATTCGACAACGCCGTCATCCGTCTCAATTGTAATTTTACTTACATTACCTTTGATGTCTTTGATTTTCTCATCTAATGATTTCCCGGATTCGGTCTGCGCAGAAATATATATTCCGGAAAACAGCAGAATGGTTATTACGAGGCAAAGTGATTTGTTGAATGTTATATTCATTATGATCTCCGTGATTTTACTTTAATTTCGGTAGTTAATTTACAGGTTTGACGTAACAGATTGTGTTAATGCGTTGTTAAATTATGTTAATAATTGTTAAAAGTTCTGAATAACAATTGCCGAACTACTATCTTTGTCGGGATGAAAGAACGCAAAATAAAAATAGTAATCACTCTAATGAGTATTGCGGTGCTCGGACTGATCGCTATTCAGATATTCTGGATATCTCATGCGCTGTCAATTGAGAAAATGCGGTTCGAGACAAATGTAAACGAAGCACTGTCCAGAGTTGTTGAGAAAGCGGATAAACTTGAAACCGCTTCGGTAGTGCTGGAAAAGCTAATACCGGAGCGCAATGCTTTACTTGTTCTTGATAAAGATTCACTGAGCAATACGCGTAAGTATCTATGGACGAATGAGACTGAAAAGAATGTAGAAATACGGAAAATGTCTGAAGGAGAAGTGAGAATTGAATATTCGGGTAATCCGGATTCAAGTATCATCCAGGTTATGGCTTTAAGTACAACTGATACTATCCAGGATCTCCGAAAGTTTGGCGGAGACAAGGCGAAAATTAATTCATTCTTTGTGCGGAAAAGTGAGCTTGTCCGTACTGTAGTTGATGAACTTGTTCTCAGTAGTGAACGCGCCGGCAGGAAATTCTTTTTCCCGGATGCGGTAATTGATTCGCTGCTACAGACGGAATTGAATAACAAAGGGATAACAACTGAGTATTATTTCAGCATTTCAACTGACAAGAAAGATGTAAAATTTTTTGATTCTGATTCAGAATCGGTGCTGATTAATAATGATGATTATAAAGTTCAGTTGAATCCGGATGATATTTTTCACGAAGCCAGTTTTCTGTCGGTCTATTTCCCGGATAAGGATTTCTTTATTATAAAGTCGATCGCAGCCGTATTGGCCATTTCTGTTGTGCTGATCTTTATTATAATCGCCGTATTCTATAAGACTATTCAAATGCTTTTGCGACAGAAAAGACTGACCGAGATTAAAAATGAACTGATAAATAACATTACGCACGAATTTAAAACCCCCATCTCAACAATATCGCTTGCATGCGAAGCGCTTAATGAGCCGGTACTTCTACAAAATCCGAATTCGGTATCAAGGTATTCCTCCATAATAAATGACGAGAATAAGAGGTTATCCAATTTGGTTGAAAATCTTTTAAGCACTGCGGCAATTGAAAAAGATAAATTCAAATTGGATAAAACCGGAATTGATGTGCACGCAATTCTTAACGAGGTAATTAATAATTACAGAATTAAGTTTGAACAGAAGAATGCGGAAGTTAAACTTAAATTGAACGCAGTGAATCAAGTAGTAATTGCAGATGAGTTTCATATTACAAATTGTTTCAGCAATCTGATTGATAATGCATTTAAGTATACTAAAGAGAAGCCCGGAATTACAATTGAAACCGAATCTGATGACAGTTATATTGTGATCAGAATCTCGGATAACGGCATTGGAATAAGGAAGCAGGATATTCCCAGAATATTCGATACGTTTTACCGGGTTCCAACCGGCAATATTCATGATGTTAAAGGGAATGGAATCGGATTAAGCTATGTGAAGAAAATGATAGAAGCTCATGGAGGGACAGTAACAGTTAAAAGCAGAATAGATGTTGGAAGTACATTCACAGTGAGAATACCATATGAATAGATATAAAATACTACTCGTTGAGGATGATGTAAACCTTGGCACCATATTGAAGGAGTATCTGGATGTTAAGGGATATGTTGTTACCCATGCTATTAACGGTGAAGAAGGGTTCTCCGAGTATACGAAGGACTCTTACGATATATGCATATTCGATGTGATGATGCCGAAGAAAGACGGGTTCACTCTGGCAAATGAAATCCGCAAGTATGATGATCAAACGCCTATAATATTCCTGACGGCAAAGTCGATGCAGGAGGATAAAGTGGAAGGATTCATGTCGGGCGCGGACGATTATATAACTAAACCTTTCAGTACGGAGGAACTGTTATTGCGAATTAATGCGGTTCTCAAGCGTACCTCGGGCAATAAATCAGATACAAGCAAAGTTAAATTCGAGATTGGGAAGTTTGTTTATAATTACGATAGAGGGACACTAAGTTTTAATAAGTATGATAAAAAGCTGACTTCAAAAGAAAACGAACTTCTGAGACTTCTGGCAATCAATCAGAACAATATTCTAAAGCGGGTCGATGCGCTTAAACTTATTTGGAATGACGATAACTATTTTAATTCCAGGAGTATGGATGTTTATATAACTAAGCTAAGAGGGTATCTGAAGGAAGATGAAAATATTGAAATAAAAAACATCCATGGGCAAGGATTTATGCTGAGTGTGCAGTAAATTTGCATATTTGGAAAATGAACCGGAGTTAGTTGTTTTATGAATATTCAAATTTTCGGAACGAAAAAATGTCAGGACACGAAAAAAGCTCAGCGGTTTTTTAAAGAGCGTAATATACAATTCCATTTCAGAGATCTTGCCGAGAAGGGAATTAGTAAGGGTGAACTTGAGAATATAAAAAGAGTTTTTGAACTTGATGAACTGATAGACAAAGAGGGGAAGCAGTACCGTAAAAGAAATCTGGAGTACATAACTCATGATTTGGAAGAGGAACTCCTCGAAGATGCGCTTCTGTTTAAGACACCTATCGTACGTAACGGATCACTGGTAACAATAGGCAACCAGCCTGAAGTGTGGAAAACCTGGATTCAGTAGAGGTGTAAATAATGCTTTTCAGATTTTCACTATACGGTTTCCTAAAGAACCAGCGTTACTTTGAGCCCTTCTTTATACTATTCCTTCTGCATAAGGGACTTTCATTTACTCAAATTGGTGTGCTGATAGCGTTCAGGGAATTTTCAATTAACCTGACAGAAGTTCCAAGCGGTGCGTTTGCCGATTTGTACGGACGCAAGTTTTCAATGATCCTTTCCTTCACCGCGTACCTGATCTCCTTTTTTATCTTTGCAATTAGTTCAAGTTACTGGCAATTTTTCGCGGCAATATTCTTTTTTGCGATAGGTGACGCGTTTCGTACCGGTACTCATAAGGCTCTTATTTTCAGTTGGTTAAGGTTGCAGGACAGGATTTCTGAGAAGACAAAGATTTACGGGTATACCCGCTCTTGGTCGAAGATTGGTTCTGCTGTGTCAATCGTAATTGCAACACTAATTATGCTGCTTGCAAAAGATTACGATGATCTTTTTTATTATGCGGCCATCCCATATATACTCGGGATAATAAATTTTATCACATACCCGAATTCACTGGATGGGGAGAAGAAAGATGAAGTTGCTATTCATGATTTCTGGAAGCACTTTGTAACTCTGATAAGAAAATCCGTAAAGATAAAAGCCTTAAGAAATCTTATACTTGAATCTATGAGCTACGAAGGATTGTTCGCAGCAGCCAAGGATTATATTCAGCCGCTCCTTAAAAGTCTTGCTTTAACTCTGCCTGTTTTTCTAGCGTTGGAGGATAAATCAAGAACAGCTGTGGTTGTTGGAATTGTATATGTGATTCTTTATATAGCTTCGGCTTACGCCAGCAGGAACTCACATCGAATTGTGAAGAAATTTGGGAGCGAGGAAAAGGGAGTCAAGTTCGTCTGGAGGATTACATCAGCCAGTTACTTGTTGCTGGTACCATTATTTTATTTTGAGCTTTACCTGCCTGCGGTTATTCTATTTATTATTCTATTTCTCATGCAAAATCTCTGGCGCCCGATGCAGGTAAGCAGGTTCGATGAATTCGCGACGGAGCAGGAAGGTGCAACTATACTATCGATTGAAAGCCAATCCAAGTCGCTGGCAACTATGCTGATAGCCCCGGTGCTTGGATTGCTTGTAGACTTAACAATTAATTTTAATTTAGGGGGTGACTACTGGCTGATCGCGGTTATCGGACTTGTAATCTCAGCGGTCTTCTACTTCAAAAAGTAATTCCCGCTTTTTTCAGTTCTATAATTAAATCACCATAACCTGTAAACTGAATGGCACTCCATCCCATGTCTCGTGCACCCTGTGCGTACTCGGCAATATCATCTATGAATATATGAGCCCCGGCCGGCTGCCCGGTGAAATCTTCCACAGCTTTATAGATTTTTTCTTCCGGCTTAATAGCACCCACCTCATGTGAGAGAATAAGTTTGTCGAAGTGTTTTAGGAAATCATACTGTTCCCACCCGTATTTTTGATGGATATAGTTAGTGTTCGACAGCAGAACCAGTTTGTACTTCTCTTTTAAATTCGGCAAAAGGGAGGTTGTCTGCTCATTCACTGTAAAAATGTCGGAATATAGTTTGCAGAATTCTTCGGCGGTTACTTTATTATCAAGCCAGTCTAGCATTGTATTTATAAAACCTTCTGTGGATATTTCCCATCGTTCAAACTCCCGGTGCAGGTGGTAATTCTCTTTATAGAGTTTATAAAATTTATCTCCAAGTCCCTCGCTGATTGCATTAAGTTTTTTGATTATTAAATCGTAATCGAAAGGGATAAGTACATTACCGAGGTCAAATACTACTACTGAAATTTCTTTGTTGTTCAATTTATTCTCCGGAAAAGCTATGCGAACCGGTTTAACCGGCTCGCACAAATAATAAGAAATGCTATTCTATTTCAAACAGGGAATCTTCCAGTCCCGTATTCACCTCTATTTTTTCAACAGTTAAAGTTATGGAACCTGGTCCCATAGATTGAGTTAACGTAAATGGGTACTTTACACCATTCACAGGTTGGTAATCATCGTAAACAATTGTTGTATTCATTGTTCCCTGAGGAGTTTTAATTTCTACAAATTGTTTGACTAATAATCCTGACTCAACATCATAGTAATATGTTTGAGTTTCGCCTGTAGTTGTAACGTAATTGATTTTATAAACATCTTTACCTTCAAAATCCTCCATTCCGGCTAATTCGGGTTTAAGTCCCAAATCACCAATATGCAGGTGATAGTTTAAAGTAGCCTGAAGCTTGGTTGTTTCCAGTTGAGCGCCTTCCAATGGAACCTCACGACCCATTGCCGTAACTTTACCTTTTGTACCATCGAATTTTGTTTCGTTCTGCATTGCACCCATGCTCATTTTCTGGTACAACATGTTCGGTGCTTTTTGATACAGTTCAAGGCTTATTGTCATTCCCTGCATCTCACCCTTCATTACACTCGTTTTATCTTTAACTTTTTCCATGTTTTCTTTTCCGCCGACAGCTTCTATATAATGCTGGATTACACTTTCTGCAGTAACACCATCGGGAATCGCTTTCATTGAAGGATCATATTCATTGCCGTATATATCGTAATAATCAATTTTTCCACTTACGGAAAACCGTTTCAGTTTATCTGCAATCTCACTGGCTTTCCCAACTACAAGTACATATGCGTTGTTAGGCTTGATGTATTTCTTGGCTGTAGACTGAATATCATCAACAGTTACGGCATTTAATTTTTTTAGATAGTTTTTATAATAGTTTTTAGGCAAATCAAACCGTGCGATATTCAGAGCAAAGCTGGCAACGGTTTGCGGATTTTCCAGTGATCTGGCAAACCTTCCGGTTATATAGTTTTTAACTCTCTGCAATTCATCTTCAGAAACTTTCTCATTTCGAAGCCTTTTCATCTCTTCAAGAATTTCATGAACCGTACTGTCGGTTACTGAATTTCTTACTTCAGTACCCGCTGTGAAGCTGCCGATGAGTTCATCACTTGAAAGGGACGAATGAGCACCGTATGTAAATGCGTGCAACTCACGCAAATTCTGGTTTAGTCTTGATGAAAACGATCCGCCGAGCAATGTATTCAGAACACTGGCTTTAATTGCATCATCCGATCCTATTTTTAGCTTAACGGGATAAGTTACATTTACATTCGATTGTACTGAATTATCCCTGTCGACAATGGCGACTTTCCTGATAAGGGGAGCCCGTGGAGTTTTGTACTTAAACTCGGGAACTTCTTTAGCTTTCCAGTCACCAAGGTATTTTGTAACGAGTTCTTTAGCTCTATCCATATCAATATTACCGACAACCGCCAGATAACCAATACTCGGACTGTAATACGTATCGTAAAACTCTCTACATTTTCCCAGGGTAATAGCTTCAACTGTTTCTTCCGTAATGTTTTCACCGTATGGATGATCGCCGCCGTATACTAATTTACTTCTTACGTTCCCGGCAATCGCATTCGGATCATCTTTTTCAAGCGCGAGGTTCGACAATGTTTTCGTTTTAATTTTATCGAATTCTTCCTGCTTGAACTCGGCGTTTTTAATAATGTCCGACATAATTTCGAGCAATGTTTCAGTATGCTTGGTTAACGAAGAGCCGTTAATACTTCCGCCCGAAGTGAAAAGAGAAGCTCCGATGAAATCAACCTCTTCATCTATTTCGGCTTTGGTTCTTGTTTTTGTTCCGGTTTTTAACAACTCTGTTGCAAATGAAATGTATCCGGCCTGATCACCTTCGAGAATGGGATCTCTGTCGAAGATCAGTCTGTATGTAACCCGGGGGAGTTTATCGTTCTCAATAAGGAAAACTTTTAGTCCGTTATCGAGTTGAAATGACTCATACTCGCCGATCTGAATTTCGGGAGCAGGTCCAGGGGCGGGCTGCTTGCTTCTGTCTACCTGTCCGAAACTTACGGCGAGTGTGATGTGCAGAATTAATAATATAAGTGATAATTTTTTCATATCTATTTAGTCTCCTAATAATTTCTTTACTGTTGCTTAGGTAGGTAGTACAATACAACCCTGTTGGTATCCTTTAGATATTTCTGAGCAACTCTCTTGATATCGTCTTTCGTTACTTCCAGATATTTTTCCAATTCAGTATTTATAAGATTTGTATTGCCGTAAAACGCATAGTAATCAGCCAGGCTGGCGGCAACACCACGCACACTGGAGTTCCTTGAAACAAAATCATTTTCCATTTGATTGCGAAGTTTTTGGAATTCACGATCTCCAATAGGTTCATTTTTAACTTTGTCAAGTTCATCTATCAGCGCTCCTTCCAGATTCGAAGCGTCAACGCCGACATTGGCAACTGCGTATGCAATAAACAAACCGGGATCTTCGGATGACAGCGGGAAAGTACCTGTAAATCGTGCAAGTTGTTTGTTATCTACAAGTTCCTTCTGCAATCTTGAACTCTGACCTCCCGAAAGCAAAGTCGTAAGCATATCCAGTGCGTATGAATCCTTGTGTTTCATTTCAGGTACATGATAGGCGTGCAGTACCAGCGGAAGAGCTATGTTATCGTAAACAGTGTCTCTTACTTCTTCAGTCTGAGGGGGCTCAACTTCATCCGGCCTAGGTATTTCACCATTACCCATGGGTATATCAGCGAAGTACTTTTCAATCATTTCCTCTGCTTCGTCGTAATCGATATCGCCGGCAATAGATAGAATGGCATTGTTCGGAACATAGAATGTTTTATAAAAATCCATGAACTCGCTGAGTTTGGCCTGATCAATATACTGTGCGGATCCTATCGGCATCCATTTATACGGATGAACCTTGTATGCGCGTTTGAATGTTTCTTCATACAATGAACCATAGGGCTGGTTGTCGATTCGTTGACTTCTTTCTTCCTTAACAACCTTTCTCTGAGTTTCAACACCTATAGAATCAACTTTAGCATGAAGGAGCCTTTCGGACTCGATCCACAATCCAAGTTCAAGCTGGTTGGAGGGTAGTATTTCGTAGTAGAATGTCCTGTCGAAATTCGTGCTGGCATTGTTAGTTCCGCCGGCACCTTCCATTATTTTATCGAACTGACCGCGTTCAATATACTTTGTGCCTTCGAACATTAAATGCTCGAAAAAGTGAGCGAATCCCGTTCTGTCGGCATCTTCATTTTTGGAACCCACATGATAGAGTATTGATACCGCTACAATCGGTGTCGATTTATCCTGGTGCAAGATTACATGCAGACCATTATCCAGGTCAAATTCTTTGAATTCAATATCCTCTGCCTGGGCGGATAAAATAATAGTAAACATTAACAGCAGGAATGCCGTTATTTTTGCAATTCTCATATTTTGATCCTTTTGTTAATTTGTTGGTGAGTAAAACGTAATTAAATCTCTACTGAACAAATATATCAGTCCGGTTTCTCCCGGAGAATAAAACATTTAGAGTGAAGCTTATTCTTTGTGAAATTCCCCTGATTATTTATTCCCGAGAGCCGGTAATATTAATTTCTGTCCAACGTAAATCGTATCGTACCAGTCAATTGTACTTTCATTCGCGAGAAAAATTTTAAACCACTTTGTCTTATCGCCATACAATTGTTCTGATATAGATTGCAGTGTTTCACCTTCCTTAACCACGTAAGTGTCTGATGTAGGAGAAGACTCTTTCATCTCTGATTCGGGTACTGTCCTCTCAGCCGGTTTTTCAGCTTCTTCGGTTTTAATCTGCTCAGTTTTCTGTTTTGCGGGTGGAGGAGGTGTTCTTAATGTCTGATTCGGGACGTTGGCTGTCGGCTCTCCGGAAAACGGATTCACAATAAAGAGCAGAACTGCGGCAATGATTATTGCGATTACAATAACGGAAATAATTATTATGTTCTTCTTATCCATTCCAGTCCTCGATTATCTATCCAAAAATAAAACAAACTAACGCCAATTTCACCGTAATTTCGAAATCATTCTTCTACATTTATACGGCAATACCTTTATCGTATTTACAGGTTCTATATCAGTATATCAATTTCTTTGCGATCTTACAAATTTACTTGTGCCATTGTAAGGATTTCATCGAACTCATTCTTTTCAATCGGAAATACTGATAACCTGTTACCCCTTTGTACAAGACGCATATTTTGAAGTTTCTTATTTTCTTTAATTTCAGCCAGTGTAACCTGTTGTTTGAATTTTTTTATGATTTTAATATCCACCATCATCCAGGCGGGATTATCTTTTTTACTCTTCGGATCGTAATACTTGGAATCCGGATCGAATGCCGTATGATCCGGATATGCCTCTTTAACAATCTCGCAGACCCCTGCAACAGCCATCGGATCGGCATTACTATGATAGAATAGTACTTTATCGCCCTTTTTCATTTCATCACGGATAAAATTGCGTGCCTGGTAATTTCGTACTCCATCCCAGTGTGTTTTTTTATCTTTTACCATATCATCTATGGAATATGAATTCGGTTCCGATTTAAACAGCCAGTACTTTGCCATTTCAATACCCTTATATTTTTTAATTATCTGATTAGCTATTTAAAAACTTCTCGTACCATTCCTTTCTCTGCCGGTCAACTTCAGCACGGTGTTTCTTGAGAAAATGATCTCCGCCTTCAAGCATAACAAGTCTGAATGGAATTTTATTTTCCAACAATTTGTATGAAAGATCTATTGAATCATGCGGCAGTACGCGTTCATCGTCGGTGCCGTGCATAATCAGCAGAGGAGTTGATTTCGAAAGCTTATCAGCAAATCCAACAATCGATCTGGACCGGCATCTCTCATCAAAATTATCACTGCCGTATTTGCCGATTGTGGTCTCGTATAGTTTCTTCATGAACCGGCTTTCATCAGCGTTACACCTGAGATTGGCAATTCCGCCTGTAACCACAGCAGCTTTGAATTTGTCCGTTCTAGTCAAGGCAAGGTAGGTCATCATACCACCACGGCTCCAGCCCTCAATACCCAAAATACCTGTATCTGCCTGTGGTAATTCCTCAGCGACATCAATCAAATTCAGAACATCATTCAGATCGTCTCCGCCGAATTCATCCTGTCCCTCTCCGCCGTCATTGCCCCTGTACTGAGTCGAAAGTACTACATAACCCCAGCTTGCTAGCTGTCCGAAAATTCCCTGCGCATTAAACGAGTCTATAGCGCCGGCATTTCCGATTCCCCCGCGACACCAGATAATACAAGGACATTTTCGCGAAGTATCATTCGGATAGGCGACATAACCTTTAATTTTAAGTCCGTCGGAGAGGTATGTGACCTTCTCAACAGTAGTAGAATCGACGGTAGCATTGCCCCATCCGCTGCGGATCATTTTTTTCTGTGCTACTGAGAGGTTTAATTTTTCTCTTTCTATTATTATTTTTGACATAATATAATTCTATGAAAAAAGTATTTTGTGTAATCTAAAATACAAAATATCTGTACTTATGTTGGATAGCAGGTCGTAATAATATTTTGATCGGGACAAAATCGAATTCAATAGAATAGTTTACAATCAAATGGGAATTACTGATGAGTAAGAAGAAATCAAGTAAGGTGCGATCGGGCAAAACAACTGCCGGAAGTAATTTGTTTCAGTTTTCAGCCGCTGTTATGATTGTTCTGCTTGGAGCGTTTTTCATTTACTCGTCATTTTTTAAAGGATCGGCAAATAATAAAAAGGATCTTCCGGTGAAAGATTACAGTACAATTCTGTTTAAAAAACAAGGGGAACTGACTTTTACTGATTCAGCCGGCAGCTTTGTTTCACAAATCGATATTGAAATCGCTGAGGATGACGATTCCCGCACTCAGGGACTGATGTACAGATATGAGATGAAAGAGAACCGGGGAATGCTGTTTATATTTCCGGTTGAGCGTTTGCAATCTTTTTGGATGAGCCGTACAGTTATGTCTCTCGATATAATATTTGTTAATAAGCAGAACGAAATAGTAAAAATCCACCGCAATGCAATTCCATACGATGAAAGCGCATATCCTTCAAACGCACCTGCCATCTACGTCGTAGAGGTGAATGCCGGTTACACTGAGGCTTATAATATTAACGAAGGCGATAAAATAGTCTGGCGGCGTACTAACTAATTTTCGGCGGGAATATTAATCCTGTAATTCCTATCTTAGCGTATTATTAACTTTACAAATCCTTCGGGGGTACTATGAGGAGGTTAGTCCTTGCTTTTGCAGTCTTACTGTTCCTTTCCAATTCTATTTCAGCACAAAATAATGTTTACTTTATATCCGATCCGGCACCTTCCCCGGATGGTAATAAAATAGTATTTGCATATGATGGTGATTTATGGGTGGTACCTTCAGCGGGCGGACTGGCGCTACGAGTTACCGGCATGGACGGTCGGGAAAGTAATCCGGTCTATTCACCTGACGGCAAATGGATTGCATTCACCGGCAGGCAGAACGGCAATCCGGATGTTTTTGTTGTCCCGGCTGACGGCGGGGAAATAATACAGCTTACTTTTAATGATGCCGGGGATAATGTGGAGTCGTGGTCCTGGGATTCGGAATATATCTACTTCAATTCCAACAGGTATAACAATATTACCACGTATAAAGTAGCTGTTTCCGGCGGAACCCCAATTCGACTTTTCGAAGGTTATAAAAATCGTCAGCATAACGTTGTTGAAAGTCCGATTGATAACTCGATTTACTTTAACGAGACCTGGGAAAGTTCCTCAATGTCAAACAGAAAAAAATATAAAGGTGCCTATAATCCCGATATTAAAACATACAACTTCAGTACCGGCGAGTACAAGCAGCATACAACATACGAGGGCAAGGATATGTGGCCTACGATTGACAAGTCTGGTAAACTTTATTTCATATCCGACAGAGATAACGGCGAGTACAATTTATATAAACTCGAAGATAAAGGTATAACAGCCTTAACAAGTTTCCCAACTTCAATAAAACGCCCCCGGGTAAGCGCCGATGGTAATATAATAGTATTTGAAAATGACTACCGGCTTTATTCATACGATCCTGTAAGCAAAGCGTCGAAACCTGTTGCGGTCAAACTGTATGACAATAAAGTAATTGATACGGATAAGGAATTTGATGTAAGCGGCAAGATAACCAATTTCAATGTTTCACCGGATGGCAAAAAGATTGTATTCGTTTCCCGTGGGAGAATGTTCGTAAGTGATATCAAAGGCAAGTTTGTTCGGGAAATGAATACTGATCTTCTTGAAAGAGTTGTGGAAGTTCTCTGGCTTGATGATAACGAGACAGTATTATACAATAGAACCGTTAAAGGCTGGTTGAATTTGTTTACAATTAAAGCGAATGATAAGTCAACGGAAAAGAAATTAACCGATGATTCGCAGAACAACCAGGAAATAAATCTCAATTCCGAACGGACTAAAGCGGTCTATTTCAGCGGAAGAAACGAGATGCGCATACTTGATTTGGAATCGATGAAAAGCGAAACAGTTGTCCATGATGAATTCTGGGCATTGTATGCAACAGCAGCTTACTTTTCTCCCGATGATAAATATATAGTTTATACTGCATACAGAAATTTCGAACACGATATTTTTGTGTATGATATAGAAGAAAAGGAATCGCATCATATTACACGTACCGGTGTTACCGAAACCGATCCTTTCTGGTCGCCCGACGGTAAGTATATATATTTTGAAAGCGACAGGCTGCATCCCGGTTATCCCCGCGGAACAAGAGATTCCGAGATTTTCCGAGTGGCGCTTAAAAGATTCGATTCTGAGTATAAACTCGACAGATACGATAAACTATTCGTGAAGGAAGAGAAAAAGGACTCTTCGAAACCTGTTGTCGCAATCGACTTCGACGGATTAAAAGACAGATGGGAAGGCATTGCTACACAGCCAATGAACCAGGGCAGACCATATGTAATTCAGAAGGATGATGAAACGACTATACTTTTCTTGTCTAATCACGATTCCGAGTCAAGGTCACTATGGAAAACCGTTCTAAAACCTTTCGATAAAAGTGAAACGAAAAAGATTGAAGGTAGCAATTCTACCGGGCAAATATGTTTTGCCAAAGATAAGTATTATGTCCTGTCCGACGGCAATATAAGTGAACTCAATCTGTCAGGTAATAAACTCAAGAAAATCTCTGTGGATTATAAGTTCACGAAAAACCTTAACAACGAATTCGATCAGATGTTTTTTGAAACCTGGGCTAATCTCGGCGAGAATTATTATGATGACAATTACCACGGTGTAGACTGGAATAAAATGAAAGAGAGGTATTCTTCGTACCTGCCATTTATTAAAACCAGAAGCAACCTGCGAACTGTTTTGAATGATATGCTTGGTGAACTGAATTCCTCTCATCTCGGGTTCTATTCGAACGGTGATGAGGAAAAGACATATTATACAAACAAGACAATAAGTACCGGACTGATGTTCGATAATGATAATCCCTATATTGTTGATAGGATTGTAAAACGCTCAGCATTGGATAAGGAAGAAAAGGGAATCGAGAAGGGTGATAAACTGACTGCCGTAAACGGTATTAAGATCGATCCGTCAGTCAACCGCGAGAAGTATTTTATCGGCGCGTTTACTGAAGAAGAATTAGTTATGACATTTGAACGCGGCGGTGAGAAATATGACGTAAAGGTTCACCCGGAAAATCGTTCCGCTCTTGAATCACACCTGTATGATGAATGGGTCGACAGCCGGCAGCAGATGGTTGATGATAAAGCGGATAAAAAAATTGCTTACATACATATGAAGAACATGGGCGACGGCGAGCTTAATAATTTCCTGATCGAATTAAGCAACGAGGCTCATTATCGTGACGGGTTGATTTTAGATATCCGTTACAACCGTGGCGGTAATGTACACGATGATGTTCTTCAGGCTCTGAGCCGTAAACCATATTTGAAGTGGAAATACCGGGGCGGCAAATTCACTCCTCAGCCGAATTTTAGTCCTGCAAGTAAACCGATCGTTTTGCTGATTAACGAACAGTCCCTGAGCGATGCTGAAATGACCACGGAGGGTTTTAAAGCTCTCGGACTCGGCATCATAGTTGGTACTGAAACTTACCGATGGATTATTTTTACATCCGGCAAAGGACTTGTTGACGGTTCATACTACAGGCTGCCGTCATGGGGATGCTATACACTTGAGGGGAAGGATATTGAACTTAATGGTGTTGCACCCGATATATATGTTAAGAATACGATGGTGGACAGGTTAAAGGATAATGATCCGCAGCTTGAAAAAGCTATTGAAATAATTATGAAAGAGTTGAGGAACGATTAAATAATGATAGTCGAACAAACTAAGTTTCTCTAAGGAACTAAGTTTGTCCGGCTTATGTAAGAATAGAATGGCAAAAAGGAAATTAATATTATCTGTTCTCGCAGTGGTAGTAATCACAGGGCTGTTCCTTCAGTCCTTAAATATGCCAGTGATGACTGGAGCAGGTTCAAGCGAATACTCCGCTTATATATATACTGAATCCTTGGATTCCTTGCAGGAATATTTGATCCATAAAAGCCGTCTAAAGTTTTACTTAGAAGAATTGGATTACAATCCGGTAATTCTTAATGGAAGTAGAGACCAGATTGAGGAGATCGTCGTACTGGAGTTTTCGTTCCAGGAAAATGCCGATAAATTCAGACATCGTTCTTTTTTAACACATTTATACACTTCGCAGGCATAATCCCGAATTAACACTTCGTTGTTATTCAAACAAATTATATCAAATTAAACTTGGGGTTTTATTATGTCTAAAAGAAGAGTAACAGAAGTTAAGAATGACAAGGCAACTGATTTCTCATTTTACCTTATTACCGGAAGTATGGCAGCAGCCTTTGTTCTGCTTGTGGTTTATTTGTTAATAAATATGTAAAACTAAACGAACTAAGTTCCCTTAAGGAACTTAGTTCGTACAAAAACAAATTAAGACTTATTCTGTTTCGCAATAAGGTTAAGTGCACTTCCGGCTTTGAACCATTCGATCTGGTTTTCGTTAAAAGTATGATTCAACATAACTGCATCGGAAGAGCCGTCCGAATGTTTCATGACAAGTTTCAATTGTCTGCCGGGAGCAAATTCGCCCAGTCCAACAATGCTTAGCCTGTCATCTTCCTGTATCTTTTCATAATCTTCAGGATTATCAAAAGTTAACGGAAGCATACCCTGTTTTTTAAGGTTCGTTTCATGGATACGCGCAAAGCTTTTAACGATTATCGCTTTACCGCCGAGATGCCGGGGCTCCATAGCTGCATGTTCACGACTGGAGCCTTCACCGTAGTTTTCATCGCCGACTACAATCCAGCCGAGTCCGTTGGCTTTATAGTCCCTGGCAACTTCGTGAACTATTTGTGTCTCGCCGGTTAACTGGTTTTTTACATTCCCTGCATCACCGGTAAAAGCATTAATAGCTCCGAGGAACATATTTTTAGAAATATTATCAAGATGCCCTCGGAATTTCAACCAGGGTCCTGCCATTGAAATATGATCAGTTGTACATTTTCCTTTAGCTTTAAGTAGAACAGGCAGGTCCTCGAAATCATTACCATCCCACTCCTGGAATCTTTCGAGAAACTGCAGTCTCTCACTATCCGGTTGGATTATAACGTCAACATCAGAGCCGTCTGCAACCGGAGCCTGGTAACCAGATAAGTCTGGAATGAATCCGTCATCCGGAAGTTCCTGTCCGTAAGGCGGATCAAGTTTAACTTTTTCGCCGGCTTCATTTTCAAGTTCGTCGGTCAGCGGATTAAATGATAAACTTCCCGCCAGAGCAATAGCTGTAGTCATTTCCGGAGATGCTACAAAAGCCAGTGTATTCGGATTGCCGTCATTTCGCTTAGCGAAATTCCTGTTGAACGAGGTTACGATTGTGTTTCTTTCACCTGACGGATTATCCATTCTCTGCCACATACCGATACATGGTCCGCATGCATTCGCAAGAACTACACCGCCGAAGTCCGTAAGAGTTTTTAGTTGTCCGTCTCTCTCGATGGTTGCGCGAACCTGTTCCGAACCGGGAGTAATTGTAAACTGTGATTTTGCTTTCAATCCTTTTTCAATTGCCTGCGTTGCAATATTTGCAGATCGATCTATATCCTCATAGCTTGAGTTCGTACAGCTTCCTATCAGGGCAACACTTACGTTATCAGGAAAATCATTTTCTTTTACAGCTTTTTTCATTTGAGAAACCGGCCATGCCTTGTCGGGAGTAAAAGGACCATTTAAGTGAGGCTCAAGCGTTTCCAGATTAATCTCAATAACTTCATCGTAATATTTTGTTGGATCAGCAACAACTTCATCGTCAGCTTTCAGGATATTTGCATTTTGATTTGCCAGGTCGGCTATATCTGCCCGGGAAGTAGACCGGAGATATTTATCCATTCTGTCATCGTAAGCGAACAATGATGTTGTAGCCCCGATTTCCGCACCCATATTGCATATAGTCGCCTTACCTGTACAGGAAATTGATGAGGTGCCGTCGCCGAAATATTCTACTATAGCACCTGTGCCTCCTTTTACAGTCAGGATTCCGGCAAGCTTAAGAATGATGTCCTTGGGAGTTGTCCAGCCGTTTAATTTCCCGGTTAGTTTAACCCCAATCAATTTTGGCCATTTTAATTCCCAGGCCATTCCTGACATTACATCCACCGCGTCAGCTCCGCCCACACCTATTGCTATCATCCCAAGTCCGCCTGCATTCGGAGTGTGGCTGTCTGTTCCGATCATCATTCCGCCTGGGAAAGCGTAGTTTTCAAGAACTACCTGGTGAATAATCCCGGCGCCCGGTTTCCAGAATCCAACTCCGTAACGCTTGGAAATACTTGCTATAAAATCGTAAACTTCCTTGTTCTCATCGTTGGCACGGTCGAGATCTTCTTTAGCTCCGACTTTTGCCTGTATCAGATGGTCCGCATGCGCTGTTGAAGGCACCGCTACCTTGTCTCTGCCGCTGTGCATAAATTGGAGCAACGCCATCTGCGCTGTTGCATCCTGCATAGCAACACGATCGGGCGCAAGATCAACATAGTCTTCTGCGCGTTTAAGTTCGCGGGTCGGTTTATCCCAAAGATGCGCGTAAAGTATCTTTTCAGCGTAAGTCATTGGTCGTCCGAGGACTTTGCGGGCTTCTTCAACCTTCCCGGCAAAACCCTCATAAACTTTCTGTATCATTTCAAAGTTTTCAGCCATATTATCACCTTTTGTCTTATTTCCTAAGTTTACGAAGTTACTTAAATTTGATGAAATTTGCTGATGGTGTTATACAAATAGAAAACGATATAAATGATAAATAACGATCCGTTTGATCATTATTTATCATAAAATTTTCCAGGAACAATATCTGATTTAATTACTTGGTTTCTTCAACAACATTAACAGATTTCAGCCAGTCCAGAAGAGCTTGTTTCTTTTCCGGTGATAACTCGGACTTACTGTGCATCATTACATAGTCCGACATTGGCATAATGTCTTTTGAAACAAGTTCAATGCACTCTTCCAGCTTATGTTCTTTTCTGCGGTTATCGAAATTCCCCCATTCGGAAAAATTCAGGTGTTCCCGTCCCTCATCGATATGATTCTTCACATACCATGAAACCGGCGCCACATTTGTATACCAGGGATAGCGAGTGTTGTTTGAATGACAATCGTAGCATGATTCTTTGATCTGGACCGCAATCTCGGTCGGCGGATTTGTCGATGCAATAAAATCATTTGCCGGATCAGACTGCGGATTGGTTTTGTCGATTCTGAAAAACTGCATTACAACAAATAGGATAATTAGACCGATTATCAGGCGTTTTAGTTTTGAATGCTTTTTCAATGTATCTGTTCCTTTAGAAGATTTTGAAATGAGTAAGGTTAATTTCCGTATAATTCCCGTTCTACGAGCTCACATACTATATGCCCTACAGTAATATGTCCTTCCTGAATACGCTGAACATTTGATGAGGGAATTACAATTGAAGAATCGGATAAGGACAGTAACTTACCGCCGCTTCCGCCCAGGAATCCGACTACTGCAATGTCTTTCTGCTTAGCTGTGTTCACTGCTCTTATAACATTCTCGGAATTGCCGCTTGTTGATATGGCTATAAGCACATCGCCGCTGTTTCCTAATCCTTCAAGCTGCCGGGCAAATATGTTGTCGAACCCGATATCATTGCCGCCTGCTGTTAGCATTGATGTGTCTGTGGTAAGGGCTAAAGCCGGAATCGCGGGTCTGTCGAGATCATGACTTAAACGGATAACAAATTCTGTAGCCAGGTGCTGCGAATCAGCCGCACTGCCACCGTTTCCGCAGAAGAGAATCTTCCCGCCTGATTTTACAGCTTCGGTAAGTATCTCAACAGTATCCAGTATATCCTGTGAACATTTTTCAAGTATCTGTAATTTTACCTGCGAACTTTCTTCGAGAGAGGCTTTTATAAAATTTTCTGCGTCCATTAAATCTATATCTCAATTGTATTATTAACATGTATTGAACCGGCAAAGTCGCTAATTTGATCCCAGTTTCTTTCATCTTCGAAATAATTACCCGTAACAACAATTTTAGCTCCGCTCGCAACTTTATCACCGGCGGTTTTCGCATTTCGTATTCCGCCGCCTACAATAACCGGAACCGACACGGATGAGGAAACAAGTTTAACCATTTCATCCGGTACTGAAAGCTGCGCTCCTGATCCGCCCTCAAGATAAATCATTTTCATACCGAGATACTCGCCGGCCAGTGCAGTAGCCGCTGCAATTTCCGGTTTGTTTCGGGGGATAGGCTGACTCCCGCTCATATACTCGGCGGTTGTTTTCCCGCCCGATTCAATCAGCATATATCCGGTCGATATCGGTTCAATGCCTGTTTGTTTTATCATCGGAGCCGCCATTACATGCTTACCTATTATCTGCTCCGCATTTCTTCCGCTTATTAGTGAAATGAATAATAACGCATCAGCGGTGGGTATAACCTGACTAACGCTTCCCGGAAAAATGATTACCGGAAGGGAAGTTTGCTGTTTTATAACATCTATATGTCCGGCTAGATTATTGCCAAGCATCAGACTACCGCCAATCAAAAATCCGTCCACTCCCGATTTTTCACAATAAGTGACGAATTCACCCAGCTTCCCGCCGGAGATTTTATCAGGGTCAATAAGCATCAAATATGCCGCGCCCTTGTCGGTTATTATTTTCTCAAGGTATTCGTATGTTTTCATTGTGCCCGAGACGGGGATGATTAAGATTTGTCAAAAATAATAAAGTTTGTTATCATTCTCAGAAAAATTTAATTATTGATTGATTCATGGCGAAAAAAAAACAAAAACATTCTAAAAAAGTTGAACTGCCGGAATTTTGTGATTATTCCTGTGAATATGCCGAATTCTCCGATCCGAATTCAATTGGTGCCTGCCGCAAGGAACTGGCTGTTTGGTGCGCATACTTTAGCAGGTATAACAATAAAAATAATAAGTGCCTGCTGAAACAATAGCCATTTAATTCAACACATATTCCCTTTGAAAATATAATTAACTACGCATGCTCAGCGAAATTCTACCTTTATTGATATCAACCGCTGTTATTTTCACATCAAGTATATCACCAACATTAAGTACCTCAAGCGGATTCTTTATATACTTGTCTGCTATTTGTGATATATGAAGCAGTCCGTCCTGCTTGACTCCGATATCCACGAAAGCGCCGAAGTCTACAACGTTTCGAACTGTTCCTTTCAAAGTCATGCCGATTTCCAAGTCTTCCATCTTGAGAACATCGCTGCGCAAAATTGGCTTCGGCATTTCCTCGCGGGGATCGCGTCCCGGTTTTTTAAGGTTCTCAATAATATCCTGCAGAGTCGGTTCACCGACTTTAAGATTCTCTGCAACTACAAGCGAACCTTTTTGATTGACATATAAACTTACCAGGCTCCCGGATTTACTTACATCGGTCAAGTTCACATTGCAGGAATCAAGCAATTCCTTTGCGGCTTCGTATGATTCCGGATGAATGAATGTGTTATCCAAAGGGTTATCCCCTCCCCGGATTTTTAAAAATCCGGCACACTGTTCAAACATTTTTTCACCAACCCCGGTTACTTCCATAAACTGATCCCGGTCAGTGAAACTGCCGATCTGTTCCCTGTACTTTATAAAGTTATTTGCTATTCTCTTATTCATTCCGGAGACGTAAGTTAAGAGGGAAGCGGAAGCAGTGTTAGCATCTACTCCAACATAGTTAACACAGCTTACTACGACATCATCCAGTTTTTTATTCAATAGTTTCTGGTCAACATCGTGCTGGTACAAGCCAACACCGATGGATTTCGAGTCTATTTTAACAAGCTCTGCCAGCGGATCGAGCACACGCCGAGCAATTGAAATGTTTCCTCTCTGGCTCGCTTCGAGTTCAGGGAATTCCTGTTTGGCAACCGGTGAGGCTGAGTAAACAGATGCGCCCGCTTCATTGACGATTAAATAACTGCATTCAAGTGAATTGTCTTTAATTATTTCTGCAACCATAAATTCCGTTTCGCGACTGGCAGTACCGTTCCCGACTGCAATAAGACTTACATCATACTTCTTAATCAGGTTGAGAATAGCCTCTTTTGCCTGAGCCATCTTTTTTTGGGGAGGGTGCGGGTATATTGTTGTGCCTTCAATGTACTTCCCGGTTAAATCAATCACCGCAACCTTCGAACCTGAAACAAATCCGGGATCGATTCCCATAATCATCTTACCGGCTATCGGCGGCTGTAAAAGAAGCTGACGAAGGTTCGATGCGAATATTTCAATTGCGTGAAGGTCCGCGAGCTCAGTCAGATGATTTCTTACCTCGCGTTCCAGGGATGGGAAAATCAGTCTTGAATATGAATCGTCCACAACTTCATTTAGAATGTCGTCAAACACACTTTTCTTGAACGTGAAAAAAGTCTTATAAATTTTAATTAGCGCCTGATCTTTATCAACGTTGAGCGAGACCTTCAGGAATTTTTCGCGTTCACCGCGGTTAATCGCTAAAGTCTGGTAAGGTTTAATGTTTGTAATCTCAATTGAGAATTCGTGATAAACTTCGTAAACATCCTTCCTGTTCGGAGGGAGGTCTTCCTTTTTTGTCGAAGCTTTAACTGAACCTATAGAAGAAGTATCCAGCATGAATTCTCTGACAGTTTTTCTTACTTCCGCGTCATCGCTTATCATTTCGGCAATTATATCTTTAGCTCCCTTGAGAGCTTCCTCAACTGTGTTTACTTCTTTTTCTTCATTAATAAACTCGGCCAGCTTGTCATCAAGATCTCCAGTGAAATTCGGATTGTCTAAAATGAACAGCGCAAGTGGTTCTAGACCTTTGGCTTTCGCAACGGTTCCACGCGTTTTTCTTTTAGGTTTATAAGGAAGATAAAGATCCTCCACTTCCTGAAGCTTTACGGCATCAAGTATTTTTTGTTTTAGTTCATCCGTAAGCTTTCCCTGTTCCTCAATGCTTTTAAGTACGGTTTCCTTTCGTTCCTCCAGCAAAGTGAGGTAATTTAATCTGTCTTCAATATCTCTGAGCTGTTCTTCATCAAGTCCTTCGGTTTTCTCTTTCCTGTACCTGGCGATAAAAGGAATTGTAGCTCCCTCCTTGAGCAGTCCTATTGTTGACAGAACCTGTGATTCTTTAAGGTTAAGTTCTTTGGAAATATAAAACGGTATATTCATTAAATTCTCCCTGGTACTTCTTCATTCAGTAAATACAATATTCTAAAGGATTACAAAACAACGTTATATTTACTAATTTATCTACTTGAAAATATCATTGTTTCTAATAAAGGAGTATAAAATGGAAAAAATAAATGTATATGAAAAGCCTACCTGCACTACCTGCAGAAAAACAGTAAAACTTCTCCAGGAAAAGGGATATGATTTCGACAGGATAAATTATTACATAAAACCATTTTCAAAAAACAAATTGAAGACATTGTTGAAAAAAATGGATATGAAACCGAGTGAGCTGCTCAGAAAAAATGAAAAAGCCTATAAAGAACTGGATATAAAAAATAAAAATTATACTGAGAGCGAGATACTCGATTTAATGATATCAAATCATGACCTTGTTCAAAGACCAATAGTTGAGAAAGGTGAAAAGGCTGTACTGGCAAGACCGGTTGAAAAAATAAATGAATTTTTAGATTAAAATGGGATAATAAGGTTAAGAATTTAACGAATTCTTCGATAATGGAGTCGTATTCTAATAATCTATCGGAGAGACCATGGCTTCTTATAAACTGGACCGACCAATATTCCGTGAAAGTGGCTAAATTTGATGATCAACATAAACATTTGGTGCAATTGATAAACATGATGCATGATGCAATGAAATCGGGTAAAGGAAAAGAAGTATTAAAACCAACATTGGAAAAACTTGTTAAATATACTGTTGAACATTTTGCCGATGAAGAAAGAGAAATGAAGAAGTCGGGATATTCCGGTTATCTCACGCACAAATATGAACATGACAAGTTAACTGTAACTGCCAAAGATCTCTATAATAAGGTTAGTAAGGGTGAAACAGTACTTACAATGGAGGTCTTGCAATTCTTACAGGATTGGCTGGTTAACCATATCGTTAAAGTTGACAAGCAATATGTTGACCATCTTTGCTCAGCCGGAGTTAATTAATTTTTAAAGGCGGCAGCCGCCGCCTTTTTTATGCATCGTAAATTCCGCCGCCGATAAATTCCCTTAGCACCGAGCTTTTCGGTACCGGAGAATTATCTTCAATACCTCTAACAGCTTCCAGCATTTTACGTACCCTTGAAGCCCGGGTGTATGCATCAATGCGAAGCGGATCGTCCTTATAAAGCTTTTCCCATTCGGCAAACTTATCTAAAAGCATTGGCCGGTAAAGAGCAATTTCGTAAGGCATGCCGCTGCTTATAATGTGATCCGCGTTGCCGCTGTATGGGATAATATGCCTTAGTTCACTTGATCGGACATAATGCCAGTGTTCCAGGGTCTGCTGCGGATTATAAGCCCGATGAACCGAATCACGCAGCATCCTGCGGATAAGCCGCAGGTCAGTCCATTGTACATACTTGTTTTCGGGTCCCTTGATTTGTACAAGCGGCTCCAGGTAAACTTTGAACATCATTGATATGTCAATCCCTTCGCTGAATTTGGGATATAATGCGTGCAGGCTGTCTATCAGCAGAACCTGACCGTCATTTAACTGAAGTTCGCTGTGATCTAAATATCTTTTACCTTCCTTAAAATCGTAATAAGGAATTTTAACCGCTTTACCTTCACTTAGCTGATGAAGATGAGTATTGATAAGTTCAAGATCAAGAGCCTGCGGAGTTTCGAAATCATAATCGCCGAATTCATCCTTGGGATGCAGTTCTAAGTCAAAGAAGTAATTATCCACAACCAGTGGTACGAAACTCATACCTTTCGCTTTCAGGCGTTCTTCCATTTTGAAGGTGGAAGTTGTCTTTCCGGAAGAAGACGGCCCGGTGATCATTACCATCTTAAGTTTCTCGGCCCTGTCGGCAATTTGAGATGCCGCTTCATCGACATCATGCTCGTAAAGTTTTTCGGAGATTTTTACAACTTCCTCGAATTTGCCGGCATCAATTTTTTTATTAAGATGCTCAATACTATGAAGTTCATTTGATACGGACCAGTCCAGGATATGCCAGATTTTAGGCCAGGGAATATTTTCCTTTGGACGTGTTCCCTGAGTCGCGTTCTCGGCTCGTTTCTTCATTCTCTCGTCACGGTAGAGGATGTATTCCTTTGCGACTTTTGCGTGACCATGCTCAATCAATACTTTTTCTACAATATCCTGAATTTCTTCGATGTGTAATGTATGTCCCTCCGGGAATGTTTTGTCAATAATTTTCACAACCTCGTCCCGAAGCTTAGTCGCAGTTTCCTTGTCTCGCCCTCCGACCGAAACTGCAGCCCTGTAAATGGCATTGCTTATCCTGTCCTGATTGAAGTCTACAATCGCGCCGTTACGTTTAATAACCTGTTTAATCTTTATCATTTACTACTCCCGGGTTTTATCTAGAACGTAATAAAACGAATTTACATGAATTCGAATAAAGAATAAAGTTACTTGTTAAATGTATTTTATATGTTTAAATCGATTTTAACTGATTTGTAATCTTTCCAAAAGAAGGGAATTATTAGGGATAACACAATTATCAGTATTGCTGAAATGTAAAACAGCAGGGCAATTGTAGTATCGTAGTTAAGCAGGTTGAGTTTATTTAGAAGATAATTCCAGTCGTGATATACCTTGTTGCCGCCGAGCAGTGGAAGTCTCTTTGCGCGCGCATCTCCGATATAAACGGAAACATTCATAATATTTTCAGCAAGGTAGAGCAGCGATATTTGTGTTCCAAGTCTTTTTCTGTTCGTAGCAAAATAAAAAATAAAGAGAGACGGGATAATCACCTGCATCAGGGAGCCACCGAGCGTATAAATAAATTTGCCGAATATTTTGAATATTCCGTGTCCGCCTTCATGGAAAAGAAGGTTGAAGTGGTCAAGAATGAATATAAACTCTCCCTTGTTAAAGATCAGGTATATTGCCGGGGGCAATAAAATGATTGAACTGTAAAATGGTTTTATTTTTTCTTTAAGTTCGTTCATATTCTGTGAGTTATAAGGTTACTCCTCAATAAGACGCCGTAATTCATCAGGATTATTAGTTCGTCCCAGGCAAAGCATCAATTTTATCCTTGCTTTCTGTCCGTTCAGATAATCGGTGAAAATTACACCTTCTTTTTTTAGCCATTTCCCGGCACCGGGGTAACCGTAAAAATCCAGAGTCTCTCCGGACGGACATCGAGAGGTTAGTACGACAGGAATTCCTTTACTTAAAACATATTTAATACCTTCAAAAGCATCCGGCGGGACATTACCGACACCCATCGCTTCTATAACAAGTCCGTCTATTCCCTCATTCGCAGCGTGAACAAAAAATCGCTCATCCATTCCGGCATATACTTTTATGAGGTGTACATTCGAATTAATGCTCCTGGACTCAATAATTTCCAGCTTACGCGGCATTCTATTGAATATAACCCGGCTACGATCAACGAAACCGAGTGCTCCGAAGTCGAGACTCCTGAATGTTTCAATATCCTCTGTGTGAGTTTTGGTTACTTCGCTGGCAGCATTAATCTCTCCGTTTAAACAGACCAGTACGCCCATACCTGAGCTGTTTGGACTATTGATAATGTGAATGGCATCCAGCAGATTCTTTGGCCCGTCCCAGTCAGGTTCGGAACTGGTTTTCATAGCGCCGATAAGTACAATCGCTTTCTGTGTTTTAACAGTGAGATCCAAAAGGTACGCAGTTTCTTCAAGTGTATCCGTACCGTGGGTTATTATTATCCCGTCAACATCATCCTTCTCGATAAATTCCTGTACATTGGCCGATAGTTTCAGCATCAATTCCGGTGTTATATGCGGACCGGGATATAGCCCGAACTCGTGCATTGATATGTTGGCGAGTGCATCGGCATCGGGAATTAACCTCAGAAGTTCATCACCGTGGAAATGAGGAACGGCACCTCCTGTCGATTCATCTATTTTCATAGAGAATGTTCCGCCGCAAAAGATTATTAAAATATTTTTCATATCAATTCCCGGAATTTTACTAATTAAAGTTAACTGATTTTTTAATTCCCGGAAAGCGAATTGATTTTTGTTAATAAAATTGTGCTCTTAGAGGGGTAAAATTGAATGCACTATAAACGAACAATAAAGCAGAATCTGAAGACAAAAATTTATTTTGTTGTTAATAAATAACTTAGAAATTATCACAAGATTTAATTTGCGGATATAGTCAAATAATGATATTTTCACCCCGCTTTAGAAGTGCACCACCCATGTTGATAACTTGTTGATAATTTGGTATTGTGAAACGTTTCACGCTCAAGGCAACTAGGGGAATTCAATTTTAACACATGATATCTGTTTACAAAAAATCAGTTGGAATTCGTAACTCGTTTAATTTCAATAGATTAGTTTCGTTACTTAATGTTGACAAAATGTGTGTAATTTTTCATTGACTTTTAAAGCACCTAGTAAAGAAAAGTAATTTCATGATTTTATAAACCTCTTATTTTGTGGATAACTGTAAATGAAGGATTCTGTTACTGCTGAACGTGCTATTGCGGAACATGTTAAGATTTGGAAGCAATGTCTCGAATTCATTAAGGTTAACGTGCCGGCCCTTACCTACAATACATGGTTTTTACCGATAAAGCCAATTGAATACAAAGACAATATTTTAAAAATACAGGTACCGAATAACTTTTTCATCGAATGGATAGATGAACACTATAATACACTAATTAACAGGACGATAGGGCAGGTTCTGGGTAATGAGTCCAAACTCGTCTATGTTGTTGTGGAAGACACAAGTCCTGTTGAGGAAAGCCAGCCGACGCTTTTTGATCAGCCTAAAGTACCCGCCAAGCAGGAACCCGGTGTTAAAGAAAAAACTCAGACATTTGAAACTTTTATAAATCCGAAATATAAGTTCGATAATTTTATTAAAGGAGAGGGCAACCAGCTTGCCCGTGCCGCAGCCTATGCGATTGGCGAAAATCCCGGGGAGACTTCATTTAATCCATTCTTTATCTACGGCGGAGTTGGTCTGGGTAAAACTCACCTGGTGCAGGCAATAGGAAACAGGATACTTGAAAAATTCCCTAATAAAAAAGTCATCTATCTTTCTACCGAACATTTTACTGTTGAATTCGTTGATGCTATTCAGAACAATAATGTTAATGAGTTCTCGGGTTTTTATAAAAATATGGACACGCTGATTATTGATGATATCCAGTTCCTGATCGGGAAGGAAAAAACACAGGATTATTTTTTCCATATTTTCAATACTCTGCATCAGTCTGGTAAACAGATCGTTCTGTCATCCGATAAGCCGCCTAAAGATTTAAAAGGACTAAACGAACGTCTAACTTCCAGATTTCAATGGGGACTTACCGCAGATATTCAGCCTCCGGATTTCGAGACAAGGATTGCTATTCTAAAGAACAAGGCCGATAGTTACGGGATTGACCTGCAGAATGAAATTCTGGAGTTTATTGCTATGAACATTACTTCAAACATTCGTGAACTTGAAGGATGTCTAATTAAACTTCTCGCCAGTTCATCGCTGGGATCGAAGGATATTGATATTGCACTGGCAAAGAAAACTGTTAAAGAAATTTCCACTACCCGCCAGGTTAATATTTCAATCGATTACATTACTCAGATTGTTTGTGATCATTTTGAGGTTGCTGAAAACAAAGTACGCGAGAAGAATCGCAAAAAGGAAGTGGTTCTGGCAAGGCAGATAGCGATGTATCTGTCAAAGAAGCTTACCAAATCTTCGCTCAAAACTATCGGACTTCATTTCGGCGGACGGGATCATTCAACTGTAATTCACGCGTACAATTCTATTGATATAATGCTCGGAAACGACATTCACGTTAAGGAAACCGTTGACGGACTTAGAAACAAAATCGAACTTGGAGTTGCCTAAAAGATTCTATATGCCATAATATATGGATGGTTGAAACCTATTATTCATCTTTCACTGTTATTGAATTGAGTAATAGGTTTTTTTATGCCGAATTTTCGGCAGTCATTAGTTATATTCAGGGTGATTATGGTAAATGAGAATAGAATAATAAAACGAATACCGGGAAAAGAATTGAATGGACCGGTTGTCTACTGGATGCAGCGGGATCAAAGAATAAATGATAACTGGGCACTACTTTATGCCCGACAAATTGCAACTTCAATTGATCAGCCGCTTGTTGTTATTTTTTGTCTCGCCGAAACTTTCCTCGGAGCCACCAGCAGGCATTATGGATTTATGATGAAAGGACTCCGGAAAGTTGAAGGTTCTCTATCCTTAAAAAATATTCCTTTCAAACTTCTGGTTGGTAAACAGGAGATAGTTATTCCGGACTTTCTGAAAGAAATAAATGCGGGAACACTTGTCTCAGATTTTTCACCGCTTAGAGTTGCCAGACTGTGGAAGCAGGATGTTTTAAAAAAAACAGACATCCCTTATTATACAGTGGATGCTCATAACATAGTTCCTTGTACTGTCGCTTCCAATAAAGAAGAATTTGCAGCATATACTATTCGTCCGAAGATCAACAAGTTGCTGCCGGAATTTTTGGAAGAATTTCCTCAACTGTACAGGCAGAAATCAAATCCTTTCGGAACTATTAAGAACAACTGGGAACTTGCAAATGAATCTCTGAATATAGACAGAGAGGTAAAAGAAGTTGACTGGATAAAACCGGGCGAAGAAGCTGCAATGAAACAGCTTCAAATCTTCATTCGGGAGAAACTCTCCTTGTATGATACGGACAGGAACGATCCGAATAAAAAGGCAGTATCCGATTTATCGCCCTATCTTCATTTCGGACATATTTCTGCACAGAGAATCGCACTGGAAGTGATGAATACAGACGGGAATAAGGAAGCACGGAAATCATTTCTAGAGGAATTAATTGTCCGGCGAGAACTTGCGGATAATTTCTGTCTGTACAATGAGAATTACGACTCCTTCGAAGGCTTTAGGGATTGGGCAAAAGTTACATTGAACGCGCACAGGCAGGATGAGAGAGAATACATTTATTCCCGGGAGGAATTCGAGGCTGCATTAACTCACGATCCTTTGTGGAATGCGGCACAAAGCGAAATGGCAGTTAATGGGAAGATGCACGGATATATGCGAATGTACTGGGCGAAGAAAATTCTAGAATGGTCCCGGTCACCTGAAGAAGCGTTTAAAACAGCTATTTACCTGAATGATAAATATGAACTGGATGGACGGGATCCTAATGGTTATAACGGCATAGCCTGGTCCATAGGCGGAGTTCACGACAGAGCCTGGACGGAGCGACCGGTTTACGGCAAGATTCGTTACATGAATTATAACGGCTGTAAACGAAAATTCGATGTTCAAAAGTATATTAGTCAAAATGAATGATTACTTACACGATTTTCAATTCCTGATAATCATTGTGCATCCCAATAGTTCCGGGAAACTCCCTTGTAATTGAATAGCAATTAAAGGAAATTAATTGTACAAAAAAGCTCATCACGGATTCTCAAAAGTATGCCCAGGCAGATTAGACCATTTCAAAATTTTATATTTCTTTTTGTCTGCATCAACTCCTATTTGTATTCGCAGCAGATGAGTTTAACAGTTGATGCCGGTCTAAATATACCTGCTGGAGTAAATTTGAATTCAGATATCAATTTCCCGTTATTTGATCAAATCGGACTGCGAATAGGATACACCAATTTGTATGCGGCATTCCCATCTGAATATTTATATCTTGAAGACAGTTTTAGAACAGGGATAATTAGTATTTCATTGTTCAATTATTCAGGGTACGTTATCAGTGAATCATTAATAGCAGGTGCGGGCATCGGATATAATTACATCTACGATTGGTCTTTAGTGAAGAGAGGATACCGGGTGGAAGGATCCGCCGATAATGGAATGTGCTATCATATTTATTTAAGTAAAAATTTTATTCTATATCAGAAACTTTATCTTAATTTATTACTTAGACTTGACTATATAAACAATAAGTTCAATTATAAGAGCCGTTACTATTCTGGTCCCAGTAACAGCTCTTATACATCCTATTCAAAATCACGCGAATTTTACATCGTATCAATAGGTATTGGGCTCGGAATGTCCTTCGGAGATTAATCTTCCGCTATCGTTGCGTTAACCAGATTTTCCACCGCTTGTGTAATTCTTATTTCAGTTTGACCATAAGGCTTCTTAGCTTCCTCAATCATGACGCTAGCTTTAGCCAGCCAGGGATTCGGGGCGTTATTACCATCCCTTAGAAGATTCAGTGTCTCAATACCGACAGTAGCCAGTTCGGAAAGATTCCTGGAAATTGGCTCGATCTCTTTAAGAATTGGCGAAGCTTTTATTGTTCCCAAAATTTTCGCATGATTATCCCGCCATACATATAACATACTCTTAAGTACTTCGAGTTTTTCCTTGGATTTATCCTTAAGATAACTGTTTACAAGATGTTCAAACTCCCGGCCAATTTTCGAATCCGGTCTTGCTGCATCAACCACACGAGTATACGGCGAGTGCTGCCTGTACTTAACACCCTGACGGTGACGCGTATAATATTTAACCGGTTCCAAAACATCAACCAGAGTTTTAAGATTTGTAATATCATCGTTATTAGTTAATCTTCTTAACATCATCGGATAATTTTTAATATGTAATAGTCCGTGTTCTTCGAGCAGGAAGCTGATCCTGTCGAGTCTATGATACATATCATCAACATCATTAACATCACGAGGCGACCAGAATCGCTCGGCAATCGCAGCGGTCCTGGGCCAAATTCTTGAATCGACAGTTTCGTTCGTAACAAGTTCAGCCCACATGGTTGCTTCACCGCCGAGTATTTGTTCCTGTTCAATTTTATTTAGAGGTGTATCCGCAGGAAGCGGATCATTCAGATAATGATCACTTGTATGCTGGACGAGATCAATATAGTAACCGTTCGAAAGTATAGACTGATATCCCTGCTGGGCTGCTTTTACCATGGCATCTTTTCCGCGCCAGGAATGAATGACGATATTCTTCGGCATATTCTCGTGGAATATTTCATCCCAGCCGATCATCTTTTTGCCGTGCTTGGTTAATATCTTTAGAATTCTGTTGTTGAAAGATGCCTGCAGCTCATGATTATCTTTAATATTATTTTTCATCATAAACTTTTGAATAGCCTTGTTCGCATCCCACTGTTTCCCATTATTCTCGTCGCCGCCAATATGGAAGTAGGCATCCGGAAAGAGATCGCACATTTCGCCGAAGAACTTGTCGAGGAATTCGTAAGTCTCTTCCTTTGTGGGATCGAATGTCGGATCGAAAACACCCCAGTTTCGTTCCATCTTATACGGACCGGGAGCACTTGCGAATTCTGGATGTCCGAGAAACCAGCTTGTAGCATGACCGGGTACATCAAATTCCGGATATACACGGATACCTCTGTCATCAGCATATTTAATAATGTCTTTAATCTGTGCCTGAGTATAGTAAAATCCGTCCGAACCCATTTCGTGCAGTTTAGGGAACAGCTTGCTTTCCACACGGAAACCCTGATCCTCGCTTAGGTGCCAGTGAAGAACATTAAGTTTCATGGCCGACATAGCATCAAGGTTACGCTTAACCATTTCAACCGGCATAAAGTGTCTGCACGCGTCAATCATTAGTCCCCGCCAGGGAAATCGCGGCGCATCATTAATTTCAACAGAAGGGAAGTAATAACCGTTGTCATCGACAGATAATAATTGAAGAACAGTTTCCATTGCGTGCATCGCGCCGAGATCTGTCTCCGCTTTTATAACAATTTGATTTCCATCGATATTGACTTTGTAAGATTCGTCTTCTTTGAGAATTACCTTGCCGGGTCTCTCACAAATAATAATCACATTTGCCGTATCCGAAGTATCTGAAGCAGTAATGTGATCCTGCGGGAAAAACATCCCCACACGTGCATCCAGTCGGCGCAGGAATCTTGTTGCTGCCGAATAAATCCTTTCATCAACATTTCCTTTTATCGTAACTACAAAATCAGTATTGATTTGAAAGCGGTCGGTTGAAAGTTTGATCTCTTTTGGTACAGGCATAAGACCGGGCATGCTTTCAGGAGTCTGAGATTGTGCCTGGGTGAATGATAAGTTTAACAGCGTGAGAGCTAGAATGAAAAATTTAAACATGGTAATCCTATGAGTGGTTTTTGATTAATTCAAAATTATCCTTACGCGTTTTTAATATCAACAAAAACCGGAATTTTTTCTGAATTATTTATGATTTCAATCAAATTTCAGTTGAAAGTAAATAGGTGTAAAAGTTAAACTCTCCTCAAATAAGAGTTGATATCTTTTACGATTCTAAACTATCGTTGTAAATATTCGAAAATATGGCAAATAATGGAGAGGATTTATTGTAATGACAATAAGATTTATTATTATTTTAATAAGCATAACTTTTACTACTTTAATATCAGCCCAGTCAAAGACTGAAGAAAATACATTTGGAATAAAGTTCTCAGGTTTTGTAAAAACCGATATTATGCTCGATTCCAGACAAACAGTTACAGCTCGTGAAGGACATTTCTTACTCTATCCTGCAAACGAAAATTTGGACATTAATGGTGACGATGCAAACGCAGGATTCAATTTAAATATGTTATCTATCCAATCCAGACTAAAAGGGACAATAAGCGGACCTGATTTTCAGGGTGCAAAAACCAGCGGTGTAATAGAAGGAGCATTTTTCGGACATTTGAATTCGGATATTAACGGGTTCAGACTTCGGCATGCATTTGTTAAACTGGCGTGGACGAACACAACTTTGATAGTCGGTCAGTATTGGAATCCTATGTTCATTCCGGAAGTATTTCCGGGAACAGTTTCATTTAACACCGGTGTTCCTTTTCAGCCATTTGCCAGAAATCCGCAGGTACGCATAGTACGTAAAATCGGATCACTGAACTTAATAGCAGCAGCATCATCCCAAAGGGATTTTTCAAGTACTGGCCCGAACGGGGGATCTTCAGAGTACCTGAGAAACTCAGGAATTCCATCTTTGGATTTTCATGTTCAGCAGTCATCCGCTAATCTGTTTTACGGGGCAGGAATAAATTATAAAAACCTTCAGCCGAGGTTGAAGACAGGTCAGAATTATGCAACAGATAATATGGTAAGCAGCTATGCTGCCATGGCTTACTTTAAATACAGTCAACCGGATTATTATATAAAAGCAGAAGCAATTTACGGACTAAACATGTATGACCAGCTTATGTTGGGCGGGTATGCAGTTTCATCTGTTGATCCGGTAACAGATGAATGGGAATTTGCAAACTATAAAACACTCTCGACCTGGGTTGATGCTCAATTCGGCAAAGAAGTAAAATTTGGTTTGTTTGCCGGGTATACAGCGAACCAGGGTGCGGAAGAAAACATTACGGGACCAGTATTTTCCAGAGGTACTAATATAGATTATATTTACCGGTTATCTCCCCGTGTAGTTTATCAGTCGGGTAAAGTCCGTTTTGCCACTGAATTGGAATACACGGTTGCTGCATATGGTGCCGCAGACAATGCGGACAGGGGATTAGTTAAAGATTCAAAAGAAGTGGGGAACGTGAGAGTGCTAATTGGTACTTACTATTTCTTTTAATTTTAAGAGCTAATCAAAATAGTGCAGGTTAAGAAATGAGGTGGACAGACAAACTGATTCCGGTTCTAAATATTAATAACTGGAACATATTTTATAAAATTTCCGTTTATGCTTTACTTTCCGCGTGTTCATTTTTACTCGTGGTTTTCTTCTACATACTGCCATCAGTTGAAGAGAAACTTTTCGAGGATCGTAAAGCAAACGTGAGACAGACCGTTGAAGTGGCGTATAATGTTATTAATAAACTAAGTGCTGAAGTTAACGAAGGAGTTTTGACGGAAGCCGAAGCAATGGAAGAGGCCAAAACCCTAATCAGCGCCCTACGATATAACGGCGGTGACTATTTCTGGATAAATGATACACATCCCAAAATGATAATGCATCCAATGAAACCACAGCTTGACGGTACAGATCTAAGTCAGAATAAGGATCCGAATGGTAAGCGTCTTTTCGTTGAAATGGTCAATGTTACAAAATCTGCAGATGCGGGATATGTTGACTACATGTGGCCTAAACCTGGGCACGATAAGCCGGTACCTAAAATGTCATATGTGAAAATATTCCGTGATTGGGGTTGGATCGTTGGAAGCGGTATATATATAAACGACGTTGAAGAGGAAATTGCCACATTAACTTCGAGGATAATGCTTTTCCTTTCCTTCGCCATAGTCCTGATACTCGGATTTGGTTATTACTGGGCAATTAAAATTTCCAACCCGATAAAGAAACTTCAGCAGGCCGCAGATAAAGTTTCGAATGGTGATACTGATCTGCAGGTTGATATAAATTCCAAGGATGAACTTGGTAGTCTTGCGGTTTCCTTCAATAAGATGGTAAATAATATCAACGCTAATATTGAGGAAATAAAATCAATTGGCGCTAAAGCAGAAGCCGCCGCCGCCGAAGCAGAATCGGCAAAGGAAGAAGCCATGCATCAGCAGGAATACCTGGAAAGAAGTACAAGGCTAATTCTTTCTGAGATGGAGAAATTTTCGCAGGGTGATTTGACTGTTGTTGTAAAATCTGATAATGATAATGACGAAATCGGACAGTTATTTAATGGATTCAACAAGGCAGTTGAAAATATTCATATTATGATGCAGCAGGTTACAGAGGCTGTTGAAGCAACTGCGAGTGCCAGCAGCGAGATATCATCCAGTGCCGAAGAAATGGCCTCGGGTGCGCAAGAGCAAAGCGCTCAAACTACAGAGATCGCAACCTCCATTGAAGAGATGACTTCTACAATACTTGAATCAGCCAAGAATGTTGGTTTCGCGGAAGAGTCAGCGAAAAAAGCCGGCGATACTGCGAAGTCTGGTGTACAAAAGGTTAATGAGACCAAGAACGGAATGGACCGTATTGTACTATCCTCGAAACAGACCGGAAAAATTATATCCTCCCTGGCTAACAAGACAGACCAGATTGGGGAGATAGCGCAGGTTATTGACGACATTGCCGATCAGACAAACCTTCTTGCGCTTAACGCGGCTATAGAAGCAGCCCGTGCAGGCGAGCAGGGAAGAGGCTTTGCTGTTGTTGCTGATGAGGTTCGTAAGCTTGCTGAAAGAACAACCAAGGCAACAAAGGAAATTGCACAGACAATTAAAGATATACAGAGTGAAGCAACAGAAGCTAATAATTCAATGCGCGATGCCGGCACATCCGTAGAAGATGGAATTAGGCTGACTTCCGAAGTTGCAGATATACTTTCCAGAATACTTGAAGAATCCGGCAAGGTTGTGGATGTTGTTGCCCAGGTTGCAGCAGCCAGCGAGCAGCAGTCAACAGTATCTGAAGAGATCAGCAGGAATATTGAAGTAATAAACAATGTTACATCTGAATCGGCTTCGGGAATTCAGCAGGTTGCAACTACTGCCGAAGATTTGAACAGACTGACTGAAAACCTTTACGGTATTGTTGGCAAGTTTAAATTGAATTATGCTAAACAGACGAGTTATACTGAAAACTAAATACAGATAGAATAATAAAGTTAAACCGGTTTTGAAACCGAGATTATTTTAGCGGGGTTTTTATTAACCCCGTTTTTTTTGCCCGCCAGGAAGAAAATCGAATAGTAAATTCCCAACGCAGTTAGCGCGGTTAAAAATGAAAACAATTCAGGCTGAGATTCTGATTCGAAAAGCGACATCCCGCCGATAATAACTATTATAAGAATCAGTAAAGGTAAGCCATACAGTAACGATGTAGCCAGCAGAACTGATTTCCCGGAAACAGCAATTCTTACTTTGTCTCCCGCAGATGTATCGTAAGGATCGACGGCAATAATTCGTTTATTGCTATTTCCGGAAGGACTACAGAAAAGCTTTGCCGAGCATTCTTCGCATTCTGCTTTCTCTTGTAGTCCAACTTCGGCTATACCGTTTTGTGACTTAATTATTATTCCTTCTTCTACCAGTTCTTCTTTGTTCATGCTAATTACTATTGTTTTGTACACGTAATGCTGAACTTGTTTCAGCATCAAATCATATTTGGCTTGCTAAATCATCCCAGTTGGGATTCATCAACTCAATTAGATTGATTTTCCAGTCTCTGTGCAAGTTCTTCAATTGTTTTTCCCGTTTAATTACCGCGGACGCACTTTCCGCAGTCTCATAGTAAAACAATTCAGTTAGATTATATCTTTTAGTAAATCCGTCATGATACTTGGATTTATGTTCTCTAACTCTTCTCTTTAGATTATTTGACATACCTATGTATATGGTCTGGAACTCGTTTGCCATAATATATACATAGTATGTTTTCATGGCTTTTATTGTTTTTGATCCCGAAATAAATTCGGGATTTTAGTTTACCTGCTCATCCTTGATATCCAGGTCTTCCGGTAACGGTGGACGCAAATGTCCGATAGCACCTGACTTGCATTTGTCAAATGGTATCTTGCTTTCGTCCAGTACATCATAATTGATTTTACCGAGGTAACCGTCCATCTCAACACTACCTTCGGATTTACGCGCGCATATTCCGCAGCCCCAGCATGAAACAGTACAAACGCCTTTGGCTGTTTTGGGATCGTCCTGATTCTTACAGAAGACGAATACGTTCCTGTCAATCGGATGCATTTCAATTACATCACGCGGACAGGCCTGTACACACATTGTGCATCCGGTACAGAGTTCTTCAATAACTTCAGGTATGCCGTCATCATTCATCATCATTGCATCGAAAGGACAGGCCTCAACACAGTCACCACCTCCGAGACAGCCGTAGTAGCACATCTTATCTCCGCCGGAAACTATGTCCATTGCTTTGCAGCTTAAAGGACCGTAGTATTCAGCCATCTTATTAACTGCTTCGCTGTTACCGCCGTGACACATTATTCTCGGTACCATTTTCACGGTTGAGCCTGCTTCAACACCCATTATCTCGGCAACAAGTTTTGCGGTATCATCGCCGCCAACCGGACATCCGTTAACAGCAGTTTCGCCTGATACAACATTAGTCGCGAAATCATAGCATCCTGCTTTACCGCACGCACCGCAGTTGGCTCCCGGCAGCACGTCATTTATTTTCCCGATCAACGGGTTCTCTTCAACTCTCAGTTTTTTATCTGCTATTGCCAGACTTCCGGCGAATATGAATCCCAATCCGCCCATTGTTGCTATAGCTATAAGTAGAGTTGCTTCCATAATTTATTCCTCCGAAATTTCCGGAACCGGATTCAACCGGTCGCCGGACTTAAAGTAATCCTGAAAATCCCATAAATGCCAGTGCCAGTATTCCGGCAACAAGCAGTGTAATAGGCGCACCCTGAAAAGGTTTGGGTATATCCGCAAGGTCGAGTTCCTCGCGTATACCTGCCATTATAGTAATTGCAAGAGTAAAACCGGCTCCTGCTCCGACGCCGAATACAACACTCTCGATGAAATTGTATTCTCTTAATACAAGGAAAAGTGCCAAGCCGAGTATCGCGCAGTTTGTAGTTATGAGCGGCAGAAAGATTCCAAGCGCCCTGTATAAAGGCTGACTTACTTTCTTAATGAACATTTCAACAAACTGAACGAGTGATGCAATTACAAGTATGAATGAAACGTACTGAAGAAACTCGAGTCCGAACGGAACAAGTATAAGATGATAAATAAGCCATGTGACTATCGAAGTTATCACCATCACGAATGTTGTGGCGAGTCCCATTGAGAATGCCGAGCTTATCTTGTTCGATACACCTATGAACGGGCAGATACCGAGGAAGTACGATAGTACGAAGTTATTAACAATTGCAGCCGAGAAGAAAATTAAGAATAGTTCCATTATTCGGCACCTCCTTCCGCTGCGACAACTGTTTGTTTCGAGCGGATATGTTTATCGATAATAGCTTCGCGTTCAATACGTTTCTTTCTTGCAGCAACAGTGTTAAAGTAGCCCATCATCAAACCGAGTGTAAGAAAAGCGCCGGCCGGGAGAATCATAATCAGCCAGGGATTAAAAAAGTCGGGCATAACCTGCAATCCGAGAATAGTTCTAGACCCGAGTATTTCGCGAACGCTGCCGAGCATAAATAATGCTAGAACGAATCCCGAGCCCATGCCGAGCGCATCCAGAACTGATCTGCCAACACCGTTCTTACTCGAGAAAGCTTCCTGCCTGCCGAGTATAAGACAGTTCACAACTATAAGCGGGATGTAAGGACCAAGCGACTTGCTTAATGCCGGGAACTGTGCTTTCATCACCAGGTCGACTATTGTTACGAAGGTTGCTATTACAACTATGTAAGAAGCGATTCTAACCTGTGACGGAATAAGTTTTCGAACTGATGAAATAATAAAACTCGAGAAGACTAGTACAAATGTTGTCGCAAGTCCCATCGCAATTCCGTTTATGGCGGAAACGGTTACGGCGAGTGTAGGACACATGCCCAGCACCTGTTTGAACACCGCGTTCTGTTCCCACAGTCCTTTTGTATATTCTTTAATCAATGTTATTTTATTAGCCATTATTTCTTCCCTCCTTCTTCAGCTTCGCGAAGTTTCTTTATCCCGTCGTTGATAATAAACACAACCGCTTTGGAAGAAATTGTCGCGCCGGTTACTGCCTGAATCTCATTCGGACTATCCGGCTGCTCGCCTTTCACCCAATCGATTTGCGGGGAAGTAGAGAGGTTAACAAACTGCTTCGTGAAATCTTCTTCGGTTACCTTAGTTCCCAGTCCCGGAGTCTCAACCTGCTCGAGAACCTGAAGCCCGGTCATATTATTCAAACCTTTGTCTATTCCAACCATTAGTCTGATCTTGCCCTGGAAGCCGTTGCCTTCGTAAGGAAGGGCATAACCGACTGAATTCATCTTGGCTGAATCCGAGAAAACCTCGTAACATTCGAATCCTGTTTCAGAAACCGTTTTGTAACTTACTGCATCAGGCTGAACAAGAAATATAGCCTTCTCCGTATCTGCTTTACGATGCATCTCAATTTTCGGTGCGGCCCATCCGGCTATTTGTGAAAGGAACGCGCCGGAAATAATACCGATTACCGATAAGGTTATAATCATTTTTACGACTGTATTCATGCAGCACCTCCGAATACTTTTGGTCTCGAATACCTGTTTATCATAGGCACGAAAGCGTTCATGAACAGGATAGCATACATAACGCCTTCAGGCAAGCCGCCGAACAAACGTACAATGATAATCATCAGTGAAATGCCAAGTCCGTAAATCCACATACCTTTTGAACTTAGCGGCGAGGTTACCCAGTCGGTTGCCATGAACAGCGCTCCGAAAAGGAATCCGCCAGCGAACAGGTGGAAAATCGGGTTCGGATATTTTGCCGGATCGATAATCCAAAACAGTCCGCCGAATACCAAAGCGCCGACTGTCATTGCTGCGGGTACCCGCCAGTTAACAACGCCAATTGCGATTAAAAAGATTCCGCCGATCAGTACTGCCAGTGCCGACGTTTCACCAATTGATCCGCCTATGTTACCTACGAATAAATTTGATATGTCTGCGAATACTTTGTCGAACTTCATCGCCGAAAGCGGCGTTGCGCTCGAAACTGAATCAACTGCAAATGCGGGTTTTGTCCATGTGGTCATCGGAACCGGGAATGCTGCCTGCAGGAATGCCCTGCCGACAAGCGCGGGATTAAATATATTATAACCCAGTCCGCCGAATATTTCCTTGCCAATACCTATTGCAACTATTGCGCCCAGAGCAGTTGATACGAGTGAAAAATTAGGAGGAAGCACCAGAGCCAGCAATAAGCCTGTTATAATTGCGCTTCCGTCTTCAATTGCTACTTTTCTTTTTCTGAATACTTTGATTGCTGCTTCAGTTCCCACACAGAAACCAACGCTCACCGCGATAATTAACATCTGGTAGAAGCCAAAAAATACAACTGCCGAAATGACGGCGGGGATGAGTGCGAAAACAACCATCCACATAGCGGTTTTTGTATTCCACCTTGAATGCATGTGCGGAGAGCTGGCGAGTTCCAATTTGTAAGCGGGATTTTCCGTAATTGTAGTCATATACTCTCAGAATATTTTTTATACATTATTAAATCTGTTACTCCGAGTCTTACAGGCAATTACCAATTAGATTCGGAGTTGTATCTGTTTATGCTGATTGTCTTTCTCTTTGCAATGCCATTACCTTTCTCTTGCCGAGTCTTATCCATTGAACCAACGGAATATTTGCCGGACATGTAAACGTACATGTACCGCATTCCATACAGGTCGTTATACCGAAGTCTTCGGCATCATCGAATCTCTCGAGTTGTGAGAACCTTGCAAGCTTCGTCGGGGTTAGTCCGAGGGGGCAAACCTCAACACATTTACCGCATTTAAGACAAGGAGTTTCAGGATGCTCGTTTACCTCGGCTTCTGTAAGTACAAGAATTCCCGAAGTAGCTTTCATTATCGGAGCCGCGAAATCGAATTGAGCAACGCCCATCATCGGACCGCCGACAACCACTTTAACAGCGTCATCTTTAACGCCGCCGCAGTAGTCAAGTACATCGGCAAGAGGAGTTCCCACGCGAACGATAATATTCTTCGGAGAGTTTATTCCTCCTCCCGAAACAGTAACGGCCGCTGTAATTTCCGGTTCGCCTTTTGTAACCGCATCATTTATCGCGATCGCTGTTCCGATATTCTGAATAACACATCCGACATCCATCGGAAGTTTGCCCGGAGGAACTTCACGGTCGAGTACCGCTTTGATAAGCATTTTCTCGGCGCCCTGCGGGTACTTGGTTTTAAGAACATGGACTTCAATATTCGGCTCGAACTTAACCGCGGTTTTAATCTTCTCAATTGCTTCAGGTTTGTTCTCTTCAATTCCTATTGCACCGTTTTCAACTCCCAAGGCATTCATAATCAGCCTTAAACCCGTAACTACATCCGAGGTTCTTTCGATCATGTACCTGTCGTCGCGGGTTAAATAAGGTTCGCATTCACATCCGTTAAGAATTACATAGTCGATCTTAGCATTTTCCGGCGGCGATAGTTTAACGAAAGTCGGGAAAGCCGCGCCGCCCTGACCGACTATTCCGGCATCTTTAACGCGCTGCCTGATTTCTTCCGGGGTTGCTTTAGAGGCATCCAGCGGAGGCATTAGTTCCGTCTCGTTCTCTTCATTAGCCTGTATAACAATTGAATCCTTAGGGAATCCTGAAACAGTATTTTCCCTGTGAATATCTTTCACTATTCCGGAAACCGGACTGTGAATCGGGGAGGAAATAAATCCATCCGCCTCGGCAATTACCTGACCCGCTTTTACTTCGTCTTTCTTTTTTACCAGCGGATTAGCAGGTTTACCGATATGCTGCGACAGGGGAATGATAACCTGTTTAGGATTCGGCATGATTTCGAACGAGAGATTTTCTGTTAATTCTTTCCATTCCGACGGATGAACTCCGCCTTTGAACGATTTTGATTTTGAGAATAAGGGCATAAGTTGGTTTTATTTTTATGTGATAAAATAATCGCGATGCGGATTGCATAAATTATGCCATAAAATCGGATGCAGGCGCCAAAATAAAAGCGGCTTTTTAGGCTCTAATCAAAGCAAATAATTATAAAAGGGGATATAAATCCTTCAAAACGGATTTGTTTTTCACTTTTGAAAATGTGCGAAAATCAGTGAGAAATAAAAGATGTGAGGTATATTAATTCCCAGGCTGTTCAGCAAGTTTCGGTACTGATATTTTGGGCAGTTGGATTGAAAGCGGGGTAAAAACTGTTGAGGGAAGTATTTTAAGTTTTACGAATGTGCCTGTACTGGTTGAGTCTACCTCATAATATTTAGCATCACGGCTGTTATTGTCTATCGTCGCTCCGGCGTTAAGGAAACGGATTCCTTTCCGGTAGTAATCCCGCAATTCATGACTATGGCCGTGAAGCACGAGTTCAATACCGAGTTCCTTCAGGTGCCGGATGATCACCTTTTTCTTTCGAAGCTTCATGGTGAATGATTCTATCTTATTCCAGATATTATTTTCACTGGCAGTTGATTCAACATTATTCTTATAAAAGTGATGATGAACCAGCAGGATTTTTTTTAGTCCTTGTACCTCGTCAGACACGACAAGCTTTTTTAGTAGGTTCAACTGATTCTCCGAAACACGTCCATTTGAGGCGAATGGATTTTTCAGCCTTGAGTATCTGTCGATTGAATTAATTCCGAACAATGCATGGTCGCCAATAACTTTAAGGTACGGAAACACCATGTCCTTACTCGCATACACGACATTATCGAAGAGTTCTTCGAAGTAATGGAAAAACAATTTCACCCGGCTGTCGAAATCCGTGTTGCGGCATTTTTGAGGGAACTCGACAACGTCAAGGGCAGTCTGAACTCCGCCGAAAATATCATGGTTGCCGATAACAATGCTGGTTTTTTCGGAAGAAAGCAGGTCGAATTTTTTAAGAAGTTTGCTGAGAATAAGAAACTCCCTTTCATCCGCGTTATCGGCAATGTCTCCTGTTATAACGAGATGATCAAAACCTTCCCTGCAAATATGTGCGAGAGTCTTACGCAGTTTCTTAACGTTGTCCCGCTTGAACATTGCGTTAAGGTGTAAATCCGATAGATGTATGATACGCATCAATAACCTGATATAATTTCCGTCATTGAATTTAAGGCATCCAATATTAATAGAGCGTAAAACCAGTGTTAAGTAATCATTAACAAAACCGGTTGCGGACGGATTCGCACCTCTCTTAACATAATGTTAATCCACTCATAATAATGCATTAACACAAGTGCCGCTTAATTTTAACAGATTACTGTCGTTCAAAATAATTTGGTTGCAAATGAGCGGTTCAAAAGGAAACATATTGTTTATCGGCGGGTCTATGAACCAGACCTCAATGATGCACAAGATCTCAAAGTACTTTACGGATTACGACTGTTATTTCTCCGCCTTTTTCACGGACGGTTACATGGAATACTTTCGTAAAAACGGGATGCTCGAGTTTACTGTACTGGGCGGCAAATTTAGACGCGATACGGAAAGGTATTTCGTGGATAATAATCTTCAGGTGGATTACAAAGGCGCTTCGCGAGATTACGATCTCGTTTTCACTTGCTCCGACCTGCTTGTACCAAAGAGCATTAAGAAGACTAAACTAATTCTGGTTCAGGAAGGTATGACGGATCCGGAAAACCTAATGTACTACCTTGTTAAATGGCTGGGACTCCCGAGATTCCTTGCAAGTACATCAACAAACGGATTATCCGATGCTTATGATAAATTCTGCGTCGCTTCGGAAGGTTACCGGGATTTATTCATTCGTAAAGGCGCTAAACCGGGAAAAATTGAAATAACAGGCATACCTAACTTCGACAATTGTGAACAGTACAAGGAGAATGATTTTCCTTACAAAAACTTTGTGCTTGTGGCAACATCGGACGCGCGCGAGACATTCAAACTTGAGAACAGGAAAAAGTTTATTGAGTACGCTCTTAAAATTGCCGAGGGAAAACAGCTTATCTTCAAGCTTCATCCCAATGAAAAATTCGGTCGTGCTATTCGTGAAATAAACAAGTACGCACCTGGTTCATTTGTATATACCGAAGGCAACATCAATCAGATGATAGCGAACTGTGATGTTCTTATTACTAAGTATTCTTCAGTTGTGTATGTCGGACTGGCACTCAGCAAAAAAGTTTACTCGTATTTCAGAGATGAAGATTTGATTAAGCAGCTTCCAATTCAGAACGGCGGTATGTCCGCGATGAACATTGCTCAGGTTGGAATGGACATCCTGGATATTGACAAAGAATCTATTGAGTTGGAAAACGCTCAATATTTATTCGGAGCGGGCGCATGAAAGTCGTGACTATGATACAGGCAAGAATGAGTTCGACGAGGCTTCCGCAAAAAGTAATGCTCTCGCTGTGCGGCAAACCACTGTTATACAGAATGTATGAAAGAGTTAAACGCGCGCATTACTCCGGCGAAGTTGTGGTTATTACATCGAGAAATAAAACCGATGATCCGATAGCCGAACTTTGCAAAGAATATGATATTCCTGTTTATCGGGGGCATCTTAGCGATTTGCTTGACAGGCACTATAAGGCAGCCAGAAAATATAAGGCTGATGCGGTTGTTAAAGTCCCGTCCGATTGTCCATTAATCGATCCGAGTGTAGTTGATAAAGTGATTAGGAACTTTGTTGAGAACAATGATAAATACGATTATGTGAGCAATCTTCATCCTGCTACATACCCGGACGGCAACGATGTTGAGATTATGAGTTTCGAAGCGATAGAAAAAGCCTGGCGGGAAGCAGAAAAAGATTTTGAAAGAGAACATACAACTCCATATATGTGGGAACATCCGAATCTGTTCGGGATCGGTAATGTTGAGTGGGAAACCGGGGCGGATTATTCTTCAACACACAGATGGACAATTGATTACGAAGAGGACTATGTGTTTATCAGATCTGTTTATGAGGAGCTGTATGATACGAAACCCTGGTTCGGCATTCATGAAATCCTCGACCTGCTGAAAGAAAAGCCGTATTTGAATTCGATAAACAGCAAGTATGCAGGCAGATACTGGTATGAGAAGCATCTGGATTCGTTAAATCACATTAATCATTTCAAAAAGAAATATAAAAAAGTAAGTAATGCTTAAAAAAAATATTGAAAAACTCGAAGATGTTGCTCTTAAAGTAAGAGAGCACATAATCAAACTTACAGCACGAGGCGGCTGTTTTATAGGGGCATCATTATCCTGTACTGATTTGATCGTCTATCTGTACTACGAATTCCTCAACCTGAATAAAGGTAAGTTAAACAATCCGAAAAGAGATTACTTATTCCTTTCCAAGGGTCACGACGTTCCGGCGTTGTACGGTACATTTGTCGAACTCGGCTGGCTGGAGGAATCCCGGTTGGAAAATCATTGCTCGGTTAACGATGATATTTACTGGCATCCGAACAGGAAGATTCCCGGCATCGAATTTCACAGCGGCTCACTTGGTCACCTGCTTTCAGTTTCAACAGGTGTTGCAATCGATTGTAAACTTAAGAAGCGGAAAAACAAAGTAGTTGTGATTCTCGGCGACGGTGAACTAAATGAGGGATCAGTTTGGGAATCGCTTTTAGTTGCGTCGGCATATAACCTTGATAACCTTCTAATAATTGTAGACCGCAACAGGTTTCAGGCAAACATGAGAACTGAAGAGTTAATACCTCTTGAACCGCTGGATAAAAAATTTGAGGCGTTTAATTGTGTTGTTAAAACTGTTAACGGACATGACTTCAGGGATCTTGATGACGTACTTAGCAAACATCCTTTCGAAGAGAACAGGGTTTCAGTTGTAATTGCAGAGACTGAGAGAGGTATGGGGCTTCCGAGTATTATGAACAGGGCTGACAGATGGTTCTGCAAATTCACGGATGCTGAGGTCCATGGACTATTAAATGAACTTCATGGGCAGGGTATAACCGAATTAACTTCAGATACATTGGTTGTGAGGTAAAATGACTTACGAAGAACAACTGCTGGAAATACTCCAGTCAAATGAAAATTACATGGTACTTACAGCGGAGAACAGGGCAGCTATACGCAATCTGCCGATCCAGGTGAAGAATCAGTTTGTTGATACGGGAATTACTGAGCAGACGATGGTTGGGATTGCGGCAGGACTTGCATTGCGCGGCAGGATTCCTATTGTACATGCATTGTCCACATTTCTTACAATGCGTGCATTTGAATTTATAAGGACTGATATAGGAATCAGCGGGCTGCCGGTTAAACTTGTCGGGAGTGTCGCAGGTTTTCTGTCCGAAGCTAACGGTCCGACCCATCAGGCAGTGGAGGATATCTCGCTGATGAGAGGTATTCCGAATGTCAATGTTTTCGCTCCTTCCGATGAATCTGATATGCTGAAAGGAATGCCCAAAGTGCTTGCCAGCCGGGAACCGTTTTATATCAGGTTTAACAATCTGCCTTCACAGGTAGTTCATAGCGGTTTTGAAATCGGTCAGTCTGAAGTCTTTGGACGAGGCACCGATGTTGCTATTATTGTTTACGGAACAATGTTTAACGAAGCTTATCATGCAAAGAATATCCTTGAGTCCAAGGGCATATCTACAAGGTTAATAAACTTACGAACAGTAAAACCTATTGATACTGAAGAACTTTTGCGAACATTTGATGAGTGTGAACAAATTGTAACAATTGAAGACCATTTTGTCACAGGGGGTATATACTCAATACTTTGCGAACTTGCAGTAAGGAACAGGAAACTCGTGAGAATACATCCGTTTGCGCTAAAGGATAGATGGTTCAAACCGGCGCTGCTGAAAGATGTATTGGAATTTGAAGGTTTTACCGGTGAACAAATTGCCGAAAGAACAGAACAAAAATTATTTGAAAACAAAAAACCGAATTACTATGCCGAATGGAGTAATGCTTAACAGGGATTTTCCTGTTATTGAAAAATCAAATCATTTATACGAACGGGCTCTGGGTCTGATTCCATCAGTGACTCAAACACTTGCGAAAGGCCCTTCACAGTATGTTAATGGTGTTGCGCCGAAATATCTTATTAAAGGAAGAGGTTCGCATGTATGGGATGCAGACGGGAATGAGTATATAGACTATAACATGGGTGTTGGTCCGTTGTCGCTCGGCTATGCCTATCCTAAAACCGACGCTGCAATTAAAAAGCAGCTCGAAGACGGAATTACATTTAGTCTTATGCATCCTCTGGAAGTTGAAGTTGCTGAATTGATTAGAGAAATTATTCCCAACGCTGAAAGTGTAAGGTTCAGTAAAACCGGCGCCGATGTTACGAGCGCTGCCGTGAGACTTGCAAGAACTTATACCGGGAAGGATAAAATTTTATGTTGCGGTTATCACGGCTGGCACGACTGGTATGTGTCCGTTACGGCTCGTTCAAACGGAATTCCCGAACCGGTTAAGGATCTTACATTTACCTTTAACTATAACGACATCGACTCACTGAAGGATGCGATTGACGATAATACTTCTGCTGTTATTCTGGAACCGGTTGTATTCCAGGAACCGAAGGACAGTTTTCTTCATAAAGTTGCCGATCTATGCGCTGAGAAAAATGTTGTCTTAATCTTCGATGAGATGTGGACAGGTTTCAGAATGGAACTTGGCGGAGCACAGGAATATTTCGGCATCACTCCGGATCTGGCGACTTACTCCAAAGCTATCGCCAACGGAATGCCTCTTTCTGTACTTACCGGTAAAAAGGAAATAATGGATCTTGCTGAGAACGACATATTCTTTTACACAACATTCGGAGGTGAAGCGCTTTCACTTGCCGCGGCTAAAGCAACTATTGAGGAGATGAAGGATAAGTCGGTTCCGAGATATCTCCGTGATAAAGGTACAAGACTTAAAGAAGGGTATAATCGTATTGCCAGGGGACTCAATCTGGATTACACGGAATGCATTGGATATAATTTCAGGTCGATGGTTACGTTCAATCAATCCGCAGGTGATCCGCTGCTGCTGAAGTCGTTAGTTCAGCAGGAAATGATCAAACGAGGAATTCTTTGGTCCGGATTCCATAACATGTCCTTTTCGCATACTGATGCCGATATTGATTATACGTTAAAAGTTTACCAGGAAGTTCTTCCAATACTTAAGAGGGTAGTTGAGGAGAACAGGGTGGCTGAATCGCTAAAGGGGGAACCGGTTCAGCCTGTTTTTAGAAAAACAGACAACTTCAACATGAAGCCTGCTAACAAGGTATAGAATGACTGATACAAATTTATTCTCTCTCGACGGAAAAGTCAGTATTATAACCGGTGCTCTCGGTTTGATCGGCAGGAATCATTGCAAAGCTATGGCTGATGCCGGTGCCAATGTTATCGCCGTTGACATGGATGAAACGGAATGTGTCCATTTCGCGGCAAGTCTTCCCACAGATTCAATTGGATGCGGTGTTGATGTAACGTCAAAGGAATCTATTGCTGAACTTAAAGATAAAGTTTTGGATAAGTTCGGACGTATTGATGTACTTGTCAATAATGCCGCTATTAACGACATGTTTGAAAGTCCGAAGGCGGCTCTCGAACAGTCGATGTTCGAAAATTATCCGCTTGAGTTATGGCGCAAGTCCATTGATGTAAACCTAACGGGAGTATTTCTCTGTTCGCAGGTTCTCGGCTCGGTAATGGCTGAACAGGCTTCCGGCAGTATTATAAACATAGCGTCGACTTACGGAATTGTCGGACCGGATCAGTCGCTTTATATAAATGAATCCGGAGAACGAACTTTTTACAAACCGCCTGCGTACTCGGCATCAAAAGGGGGAGTAATAAATTTTACTCGCTACCTGGCTGCTTACTGGGGACACAGAGGAGTGAGAGTAAATACACTTTCACCCGGCGGAGTTGAGAATGCCCAGGATGAATACTTTATTAAAAGTTATTCATTAAAAACACCACTCGGACGAATGGCAAACCCGACTGATTACATGGGAGCGCTTGTTTTTCTTGCAAGTGATGCTTCCGGTTATATGACCGGCGCAAATCTTGTGGTTGACGGCGGCTGGACTGCGTGGTGAAGGAAAAAGTATAAAGTAAAAAGCCAGAAGTATGAGGAGCAAAGTATTAAGTGGAAGAAGAAAATTATGAAGTTGAATAATAAAATAATAGAGAAAGCAAAAAAGATAAAACTTGTTTTAACTGATTGCGACGGAGTATTAACCGATACAGGCGTGTATTATTCGCCGAATGGTGAAGAACTTAAAAGATTTTCCGTACGTGACGGTATGGGCGTCGAGAGACTGCGCAAATTGTTGGGAATTGATACAGGGATAATTACAGGTGAAGATTCTGTCCTTGTTAAGCGTCGTGCTGATAAACTTGACATTTCACAACTTTACCTAGGTGTAAAAGACAAAGTGGCTGTGCTTAATACTATTCTTTTAAATGAAGAATTGTTACCGGAAGAGATAGCATATATCGGGGATGACACAAATGATCTGGCTATTATGGAATTGGTTGGATTAAGCGGTTGCCCGACCGATGCCACGAGTTTTGCAAAAGAAACCGCCGATGTTGTCGTCGATAGTTTCGGAGGTTACGGCGCATTCAGGGATTTTGCTGAACTTATAATCAGCGCTAAAACCACCGAGGATAATGTTATCACTGGATCGTCCGGAAATATGGCGGACTTATTAAAAAATTATAATAATTAAAAGGGTTGTTATGAATAACAAAGTAAAAGTTGGAGACAGGTTTATCGGCAGCGGTGAGCCGGTGTACATTATTGCGGAAATCGGGATTAACCATAACGGTTCACTTGATGTTGCTAAGAAGCTTATTGATGGTGCTGTATTCGCTGGTTGTGATGCTGTTAAGTTTCAGAAGCGTACACCTGAACTCTGTGTACCGCATGACCAGTGGAATATTGAAAGAGATACACCTTGGGGAAGAATGACTTATATCGACTATCGTCGCAGGGTGGAATTCGGACTCGCCGAGTTTGATGTGATCGACAGGTATTGTAAGGAAAAAGGTGTCGATTGGTTCGCGTCATGCTGGGATGAAGAAGCTGTGGATTTTATGGAACAGTTTGATCCGGTTTTGTACAAAGTTGCATCAGCCTCGTTAACAGATCACGAACTGATTGAAAAAACCAGGGACACTGGCAGACCCGTGATGCTTTCAACCGGTATGTCAACTCTCGAGCAGATTGAAGAAACAATAGAAATGCTGGAGGGGCAAAAGATCATGATAGCACAGTCAACTTCTGCGTATCCCTGCAAGCTGGAAGAACTGAATATAAACGTGATAAACTCGTTTAAACAGATGTACCCGGAAACCCCGATCGGTTATTCCGGTCATGAGACCGGATTAGCGCCGACGTACGCTGCGGTTGCAAACGGCGCAACATTCGTAGAACGTCACATAACACTTGACCGGGCTATGTGGGGAAGTGATCAGGCTGCCTCAGTTGAAGTTAACGGCATGTTTAGGCTTGTTAAGGATATACGTGATATCGAACAGTCAATGGGCGACGGTATTAAACGGGTTTATGAAAGCGAACAGAAGTCCATTCAAAAGTTACGAAGAAATAAAAAAACTCTGGCACAAGTACAATAGGGATATGAATAGTACCGAGATAAGATTAATCTCTTTCGCGGTTGTAATTTTTTCCGCTGTTGCTATATTGCTGCTTGAAAGACTCTTTCCTTTCACCAAAGGTCAGCGGGTATTTCGCCAGGGCTTCATTGACGATTTTATATTCTATAATTTTCTTCAAACGTTCATCTTAGGTCTAATTATTTCCTTCATTATTGAATTCGTCGACTCATCCACACAGCTATCGCGGTTTCATCTAATATCGAATTGGCCGGTATGGCTACAGGTCTTTTTCTTTCTTGTAACTCATGATTTATACATCTACCTGTTCCATAAATGGCAGCACAAGAACAAGTATCTCTGGCGCATTCACGAGGCTCATCATTCACCGAAAGAGGTCGACTGGCTTTCCGGTGTCCGCTCACACGCGTTGGAAATAGTAATCAATCAGACGGTTGAATTTCTTCCCATCGTACTGCTTGGTTCTCCGCCGGAAGTTGCAGTTTACAAAGCAACTGTCAGCGCAGTTTGGGGAATGTATATCCATTCTAATATCGATGTTAAAACAGGAAAGTTACAGCTCATTATTAACGGACCTGAAATGCATCGCTGGCATCACTCGACCGGAAAAGGACGAAACAGGAACTTCGCAACAAAACTTGCTATTTGGGACTGGATATTTAATACGGCATATCTACCGGATGATAAGCCTGACGCATACGGACTTAAAACGGTTTTTCCGGATAATTATTTTCGGCAGCTCGCTTTCGCGTTTAGAAGTTTTAAAAGAAAAGGAAGTGAATAATATATGAATTGGTTAATGCTGATCGTAGCAGGTATTATGGAAATCGGCTGGGTTATTAGCCTTAAACAAACTCAGGGTTTTACTAAAGTGATTCCCATGCTCTTTTACGCGTTCTTCGGTTTTACAAGCGCGTACTTTTTCTCACAGTCTCTCAAGTCTTTTCCTATGGGTGTCGCATACGCTATATGGATGGGGATTGCGATTATCGGCATTACCATTGCCGAAAGCGTGATGTACGATAAAAACTACGACCTTCTGAAACTGTTCTTCATGTTCCTGATTGCCGCAGGGATTATCGGCCTAAAGATGATAACAAATACTCAAAACGAACCATAAATGGTTGGGGTGAAAATGATTGAACTCGAATCTTTTATAACAGATCGCTATCCCGGATTCAGGGATAATAACAAAATCATAAAGAAACTTGTCCTTTCGTTGCTCGGCAGACTACTGCATATTCGCGAGATAAACGAGTTTATAAATCATCATAGAGATGAAGAAGGGATACAGTTTATCGACGAAGTCTTCGAGTATCTTAACTTCTCCTACAGGATAGCAAACAAAGATATTAAGAAGATACCCGCTGAAGGAAAATTAATTGTTGTTGCCAATCATCCTATTGGCAGTCTCGACAGTCTCGCTCTAATGAGCGCTATTTATAATGTTCGAAGCGATATTAAAATTGTAGCGAATGATATTTTATCTATCATCGACAACCTTAATGAATTCCTGCTTCCTTACGATCTGGAAAAGAAGGCTGTTCAGCGGGATAATATAAAAGCAATTGAGGAAGCTCTGCGTAATGAAGAAGCCGTTATTATGTTTCCTGCCGGAGAAGTCTCCAGATTGAAATATTACAGGGTAATGGATGGTAAGTGGAATAAAGGTGCTGTACATTTTGCGAGAAAATTCAACTCACCTGTGTTGCCTGTTTTTATCCAGGCAAGAAACTCGCCGTGGTTCTACCTCACTTCAATAATTAACAAACCGGTTTCGCGAATTTTACTTTCCCATGAACTCTTTAATAAAAAGAGTAAAATAATAAACTTGAAAATTGGCGATCCAATTCCTTCAAAAGTATTCACTTCGAATTTTATAAACACTAAAACTCAGATAAAATTACTGAAAAAGCACGTATATAAAATTGCCAGACGCGAGGAAGGAATATTCGCAACTGAAAAGAATATCATTCACCCGGTTGATGTGAAATCCATCTTCGCAGAGATTAACAGATCTGAAGTTTTGGGTATTACAAAGGACGGTAAGAGAATTTTATTAACGGACTACGAATCCTCGCCGAATATATTAAAAGAGATCGCGCGCCTTCGTGAAATCACTTTCAGAAGTGTAGGCGAGGGGAGCGGTAAAAAACTGGACATTGATAAATTCGACAAGTACTATAAGCATATTGTTGTCTGGGATGATGAAGAACTTGAAATAGTCGGATCGTATAGAATCGGTATCGGTGCGGATATTCTTAAACAAAATGGTACTGACGGATTTTATACTTCAACCTTGTTTAATTTTAAGAATGATTTTACAGAACGATATCTTGAAGATTCTATCGAACTTGGACGGAGCTTTGTTCAGAAGAAATACTGGAATTCGAATGCACTTAATTACTTGTGGATGGGCATAGGCTCGTTTATAGCATCCCGTCCTGAGGTGAAATATCTTTTCGGCCCGGTTAGTATCAGTAACAGCTACCCGGAACAGGCAAAAAAAATGCTGGTTTACTTCTATAATAAATGGTTCGGATCGGTAAATAATTTAGCTGAATCTAAAAACAAATTCGTCGTTCCGGAAAATGATTTTAAAGAATTCCGTGAGTCGTTCGGTTCGGAAAATTATAAGAAAGATTACCTGGTCCTTAAAAGGTTTATGAAAACTTTTGGGTTCACAGTACCGGTACTTTATAAGCATTATACCGAACTTTGTGACGAGGACGGTGTAAAGTTCCTTGACTTCGGAGTAGATCGTGATTTTGAAAACTGCATCGATGGACTGATCTTCGTTGACGTAGATAAAATCAAACCGGAGAAGAAAGCAAGGTATATTGATGCATTCATACCGGTTACTACTGCCGAAGCTTAGTTATCCTTTAATAATGAATAAGACTATAATATAATAAACAGTCTTTTTCTTTGTTCATGTCCTTTATTCCTTTCAAATCAGATAATCTATAAGTATTTTTCATTTCTCAATTTTAAGAAACATTGTCGAAAACACTGTTTTTCGCAAATATTCAAGCATCAAAAATCGGGATGAATTGTCGCAATTAATTGTCCGCTTCATGACAAGGTTTAGCAGGAAAAATGAAAAAATTAATACTTGCGCTTCTGAGAAAATACTACAATTCGATTTTCAAATCATGGGTCGATAATGTAAATCTGCTTTACGGAGAAAAGCTGTCCGATTCCCAGATTAAAACATTTGTAGAAAGCAGTCTTCACGCATTAATGGAAATAGTACAAAAGGGTGAATATAAAATTGCCGATCAGTACCTGATTGATGCTTACAATCTCTTCTCGGAAGCAGACTTGAATCTTCTCGAGATCAGCCAGATATTTCATGACGGACGTAATGTACTCATCAATAATATTCAAAAGGAAAAAGCCGGGAAATATGATCCTGTAATCCTGCTGGGCTTTGTTGATGAACTTGTTGAACAAATTTATGCCCGGTATGGGATGCTTCACCAAAATGCCGAAATGAAGGAGATTGCTAAAGACCGCGACAGGCTTGAGAAAAAACTGGAAATGAACCAGAAGTATCTCAGCAATATTCTTTTCACATCCGAAACGGCAATTGCGGTTATTGACGAGAACGAAAAGTTTCAATCGTGGAATAAAGGCGCCCAGAATATTTTCCAGTATACGGAACAGGAAGTAATCGGAAAGCATTCATCGCTGCTTCTGCCCGATGATAAAAAGTACTTTGATGAACTTGATCTGATTCGTGAACAGGCAATGGAAAGCGAAGATGTTACAATAATCGATACCGAAAGACGTACTAAGGATGGCCTGGTAATTCCTGTTCAGCTAAGTGTTGCTAAACTTCCGAGTACTAACGGCGAGTACAATGGACGTACAGTAATTCTTAAAGATCTCTCCCAGGTGAAGCAACTTCAGCAGCAGGTAGATCAGTCGGAAAAGCTTGCGGTTATCGGGCAGCTAGCCGCCGGAGTAGCGCATGAAATCGGAAATCCGCTTGCATCCATATCCTCTCTTGTTCAGGTGATTCAGCGAAGGAATAAAGACGAGGAGCTCGGTGATCAGCTTGATATCATTAAGGAAAACATCGATAGGATCTCAAAAATAGTTCGTGAACTTGTGGATTTCTCACGTCCCCCAAGTTACGAAAGAGTTATAATCCAGATTGCCGATATTGTTAAAACTGCAGTCGGAATTGTTAAATACGATAAGCGGGTTAAACGTGTTAACTTCGATACAGAGTTTGATCCCGAACTTCCGCTTGTACGTATTGTACCCGATCAGATACTGCAGGTATTTGTGAATATTCTAATTAATGCGCTCGACGCTATCGGCGGAAAGGGGAATATTAATGTTCGTTCCTATCATAGCGATAATATGATATTCGTTGAAATATCTGATAACGGCTGTGGTATGGATAAGGAGACTGTTGAAAAAATATTCGATCCATTTTTTACGACAAAGGATGTAGGAAGGGGCACGGGGCTCGGACTTTCCGTAAGTTACAGCATTGTTAAAAAGTTCAACGGGGAAATTTTTGTTGAGAGCGAACCGGAAAAGGGAAGCAAGTTTATAATAAAAATTCCAGTAATGGAAAATTAAACGGAGTAAAAATGTCTGCGAAAATATTAATAGTAGATGACGAAAAAGCAATAAGGGATTCGCTTAAGCTTGTACTGGATGACGAAGGTTATGAAACCGAGATCGCACAGGACGGGCAGGAGGCTCTGAACAAAATAAAGGAAATTGATTACGACGTTGTTCTTACCGATATAAAAATGCCGAATATAGACGGGATGGAACTACTTAACAAAGCTTCCAAATCGAGCCCGAACACTTTCTTCATCGTTATGACGGCGTATGCATCAGTTAAGACAGCGGTAGAAGCGATGCGTATAGGAGCATACGATTACCTGATTAAACCGATAGAATTCGATGACCTGATATTGCGCATTAAAAGACTTGTCGATTTCAGGAAAGTATCGATGGAAAACAAGTCCCTGCGCCAGCGTGTCTCGGCGGAATCCGGTTTCCAGAACATCATCGGACAGAGCGATGCAATGCAAAGGGTTTTTAACCTTATCAAACAGGTAGCCCCTACAAACAGTAACGTGCTTATTTATGGAAAGAGCGGTACTGGAAAGGAATTGGTGGCCAAGGCTATTCATTATAATAGTCTTCGTAAAGATAAAATATTTCTTCCCGTTAACTGCGGAGCTATTTCCGAGAACCTGATCGAGAGTGAATTGTTCGGACATAAGAAAGGTTCATTCACCGGAGCGACCGAGGAGAAAGCCGGATTATTTAAAGTTGCCGATGGCGGCACTTTGTTCCTGGATGAAATCGGCGATCTTCCATTGAACCTTCAGGTTAAACTGTTGCGTGCAATTGAGGATAAACAATTCCTGCCGGTTGGAGGTACCAAACCGGTTACAAGTAATGCGCGCATAATCGCAGCGACGAACCAGAACCTGTTCGAAAAAACCAAGTCCGGTGAATTCAGGGAGGATCTTTATTACCGTCTTAATGTAATTGAAATTAAGCTTCCGAGTCTTAATGAACGAAAGGATGATATCCCGCTGTTGGCCGGACACTTTATAGAAAAGTACTGTAACGAGATGGGCAAGAAAATTCTCGGACTTGACAACGACACTCTCAAAGCGCTCATGTCTCATAACTGGCGCGGCGGTGTTCGTGAGCTTGAAAATGTAATTGAACGTGCGGTAATATTCGCACAGGAAGATTATATAAGTCTGGACGATCTGGCGGATAACGTAAAGGGTAACACTTCCATTCAGGCATTCCCGGATTCACTTAAGGATGCGACGAAGAATTTCGAGAAAGATCACATTATTCGTGTAATAAAGAAATACGATTATAACAAGGAAGAGGCCGCAAAGGGTTTATCTATTGGGCTTTCATCACTTTACAGGAAAATGGAAGAACTCGGAATCCCAACGAAAAGTCCGCGGGAAATTGAATAACTGGATTTGTGCTGCCCTCAATCCAGGCAGCCTATCCAGGTTAATTTAGAATTCTATATCAATCCCGATTGAGGGCAGTATACCGATATTCGAATTTTCTTCCGGCTTATTATTCAGATAGTCCCACGTAACATTGGTCACATTCTTCTGGCTGTAAACATTCTGAATATCAATATATGTTATCATTCGCCAACCGTCGAAGTCCCATCTCCTGTCAATTCGCAGATCCAGGCTATGCGTCGGATTGAAACGATTTGTAAGGTAATTAGTCACACTTTTTGTACCGTCGTTGTTGTATGGAGTATAGGGACTTCCCGTTGCAAGCCTGAATTTCACTGCAGCTTCCCAGAATTCATTAAACACATAACCGGTGCTTAGATTAAATATCCATGTCTGATCGTACCTGCCGTTTCTTTCAACGTCATCAAGTCCCTTGAACCGGCTTTGACTGTAAGTTAATGACAGAATTCCGTACATCGGCATATCCGAAGATTTTTTCTGCATGGAGAACTCCAAACCACGTGAGTAACCTGTCCCGGCACTTGTTAATGGCTCGAGTCCTAATGTGGAGAAATTATCCTCGGAACCACCATAACCAGCCCCTGTATTAGCAAGTACTAAATAAGGACGCAGTAAACTCGTCGGGTAATTAGAATAGTCTTTATAAAATCCCTCGAGTTTCACGCGGAGATCCTGTGCAAGTCTTCGTTCGATCCCAAGAATAAACTGATTAACACGAACCGGGTCGAGATTCTTGTTTTGTTCGTCGGCTGCCAGCCAGATGTATGAAGGAGTCTGATAATATATCCCGGTACTGAAGCTTACGGAACTTACTGCATCGAGCAAGTACGATGTGGAGAATCGAGGACTTAGAGTAAAGGGATTATCTATAGCACTGAAATAATCGGCTCTCAATCCCAGGTTGACTCGTAACCTGTTCATCAGTATTCCGCTGTACTGAACAAATCCTCCGTACTTCATAAAATTCTTTTTAATGTCGATTGACGTAACAGGCAGCACTTCGCCGAAAGAAGTAACGAAATTTTCGGGGAACAGTATGTCCGCAGAAAAATTTATATACTTAATTGAAGCACCCAGGTTCAGCTCGGACGAAGGCGATAATTTATAGACAAGATCAGTCTTAAGCTCGTTCTCTGCTTCACGTGAGATATTCTGAAAGATCGGCTGAAGAGTTGTATCTCGCTGGAAAGAATCGTAATCAACGAAGTTCCGACTTAGACTCAGATTGTAAAATCCTTTGTCGAATAAATGTCTGAACGATATACCTGTTACATATTGATTCTGATTACTTCCCAGAATTTTCGCATTGTCGTAAATATCTTCTTTGTCTTCATTGTTGAACTTCACTTTATCGAATGCAGCGATAAACAGGTATGAAAGTTTATTGCTCTTGTCAAAATTATAATTGGCTTTGGCTAAAACATCGTAGTACTCCGGCACAAAGTTAAATCCTGCGGCATTGAAAATGAAGTCGAGATAGCTTCGTCTCACGGAAAAGAGGAAATCGGATTTTTCATTAATTGGTCCTTCCATATTAATCCCAAACTGGGAAGCCGAGATTTTTGCTTTCCCTCCTATCCTGTCTTTTCTTGCATCACGTAAATCAATTTTCAGTACTGAAGAAAGTTTATCGCCATACATTGCCGAGAAGCCGCCGGCTGAAAAAGTGGTTTCGTTTACATAATCGAGATTCACAAAGCTTAACGGACCACCGGTAGCTCCCTGGTTTCCAAAATGATTAATATTCGGCACGACGAATCCGTCTACAAGAAACAGGTTTTCCGATGGAGCCCCTCCTCGTACTACAAGATCATTCCTTCCGGCGCTTGCCTGTGCTATTCCGGGTAGAACAGATAAGGCTCTTACAACATCTTCAAATCCTCCGGGTACACGTCGTATCTCTTCGTAACTGAAGGCTTTTATACTGTTTACCTCGGTTGGCTCGGAGTAGAAATAATCGGAAGTTACTGTTATACCTTCAAGGACAATCGCGGATTCGATTAGTTCAAATAACACATTTGCAGGTCGCGAAGTGGCAACAGTTATATCAGATTTGGTTGCAGAGTTGTAGCCTACATAGGAAGCGCTTAACCGGTAAACACCTACTTCCAGTCCGGTAATTCTAAAATTCCCGTTGATATCGGTCGCTGTTCCTTTCAGAGTCCCTGGAATTAAAACATTGACTCCGGGTAATTCTTCCTTGGTAATCTTGTCTATTACTTTTCCCTCTATTATGCCGGTACTCTGTTGAGCGACTCCGTCTTTAATTAATAGCAGAATTACAATCAGTGTGAGATATTTCTTCAATTTTCCCTCCGTTTTTTGTCATGAACACAGAACATTCAGGATTAGTTCTTTTTCCATGAAGAATTAAAGAAGGTGTATAATTGAGGACTAATTTATTATATTATTTACCCAAATCAACAGATTTAATTCATTCGTGAATAAAAAAGAAAACTTACTAGTTAAAATCAGAGAGCTTTCAAGGGACGAAAATGCGTTCAACGATTTGCTGGAACTTTTTTCTGAATTTGAGAATGCTGCTAAATTTTCTGCTGGAGGAGGTCATAACTCCAATGATTATGAGGGTTATTTCTATATATACTTCAATCCGGATGATTTATCAAAAATATCTTATTCAGAGTCAGTTAAGCATATAACCGGTTACACGAATGAAGAACTCCAGGCAATGCCCGGAAAACTGCTCTCGTTGATTCACCCTGATGATTTCGATAACGTTAAAAGGAAATATGCCGATATACTAACCGGTTCGCAGAAAACCAGTTTTCATATGAAGTACCGGATTTTGTCGAAAAAGAAGGAACTAATCTGGGTAAATGAAACGCTTTATATTGAACTCGACGAGAAAAAAGAAATTGTAAGATGTGAAAGCATCGCCTGTGATATTTCGGAGTTTATGTCCAATCAGGCGGAAATTGAAAGAAAATATAATACTCTGAAAACACTGCTCGATGAACGGGATATGTTTATCAATATTATTTCACATGATCTTCGTTCACCATTTACAAGTCTGCTTGGTTTTTCGGAAATACTGATAAACGAGCCGAATCTTCCCATTACCGAGCGTACCGAATACCTTGATTATATCCACGACGCGAGTAAAACGCAATTGCAGTTTATAAATCATCTTCTCGACTGGTCGCGGCTTAAAACCGGCAAAATTAAAATTGAGCCGAAACGACTTAACCTGCGGGATATCGTTTCGAACAGAGTATCTCTTGTTACACGCTCGGCAGTTTCAAAGGATTTAGATATTGAAATGGATGTGTCCGAAGATATTTTTGTTAGTGTAGATGAGAGACTTATCGGTGACGCGATAGGCAGTTTACTTAATAACGCGATTAAGTTCAGCAAAAAACATAAAAGTATCCTGGTCTCTGCAAGTAAGTTCAAAGCCGGAATGATAGAACTTTATGTGAAAGATGAGGGAGTAGGGATTTCCGAGAATAATCAGACAAAGTTATTCAGGATTGATAAGAAGTATATGACTCCGGGAACCGATGGTGAAAAAGGTAGCGGCATGGGTTTGAATCTCGTGAAAGAGATAGTGGATAAGCACGGCGGAGAGGTCTGGTTCTATTCGGTTCCGGGTGAAGGCAGTGAGTTTCATATAACAATTCCGGAAGCGCAGAATATAATTCTTATTGTTGAAGATGATCCGGAAGTAAGACAACTTTATAAAAAACTGATTGAAAATATTCATATAAATTACAAAGTTGTGGAAGCGGCAAATGGATACGAGGCAATGAGTAATGTGTTTTCTGAAATGCCTTCGCTTGTAATCACCGATCATGATATGCCGCTCATGAACGGAATACAGCTTATAGAAGCTATTAGAAAAAGAGACAGACGAAATAAAATTCCGGTTATTGTTATATCTGCGAAATTTGATGACGATGTTCAAAAAGGCTACAAGAAGTTCGGTGTGAAATCGCTTATTCCCAAACCTTTTGATACTATTGAATTGTCTGAAGTAATTAAAAATGCTCTGAGTTAGTTGTTAACAGGAATTTTATTATTATGAGTTCATTGAAAAAATGGTTTGCCTTATACACTAAACCCCGGCATGAGTTCAAAGCCCGGGTACAACTTGACGCTATTGATGTGGAAAATTACCTGCCGACTGTTACTCAATTGAAAAAATGGAGTGACAGGAAGAAAAAGGTTACGGAGCCTTTATTCCGGGGATATATCTTTATAAGAGCCGACGAAAAGGAAAGACTTGTTTCGCTTGAACAACAGGCGGTAGTCCGTACGGTTTCATTCAGCGGTAAGCCTTCGGTGGTGCCCGATTTCCAGATTGAAGGACTGAAGCAAATGCTGGCCGGTTCCAATGATGTGAAGGTATTGGAAGGAATAGTTAAGGGTACCGGAGTTATAGTTATTGAAGGTCCCTTCAGTGGAGTTGAAGGAATTGTTTATAAAGTAAGTAAAGATGAAAGTATGCTGGCAATAACTGTCGAATTGCTCAACAGATCGGTTGTAGTTAGTCTGCCTTCAGACAGTGTAATAAAAAATAAAGATTAAATTCATAGACCAGATGATGGATCAGAAGAAACTTAACAAAATGGCAGTCGGAGAAAAGTTGAATCATTTTCTCCTTGTCTCAAAGATTGATGTAAAGACCACCAAGACTAATAAAAGGTATCTTGATCTTGAGCTTCGTGATGAAATGCTCGGACTGTCGGCAAAAATGTGGGATGGATTTGAGGAGATTGAGAATTCAGTGAAGCCCGGAGAGGTTGTAAAGCTTGACGGTGTAATGGACGAGTTCAACGGTCAACAGCAAATAAAAATTAATCGAATTCGTAAAACTACCGAACAGGATAATGTTACTCCGATGGATTTTATGCCGAAGTCATCACGCAGTCTTGACGAAATGTTGGGTGAACTCGATGATTTCATCGTATCGATATCAAACAGCTATTTAAGCCAGCTTCTGAAGAATATTCTTCAGGGAGAGAATTTCGAGAAGTATAAAAACGTTCCCGCAGGTAAATCATGGCATCATTCGTATCTTCACGGACTCCTTGAACACACACTGGAAATTCTGAAAATTTGCGATCTTGTTTCAACTTTTCACTCAGAAGTAAACAGGGATTTGCTGCTTACCGGTGCTATCCTTCATGATTTCGGGAAAACAGAAGAATTGAAATCCGATGCTTCTTTCGATTATACAGACAAAGGCAAATTCATTGGTCATATCGTTATTGCAGCAATGCTTGTTAATACGGAGAGTGATAAGATTCCCGGATTCCCGCCCGAGTTGAAAGACCAGATTATACATTTGATATTGAGTCATCAGGGTAAGCTTGAGTTTGCTTCACCCGTTGTTCCGCGTACACTTGAAGCTATAATTCTCTACCATGCCGATGAACTAAGCGCCAAAGCTAATGCCTACAAAAATGCAATTAAAGCTGAAGAGGGGAACAAATCTGACTGGACTCGTTTTCTGCCGCTTGCCGGTACTGCTCTATATATACCTCCGAATTCCGATGCAGATATAAAAGAAAGTTTATTTGATACATAATAGAAGGATGCCCTAATGAAAAAACTATTTTCATTAACCCCTATCGCGTGTATTCTGGTGATATTCGCCTCCGGTCTGACAGCCCAGGACCTTGATTCTCTTTTGTCCGAAGGAGATAATTATTACAAGGAATTTAAAAATGAAAAAGCTTTGGAAGTTTATAAAAAAGCCGATGTGAAATATCCTGATAACTGGCGTGTTTTCTGGCGTATCAGCCGGGCTCATGTTGATATCGGCGAGCACATGCCGGCCAGTACCGATGAACAACAGGAAGCGCAGATAAAGAAGTATGATCTCGCTTACGAATATGCCGATCATGCTGTTCAGCTTGCTCCCGATCAGTCTTTACCTTATCTGAGAAGAGCTATTGCCAGTGGAAGAGTTGCGCTATTCAAAGGTGTGTTTTCAGTTGCGGATGTTGTGAATTCCGTGAGAGATGACTGCGAGAAAGCAATTGAACTTAATAGCGGAAGCGATAGTGATCAGGCAGTTACGCATTACGTGCTTGCCAGAACGCATGCGAAAATAAGTGAGAAGTGGGCTCCGGCGCGCGCAGTGCTCGGATTGGGATGGGCCGAACTGGACAGCGCATTCGTTCACTATAAAAAAGCAATCGAGCTTAAACCGAGTTTTGTTATGTTCTATCTTGATTATGCAAAGGCTCTTATCAGCGATGATGAGTATGAAGAAGCTAAAAAGAATTTAGAGCTGGCTATAAATAGTCCCATTGAAGATGAAGACGATGCAGATAAAAAAGATGAAGCAAAAGCATTGTTAGTTGAGGTTAACGAAGAACTAGATTAATTCGATGGATTTGCGAGAAGATTTTGTTCAAAAACTTAAGGATGCAAATTCAATAGTCTTTTTTACGGGCGCGGGAATATCGGCAGAAAGCGGTATTCCCACTTTCCGTGGTAAAGATGGAATTTGGAACAAGTTGAAGCCGGAAGAATTGGCGAACTTCAACGCGTTTCTGCGTAATCCCGATATGGTTTGGGAATGGTATCAGCATCGAAGAAGTATTATTCATGAGCGAGGACCGAATCCTGCACACTACGCAATTGCCGAATTTGAAAAGTACTACAAGGAAATTAGTGTTGTAACCCAGAATGTAGATAATCTTCACCGCCGCGCCGGAAGTAATAAGATTTATGAACTTCATGGTAACATCGAGCGAAACTACTGCATTGATTGCGCCGAACCGTTTGATGATTCCACATTTGACTTAAACCAAAAGTCCGTACCAAGATGTAAAGAATGCGGCGGACTAATTCGCCCCGATGTAGTATGGTTTGGTGAATTTCTTCCACAGGAAGTGTTTGCCGAAGGGGAAAAGAGAGCCGAGTACAGTGATATTTGTTTTGTTATCGGAACATCAGCGGTAATTTATCCGGCAGCCTACATACCAATGAACGCGAAAAAGAGCGGTTCTTTCCTGGTGGAAATTAATATTACCCAAACTGAAATAAGTCCCATATGCGACTATTCGCTGTTCGGTAAAGCCGGGGAGATTATGCCTGAAATTGTTGAACTGGTAAAAACTGTCAGAAGTTAAAAGCTATTACAGTACTTTTAATGAAATTTCATCTTCCGCGTACGTTGTTTCCGTCTCGAATATTTTAACCTTTATCGCGTAAATATTATCCGGCAGATTTGCTGATTTAATCTTGTTGAGAAAGTAATAAACCATGTTCTCGGCAGTACTGTGAAATCCCGTTACAACATGTTTCGAATTCATTTTCGTTAACAGTTCAATAAGCAGGGTATCATCGTCTTTCACCATGAATGCGTGATCGAGTTCTTCTACGAGCGGCTGAATTACCTCTTTTATAACATAGTAATCCAGTACCATCCCGTTTTCGTCAAGATCACCTGCTATTTCCACCATCATTTTATAACTGTGTCCGTGCAGATTTTTACATTTACCATCATGGAAAGGTAGTCTGTGACCCATTTCCCATCTAAAGTCTTTTGCTATTCTCATCGTCTTTCCTTATGTCGCGGCGAAGCCGGGTTAAAATTTATTTATGTGTGTTTTTATTTCAAAATTGATTATACACCTTTTGCACTCGGTTCCCAAATGAACTTATGCATCTGCAGCTGGAATCTCACATTTAGATTATCCTCCAGTATCCAGTTTACCAGCGTGAGCGGTTCGAGTTCTCCAAATACTACCGAGAAAAGCACCTCGCATTTCGAATTTAAGTCGTATTCTGAAATTTTGCTTTTCGACCATTCGTAATCTTCTCTTGTGCCGATAACGAATTTAACCTCATCCATAGCTTTTAGATGATTGAGATTCTCATAAAGATTCTTTTTCATCATCTTACTCGACGGACATTTCAAATCCAGAATAACCTTAACTCTCTTATCTAAATCGGCGATAGGGAGACTTCCTCCGGTTTCCAGTAATACCTCGTATCCGCTGTCTGCCAGACGCTTCATTAATTCAGGAGCCTCTTCCTGAACCAAAGGCTCGCCGCCCGTTACTTCAATCAAATTACAATTGAACTTGCCGATTTCTTCAATCATCGAATCAATTGATCTGTCGTTCCCGTCATAAAATGCGTATTCCGTGTCGCAATAAGAGCATCGCAAATTACAATAAGTCAGTCGAACAAATACGCACGGCCTGCCGGCATGAGTGCTTTCACCCTGAACCGAAAAATATATTTCATTAACCTTTAACAAATTTGCCTATCTAATTTATCAGCCTGCAAAAATACCAATAAACGTCAACTAATTAAAGAATCATTGTCCAATTATACCCGATAATACGTAAAAAGTTTGACATAACGGGCAAGATCAGGTATATTTGTAGACTTGAAAATAATAAATAAAAGGATATAAAAGTGGCTCATCATAAGTCTGCGAAAAAAAGAATCAGGACAAACGATAGAAAACGTATTCGTAATCAGGCTTCTATGTCGAAAGTAAGAACTTTAGTCAAGAAAGTTTACAGCACTGAAAGTAAGGCTGATGCAGAAGTTATATTAAAAGAAGCGATATCATATATTGACAAAACAGCAGGAAAAGGTAGAATTCATAAAAATACTGCTGCCAGAAAAAAATCAGCACTTACAAAGTACGTTAATAAATTAGAAGCTTAAGTTTAGTTTAAAATTAGTAAAAGAAGCGATACGAATTGTTGTATCGCTTTTTTTATAGCTCGGAAATTGTATCAATTCCTTCTGGCATTGGAAGATAGAATCTTACTTTTTGAATTTTCCCGCTCGGTTTAACAGCTTTTTCTACTCTCTTTTTAATTATCACACAGTGTTCAATGTGCATGTCGTCATCTATTATGCTGCCGAAAATGTAACTTGTACCTTTAATAGTCACATTTTCTCCGATTCTTAACGGATATTCGTCACTTCCCGTCATATTTACACTGGATTCAATCCTTGAATTTTTCCCGATTTCAATATTTCCTTTTAGAATATCACTCCACAAAATTTCCACATCATCATGTATTATGAATTTCTGATGATCGAATGTGGATAGATGTGCATTTTCCCATATTCTAACATTTCTGCCGAAAATGACATTCCCTTCGATTCGCACATTTTTATGGATCTCCATATTATAGTTTAGTTTCACACCTTTGCCGAGAAAAACGCCTTTCCCAATTCTTATATCAAGAGGCTGACCTTCTTTATCAATATCGATAATTTGTTCAACCACTTCATCATGAATAAAGAAATCCTCAGGATCCTCTATTTCAATTATATCCTTGATCTGCTCATACGCTTTATGCCGGGCAATTGTTTCCATCTCTTTCAGGACTGATTTATTGTTAAAGCCCATTAAGACGTGCTGCTCATTAGGATGAACGGCGCCAACTGTTAGTCCGCTTTTATTGAACAGGGCTATAAGGTCGGTGATGTAAATTTCATTCTGCGCATTGTCGCTTTTAACTTTCTTTATTAATCTCGACAGATGTTCAAACTTAAATGCGTATACGCCCGAGTTAAATTCATTGTTCTCTAAAAGTTCCTGTTTTGTGAATGAGTATTTCGCGTTCCTGAATTCAAGAACATACGGCTTGTCTTCACTCAATTTCTGAATATCCTTGAACTCGATGATTTCGATAACATTGCCTTCGTCACTGCCGGACTTTTTCCCGCAGGTATCAGTTGCTTTTACACGCACGATTCGCCCGTAACTATTGTTTTCGGTAAGTCCTTCGTACAGTCCTGTAAGTACCATCATATCCTTGTCGGATTCCACGAATGCCTTTTTGAACTTTGTTAATGTTGATTTATCTATTAATCCCATATCACCCGGCAGAACGTAGACAATTCCTTCGTAGTTCGATTCATCGATATTATCGAGCGCTACCTGCACGGCATGTCCTGTCCCATTCTGCTCTTCCTGGTATGCAAATGAAGTGTTTTTCTTTTCGCCAATAGACTTAATTACATCGGTTGCTTTAATGCCAACTACAACAATAATATTCCCGTTGTCAAGCGCGTGCATCGACGCATCAAAGACTCTCTCGACCGTCGGTTTTCCCCAAATTTCATGCAGCATTTTCGAGGTCTTGGATTTTATCCTTTTACCGTGACCGGCAGCGAGTATTATCGCGGTTTCTTTTCTTGTTAAATCGAAATTCTTTTGTGAATGTTTTACTGATTCTATAATCTGCTCTTTATCTGTCTGCATTAATTTCCTTTGAATTTTATTCTGATTCAAAATTTACTAATATTCAAATAAATTATTATATAGATTGAAGAAACAATTTATGGTATTTAATAATTGCCTATAATGTTTTAGATTGTATCTTTAATTACTCATATTCATAACGGGCTGAGATGAATAGACTTTTTGCCGGCTGTATTTTGATTTTGTTGATTCTTAATTCCGGGTTACAGGCACAATCCGATAAACTTGGAATTGGTGTAATTATAGGTGAACCGACAGGTTTAAGCGGTAAGTACTGGATTGCCGAGGACAAGGCTGTTGATTTTGCAATTGGTTTTTCGACGTTCGACGACAGAAACAGGATGTCATTACACGCAGATTATCTCTATCATTTGGCGGGCGTTATTCCCTCAAATGATGCAATTCCATTTTACTACGGATTCGGTATTCGACTTAGAACTCATTCCAGAGAAGAGGGGAGTTTAGGTGTTCGCGGAGTTTGCGGACTTCTGGTTAACCTTCGGGAGATGCCTGTTGAATTATTTTTCGAAGCGGCTCCGGTTTTTCAACTGCTTCCCGATACGAAGCTTAAACTTGACGCGGCGTTGGGCGGCCGTTACTACTTCCAATTTAAGTAAGTAACTTCATGAATCAATTCATTCCCATATCCGGACTATTGTCATTTACATTAGTCTCTTTATTGTATATCTATTTTGGTGTACCCGATAAAGGTGTTGCCTTTAACGAGGATGCGAATACATCGGGAACGCTTCAGGCTATGCAGTTCTGGAATGATGCAAGAAAGAACAGCAATAACCGTTTCCCGGATCAGGGTCTTTTAGACGAGTATTATAAAGTAAAACTTCGTAAGACGACAGATAATAACTCATCAATCGATGCGAATTGGACGGCGATAGGTCCGAAAAATATCGGTGGAAGAACAATATCGATTGCAGTCAATCCGCAGAATTTAAATACAATTTATGCCGGTTCGGCAAGTGGTGGTCTCTGGCGCAGTTATTCAGCCGGTGAAGGAGAAAATGCATGGGAGTATGTTCGTACCGGTTTCCCGGTTCATGGTGTCAGTTCAATTACATTTGCCGGGGATGATTCCTCGGAAATTTACATAGGCACAGGTGAAGTGTATAATCTCTATAATACCCGCGGCGGAGTATCAGTGCGGGAAACCAGGGGCAGCTACGGGATTGGTATCTTAAAATCTACGGACGGCGGAAATACATGGTCTAAAAGCCTGGACTGGTCTTACGAACAGGGAAGATGTGTCTGGGCTGTAAAAGTTAATCCGCTGAATCGAAAAACCGTCTGGGCAGGTACTACGAACGGAACTTATAAATCTACAAATGCCGGATCAACCTGGAACAGAGTTCATGATACTTTAATGGTTACTGACTTGATTGTAAATCCGGTCGATACCAATACTGTTCTGGTTGCTTGCGGAAATCTTTTTAGTACCGGTAAAGGAATTTATAAAACGATTGATGGCGGGAATTCCTGGCGGCATATTACGAATGGTCTTCCCTCTGATTATAAGGGCAAAGCACTCTTCGCACAATATAAGTCAGATCCGAGAATTATTTATCTGAGTCTTGGCAACGGCTATTGGGCGGGAGCAGGAACTAAATTGCTGCGTTCTGTGGACGGCGGCGAAACATGGCAGACTATGGCTGCTACAGATTTCTCCGACTACCGTGGTGATTATGCATCGTACCAGGGGTGGTTTTCTCATTTTGTTGTCGTAAACCAGCAGGATCCAAATATGATTCTTGCTGCAGGTGTTGATGTGTTTAAGTCCCGTGACGGTGGAAATACTCTTCAACAAAAATCTTACTGGTACAACTGGTATTTCGGCAGAACCGCTGCCGGTGGTCCGGAAGGTCCTCTTAATTATTCGCACGCCGATCACCATGCGTATGCCGTTAGTCCGGATAATCCAAATGTAGTCTACCTGGCAACTGACGGTGGAATTTTTAGGACAACTGATTTCGGAGAAACGTTTGAGGGACTTAACGGAGGTTACCAGACCACTCAGTTCTATAATGGATTCTCAACTTCATTTACCGATTCGAGTTTTTCAATTGGTGGAATGCAGGATAACGCAACAGCAGTTTACGACGGGTCGGAAGAATGGGTGCGCGTAATAGCCGCGGACGGCGGATGGACAGGCATTAATATGCTTAACAACCACATTTCCTACGGTTCGTGGCAGGAGTTGAAGATTGTTAAACTTACGAGGGCCAGCCGGGGTGTGTATCTTGAATCATACATTGCGCCTCCTGCGAGCGGTACTGTTGGATTTATCGGACCGTTTGTTGTTAGTACCAGCGATCCGCAAATAATTTATGCCGGTCGTGGAATAGTTTTCAAATCAACTAACAGCGGAACTAACTGGACAGCTACAAATAATTCAGTCGCAATAACAAATAATCCGCCGGTATCAATGGCTATGTCTTATACTAACCCGAATGTTGTTTTTGTCGGAACAGCTCCGGTGAACTATACTTCGGAAATCTTCAGGACTGTTGACGGCGGCTCAACATGGATGGAAATTAAAGGTGAACTTCCTCATTCTTATCCGATGGATATTGAAGTTGATCCTGACAATGATGATAATGTTTTTGTTGTTTTCTCCGGATTCGGAATTTCACATGCATACAGATCAACTAATAAAGGTGATGACTGGATTAACATTGGAAACGGATTGCCGGATGTGCCGGCAACATCTGTTACTGTCGACCCTGCAAAGCCTTATTATGTTTATGTGGGAACTGACCTGGGCGTGTTTTTCTCGCCGGATACCGGACATTCATGGGTAGATATGAATGGCGACCTGCCGGACGCGTGTATGGTTACAGATCTGTCGGTATCAAGGTCTAATCGTAAACTCAGAATCGCCACACATGGCAGCGGTGTGTTTGAAACAGATATGATTGATGAGTATATTGTTGGAGTTGAAGAACCCGCGCTACCTGAAACTTTCCATTTGAGCCAAAATTATCCGAATCCGTTTAATCCGACAACAGCGATTGAATATAATATTTCAAATGCAGCAATGGATGCAAATTATGTTTCTTCAAGAAAGGTTGTATTAAAAGTATACGATCTTTTAGGCCATGAAATTAGGACACTTGTTGATGCCGAACAGTATCCGGGAACTCACAAAGTATTATTTAACGCATCGGGACTTGCAAGCGGAGTATACTATTACAGGTTATCAATCGGTGGCGAATCGGCTACTCGCAAACTCACTCTCATTAAATAATAATTCATTTTAACAATAGATTTTTTTTGTCGGATATTTTATATCAATGCGCAGAATTTTTGTAACCGCCATAATTTTATTTGCCGCAGTTTTATTTGCCTTATATTGTATCAAGGTTAATTTCATTCAGGATGATGCTTTTATATCTTTCAGGTATGTTGAAAACTTAATAAACGGTAACGGACTTGTTTTCAATCCCGGTGAGTATGTAGAGGGTTACACAAGTTTCCTCTGGGTATTGTTTTTATCATTACTTGCATGGCTTAATGTTGACTATGTAATCCTGTCTCAGTACTTATCGGTTTTATTCGGAATGCTTGTCCTGCCGGTTACATATCTCCTGGCGAAGCAGATAACTATTGATAAGTCTCCAAAATATTCTGCTGCTATATTCAATCTGCTGCCGGTCTTTATGCTTACGTTTACAGGAGGATTTCATTACTGGTCGGTGAGTGGAATGGAAACAAGTATGTTTGTGTTTCTATGCGTCCTGTCGGTTTATTTGTATTTAAGTCTGCCCGCAAAAAGAATCCATTTGATAACTTTATTACTTGTCTCATTAACGAGGCCGGAAGGCATTGCGTATTCTATAGTGATTTTCTCGCTGGATTATTATAAACGTCGTCAACAAACAGTTGCAGCTTCAGGTATCAGGAGTTTTGTTAAATCATTTCAAAGCGAGATAATATTTTACCTGCTTCCGCTGGCATTATACATTGGCTTCCGCCTTTTCTATTACGGATACTTGTTTCCGAATACTTTTTATGCTAAAACCGGATTCGGACTGTTCTACCTCGAACGTGGATCGACTTATCTTAATGAGACATTTAGCCGCTACCTGTATTACGGTTTAATGATCATCGCTCCAGTGATATTACTGATATATCGGAATCTGCGAAGTAAAGTAATTGTGTTTTATTTCCTGATTGGGATTTGCATTTTCGGAGTACTGGCAGTTGGCGGAGATGTACTATCGCTTCACCGATTTGTGCTTCCTGTACTACCATTAGTTTATATCCTGTTTTCAAAGTTACTCGAGCAAATAATAGTAAATGTCAGATGGATGAACATTAAATACACTCTTTCCGGGATATTTGTTTTGCTTGTTTTATACCTTTCATTCCATGGCTATCGTTCGGAATTACCGAGAATAATGGAGTTGCGGGGGTATGAGCTCGGATTAGTAAACAAAATGAAAATATATTCGCAATGGGTAAATGATCAGGCAGAGAAACGTGATGATACAGTAACCGTATGTCTTTCCACGATTGGAGCATTTTCATTTTATAGTAAAGCCAGGGTAATTGATCTCATTGGTTTAACGGACGAGTACATAGCACATAATCCCAAAGAGGTTAAGGGAATAGCCGAAAATGTAAATGTAATCTGGAAGGAGAGAAGATATAATGTTGAATACATTATGGAGCAGGAGCCGGATTATATTATTATGCCTGCAGGCGCGAAGCCGAGTGCATACCCCGAATCTGCTTTGTTCACGCACCGGAAATTTATGGAAGGATATTATCCGCAATTGTTTTATTCATATGCGCTTGGTCAGTATTTACCCGTTTTTACAAAGAGGGCTGAGATACTTAGTGTTGTCGATGAACCGATAAGCTGCAATCCGGATATTATTGATCATTACATTCAGGCTCAGAATGATTTTCTTCAATTTCTGGAATCCCGCGACAGCATATTGATCGGTTCTATTGAGGAGCATTGTCGATATATAATAAATTCCTGCAGCTTGTTCGAATCCTACGCGAGAACAGTACTCGGTTATGCTTATTATCATTCCGGGAGTATTGATAATGCAATTGAAGAACTTGAAAAGTCTGTTGAACTTGACGAGTATAATTGTCTCCCAATGGTTTATCTTGTAAATATTTATTCAAGCAAGGCTATGCCTGAAGAGTCTTACAAGTACATGCGGATGTTAAAAAAGTATTCCCCTGATGCATTCCCCGGACTAAAATCAGAACTTTAATCCGTACCAGACTATGTTCGGATAAACCTTTACCACGGGTGAAGGGAAGTGATATAGATTCAAGTTTCTTTTCAGGAATTTGAGTAAAGGACAGCTGCCCGGCAGAGCCTCAATATCCCAGTCGAGTCCTATGAAGAATTCATGTTTTGGATCGGTGTCAAGATTTTTTACGCTATGTCCAACTGTGAAATCTATAAAGTCAGGAAAATATTCTGCCGGTTTATCGGGCAGCAGTTTGTTGATGTCAATTGAAATCCAGTCATAGGTGCTTTCGTAATCATCTATTATAGAACTGTTTGAGCCGTTCCTGAATCTCCTGGAAGGATAATAGCTTATTTTAAACCGAAGAGCATTGAGTGATGGGATTTCATATTGCAGCAAAGGCATAGCAGCGCCAAGCATATTAAACGCGTAATCGCCGAACGAGAATCCGTATTGTTTGGAGAATCCGTCTCTTACTTCAGTAAATGTTTGGTGAACCATTGCCGATAGTCCACCGTAAAGTCTTTTATCCTTCTCGTTTAATCCTGCCCATCCGAAAGTCTGGCTGTATATATTTGCCGCGAGATATGCGAAGTAGAAATGTCCGAACTTGTCTGAACCGAGACTTGCTTTCCAGTCCTGATTCCAATTAAAATGGAAACTGCTCTTATCTCCTTTCCACCAGATATTATCCTGTAATCCGTAACTCACAGCTAATGCTGTCACTGAAACAGCACCGATTATGAGTAACCGGTCAGTATTAACTTTCGTGCTGTCCACGATATTTTGTGCCATCATGGAATGTGATGAGAGTTGATATAAGATTGGCAATGTTATGCAAAGCATACGAATACGGGATTTCGCGAATAAACAACGGTATTTGCTGATGAATTTATACAATTAAATATCATATTAATTACAGACTAATATAAATTAAAAACTTATATCGAGAAAAAATATTTCGAGCGGTGTTTGATTTTAGTTTCCTTTATCGTATAATTGCGATATACGATAAAGGAAAGGCGGGAAAATGCCAAAATCTAAAAAGGAATTATTTAACAAGGATGAAGTTGAACTTGCCGGTTTAGCTAAAGCGCTTTCTCATCCGGCGCGGATTAAAATATTAAATGTGTTGAATCAAAAAAATGTCTGTATAACCGGTGAAATTGTTGATATGCTGCCTCTTGCACAGTCAACTGTATCACAACACTTGAAAGAACTGCAGAATATAGGTCTGATCTCCGGTGAAGTTGAAGGTCCGAAAATGTGTTACTGTATCGAGCCGAAAATGATGAAGCGGGTAAAGTCCGCGTTTAATAATCTTTTTTCAAAAATAAATTGTTGTTAGGAGGAGATATGAACAGTCCTGAAGAAATAAAAAAAGTCGTAAAGGAAAAATATTCGCAAATCGCTGTTGCATCCGATATCAAATCGGGATGCGGGTGCGGGTGTGGTGACAATAAGGAAGTTGACTACACAACATTCGATTTGGATTATAAGAGTCAGCGCGGATATATGGAAGATGCCGATCTGAAGCTTGGCTGCGGAGTCCCGACGGAATTCGCGGGAATTGGTGAGGGGGATACAGTTGTTGACCTTGGATCAGGAGCCGGTAACGATGTGTTCGTCGCAAGAGCTTTGACTGGTGATTCCGGACGAGTAATCGGGATTGATTTTTCCGAGGATATGCTTGCTAAGGCTAACGAAAATAAAAACAAACTGAACGATGAAAATGTTGAGTTCAGAATTGGTGAAATTGAAGCAATCCCTCTGGAAGACAATACAGCAGATATCGTAATCAGCAATTGTGTGTTGAACCTCGTACCCGACAAGCAGAAGGCGTTTTCTGAAATTATAAGAATTCTTAAACCCGGCGGTCACTTTTGTATTTCCGATATTGTACTTAAAGGTGAGTTGCCGACTGAATTAAAAGAATCTGCTGAAGCATATGCCGGTTGTGTTTCGGGTGCTCTGCAGGAAGATGAGTACATTGAAATAATTAAATCAGTCGGTTACTCGAATATTCGTATTGAAACTTCGAATGAAGTTCAACTACCGGATGAATTATTAAAAGAGTATCTTATATCCGATGATATAAAGAGTTTCAACAAAAGTGATTTCGGAATTTTCAGTATCACGGTTGTTGCCGACAAATAGGAAATATAAAAGATTTCACAGGTATGAATAAACTTCTGAAAAAAGCTTTTTACCTTAGTCTGTTTACGGTAGGCTATAATGTTATTGAAGGTGTGATTTCGATATTTTTCGGAATGCAGGATGAAACACTTGCCCTTTTCGGATTCGGCGCGGATAGTTTTGTAGAGGTGATATCCGGACTTGGCATTGCACACATGATTTGGCGAATGAAAAGTTCGGATGTCACTTCCCGTGATTCATTTGAAAGAACTGCACTCAGGATCACGGGAACTGCATTTTACATGTTAACAGCAGGTTTAGTAGCCGGTTCAGTTCTTAATATAATAAATGATGTACAGCCTGAAACTACACTTGTTGGAATTATAGTTTCTTTCATTTCACTCCTCACAATGTACTTCCTGATGAATGCGAAGCTGAAGGTCGGTAAAGAGCTTAATTCAGATGCAATTGTTGCCGATGCAAATTGTACAAAAACCTGTTTCTATCTTTCGATAATTCTTTTAATCTCCAGCGGTCTTTACGAGATTTTCCGAATAGGGTACATAGATGTTCTCGGTTCACTTGGAATAGCTTATTACGCATTTAAGGAAGGTCGTGAGGCATTCGAAAAAGCGAGAAGTAATAATTTATCCTGCTGCTGCGATGATCATTGCTCGACCTGATTTTTCTTTGTTCTGAACAGGAATATTAAAACTCCGCCGATAATCACTGAGACAGCAGATATGATCCCGGTTAGATCCAGTCCCCAAACGAATTGATCTTTCCATTCTTTTGTTGTTCCGAAGAGTTCGTCTTTTACTTCAACCAGCACTTCTGTTTTAGTGAAAATATCACCACCGTATAACTGCCAGGCTATAAAAGATAATACTATAATCGATAGGGAAATGTATAGAGATGCTTTCTGCTTCTTGTTCATGATTTGCTCCCTCATTTATTCTATTAATACATTTCGGGATGGAATAGTTCAAAATCAGCTTCGAATTGTAGGAAATATAGGTATGAGAGAAATGAAAATCGACCCGGATAAATTTCACCGGGCCGATTGTATATGGTAATTTTCTATTCTTTATTTAACGAGTCGAGTCCGATTGTACCTTTAAGACTTCTGAGGTAGTCTGCGGATTTAACATGACCCAAATCTTTCTCAACTTTATTGAGCTTCGCTTGAATAATCTTTTTATCCGCATCGGATAAATTAATTGAGCTGCTCAGATAGTTCTTCAGGTACTTCTTATGACGCTGGTAAAGCGATATGTCGTTAAGCTGTTTGTTGACAAGCCGGTCACGGTACCAGTCGCTTTCAAGAAGGTATTCCCTCGTGAACAGGTTCCTGATTTCCGGATCGTCAATAGCCTTACCGTTGTATTCTCCGTTTACCATTATATGGAGCAGAGCCTTAATAGGCGGACAAGCAGCTTCAACGCTTCCGTCGTTGAAATATCTCTGTGCAACATTTTTCTGTGCTTCGGTTATGTTGTTTACACCGTCCACGAAGCATTCCATGTCCTGTATCTCCGGTTTAAGCATATCATCGTTTATAACCGTATCCGGATTCTCAAACACTCTTGCGAAGAATACTCTTACGAACTTTTGAGTGATTCTGTAACCGAGTCTGCTTGCAAGTACTGTTTTGCCTTCATGTTCAAAGTCCTCAACCTTTTCAAGATAACCATGTTCCATCATGAATGCGGGTTTGCGTTCTTCGGTTTTTAATCTGCCCCATATTTCAGGTATGAGCAGACTGATATCATGGTCAACTTTGTACTTCGGCCCGATGTGTCCGGCCGCTGTTGAGAATGCATCATAGCCGGTAAGAATAAATGATACGAGTGCATTATTCAAATCTGTTACCGGACTCAAAGCATTAAACGGTGCTTTGGTTAATGCGCCTTCGCTTCCGGCTCCGGTAGTTGAAGGTGATTTGCCGGTTAAGCTGCAGATAAAGTCCATGAAAAGCTCCGGCAATTCCTGGTAATGTATTGGTCCGTAAACGGCAAGCGGACGAATACCTTTTTCCGGCGGATTGTTTCTGCGTCCCGGAAGTACGGCATTGACAGGGAGAAGAACCGGTTTATCCATGGGAATTTTTCTGTACAAACGTGTACCTGTTTCCGCAAGATATCGGCTTCGCGGATTAACAATATCCGGCCGGTTCTGAAGATATCTCATATTCTTGGAAGGCGCTCCGCCTACCATTCTCGGGTGCGAGGATGATACGAAATAAGCGCAGTCCCTGTCCTTCGAGACATCTTCAATAAGTCTCTTGATCGGATATGTGTACTTGTCAAATTCAATGGCATCGCTGATGATCTTATCCGCATCTTCCGGTGTGAGTGCCTCGAAGTTCGATATAAATGTATTAGGAGTTGCGAGGTCCGCTTCAGCTTGTTTGTCGTATCCACGATTAATTGCCTCGTCAGGTCGCTGGAAGAATCTGTACTCGCAATTATCGGTGAACTTTACGCTCGGATTATCATAGTCTTCGCATAGATATTCGATTTGATTGGCAGGGAGCACAATCGAAGCGGTTATATCATCTTCAAGCTGCAGCTTGTCGGATGCTGAAAAGTCCTGGCGGAGTTTATATGTACGCCAGGTATTGTCATTGAACAAACCGACACGCAGGTAACTCGCAACAAGTTTCCTGTTACTGAACTTTAATTCGTTGCCGGCTCTTCCGTCGATAATATCCACGGTGAAAAATTCACGCCAGTTATTGCCCCATTCCGGTTTATAAAAACGCTTGATAATGTATATTAGACCTTTGATGTAATGCGGAATCGACTCCAGCCATTTGTTGAATTCATCAGTGTATTTGGCTGATGGAGTTAAGAGTTTTATAACCGAGCCAAGTGACCTTTCAGGACTAAGTATTGCCCGACTGGAACCCGGCTCCTTATCCCTGTCCTTGTATCTGTCGCTGTAATCTCGTTCGATAATTTCATCTACAACTTTGAAATTGTTTTCATAATCAGCGATGAAAAAAGGACCGTAAAGTATCGCGTCGGTAATTGACTTGGATATCTCGGACTTGCCACCGCCTGATACTGTTGAAGGTTTGTGGCAAAAGGTGCCTTCCGCAACTGTGCCGATCAATCGCCATGAAGGAATAAATGGATTCTTCTCCATTCTAACTTTGTAACCGGCTGGATAAATATATGTATTCGCCGGATTCAACTTAATCGATTGCTCCTCGCCGTCCTTTGTCCATTTAATATTTTGATCAACCAGATTGAACCTGGAATCCTCGGGGATATAAACAATGTCCTCAAAATTGCTGTCGAATGCATATCCTTCCGGTTGGACTTTCATAAAATCAGAATACATTTTTAAGTTGTCTTCAAATGTATGATTATCCTTCCGTACCTGATTGTCATCATGGAAATCATCGCCAAGGTTATAACTCGGAAAGGCGATAGCTCCTCCGGAGTGTTCTTCTTCAACATTTCCGAGTAAATTTGCCGCGTAGCTAATCTGAGTTTTAACTTCCTTCTTGGAGTAACCGAAATAGTTATCGGCTATAATAGTTACAATAACTCCCTCATCAGTTCGTGCAGTTAACTTAAATGCCTGCCCGTCATTGTAAATATCGTCTTCATTTTCCCAGCACATTCCGTCGCGTTTCTGACGGTCTGTTGCGTTTTCAACATTCGGGAGTCCAAGTTCCTTTTTCGTGAATCTAATAAGATGCGGTGCGAGAATTACACAGCCTGTATGTCCCGACCAGTTTTCAATATCCAGTCCGGCGTCGTTCTCCGGTAAATACGGATCACCGGCATTACCGAATATAGACTCAATGAAATCCAGGTTACTAACAAGATTACCCGGCGCGAAGAATCGTATTTCCATCGACTTCTCCGGGCTTACGCCTTTTACTTCCGGGCTGACTTTAGGACGAAGCAACAGTGTTACAAACAACTCGGCACTCTTCTCCATCGATGAAGTATATGGAAGCTGCATAAGTTCGTGCGGAGGCTGCATTGCTGCCATTAACAGATTTGCGAACACCTTTTTTGGGACGGATTTTTTGTCGTCCGGTATCGGTAATCCGCCTTCAGCTATGTGAAAAACACCTTTTGTCGTTCGTCTGTCATTCTTCGGATTATGCAGTATACCCTGCTTAAGTCTGTAAGATTTAACAATGTCCGATACGAATTCGTCTTTATCCGGCGGAAGCGAGAGTACACGAGCTATACCGTGACTGTCGAGCACGAAAGTGTTCGAGGGAAGCCTTATATTCAATTTCTCCTTAAACTCAGCCAGAAAAGAGTCGAGAAAATCCTGAATTCTCTGATCCGAAGGACACAGATAATTTGAAAGAAGCCTGTTCTTTTCCTTGTGATTTTTTATCAGATCATGAGCGAGATCAAGGAATTTACTCTCACCTTTTTTATTGAAATACGGCTGACCGAGTGAAGCCAGCTTCAGGTTGATATATTGAATATGTCTTTTATACTTGTTCTGTGTTTTACCGTCCGGCGAAAAGCCGAGTGATTTTTTTAAATCCATATTATTACCTAATATTCTTGAAAATTAATTGTCGAAAATAAAATATTATTTTATTAGTCGCTGTTAAGACATAATGAAATATTTTTACCCTGAGGTAAAAGCGGTTATGAACCGAAGATTTTCAATAATTTTTCTGCTGCGGCAGTCGGAAGTATTCTGCCGTTTAGGATTTCATCCTTAATCTCAGGCAGATTTTTCTGTATTTGCGGATGATTGTAAAACCTGTCCTTAAGGTCATCTTCGATCATTCTGAATACCCATTCGATTTTTTGATTTCTCCTCCGGTTTTCGAATACTCCGGAAGACTTTGTTACTTCCTCAAATTTTTCAACTACATTCCATAGTTCATCAATTCCATTGCCCGTAAGTGCCGAGCAGGTAAATGCATTTGTTCGCCATCCTTCCGTAACCGGTTTAAGATAATGCAGAGCATTTGCATATTCGGAACGGGATCTGTTAGCTTTCTGCTCGTTTTCACCGTCAGCTTTGTTTACGAAAAGCGTGTCGCAGATTTCCACAACTCCTTTCTTGATACCCTGAAGTTCATCACCTGCACCTGCAATCATTACGAGAAGGAAAAAGTCAACCATCGACCTTACTGTTATTTCGCTCTGCCCTACTCCCACTGTCTCAACGAGTATAACATCGTAACCAGCAGCTTCACATGCTATTATAGTCTCGCGACTTTTTCTCGTTACTCCGCCGAGTGTACCTCCGGAAGGGGATGGACGTATAAAGCAGTTGCTTGCCCGTGAAAGTTTTTCCATCCTCGTTTTATCACCGAGAATACTTCCTTTGGTAAGTGCGCTGCTCGGATCAATTGTTAGAACGGCTACTTTGTGGCCTTTTTCTAAAAGGTACATTCCAAGCGCCTCAATAAGAGTGCTTTTACCCGCGCCAGGCACACCTGAAATCCCTATTCGAATTGAATTTCCTGAGTGCGGAAGGAGTTCCTGAACCACTTCCTGTGCTTTCTCAAAGTGTGCTCTGGCATTGCTCTCAATCAGAGTGATAGTTTTTGCAAGCATAACCCTGTCGTTGGCAATTACTCCTTCAACAAGTTCAGAAGTGGAATAATCTTTTCGCTTGTTGTTATTAGCGGGACTGCCGGATCTTTCCGATGCTTTCACAACTCGCACTGCGAATTCGTCACCCGCATTTTCCGGTGCCCAGTCGGGCTTATATGTTTTATCTTCTTCAGTCATTGGTTTTATCTGTGAAAATCCGTTTAATCAGTCTTATCTGTGTTCTATTTGGGTTCCAATTTCTTTTTTACATAATTATAATCGTAAGTTATTAGTTCCAGTCTGTGACCGCAAGGATCGTTAAAATATAATGAAAAAGCTTCGTCATGATCAACTACCGATTCCGAAGTAACTCTTTCATGTTTGTGATTGTACAGCTTCAGCTCAGAATCACACCTCTGTAGGAATTTTAGAAAATCTGAACCGGAAACTCTGAATGCAACAAGTCTGATTCCGCCTTCCTTTTTACAAATCTGGGCTGACCCGGTGAAAAGCGCGAGTTTTGTACTTCCATAATCAGAAGAGATCATCAGAGGACCTTGCGGATCCTTTGCCCAGTGTTTGTACTTTTCAACAACTTTTAAACCGAGCACTTCATTGTACCACTTTGCCGCTTCATATCTCGTTTCAACAAATAACTCCACATGATCGATCTGCTCAACAGTAAACTCATACGACTTATTCTCAAATTCTTCTTTAAGAATAGCATACTGATAAATATCTTCATAAATACCGTTTTTAAGAACATGCTTCCTGAAAAATCCTTCCCGCCGCATACCGTTCTTGCGCATTACATCCCCGGAAGCCGGGTTCCTTGTCAAATAATTAGCGTGAACTTTGTTAAGCTTCAGGTTGCCGAAACCATATTCAAGTAGAATGCCGAGTGCTTCAGTTGCATAACCATTTCCCCAGTAGGGTTTACCAATCCAGTAACCCGTTTCCGCATTGTTTACAAGGTCATTTACCATAAGACCGATTGCCCCGATAAGTTCATTTGAACCTTTTAGTGTAACGGCATAGACAACTTCTTCCCGTTTCTCGAATTTCAATTTATGCTTACTAATCCATTCTTCGGCCAGACCATCCGGATAAGGATGAGGAATAAATAGCGTATTGTCCGATATTTCCTTCTCCCCGGCCAAATCCTGGACTCTTTTTGCATCATCGAGCGTGAAAGGCCGCAGCTCCAATCTTTCCGATTTCAGTATCGGTTGCGAATTCATTTGAATACCCGCTAATTATTGACATTATCGAAATCCGAACTATAAAGATACGAAATATGCAGGATTTTGTTGTTATCTCATGGTTATTTATTAACCACTGGAGTGAGAAAAGATGACATCTTTAAGATGCTTTCTCAGCTAAATATCTCCTGAACGTATGAATTTTATTTACGAATGAGTAACTTTGCATCATTAAAAGTTGCTTGTTGGTATTTGTCCGGAAAGACTCACTAAGTCTGCCGCTTTACATTTTACAACCTCTCCGAATAAAGGAAAAATAAATGAGTATCAGAAGAGTTTTTGTTGAGAAAAAACCCGGTTTCGATGTAGAAACTCAGGGATTGTTAAATGAACTAAAAGAGCATCTGTTAATTGAAACCCTCGAAAGTCTTAAGATTTATTACCGCTACGATATTGAAGGAATTGGTGATGAGATTTATGAGCGCGCAAGGGAAACCGTTTTTTCCGAACCGCCTCTGGACTTTATATACGATGAAGAAATAGCGATTGAAGAAGGCTCGAAATATTTCGCGGTTGAGTATTTGCCTGGTCAGTATGACCAGCGAGCCGACTCTGCTTCGCAGTGTATACAAATTCTTACCCAGGGCGAACGACCGAAAGTTAAGTACGCTAAAGTAATTGTGCTGAAAGGTGACATATCCGAAAGCGACTTTGATATGATTAAGAAATATATAATCAATCCGGTTGATTCCCGCGAGGCGTTACAGGATAAACCGTCTACACTCGATGATCAACTATCCGATCCGCCTGACGTGAAAATTCTCAGCGGATTTATTAGCAGGGATGATTCAGGATTGGAAGACTTGCTGCGTGAAATGGGACTAGCAATGGATCTCGATGATCTCAAGTTCTGCCGGAATTATTTCAGGGACGAGGAAAAACGTGATCCGACAGTTACCGAAATGCGAATTCTCGATACATACTGGTCTGATCATTGCAGGCATACAACATTCCTTACAAAGATAGACGATGTTAAATTCGAGGAGGGACCGGTATCAAACAAGATTAAAGAAACTTACGAAAGCTACCTTAATAGTCGTGAGAAGGTTTATGGTGATAGACTGGCTCAGAAAGATATCTGTCTGATGGACATTGCAACTCTTGCTATGAAAGAGTTGAAGAAGGATGGAAAACTTGCGGGTCTGGATGAGTCGGAAGAAATAAACGCATGCAGTATTGAAGTAAAAGTTGATATAGACGGCAAGGAAGAGGACTGGCTGGTTATGTTCAAGAACGAGACTCATAATCATCCTACTGAAATAGAACCGTTCGGCGGGGCTGCAACTTGTCTGGGTGGAGCAATCCGCGATCCTCTTTCGGGACGCGCTTATGTTTACCAGGCTATGCGTGTAACCGGTTCGGGTGATCCGCGTGTGTCTATAAAAGATACTATTGAGGGCAAACTGCCGCAGAGAAAAATTACTACCGATGCTGCTCATGGCTACAGTTCATACGGCAACCAGATCGGCTTAAGTACCGGTTTGGTCGACGAGATTTATCATCCGGGATATGTTGCAAAGAGAATGGAAATAGGCGCGGTTATAGCTGCTGCACCCAAATATAATGTGGTTCGTGAACGACCGGCTCCCGGTGACGTTGTTGTTCTTCTCGGCGGCAAGACAGGTCGGGATGGATGCGGCGGAGCTACCGGTTCATCAAAAGCTCATACCGAGGAATCGATAGTCGAATGCGGTGCCGAAGTCCAGAAAGGTAATGCTCCCGAGGAACGAAAGATTCAAAGGCTTTTCCGTGACGCGAATGTTACACGGATGATAAAACGCTGTAACGATTTCGGAGCAGGGGGTGTATCGGTTGCTATTGGCGAACTTGCTGATGGCTTAGAGATTCATCTTGACCGTGTTCCCAAAAAGTATGAAGGACTTGATGGTACCGAGCTTGCAATATCCGAGAGCCAGGAACGAATGGCTTGTGTTATAGCACCGGAAAATGAAGAGGATTTTAAGAAGGCGGCTGCAAGAGAGAATCTTGAAGCAACGACAGTTGCTGATGTGAAAGATGAAGCGCGCGTTAAAATGTACTGGCGTGATAACACTATTGTCAACATTTCACGCGAATTCCTTAATAGCAACGGTGCTACAAAACATACAAAGATTAAGGTAACTGAACCGGAGGGTATCAACCGGAAAGGCACTGATGAGATAAAAGATATTAAGCAGCACTGGCTGGATATGCTTTCGGACTTGAATGTATGCAGCAAGAAAGGATTAGTTGAACGATTCGACAATTGCGTTGGTGCGGCTACTGTTAACTATCCGTTCGGCGGTAAGTACCAGTTAACACCGACAGAGGCTATGAGCGCTAAAATACCTACGCTTACAGTAGAGACCACAACTGGTACACTCATGAGTTACGGTTTCAGCCCGACATTATCAAGTCTCAGCCCGTTTCATGGTGCTGTTTATGCTGTAGTGGAATCGGTTGCAAAGATTGTTGCTTCAGGTGGCGATTACAAATCTGTCTGGTTCAGCTTTCAGGAATATTTCGAACGATTGGGTAATGATCCCGCACGATGGGGAAAACCATTTAGCGCGTTGCTCGGAGCGTACTACGCCCAGCAGCAGTTTGAACGAGCTGCAATAGGCGGCAAAGATAGTATGTCGGGATCATTCAAAGATATGGATGTGCCGCCGACGCTTGTATCTTTCGCTGTTGATACGGTTAGTCTTGAGCAGACTATTTCACCGGAATTTAAACAGACGGATTCGCAGGTAGTTTATATCACTGTTATGCACGATGAACAATCACTGCCTGATTTTGATAAACTCAAAACTGCATATGCAAAAGTCACTGAACTTGCTGCATCCGGAAAAATTCTTGCTGCGCATACAGTCAGGGAATTCGGCCCGGTTGAAGCTGTTAGTAAGATGTGCTTCGGTAATAAAATCGGATTCGTACAGGATGAGAATGTTTCGTCTGATGAATTTTTCAAACCGGGTGCCGGCGGATTAATTTTGGAAATATCGAATTGTGAAAAAGTTGATGAATTATTGGATGCTATAGATTACAAAGTACTCGGAGGTACATCGGATATCCAATCGATGACTATCGGCGGTGTTACTTTGGAACTTGATGAGGCTATTACCGCATGGATAAAGCCTCTGGAAGATATATTTCCAACCAAGGTTGATATGAGTGACTCCAAACTTGAGGATTATAAATATGAAGCTCCGAGTGTTGTTGCAAGTTCGGAAAAATTTGCGAAACCGCGTGTAATTATCCCAGCCTTCCCCGGTACGAACAGCGAGTACGATTCAATGAAAGCGTTCAATAATGCCGGCGCAGTAGCCGATATAATTCCGATCAGGAACCTTACTCCAAAAATGATTGATGAAACTATACATGAACTTGCGGACAGTATCAGGAACTCGCAGATTGTTTTTATACCCGGCGGATTCAGCGCTGGTGACGAGCCTGAAGGTTCCGGCAAATTTATAGCGGCGATGTTCAGGAATCCTTTGGTTAAAGATGCTGTAATGGATTTGCTTAAGAATCGCGACGGACTTGTGCTCGGTGTCTGTAACGGATTCCAGGCGCTTATAAAACTCGGACTCGTTCCGCACGGTGAGATTCGCGACATTGACGAAGATACGCCAACATTAACATTCAATAAGATCGGACGGCACGTTTCTAAAATTGTCTACACTAAAGTTGTTTCAAACCTATCTCCCTGGCTAAGCAATGTTGAACTGGATACTGTGCAGGCTGTGCCGATCTCTCATGGTGAAGGCCGGTTTGTTGCGAATGATGAGTGGCTTGATAAGTTAAAAACAAACGGACAGATTGCGACTCAGTATGTTGATCACGATGGCAACCAAAGTATGGATGTATTCTTTAATCCGAACAGCTCTTACTTCGCAGTCGAAGGAATTACGAGTCCCGACGGACGCGTCTACGGCAAAATGGGGCATAACGAAAGACTTGGCAGCTATGTCGGTAAAAATATACCTGGCAATAAAGAGGTTAAACTGTTCGAAGCGGGTGTGAATTATTTTAAGTAGGATAACAGCAGATTTATTTTATAACTTGTAGGGGACGCATATATGCGTCCTTTTATTTTTGTAACTAAGTTAGGGTGAATTCTAGTGAAGTCGTGAAAACAGGCGGAAAACGAAATATAGATGCCGGGGCTGGCCAAAAAGTCTTTAAACTGTCATTCTGAGGAGTCAGGCAGCTGCCTGACGACGTGAGAATCTTTAGAATTATCAATAAAGCTAAGATTTCTCATCCGTCAGTCGCCGGATTCGAAATGACATTATTTTCTTTTGAGACAGCCCCTACAAATCAACTAAGCAACAAATCTATTATTTATTTCTTCCATAATTTTAATTCCGGCTTCAGGAATTTTAGTTCCCGGTCCGAATATAGCGGACGCACCATGCTGATAAAGAAACTCGTAATCCTGTGAAGGAATAACTCCGCCTACGATTACGATAATGTCTTCGCGTCCGAGGCTGGCAAGTTCTTCAACAAGCTGCGGAAGAAGTGTTTTATGTCCCGCGGCTAATGAACTCATCCCGACTACATGCACATCGTTTTCAACTGCCTGACGAGCGGTTTCTTCGGGTGTCTGGAATAAAGGACCAACGTCAACGTCAAAGCCCATATCGGCATAGGCAGTAGCAACTACTTTAGCGCCGCGATCGTGTCCGTCCTGACCCATTTTTGCTACCATAATCCTCGGACGGCGCCCTTCATGTTCCGCGAATTCATCAGTCATTTTTCGGGCTTTAGCTAAAGTCGCGTCTTCGTTCCCGTCAAACTCAGAACTGTATACGCCTGAAATAGTCTTTGTCACTGCCTGGTATCTCCCGCTTACTTTTTCAATTGCATCGGAAATCTCGCCTAACGTAGCTCTCACTCTTGCAGCCTGAACTGCAAGTTCCAGCAGGTTGCCGTCACCGGTCTCAGCGCATTTTGTAAGTGCTTCAAGAGCTGATGTAACATCGTCATTGTTTCGGCTTGCTTTCATTGACTCAATTCTCTTAATCTGAGAAAGTCTTACAGCCGTATTATCTACTTCGAGAATTTCAATCGGATCTTCTTTATCCAATCTGTACTTGTTAACACCAACAATAGTTTCTTTACCCGAATCAATACGGGCCTGTCGTCGTGCCGCTGCCTCCTCAATTCGCATCTTTGGAATACCGGCTTCAATAGCTTTTGTCATGCCGCCGTACGATTCAATTTCCAATATATGTTCCCAGCCTTTTTTAAGCAACGCATCTGTGAGAGCTTCAACATAGTATGAACCGCCCCATGGATCGATAACCTTTGTAATGCTTGTTTCATCCTGCAGGTAGAGCTGTGTGTTACGTGCTATACGCGCGGAAAAGTCAGTTGGCAGAGCGATAGCCTCGTCAAGAGAGTTTGTGTGAAGCGACTGAGTATGCCCGAGTGCGGCAGCCATTGCTTCAATACACGTTCTTACAACGTTGTTGAACGGATCCTGCTCGGTTAAACTCCATCCGGAAGTCTGCGAGTGTGTTCTCAGCGACATTGATTTCGGATTTTTCGGGTTGAACTGCTTTATGAGTTTCGCCCAGATCAACCGTGCAGCACGCATTTTTGCAACTTCCATGAAGTAATTCATTCCCTGTGCCCAGAAGAACGACAGTCTCGGCGCGAATGAATCAATGTCCATTCCCGAGTTCACCCCGGTTCGAACATATTCTAATCCGTCCGCAAGTGTGTAAGCCATCTCAAGATCTGCGGTGGCGCCGGCTTCCTGCATATGGTAACCGGAAATACTAATACTGTTAAAGCGCGGCATATTCTGAGAAGTGAATTTGAAAATATCGGCAATAATTTTCATCGACATTTCAGGAGGATATATGTATGTGTTACGAACCATATATTCTTTAAGAATATCATTTTGAATTGTACCGGTAAGCTGTTCCTGCTTAACACCCTGTTCTTCAGCGGCAACAATGTAGAATGCAAGTACCGGAAGCACCGCGCCGTTCATTGTCATTGATACGGACATTTTATCGAGCGGGATATCGTTGAAGAGAATTTTCATATCCTCGATTGAATCAATAGCAACACCGGCTTTACCTACATCGCCTACAACTCGCTGATGATTTGAATCGTACCCGCGGTGAGTTGCGAGATCGAATGCAACCGAAAGTCCCATCTGACCCTGCGCAAGGTTACGACGATAGAACGCGTTACTCTCTTCGGCAGTCGAAAAGCCTGCGTATTGCCTTACAGTCCATGGACGTGCTACGTACATAGTGCTGTAGGGTCCGCGAAGAAAAGGAGGCAGACCGGACATGTAATCCTTGTGCTCAAAATCTTTCGTATCATCTTTAGTATAAAGAGGCTTAACGCTTATCTGCTCCATCGTTTCCCAGATGAAATCTTCAACGGGTCTGCCTGTTTCAGCTTGGAATTTTTCCTTCCATTCCTCGTAAGAATGTTTTAAATCTTCCAGCTTAAGTTCTTTTTCTGCAAAATTTATTCTTGTCATTGTTTCTCCAAAAACTTGAAATACAATCCTTGTTATTCAATTGATACTTTAATTCGAAATCTGTTCAAATAAGCCGGACAGAGTTTCGTAAGCGTCGCAGCCGAGGAAAATAAATTCGTTTACACCGCTTGCTTTGTGAGCTTCGATTTGATCCGCCGGGTAGCCTGCCAGTACAAACCGGGCTTTACTGCCGCTATCCTCTAAGGTTTTAATTATTTCCGGTACAAGCACAGGATAATTATCATCGGTTGAGCAAATTACCACGATCTCTGCTTTTGAATCTAAAGCAGCCTTGTATACATCTTCATTACTCGTTAGTCCGATCGGATAAATTACTTCGAATCCTCCAACCTCAAAGAATCCGCGTGAAAAGTCGGCTCGACCTTTATATTCCTTTACGGATCCGAGTGTAGCGAGGAACACTTTCGGTTTCGCTCCCGTTCTTTCTTCGTACTCAAAAGCTTTTGCACGAAGACTTTCGAATATTTCAGATGCACGATGGAAGCGTAATGTCGGGATAGAGACCGACTCATCCGATGAAGCTCGCGCGGCATGAGTAATTTCACCTAAGGTGGCACCGGCAAGTAATGCTTCGGCCCCGAGGTTAATTAATTCCTCAGAATCCGGCTCAACCATTTTATTAAGTTTATCAATAATCTTACTGTGTGTTTCATTATTTCCGGCAACTCTGTATTCCTGTAAATACTTCGAACGTTTTTCAAACAGTTCTTTCCGGTCAGGTTTACCGACTGCAGCTTTCTTATCAGAGCTGTTTACATAATTATTTATACCGACAATAACGCTTTTACGTTTACGGATATCTTTGTTTCGTGATCCGACAACTTTCTCAATTTCGTTTTGAGGATATCCTTCCTTTAATGCGGTAAGCATCCCGCCCTTTTTCTCGATCTCCTGGAATTCCTTCCACGCTTTCTTTGCAATTTCATTTGTAAGCCATTCAACATAAAAAGAACCGCCCGCGGGGTCAATTACCTGGTTAAGGTGCGATTCCTCGCTGAGGATGATCTGTGTATTTCTCGCAATTCTTCTCGAGAACTGATCGGGAACCTTAAAGGATTCGTCAAATGTATTTGTATGCAGACTATCAACGCCTCCGACAACTGCAGAAAATGCTTCTGTAGTAGTTCGCAGCATATTTACATAAGGATCGTAAATAGTCTGGTTGAATGTTGAAGTACGTCCGTGTATTGTCATTTTCTTCAATTCTTCAGCAGCACCATATGATTCAAGTATATTCGACCACATCACTCTTGCAGCGCGTAGTTTTGCGATTTCCATAAAGTAGTTTGAACCGATGCTCAATGTGAATCTGGTATTCTTCGCTATCGTATCAATGGATACATCTCGTTTAAGCAGTTGGGTTATATATTCAACAGCGGTCGACATAACATAGGCGAGTTCCTGAACAGCGCTTGCGCCACTGCTGTTATATGGTAATCCGCTGATGCCGATTGTTTTAATTTCGGGCGCATTTTCTTCCGCCCATTTAACCGAAATTTTCATCATGTCGAATGTGAATTTTACCTTGGTCGGCATATTGCTTCTGGTAACAAGATAGCCTATCGGATCCGCATCAACACTTCCCTTAATGGCTTTTAGATTTATATCGTTCTTTTGGGTGTAAGCTGAAAGCAGCATTAAAACCGGATTTGATGAGAATCCAGCCTGAATATGAAGCGGGTACTTGTATAAATCTACTCCATCAAGTGCTTTGGAGAAACTGTTCATTGCTGAGATGGACAAGCCGCAATCGCCGACCTGGTTTTCGTCGGCATAATCTGCATCAAGTCCAAGTTGAGTAGCACTGTCGAGAATAATGTTTATAGAACTTTGGCCCCTTTTAAGATCATTTTTCAAAGCCTCGTTAAATTCTTCGGCGTCTCCATAAGGCAGCTCCTGACAGATTTCCCAATTATTTTCAGTGTAGCCTGAGACTTTTGAACCGCGAATATAACCGCCAAATCCGGGCATTCCATCGGTATCAGGTAGTTTAGAGAGGTCTTCTGAAGTATAAACCGGCTGAAGCTCAATCCCTTCATAAGTCTTAGTAATCAACTTTTTATCAAACGGTACACCTTTGAGGTCCTGCTCGACTTTTTCCTTCCACTCGGCATAAGATGGAATATTAAAATCACCGCCAAGACTGAAGTTGTCTTCCAGCTTTATGTTAACGTTATCCGCCATTATCTAATTTACTCCTATAAAACATATGATTTTGTGATCGAATTGAAATTCGGTCGTTTTATTGTAAATACAAGCAAATCGTTTGCCAGAAAACTTGGTTTAATATTACGCAGGGAGAAAGGTTATTTAACGAAAACAGACGAATAAATTGCAAAATCTAAGAAGTTGCTGGTGTAAATTCTCAAATAAGAAAATTGAATGTATAAATTCAATTTTTTTTACATAAGGATTAATTTAAGATTTTGCCGAATAGAACAGTAAATCAAATTGGATATCCCGTACGATTTATAAAGATAATATTAAAGTAATATTTAAAAACTGTTTTATTGTTGACTCTTAAAATAATACGTATTAATTTAAGACCGCTTATCCTCCTCTTGGATGTTTTCTCACGGGAATACAAAAATACTGTTATAAGAAATTGTTAGAGACAGCACTCATTGCTGTTCGGAAGTATGGGCTATACCATTTAAGTATTAATGAAAGTTTGCTTTTAAAAGGTTCTCTTTCCACCTTTTGATCCGCATTTATTTGTTAAGGTATTTCTTGAACAAACAATACAGGTCTATGGAAAACAAAATGACAATCAGAAATCTTGCATTGGATGAAATGCAAATTACCGACCGGATTGCCGATGTGGACGGCAGGAATCCCGGATTAAGCGATGGTGAATTTATGTTTAAGGCCGACCCGAACGGATCTATTGCCGCATTGTTCGATTCCCAGGTTGCAGGAACAATATCCCTTGTGAAATACCCCGAGCAACTGGGATTTTTAGGGCTTCACATCGTGATGCCGAATATGAAGAATCACGGATTATCGGAAAAATTATTATCCGTCATTATGGAGTATGCGGGGGATTTAAATATCGGTCTGAATTGCAGAGAAGATCAGATATCGATGTACGAAGATGCCGGGTTTAAATCTGCATTTAAGATAATTCATTATGAGGGTGAATCCGATGGCGAACTGAAAATGGGAAGCGATATTAAAAGTCCGTTCAGTCTCGATTTCGAAGACCTTTATGATTACATACGCAATATTATTCCATATGACAGGAAATTATTTACAAGTCATTGGATAAATCAGCCGCAAAGCCTGCTGCTCTGTAAGCATCTTGAAAATGAGTTCCATGGCGTTGGATTATTCAAACCATGCAGCAAAGGTTACCGGCTTGCCCCCCTCTTGAGCAGTGATGTTGATTCGGCAAAGGATCTGCTAATATCACTTGCTACACATTTTGAAAAAGGAACGCCCTATTTTCTTGATATGCCTGAGCCCAATAAGGGTGGAAAAAATTTGGCGAAAGAACTAGGATTAAAAGTTATAGGTGAATCAGTAAGAATGTACAACGGGAATGAACATAAGGTTTTGTTTGAAAATTGTTTCAGTTTTTTAAGTATGGAAATAGGGTAACAAAACTAACTATTCTTTTACAAACTAAAGGAGTATAATATGGCATCAACTGATGATTATTTAAGTTCTGTTTCACTCTGGGCGGGAAGTTTTAATCCGCGTTTCTGGACATTTTGTTACGGACAACTACTTAGTATTTCGCAATACAATGCCCTTTTTTCTCTTATCGGCACTATCTACGGCGGCGATGGAAGAGTTACTTTTGGTGTGCCGGATATGCGGGGACGTGTTCCTATCGGAGAAGGACAGAGCCCCGGGACACAGATCTATCCGTTAGGAGCAATTGGAGGATCCGAATACAGAGTGCTGAGTCTCCTTAATCTTCCCACACATAAACACACAGCCACTTTTAGTCAGCACCAACCCTTAACAGGTGAAGTTGATATTGAAGTATTCAATGGCGACGGATTGGTTGGCTCCGGCAATCAGCCGGACGGTAAGTACCTAGGACCTTCGGGCAGTTCGCTTAATCTTTACTATGACCAGCCTGCACAAAATGAATACCTGGCGGATGCCGATGTTGAGATCACAGGAGTACCCGGTAGTGTGGTATTGGGAAATAACGGCGGCTCACAGGGTTTTTATATAACTCAGCCGTATACCGTTCTTAATTATATTATGCTGGTTGATAGCGGTATATATCCTCCTCGGAATTAACATGAGGTTGTATTTATTATAATAAGATTAAAACACTTGGTGAATCTTTATCGAAAGCTTAAGATGATGTGTATTTAGTTACATTTAAATAAAAGGAGTTTTTTATGGCAGCAGTTGATGGTAGTGCTTTATTAGCTTCAGTTGACTTATGGGGTCCGAATTTCGCGCCGCGCAACTGGGCGTTTTGTCACGGGCAGATAATGCCTATAGCGCAAAATACAGCTTTGTTTTCCTTACTCGGTACAAACTTCGGAGGTGATGGAAGAACAACTTTCGGACTCCCGGATATGAGAGGAAGAGTCCCGGTCGGACACGGCACTCTGCCGGGGGGAAGAAGTTATAACCTCGGATTCAGAGGAGGTTCCGAGGAACATACTCTTAATCTGGCGGAAATGCCTCATCATACTCACACAGCCGTTTATACACCGGAGGCAGCAACAGGCAAAGCAAAAATTAAAGTTAACGACGGACAGGGATTAGTTCCGTCCGGAAATTTGCCAGAGGGGAAACATCTCGGACCTTCGGGAAGCAGTTTAAACCTTTATTATGATTCGCCGACCAGCGGTAAATTCTTAGCAGGCGCCCAGATTTTTCTAACAGGCGGCAGCGCAAGCATTGTAGTTGGTAATACCGGCGGTACCAACTCGTTTACATTGGTTCAGCCTTATACGGTTGTCAATTTTATTATTTGTACTGAAGGAATTTATCCTTCCAGAAACTAATTCGAAGTTCTGTGACTTTCGTACGTGCAGGAATGAGCTTATGAAAAAATTGGAATAAAATTAAAATAAAAGAGAAATTTAATATAAGGAGTTTAATATGGCAGCAGCACAAGGAAGCGCGTATACTGGCTCAATAGATTTATGGGCGCCAAATTTTGCCCCGAGAGGCTGGACGTTCTGTCACGGGCAGTTACTTGCTATAAATGACAATCAAGCATTATTTTCATTATTAGGAACTGCTTACGGCGGCGACGGCAGAGTATCTTTCGGATTGCCGAATCTGCAGGGACGTGTGCCGGTAGGTGAAGGAGAGGGGCCGGGTTTGGATAACTATACTCTCGGTGAGTTAGGCGGTTCGGAAACTGTTACGCTTGCCGAAAGCCAAATGCCTGTACATACGCATACAGCAGTTTTTTCGCCAGGCGGTCTGGGGGCAGGAACGGTGGAATTAGAAGTTAACGACGGCAGCGGATTAGTTCCATCAGGGAATATGCCGAGTGGGAAATACCTCGGACCTTCCGGCAGTTCTCTAAATCTATATTATGATTCGCCTGAAAGCGGGAAATATTTAGCTGAAGTTGAACTTGATCTGACAAGCAGTCCGGGAAACATACAGGTTCTGGATAACGGATCTTCTCAGCATTTTTATATTGTTCAGCCTTTTACGGTAATGAATTTTATCATTTGCTTGGATGAAATATATCCACCGAGGAACTAGAAGGGGACAATATACGTTTTGTGGTTGTATCAGCGGGAGCGGAATGACAATCATACAATCTATTTAGAGGTATATATGAATAAATTTGAAAAAATGGCATTAATTGTTTCAGTCTGCTTTTTAACTGTTTATACTGTTTCTGCTCAAACCGGAACATTTGACTTTTCTGACGGAACAACAAATACAGGAGTTGATCCTACAACCGGATCACAGACAATAACCATAAATAGTACTGATGTAACTGTAACAGGTTCTTCTTATTCCGGTGCATTGAACGATGACATCTCCGTTCTTGGAGGGGGTGGTTTCGGCGGCACAACCGGAAATGTGTTGGGGACAACTAATAGTACTAGTACCGGGTTAACCTTAACGTTTTCAGTTGATGGAGGAGGTACTGTAAATATAACTACATTGCGTGTTGCTGTCGTAACGGGGGGAACATATAACTTGGTCTTTACACCTAATACCGGCTCATCTCATACAGAGAATAGTATAGACGGTAATACGGGTGCAACAGTAACACTGAATTTTACCGGTATTACTTCCATTGATATTACTCCAACATCCGGAAATGCGAATATTGTGGTAGATAATATTGTTCATGATGGAGCTTTACCAGTCGAACTAACCTCATTCACAGCCGTAAAACTCGACAATGCCGTACAACTGTTGTGGGAAACGGCCACCGAAGTTAACAACTACGGCTTCGAAGTCCAGCGGAAAACCGATTGCGGTGAGGATTGCAATTCGGACTGGGAAGTACTTGGCGTTGTACCTGGACACGGCAACAGCAACTCGCCTAAGCAGTACGAGTATATTGATGAAAATATTCCCTCCGATAACTTATTGTACCGGTTAAAACAAATAGATACCGACGGCACATTTGAATATTACAATGAGACTGTAAATGTAAATGCCGATAACATAACGGGCGTCGAATCGGACAATCTGCCGGGAGAGTTTTCTCTTTCACAGAATTACCCGAATCCGTTTAATCCTGTTACGCAGATCAGGTTTTCAGTAGCAGAAAAGAGCAAAGTTATTTTGTCGGTTTATAATACACTCGGCGAGCAAGTCGCGGAACTTATAAATGCTGAATACTCTCCGGGAACATACGGAATAGAATTCAACGCTGAGAATCTCCCAAGTGGTTTGTACATCTATAAACTGCAGGCGGGAGACAAGTACAACGCTGTAGGAAAAATGGTATTGGTTAAGTAAATAAACTTCAGTACATACCGGATTGTTTTACCAAACCCGGTATGTACTCATATTATTTTAATCTGTTGCAGTAACTCAGGTTTTAACTGATTCACTCTCAAGTAATTTTTTCAGCCAATCATTAACAACACAGTCTATCACTATATGTACCCGGTCTTCGGAACTTTTGTTTTCAACGGCGTGCGGTTTACTAAGATCTAGATACCACATTTCGCCTTCAAGCATTTTAACTCTTTCACCTTTGAGCAGGAATATAACATTGTCATTAGTCTTAACGGGAATGTGAATGCGAACTTCGCCGAAGTCTACCCCGAGCATATAATCCCTGTGTTCTTTAATTTCCGATCCGGCGTGCAGACTCATCAACCTGATGGAGGTGAACGGGCATTTGAGCGTATATACTGCTTCTTTTATATTGGGACATCTTTCCATATAAGAGGTGTCTTCATATTTTGATGTGCCGGGTAGAGATACAATTTGCTGAACGGGATGCGTAGCTCCTTTAGGTCCGCGTAAGGGTACCACACTCCAAACACCTTTATAGTTTGTTTTATTAAAATGACCGATCCATTCTTCGCTGCCGATTCCATTCAGGTCTTTTTTTAGCAACCCGGGATCGAAGTTGAACGGAAGTTTAATTTTATCTGACATTTTGATTCCCGTTTTATTAATCTCTCAGCCATTTAATCATATTGGGAAAAGGTTTTATGCCGGCTTTTTCCGCGTTTGCTTTATCAACAGCCATACCGACCCACTGCAGCATGGGTAAGCCTATATAGGCTTCGTTCGTAAAAGTCTCGATTAAATGGTCAGATCCTCCTTTATAACCGCCGTCATGAAAGACTATTTTAGGATCTAACTTAAGGTGTACGGCGGCAGCCCAAGACCACAGAATAGACATCATTTCTTCAGCGCCATCGTTCCCCACATTTTCCGTAACATGTGGTCGTTCCGAGGAGGGTTTAACTGCTAAATGCCCGGCTTCATGCAGTAAATCACCGGGGTAAGTGAGTTTCTCTTCGTCGACAAGGAGTCCGCCATCTTTTATAAATATTCCCGGAATTATAGTATCGCCTTCAATTGTACCCTCGCTTACCGGAATGCCGATTTCTTCAATAAACTCAATAAGTTTTATTGCGGTTTCATTTTTCATCTTGGAAAAATAATTTGTTTGAAAAGAGAGTAGTTGCCTGAATTAAAAGTCAATTTAACAAATTAGTTTTTAAAATAACAACACTAAACAGAATCTAATTTTGATTATTCTCAAACAGGCAGCTTTTTTTGAATATTATTATGAGCAGTTATTCAATTATTGTTAATTTATTATATTGATTTATAAAACATTTGAATTAACCTGCCTTAAGGATGGAAATGAAAACAGCATTTATGAGTTTACTTTTCGTCATCGCTTTTATTGTGATGTCATGTTCAACAGCTAATGAAGTTAGTGTTAAATTCACGCCTGAAGGAAAGATAGAAAGACTTACCACTTTTCAGGTGGATTTCAATACCGACCTTGCACCAAGTGAAAAAACCGGTCAATGGATTGATGATGAGTTTATTAAATTCACCCCTTCGATACCCGGCAAATTCAAATGGCTGGACAGCCGAACACTTCTGTTCTCCCCCGAGGCGGCACTTGAACCGATACAGGACTATAGGGCGGAACTGACCGACAAAGTTTTATTCGAAAAACAACTTACACTCAGTGAACGGAATTTTAAGTTTAGTACAGCCGACTTTGATGTTACAAAGGCAGACTTTTTTTGGACCAGAGTGCCTAATGAAAAGTATACACTTAGCATTCAGGCAAATATATATTTCAATTATCCGGTTAATCCCGAAAGGCTGAGAGATAAACTTACAGTAGCAATAGGGAACCGAAAGATTACGGACTATAAAATAATTACGGTTGAATCGTCGGATGTTATCGCAGTTAATTTCGGCAACGTTAAGCAGAGCAAGGAGAAGCAGGATCTTTCTGTTAATGTTGAAGAAGGACTGTTCTCTGTTTTCGAGAAGAAACCGCTGCAGGATAATAGGGAATTCAACCAGGACCTTCCACCCGTTACTCGCCTTGCAATTAAAGGGGTTTACAGCGGTTACGAAGGTGATAAGGCCTGGATTGAAGTTCACACTACCCAGATGGTCGACAAAAATGAACTTGCCGACTACGTTGTGTTCGATCCGATACTTAACGGGAAATTTTTTGTTACTGAAAATGCGTTCAGATTCGAGGGAGACTTTACAAATCTTCCTTCGGTAAAACTTATAGTTAAGTCGGGACTTCCGGGAATGTACGGCGGTGATCTTGAATTTGAGTACGAGCAGATGATAACAATGGCAAACGTTCAACCCTCTATTAATTTTGCAGATAAGCGGAGCAAATATTTAATGCTGGACGGTGAAAAAAATGTTGAGCTTAACGTTGTTAACATTCCCAAAGTCGAGGTTACCGTATCCAAGATTTATAGGAATAATCTGGTCCATTTTCTGAACAACTTTAGATATACATACTATAATGACTACAGGTATAACCCGAATTACTATACCGGCAACTACGGTGATCAACTATACAGGAAGGATATAGATCTTGATAATGCACAGAACGTAGTTCAAAAATTACAGCTGAATTTGGATGAAGTGATCGGCAGCCGGTTCGATGGTATTTATACAGTCAGCGTTCGCTCGGATCATCAGAGATGGATCCAGGATAGTAAGATGATCGCATTGTCCGACCTGGCTATTATTGCGAAAAGTTCTAATAAGGAACTGGTTGTATTTGTGAATTCAATTAAGAACGCCAGGCCTCTCAGCGGTGTTAATGTTTCTGTAATATCCACAAAGAATCAGGATATTTTTAACGGCATTACTGATGAACAAGGCGTTGTACGTTTTAATAACGATAAGGCTCAGCTTGACGGCGTTCAACCAATGCTTATTGTTGCCGGTGATGAAAATGATTTTAATTACATTGATCTGAATGAAACCTTTATTGATAACTCACGATTCGATGTAGGCGGCATTCCCCAGTATTCACAGTACTTTACTGCATATATTTACGGCGAAAGAGATTTGTACCGGCCCGGCGAAACGGCCCACATTTCCGGTATTGTTAGGGACGATAAAATCAGATTAATTGATGACTTACCTCTAAGGGTGAAGATCGTTTCACCGAACGGCAAGATTTTTAAGGATTCTAAAGTAATACTGAACGCCCAGGGTAGTTTTGAACTTGATGTCCCAATACCTGAATATGCTCAAACAGGAGAATACAGGTTTTCACTTTATGCGAATAGTGAAAATCTCATCGGGACTTACCGTTACAGCATTGAGGAGTTTGTGCCCGATAAGATTAGGGTTACCCTAACCAAAAACAAAGAGAAAGTAAATCCCGGAAATGAAATCGTTGTAAATGCTGATGCCGAGTTTCTCTTTGGCGCTAAAGCTGCGGGACTAAAATACGAGGCGATAGTTGAATTGCAGCATCATAATTACGCGAGTAAGAATTATCCTAAATATAACTTCTCTGATTTCTCGGCTGATAATACGGTTCTTCAACCCGCATTATTCGAAGGAGTTCTCGACAATAATGGAAATGCCTCAATTCGATATAAGACTCCGGATAATATTTCCGGCAAAGGACTTGTCAAGGGTACTGCCTTCGTAAGTGTTTTTGACCTTACAGGGAGAACAGTCAGCAGGGCAGCAGCGTTTGACGTAAATCCGCGAGACTACTTTATCGGAATTCGAAAAGATGGCTACTACTACGGTACCGATCAGAAGATTAATTTCGGGTTGATTGCCGTAGATACGAATGATACTCCTTTGAATAACTTTGAAGCGGTTGCAGAGCTTTACAAAATTAATTGGCAGACGGTTCTGCGTAAGGATAATTCAAATCGGTATTATTATGTTTCTGAACGTCAGCCGGTAAAAGTATCTTCGCAAAATATTATTCTCAAAGGTGAAACTGATTTCCCTGTTTCGGTTGACCAGTCAGGCAGGTATGAGCTTCGGATTTCGAAGAAAGGAAGTAAAGATTATCAGAAAGTTAAATTTTATGCATACAGCTGGGGGCGTTCATCTGCAGCATCGTTCCAGGTTGATAAAGAGGGAAGGATAGATCTGGTAACTGACAAGGAGGTTTACGAACCGGGGGATGAAGCAAAGCTGTTATTTACCGCTCCTTTCTCAGGCAGGATGCTCCTTACTATTGAGCGTAACGGTGTCTACGACTATCAATATGTAGATGTTGATGAAAAATCCGTTGAAATCAAAATTCCTGTTAAAGAAGAGTATATGCCGAACTTTTATGTAACAGCCACGTTATTCCGTCCCCATTCTGCGGATAACAATGCACCGTTTCTTGTCGGGCACGGCTTCCATTCGGTAAAGGTTGAAAGGAAATCTAATTTGCTTCCGGTGACTATTGAAGCACCCGGGAGAATTAAATCGAATACGAAGCAGACAATTAAAATAAAAACTCTTCCCGAGAAGAATATTTATATCACTTTCGCGGCGGTAGATGAAGGGATTTTACAGATTAAGAATTTCAAGACTCCTGATCCCTATGCATATATGAACGCGAAACGACCGCTGCAGGTTGAGAGTTACGATCTCTATAAACTGCTTCTGCCGGAAATTCTTTCAAGTTCATCTTCCGCCGGTGGTATGGCTCTTGAAATGCAGCTTAAGAAACGAATGAACCCTGTTAAGTCCAAGAGATTCAACTTAGTTTCATACTGGAGCGGTATTAAAAGATCCGACTCTGACGGGGAAATAACAGTAGAACTTGATGTACCGCAGTTTAACGGCGAGCTTCGTCTTATGGCGGTTGCTTATCAGGGGTCTCGCTTCGGGAATGCTGAGAAATATATGAAGGTCAGTGAAAGCGTAATTCTGGAACCGGAGATTCCGAGAGTTCTCTCGAGCAACGATAAACTAGTATCGAATGTTTCCATAATCAACACGACTGATGAACCTGGGAGTATTGATTTATCAGTCTCCGTCGATGGTCCGTTAAAAGTTACTTCCGAGAGTACTAAAACTGTTGAACTTAAACCAAACAGCACCTCATCCGTACTTTTCGAAATCACTGCGGATAATGATATCGGTGTAGGAAGGATAAGCTTTCAAACATCGGGCATGGTAAGCATTAAAAATGAAATTGAAATAGCTGTTAGACCGGTTTCGCCACTGGTTGTTGAGAGCGGAAGCGGTACCATAAAAGCTGGTGAAAGTGTGGATATTGATCTGCCTGAGGGCTTCCTGGAAAATACTCAATCCACTTCTCTTACTGTTAGTAAATATCCGGCGCTTAAGTTTGCCAAACACCTTAAATACCTTGTCGGATATCCATATGGCTGCATAGAGCAGACTGTTTCCAAACTGTTCCCTCAGCTATACTTCGATGAACTTGTTAAACTTGTGAAGCCTGATTTGTATAGAACCACAAATCCTTCATATTACATTAAGGAAGGAATACGAAAGATCGAATCGATGCAGCTTACTGACGGAGCAATCTCTTACTGGCAGGGAGGAAATTACTCAAGCTGGTGGGGCTCGGTTTACGCCGCGCATTTCCTCGTCGAGGCTAAAAAGGCCGGATTCTCTGTCAATCAGGATGTTTATAACAAACTGCTCAACTATATTGAGTCACAATCATTTTCAAGAAAAACTTTCGATTATGTTCGATACGACAGGAACAGACGTTCAGTAACAAAGGTTGCGAACAAAGAAATTCCGTATTCCCTTTATGTTATGGCTTTAGCTGGTCGGGGAGATATTTCAACAATGAATTATTACAAAGCGCGTCCGCATCTGTTATCTACTGATTCAAAGTACCTTTTGGCCGGAGCATACGCGGTTATGGAAAAAATGACATCGTATGAAGAATTTCTTCCCCCGGAATTTACACCTGTCCGGACCGACAGATTAACCGGCGGCTCATTCGATTCTGAGGTTCGGTCCAATGCTATAATGCTGAATGTCCTTCTTGATGTTGACCCGACTAATGAACAAGTACCATTGATGGTTAAGCATCTTACAGGTCTTTCCGTCAGTATGTATTCGACTCAGGAAAGGTCATTCGCATTTCTTGCTCTTGGTAAAGCAGCAAGACTTAATGCCGACACGGATATGACTGTCCAGGTTCTTGCTGGAAAAGAAATTGTTGCAACAGTTAATAACACCAATAAAACAGTTGCTGATGAAAGATTGAATGCCGGAAAGGTTACTCTTAAATCATCCGGCAAAGGTTCTATGTATTATTATTGGGATGTTGAAGGAATTAAAAGAGACGGGAAAATAAAAGAAGAAGATAACCTGATGAAGGTAAGAAGGGAGTATCTTGACTACAATACGAAACGTAAAATATCAGATGGAAAATTTAGTCAGGGTGACTTACTGATTTGCAGGTTAACCTTGGAGGGGGGTGAAAGGTCTGCCGAGAATGTTGTAATAACAGATATGATTCCGGCAGGATTCGAGATTGAAAATCCGCGTCTAAGTGAATTGAAAGATCTCGCGTTTCAGACCGGTAAAAAAATGAATATAGATTATATGGATATTCGCGATGACAGGCTTATAATTTTCACAGAGTTATATCGTAAACAGGTTCGTGAGTACGACTACCTCATCCGTGTTGTAAACAGTGGAGTATATACACTCCCTCCGGTTAATGCCGAGGCTATGTACGATAGGGAGTTCAGATCCGTTCATGGTGCAAGAAAAATTACCATTACTAAATAGACAGGGAATTATGAAATCAATTTATCTCATTGTATTGCTGTTAATAATTTCCGGTTGTTCTGTCGAAGTATACCGGGACATAAACACACTTGAACTTGACTATTCGGATTCACTTCATGTTATTCGCCGTGCCGACTGGGGCTGGCAGCCGCTTGAATATGTTCTTGAAGAACATTCGATCGATAAGATTACTATTCATCACGGAGGCGTAGAGTTTCATGCCGATAAAGATGTTCCCGGATACTTAAGAGGCCTGCAGAGTTGGAGTCGCACTGAAAAAGAATGGATTGATATACCGTATCATATTGTTATAGATCTCGAAGGAAAAATTTACGAAGCCCGACCGATTAATTATCCCGGCGCTACCAATACGAATTACGATACGCGCGGTCACGCACTCGTGGAGGTAGTTGGTAATTATGAGATCCAGAAGATAAATGATAAACAGCTTGATGCAGTTGTAAACATCTGCGCATTCCTTTCAAATCGATTTAACGTTCCGCCGGAATTGATAAAAGGGCATAAGGATTATACTGACCAAACTGCTTGTCCGGGTAAGGATTTATATAAGTACCTTGAGGATGGAACTATTGTGCGAAGAGTAAATGAAATAGTTTCGGAGAAATGAATCGCAAAGAATTATTAAATAAACTCCGTAGAATTATTGCGAGCCGGAAATTTCAAGCACTTGCGGGGTTTCTCCTATTAATAAAGCTGCTTGATGTCGCGTTCCCTCTCCCGGATTCTCCCACTTATTCAAAGGTAATCACCGCGCGTGACGGTACAATGCTTTCTGCCTATCTTACTCCCGATGATAAGTGGCGGCTTTATACAAGCGTTGATGAAGTTAATCCTGATCTTATCAAAGCTGTTATAGAAAAAGAGGATAATTGGTTTTACAGGCATCCGGGTGTAAATCCCATGGCTGTATTGAGGGCGGCTTATCAGAATATTATCAGGGGCAAGAGAGTATCTGGTGCTTCAACAATTACAATGCAGCTTGCTAGAATACTTGAACCCGCCGAACGAACTTATCTCAATAAATTCCTTGAAATACTTCGCGCGGTTCAGCTGGAATTACACTATAGCAAAGTTGAAATCCTGGAATTGTATTTAAGCAATATCCCGATGGGCGGGAACATTGAGGGAGTTAAAGCTGCCTCTTACATCTACTTCAATCGTCCGCCGGCTAAACTAAGTCTTGCGCAGTCGGTTGTATTCGCAATAATCCCTAATGATCCGAATAAACTTCGGCTTGATAAATCTACTGACAGCGCCATTATTAAGAGAAACCGATGGTTAGATAGATTCAAAAATAATGGGATTTTTGAACCGGGAATTATCTCGTCTGCTATTGATGAACAACTTACTCCTGCTCGTTTTGCCATGCCGAATTTGGCACCACACTTCTGCTACGAAGTATCAAACCTTTATTCTGATGATTTGTTGGCAACTTCAATTGATTTAAATCTGCAGAGGACGACGGAGAGAATACTTCTCAACTACATCAGCGGTATTAAAAGTCGCGGAATAACTAATGGCGCGGTTATCGTGATTGATAACGAGAAGCATCAAATTGTTGCGTACTGCGGTTCGGCAGATTTCTACGACAACACATCATCGGGACAGGTAAATGGTGTCGCTTCAATTCGGTCGCCCGGATCAGCTCTTAAACCATTCCTATACGCTGCCGCCCTTGATGCGGGAATGTATACACCTAAGATGCGGCTTCTTGATGTGCCAACGGATTTCTCCGGGTATATGCCTGAAAACTATGATGAGAAGTTTAACGGAAGCGTCACATTTGAATACGCACTGGTACATTCTCTGAACGTTCCTGCTGTTCGTCTGCTCAATGAATTCGGTTATGTGAATTTTATAAACTTGTTGTCATCCGGCGGATTCACCGAAATAGACCGACAGAAATCGAATCTCGGATTATCGCTGGTCCTCGGCGGTTGCGGTGTTACGCTTGTGGAACTTACTACGTTCTACTCTGTTTTTGCTGACAGTGGAAACTTTGTTAAACCTGGTTATCTGCTTAATGAGAATTATGATGAAGCTGTCAATAAAGTTTATTCGTCCGATGCCGCATTCATTATTTCAAAAATTCTTTCTGACAATGAGAGACCTGATTTTCCGAATATTCTATCCGACGCAACGAGACTTCCCCGTATCTCCTGGAAGACCGGCACATCATACGGTAAACGAGATGCCTGGGCAATAGGATTTAATAAAAATTATACTATTGGGATCTGGACAGGGAACTTTAACGGAAAGGGATCACCGTATTTATCCGGCAAGGAAATTGCAGTCCCATTGTTATTCAATATTTTCAATACTATTGATTACAATCCGGATAGCGATCTTCCTTCACAGCCGGAGACAACGCATATCAGAAAGGTCTGCACCGAGACCGGGATGATTCCATCGGAACACTGTGCAACCCTGACTGAAGATTATTATATTGAAAATATTTCCAGCAATAAAATGTGCGATTTACAACAGGAGGTATTTGTAAGTACTGACGGGGAAAACGTTTACTGCCGTGAGTGTCTTCCTCTTAACGGTTACAGAAAGGAATTTCACAAATTCTATCAGCCGGAATTGCTGGCGTACTATAAACATAACAATATTAACTACGACAAATTACCTAAGCATTTTACCGGCTGTTCTACGATACGTCAAGATCAGAAACCGGTTATACTTTCTCCCTCATCAGATACAGAATACCTGGTCGAGAAAAACTCCGGGCAGAAAATTATGCTTCAGGCATCGTCACCTCTCAATGTCAGCAGTCATTTCTGGTATGTAAATGACCGTTATCTCGGCAAGACAGGAAATTCCGGAAAGCTTTTCTATATCCCGGTAGAAGGTAAAAATAAAATTGTCTGTATAAATAACCTCGGTGCGGAAGCAAATCTTAAAATTTCAGTCAAATATTACTAGATTTTTAACATACTGTTAATTTGAAACTAATATAGGATATTTTCTCGAAAATTTGTTATCTTCATCATCTCTTAGCTTGAGGAACATTTGCCGAAGATAATTACAGTAGCCATACCGAAAGGGGGTGTTGGAAAGACGACAACGGCTGTTAATCTGGCCGCCGGACTCGCTGTACTCGAGCGACGTACGCTTTTAATTGATCTCGATCCATCCAGCGCGTGCTCAATTTCCCTGAATTATAAAACCGACAATTCAAATGGCGGCACACTTGAACTCCTCAGCTTCCTTAAATCACTCGATCAGGTAATTCACAAAACATCGATTGAGGGACTCGATTTTATTCCCGCTGAGGTAACAACTTTCGAGGAAGAGGAAAAGATACAAAGACTTACCAAGAATATACTGATGTTAAGGAACATACTAACTCAGGCAATAACTTCTTATGAATATATTATTGTTGATTGTCCGCCATACCTGCAGGGGATGACCAATCTTGGACTTGCCGCAGCCGATTCAGTAATTATTCCTGTTCGTTCAGCTAACTTTTCTATTATAGCTTTACAGAAAATACTGAATCACATTTCATGGGTACGAAAGAATTATAATAAATCGCTGCGGATAGAGGGTATACTTCATACAATGGTTGAAAAGCGGACAAAGGTTTCATCAATAACCGACAGTCAGCTTTATTCACTTATCGGTAAGTATATATTTAAGACAAGTATTCCGAAAACAACTACAATTCCCGAAGCAACATTCTACAGGAAACCAATTATCCTGTATGATATTCACTCCTCCGGGGCAATGGCATATTTAAACCTTGCGAAGGAAATTATTATTCGTAATAAAGTTTGTCCGGTAATCTCGATGGCGCGAGAGCTTCAGCTAACCGCTTAGTGTTGTAAATTTCTTTATAAATCGTTTTACACGATCCCTGCTGATTTTATTCGACCAGACTCCGCCCAATTTGAACCCTGATCCGACTATAAATGCATCTGCAAGAGGATAGTATTGCTCTAAGTTTTTTTCAGTTATACCCGAGCCGATTATTACAGGCAGGTTTACTGATTTTGCTGTCTCCGTCAATTCATTTATATCGGCTTCTGCACCTGTTGAACTGCCTGTAACAATAATCCCGTCGCTATTAAAAAATTCGGCTGCCTTGGCAGTATCCACAATGGAGGCATCTGAAGTAATGGCGTGTGAACTGTGTTTCTTTTTTATATCGGTAAAGATCGAAACAGAATCCGCACCGATGCTCTTGCGATAACGAAGTAATTCAGCTGCGTCTGAATACATTATTCCTTCATCAGCTACATGAGCGAAAACGAATCCTTCGGCTCGAATGAAATCCAATCCGGCTGCATAAGCGGCTGCCAGGGCGTCTTTATTTGCCCCTGCGAGAATCTGTATTCCGCATGTTAAATCATATTTGGTTTTTATCTCGTACCCGATAACCGACATTATGCTGGTAATCTCCGGTCCGACATTTCTGTTAAGGTAAGGTACATCATGCATGTTTTCGATAGCCACCGAATCGATTCCGCAGTCATTATAAACTCCGGCCTCCGCAACGGCACGTTTAATTATTTCACGTGGAGTCATTGAGTTGTTCGGTGTTCCGGGCAGGGCGGGGACATGGATCATTCCGATAACGGTTTTACTGCCTTTTAATTTTTCAGAGAATTTCTTCATATCATATCAATTATTGTTTTTAATCAGATCGGAAATATTCCTTCTAATTCTAAATATAAAGAACATAGCGATCAATATTAATGCCAGTGTTATACTAATCCAGATGCCATTCGCATTTAACTCCAGTTCAATGCCAAGATAATAACCGAATGGAATAGCAATAATCCAGTACGCAATAAATGTTACTATCATCGGTGTTCTGACATCCGTCATTCCCCGTAATATTCCGAGTCCCACAATCTGACTGCCGTCGAAAATCTGAAATATTGCTGCGAATATAAGGAGATCTGCAGTTAAACTTATAACCTCAGCTTCCGAAATATACAGAGTGGGTAAAAGATTCCTGGTGAAAATGAATGTCAGTCCGAAAACACCCATAATTGAGACCGCTGAAAGTAGTGCAGTGTTGGCAGCCTTTTTAAGCTCATTATAATCCTTCCTTCCATAGTAATCACCAATGCGTATTGTAGCTGCTGATGAAATTCCCAATACTAACATAAAAGTTATTGATGAAAGGTTTAAGGCAATTTGATGTGCTGCAAGAAAGTTTGTGCCCATCCACCCTATTATAATAGCCGCCAAAGCGAATGCTCCAATTTCAAAGAACATTTGCAAGCCGGTCGGGAGTCCGATGTTTATTACCTTTTTCATAACACGTAAGTTTATATTCCTAAATCGGAGTGAAGCATCATACCTTTTATACCTGGGTGATTTAACAACATAAACTGCCATCGATAATGCGATGAATATCCTGGTTGCCAGACTAGCTAATCCGGCCCCATCTAATTCCAGCTTCGGAAATCCAAAATTACCGTATATCAGCAGCCAGTTTCCGGCGGCATTTATAAAAACTGAAATGATACTTATATACATTGCAGGTTTAGTGTTGCCGAGTCCTTCTATAAACTGACGGAAGACCTGAAATATGATAAACGGAAGAATGGAGAAACTGAGTATTTTCAGATAGGAAATTGACAATGCAACTACATCTTCAGGCTGATCAAGATAGACGATCAAATCTGCGCCGAAATATGGTATGGCGAATAAAAACAGGGCAAATATTAGATTAACCAGCAATCCCTGACGAAGTATTATTCCACACTCTTCATGGTTTCCCGATCCATTAGCAATTGCTGTAAGAGGAGTTATTGCAATAGTCACACCCATTCCGATTACAATTACGAGGAACAGCAGGATATTGACCAGGGCCGAGGCAGCCAGATAAGATGCGCCGAGGTTTCCTATCATTATACTGTCGACCACGCCTATCATGATATGCCCAAGGTGTGCAATTGAAACAGGCAATGCGAGTTTGATAGTCTCTTTTATGTGCTGCTTATATTCCAAAAGAAGTTTACGGATTGTGGAAAAAATACCTTCCAAATATGCCACTAAATAATTAATGTTGTTTGTAAAAATGGATGCAATGAATTCTCACAGACAAAATATCATAGTTTTCTTTTCTGCATGCTTACTAGCCGGTATTGCGATTAATATCTCTGCACAGACTCCAAACTGTTTCCAATGCGGTAAAAAGATCTCCGGCACATTTATACAGGCTGACGGAAAGTACTTCCATGCCGATCATTTTATCTGCGCGGAATGCGGTGAAAAGATAAGTGGAAAATTTGAGAAGCATGAGGGAAAGTTCTACCACACTGACTGTGCAAAGAAGTATATTTTTCCGGCTTGTGATGTGTGCGGAGAACCGCTGGAAGGAAGGTACTTCCAGGATTTGTACGAATACCGTTATCATCCCGAACACCTTGATTATTTGAACAGATGTGATAACTGTGATAAACTTATTTGTGAAAGGATAACCGGGGGCGGCAGCTCATTTGACGACGGGCGGTCTTTGTGTAATTTGTGTCTGAATGATGCTGTAAAAAGTGAAAGTACATACGGCTTTCTGCTTCGTAAAGTCGCTGGCAAGTTGAGAGGATTCGGAGTTAATATTGACATGGGCAGTGTATCCGTGAATTCTGTTGACAGAATAGGATTGAAAACAACTGCCGGTAGCGGATATACTGAACAGATCCGTGGTTTTTGCAATATAGCCACTAAAACTAGTGAACTCAATGGTATACGAGAGACCAGCTCGAAGTATGACATATACGTGCTAAACAGGATTCCGTCAATCTATGTTGAATCGACACTAGCTCATGAATTAATGCATGTCTGGTTTGCACAAAATACAAAGAACGATCAGACAGACGAACTTACTGAAGGAAGTTGCCACTTTATTTCCTACCTGTACCTGCTTCAGGAAAACACTGCAACGGCCAGCCGTATTGCTGAATTTCTAATTAAGGATACTAATCCGGTATACGGTGGCGGACTTAGAAAAGTATTGAAACGATTTGGCGGTAAATATACCATTGAACTTCTTAACTACCTTAAAAGTAACACAGCTATATAAATCTGACAGACTTAAGTTTGAGATTAGTATCTCATCATCTGGTTAAGAGTCTATTATTAATTCGAATTCTAAGATTTATGAGTAGGAAAATGATTATAATTGTGGATTCCTAAAAAAGTAAATTCAGAAGACATAAACTCCATCATTTAGAAATGTTTTTGCTGAGACATATTGCATTAATACTTGTATTTATTCCGCTTACCACGATATACGCATCAGGTGTTTTAGACAGTTTAAAAAGTCTGGCGCAGCACCAGGAAGGTATTGAACGAGCACGAATGCTGATACGCCTGTCGAACGAGTACATTAAATATTCAAATTTTGCCGAAGCTGCAGAAAGTGCCGGGGAAGCGTTGGATATTTATACAACAGCCGGGGATAAATACGGAATTGCCGATGCGTATAATGCTTTTGCTTCCAATTTTATTATCCGCCGAAATGTCGATAGTATTTCCAATTATGCTCAGAAGGCTTTAAGCATTTCGGATTCTCTTGATTACGAAGCAGGACGGGCATATGCCCTTAATAATTTGGGACTGGGTTCTGTTTACGCCGGTGATACGGATAAAGCTGATTCACTCGTTATGTTGGCTAATAGTATGTTCAAATCCCAAAATATAAAACCGGGTTATGCTTCATCGCTTATGAATTTGGGTATCTCGGGTATGTACAGCGGTAAAACTAAAGAAGCTGTTGAATATTATGAAAATGCATCCGTAGTATTTCTCGAGATCGGGGATTCTGTCAGTTATGCAAATGCAATGCTGAATATAGGCTCACTATGTGCAAATATTCTTGGGGAGTATGATAAGGCAATTGCGGCTACATTGAAAGCTCAACGAATTTATGAACAGATTAATAACCGCGCGCGACTGGCTTACTGCAAAATGATTCTTGGATCTGTTTATGAATTCACAAACAGGATACGAGACGCGATCGCAAATTATAAGCTTGCTATAGCAATCCATCGTGAGAAAGAAAACCTGCATATGGAGGGAGTTACTTTAAACTATATCGGCGAGGCCTTCACCAAGGAGAGTCAGTATGACTCAGCGATTGTCTACTACAATAAGTCTTTGAAAATTAATGAAGAAATTGATCATAAAGAAGGAATCTCAATTGCTAGGTTTAACATAGCTAATGCATACTATAATCTCGGTAATTATAAAGAAGCTTTGACATATTTCTCGCGTGCACATGAGTATCTTTTACAAACCAGGGACAAATTTAAGATTACCGAATCATTCAACAAACTGGGTGATGTTCAGTTTAAGCTTGGTAATGTACGTAGTGCAATAGATAATTATCTGCAAGCTGTTCGTTACGCGAAAGAGGCTAATGCGCGTGAAGAATTGAAAAACAGTTATGAGGATCTTGCTGAAGTATATGAATCAACAGGAAACTTCAGGAATGCCAATAAGTATTTACGGCTGTATAGTGAAGTTAAAGATTCGCTTCTGAATGAGCGTACTGCAAAGGATATTGCTGAATTAGAGCAAAAGTACGAAGCGGAGAAGAAGTTGAAGGAGATTGAACTTCTGAAACGGGATACGGAACTAAATGAAATGGCGAATCAACGCCAGTTAATTATTATAGTCTTCTTAATAGTATTCTCAGTTTTTTTACTCTATGCTTCATTTAAATACTTTAAAAAGTATAAGGAGAACATCAGGATAAACAAGGAACTTGAGAAAACAGTTAAGACTCTGGATCAGAAAAGCAACGAGCTTCTCGAGTCTAATAAGAAATTGCAGGATGCAAATAAACTATTGGTAGAATCGGAAGCAGATCTGAAAAAACTGAACGCAACGAAAGATAAATTCTTTTCAATTATTGCGCATGATATGCGATCCCCGATTAATACTCTCAACAGTTACATAATGTACCTTCTCGAGAACGGTCCGGAGCTTAATGATGACGAGATGAACGAGCTCCTGAGTGATTTGACGAAACACTTCAACCGGGTTGAAAAGATGCTTGAAAACTTACTTAACTGGTCCGTTACCCAGTTTGAACATTATAAATTGAATCAGGAGGATTTCGATCTGAACGAGATAATTCTGAAAAACAGCGGGCTGTATGAAAGTACAATCAAGCAAAAGAAAATCAGTGTACGTTTTCGCTTGTCGGCAAGATCGCTCGTAAGAGCAGATAAAAATATGATAGATGTAGTAGTTAGAAATTTAATCACGAATGCTATTAGATATAATAAAGAAAACGGTAGAATTGAATACGAAACTCTTAACGAAAGTGGTAAAATTATTTGTGTAATACGGGATTCCGGTATCGGGATGGATGAATCTCAGCTTGATAGTCTTTTTGATATCGGTAAATCTGCTCATATCAGAGATTCTACCAGAGGAGGGACAGGATTAGGACTCGTAATCTGCAAGGAATTTATCGATAAAAATAACGGTGAAATTAAGGCGTCGAGCACTGCCGGAAAAGGAACGGAAATAACGTTCACATTACCCGCCAAGTACTAAACGAAATTTATTATTCCGTATAGTAATTAATGACTTTTATTATTGCGTCATTGCAGACCTTACAAAACGGCTTGTTCCCTTTGGAGAACATTATGCAATCCATCATTGGACGATACAGTCCTTCCGATACATAGCCGGCGCCTTCAAATGCGCCTACTTTCCCCCAGTATGGTTCGTTCTCTAAAAACTTATCAACTATATCCGATCGCTCCTTATCTTTATCAGCATACATCTTTTCAGCGTCGGCTATAATATCCGGATCAACATGTTTCCGTTTTAGATCGGCAATTTTATCATTCATCTTAGCGCGATTCTTCTGCCATTTAAGATCGGCGTTATCGAACTTTGCTTTATTCCAGGGAGTTGGAATTTGAGTGCCTTGATCAACAAAATTTCTCCACTTCAGTTTGTCGGGATCAAGCAGAGCAGTGATATTCGGTTCAACCGGTTCTACTCCCTTCGGATAGAAGTCATTATAAGCTGTTGATGATGTATAATACTCATCCGCAAGTCCGGCAAATGAGTGTCCGAATTCGTGAATGAATAGATACTTGCTGAATTGGGCATCCGCGGTAAAAGTACAAAATAGATTATAAATCCCCCCTCCGCCATAACGACTATGATTGACCATTATATAAATTGCATCATACGGAGTGTAAGCCGCGAGATCCCTCATCGTCTTATTGTCTGCCGTCAGAAGATATCTTTCGGAGCCAAGGGAATTGAACGTTGCGTTCAGAGTTGTCTCTCTGAATATGTCTGCCCTTGGTTCGTCAACACCGCTTTCGCTTGAAGGTTTGAGAACCCCGTAAATGTTAAATTTTTTCTTAAGCGATCTATACGGTTCCTGATCAAAAAATATATTTGTGAACCTGTCAATATCCGATGTGAACTTGTTGGTTTCCTCCCTGTTATATCCCTCGCCGAGAATGACAATGTCAACTTTTTCAGAAGGATCACCGGAGGAGAAACTGTTATAAACAAGCACATCATCGTCAATTGTTTTGGCTGAAATAATATTTACATCTGCCGGATCTATTACTGTTGTATATATTTTGACAAGCTTCTTTTCATTATTCCTTTTCTCTATCGACAACGTTATTCCGCTTTTAGGAAACGGAATAATTACCGATTCCTGATATGCTTTTTTTATTCCATCTATTGCCGGACCGCTTGTTTGATATTCCCCGAAATAACTGTCGAAACCTTTAGAGTAGATAAGTTTACCGGATTCATTATCATATACCTTGTAATAATAACGCCCGTTATTGAAATTATCGATAAGGTTGTTTGTGTTTCGACCCCAGTTATCGTACCGGTAAATTTTATCTATCGTAAATTCTTCGCTTTCTGAGTTACCAATATGAAAATAGTCTATTCTCATTGTTGAATCTGTGAAGAATTTATTAAAGTCTGCATCCTGAGCCATTATTTGCAATCCTGAAAATATTATTGCGAAAATGATGATTTGCTTTTTCATTTGTCTGCCGTATTATTTGTTAAACTGCGTAATAAAAATAATACAATAATCAGCACGCTCCAAACAAGCAGTAAGGTTAAGCTGGCTATAAGAAAAAGGTTTTATTTGTATATTGCATCCCCAAAATGAAGAGCATTATAAAATCGATATGGAAACCACTTGTTCCTGTTGTTTTATGGGGAGCATCGTTTGTTGCAACCAAAAGACTTCTTGATGAACTTTCGCCGCTTACGCTCATATATATGCGTCAGATTCTGGGTGTACTTTTTATTACCGCGGTGGCACTTAAAAGGAAAAGGAACTTCGGAATAAAACTGTCCGATGCCGGCGGAGTGCTTGCGGTTGCCTTGGTAGCTTGTTTTCATTTGTGGATTCAAGTTACCGGACTACAATATACATCGGCTTCAAATACCGGTTGGATTATAGGGATCACTCCGGTGTTCATGGCAATTCTAGGATTAATATTCTTTAAGGAAAAATTGAGCCTTTTGCAGACAATCGGAGTTTTTATTTCATTCACCGGACTAATATTACTCGTTAGCAAAGGGGATATCAGTTCTATAGACTTTGTCTCGAACAAAGGAGATTTGATGGTACTAACGAGTGCGTTCACCTGGAGTGTCTATTCTTTAGTCGGTAAGAAAGTTACCTTAAACTATCCGCCGATGATGACCATTTTATATGTGTTCATTACAATGCTAATTGTGTTTTCTCCCTTCACGATTAATGAAACAAATATTGGACAGGTCTTTAATCTGTCAGCGGTAGGGTGGGTGGCAATTCTATTTCTGGGTATATTTTGTTCCGGACTTGCCTATGTGTTATGGGCAGAAGCTATGAAAGAGATGCATTCAAGCAAGGTTGGAGCATTCCTATATCTTGAACCATTTGTTACAGTACTCGTTGCGTGGTTACTACTGAACGAGGAAATAACTTTGTTGATGCTGTTGAGCGGATTAATAATACTCGGTGGAGTAATTATGGTTAATAAAAAAAGCATTGGGAATGAAAAAGCAGCACCTAAACATTAACAAGTGCTGCTAACAAAAATCTATTTTTGAACTTTACCATGCATAGCTTTTTTAAAGAACTCTCCCGGTTCGGTTAATTCATAATTATCAAAACTTTTAAATAGACTCGGATACCATTCGGGATCAGAAATCGCAACTCCCCTGAAAAGAACAGTTTCACCTTTCTCATTTATAAATTTGTTGCCTACAACGGATATCCGGGGAAGTGTTTTAGCCAGCGGATCCTTATTGTATTTTTGCCAATCACTCGAATTCCACCAGTTATTTTCTTCCTGAGCTTTTAAACTAAGATTGATGAGAAGCAATAATAAAGCTGCAGATAATAATATCATTCCTTTCATACAGATTCCCATATTAATTAAAATTAATGAATGAATACGATCGGCTATGTTCGAGAGTACTGCTTTGCTGTTATTAAAATCTAGACTTAGTGTTTAGACACTTTTTACTGTTTTAATAAATGCTTTCATGTTTTCTGTAGTTACTCCTGGAGGCATTCCTCCTCCGCAAGACATTACGATTCGTGACCTGTCTTCAAGCGAGTCGATTAATTCTTTTGTTTTAGTAGAAACTTCCTCGGGCGTACCGCTTGCAAGGACATCTCGTGGCGGAAGGTTACCAAGCATAGTGACTTTGTTGTCTGTTAACAGCTTCAGCTCGTTTAGTGTTACTTCGAAACCCATGTTGAAAAAGTTCACTCCCATTTCAGGAAGAATAGGTGCAGATACTTTGCACGGGGCATCATTGTGGAGGAATTTAACTGATACATCTGCATCGTATAATTCTTTGAAGTAGGGAAGTCCGAATGTTCTGAATTCCGGCTCACCCATAAATCCTATTATATCGTCGAGAAGCAATATTCCGTCTATTGTTGGAAATGTTTCTATCTGAAGAGTCAGCCAGTCTTTCAGAAATGTAGTAATCTTCTTCATTAAATCATGTGCTTTGTCCGGCATCATCATCATGGTTGTAAGGAACTCTGTTGATCCCATCAGGTAACTCGCAATATTGAGGGGACCACGAGCAACTGCAAAACGAATCTGGTGACCGGCAGCCTGAATTTTCGGCTGTGTAAGCTTCATCCTGTTAAGCATGAATGGAAGCAGTCCATCCGTTTTGGGATTAGGCTGCACCAGTTTATCTATATCTTCAGCCGACTGAATTATTTTATGTGCATGCGGGAATTCGTCAGGTGGGAAAGTGCATCGTACACCAAACGCCGAAGGTTCCGTACACATCCCGAATTCAGACCAGAATCCCGGCAGGAACATTACTTCCGGGAAATCAGTCATAGCTTTCAGGTTTGCCTCCAGCCATAAATCATCGTTTGAGAAATAATCCAAAATTTTTACTCCATACCAGTTAGGCAGCCATGGACTATCTATTATAAATCCGACAGGCAAACTTGATAGTGTTTCACCGTTGATCGTTTTCTGAAGATCTTCCCATTGTTTTTCAGTCATTGCCAGTCCCTGTAAACTTATTATTTATGATGACAGTCTGTTATGATTTCCCGGCTTCTGTTACGAATGCACGGATATGATCTGGAGTAGTTCCGCAGCATCCGCCTACTATATTCGCTCCGCTGTCAACAAGCTGTTGAAATTGCGATGCCATTATTTCCGGAGTATCCGGGAAAATTGTTTCCCCGTCTTCGTAAACCGGAAGTCCCGCGTTAGCATGGACCAGCAGGGGAGTGGTATTGTCTACGGCTCGTATTTCCTTTACAATATCAATCATGTTCTTAAATCCGTTACCGCAGTTTGTACCGATAATATCTGCGCCGGCATCTTTAACCGCTTTAACCATCTCTGCCGGGCTAACGCCCATCATTGTTCTGTACTCGCCGGAAGCGGTTTTATCGAAAGTAAAAGTACAAACCACATCAAGTTCTGTAGCGGCTTTTGCCGCCTTAACAGCAATTACTGCTTCATCAATTGCAGACATTGTCTCGACGCATATTGCATCCACTCCGCCGGTTTTAAGTGCTTCAGCCTGAAGATGAAATCCGTCATATAATTCCTGCTCAGTTACCTCACCCATCATCAGTACTGTTCCCGTAGGACCAATTGAACCGAGTACCAAACAATCGTTCCCGGCAGCTTCACTTGAAATAACCGCGGCTGCTTCGTTCAGCTCGGAAGTTCTGTCTGCAAGATCATACTGTGCCAGTTTATGCGGACTACCGCCGAAGCTGTTTGTAAGTATCAAGTCGGCACCGGCATCTACATAACTCTTTGCAATTTGGAACACATCGTCACGATGTGTAATATTCCAGAGTTCCGGACAGTCGCCCATTTCGAGTCCGCGCTGAAACAGGAAAGTACCCCAGGCACCATCCGAGATAAGTACTTTTCCTTTCTTTACTTCTTCTAATAATTTCCCCATTACCTTGCCGAAAAATTTTTACAAATATTAATTAAGCTGCGATTGTGCTGTTAAGGAATTCAACAGCCCCCTGCGGATCAGGTGAATATCCGTCTGCACCCATCTGATCAGCAGCTCCCTGTGACAACGGTGCGCCTCCGACAATCACTTTTGTAGTCGGGAATAATTCCTTGATCTCTTTTATAGTTCCGGACATGTTGGACATAGTAGTTGTTAGCAGTGCGCTCAAACCGACAACACTGTCCGGATGCTCTTTAATTGAATCAATGAATTTTTTCGAATTCACATCAACGCCAAGATCAATTACTTCCCAGCCGTTTCCCTCAGCAACCATTGATACAAGATTTTTCCCAATGTCATGAAGATCACCGGCTACAGTTCCGATTATAAGTTTACCTTTAGCTTTAACAGTGCCGGACTGAAAGAAAGGTTTGAGGTGTGCCATCACTGCATTCATAGCTTTTGCAGCCATCAGCAGTTCTGGTACGAATACTTCGTTGCGACCGAATTTTTCACCGATATTCTGCATTCCGGTATTACAAGCCTCCAGTATTGGTTCCGGACCAATACCCTCAGATAATGCCTGTCTGGTAATTTCATCAGCGCCTTCCTGATCTTTTAAATCAGGTGGGTAAGGACTGTTTTTGTCAACTTTACCTCTTTCAATACAGTAGCCGATTTTTTCTACAAGTTCATTCATTTCTGTTCCGGTATTTATTTGAAAACTTTATGAGAGTGCTTTTACAAAGAAATACTTTAATCGTATATGCAGGTGTTAATTTAATAAAAATTCTTTTCCGTCACCAATATGATTCCATGAAGAAAGATCCGAATTAGTTCAGTTTATAGTCGCGTCCGGCTCTCATGAATGCATCAATGTTATCGTGCGGTGTTTCCTGCGGAAGGTCACAGCCGGAACTCAAAATGAAATTCGGGTATTGTTCCATACTCTTCAACAGATCAGTAACTTCTGTGTAAACCTGATCGGGAGAGCCGTTAAGCAATGTACCAACAGGATTTGTGTTGCCGATTATAATAACTTCGTCGGAAGCTGTTCGAGCTGCAGCCGGTAAATCAACACCGGTTTCAGGTGCATCAAGACTTAGCGCATCAACTCCGGACTCGCACATATTTTCGATAAGGTGCATTGAGTTACCGCAAATATGATAAACGGTTGCTACTCCGGTATGTTTGCAGCTGTTTGTAATTTGCTTCACAAATTTGGACGAGTATTCCCTGAATTGATCCGGCCCGAGCATAACCGCGCTTGGTTCAAGTATGCAGATTATTTGCGTACCGGCAGTGATAAGAAGTCTGACGTAATCCAGGATTTTTTCAGTTGCAAACTGGCAAAGCTCACTCAGCATATCTGCCTGCATAATAGTTGCCATTGCTGCTTCGTCGGCGCCCAGAAGTAATGCAGCAAGCGTGTAGGGTCCGGTAACGTATGAGCCTCGCATTATATTTTCGGACAGTCCGATATTCATCAGCTTGCTTGTCTCAACGTATCCGTTAAGCCTTGTGTCGAATGAAATATTAATTCTTTCAAGTTTGTTGAGATCACCGGAAGAGAATTTTTCGATAATTACAGTGGCTGATTCTTCTTTCGGGAAAAGTGTGTGTCTGCCCAGCGCATTTGCTTCAACAGATAAATCCATAAGGGGGAACATGGCATCCGGCTTAAATTTATCTGCCAGCGCGCTTATAACTTTAAAATGCTCGTCATAATTCTGTTGAGCCAATTTTATAGTACAGTCGGTAAGATTCAATCCGGGGAATCCGGCTAAGGGTGCAACCAGGCGCCTTTTATCAGAATAAGCTTCGCGTACTTTTTCGGTTAATAATACTTTTTTCATATTATGAACGGCCACTGTTTTTGAGCGAAAATTTATTTTATTATCCGTTTGGACTTATTAGCCGGAAGAATCTAATTTAATATAAATTTGCTGATTAAAATTAAAAATAATTCGGTTGTGTTGAAAACACGTTTTAGTGTTTATGCAAAATTAACATGACAATAAAGGATCAGATTCAATAGTTTTGTGAAGTTGAAATTAATAGATCGGGATTTAAAATGAATAGGATTCTTGCACTGCTCTTTTTTATAACATCTTTTGTATCCGCACAGGACATACTGTTGGTTGGTGAATTTAAAACCGGTTCCGTAATCTTCGGAATCGGAGAGGATATTGAATACGCGTTTCTCGATACTCTGAAACTGGACGTCGATAGTGGTAAGTATTTTACTTTCGGGTTCGACAGGGATGATACAACAAGTCATTTACTTAGAATAAAGTTTAATGAGGGAAGGGTAATTCTCAAAAAGATAAAACCCGTTTTTGGAAAGTACCGGATACAACGCATTAATAATATGAAGAGTTCTTACGTAACACCACCGAAGACTGCTTCAGAGAGGATTAGACGGGAGCGAATAATATCACGGGCCGCACGTAAAAGAATAGGTGAAGTTAAAGAAGCATATTTCCGAAATGGTATTATGCGTCCTGCACAGGGAGGTTGGATTTCGGGAGTGTTCGGCAGCCAGCGTATACTTAACGGTAAACCACGTAATATTCACAACGGACTTGATATTGCTGTCCCAAGCGGTACACCCGTCTATGCAATGGCGGATGGATTCGTAGTTCTGTCTGCAGATACATTTTTCTATGCCGGTAACAATATTCTTATCGATCACGGACAGGGCTTAAATAGTTTTTATCTTCATTTAAGCAAGAAAGATGTTAGTGTTGGAGACTTTGTACACAAAGGCGATAAGATAGGCGAAGTAGGCACAACCGGTCGCTCAACCGGAGCTCATCTTCACTGGGGTGTTCAGTGGTTTGGAAAGAGAATCGATCCGGCAGGATTACTTAGAACGAGACTTGAAGATTATTTGGAAGAATAAACTTCGTCGTAAATATAAAATGCTTTGATTCAGTATTAAGGGGTATCTATGCTGCGTGAAATTAAACCGGATGATTTTAATATTAAAATTGCTGATCTATGGAATAATAAATGGTTCCTTCTGACTTCGGGTAGTTTTGATAAAAATGACTTCAATACAATGACAGTAGCCTGGGGAAGTTTCGGTGTTATGTGGAACAAACCATTCGCTCATGCAGTTGTTCGACCAACACGCTACACATACGAATTCATGGAGAAGTACGATACATTCACTTTATGTGCTTTCCCTGAAAAGTATAAAAAGGCATTAAAAATATTGGGTACTAAATCCGGGCGGGATACTGAAAAATTAGATGAATCCGGTTTAACAGCTATTAAGTCGTCAATAGTTGAGTCTCCTTCGTTCCGGGAGGCCGAACTCGTAATCGAGTGCAGGAAAATTTATTTCGGTGATATAAAACCCGAAAATTTCCTGGATTCATCTTTAGATAAGAACTATCCGCTTAAGGATTATCACCGTTTTTATTATGGAGAAATCCTGAAAATACTTGAATTGTAGAAGAGGGAAGACGAGCCGACACAAATGTTAAGTATCGGCCCGAATAATAATTGTTGGTCGGCTATTCCGGTTTAATAATAATTGCCACCCCGCCGCTTTCAATCAGACTTGCTTTAATAACAGATTTATTCGTCACCTTCTGCTCGGTTATATCCACTGCCGTCGGGTTTTTCTCCAGATCGGCGTTCTTGCCGTCTGAAAATATTTTAGCATTATAAGTCACACCATCGGACAGGAAATCGAGTGAAATTTCAACCTCGCGAGTATTCTCGTCGGTTATTGATCCGACAAACCAGTTGTTACCTTTTCGACGAGTTGTGGTAACATAGTCACCTATGGAAGCTTCATTAACCAGAGTTTCATCCCAGGTTACCGGAACTTCTCTTATAAATTCGAATGCCGGCTGGTTTTCATAGTTCTCCGGGAGATCTGCGGCCATGGCAAGCGGACTGTATAGTACAACATAAAGAGCAAGCTGCTTGGCGACTGTTGTATGCACACGTTCTTTCTTTTTAAAGTTGTCGAATTTAATATCGAATATTCCCGGCGTATAATCGATTGGACCGGCCAGTCCGCGAGTAAACGGAAGTATTGTCGTATGCTCAGGTGCGTTTCCCTCACTCCATGCGTTGTACTCCATACCGCGAACACCTTCGCGAGTCATCATATTTGGATAAGTTCTTCTGATTCCTGTCGGCTTAATCGGTTCGTGTGCATCTACCATAATATGATACTTTGCAGCAGTCTCAACAACCCTGCGGTAGTGGCGAACCATAAACTGTCCATGGTGTCTTTCCCCTTTTGGACGTATTTGTCCGGCGTAGCCTGTTTTAACTGCTCTTATTCCGAGCTTATTGTAAAACTTAAATGCATCTTCAAGTCGTTCTTCATAGTTGGTTACATCGCCGGCAGTTTCATGATGGCCAACTAATTCAACACCATGTTCCTTCGCGTATTTTACAACTTCCTCAATATCGAAATCAGGGTAAGGTGTTATAAAATCGAAAAATCCGGTAGTATCAACACCCCAGTATTCCCAGCCGGTATTCCAGCCCTCAATCAGAAGTCCTTTTATTCCATTGGCAGCTGCAAAGTCTATATACTTTTTCGCATTTTCCGTGGTAGCACCGTGCTTTGCCTTGCCGCTACCCGACCATGAACCTTCAACATCTTCTCTGTCCCATGAGGATTTCGATATATGCATTTCCCACCATATGCCGACGTATTTCATCGGTTCGATCCATGAAACATCGGGAAGCACACAATGCTCGTTCAAATTTAAAATTAGATCGGATTTTACGAGATCACCGGGATTTTTAGTTACAATAACTGTTCTCCAGGGAGTTACAAACGGTGCGGATGCTTTTACTTTAGTCCCGTCAGCCCAGGGAACTAAATCAGCTTCGAGAGTTAGATCATCTTTCAGCGCCAGAGTCATTCCGGCATAATCTGTTAAATTAGCTTCATGAAAGCTTAAGTATAAACCATCACTCGTTTCCATTGTAATAGGAGTGTTTACCGCGTTCATGTTCGAAGCAAACCTGTCCCATCTCGCCTGATAATTGGTCTTAGAAACATCAATCTGGCTCAGACTGGTATTGTAATATGGATATTCGTAACTGTCGTGATCACCGGGGATCCACCAGCACGTATGATCTCCGGTTAATTTGAATTCAGTTAGTTCGTTCATAATTACGAACTCATTAATATTATCCTGTTCCGGAAACTCGTACCTGAACCCCAATCCATCGTCGAAGAGACGAAACCGGATAACCAGTTTCCTGTTTAGTTCGGTAGTTTCTTCAAGCTCAACAAGAAGCTCATTATAGTTGTTGTGAACAGAACTCCGTTCACCCCATAGAGGTTTCCATATTTCCGATGAGGATACAAGTTTAACGTCTGTAATTGAGAAATCCTTATTCATTGGTGGCATATCCCGAAATTCAAATCCCAGAAATGATGTGTCGATTAACATCTTATCAAATGCTGTTACACTGTATGCCGGTTTACCATTCACCATATCAAACGATAGCGATAAGTTTCCATCAGGCGAAGTTAGTTTTGATGGCTGTGTTGAACAAGCAGTTAAGAATAACAGGGTTGCAATAGTTATTAATAAGTAAAAATGTTTTTTCATGTTCTATCTCTGATCATTTATAAAATGTTTTTAAGCCACTGACAATATTTTTCTATCCCATTTTCAATTGAGGTGCTTGGGTTATATCCAAGATTACTAGCGGCTTTGGAAATATCAGCAAAAGTTTTATCAACATCACCGGGTTGTTTGTTTGAAAAAGTAATTTTGGCTTTCTTCCCAAGTTTCTTTTCAAGTATTTGGACAAGGTCAATCAGTTTAACTACATGCGACTTACCCAGATTATATATCTCAAATCCGGAAATTTTATTAATTCCTCCAAATAGTCCATCGATTATATCATCAATATAAGTATAGTCTCTCGTCGTCGAACCATCTCCGTCGTAAAGTTCAATCGGTTCATCACTTAATATTCTATTTGCAAACTTTGCAATAGCCATTTCAGGTCTTTGACCAGGTCCGTAAACAGTAAAAAATCTAAACGCTGCTATATCAATTTTATATAAAGAATTATACGTAGAACAAATTAATTCACCCGCCTTTTTAGATGCTGCATAAGGCGATATTGGATTGTCGACATTGTCCGATTCACTGAAAGGGAATTTACTATTGTTGCCGTAGACCGATGAGGAAGAAGCGAAAATCATTTTCTTTACGTCATACTTTCTCATTTGTTCAAGTATATTTATTGTCCCGTTTACATTTACGTCGAAGTAACCCTGCGGATCATTCAATGAAGATCTAACCCCAGCTTTTGCCGCAAAATGTGCGACAATATCTATTTGGTTATTATTAAATATTTCATTTAAAGTGTTCACATTTCTGATATCACCTTCAATGAAATGGAATCCAGGGAGGTTGTTAAATTTCGCCAAGTTGTTTTCTTTAACTTTTCGATCGTAGAATGGATCGAAATTGTCGATGCAGACAACTTTATGTCCGGCTTTCAACAATTTAACGGCGAAATGTGAACCGATAAATCCTGCGCCGCCCGTTAAAAAAATAATCATTTAGCCTCTTCAATTATCTTGCACTAATATAACTTAAATTGTGTGGAAATTTAAATTTGCTGCGGATTTGTTTGATGCCTCGGTTTAAAAGGAGGGAGGGGTATTTTTCAATACCCCGATTCAACTACCATCATAAATTGGAGGGGGGAGAGTTGGTTAATGAATATCAGCTACGAATTCACTATTCGCATTAATATCGAGTTTATAAGTTTCATAAATTGCTTTGCCGAGCCTTTGTACTTTCGGATCTCTGTCGGTCATGATCAAGTCATGTATCTTTTCCATTGCGAGACTGTCCTTTATTCTATATATGGCATGTACTATTAATATGCGGGTACTGGGATTTGTCTCATTCCTGAATAGTTTAAGCATTGCATTTAATGTTTCGTTAACCTCATACTGTCCGGAAAAATAAATTGCGCTTCGTTTTAATCCTTCGTTGTCTGAATTGATTGCTGTTATTAAATTTGATTTTGCTTTTTCTGTTATCTCTTTTTTAATGTCGGTTGCCGATACGTTTGTTGCAAAGAAAATGCAGAATGCTGATATTAAAGCTGTGTATATTCTTGTTTTCATTTTGTTTTCCCTTTCCATTCATTAAAATGTTTTATTTTCTGTTATAAGAGACGAAACAAACTGAAGCGAGTTGTCAAAGGAAGTTTACGATTTGTCACAAAATGTCACAGTTGAACTTTATTGTGAACATAACTGAATACTAATTGGTGCGCCGGCTCAAATTAACGGTGCAACAGGGTTCATTTAAGATGTATATTTAGTGGCACAGAAATAGATGTTTACGAACATTATTGAAATAAAAACAACAATTCAAAGGAGTCATTAATGCATAACTCTAAATTAATTTTCAGTTCATTGGCGGTTTTAACTCTACTTATTCTTACTGCTTGCGGTCCTTCCAGACAGGTATCAAGAATCGACTCAAAGGAAGTAACGGATCTTAGCGGTAAATGGAACGATACGGATTCCAGGCTCGTAGCGGAAGAGATGATTAGCGATCTTCTTATGAGACCATGGCTTACAGACTTTATGACTGACCAGGGAAAAAAACCTGTAGTAATTGTGGGAAAAGTGCGCAATAAAAGCAGCGAGCATATTGCAATTGAGACTTTCACGAAGGACATTGAACGTGAATTGATCAATTCCGGTAAGGTTACTTTTGTCGCATCAAAGGAGGAAAGAGAGCAGGTAAGAGAAGAACGCAAAGACCAGCAGGATTTCGCTTCTCCGGAATCTTTCAAGGAATTTTATAAAGAGCTTGGCGCCGATTTCCTGATGAGCGGAGTGATCAACTCCATTCAGGATGCTATTGAAGGTGAAAAAGTGGTTTATTATCAGATTGATCTCGAGTTAATAAATATTGAAACGAATGCAAAAGTCTGGCTTGGAAATAAGAAGATCAAGAAATATATCGGACAGGACAAGTACTCATTATAATTAACAGTGAGGCGGTTTGTAGAACCGCCTCTTCTTCCCGGCATCCGGTTATGAAACTCAGAATACTTATATTATCATTACTTGGCATACTACTAAGTGCCTGCTCGTCGATTATGACGAATACGGAATTCTATAATCCGATACTAACGGATTTGCAGAACGGGAATTACGGCGAGGCTTCGCAACAGGTTTTAAAAGCCGAACTCGAAGGTGATTATGCTGATAAAGACAGGGTGCTTCTCTATCTTGATAAAGGCATGATATATCACTACCAGGGTGAATATTCGAAAAGCAATGAGCAATTTGATAAAGCCGAGTGGGCTATTGAGGAGTTATATACAAAGAGTATTTCAAAAGGGGCAAGTTCAATGCTTCTGAACGACAACGCACTTGATTATTCAGGTGAAGTCTATGAAAACCTGTACATAAATATTTTCAAAGCACTGAACTATATTCATCTGGATGACTTCGATGGAGCATATGTCGAAGTTAAAAAAGTGAATGACAAATTAAATCTTCTAGATACCAAATATGAAGAATACGCTGCCTCCATAAACAATTCAGATGAGTCCGCGCCGGAGATTAAAGCAGAGGAATTGGATTATTATAATAACGTGTTTGCTAATTATCTCAGTTCTGTCGTATTCAAGGCTGAAGGAGAATACGATAACAGCCGGATTTCACGCGAGAAAATGTTTGAGGCATGGAATACGTACACCGATGTCTATGATTATAGTAAACCCGGATTTCTTTTTGATTCAACTATCACCGCCTCAAATTATATATTAAATATAATTGCATTGGCTGGTAAAGCACCGTATAAACAATCTGTAGGTGCCAGGATAACGACATTTGATGATTTCGTTACCGTTTCCGACCCGACGAACTTCTGGGTAGATGCCATTCCTTTTCCCGGTATAGAGTACGGCTGGAATTTCAAATTCGCATTTCCGGAACTGGTTGAAGATGGTACGGAAGTATATGATATTGAGATTTATATAGATAGTACCCATTATGGAAATCTTGAACTTCTCGAAAACATGGCAAATGTTGCCAGAAAGACATTTGAGACGAATAAGGGGATTATATTTTTCAAGACAATAATTCGTGCTGTACTTAAAGGAGTAGGTGCCGGATCACTTGGGAAGAACATAAAGAAAAATAACGATGATTTGCTTGGTGATATACTCGTTGCGTTAACTAATGCCGCAGTTGATGCTACAGAGCATGCAGATCTCAGATGCTGGCGGACAATGCCTTCATATTGCTTTACAACGCAAATACCTCTTGCAAAAGGAACTTACAATATCGAATTGCGTTATATCGGTGAAGACGGCTCTGTAATAAAAAGTGAATTGTTTAACGACTTCACAATAGGGGATGATGTGAACCTGATAGAATCATTTTATCTCAATTAGTCTGATCAGGACGAAGTGCTTAATTGCTGGTTGAAATTTCAACAAGGGGGATAAAAAAAGCGGCGCCAGATATACTCTTAAATTAAGAAATCTTCCAACGCCGCTGAGGACCAAAACTAAACTATTCTGATATATTATCGGATAATATTTAAATTAGTTTAGGCCCCTTTTAAAAAAAATTACTATTTCTGAATATATAATTCTGCATCCGGTCCCAAAGGAATCCCCAACAGTAACCAGATAATCAATAATACAGCCCAGATTAGGGAGAAAACGAAAGTGTATGGAATCATTGTGGAAATTACCGTGCCTATTCCCGCACTTTTAACATACCTTTCCATGAAAGCCACAATTAAGGCAAAATAGCTCATCATTGGTGAAATGATGTTTGTTACACTGTCACCAACCCGGTAAGTAGCCTGTACGAGTTCAGGGGAGTAACCGAGAAGCATAAACATGGGGATAAATACCGGTGCCATAATTGCCCACTTAGCCGAAGCACTACCCATGAACATATTTATAATCGCGGATAGCAGAATAAATGCCAGCATCAGCGGAATATCTCCGAGTCCGGAGGATTTCAGAACTTCGGCACCTTCAATTGCAAATATGAGTCCCAGATTGGTCTCTTTGAAATAGGCGACAAATTGAGCGGCAAAGAAGACGAGTACGATATAAATACCAAGCGTCTCCATCGCTTTTCCCATGCCTTTCATAATATCACTGTCGTTCTTATAGGTTTTAGCTCCTATTCCATATGCGACTCCGGCAAAAGCTGCTCCGATGAAAATAAAGGCAACAATTCCGCTCATAAAAGGAGAGTGGAGGATTTCATTGGTATCGGGATTCCTCAGGTAACCGCCATCAGGGACAACTCCCAGTATGAGAAATATCGTAAAAACAAGAGAAGCAGCCAGTGCATAATATAGACCGCGTTTCTCGAGTGAAGTTAATTTCTCAATTTTTTCCGGTTCAGTCGCACCTTCGTATGGACCCAGACGCGGGATAACTATTTTTTCCGTTACCCATGTCCCCGCAACAGAAATAAAGAATGTAGATACAAACATGAAATAGTAATTCGCTGCGGCGTTGACCATATATCCGGGTTGAATAATCCTTGCAGCTTCCTGTGATAATCCTGCAAGAAGCGGATCAATTGTTCCGAGCAGAAGATTTGCACTGTAGCCGCCCGATACTCCGGCAAACGCGGCAGCCATTCCCGCAATCGGGTGGCGTCCCATACTCAGAAAGATGATAGCGCCTAAGGGAACCAGGAGCACATATCCAACCTCACTTGCGGTATTTGATAACACTCCGGAAAGAACGAGAACAAATGTCATCAATTTACGCGGCGCAGAGATTACGAGCAAACGTAGCGCACTTCCTATTAATCCACTGCTTTCAGCAATTCCGATCCCTAGCATTGAGACCAAAACAGTTCCAAGCGGGGCGAAGCCTGTGAAGTTATCGACCATGCTTGTTAGAATAAAATGTAATCCTTCGGTTGACATTAAATTAACAGGTGCAACTATTTCACCTGTGCCGGGGTGTGTTACACTTAGGTCAAACAGGCTGGCAATACCGCTCAGGATAATTACGAATACCGCAAATAAAAAGAACAATGTTGCAGGATGAGGGAGTGCATTCCCTACTTTCTCGACAAATTCAAGAAAGCGGTTGAAGAAGGATTTCCGTGAATTCATATACTCCTTTAATAACTGTTTGTATAATATTATTAAATAAGATTATCTATTAATTAGTTCAATATATCCTGAAATTAAAATACCATTGATAATAGTTCATTATGCTCAATTATTTATAGCTCAGAATAGGGGCAAGCCATTTCTCGGCTTCCTGTTTGCTTATTCCTTTTCTTCGGGCATAGTCGATTACCTGGTCTTCGGATATTTTCCCGGTCGTAAAATACTTTGACTCAGGAAGTGCAAAGTACAATCCACAAACAGATGCCGCCGGATACATTGCAAGGTTTTCCGTCAGCTTAATGCCTGTATTGTTTTCAGCGTCCAGAAAATTCCAGATAGTTAATTTCTCCGTGTGATCCGGCTGGGCGGGATAACCCGGTGCAGGACGAATACCGGTATATTTCTCTTTGATCAATTCATCATTTTTAAGTGATTCAGATACGGCATATCCCCAAAATTCCCTGCGGACTTTTTCATGGAGAAGTTCGGCAAAAGCCTCGGCAAGCCTGTCAGCAACAGCCTTTACCATTATAGAATTATAGTCGTCATGGTCCTCTTCAAATTGCTTGGCGAGTTGGTCTGCCCCGAGTCCGGCTGTAACCGCAAACATTCCTAAGTAGTCTGAGACTCCGGAATCTTTCGGTACAATGAAGTCAGCAAGTGCCAGGTTAGGTGAGCCTTTAGTTTTCTTTGACTGCTGCCGGATGGTATGAAGCATGCCTTCAATTCTTCCGGAACTGTCCGGCTTTACAATCTCAATGTCATCACCAACTGAACCAGCTTCGAATAATCCGAACACACCGTTAGCTTCAAGCAGATTTTCTTCAATGATTTTATCGAGCAGTAGATTCGCGTCATTGAATAGTTTTTTTGCCTCATCACCGTAATTTACATTTTCAAATATTGACGGGTATTTGCCTTTCAACTCCCAGGTGACAAAAAAAGGAGTCCAGTCTATATACTTCCGGATTTCATGAAGAGGATAATTCCTTAATGTCTGTACGCCCGTTTTCTTAGGCTTTATCGGAGCATAACTTTCCCAATCAATTGACAACCGGTTAGCCCTTGCGTCGTTAATTGATATATAAGGTTTTTCGGATTGTCTGCCCGCATAATTCGTTCGTAATTTATCATACTCATCTTTAATTTCTGCTGAAAAACTTTCGCGACTTTTGGGATTCAGCAGGCTTCCGACCGCAGGCACACTTTTGGACGCATCGAGTACATGCAGGGTTGTTCCGCTATAATTCGGCTCTACTTTTACCGCAGTATGAATTCGTGAGGTAGTGGCACCGCCAATAAGAAGAGGAACCTTGATATTCATACGTTCCATTTCTTTTGCCACATGGACCATTTCATCCAGTGACGGGGTTATCAATCCGCTTAACCCAATGGCATCGACATTCTTTTCAACTGCTGTTGAAAGAATTTTATCCGAGGGAACCATTACGCCAAGATCGATGATATCATAGTTGTTGCATCCAAGCACTACCCCGACGATATTCTTGCCTATGTCGTGCACGTCTCCTTTTACGGTTGCAAGTAAAATTGTTCCATTGCTGGAACTGCCGCTGCCTTTGGATTTTTCTTCCTCAATGTAAGGGATGAGATACGCTACGGATTTTTTCATAACACGGGCACTTTTAACTACCTGTGGAAGAAACATTTTCCCGGATCCGAAAAGATCGCCCACTACGTTCATTCCGTCCATTAAAGGACCTTCGATTACCTGCAATGAACTTGGAAATTTCTTTCTCGCTTCTTCAGTATCTTCTTCAATGAATTCAACAATGCCTTTCACAAGGGAATGTTTCAAGCGTTCTTCAACAGAAGCTTTGCGCCATTCCAGAACTTGAACATCATCCTTATCTTTTTGAATTACACTTTCGGCAAAACTAATCAACCTTTCAGTTGCATCATCCCGTCTGTTGAGAAGTACATCTTCAACGCGTTCGAGAAGATCCTTCGGGATTTCTTCGTAAACCTCCAACTGTCCGGCGTTTACTATTCCCATGTCCATCCCAGCCTCTATGGCATGATAAAGAAATGCCGAGTGCATTGCTTCTCTTACTGTATTGTTGCCGCGGAAAGAAAAAGATATATTACTAACTCCACCTGATACTTTAGCGAACGGCAGATTATTCTTGATCCACCTTGTCGCTTCAATAAAGTTTACCGCGTAATTATTATGTTCTTCAATTCCGGTAGCAACGGCAAATATATTCGGATCGAAAATTATATCTTCCGGCGGGAAACCGATTTCCTCAGTTAGTATTTTATACGCTCGCTCGCAGATTTGAATTTTACGCTCATAAGTATCTGCCTGCCCGTCTTCATCGAATGCCATTACTATAACAGCCGCACCGTACATCATTGCCTTTCGTGCGTGCTCACGGAAAATATCCTCCCCCTCTTTCATGGAGATGGAATTTATTATTCCTTTGCCCTGAAGGCATTTAAGTCCTGCTTCAATCACGCTCCATTTCGAAGAGTCGAGCATTATGGGAAGCTTTGCTATATCCGGTTCGGATGCAATCAGGTTCAGGAACTTAACCATCACTGCTTCCGAATCTATCATACCTTCGTCCATGTTGATGTCTATGATCTGTGCTCCACCATCAACCTGGTTTCGGGCAACAGATAGAGCTTCTTCGTAATCACCTTCTTTTATTAGCCTCTTAAACTTGAGTGAGCCGGTTACGTTTGTTCGTTCCCCGACGTTTACAAAGTTAGTCTCTGGTCTAAAGACGAGTGGTTCAAGTCCGCTGAGTCTTGTATAATTTTCAACAGAAGAAACTACACGGGGCGTTATAGTTCCGGCAAGTTCAGAAAATGCTTTTATGTGATCTGGAGTTGTTCCGCAGCAGCCGCCAACGATATTAAAGAAGCCCAGTTCGGCAAATTCACGTAAGACTTTCAGCATCGATTCGGGTGACTCGTCGTAACCGCCGAATTCATTAGGCAGCCCGGCATTCGGGTATAGACTGACAAACACATCGGCTATTCCGGATAATTCTTCAATGAACGGACGAAGCTGTGCGGGGCCAAGTGCGCAATTTAAACCTACACTAAGAAGATTCTTCACATGCCTAACTGAATACCAAAAGGCCTCTGTAGTCTGCCCGGACAATGTTCTGCCGCTTTGATCGACAACAGTACCTGAGATCATTATTGGTTTCTCAATACCTTTCTCCTCGAGCACCTCCTGAATTGCAAACAACGCAGCTTTGGAATTTAGTGTATCGAAAATCGTTTCGACTAAAAGTATATCAGCGCCTCCGTCGATCAATCCGTTAGCAGCTTCCTTGTAAGAATCTTTTATTTCATCGAAAGTAACAGCGCGATATCCGGGATCATTAACATCGGGAGAAAGGGAAAGCGTTTTGTTCATTGGTCCCAATGCTCCTGCAACAAAGCGTGGTTTGTCCGGATTAAGCTCCGTGAACTTAACTGCGGTTTCCCTTGCAAGTCTTGCGGATTCATAATTTATTTCATAAACAATATCCTGCGTATCATAATCAGCCTGAGAAACAGATGTCCCGTTGAATGTATTTGTTTCAATTATGTCTGAACCGGCAATAAGATATTCTTCGTGGATTGCCTTAATTATTGCCGGTTGTGTGATAGAGAGTAAGTCGTTATTCCCTTTGAGAGGTTTGTGATGATCTTTAAACCTTTCACCGCGATAATCATCTTCACTCAATTTATACCTCTGAATCATAGTGCCCATAGCACCGTCGAGTATCAGTATTCTTTCCGTCAGTATTTGCTTTAACTCATTAAATAACATATTATCTTTCTATTCTTATATAAGTTTTTGAAGGATTACGCGAATATAGTTAAATTGGAGTTCAAGTAAAATTAGATAAAGAGGAGCGGCGATGATAGTTGTAACCGGCGGAGCGGGATTTATAGGCAGTGCCATCGTATGGCGCCTGAATGAACTGGGTGAACAGGAAATAGTAATAGTCGATGAACTCGGTACCGGCGAAAAATGGAAGAATTTAACCGGACTGAAATTTATAGACGTTTACCACAAAGATGAGTTTATAGAACTTATTCTAAGTGATGCGGTACCATTCGATATTGACGCGGTTATTCACATGGGAGCCTGTTCCTCCACAACTGAAAAGGATGCCGACTACCTGCTTGAAAACAATTACCATTATTCCCAGGACCTTGCTAAATATTGCCTTATGCATAAAGCACGTTTTATTTATGCCTCTTCCGCAGCAACATACGGTGATGGAACAAAAGGATATGATGACGACCAGCTCAAATTGAATGATCTTCGTCCACTTAATATGTACGGATATTCAAAGCATGTGTTCGATCTTTGGCTTCATAAAATGGGTATGATCGAGGAAGTAGTAGGACTCAAGTATTTTAATGTGTACGGTCCGAATGAATATCATAAAGATGATATGAGAAGCGTTGTTCACAAATCGTTTGAACAAATTCGTGATACGGGGAAAGTGAAGTTATTCAAGTCCTACAGGGATGAATATGCTCACGGCGAACAAGTGCGCGATTTCATATATGTTAAAGATGCTGTTGATATGACTTTATATTTCCTCCAGAACAGAAATAGAAACGGTTTGTTTAATGTGGGAACCGGAAGCGCGAGATCATGGAAAGATCTTGTCACTGCGGTGTTTAAGGCGATGGATAAAGATGTGAACATTGAGTATATAGATATGCCCTTAGAAATTAGGGATAAGTACCAGTATCATACCGAAGCGAACCTCGATAAACTGCGTGATGCCGGTTACAACAAGGAAATTACGAGTCTGGGAAATGGTATTGAAGATTATGTGAAAAATTATTTGATGAAGAGTATGTACCTGGGATATTGAAATTATAATATATACTTAGGAACATGTGGAGATAATTATAGAACTAATATTGAATGGAATTAAATGAAACTTGCTACACTCTGCTACGTCCGGCATGATAATAAAACATTAATGCTTTTCAGGAATAAAAAAGAGAACGACTATCACGAAGGGAAGTGGAACGGACTCGGAGGAAAATTTGAAGCCGGTGAAACTCCCGAAGAATGTGCAGTTCGTGAGGTATTTGAGGAATCGGGGCTGCGTGTTAAGGATCCGGTTATGAAAGGTTTTATTACATTCCCCTTGTTCGACGGAGTAGATGACTGGTATGTATTTGTGTTTGTGTTCAAAAGCTTTGAAGGCGAGCTTATCGATAGTCCGGAAGGAAAACTTGAGTGGATACCTGATGATAAATTAACGGAACTTAATTTGTGGGAAGGGGACAGCGTATTCATGCCTTGGTTATTCGAAGATGAGTTTTTCAGCGCCAAATTTAATTACGAGAACGGCGAGTATAGAGGTTACGAAGTTAACTTTTATTAATCCTTCGCCGGAATTCTTAAGCGGGCTATTATAGACTGCCCAGACTTCGTTCACCCGTCCATACTTCATACAAAACTTCCATAGCTATTTTCATCGGGTCATAGTGCTTAACCGGCATATCCATGTCATCCATAGCGATCGACAACTCCGTACAACCTGCAATTACCGTATCAACATTCAGTTCCTGTATAGCATCAGTGATTAACTGTTTAGCTTTACCTGAAATATTATTGCCCGTATGTTTAATTCCGAAATCACTATTGTAAATTGATTGACCTACCTTAGATTGTAGTTCGGAATCCGGATCCGGTTCAACGACATCAATTCCGATAGGTTCGAGAATACGACTGAATAATTTAGCTCGGATTGTACCCTCAGTCGCGAGTATACCGACCCGTTTTATTTTATCATTCTTTAATTTAATCCCGGTTTCTTTTTGAAGATGAATCCATGGTAATTGTACTCGTGAATATATATCATCATAAAACGCGTGAGCTGTATTACAGGTAACAACAACCGCGTCAACTTCCGCCAGTTTCAATCGATTGATTATGGAGGTAAGGTACTCGACCGGTGTTTCTCCTTCGCGCTTTACGGCATCGGTTCTGTCGGGTGCCAGACTTGCATTGACATATATCCATTCCGGATAATCCTGGTCTGATATAATACCCCGGCTGTGACAGTACTTAAAAAACATGTTTTGGAAAGCCAGTCCTGCAGCCGTGCCCATGCCTCCGATAATACCAATGGTTGGTTTGTTATTCGATTCCGACATGATGTTCCTTTAGAATTTGGATAACCTTTGCCACAGGCAGAGCTTCCACTGTTCTGTTGTTCTTCCCTGTAACTGTCACGGCAGCGAATAAAGAATTTATAACTGCTTCCTCAGTTGCTTCAATAACCGCTTCGAACAGAGGAGTCATGCGGTCGTTTCTTAACTCTTTGCCGGATACAAAAAACTTCCCGTTGCGTTCATATGGTATGCGTAACTCTTTTGCTGTAGAGAATGCAATCACATACTCGCCGCTGCCGTTGGAACAATTGCCGCCTGTGCGTGCAATTCCGAAAGTGGCACGTTTTGCAAGCCTTTTCAGATTACGTGAAGTCAAAGGTGCATCGGTCGTGACAATCATCATCACCGAACCATCCCCGCCGTTATCATCTTTTTCTTCATTTAGAATTCGTTGAACCGGAACTCCCGCAATTGTTAAATCTCCGCCGAAGTTCGTTTGAACCAGTACTCCTACTGTAAAGCCGCCATCAATCTCATGGAGTACCCGTGATGATGTACCGATGCCGCCTTTGTATCCGAAACAAATTGTCCCCGTCCCGGCACCCACGGATCCTTCATTAACATGACCTGATGAAGCATTATGAATAGCACTTAATACATGTTCTTTAGTGACATGACGTCCCCTGATATCATTAAGTCCGCCGTCATTTGTCTCGCCTACAATCGGATTGACCGATCTGACATAATTGTTTTCGTCAAAAGAAAATACATAATCGATGAGTGCATCCGCAGCTGTGGGCACAGAAAGAGTATTTGTAAGTACTATGGGAGTCTCAATGTTTCCTAATTCAACCACCTGGCTGTAGCCTGTCATCTTTCCGAATCCGTTCGCTATATACATAGCCGCAGGAACTTTATTCTGAAAAATATTTTCTGAATGGGGCAATATTGCGGTAACTCCGGTTCGTACATTGTTCTCTTCTATTACGGTAGTTTGCCCAACATTAACCCCTTCAACATCGGTGATTGAATTAAATCGACCTGTTTCTAATCTGCCTATTTTAACACCATAATCCCTGAGTCTGGTACCTTGTGCAAGATTAATATTACAGGAATAAACCAGAAGTAAAGTTAGTACTAATAATTTCCAAAGTTTCACAATCGGCTCCGAATAACTGGTTGGTTAGTAATTTGGCAAATATACTTACGCTAGTTTAACTAAATGTTCAGTTATGGTCAATTGAAGAAAGGGGGAGTAATGAATTTGTTCAGATTATTTTATTGGAAGAGTGAAAGTAAATCTGCTTCCCTTTTCGGGCTCACTTTCCGCGTAAATTAACCCGCCGTGTTTTTCCACTATTTCCTTGCAGAGTATTAATCCCAGTCCAGTACCTTTTTCGTTGGCGGTTCCTCTTTGGGTATTATGAACATCTATTCTAAATAAATTTCTAAGCGTAGTATTATCCATGCCAATTCCGCTGTCTGAAACCGCTACTTCAACAGTATCAGAGTTTTTCTCTGCAGCGATTATTATTTCACCATCATTTCTTGTGAACTTAATACTGTTTGAAATAAGATTTCTAAATACCAACCGTAGCATATTTTGATCTGCTGTAACCATAATGTCGGGCTCTACTTTATTATTGATTTGTATACCCTTATGAACAGCGGTTAAAATTAGAGCATCGCAAACATCTTCTACTGTTTCTCTTAGAACTATTAATTCCGGTTCAAGTTCAAAACGCTCGGATTGAAGTTCTGACCATTGAAGAAGTTCATTTAGCAAACTAAACTGGTTGCGGAGTGAAGAATGCATGCTTTCCAGAGACTCGGTCAATTCCTCATCTGATATTGAATCCCTGTTCTCAATTAAGAAATTTGTTAATCCTAAAAATGTTTGAAAGGGTCCTCTCAGGTCGTGGGCTATTATTGAGAAAAACTTATCCTTGGTTGAGTTGGCTTCCTGAAGCTTTGAATTCAACTGTGCCAGTTGTCTATTCGTATGCCGTCGTATTCGTAATCCCCGAAGAACCAGCACAAATATAATTGCAACAAATACAAGAATAACTACCAGAAATTGTATGAAAAGGTTCTGCCGATGGAGCTTATTATCCTGCTCTTTGGATAATTTCTGAAGTTTATAATCTAATTCAAGTTTAGCAAGTTTTTTAAGTTTAGAATCACTTTTTAAACTGTCTATAGAAAATTTGTATGCCGACAAGTATTCGTATGCCTTTTCGAAGTTGCCTTTCGTACTGTAACATTTCTGTAGAACATCTGTTGAATTAACTATGTTTTCCAGTGAGTTGATTTCACTCGCGTATTTAAATGCATTCCGGGCATGCACCAAAGCTGAATCTATATTTCCCTGTTCAAAGTGAAGTTCGGCAATTCCGTTTTCTGAATTCGCAATTCCGTTTTTTTCTTCAAATCTTTTGTACATGTTCATCGCATTGTAAAAGTATAAAAATGCTTTGCTTTTTTGGTTCAGCTTTTTGTAAAGATTAGCAATACTGAAATGCGAGTCGGCTTCAGATTTCAGTGTGCCGATCTCCTTGTTGATTTTAAGTGCGTCAAAAAAATATTCGAAGGCTTTTTTATCTTGTCCAAGACCTGCATATATGTTACCGATGTTTGTTTTAATAATTGCTTCTCCGCGTCTGTCTCCATGGTTTACCCTAATCTCAAGTGCCTTCAATAGGTATTCCAGCGCAGTGTCGTAATTTTCGAGCGCCATATAAACAAGTGCTACGTTGTTGTAAGAAGTCGCCGTTTTAATTTCGTCGCCGATTTTCTCTCGAATATTAATTGCTTGTGAATGATATTCGACTGATAAAATGTAGTCGCCTGAGTAATAGTAAATTACTCCCAGCACATTCAGGGAAGTGGCAATCCCGGAATTATCATGAATCTTTCTCCGGATATCCAAGGCCTTCTCAGTAAATTTGATCGCTTTATCATTATCGAGGTTTATATTGGCAAAACCGAGACTGCCGTAACATGCTGCGAGTCCTTTCTTATATCCGAGTGAATCTGCAAGGTTAATCCCAAGGTATGCGTATTCAATTGATTTTTTTGTGTTAATGTATTGATAAACATCTGAAAGCCTACTAAATAAATCTACTTTAGATATTCCTTTGGAATCCGGAAGTATCTGGGCGAGACTATCGGCAAGTTCTTGTTGTCCGAAAAGTACGGAGGAAAAAGTGAGAGAAATTGAGAGAATATATAAACGAGAATATTTCATGAGTTAGTATCGAATAAAACATCGGATTTTATAGTCGCATTTTGCGTAAAATCCTGCGATATTCCTTTTTTTTAACTTGAAAACGCAAATAATTTCCGGACTTAGCAGTTTCTATTGTCCGGTATATTCTTGGATTAGCTGATTAGCAGGTTATCCATCGATTCCAATATTATTGTGATTCTATTTGTATTCGATTTATTATAAAATGTTCCCGAATCGGGAATTCATTTATTAATCACTTTTATATCAGGTCTGATTTTTTCTTATTGTAAATTTAATTAATTACAATGCAGTTTGGGCGGATTTAACCTTATAAAGCCTGTAAATCTCTGTTGCCGGATCCTGAACATGTTCATCATCATTTCTGATAGGTTTAACAAAATTAAATTTTTTCATGAGATTAATCGACCTTTTATTACCGGGATCCACCTCTCCTTCTATCAACAATAAATTCATTTTCTTAAATCCAAACTCCAGGACTTTCGACAAAGCTTCCCGCATTATGCCTTTGCCCTGATACCCTGTCAGCAACTCGAAACCAACTTCGGCTTTTGATTGTTCAGGGGAGATTTTCCAAAGACAAATGGTTCCAACCAATCCCGGATCATTTTTAAATGATACTGCCCAGTAAATCCATTCGTTGTGTTTAATCCCACGGTTAACCTTCGCAATGAAATTAAGTGCTTCATCCGTAGCTTTGCAGAGTGGTCTGTCAAGATATTTGGCTATTTCCGGATTCGAACGAATAGCGAAGATTTCATCTTTATCTTTAGATGTTAGCTGGCGAAGATGTAATCTTTCAGTTTCTAATACCGGGAATGGCTCGAAATTTATTTCAGTCAAAGTTAATTTTACCAGTCTTCATGAATTCGATATATCAATTTTAAGAATTTTTTTTGCAATATCCGACTGCATCATTTGCCAGGTGAGCTGATAACCCAGTTCCCTGTATGCCTCGAATTGTTCCTCGTTGAAGAATTGATTGGCAGTCGTCTGATTCGGAAAACTCCTATTTGCACTTTTATATCCGTAAATGTCTGCAGGAAGGCCCGCAGTTAATGTAGATTTGATTAGTATTAGATTACCTTTGGTCCCTTTGGCATCGCGGTAATCGATACTGGCAACTGCAAAGCCATGCTCGGCCAGTCCGTATTTTTCAGTGGCGATGGGATCGTTTGTTGATGAGCCGGGCAACAGCTTGCTAAGATTGTATTCTTCATTGAAACGGATAGTGACTCCGAAGTCGACCCTGACTTTTTCAATTGCATTTGCAAGATCGCTGAATTTATAATTTTCGTCAGCTCCGGCGTCGGAAATAATAATAACTTTAGCTTTGCGACGAATCAATTCATACAGTGCAAGGTTTTCAAAATGGCCGCCGTCCGTCAACTGGATGTCGTCCTTGCTTTCCGTAAGATCGCCCCCGAGCAAGTCGCCTTTTAATCCGGGAAAAATAAAATTGGGAGGAGACGGAATAATTTTATTCGCCTTTGGATTGTGTGCCCAGTATCCGAGTCGTAAATTAAGCAGACCAAGCAGTGCGGAAACCAACACATTTCTCGTCGGACCCCGTCCACCGGAACCGGTATTAGGATTTACTGCTGCACCGGATATTGCCATTGCGGTTGGGAGTGTTATTCCGCGGCTGCCTTTCTTCATGTATTTATCAGTTGGAATAAAACCGGTGGCATCACTTCCGCAAAACAGTTTAGACATTAGAAAACTGTCACCGCCTCGTCCTCTGAATTTGTTCGTAGGGGAATCTACGAGTACAATGTTTGTATTTATAAGATGATAAGGACGTCGAGATATATCACACATATCCTCGAGCATTGCATTGTTTGCTTCTGTTGCCGGCCCCCATTTATTACTGTTGATATTTTCCCTGTCGGCAAGAAATGTTTCCATCAACCTGTCGCGGTACATCCTATGGAGCCCAACATAATTCAAATTAACGAAGATTCCGAATATGAGTGTAACAGCTGCCAGGATTAGAAAACTTATAAGGGATAGGAAATACCCGCTAAGCAAATAAGCGGACAGAAGCAGCCCGTAGATTAATATGAAAGCAGCAATATAAATAACAAATGTCGGTAAGCCGCTGCTCTTCTCATTCACTGATTTCTTATGCTGAAAGAGCCCGATTACTGCCCCGAATGTTATTGAACCAAGGGCTGCAGTAATCTTTGCCCACATAACCGGCAGCAGCATACTGACATAGGTCAGCGAAACAAGAAGAGACGATATTAGTATTAGTTTCCACGCTGTTCCCAGGAATATTTGGCCGCGAATCTGGTTCTTATATCTTTCGCTCGGACCCATTTTAACATACGTTCGAATAGAGAAATAGAAAGTTGCTGCAACAATGACAACTAAAAATGCAATGATCAGCCATGCGAGAATCGGTAGTGACGTGAACTGTACACCCCAAAATTGTCCCGGAGAGTAATAAGAAAATAGTCCGATTAGTTTTGAAGCTGACAAAAGCAGCACAAGAGAAGCAAGGTAAACAAACAGCGATATAAACATGCTGCTTATTGTTATACCAAATAGTGCGGGGACATTAATACCTTCGCCGGGAAGCAGATAATTTCCGTGCTGCCGGATGAAATCGAGTATGAGGTTACCGCGTGGTGATGATCGTGCACCGGATCCGATCTGACCGAGTGGGAAATTCTTAGGTTCAGTACCGGCTTTAGAACCATCCGGCAAACCTTTATGTAGAAACCAGGTTAACGCCGATCCGATGTAGCCACCGCCGGAGACTGTTGAAAGATAATCCATTCGGCTAAGTATGCTTTTACCTGGTGCCCCGACAAGCGCCTGCATTACTCCAAGTCCGACAGATGCCGATCGTATTCCGCCTCCTGAAATTCCGAGACCCCAAATATCTTTGTTGGTGTTTTTGTTTCCATTATCGCGAATGTATTCAAGCTCTTGCTGAATAACTTTTGATGCATCCGACAATTTAGTTTTATTCTTCCCGAACATAGATCCGCTCCCAAATTATAATTGGATTTATTGGTAACCGCTATCCTGAAGTTCCCTGAAAATTACGCGCTTAGTTTATTCGTTTTGTATTAACGGTAGAGGAATGAATCAAATTTAGGATTAACTTAAAGAAATATAGTTTAATCCACAAAATATTTATTGTGAGTTTCTTATTTTGATACAATTGCACGGGTGCGATTATTTACTGCAATGTCAGAAAACATTGCTAAACCAATTTGTTCGCTGTTATTATCACAACAGTCTATTTGAATTCTCGATAAAAATTTTTATAAGCCGCTTTTATTTTATAAGCAGCATTCTTTTTACAAGGTTGAAATCGCCGGCGGTCAGTTGATAAAAATACAATCCACTTGACAATTTAGTTCCATCAAGCATAACCCTGTATGCACCTGGCTGCTGATTTTCATCGACCGGTGTTGCTATTACACGTCCGAGAATGTCGTAAACTACCAGTTTAACCGTGATAGAAGAAGATGAATAGTTCTCGCCAGCATTTTGAGGTATGCTATATTCGATGGTTGTTGAAGGATTAAAAGGATTCGGATAATTCTGACTGAGTATAAATTCTGATAGCGTTTCTTTTATTGTCTCCAGAGCAGTAATGCTGCCGTATTCAAATGCGCCAAGATCCGGAGCGCTGCCGTTAAATGCATATCCAAGATTTACTCCGGCATCAATTAAATCACTGGTTTCAGCCAGATGCAGAAAATCTATGTCCGGCAGACTGAAATCAGCCTTCCGGGAAGAGTACGCCGAAGAAGTATCGAGACTTACAAAGTCCGATTCATCAACACTGAAGGGATTTAACCAACTATTGGTTTCCTGAATTGCAAAGCTTCCCAATTCAACACTTCCGTTATAAGACAAACTGTTTTTAACAATGAGAGACTGCCCATCCACAAGTTCCCTTTTAATCCTGTAGTTGGCAGCACCATTATTAAAACTCGAGCAGTTATATAAAGTCATTGAACCGAGATTGTTGTTCTGATCGAAGCCTTTGTTTTTATTGCTGAAAGCAACGCAGTTAATTAAAATATTATGATGCATAAGTTCGAGGCTGTTGCTGTTATCCCCGCCGCCCATTTTGAACCCGTTTCCATTTGCCTGTGATCCGGGATCGGTTCCGTCTTTAAAATAACCGTTGCCCCAAGTCCAGCAATTTTCAAGTGTTGTTGTAATATCAGTTGCTCCGCGAATATAGCCGTCCCAACCATCATCGCAGTTCTGCCAGGAACGGCAGCCGTAAAAATAGTTGCCGTCACCCACATCAAGTTTAGGGGCAAAGCCGTCTGCGTCACCGTAGTCAGGCGGATCGGCGTTGTAATATGAGTCGCAATTAATTATTTTATTATAAGATGCCCCTTTACTGAGTTGAAGCCCGGTATCACGGTTCTCGAAAAAGCTGCAATTCTCTATTATATTAAATGAGCCGCCGCTTATCTGCATGCCGTTATCACCTGCGCCAGTAATAGCCAGACCCTTAATATGCCAGTAATTTGCTTTCATACTAATTCCTTTCGGACCCAAAGACATTGCCGAGAAATCCAGAAGGGGAGCTTCATTTTTATAAGAAAAGAGGTAATACATATTTCCTTCTGATCCGTTTTGAGATGATCCAATGGTAATCGTGGCTGTCAATTCGTAAGTTCCGCCTCTAATAAAAACAGTATCGCCTGGCTGTTGCATTGAAATAGCTTTTGTGATTGTAGCATAAGGACTGTCAATCGTTCCGCTGTTATTATCGTCTCCGCTCACATCTACAAAAATCTGTGCCGAAATACTATTAATACAGATGAAACAAATCATAAGGAATAGAATAAAATTCTTCATCAATAACTCTTTAAAATATGATAATTATTGGAGTGCATATTAATTATAATGCTGCTCCAAAACCAATACAATTCGTTAAGATGCCTGATAGAATTGATAGGAAGGTATAAACCGGGAATAAGCCGGAATAAGAAATAGTCTGCATTAATATTTATGATTGATTAATGCAGACTACTTAATATTATACTGATCTCGTATAAAGTTTATATAGAACAGGTACAACGATTAAGGTCAGGAATGTTGATGCGATTAACCCGCCGATAATTGTCCAACCCATCGGAGCCCACATTGTTCCGCCTCCGAGAGTAAGCGGAAGCAGTCCTCCGACAGTTGTAGCTGTTGTTAATATAATAGGCACGAAACGCGTTTCACCCGCCTCTTTCAACGCAGATATCATATCCTTGCCTTCGGCCATAAGTTGATTAGTATAATCAACTAGAATGATAGAGTTGTTGATAACAATTCCTACGAGACTTGTAATACCGACAAATGCTGTGAAACTGAAACTGTAACCGGTTAATAGTAATGCAACTATAGATCCGATAATCGCCAGCGGGATTGCCGAGAATACGATAAGCGGCTGAGTATATGACCGGAACTGAAGAACGAGTACGCCGAATATTCCAACCATCGCGATTATAACTGCTTTCGCCATACCGCCGAAGGATTCATCACGACGCTCGAGTTCACCTGCGACATAGTAATTATATCCATTCGGGAAATTGTATTCGTCAAGTCTGGAGATGATGGACTTTGTAACTTCGTCGACGGATGTATTTCCGGATACATCTGCAGTTATCTGGACTATTCGTTCCAGATTGTAATGGCTAATCCTCATCGGGGTAGCTTTGAAATTAAGGGAGGCGAGTTGTTTCAAAGGAATCTGTGCACCGGTTACCGAGGAAACAAAAATTTTATCAAAATTGGAAAGCGCCGGTTTTTTGTTTACCGGTAGCCTCAAGACTATGTTGTACTCCTTGCCCTCACTGTCCCGGAATTTTGAAATTGTCAGCCCGGCCATTGCAGCGCGTACGGTTCTGTCAATTTCGGCCAGCGGCACTCCCAACAGTCCGGCTTTGTCGCGGTTTATGGTAATCTGCAGATCAGTCTTAGAAGTACTTAAAGGATTATTCACATTGATAGCGCCGCCGGTACTTAAGAAAATATCTTCAACATCTTTCGAAATGTCACGGAGGATGTCGAGATTGTTTCCGATAATTTTTATCGCAACAGGCGCGTCAATTGGCGGACCCTGTTCGAATTCTTTAATTTCTATCGTCGCTCCCGGGTAACCGGCAAACCTGCCGCGCAAGTCCGTGAGAAGAGAATTGAACGAGGTTATATCAAATTCGTTTAACTCAACAAGTATCTGCGCAAAATTACTCGTTTCCCGTTTCATAATAATATTGTAATAAATACGTGGATTACCGTGACCCACATTTGTAGTGTACTTTTTAATCTCAGGGATGTTTTCGAGAACACTTTCAACTTGTTCTGTAATTTCATTCGTTTTGTCCAGAGCTGTTCCATCGGGAGTGTTAATATTAATTATAAACTGGGGTTTCTCTGCTTTCGGGAAAAAGCTGATCCCGATAAGGGGAAACAGGGAAAGACTTATAAAAAATACTCCAATGACAGTAAGGACTACGAGTTTAGGTTTGCTTAATGCAAAACCCAACCTGTTTCTATAGTTGGTTGAAATAAATGTGCTCATCATTTTTTGAAACTTAGTCTGACCATTGCCATTTTCTGGTTTAAGGAATTTGCTCGATAAATACGGAGTAAGAGTGAGTGAAACATACAGGGAAGCAGCAAGAGTAAAGATAACTATTACAGGCATACTCCTAATAAATTCGCCGGTCATATCCTGCATCATAATCATTGGAACAAATGCAAGCAGGGTAGTAATAGTTGAACTTACAATTGCCCAGCCTATTTGTCCCGTACCTTTTATTGCCGCTTCCGTACGACTGTATCCGAGTTTTAAGAAGCGCGAAATATTTTCAGTAACAACAATTGCGTTGTCAACCAGGAGCCCGAGCGCTATTACGAGTCCTGCAATAGACATTTGTTCAAGACCGTAATTTGCTATATCCAAAAACCCAATACCGATTATAATTGAAATAGGGATGACCATCATAACGATAATTGATGCTCGAAAGCCGACGGCCAGTATGACGATAATTCCAACGAGTATAAGTCCCTGCAGCAAGTTCAGGAAAAAGTTGTTCAGCCTGTGAGCAACGCTTTCAGATTGGTCGAAGGCGAAGTCAACTTTAATGGTGTTGGAGAGTCCATCTTTGAACTTGTTCACCGCTGATTCAATCTGTTCCCGTATGTCGAAAATGTTTGTGCCGATTTTTTGTGTTGCGGTGACAAAGATGGAATTGTTCCCGTTAAATCTGGCATAGTAATTATTATCCTCGTAAGCGTATTCAACATCCGCAATCTGGCGCAGGTATACTATATCACTTCCATGTGCGGAAACCACAGTCTGTGCAATTTCATCCAGGTCCTTGTATGAACCGCTTGTCTGAATATTGAACCTGCGATTACCGAGGTCAACATTACCACCGGGTATATTGGTATTATTAGATTGAATTGACTGCATGGCTCTTGTAAGCGGAACATTAAGCTTTGCAGCCTTTTCCATGTCTACTGATATTCTGACTTCCTGCTGAGGGAATGCCCACAACTCTATCTTTTTAATTCCCGATATCTTTTCCAGCAAATCTTCCAGCCGCTCGGCTTCTTCCTGAAGCTCTCTGTAAGAAGCTGATCCGGATTCGAGTGCGATCTGAACAGCTTTTACATCTGTAATCGACCATTTCAATAATACTATATCGGCAACTTCTTCCGGCAACTGACTTGTAATACTGTTTACCTTTTGAACTACATCCGAATACTTGTCGTCAGGATCAGAACCTGTAAGGAATTCAATATTTACGGTACCCAGTCCGTCACGCGACTCGCTCTTTAACTCTTTGATATCTTCAAGTTCATTTAATGCTTTTTCAACCGGATCAACTATCAGTTCTTCAATATCCGCGGGATTGGCACCGGGATAGGCAATAATCACAGAGCTTCCCGGAGGTGAAACCTGCGGATCTTCGGACCGGGGCATTGTCAGGAATGAAACAATACCAGTAAGTACCATCAGTATTACTAATACTGTAGCGAACTGGTGATTTTCTATTGCAAACTTTGGTAATCTCATTTATATCTCACTGATTTTCTACGTTATTTAACTATAACTTTCTGACCTCCGGAGAGATATTCAACTCCGTCGGTAATAACTTCGTTTATCGAATCTAACCCGCTTGCAACTATAATCTTGTCCGATAAAATCTTTTTAATTGTTATGTTTGTTTTAACAGAAGTCATTGTCTTCGGATCATAAGTAAATACGTATCCTTCATTTCCATGAGCCTCGAAAAGTGCTTCAATAGGTATTGTTTTGTAAACCTCCTTTTGGGAAGGGGAGATGTCAACTTTAGCTACGAATCCCGAGGATAGCTTTTTATCTGTTGATACAAGAGTTAGCTCAACTTCGAATGTACCTGTATGCGGATTTGCCGAGGCACCTACTTCAGTTACAAATGCTTTAAAGTCATGTCCGGGATAAGCGTCGACTTTTACTACTGCGCTATCACTTGTACTTAGTCTTACAACATCTTTATCGGTTATGCCGACTTTAACTATCCAGCCGGAATTTTCTGATCCGAAAAGGAATACCGGTGCTCCCGGACCTATTATTTCACCAGCCTCGTTATAGCGCTTTAGAATAATTCCATCTGTTGGCGCAGTAATTGTCGAATGCTCTTTATTGAACTCTGCGATATTCAGATTTGACTTAGCAACCTCAAAAGCCGTCCGCATATTCTGCAGCTGCTCAAGTGTTACAACGCTGTCTTTATAAAGATTCTCAATTCTATTCAGATCCCGTTCGGCTTTTTGAAAACCTTCACGTGCCTGAGCAACCTGTGAATTAATTTCCGACAAATTCAGTTTCGCAAGTATTTCACCTCGCTTTACCTTGTCACCATCATCTTTATAGATATTTCTGATTATACCGCCTGTTTTAAAGGAGAGTTTTATTTCGGAACTCGACGAAAGTTTCCCGCTGCTGTGAACCGGTATTGATACTTCTTCTTTCATGACTGTCGCAGTTTTTACTGTTACTGTATTGTCCTTTACAGAAGGTTCTTGTTTCTCTGTGCAGAAAGAAAAAACGAGGACACTTGTTAAGACTACTAATAATAATGTGTTTCTTAATTTTCTGATTTTCATAACTCCACCTCTTTCATTGAGTACGCGGTCGGATCAGCAGCAATTGCTTTTTCGAGTTCGGCTATACTGATCATTTCCCTGTACTGTGTAATTACATTGTTCAAACGGGCATTTGTAAGAGTCGATCGAGCGTCGATAAACTCGATTTGAGATGACATACCCGCGCCGAATTTCTTATGAACTATTTCAAATGATTTATTCGCGGTTCGTTCCTGGAGTTCCGCTGCTTCAATTGACCTTTGAGCAACCTCAAGATCGTAATAAGCCTTTCTGACCTGTAGAGAAATTTGGTTCTCGAGTTCTAGTTTTTTAAGCTCGAGATTCTTTTTGTCCAGTTCTGACTGTTCGATTCTCAAGTGATCCTGGAATCCTCTGAACAGGTTCCACTTAAAAACCAGTGAAGCCGTCCAGTAATCATCCTCACTTGTGAATTTGTATTCGTCGCCCTGGAAACCATAGCCGGCAGCAAATACTAAACTCGGAAGGAATTTGGATTTATTCAGACTAACATTATCATCCGCGGCTTGTCCTGCAAATCCGATCTGCTGAATTTCTTCCCGTTTCCTTAAAGCGGCTTTAACAGCTTCTTCCAGAGTTATATCAATACCTGCATAACTTTGGATTACCGAATGCGTTACGATCTCCATTTCCTGCCCACGATTAAGAAGGAAGTTGAAATATGCTTTGGCAGTCTTCTCGTTCGACAGAGCTTCTTCGGTTTGCTGCCGGAGTTTAGCAAGTTCTGTTTCCGCCCGATAAACAACATCGATTGTAACTTTATTATTTTCGTAAAGACTTTTACTTACCCGTAAGTTTTCGTTCAATAAATCCTCGGTTGACTCAAATATTTCAAGAACGCGAACAGCACGCATGTAATTATAGTATGCGGATTTGATATCGCAGATGAGACTTCGCGCGTAGGCGTTTCTAGCTGCTTTTTCAGCTTGAGAAAGATTGGATTTGATCTTATAGTTATAGTAAATCTCAGGCTGGAAAAGTGGCTGTACGAATTCAATCTTCGTGTCTTGTTCTTCTTCCCGGAGGAAATTGATTTCCTGGTTCTTAATAGTCGGGAATAGCTGCTGACCGGTTAACTGGTTAAGAGTCGTATACACCGGATTCATCAGATCCCCGACGGGAAACTCAATAGTTCTTCCTCCGTCAGCTCTGGTGTACCGGGCGTTTATATCTACCGAGGGTAAAAATGAACCCTGTGCTTCTTTTAAAGCAGCCACGCTTTTCTCGTATGAGAACTCTATCTGTTTCAGGGCCAGATTATTGTCCAGTCCTTCCTGCACATATTCATCCAGAATGCTTTGCGAATACACGGAGCAGGCAGATAAAAGAAACAAAATAATCAATATTGATTTTCGTGATGTCATCACTACCTCAAAGTAACTGTTGTTTATTTACTGACTGATAGTCAGTAATATTTAAAATTTTTTTTTTACGGACTTAACATTTCATATAATAATTCAAAATGCTTATCCATAATTGCATCAGTATCAACGAGAAAAATTTTCGTTAAAACGCTGCCTTTATTTTTTACGAGTTGAAGTATTCCCATCGTCTGTCCCCAGAGTATCATAGCTGTTAATACCGGATCGAGATCTTTACGGATCGAACCGTCCGCGATGCCTTCTTTAATAGCCCCGATAAAAATCTCATTGGATTTTTTCTTGGTTTCGAGTGCCGCAATTTCATTAAGACAACCGCAATCCAGTTGTGTCAGCTTATTCTGATCGAACATCAAAGCATCATGATAATCAGGGTAATCACTAAAAAAACTGTTGAAAGCTTTCCCGATTGCTTTTGTTTTGCTTAAGCCGTCAGGTTGATCAACAACCGCCTCCGAAAAGAGCTTATTCATTATTATTGCGGCCCTTTCCACAATAGCTGCGTACAAATCCTCCTTGCTGTGGAAATAGAGATACAGGGTTCCCTTGCTGAGTTCAGCTTCTTTTGCAACGTCATCCATTGATGAACCTTCATAACCCTTTGAAAAGAACACCTTTTCAGCGGCGTCAACTATGTCATTTTTACGCTGCTGTTTCTCTCTTTCTTTGCGTTCCGCAACACCCATTTGAGCAATATTCCCGACTTACTGACTGTTGGTCATTTATTTGACGCAAAGTTAGTTAAAAAGTTCTGCTTTCGCAAAAAATAATTTCAGAGATAAATTACTATTAGAATTAGGGCTGGATTCCAATTTATATTAAGATGTACAAACAGGATGAATTCATCTAAATTTTAGATATATTTCAGTAAGCAAATGATAATCTTGCCTGAAATCAGGGAAAACTACTTAGATTAGTCAAAATGGCAGAACCCGGTCTGCATACGGATAAGAGTCAATCAGAAGTATCCGAACTTGTCAATTCGTTACTTCCTGTCATCAATACAACAAATCCAAATCCTGAAAAGCTTCGCGAAATTCTGGATCAGATTGAAGAAAAATATTCTCCTCAAACTGATCTCTCAGTACTGCTTCCGCTTGCTGTTGCACTTAAGTCGGTGAAAGCCGAACCTGCGAAATTGATTTTTAATTCGTTGTCGAGACTATTGTCCTCCGTTATCTGCACTATTGAATTTGCAGCAGTGATTCTTAGAGCAAGAGATGAGTCCGTTCTGAACGAGTGTGTGGAATTACTAGTCTGTTTAGCAGAAGAAGAAAAATTTTATGTCGATAATAATTTTGTTGAATGGCTTGCCGCAGAATCAATGAAAGAAAAATCCAGGCTGAACGGAAAAGCTATATCTCAGAAACTTTCAAAGTTGATTGGATACTTTAATTCTCCTGATGAAAACTCCGTAGATAACCCACTCATGTATTTGTATCTGAATGGACCTACGGTAAATATAAAACTTTATGCCGCTTCGCTCCTGGATTCTGAGGGACAGCCTGCAGACGAGTCTACAGCGCAGCGTCTTCTTGGCAATGAAAAATTTTCTCTTCTCTCGGGTTATCTGGCATACACTCGCGCTGCTTACCGTGATCTTCTCTATATAAAATCTTCGCATGAATTTAGAGATGTTCTTGTTAATTCAATAAAGGCTGTTGAAAAAATCTGTGGTCCCGATCTGATTAAGGAGATCATTACCAATGTCGGCTGGGAGAATATGAACCTGGGGCTGGAAGCGGAGAGACTAAGAGAGGTATCCGTTGGTGGTGAACTGCCGATTTACATCAGGGAACCTGAAATCCGTTTCCTAAGAAATTCAATTGACCTTGGTTTAGGTGAAGAAGTTTATAAAATTGTTGCGCATCACAGTCCGTTGAAGGATCCCGTGAAACAATCGGTTACGGAAAATCCGGTTGCCAGATTCAGAAGTTATAATCTTACTCACGCGGAACTACTGAGAGATATACTCGATATTACTCCCCTTAACAGACTGAAAATAAACAGAATACTTAAGAACATGGACAAAGTTGTTAAAGACTATGTTGCTTTGTTTTCCGAGTATTCGCAGGAGTGTTTAATACTTCCGGACATTTATCTCGGATTGAAGAAGAAAATTGAAGAACAATTAAAGCTCACTTCAGGCGATACTATTTTATCCAGGGAAATCACCCGGCTTGTTCAAATGTTTGAGGAGCCTAAAAGTGTTTCCGATGTAACTACAATTCACGGACTGAAGCGATACCTGCACCAGAAGGGCTTGAAACACGGCTTCAAACTTGTTGAGAAGGGGCAGTCGCCGAACAGATCGATCGACTTGTTCATTGCCGGTTCAGAAAAGTCACACAGTATTTTGAGGAACATTCATTACGCTGATTTCGAGCCGATGGAAAATAGTGACAACGCCGGACTGAATATTCCGTATCCGGTACGGATAGTTATAAACGGTTTCCAGGATCAAATGCTTTACGGACTTGAAAGCTTCCCGCGAATTAATATTTTCTGCTATGCGAATGAAATCCATTATTACCCCTGGTTCAGAAATCATCCTGTTTTTATTCGAATAGACTTTTCGCCTCCGTTGCAGGGAGGTATGATTGATTTGGAGTATTACGGCGTTAGCAACTACGAACTGGATAATCATCCGAACCTGGAATTAAGCGCTATTAAGAAATTATTCGCTGCCCTGGAGTTTGATGTCCAAATGGAAGGCACGCGTATTCATGCCCGTTATGATAAAGAGGTTACTGTTGATTTCGGACAGCTGTGTGAAAAGGCTGAAATGCTTTTTCGCCTGGTACCTTATATGATGGATCTCGACTGGATTATTGGTTCCTTGGATTACGGTATGGCAGCGAAAGAAAAAATCATTGACGCATGGATTGAATCATTCCTCGACTGGGGAGTACTTCCGGTAAAAGCTTTGTTAAGCGAAGATAATCTTAAAGTACTTCATAATGTGACCGATGAACATGATGCGGAAACAGTAACGGAATGGAATGGAAACGGTGATTACACGGATAAATTTACTGCTAATGATAATGCGGATAGTCTAAATGCAATCAATGATTCTCTTGATGAACTTAGAATTGATTTTCAAAAGGTAAAAGATTCCGACCATTTAAGGAGATACGGCAAACTGTATCTGGAAAAAAGGTTCTTAAGAATTTTACGGGATGCTATTAGGAATGGTGAAATTCACGAAGAGAACGGACTGTATGTTTCCACGCACGAGGAATTGTTTAAGCGAATCAGTCCGCCAGAACTGATTGCCGAACTAATCAGTTCTAATGACGGACTGCTAAGGAGCGCCGCAATAACAGCGAGGCTTATTCTTCCGCTTGAGAGATCACTTTCTTTTCAGACAATCGGAAATATAGAGCATCTTGAAGTACAAGCAACAAAGATTCCCCTGCTTGGTGAAAACATTAATCTCTGCATACTCCGGTGTACGAACAGAATTATCAGGCTCGCAGCGTTTTCCCACGGTAACGGTTTTTACAAGTACAGGAAATTTATATCCGACAGGTGGATAAACAACTGGAGCTGCGATGCGAAAGATCTTGCTCACATGCTTAGAAAGAACAACTATGTTGTACCGTTTGCTAAGCCTTCGGAAAAAGATATTGATGATACGATTTTACATGTTAAACTTGAACTCGATTCAGGCAGCAGTTATTTGATTGATAAACATTATCCGGGTCAGAGAATTATTGAAGGTTTGCAAGCTTCACCGGGAAAAGCGGCGGGAAAGGCCTTGCTTGGAATTTCATCCCGTATGCCGGAAGATTTTGACGGCGCTATTCTCTTCTCGGAATCAATTACGCCGAGAGATAATACTTATTTATATCATTCTTCAGGGATTGTATCTACCGGCGGTGGAATTCTAAGTCATGCCGGGTTAATAGCCATTCAATTCAAAAAACCGGCCATGGTAATAAAAGGGGAATGGCGTAAAAATACGGGCGGGGGATTGAGTCTGCTGTATTCGCAAACTGAATACAGGGAAGTTCAGCATCAGGCATTCGGGTTTAACATAATCACAAGATCCGATCTGTTCGAAAAACAGTATGAGCTGAATGACGGTGATCTGGTGATACTTGAAGCATCCAAAGGACGAATGCTTATTATCGGCCAGCAAAGAGATGCTATGGCACTTTATGACGGATTTAAAATGTTCGGGAAGATCTGCGTTGAAATGTCAGTGGAGAATAGCGATATATTAAGTCTTCGCGGCAGACTCCTGAAAGCACAATACCATATTGAAAAAATACTCGAACGGATATATGATCCGTTTCTTGCGCGCTATGCAGTAAATGAAATACTTATGGGAGACTTAATTCCGGATGTTGAGAGCTGGAAAAGAGTTAAGGTTAAGCTGCTTAAAATATTACTTGAGAATGAAAATACCGGAGAAGCGGCAGGTGAGTATTTACGTAAAATTATTGACGAGATGTATGGAAAATATACGCACCGGTTTGATGAAGTAGTTGAATTAATTTCGCAATCGAACCGCCTCAATGAGATTATCTCCCTCCGGCTTGAGGCAATTAAAATGCATGAACTCGAAAAAACGATTAATGAGTTCCTTGCACAATCGGCATTAAGAGTGAGTGAGCAGAAACTCAGGGTATTGGAGTCACTTGAAAAATGCAGCCTTGAGCGGCTGGAATATCTGTTTGAAAACACTTATGAAAACCTGCTGAATTATAACAATGACGGGGAAGAAATTATCAGGTGCCAGCATTTATTGAGAACTATCGACAGACTGGCATTGGTTTTGGAAATATCGGCTGAGAAGGCCCTTTATATTACCACACTGAGACGTAAATTAAATGAGACTGTTGAGTCTGCCATCAACTTGTTGAAAGGCAAGTATATATTGACATCGAACAACGGTGGAATTGAACTATGTCCGCTTATCGGAGGGAAAGCTGCAAATCTTGCCGAGTTAAACAGGCTAATAGGTGAGGATAATGTGTCACCATGGTTTGCTGTTACAAACAAAGCTTTCCAGGATGTGCTCGATTATAAACTTGAAGCGAGTAAGTCCTTTGTAAAGGAAATACCAAGGGATGCGGTAACTATACGGGATGCCATCGAGAAAATACTTGAGAGAAATAATTTAAGCGATTCCGAAAAATCTCAGCATATTAATAAACTGTGGGATTCCGTTAAATTACCCGAAGAGCTTTATCGGGAAATTGAAGCGGCTTTATATTCACTGACAGGCGGAAACACCGACAAGTTCTCTTTCTTTGCCGTTCGTTCTTCTTCCCTTGAGGAAGATACAGAAGCTCAGGCAAGAGCAGGAGAGTTTGATACATTTTTATTCGTTAAAGGACTTGATCAAATAATTTCACGTATAAAAAGCGCTTGGGCCGGTTTATGGACGGAAAGAGCTATTCATAATAGAAAAATACTCGGCCGCAATTATGAATACAAAGGCGGAATAATTGTGCAGAAAATTATTTGGGCAAGAGTATCGGGTGTTATACAGACTATCAATGTTGCCAGGGGAAAACTGTCCGAAGTTGTTATTAATGCCGGACTCGGAATCGGTGAAGGGATCGTGTCCGGAGTTGTTGCAGCTGATCAGGTTACTGTAGCAAAGAAAGGATATGATCCGGAGAAACCTCTTCAGTTTACTTATGCAACAGCCGATAAAAAAGAGCGTGTTGTATACGATGACGAAAAAGAAAGCGGTACTAAAATTGATTCAACGCTTTACCACCAGCGTTTCAGAGCTGCATTAGAGTATGCTGAAATTTCGGAGCTGGTTAATCTTTCGTTAAAACTGGAAGGAGAATACGGCTACCCGCTTGATATTGAATATGCGCTCGAGGGGAATAGAATTTGGATAATGCAGGTAAGACCTGTGGCTACATTCCTGGCGGCATTTAACGATACAGTAAGTAATTACCCGGTGATGCATCGGTAGTAAACTAAAATTACGAAGGAGAGAAAAATGATCAGAAAAGAAGAATCCCTTGAATATCATTCATCCGGAAAGGCCGGTAAGGTTGAAATAAAAGCAACAAAACCGTGCCTCTCTCCACGTGATCTGCGAATGGCTTATCTGCCGGGCGCTTCGTTCCCGTCACTTGAAATTGCCAATGATAATACGAAAGTATTTCAATACACTAATCGCGGCAATCTGGTAGGAGTAATTACAAATGGAAGCGCTGTCCCGGGTCTCGGAAATATCGGAGCGCTTGCGGCAAAACCAATGTTGGAAGGAATGACAATTTTGTTCAAAAGGCTTGCTGATATAGATGTATTCGGACTGGAGCTGGATACAAGTGAACCTGATAAATTTATCGAGACTGTAAAAATGCTCGAACCTACATTCGGTGCTATTAATATTAAAGACGTAAAGGCTCCGGAGGGATTATATATATATGACAGGCTTATGCAGGAAATGAATATCCCGGTATTTCATGAAAATTTATATAGTACTGCTATTGTTGCAGCCGCAGCTCTGTTGAACGCTGTGGATATAGTCGATAAGAAATTTGAGAATATGAAAATAGTTATTTGCGGTGCCGGAACTGTTGGAACCGGGTGTGCCAGACTATTGCTGAAGATGGGTGTGGCAAAAGAGAATTTGTTTCTCTATGATGTCAAAGGACTAATATCCGGTAAACGGGAAGATATATTTGATTACCAGAAAGAGTTTATTAATGACGCTGGTGGTCTGAGTCTTAAAGAAGGGATGAAGGATGCAGACGTATTTATAGGGGCATCTTCCGGCCACATTTTAACGCTTGATATGATCCACTCAATGGCAGCTTTTCCCATAGTATTTGCCCTGGCAACTCCTGAACCGGAAATAACTTACGAGGAAGCTAAAGGCAGCAGAAAGGATATAATAGTTGCAACCGGTTCAGGTGTTAGTCCGAACGCAGTTTTGGATTCGCTGAGTTTCCCATATGTTCTTCGCGGTGCACTAGATGTGCAGGCTACGGCAATAACAGAAGAAATGATGCTTGCGGCAGCCCGATCTCTTGCAAGTCTAGCCCGTGAAGAAATCCCGGAAGAGGTTGAGCGCGCTTACAGGTACAAGAAATTTATTTTCGGACCTGAATACTTACTGCCCAAAGCTGTTGATCCGCGCATACTTGTTCGTGAATCATCCGCTGTTGCGCAAATGGCTGTTGAGCAAGGGATAGCTCAGGTTAAAATCGATAAAGTGAAATATCAGGAAAATCTTTCATTGCAGCATGGTACCGGGCGGGATACTATGCGTCAGCTTCTCCATCGGGCACCGCAGGAAAATCTTAAAGTTGTTTTTACCGAAGGTGCCAATGAAACGATATTACGCGCGAGCCGTGTTCTTATGGATGAGAAGATTGCCCAGCCCATTCTCTTAGGTAATGAGGCACAGATACGCAAATTAACTGAAACACTCGGACTCGATCTGGGTGGTGTACAGATAGAAGATCCGTTTCACAGTATTCACTACGAAACATATGTTAACGAATACTTCAACATGCGTAAACGAAAAGGAGTTACAAGGCAGGTAGCGCTCGATATAATTCACCGGAAGGATTACTTCGCCGCCATGATGGTTCACAGCGGGGACGCAGATATGATGATTGCCGGAATATCTCCTCATTATTCCGAAACGCTGCGGACTATTATTGAAGTGATCGGACCAGCGCCTGGTATCAGCAGAATAACGAGTCACTATCTGATGCTCCTACCGAAAGATGCGGTGCTTCTTGCCGACTGTGCGGTTAATATTGATCCGAGTGCGGACGAGCTTGCAGAAATTGCTGTCCTAACTGCCGGCATGGCTGCTAACCTTGGTATTGAACCACGTGTTGCTCTTCTTTCATTTTCCAATTTCGGCAGTGTAGAACACTCTCTGGTTAAAAAAGTTGAAAAAGCAGTTCAGTTGGTAAAAGAGAAAGCGCCTGAATTAAATGTAGACGGAGAAATGCAGTTAATTACCGCTAGAGATGAATTGCTAAGGAAGGATTATTTTCCCTTCTGTGAATTGGAGTCGAATGCCAATGTGCTGATCTTTCCCGAACTTCAATCAGCTAATATGGCAATGAACTCATTGCAATGTCTTGGCGATACTGTTTCTATCGGTCCTGTGCTGCTGGGTACCAGACTCCCGGCACACCTTCTTCAGTATCGTGCAACAGTTGAAGATGTCGTAAATTTGACAACTATTGCTATGGTCGAAGCAGTTGCCCGTAATAAAAAAGTCTAACATTATATGAGTCTTGTTTACATTAGGTTTATCAGGTTTGTGTCATTATTATGAGTTCCTGTTAACATCCGGCACAGAAAATAATCAGTGAGTTGTGTTTGACCGGTCTCATAATCTGAACTTAAGAGTTTGCATATTAATAAAATATGTTATATTTGCCACTTCAAACTAATTTAGTAAGGCAAAAAGTGGGGATCACAAAAATAAATAAGCTAATGCGAAAATACTTTACAGGAGTATAGATGAAGAAAATTGAAGCGATAGTACGTCCTCATATTTTAGAGGAGTTGCATACATCTTTGCAGGAAGCCGGATTTCCCGGAATAACCGTAGCGGAAGTTCGAGGTTACGGAAGACAAAAGGGACACAAAGAAATTTACAGAGGTTCAGAATATAATATCGAGTTTGTTCCGAAAGTAAAACTTGAACTTGTTTGCAAAGATGATATGACTGAAAGTGCGATATCTATTATTATTAAAATGGCGAAGACCGGTCAGGTAGGCGACGGTAAAATTTTTGTCTCAACAGTGGATGAAGCAATAAGAATAAGAACTGAGGAGTCTGGCGAATCTGCTATATAAATATATAACATAATTCGTATTAGCTTATTTTGTATAGCACCTGTGAGTATAAAATAATTCAACATATAAACTGATCATTTTCCCATTGATCATTAATTCGGCATAACTTTTTTGTTGTGCCGTTTTAGTTTAACGCCACTTTTAAATTTCATCGCATTAAATCTTCATTAGTCTTATCCGAATTCCAATTAAACTAGAATTTTTATTTGTGTTAATTTGGATAATATTATACCTTGTCCTTTTAATAAAGGTTGGTTCAAAAAATACCGTTTACTAAATTGAACACAAAGTCCACTCCAGCGTGTTCATTCGATTAAATATTTCAAGTCTTCTTTCGGTAACAAAATATTATAGCTTTAATCGCGTATTACAATGAATTGTAGGACCAATTAAACAAGTATTTAATCCATTAATTTGATATTGATAGATGAAAAGACTAATACTTTTATCAGCACTATTCTTATTTGCACTTAACTTGCCTGCGTTTACCCAGACAACAAATTCCGCAGGCGACAATATTACAGCAACTATGCTGCTTAATCCTGCTCAGGGTTATAACAATAACAATCAATTAACATACAAAGTTTTCTTCCGTTCCAATGCCGAATTAGTACTTGGCTGGGGGAAATCTTTCAGCAGCGGGAGTGCCAGACTTAAAATTGGTAAGTCCCCCGGAAAGTACACTTCGAAATCCATATCCGTTTCAGGAAATTCAATATCGTTCACTCCATCATCCGTACAACTTCCTGTAGGACGTTATTATGCGTTGATTACAACATCAAGTGAAAATACGTTGAATGCAATTCAGCAGGATTTCGCCGGTAATCCGTCAATTGATTATTCCAATGAGATTCAATTTATTGTTGAAGCAGGCACAGCGCCAAGTACAATAGCTCCAAAGGGAATAATTACTAATTCAGTACCTACGTTTCAATGGTCTCCTATACCAGGTGTTCCCGGTTATTGGATTATCCTGTCGAGTACACCCTTTCAAATTGTTACGCTGGATAATGGGGAGGTAAGTGTCCAGGGTGCGGATATTATTTGGAACTATATAACTGATGGTACATCGGTTCAGTATGGGGAAATAAGTCCAAACTCACCGTATTCTTCCGAGGCGCCACCTTTGCTGCCGAATAAGGAATATAATTATACTGTTCTTAATCTTTATGATTTGAATGATGTTTCTGCTGTAAGTGCGGTATTCTCAGGAGTTTCATCATTTACTTATGAAAATGCAGAATTGATTTCTCCACCGAGTCTTATTTCACCGGTTGATAATAAAGTATTCTACGGAGACGAATATATTAATTTTAAATGGGATGCTGTTAACGGTGCAAATGGATATAATATTTATATACTTAACAGGGTATCCAGTTTTGCCGGCAATGAACAGCAAATCGATTTACCAATCTGGAATTCATTTACCAATAATACGAACATTAATTTCCCGGCCCGTACCACTTTGTCAAAAGGAAATTATTTATGGTATGTTATTGCGAATGATAACTCGGGTGCCGGAAACGTTAGCAGTAAGAATAAATTCAAATATGATGTAGGGTTAAGTCCATTTACCTTGCGAGGATATAACACCGTTAGCGGTGCGGATTTGTTAAGTTTTGAAGTCAAAGCCAGGTCAATACAAAACGGGGTTAGCCCGGCAAATCCCTTTCTTGTTTCCAACTCGAGATCGTATGTCGATAGTCTTGTTACCGGCACATATGAATTTACAGCTAAAAAGGATGGTTATTATGACTCGACTTTTGTAGCTCAATTATCCACCAATCAAAATACAAATGTTAGTCTTTATCTAAGACCTATTCCGGCAATTGTATCTGGGGAAGTAAGAGATGGCGATAACGCTCTTCTTTCAGATGTAAATGTTGCGTTCAGAAATATTTCTACTTCCAATACAATTAATGTTAAAACCGGTCTTGATGGTTCGTTCAGCAAGTTTATGCCGAAGGGTAGCTATAAAGTAGAAGCAAGTAAAGAGGGCTATAAAACTTCGGATCCTGTTACAATAACAATTTCGAATAACCAGCTTGTATTAAATACGGTTAATCTTAAAAAGGAAATTGTATCGTTTAGTGGTAAAATACTTAATGACGAACAGAAGCCTGTAAAACAAGCGCTGGTTAAAGCTACGAGCGGCAATGTTGTAAGACAGCAGAACACCGATGAATCCGGTAATTTCAGTTTTACTCTATCCTCCGGTCAGTGGGTTCTTGAGACCAGTAAAACCGGCTTTGTTAGTTCAGATGCTAAAGTTTTTAATTTTACCGCAGGCGATATTCTCCAAAACCAGATATTTAAACTTGCTCCTAAAGCAAATCAGTTATCAGGATTTGTGTACAGGGTTGTTTTATCCGGCGTTACAACCGGGTATGTTCCTTTCCCGGATGTAACGGTAACAGCAAAACCGCAATCAGGAACTTCAGTAAGCGCGGTAACCAATGTTAACGGGCAATTTAGTCTCAGTTTAAGAAGTGGTTCCTATACTCTTGAAGCCTCAAAATCAAATTATACCGCTAATGAAATCCTCAGTTTATCATTGGGTGTTGGTGAAACGCTGTCCGGAATCTCATTTTATTTAACTCCGAATAAATCCAGCATATCCGGAGTTGTTTCAACATCAGACGGCACAGGCCTTAGCGGAGTGAAGATTATATCGAAAGCAGGGGAGTATACCGAAAGCTTACCAAACGGTTCATACCAGCTTAGCGTGGCACCCGGCAGCAAAGTTATTTCACTTTCAAGATCGGGATATGCGTCTCCCGAACCGTATTCTGCTAATATTTCTGCAGGTCAGAACCTGAACAATATTAATTTTAAAATGATTGCCAATGCCGGTGTTATCTCCGGGAAAGTTACTTCACTACAGACAGTATTGTCTGATGCAGAAGTAACTGCCATCAGCGGATCGTCGAGCGCTTCGGTGGTCAGCGACCAGTTAGGTAATTATGTTCTGAATTTGAAGCCGGGTACTTATACACTTGTTGCAGCTAAAACGGGTTTTCAAACCAGTGCAAGCAAAACTGTAACAATAGGTCCGGGACAACAAAGTTCTAATAATAACTTTGATTTAAATCTGAATACATCAAAAATAGCCGGCAGTATACAAAGTAATAATAATCCGTTAGCTGGTGTACGCATCGAATTGAAAGATAAATCCGGGGCGAAGTCATATGTGCTCTCAACAGATGTTTACGGTAACTACTCCGCGTCCGTTGAAGCCGGTTTACAATATGACATTACAGTGAGTCTTCCGGGATATGTTAAAAAAACTTCCGAATCAACTGTACTAACCAGCGGAAGCAGCTACAATTATAATTTCTCGCTTTCCCCTGCTCAGGCTAATATATCAGGATTTGTTTATAATGAATCCAATGAGGGTTTGGGTGATGCGAAAATTCAAATTACTAATGAAGATAGTGGTCAGATAATCATTTTGAATTCCGGTGCAGACGGTAGTTACAGTTCGGGATTACCTTCGGGCAATTATTTAATTAATTGCAGCGCTCCCGGACGATACAGCGATAGTCTGAATATATCTCTTGAACGAGGTCAAAAAGTAAGTAATGTGAATTTTAATTTAGCGGGAAACTTTGCTGTTATAACAGGAAATGTAACGGATGAATTTCTTAATCCACTTGAATCCGCGGTAGTTACAGTAAGTAGTTCCACGCAGACTACGACAGACATCACTGGTACCGACGGTACTTATTTTATTACTGGACTCGTAGGCGGTACTTATTCAATCGATGTTGTCAAAGATAATTATTCAGCCGGTTCTGCTGAAAATTATTTGATTGATGCCGGGGATAACAACGTTAGTAATTTTACTCTGGAACTTCAGATCGGAAAGATAAACGGATTTATACTGGATACAGACTCACAACCGGTAGTTGATGCCACGATTCTTATATCTAACCCGGAAGGCAGAGAATTCAGTACTGTAACAAATAGCGAAGGATATTACGAGTTTGTTTCTCTTCCTTTAGGCAGCTATTCACTTGAAATAATCAAAACCGGTTATACCGCTAGTCAAACAAGTAATATCGTGTTGGAGACAAGCAGCTTTGAGCAGGAAGTTAGTATAAACAGTCTTCAGGCTCTTAAAGCGGTTATTGCAGGAACTATTAAAGATGAAAGTGGTAGTCCGCTTCAGGGGGCGAGTATAAATCTTTCCGGATCAATTGGTTCGGGAAGTACTGTGTCTGGAACGTCCGGTGAATTCTCAATTGATAATTTACTTGAAGGCGAGTATAACCTTCTGGTGAAACTTGAAGGGTATTCATCAGTTGACACAAGTATTATAGCAAACGGAGGAAATAGTTTAAACCTGGCTTTATTAAAGCATAACAGTACCATTTCAGGAGCCGTAAAAAATCAGCTTGGTAGCAAACTGTCTTTCATCGTTAATGTAACTGCAATATCAGGCGGAGGAGAGGTTTACTCAAGTCAGACAGATGATAATGGAGAATTCAGCTTTGCAAATGTAGGCAATAACACGGAATATACATTACTTACAGACATTTTCAGGCAAGGTTATACTAATGATACAACAACTTTCCACATGGATGCCGGTGTGCAGAATTATCCTAATGTCGGATTAACCGTAATGGTTAATAATTCCAGAATTTACGGTGATGTTGGAATCGAACAGGTTTCGATGAGTCTTTTGAATATTACGACCGAGACACAAAGCACAATATTTTCGGGTTCCACAGGTGAATACGCATTTGAATTTCAGCGAAATGGAAATTATACACTTACTCCGAAACGATTGGGCTATATTTTTACTCCGGCATCAAGAGAGTTAAGCATAGGTGCAAAGGATACAGTTTCGGCAAACTTTACTGTTGAGAAAAACTCAGGCAGCATTATTGTTACTGTTGCAGATGCTGGCGGAGAGGCAATTGAAGGTGCAGAAGCAAGTATACTTAGTGCAGACGGCACCTTAAATCTAAGCGGCAGCACGGGTCCTGATGGAACTATCGGTGTTGAAAATGTTCCTGCCGGTAGTTATGAGGTTTATGTTGCGAAAGATGGATATACATCAACACCTTTATCCCGAAGTGTTAGTGTAAGTGTTAATGCTCAGGCATCAGCTGGTTTTACTCTTAAGAGAAATAATTCATCGATTTCGGGATTAGTCAGATTAATTGATAACAGCAATACACAACCTGCTGCTGAGGCGGCGGTACAACTTACTTATCAATCGGGTTTAAGTTATTCTGCTGTCTCATCAACTGACGGAAGTTATAGTTTCGAAAATATCCCGGCAGGTTCTGTAAGACTCAAGGCTACAAATTCAGGGAATAGCTCTGAACTTATTTCATTTCAGCTTGGGGAGGATGAGAACAAGAGCAATGTTAATCTGGATATTACAGCCGGCGTTGTCGCAATACGAGGCAGAGTACTTTACGACGGTATCGGAGTAGAAGGCGTCACCATTGAGGCATTATCTTCTTCGGCATTTGAAACAACAACAAATTCTGATGGAGAATTTAACTTTATTAATGTCCCTATTAAAAGAGGTGAAAACGATACAACTGCATTCCTTGTTCGAATAAATGATGAGAGTTATCCGTCAAAACAGGCTTCGTTGAAAATTCCTTCAACTTCGAGGGGTACAACTATAAACATACCGGAATTTATTTTGCCAAGCGGTCAAATCTCCGTTCTCGTTACAGATGGGGTTAGTCCTGTAAGCGGTGTCAATATAAATTTTGCAGAGCCCGGTGGAGAGATTACGTCAATCTATACAGATGAAACGGGATTATTTACAAGTGCCAGATTATTATCGGCCGGTACTTATAGTATTACCCTTTCAAAAGAACAATATTTGATTCCTGATGTATCCTCGACAACAGTTGAACTTTCCGAAGATACATCATCAGTTGATGTTAGTATCATTCTGCCTTTTACAGTAAATACAATAGACTCGGTTTTCGCTGATACTCCAACGGAGATAGAAATTTCTTCCAATGTTTCGACCAGTGACTTTACCGGTGTACTTTATTATAAATCAGCATCGGCCAGTGTTTACAATGAAGTGAATGTTAACGGTAATACTGATAGCTTTAATGCTTTTATTCCCGCACTCTTTTCAACCGAAGATGTTCAGTATTACATATTGCTTACAAAAACAAGCAATGGTACAGTCTACTCATCTGAAGAGTATTCTGTTACATCATATGCACGAGGACTATTAAGTTCATTTGAAATTACTCCGGGCTTAAGCAGTCAGGTTGTCAGAGTAGGTGATAGTTACACTTTGCAGATTATAGTAAGGGACGGACTTAATAAGTCAATTAATGAGAATTTTGTAGGATCTCAAAGTACCGGGACAATTGAATGGAATAATAGTAATCCCGGAATTCTTGAGATCAGTTTCCCTGATGTTTCAAACCCGACTAACGCAACAATGAATGTGCTGTCGGCGGGGCAGGCAAATTTAAGTTTACAAGCGACCTCTAGTGGTAAAACAATATCGAAGGAAGTCGTTATGACTGCAAGCGATATTCCATTGAAAGCTATTTCCCTGAATAGTCCGCTTAAAAAACTGAGTAACAAATCCGATGGAATTCAATTCACTTACAGTGCAGTTGATACATTAAACAGGACAGTGCTTCTCGGTGATAATCTTGAGTGGAGTGTTGTACCAATTGAATCAGGAAGTATAAACGAGGATGGCACTTTTGCCCCTGTGGATTCAACATATATAGGTACCAGTATTATAACTCTCTATGATGAAATATCAGATTTGACCGGAACCGCCGAACTTTCGGTGTTTGCTTCTGTAAATAAGAACAGCAGCTTTAATCTTACAGATAAAAAAGGCATGTTCCTGACTATTCCCAAGGGTGCTGTTGAAGAGCCCATTGAAATTGCAATTGGAACAGCTCAGTTTGGCCCGGCTAAAAAGCATATCACATCAATCACAAATAATAAAACATACACTGTTTCAGATGATGTTTACAATATTATATATACAGGCAATTCACTTCCGGGCGACAGCCTTTTAGTTCCGGCATCATTCGAGTTGCCTTCAAGTGAATCTCTTGAACTCTTTGAAGGAGAACAGGTTATTGCTGTTTATGACCCGGTTAATAAACAGTGGATTACAATTTCGGAGAATTCACAACTTCAGAAATCCGTACTGGCATCAGGCTTTTATAGATTCGGAGAATACAGTATACTTTCGGAGAACGAGCCGCTTGGTATCAGGCATCTAAGCGTTCTTCCATCACCGTTCTCTCCTGTGGTCGGTCCGGTTAAAATAGGTTATTTTCTAACAACCAGTTATCCTCCTGCTGTAGTAACTATTAAGATATATAATCTTCGAGGTGAGTTGATAAGAACTCTGCTCGATAATGATATCCAGCATCCGGGTAAGTTAGGAAGCAGAAGCAGTCAGAAGGAAATTTACTGGGATGGATTAACCGACAATAATTATATGGCACGAAACGGCAGGTACATTATTCAGGTTACCGTTAAAGACAAGGAAGATGAAATTAATAAGCTAATTCAAGTAGTATTAATAAAATAGTTCTAATTAGAACAACTTGGAAAAATGATGAAAAGAATATTTCAATTAATTTCCGCACTGTTTCTATTAATAGGCGTGAATCAGGCGCAGGAACTCTCGGGCATTCCGGGTGCATTTGTTGATGTTGGATTCGGCGCCAGACCTGTTGCTATGGGAGGCGCGTTCGTCGGATTGGCAAATGACGTCAATAGTGTAATATGGAATCCTGCCGGACTTGCGACAACGCAAAACTACCAGGTTTCATTCAGCTATTTTAAACAGATGCAGCTGGTAAATTACCAGTACTTTTCCGCTTCCGCCTCATTGTCTAAAGAGCAGAAAAGAAGTGTTGGTGTAGCGCTTATTGCAAGCGGCGATGAAGCTTTGCGTGAGTACACGTTCTACGGTTCGTATGCTCAGAAAATAGCTTTCCTCATGGTAGGAATAAATTTAAAAGTCAGATATGCCTCCTTCGGCAATAATACTTTATCTGCGAGTGACTTTCTTGTATTCGATGATGACGAGATATCGGAAGGTATTTTGAACCAGGTAAAGGGGAAAGCTCTCGGATTCGGTCTGGACATAGGTGTACTGTATCAGATGAATGAGGATATTAGTTTCGGACTATTACTGAGAGATATGGCTTCGCCGGTAAACTGGGATTCTGAAACGGATAACCCTAATACCCAGACAAAAGGGAAGTACAGTGAAAATGTTCCTATGGAGTTAATTTTCGGATCATCGTTTAATGTACTGAAGGGACTGATATTCGCCGCCGATTTTTACCCGTCAATCTATGAAGAAACTGCAAACAGAATCCGGATGGGTGTAGAAGGAACACTGTTGGAAATTGTAGCATTGCGCGCTGGAGTTCAGAGATTCATTAATAATGAGGATCTAAATAAAATAACTTTCGGTTTGGGTCTGAATATAGGTGTCAATAATATGATCTTCCATTTTGATTATGCTTATGTAGTAGAGCCAATAAATAATACTCAAAGATTTGCACTAAGCGCAGAATTTTAATCAGTCTGAGAATAACAATGAAAAATTTTATAATAATAATTAGCATACTGATATTTATAACCGCGGAACTTGTAACTGCACAGGCTGATGATGATACACCGGTTATGCAGTACTGGTCCGGCGGATACGGTAAAATAAAGTTCAATATGGATTTTAATCTCACAGGTGCAGGAGCAGGTTCAGGTACTTTCGGCGGAGTTTATTCCCCGAGTCTTAAAAACGGTGCCTCGGGTTTATTTATGAATCCTGCGGGAATGTCCAATATCGAAAGTTCGCAAATCTTCTTTGATATGAAAGTGGGTTTTAGTAATAATGCCTTCGGTGTTGGCAAAGACGATCTTGTATCACCTGAAACAATACAGGAGGAAACCGATTCATTCCTTGACGATACGGATGCGTTTATAGTAAACGATGGAACACGGAAATCATATACGAGTTTTTCAGAAGTTGAATTTGCACAGCTTGGAGGGTTCAGCTCGTTCGGTATTGCATTCCCTGTTCATGACCGTGTAAAACTTGGCATCGGGTATTTGTTGCTGGTTGATATGTCATTCGAAATGCTTATGAACGGATTGAATACCGGATTGAAGGCAACAAAGAAAGTAGGAGATAATGACACCGATATTGATATCATTCTAAACAATAATATCGTTTCCGAATTTAGTATGAAAATGCATCAGTTGTCCTTCGGTGCTTCGTTTGAAGTTATTAATAAGAACAATTCATTGCTGTCACTTGGATTCACGGCCAGTAATTATTATCTCAGAAACAGGATCTATATTGATTCCTACAACACCGGGATGATTGTGCTGAATAATTCATCCGAGTATTATTTTAATGATCCGAACGATCCTAACCTGAATACGGATTTAGGTGAAACCAACCAGATGTTCTTCAGGTCAAACGGTGATTTTGTTGATAACAAGTGGGCTATGAAATTTGGAGCCTTTTATAAGCCTCCTGAAAGCAGCGGATTTCTTTCTAACTTCAATTTCTCATTTGTTCTCGATTTTATGCCGAGTTTTGAAATTCATGATAACAACGCGTATTCCGAAAGTTATCAGCCGAAATTTCTTACAGGTACTCCGACGGGAGATGGTGATAATGCTCTGGATATAATTATCGATTCATTGGACCTGGCTAAACCTAATTTAACTATTCCAACAAACAATGTGTTTTCGGATTCTCTTCTGGTTGAATATCCATCAAGTATGCTTATAGGCATTGATACTAAACTGGGAAAGCATATACTGGCATTCAATCTCGTTAAATACTTTGGTGAGTATTCATTTAAATATTCAGATTACTATGTTGGCTACAAACCTTCGGTAGGCGTTCGAATAGGATTCGATCTTCATATGCCCGATAAACTGGAAGGATGGGGCTGGGCTTTTGTTCCTGTAAGACTCTTATTCCTTGACGTCGACGGACTCCTTTTACAGGCGTTTAGCGATCGTACCGGTTATAAGAATCCTCATTATCGCATTGGCGGCAGTTTAATGTTTGGTTCAGGTATTGCGGAGGGAGTTGAAGACGCCGAAGATTTGAAAAGCAGCCTTGACACTCCGTTGCCCCGCGGATTCTCGCTGGGACGGCAGTATACAATACTGAATAAGCTCAATATAGGCGCAATGGTATTTGGATACCCTGATCTTGCGCTCAGGTTTTCCTTCGGATACGCATTTTGATTTTAATGTACTGAATCCGCGTTATCCCGACGCGGATTTATTATAAGTTGCCGGATTGATTAGGATCCAGCCGTTTAAATTCATACCCGCGTGAAATTAATTCCCTGAGCAGTTTATCGAGTCTGTAGTAAAATTTATCGGTTCGCTCCGGGGATGTACCGATATGTAGTAATAATATGAATCCGTTCAACCCTGATGATGAATTCTTTTCTTTGCTCAGTATACTTTCATAGATTGTATCACTGTCAACATATTTATCTACCATACCCGGAGTTGTATAATCAGCATTTGATCTTGTTCCCGGTGTGAAATTTATCAGGGTTAATCCCAGCTCTTTGGTCCATCTGCTTATTGTGCTGTTAAACCATTCATAAGGAGGTAGGAAGTAAGGCGCGTCTATCTTGTCTATACCGAACCGCGACATCTCCTTATAGTTGTTTGCCAGATCAGTAAGAAACTCTTCTTTGGTTACTAATAACGAATCTCTATTTTCCCATGGTGCATAAAGCAAGTGACTATCCGAATGAGCTCCCAAATAATGTCCGTCTTTAACCAGTTTTTTAATTAGAGATTTGTTTTCAGGTTTTCGATAAAAATCCCCGGTGAAGAAGAAATTTGCAGGGATGATGTTACTTCTTAACGTCTCTGATATTACCGCCCCGCCTTTGCTGTAATCTCCCCCGGTAAAAACCAGGTAAATGTTTTTTAAGGTTGAATCACCGCGTATAATCGCTCCGAAACTCTCTGACAAATTATTCTCCTCCGATTGCTGGTGCTCAAGAGAAGAAAGGTAGTAGGTCAGACTGGCTGTCCCGTCCATTGTCGGTTCGTTAGTTGAGTAATCCCCGTAATCATCGTGATAAACACACAAGTCCGATTGAAACTTTTCGTACTCATCACCATTGACTATCCTCAATCCTTTCAGTCTGTTGAATATTGAAGTGTATACCGGCCCGTCCACGAGTCCGCCGTCAATATTCATATTAAACGCCGCGGATAAAGCCGAATGCGGATCAGTGGGTATGTCTGCATCCTCACGGGGGAAACCGACTATCATGCTTGTGCCCCAGGGATTGCATCCGAATAGCCAGTCACGCAAAGAAGCTTCCAGTTCATCGTAACTATTATCCCCGGTAAGATTTTTATATAAACTTATCTGAGTTAATGCTGCGGCAACAAGATTATTGGAACACCAGATAAATGGTATCCCGAAGTTGAAACCGTTTGCCTTCGCACGTATCTTAATGTTCTCAATGCCTTTTCTAAGAAAACCAAGAAATTTTTGTTTTGTTAATCCTGTTTCATTTTTCGCAAGTAAGAAATGTCCCAGATTAACAAAAGGATACCATTGATAATGTCTTGCAGTATCCACGCCCATCCAGGGGGTTACAGGTTCAACATCGCCCCAATATGCTGCATCATGTATGTAAGATGAATCATTAGTGTTCAGAAATAGTTGAGCAGCAGCCAGTTCCATGTCGTCAACGTAGTTGTCTTCCTCATAAAAATATGGTGAGCGGTTGCTCGCTGTCTGGCAGACTCCTAGGTCAGTACCGGCGAATCTATATGCATCCTCTGCTTTACTTGAAATAGTCTTGCTGAATTCCGGATAGTATTCATTCAGTAATTCAGCACCAAGTCCGAATGCTGACGCGAACTTAGCAGCAGTTGACGAAACTCCGGTTGTACGATTTTTATATTTCGCCAAACCCTGGGATTTGCCGGTAACGAAGTAAACAGGCCGTTCCAAACCTTTTCCATAACTTATTGTATCAAGCGTAGGAAGTGTGAACTTCATATGATCCCTGTCATCGGCAATCTGGTTATACATAATTCCGTAAGAGGGATTCATTTTGTTCAGCCAGTCGAGGCCCCACTTTGCTTCGTCAAGAATATCAGGGATGCCGTTAGATCCGGGTAGCCCGTCTTTATCAAACTCATCACCGAAAGCATCCGGATTTTGTTTATACGCGAACAGCATCTGGTAGGTAGCATTAGCCGAAGTGGTTACATATTGTAGATAATCGGAAGCATCATGCCAGCCTCCTGTAACGTCGATGTGAACCGAATCGTATCCGGGACGGTCCACAATGAATCCGTCGTGAGTATGACACGAATCCTCGAAAAAAGGATTGAATCCGCATCTCTGCTGCCGCATATATTTCAAAAGGAAATCGGCAGAACCGTTGTAAATGTCTTCGGCAATTTTAATCCGGGATGAAACTGTATCATTAGCGATAATGTAGTATGTACCCGGTTCATTAAAGTCTGAAAAATCCAGTCGGTATAAATTTGTAAAAGATGCATAAGGACCGAACCGCCTTATATCATTACCGGTATGCACTATTTTATCCGTAAGCACTTCAACAATCTTAAAAGAATCAATACTGATGTTTTCTTTACTTGCTAGGACGGCAACTTTTACGGAATTAGGTTTGTAACCCAACTGGTTTACACGTATCCAACTGTTTTGTGCAGTAATTAGAGTTGAGTTGAGTATTACTAAAATTAATAACGTTCGAAATGATTTTATCACGATTTATCCTCAGATTACATAATGATCAATTAGAATGCTTGTAATATCCCAAGAAGTTCCTTTGTTATCCCAAGTCTCGATTCACCGAACTTAGTATTCTCTCGTCCGCTCTCAACATTCGTGACATAAACATAAGTGCCGCTTATGCCTTCAACGTACCCGATGAGCCAGCCGATATTTTTTCCGTTATAAACTGCCCAGCCGGTTTTACCGTATAAACTGTAAGTATCGGTGTCTTCAAGCAGCAGCGCGTTCTTAACAACTTCAAAAGATTCTTTCTTGAAGGGAAGAGATTCATTGTAGAATTGCTTCATGAACTTGAGTTGTTCATTGGAAGTAATTCTAAGATTTCCTCTCAACCAGAATGGTTCTGTCCCGTTGATATCTTTATTCCCGTAGTCAAGTTTATTCAGCCATTCGCTCATTCTCGGGTTCCCGATACGTTTAGCTGTTTCCCGGAAGAACCAGACTACCGAGTTCTGAATTGCAATCTTCAAGGCATGAGTTCGGTTCCATGACTTTACTGATCTCTCAACTCCATCCCACTCCATTGTGAAGTCGCCGTCGTCCGCTATGCCGGTTTCAAGTGCGATCAAAGCGTGTGGGATTTTAAATGTGGAAGCAGGAAGAAAGGCAGAATCTATTCTTTCCGGATTAACGATAAACTTTGTATTCTCGCAGAGGCTTTCAAGTATAAAGCAGCCTTTCACATTATAATTGTTGAAAACATTCTGCAGGTCATCCCGTACTGTTACAGTCTGTGCTGAAACATAAGCTGTCGAAAGAAGTACTAATGCAAGTATAACTAGTGTCCGCTTTATTTTAATATTCTCCTCTTAATAAATCCTTTTATCATATCATTTACGAAACCGGGATTTTCCAATGGTGATAAATGACCGGCTCTCGGGGCAATTCCGAATTCGGAATCCTTAATATTTGCAGCCAAATCCCGCATCATTGTCGGAGGAGTCAACTTATCGAATGCTCCGGCTATAACCAATGTTGGGATGTCAATCTTTTTTAGGAATTTAACAGTGCTTGTTCTGCTCAGCATTGCTATCATAGCGCCTTTGACACCAACAGGATTATTCTGCTTGCAGCGATTGATAGTATCGTTGTAAAGTCGTTTATTGTCCTTGATAGTCAGATCTGCGAATAATCCGTTCACGAATCCTTCTACGAATTCATCAAGTCCGTCTACATTTATCTTATTGATCTTCTCTGCGCGTATAAGTTTTCCTTTGTCGTCATCAGCTTCCGCCCTTGTATCAAGTAATATTAATCCGGAGAATTTATCCTGAAACTTCTCAACTGCTCTGAGCGAAATATACCCGCCCATTGAAAGTCCGCACAATAAAGGTTTGTCAAGTTCAAGCTCGCCGATTACCGACATTAGATCGGAGACGTATGCTTCCATAGTATATTGTCCATCGCCGACATAGCTATCACCCAGCCCCCGGATGTCGTATGTAACGCACTGAAACTCCGATTTTAAATCCTTCACCTGTTTGTTCCACATCCAGCTTCCGAATGGAAATCCGTGAACAAACACAATTGATTTATTTGCTTTGTTTCCGAGTGAATTTACTGACATACTATTAATTGTTTTTTGCACTTTAAAGCTCCGGGTAATTTGTTAGAAACTGAGCACTATTTTTTTTCGTAAATTGAATTTCATTATTGAGACACTAAAATAAATTCATTATGAATAACATCCAAAAATTGGCGGGAAACAAAAAATACTTAAGATTATCCGTGATCTTCATTTCCGCAATTTTGTTGTTTGTAATTCCAACTCTCACACAGTTAATAAATAGTAATATTGAGAGTAGTTTCCGAAGTTTGTCGGTTGATGCGGGAACTGATTCGAACATTGTTGTAATCGGTATTAATAGCAGTGATATACTGAGTTTAGGCGGCTGGCCGATTAAAAGAAGTTACTATGCGCTCCTTATCAACTATCTCACAAAGTATTCCCCCGATAAAATCGGCTTGGAAGTTTTTCTCTCGGAGAATGTTTCCACTCCCGATATGTATAATACCTTGTTAACCGACGAAATAGAAAAAGCAGGGAATGTTGTTCTGGCTTCACTTGCAGGTGAGATTACGTACGATGGAGAAAGTTTTGTAACAGACAATATTGAATATCCTGTTCCCGCCGCATCCGGCAAAATAAAAACAGGTTATATAAATTATGTTGAGGATAAAGGTATTGTTATTCCACTTAAACTGAAGTTTAATGGAAATATGATTAGTTCGTTTTCGGAAGAGTTGTCGGGACAAAAGTATTCCGGGACAGGCGAAATTAAACTAAACCTGAATCATTCGTGGAATTCGTTCCGTAGAATGGGATTAGTTGAGTTCTTTGAACTTTGCGAGAATGACGATGCATCTTTACGTAACCTGAAAGGGAAAAAGATTATTGTGGGAGTAACTGATCCGACGATTGCAAGAACGTATTCATCATATTATGACGATCAGATTCCGGGCGTGGCATTGCACGCTTTCGCAGTTGATAATCTGTTAAACGATTCGGGACTGAATGATCAGTTTATACTAATATCAATAATAGTATTTCTTGTTCTGATTATCACATCGCAATATTTATCTGTTCGAAATGAATACTTGAAAATCGGGATAATGTTTGCTGCATTATTATTAATCTCTTACATGGCATTTACTGCAGGCGGGATACAGCTTAATCATTCTTATTTTATCGTCCCCTTACTGTTATTAACCGCTACTGAACTGTCACTTGAATTTATTAGCAAAGACAGGGCTTTGCAGGATTCGATAAATGAAAGGGAAATACTTGACCGGGCATTGAGTGCTAAAGAGGATATTTTACGGAATCTTGAAAGGGAATTGGATGTCTCGGGACAGGACGAATCCCTGCTTGAAAAAATAGACAATCTGAAAAGTGAAATTACATCCATCCGTAAATCTCAAGCTGATGAGGAAATTCCCGACAGGTCGGAAATAACTTCCGGCATAAATGAATTTTTCGGACTAATATATAAAAGTGATAAAATCGGTCAGGTTGTAAGGATAATTGAAAAAGTTGCGCCGCAGGACGCAACTGTGCTTATCCAGGGTGAAAGCGGAAGCGGGAAGGAACTTGCAGCAAATGCTATTCACACTCTTAGCGGACGAAGGAATAATAAATTCGTTGCGGTAAATTGCGCTGCTCTAACTTCATCGCTGCTTGAAAGTGAACTTTTCGGACATGTTAAAGGCGCTTTTACAAACGCGGTTGCTGATAAACAGGGAATGTTTGAAGCTGCTGATAAAGGTACAATATTTCTTGATGAGATTGGCGAAACCGATGAGAATTTTCAGGTTAAGCTGCTGCGTGTTTTGCAGTCGGGCGAGATTCAGAAAGTCGGCTCAACGGATGTAAAGTTTGTAAATGTAAGAGTTGTAGCCGCGACGAACAAGGATCTAAAACAACTTGTTGCTGATAAGAAATTTCGGGAAGACCTTTACTATAGGCTGAATGTAATAAACGTTACTCTCCCGCCGCTGAGAGACAGGAAGGAAGATGTTCCGGTACTTGCGAATTATTTTGCGGAGAAGGAGAGTCTTAAGGTTTCTAAAGCTGTTATTGATGTTCTTGTACAGCATGACTGGAAAGGAAATGTCCGTGAACTTGAATCTATAATAAAAAGAGCCAGCATTTTCGCCGAAACCGAGAAGAGGGAAATAATTAAACTCGGCGATCTTCCGGGTGAACTGAGCAAACTGGATAAATCCGATCTGGAAAATCTGATTCTACACTCGCTGCGGGAAAAAGAATTTTCGCATTCTTCCATAAATGAAACGGCTAAAGAACTCGGGAATCTTAGCCGTACGATTGTTTCAGAAAACTTCAGAGGAATATTTTTTAAACAGTTCTTTATTAACCGGTTTAATATTGCTAAAGCTGCCGCTGATATCGCTCAAACTGATGATAGGAAGGTGCTGGACAAAGTTACAGGCAAAGGTGAAACCTACTTGAAAAATATCAGTAAGGATTTGGTAAAGTTATCCGGGTCAGATTTTGAGACTATCAAAAAGAAATTTGCCTCGAAGTACAAAAACCTGCCGACAAAGTATCACAGGTATCTGGATGATGTTGTTCGCCATCTGATATCTCAAATGCATGCCAAATGACATTCAGGCAAATTAAACCGCTTTCCAGGCATTTGCTGTGATTTATATCTTCCCCTAACTCCTTGTAACTCAACATGTTATCTAGTTGCTGTCCTGATGGCACGTTTATAGCACTTAAAATCGGCAACAGGGGTTCGATTTGTTAATCTATTTAAGGGAGGTAATAATGATACGATTCAGGCTGTTAATTATGCCGGTATCAATTCTTTTTCTGCTCATATTTTCCATTTCCGCGTGTACAAATTCTGAGGGGCTTGTTCAGTCCAGTGAAAACGGCAGCGACTATGAAGCGCTTCTGAAACTCACGGATGCGGATGGAATACTCCAGTCTTTCGAACCCAATTACAACGAAGATGAGGCAATGAGTCTTCTCGGTGACGGACTCGCAAAGGCTATTTACCCGCTTCGTGTCGGACATAAAATGGAACTTGTCGATAGAGAACTCACTGTCGATTTTGTTGGTGATACCGCCATTGGTGTACTCACTAAGACCTTCGAAGGTAAGCTGCTGATCGCGGCGTCCTATGATCCGGTTAATCCGGATGACAAGCCTGATTCTCTTTCAAATCTTGTGGATACATTAATTGAAAAAGATTATTCAACTGTTATTACCGCGAATATAAAATACGCTAAATTTGAGAACACAAGGCGGGCTGATACAAACTGGAAAATAATTGCTGTATCGCTTCCCGAGGGCGGAACAGGTTCTACGAATATTGCTATAACTAAAATGACTCTTAGTTTACCGGGCGGGGAAGTAATTGAAATAGATTCACCCAACGATTATTTCCTGGAGCGACTGCCGGGTAAAAGACGACATGTACCGGCATTTAATAAGAATGAGGAAGTAACAGTAACAATCGAACTTGAAAGTGCATATGCGGATACGGATTTCGTTTCCGTTACGTACGGTGCGGTCCTGGGCGGAGATCATCACAGAGTTAAGAGAAGATTCGAATTAATTTCTGAAGAAGATCTGGGGGGAATTTATTTGAGAACTTATGAACAAACCTGGCGGATTCGTCCCGTGCCCGGTTTCAAACATGCAATTGTTAATGCAATTCCGAAACAGGTGTTGTATGATGACCAGACTGAAGTCGAAGAACATTCATGGGGCATCCCATATTCGGTTAGATAAAATTTTGGGTGTGTCCCGACTCACAATCCAAACCTGCGTTCCCCCGGTAAGGATTGAATGTTTCGGGACAGCCTGTTATAATTAACTTGATTTAATAACATTTATTTGGATAAGTTTTGAACTCATGAAAGCAGCCGTCACAAAATATATTACAATATTTATAATGATCTGGATTGTCTCCTGTAAAGGTCCGGCGCCAACGGAGCTGCTTTATGATAATTCGAACAATGAACTTGATATTGAAATACTAACTCCAAGTCCGGAAGTGATTGATAATGCCCCTGGCTATGATTCGACAGGTGTCATAGATAGTGTGCCCGAAACCGCTAACGTAATTACTGTTAACGGAATCAAGACTACTGCGAATAATGGTCGGGGCGTTAATTATTATTATGCAGCCGCGATGTTTTATAATAAAGAAGAACCTGTGAGACTTCCGAATAACAGACTTATCGGGTATTTACTATCCCCGGTCGGAAGTGTAAGCTTTGATGATATCTACGCAATTAAAACACAAAAGAAAATCAAGTATGTTTATAATGAGGAGGAGCGCGATACATTACTTGGCACCTTTTACGAAATGCGGCGTGGAAGACGTCAACAGCATCAGCACGGGTTTCCATATAATTCTTCAGTTAACTTTAGTCTTGAGACACTAAATGGGAATCATATTTCATTTGATATTCCTACTCCCGAGGAGATAACAGGAGAAGTAAAATTGCGGGGAAGCCGTGAAGAGGAAAACATCAGGCTGGCGATTGAGTGGAACGGATCCGGAAGCGGTAAAATTGACATAATCGTTGCAGGTTATTCCAACGGGAATTCGGTTGAACCGTTTTTCAGAATCAGAGTTGATGATAATGGCAGTTACGAACTTAATAAGGAACTCCTTAAGAATATTCCGTTCGATCAGTTTCGGGTTCTCGTTGTAACACTGGTCCGTTCACTTGAACTGGACTACTCGGATGCGGAGCTTAATGATAATCTTATTACCGGAAAGAGTATTCACAATATCAAATTCAATGTCCCGTAAAAATTTAACATACATATTGAGCTGTATAATGATACTGGCGGTTAATACATATTCTCAACAGTCATTTGACCTGTATGGGAATCTCAATGGATCCTATACAGGTAAGTTCAGACTTAATAGTTTTGAGAGTAATGTTACTAATGCAAATCCGACTCAAGACTGGGAGATGTCATTTGTATACGGCGGAGTTGTTTCGTCCGGTTCAGAGTTCGCTAATGATATATTCCTTGTCTCACTTGCAAAGCGGATTAATGAACACTATTTCTATTTCAGATATACACCCGGTTTCAAGCAGGAGTTTATTGCCAGTACCATTTCAAAAGTTACATCCGGTGATAGTTCTAAAACAGATATACTTAATACATCAATATCATACGAGGAAAGATTCGGACTTGGTTATTCTTTTGATATCACTCCGGAGTTTACTGCAGGATTAAGTCTGAGGTTCTTTCATCAGAATTTTCAGGAAGATAATATAGAGTTCGTTTATGGCGACAGTACTACAAACACATATACAATAAACAGTAACAAAGATTTTTGGCGTGGTGATCTTGGGTTTACCTACAGTCCCAACGAAAAACTATCGCTGGGGATTTACAGCGCAAATCTTATACTGCTCAATGAGAATGGTCAATTCCAGGATAATAACAATCTTGAACTACGAACAAACAAACTAATAATCGGCAGTATTAACTATTCTTTTGCGGAGGATTTGAGTACGAACCTGGCTTATGAGAGCAATAATTCTTTAAGTACGGGGATCGTATATTCTTATAATTTATCGGGAGGAAAACTGAACGGCGGTGTCACTGTTCATCATGATAAATACCTGAACCCCTTTATCAGCAGTGTTATACCATCTGTAAGTTTTTCCTCCCGTCTTTTTAATATTTCCATTGTCGGTGTGAAGTACTTATCCGACAGGTCGGGAGTTAAGCCAATTTCTGAACTTGCAGCAAACGGTATTCATAACATATTAAATAATCCGTATAGTTTGGATAAAATTTTCCTAAATGTAAATTTCGCGTTAAGCTTTAAAAACGATAAACTTGTTACCCTTGAAGACGTTCATATTCTCAAGGATATATATCCAACACTTTCAGATGAGTACAGGGATTATCCTTTTGCGGCTGGGATAGTCGTCAACACAACTGAGGAGTCGGTAAACGTTAAACCTGCAAGCTACATTGGCGGGGTAAACAACGAGATTATATATTCTCCCATAGTTACTATTCAGCCGGGAGATACTATTGAGATACCATTCTATACAATTATCGATCCGGGAAAGTCTTACATAGCGAATCGGAAAATTGATCAGGCAACCTTTTATTTGACGACGGTTAATAGTGAACCGGATGCTGAATTGAGTAAACCGATCCTGATTAATGATTCGAACAGTTGGGACGGCAAAGTAAACAGCCTGAGATATTTTGCCAGACAGGATTACCAGTATACAACTACGCTTGCCAAAGAGATTTTAAGCGGGTATAAAGCAGAACTCGATTCCATCAGTGAAGATCTTTCGGACTTTAGGAAAACCGCTATTTTGTTTAATGCGTTCGTGCAAAATATGGTTTATGTCTCCGATCCCCGTTCCAGTGTGGAATATGTTCAGTTCCCTAAAGAGACGATTGAAAGAAAAGGAGGAGACTGTGACGATTTGAGTGTCGGCTTCAGCGCTTTGCTTGAAAGTGCCGGTATCCAAACTGCTTTCGTAGACTATAAGGAAGAAGACGGACTGAGCCATGTTCATCTCTTAGTTAATACAAAATTAGCCCCGGGTGAAGCTTCGCTAATTACAAATAATGATAAAAAATATTATTTACGTCCGGGTTCCCGCGGGAAGGATGAAATATGGATATCCATTGAAACTACTTCTTTAACGGACTTTAAAACTGCATGGGCTGTTGGTTCGGAAAAGTTTAACAGAGAGGCAATAGAGGATTTAGGACTTGCCCGGGGAAATGTTGTAATAATTGATAATTATTAAACGAGTAATGTGATGAAAACAAACATAAAGAATTTAATTGTTGTTGCGATCACCTTTGTGATGTTGGCATCTTCTGTTAACAATGCTCAGGAATTTATCGTTAATAAAGTTTCAGGTAATGTACTTGTACTCAAAGGTACGGCCGAGGATTATGAAAATGTTACGCGTGGCGATGTACTGAACGCATCTGACTTATTGATTACAGAGAAGAATTCATCTATCCAACTTTCACGGGATACCGGCAGATTTATACTTAATGCAAATTCTGCTCTCGGTTTAAATTACATAAAAGAAGTATCATTAAATGATTTGCTGCTGGCACTAACCATGGAAGAAGTTAGAAGCATACCCAAAAATAAATCCGGCGGTTCAAAAAGTACGGTAGTATACGGAGCAAGGGAAACGGGAAGAACTTCGTCGGCGGAACTGGAAAACAGTTTGGGGATAAAAAAAATAAATGGTGCAAGACAACTGGCTGAAAACGGTTACAAGGAGTCGGCGGTTATTGTAGCCAAAGAAACTTACAGGAAATATCCATCCACGAAACAACTGTTTAGTGAACGGCTATACTTTGCAGACTTGTTAAAAGATCTCGGATTAATGCGCGAAGCTCTCGCGGAGTATAATGACATCTCACTTAATGAAATAGAGGAAAACCAATCTAATAAACTGAAGAGCCGGATAGAAGAAGTTAGTCTGGCTATTGCTAATGATGAATAGTATGAAATGATTTGAGCTTATTAAATAATAAAATGCCGGCTTTTACCGGCACGCTGGTTTATTAGATAATAAATATCATTATAAATAATAAAGATACTTGATTTTTATAACTGCGGCTCTATTAATAGTATGCAGCCTTGCCGGTAATTGGTTACCGTAACTATCGAACTCATTACTTCTGTCTTTCACTTCATTGAACGCAAAATAAATCCAGGATTTAGGTGAAAAGTTGTACGCGAAAAAGAAACCGAGTATAAAGCTTTCCAGCCTGTCCGAACTTTTTGCATAAACATTATCAACGTACATTTTAATGTTAAGATCGTTCACAGGTGTTAGTGAGAAATATGGTCTGGCATTATACGTGATATCTTCAACATTACCCCCCGGGTTTCCTTCGATATACATGTCGTAACTTGTGCCTATATCGAGGTAAGGCAAGACTTTCCAATTCAATGATGTGCCCGCCCAGGAATAGAACGCGAGGTATTCACGGGAGAAATTGTAAGTTCTCGAGTACCCACCCCAAAAATTACCGTGGAAGCGGGGAGATGGATTAAACCAGGAACTTAAATTAGCCGAGAGTGAAGAGTACTTAACATCCAAATCTTTAGCTTTTCCACCGTCAACATTTATCTCGAATCCCCAGTCGCTTCTGAAGTTCATGTTGTAACCGAGAAGTCCGCCCCAGTCCCAAAAATTATCTTCTTTCTGCCAGCCCGTAAAAAAACCGCCGTATAGAAATATAGCGCGTATTTCGCCGGTCTCGGAGTATAACCTCGGACCGGTTAGTACAACAGTTCTGGAATCACCTTTCCAGGGTACATATCCTACCTGATCGATATCGAAGTTCTCGCCAATGTAACGCGTTCGCGCCAGTGTAATCCAGTTCTGGTTGAAATTCGTGAACCCGGCGCTAAATGCGAAATCTCCTTCTGAATCCTTGAATGATCTGGCAATCTGATAAGCAAGTTGCCAGTTCGAGGCACGAAAAGCTCCGTCAATATCCAGTACTCCGTTATCGGAATTTTCATTATGCTTCCCGACGAATAAAACCCCTATTGATGAGTTATCCATTATCTGTTTCTTAAAACGGGCGCTCCCGAAGAGGGCTCTCTTTTCAGTCTTCTTCTCACCGTCCTCAGTATATGATTTTTCACCTGTAAGCGCTGCAAAACCGCCGTACTCCCAATCGCCTAATCTGCCGAATGCCTTTGATCCGAATACAAGCGGTACCTCACCTCCATCAGGCAGTTTCTTGCCTATACGTCGGGAGTAGAATAGTTCAAGGGGTCTGTAGAAACCGGTATTTCTTTGTCTTCCGGAAGCCTGAAAAACCTCATTGCCTTCCGTAAAGAATGGTCGCCGTTCTGAAAAGTACGATTCATACCTTGAGATGTTGAATTCGAAAGGATCGGCCTCAATCTGTGCGAAATCCGGATTTGCTGTAAACTGGAAGGAAAGCTTAGGCGAAGGATTGTAAAATATATCCAACCCGGCATCCGGATCAACTTTGTATTTATTACTCTCGGTTTTCGTTATTTTTGAGATACCGACAGGATATATTTCCAGATTCAGACCGTCAACTTCCGGTTTAAACCCGTTGAAAATCATTTCCCCGAATTTGGAAATTCGCTGTCCCTCGTTCTCATCGTAGCTGCACCAGTATAAATCCTCTTTCAAATGAGGTATCCACCTGTCGAAATCTATACCCCATTCGGTGAGTTCCTTGTCATACTGGATTGATTTATATGGAATCTCCATTTCGACAACGAAGCCCCAATCATATATTTTGCTGTCTGCAAACCAGATTCCGTCCCAGTTATAGTCCCTGTTTCTGGCGTCGTCTAGCATACGAGAATCACTTCGAACACCGCTGGCTGAGACAGCGAATTTATATGCCGTCCTTTTATCGTTAAATGTGTCGAGCATAATTGATACGACATCGCCCGTGAAATCATCCAGAGTTCCTGTGTTAGCCTCTATGTCTGCAGCGTTATCATAACATATCATCAGGCAGTATAATGCGTTTTCAGTTGTAAGCACTTTTGCGACTGTAAATCTTGAAGGTTCCTTATGATGAAATGGTGATTGCTGGATAAAGCCAATTGCGGAATCAGCGCTGCTCCAGACTTCATCAATTATTCCGTCAACCTTAATCTCAGCATCTGTTTTTTCTAAAGTGAGTTTTTTTTCATTATTTACCGTTTTGGAGAAGAGAATTGTGCAAGCCAGTAATAGAAAAATCGTAATAAATTTATTCATTTATATCCCCTCGGTTGGTAATTTATTTACGAAATTTTAGACGAAGAGCTTCGTAGATAAGTTCGGTTCAGCAATTACTTTTTCAACTAATTTAATCTGAATATTTAAATCTGTTGGTGCTAAATCCAAATTGTGAGAGTTTTTATCATCAAGAATTGTTAAATTGAATAAAAGTCCTATTGAAGTTGAAATTCACTTTTTTAATGAAAATTGTCCCTCGCTTAAGAATGGGTTTAGTGATTTTATTGATTTAAGAAATATTATGGCAAATTTTAGGAATAAAATTAGTTTATAATGAATCTCGATAGTCTTGCAGAGGCAGTATTGGTATGAAGTTTCACGGCGGATTTATTTTTCAACAACAATTTTAACCGACTTATATGGATTTTATTTTTATCCTCACACTAATATTTGGCGTCTTCCTTTCATTATCTCTGATAATTCTGGTATATAATTATTTTACTGCTCCTAAAATCTATAATACAATTTATGATCTTGAGTATACACCCCTTGTATCAATATTAGTACCCGCTCGAAATGAGGAAGATAACATTGAGGAATGTGTTCGTTCCGTACTTCATCTGGGCTATAATAATTTTGAGCTAATCATCCTTGATGATGAATCTATCGATCGTACTTTGGAAATAGTTAAGCCTTATGCCGATAGGAATTCAAAGATTAAAATTGTACGTGGAAAACCCTTACCTCAGGGATGGTTAGGTAAAAACTGGGCGTGCCAGCAATTAGCGGACCATTCAAGTGGAGAGTTATTATTGTTTCTTGAGGCTGATGTACGTCTTGAGGAGGATGCTTTAAATTCGGCATTGTCAAAAATGCAGTTTAATGATGTTGATGTAATTTCGGTCTTTCCCACTCAAATTATGAAGAGTATCGGAGAGTATTTAGTTGTCCCGTTATTAAATTGGATACTACTCTCGTTCTTGCCCCTGTTCCGGATTTTCAAATCTAAAAGTAAATCCTTATCAGTTTCCTGTGGTAAGTTCATTTTGTTCAAAAGAGAGGTCTATTATTCTCTCGGCGGTCACGAAGTTGTAAAACATAATATTAATGAATATGTGGAGATTGCAGCATTAGCAAAGTCTAGCGGATTCAAGGTGTTGGCGGCATTGGGACATGATGCAGTATCCTGCAGAATGTACAACAATTTTGACTACGCGTATCATGGATTTGCACAGAGTCTTTTCCCCGGATTTAAAACTTCACGCAGAAATTTTGTTATAATTATCTTACTGATGGTAATAATTTACCTGGTGCCGATAATACTCAGCTTTTTTTATTTCTCATTTATCTGGCCTGTATTTGCAATCATATTGAACAGACTATTAGTATCGTTCCTCAGCAGGCAAAGTCCCCTTATCGGAATTATTCATCCATTTCAGATGCTGCTCCTATTATCAATTGGATTTTCATCGCTAAAAGAGTCTGATCCGGGTAATGCAAGGGCTCAGTAATTCGCAAATTTTATCCCGGGATTTAATCATACAATAGAAAATTCGGAACAGATTAGTCACGATTAAGGGAGAACAATAATTCATATTGAAGTTTTTGGATACGGAATGTCACTTCTGTATTTTTCGATAATTCTTTTCAAATTATTCAAAAAGGATTTAACTATTACTAATACTATTTCGTGTGGACTATGATTGAACCGAGACCTTACCTTATGTACAACAAAATTCAGAACTATGCCTGGGGAACAAGAGGAAATATGGCATTCATTCCGTCGCTCCTTGGTTTTAATGCGGAACAGGATACGCCTTATGCCGAACTCTGGATGGGTGCTCACCCTAAGGCATCTTCCGAGATTATGTTGGATGGTAAGAAGCAGGCGCTTAATAAATTGATTGAGCAATATCCGGAAGAAATTCTGGGGAAGGATTATGCTTCTGAATTTGGAAATAGACTGCCATACTTGTTCAAGGTGTTATCAGCAGGTGAGCCCTTATCGATACAGGCACATCCTAGTAAGGACCAGGCTAAAATACTTCATGCTGCAGATCCTGTAAATTATCCGGATGAGAACCATAAACCGGAAATAGCGATTGCACTCGATGAATTGTCAGCCCTTGTTGGTTTTAAAGAATATAATAGTATTCGGGAGACCGTAATGCACTATAAAGGTTTCGCCGATTTTCTTGACCCAACTGTTTACAAAATATTTATTGACACTGATACCGGAACTAATGCTGAGAAGGCAGAGAGTCTTAAAATATTTTACTCATCCATTATTACCGGCTCCGAATCTGATCCTGCAAATTTTAATTCACTGATCGATTCAATAAAAGTCCGGATAGAAACAGTAAATAACGGAATGAAAGATTTCGAATCTCTATTCCTCGAGATGTACAATAAATACGGGTATGATATCGGACTGATATCGATCCTGTTTTTTAATCTGCTCAAGCTTCAGGCAGGCGAGGCAATTTATACACCGGCGGGTCTGCCTCACGCTTATGTCGGTGGGAATATAATTGAATGTATGGCAAATTCAGATAATGTTATTCGTGCCGGACTAACACCTAAGTTTAAGGATATCAACAATCTTCTTAAACTGATGGACTATACACCAGCTACTCCTGAATTAGTAAGTACTGTTGAATGCGCCTATGGAAAAAGTTACAAGACACCTGCTAAAGAGTTCAGTGTAGAGCATTGGGAACTAAACAGGGATTCAACAACCTCTTTTAAAAATAGTCAGCCTGTTATTCTTCTTTTAACAGAAGGCAGCCTGGAAATTGCTTGTGAGTCCGGGGTTTTGATTGTTCAGAAGGGCAGTTCGGTTCTTATCCCGGCTTTATTAGCGGAATACAAAATTAGTTGTAAGGGAGATTGTAAGATATTTAAAGTTGGTATTAACTTATAGGATTACTCCAGGTCTTACTGTTTTTACTTCCCTCTTCTTCAATTAGCCGTGTTATTGATTCTTCCAGTGACATTGTTTCCATCAGACGCCTGGCTTTTGATATTAAATATGCGCTGTTTATCAGTACCCCGTTCTGATAATCGATAAAATAATGCCCTGTTAGAATAAGTCCCTGCCGTTTTGCTTCGACAAAAATTTCTTCTCTGTTTTTCAAACTTGCAAATCCCCAAAAGAAATGTAGAGTAAGTTACGGATTAACCAAATCAATTGAAATAGTGTATTAAGCGATAACACGCTAATTTCTTAACATCCAATGATAGAACCAGGCATTAAACTTAATGCCCGGCTAAGTATAAATAATTACTTTTTTACGTATTTCATTTCCATCCACTTGTGCTCCTGCCCGTTCACATCCGCATACATAGAAAACAGATGCTCGGTCTCACCGAATTTAAAATAATTCTTAAATTTTGTATCCTGTTTAGTAACAGGGTCCGACATTGTACCAGTATACGTAATAGTCTTGGTCTCAGGATCATAAACACCTTCGGAATGTGCTATTCCTGTTCCCATATTGTCTATCCAGATATTCACGAACTTCTTCTTTACATTATCGTAACCTTCAATTGATATTCCGCTGAAGGGCATTCCCATTGTAGTTCCTTCGTGGTTCATTTGAAGATATCTTCCGCCAAGAATCATTTCAGAACTAACACTTCCCTCGGAAACCATCGGTTCAGCATCGGGAGCCATCCATGTTTTAGTAATTGTTTTCCACTCACCGGTCAGTTCGGAAAGCATATTATGCATGTCACCCGGAGTCATGTATTCCGTCCAAGCCTTCATTTCCGCGTCCATTTGTTCATCCTGAGCAAATAGGGTACAGGCTGCAAACAATGTAAATATAATTATTCTTCGTTTCATTTTTTATCCAAGTTATTATTGATAATTCCGAAAAAAAAGGATGCGTTGTCTAAAATAAAACAGATTTGGATTATAATCAATACATTTATCTTTAATGTGAGGATTTTCCTTGAAATAATGGAGTTATTAATAATCGAGAAATTATCTCTGGCCCGGTGGGTGAATACATTGAATGAAATGGATTATCTGAAATATACTGATTCGCCGCCGCTATAATAAGCTGTGGATCTGTAAGTTATTTGATCTCTGTACATTGTCGAGTTCGGGACAAAGTGATATTGACTTGCTATAACCTCATAATTGCTGCTATCACGGTTCATTCGATTCTTGTCATAATAAATATTAACCGTACTTTTAGTGCCGGTTTCCTGATAATTCTGTGAACGTTCGCTCCCTCTGGTTTTTTGCTCAGCCTGCTTAATTCTGCTTTGAATTGACTCCATATGATTGGTGAGTATACGGGCCCTTCTGCGAGCATTGCCAGAATTGTTTTTCTTAATCTTGTTTGCCAGATACGAAGCCGACAGAAATAGCAAAAAGAAAATGCCAACGTAAATAAGCGCCTGATATATAACTATTGATAGTCCCATTTTATCCCTTCAATATTTACTGATAATTATCTATTCTCATGCCAGCGAATTAAAAGGGATAATTACTCGTAAATAAAAATATTTTAGAACGGGCCTGTGTCAATTTGAGATAGATGATATAATTGAGTCACTAAGAATGATTGAGAATCAGCTAATCTATTCGAGGGGAGATTACAGCTATCCAGTTATCGTCCCATAGATCTGTGAATTTGTTTTGGCTAAGGCAAGATAGTATCCTTTTGAAATTCGAGTCGAGTATGAATATTCTTGATTTGCTGATTCCGTATATTACAATCCAGTGCTCCCACTCGTTAATTGTTATTATAACAGGATGCCCGCTGATAACTGCTCGCCGGATATCTTCAAGATTGGCATTTGTATTTACAGATACATTGAATCCAGCCAGGATAAAATATTTTAAAATTTCCGGAGTGTCGGTTCCATCTTCATCAGTTCCGAGTTCCCGGAGAATTGCAGTTAGACTTTCGGGATGATTAAAATGGCTGGTTATTACACTTACTGAATGAGCAGCACAGGAATAATTATCGAATTGAATAGATCTTCGCATACCCGGAATAATATCGGCATTGGAGTGAAATAGTTCCTCAATGCTTTTTGAAAAATTGTATAAACGATTAATAAGTGATTTCAGCAACAAATTCCCGGGGCTAGATTTATTTATACTATAAAATTTAAGGAGGTCTAAAATACATAAAATTTTTTCATGTACTTACTAAATAGATTCGTTAAAGGTTATTGAAAGTTACTTTGTGTTAAAAATCCGGGATGAGTATTGGATGGGTTGCTATCTAATTGTTGCTCAAACTTTTAATATTCTCCTGTAGATCAGTAATCTGATCTTTAAGGTTTTTCATGTCATCAAGATCCAAATCCGCGTCAAAGTCAAAGTTGAACGATCCGGAAAAATTAAAATTCTTCAAAAGTTCCTTACTATAGTACTTTTCAATTTCAGGTATATCAATTTCTAAATCATTCATAATATTTTTAAACTCTGAATTATCTCCAAGTAATTTGTTCAATTCTACTACAAGGTCATCCCTAACCTCATTTGAACTCTTCAAGATTCCATCCACTTTTGAATGGAATTCCTTATCACTTTTCTGAGCAGAGTTAAAGTTTTTATCAGCAAGTAAAATTGAGTCTCCGAATTTACTTTCGAGGATATTTAAAATATCATCGCCGTTCCTGACAACTCCCAGTGCATTAGCCTGATTTACGCTGTAACTGTTTTTTACTGCATGGTTGCCCACGCCTGTTCCTAAAGACATCATAATAATTACTAGCGATAGAATAGTAGTAATAGCAAAACCTGTTATTGAACCCGCGGCAGATTCTGGTTTTACTAAGTCCGGCTTAAGAATTCTGCCAACTCTTATGAGAACATCCGATGATTTACCAGAAAATCCCAAAGCTTGACTGTGCTGAAGATTAAACTCAGCGATGAAGTGCAGCGCTTTTGCCAGGGCAAGTCTGTTATCGCATACTTTAAGTGCCGAATCATCGCAGCACTTTTCTCGTTCCAAGTCAATTGATTTGGAAATCAGCCAGACAAACGGATTAAAAAACAGGAGAATTTCTATAATCGATTGCATCATTTTAAACCATGGATCAAGGCGCCTTATGTGAGCAAATTCATGCGCCAGAATTAATTCTAACTGATCGGCAGGCATATTAATTATCATTCCGGCCGGTAAAAGTATAATCGGTTTCAAAATGCCGATAACCGAAGGAACTGTGATTAACCTGCTTTCGGCAACTTCAATTTTACTTGAAATTCCAAGGAAGCTGCAAATTCTGTCGATAATGATATCAATTTGAGAACTACAAACTGGTGAGGCGCTATCTCTTAGAATTTTCAAACTTCTCAATGCGAAGAAGTATCTTATGGATAAAAGTGCTATTCCGGTCAACCAGGAAATTAAAATGGGTATAGTATTAATTATTACCAATTCATTTAATTTGGATAAGGCCTGTGAAAAAAGCTCAAATCTAAGAAAAGCCGGAATACCGGAAAGATTCTGAGAATCTGAATATCTGATTCTTATATATTCCTGACCATTGGCAGCAATATAGTTATTAGACATCGACAGATCGAAAATTGTGTAAACAGTCAAGAATAGAACAATAAACAGAATGGATGAAGCAGTATAATATCTAAGTTCAGATTTACTTTCGCCAATGAGTCCGTTTATAATTTTTAGAAGCGCATAACCAAACAGGCCAAACCAAATTGAGTAAGTCAATCCCAAGCCGAATGATTCAATCATATTATCCGGAAAAATGCTACTTGTCATCATGAAGCCTGTTATCCTCCATTTCATCAATGAGTTTTCTTATTTCACTAAGTTCTTCAGCCGATGTTTTATTATTACCCAGCAATTGCATCACAGCTCCGGAGGTTGAGCCGTGGAAAAGAGAATTTACAAATTTGTTCAGAAGTAGATTTTTTGTCTCCTCTTCTTTTTGAGCAGGTTTATAAATGTGACTTCTCTTGTGCTTTGTTCTGATAAGAATACCCTTCTTAAACATGATTTGCATCAGTTTGAGGGTAGTCGTGTACCCGGAATCTTTCGTTTTGGTAAGTTCTTGATGAATTTCTCTAACTGTGGAGGGACCATTCTTCCATAAAACATTTAATATTTCGAGCTCTGCGTCTGTCGGTTTAATTAATGGTTCTTTCAATTTTTCTCCGGTATTTCAATTTATGACGTAACATTATACGAATTGTTTCGTAATAATATTTGAAAGAATTTTTGCAATACTGCTTTTAAGGGTAATTTTGGATGCCCCGGCGGCTAAATTCCACGCCTTTTTTTTCGATTATGAAAATGATTATAAATGCCTAAATGAAAGGGTGCGATGAGTTTAAATACAATTCATATGGAAGATTTGTCAGTAGAGAATAATGATGAGGTTGTTGAGAATATTCAAAATCAAAATTCTGCACATCTGAATGAATTTTTTAAAAAATATTTTCAGTATAGACGTAAGCTTAAACACGACGGATATACAAAGATCAAAGACAATGAAATGATCGCGATTGCTGATTTACCCTCCGGTATATCAGAACATTTCATTTTCTATAAGAGTGGTCCCTGGTACTGGACGTACCCAAACTCGGCAAAAGATTATTTATTCAAAATATACAATATTCAAATAAAGAGACTCACAAGTAATAATCCCCAGAAACTTATATTCGACTTTTACAATAAGTGGGTTTTTTCACTTGAAAAGAACGATTCCAAATATTTTGCTTTGTCAGTAATCAAGCAAATTAAGAATGCGAGAAAAAATGCGCTGAACCTTATCCTGCATGCTACAATTCTTGCCTATGATAAAATCCTGTTTAATCCTCCCGAGGCACTTCAGCAATTAGAAGAAGCTGAGAATGCGCTTTTAGCCAAAGATCTGGATGAACTCGAATCAATGGAATTAAGGTATGTTATAAAGCTTTTCAAAGGATTCATTTACCTCAAAACCGGCGAATTCGATAATGCAAAACAATATTTTGAAGAAGCTCTTAATTATAAAGATAACGGAGTTTCTGCTATGTTTCATCTGGCAATTTCCGATACCCGTCTGGGGAATATCCAACAAGCACAGGATCTGACTGCCAAGGCTTACCAGTTTGATCTTGGAACTATGAGGTTCGGGCTTGATGTTAATTCCACTCAGCTTTTTGAAGTTTTTCTCGAAAACTCAGTTTGCAGTTATTTCTTTTCTGATAAATACTCCTACGAGCTGTTGCCGGTCTTTGAACGGAGTGTAAATGATCTTGTAAGTTCAGGACAGGTACGCTTCGATAAACTGAAGGAAGATTTACAGGCATTTAGAGAGAACAAATGGTATCGGGATAAAGGAGAACTGGTTGAGTCGAATGTTAATTTTATAGATCTTTTTATCAAACAGTTCGGTAAGTCTGAAAATATTTTCGTTCTCGAAATGATTAGCAAGCTGGAACAAAAGTTTGTTGATTCCATAAATCGTATCCTTCAATCAATAGAGGAAGGTTTTCAGGAAAAAATAAACAAGCAGTTGAAGATTTATGATGTGAAACTTGTGGAAGATGAGGAACTTAAAAAACGACTGACGGCTGATCTTGAGAAGAGTAAACAGAGACTTGAGGATAAACGTGAAGCCACTGTAAAGAATTTTAATATTACAATGGATGAAAAAGTTAAAATTGCAGAAGATAGACTCAAGCAGCTGGAACATTCTATGGAGCTTAATCCTGCAAACTCCTTTAAGAATTCTATGATGTATTCCGTTATGCTTTCTGTGATGGTTCTGTTAATGGGCGGTTTTGCTGAATATTCCAATGTTAGTTCTTCTGGATTCGGACAATTGCTGTCCGTTGTTATTGTCAGCGGATCTAAATGGGGATTATTGACATTTGTGGTCGGAATGATCATTGCCGTATTTATGTCTGTTTCCACCAGCCTTGAAAAAAACAGGGTTAGACAAAGACTAACTAAGGATGTTGGTTCACTTAAGGATGAGAAACAGCGTGGAATTAAAAGGATTAATGGAGATTCCAAGCTTGCAGCTCAGAAGCTTGAAGAAAGAACAAATAAAAAAATTGAATCGCTGAACGAGCAGATTGCGGAATTGAAAGAAAAGAAAAAAGAGGATGAAGAGCATCTGCGCGAAAGCTATTCCAGCAAACTAAAAGTGGAGACAATTAAACTCTCCGAATTAGCAGCACACTATTGATGCGTGGCTAATATTAGCCAAGTGTTTAATTGTAACTAAGCCATTCCCACAAAACCTTCTGTTTTCAAATAAAAACACACTGGTACAATATTCGTAAGATAGTTTCAAAATTAGGATGAATTGACTGCTGTATTTATTGAGATGTCCTATCATGTATTAACAAAACGAATAATTGTATGTCAGGTAAAATTTGTTCGGTAATCGGTGCTCGTCCACAATTTATTAAAGCAAGTCCGCTTAGTAAAGCGCTTGGAACATCCTTTGAGGAAATTATTATTCATACGGGTCAGCACTATAGTTTTTCAATGTCTGATATTTTTTTCGATGAATTAAACATGTCAAAACCGCATTACAACCTAGCTGTTGGCAGTAGTTCACATGGAGCTCAAACTGGTTTAATGTTGGGGAAAATTGAAGAAGTGTTATTAAAAGAGTTACCAGATTATGTTTTGGTTTACGGTGACACAAATTCAACCCTCGCAGGAGCACTTGCAGCAGCAAAATTACATATACCGATCATCCATATTGAAGCCGGTTTGAGAAGCTTTAATAAAAAGATGCCTGAAGAAATAAACAGGATATTAACAGACCATGCTTCGAGTTTACTATTTGTGCCTTCTCAATCGGCAATAGAAAACTTGAATAAAGAAGGAATAATCGAAGGGATATTTAATGTCGGTGATATTATGTATGATGCTATACTGCAAGCCGAAAAACGTTCCGAAACGAAGCAGCAAATTCTTGACAGACTAGACATTAAACCAGGAGATTATATTCTTTCTACAATTCACCGGGCTGAGAACACAGATAGTTTTAACAAGCTGAAGAATATTGTGGAGACTTTTAAGGGTCTGGACAAGGTTATTGTAATACCTTTGCATCCGAGAACGAAAAAGATGATGGAGAAATTCGGTCTTGTGTTTACATCGAACGTTAAGGTGATAGAGCCGGTCGGATATCTCGATATGATTAATTTAATGAAGCATTCATATTGTGTTCTAACAGATTCGGGGGGAATTCAGAAGGAAGCTTATTACTTACAAACACCTTGTGTAACACTTCGTGATGAAACCGAATGGACTGAAACGGTAGAAGTCGGGTGGAATACTCTATGTGAAATTGAATCCGGTCAAATAATTGAGGCAGTAAACAAAAGTGAAAATGTCGGAAAACTAAGTCATCCATATTTATATGGAAAGGGAGACGCGGCAGAGCGGATAACAAGAATTTTAACAAACAGTAGTAACGAGGAAAAGATATGTGCGGCATAGCAGGTATATTAAATCTGGAGGGGAAGTATTACGACGGATTAGACCGGCATTTAAATGTAATGAACGAATTGCAGATACATAGAGGTCCTGATGGAAAAGGTACCTGGAGCCACAAAAACAAGCATATAGGATTGGCACATCGCAGATTAAGTATTATTGATTTATCCACCGGTGATCAACCGATGAAGGACAGGTATGGAAATATTTTGGTCTTTAACGGTGAAATATATAATTATATTGAACTTAAGCAGGAGTTGAGCGAGTACAGTTTTCAAACTTCTTCGGATACGGAAGTTATTTTAGCGGCTTATCAAAAATGGGGTGAGGATTGTGTCGATCACTTCGAAGGAATGTTCGCCTTCGCGTTATGGGATGAATCGAAACAGAAATTGTTTTGTGCAAGAGATAGATTTGGAATCAAACCGTTTTATTACTATAAAAAAAACAAATTATTCTACTTTGCATCTGAAGCAAAGGCCTTACTTCCATTCCTTGATGAAGCTAAAACAAATCTCGATTCATTAAAAGATTATTTAACATTTCAACTTATTCTCGACGGCAAAACATTGTTCGAGGATATCTATGAACTTCTTCCGGCTCATAAAATGGTATTGACAAACGGTCAGGTTAATATCAGAAAGTATTGGGATGTGGATTATAGTCTTGATTATGATCATACGCCGAAATACTTCTATGAGAAAATACAAGAGTTAATGTATGATTCAGTTAATAAGCATGTTCGGAGCGATGTTCCCGTCGGTGCTTATTTAAGCGGTGGAATCGATTCCAGCATTGTTGCCTCACTAGCTTCGAAGTTAACTAACTATAAAGAGTTTCAGGCGTTCACCGGTAAATTTTCAATAAGTGAAGTTTATGATGAAAGCAAGTATGCCCGCGCACTGGCCAGAGAACGAGGTATTAATCTTCATGAAATAGATTTGAATAGTAATGACTTTATAAACAGCATTGAAGATATAATATATCACCTTGATTACCCGATAGCCGGACCCGGATCATTTCCGCAATATCATGTTTCAAAACTTGCTTCCGAGAATCTCAAGGTTGTGCTTGGAGGCCAGGGTGGTGATGAAATATTCGGTGGTTACACTCGATATCTTATAGCATATTTTGAACAGTGTATTAAAGGCGCTATTGATGGAACATTAAACAACGGGAATTATGTTGTTACCTACGAATCTATTATCCCGAACCTTTCGGCGCTTAAAAACTATAAACCGCTGTTGAAAGAGTTTTGGCGCGAAGGCTTATTTGAAGACCTGGATAAACGCTATTTCAGATTAATTAACAGGTCGTTAACATTTAGCGATGAAATTAAGTGGGATGAACTCGGATACTATTCATCCTATGAAACATTTCGTAAAATATTCTATCAGAATAATATTAAGCGGGAGTCGTATTTTGATAATATGACGAACTTTGACTTCAAGACACTACTGCCGGCTTTACTACAGATTGAGGACAGGGTAAGTATGGCTCATGGATTGGAATCGCGTGTTCCTTTCCTTAATCATAAAATTGTTGAGTTCGCTGCAAAGATCCCGGCAGATATCAAATTTAAAAACGGTACATTGAAAAGAACTTTGATTAAATCGATGAAAAAAGAATTGCCGGATGAAATCTTGAACAGAAAGAACAAAATGGGATTTCCTGTGCCGCTGAATGAATGGCTTAACAATGGTCTTAGAAGTTTTGCTTATGATATTTTCGATACTCAAAAATCAAGACAGAGAGCTTATTTTAATTCCGAGGAAATATTATCCGGGCTCTCGTCCGAACCGAAATTCGGCAGAAAGATTTGGGGCTTGTTGTCATTGGAACTTTGGCACAAACAGTTTATCGATCAGCATTCTAAATTTAAGAACATGGTTGCGGAGGGCAGCAAACAGTTAATGGATGTAGCCTGATCAGTAGTTTAGTATTGTCGCTTGCTTAAACACATATACTTTTATATTGTATTATAAATTGGCAGTATTACTAGAAATTCTTATTTTATCACCATTAATAAACCCCGGAGAAATTTATGCCGCAAATTGACGGCAAAAAAATTTTAGTATTGGGCGGTGCAGGATTTATAGGTTCTCATATTGTTGATCTCTTAACTCAAAGAGATGTTGGTGAAGTAATAATTTATGATAACTTTGCCCGCGGCGCATACGATAATGTTGAAAAGGCATTAAAGGATCCCAGGGTGAAAATATTTGAAATAGGTGGGGACATTCTCCAACTGGATGTGTTAAATGCAGCGATGAAGGACTCAGATATGGTTGTTCATCTTGCGGCGCTTTGGCTGCTTCAATGTCACGACTACCCGCGCTCGGCTTTCGAGACTAATATAAGAGGAACGTTTAATGTTCTTGAGGCATGCCGTGATAATAATATTGAAAGACTTGTCTATTCTTCATCTGCGTCAGTTTACGGAGATGCGCTCGAAATACCAATGACTGAGAATCATCCGTTTAACAATAAGACTTTCTATGGCGCTACCAAGATTGCCGGTGAAGCCATGATGACTGCATTTATCGAACGATACGGACTGAGCGGGGCGGGATTGCGGTATATGAATGTTTATGGTCCGCGTCAGGATTATAAAGGAACTTACATCGCCGTAATAATGAAGATGCTTGATAGAATTGATGCCGGTTTACCTCCGGTAATATACGGTGACGGAAACCAGTCCTATGATTTTATTTATGTCGGTGATGTTGCACGTGCTAATGTTCTTGCATTGGAAGCTTCAACCAGCAACCAATATTATAATATCGGTAAAGGTACAAAGACATCAATTAAAGAACTGACCAGATTGTTACTTGATATCACCGGCTCAAAATTAGAACCTGAATACAGACCGGAAGGTCAGACGTTTGTTACAAACAGGATAGGTTCAACTGAAAAAGCAGATAAGGAATTGGGCTTTAAAGCAGAGACCGAACTTAGAGAGGGTCTTGAAAAACTGGTTGAGTGGCGAAATAATCATAAAAGGCGATTTGAAAATAAATGGAAAGTGTTTGAGTAGATTTTACCTTTCCCATTATGCCTGGGAAGGCACTTTACTTAATATGATTAGAATATGGTGACGAAGAAAAATCAAATGAATGTATTTTTTTTCGGCGACTCAATTTGTTTCGGACAGTTTGTCTCGCCCAGTAAAATATGGATTAACTCAATATCACAACAACTCAACTCTATAGATGAAGACGAAAAAATACGTGTGCTTAATACTTCAATATCCGGGAACACAACAAGGATGGCACTTGAGAGAATAGCTTTCGATGTTCAGAATCACGGGATTGACGTAATTCTTATACAGTTTGGTATGAACGATTGTAATTACTGGGATACTGACAGAGGTGTGCCTCGAGTTAGTGCTGAAAGTTTTAAAGCGAACCTTATGGAAATAATAAAACGATCTAGAGTATTTGGAGCAAAAAAAATATTCTTGAATACGAATCATTCAACTCTTTTACTGGACAAATTTAAGTATGCTGATTTAACCTATCAGCAATCCAATGAAAATTATAATAAAATTATTCGTAAAGTTGCCGAAGAAACGGGAGTAATACTTATTGATGTAGAAAAACAATGGTTGGATGAACTGAGCAATGGAACTGAATTAAATACTCTTTTACTTGAAGATAAAATTCATTTAAGCCCCGCCGGGCATCAATTATACAGTAAAATTGTAGGACCACATATTATTGAGGGAATAAAGGAATTGTTATGAGAAAGATATTATTCCTTGGGCAAAATTTAATTGCACAAAATTGCTTAAAGGTTTTGTGCGAAGAACAATATTCTGATAACCTTGAATTAGTTGGATTAGTTACAAACGAGTGCACAAATGAATATTTTACTTCAATTATTAATTCCAATAAGGACTATATAGTAATTAGTAATAGTGAAAGAAACGAAGCTGGAATAATAAAAATTATAGTTGATAATAATATTGATACTTTAATCTCAGTTCAACATCCATGGATAATATCAGAAAAGATTTTGGATCTTGTTGGTTATCATGCGTTTAACCTGCATAATGCGAAGCTGCCTGAATATAAAGGGCACAATACAATAAGTCATGCTATTTTGAACGGTGATATGGAATACACTACTACACTTCACTGGATGGTACCGAAAGTTGACAACGGTGAAATTGCATACACGGAAACATCTAAAATTGAGAAAGAAGATACTGCTTATTCACTTTATCATAAGATGCTGCCATTGGCCGCGAAAGTCTTTCGGCAATTGTGTGATGATTTGAACTCGGTCAGCAGAATTCCGCGTCAGCCGCTATCAGGTATATCAAAGTTTTACAGCAAGAAAGAAATTGAAAGATTAAAAAAAATAGAAAAAGTATCTGATTACGCAGAGGTAGATAGAAAAGCAAGGGCTTTCTACTTTCCACCGCATGAACCGGCATACTATATTTTGAGTAACGAAAAGTTTTACATTACAAAAAAACAAACCGGAGGATAAATGAATGTACTAATAACCGGAGGAGCCGGATTTATTGGTTCAACATTGGCCGATAATTTATTAAAAGAAGGTCACAGTGTATGTGCTATTGATAATTACCAGACGGGAAGAAAAGACAACTTAACACCACAGGAAAATCTTGAGGTAGTTGAAGGAACTATTGCAGATGCGGATCTAGTTAATTCAACTTTCGAAAAATTTATTCCTGATGTAGTTGTACACGCCGCAGCGTCATACAAAGACCCCAACAACTGGATTGAAGATACTCATACAAATATTCTCGGTTCTATTAATATTGCCGAAGCTTCGAAAACAGCAAAAGTTAAAAGGCTGATTTATTTCCAAACCGCACTTTGTTATGGGCTTCAGCCAATTGAACAACCCATTACTTTTGATCATCCATTATACTCGGGTGGATATGCAGGCGGCAGCAGTTATGCCATAAGTAAAACAGCAGGCGAACAATATATTGAACTCAGCGGTCTGGACTTTATATCATTTAGACTAGCAAATGCTTACGGACCTCGGAATCTTAGCGGACCATTGCCTACTTTTTATCACAGACTCACAAATGATAAACCTTGTTTTGTAATGGATACGAGAAGAGACTTTATTTTTATAGATGATTTGGTTGCGGTAGTGATGAAAGCTATAGCCGGACAGGGAAGTAAAGGATACTATCATATATCCAGCGGATCTGATTATTCGATTAAGGAATTGTTTGATGCGACTGTTCAAGCACTCGGGATAAAACTGGAAAATGAAGTTGAGGTAAAAGAGCGTAATCCGGATGATGTATTTACTATATTAATAGATCCGTCTAAAACTGAAGCCGATTTCAATTGGAAAGTTTCTACACCGTTAACCGAAGGCGTTGCCAGGGCAATAGACTATTACAAAGAGTTCGGAATTACCCAGACTTTCACACATTTAAAACAGAGTGACGAGTAGTAACTATGAAAAATAAAAATGTTCTTGTGGTTGGCGGAGCGGGATTTGTCGGCAGTAATCTGGTTAAACAAATTCTCGAATTGTCTCCCGCAAAAGTTACTATTGTGGATAATCTGCTTTCTGCGGATATCGCAAACATACCTGATGATAAAAGAGTTGTGTTTCTCAAAGGATCAATTACCGATGATAAAATACTTGCTGATATAAATGATGAATATAACTACATATTTCATCTTGCAACATTTCACGGAAATCAGAATTCAATTCAGGACCCCTTAGCTGATCATGCGAATAATACTTTTACGACACTCCGTTTGTTCGAACACTTGAAAGAATTTAAGAATATTGAAAAAGTTGTGTACTCATCAGCAGGATGCTCTGTGGCCAAAAAAACTTACGGCGAAGCTGAGGCTACAGACGAAGACGCTCCCATCGGTATTAACCAGGATAGTCCTTATTCGATTTCAAAAGTAGTCGGCGAATTTTATGCTGCTTATTATTTCAAACAGCACAAGCTGCCGACGGTACGCGCAAGGTTCCAAAATGTATTTGGACCGGGCGAAATATTGGGCGCCGGCGATTGGCGGGGGACTGTTTCCACGGTATGGCGAAACGTTACTCCGACATTTATTTACAAGGCTTTACAGGGTGAAGAACTGCCGCTGGAAAATCGGGGTGATGCATCCCGCGATTTTATTTACGTGGAAGATATCTGCAGGGGGCTTATTGCCTGTGCACTGAAAGGAAAAGCCGGTGATGTATACAATATCGCAAGCGGTGTAGAAACAACTATTAAAGAACTTGCCGAGACCATTATTGAACTTACAGGTAATAGAGGAAGTGTAAAACTGCTGCCGAAAAGGGATTGGGATACGTCCGGCAAACGATTCGGAAGTACAAAAAAATCGAAAGAAGAGCTTGGCTTTACTGCGGAAACTAACTTAAGAGACGGACTGGAAAAAACTATTCAATGGACAAATGACAAGATGTCATTAATTGAAAAGTGCATGCATCGGCATGACGAGTATATTTCCGGATAATTATAACAAATCCTGGTTGAACTATGAAGGATATTCCTATAGCAAAAACTACCTTTACGGAAGAGGATAAACGGAATATCCTTAAACCGTTGGAGTCCGGCTGGGTTGTCCAGGGTCCTTTTGTAGAAGAGTTCGAGAATAAATGGAGTACTTTTACAGACGTCAAAAATTCTATAGCCGTATCTAATTGTACAAACGCCTTAGTTCTGAGTTTAGTTGCATTAGGTGTAACAAGTAAAGATGAAGTTATAGTCCCTTCCTTCACATGGGTGGCGACAGCTAACGCAGTTGAATCTATCGGAGCCACGCCCGTATTCTGCGACATCTCACTCGACACATTCAATATCGATGTAAATCTTATCGAGAGTAAAATTTCAGCTAATACTAAAGCAATAATTCCCGTGCATTTATTCGGACTTCCAGCGGAATTGGATGCAATAATGAAAATATCTGCCAGGCATGACCTGCTTGTTATCGAAGATGCAGCCTGTGGCTTTTCTTCTTATTCTAAAGGCAAGCATGTAGGTAGTTTCGGGCATACCGGTTGTTTCAGTTTTCATCCCCGTAAAGCGTTAACTACTGGAGAAGGCGGTATGATAACAACCAATGACGATGATTTGGCGGATAAATTAAAATCCATGAGAAATCATGGCGCTCATTTATCCGATTTTCAAAGACATAACGGTAGTAAGCCTTATGAACTTCCCGAATTTCCTTACATGGGATTTAATTTCAGGATGACGGATTTTCAGGGTGCTATCGGATCAACTCAGATGGACAGGGCTAATGTAATAGCTGAGTCGCGAAATAGAATTGCAATAAAGTATTATGAAGCCTTCAAAGGAATTGATTGGCTAAAAACGCCTTCAGTTTATGAAGGCGCGGTCCACGGTTATCAATCATATGTGTGTTTGTTTGAACCTGAACCGATAACGCTGAATAATATAGAAAGAATAAATAAACAGCGAAACGATTTTATGAAGTATCTACATGAGTCAGGAATATCTACCCGGCCCGGAACACATTCAGTTCATAATACAACATACTATCGCCAAAAATACGGGATCAAACCGGAAGACTATTTCAGTTCGCTTGCTGCGGAGATGTGCAGCATTGCTTTGCCGATTTATACTGAACTAAAAGATGAAGATCTTAATTATATTTTGTCAAAAATAGCTTCTTATAAGATTAAATAACTATGTGCGGAATAACCGGGATATGTAATTTTGATAACTCTCCGGTTCCTATTAATATTCTAAATAGGATGACGGAGGCAGTTAAACACAGGGGACCCGATGGGGACGGTGTCTGGGTGAATTCGAATATCGGATTGGGACATAGAAGGTTAGCAATTCTTGACTTAAGTCAGTATGGCAGTCAGCCGATGCAGAGTGATGAAGGTAATTTTATTATTTCTTATAACGGCGAGGTTTATAATTATCAAAATATCAGGATCGAATTGATTTCCAAAGGCTACAAGTTTCGTTCAAATACGGATACAGAAGTTGTACTAAAAGCTTATCAGGAATGGGGTAAAGATTGCCTAGTAAAATTTAATGGAATGTTTGCTTTTACCATTTATGATCAGAATGCAAAACAACTTTTTATTGCCCGTGACAGGTATGGCATCAAACCATTGTACTACTTTATGTCTGATAGCAGACTGATATTCGGATCAGAAATTAAATCTATTTTGGAACATCCCGATGCAAATATTAATTTAAGTATACGAGCTCTTAATGAATATTTTTCATTCCAAAATATTTTTTCCGATCTCACATTTTTTGAAGATATTAAATTATTACCTGCTGCCAGCTATATGGTTGTTGATACTCATAATGTAAACAGAACAATTCATGAAAAATATTGGGACTACAATTTTACTGAGGATCTTACAATTAACGAAGAAGATGCCCTGCATGAAACACAAAGATTATTCGAACAGGCAGTTAACAGGCAGTTAATTGGGGATGTAGAACTGGGTGCTTTTCTCAGCGGGGGAATGGATTCCGGTGCGGTAACCGCCATTGCCGCGAATACTTTCAAAAACTTAAAATCATTTACATGCGGATTCGATTTATCATCGGCAAGTGGGTTAGAGCTAAGTTTTGATGAAAGGCGTAAGGCAGAGTATATGTCGAATCTTTATAAAACGGAGCACTACGAAATAGTTCTTAAAGCTGGTGATATGGAACGAATTATGCCTGAATTAATATGGCATCTTGAAGATCCACGTGTTGGGCAGAGTTATCCGAACTATTATATTTCTCAGTTAGCAGGAAAATTCGTTAAAGTCAGCCTGGCCGGAACTGGCGGCGACGAGCTATTCGCCGGTTATCCCTGGCGATATTACAGAGCAGTAGTAAATGACTATCCGGAACAATACCTTGAAAAGTATTATCGATATTGGCAAAGACTCATTTCCGATAGCGAGAAGTCCTATTTTTACCAGCCGGAAATATATCCCGAAATATGGAATTACCAGACGAAAGATGTATTCAAATCCGTTATGGAACTTCAGGGAGAACCCATCATGTCTCCTGAAGAATATATTAATAAATCACTTTACTTTGAAAGTAAAACTTTCCTGCATGGTTTACTTGGCATTGAAGATAAAATAAGCATGGCGCATGGGATGGAAATCAGGGTGCCGTTTCTGGATAATGACTTGGTAGATTTTGCTATGAAAATACCTGTTAAATATAAACTTAAAAATCTTACTGATATCATAAGAATAAATGAAAACGAACCTGGATATAAGACACAGCAATATTTTGAGAAAACAAATGACGGCAAAATTATTTTGAGAAAAGTTTTGTCTAATTATGTGCCCGAAACCTATACTGATGGTATTAAACAAGGTTTTTCTGCACCTGACGCAAGTTGGTTCAAAGGTGAAAGTATTGATTATATAAGAGAATTGCTTTTTAATAAAAATGCGCAAATTTATAATTACCTTCAGCCCGGTAAGGTACAGAAATTAATGAATCTGCATTTTGAAGGTAAGCAAAATAAAAGATTGCTGATTTGGTCCTTACTTTGTTTCGAATGGTGGCTGAGGACATTTAAATGATTATCGATTCACTTACTCATATAACTCCTGATGGGAAATGGTTCAATACTGAGTACGATTGTTCATCTGCGGCTTTATCTGAAATGATGCTTACCGGTGGGGTTGATAAAGCTGTGGTTTGCAGTATGCCGTTATCCGAATTAAATGAGTATGTTTTAAAATATTGCAAGACGAATCCGGATAACTTTTTACCTGTAGCCGGATTTCACCCAGCAGGTAAAGACGAGAAAATTATTGCAGAAGAAATTCTCTATTTAGCAAAATCCGGTTTTATCGGGATCAAGATACATCCAAGAATTTCTCAGCTAAAATTGGATTCCGATGAAGTAGTATTTGCTATTAGAAAAGCGGGTCAAATGGGTATGACAAGTTTTGTGTGTACCATTCAACGTCCGCCAGCCCAGCCCTTGAATCGTCCGCTTTATGATGCTATACATTACATTTGTGAACAGTGCAGAGAATCGAAAATTGTATTGCTACATGGGGGGTATTATGAATTGCTTGCGGTATCTGAAATTGTGAGACCATATGAGAATGTATTTATTGATTTATCGACTACTCTTCAGAGATTTCTACAAACCTCATTGAAGAATGATATAAAATTCTTGATTAATACATTTGATAAAAGAATAGTCTTTGGATCAGACTTTCCGGAACACAGGTATGGTGATGTGAAGCAGATACTGCAATCTTTAGGATACGATGAATCAACACTGGAAAAGCAAGGAATACTCGGTAATAATTTTTATAATTTTCTTAAGCAGTAGTTTAGTATGATTTTAGATTTAAGTTGTTCCATTTCAAATGACAGCTTGGTTTTTCCTGGTCATCCGGAAGTTTCATTCAAAAAACTTGAAACCAGATCAGGAAGTATAATAGATGAGATTTGTATCGGAAGCCATACAGGTACACATATCGACGCACCATCTCATTTTATCCCGTCGGGAAAATCAACATCGGAAATTGAACTCGACAATTTAATTGCCGAAACATATATACTGGATTTTTCTTTAACTCCAGATATCAATCTTATCGGAAAACAACTATTATCAGAAAGGGATAGTTTTATAAAACCTAAGGGTTCTGTATTTATATATACCGGATACAGCAATGCAGAAGGACGTAGAAATTATGAATCAGATTATTCGGCGCTGTCGGTAGAAGGGGCAGAATATCTCCTCGAAAAGGAAATTAGTGTTATTGGAATAGATTCTCCATCTATCGGAGTAAATTCCGATGAAGGTGTTGATGTTCATAAGTTACTGCTAGGCAATGGGGTTATAATTATCGAAAGACTGGTTAACCTTGAGCTAATAAAAAGCCAGCCGGTTAAAACTATTGCTCTTCCAATAAAACTTAAAAATTGCACCGGTGCTCCCTGCAGAGTAATTGCGCTGGAAGAATAATATGAAGAGAAAAAGAATACTGATACTCGGAGCATCGTTTAGTTATATCGGTTCGATTGTAGCGGCTAAAGAAATGGGTGTGGAAGTATTGGTTACGGATAAAAATCCTTGTGCTCCCGGCTTGAGATATGCGGATATACCGCTTAATGTTGATATAATAAATGTAGAAGAGTGTATAAAAGTAGCCAGGCAGTATAAAATAAACGGTATTGTAGCCGTAAACGATTTCGGCGTGTTAACAGCTGCACATGTTTCCGAAAAATTAGGATTGCCCGGCTTGCCGGTTAATATAGCGGAAATATGTTCTGACAAATATTCAATGAGAAAAACATGGTCCGATGCTGGTCTGCCTTCGATAAAGTATAAACTAGTATCAAACATTGATGAAGTTAAATCAGCCGTAAATGAATTCGGATATCCCTTGATAATAAAACCGAGCGACAGTCGTGGCGGCGGCTGCAGAGGTGTTCGGTTTATTAATGAAAATACAAATCTTGCCGAAGCCGTTGAATTTGCGAACGGGTTTTACAATGACAATAAATTGATAATTGAAGAGTTTGTAACGGGATTGGAGCACAGCAGTGAAGTTATCATCTCGGACGGAGAACCTTATATAATAGCGATTTCCGATAAAGTAAAATCGCGTCTTCCTTACAGGGTAGACGATACAATTCTGTATCCTACGATAGAAACCGGTGAAAGACTTTATCAGGTTGAGAAAGCAATTAAGGAATCAGTGAAAGCTATTGGAATACGGAATGGAGTTGCTCATGTTGAATTGTCTATGACCGATAATGGACCGGTACTATTTGAGATTGGTGCGAGATGCGGTGGCGGAGCTCCTGCGCCGCTAGTACCTTTCCTTACGGGTATAAATCAGTTTCAGGAAGCTGTCAGAATTGCTTTAGGCGAAAAGCCTTTACACACTTCGCCTTTGCATAACAGGGGATGTGTAATAAAATTTGCTTATCCTGAACCCGGACTCGTAAAGGATATAAACGGAGTTGAAGAAGCTTCCAAATTACAGGGAGTTTTAAGTCTGGGAGTATTTGTAAAAAAGGGAGACAGGATAAATTCTTTGAAAACTTGTAGTGACAGAGCAGGGATGGTAATCACAGGTGCCGAGACTAGAGAAGAAGCATTGGAGATAGCAAATAAGGTTATTAATACGATCAATATAAAAACTGAACCGTTTAATTACTAAGCATAACTATGAGTAATATTTTATTAATAAATACCAGACCAACTAGAAATTACGATGTTCTAGATATTCAACCCGGTGTAAAGGATTATTTCCATGCTCTCGAAAAAGTGGGTCCCAAAATGGGTGACACTAGAACAGAACCTAATAATGGTTTGTTGATAATCGGCAATTGTCTTCTGGCAAACAAACACAAAGTTGAATATCTTGATATTAACCACCTGGAATACAAAAACTACTTGCAAACTGGAGATTTCTTTTCTCTCCGAAAAATTATTTTAATAATTGAACAGAGGTCTATGAATCACGACTTCCTGTTTTTTTCATCAATCATAACCGGAATTGATGACACTCTTAAAATAATTGATGAAATATCCGTTCGATTACCAGACAAAACAATATTTCTCGGCGGCACCTTTCCATCACTCGAACCGGATTACTGCATTAAAAATTCATCCGGGATTGACGCTTTAATAATAGGTGAAGGAGAAGATATCTGCAATCCTCTGGTCGAATCTTTTCGTAAAAAAGATTTTAGTAAATTAGAAAATACTCATGGTCTGATCTATAGGAAGAGTAAAAATGAAAGTTATATAAATCTTCCCGGCCATAATGTTGCTGACATTAAAGCATTGGGACCACTTGCATTTCCGGCGTGGAAATTACTATCAAATGAATTGGAACCGCATGTTTACAGGGTAATGTCCTCTAGGGGCTGTGGCTTTCACTGTAGTTTCTGTGTGCCGAGCCATATGAGCGGTCATACGGTAAGAAACCACAACATCGAACATATTATATCTTCAATTAAAAGAATTAAAAATGAGTTTCATGCTGATAATTACGTGATAGGCGATCTAACATTTTTATACGATCAGAAGTTTGGACAAGAGTTATTAGAGAGGATTATCTTAGAAAAACTCGATCTGCCTTTCTGGTGTCAGACTCATTTGTCGAGAATTACCGAAAAAAACATTTCTCTGCTGAAAAAAGCCGGGTGTGCACAATTGGCTATTGGTATAGAATCGATATCACCCTCTGTACTAAGTAATATCAATAAAGGTATTAATGAAAGAGTAATTGTCGAGAAGCTGCAGCTAATTAAAAAATACGGAATAGAAGTTCAAAGTTACTTTATTATTGGACTGCCGGGGGATAACAATGAAACTGTGGAAATCAACAAGCATTTTATCAAGTATGCAGTTGAAAACCAATTAATCGATAGGACACATATAGGACTTTATGTACCGTACCCGGGCACAACAATAGATTCATCAATAACGGTTTCAAGTAACGATTATTCTCTTTATACGCAAGGAGTTTTCATTGATATTCCTTCAAAATCCGTGGCCGGCAATGGAGAAATGACAAGTGATGAAATCACTGTTGCTTATGAAAAGTGTCTTACTATTGTCGGAGAAGCTCTTCGGAATATAAAGAATTTAAGCACATCTCCTGAGGCTGTTGTTCTTGGGGCAGAGGCAATATCGGTCATCGCAAGGATAAGAGCAAAAGCCGGCAGTACTCGTAAAGCAGTTATTAATATTGTTCAGGGAATTAATCAGATTCCTTCACCATTCGTCTCTGCTAATATTTTTGAAAATGATGAGTATGTAGTAGGAAGTGCAGAAGTATACAATAGTGATGAATTTGAAGCAATCCTAAATGTAGTTTACAGCAGCATCGATATTGTATTAATAGACGCCGGAATTAAATCCTCTGAAAGCGAGAATATTATAAACTGCGTTAAAGATTATTTGCCTGAAGATAAAATAGTATGGTACAGTGATATACAAGCCTGGCTTCGCACTGTTCAGGATATGGTGCTGTATCTCTCCACCGGTAAGTTAATCGATAAGAGGATATTACTTGCCCCCTCCAATAGTTTTATTGACAGGTTGAAAACTCAATTAGACGATTTCTGCGGTAAAGTCCATATTGCAGGATCAGAAAATGATAAAAGAATATCTTATGACTTTCTTATAACCTACGGAGAACTCGCTTTAGGGCAAATTGAGAAACTTCTCGGCATGATAAAAACCGGGGGGTATTTCATAGATTCGAAAATTTGCTCGGTTAATGATGCAATTATGAAATCAGCGAAAAGAAATAATATTAATGTATTACGACCCGATATGAGAAATCATATTTTGTCGGAAGTATTAATCGGAATGAACTATAAAGATTTTGTTTCCAGAACAATTGGGAAAAAAGAACATGATGGAGTCAGTATTGTTTCCGGAGGTTTACTTGGTGAAAAAGATGATATAATAGTAGATTCGGTAAATTTCCCCAAAACAATTATCGGAGTCGCAGATGGCTCGGGCAAAACTATCCCGTTAAACAAGCTTGAACAAAAACATAGAATCCATTTCAATAAAATTAAAAACCTAATAGAAAGCAGTGATTATGATAAATAAAAGGATGACCGAGTGGGCTGAAGGAGTTACAGAACTTAATTCAGAACCCTGGTTGGTATATATTAGTTTAACCAATCATTGTAATAATAAATGCCGCGTTTGTGCTCAACCATTAGTTATGAGAGAGGACAAAGGCTTAATGAGCTTTGAGCTGTTTAAGAAAGTAGTAGGGGAACTGCCGCAATCTGTAAAGAAAGTTTATCTATTTAAGCAGGGTGAACCATTCATTAATAAACAACTTGAAAAGTGTGTTGAATATCTCCGGCAGGAAAAACCAGATATTTATATTTCATTGCACACAAATGGACAGCTCGCGCGAAAGGAACGTGTGTCCAAAATAATTCACCTGGTTGATTCGATGGGTATATCAATAAGTGCAACCAACAGGGAAACTTATAAAAATGTTCATGGTGTGGATGGATTTGATGCAGTTATGAAAAATTTGCATGACATCTCGGAATTGAACCTCGAATTACCTCCCGATAAACGCCCGCATGTTTTTATAGATTATATATACCAGGAAAAGAATTCAGAAGAAAACGAAAACGAAGTTGTGAATTATTTTAAATCGCGATTGCCGGGATTATCGTCCATAGACTTCCATTGGGTTTTTAATTTTCAGGGTGAAATAGAAGAGGGAAATATTGATGTCCCGAAAAAACTACCCGAGAAAAAATTCCCATGTTGTGTATTTCCTTGGAGTGCTTTAACCGTTTGTTATGACGGACAGGTCAGTTACTGTTTTGTTGAACCCCGTGAAAATAATTTTATGGGAGATTTAAGAACACAAACATTTCAAGAAATATGGAATTGTACAAAATACATACAATTCCGCAATATGATGACAGATAAAAGATTTAATGAACTGATGGATAATGAATTTCATTGTAAGGAGTGTTCGTGGCTTTGGAGCATGAAATCGCAATCTCCTAAAAATCTTAATGGAGGTTATTCTCTGGTAAGAAAAGAGTATGTAATAAATAAAGACTTTGGCGATATACTTGAAATGCCTTTAACTGAAGTTGAAGAGTTGGCAGATATAGAATTTAACCGTGGAGAAGTATCTAAGGCTTTAGGGCTGTATCACTATCTTTCCGGTGTTTCGGAAAATGGAAGTATTAAAGAAAAAATAATGACTTGCCAAAAAATTCTAGAGAAGTATAAAAATATAGGACAGTGGAAAGACGCCATGGTCGCTGAAGGTATTCAAGTAGAAAACCGGGAATGTCGTTATTACAAGATTGGAGGCGGCAATGACTAATATTCATCCTAGAGAATGGCTTACAGATAAGAATCTTACAGACGACGGCAGGCTGGCAAGGGAAGAGTATAAAAATTACTGTGATTATCTTGACAGTCTCGGTATTCTTTCTTATCAAGTTGCCAGAATAAAATACCTTGCACAAAAACAGAATTACTGGACGTTGCCCGATGGTTACGCGCTTCCTCCACACACACTTAATGTCTGTGTGAACAATGTTTGTAATCTTGGATGTCGTTACTGTGATTTTGGACAAAAAAACGAAGAGACTTTTTATCATCAGTATAATGTTGTAGATAGAAAGAAAAAAATTGAACTTCCCATCGAACTCTGTTATTCAATGATAGATCAGTCTAAGTGGTACAAACCCGTTATTAGGGCATCTTTCAGAGAACCAATGTTGTATAAACCTATCCTTGATTTGATCGACTATACAAAGAAAAACAAGATGCCTTTCTGGCTGCTAACAAATGGTATTAACCTAACAAAGTATGCAAAAGAATTAGTTGAACTGAATGTGGATTCAATTAGGATATCGCTTGATGGCCCTGAAGAGGTGCACGATAAAGTGCGGGGAGCCAAGGGAGCATTTAAAAAAACTATAAATGGTGTGAAGTTGCTGCTCGAAGAGATGGAACGGGCAAATTCCGGCTTGCAGCTAGGATTTTATTTTACAATAAATGATTTTAACTATCATTCTGTTCATGAGTTGGTAAAGGTATTGGATAAGGAGCAAATACTAGATAAAGTTTATCTGAATTTTCAATGGCTGCTTTACACTACTGAGAAAATGGCAAGAGAACACAATGAGAACGACGCGAAAATATGCGGTGGCTACATTGAGGAATCTACTATCCAGAGTATTGATTTTAATGCTATTGATTTTGTGGAATTATGCCGCCAGGCTGAAAGAATTAAGACAGAATATCCTGCTGAAAAAGGATATAAGATTCACTTCCGTCCTTCGTTTGAATATGAGGATTTAGTCAGATATAGTGCAACCGATGATTTTCCTATTGAAAATCCTCGCTGCAGAACACCATGGTACAATATGAATATAAATCCTGCGGGAGATGTTAAATGTTTTCATCATTGTCTTCTGCCTGAAGCGGGCAATGTTCATAACGAGAAACTTATGGATATTTGGAACGGTGATGTACTGCGCGATCAAAGGATCAAATTGAAAGAACACGGAGCATACCGGGGTTGCGCACGCTGCTGGGGTGTGTATGCGTTACTTGAAGATAAACTTGGAAAGTTATGAAAACTTTATGCCTTAAGGTTATTGTATAAAATACAAAGTAATAATTTTAGTATTGGCTGGTTCTATAAATACAGCCGGAAAGGTGAAGTAATGTCAGAGGATATATACAGTATTAATATAGAATTAACAGCACGGTGTCATGCAGACTGTAAAATCTGTGCTCGCAAAAACATGAGACAGCCTGAAGTAATGGATATGGATTCATTCACAGTTGAAGAAATTATTAAAGGAATCAAGGAATTAAAAACCGGGTCAAAAATAAATCAGCTAATATTTGCTGGTTGGGGCGAACCGTTATTACATCGGGATGTTTTCGAAATAATAAAAAGGTTCAATTCCGAAATTAATATTCCCATAAAAATGAATGTAAATGGATTAACATCCACGAAAGATAAGTTATTAAGAATTTTAAATTCCGGTGTCGCTCATATTGTCTATAGTCTAAATGCTGTAGACAGTTATACTTATGATAGGCTTATGATGGAAGGCGCGTTTGAAAAGAGTCTGGACAAACTTGATGCATTAATCGATTATAGAAATACTCTTAATGTTGATACTATTATAAGAGTGCAATTGTTTAATCCCTGGGTACGCGATTATTCAAATAAGCTCAAAATTGTCCTTGCCAAGCTGGATGGTTTGAAAGATCAGATAATGGTGCGAGAAGTTGAAAATAAAATGGGATTAACGGAATTAGTGGAATTCGATCACCAGAAAATAGATGCATCATTATCTTGCCCAACCATTTGGAATGGACTTACGGTCGACTGCAGCGGAGATATTTATATTTGCTGCAATTCGTTGTTATTTAGGAAATCAGCTGGGCTATATATGGGAAACATAAAAGAAAAATCAATTGCAAAATTTCTTTCTCAGGAACCAAGGAAGAAATTTATTGAATTGAATAAATCTGGAAATTTATACCATATTAAAGAATGTGCTGCGTGTAACATGCCTTTATTTTGTCAAAAAAATATTAAACCCGAATGGTTGTGATTTTTCTTGCGTGTCAGGAAACATTAATTACACATAGTAAAAATGAAATTAAAATAATTGTTGACGTTGAAAAGGTTTATTAGAAAAATGGTCAGAGATGAACTAGGTATTCTTTAAATGATATGGAGCTTAAATGATACGAAGAGTATTTGCTGCAGATGATTACAAAAATCGTAGTGTCGGCTCAAGAAATCTTTGGGATGGAATTTATAATACATTGGATTTCAAAAGTTATATTTCAACTCTTGAATATGATGATGCAACTGAACTTATAAAGAAATTGCTTCTCAATGTTAATAGGGAAGAGGCAGTATTAGATGCCGGTTGCGGATGCGGGAGACATATCTATTTACTTCAAAAGCTTGGATTCAATAATATTACCGGCGCTGATTTAAGTACAAATGGTCTTTGTACTGTACGTAGAAATCTGACAAATGTAAACATGGCTGCCTCGGACATATCATCATTACCTTTGAAATCAAATTCATTCGGAATTATTCTAATGGTAGGCGTTATATACGAAATTGAGAATCCGGAGGTTCATTTTGCAGTGATTAAAGAAATACAAAGAGTCTTAAAGCCAGGCGGTAAGTTGATATTTGTAAATAATTCCCCGAATAATTTTGGTGAAAAAATATTTTCATTTACTCAAATAATTGAAAAACACAAAAATCAAAAAATGATTTTTTTCATCTGGAAGATTGGTTTTAAGGATGTTAAATTGTGGTGCGATTCAGTTAATCTTAAAATTAAATATCATAAAAAGATAAATTACGGACGAGCTTTATACAGGTTTTTTTATGGAGTATTTGTTGCGAAATCATCCAGGGAAAGTCGTAAATCACAGTATGGTAAAACGAACACTTATGATCTACACGAACATTATCTCGCAAATAGAAACTCAGAATATTTTAATTATGCAGGAAAGATTTTTCTTTCAATGAAAGTACTACTGGGTAAAATATTTTTCGCGTCCGAAGTATATTGTATAGAAAAACCATAAGCGTTTGAAGAAGGTTATATATGAAGCATAAATTTTTATTTACTTTTCAAAATCTTAAAAATGATTTGAACCTGGCATTAAATGAAGGATATAAATTTATCAGGTGCTGCGATTATCCTGAAGCCAAGAATAATCTTGCTCCTAAGACTATAGTATACAGGATTGATGTTGATCAATCGCCACCAAAAGCAAAAAGGTTGTTATCTATTTTAAATAAGCTGGGAATTAAAGCTACTTTTTTTATTAGACTGCATGGTGAATTTTATAATCCACTCTCAATCGAAAATTATAAACTGGTACGATCTATTGTAAATTCCGGGCACGAAGTGGGATATCATTCGGAAATTATTGATGAGGCGGTAATTTGGGATGAAGATGCTGATGAATGTATGCGGAGAGATATTGAAGTTTATAATAAATCATATGGAGTATCCATCCTCGGAGTTTCAAGTCACGGAAACAGATCGGGATTAAACAATCTCGATTTTTGGAAAACAAGGAAGCCCTCTGACTTTGGATTATTATATGAAGCTTATGACAACCATCCTGAATTCAATCTATTTTACGAATCAGTTTATCTGTCCGATTCCCCAAATACATTCTGGAAAAAGTACAATAACGGCATTCTCATTGAAAATGATAAAAGACAGTTAAATCAACATATCAAAGAAGGGTATGCTTTGATTAATCTTTTAAGCCATCCCGTAAAATATTATGACGAACACCCGTATGAGTAGAAATCCAAATATTGCTTTGTTCGGAGATTTTGACGGAATACAACAGCTTTTACAGGCTCTTCCAGCAGAGAATATCAAGTGTTTGATTGCCGCAACAAACAGACCTCAGTATCATGATGAAATAATGGAGATTGCCAAAAAATCAAATCATACTTTCCTTATACAGCCCGCACTAAACAGCAGTTATTATGGATTATTTCTAGAGAAGTTTTTATCCTTTAACATTGACTTCATATTTTGTAAATCGTATTCGATGATACTGAGATCTGACCTGCTCAGCTCAGTCAATTATAATGCGATTAATTTTCATGCATCACTTTTACCAGCAAACCGGGGTCCAAATCCGGTGAATTGGGCAATCATCAAAGGTGAAACTAAAACAGGCATCACTTTGCATTATATGGATGATGGACTTGACAGTGGGGATATCATTGCTCAGAAAGAAATTGAAATATCCTTTGATGATACGTGGGTTACTCTTCTTAATAAAATTAAACGAGATCAGATCAAATTTATGAAAGAAAAATTTTCAGCAATACTTGTTGGAGAAAATAGCAGAACTCCACAGCCTAAGAATATATTTGAGAAAAATAAAAGACTGGATCCAAACTATCCTAAAATAGAATTTAACTCAATGGATGATTTACAGATATATAATTTAATAAGGGCACAGGTTCATCCGTTACCGGGAGCTTATTTACTGAAAGATGAAAAGAGAACATATTATAATACATATTTATCATACGAGGAAGTTAAAAAATTAAGGTATCTTAATGCCTGAATCGTCAGTTGCGATCCATCAGCCAAATTTTTTTCCATGGCTGGGTTACTTTAATAAAATAGTAAGATCAAAGTACTTCATTATTCTAGATGATGTGCAGTATCCCAAAACATCAAAAGGTGTTTGGTCAAACCGGGTTAAAATAATTATTAATGGTTTACCCCAATATATATCAGCACCTATCAATAGAAATTATCATGGCTATAGGAACTATTATGAGATTACCTATGTAAATGAGAATAAATGGCGAAATAAAATTCTTAGAACCATTGAATTAAATTATTCGAAGGCACCATTCTTCAAAATAATATTCCCATATATTGAGTCGTTATTTGCATGTCCTTCAAATAGTCTTGTTGAATTCAATATGAATGCTATCTATACTATTATGGAATTGCTGGAGATTAATCGCAAGAAAATATTATTATCATCAAAACTAAATTCAAGTGGCAGCGGGACCGAATTATTAATAACATTAACAATTGATTCCGGTGAAAAAATTTATCTATGTGGTGGCGGAGCTGAAGGTTACCAACAAGATGATTTATTTGAAAAACATGGACTTAAACTGATATATCAGAATTTTAAGCATCCGACATATCTGCAATTCAATACTCAGATATTTCAGCCAGGTTTGTCAATTATGGATACACTCTTGAATTGCGGTATTGATAAAACTAGCGAGCTGATTAGATTATGAGAGTATAACATAATTATGAAAAGAAGAAGTGTAGTTTTTTTCAGAAACAATTATTATCATTTTTTCTACCTGGCTAAGGCTCTTAGGAAACGAGGCTGGGATGCTATTGTTGTAAGTCCTGATGATCCGATGGGTAAGGATGCATTTCTTTTTCATGGGGAAGACAGGAATATATATGACAGTGATCCCGTAGTATTTAACAACAACATTTCATCACTTCTGATGGAAGCTACAGACCGATTTGATTTACTTCATTTTTGCGGTGATAATCTGCTAGGTTTGTATCCTTTATCCTCAAACAAATTAGCTCCTCCCGAAATACTTGAATGGAAAAAACTTGGTAAAAAAATTGCATATACTCCCAGCGGATGTCTTAGTGCTACTGCTCAATCTTCAGTTGGCGAATGGTCTCTGATAGAAGGTAAAAATACCTGTAATGTTTGCAGCTGGCAGAATGTATCACACGTATGCAGCGATTACAGGAATCTATTTTGGGGTCGGAAGGTTGAAGCTTATGCGGACATCATATTCAGTGCGAATCTTCCCTTCCTTGATTATCTGTCATCTCCTAAGAGTTTTCGAGTACCGATAATGTGTCTGGATCCTGATATATGGAGTAGTGATCTTAAAATTCCTGAAGAATTCAGGGAAAATCGAACCGGTGATGAAATTATAATCTATCATGCAGTCGGAAATTACAATATCCGTACACAAGGCAGTAAAAATATTAAGGGAACCGGGGCTGTAATTGATGCTATTAAGAGACTACAGGAGAATGGATATAATTGCAGGTTAGTTTTTAAAACCGACGTAGATAATATTAATGTTAGATATATACAAGCTCAGGCCGACATAATAGTCGATCAGCTGAATATTGGTCGATACGGTGCAACTGCAAGAGAATGTATGATGCTTGGGAAACCGGTAATCTGCTACATCAATAAGCAAGAACTTGTTTCTGAAGGATATCTTACAAACCTTGATGAACTACCGCTTGTTTCAGCTACCGAAGAAACACTCTATGAAAAGTTGAAAGAACTGATTAACAGCAAATCACAGAGAGAAAATATTGGTAAGGCCAGCAGAAAGTATGCCTTAAAATGGCACAGTTCAGATGCATGCGCTGAGGTTTATGAAAAGGCATACGATGAATTAATGGAATATGGAAGTTATAACAATAAATTAATACCTGTAACAGAAGGATATGAAGATAGAAAGAAGAGCGATATTTTTGATTATTATATTTCACAAGCCCTGAATAATGAGTTTTCGGAAGAACGGTTAGTAGATTCATATACAAATGATGAATACTTCAAACCCATATGGGGAAAGTATCTTGAATATGCCTGGCTTTTCCGAAAAGTACCTTATTATATTAATAAGCGAATCCAAGAGCCACTATGTGAATTCGGAACTCATTTTGAGGAAGCACTGGTAAAGCTCGAACTAGTGCAGGAACCTGAGGCTTTAAATGAATTTCATCTCTCTTTGCAGCACTTCGAAAGACGAAGTGAACCGTTTAAGGAAATAGATCTTTCGGAATATTATTTTCTCATTTCTCAAACTGCTGTCAGGTGTAATGAATTAAACGAGGCTGGAATACTCCTTTCCAAGGCTGTTCAATTAAACAAGGAATACACAGAGGCCCTTGAACAACTTGCGGAGCTGTTGTTTATGGCGGGGCATGTTGAAAAAGCAAAAGAAACTATGGAGCGGGCTTATTTAAGTCAACCGACAAGAAAATCAATTTTATCGAAACTTGGTGAAATTAATTTAAAACTTGGATTTCCTGAAGATGATATAGTCCAAAAGGAATCCTGGCTGCGTCAACGCATAGTTCTTTCCGAAGAATATATGGAAGCCGGTGAGCTGGATAAAGCACGACAAATTCTTGAGGCTCTGGAAGCTCTTTTCCCGGATACCCTTGATGTGCTTAACAACATAGCGGTACTTGAAGTTTTATGTGGGAACACAGAGAGTGCACTGGCGAATATTCATAGAGTACTGCAACTGGATCCCGAAAATGAACAGGCTCTGGAAAACAGGAAGGTCTTAGCCGGGTATTAAGTTTAGATCATTCCATAATACTTAAAACCTAGCATGAAAATAAGAGTGTTATATTTCTATATATTATTTTGGTGGGGAAATGGACAAACAGCAACTTATCAATATTTCAATTGAAATCCCTGATGTAAAAGATCATGTTATTCTCAGGTTAGAAACAATTAACAAAGAAGTATCTATCGTAACGACAGTAGATGGGATTCCGGACAAGGAATTCAAATCCGGCAGTAATGAACTAAAAGTTGAATTAAAAGGAACACCGGATAAAGAAATACTCAACAGTATATCTATATATGAAGCGGAAAATGACGAAAGAGTATTTATCGGACAGGTTGAATTTATTAAACAATCCGAAGAATATCTGAAATCGCGTTTCAATTTTTCGATGAAAAACGGTTATTTGGTACTTAATCGTTGTACGTTTAATCTTTCCCAACCGCCGGATCCATTTGATAATTCAGAAGAATCAATAATGATTGCAGGTGAACAGGAGAAAGAACGGATTATGGAATTATTTGAAAAAATTGATCCTGAGTATTCAAAACTGTTTGGAGAGACAATACATCCGCTCACCAAAGCTGATATAATAACGAAGTACATTTGGCGGATTTTTTCCGATTCCGGCCCGTCTGATTTGATTGACGGTAAAAAGCTGGGACTTTTCGAAAGGCTCAATATTATACATACGGAAGGAGGAACTGTTCAATGTTCAGGTACTCGCGACTTGTTCATAGAACTGTTCAGTCTATTTGAACCCGAAGTGAAATCAAGAAAATGCGATGTGTTCCGGTACTATCCGCCGATCAAAAATCTTGTTGTGAACAGTCACTCACTACTTGAACTGTTTATAGACGAGAAATGGGTCGCTTATGATCCGTTTGTGCGGGTGTATTTTACGAATAAACAGGATGATCTTCTTTCCATTGAGCAGATATTTAAGGCAAGAAAGGATAATACGCTAAAGGATATTGAGGTCACTCACATAGAGACAGTCGTGGAGAAGAGACAGGACTTTAATCCGGAAAACAATCCCTTTGATCCTTATGGTTACAATTACTTCTCAACATTCGGATATATTAAATATACCAGACTCAACTTGATTTTATACGAGGAATTGCTGGCAAATACTGAAAACTGTATTGAAGAAGGTAATTACAATGATGCATCGGCAAATATTAGTTTTGTACTGGATAGGAACGAACGGGATTTAAATATGCTAAACGATTTATCTGTTATCCTTATATTAAGTAATAATCTGGATGAAGCTGTATTAAAGTTAAACTACATACTTACTATTGATCCCGAAAATGAAACAGCAAAGGAAAACTTAAAGTACATTGCAGATATTCAATCTAGTGATAAAAGTTAATAAGGATATGAAGAAATTATTAGAGCATTCTCGCAAATATTAACAGGGTTCTTCAATTGGATCCGGCAAACGAAACCGCATTGGAAAACAAACGTTTCTGGCAGATACGTAGTGACACTGGAAGTAAATATTTATACTTTTGTATGGAGTGGTGTAAATGCTGGAGTTTACCAACATTGATTAAATCAAATCAATTAATAAAATATAAAGCCTAATGATTAGTAATACAAAAATTACAATAAAGGTTGCGGAAAAGAAAAATGAAGTGAGCTTATCTTTATTAATACCTGGACAGCCGGTAAAAGTGATAAAAGAAATTAATGGGGAATTTACAGAAGAAAGAACCTGTGACTCTCAAAATATTATTTTTAAGATAACTGGTTCTTCAGATGGTGTGCTGAGAAATACTTTTAAGGTATACGGAATATCAGGTGATTGTGATCTGCTTGGCGAGATTACATTTGACTATGTCTCTGAGTCTTTCCTAAGAAATAGTAATCAATACGTATTAAAATATGGATACATGTACATTACCAGGTGTACTTTCATCCTCCCGCACCCGCAAGACAACAAAATTTCAAGGCCTGATGACATTGTTGTAATAGGTAAAAACCGTCAAGAAATTATTGAAATGGTTTCTCATCACATTCCTGCAATAACAGGATTATTTGACCAGCCTGGTAAATACCTTGAGAAGGCAGATGCAATTACAAAATTTCTTTATGAGATTATGGATGATTTTGGATTATCAAATGCAATTGATGGTCAGGATCTGTTATTGACTGAAAAGTTGAAAATACTTAAAGAGAAAAAGGGCAAAGTACTGTGTCAGGGAATGAGGGATATTTTCATAGAGTTATTTTTATTTCTTGATGATACTGTCAAATTAAGAAAGTGTAATGTTTTTAGGTATTTCCCTGAGATTGAAAATGTGATGCTAAACAGCCATGCGCTGTTAGAAATCAACATTGCAGATGAGTGGTTTGCTTATGATCCCACATTTAGAGTTTATTTCTCGGATAAAAACGGCAAATTATTGTCTGCCAGTGATATTTGTGATCTGAGGCGTGATGAAAACCTGGGCAGAATTGTTGTTATTCATATAAAAACCAGTAAACCCAAATCTGATGATTTTGAATTAGAAAAGGATCCATTCGATCCGTATAATTATAACTATTTTTCAACCTTTAATGTCATCCAATACATCGGACTTCAGGTTTATGACTATTACATAGAATTAGAGAAGTCTGAGAAACTGATTCAGGAAAATGAGTTGGAAGAAGCGGAAATAATTATAAATACGGTATTGTTGGCAAATAAAAACGATATTGAAATGCTTAATAACCTGGCAGTAGTTAAAATTTTACAAGGAGGCCCTGGCGAATTAAATGACGCAAGTTCGATTCTGGAATATGTTTTAAAATTGGATCCGAAAAATGAGGTTGCCTTAGAGAATAAAAGGTACCTGGAAGGGTGAAGTTTCATAAACAATATTCTGAGGAATATAATGTGGGCAGGTTCTTTTAAGAGCGCTGCCCACATTGAGTTTAATTCACTTTACGGAGTGAAATTTGATGTCCACCTCGCAATTCCTTTACTAATCCTGAAATTATCAATATAACCATTGAAGTATAATCCATTATGCTCACCATACCTACCTATACTCAATTTGTTTATGGAGTTATTTAACGAACCTGTTATAGTAAAACTAATCTCGAGAACACCATCTATGAATAACATTACTGTTTCATTATTCCTAATTAATGCAATATGATGCCATAACGTTGTGTCATCAATTACAGTATTTGAATAGTATAGATATGTGCTGTCAACTCCTCTAATAAAGTATCTTAGTGTGTTATCTTCCGTTACACAAATTCCAACTGAGTTTGAAGTATCGCGTCCCAGTGAATCTCCCTGACCGAAGAAATATTCTTGAGAACTGGAGCTTACTTCGTTTCTCTTCACCCAAAAATCAATAGTAAAATCACCACTTTCGAAATTATAATCCTCTGAATCATCCATTTCAATGTAATCGCCTGCACCATCGAAATATATTGAAGATACTCCATGTTTTTTTCTTGTCGTGTCGGTAACAACATCTCCATAAACCGTTAGAGTTTTAGGACTTTCCGAGCTATCTAGAATTAAATTTTGTAGATGTTCTCCTTCTCCCAACAGCAGTAATTTCGTGTAAGTGTCAACAGTTTCTTGTAGTGTTATTAAAAGAGGGGTGTTTTCGTAGTTTGCAAGTTCAGATGCAGTGAAATCTTCGGAATAACTGTTGTAACCGTTTTTAGTAACTACTAACCTATAAGTATTAAAACCATTGTTAACAACAATTTTGTTTTCGCCGGAAATCAATACACCGGAATAAATTTCGCTGCTATCACCGTAGATTGAGATATTTGCACTTGTTGATATATAGTTGTTTTCAGTGTAATCATAGATGAAAACATTAACAAGAGACTCAATCACATCAACGATGTTTAAGCTGAACGTTGTATAGCCGAAATCGGATGCAATAAACCCTCCTACTTCCACAACTTCGACTACAACTTTACCGGTTGTGTCTGCTGCAACATCGAATGTGATATCCAGAGGAGTATTTACAAGGTGTGCCAGGCTACTCCCTTCTTGTGGAGTTGCGTAAAGAACGCTGTCGGAATCATCAACTACCAGGAATTGCGTTAACTTATAGCCGGTACCAGCAGCAAAAGTTACCGGACTGCTTATGAATTCACTGTTGAAATTAGTGATTCCTACTTTATAACTGTTATAAACAGAAGAGCCATTGTCATCTTCAATATCTACTATTATTGCCGCAATATCGTTAACGTCGGATGCCTTTGCTAAATTGTCCGCAATTTCTCCTAAATTAAATTGTACTTCACTACTCTTCGATCCGTTGTTTGAAACGATCATATCCTTTTCACTGCATGAAATTATTGTAACTACAATAATTAATAAAGTTATACTTCTCATATAATTCTCCTTTTTTACTAACATTTCTGATTATTTTAATTCTCCCCTTGCAACGGAAGTGAAATTCTTTAAATATAAAACGGAGCGTTTAGCATGAGGAATTTATCAAAGATTATGCCGTCATGTATAAATCAGTTAACTAACCTGTGCAATTGACAATATTTGATTCAGCAAAAAGCACAATATTTAAACTAAACTAGCTTCATAAACGGTTATTAGATTATTAAGAAAACAACTGAAACCAGATAATCTTATATTATGACTTGTTCTCCTTATAACAAATACAATCCCACAAAAGCAATGCGCGGCCAATATTAGCCAATTGTTTATTCTCGTCTATTAAATTGTTTAGTTTTGTTAGAGATGAAATTGAATGAGCGTATCATGCAGAAAAAGAAAGTTTGAGAAACTCTAATTACAAACTCGATCAACAGATTCTAAAATTGAAACGATCTATGTGAATCATACACCTAAATTAAAAAAACACCCGTATCTTTTCGGAAACATATACGATTTCTTCTTCGCTGATTTCGGGGTAAATAGGGAGTGATAATAATTTGGAAGCATATACTGAGGCTACGGGGAATTGAGAGTGATCATGTTTAAGGTATTTGTAGGGCTCCAAAAACGGCAGCGGTTTAGGGTAGTGTATTACAGTCTGAATTCCTGCTTCAGTTAAAAACTCTTTTAGTTTATCCCTATTCTCCGTAAGTATACAATATACATGGTATACATGCGACGCATTTTTTCTTGTTTCGGGCAGTGTAACCTGAGGTATATCACTTAAATGTTTTTCATAAATCTTTGCTTTCTCCCCACGCAGTTCATTCCATTTAAGTATATGCTTAAGTTTAACATTCAGAACAGCGGCCTGCATGCCATCAAGTCTGCTGTTAATTCCTTCAATTTCATGCTGGTGTTTTATTAGTGCGCCATGGTTCGCAAAAACTCTCATCTTACGGGCTAATTCCGGATTATTTGTCACTATCGCACCCGCATCCCCATAAGCGCCTAAATTTTTACCGGGGTAGAAACTGAAAGTTGCAACATCTCCGAATGTTCCGATATACTTGTCCCGGTAAGTGGCAAAATGCGCCTGTGCACAATCTTCAATAACGTACAAATTATGCTTTCCGGCAATTCTCATTATCTCATCCATTTGTGCAGGCTGCCCGAACAGGTGTACCGGAATTATAGCTCTGGTTTTATCGGTAATTTTTTCTTCAATAAGTGTAGTATTTATATTGAAATATTTCTCTTCGATATCGACAAAAACCGGGGTTGCTCCAGTCTGTCCGATTGCTTCAGAAGTGGAAATCCAGCTGTTTGCTACTGTAATTACCTCATCTCCTGTTCCTATTCCAAGAGATTTTAATGCTATGTAAATAGCATCCGTACCATTTGCTACGCCAATACAATACCGGGAGCCGAGCATTTCCGAATAAGCATCTTCAAATTCGGTTACATGTTCACCTTTTATGAATGCGGAATCCCTGATTACCTGCCGGATTGCGCTATCAATTTCTTCTTTGATGTTTTGATACTGGCTGTATAGCCCGACAAATTCTACATCCATTCAACTTCCGACAATAATTTTTTCTCTCCTTTTATTTTATTATCGGGTCTGTAAGAACCTGACCATTTTAATTTGGTATATATATTCTCAACTATTTGTACTGTCTTCAACCCGTCTAAAAGATTAGTCCTTACGCTATCACCATTTAAGAGGACGTTGTTAATATTCTCATATACTTTGTCATGATTCGACATCGAACCCTGGTAACCTCCGTAATCATTCGCAGGTCCCGATTCCTCCAGATCCGTAATTTTATAATCTTTTATATCCTGGTATTCGAGAACATTCAGGTACTGTCCGCCGATTTTTACCGTGCCTTTTTCGGCAAATATAGTTACAGAACCTTCGAAATTTTTACTGTAGGAATTAACAGAGTAACTAATTGTGCCGATTGTGCCGTTTCTGAATTTCATTACGGCTACTCCGGTATCTTCAAATTCAATTAAATCCCGGTGAGAAAAATTGTCTTTAAACCCTTTGACCTCATCAATATCGCCCAAAAGCCAGTATAGAAGGTCTATGAAATGGCTGAATTGTGTGAACAGTGTTCCGCCGTCAAGTTCTTTACTGCCTTTCCAATCGGAGTTTTTGTAATAGTCTGCATTCCTGTTCCAGAAACAGTTTAATTGGACGGAATATATTTTCCCGAGCACATCATTTTCAATAATCTCTTTCAGTTTTTGGATTGGCGGATTAAACCGGTTTTGTTTTACGACAAATAGTCTTCTGTTCGAGGATTCGGCAACGTGGATCATATCCTCGCAGTCTCTAACGGTTAGTGCCATCGGTTTCTCAACCAGAACATGAGCTCCATTTTTCAGGGTTTTTATTGCATGTTCAGCATGCAGCCCGTTCGGAGTACAGATTGCTACCAGGTCCAAATCCCTGTTTTCTTTCAGCATATCATCAATACTGCCGAAAACCGAAGCACCGTACTTAGTTCCTATTGACTCAGCGTTTTCACGTTTATTATCGCATACCGCTACTAAATCACCGTATTTACTCATATGTTCGGCGTGTCTGTGCGCTATTCTGCCGCAACCGACTATGCCAAATTTAAGTTTGTTCATTTATGCCTCAAAATTCAATCAATTAAGACTTATGCATTTAATTCTTACTTCCGATTACCTGTAAGTATCCTGCAATTTTTCAGTACTCCTCAAATACCATACCCTTTATTAGGCGGTATTTAATTCGAAATACCAAGCTATTCGCTGGCCCAAAAAATGTTAAACAATTATATCCCGTTTATGCTGGCTAATTTTAGCCACCTGCCCCTTAGTATACAATAAAACATAAAATATGGAGTATTTCTTATGGTTTCGGATTGGTACGATATTCGTAAACAACAAGCTGCTTATACCAGGAGTATATATATTTTAACAAAATCTGCCATATTGCAGAGAGGAATCAAAACTAAATGACATTTGATAATAGTAACAAGCATACCGGTAGAATCCAGGAATTAGTGAACAATAAGAATTTTAGCTCAGCCCGCGAAGAACTCCTCTCGCAATTAAAGGTTGATGATAAAGACAGCAGTCTTTACAATAACTTAGCTGTTGTTGAATATTTGGATGGGAAAACCAATGAAGCTGTAGAATTATTGGCTAAAGCGTTGGAATTATCCCCGGAATTTATAACCGCACATGAAAACCTTTATCAAGCATTGACAAATGGATTGGAAATTGATGATCCGGGCAACTTGTCTGAAAAAGCCAATATTCTTATTGTTTTTCATCATCCGTCAAGAAAAATGCGTGCAACCGTCAGTGAACATCTGTACAGTTTTGAAAAATACTCCGGTCATAATGTTTTTTACAGTAATACCTATTATAACGATACAATTTCCGAGGAGATAAATTCAGTAGAATTCGATTTAATAATCTTCCACACTATATTCTTTTCACACCGTTGGGAGATAGAGGAATTTACCGAGTTTATTCGTTCGGACAAACTTAAGCAGCTAAAAGAATCGAGTGCGGTAAAAATTGCAATCCCGCAGGATGAATGGATCTATACTGATGCCCTGTGCGAATTTATTAATATTTTCGGCGTAACACACGTATTTTCTGTTTCCCCTGAATCGGAATGGGAAAAAATCTACTCAAAGGTTGAGTCGGATAAAGTGAAATACCATAAAGTCCTTACAGGTTACCTGGATCCGGGCAGACTGGAAAAAATTAAAAAATTGAGTAATGAAAAACTACCCTATACGATTGATATTGGGTACCGCGCAAGGGGCGGCAGGAAGTGGCTTGGTAAACACGGTTATATGAAGGGTGAAATAGCGGAAGTCTTCAAAAACGCGACTCTGGGAACTGAAATATCAACAAATATATCTATTGATGAAATAGATGTTCTCCTGGGTGATGAATGGTTCAGGTTTATGATGGCATGCAGGTATTTCATAGGTATTGAAGGCGGTTCCAGTATACATGATCCGAAGGGAGAAATAAAAAACGCTGTTGAGGAATACGAACGGAAGCACCCGAATGCCGGATTTGAACAGGTTCGAGATGCGTGTTACCAGGGACAGGATGGAAATCTGAATTTTTTCGCGCTTTCACCAAGACAGCTCGAAGCATGCGCAACCAGAACCTGTCAGATATTGATAGAAGGAGAATATGATGGTGTATTAAAACCGGGACTCCATTATATAGAATTAAAGAAAGACTACAGCAATTTGAAACAAGTAATTCAGTCATTAACTAACGAGAAGAAACGAAAAGCAATAGTTGACAGAGCTTATAAGGATATCGTAGAATCAGGCAAATACGGTTACGATGTATTCGCAAATTCGGTAATAGATATTGCGCTTTCCGATCGTTCAGTTCCTAAAGACAGAGGTATTCAGTTGAATTCCGAATACCTAAATTTTCTAAAAGAAGCTGCAGTAAAATTAAACAATGAAGGTCACGAAGAACGCTCGGCAAAGTTAATTCCTCTTGTAGAGCTATTACAAAATTTCCTGGAAAATAAATATAACCTGGAATATAAAAAACACCTTGTCAGTGCCGATTATCTTGCCGCCAGACCCGTTCTTGGTCAATTGACAAAGATGCTGCCGGATAATCCCAAATATTTATCCTTGTTTGCAAGTGTATTGTTGAAACTTGGGGAAAGTACTGAAGCTCTTCCTATACTGCTGAAGATTAAAGACGAATATCCTGATTTCATGAGTAATTACTTTATTCTTGCGCAGGTATATTTTGACGAACGCAAATATTATGTTGCCGAATCATACACTAAACAATTTCTGGAACCACATCCTGCAAACATTGAAGCCCTTAACCTGCTAGGCAGCGTTTATATGGCTACAGGTAGATATAGCGATGCAGATTCTGTATATAACAAAGTACTCAAATTGAATCCGGATAACATCAACGCGCTTGCTAAACTGGCGAAAATAGAACTTTTATCATCTAATTATGAAAGGGCATTTGAATTAATTCAGCGGGCTATCAAACTGGATCCGGAAGATCAGAGCGGATGGAACGAGCTAATTACATATGCCCAGCAGACAAATAATAATGAAATATTAAAGGCGGGGTTGACTGCATTACATAAAATCGATCCCGCAAATGTCAATCCCGATGAGATTATTTTACCCAAAGATCCGGATGAGAAAATTGTATTAAATGATGGGGGAGTACAAGAGGTTAGTAATACAGTATTATTAATTTACCATCATCCTTTTACCAACAATGCAGCTAATATCATTGAACATATTAATTCATTCCAGAATTATTCTAAGTTCAACATTATTAAGGTAAATACCGCGTTAGGATTTCCCTCAAAAATTAAGGGTTTACAATTTCCAGTAGTAGTGCTTCATTATTCGCTTTTTGGAACCTATCCTTATCCTATGGCGGATGAGTTCAGGACGTATATAGCTGAAAATAAGAATAGTTATAAAATTGCGTTTTTTCAGGATGAGTATTATTACTGCCGCCAAAGATTCGATTTCCTAAATAGGTATAAGATTGACAGTGTTTTTACACTTTTGGAAAAAGACAGCTTTAAACTTGTTTACGAAAAGTATTCGGATGTATCCGACATCACCCATAATCTTACGGGATATGTAAGTGATAATTTAGTAGAATTGGGTAATAAACTGACTAAACCGTTTAGTAAAAGACATATTGACATAGGTTATCGCGCGCGGCAATTGCCGTATTATATGGGTAAAGGTGCACAGGAGAAGCATTTAATAGCTGAATTGTTTAAAAAACATGTGAACGACATGAATCTCAAGCTTGATATTGAGACTAAAGAGAATAAACGTATTTATGGCGGGTCATGGTTTGGCTTCATGTCCGAATGCAGTGCAATGCTTGGAGTGGAGGCGGGTGTTTCGGTTTATGATCTTAATGGTGAAGTCAGGATGAAAATAGACAGATTTCTTGAAGATCAACCATCTGCCACATTCGATGAAGCTCATGAAGCTATATTAAATCCATATGAGGATTTAGTTCCCTACAGGATGCTTAGTCCAAGGCATTTTGAATCAGCAGCCCTGCGGGTTGCTCAAATACTTTTTGAAGGTAACTACTCCGGTGTGCTGAAGCCAATGGAGCATTATATCCCGCTGAAAAAAGACTTCTCGAATATTAAAGAAGTTTTGGAACTGTTTCGTGATGTTGAGTTCAGAGAAGAAATTACTGACAGAGCCTATAATGGTTTAATAGCTTCGGGAGAATATTCTTACAGAAATTTTATGGTTCGTTTTGACGAGCACTTAATATCCAAAGGTTTTATCCCTGATTTACAGCGTAATTATAAATTTGAAAAAGGATTTGCAGTTGAACTTGAGCCAAAGCAATACAGAGGTCAAAATTCTTCTGATATCGGAAGAGCCTTTCAGGATTTTCAGGAGAATATTAATAAGAGGCTGATGAAAATATCCGATATGGATCATGAACAGGCGGAAACTATCAAACATCTGATCGTGAAGTATGTTATACCAATACTTCATAAATTTAAAGACGAGAGCCAAAGTCAATTATTCCTTTCCTTCCTTGATGAACGTGTTGAATTATTGAATTTCGATAAATATGTTAGGAAAAACTGGGTGCCCTTTGCATCACCGTATAGGAGTATGACTGAGCACAGTGACTTAGAAGAAACAGCGTCTATATCTGTTTGTATTTTCACATACAACCGGTCTGAATTTCTCGCAGAGTCAATAAAATCACTGCTAAGTCAGAACTATCAAAATTATGAAGTTGTTGTTGTTGACGATGGTTCAACGGAAGACAATGATTCGGTTATAAAGTCATTAGGTTCAGACAAAGTAAAGTACTTCAGGAACAATGAAAACAAAGGACGTCCTTTTGCAAGGAATATGTGTATTGAAAAGGCAGGGGGTGATTATATTCTGTGGCTTGGTGATGACGATCTGCTCTCCGAAAATACTATGCGGAATTACGCACGAATAGTTGCTGAAAAACCTGATGTAGACGTGATATACAGTAATATTCAGGTATTCGATAGTGATACGGGGCAGAAACTTGAGCTGATTTCTGCGGAAGATTATACGGAGTCTAACGAAACAGTACTTGAAAACATGATACTGGGAAGCGGAATAACTGATACCGGATCTTTTATAAAAAAATCACTTTATGAAAAAGTCGGTAATTATTCTCCCGAATATTTGCGTGCTCAGGATAATGAATTCTGGTCGAGGATTGCACTTCAGGTTAAATTCCACAAGTATGATAATGTGGCTTGTCTTTACAGAAAACACAATTCTAATGCATCCTTCGGAGATTTTATTGACAGATCGTACGAATCCAAAACGATTCGAACAGTCTTAAGTAATTACCCTCTTGAAAAAGTTTTCCCGAGTTTAAACTGGAATTTATCGGGGACACGGGATGCTGCTTTGTTTATTTCGGCAAGGAGTCTGTTTGCATTTAATGATTATTATAATGCAGCCAAAATTCTTGAAAACACAGATTACAAAACCAATAATGAAGCGGTTATCTTGCTATTCAACTGTTATGTCGGCTTAAGCCTGTTGGACGAAGCGGAAAAATTATTGAATGAAGTAGTTAAAGGAAATCTTTTACAACAGGAGCAGACTCTTGAACTGGCAAATAAATTAAAAGATTGTGTTGAGTTCAACATTAATGTAAATAAACTGATCGAAGCCAATGAACTGGCTGCTGTAAACGAATTAATTGAAAACCATGTTAATAAAATCGGCTACAACCATTATGCTTTCAGCATACTCGGTGTGTTGCTGAATGAACTGGGTGATAAGGAAAATGCTTATCGATACCTGAAATTAGCTGTTACTTTTAATCCTGCCAATAATGATAGCTACAAAACTACTATTAATTTAGCCGGTGAATTTGGGAAAGAAGAAGAAATTGAAAATATGAGGAATAGATTAATTGAAGATATTCCTCTTAATAAAGCGAAAAGCACTTCAATTAAATCAGTTCGTGGAAAGCTTCCTCTTGTATCAGTAATAATTCCTACCTACAACAGGCTTGACAAAGTCGGTGAGGCTGTTGAGAGCGCACTTAATCAATCTTACACCAATATTGAAGTTATTGTAGTTAACGACGAAGGTGAAGATGTAACCCCGGTTCTCAGCATATTTAATGATGACAGGCTTAAGCTTATCACACACGAAAAGAATAAAGGTCTTGCAGGCTCGAGGAATACGGGGATCAGAAATGCCGAAGGTAAGTATATAGCGCTGTTGGACGATGATGATAAATTTTATAGAAATCATCTCGAAGTTGCTGTTTCGCATTTACTGGGGGGAGAAAGAGTTGTTTATACAGATGCCGAAAGACATTCTTATAAAAGTTATGGAGATGAGTACGTATTTACCGGGAAGTCTGTCCCGTATTCAATAGACTATGACCGGAATAAACTGCTGATCGGAAATATCGCGCCTGTTAATTGTTTTGTTTTTGAAAAGAAACTTGCTGAATCTGCCGGGCTGTTTGATGAAAAACTCCCTGTGCTGGAGGATTGGGAGTTCTGGTTGAGGCTATCCGACAGAGCCGGCTTTAAACACATAAAGCAAAGCACGGTTGTTGTAAACTGGTTCGATGACGGTTCAACAATGACATCCTCAAAACAGGAGGATTTCAGCAAAACAAGAAATTTAATTTACAGCCGTTATCGATCTGAAATAGATAAAATTTCGAATCCGGATGAAATAGTTAGCGAATTTAATGCTATCTGGGCGAACGATTTCACCCCTCAAAATTCACCGGTTTCCATAATTGCGCTCTCTTTCAATCAGATCGAATATACAGAGAATTTCGTTGAGTCTGTTTTTAAGTATACAAAAATTCCGTTCGAGTTGATTTTAATAGATAATGCTAGCTCAGAGGAAACCGTAGGTCGAATCAGGCAACTTGAAAAAAGTCACAAAGAGCTTAAAGTTATCTATAACAATGAAAATTGTGGATTCCCAGCAGGGATTAACCAGGCTATTATGTCAGCATCGGGAAATTATATTCTGGTTGCGAACAATGATATTCTTGTAACAGAAGGTTGGCTGGAAAGGATGCTTGAAGTCGCGGAATCATCCAATGCTATTGGAATAGTCGGTCCGATTTCAAACAGCGTCAGCGGTTTTCAGCTGGATAAAGAGGCAAAATACGATTCAATAGAGTCAATGTATGAATATGCCGCTAACGTAACTGAGAAAAATAAAGGGCAGGTGGAAGAATTTCCGCGGATTGCTTTCCTGTGTACTCTTATTAAGAGAGAGGTTATTAATAAAATCGGCGGTTTGGATGAACGATTTGCACCGGGAAATTTCGAGGATGATGATTTCTGTCTGAGAGCTCAGCTAGCCGGATATAAGACTGTTATTGCACAGGATGTATTCATTCACCATTTCGGTTCCGTCAGTTTTAAAGCTGAAGGTAATGATGAATACCTCAAGCGACTTGATACAAACAAACAGAAATTTGTTGATAAATGGGGTGCCGATCCTGAAGAAATCTGGCTGAAAGGTAAAGAGTTCAAAAAGCACAGCCTCACATATTCTGTTCACCAGGATGAATTCAGACGTAATCTTGAACGGGCTTTCTCAGAACTGGAATCAAAGGATTATGAATACACACTCCGTTATCTGGAAAATACGATATCTGTTTTTGATGAAAATAACTCGCAGATTTCATACCCGGAATTATTAAACCTTCTCGGCAATACCGCCCTAATCTGTAATGATTTGGAAAAAGCCAATTCATATTTCGAGGAGGAGCTTAAAGCGACTCCGGAGTCTTCCAGAGCCTGCTTGGGCATGGCACAGGTATTTAATGCTGCGGAAATGTATCGGGAAGCTAAGTCAATGCTGGAATACGCCTGTGTTTACGATAATACTAATGAGGCATCTCTCGAATTGCTGAAACAGGTTAATGAACAATTACAACATGAGCCGGATCATAATTCTCTGTTAGCTGAAAATAAAGCGTAATAATTTCTGAAAATTATGATCTCTGTTCTATGCCGATTGTTTTATTGAGAACCGATATGGACTTTACCGGAGTTAACCTGCTTTTTGCGCAAATAGCATCAATTATCGGTTTAATATCGATTACCCAATTTTTCATTGAGGTTTTTATCTGCCGGATGCTGAAATCCAATAATCCGCAACTGAGCAATATTAACCATCTTTGGGCAGCCTAAAAATCATTCCCGGTTTAAGAGTTCAACTTGTACATTAATTAGTTGCTATTTTGGCTCGAAATAGAAAGTTATCTCCGGAATTTCATTTCATTTGACACATTGGGAAATTGTTCAACTTGGCACATCAATTGAATATTGTCCGGCATATTGAACTAAACACGAAAATACCCTTAAATAAGAGGGGCGATAAGTTTAGAGTATTGTCGAAATTTTGTGTTTGATCGATTGTAAGACATACGTGATATATCCAATCCGTAGTGATTGTTGATGCAGGCGGTATTAAAAAAACAAACTAACGGATTAATGCTGAAATCGTAGTAGTTGAGAATCTGCAAATTATAGTAATTATATTTTTTTGAGTAGTCACTTGAAAACAAAAAGACTGAAATGAGTAAGAGTATGATTTCATTAAGCATGATTGTAAAAAACGAGGAGAACAATTTACACGATTGCCTTAAGTCGGTTGAAGGCGTTGTGGATGAAATTGTTGTAATTGACACCGGTTCCTCGGATAATACAATTGCAATTGCTGAGGAATTTAATTCTAAAGTTTATCACTTCGACTGGATTAGTGATTTTGCCGCAGCAAGAAATTTTGCTCTTTCAAAGTGCTCCGGAGATTACATTCTCTATCTTGATGCGGATGAAAGGCTGACGGAAAAATCAGCCGGGTTATTAACAAAGCTTTCGGAATCCGGTTCAAAGGCTGCTTACGACTGTAAAATCCTTAACGTTGATGAGGTCAATAAACGACCATCTGTAATGACCTACGTTAGATTATTTCCCAGGAAAGAAGGAGTTGAATTTAGCGGAAAAGTTCATGAACAGATTGAAAAATCGCTCCGCGAAAATAAAGTTGAGATTCGCAGATCGGATATTGAAATAATACACACCGGGTACAGCCGGAGCAAAGAAGATCTGAAAATCAAAGCTAAGCGTAATCTGGCAATTCTACTTGACGAATTCGAGAACTCCAATTCCTCCTACTACGCTTTTCACATAGGGCAGACATACAATATACTGGAAGATAAAATAAAAGCACGCGATTATTTTGAGTTAGCCGTACAGGACCCTGGTCTTAAAAAAGAATACAAATCTACAGCTCTAAGGGTTTTGGCAGTTTATCTTTCGGAGGAAAACAACCTTGAAGATGCGCTTACACATATAAATAATGCTATTTATTCTGATGGAGATCAACCGTTGAATTTTATGGTTGCCGCACAACTTTACGGAAGAAGCGGAAACAAGGAAAAAGAATTATTATTTATAGTTAAAGCGCTGATTGTTAACAGGAATTTTTCAAATAGCGATTACAAATCATCGCAGAACATTTTCATTGATGAATACCTTATAATATGTACAGGATTAAAAGCTGCCCTTGAGTCCGGCGACAATGACAGATTCAAATATTTTAAGAAAGAGCTCCAATCGCTGTCGACTGATAATCCTGAGAAAAATGATGAAATTAACTTTATTACCGAATTAATTAACGGTGATTTTACAAATGCTAATAAAAACAATCTGGAAAAATATACGAACGACTCCAACCTGGAACTAATTTTAGAACTAATTCCGAGGCAAAATGATAATAGTATCATAAGCAGGGCTTTTAACAACATCTGCGAGGTTTACCCCGACAATTCAGAAGTTGTTAAAAATTATGCGATATACAATCTTAAAACCGGGGATTTGGATAAATCCGAGGAATACCTTGAGAGGACGATAGAATTAAATACATCCGATCCGGCGGTTTATTTTTATCTGATTTCAGTTTACCTGCAAAAAAACAAGCTTGAAAAACTGCCGCAGATGCTGAATCTGGTAGTTGAGAGATTCGGTGATAACCCGGCGGTACTGGCACAATTAAATAAACTTCAGCAGAAACTTTCGGAGTTGGTATAGAGATGAAATCGATAACCAACATAAGAAAGGGGAAAAAGTTTCCTTTAATCAAACCGAGTATGGATGCTCGGGGTACTTTTAAACATGGAGGTAATTATGTCAGCATTTAAAATCAATACGAACATTGGCGCATTAAACGCCTACAACGCATTAGCAAAAGTTAATTCTCAAGCACAAAAAGCACAGCTTCGTCTTGCAACACAAAAAAGAATCAATACTGTAGCAGATGATACATCTGGTTACAGGGTAGGCAAAGAACTTGAAGGCAAAATCCACTTAATGAAAGCAGCTCAGGGTAACATCGGATCCGCAAAGGATATGTTGTCGACTGCTGAAACTGCATTGTCTTCAATCAACGACCTTGTAAACCAAATTAAAGGAAAAGTAGCTGATGCTAACGATCCTACAAAGAACTTAACTGCGCTTGCTAATGACCTTAATGCAATTGGTGACGAAATTAGTGCTATATTCACTAATACCAAATTTAATGATACTGCTCTGTTATCAGGTGCTTCATTACCTGCAGGCAGTAACTTTACATTTAAGACCGGTGTTACTGAAACAATGACTATTAATTTCGGCACATTGAATGGAGTTGACTTAAGCGGATTCAGTGCTTCCGGTGCTACTTCTGCAAACATAACTGCGGTTGATGTATCAACACTTGAACTTGCAGTTCAGGATGCACTCGGAAAAATCGGTACAAGTCAACAAAGACTGGATGTTAAGAATGACTTCCTAACATCCGCGGTTTCAAATGCAACGGCTAGCGTGAGCCGACTGTTCGATGCTGATATGGCGATGGAGCAATTGAATGCAACTAAAGCTTCAATTGGAGGCCAGGTGGCCACTTCTATGACTGCCCAGCTTAATTCATCACCACAATCAATTCTCGGATTATTTAAATAATTTGTAATCCGTAGTTATTTCCCCCCGCAAGGCGGGGGGAAAGTTATAAAATCGACTTATCCCTATTATTTTCTCGATTTTTCGGGCAATTTGCGGTTTATGTCAAATCCGACCTGCATCACAGTGTAATTTGCCTGTAATAAAAAACCGGTAACCCGCTAAACTTTATAAAATACTCTCCGATAATATATGTGAGAAATGAATCTCATAAATAACTGCCGAGTAAGGATACTCGGGATATTAACAAAACATGGAGGTACAAAATGTCAGCATTCAGAATCAACACAAACGTCGGCGCTTTAAAAGCCTACAACGCATTGGCAAAAGTTAATGGTCAAGCACAAAAAGCACAGCTTCGTCTTGCAACACAAAAAAGAATCAATACTGTAGCAGACGATACATCTGGTTACAGGGTAGGTAAAGAACTTGAAGGCAAAATCAACTTAATGAAAGCAGCTCAGGGTAACATCGGATCCGCAAAGGATATGTTGTCAACTGCTGAAACTGCGTTGTCTTCAATCAACGACCTTGTAAACCAAATTAAAGGAAAAGTAGCTGATGCTAACGATCCTACAAAGAACTTAACTGCGCTTGCTAATGACGTTAACGCCTTAGGCGACGAAATTGGTGCTATATTCGCAAATACCAAATTTAATGATACTGCTCTGTTATCAGGTGCTTCATTACCTACAGGCAGTAACTTTACATTCAAGACCGGTGTTACTGAAACAACAACAATCAATTTTGGTACATTGAATGGTACCGACATAACCGGCTTTAGCGCTTCGGGTGCTACTTCTGGAAACATAACTGCGGTTGATGTATCAACACTTGAAACAGCAGTTCAGAATGCACTTGGAAGTATCGGTAACTACCAGCAGAGATTAGATGTTAAAGACGAGTTCTTAACATCTGCGGTTTCAAATGCAACGGCTAGTGTGAGCCGACTGTTCGATGCTGATATGGCGATGGAGCAATTGAATGCCACGAAAGCTTCAATTGGTAGCCAGGTAGCCACTTCGATGACTGCCCAGCTTAATTCATCACCACAATCAATTCTCGGATTATTCAGATAATTCATAATCCGTAATTATTCCCCTCCCCAAAGCGGAGGGGAATTTTTATAATCAAATTTGTAAGGATAAATTGAATGTATAACTCTGCATCTTCTCACGCGCAACAAAGGATTAACCAGTACCTTGTTAAAGAAATTATGGATGCAACACCTCAGCAGTTGTTAATTAAGATTTATGATTTTGCAATACTTAACTGCCAGCGTCATAATCTTGCTAAAACAAATCATGCAATTCAGGAGCTGATTAACAGCTTGAACTTTGAGGATGAGTCGGCAAGAGAGATATCCACCGGTTTACTAAAGCTATATCAATTTTGCCAGGAACAAATGAGAAAGAAAGAGTATGAGATTGTGTACAAGATATTGTCGGAGCTACGAGACACCTGGCGTAATGCTTTTAACATGTAATTAACATGAGCTAAAGTTATGAGTGTTTTATCAACATCAACTATTAATTCGCTGATTGCTTCGTATGAATCAACTCAACGAGCTAAATTACTAATCCCACTGGAGAGTAAGAAGACCACTTATAACGAGAGGTCTTCGTCGTATGGTGAATTAAGTTCAAAGTTGAGTTCACTGAAATCGTTGTTGACAAATTTCAAACTAACCGGCAGTGAGTCGGTATTTGCAACAAAGAAAACAACGACTTCTGAGTCATCTTTTGTTACAGCTTCAGCAACAACTTCGGCTTCAATCAGTTCGTACGAACTTTTCGTAAATCAGTTAGCTAAAAGTGATATTGCTGTTTCTCAGGATATGCTTTCCTCAACTGCAAATGCGATTAATGGTACTCACACTTTCAGTATAACTGCAGGTGACGGCGAAGGCGGCGAATTCGTCAGCAATATTGAAGTCGAATTGGATACGGATGAAACCAATCAAACTATGATGGAAAAAATCCGTAATGCAATTAATAGCGATAAAGCTGAGGTGGAATCCGGTGTAAAAACTGCTGCAGATGCTTATTCGGGTGGAGCAAGTACAATCACTTTTGATATTAATGGTACGGAAACCGCAGTTGAGTTAGTGGGTGGAGGTACTTATGAAGAATTGATTGACGAACTCATTGGGAAAATTAATGATGATGTTGACGGAGTAACAGCAGAAAAAGTGCTTGATTCACCAAGCGCCGGTGATGTGTCATTCAAACTAACCGTTGAAGATTCGAACGATTATATTTCCATTAGTCAGACAAGCGGATTTGATCTTGTAACTGATCTGGGAATTGATGTTACCCAAGAAAAGGGAGCTTCGGGAATGGTAAGTGCCTCTGTGTTTACGCCCAGAGCCGATTACCATCAGTTTTCAATTACTGCAAAGAATACCGGAATCGACTACCGTATTAAAGGATTGAGTGATACAAGCGGAACTGTTTTAACTGAGTTGGGATTGAATCTTGGCGCAAGCCGGCCTTCATTCGACCAGTCGCAGGATCCCGATACAGCCGGTTTCGTTTATTCCGATATCACTGACGCGAATAACCTTCTTAATTCCAAATTCGAATTTAACGGTTTGGATATTCAAAAGAGTTCGAATGATGTTGAAGATCTGGTAGGCGGTGTAACATTTCAACTTCATTCCACGATGCAGGCCAGTGATAACAATGTAAATATCGGTGTCGCAAATAACACCGAAGATGTGAAATTGCAGGTTGAAGATTTTATAACAAAATTTAATGACATTTATTCTTATATAAGAGAGAACAGTAAGAGTTCGGATGGTGTTCGAGGCGTTTTTATGAACGACTCAAATGGATCCTCGATACTCTCAAGTTTACAGTCTGTTGCATACTCGCAAGTTAGCGGTATTCCATCCAGTGAAGCGAGTTACCTTTCGCAGATCGGAATTTCATTTGATTATCAGTCAGGATTAAAAGTTTCCGACAGCGACTTGCTTGAAACCAAAATTGAAGAAAATGTGGATCAGATAGAGGCACTCTTTAATTCCGAAAACGGTATTGCCAATATTTTATACGATAAAATTGATCCTTATCTAGGAGCTGACGGCTATCTCGCTACGGCTCAGGAATCGATTACAAATACGGTGTCTTACTTAACAAAAAGAATCACTGCCGTTGGAGAACGTATTGATTCAAGTGCGGTGGTTTTAAGAAACCGTTATCAGCAGTTGCAGGCACAGCTTGCCGGATTAATGTCTTCACAGTCATTATTCTCCACCGACGGAGGAGATGGGAGTTACTATTAATTATGCACCTTGAGTATAAAATCAATAATTTAAAAAACCTTTTTAATGAGGTCATTTTTGAACTCGACCATATAAGTGTCGAGGACTTTGATTCGCATTTCAGTAATGCTAAAGCAAAAATGGTGCTAATTCATCAGCTCCGTGATGAATTGAGAAAAAATTATTCGAAATCGGAATTAAACAAAGATGACAAGGAATTATATTTTTTAGCTAAACAAATTGAAAATAAATACGATAATATAATTGAACGATATGTTGAGGAGAGAAATATAATCTCCGGCAAGTTAAGATCGGTCGGGAACAAGAAAAAAATAGCAAATTATTCGAGGTAATAAATGAAAATTAATCCAGTTTCCAATAAAACGTTTATACCTGCTGAAAAAAGCGTTAAGCCAGTCAAATCAGAAGTGCCGGCTCAAAAGGATAAAATTGAGATATCGGGATTGGCAAAGTCGCTAAAGTCCGCAGGACAGCAGAAGATCGACGAAGTAAAATCAAGAATGGATTCCGGATATTATAATTCAGATCAGGTAATTAACAAAGTTGCCGAAGAAATATTGAAAGAAATTAGCGGAGAATAAAATTCTCCGCTTTCTTCCCCTCCTTTTAAACCTTAAATTCAAGTTGAAAATTACCAGTCAAATAGTAATATTTGTTCGCGATGTTATATAAACTAATATGCAGCTAGAATGTACCAGGACTCAGTACTTCATAACAAACTAAAAATCTTAGGTAAGTTAACGGCCGGACTGCTTCACGAAATCAGGAATCCTCTTAGCGCCATTAAGCTTAACCTTGATCTCATGAAGTATTATGAAAAATCTGTTCCCGATGAAGTAAACGAATCTGTAGACGATTGCATTAAAGCCACTGAAAGAATTGAAGATCTTATTCAGAATTTGCTTCAATACGCAAGAAAAAGTAATAATGTTGTTGAGCTAATATCGCTGAATGAGGTTGTACATAATACCGTCCATTTACTTAATATAAAGGCCTCTAAGAAAAACATTTCAATAATTAGTGACTTAGACGGGAATATTCCGAAGCTTCTATTGAATGAAAATAAACTGCTCCAGGTACTTTTAAATCTTGTTACGAATGCAGTAGACGCTTGTGATAATAAGGGGATGGTGAGAATTAGGACATATTCTGTAAATAATGAAAAGGGCGAATGTGTGGTCCTTGAAGTCTCGGATAATGGATCCGGCATTAGTGATGTGGATCAAAAAAAGATTTTTGAAGATTTTTATACAAGTAAACCTGATGGAACCGGTTTAGGATTAACGGTTTGTAGATCCCTTGTGGAAGAAATGAACGCGACATTGAAATTTGAAAGTGAATTGGGAACCGGCACCAAATTTTTTATTACCTTTGTGGTAAAGAATAACTGAGTCTGCTATGAAGCTGAAAATTCTGATAATTGATGATGATAACCTTGTAAGTGTTTCGCTTAAAAAAGCCCTGGTAAGACTAGGTTATGAGGTTGAAGTCTGCCTTAATGCCGGGGAATCGCGAGTCTATATTAAACGGTTCGATCCCGATATAATTCTTCTCGATATTTACCTTACAACTCATAATGGAATTGAACTGCTCAAGGAGTTCAGAGAGGGCGGATTAATGACGCCTGTTGTTATGATTACCGGATATGCTGATGTTAATATTGCTGTTAAAGCGATCAAAACAGGCGCACAGGATTTTCTGCTTAAACCGATTGATCTTGAGCAGATAAAAATAATACTCGGAAAAATTTCGGAAAAAATTGAGCTTAGCAGAGAGGTAAGTAAACTTCAATCTATTCTGGAAGAAGATAAACTCACCAGAGAGTTTTTCGGAAAGAGCAAGAGGATTAATAAAATTCTCGATTACTGTGAGAAGATTGCGAAAAGTGCCGATACTACTGTACTTATTGAGGGAGCCAGCGGTACGGGCAAGGAGATGATTTCGAAGTATATTCACCAGAACAGTCCGAGAGCCGCCGGGCGATTTATCCAGATCAACTGTGCCGCAATTCCGAAAGAACTCGCGGAAAGCGAATTCTTCGGGCATGAAAAAGGTGCATTTACCGGTGCTGCTCAAAAAACCAAGCTGGGAAAATTTGAACTCGCCGATGGTGGTACCATACTTCTCGATGAGGTGGGTGAGTTATCTCTTGATCTTCAGGTTAAATTACTTCGTGTGCTGCAGGAAAGAACCTTTTACAGGGTGGGCGGAGAAAAGGAAATTAACGTGAACGTTCGCGTGATTGCAGCTACCAACAAGAAGCTGGAAGACGAAGTAAAAAACGGCAGTTTCAGGGAGGATTTATATTACAGACTTAATGTGGCTTACATTCTGATGCCTTCACTTAAAGAGAGAAAAGAGGACATCCCGTTACTGGCCTATTCATTTCTTAATGAGTTTACCAGCAGGTTTCAAAGTGAAAAGGCAACCATTTCTTCCGATGCAATGGACAAATTAAGTGGTTACGGTTGGAAAGGTAATATAAGGGAACTTCGCAACGTAATTGAGAGAGCTGTTCTTCTTATGGAAGGAAACGAGCTGAAATCTCACGATTTAAGCATACAATCTTCCGGGTCTTCTGATATGCCGGTCTCAGATGAGTTTATGCTGCGTGTGCCTTCAGAAGGTGTTAAAATTGATATCGTACTTAAAAAACTTATTGAGGAAACACTTAAAATAACAAAGGGAAATCAGGTGCAGGCTTCTAAAGTCCTCGGTTTATCAAGGTCCAAACTTCGTTATCGTATGGAACAGTTGGGTATTCAGGTGACAAAAACTTTACAATAGTTCTCAGCCAATTATTATATACTGTCCCTCTTATGATTTATATCATAATTAAACAATAATTTTTAAAAATCATACTTCTCCCCTAAAGTATTTCAAAAAAAACTCGATAATGAAGCAGCAAATTGTGTCTGTTTTATTAATTAAATCGGGGAACAGAAAGATGAAATCTTTCCGCTTACTAGCTATTCTACTTCCAACACTATTACTAATCAATACTTTGGTTTTTGCTGAACCACCTAAAAATCCTTCAAACGGAGATGAACAATATCTTGCATTTGCCGAAGTAATGCCGGAGCCTGCTGGTGGAATGGCTTCAATTGTCAAACATATCGTTTATCCGGATCTTGCCAAACAATCCCAGGTTGAAGGAAGAGTTTACGTACTCGCTTATATAGATGAAGATGGCTCCTGCTCGCAAGCGAAAATTATTAAAGGAATTGGTGCCGGCTGTGACGAAGCTGCGGTTAATGCAGTTAAAGCTGCAAAGTACTCGCCAGGGAAAAACAAAGGTGTTCCAGTGAAAGTTAAACTGTCATTACCTATAGAGTTCAAACTATAGTGTTTGAATAAGCATTTTGGAGAAATGTACGATTGAATTGTGAATTCAAAACTTTTGTAAAGCATAAATACTTAAGTCTGCTAAACAATTCAAGTAAATAATCGATAGTACAATTACGTATTTAATTAAAAGGGTATTACTATGAAGCTGAAAAGAACATTGTTTGCTTATACTTTCGTTCTGTTCCTGGTTACTCTATTGATAGTAAACTTTAACAGCGAATTAGAAGCAATGAGTGCGAATGGAGATAATGAGTATCTCGCTTTCGCCGAGGAAATGCCAGCACCCGTAGGAGGTATGTCTGCAATAGTAAAGCATATTAAGTATCCGATGATTGCCGAGAAAAGTAAAATTGAAGGTACCGTCTATCTACAGGCATTTATCAACGAATCGGGGAGTGTGGAGAAAGTAATAATTTTAAAAGACATCGGGGGAGGATGTGGTGAGGCTGCCGTTGAGGCAGTAAAAAAAGCGTCTTTCACTCCGGGGAAAATGAAAGGTGCAACGGTTAAAGTAAAATTGTCACTTCCGATTGCATTTAAACTACAGTGATAAAATCTATTTTAAATTGGGAGCAAAATGAAATTCTTACAAAACATCAAGTTTGTTAGAAAAATTCAGGGTGGATTTACACTTTTGGGAGTAATAGCGGGGTTAGCGCTTTTACTGCAATATATGGAATTATCGTTTATTAATGATTCCAATAAAGCAGTTATTGATGAATATGTTAAACCGAAAAATCAAATCGATTTAATTTTTGCCGAATTCAGAGCTATTCAGTTCAGCATGCTCCAAATGTCTATTCCTCAATTCGAAAGCAAATTCAGTCAGAATTACCAGCAGTATGAAGCTAAAAAAGCAGCTGTTGATACTGCGTTTAAAGATCTTCTTGATAATACAAATGATCAGACTATTATTCCGGAAATTGAGGAGATTCAGAGTATTTGGGGCGATTATAAAATGCTTGTTGCAGATGCAATATTAAGCGCTTCTGTCACCAAGAACTATTTGATGGCCGCGGATATTGCAACCACTTCCGGGGAAGAACTCGGTACTAAGATGATCGATAAATTTGACATTATTCTGGGAATACTGAGAGAAAAGTCCGACCGGCTGAACGCTGATATCGAATCCGATGTATCCAAAGCTAGGATGGTGACTATTGGAGGTATTATAATCGGTTCGTTTCTGTATTTCCTTTGCGCCTTTTATTTGGCACCATTGATATCTAAACCGTTGAATAAGATTATTAATCACGTTAAAGCGTTCGCTTCAGGCAATTATAATCAGGAACTCGTAAAAGAATCGAATGATGAAATCGGTGATCTGACAGAGTCTATGATTGTACTTCAGAATGCACAGAAAGAGAAAATAAAGGTCGCTGAAGAAATTGCATCGGGAAATCTTACGAAAGTAGAGCCGGCCTCAGAATATGACGAACTGGCACATTCCTTTAATAAAGTGGTTGATACTATTGAGGGAATAGGTGAAGAGGCCGATAAATTAATCAAGGCGAACAACGAAGGTAATCTCGAGGTTAGAGCCGATGTAAATAAATTCTCAGGATCCTGGAAGTCGCTTCTTGAAGGAATCAACTCCATAGTTGAAACCATTGTAATGCCGTTGAACGAATCAGCACAAATGCTTACTGCCATGGCAGCAGGTGATTTTACTCAGAAAGTGAACGGCGATTATAAAGGTTACTACGCTGAAATGAAAGACAATATTAATAACCTTGCAGAGTCATTAAACCACGCACTAAGTGAGGTGGCAGAGAGCGCTGCACTGGTTATGTCGTCGGCAAATGAAATTTCTTCCAGTTCAGAAGAGATGGCCGCAGGGGCTCAGGAACAAACTGCGCAGGCTGCCGAAGTTGCTAGTTCCGTTGATGAAATGACTAAAACAATAATGGAAAATACAAAGAACGCATCGTTTGCTGCGGATACTGCTAAAGAGTCGGGTGAAAAAGCCAAAGAAGGCGGAAGCGTGGTCAGCGATACGATCGACGGAATGATGCGAATTTCCGGTGTAGTTCAGAAGTCTTCGGAAACTGTCGGTGAGTTGGGTAAAAACAGTGACCAGATCGGAGAGATCATACAGGTTATCGATGATATCGCAGACCAGACAAACCTTCTTGCTCTTAATGCTGCTATTGAGGCTGCTCGAGCCGGTGAACAAGGCAGAGGATTTGCAGTTGTTGCCGATGAAGTAAGGAAACTTGCTGAGAGAACTACAAAAGCTACTAAAGAAATAGCCAATATGATTGTACAGATTCAGAAAGATACCAAGAACGCTGTTCAATCAATGGATGAGGGTACTGAAGAAGTTAGGAAAGGAAAGGATCTTGCAACGAGGGCAGGTACAGTATTGCAGGATTTGATTCAGGGAGCAAGCAAAGTGGTGGATATTGCAGTACAGGTTGCTGCAGCGAGTGAGCAACAGTCGGTTTCGGCAGAGCAGATCAGTCGCAATATTGAAGCTATTGCTAACGTTACTGAACAAAGTGCAACGGGCACACAACAAATAGCACATTCCTCCGAAGAACTGCTTACACTTACCGAACGACTTCAGAAGCTCATTTCTAAATTTAAGATTACAAAGAGCGGAAGCGCACAACAATACGCTGTCCGTGGTAACGGTAAAATTATATCTATGTAAATAAATAGGCATTCTCCGTAAGGGGAATGCCTATAATTGCCATTTGATAATTTAATCACTAATTAATTATAGATAAGACTATGACTAATACAAATTTAAAATCAGGGGATCCAAATGTCCGCCGCGAAGAAGTAGAAAAGTATTTCTACGAAGTCCCGGATGACAGTACATTAAAAGAGCTTGTCTCTTTACTTGAAGATCCCGATAAAGGAGTGAGAAATTCACTCTCAATTCTTCTAACAACAACTGAAAATCCGAATGTGTCGGACTATATTGTCAGATTCGTCAGCTCGGAAGATATATCAGTTCGAAACATGGCTGGAGACATTCTGCTAAAAAACGGCGATAAATCTATTGATTCTCTTATCCGCTATATAGATGTCGGAGACGATGACGATAAAAAGTTCTGCATTGATCTTCTTGGATTAATCAGGAATAACAGACCGGCGGAAAAAATCATTGAGGTTTTAAGATCCAATAAAAACTCGAATGTCATCCTAGCTTGTCTTGAAGCTCTCGGTAATCTGGGATTCGAACAAGCTCTCGAAGATATCAAACCGTTCTATCTCGAAAATGAACTCTACAAGGCCACGGTTATTGAGGCACTTGGTAAAATGGGTTCAAGAGCTGTTCAGGATTTTCTACTGGAATTATATCCGAAAGAGGATGAGCTTTCTAAATATGCGATTATTGAAAGTATTAGTCTTATTGGCGATAGTGAATCTCTCAAGATGTTGATGGAGGAACTGAGAAACTCCGACTCATTCATGATTGGTCCGTTGGTAAATGCAATTTACCATGTAAAGCAGCGAGCCGGACTGGAGATCATTATGAAAGAGTCCTGTTCTCACAAAATTATAGCCGATATCGATCATTTGGAAACCAAATACATTAAACCGGCTCTCGATCTCGTACAGAACACACCGGGAATAGACCTGATGAATATTTACGTTAGAGTATTCGGCAGAGATATTGAGCTTGATGAGGCAGTGAAACCGATGCTTCTTAATGACTTGACGAAATTATTCAGCTATTTACCCGAATACTTTGAAACATCTCCTGATAATAAGTATGAAATTCTCACATTTATCAAAGAGGTTCTATTTATTTCCAAGGAGGAATATGACAGGGTAAAAGAATCTGAAGAAAGTTTGAAATTTACAACTGCTGTGCAGGGACTCCTATCGGATGAAAATGAGGATATTAGGTCTCTTGCATGTGATCTCTTGTTTAATCTTAATGAAGATTCTGCAATTACTGCGTCGAAAATAATTTTAAATGATGAAAATATGTGGAATAGGATAAACTTATTGGAAAATCTTTCGAATGTAGATTACAAAAAAGTTGATAGTCTGCTAAAAGAATTGGTAAACGATTCGGAAGAAATGGTAAGAGAGAGGGCAGTATTTTTACTAGAACAAAATCACGTAAACTAAACCGAAGAGTGCTGTGGAATACAATAATACATTCATAACTAATAAAACTTCCGCGCTCGCAGAAGAGCGGCAGCCGATACAAACTTCTATTTCGAACAATGTTAGTCTTTCCCTGAACACGTTCGAAAAATGGAGAGAATTTATATATAAAAACAGCGGTATTTATTTTCAGGATAATAAGAAATACTTATTGGAAAGCAGGCTGCTTAAAAGACTAAATAATCTAAATCTGAATACCTACGAAGAGTATCTAGAATATGTGAGTACAAACTCGAGAAAATCACTTGAGTTGAAGGAGCTATTCGAGGCTATAACAATAAATGAAACTTATTTTTTCAGGAATCAGCCGCAGATGGATGCAATCAGTCAGAGAATTCTGCCTGAATTGGCAAAAAGCAAAGCAGGTTCCTTCAATAAAAAAATAAGAATCTGGAGTGCAGCCAGTTCGTCGGGTGAAGAGGCGTATTCTATTGCAATTCTTATTAACGAACTAATTAAGCCGAAATTTCCAGGATTTACTTTCGAAGTTATTGGTACAGATATCAGTAATGATGTTCTTAAGAGAGCCCGTTCCGGAGTATTCAAGGAGTATGCTGTTCGTAATACTCCGATATTTTACCTGAAAAAATATTTTCAGCGTGACGGAAATCAGTTTATCATTAATCCTGCTATTAAAAGTATGGTAAGGTTCAACGAGCTTAATCTTTATGATGATCTGAAAATGCGCACAATGATGAATTTCGATATCGTGATCTGTGCAAATGTTCTGATTTATTTTGACGCCAAATCTAAAATAAAGGTAGTTAACCATCTGTATAATTCACTGAATAAAAGCGGTTACTTGTTTATCGGTTATTCTGAAACTTTGCATGGGATTTCACAAGCTTTTAAGCTCGTAAGTTTCCCCAAAACTATTGCATATAAAAAAGTTTAGGACTCAAAATGGATAAAGTAATATTGGTGGCAGACGATTCACCAACAATAAGAAAATTTGTTTCATTCACCTTAACGGCAAAGGGATTTAAGATCATAGCCGCGAATGACGGAATGGAAGCTCTCGAAAAACTTCCGACTTCACAGATTGATCTGATAATTACCGATTTGAATATGCCGAATATTGACGGATTCGAGTTTATCAGAACCGTCAGGGGTAATGACTTGTACAGTGATATTCCAATAATAATCTTAAGTTCACTGAGTAAAGAAACCGAAATTGACGAAGGGCTTAACTGTGGGGCGAATTCTTACCTGATTAAACCGTTCGATCCTAATAGAATAGCATATGAAGTTTCAAAATATTTGAATTGAGGAAGAAAAATGGATTTAAAATTCTTAATTGTAGATGATTCTTTAACAATGAGGCGAATTGTATCGAATTCGCTCAAGAATCTTGGTTATAGTAATTTTACCGAAGCTGAAAACGGCAGAGACGCTTTAGAGAAACTGGAAGCGGATAATTCGATAAATTTTGTTATAACCGACTGGAATATGCCCGAAGTTTCCGGTTTGGAACTTGTAAAGTCGATAAGAGGCAATTCAAAATATACTGATTTGCCGATTTTAATGGTTACAACACGCGGTGTGAAGGAAGATATCCTTCAGGCGCTTCAGGCAAAGGTAAACAACTATGTGGTTAAGCCTTTTACACCACAGGTACTTAGTGAAAAGATTGATCAAGTGTTAGCAACAGCTTAAAGGAGCATATAATGCATAAACCGGAAGATATGAAACATTTGAATACCAAGCTTGACCACCTTAAGAGCTTGTTCAGGGTGGGTGAGAAGCTGATTCCCGGTATTCAGAAACTGATCGATTTCATGGTGGAGATAGTTCCTTTATTGAACAATATAAACTCTTCAATTAAGGATAGTACTGATAAAATACCGAAGGCATCAGGACATCTGAGTGATGTTACAAATGCCAATGAAATCGCAACTACTGAAATCCTCGACAAGGTGGATCAGATTACCAGAGAGGTTGAGAAAAGTACAAAAACTCATAACGAGTTTGCTGGACGTTATTCAAAAATGCACGAATTAATTAACCAGGTTGAAGAGGCTGTTCAGGATAATCCAAAAGCACTTTCTTTGCTTAAGGAAATAGATGATCTAAACGGAAATCTGGTTCAAATCGCGTCTGTAAAAGAATCGTTCGCAAAAATAAATGAGTATCTGGAGAATATAACGATCACATTACAGGTTCAGGATATTACAGCGCAGCAGCTTGCTTCGGTAAATCACCTTATTGTATCGGTACAGAAAAAGCTTTCCTCGCTTATATTGGATTTAAGCGGTGATGAAGCCAAAATAATGGATGAAGGGGATAAGATTGTTGTCCCTGAAGCAGGACATTTCGATTCAAACGCCAGTTTTCAAAGGACAGATAACGCTCAGGAACTGGTAGATGAAATAATGAGCGGTACAACTAGCCAAGAAGATATTGACAAACTATTTAACGCCAATGGAAACAAATAAATACGCAATGTTGCTCGATCCCGAAATGAAGGAGATCGTTGATAGTTTTCTAGTAGAGAGTTATGAAATTCTCGAAAAACTCGATTCCGATTTAGTTGAGCTTGAAAGTACTCCTGAGGATGCTGATCTGCTCAACCAAATTTTCAGAGCTTTTCACACAATTAAGGGAACTTCCGGATTTCTCGGACTGGAAAGACTAACATCCGTTACGCATAAGTGTGAGGATATTCTCAACAAGTTGAGAAAAGGTGAAATAAAGCTCACTTCCGAACTAATGGATGTAATTCTTCTCTCATTCGACAAAATTAAAGAATTGGTCGAAGTGATTGAAAGAGACAAAAATGAAAATGTGGAAATAGACTCTACAATAAATCAGCTTAAAGAAACCCTGGAAAATCATGTGTCCGGGAAAGCTTCAGCGAAAAAAACAAAAGCAAAAACGCCTGCTAAAAAGACAACCGGAAAAAAAGCTCCCGGCGGAAGTAAAAAGGGGACTGCCCCGAAATCCGTTAAAGCTGAAGAGAAAGTCGTGGCAGATGTAAAGGCTGAAGTTGAAGAAGAGGTTGAAAATAGCAAGCCTGCAGAAATTACTGCCAAGCCACAAAAGAGCGATGCCGAAAGATCGGAAGAAAGATATCTGAATTTGGGTAAGAATAAAAAAGAAGACGCAAATATTCGTGTTGAGGTTGAAAGACTCGACGATTTACTGAATATCGTTTCTGAGCTGGTTTTAGGGCGTAATCAATTGATGCAGGTAAATTCAAAGGTCGCTTTGGAACAGGAAGGTTCAACTCTTTCACGCGAACTTGCAGATGCCACAAAGCAGATTGATCTTATGACAAATGAGCTTCAGCTTGTTGTTATGAAAACAAGGATGGTTAAAATTGGTAAAGTGTTTAATCGTTTCCCAAGACTTGTGAGAGATCTTTCAAAAGAATTAAATAAAGATGTAAATCTTATTATCAGGGGTGAAGAAACAGAATTGGATAAAACTCTGATCGAAGAGATAAATGATCCTCTGGTTCACCTTGTGCGTAATTCTATTGATCATGGAATTGAAGCTGCTGATAATAGGAAGAAAAAGGGTAAAACCGGGAATCTGATACTATCAGCTCAGCATGAAGGTAATAATGTTATTATTACTGTTGAGGATGACGGGAATGGAATTGATCCTGAAGTTATTAAGCGTAAAGCAATTGACAAAGGTTTGATTTCCGAACAAAAAGCTGAAGAACTTTCGCTTCCGGATATTTACAATCTTATATTCCTGCCTGGTTTTTCAACTGCTAAGGTAGTTACTAATGTATCAGGCCGCGGTGTCGGGATGGACGTTGTTAAAACAAATGTTACCAAACTGCGAGGAATTATAAATGTTGAGTCTGCACCCGGAGAAGGCACAAAGATGATAATCAAGCTTCCGTTGACGCTTGCAATTATCTCCGGAATGGTTGTGCAGATGTCTACGGAACAGGTTATTATACCCCTCAGTTCAGTTGTTGAAGTACTTCGGGTTCACACCGAGGATATATCATCTATTAACGGAAATGAGGTTATTAAAGTTCGTGAGAGAGTGCTGCCGATTATAGATATTGATAAACACCTGTTTAATGTTGATAATTCGGATAAAGACAAGGTATTCCAATTCATTGTTGTAGTTGGTATAGCCGAAAAACAATTCGGAATAAAGGTCGATAGTATGGTCGGGCAGCAGGAAGTTGTTATTAAATCACTCGGCAGCTACCTCAAGAAAGTTGACGGAATAGCCGGTTCAACAATAATGGGCGACGGCAGGGTGATAATGATTTTAGATATTGCTGAACTATTATTTAATATGCAGGAAAATGCTTAAAGAAAAAATAAAAGTGGTAATTGTCGATGATTCGGCATTTATGCGTAAATCTATTGCAATTATGCTCGAAAGCGATGATGTAATTGAAATCGTTGGTACTGCTAAGAACGGGCAGGAAGGCTACGAGCTAATCAGGAAGCTAAGGCCGGATATTGTTACTCTGGATATTGAAATGCCTGTTATGGACGGCTTGACAGCTCTTGAAAAAATAATGAAAACATGTCCTACTTCGGTACTAATGGTTAGTTCACTTACTACCGAGGGGGCTGATGCAACAATGAAAGCCCTGGAGTTGGGTGCAGTTGATTTTATCCCGAAAGAGCTCTCCTATATCAATGTTAATATTATTAAGATAAAAGAAGAACTCGTAAAAAAGGTTAAGGAAATTGTTTCCCACAGGAAATCATCGGAAAGACTTAAACGGCTCCAGAAAATATCGGGGAACAAGGCCGGAACCAAATCTTCACATTATTCCAATAACATACCTGATATTGATTACCGCGCACTTGCGATTGGTATTTCTACAGGCGGACCGCTTTCATTGCAGAAAGTTATACCGCAGTTATCCGAAAGTATAAATGTTCCTATATTCATTGTTCAGCATATGCCGGCTAAATTTACCAAATCGCTTGCAGATCGGCTGAATAACCTGAGTAAGTTAACAGTCAAAGAAGCGGAAGACGGAGATGAAGTTCGCAACGGATTTGTTTATATAGCTCCGGGCGGTTACCATATGACTATAAATTCTGTTTCCGGGAAAGGTTATACAATTCATATATCGAGCACTCCCTCAAACACTTTACACAAACCCTCGGTTGATATTATGATGCATTCTGTTATTGAAGCTTACGGCAGAAAGACACTCGGACTTATAATGACCGGAATGGGCAAAGACGGGCTTGAGGCAATGAAAAGCCTTAAAAAACTTAATGGCACGTGTCTTGCTCAGGATGAAGCATCGTCAGTTGTATTCGGTATGCCGAAAGCCGTGGTTGATGCGGGTATTGCGGATGCTGTATTGTCAATTGATCAAATACCAATAAAAATAAACAAGGTGTTATCAAATGAGCGAAAACTTTGCAGAACCAGTATATAGGGAACTTGATTCAAAGAGTATAAATAAAAGCGGAAATGTAATAAAAGCCGAAGATTTCAAAGTTAACGGATATTCCAAAATAACCGTTGAAGAAGAGAGTCTGGGCGGAGTACGATTCGTTCTTAAGAAAGATGAAAATGACGTAATTAAAGAGATCAAATTCGTTTGTTCATGCGGACAGAGTAAGTCAATTGTCCTCGATTACACTGAGTAATAATTGCCACTTGTTCAATAGTGGCCACTCCACTTCCTAGTTTCATTCAAAATCCTCTAAATATAATCCTTTTTCCAGTTGGCATTAGATTTGAAAAATACTCCTAAAAACAGGAGTAAATGTGGCAGTCATAAATAAGCTTGAAAACTTTATCGATTTCTGTTCAGCAAGAAATAAAATCATAAGTAAGAATATTGCTAACGTAGGAACAAGAAATTATAACAGGGAAGAAGTAAATTTCAGGGATGTACTTGATTCTGAAAAATCCAATATTAAAATTGAAGATAATCCGAAGTTTATTGAGATTAAATCCACAAATTCCAATCCTTTTACAATTAATGTAGACAGCAACGGTGACGCTATTTCCGGAATCAATAATGTTGATATCGAGCGGGAAATGGCTGAGTTAGCTGAAAACACAATTCAATTTAAATTTAGTTCAAAGAAAATTGCAGGTTACTACTCTACCTTAAGAAGTGCAATCCATGGTAACGGAGGTCGATAATGAAAATAGGAAATAATCTTTCCGGTTTCAGAATGAGCGCACAAGGCCTAAGTATTCAAAGAAAAAAGATGAATCTTATTGCCGAAAACATTGCAAATGCCGAAAATACAAGAACTACCGAAGGAGAACCATACCAGAGGAAGTATATGGTAGTTTCAAACGAAACCAACCAGGCATTCACAAAAAAGGATGCTGTTGATAACGAATTAAAAGTGGAAGTACTGGAAGATAATAAAGAAGGTGAAATGATCTTTATGCCCAATCACCCGGACGCAGACGCTAAAGGTTATGTGCAGATGTCCAATGTTAACGTAGTTCAGGAAATGGTTGAGATGATCGCAGCATCAAGAAGTTATGAAGCAAATATTACAGCATTGAATGCCTCTAAAGAAATGGCAAAAGATTCCCTGGAGATATAAATGAGAATTGGTACTAACCCTATTGGAAATTACAACCCAGTCTATCGAAAGACGGCTGTTTCAAATACAGTAAAAACAAACTCGGTTGCCGAGACAGCAAAAACTACTGCTGCTGAACCGACTGTAACATTAAATAAAACCGAAAAGGCATTTTTTTCAAAACTGTATCCTGAAAACACAGATAAAATTATGGATCATCATTTCTATATGAAAAATGGAAACATGTCCGGTGTAATGGTCGGATCATTATTCGACAGGAGAGGATAAAATGAAAATCAGTCAAATACCGAGTATTAAAATCAATGACCTGGAAAAACAGGTTAATCAGGTAAAGAAAAGCGATACGGAAAATGCTTTTGGAAAATTAATTGAGAATGTAAGAGTTGCGCAGAATGAATCTGCAAAACTAACCGACAAGTTTATTTCCGGCGAAGATATTGAATTACACGAGGTGATGATTGCCGGTGAAAAAGCAAAAACGAGTTTTGAACTGCTGATGGAAATCAGAAATAAAACACTAGACATGTATCGAGAATTAACAAGAATTAGCGTATAACAGCCATGAATAATAATCCTTTAAGCGAACTATTCGGAATTTTCAATAAACTGGGACCGCAGCAGAAACTAATGATCGGCGGAGTTACTATCGGCTCGCTGGTATTGCTCGGTTTTCTATTTACATTTCTCAACGAACCTAAACTTGCCGTGCTTTATTCGAATATGGCGCAGGATGATGCTTCTAAAGTAATTCAGTATTTGTCCGCCCAGAAAATTCAGTACGATATAACCGATAACGGAAGTACTATTCGTGTTGTCGAAGACCAGGTTTACGAAACCAGGCTTCAGCTTGCCGGTAAAGGTCTGCCGAGTTCGGGTATGGTTGGTTATGAAATTTTTGATAAAAGTACAATGGGCATGTCTGAGTTCATGCAGAAGCTGAACTTCAAACGCGCACTCGAGGGTGAGCTCTCGAGAACTATAATTCAGCAGGATGGTATTGAAGCCGCGCGCGTTCATATTGTCTTCCCTGCAAAATCAATATTCAAAGAAGAACAAAAAGATCCCACGGCTTCAGTTGTCGTTAAACTCAGCAAGTCACTTTCCAAATCAAATGTCGATGCGATTATAAATCTGGTTTCCAGCAGCGTTGAAGCATTGGATAAAAATAATGTGACTTTGGTGGATACCGAAGGCAACATGCTTTCGCAGCATTATGATGAAGAAGAGTTTGGTATATCCACTGACAGACAGTATGAAATAAAACAATCTATCGAAAAGTATCTTGCCAGAAAAGCTCAGACAATACTTGATAATATTGTTGGTTACAAAAACTCAATGATTCAGGTTGATGCGGAACTAAATTTTGATCTCGTGGAAAAAACCATGCAGAATTATGATCCTGAATCGCAGGTTGTGGTTAGCGAACAAACCATTAAGAACGAAACAACCGGTTCGAATATGGTGGATTCTACAGGGCAGTCGAGTAAAAATACAACAACCAATTATGAAATAAGTAAAACGATTGAAAAAGTAGTGCAGGCTACAGGCAACGTTAAACGATTAAGCGTGGCTGCAGTAATAAATGATATTGAGAAGCAGGTTTCGCAGCCCGGCGGTGCTGTTCAAACAGTTTATGAGCCGCGCTCACAAGAGCAGTTGGATAAGCTCGAATTGCTTATTCAAAACGCGGTTGGACTTGATGTTGGACGCGGAGACCAGTTTTCAATCGTAAATATTCCTTTTGAAACAAATAAGGTGGAAGATCTTGGGATACCTCAGGAGGCTCCTGCATTTGAATTTTTAGATATGAACAATTTTGATAAGTACGTGAATACAGCCCTTGTATTTGCAGCGATCATAATCTCTTTATTCCTGCTAAAGGGCCTGATGAACAAACTGAAGAATGAGAAAATTTTGATCGGTACGGTTAATGCCGGTGGTGGGGGGGCTGAAATGGCTCTTGCCGGAAACATGCAGCAGGCTCTGGAATCAAGTGCAGCCGGTGGTCATGCCGCCCTTCAAGCGGCTAATAATAAGAAAAAATTATTCCAGGTAGGTGATTTGGAAGATGAAATATCTGATGAAGCATTAATTAAACAGGGTCAACAGGAAAAGATTGCAAACTATGTGCAGAAGAATCCTGTTGAAGCAGCCAAACTAATCAATTCATGGTTACACGATAATGAGTACAGCTAGTACAGAAGAACTGAAATTAGCGGAATTGAGCGGCACTCAGAAAGCTGCTCTTCTGATGATTGCTCTGGACGTCGATACGGCGGCTGAGGTATTTAAATACCTTGATCCCGAAGATGTTGAAACAATATCTGCCGAGATTACGCAGGTTCGAAATACTCCCTCCAAAACAGTGGATAATGTCCTGATCGAATTTCACAATATGGTTACGGCTCGTGAATATCTTCTTGAAGGGGGTCTCGATTACGCACAGAATGTACTTGAGAAGTCTTTCGGCTACAATAAGGCGATCGAGATAATTGAAAAAGTTAGAAACCTGACAACACTCAGGGGATTCGATGTTTTAAAACGTGCCGATTCTACACAGCTTATAAACTTCCTTAATAAAGAACATCCGCAGACTATTGCGTTGATTTTGACTCACCTTAGTCCTGAGCAAACTGCTAATGCACTCGAAGAACTACCGAAGGAACTTAGAGGCGAAGTTGCATACAGGATAGCAACACTTGGAAAGATTTCACCGCAAACTCTGAAACGAATTGAGAAGGTTGTTGATGAAATGGCCGGACTTACAATGAGTCAGTCCGTGGCTAAAATTGGGGGTACAAAAAGTTTAGCACAGATACTCAACAGGACAAAAGTATCATTCAGTAAGGAAATTATTGAAGAGGTGATGGAGTACAATCCTGATGTCGGTATCGAAGTAAAACGCCAGATGTTCTTGTTTGACGATCTTATCAATCTTCAGGACAGAGATCTACAGAAATTACTGCGTGAAATTGATAGAAAAGATCTCACTCTGGCACTTAAGGTTACAGATGATAAGCTTAAAGAGAAAATGTTCAACAACATGTCCGAACGTGCAGCAGATCTACTCAAAGAAGAACTCGAGTACATGGGTATGGTTAAACTGAAAGAAGTTGAAGCTGCACAGGCAAGAATAATAGATATAGTTAAATCACTCGAAGAATCAGGTGAAATATCGCTCAACTTAAGAGGCGGATCGGACGAAGTTTATGTCTAGTGTAATTAAAATAAATCGTGCTTCAAGCTCCACAGGACTGCGTGTTCAGACAATTAACAGCAGCAGCAGGGAAGTTGACAGCGAAGATGAACACTGGAATAAAAAAATTGAACATGCGAAACGAACTGCATATGAGGAAGGACGCAGCGACGCTCTTATGGAACTGGAAAATCAGTTTTCGCAGGACTTGTTTGCTAAATATGGTGAGTTTGAAAATCTCGCATCCTCTCTTGAAAATGGATTTAAAGAGTGCGAACTGATGTTCGAAAAACTGGTAAGTAACTTATCCATTAAGATTGCTGAAAAAATATTAAAGAAGAGTATTGATGAAGAATCAATTATCGCAAAGACAATAAGTGAGTCATCACAAAAAATTATTGGAGCGGAAAAAGTTTTGATTAAACTAAATCCCAGCGATCACGAATTACTAAAAGATTCCGGAAGAGAACTTTTCAGCGACGAATCATTTACTAAGGTGAAGTTTGAATCTGATCCTAAAATTGGAAAAGGCGGCTGCGTTATAGAATCGGAAATCGGAAATGTTGATGCAAGGATCTCGACGCAGCTAAATGAAATTGAAAGAAAAATATCTGCCAATTATTTGAATGAACAATGACAACCGCAGCTGAGACATATATAGATCATTACGATAGACTACTCACGGTTACGGATCTTTACAAATTAAATGGTAAAGTAACCGATGTTGTAGGTCTCGTTATTGTATCCTCAGGACCGAATGTAGCTCTTGGAGAAGTTTGCAGAGTGGTCGACAGGTCAGGACGCGAGGTGTGCAAATCCGAAGTAGTTGGATTCAAGAATGGTAAAGTATTGTCTATAGCTCTCGGCGAAGTTCATGAGATTTCACCAGCATGCGAAATATTAGCTACCGGCAGCAATTTTATGGTCCCGGTTGGTAATAATTTACTCGGAAGAGTAATTGACGGATTCGGAGTGCCGATTGACGGGAAAGGTCCTCTTAATGCCGCAGACAGAAATTCGATACAGCGTGATCCGCCGAGTCCGTTGGAAAGAACAAGAATATCCGAGCCGCTTCAGACCGGCATCAGGTCTATTGACGGACTTTTAACAGTAGGCAAGGGACAGAGGATTGGAATATTTGCAGGAAGCGGTGTTGGAAAAAGCGTAACTCTCGGTATGATGGCTCGTAATACTAATGCAGATGTTAACGTGATTACTCTGATTGGTGAGCGAGGCAGAGAAGTAAGAGAATTTATTGAAAAAGATTTGGGCGAAGAAGGCTTGAAAAGATCGGTCGTTATTGTGGCAACAAGTGACAGATCAGCTCTCATTCGTATGAAAGGCGCATATATCGGTACAACCATTGCGGAATATTTCAGGGACCAGGGCAAAGACGTTCTCCTTATGATGGATTCTGTTACACGTTTTGCAATGGCCCAGCGTGAAATAGGTTTAACAATTGGTGAACCGCCTACTACTAAAGGATACACACCTTCGGTATTTGCTATGCTTCCAAAACTACTGGAGCGTGCGGGAGCGGATGTTAAAGGTTCAATTACAGGATTTTATACCGTTCTTGTGGACGGCGATGATATGAACGAACCTATTGCCGATGCGGCCAGGTCAATTCTTGACGGACATATAGTACTTTCGAGAAAACTGGCTAACCGCGGACAGTACCCGGCGGTCGATCCGCTTCAGAGCGTAAGCAGGGTAATGCCCGATATAGTTACGGAAGATCATCTTAAAAGAACCAGACTGTTCAACGAGATACTGTCGACTTATAACGAGGCTGAAGATTTAATAAATATCGGCGCCTACGTAAAGGGGAGCAATCCGCAAATCGATCATGCGCTTTCAAAAATAAACTCATTGAGAACTTTCTTAAAACAGAATATGCACGAACGAACGATATATAAAGAAACAGTTTCCAGACTTAATGAAATAATTGAAGAACCATTATTATAAGATCATGGCAAAGTTTGATTTCAAATTTGAGACGATAAAGAGAATTAAAGACAAGCTGAAAAGCAAGGCTCAGAAGGAGCTTGCAGAGATAAATCTAAAAATCGATCAGAAGAAGGTGAAAATAGATGAAGCCAGACGGGAATTGTATGAAACCAAGCAGATGCTTAGAAAAGACGGCGGGAAAGTTTCTGAACTGCACTACTATGAGCGGCATGGAATTTATCTCAATGGAAAGATTACCAAAATGATAGCTGATATAGAAAAACTGGAAATAGAAAAACAAAAAAGACTTGACGAACTTGTTGTTAAAACACAGGAATCCAAGATGTTTGAATTACTGAAGGACAAGCATCTTCAAGTTTATAATGAAGAAGAATTGAAAAAAGATAACGCATTCTTAGACGAATTGGCAATTCAAAAATCGGGTAGGAAATAAAATTGAAAAATAAAATTATTGCGGCTTCGATATATGCCGTAACATTTCTGGTTGTAACCGTAATTATTGCGATGCTGAATAATAACTACAGGAATATATTCAAATTCGATTTCTCGTATCCGGTAGGCAAAGATATTATTCACAGCGGCGTTCCGCTTCAGAACCTTGCGAAAATTAAAAAGGGAATTGAGAATGTTGTTCGTGAAGAATATAAAGATTCCATCGATGTAATTAAGCTGAAAACCGAGGAAGAGATAGCCGCAGTGCAGGTTGATCCAATATTACTCGACAGTATTAGAGTACTGAAGGCGCACTTAGCGAGACTCGAAAAGCAAAAAGCAGCGCAGATGCAAAAACAGGAATTGGAGGCCGCTCAGGACACCGGAAAAGTAGCTTACGATAAGTGGTTGGAGAATGCGATAAGCTACTATGAAGCCATGGATGAAGACCAGGCTGCTAAAATTATCACTAAATATTCCGATAATGTTGCTAGAGACATCATTTACAACATGAAAAAGAAAAAGGCAGTAAAAATCCTTTCGGCACTAAAACCGGAAATTGTTAACAGACTAATTCAGGTGGAACAATGATTTTCAATCCATTATTTATCTCAGGTACTAGTACTCCGAATGAAGCTGGCAAGTCAAAATTAAACAATCCCAGTTTTCTGTTCTCGGATATTATTAATGTAAGACACAAAGTAAAAGGACTGGGAATGGATGAATCAACTCCATCCTTTAATTCATTTTTAGGATCAGTCGGCAATTCAACGGACTATCTGATTTCCAGCACCTCCTCGGGAGAAACCGGTCTAAAAGGATATAAACTGAACGAAAAGGAAATCGGCGGTGTCTTGTCGGAAATACTAAAAAATTCCGATTCTGTCGAAATATTCAGTAATGGTAAACTTATTTATAAAAATGAGGATCCAGGGGATAACGTTTACAGCATACTTCAAAAACTACTTGCTGAACTGGAGAACGGCGGTGATATTGAGCTGAGTTTGAAAAGTGGTGATAGCAAGTACTCGGTCGAATTAAAAGGGCTAAACAGTGATAATATTCATAATAGTATCACGGGTGTCATTAAGGAAACCGGTAAAGTAGAGTTGAATGAAGCACTTGACAATTCGGACGAAGAATATGATGATCTTACCGGGTTATTTGCATTGCTTCAGGATCCCCGGATTTTTGAAAAAATTGAAAATGATCTGCCTGCGGATTCTGTGGAGGCACTCAAATATTTAACCTCAGATCCTGATGATTATAAAAAATTTGAAAGCTTCATTTCCGGTAATCCTCTATTACTGGATAAAGTTAAGGAAACTATAAACTCGAATAAACAGCTTGTTTTAGGTGTGATGAATGATATTATTAAGTCATCCTCGAGTTTCAATCTCAATCCGGAAGAAATCAACAAGCTCGATCAGATCGCTGCTTACGTTCTCGAAAACAAGCAGGAGAGATTGCCGGAACTAATAAAATTTATAAATGATAATATAGTCTCCGAATCAGGCACTGAAAACAAAGGTGAGTATACGTTTGCTGCAAAAATTGAAAAACTTTTTGCCGGGGATGGAAATAGTACACAAATAGCCGCCGAAATAATTTCTGGTCTTAATAATGATACTATAAAGTCTCTGATTGAAATGTATCAGGATAATCCTGAATCCCGCGACTTGCTCGTTTCCGCAAATCAGCATACAACCGGCGAAGTAAAAGCTCTGCTGGATAAAGGTATTCTTGATTTGAAACAGCTATTGCCGGAATTGAAAGGTTTTCTTGGTTCGTTCGACAATAAAGAACTTGTAAATACTCTTTTATCGGATGAAAAAACTGCCGGAATAATAAAGGAAAGAGTAACCGGATTATTGAGTAAAGTTGAGTCCGCAACCGCAGCGGCTGAAATTGATATTACAACTGTTGAAAAAGAATTATTCGCAACACTTAAAACAAGCGGAAAAGAATTCTCAGATAAGCTGGATGAAATTGTTAAGCAGTTTGACTTAAAAGCGAATAGCGAAATACTGTCCAAGTCGGAAACATTAAAACCGATTATAGAAGCTGTACTTGCAAAACTTGGCAAGAATGACAGCCATGTTAAAAAAGCATTTGAAAAAATTGCCGGTTCAAACGATACTGACATTAAATCCGTAAGTAAAATACAGAATAGTAATAGCGGCGTGAATAGTACATTAGAAAATTTCCTGAAAATAGTAGCATCGAAATCGGCGGAAACTGCAATTGACTCCGGAGAGAACATTTCGAAACCGGAAGCTGAAAGCAACAAAGAGTTCATGCTGAAGATTTCAAATATGGATATTCCTGAAAAAGAGATTAATCAGTTGACGAAGCTGATTACCAGGGAAGATGTGAGCGTGAGATCAGGTGAAAAGAATCTGGCGAAGTATTTAGAGAAAAATCTGGTTAAATCGGATGATTCACATGATGATGACAAGTCACTCAAATCAGATAGAAGTACGTCTGGTGAAAAAGTTGTTTTTAAGGACAAGTACGCTGACAATGCAGTCAGTAAAAATGCTAATGATTTCAGACAAATTGAAAAATTCATTAAATCCGTTACCATGAAAAGAAGTCTGGCTGAGGCTGAGATTCACAGTAATAAAATTGAAAATGCAAAAGTGTCTGGTGTTGTTGAACAAGTCTTAAAACCAGAGACACCTGTAATTGAAAAAAATATTAGCGAGCAGCACAAACCTGAAATGGCAAAAACAACTTCTGAAAGTGATTTTATAAAGAGCAATGAAGAGGCATCTGTTCAAAGCGATTCAGGTAAAGGCTTCGACGGCAATAAAGGCAGTGAGTCACACAAAGGTACAGCCACCGCATCGGGAAATTCGATAAAACAAGCGCCCGGAGTGGATAAAAGTTTTGAGACTCAGTTGAAAGCAACTGCCAACAATGCTGACATTCAAAGGCGCATTAAAGTAATTAAGGATGTTGAGTTAAGCAGAGTTAACACTGAGCTCAGGAATATTGTATCCAGCAAGTCTTCTCAAAATGTTACACTTCGACTAAATCCGGCAATGCTTGGTGAGATTGATGTAGCAATAGAAATTATTAAAAATACTGTTAAGGCTAGTATTGAAGTAGAAAACGATTCCGTTAAACAGGTTGTTAATTCGGGCATTGAGCAATTGAAGCAAGCACTTGTTCAGCAGGGACTTCAGCCTCAGAGTATCAATGTTTCGCTGAGTACGCCTGAGGACAGGAATAATAAATTCGCACGAAATAAAAAGAAGAATTCGGGACCGGAAAAATTTGATTTGGAGAACGAAATTGAAGTAGAAGCTCCAAAGAACATGGGCTACAATACATACGATTACGTAGCATAGGAGAAAAATTATGTCAGACATTTCAAGCATTTTAGGATCACAATTTACTGGTTCAGCTAATTCAACCGAAGGGACAGGAAAATCAGAGCTTGGTAAGGATGATTTTCTGAAGCTAATGATTACACAGCTTAAATACCAGGATCCGCTGAATCCGATGGAAAGTAATGAATATGCATCTCAGCTTGCACAGTTTTCATCGCTTGAGCAATTATCGAATCTGAATGAGAATGTGACAAACAGTATTGACGCCAATTACTATCTGACACAATCGATAAACAATACCATGTCGGCAACTCTTATCGGTAAGGATGTGAAGCTTACAACAAATGCGATTACGTATAATGGACAGGATAGTGTCGATCTCGGTTATACACTCCCTGCGGATGCCAGTGAATTAACAATAAAAATTTACGATGAGTACGGAAATCTGGTAAATACTGTAACTCCCGATAAAAAAACTGAGGGTGACTCTAAACTCTCGTGGGATTTTACCGATAATAATGGTAGCAAAGTAGGAATTGGTAATTACACATTTGAAGTAGCGGCAACATCGACGAACGGAACAGACATGACAGTAGATAATTATTTAGTTGGTACGATAGGCGGAATTAAGTTCACGGAAGAGGGTACGATGCTGATGATTGGAAATGTCGCTTACAGTGTAGCACAGATAACTGAAATTTTTAATCCGGATGAAGGATAATCAAAATGGCTGAAGTAAACGGAATCAAAGTACCATTTGTACCCATTACGGGAGACGCGAAAGGTTACAGGCCGCCGTCGGGAACGGTTAAATCCAACTTCGACGAGATATTCAGCCGCGAACTTGACAAAGTTAAATTATCATCCCATGCGATGAAGAGATTGGAATCAAGAAATATTCAATTAAACGATGCAGAGTTGAATAAGATACAGGAAGCAGTTGAGCGGGCGCAATCCAAAGGCTCGAAAGACTCGCTTGTAATGATGAACGACACGGCATTCATCGTAAATGTTCCGAACAAGACAATAATAACGGCGATGGATGTAACAGAAAGCAAAGAAAATGTATTTACGAACATTGACAGTGTAGTGTTCGCGTAAATTTTAATTAACATATACGGAGCGGGACCTTCCAAGGACGCTCCGGATTCGGCCGACCGACTGACGCCGGATCAATTTAAATTAAATCCTTAGGAGGTTATAATGGCACTTCTTAATTCACTTTTCTCAGGCGTTTCAGGCTTAATGAATCATCAATCCATGATGGATGTTATAGGTAATAACATTGCCAACGTCAATACAATAGGCTATAAAGGTTCCCGAGTAACATTCAGCGACACTTTCAATCAGTTCGTTAAAGCTGGAACAAATCCAACCGAATCTTCTGGTGGTACTAACTCATTCCAGGTTGGTCTTGGTATGAAAGTTAATTCAATCGACAGGAACTGGAATCAGGGTACATTCGAAAGAACCGGTATCACAACAGATATGGCTCTTCAGGGTCCGGGTCTTTTTGTTCTTGAAAGCAACGGTGAAAGATTCTATTCAAGAGCCGGTGCATTTACTTTTGACGCTAACGGCGCACTTGTAAGTTCGCAGAACGGAGCAATTGTACAGGGTAAAGTTGCAAACGACGAAGGTGATGTAGCACCTGGTAACAATCTTGAAAATATCGTAATTGATACAAGTCTCAAACTGCCTGCTGAGGCTACGGAAAATATATTCTGGGGCGGTAACCTTCAGAGTGATTCCGACTTAACCAGAACTGAAGAAGTAATTGTAAGAGGAAACCTGAAAGATGGTGATGATGACGTTACTCATACTAATGTATACAATATTTACGGTGAAGAATTCGATTTCAAATTGACATATACAAATACCGCTGCTAACGATTACACTATCACATGGGAATTATTGGATAGTGACGGAACAGTTGTTGATAGTGACGCAACAGGAATTGACGTAACATTCGCAGACGATGGTAGCGGCGATTATAAGCTGGATGCTGCTTCACTGGCATTGTTTGACGGCGCTATAAACCAGATTTCAAGTACACAGGGAACACCTCCGGGAGAATTATTATTTACCTACGATCTCACAGAAATGACCAACAATAATGAAACCAGTGCTCTTAGCTCGGCAGCAGACGGAAACAGAGACGTTAACCTCGTCAGCGGTTCGGTAACCGTATTTGATTCACTTGGTACAGCTCATCAGATTACTTTAAGCTATTCGAAAATCGGCGACAACCAGTGGGCTTGGCATGCACAAATTCCTGGTACAAGCACAGAATCGGGATCAGAAGTTCATAAATACGGAACGGTATTATTCAACGCTGACGGTACATTGGACTCAGCAAATATTTCACCGAACGATCCTTCATTCAAGTTTACACCGAGCAGCGGTGCAAGTCCGGTAAATATCAACCTGGATTTCGGTGAAGGTTTCAGTGGTGTAACTCAAACATCATCAAGTTCCGTTGTTTCGGCTTTAAGCCAGGACGGATCAGCCAGTGCCTCATTATCAAACATAAACATTGACCAGTACGGCAACATAGAGGGTATTTTCACAAACGGAAATTCCCGAACCCTTGCTCAGGTTATGGTAGCAACTTTCCCCAACCTTAATGGTTTAATCAGCCAGGGCGATAGTATGTATTCAGCATACGCAAACGCAGGTGAACCGCGAATAGCGGAATTAGGTGAAGATTCAAGCACCACAGTTCAATCGGGTGCTCTGGAACAGTCGAATGTCGATTTATCCGAGGAATTCACCAGGATGATAGTGTCTCAGCGAGGATTCCAGGCAAATGCCAGGGTAATAACTACCGCAGATTCACTTCTTCAGGAAATAACCAATCTTATCAGATAATTCCTGATAAATCCAGTCATCGAACAGTTGGGGAGAGCACGGATGCTCTCCCTTTTTTTATCTATTCAACCAACTGCATAATATTAGCCACTCCCTTCAGCAAAAATCACCTTTAATGGCTAAAAACAGACTTTATTAATGGCATAACAATTGGAAATAAAACCTAAAAAAGTATGAGATAAGTATGGCAGATGAAGAAAAATCACAAGGTTCATCAAGTATGAAAATTTTTATAATTGGATTGCCTGTATTTGTTGTCCAGCTTGTTGTTGTTTATTTCATAACAGCAAATATACTTTTAGACAAATTTGAAGAACAGTTCAAGCATGAGGCTGTTTTAGGCGATCTGGGAGCAATTGACAGCGCGGGACATTCGAATGAAGCCGCAGCATCGGAATTCGGCAAGTATCTTTATACAATAGACGATATTATTGTTAATCCGGCTCACACAACCGGCGAACAACTTCTGCTTTCTTCTTTAGCATTCGATCTGGGATCGGAAGAAAATAAGAAGGAAATGGAAACAAAAAGTATTCTTGTTAAAGATTTGATTTTATCAATCCTGTCTAGCAAATCGGTTGGTGAACTTAGTAATAATAGTTATAAGGATACGCTTCGTGCCGAAATTAAAAATCAGGTATCGCAGTATTTGCCTGATTTGCAGGTTAACCGAATTTATTTCAGTAAATATATATTGAACTAAAATGGCAGAACTATTATCACAATCGGAAATAGATCAGCTCCTTAATAATGTTAAGAGCGGTAAGGACAGCAGCGGCAGCGGGGCGATGTCGGATAAAGAAGTAATCCCGTTCGATTTCAGGCTGCCGAACAGAATTTCAAAAAATCAGCTCAGGACAATGAGGAATATTCATGAGAGCTTTTCGGAGAGTCTCAGTTCTTTTCTTGTATCTAAGCTTCAGACAATTGTAAATATTAATGTTACAAGTGTTGACCAGATTTACTATTCCGAATATGTACTCTCTGTTCCGAATCCGGCCTGCCTTTTTACTTTCGAAATTGAAGATACCGACATAAAAGCTATTCTTGAACTGAGTCCTGACCTGGCAATCACACTTGTTGAACGTTTGCTGGGTGGTGAGGGAAATGGACTTAAGCAAAATAACATTATCACTCCAATTGAGCAGAAAATAATCGGTGTTGTTGTTGAAAGAATTATGCAGGATTTGAAAAAATCCTGGCAGATGATTGACGAGTACGAGTTTATTGTTGAACGATTCGAGCCTGATGTTGATTTTGCGCAGATTACCAGTCCTAGTGAATCCGTACTTCTGGTGTCTTTTGAAATTGGTTTTGGTGAAAAATCGTTTTTAATGAATATTTGCTTTGCCACTTATGCATTCGATACTATTCTGGCTAAGCTATCTTCACAAAAGCTGTCTTCAATCAGACCTGCGAAATACAAAGGCACAACCTCGCAGGAGATAATATCGAACAAACTGTATGAAGCGCTCGTTCCCCTGGTATTTGAATTTGGAAAAGCTCAAATAACAATGAAAGAACTGACGGAATTACAAAAAGGGGACATAATTAAGCTTGATACTAAATTAAGTGATGAAATTAAAGCAAAGATGGAACAGAAAACAATGTTTTACGGCAAAGTTGGTGTGTCCAACAGTAAAAAAGCCGTGAAAATAACTCATAAAGTATTTTAATAAAAGATCGTGGGATAAATAATGTCAGACGAATTAAACAATCTTGAAGATAATGCATCATCAGATGATAACGGATTAAGTACAGGTCCCGAATCATTCTCGAATCCCGACAATATCAACAGTGGTGCACCGGTTACCGGCGCAGTTGCCGATTTCGAAGAATTCGATGAAGCAACCACAAGAGGCTCGTCCTCAATGGATAAACTTGATTTCCTGCAGGATCTGTATCTGAATCTGTATATCGAACTCGGCAGAACAAAAATGAAAATAAAGGACATCCTTGAACTTGAACGCGGCTACGTGATTGAGCTGGATAAAATGGCAAGTGAGCCGGTAGATATTTTCGTCAACAACAAGAAAATTGCTGAGGGCGAGGTTGTAGTAATAGACAAACATTTCGGAATTAGGATTACCAACCTGGACAACTCGCAGGATATTCTGAACGGACTTGAAAAATGAGCACCTTAGAGATTCTTCAGGCCTTTGTCCCGCTTATTTTAATTGTCGCATTATTATATGCGGCTTTGTTTTTTATAAAACGAAAGGGATTCAGGATTAAACCTGCGGCATCATCCAAACATGGTATTGAAGTTATTTCAACCCAGCCGATAATGCCGAAAAAGTACGTCTCACTAATTAAAGTTAAGGACAGAATACTGGTTGTTGGTTTAAGTGAGAACTCAATTTCACTGCTTAAAGAAATCGATTATGATGAGCAGTTTGAAGAAAAGGATAATTTGCCCGGCACAAGTTTCGGAGAATTGCTTAAGAAAAACCTGGGCATGAAGTGAGAAAAGTGAAGTATACAATTGCATTGCTGATAGTATTATTCTCATTATTCAACACTATTGAAGCACAGCAGACTACGATTCCAATTCCCAAAATTGGAATAGATATTGGCACGGCCGACAGTCCTGAAGACGTTTCTGTAACTCTTCAAGTACTGCTGCTTATGACGGTATTGTCACTTGCTCCTTCTCTGATGATAATGACTACAGCTTATTTAAGAATAATTATAGTTTTCCATTTTCTTAAAAATGCGCTCGGAACTCAACAAATGCCTCCGAGTCAGTTGCTGGCCGGGGTAGCACTGTTTATTACGTTTTTTATAATGACACCGACCTGGTCTGAAGTAAATGAGAAAGCGCTGCAACCTTTGTTCAATGGTGAAATGGGTGTTGAAGAAGCATACGATGAAGGAATTGGCCCGATTCGCGAATTCATGTTCGCGCATGTACGAGATGAGGATCTTGAACTGTTTGTCGGTATGACACAAATGGAGCAGCCGGAAAACAGGATCGATTTACCGACATATATACTTGTGCCTGCTTATGTTTTAAGTGAATTGCGTACCGGTTTTATAATCGGATTCTTCCTTTTTGTACCGTTTATAATGGTTGATATGATTATCTCAAGTATTTTACTGTCAATGGGAATGATGATGATTCCCCCGATGATGATTTCTCTGCCCTTTAAAATACTCCTGTTTGTGCTTGTCGATGGCTGGAATCTTGTTATCGGATCCATGGTAAGGAGTTTTATGTAATGACTGAAGAAATGGTAGTTGAACTCTTAACAGAGGTATTTTACACAGTATTTACAATACTGGTCCCCATTTTAAGTGCGTCCCTGATTATCGGAATCGTTATCTCGATTTTCCAGGCAGCTACATCAATACAGGAAATGACATTGACATTCGTGCCTAAAATTCTGTTTACGGCTGTTACTGTTATTCTTCTTATTCCATGGATTATCGAAAAAATGATTGGAATTACACACAAGGTTTTTTCTTTAATTGATGCTGTTATACAATGACCGATATTCTAATCACCGATTTTACTCTCATTTTTTTAATATTTCTACGGATATTTTTCGCACTGACTACAGCCCCGATTTACGGTCATAAAGCAATACCGGTTTTAATTAAAATTTTCATTTCTTTTATTATTTCCTACATCCTATTCAGTTTGTTGAATAAGGATGCCGTTGTAATTCAATACGATCTCGGATGGCTGGCATTGAACGGTTTCAAAGAGATTCTCACAGGTTTGGTAATTGGTTTCACATTGAATCTTGTGTTTCATGGTATCTCATTTGCCGGGCAGCTTATCGGATTTCAGGTTGGTCTCGCAATGGCTACAATTTTTAATCCTATGGAAGATTCCTCCACAAACGTGCTTGGTCAGGTTATATATTTCCTTGCAATGCTGATATTTTTCCTTATAAACGGGCACCATTATATCATACAGGCACTTGCTGCATCAATGACAATTGTTCCTCTTGGAACCGTGGCTGTGAAAGGTACAATAGTGGAGTTACTGATAAAATACTCCGGTGCGGTGTTTGTTATTGCGATCAAAATTGCAGCGCCAATTCTTGTCTCTTATTTCCTGATACAAATTGGCGAAGGTATTCTGGCCAAAATAATTCCTCAGATGCAGGTTTTTTTCGTTACATACCCGCTCAAACTTGGCATAGGTATTCTTATGCTTGCGTTATTGATTCCGTTGTATGTAAGTGTGGTAAAGAATTTGCTGTATGAATTTGAAAGCAAAATGTATGTACTCGTAAGCGCACTGGGAAATTAAATGGCTGAACAAGAAGGACAAGAGAAAACCGAACAGGCCTCCGGCCGGAAACTTGGTAAACAGAGAGAAGAAGGTAAGGTAGCTAAAAGCCAGGAAATTATCTCATTTTCAGTGTTTACATCCGGAATGCTGATCTTATATCTATCCAGAAATTTCATTGGAGAGAATGTTTCAAGGATGGCAACTACCATATTCAGTTCACTTGACACCTTGGAAATAAATGCAAGTTTAATTCAATTATATATCGCAAAAGCAATCCTATTCTTTTTTATCACTATGTCACCTATCCTTTTGGGTATAGTTCTCTTCTCATTGGCGGCTAATATTGGCCAGGTGGGACTAAAACTCTCCCCTAAAGCTCTTGCGCCCAAAATGAACAAGTTCAACATTATCAGTGGAATAAAAAGATTATTCTTTTCCTCAAAATCATATGTAGAAGCTCTGAAATCGGTGCTGAAACTAATTTTAGTCGCGGGATTATCATATGTGATTTTGGAAGACCTTATACTTGATTCAGTTAATCTCGTGAGTTATACCGTTCCCGAAATAATTCAGCATATGATAAGCGGCGCACTTACACTGATTTGGAAGGTGGCATTATTGTTTGCTATACTCGCAATTGGCGACTTTATCTTCCAAAAATTCAAGTTTAAGAAGGATATGATGATGACCAAGCAGGAAGTTAAGGAAGAAAACAAGCAAACCGAGGGTGATCCAATTATTAAAGGGAAAATTAAAAGTAAGCAGTTTGAAGCAGCCAGAAACAGGATGATGCAGGAAATTCCAACTGCAGATGTTGTTGTAACCAATCCTACTCACTTTGCAGTTGCCATCAAATATGATCCTAAAAAATCAAATGCACCTATTGTTGTTGCCAAGGGTGTTGACAGTCTTGCGCAGAAAATTAAGAAAATTGCCACTGAAAACAATGTTCCGTTGCACGAGGACAGACAGTTGGCACGAGCCTTGTACAAGTTATGTGATATCGGGGATACGATACCCGAAGAGTTGTACAAAGCAGTAGCGAAAATACTTGCTTATATATTCAATCTAAAAAAATCTGTCAGGAATAAAATAGTATAAATGAGCAGTTTTGGAAAAAATAGTGATATAATTCTGGCATTCGGACTGGTTTTCATGCTGGGATTGATGCTTATTCCGCTCCCTCCAATATTTCTAGACTTCTTCCTGGCACTGAATATTACTATTTCAATCCTGGTTCTTATCGTTTCATTATACATAAAATCCCCCCTTGATATTTCTGTTTTCCCGGGACTTTTACTCGTAGTAACCCTTTTCAGACTGGCACTTAATATTAGTTCGACGAGATTAATATTAATTGACGGTTATGCCGGAAAAGTGATTGAATCATTCGGCGAATTTGTCGTCGGAGGTAACTATGTTGTTGGATTTATAGTGTTCCTTATCCTTGTGATAATTCAGTTTATAGTTATTATTAAAGGTTCGGGAAGAATTTCAGAAGTTTCCGCCAGATTTACACTCGATGCCATGCCAGGTAAGCAGATGGCAATTGATGCTGATCTGAACACAGGAATTATGACGGAGGATGAGGCAAAGCAGAAACGAGAGACCATTTCACGTGAAGCTGAATTTTACGGGGCGATGGACGGTGCAAGCAAGTTTGTAAAAGGTGATGCGATTGCAGGGCTACTGATTAATGCAATAAATATCTTGGCCGGATTCATTATAGGCGTTGCCCAAAAGGGAATGGTTTTTCAGGACGCAATTCAAAACTATACGATACTTACAATTGGCGACGGACTTGTTTCACAGATTCCTGCCCTTATTATTTCTACCTCGGCCGGGCTTGTAATTACCCGAAGTGCTGCTGGTACTGCTCTTGATCTCCAGATGAAAACGCAGCTCCTTGGTAATAAAAGAGTTCTTGCCACTGTATCTGGTGTTGTTATTTTATTTGGTCTGGTTCCCGGTATGCCAACGCTTCCATTTATGATTCTTGGAGTGGCACTTGGAGCGACATCTTACTTTAAAGGTAAAAATAAACAAACGACTGAGTTGGAAGAAGACACGGCCGAAGAAGTCGAAGCTGAAATTCAGGAGGAGACTTTTGAAAAATACTTGCAGGTAGATCCAATTGAAGTCGAAATAGGCTACGGACTTATCAGCCTAGTCGACGAGGATAAAGGCGGTGATTTATTTAATAAAATATCATCAACCCGAAAGTTTATTGCGTTGGAATACGGCGTTCTAATACCGCCTGTGCGGGTGAGGGATAATCTGCAGCTTGAGCCGAATGAATATATAATTAAGATTAAGGGCAATATTGTAGCTCAATTTGATATATATACCGATAGGTTCCTCGCAATGAATCCGGGAGATGTTCAGGAAACCGTTAACGGATTGCCTACTACAGATCCGGCATTCGGACTACAGGCATACTGGGTATCGGAAGAGGAAAAAGAGAAAGCCGAACTTGTAGGTTTGACTGTTGTTGACGGGCTCTCTGTTCTATCAACGCATCTGCAGGAAACTCTCAAAAAGAATTTCGATAAAATTCTTACCCGTCAATCAGTTAAGCAGCTACTTGAAAATCTTAAGACCAATTATTCAGCTGTAATAGATGATATTAATCCGGATGCACTTTCACTTGGCACAATTCAAAAAGTGCTTCAGGCTCTTTTAAAGGAGAATATCCCTATTCGCGACTTAGTTCAGATTCTCGAAGCGTTAATAGACTATTCGAAAATTACTAAAAATATAGATGTACTAACGGAATATTGCAGGCATTCAATTGGTGAGACTATTTCGAATATTTTTAAAGATCAAAACGGGATAATCCATAGTGCTGTGATTGGTGAAAATCTTGAAGGGATGATAACTAATTCATTGCAGAATCAAAACGAGTCGTCGCAAAATCTTGGATTATATCCTCAGACTTTGAAAAATCTAAATAATAGCATGAAACTGGCGGAAGATAAGTTCCTCTCGCTTGGCTATACACCTGTTATTATCTGCTCGGCAACAATTCGCCCGTATTTTTACAGGCTTATAAATTCATCTTTCCCCGAGTTCTCCGTGTTGTCATTTTCCGAATTACCTGCAAATGTTGAAATAGAATTTATTGAAAAGATCGAGGTTCCAAATGAAAATTAAAAAATTTCTTGCCCCGACACTCCGTGAAGCTTCAGAAAAAATGAAGTCCGAATTCGGTGACGAAGCGATAATCCTGGGAACCAGGGTTGTAAACAAGCAGCTTAGCCATGGTGTCGTTAAACTGTTCGAAATAACTTCAGGCATTGAGGAAAAATCTGAATCGGTAAGTTTGAGTGCGTTACCGGAAGAGGAAGAAGAAACAGTAATGAAGGAAATGGATTTCGCTGCGGAACTAAAAAACGTTTCTCAGAAAATACGCAGTAAAACGGATCAGAATAGTCTACTGAATATACTCGATACGGAGAGAATATCCGGATTTAAGCAGGATAAAAAACTCACACGTGAACTTCTGAATACAGCAATTGAAAACCTTCTTCATAAAGAAATTGAAAAACCTATTGTTAAGACAATTGTTAGTCACCTCAAGAAGTCTCAAAATTTAATTACCGATAATAACCTTGAAAACTATATAATTTCTACAATCGCATCACTTGTCAGTACTTCAAGTTTCGAAATTGAACGAAAGGGCAAACCGAAAGTAGTTTCGCTTGTAGGTCCGACCGGGGTTGGAAAAACTACTTGCATTGCTAAACTGGCTGCGATTTCAAAAATACTTCATAACCTGAATATCGGGATAATTTCAATAGATACATACAGACTCGGTGCTATCGATCAGTTGAGGATATTCTCGGATATAAGCAATATAGATATGCTGGTAGCTTATGAGCCGTCTGATATGCCGAAATTGTTAAAACAGCTAAAAAACAAGGATATCGTATTTATAGACACTGCCGGCCGAAGCCAGAAAAATAAAAAAGATCTGGAAGGAACAAAACATTTCCTCCGACAGATTAAAGTTGACGAAACCTACCTGGTTCTGAGTTCAACTAGTTCCACAAAGAATCTGCTGGATACAGCTTCAAAATTCCAGTTGTTTGACTATGATTCATTAATATTTACAAAAATAGACGAAAGTGTAACTTTCGGAAATATGCTCAATGTGATGGTTGAGTTTAATGTACCTGTAATCTATTTAACTAATGGTCAGGTTATTCCGGATGATATAATCTCGGCTGATCCTGAATCCATTGCCAATATGATTTATACCGGTAAGGCTCTGGTATGACGGGACAAGCGGAACGGTTACGGGAAATTCTCGCGGCTGAAAATACGAGACAACCTGATAAAAACAAGATTATTACTTTTTCTTCCGGGAAAGGAGGAACAGGTAAAACTTTTATTTCCGTTAATATAGCTCATGTTCTTGCTTACGAAGGCTATAAAGTGCTATTTGTTGATTTCGATTCAAATCTTTCAAATGCCGACATATTACTCAATCTGACTCCAAAGAAAACTATTGTTGATTATTTTACCGGAAGAAGCCTTTTTAGGAATACAATTACAAAAGGGGACGGAAATGTTGATTATGTTTTCGGTGATTCCGGGCGGGTAGAATATCCCAGGGTTACCATAGACATGATAGCAAGGTTTATTAATGATACTAAAACAGCCTCAGAGGAGTATGACTTTGTTGTTATTGATACCGGAGCTGGTTTGAATAATGAAATCCTGCATCTGCTTTCCAAATCATTTTTAAATGTATTTGTAACTACTCCTGAGCCAACGGCGATTATGGACACTTATGCTGTATTAAAGTTACTGAAAACTAAGTCCGTAAATCCCGAGAATTACGTTCTGGTGAATATGTGTGATTCTGAGAATCAGGCTATTGAAGCATATAGTAATTTAAATACGGCATTATCTCATTTCCTTAAATCATCCAGTACTCTGCTCGGTTATGTGTCATATGACGCACTTGTCCGCAAGTCAATAATTGATCAGAATCTCTTCTTCAAAACTTATCCCAAATCTGAATTAACATACCAATTACGCAGCATTTCCACCAAACTGGCGGGGAGTCGACACCTGGCTAATATTAACCAGGGCTAAATCCATCTGCCTTAAAATCAGGCTGTAAATCCTCATATTTTGACCTAAAAACGAAGCTATCAACTCCTGAAACTATGGTATAGTCTTTGAATAAATAGTCAAAAAAAAAGGTCTATGATGAATAAAATAATATTAAATGTTGGTCTTCTACTTTTCTTCCTGGCTATCATTTATTTCAGTCAGAGACAGCTACCTGTTGCTGATGTTTTAGTAAGATCCTTTGCAGTCTTCGTTTTCACAACAGGGATGCTCGCGGTTATCGGTATAGTATTCATCCGCTCGATAAACAAGAAATCAATAAGCAAACACAATAACATATCCGAAAACATAAGCGGAAGTTAATAAATGGACACAATGACACTCTGGGCAGAGTACAAAGCAAAACCAACACAAAAGTTGAAGAAGACAATAATTCTCAACTACACCAACCTGGTCCATTATGTAATCCATAATTCAAAGTTCATAAATATGAACATCTTTGATGACAGGGATTATTTTCAATTCGGTATAGAGGGATTAAATGAGGCAGTAGACAGATTTGATCCGGAATACGGGACCAAGTTCGAAACATACGCGATTCAAAGAATCCGGGGCAAAATAATAGATGAATTAAGAAAGGCTCAGATTAAGCCTCGTATGCTGATAAAAGATGATCCAAATCAGATTCAGTATATGAATGTTTCAATAAATCAGCCGGTAAGCAAAGAAGATGGCAGCATGCTGTATGAAGTTCTGCCGGCAGATGTCGAAACTCCTGAAGTTGAGACAGAAAAACTAGAAGCAAAAGAAATGCTTGTTGAGGCTATTAAAAATCTGAATGAACGGGATAGAATGGTAATCACACTGTATTATTTCGAACATTTAAGCTATAAAGAAATTGCGGAAGTTCTTGAAATATCGGTTTCCCGAATTTCTCAAATTCATTCGAAAATAATTGAGAATCTTAAATCAATGCTTGGTGATCTTAATGAATAATTTAGCTCCGGAAGAAATTGCAGCGCTAAAGAACAAGCGTAAGAATTATCTGCTGAATATTAGAAATCTTCCGCCGATTCCGAACGTTATTGTCAGACTGACTCAACTGCTGAACGATCCGATGACTTCAACTCACGAAATCGGTAAACTTATCAGCCAGGACCAGGCTTTGACGACAAAAATACTTACCGTTGCTAATTCACCATTATATGGACTCCCGAGAAAAGTCCCCAGTATAGATTTTGCAATACTGGTTTTGGGTTTCGAGCAAATTAAACAGATCGTTATTGCGCTTAGTCTGATGGATACTTTTAAAAATGATAACGCTAGATTCTGGAACAGAAAATCATTCTGGCTGCATTCATTCTTAACTGCATTGATGTCAAAGAATATTGCAACTGACAGACATTATCCTAAATCCGGAGAAGCTTTTACAGCAGGTTTGCTGCATGACCTGGGCATTTCGGTAATCCAGAAATACTTCAACAAAGAGTTTATAGAGATAAACGAACTAGTAACAGCAAATCAAATTACATACAAAGAAGCTGAAGACAAGGTATTTGAACTTTCACATGCTGAAGTCGGTAAAATTCTTTGCGATAAATGGAATCTTCCCTCATTTCTCAGCGAGGCAATACTGCACCATCATAAACCTTCGGATGCAACAGAAGGACAGGAACTAGCAGCAATAGTTCACATTGCCGATTATGCAACTCAGCAACTGGGAATGGGTAAGTTTTTATGGGATGAAGGATTCGAATTCGATGATTCGGCTATCGATATACTTGGTCTCGGCAGCATGGAATATGTTGAAACATTAATTCAGGGTTATCAGGAACAACTTAATCAACAATTAGAAACAGTAATCTTTTAATTAGTATGGAAACTATAACAAGAAATTCAGCCGGTAGGCAGGAAAAGATTCAGGAAACACTGAATAAAATTTATAATTTACCCGCTCTGCCGGATATCGTGACGGAAGCGTTAAAACTGCTAAATAGCAAAACAACTTCTAATCATCAGTTGATTGAATTGATTTCAAAAGAACAAAGCTTTGTTGTAAAAGTTCTTGCGCTGGCTAATTCACCCATTTACGGTTTAAGGAAAGAAGTTTCAACACTTGATTTTGCTGTAATGGTTCTCGGTTATAATGAACTTCGTCACATCGTATTTGTTATTTCCTTCCTGGAATCGTTCCGTGGAACTTCAAGTAAGCACTTCGATCAGAATGTTTACTGGCTGCATTCGTTTTTAACTGCCAAAGTTGCTAAGCGACTTGCTGAAGATTTTGGTTACGGTAAAAGCGGTGAAGCTTTTGTTGCCGGATTTCTTCATGATGTTGGTGTTTCAATTATTCACAGATATTTCAAAAACCTGTTTGTTGAAATTAGCGATACTGTTTTATCTCAAGAAATGAGTTTTATGCAGGCAGAAAAAGAAATATTGGGAATGACTCATGCGGAAGTAGGCAGTTACCTGATGGGAAGATGGAATCTCCCGAAAGCACTACAGCAGTCTACCTTAAATCATCATAATCCCGTCGCGGCTGAAGATGATCCTATGCTTTCAGCAATTGTTCATGTGGCAGACTATTTAACATGTCAGCTGCATCCTGAAAAACTATTCTGGGAAAAGGGATTTGAACTGGACAATCAGGTTTTCGAAATCTTAAGAATTAAGGAAGATCAGCAAGAACAATTTTTAGAAAAGTATTCAGACATAGTAGGAACTGAACAAGATTTAGATGGAATACTGGGGTGAAAGTGATTAAGAATAAATATATCAAGTTTCCTTCGCTGGAAGATTCGATTGAAAGACTGGGAAACGGAATCGACGGAGCTTATGCAGGGCAGAGTGATTTTGAAATAACTCCGGCCGAACAGCAGAAGCGTATTCGGTTCTACTATATTATTAGTCAGTTTAATGCAAAATTACTTCAAAGCGAAGATGCTGAAACAATATTGGAAGACCTTAATGTTTCACTTAGAGAAATTATGCCTTTGAAGGATTCGTTTCTTTATGTGTTCGATTCGAACCAGAATTTACAACCTTTAGTAAAATCATACGAACCGGCATATACGTCGTTTGTAAATAAGGCATTTAAAAATGGAATTCTTGACTGGATATTTGAAACCGGGAATGTATCGGTTTTACCGGATATAACAAAAAATGATTCCAGCAGCGTGGTATTAAATCTCGTTGTTCTTCCCTTATTCAAAGAAGGTAAACCTTACGGTATTTATTCTATTCAAACACCTATAAATGCTTTATCATCAAAATCATTCGAAGTTGATGCACTGAAAATATTTTTATCGCTTGTACAAAACAAAATTGATCTTGCAAGGCAGAAATCACGTCTTTCATCCGCTTACGAGGATCTGCAGGTACTTCAATCAAAACTGACAAATGACTTCAGATATTCGGCAATCGGTGAATTAACGGCCGGAATAGTTGAGGACGTTATGAGCCCTATTCAGGTAATACTGAGCTGTGCAAGTTTTATAGATAAAGAATATGATGGTGTGGATAAAAAGATCACCGGGGCAATTGTATCGCAGATCAAAAAGGTTGAGACGGTTGTTAAGAGATTATCAAAATTTGTCGGGTCACAGTCAACAAGTAGTAATCTCTATCCGCACGTAATTAACGAACCTGTGAAAGATTATTACGATGTGGTACTGTCATCTTTGAAATACAAGAACTATGAATGTATACTGGATCTTGAAGAGAACCTTCCGCCGGTACTTACACAGAAGAATTACATTCATCAATTATTAACCAACCTGTTTGGTATGGTTATCAATTCAAAAGTTGAAGGCGGCGGCATTCTGATACAGTCCAGATTTGTAAATGATACAATTTCATTGAAGTTTATTGTTACAGACAGGTTAAACATTTACTCAGAAGATGATGAAGCAAATAAAGCAAATATAAATTATAAAATGATATCCAATATAATGAAACGACACCAGGGAGAGGTAAAGTTAGTAAACAACGAGGCAGGAGGCACAACAATTATATTGAACTTTCCAATCAAAAGGAAAATGGCCAAATGATCAAATGCATAGTTAAATACTCCCTGATTATTTCACTCGCGTGCGTTCCGCTACTGGGACAGACGAAAAACGACAGCATCGATATTAAAGCAATAGTAAAGCAGCAGATACTTGCGGCAAAGGAGAGACAAAATCAGCAGATTCTGCTAAAACCTGAACCTTATAAAGCCGAACAGGTAAGCATGATTCCGGCGACGAAGGCAGATTTTACTGATCCTCTTTACATAAAAATAGGTGTATTGGCACTCGCATCTTTTATCGCAGTAGGATTTGTTCTCAAAAGAAGAATGAAAATGAGGAAGATTGAGAATAGGATGAATCTTAGAAAGAATATCAAAGCTATACGGGAAGAACAGTTGGTAAAGGAAATGGATCCCAGATTGAAGTCAATTAGAAAAAGGTTATGCATGACTTCCAATTATTTAAACAAACCTGAAAAGGAAGTAATAATTGCAGCCAAGAAAATGAGTATAGCCAAAGAAGAACTTATGCTTGCTTCGAGACTTAATAATTACAAAGTGAATGAAAAAATGGAGGTAACGGTATAATGATAAAAGGATTATTTGTATCGGCAAGAAGTCTCCATTCCGGCAACCAGCATATTGGCGTGGTTGCGAATAATCTCGCTAACATTAATACCAGCGGGTTTAAGAGGGAAGAACAGTTCTCGGAAATGTTAACATCTGCCGGCGATCTTATCGTTCGACAGGTAACCGATTTCAAACAAGGTGAATTGACTCACACCGGAAACCCGATGGATTTGGCGATTAAGGGCGAAGGTTTTTTTGCAGTTAAAACCGAGAACGGTGAAGTGTTGACTAGAGACGGCAGGTTCACAATATCACAGGAAGGGTATCTTGTAAATTTGAACGGCGATAAAGTGATGGGCAGCGATGGCGAAATTAGTTTCGGTGAAAATATTTTTCAGAAAGAGCAGACTATTTCAATATCTAAGAAAGGCGAAATCAGAGTTGGCGAGACTGTTGTTGATGAGCTGTTGATTGCCAAGGTGGAGGATAAAAGCCAGCTGGAGAAAGCTGGTGAAAACTATTTCAAACATACCCAGTCGGATTTCGAATCAATGGAAGAAAAAGAGTATGAAGTAACTCAGGGATTTCTTGAATCGGCAAATGTTAATCCCGTTGAAGAAATGCAGTCGATGATTAAATTAAATAAAGATTATCAGTCATCACATAAAATTGTTAATGCGCTTGATGACTCGCTTGAAAAAGCCAACCAAATTGGTAAGGTATAATAAAGGAGTAATAAAATGGCAACCAGATCATTAAGAACGGCTGCTTCCGGAATGTATGCGCAGCAATTAAATATTGAGGTCATCGCGAATAATATCGCGAATATGAACACGACCGGCTTTAAGAAAAACAAAGCTGAATTTCAGGACCTGATGTACCAGGAAGTTCCGGTAAACTCTCTGGCAAGTACAACAACCGGTTCGAAAGAATCTACAAACAATGAAATTCAAATCGGTAATGGTGTTCAGCCGGTATCCAGCCAGAAAATTTTCGAGCAGGGAGATATCCAGCCGACAAACAACTTGTTTGATGTGGCAATTTCGGGAAAAGGATTTTTCCAGGTTCTCAAACCGGACGGGAGTTATGCGTATACGCGAGACGGAGCATTCAAAGTCAGTTCTGAGGGTAAACTCGTTACAAGCAGTGGTTATGCCCTGGAACCCGAAATATCAATAACGGAAGATACGGTAAGTATTGCAATTGACCGTGAAGGTGTTGTTGAACTGCATGAAGCAGACGGCAGCAGCTACGTAATTGAACAACTTCAGCTGGTTAGATTTTTAAACCCAGGCGGACTTAAAGCGCTTGGTGATAATTTGTATCAGGAAACATCAGCTTCGGGTATCCCGATTTATGGGAATGCGGGTTCAAGCGGATTCGGTGAAATACACCAGGGCTATCTTGAAATGTCGAATGTTGATATCGTTGAAGAAATGATAGCAATGATTACAGCTCAGCGCGCGTACGAGATAAATTCAAAAACCGTAAAGACGGTTGAAGAAATGATGACAATGGCTAACAACCTTAAAAGATAATTTGTGATGATCAGTTTACTTCTAAATATTGTGCTTCTTTTTAATACTCAGGGTAATTACGATACAAGCGTTCAGCAATACCTTGAAAGTAAAGTGAAAGACTGCAGTAAAATTGAAGTGAGCCTGTTGGGTGACTGGAACAGGTACAGCGAAGTCAGAATCAGGGAAGATAAGGCGCCCAAGATTTCGGGCAATATAGCTTATATACCGGTTATAATTAAAACTCCGAGAGGAGAAAGTAGTTCATCGCTCACAGTAGAGATTAAGAAATTCGATAAAGTACTGGTTGCCACCAAAGATATTAGCAGATTCGAAGAATTAACTCCTGGTGACTTTGAGCTTAAGTTATCCGAAATAACTCTTGTGAAAAAACCGGTAAAGAGTTTTACAGATCTTAGAAATAAAATGTCTTCTGAATTCATCCGGAAAGGGGAAGCTTTGTCAGCTTTGTCGATTACCGGAAAACCTTCAGTAAATATTGGTGACAGACTTAAAGCCCATTCAATAGCAGGTAATGTTGATGTTACTATTGCGGTTGTTGCCAGACAGTCAGGAAGAGAAGGTGAAACAATCAGAGTAAGAACAATGCAGAATAATCTGTTCAAAGCAAAAGTTATGGACAGTAATAATGTTTTAATAATAGAGTAATGCAATGAAAAAATTGATAACAATAATAATGTTTGCTGCAGTGTTAACGCTGAATGCACAGGATATGAGAATGAACGGATTCTCTTCGCTGTTCAGTGATCATAAAGCCAGCAGGGTAGGTGATGCGATAACTATTATCGTAACAGAGTCCTCGCAGGCATCTAACAACGCAGCGACAAATGCCGGAAGATCGAGCGATATTAGTTTCAGCGGAAGCGGAGCCATTGACGCTACTTCACTTCCAAGCGCTGATCTGGATTTGTCTTCAGGTAGTGATTTCCAGGGTTCAGGCGGTACTCAGAGTTCGGGAATGGTTAAAACAAAAATTAGCGCAACTATTGATTCCGTATTCGCGAACGGGAATATGAGGATAGTCGGGACAAGAAAAATTTCAATTAATGGTGAAGAGCAGTCTGTACTTATAAAAGGAATTGTGCGAGCTGCCGATATAGATGCCGACAATACGGTGCTATCATATAATATATCTGAAGCTGAAATCGTATTTGAAGGTTCCGGTATAATAGATAATGCACAGCAGCCCGGCTGGTTAACTAAATTATTCCACTGGTTATTTTAGGTGATAAAATGAAACGAGTCAGCTTAATATTTTTAGTACTTATTCTACTCAGCAGTTTAACCTCTGCACAGAGAATTAAGGACATAGCTATAATCGGTGAACAAAGTTACGAGCAGATTATCGGTTACGGAATAATTGTCGGACTTGCCGGTTCAGGCGACAGTCATCGCTCTTCGTTTACGGTTCAGTCGGTAACCAGTATGTTGAAAAGATTCGGAATAACCGTTCCTCAGACGCAGTTAAAAACACGTAACGTTGCGGCTGTGATGGTAACAGCCACGATCGATTCTTACCTGAAGCCGGGTTCCAATTTTGACGTAAATGTTTCATCACTGGGTGATGCGAAAAGTCTTCAGGGCGGAACACTGCTTATGACTCCGTTATCCGGACTAAGCGGAACAGTTTATGCAATGGCTCAAGGTCCTGTTTCCGTGGGCGGATATGATATATCAACCGGTTCTGGCGGCAGAATAGCGCGCAACCATACATTAGCCGGCAGAGTGCCGAGAGGCGGCAAATTAAAAACTTCACCTGCAGAATCATTAGAGTATACTAATGAAATTAATATATACCTGAAATCGCCCGACCTTACTACGTCCGATAACCTTGCAACCGTTGTAAATGATACATTCGGCGAAGGAGTTGCGAAGGCTGTTGACGGATCCGAAGTTAAGATTATAGTTCCGCCGGCAATGCAGAACAATATAGTTGATTTCCTAGCACAACTTGAAACACTTGAAGTCGAGACAGACTTCGGAGCAAGGGTAGTTCTTAACGAACGTACCGGAACTGTTGTAGCGGGCAGCAATGTAATGATTAAACCCGTTATGATTTCACATGGCGGATTGAATATAAATATTCAGTCTTTCCCGATGATTTCCCAGCCGAATTCATTTTCACAGGGAAAAACAGCATTTTTTAACAACCTTGTACCGGAAGCAACCCAGGATTCAACAAGTGCGGTTGCTATAGAAGGCGCAAGTAATGTTCAGGAAGTAGCTGCTGCACTTAATTCACTTAAAGTTTCCCCGCAGGATATTATAGCCATTTTCCAGGCTATAAAAGAAGCAGGGGCATTAGTTGGAGAATTAATAATACTATAAATATTATGAGCGGAATAAATTTAAAAATAACGAACAATACCAAGCACATTGCACAAACACCTGAGATTGAAAGTCGTTTTTCTCGTGAAGACAAGAAAAAACTGGCTGGCGCCGCTAAGGATTTTGAAGGACTTCTTACAGGTATGATGCTTAAAAGTATGACCAGTACTACTGATGGCTTATTTGGTGGTGAGGGTTTCGGCGGTGAGTATTTCGATACAATGTTTGAATCGCAGCTGTCTTCTTTTATCTCTAATTCGAAGTCGTTTGGTGTTTCGGATCAGATATTCAGAAAAATTACCGGTGAAGAGTTGTCCGAATTTGAACTGATCGAAAACAAACTTAATTCGCCTTTGAAGTCGTTGAAGGATATTCTACCTAAGGACAGCAAAAGTATGAAACCTAGTTTAGGTTCATTGAACAGGCTGGAAAAATTCAACGACATAATCTCAAAGGCTTCTCAAAAATATGGCGTTAATGAAAACCTGATTAAATCGGTAATCCTGACTGAATCGGCTGCAAATCCTAAAGCTGTATCTAAAGCAAATGCAAAGGGTTTGATGCAGTTGATGGATGGTACTGCAAAGGATATGGGTGTTCGTAATTCGTTTGATCCTGCTGATAATATTTTCGGCGGCGTAAAGTATCTATCCAAAATGTATCGTCAGTTTGACGGCGATCTTGAAAAAGCTTTGGCAGCCTATAATGCAGGTCCTGCTAATGTGGATAAATACGAAGGTGTACCTCCATTTGATGAAACAAAAAAGTATATAAACCGTGTTGTAAGCTATCTCAACTATTTGAACGGGTAAAACATGAAAGTGCATAATTTATTAAAAGTATATGAAGAGCAGCTCGAAAATCTTAATGAACTTAAGGAAGCTGCTTTGAACAAACAAAAGTCAATTATCAGCAATAAGCGTGAGTTGATTGAAAAGTTTTCCGCCAGGGAAGAATCGGCAATGAACAGAATCAGCCGGAAGGAAATGGAACGTGCAAATATTCTGCAATCTTTATTCGGCAATGTATTACAGGGATATGACTTGTTCAAATCCGGAAGTGATGAGATAACAAGCTTGCTTAAACAGGTTGCAGAGGACAAGGAATTATCTGATATCTCGGAACTGCGTACCCGAATAAAATTAGTTACTGAAGAAATTAAAGGTGTGAATGTTCAGAACCGGTTCCTGATTGAACAGGCTAACAGCATTGTTAAACAAACACTTGCAATTGTACTGAAATCACAAAAGAAACCAATAGTAGACAGAAGAATATAAAATGGCTCTTACAAGAATTTTCGACATATCGCGACGCAGTCTGGCTACATACCAGAATGCTATGAATGTATCGGCACACAACATTGCCAATGCTGCTAACAGCAGTTACAGCCGACAGAAGGTTGTACTTGGTACTGAAGATCCCGAAAAAGGTGCAAAATTTATGTGGGGTACAGGTGTTAAAATTGCAACTATAGAAAGGGTCCGCGACACGCTCATAGATAAGCAAATGATTAATAACCAGTACGCATATTCCGGGAATGAAAAACAGTCATTGATTCTTTCACAGCTTGAGCAGGTGTTCTCGGAGCCTTCTGATTTGGGTCTTTCAAGTCTGATGACTGAATTCTTCAACTCCTGGGATCAGCTTGCAGTAACTCCCAATTCAATTCCGTTAAGGAATGATGTAGTGGTTGCGGCTAAGAATCTGTCCAGCCGTGTTGAAGGAATAAACAATGATATTGATACTATAAAGTATGATATTTTTTCTGAAATGCAGGGTCAGGTTGATTCGCTTAACTACTATCTAAAAGAAATTAGGGGATTGAACCAGCAGATAAATCAGTATGCAAACGGTACACAGAGTGCTAATGATCTGCTCGATTCCCGTTCGAATATGATTGACGAATTGTCCAAACTTGCTAACATTTCTGTTACATACGATAATTATGATAATGCAACTATTAGTGTTGGCGGTGTATTTGCAGTTGATGCATCTGTAAATATTGAATTCGAAGTAATAAATGATGGCGGCGAACTTTATGTTGGTCCGGTCAATTCAGGTGCTGCCGTAAACCTTAAAGGCGGTGAATTGTTTGCACTGACTGAAACATATTCTGAGACAATTCCTAAGTACCAGAATTATATTGATACACTGTTTAAGCAGCTTGTTGATTCCGTTAATTCGGTTCACTCAACCGGCTCAACCATTGAATCTACTCCGAGAACAGGCATCAATTTCTTTAAGGAATACAAAGATGGTAAACTTGTAATAGATGACGAAATACTTACGGATGTTAAGAACATAGCTGTATCCTCTGACGGTACAGATGGTAACGGTGATCTCGCAGCACAATTAGGTGCATTAAGCAGCAACAAAGTGATATCGGGGACAACGTTTGAAGGTTACTACAACTCTCTTATCAGTGAAGTCGGAAATGATAAAGTCTCGTCCGACCGGCTGGCTGAAGCCAGTAAACTGGTTGTTGAACAGCTTGAAAACCAGCGTGCATCGGTATCAGGAGTATCTGTAGATGAGGAAATGACGGATATTATAAAATTTCAAAGATCGTACGACGCTTCGGCAAGGCTAATAAAAATTGCCAACGAAATGTTAGACACATTAATGAGTTTGGTATAAGACAATGAGAATATCGGATGCAATGCTTAGTAATACTTATTTGAGTAATCTCAATAAGTCAAAAATCGAAGTTGATAAGCTGACAACCCAGATATCAACCGGTTCGAAAATCAACAAACCGTCCGATTCGCCAAGTGGTACGGCAAAACTGATAAGGCTTAGCAATACTATCAAAGAATCGGAAACATTTATTAAAAATATTCAGGAAGGACTGGCATCTCTGACGGAGACGACCGAAGGTTTGGAGATGATGATGGAAGATGTGGAAGAGGTTAGGACTATTTTAACCCAAATACAGAATCCGAGTAATGAACCATATCTCGATTCCTATGCGGATAAAATCGATCTCGCGTTAAATTCGATTCTCAGCCTGGCTAACAAAGAGTACAACGGCAAGTATATTTTTGGCGGAACCGATTTCAGTACGGCGCCATATGGATTTACTGCCGACTCATCTGCAATTGAACTTAAGGTCCCGGATGTCAGCGGTGAACATAAGGTAAGAATTTCGAGCACAACTACTCAGAAGATTAATATTACAGGTGATGAACTATTCGGAACTGTTGGAACCGATGATATTTTTAACACACTCATCAGGATAAGAGATGATCTTAAATCCGGTAATCTGCCGAGTGCAGCTGACACGCAGCTGGTTGAAGATTTTCATTCGAACCTCCTGGATAAAACTGCACTAAGCGGTAATATTTCCAACAGGTTATATGATTCCGAAGAACTACTTGAAAGCAGGATTCTCACACTCAAGGATTTAATGTCCAAAGAAACTGAAGTTGATGTTGTTGAGGCAATGGTTGATTTGGAACAGCAGGATTACCTTTTACAGCTTGCTTATAAAACTTCTTCAATGGTTCTTCCAAAATCATTACTGGATTATTTATGATGAGAAAGTTTGGAACTAGTTTCGGATTTATCCTGGGTATTTTCTCAATTTTCGGCGCCTTTATGATTGAAGGCGGATCAGTTAAAGCACTGTTTCTTGTTGCGCCGATTATAATTGTATTCGGCGGAACTTTCGCAGCTACAATAATAAGTGTTGGTACGGAGAACTTTAAGAATGTTTTTCCACTGATTAAAAAAGCGTACTTCCCTGAGAAGTATGATCTTAAAAAAATCATAACCGACTTTTTTGTTATCTCTATAAAATCGAGACGGGACGGAATTCTGTCTATTGAGAATGATATCAAGAACATTGACTATCTCTTTCCGCGCAAGCTTATCCGCTATGTGATTGACGGATCTGATGCCGGAACTATAGAAAATATGGCTTTACTCGAAATGAAAGCAACACAGGAAAGACATTATTTGAACTCGGGAATGTTTACGAAGATGGGCGGATACGCGCCTACAATGGGAATTCTTGGAACTGTAATGGCTCTTATTATGACTCTTGCCAACGCAGGCTCCGATCCTAACTTATTAATTAAATCTATTGCCTCTGCGTTTATTGCAACACTTTGGGGCGTTTTTACTGCAAATTTACTATGGTTGCCCATAGGGGATAAATTAAAGAAATGTCATCTGGAAGAGAAAAACATGATGGAACTCTCGTTGGAGGGAACATTGGCTTTACAGAGCGGAGAAATTCCCTCAGTACTCAAGTCAAGAATGATAAGCCTCCTGCCTCAGAAAGAGCAGAAAAAAATTCTCGATATCTGATAGACAACGGGGATTTCGGCGAGAACGACAGCGAACAAAATGACAGGTATCTGATTACTTACGCGGATTTAATTACCCTGTTGTTGGGATTGTTTATTATTTTATATGCGATCTCTAATATCGATATAAAAAAATATGAAGAAATGATGACTGCCATGGGGAGTATATTCGGAAATTCACAGGGAATTCCGTCTCTGCCGGAATTGAGTACGGCTGAGGTTAATACGGGAATAGATGATCTGAAATCCAAACTCAATTCTGTAATAAAGCGATATAAATTTGAATCCTCCGTTACACTCGAGGAGAATGAGAGGGGAATTGTTATTCATATTGTTGATGAAATACTATTCAGATCGGGAAGGGCCGAACTTACTTCCGAATCGCAAAATGTGCTGCAGGAGCTTGCAGATATTCTGATAGCTCTCCCGAACGATATTAGGGTTGAAGGTCACACGGATAATGTCGATATTCACTCTGCTCAATATCCGTCTAACTGGCATCTTTCGGTTGCCAGGGCACTTAATACTGCATACTATCTTATTGAGGAAAAAGGTTTATCTCCGGACAAAGTTTCAATTGTCGGGAATTCGGAATATAAGCCGATAGATGAAAATGCAACACCCGAAGGCCGGGCAAAAAATAGAAGAGTAGATATTGTAATCATTAAATAAGAAACTGCTATGAAAATACAAACGAAACAATTCGGTGAGTTGGAGTTCAACGAAGACAAAATTATCAAATTCGAATCGGGGCTGATCGGCTTCGAAGAGTTAAAAGATTATCTTCTTCTAAAAGAAGATGATGATATTTTTTTCTGGCTGAATTCTATTGACGAACCGGAAATCGCTTTTCCGCTTATCGGAACCAGCTTACTCGACGATAATTATCCGTCAGAAAACACAAATGAAGCTTTTGCGGTTGTTACACTTAATTCGGATCCGCGAAAAATTACAGTTAACCTCAAAGCCCCTGTATATATTGACCAGGAGGAAAAGGTAGGACACCAGAAAATACTCGATACTGATAAGTATTCTGTAGATTATAACCTGTTTGTTGATTAAAGGGGAAGAATAATGTTAATCCTAAAAAGAAAATTAAACGAAGAGATAAAAATAAGCTCCGATATAACTGTAAAAATTCTATCAATTTCCGATAATCAGGTTAAGATCGGCATTGATGCTCCGGCTGACGTTCAGATATACAGGGCTGAAATAGTGGACAAGGTTAAAGAAAACCTTAAGGAAGCCTCGGTTAAAAGCCGTGAGAACATAACTGATCTGAAACAACTTAAACTGAATAAACTGGAAAAAAAATAAATGGCAACTAAGAGTAAGTTCATGATATTAATTGTGGATGATTCCGATATAACAAGGAATTCTCTCAAAAATTTCTTTGAGGATTATAATCTCGAAGTTGTTACATGCAGCGATGGTCTTGAAGGCATTCAAAAGGCGTTGGAATACAAGCCTAACTTAATATTTCTTGACTTGCTGATGCCGAATCTTAACGGGCTTAAAATGCTTCAGGTAATGAAAGTCATTAAAACCATTAAGAGTATTCCCGTTATTGTTATTAGTGGAAACACGAACAAACAAAATGTAGTGTCTGCTGTTGAAGCGGGAGCCGAAAAAGTCTTGTCAAAACCGCTTAAAAAGGAAATTATTATTAAAAGCGTAAATGAAATAATGGGTGAAGATGTTCTGGTTAAGAAGGAAAAGGATAAGCTGATATCTGAACAGGATAACCTTGAACTCAAACGCCGCCTGATTAAGTTTTTCCTTAACAGTTTCCCTGAAAAAAAACTGGCGCTTCTTGAGGCACTGGATTCTAAAAACAGGGACCTGATGCATATTGTAATTCATGAGATAAAGGGAACCGGCGGTGTTATCGGTTATCCCGAAATTACTTCACTTGCAAGCCGGATTATGAATAAACTACATCAATCGCATATCGATTGGAATTATATTCGTTATGAGGTTGATGAACTTTTTAATCTCGTTAAACTTGTTGAAGTACCGAAAGAGGAGTTGACTTACTAATGTTTGTAATTATCGGAATGGTTGTCGTAATTATCGGTGTTGTGGGTGGCTATACAATGGCGCACGGTAATCTGCTTGTACTATTGCAATGGTCGGAGTTTGTGACTATTGGCGGCGCAGCAATCGGTAGTCTCTTAATAGCTAATCCGCCTTCAACTATCAAAAAGATTATTGCGGCAGTCGTCGGATCAATGAAAAGTGAACATTTGCATAAATCCGATTATCTTGAAATGCTTAAATCTTTTAATGACTTATTTCTTGCCGCTCAGAGAGATGGACTTTTAAGTATAGAAGCTCATATTGAAAAACCCCAGGAGAGTGATATCCTCTCTAAGAGCGATAAGTTTATATCGGACAACTTCGTTACGAATTTTTTCTGCGATTCTATGAAAGTGCTGTTAACCGGTTCAGTACCACCTCATGAGCTTGAAAATATTATTGATTCGGAAATCGAATCTTATGAACATGAAACCAAGCCGATAGGAAATGCAGTAGCAACCGTAGGCGATGCTTTGCCCGGATTGGGAATTGTTGCCGCTGTTTTGGGTATAATTATTACTATGTCATCAATCGATAAAGGCGCAGCTTATGTTGGTATGCATGTTGCCGCCGCACTCGTTGGAACATTTTTAGGTGTGCTTTTATCTTATGGTTTTATAGGACCGCTAGCTCATAAAATTCAGCATGATTTTTCTGATAAGGCAAGATTTCTCGGGACAATTAAATCATGTATTATTGCTTATGCAAAAGGTAATCCGCCGATAATTGCTGTGGAAATTGCCAGAAGAACAATTAATTCAGATGAGAGACCGACATTTGGCGAACTTGAAGCCTATATGAGAAATAAGAAAGAGTAGGGGATAGTGGCTGAGAATCAGGAAAATATTCCCATTGTAAAAAAAGTTAAAAAATGTGGGGACGGACATCACGGCGGCGCCTGGAAAGTGGCTTACGCAGATTTTGTTACAGCGATGATGGCTTTGTTTATAGTATTATGGGTATTGTCGCAGAGCGATGAAGTGAAGCAGAGTGTTTCAAGTTATTTCAAGGATCCTACCGGATTTTCACCCAATAGTAAAAATATTATTACGGGTTCCAAAGGACCCGGTATTTCGATGAAGAAACCTTCAGCGAAACAAACGAAAAGCAGCCAGAAAGAAAAATTTGAAGAAATGAAGCAGAGTATCAAGAAACAGCTGAGTACTAATAAAGCTTACTTGAATATTTCCGATCAAATAGAGTTTAAAATTGTTAATGAAGGCTTAAGGATTGAACTTCTTGAAAGCACAGACAATGTGTTTTTCGAGATCGGGAGCAGCAATCTTAACAGCACAGCCGAAAAGTTAGTTAGTGACATAGGGGGACAATTGTCGAAATTGCCCAACAAAGTAGTTGTGGAAGGACATACTGATTCAAGGCCGTTTCGATCCGGGGACAAAAATTATACTAATTACGAGTTGAGTGCAGACAGGGCTAATTCTGCCAGAAGGTCCCTATTGTCCGGCGGAATTGAACAGAATCAGATTGATGAGATCAGAGGTTATGCCGACAAAAGGTTAAGAGATTCCGAACACCCGTATAGTCTTGTCAACAGGCGTATAAGTATAATAATAAAATATCTGGAAGAATAATGAACGAACATATTGTAATTATTGAGGACGATCCGTTCCTGAAAGAATTTTATGAATTTATTTTTAAAAAAGTCGAATGGAGACTCACTCTTCTTGAAGATGGGGATAAATTCCTGGATCTGTTAAACCACGGACGAATAGATCTGGTAATTATGGATATAAATCTGAAGAATACCTGTGTGCAGGGGGAGAAAGTGGACGGAGTATATTTATCAAAATATATCAAGTCTAACGAGAAATACTCGAAGATTCCGGTACTGATTGTTTCCGCTTATGCACTCGATAAATCTAATAGAAAACTGTTTGTAGATAGTCAGGCGGATGATTATTTTACAAAACCTATTATTGATATAAATGTTTTTCTCTCAAAAATTAAAAAGTTACTCGAAGAGTCATGTCAAAAGATAGAGTGTTAATTGTTGAAGATGAACCAGATACATTGTTCATTCTGACAAAACTGCTTGAAAAAAACAACTATGAAGTTGCTTCTGCCCGAAACGGTAAGGAAGCGCTTGAAATTATTGATGATTTCAATCCGCATGTTGTACTTGCAGATTGGACAATGCCGGAAATGGATGGTATTGAGCTGTGTAACAGGCTTAAGAGTAATGAAAAATATAAACTGCTCTACTATATAATACTAACTGCAAGAACCTCACTTCGGGACAGGGTGAAAGGACTTGATATCGGTGCTGATGATTTTCTTCTTAAACCAACTGAAAACCAGGAACTTCTGGCAAGAATTCGCTCTGGTGTTCGAATTTACAAACTACAAAATGAGTTGAAGAACATTGAACACAGCAGGGCAGTGGTTGAAATGGCATGTACCCTCGGTCATAAAATGAATAATCCGCTCAGCAGTCTTACCATGTCACTTAAAAACCTTGAGGATGAACTCACTTCTCTCAAGAATGATGAGATAAAAGACGATTTTAATGTTATCAATGAATCTGTTGAAAGATTGAAATCACTGGTCAATAATATTGTTGATTTGAGGAATCCTGAAACGATCGATTACTCAGATGACAGTAAAATGATAAAGATTGAAGATTAAACAAAGATTTTTCCTCCCTTTCCTTTAGTCCAAATATCCCCGTAGACTCTAAATTCTTAGATTATTTTTTCGATAGTTACTTGAGGAAGCAGCTATGTTAGAGAAAATATCTGAAATAGGCGTTGATAACAGATACAAAGGCAGTAAGAAAAATAATACAAGCAAGTATTATGTAAAAAATGCTTTTGGAACTCAGAAGGAATCTGACCATGATTCAATTTCACTATCTCCTGCATTTAAACTCGCTGCAAAATTCAGACTTAAAATTAAAGATATTAGAAAAGAAAGTGCTGATAAGTATAATGTAGTATTTGAGTTAAATGATTTTACCTTTGAAGTGAAAATTGAACTAAGCAGGCTATTTGAGGAGCATAATCTTAGCCTCCGCGGAACACAGATTGTAAAGCACCTGGGAACAATTTTCGATGTATCATTCTGGCTAAATTATTCTATGGATGAAGTACTTGACGATTCGGATATTATCCTGTCTACTATATTTACTGAAAGACTTTCAGAGCAGATTCAGGAAACTAGTATGGGAAGTGATTTTAATATTTACAATGAAACTTCTTTATCCTTGTTTACCGAAGACTTTGATTCTGAACTAACGGAAGAACTGTTAAATATTTGTTCAATAGCAATTAAACTTATTGAGAAGCTTTTCGAACAAAATTTATCGGATAAAATTGATTTTAAGGACGGGCATGAAAGATACTTTACCCTTCAACTTGTTAAACAGACTAAGCTCCAATAGTCAGTCCGATCAGGATTTTCACAACAAAGTATTATTTGATGAAAAAATCTGGATTATTCTGGACGATGAGGGACGAATAACATTTACGAATAATCGATGTAAAATTGAGCTGGGACTTTATGAAGGAACTGATATTCCAAAATTAAATACGGAACCCGACCTAAAGACACTTATTGAAAATCTCAACAAAAGTAATTACAACAATTTTAACTTCGAGCTTTTTATAGGCGCAGGGGATGAGAGCAGAACTTATAATGCTGCATTGGAAACGATAGTAATTAATAAGAGGAAGTATTATACACTTGTTTTAAATACTCTTGAAAACAGCAACAAACTTGAAGCAAAAATATCCGATCTGCATCATGCATTGGAGTACGGTCAGGTTCCGGTTCTTATAATAGACGATAACGGAAAAATCATTTTCGCAACCAAATCATTCGAGAAATTACTTGAACTTGATCTGGATGTTATATACAGCAACCACCTCTCCTCGGTATTGTCATGGTACCTTACGAACAAAGAACTGGCAGAAGTGCAGGGCGCAATTGTAAAGGGCAGAAAGTGGTCCGCAAGCATTTATCTAAACGGAGAAAGTGATGATACACAGGTGCTCGATTTAGAACTGAATCCAATTGCAAATGATGACGGAAGTAAAAGAGGATTTATTCTGACCGGACACGACGTAAGTGCTTACTATCAGAAGAACAGGTTGATCAAAAAGTCGGAGGAGAAACTTCGTTCAATTATAAACAGTATTTCCGATCCACTGTTAATATTCAAGATAAAAAATGATGAATACAAATATGAAGACGCAAATTTTGTATTTCGTCAATTATTCGAACTCGGAAATAGTGAGTTGTTTCATGATAATCTAAAAAAACTTATACCGGGCAAATTTTATGAGAAGTTGATCACTTCAACAAATTTAATGCTTAAAAATAAGCTCAATTCCATCGAGTTTGATTGTCTTGGTCCTAAAGACCGCAATTTTGCTGCCAAGCTTACTTTCCAATACGATAGTAATGCTAATGAAGATTTATACATATTAAGTTTGCGCGACATTACGGAAAGAATTGCCAATGAGAAGCAGATTAAGGAGGCATATAAAAAAGAAATACAGATGAACCAACTTAAGACAACTTTCCTGCAAAATATGTCACACGAACTTCGAACTCCAGCCACAGCTGTGATGGGTTATTCTGAAATTATGCAAGACTGCTTGGACAATGGGGATTATGAAGCGATAGAGGAAATTACAAAAAGTCTGGAAGGGGTTGTAAAAAGGCTAATAAACCTGTTTACTAAAATTCTTGAAGTTACTGAAATTGAATCGGACGAGGTAGAACTTCAGAAAGTCAAACTCAATTGTAACAAAATAGTTAAAGCTGTTTATGAACAAAAACTTAAAGATGCAAAGAGTAAGAATATCGAATTGTTGTTGAGTTTGGGGAATATGAATGATCTAATTGAAATAGACTGGTTGAAATTTGAAAAGGCCCTACACTATCTCATTGATAATGGTATAAAATATACAGACCGGGGCTCGGTAACTATAAGTACTTTAAAAGAACATAAAACTGTTGTTGTCAGGGTAACTGATACCGGACGAGGAATGAACCAGAAGATAATCGACCGGTTGCTGGAACCTTTCGTTCAGGAAGATGAAGACGGATTAACCCGTGAGTATGAAGGAGCCGGCTTGGGATTGACCATCGCTCATAAGTATGTGAAACTTATGGGTGGAAAAATGGAAGTCGAAAGTGAACGAAAAAAAGGGACCCAAATAAATCTGATATTCCCGGCAATGAATGCAATGAATAAATTCTAGTTCCCGGCGTCTCTTGCGGATGCCTTCCGAACATCTTCATATATAAATGGAATTTCCTGTACGGTATTTTGGAATACTAGTTTAACAGTTGTTCCTTTCGATTTATCACTCGTAATTCTAATATCAATATCGTTTATGTCACAATAACTTTTGGTCAGTGTCAGTCCCAGCCCGTTACCCTCATATCTTCTTTTGAACCCTTCGTCTTCCTGAGTAAAAGGCTCAAAGACTCGGTCAATATATTCCTGCGTCATGCCAATTCCACTATCGCTAATTTCAACTGCGAGTTTATCATCTGAGTCTTTGTATATCTTTGTGTCAATAGTTCCGCTATTTGTAAATTTGACAGAATTATCGAAAATATTACGGAATATTTGTTTGGTCATGTACTCATCACCCGTAAAGATCAGGTTGTCAGTCTCTCTCTGATAAGTACAATCAATATTTTTTTCCTTGGCGATTTTTTTATACTTCATGAATACTTCATTAAATACATCGGTGAACAGATTTAATTCGCTGGGAAAAAACTCATAAGAATCGGTCATCACTTCAGATGTATCCAGTATTAAATTAATAGTCCGGATTATCCTTTCCCCGCCTCTGTTTATCACCTCGAAACCGGACTCAATGTCAGGCGGAAGTTTTTCACTCAATTCTTCTTTTATCAGATTGGCGAAACTTAAAATTGCGTTTATAGGCGTTCTGATTTCATGAGACATTTGGGCAACGAAAATTGACTTCAGATTCTTTGCCTGTTTATTCGACTTTTCAAGGTCTTTAAATAATTGTATTTCCCTTGTCTGATCTTTGATTATCATAATCCAGTTCGTACTATCGTCTGAAGAAATTACCTCAATATTTAGATAGAGTTCCCCGGCATTATCCTTGTTCAATATTGTATCAAAGTCACCCCTGTTTTTATCTGTTCTATTTATTAATCCCTCAACTGTTTCAGCGAATGCCCGTTTTGCCCGGTTGGGTAATATCTTTAACAGGAAAAACTTATCAAAATTGTTTTTCTCATTGATCGAAAATAAGTTCATGAATGCTTTGTTGTAGTTTGTTAATTCTAATTCAGCATTTACAATACACATAGGCAGAGATATTTCGCAGAAAATATTATTGTCAAGCTCTCCCGAAAGTATATTGCTGAATGAAGAGCCCCGACTAAATTTGTCGAGTTCAAGCATGACGAATTTATTATTGTTGAGATAGACGGTCTTAAAATTGCCTTTTACGAGGTGATCAGGTTTGGTTGATATTCTAAGTAAAACTTCTTGCTTATTGAAATTCCTGCCTTCGGCAAGCCTTTTGGAAAGTTTGTTGAAAGCAATCAAATTTTGTTCATCATCAATATCAAATAAAGTTTTGATGGACGGAGGATTTTTAGAACCAAGACCGCAAAAATCTGCTGCTGCTCTGTTAAAGTGAATTATATTATCCCCGTATAACAGAATTACGGGGCTGCTTATAGCATCAAGAATTGAAGAAAACTGATTATTGCTATTAGCTCCGGACGAAGACAAGTTAATGTTATTTATCATGAAACCAGTATTTGTTTATGAATATTTTCATGTATCATTTAATGGACTGCAAAAATGCGAATTCATCGGTTTAATTAAATTCGAAATGCAGTTTTACGAGATTATTATGTTCCCACTGAAGTTTGCAACTAAAATTCTATGGTTAATATAGTTCCCAACATTTATGTGTTATTCAAGATCATTCTTTCTGGTCAGCGGAATAGTGAATACAAACTTGCTGCCTTTGTCGGTTTCACTGTTTACATTTATATCTCCTCCGTTCTGTTTTATAAACTCGTAGCATAATATTAATCCGAGACCGGTTCCTTGTTCTTTCTCAGTACCCGGTTTGCTGGAGATGTATTCAATGCTGAATAAATTATCAATCGTTTCCTTATCCATACCTATACCGTCGTCTGAGATTGTAATTTCTGCGAAATCGGTATTAAGCTTCTTCGCCGAAATATCAATAGTTCCCTGTTTGTTTGAATATTTAATAGCGTTGGAAATTAAATTCCTGAACGTTGTTTCCAGCATCTTTTCATCGGCAATAACATCAATGTCCTCAGGAATGCTATTTACTATATTAACTTTTTTCTCCGCCGCTGTCATTACAAGCGGATGTATACTCATCTTACTGGTAGCGTGCAAATTCAGATCTACCGGGTGGAACAGAATTGATTTCCGTTGTATTCTTGACCATTCCAGCAAATTTTCAAATAAGTTGAATAAATGTCTTGATGAATTATTGAGCCGCTGCAGACTTTCAATAACCTCCTCATCAGAGAAATCCTTGTAGTTCTCAATCAGGAAATTTGTGATCCCGAGAATTACAGAAAATGGATTTTTAAGATCATGTGCGAGAATGGAGAAAAACTTATCTTTTGTCGCATTTAGCTCTTCAAGTTCTTTCTCAGATTCCTTAAGTACATTTTGAATATTTTTTTGTTCGGTTATGTCAAGAATAACGCCGACAATTTCCTTTGCATTCCCATCGGTATCATTGAAGGTGGCCTTGTGAATAACTATATCACGATGTTTTCCATCGCCGACTATCAACCGGCCTTCTTTTATGATTTCACCGGGATTTTCCAATAACTGACTATCCATGGCATTATAAAACCCCGCAATATCGAGGGGAAGAAGACTATATATTTTTTCTCCGATAATTTTATTTCTGCTGATTCCCATAAATTTCTCGAATGCACTATTGCAGCCAGTGAAAACCCCTGAAAGGTCCTTAAAAAAAATGGGAAGGGGAAGAGTATTGAGCAATTTATCAATATGCGAGTGTGCTGAAGAATTCTTCGTTAACAGAGATTCTTCGGTTTGATCCGGCTTGAATTTATATAAAATAATATCAGTATAAGCTTCATCCACAATTGTTCTTGTTACTTTTACCGTCGTTCCGTTTTTTGTTTCGAGAAGATTTCCGGGAAGTTGTGCCAGATTTGCACGAGCAGGATTCAGCTCTGTATTCTTAAAAACCAATTTGCTGATTTCTTCCAATGAGGGTTGAGTGTCGGGCTTAATTCCCCATTGTTCTCTGAACAATTTATTAAGAAGTATAACCCGGTTTAACTTTTCATCAACAAGAATAATAGATTCAGGATATCCTTCAGCTAATTTGTAAAGTATTGAATAATCCTGTAATTCCCGCATAAAAGTTGAGTTGAGATATTCTTGAATTAGTTTATTGGAGTAATTAGACCGGTTAAATGTATAAAGTAAAATGGTGCCATGTCCTTATTTGCCCAGAGGAAGTTTAAAGAAGAATTTACTCCCTTTCTCCGGTTCACTTTCAACCCAGATTTCACCTGAATTCTTTGTTACGAATTCCCGGCATAGTACTAGCCCTAGACCCGTTCCTTCCTCATTCCGTGTACCGGCTGTGGATTGGAATTTATCTATATTAAATATGTCTTTCATGGTTTCTTCTGTAATCCCAATTCCGTTATCCTCGACATATGTTACAACAAATTCATCTTCCGTGTAGCTGGCAACATTAATATTTCCTTTTTCGTTAGTAAATTTAATCGAATTCGCGATCAGGTTTCTCAGAATAGTCTTAACCATGTCTTTGTCAGCAAATACGGAAAGATATTTATCAACATTGTTCTGAAATGTGAGCTGCTTGGAATTATATGAAGTTTCTTTTAGGGAAGCAACTTCGGCAACAACTTCATACAGGTTAAAGCTGTTTTTCTCAATTTTCAATCTTCCTGATTGAGAGCGAGACCACTGGAGAAGGTTTTCTAGAAGTTGATATGAGTTCTTAGAGGTTGTTTGGATTTGTTTGAGATATTCCAGGTGTTCTTCAGGATTCATCTGAGCATAATCATCAATCAGGGCTTCGGTGTACCCCAGAAGCGTTATAAAAGGATTCTTTAAATCATGCGCTATAATTGAAAAAAATCTATCCTTGTTCGAATTAGTAGTTTGGAGCTCCTCGGTATACTCAGCTAGCTTTTGTTCGTTTACCCTTTGATCCGTTATATTGACTATTCCGCCTACTAATCCAACAATCAGGTTATCATGATCTATAAAGCTTGCCTGGTGGAAAATAAGATTGGAATTCTTACCTGATTTTTGACCCAGCCGAACTTCGAAACTCTGTGTTCCTTTTTGTTTCAGTAAACTCATATCGTATGCATGCATTTCACCGGCAATCTCTTTGGGGAATATATCGATAACCGTATTTCCGATAAGTTCGTCTCGCTTTTTCCCAACCAGCCTAGTAAATGCATCATTGCACCCCTGAAACTGTCCGTGTAAATCCTTATAATAAATTGGTGTCGGAAGTGTATTTATGAGAACTTCAAGAAATCTAAGATTATTCTGAAGTGCGAAGTCGGCTTCTTTTTGTTTAGTAATATCGGTTGATATTCCAATGATCCCGGTAATTTTTCCGTCCTCATCTTTTAAAGGCAGCATTGAATTAATGGAGTACGTTTTAGTTCCGTCCGACCAAAATTCTTCTGTTTCTTCATCAATCACAGGAGTACCGGTTTCAGTAACTTTAAGTTCTCTTTCTCGAATGGTTTTATAGAATGTTTTCGAGAAAAAGGACTCATCGGTTTGCCCAATTAGTTCTTTCTCATCTGAAAGTCCGAATTTCTTAACAATAGATCTGCTGACTCCCGTATATCTCCCTTCCACATCTTTAAAATAAATACTTTGGGGAATATTGGAGAGAATCATTCCAAAGAGGTAGTCATGGTGTTTTAAAACTGCCAACTGATCTTCCAAAGATTTATTTCCAGTTCTCAGCAACTCAGACTCTCAGTTTAGATTATTTTTCAGCATTCAGAATAATAGTACTTAATTAAATTGCCTTTTACTAAAGATAATGGCAAAATATAGCCATTAAAACAAATTAAGCCAAACTTTAAGCACGGTAGAATTTAACTATTTTTTTATTTACTTGTATTAAAATAAATCCAAAAGGACTAAAGTTTTCTGCTGAATCTCCGATAATACATGTAGGAAATAAACCATTTACTTAATATAAACTTGATTGGTTCGTTCAAGGAGTTCATATGGAACAACAAGAAAACCTGAAAAATGAGCATGATGAAATTTTACAGCTCGTCAGCTTCAAAATCGGCGGCGAAGAATTTGGTGTTGACATTCTAACAGTACAGGAAATCAACAGAATGCTTCAGATTACCACTGTACCGAATACATCCGATTTTATAGAAGGCGTTATAAACCTCAGAGGAAAAGTGATTCCTGTCGTAGACTTAAGGGCTAAATTCGGAATGCCTAAGAAAGAGCATGACAAGAACACAAGAATTGTCGTAGTCGAATTAAGCAATAAAACAGTTGGCTTTATAGTTGACGAAGTAAGCGAAGTTTTAAGAATTCCTAAAAGCATTACCGAGGCACCGCCTGAAATGGTTTCGGGAATTAACTCTGAGTTTATTACAGCAGTCGGTAAACTTGAGGATAGACTGATAATTCTCCTCGAATTGGAAAAAACGCTGGCAGCTGAAGAAGCACTGGAATTAGATACAGTATAAGTAACCCCTTACCAAATAATATCCCTTGAAACGGGCTCGTGAATACTAGACATATTGGCGAGCCTGCCTCTTTTTAAACCGGTATATATTTTTCTTCGAATCATTCGAATAATAAAACAAATCCCCTGATTTTCTTTTTTTACAAATTTTACGCCCGGGAATATATAAATGTGTTAAATTGTCTAATGTTAGTAAGGTAAACTTAATAGATATGATACTGCTTGGAAAAAATTAGCGACGACTTTGAAATTATAAATGCTGTGAAATCCGGGAGAACAGAGATGTTTTCTGAGATAATTGTCAGGTATCAGCATATTGTTGCAGCTACTGTCTGTGGTTTGCTGGGTGATTGCCAGGAGGCTGAAGATATCGGACAGGAAGTATTTGTAAGGTTTTATAAATCTATTTCAAATTTCAGAGGTGAGGCAAAGTTAAGCACCTATTTAACGAGAATTGCAATTAACCTTTCCCTTAATGAGATAAAACGCAGGAACAGAAGGGAAATGTTTTCCATTGATTACTGGATTGATAAGAACAAACTCGAAACAGATGATGCCGGCATACTATCTACTTATGAAAAGCGAGAATATGTTCAATACGCGATTAATAAGCTTGAACCCAAATTCAGGTCTGTTCTTGTACTCAGGATTATCAACGGCTATAATACAAATGAGACGGCAGAAATTTTATCTTTACCTAAAGGTACTGTGCTATCAAGATTAGCAAGAGCACAAAAAAAAATGAAAACAATATTAATGCCTTTGATGGAGGATTAATGAAGACAAATAATTACGATAAATTGAATGAACTGATTAGCAGGTCAAGTTCCCGCAGTTTCAGTGATGATTTCACCAGAGGTGTTATGTCCGAGATATATAATCTCGGGAGCAAAGTATCGGAGTTTGATATGCTTATAGAATCATTGACTATTCAATTTAAGAGATTTGCTTTAACAGGAGTGTTAATGATAGTCTTAATAATCTCATACAACATTATAACCGGCGGGGAAGTGACTTTAGCTAAAGCATTCGACATGCCTGAATATTCTGTGGAAGAAGCGCTCGATCCGGTAAGTACAATTTACTGGAGTGACAAATGATAACTGCTAAAACAAAGTCCTTTCTGCTTCTCATTGTTACCCTGATAATTGGAATTATAATTGGTTTTTTAGTAAAGTCATGGATTGTTGAACACCGGTTCGAACAGTTCAACAGGCTTAGGACTGAAGGCGGTTTTCTGAATTTCATTGAGGAAAACATTGAACTAACCGTTGAACAAAAAGAACAGCTGAGCCCGGTGTTAAGCGATTTCAGAGAAAGTATGAGCAGGCATGCAGAAGAATCGAAATCGGGATTCCATATGCTTATGGATTCATTAAAAACGGATCTTCAAGTTATTCTCAGCCTTGAGCAATATAATAAACTTTTGGAAAGTCATATATTCCAACCGCGCGGGAGATTTAGGCCCGGGAAACCTGGTTCAGGAAACTCTCCCGATAGCCTGGTTAATAGTGATTAAACGTTTGCTGAAACAATATTATTAAATCAAGGAGAAGGAGTTGCCATGAAAAGGTTGTTCTTTAGTCTGTTGGCTATTATTTTATTTGCCGGCGGTTTGACCGCACAGCCTCGTTTCGACATTGACGAACAGTTGAAAGTCTTGAAGTCGGAACTGGAGCTTTCGGATCAACAATGTGATTCAATCAAAGTAGTTCTTGAGGATACTAAAGAGAAGATGATTGAGATGAGAGACGATGCGGGAGAAGACCGGCGTGCAATGCGGGGTCATATGCGGGAAATCATTGAAAATTCACAGAAGAGAATTAAACAGTATCTAAATGATGAACAGAAAGATCTTTATGACAAATATCTTGAACAAAGACGTGATAGCATGAGAAAGCGTTCCAGAGGAAGGAATTAGAATATTTGAATTTTCTGTATTAGCATTTTGCCGGGAGTTTGATAAAAAGGAAAATATGATGAAAATAAAATTTGCATTGGGATTACTGGTTGTTCCTGTTATATATCTTGTAACCGGCTGTAGTTCAGCTTTAATGATCAGCAGTAAATACGACAACTCCATTAAAACTGACGGGAACCGTGATGACTGGAACGAGTCCTTTAATTTTGATGAAGACAACAGTATCAGTGTCGGATTCAAAAATGATGATCGTAATTTGTATATAGCTCTCGTAACATCAAGGCAGTATAACGTGATGAAAATCCTAAATGCCGGATTGACAATTTGGCTTGAATCTGAAAAAAACAGTGAAAAGATTGGCATCAGATTCCCGCACAGGAATGATGATAACGAAATGCCGATGCTGCGTCCGAAAAATGGAAACCGCGAAAGGTCACCGCAGGACATGCAGGATATGCTTAATAAGCTTATCGTTAAGCAGGATGAGATCTCTGTGGTAAATGAAGATGAGTTCCCGCTTTATGCGTTCAGAACAAATGCCGTGGAAGGAGTAGCCGGAGGACTTGGGTTTTCAATGGGACAATTTGTTTATGAGTTGCGAGTGCCGTTAGCGGGGAATGACAGCACGCCATTTTATTTTAATGCTTCACCCGGAGACAAAATAATTGTTGAAATAGAAAGCGGTGAAACGAACCGTTCTTCCCGCAGTCATGATAAGTCTCCTCCCATGGATGGCGGTATGCCCGGAGGTGGGGGTATGAAAAGCGGCAGGCCGGGTGGCAGGATTGGCGGTGACAGAGGCTCTGTGAGTGAGATGAATAAAAAAATTGATTTTAGTGCCGAGGTAGATTTGGCTGTTGATCAATAATAAATGAAGTTGCCTGTCGGCTATTCATCAATTGCACGATTAAGAAGGTTCGGGGGAATTGACTTGGATACCTTCGAACCAAGTTCTTTCAATTTCTCGGTACGCCTTATCAGGTTGCCTGTTCCCTCCGATAACTTTTTCATTGCATCAACGTAACTAGCCTTTGCTGAATCTATCTTATTTCCAATACTCAGCAGATCATCTACAAATCCGACAAATTTATCATACAGCGCACCGCCTTGTCGTGCAATTTCAATCGCATTTCTGTTCTGATTTTCCTGTCGCCAGATATTAGCTATAGTTCGCAATGTTGCCAGAAGAGTGCTCGGGCTAACAATTACAATATTCATTTCGAATGCATCCTGAAATATCATCGGATCATGTTGTACCGCAACAGCGAATGCCGGTTCAATAGGTATGAACATGAGTACGAAGTCGGGACTGTTTAATTCCTCAAGGTTCTGATAACTTTTTTGGCTCAGTCCTTTAATGTGAGCTCGCACCGATTTCATATGATCATTAACAAACCTGGTGCGCTCGTTGTCATCTTCAGCTGAAACATATTGTTCGTAAGCAGTTAGTGATACTTTTGAATCGATTACAACATTCTTTTCATCCGGCAGATATACGATAACATCAGGGCGCAATCTGCTGCCTGATTCGTTTTTTAGAGATTCCTGAATCTTGTACTCCCGATCTTTAACAAGTCCGGATTTTTCCAGTACGCTTTCTAAAATAAATTCGCCCCAGTTTCCCTGCGTTTTCTGGTCGCCCCGCAATGCTTTGGTAAGATTATTTGCATCCTTGCTCATCTGCTGGTTCAGTTCATGAAGCTGTTTAATCTGCTGTACCAGTCCGGCGCGTGCTTCAGTATCCTTGTTGTGCTTATCTTCAACTTTTTGTTCAAACTCTTTTATTTTTTCGGATAATGGTGTTAATATTTCTGCGATGTTCTCTTTGTTCTGCTGGGTAAACCTTGAACTCTTTTCATCAAAAATTCTGTTTGCCAGGTTTTCAAACTCTTTGGAAAACTTCTCCTGCAGTTCATTCAGTTCATTCTTTTGTTCCTGCATCCTCACCTGCAGGTTTTTATAATCAGCCTGCAGTGCCGAGTAATCAGAATTAAGCTTAGCAAGTTTCTCATTATTCTCACGGGAGTTTTTCTTTTCTTCCTTAAGATCTTCGTCAAGATTCCTGCTTCGTTCTTCAAGCTGAGCCTTTTCGGAGGAGTGCCTGGATTTCAGTAATAAGAATCCGATAGCAAATCCGCCGGCAAGACCGACTAATAAAAAAACCACATCCATACTATTACCCCGGGTAGAAAAGTGAGAATTTCTAAGTTGTAAAAGATACTAAATGAAGAGGGAAAATACATCAGCAGTATAAAGCTATTTCATTATCTTGACGGTAAATTTTGAACCGATACCTTTCTTGCTCTCAACTTCAATCAGGGCGTTGTTGATCTCACAATAATTTTTAACCAAAGCCAATCCTAGTCCGCTGCCTTCGTATTTGCGGGTATAACCCTGCTCTTCCTGACTGAATACATTAAACAACTGGGGAAGGTATTCATCGGAGATACCTATGCCGGTGTCTATAATTTCACAAAGATATATCTCATTGTTTTGTGAAAGGTTGATGGTGACATCGCCTTCATTTGTATATTTGATTGCATTGTCGATGAGATTTGCAAATATCTGTGTTATCGTATAACGATCCAGTGTAATATCCTGAATTTCAGGGTCTGCATTGAATTGAATCCGGAGTCCTTTTCGTTTGGCAATAATTTCAAATTCATTAATGAGAGGCATTAGTATATGATGCTGTAAATTTATTTTGATTAAATGAGGTTTATATGTTCCCGCTTCTATATCAGACAGGTTCAGAACCAGGTCAATTGTTCTAAGAAGACGATTAGCGGCATTCTCAATTGCATGGAAACTATGTGAATTCTCTTCAGAAGTCCTGTTACCGAACTCCATTTTAAGAAGAGCTGTAAAATTCATAATTGTACTTATGGGAGTTCTTATTTCGTGAGACATTTGAGCCAGGAATTCAGATTTTAATCTGTCCGAAACTTCTGCCTGCTCTTTTGCACTTCTTAACTCAATCTCAATTTTCTGCCTTTTCAGAATATCGTTTTTCAGTTCAGCATTCTTTTTGTTTAATGCCTCAGTACGCTCTATAACGATTTTCTCAAGATTCTCCTGGTTCTTTATTAATACTTCCTCTATCGTCTTATGCTCGCTTATATCTTTCATTATTCCAACGAGTCTTGAAATAGTTCCGTCGTTTCCTGATAACGGTACAGCATTATCTTCGATGTATACATACTTATTCCCGGCAGTTCTAAACCTGTATTCCGAATAATAATTGGAGTTTTTTCGAATGGCTTTATCCAGTGCGGAATTAACCTTATCAATATCATCCGGATGAATTAGTCCTTTCCACTCATTGACCTGAATTCCGTTCATTTCTTTTTCAGGATAGCAAAGCGTAGTTTCAATAGCACCGCTCCATTCAATATTACCGTTGTGGATATTATAATCATACAATACCAGACCCGTTTCGCGGCCGATAGTACTGAATAAATCTTTTTGCTCACGTATTTTTTCAGCAAGATTCAGTCTACGTCTGTAGTACAGATATGAATATGTAAAGGTAATTATAATGAACGACAGTGCAATGAGAAGCAGTTTATTTCTGAAGCCGTTCATAATTGCCATCACTTCTTCCCGCTTGGCTGTAACTACTATTGTCCATGCAGTTCCACCCAGGTTTACCGGATAATAATACTTCAGTTCATTGGATTCGAAGGAATCTCCTATTGGATTTTGAGGCGAAGCGGAATTCGCCGACAAGTTGTCTGGAAACTGCTGGTCAAAAATTTCACTGATTGAATCATGAAACGTAAGATTGGATTTAATGCCAACATGATCAGGATATTTACAATACAGTTCAATTCCCTCTTTACTCACCATGCGGGCATACCCTTCTTTACCGATGCGTATATTCTTAAGGAACAGACTCGTAATATGCTCGAACGGGATTAATAAAGAAAGGCATCCGTTGTAGACTGAATCTCTAAACACGGGGTATGCAACAACAACAGTCTGATATCCCTGAACGGCTGTAATTACTCTGCTTATTACAGGTTCATGAGTTTCCATTATCAGTCTGTTGTGTTCCTGCTGCGATACGTCTTTGCCGATAACTGAATTCACTACCGGAAAGGTTTGAATAATTCTGCCATCCGCACCTATCCTTGTAATGCCACTTACAAAATCTGAGTGATTTTCATAGAACTCTTTCAGAATTGAATTTGATTCCCTGGAGTTATTTTTAACAGCTTCAAGCCTGCTTAAAAAACCGAGGTTGTCATTGTAATTCTGAAAGAACTGCAATATACCTTTTGAAGCAAGCTGAGCGTGAGTTTTTAATTGTTCTTCCAACTGATTTTGTGTTTCCTCTTCAACTTCCTTATAGACATTAAAAAACAGGAAACTTGTTAGAAGGATTGCGAAAGCTATAACAATTCTGAACTGATATTTCACTTTTGGATATACAATTAGTAATGAAAATATTTAAAATTCCGTCAGGGACAAAACTAAAGCTAATTCTTATTATTATCGAATCCGGTTGTCTTTTTTTTAAGATTGTTTTTTTGCAATCGAATCTTTTATTTCTATTTTCACAATCATGTTCTGGGAAAAATACAAAAATCTGTTTTCTATTAACTATTCCTCGATTATTATAATTGTGATAAGTATTTCCGCACTTATCATCTATTATACTATCTCAATGACATCACATAGTTCCAAAGAGGATGATATAGTTAAAATTTATTTCGCCGACAATATCTCCAATGCTCATGCCGAGGTTATACAAAAATTTAACGAGATTCATCGTGGAGAAATTGAAGTTATCCCGATCAATCTGCCGTTTTCAAAATTCAGTACTAATGAGAGAAAAGAACTTTTGACAAGGGCATTGCGGAGTAAAAGCGAAAGACTTGACGTATTCGCGGTTGACCTGATTTGGATCCCAAGGTTTACAAAATGGTGTGAACCGCTTGATAAGTATATGCCGGATGTGGAGGCGGATGGTTATCTTAAATATGCGCTCGAATCATGTTTTATAGAAGGTGAACTTGTTGCGCTACCCATTTATATTGATATCAGTATGATGTATTATCGGGAAGACTTTCTTAAAACTTTACCGGACTTTGAAGAGGTGTCTGAAAAACTCAGAAGTTCAATTACCTGGAAGGACTTTATAAAGCTTAGTGGAAAATTAAAAGGGCTCAAAAATCCTTTCTATATTTTCCCCGCCGATGATTATGAAGGATTGATTTGCAGTTATTTTGAATTAATACTCAATCAGGATCCGAATTTTTTTAAGAATCCGGACTACGATATTTCCGGACCAATAGGTAAGAAAGCTCTTCAGCTACTTGTCGATCTTGTTAATAAATTCAATATGACACCTCAGCTGGTTACACAGCTCAAAGAAGATAACTGCTATGACTACTTCCTGAAGCACGACGGTATTTTTATGAGAGGTTGGCCAAGTTTCGAGAAAAATTATATATACAGGATTAATAGTAATCCGGACTATAGGCACATCCGAAAAGCAGCTCTTCCTCACTTTGAAGGCAGCGGATCAGGATCAGTCTTCGGCGGCTGGAATTTGATGATGGCGAGATTTACGAAACACAAAAAGGAAGTTTTGGAATTTATTAAGTATACTTCATCATATGAAGCTCAGGAAATCATGCTGGATAAGGGGGCGTTCCTGCCGGTCCTCTCTAAATTCTATTCCGATTCGGCATATCTGAAAAAGTATCCTGATTTTGAGTATCTTAAAAAATTAATAGATAAGGGTATTCATCGGCCTTTTTTGAAGGATTATACCAGGGTTTCCGATATTATTTCTTACTATGTCAATAAAGCGATAAAATCCGAAATGACAGTTGACCAGGCACTTAAAGAAGCTAATTATAAGATCAGGAATCAAAAAGTAATAATTAAGTAGAAATCTATGGCAGACAGCAAAATACTTGAGAATATAAAAAAGTACAGGTTCGAGTTTAAACACCTTACAGTATTGTTTCTAGTATTGGTTTGTTTTCAAATTATTATCTCATTCATTCAAAAATCATCCCTTCAAAATTTCTTAATTGAAAACCAGAAATCGTATCAGCAGTTCAGCGCTGAAAAAATGGCCAATCTTTCAAGTACTTCGCTTGAACTTCTGCTGGAAAATATTGACATCATGGAATTGAAAGAGGAAGGGGAAAAGCAGAAGATTATACAGTCATTCAATATTATTTTTAACCAGCAGCTATTACAGCATAACGTTGAGGATATATGTCTGCTGGTTTCGCGAAATGACAAAATATTTACTATTGACGACGGTACAGTACTTTTCGACTACCTTACTGATAATTTGAGTGGAATTCCCGAGGTTCAGCCAAAACATTCGTATGCAGTTCAAATGTACTCGAAATTTGATCGGCGAGTTAGGGAAGAAGAGCAGATATACAGTCTTATAGAAGGTGTTCAGACATTTCACATATTTGTTCCGTTTGTTCCGAACGGGGAATACCAGGGTGCTATGTACCTGAAGATTACATTCGATTTCGCATCGCTTACGAATGAGATTATCGCCAGCTATGATGAAGTTGCACTAATCTATTCGTCATTGATTCTGCTTGGGCTGCTGACCATGTACTATATTTCCTCCTTCACGGTTAAAGAGAGGGACGACGCGCAGCATCAGCTAATGGAAGAGCATGAAGAGCACATAAAAGAACAGGTTATCCATGAGAAGGAATCGCTGTTTACTAAACGGATTTATCACACGCATCACAAAGCAGAAAAGGTGATGGGATTCATTAAAGAAGATCTTAGAAGCATCTCACATGAAAATATTGATGATGTTAAATACCGTGTTACAAAATACTCGAATTTTATTTCTCGTGTGATTTATGATATGAAATGGTATGATCCACCTGTACAGACTATCAGGAATCAGTTGTTCAATACCAATCTGAATGAAGTTGTTCAATTTCTTGTCGAATCCATTTTCCTCAGGATTTCATCGACTACGGATATTTTTAAATTTAATCTTGAACTTGACGAAAATGTGCCGGTTGTTCATATTAACGAATTCGTTGTTTGGGAAATACTTGAACCGCTGATACAGAACAGTATTGATCATTCGGCAAAGGATAAAGTGCAAATAACAATTGCAACTAAATATGATGCGAATTCGAATGTGACTACAATAGAGATTACCGATGACGGACCGGGTATACCGGTTGAACTTCTACGGCAAAATGATCACGGAGTAAAAAATATATTCAATGAAAACATTTCGACAAAGAAGACTGATAACAAAAATTCGGGTTACGGTTGTTATATTGCTCATCAGATGGCAATAAAAAGATGTCGCTGGCATTTGGATGCACATAATAATTCAGAGGAAGGTTGTACATTTGTGATTACAATTCCAAACATTTCGGAGAGTAGATGACCGATCATAAGATTAAAATATTGCTTATTGAGGATGAGGATTTTGATGTCCGGCGCGTCCGGAATACTATTAAACTTTTTGAAGAAGTTATCGCCATTAAAGACGTAACATCCAACGGTACTGATGCCCTGAAGCTGTTGACGAAGAATCCGAACAAGTACGATCTTGTTATTATGGATTATCAGATTGCAGGTGCATTACGCGGCGAGGAGTTGATCAGGAAAGTAAAGGATATCAATCAATCTATTCAGATAATTGTTATTACAAAACTTACAATAAATATTTCCGATTTTGATTTTGCCAAGGGACTAATGAAAGCCGGCGCGTTCTGGTACTGTACAAAATATCCCGGCGACATTGAAGAGTATATATACCAGCCTACCGATTTTATGATGAGTATTTTCAATGCTTATGATAAAAGACGGTTGGAACTGGAAAGCTATAATTCAAATAAGAAACTCGCCAGAAATATTGACGAGATTCTCGAGAAAAAGAAGATCATATCTGTTTCACCTTCGATGGAAAAGCTGAAGAAAAATATTCAGAAGCTTGCGGAAAACGATATGAATACTTTAATAACCGGAGCTTCAGGAACGGGGAAGGAACTCGTCGCTAACAATATCCACTACCATAGCGATCGTAAATTCGAAAACTTCGTTCCTATAAATTGCGGAAGCATCCCGCCTGATCTGATTGAAAGTGAATTATTCGGGTATGAGAAAGGCGCATTTACGAGCGCTCATTCAAGCAAGCAGGGACTTTTCGAAATTGCTAATAACGGTACAATATTCCTGGACGAGATAGGTGAGCTCCCGCTTTCGGCACAGGTAAAGCTGCTAAGGTTTATTCAGGAAGGTGAGATTGAAAAAATTGGAAGGACTAAGAGTATAAAGGTTGATGCCCGAATAATAGCTGCGACGAATAAAAACGTGGAAGAAGAAATTGATAAAGGTAATTTCCGGGAAGATTTGTATTACAGACTGAATGTGGTTCCGATTAATATCCCGGACCTTAAAGACAGGCCTGAGGATATCGAAGTTTTATTCAATCATTTCAAAGCGTTTTATAGTTTTGATATGGGTAAGCAGGTTCCTAAAATCGATTCACTCATTATTGATGAGCTTAAAAAGTACGACTGGCCCGGAAATGTTCGCGAGCTTAAGAATGTTATTCAGCGTTTGATATTCAACAGCGAAGGAGAAATTGGTATTGAGGATATCGGCATGGCAATTACACGCAAGCGTCTCCAGCCAAAGAAGAAATCGTTATTTAATTTTGCCGATCCTGCCGATATTCAGCCGCTTAAGGATATTGAAAAGAAATTCAGAAAAACTTACTTCGAATTCGTCAGAGATCATTCCGGCTCCGACACGCATGCAGCGTATCAGCTTGGACTCGCTCCACCGAATTTTCACAGGATGTGCAAAGAACTAGGACTTAAATGAATTCTCATATGGTTATTATTCTAATAATGCATGTTTATTAGAATAATAATTGTTTTAAACCCCTCATTTTATCTCTCTGCGATATCATTCTGTAAATCTATTTTTATTCGTGGCCTGAGAATTGCCTCTGTTTCAAGAATTTGAAAATGAACAGGGATACAAACGTGAAAAAATTTGTTCTTCTATTGTTTGTAACAACACTGATAAACGCTCAGGGATACTTAAAAGTCAGCGGCAAGAATATTGTTGATGGTAACGGTGAGAATTATATTCTTCGCGGAATGGGACTTGGCGGATGGATGCTTCAGGAAGGTTATATGTTGAAAACAAGTTCATTCGCCGGAACACAGCATGAGATAAGGGCTAAGATCGAGTCTTTAATCGGTACCACAAGAACAGATGACTTTTATGAAAAATGGTATGAGAACCACTTTGCTAAAACAGATGCCGATAAACTTGCCGAATGGGGATTTAACAGTATCCGTTTACCCATGCATTATAAATTATTCACACTGCCGATAGAAGATGAACCCGTTGCAGGGCAGAATACCTGGCTCGATAAAGGGTTTAAAATGACAGATCAGCTTCTACAGTGGTGCGAGGAGAACGAGATGTACCTTATCCTTGATCTTCACGCGGCACCGGGCGGCCAGGGTAAAGATGCAAACATTTCCGATTACGACGATTCGAAGCCGTCACTTTGGGAAAGCGAGGCTAACAGGGCTAAAACTGTTGCACTATGGAAGAAACTTGCGGAAAGATACAAGGATGAACCATGGATCGGTGGATACGATTTGATAAACGAACCTAACTGGGAACTGCCCGGTAATACTTTGCTGCGTGAGCTGTATATTGATATTACAAATGTAATTCGAGAGGTTGATAATAATCATATACTGTTTATCGAAGGTAATTGGTTTGCAACCGACTTTAACGGACTGACGCCGAAGTGGGATGATAACATGGCGTACAGCTTTCATAAGTATTGGAATGGAAACGATCAGGGCTCGATAGGATATCTTATAACTATAAGAAACAATGAAAATGTACCTCTTTACCTTGGTGAAACGGGGGAAAATTCGAATGCCTGGTTTAAGGATTGTGTTGAATTGATGGAATCGAATAATATCGGCTGGGCATGGTGGCCGCAGAAGAAGATCGATAACATTGTCGGTCCGCTTTCCGCTCCCATGGCTTCCGGATACCAGCAGCTTCTTAATTACTGGAGCGGATCCGGCTCACGTCCTTCCGAAGATGCGGCTTACGCGGCCCTGCTTCAACAGGCTGAGAACCTTAAATTTGAGAACTGTTCGTTTCAGCCCGGAGTTGTCGATGCGCTGTTCCGTCAGCAGACCGAGGATACTTCTGTTCCTTTCAAAGACCACACTATTCCCGGAAGAATATTCGCAAGTGATTATGATCTCGGCGCGGTTGGAATTGCTTACTCGGATGTGGATTATCAGAATACCGGCGGACCCGGATCAAGCGTGTGGAACAGCGGATATAGTTACAGGAATGATGGAGTTGATATAGAGGAATGCAGCGACCAGTTGACAAACGGTTACTCAGTCGGCTGGATCGAGACAGGGGAATGGTTATCGTATACGGTTTACTCAACGCAATCAGGGACATATAATCTTACAATTCGATATTCCGCTAACAATTCAGATGGTAAAATACTGCTATCACTTGACGGAACCGGTATAGGCAGCTTTATCGATCTGTCTTCAACCGGCGGATGGCAGAACTGGAAATCTGTAACTATTGAAAACATTCAGGTTGAAGCAGGTACGCACAATCTGCTTGCACGCTTTTTCTTCGGTGGATTTAATCTGAATTACTTCCAGTTTACACCACAGCTGGTTGATGTAAAAGAAGAATCGGGACCTGCTGAAGATTTCGGATTATTGCAGAACTATCCGAATCCATTCAATAACTCTACGAATATAAATTTCAGTCTGCCCAAGGACGGAAAAGTACTGTTAAAGCTTTTCGATATTAAAGGTGAATCGAATAAAGTACTTGCTAACAATTACTATGCTGCCGGAAATCACTCGGTAAATTTCACTTCATCGGATCTTTCCAGCGGCGTTTATATTTGTACTCTGGAAGCTTTCCGGGAAAATGGTAACGCCGCTTTTTCATCCGCTATTAAACTGGTTTTGTTAAAGTGATATTATTGGTTTAAGTTCCCGTTTATGAAATCCGAACAATCGAAAAAACACTCTCCGTCCAGAGCTAAAAGGCGCTATCCTAAATGGTTTTACCTGGTAATAATATTTTTCCCGGTTGTGTTTTTACTTGTGCTGGAGTTAGCGTTAAGGGGAGTCGATTACGGTAAAAACTACGATACCTTTATTAAGGTTTCTGATAATCTCGACGAGTATTTGTTTTTTAATCCTGAAATGGTCAGTAAATTCTTTTCCGATAAATCAGTTGTCCCGTCTGTTGTTCCAGATGCATTCAAGGAGATAAAGAATCCGGAAACATTCAGAATATTTGTACTCGGTGGAAGTTCTGCTGCGGGATATCCATATCCTACAAATGCCTCGTTCAGCAGACAGCTGAAAAGAAGGCTCCAGCTTGTGTATCAGGCTAAGGATTTTGAAGTCGTCAATCTCGGTGTATCAGCGGTTAATTCGGTTTTCATGGCGCATGTAATCGACGATGTCTTGAAACAGTCTCCTGACCTTATCCTGATCTATACCGGACATAATGAGTATTACGGAGCATACGGTGCAGCCGGATCAGGTTTAATTATTCCTCCCGGTGTCTTGCTGATGATTAAAGAGTTTAAAATCTACCAGCTCGTTGAAAGTATTCTTGGGGTATTCAGTTCAGATAAGGAAAGTGGCGGCAGGACATTAATGGCTGAAATGGCCGGTGATAACCTTGTCCCACTCGATTCTGATGCCTATAAAAAGGGACTCTCCAATTTCAATGATAATCTGGATTACATTCTTGCACGCTGCTCTTCATCTCATATTCCCGTTATCATTGGGAATGTAACATCGAACCTGATGCGGTTTCCGCTAGACTATATTGTTAATAACGCATCGGAAGCATTGAAAACTTATGATAAGGGAATTGCGGAACTTGACTCAAATTATCCCTCCGCGAAACAGTTGCTTGTAAATGCGAAGGATCAGGATATGCTGCGGTTCCGGGCGCCTGAAGCAACCAACGAGATTATTAAGTCCGAAGCTGATAAGTATAATTTTGCTATGGTAAATGTTGATTCGGTTTTCCGGAACTACTATCACAACAGGCTGCCGGGTTACAAGTTGTTCGCGGATCACCTTCACCCAAATATTGACGGGTATTTCCTCTTATCAAAAGTGTTTTTTGATGGCATTAAAAGGTCAAACGTGATTAGCGGGAATTTGAACAAATCTGTAAGTGGAATAGCTGACCGGATACTTCGGAATACATTCCCGTTTACAAGGCTGGACTCAACTTATGCGGACATTAAACTGAAAGTTCTCATGGGATCCTATCCGTTCACGAAGGTTAACAACACCAATTCTGTTTTAGCCGCTTATCCTCTAAAGAACAAAGCCGACTCCCTGGCGATGTCTGCAATTAATGGGCAAATCAGCTGGGACAACGCGCATTACAAATTAGCTGAATATTATTTCGGTAAGAAAGCATACAACAAGTTTTTTAACGAGATGATGGCATTAATTTATGATAAACCATACGATACCTACAGGTACAATGCTGCGACCGAATACCTGAATGAATGCGGAAGGTATGATCTTGCTTATACCGTCGTTTCTCTTTGGAATAGAATCAGACCTAGTTTATCTAACTTGAAAGAACTTGGCAGATTATCATATGAATTGGGAAAATACAGCAGAGCCGTTTATTTCTTTAATATAGTTTTCAAATCGGATAAAAACGATCCGAATGCGATGCTTATTGCTGCAAAATCACATTTAAAGCTTGGGAATATGGAAGCAGCTAAAAAACTGTTGATCTTTTCTCAGAGACTAAATCCCGAATCCCGTGAAATTAACCGATTACTTGACAGTTTATCTAATAATTAGAAATTGTATCCAACATATCTTCCAATTATTAAATAAATAAGTCCGGCTTATTATTTTAATAATTACATCTCTCGAGTTTCTTCCTTCTGTTCCAAAAATAAGCTGAAAAAGTGTGTTTTTGGCTGGCATTAAAAATGTAAACAATCCCTATTACCCAAAAAGGATTGTTTTGCTAGAGAATATAAGTTTTGCCGATAACCTGATAATTTTTATCTATTTCATTGTAGCTATGGCTATTGGCTTAGTTGCTGCAATGAACCAGGATAAAAATCCAAAAGATTACTTTTTGGCAGGAAGGAACATGGGATGGCTGCTTATCGGCTCATCCTTATTCGCAACCAATATTTCAAGTGAACACTTTATCGGACTTGCCGGTGCAGGCTCGGTTCATGGTTTAAGTGTAGGTCACTTTGAATGGATCGCTATTTTTATTCTCTTCATACTTGGATGGCTTTTTGCCCCCATTTTCATCAAAGCGGATGTTTATACAATGCCGGAATTTATGGGGAAAAAGTTTGGCGGGAAAACAAGAAGTTATCTAACAGCTGTTTCATTGGCAGCATACTTTTTTTCCAAAATTGCAGTAACACTTATTGCAGCAGGTTATCTCCTTGGCAGAATCCTCGGTTTGGATATGATCACATCAACCGTGTTTATCGTTCTGCTTACCGGATTATATACTGTAATTGGCGGACTTTCTTCTGTAATGAAAACTCAACTTTTCCAAAGTTTTGTTCTAATACTAGGTTCACTTCTGCTCACTTTGTATGGCTTAAAAGATATCGGCGGAATCTCTGTTCTAACTGAAAAATTACCGAGCAGTTATTTCGAAGTATTTAAACCTATGAATGATCCGGCATTTCCATGGACAGGTATAATATTCGGTGCGCCGATACTCGGTATCTGGTACTGGTGTACCGATCAATACATAGTGCAGCGTTTATTAAGCGCTAAAAGTATTTCTGCAGCACGTAAAGGTACCTTTCTTGCTGCTGTATTAAAACTTGTACCAATTACATTGTTGCTCATTCCCGGATTAATAGCCGCAGTTAAGTATCCTAACATTCGAGGAGATGCGGCATTCGCATATCTGATTTCGGGCGATTTATTACCGGCAGGAATCAAAGGGATTGTTATCGCCGGACTTTTCGCTGCTTTAATGTCCTCTCTGGCTAGTATTTTCAACAGTTCTGCTACACTGCTGGCGATTGATGTTTTTAAAGTAAGGAAACCCGAAGCCAGCCAGAGCGAGTTAATTCTTATAGGCAGACTTGCAACAATATTTATTGTAGTATTGGCGATTCTTTTCGTTCCGCTACTTAGAATAATCAATACCCAGATATATATACATCTGCAGGGTATTCAGGCATTTATAAGTCCGCCTATCGCAAGTGCTTTTATTTTCGGCATTTTCTGGAAGAAGGCCAGAGCCAAAGGTGTTTTGTGGTCTCTGGCTATCGGTGGAGCATTGGGGTTTTTAAGAATAATTACTTCTTACGTAAATCCGGAGATTGTAAATAGCATTGAGGTACTCAAACTGTATAACGAAATACAATACCTTCACTTCGCAGCAATTTTATTTTTGGTAAGTACCGGAATTTTAGTAGGAGTAAGCCTTTTTGTAAAAGAAAAATCAGAATCTGATTTACAAAAAGATCAGGATTCTGAGATAAATGAGGAGCCTCGAATAGAGTTTGAAACGGCTCCCCTTGAAAAAAACGCAGTGTAATTTTATGAAAATCATGCAACAAATATTATTTCACAACTACCAACCAAAATATAATTGGAGGTTTAACCTATGAAGAAAATATTATTTTCTTTACTAATACTTTGTGTGGGTACACTATCCGCACAACAGTTAATCAATAGTTTTGATGTGGAACCAACAGACACAAACTATTGGTCATACTTTGAGCAACATAATGCTCACTACCAGACAAGTGATAATGCATCCAGCGAGAATGGATGGATTAATATTTCTTATCCAACCGCCGACGTTGCTGAAGGCAGCGGCGCTATGAAACTTGAATATAGCGCACAAAATACCGAATCATGGGGAGGTTATACTAAGTTGGAACACTGGAATCCTGATTCAAACGGCGTATATGATTGGTCAATGTATGACTCATTGTCAATTTGGTATAATAATACTCAGGCGCAAAGTCTTTCGGGTCGAGTTCATTTAAGAATAAACCTGCATGAAGTCAGCGAAATCGAAACTAAAAAAGCTTATGATGTGCAAGACGTTGAGTACTACTATTCCATGCACTATATACTGGATAATGAACCCGGCTGGAATAAAATTACACTTCCGCTTGAGAACAATTTAAGTTTTGATGGAAATGGATTCAACCTCACCGGATGGAGTGGTATTACCGGAAACGGACAATTAGATCTCGACCAGATTAAGGGGTTCTCATTTGAGTTTTCGATTAATGGAGGCGGTGAAGGTGATTTCTCGACAGGCGCAATCCTACTTGACGGCATGGCTTTAACCGGTCTTGCTGAAGATCCGTTCTTAATATTTAATGGAAAAACTTTATACAATGATTTTGCGCAGTTCACATGGGGTCAATCTAATCTGGAAGTAGTTGAAGGTGGAGGCGAAGATCCAAAAACTAATGCTCTTCTCTGGACTCAGGGTGATGAATGGGGTAATGGCTGGTCGGGTGCCGGCTGGAATATAAGCACTCCGTTGGATCTTTCTGTTAGATGGGATATTGACTCACTTAAATTCAAGGCTAAGGTTGATGCCGGTACAGGCGCAATAAGATTTCAGTTTGAATCAGGTGACGATGGAAAAGTTGGACAGGCCTGGACACCCATCGATGACGGTGAATGGCATGAATACAGTATGCCGCTTTCCGGTTTTGAGCCTGTTGACGGCACAACAAACTTTAATAATGCAGCAATCACCGTTTTACAGATGATGGGCGAAGCTCTGCCTGATGGGAGCGGAAACGCTACCGCTAAGGCAGGTCAGAAAATATACTACGACTATATCTGGACCGGTAATCCTGTGATTGACGTGTCTGCCCCGGAAGCACCAAGTCTCGTATCTGCAGTGGGAGGCGACTATCAGAATCTGGTTACTTGGTCTGACGTACCGGGCGAAGATGGAGAATCTTATACTGTATACTCAAGTTTGGAGCCCATTACGGATTTAAATGGTGTCGATGTTGTTGCTTCCGGTGTTGAAGAAGGTTTGATGGTTGTTGAACATAACCTTAGAGCACCTGAAGTTGATCAGGAAGTTACTTACTACTACGCGGTTGTTTGTGTTGATGCTGCTGGTAATGAAAGTCCGGTTGCAGCTGCTGATGTAGCAGTTACAAATACGGCTAAAGGCGTAACTATTATAAATCCCGAGGCTCCTGCCGGGTTTGCTGCTGATGGTGATCTAAGCGAATGGTCCGGAATTACTCCGTTTGAAATTAATCCTGATAATGGTACCGGCTTTATTCCTGCCAACCAGGAAATTGATAATGCAGCGGATTGTTCCGCAATGGCGTATGTCGCAATGGATAATGATTATCTTTACGTTGCTTTCGACGTAACTGATGATGTTATAAATACTGAAAATGGTACTACTTACGAACGGGACTCACCAGATATGTTTATTGGTTTATATGATTGGAGAGGACCGGTTCATACTACTTTTAAACGTGGTGAGCAACCGGATTATCAGTTTAGATTTGATAAGGATTCTGTTATAGTTGAAACTCCATCGGGCAATATATTGGGTTATGTGACCGATGAACATTATTCGTGGACAGAAAAATTCCCATCAGGTTATACAATTGAAGGTAAATTTGCTTTTGCAGATATTGCAGCTTTTGCTGATCCGGATGATGCATTATTTAAACCGGTAGTAGGTAAAAGAATTAGAGTAGACTTTGCAATTAACGACGCTGATCTTACAGGCGCTCGCGAAGGGATACTTACTTATTCTCCGAATAACGAAGATCAATCATATCTGGATCCCTCAAGATGGTTATACACCTGGATAGGTGATCAGTTTGTTGGCGTGGAAGATGAAGCGGTTCATCCGGTTGAATTCGGATTACTGCAGAACTATCCTAACCCGTTCAACCCGACGACACAAATTCAATATAAAATTGCGAAACAAACCAATGTATCTTTAAAAGTATTTAACCTTCTCGGAGAGGAAGTTGCATCCCTGGTAAATGATGTAAAAGCTGCCGGTACATATGTAGTTGAATTCGATGCCTCGACTTTTGCTACCGGGCTTTATATTTATCAAATTAATGCCGGTTCATTTGTAACTTCCAAGAAGATGATGTTGATTAAGTAATATTTGAGTGAACTTCTTTTATCGGGCATGATGGGTACAACGCTTGTCATGCCCGATAGTATAGTGTGTGTTGCAATTATTATAAAACTACAAAGAGGATTATAAATTGTATCCGAGAAAAATTAACAGTTATATGGTAACGATACTATTATTATTCAGTATTAGTCTGTTCGCCGGACAAACCGGAAAGCTTTCCGGAAAGGTTGCAGACAGAGATACTGGTGAACCTGTGATCGGTGCGAATGTTATAATTGACGGTACCTACCTTGGTGCAGCTGCGGATATTGACGGTTATTATTATATAAACAATATTCCGCCGGGTCAATATACGGTTATTGTCAGTTCAGTTGGTTATAATAAAACCACGATTACTGAAGTTCGTATCACGATTGACAAAACAACAAACCTGGATGTAGATCTTATCTCGGCTTCAGTTGAACTTGGTGAAGATGTGGTTGTTGTAGCCGACAAACCGCTGATTACAAAAGATCTCACTTCTACTTCGGCAACTGTATCTTCCAAAGATATTGAGATGATGCCGGTTGAAAACCTTAATGCGATTGTTAACCTGCAGGCCGGTGTTATTGCCGGGCACTTTCGCGGCGGTCGCTCTAACGAGGTTGCTTATTTAATTGATGGTATTCCTGTTACTGATGCATATAACTCTCAGATGACAGTGGAGATTGAAAACAACTCCATTCGTGAACTTGAAGTTATAAGTGGTACATTCAACGCTGAATACGGACAGGCAATGTCCGGTGTTGTTAATATTGTGACCAAAGAGGGGGGAAGAAGTTTTGATGGAAGCGCGACAGCATATTTCGGAAATTATATTTCAAAGGATGACGGGATTTTTGAGAACCTGGATAGGGTAAGCACAGACGGAATTAAAGATTTTCAATTCTCGCTTTCCGGGCCTACTAAATTAATTCCGGACTTGACTTTCTTTTTAACTGGAAGGTTATTCCAGGATGACGGTTACCTTTACGGACGAAGAATTTATAATGTGACCGATTCTAATCCATATGCCCCCAGCGGCATTGATTATAATATTGGTTATACTCCCGAACAAACCCGTGATGCTATCGAATCAGCTGAATTTGTTTCTATGAATCCATGGACTAAATATTCTTTTAATGGAAAACTGGCATACAGCCTTCCCTCATGGAAATTCAGCTATACGGCGTTTTATGATGAAGACGAGCGTACCTATTATGATCATGGCTACAGATGGACACCGGACGGTATTCAGAATCACTATAGCAATAACCTGATTCAGAATGTGCAAATTTCGTACGTACCTTCGCAGAGTACTTTTACAGCTCTTAAGTTTTCATCAAACTATCATGAATTTTACGGCTACTTATACGAGAATCCATACGATTCCACATACCAGAATCCGCTGCAAGGTATACCGACTTCCGACTATACTTACAGACATGGCGGCAACCAGACCGGCAGGTATAAAAGATATACTCATACGTACATCGGTCAGTGGACACTCGAATCACAGGTTTCGAAAGAGCATAAAGTTAAACTTGGTGTCGAAGGAAGAATTACAGAATTGTTCGACCATGGCTGGAATATGATAAACCTGACGGAAGGCCAGATTGATGAATTCGGCAACGAGATATTCGAACTCGGTTACCCGAATCTTCATGCACGTAGTAATCAGCAGTACAGTAAATTCCCGTATGAAATTAATGCGTATATCCAGGATAAAATGGAATACGATATAATGATAATAAATGCGGGTGTAAGATTCGAATATTTCAATGCTCGCACTTCTCTTCCCGCGGATTTAAGAAATCCTTTAAACAATGAATTGTTCAATGGGTATAATGAAAGAGTTGAGGCTGACGCGAAATTTCAGCTCAGTCCGCGCCTGGGAGTTTCATTCCCGATTTCCGACCAGGGAGCGATATATTTCTCATATGGACATTTTTTCCAGATTCCTCCTTTATCGAATTTGTATGCAAATGATGAATACATAATTATAAAAGGTCAGTCTCTGTCATCTTTTACAGGTAATCCGAATCTTGATGCACAGAAAACAGTTCAGTACGAGCTGGGTTTACAGCAGGTGCTTTTCCCGAATCTTGCGCTTGATATAACTGTTTACTACAGGGATATAAGGAATCTTCTCGGAATGGAAATTATCAACTCTTACGAAGGTTTCAAATATGCCCGTTATATAAACAGGGATTACGGTAATACTAAAGGATTTATCCTTACTCTTGATAAAAGATTTGCCGATTATTTCGGCGTTAAAGTTGACTATACATATCAGATCTCCGAGGGTAACGCTTCTGATCCTATGGCTGTTTATAATGATAACCAGACTGATCCACCTGTTGAATCTGAGAAACACCTCGTTCCTCTTAACTGGGATCAGAGATCAACAATTAACCTTAATGCAAACGTTGGTGTGCCGGGCGACTGGACTGTGGGAATGATATTCCAATACGGTTCCGGAATGCCCTACACAGAGGATATGAGAATTTCTAATGGTGTCCGTTTTGAAAACGGCGGACGAAGACCTATTTACTATAATCTGGATCTTAAAGCAGATAAAAACTTTAAGCTGGGACCGTTATATGTAAACGCGTTCTTACTCGTTTATAACGTGCTTGATATCAGAAATGAAAACAGTGTTTATTCAACCACCGGACGAGCTAATGCAGATCTCAATACCAAGTTTGCCGGTGACGTAAATGGATTAAACACTATTGATGAATTTATCAAGAACCCCGGTATGTATTCAACGCCAAGACAGGTTAGACTCGGTCTTAGAGTTAGTTTCTAGCGAATATTAATTTTGTAAATGGAGGCGAGAATGTATCGTCATGTACTTATAGTTTTACTCTTTTTTATATCAATAATAAGTTTGTATGCTCAGACCGCTGAAACGATCGGATACCGAAATGATGAATACGGTGATATCCTATACCGGCGTGAAGGTACAATGGACGGAAACCAGGTGCGAACCCTCTATAACAATAACGGAGAAGTCGGACAGTGGCCGTTTCAGCCTTCCGGCGAATGGCCCAAAGGAACGGGGCATAGTTACCTTGATGGTGTGTGTGTGCTAATCGGAACGGAAGTTACTGCACCAGGAACAGGACGCCCTATTACACCGCTTCAGACAGCTTACAGAGAACATACAGATTTTGATAAAGTTACCGGACTTGACTGGGTGCTTGAACCTGTACCCGGTTATATGAATCCTCAGTCGGAAACTCCGGCTATCAGTACTAATTCCGAAACCTGGCCGGATTTTTGGCCCCGGGCCCTGCCTCTGGTAGATGATGCATGGGATGGTTACTGGTACGGTTATTTCGGACGCGGTGTGAAAAACGCCGATGTGGAAACATTCTTCGTGATGGATGATTCAAAAGACGGTGAATGGAAACGAGCACCTTACAATTTCTATCCGGTACTGTCCGATTCTAATCGCGGTGGCATCGGTATTAGAGTTGAAGTAAGAGGTTTCCAGTGGTCACACGTACTTGCCGAGGATATTATCTTCTGGCATTATGATATTGTGAATATTTCCGATTATGATTATCAAAAGACTTCTTTCGGATTCTATACTGATCCGGGTGTCGGCGGCTCCGACGATAGCGGTGACGACAATGCTTACTTTGACAGGACTCTCGATATAGCTTACGCATACGATGGCGACGGAAAAGGTATTCCAGGTGGATATACAACAGGTATGTATGGCTATGCCTACCTTGAGAGTCCCGGAATTGGCGGACCATATTATGGTCCGGGAGATCCAAGAAACCAGGGTGACGGAATTGATAATGATGAGGATGGTTTTATTGATGAGGCGCGTGATGACGATATAGATAACGATGGCGACTGGGTCGGCTTTACAGATTTAAATGATAACGATCAGTGGGATGCCGAAGAAAACGAACCTCTTAATGATGACCTCGGGAAGGATGGTGTTGGTCCTTACGACAGACAGTATGTTGGTCCCGATGAAGGTGAAGGAGACGGAAAACCGACTCATGGTGAACCGCACTTCGATGAAACCGATATTACCGAATCAGACTGGATAGGTTTAACATCTCTTAGTATTTATAGGCTCGGTGACGGTGGAACCGGCGGAGGCTGGCCGAAAGATGATGAATCTATGTGGCTACAGCATATGGCTCCGGATTCATTCGATACCGAGTTGCAGAATGCAAATATTTCTATGGTTTTCGCATCGGGATATTTCAAATTACTTAAGAACAGACGCGAAAGATTCTCGATGGCTCTTGTTTTCGGCTCAGACCTTGATGATCTGTTCTTCAATAAGGAAACAGTTCAGGAAATTTATAACGCGAATTATAACTTCTCCAAACCTCCTGAGAAACCGGAAGTTACTGCTGTTGCCGGTGACGGCAAAGTATTTCTGTATTGGGATGACCTCGCCGAAGAATCACGTGATCCTTTTATGGGATTCGATATCGAAGGCGATCCGACTTCCGGTCCGAAAAGAGACTTCGAAGGTTACCTGATTTATCGTAGTACCGAACCGGAATTTAATGACATTAAGACAATAACAGATTCGAAAGGTGAGCCGAAATTCTGGAAACCGATTGCACAGTTTGATCTGGTCGACAGTATCGAAGGGCCTGATCCTGTTGGTGTTAATGGCGCAAGTTTCTGGAGAGGGAGCGAAACAGGATTGCAGCATGCCTACGTGGACTCAAACGTTGTAAACGGACAGCAGTATTATTATGCCGTTGTATCTTACGATATGGGTGATCCGGACAGAGGTACACGGGGATTAACTCCTTCCGAGTGTACGAAAATAATTACAGAGGACTTTTCAGGTAATCTGCAATTTGTAGACGTTAATTGTGCTGTTGTTACTCCTAATGCACCAGCGGCAGGGTACGTTTCACCACAGATTGAAGGAAGTATAACCGAGGTGGCTGGTGGAACGGGTACTGGTTCATTGAATGTTTCCATACTTAATCCTGGTGCAGTTAAAGAAGGCGCGGCCTATAATGTTGTTTTCGATGCAGAAGGCGAGTATCCATCATATACAACATCGAGCTATTCAATAATTAGAACTTATGACGGCGCAACAGATACAGTTTTTACGGCACCGGACAATGAAATAAGTCCTGATATATACAGTACACCTTTTGATGGAATTGCTTTGTCCGCCAGTAACGATACCTCAATTAGTATCGTCCAGAGTGAAACCGGATGGCTGAAATGGGAAGGCGATAAAAGTAATCTCCAGATAATTGTTACTCCAGATGAAAGTGCTCCGGCAAGAGATGTTATTTATCCGGCAGATTATGAAATACATTGGTTTGATGATCCCCAACAGGAAACCCCTTATACAAGAATTCCTGTGAACTTTATAGTGATCAATTCAACTACGCAGGATACTGTGGAAGTTGAGGTCTTCGATAATAACGGTGACAAAGCCCTCTCTCTCGGAGATGACATTGTTATTATTGAAAGGGTTGAAAGCGGTGACTTCAGACTAACCTGGAGAATTAATTATCTGCAGCCGGCCGGTATAGGTTATCAGCCTATTTATCCGGGAGACGGTCACGTCTTCGTGATAAAAACAACCAAGCCTTTTGCTAAGGGTGATTATTTCTCATTCAGCACAAAAGCAGCAAACATTGATGCTGAAAAAGCCAAGAACGATCTTGAGAAGATTAAAGTAGTTCCTAATCCGTACGTTGCACAGGCAGTTTGGGAAAAGAGAAATCTGAACCAAACTGGTCGCGGTGAAAGACGAATTGATTTTATTCATCTCCCTGCAGAGTGTACAGTTCGAATATATACAGTTGCTGGCTCACTTGTAAAAACAATTTATAAGGAGTCTAACACGGATGACGGCACCGTTAGCTGGAACCTTGTAACCGACGACGGAATGGACGCTGCTTACGGATTATATATTTACCACGTCGATGCGCCAAATGTAGGCGAACACATTGGCAAATTCGCACTAATTAAATAAGGGATGATAATTATGAAAAAGATAAACATAGTATTACTGATATTATTAATTCCTGTAATGACGTTCGCGCAATTTGTTTCCGATGTATCAAAACGTGGTACTACTGCAGCACCGTTCCTGACTATCAGTCAGGGTGCGCGAGCGACAGGAATGGGCAGCGCTTTCGTTGCTGTTGCCGATGATCCTAGTACAATATTCTGGAATGCTGCCGGTATTGCAAGACTGCCTAACAGTGGTGTTGTATTCGATCATACTCAATGGATTGCAGATATTGGGTATAATTTTGCAGCGTTTTCGCTTAACCTCGGCAGCTTCGGAGCTGTCGGTTTCAGTTTCGTAGCCTCCGATGTTGGCGATATGAGTGTTACTACTATCGAAGAACCTGAAGGTACCGGTGAATCTTTTACTGTTACTGATGTAGCCGCAAGTATTACATGGGCATACAATATTACCGATAATTTTTCAATTGGTCTGAATCCTAAAATAGTATATCAAGGTGTTTGGAAGATGTCGGATTATGCTCTTGCAATAGATATGGGCGTGCTTTACAATACACCTTTTAAAGGAATAACACTCGGTGCTTCCATCACTAACTTCGGTTCGAAAATGAAACTGGACGGAACTAGCAGTGTTGTTTTATATGATGACGACACGGAGACTTCGGGTAATAACGGAAGAATTCCTGCTCGACTTCAAGTGGACGAATGGGATCTTCCTCTGGGTTTCAAAGTTGGTTTATCGTACAGACCATTTACAAGCGGTATACACGATCTGGTAATTGCAGCCGATGCTTCTCATCCGAATGATAATTATGAGTACCTGAACATCGGCGGTGAGTATACTTTCGATGATATGTTCTCAGTAAGAGGTGGTTTTAAATCCATGTTCCTTGATGAATCGGAAGAGTCGTTTACTCTTGGGGCTGGTCTAAAGCAGCAAATTATGGGAAATATCAGTATCAGGTTTGATTATGCTTATGCTGATTTCGGTCGGTTCGATAATATCCAGAAATTTACTGTTGGAATAAATTTCTAACTTATCTACAGCGTGAATAAAATTCTTTTTATTCCTCCTCGTGTTACTTGGGGCGGGAAGATTCTTCCCGCCTTTTTTACAACTTGTTTGAATTTAGGAGGCAGTTATTTGCATAACTATTACTTACCAATAAGAATAAATAAATTCACTGGACTTCCTCTTTGGCGAGGATGGAATTTACAGGTAATATTATGTGTCATATAGATCTGTCTTCCCGATTAAATAAGAGGAAAAGATTATGAAAGCAGTTGGAAGTTTACTGATACTTTTACTTGTATTTAGCTCTGTTATCCAGTGTAAACATTATAAGGGAGCCGAATACAGAACGATTGAAGAATATACGTACGGGCGTTTTGAAGTTCGATATAAACCGGCAAACAGACCAGGTGTTGTATCCTCATTTTTTACTTATCATGAAATTACAAGTGAGACAGGCTGGAACGAAATTGACATCGAGGTTATCGGCAGGTATAAGAATATGTTCCAGTTCAACGTAATTTCACCCGGGCAACAATTCCATATACGTTCAAATTATGTTGAGTTCGATCCATATGAGGATTTTCATGATTACGCTTTTGAATGGACACCTGCGTATATCGCTTACTTCGTTGATGGAGTTGAGGTTTACAGGCAGAATGGCGGTCATGTTAGTGAACTTGTGCATCCATCAAAATTAATGATGAATATTTGGAATCCCGTTTATGAAAACTGGGTGGGTGAATGGGATGATGCCTACCTGCCCGCATTTGCCGAGTATGACTGGGCAAGGTACTGGTCTTATACCCCCGGTACTGGTAACTACGGTACTGATAACAATTTCTCCTTCGGCTGGAAGGATGACTTTACTTCGTTTAATCCGGAAAGATGGGAGAAAGCCGAACATACCTTCGGTGGTAATCAGGCCGATTTTATTCCGGAAAATGTTGTTTTTAATAATGGCATAATGACATTATGCCTTACTTCTGAAAATGATACCGGATTAAGAGATGTTAATCCTCCTCAGGTTATGTGGGTGCGGGAGAAATATGATAGCTCAATAGATGTATTGTTCTCGGAAGAAATTGACCCGGTCTCCGGAAGTGTGCCTTCCAGCTATTTGATCTCCGGTGTTACGATTTCGGAAGCATTAGTTCATTCGAATAAAAAGCTCGTAACGCTGCAAACCGAAAACTATGATCCGGCATTAGGATACAATATAATTGTCAGAGATATTTCAGACGATAGTGAACCGGCAAATACCCTTAATGTGCAGGCGGTATCTGTGACTAAAATGAACCCGGTTTCATTCCCGTTGAAAATAAATGTAGGTGGAAGTGAAGTCGGTGAGTATCTCGCTGATCAGGAGTGGAGTCACGAGGTTGAGTACGGATATATGCAGGGCGATGTGAAGAACTGGGGAAGTATTGAGATTAACAATACTGATCTGGATGAAATTTACAGGATAGAAAGAAAAGGAATTATTACTTATAAGTTACGCGTTCCTAACGGTACATATGATTTAAAACTTTTGTTTGCTTATAACAGTAGCGAGTTTGTAGCAGAGAAAGTTTTCGATGTTGTAGTTGAAGGAGACCTTATCCGCGATAACCTGGATGTGTCTGCACTGGGCGGTATGAATACTGCATACGAGGTTAATACGGAAGTTGAAGTTCAGGACGAAATTATTGATATCTATTTTCCCGAAGAAGTTGACAGCAACTTTGTTAATGCCATCGAAGTTGACAGGATATCAACGGGAGTTGGCAACCGAGGTTTTCAAACGCCTGACGATTTTAAACTATTCCAGAATTATCCGAATCCGTTTAACGGTTACACACATTTCACTTACTACCTTGATAGACCGGGTGAACTGGGCATTAAAATTTATGACCTGCTTGGACGCATTGTATTTATTAAAAATATACGAAACGCTGTTGCAGGAAAAGGCGCATTCACATGGAACGCATTTGATAAAAATAGTGAGATGATTAATTCGGGAGTGTATTTATTAAACGCAACTCACAGCAATAAAACACATTCAATGAAATTTATCTATTTAAAGTAAAAAGCTATTTATACCTGAGGATAATGAATCACTGGTGAAATAAATTAAATTATCATGAAAGTAGTTGGATGAAAAATTGTAAGAAAGACAATACATCCTATGAGTTACAAGCGAAAATATGCTGTTAAAGAAATCGCAGAATTGTATATTTGTGTTCCGGCAGGAACGGATTCCCGCCTGGTTAAGCAGTTAAATGGATATGTAAAGATTGATGCCGGATCCGGGCTGTCCCAAACTGTATCGGTTGTATTATCCAAAATTGGTTTGTCATTCATCGGCAAAGTACAAGCATACTGCTGAACCTGGTACTTTACGGTGATGGTTGGAGATATAAAATGTATTTCGTACTTATTTTAGAATAAACAAACAAATAAGGATTATAAATATGAATTTTTCTACCGTTGATTATATTGTTTTCGCAGCTTACATACTTGGTATTGTGAGTCTGGGACTCTGGGTTTCCAGAGACAAAAAGGGACACGAAAAGGATTCTAAGGATTATTTCCTTGCAGGTAAGTCACTTACCTGGTGGGCTATCGGAGCATCTCTTATCGCTGCAAACATTTCTGCCGAACAAATTATCGGTATGTCGGGGTCAGGATTTGCTATTGGACTGGCAATAGCCTCTTACGAATGGATGGCTGCGCTTACTTTGATTATTGTGGGTAAATTTTTTCTGCCGATTTTTATCGAGAAGAAAATCTATACTATACCTGAGTATATTGAAAAACGATACAATACAACGTTAAAGACCATCCTGGCGATATTTTGGATATTCCTTTTTGTTTTTGTGAATCTGACTTCCGTCCTTTTCCTCGGCGCTAAGGCTCTTGATACCATCATGGGAACCGGCGACGGCGGTCTTATTATGTACGGAATTATCGGACTTGGTTTTATCGCGATTGCTTATTCGCTTTATGGAGGACTGTCTGCTGTTGCCTGGACTGATGTTATTCAGGTTATACTTTTGGTTATTGGCGGAATTATTACAACTATAATAGCGCTTGAATATGTAACACCGGAAGGAGGTATAGTCAACGGAATTTCACATATAATTGACAAGGCGGGTGATAAATTTCATATGATTCTGGAGAAAGATCATCCCGAGTTCAGTAATCTCCCCGGTATAGCGGTGCTGATCGGCGGTCTCTGGATTGCAAACCTTTATTACTGGGGATTTAACCAATATATTATCCAGAGAACACTTGCCGCAAAGTCACTTAGCGAAGCTCAGAAAGGTATTGCATTCGCCGCGTTCTTAAAATTAGTAATTCCTCTCATTGTGGTTATTCCCGGAATCATCGCTTTCGTAATGTATACACAACCAGAAGGAACAAACGTTATTGCCGGGGCTCAGGATGCGTTTTCTAAAATGGACGGGGGTGTTAATTACGATAAGGCTTATCCTTGGCTGATAAGTAATTTTGTTCCAATTGGATTGAAGGGTGTTGTTGTTGCGGCTTTAACGGCAGCAATAATTTCATCGCTCGCATCCATGTTGAATTCTACTTCAACGATATTTACAATGGATATTTACAAGCCGTATATGAATAAAACGGCTAGTGAAAAATCACTTGTTAGAGTCGGTCGAATCTCCGCAGTTGCTGCCCTGGTAATTGCAGGATTAGTAGCTCCTCTGTTGAAAAGTGTTCCTCAGGCGTTTCAGTATATCCAGGAGTATACAGGCGTTGTTAGCCCGGGTATTTTGGGAGTTGCACTTATCGGTTTATTCTGGAAAAAAGTTACTACACGCGGAGCTATCTGGGGTGCTATTTTATCCATTCCCATAGCACTTGTGCTTAAAGCCGAGTCTCTCGGATTACCTTGGATGGATCAGATGCTGTATACATTCCTTCTTACGATTGCAATTGCCGGAATGATTAGTCTTGCATCGAATCGCGAGTCAGACGATCCGAAAGGATTTAATTTTACATCCAAATTATTCACTACTGATAAAGCATTTAACATATCAGCATATGTGATCTGTTTAATTCTGGCACTTCTTTACACAGTTTTCTGGTAAGATTATGAGAAATTGGAATAATATATTTATGGCTGTATTCTTTCTTATCGCAACCACATTTGTCGCAGGTTGTTCAGACGATGATAATCCCGTTGAGGAGAACAATGATAATGGTCAGATAGAAGGCTATAAACTTCTTTGGAGTGATGAGTTCGATGGCAGCGCTATTGATCCTGGAAAATGGGTGCACGAAGTAAACGGAAACGGCGGAGGGAATAATGAACTTCAGTACTATACTGATCGTTCTGAAAACTCCTTCGTTGAAGACGGTATGCTTCATATGGTTGCGCTGCAGGAAGAGTATACAGGTAACGATGGTACGCGTTATTATACTTCCGCCCGAATGACGACACAGCAAACTAAAACGTTTATGTACGGTCGTATTGAAGCAAAATTAAAACTTCCATATGGACAGGGATTATGGCCTGCTTTCTGGATGCTTGGCTTGAATATTTCTGAAGTTGGGTGGCCGGCATGCGGTGAAATTGATATAATGGAGATGATTGGCGGCGGAGATGGACGAGATAACGTTACTCACGGTACACTCCATTGGCAGGATAATGATAATCATGCGTCTCAAGGAAGTAGTACTGAAGTGTCAAACGGTATTCTGGCAGATGATTTCCATGTCTATGCGATTGAATGGGATGAGAATAAAATTGACTGGTATTTTGATGATTTTAAGTTCTACTCACTTGATATTACCTCAGCAGGTATGAGCGAATTCCACCAGCACTTTTTCATCATTCTTAACGTGGCAGTCGGAGGCAACTGGCCGGGTAATCCGGATACTACAACGATATGGCCGCAGGAAATGGTTGTCGATTATGTCAGGGTATACGAAAAAGAATAAATAAATTATCCCGAATCAGGTATATTAAAAGGCGAATTATTTCGCCTTTTTTTTCACATGAAATGAAAAGTATAACATACATAGTTCTATTCCTGTTTACTCTTTCCGGATTGTTCGCGCAGCATATTGTTATTAATGAAGTTATGACGAAAAACCAGACAGTCCTTTTTGATGAGGATGGAAGCACATCCGACTGGTTTGAATTGTATAATTCCGGTAATGCAGCAGTTAACCTGGCAGACTATTCACTTGCGGACAGGAAGGAAGGGAAACAGCGCTGGGTGTTTCCGAATTATAGCCTTGGACCTGAATCATATATTGTTGTCTTTGCCTCGGGGAAGGATAGGAAAAGAATAGTCTCCGGCTGGGAGACTGTTATCGATAAAAATACTATCTGGCAATATCATGAAGGCGAAGCATCGATTTCGTCAGACTGGAATTCTTCTGACTATAATGATTTAAATTGGCCGTCCGGCAGATCGGGATTCGGTTACGGGGATAATGATGATGAAACGATTATCAACAATGCCGTGTCTATTTACGTTCGGAATGAATTTGAGATCGAAGATGTTGATGATATCGCAGCGGCGATATTACATATTGATTTCGATGATGGATTCGTAGCATACCTGAATGGAACAGAGATAGCCCGATTTAATATGGGTGACTCCGGTTCGGCTGTGTCCTTCAATTCATTCGCAACAGACAATCACGAAGCACAGATGTACAATGGGGGTAGTCCCGAGGTATTCCCAATTGCGGACGCTTACTCGTTACTGAAATCCGGTGATAATATTCTTGCAATTGAGGTTCATAACGTCGGGAGCTCATCATCGGATATGTCCCTGATACCATTTCTAACTCTTGGTTACACTATCCCCATTGAAGATGGTAATGGTATACCCGATTTTATAGAACTGCCTGCAACAAAATACCATACTGATTTTAGTCTTTCCGCGGCCGGTGAAACATTATTCCTTTTTACTCCGGATAGTACAATTGAAGATTCATTAGTTATACCGGAACTCTCGCCGGATATTTCTTACGGTCGAACGATGAATTCCGATTCGCTTTTATTTTTTCTTAATGCAACACCGGGTGAACCTAACATTTACGAGGGGTTCTCGGAAAAGACTGGGCAGCCCACTGTTAATATTGAAAGCGGATTTTACAACTCCCCACTTGAAATTCAGATTACTGCATCGAACAGTGATAGCAGCGTTGTGATCTATTATACAATCGATGGTTCCATTCCGTCGACTTCCTCTCAGGTATATACCGAACCGATTCATCTATCATCCACAAGAGTTTTAAGAGTGGTTGCGCAATCAACGGGAGCCTTGCCCAGTAATGTAGTGTCAAAGACGTATTTCATATCTCAACAAAGTGAACTCCCTGTCATAAGCATAATAACCGACCCACCGAATTTGTGGGACTATAATGAAGGGATGTATGTGCTTGGTCCGAATGCTGAATCAAACAATCCTTATTTCGGTGCTAATTTCTGGCAGGACTGGGAGAAGAAGGCAAGAATACAATTCTTTGAGACTGATAAAAGTCTGGCAATCGATATGGACGCCGGCATTAAAATATTCGGTGGGTGGTCGCGTGCGTTGGATATGAAATCGCTCTCACTATTTGCACGAAAAAAATATGGAGAGGAGCGTTTTGAGCACAAGATATTTCCGGAGCTTCCTTTTGATGAATACGCCTCGGTACTTTTGCGCAACTCGGGAAATGATTGGAACATAACAATGTTCAGGGATGCATTCCTGCAGGTTTTAGTTGAAGATCTGAACATAGATGGACAGGCTTACAGACCGGCAGTCGTTTATCTGAACGGGGATTATTGGGGCATTCATAATATCAGGGAAAAGATTAATGAGAATTATCTGGCTCAACATTATGATATTGATCCGGCTAAAATTGACATACTCGAGTTTTATGCTGATATAGTTGAAGGTTCGAATGAAGATTACCTGGATTTGCTGGATTATATAAGTTCGCACAGTTTGTCAATACAGCAGTATTATGAGGTAGTTGCCGACCGTATTGACATAGATAGTTTCATTGACTATCAGACGGCACAAATATTTTTTGATAATACAGACTGGCCCGGAAATAACAGTAAGTTTTGGCATCCGCAGGTTGAGGGCGGGAAATGGCGATGGTTATTATACGACACCGATTTCGGATTCGGTATCTGGAATACAAACAATTACACAAACAATACTCTTGGATTTGCTCTGGAGGCTAACGGACCGGAATGGCCGAATCCGCCCTGGTCTACATTCATGTTGAGAAACCTGATCAGGAATAGCGAATTCAAAACTAAATTTATAAACAGATTCGCGGATATTTCAAATACTGTCTTCACTTCACCTAACATTAATAGTATTGTTGATTCACTTGTGCAGCAGATTGACAGGGAAATGCTCAGGCATATATCTCGTTGGAATGCTTTCAGCTATTCCGGCTGGAAAGATAATATTAATAATATGAAGACGTTCGGTAAGTACAGAATCCCGGCTTTAAGAACACACTATAGAACAGAATTCGGTTTAAACGGGTTTTATAATCTGAGCGTGACGATAAATAATGAAAACATTGGATCGGTCAGAATAAACTCAATTATGGATTCTTCAGAGGAATGGCTTGGAGTTTATTTTAAGGGAGTTGCAATTACATTAACAGCATTGCCACGACATGGATATAAATTTGCTGGCTGGGAAGGAGATATCGAAAGTACCGATCCTGCTATCACTATCGCTCCGACTAGTGACATGAATATACATGCTGCGTTTATTAAAGATGAATATGTAAGCAGTATAGTAATAAACGAGATTAACTATAATTCATCACCGGAATTTGATACGGAAGACTGGGTGGAATGTTTTAATGGCAGTGAAAACGATTATGATCTTTCTGGCTGGTACATGACCGATTCTGATACATCGACTGCTTTTTACATTCCGCAACAGACCATTTTGAAGTCGGGAGATTACATGGTGCTAACCCGTGATTCCGCAGCATTCGATAGCTTTATTAACTCTGACTGTGCAATGTTTGGCAACTTCCCATTTGGATTAAGCAACGGAGGTGATGAGATCAAATTATATGATTCGAATCATCTGCTTATTGATTCCGTAAGCTACAGCGATACCGATCCGTGGCCCTCTGAAGCTGACGGAACAGGTAAAACATTGTCATTAGTCAATCCGGATCTGGACAATGCTTCACCTGAAAACTGGGGCGTGTCAAAACGAACAGGAACTCCCGGTTTCAGGAATGATAATTATATTACGGATGTAGCTGAGGAATCGCTTGTTACTGAATTCCGCTTAGGACAAAATTATCCGAATCCGTTTAATCCTACTACAACAATTGAATACACTATACCGTTTGGGGATTTGAGTGGTGGGCTAAAGTCCCTTACAAACCGGGGTGACTTCCTTAAAGTTCGCCTTGTCATCTACGACATCCTCGGCAGGGAAGTGTCGGCACTCGTAGACGAGTTCCAATATCCCGGAAGTTATAAAGTGCAATTTCACGGAAAGCAGCTCACGAGCGGAGTATATTTTTATACATTGAGTTACGGCGATAAGAGGATGAGTAGAAAAATGGTTTTGTTAAAATAGAGTTTTAATCAGATACAGGAAAATAGAATGAAAAGAATTATCGTGATCTTCATGTTCATGCTGTTAGTGTGCGGAACAGGTTTTGCCCAGGTTTATCTTGATCCGAATGCATCGGTATCAGAACGAGTTGAGGATCTTCTCGGCAGGATGAGCCTGGATGAAAAAATCGGTCAGATGACTCAGGCTGACAGGACGGCACTCAGCAGCAACAGTGATATTGCAACTTATTATCTCGGCTCAATACTTAGCGGAGGAGGTGCTGCTCCTTCAGACAATACACCTGCCGGGTGGGCGGATATGTACGACGGTTACCAGCAAAGTGCACTTTCAACATCACTCGGTATTCCCCTTATTTATGGTGTGGATGCTGTTCATGGTCATAACAACCTCAAGAACGCGGTTATATTTCCGCATAACATTGGTTTGGGTTGTACACGCAACCCCGAACTGATTCGAAGAGCGGCTGAAGTTACTGCAATTGAAGTCGCTGCAACCGGTGTTGACTGGAATTTCAGTCCTTGTATTGCTGTTGCACGGGACGAACGCTGGGGTAGGACTTATGAAGCCTTCGGTGAAACTGCAGAGCTTGCACAGTCACTTGGCGAAGCAGCAGTTAAAGGTTTTCAGGGCGATACTCTGGCGGATGCCTCAACAGTACTTGCTTGTGCCAAGCATTATGTAGCTGACGGCGGTACAAGAGGCGGCGTCGATCAGGGTAATGCAGTGATGACTGAAGAAGAACTGCGCGCTATTCATCTTCCCGGCTACATTTCCGCAATTGAACAGGGTGTCGGTACCGTTATGGCTTCTTACAGTAGCTGGAATGGAGAAAAGCTACATGGTTATAAGTATCTTCTAACTGATGTGCTTAAGGTCGAACTTGGTTTCGAGGGATTTGTTGTTTCGGACTGGGCAGCAATAGATCAGCTCGATGGTGATTATTCATCAGATGTTGAAACTTCAATCAACGCCGGAATTGATATGGTTATGGTCCCATATGACTATAAAAACTTTATATCAACATTGAAAACTCTTGTACAAGATGGAAGCGTAACAGAAGATAGAATAGACGATGCAGTTAGGAGAATATTAACTCAGAAAATTAAACTCGGCTTATTTGAAAATCCATTGACTGACAGATCATTGTTTGCTTTGGTTGGTTCAGACGAACATCGTGAAGTAGCGCGTCAGTGTGTCCGTGAATCTCTTGTGCTTCTTAAAAGGAAAGATGATGTTTTACCTTTGCCCAAGACCAATACAAGAATATTGGTCGCAGGCTCCAATGCAAATAACATTGGTTATCAATGCGGCGGCTGGACAATCAACTGGCAGGGCGGCAGCGGAAACATTACGGAAGGGACCACAATATTAGAAGGTATGCAAAATGCAGCGCCTAATGCTGATATCGTTTTTTCCGAGGATGGAGAATTCAATAATACTGATGCGGATTATTCGGTTGTTGTTATTGGCGAAACACCCTATGCTGAAAGTGCCGGTGACAGGGCAGATCTGTCTCTTACAAAAACTGAAGTTAATCTGGTAAAAAAAATGAAGGAATTGGGAAAACCGGTAGTTGTCATTCTTGTTTCCGGTCGACCTTTGATAATTGAACCTATACTTCACTTTACCGATGCGATAATTGCTGCATGGCTTCCGGGTACGGAAGGAGATGGTGTCTCGGATGTATTGTTCGGAGATTATCAGCCGATCGGTCTTCTATCGACAACGTGGCCCGGATCGATGGATCAGATACCAATAAATTTCGGTGATACTGATTACGATCCATTGTATGCCTATGGATATGGAATAACATCTCTCGAAGATTCTCCGGCCGGTTCCGGCCCTATTCTTGAATCCGCAATAGTTGTCGAAGATGCTTCGGAAATTGAGGTAACTTTTAATAAGGCTATTAACGATCCGGCACCGTTATCAAATCTTGTGTTTAGCATTTCAGGAAGTCAGAGTGGTGAGATTGGTTATAGCGGCGTGGTGCTTAAAGAAAATGACGGAACAACGATTGTGATTACTCTTCAAGGCTCTGTTGTTCCCGGGGAATCATTAAGTTTGCAGTATGTTTCCGGTTCTCTCCAGTCGGAAGACGGCGGTATGCTTGAACCATTCGGTCCGGTCAATGTTTATAATACTGCCAAGGCTGCAGCACTCGCTTTGCCGGGTAAAATAGAAGCGGAAGATTATTCCGATATGTTCGGTATTGATACTGAAAATACAAGTGACGATGGCGGCGGTTTGAATGTCGGCTGGATAGACGATGGTGACTGGATGGAATATTACATTAACCCGCAGGCATCTGGTACTTATATGCTTTATTTACGAATCGCCAGCGAATCTAACGCAGGTATTATTAAGCTGACTGTTGATGATAGGATAGTAGGATCCAGAACACTGCCTGTTACGGGGGGCTGGCAGACATGGCAGACAATCAACCAGATTACCGGATTCGCTGCCGGAGAACAGACTTTACGTGTTACTGCCGAGAAAGGAGGTTTTAATTTAAACTGGCTGCAGTTTGATTTGGTTGTCTCAGTTGATGATGAAAACGAACTCCCGGAACAATATAGTCTGGAGCAGAACTATCCGAATCCGTTCAATCCTTCAACAATAATTGAATATTCCATTCCGGAATACAGCAGTGTGAAACTAAAAGTATTCAACATGCTTGGACAAGAGCTAGGAGTGCTTATCGATAAGTTTCAGGATGCCGGTACTTACAGGGTTAGTTTTAGTACTGACAGATATGAAGCTGTCGCACCAAGTGGTGTGTACTTTTATACACTATCAGCCGGATCAAAAACGTTTACCCGAAAAATGTTATTGCTTAAGTAAAGTTTAATTCCTTGAAGATATATTGTAAACACAACCAGGGTGTTTTGTATGAGAAAAGTTATTGTTACTATAATTGTTTCTGTCACTTTAATACAACTTACAGCACAGCAGAATATTGATGAAAAAGTTAACGAACTTGTATCGAGGTTGACACTTCAGGAGAAGATTGAACTACTTGGCGGAACCGGATTCGATTCCAAACCTGTCGAACGACTTGGAATCCCGGCTATTAAAATGGCTGATGGTCCCCTTGGTATTCGATGGGGAAATGCAACTGCTTTTCCGGCAACCATAGCGCTCGGTGCCACGTGGGATAAGCAATTAGCTTATAATGTAGGAAAGGGAATCGCTAAAGAAGTTAGGGATAAAGGACGCGATATGCTGTTAGCTCCCTGCGTAAATCTTGTCCGTACTCCCCATGGCGGACGCAATTTCGAAAGTTATGGCGAGGATCCCGTTCTTACCGCCGTTTTATCAACAAGTTATATTAAAGGAGTTCAGAGTGAAGATGTACTTGCCTGCATTAAGCATTATGCCGTAAATAACCAGGAGTATAAGCGCATGACTATTGATGCAGTGATTGATGAACGGGTGCTTAGAGAAATTTATCTGCCGGCGTTTAAGTCGGGTGTGCAGAATGGGAATGTTGCAACGGTTATGTCGGCCTACAATGTACTTAACGGAACCTATTGCAGTGAAAATGACTTCCTATTGAACACTATACTTAAAAACGATTGGGGCTTCGACGGATTTGTAGTCTCCGACTGGGGCGCTGTTCATTCAACTCTCGGAACCGCTAAATATGGCGTTGATATTGAAATGCCGAACGGAAAATATTTAAATGAGACTGTAACCGAACTTGTTGAGAACGGCGACGTTGACCAAGAAATAATAAATGATAAAGTACGCAGACTTATTAAAGTTGCCATGCGCTTCGGATTTTTTGATGATCGCAGCTATCAGAGTAAGGAAGATCCATACGATGCAAATAAGAAACTGGCTTATGACGCAGCTGCCGCAGGAATCGTTCTATTAAAAAATACTAATTCGATCCTGCCGATAAATGTGGACGAGGTAAAAACCATTGCGTTAATAGGCCCGAATGCTGCTGTGAATCGTGCGGGCGGCGGCGGAAGTTCTCGGGTAAATTATTCATACTCAGTTAGTCCCTTCGATGCCTTTATGAGTAAATATGGTGATAAACTAAAAATTATTTCCGAACCGGGAGTTCGGAGTAAAACGGAATTAAATATTATTCCATCACAATATTTAAAAACCGAATTCAACGGGGAAATTGTTAGCGGCTTTACAGGGCAATATTATAATAATAAAAATCTGGAAGGTGATCCGGAGCTGGTAAGGGTTGATGAGAAGATTGATTTTAAATGGGTAGCAGGCGGACCTGCCGAGTCAATAGGTGTAGATAATTTTTCTGTAAGATGGAAAGGTAAACTTATTCCTGAAACGTCCGGTAAATTCGAATTAGGAGTTGCCAGTGATGACGGTGTCAGGCTTTTTATTAATGGTGAGAAGGTTATTGATGAATGGATTGACAGGGCCGTTGCTTATAATGGTTATGCATTGGCACTTGAGTCGGGGAAAGAGTACAATATTATAATTGAGTATTATGAAAATGGTGGGGCTGCTGAAGTTGGTTTTGGTTGGATAAAAGCCGATTCTCAATTACTTGATAAGGCTGTTGCAGCCGCAAAAGCTGCTGATGTGGTTGTTGTGTTTGCCGGATTATCGGAGCATTATGAGTCCGAAGGATATGACAGACCTGATCTGACCTTGCCGGAAGATCAGCTAAAACTACTTGCTGCTCTTGATCAACTTGGCAAAGAACATGTTCTTGTTATTAATAATGGCGGACAGCTTGTAATGCCAGAGGTTTACGCAAATGCTGACGCGGTTCTTGAGGCCTGGTTTCCCGGACAGGAAGGCGGGAATGCCATTGCCGATATTCTGACCGGTGTTGTTAATCCTTCAGGTAAGCTGCCGTATACAATTGGTAAGAAATGGCAGGACTATTCTTCCTATGATTACTACCCGGAGGAGAATGACCAGATTTTTTATAAAGACGGTTTGTTTATAGGGTATCGTCATTTCGATAAAAATGAAATTGAAGCGGATTTTAATTTTGGATTTGGACTGTCATATACTCAATTCAAAATCGACGATGTTAAGCTGTCGGCAAGTAAGATTAGTTCTGAAGCTGATCAGCTTACAGTAACCTGTAAGTTGACCAATACCGGCGATGTTGCCGGCGCCGAAGTTATTCAGCTTTATACCGCATATGAGAATCCAAAAGTTGTTCGTCCGGAAAAGGACTTGAAAAAATTTGAGAAAGTCTATCTTGAACCGGGAGAAACGAGAGTTGTCGAACTGTCTGTCATTCCGTCCGACCTTGCTTATTATAGTATTGAAAAAAGAAGCTGGGTAACTGATAACGGGAAATACTATATCTTGCTAGGCAGTTCGTCAAGAGAGCAGGACCTTGTTCAAAGAGTGTTTGAAATAGATCTTAAATAACCGGGAAGGATTTATGACTAATAGGTTCATAGATGTAATTAGCAAAGCTGGTGTTCTTCTTTTTCTGTCAACAATGGTTTGTGCGCAAAGTTACCAGTTGGTCTGGTTCGAGACTTTTTCAGGTACTCAATTGGATGAGTCGGTCTGGAGTTTTGAAACCGGCGGTCACGGCTGGGGTAACAACGAGCTTCAATACTACACTTCAAGTAGTGACAATGTATTTATTGAGGACGGCAAACTGGTTATCCAGGCGAAAAAGGAGAACTACTCAGGGAAGAATTATACTTCCGCCAGAGTCATTACGATGGGCAAGAAGACCTTTAAGTATGGTAAGATGGAAGCGCGAATCAAACTTCCTTACGGTCAGGGAATTTGGCCGGCATTCTGGATGCTCGGACAAAATTTTTCAAGCATTGGATGGCCCGCATGCGGTGAAATAGATATCATGGAAATGATAGGGGGCGGGACCAATGACAGGACAATTTATGGTACGGCACACTGGTCCGACAATGGTTCACACGCTTCCTACGGCGGTAAGAAGTCAATCAGTTCAGGTATATTTGCGGATGACTTTCATATCTTCGGTATTGAGTGGGATGAAACAGCTATCAGGTGGTTCCTCGACGGCGAGCAGTATCATGTAATTGATATTACTCCTTCGGGACTTAGTGAATTTCATAACGAGTACTTTTTTATACTCAATGTAGCTGTCGGCGGTGAATGGCCCGGTTCTCCGGATGGTACAACAGTCTTCCCGCAAAGAATGGAAGTCGATTATATTCGTGTCTACCAGGAAGTCTCCACGGATGTTGAAGATGAAGCTGTTCCGGCTTCATTTGACGAAATCTCGGTTTACCCGAATCCGTTTAACAATCAGGCGACAATAGTTGTAAATTCCGAAAGAGGGAGTGATCATTTATCCCGACTCTGTATTGTAAACCTGCTTGGTGAAGTTGTATACTCTGATAAGGTTAAACTTGTAGCAGGCAAGAATAAATTCTCATTTGAAGCGCCTGCCGGATTGAATTCAGGTGTATATTTTCTTAATCTGAATTCCGGCAGCAAACTTCTTTCTACTAAAATTATTTATCTCAAATAAATTGATGAGTATGGTATTCTTAGAATATCGTACTCACTTCTCATTATATTTCCTCCCAATTTATTGTTTTCTCAAGTCATGCCGGATAAAAATAACCCCGAATTTTTGAAATAATTTTGTCTCTTCTTATATTACGTATGTTGTCATACAAGTTTAATCAGAAGTGTCGAATTTCAAGGATATTCTAACTTCAATTGACAGCAGTGAAAATATATTTAGTGGAATAAATAGGAATTAGTATGAACAAGAATGAAATTCTGTCGGCTTTATTAGAAAATAAAGCATTCGCGGTTGTACGCTTGAATGATCCGGCAAAAGTATTACCGGTTATTGAAGCCGTACTTAAAGGCGGCATTAAAAATATCGAGCTAACCCTTACAACGCCGAATTCCTTTGAACTTCTGCCGCAGCTTGATAAAGAATTCGGTTCAGACTCGGTTCTCGGCGTCGGTTCCGTACTATCTGATCAGCAGGCACAGGAATCAATTGACCTTGGCGCCCAGTATATTGTTAGTCCTGTTTATATCAAATCTTTGATTGATACTGCACACCGGAATAATAAACCGGCGATGCCCGGCGCATTCACACCAACTGAAATTTTCGATGCTTACGAATACGGAGCTGATGTTGTTAAGGTCTTCCCGGCGGATGTTGTTGGTATGGCGTTCTTCAAAGGTATTAAAGCACCAATGCCTCATTTGAAAATTATGCCTACCGGTGGTGTTACTCTAACTAATGCCGGTGAGTGGTTTAAGTCGGGTGCTTGTGCCGTAGGAGTTGGAAGTGCTCTGCTGGACAAAAAAGCAATCGCGGAAAGCAGCTTCGAAGTGATAACTCGAAACGCGGAAATCTTAATGCAAAGTATTAGCGAACAAGAATAACAAAGGAGTACTAATGAAAAACGTAGTTACGTTCGGTGAAATTATGTTAAGACTGTCTACACCAGGATTTAATAGATTTGTACAGTCACATCAAATGGATGTTACTTACGGCGGCGGCGAAGCTAATGTTGCGGTTTCGTTGGTAAATTACGGACTTAACAGCTACTTTGTTTCTAAACTCCCCATACATGAAATCGGGCAGTCAGCCGTCAATCACTTGCGAAGATTCGGCGTGAACACAGATTATGTAGTCAGAGGTGGTGAAAGGATCGGAATTTATTTTCTGGAAACCGGTGCCAGTCAGAGAGCTTCGAAAGTTATTTATGACAGATCCAATTCAGCCATTTCCGAATCGGAATCTGCCGAGTTCAACTGGGAAGAAATATTTAAAGACAAAGACTGGTTTCATTGGACCGGTATTACTCCCGCACTGGGAAAGAAAGCGCAGGAATCATTAAAACAAGCATGCGTTGCTGCTAAATCGAATGGAATTAAAATAAGCTGCGATCTTAACTTCAGAAAGAAATTATGGACAACAAAAGAAGCGCAGGAAGTGATGGTTCCTTTAATGGAATATGTTGATGTTTGCATCGCCAATGAGGAAGACGCTGAAAAGAGTCTCGGTATGAAGGCAGGCAGTACCGATGTGGAAGCAGCGGAAATTGATGAACAGGGTTATTTCAAACTTGCCGAGTCACTGAAAGAAAAATTCAATTTCGAAACCGTTGCGATAACGCTCAGGGAAAGTCATTCCGCGTCAAGAAACGGATGGAGTGCGCTGCTTCATGATGAAAAGGATTGCAAAACTCCATATAGAACCCGGGTTTACGACATCCAAATAGTTGACAGGGTTGGCGGAGGGGATTCTTTTGCGAGCGGACTTATTTACGGACTGCTGACAAAGTCAGCAACGAATGAAGCATTGGACTTTGCAGTTGCCGCTTCTTGTTTGAAACAGACTATCTTAGGTGACTTTAACCTGGTATCCGTTGAAGAAGTTGAGAAACTTATTATGAGCGGTGGTTCAGGCAGAGTTGAAAGGTAGACGAATATATTTTTTCCGGAGTTAATCAATGTTTACATCCATAGCGGAACGAATTCCGATCAAGCAGCTTATTGCAACGCAGATAGAAGATTCTATTTTGTCTAAGAAGTATCAACCAGGATCGAAGCTGCCCTCGGAAAATGAGTTGTGTGCCCAGTTCAAAGTGAGTCGTACTTCGGTAAGAGAAGCACTCCAAATACTTTCCGCCCAAGGACTTATAACAGTAGAAAAGGGCAAAGGAATATTTGTAAATAAAATTAGTTCAGAAAGTGTTATAAACCCGCTTCAGAAATTTCTCAGACTAAAACTCGACAGGAACTATGCAGTTGATCTTGTACACACAAGACAGTTGATTGAACCTGCAATTGCAAGAGAGGCTTCTTTGAATCGGGATGAAATCGATCTGGACTTGATGAAAAAGAATGTTCAGGAAATGGCGGAGTGTGAAAGTACTTCGGAAATTATTGAAAAGTATGACATGGAATTCCATCAGCTTCTTGCAAGGGCAACAAAAAATATTGTTATACCGATTCTTATCAGTCCAATACACCATATGATGCCTGAATTAAAACTTAAGATATTTGATAAAGTTGAAGATGCCCGCGAAGTTGCGGTTATATGGCACAGGAAAATTCTGAAAGCCGTTAAAGAGCGTAATGGCGACAGGGCTTTTAAGGCTATGAGCGCACATCTAAAAATTGCTGAGGAGCATGCCGGAAAATTATTTACTAAGACTAATCTGAAAAGGTAGCATTGTATCAAACGAATTAGATTATTGGAGGTTTTCAATGAAGTATCAAAGTAATGAATATATAAAATCGGAAGAAGTTGAATGGGAAATTGCAGCACCCGGACTGACGAGAAAAATCTTGGGTTATGAAGATAATATAATGATGGTAAGAGTTAAATTTGAGAAGGGTGGTATTGGTGCAAGACATAAGCATATTCATTGCCAGACAACCTATGTATCTGAAGGTGAATTTGAAATTTCTATTGGAAATAAAAAGCAGGTTCTTACAAAAGGTGATGGATTTTATGTTCCGTCGAATATTGAACATGAAGCCATTTGCCTGGAGGAAGGAGAGCTAATTGACGTGTTTAGTCCGGTTAGAGAAGACTTTCTTTAGAATAATAATTAATTTAATTATACGACTAATTCCTGAAAATAATCCGGCTCAAAAATGAATGAAATAAAATGGGGTTTCATCGGATGTGGTGATGTAACCGAAGTTAAAAGCGGCCCGGCGTTTAATAAAATAGCTAATTCCGGGATAATTGCTGTGATGAGAAGAAATGGTGAGTTGGCTGAGGATTATGCTAAAAGACATGGAGTGCCTAAATGGTACGATAAATCGGACAAGCTGATAAATGATCCTGAAATTAATGCTATTTACATAGCGACGCCCCCTTCATCGCACGCTGAGTATACTATTCGAGCTGCTGAAGCCGGTAAGCCGGTTTATGTTGAAAAACCAATGGCAGCAAATTATGAAGAGTGCCGCAGCATGATTAAAGTATGTGAACAAAACAGAGTGCCATTGTTTGTTGCTTACTATCGTCGTGGACTTCCATTGTTTATTAGGGTTAAGGAACTTGTCGATTCTTCTGAGATAGGCAGTATCCAGGCTGTAAATATGAACCTGTTCCTGCAACCCCGTGAGGAAGATAGCGATAAGGAAAATTTACCATGGCGCGTTAAGCCTGAGATTGCCGGAGCCGGGTACTTTTACGATCTCGCGTCTCACCAGTTCGATTTCCTTGATTATCTTCTTGGTCCGGTTAGAAATGTGTCGGGCTCTAAATCGAATATAAATGGTTTATATAACGCTGAAGATACAGTAAGCGCTTCGTTCGAATTTGAGTCCGGAATTCAGGGGAGCGGATTATGGTCCTTTGCTTCCGGTTTTCACGAAGATACGATTGAATTAATCGGTTCAAAAGGTATGATAAGCTTTTCGACTTTTGATAAAAATCCGATTATTATTAAAACCGATAAAGGCGAAAAAAGTATAAACTGCGAATGGCCTCAACATGTTCACCAGCCGTTACTCACAACAGTTATTGCTGAATTGAGGGGAGAGGGCGCTTGTCCCAGTCATGGAATAGATGCAGCGAGAACAAATTGGGTATTGGACAATGTTTTGGGAAAATTATAATTTTAATATGATAATAATGGAGAATTAATCATGCTGGTTGAGCAAAGTGTTGCGTTTGAAAAATCCAAATCAAAAATTATTCTTCTTGATGTATTCTTAATTGCTGCAATATACGCTATTCCTTACTTTACGCATTTGTTAAGTCTGCCGCTTTATGTAATTGAACCGATGCGTTTAGCTGTTTTTGCAACAATACTATTTAGCAATAAAACCAACTCGCTAATAATTGCTGTCACACTTCCCGTTTTTTCTGTTCTTACTTCCGGTCATCCTTTGTTTGTCAAAGCACTTATAATGTCATTCGAACTGGTTGTGAACGTGTTGATATTTTATCAGTTGAACAGAAAGTTTGATAATTTATTTTTAAGCGCCGGTATAAGTATACTTTTAAGCAAGATTGTGTATTATGCCGTTAAGTATGCAGCAATTTCTGCCGGATTGTTATCCATTGGATTGATTTCAACTTCGCTCGCATTACAGTTCGTGGTGTTGATAGTTACTTCCGGTTTAGTCTTTTTCGCAGCAAGACTTAATTCATCCAAGTAAGGTCATACTTCAATTTAACTCACTTGAATTAGTCCTGGGAATGCTTTAAGTTGTTAAACCTGGTATACCGAGTATAACTGAATTATGAGTGAAGAACACAAATTTAATGACGAGACGCCTCTTTATATTCAAATTAAAGAGGACCTTAAGCGTAAAATCATTAGTAACGAGCTTATCGAAGATGAGCAGGTTGGTTCTAACAGCGAACTTGCGAAGTACTACAAAGTAAGTCTTATGACGGTTAAGAAAGCCATTGCCTCACTTGTTGGTGAGGGAGTCCTGTTTACCCGCATAGGTAAAGGGACGTATGTAGCCCCGAGAAAGAATTGGAAACTTGATCACTCCAAAGTTAGAAATTTGGGTTTGGTAATACGCAACCTGACTCACCCTTTTTTCTCTATGATAATACCGTCCATCGAGAGACGTGCAAATGAACTGGGCTATAACATTCTGCTGTCCAGTTCATCCGATGACCTGGCCAAAGAAGAAAGCCAGATAAACCATTTTAAAAATCTGGGTGTGGATGGATTAATAATTGCTTCGTTCTCACTGGAATACAGGGCAACTAAATATATCAAGGAACTGCACGATCAAAGTTTCCCATATGTGATGATCTCGTATATGCATGAGCCGGAATACTGGTTTGTAGGTTCGAACCATGAGAACGGAGCTTACCAGGCAACTTCGCACCTGGCTCAACTTGGATACGAAAGCATCGGTTACGTACACGGCGGTGATAAAAATATCCTGGGCGAAGTAAGACGAATAGGTTACGAGCGTGCGATGGTTGAAAATGATCTTCCGATTGACAGAAGACAGATATTTTATCTTGATCCGCTGGAGTACGATATGGATCGGTTTGAATCGGGGGTATCAATTGGAAAGAAATTCATGAAGTTGAAAAACCGTCCGAGAGCTATGTTTATATATAGCGACAGTGCTGCACTTGGATTTATGTCGGTGCTCCTGGATAAGGGAGTTAGTATTCCCGGAGAAGTAGCAATTGTCGGGTACAATGATATCCAAATGGCGAAGTATGCCGCGATACCCCTTACAACAATAAAGCAGCCCGTTGATGAAATCGGAGGAGTGGCGGTTTCTACACTTCATAAGCGTATAAATAATCTGCCGGTTGACGTAAGAAAGTTGTTTAATCCTTCACTTGTAATTAGAAAATCCTGCGGCGGAAAGTTAAAGTAAAAGAATAATTAAAAAATTGAATTATGGGAGTGTATAATGATTTACAGAGAGTTGGGTGATTCTAATATAAATGCATCAGTAATTGCTTTGGGAACTTGGGTAATGGGTGGCTGGATGTGGGGCGGCGCAAATGATAATGATAGTATAAATACAATTCACGCCGGCATTGATGCGGGGATTAACCTGATTGATACTGCACCTGTTTACGGATTCGGTAGATCCGAAGAGGTTGTTGGTAAAGCAATTAAAGACAGGCGGGACAAAGTTATACTTGCCACGAAGTGCGGTTTAAGGTGGGATATGGATAAAGGGAAGCTTCATTTTACTTCCGATGAAAACGGCATATCACAAGCCGATGATGCTATGAAGGTCTACAAGTATCTTGGCGCAGAGTCAGTGAGAGAAGAAGTTGAGAGAAGTTTAAAACGTCTTCAAACAGATTATATAGATGTTTATCAGACCCACTGGCAGGATGAAACCACTCCTATTGAAGAAACAGCAGCAGAATTAATAAAACTTAAGGAAGAAGGAAAGATCAGAGCAATCGGCGCCTCAAATGCAAAGGTTGACGAATTGAAGCAATACAGGGAACTTGATGTTGACCAGGAGAAATTCAGTATGCTTGGAAGGCGTGCGGAGAAGAACGGGAACGCCGGATACTGTAATGAAAATAACATTGCTATACTTGCTTATTCACCTTTAGCCCAAGGACTTTTAACAGGTAAAATTACTTCTGAACGAAAGTATAATAAAGGGGATTTAAGAAATAATCACTCTTTATTCACTGAAGAAAATATTCTGAAGGTAAATAGTATGCTGGAGGAATTCTCAGGTATTGCCGCAGGTAAAAATTGTAATCTTACACAGCTTTCACTTGCATGGACATTTAACAGACGAGGTATTACGCATCTGTTATGCGGCGCAAGGACAGTTAAGCAGGCTGTATCAAATGCCGGGGCAGGTGAGGTCGAATTGAGCGCAGAAGAAATTGAGCAAATTGATAGTATTTATAATAAATATTTTGGTGAATAGATAATTATATCGTGGAAAGATTCGGGTGATGATAAAACTAAAATATGAAGAGCTTTGCGAAGTTTTAACCGGGAAATTGATTAAGTATAATTTCCAACCGGACAGAGCGGAGCTGTGCGCGTCCATATTCGCAACGAACAATTTGTACGGTGTTGCATCGCATGGTACAAACAGATTTGTTGCTTTTATTAAGCTAATTAACCTCGGCTTTATCGATCCAAATGCCGAACCTGTCAAGGTTAACTCATTCGGCGCTTTGGAACAGTGGGATGGAAAGTCGGGACCCGGACCTCTTAATGCTTTATCCGTTACAGACCGCGCAATTGATCTGGCTGCTGAGAATGGACTGGGTTGTGTCGCTCTTAAAAATGCCAACCACTGGATGAGAGCGGGAGCATTCGGCTGGCATGCTGCTGAAAAGGGATTCATACTAATTGCATTTACTAATGCCTTCCCGATGATGCCGCCTTGGGGCTCCAAAGAACCTGCGATAGGAAATAATCCTCTTTGTATCGCAGTACCAAGAGAGAATGGACATATTGTACTCGACATGGCAATGTCAAGATATTCATACGGACAGTTGTCTACTCATAAGCGAGCTAATAAAGAACTGCCGTTCGAGGCGGGATATGACAATGAAGGTAACCTTACAAAAGATCCCGCTGTTGTCTACGAAAACAGAAGAGTTTTGCCGATTGGTTTTTGGAAAGGTTCAGGGTTATCCATTGTATTTGATTTGATTGCTACTGTACTGTCGGGAGGTAAGGCGAGTCATGAGCTGATTGAATCCGGGCATGACACAGGAATGTCGCAGGTGTTTATCGCAATTGATCCCGGAAGGTTCGCGAATTCCAATTACATTAATAATACTGTTGACGAAATAATCAGGAGTATAAAAGATTCAGCTCCTGCAAAGGATTCAGATGAAATACTCTATCCGGGTGAACGCGCTTTGTCCAGAAAGGAAATGTATTTAAAGGATGGAATACCTGTGGAAGACTTGATATGGCAGCGAATTATTGATCTCTGAAAATGTAAAATTCTTATAAGCCTGTTACTCATATGAATGATCTCATCTATATTATTAATGTAGTTCTCCCCGTATTTCTTCTAGTAGTTGTCGGAATATTTCTTCGTCTACGCGGATTGGTAACGGAGTCATTCGTTGATTCGACTTCAAAATTCGTTTTTAATGTTTCTCTGCCGGTCTTAATCTTTCTGAAACTTTATAATGTCGATCTTTCTTCCGAGTTCGATATTCCATTCATATTGTTTGTTGTAATTTCAACACTTGTTTTATTCGGATTAAGTTGGATGATTTCAATTTATCTTTGCGAAGATACAAACAACAGAGGTGTTTTTATTCAGGGTGCTTTCAGAAGTAATTATGCCATAGTAGGTTTAGCAATAATGTTCGGTATGTTCGGCGCGGCTTCAGTTGCTAAAGCATCGCTGGTGCTGTCTTTTGTTCTTCCTCTTTATAATTTCCTCTCTGTTGTAGCACTAACAGTGTTTGGATCAGAGAAATCGAAGTATGAAATCAAATCGATCATTAAAGAAATACTTCTTAATCCGCTTATTCTGGCAGTCATTGTCTCCATTCCGTTTGCGATTTGTAAGATAGAATTATTCCCCGCTTTGGAGAGCACCGGTGAGTATCTTGCCGCCATCGCGTTACCACTGGCTCTCATTGGAATCGGCGGTTCCATGAATCTAAGCGCAATCAAAAAAGCATCAAAAATTTCCATTTATGCTTCTCTAATTAAGATAGTTATGGCTCCGGTAATCTTCACTTTTGCAGCTTACTGGATTGGATTCCGCAGCACTGATTTGGGAATTATATTTGTTATATTTGCCTGTCCGACTGCAATAGCCAGCTTTGTAATGACGATTGCCCTGGGAGGCAGTGCAAGAATTGCAGGTAATATAATTGTCATATCAACTCTTGGATCCGTTGTTACTTATACCGTCGGTCTTTATTTGTTGCGTTACTTAAAATTGATTTAGAGTTGCTTGCTTATGTTATATTCCGACTCATTTCATGTTATGTCAAAACCAACTGGATCACTCTGCAATCTTGACTGTACTTATTGTTTCTATCTGGAAAAGGAAAAGCTATATCCCGGTGATAACAATTTTGTAATGAATGATGAAGTTCTTGAAAGTTATATAAGCCAGTATATTGAATCTCAGAATGTACCCAAGATCAGCTTTTCATGGCAGGGAGGAGAACCGACACTTTTAGGAATAGAATATTTTGAGAAAGTTATTGAACTGCAGAAAAAGTACGCTGGTAATAAGTCAATCGTGAATGCATTTCAGACGAATGGTGTTCTTCTGAACGATGACTGGTGTAACTTTTTCAAGAGAAATAGTTTGCTTGTTGGATTGTCTATTGACGGGCCGGAAGATTTACATAACAAATACAGACCATATAAAGGGGATCAGCCGAGCTTCGATAAAGTTATTAAAGGTGTGGAACTGCTTAATAAGCACAAGGTGCAATTTAATACATTAACTTGTGTAAGTAAATCGAATGAAGATAAACCACAGGAAGTTTATGAATTCCTGAAAAGTATTGGCAGCCGGTATATGCAGTTTATTCCAATTGTCGAAAGAAAGAGTAACAATGACGGGGAAAAACTAAGACTTGTTAAACCGAACAACAATAACGCAATTCTCACTGATTGGTCGGTTGGTGCAGAAGAATACGGCGGATTTCTTAAGGCTATTTTCGATAAATGGGTAAGAAATGATGTGGGGAAATATTTCGTCCAGATCTTCGATGTCGCGCTCGAAAGCTGGCACGGGGTCAGCCAGTCCCTCTGTGTTTTTAAGGATACCTGCGGTACGGCCCTGGCACTTGAGCATAACGGTGATTTATACTCGTGCGATCATTATGTATATCCTGATAACAAACTAGGGAATATTCTGGACGAGTCCATGAAGAAGTTGGTGAATTCGGATAAGCAGCAAAATTTTGGTGATGATAAACTATTGAGTCTTCCGAAGTATTGTCTAAACTGTGATGTTAGATTCGCGTGTAACGGTGAATGCCCTAAGCACAGGTTCATAAGTACGCCCGAGGGAGAGCCCGGATTGAATTATCTGTGTGCCGGATATAAATTGTTTTTTAAGTATATAGATCCGTACATGAAGTTTATGTCGAATGAATTAATGCAGAAACGCCCGCCGGCCAATGTTATTAAATGGTCAAAAGATAGGGACAGAGGCTTCCCGGGATATGATGTCGGTCGCAATGATCCATGCCCCTGCGGCAGTGGCAACAAGTTTAAAAACTGCTGTGCGAAATGACTTTCTATTTCAAGTCTTAAATTATATTTTGTGCTTCAAATTATACATTCATTTAATTGTTTATTTCTAAAAGGACTTACTAACTATGAGTATTAAGAACATATTGGTAACTGGCGGGGCAGGATACATTGGAAGTCATATAGTTCAACTGCTTTGCGATAAAAACTATAATGTGTATGTGTTGGATAATTTTAGTCTTGGCTGTCGCGAAAACATTGACAAACGAGTTGTTGATGTTATTGAAGGCGATGTCAGGAATAATATAGATCTTGATAAAGCTTTCGGAAATAAAATGGATGCTGTAATTCATTTCGCTGCATGGAAAGCTGCCGGTGAGTCCATGATCGATCCCGGGAAGTATGCTGACAACAATATTGCAGGTACTATCTCACTGCTGAATAAAATGGTAGAGTATGAAGTTAAACTGTTTGTATTCTCGTCTTCCGCTGCCGTTTATGGCAGTCCTCAATATCTTCCAATAGATGAAATGCATCCAAAAGCCCCGGAGAATTATTACGGGTATACTAAGCTCGCCATTGAGGAAAATCTGAATTGGTACAGCAAGTTGAAAGGACTAAATTTCGCAGCGTTACGTTACTTTAATGCTACAGGCTATGATGTAAATGGAATTATTAATTGTAAGGAAAAAAATCCCGCGAATCTTTCTCCGGTAGTTATGGAGACTGCCTGTGGAATGCGAAATGAATTGCTTGTATTTGGAGATGACTATAATACTCCTGACGGTACCTGCATCAGGGACTATATCCATGTTTCGGATCTTGCCGAAGCTCATGTGCTGGCTATGAATTATATCAGCGAGAACAATGATAACATTGCAATTAATCTCGGCACGGGAAAAGGTAGTAGTGTGTTGGAAGTGATTCATGCTGCTGAGGAAGTTACCGGTAAAAAGGTTAAGTATAAAATCACCGAACGTCGTCCCGGAGATCCTGCAGATTTAATTGCCAGTTCTGATCTTGCTTATAAGTTATTGGGCTGGAAAGCAAAACACTCCGACCTAACTACAATCTTTAACTCCATGCAGCCTGTATATTCAGACGAATCGTGATAAATGATAAAATCAAGCTTGATAGAACCCTTAGTAACCTGAACTACTCAGATGTTAATGAGGAGCCGCCGAATGTTGCTATTCTTCCATGGGGGCTACTTCAGCCCATAACCGGCATCTGCCGTATGCAGCGGATGTTCTTAGGCACAATTAATTTCCGAGTATTCTGCCAGTCTTGCTGCGCCGAAAGGAGCAAGGGTAGTTGTCGGATGATGTTTATGTTATTTTTGGGGATGGATTACCTGCTGATGCGTTCGGACCTCTTATAACGAATTTTGCACTACTTGGCTCATCCATTGTTTCTGTGGGAGATGAAAGAATTACATTCGCACCTCGTGAATTTCAACTTCATCAAAATTACCCGAATCCGTTTAATCCGTATACGATTATAAGTTGGCAGCTTGCCGCTAGAAGTCATGTGTCTTTGAAGGTATATAACATAATTGGCCAGCAAATTACAGAACTGATAAATGAATATCAGTCTGCCGGGAAACATTCGATTTCTTTTAATGCTTTTTCTGAGAATTTGTTTTACCAAGCGGAGTATTTTTTTATAAACCTAGTAGCGGTGAACTTGAGCAGGTTCGAAAAATGGTTTTGCTGAAGTAACGGAATTTAAATGGTTTTGTGCCGATTGAATAGTTAATTTACGAATATCAAATTATCGCTTAAGATTATTAATTGTTGTGGAAATATTTTCGGATAAGAATGTTTTATAGGATATACAGGTTTAAAGAAACTATTGTAGCTCTCATTGCGCTTATGTTTTTAGCTGCTTGCTCCGGTAAAAAGGATGAGACCGTTCTTAAGATTAATGATCGGGTTATAAGTATTGATGAGTTTGAGAACAGGTTAAATAACATTCCCCAAACATTAAATGTATCGGAAAAAAAGTTAAAAGAGAATCTTGCAAGTACGCTAGTCGCTGAATCAGTTCTTGCATTTGAGGCGGAGAAAAGAAGGCTCGATACATTAAGCAGGATAAGTAGTTTAATTGAGCAATACCGGGCTGAAGCGCTGTTTGAAAAATGGATGGATAGTGAAATAGAAAGTAAGCCTGAAGTAACCGAAGAAGAAATTAAAGAAGCATACCCAAGGTTTGTTGAAAACAGGAATGTTGATTTTTGGGTCCTCCCTGATATTGCTACCGCAGAAGAAATTCGGGATGAATTGAAAGTAGGTAAGGATTTATCCCAGGTCCCCGAACATAAACAAATAGTTTTCGCTGAAGCACTTAAGCGTGTTGAAGATGTTGTATACGGATTAACCGAAGGTGAGGTTTCCGATCCAGTCGAAGTTGATAGTTCGTACTATATATTTAAACTTACCGGCAAGGAACCCGTTCCGGAGAACAGAAAGTACGGTTTTATAGCAATGAAACCGGAAATAGAAAAAAGAATAAGAACGCGAAAGCAGAATAACCTGGCGGATAAAGTCCTCGGCAGTTTGATGGCCGATAAGGAGTTTACCGTTAACCGCGAGGCATATAATTTCCTTCTCCAACAACTTTATTATACATTATACGATAAGAATGGTTTGAAGTACGATTCTCCCGATTTACTTCAGCTGGAATTATTCCAGAGAGTAATTAATCCGGATAACAAGTTTGACCAGACTATTGTTGAATTCAATGACGGAAGAAGTTGGAGTGTTATGGACTGCTGGCGGCTTTTATCAGTTTCTCCTTACCCGCTTAATTACCGGAATCCTGCTGATCTCCAGTCCGGGCTTTTTGAAGTCTTGAAGAGAATTATCCTGTTGAGAACAGTTGCTGAGAATGCCCGCGGCATTGGTATGGATGAATCTGAAGAGGTTATAAAGCAGACCAGGTTATGGTCCGACAATATTCTTGCACAAGGATTGATTAGTGTGGTGCGAAGCAATATAAATGTCTCCGATTATGAATTGATGAGTTTTTATGATTCGACAAAATATGATTTCATGAAGCCGGCTATGCGTAAAATACTTCCGATTATTGTTAGGGATAAAAGTCTGGCGGGCAGTATTTACAACCGCATTGTTAAGGGTGAAGATGTTTTAGCTCTTGGTAAAGAATACAGTCTTAATAAAATTGCTTTCAATAGTAACAGTCCGGGAATGTTTATATCCGAAAATATGTGGGGTGATATCGGAAAAGAAGTATTTAAGATGAAGGCTGGTGAAATTAGTATGCCTGTAGCCGGAATTGATACTACATATGCTGTAATAAAACTTATGGAAACTAAGGAAGCGGCTCCTTATCCGTATGAAGAAATTCGTGCGCGACTGAATACTATTCTGGTCGATTCCCAACTTCAGTTAGATATGGAAAAGGTGCTTACGGAAAACATTGGTGACTATGATATATATATAAATAGTGAGTTAATTGGGCAGGCAAAATATTACGGTGGAAATATGGGAGTGAATAAGTCACACTTCCCGTTGCGCGATGCTATACCTGTTTTCCCTTTATTCAATTCAAACGCTGAATGGTATAAATCTTTGGTGACGAATTAAATAAAATAAAACTGCCAAAATAAATTAAATATTCAGCGTTGCTCTGATAATACCAGTGTAAATATATTTTTATAAAAACTCCAGTTTTCATACGGGTTGTCAAATGAATAAAAATTTAATGGTCGCAACTGTAGTTTCTGCACTCGGAAGTTTTTTATTTGGATTCGATACGGCTGTAATATCGGGGACAACAAAATTCATTTCTTCTCACTTTCTCCTTTCAGATGCATCTCTTGGTTTTACTGTTTCAATAGCACTCTGGGGGACTGTAATTGGCTCTCTTGTTATTGGCAAGCCGGGGGATTTATACGGTAGAAGAAAGATGCTCTCTTTTTGCGGTTTATTGTATTTTATATCAGCCATCGGCTGCGCAGTCGCAGACAACTGGTACGTTCTTCTTATTTCACGCTTTATAGGCGGTTTGGGAATTGGCGCATCTTCAGTTATGGCACCCATGTATATAGCTGAAATAGCACCTAAAAGAATGAGGGGACGTCTTGTCGCAGTTGCACAATTTAATATTGTTTTCGGTATTCTGGTTGCATTTTTTTCGAACTATTTATTCGCCGGAATAGGCGGAGATAACTGGCGCTGGATGTTCGGTATTGAAGCCGTTCCCGCGGCGCTATTTTTTTTACTCCTCTTTCTTGTACCCGAGAGTCCGCGCTGGCTTGTTAAACAAAATATGGTTGGCATTGCCCGGTCGGTTTTGGAAAAAGTAGGCGCAGATAATGTTGAATCCGAATTATCTGAAATAATCACTTCTCTGAAAGAGGAAACCGGGAGCGGAATAACTAAACTATTCCAGAAGAAATACAGCTTTGCGATTGTATGTGCCGTGTTACTAGCAGTATTCAACCAGCTTTCCGGTATAAATGTTATTTTGTACTACGCCCCTATGATATTTGAAAAAGCCGGTTCAAGTACTGATTTGGCGATGCTGCAGGCAGTAGCTGTCGGAGCAACCAACATGGTCTTTACAATTGTCGCTATGTTCTTTATAGACAAGTTCGGGAGGAAAACTCTTCTACTCATCGGAGCTGTTGGTATGGCGGTTTCATTGGCAGGTGCGGGATTGGACTATTATTTCGAAAATTTATTTGGAAGCTCAGGTATAGTTATATTTATTATCGGATTTATCGCTTTTTTCGCATTCTCGCAGGGCGCTGTAATATGGGTATTCCTTGCTGAAATATTCCCGAATAAAGTGAGGGCTCAGGGACAGGCGCTTGGCTCATTTACACACTGGATTATGAATGCTATAATCGGATTAATTTTCCCGATTGTACTCGCGCAGTTCGGCGGTGGAAATGTTTTTATGTTTTTTGCGATCATGATGATTCCATTTTTCTTTTTCGTATGGAAGATGATGCCGGAGACTAAGGGAAAGTCTCTTGAAGAACTGGAAAAAATTATTGTACGATAGAAATTGTTCTAAAAAATTATTAAACCAATCACCAAAATAATAAAATGTTGAAAAGACATTAATACCATAAGGAGTATTTTATGAAACTGAAAACAGTTCCGGTTTTCCTTGCATTCCTTGCAATGGGATTCGGTGATGCCGTTGGCCCATTTGTAGGGTTGGCAAAAAACGAATTTAATCTCAGCAATACGATGGCTTTCTTAATTCCATTTATGGGGTTTATTATGTTCGGTATAGTGTCAGTCCCAATGGGTATTTTCCAGGCCAGAAAGGGTAAGAAGTATGTTCTGATTCTGGGACTATCCGTAATGCTGTTGGGACTGATAATTCCGATCTTCGGATTATCCTCATTCGGTCTATTTCTTTTAACAGTGCTTCTGCTTGGTGCGGGCGCTACTACTTTACAGGTAGCCGGTAATCCTATAATGCGTGATGTATCGGAAGAGGGGAAGTATTCTAGGAATTTGTCACTTGCTCAGTTCGTAAAAGCTATAGGTTCATTAACCGGACCGGTGATTCCGGCAATCGCAGTTGCTTATTTTGCATCAGATTGGAAAATACTCTTTCCTATTTATTCTGTAGCGTTGATAATTACTATTGTGGCTGTTGTGACATTAAATGTTGAAGAAAAAACTGTGGATGAAAGCAGTCCTGTTACTCTCGGATCATGCCTTGCATTATTAAAGAACGGATATATACTTATGATGGTACTTGCAATCTTCCTATATGTAGGTGCCGAAGTTTCAATGAGTTCCGGTATTCCTATTTACCTGGAACAGGAATTTGGAATTGATATTGCAGAATTCGGAATGCTTGGAACGGGCTTATTTTTTACAACCCTTATGATCGGTCGATTTCTCGGTGGAGTTGTATTGAACTGGGTATCGCCTCAGAAATTTTTTGTCGGGACTATACTTGTATCAATTATAGCTGTGCTCGGATTATTCACTGGTATTGCAGGTATTGTAGTTGCCAGCGTTATACTAATAGGATTAGGATTCGCAAATATCTTCCCGCTGGTATTCTCAATAACTGTAGATAAAATGCCGGAAAAGGCGAATGAATTATCAGGATTAATGGTCACTGCAATTGTTGGCGGTGCCTTTATACCGCCGATTATGGGAATGGTAGCGGATGGCACATCATCTGCATTCGGATTTGTTGTACCTTTGGCCGCACTCGTATACATTGCATTTACTGCGTTTAAAAATCTAAAAGAAGCATAATAATAAAGGAATAAAAATGAATTTTAGTAATGATAATAGAATTGTTCTTACACTTGATGCGGGAGGAACTAACCTTGTCTTTACCGCAATGCAGGGGAATGAACAAATTGTTGAAGACATTCAACTGCCATCCAACGCTGATGATCTTGAAAAATGTCTGAAGTCGATTGTTGAAGGATTCGGTGCGGTTAAAGCTGAATTAAAAAAGGAACCGAGCGCGATAAGCTTTGCGTTTCCCGGTCCTGCTGATTATCCGAACGGTATCATCGGCGATCTCCCAAACCTCCCTGCTTTTAGGGGTGGTGTTGCACTTGGACCAATGCTGGAAGACAAATTCAACTTACCTGTATTTATAAATAACGACGGCGACCTGTACGCATACGGTGAAGCTATCGGTGGATTTCTGCCGGCTGTTAATAAACAACTGGAAGAGGCAGGTAGTCCTAAAAGATATAAGAACCTTCTCGGGTTAACTCTCGGCACCGGTTTCGGAGCTGGAATTGTCCGCGACGGAAATCTTTTTCTCGGTGATAACTCCATTGCAGGTGAGATCTGGCTTATACGCGATAAACTAACTCCTACAAGTAACATCGAGGAACATGCTAGTATAAGAGGTGTAAAGCGTGTATTTGCAAGGGAGACCGGGATAGATGCAAATGAAGCACCGGAACCAAGAGACATATATGAAACTGCATCCGGTAAAAAAGAAGGAAATAAAGAAGCCGCAGTTAAAGCATTTGAAGAAATGGCAGAAGCTGTTGGTGATGCGGTTGCCAATGCGGTTACACTTATCGATGGACTAGTTGTTATCGGCGGCGGACTTGCCGGTGCAGCTGATATTTTCCTGCCTAATGTTGTCAGCGAAATGAATGGAAGTTATAAGCATGATGTAACTGGTGATGAGTTTAGAAGACTCGTTGCAAAGGTGTACAATCTGGAAGATAGTAGTGATATGGATAAATTCCTTAAAGGCTCTGTGAAAGAAGTAAGCGTACCAGGCACTGACAAGACATACCAATACGATCCCGAGATGAGGATTGGTGTTGGTATTTCCAAGATCGGAACAAGTAAGGCAATTGCGATCGGGGCCTATTCATTTGCGTTAAATGCAATGGATAAGTGACATCGGATATTTTAATTATACTTCATGGATATTTCTCAAACCGATTATCGGTTTGGAATAAGAGTCTTTCGTCAATATGACGGAAGACTCAACTTATTAAATCCTTAATGCTGCCCTTATGCGATCATTATAATTCAACTATCATCGACTTAATTTTAAATAGATGATATAAAACTTCAACGAAATATTATATGCCTGATACATTTGATCTAAAAACAATTTTATACAAGACTTATCTTCTAACCATATTTGTATTTACTTCTTTTAGCGGTGTACAGGGACTAAGCCTTAATGAATTTGTACGGACGAATACCTCAGGTGTTGTTGATGAAGATAATGAGTATTCACCATGGCTTGAGATACATAATAGTTCAGGTTCTTCAAAAATTCTTTTGGGCTATGGATTAACTACAGACACTTCGGACCCCTTTCATTATATATTCCCGACATGCCCGTTGAAGACCGATCAATACAGGCTCTTTTATGTGTCCGGAAAAGATGATATTATTAAAATAGAACATTTCACTAACGTATAGAGGTGAATGATGCACCCGAGTATTAAGAAAACGACAACACTCATTCTATTAATACTTACTACAATTGGTTTGTTCTCAGCATGCCAACAGTTAAAAGTAGATTCGCATCCAATTAAAGTCATGGACTTTAATGTGAGATATAATAATCCCGGAGACGGAATCAATGCCTGGCCGAATAGAAAAGCAGAAGTTGTAAGTATGATAAAGTTTTATGATGCTGATATCGTGGGTACTCAGGAAGTTTTAAAAGAACAGAAAGAGTATCTGGATCAGTCCTTGAATAATTATAACTCTGTTGGTGTCGGACGTGCTGACGGTGTTGATAAAGGAGAGTATAGCGCTGTTTATTATAAACAGGATTTATTTGATTTGTTGGACAGCGGGACATTCTGGCTTTCATCAACACCGAGTGTTGTAGCTTCAGTTGGCTGGGATGCCTCTATGGAAAGAATATCAACTTGGGCAAAACTTAAAAATAAGAATACAGGGAAGATCTTTTTAATTTTTAATACGCACTTCGATCACATCGGACAGCAAGCAAGAGTTAATAGCGCGGAATTGATTATTAGAAAAATCAAAGAACTTGCTGGCAGTAGTCCTGTTGTACTAACCGGAGATTTTAATATCACCAGAGACAACGAAGCTTACAAGACCATAACAAATGGCGGCATGTTTGACGCACAGTATAAATCCATTCTTCCTCATCACGGACCTACCTGGACCTTCCATGGATTCGAGTCCGTTGAATTTCTGGAGAGAGGTAAAATAGACTATATATTCGTTAACAGTAAAATGACAGTATTTAAGCATGCCGTATTATCCGATAAATTCGACAGAGGATATCCCTCGGATCACCTGCCGGTTATTGCGCAAATTGAAATTAATTAAAGTCGTAAAAAGCGGAGTTATAAATGGCTAGCAGAAGAGATTTTTTAAAAACATCAGGTATTGTATTCTCAGGAATAACACTTGGAGCAGGAATTACCCCCGGTACAAAAGAGGCTCAGATTAAAAAGTTTGTCTCTAAGCGTCCTCCTCTCAAGGATAGAAACTTTACCAGTGATGCTGTTGAGGCAACCATAGAGAAAATTACAAAGAATGTTAAGAATGAAGAATTGGCATGGATGTTCGAGAATTGTTTTCCAAACACCCTGGACACAACGGTAAATTATAAAATTGAAAACGGTAAGCCGGATACTTTTGTTATCACAGGCGATATCCACGCTATGTGGCTTCGTGATTCATCAGCACAGGTGTGGCCTTATTTACCTTTGTGTGAAAATGATGATAAACTCAAAAGTCTGATTGCGGGTGTAATAAACAGGCAGGCACAGTGCATACTAATGGATCCTTATGCTAATGCTTTTAACAATGGACCTACCGGGGGACACTGGCAGCAGGATCTGACGGATATGAAACCGGAGCTTCATGAGAGGAAATGGGAAATTGATTCTCTCTGCTATCATATAAGACTTGCATACGGGTACTGGAAGCAAACGGGAGATACTGCCTGCTTTGATAAAGACTGGCAGAATGCCATTAAGGCTATTTACAACACATTTAAGGAGCAACAAAGAAAGGATGGCAAGGGTCCATATCATTTTCAAAGGGAAACTACTGTACAGACCGATACAGTAGCGAACAGCGGCTATGGTAATCCAATTAAACCTGTTGGTCTGATTTGCTCGATATTCCGTCCTTCTGATGATGCAACAATTTATCCATTTTTGATTCCATCGAACCTATTTGCAGTTTTGTCATTAAGACAGGCAGCGGAAATATTTACTAAAGTTATTGGTGATGACGGATTCGCCGGTAAACTTCATATACTTGCAGAGGAAGTTTCAGATGCGGTTAAACAATACGCCAATGCCGAACATCTGGATTACGATCAAATACTCGCTTATGAGGTCGACGGATTCGGTAATGAGTTATATATGGATGAGGCAAACGTACCTAACCTGGTGTCATTACCATACCTTGGTTGTCTTGATAAGGATGATGAAGTTTATCAGAATACAAGAAAGTTTGTATTTAGTGAGGATAATCCTTACTTCTGGAAGGGTAAGTTTGCAGAAGGTGTTGGCGGCCCGCATATCGGATTTGATATGGTTTGGCCTATGAGTATTATAATGCGTGCACTGACAAGTACAGACGACAAAGAAATTGTTGACTGTGTAAGAAGACTTGTCAGTACTCACGCTGGTACCGGATTCATGCATGAGTCCTTCCATAAAGATGATCCTGCAAATTTTACCAGACATTGGTTTGCATGGGCTAATGCTTTGTTTGGTGAGTTGATACTAAAACTGTATCATGAAAAACCGGGAATTTTAGAAAGAGTATAAGTTTACGATATTGTTGTTGAATAAAAACAGATTAAGTATGTGCAAAAAAAAAGCTCTTCAATTGAAGAGCTTTTTTTAGTAGAACTAATTTCTATTCTTAGCTAACAATTTGAACATCATTAGCTTGAGGACCTTTCTGACCCTGACCAATTGTAAATTCTACTTTTTGACCTTCTTCTAAAGTCTTATAACCGTCTGCAATAATGGACTGGAAATGAACGAAGACATCCTCGCCGCCTTCCTGTGAAATGAAGCCATAACCTTTAGAACTGTTGAACCATTTAACGGTTCCTTGTACTCGCTCTGCCATAAACAGAAACTCCTTGTTAAGTTAAAAAAAAAATTGAACAGAGCTTTAAAATGTACTGGAAGATCAAAAAACTACTTTAAAGTTGCTGTCAATTACAAATAAAAGTCCAAGCAGGACTTTTGCGGAGGGGGGGGGATTCGAACCCCCGGAGCCCGTGAAGACTCAACGGTTTTCAAGACCGCCGCATTCAACCACTCTGCCACCCCTCCGGATTTATAAGCTGTTTAAATTTAATCCCGGATTTGTAGGATTTAATTTCTTTCTCTCTAAGGAACGCCTGAGATTTATTCTCAAACTTTTCCGTGTAAACAATTTTCCAAGGAACAAAAGCTTTAGTAGATTTAGTTAGTCCCGAATTATGTTCACGCAATCGCTTCTGAACATCTATCGAACAACCGATATAAAATCTACTAAATTTAATACTCTCTAATATATAAACAGTATACATTTTCGAAGACCGCCGCATTTCCCGCAAGGCGGGACAAGCAACCACGGCGTTTATCCCGCACTGCGGGACCACCCCTCCGGATTTATAAGCTGTTTAAATTTAATCCTGAATTTGTTCAGTCTTAAATCTGCAAAAACTAAAGAACACTAAATTAGAACAATAAATATCACGAATTCAGATGAATTCGTCAATAATAATCCAAAAAAAACGCATTTAGCTGAAAATAAGTTTTTCTATTCATTTCTAAGGCTGTCAACCGGATTAAGCCTTGATGCCCTTATTGACTGGAACGACATTGTCATTAATGCGAGTAATAATGCTGCAATTCCCGCTGATATGAATGGAACTAGTGATATTGAAACTTTGTAGACAAAATTATCCAGCCATAAGCTTATACCAAAATAACAAAGCGGCCATGCAATCAGATTTGCAATTAATACCCATTTCAGAAAATCCTTTGCGAGAAGATATACAATTGAGGCCTCAGGAGAACCAAGGACTTTTCTAACCGCTATTTCCGCTTTACGTTGTTCAACTGCATATGATACCAAGCCGATTAAACCAAGGCAGGCTATAAATATAGCAATACTTGAGAAGTATGCTATATTAGTTGCAAACTCTCTGTCAGCATTGAATTGCTGGTCGAAAACATCGTCGAGAAACCGGGAGTTAATGTTTCTGTTCGGGTACACCTCGGAATATATTTCGCCGATTCGTTCTACTGTTTCAGTAGTATTACCTCCTGCAAGTCTTACAACAAATAGGAATGTATTCCTCTTGTTAAGCTGGAAAAACAGCGGCTCGATATTCTGCTTGGCATTAGTAAAATGAAAATCCTTCACCACTCCGACAACACGCTTGGATGTGATACTTCCGTCTATCTCAACCATATCAAGACGTTTACCTATCGGATTGCTCCATCCGGCTTTGCGTGCGGCAGTTTCATTAATTATAACTGATTCACTTGTATCTGCGGGAAACTCCCTGGAAAAGTTCCTGCCCTGACTCATTTTAATTTCAAGCGGACCAAAGAAGTTTTCGTCTATGGCCAGCTGCATAAACATCTGGCTGTTTTCTCTGGTAGCACCTTCGGGTATAACTTCATACCGTATGAAGTTGGATCCAAGCACTCCGCTTGACCTGCCGACTGAAACAATTCCCGTCTGAGCCTCGATTCGTTCTTTCAGTAACTCACTTGAATTGTTTGGCGCGAAAAAGGTAAGTACCTGTTCACGATTATATCCCATGTCCCTGTTTTTTAAGTATTCAATCTGGTCAATAATTATAATCACTCCGGCAATTAGTGCTATTGAAACAGCAAACTGGAAAAGAACAAGTACCTTTCTAATAAAACTTCCGATGCTAGTACGGGAAAACTCTCCCTTCAGTACAGTTACCGGTCTGAATGACGATAAAACAAGAGCCGGATAAAGTCCGGCAAGAATACCGATAAGCACAGCGAGTCCAATCATTCCCAATAAGAGTAACGGATTCGTCAGGAAGTTAACCTCAAACTGTTTGTTGAGGATTACATTAACCTGCGGGAGTGTGAGTTGGATAATAATTAATGCAAGTATCATTGATATTAAAGTAAGGAATACTGATTCGCCTAAAAACTGTACGATCAATCGCGATTTGTTTGAACCGATTACCTTCCTCATACCAACTTCACGAGCGCGCTTGGATGCCCGGGCAGTTGACAGATTTATAAAATTCACAGCGGCTACGAGGATAACGAGTAGTCCGATTACACCGAGAGCATATACAACCGTAGCATCATTCTTGCCGAAATTCGAGCCGTCATATCGATGCTGTGAAGAACCTAAATGAACATCAAGTAGCGGTTGAAGCTGGGGCTTATAGATATCCGGCATATCATTGGCCAAAGATATTTCCCTGAGTTTTCGTTCAACAGCCTGCTTGTTTGCGCCCGGGGTTAGTTTTACATACGCCTGTAGCATAAGGTTTTCCCATGAATCCCACCAGAGCGGATTGTTTTCCACACGAAGGGGAACAATAAACTGAAATTGGATATGGGAATTTATAGGGGGTTTTTCAATAATTCCGGCAACATACGCGTCGGGTGTGCCGGGTATTGTAAGTCGTTCTCCCATAGGATCATCGTTCCCGAATAATGCTTCAACAGCATCAGGGGTTAGCAAAACTCCGCTTGGATCCCTTAAAACTTTGCTTCGCTCACCCGCAATAAGTTTAAAACTAAATACATTTAGAAATGTGGAATCAGCAACGAAGCCGCGCAGCTGAACTGAGTTATCCTGATTCATTTCAGTCCTGGGGATATCACCTTTTGCAACAGGGTTCCTGCCTCTCGCGAAAGTTCTTGCGGCAGCAACCACTTCGGGTATATTCTGTTCGGCAGCAGGTAATAGCGGACCGGCGGTTATCGAATAGATCATTGAACCTTCATTAGTGTCCTCTATGGTCAGAACCCTGTAAACATTTTCAGGTTCGTCGAGAAAGCTGTCGAATGTTAGATCATCAACAACGTAGAAAGCAATAATGAGAGTGATTGATAGCCCGATTGTAAGACCGGCTATATTTATAAAAGAGTAGGTTTTTTGTCTTTTTATATTGCGGAAAGCAATCTTTAAATAACTCGAAAACATAATCCCCCCAGGATAATAGTTTAATTTTAGGCGTCATTAAATAGACGCAAAATCAGCAGAAATGTTTCCTGAAAAGGAGTAAATATCCGAAAAATATGAGTGTAATACTACTAGTAAACTAATGCCTGTCCATCGCGGATTAATGAGTAAATGAAGTAATAAAAAAACCCCTCTTCTCACAATCTGTGTGAGATAAGGGGTTAATTCTTCTCCTTCCGCCTCACCAGCGGATAAGGTTGCTACCAGAGTGGTTGTACCGACCACCCGGATGATTCACCTTCCCTGTTTGATTGTTCGGTTTTCAGTGAAACCCTTCTCATGGGACACGCTTAGGCTCCTCATCTGAACGCAACGTAACAATCTGAAGATTCAATGTCAAATTAATTGAGTTACTCAAATAATCTTAAATGATTGAAAAAGTTTTTATATAATTTGAGAGTAATAAGTTGATCTAAAATGATTCTATTTCAATAAAATCATTTTCTGAGTTTTCGCAAAATCACCCGCTGTTAATCTATAAAAATATATGCCGCTAGCATAATTGCTGTCGTCAAATTTTACCCAGTACTTACCGGGGATTTGCTTTTCGTTGACCAGTGTTTCAACTTCACGACCAAGGATGTCGAAGACAACCAATTTAACCGCAGTAGGGGATGAAAAAATTTCGTCACCTACTGCGGTTGGAATTTGATATTCAATTGTAGTTGTCGGGTTAAACGGATTCGGGTAGTTCTGTGATAACGAAAAATGTTCTGGTATATGAATATCCGTTTCTTCAACATCTGTAGCAATTCCACTATTCCAAAACTCATGCAGTTCTATCGCTTTCTCTTTTAACTTTGCAACACTGTTTATATTATCCGAACCTCGGGCCATGAAAATGGCGTAAACAACTTCCTGTGTATCGCCGGGAGCCATGAAAAAAGGTCCCGTTGAAATTGCATACCTGCGATCATTCGGAGATGAACCACCAGGCCAGCCTGCACCTTCGAACCAGCCAACACCGTTAACAGGATCGCCAGGGAGGCAGAACTTAGTCTTGTCCCCGGTTAGAGGATCAACGTATGGCGTCGCATCCCACTTTAATCCTTGCATATTATTATAGATTTGAATCGTCCCTGCGTAATTCCCAAATTCACAGTCCCTATACACCGGTGAACCGCCTACAAACAAATTTGATGAGACAAGAGTAAGATTTCTAAATCCTATTCTATGCTCGCCAGATACAAATGCTGTGTCAGCATGACTCTCGACGATGGGTCCTTGTAATATCTGGTGTCCAACTGCGGGCGGAGCCTCACCATAATTATCATCGTCAAAATTATCGCCGTTATAGGTATAACCCAAATTCAGGAGTGTATCTACGCCGACATAGTCATCACCAGCATAACCCATATCGTCATCTGTCCAGTAAGTTATATACATGCTGTCAATATGTTCTTCGCTCTTATTAATAAAATTGACCTTTTTAAAAACAGCATCTTTTAAATCGGGAGTGTCGTAGGCGAATAATGTCTGCTGAAACTCCAACCCAATGGGAGATGAGCCGTATGTATATGCAGTTGTTTCTGCATCAAGATCATTAGCCACATAAAAAAGTGTTTCGACTCCAATAATTTGAGGCTTATCAACTCCTCTCGTAAAAACACCATCTTCATCAATATCAATGTAAGGAGCTCCGTTTTCTCCGGGCCAATTTTCATAATTATATTTATACTTAGTATATTCTATTCCCCGCGGAAGTGATTCCCAATCTTTCTTCAATTTGAACATTTTATACTCATTTTTCAAAGGATCATCGGCTAATCCATTGTCCAGAATAGCTCCGGGAGTAAGTCCATATCTGTAAGTAGCACCGTTAACTCGTATGTCATCATTTACTTTCGCACCCCAGAGTAATCCGTCGGAAAAGACTGATGATTTAGAAGCACTATCGCCCCCGGGCCAGAAAAACCCGGAGTCATCATTATAAGGATCATGAGCGCTCAAACCATTATTGCCTATCCACATTTTTATTTCATTACCTGCGATGTAATCTACACTCACGTATGGCGAAATTGAAAATGGATTACGGCTAACATCTTTAATATCCGGTTCATCAATTGCTGTAATTTTTACAAGACATTCATCGCTTTCTATAACCGGAAGATTCCATAAAAAATTAGATTCATTCGCCGGATAATTGCCGAAAATTATATGCCAGTCTATTCCGCTATTGCTGGAATATTCCAAACTAACTGATTCAATATTTTTAGATGCCCACCTAATTGAATAGCGTCCTGTTATAAAAATGTGTTTGTTAGGTCCATATGAATTACTTGGTCCCGGTAATGATTCTCCGCCCTTAGGTGCAAGCAGGAATAAATATTTATCGGGGAATCCGCTCAGTTCGTATTCTATTAGCCCCAGCTTAGAGTCATAATCCCCGACAGATATAACTGATTCATTGTTAATAACAGATCCACGAATATATAAAGGAATCTGTGCACTCCATAGAACATTAAAGTTGTTATCGTATCGAGTTAAGTAACTACCAGTCATTAAATTAAATACAAGCGCACCATTATCCGATAAGGGAACAACATTAATTATTTTGTTTTCAGATTGTAATTCGAATTCATTTACAAAGTTGCCTGAAGAGTCAATAATAAATAATTGTGAGTTCATAGCTGCAATTATATTGCCGTTCGATAGTTCTGTGCAGACTTGAACAGATGATCCAATATCATAGTCCCAATGTATCTCACCATTTTGATCCAGCATATAAATGTAATTTTTGGATGAAGTTACATATTTACCGCTTTGTAACTCAACAATAGCAGGATTAACAATAAAACTAACGTATTTCGGTAATTGCGCTGTCCAAATAAGTGCACCGGCTGAATTCAATTTAAAAATATAATCCCTCTTGGCCTGATCTGCCTGTATTGCTTTAAAGAGGATATCATTATTTGCAGTTATAATTATCATGGAAAGTGTATTCACACCAGAACGATTATAATAATATGGTGCTAAAAGATTTTCCACAGGCACATGAAATGTCCACTCCAACTTCATGAAATTATCAAGTTTTGCCAAGTAAAAGTCTAAGGAATCTCCGTTTGCAGTTGCATATAGAACAATCATATTATTTTCACTTGTAAACTCAGCAGCCACAGGAGTATAACTGAAATTGCCAAATGAAGATGAATCAATAATCGCATTACTATCATCAATATGCAGCATCGTAAATTTATTGTTGATTGTAGCTGCAATAAGTTTACCGCTTTCGACATTTTTAACCGCGTAACCGGTCCCTTCTCCTATTCCTGGATAAACTTCCATATTCAGGTTCTGAGCGTACAAAGAAACATTTAAAATGACTGGGAACAGTATTGTCTTAATTATTTTTAACATGCAAACCTCACTTAAGTAATATCATTTTTTTTGTTGTGATAATCCGATCTGTCTTCAGTTGATAAAAATACAATCCTGAGCTAAGTCGGGAGCCATCGAACTTGACTTTGTAACTGCCTGGTTTCTGTCTTTCATTTACGAGTGTAGCAACTTTGCTCCCGAGGATGTCGTATACGTTTAATGATACGTGTTGTAGAGACGCAATATATTGCGTCTCTAAGGGCACATAATATTCAATTGTTGTTGTCGGGTTAAACGGATTCGGGTAGTTCTGTGATAACGAGTATTGTTCAGGGATTTGTATGGCTGCATCAACTACATCAGTTGGGATGTGATTTCCCCAGAACTCATGAAGTTCAATCGCTTTCTCTTTTAACTTTGCAACACTGTTTATATTATCTGTCCCACGTGCTAGGAATATTGCAAAAACAACAGACTGTGTATCACCGGGTTCAAAATTAAATGGTCCTGAAGCTATAATACTTCTGCGGTCACCTGGAGTGGGACCTCCCGGCCAGCCGTCGCCTTCATACCAGCCTGTTTCACCAACCGGATCACCAGCTAATACATAATTACTTTTTTCGGATGTATTAGGATTAACAATCGGACTGCCGTCCCAAAGAAGTCCGCAAAAGTTATTATAAAACTGTTCCGCCCCGGCCGGGGTTCCTAATTCAGGATCCGAATATATTGAACTTCCTCCAACATAAAACATAGCTGAAGTTATTGGTAGATTTTTATAGCCGGGTATCTTTTTCCCATCTATTAAAGCGGTGTCCATCTCAAAAGGTATTACCGGGCCCTGTAAAAGCACCCTGCCCACAGCAGGAGGGGCTTCACCGAAGTTATCGTCATCATTGTTATCGCCATTGTAAGTATAACCAAGACTTAAAAGTGTGTCGCAGCCAATAAAATCATCTCCTGCATAACCCAGATCATCGTCAGCCCAGTAAGCTATATACATATCTTCAACAGGATCTTCATCTTTATTAATTATTTTTACTTTCTTAAAAACAACATCTTCAAAGTCTTCTGTTTTGTATGCGTAAACTGTCTGCTGATATTCGAGTCCTATTGGTAAAGTACCATATGTATTTGAAGTAGTAGCCGGATTAAGATCATTTGATACATAAAAGAGTGTTTCATCACCGATTATCAATGGTTCATCGACACCTTGAGTGAACAGTTCGTCACCGTTTATATCGGTATAAGGGGCGCCATGTTCTCCCGACCAATTATTATAGTTGTATTGATATTCTTCCTTATCAACGCCTGTACTGTTTTCCCATCCTTCTTTTAATTTGTACACTTTATTCTTCGGATTCGTGGGATCGTCCGGTGTTCCATCCTCCAGAATTGGTCCCGGAGTAAGTCCGTATCTGTATGTCGCACCATTTACTCTGGATTCTCTTCCGACTATGCCGCCCCATAAAATTCCATCAGCGAATACAACGGACAATGTAGCTTCCTTTCCTCCGGGCCACAATAGACCGGAATTGTCATCTGTCGGATCGTGAGCGCTCATCCCGTTATTGCCAATCCACATTTTTATATTATTAGCAGCAATATAATTTGATTGTGCGGTATATACAGGAGCTATCATAAAGGGTGCTGATGAGATATCATATAAGTTATTTCCTGAACCGGCTGTAAGTTTGATTAGGCATTCGTACGAATTTATCTCGGGTAATGTCCACTGAAATTCTTTGTCATCTGCAGGGATACTGACCGCAACCGATTCCCAGCTATCCCCGTTATCACTTGAAAAACTAATATTAACATCTGTTATATTATAATTGTACCAATTTATATCAACTACTATATCTTCATCTAAGATATTATACTTTTCGTTACCATCAGGACTTAGTAAATCGAGTGCTGAATAATCAAATTCATTATCTATTTTCAGGAAATAGAGCTGATTAGAAAAATATCCTGTTGCATAGTAACTGTTTCCGATATATACAAGGTCGCTTATTTCTGCGCGTACAGGTATTGTTTTTGTGATTTCTCCATTCTCATTTATTAAAGAAAGTGTCTTGTCGCGAAGATTACCCGTATAAGAAGTAATTCCTTTATTACTAAAGGACAGCAATTTCCCTTTGCTGGAACCATCATTTTGCCAAATTATATTTCCATCGTAATCATACATTGTAAAATGGCTGGTCCCGCCAATCAGCAAGTTTTCATTATAAACCAGCACTGAGGTTATATTTTTATCCGGTACTATCGAATGAACTTTCTTGCCAACATTATTTATAAAAATCACACTGTCAGATCCAGCTGCTGCGAAAAGAGAATTGCCGTATGCTTTGAAACAATATCCAACAGAACTTGATGATTCCAACTCGAATTCATTACTCCAGAGTACATTTCCACCTGAATCTACGTTGATGATTTTTAACGCCTTGTAAGAGAAACTACTGATTTTCTTAGCAGCTGCAATTAAATAGTTTTCACCGTTTTTAAGAACGGTAATTCCATATTCGCTATTGTCCCCATTGTAGATTATTGAATTAGTTGAATCTCCATCACTATTAATCATTATCAGTTTTACTCTTTTCTCTTCGGACTTACCAGCAGTTGTTGCCAGCCAATATTCATTGTCACTTATTTTTAATGCCGGAGCAGCATTCCCGGTTGTTGCATGTGAGGTTGAATAAATCTGGGACCAGAGTATATTACCATTCTCATCCAATTTGTAAGCTTTGAGTATACCTCTCGCGGTATTATTATATCCGGAAATTAAGAATGTGTTATTATCGGCACTGATAACCTGATATCCGCTAAATAAGCCATTGTTTAACGAGTAAGTTTTTTCGAATGAATCGATTTGAGCTGAAAGATTTACAGCAGCAAACAAAACAAGTAATAAAGTAATCTTAAAATACCTCGAATCCATATTTCCTCCACATTGAACAAATTATCCCCCCGGATATATTTATAACGAATTATTATGTGTATACTTTTTGAAAAATTGAATAGATATGATATGCGCAGGAACTATTCTGATAGAGTTTGTAGTTGCGTCTTTCACGATATGGAATCTCTTTGATTTCAATATTTTTACATCACATTTCCCCCCGGATGTGATATTTGTGCTTTTTTGATAATTACTTGAATTTCACTTTCAAAATTAAGATTTAATAAATCAAAGTAAACTGCATGTTTGTGTCGTTTTGGGAACTGATAACCTCCATCGCTTTATAATTATTCCTTTGTATGCGGTTGCATAATCGGAGCTTAGCTCCCTGTTCTTGTGTTTATTTGTGAATTTAACTAGTTTGAAAACAAGGGCATAAATCTGTATTAGATTGGAACTAGTTTTAGAAAAGAATTCCCAATAGGTATATGAGTTTTTAGAAAATTGATGAATAAAAAATTACCTGTCATATGGCTAACTGCTGCAGTTCTGTTTCTATTGGTTCTTTCATGCAACGAACCTTCCGATGATTCAACATCAAATTCGAAAGCGGATTACGCTGATATAATCAAGCGCGGCAAGATAGTGGCGTTAACCGGTTATAACGCATACAGTTATTTTATATACCGCGGTCGACCGATGGGATTCGAATATGAACTGGTGAAAAGATTCGCGGATCATATCGGTGTGGATCTTGAAATAAAAGTTGTCAGGAATATTGCCAAGATGTTTGAAATGCTGAATGACGGGGAAGGTGATCTCATAGCATTTAATCTGACCGTTACAAAGGAACGATCTAAGAAAGTTGCCTTTACACATTATCACCATACTAGCAGACAGGTTCTTGTTCAGCGCAAACCGGATAACTGGCGTCAAATAAAAATGCACCAGATTGAAAGACAACTGATCAGGAATGTTCTAGATCTTGAAAAAAAGACAGTTCATGTACGAGCGGGTTCGGCATATTTGAAAAGAATGCAGAATCTTTCCGAGGAAATTGGGGGGACTATAAACATAGTCGAGGCGCCGCCCGATGTAACTACAGAGGAATTAATAAAAATGGTTGCTGAAGGAGAGATCGATTATACAATAAGTGACGATAATGTTGCACGGTTGAATCAAGCTTATTACTCAAATATTGATATTGGAACACACGTTTCATTTACTCAGAGAATTGCCTGGGGTGTTAATAAAAATTCTGTAAATCTGTTGGAGAAGATAAATAACTGGATCGATGAAATGCGTAAAACATCCGATTATTATGTTATTTATAACAAGTATTACAGGAACAGGGCGGCTTATACAAGACGGGTTACAAGCGACTATTTCTCGAATACCGGCGGGAAAATTTCACGTTATGATGATTTGATCAAAAGCTATGCTGATAGTCTGCATTGGGACTGGCGAATGCTGGCATCATTAATTTACCAGGAGTCCCAGTTTAAAACGGATGTAAAGTCATGGGCTGGAGCCCGGGGTTTGATGCAGTTAATGCCTGAAACGGCAAAGCAGTTTGGAGTCTCGGATATTAGTGATCCGCAGCAGAGTCTGAAAGCAGGAGTATCGTACCTTGAATATCTCGACAGATTCTGGACTGATATGGTCCCGGACTCGTCCGAACGTTTGAAGTTTGTATTAGCCTCCTATAATATTGGTCCCGGTCATATAGTTGATGCAAGAAACCTTGCTGAAAAGTACGGTGCCGATCCGGAGGTATGGGAAGATAATGTTGAACTTTATCTGCTCAATAAGTCCAAACAGAAGTTCTACAACGACGAAGTTGTTAAACTCGGCTATGCAAAAGGTACCGAAACCGTAAAATACGTACGTGAAGTGCTAAGAAGGTATGAGCTGTATAAACAATTAATTTCCTGATTTTCAGCGAATATTCAAGCTTTTTAGAATTTGTCTCAGATATTCACCTCCAAAGATAATATTGTATGCCATTCCGGTTGTTGTTCTGAAAACAAGTACATATTTTAGTACCGGGTTTTTCTATTTTATGATTTACTTCAAGGACACTTCCATGAACAACATACTAATCCTGGGTGCAGGACAAAGCGCCCCATACCTTATTAATTATCTATTAAATGAAGCTGCAAAGAACGATTGGAATGTAACTGTTTGCGACAGAGATTATGAACTGGCTAAATCAAGAATTGGTGATCATCCTAAAGGAAACGCTGTTGAATTTGATGTAAATGATGAGATCTCGAGGAAAGAGCAGATTAAGAAAGCCGATGTTGTTGTAAACTTTCTGGCCCCTCATTTTCAATATTTAATTGCATTGGATTGCCTAAGCTTTGGTAAGCATGTGGTAACCGCTTCTTATGAGAATGCCAGAGTCGCGGATCTTCACAATGATGCCGAACGGAAAGGAATGATTATACTTAATGAAATGGGACTCGATCCGGGCATCGATCATATGTCGGCAATGAATATTATTCAGAATGTTAGAGACAAAGGCGGTTTTATAACAAGTTTTATTTCGTACGGCAGCGGTTTGCCGGCTCCGGAAGTAGAGTCAAATCCGCTTAGATATTGCATTACATGGAATCCCCGTAACGTTGCGCTAGCGGGAGAAGCCGGCGCTCAGTATATGGAGGACAGTTCGATAAAAGTTCTGCCGCATAACCAGGTATTCAGACGAACCTGGCGGGTTGACGTAGAGGGACTTGGAAAATTTGAAGCATATCCGAACAGGGATTCCCTAATCTACCAGGATGTATTCGATCTGCGCCGCGTTCATACAATGATTCGTGCGACATTGCGTTATCCAGGCTGGAGCGAAACCTGGCTTCAAATTGTGCGTCTCGGTATGACGAATGATATAATGAAAGTCCCGAATCTTCCTGAAATTACTCACAGGGAATTTACAAGTATGTTTCTTCCTATCCATTCGAACGGGAAGAAACTGGAAACAAGACTTGCGAACTTCCTTGGTATCAGTCCCACAGGCAAGATTATTGAAAACCTTACCTGGCTCGGATTACTCGACGACAAAAAAATCGGCGGAAATGTTACTACTCCGCTGGAAGTTCTTACTAACCTTCTTATTGAGAAAATGCCGTTGCCGGAAGGGGGCAGGGACATGGTTATCCTTGTTCATGAGATTGAAGCAGAATATCCCGAAGATAACAACAGGAAAGAAAAAATCACTTCCACATTTATTGAATACGGCGAACCGAACGGATTTACCGCTATTTCCAAAACGGTTGGTCTGCCCGCTGCTATTGCCGCTAAACTAATTATGAAAGGTGAACTGAATGTTAAAGGGTGTAATATCCCGATTAATCCGGAAGTTTACCCGAAGGTTCTGAAAGAACTGGAAGATCTTGGACTTAAATTTACGGAAAAGATTGAAGCAATAGACTAGAAGACAAAGTATTGGAAAGAAAAGGGACGCCGGAATGACGTCCCTTTTTTATTTAAAAGTCGATTCCAAACCCAAGATAGAAAGCTCTTCCGAGAGTTCCATAGTACAATATTTCCTCGTACTGCGCATCGAACATATTATCTACACGTCCGCTCAATTTGAACATATCAAATAATTTGTATGAAACCGCCAGGTTAACTGTGGAATAAGATTTAATGTTTACGCGTGAAGTCGGGTAAGTCTCAAAATCATCGTCCTTGCATTCACCGGTGTAATTTATATTGAGATTGACATTCACTTTCTCATATGGCGCATAGTTAATATTCAAATTTAGCTTGTGATCCGGACGGCGTATTAAATCTTCAAATTCCTTATCAACGCCAGCGGATTTGTCCCTAGCGCTTGTGTAAGTATAGTTCAGTTTTGCTGTAAGGTTTGAGCGATTGTCATATTCAGCGTAGAACTCGACACCATTTGTTTCGGCTTTGTCGATATTAACGGTAACAAAGTTTTCGTCGAATCCTATCAACTCGTCGAAGTTAGTAGCGAAATAAGTGATACCCAGTGTAATAGGAGTTCCGGTTATGTACTGATCGATTCCCGCATCCCAGCCGGTGCTTTCTTCGGGATTAAGATCGGGATTTCCGAATGCCGGATCGAACAGATAGAATAACGAAGGAGCCTTGTATCCTGTTCCGTAAGTTGCCCTGAACTTTGTACCGGAAGATGCCAGGTAATATGCCGGTGCTATTCTGAACGTAGTGTGTCCGCCGAATTTTTCATGATCATCGTACCTAATCCCGAGCGAGGTGAAAAGATTATCGAACAACTTTACCTGATCCTGCAGGTAGAGACTATTAGTCCTTACTTTCTTTTCCGGAAACATGCTTTCGTACGGTCCCCATTCACTCTCGGATCGGTAGGATGTTGTTGCTGATTCTTCTTCCGTCTCAATACCGAGTGTAAACTTCTGGTTCTCAAGTACCGTTACAATATTCTGCCATCCGAATTTTAACCTTGTTGCATTTGCAAAATTTCTGGATGCGGTTCCCGGATGAGCATCGTCAGTCTTATCAATTGCATGTGATATTCTACGAGTAAGTCCGGCAGATAACTTAGTCTTCCAGGAATTATTCAGAAGAGATGCAGTTGTATTAAATCCTAAAATATGTTCTTCTGTATCATAGTTGTAGTTTGGATCGTCTCCGAGCTTTCCTGACTGGTCCAGCCCCGATTCGGCAGTAGTAAATCTGTACACCAGATCAGTTTTGATGGATTTGGTAAAATCGTAGCCAAGCCGCGCTGTTGCGGTTGTATTGTCGTAACTGTCGTTTTCAGTACTGCCGTATTTTTTTGAAATTGCTGATATACCATCGGTACGAAGTTTCGAAAAACCAGCCGTGTAACTTAAGTCACCAAAACTTCCGGCAGTATTCAATGAACCCCGGTAGTAATTATGGGATCCTCCTTCGCCGCTTATTCGGAATGCCGGTTTGCCGCTTCCTTTACGTGTAATAATGTTCACAACTCCAGCCATAGCCTCCGAGCCGTAAAGGGTACTTTGAGGTCCGCGCACAATCTCAATTCTTTCAACATCTGTAAGTGAAAGATTTGCAAGGTCATACGCATTATTTGTAGAACTGGGATCGTTCATCTCAACACCGTCAATAAGTACCAGCGTATGATTCGAGTTAGCTCCCCGAGTAAACACCGACGCAAGTTTTCCGGGGCCGCCCTGCTGCGTAATTGAGAGCCCTTCAACATTCCTCAATAGTTCGAGGGCAGTGCTGTTTTGATATCTTTTGATTTGTTCCGCATTTATAAGTGTATAAGAACTTGCCACTTCTATTGCGCTGGTAGGTGTTTTCGTTGCCGTGACCAGTATTTCTGAAAGTTTGGAATTTACAGGATTGTCCTGTGCTGATAATGTTGCTGCTAATAAAATAACAACAGTTGATAGTACTGCTAGTTTGTTCATCAAAGTTACTCCTAAATTTTTGTTAAGATGTAACTTCGAGGGTAATTGGAAAACTATAAGTAGGATTGTTATACAATCAATATTATGTTAATCCAACCTATCCCGCGAAGGTTGATTAAAAAACGGCTACTTACGGCAGGTCTCCTGGCTTAGGACTCCTTCCAACGCCTTCCCATCCGAGTCCGTCAAACAACGGATAACGAGCAGTGGCATAGTGTTGGAGGATTTATATCCTTCACAGTTGCGGGGCAGCACCGGAATCTAACCGGTTTCCCTTGCATCAATTAAAAATGCACCGTAAATAATTATTGAAAGAACTTATCTTAAAATAGTTACTAATGATTCATAACACAACTACAAATATTTTTAAAGGAAATGAGTCGGTAAAATTGACCTGTTTCCCGGAATTTCTCCTGCAATAATTAGTATGCAAATTCGAAATATTTTCGATAATTTAATGCGGGGAATATCCTCACAAGTGAAGAATATTCATAAGAGGGCTTTACATTAATCAGTTTCATCCTGATTTGAAGTTATGTTATTTATTAAGAGATGGAAATCGACTTCGCTGTCTGAGGCACGAAATGCGTTTAATTACATAAATGATTATCCGGATATTCTCAACATCTTGTTGTCGATTTTTTTAATCCGGGATAATTGTAAGGTAAAGGGCATTATATACTCCCATTCCATAAGGGGAGTGTGTTAATTGCGTTTTATTAATTCAATAACAGGCAAATTTCGTGTAACAACAGTGATATTTCTTTTCTTATACACTGTTGTTTTCATAATTATTATAAGTACTACTCAAAAGGATTTCTGCAGGGAAAACCTGATAAGGGAAGCCTATTCCTACATTAATGTAATGGAATCATCTGTAGTTGCTTATCTTGATGAGAATGACTCCCAGGTCTTAACCGAACACCTCGGTTTTATTAAAACAAATCCGCTTATCAAATATGCCTATGTCTTAGACAGGAACGGGATAGTTCTTTCAGACGGGACAACCGAGAATAGTCTTCCAGAAAATTCACTCGATGATGAGTTTACGATGGAAACTATTAATTCAACAAGTCTGCTTGTTCAGGAACTTGAAATGCTCATCGATTTATCAATGCCGGTGAAAATGGGCAATGAGACCATCGGATTTATAAAAATGGGGTTTTCGAAAGAAAGAATGAATTCGCAGATGTCCGAATTGCAGATGCAGATTTTCATTATCGGAATAGTAATGGCTTTGTTTGGATCTTTAATTACATTATTTTTTGCCAGACACTATTCGAAACCACTGCAAGAGTACACCGGTAAAATGAAGAAGATAACAGAAGGAAGTCTGGATCAGAAAGTCAGCGTTTCTTCTAATAAAGAATTGAGATCATTGTCGGAATCATTTAATGAAATGACTCGTAAGCTTGCAGAAACACAGGATTCGCTTATTAAAGCGAAGGAAGAGGCCGAACAGGCCAGCAGACTCAAAACAGAATTTCTTGCACAGATGTCACACGAAATCCGTTCACCTATAAATACAATTCTTAGTTTTACAAGCTTAATGAAAGATGATCTTGAATCGATCCTGCCGGAAGAATACAGGGATTTCTTCAGTTCAATAAGTAATGCCGGTGGAAGGATTACACGCACTATTGATATGATACTGGATCTTTCGGAAATTCAAACGGGTACGTATGAAACGAAGATGATGATATTCGATCTGGTGGAGGAAGTATTGAAAGCGATGGTTGTGGAATATAAAAATCCGGCATCCAAGAAAGGACTTACGATAGATCTGGTAAATAACTCAAAGCATAGTCTGATTTATGCAGATCAGTATATGGTTTCGCAGGTATTCCAAAATTTGATTGATAACGCCATAAAGTACTCGCAGAAAGGTTCTGTAACGGTTAAGGTCAGCGATGGAATTGAAAACGAATTAATTGTTGAAGTTGTTGATACCGGAATTGGAATCGGTGAGGAGTTTGTTGGAAACTTGTTTGAACCTTTCAGACAGGAAGAGCAGGGTTACAGCCGCAGGTACGACGGAAGCGGACTTGGTCTTGCGCTGGTTAAGAGATACTGCGAATTGAACAATTCATCCATCAGCGTTCAGTCAAAGAAAGGCGAGGGATCAGTGTTCAGGGTGGTTTTTCAAAAATACAGTGTCACTTCCTCAATAGAATAAATTCTAGAGTCCCTTCAGCCAGTATCCCAATGCTACTCCGAGAAATGTTGCTACTGCATATCCGAGAGTTCCGCAAAGTATAGCCGGAATCACAAGTTCCTTCCATTTGCGGGCAACTGCCATTGCCGCAGCAGTTGTAGGTCCGCCCATATTGGCGTTCGATGCTATTACTATCTCCGCAAGGTCAAGTTTGAATAACTTGCCGGCAGCCAGCAGGAATACCAGGTGAACGGAAAGAATGAGAGCTGCGAACACAAATAGAACCGGTCCGTATTCGAGAACCACCATAATACTTGCGCTTGCACCTATTGCGGCAAAAAAAATCTGCATCAGGAATGTGCCTATCATATCAGCGCCTTCAATTTTACCCATAGCCTCAGGAAACAGCGAAGCTATTAAAACGACCAATGCAGTAATTACCAGAATTGCGCTGCCGTTTATATTTATCACATCCTGAACAAGGTAGCCTACAGCGCATATTGCCGCTGCTATTGATAGTGACTTGGCCAGATTAGCCAGCGTAATACCGGTTTCTTGTTCGTTAACATGGGATTTGTCATCCACTTGATCGGCAGCTTCCTGATGACGATTTGGAAATAATTTTTGTAAAAATTTTATTGATGGAATTGCGAACAGAACCATAAAGTAAGCTGCCATAACAAGATTGTCGGCCGCAACTCCTGCGGCAAGCAAATCACCGGAATGCAGTTGAACCGCTTCCGCAGCTGCCACGTAGTTCATCGATCCGCCGATATATGTTGATGAGAATATTGCAGCAAGCTGCCATCCGCTCTCACCCAGGGGAATTAGGTTAAATGCAATAACAGTTCCAACAGCGGTTCCTATACCTCCGATTACAAATGCCAGCAGTGTTGGACCAGCTTCTTTAATTATCCTTCTTATATTAGCTTTAAACAACAATAACGGGATTGCCAGCGGAACGAGATACGACCAGACTATATCGTACGAAGGAGCGCCCGATGGAATTATAGATAAGTTTGTAAGTACAAGTGTTGCAAGTATTGATATAACGACGGCAGACAATTTCGAACCCCATTTGGTCTTCTCTGCCCATAATCCGAACGCTGCAGATGAAATCAATACTGCCCACAATAACCAATGCTGGTCAGGAGAAATAAGCGATGTATTCAAATTATTAATTCTCCATGGTTGTTATCTGTAATGAACTGCCAGCCAGAATGTTTTATTATCCGGATCAGTTTTTGATACCCTGTGCTTAACGTGTTTTGGAATTATCAAATGATCTCCCGGATTCATTTCGATCTTTTTGCCGTCCGCGAATTCCAGTTCAGCGCTTCCTTTAACAAGCACAACAAATTCATTAGTATCCTGGTCGTACCATTCTCCTTCTGGTGTAACATGTCCTTCCGAAATTATTCTTTCGATGAAGAATGATTCTTTGTTCACTAACTTCTCAAAGAATTCCTCTTCAGGAAGGGAGGCGGGAACATCAAATAAATTACCAGCTTGTGATTGCATTAAATTTCAGATAATTAATAAATTCGGCGCAATTTAATAAAAACCATGCTTCGATAAAAATGCCCCTGGTATTAGTGATAGATCAATTACTTTACCAGCGATTTAGTTATATCTTGTACAAGTCGCCGTTTAGATATCTAAGTCCCGAATCTATTGTAATTGTAACTACTTTTTTGTCCGGACCAATTTCACGTGCGCGTTGAAGTGATGCCCAAACGTTTGCGCCGGAGGTGATTCCTCCCCAAATACCTTCATGTAAAGCAAGTTTCCTGGCAGTATCAAATGCATCCTCGTCCGCAACCGATACTACATCATCCTGCAGATCATTCCTGTAAATTGACGGAATAAATCCCAAGCCGATGCCTTCCAGTCTGTGAGTCCCGGAAGTATCTCCACCAGATAAAAATCGTACATTCAGGGGCTCAACTGCCGTGCAACGGATATCCGGAATTTCAGACTTTAGCACCTCGGCATTACCAGAAAAGGAGGCCCCGGTTCCAACACCTGTGATGAATTCGTCGATATCAGTTCCGAGTATGTCTATAATTTCTTTTGCCATTTGGTGGTAGGCCTTTCTGTTGTCGACATTGTTTATCTGGTCCGTCCAGAACGTGTTCGGTTCCTTGCTTAACTCCCGGGTACGTTCTATCATTTCATCAATAAGACCGGCGGTTATTTTTCCATTGTTACTAGGAATCAATTCCAGCTCGGCGCCGAATACCCGCATAGTCTGAAGCTTCTCTTCAGCAAAGGCATCTGATGATACGAAATGAGCCTTGTATCCGCGGGTCGCACAAATCATGGCAAGCGATGATCCGGTACTTCCTCCTGTATACTCGATAACCTTGCCGCCGGAAAGCAGTTCGCCTCGTTTTTCCGCGCCTTCGATCATTGAGAGCGCCATGCGGTCCTTCATACTTCCGGTCGGATTCCCGCCTTCGTATTTAACATAAACATCCGCGCTGTCCGGCCCGGGAAGCTTTGTAAGTTTAATCAACGGAGTATTTCCTACAGCTATCATTTCCACGCCTATTGATTTATTTGTAGTTATTAATGGATACAAATTACTGATTATCAAGCTTTTCCTTTATTCTTCGTTTGAAACTCTTCTCTTCCATTGCCTTTTCAAATTTGCGAAGAGAGCTTAAAAAGGATTTGTTGTTTGCCAGCGAATCTCTGATTGCGTTTTGCCCTGCATCCCAGATTCGTTCAAAATTCGGCAACTGCGTCCTAGCCTTCGGTGTCAGCTTTATAACTTTCTTCCGGTTGTCATTTTTGTCTTTTTGAATTTCCAGGTATCCCTTTCTCTTCATCTTTTTCGCCAGTTTAAAAGCAGCTGGCAATGAAATATGAAACGCATCGGCTGTTTCCGTTAGAGTACATGTTTTGTGTTTTTCCAGGTAAAGAAAAACCAGGTGCCAGCTTGGTTCAATATCAACTCCTTCCGAAAGGTACATTTGCTTAATGTCTTTGGTTATTGCATCGTTAAGTCTTTTCAACCTTGCCGTTAATCCGAGATAATCGAGATCAATTAGAAAGTCATATCCCATTACAAATCCGTTTATAATTAGTTAACCAGTTAAGTAATTATAAGAAAAAATAGTTGCCCGGGCAAGTAATTCAAATTTAGTAAACTTCAGGGAGTTAAATTCAAGTAAGCGCTTTAGTCTATTAAAGAATGGTGGGATGGTAAGAAAATTAGGCCGGACAGAAAAAAGCTGCCCGGCCTATTAAGAGAATTTATTATTTGATAAGAATCATCTTCTTTGTCACATTAACGTTCTTGCCTGTCAGGTTGTAGAAGTAAATACCCGAAGCAAGGTTGGATCCATTGAATGTTATGCTGTAAGATCCCGGAGTATAGTCTGCGCTGAATAATGTTGTTACCAGCTGTCCGAGAGTGTTATATACTCTCAGTGAATACTCGCCGGCGTCCTTAATGCTGAACTGTATAGTTGTTGCCGGATTAAACGGATTCGGATAATTTTGACTGAGTTCGAATTTCTCTGGAACAAGATCCTCGGTTGGATTTTCAACATCCGTAACGCTTTTACTGACAGATAAAACTGATCCGCTGCTTGTACCCGCGTAAATTTGTCCGCTTGCCTGATCTAAAAGAAGTGAACTCACATTTGTTCCCGCTAATCCAAATGAGTCCCATGATAATCCTGTGTCACCGGATTTATAAACACCGTTGCTCCATGTGCTGATATAGACGTTATCATCAGTATCGACTCCAATTGAGTAAACGTAAACAGAGGGGAGAGAACCGTTTGAGAGAGACCAGGAGTTGCCACCATCCTTCGAGTAGTAAACTCCTTTGCCGTATGAACCGGCATAAACATTATTCGTTGAAGTTATTCCTAATGACCAGATATAATCATAGCCGACATTCAGGTTTATCCATGTATTGCCGTGATCACCGGTTTTATAAACGCCTCCGCCGAATGTAGCGGCGTAAACGTCATCGTTGGAATCCACAACAATTGCACTGATTACTTTGAAGTCCAGTCCATTATTAATTTCAGTCCAGGTCTGACCATTATCGGTTGACTTGAACACTCCGAGTTCCCAGGTGCCGGCATATATATCTCCATTACTGTTTATTCCCAGCGCACGAACATCAGTATCGTCTAAGTTAGTCTGCTGCCAGTTTGAACCGTTATCTTCAGAAATTACCACTCCCTGTTCGGTTGCTGCAAATATATATCCGTTGGATTTGTTCACGGCAATCGACCAGATAAAAGCCGCGTTCATACCTTCATTTATTAACATCCAGTTATCATCAACATACCGATAAATATTTCCGCCCCAGGTTCCGGCAAGAGTTTTACCGTCCATATCACCGGAGAGAGCGTATACTATTTCATCCATTCCGAAGGAACCGATGCTTTCCCACTGTTCATCGCTTCCGTTATTACTGCTTCCTGTACTATTGTCCGAATAGCTAATTGTAACCGAAGCGTAATCATAATCATCTTCGTCAATTACACCGTTATCGGGAGTCGAGTCGGGATCTTTAATGCCGGAAGAATATACTTCGGCAATGTTAGTAAGTGCCGTTCCAATCGGTACATTGCCGATAAACTTACTGTTGTTAAACTGTCCGCTGCCTTCCAGGAACTCTGCAACGAGTTGTCCGTTTACAACGCCGCTCGGGAAATTAACGGATGCATTAGGTGCCAGTACGGATCCTCTAATATCTATGTTGGAAATAGTTAAATCCTCTGCGTTGAAAAAGTTGTAAAGTACACTATTCTTGTCTGTTCCGTTTATCAACAATCCGCCAGTCCATGTAATATCCTGTCCGTCGATATTAACAATTACAGCGGAACCGCTGGGAACGTTAATCTCAACAGTTGTCGTATTCGCTATGTCACTTGCCGTTGCATAAAATACATTTAAAAACGGATCTGAACCGGTTAATGACAATGTGCTCCATTGTACAGTTGTTGTACCGTTAACGGACTGGAGACTCAACTGCGTTGAAAGATTCTTCAGGTAAGTTTCTGCTGCTGTAAAGTCAATCGGACTGCTGTTAATTAACTCGCCGTCAATACTTGTGAATCCAATCGGCAGATTAGTTGTATTCCCGTAAACTACATTGCCATTAAAGACTCTTCCGCTGTGATAAGTTAAGTTTCCGCCGACAACAAGAACATCCTCGCCGAACGTTTCCAGTTTATCACCAATACTGTAATTTGCTAATTCGGCGTTCCTGCCGACAGCCATCTTACCTTCAGTATCTGATGACGGCTGGCTGATATCTTTGATAACAAACAGGTTGTAATCAGCTGCGGGACCTAAATCAAGGGCCCCGGTTGTAACTTGAGCTGCATCAACAGTTGCGGTAATTGTTATAGTCTCGGTTGAACCGTCGGTTACTGTTCCAACCGTCCATATTCCGCTGGTTGAATTGTATGTTCCCTGCGAAGTACTAGATGAGACATAACTTAATCCTACAGGTAAAAGTTCTGATACTGTTACGCCTGGCGCATCCTTCGGTCCGTTGTTGGTCAATTCTATAGTAAATACAACCTGGTCGCCGTCTTCGACGGATGATTCGTTCACAGATTTATTCAATTCCAAATCAGCCTCTTCCTTTTCCGGGGGAGGGCAGACAGAACTGTTCCAATAAACTTTTTTGGAAACCGTATCCTGAATTGTATTCATATCACAGTCATAAGCCATTGTGGTAAACAGGAGTTCAACTTTAACATCTTCCGATGTTACTCCCGGCCAATAACCTGTGATTGTAAATGTAGTATCACTGCTGATATTGAATGTCTCATAGTAAACTGAATTGTCATTTGCATTGCTGTCAGGGAACAGTAACTGCCATGTTGTTCTGACTGTAGCTTTTGCAGGATTCGGAGTTAAACTTATTGATCCGGAAATTGTAATTGAGTCGGCTGTTATCTGACAAATAGCTGAATCAGCACCAAGAGTTATAACAGCGCTGGTTGCGCATATTTCAGGGTCTTCCTGGTTTTTAATAACATGCAATCCGAACACGTCACTATTGTTGTATGGATTTGCAGCATATCCGCCGGGGATTTCCGCCGTGAACAATCCTGTTCCGGCTAATTCGGAATAACCTGTCGGCAGATTGTATTCCTTTACTACATATGAGCCATTCACTGGAACCCAGAGTCCGTTATTATCAGAATAATCCGGAATGTTATTGTAAGTCCAAACCAGACTACCGTTATCGTAAATGCCTTCGGCTGAACCGAATTCGCTTGTAACCTCAATTTTATAATTAACCGGCAGATTGGCTGGGAGAGAAGACATCTCGTTCCCGTCTGCATCAAACCATTCCTTATCAAAAAATACCTGCTCCGAACATCTCGGTGTATTTATCGTTGCAGTTACAGTCTCGCCGTTTAAAGTCCATATCAGGTCGGTGCTTCCATCCCAGGTAACCTCGAAATCTGAATCAGGGAAATATCCGGTTCTTCCGGAATTAAATGTAGTAGTCTGACCTCCTGTCCTGCGGTTGAGGTGAAAAATAATTTTCCGAACCAACAGGGATTTCAATTGCTTCATCGTTCGGATTGTTATATCCGAAATGAGCTGTGTAAGTATCGTCCGAATTCTTTACAACACACTCGAGTAAAGGAATCACATTCTCAGTAGTATCTTCTTCCGGAACAGGAAAATCATCGTCCAGCGGGTAATCGTGAACTTCGCCGGAATAGTTTGTCATTGTGCATGACTTAACTATCAGGTTACCTTCAATGTTGCCGCTTGCGTAAGTGAAGTCAGCTTTAGGGGCAAGAATTGAACCCTGCCAGCTGTTATTCTTAATTGTCAATGATGTTGATTCAAAGAAATTCCAGACAATCTTTTTCTTCTTTGCGCCGTTCAGAAATGTTGAACCGAAATAACCATGTGCGTCCGGCAGAACATCCGAGGTACCTGCGATGTTTATAATGTTCCTTGAGGATTTCTTTACGTGAAATGCAATTTCCTTTGTTGACTGCCATGTCGCGGCATCGATATAAAATATATTAAGCTTCTTGCTTGAACCGTATAATTCGAGTCTTCCCCACGGTTGTAAAGTATAGGTACCGTTTGGTGTTAAATTTTTCCAGTATGCCGAGAGGTTTAGCAGGTAACTTTCTTCAGCGCTGAAATCAACAGGAGAAGATGGATTTACAAGCTGTCCGTCAAGAATTGTTGCAGAAGTTAAAGTTGCGGTTCCTCCAACGTGAACATCACCGTGATAGCTTTGTCCGTTCTGAAATGTTAAATTCCCGCCGATAACCATTCCGTATCCGTCGTCGTTTCCGCCGTTATGCAGATCAGTACCGGCACCGTAACTTTTCAGGTCGGCATCCCCGCCAGCAGCAATTGCGCCTTCGCTGTCACCGCCGTAGTGGATTAAGTTGTTGAAAACAAACAAGTTATATTTCCCCGCTATCCCGAACGGACTGTCGGAAGCAAAAACAGATGAAACAAAAAGCAGGATTAGAGTTACTGAGAGGAATATTCGATTTATTTTAAGCATTGTTTTCCTTTGACTATAATTTCAACTGCACTAACTATTGCAAATGAAATGCCATTTATTAAGCCTTTTCTTAGGAAATAATGTCCGTTTTTAGCTCGGACACGTGACGTATCATGAGATGTTGTATCGTTTTGGGACTGATTAAAAGCAATTTCGGATGAAAGATGCTTTTTTCGAATTCAGGTTTATGTGTTGGTTTTATAGTCGATGTGATTATTTATACCGGCTCTGCCAACGGTTCCGAATTTTGTGAAGTCTCTTCCTGTTGTACAAAGCTACTAAGAGTACGGGAGCAATTATAATGAGCTACATGCAATTCCTCTTTATTGATAATTGCTTCCCGGGTAAAGAAGATTTATAAATATCACGAACAATTTCCAGTGGATTAGTCCGAAAATCTGCCAGGCTATAAGCAGACCGATAATTGCGAATGCTGAATTTCTCACCAAATTCATATACTTTCTGCCCCTTTCATCATTCAGGTATAACGGCAGAATGCCGCTCCCGTCCAATGGGGGAAAGGGGATTAAGTTAAAGATGAAAAGTATCAGGTTGAGTGAGAACAATACGCTTACAAACTTAGCCAGAATTGAGAGTACTCCTTCATCATACGCTGCAACCACGTTTGCCATACCGAGAGTCTCCGGTGAATAGAAATTTCCTGTCCATATACCGATGTGAATCAGCAGTGCGGCAAATAGTATCAGTAAAAAGTTAGACATCGGTCCGGCCGCGGACATAGCTGCGGCTTTCTTCGGGTACTTATATGCCCAGTTGTAATTATAGGGAGTGCTTGCCCAGCCTATCATCCAGCCGCCGGCAAAGAATGAAATTGCCGGTACTACAATAGTCCCGATCGGTTCGCGCTTCATATGAGGCACAGGATTTAGTGAAACCTGACCTTCCTCGTATGCCGTCGGATCGCCCATCTTGTAAGCCGACCATGCATGTGCTGCTTCATGAACAGTTGTTGAAAATAAAAATACCGCGTACCAGATTATCGGATTAAAAAATTCAGGTGAGATTTCCATATATCAGTATTCCCGTTTACCCCTCTGGGGGATTTACCCGCCTTGAGGAGAATTCAACTATCGAAATAATTCTTTCCATTATTTCATTCTTTGGAGCATAAAATTAATGGAAGCTGAAAATAAATCCAATTTAAAACTTTTAAAGATGCCGGGGATTAAATGATATTAAAGTTGGGTCCCGGCTGTTGCAGGATAATCAGGGATTAGAAAGTTTCCGCCGGGTGGCAATTACCAAGAGACGGATTCATCTCAGCTTTAGTACAATCATGCGGACAGTATCAGCAATGGAATCTAACAGAAATGACTTTTTATTGAATTCTCAGGATTATCTTTTCGCTTAAATTTTGTAATTGCATTTGGCGACCTCTTTGATTTATTAAGCATATTATACCGATTTTTTTTGATGGGACTATCAGACAATAACTGCTAAAACCGGGTTCACCGCCATCATGCCACAGTTGCTTTGTCCCTGAAATATTTTTGCTTATTTGCCAACCCAATCCAATTCCATTCTCATTGGTACCAGCAGTTATTTCATGCGATAATTTTATTGTATAATTGGTTTCAGCCAGATTCGCTTTTACATACTGAACCATATCTTGTATGGTTGATTTTATTCCTCCTGCGGCTCCGGCAATCTGAAAAACTATATGAGGCATGATGTTTCCGGCTTTATCATAGCCCTTGGTATAATTTGCCGTATCACTTTCGAAGAACACAATGTTTGTATTAGGCATTTTTAATGGATTCGTAATATATTTATTAAGCAATTCCGAATAAGAAGTTCCATAAACATTTTCAAGAATAATACCCAATAACATAATGCCTGTATTTGAATAATGAATTCTAGTACCCGGTTCTGTTTCTAGTTTAACCTTTTGCAATCCTTTGGAAAATATTGAACCTCTATCGCCTTCATATACTTTCATAATATCATACATCGAAGGATTCTTCATTTTATAAAGGGTATCGGCATATATATCTTCGGGTAAACCGGCTGTATGATTCGCCAAATTAATAATTTTTATTGGTACTCCGTTGTATTCCAGATTCTTATAATCTTCACTTAGATAGTCCCGAATGTCATTCTCTAATTTAATTTTATGGTCCAATACCGCCTGTGCAAGTAAAATGCCGGTAAAAGTCTTGGTTATTGAACCTATTTCATAGATTGTAATGGGAGTTGGCAAAGTGCTTTTTTCTTTATCGATACTTCCGTAATTATAGAAAAATTCTAAATCTTCCTTTACAATTCCGATTGAAAGACCGAACATTATGCTATCGTTAAAGTATTCGGAAACGCATTCATGAATAGTTGAATCAACATAAGTCTTTTGAGGATTGTCAGTCTGATAGTTATTATCGGATTGAGCATAACACTGAAACGGAACACAGGAAAAAAGAAAAAGAATTAATGTCTTCATGGCAATTCCCTGAAAGTAACTGATAAATGTGCTGCCGATAAGCTGACACTTAATATAACCGGGCCGGGAGCTAAATTATGATTCTGTAATAATTAATTGCACTTATTCCCGTCAATTTACGCAGCTTTATGGCAACTGTTAAATGACGAATTCAATCCGGCTTTTGTTACATAGTGTGGAAGGTGGCGGCAATGGATTTTATAATTGCTGCTGTCACGGAATGCTTGCCCGCCAAAGGCGTGGGTCAGTTGACAACTGTAAAATCACTATTTGTGTTGGGTTATCAATATCGAAAATAACATATCATAACTAACTTTGTCCGCACCTTTCATTAGCAACCTCAATTCTTTTAACAGACTCATATTGTTTTTGTCTAATAACCTATTAATATATTCCGGAGAATGTTTAAATATCGGGACACCCCACGATGTCATTTGTTTTGTATAATCCTCTGTTTCACCCGGCGCAATAGTGAATGCAAACATTCCCTTTCCCTTTATGATTCTTGCTGCTTCTGAGAATACATTATCCAGATCACTGAGAAAATGAAAAACACCGCTGCAGATTGCATGATTAAAATAATTATCATCATACGGTATTCTCTTATCCGATATATTATGAACCTTCAACTCTTCCGTAAATGATTTGATTCTGCATTCATTTAACATTTCTTCGGAAATATCAAGTCCGTAGACTTTTAATCCGAGTCCGGCAAAGTTTATTGATGCTAAACCTGTCCCTATTCCAAGGTCGAGTAATTTATCATCTGGCCTGACAAATTCGTAACTCATTCCGAACAGTGCATCGTGCGCATAACTATCATACTCTTTTACCTGCTGATCATATCCGCGGGCATCTTCTTTGTAATCGTATTTTTCCATGCTGCAATTCTCTTATGCTAATTTATTGTTTGACTGCGTTGCCGATAAAACCCGCCGTAGCCGACTCAACTAACTTAATCCCCGCGCTGAGCGGATATGGCCGGTCCACAGATTTTTATTCTGTTTCCTCGTTTGAAAGTAATTCTTTTGCAATCTCCATGCAAAAGTCAATATCGCTTTTACGAAAATCTGCTTTCTTTTCCATTTTATTTTCATAAATCCTGATAAATTCTAGTGCTGAATAATTAATGAAGCTCTCCACTGAATCGACACCAGCGTCATAAATAATTCTCGCAAATACCGGACCGACGCCATATAATCTTGCTAAATCCGACAATGATGCCAGTTCATTCAATCTGTCTGTTGAAATCTTTGCTTCTTCAGCCAGTTGATTAGTTCCTTTTCCGCAATTAACCTGATTGAAGTATTGCTTTGTATTTCTGATCCCCAGTTTTTCCAGAGATTCAATGGTCCCGGTATCAATTCCTGGAAATTTGTTCAGACTGATTGGATTGGGATGAAAACTATTTGCTTCCCGTTTTAATACCGTCAGATATTCTTTTGATAGTCCTGTCTTTTTTGAGAAGCTCTCAATTTTCTCTTTTGATTTCAACGCGTCAATCAATTCTTTTAGAGTATTAATTCCGTTGGAATCGAGAATCCTGAATCTTTCTTCAATATCTTCTTTCAAAATGATTCGGCTGGGAATCATGATCCTTTTCTGAAGACTTCTTTTGAACTTCAATAAACGGAATTTCTCAAAATCAATGTAATATTGCTCATTCATTTTTCTGATCTTTCTTTTGTGAACATAAGAACCTGGCGTTTAAATTTATCCCGCGATCTTTTGCGGAGCGGATACTCAAACGTCTCCGCCGCCGAATTTGCCCGTCTTTTTATAACGAATGCAGCGCCTTCCCGCCGAAGTGGTTGACGTAGGTGGTCTTACTTATTTAAAGGGTTATCCGGCAATTTAGATTAAATTTTATATATTAATTCCTCAGAGCCGGAAAACCCTAACAACCACTTTAAGTAAGGATAATTCTCTTCCCTAATTACTACAAAACCAACTCTCTCATATAGTTTTTTTGCTCTCTGATTCCTGTCAATAACATCTAGTCTAATACTTTGATAGTGGTTTGCTTTTGCATAGGAAATCAGTTCCTTCAGGAGTTTTTCCCCTATCCCTTGTCCTCTATAGTTTTTATCAACAGATATTCCGTCCATCAATATTTGATTCTTGCTTGCTTTACGTTCATATAATCTAAATATTATTGCTGCCCAATTGCCTTTCAAATACCCCAAATATTTAATTAAATCAGAATGCTTCAGCTTACTTGTAAGAGAATTGTTCTCGATAGAAAAACCGGCAATACCGACTAACTGATTATTGTATATAGCAGCAATTCCATAACTTAAATCAAAGCATTTCTCAAATAATTCAAGTCTGTGTTTTTTATTTTTAACTGCAATTGAGAGCTTCTCATAAAAAGCCTCTTCATATAAAAATACAGCTTTCTTTCTAAATACCTCGGGAACGCCTATTGTAATTGTTATTTCCATATTTTTTATGTTTGCTTGTAACAGCGTGGCTGCTAACCGGCAGTTTATCCCGATGTTCTTGATCGGGATCCAGAACTACTCAGCCGGTTTGAAAAGCAATGCCCAGAATTTGTAGCCACGTTTAACATGCATAAAAAACGCGGCGATATTTAATTTTTTTATTTACTACAATTTTAAATGCTTACTTTCTTTTTGCACATCACTTCAGAAAATCAATTCGGCTACGTTGAAAACAGTTTGCCCCGCTTTGCGGGGGCGTCCGGCTGAATTGCTGATTATATTGCAAACCGGAATTAATTTGCAATTATCATTATTATGATATAATATTGATATTATTTTACAAGGAATAAAAAATGCCAATTATTAAGCCAATATCAGATTTACGAAATAAATCTAACGAGATTTCAGATTTAGCACATACTGCAAATGAGCCAATATTTATCACCAAAAATGGAGAGGGTGATTTAGTTGTTATGTCGATGCCACACTACTCCAAAATGCAGTTAAAACTCGATTTACTCTCAAAACTATCTGTTGCTCAAAATCAGAAGGCAGATGGTGACAAAGGTAAAACACTTAAACAAGTGATGACAAATATCAGGAATTCAATAAATGCCGAAAAGTAAATTTCGGATTCGACTACTCAAAATTGCTGAAGAAGATTTCACTGAAATTGTGTCATACATTGCCGATGATAATCCAACTGCTGCAAACATGATTGCTGACAAAATTGAAAAAAACCTAGAACTTCTATCAGAAAATCAGAGTATGGGTAGAATCCCACGTGATGAAGAAATACGTAACCTCGGATATCGATATATAGTTGTCCAAAATTATATCATTTTCTATACTATTGAATCCAAAACAATCTTGATTCACAGAATACTTCATGGTGCACGAAATTATAAATCATTACTCTAGCTCCCGCTTCGATACTCGGGCAGTTCTCATAATATTTATTCGATATTTTATATCCCTCTTTATATACACTCTTATCTTCGTTACTTTTACGCTTCGCGCCCGAGTATCGGCGTTGTGTTTAAGCGGATGCCCAAGGGTTTACGCCGCCACATATTACGTTTTACTGATTATGTTATTTAATTACTTCTAACTTTATAAAACAAAACAATGCCGAACTACAAATGTCACGACCGGATGAAGCATTCCGCTTGAGACACTTGTTATATGGCAACTCTATTTCAATAATACCATCTTTTTTGTTTCAATGTAATTACCGCTGATTATTTTGCATAAATAAATACCACTTGATAAATAAGTTGCATTAAACTCTACTTTATAATCTCCACTTTGTTTCTGTTCGTTTACAAGTGTTATAATTTCGTTGCCAAGTAAGTCAAAGATTTTAATTTGAACATGTTCTTTTTTAGGAATGCTATAAGTTAATTCGGTAATTGGATTAAAAGGATTAGGATAATTCTGATTTAAGACAAATTCTGTTGGTAATATGATCTCCTCAAAATCGGTAATGCTTCTTGCGTCAACTTTTGCAGTTTTATAGTAATACTTAAACGTACCGTCAGTATCTATTTGTTTTAATCTGTATTCTAGCTGCTCTGCGAGTATATTTTCATCAGTATATTCGTAATACTTTGGTGAGTTACTATTCCCATGACCCTGAACAAAACCTAATATTTCCCATTGATCATTATTTATCTCTTTTAACACACATCTTTCAACCTCAAAACCGTAATTATTTACCTCGGTTGCTGTTTGCCAGCTTAATATCACATGACTGCCAAGCAACTCTGCACTAAAAGAAGTTAGTTCAACCGGAACGGGTGTGTCGCCATATTTTGCTATGAATATATTATTATTGCCGAAATTTGTGAGTGTGTAATCCCCTAGTGTTAATGTGGGTGACATAAAATCACCGGTCAAATAAACATTTCCAACATTATCAGTTGTAACTGACTTACCAAAATCACTTGAATCAGCACTATAACTTTCCGCCCATAGATATTCACCTGAACTGTTCATTTTTGCAATGAAAATATCAAAAGTATCAATACTTGAAAGTGTAAAATCCCCTAATATCATTGTGGAAGACTCAAATCCACCTGTAAGATAAACATTCCCGGTAAGATCCGTCGTTATTGAAATGCAGTAATCATGTGAAGATCCACCAAAACCTTTTACCCATATATATTCACCCGCACTATTAATTTTACCAATGTAAAAATCTCTCATTCCATTATTGGAAATCGTAAAATCACCAAAGGTTAAAGTGGAAGATTTATAACGACCGGTAAAATATATATTGTCATTAAGATCAGTTATCACAGATATTCCATACTCATCATCAGATCCGCCGATACCTTTAGCCCAGAGGACATCTCCATCATTATTCATTTTAACTATGAAACTATCCCAAGAACCGTTATTTGTGAGTGTAAAAGATCCAAATGTGATGGAGGGTGATCCCATAAGACCTGTAAAATAAATATTGCCATCTGAGTCAAGAGTTAATGGTGTGGTATAATCGTAAAGATTCCCTCCAAAACTTTTTGCCCAGAGAATTTCACCATCGGTGTTCATTTTTATTAAAAAACTATCCGAACTTGTTCCGGTATAGTAAAATGTATATGAGCCAAATGTTATTGACTGAACAAAACCGCCGCTCCAATAAACATTTCCATCAAGATCAGTAGCAACTGAAAAACCGCCATTTGTATTATTGGAATCATCAGCACCTTTTGCCCATAGGTATTCTCCATTGCTACTTATTTTTACAATGAAGGCATTCTCAATCCCGCTCATGGAATTATTATAAAGGGTAAAACTTCCAAAAGTAATTGAAGAAGAACCAAAATTACCTGAAAAATAAAGATTTCCGTTTAGGTCTGTTGTTATTGGCTCCGATTGTACATAATCAGAGCCGGAACCACCGGCGCTTTTTGCCCAGAGATATTCACCGGTAGAGCTCATTTTTACAATGAAAATATCATCAGTTTCATTTGTAGCACTATTAGTAAGAGTAAAATCCCCGAATGTTATAGAGGATGACTTAAAGCGTCCAACAAAATAAACATTTCCATCAAGATCTGTTGTTATCGATTGGACATAATCAGAGCCGGAACCACCGGCATTTTTAGCCCAAGTGACTTCCTGGGCAAATATTCCAGCTGGAACTGATAAAAGTACGAAAAAAGTCAGACGCAATATCAAATATAATAAACGTAACATATCAATTATATTTGCAATTTATTCTATATTTAATTGTCCGATAGTGATGTCATTTTGAATCGCTATGTCTTGCCATATAACGTTGTTGCCGCTAAGCCGCCGCCCAGAACTTGCCCCGAGCTTGTCGAGGGGCAGCAATGCTTAACTTGCAACCAATGTTTATAATTTGAAGCCGCCAGTAAACCTGCCCGTCCGGCAGGCGGGTTCAACTGCACTGGCGGCGACCTAACTTACATTTACAAACTACTTAGAACAAAATGCCGTACGAAAAACGTAAACTTAAAAACTGCAATTGGCTCAAACCGTTTCGGCGGTCGGCTTGCGCGGCTGGATATTACGGAAAAGGTTCTCCCCGATTTATTAAATTGAGTTTGCACACATCAAATCAAAACCAAAGGAGAACCTAAAATGGAACTAGCTAATATCGCAACTAAATATGTATGTGGAGTTGACCTCCACGGGAAAACAAAATATATCTGTGTTATGGATAAAGCCGGAAATATTCTTCTGCACCGCAATATGAAAAATGATTTTAATTCTTTCAAGAACTTTATTTCTCCTTATTTACCGGATATTTCAGTTGGTGTTGAATCAATGCACAGCTACTATTGGCTGTCTGATTCATGCATTAAAAATAATATACCATTTTATCTTGGTCATGCTTATTACATGAAATCAATCCACGGTGGTAAAACAAAAAACGATAAGATAGACTCCAGGAAAATAGCTGACTTAATGAGATCAAATCATTTCCCGGTTGGTTATGTATATCCCAAAGAACTTCGTTCTACAAGAGATCTTCTTCGACGTAGAATAAGGTTTATGAAAATCAGAGCTGAAGCCTATGCCCATATTCAGACTATCTTTCGTCAACATTGCCTAATTATTTCTCCTAAAGACGTAAAGAACAAACTCGAAAGAAGAACTCTTATCGATAGAGTTGAAGATCAACAAATTAAAAGCAGTATTGAAATGAATCTTAATGTAATCGATTTCTTTGATGTCCAACTCAATAAAGTTGAACGTGAAATTAGAGCCAAAGCTAAATTACATGACAGAACATCTCTTAACATTCTCCTCTCAATTCCCGGTGTTGGTGATATGATGTCTCTGGTTATTCTTTATGAAATCGGAGATATCAATCGTTTCCCATCACCTCAGAAGTTTTCTTCTTATGCAAGACTAGTTAAATGTGAAAGATCTTCTGCCGGGAAAAAATATCGAGGCGGAAACAATAAAATAGGAAACCCTTACCTCAAATGGGCTATTGGTGAAATTATCATTCACGCTCCAAGTTTTTCTCCATACATTAAAAACTACTACGATCGTCTTATAAATAAATCCGGTAATGCAAAAGCCAAAGCAACCATTACTCATAAATTTGGAGTAGCCATTTACAATATGCTGAAAAACAAAACTTCTTTCGATGAAAAACGATTTGTTGAGTCTAACATGAAACATTAAATCATATTTACATATTGGGTGAGGCTGTTAATACCGGATAATTATTTTATTATCCAAACGACCTGCGTCTAACTGGTAAGAAACCCGGGATACTCTAAACCATTTCCGCTGGATTGTCTTGCAGCCTCGTCCCTTTATTATTTTGTTCTTGCACTTACCAGGACTGACCTTAGCTGTAGCCCTTATCTAACTGGTAAGAAGCTATTTACTTCTTAACTTTTCCGGCAGCTTGCATGGAACAGTCTAAGGAACTAAGTTAATTTCTGGATACTGATAACATCATCAGTACAACCAATATATAGGTTTGGTACAGTTCTCTGTAATACCCAAATCAAGAAATAAATCATTCTAAATTGTGTAAGAACTTTTATCGGAAATTTATCTTTTCATTTAACACTAATTTTATGTGTGCCGAATTCTATTTTTTACTTGACTCTGAACCTTTAATATAGGTTATAAGCGACTACAAAATTTTTTTTACATTAACGATAAATTGTATGAGTAGTGACAGATTGCGGGCTTCTTTCCTGTCAAACAGAAATGCTATTTGAGCTGGCTAAAAACCTGTATATTTAAATGCTTCCACTGCCATTGCTTATACAAAATGTTAACAACTGGGCTTTATTTATACAATTGAGATTTTTATCTGTTTAATTTAGACTACCTTAAGTGTAATCGTTAATAGAAAACATTACCGCCATAAGAAACCATCAGGCTTATCATATACTTTGTTTCTTTCATACTCTATTTCTCGCATTCTTTGCTCTCTTTCACGCCATCTTTGCTTATCTTTTTCAATAACAGCATCGATTTTTTTACTGATATTTTCTGAAAAGAGGGTAGGATAATTAGCTTTTTCATCTCTTAAACGATAAGCGATTTCGGCTGAATATGATTTATTTACATCCAATTTTTTTTCGATTTTTTCTAAAATATCATGGTTGCCTAATTTAAATATAGATATTAAAATTTCATCTTCATTACGGCTATCTTCCTTTAACAATTGCATCAATGGTTTGATAGCTCTTTTATCTTGAATGGTTCCAAGTACACGAATGGCTATATACCTTGTATAGCCATCTTCTGATTTTAGGGTCTTTTTTAATTTTTCGAAATTTTTAGTTTTCCAAAGGCGTGCTTTTTTGCTAAATCTATTTCGCCAAAAACTTTTAATACTTTTTATTGTTTCAATTATGTAGTCTTTTACTCCAAGCATTAAAGTGCACAAAAATGAAATTATTAATAATGAAAGTGAAGTGACGGCTCCCCAGTATCGAATAAAGTGATATACACTCTCATTTAGTATAACATTGTCATTTTCGGGTTTAATTAGTGTGATAAACATTATCAGTGAGCATAAGAACGCAAAAAATAAAAAAGTGCCAATTATTTTCTTAAAAGAATCAGCAGGATCATAGAATATCCAACTTAGAGTAAGTAAGATGGAGGGCACTAATATAATCACCGTAAAAAGAAGTAATCTCCAGGCATTTTCTGAAAACCATAATAAAAAATCCATGCTTATATCCTCTTTTTTAATACTTAATAATCATTCTATTCTACTCCAAGATTCTTATTCGACTTTTTTCCATAGACAAAATTTATATTCTTGAACCTTGTTGTTAAAGTCTGTGTATAATTACTGTTTTTATCCGATGTAAATATGTGTATAAGAACAATTGTTTGTATTTTTAATTTACTATTTTTTCCAATATATTCTTTAATTGGGTTGCGAATTTTAACAATTGATTTCTTTTAATAAAAAGAGCTTATAACGGCGTATTATGTTAACACACAATAGCCAATTAAATTAAGTTCACATTTGTTATTTAAAAACTATTTACAATTTGAAGAAGTAACACCCTATTATTCGTCGTCTACTGCGACAAGTACTTATTCGTTTAATATGATCGGGCTACAGACTGGCCAACGCATTCTAATTTAATTGATGCACGCCGTTAACGTAGTCACCGACTCTTATGCAGCTTTGTTCACTTCATAATCTTCTTCTTTAATTGTAATAGCATGTATCTTCATCATTAGCTTACGTGCAACTGCAACGATAGCTTTTTGTTTACACCCACTGTTTTTATAGACTCTGTCAAACTTGTTCATGAGAGCCCCATCTTTTCTAACTGCAACCCAAGCTAGTTGGATTATTATCCCTCTCAACTTTTTATCACCGGCTAAACCACTTTTTCCTTTTCTAACTTCATCACCAGAACTCCATTCACTCGGAGTCAGACCTATGTGATGAACCAGCTGAGTCCCAGTTTTAAAGTGATCCTTCCTGTCAAACAAAAAAACTACCATTCTAACAGCACTTGTTATTCCGACTCCATTGATCTTTACTATTCGATCAACTTTATCTTTCAACTCAATGTCATCAGCCATATCAAGTATACTAGCTTTACTATCCTTAAGTTGAACACAAACAAACTCATATTCTTTAATCAACGATTGGAATTTCCTATTAAAGATAGGTTCTTGAAACTCAACTGATTTCAATTGTTCAACAAAAGCCTTGTTCCAGCGATCCCACTTCATGGGATGATTTCTTTGTTCAAGTATGCAGCGGATCTCTCTAAGAATTACACCTTCTCGTTCTTTCTGTTTATCAAAGATTTTGAATATCGATCTATACTCACGGATCTTTTCTTTTGGAACAACAACTTCCTTTAGTAATCCCCGTGATAAATGAAAAGCCAATTTCCTAGAATCGATCTTGTCTGTCTTTACCAGAGATCCATCACGGAAGATCCTATTTGTAGGTGTAACAATGATATCTAAACCTCTTTCCTTGAAATAATCGTAAATCCAAAACCCGGAGAAGGAACATTCATAAACAATATGTATAAGAGCACCGGGATAGTTTTTATTTAGTAAGTCTTCTAAATGACTTGCATCAGCGATCATACTAAAAGTTTTCAACTCAAGATCATAACTTCTAATAGTTACAACCCACCTTTTTTTATGAACGTCGATACCAACAAATAAATGTTTATTACTAAATACACTATCCATTTTTGAGTCCTCCTATTTCTAATGAGAACTCAATTTATAATTTATTACTTAAACATACGTACTGGCAAATAACCGGCGCCCCAACACTGCAATGCCAAATTATTGCACACACTTTAATAATTTGCAACCGGTGCGTAACTTCAACCACACGCGACGGTTGCAACAATTTAGTTTATTACACTGCTGCCGAACAGCAATGTTGTTTATTTCACTAAACTTAAGGACAGCACAAATGCCGCTTACATTGCGGCGTCCGTGTTGATTTGCTTGTTAGCAAGCTAATCTTCATCTAGTGTTAATTTTACCATTTCCATATTATTTTTATTGGCGCATTCTATTATTTTGGCTTCTATAATCGATTCGAGATAAGCAGGTAATAATATATCGAGATAAGCAGTCGCAAGTACATCCGGAGGTGATATTGATGAAGCGCCCGATGATAAAGGAAATAACTCAACTATGCTATTCAAAAAACCCATACCATTCGAATTATCATTTTCCCGCAAAACAACTTGTACTCGATAAAGGTTTTCTCTACGAATACTGCTTAGATTAGCCAGAACATTCATTGAAGCGAATCTATTACCGGATTCAATTGCTAGATAATCAACTGTAGATATTCGCAATTTTGAAGCCATAAGATCAATACTGTAATTTAATATTTCTCTCATTTGTTTAATTTTAATAGGATTCCAATCTACACTCATATTATTTCTCCATAATTCTGCTTGCTAACGACGTTGCCGATAAGCCGCTGCCCAAAACAGCGAACCTAAAACAACGACGATTGTTTAATTATAACAAGCTGTACTTAACTTTATCGAGCAAGTGCAGCGACTAACTTCTAATTATTGCACAATGTTCAAATTCAATTTTACATAAAACACAAAACCAACTTTTTACCACCTATTGCCAAATCAAGCGAAGCGGTCGGCTTGAGTCCACAATTTCGCCATTGCCAAAATTAACTTATTTAATGAACTTGCCAAAAGTAGAGCAAGCAGAAGTAGCAGTCACGCGGACTGGTGCCGTAAGTGCCCGTGCTTGAGTATTGCTCTGGTAAATTTTGTTTACCTTATTGGTGGAGTTCGACTCTTGTCGGATTACCCCGTTTAGCAATTTAATTTGTAATTCATTTACCAGGCTTGCGCTACTTCTTATTTACCATCATTTACTAAGGAGCTATGATGGCAAAACGTAAGTTTAAAGTTATCAACGAACATGCGGCTGGTATAGATATTGGAAGCCGCGAAATATTTATTGCTCTCTCTTCCGGAGAGGTCAAATCATTCGGTACGTTCACTTCTAATTTTAAGTCTGCTGTTAAATGCCTTCTTGATAATAAAGTCACTACTGTTGCAATGGAATCAACCGGTGTTTATTGGGTAACTCTTTACGATATGATCGAGCAAGCCGGTATTGAAGTTTGTCTTGTTAAAAGCACTATGGTTAAAAACGTACCTGGCAGAAAAACAGATGTATCCGACTGTCAATGGATCCAACAATTACACTCCTATGGCTTACTCAGAGCTTCTTTTATTCCCGATGATCAGACTCGCAAGCTGCGTTCTTATGTGCGTCTTCGAAAAACAAATATCCGTCTTGCAAGTGATCATATCCGCCGGGCACAGAAGGCTCTTGATCTTATGAATATTAAACTCCACTTTGTAATTTGTCAGATCAACGGTGTTAGCGGATTAAGAATCATTAATGCTATACTTAATGGCGAACGTAATCCTGAAAACCTTGTTGAACTTTGCGACAGACAGATACTGAAAACAAAACGCCAGAAAGTTATCGATTCCCTGGAAGGTAACTACCGTGAAGAACATCTCTTTGCACTTAAACAAGCTATTGACGGCTATGAATTCTATCAGCAACAAACTTACCAGTGCGATAAAGAGATTGAAAAACTACTAATCGATATCAACAAAGATAAACCTGATCCGCCGAAGATCAAGAAACCCAAGCCTATCCGTCATAACAAACCGCATATCGAAAACCTTCACCTGAATCTTATGAAGATGACAAACGGAAATGACCCTTCTCAAATTACCGGGTTTACCGACTCGACTCTTTTACAGCTAATTGCCGAGGTCGGTACAGATATGAGTAAGTGGAAAACTGACAAACACTTCACATCATGGCTGGGTCTGGCTCCCAATACTCACCAATCAGGAACATCGTTTAAGAAACGCAAAATCAGAAACTCTTCGAATGCAGGGCAAATCTTCAGAATAGCGGCTCAAACACTGGTTCTGAGCAAACACAATGCTATAGGCGCTTTCTATAGAAGAATACAATCCAGGAAAGGTAAACTCCATGCAATGAAAGCAGCGGCACGTAAACTTGCTATTTGCTACTACAATGTTATGACTAAAGGTATCGATTATGTAGAATTTGGTATTCAACAGTACGAACAAAAAATCAAAGAACAACGTGTTAAATCTTTACAGCGCCAAGCTAAACGTTATGGCTTTATTCTATCGCCTAAACTTGAATGAGCCATCTTTATAGAGGTGGTTCATTAGCAGCGGCTGGTTATGTGCTCTTTTAATTAGCGAAATTCTCTTAGAATATCTGAAATATCTATATCTACGTATTCCAATTTAAAACTACGTATTTGTGGATTTACAATTTTCAATTTGATACTATTATCTTTAATATGATTTAGAAATTCTTCAGTTAATAAATATTCTTCTCTATTTGTCATCCTTAATTTTTCAATATTATCAATAAATTTACTTCCAAGAATTATATATTCTGGCTCTGGAATATTTTCAATTTCCATTCTTACTTGCTCATTGTTTAAAAAATGGATGATCATTCTCCATTCTTTTTCATATTCCCAGTCTCGAAACTTTGATATTACTGAAGTTAGTGTTGCAAGCATGATTGTGTTATTATCTTCACATAAATTTGTTACTTCTAATGGTGAATCAATATAAACAACAGGATATATGAATCTTTTGTGATCATATTTACTTTTATCAAAATCGTATGCAATACAAATACCTTGATTATTATTTGAGTAATGAGCCCACATTTTTATATCACTTGGATTTGAACTCAAACAAACTATGCTAAAATCCTTTGCAAGATATGTTAAGCTAAATTTATCTAATTCTTTTGCCTGTTTTATTAATGGGATTTCCATTTCTGGAGTAATAACCTCTGCCAAACCAAGTTTTTTTGAACCCTCATTTAGTTTCTTAAAACTTTCACGATATTGAGTAACATGATCAAAATGCATCGTAGAATCATAGATGTCATTAAATTCAGTTGGAGTAGTTGCTGTAAGTCTATTTTTATTGAGATTATTGAGTAAATATTTATTTATGCTTGTATATTTGTACAAATATTTTGGAATCTTGAAATCCTCAATACTTTTAATATTCGTATCAAAACCATGAGTACGTAATAATTCTAAAATTTCTTTTCGAGCATTTTCACTAAATATGTATTTAAGTGAGTTCATAATTTTCTTTTAGCACATAACGTCGTTGCCCATAACCCGCCGCCCCAAACAACAAAGCAGATTAAAAAGCAAATGCCAAATTATTAGCCATGCTTAAATTGTCAGGTAAGCATGGCGGGATAATTTTAATTTATTACACAATACTTAAACAACAATTTTTACTTTGACCAACTAACCAACTATTTACAACCTATGCCGCAATGAAAAGTGCGGGCGGGTTGAGGGGCTGGTTAGGTGCCAATTACTTGATGTTTCTTTTTAATTCGAATCTGATGGTCCTTCTGTTTTTAAACACTTTTGAGACTACGACTTCAAGTTTTTGCCCCTTTACAAACGTTTGTAAATAATTTTTATACTCATAACCAGCTTTTTCCATAGACTCTTTTATTATAAAACCTGGCAATCCATCAGGAGTAACAACTTTAACAATAGTTCCTGTCATTTCTACAACCTCACCTATATATTCCTTTCCTTTCTTGAGATCCTGCTGTAGCTGTGGCCATGGATCCTCAATTGCTTGACGTATACTACCAATAATTTTCTCATCGTCAACGGACACATTAATTATCTTTACTTGTACTTGTTCATTTATAAAATTATCTAATGAGTTAAATTCAGGCAGCCATGAGATTTCACGAAAGGGAATTGTTATTTCTAATTCATTAAAACGCGCTATTAAATTATTTTTAATTTCTTCACTTATTCGAACATTAATTATTGTGTTTAGCGGCGGAAGCTCATATTTAGTCAAAGGATTATCTTCGGGGAACTTCCTGCTTAAGTATACGCGGTTAATATCTTTATTAATTGACTTTAAAAAAAAGTTACTTGTATCACCTACTTTGAATAAATTGTGGCAAGATTTGTTTGAATACCATGAGCAGTCCTTTAATAGAATAATTGCTGTAACACCTTTTATATCAACCATACAGTTTGAATGTGAAACATCTATTATTGTACCTTCAACTACATCCCCCTCTTTTAATGAAACGGAAGCCAAACGATCTTCAATAAAACTACTATCATACAATTTAACAGTTCGCAGTTTTACCAGTTCAGCAATTCCTGGCAATTCTGGTTCATTGTCATTATGTAGCTCAAGTTTTACTCTTTTGTCAATAATTGCGTAATTATCGCCTTCAATAGAGTTTACCAATCTCGAAAGAAAATCCCTAGCGGGAGAATATGCATATATGTAAATAGATTCGTACCCAAGACTAGCATATTTTTTTATTCTCTTTACATAAGGTGCAACACCTTGAGTTTCTGCTTTAATACTTTTTGCTAATAGAATGATTGATAATGCTATATCTTGTGAATTATAATCAAGTTGAATTTCTTCTCCAACCTCTCTTTCAGCAAATGGAACAAGAAACTCTAAGAATTGAACAACTTCATCAGTTCTATCCTCTAAGATTCCTTTGGAGTACAAAAAAGAACCATAATTTTCTAGCTCTTCTAAGAATATTGCTATAAATATGCCAATTTTATCAATAGCTAATAATTTGGTAATTAATTTTGCGGCTTTTGTATTTTGTTCTAGTTCTGGAAGTAAAAAATATTTCTGATAGATAGGGCCCGCATATTTTCCAAGTTTGTCAGCCATTTTTTTCAAAATTGTAAGATCAATTGCTGTACCTGCATATTCTTTAATGTTACTGCGTAAGTTAGGACAAATAACTTTTGGTAAAGCAATTCTAGTGGCTGCTAATGTATTTCTAGTCTGGTCATTGGTTTCCTGCAACCTTAGAATCAATGTATTATTCTCTTTAAGGATTGCTTCTGAGTCAGAGGTAATCCATTTTATACTTATCCTAAAATCAGCTAAATGTGGCATGAAAGGTTTGAGGTGTCTCCTAATAAATTCCGTAGAATGGGAAGATATTTTTGTGCTTATATATTGCTTAGACCCCCACTTAAATAATTTATAGGTTGGTGATAAAACCAATATCTTTAATTTTTCCGCTTTTTCTGGAAACGCGACAAGATAGAAAAGTATCAATATTAATATTCCTATAATGCCATAATCTTCAAGTATTTGAAGAAATACTTTTAAATCCTCAGCACTCATTAGAATTATCTCCATATTCTAAACAATCTGTGTGATTACAAAATATTACGAGTCTATTATTCTTGATTATAAATCCACCAAGGTTAGCCATACTAATTGGTTCAGCACAACAATTACATTTTATTTTGCCCTGAATGAAATTTTCAAGTTCTCCAAACTTTTCTAAGAAAGCATCAATATCTGAATCTCTTATTCCTTTAATCTCAATATTTTCTCTCATTTATTGACCTCCAATTTATGGCACCTAACGGCGTTGCAAATAACCGGCGACCCAAAACAGCGGAGCAAATTAAAAGCACACACCAGTAAAATTAGCAAACTGTGATTAATTTGAGCTGCAATCGCAGTTTGCAAGAATTTATAAAAATAGTCATCACTCGAAAGCAATGTTTAATTAATTACGAATTTAAAGAACGGCAAAATCACCAAACTAAAAACGGCGTCCGGTTGATTTGCTTGTTATATGGCATCTCATTGTTATATTCGATCGTCTATTAAAGAAAGTGCATCTCTTACAAATCCAACCAATTCTGGAACCGAAATAGTCGCTGGATCAACTCCAATTGTTGTATAATCTGGGATTGGTTCACCGTGATGAGGTTTGCAGGAGATAGCATTAATTAGCCTCAGTTTCTCGATAATATCGGTCGCATTCGCATTATCACGAAAAACTACATTTTGATTAACGAGTTCAGTAATAAGATTGCCGAAAGTTCTGCTATTTTGGGGTATACCAACGATTTGGCGATAAAACTTAAATTGAATGTGTGCCTCCAAGACATTTCTCAACAATCCAAGTATTCTTTCTTTTTGAGATATATCACTATGGCGTAAGAATTCTTCAAGTTCTTTTATGTGCTTATAGTAATCAATTTCAACCAGCGTTTCCAAATCTAACGATTCAATCATAGATGAATTATCTGTAAAATTTTCTGTTAACCTCAATGACTTCCTTTCACCCGCCGGAATTTCTTTGTATAGGTCAAAAAGGAAATGATCGTTATGACTTAGAACAATTAATTGTTCTACTCTAGCAAGTAAATTCCTTAATTGTAAAACAGTATGATAGCGTCTATTGCTATCTAAGCTAGAAAGTGGATCATCGAAAATTATAATCTTGTTATTTATGTTTGTTTCAATATCTAATTTTGCCAAGAAAAAAGATAGAGCTATTGTACTCTTATCTCCTTCACTCAAACAGTCTTTTATACATAGTGATTGATCATTGTCAAAGGATATAGGTAAATTATCGATCGTCAACTGATAAGATATCTTGCTAATTGTTGCTCTGCCTAGCGGTCTAATATGTTCTACATTTGTAATCTGAAATGGAGTTCTAAAAATGGCAGAAAGGTAATGGTTAATCCTAGTTCCATATGTAGTAAAAAAGGTATTTGCTGTTGTTTCTTGTTGCTCTACCAATTGCGTATAAGTACGATCATATGTTCTTAAATTACTTTTCTGTGTGGCTTGATCACTGCAAAGAGTTAATGTAGTTGGCTCAAATCTCTTTTTTATTCTGTTTAATTCTGACAATTCTGTTTCCGCTTGAGATACACTTTTTATCGAGGCTTTTAGCGTTCTAATATTATTGTTGTTGTTTCCTACAACGACATTATAAGTACCTATTAACTCATTTATCTCATTAACATTCTCTCTAAAGGTTTGAACATTCAATGATTCTATAGCGGCTGATGGATTACCACATTTTTCATTAATTGTATCATTAATATTCTTAAAGTTTTCTTTAAAACTGTCTAGTCTCTGGCTTATTTGGTCTGTTAATTCTTCAAGTTGAATGTGATTTCTCCAAGTATCAGAAAGTCCAGTATTTGATGCAATGGATTTTGCTAAGTTTTCAGTCCTCATTTCAATGTTATAATTACCCAAAGTCTGTTTTTTTGCTTGAAGCCGCTCAATAAGCTGGTTTAAAGTCAGGTTGAATTTTAATGAGTAAGATTTGATTATATCTAAACTATCATTTATACTTTGCTTGCAAAATGGACATTCGACGTTTGTTTCTGTCTCAGAAGAATTTAATTGATTTCTTACTGATTCGTAATATTCGAATCCTTGTTTTATCCAATTTTCCGGCTGAAGCATATTATTTGAGTGGAGATCTTCAAAATGCTCCTTGTAAATTGTGGCAAGTACTTCATTGTCAATAATACCTAGATCAGTTTCTAAATCAGTAATTGTTTCATCATAAATAAATGGATGTAGTAAAGGAGTAAGTTCTTCAAACAAATTCAAGGTTTGTATAAGTGCATTTGCTCTTGAATTAGATAATTCAGTCTCGGCAACAGTTATCCTATTGTCAATATCTTCTGCAGCCGTTGGTTCTAAACTCAAAAATGTTGATAAATTTGCTATTTCTAGCCCATTGCCCACTTCTTGAATAATTTGATTTTCTAATTCTGATATTAATTGTCTAGTTGTGGATTTATTACTTTTATTCGTTTCGATTTGTCTTTGAATACCGACACCTTGAGCACCAATGACGAATTGATGTAGTTTTTTCTTATGGTCATCTGTGATTTCAAAACCCGAATGAACGTTGTTGTTAATAAAATGTATATCAAATACTTCTATTTCAGGAATTGAATTTGACCAGCCCGCTGTCCTTAGTGTATTGTAAATATCAGCCCCACTTGAATCTCTTTGTCGTATTTGGGCACTTTGTGGTGCAGTAGAGTTGGTAGATGTGCGCCCAACTAGTGAGCTCGGTGAATTTGAACCGAGACTTCTAAAAATTGAGGCTAATGTTGTTTTCCCACTTCCATTATCGGCGTAAATTAAAGTTAGTTTTCGAAATGAAACATCCCCAGATGCAACATAATTTCTAAACTTACCAACAGAAGTAATCCTTTCTATTTTATGAATCATATTTCACCTTGAATAGAATAATACTTGCCATATAACTATACTTATATGGCGTTTATCAACAACTATTTTTTTCTGAAAACTAATGCTGAAATTAAAAATGTAGTTGTTGAAACTACTGTTGCTAGCACCCCTGCATTCCAATTTGATATTTCTCTACCATTTTCAGTAAAGGCAAAGAACACAAACGCAATGATTCCACTACCAATGCTTATAAAGGGTACGGTGACTTTATATTTCAAGGGACAAAAGACACCTCCAATGATAGTTGGAAGTAGTAACATAACACCAGATGCAGCCATAATATTTAATTGAATTACTAATCGCGGGGGATCAAACGCAATAATTATTGCCGCCCCACCTACTATAGCCATTATTGACCGACCAACTAACATTTGCTTTTGATCATTCAATTTGTATTTAAGCATATTTTGAAAAATGTCTCTTGCGGTGCCTGCTCCTAAAGATATAAATTGACTATCAACGCTGGATAATGATGCAGATATAAATGAGAATAAAACTATGCCAGAAAGAATACTACCTAAAATATGCTCATTAGTTTTGCTGAGTAATATTCCTGTCAATTTATCACCTGAATCAAGTGATGGTTCAATAAAAATTCCAATAATTCCAATTATCGCAGCAAGTGAATAAAATGCAAAAATAACCCAAGGGGCTGAAACAACTCCACGTCTAAGTTCGGTTTTGTTTTTGGCTATCATGAACCTCATTAAATAGTGACCATTTACAAGAGGAAGTGAAGCCATGATCAAACCAATTGAAATAAGTGTCTCAGGAGTAAAATAACCCTCCGGACCAGGTACTGATAAATAGCTATTTAGTTCTTCTGGATCGATGGATTTGTCTTGAGAAATAAAGATATAAACTGCAATACATGCAACTGCTATTAAACCTATTAGCATTGCAATCGCTTGCCACTTATCTGTTTCAACATCACCCCGCATACCTGCATAAAGAGTATAAATAATAAAAAGTGTAATCAGTGTAAGAATTGACAAATAGTAATTTACATCTAACATGCTTTCAAGTAATCTTCCAAATCCTACAATTTGCATAGATATTAAGGGGATTACAAATAATGCAGAGAGGATAAAAATAACACCACCTAATTGTTTACTACCAAAAGCAGCACCTATGGTCTCAAAAGGTGAGTAATTGTTTGTGCCTAATTGTTTTGCTAGACTATAGTACTTTGGGGCAAACCAATATAAAACTGAAGTACCAGCAATGACTGGTAAACAAACGAATAACCAACCACCAATGCCATGAGTATAAAATAAACCAGGTAATGGAATAAAAACGAACACACTAACCATTGAAGCAGCATAGGAAAATCCTACAAGACCACTTGTTGCTTCACCCCAAGTAAAAAAATCTGAGGCTTTAGGTGGTGAAAACCCCCCTTGAACTTTGTAAGTTTTGTAACCCACATAAAGAAATAAAACAATCAGTAGAATAATTGCAGTAATTATCTCAATCATTGTCATCCTCCTTTGATTCTAGTTCTATTTCTTTCTTAAGACCAGCATAAGTAAGCAATGCCAATACAGAAATGGTTTGAATCAAGATCATATAAAAATATAGCGGAATGCCAAGAAATAATTTTTGGCTAGTATAATCACTGAGAAAAGAGAAGTACCCGATTGAAACAGAAAAGATGAGAGAAAAGGCCCAAATTGATTTTCTCATCACACCTACCTCCATTTTATATTTAATCTATTTTAATAATTTCCAAATCATCTACGATAAAGTGTGGATAATTTGTTTTAGTTAGCCTAGTCTGACCGAATAATTGCTGTGTAGTCTTGAGGGCAAATTGGTGATAATTTTCAAATAGTGAATTACGTATTGTTTCTCTGTTATTTCTAACAGCTGATTTATCGAGTAATTTATCTAATTGGGTAACGGATTCTACTGCAGATACGACAAGATTATACCTATGTGGTAAAGAAGGTGTAATCTTTTGAGGCCAAGGTAACGGCAAATAGATATCAATACCATTAAAAAAGCCATATGATTTTTGATTATAAGTATTTGAGGAGCATATCAGATAAGGAACTAATTCTGAATAATTCGCTAGTAGACTATTGATATCTGGGTGATCACTCAATAAAACAATTGGTGGTATTGGTGATTTTTTTTGAATAAACCGTTCTATTTCACTTTGAACTTCATCAATTTCCGAAACGGGATGATGACTAATATCAATATCATGATGTGCTGCGTTTATTCTTAATGAAGATTTAAATTCTTTTTCATACTCGCTCATGTGTTTTGTATCTGGATGGATTAGTATAATATCCCTTATACCTTTATCATGAAAAAAACTTAGTATAGCCGATACTTCTCTGCTCGCTGCATAGTACATAGCAACTACATTGTCCTTGTATTCAAGTGGTATATCAATTGGAGGGAGTTTAATGGTTAAAAATTTTGATTTATCCCGAGATAATATTTTATCAACTGGTTCATGATCAACTCGTGATGAAATAATTAAGTATTTAATCCTATTGTTTATTGCAAATGTATCTATTTCATTAAATATATTTCTTTGGTTATATAAATCGTGATACATCAGATTGATTTCTACACCAGCTCGACCTTTTATTTTCTTAAATTCATCATCTACATAATCTTCAAAAACATTTTTTCCTAAAGTATTAGAGTTGTACACTATGCCAATATTAATAGGAGGATCAATGTTGGTTAAATCTATATCTCTACTAGATATAACTAACGAACTCATGATTATTAGGCATATAAAAGCGAAAAAAACAGCAATGGATATTTTTGTCAAAGGGACACCGCTCTTTTTCGCTTTTTTGTTTTTGTAAATTTCTATATAAATCAAAATCACCGTAATGATAAATATAATGATGAGTAAAAGTGTTAGAAATGAAGAGTATTCCTTTATAAATGATGTAATACCTGAAGAAATATCATCACTTTTAACACCAAAATAACTCAGAATACCTAATACGCCTGCAAAGAACCCGATTGAACCTGATAGGATTTTAATAGGTTTCTTATAATGAGTCCAGAATTCTTTAATGAATTTTTTGAAATTAACTTCTTCTCCGTTCTGTGACATTAATCTTTTTTCCTTGCAATTATTTCATAATATGCACGCTTCATGTAAAATTTAGGATTGTTCATTTCTAATTGTATCCTCTCACCAAGACCAAGCAAGAATTCTTTGTTAATTATACCTATATCGTATGCGCGGTTGATAAATGTTGCCTCATTAACAAATTCTAGAAAAATATTAGTGGGGAATTTTTTATAATCATTTTTTGATAATTTAGATTCGCAAATGTAAAACCCATTTGTAGTGAGTAAATTTTCAATTTTTGAACCGATATAGGGATTCCCGCCATCAAGGATTAACATTTCACAGAATAGGTTCCAGAAATTGTATAGGGATCCTTCATAGGAATATTCATCAAGACTATAGTCAGGCTCTCTAATTGCAATAATACCATCTGGGCGTAAAGTTCTATTAATTTCTTGAATAGCTCTGGTCGGGTCTGATAGTTGCATTAATATACTGTTACCAAAAGCAAAATCAAAAGAATTACTATTGAATGGTATTTCTAATACATTACTTAAAACAAAACGTGTATGAGCTTTTTTGTAACTGATCTTTTTTCTCTTTAATGCTTTCTTTAATACATCTATATCAAAATCAATTCCAAAGACTTGAACTGTAGGATATTTTCCATGCAATCCGCCTAAAATAGTCGATAGCCCACAACCATAATCCAATATATTCATATTGTCTTTAATATAAGGTAATATGAATTTACCCTCTTCATCTAATCTGCGTTGTTCTAATAAATTTAAAACTGAGTCTTGATTCCCAAGCGTATACATTGTGATACAATTTATTAATTTCTAAATCATTTATTTTATGCCATATAACGGCGTTGCTTTTCACCCGTCCGCCCATAGCAACAATGCCGAATGAAAAACAAAAGCCAATAATTTTAAATAATTTATTTAATAGAACAATGTTACAAGCAATGCTTACTTTTATTACCAAAACTCAAGACCATAACAATGCCGCAATGAAAACGCGGCCGGGTGGAAAAGCTGGATATTACGGAAAAGGTTCTCCCCGATTTATTAAATTGAGTTTGCACACATCAAATCAAAACCAAAGGAGAACCTAAAATGGAACTAGCTAATATCGCAACTAAATATGTATGTGGAGTTGACCTCCACGGGAAAACAAAATATATCTGTGTTATGGATAAAGCCGGAAATATTCTTCTGCACCGCAATATGAAAAATGATTTTAATTCTTTCAAGAACTTTATTTCTCCTTATTTACCGGATATTTCAGTTGGTGTTGAATCAATGCACAGCTACTATTGGCTGTCTGATTCATGCATTAAAAATAATATACCATTTTATCTTGGTCATGCTTATTACATGAAATCAATCCACGGTGGTAAAACAAAAAACGATAAGATAGACTCCAGGAAAATAGCTGACTTAATGAGATCAAATCATTTCCCGGTTGGTTATGTATATCCCAAAGAACTTCGTTCTACAAGAGATCTTCTTCGACGTAGAATAAGGTTTATGAAAATCAGAGCTGAAGCCTATGCCCATATTCAGACTATCTTTCGTCAACATTGCCTAATTATTTCTCCTAAAGACGTAAAGAACAAACTCGAAAGAAGAACTCTTATCGATAGAGTTGAAGATCAACAAATTAAAAGCAGTATTGAAATGAATCTTAATGTAATCGATTTCTTTGATGTCCAACTCAATAAAGTTGAACGTGAAATTAGAGCCAAAGCTAAATTACATGACAGAACATCTCTTAACATTCTCCTCTCAATTCCCGGTGTTGGTGATATGATGTCTCTGGTTATTCTTTATGAAATCGGAGATATCAATCGTTTCCCATCACCTCAGAAGTTTTCTTCTTATGCAAGACTAGTTAAATGTGAAAGATCTTCTGCCGGGAAAAAATATCGAGGCGGAAACAATAAAATAGGAAACCCTTACCTCAAATGGGCTATTGGTGAAATTATCATTCACGCTCCAAGTTTTTCTCCATACATTAAAAACTACTACGATCGTCTTATAAATAAATCCGGTAATGCAAAAGCCAAAGCAACCATTACTCATAAATTTGGAGTAGCCATTTACAATATGCTGAAAAACAAAACTTCTTTCGATGAAAAACGATTTGTTGAGTCTAACATGAAACATTAAATCATATTTACATATTGGGTGAGGCTGTTAATACCGGATAATTATTTTATTATCCAAACGACCTGCGTCTAACTGGTAAGAAACCCGGGATACTCTAAACCATTTCCGCTGGATTGTCTTGCAGCCTCGTCCCTTTATTATTTTGTTCTTGCACTTACCAGGACTGACCTTAGCTGTAGCCCTTATCTAACTGGTAAGAAGCTATTTACTTCTTAACTTTTCCGGCAGCTTGCATGGAACAGTCTAAGGAACTAAGTTAATTTCTGGATACTGATAACATCATCAGTACAACCAATATATAGGTTTGGTACAGTTCTCTGTAATACCCAAATCAAGAAATAAATCATTCTAAATTGTGTAAGAACTTTTATCGGAAATTTATCTTTTCATTTAACACTAATTTTATGTGTGCCGAATTCTATTTTTTACTTGACTCTGAACCTTTAATATAGGTTAGGCAACTATTTCAGCAACAACATTTTCCTTGTTAAAATATTTTCAGCATTACTTATACTATATATGTAAACTCCGCTTGGGTATTTACTACCATCAAACTCAATTTCATAAGTTCCAGCATCCTTATATCCTTCCTCCAAAATTTCCATTTCTTTGCCAAGAATATCGAACACTTGAATTTTTACATAATTACCTCTCGGTATATCATAATTTATTTTTGTTTTGGGATTAAAAGGATTTGGATAATTTTGATAGAGCAAAAATTTATCCGGCAAATTCATTCGGTCGGTAACATGGGTAACCACAGTAGTATCGAGCATAATTGGTCTCCAAGCTTCCAACATGTTTATTCTATAATCACTTTCTAATGCCGTGACTAAACTATCAATTGAAAATCCATCAATTTGCCATATCTGATTACAGCCATAATTATTACAACCATTGTCTTGTATTACAGTTGCATTAATACTGTCTTTCAATGATGTTATTGCCTCATTAGTTATTCCATTTTTTATTGTAATATTCAATTGCCCGCCATAATATCTTGGTGCGACGAATGAAACAGTATCTTGCAATAAATGTAAAAATGATCCAATTACTTTTTGTTCACCGTTTTCAATTGGAATTCCTTGTATCTTTGGATCAATTATCCAATACCAGGTCTGTGATTTTCCTACCGGGAAATGGTAATCACCATCAGCAGTTGAACAAATTAAATCAAGTTGTTTATCCACAAAAGATAATTCCGTAATACAATATGGGTCAGTCCAAAAGCTAAAAGTAGTGTCTGAATCATTCAAGAATGTCATTTCAACAATAATTTTTTCACCATAAGAATATTCTGGTTTATCTGTAACCACAGTAAATAACCCTTGATTAAAGGTTATATTCGAAAATAATGCCAAGAGGAAGAAAATATTTACTTTTATTATTCTCATACGCTACTCAAATTATGTTGCCTAACGGCGTTGCCGCTAACCGGCAGCCCAGAACAACAATGCCGAATAGAAGCAACAACTTTTTATTTATAAAAATGTTTCTTAGAACAACCTACCTTAAAGAGCAACTTAATTTTGTAAACAAAACTTTATAATTGCACAAATGCAGCATTGAAAACGCTGTCCGTGTTGAGCGGCTTGTTATAAAGCGTTTATCTGATTTACCTATAAATTGATATATCATAATAATGTTGATAAACTGTGTCAACGTTGATGTTGTAATATGATAATTCATCCTCGCTAACATTATACCTCGCTTGTAAAAATAATAATATTGGTTTTTCTTTATATATCTTTAACTCAGAACTTCCTTCAAATGCATAAAATCTTTCACTTATTACATAATAACTATAATCACCTTTTTCAAAAAAGTAATAGCGAATCATTGCTTCATCCGAGGCAAAAACAATTCCAGATGAAAAAAGAATTGTAACTATAAAAATAAAAACAACCGGAAGAGAAATTAATCCGATAGCAATTCTTTGTCCCAATCTTTTCAATTTGTTAAAAAAGTATACTAGTACAAGAATTACAACAAATATGAATACCGGAACTTCACAAAAATGTAATAATCTATCAATGATTCCATTGCTAAAACTAATGTTAGATGCAATCGTAATCTGATACAAAAAAAGTAATGAAAATAATAGGATTGCTCCCAAAATTATTTTTTCAACTTTATTATTAATTTTATCACTCATTTTCAAATAAGCTTTACAACATATACTTATATAGAATCATCCGGCATATTCAGATGTTGTTTAGTCGGAAATATCTTCCGCCTAACAAAATTTGAGAAATGCTGTTATGCCGAACGTTTATTTATAAATAAAACAAAAAAACAAAACAATCTTTCTTAATAAACAGCATTGTTATCTGCGTTTAGGTGGAAATATTTTCCATCTAACAACTATGTGTCCAACGGACTTCTAACACCATGCAGGTTTTCAATTATATGAGTATAAATCATAGTTGAACGAAACCGTAAAGCGGCAGTAAAAAGTTCTTTGACATAATGATAGAGTATTTTTTAATATTCTCCCGCGCTATCAAAAATAAAAGGAGTAAACGCCATGGGAGAATTAAGAGAAAAAATGCTGCGAAGAATGGAGTTAAAAAACTACAGTACAAGGACAATTCAATTGTACCTTTATCATATGAAGAAGTATGTAGCATACTACGGGAAGTCACCGGATAGACTAGGGAAAGAAGAAATAGAGAAATATCTCCATTACCTCTATGAGCAGAATGTGAGCCGTTCGGCAATGACACAGGCATACAGTGCAATAAAGTTCTTCTATACTGTATGTCTTGAAAGAACATGGGAGTTGGATAAAATACTTCGACCGAAGTCAAATAAGAAACTACCGGTAGTTCTATCCCCTCAGGAAGTAAGGAATATATTGCAGCAGGTAAATAATCCGAAATACAAAGCAGTACTGATGATAGTTTACTCGGGTGGATTAAGACTTTCCGAAGCTCTGAACCTGAAGTTGAAAGACATCGACGGCAATAGAATGGAAATACGTGTTGTACAAGCGAAAGGGAAAAAAGACAGGTACACATTGCTTTCAGAGATAATGCTTAGCAAGCTACGGGAGTATTACAAGAAATACAAACCGTCGGATTGGCTGTTTCCGGGTAGAGAAGGCAAAAAGCTAAGTAATACGACCATACAAAAGTTATTTGTGAAAGCAAAAAAAAAAGCCGGTATCAGAAAAGATGCAACGGTACACACACTCCGTCACAGCTTTGCCACCCATTTACTTGAGAACGGCTGTGATATATTAACTATACAGGAACTCCTGGGTCACAGTAGTATACACTCCACGAAAATCTATCTTCACATTCAGAATACCGCGAAAAGAAAGATCATAAACCCGTTGGACAGAATAATAGAGGCGCCATATGAAGTCTGACGGATTAGAAATATCCCGAATATTCAAGTCATACGGAAGTGAGTATAGAAAGGTTTACCGAATCCCTGCCGAACAAACTTCAATAATGAATCTTATAGTAAACTGCAGAACATCGGCACTCGGGAGGCATAATGAATGTTGCATTAAGTGCGGTTACAGCACAATAGCATACAACTCATGCAGGAACAGGCATTGCCCTAAATGTCAATACAGGGCAAGGGAGTTATGGGTAAAGGCAAGAGAAAGCGAACTGCTTCCGGTAACATATTACCATATAGTCTTTACAATACCGGAAATATTAAATCCGATAGTCTTAGTCAATAAACGACAGTTATACGGAATACTGTTCAAAGCTGCAAGTGAAACCTTGCTAAAATTAGGCGGAGATCCTGACCGTCTCGGTGCGGAAATAGGAATAATAGCAGTACTTCATAGTTGGGGTCAGACATTAGCTCATCATCCACACCTGCATTGTATAGTACCCGGGGGCGGACTTACAACGAATGGGAAAAAATGGAAGTACTCGAAGAAAGTTAAGTTTAATAAGTTCTTTATACATGTAAACGTGATATCGGATTTGTTTAAGAAGAAGTTTTTATACTACCTGAAGAAAGCATATAAGAATGATAAACTTAAATTTACCGGGAGAATAAAGGAATTAGGTTCTGTGGAAGTATTTTACAGGCTGTTGAATACATTGTATAACAAGAAATGGATAACTTATTGTAAAAGACCGTTCGGAGGACCGAAACACGTAATAGAATATTTAGGAAGGTATACTCATAGAGTTGCCATATCGAACAGCCGTATAAGAAGTATTGAAGAAGGCAATGTAATTTTTGAGTACAAAGATTACCGGGACGGCAGGATTAAAGAAATGAGTCTTCCGGCAGTAGAGTTTATAAGAAGATTTATGCTTCATATACTCCCCTGCGGATTTTTTAAGATAAGGTACTACGGCATATTAAGCAGCAGGAAGAAGAAAGCTGCTCTTGAAAGATGCCTTGAACTGCTGAATACGAAGAAAAACAGAAAAGCAGAAGAAAGAGAAACAAACGTAGTTGAAAGATGGCTTTGCCCGGAATGTAAAGAAGGAAATATGATTGCAAAGAGCATTGAATATTACGAAGCATCCGGATAAATCTTAGACTTGCGCTATGATATGTATTTTATTTTTCGCAGCGGTTAAATGACCGGGAGAACTATTTACGGGCAAACCGAGAAAAAGTACTCTGTTATGTTAAAATTATTGGAAGAGGTTAGTTATAACGTGGATAATTATACTGTCACGATTAACGAAAAAGAATTATATGAAAATATGGGAAGAGAATTACTCGATTACAGAACGGGTAGAAATACCCATACAGTAAGGGTAATGGTTACGTCCAACAATATTTTATCTGCAAATGTATCTGTTGATTAGTTTGCCGGATATTTTTTTAATCATTTACAGATAAAATACTATAAAGTTGTACGCAAAGACTTGTGTCCAAGCAACTCCTGAATTGTCCTTATATCATAACCATCCTGTAATAAATGAGTTGCAAAACTATGTCTGAATGTATGCGAAGAAGCTGGTTTATTAATCCCGGCAGATTTTATAGCTTTCTTTATTTCTTTTTGAACTGTTGAAGGATGCAAATGATATCTGAATTTAAGCTTGAATTCAGTATTATATACATATTTGTCGGCAGGAAAAACATATTGCCAGCTGAATTCCTTTACAGCATTGATGTACTTTTTATGAAGCGCGCCCGGTAGAACTGTGCTTCCTAGCTCTTTTTGTAAATCTGAAGAATGGACTTTTTTAACATGGTCAATCTTAGATTTCATACTGGGAATTATACTTTGTGAAAGAACTGTTGTTCTGTCCTTTTCGCCTTTTGAATCACGTATTGTCAGACTTTTCAATTCGAAATCAACATCTTTTACCCGGAGAGATAATGCTTCGTTCAATCGTAATCCACTTCCGTATAATAACGAAATGATTAGTTTAATATCTCCTGTTGTTTCCTTTAGTACAGACCTCACTTCATTCTTACTGAATACAACAGGTAGTTTGGGCCTTCGTGTTGCACGGGTAACATCTTCCAGCCAACCGAACTCTTTCTCGAGTACCTGTTTGTAAAGGTATACTATTGCACATAATGCCTGATTCTGGGTTGATGCTGCGACTCTTCTTTCAACCGCAAGGTGTGTTAAATACTTCTCTATATTGGTTTTATCCATTTCCAACGGGTGCTTTTTATTATTATATATAATGAACTCGCGAATCCATTTTATATAAGCTTCTTCGGTTTTTCGGCTGTATCTGTTTCTGCGCAGATTTAACTTCACCTGGTCAAGCAGCTTGGGTTTGCTTCTTTTCTGTTGTAATGTTATTCCCACTATTGCCCTCGTGAGATATTTGCTCCCTTCGTTTTGCAAAATAAATTTAATTCAGTTTATATACAAACTTAATCTATTAGGACGTGAGGTGGGAGATAAGCAGAAGTAAGAAATAAGAAGTTAGTAAAACGTGATGTCAGTAGAAATCAGTTAAGGTCATTTGGGAAAAAAACTAAAGTTCAATAGATATTCAATTGTTGGACTATGAAAAAGCCGACCGGATTAAAAATGCCTCAATGATCTGATGACTATCCTTTTCCCATGCATCAACATAACCGGTTTAACAGGGGGCAGCCGGGAAGCCGCCCGTTAAACTATTCCGTCCGGGGACTTTTATTTAACCTTCTTCCGCAGTGGTAGTTTCCGGTTCGGGCTCATGCCTGGCGCCGTAATCTACCGGAGTTTTCGCATGCTGATACCGGTTGTAAAAATCGGTTTCTTCAGCAGCGAATATTTCCATAATAAGATCTATCCTGTTGCGCAGGATATTATTGATCTTCTCGAACAGTTCGGTCATTTCCTTCCTCGTAGCGGATCGTTCACCGAAAGCAATTCCCTTCTCCGTAAAGAATGATTCATAAGTAGTAAGGAAAGAATCGAGGTCGGTCAGGTCTTCGGCTGTTATTCCGTAATCAGCCAGTCCCGCTTCGTTTGCCTTTGCATCGTCTCTTATGCTTTTAATACGGTTAAGTTTTTCAAGGTCAGCCATCTTAAGCAGTTTCGACACAGTCCAGTCATTGTTTTCCGCCAGGTTCATATCGTTATTAATAATCGCGTATGCCTTCACGGTAGATGCTATCCTGGCTGCTTTTTCCGCAAGTACTGTCTCTGCGTTATTCTTCTGTTCGGTTCTGCCTTCATGAACAGAGTTCATCTTGCTCTCTGCGGATTCGATTTCTGTTATCAGTCCCTTGTGTGCGTCCGCCAAAATGGACTTCAACACCAACCAAACGGATCTTTCCCTCTGCAAATGATTCCCCGGCATTTCAATCGGGCATTTCTTCGTATCGAACCGGTTTCGCACAACATCAATTGACCTTAGGCGGTCTCTAAAGACATCTCATCTTACGGTGATTGTTAGGTTAAGATAGTTAGAACGTTAGTTTCAATTAAATAAAGTTATCCGGAAAATTATATGTCTGTAAGTTTAACCGGCACTGCGGGGTAGGGGACAGATTCGATATAACGAAGTTTATGAGATAGTTAGTACACATATGTCCCTTCGATGTAGTCCGTTAGTTAACGGATCGGGGGAGAAAAGTAATAATAAATTATCTAGTCTTTGATGATGCCGTAAATCGCATGATCCTTTCCTTTTTTAAGTGCCCAGGCAGCATTACCGTAATCGAAATGCCAGAACTCTTTTATATCAACCACGAAATCTTCTGCTTCAAAAAGACCTATCAGTAATTTCCTGTTCTCTTTAGCCCATTTTGAAATATGGGGATGGTAAGGATAGCATTTATCGCCCAATTCAATATTATAACCATCGTTCGTTCCGAAGTCCATTATCCGTTCATTTTTCTTATCGTAAATTAAAGCATCAACCGAGCCGCCTGTTGAATGAAGAGATTTCGTGGGAGGTGCAATAAAATATGAAACAAATTCAGTTATCTCTTCCGGTTGCTTGCCCGGATATTGTTTCGTTAAAGATCCAACTTTATTATTCCACAATAGTTCTTGATGTTCAAACGATCTCCATACTGAACGGATAATTAATCTTTTATCATCCATATCCAGCAGTCTGCTGATTCGGCCTATCTTTTCGGAAACTGCTTCTCTGGTTAAATATTTATAATCTTTTTTAATAGACGGTTCGAAAATTAAATTGAATCCGGAATCGCAGAGACTTAGCAGTCCGGAATTGTCTTCTTCGATAGTGATGGTCGGAAGGTCTTTTTTATAGCTGCGGTATTTTTGTTCAACGCTTTCGCAATATTCCTGGGCATCCATAAGTTATCCTTAATTTTCTTATATACATAAGGAGACGTCATTGCGGAGAGAAGAGCTCCGTAATTCATATCAAATTCTACTTCGTCACCTGCTTTTAAATTAGTCTTCTTTGAATCAACAACAATGTGATCGCTGCTGGCGCCGATTATTTCAATTTCGGATCTGGGTGTGAGTCCTGAGACTAAAACATCCTGATGACCGAGGCCTAATATGGTTCTGTTGATATTTCCCCGGTCTTTAAACACGGGCACATTCCCGAACGCGTCCTGTGCGGTTTCTCCGTAGGGAAGAGAAGGTTTAAATTTCGATTCCATTACCTCTGCGATAAGTGTAAACGCGTCGGTGTGGAGTCCCGGTATCGCTTTTCTCTGGAGTGTTTCACGTCCGAGAAATATTGATTCACCGAGCCGAAGGTTGTTGATTTTCCCTACTTCAGTCGTGGAAATAAACCAGTTGTAATTTGCGGAGTTGCCGCCTGAAACAAACTTCAGTGTAATCCCGTATTTTTTCTCGATACCCCGGGCAATAAAAGATAAATACTCCATCTTTGCTTTATCGGGTTTTATCGCCCCGAAGCAAGCCAGGTTTGCACCAATACCTGCAAGTTCAATTCCGCGAAGCTCCAATACCTGATCAATGGTATCATCCAAATCCACCGGCATAATACCTTCTCTCAAATCCCCGAGTTCAACCATCAAAATAATTTTATGTTTTGTACGATATCTCACGGCAAATTTTGAAAGCTTTTTGATAATCGCAAGCTCCGTATTCATGCTGATATCGGTGTACCTGACTACATCCTCGGCCTGGCTCATAAAAGGTGTGCTTAATAGTAGCAACTCGGCTTTTAAATCAGCTCTTCGCAGTCTTTTAATATTAGTTAATCTCGAATCAGCAAGTATACCTATTCCACTTTTTATTAATGCGGATGCAACATAAGGGTTTCCTCCGACGACTTTTGTAACACCGGTTACATCAATCCCTTTTGAACCGTAAAGCTTGTTCAATAATTTTGCATTATGTGCAATTTTATTAAGGTTTATCTCTATTCTTGGGGTTGACATATTTCGGTTGCTTTTTTTTGCAGTTCAGGAAACACTTCGAATAATGTCTGAATTAGTTTGTCGGCTCCGTATTTTAATATATCTGTAGTAGGAAGTTCATATTTGTATTCATATGCAACTATAGTATCAGCCAGTTCTTCATCAGTCATGTCTTCGTGGTTAAGCGTGATAGCAATAACAGGGGACCTGGAAAACACTTCCAGCATTTCTATTTCACTTTCCAGAGTCGGCATCGGTATAGCCGGATAATCGCAATGGTTTATTCTTTTCGGGGGATGCTGGATTATAATAGCATTTGGTACTGCGCCTCTGATGATTGCGCTTGATGATGTAAACGCCGGATGGCTTAAAGCGCCTTGTCCCTCCACAATAATTATATCCGGTTTGTCGTTTTCATTCGCATTTATAACTGCATTCTCAACTTCGCCTGTTGAAAAGCCCGAGCTAAGAACATCAACCGCTACGCCGTACTTTGCTCCCTGAAGCAGACCGGTTTGTCCTGTTGCAATAAATGAAGCATTAAGTCCTGCTTTCTTTAATGCAGCAGTCAGATTTACTGCTGTAGTCCTTTTCCCGACCGCACAGTCAGTGCCGAGTACGGTAATTACCGGTACTTCTACACCGTTGATAGCTCCTGTAAAATTGTGAAGACTTTTTCTGGGGGGGGCTTTACGAATGTCTAATATTCTTACATCGTATTTAGCAGAAACTCCGATAAATTCTTCATCTTCACTAAGGAACTCCGGTAGACCGTTCACAATATCCATTCCCTTCCTCATTGCAGATAGAATTATTTCTCTCTGCTTTTTATCAAGATAAGAGGCGAGCGGAGCTATACCGTAGATGAAATATTGGGGGACAAATCCTAATCTCTCTATTGCATTATCCAAATCCCTGAATACAGGAATATCGTTTTTAAGTCCGTCAAGATATTCTCCTGCATCAAGTCCCTCTTTTGAGCTATCAATGACACCGAGAATTTTATACCTGTCCGAGTGCCGTACAAGTCCGTTAGTCACTTTCCCGTCTATTTGCCCGAATTCATTCTCGCTATATATTAGTGCATTTACTTTCATTTTTTATCCCTGCCTATGTGAATGGGTTTATTCCCTGTAACGTCTGTTTCGTATTGAGTGACCCGGAAATATTTGTACTGCAATATTGAGTAAAGATCTGTTTGAAAAACAATTAACGCATTTCCGCCTTGATTTTTCATAAGTTCATCTCTTCATACCCGCTTTTGATAATAGTGGAAAGCATTTTAAACCTGATGTTCGCCTTGATAGTATTGGTGGAATGGGCCGGTATTATGATCGTTTCACCTGATTTAAGTAAATTGGAATTCCCGTCAATCACAATTTCAGCATGTCCGTCAATTATTTGAATGAAAGTATCGAAAGGAGATCTTTTCCCCGTCAATACCTCTCCGGCGTCAAGTGACGATACGCTTATCATTCCTGTCGGTTTCTTAATAATCGATTTGATTACTATCGAATGCGGCAGGTACTCTATTGTCTTTTCGATATTATGTATTCGTGCTTTTTTGATTTTGTTGTTTTCCATATCATTCGATTCAAAATTATACCCGATTTGCCGGAATATTTTAGTGCTGGGAGCGGCTGAGTTAATTGCAAATCAGATTAAGGTGTAAATTTGTTTTCGTTATTTCTTTCGTTACGTTTTTCAACCTTTGCAGCTCTCTTTTCCTTCAGGCTTTTTACTGCTGATTTTTTACCTGACTTCCCTTTACCTTTTTCTTTTCCTTTGGCCATTTCAATCTCCGTTCTTCTATATTAAGTTGTATGATAATGAACATTCACTGCAAAGCATTTAGAGGCGTCACTACTTGAAAATTCTGAATATCCGAGCGGCTTCGGATTTAGTGAAATTTTTGGTAAATAATTATTAACAGGATGACCGACTTTCAGTTGCTCAGGAGAGATTCTTAAATAATTACATAATGAAGATAGGATTTTTCGACATTCTAACTGTTACATATATCTGGAAAACATTTACATATATCACATGTTTTCCAGGTTGTTATTTCTTTTTTGTTTCATCTGTTTATAAAAGGATGGTGAAAGTCCGGTAACTTTTCTGAACTGGTTGGATAAATGGGATACGCTGCTGTAATGCAGCTTTCGGGAAATTTCGGTGAGGTTTATCTCGTCGTATAAGAGCAGTTCTTTTACTCTTTCAATTTTATGATTGATGATAAACTGCTGAATGGTAATTCCTTTTACTTCAGAAAAAGTGTTAGCCAGATATGTATAATCATAACCGAGCTTCTGGCTGATGTAATCGGAATCATTCATTTTCGGTAGTTCATCCGAGTAATGAATCATCTCGGTAATTACATTTTTAATTTTTTCTATAAGTATGCTTTTTTTGTTATCCAGCAGTTCAAGCCCCGATTTCAACAGGTTTTCTTTAAGTTGTTTTCTCTGTTCAGCTGTTATATCTTCCAAAATGTCAACCGTACCGAGATCAACTGCGATATACTTCAATCCAAGCTTTTTCAACTCTTCCTTCACCATCATTTTGCAGCGTAAACTGACCATATATTTGATATATATTTTCATGATTCAATATACTCAATAGTCAGTGTAATGTAAGTAAATATGTTTTACGGCAAGCTGCATAGTATCTTTCCATTGTGGTAGCAATTCACCTTATTACGATTAATTACCATCGACTATCAACCGGTATTTATTGCGCCTCTGCAAATTTAGCCCTGGACCTTAACACTGTTTCCATATTCTGTTCAGCCCAGTTTGCCAGACTGTGTATATGCGGTACCAGACTCATACCGAGCTCCGTCAAATTGTACTCGACTCTCGGCGGGATTTCCGGGAAAACGGTTCTGCTTACAAGTCCGTCCGCCTGCAGACTCTTAAGAGTAACCGTCAGCATCTTCTGCGATACATCGCCAATCTGACGGTTAAGCTGGTTAAACCGCATCGTACCTTCTCTTTCGAGTGTCAGAATTATAAGTATCGACCACTTGTCGCCGAATTTATCGAGTACATCCCGTACATAGCACTTATTTTTTATATCAAAATCGGATTTTTTTTCCATTGTTTTACCTCATTTTCCTAAATGTTACTTCCGGGTAACCATCTTACTTACCCGTGCCTTCTTGATTCGCTATACTTACTCATGTATATTCGCATACTAAAAGTAACTAACATATTAAAAGTAATCAACAGAAAAGGAGTAAGAAATGAACAAAATAATGATAACAGGCGTAACCGGGGGTTTAGGAAAAGAGGCAGCCGCATTATTAGCAGGGAAAATCGACAAATCCAATATAGTCGGACTTGCAAGAGATCTTTCCAAAGCTGAGCCGTTAAAGGAGATGGGAGTTGAAGTCAGACAGGGAGATTATGATGATTACAATTCGCTGCTTAAGGCTTTTAAGGGGATAGATAATTTGTACTTTATATCGGCGAGTGATATTCCGAACAGGGCAGCCCAGCATGAAAGAGTTGTGAAAGCAGCGAAAGAGGCGGGAATTAAACATGTGGTTTACACCAGTTTTATGCGTAAAAATGAAACCGATTCGTCGCCTATTGCGTTACTCGCTCAGGCACATGTTAATACTGAAAAACTGCTTAAGGAGTCGGGAATGAATTATACGATTTTGAAGCACGGACTCTATACTGATATCATCCCGATGTTCGTCGGTGAGAATGTACTTGAGACGGGTATTGTCTATTTCCCGGCCGGCGATGGCAAAACCGCTTACGCAACCCGCAGTGATTTGGCTAAAGCCGGTGTTAGCGTGCTTACCGGTACCGGACATGAAAACAAAACATACGATCTTTCAGGAAGCAAGGCCTACTCGTACGGCGACATAGCTGAAGAGTTATCGAAAATTTCCGGCAAGGAAATTAAGTACGTCTCACCATCTAAGGAGGAGTTTACGAAAACCTTAAGCGATGCGGGCGTTCCTGCCGGTATGATCGATCTTTCCATCGGTTTCTCCGAGGCAATTAAGCAGGGCGAATTCGAGGAAACTTCCGATGCCATCGAAACGTTAACAGGGGAAAGTGAGATTTCATTAACTGAGTTCCTGGCAGCGGTTTACAAAGTATAAAGTTGAAACAACAGCATAAGATTATTCGGCGGTTCCATGTATCAGTCTTTCACCGGCTGAATGTGGAACTGCCAGTTCATTAAAATCAAATGAGCGTTACCGGAAGGCAAATATGGACTTACGAACTTTAGAAAACTTCAGCAGCACGTTTAAGAATACGAAGAGACTTCCTGTACTGTTTACATCGCATGGGAATCCGATGGACATGCTGAGCGATACGAGTCTGTTTCGTGTGCTGAAGCAGCAGGGGGAAGATATAGGGAACAATTACGAACTGAACGCTGTGCTTATTATTTCCGCGCACTGGAATACAAAGGGGACGTTCGTAAATATCAGCGAATTCCCGGATACAATATATGACTTCTACGGATTCCCTGAAGAGTTCTATAAGGTTAAATACAACGCGCCCGGATCACCTGTTCTGGCTAACGAAGTTGCAGGACTTTCGGAAGCTATTAACCCTACGACTGAATGGGGATTCGATCACGGCTCGTGGCCGATTCTCAGACACTTGTTCCCGAGCGAGGATGTTCCGGTAGTTCAGATGAGTATGGATTATGACAGGTCGCCGCTGTACCATTATGAACTTGCGGGACAGTTAAAAAAGCTGCGTGAACGCGGGATACTTATTATCGGCAGCGGTAGTATTGTTCATAATTTGCAGCTTGCAATGAAGCGAATTATGGCCCGCGATCTTACTCCGTTCGGATGGGATATTGAGTTTGAAGACTGGGTGATGAAGAAACTTGATGAACGGGATTTCAAGTCACTTATCAATTACAAAGACTCCAAGCTGGGATATCTTGCTGCACCTACTCCCGATCACTATGTGCCGATGCTATATTCACTCGGTGTTGTTGATAAGAACGAGCCTATCGTATCAATTCATAAAAACATGTTCGCCGGATTCAGCGACAGGAGTTTCAGAGTCGGGTAAGATTTCAATATTGCTGAGCTGTAAGATATCTCACCCGTCTTGCGACGGATTCGATATGACGAAGGTTAGTTCATATCTGTCATTTCGAGTCTCGGTACATTGTTTGGAGGATTGATCGAGGCGAGAAATCTTTTTCACAGGTAATTGCCTTATGCTATTACTAATAGTGAACTAGTATAATCCTCAACTCCGAAGCACCTACCGCTTCATCAAGTACTTCGTTCATATCGAGAACATCAGCAGGATCGTAGATGTGTCTAAGGTTGTTTTCGTATGGAGCAAGGAGTCTCAGCATTAACTTCTTATCGATTGTCTGTCCGCCTGTAGCAGCAGCTTTCTTGTTAAAGAAGATAACAACCTTAATCGGAATGCTGCGATTGACAGCTTCAATCAGGCCAATGTGTCCCGCCGATAGAAATCCGAAATCACCGGTCATGGCCCATGCGTATTTATTGCCCGCAAGGTAAGTCCCTATCGCCAGAGGTATGCTTCCGCCGATATGCGTTACAATATCGATTGCCTCGTATGGTGGCAGACAGAATGTACTCGACGAACTCGTATCGCCGCATACAATTCCGTTCTTGTATTGCTTGAATACATCGAAGAAAGGTGTGTAAAGCGCTACTGTCGGTTTGTACCTGTCAGGCAGACCGTAGGGTATAAAAGGGAGTTCGGGACGGGTAACCGCGCTTGGGTCACCTTTAAGTTTTTTTGCCGTAAAAATTTTGTATTGGTAATCCGCGAAGTAGGGATGAACTACATGACCGAGTACATCGCGGTTGTACTTGAAAGTTTTCTTCAGATCCGATCTTCGCTCTATCTCGACATCGTTGTCAATAAATTCCGAGTTAATTAGAAGCGCCATCGGCAGACCATTCTGTTCCGATGTTTTATATGCCTTGGCAACTTCAAGATAGATATTCGCGACATCCGGTTTCTCATACGGGTAGCTCATCCCGAAAAGGAACTGCTCGCCTTCCATAATGTTATCGGAATGATCTCCTTTGAAGTCCTCAAATACGAATGTAACGAATCCGGCTCTGAACTGTGTGTAAAGCGAATCGATCGCGCTGTTGGCTGCCTTAGCCATTCCATGCGCTTTCATAATGCATGCAGAGCGTTTCCCGGCAATAGCCGCACCATGAGCTATGGTGTAAGCAGGCTCCTCATGGAAAGAAAGCGGGAAACGTTTCTGGTTGATCGTATTGTATGCTGTGAATGTTTCACTCCCGCCGTAACCGGGTACATGGGTAACTATGTCGACACCCAGATCCATCAGTGCGTATGCTATAGCTTCTGCAACAGTTACTTTCATAAAGTTTTGTTCCCGTTAAAATTTATCAGCCGTTTTAATGCTCTGTATATCATGTCCTGTCGGTACCTGAAACACTTTCAGATCGAACAGTGGAATAACCGCAAGTATATGATCGAATATATCCGCCTGAATTTCCTCGTACTCAACCCAGGCTGTAGTAGTTGTAAATACATATATCTCAATTGGAATTCCATACGCGCCCGGTTCCTTCTGACGTATAAGGAATGTCAGGTCTTTGTGAATGTCGTCGCGATTCCTAAGGTACGCTTTAAGATACGCTCTGAACGTTCCGATGTTGGTCATCCGCCGCCCGTTAACCGTTACCGTAGAGTCAACCTTTCTTTCCTCGTTGAATTTTTTAATCTCAACTTCCTTATCCTCGAGATAGCTTTGAATTGTCTGAAACTGTTTGAATCGATTCAGCATATCCTCATCGCAGAATTTAACACTGGACTGATCGATATAAATCGCGCGTTTAATCCTTCTGCCGCCGGTTTCCTGCATACCCCGCCAATTCTTGAATGATACCTCAATGAGCTTATGCGTTGGTATTGTAGTAATAGTCTTATCGAAATTCCTGACTTTTATTGTGTGGAGCGCAATGTCCATTATGTCACCGTCGACACCTAAAGATGGAACCTCTATCCAGTCGCCGACTTTTACAAGATCGTAGGATGTAATTTGTATGCTTGCGATAAAAGATAGTATCGTATCCCTGAATACAAGTATAAGCACAGCCGTCAATGCGCCGAGTCCGGCAAGCAATTGGAATATACTCTGTCCCGTGAGTATTCCGATAATCAGAATAATACCAATTACATATACCACAATCTTAATGATCTGTATGTAGCCTTTTATCGGACGCTTGTTTTGTCCGCTCATCGATTCGTAAATATCATTGATCGATGTAAGAACGCTGCCGACTATAAGAACAACAACAACGGCAGTAAGTGCCCCTGAAAGGTTCGAAATCAAATTGTCGAAGTCGGGCAGGAGAGTAGAGAACTGATTTACAACTATCAGTGGCGCGATATAGGATAATCTTCTCAAAAGGTTATCATTCAGCAGAATGTCATCGTACTTTGTTTTAGTTCTGCCGGTAATGGTCTTAGCGGATTTGAGCAGCACTTTCCTTGTTATCATAAACGCAATGTAAGCAAGAAGGATAACACCGGTAAATTCTAACGCAGTAAGTAATAACGGATGATCGGCAAGCCAGTCTTTAATTGTTTGAATCATAAATCTCTCCTAATTGGAATCTCTTAAGTCGGCAAGCTGAGTTATTCCGTCCTCATCCAGCCGTGTTATAATCCATTCATTCATAAGTTTCGCGCCGAGACTTTCATAAAACTTTATCGCGGGTTCGTTCCAGTCCAGCACCGACCATTCGAATCTGCCGCAGCCCTTAGACTTTGCAATTCCCGCAAGGTGTATAAGCATCTTTTTACCTAATCCTTTACCTCGCATTTCGGGAATAACGAACAGGTCTTCAAGATACAATCCTCGTTTACCTTTGAATGTGGAATAGTTATAAAAGTAGAGTGCGAAGCACACCGGCTGATCGTTGTAATATCCGATAACAGCTTCTACGTTTGAGTCCTCTCCGAAAACGGACTGTCTGATTAATTCCTCATTGGCCGTTACGTCGTCCTGCATCTTTTCGTATATTGCGAGTTGTGTTATAAAATCAAGCAGCAATTTCGAATCTTCGATAGTAGCCTGCCTGATTTCGAGTTCTGAACTCTCTTTCAATCGATTTCTCCGGTAAATATTTATTTGCTGTACTAAGTTAAAAAAATCTTTTCTATGATATTAGCTGACGGGGAATATAAAGTCAGCATGGACTAAAACTATGGAAAATAAATCCGGCGCCTATTTAGCCTGGGCTTCAATTTGTATTATCTGGGGTACAACTTACCTTGCGATTCGTATCGGCGTTCAGGATCTGCCGCCAATGCTTTTTGCAGGCTTCCGCTGGATTATTGCAGGACCGTTGCTGGCAGGTGTATTGATTCTTAAAGGGTATACTCTTCCCAAAAGGGAGGAGTTGAAACAGTTATTTATAATCGGAGTTGCATTACTTGGAATAACAAACGGACTTGTTGTTGTCGCGGAAAAATGGATTCCAAGCGGATTAACAGCTTTATTAATTTCCACACTCCCTCTGTGGGTAGTTTTACTCGAATGGATTATTTCAGGTTTTGCCAGAGTAAATGCAAAAATTGTTGGTGGAGTAATACTTGGGTTTGCCGGAGTAAGTATTATCTTTATCGATGATATCAGCTATCTCCTGAAATCCGAATACCTTTGGGGAATTATCAGTATAATGATCGCAATGATCTCATGGGCGGGAGGTTCGTTGTATTCAAAACGAATTACGCTTTCTACGAAGCCGCTAATGTCGGCGTCATTTCAGATGTTCTTTGCCGGATTGGTTCAAACTATCGTTGGGTTAAGCATCGGGGAGTGGTCGGCATTCCACTTTACACCCGACAGTCTGCTTGCATATTTGTACTTGCTGATAATAGCTTCCGTACTTGGTTATGGCTCGTATATATACGCAATTTCACATCTTCCGGTATCGTTTGTTACTACTTATGCGTATGTGAATCCGGTAATAGCGTTGTTTCTCGGCTGGCTGGTTTTAGATGAAAAATTGAACGTACTGATTGGTGTGAGCGCGGTTGTGATACTCACTGGGGTCTGGCTGGTGCAAAAAGGCATTAAGTCGGCACAGAACAACTAAAAAACAAATAATCCCCACAATTTGTTAAAGAAAAAAATTAGCCGATCCAGTTCTCGGTAGAAAGATATGTTCGATCTTTAATCTCAATACGATCCCTAATTTCAACCTTGAACTTTTTTTCTCCTTCTTTTTGTTCGGTTTTAACATCTTTCCTTTCGGAGAGGTTAATTCTGCTAGCAGAATGGGTAATGCCCGGACGTGCCAGTTTGTCTTTAAGGTAATTAAATCTGCTTACTTCAACCATCTCATACCTCCTTTTAATTTACGAGATATTGATGTTTAGCTTTGGTCGATTTTAAATTAATAATTTGCAGATCAATTGCAAGACAAATAAGAAGTGATATTAAAAATAATAGTCGCATTTCAGATATAGTGAGGCGGGATAATACCAGTATTCGGTAAAGTCATCGCCAAAGCTGCTTTGAATGCCTCCGCCGAGATCAAAATTGTCCAGCATCGAATATGTTGATGTGAAAGAGACGTACCCGCTTTTGTCATTAAGGTTAAAAGTGCCGGATAAAACGAGATTAAGAAGGGGAGTTAGCAGGTAAGTGCCGGAAACACAAAAATAGTTTCTGTTCAGATTTAGGATTTCACCATTGATCAGCCTGAAAAACTCGTATTGAAGTTTGTCGGTTTTACCCTCGCCATTGTACTGGTATTCAATAAGCGCGTATAATTCGGGGGTGAACTGGTAATCTGCGCCTAGAATAAATTTGCCGTAACCATCGGAGTCGTCTTTGCCGAACTTGAAAATCCCTTCACCGCGAATTCCTGCATCAAAAAGATTTCCGGCGAAGTCCAATCCAGCTACTGTCCTCTCATCAAACCTGCCGGCTATCAGGGATACGTCGAACTCCTTGTAATTAGTACGGAAACGGGCACCGAAATTACTTTTTCCTTTTTCTTTAATCGGATTATACACGAGCTGCAGATCAGTAAAGCTTCCCAGGTAATATGTGAATGAAACCGCATCTGCGCCGTCTTTTTCCAGCTTAGAAAAATTGGCGGGATTTATCGGATTAAACAGATCTGTAGGATTCCAGATCCTGCCGGTTCCCCATGATATTCTCTGCCGCCCGATAATTATTTTCCCGAAACTGAATCCGTGACGATAGTAAAACCTGTCGATAAAATGATTGAGAACGAAATTATCTTGATCAACTGAGTTCCAGGATAAGTCAAAAAGCTGCCTGTTTGATGTTCCACCGTTTACCTGGTTAAAGAGGTTGAATGAATTATAATATACCGATGCGATTTCATACTCAATATTTATCCTCCCGCCGTCACCAATATAAATCTGCGGACGAATCCTTATCCTGTTTATATTGAGATAGCTCTCATTATCCATACTGAACAGATCGGATAACGTCTTATTGTTTTTTTGGTAAACGGGAAGATCGGTTACATAGCCGCTAACTTCATAGTCTATTTGAGCGCCTGCAATTACCGGTACAAGAAGAACAATCAGCCATGTTTTATAAAGCAACTTCATCAATCAATTCTCTTCGTTTATTATCATTCCGTCTTTAAGAATTATGAGTCGCTTAGCCCTGTCGATTACCTGCTGATCATGTGAGGAAAAAATAAAAGTAATGTTTTTCTCGACATTCATTTTTTCCATTAGGTCAAGAAGTCTGCCGCCGGTTCCAGAGTCAAGATTAGCTGTTGGTTCATCAGCAAGTACAAGTTTCGGATTATTTACAATTGCTCTGGCTACTGCTACTCGCTGCTGCTGGCCGCCGCTCATCTCGTTTGGACGTTTGTTGGCAAGGTCGGCAATTCCAAGTTCATCAAGAAGTGTGATTGATCTTTCTCGTCTTTCATTATCAGGGGTGCCAATCAGCATCATACTGAACTCGATGTTCTCAATGGCTGAAAGCACGGGAATTAAATTGTAAGCCTGGAAAATAAAGCCCAGCTTGTGCAGCCTAAATTCAGAGAGCTCTTTTTTGGTCTTACCCGAGAAATCGGTGTTCTCGAAAAATATCTTTCCTTTTGTCGGTTTATCCAGAGCGCCGAGCAGGTTAAGAAGAGTTGTTTTTCCTGAGCCGGATGGCCCGGCTATTACAACATGTTCGCCTTCATTGATTGTTAAATCGATTCCTTTTAATGCATTTACCGGAACTCCGTTGTCCTGGTAAGTCTTTGTAAGTTGTTCTGTTCTTATAATTTCCATTTTATATTCTGTGTTTTATTAAAATTTCAGTTTCAATAATGTTTTAAACATACCGGATTGCATAAACCGGTTCCAGACGTATAGCTTTAACAGCAGGATAAATAGCGCCAAGCAGTGAAATGAATGGTATCATGAATATCACAATCAGGAAGTTTTCAAGTGACAGTTGCGGATAGAGCACCGAACCCATCGCAAATGATTCAAGGCTTTCAGCGAAAATACTCAGGTCTATACCGTAAACTCCCAGCGGAAGGCTGATCAGGTAGCCGGAGACGACTCCCACAGTGGTTCCGGCAATTCCGATAATTAATGCTTCGAATAATATCATTAGGAATATTTTCCAGTTCTTCATTCCTATAGACATTAGTACTCCGATCTCGTTGATCCTTTCAAACACCGACATCAGCATTGAGTTGATTATGCCGAATATCAAGGCTAGTCCGATTATAAAGTTGATTATAAATAGCATTTCACCGTACAATTCAAGCTGGATAATTACATATGGAAGCAAGTTTTCATACGACAGGACTTCAAAACCGTTTGGCAATTGTGTTTTTAATTCATCAGTAACTTTCCCTGCCAGCTTATGGTCTTTTAATATCATGGCGAACTCATGAACCTGTCCGGGGATATCGAGCATTTCCTGTGCGGTTATAATAGGAATATAGATATAGGTTTTGTCGAATTCAGAACTTGGCGATTTGTAAATTCCAACAATCCTGAAAACATCCGAGCCGATTGATCCGTCAGGTGTATTCGCAAGTGCAACAACTTTATCCCCAAGTTCAACTTTCAGATTCTCAGCAAGTCTCTGCCCGATTACAATGTCCCTCTTACTTCCGGCAAAATATTTCCCTTCTATGATGGAAGACTTAATACGTGAAATGTGCTGCTCAACATCCGGATTGATTCCGTTAATGTAAACTCCCGTTGAATTTGACGCGCTGCTTAATAGTCCGAATGTTACAACGCGTTTGCTGAAGTACTCAACCTGTTTATTGCTGCGGATTACGTTTTCGACTTCATCAGTTTTTTTAATACTGTTTTTAATTGTCTTATTGTCGTTAAAGCCTTCGCTGTGAATTTGTATATGTGATACGTTGAGGCTTATCTGGTTAAAAAGCATCTGTGAAAGCATCCCGTTTGACATGCCGTCCATAATGAGTATGGCGTTTACGCCTACAATGACTGAGAGAAGAACGATAAGTGATCTTCTCTTGTTTCTCCAAATATTTCTCCATGCTAATTTTAACAGCATAATTTTATTCCGATTTTATGTGTAACGAATTCCTTTTAACGGTTCCAGTTTAAATACCTTGTACATCGGGTACAGGCAGGCTATCACTGAGATAATAAGTATAAGTAAAGTTGTGTTGATGAATATTGCTGGATTCAGTGATGATACCAGCTGTGGCAGGAATCCGTATTCCTCATAGATGCCGGCAAATTCGCTGCCGAATACAATCGGGTTTTGGATGAGATAATAATTGATACCCGCGCCGAATAAATCACCAACCGCTATACCGACCAGTGCGATCAGCATAGTTTCAAAAAGAACAAGCCAAACAAGTTTCATCTGCGGCATACCTATCGAAAGAGTAACTCCGAACTCATTGAATCTTTCTGTTACAGACATCAACACTGTATTAAGAATGCCGAACGCGACTATGACAATTAATATTATAAGCATAAGTATACCGCTTATATTGTCAAGTTCGATCGACTGTTTGAGGTCCGGCATAACTTCGTCCCAGGTTAAAACGGCCAATTTATTATCATTTAACAGATCGATAAGTGCTGCCTGTTGTTCCGGTATATCATTTAAATCTTCCAGCTTAATAGCAAGAGAATGTATCCGGTTGCCGTAAAGCGAGAGCAGTTCCTGCGCTGTTGTTATACCCATGAACACAGCCATCTGGTCAAGTTCAGCAGAGCCGGTCTTTATTGTTCCGCTAATTTTAAATTTCAGATTGCCCAGCGAGCCATCGAATCCCTGTCCCAGTACTACGACTGTATCTCCGATTGATGCTTTTAAGTTGGAAAGCAGGGTTTCACCGAGTACAATATCAAGCGATGTATCGGATTCGAAAAACCTGCCTTCTTGAAGCTTGCTCATTATTTTTGTTGTTGTTGCTTCTGATTTCGGATCAATCCCGAATATCGCGGTGCCGTATGAATTGTCTTTGTACCCGACGAGTCCGGCTGCGAACACGCGCGGGGAGTAGGAAACAATTTTTTCTTCACTATCCAGCACACCCCTTAATTCATTACTATACTTAAATGCAGTGTTAAGTGAGGGATTCTTTTTATAGCCTTCGCGTTGAATTTGAAGGTAGCCGGTAAACATCTCAACAGCGTTTTTAATATTAACATCGTAAGTGCCTATCTGCATACCCCGCATCGCTATAGCTGCGAAAGATGCGAATGAGATTGCTGCGAGAGTAAGGAATGAGCGCCTCTTGTTCCTCCAGATGTTTCGCCAGGCCAATTTTAATATAAGTTTCAATTTAATTGCCTCTCTCTAATTCCTGAAATGAGAACTTCCTGTCGCTTATCTTTATATCAAACTCCATATCCTCAATCTTCATAACTGTAGTGTGTCCCGGTTTCTCATCATTAACCATCGACCACTTTGACGGAAGCATTCGGTCATCAAAATTTTTAATCTCCGAAAACTCCATATGGCGCTTAAGATTACCTTTCTCATCATAGTACTCAACCTTTGCCGGAAGTGTGTCATTCTTTCTAACCCAATAGAGAAGTTTGCCCCATACTACAGGAGCATCAGGTTTAGGATCGAGTTCAATTTTCCAGCATATAACGCCGTCCAGTTCATCTTCACCGAGTATTTTCTGATAATAGTCATCAGCCAGATTTGATTCACGTACAAGATCGTCATTCGTAAAATCAGAACCGTTCCAGGATTGCAGCATCATGGAAGGGGGTATCTTGATTGTAGTTTCGGTATTCTTAAGATAACTCCACATCTCGTTTTTAATCTTTAGTGTTTTGTTGCCGCGTTCTTTTCTGGGCGATTTAATTACTATAAGTGCTTTTTCATTTCCAACCCACCAGCTGTCCATCACAAGAGTTCTTTCATAGTCGGGAGTTACGACTTCCATTTCAATTGTACCCTGAGCCGAAGAACCTTTAATTGCGTCTTCCGCCTTTTTGATGATTTCTTCTGCTGTCTGAGCATTTACCAAAGCGGGGATGAGCAGGAGGAAAAATATTATTTTCAAGTATTTCATGTCTTCTCCGTTTAAGAATGACTAAACGTTCAGTCAAAAACTACATACTTTTGACGCAACTGTCAAGAAATAGTTTAAAATACTTTTCAACTATTGATTTTTAGCTCGTAATGGTATAGATTTATGACTGAACATTTAGTCAATAGAAAATGCCAAGAACACAAGATCAACTGGATAAAATAAAAGAACAGACCAGGACGAAGATTCTGGACGCGGCGATGAAGCTGTTTTCAGTCAAAGGTTATCACGGTACATCGATAAACGACATTGCAAAAGAAGCAGGAGTATCGAAGGGACTTGCTTATAACTACTTTACAAGTAAAGAAAACCTTCTTGAAGCGATTTTCAAAAGGATGATGGATTCCATTTTTGATGCAATGAAAGAAATGGAGCAAACTGAGGATCCTTATGAAAAGCTCGAACTTGTGATATCCAACTCTTTCGAGTATGCGCGGCAAAGACAGGAAGAATGGCGTCTTTATATGCGGATCATGTTTCAGCCGGATGCTGTTTCAGCAACGATGGGCATCACCGCCGAAGTAATGTCCGGATTATTCGAAACGTTCGAGAAGATTTTCGGGAAGATGGGAATTAAAAACGCCGCGATCGAGGCGAAAATATTTTCAGCGACGATCGACGGCTTAATGTTGTATTATCTTATGGATCCCGACTACTTCCCGATTGATAAAGTAAAACGCACTCTGTTAAAGAAGTACAGCAAAGCCGGGATACAGAAACAGTTCGGGATTACTGAAGAATAAATTTATCGCAGTAGTCCACTTCAGCAGTTACTTCCTTTATCTCGCAGTCGAGCAGATGCCCGCCGTGCTTCAGGTCTTTCGATAGGAAATGAAAATGGTAACCCGGGAAGTTAACACCATCAGTATATTTCGGGAACCAATAACCTACAATCGTTCCTTCAACATTCTGCAAATCAAATGTAACCTGATTAGCGACAATTTCTTCAAGGGACTTGTAAGGTTCGCTCTGCTTATGAATGCTTCTTGTTAAAGCTGCGTTGAATGTTCCGCTAACCTTAATGGCGACCGGCTTCGAAGTATCCGAGATCATTCCGTCTAAATAATTTTTAAGTTCCTCAATACTGATATCGGTTAAAACTTCGGATTGCTGATCCGCGTTGAAAAATTTTACGACGGCAAAGAATGTTTCGTCGGACGGCGCAGCTTCATTAAGCACTCCGGAAACCGGAATTCTCATGAAGTGATTATCCGTGCAGGCCATTTCTCCGTCAAGCAGATTAAACGTGCCGAGTCCGAAATCGCCGAGTTTATCTAGTTCTGCATAAGTCAGGTCGCCGACATATTGTCTCTCCAGGAAACTCTGTTTGGTCCCGGACTGATATATGTCATCATTTACTGTTTGATCGGGATTTAATCCGTTCTCTGTTGAACAAGAGGTTAATAGAATAATTGAGAAGAGTAGTAAAATAATTTTTCTGGTCATATTTTAATCCGTTTTATGTTTTTGTTCTTTACTAATCAAACTGAAGACTATAGTCATAATTAATGAAATTGCAAATGCAGGAACCAGTTCATATAAAGCTGATTTCAGATACACAACCTGGTTCCAGACAATTACAGTTATAACTCCGGATATAAAACCGGCTAGAACACCGCTGCGTGTTGTTTTCTTCCAGAATAAAGAAAGAAGAATTGTTGGACCAAACGCGGCGCCCAATCCGCCCCAGGCGAATAATACAAGCCAGAAAACAAGATCGGATGCGAGGTAGCCGAACAGCAGTGATATAATTACAATTACCAAAATAATTATCCTGCTTATCTTAACCAACTGCTTTTGACTAAGTTCTTTTCCCGGAGTAATTACTTTCTGATACAAATCCCTGATTACTGCCGATGCACAGACGAGCAGCATTGAATCGGCGGTAGACATAATTGCCGCCAGTATTGATGCGATTACAATTCCGAATAACACAGGATGAAGATGCCGGCTTGCCAGAAACGGAAGCAGGTTTTCCGAATCGGAATAGGGAAGTATATCAATTGAATTGAAATATGCTCGTCCGACGAGACCAATGACTATCGCTGACAGGGCCATAACTATATTCCAGAAAGTGCCAACATAAGCACTGAATTTTAATTCATCCGGATCCTTGATTGACATGTACCTAACGAGTATGTGCGGGTTTCCGGGAGAACCGAGTCCGATACCAAGAAATCCGATCAATGCTCCTGTGCCGAGTGAGAACGGATCGAGAAATGAAGAGTCGGAAATTTGCAGTACGTTAGCAACATTGCTTATTCCGCCGAAGTCTATTATTGCGACAACCGGGAGGATAAATAAAGCAGTGAGCATGAAAACCGCCTGAAGTACATCGGTTAATGAAACCGCCAGAAAACCACCTACGAGGGTGTAGATTAGTACAATAAAAGCAGTAAAAATTACACCTGAGTTTGGTGAAATATTAAAACTTGCGCTGAAAGCCTTGCTTCCGCCTACGAATTGAGAGCTGATATAGGCTGTCATAAAGACAATAATTATTATGGCAGATACTAATCTTAAAACATTCGATTTATCATTAAAGCGGGAAGAAAAATAATCCGAAACCGTCAGGTCGTCATTAGATTCGGTTTGTCTTCGTAATACAGGTGCCGCGTAAATAAACATCAGGTATTCGGCAACAATATAACCTGCTACAGCCCATATTGCTGAAATACCCCGGATATATGCCATTCCGGTTACACCAAGCAGAAGCCAGCTGCTTCTTCCCGATGCAACCGCACTCAATGCCACAACGAGCTTATTCATCTTCCTGCCGCCTAGGAAGAATTCGTTTATTCCCCTGGAAGAAAAGCGTGACGAGAGGAGTCCGATTGCCAGAATTACTACTATGTAAGCGATGAATGCTATCAGAGTATAGAAATTCCCCGTCAGTAATGTACCCGATTGATCAGTCAAGATATTACGGTTTATTTGTTTTCAAGTACTTTGCGGATTTGCTTGAGTTCCTCAAGTATTGCCGTCAATTTGTCCGGTTCATCACTTTTAACTAGGTTTTTTGTCTCACTATTCGAGTTTTCCCTGGACTCTTTTACTCTTGATCGCAGTTCTTCAAGCATGGATTGCCAGCCTTTCAATCCGGCTAAATTACCTTCATAACCTGTCGGAGTAGCAGACTGCCCCGCGGTCTGTATCCTGATCGATCCGATATGAAGAAACCTGTCGAAAAATGAACGGTGTAGCTGAAAATCCGTAATTGCCCTGAATGGTATGTTCTGCTCGATTTTTGTGATAATGCCTTTTTTCAGTGTAATTCGCTCTTCATCAATTACATACTCAAGTCTGTCGATCCATAATAATGCTATTGGAATACCAATTATGAATAATCCGAATATGACGCCAATAGCAATGGGCCAGAGAATGAATGCGACTTGTGCGTAGGTAGTTTTACCTCCAAGAGGAATTGTAAACTGTAAAATTATTGCTATCAGAATGATAAGCAATGAAATGGATGTGAAAATCAAATAGATCTTGGTTCGTAATTTCTTATCAGGTTCCAGTGAAATTTTATCCATATTCTAATGCCTCAGTTTGTTATTAACAAAATATTAAGAAGTTATATATAAGTAAACTAAAGTGAGGATTTATTTTAGGCACAGGATTTGCATTAGTATATGTACAGCGAGTAATCAGTAACTTTTACATGAGGCTGCAATGAATGAGACAGAAAATATATCCTTAAATCAGGATGAACTTGAAGGCTTCATAAGTGATTTTGGAGATAAAATAAACGGGTATCTATCCGATTTAAAAAAGAAGAGTTCCAACGAGATTCTTAATGGATCGGTACAGAAAGCGCAAAGACTTCTGGATAAAATTGTACTTGTTGAAGAAGGGGTTGATAAAGTAAACTCCGCACACGAATATTTGATGGCAATTCTTGATCAAAGTGAAACTCAAAACATTGATTCAAAATACATCAACGAGAAATTTCGGGGAAAGTCGGAGAAAGGCACAGATAAGGATAACTTCGGCGATAAAAGCATGGAGAAGTTCCGTACCCCGCTGCTGAAAGCACTGATTTATCTGGGTGGAAGCGCGGAAGAGGATGAAATAATAGAGTTTATTCGCAAGGAATCAAATAAACTTCTAACGAAGCAGGAACAGCAGAAGAATGGAGAAGAAGAAAAATGGATATCATTACTCCGGAAACAATCTGATTGTATGAAGCAGGAAGAACTCCTTCGTTTCGATGATTCCAGGAACCAATGGGAAATTACCCAGATGGGAATTGACCGTCTGGCAAAAAGCGATAATTAAACTGCAGGCTAGTTAAGATCGGCCATCAGTATTTTATTGCCTGCTTCAATAAATGTGAAGAGTGTTTTCAATTCCTGATTGCCGCTTATAAATAACACTTCAACAGAGTAATTGTTTTTATTATCCACAGTCGAAACTTTTAAGCTGCCGATTTTAAATTTATCTGAAATATCCAGGAATGCTTTTATCTTCTTCGCTATACGCTTCACTTTAGATGCTTCTTTTGAATCCTTGTAATTATATGATTCGGCAAGATTTCTTTTCTCATTTTTACCTGTGTAAGCGATCATAGCCGCAGCCTGCTCGTATTTGTTGTTTTTGCACAGATCAAATAAAGTATTTATTGTTGATTTGATAACCTCTGACTTATCATCATTCTGCGCGTATACAAATCCGGATACTAAGATTAAGGCGAATAATATCTTTTTGAATGCTTTCATCATTTACTCCGTATAGTGTATATCAATTAATCTTTTATGTTCTTAATACTGTACAATAATGGTAATAATATATTTCAAAAATCTAAAAACTATTAAATATTCGAATTATTACAAGCTCAAAGTACCAATTCCCGTGCCAATAATCAGTAAGTAAAATGCTTAATTCTTTCACCTTTTTCACCAATTTCAGTCATTGCCTCTATTCCAATCTGCAAGTGCAGATCTACGAAGTTTTGTGTTACCTTTTTGTCGGATTCCTCTGTTTTTACACCTTCCGGAATCATCGGCAGATCTGAAACAAGCAATAAAGCGCCGCGCGCTATCTGATTAGCATAACCGACAATAAAAAGAGTGGCTGTTTCCATATCAATTGCCAGCGCACCTAGTTTTTTAAGATACTTCTTAAACTTCCTGTCCCACTCCCAAACGCGTCTGTTTGTTGTATATATAACTCCAGTTCTGTACTCAAGATTACGTTCATGAATTTTATTTGATACGAATTTATGCAGCTTAAATGATGGAAGTGCAGGAACCGCGCTCGGCATATAGTCTTTGCTTGTTCCTTCGCCTCTAATGGCCGCTGTTGGAAGAATAAAATGACCGATCTCAGTAGATGCTTTCAAACCACCGCATTTACCAAGGAAGAGAACCCCTTCGGGTCTGCGTGCTGTTAATAAGTCCATGATTGTAGCAGCGTTGGGAGATCCCATACCGAAGTTGATAATCGACAAGCCCTGCGAGTTCGTAGCAGTCTGCATGGATCTGCCTTCACCTTTAATATCGCAGTTGAATTTTTCTGCAAAATTTCGAACGTAATTGTCAAAGTTTGTAACAAGGAGATAATCCCCGAATTCGTCAATCTGCGTTCCGGTATATCGGGGCAGCCAGTTCTTTGCTATTTCAAGTTTTGTTTTCATAATTTATCCGGCACTTAAAACGTTATTATACTTTTGAATTTCTCTTTTCAAGATATGAATCAATTCTTACAGCGGCAATTGAAAACAAATATCCTATTCCCGCGCCTAATATTGCACCAGCGGCAATATCGGAAGGATAATGAACTCCTACATAAGGTCTGGACAACGCAACAAGCGATGCAACTACAATTAGAATCCATTTGTATTTGGGAAACAGTCGCAGCATGAAAAATGCGATTGCGAAGTTATTTGTCGCGTGTGATGAAGGAAAAGAATATGAGCTTTTGCAACTCACTAGAAGTCTCACATTGTCTAACACATGACAGGGACGGACTCTTTCAACCAGATGTTTCAGGAAATGCGAGTTGAACTGATCTGAAACTGTAATTAGTAAAATCGAACCTATCGCGGCAATCTTTCCGAGTCTACCACCCTTAAAATACAATATCGACCAGAGTATTATATAGGCTATGTACCAGTGCTTAACGTCAGTTAAGATCAGGAAGAATTTATCGAGAAACTTAGCGGAAATTGTCTGGTTTATCAGGTAAAACAGCCATACATCAATGGAATAAAAAAAATCAGCCATAATTCGTCGATCTTGCTTTTTAATGTGAATAGATTAAAAATTTAGTAACTTTTAAAGATAATTTGAGACATACGAAGATTTTATCTGTACTCAATGATTGTAATCGAAAAATATTGATATTCGCAATAATTTCACAGGATATTAAACGAAATTTGATTCTTGGATTCGGCTCATAAATCTATAAATTATATTCCGTAAACCGAAATATATATTTAGATTTCAATATGCCCTAAAACTATAAAGATATATATGCAGGAAGATCAAAAACGTACCCCGGAATTTGAAATTATGGCAATGCTGCTGCCGGTGAAAATCATTGCGTTTGCGGCGATTATCCTTGCCGGAGTTGCACTGATTTTTGAAGTAGTTTCAGCAAGTCCTATGGGAGTGTATGCAGCTCGTATGGCAGTCATTGTTATTTCTATTGCAGTACTTGCTCTCATCAATACTGAATTCGGAAAGAAAAGTATTCCGGTTTTAGCCCACATTCTAATATTTTCAATTGTTATATCGCTTGGGTATAATGTATTCAAAGTGCCCGGCAAATTTACAGTTGAACTCAGCGCCGGAGCAGCGCTGCTTCTGGTCTTTGGAATATCGGTTGGTTGGAATATTGTAAACCAGCTTGCAGCCGTCGTTTATACAATACTGATTTTTACAGTTGCAGTATTCATGAACAGTGAACTTTTGGGTTCACTTTCAAGCCTTGCAGAACCGGGTGCTTTTTTTACTGTACTTGTTATAATATCCTTATTCGCAGCCAGAATGCGATACGGATTTATTAAAGGAATTGACAGAAGATTGTCAGAACCGATCACTCCTGTTAGTGAAGTTTCTGTGCAGTCATTAACTGCTGATGAAAAGTTTAAATCAATTATTGACAATCTTCCTGAGGGAATATTCAAGACAACAATTGATGGACGGATTATTTACGCAAACGATGCTCTTGCAAAAATTCTGGGTTACGAGAACGCGGAAGAACTTATGCAGTCGAACGTAGCTGAAGATATGTACGCTGATGATGAAGAAAGAGCCGGATTGATTAAAGTACTTTCAGCACAAAAGAAAATTAAAAACTACCGTATCAGACTGAACAAAAAAGACAATGAGCAGATTATAGCCAAGGTTAGCGAAAAACTGATTTGTGATGAGAATGAAAAACCGCTTTACATGGAAGGCGTACTTCAGGATATAACTCAACAGGCGAAACTTGAGGAGGAAAGAAAGTCGGAATTAAACGAGCTCCGTTCCGAAAAGAAGAAAGCGTTGAAAGATATTAATAAAGCGGTTTATACAAGTAACATCAAAGCTCAATTCCTGGCGAGCATGACACATGAAATAAAGACACCTATTAATTCAATTGTCGGATTCCTTACTCTTATTGAGAAAGGTATGTTTGAATCTGAAGGCGAACTTAAAGATTTTGCGAAGAATGCAAAAACTGCTGCTGACTCATTGCTCGATATAATCAACAATATGCTTGATATCTCAAAGATCGAAGCCGGTAAAATGGAACTTGATACGGTCGGACTGAATTTGAAAGAAGAGCTTGAAAAAGCAATATCAATGATCAAACCATTAGCCGCTGAAAAAAAGCTGGAATTAAACTTCGAGTACGATGATGAAATTCCGGAAGGGCTTTTCGGCGATCCGACTCGCTTCCGCCAGATTGCTCTCAATGTTTTATCAAATGCTGTTAAGTATACCGATAAAGGTGAAATTCGGATTATAGTAGATCTTACAAAGCAGACTGAAGCAACCGCAAAGATTAAGACTACTATTATTGATACGGGTCGGGGTATTCCGGAGGAAAAACTTTCACTTCTGTTTAAGCCTTATACGCAGATAAAGGCAAAAAGATGGACGCAGAAAGACGGTGCCGGACTCGGACTGATGATTTCGAAAGAATTTGTTAATCTGATGGGCGGCGATATAATAATCAGCAGTGATGAAGGAATTGGCACCACTGTTGAATTTGCCGTAATCATGGCTACTAAGAAAGAGTTTCTTAAGAAGCTGAAGAAAGAAGAAAAGAAGGAACCGGCTGAAGAAATTGTTGAAGAGGTAATTGATGAACTCGAAACAAACGGTAAGGTAAAGTTTGAGTTCGGCGTTGAGGAAGAAAAAACTAAAACTGAACCTGAGAAGAAGATTGAAGAACCTGAGGTTAAAGAAACAATTGAAGTTAAAGAGGTTGCGGAAAAAGAAATAGATGAACAGAATGATGATGATAATGATGAATTAATTCCGGAACATGACAGCGGCAAGAAGAAGAGATTACTGCTGGTTGAAGACAACCCCATAAGCCAGAAGGTTGAGAAGAAATTATTAACCGACAGTGGTTACGATGTTGAAGCGGTTTCGAGCGCTCTGGATGCTATTGAAGCTGTTAAGACAAATTCGTTTGATCTGATTCTTATGGATGTTGAGATGCCTGATATGGACGGATTGACAGCTACACAGAAGATACGGGAACTTGAAGCTCCTTCCGGCAGTGTTCCTATAATTGCAGTTACAGCTCATTCCTCTATGAAGGACAGGGAAAAATGTCTTGCTGCCGGGATGGACGATTATATAGCTAAACCGATTAACATCAACTTTATGAAAATGACAATCGACCAGTGGCTTTATCGTAATTTCTAGACAGGATTAAAATTTACGGAAAAGGAAAACCCCTCAGGTAAGAGGGGTTTTTTTTATTAAGCGTTGTAGACTTCTTCAATAGATTGTTTTATAATTTCAACAGATTCATTTATCTGCTCTTTGGTAATCACAAGCGGCGGTGCAAACCTGATAATATGCCGGTGAGTTGGTTTTGCAAGCAATCCGTTCTCGGCCATTTTAACACATACATCCCATGCTTCTTTACCATTTGCGGGTTTAATTACTATTGCATTAAGCAATCCTTTCCCGCGGACGAGTTCAATCATGGGATTGTCCAGTTCTTCAAGTTTAGCGCGGAAAATCACACCGAGTTCTTCGGCTCTTTCTGCAAGCTTTTCCTCTTTAACAACTTCAAGTGCTGACATTGCGACAGCGCATGCGAGAGGATTGCCTCCGAAAGTGGAACCATGTTCGCCCGGTTTGATTACGAGCATGATATCATCGTCCGCAAGCACTGCGGACACAGGCAGTACCCCGCCCGATAAAGCTTTACCGAGAATCAGAACATCAGGTCTTACACCTTCATGTTCGCAGGCAAGCAATTTACCTGTTCTGGCAATGCCCGTCTGAACTTCGTCGGCAATAAATAAAACATTTTTAGCTTTACACATATCATACGCTTTTTTCAGGTAACCATCGTCCGGAACATATACACCGGCTTCACCTTGTATCGGTTCAACAAGAAAGCCTGCAGCATTCGGATCTTCAAGCGCTTTTTCAAGTGCTTCAATATCATTATATGGAACGACTTCAAATCCGGGTGTGTACGGACCGAATCCTTTGTATGAATCGGGATCAGTTGACATTGAGATGATAGTAATTGTCCTGCCGTGAAAGTTGCCTTCACATACTATTATTTTTGCCTGATTCTCAGGTATACCTTTTTTATCGTATGCCCAGCGTCTGCAAAGTTTCAAGGCAGTTTCATCAGCCTCGGCGCCCGAATTCATAGGCAGTACTTTATCGTATCCGAAGTATTTAGTTATATATTTTTCATACGGTCCGAGCTGATCATTATAAAATGCCCTGGATGTCAGTGTCAGTTTTTTAGCCTGCTCTGTTAACGCAGAAATTATTTTCGGATGGCAGTGACCCTGATTAACAGCTGAATATGCTGAAAGGAAATCGAAGTACTTTTTACCTTCAACATCCCAGACATAAACGCCTTCACCTTTCTCAAGGACAACGGGCAATGGGTGATAATTATGTGCTCCATACTTATCTTCCATTTCCATCAATTCTTGTGATCTGGTTATGTCTTGGGTTTCCATACGGCATACTCCTTATTAATTATTTTTATGAAAATGATCGCGAAAGTTATCAAAATAAAGCAAGACTTTGAAGCGAAATTAATCCCTCTTTTTGAGCTGAATAAAACTTCAATTATCTTTGCGATTAACGAATAATTATGGGTGAAAAATGGATATAAAAACATTCAACTTCCCGGTTGGCACCAAAGGCTTTACAGATATTATTGATATAACCGGACAGGTCGATTCAATCATTCGTGAATCAGAGATGAGCGAAGGCTCTGCGCTGGTTTTTGTGCCCGGAGCTACTGCTGGGATTACAACGATCGAATACGAACCGGGACTGCTTCAGGATTACCCAAGATTCTTTGAGAAGATAATCCCTTCCGATGTAAGCTACAAACATGATGAAACCTGGCACGATGGTAACGGATTCTCTCATGTGCGGGCGGCGCTTCAGGGTGCCTCTTTTACAGTTCCGTTTGCCGGAAGTAAAATGCTCCTGGGAACATGGCAGCAGATAATATTGGTGGATTTCGATAACCGCTCCAGGAACAGGAATGTTGTTGTTCAATTAACGGGTAAATGATATGGGAAAAATAATTACAGTATTCGGAAGTTCTCAGCCAAAGCCGGGCGAAGAGGAATATGAAACAGCATATAAACTTGGACGAATGCTGGGAGAAGCCGGCTTGTCCGTTTGTACCGGCGGCTACCATGGAATAATGGATGCTGTTTCTAAAGGAGTAGTGGAAGCAGGGCAAAAAGCTTTGGGTGTAACGGTAAATTCATTTAAATCCGTACCTAGTTCCTACCTGACGGAAGAGATTGTATGCGATACTTTATTTGAAAGAATCAGTCGCTTGGTAGATATCGGCGATGCATATATTGTGTTGAAAGGGGGTACCGGAACACTACTTGAACTATCTGTTGTCTGGGAATATATGAATAAGAATCTGCTGGATCGCAAACCGGTGGCATGTGAAGGAGAAATGTGGGAACCTCTTGTAAAACTGATTGATGAGCGGATGCTTTTTGAGAACAGGGAACAGAACCTTGTGAGTTTATTTCGAACGATTGAAAACTGTGCAGAATATATTATAAATAGTGTTTAACTTCTTCGTAAACTTTTTCAATCTCCAGGTCACGCACACATTTATATTTTTTATCTGTCCTCGTACAGATAAGAGGCTTTGGCGAATAAACAAAGCATGGAGCACAATCGAGATTGAGTGAAACCAATCTATGTTCAGTCTGCCAGGGACTAATATAGTTCGTATTGGTTGGCCCGATTATTACAACAGTATATAACTGAAGTGCCGATGCGACATGCATAAGACTAGAGTCGTTCGTAACGAATATATTCATTCGCTTCATTATCGCTGCTGTCTGTCCCAAATTTTTTGTTGCGACGGATACAGCCTTGTCGGAATTTATTTTATTAACTATACCGGATTTTAAATCCTGCTCATCCGGGCCGCCGAAAACAAATACTCTTGCGTTATGGTCATCGATTAGCTTTCTTGCAAGTCCGGCAAACTTATCTGGTTCCCATCGACGATTTATGTGATTCTTAAGCACGGAGCATCCAGCATGAAAACCAACGAGTAAATCATCCGTTCCCGGTTTAATATCCTTAAAGAAAACTGCCGCGAATTCTTCATCCTCTTCACAGACCGGGAAATCCAGGTTCCCGATTGTGCTGTGAGTTTTACCGGAGAGAAGTTCAACCAGTTTTTTGTTTTCCTCAACATTGTGAAGACTATCATCTTCTTTGATGCTCATATTATTGAGAAAGCCAAGGTTGCTCAAATCCGAACGGAGATACCTTACGCCGAGTCTTTGTTTCGCACCAATCAGGTAGTTTATAACATTATATTCTTTCCTGTTGGAAGGATAAACATTAAACGAAACATCGTATTTTTTCCTGAGAGACAGAACGAATTTAAGTGAAGGGAGGTAACCTTCCCGCATAAAGTTGAAGTGTACAACATTATCGACATATGGCAACCGCTCATACAAATCTCTTGCTCCGCCGAACATCACCAGTGTATCAATTTGTGCGTCAGGGAAATCCTGCCTCAGCAATTTGAGAGCCGGGGTAAACATCAGTGCATCGCCAATTCCGGATAATGCAATTATCAATACTTTCAAAATTTCTTTAATACTCCATAAAAAAAGAGCGCCGTAACAGCGCTCTGTTTTGAATAATTTCTATTTTCTATTCAGGTTCTTTCACTTCAAGTGTATCCTGCTGCTTTGCGAGTTTTTCATATTGCTGAATTGCTGTCGTAATACTTTGGTCGCCGGTAAGACTTCGCAACCGTTTGAGCAATTCAATGAGTTTATTGTATTCATTCTGCCTTTTATAGATATCAAGCAGTACGAAATATGGATTCGGCTGAGATGTATAATTGTAAGGATTCAATTCGATTTCAGCAAGAGCCTCTTCCTCAACTTTCTTAGTCAGTTCAAGGTATTTTGCTCTGTCTCCTGCCGAATTATATATCTCGGCAATATTGCTTAATATGTAATACTCAATCGGAGCTATTTCCATAGGAAGTTTTTCTTCCATCTTATCGAGTGTCTCAACAACCTTCTCCTTCTCACCTGTTTCATACAAGTAGTACAATGCCAGTCTTATAAATGAATTTCTATAGTTAGTAAACAGCCTCTGGTGATTTTCATCCATAAAAATGCTTGCGTCGTTCAAACCCCGGAATTTAAATCCGGGCTGATAATCATTAGAGTAACCCTCAGGCTCGTCGAGAAGCTGCTTACGCATGATATCTTCATTAATGTAATAGTATTCATCATTACGCTTTGCAGGAACAAGCCTGAATGCCAGTCCTTCCATTTCAAGATAATCATTCAAGCCGATTTTACTGTTGTCGGTACAGGTAACCGCAAAATATATAGGTCTGTCCCAGGTATTGGACTGAACAATATCAAGTACTGCCAGGTCCTGCACACGAACAACTTTATAGTTGCCGTAACTTGTAGTATTGTTCATTAGCCAGGTGACATCGCCTTTATTAATAATGGATGTATCCGTTACACCGAATTTCTTATAGTCTTCCTCGGAAGTCGGTATATACATTGTCTTAGGATCCCACTTCGAAGGCTGCATCCGGTCTATCTGACTGTTTGATAAATTCATGTTAACCGGAAGAGCACCGTGCGGTGATGTGTTCTTTAATTGTTTAATATACCATGGTGTATTAAGCAGACTAAGATTAGCAATTCGAACATCCTGTCTTACACCTTCAACATCCTGCAGATACCAAAGAGGGAATGTATCGTTGTCACCGTTTGTAAATAGTATCGCGTTTTCCGCAACACTCTGCAACATGTTATAGGAATAATCCCATGGAACATAATTCCTTGATCTGTCATGTTCAAAATAATTACTTGAAAGCATTAAGACGGGGATAGCAATAAATCCTACTACCATTGAGCCGCTAAACACCGGTTTCATAAGACTCGAATCTTTGAATTGCTCTTTTATAATATCAAGTATTCCTCTAATCCCGATTGCGATCCAAATCGAGAAGACGAAAAACGCACCAACATAGAAATAATCTCGTTCCCTCGGCTGCGGCTGCTGCTGATTCTGGTAAAATACCGTAAGGTACCCGAGAAAAATAAACATAACCATAAATATCGATGCCATTTTCCAGTCCCGCCGGAAATGATAGAATGCACCGAACAATCCGATCAGGAATGGAATTGCAAGGAACTTACTAATATCTATGCCGGAATCCTGAACTGTTGAATCACGTCCCACATAATTCCACAGCCAGTACCTGTTGAACATATGATTCATCTGGTACTTCCAGAAGAATTCCAGGTCGCTTGAATAGTTCGTATAAATTCCCTGCTGGTGAGCTTCATTGGAATATCGTCTCTTAAATGTAGGGAAATCACCATACTGTTCTCTGTTTACATAAGAATAAAGTTCGTCCATTGTTTTCGGACTATTCAGGTTAATTGGTGTATCCTGGTTTGATCGTATTAAAATCATTGCGTAGGATGAATAACCTATGAATGCGAATAGGATACTTTTAAATACAAGCTGAACGGTCTGTTTGTCCTTTTTATTCGCCCAGATAGTAAATCCGATTAGAGCGGCAAGAATGACGAGCGCAGTTATAATATTGAAGGCGTATGAATTACCGCTTACGGCTAATACGATTTCAGGAACATATTTCACGAAGCCGGGATATACTGCAAACAGAGCAATTCCACCGAGTACAATAGGTAGATAGAAGGAATTCTTTCTGAAAATCTTTTTCCAGAAAGCGCCCATAAATATTAGCGATGCCACGCCGACGAACATCAGGAAGCGTTTGTCGAATTCTTTATATTCTTCAGGGTAGGGTGACTGCGATCCGGTCGCGTTTCCCCATATGATTACTGCTATTAAAATTACAATTGCTGCATGAATTACAAAAAGAATACCAGTATGCTTAAGTACTGATTCGTCAGTTATATATTTCCTGAACATGATAGTCATTACAATCGGTACGATTGCAAGTACCGACATAAGGTGAACTCCGGTTGAAATGCCAATCAGGTAAGCTATCATGATAAGATACTTTTCATTATCCGGTTCATCTGCTTTATCATGCCATACAAGCATCAACCATGTTACGAATGCGATAAAGAATGTTGACATTGCATAAACTTCAGCTTCAACGGCATTGAACCAGAATGTATCGGCAAAAGCGAGTGACAGAGCACCTATCGCAGCGGCAATGTATGTGCCCAGATTATCGAGCAGTCCGTCATGGCCGCCTTTTTTAATATTATCAATTAATCTAACTGCAATCAGATATAAAAAAAGTACAGTGAAGGCACTTGACAGTACCGACATTGTATTCACTCTGAATGCAATGTTCTCCGCAAACGGGATCATCGCGAATAGTCGTCCGAGAATCAGGAAGAAAGGAGTTCCCGGAGGGTGAGGTACCTGCAGAAGATTGGCGGAAGCAATAAACTCACCGCAGTCCCAAAATGATACCGAAGGCTGAACTGTTAAAAAATATACCAGCGCCGCTAGAATGAATACAGCCGCACCTATTCCCCTGTGCAAATTCTTTTGATTCATTTATTCCTCGATAATGCAAATAAAAACATGACTGGATTATTATTGGTCTTTCTTAAAAAAGTGGTCGAAATTCTTCTTTTCCCGGTTCAGGTGGTATTTCTCATAAAGACTATGAAGCCGCTCCATAGAAAGCTTGTCAAGATCCTCTTCGTCTTTATGTCTTTTAAGATACATTTTGAAGTCGTCACGCTCACGTCCATCCATTTTTCGTTCATATCTTTTGAGAGCGTCAATGTACTTTTTTTGATCTCTAAAACTCATCCTATCTGTTGAATTATTTAAAATTTACGTTTTCTACTCAATAGATTGCGGAATTTCGACAAATACAATATTTAAGCAAGCAATTTACAAATCAATTATACAATATCCACATACATAATTGTTTCAGATTATTCTTAAAAAAGTTGATATTTTTCGGAGGGATTAATAAAAGCTGTCGTGTCTATTTTAGCGGAGATTTATTACTATTCCGGGAAGGATATGAATTTTTTCGAATTCATATTATTCTGCCGGTAGTTTAAGTAACTAATTGGAGAAAAATTAATAATTGATACAGGTATATAAAAAGTGCAAGCCGGAGGTTTCTGTTATTCTGCCTGCATTTAACAGAGCGGAGTTACTGGTCAGAGCTATTCATTCTGTTTTAAAACAAAACTTTCAGGACTTGGAGCTTATAATTGTTGATGACGGAAGCAGCGATAATACCCGAATCGTGATTGAACCGTTCAATACAAGGCATTCGAATATCAGGTATATGTACCATTCGAACAGGGGAGTCACTCTTTCGATGAATGCCGGCATACAAATTTCTGCGGGTAAATACATAACTTTTCTGGGAAGTGATGATGAATATAAACCTGATCACATTGAACTGCGAATGAGTTTTATGCAGGAGAATCCCGGGGTCGATTTGATTCACGGCGGCACGGAGATTATCGGGGATGAATATGTGTATGATAAAAACGATCTTTCGAAGAAAATTCATTTGAGTGAGTGCATAATCGGGGGAACGCTTTTCGGTAGACGAACGGTATTTGAGGAGGTCGGCGGATTCAGAAATCTTCCCTACAGCGGCGAATCCGACCTGTATGAAAGGTGTAAGGATTTATTTACTGTAATGAAAGTGGATTTCCCAACGTACGTATATCATCGTGAATCACAGAACAGCATTACAAAAAACATTCATGATATCCGCAGGTAACTTCCGCATATCCTTCGGGATTCCTCTAGAAATTATCATATCCCGACATACTGCTAATTAAGAACACATTCAAAAATATAACGGCCAGAATTCCGAGAACGGACATAACCAGCCCGATGATAATTAGGATTTTTTGTATACCGAAATACCGCTGCTGTTTTTCGAACGCACGGCGTAACGCCTGGTTGTTGCTAGTACTTTGAAATAATTGGTACTCATCTGCCGCCTCACGCAGCCTTAGACCTGCTATTATTATTGGAATTCCGATCACCGCACCTATTATTGATAAACAACTAAGAGCGCCGTAAATTATTGTGAAAATTCCCACGAACTTCATGTCCGAGGTCATTTTAATAAATATATGTCCGAAGCCTCCCAAAGATTTCTGAGAAGGGGATTCCTCTGATGAAAGATCGCCGGATTCGATTTTAATATCGTTGAAATCATCCATAATTATACCTTTAGTTTGTGTTGGATTTGTAGTTCGGGTTCCCGGCACAAAATAGAAAAAATTATTTTTTGAAACCAAGAAAATCTAAACTGCTTTATTCCATGCTTCGAGCCATGTAATATCTCTCATTCTCGGCTAAAAATGAGTTGTCATTTTTTGTCACAGACATTTAAATTTTGCTCATTCCTGATTATTTTTATGCTGATATTTGATACTTCCGCGTTATGGAGAAAACTTGGTACAAAAGAAAATAGTAATAGTACTTGGATTGATCGTTCTACTGCCTCTTATTATTTATACGACGTATGAAATAACGGCGTTAAGCGAGAACGAAGAAATTGTTGAAGAGGTTTTTCAGCGTCAAATGAATCTGGTTCTTCGTTCTGTAAATAATAATACCTGGGATGCGGCTACTGATTGGTCTAACAAACTTGACCAGATAATTACGGCCAGAGGCGGGAGTATAGTTGAAGGAATAAATGAATTTCTTGTGAGCTATGTTTTTATCAAATCAGTTGTTATAACTGGAGTTGGGAAAATCAGTCCGGAATTTTACATGCCCAAACACCATTCGGATGTCCCAAAAGATAAAATTACTAATGCGCTTCTGTCCAATGTTGATCTAATTACCGGAATTGTAAATAAGCAAGCCTCAGGGTACCGGAAATTTACGCCGGTTAGGACCGAGGGAGATACACTTCGCAATGATCTGCTGCTACTTCATGCTGTTAAACAGGATAACGAATACATTGTAGCGGGCGTGCTGCTGGATATTAATTCTTTCATTGAGAATATTATTAGCCCAAGTTTTCTCGAATTGTCTAGAGAAGAGTTTGTTATTGCACTATTTAAAAACGGGAATGACCAGCCTGTCTTTTCCACAGACACAGTTGATAATTATAAAGCGGAATTAAATAAACGAGTATGGCTTCTGCCCGACTATTATATCGGTATAGCGCTTCAAGACGACAGGTTCGAGAATATGGCTGCTAACAGATTCAAAAGGAGTCTCTTGCTTATCGCGGTGTTAACGGTAATCCTGCTGTCTACCGGATTTTACCTGTTTAGAAATATTAACCGCGAGATAGAACTGGCAAAAATGAAAACCGGCTTCGTCTCGAATGTTTCGCATGAACTCAGAACGCCCCTTGCGCTGATTCGTATGTTTGCCGAGACTATTGAACTTGGCAGAACTACCGGTGATGAGGAAGTGAAAGAATATTGCAATATTATTCGTAATGAAAGTGAAAGGCTGACACTCCTTATCAATCGTATACTCGACTTCTCTAAAATTGATGCCGATGAAAAAAGATATTCACTGAAAAAAGCGGATCTGAATAAGGTTGTTTGCGACATACAGAATTTCTATAAGTACCATTTGCATAATAAAGGATTTGAGCTTGAGTCTGAAATTGACAGTGAACAACTGAGTGTATTGGCCGACAGCGATGCACTTGCTGAGTCCCTTGTAAATCTGCTGGATAATGCCATGAAATACAGCAGGGATGATAAGGTTATAAAAATTTCAACCGGTACCGAAAACGGTTTTGCGTTCGTGGAGGTTACTGATAAAGGTATCGGGATTCCCGAGAATATGCAGTCGAAAATCTTTGATAAGTTTTACCGAGTTGAAAACAGTCTGACAGCATCCACTAGCGGCAGCGGACTGGGATTATCGCTTGTTAAACATATTGTAGACGCGCACAACGGTAAAATTAGTATCAGGAGCAATGTCAACGAAGGCAGTACTTTCAGGATTGAAATACCGCTTGCGGCCGGATAATTAAAACAGGAGAATAAAATGAGAATTTTAGTAGTTGAAGACGAACCCCAAATGAGGATGGGACTTGTAAAAAATCTTCAGTTTGAAGAATACGAAGTTGACGAAGCCGCCGATGGTGAAGAGGGGCTGAATAAAATTCTCTCCGGCAACTATGATGTTGTTATTCTCGATGTAATGATGCCGAAAATGAACGGATTCGATGTGTGTAAAAAGGTTAGAGAAAATGACATAATGGTTCCTATAATTATGCTAACTGCAAAAGGCGAGGAGATAGATAAAGTTTTAGGTCTGGAACTTGGAGCCGACGATTATATTACAAAACCTTTTAGTCTGAGGGAACTGCTAACTCGTATCAAGGTTATACTTCGCCGTACACACAACGAGGATAAAATAAAACCGGAAACTCTTGAAATCGGTCAGTTGAGTGTTAACTTCGCTGCCTGTTCAGCGGAAGTTGATAACGAAAAAGTGCCAATGACCTACAGGGAAATGGAAATACTGAAATATCTGTGGCATCATAAAAACCTTACTGTAAGCAGGGATGAACTGCTTGATAAAGTTTGGGGTGAAAATGAGGTTGTCACGCCCAGAACAATAGATAATTTTATTTCAAGGCTGCGGCAAAAAATTGAGATAGATGTTTCGTCACCGGAACACATTATTACCTTTCATAAAGTCGGTTATAAGTTGATTCCGTGACAGTTTTTAAGTTCTGTGACATCATGTGGCAGCTTGTTATTTGGTTATGACCACGGGTAAGATTTTATTTATCATTTTTATCCCGGAAATTAAAAATCAGGGGATAAAAAATGAAAAAGTTGTTCTTGTTATTTGTGTTTATCGCTTCTTCTGTTCTGCCGCAGCAGTACAGCCAGACAGAAATCGAGAAATTTGAGAAAGTTATTCTGTTTGCTCTTAAAAGTCATAATGACGGAGTTGTTGAAAGAATGATATTTCAAATTGTTCTTTGCGGGACTTCAGGGAGAAAAGTTTTGATTACCGATAATGTGCTGAATGAGCTTGCTAAACTACATATTACCGGCAACAGCAAAAAAAATCAAAAACTTTCCGGACTCGCATATGAATTCTTCACCAGGAATGATGCTGACCTTGTTCTTAACGTGAAGGATCAGTATCACGATGAAGAAAAAATGTTCCGTGTGCTTTCACAAGCACTGAACGGAAATCAACTTAGAATTGCCGAGCACTGATCTCGGGGAAAATATTTTAACAATAATGGTATCACTATGAAACGATATACTTATTTAATACTGACTCTTTTAATTTCTTCCGGTATAAATGCCGAAATAAAATTAAAAGAACGGGTCGTAGACTTAAGGGGATACTATAAATTCGAAATCGGGGATAATCCACGTTATGCGGAAAAAGATTTCGATGACTCCAGTTGGGATGATATTTTTGTCCCCTCAACTTGGGAAGATGAAGGTTATCCGGGTTATGATGGCTATGCCTGGTACCGAATACATTTTAGTATTGACAGCAGGAATGCGGATGAAACACTCTATGCTGTTCTTGGTGCAATTGATGATGTTGATGAAACTTATATCAACGGACAAATAATAGGTTATTCCGGTACGTTTCCACCTAACTATTCCAGCCAGTATTCCGCAGAAAGACAATACATAATTCCGAAAGAGTTTATCAACTTTGATTCCGAAAATGTTATTGCTGTAAGAGTTTTTGATTTAAGCGGCCCCGGAGGCATAGTTAAGGGTAAACCGGGAATTTATTCTGTGGAATTACCGCTTCGTTTGGATCTGGAAATATCAGGTCTTTGGAAGTTTCAGACAGGTGATAAAGAAATCTGGAGAGATGAATCTTATGATGATTCAGACTGGGATAAGGTTCCTGTTCCGTCTCCATGGGATTATTTCGGGTACAAGAATTACGATGGTTTCGGCTGGTATAGAAAGAATATAAGAGTCCCGCGGAATTTGCAGGACGAAAACCTCATTCTGTTCCTGGGTAAAATAGATGATATGGATGAAACGTTCTTTAACGGAGAGAAAATAGGCGCCACCGGCTGGATGAGAGATGACCCTGATGACATAGAACTCAATAACAATGATTACCAGGAAGTAAGAGCTTACTATATTCCGAAAGATCTTATCCATTTCGGAGAAGATAACCTTCTGGCTGTCCGGGTTTATGACGGTCGATTGTATGGCGGTATATGGGAAGGTCCGATTGGAATTATTACACGGGATACTTATCTCCGTTACAAACGAAAGCACAATAATACTTGGAAAGATTTTCTCAGACTCTTTTTTGACTAGTATTGGATGACAAATCCTTAGTGCCTGTTTCCGGTGGTTAATACTACCGGGACGGTGCCTGGGGATTTGTCTCTAATGCTCTATTCGAGTATCCGCATTAATGATTCCCCGTTAATAATTAATAATCCTGCCGCGGGAAGTCTTCTAGTTAGCAGTTTCCAGTTCGGATCCTCCGCAAATATTTCCGTGAACATTGGGATTGCTTCTTCAACCCTGCCGTTGTTGGCTAAAGTAACGGCATGCCAGTATTTCATTTCGAGATTGCCGGGAAACATTTCTTCTGCAGTTGAGTATTGCTTAAGTGCTTCTTCCATATCGCCATGTTCCATCGCAAGGTCGCCGGCGTTCATGTGTTCATATGCCCGATGTACTTTTAATATTCGTTTTAATTCTTTAATCGGCTCCAGACTGTCATCAACGCGGATATCTACAGTCCTTTCTTCCCAAACTTTCCCGGTTGATTCCGGACGGACAACAAGAACGGCTGCGGATTGTTTTCCTCGAATATCGCCGCCGGCCGACTGCGCTGCTTCAAGAGCGGCAACTAATCGTTCTGCCAATGGTCCCGACGAATTCTTAAAGGATTTTGCCATGGCCGGCCAGACTTCTTCATTCAACATCATATTTGCCTGCACCGAAAAATCCTTGCCTACTATGTGTCCTGCATCGGCAATACAACTTTTACCGGTGTAAGCAGCAACAATTCCGTTTGCGTCGAGAATAGCAAGCTGCCTATAATCCCTCCCTTCATCTTCACTTATCATTTTGTCCAGAACTTCGTCGGCGCTCATTCCTGACTTTAATAATTTCAATCCGTCCGGCCCGAATGCCGGATTAACAAATGACTGTGTCGCTATTACTCCAACGCCAGCTTCGCCCCAGCTTACAATTGTGCCTACTGAATACCAGTGAGATTGAACGGCAACTCCCATTTCATCTGTCTCGGCATCTCTCGCGACAATAGAAAATGTATGTGCCAGAGGATTACTGCTGGTATAAACCTGAGCAGTTGGACATGAGAAAGTGAAGAGTATAAATGAGAATGTCAAAAGTACGGTTTTCATTTTTATACCTCTGTTGATTATTTTATTTAAACTTCATGTAGATGTTTGTATGTTTACCAACAATCTAAATAATTTCCTTAAAAACCACCGGAAATACTGGGAACGGGAACCCCTTAATCGGTTATAAAAAACAGGAGATAATTATGAGAAGAATGCTTGTGGTTTCATTTACCTTTACAGTTCTGTTACTTTCATGTGCACTTTTTGAAAGCAACTCATTTCAGGGTGAGTGGGAAATGGTTCTCGAAGGTGATTACAGCGGCACAACGGTTTTCAATATTGATGATGATAATAATTTAAAAGGCACTTCGGTAGTAAATGTAAACGGTTATGATTACGATGTAATGTATAAAGGTAAAGTTTCCGAAGAAGGTGATTTGACCGGATTAATTGAAGCGCGCGGACAACAGGTTGGCGAGCTTACAGGCAAGATCGATTTTGAAAAAGGCTCAGGCAATTGGAGTGCGGCAGGTATGACGGGAAATTGGAAGGCCTCAAAATCCGGATCGAATAATGAGTGATTCAGTTCTCGCTGATATAATTGTTTATGCCGTACTGGCAGGACTTGCCGGGGGTATTGTGTATGCAATTAAGAAAGGATTCAGAAGCGGCAATGCAACAACCGTATATGGAGCCACTGCCGAACTTTACACGAAGGATAAAAAAGCCGCTATGGAAGTTATTACTGAGCAGCGTGCGAAAAAGAAAATGGAAGAGCAGGATAACGGGTTACCTGAGTAAGTTGATATTAACCGGATTCCTATGAGGAATCCGGTTAGTAATTAGGCTACAATCCAAATATTATTTTTTATTTCCAATTTAACATCATCCAGATAAACGGCTCTTCCCGATCCGCCTTCCCGGAAATCGGTAACAATATCAACATGCTGCGCGGATTTATTTAGTACACCTTTCTCAAAATATTCATTTGTTATTTTTTTACCATCTTTATCATTCGGATCATCCGCAAAGCATTCCGGGTAGCTGGCGCCGATAGCGATATGTAATGTTCCTCCAACTTTCTCAACGAACAACGGATGTTTCAGCACTTCAGCTATACCGTTATTCATACCCAAAGCAACTTCGCCAAGCCTGTGAGAACCTTCATCTGTCTCAATTATTTTTTGCAGTGTTTCGTGTCCCTTCTGGGCGCTGTAATCAACTATTTTTCCGTTCTCAAATTTCAGATAAATACCCTGTATTGATGTACCTCCCTGGAAGACAGGCAGATCAACGAATATTTCGCCTTCAACAGTATTTGCATCAGGACTTGTAAAGACTTCTCCGTCGGGGAAGTTGCGTTTGCCGGTACACTTGATAATATTCCTGTCAGCAATATTCATTGTAAGATTAAGCATGTTCCCGGTTTCAGGTGATTGTGTTTCAATTCGAATCCGTGAACTTTTATTCATGAGTTCGTAAATGTCCTGCTCAACCTCCTCAAGAAATCTGGGATCAACTGTTGAAGCATCGACGATAACCTTTGTATATTCTTCAAGGGTCATTCCCTCAAGATCGGCAAACCCCTGAGTGGGAAATAAAGTAAGTACCCATGGCTTGGCGAGACGGATGTTTTTTAGAGGCTCATCAACCCGCATTACAGCCTGTGCCAGATCTTCCTTAGCTCCTTTGAATAATTCCGGATCTTCAGCGCCGAGAATTTCTATATATTTTGTCATGGCTTTGTACCGTGCGGTTTGCCAGTCAGGTACACGTTCTATCTGTTCAACACTTCCGAATTTTGATATGGAAGTACCCCAAAGCTTACCTCTGTCGTTATCAGGCGGAACGAGGTTTATATCCGCAATTCCACCGGCTTGAAAGATTTTATCCTGTAGAATTGATATTAACGGCCAGCAGATTTTCTCCCCCTTTATCATCACTATATCATTTTTGGTAATTCCGTTAAGTGAGTAGTCAAGCAGAAAATCCGCCCATTTCTCAAGATCCTGTCTGCTAATCTTAACCTGCATGGGATTTCCTTTAATTTATTTTAACATATGTAATTCAAAATATAGCTCTAATTAAATAATATTTCAGATTAAACAGTAAAATGTGATAAGCAAGAAAAATTCGTAATACTCTTTCGTACTGACTATATTTGCATTTTTAATTAATCGATTGGAAAAACACATGAAAGTTCTATTTGTTTATCCTCATCCCGATGATGAGTCATTCGGTCCCGCGCCTGTAATGCATAAAATGGTAAGGGAAGGGCATGAGGTGCACCTATTAACATTAACAAGGGGAGGGGCAACAAAAGAACGTCATAAATATAATTACTCTGTCAAGAAGATGGGTTCGGTGCGTTATAAAGAGGTAAAAAATGTCGCAGAGGTACTTGGATTGACCGGAGTTAATATTTTGGATCTGCCGGACAGCAAATTAAAGGAAATGAATCCTCTGGAAATCGAAAACGTTGTAAGAGAAGAGATATTGAAAATCGAACCTTACGTTGTAGTTACTTACCCGGTACATGGAGTAAGCGGTTTTCAAGATCATCTTGTAACACATGCGGTTGTTAAACGTGTGTTTGAAGAAATGAAACAAAAGAAATGGTTCCTCAGACGTCTGGCGTTTACTACTGTTGATGCAAAAAGCGTTAAGTTGATTAAGTCGATTAAACTAAATCATTCTACGGAAGACGAAATTGATTGTGTTGTTAGCGTCGAACAGCGCGATATTGATGCCGGACTACAAGCGCTTGATTGCTACAAAACATATCAGGATGTAATTAATCGAGTCGGAATTAAAAACGTGGTTACAAAACCATATAGTTTTGAGTTTTACCAGGAGAATTTTAATACTCCGGTTTCTGACTTGTTTGCTGAACTTCCGTCGGAATAATTTGCGCCTTACAATTTTGAAAAGGAGATTTTGAATGCAGAAAGGATTCACATTATTTTTTTTAATAACAATTATCTTATTTAACAATATAAACAATGCTCAGACTGTTGATGAATATGAACTATTCCAGTTGAAAGCTATAAAGGGCATCAAATCCTTTGGAATTTATGTGTGGGATATTGAAGGATACCATAAGGATTCCACGCTTACCGAACAGGATATTGAAAAATTTCTGCAGAAAGCTTTAAAAACTCTTCATGTAAAAACAATGTCATTTAGTGATGCACGAAAACTTGAAGGTCAGCCGAATCTTGAAGCACAGATTAAAGTCGATCAGAAGAAACAGGAAGACAGTTATGTATACTCAGTGATTCTGAGGTTCGTGCAGGATGTCAGGATGGAGCGGAATAAACAGCCTCATTATTCAGGCATTGTCTGGGAACGGGATGAACTTGGACATGCCGAACTTGCCGATCTTAATCTGGAAATTAAAATTGCGTTGAATAGTCTTGTTGATCAGTTCATTGAGGACTATATAAAAGTTAACTGATGTAAAGGATAATTTTAATCTGCATGTTGAAATACTCCAGCCGGATTCCTGACGGGAGTAACAATTCTACTCAAGGATTTTTCCGAATAATGTTGCGTACATAACCCTGTAAATATCTGTATTATCTATTGTTCCCCTTATCAATCCGCTGTTAAGTCCATCTGCACGCGCTACAACCGAACCGTATGTATCACCGCCGGTTGACCATACTATTCCGAATGGCAGATTCTGACCGAACTGATCTTTAGCGGAATAAAATGGTTTGGACGAAGTTCCCTCAGACCCGTCGAGCGGTGCGCCATTTTCATCTCTTTTCGGAGTTATAACATCCTCAGGAATTTCGTCGAGCGGTTTCGAAACGAGTTCGGGTCCGCCTGCTTCACTGTCAGAAGCTACAACGAGAAGTGTATTCGGGTTTTTCTTCATGTACTTTTGTGCAACTCCGATAGACTCATCGGCTCTCTTTAAAGCTTTTAAAAATCCTCTGGCGTTATTGGCATTTCCGAAATTATCCGTACCTTCCTCTTCAACAACAAGAAAGAATTGTTTCCCCGCTTTTGACAATACCTGAATAGCTGCATCCGTCATTTCGGCTACCGAAGGAGCCTCCGCATTAAAATCATCCAATCCACGTTCTCTCAATTCTTCTTCTGATTTCGAATTGAACGTATTATCCCCGGCAAATACTCCGAGAAGTTTATTCGCATTGGGTGCCGCATTTTCAAGCTCATTTTTGTCATAAACAACTGTATAACCATTCTGTTTCGCGTAATCGATCAGGTTAATTCCATCAGTTCGAAGCCCTTCTCCGAATCGTCCTTCAACACCTTTCGGAAGCATCCATTCTTCTCCGCCAGACAAAATAACCTCCGCTCCGGATTCAATTATCTTCCTGGTTATCTCTTCGGACTTGCTGCGGGCAGTTGAACTTGCAAGAAAGACGCCTGATCCCGGTTCAATTATATTCCCGGAGTTTATAACTCCCACAGCCATTCCTGCATCACGTGCTTCAATCATTATACTTTTCTTAGCCCCCGATAGTGCAACAAGTTCTTCGGTTCCATTCATACCATAGGAATGATAAGGCACTTTTTTACCGTAAGAATGCATTGTTGCTCCGGCATTCGAGGATGTCACAAGAGAGTTGCGTGTATGTGATTTATATAGACCGATATTCGGCAGTTTATCCCAGTTTAACTCTCCGTCAGGACCTTTGTCCCATATCCTCAATGTATGCCAGCCAGATAGTCCGGTTCCGTCGGGATGAATGAAAATAACATTACCAATGCGAGCTGTATTTTCCTCAACTTTCTTTACACAGCTGATGCCTGCGAATGCGATAAAAAGTACTAAGCTGATTAACCCGACGGCTCTATACATTACTATTCTCCGAATTTTTATTATTTTGTATGCAAAGCTACTTATATTTGTCAAAAACTTTTAAAATGAATCTGCGTCTAAATATTATTCACTAATTCTAATGTTATGATTTTTACACCATCAAGAATCTCATCAAGGACTTTCCAAACTTACAAAACATAAAAGGGATGCGTATTATGAAAAGACTAACTATTCTTTTATTTATTATTCTATCGCTGCAGCTTATGGCGAATGATTCTCCATTCGTCAGGTATCCGTCCTTAAATAATGATGGTTCCAAGATTGCATTCTCATACCAGGGCGATATCTGGGTTATGCCGGCAAAGGGAGGAAAAGCTGAAAGATTAACTATCCATGAAGCATTTGAAACACGGCCGATCTGGAGCCGTGACGGTAAACAGATTGCATTTCAGGGTGAGCGTTACGGGAATAACGATATTTATGTGATTTCATCCGGAGGAGGCAAACCTGAGAGACTTACTTATCACTCCGCAAGTGATGTGCCTTTCGATTTCGGAAGCGACGGAAATATTTTGTTCACAACATCCAGAGAATTCAAGCAGATTGAATGGGATGCTGAAGTTCAAAAGGTGAGTGCAAAGGGTGGAACACCCAGCAGAGCGCTAAATACAGTAGGCGGTGCACCGGCCCTTTCACCGGACGGCAGGTTTATAGCTTTTATCAAAGGATGGGGACGTGAGGTTCGTGAGGATTACAGAGGTTCCGCGAATTTTGATATCTGGATTTATGATATTAAAAATAACAAGTATAACAAGATAACCGATTTCAAAGGTCATGATATGCTTCCCAGATGGGGAAGTAATAATACTTTATACTATATTTCAGCATCATCCGGCATTTACAATATTTACAAAACTCAAATAACTGCCGAGGGAACTGCTGCAGGCCAGAGCGAGCCAATGACTAATTATAAGGGCGAGGGGGTTAGGTATTTTAGTGTAAGTGCCGACGGTGGTCAAATCGTATTTGAAAAGGAGATGAACATCTACCTTACAGATATAAAAGGCGGTTCGCCCAAAAAACTTGATGTTGAAATCGCTGCTGACTACAGGTTCGATCCGGTTGAATGGAAAACTTATCGCGGTGATGTTGCAGGGTATTCCGTTTCGCCAAACGGCAAGTACACGGCCATGGAAATTCGGGGTGAAATATTTATTACCGAAAACGATAAAGAGAAAAGTAAAACCGTAAATGTTACCAAACATCCTTACAGGGATCAGCAAGTACAATGGCTGAGTGATACTACAATTGTATTCTCCTCAGACAGAGAAGGACAGTTTGATCTTTACATGATAAAATCAGGCGATCCCAAACAAAGCAATTTGTTCAAATCATTCAAACATGAAGTCGTGAGACTGACTGATACCGATACGGAAGAAACCTGGCCTGTGATTTCACCGGATTATAAAAAAATCGCGTATGAAATCGGTCAGGGTAAACTGGTTGTTGCGGATATTGACACTGAAGGAAATTTCTCGAACGAATTAACGCTTCTCGACGGATGGGACGCGCCGGGTAATGTTTCATGGAGTCCTGACAGTAAATGGCTGGCTTATTCGTTAAATGACTTGTACTATAATCAGGAGATATACATTCATGCTGCAGACGGCAGTAAAGATCCTGTAAATGTAACCATGCATCCGCGCAGCGACTATTCACCTTTCTGGAGTAAGGACGGAAAGAAACTTGCTTTTATTTCGGACAGGAATAATTCCGATGGTGATATTTGGTTCGTTTGGTTGAATAAAAAGGACTGGGAAAAGACCAAACAGGACTGGGAAGAAGGCGATGATGAGGATAATAAAGACAAGAAGAAAGATAAAAAGAAAGATGATTCAACAGGTGTGGAGCCGATTAAAATTGACTTCGACAACATTTATCAGCGACTTGTTCAAGTAACAAGATTACCGGGTAACGAAGTTTCTCCGCTTATTTCTGAAGATGGCGAAACAATCTATTTCGTTGCCAGGAATACAACATCTAAAGGTACTGACTTGTTCAGCATAAAGTGGGATGGTACTGATATTAAAATGGTTTCGAAAGGAGGAGCTAATCCGTCTAGGTTGACGTTTGATGATAAATACGAATATATATATATGACTAAGCGGGGCAAACTCGCTCGCATGAAAGTGAAAGGTGAGAAGACTGAAAGTCTGCCTATTGCTGCTAAAATGAAGATCAATCATCCGGAAGAATACAAACAAATCTTTGAAGAAGCATGGCGTGCATTGAATGTCGGTTTCTATGATCCTGATTTTCACGGTAAGGACTGGAACGCACTTCACGATAAGTATAAACCATGGTGCCTCGCAGCTTCAACTACACAGGACTTTTCCGAAATATTCAATTACATGCTCGGTGAAGTGAACGCCAGTCATATGGGACTTTACAGAGTTGATGATCCTGCGGAGACTCAAAATGAACGAGTCGGTTATCTTGGGGTTGAGCTTATTCCTGTTGATGACGGTGTTAAAGTTGTACGTGTAGTTCCTAACACTCCCGCTGATAAAGAACAGAGTAAGTTAAACAATGGTGATGTTATAACAGCCGTCAATGATACTGAAATTGATGATGAAATCAATTTCTATTCAACGCTTATAAATACAGCTAACGAAGAGGTTCTGTTATCTGTTGAGGATAAGAACGGAAACGAACGCGAAGTTGTAATTAGACCATCCTCAAGTATTAGCAATCAACTATATGACGAGTGGGTCGAGTCGAGGAAAGAACTTGTTGATAAGTATTCCAAAGGTCGTATAGGCTATCTTCATATTATAGGAATGAGTATGCCGAGCTTCGAACAGTTTGAACGAGAATTAACGGCTCGCGGGTACGGTAAAGAGGGTATTGTAATCGACGTACGGTTCAACGGCGGCGGCTGGACTACCGATTACCTGATGACCATACTCAATTACAAACAGCATGCATATACAATTCCACGTGGTGCTGCAGATAACCTAAAAAAAGAGAAAACTAAGTTCAGACAGTATTACCCGCTTGGTGAAAGACTTCCTTTTGCAGCGTGGACAAAGCCTTCAATTGCCCTGTGCAACCAGAACAGTTACTCGAACGCGGAAATATTTTCACACGCTTATAAAAATCTGGGAATCGGTACATTGGTTGGAATGCCGACTTTCGGCGCTGTTATTTCAACAGGAGGCAGGACATTGATAGATGGATCACTTATCAGATTGCCTGGAAGAGGCTGGTGGGTTGAGGCGGATGACAAAAATATGGATTTCGCTCCGGCAGTTCCTGATGAAATTCTCGAGAATGCTCCTGATTCTAAATACAAGGGTAACGACGAACAGTTGAAACGTGCTGTTGATGTATTGTTAAAACAGATTGATTCGAAATAAATAATTCATGAGACACAGAGTGGTTAAGGCTCTGTGTCTCCTATTTTAATTCTTTTAATCCTTCTCCGGATCGAAATCCCTGTCAAGCAGATGTGTAAACCAGAACTGCATTTTCTCGCGTGCAGCGTGGAAGAACTTCGGGAATCCTACTCCATGTCTTGCATCGGGATAAAGGATGAACTCAAAATCCTTGTTCATATCCTCGAACTTGTCGATAATCTGAAAACTGTTCTGCGCATGTACATTGTCATCCAGCAGACCATGAGTAATCAGAACATATCCTACATACTTATCAGCATGTGTAATTACCGATCCGAATTCGTATCCCTCAGGATTTTCTTCCGGAGTATCCATATAACGCTCAGTATAAACGTTATCGTAGAGTCTCCAGTCAGTTACGGAGTATTCGGCAACGGCGTAATCAAATACTCCGGCACCTCTTGTTATAGCCATTAAAGCCGCGTAGCCGCCGTAGCTTCCGCCATTGATTGCAATTTTATTACTATCGATAAATGGCTGTTTAGAAAACCATTCAGCTATTTCTATATAATCATCTATGTCAATCTTGCCCAGACTTCTGTAAAGCAGAGCCTCCCCCTTTTTACCATGATGACCCGCACCCCTGTGATCAATTTGCGCGTAAATAATTCCTTCCTGTGCGTAATAGTGAGGACTCAAAAATCGCGACCAGCTATTTGTTACCGACATACTACCTGGTCCGCCATAAACGGAATAAAGAACCGGATATTTCTTGGACTCATCAAAATCTGCAGGTAGCACCCATTTAACAGGTAGTTTATAACCATCCTTTGTGGTTATCCTGAATATATTTGTTTTACCTAGCTGAAACTCATCCATAACCTCCGACTTTGAATCTCCCAAAGTCCTGATAAGTTCACCCTCACCGTCCAGTAGTAATAATTCTGTGGGAGTTTCGATGTTGCTGAATCTATCAATAATAAGCTTACCGCCTGGAGATATGGTACAACTATGTGTTCCTTCTTTATTAGTTATTTGCTCGAACCCTGAACCATCGAGATTAACCTTAAAAAGCTGCTGTTCGGTGGACTCTCCTTTGTTTGCTTCAAAGTAAACTGTTTCATTAACCCCATCAACGCTCACAATTTTTTTAACAGTCCATTCACCCGATGTCAATCGTGCTTTGAGACTTCCGTACGGATCGTAATAGTATAAATGCCTCCAGCCGTCTTTATCGGACCTGACAATGAAACCGCTGCCATTGTTGAATACAAATAAGTCTTCAAACCATTCTACCCAGCTTTGTTGTTTCTCGTTGTAAATCTCCTCTTTGTTTCCGGTACTACTATTAACTTTATACAACTTAATATTATCCATGCTGCGCGGTATCCATTGGACTATCAGATCATCCGAATCCGGTGTCCAGTTCGGCCAGGCGATCATCTCATCGGCGTACTCATCGAAATCAGCCCAGGTGGTTTTTCCTGTTTTAATATCAGCGATACCCATTTTAACATACGGTAACGGATCACCGGCTTCAGGATAATAAGTGGTTTCCCATTCACCACGCACGCCGTCAGGGTTATATAATGTGTATTCCGGCACTGGAGTATCATCGAAACGCATGTAAGCTAGTTTGCGGCTGTCCGGCGACCACCAGAATGCCCTGTGCCTTGAGGACCTGCCGAGTATTTCTTCATAGTAAACCCATGATGAATACCCGTTGTAAACTACATCCGATGCGTCATTGGTTATCCTTGTTTCGGTTTCCGCTTCAATATCATAAACATACAAGTCACGTGCTTTAGTATATGCGGCGAACCTTCCGTCGGGAGATAGTGTCGGATTCAATTTTTCTTCTCCGTCATCGGTCAGTCGTTTAAATACATTTTCCTCAATTGATAAATAAAATAAATCATTCTTTTTGCGGAAAAGAAAAATCATATAGTCATCGGAATTATCCAGCGCTTGTTGCAGGTTTAGTCCTTCCGGCAACTGATTTTTCCATTCACTATAATCGACGTAGACTTCCTCCTCACCCGTAACAGCATTTACTTTAATTAGTGATTTTGTCCGGCTTTCATGCAGGGTTTTATATTCAAGATAGTATTTATCATCAATCCATTTCCTTATTGTAGGCAGGAACTTGGTAAGACGCGGGCCCGCCATGTTAAATATCTGGTTATAAGTGAACTGTTTTTTCTGCGCATGCGTCAAAGGTGTTGAGAAAAGCATTGTAACAATAATTATTAGGAAAAATTTTGGGGGGATTTGTAGTTTCATTGCAAAACCTTGTAGTTGATTGTGAATTGCGAGTTTTCTGTAATTGCTCCTATAAATTAACCAAGTTTCAACAAAAAATTAATTAAAACAATTATATTCCTATTTCGAATATCCGTTATAGTGGAGATTAAATGAAACAATTTTTTAAGACTACACTCGCATCAATCCTCGGCACATTGATAGCGATGTTTATTGCCGCGGCCGGATTCTTTTTCTTTATGCTTATTATCGTTTCTGCTTTCAGCAGTGAAGAAGTAGTAACCGTGTCCGATAATTCAGTGCTGGAAATTCGTCTTGATTACAGCGTACCCGAAAGAACAACATACGAACCTTCACGGAATTTTGATTATTTCCTGCCTGAATTTGAGAAGCGTCTCGGTTTAAATGAGATACTGGAAAATCTTAATAAAGCTGAGTGGGATGATAATATTGAAGGAATCTATTTGAATCTTAGTAATCTTGAGGGCGGCTCTTACTCAACACTTAATTCCATACGCGAGGGATTAATTGAATTCAGGCAGTCCGGAAAATTTGTAATTGCTCATGGAAACCGGATTTCGCAGCGAGCCTACTTCCTGGGGTCCGCCGCTGATAAAGTGTTTTTGTCGCCGGCAGGTGAACTTGATTTGCGCGGTATGCAAATGGAACTGATGTTTTTCAAAAAGACCCTGGATAAACTTGATGTCGAAGCCCAAATCTTCCGTTCAGGTAAATATAAAAGCGCTGTGGAGACATTTACCAATGAGAAGATGAGTGCTGAGAACCGGGAACAGCTGGATGAAATGCTTTCGGCAATCTATGATGATGTAATTACCAAAATAGCGGAAGCCAGAGATTTGGAATCGACAGATCTTAAGAATATTATTGATGATTTTAAGTCGCGAGATATTTCTAAATTAACTGGAATGAATTTACTGGACGGAATAATTTACTACGATGATCTTATTGATTCAATGAAATCAATGATCTCTCTGCCCGGTAACAGGAACCTTAAGCGAATTACGATGAACAAATATTCTATGGTCCCCGGCGGTTCTTCGGAATATTCAAGAAATCGTATCGCAGTTATTTATGCTAACGGCGAGATACATGAAGGTTCCGGTGATGAGGAAACAATCGGGATGGAAAACATTACGAGAGAACTGAGAAAGGTCAGGAATAACAGTAATGTTAAGGCAGTAGTTCTTCGCGTTAACTCGCCGGGAGGATCACCTTTAACGAGTGAGCAAATTCTGCATGAAGTAAAACTTACGAACGAACAGATTCCTGTTGTAGCATCATTCGGAAGTGTTGCCGCTTCCGGCGGATACTATATAGCCTGCGGTGCCGGGGAGATAGTTTGTGAACGTTATTCAATCACCGGTTCGATCGGTGCATTCGGAATTATTCCGAACCTGAAGGGATTATTTAACGATAAGCTCGGCATTACTTTCGACCGAATTCAGAAGGGGAAATATTCGGGATTGTATAATCTTACCGAACCCCTGAACAGAAGAGAACGAACTGTGATCAGAGAAAAGATTGATGAGATATACAGTACCTTTATAACTCATGTTGCCGAAGGACGAAACATGTCCGAAGAATATGTTCAGGAGATAGCGCAGGGACGGGTATGGTCGGGTTTGCAGGCAAAGGAGATAGGGCTTGTTGATGATGTCGGCGGACTGAATGAAGCGATAGACAGAGCCGCGGATCTTGCCGGAATTGATCAGTACCGGGTATTGGAGTACCCTGCTATTAAAGATCCGATTGAGAAAATACTAGAACTGTTCTCGTCAGGTAATTCAACTCTGTTCACCTCTATACAGGAAGAAAGTATTGAGGAATTAATTCTTCATACAAAGGATTATATACTCGAACGGGGAATACTTACCAGGCTGCCCGTCGATATTTATCTTTACTGATATTATCAGAACGGTTATTCCAGTACTTTACTATTAAATTTTTTTACATTAGACATAAACGCGGCGGCTGCTAATGGATTGACCGCCGCTGGCGGTAAGCCTGCTGAGAATACAACTTTCTCGCATAATTCCATTGGTTCCAGTTCACTCACATCCTTGATTCCTTTTACATATTTATGAATACTTTTAAGGTAATCAATACTTCCGTTCATCCTGAATTTTATTTTATCACCCTGAACTGGATTATCCCAGGAAGCCAGCAGCCACTCAACATTATTTACCTTCGCAAGTTTTTGTATTGACTCGACGGCTTCCTCGGCGTCCTCATAAATCGGTAAGTCACCTGGCAGCAGAATTGAATCCGCTGATATTAAAACTCCCTCATTCTCAATAAGCAGTGATATCGAACCTTTTGAATGACCAGGTGTATGTATTACTTTAATTCTAATATCTTTTTCTGGTTCGAACAGCTCACCATCCGATAAATACTTATTGAGTTTTACCGAGCTGTTTACAAGATTTTTAAACCCGGGTACCGGACGATCCGCGAACTGTTTGTCAATATCCTCAATCCAGTCTTTCTCGGCTTCATGCGCTGCAATCTTGCAGTCTGTTTTGTTCTGTATCAGTTTGGCCGATCCGATATGATCCGGATGCGAGTGGGTTAGAAGCAGCCATTTGACACAGCATTCCGAGCACCTGTTTTCTTCAATATATTTTAAAATGTTTTCGCCCGATGAAGCAACGCCGCTGTCGATAAGGTAAACACCTTCATCACCGAAAATGATGAACGAGTACACAAATCTGTCAAGAGCTATTTCAGGGCTTATAGGAATTTTAAATGTGTGTTTTAACGCATGGACTCTTTCGGTAATTTTCATCGTCTGTCTCCTGTTATATACGACTCGTTGATATCGGAATATCCAGATATACTCCTAGTGGCTGGAATATTCATTTTGACGTTTTATAAAACTGTGTTTAATATCTATTAAATTTGCAGATAAAATCTTTGGAAGCGTTTCCGAGTGTTGCTGAAAACAGAAGACTTTTAGTACCGCAAGTTTAATGAAATCAATGGAAAATATAAATTGTTTTGTGGCAGGGGAAAACAATTCCGAATTTTACAACAGTTTTAATCACCCCTAATAATAGGAATAGTAGATCTTTCTTATACTTGTCGGTTCATCATCGACTAAAGAAACAATTTTTTCAAGAAGACCTTTTGAGCTGAAGTAAAAATCCCTGGTAAACAATTTATTCTCTTTCACTTTCATAAACATTTTTAATATCCCTGTTGACATAATTTCGTACTTCCAGGTTGATGATTGATCAGATAAATCTGATTTGGCTTTAACTTCTATACCGAAATCATTATAGTAAAAAAAATTCTCGAGCTTTTGCTTGCTTGCCTTTGGCAGAATCGATTTATATACGACCTGTGAGTTTTTGTTGAAAATATACTTGAAGTATTGTGAGCCCGATTCTATTTCTAAAGTATCACCGTTAAATGAATAATACTCCCAGTCAAACTCCGAGAATTTCGAAGTATCATTCACGTTCCAGTAATCCCTGACGTTTTTATATTTATATTTGAATGTGTAATCGTTCATTCTGATGATACTTCCATTATTATACTCATAATCCTGCCGAATTATATACGGCAGACAACCCACTGTTGTGCATTCTGTCGTCGTCCGGGTTGTAATTCGCCCTTTCCTGTCGTAAGTAAGACAGGTAACGCTGTCGATTTCATTTTTCTTAATTCGTTCAACTACAAAGGCTGCAGATTTTACTCCATATTTTTGCAGCAATTCCTGTTCAGTCCCTGATTGCAGATGCGGCATATCATGCATGAACGCTATCTCAAGCATTTCCTGTTTGCTGATAGGCGATTCCTCTTTCTCAGCATTGCATCCGATAATAATTATTAGTGTAAGTGTAAAGATCAGAGCTGAAGTTCTCATAAAATGTTCCCCGTTTTAATCAGTAGTAACAACTTTATAATTGAGTTGTAAAAATCCGAAATCATAATGTTTAACGTCAGCCAGCTTCAGTCCGGTATCATTATAATCTCTTCCGAATAATGGTATCCCCCTCCCGAGAAGTATTGGAATAATTGTAATCGTTAAGTCACTGACAAGTCCATGAGCAAGAAATCTTCTAATTGTTATGCCGCCGTCTACATATATTCTTGTCATACCTTGGTTTGAAAGTCTGGTACACAACTCCACAGGAGACTCGGAAGAAACCGAAACAGATTTCGGAAGCTCGTCCGGAATATCAAATTCGCTGCCGGATAAGACTATTACCGGTTTCTCGTCGTACGGCCATTTGCCGAAAGTAAGAACCTGCTCGAATGTATTCCTACCCATAACAAGAGCATCGACAGAACTCATGAATTCGTAGTAACCGCAGTCCTCACCTTCGGGGACTGTTTTATTTGCTTCATCAAGCCAGTCGATGTCTCCGTTTTCACGGGCTATAAATCCGTCCAGACTGGTTGCAATAAATACTGATGCTTCTAAACTCATTAATGAGAACCTTTCAATTACGGCTTAGCAACTGCCAATTTTACGAATTCCATAGTAGGATCGTAGTTCGTGAAATCAGGAACACTATCATAAACCTGCATAGAAATATATTCCTCGTTGATTCTATTTTTAATCATGCTGCGGTCTGTCATGAATGACTTCCATATCTCACCGGTTTTGTTATCGGCCATCGACATTCTTAAATGCTTTCCGATCAATATCTTATTGTTTAGAAATTCAATTCCGGGTGTCATTTAATATTCCATATAAATATTCTTTTTGGATAAGTATTTATATCCGACAGATAGTTTTACATTGTTCCCGTTAGGGGAGAAATTACTGTTGCAGATTATGGGCTGATAAACCCGTATTAAAATAATTAACCGGGTGGGAATAATCAATATACTTCTTGGGCTCTAATGCTGATTAGGCAATGTATGCGGATAGAGTACATGTCTGGAATGCTTTCAGCACAATCTTAATTATAAAATCAAATATTTTCGTCTTTCCTGTTTCCAGTCGGCTTTATCGTAATTTGTCTGAGAAATCGTTAACCCGAAATATTTACTCAGGTAATCCCTTACAGCGACGGGGGAATATCTGCGTCCAACCAATATGCCGCCTCCGGGACGGATTAGATCTGTTCGGACAAGAAGTTCAATCCTGTAACAATCAAGGGAATTAACTAAACCTTCTATTCTTATTGCAATTGTAACGAGTTCAATTATGTCTTCGAATCTTATAACGGTTTCATGCTTTTTCTTAATGAATTTAATTCCGTGTTCATAAATCTCGATGCGGTCGTTGCGTTCGAACAAATCAATTGAGTATACTATCATAATCAGACCTGATGCAAAAAGGAGGACTGCAATAGTTATTTCGTTAATCAGCAGAAATAAAATTGAAATAATTATCAGAATCATTCCGAAAGCAAGTAGAAAACAAAACCTGCCCGTATAAGTGATTCTTCTCTTGCCAAGTGTGATAGACTCGTCTTGAGAATTCATGATTTATCTCCGTGTTTATGCCAAATCAAATCCACAGGAGAATATTTATTCAAAAGATTAGGGACGTTCGAATGTCAATCATAACAATTCAATCGGAAGAAGAATAACTACGCTAACATGATCAGAAGATTTGTTTCACAGTACAAAGAAACCGGGTGAGATTAAGCTGCACGAATATTTCCTGTGCTGGATTATCTAAAATACACAAATAATTGAAAGAGTAAATTGAAATCTAAATACACAAGTATTAATGGAGAATTATAAAAGTATTTCACTTTTTCTTGTCAAGATGATATCGCAAAACCATTTGAATACAAATTGTAAGCCTCTTGCGGGGCAGTGGTTTATCAACGGGGAAGAGGACAGCCCTATTGCCCTCGAATTCAAGTTCATCAGCGAACATTGCCCGGAAAGTAGTTATCAGACTCGTGTTGCAGTTAACGTACATTGCGAGTTTATCAGGATTCTTCGGCCTCCAGTCAATCCTTATTGTTGTTCCGCTTTTGGTTTGAGAAGTCAGAAATGCCGGCTCACCCCACTTTAATGTTTCCTCGAGTTTTCCCACGCCGTCCGTACTTGCAGCAACGTCGTAAATCAATTCCCGCAGACTCTCCATCTTCGGTCTGATGTGATCGGGATAATTATCGAATTTTTGTTTGATAATATTTTTCATAACTGTCGGATAGAATATAACTTAATCTAATTACTTTCAATATTATAAAAGCCCCGGAGTCCAGGGCTTGATCGGCATCAGAATTAATTCATCGAGGAAAATATAGTGGAAATTTTCCAGCCGTGATCTGCGTTGGCGTAAAGTATCCAGGTGTGTTTGCCTGTGCCTATTGTCTTTTCGTTTATTTTAAGAGTGTAATCCAGATTTATTGTTGCAATGTAATTATCGTATATTTCCGTTTCAATATTACGGAAGTCAATACGCAACTCGCCGCCAATTCGTGTTATCCTGTCAATGAATCCGCCTACGGAGTGACGGGGGTAATTGAAATCCATATTCATTGAATCCTTATATGTAATATACGGTGATAAGTAGCTGTGAAATAAACCCGCCAGTTCGTATCGGTCCTTGTTATGTAGTGCATTACTGAATTTTTGCGGAATTGTTGTTAAATCACCTTCTACAGCAGGGGCTTTGGAATAGTCAGTAGTGTCGCTTGCAATTATAACTGTATTATGGAGTACAGCAAGTTTCCATCCCTTTGAAGTTTTTATATATATAAATAGATCCAGTCCTGTTCCTTCCAGTTCACCAGATTCGTATCCATGAAATGTTGCTACTGAAAGTGCAAGTCCGTTTGCCGGCATGAAATATTCTTTGTCGGTGATTTTCAGTTCGTACGGCGCTTCCAGACTGGAAAAGTAATTGCTCCACCTGTTTATATGCGAACTGTAATAGTCTCTCGGACCATCGGGAGTGTATGCAATGCTGATAACCGGGGCGGTATCATACAGGTACAATTCTCTGTGTGAATCCCGATTTTTTGCCTTAACCGTAGACTCAAATTGTGTGTATATACTATCCAGTTCTGTTATTATCTCATTCTTTATCCGGGTTTGTCCGATAGAATTAACAGACGATAAACATACCATCAACATTACCGGAATTAAATAGTTGTTGCGTATCATCCTTCCTCCAAATTTATAGTTAGTATCATTAGACACTATTTTAATATTGTCATTTTATTCGTTGCTGTAACTCCGTTGCTTTTCAAAGTGTAGATGTAGATTCCACTCGATAGATTCGCGGCGTTGAAGTTTGTTGAGTGATTCCCTGCCGGCATGTATCCATTAATAAGCGAAGTTATTTTCTCTCCGAGCATATTATATACATTAAGCTGCACATATCCGCTCTTCGGAATCCGGTAATTTATAGTCGTTGATGGATTGAACGGATTCGGATAATTTTGTTTTAGCTCGTAGTCTCCGGGTATATTTCGGGCTTTATCCTCTAAACCGGTTACATTCGGATTTTTTGAATGCATAGCCACACTTACTCTCCAACCGGCTTCCCGTGACGCGTTCAATACATATATAACCCTGCCGGTTTCTGATATATTCCCGTCTTCACTAAGTGTATAATCACCTATGATGGAACCGGCGTACTGATCATATACTGAGATTTCATAATTTGACAGTTCATAACTAATATTTCCGGATGATGCCAGCAAGTAATCAATAAAGGCATTTGCAGTATGCTTCATGCTGCTGAAAGACTCATTAAAAACACTGTCAACAGTTATGAAATGTGCCGCTCCACTTGTAAACTGACCCAGGAAATCTGATTTGTCCTTCTGTGATATAGCCTCGGATACCTCTACAGGAATGTCTTCCGGCGAATTGTGAAAATCATATGGTATCGAATAATCGTTGTTGTCCCTGGAATTTACAACCGTATTGTTGAATGTACTGTATTTCCAGCCGTCATCGGTTTTAACATAGCTAAATACATCCGTGCCGTATGCGCTGAAACTATTATTAACATATTCTCTAAAGAAGGCGATGGAAATGCCGATATTTTCTTCGAGTTTCAAATTAATCTCCGATATTCTCAGTTCATATGGCTGCGGTTGTGAAAAAAAGGCTATCCATGTTTCAGCATCGATGGCGCTAATTGTCGGTCCGGTTGTGCTTTTTCTGATAATATTTACAGGCATGGAATTGTGAAGCAGTAGTTTCCTGTGTTCAGTGATATTCTTTGCTTTTACTGTTGTTTGGAATTTATCGTACATGCCAAGTACGTATTCTTCATCCTCGGCGGTAGTTTGTCCGAAGGAAGAGATTGAGAAAAAATACAGAATCAGCAGTGCCTGTTTAAAATAGACTGGAATTGATTTTGTCGGTTTCAATTTTACCCCCTAATACTTGTGATTATCTTTAAATAATTTCCGATTTGATGTTTTTTCAGTGGATCGGAAGGCAAATTTGATGATTTGAAGTGTTATAATCGACCATTTATCTGAATATTCAAAAAGTAGGACTGTTTTTTGAGGATGGAGAGGGTAATTCTACGCTTTTTGAGTATTCCTGAAGGTAGTTGGTGTAAATCCGGTGAATTTTTTGAAGGCATTATTGAAGGCAGATTTGCTGTTGAAACCGCATTCGTACAGTATTTCCAGGATGGTTGAGTCTTTTTTATCGTTCGCAAGTTTGGATTTAGCCTCGTTAATCCTGTGTTCATTTATAAAATCGAAGAAATTCTGGTTGAATGAATGTTTAATCAGAAGAGAAAGCGACCGCGGATGCAGGTCAAGCTCTGCAGCAATATCATTAATGGTTACCGAGGGATTAAGAAAAGGTCTGTTTTCCTGCATATAGCTTTTTAATCTCTTCGCTGTCTGCTCATTTACAACTTTAGGTAATACAGTAGATTTACTTTCAATTATCACTCCTTTGAATTCAGAGAGTAGAAACGGGTGCTGGATAAGTTTATAGGCAATAATATTAGCGTTAAAGAATAATATTAGAAGACCAATGGATTCAAGTATTGATTTAATTTCAGAATTTAATCCGGTGAGATATGTAAGAAGGAATCCGGAAAGAAAAACGATCCATGCAAAAAAGAATCCCACGAGTATATACATAAGGAGAGATTGTTTTAGTTTTTCTATTTCCGAAAAATAGTTTTTTAAATCGGTTCTGAATTTTAACAGTTCGCGTATTGATAGAATTGTATATGTAATAGCCTGAATGTAATAGATCGCGGTTGTTGCCAGAATGAATTGATCGTTTAGAATGAATATGTTATGATATTGAATGAAATAGTGATTTATGAGTCCTAAAATTAAAAACACAATACTTGGGAATAGATGCAATACAACCTTTTTACCAACCCGGAAATTTTTATCTAAAATTGATTTCGTAAATAGATATAAGAACGGAGCATAAAAAAAGAGGGGTGTGCTATAAAGACTCAGTATTATCGGTAGATACATCAAAACCGACTGATAGTAATTATGATAAAGGAGAGTTAACAGAAGCGTAATGCCCTTGCCAAATAAAAATAGGGAGAAAAGGCGATTTGAACTTTGTGGTTCTCTCTTAAAGAAAAGTATTATAGCAAGAAAGAGGAATTGAAAGACTGTTACCGCTAATATTAAGTTGAAAATATCGTTCAAATTTTGATCCAATGTTTGTTGTCTTGGAAAGAGAATAAGATGATATAATATTCCGGATAATTAATCCATTTAAAACTGTACAACCAGTTTGCGACAATTAAATTTAGACTATTGTTCTTTTCTAGGTCTAAATAATCTTATAATGAGACGCCGTAACCTGTTAAATGTTTCTTAAAGTCAGTCACAATTTATATTGCGAACATTATTGACAATCGGTTGGGGACTTCTTCAGCCCCGGACTAAGTCCGGAGCCTTGATGAATTTTGACTTACAGTATAACTTTCAACGATTCATAATGTGCCTGAATTGTTTTATCCAGGTCATCCATTGAATGGGCGGTTGAAATGAACATCGCTTCGAACTGGGCGGGAGCCAGGTAGACCCCACGATTCAGCATTTCGTGGAAGTACTTTCCGTACAGCTCAGTATCTGAATTAACCGCTGTTTTGAAATCGGAAACTTCCTGCTCGTTAAAGAACATGCAGGACATCGAACCTTCGCGTGTTATCCAGTAGTTCTTGCCGAGTTTATCTAGGTTACCACGCAAACCCTTATCAAGGTAATCCGCTTTCTTTTCAAGTTCATTATAAAGACTTGAATTATCTTTAATCTCTTTTAATGCGGCGTATCCCGCAGCCATAGCAAGAGGATTACCGCTTAGAGTTCCGGCCTGGTAAACCGGTCCGCTCGGAGCAATCTTTTCCATTATTTCTTTTCTGCCGCCGAAAGCGCCCACTGGTAGTCCACCGCCGATAATCTTTCCGAACGTTGAGAGATCAGGTTTAATGCCGAGTACTTCCTGAGCTCCGCCTTTGGCTACTCTGAATCCGGTCATGACTTCATCGAATATTAAAACTATTCCTTCGCGATCACATATTTCACGAAGCTCTTTAATGAATTCATCAGCAGCTTTGATAACACCCATATTGCCGGCTATAGGTTCAATAATAACAGCAGCAATTTCACCCTGGTTAGCGGCAACTAGCTTCTTAATCGAGTTGATATCGTTATAGTCCGCCAATAACGTATCGGCAGCGTTGCCTTTGGTAACACCCGGACTAGTCGGCGTACCAAGCGTAAGTGCACCTGAACCGGCTTTAATTAAAAAGTAATCCGCATGCCCGTGATAGCAGCCTTCGAATTTGATGAACTTTTCGCGGCCGGTAAATCCGCGCGCAGCGCGCACTGCGCTCATTGTTGCTTCGGTACCGCTGTTGACCATTCGTACTAACTCCATCGACGGAACGAGTTCTGCCAGAAGTTTAGCCATTCGTATTTCAATTTCAGTAGGTGCGCCGAAACTTGTACCGTCTTCAATAGCCTTTAGTAATGCTTCCCTAATAAACGGGGGATTATGCCCGAAGAGGTGGGGACCCCAGCTTCCGATATAGTCGATATATTCGTTTCCGTCCACATCAATCATCTTGGATCCTTCGCCTCTTTGAATGAAGAGGGGGTTACCACCAACTGATTTAAAGGCCCGTACCGGCGAATTCACACCGCCGGGAATAAAATTCTGTGCTTCCTTAAATAATTTTTCACTCTTTTCAATATTCATTTGTACTCCTTAACAATTCACACTCAGAATGACATGTCTTCGTGGTTATTTTTTATCCAAATACTTTGCGACATCTTTGGCGAAATATGTTAGAATCATATCCGCACCTGCACGTTTGATTGATGTTAATGACTCAATCATTACTCGCTCCTCATCTATCCAGCCCATTTTGCCGCCGGCTTTAATCATCGAGTATTCACCGCTGACCTGGTAAGCTGCAGTAGGCATTCCGAACCTGTCTTTAACTCTTCTAATTACATCGAGATAAGCTCCTGCGGGTTTAACCATAATAATATCAGCGCCTTCTTCCACATCCGATTCCGCCTCGCGCATAGCCTCGTCGGTATTAGCGATATCCATCTGATGCGACCTCCTGTCTCCGAATGCAGGGGCTGAATCGGCGGCATCCCTGAAAGGACCATAGTAGCCGGATGAATACTTCACTGCGTAACTCATTATAGGAATTTCCGTAAAGCCTTTGTAATCCATTGCTTTCCGTATCGAAGCAATTCGTCCGTCCATCATATCCGAAGGGGCGATCATATCGGCTCCGGCTTCGCAGTGTGATATGGCTTCTTTAGCAAGTAAAGAAACTGTTTCATCATTCAGAATATTCTCACCGTCCAGAACACCGCAATGACCGTGTGATGTGTATTCGCATAGACAGACATCGGTGATTACAAGTAACTCTTTAACTTCTTGTTTGATTGCTCTAATGGCACGCTGGATTATTCCATTTTCACTGTATGCATCCGAACCGACTTCATCCTTATGCTCAGGTATACCGAAAAGTATTACCGCGGGAATCCCCAGGTCTTCAACTTCTTTACACTCTTTCACCGCAAGGTCTATTGATAACTGGAATACACCGGGCATTGACTTAATCTCGTTTTTAACATTCTCACCCGGGACAACGAACATCGGGTAGATAAGGTCGTTCTTTGATAGCTGTGTCTCCCGCACGAGGTCTCTCACCTTCGGATTATAGCGAAGTCTTCTTAACCGTTTTGTCGGATATGTAGCCATAGTAATATACTCCTCCCTGTTACTGCATTACCTATAGCTAAGCAGATACAGAGTTTTTAATTTTATTAAATACCAGTTCCGAGTTCTTCATGCAATCCCCGACGGATATGCCGCCGCGGAAATTACCGCTGATGAATAGTCCCGGATTATCTTTTTCAAATTGTTCGAAATAATTTTCATGTTCAATGTAACCGATATTATACTGTGGAATTGCTTTGTTCCACATTCTTCTTGTTGCGAATACCGGTTCTCCTTCAATGTGCATTATCTTTTTGAATTCGTTTAACACATTGTCAACGAGTTTATCTTCATTGGTTTCAAATACTTCCGGTGTACGCGCACCACCCACAAAAATTGTGAAGGAAGCGTTCTCATCCGCAGAACGATTTGGGAATATCGTTGAACTCCAGATAGCGCCGAGAAATATTTTTTTCTCTTTCGATGGAATAAGGTATCCGAATCCATCCAGCGGCCGGTCGATCTGTGATTTTTTAAAGCCGACATAGAGAACCATGACCGGCGGATAATAAACATCATTCAGATGAGCGGTGAGTTCAGTATCCAAATCCTCAATCATTCCTGAGAGAATATGTGCGGGAACTGTTGCGAGAACCAGTTCTGACGATAATTCCTCGCCATTCGCAAGAATCAGTTTATACCCGTGTTCATCTTTACCTATACTCGTTACTTTCGTATCATATCGAATATCTTTAATCTTCTTTGCGATAGCAGCGGGGAAGGTCTGCATACCGTTTATAAACGAGAACATTTTAGCGCTTTGCTTTGATTCTTCCTGGCGCTTCTTTCTTTCCCTTGCGCCTTTTATCATCCCTTTGATCAGTCCGCCGTAAAGTTCTTCAAGTCTGTAAAGCTTCGGGAATGCTGACTTAACACTGAGTTTCTCCGGATTACCCGCAAACACACCGGATACAAATGGATCGATAGCATAGTCGAGAAATTCATGCCCGAGTCTGCGTCTTACGAATTCTGCAATGCTCTGGTAATAACCGTCTTCGGATTTACCGATAAAAGGTTCCTTAAGCAATCTTAGTTTTGCTTTCCCGCTGAACAACTTTGCTTTGATAAACGCAGGAGGACTCGTCGGCAGCGGATGCAACTCGTCATTCTTTAAGATGTATCTCCTGTTCGCGGAATCGTTGGCATAGACCATCTCATCTTTTATACCAACTTCCTCAGCAATCTGTCCGATCAGGGGAGTAGTTTCCAATCCGCTGTTCGGGCCGAAGTCAACGAGAAATCCATCGTACTTGCCGGTCTGCATTGCTCCGCCGGGATTACTGCCTGCTTCAAGAACCGTTACTTCGAAACCGTCTTTCTGTAACCAGTAAGCCGTTGCGAGTCCTGATATACCAGCACCGATAACAATTATTTTCTTCTTCATTTATTTTGCTTCTTCCGTAGATTGAATAGTATTCAGCTTTTCTATAACAAGTCCGCTTAACGCTTCGATAAACAATTTGGAATCATTCAGACCTGTCATAACAATATAATTTTTCACATCGACTTCATCGGCAACGTGCCTGTACTCAATATCAAGTTCGAAAGATGTTTCAACATGATCGGATACGAAGCTGATTGGAACGATAAGAAGATTATCTTTCCCTTTAGCTTTAAGGTCCCGGATCATATCGTCCGTTGCCGGTTCGAGCCATTTAACGGGACCAACCTTACTCTGAAAGCAGAGATGATACTCGTGCGAGTTATTTCTTGCTTTCATCACGGCTTCCATAGTTTCTTTTATATGATGACTGTATGGGTCGCCTTTTTTCACCAGACTAATTGGAGTACCGTGTGCACTGAAGACAATCTGAACTTCGTTCCGTGCCTCCTCCGGAAAGCGCTCCAGTGTCTGATCAATTCGTTCATTCAATGCCTGAATATATTTTTCATTAGTCGGGTATTCACGTATATATGTCACCTTCGAATCATCACCTTTGAAGCGCCTCTTCCATTCGTTAAATGATGAACCCATTGTGGAAATTGAATCATGCGGGTAAAGGGGTAGTAGTATAATGTGTTCGTAATTTCCCTGTTCGATGCAGGCTATAGCATCTTCGGTAAACGGCTTCCAGTAACGCATTGCAACCATTACACTGATATCATGTCCATCTGCACATAAGGATTCTTCAAGCATGGCGCGCTGTTTTTCCGTCCATTCGTTTATCGGAGATTTGCCACCGATAAGCTCATACTCTTCGGCAACTTTAGGCGCTCGTCTGCTTGAAATAATTTTAGCAAACAATCTTTGTCCGATCGGGATCTTAAATATATCCGGATCCCTGAACAAATTGAACAGGAAAGGCTCGATAGCCTCGATGGAATCAGGTCCCCCGAGATTTAACAATACAACTGCGGTCTTACTCATTTATATCCTTTCTATTCTAACTCCCAATTGTATTTAAACCGGGATACAAATTACCTTAAACAGTTCGCGAATACTTCGCCGTATCTTCTTTCCTTTCGAGGAAGCCGTCGAAATTCATAGCGATATTTCTTATCAACAGTCTGCCCATGTCATGAACAACGAGCTTGCGGTTTTCAATAGATGCAAGACCATCGTCAATATTTTCCTTAATATTTTCAAGTCCCCACGCGAAGTACTTGTCGAAATCGATTTCGAATTGTTTCTCGACTTCTGCGAAGTCAAGTTCGAAGTCACACATAACTTTAGTTATAACATGTCGGCGCAGTATATCATCTTCGTTCATTAAGTAGCCTTTGGTTATCGGCAGTCGACCTTCATCAAGCGCTTCAAAATATTCTCTTTCGGTTTTTAAGTTTTGCGCATATGCGTTGCCAAGCTGACTAATACTTGTTATGCCCATTGCATACAAGTCGGTACCGGCGTTAGTGCTGTAACCCTGAAAATTCCTGTACAGTCTTTTTTCTTTTAGAGCCTTAGACAGATCGTCTTCCGGTTTAGCAAAGTGATCCATACCGATGAAAACATAACCCGCACTTGTAAGTTTTGCGACGGACATTTTAAGAATTTCAAGCTTGGCTTCCGGCGCAGGAATATCTTCCGGTTTAATCAGGTTCATGTGCTTTTTCATCCAGGGAACATGCGCATAATTAAACAGCGCAATCCTGTCCGGAGAGATCTCGATAATCTTATCGACAGTTTTTGCAAACTCATCAACAGTTTGGAAGGGAAGTCCGTACATTAGGTCCAAATTTATACTATCGAATTTTAGTTCGCGAACCCAATCAACAACCTGCACAGTCAGTTCTTCCGGCTGTATTCTATTAACAGCTTTTTGAACCTTATCGTTGAAATCCTGAACACCCATACTGATTCGGTTGAATCCGCTTTCGCGAAGAGCCACGAGATGATCACGAGTTAATTCTCTCGGGTCTATTTCGCAGCCGTTCTCCGAATTATCCCTGAACTCGAAATTCTCATGGATGTAGGAACTTAATTCATGAATCTCATCAGGATTCAAATGGGTTGGCGTTCCACCGCCCCAGTGAAGCTGAGAGACTTTCCTGTCGGTTCGAATATAACTTCGCAGAAGATCTATTTCATTCTTTACATAGTCAATGTACTTGTGAATCCTGTCCCTGTTGCGGGAAATAATCATATTGCATCCGCAGAAATAGCAGAGTGTATCACAGAAGGGAAGGTGATAGTATAAAGAAAGATCAGGCGGATTATCCTCATTGTTCGTTCGAATAATTTCATCTAGGTAGTTGTCGGCAGTATATGATTCATTAAACTGCGGCGCTGTCGGGTAACTTGTATACCGAGGCCCGGGCCTGTCGTATTTCTTAACCAGATCTAAATTTATATCAAACATTAAAACTCCCTTTCACCGCGAAGACGCAATGTAGCAAAGATTAAAAATTATTAACTTTTCTATGAAAACCATCCACTAATCTTGGGACGCTGAAATTGATTGAGAATCCCAGTTTTTTCTCAGCAAGTTTTAAATTAGTTATTATTTGAGCTTCATGAACCGGAAGCAATACATCAACTACTTTTAATTCAATACATAATCTCATTTTCAACCAGGAGATCAATTCTGAAATCAGCATCAAGTAATTCTTCTTTATATTTAACCGGCAATTTTGTTTGTCTTTAACAGAAAGTCCAATTCCAGTAAGTTCTTTATATTAACACATTTCATAAACAGATTCCAGTAATCCGGGACCCAACTCTTTATGAACATCTATTGAGCAATGTACTATCAATTTACTAATTCTATTTAATTCATCCATCTTCATTCCTTAGCGTCTCTGCGACTTAGCGGTAGTAAATCACTTATGAAAATCCATGCTGCTTTCTTTTATGAAATCCACTAAAAACTTTGCGTTCTCAGGTGGTACATCGGGGAGTATACCATGACCGAGATTAAATATATGTCCCGTGCCTTCGCCAAATGATTCGAGAACACCCATTGCTTTTTCGGCTATCACATCTTTTTTGGCATACAGTACAGATGGATCTAGATTTCCCTGCAGGGCTACACGATCGCCCACTCTTGTACGGACACGGCCGATGTCCATTGTCCAGTCGAGACCAAGCACATCGCATCCGCATTTTAACTGCCGCTTCAGTTTATAATAAACTCCCTTGGCAAATACTATAACAGGTTCGTCCTTACGTTTAAGTCCTGAAATAATCTTTGTGATATATTCATGCGAGAATTCAAAAAACTCCGTCTGCGAAAGAATCCCGCCCCAGGTGTCGAATATCTGAACAGCGTTACAGCCGGCTTCAATTTTCGCGTTTAGATAATCAGTAACGCCATCGGCAATTTTATTCAATAGTTTGTGAGCAAGCTTCGGATTATTATAAATAAGTTTTTTAACCTCGCTGAAATTCTTACTACCTTGGCCTTCAACCATGTAGGTGAGGAGAGTCCATGGTGAACCGCTGAAGCCAATAAGAGGAACGCGGTTATCCAGTTCCTTCTTTGTCAGTTCAATTGCATCCATCACATACTTCAAGTCTTTATGCACATCAATTTTCTTCAGAGCTTTAGCATCGTCGGCATTACGAATAGGATTATGAAAAACCGGTCCCTTACTTTCAACCATTTCCAAATCCATACCCATAGCCATCGGTATGACAAGTATATCTGAGAAGAGGATCGCAGCATCAACCCCGATTAAATCAACCGGCTGAACGGTTACTTCTGCCGCTAGTTCGGGAGTCTTGCACATTGTAATGAAATCGCTCTTTGAACGTACTGCACGGTACTCAGGCAGATAGCGTCCTGCCTGGCGCATCATCCAGATGGGAGTACGTTCGGTCTTCTGTCTCTTACATGCTCTAATAAATAAATCATTCTTTAATTTGCTCAATATATCCTCTCCCTTCATTTCAAAATTTTAACTGCCGCATTATATACTCCGGCGGTAATCTGCTAATTGGTATAAACTGATTTAAAGTGTCCGATCAATCCTGTTACACTGGCATCAACTGTAAATTCAGTGGGTACAATTACCTCGTTAATACCGTATTTCACAATCGCATCCTTTGTAGTATCTCCAATTGCAACTACTACGGTGTTACTAAAATACTCAGCGGAATTTTCAACAGACAATAGCTTTAAACAATTCACAAAAGATGAAGGACTCGTGAATATAAACGCATCAACATTCATCTTTATTATTTCATTTATCTGTCCGGCAACCTCAGTCAGTTCCGGTGGCTGCACATCATAGACAGGTATTACGTGTACATCAGCACCGGCCTTCTTAAGTCCATTTGATAATTCGTCTCGTGCAATTACAGAAGTGGGGATAAGTACCTTTTTATTTGACTTGTCTTCAGAAGCTAATGCCTGAAGAATTCCCCTGGCACTGAATTCTTCGGGTACTATATCGACCTTAATATTATTCCATGTTGTGTATTCATGAGTCTTCGAACCGACACAAATAATTCTGCACGAATCAGGAATAGATTTATCTAATGCCTTAAGTCTGTCAATGAAAAACTTCACTGCGTTTTTAGAGCTGAAAATAATATAGTTGTAGTCATTCAAATTGTTTACAGCCGAATCAATCTGATTGGTATTTTCAATACTCTTAGTCCTGATAGTCGGGAAGGCTATTACAGCCGCACCTTCCTGTTCAAGCATGGCAATTTCCTTAGGCGACTGTTCCCGGCTTCGTGTTATAAGTACTATTTTATCCCGGAGTGCTGGCATAAATTATTTCCGTCCGGCTTCCTTGTAAATTTCATCAAGAACTTTTTTAGCTCCGGCTTTTTTCAAATCTCTTGCAAGTTCCTTGCCGAGTTTAACCGCATCTGCTTTTCTGCCGCGTACAAGTTTGCGGAAAGTAATTGATCCGTCAATAGCACCGACAATACCTTCAAGATACAATCCGTTTGATCGAACCTCTGCAAACGCTCCGATAGGTACCTGGCAGCCGCCTTCAAGAGTTTTAAGCAGCGCTCTTTCCGCAATTACTGCACAGTAAGTATTCTCATCATGTATTGTCTTAACAGCCTGCTCGGCAGCCTTGTTGGTACTCTTAATCTCAATTCCAAGCGCACCCTGACCGACAGCAGGAAGCATGACTTCCTTCGGGATTATCGAGGATATATACTTCTTCATTTTAAGTCGTTCAACTCCCGCACGCGCGAGTATTATCGCATCCCATTTGGACTTTTCAAACTTTTTAATCCTTGTTGGTACATTACCGCGAAGTTCAACAACATTCAAATCGGGACGCAAATGCTTAAGCTGGCTTCTTCTTCTGAGCGAACCTGTCGCAACCGTTCCGCCTTCGGGGAGTTTCTCAATTGTCATTCCCTTTTTACGCGCGACCAGTACATCTTCAACATCATGCCTTTTCGTGACGGCAGCGAGTTTTAGTCCTTTGGGAATATCTGTCTGGAGATCCTTAAGACTATGAACCGCGATATCGATCTCATCGTTCAGCAGCGCGACTTCAAGTTCTTTGGTGAACAATCCTTTGTCACCTATCTTTGAGAGGGCAACGTCGAGTATTTTGTCACCTTTGGTTTTAACTAGCTTCAACTCAACTTTTAGACCCTTGTTGTTTTTCTCAACTTCTTTCTTTACGAAATTCGCCTGCCACAATGCCAGGTCACTTTGACGTGTGCCGATTATAAGAGTTTTCCTTTCCTGCTTCTTCGCCATAATATTGTTTGCTTTATTTAGTAATCAATTATTGTTTTCTTTTTTATCGCCCTGACCGTTAAGGTGAAAGAGTTCCTTTACAAGCATAGACTGCACCACGATTTCATCAGTGTTGGAACCGTTTTCCGCTACTTCCCTTAATTTCATAGTCGGATTATGCAGCAGTCTTCCGAGCATCCTGCGGGTCATGTCCTCAATTTTATCAAATTCTTCCGGGGTAACCTTGTGCTTTATCTTTTCCAGTTCATCGTTGCCTATTTCCTCGAAGAACTCACGCATAGCTTTTATAGTAGGAACAACATTTAGCGTGTTATACCAGCTGAAGAAGTTTACCATTTCTTCAATGAGTATTTTCTCAACCTTCGGCACAGCCTCTTTTCTCCTGCTGATGTTCTGATCTACAATTACACTTAGCGAATCTATGTCATTATAAAACACGTTATCAAGCTCACGGGTTTTAGGATCTATATCACGCGGCAGAGCTATATCCATTAAACATACAGGATTGCCCCTTCGTTTCTTCATTACTTTCTTAATATCATCTTTGGTTAGCAGATATCCTTCTGCACTTGTCGCTGAAAAGATTATATCATATTCGTGCAAATGATCTTTATAGTTTTCAAACTCAATAACAGTGCAATTTAGACTTTTAGCCGCTTCCTGAGCTTTAGCTTCTGTTCTATTAGTAATCGCGAGTTTATTTACGCCGAGATTTTTAAGATGAACGGCCGCAAGTTTCCCGGTTTCACCTGCACCTATTACGAGTGCGGATTTTGTAGACGGAACCGCGAATATCTTTTCAACTACCTGTACAGCGGCAAAGCTTACTGTTACGGCCCCTTCGCCGATTCCCGTCTCTTTTATGGATCGTTTCCCGACTTTAATTGCCGAGTCGAATACTCTTTTAAGCACGGAATTCGCGAAATTAAGATCTTCGGCAAGTATGAAAGATTCCTTTACCTGCCCGAGTATCTGGCTGTCTCCGATAACCTGCGAGTCAATGCCGGAAGTGACCTTGAAAATATGCTTCACCGCGCTGCATGAAAAAAACTTTTCGAAATTCGCAGTTGTAAGATTGTCAACCTTTTTGAAATCGAGAAGTGCATTAACCAGTTTCCCGAATTCGGCTTTCCCGTCTTTTTGAATACCGAATAGTTCCGTCCTGTTGCACGTGGAGAGTACAAATCCGCCGGATAAGAGATTTTCCTTCAACGAAGCAATAAGTTCAGTTATCTCAGTCGATGATAAATGAAGGGCTTCTCTCAGCTCAATTGACGCGGTTCTATGATTTATCGAAATTCCTACGATATTCATAAAGACTTTTTGGGTTTAATTCACTCGTATCGATTAATAAAATGCATGAAAACTTTTTGCGAATACATTGGCGAACAACATTGACAGCATTGCAATTGCATAACCTATCAGGTAAAACTTAATGACTTTCCGTCCGTACCAATTCCCGACTGATTTTGCGAGTATTCCCACACCGAAAATTATCCAAACGACAGTTGTAGTAACTAGTTTCGGATCGGAGTATTTAAAGTTCGGGAATGCTTCGGGCAGCCAAATAATGCCGATTGCCATTGCGACGGATAAAAGCGCGAAACCGATTATGACGGAATAGTAACTAAGCGTTTCGAGTGTTTCAAGACTCGGCAGCCGGTTGAATATCAATCCGAATTTGTTAAGCTTAAGTTCCTTGTAAAGTATAAAATAGAGCACACCGTATACGGCGGACATTGTGAACCCTGAATATCCCAGCAGCGCGCTAATCACATGTGTACCAAGCGAGCGGTTTTTCAGTATTTCCGGTACCGCAGCAAGGTCTTTTATGAATAGGGAAGAGACGACCTGGAAAACAAGGGAAATTACGAGAATGAATACCCCGGTCCCTCTTACGTCAGATGCCAGTTCAAGTACGAAATATGACGCAGCTATTGCAAAAGCGAGCAGCGTGAAAATTTCGTGTTTATTTGTAATCGGCAAATGACTGAATTCGGTCGTTCTGGCTATAAGGTATAGAATATGCACGACTATTGTTGTAAACAATAATATCCTTTTTGTCGACTTCAGAAAGTCCGTATCCTTTTTGAAATACGAAAAATAGAGGATAACGGACAGTAAGTAACAAATCGGTAAAACTACATTCGCTATGTGAATAAAGCTTAACATGTAAAACGGTTATCAGCACTTATTATATTATTTTCAGGTGTTAAAAGTATTGAAAAATAAAGAAAAATGAGAGGTAAATTTAATTGTGTTAAACTTTAACCGGGCAGAGCTTTAGCTGATAAGACCGAATTCGTTCAGCAGCGCACACAGGTGTTCGAAGCCGGGCATGTTGTCCGCATATACAGCCTGAAAATGATGTAATTTCATTGGCGGGATTTTTGCATTATTCTTTGAAAAATTTCGAAAGGGACTTAATGTTTAAGAACTATTTTATTCTCGGCGTTCGCAATATCATCAAGTACAAGATGAACTCATTGATAAATATATTCGGTTTATCTACTGCTATTGCTCTCAGCATAATAATATACACGTACTCAGGGTACGTTTTAAATTATAATACATTCTTTACCAAGTCCGACCGGATTTACCAGGTATACAAGGAGCGAAGCATACCAACGGGCACGCAAATAGTCCGCGATACATGGTTCCCCATGGCTGAATCAATGGAAGGCAAGTTCCCGGGTATTGAACAAGCTACTCATATCTGGGCAACGCCCGACTGGGTGATAGTCGGGAATAAAAAATTCAAGGAGGAGGTAACCTGGGTTAAGGATAACGTATTTGAAATGTTTGACTACCCGCTTTTATATGGAAATCCTGAAATAGTTTTCAGCAATCCTAATTCGGCAGTGCTGTCATATGAAACCGCCTTAAAATATTTCGGCAATACTAATCCTGTGGGGAAATCTTTTAATCATGACTACAGAACTGATTATTCAGTTTCCGGTGTTCTCAAACCTCTGCCCGGAAATATTACTTACCGTCCTGATATAATGGTCCCCAGCAGCAGTGTTTCCGATTTTGATGAAATGATGGAAAACTGGGGGAGCTCATGGCTGTATACTTATATCCTTCTGAATGAGAAGGAAATACCGGATGTAATGGAAGCTAAGTTCCCCGATTATGTATCAACAGTATTCGGAGAGGATGCCGCAGAACGGATGAGTCTGAAACTGACTCCTTTATTATCCTTAAATGATGCCGAGTATAATTCGAACATTTACGCATACATACTGCTTGGAGTTGCTTTCGTTATAATTCTTGTCGCAGTTATAAACTATGTGAATATATCGACGGCGAGATCGTTGGACAGAGTCAGGGAAACCGGATTACGAAAAGTACTTGGCGCAACGAAGTGGGAACTTACGAGCCGGTTTTTTATTGAATCAACAGTACTCTCTTTAATATCGGTACTGATGGCAATGGGGCTTACTGAGCTGCTTCTACCGGTATTTAATAATTATTTCGAACTGAACTTATCCGTAAATTATTTTGACGGGAACCTGCTGTTTCTCTCGCTGATCGGATTAAGCCTGCTTATCGGATTTGTTTCATCTCTTTATCCGTCAATGATACTTTTGAAGTTCGTGCCGGCTGATTCATTAAGAGGCTCGCAGAAAACTAATCCGACCAGACTCGGATTCCGAAACGCGCTGGTAATATTCCAGTTCGGAGTATCAATTGTATTAATTTCGGCAACCGGAATTATGAACGACCAGATCAGCTTTATGAAGAATGCAGATCTTAATTTTAATAAGAATAATGTAATGGTAATACGCGTTGAAGCATCGGATTTTGCCGACCAGGATGAAGGTGTAAAGCGTATAGCTTCGTTTAAAAGTGAGATTTCCCGACTGCCTTCAGTTGCGAAGGTTGCTTATTCAACGCATGTCCCGGGGGACTGGGCCGGCTGGCATTCTTTTGTATATCCGAGTGACAGAGATAAAGAACAGAGACTCAGACAAAAAATTGCGGTTGTCGATGACACCTATTTCGATACTTACGGAATTCAGTTTATTCAGGGAGAAAATTTCGACAGGAATAAACCGGCTATTGCCGAAGAAAGTCTGATTCTTAACGAAGCCGCGATGAAAGATATCGGTTGGCAGAGTATTGACGAAGGCTTATTGAATATCGGTAGCAATAGTTACAAAATTCTTGGAGTAGTGAAAGATTATAATTTTGAAGGACTTGAGAACAGCGTGGAACCAATTATCCATGGTTACGCTCCGGATGATTATACCGGTCATAATTTTATCAGTATCTCTCTGAATAACGGGGATATTCAAAAATCCGTTACGGATATCGGAAGCTTGTGGAGGGAATTCGACAGCAGCCGTGACTTCAATTATTATTTTGTTGATAAAAGATTCGATGAACTTTACAGGTCACAGGAAGAACTAACAACCGTTACAGGAGTGTTTTCTTTCATGGTGATTGTTATCGCATCTCTCGGATTGTTTTCTATTGCTTCACTTATGGTAGCTTACAAGACCAGGGAGATAGGCATCAGGAAAGTTATGGGTGCTTCGGTATCCGGAATAATGAATTTGTTTCTCGCTAAATTCCTTGCATTCGTTGCGATTGCGTTTGTTATTGCCGTACCTGTTACAACAGTACTCATGAGCACATGGCTGGAAGATTTTGCGTACAGAACTTCACTTAGTTATTTCACAATGTTATTAAGCGGGATCATCGTATTAGTTGTGGCTGTATCTACAACCGGGTATCATACATTGAAAGCCGCCCTGAGTAACCCGGTTAATTCAATGAGACATGAGTAGATCAAGGGTTCCGAAATTTGGCATTTTTTAAGTTTTGTGTATCCCATAACTTGCCATGACTTCATAAAAAATTAAGGATGCATATCGAATAAGTCTACCGTTCTTTTCTCTAACAAAACCAGGAGACGATATGCATTTGCTAATCATTGCCGTATCATTATTTACTTCAACAATGTTTCCCTCAGATCAAAAGGATGATAAGAAATCAGAGTTTGTCGATTTTATTGAACAGATAAGCCTTGTAAAAGAGGTGGATGATATGAAACCGCTGATCAACCCGGAAGCTTATCTCGCATTTGATTCGAAATATGAAAGCTATTATGAAGTATTATCCAATGATGAGTACAGCCGCCAGGTAAATGACGAACTTTGTACCAAAGTAAATGTTGCCAGAAGCCAGGTAGACGATGACAGCGGCGCGGGCTATATCTTTCTGACAGGTGTTTCAAAGTCAGGCGAGAATGTTAATCATACATTTTGTGTTAAGATTGATAAAGAGGGAAAGTGGAAAATCATTCACTGGCATGTCAATTAATTAGAAAAATTAAGAGGGGAATATGAGATCAACAAAATTAATCGGTTTGGTACTTGTACTGACTGTTATTTTACTTGTGTTATATATTAATACACCTGCGGGGGGAATAGCAGAGGATGTTTCATTTGGTATTGAAACTGTTGCCGGAGAGGGCGGGTTCACTGACTTTGAGAAAATGGTAATCGAAAAATTTGAAAAAACGATGAGAAAGCACGGCTATAATATAAGTGAAGATCCCGACATTAAACTGATATTTTCAGCATATCAACATGAAAATGATTTGATCGTTTCTGTATTCTCAATGTATTCATTACCCGAACCAATAATAAAATGGGGAAGTAAGCAGGAAGTATTTTATCTCGGCATGGGAAAGGATGAGAAGCAGAATGAAGAATTAGATCATAGCGTGCGGCAGTATATGTCCGGGGAATACCTGCGTCAGTTCGGATCGGTTTTTGACTCGTTTGTAGTTGCTAAACCGGCAGATAAGTTTGATGAATTAATGGAAGAGATTGTCGATCGAATTAGTCCGGACAGATTAACAAAGTCCGGTAAATAATTAAGCTGATTTAGGGTGGGCGCTCACGTAGTCTTTAATCGTATTATACGCATATAGCACGGCTTCGTTGGGGGACGCCTGCCCGACAGCCTTTGTAAAGTTGAATAGCGATTTTTCATAGTCGCAGAAGAGCCACAGAATGCCTTTCAGAATCAGATAGTCCTTGGAGTTATCTAATTCGAATTTCTCTATGTTTTTAACAAGTTCGGGACACGGACAGTCGTCTTTAACCGGATCCGCGCTTGTTATGTATTCGATATCCTCGGTTATAAGTTCGTTGAACAGATCAAGAGCTTTTCGCAGTTTCCCGTTCTGCGTGTAGCAGATAACCAGTTTACGCCGCACACCTTTTGAAGCATTGCCGGATAGCAGAGGTTCAAGTTCTGCTTCGGCTTCTGCATAATTACGAGCCATAAAATACTGATTACCTAACATTTCACTCATTTTTTCTACCGTGTAATATTATTTCACATTCATATAATATAATTAAAATAGAGCCCCTTTTCAGGGGCTCTATTTATCTTTTATTCGAAATCGTATCCCCAAGTGTGTGTTTCAGCGTTAAACTTCGTTCCCGGCATATCATCATAACTCATACCATTAACACCAAATAATAATGTTTTTGCGTCATATCCCAATACTCTTAAATATGCAGCCATATGTCCTGAAGTGGTTCCAGTATAGCAATATACTACGACAGGTTTGTCTGTTGGCAATGTATTTAGATCTGTATTATAAGTTAAAGAAGCTTTTGGAGTATATTGAACTGCTCCTGGAATATGTCCCCAGCTATAATCAGTTTCACTCCAGTAATTAACAATATAATTACTGCTCAAGCTGCCGAATACCGTTGCGTTTGTGATTGTTGCTGCTGGTGAAAATCCCTCAGCAAATACAGCTTCAACTCTTGCTCGTGCAATATCTGCACCGCTTTCTTTTCCTGTACTCAACTCGGGAAGCTCTCCGGCTGCATTTTTGGATGTAGCGTCGGAAGTAAATTGTGAAGCATAAGTATTCCCTATACTGTTAACCCAAGAGCCGTTAGTTGCTTCATTCCAACTGCACATACCAAAAAGTAAATCTTTTACATTACTGTACCCTGCAATTCTCATAAGCGCTGTTGCCCATGCTGCAGTTTGTCCAGACTTACATACTATGACTACATCTTCTTTGCTGGATAAGTTATTGGATTCATAATAAGATAATAGATTTGCTGCTGTAACATTTACTGCTCCGGGAATATGCCCTGCTGCATAATCAGTTTCACCTCGGATATCTATAATTGCTACAGTTGTTGGTGCCACTAATATTTTGCTGTGTAGGGCGTCTGCTTTAATAATAGCCGGGAAGGTTGTCGGTTGGTCTTCCAAGTATTGAGCCAGTACTTCGGCTTCATTAATTGAATCCGGTTCGGTACTGTTATCGTCATCGCTGCAAGCCTGTCCTAAAAAAAGAATAGGTAGTATGAGCATCAGGTAAAATAGTTTTCTTAGTTGCATATTGTTTCTCCTTTATTATTAAAGTTGGTTTCTTATTTATTATAAACCCCAGCTTGAGGGTAACTTTCCGTCTACAATTATTCCCTGGTCAGCGGCCTTTTCCCAATCTTCCAGGTCTGACTCAAACAAATACAATTTCTTATTTCTCAGCGAATCTCCTTCAGCGATAATATGGCACGCATCGTAACATGCTTTCCCGTCGGCTACTTCAGTACGTGAAGTCCATCTGAGAATGTTATGAGGTGTTGTGTACTTGTAAGTCGGAAATGCTTCGAAGTTAGCGAGATCAGCAACACCGTAATCCTGCCAACTGTCGGGAGCCATAAGTGACTGTCGAAGCGTTGCAAATTTATACGGTTTCAAATCGGGTATCGGGTTCATCCCAATTTTGAATTTCTGATGCGAAGCAATGCGCGCACCTTCACCGATATGGCAGCTACCGCAGTTGTTGTAATCCTGTGAGTGGCAGGCATAGCAGTTGAATGTATCAAGGTGTTTTTCATGGAAAATGTTTGCCTCTGCTAGTCCGGAATGGCAATTCTCGCATTTCGGCAATGATGGCATTTCATACCTTGTTTCCTTAATCTCGCCCGTACCGTGAACCTCGTTCTTGGAGTGGCAGTTCATACAAGTGAATCCTGCTTTGGTAAGATGAACATCCGGCTTTGTTCCAACTGCCTGACCGAGGTAAGCATGTCCGCCGCGGCTTACATGGCAGGTAATACATGTGTTAAGCATGTCCGGAGTCTTGATAAAATTATGTCCGCTTACAAGACCGCCGCCGCCTGCTGTTGGTCTAACTATATGACACTCACCGCATGTTCCGTGACATGTCGCGCAGTTTGCGTTATAGCCTTCCTTAAGTTCATCGGGAATCTGGTCAAAATCGGTTGGATGCGTCCCGTACCCTCCGCGGACCACAACCATCCTTTTCTGACCCCAGCCCTGTTCGTGAAGGCTGTTTGTTGTTCGTTCAACAATTTGTTCGTGACAGTCAGCGCATTTATCCTGCGCGTGCAGCGAAGGATGCCTGATGAAATCGCCTGAGTGAGCTACATCCTTATCGTCGGTTCCGTCAACACCGTTGTGGCATTCGACGCAGTCCATCCGACCGTGCATAGAGGCTTTGAAAATTTCGTATCCGTCACCGCCTAAATATACGCGATCATAAGGTTCGTAGTGCGGAGCGTCGCCGCCGCAGCCGTGTCCGCCGGTCGAAGGCGGGTCGGGTGTGTAAACATCTTTCAGATGATCGTAATTCGTGTGGCAGCCTTCACAGGAATTCACCTTTGCCAGCTCACCGGCTGTTATCGGATCCTCATCGTCTTTCGAATCCGAACATCCGATTATAGCAGCAAAGAATATCACTGTTGCAAGTAATAAAAATCTTTGAATGTATTTCATTGAAAACTCGAAGATTAATTGGGTAATAGTTTCAACAATAATGGCAATTTGAGTGCCATTACGAAAATGAACTGTTTTCTAACTTTTTTGTGAAGTTTGTGAAACAATGTGTTTCGTGTTTAACCTTGGAATCGGAGTGAATGTGGAAGAGAGGGATATTAAAGGAGTTAGAGGCATGAAACGAATTGTTCCGCACATGAAACGGTGAAACAGTGTTACTCAAGACCCAATTTCTTAAGCTTTCGCCAGAGAGTCGTTCTGCCGATACCGAGTTCCTCTGCGGCTTTTGTTCGGTTCCAATGGTGTTTTTCAAGAAGTGCAAATAACCTGGCGGATTCCTCGGTCGTAATATCGGCAGAGAGTTTGTCCGCGAGTCCGAAAGGTTTGCCTATTTCTTCCTTAATGTTTACAGGAAGCTTTGAAAATTCAATTGTATCTTTTTTTGAAGTTCGCACGAATGCGTACTCGATCACATTCTCAAGTTCACGGATATTACCCGGCCATGTATAATTCATTAATGCATCGAGTGCTTTTTCCTCAATGTTTTTAATTTCTTTCTCATACAGGAGTGAAAACTTCCTAAGAAAATGCCGGGTTAGAGGAATAAGATCTTCCATTCTCTCGCGCAGCGGAGGGACTTCGATGGGGATTACACTTAACCGGTAAAAAAGGTCTTCCCTGAATGATCCGTTTGCCAGCGCTTCCTTTATATTTATATTCGTTGCGGAGATTACACGAACATCAACATTACGTGTAACGGATTCGCCAATACGTTCGAACGAGCCTTCCTGCAGGACTCTTAATAACTGCATCTGCATTTGCAGAGGCATCTCGGCGACTTCGTCCAGAAATATGGTTCCGTTATTTGCGACTTCAAATCTACCCGGTCGGTCTTTGAATGCATCTGTAAACGCTCCCTTTACATGTCCGAATAATTCGCTTGCCAGCAGGTTGGATGGAAAAACGGAACAGTTAACTTTGATGAACGGTTCGCTGCATCTTTGACTCGTAGCCTGGATCGCGTTTGCAAGCATCTCTTTGCCTGTTCCTGATTCGCCGTGGATGAACACAGGAGTTGACGAATCAGCGATTTCTTTTATCAGTTCAAAAATTTCCTGCATCTGTTTGCTGTTCCCGATAACCCCGTGAAACTGGGTTGTATCTTCAAGGTTTCTTCTCAGAACGGAGAGTTCGGATATATCTCTGAATGAAATTATCCCGCCAGTAGGCTCGTCGTCATCGTTATATAAAACAGCCGAGTTCAATTTTATTGGTTTCTTGCTTCCGGCCTTACATACAATGCTGGATTCATAATCATAGATATTCTTATGAGATTTTAAAGCGAGAGCGATGGGGCAATCTGTATAACAAAGTTTGGAACGAAATACATGCTTGCAGAATCGGCCTTTTACTTCTTCACGATCGTAACCGGTAATCTTCTCAGCCGCTTTGTTGAAAAAATTTATCCTGAAATTTTTATCAACGGTGAAAACGCCTTCGCCGATCGATTCGAGTATGTGGTCTTTTAGTTTATCGTCAATTTTCATCGAACACTGCTTAGCTGATTTACTTTGTTCTACCTGTGGAAAAGAAAAAAAAAGGCTGCTCAATATTCCGTCAAGCAGCCTTTTGAATTAATTATCAGTTTAATTTCCGAATACGTTCACCACGCCATTAATGTGTTTCTGACGATCAACAATATTTCCGTCTGAATCAATTACGCCAATGTGACATCCGGAGCAGGTTGCGAAACCGCCCGAAAATACTTTATGTCCGGTTGGTTCGGCTTTAACAAAATTACCGGATTCATCAACTTCACCGTGACATGTTCCGCAAGCAGCCTGGCTGCCGTCTACTACTGTCCAGTCAGGAGTGAAGTTGTTGCCGGTTATCTTATCAGCACCATCTTCGTAAATGTGCGGATAAGCCGAGTTGGCTTTTACCAATTCGAAGTTGCCGTGACAATATGTATTGGAACACGTATTTGAGTTGAAATCGTACTGCGCGCTTGAATTCGGATCAGCTAACGATCCAAATACGATTTCAGCAGGGAGGTCATCAATATGTCCTGCGACACTAGCCGGTTCCGTATGGCACTGGTAACACTGAACATCAGCGCCAAGTTTTCCATCATACAAATGGTTTGCATGAGCACCGACACCGCTGTAAGTGGTTTCTATGTGCCTTGCAAGATCTTTCGGCGGAGCTGGTCTGGCAATATCTCCGAAGTCTCCGTGACAAGTGTTACATGCTTCCGGACCGTCATCATAGACATGGCAGGACTCGCATGAAGGCGCCATTAAACCGCCGCTGAAGTCTGTGCTGTGACATGTTTTACAGTCGCCCAGATCCCAGGCATTATTTATCATATATAGTCCGTGGAATTTATCGCTATACGGATGATTTATTTCGCCGCTGTGTACATCAATTGATGAGTGACATGTCACACATCCCGGTGCCGACATTCCGCCAGCGAAATCTTCACCGTGACAGGTCTGGCAAGGTTCGAATTCAATACTGTTGTCCGCCATGAACTTGCCGTGGAAGTTATCCGAGTTTACATCAACAACACCATCCTTGTGGACAATAATTGTCTGATCGTGGCAGGTTACGCATGAAGGCGCGAACTCGCCTCCTTCGTATTCCGAACCGTGGCAGGTTGCGCACGAACTTAACCCGGCATCGCTATTGCCGAAGAAGTACCCGTGAAACTCATCTGATCCGGTTGTCATGATATTAGCAGTATGAACTCCGATTCCTGCATGGCATGTTACGCATGAAGGGGCGGAGGAACCGCCGGTAAAGTCAACACCATGACAACTTGCGCACTCGGTTAACTGAATCTCATTGCTATTAATATATGTTCCATGGAAGTTCGTAGAATTCTGATCGAGTATACCATCCTTGTGAACTACGATGGTAGCATGGCAGGTTACACAGCCTGGTGCAGCAGCGCCACCTTCAAAATCACTTCCGTGACAGGTTGAGCAGTCTTCAAGTTCAGCATTATTTGCCCCGAGGAATTTACCGTGGAAGTCCGGTGAATCTTTGCTCATGATTCCTTCTTTATGAACACCGACTGAACTATGGCAGGTAACGCAAGTTGTAGCTGAAGAACCGCCTGTAAAATCAACGCCATGACAACTTGCACACTCGGTAAGTTCCGTATTGTTGGCAGCAATAAATTTACCGTGGAAGTTATCCGAGTTAGCATCAATAATGCCGTCTTTGTGTATTCCGACGGTCGGGTGGCAGGTAACACAATTGGAAGCGAGTGTTCCGCCGCTTAAATCTTCGCCGTGACATGTGGCGCAATCAGCCAGTTCAAGGTTGTTTACACCTAGGAACTTGCCGTGGAATTTGTCGGAATCTTTATCCAGAAGTCCGTCCTGGTGAACTCCGATGGAGTTATGACAGGTGACGCATGTTGTTGCTGATGAACCGCCTGTGAAATCCGAACCGTGGCAGGATGCACAGTCGTCTAACTCGAAACTGTTAGCCAGCATGAATTTACTGTGGAAATTATCTGAGCCTGTTTCAATAATACCGTCCTGGTGAATGCCGATACTCGGGTGACAGGTTATACATCCGGGTGCGGATTCCCCCCCTTCGAAACCAGTTCCGTGACATGTTGAGCATGCTTCAAGTTCAAGATTGTTTGCGCCGAGGAACTTGCCATGGAATTTATCTGAAGTTTCATCATCATAGCCATCCTGGTGAACGTTAATCGAACTGTGACATGTTACGCAGCCCGAAGCAACCATTCCGCCTGAGAAATCAGTACCGTGGCAGCTTGAGCATTCGGTTAACGACGCATCATTTCCTGCAAAGTATTTACCGTGGAAGTTGGGCGATTCCGAATCGGTTATGCCGTCCTGGTGAACTCCTATTGTCTCATGACAGGTTGTACAACCGGGCGCAGCAACGCCGCCGGTAAAATCAATACCGTGGCAGCTTGCACATGCTTCAAGATCCGCACTGTTGTCAGCCATATACTTGCCGTGGAAGTTCGGCGAAGCCGGATCGGTTATACCTTCTTTATGAACATTTATAGTGCTATGACACGTTGCGCAAGCGGGCGCTGAATCGCCACCTTCAAAATCCACTCCGTGACAACTTGAACAACTGTTAATATCAAGATTCTGATCTGCGAAGTATTGCCCGTGTGATTCGAGTGTCATTGAAGTATGAACATCTATGGTGGTGTGACATGTAGTACAGTTAGTTGCCAATAATCCGCCTTTGAAATCGGACCCGTGACACGATGAACATGTCGACAGGTCAATATTGTTATCAGCAATGAATTTTCCATGGAAATTAGCTGAAGTACCGTCGAGTATACCTGTCTGGTGTACATCTATTCCCGTATGGCAGGTAGCGCAGGTTGGAGCAGATGTACCGCCCAGTAAATTCGTTCCGTGACAGGATCCGCACGCAGCTAAATCTGCGTTATTGCTTTTCATAAACTTAGCGTGGAAAGCATCAGATGCAGGATCAACAATACCTGCCTGGTGTACGCTTATTGTTGAGTGACACTCAACGCATCCGGGTGAGGAAACACCGCCTGCAAAGTCGGAACCATGACACATACTGCACGCATCCATATCAATTTGATTGGCGGCAAAATATTTGCCGTGGAAATTATCCGATGAAGTCTGGAGGATTCCCTCTTTATGTAAAGCAATAGTGGAATGACATTCCACGCAACTGCTCTGTGCTGTTCCGCCATCGAAATTCGCACCGTGACATTCCAGACAAAGATCCATTCCGCTGTCATCAAGTTTACCATGAAAGTCTGCCGATTCGGGAGTAAGTACTCCTTCGCCGTGCACGGAAACAGTTGCCGGAACCGTAATATCATCTTTAACCTCGCTGCAGGCAAACAGGAACACCAGAGCAGCGATTGAAAGTATATAAAAGTATTTTGTCATTTTTTTAATTACCTACTTTAGTTGTGACAATAACCACAGAAACCCTGTCCGGCAGTTCGTGACTGAGCAAACGGATCGGTGTGACAATCAAAACAAACGGCTCCGGCATCACTGTGCCAATCGCCTTCTATATCTTTCATAAAATTAACTTCATGTGTGCGCGGATTTGTACCTTCAATACCATCGTTATCGGTATGACATATAATGCAATTAGCATCGGCGCCCTGAGTTTCATGACAGGAAGCGCAGCTTTCAATATCACGACGTGCGAGTTCTGCATGAAGACCACCTCCTGTTCCCACACCGAGAGTTGTAAAGTCCGGCTGAGAATGCGACAGAGGTACGAATCCGCCTAAAGCATAATCACCGCCGCTGCTCTGGTGACATTCGTTACAGAAAGTTTCTGTTTCATGACATGTAGTACATTCAAATGTTTTCCCTTTTGCGTCAATACCGTGTGTAAACCTGTAATTAAGGTCATGAACCCGGGTGATCTGCTGCTGTTTTGTATTATCGGTATAAGTGTGAGGCGAATACGGTGTGTAAAAATCACTTGCCGTATTCTGAGCATCCAGTGCAACCGTTGATACGTGACAGGTTTCGCAGAAGTTATCGTCATGGCACATTGCACAATCAGCGTCAGGATGATTTGCGCTGAACTTATGATTGTCGAAGAAGTCTACTTTTGTATGTGATTCGGGAGTTAAATTTGCTGTTGAAATATGGCATGACTCGCAGGCATTTGAAGCAACTGTTTGGTTGTTATGACAACTGAAACATGTTCCCATATCAGGATTGGCAGTTTCAAGCTCGCTGCCGTAATCAACTTCCGTAAAGCCCTTGTGGCAGGTCTGGCACTCCATTTCCTGTTCCTCCATATGGAAACTGTGATCGAACACAAGTTCTGTAACAGCGGGAGTAAAAGTTTCGTAAACATCTTCGTAGTGACAGGTTTCACAGTTCTCATCATCTTCCACATCATGACAACTTGCACAGGCATCCATTGTCGGAAGAAGATTATCCGAAAGTGAAGCGCTTTCCGGAACAGCATTGTGGCAGTCGGCACATGCGACTTCCATTTCAGCATGGAAGGAGTGTGAGAACTTAATAATATCCTTGTTAGATGGTTTCTCATCGGCTTTCGAACTCATCGGATTAAAAACCCATACTAAGGACAATAAACCTAAAGCGGTTATATAGTAAAATTTCGTTTTCATATTATAGTATGCTTAAGTTAGTGTTAAACCAATGATTGATTTTAAGTAGTAATCTTAAATCATTTTTATAGATTTTATTATCCATGTACTGTCCCTGCAGATCGACCGATAAATTTCTCCATGGACGAACGTTAACACCGAGAAGAACACTCGCAAGGTTGTTGGTGTCTGATTCAGGAGTAAGTTTGTAAGAAGTATAACTAACTCCGGCCGAACCGGTTAAAAATCCTTCCATTATAGTCTTTGCAGTGTAAAGTGATACTGCGTCAAGTTCACCGGCATATCCGAAGGTCTTTCTGTAATTAAGCGAACCATATATCGAGTTCAAACCGACGGAAAGTCTCTGCGCGTCATCGTCTTCGTACTTCACATTGGCAAACTTGCCTTTAACAGTGAATTGATCATTGATCTTATAATCGGCTCCCGCTTCAATTTCCTGTGAGTTACCGTAATTAAATACACTGAAAATCGAGTTGTAGCTTAGCCTCGGCTCGCGATTATTGAAATAAGCGCTGACACCCAGAGCATCGGTTACATTATACCTTCCCGCAACTTCAATCTTGGACATGGTCAGGAAATTAAGATCGTATTCAATCCCGGTATTTACCTCCAGCTTATCCTCAAGCGTGTAGGATGCTTCCGCAGAAGCGAACTTGTACTGATTGGAATTTCTCTGAATAAGCACGGTAATAGGATTGAAATTCTCATCAAGTCTAAGCGCTTCGTATTCCATCGGTTTGAAGTTCTTGTCAATATAACTAACGGCAAACCTGAAATGCTCGAGAGAAGTTGCTACAAATTTCCCGCCGAGTACATAATCGTTGCTGAAATCATCGGTCAGTTCGAATTTCTGGTAAGCCGGTACATTCCCTCCGTAAAAACCTGAAAGCTCGTAACCCTTGTGTTTGAGTTTCAGCGAAGCGCCGTCGTAAACACCGCCGGCAAAAGAGTTAATGAGTGATTGTCTTCCGACCCTGACAGTAGCTACGTCAAATAGTTTTCTTCCTTCCACATATAAATTATAGAAGCGCAGCCTCGGATCGTTATCGAGAGTATTAGCAATGTCGGCCTCGAAGTTCATACGTGTCTTAACTGAAAACTGACCTTCGTTTATATTTAAAAGTAAGGACTGAAAAGTCCTTACATATAAATCCGAATTCTGGTTGATATCGTACCTTTCGAAGGTATAAGCCGAAGATGAAAACCGACCGTTAATATTTTGCGCAAAAACAATCGCAGGTAATAATAGAAGTACAATTAAATACTTTTTCATTATTATGCCTTCTTCGGTTTATTCAGGTTTGTTATGTTTTACTTTAGCATACATTTCTTCGAATTTGAATTCTTTATCTTTATGGTCGGCATAAGCGGCTTTCTTAGCATCCATACTGTGGCAGTCCATACACATTTTAGCAATTGCTTCGTCGTTTTCCCATACTATCAATCCGTTTGCTACGGATTTGTCATGGTCTTTCATAATCTTCATCGATTTGTATTCGGAACCCGGTCCGTGGCAGGCTTCGCACTGAACACCCTCTTCAATACTGAATTTCTTGTCGTTCAATGAGGCATCGGATCCGGCGCCTGTTGCGTGACATTTAAGACATGCATCGTTTTTAACTGCTTCAGCATCAGCAGCTTTTAAGTTCTCATAAGCTTTTGCGTGAGGTCCTTCCTCCCATTTCTTTAATTGTGCGCCGTCCTTTTCTTTTTTATGGCACATACCGCATTTTTTTGCGCCGATATAACCGTATTTCTTGCCGTCATCCTGTTTGTTATAAGTAAACGCAAGTGATGTAGCCAGGAATGCTACCGCAACGAGTAAGGTTAGTGTTCTTAACATTTTTAACTCCCTTAATATTGAATGTTAGGATGCTGATATCATTTTTAATACAACGATAATTTAGAAAAAAAATATATAAATCGCATCAATTTATCTTAATTTTTTGAACCGTATTGTTTCATCCCGGGAAAATCCCTAAAACAGCTAATAAACGACTCTTTTTATAATGTTACATTCGGATATTTAATTCCTTTTTTCTTTTTGCCCGTCTTTCAAAGCTCTTTTTAAGGACTTAGAAACTGCTAATAAAATTGCATTGGAACTCATTGTTGCACCGCTTACTGCGTCAACTTCCAGATTTTGATTTTTAATTACCTCTTCCGGGATCATCTCACGGGCATTTTCTGCAAGAGAACCGTACTTTTTGTGCAAGGTATCCTGTTCGAATTTTACAACTTTAATTTTTTTAATAGTTTCATCGGATAATTCCACTTCTACTTCAATATTTCCCCGAAATTTTTTACTCCGCCATCCTGTAACCGTTGACCTGTATATGCCTGAAAGATAATCCTTTTTTAATCCCTTATATATAGCCCTTGCGACTGCAAGTTCAATCGCCTGTGAGGTGGCAGTGGCCATTGAAACGGCGTCAACAAATACTGACTGAGAATTTATTATCCTTTTGGGAATGCGTTCAAGTGCTTCAGTTACGTGCAGTCCGTATTTTTTATGATCAGTATTCTGATCGAATTCGGTAACATCAATATTTTCAATTCTATCGTCCGATAGAGAGACGCGTACCGTTATTATTCCCGAGTGTTCGGCGTCTTTTCGACCGAGTGCTTCTCCCTCGTAAGTGCCTTGAATAAATTGTGCGTCAATGTTTATAAAAGTGAAGAGTAATATTAGTGCAAGGGTTCTTAACATAACCAGTATTCGTTAGTTCTAATTGTAATATTATTTTAAGTAAATTAATAAATATTGTAAATATTAATCTTCAGTAAGGAACAATTAGTTTGTTTCCGCATCCAAAATCTTATTAAGATTATGATGCCTTTAGGTTTAATTGCCGAATTGGGGAGGGATTTTTCCCACTTAATGGTTATTTTTAAGGAACCAGCAAATTCCGGAATAATTATATGAATAAAAGCAAATCGATTTTATTGTTCGCAGCTTCATTAATTCTAGTAATTCCAATCGTTATTTTCATTTATCCGAAAGTAAATCCCTATGCCGGACTTAAGAAGGTTACCGAAAAGAAGGCAATTTTGGAGAAGTCCGAGGAATTACTGGAAACACTAGGATTATATGATGAAAATCTCAAACCTTCAATCGAGTTTGAGGCAGATAAAAAACTGCTTCGGCAATCCCATATGTTAAACGGGGTTGAGCAAACCAACAAACTCGTTGCCGACGGAATGGCCGGTTACAGGTGGAAAACAAGATGGAAAAGAGTTGTTGATGATGATAAGTCGGAAGATGTAGTGATAAGGAATAGACTGGAAAACCTGATAGGCGGTATTCGTGTGGATTACGATCCTTCGGGCAACCTGATGAGTTTTGAAGTTGAATTGGATGACAAATCGAAACTTAAGGCAATTAACGAAACGCAGGCTAAAAATATTACAATGAAATTCCTTGATCATTATTGCGTTTATAAAAATCTGCTCCCCGATACTATGGATAGCGGTGCAAATGAAATCTCGAAAGAGTTGTCCATAAGTTTCACGGATGAAAAAGGCGCTGAAGTTGAAAATAATGAAATCTACGAATCTAAAAAGACTGACTACCGGTTTAATTTTATTTCACACGATGATTTTTCAGGCAACGATGTTAAAATTAATGTCTCCGTAAAAGGGAATATGATATCCGGATTCGATGTTAAACAGGATATTGAACAGGACTTCGAATCAAATGGTCTGATTACAAAGTTGTCGGTCCTGATAATCGGTATTCTGCTGATGATAACACTCCTGGTTATCGCTTTTAAAAAATTCAGAGCGTATGAAATTGGATTTAAGACCGCCATATTCATGGGCGTGGTTTCTGCAATCGGAATGCTGGGTGAAATAGTTCTCGAGACAAGTCAGAATTTCGAATGGGAAATTGTAATTGGCTGGGTATTGGGACCGTTATTCGTTGGATTGGGAATAATAATTATTTGGGCTGTTAGTGAAGCTACCGGACGCGAAGTCTGGAAGCGTAAGTATACCGAGTTCGATCTGATACTAAATGGCTATTATCTTAACTCGAATATCGGGGCATCGGTTTTAACCGGTTTTGCACTTGGATTGCTTTTGATATCCATTTGGTCGCTTTTAACATTTTTGTTCGATCACCTTTTCATGATTTCAGTCGAAGCGATGACCGATTCCGACAGTATTTATCTTAGCGGCGGCGGACCTGTATATCTGCTTGGTCAGCAATTGTACAGAACTATATTTAAGACTGCTTTTACAGTCGGGTTTGTAGTTAGTCTGCTTAAAACAAGATTCAATTCCTATTCAGCGCTTCTGTTAATCGGCTCGCTGGTGTGGGTGTTTACAGTACAGGGTAATCTCGAACCATTCTGGGTGACGATAATAGTTGAGTTCATCCTGGCACTTGTAATAGTTTATTCATTTTTAAGATTCAATCTGTTAACAGTGTTTGTCTCCATACTTACTTTTTCAACATTGTATTCGGGATTCGCTTACTTCTTTATACAAGATTCGGATATAAGCGGCGCTATACCACTATTGATAGGATTAATCGCGTTGCCCATAGTATACGGCTTCGTTAGTATTTTTACAAAAGATAAGGTACTTGATCTGGATACTATAACTCCGGCCTTTGCGAAGAATATAACCGAACGCCAGAGATTACGAGGTGAAATTGAAGCCGCGAAAAGTATCCAGGAATCCTTTCTGCCATCGGAAACTCCCAGTATGCCGGGACTCGACATAGCAGCAAAATGTCTGCCCGCACTTGAAGTCGGCGGTGACTATTATGACTTTGTTGAACACGACTCCAAAAAACTTAGTGTTATTATCGGTGACGTGGCAGGTAAAGGAACGAAAGCTGCGTTTGTTATGACACTAACAAAAGGATTCTTTAAGGCGCTTTCCCGAACACTTGCATCTCCATCAAAAATACTATCCGAAATTAATGAGATGTTTTACGAGAACGTAGGACGCGGATCGTTTATAACTGCCATTTACGGATTGTTCGATCTTGAAGCCCGCAAATTTATTTACGCGCGTGCGGGACATAATCCTCTGTTGTTTATTCGTAAGTCGGAGGCTCAGGCAAAATACCTGCTGCCCGATGGAATTGCACTAGGTATGGAAAAAGGAATATTATTTTCCAAAACTATTAAGGAAGAAGCAATTGAACTGCAGAACGGCGACTTGCTGGTTTTTTACACCGACGGATTTACCGAGGCTATGAATACAAAAGACGTTCAGTTCGGTGAAGACGCGCTGCAGAAACTTGTTGAGGATAATAAGGACAAGTCTTCCCGCGAGATAATGGAAATAATTTTTACGGATACTCTAAAGTTCATCGGCCGCGCTAAGCAGTACGACGACATGACAATGATGATTGTGAAAGTAGTATAACAGCTGTTTAAAGATGACATCTTTCTAAAAGATGTCATCTTTTATTGATACACGAGTAAAAATGAGGGTAAAATGTCAGCTATTACTGATTTTACAAACGAAGTGCTCGACCGTTTTTCAGAGGAAATTACGGATCAGGTATTTCTTTTGATTGAAAATGACAGGGATTTATTTCAGAGGTATTTAAGACTGGTTAGCGATACCAAACTCGATACCGTTAACCAGACAATAGGTAAACTTGTAAAGGACAGGTATAACCTGCATAATCTTAACACGCGTGAAAACGAACCTAAAAGCAAACTGATTAAATCGCATCAGGAATTTTAAGCAGCTCAATAGATGACATCTTCCGGAAGATGTCATCTATATTCCTTCCTCTGTTCTTAGAGTGTTTATTATTTAGTACTTTTATGGTAAATTAGAACAATTGAATAAACACCCGGTATGAGGCTCACCTTAATATGGCAAAGAATAACAAGACAGAAGAACCGATCGAAAAACAATTGTGGAAAGCTGCGGATAAGTTAAGAAAAAATATTGACGCCGCTGAATATAAACACATTGTATTGGGACTCATTTTTCTAAAGTACATTTCCGATGCGTTTGAAGATCATTACGAAATTTTGGTTAAGGGTGAGGGCGAATATACCGGAGCTGATCCGGAAGACAGGGATGAATACAAAGCTGAAAATATTTTCTTTGTCCCGCCTTCTGCCAGATGGTCTTATTTGCAAAAGAGAGCTAAGCTCCCTGAAATAGGTAAAGATGTCGATTCCGCTATGGACGCTATTGAACGGGATAACTCTTCTCTTAAAGATGTTCTTCCTAAAGTATTTGCAAGAGGTAATCTTGATCCGGCTAGTCTGGGTGGTCTGATTGATTTGATCAGCAATGTTTCTATGACGCAGGATAAAGGTGATTTTCTTGGTAAAGTATTTGAATATTTCCTCGGCGAATTTGCTCTGGCAGAAGGAAAGAAAGGGGGACAGTTCTATACTCCGCGCAGTGTAGTAGAATTACTTGTTGAAATGCTTGAACCTTACAAAGGAAGAGTTCTTGATCCCTGCTGCGGGTCGGGCGGTATGTTTGTGCATTCGGAAAAGTTTGTTGAAAATCATCAGGGAAATGTAAACGATATTTCTATTTTCGGACAGGAAAGCAACCAGACAACATGGCGGCTTGCCAAGATGAATCTTGCCATTCGCAGTATTGACAGTACACAGGTTAAGTGGAATAATGAAGGTTCGTTTTTAAATAACGCGCATAAGGATGTAAAAGCAGATTTTGTAATTGCCAACCCACCGTTTAACGACAGCGACTGGAGCGGCGAACTTTTACGTAAAGACGGCAGACGGCAGATGGCAGTACGGCGTGCCGCCGGCAGGAAATGCAAATTATGCGTGGATACAGCATTTTATTTATCATCTGGCTCCGGGCGGACAAGCCGGTTTTGTGCTTGCCAAAGGTTCACTTACTTCCAAAACCTCCGGCGAAGGGGATATAAGAAAAGCTCTTGTGGAAGCCCGTTTAATTGACTGCATTGTTAATTTACCCGCAAAGTTATTTCTGAACACCCAAATTCCGGCAAGCTTGTGGTTCGTTAGCCGTAACAGGAATAACGGTAAGTTCCGTAACCGTAAAGATGAAATACTTTTTATTGACGCACGAAATATGGGGCATTTGATTAACCGCCGTACACGCGAACTTTCCAAAGATGATATACAAAAGATAGCCGGCACTTATCATGCATGGCGTTCAGTAAGTCCCCTCTCGGGAGGGGATTTGGGGGTGGGTTACGAAGATGTAAAAGGCTTCTGTAATTCCGCATCTGTTGAAAGAGTAAGAGAACTTGATTATGTGCTTACTCCGGGTCGATATGTAGGCTTGCCCGAAGAAGAGGATGACTTTGATTTTAAAGAACGTTTCGGATCACTTAGAAAAGAATTTGAGGAACAGCTTAAAGAAGAAGAACGGTTGAATAAGATTATTAAAGAGAATTTGGCTAAGGTGCAGTTATGAACAATGAATTAAGATGGAAACAAAGATTCCAAAATTTTGAGAAAGCTTTTTTACTGCTTGATGATGTTATAGATACCGACCTGAATGATTTTTCTCAGCTTGAAAAAGAAGGACTTGTACAAAGGTTCGAGAAACTTATAGAACTCTCCTGGAAAGTTCTTAAAGACTATCTTGAAAACCAGGGTAATGATGATGTGGAGAATGGTAAAAAAGCAATACGTCAGGCATTTGTTGACGGTATTATTACCAACGCCGAAGAGTGGATGGAAACTCTGCCAAAAAGAAATCTTACAAGCCATACTTATAACGAGGACATTTTGAAAGAGACCGTAGAGTATATACAGGATAAGTTTTACCCTATTGTAAGAGATCTTTATAACAGGCTGAAAAAAGAAATATGAAATACGGATTAAGCGAAGAACAATTAGAACAGGTTAAAACAATTATTGCCGAACACAAAGAGATAGAAGAGGCAATACTTTTCGGTTCCCGCGCTATAGATACCTACAAAGAAGCTTCCGATGTTGATATAGCTGTTAAAGGTGAAAAAGTAAACCTTACAACCGCTGCCAAACTTAAAAACGAACTGGAAGAGGAAACCTACATTCCTTTTTTCTTTGATATTATTGTTTACAATACTATTAAACAGGAAGAGTTAATAAAGCATATAGATACAAAAGGTATAGTTATATATGACCGAAGTATGAGTGAGTGGAAAGAGCTTTCTTTAGGAGAAGTTGTGACTTTTCAAAGGGGTTTTGATATTACAAAAAATGAGCAAATATTAGGGGAATATCCCGTGGTATCTTCTTCGGGAATTAAAAGCTATCACTCTGCATCCAAAGTTTTAGGCCCTGGCGTTGTTATTGGTCGTAAGGGAACACTTGGAACAGTATTTTACTTACGAGAAAATTTCTGGCCACACGATACTACTTTGTGGATCAGAAATTTCCACGATAATTACCCCTTATTCATTTATTATTATTTACAGGTGTTTGATTTTGGATATTATGATGTAGGATCTTCAAATCCAACACTTAATAGGAATCACATTCATGCACTCCCCTCCAAAGTTCCGCCAATTAATGAACAAAAAGCAATAGCCTCAGTACTTAGCAGTTTTGATAACAAAATAGATTTACTCCACCGACAAAACAAAACACTGGAAGCAATGGCGGAAACGCTTTTCAGGCAGTGGTTTGTTCTAAATGAAAAGTCAAAAGTTAAAAGTGAAAAATGGAAAGAGGGTAAGTTACCAGATGAATTTAACTTTGTTATGGGTTCTTCTCCACCCGGGAAAAGTTATAATGAAGAAGGAATTGGTGTTCCAATGTACCAAGGGAATGCGGATTTTAATTTTAGGTTTCCCCAAAGAAGAATCTTTACAACTGAACCAAAAAGATTTGCTGAAAAGTATGATACGTTAATAAGTGTTAGGGCACCTGTCGGCGAACAAAATATGGCAAAGGAAAGATGTTGTATTGGACGAGGTGTTGCTGCTTTCAGATATAAAAGTGACAACTCTTATTATACCTACACCTATTTTAAAATGAAGTCTATTATGGATGAAATAAGACAGTTTAATGAGACCGGAACAGTATTTGGGTCAATAAGTAAAGGTGATTTCGAAAATATAGAAATTAATATTCCAGAAAAAAGATTAGTTGAAAAATTCCAATTGGAAGCCAAACCAATAGATGATAAAATAGTTTCAAATTGTTTTCAAATCCGCACAATCGAAAAACTGCGAGATACATTACTGCCGAAGTTAATGAGTGGCGAAGTGAGGGTAAAAACATGATTAGGAAAATAGGATTGTTTTACTGGTTGTTTCCGGAGTAACGTAAACTTGACGGAAAGTATTATGAAATATAAGCCCCATCGGGGCGATATCTTAGTAATGTTCAACATGTTTCGCGAGTAAAAAGCTCCATAGGAGCGAAATCTTAATAAAAAAAGAAAAGGTCTAAAAAGTAAAGCCCCGTATGGGCGATAACTTAGTAATGGCTGACATGTTTCGAGAGTAAAAAGCTCCGTAGGAGCGACAACTTAGTAACACCAAAAGGCACAATACATAAAAAGCCCCGGAGGGGCGATATAAATAACAAATAAACATACAAGCAGATACCGCGGCTACGCCGCTATGGCATAATGTTGTTATGGCAAATTACAAAGATATCAGCCCTAACGGGCTTAATGATACAAAAGAATATGAAATAAATAGCCCCATCGGGGCGATAACTCGATAGAAAAGAAAAGCTATAATAGAAAAAGCTCCGTAGGAGCGACAACTTAGTAACACTAAGAAGCACAATACATAAAAAGCCCCGGAGGGGCGATATAAAATGCCAAACACATACACGCAACTTTACATTCAAGTAGTATTTGCGGTTAAAGGCAGAGCAAACCTAATTACCGCTGAACACAGAGTGGAACTTGAAAAATATATCTGCGGTATTGTAAACAACAAAAAATCGAAACCACTTGCCGTATACTGCAATCCGGATCATACACATGTATTTATCGGACTCAATCCAACTATCTCAGTCTCGGATATTGTAAGAGATATAAAAGCAAATTCCTCAAAATTCATTAACGAAGCAAAATGGATTCGCGGTAAATTTAATTGGCAGGAGGGCTTCGGTGCATTTAGCTATTCGAAATCTCAAAAGGATACCATCATAAAATATATTTTGAATCAGCCGTCTCATCATAAAAAGAAAACCTTCAAAGAAGAGTATATAGATTTCTTAAAGAAATTTGAAGTTGAATATGATGCAAGATACCTGTTTGATTGGAATGGGTAAAATACCGCGGCTACGCTGTTATAGCATACTTCGTTTTATATGCGATTACAAAGGTATCAGCCCTAACGGGCTTTGTGATAGAAAGAATTATGAAAAAAAAGCCCCATAGGGGCGATAGCTTTATAGAGAAAGAGAAACAAGGGATAAAAGCTCCTTAAGAGCAAAATCTTAATATAAAAAGTTCAAGAGGGAAAGCTCCGTAGGAGCGACAGCTTAGTAACGACCATGAAGCACAATACATAAAAAGCCCCGGAGGGGCGATAACTTTATAGAGAAAGAAAAACAAGGAATTAAAGCTCCGTAGGAGCGACAACTTAGTAACACCAGGAATTACAATACATAAAAAGCCCCGGAGGGGCGAAATCTAATAATCCAATATAAATGACGGTTCAGAAATGAGTAAAATTACAGAATCCGACATCGAACAATTCGCAATAGAACTTCTTGAAAAACAGAGCTACCAATACATCTATGCCCCGGATATTGCTCCCGATAGTGATAAACCTGAACGTAATAATTATGAAGAAGTACTGTTAACAGATCGCCTGAGAAAAGCAGTTAACCGAATTAATTCCAAAATCCCGGCGGAAGCACGGGAAGACGCCATAAAGCAAATTCAAAGAATCAACTCACCTGAACTTGTAACTAACAGCGAAACATTTCACAAAATGCTTACGGAAGGCATCAAAGTTTCATACCAGAAAGAGAGTGGTGAAAGAGGTGATTACGTCTGGCTGATAGATTTTGATAACCCGGAGAACAATGATTATTTGGTTGTAAATCAGTTTACGGTTATTGAAAACAATGTTAATAAACGACCCGATGTTATTCTTTTTATAAACGGTATACCTTTAGTTGTAATTGAATTAAAAAATGCCGCCGATGATAACGCAACGGTAAAAACCGCCTACGAACAAATAGGTACGTACAAACAAGCAATACGAAGTCTATTTACTTACAATGCTATCGTAATTATTTCGGACGGATTGGAAGCGAAATCCGGAACAATCTCTTCCGGTTTCAGCCGTTTTATGGCATGGAAAACTTCGGACGGTAAAAAGGAAGCTTCCCATCTCGTTAGTCAATTGGAGACATTGATAAACGGAATGCTTAATAAAAAAACACTGCTTGATTTGATCAGGCATTTTATAGTATTTGAAAAAAGTAAAAGGGAAGACTTAAAAACCAATCTTACAATAATAGAGACTACAAAGAAACTCGCGGCATATCATCAGTATTATGCGGTAAATAAAGCGGTAGAAAGAACAATAGCAGCCTCAGGTAATAACGGAAACCGAAAAGGTGGCGTAGTATGGCACACACAAGGGAGCGGTAAGTCTTTATCAATGGTTTTTTATGCCGGGAAATTAGTGCTGAAACTTGATAATCCGACACTTTTGGTAATAACAGACCGCAATGATCTGGACGATCAATTATTCGATACATTTGCCGCTTCAAAGCAGCTCTTGCGTCAGGATCCGGTACAGGCGGATAACAGAGAACATTTAAAAGAGCTTTTAAAAGTTGCATCGGGTGGAGTAGTCTTTTCAACCATTCAGAAATTTCAGCCTGATAACGGCAATGTTTACGAACAACTATCCGGCAGGAAAAATATTGTTGTAATAGCCGATGAAGCGCACCGCACGCAATACGGATTCAAAGCAAAAACTCTTAATACTAAAGATGAAAAAGGAAACGTAGTAGGTACGAAGACTGTTTACGGATTCGCAAAATACATGCGCGATGCTTTACCGAATGCTACATTCCTTGGCTTTACCGGAACGCCTATTGAAAGTACGGATGTGAATACTCCTGCCGTATTCGGAAGCTATGTTGATATATATGATATAGCCCAGGCTGTTGATGACGGGGCTACTGTTCGTATTTACTATGAAGGAAGATTGGCTAAAATAAACTTGAGCAATGAAGGCAAAAAGCTTATTGAAGAATTGGATGATGAACTTTTAACAGATGAGTTGTCATCAACTCAGCAGGCTAAAGCAAAATGGACACAGCTTGAAGCGCTGGTAGGCAGCGAAGACAGAATTAAAAGAGTGGCTGCTGATATTGTTTTCCATTTTGAACAGCGGCAGGAGGTTTTTGAAGGCAAAGGAATGATAGTTTCGATGTCAAGAAGAATAGCTGTTGAGCTTTATCAAGAAATTATAAATATAAGACCGGAATGGCATAATGATGATCTGAAGAAAGGTGTAATAAAAGTTGTTATGACTGCTTCATCATCAGACGGACCGGAAATATCAAAGCATCATACAACAAAAGAACAGAGAAGAGTATTAGCCGACAGGATGAAAACACCGGATGATGAGTTGAAACTCGTTATTGTCAGAGATATGTGGCTCACAGGATTTGATGTTCCTTCACTTCATACTCTTTATATAGACAAGCCTATGCGCGGACACAATTTAATGCAGGCAATTGCACGCGTTAATCGTGTTTACAAAGATAAACCGGGCGGATTGATTGTTGACTATCTCGGCATTGCCTCCGATTTGAAAAAAGCTTTATCGTTTTATTCCGATAGCGGCGGTAAAGGTGATCCGGCAATTGCACAGGAAAAAGCCGTTAAACTTATGCTTGAAAAGCTGGAGATTGTATCCCAAATGTTTCTTGAAAAGCCTGAAAGAGCATATTCAAAAGATTACCTGGATTTAGTGAAAGATCCGGCAGTTCCTTATTTAGGTAAGGATAAAGGATTACTATATGAAGAATATTTTACTGCAGATACCAAAACAAAAATGGATATTATACTAGCGGCGGAAGAACATATTTTAAGTCTTGAAAACGGGAAGAAAAGATTTATAGATGAAGTAGCAGCTTTATCGCGTGCATTTGCAATTGCTATACCGCATGAACAGGCGATGGATGTTAAAGAAGAAGTGGCGTTTTTCCAGGCAGTTAAAGCAAGGTTAGTTAAGTTTGATGTTACAGGTTCCGGTAAAACAGATGAAGAAATTGAAACAGCAATCAGGCAGGTAATTGATAAAGCGCTGGTATCGGATAAAGTAATAGATATTTTTGATGCCGCAGGAATTAAGAAGCCGGATATTTCAATTCTCTCGGAAGAATTCCTTCTGGAAGTAAAGAATATGGAACACAAAAACCTCGCGCTGGAAACATTAAAGAAATTATTGAATGACGAAATTAAAGCCAGGACTAAGAGAAACCTGGTTCAGAGCAGATCGTTGATGGAAATGCTGGAAGATTCTATTAAAAGGTATCATAATAAATTGTTAACTGCAGCAGAGGTAATAGAGGAACTGATAAAACTTGGAAAAGAAATTCAGAGGATGGACCAAGAGCCTGAAGAATTAGGCTTGACGGAATTCGAGTATTCTTTTTATACCGCGGTTGCAAATAATGAGAGTGCGCGCGAACTAATGCAGAAAGACAAACTGCGGGAATTAGCAATCGTACTATTTGAACGGGTAAAACAAAACGCATCAATTGACTGGACGATAAAAGAAAGCGTTAAAGCAAAATTAAAAGTAATTGTAAAAAGAACATTGCGGCAATACGGGTATCCGCCTGATATGCAAAAGTTGGCCACAGAAACAGTCTTAAAACAAGCGGAATTGATAGCTTCTGAATTAGCAGGTTAATTTCACAAGATGACATCTTTCGAAAAGATGTCATCTTTAGCAAAAAACAAGGAGTGAAACCATGAACTTTTATCCTCTTGGTCCTTATGAATTACCCCAAAAAAACCGTTTAATACCAACAGCTAAAAAGCTGCAGTCCGAATTCTGGGATAAGGTTGAAGAAGATGTTTCCGGTTTATCCGATGGTGTCGGCTGTTATATATATTCAATACGAGCAGGTAAAGGTAATCTTCCCTGGTATGTTGGTATGGCGGTTAAACAAAGTTTTAGAAAGGAATGCTTTACGCCTCACAAAATAAATAAGTATAATGAGGCACTTGGCGGGAGGCGAGGAACTCCGTTATTAACGTTTATTCCAAGGCTAACAAAGCTCGAATATTTCTGTGAACCGAAATCAAAAGGTTATAAAGATGTTGAGTTTTTAGAAAAATTTATCCTTAGCTATGCGATTAAAAGAAATCCCAATTTACTTAATATTAAGGATACAAGAATATTGAAAGGACTTTCTCTGCCTGGAGTTATCAACTCATCACGCGGGGCTAATGCAGCGAGTGTCCGATCATTAAAACAATTATTAGGATTATGAACATGATAGATGACATCTTTTGGGGGAGATGTCTTCTATGACACTTGAAACGAACAGATCTATAGTTTTATAATTTACCCGGGAGAAAAATGAATAAGTATATCAAGTATATTCCAATATTAGTTTTACTACTTTCATCCATCACGTTTGGACAGGTTGAAGGTGACAAAGCTGCCGAGTTTCTGAAAGATGCGACTAATAAGGGTAAGTGGGAGTACGATTCATTCGAGATTTCGCTGAATTTCGAACAGCCTGTTAATCATGATGATCCTGACGGTCAGAAGTTTACACAGAGGGTCTTTATCAAACATGTTGATTTCAACAAACCTGTTGTTATTCACGACCGCGGTTATTTTTCGCGTCCCGGAGGTCCGAAAACTGAACTTACCAGAATGCTGAACTGCAACGAGGTTGAAATAGAGCATCGTTATTTTGCGCCGTCCATACCTGATAGTGTCGACTGGAATTATTTAACGATAGAACAAGCGGCGGCGGATCAGCATGCTGTTGTACAGTGGCTTAAGAAGTATTATCCCGGCAAGTTTATAGCTACGGGAGGAAGTAAGGGCGGACAGACAGCATTGTTTCACGAGTACTTTTACCCTGATGATAACGATGTTGTAGTCGCTTTCGTGGCGCCGATAAATCTTGAGATGGAAGACAGCCGCATCTGGCCTTTTATTTACGACAGTATTTCAACTGCTGAAAACAGGGAGAAAATTATTAACTACCAGAGAGCTCTGCTCGAACGTCGCGAAGAAGTTCAACCGTTTGTTATGAAGGAAATCGAAGAGTCGGGTGACTCGTTGCTGGCTGAATATGATCTTTGCTACGAACTTGCTGTAATGGAATTTAATTTTGCGTGGTGGCAGTATGGGAGCGGTGACATCGGCGAAATACCTCCCCCGGATGCGCCTGCCGAGATTCTTTATAAGCCCTTCAAAGGAACTATACCGTTCTTTATGGCTGCTGGGAGAGACATGATGGACGCGTTTAACTATCAGGCGTATACTCAGATAGGATTCTATTGCTACGATACAGCTCCTTTCAAGGATCTGTTAATTGCCGCGAAAGATGATTGCGCGTCGAGTAAACCGCTGTTTTATGATCACTTGTGGAATAAACCTTTCGATCCGGAACCGATGGCTAAGGTGCACGATTTTCTTGTGAATAAAGCCGAACGCGTTATCTTCATTTACGGTGGGAATGATCCGTGGACTGCGCCGGGAGTCTGGCCGAGCGGGAAAACATCGTCGTTCAGGATGACGAAGAAGGGTGGTAATCACGGTACCGGTATTCTTTCTTTTGAAGGCGAGGAACAAGAAAGGATCTTAACCGCACTTGAGGAATGGCTGGATGTAAAGATCAGCCGACGCCGAGTCGCAAGAATAAAGTAGCATAAAAGCTCAACTTCTTTGAGAAGTTGAGCTTTTTCTTTTACTCCCTAAAATACTTCCGCGTATTTTTTGAATTATATTAGTGGTCAAGACTGTACGGTGTTCAGCTACAACTTTTTTTATTTTAAGAACTGATTTATTTGCGACTTCACAAATTCAGGCTGTTCAATCCATGAGTAGTGCCCGCATTTTTCAATGTAGACTAATTTTGAGTTAATATAATAGCGGGAAATTATTTCGGCTATTGAAGTTCCCAAAGGGTCCTGCCTTCCGTGCAATATAAGCACCCGTCCGGAATAATTGGCGCCCAATTCAACAAGATCCAAATTGTGCTTAATTATATCGTTCCATATTAATCGTCCCATTTCAAAATTGAAATCACCCGGTTTTATTATTTGGCTTACCAAATATGACTTCTTCCTGTCATAGAAGTACCCCGGCATCATTGACCGGATTCTTTCGGTTATTGCATGTTCGGGATCATTTGCCAGTCGTGTTGAATCACTCCAGTAATTCATTCGTTCGATATCTTCCGGGCTCATTCGCGAAATTATGTTGTCCCTGAAATAGGTGAATGTGTCGGTATTTAGTCCGGATGAACCCAGTAGCACAAGAGAGTTAACGGAAGAGGGAAAATTGTTGGCATATATTGAAGCAAGATAACCACCGTATGAGAAACCAAGTACGTTCCACTTTTCGTAACCCAGATTTTCCCGGATCAGTTCGAAATCATCAAGGGTTAAAGACACTGATATTGTTGTTGAATCGAATACTGGTGGTATCGACAAACCGGTCCCGCGTTGGTCAGCAAGAATACAACAATAGTTATCGGATATCAATTTACATAAGCTTAAGTATCTATCCGAAACATCTCCCGGACCACCGCCTATGATAAGAAGAGGTTTTCCTTCTCCGAAAATTCTGTAATATATGTCCAATCCATTATTGCTGACTTTCCGATGTTGAGCATAACTGCTTATAGTAAGAACGGCAATAAGTAGAAACAATAGTTTTATGGAATGCTTTATCATAGAATCCTCCCGTGTCTTAACAAAAGAATTTATTTTGGTTTAGTTTATTTTAAGTCCCGATTCAATAGCCCTTTAATGATTTAACGCAGGTCATAATATCTTCGGAAATCCGATCCGGATATTCGTAACCGGTGAATCGTTTTAGCTCGGGCTGTTCCATGATATCTGAAATTGACTTTTGTTCTTTATTTATTTTAACTGCCGATTTATATACCATCTCCAAATAATCTCGTTGTTCTGTAAGAGCTTCAATAGAAAGAAGAGAATAAGTATGTCCCGATATAACATGTTTTATTCCCGGCGTCAATGAAATATAGTAGTTGAGTAAGCTTATCCAATTATTAATATCACTTCGTTCATCCAAAATTCCGGCTCTTCTATGGAATATCAAATCGCCCATAATCAGAAGACTGTCGGCTCTATTGAAAACAACAAGGTCGTTATTGGTATGCGCAATCCCGAAATGTTTTATTTGAATATTCTTATTGCCTGGAAAAATATCAAGATCTGATTCGACTAATATTTCGGGTATAGTAAAAATGTATCCGTCCAGCAGGTACTTAACGCGCTGCCAGACCTTTAAATTATTCTTTAACTTATGGCGGGTTATTGAATAACTATCGGAGAAGTTTTTTATTGAATCTACTATTCCCGAAATTCGATTCCCGAAATTTCCATAGACCGACATAATCAAATTGTGTTCATTTAGTGCGGCTTCAGGCAGGTTCTTGTGACCGATAATCGAGGCCGAAATCAAATGTTGATTACCCCTTATATGATCTGCGTGATGATGTGTGTTTATTACATATTTTATTCTTTCTTTGGGAAAATGTTCATGTAATATTTTAATTGCATCTTCTGCGGCTTTCGGGGATACGAAAGTATCAACTACAAGTATAGCAGACCCGCTTCTTATTGCACTGACTGTTCCGCCTTGATTATAAAATACAATTATATCATCATTTACTTTCTCAAAGGTAATTTCCTGAGGAAAAATTGATAAGGATAGTACAAAATGAATTATTGCTGATTTCAATTTCATAATCGAATGCGTTATGTCTACTTATCCGGATATATGACAATATGCACAATCTTTTCTCATTCAGTATTAACTAATATAAATTTCAGCCCATTGAAAATACTCCCGAACGGCACGTGTCCTTGTGATTTAATAACTTCAAACGTAACCGGATAATCGGCTGGTAAGTTATTCTTTAAATAAGAATAAAGTTCCGGAACATATTCTGTAGCCCTTGGAGTATCTGTTTCACCGTGATTGATGTAAATCTTTTTATACTTATTAAATCCATTTTGAACAAATGATTCGAACTTTTTCAGAATTAAGGTCGGACAATGTCCGATAGTAGGGCTGCTTACGATAATAGCGTCGAAACTTTCCGGTTCGGTTAGTAAATTATATATTGAATATAATCCTGCATTAGAACCGCCGTATAATATATTATAGTTTGTTGCCCTGTAATTATTGTTTATGAATGTTTGTAGTTCTTCATTAATAAATTTTTGAAAAAGATTTATTTCGGTTTGTTCTTTATCGGAATTGTCATTCGGAATAAAATATCGATCCCTATTCTCTCTTGTAGATACCGCGACAATTATGAATTCGGGAGTTCCTTCAAAATTATGCAGATATGAAGCAGCAGAAAGTGCCTCATATACCAAAGCTGAAACATCACCATCCAGCAAATACAATACCGGGTAAGTCTTATTTGTTGAAGTGTAATTCTGTGGTAAGTTTATCGTAAAGACCCGGTCTTCATCAAGGTATTTTGAATAAATATTTTGAGGTGTCCCGATACTGTTGTTGATGTAAATGTCCTGTGCTTTGCATGAAGTAAGTGTTATTAGTAATAGTGTAACCAAGTGTAGGAATATTATTTTTTTCATATGTTTTCCGGAACCAAATTAAATTTATTTTGATTTTTCTGATCTTAAGTCAAATAATGCTTTCGTGCTTACCCAGTAAATATCTTCCCAACCGTTGCCGGGTTGTTTTAGCGCATCTAGTTTTTCATCTAATGTAATCGGTTCTTCGCTATATCCTTTTCCCTTGATCTGACGAGTGGAACAGAAAAATAAATATTTTTCGTCGGATGTTACATATGGATGTATATCATGTGATGATGAATTAATTTCTTCGCCTAAATTAACTGCTTCCCTCCAGGAGTTCGTTTCATCCTTGAAACTTATATAAAGATCGAAACTTCCATATCCGCCATCTCTGTTCGATGAAAAAATTATGTAACTCTCGTTAGGAGAAATAAAAGGATCGATGTCCCAACTTGTTGAATTAATATTCTTTCCCGGGTTGGTCAGGGTAAAATATTCTCCGTCTTTGTTTTCCGACATCCATATATCGCCTCCTCCCAAACCGTTCTCAATTTTTGCCGAACAAAAATATAAATTTTCATTTCGGCTTGTAGTCGGATATACTGATGAATAATCATCAGAATTAATGGGGAAGGGCATTTTAACAGGTGTCGTCCAGATTCCATTCTCATTTGTAGTAACCCAGATGTTATATGTGGAGGCGGGTTTCCCTTCTATTGTTGCCGGAGTACCGGAGCCCAAATACATTCTGCTGCCGTCATGGTTCAATATACTTTCGGAACTATATTTGCCGGAAAACGAAACAACTTCCGGATTACTCCATCTCCCGTTGATTTCTTTACTATTTAAAATTACTGATTGCGGAAATCCTCCTAAAGTAAAAAATACTTCTTTCGCATCCGGGGTAAACGAGATACATAAATCTTTATAACAGGTCGAAATTATTCGGGGAGCAAATAATTCCGGGGTAAGACCGGGAGCAGTTTGCCCCAGGTAAGGACCAGTTAATCGTGTGTAAGGTGAGTTTGTTTGATCTTCACATCCTGCTGCAATGATCAGGATGTTGACAATAAGCAGTTGAATAAAATGTTTTTTATGCAAAATTACTCCGCTTTTTTGGGATGACTCTATATTGCTCTTAAAGATTAAATTCTATTGCATATTTCTGTTTACGGTAAGATTATATTTTAGCACGGTCGGATTTTTCAAAAGTTCAACTTCATTCATTCTGTTCAAAATTTTCACAACAAGACTCGTAACAGCCAAGCAGTAATAATTATCTCCGACTACTATTCCAGTCGTAGGTACTTCAATTTGTTCGTTTTTATGGTCGAGAAGTTCTGCTCCAACAATTTCATTGCCTCTTTTGTTTAAATAATATCTTGTTATATGAAAACCGGGCAGTTCCCGAATCCCGTTTCTTACCCCTATTAAACTGTTCTTATAAATATTCAGGCCGTCTACGCCTCTCGTGTCTGTCGATAACCAGTTTTCAAGTGGTTCAATAGACTTCACAGCAATATTTATCCTGTTGATTCCGGTTGTTGTCGATGCTACATATAAATGTAAATTGTCGGGAGAAATTGTTATTCCGTTAACTTCCGTAAGGAGAGTATGGTGGGACATAAATAGTTCCAACCGCGAGAGATTTTCAGGTACAAAATAAATTTGACTGCCGTCCGTATCTGTTATAAATGCTTCTCCAGCTTGTGTTAATGCTACATCGTTAAGTGTGTGGGGTTCGTTAGTCGGGGCGATTAATTTATTAATCAGCTTGCGCGTATCGATATCATAAACATGAACAGCAGAATATTTTCTATCGGATTCATTTGACAATGCCCACAATCTTCTTCTTTTCGTATCGACCTTCAATCCCAGGCTTCCGGCCATACTGTCGGCACCTGATTCAATGAAATCATAGTGACTTCCGTCTTTTTTTACGCCGACGATTTTCTGTTTGTGAATGCTGCTTAAAAAGAAGTGACCTGTTTGTGAATCATATGCAATCCCCTCGGGAATAAGATCAATTTCATCTAATGATATTGCAACAGATCCCTGTTTGGAATTTGCATCCGTTACCGGTTCGTCACTTTTACAATAGTAAACTGCTGTTGAAAACATTAAAACTGCTACTAAAATGTTTTTATTCATGTATATCCCGCACTTTTTTCTTTAAGGAATTATGAATACGGTTAATTCTAAAAAATAATTAATAAGTAACTCCTCCTATAGAACTTGTGATGTAAAATATATGCTGAAATCATCATTATGGTTTTAACAATACGAGAATCTTATAATTTATCTGAGCAAAATCATTTTTTTAGTATCGACGTACTTGCCGGCAGTTAACTTATATAAATATACCCCTGATGAGAATTCCGATGCATCGAAGCTAACCCGATAATTACCTGGATTGTGTTTTTTACTTACAAGTGTTGTTATTTCCCGTCCTAAAATGTCGGATATACTCAGAGTAACGAAACAGGCTTCTTTGAGATTGTAGTTAATAATTGTCGTTGGATTAAAAGGATTTGGATAATTCCGGACTAACTCAAAATTATCGGGTTTTATTAACGCTGAATAATCATCAGTTACTTCTGTTAATAAATTCGGGTCAGTGCCCTGTACATACCATGCGGATGTTACCAGCCCGTTATTACGAGAGCCGGATAAATCCAACAGCTCCTGCCCGTTATCCTCATCCATTTTCCAGTATCCGATCAGGTTTTCCTCGTTGCCTTGCAATTCTACGGGGATGCTTTCTAATATTTCGGATTGAGTGCGGACATCATTCCATATTCGCAGTCCGTCGATAATCCCGTCGAATCCGTCAAGTAATGTTTGGCTATTTCCTAAAAATATCGGTGTATTGGTATTATTAAATAAACTACCTGAAAGTTCATTTGTCCCTTCAAGAAAAATTTCTTTTTCAATACCGTTGATGTACATTCTAAAATCATTTGCGGAAGAATTGTAAGTTAATGCAATATGCTGCCACTCATTAAGTTTTATTGATCCGGATTCAGCTGCTAATTTTACAAGTGTTTCATCGTTTAATTTTAAGTGAACAGATACGGTTGAATCTTTTGCCGCACCGAAGACTTTCCCGACCACTCTTATTTTTACGGCTTCTTTATCAAAAATGTACTGTTGTACAGTCCGGTTAAGAGGTTTAATTATAGTTTCAATTGAAAAGGAGTCTGTTAAGTTTAGATTTGAATTTGCCGGTATTTGTGCATTACTTCTCATACCATCAAACCGGATTGCACTTTTTCCGTCAAAAACTTTTATAAACTCAGCTTTCTCTATGGTCTTGTAATCCTGAGAAGTTGTTATTGCAAGCAATACATTGTAATACCCCGGCGAATCAAATTTGATTTCCGGAAATTCTTCGTTCGAATCAGTAATTCCATCCCCGTTAAAATCCCATGCCAAAAAAGAAATTTCCTGATTAGTTAATGTTTTATTTTGAAACTGTACAGTTATCGGGGCATGTCCGCTTTTAATATTCGAATCGAATCCGGGATAAAGATATTCGGGTACAACGTCAATAAAATCAATTTTATTTGAAGTGTAATTCGGCACTGCTAAAACATTATCCTGCTTATTAAAAAAGATATCTGCAGGATCAGTGTGCCCGTAGGATACTATATCCCGGGGTATAGTAAAATCAGGATCATACCGGTATACTTTATCGGTTGACCATGAAGAAAAGTAGAAAAATCCGTTGTTGTCAATTGTTAATCCGTCAATCGAGTTTAAACCCGTTTCCACTACGGTTGTTTGTGAAAAATCAATCATATCAATGGCTTTAATGGGATAACGGGGAAGAAGACAGTTTAAGACCAGTAGTCTATTGTTAAATTCATCAAACAATATCCCGTTAGGATATCCTAATCCGGAATCAACCAATGTAGTATAACTTTCATCGGAAATCGAAACTTTATAGATTTTGTCGGCCTCACAATCGGTAATAAAAAGATTTCCGTTTCCATCGGAGGCTATGTCGTTTAATAATTTCTTCGCGGGAATTTCTACATGAAAGACTATCTCACCTGTGGATAACAATAAGCCGGCAATACCCTGATAATTACCGCTATTTGAAACAATAAATACATTATCCTCAACTATAACCATGCCGAATGTATAAGACAGCTGCGTATTAAAATAACTTTGTTCGCCGGAATTATTTATCTGAACGATTTTACCATCTCCGCAATTTGATACTAGGTATCTATTGTAAACCTGATCGTAAACGAGACTTTCGGGATTATTTAAAAGGTTCTGAGCTAAAGCTGGCAAATTTAAGATGATGATTAAAAAATAAATCCGGCTGAATAATTTATTAGGTGCCTGGGTTCCGAAAAACGAACGCATGCTATTTTCCCTATGTTTCTGCGTAATAGTTTATGTTAAATATATAATAAAAGGGAAAATGATTTGTTTAACCCTATCGGGATGGACAACAAATCAGGTCTGTTTTTTATCGTTTTGTCTTATTTGACGGAATCGTGTGGGGGGGATTCCTTCCGATTTCTTAAAAAGATTGTAAAAAGTAGATTTTGAATTGAAGCCGCTTTCATATGCGAGTGATGTTATAGTAAACTGATTGTATCCCGGATCGGATAATAATTCTTTCGCTTTCTCAACTCTGTATTCATTTACAAAGTCGAAAAAATTTTTATTAAGGTGTTCATTTATTACCTGGGATAATTTATGAGTTGATACTTCCAGTCGATCTGATAAGGATGGCAAATCCAGCTCACTATTTAAAAATAGTTTTTCTGTTTTCATTATCGCATCCAGTTTAACAATTATAGCTTCGGCTTCGCCGTTAGTTAAACCGGAATTCAGGTATGACCCTCTACCGTTTCTACCGGTTTCAGTATTATCTGTTAAAGATTCATCACTTTCCGGATTATCGAAATTTCCGGTATAACTGTCGAAAATGCCTTTTTGTTTATATCCGTAATAACCGATTCCGAATATGTAAATAGTGGTAATAATTATACTGATTCCGTAATTACTGAAGGGGAACCTCAATTCGAATAGAATTAAAATCGTAAACCTTATTACCAGGAAAAAAATAAAAATTGCGAACCCGTGTGAGAGATAGAACAACCAGTTCAGGTTTACCCGGTGAGTATAAGAATAATGATTCTTAATAAAATTCTTGTGTTCTCTCAACTTCAAAATTGTCAGAATATAAAACAAAGGGGAGTTATACATCCAGACTAAAATTCCAGCCGTTGCAAATGAAGAATGTTGTCGCGAGGGATCAAATAATTCCAACGGTGAAATAAAGATATATTCATAAAGAAAAAAAGTCACCAGAAAAGCCGGAATTAAAGCGAATAAATATTGAATCTTTAACCGGTTCTCACCACTTGTAGCAAGCAGAGTATAGATATATAGCGTTGGACCGAGTAAAACCCAGTAATAAATATCCAGTTGAATGATGAAAGGATACGAAGGGTAGATGTTCTGCTCAAATGCATATTTTATCAGGAGGAATACACCCAGGAGAAAAATAAAGAATGCCAGTAAAAGATCATGAGTCCTGATATTCTTCTTGGTAAGAATTAAGGTAATAAAAAAAACGGCAAGACCGATTCCGGCAAAATTTAGGTTTGTCATGTGTTCAAAAAGTTTTGAAAATTCGCCCGTTCAAATTACAAAAAACTTTACTTTTTCTCCTTTAAAGATACCCCGAATTCACTATATCCAGGCCGACATCTTTCTAAAAGATGAATTCTCTGTAATAACTAAACTTCTTTAAGAAGTTGAGCTTTTTCTTTTACTCCCTAAAATACTTCCGCGTATTTTTTGAATTTAATAAGCAATTCGATTATTTTGAAAAGTAGAATTAAATCTTAATATCAACTTATGAATGGTCACAAAATTACCTGTCAGCACTTCGTTTTCAATCCGGAAATCAAATATTATAATACAGGAGGAAATTAATGGGATGGCTTGCGGAAAGCTTGAACTCATCTATCGGTAAAAAGTTCGTTATGGCTGTTACCGGTATTTGCCTAATACTGTTCTTAATTGTTCATCTAATAGGCAATCTTACTTTATACGGTGGTCCCGAGGCTTTTAACGGTTACGTTGAAACTCTGGATATCATCAAACCCTTGATAAGAGTTATCGAACTGGTACTCGCTCTAATATTTATCCTGCACATTTTTAACGGTGTTAAACTCTGGTGGACGAACAAAAAAGCCCGCCCGTCGAAATATGCCGTTGATGCGAAATCGGAGAATACTACTCTCTTTTCGCGTACAATGATTCAGACAGGCAGTATTGTGTTTATCTTTCTTGTGCTTCACCTGTCAACTTTCTGGGTTTCATTCAACTTCTCGGGAAGCGTGCATGACAAGGCAATGGCCTACTACAGCATAGTTCTCGAATGGTTCGCAGAAGGATGGTACGCGGGATTTTATGTTATAGCGGTTATTCTGCTCGGTCTTCATCTTAATCATGGCTTCCAGAGCGCATTCCAGACATTCGGGTGGAACCACAAAAAGTACTTCCCGTTTATAAAGAAGCTCGGCACGCTTTACGCAATTCTTATGGCTGTCGGTTTTGCTTCTATCCCGATTTACTTTTATTTGAACGGAGGTAACTAATGGCAATATTAAATTCAAATATACCCGACGGACATATAAGTGAGAAATGGACCAATCACAAGTTTAATATGAAGCTTGTGAATCCGGCTAACAAACGTAAATATGATATTATCGTTGTAGGCACGGGATTGGCGGGAGCCTCCGCGGCTGCTTCAATGGCTGAACTCGGATACAACGTTAAAGCGTTCACTTTCCACGACAGCGCCAGACGTGCGCATAGCATTGCCGCACAGGGCGGTATAAACGCGGCCAAAAATTATCAAAACGACGGCGACTCCATTTACAGATTGTTTTATGATACTGTTAAAGGAGGCGACTTCAGGGCGCGTGAAGCTAATGTTTACAGGCTTGCCGAGGTTAGTAATAATATTATAGACCAGTGCGTTGCACAGGGCGTGCCTTTCGCAAGGGAATACGGCGGATTGCTAGATAACCGTTCGTTCGGTGGTGCGCAGGTTTCGCGTACCTTCTACGCACGAGGTCAAACAGGTCAGCAGCTTCTGCTTGGAGCCTACAGCGCTCTTAACAGGCAGGTAGCTAAAAAGAAAGTCGAGTTGATAACCAGGCAGGAAATGGTTGAACTCGTTGTAATTGACGGCGTTGCAAAAGGTATTATTACCCGTGATCTGGTTACCGGCGAGTTAAGCAGACATACAGGACACGCGGTTGTACTTGCTACCGGCGGATATTCGAATGTATTCTTCCTCTCGACAAACGCGATGAACTGCAATGCAACAGCAGCATGGCGTGCACATAAGAAAGGCGCGTATTTCGCGAATCCATGTTATACTCAGATTCACCCGACTTGTCTGCCGCTGCATGGCGAGGGACAATCCAAGCTGGCGCTGATGAGCGAGAGTCTAAGAAATGACGGACGCATCTGGGTATCAAAGAAACAAGGTGATAATCGTGAACCTCATGAAATTCCCGAAGAAGAACGTGATTATTATCTTGAGAGAAAGTATCCTTCGTTCGGAAACCTTTCGCCTCGTGATATTTCCTCACGAAGCGCTAAAGAAGTTTTCGACGACGGAAGAGGTGTGAAAGGTAAGGAAGCTGTTTACCTCGATTTTAAAGACGCAATTAACCGGCTCGGTAAGCATGTAATTGAGGAAAGATACGGCAACTTGTTTGATATTTATAACACGATTACCGGTGAGAATCCTTACGAAGTTCCGATGAGAATTTATCCTGCACCGCACTATACAATGGGCGGACTGTGGGTTGATTATAACCTAATGAGCAACTTGCCGGGACTGTTTGTTCTCGGTGAAGCAAACTTTTCCGATCACGGTGCTAACAGACTCGGCGCAAGTGCGCTTATGCAGGGACTCGCCGACGGTTACTTCGTTATCCCGTATACAATAGGTAATTATCTTGTCGGTGATAAACCTGATATAGTTTCAACTGATCATGCGCAGTTTGAAGCGGATGAAAAAGCTGTTCAGGAACAGGTTGATAAGCTTCTGGCTATCAATGGTAAGTATACTGTAGACGAGTTGCACAAAAAACTCGGCAGGATAATGTGGGATAAAGTAGGTATGGCAAGGAACGAACAGGGATTGAAGCAAGCCATTGACGAGATCAGAGAACTTAAAGAAGTATTCTGGAAAGACGTTAAAGTTGTCGGCGGTGCCGAAGGTGTTAACCAGACCCTCGAGCGTGCCGGTAGAGTGGCGGATTATTTCGAACTCGGTGAGTTGATGGCAAAAGACGCGCTCGAACGAAACGAATCCTGCGGCGGTCACTTCAGGGAAGAATACCAGACCGAAGAAGGAGAAGCTTTAAGAGACGATGAGAACTTCGCTCATGTTGCTGCCTGGGAAAACAAAGGCAACGGCGAGTGGGAAAGACACATCGAACCGCTTAATTTCGAGAATGTAAAACTAGCTACGAGGAGTTATAAATAATGAGTGCCGGGAATATAAATCTTAAACTGAAAATCTGGAAGCAAGACGGCCCGCAGGCCGTTGGTTCTTTCGCGGACTTTGAAATTTCCATTTCACCCGACGCGTCCATCCTCGAAATGCTGGATGAACTCAATAACAAACTCGAGAGCGAAGGCAAAGAACCAATAACTTTTGAAAGCGACTGTCGCGAAGGTATTTGCGGTACTTGCGGACTAGTAATAAACGGGCATCCTCATGGACCTGTACCGAGAATAGCTACATGCCAGCTTCATATGCGTCACTTCAACAACGGCGATACTATCTGGATCGAGCCGTTCAGAGCTAAGGCATTCCCGGTTATTAAAGATTTGATGGTTGACCGAAGCGGATTTGACAAGGTGATGAATGCAGGCGGATATGTATCTGTTAATACCGGTGGTGTTCCTGATGCGAACGCTATCCCGATATCCAAGGATGTTGCCGCTACCGCTATGGACGCAGCCGAATGTATCGGATGCGGTGCGTGTGTCGCGGCTTGTAAAAACGCTTCCGCAATGCTGTTCGTAAGCGCCAAGGTTTCGCAATATTCTGTGCTTCCACAGGGTCAGCCGGAACGATACGAACGCGTTCAGAAAATGGTTAAGGTTATGGACGAGCAGGGATTCGGCAGTTGTACTAATACTTATGCCTGCGAAGCTGAATGTCCGAAAGGTATATCCATAATCAACATCGCAAGGATGAACAGGGATTTCCTCGTTTCCAAAGTCAAATCAAAATAAACTGGTGTTGAAGCATTGATAATTATATTTTAGCCCACGACTTAAGTCGTGGGCTACCTGAATACACAAGCCTTCTAAATTCTCAATGCAACTGAATCGATAAATTTCAGGATATTTTAAATACTATTTGCTATTATTGGTTTCGGATAATGGAATTAACTAATAATTTTCAAGTTTACAAACAGGATTAGTTTTAATGTTTGAACGAGAAATCCAATTTATCTACGATTTTAACCAGAATAAGGTTAAAAGACTCGGTTCTTTCATGACTTTTGAGCAGCTTGAAGAAACCGATGTTCATCCCGCAATTCTCCAGTATATTTCCGGTGAAATCGATTTCCTTATCTTTGAAGACAGACAGAAACTGCTTAAAGAATCTCTCTTCGATTATTCCGGAGAAAAGGTAAGTGAGCATTTCGCAGCCATCAGCGGGGAGATAAAAAGGACAAAAAGATTCTCGCTCAATTACGTCGAAAAACTGATCCTGCATGCGTCATCATTTACCATTAACTATCTTTCCCGGCCTAAATGGTCCATCCTGAAGTTTATATTCGATGAAGAGAAGAATAAATCCGCGCTTGAGATAAAACAGATATTCAACTATTTCTACTACTATCCCTATTTGCGGAAAATAGTTCTTTCATATATTGACAAGAAAAAAGTTGTGTCGATCTCGTTCGATGAGTTCAAGGCGCTGCTTGAAAAAATAGACAACATCAGCCTTGAATCAAACCATATGAAGGTGATTGGAGAAGCTCTTGATTCGCTGAGCGGATTTGTTAATGCCGGTCTTTCGAAGAGAAAATTGATTCCGCTTCAGGCAGTTCAATATTTCCTGGCTGAGAAGTCACTTGATCCGTTTTTGGCTAAACTCGAACAGGATTATAATAATCCCGAAATTACCAGATACGAGTTGAATGATCTTAAAAACAGTCTAAAAGAAGTAGTATTTGAAATCGAAGGTGGAAGCCTTCCGACCGGAGATGATCCGTTTATGGCTGACGATGATTTCCATCCCGCTAAGATCGATACATTTGGCGGTGATGTACCCGCTGATGTTCAGGAAGAACCGCAACCGGTACAAGAGGAACCACCAGTTGGAAACGAATTTACAGCGCCCGAACATTATCCTGCTTCTGAGGAAATTGTTGTGCCTGAAATTGAGCCTGAAGATCAGACTCTTGATTCGTCTCCGCTGATGTATTCGGATTCGGATGAGATTGATCTTGCCGAAGACTCGCGAGGCGACGGTGAAGTTCTTGAAGATCTTACCGAAGTTGTTAAAGAAGAAAAAGAGGAACTTGAAATAGAGAATCTCCAAAAGACGGACAGCGATATAGTTCCCCAGGGAAATAGTTTTGATGATGACACTGAAGAAGATGAGTTCCTAGGATTTAAAGATGAACAAATTGAAGAATCGGAATCAGCAGAAGATGGACTAGATGCGGCAAAAGCGCTTTATATGGATGAAGTAATTGTTGAAGAAGCTAATGAAGCAAAAGAAACTGTGGCAGAGGAAATTGAATCAGATGAACCGGAGCTCGAAGAATTAGCCCGGGAACCGGTGGAAGAAGAGCCGGAAGATGAACCTGAAGAACCCACTTTAGCTGAAGAGGTAGAAACAGTTCGTGAAGAAGAACTTCAAATTAATGAACTTGAAAGTTACTCCGAACCGGATTTGACTGAAGTCGAGGATGAAGAATCAGCTCTCGAACATGAAGAATCATCCGTTATCCCTGACGAAGAAAGTCCGTCGGAAGAAAATGAACTTAACGATGTTCCTGACAAACTTGTTCAGGAGGTGGAGCAAGTTGCTGAGAACCCGGTTTCTTATGAAACGGAACAGGCTGATGAAGATGATGTAACAATTGATTCTTTGCTTGATGATGTTGAAGAATTGCTTGATAAAAATGAAAATGATTTGGATGCAAGCGAGTTTGAGGACGAAATAAAACCTGAGGATATCCCGGAGTTTGATAATTTCGCAAAGGAACCGGATCCAGTTGATTTATATGAAGAAGATGAGAATGTAGATTCAGTTCCTGAAGAGATTGAAGAGGATGAACCGGATGATGAGGAAAAGGATGTATTTGAAGATATTGAATCAAGCGGACTTTTAAGTGAAGATTCGGGAATTAACGACATCCTTGGGGAAGAAGATGAAAATGAAAAAACCGCGGAGGACTTAAAACTTTTTGATGATAATGATTTCATTAATGAAATCGATGATGAAAAAGATAAAATAAATGAGATCGCAGATGAATACATCAGAGGGGAGGAGCCGCAGGAAACTCAGCCGAAAAAAATAGACCTGGGTGAACTCCTTGAGAATAAAAAGATGAACAAAATAATTGACTCAATATTCGACTATGATATGGAAGACTTTGCGTATGCTATTGAAAAAATTGTTGAAGCAGAGAGCGTAGACGAGGCTCATAGTATAGTTGATAAAATTTGTCTTACCGCACAGGTTAGTCCCACATCTAAAGAAGCTAAGCTGTTTAAATCAATAATCTCCGAGTATTTCGAACAGACTTAAATTATGTTTATAGACGAATCCAAAATATTTGTCCGTTCCGGCGACGGCGGGAACGGTGCTGTAGCTTTTCGAAGAGAAAAGTTTGTGCCTAAAGGGGGACCTGCCGGAGGTGACGGCGGTAAAGGCGGCAGTGTTGTGTTTATTGCCGACCGAAATGTAAATACCCTTATCAATTTTAAATACAAACGTAAGTTTGTTGCCGAGAATGGTCAGAGCGGCGGCAAGTCTTTGAAAGACGGTAAGGATGGGAATGATATCATCATTAAAGTTCCGGTTGGTACTCTTGTAAAAGAATTTGAGACTCGTGAAATTCTGGTCGACATGAATGAAGACGGGAAGAAGGTAGTTTTACTAAAAGGTGGAAAAGGAGGCAAAGGGAACAGTAAGTTTGCAACGGCTACCAACCAGACACCCCGTTTTGCACAGGATGGCAAGCCCGGTATAGAGAGAATGCTGTTTCTAGAACTGAAGGTTCTTGCGGACGTCGGACTTGTGGGTTTCCCTAATGCCGGTAAGTCAACTTTTATCTCTGCTGTTTCGGCTGCTAAACCCAAGATTGCAGATTATCCGTTTACAACCCTTGAACCTAACCTTGGAATTGTAAAGTATGGTGAATACGATAGTTTCGTCGTAGCGGATATTCCCGGGATTATCGAAGGAGCCCATACCGGGAAAGGGCTGGGTATTAAATTTTTAAAGCATATTGAACGTACAAGGATACTGTTAATTCTTATTGACATAACCGACGAGCATTATCAGAAAACATTTGATATAATTATAGGCGAGCTGAATAATTTCAGTAGTGAACTTGCAGATAAGGAAATACTTGTATCGTTCACAAAAACTGACTTACTAAATGCTGATGATGAGAAGAAGGTTAGAAAACGTAAACTGAAAAACTACGACAATGAATTGTTTTTTATCTCATCTGTTTCCCGGAATAATATAAAACCGCTTGTGGATAGCTTATGGAAGCGACTAAATCGGTAACTGCCGCTAAATATATTTATTCCTTAGCATTGCTGTCAGCATTCGTAATGGTAACCGCTTTTACAGCATTATCATTCGGAAGTGTTCAAATCGGCCTGTCGGATATTTTCGCTTCAATATTTAATTACTCACCTGGAAATGTAAATCACCAGATAATTATAGAACTGCGTCTACCCAGAGTTTTACTGGCAATTGCCGTTGGTGGCGGATTGTCAGTTGCGGGCGCTGTCTTCCAGGCAATTCTGATGAATCCCCTTGCAGAACCGTATATACTCGGTGTCTCGAGCGGGGGAACATTCGGTGCCGTTCTTGGGGTACTGCTGGGATTGTCTTTTTTAGGCCAGCAATTATTCGCTTTTAGCGGAGCCTTATTTGTAATATTTGTTGTCTTTTCGCTGGGCAGAAGATTCGGCATCTTCGATCCGACTACAATTTTACTTGTTGGAGTTATGGTCGGCTCATTTTTTTCAGCATTAATTCTACTCATGATGACATATATTGATGGGACTTTCCGATCCGCACTTTTCTGGCTGCTTGGAAACCTGTCTCTCGCGGATCCCGGCTCGGTTTATTATGTGCTGCCGATTATCCTGGTCTTGTCAATAGTACTAAGCTTGTTCGCACAAAGATTCAACGTGTTATCGCTCGGTGACGAAACCGCTAAACACCTCGGTGTGAATAGCGGATTTCTACGAAATACAGGCTATATTGTTTCGAGTCTTATTGTCGGCGTTGCAGTCTCAGTCAGCGGAATTGTCGGATTCGTTGGGCTCCTGGTTCCACATGTAAGTAGAATACTATTCGGAAACGATAACCGGCTTGTGATTCCGGCTTCATTCTTTCTTGGCGCGGTTTTTTTGATTGTGGCGGATACAATCGCACGACTGATCATCGCACCGTCTGAGATGCCCGTTGGAGTAATTACAGCACTTGTCGGGTCTCCGTTATTTATTTATTTACTTAGATCAAGATTCCGGAGGAGATAGACGCAACGAATTTGTAGAAAAACGGATTTGAACTTAATTATCTTATGAGTTATATTAGTTGCTCGATTTTTTGACTTTTTGGCGAGGTAGCTCAGTCGGTTAGAGCAGTGGAATCATAATCCACGTGTCGGGGGTTCGAATCCCTCCCTCGCTACAAAACCTGGAGTTGAAAATGTATACTTTATTATCAATCATAGCAATTATTGCTTCAATACTGCTTGTAATTATGGTTCTGCTGCAGTCAAGTAAAGGCGGCGGATTAGCAGGAATATCCGGTGGTGCGACTGGAAATTTCGGAACAATGTTCGGATCCAGAAGAACTGCCGACTTTTTAAGTAAATCCACATGGTGGCTGGCGAGTATAATACTTGGTCTGGCGCTTGTTGTCAATCTATTCTTTTTGCCAGGTAGTACGACAACCGAGCAGCGAGAAAGTATTATTCAGAGTTCCGGGCAGCAGGTTCCTACTGTTCCATCTACTCCCACTCTTCCGGAAGCAACACAGCAATCTGACGACAATTCACAATCGCAAACACCGGCTCAGGGAGACGACTCCCAGAACTAGTTTTAGATTTTATTTGAATGGCCTGTTCTCTTATAGGGGAACAGGCTTTTTTTTGCTCATTTTTTAACTTTTTAATGGCGAATGTTATGGCTAAAAAACACTCACATCCTGAGAAAGCGTATAAGAACTTGGATTTTCTCACCTCGGCTGATGCAAGAACGATCAGAATCCTGTCTGAATTTTACGAACCTGAGTCCCGATTCAAAAAGAATAATATTATGGACACAGTGGTTTTCTTTGGTTCGGCGAGGATTAAATCGCGGAAGGTTGCGCAAAAAGATCTCAGAGAATTAAAAAAAACGAATGCTGCCGGTAAACGCGGATATAGAACGAAGCTGGAAGAAGCTGAAAAAGCACTTGCAATGTCGAGGTATTATGAAGACGCGGTTGAACTGGCAAAAAGACTCACAGAATGGTCTCTAACTCTATCAGGTGAACATAGCCACTATATAGTCTGCAGCGGCGGAGGCCCGGGAATAATGGAAGCGGCAAGTAAAGGGGCTAAATTAGGCGGAAGATCCGGCATCGGAATGAATATCAGCATTCCTTTCGAGCAGTATGTAAATCAGTTTATTGATCCTGATCTGGCATTTGAGTTTCACTATTTCTTTATGCGCAAGTTCTGGCTGGTTTATCTGGCAAAAGCGCTTGTGGTTTTCCCCGGCGGTTTCGGTACTCTGGATGAGATGATGGAAGTTCTTACTTTGATGCAGACCGGTAAAATTAAGAAGGATATGAAAGTAGTTATCTATGACGAGAAATTCTGGAAAGATGTAATAAATTTCGAGGCTTTGATAGACTATGGTGTGATTAGTAAAAAGGATCTCAAATTGTTTGATTTCTGCAATACTGTGGAAGAGGCGTTTGAATCAATTACAAAGCATTTTACAGAACATTATCTTGAGAATGGCACAAAAAAAAGGCTGGTTCAGGATATGTGATCCTGAATCAACCTTTAAATCTATTAATAAATCAGATTAGCAGGGAATGCTAGTTATGCCTGTTCTCTCTCTGAGCGTCTTTGATGGCTCTTCTTCTTGCTTTAATTCTTTCCATTCTTTTTTCAATTGAAGGCTTTACGAAGAAAGTTCTTTTCTTGAATTCTTTTAATACACCGGATCTTTCATATTTCTTCTTAAATCTCTTAAGAGCTTTGTCGATGTTTTCGTTTTCAGAAAGTATTATTCCAACCAATGCTAATTCCCTGTTATTTTATTTCAAAAAAATACGAACACAAAGTTATGGCGAAAAATTGAATTTGGCAAGTTTAAATAAAAAAAATACTGAGGATTTAAAAATTAGGGCTGTTTGAGAGCCCGGCGATGAATTTCTGCTCAATTTTCGAATCATCGTCGTTGGTAACCAGCGCAAAAATATTGTTGTTATGAAGAAATAAATATGTCGAATGAGTATCAGACGTAAATTTTATAAACCTTTTGGTTTTACACTTATTCAGCAGATAGGGGGAAAGTTGAACAAGTTTTTCCTCAGATAACTGATCTTCACAAACCTGGTAGAGGTAAATGACATGACCGTCATTATCAGTATAGACGTGGTGAGCAAGTTTTTCACCATGCTCGTTGGATACAACCGCGCCCAAAATATTCCAGTCGGGGAATTCCGGTACTATTGTGGCGTATTTTACCCCGGCATTATTGAAAAAGTCTTTTACTTCTTTTGAGCTATTGCAAAGTTTTTGCGGAATCAGCTTTCCGGCCATAATATCGTCGAAGTTAGCTTCTGCCTGGGCAAACATGTCCGTTTCGGTGAAATCTACTTCACCTTTGAATTGAAAAAAGATAACAGCAATTGTGAAAATTACAGCAGCGGTAATAGCAGCTGCAGGTCGATTTATAAATGGATTAAATAACTCCTGCAGAGAAAATTTGGGCGATTTTACTTCCGGTTTTATGGAATTAATAATTCTTGCCCGTAAATGATCCGGAGCGGGAATTGCCCGAACCCTGTCTTGGACAACTTTTTTGGCAGATCGCTGAATATTGTATTCAAAATTGTATTCAGCGTCCTCGTCAATTTTCTGAAGCAACGAGGATTTCAGATTCTCATCAAGGTCTTCGTTATCGATCAAAGATGTGAGTTTCTCAAATATGTCGGATTTATCATTTTTCATTTTTCTCGCCGACAAATCCCTTTTCTTTTGCATATTCGTAAAGTTTTGTAAACAACATTTTCCTCGCTCTGTGCAGCCTCGATCTTACAGTACCGACCGGGCAGTCAATAAATTCGGCAATTTCCTCGTAAGTAAAGCCTTCCACATCACTCAGAAGAATTACAGTACGGAAATCCTCCTGCAGGGAATCGAGTGCTTTACTGACGTCATCGTCCAGAAGTCGCGAATAAACATCTTCCTCCAGATGGTCGGATTTTACTTCAGTCGCCTTTATATTTTCATAGAAATTCTGTATATCATCATAATCTACTCTATCCGGAGAGTTTTTAATTTTCCGGTAATCATTTATATACGAGTTTTTCATTATTCTAAACAACCAAGCCTTGCAATTAGTGCCCTTTTCAAAGCTGTCGAAAAAACGAAATGCCTTTAAATACGTTTCCTGCACCAGATCATTGGCCTGATCCGTAGAACCCGTCATTTTTACGGCAAAGTTGTACAATGCGTCCATATGCGGTAACGCCTCGTTTTCAAACTCTTTGTAATATTTTTCCGATTTGTTGTTGATGCTGTTCCCAATCTGTTTTGGTCAAAAATAATTGCTGCTTATCCCGGAGAATTCAGATTAATAAAATACAATTTATCTGAAAATGTTACCGTTTAATATCGAACTTTTTCCGCTGGCATTATCGTAAACAAATCCGTTAATAATTGTAAATCTGATTTTCCCGCCTTCCTTAATTACAAAGTCAGCAGGATTATTTAAACTGAGCTCACTCTTGTATCCTGAGGATTCAGTGCAGATATTTATTGGATATGACGAATACTTCATATCCTTATCAATATTCTTCACACAGACGGTCGTGTAGCCTTGCTCGTACAATTCGGGGAATTTCAAATTTTCCAGTTCGGACACATTCTCAAATATCTCCGGGTATATTTTGCCATCTTCAGCTATCATGTCTGTACAGTCGTATTCGTCGAATCCGTAGAATGTTGACAGGTCGCCTAAATCATCGATTACACCGAAATAATAATCGTCCCGGTTGGTTAATGTTGCCACTTCCTTATGATTCACGCCAATATCCATAATGTACTGTTTTGAATTATACTCGCGGCTTACATTCCTCAATAGTACATCGAAGAGGTATTTGCGGTTTTCCGGAATATTCCAGTATGTATCAAGGTTCGCAGTTTCATATTGTTTTTCAGCCATCGACTGGAGCCCGACGAGGATTCCGACAAAATTTAACTTTCTTAAGAACTGTTTCTCGAAGTTGTTCTTCCAGCCGCCGGATTCGATAAGAATTGTTCCGGTGCCCCATTTAACAAAGTTATCGCCGAATGCTCTCGGCTCAAACTCGTCGTCATAACGCGCAATATGTCCGGGAATGAATTTTGACAGTTCATCATGCATATTCACGATTACTTTCATCGCATTCCCGCGGATCTCGTTAATATCCTTTGCGTGATTGAAAGCAGGAGCCAGGAATGAAATAGTTGCTGACTTGTAAGTCTTTCCAACTGTATATCTCAGGTCCTGATCGTGCAGGTTAAATCCGAAAACAGGTTTGAGTGAATCCTGAACCGATTTAAGAGCTTGCGATTCGGGATATTGTAGTCTTAGTGCATCCCGGTTTAAATCGATGTCGAGTGCATTCCTCCGCTGAAACCTTTCGGCGCCGTCCGGATTCAGCATAGGTAGGAAATGAATTGTCAACTTATCGAATAAAGTGTTCCTGAAGTCGTCGAACTTATCATTGGAGCGCAGGAAATTAAGCATATCCATTAACGCCATGGTGGCTGTAGATTCATCACCATGCATCTGCGACCATCCGAGAACATTCAACGGACCGTTTCCGATGCTGTATAAATTTATTTGGCGTCCCTCGAGTGACTTGCCGATTTGTTTTTTTGAGAACTTCGTCCCGTCTATTAAACTGTCGAGATATCCCTGCATCTCCTCGTAGCTGAATCTTTTACTGACAAGATCACTTATTTTGTAGTTGTTGTAATCATTATAAAGGTCGTTGGATATAAACATCTGTGCCTCGGTAGTCATTATTAGATTAAAAAGAATGATTGTTATGCCGGTTACAATATGTTTAATCCTCTTTGCCCGGCTGAATTCAAAAAATAAATTTTTCATAATGTTATTATCTGATTTTTTTCATTCACAAAAAAATTTAATTAACTATTTATCGGCGGGTTTTGAATTAAATATGCTTATTAAAATCAAAATGTACAAATAAATCTGGAAGTAAGCAGACGGATAAATAAATGAACCTTTAGAATCTTACTTTACATAAAAGATTTACTTGAAATATATAAAAAATCCCGGAACGAATTCACGTGCCCGGGATATGAAACCTTTATCTGGAATCAGATTACCTCTAATCGTACATCGATCCGATTGTAAGAGTAAGGTAAAATGATGAAATATTTTTTCTTGGCGGCGTATTGCTGAGCGTATTTATTCCATCCCCGAACAAATGCGCATAATAGTATCTCACATTAATTCCTACGAGATTGGATTTACTGATACCGAAGTTGGCCCCGAAACCAATATAACCCCCAAGTGAATACTTAGCCTTAGCATAAGCAAACGAGTTGAAAAATTCTTTGAAGTAAGGAGTCGTCACAAAAATATTTGGTCCGGCAGCGGCGCTAATATAAGGGCGCAGGTTTGAAGTGAGAATATTTTTGAACAATCTGTACTGGACTCCGAAATTGACAGGCAGGAAGAGTATTCTGCTTTCTTTGCCAATTACAATTGGTCTGCCGAAGTAATCATAATATTCAAATTCGCGGTTATCTTTGTATTCTGAAATTGAGAAATCAGCGAATCCGGTAAAGTCGCTTGTTATCGTGTGTCTGTAAAATGTGCCCAGACCGAATCCGCCATCACCAATAAGTATATCCAGTCCCCATGCCTGATCAGGGAAATCCTCAGGCGGTTTCTCAGGAGCCATTTCTCCGATTTTCTGTGCGTTCACAATCATGAGGGGCATAAACAGCAGTAAGATTAAAATACGTTTCATCGCGCAACCTTAATTGATAGCTTTGTAATAAAAGATAATTATAATATATTAAAAATCAACAGGATTATCCGGTGTAATTCTTAATGAACAAAAAATCACTCATCGATTTACCCGAGTACTGGAACAGAAGGTATTCGGAAAATAACGATTCATGGACTTTAAACAGTGCTAACCCTGTTTTTGTTCAATTACTATCCTCAAAAAAAATCTCATTAGGTAATAAAATGCTGGTACTCGGCTGCGGAACGGGTTGTGACGCGTTTGCAGCGGCAGAACTTGGTTATGAAGTTACAGGAATTGATTTTTCATCCGAAGCGCTAAGTATAGCCGTTGAAAATTCGAAACTTTCGGATAATCCGCCGAAATATCTCAACATGGATTTCTTCGAGTTGAAAAATACGGGTTACATATTTGATACGGTATACGAATACGTTTCATTCTGCTCTGTAGTCCCTTGCAGACTTGAGGAACTGATAAGTAATATTCACTCCGTTACTGCCGAGAACGGGTTGCTGATATCGGTTCTGTTCCCGATTAATAATTTGAATTATGCACCGCCGAACTCAATTGATTATATTGAGTTTGTAAATACAGCCGCTAAGTATTTCAGGCTGATTTATTTCCAAAGAAATATTAATTCAATCAAACCCAGAAAAGGCAAAGAAGTACTTTTAATTTTTAAAAAGACCGGATGAAATTATGGCTAGAAACCTGGAATTAAAAATTGAACTCGGAAGTTTCGGTAAGACTCTCGAGTTGCTTAAGGCGAATGAGATTCAAAAAAGTGACGTGTTGAATCAGAAGGATACTTACTACAAATGGGATAAGGGGCTGTTGAAGCTGAGGCAGGTTAATGGTGCGTTTGAGTTTATTAAATATAACAGGGATGAAACCGGGGATGACAGGTGGAGCGATTACTACGTGTTGAGAATAGATGATGAAAAGAGCGAGGAGTTCTTCGCGGATATACTGAAAATTGAAGTAATAGTTAAAAAGAAACGCGAACTTTATATTTATAAACACACACGTATTCATCTGGACGAAGTTGAATCGCTCGGAGCTTTTCTTGAATTGGAAACAGTTGTAACGGGAGATCTTGATGAGGCTAAGAAGGAATTTGACGAAGTTGTAAATATGCTTGAACTGGATTTGTCGATGCAAATTAAAAAGTCTTACAGAAATCTTCTTGCCGGCAAATGATATTAACGAATACACAAATACGAGAAATACATGTCCACCGCGAAGTTGATAAACTCCTTTCCGCGGGCGAATCCGGTAAGGTTCTGCTCATCTATCCGACCAACAGGAAAATCCGGCAGCTTAAAAAAAATGTAATTGATATTTCTCCGGGAAGAACGGTATCCGCAATTAATCTCCATACGCTCACAACTCTTTCAAATACGCTGCTGGGTCCCAGTAAAAAATACAGGGAACTAAGTGAAGCAGCCGCCGGAGTTTTCATCAAGAAAAGTGCTGCAAAAGTCCAGTTGAAGTACTTTAACAATTACGGTGATTCACTTCCACCCGGCACACTTGACCGGATTAAAAATGTTATTTCAAAGTACAAAGAAAGCGGGATCACACCGGAAATACTTATCAGCGAAACAGACAGTCTTTCACACGCTGAAAAATTGAAAGCGCTGGATATATCAGAGATCTACAAAGAGTACCTCGGGTTTTGCAGCGCAGCTAATGCTCTGGAACTCGGAGATGTATATCGCGAACTTGTAAACATGGATGTTAAGGAGTTCCATCGCAATTTCAGCCAAGCGTTTCCCGGCATTGATCTTATACTTGTTTCCGGATTTAATGAATTTACTTCACCCGAGAGACAGATTCTTCAGCGAATAATTTCTATAAACAATATCAGAATGTTTATTGAGTTCGATAATTATAATTTCAATCCGCAGATCTTTTCCGAACTTGAAAAAACGGTGGAACTGCTTGAAAGCATCGGGTTTACCCAAATTACTGATCTCGCAGAAGAAGACTACAATCCCTTCACGAAGCATATCCGTTCAAACTTGTTCAGGATCAAGTATTCCCTTGCAAAAAAAGATTTTTTGAATGGCGTAAAGATTATTCGGGCCTTCGACCGCGAACGTGAAGTAGAACTGATATCGAAGGAAGTTAAATCTCTGCTAATTAAAGAAAAAGTCGATCCGTCAAGAATCTGCGTCGCATTCAATCTGATTGATAATTACAGTAATCTTGTCAGGTTTTCCTTTAGGCAGAATGGTATACCATTTAACCTAACCGACAGAACACCTTTAAGCGATACATATCCGGTATCAGCCGTGCTTAATTTTCTTGAGATTGCAGAGGATGATTTTTACTATAAGAATATTGCGCGGGCTTTCCAAAGCGGTTTTATCAGTTTGCCTGGAATAGATATTCCCAATATTGTAAGTGTTGGCGCTAAGTTAAAAGTGGTGAAGGGTTTCAGTAACTGGAAGAATTCATTCAGGCGTGCGCTTGAAAACAGCGGCAGCTTTGAGGATTCCGGTTTTCGTAAATCAGATCTAATTGGTATTGAGAAAGCTTTAAATGATATTGAAGCCCTTAACACGCTGCTGAGTCCGTTTAAAAAAAGACTGACGATTACCGAGTTTCTAAACCGGTTTATGAAGCTGATTAAAAAGCTGAATGTGCCTGAATTGATTGTCGATAATCCATCGGATGAAGATGAGAAGAATATAAAAGCCTTCACCATGTTTCTGGATACAGTTGAGGAAATATTCGAACTATTGCGGGAAGAGTATCCACACGATACTGCATTCGGTCTGGGCTTTTTTCTTGATAATATTAGAACAGCATGCAGGCAGGGACGATTCAATGTAAAGGAAAAGACCGGTTACGGTGTTCTGGTAACAACACCGAACGAGATTCGCGGACTTCAGTTCGATTATATAATTCTCGGTGGACTTGTAGACGGCGATCTTCCGACTAGATATTCTCCGGAAATATTCTTCGCTGAATGCTATGCGAAAAAGGAATATGAGCATGTTCTGGGCGAAAGGTATTTGTACTACCAGGTTCTGTCGGCATGGAGTAAAGGGTTGGTTCTTACTATGCCCGCGAATGATAAGGATAGAGAGCTGTCCGAATCCACTTTTGTTAAAGAATTGCTTAAAACAATTGAAGCTGAAGAACTTACCGGAGATGATTATAAAAACCTCATTTATTCCGATGAAGAACTGCAGGTAAAATATTCATCATTTGTCTCCTCCGTTGATTCAGCTAATTTACCGGAAGAAATTAAAAAGCTGTTGCAGCCGGACTTAATTCGCAAACGTGATGCAGATAAACTTCGCAGTGCTGATCCTAATACTGAGTCGATCTATAATGGATTTATTAATGCTGATAAGGAAATTAACGAAGAACAGTCCGAGTTGTTCTCCGACGGTGAAGCTCCGACAAATTTAATGGAGCAGTTCTTCGGCAGAGAATACAGTTCATCCGAGCTGGAAGTCTACGCGAAATGTCCGTTTAAATATTTTCTTGAACGAGTTTTAAAAGTAGATACTCAGCCTGAACCAACTGAGGAAATGGAGGCATTCGAACTCGGTAGTCTCCTTCATACAATTCTTTATGAGTTTTATACTGAAGTACGGGAAAGTGATATTGTACTGAAGAATTGTTCCGACAAAGTTTTTAAAGATTCAGTTAATATGATATTCGGGATTGCAGAAAAACATATTAGCAACTCGGCGTTTAATTCCCCGCTGGTATTTTATGATATTGAAAAACTTACCGGTTTAAACGGTAACAGAAAACAATCTATTCTATATAAATTCCTGGAATCGGAAAGAGATTCTCAGGATGGTTCGACACCGAAATATTTTGAGGTTAATTTTGGTCATATGTACCGCGATCAATTCGATCATGAATTAAACAGTGATGAACCTGTGGAAATAAACGGTGTAAAGATCAAAGGCAAGATTGACCGAATCGAGATAAATGAGACTGAAACAGGGTACAATATTACTGATTATAAACTTGGGTTTAATAAGCCGGCTATTGACGATCTTATGAGCGGTATCTCACTTCAGTTGCCATTATATATGCTCTGCGCAAAGGCGCTCCTGAAATATAAATTCGGCAGTGAACTGGAACCGGTTTTTATTTATCTGTTCAGCCTGAAATTTAACAGTAAAGAGTTTGGAAAAAACCAAATAAAGTATGGCAGAGGAAAGTTTGATCATCAGGAGTTTAATGAAGAACTGATGAAAGCGACTTCGGAAAATATTAAATTATTTGTTGAGAATATTATGTCCGGTAATTTTCCGCTTACTGATCTGCAGGATCGTGAAAATAAGGTCTGCAGATATTGCGATTTTAAATCGGTTTGCAGAGTGGGTGATCTCCTCTAGATCCCGGGACATTATTCATCTTGCTAACCACATCAAATTTGATTAGTTTTGAACTGCCACTGCGGTAGCAGTGGTATTTTTTTTGGTTTTACTAAGTTAGGAGAACAAAGTGTCAAATTTCGTTTACTTATCGAAAGAGAGACTGAAAGAGATCGAAGATGAGTTGAAGGAACTGAAAACAGATGGTCGTAAAGGTATGGCCGAAAGAATTGCCGAAGCCCGGGCTCATGGAGATTTATCGGAAAATGCAGAATACGATGCAGCAAAAGAAGAACAGGGACTGCTCGAATTAAAAATAAGCAAACTGGAAGATTTGCTTTCCAGGGCAAGAGTTATAGATATATCCGCTTTACCGAAGGACCAGACACATATATTGTCCAAAGTTAAGGTGAAAAATCTGAATAACTCCAAGATATATGAATATATACTAGTTTCACCTGAAGAAGCTAACCTGGAAAAAGGTAAAATAGCAATCTCGTCGCCGGTTGGCAGCGCATTGATGGGCAAGAAAGTCGGGGATAAAGTTCCTGCAAAAGTCCCGGCCGGAATAATAAATTTTGAAATTCTCAATATAGACTAAATTTCACCACATCTGGTTCAATATAAGTTTTATTCGCGTCCAATAAGGAGGGGATAAAACTTTTTCTATTTATGAGTATATGTATTGAACAAAGTAATTGAAAATAGGATACTGGAATTTATTCGGTCAAATGAACTTCTTGAAGAAGGGGACAGGGTTCTGCTCGGACTTAGCGGTGGTCCCGATTCCGTGTTTGCTTTTCATTTCCTGCTGAAATATCGCAAACAACTGGGTATCGAATTTGCAGCGTTGCATCTGAATCATAAACTGCGCGCTAATGAGTCGGATTCCGATGAACAATTCTGTGCGGATCTTTGTGCTTTACATAGTATAAAAATATACGTGTATAACGCTGATGTTTTAGAGCTTGCTGAAATAGCAGGGTGCTCTACCGAGGAAGCAGCAAGGCACGAACGTTACAGGTTGTTTAAATTATGCAGTGAAGAAAACCGGTTTACGAAAATTGTAACTGCCCATAATACAGATGATAACACCGAAACAGTCTTCCTGAATCTTATTAAAGGAGGAGGGGCTACAGCTCTTGCGGGTATTCCGATAAAGCGTAATAATATTATCAGACCGTTTTTATGTGTAACAAAGGCTGAAATACTTGACTCCCTTGAAGAAAATGGAATCGAATTTCGACTTGATTCATCCAACCTTGATTCTAAATATGAGCGTAATTTTCTGAGGAATGAGATCCTTCCGCGAATTAAAGAAAAAATTAATCCACGGCTGGACGCAGCGGTTTTCAACTCATCACAGATTCTGTCCAATTTGTATGCAATGGTCAGCGGTGATATTGACTCAGCTTATGAAAACTGTATTGAGAACGGGGAAGGTTTTATAAGTATCAGGAACCGGTTGTTTCGCGAGAACCAATTTGTAATAGGCGAAGTTCTGAAGAAATTATTTACCGATGAACTTCGTATCGAATTTAACACGGCTTCATTTAAAATGCTTACGGAACTTAACCTGAACCAGGTGGGCAGCAGGAACCAATTAAAAGACAACTGGTTCGCGGTTAGGGAAAGGGACTCTATTGATATATTAATTCCGAAGGAGAAAGTCTCGGAAGATATTCAACTGCGCGCCGGTGAATCAATTCGGGTTGGAGACAGTTTTATTAGTATTGAAGAAGTTAGTCCCGATGATATACTATATAATTCAGATAAAAAATCGGAGTATATTTCAGCGGATAATTTAGATGATATATTTATATTAAGAAAATGGAAATCAGGGGATGTATTCAATCCTTTGGGTATGCGAGGGCAAAAGAATGTTTCCGATTTTCTTACTGACATTAAAATTTCGAATAAACTAAGAAGTGAAGTTTATGTTCTGCTAAACAGGAACAAAATCGTATGGCTGGTTGGTTTAAGGATCAATGAAAATTTCAAAATAAATAAATCTACAAAGAGGATTTTTAAGATATGTCTGAAATAAATGAGGCTCAGGGAAACGACGTAATTTATGTGGGCAACGAAAAATTTGTGCCTATGATTACAGAGGAAAAACTTCAGGGACGTATAAAAGAACTAGGACGGCAAATTACGGAAGAATATGAGGCAAAGCTGCCTATATTCATCGGTGTTCTGAATGGCTCTTTTATGTTTCTTGCGGATCTTCTCAAAAATGTGGATCTGCATTGTGAAATGGATTTTTTCAAACTCTCGAGTTACGGTGACAGCAAGATTTCTTCGGGCAACGTTAAGCTGTTAAAAGAACTTAACGCAGATATCTCGGAACGCCATATAATTATAGTTGAAGACATTGTCGATTCCGGTTTGTCAATATCATACATCGGTGAGTTATTAAAGCCCTTCAAACCTGCCAGTATAAGGTATGCATCGCTTCTGGTCAAGCCCGGCAGCCTGAAATATGATGTTAAAATTGACTATATTGGGTTTGAAATTGCTGATGAATTTGTAATCGGATATGGGCTTGATTATGCTCAAAAATACAGAAACCTCAGATCAATTTACGTACTAAGCGAATAAAGGGATTATATGAATAATAAATTAAATATGGCTAAAGGGCCTGATATGAATGGACAGAATAAAGGGAAAAAGAATCCGGGCGGGGGTTCGCAAAAACCCGACGGAGACTTTGACTGGTCGAAAATTATTAGAACTGTTCTCAGCTGGGGCGCGGTAATTGTGGCTGCAGTGATTATTATGCAGGTTACTAAGGATCCGGGTTCTAACTCCACTGAAGTATCATTCAATATTTATGAAGATTTATTGAATGCAGATAAAATTGAATCCGCAAAAGTTGTTAAAACTGATATTAATGATTATGTATTTGAAGGAACTCTTAATGAAAAAGAGTTTCTCGATGGTATTAAGACCGATAAAATAAGTGTTGTTCTTGTTGAGACAATGATTCAGGATCAAGCTAAGATCTGGACGGAGAAAGGCATTAAGTTCCAGATAGTAAAAGAATCCAATGAGTGGATGACTGTTCTAATCGGAATAATACCGTGGATATTAATTATTGGTGTCTGGATATTGTTCATGCGCAGGATGCAGGCTGGCGGCGGAGGTAGCAGGGGAATATTCAATTTTGGTAAGAGTAAAGCGAAACTCATTTCCGAAACCCAGATTAAAGTTACATTCCGAGATGTTGCAGGTGCAGACGAAGCTAAGCAGGAACTTCAAGAGATAATCGAGTTTCTGAAAGAGCCTACTAAATTCCAGAAACTTGGCGGCAAAATTCCACGTGGTGTGCTTCTGTTAGGCCCTCCCGGAACCGGTAAAACATTACTGGCGAGAGCCGTTGCCGGCGAAGCTGGTGTGCCTTTCTTCTCTATAAGTGGTGCCGATTTTGTCGAGATGTTTGTCGGTGTTGGTGCCAGCAGGGTAAGGGACTTGTTTGAGCAGGGAAAGAAAAATGCTCCTTGTATTATTTTTATTGACGAGATTGACGCTGTCGGACGTCATCGTGGTGCGGGCCTCGGCGGCGGACATGACGAACGTGAGCAGACTCTTAACGCACTGCTGGTCGAGATGGACGGGTTCGAACAGAACAGCGGTGTAATTATTATTGCTGCGACAAACAGACCGGATGTACTCGATCCGGCGTTGCTGCGTCCGGGCAGATTTGACCGCCAGGTTGTCGTTGATCGCCCCGACGTGAAAGGACGTGAAGGTATTCTCAAAGTTCATACAAGGAAGATTCCGCTTACATCCGAGGTTAATCTGAAGACCTTGGCTAAAGGAACTCCGGGTCTGGCTGGTGCGGAACTTGCCAATATGGTTAACGAGGCTGCATTACTTGCCGCACGAAAGGATAAGAAAAAAGTAGATATGTCCGACTTCGAGGAAGCGAAAGACAAAGTAATGATGGGTATGGAACGCAAGAGTATGATAATTAGTGAAGAGGAAAAGAAAATCACGGCTTATCATGAAATCGGGCATGTACTCGTTGCGAAAATGATCCCGGAATCTGACCCGGTTCATAAGGTTACTATTATTCCTCGCGGTAGGGCGTTGGGTGTTACTACCTATTTACCGGTTGATGAAAAGCATACATACTCTAAAGAGTACCTTGAAGCGACCATCACATACGCACTTGGCGGAAGAGCAGCCGAGAAAATTATATTCAACAGGTTCACGACCGGTGCCGGAAATGATATTGAAAGGTCTACAAATCTCGCACGGAAAATGGTTTGCGAGTGGGGGATGAGTGAGAAACTCGGTCCGCTGGCCTACGGTAAAAACGAGGAAGAAATATTCCTCGGTCGCGAAATTACAAAGCAGTCAGACTATAGTGAAATGACAGCTCAGGAAATCGACAGGGAGGTCAAGGCCATTGTAATGAAGGCTATGGAAAGAGCCGAGAAAATCCTTAAAGACAATATGGAACTTCTTCATAATCTTTCTATGGAACTGCTTGAACGGGAAATTCTCGATGCAGACGAAATTGAGAAGATTATGCAGGGCGAGGAACTTCCTCCACTTAAGCGAAATGAAGAAGGTCAAAACGAGGAAGATGAATCTTTGCCGGAACACGTTAAAAAACTTATTGATGATAAAGAAAAACGTAATGTAGAAAATAAATCTGATAGCGCAGATGACGAAAAATGAGCCGGGTACAATAGATTATAAGACTGAATTATTACGGAAATCTATTCATCTTTGTTCTCTTTCTATTGCGTTTGTTTATTACTTCGTAACACAGGAACTTGCATTATATATTCTGGTACCAATGACGATACTGTCATTGGTACTGGATTCATCCCGATATTACTTCCCCGGATTCGCGAAAGTATTTTACTCCGTTTTCGGATTTATGCTGCGTGAACATGAAATCAATTCTAAAAAGAAAACTCTGAATGGTGCAACCTATGTCCTTCTTTCAGCGACACTGGTTATTGCAATTTTTCCTAAAGTATTTGTTATTCCGGCTATTTCTGTCCTGATTATAGGTGATATTGCGGCCGCTCTTATTGGAAGAAAATTCGGGAAACATAAATTCCTGGCTAAAAGTCTGGAAGGAACAACAGCTTTCTTTATTACCGGTGCATTGGTTGTGTTAATTACTCCGAAAATTGAAGGTTTTTTTCTCGAATACCTGATTGGAATTATTGCAGTGGCTGTTGGGGCAATTGCTGAGAATATATCATACGGCTGGGCGGATGACAACTTGTCTATTCCGATTTCGATCTGCCTTACAATGTCTCTGCTTTATTATTTACTGCTTCCGGGCTTGGAACTGGTTTTACCAAATGTACCTGTCTGATTTCTTGAAACTACTTCGGGTAAAGCCTTGTATAAAACGAAACTAATCAGAAACTGAAATGAAAAAAATGATACCATCTGTAAAGAGATTATTGTTAGTCTTATTTCCAATAGTACTCCTGACTTCAGGGTGCAACGACAAACAACCTGCAGTCGGATTGGAGGATGAAATTTTCGTTATAGCCGATTCGACTGATTATTACGAAATTGAACCGGCATTGTATGAAACATTCAGCAAAGTAATTTATACTCCCCAGGCTGAAACACTATTTGAATTGAAACGACTTCCCTTCGAAAAACTGTCTACTGTAAAAGGGATGAAGAATATTATAATAGCAGCTCCTCTTAACGGGGAAGGATTTGCAGCGGAGTATGTAAACAGTCTGTTGGACTCAGCCGTTTATGATCTTGTTTCTGATGGGAAAGAGTTTGTTTTCAACAAACATGACTTGTGGGCTAAAAACCAGCTTGTAATGGTATTAACAGCTCCCGACATCGAAGATCTTCAAAAGAAAATCCTGCTGAACAAAGAAACTCTGCTACACTATTTCAGAAAAGCGTCGGATGAAAGACTTCTGAAGGGTGTTTACAAATCAAGTTTTGAACAGAAGGATATTGAAGCGCAATTATTAAAAGATTATGGCTGGATGGTTTATGTTCAGAAGGATATGAAGCTTGCCAAGGATGCTCCGGAAGACAATTTCGTATGGCTCCGAAGGGGAATGAATACGGATATGGAAAGGTGGGTATTCGTCCACTGGATTGATGATGCAAGTCCCGAATGGTTGGATAAAGACTCGATCAGCGCGATTAGAGACCGCATGACAAGCAAGTATTACAGGAGCACCAATGACAGTTCAAATGTCATTATTGCGCAGGATCAGCTTACTACTTATAAAGAAGTTAATTTCCTCGGCAGATATGCTTTAATGGCAAACGGATTCTGGCGGTTTTCCGATAAAAGCGGTGGCGGCCCATACCTCAGTTATACTTTCTTTGATGAAGAAACCAAAAGACTTTATATGCTTGACGGGTCGGTCTTCGCGCCCAAGTATTATAAAAAGAAATTAATCCAGCAGCTTGATATTACTCTGCAGTCATTCCTGATGAAGAGGGAATTGAGTAAAGAGAAAATTGAAAATATGATGGATGAACTGGAAGATTAAATGTAAGAAATTAGCTCCTCTTCAGTTTACTTGAAGAGGAGTCCCATTCTAAGGACATCGTAAATTTTCGAGCCGTTTATTATTTCGTTGCGCAATATTCCTTCTACTTTAAACCCAAGTTCTTCGTTGAGTTTAACATTCCTAATGTTCGTATCAATTGTATATAAATATATTTTACGCAGGTTCAGTTTATACTTGCCGTAATTTATCCAGAGATAAGTCGCTTCTTTACCGTAACCTTTTCCACGCATTTCAGGAACACCAATCAGTTTACGTAGTTCAGCTTTTTTCTGTGCCTTGTTGAAATTCAAAAAAGCCATGATGCCGATGGGTTTGTCCTCAAACGTTACAACACCGATTTCGTTCTTGGGATTATCCAATAGTTCTTCAATTGATATTGTTGCAGATGTGATCAGGGAATAAAGAAAATACTGTCCATACTCATCTTTTAACCATTCCTTTATTAATACAAGATCCTCAGATTCATTGTAGTCCCGTATCCCGAGATCACCTGATTTAATTGGGTAGCTTAGCTTCTTGTCGTATTGAGCAACAACGGAATTGTCTTCCTTTACCTCCGATTTCTTATTGTCACTTAATGCCTGATCCAGTAGTGTGTTCACAAACTTAAGATAATGCTCGTATTTGAATCCGTATGTATCGGCTTCTTTATAGAAATTACGGCTCAAAGCCTCAATTGTTGCATCGGTTATTTCTTTCAAATTTAAGTTCCCTTCTAATGACTTATGCAAGCGGCAGGTATAAACTCAGCACATAAAGGTAACCAAATAGCGTTTATAATGATAGTTTTTTCTTAAGTTCGGCAGGCAGCCGGTGCCCGGGAAAATTGGTTAGAATCTTTTTAGCATATATTTCAGCGCGCTCAATTTTATTAAAATTCAATTCATACATCGATCTGTAAATCAGCATTTTAACTGCCATGTCCTGCATGAACTTGTGATATTCGTTCGGGTGTTCAGGTACTCGTAGTGTATAATCAGGCAATTTAGCGGGCGTGTATTCATTGCCTTTTACAACGCGAAATAAAAACAAGTCCGGAACGAGTGAATAACCTTCCGGCAGTCTGAACTGGTTGCTTCTCATCTCGTTTTCAACAAGTTCGGGAGCTAAATAAACCGTATGATCTTCGGAATTGAATTTAACAAGATTTGTCATTATCGACTGATAGAAATGCTCAAGCTTATTTGAATCGAATTTCCGGTTTTCCTCGAAAGGTTTTAATGCTGTTAGGAATCCAGTAACATCTTCTTCGAAACCTTCGAAAATATTCCCGAAATCATTTCTTAGCTGATCGTAATACCATGAACGTCGAAGTAGTTCTTTATCAATGACTTTAACATCAGTTCTGTAATTCTCGCAGTATTGAAAATAATATGACGCCGAAATGAAATAATCCCACTGATAGCTTAAAATAATTGAGTGATCCTGAGTGCTGTTGATTACTTCTTTCGTGTAATCTTCAAAAGTATAATCATCACTTCTATTTGTATACGAATAGTTAGAGTAAAACAGATAAACGATTAAAATCGTTAAAGCAGTTATGGAAATTAGCGCGGGAAATTTTTGTGTAATGATCTTATCGATGAATTTTACAACTCCGAGAACGGAGAATATCGCAATTATCGGGTATGCCAGGAGGTAATATGTTTCAAGGTCCTTAATGTCATAGTTGCTGGAATATAAGACTGTAAATGCGAATGAAACGGAAAAGAAAGTAAAAAGTCGCTTGTTGAATTTATATAAAGATATTAAACCGGCGACAGCTATAATTAAAACAGGGTATGTAAACTCATTGGGAAGATAAGAGAAAAAATTCACCAGCTGTTTTTTTGCCGCTTCTAAGGAACTGAACAGCCATACCTGGTACTGGGCTCCGGAGACATGTCTGAAAAAGTTTGAGAAGTTAACAGGATTTCCCCAGTTTAAAACCGGCTCGGAAGCTGCCCGGATCGGGAGATATGAATATAGAATTGCCAGTGTTCCAATAAATCCCGCTGCCGGAACAGCTAAATGCTTAATCTTATACTTGCCTGATTTGTTTGTGATGTAAAATGCATATAATGCTCCCGGGATTAGTAGAAGCGTTGTCATATGGTTTGAGAATGCAAGCCCGAACAGAACTGCTGTTATTATCCAGTACTTTTTTAATTTATTAGTTTGCTGAAGCATAATTTTTACGAGGTAGTATACTATTAAGCTAACCAGCAGCAGGTGCAGCGAATATACTTCAACAGATACGGACTGCAGCCAGAATGTCCTGCTGAATGCCAGTACTAATCCTCCGAAGATCGATAATAGAACTTTTGTCCATTCGGGTTGCACAGCAGCGAATTCCATTTTTTTAGATTTTTGTTTGGCGGGTTTTATATGATCGATTTCCTGAACCTGACTTTCAAGAATCATTCTAATAATTACAACAGTAACTCCCACGGTGATAGAACAGTAAATAGCAGCTAATAGATTTGCCTGCATTATTCCGGACATCGGCAGTGGTATTAATGAGAAAATATATCCTGCTAATGTAAATAACGGGTAACCGGTAGGATGGGCAATTCCAAGCATTATCTGAACTGTTGCCAGTTCTCCCGAATCAATTTCCAGAACAGATGGCGCAAGAGTGAAGATGTATATGATGAATACAAATATGCCGGTAATAAGAGGATAGTATTTTTGAAGTATATTCATTTTAATTTATCTGCTAATTGATTTAAGTAAATTTATATTTTCTTTTAATATGCTTAATAATTTTTGTTCAAGACCGCGGGAGTCTGTTTCTCTGGTAAATTTAATGAGAAGACTCTGCTTTATGTTATCATTTGGAACCAGAGCTTTGCGCTGCTCGAATGAGTTCTGCAGTATAAACTCAAGATCCTTGAGATACCCATAGTTCAGTTTAACTGCGTTAATATCCGGAATAACATTGTTAGCCTTACGAATTATAAGTTTCTTGGAGTAATCAGGTTTACCGGCGTATTGGTAGAAATATTCATTTGTAAGCTGATAATATGCCAGGTAATAGTCTAATGTTGTAAGTCCGCCCGGAGATCTTTTAAGATCAATGCTTTTCGACAAGACTGATGAACTTTGCGCTGTTACTTTTGAATGCATATCAGTAATATCCTTTGCAATAACTTCCGGATCAAATTTTGCAAGTTTATTAATCACAATTTGCTTAAAGCGTGTACACAGTTCATCGCTACCGGCCGATTTTCTCATCTTAAACAATGACTGGAATTCCCAAAGCCCTGCTCGGGATTCAAGATATTTCTCGTAGTTGCCAATATCCCAAACAAGAGGCGAACTTTTCCCTTCCGGTCGGAGACGAAAATCGATCTCCAGTGAGTGAAGGAATTCCCGGCTTCTCTTTACATACTTCTGAGCGGAAGTTTGGACATCCGAATTATTTCTTATATCATCAATTACTATTATCAGATCAAGGTCGGAGAAGAAAGTCATTTCCATAGATCCGTAACTGCCGAGTCCTGCAACAAACAAATTGTATTTACCGAAAAACTCTTCGAAGTTTTTCTGCAGGATTGCAGAAATGTACTGAGTAATAAGTTCCGAAACCTTTGAATAGTCTATCAGGTTCAACGAGAATTGTACAGCCAATGCGAACTTATACCTTTCGAATGAGGTTGTATCAATATAATCCGTAAGATTCTTTGCAAATGCGGACCGCGATATTAGATCCTCGACAAGCTGCGGCTCATTTATAAGCTGGTTGATAGCGAGATTGGAACGTTCACAAATCCTGAGAATTTGCTTGAAAAATTTTTCGTTTGTAAGTTCCTCGTATAACAGAGCCGGAAACTTATACGACTGTACCATCTTAACGAAATTATCAAGTACATGGTCGGGATTGAATGTCTCGTTTAAAAGTTTGAGTAATGATGGTTTTATTGATGTAAAATGTCTGGTTGTTCTGGAATCGAAATTTTTAGTGCTGACTAATCCGGTACCGAATTCGAGAAATTTCAAATTTCTTTCAGCCCGTTTTTTATCGTGAAAATTTAATTGATCAATCCGCACTTCCTTCTTCTTACCGCTGCCTGAAACGGCAACTATCGAATCGTATATATTGCGCACATTTTTTTTATGACCGTTCAATAATTTGAATAATTCTTTCTCAGTTCCTGAACCCATATACACAGACAGGCTCTTTCTTAACTCAGTGATTTCCGGTATTGTATGTGTCTGAGTATTATTCATGAGTTGGAGATAATGTTCAATCCTGCGATAATATATGTAAGCTTCCCGTAGTGTTTTCGATTCATCAGCTGTGAGCAATTGAAGTTTTTCCAAAGTACTAATTGCCGTAATCGTATTCGGTGTCCTTAATTCCTTCATACGATTTCCGTTTACAAGTTGTAATGCCTGAATTGTAAACTCTATATCTCTGATTCCGCCAGCGGTTGTTTTTATATTATTTTTATCCGAATGGTGTCTCTCTATTGCCTCTTTCATCTCCTTTATTGCCACAAGCGGCGAAGCTTTACTAACCTGGTAAACGTATGCTTTAACAAAACTGTTGAATTGATTATACAGATCTAAACTGCCACCCAAGAAATTCAACTTGATAAGCATCTGCCTTTCCCACAATTCACCTCTGGATTCATAGTAATTCATCGTATCGAGAAGGGTTCTGCATAGCGGTGCAATTCCGCCGTCGGGTCTGAGTCTGAAGTCAACCCTGTAAAGATTGCCAAGCTCAGTAAATTCGGTAGCCTTACTTATGAATAAATTCGTCGCCTTTATTAATACTTCATGGTACTCAATTCGTGACGACTTACCGAGCAGTTCGTTGCTGTCGTAAATGAGTAATAAATCTATATCCGAACTATAATTCAGTTCGTTGCCGCCGAGTTTGCCAAGCGACATCAGCGCGTACTTATGGGAACCTGGGTCCACATTTAGTGAAGCGGAAACTTCCATCAGGCAAAGGTCAAAAAGCGATCGGTTCACCGCAATTGCCAGGCTTGATAGATTCCCGACGATTTCTTCTAGTGAAATATTTCCACTGATATCATTCAGAGCAATTTTCAGCAGGTATCTGCGTTTTGTATTCCTGAGAAACTTAATTTTGGATTCAAGGCTTTTAAAACGATTGATGCCTTCGCCAATCTCATTTAGTATTAGGTCGATAGAGATTTTTTTCTTAAGGTAATCAGGACTAAATATCTGATACATCAATTCCGGATTTCGAACAATAATATCCGTAAGGTAATTACTGTTTACTGCTACACTGCATATTATTTCAGGGTGGTGCGGATACTTAAGGCAGTCGGTAAGAAAAGAAACTTTATCGAAAACCGAATTAAATATGCGAATAAGATTGGACTCATTTTCTCTGGTAACGTGATATTTGTTTAGTTCCCGCTCAAAGGTAAGAACAATCCTGTCCAGTTCATCAGCCGATAAAAATCCGGAACTCCATTGGGCGAGCCGCTTTATAACATCTTCAGGTAGCTTGTACTTACTTGTTTTATTCAAATGAGTATAAATCTAATATGAACAGATAGTTTAAAATACTAAATAAACGAGAAGCAGTTAAACTAAAGTTAATAGGAAATCTAAAATTATATTCAGAACGTTAATTAATACTTGAAAATAGCGATTCGCAATTCCGGGTGAATGAATGGGGCAAAACATTTGAACTTTATTTCTGAATAATTCGGGTTACTTTTGCAGTGTAATTACTCATTATTATTTAGTTAAATGTTTATGGATATACCCCGCTTTCTTTGCTTTTCTGACACCCTATCTTTAAATTTAACGTTCTTAAAATTAGGGAGAAACTAATGATAAATTCTCTTCTCAAGAAAGTGTTTGGAGATAAGAATACTAAAGCAATGAAAGATATCTGGCCTGTAGTGGATCAGATAAATTCCGAATATGAAAAACTGCAAAATCTAACAGATGAGGAGCTTAAGGCTAAGACTGATGAATTCAGAGGTCGGATTGCGGAAAGTACAGAAGAGCTGCGCGATAAGATAGAGGAACTAAGGGAACAACTCACAAGTGATGAGCTTGATGAGGATAAGCATAAACTTCACGATGATCTGGATGACTTCAAAGAGCAGTTAAATCAGGCATATGAGGATGTACTGAATGAAATTCTTCCGGAAGCTTTTGCAGTTGTTAAAGATACCTGCCGAAGGCTTGTGGGTAAATCTTGGGATGCCGCTGGAAATAAAATTGATTGGGATATGATTCCCTATGATGTTCAGCTCGTTGGCGGAATTGTCCTTCATCAGGGAAGAATTGCAGAAATGGCGACGGGTGAAGGTAAAACTCTTGTTGCTACCATGCCGATATATCTGAATGCTCTTACCGGGCTCGGTGTTCATGTTGTTACGGTTAACGACTACCTGGCAAAACGAGACAGCGAGTGGATGGGCGAGATATTTAAATTTCATGGACTTTCTATCGGCTGTATTATTAATACAATGTCACCCGACCAGAGATTTGAAGAGTACAGAAAAGACATTACTTACGGAACGAATAACGAGTTCGGATTCGATTACCTGCGCGATAACATGGCAATATCAAAAGAGAATTGTGTTCAGAAACCACACAATTACGCGATAGTGGATGAGGTTGACTCAGTACTTATAGATGAAGCGAGAACTCCGCTCATTATTTCGGGTCCGGTCGAATCCGATGATCATAAGTTTTATGATATGAAACCGAGAATTGAACGATTGTTCCGTAAACAGTCCGCGCTCGTTGCTCAAATAGTTACCGAAGCAGAAAGTTTGTTAAGTACCGGCAATAAAGATGACACTGCTAAAGCAGGAATAAATTTGCTTCGCGCGCATCGTGGTTTCCCTAAAAGCAGAAAACTGATTAAACTTCTTGGTGAACCCGAATATAAAAAACTGATGCAAAGTACGGAAATGGAATATCTTCGTGAAAATGCCAAGCGTATGCCGGAGATAGATGAGGAGCTTTACTTCGCTATTGAGGAGAAACAAAATACTATCGATCTCACAGAAAAGGGACGCGAAGAACTTGCTGCCGGCTCAAGCGAAGGGAAAGAGTTTTTTGTATTACCTGATCTTGGCACCGAGATTAGTAAGATTGAGAACGATGATTCGCTTAAGGAAGAAGATAGACTTAAGATTAAAGATGAGCTTTACCAGGTTTATTCCGAAAGATCTGATACTATTCACACTCTCAATCAGATGCTGAAAGCTTACAGTCTTTTTGCCAAAGATGATGAGTATGTTGTTACGGACGAAGGAAAGATCGCTATAGTCGATGAGTTTACAGGACGTATTCTTCCGGGAAGACGTTATTCAGACGGACTGCACCAGGCTATTGAGGCTAAAGAAAATGTAAAGGTTGAAAGAGATACTCAGACACTGGCAACTATTACACTTCAGAATTATTTCAGGCTGTATAACAAACTGGCTGGCATGACAGGTACCGCGGAAACAGAGGAAGGTGAGTTTTATGAGATTTATAAACTCGATGTTGTGGTTATACCGACGAATAAACCGATAGTCAGAGAAGACGATGAAGATGCGATTTACAGATCTAAAAGGGAAAAATTCAACGCGGTAATTGAAAAGGTGAAAGAACTTCAGGCTGAGAAACGACCTGTACTTGTGGGTACAACCAGTGTTGATGTTTCTGAAACTCTGAGCAGAATGCTTAAACGTCAGGGCGTTGCTCATAATGTTCTTAATGCCAAGCATCATCAGCGAGAGGCTGAAATAGTCGCTTATGCGGGTCAACCGGGAGCCGTTACTATTGCAACCAACATGGCAGGACGAGGAACCGATATTAAACTTGGTTCAGGAGTTCGTGAGAAAGGCGGCTTGTATATACTGGGTACGGAACGGCATGAGTCCAGGCGTATTGACAGGCAGTTGCGCGGTAGATCGGGACGACAGGGTGATCCGGGTACATCCAAATTTTACATCTCGCTGGAAGATGACCTGATGAGACTTTTCGGTGGTGATCGTGTTACAGCTATAATGGGAAGACTCGGACTGGAAGACGGCGAGGCTATTCAGCACGCGATGATCACAAAGTCTGTAGGACGAGCCCAGAAAAAAGTTGAAGAAAACAACTTCGCCATTCGTAAAAGACTTCTCGAATTTGATGATGTTATGAATCAGCAGAGAGAGGTTATCTATTCCAGACGCCGTCAGGCTCTGGAAGGTGAACGGCTTAAAGATGAGGTTTTTGAATACCTTGACGAGTACGTTGATTACTTCCTTGATCAGTATTACGAAGAAGCTTTGATAGAACAACTGCGCGCCGATTTGATGCAGCATCTACTTATCGATATTAAAATTGATCCGGATACTTATGAAAGTGTCGGACGTAATGGTTTGAAAGAAAAAATCATGGAGGCTTCTGAAGAGTTCTACAAGCGAAAAGAAGAGATGATTACTCCTGAGGTTATGGCCAGACTGGAGAGATACGCAGTCCTTAGTGTAATAGATAACAAGTGGAAAGAGCATCTGCGTGAAATGGATGATCTGAAGGAAGGTATCGGACTCCGGGCTTATGGTCAGAAAGATCCATTACTCGAATATAAGGGTGAAGCGTTTAATTTATTCCTGCAGCTTCTTGATACAATCAGGAATGAAGTTGTTACATTCTGTTTTAAATTCTTCCCTCAGGCGCCTGAAGAAGTGCAGCAGCAGAGGAGAAGTCCGCAACGCATGACCACTGTTAAAGATGCAGTTACGAATATGGGAATTCAAAGTGGGGGACAGCAGCAGGATGAAGGAGGTCGACGTGGTAAGCAACAGCCTATTAAGGCTGAGAAACAAGTTGGCAGAAACGAGCCTTGTCCCTGCGGCAGCGGTAAGAAGTACAAACACTGTCATGGAAAAATCTAGTTAGCCGGAGTAATTATGATAAAAATAGAAGCTATTATCCGTCCCTTTAAGCTGGAAGAAGTAAAAGAAGCTTTGCTGGAAGAAGGCATCATGGGAATGACAATTTCTGAAGTTCGCGGATATGGTCGTCAAAAAGGACATACCGAAACTTACCGGGGCAGCGAGTATCAGATTGAATTCGTTCCTAAAATTAAAATAGAGGTTGTTGTACCGGAGGAAGTAAGTGAGACAGTGGTTGATATTATTCTGAATATTGCAAAAACCGGTCAGGTTGGCGACGGTAAAATATTTGTCTATGATGTCAAGGATGCTGTTAGAATTCGTACCGATGAATCCGGTAAAGACGCGTTATAATTTAATCAAAAAGAGATTTGAATTTGAAACAAAGATTATTAATACCGGTAGTTTTTATTTCGCTTTTCTTAGGCGGCTGCGGACTATGGAATAATTTTACGACTTATTTCAACAGGTACTATAACGCAGCTGTAGCATTTGAGGAAGCTGAGATTGCCATCCTGGAAGACTCACAGAGAGAATTGTTTGATTTCAAGGAACCAAAATTACCTTCGTCCGCAAATACAAACCTTAACAAGGTAATTGAAAATTGTTCTAAAATACTCCAGTTCAATAAGGATACCGACTATTTTGATGCCGCATTATTTATGATCGGTAAATCATATTACTATCAGGGCAATTATACAAAATCACTAAGGAAATTCAGGGAACTTGAATCACTGTCTGAATCCGAGTTGGCGCTTGAAAACCAATTATGGATTGCGCGATCGGAACTCCAAATGAGACGTTTCGATGAAGGAATACGGATACTTAATAACGTAAAGGATGCGGCTCAGAAAAATGAAGACAACGATTTGCTATTCGATGCCAACTTAACGGAAGTCCGTTTTCTGAACTATCGCGAGGATTATAGCGGCGCTGTCCTTGGCGTAAAAAAACTTCTCGAAGTTTCCCCTTCAGATGAAATGAGCGCCGAATTAGCTTTTGAAATGGGAAAGCTGCACATGAAACAGAACGATCTTGAAAATGCGGCTGCCTCGTTTGCACTTGTCGATGAGTATTCTCCTTCTTTCGATATCCAGTTTGAAAGTGCGCTTGAATATGTGAAGATTCAGAAGCAACTTGGAAAGATTGATGAAAGTCTCGAAATTCTGGATGATCTTAGAAGCGAAGGCAAGTTCAGGGAAGAGATTGACCGGGTTGAACTGGAGACAGCGAATATATACTATCTGACTGAAGATATCGATGAGGCATTAAGTCTTTATACTGAGATTGATACAATATATACTAGTACGAAAAGTGCGGGTATTGCATCATTTATGCGGGCTGAGATTATTGAAAAATATTTCGGTGATTTGGATAGCGCCGAAGTACTTTTTAACAGGGTCTCTAAAACTAAAGCCCCGAAAGAGTACAAGGACAAAGCGCTGGACAAGTCTAATATATACAAAAGCCTGAAACAGAATTTTAATAATTTAAGTAAATACTCGAGACAGTATGAGTACAGCATGGACTCTACTTTGTTCAGCAGGGATTCGGCGGCATATGAGGAATACTTCATTAAAAAAGATTCACTTGCTATGCTGCTTATGGAGATGAAACAACTTGAGGGATCTGATTTTGACTCGACACTATATATTATGGACGAAGAACCACCGTTTGAGGAAAAGCCAATCAAATCAAGGTTGACAGCGGACAGTCTGAAATCTACAATTGTCGAAGCTAAATACAATCTTGGGAATTTATATTTTTCGGAGATTGAAATACCTGATTCTGCTTATAAATACTACACTAAAATAATTACTGAAGATCCGAGCTCCAAGCTGTATCCAAGGGCACTCTACGCGCTGGGTACATACTATCTGACGTTTGACGATAAGCAGAAGGCCGATAGTCTGTTTTCAATTGTATATGAGAATTACAAAGAAGATAAAATAGTAAATGCTGCAGCCGAAAAGTTGGGCTTAACAAAGATAGATCTTGAGAAAGACCCGGCCAAAGATATGTTTATTCAGGCTGAAGCAATTTATGACAGCAACCGTTATGATAAAGCAATTTCAACGCTAAAAGAACTTGCAGATAAATTTCCGGAATCTGCCTACGCCGCCAAATCATTATATACAATTGGATTTATTTTAGAAAATGACTTAAACAGAAAAGATTCCGCCGCAGTATTTTACGATTCCCTGTCCGCCAAGTATAACAGATCTACTTACGCAATAGCTGTTAAAAATAAACTTACTTTTTACAAGAGTGAGCTGAAAAAAGTAGCTGATTCACTTGCCAGGATAAATTCAATGCGTCAGGACAGTCTTGCCGCCGATAGTCTTGGTATATCAGTTGCAGAGCTTGATAGTATCAGAACTGTCGACCAGGATTCGGTTAGTGTTGCGGATAACCCGGAGAGCGATCAGCTGCAGAATATATCGAAGGATGATTCGAAGGAAAAGGTTGATTTAAAAGATGAGGAGAGCAGTCAGGACAGTGTGAAAGCGGTGGAGAAAAAAACTGCTCGACCCGGACGTCCCAGGAAAAAATAGTTTTATTCAAATCCCGAAAGCAAACCATGAATGCCGTTGAACTTCTTAAACTGATTGAGGGTGGCGAGAGTTTAAGAGTGGAATTTAAACAGCGCTTCTCTGAATATGAAAAAATTGCCAAGGAAATGATTGCCTTCGCCAATACGAAGGGGGGATATCTACTGGTTGGAATTGATGATGACAGATCTGTTTATGGTGTATTTAGTGAAAAGGGGGAGGCGGAGCTGTTAAAAGAGACTGCTGAAAATTACTGTGAACCGGAGGTTAATTATACTATTCATTTTATTGAGTTGTACGGCAGGGAGATAGTTGTCTGTGAGATTCCGGAATCTGAAAATAAGCCTCACAGGCTGCAGGATTACAAGAGTGAACTTGATATAAACGAGGCTCATGTTTTTATCAGGGTTAATGATAAAAGCGTTCCCGCGAGTAAAGAAATGATTAAAATACTCCAGGCTCGAAGCTCAAAGAAGCCGCTTCATAAATACCAGATAGGGAAGAATGAGAAAATAGTATTCGAACTGTTGAAAGAATGCGATTCGATTACCGTGAAAGAGCTTGCGGATTCAGCAAATCTGTCGAATAGACGGGCCTCCCGTACAATTATTAAACTTGTAAGGGCAGATATGCTTAATGTTCACACAAAGGATAATGGGGAAAATTTTTATACAAGTGCCATCTGATTACGGCTTCTGTTCACTCCCGGAACAATCAAATGTTTTCCTCAGCTCAAAAATTGAAATCCCATATGCCACCGCTACATTCAGCGATTGTTTTATCCCGTACTGAGGAATTTCGATTGAAAAATCGCAAAGATCTATTAGTTCCTGGTCTACGCCTGTAATTTCATTCCCAACTATAATGCATAAGGGAAATTGTTTATTGTCGACTGAATAGTAAGGACGGCTTTTACTCGTTTGTTCAAGTGCGCAAATAGTAACACCATCCGCTTTTAACTGGTTAATAACTTCTATAGGATCTTTTACATACTCCCATGTGACACTTTCTGTGGAGCCGAGTGCGGTTTTAAGTACTTCCTTCTTTGGGGGATGTGGGGTGTATCCGCAAAGGAATAATTTTTTAATCATAGCACCATCTGAAGTTCGGAATATAGAACCGACATTATAAGCGCTTCTGATACTGTTTAATATTACATAGACAGGAAGTTTTTCGACTTCATCAATATTATCGAGTGTACTTCTGTTCTCGGATATCTGTGAGTGTGTAAGTTTTTTCATGGCTTGGCAGTTACCTTCAATCCAATTATCCCGGTCACAATAAACAGGATGAATATTATCCTATTTATCTCACGGGGCTCATTAAAAAAAATCATTCCGTAAATGGCTGTTCCAAGTACGCCTATACCGGTCCAAACAGCATAAGCCGTCCCGATCGGGAGTTGCTTTACACCCATTGCCAGGAATATGTTACTAAGTATCATTGTTAATACTGTAAAGATGCTTCACTTAAGCTGTGTAAATCCGTCGGAATATTTCAGCTCAACAGCCCAGCTTATTTCGAAAAAAGATTCAATGAAAACATATATCCAGGACATCCCGGCACTCTCTACTTTTTCACGGCAAGTTGTCCGCAGGCGGCAGCGATATCATCGCCCTGAGTATCTCGAACCATTACGGTAACATTATTGTTTCTCAATTTTTCTACAAACTTCCTGATTACTTCCCGTGAAGTTGGTTCCAGTCCGGCAGAAATGCCTTCGGGATCCATGTGCTTAATACTATTAAAAGGAATGACATTTACTTTCGAAGGTATTCGTCTTGAAAGCTTCGTGAGTCCCCGGATATCCTCATCCCGGTCATTTAAATCTTGCAGCATGGTATATTCGAATGTAATTCGTGTCTTTGTCTTCTTTGCGTAATACTCACAGGCATCTAAAAGTTCATCGAGTGGATACTTTTTGTTTATCGGCATAATGCGCGAACGAATATCATTGAAGCACGAGTGAAGCGAAAGAGCCAGTTTAACACGAAGTCCGCTGTCTGCCAGTTCCTTAATTTTATGTGGAATACCGGCGGTTGAAACTGTAATCCTGTTCCTACTTATCCCTTTATTCAACTCATGCGTTAATATCTGCAAAGAATCAATAGTATTTTTAAAGTTAAGCAAAGGTTCACCCATCCCCATATAAACGATATTGGTGATATTGTCTTTGCCTAAATCCTTAGCTGCTAACAGGTATTGATCTAAAATTTCGGCAGAGTTAAGGTTGCGCTTATAACCCATCAGACCTGTTGCACAGAATTTGCAGTCGAGCGGACAGCCAACCTGCGTTGACAGGCATAATGTGTTTCTCGTGTCGTCCGGAATTATAACCGATTCAATATATTTCTCATCAAAAGTTCGCATTAAATATTTCTTAGTACTAGTGGAGCCGGAACTCTGTACTTCAGTAAGTTTTAAGCACTCCAATTCACATTCATTCTTCAGTTTTTCGCGCAGATTTTTCGACAGGTTGAGCATCTCGTCGAACTCAAAAATAAGTTGATTATTGATCCAGTTGAATACCTGTTCTCCTCTGAACTTCTGTTCTCCGATGGATTCGAAAAAGCTTCCCAACTGCTCAAGTGTCAGTCCTTTTAAATTTATTTTTTCCTGCTCTTTTTTCATAGGGTGCAAAGATACGAAAAATGTTTTAACATCAGTGAATGTTAGAAGTAATTAAAAGCCTCAGAGTAACAATACTGTCGCATCCTGATTGCGCCCGGTACTAATTTATAATAACAGCGCACTCATCGCCAATTATTCGCTTTTACTGTAATTTGATTGAAAAAAATCACTGATTACTTAAAATAGCACATAGATCCGGCGGGTTACGTGGATAATTTACCCGTTTTGATTTGGAAAATGTACAAAGATAATAAACGGGTGAAGCTTGGAACCAACAAAACATTCAATAAAAAATATAATAAATAAGCTTCAGGAAATATCTGAAGTGGGGTTGGAGAAGAAACCCGGAAACAATGATGCACATGAAGTTTTATCCGTTCTTACCAGTCAAATAAATGGTCTTCTTGATGATCTCGATACTACCCTTTCCAGTCAATTCAAGCTATTGGATTTCGAAAGTGAAGATATAAGTGAGACTAATGTTATTGGAGATGGATTTGCAGCAGATGTTTCTGATTTTGACGAGTACACTTCGGATAATATTAATTTCGCCAAAATTGTTGATTATTTCAGAACATCTCAAAATAATTTCACATCAATGATTTTTAGATATTCACTTTTTAAAAATGGTGAAGGCAAGTTTATCATAGCCGGACCCAAATGCATTGATTTGTTAGGTGTTGAGCCGGAAGCATTAATTAAAGATAATTCTCTATTCTGGAATTGTATTGGTGAGAATGACAGAGAGTTATTGAATGACAAATTCGTATTATCAGCGAAAAATATGATTGAAATTGAAGAGCTTGTTTCTTTTGAGATTGACGGTAATACAAGATGGTACAAAATACTGGGAATTCCTGATAATACTATTGGTGGTAGTGTTTTTTTGGATGGAGTTATAATTGACGAAACTGAATATTTGAAAGCGAAACATGAACTGAAAGGAAAGGAACAACTTTTAAAGAGCATACTTGATCATGCCGGAGATGCATTTTATCTGAGTGATTTCGATTCAGCAAAAATTATGGATGTGAATCTCCTTAGCAGTGAAGCAACGGGTTATACTAAGTATGAATTACTTAATATGCATGTATTTGATCTTGATTGTAGCACTAATTCAGTAGATGATGTAAAGTTATTATGGCAAGATTTGAAGGAAGGACAGCATCTCAGTTTAGAAACTGTTCACAAGCGGAAAGATAATTCGAAATTCCCTGTTGAAGTTAAAATCAGCAAAGTAGTAATTGAAGGTAAAAGCTATGTGTTTGGATTTGCCCGGGATATTAGTGAGAGGAAAGAGGCGGAAAAAGAATTGCTCCTATCTAAATATATTATTGATAACGCTTCGGTGGGAATATTCAGGATTGCAAATGATGGCAGAATACTTAGCATAAACCAAAAAGCATGTTTGAGTCTGGGGTACACAAGTGAAGAGCTTAAAAACATGCATATATTTGATGTTGATAGCGGGATGCCGGAAACTGTATGGAAGGTACACAGAAGTGAATTAAGGAAATCCGGTTCAAGTATAATTGAAACAACGTATACCAGAAAAGATGGTTCAACATATCCTGTAGAAGTAAGAAATAATTATCACGAATACGAAGGAACCGGTTTTTCAATTGCCTTCGTAACTGATATCACAGAACGTAAGAAAGCTGAGCATCAAGTAAAACATAGCGAAAACCTGCTGAAAATATCTCAGAAAATTGCAAGACTTGGTCATTATACATTTGATATTCAGAAAGGCAACTGGGAAAGCTCAGAAACTCTCGACGAGGTGTTTGGTATTTATAAAGACTATGATAAATCAGTGGAAGGATGGATAAATATTGTTCACCCTGAGTTTCGTGAATTGATGTTCGATTATCTTTCAGATTTGGTAATTAAAAATGAGAATCCGTTCAATTTTGAGTACAAAATAGTCAGATTCAACGACCAGCAGGAAAGATGGGTACATGGACTTGGTGAACTTGAATCGGATGAGTCCGGTATTCCCTTGTTTATGATCGGTACGATTCAGGACATAACTGAAAGGAAAACAATTGAGCAGAATTTATGGCGTACCCAGTTTTCAATTGATCAGGCGAGAGATTCCGTTTACTGGATTACCTGTGATGAAAGGATTGAATACGTTAACGACGCTGCTTGTAAAACCCTCGGTTATACAAAGGACGAATTTAATACAATAACGGTTAAGGATATTGATCCTTTATATGCAGAAAAAAACTGGAGTGAGTTTAATGAGAGTATTGATAGTCTTGGTTCCCGCAGAATTGAGACAGTTCACAAAGCCAAAGACGGAACACTTATACCGGTAGAACTATCAGTTAGTATTTTTACGTTCAACGGTGAGGAATATCATTGCGCTTTTGCAAGGGATATTTCAGAAAGAAAGAAAAGTGAATCAGCGCGTAAATTAAGTGAATCAAGACTTTCCGAAGCTCAGAGAATCGGCAGATTTGGCAATTGGGACTGGAATATAAAGAAAGATGAATTGTTCTGGTCGGATGAAGTGTACTGGATATTCGGTCTCGAACCCGGTAATGAAGTTACTATTGAATCATTCTTGAACTCGATACATCCTGATGACATGGAATCGGTTAGAGAAGTGATGGATGGATCGTTGAAAAAATCCCAAAGTTATTCATTGGATTACAGGATCATTCTTCCAACAGAAGAGGTACGATATATTCATGCAGAGGGAAAAGTAGAGCATAATTCTGAAGGCGAATCGGTTAGGATGTTCGGAATAGTACAGGATATAAACGATCTTAAAATTGCGGAAGCGAACCTGAAATCGTCTTTACAGGAAAAGGAAGTCCTACTAAAGGAACTGTATCACAGAACCAAAAATAATATGCAGGTAATTGTTTCAATGCTTTCCCTTCAAGCTGCATACGTTGATAATCCTGATGTAAAAGATGTGTTCAAGGATACTCAGAACAGGATACAGGCTATGTCGCTTGTTCATCAGAAATTATATCAGTCTCAAAATCTTTCCAGAGTGAGTTTGAAAGAATACATAGTTGAACTGTCACATCTTTTAGTAAAAAGTTTCACAGGTACTGCTCATCGAATAAAATTAAATTTTAATCTCGCCGAGGTTTCACTTTTATTGGACTACGCTATTCCGTGCGGATTAATTATTAATGAACTACTATCGAATTCACTTAAACACGCGTTCCCGGATGAAATGAACGGAAATATTTTTATTAATCTTGTACAAAATGATGAGGGTACTATAAACATACATTACTCGGACGATGGTAAAGGAGTTCCTGACGAATTCAATTTCCGGAAACAGGAATCTCTCGGTTTACAAAGTATTTTCGGTATTGGGGAGCATCAGCTTCAGGGGAAAGTAGATTTTAAAGACAACAACGGTGTAAACTGTTTTATTGAATTCATAGATTCCAAATACACATCCAGGGTATAATAGTATGAAAAATCTAAAAATTCTAATTGTTGAAGATGAGGCGTTGAGCGTAATGTTCTTGAAAATGGTATTGAAGAAAGCTGGACATCACGTTGAAAAGGTTGTCGCATCGGGAGAGGAAGCAATTGAATACGCAGTTGCCGAGGGTCCCGATCTCATTTTAATGGATATTAGTCTAGCCGGTTCTATAGATGGTATTGAAGCTGCTCTGACTATTAAGAACAAAGTGGACGTTCAAATCATCTTCATGACGGGTTATCCCGATAGAAAGCATATGACCAGAGCTAAGGAGGCAGATCCGGTTAAGTACTTTATAAAACCTATTGAAACGAGTGATTTTATTACTGCCGTTAATGCGGTTTGTCAAGATCCGGATAAAATAGAACATAAGCTGTAAATCATAGATGGGAAGTTAATGCCGTCGATTTTCGTTTTGCGAACAAGTTAGATTCCCAGCCAAAAATCCTAATGCAAATGCTGCAATAATAACCAACTTATTAATTATCTTATTCTCCCCGGAATAAAAATAAGTTCCGAATGTACAATTTGAATGAATTATTGATAAATTAGTTCGTCAATTATAGTCAAATCTCACGGGGATGTCCGAATTATGAATCAAACAAGAAGAGATTTTATAAAAACCGTTGGAGCAGGTGCAGCTTTAATGAGCCTTCCGAATTTTCTCACCCATTGCGCAGATGGTCCAAAACAACCTAACATTATTTTTATTATGAGTGACGATCATGCTGAACAGGCTATTAGCTGTTACGGCAGCAAACTAATAAGTACACCGAATATTGACAGGATTGCGAAGGAAGGAATTTTATTCAGGAATAGTTTTGTTACTAATTCAATCTGCGGCCCGAGCAGAGCAACAATGCTGACCGGCAAGTACAGCCATGTTAATGGTTTAAGGGACAACCGGGATGAATTCGATGGGACTCAGATGACGTTCCCAAAGCTGCTTCAGAAAGCCGGTTATCAGACGGCTATTTTCGGTAAATGGCATTTGAAAACTACACCGACCGGTTTTGATAAATGGAAAATACTTATCGGACAGGGACAATATTATAACCCGGATTTTATTGAACCCGACGGAACTAAACGATATGAAGGTTATACAACTGATATTATTACTGAGAATGCAATTGATTTCCTCGATGAGCGGGATAAAACCAAGCCATTCTGTATGCTGGTTCACCATAAAGCGCCCCACAGAAACTGGATGCCCGCGGCAAGGCATCTCGGTGCGTTTGATGATAAGGATATCCCGCTGCCGGAGTCATTTTATGATGACTATAAAACCCGCGAAGAAACTGCGGGACATGCCGATATGAGAATTGAAGATATGTTTCTTTCCTTCGATATGAAACTGCAGCCTGGTGATTATAAGAAAGAAACAGGTACAGGTGGAAACAAGAAGTGGGCGCAAAGTGTACCTGAAACCTGGGAAAATACGTATAAAAGAATGACTCCTGAACAGAAAGCCAAATGGGATGCTCACTACGATAAGATCAATGCTGAGTTTCGTAATAGTAATTTGAAAGGAAAAGAATTACTCGAATGGAAGTACCGGCGTTACATGCGTGATTACCTAAGTTGTATTCTTGCAGTGGACGAAAATGTCGGTCGCGTACTGGACTATCTCGATACTAATGGACTTAAAGATGATACGATAATTGTTTATACATCGGATCAGGGATTTTACCTGGGTGAACACGGCTGGTATGATAAAAGATTTATGTATGAAGAGTCTTTGGGAATGCCGCTCGTAATGCGCTATCCCAGGGAGATAAAAGCAGGTCAGGAAACAGATAAAATGGTATTGAATCTCGATTTCGCCCCGACATTCCTTGACTTTACAGGAGTGCCGGTACCAACCGAGATGCAGGGTGAATCATTCAGGAGTATCGTAGCAGATAAAAAAGCTGCCGACTGGCGCAAGTCGATCTATTATCACTACTATGAATATCCTCACGGATGGCATAAAGTTCACAAGCATTGTGGTGTTCGTACAGATAAATATAAGTTAATCCATTTCTACGATATCGATAAGTGGGAGTTGTACGATTTAGAGAACGATGAAAACGAATACAACAATCTTTATGATAATTCCGAATATCAACAGGTAGTGGATAAACTTAAAAAAGAATTAAAAAAGCTTCAGGCTAAGTATAAGGATACCAGTTTTGAAACCAGCACATAATAGGATTTGCTTAGTGAGAGTAATACAAATGGACAACTGTCTTTTTAGAAATGTTCTTCTCTTTTTAATGATTTCTACTTCTGTATTTGCTCAGAAAGTTGTAGTTCCTGAATACTATCAACATGATAAGGTGCTGACTGAAGAGCTGCAAGAAATAGTAGCTGATCTGAATCTCAATCGGGATTTCGATGTTGGTGAAGACGGGATTGAACAAATTTCTCTGGCTGTTGTTGATATGAGTCATGGAATCCCTCACATTGGCGGCGCGCAGATGAACAATTTCATTTACCCTGCTTCGGTTTATAAAATGTATGTTGCCGCAGAGGTACTCAATCAAGTATCACGAGGTAAGCATTCGTTGTATGAACAGTATGTTGTTAAGTCTCCGAATGATGTTGACAGGTCCAAAGAGATAGCCAGTGATCCGCGTCCGCTGCTTCGTGATGGCGATACGGTTACAGTTAACTACCTGCTGGATCTTATGATTTCCCGAAGCGATAACTCCGCGGCCAACTGTCTAATTGATCTGGGCGGGAGGGAGAACATAAATGAACTCATGCACAAGTTTAACTGGCATGGAAGCGAAGTAACCCGCAAGTTCCTGAGCAGGAAGTATGAAGAAACCGGTTATGAAAAGATCAGGGGAACTGAAACATGCGCGCTGCATGCCGCTGATTTTATGTATAAAGTTTTTACGAACACACTGGTTAATCCTTGGGTAAGTATGCAGATGAAATCACTTTTATCCAGGCAGCTTGACAAATCCAAACTTGCACAGGGACTGCCGCCTAATGCAATGTACTTCCATAAAACCGGCTGGTTTTCTTACTGGACGAATGATGTTGGTATAGTCGATGACGGGAAACACCAGTATATAATATCTTGTTTCCTGCCGGTAAAAGAAGAACTTGCACGCCCGAAAATGAAGGAATTAGCCGAACGAATTTACGAGTTCATTTCTTCACGTAATTAGATTTGTTTGAGTAAGTTCGGTGAACTAAATTCGTATCTTCATTTACTGCGAGATTAATATTGATAATATTAGATAAACCGTTTGTATCAGATTTCCTTGTCGATACTGTTATCCGGAATTCCTACCCGGTACTGAATAATGAAACAGCAGTTATGTTTGATTCAGAAAACAAAATGAATCTTATCTCGTCGGAAAATGCTGTTCAACATCTTAACGAAACTGAATATCCCAAACTCTATACTAATTCAGAAAACTCCGGTGAATGGATAATCAATCATCTCAACGGACATAAGCCGGCACATCAGATTGAGTTGTTTAAGGATAAGGTGAAGTTTAGAAAATTAATTAAATCGTTATACCCGGATTTTATGTATAGGGAAGTAACTCTGCAGGAACTTGATTATCTTGATGTAGATACGCTACAGCGACCCTTTGTAATAAAGCCGTCAATCGGATTCTTCAGCATTGCGGTGAAAATAGTATTTGAAAATGACGACTGGGATATGGTCAAGAATCATCTTGTCAGGGAAATAAAAAGGTTTGAGAATTCCTATCCCGAGCAGGTACTGGCGACATCCAGGCTGATTATCGAGGAATATATTCGCGGCGATGAGTTCGCGTTTGACGCTTACTTCGATGAGAATGGAAACCCGGTTATACTCAATATCCTGAAACATCTGTACTCGTCTGAGACTGATACACGTGATCGCGTTTATATCTCGTCAAAGGAAGTTATTGAGGGTAATATTGAACTCTTTAGTTCGTTCCTTAAGGATGTTGGTAACCTCGCCGGATTGAAAAATTTCCCGCTTCATACAGAAGTGAGAGTAACCGAAGACGGTGATGTAATTCCCGTTGAAATAAATCCGCTTAGATTCGGCGGCTGGTGTACTACGGCAGATGTGACTTACTTTGCTTACGGTATAAACTCATACGAATATTATTTGAATGGTCTTAAACCTGACTGGGGAGAAGTACTTCGAAATAAAGATGACCTTTTATATGCTGTTATCGTATTGGATAATTCAACAGGTATCGATTCGGGGAGTATTAAATCATTTGACTATGACAAGCTTCTTTCACATTTTAAGCAGCCGCTTGAGTTGAGGCAAACTGATTACAAAAACTTTCATGTATTCGGATTTCTTTTTACCGAGATGAAGAATTCTGAGTTTAATGAGCTTGAATATATTCTGAATTCAGACTTGAAAGAATTTATAAGTTTATAACATTACGAAAACTAGATTAATATTATGGGATCATTTTCCTGTCCGCATTTAAATATCAAAGACTCATTGTGTGTTCGCCTTAAATCCGACTGTATCCCGGGCAGGAAAGGATGCGTGTTGAATAAGAAATACGAGTTTGTTGTTAATGCCGATGAGAGACGGGATAAACCGGATTCCTCTGCAAAACTTAAAATGAAATATCCTCGAAGAAAGAAGAAATAGGTGATTCTCTAAAGTATCGCTAACATCATAACTTGATACTCACTCCCAATACAATTATCTTTTAACAAATTTAATCTCATTTTATTAACTCTAATAATTATTCGAGAGGATTCTAAATGGAAGTAATTGGTATTAGGTTTTGTGCGGTATCGAAGGAAGCGGAAAAACTTGCCGAATTTCTGGGCGATGGGATCGGACTTCCGAAAAGAGATGTCGGAGGAGAAGAGAGTAAAGAATTTAACGGTGCAATATTCCCGGCAGGTACTAGCTGGATTGAAGTCTGGCCTGAAAGCGAACAACTTCCTGAAGGAATAATGCTGCAGATTGAAGTTGATAACGCTGATGAGTTTGCAGAGCATGCTAGGAAGAGTGGACTTGAACCTCACGGACCCTTTGAGGCTTACGGTGAAAAGGTCTATTACCTTCACGCACCTACAGGATTGCCTGTTACTTTTCAAAGCAGAATGCAGCTAAAGACGGAGTAATGTTTTTGCTGCTGACATATTCGGATAATAGCGAATTAGTTGTCATTTAAAGAATAATCAATTAAGCTGGACGAGGAATAAAATGAAAGTGTTATTCATTGGTGGAACCGGAAATATAAGCAGCGCTGTTAGTAAAATGTGTGTTGAAAGAGGGATTGATTTATACCTGCTGAACCGGGGCAAGTCCGGATTCGAAATTGAAGATGTGAGTGAAATTAAGGGTGATATAGCAAAGCTGGACAGTGCATCTGCCGTTCTGTTATCAGGACATGACTGGGATGTTGTTGTAAACTGGATTGCATTCACAGATGACGATATTAAACGGGATGTTGAACTGTTCAGAGGAAAGACTAAACAGTACATTTTTATATCTTCCGCATCTATTTATCAGAAACCTCCGGTTCATCCGGTCGTAACTGAGTCGACACCTCTCGCCAATCCGTTCTGGCAGTATTCTCGCGATAAAATAGCATGTGAAGACGAATTGAATCGAGTATACAGGGAAGAAGGATTCCCGATTACAATAGTTCGACCTTCGCTAACCTACAATACAGTTATACCTGTACCAATCGGTGGTTGGACAAAATACAATGTGATCGACAGGATGAAAAAAGGAAAGGAAGTTATTGTGCATGGCGATGGAAACTCACTCTGGACTATTACGCATGCCGATGACTTCGCGAAAGGATTTATCGGACTATTCGGTCACCAACAGGCAATTGGACACGCGTTTCATATTACTTCAGACGAGATTCTTACATGGGATCAGATTTATGAAGCTGTTGCCGATGCAGTAGGTGTGAAGCCGAATATCGTACATATAGCCTCGGACTGGCTCGTTGAGTATGATGAATCATTCAAAGGAACTTTAACCGGTGATAAAGCTGTAAGTGTGATATTTGATAATTCAAAAATAAAATCGTTTGTCCCGGACTTTAATGCGACCATCCCTTTCAATAAAGGTATAAAACGGACAATTGAATGGTTTGAGGCGGACGAATCCAGAATGTTTATCGATGACGAATACGAAAAGTTCATGGATGATATAATAAAAACTTATAAACGTACTTTACCCGAAGGGAAGTAGTTATGCCTGCACCTAAAAACGTTCTTGGCGGAGATCTTATTCCATGCGGAAAGGATCCGGTAACCGGGTTTTTCAGAAACGGGTACTGCGACACCTGCGATGAGGATCTCGGAGTTCATTCGGTTTGCTGCAGAGTTACTGAGGAATTCCTTGAGTTCAGTCTGGAAGCAGGCAACGATTTGTCAACACCCATTCCCGAATATGGATTCTCCGGATTAAAACCGGGAGATCAGTGGTGTGTCTGTGCGGCTCGCTGGCTGCAGGCATACGAAGCAGGTTTCGCTTGTCCGGTAGTTCTCGAAGCAACTCACGAAGCTACTCTTGAATTTATTTCGATCGAGATACTATCTCAGTTTGCTGTGAAATAACTTATTTAATCGAATTTGTTTTAGATCTATAAACTAAATTGCTGTAATCCTACACTATCATTTCAATTGCTATTTCAGAAGACATTACTTAGTTTGAAATCACTGCAAATACCTCAATCTATAATACAATATATGAGGAAAAGTTTATGAATTTCGAATTCACGGAAGAACAGAAAATGATCCGGGATACGGCTCGTGAATTTGCCGAATCCGAGATAGCTCCATATGTAATTGAACGAGATAAAAAAGGTGAGTTCCCCGCGGAGATTGTTAAGAAAATGTCGGAACTTGGTTTCATGGGAATGATGGTTTCACCTGAGTATGACGGCGCCGGACTGGATACTGTTAGTTATTGTCTCGCAATGATTGAAATCTCCAAGGTGGATGCGAGCGTTGGAGTTATTATGTCCGTCAATAATTCTCTGGTCTGTTTCGGACTTGAAAAATGGGGAAGTGATTATATAAAGGATACTTATCTAAAACCACTCGCTCGCGGTGAGAAACTTGGCGCGTTTGCCTTATCCGAACCAGAAGCCGGCAGCGATGCCACTCAGCAGCGTACTACAGCGGCTAAAGAAGGTGAGTACTGGGTGCTTAACGGCATTAAAAACTGGATTACTAACGGGCAATCGGCGGATTATTATATCGTAATGGCTCAAACTGATTCGGAAAAGAGGCATAAGGGAATAACGGCGTTCGTTATTGAAAAGGGAACTGAAGGATTCGAACATGGAGTGAAGGAGGATAAACTCGGTATTAGAAGTTCCGATACGTGCTCGCTTACTTTTACAAATGTTAAAGTCCCTGAAAAGAATGTTCTCTGGGAAGTTGGAAAAGGATTTAACTTTGCCATGAATACGCTGAACGGCGGCAGGTACGGAATAGCTTCGCAGGCTGTTGGAATAGCAGAAGCATCGCTCGAGAAAGCACTTCAATACTCGAAGGAACGTAAAGCGTTCGGAACGGAGATATATAATCTGCAGGCTATTCAGTTCATGCTTTCCGATATGGCAGTAAAAGTTGAAGCTGCTAAGCTGCTTACATTGCAGGCTGCTGCGCTTAAGGATGCAGGGAAACCCTATGTAAAAGAAGCTTCCATGGCTAAGCTGTATTCATCTAAAGTTGCAGTCGAAAATGCGCTCGATGCTATCCAGGTTCATGGAGGGTATGGATATGTTCGCGAGTATCATGTTGAAAGGTTTTTGCGTGATGCTAAAGTTACTGAAATTTACGAGGGTACCTCGGAAATACAAAAACTGATAATTGCGCGGGAACTAGTAAATTCGTAGTCGGATTATAATTCTGAATAATATATTTTTACGATTAAAATAAATTGTTGTTATCGGGAAATTCTATGGCAAAACCAATTCTTGTAAAAGCCGCAGGCGAACTTAAACTGTATGTAAAATACTCAGACGGACTTGAAGGTGAGATTAACCTGTCGCGTCACAAAGATGATTCTGATTATAAAATGCTGCTTGAAGAAAGCTATTTTAGTACTGTGACTATTGATGAGAAGACAAAAGATATCTGCTGGTCGAACGGTATATCACTTTGTAAGAATGCTGTTTATAAACAACTTGAACTGAAAAGACTTGCCAAAAGTCTTAAACTTGACTTGGATAAATTCTGATCGATGTTTAAGGGACTCATTAAATATTTCATATTAATTTTGCTTATTCCTGTCATGCTGAACGCTCAAAAGGACTGGGAGCGCTGGAGCAAAGCAGAAATAGATTATGGACTTACTGTTCAACCTGATCCGCAATATAGTATTAGTTCGCGAAGTGTCGGAGCATTCTTCTTATCTTCTCTGAAAATGTCGTACGATTTTCTTATCTCTGATCTTGACGGCGACAATTGTCCGTTTCACCCGACCTGCTCTGCTTTTTTCATTCAATCGGTTCGTGAAACTAATTTTTTAAAAGGCTCACTGATGTTTGCGGACAGGTTTATGCGGGATACAAATGTTTTTAAGAGGAGTCCGTATTACCCTTTATATAAATCAGGACGATTATATGATCCGGTACGTAATTATAAATTAAATATAGATGACGTTAAATATTTCCCGAGAGATGTTGTTGTTAAATAAATTGATCAAGAAATTTATACTGGTTTCGCTTTCTCTGCTTGCTGTTGTTTTAGTCCCTCACAAGGTAACGGCCCAGGCTAATTCGGAAGATATTTTCTCGCCTGAAAACAGGCTTAGTTTTGGTAATTTTCTCTTTTGCGAAAAGGATTATCTAAGGGCAATTTCAGAATACCGGTATTACCTGCAGCAAACCGATAATGATACGGTAAGGTTTAAGATAGCTTTCGCACTTTCCGAGATGAAGAGATACGATGAATCAATGGATAACTTTAAAGGTCTATTTTATAATTCGGATTTAAGCGAACAGTCCCGTCTGGAGTTTTATAAAACCAGTTTCCAAAAGGATGACGACCGGTCATTCCGTCTACTTGTTGAGGGTAATAACTATATGCCGGATAGCTTAGTTGCCCCGGTTAAGAAACTTTATAATATTAGCCTTCTTAGATACGGTGGAATAACGGATTCCGCGACTCTACTGTTAAATTTCGAAGGTGACGAAAAGTTAAAAGTGATGGAGTTTTATAGCAGGAAAATTAATCCGGATTATAAGAGTGAAAGCACTGCCGCAATACTTTCATCGCTGCTTCCGGGACTTGGGAAAGTATACGCAGATGAAATTGGTGACGGGATTACTTCATTCTTATTTACTGGTGTCCTAACATACCTTGCGGTAAATAACTTTAAAAATGATCATCCGATTCGCGGGTGGGTTTTCTCAGGATTGGCAGCATATTTTTATACCGGTAATATTTACGGCTCAATGGCGGCTGTTCAGAATTATAACACGGCTGTTAAATTCAGGTTTGATACCGATTTGAATCTATACATTAGTGAAAAAAACTGGTTTATACCGGTTGTTGATTTCATATGTAAATAGCTGTTTATGGAATTGTATGATATCTAGATTGATAAAAATAATTTACATCGTAACGATAATCATGATCGCGGTTAATTCTAATTTATCGGCGCAGGATAATCTTAGCAGGCAACTGAAGTATGCTGATAATCTATACGATTCCGAATTGTTCTTCGATGCGGTTACCGAGTACAAAAGACTGATTTATTTCGACAGGTACCGGGAATATACTCATGAGGCAAATTTCAAGATCGGAATGAGTTATAAGTTCGCCGGTAAATATGATAATGCTATTTCATATTTCAGGAAATCAGAAATCTCAGCACGAAACGATGAGGAAGTTTATGAATCCAAAATACAAATTGTACGCTGCAATATTTTGAGACGTACTACCAATAATGCTCAGAGTCTGTTGGACGATCTGAATGCTGATAATAGGTTTTCATCACGTTCAAATGATATTAATTACTGGCGGGGCTGGGCTTTTATGATGGCTGACGACTGGCAGAACGCTGCCGCTGTTTTTACCAAGCTTGATCCGGAACACCCGCTTAAAAAACTGGCAAATAAGGTAGAAAACGAAAAATATTCGGTTACTTTTGCTAAGGTAATTTCTTATATTTTGCCCGGTTCGGGACAGATTTATACCGGTCATTATTTGTCAGGAATTATGTCGCTCGGCTGGAATGCTCTGCTGGGCTATTTAACAATTAATGCGTTTGTTGAGGACAGGGTTTTCGATGGTCTTGTGATCGGCAATTTACTCTGGCTCCGGTTTTACCGGGGTAATTACGAGAATGCCGGAAAGTTCGCCGTAAACGAGAACATTAAAATTGCCAACGACGCATACAGATTTCTAAAAAATAACTACGCTGGAGACAAACCGTGAGAATAAGCGAAGACGAGATTAGGAAAATTGCGCTGCATGCGATTGAAGAACTTGGCGATAATGCTTCACCCGATAATGTAAAACAGATTGTTGAGAAATCGATAAGTAAACTTGGGGATCAACCTGAATCACTTCCGAAAGCGGATTTGAGTACCGGGAAAATTATTTTAACTTCATTCGGCATTAATCACCCGGGAATTATTTCAGGTATTACCCAAAGACTTAGTGAGTCCGGGATAGATATAAAGGATCTAAGCCAAAAAATTCTTGATAAGTTTTATACCATGATAATGATTATCGATATTTCCAATTCCCCGAAAGATTTGAAGGAATTACAAGAAGACATGGCGAAATGCTCCGAGGAATTACAGGTTAAAATTTATCTGCAGCACGAAGATGTTTTCAGGTATATGCATAGAATTTGATAGTTGATTGTTGTGAGTTGTTCGATTTATCTGCGGAAATCATGACAATCTATGTCATCAGCATTCCATTTATTTTTAGATTTTTTTGGTAGACAAATGAACTATGAATTTGAAGAAATATTAGAAACAATACGAATGACGGAGATCGACCATTTCGATATCCGTACTGTAACTCTCGGTATTAGTCTTAGAGACTGCGTAGACAGGAATATTGAAGTAACGAAACAGAAAATTTACGAAAAGATACTGAATTACGGCAAACATCACGTTAAGTATGCCGAGGCGGTTGAATCGGAATACGGTGTCTCTATCGCAAACAAGCGTGTAGCTGTAACTCCTATATCAATTCCCTTTGATAATTATAAAGCTGATGACTTCGTCGAAATAGCAAAAATACTTGATAAAGCGGCCGGTGAGATTGGAATAGATTATTTAGGTGGATTCGCCGCATTGGTTCAGAAAGGATTCACCAGAGGTGAACTGGAACTGATCAAGTCTATTCCCCGGGCTCTTTCGGAAACAAAAAGAATTTGCGCGAATGTTAATGTGGCATCTACTAAAGCCGGCATTAATATGGACGCAATTAACATGATGTCTGAGCAGATTCTGTCACTCGCCGAAAAAACAAAAGATAATGGCTCAATTGGTTGTGCGAAACTCGTTGTATACTGCAATGTCCCCGAAGATAATCCGTTTATTGCCGGCGCTTTCCACGGCGTGTCCGAACCGGAAGTAGTATTAAATGTAGGTATCAGCGGTCCCGGTGTTGTACTCGATGCAATTAAGGAAGCGGGAAGGTGCGATTTAAATACTCTCGCGGAACACATTAAGAAAACTGCGTTCAAGATAACACGTGCCGGTGAACTAATAGGCAATAAAGTTGCCGAGAAACACGGAATTCCTTTCGGTATTGTTGATGTCTCGCTTGCTCCTACTCCCGCGCCGGGCGACAGTATAGGCGATATTCTTAAAGCGATGGGAGTTGAAGATGTCGGTGCACCGGGAACTACTGCCGCACTTGCAATGCTGAACGATTCGGTTAAGAAGGCGGGACTAATGGCAAGTTCATCCGTGGGCGGACTCAGCGGTGCTTTCATTCCCGTTAGCGAGGATCAGGGAATGATTGAGGCTGTTAAGAAAGGGCATCTTACACTGGAAAAGCTTGAGGCTATGACGGCTGTATGTTCTGTCGGACTAGATATGGTCGCTGTTCCCGGAGACACCCCCGCTTCAACAATAGCAGGAATTATTGCGGATGAATGTGCAATAGGAATGATAAATGACAAGGCGACCGCTGTCAGAATTCTACCGATTCACGGTAAAAAAGTTGGTGACGTATTCGATTTCGGCGGACTGCTCGGCGCCGCACCCGTTATGCCCGTTAGCAGATTGTCTTCGCAGAATTTCGTGGGACGCGGTGGAAGAATTCCTGCACCTACAAGAAGTTTGACGAATTAATGCATATTTTTACTGAATATATCAGGACATTTGGTGTAATATTGGAAAGTTTAATAAACAGGAGTAATAAATGAAAAAAGGTGCAATGATAGGCTGCGGTGTTGTGGCTGTTATCGGAGTCATTGTTTTAATATTCGTAATGTGGGGCGTAAGTGTTTATAATGAAATAGTGTCACTTGATGAACAGGTTACGCAGTCATGGAGCCAGGTTGAGAATCAGTATCAGCGAAGAATGGACTTGATTCCGAATCTGGTAAATACTGTAAAGGGTGTCGCCGAGTTCGAACGGGAAACATTTACCGCTGTTACAGAAGCACGATCAAAAGTAAATCAGCTTAATATTTCGTCAGATATATTGAATAACCCTCAGGCATTCCAGCAGTTCCAGCAGGCCCAAGGCGGTTTAAGCAGCGCGCTTTCAAGACTTCTCGTTACCGTTGAGAAATATCCTGATCTGAAAGCAAATGAGAACTTCCTGCAGCTTCAGGCTCAGCTCGAAGGCACTGAAAACCGGATCTCGGTGGAACGAAGAAAGTTTAACCAGGCTACTCAAAATTACAATACACGAATCAGAAGATTCCCGGGAGCTATGATCGCATCGTTTACCGGATTTGAAAAGAAGGAGTATTTCCAGGCACAGGAAGGCGCTGATACTGCTCCGAAGGTAGAATTTTAGTAAATGAGAAAACTCATATATATATTGTTATTGCTGGGTATTGTTATAAATGCCCAGCCTAAAATTGAGAAACTTAGACAATACGCTACGGATTATTCTAATACTCTTTCACGTGCCGAACTCAATGAACTGAATAGTGAGTTGCAGCGCATAGACCAGCAAACTTCAAACCAGATTGTTTTTCTTATGGTTTCATCACTTGAAGGTTACCCAATCGAAATGTTCACGAATGAAGTTGCCGAGAAGAATTCTATTGGTCGGAAGGGAAAAGACAACGGAGTTCTTCTTCTTATCTCAGTAAATGATCGTAAAGTGAGAATTGAAGTCGGCTACGGTCTGGAAGGCGCTTTACCTGACGCGCTGGCAAGTTCAATAATCCGAAATGAAATTGCTCCCTATTTCAGGACAGGAAATTATTTTGCCGGAGTGCGTGCAGGTGTCAGGGCGATTGATGCCGCGACCAAAGGCGAGTATACTAATACGGATAGAAAACGCCGCAGAAGGGATAAGGACGATGGCGGCGGTTTCCCATTCATTTATATTATTATTTTCATCCTGATAGCCATTTTCGGCCGCGGTGGCAGAGGCGGCGGACTCGGTACATTATTGCTCCTCGGAGCTCTCGGTGGTGGAAGACCTCGTGGTGGCGGTAGTGGATTCGGAGGAGGCTTCGGTGGCGGAGGCTTTTCCGGTGGTGGCGGCGGTTTCGGCGGCGGCGGTGCCAGCGGTGGATGGTAAATAAGAATATATTTTCTTATTTCAGTTGATCTTATTTTGTTGTTTTATTATTATGGATTCGACTTTGATTGATATATCAGTTGGTATTAAGCTCTTTAATGATGGTGAATACTTTGCGGCTCATGATTTTTTCGAGGATATCTGGATAGGAATCAGTGATGATTCAAGACTGTTCTATCAGGGGTTGATTCAGGTTTCTGTCGGGTGCTATCACCTTGTTTGCGGGAATTACAGAGGCTCGTTAAGCCAATTTGATAAAGGTACAGCAAAACTCGAAAATTATTTACCAGAGTATCGAAACGTTTATATTGATAAATTGCTTGCTGAAGTAAAAGTATTATGCGAGTTGCTCGAAGGCAATACTGATAAGCAAAAAATTGAATTTGATATTACTCTATTGCCCAAAATAAAACTAAAGTTTAACTAATATTATAAAGGAGTTCAATTATGGCTATCATGATAACTGATGAATGCATCAATTGCGGAGCTTGTGAACCCGAATGCCCGAACACTGCAATCTATGAAGGCGGTGTGGAATGGGAACTTGAAGGTAAGACATTTGGCGACGGCGATGCCGCTCCTTCGGGTGCCGAAGGATTTTTCTCTGATGAATTTTTCTTTATCGTTCCCGATAAATGTACTGAGTGTGAAGGATTCCATGACGAACCGCAGTGCGCCGCTGTTTGTCCGGTGGACTGCTGTGTACCGGATCCAAACCATGTAGAATCCAAAGAAGAATTACTTGCCAAGAAAGATAAACTGGACGAACTCGGCAGATAAATTCGCCACAATTTTCAAACTAAGGACATCCCGCGGGTGTCCTTTCTTATTTTAAAGATAATCTTTATTGTCACATCCGTTTTTCCTGATATATTGTTCCGGTCCTGAGAATACGGCAAAGTAAATAAGTATTAATAATGTGTTCACTTCATTTCCTGACAAATTCAGCAGGGATTTTACATACTTTTTTCACACTTGAAAATTCTTTTAACATAATTGATCCTTTATATGCAATGCAAATGTATACAATTTATTTGCTTACCATTTCAAGCAGTTTGTTTACTGTTTTCCAGTTGCGCGTGGTTGCCCGGACTTTTAATTTGTTTTCGATAAAGTTATTATTGAGTTTTGCACGACCGTACCCATCCGGAATGTACAAGTATATGACTTTGTTTTTCTTCTGGAATTCCTCTGTTCCGAAATCAATTCCTTCAAGATTACTCACTTTTTCTTTTGCCGGTTCGTCTTCCAGGAAAGTAAAATAGATTCTTTCAGGAATATTTGAAGAATTGCTGATAAACGGACTTCCGGCAGCCGCATTAGTAAGTTCGGATGCCGTTAATACAATTACAGGAACTTCAAATCCGAATGCGTTCTGAATCTGTTTAGAAATTATTTCCGCAAGTTTGTCAGTTGAAGCTGATCTGTATTCGAATATGACATTCCCGCTTTGAATGTAGGTTCGGACATTACTAAATCCGCTTTCCTCAAACAGGCTTTTCAAGTCAGCCATTTTAATTTTCTTCTGTCCGCTGACATTTATTCCACGGAGCATAGCAATGTAATAAGGCATATAAGTTCTCAGTTGTTTGAATACCAATGGGGTAATAAATTTATCCGTGAAGATAAAATGAGACGTGGTGTATGTCAATGATAATCTTTACTGCTGATTGACCTTTTGCCAATGTCCGAATCGGAATAAATAAATTCATATATTAGATGTATTATTAATAAAATATTTGAACTATGCAGATAGGTAATTATAAAATTTACAGTATCGAAACAGGGCATCTTGGTCTTGATGGCGGTGCAATGTACGGTGTGGTTCCGAAAGTATTCTGGGAGAAAACTAATCCGCCGGATGCAAAGAACAGGATTACGTTAACCACCCGTCATCTTGTGCTTGTAAGCGACTCCAAAAAAATACTTGTTGATACGGGTTCCGGAAAAGACTGGAATGAAAAGTTTTCGAAAATATATCGGATCGATCATACCACGCATGACCTGTTCCCGGCTCTTGAAAGCATCGGGCTGAAACCGGATGAAATAACGGATGTAATCCTTACTCATCTGCATTTCGATCATACAGGCGGTTCGGTAATACTAGATAACGATAAATTCGTACCTGCATTTCCTAATGCAACTTATCATCTTCAAAAGAAGCAGTATGAATGGGGATTGGACCCTTCTAAAAAGGACGGGGCAAGTTTCATTAAAGATAGATTTGTTCCTCTGTACGATGAAGGTATTCTTAAGCTATATGATGAAGAAACGGAGTATGATGATTATATAAAGTTTATACTTGTTAACGGACATACATTTAGTCAACAGCTTGTTAAGGTTAGCGACGGCAGTGAAACACTGTTATATTGCGCCGACCTTATTCCGCTTTATACGCATATTAACTTGCCGTACATAATGTCGTACGATCTTCAACCGCTGAAAACTCTTGAAGAGAAAAGCAGGATACTTCGGCAGGCTGTTGAGGAAAACTGGAAATTGTTTTTCGAACATGATCCGGAGTTAGCTGCAATTACTGTTGATAAAACGGATAGAGGATTTGCTGTGAAGGAAAGATTTGATACTATCTAAGGATTTTCAGCATACTAAATACGGAATGAAATGGTCTCCAGGAATGAAAAAGAATTTATAAAAGTTTGTAAAATTGATGAACTCAAAGAAGGGCAGGGGAAACGGTTCATGATAGACGATGTGGATACAGCAATATTCAAAGTTAACGGTGAGATTTTCGCGCTAAGTAACAAGTGTCCGCATCAAAAGTCTCCGATAATATATGACGGATTTATCGAGAACGACAGGGTTGTTTGTCCGGCGCATGGCTGGGAATTCAGCTTAAAAGATGGAAAGCAGCCGACCGGCGGCGGTGGACTCGATTCGTTCGAAGTTAAAATCGAGGGCGACGACATTTACGTAAAAGTCTTCGAGAGAGAATGGGACTGGTAGTTCAAATAAATTATAGCGGTGAGTATAATGAGCGTTATAATGCCTCTGTAAACTCATTATGAATTTCGTTTTTGCCTTCTCAATATATCAACAAGGCGATTGAGACGATTTCCGATAATGTCCACATATCTCCGCCGCTTGTATTCACAAATTGAATCACAATAGTGTCGATGTTTTATGATACTTTGCAAATCCGAATTCTTTTCCCTGATCTCCCATAATATAATAACTCCCAAACATTTCTCTGCTTCCTGAGGCAAGAAATAAACCTTGAATTGATACTCCTGCTGAAACTCCACCAATAATTCCACCATGCTCAAGTAATTTTAATAATGCATTTTGCACTTTCGTATCTAAATATACTTCTGCACTTCTCCATTGTCGACCACCAGTTAACCAAAGTGCAATAACACTTTTTAATGGCATTATAAACTCCTCAGTGTTTGCAATATTGTGATCTTTGGTATGAGTCACTTCTACTTTATGGAATCCATGTTTTATCCCTGTCCTTGAGAACAGTGAAAGTGGTATCACAATTTAAGGCACTTTTATCGTTTCCTTTTCCAAGAATACATTTTTTACCTCTAGTAAGGTTTCAAGGTCAAAAACAAATTGCTTAAGTTGGTTTGTAATATTTGTGGAAATGGTATTTGATACTTTAATGTATTTTTCATCTGGGTGAATTTCCATTTTTATATCATACTGAATCACGTCATAAGCCATCTGCTCTGCATTAGCTACTCCTCCTGATATTGTTCCGGGAGCTTTTCTGTCCCTGATTGTTTCAGGAAGCTTTCTTGTATCCAACAAATCAGAATTGTTAATAATGATTTTATTTTCTCCAGAAAGAATTTTATACAAGCCTAATACATTTTTGTTCAAATCACTTACCAGCCAATATTCATCGGCAGAAACGTTCCATTTATTTAAGTCGTCCGGTTCAACAAATGCGAATTATTGTTTTTGCAAGCGATTCAGATGTGATATATAATAAGCCTGAATAGGTTTCTTGGATTCATTGATTAGATATATAGTAGCTTTTCCTTTTGTCCAATTTATGATTTTACACAAGTCAGAAATTCCCAATCCAAAGGTTCTAATATTTGTATCTCAGATTCTTTGTTTGATATATATTCAATCCTAGTTGAAATAAAAAAAGAAGAGGCTCCCATAAAATTTGTAATTTGAAATAGCAGTAACAAAAAACAAAAAGGAGCCTCAAATGCAAGATAGCAAAATCGAAAAGAAAAACCTTGAATGGTTATTAGATCAACCACAAGATATTCAGTACGAGATGTTTAAGAACTTTGTAGATATAGCCAGATTACACTACAACCAGCTTATGGAAGAAGAACTCCGAGAAAAAGCAGGAGAAAAGCACAGCCGTTCGAGCAATTACTCCCGTTGGAGTAGCAATCCCGGCAGTATCCGTGTAGGTTCTGAAAAAGTAAAAGTAGAAGTCCCCCGTTTGTTTAACAAGTTAACCGGGAAAGCGGAAACACCGGAATATTATGAAAAGCTTCATAGTATGGAAATGCCAGGCGAGGAAGTACTGAAGAAGATAATACTCGGTTTAAGCCAGCATGATTATGAAAAAGTAACTCGAAGTATAACCGATAGTTTCGGGATGAGCCAATCAAGTATCAGCCGGCGTTTTATAGAAGAAAGCAGCAAAGCGTTGGAAGAATTTGAGAAGCGGGACTTGAGCAACTACGAGTTCCTGGCAATAGTAATAGATGGCAAATACTTGTCAAGGGATAATGTTGTAATAGCCCTGGGAGTCACAAGCATGGGAGTAAAAGTACCGTTGGGTTTCGTACAAACTACTACTGAAAACAGTACTGCGGTTAAAGGCTTACTCCAAGGTCTAATTGAAAGAGGTTTTAGTTTTACAGGTGGCTTGCTTGCCCTCCTTGATGGCTCTAAAGGTTTACGTAAAGCAGTAGATGAAGTATTCGGCGAGTTTGTGGTTGTTCAGCGTTGCCAATGGCATAAGCGGGAAAATGTTATCAGTTACTTAAGTGAAAAAGAGAAACCGGTATTTAAGGGTAAACTTCAGCGGGCATATAGTGAGCCGCTTTATGAAGAAGCGAAAATTAGACTATTTGAGATCCGGGATGAATTGAAAAAAATAAACCGCAGCGCTGCCAATTCTTTGGAAGAGGGACTGGAAGAAACTCTGACAATGCACAGGCTGGGGCTTGTTGAAGAGTTGGGACGTTCGTTTACAACCACGAATATGATAGAGAGCATGAACTCCCTACTGGCAAAACATTTAAGGAATGTAAAAAACTGGGTAAACTCAGATATGAAGTCAAGGTGGGTTGCATCAGCATTGCTGGAAATAGAAACCAGGCTTCGCAGAGTTAACAATTATAATAAACTATATTTATTAAAATCAGCTATTATGGCAGAGTTAAACTTGGAACAACAGAAGGTAGCTTAATAAATGGGAGCCTCAAATTTCAACTAAGTTTGACTTTATACCCTTTGTTTTGACAAACAACATTAATAATAGTTTAGTAATTATATATTTCATGGTACAATGTTTTCTTAAAATGAGTTTAAAAGTTAGGATAAACGATTGTTTTAATGGCGTTTATTTTTTGTTGTAAACTGTTTTATATCAATGAATTCCTTTTCAATTTTTTTGAGATAATCAATTGATTGGATTGAAATAACGTAGTACTCTCCATGAGATTCCATGGCAATGTCATTATATAAATACAAAAAAGGAAAGGGACTTTCAAGGCATTGTAAAAGAGCTTCAGTCCCCATTTTTTCCTTGATTATTTTTGCTAAATATAAACCAGTAGGGTGTGCGCTAAAAGGTAATTCACCTCTAATTTTCTTGCCGTTCTCTTTTAGTATCGAATTATCTTTTGCAATTTCTTGAAGCAAAGAATCTATTGCTTCAAGGTGTTGTTTCGAATTATGATAATGGTCAATGTATTTTAGGTCATACTCTGTTTTATTATTTTTTTCTAAAATATTCTCTTTATCAATTAGGTCTGCAATTCCCTCATTTCTTAGCTTATCTATGCTCCAAATTAGGGCATCATTTTCATAATCTACTAACTTTAGCCTTGATATATACTTACTTAAATAGATATGGTGAAGCTCATGCCCTAAGAATTTTTCGATGCCTTCGCCATAATTGTAAGCGAATAGAACGTCCATTAAGACTACATTATCCTCAGGAACAGCAAAAGCGTCTGGTTGAAAAATCATCAGTGAAATAATCGTATTATCATTATCTACCGATAAGGTATCTGGTAAATATTTAAACGCCTGCTTTTTCGCTTTCTCAATAACATCTGACACTATAAACCGCTTGACAAAATCAGTCAGCTCGAGCTGTTTCTGTTTTGCTTCTAAGAAATGATTAAAAAGAGTCAGTCGATAGCCTTTGCTTCTTTCCAACTCATTTCTCAAGGAATCTTTAAGGTGAGGAGAGTTAACTAAAGAAAAGTAGTTAAAGTATATATTTTGGCTTCTTTTTGAGCCTGTCCATGAACTATAACCAGGTGAGTTCCAAAGTTCATCTAGTTGTTCAATTGATATTACATCTTGTGTTTCAAACTTATGCATTGACTTCCAGAATAGGTCAAAACTCTCATGTGAGAATTGTTGCCCATAAGAAGAAGTGATTAGCAACGAATTAAATAAAACGAAATAAATAAATAGTCTATTCATGATTGTCTTAATAATTCCAACGGTTTGCGATAAGTTTTCGTTGCGCACTTCAAAGTGATTACTTATCAGCCCGCTACGCCATTTATTAAATGTTATGTTGCTCAAATATAGCACAATCCGCATAATGTTTTTACCGCGAATTGTATGGAGTATTTATTCCTTTACTTCTTCAATTTTTATTTCCTTTATGTAAAATGTACCGCTTTCACAAAACAGAGACAGCATAAAGGAATCTTCTCCTTCTTCAGCTTCGAAATATTCATCAAACGTTACCCAGTCATTATATATGTCCTGAGTTTTTGATGTCGGTGGATTTCCATTCTCACCTGCCAATGTATAGCTTCTCACAGATGTTTTAAGTCCTTTCCAGAAAGAATAGTTTATAACAGGATTTGCATTAATATTCTTTAATGTAATTGACAATCTGTATTTCTTTTTGATTTCAATTTCTGTTTTACCTCTTATTGAAAATTTATTATCAACATCAATTTTCAGATAAAGACTATTGCTGTTTTTATTTTCCAAAACTTTTTGGATTTCAAAATCATTATCAACATCAATTTTCAGTTGTATGTTAAGGTCATTTTTTGATATGACATTCTCAATCTCATCAATTCTAACTCTATTTTCACAGCTGAAAAACAACAATACAACTAAAAAGAACAATATAATTCTGACTTCTCTCATTTTTCCCAATTTTAATATCTCCAAATAAGTTTTCTATTCTGTAAGTAACTTTTTATTTAATAAGTCCCATAATCTAATTTGAGTCCATTTGTATTTCAAACAACATCAAAGGTTTTTGCTTGATTGTTATGTTTACCTTTTCTCTTATTTTGACTTTAGATTTTTTTTATCCATTATTCCATAAATATTCCTGCCTTTTCAGTAGTGATGTAATACACACAACGGTTAATATAAGAATATGTAGCCGACTGCGTGGAACTTTCTTGTCAAGTTACAAGAAAGTTGATACGGGCTATAACCCTTTAATTTACTACTATCTCGGTTATTATTCTTATACATTGTTGTATGCTGGACCTCATTTATTCGATACTAAATGAAAATACTTTCGCTTTTTTGATTTTAATTTTAAGACTGATATTTTCTTTCTTGATTTTATTATTGAGCTGAAGTATTTCATCCGTGATTGTCTTTGTAATAGATTTAGAAGTAGCTATTTGCTCTCCATCACTATCCAAAACCGTTACTTTGATTGAACCACCCTTTTCAACATCAGCAGTTAATTTCAATACCCCACCTTTGTAACTAATTATCTTTGTTTCGATTACACCTTCTAGATTACTGTTCTGCTGCACATATCCGGCAAAACCATCGGGACGAAGTGTGGCTAAATTTAAGGAGCCATTTCGCCAGCCATAATGTAGCCAATCGCTTCCACCATAATAAAGTTGAATTCGATTCTTTTTAATAATCGGATAAGCACATGCATAAACACAACCATAGTCGTAATCTAATTTCTTTTCTGAAGTAGGTATCAAAGGATTACCGGCATCAATTCGATACCATTTCTTTGTATCAGGACTCCAAGTTAATTCCGTCCAAACCTTGTCGGAACTTTGCTGATGTATCGCAACTAATCCCAAATAAACACCAGCATAATAAAAGATGGGCATGGAATAGGGCTGTAAATCGTATTCCTTCCCCTGAAGTACCGTTTCTTCTTTCGTCCAGTTTTCAAAATCTTTACTTTCAATTCGGGCAACTTCACGTTCTCTTTTTATATGTCCTTCTTTCTTTATCCAAGTGCGCGTAATCCCTACGTATTTATTTAAGCTCGGTGCCCAGATGGCATTGTTGTGTGTATCTCCTGCAACACTTACTCCCTTAACTTCTACTTTATCTGCCCAATGAATACCATCGGCCGAGTAACTGACAGCTAAGCCTCGAAAAATCATTTTAAAACGCCTGTCGGGATCCTTTTCGTTCAAATCTTTAAAGATTCCCGCACCGTGCGGTCCGCGCCAAACAATATTATTTTGTTTGCTGCCATTATATTCAACCAAACCAAGATTTGGCTTTTCCCAATGGATACCATCTTTTGAAGTAGCATAACAAATTCCCATTTCTCTGTTTTTTGGACGTTTGTATTTTCTGTTTCGTTGCTCCAGTGTCATTCCATGCGAAGCATAATCAATAATAAAGGGGCTGTACCAACATTTGTAGATTTTTTCTTCCTCATCAAAAATTACATTTCCATAGAGGTTGTCGAAACGCATTTCCCACTCCTTATCTTCACCAAAAAGAGGGTTAGAGGCGTGTTTTTCTACTTTCCCAACTTCTAACTTTACATTTTCAGTTTTTTTAATAATTCGCTTATCCAGCAGTAAATACTTCGTGGAATCGGGGTTATATTCACCTTTTCCAAAGGCATTAAGCATCAAGCACGAAAGAAAAAATAAAATTAATTTTGTTCTTGATATCTTAGGTAAATATTTAATAATTAGTTCATCCATGTTTTGCATACAACGTTTCGCATAAGAATAGTAGCCGACTGCGTGGCTCGTTCCTGTCAAATTACAAAAAAGCTGAAGTGGGCTACCATCCTTGAATTTACCACTATTCGGGCTATTATTGTTGTACATTGTTATGCGCTCGTAGATATTCATTCTCAGGTTTCCTTTTTATTTTAATCAATTCTCTAATTTCATTAATTACGCTGCCTTTTTGGTATCTAAATCAAATCCACTTCCCATCGTGCAATTGTTTTTATTGTCTCAATCTTACCAAATACCGATGGCGAAAATTCTCTTTTCTAGAATTTATTATTTCAAAATCTGATTTTCCAAATATTACCAATACCGTATTACTTTTTCTTTCCGAAAACATTGTTGAACAGCCAACTATATTTTTTACCTCCAAACAGTATCTTCTTAGCCCATGTACATGATTTATCGATGAAACTTACTAAATCTAACCAAGCACTTTGAACGAGTTTATAACCTATATATTTCAAAAAACTATCATAATCAGTTATAATCTCTGGATTTAGTGCTCTTGAAAACGGGTAGTTGGCTTTTCTTATTTCATCTAATCTTTTTTTGTTTTCGTATGGTTTAATACATTTTGAATACTCTGTTCTTAATACATTTTTATTGTAAGTAAAATCTTCACTGACTTTTCTTTGATTAAAAATAGTACAAGGATAATCTTCGCATTGCGAACAATTCTCAAGACCTCTTTTTATTTCACATGGTCTAGCCGGGCATGCAATATCTGTTAACTTAGGAGTGTCAGAAGATATGCAGCCCTCACAATATATTATTCCAAATCCATAGATTTATGCCATGTATCACTATGAAACTCTCCCTGGTCATCAGTCTCAATATTGTCTTAATACACAACGTTAATTTAAGAGTAGTGCGGATTTTCGATCTGATTTCTAGTCCACAAGGACTGCGAAGTCTGACGAAGGAATCCAAACGGGCTACGGACACCGCATTACGTTTACATATTATTGTGTTTTCGTACCTCATTCTCCGTAAACTGCAAGTTTACTAGAAAGACGAAATTTTTATTTAGTTGTACCTTCATAATTCAAAAATCAAACGAGTAGATCTAATTTTTAATTAGTAGTTATTGCTAAATATAAAACTGGCTAAGTATCCTGCAAAAAAACAAGAAACAACACCTGTTGCTGCATATAGTAATAAGTGGACTGGTTGGAAATAACCAACAGCTATTTGAGTTGCAATGCTAACTGCAATACCTATCAGTACACCAATACTACTGGCTCTCTTTGTAAGAATACCAAGTAAGAATACGCCACCTAGACCACCAATAATTAACCCAAGTACTTTTTGAAATTGATCCCAAAGCGATTTCACATCCAGGGTTGCCATTAAAAAGGCAAACAGAATGCCTGCTATTCCAATAATTAGTGTTGCATTTCGTGCCAAGGCTAGTTGATTGCTTTTCTTATTCCACCCAAAACGAAAATGAATATCAGTGGCATAAGCTGTTGCCGCTGAATTCATGCTACTACTTAGGCTACTCATTGCCGCAGCAAAAATGGCCGCAATTAATAGTCCTGCAATTCCCGATGGAAGTTGTGATATAATGTACCATGGGAAAATGGCATCGTTGCTTTCAAAAGTGGGATTTAATTCATTAGGGAACGATTTAAAAAAGGCAAACAATGCGGTACCCACAAAAAAGAAAATAAGGGTAGCAGGTATGGTTAATATGGCATTGGTCCAAACACTTTTATTCGCTTCTCTTTGTGTTTTAGTTGTTAAGTAGCGTTGAACCATTGTTTGATCCGTTCCGTAAGTTGTAATATTGGCAAATACTCCACCAACCAGCATAACCCATAGGGAGGGTTGTTTTAATGACCAATTTAAATCAAATACGTTAAACTTGTGATTTACTACAGCGGTATCAATAATGGATGAAAATCCACCATCGATGGCAAAAATCATTAAAGTTAATGATAATAAAGCGCCACCGAGTAAAACGATTACTTGCATAACATCGGTCCAAATAACAGCTTCAATGCCGCCCATCATGGTGTAAGCCAAGCTTACAGCTCCCATTAAGGCAATGCAAACAAAAATATCGATGCCAGTTACCACATTTAATGCAATGGATGGGAGAAACAGGACAACACCCATTCGTCCCACTTGAAACAATATAAACGATAAGCTGCCAATTAAACGAACGGCTAAATTAAAACGAACTTCCAAATATTCGTAAGCTGTAGTAATGTTGAGTTTACGGTAAAAAGGAATAAATAAAAAAACAATAACTGGAGCCACCAAAAAGATAGTCATGTTTAGCATGAAGTAGGACCAATCTGTTGCGAAAGTTTTGGCAGGAATCGCCATAAAGGTAATGGCACTTAAACCAGTTCCGAATATACTTAATCCAGCTGCCCACCACGGAATTCTGCCACCACCTTTAAAATAGTCATCGGTATTTTTCTGACGTTTTGAAAAAAAATAACCCATGCCTGCTAATATTAAAAAGTACAGGGCTAATACTATAATGTCGAGCAGTTTCAAATATCCATTGTCTTTTGAAACCGATATCTTCAGAACCTTTGTGGTATAAACGTCGGGTCCAATTTCTCCTGAAGGAATAATGAAATCGTCTTCCCATTGTACCGCAGAGGTTGTTACCTGTCCTGTGGAAGGTAAATTACCCAGCATGTAGGTTTCATGTGTAACAGTATTAAAAGCAAGTACTTGATTACCAAATCCGGAATGCTTATTTAAATGATTTAGCAATACTTGGTTTAATGAATCGGCTGTATTTTTGTCTTTAAAATTTGCTAATTGTTTTTTTAAATGAATTTCTTTTAACATTAGTTGACCATTTGCTCCTGATGGAAAAACAATAGTACTGGCTCCAACAGCAAAAGCAGTTCCTGCCATAACAGGAAATTCACTTTGCTCACCTGTTGATATTACTGACCATTCGTTGATTGAGGGATTATATACATGAGCATCAAATAATATATGAGGGTCTTTGTTTGCTTGAATGTTTCTACCTGAGAATAAATAGAAACAATTATGCAGTCCATTACTTTGGGCAACTCCTACCCCAAATGCTCTGGATTTGCCATCCCACGATTTTAGTTCTTTCCACCTCCGATCTGCCGAATTAGCATTGGATATGTCAAGACTGAAAAAATGAGAACTACTTCCTGCAGATTTTGAAGATAAACCACCGGCCACATAAATTACATTATCAATCTCAGCAAAGGCAAAGTGAGTTAAAGGAACAGGAAGTTCAGGACCTGTGACTATTTCAACTTTTTTTAATTCAGGTATGTAGTTAATAAAATACGATTCTGAAATGGTCTTGTCTGCCGTATTCCCACCAAAGCAAAGCAATCCTTCAGAAGTTGAAACAGCTCCTCCGTAAGCGGAATTGAATGGAAGTTTTTCTTTCATTAGTTCCCATTCACTTTTGTCTTTGTTAAGCACAAATATTTCGTTGTAGTATCTTTTTCTACCTCCATTCCAAGGAAGTGCTTCAGGGAAGTTTGCACCGCCAGCAACTATTAAAACATTATCGTCAATACCGAAATACGCACCTGCTAATCCAACTTGCTTTCCATAGCATGAATTTGGGGGTAAGTCGGGCAAATATGTATATTTTAAGTAGTCATTTGCAAATAACGATGTAGTAAAAAATAAGAAAAATAAAGTAAGTTGTCTTTTCATGATGAATCTATGTATTTGACTTCAGAAAAATCCTTACGAGGGCTTAAAAACCTAGTAGGGTGGAAATTAGCTCTATATCTTCAACCTCGAATGTCATAAAGGTCATTTTTTCATAAGCATGATCATCCCGTTTTTCAAAGAAAATTCCGACTTTTCCGTCGGGCAATTTTATTAGAAACGAATAGGCTGAATTACCTGCATCTATCAGTTCTGAGTTGCTCCAAGTTTTACAATCATCGAAACTAGTTTTTCTGGTTAAGTGTGTTTGTCCATTAGTAGTGGCAGGATTCAGGAACAAATGTAAGTTATTACCTTATAATCGCCATAGTTTAATATGCTGGCTTGGCAAACTGGTTCTACCAATTGAAAATCGTGGCTTACTTCTGTCCATGTGTTTCCTCCATCAAAATTTTAACTTAAGGCTCGTGCAGATTTGTTGTGGTATGAGCACATATTCATAATTTAAGTACCATAATTCCAGGTCATAAATAACCAAACTCTTCCTGTGCTTTCATCAATAACAGAGCAGGGGATTCCGCAGGAATTGTTATTGTCGTTCCAAATAACTTGGGCATCACTCCGTGTTAATCCATTATCAAGTGAGCGCTTTACAAGTTAATTAATATTTCCAGCATCGCCAGCCTCACGACCTTCGCAGAAAGCAAGTATACTACCTTTCGCGGTAATTATTATGGATGGGATACGATATCCATTGTAATTACCAGATTTATTCTCCCAATGTACGGTTTGTTCAACTGTACTGGTTTGCGGATTGTTTTTTTCGCTTATACATGAAAAGCTAAGTATGATTAATACAAATGCTAAAAAGGAAGACAACTCTGTTTTGTATTTTTTACTCATAATTCTAATGTTTTAATGAATTTCTTTTCAACGGATTATTGGTTATTTCAAACAGACCTACTTGTTTCATTTCATCAATAAAATTGTCGTATATAGCAGAGTTGAATTTTTTAAGTGGTAGTCTGCAGTCACCAAGTTCAATGCCTTGAGCTTTCATTAAAGCTTTACCCGCAACTACAGCTCCTCCGTATTTATTTAATACTTCAATAATTTTTACCGATTGCATTTGCTTTTTTCTGGACTCAGCGATATTACCATTTTCAAAACACTCTATTATATCAAGGTATAAAGGCGCCATAAAATTGTAGGTGCTGCCGACTGCTCCTTCAGCTCCGAAAGATAAGCCCGCTAACAATAATTCATCGTAGCCATGAAGAATATCCCACTTGCCATTATCAAGGTTTAGACACTGCTGCATTTCTATTAAGTTGTTATGGGTGAATTTAATGCCTGAGAAATTAGGTATGTGAACTGATGCTTCTTTTATAAACTCAACCATGGGAAGCTCAACTCCTGATATTGATGGCATGTTGTAAAAGTAGAATGGTAAATCTGGTGCTCCTGCTGCTATTTCGGCACAGAAACTTACCAATTCGTCAATTCTAGATGGTTTTAAAAACATGGGACCCATGCAACCAACGGAATAAGCACCAATACTTTGAGCATGTGCTGCCAGTTCTAGCGATTGTTTGGCCGAAGTAGTTCCAACATGTACAATTACTTTGAAATCATCGTTTTGCTCATTTACCCATGCTTGAGCTACTTCTTTTCGTTCCTCGTTGGTCATAAGCATACCTTCGCCTGTAGTACCACAAATAAATACACCACTTAAACCATCAATTTTCAATTTATTGGTATAAGGTAAAATGGGGATTGTGTTTACAGATCCATCAGGATTCATAGGAGTAAATGGAGCAGCTATTAAGCCCTTAATTTTATTAAATTTCATTATTTATTTATCTTGATGTATAAATTCCCAGTAGGGTTTTAGGTGTTTTTGTATAGCGTTTCGGTAGCCTGCTTTATCGCCTTTTTCAATAAGTTCAAGTAAGTCGGAGTGTCTAATTATTGCACCTTTTTTCTCCAATTCAGTATTGATGGGTTTAAATGAGCTTTCGTAATTTTGTTTGGCAAATTCAAAAACGGGTTGCATAATGGAATTAAATTGTAGTATAAAATCATTGCCCGCGATCTCGTAAATTTTGGTGTGGAATATTATTTCATCTTCAACCGATAAATTATTAATGCCGATGGCTTGTTGCCGGGAAACTATTTTTTTTAATTCAAAAACATCATCATTAGTGATATTTGCAAATAGAAATTCAGCAATACCAATTTCAAGAGCAATCCGCATGCCCATTATCTGTTTTATGCTATCAACACTTAAGAGTTGAGGTTCCAATACTTTTTTAAAACCACTGAGTAAGCTTGGCTCGGTAACTATAAGCCCACGTTTGGTACGTGACTGAACTAAGCCTAACATACGTAAACGGCTCATAGCTTCACGTACTACGTTTCGACTAGTACCTAGCATTTCGGCAAATTGCTTTTCGTTGAGAAGTTGATCTCCAGGGTGCAAATCATTGGTTTTTATAAACTCAATAATTTTTTCTTCAACCTGGTCGGCTAAAGTTGGTGTTGTTAGATTATATATCATTACAGGAATTTAATTAATTCTATTTGTAGTACAAATAAAACAAAATAATTTTACATATCCAAACTATCGCTTCGCTGAAGCATTATTTCTACATTATCTTTAGACACTAAAGCATAAACATACTCTTTGTTGTCGGCAATAGAATGTTCAATTCCATCTTGGGTTTCCGGAACAACCATCACAAGGGGAAAACCTAAAACGGATTGATAGAAGTTTATAGTTTCTCTAATGTCGTTTACTTCAAAATTTGGGGTTAGCTTATTTACTTTCATTTTTAATCCTTTTTGTAAGTTAATAAGCGCAAAATTACGAAGTCATAAGGGTTGATAATTGTAAAAATCAGTCGTTTTCATTTTTAAAAGTTCTTTTAGTGTAAAACAGGTATATTTATTTACTTCTTTAATAAAAAAGGCTCCGTCAAAATAGTTTTGTTTTGGATATAGTTGTCCCTTTGCAATTTCAGAGAAGGATGAATTACATTTTAATATATTTGAATATGTTTTTAGTGAAAAACCAAATTTTTGATTGAAATATCTGTTAATCTGGCGACTGCTCCATAAAACTTTTTCTGTCAATTCATTTACTCTTAGATTCCCTTTGTTTTCATAGAGCAACTCGAATAATTTGAACTTTCTATTATCAATCTCATTCAGATTTTTTAAGCCGTACTTGATTTTTTCTAAAAGGTAATCAGTAAGAATGTCAAAGTCGTCAAAGGAACGATTTCTTGATGCGAAAAAAATTATCGGTAAAACTGTCGTTGTGTTTAGAATGTTCTTTATTGGCTGCTTGAAAATATACTCTGGTGCGATTAGTTTAAATCTAATTCCAATCAATTTTACATCTTTTTCGATATGCACATTAATTGGTTTTGTCCACACGCCGGTCAATGAAATATTTGAAAGCGTATTATTTCTAATTTCAAAGATTAAATCAAAATGACCGTCTGGTAAGATGATATAATTAACATCTTTTGTTGGGTTATCAAATTCCCAAAAACATTTAATGAAGTTGGATAGAAATCCGTCTATTTTATTCTCACTATATTTCATTCTTTAGGATTCTGGCAAATGACACACAACGACCAGTATAAGGATGGTAGCCGATTGCTTGGCACCGCTCTGCAGTTTGAGCCTGCTAATACAAACCTTGATATTTAGCACTTTCCCCACCATTACTTATGCAAAATGTTATGTGCTGCCCATTATTCGTTGAGTTTTTCCTTTGTAGTCCATAATCCAGCAGATGGTGTACTTATGAAATATATTTCTTCTCCATTCGCAAGAATATTAAATCCATTTTTAAGTTTATCAGGAGAATACATTTCCATAGCTTTATTATAATCAAGATAACCAAAGTTTACAGATTCAATTTCTTCTTTTGTTAAGTGTCCTGGTGCATAAGTTATTTTAAAACGGTCCTCTGATGAACCATGTATTAAATGCGCTGTTGCATGAGTTAAGTCTTGGAGTTCTTCATTCTCCTTCCAATACTTCATTACTTTTTCAGTACCTGAATACCCATATTTCCTAATAATTTTATCGACTTCGTCTTGTTCTCCAAATCGTTCTAATCCGGGTGCAATTATTATTAGCTCTCCACCGTCAGCCATTGCTTTTCGTGTTCGATATACTGCTTTATTGGCAACCCATGTACTGAAAAACTCATCGCCTTGCATAATTGCCACAACCTTCTTCAAGGGTCGAACAATCGTAATGTTTTCGGCTTTGGATTGTTTGGCTGCTAAAAGATAAGTATCTAAATCATCGCCACAATAAAATCCTGTGTGTACAAGTTTCCCTTTGTTATTATATGCCATTACTACTTGGATATAAACATCTGGCAAATGGTTAAGGAATTCATTTTCAGCTTTGTTATAACAGTGTCGCAATGGTGTTACTAATGAGCCAAGATTATTTTCTATCCCATAACATGCGGCTGCCATATGAGATGCACAAATCATTTCTTTGCCGCCAAGTCCAATAAAATAATTTTTGTTATGATTGGCAAATCCCAATACTTCATGAGGAACAACATGTCCAACATTTATTATCAAATCCCATTTGCCTTCTAATACATTTCGATTGATTGAAATAGGTATTTCCCAATTAGCCTTGCCTTGCGTAATTTTCTTGACGTAATCGGCTGGTATTGTTCCAATTCTTTTAACATCATTTATCCAATCATGTTTCAGTATTTTATTTTCAGGTATGCCTCCAAACATCCATTTATTCTGTTCTTCAGTATGTGGTACGTGCTGTCCAAGCGTTGGTATAACATAAACATCTGCCATTTCTGCAAAGAAATTGTAAAATAATTCTGTTATCCACCCGGCACCACTATGTGCTCTTGTAATATCAGGAGGTAATAACAATACTTTTTTAGGATTCTGACAAATTCTGTTTAAACATTCATTTGCACTTTTTAAAACAAGAGACTGTATCTCTTCTTTGTTAATTTCTTCCTTCTTTTCAAAAAACCATGCCATAATTTTCTCTATTTTTTTTTGCTTTTAAATATAATAATCAAGTTGTAATTTGTCACCGAAGTTGTTGTTTTGGGCTACGCACAGCAGTATCTTTTATGAGTAGTTGCGTGGTTTTACACTTAATTTAGCAAGTACACACCAAATTGGAAATGCCTACGGAATTTCCAAAGTAGGCGAGTACTAGCGATTACGAATAGCCATTGTTGTATGCTTTTTTCTATGTTTTTAATAATGGTAAAAGGAAAGATTATACTTGAACATTTGTTCGTTTAATACTTTGCTAAATGGTTGTTTTTTTTCTGTATTTAATTAGAAATATTAAACTAAATAAACCAATACATATTTCAATGATAGTTGCATTTAAAAGTGAATTATTGGGTATTCCATCAACTATTATACTAAGCACACGAGAAAGTCCTACAGCTAGATAAACTAAACTTGACAGAGCAACGGAAGTATAAGTCAATTTAGGAATAAATGCTCCTAACAAAATTAGTATTCCTCCTGAAAACAATAGTCCTCCCAAAGCTCTTAATTCGCTTATCAAGTTCACATTTCCATTTAAGTTTATTCCAGAAGATGCTTCAAAAGTTACTGGTACAAATAAAAGTGCACCTCCAATACCAATTCCAATGGCACCTGACAAAACCAAAAGTATTTTTAATAAAATTGATTTTCTCATAATTAATTAAATTTCAGGCTAATTTCAGCCACACGTTTTCCAAATACCTCAACTGCCAATAGTTCGTTAGGATTTACCTGATCGCCTATAAATTGCCTCATTGCACCAGCCCAACTACCTAATGGATTTAGACTCTCAGGCATTCCTGTTTCACCAGTCCCAACCCAAATAATTCCTAATTGCATAGCATATGTTTCAAGATATTGCAAAGTGCTAAGTTTATCACCACCTGGTGAACCTGAAGTAGTAAAACCAGCTGCAATTTTATTTTTCTTTATTGAATTTAATTAATGTGCTAAATAATTTATTGTTTTATGTTATTGGTGCTTTTTTACTTCTACCCCAAGCAATGAATAGGGCAATAGCAATTAATACGATATTCATACCGATATTTGGAAACTCTCCTCGTGAAGCGTGGAATATAGCCGCTAATAACATTACTAAAGCTAAACCTAAAGCTGCCCAAACGGTTAAAACGGTTTTAAAACGAAATAGTGAGGGAATTATTAAACCTAAACCACCTAAGACTTCGCTAAGACCAATAAATCTTATTAATTCTATTGGAGTCGAAGTAACCCAAGGAAGAGATTCTGCCAGTTTTTCAATAGGTTGAGAAAGTTTGAATGCTCCGGCCATTAAAAACAGAATAGCCAATGAACCTTGTGCAATCCACAGAGATATATGTATTACTTTGTTGTTTTGTTGATTTGTCATTTTATTTCTTTTTATTTTTGTTTGATGATACCAAAATCATCCTTTTAGTAAATCTTAACATTGATGTAGATCAAGAAATAAAATTGGATTATTTGCTTTGAGAAAGTTCATGACGAACACGACTTAAAGCTTCAGGTGTAATACCTAAATACGAGGCTATCATTTTTTGTGGAACTCTCTGTATAATGTTGGGGTAGGTTTTAATAAAATGTTGATATCGTTCACTAGCACTTGCACTCATTAGCATTATTATTCGTGCCTGCATCACATTTAAACGTTTCAACAAAGCATTTATGTTTGGACTTTCTTTTAATAATTCTTCTTTTGAAGTAACAGTAATAACTGAATCTTCAATAACGTCTATAAAAAGTTCGCAAGGTTCATTTGCTTCGCAATTGTCTGCTACTAACCATTTTTCTGGTGCAAACATATAAATATGTTCTTTCCCTTTTTTATCAATTGTATAACTGCGCAACATACCACTTTTAACAATATACACTTTAGTATTTAAATCTCCTTTTCTTTGAAGTATTTGTCCTTTTGTTGCGGTTATAGTTTTCAATTTATCTTTTCTACTGAGTTTTATTTATAATTGCAAACAACGTTTTTCAATTTGAAACGATTGGGTTTTTGGAGTGTGTCTGTATCCACCGTTGGGAAAGTAGAATTGGAAACAAAACACTGAACCCAACTGTTTTATATTTTGTGTTATAAGCAGGCATTTATATTGTTATGTAGTTTCGTCATTTCCTAATTGTGTTTTTAGTGTCAGTTTAAGAATGATAAAACCAATTGTCCCTGCAATAATTGAAGCGATAATAATTGCAATTTTTGAATTGTCTACGATGTCAGCATTGTCAAACGCAAGAAGAGTAATGAAGATTGACATTGTAAAACCAATACCGCCTAAAAAACCAACACCAATTATATTTTTCCATTTCAATTCTGTAGGTAATACACAAAGTCCCAAGCTAACACCGATAATTGAAAAGAGCCAAATACCTAAAGGCTTTCCGACTACAAGTCCTGCAATAATTCCTAAACTGTTTGTCTCTCCTAAACCACTCTGCCAACCGTCGCCAATTGCAATGCAAGTGTTCGCAATAGCAAACAATGGCAAAATTAGAAATGCTACTGGTTTGTGTAAAAAATGTTGAAGAATATATGAAGAAGATTTTTCTCCTCCTTTGCCAAATGGGATTGCAAAAGCTAGTAACACTCCTGTAATTGTTGCATGAACACCTGAATGCAACATAAAATACCACATTGCAACTCCACCTATTAAATACGGAATTAAACTGTGAATTTTCAGTCGGTTCAGGAGTAGTAGAAAAGCAAAGATACCTAATGCAATAAACAAATTTGTTAACGCTAAAGATGTTGTGTAAAATATTGCAATTATTATAATTGCTCCTAAGTCATCTACTATTGCAACAGCCATCAAAAAAATTTTTAGCGAAGACGGAACACGATTACCCAACAGGGATAAAATTCCAATAGCAAAAGCAATGTCTGTGGCCATTGGAATACCGGTACCTGCCTGAGTGTCTGTTCCGAAGTTAAGCAATAAAAATAATCCTGCAGGAACAAGCATACCGCCTATTGCACCAAATATTGGCAGTGATGCATTTTTTATATCCGAAAGTTCTCCGCGATAAATTTCTCGTTCTAACTCTAAACCAATGAGTAGAAAAAAAATAGCCATGAGCCCGTCATTAATCCAATGAACGATGCTATGTCCGCCCAGATCATAATGCCAAAAATTGATATATTCTGTCTGCCAGGAAGAATTTGCGAGCCCAAGGGAAAGGACAGTCACGAAAACTAAAATTAGTCCGCCTGTTTTTCCGCTGTCAAAAAATTCTTTGTAAAGTCGTGTTAATTTCATAATAATTATCTGTCAGTGTCTTTTTTATGTTTGTCTATATCGTTGAGCATATGCGTAGTGGCGGATTTCGGAGCTTCTCGCCATCAAACCGAGATGATGTTGGTGCGAGTCACAAACCTTGATATTTACTACTTTCCCGGCTATTACGTATGACACATTGTTATAGGAACCTCTTATTTATCGAAGTAAAACCTGAATGGTTGATTCAAGAAATACCTGACCTGAATTTTTATCATATACCTGCATTTTACATAAATACTCACCTTTTTCAAAACCTTTACCTTCCCAGGCAAACTGGTTTTCACCTTTAGGTTTATATTCATCAAATATAGTTTCTAATTTTTCCCTTTCAAGATTACAAATTTCTAGTTTTACATTTCCCGCTTTATTTAAATCAAAACCAATAATTGTTTTCTTTCGATCAAATATTTGGTAAAAAGAGTAATCTTCAGGATTTTGTTTTGCATCAGCTAATGAAACTTTAGGAGTGTTTTGTAAAACAGAATCAAGGCTTACCCAATAAATATCATACTGCCCGCTACGATCGCTGGAGAAGAATAGGTATTTCCCATCGTGCGACACCCAAGCAAATCCATCTGTTGCAGAACTATTTATTTCAGGTCCCAGGTTCTGGGGAGCCGACCAGGTTCCATCAGACAATGCAAATGTTATAAAAAGATCGGTTTCAAAAAACCCACCCTGATTTCCAACGGCCGGCCTGCGGGATTGGAAAATTAAAAATTCCTCATTTGGCCCGGGCGCCCACAAACAATCACCAACTTTAGAATTTAAAGCACCCATATTCTCTGCTTCTTTGTATTGCCCATCTTGGAATGGAATACGCCAGCCATCGCAACCACCAATACCACCGGAGCGCCATGAACATACAAACATACTACCCAAACTAGATGGGTGACAGCTGTACTCACTTGATCCAGAATTAATAAGGCTGTCCATTTCTACCGGTGCTGACCAACCTCCATCAGTAGTGCGTAAACACCGGTTAACTCCAATGCCATTCTTATAGGGTCCAATAAAAAAGAATTCTTTTCCATCAGAAGAAATGCTGGGACTCATACCAAAACTATTAATAAAGGAAGCTTTTGCCGGTGTTGTCCAACTCGTATCACGAAATACTGCTTCCATAATATTAACATCATTCCACGGTTTTTCACTCACAGTAAAATAACACTCATTTCCATCGGGTGAAAAGGTAATCATGGCTTCATTTCTATCTTCCAATGAAATAATGCCCGGAGCAAAAATTTCAGGTGTATTTCCGGGAGGAGCCTGGCCAAGATATTTATAATCTGGCTGATTGTTGCACGCCTGTATTAATAATACAACAACTACAATTATAAAAAACAGTTTCATATTCATTTGATTTATTTGTTATTAATATTCTTTCAAAGTATATATCGACTCCCAACTAATGGGCTATAATGGTGAATGTATTACGTAAGGGATTTCAGGCTTCAAACTTATCAAGTTACCACCTAAAATTGATGCGGGTGATACCGCTCGAAAACCTCTGAGACCCTTATGAATTATACACATTGTTATTGGCTGGCATTTTTTACAAATTTTATTGGATATTTCGTTTTAATCTGTCCTTTTATTATCCTTTTTAGTTTTGCTTCCATTAGTCTCTTCGTTAATGTTTTCAAATGGTCAATATACAAAATTCCATCGGTATGGTCATATTCATGTTGAACTATTCTGGCTGTTGTCCCACTATATGTTCGTGTTTGTTTCTCAAAATATGGATTGTAATACTCTATCGTAATTGTCCAAGGTCTATTTACCGATTGAGATAAATCTGGAATGCTCAAACAACCTTCTTCATCTTCCCAACAATGCTCGGAACAATTAACTATTTTAGCATTAATAAAAGTTTCCATTATACCTTTATCATCGTTTTCATAATATGCTTTCCTCTCGGATTCTTCAATGTTTTCGTAAGCCGATTTACTGTCAACTATAAAAAGCCTGATTGATTGTCCGATTTGAGGTGCCGCAAGTCCACATCCATTAGCCCTTTGCATTGTTTCCCACATATCACTAATCAGTTCTTTAAGATTTGGATAATCTGGATTAATATTTTCACATTTCTCTTTTAGAATTTTATGCCCTAAAGACAAAATTGGTAATCTCATGTTTTATAATTCTTTAGTTTATCCCGCTAAATTCTAAAGAACTTCTCAAACAGTCAATGAACCTATGTTAACTAATTTGTCTGCGAATCCTGCTTAGTCCTTGTGGTGTAATTCCAATGTACGAAGCAATGTATTTCAGCGGGATAAATTTTAAAATATCCGGTTGTTCGTTAAATAATCGCAAGTATCTTTCTTTGGCATTGTATTTTAGCAACGATAATTCACGTCTACTTTTAGCTAAAAACAGTTTTTCAGAAGCAAAACGGCCTAAATAATTTCCGACTTGGGTTTGTTCATAAACTTTCTGTAAATCGTTGTAAGAAATCTGCCAAACAATTGTTTCAGTTAATGCCTGCAATTCATATTCTGAAGGCGTTTGAGTCAAAAAGGAATCATAAGCACAAGTAAATTCTTTATTAAAGCTGAAATTAAAAGTCAATTCGTTTTTATCACCTGGTATATAAAATCGTACAATGCCTGATTCGATAAATGATAGATAATTTTCTGTTTCGCCTTGTTTGGTTATTATTTCATTCTTATCAAAGACTTTCCTGTCAAAATGAGCAGCGATGAATTCCCATTCTGATTCTTGAAGCTTTACAATCCTTTCGTAATATTCTCTTAAATATCCCATCTGTATTATCGTTTTTTTTGCTTGCCACTAACGTTTAGTATAATAATAGTAGCCGACTGCGTGGTGCTTTTCTGTCAAGTTACACAAAAGTTGAAGCGGGCTACAACCCTCGAATTTACTACTGCCTCGGCTATTATTTTTATACATTGTTGTGTGCTTTGTGTTATTGTTTTCCAGTCTTTATTGTCACCCAATTTTTATCAATCATATATTTTACAAAATCGGTTTCTCCTTTTTCTTTTATCATCTCAATTCCTATTCTCCGATTTGTCCTCGTAATAAATTGTCCAAATCGAATCATGAATGGATTGAATAATTTACAATATTTAACAGAATCATGCTTATCACACTCGGCGCAAGAATTAAAGCCATTCTTAATGCAGCATGGTCTCACCTTACAGGCTTTGTATCCTATGGCACAATTTGGGCTATCACCTTTACACCCTTCGCATTGTCCTTTTGTATATTTTGGACATGCACCACAGTAAAATCCGCAATATGAAATTAAGTTAATATTTATTGGTTCAATGGTTTTCATTTTTTATCCCTTTTAAATTTTGCCTTTTGGGATTTATCCATTTTTTCAGTGGCATATTGAATTATTTTTCTTCCACATATGTTTTTCCATTTTAACAAAAATGCTTCGGCTATTTCAGGTTGCTTCTTCCAAATTTCCCGAAGTAATGTACCAAGACCTTTTTGAACATCTTCTTCATTATCCTCCATTAATTTTTCTATTACAGATAAAATAGTTATAGGTTCATGTCCTTTTTTTATTACTTCAACAAATGTAACCGGCACAGCTCTTCTTTTCCATTTAGATAGTGATTCTGTCCAGTTTAAAAAATCTTCAGGTCGAACTACTTTATTAAATATAAATTGGGATAGAGCCATCATACAAAGCACATCAGTATTACCCCAGTTATGAATTCCATCCTCAAGCCAGTTACCAACTCTGTTAAATGTTTCGATGGAAAAGTCATTTTGCTTTGATGCAATGAACTGTATCGCAAAGTCTGCTTCTTCAAATTTTCCAGAAGCAACGAGTTTATCTCCTAAATTCAGATAATCCTCAATATTCATTTCACCTTCCCAAGAAATTAACCAGTTGTTTTTTTGAGATTCAAGTATTTTTGAATCTATTCCATAAGCATCAAATCCTTCTCTGAAATATCGAGAGTATTTTTTGACTACTTCTTCATCTCTATTAGAGTTGCAAAACTCAATTATTTCTTTTTGTTTTAGCTCAATTTTTTTCATAAATACTCCAATAATATTCTAAATGTAATGGAAAGATTAATCAATACTTAGTCGAATAAATTGTAAAAATTAGTCTTTATTATTTTTAATAAAAAAAACTCGAGGAGTAAGTCCGGTAAGGCTTTTGAAATCATGAATAAAATGAGATTGGTCGTAATACCCATTATCAATAGCTAATTGAAACATACTTGAGTTTTTATGTTTTCTTTTCATTTGTATGACATTTTGAAACCGGACAATGCTTGCAAACTTTTTGGGGTTGACACCAACGTACTTTGAAAAAGTCCTTTCAAATTGTTTTATTCCTAAACACACATCATATGCAATATCTTGAGCTTTAATTCGTCCTTTAGAATTCTCAATTAATTTTAGGGCATGTTCAACTCGTTCAAATTCATTACTATGAATTAGTCTTTTAATAAGAAAGTTTTCTAAATGGATTATTCTCTGTTTATTATTAAGGGAGTTAAACAATCTGTCCTCTAATTCAGCAGCTTCATTATTAGCCAATTCCTGGAGTGAAAGGTTTTCATTTAATAATTCAGTAATTGGGAAATTGAAAAAAGATTTTACTCCATGTGGTCTGAATACAATAAGTATCATACCTGTCTTTCCGGATAATGACAAGTCATAATAATTGGTTTGCTGACCGCATATAACCAAATTTGGTTCGATGTATTTACTTGAATTCTTTTTTTGGAATTTTGATGGAGAACCATAATGAAAAACCATTGTTGCATATCCGCATGGGTAAACTCTTTCTTTAGGCAAATAGTCTACTGAATTGTTTGTCTCAACAATTAAATAGTTTTTTATGTATTTGCTTAAAATCTTTATGGGTTCAATATAATCAATCATTCTGTTTCATTGTGATGGCTAGCGTTGCGCACAACGTTGATAATACGGGGCGTTTGGCATTTCAAAGATCCACACTATCAAACCGCTATAAGTTTTATTAAATGTACTCATTTTTAAATTTAGCACGATCCGCCAAATGAACTATATTTATTGTTGTGCGTTCGTGCATTATGGTATTCTAAATTTTATCAATTTATATTTACTCACAAAACCACTTTTTTCGATAGTCTTTTGTGATGCAATATTGTCAATTGCACATCCACAACTTGGTATCAAATTTTCACTAACAGCAAATTCTCTTAAATTCAGAATGATCTGTGAGCCAATACTATTACCTCTTTTTGATGGCTCTACCCAAACTCCTAAATCGCAATAATCCCAATTACGATTTGTCTCAAGACCATTCCACAACCCACAAAATTATCTTTTTTGTAAAATATGAATACGTTTTCGTCTTGAATAAAATCAGCTAATTGTTCTTCCGTCTCAAAAAGTATTTTTATCGAATCATCTTGACTTTGAAGAAAACTCATTGATGAATAGTCAGCTTTCTCCATTTTTATTTCTGAGTCTTTTTTAATCCGAGCTTCAGAATAATCACGATACAACACTCCTAAAAGCGAATAAGAAAGAGAACTTAATAGACAATTACTGAGCAAAATAGAATCAAATGATTTACAGTAAATTTCCCTTATTGATAAGTCTTTCAAGACTTGTTTGAAAAATTTATTGCTATCAGGAATGTATTTGTATAATACATAAAACTCAATCAAAACGCCGTCATTATTCCCAATCGCATAACCAATTACTTCATTATCCGCTTGAAAAATATAGTAATCAGAATCAATTATCATTAACTCAATGAACAATTCCTGAAATTCAGGTAAAGAGTTTAGGTAATCTGTTCGAAATTCTTCGATTATATCAATTGTGGTTTTAATAATTTTCATAATATGTAAAAGCCATTGTCAACAGTCTGCCCGCATGACCCACAACGTTTTTATTGTGTGTTGTGCGTTTGTGCATTTTTACTTTAGTCAATTTATTTCCTATTAGTCTTTAATCTCTGGAAAATACTCGTTTTTATTTCCACAATTCAAACAAACTTCTCTATGAACACATAACAATTGACCGCATATCTTACACTTCCATTTTTCTTTCTCAATTTCAATGAATTGATGTAATCCAATCTCTTTAATTTTATTCAAGTTTTGAATTGGACTTTCGCCATATTTTAATGTGTAGCGCTTATCCAAATTTTTAATGCGACTACAGGGAAATTTACTGCAATCATAACAGAGTAATTTTTCATTTCCTTTCTTTTCCGCACATGATTTTATGCTACATACTGTACAATGATATGGTTTTTTTCCGATATTGAGACAGCCGACACATTTATTTTTCTCCCGCTGATAACCTAGGCAAATATCACATATTACGCCACAAGGGGCTATACTGGTATTATTCATACTTGTCATTATAAATTGTTCATATTCATTTTTAAATCATTAGTTATATTTCATTTCTATTACTTTATCAAATCTGCTATCCATGCACGCACTCAAATCGGTTGTAATGAATTTTCCATCATAGAACAAACTAAAAATCGTTGCTGGTGTCGGTGCAGATTGTGCTTTTTCTAATGTATCAAGCTTTACAATCTCCAGAGGTAAATTCCTTTTCTTTGCGGTTTCTGTCATTGAAGTTGTAACATGAAATTCAGAAAATGGACAACGATTCGAATAATAGACTACTAATCCATTTTTATTCTCACATTCTCCGCTTTTAACCGAACTTTTAAATTTAGGATTGTCTGCTTTGGAATTAATCTTCTTTACCAGTAAACTAAATCCGGATGAAGTTTTCTCACAAGTCTCAAATCCTTGCTTTAATAACCACTTCGTGTCGCTCATGAAATGAAACTTTTTTGTTCCGACAACTGTAACTAATCCATCTTTTCCTTGAGCTTTTGCGTCTTCAATCGCAAGTCTTAATAATTCTTTGCCATATCCTTTCCCTTTGTATTGACCAGATACCCAAAAACAATTAATCAATAAATAATTTGAAGCATCAATCGGAACCCAACCTTTCTCCGCTGGAACATACTCAATAAATACTTTTGCTCTTGCATCAATCCTGCGAAATACATATCCGTAATCAAACTCTTGCTTAAGCCAATTTTTTTTCAACTCGTAACTATCCTTGCACTTTTTATCAGAAATCGCACAGCATATGTGTTCTTTGTCAATATTTGATTTGTCAAGTGATATTATTTTCTCCATGTTTCAATTTCCCTGTAAAATTTCATCAAACATAATCAGTTCGAGTGACAACTATATGTCAGCAGTTTTATTATATGCAATTCGGTTTCCCTTCATGACTTACAACGTTTGGCAATATGCCCATTAAGGGTCAGGGTACATAAAAATTGAAGCGGGATACAAACCTTCGGATACCAGTGAAACCCTTATTGGCTATATTGTTTGTTGTGGGGAGTTTTATTCGACATTCACATAATTACTTTCAACAGGACCTAAATAACTAGATTTTAATCCTCCCACATCAATTACAAATCTCTGGAAAACAATCCCTGAGTCAATTGCCCATATCTTTAAGACGTGTTTTCCCGGTGCATTAACTTTATGTGATGAAACCTTGATTTTTATGTGGTCTCCAACCGATTTTGTCCACCAATCGGCATATTTATAATCTGGCATTATTTCTCCTTCATTCATATTCATAATTTGCGGCTGCTCATCATCAATGGCAATAGCATATTTCAATCCTCCTCGTTTTTTATAATCCTGAGTTGGTGAAAGGTAAGCTCTTACTTTATAATCTCCTGAGCTGAAAGTAGTGAGTTCATATTCAACTCTTGGAGAATTCTCCAATATAGTTTGAGTCTCGGCTGTTACCGGTTCAACAATGAGTGATGAACCCGTTCGTCCAAGGTTAGGGACTATTGTCCAATGTATGTCTTTCGTGTCAATTTTTCTGGTGAAATGACATGCTTCAAATGCAATAGCTCCTCCATTTTCAATAAAGCCGGAAACTACAAACGGTTTATTTCGAATAGGTACTTGAACAATGTATTCTTTCCCTGCGCCAGAAATTAGTAATTCTCCTTTCATATCTCCTTTAGGGGCTTTGTGCCAATCAATGCTAACGTACACTTTTTCATTATACTGAATGGTGCCTGATTCTGAAGAAAGTTTTATCCAGTCTTCTCTGACCTTAATAGCGTAATGTAATTCATCCTGACCACGGTTAATAATATCGATATAATAATTTTGATTATTAACAGGGTCGAATAATGGCATTTCCTGACTGAATGACCAATCCGCCTCAACATCCAACCAACCCCATCTTGGTGTAGCTCCATTTTCTACGAAATAACCTAACTCGGCCGGCTTCGGAACCTGAACATACGAAACAGCAGGCATCATATTTAATGGTGGGTGATTCCAATAGGTATAACCAATGTGTGTTTGAGACATCATGTGATTCCATTTGCCACCTTCCAATTCATGGTATTTTTGTGTGAGTTGTACATCTTTCTCAAACAACTCTCTCACTTTGTCGGCATAATAATTAGCCGATGCTGCTCCACGAACACCATAATATCTGTTCTTACCGGCAGCTACATACATTTCGTTCAGGTTAGCACACATTTCGATAGGGGATTGAACCAGCTGATAATAGGCAGCCTTATACTTTTCGGAAAGCTGTTCATATACCTTGGTGCTTTTTTCCAATAATTCCTTGTACTCTTCAAAAATCCTGTCAGATTCCCGGTAGTTTTCTACGCTGTACGTGCTTGCAGTTAACATCTCCGGAGTGCGACGTGCATTGTATTTTGTGTAAAGCGAAAGCATGTCTGCAATTTCTTTAGCATGTTCGTTGCTAAATTGTTGCTTTGCCCAGCTCACATAGTAGTTTGGCAAGTCTTCAGCCTGAATAGCCTCAGGATCCCAGGCATAATCAAGAAAGAAGCTAATTGGCAATTCCATAGGCTTGATGTCGCCTACGTTGGCAATCCATATTTCCTTAACTCCATGCTCGTAAGTAAGTTTCATTTGTTCCCATACCCGTTCAATTTGAGTTACGTTTAGCCACCTGTATGATATGGGTGCGCCTACATAATCGAAATGATAATACATCCCATATTTGGAGGAAGGACTAAGTTCATTTTTCCTAGGGAGGTAACGAATATTTCCCCAATTATCATCGCTAAACAGTACAGTGATATCGTCATCCACTCGCATACCTTTGTCGTAATAGTCTTGTACTTCCTTGTAAATTGCCCAAAGCTGGGGTGTTTCCCTGGCTGGTTTTCCGGTTACATCGGCAATAATTTCACGCTGGTCGTTAATAATGGTTTTTAAAAGGTCAACCGCTGTTTCTTCCGACATACCTTCATCGCCGTCACCACGCATACCTACTGTGACCATAGTTTCATAGCTACCTATACGTTCAAATCCGTTTCGCCAAAATTCTTGTAATTTATCTTTGTTTGTTTTGTAATTCCATTCACCTCCATTAAATAAATACCATTCATTATGTGCACGTGTCATAGGTTCGTGGTGTGAAGTTCCCATTACAATTCCATAATCATCTGCAGTTCTGGGATTCAACGGGTCATCAACATAAAACATCGTAGGAAGCCACATGGAGGGCCAAATATAATTGGCTTTATTTCTTAAGAGCAGTTCAAATATTTTTTCATAACAATTATGATTAATATCTCCAAATTTTTCTTTAGCCCAATATCTGAATGCGGGCGATTCATCATTGATAAAAATGCCTCGGTATTTCACAGCCGGGCTTTTCGAAATATAATTGCATTCTTCTAGATAAATTTCATCGTGTTTTTCAACCGGAACGTCGGCCCACCAATACCAGGGTGAAACACCCATCTTTTCAGTAAGGGTAAATACACCGTAGGCAGCTCCACGCCTGTCGCTTCCAATAATAACAAGTGCCTGTTTTACACCCGGAAACGGTTTTTCTATTGTTTTTATTATAAATCGTTCCCACTGGCCTTTGAGGTCATCAACGGTTAGTTTTTTTTCTGCTACTAATTTGTTAATTAAAGGATTTTCATCTACCGTGGCAACGATTATTATATTGCTGCCCTGATAATTTTCTAAAGTTGAAACTACAGGTCTTTTCCCCGAAACTCTTTCAATGTCATCTGAAAGAAACTTTGCAGACTTCTTAACTAAGATATTTTCCGATGTATCATATACAATACTAGCGGCTTCAGTTTTGGTTACTATTGCATAATAATTATTTTTTTTGTCAAACTTAAAATTCACGTTTAGTTGTGAATACGACAGTTGCGGCAATAATAACATGAGTAATAATAGTTTCTTCATTTTTATCATTTGTCAAAATTTACAATGCATTTTATAAAAATTGAATTTATTGAATATAATTGTTTCATCAAAGAGAAGCCTTTTGTTAAATTCCCCACAACGGTTCCGGCATACGAGGGGAACGTGTGTGTTACTCGTTTGCCTGTCAAACCGAGATGAACTTTTATACGAGAGCCAAAGCTCAAATTACGCACTTCACTCGGCATTACTTATACTAAATGTTAGGCACTGGCATTTATATTTTATCTATATTTTTTAAAATAGTAATCAATTCTTCTTGAAATTTATCAGGCTCTTCAATGTTAGGAAAATGTGCTGATTTTTGAAATAATATTAGTCCCTTTTTAGGAGCTTCTATCTTTGCAAAGTAATCTTTTGTTACTTCGCTTACGCAAGCAGGAACGTAATCATACTTCCCAACAAAAAAATACACAGGTATAGTAAGCTTCTTTATTTTGTTTACCGGTTTTGGCGTTTTACTAGCAAACTTATTCATATATTTTCGCGTGAATTTTAAAGCTTTATACCTGTTATCAAGATAGCCTTCATAATATAATGGACTGTTTTTAATTATTTCATTTTTGTCAACTTTTGTGTGCATTTCACCACCGTATTTTCTAATTAGCCATATATCAGGCAACCCTGTTCTTTGAACTTTTGCAAGACTTTTTTTATCGTCAACAGATTTCAAAGTATCTACGAGCCAATTATACGATATATTGACAGATTTCTTAAAATCAACTACCTGTCCCATTCCTATGTATGCTTTATAATATTCTGGATACCTTTCAGCAAGATGCATTCCTATAACACTCCCAAATGAATGACCTAAAATGAATATTTTCTCTTTATTATATTTCTTAATTAAGTATTTTGTTAACTCTAGAGCATCAAGTATGATTTGTTCTTCTGAAATTGAGGTTGTGTCTATATCCTCGCGATACGATAATCCAGCTCCTCTTTGATCCCAATTAACAATTGTATAATGATTCATCAGACTTTTAGTATAATAATATGACGAGAACATTGCAGTTCCACCTGGACCACCATGCAGCCATAACATAATTGGGTTATTTAAATCTTTTGATTGAATTAAAACTTTTTGGAATGATTTGTTTAATTCTACATCCATTAATGTGTCAGTTTCCACAGTTGACGATTGAGCTTTTAATGTAAATGTAAAAGCAATTAAAAAGTAAAGATTAAAACTAAGTCGTAGTATTTTTTTCATTTTATCTCTGAATTATCTTCGGACGATTTGCTTATACAAACCGTTGGCAATAGTTTTAGTTAAAACTCATGATTTCTATATCAGGATTTTGCCTTAAATATTTCTCAATAAATGATTTATGCGATGCCCCGATGATTACGATCACTTTTTCCCCAGGATAGAAAGAGCATACTTTCATGATATTAGCTGCTATTTGAAGATTTCGCATTTCCCATAGGTAGAATCTTGCTCTGTCTGCACCTGACGGGAAATTAGTTGTAAGCCAAATTTCCCATTGTGCTTCAAAATCCTCCTTCATGTATTCTGTGCTATTTAAAAACAAATAATAATCCAGAAGGTCCTTTTTCGCAATACTTTGTTTTAGAATCATTTCTTCCTTTTTAAATACAGGTAGACTACCAATGTCTTTGAATGTTTCTTGATTGGCTGTAAATTCCCGAATGAAATTTGGAAAGTGTTTTAAAAGCAATGCCTCATCCTGAAAATTATCGATGTATTCAATTTTATTAAGATTTTGGTTATTGGCAAGTTTAAGCGCTAACGAATATATTTCATTAGCTTTAACAATATTACTGATTAAATCTTTAAAGATTTCTTTTGATAAATTAGATTTATCAATAACGGTTTTATCCTTGATCCGAGTATAATGAAGCGTTGCAGAAACCGGATCAGCAGCGGCAAGAAAGCATTCAATCATTGATAAGTGTTCCATGTCAGATAAACTCTCTATATTGGATAATTCATTAATTTTTTTTCGTGCATCCGAAAAACTAATCCCAAGTTGCTTTTGAATTGAATCGGCTAATAATAGGCGAGTGCCACCGAAAGAAGAAATAACACCTGCAAATGCACTATCATTTCTTGAACGAATGTCGTAAAGTAATTCTGCTGGCATATTTTCAATGCAAACAGCATTGAAGGACTCACTATCCAATTTGGATATAAGATTTTCTAACATATTAGATTCAAAGTCCTTTATTTGACTAAGATGAGAGGTTCCCAGAATTAGAAGTTTGGTTTTTTCATTATCTACTTGAGCCCATAGCTTTCCCGTTAATAATATCATGAAAGCCAGAAGGAAAAATTGGTTTGCCACTTTTTGTATCATAAGTTCTTTCTTTTTAATTATTGCCAACGTTTAGTATATGCAAAGTAGCCGACTGCGGGCTTCAAGCTTATCAAACTGTTACAAAGTTGAAGCGGGCTACAAACGTTGAAAATACTGCTATCACGCCTATTTTGTATATACATTGTTGTGTGGTCGCACTTTAATTAATTTGTCAAACAATTCATTTTTAATTATAAACTTCTTTCTATCAAGCATTTTGCCTTGCTTTTCAATTTCAACCAGTCCAAAATAATTCATAAACCGTTCAAAAGTTCTAACTGAATAGCAATTACTAGCGTATTGTTCGACCTTTCCATAAGGTGGTGTAATCGATTCAAAAAATTGTGGGAATGCTTTAAAGTATTTCTCGCTATAAAAATAATCTAATCGTTTCTCAGTCCCGTATTTAGCTAAAAGTATCAATGAAAAACCAAAACCGAATTGTCCGATTTGTTGGTCTTCATAGCCGTCATAGAATGCCCAACTAAATTTCTGGGTCATAGTTTTAAAAATCAATTCGAACAATTTCTGATTGTTGGTAGCAATTTTTTCTCCAGCCTTTGTAAGACTTATTTTGCCATTTCTTTTTTTAGTTAGTCCTGCCAATTCAGCTAAAAGTCTGGTTAGATTTACGGTTAAGGAGTCACTTTCCTTGTACAATTTCGAAATTCCAGATGAAAATTGATATTCCTCCAAAAATCCTTGATTATAAATGTCCTGTACAATTTTTGTGGGTAAAAATCCTTTTGCAGTCAGTTTTATTTCGCCTTTGTTTTTAACTAAGTCCAAGAAATATTTTACCAGATTGAACATTGGGCATTTTAAATAATCTGAGTCTGCCTGTCTTTGCAAAATTATCGGACTGTCAGCTTCGAATGGAAAATGCAGAATATGGTGCATTTCAAACGGTGAATATCCTTCAAAATCAGGAATTGCACTATTGTTCTGCTCATTCATTACTTGGTCAATATGTTTTTGTAGGTCTTCTAAATCCATTAAGCTTATTGTTTTGTACGAATTTGGTATGCCACACAACGGTTGGCGGTATGGTTGCGGGCTTTTCACCTATCAAGTTACAGGCTATTTTTGAGCGGGTTACTAAGCAACGAAAACCACTGAAATCCTTATTAACTATACTACGTGTTGGCAGCCGTATTTTAATTTGTCATATTTTCCATTATCAATTTCATTGAATTCATTGGAGTTATCACCTGAATCGTTTCTATTATCTCTTTGTAATATGGTTTGTACTGTGCAAGGACTTTTTCAAATTCTTCTTGGCTATCAACGTGCCAAAAATTCAAACCTACTGTTGGGTCGTCTTCGATACAATAAGTCATAATTGTATGACTCGTATCTATTTCTCCATTTTGAAGCTTTTGTCCAAACTCAATCATTTTTGCCGTATCAATCCTTACTTTGACAAAGAAAAACATTTTTCCAAAAGTGTTTTCGTTACTTGAAAATCCTAATCCTTTTTCAATTAAGTCAATTACCACTGCACTTTGGCTTTGTCCTGTTTTTGTTTTTTGTTCGTTGATTTTATCAAGTAAATCAACTGGCAGATGAACTGCAATACATTTTTTCGACATTATTTTGTCCTCCTAATTTTTAATTAAACATATTGTTTAGATACTCTCATTAGGAGTTTATTTCACTTTTTTATCACTTAAAATCAAAAAATCTTTATTATCTGCTAAAATCTGCTGAATTTGTTTTTCAAATCCATTTATTGGAATCGTCTCATGCAATGTTTGGTAAAGACCAACGACGTTCTTTAATGATTTTATCTCTGTTTCTGCCTGCTCGATGTTGTTGGATTCACTATTTAAATCAATCCAATTCTGTTTAAGCGAAAAGTTTATTAAACTTTCACAACGGCATTTATTCTTCGAATCATACAAGGAGCAATTGTTACACAAAAAACTCTTTATATTTTCTTTAGAGCGATGAATTAGTATACGTGTTGCATTTTCTGACTTATCAATCACACTTGCAACATGGCTAATTGGCAAGTTTAGCAAAACATTGAGAATGAATGCTAATCTCTGTTGTATGGATAAACAACGTAATAATCCAGACAGGCAACCATCTTTGACTTGTTGTATATATGTCCATTTTTCTGATTCAGTTATCTCCTCTGAAACAGGTGAGCTATAATTATTAAGAAGTTCTTCTAATGACTTGAAGGATGTTTTTTTCTTTTTAGCCAGGAACCTGAGACATTTGTTTTTTGCAATTTTAAATAACCAGGTATAAATATGACTTTCCCCTTTAAATTTATCTATGGATTTGAATGCCTGAATGAATGTTTCTTGAGTAATATCATTTGCATCCTCCTTATCTCCAGTCATTCTGTAAGCAAGATTATAAATCTTTTTACTGTACTTATTATATATTATTTCAATCTCGGTCATTGTTAATCTTAGTAATAGCGCTCTTTAATATGGCTGCCAACGGTAAGTATAAAAATAGTAGCCGACTGCGTGGCACTTTCCTGTCAAGTTACAAGAAAGTTAAAGCGGGCTGCAAACCTTGATATTTACAACATTGCCTGCCATTACTTATACAAAATGTTGTGTGTTGCCGTTTTATCAACTTAATAGGAATTACAAATATTTGTCAAACCATTCTATCAAATTGTTCATAGCCTTTTCTCCAGTTTCATTGCTATATTTTCCATTTTTATCCATCCAGATGTGTCCAACATTTTCAAATACTATTTTTTTTACACTCAACTCCTAGATCCTTTAATTCATTTGTAATAATATCCGATGGTTCCGTAATAAATGGATTGTCATTTTCTCCATACATAATCAGGGTTGGGGGCATTTCGTTTGAAATATAATGCTTTAAGGATAAAGAGTCTAGTTCGCTATCAAAAATATTTAATGAAGGAAGAGCTTTTCTGACTTCTATATTTCTTTTATTTAAATAATCATGACCCGCTGGAAAATATAAGACAACTGTTTTCAATTTATTTTCATTTTGTGGATTGGCAGCTAAAAACGCAGCTAAATATCCGCCGGCACTTCCTCCACAAATACCAATTCTGTCTTTTGAAACATTATATTTTTCGGAATATTTCTTTATATAAGAAATTGCATATTCCAAATCATTTGTAATTTCATTTAACATATATTTTGGTGTACTACTGTGTTTTACATCAAAAACAGTGTACCCTTTTTTTTATAATTCTTCGAAGCTAAATTGTTGTGAGTATTCGGGTTGTATATCAGTTTTATGAATCAAGATGTACTTATTGCCATTCCTAATATTCAAAGAATCATTAATTTCTTTATACTGTTTAGTGAAAAAAGGTGATTGAAAACCTCCACTATTAATAAAGATTACTCCCTTACCGTTATTATTTTGGGGTACATAAATATCCATTAATAGTCCCATTCCATCTTTGTGATGATAAACAATATCTGGAAAAATTGATATTCCAAAATCAACCTGTGCAAAAACTCCAGCAAGGTTTACTAAAAGTAGAATTGTAAAAATAATTTTTTTCATTTCGATTTTTTTTTGATTCTAAAATTTTTTGTAGATAATGTATTTCTACGGTTGCACACAACGGTTAGTATATGCAAAGTAGGCGATTGCGGGCTTCAAACCTATCAAACCGTTACAAAGTTGAAGCGGGGTACAACCGTTGAAATTACTACTGTTTCGCCTATTTTGTATATACATTGTAAGCTGCAGTTATTTTTATCTTTTTTGGTCAAAGAAATATCCATTTGTTTTTGCATATTCTTCAATCGGCTCAAGTCCTATTTGTTCTCTCCTCTTATTAACATTTTCCACATCATCTATTGGATAGATTCTCAATTTGCCAATCTCCTTATCCCAAATAGTCTGCGAACCATATATTTGGTTCTTTTTATTCCGCATTAAAATTCTATCTTCAAGAAATGCCAGATGCCATCCTTCTGATTCTCCCATTTCAACTGATTTTCTTAATAATGGCAAATATGTTTCCTGAGTTGCAATATCTGCATGCTGAATTACCAACCAAAGCCCTTGATTTGCCTTATCTCCAACTCTGCTTTTTCCAATCCAACCATATTCCTCCAAGATTCTTAAAGTTTTAACTAGACAAATACTATCTTCCCTGTGAATAAGAGACCATATATAATTTTCTTCACTTGAACCTTTCCCAAATTTTTCTTCCACATTTGGTAGTAGTAACCGTAAAGTCTGGTCCTTAACGACAATTTGCTCCAATTCCTGCCTCAATACCGAGTCAATAGGCTTGTCAGACGTTAATTCATATTTATCAGAATATTTAGGCACATTTTGTTTATCCTGCTTACATCCAATAAAACTTAAAACACATAAAAGAATCAAGAAAATATTTTTCATAATTGTCTATTTTAATTGTAGCTAACGGAAAATTGTATGAGTAGTGGCAGATTGCGTGGTAGTTTCCTGTCAAACCGCTTTGCAGTTTGAGCGGGCTACAAACCTTGATATTTAGCACTTTACCTGCCACTACTTATACAAAATGTTGTGCAAAGTAGTTATTTTTTCAATATCCAAGTTGAACAAATCATTTCATTTTCAATCAATTTGCACTCATCAATCTGATTTGACATATATCGCTCAAAAATCTGCGTTTGCTCTGGATTAGTTTTTTTCAGTTCTTCAATGCGCTTATTAATCAAAATGTTATTCTTGTTATTAATTGTTCTGATTTTATCTGTTACCCAGTAAATCTTGTCTATTGCTGCTAAACCAGATTTATTAAGTTGTTCTAATAATTCCGTTTCAGTCGGTAACCCTTCAATCTTTGCTTTATTGTCTGGTGTAAAGGCAATTTCTAATATTAAATATCCTGAATCAGCTATGCAATTTTGCAAACGATTAATTGAAGCATATACATCTCCAAGAATTCCTGAGTCATAACCGTAAATTACAATGTCATATTTTTCAGGTCGGTCTATAAACTCTAATAAATTCATTGAAGCAAATTCTAATCGGTCACTTACAGAATTTTCATTCGAATGTTTGTTTGCCGATTCAACAAATTCAGGCACAATATCAATTCCTATTCCTTGAAAATTCAATCTTTTTGCTAAATAAATTAAAACGGCTCCTTTCCCACAGCCAAAATCAATAATTTTTTTGAGTCTTTTTGAGTCTTTTTGTGTCTACATGATTATCAATCAACTGATATATGTAATCAGGAATACTACCAAGTCCCCATAAATCCTGAAGTACATATGGAATGTATTTTTCCATTTCCTTGTCTTGCAAGTCAAGTGAATTTAAAAAATCTTGATTTGTTTTATCCATATTGCAGAATGTTTCTTTCTATTTTGCACAACGGTAAATTGTATGAGTAGTGGCAGATTGCGTAGTACTTTCCTGTCAAACCGCTACGCAGTTTGAGCGGGCTACAAACCTTGATATTTAGCACTTTCCCTGCCATTACTTATACAAAATGTTATGGGCTGGGTTTTATTTAATCTATTTTCTTGTTTTCAGAGTCTTATGCCAAAATTTTTATATGTAAATGTTCCACTTCCGTGTTTTAATTTTCCTTTCTCGTACAATTCGGAAAAAGCTTTGTCCATATCTTTAATAATCGTCAACGGAACATTTAAATCGTGATGTGCCGGCAAAATTTTCTTTACCGGTATCGGCAATAATTTTTTAATTGAATCCATATAAGCAACGGGGTCTGTAGACGGAAAATCCGCAAACAATACATCCATATAAATCAAATCTCCTGTGTATAAATAGCCTTTATCTTTTTCATAAAAGCACATATGCCCTGGAGAATGTCCCGGAGTGTGCAAAACTTGTATTGTTCGTTCTCCCAATTCAATTGTATCGTTATCTTTTAGCACTCTTGTCGGAACTCCTTTAAAAAGGTCGTAATCGTTAACATCAAAATCTTTGGGGAAATCGCACGGTTCTTCTATCAAAAAGTTTCTAACCTGTTCTATTGTCAATGGGAATCCTCCATTTATCCATTCTGTTTCGGCTTCGTGTACATAAAAGTCCGGGAAATACTTATGTCCGCCAAAATGGTCATAGTGTACGTGTGTCGTAACTACAGTAACAGGTTTATCTGTTAGTTTTTGTACTTTTTCTAAAATATTTTCAACGCCAAGACCTGTATCAATTAGCAAACATTTTTCTGTCCCATTTAGCACATAGCAATGTGTTTCTTCCCAATGCATGTATTCACTTATTATTGATGTATTGTCATCAATCTTCTCAATTGTAAACCAGTCGTTTTTATTGTTATTAATCATTTCCATTTTTTTTCTATTACTTTTGCACGCTTTAATCTGCAAACTCTCTTATGCTTAATATATTAAGAATCGCTTTCTTTTCAAGCTGCTTAGCTGAAGCACTAGTTGGAAATCTGTTTTTTGTACTCCTTCGAAGTTAAAAAAAACACAAATATTCATTTCCCCATTTTACGCCCTATGCATTATTCAGATTTTTTCATTTAAATAGTTTTTTGTCAACTTCTGTAAAGTTTCTTATTTGTTGATAGTTCCAATTACTATAATCGTCGTTATTTGAATTCACGATTATAATTTTTGCCACTTTTGCATTCTCTGCTGATTTTATTCCCGAAATCGAATCTTCAAAAACAAGCGTTTCTTTTTCCGATAATCCCATAACATTCAAAGCTTTATTGAATATTTGTGGGTCAGGTTTACTATTCATTTTGCCATTATTAAATATCACTTCTGACCTATCAAAAAAAGATTCAAGTTTTAAATGGTCAAAATAAAAATTTACATTGTCAATTTCGGATGCTGTTGCTATTACAAAAGGTATGCTTTTCTCTTTGAGATAATTAAGGAAGTCTACTGCTCCAGGTGCTAATTGCATATTTGTTTGCAAACTTAGTTCTTGATATATTTTCTCTTTTTCTTTGCCGAATTTATTAATATCTTCTCTTAAAAGTTGTCTTTGAAACAAAGCGTTTAAAATATCCTTATTGTTTTTTCCGTGTATTTTCTCATTTTTTTCTTTGTCAGACAATTTTAAATTATGCCTTTGTAAAAAGACATCCCACGCTTTATTGTGAAGTTCAGTATCCCAAAATAATGTTCCATTAAAATCAAAAATCACACCTTTTATTTTCATAATATCCTATATATTCTATATTCTTTTCTTTTTATCGATCGTTAAATTTCGCCTTGCCCTATAACGGTAAATTGTATGAGTAGTGGCAGATTTTGAGGCACTTCACTATCATACCGCTACGCTGTTTATAAATTGCTTTAAAGTTTAAAATTACCAAATTGGCCCGCATTACGTATACTTATTGTTGTGCAACGTTTTTATTTAGTTATAAATTCCTTAATGTCCTTTTCTATTTGTTCAGAAAATCCAAAATATTCTTTTTGTACTATTCCGTTTTTATCTACTAAAAAGTACCTTGGCCAACTATTAACACCAAATTCTTTTTTCACGTCATTATTTCCAACCAAATTTCGAAAAGTTGTGCCTTTCTTTTCTACCAACTTGATGGCATTTTCGTGGTCTTCCGAAACTATTCCGATTACGTTTAATTCAGATTGGAATTTGTTTTTTAGATTTTCCACTTTAGGAAGTGAAGCAATACAAGGTCCACACCAAACTTCCCAAAAGTCAATTTGTCATTATTAACCTTTATGATTTTATTCTTGTCAAATAAGTCAGGTAGTTCCAACGAGGGCAATTTTTTCGCAAGCAATTTATTCGGCTTTCTTTTTTCAGGCTTTATAATTGTATAATTCTGAAAACCTTTCTTTAAATCCTTAATTGACCGTGTAACATTGTTGTTGATTTTTACATCGCTAAATTTTGCGATAGAAACTGATCTATTCCCAAGTTGATTTGATGTCCGTTTAATTTGAATCGGGAATAAGTTCGCTTTGTTCAGTTCAAAAACTTTAATTCTATCAGATACATTGTAAACGGTATCGTTCTCAAATTCGAATGAAAGCAAATATGAATTTTCAGTTTCTGAAAGAGATACGTTTTTATAGATGGAATCAAGTTTGAAAATATTTTGATGAACCATTTGACCACCTGGACTACCAATAAATCCAAAATGTCCTGGTTCTACTTTGTAAGTTTTATAAGCTTTAGAAATTTCAAATCCGTTTCCAGCATCATAAATATATTCTTTATCAATGTCGTCTCTTTTGCCATAAAAAGAAAAGCCAAATATTTCATCGTTTTTATCTTTTTCGATTAGAGCAACTCCAGTATTATTCCATACTGTTCCACTGGAAAAAGTGTCAATTCTTTGCATACGATATTCCAAAGAATTTATTTTTTCCGATTCTTCTTGAAATTTGGCAATGACGTACTTCGTATCGATTTTAGTTTCTTCTTTATAACTGTAAAAAGCGATTATTGCTGAAAGAATTATTAATATTTTTTTCATGTTGTCCTTTTTTAATTTATATTATTTATTAATTTTAATATCGCTTCCCCTTAAAACCCTAAGTGTTTTGGGTCAATTTTGGTTAATCTTATCTTATAAAGAAATTTATTATCATTTTTTTACCTTAATTGTCATCTATCCATATAGAAAAAGACGGAATGAGATGTAAGTTACTGGTTTTTACGTTCAATTGCACACAACGGTAAGTATATGCAAAGTAGGCGATTGCGGACTTCAAACTAATCAAATCGTTACGATTTTGAAGCGGGTTATAGCCCTTAAATTTACTACTTTCACGCCTATTTTGTATATACATTGTTGGGTTTAGTTGTTCCTTATGTTCGATACATATTCGACATCATATTTTGAAGAAATTTCCTGCAAGTCTCGATTGTTTTTTCCTAATAAATACTTGTCAAAAAATGCTAATATCATTGCATTCATAAACTCAATAGGGATCGCAGCATCTACAGTTCCAACCATCATATTTGTTTGCGTTGGATAAAGTGCGTAATCTGTAAAATTATAGTGGTCAGAATTCCTAACTGTTACGGAATAACAATCTTTATTGGACTTATTTACAAACAGATTTCCATATCCTAAATATCTTTGGCTATTGATGAATAAAAAAGGAGTATTTATCAAGGTGTCAATTGCCAAACCATATATTCCACCATCAATGTTAACCCCTGCTTTAACCTTATTATTTCCAATGCATACTTCATTTGCAGCAATGCCTCCCATAGACATGCCAAATATTCCAATCTGATCTAGGTTAAGTCTTGCCTTTAAGATTGTATTAGTGTTATTAATTTCAGTCAAGTTATTTATAAAAAACTCGAAATCCTCAGCCCAATATTTTGGGCTTTCCTTAAGTAATGTTGGCATTAGATTACTGGTTTTTACAAATATGTTAAGACGTTCATTATCTGAGTTTGTATTAAACATTTCGTTATAAACCTCCATTGCTTCAGGATTCTGTTGTTCGTTCATTATCTTAATGAATCTGTCGCTGTTGTTGTCCATAGCAACAACTTTTCCATCAGGGTAGAACGAAAATTTTGATTCAAAATCATGTCCTAGGCTAAAGACAACATATCCATGACTTGACAATTCTTCCATAAGTATTGTATTCTGAGAGAAATGTTCTCCCCAACCATGCGAGAAAATTAAGACTGGATATGTTTTTTCTGCATTTGAAATTGACACTCTTTTGCATGAGTTTGTTAATAGATTTCTAAAATCTTCTGGAAAATTAAAATTGTTAATTGCAAAGTCAACATTTTCTAAATATGGACTATAGTCTGTTTTTTCGTCAGCAGGATACCAAACTTTAACTGTTATATTACGGTAGGTACTTTTACTATTATCAAATAGTTCTTTTCTTGATTTATCAGTAAAGCTCAGGTGATCCACACCTACCAAATATTTACCTTTTGGTTTTGGTAACTGGTTATTCTGTCCATTACATGATAATAATGTAAATGAACTTATTAATGTTAATAACAATAATCTAAATACTTTCATATGAATTCGTGTTTATTTTCAATTAACGGTTGGCGGTATGAAACGTTGGGGAGTTCGAAGCTACTTTCCTATCAAGGTATAACAAACTTTAATGCGAGAACCGAGGTTCGAATAACCGCTTCTCCCCCAATGTTTTATGACCGCGTGTTATGGGCTGGCGTTGCTGTTGTTATGACTTTGTAAGCCATTTTTTTCTTAGTTATTTTCTTCGTAGTAATACGAATAGTCTATTCCTTTCATAAACATTTCGCGGTCGTTGATTTTGTTAGTTAACGTGTTTTTCAATAGTTTTTTTAGAACGTTGCTATTTGTTGGGCTTTGCATCATTGCGTTCATATAATCTCTTTTGCCTATTTTACTCCAATCTACGCATTTTTTTTGGCGTTTTTTTAATATCAAATCCAACCATATTCGGGTGCTTCTGCCGTTTCCTTCCATAAACGGGTGTGCAATGTTCATTTCTACATATTTATTCACGATTTCGTCAAATGTAGTTTCGGGCATTGCTTCTATTTGCTTTAATGTTTCGCCCAAAAACCGAGATGCAGCAAATTGAAAACCGCCTTTTGAAATGTTTTTTTGCCTTATTTGTCCTGCAAAATCATACAAACCGCCAAATAAATAAGCGTGAATTTGTTGCAAGCCTTTTGTTGTACCAACTTCAATGCTGTTGATAAATGAACTTTCAAACAAGGCATACGCTTTTGATTTACTTTTTCCGTCTATGCTCTCATCACTGTAAGTAAACCATTCAATAAATCGGTTTGCTTTTTTACCAGGAAACTCTTTACCCAATGCAATAATGCCCTTGTAATCCAACATATCGGCTAAACGCTTCTTGCCGTCTGGTGCAAGAAATTTCAACTGGGTAGTAGTACTAACCACTTGGCTGTTTTCTTTCTTCAGCTTGGCTTTAAGATATTTCCAATAGTTGCGAGTTTTGGTATAGTCGTTTTGGTCGGTAAGCACGGCAACAATATCCAAGACCGAAAACCACCACTTGGCATTTTCTTCGTCCCAAACGGCTCGTACTTCGCGGTCGTCAAAAAAACGTATGGATGTTTTTGCCTTACTCATATTTTTATTCTCAAATTTTCCTTGTAATGTTGATATGTCTTTTTAAATTATCTCTTGGCGAATTTACAAATAAATGTTAGTGGACAATGTTGTTTAAGTCTGAAATTTTATTTTTTGAACTTGCTCGTCAGTAAAATGGTTTTTATTGTCTGTTTGTCATTTGCGTTATGGTTGTTACGCTTGCCCATAACGTTGACAATAAACGCTGTGCGTGTATTGAAGCCATGTGTTATATTCGTTTAACACGTAAAATAGATTATACTATATGAAAAAACAAGAATTGTTGGACCATTTTTCCCAAAAACTGGAAATTGAAAATTATTCTATACAGACTATCAGGAACTACATTTCCGCGCTTAGTAAATTTCTGGAATACATTAGTAATCATAAATTGAAGCGGGTAACCGACAAAGAAATTACTGATTATCTTCATTATTGTAAATCGGAGAAACAGTATTCATTTTCTTCTATGAAATTAGTAGTAGCAGCAATCAGGTATTTATATAAACATGTTTTGAATGAACCTGTACCTGAAGCATTAAATATTAAATTAAGAAAGCCCGCTCTGCTTCCAACGGTTTTAACAGTCAGTGAAATATCAAAAATACTTGATACTGTTAAAAACCTTAAGCATAAAACCATGCTTCTAATAATTTACTCCGGCGGTCTTCGGCTGGGCGAATTGCTGAATTTAAAGCCCGGTGATATCAATTCGGAAGCTATGAAAATTCATATCAGGCAGGGCAAAGGGAAAAAAGATCGTTATGTGATGCTTTCGGAAAATACTCTTAATTTATTGAAAAAATATTACCTGGAATATAAACCGGAAGATTATTTGTTCGAAGGTCAGAATGGCGGTCAGTACAGCCCCAAAAGTGTTCAGACTGTTTTTAAAAGAGCTTTGAGCAAAGCAGGAATACAAAAGAAAGCTTCAATCCACACTTTAAGACACAGCTTTGCAACCCACTTGCTTGATGATGGAACTGATATTCGTTATATACAGGAACTGCTGGGACATAAAAGACTGGAAACCACCCGGATTTATACACACGTTTCCTCTCATTCAATTAATAAAATTAAAAGTCCCGCAGAAAAGATTATATTATAAATTAAATTTATTATTAATCTGCGCCTGGCAAAGTAACAGATATGTCCCTGTCTCAAATGAAAATAACCAAACAAAAAGTAACCGAATTAGCTAACCGGCTTGGATTCAATCTCGTAGGTTTTTCGAAAGTGGATCAACTAACCGAGGAAACTGAAAACCTTGAAAAGTGGCTTGAACTTGGTTTTCAGTCCGGAATGCACTACATGGAAAATAATCTTGATAAAAGAAAAGACGCAAGAAAAATTCTGCCGGATGCTAAGAGTGTTATTTCACTCGGGATGAATTACTACACAGATGAGCAGTATGAATTAAAAAAGGGATTCGGCAAAGTTTCACGTTATGCGTGGGGAAAGGATTATCACCTTGTTATCTGGGAGAAGCTCGCGGAAATGATCGCCGAGCTTGAGAGTATTGATCCGGATTTTGAAGCGAAGTCCTATGTGGACACCGGTCCTGTAATGGATAAAGCCTGGGCTGTAAGAGCGGGACTCGGCTGGTTAGGGAAGCATACAAATGTTATCAATCCCAAATCCGGAAGCTGGTTTTTTATAGCCAGTATAATTACAAATTTGAAATTCGAACCCGACGAGATAATAACCGATCACTGCGGTTCGTGCACTGCTTGCCTGGACGCCTGTCCGACAGGCGCCATTGTAGAAGAATACGTTGTTGACGCTAACCGCTGCATTTCCAATTTGACGATAGAGAATAAAGGGGAGATACCGGAGGAGTTCAGGAACCGGTTCGATGGCTGGCTGTTCGGCTGCGATATCTGTCAGGATGTCTGTCCGTGGAATAGTAAGTTTTCGGTTCAGACACTTGTGCGCGAATTTGAATCAACGGAGAACAAGGAACTTTCATTGTGCGGGATCAGTTCAATGACGAACTCGGTATTTAAGAAAAGGTTCTCGACAAGTCCTATAAACCGTGCAAGATTAAGGGGACTTAAACGGAACGCGAAATTCCTGGAAGGGGAGTAAGAGATATTAATCTAAACAGGTAATAATGAAATTCATATTCGAAAAATTACTCACAGACGAGCTTCGGGCGAAAACTATATCTGTTGACGGGTATTTCGAGTCCAAACTTCGGTTAAGTCATTGGCCGGGAAACGATTCACCAACTGAACTTAAGGCTGATACAACTACTGAAATGGCATTCAAGCTGATCGAATCACCCGGCTCACAGAAGTACTTTGAGGGAATTGAAATTGTCTCAAACAATCATTTTGATGCTGATGGACTTTTAGCATGCTTCGTGTTGGTACATCCGGATAAGGCAGTTCATTTCAAGCAGTTGCTGATCGATACAGCGATTACCGGTGACTTCGGCGAGTTTACAAGCGAGGACGCGCTAAAAGTTGAGTGTGTGATAAAAAATATTGAAGATCCCGAGAAGACTATTGTTAAAGGCGCGTTTTGTGATCCGGACTTTATACGTATCGTTCAGGACTTATACGTGAAATCATTTCACCTCCTGCCGGAATTACTGCAGGATGTAGATAAGTACGAGCATATCTGGAAAGATTATTTCAGATGGTATAAAACTTCGCAGGCTTCGTTCGTCTCGCAGAACTCGGTTTTCAGCAATTACGGCGACTGCAACCTGTCGATTATCGAATCCGCAAGTCCGCTGCATCCGGTGGCAAAAATTGCTAATGCCGCATTCGACATAATTCTGAGCGTTGTGAAATCGGAGAACGGGCATTTGTATGAACTCGAGTACAAACCGCATACCTGGTTCGATACAACCCGCCTGAAAAAGATCGAAAGAAAGTCGTTTGAACCTTTAGTAGAAAAGTTGAATCTAATTGAAAAGGAAAAAATCGGAAACTGGAAGGTTTTGGGACTCGATCCGATCAGCGAATGGAATTACAGACTGCAATTCTCGGATGATAGTTTTACTCTGGCCCAGAGTAAAATCCAGGTTTTCGAAATAGAAGAAATTTTATTTGAATATTTTTTTGATTAAACACGGAGTTTATTATGGCAGACAATCATCATAAGGTGATTATTATCGGATCCGGTCCGGCGGGATTTACGGCAGGGTTATATACGGCCAGAGCAAATCTGGATCCTGTTATTTTCGAAGGTATGCAGCCGGGCGGACAGTTGACAATTACGACAGATGTTGAAAACTATCCGGGATTTGAAGCAGGAATTATGGGTCCGGAATTAATGGACGTTATGCGTAAACAGGCTCACAAATTCGGAGCTAAATCAGTTTACAAAGAAATTACGGAAGTTGATTTCTCGAAGCGTCCTTTTGTGCTTAAATCGGGAGATGAAGTTTATACAGCCGATTCGGTTATCGTATCTACAGGCGCTTCCGCAAGATTGCTGAACATGCCGAGTGAATCGCATTATATGGGTTACGGCGTTTCAGCCTGCGCTACCTGCGACGGATTTTTCTTCCGCGATCAGAAAGTTCTTGTTGTCGGCGGCGGCGATACGGCAATGGAAGAAGCTACTTACCTTACTAAGTTCGCCAGCGAGGTTACGGTAATCCACAGGCGCGAAGGATTCAGAGCTTCACCGGTTATGCTGGAAAGAGCAGAGAAGAATCAGAAAGTGAAATTCGAACTCAACGCGGTTATCAAGGAAGTTGTCGGTAAGGAAGAGGATGGCAAGAAGTTCGTAACAGGCGCTATACTCGAGAATACTGTTGACGGTTCCACAAAAGAAATTGAAGCTGACGGTATCTTTATTGCCATCGGGCATAAGCCGAATACCGACTTGTTCAAAGGTCAGTTAGATTTATTTGAGAATGGCTACCTGAAAGTACAGGCCGGTACGACAAAGACAAATATTGAAGGTGTTTTTGCTGCGGGTGATGTTGCTGATCAATCTTACAGACAGGCTGTTACTGCTGCCGGTTCTGGTTGTATGGCTGCTATTGACGCACAAAGATATCTTGAAGAACAGGGTATTGAATAGACTTGTTAATATAAACTAAGTTCCTTTGAGGAACTTAGTTTATTTTAACCTGAGGAACTTAGTTTTTTTTTCTTACCAATTTATTCCTGATTCCTTCTTTTTTCTCTTTCCTCGTCACGTTCCTCGAGTTTTTTACCGATTAGTGATGCAGCAATAATCCCGATTCCAATAAACATGAATGCCATGAATACCGGAACACCGTCGCCCATTCCGAACCAGTCATCCATAACGTTTCCTACAAGTAATGCAAATCCAAAAAATGCTACGATTACACCGATTTTAAGCATTAGGTAAGGATTACTCTTCGTATTCTTTTTCCACAATTCTGCTATTTGTTCAGGCGGTACTCCCTGACTTATTAATGCCTGCTTTTCTCTTGATCTTAAATACAGCCATATTGCTATAACAAATCCGACAATAAACATCGGTACTACAACTGATAAAAACACAATTATCGGTACTTGATTTTCCATAATATATCTCCTGATTTTTCTATAATTATGACTCAATTTCTTTTTTCAAGGTTACAACCCGGTCAAGTTTAATTTTTTCAGAACGTTGGACAATGTACAACTGCAAAAAGGTTACAACTGAATAAATATTTTTTTGTGTGTAACCTGGTGGCTATTTTATCTGTCATAAGTACAGAATAAGTGATTTTATATTAAATTATGACCGGAATGAAGCATTTATCGGAGTTTGAAATTATTGAGTCGGTTAAGCGGGGCAACCAGTCTGATTTCAGCCTTCTTATCGATATGTATAAGGATCGAGCTTATACTCTTCTGAAAAGAATGCTTCGCAATGAGATGGATGCGGAAGAAGCCTTAATGGATTGTTTCATGAAAGTCTATAATTCACTTCCGGGATTCAGGTATGAATCGAAATTTTCAACCTGGTTTTACAGGATTACTTACAATACAGCTCTGACTATTATTGCAAATAAAAAAAGGCAGACTGAAAAGGAGATGACTTCACTCGAGGATCATTTTGACCTCAGCGAAGACGATGATGAAATTTATTCGGTGTCAAAAGATGCCAGAGAGTATTTAATAAATTTAATAGATAAATTACCCCCCAGGAACGCGTTAATAATTATACTGTTTTATATTGACGATTTATCGCTGAATGAAATCAGCCAGGTGCTGGAGTTATCTCTTGTTAATACTAAGGTACTACTTCACAGATCCCGCAACGCTTTAAGGGATATGCTTATTAAGCACAAATATCATGAGGAAATGATATGAAAGAGAATATTGATAATCTGCTAAACGAATACATTGACGGCAATCTTGACAGTCGTGCTATTGAAGAACTTGAAAGTGTGATTTCAGGTGATGAGGGAGTCTTAAATAAACTGAAAGGTCTTAAAGCGGTCGACAGTCATCTCCGCGAGATGGAAACCATTCCGGCTCCTGAAAATACAACTGAGAAAATTTGGGAAAAAATTAGCGGCTCAATTTCAGGAAATCTTCCTAAAAGTTATTTCCTTCATGGCATGGTCGGATTGTTTTCAGTATCACTTATCGGAATGATCGTATTCTTTTTTACATATTTTTCGGGAAGCGGCAGGGAATATATAGAAGCAGAAAACACAGTTAATGCAGTAAATACATTTGTGAATAATTTCTTCGAAAAGTTTTCGTCTTATGTTGCAAGCGTTGACATTATGCTTCTGGTTTCCGTTGTTATTCTTGTAATTATGCTTTCACTTTACTATCTTTTCGAATCGCACAAGGAGTTCAGGAAGAAGCTGAATTCAATAACTCAATAAATAATCCGCGTAAAATTTCCAAACTCCCGCATCTATTCTCAGGTAATCATATATTTGTGAATCCTTTAACAATAATTTGGCTGGAATGAAAACTAAATCCGGTTACGTAGCTATCATAGGTAAACCGAACGTAGGCAAATCAACTTTGATGAACGCCATGCTCGGTGAAAAACTGTCGATTATTACAAATAAACCGCAGACTACCCGGAAGAGGGTGCTGGGAATTCTCTCTGAAGAAGAGTGCCAGATAATTTTTCTTGATACGCCCGGAATACTGAAACCTAAATACCTGCTTCAGGAAAAACTTGCCGAGTATATTAAAACATCCATTCTTGATGCGGATATTGTTGTTGTTATGATCGATATTACGAGCGATGAAGTATCGGATGTGATGGAGAGTGAATCAGTTAGAATAGTTCTTGAAAACAAGGACCTGTCAAAGCTTGCTGTGATCAACAAGATAGATAAGTCAAACGAGTATGAATTAAACAAGGTCGTCGAAAAACTTTCGGACATGAAAGTATTCAACTCGGTTATTCCCATTTCCGCGCTTAATAAGTTTAATACGGAATCAGTTGTTGCCAACATCAAAGAGCTTCTGCCGGAAGGACCAAAATACTACCCGGATGACCAGCTTTCGGATGCCGATGAACGATTTTTTGTAACAGAAATAATCCGTGAAAAGGTTTTTGAAAAGTATAAAGAGGAAATTCCGTTCAGTACCGAAGTATTAATCGAAGAGTTCAAAGAACAGGAAAACCGGAAGGATTATATTTCTGCTGTAATAGTTGTTGAAAGGGAATCGCAGAAGCCTATTATAATCGGAAAGAAAGGGGAATCCATTAAGAAACTGGGACAGATTGCCAGGGAAGCGATCGAGGAGTTTCTGGGACGATCGGTTTTTCTGGAACTTCGAGTTAAGGTGAGGAGCAAGTGGCGAAGCAACCCTAATATACTGAAGTCGTTCGGATACAACACGGATAATGAATAAAATTGTAAAGGGAAATTATTTCGGCGAAGCAGCCATGCTTCTCGTTACTCTGTTATGGGGAGGCACCTTTGCAATTATTAAGGAAGCGCTGGATGATGTTTCCTCAATGTTGTTCATAGCTCTTCGATTTTCAATGGCGGCTATCCTGCTGCTTCCTTTGATCTATAAATACCGAAAGCAATTCACGAGAGAAGTTGTTCGGGCAGGTTTGGTAATCGGATTACTCTTATTTGCCGGATTCGCTACCCAGACTATCGGACTCAAATTTACTTCAGCTACTAAATCCGGTTTCCTCACTGGTTCGGCAGTTGTAATGGTTCCGTTTCTTCAGACTATGATTGAGCGCAAACGCCCGACAACAGGCTCTATTGTGGGTGTGGTTGTTGTTTTTATCGGTATACTTCTCCTGTCCAGCGGAGGTGAATCGGTATTCGCCATATTCAGTGAGTTCGGCAGGAATTTTAACTTCGGCGATTTCATGACCCTGCTATGTGCGGTGTTTTTCGCTCTTTATATAATTTATCTGGATGTGTTCACAAAAAGGTACGAGTTCTGGCTGCTGGTTATTTTGCAAATCTATACTATGGCAGTTATGGCTCATATATTCTCGCTCGGTGCTGACTGGTCGGGTCTTGAACCAACCCGGATTGATTTTACTTTCGTTTTAATATTCGGACTTCTATATACATCCCTTTTTACAACTCTTTTTACTACGACAGTACAGACGAAGTATCAGAAACTCATATCACCGACAAAGGCAAGCATTATATTCTCGTTTGAACCGGTATTTGCAGCTATTTTCGCTTTCTTTTTATTAAATGAAAAAATAACTAATTTGGGTTATATCGGTGCCGCATTAATATTCACCGGGTTAATCATTTCAGAAATACTTGATAATTTCCTGAAGAAAAATGAGTAAGAACTTTGCAAGAGCTGAGATAGTTGTGACCGGACTCGTTCAGGGAGTCGGATTCAGATATTTTGTTCTCAGGCAGGCTGAAGAAACAGGACTGAAAGGATTTGTGAAGAACCTTTATTCAGGCGAGGTTTACACAGTTGCCGAAGGGGAGAAATATAAACTTGAAGACTTTTTCAACAGATTGAAAGTCGGTCCCATGCATGCACATGTAAGAAGTGCATCGGTGAAATGGGCCGCATGTAAGAATGAATTCACAAGATTTGAGATAAGACATTGAAACAACAATTCAGAACAGGGTTCGGATATGATGTCCATCAATTCGAATTCAACCGCCCGCTTATGCTCGGCGGAATAAAAATACCTTACGATAAAGGATTAAAGGGACACTCGGACGCGGATGTACTGCTGCACGCTATCTGTGATGCACTTTTAGGCGCGCTCGCACTTGGGGATATCGGCAAGCATTTTCCGGATACAGATCCGGCTTATAAGAATATTGATAGTAAAATACTGTTGCGAGACAGCTATAAACTTGTAAGAGAGCAGGGCTACGAACTCGGTAATGTTGATTCTACAATTGTAATTGAGAAACCGAAAATTGCTCCTCACATTGAGAATATAATCAAGTCTATTGCCCGGATTCTGGAATGCTCCATCGATCAGGTATCCGTTAAAGCAACCACCTCCGAAAGGATGGGATTTGTAGGGCAGGAGGAAGGCGTTAAAGCATTTGCAACAGTACTAATTAATAAAATCGAGGAATAATGCTCGAACAAATTCTTCTATACATGGGTTCGGTTGATATTTTCTGGCTTTATATTATACTCTTCCTTTTCGCTTTCATAGAAAATGTTTTCCCGCCTTCACCAAGTGATGTTATAGTTATTATAGGCGCTTCACTTATCGCATCAACAACAATGGGGTATGTCCCCGTTTTGTTTATCACAAGTATCGGCAGTGCGCTGGGATTTATCCTGATGTACTACGTTGGAAAACTGTTCGGTGATAAAGTTGTTAAGTCGGGAAAAATAAAATTTATAACCGATGATGAAATTAGCAAAACTGATATCTGGTTTAGTAAGTATGGGTACGAGCTTATTCTGGCAAACCGTTTTCTGCCCGGTACACGTTCCGTTATAAGTTTCTTTGCCGGGATGTACGAACTGGACCTGCTTAAAACATTTCTGTATGCATCAATCAGCGCCTTCTTATGGAATGCAATTATTATTTATCTCGGAATGGAATTGGGAAACAATGTTGAACTGATTGATTATTACTTGTCTACTTATTCAAAAATTATCATTGTTTTAACCATCCTGGTTGTATTGTTTTTTGCGGTAAAGTATTTCCTGAAAACAAGAAGAGCAGGGAAGTGAAAAAATATTTTAATAAATACAGAAGTTTACTCACGCCTGAAGAAAAAAAAGTTCGTAAAAAACATCTACTGCTTGGACTGTTAAGCGGTATTCTTATGGGGTTGAGTTTCCCGCCAATCCCGCTTCCATACCTGGCTTTCTTTGGACTTATCCCTTATTTGTATGTACTTGAAGAAAGAGACGGACTTGCAGAGATAAATCGGTTCACCTACTTCACTTTCTTTTTCTTTAACCTGATAACTTTATACTGGGTCGGGAGCTGGACAAAAGATGCCGATTCATACCTGCTTATAGCAGGGACTACATTGATGTTCTTTAATCCTCTGCTGTTTCTTATTCCGTCAACACTTTACTACTTTGCAAAAAAAAGATTCGGAAAAACTGTGGCTTTATTCGCATTGCCTGTCTTTTGGGGTTTCTACGAATACATTTATTCGGTTACGGATTTTAGGTTTCCCTGGCTTATGCTTGGCAATAGCCTAACAACCTTCAGAGTGTTTATTCAAATAGCAGATATAATCGGTGCTTATGGAATCTCACTACTAATAGTTTATCTAAATATAATGATATATAAAAGCTGGCAGGAGTACCTAAGCAGAAAGAATATTCATTTCGGATTTGCTGCAGGAGTGCTTCTTTTTATAATTGTCCCGCTGGTCTATGGATTTATAAAATCTTCTGCGGACTATGGTTCTGAAAATTCAGTCCGGTTCGGACTGATCCAGCCGAACATTAATCCCTGGAAGAAGTGGGAAGCAGGGAGTCTGGATGATCAGCTTGATCTGTATCTGGACCTTTCTAAACAAGCTGTTGATGAGAATGCGAAGGTAATAGCCTGGCCTGAATCGGCACTGCCAGTCTACCTCTTAAATGGCAGATACTCAAGTCAGGTAAAGCGGATACACGAATTTCTCGATTCGAATAATGTTTATCTTGTTACCGGGATGCCGGACGCGACATTTTATTTTGACTCTACAAAGGCTCCTGATGATGCTAAGAGGTCCAGGAGCGGTACGCTGTATACTTCTTATAATTCAATATTATATTTTGCACCGAATAGCCGGAAGGTTGAAAAGTATGGCAAGATAATGCTTGTACCGTTTGGGGAAAAGGTCCCGCTTGTTGAATCGATCCCTGTACTTGGAGATTTATTCAAATGGAATGTAGGAATATCAAGCTGGAATACAGGCAGGGGAGTTAAAGTATTCGAGATGGGTGACAATGGAACAGTTATCGGTGGCGTTATATGTATAGAATCAATTTATCCTGCTTTCTGCGCTGAATTCGTTCAGAGTGGTGCTGGAGTAATTGCAGTTGTAACTAACGACAGCTGGTACGGGAACTCCAGCGGACCCTATCAGCATAAAGATATTGCAGTAATGCGAGCGATCGAAAACAGACGTTCTGTTGTTCGGGCGGCTAATGGTGGAATAAGTTGTTTAATTGATCCTTCAGGAAAAATTATTAAGCACACTGAAATGTTTACCCGGGATTACCTTACGGTTGATGTATCAATAAATTACGATGAAACTTTCTTCAGCGCTTATCCGAGACTTATACCTTACATTTCTATTGCGGGCACCATGTTGTTATTGTTGATAACTGTTTTTGACAAGTTTAAATCACGTTTTATATCAAAATAAAATCTTAAGTGTTATGAACAAAATAATCGATCTTAGAAGTGACACGGTTACCAAGCCTTCTGAAGCAATGAGACGTGCAATGTTTGATGCAAAAGTTGGAGATGATGTATATGGCGAGGATCCGACTGTGAATGAATTACAGGAGTACGCTGCTGATCTGCTTGGTAAGGAAGCGGCGCTATTCGTACCTAGTGGTGTTATGGGCAACCAGATTTGTCTTAATGTTCTTACCAATCCAAGTGATGAAGTAATATGTGAACGCACGGCTCACATTTTTCAGTACGAATCAGGTACTCCTGCAATGCTTAGCGGGATACAGCTCAGTCTGGTTGAAGGGGATAAAGGCGTTATTCCTCCTGAAAAAATCAAACCGCTTATTCGTCCCGAGAGCGCTTACTATATGCCTCGCTCGAAAGTAATTGAAATTGAGAACACTCATAATGTTGCCGGGGGTACGGTAATTCCTCTTGAAAATATAAAAGCTGTGCGGGAACTTGCGGAAGAATATAGGCTTTATACTCATCTCGACGGTGCAAGGATTTGGAACGCTTCGGTAGCAACCGGAATCAGTATTGCCGAGTATTCGGAATACTTTGAAACTGTTTCAGTATGCCTTTCAAAGGGACTTGGCGCGCCGATTGGTTCGATTATCGCCGGAACTAAAGATGCCATGACGGAAGCATTCAGGGTCAGGAAAGCTATCGGCGGCGGTATGCGTCAGGTTGGAATAATTGCGGCCGGAGGATTGTATGCGCTAAAGCATAATATTGAAAGGCTATCGGAAGATCATCAGAAAGCTAAAATGCTTGCAGAGTATTTGGATAAGTTTGGAAACATTGAAGTTAATCTGGAATCCGTTCATACGAATATTTTAATGTTCAAACCGGTAGGAATGAGTGTGGATGATGTCCTAACCAAACTCAGGGAGAAAGGTGTACTTGCGGGTCAGGGAGGTTACGATGTGGTTCGACTAGTAACTCACATGGATGTCTCATTTGAGGATATCGAAATTGCAATACAAATAATAAAAGAAACATTCGGCGGCTGACAGAATGGCGGATACTGAAGACATTAAAAATTTCAAGCATTCTATTTCGGAAAAGGTTAAGTTTCATGAAGTTGACATGATGAGCATTTGTAACAACGCCGTTTATTTCAACTACTTTGAAGATGCAAGGGTAAAATATCTGCAGGATTTGAAAAGCAGGTATAAAATTAAAGAACTCATGGAGAACGGTTCTTTCTTTATAATGGTTCATAATGAATGCGACTACCATGAACCGGCATTGTTCGATGATGTACTAACGATATTTACGTGCGTAGAATTTATCAAGAATACAAGTTTTGGTTTCAGGCACCTTGTTGTTCGGGATAAAGACAACGCAGTAATAGCATCGGGCAGGGGAGCGCTTGTACATATTGATTTTAATTCCAGAACTAAAATACCACTCCCCAAGGAGTTTTATGATGCCGTAACGAACTTGGAAGAGAACGTTTCAATCATAAAATAAATTGGAAAATGAAAATAGTATTCGATATCGAAACTGTTGGTGTCGATTTTGAATCTCTTGCCGAAAGCCAGCAGGAATACCTTCTCAGGTACGCAGGGAAAGAAAAAGATCCGGAAGCCAGAAGAGTTAAAGAGGACGATGCGATTCGTTATCTAAGTCTGTACCCTTTCACCTCCGAGATTGCAGCTATTGCTTTGCTTAATGTTGACACAGAACGCACACTCGTTTTGTACAATTGTAATGAGGAGGATGAGAGTCAAGCCGGTGAGAAGAAGATTAAGTACAAGTCCACGAATGAAACGGAAATGCTGGAATTGTTCTGGTCTTACATCAAGAGAGCAGAGAAGATAATCTCCTTCAACGGCAGACAGTTTGATTTGCCATTCCTGATGCTTCGTTCAGCTGTATTAAAAGTTAAACCGAGCAGGAATTTCCTTAAAAACCGGTTTGAACACAAGGATCACATTGATTTACTGGATAAGTTTACTTTCTCGGGATTAATCAGGAAATTCAACCTTGATTTCTATTGCCGCACTTTCGGAATTGAATCCCCTAAGACTCACGGTATTACCGGTATGGATGTGAAGGAATTATTTTATTCCGGAAAAGTAAGAGAAATCGCGGTATACTGCGCTGACGATGTAAGAGCAACTTATGAACTTTATAAGTTATGGAAAGAATTCCTGAATATTAGATAGAGGAATAGTCTTCCTTCTTCACCGGTTCCTGCATTACCTGTTCAATTTCCATTTCAATGAGCAGATCGAATCTTTCATAGTTGCGTATTTCTGAAAGGATCTCTCTTCGCAGTGTGTCTTCTCCCGGATATCTTGTATCATGTGGATTTACACAGTATTTCATAATGATCTTTTTTAGGAATTGCAGTAATTCCGGACAGTTGTCTTCAAGAATTATATCATCCCGGGCATAGTTTCGCAATCCGATCAATTTATTAGATGCAAAGCATCTAATAACTTTTCGTAAGTCCTTTTTGGTTTCGTAAAGAAATTTAAGTTTATCTTCTCTGGTTTGAAGAAAATCCAGATTCATTTTAATTTTATATAGATTGAATTCTCCGACTTCCATATGTCTCCGATAGAAAATTGATATTAAAACAAATACCATTCCGCTTTTGATTTTATTCATCAAAACTTATTCCTGAGAGTGAATTCGAGGTTTTAAAAAGTTTAGTGCAAAAAAATTGAACTAAAAAAATTGTATTTGTGGTAATTTTTACTCACTTTCACGGTTCATTTTTACTGGTTTTGTGAGCAAAATCAAAAATTCAATAAAATTTCAAAATGTGTTATATTATACGTCCGAATAACCAGGTGTTCTGCTGCCTGCGTGGAAATCTGAATAAGCAGGTTTCTTGGTGAGTGGAAGTTTTTATCAGATTGTAAGACTAATTAATGTCCAGATTCAGGATCTTTCGTCATATTAGTAAATATATGTCTCCCGGTGCACTCCGAAAGGTTATTTGTTTTTTCGGACACTATTTTGGTAAACTGTTTAAAAGGGCCGATCAGCATCATATATTTCTGTCCGGAGCGGGGATCGCGTTTTCACTTTTAATTAGCCTTGTTCCCTTTATTTTGCTGGCTTTGTCAATACTCGGCAACATCATTAATACGGAAACAGTTGAAGAGCAAATTAAAATTGCGATTGATACAATTATACCTTACCCGGAGTATGCCTCGTATGTAAGAAGTTCAATTATGAAACGAATTCCACAGGTTGTTCAGTACAAAACAGTTGCCGGTTATATCGGAGCATTCGGATTGCTTTTTACTTCCACCTGGCTTTTCAGCAGTATGAGGAGCGTACTGAATAATATTTTCGGTTACAGCGAACACAGGGGTGCGCTTCATGCGCTGCTCAGAGACTTCGGAATGGTGCTTCTCCTTATTGTATTTATTCTGTTATCCACGTTTATTCTTCCGACTTTAAATGTATTGATTGAAGCTGCAGATAAAGTGGAACTGCTCGGATTTCTAAGGATAAGCCAGTTTACAGACTCCATTCTTTCACTGGTATCAGTTGTAATTATGTTCCTTATGTTTTTTATCTTTTATAAATTGATTCCGTATGCAAGTCTGGGAAAGCGTGTTCCGCTGGTAAGTGCGTTTTGGGCCACTCTGCTTTGGGAAGTTGCCCGAAGGATGTTCGGATATTATGTATATGATTTCTTGTCGGCGAATAAGGTTTACGGTGCTTTTATAATTATCGTTGTTGTACTTTTCTGGATTTTTTATTCATCGTGCCTTTTTATTCTCGGTGCGGAAATTGGTCAATTGTACAGGGAAAAATTGCACTCCCGACCTGAAGAACTGTAATTAACTCTCCCGGAACTATGCATCAGTATATATATGGTTAAATTTTTACCTTTAGGCGGTGCCGAAGAAATAGGGGCAAGTTGTTATTACCTGAATATAGATGGGACAGGTATTCTTCTTGACTGTGGTGTTGACCCGCAGAAAAAAGGTATGGATGCCCTGCCCGATTTCTCAGCCCTGAATGATATTGAACTTGATTATGTCGTTGTATCACATGCGCATCAAGATCATATAGGCGCACTCCCTTTCCTTGTAAAGTCCTTCCCTCACGTTAGAATAATTGCGACTCCGCAGACAATTGAGGTAGCCCGTCTTACACTTCATAACGCAGTAAACATCCTTGGGTCCGACCTGGATTTTAGTCTGAGTATGCCGATTTATACTCACGAAGAAGTCGATTTCCTGCTGCGAAGTATAGTTGAACTTGCATATGAGGATGAATATTTGATTGAGGGTATAAGGCACTCATCATCAACTCCGATCAAACTAAAACTCTTTGATGCTGGTCATATAATCGGCTCTGCAAGTATACTGCTTGAGTATAAGAATGAGAGGATATTTTATACAGGTGATATAAAATTTTCTCCTCAGACACTGATGGCCGGTGCAACGCTACCTAAACAAAGAGTAACAACTTTGTTAACGGAAACCACCTACGGTAGTACTGATTCTGAAAAGGTTAGTAATCTTGAAAATGAAATAAGTCGGTTCGTAACGGAATCCAATAAAATTATCTCGAGCGGCGGGTCAATTCTAATTCCTGTATTTGCACTTGGTAAAATGCAGGAGATAATATCCATTATAGCAAATGAAATTGATAAGGGAAGACTTACTGATGTGCCTGTTTATACTGGCGGTATCGGTAATAAAATATCCCGAGTATATGATCTTAACAGGTTCAAGGTGAGTTATATGGACTCAGGATTTGAGCTGGGAAAAGTAGAAACTCATAATTATTTCGAGATTAATGATTTATCCGTGTTCAATAAAAATCCTTCTTTTGTTATCGCTTCCAGCGGAATGATGCTGCCGGGTACTTCCTCATTCAGGTTTGCAAAGTACTGGTTGAAGCAGAAATCATTCGCCATATTTGCTGTCGGTTATATGGACCCTGATAGTCCTGGTTATAAGATTGTCGACTCCGCCGATAGTGGAATTGCGGAGTTCACGGAAGATGAGAAGATGGCGGTAAACTGTAAAATAAACAGGTTCTTCTTTCCAACACATTCTTCCAGGGAGGAAATTTTAGAGATCGCAATAAATTTGAATCCGGCAAATATTGTACTTATTCATGGTGAAGAGGATTCCAAAAACTGGGTAGGCAGCCGTTTGCTTGAATTACTTCCCCAGACTAAGGTATACTCCGCAACGACGCTGAATTGGATAAATCATCTTTAATCCATAATGGCATTATTCCTTTCATTGATCTTTTTACCGAATAAAGTTATCTTGTAATACATTGTACTAATTGAGCATTCAGCATGAATGAAGAATTAAAATACGCCGGATTCTGGAAAAGATTTCTGGCTCATATTATTGATCAGATCTTATTGGGAATAGCAGGTTTAGTTCTGTTTCTCCCGGTACTTTTGTTTACTGGCATTTTTATACTCAGTGATACAGAGAGTAGTGAGTACAGGTTCTCTGCTCTTAGTGTTCCGGGTGAAATTACAGAGATATTTACCGAGAGCAACGTTATTGCAATAATATTTGTGTCACTTATTCTTGGATTCTTGTCGCTTCTGATTAGTTGGCTTTACTATGCATTATTCGAATCCTCATCAAGGCAGGCGACACCCGGAAAAATGATACTGAATTTGAAAGTTGCGGACTTCAACGGAGATAAAGTTCCATTCGGGAAAGCAACAGGAAGATACTTCGGGAAAATTATTTCCGGACTGATTTTTAATATCGGCTATATTATGGTTGCCTTTACCGAAAAGAAACAAGCACTGCATGATATGATTGCAGGCTGCATTGTTCTAGAAGAGAATTATTTTGTAAATGATAAAACATCTCAGAGAGAAGATTATGAAACTTAAAAGTATATACTGTTTTATTTTCGTCTTAATTCTATTCGTCTCCGGATGCCGGGATCACTCGCGACATGTCCCGGAAATTACTATATCTGAGGGTGGTGATGTTGTAACAAATTGGATTACCGTTTCCAAACCTGATTATGGAGAAACCTGGCAGCCTGGTACAATACATGAGATTCAATGGAAATCTAATACGGAAATTTCAAGAGTTAACATCGATGTGTTTAAGAAGGGTTCTTATCTTTATAGTATCATGACTGATCTTGAGAATACCGGAAGCTATACATGGCAAGTACCGGAAAATGCAACTATGACGAACCATGCAAAAATACGAGTTTCAAGTACAAATGACGGTAATGTAGAGGGATTCAGTGAGGTTTTTTACTTGGTCGTCAGACCATAAAAAACTGGTCCCGGAAAACTATGCCGCGGGACCAGTTTGTATATATAGACTTATTTTTGCAGTAATGTCTCTCAGTGTTAAAGACTCATATTATTATCTTTTTTCTTGAATGTATCTTTCGAGTCTATCACCTTCACGTCCTTAACATTTAACTTATAATTTGCCGCTGCTTCATCCTGCTGAAGTACTTCTTCCGGTAAACCTTCTTTAACAATATTGGAATAACTCATAGGAGATGGTTTGTTTTCCTTCAAACTTACAGCCAGAGGTCCGGCTTCACTTTTATCCGTAATTATCGTCACAAACATATTATCGGTTTGCCAGTATTTCTTAATAGCATTGTTTACATCAGCAAGCGTAAGTCCTTTTAAAAGTCCGTCCAGTTCCTGAATGTAATCTGTTCTTCCGTAGAACTTCGAGTCGAGGAGATATCCCAGTCTTTCCTCTGGTGACTGTGCATACAGTTTGGTATAGCTTATCAGGAAATCCCTCGTGGCTTCGAATTCTTCCTCAGATAGTCCTTCCTCAATTAAACGGTCAATTTCCATTACAGCCATTCTATATGCGAAATGCGCGTGACCGATTTCAACATCCTTCAGTTCTTCGTATTGCTGCTGAAGTTGTTTCGCAATTTGAACCGGACGAATCCAAATAGAGAAATAATTGGATGAACGTGGTGTGCCTGATGGAGGAAGCATATTACCGCCGCCGTTATCGTACCATTCGATATACGAATAATCACCGTAGTTCATCGATCGTGTTTCGCGCAGCAGCTTGTAAAGCTTCGAATACGATTTCCTGTGTTCGCCCAGATAAGAGTTTGCAACCACCATTGCCGCAAAGTCGTCATCGGCTCTCGTAATGTTTAGCGGGAATCCGGCAAATATAGCTGATCCGAAAGCACCTTCTTTCTGAACGATTTCCACTTCTACACCATTTGGAGTTCTTGCTTTCCCGGGCTTGGGAAGTTCCGGATTTCCGTCGGGTAGTTTAGACATATCTTCTTTCAGTTTCTGAAGAAGTTCTTCGGAGTAATTTCCGGCAATACCAATTGTCAGATTGTTTTTAGTGAAGTATTCTTGATACTGCTTCTTAATGTCATCTAATGTGATTGTTTTGACACTGGCGGACGTACCCTGCTTCATATGCTGATAATTTGTCTCTCTGAAAAGCAAATCTTCCAGCACCATCTTACTGTAATTCTCATCTGATGATGCCCTTATAACCTGATCAACATAGTTTTGCTGGTTCAGCATCATTCTCTCGAAGTCCTGCTCTGCAAAAGCGGGATTTAACATCAGGTCGCGAACGATGGGATAAAACTCGTCAATGAAGTCTATATGAACCTGAAATGTGAATGTGGTAACTTCTTTATCAATATGTGAATAATAAACGGCAGCCATAGGAAATAATTTGTCCTGTATTTCACTGTAGGACATATCTTTAGTTCCGCTCTGCGTTAATAAACCTGCTGTGGAATATGTCAAACCTTCCTTGCCGGCGGGATCGCAGATCGAACCGTTTTCAAAACGTAGTTTAATAACTACCTTGTTTGAATTCGGAAGTTTTAATTCAACTACTTCCTGAGCCAGCATGGAACCTGCCAGAAGTAATAACATCAATAGCTTTTTCATTTAACACCTCCCATTTCCAAACTTGAAATTGTAGCAATAGTTAATCCGGTCGGCACGAAATACTTTTCCGCAACCATTTTAACGTCTTCAACAGTTACTTTATCATAAAGCGAGTATAGACGGTTAAGAGATTCCGGATCACCTGTTAGTTGTATATAATGGGAGAGTGAATTAGCGATATTGTCGGGAGTATCAATTCTCATCGCATAACTATACTTCAGATTCGACTTAGTTCTGTTTAATGTCTCGACATCAACACCATCAGTTTTAACTTTCTCAATAGCCTTAATGATTTCATCTTTTACGTACTGCATATCATCAACATTTATAAGTGAGGCTTGTATCGAAAACAAATTGGGATCCTTCGAATCGCCTGCACCGCCGCCAATAAATCTCGCTTTCTTCTCATCAAGAACTAGTTTTTTGAAGAGATCGGATGTCTGCGAGAATACAATTGTTGAAAGTACATCAAGAGCCGGCATGTCTATTTCAGTGTCTTTGAATGCCGGTCCTTTATAATTCAGCATAAGGAACGGTGGAATAGAACCATTTTGTAAATGAGCGTAACGTGTTTCGGTTTGTTTCGGCTCTGCCGGTACCTCTATGGAATAGTCTCCTCTTTCCCAATCACCAAAATACTTTTTGGATAAATCAACAACCTGGTCGTGTGTTACATCGCCAACTACAACAACCGTGCAGTATTGTGGACGATAATAACGGTCAAAAAACTTTCTTGAATATTCATACTGGTTAGGCATATCCACTATGTCTTCAAAGAAGCCCATGGTAGTATGCTTGTAAGTGTGTTTGTCGAATGCTGTGTTCTTCATTGTTTCGAACATTTGCGAGTATGGACTGGCGTAATTCTTAGTATATTCGCCTTTAACAGCCCCAGCTTCCGTTTTGAAGTCATGAACCGAATAATTCAAATTCCTGAACCTGTCGGATTCGATCTCAAACATTTTTTCGAGTTTGTCTGCGTTCCCTGTCATATGATACAAGGTCCTGTCCTGCGTTGTATTCGCATTAGCCGAGGCGCCGATGGATTTGAGAACTGCCTGGTACTTTGCTTTCGGATACTTATCGGTACCGCGGAACATCATATGTTCGAAGAAGTGGGCAAACCCCGTCACCCCTTTCTCAACTTCGTTACGCGATCCGACTCTTACAACAATATGAAACGCAGCAATGCCCGGACTATCGAAAGGCACTGTGACTATGTTTAGTCCGTTATCAAGTTGAGTCTGGTGAATTGTGTAAGGAAGGATTTTATCGCCCGCAAATGATTGTCCTGCAAAAAATAGCAGTAGCATGAAGGCAGCAAAGAAAGATTTTGTCTTCATAATTCTCCTGTTTATTATAATTATGGTTGATTTGAATAGTAAGTTTTAGACGGGGTAGAGCATTTTTGGTTCACGACCAAATCGCACATGTCATCCCATTTAATGGCGGAATAATAATGATAAAAGGAGAAAAAATAAAATTAGCGGACTGATTCGATAATACCTGTCGGAACTGAGACAGATAAGCGGATCGGATCATCCTGATTTGTTCTCTTGGGAATTCGGTCGTCTTTTTCAGAATAAGGTTGATTAAAAACGAATTACAGGGAATATTGCAGAGAGAAAAACGAGAATAGCAGAGGCGAATAATATTCCGGCAAGATCGCTAACAGGTTTAAGCGCCTTTGCTCTGCGGGCAAATATGTTTCCGATATTCCATGAAGCGAAAATTATTACTGAATTAATAATTACTTCCATGTAAACCTCGTGTATCAGGTTAACTATCGAAAAGAATTGTTGAGAGTTTAATCAGCTCCAAATGAGCAGCATTTTTAACTCCATAGAAGAGATGTATAGTAGTCAACCATTATGTTCTCGGTTAGCAATGAATTCATATGATCAAGTCTTTTTACGAGTTTCTCAATTATCCGGTCCTTTATCATTTCCCGCAGATCCACATCCATTTGTTTTAATGCATATTCACTGACCTTAATTACTATACTCTGTTCCACAGCAATTGCGCTGGCTGTTCTGGGCGCTTTCGTCAGGAAAGAGATTTCACCGAAAAATTCACCGGGCTCAAGTTTTGCAAGAGGTTTTTTCTCATCTCCTTTGGCAATAAGAACTTTCCCTGAAAGTATTATGAAAAAGAAGGAATCCGAATCTCCTTCTGTAATAAGATATTCACCCTCCTCGTAAACAGAAAAGTGTTTGTGGAATTGTACCAGCTCCTGTTTTTGCAGAAGATTAAATCTGCTGAAAAACTCCAGGCGGTCCATTATTTTTATTAAAAACTCATAATTGAGCTTGTTGGATTCAGGCATATTTTATTCCCGATAACAGATTTATATTACTTCAGTATCGAAAATATTATCCGTCTTTTTAAGTCCTTGAATTGGTTTGTATAAGCTGAGCAGATCAGTTCTGTGATCTCTTCAACTAAATCCGGCTTTTAATTATTGCTCAAGTTGCGTAATTTTATTCTATAAATGTTTTGAAGATATATCGATCTTCTATATTGATTTTAATTATAATAAAACACAGGATTCATAAATGAGTAATAAAATAATCTGGACAAAAATTGATGAGGCTCCGGCGCTGGCTACATATTGTTTGCTGCCGGTTGTAAAGGCGTATACAAAAGGTACGGGAATCGAAGTGGAAACGAGGGATATTTCACTTGCAGGCAGAATAATTGCTAACTTTCCCGAAAATCTGACTGAAGATCAGAAAATACCTGATTATCTGACACAGCTTGGTGAACTGGCTAAAACTTCTGAAGCAAATATTGTTAAGCTGCCGAATATCAGCGCGTCTATTCCGCAGCTTCAGTCGGCAATTAAGGAGTTGCAGGAAAAAGGTTATAAAATTCCGGATTACCCGGAGGAACCTAAAACGGATGAAGAAAAGGAATTGCAGAAACGGTTTGCGAAAGTTCTCGGTTCTGCTGTAAATCCTGTTTTGAGAGAAGGGAACTCGGACAGAAGAGCTGCAGCTTCGGTTAAGAAATTTGCTAAGCAGCATCCTCATAAGATGATGAAAGCCTGGCCTGAATCAGGCTCCAAAGCCAGAGTTGCTCATATGACCGAAAAGGATTTCTACGGTAGTGAGAAGTCGACAACAATGAATGAAGCTACAACTGTGAAAATTGTATTTGTGAATCCCGAAGGAGAAGCAGTTACACTGAAGGATGGTCTGAAACTTCAGAAAGGTGAAGTGATTGACTCATCAGTTATGAGTGCTGCTGCGCTTCGTAAGTTTTATGCAGAACAAATCGAGGAAGCAAAAAAAGACGGGGTGCTTTTATCGCTTCATTTGAAAGCAACAATGATGAAAGTTTCCGATCCGATTATGTTCGGGCACGCTGTTGCTGTTTTCTTTAAGGATGCGCTTGATAAACATGCGGATACACTTAAAGAGATCGGTGCAAATATTAATAACGGTCTGGCTGATGTACTTGCAAAATTAAGCAAGCTTCCGGAGGACAAGAAAGCCGAGATTGAAGCAGATATAAATAAAGTTTATGAAACTCATCCGGATCTGGCTATGGTAGATTCAAGGACCGGTAAAACTAATTTACATGTCCCGAACGATGTTATTGTCGATGCTTCCATGCCTAATGTTGTTCGCGACGGCGGTAAGATGTGGAATAAGGCTGATGAACTTCAGGATTGTATTGCGATGATTCCCGATCGCTGCTACGCCACAATGTATGCTGAAATAGTTGAGGACGCTAAGAAGAACGGACAGTTCGATCCTTCTAAAATGGGTGCGGTTTCAAACGTTGGACTCATGGCTCAGAAAGCTGAAGAGTACGGTTCGCACGATAAGACATTCGAAGCCGCTGGAAACGGAACCATTAGAATTATTGACGAAGCAGGAAATGTTGTTCTCGAGCAGGTTGTTGAGAAGGGAGATATTTACAGAGCCTGCCAGGTTAAAGATGATCCGATCAAGGACTGGGTCGGGCTTGCAGTTCGGCGTGCGAAGGCTTCAGGTTCTCCGGCAATATTCTGGCTGGATGAAAACCGGGGTCATGATGTCGAGATAATTAAGAAGGTTAATCAGTACCTGCCCGAACACGATACTGCCGGATTGGAAATTAAAATACTTAAACCGGTTGAGGCGATGAAGTTCACTCTTGCTAGAACTCGTAAAGGGCTTGATACTATCTCAGTAACCGGTAATGTACTAAGAGATTATTTAACGGATCTTTTCCCGATTCTCGAACTCGGTACAAGCGCGAGAATGTTGTCAATCGTTCCGTTGCTTAACGGCGGCGGATTGTTCGAAACAGGTGCAGGCGGCTCAGCTCCGAAACATGTTCAGCAATTCGTTAAGGAAGGGCATCTCAGGTGGGATTCTCTCGGCGAGTACTGTGCGCTTGTTCCGTCACTTGAAATGATCGCGGATAAATCCGGAAATGAAAAGGCAACTATTCTTGCCGAGACACTGGATACTGCTGTTGGTAAGTACCTGGAAAATGCGAAGTATCCTTCACGCAAAGTTAACGAAATTGATAACCGGGGAAGCTCGTTCTACCTGGCGATGTACTGGGCACAGGCATTGGCTGCACAGGATAAAGATGCTGAACTGAAGGAGAGATTTATTAAAATTGCTAAAGACCTGGAAGAGAACGAAGACAAGATAAATGCAGAACTCCTTGCAGCGCAGGGTAGACCGGTAGATTTGGGCGGCTACTTTATGCCCGATGATAATCTTGCTTCAAAAGCAATGCGTCCGAGTAAAACATTAAATTCGGTTATCAATAATATTTAAGGACTGAAGACTTCGGACGAAATGAGGATTTAAGCTAAATCTTAAATCCTCATTTTTTCTGCAATTATGATTGTTATGATAATTAGGATGAAAAATATTCAGAGAACAAGATGCCGTACGAAATAAATTTCACGAAAAATGGTGTCTATGTTACGTACATCGGCACGGTTTCAAAGGATGTTATTCTTGAAGCGGATCAACGGTTCGCAGTCAATCCGAGGTTTAAGCAGACAGAGTATTATATTTCTGATTTTCTTCAGGCAGTTGAAATCAATCTTAGCGATTATGATATGAAAATAATTTCTCATAATGCCGTTGCGATGAATATGTGGCACAAACATACTAAACTTGCGATTGTGGTAAAGGAAAATCATCTGGAATTGGCAGGTTTATTCAAAAATATTGTTATCAATGCTGGAATTGCGGGAGATGTCGAATTATTTACCGATCTAAGTAAAGCCCGCCAATGGGCGACTGAAGATTAGTAACAGTTCCTGTATCTTTTCGTAACACACAACGACTCAGTCACTTCATATTTTAACTTAGCAAATTGTTTCAAAGTTAGATAGTGTCTACGTCCGAATTTTAGATTTAGATTCTATGCTTAAACAAATTCATTTTTTTTCGATAATGGACTATTTGAGAATAAATTGAGAGATTATATGCTGCCTGATTATTTCATTCCGATTAATATCAAACCGGAAAAACGTGAGAAAGCCTCCCTTATAATTTCGATTGCCTTGACGGTATCAGGACTTTATATTCTCTTTACACTGGTATATTTTCTCAAAGGGGAAAATATATCTGCATTTGTAACATTAGCTGCATCTATAATTGTTTTTGCAATATTGTTCTACTATAAAAAAACTAGTTCCACGAAAGTCTTCATTAATCTTTTCCTGTTTGAAGTATACCTTCAGTTGATTCATTCCACAGTTTCACATGGAGGGGTAAATTCGCCGAGTGCTTATTTCCTAATTTTCGTTCCGATGATTGCTATGATTATGCATGGCAGAAATTACGGTTTCTTCTGGAGTGGCGTTACTTCAATCAGTTATATTATCCTGCTTGCAGGTAATGAAACAGTTCTGGAAAAATATACGTTATATCCAGCAAGTCAGGAGCTAAGTGATATCGGAATATATCTCATCGGAGGGACTGTTGTTTTAACAGCTTTGTCTGCAGTATTAATTTCCATGCAGGATAAAGCTAAGAAGGAGTTAAAGAACGAGAAAGAATCCATAGAGCAAAAAGTATTTGAAGCAACTGAAGAACTAAAAAATGAGAAAGAGAAAAGTGAACAGGAATCAAAAATTCAGATAGAGACCCAGATAAAAGAAGCCGAGTACGTTAATGGTTTTATCCAAAACTTGTTGAACGGATTCGACAGATTTTCACACGGCGATCTTACTTTTTCATTAGAACTGGCAGATTCAAGTAAAATTGATAATGAAGGAATTATTCAATATGAAAGTCGATTAATAAATGGATTTAATGAAACGATTGTAAAAGTCAGAGATACCATATCACAAGTAATTAAAGCTGTCGACCAGACTACTGGATCAAGTAATACAATCTCATCGAGCATTGAACAAATGGCCGCAGGAAGTCAGGAGCAAAGTGTTAAAACATCGGAAGTTGCAACGGCAGTTGAAGAGATGACGAAGACTATCACCGAAACAGCTTTTAATGCATCTTCAGCTTCTGATCTTGCAAAAGAATCCGGCAACATTGCTAAAGAAGGGGGTGAAGTTGTTGTAAATACAGTAGATGGTATGAATAAGATTGCTGAGGTAGTACTTGAAGCTTCCGGTACAGTTAAAGAGTTAGGTAAAAACAGTGGGCAGATAGGTGAGATTATTCAGGTTATTGACGATATAGCAGACCAGACAAATTTACTGGCATTAAACGCCGCAATTGAAGCCGCCCGGGCCGGAGAACAGGGCAGAGGCTTTGCTGTTGTGGCTGATGAAGTTAGAAAGCTTGCTGAACGAACAACAAAGGCAACAAAAGAAATTTCTCAGATGATACAAAGCATTCAGAAAGACACTGCAGGTGCAGTGAGTTCAATTGAAGTCGGTACTTTAGAAGTTCAGAAAGGTAAGGATTTGGTCAATAAGGCAAGTCTGGCATTAACTAGGATAATTCAAGGTGCAGATAAAGTTGTTGATGTCATCAATCAGGTGGCTGCTGCAGGTGAAGAACAGTCGGCAACTGCTGAACAGATCAGCAGAAGTATTGAAGGAATAAATCAAGTGGTTAATGAAAGCGCCGGCGGTATTCAGCAAATTTCAGAAGCTGCTTTTGAAATGAACGGATTAACTGAAAATTTGCGTGACCTGGTTTCGCATTTCAATATCGGTGACAGCAGCGTAAATCAAGACAACTACAATCTTCAGATATTAAATAACTGATCATTCTTAATATTATCCGTCGGGGGTTTCCCTGGCGGATACATACACAATCGGTCTCCTTTTTCAATTCGTAAGTCCTCATCATAAAGGTGTGTTTAAAGAATAATTGTCTTTATGCTAATCATCGTATTAGTACGGTTATGGATAATTCTTCGAATTTGTAAAATGCAATATACTATTGTAATTTTACTCAATGACTTTACTAACGCACAATTGATATCAGACTAAATTTGCAGGATCAAAATGTTTTGCAGGATGTGCGGCACACAGTTACCGGGCGGTTCGTATTATTGTATTAATTGCGGCACGCCGACTACACTGAATCCCAACGGTATTAATGCCGGCAGGGGAGCTATACCCGGTAGATTTAAGAAGAGCAAAAGCTGGATAATTCTTGCTCTGGGTATACTAAGTATGATTTCGCTGGGGCCACTGACAGGTATTCCTGCAGCAATCTGGGGCTATCTTGATCTCAGAAAAATGAGACGGGGACTTGTGACTGCCAGAGGCAGACTAAGAACGAAGCTCGGAATGATACTCGGAATCATCGGAACGTTTTTAGTCCCCCTGGCTATTTACTCTTTTCTTTATTACCAGACTGAAATTGCGATTAAAAACTTGCCTGTTGTTAAAGACTCAAGAATCAAGGAAAACCTGATCTCGGATTGCAAAAATCTCGGGAATGAGGCTCAAATCTACCACAACCGTACTATTCCGGTCGATGACAGTCTGGGAACATTTGAAGGTTGGGAAATACCTTTGGATCAGGCGTCGTCAGCGGCGGGTTCGTATTCGATATCAGACCGTTCCCGCAATCAGTTAACCATTAAATGCGTTCCATACGATTCTTCGATGACTGTATTCGTTACAGTCACTCCAGATACGATGTATACCGGGGATTAGGAGCAATTAAATCTACTTACTTCCGGAGCTATCCCGTGTCCGGCATCGCCGGTAAAGCGGGAGGATATGAGCCAGCCTGCCTTAAAACTTCGATGTATAAATCCCCAGTTATAATCTTTCTTTAGATTAAGTATTAAGTGAGAGAAAAGAGTATAACATGAAAGTTGTGCGGGGATCCCGCTTCGTTAAAACTCCGCGGGACACGGCAGGACGAAAGTCCATTACCTGGACACTATTTAAAACAAAAATACCCAACCTTATGGTTGGGTGACTAATTTCTTTTGCGGTCTTTTATACTTCACCTGCAACCGGAGTTTATCCCGCATCCGGCATCGCCGGTAAAGCGGGAGGATATGAGCCAGCCTGCCTTAAAACTTCGATGGATAAATCCCCAGTTATAATCTTTCTTTAGATTAAGTATTAAGTGAGAGAAAAGAGTATAACATGAAAGTTGTGCGGGGATCCCGCTTCGTTAAAACACCGCGGGACACGGCAGGACGAAAGTCCTTTACCTAATCGTTATTTAAAACAAAAATACCCAACCTTATGGTTGGGTATTTTGTTTTAGTAGCGGGGACAGGACTTGAACCTGCAACCTTCGGGTTATGAGCCCGACGAGCTACCAATTGCTCCACCCCGCGATATAATCTTTATGCCACGGCGTAGTGTAAAACGAAGCCGGGCGATATAATTTCTATCAAGCTTTATTCAAAATTTTAGCGGCATAATCTTTGTCTAACTTTTAATGCCGAAGAACACTTAAACAAGGATTCCAAATATAGGGTGTGGATTAGCCAATGTCAAATTTATACACATATTTAATTCTTTTCTTGAAAAATTCGTTCTTATATGGTATATCTTAATAGTAATAAATTAAAAAAGTGCAGCTATGCTTCTTTCCTTAGAAATTAAAGACTACGCATTAATCGAAAACCTGGAAGTTGAATTTACATCCGGTCTGAACATTATTACCGGTGAAACCGGGGCCGGTAAATCGATTTTAATCGATTCCATGGGACTCCTGCTTGGCAATCGAGCATCAACTCAGGTTGTTCGTAAGGATGCAAAAAAATCAGTTATCGAAGGTATATTTGATGTTCGCTCAAACAAGAAAGTGGATAAACTCCTGCTGGAGAATAACATTGACAGGGATGACGAGCTAATTGTCAGAAGGGAGATCTCGGTAAAAGGTTCGAACAGATGCTTTGTGAACGATACTCCGGTGCAGTTAAGCCTTATTCAGAGTCTGGGTAATCTCCTTATTGATCTTCATGGGCAGCACGATCATCAATCACTGCTAAAGGCGAATACACACATCGAGCTGGTTGATGAATTCGCCGGGCATGATGATTTACTCCAGCAGTATAAGTCGCATTATTTCAGGATTGCAGAGCTTACAAAGGAATTATTTGAGATTCGCAACAAAGAACAGAGACTGAACGAGGATAAGGAATCTTTCGAGTTTCAGCTTAAAGAGATTGATGCAGTATCACCCCAGGTAGGGGAAGAAGAAGAGCTTTCAGATCAGCTAAATATACTTGAAAACGCTGAACGATTGCTTCAGCTTACAAATGGTATTGTTGACCTTTCTTACGATAGTGAATCCTCTGCGCATAACCTGTTGTCGCAGATTTCGGATATGCTTGACGAACTGAATGAGATTGATCCGAAGTTTACCGAAAAGGCTGCAGATCTTAAAAGTACTATTGAAATTGTGGACGACATTTCAAAGTCTATTCGTTCGTACAACGACAGGATCGATTTGGAATCCGGTACATTGGAAGATGTTCGCGAGCGTCTTGGCCGCCTCAGTCTGTTGAAGAAACGTTACGGGGGTTCAATCGATAAAATACTCGAACATCGTACTATGCTATTAAGCGAACTTGAAATTGCACATAATTATGATGAGCGTATTAAGGCACTACAGGATGAACTCGAAAATGAGCGAATACTTACTGGTGACATTGCCGTTATGTTGTCCGAAAGCAGGAAGAAATCATGTTCGGCGATTGAAGGTGAAGTCGTGGAAGTTTTGAAGGAACTTGGAATAGAAAATTCACTGTTCAAGGTTAACTTCAAATCGAATAAAGCTCAGGAAAGCAGTCCCAGTTATATAATCGTGGACGACGAGAAGTATAAGTTCAATTCCTCAGGTATTGATGAGGTTGAGTTCCTTATTTCAATGAATCTCGGTGAGGACCTCAAGCCGCTTGCTAAGGTTGCCTCCGGAGGCGAGATTTCCCGTGTAATGCTTGCGCTTAAATCTTGCCTCGCTAAAACAGATAAACTTCCGCTGCTCATTTTTGATGAGATAGATACAGGAGTTAGCGGACGCATTGCCCAAAAGGTTGGAACCACACTTCACGAACTTTCAAAGTTTCACCAGATCATTTCAATTACACATCTTCCGCAGATTGCAGGACTTGCTGATTCCCATTATTCGGTACAGAAAATCCAACTCGGTTCGCGGGTTGTTAGTACAATCAGCAAACTGGATGAAGAAGAGCGAGTTAAGGAAGTAGCTAAACTAATGAGCGGTGAGGAAGTAACAGAAGCAACTCTAAAAAGCGCCAGAGAATTGATAGCCGCAAAATAAAACGGGGCCGGAGCCCCGTTTTATAATTGTTAGTTGCAATCTATTGATACATAAACCGTGACATTTGTGCCTTGAATATTAGGATTATTTGAGGCATTCAATGTTGTTCTGGTACCATTAATGTTAATATCACCGTAATACAAATTACTTGTATCAAATCCTTCTTGAGTAACTGAACCACCTGAACTTACAGTAATATTTCCACTGTAAGTATCTCCGTCATAAGTTATTTCTATAGTATATGATCCCGGAGAAAATGTTACTGAGCCGGATCCGTCTTTAACAACTCCTGTATTGATATCATTAGGATTGTTCACCGGGTAATATGTATAGGCAGCGTCGGATAACTGTCCAATAACGGCAGGATCCTTATCGGTGCATACACCGTTGGCCGCAAAGTTTATAGTAAATGTTGTTGGAATTGCGGAAAGATTAAATGTCAACTCGTTATTGCCGCAATCAACACTGGTGCTGACAACAGTTATGCCCTGGTATTTTACTTGAACATTCGCGGGAGCTAAGATGTCGTAGAATCCAACACCACCACTTAAGAATTGACTTCCGCTGTAAGATCCTTGCGATCTTCCGTCAACAAATACTTCAAAGCTATATGATGAAACTTGCTCCTGCGTTGATTTCAGTACTACTTTGCAGGGATCATTGAAATCATCATTGTTATTCTCAACTACAACTGCACCTGCAACAACACCACCACTCCAGCCCCAATTCACCTTGCTCACTTTACGAAGAATAGTCTCGGGGGTAATAGTCAGTTTCATTGCAATTCCATTGTCTTTGGATACTATTTCACCCTCGCCAATTTTAACCGCACTACCTGACTCTACAACATCTGCGAATGCAGCAACCGGGTCACCAATTGCGAATGGTTCACCCGTCGTTGGATTAATTTCAGAAGCATCCAATGGTACGTATACGACTATAGCATTGCTAATATTTGTTGTGGTGTTACCTGAAGCATCGGAAATTTCAATTGTTATTTGCATAACGGGTTTTATTCCCGTAGTCCCGTCGGATAATGCGGAAGCTGCAATGTTATTGGTTGCTAAAGGGACTGTTTGTACGGAAGTAGTTAACTGACCAACAAGCGGAGCTCCTGAATCAGTTGTTAATACTGTTCCGGATGGAATTTCAACGGATACACCTGTCGTGGTAGTTGCTGTAATATCACCTTCGGTGCTGCCATCACTGCCTGTTGAGCCTTCGTTTGAAGTTCCGGTTGTGGTAATTGACTGGACCTTTTCATCACTAACCATGAAAAGGGTTGTGGACGATATACCCCCGGAACTTATAGACACCGACTTTACGGTTTCATTATATCCGGAGCTCTGTAGTCTCACACTTACAGTGAAGGGATTTTCGGCATCGAATGATGTTCCGTCTTTAACACTGAATGTGATGAATCCTGAAGAAGTAGAGAAAGTAGTTTGAGCCCTGTTATTAACATCGATTATCAGCCCGGCATTACTACCCTCAAAAGTAACCGTAGCGTTTTGCCTAATAACAGAATTATCAACGGCATCTTTCAGGAACATGTTAACCGTAGTTTCTCTTGAAATGGTTTTCAGCCGGACTTCCAATCCTTCAGTCGGATCAGAAATATCGCAGCTGCTTATAAAAATGCCAAGAGTTGCTATAAATACTATAAATAAAATCGCTATATATTTTTTAGAAATCATCATCATCCTCATTTTTAAAATTTGTAAGCTAAGCCAAACTGTACTATCGGGTACCATTTGAACCAGTCGAGATTATTCTCAAGAGTAGCTTCCTGATCGGGTGCAGCAGATGGTTCAATTAAACCTGTTGCGCTCAAGTCTACTCCCGGGGCTCCCTGGTAAAACGTTCCGATGTCGAAAGTGAATTTCAATCCCGAATCACCCCCGAGTGGATTACCGAGTCCGATACCGATATAAGGCGCAACTTTGTTAAAGCTAATCTTTGCGCTCATAGTACCAAGTTTATCGGGAGTATACTCATCACCGCCAATACTGTAGGTGTTAGTCGGAGTGAGAAGGATATCAGCCTTGTTGAAGTTAAACATAAGACCGCCGGTGAGTCTCAGAGTCTGTCCGAACGGGAAATAATCGACTAAAGCATAAGCTGAAGAAAGATTAGCATCTGCTGTGTACTCGTAATCCTCTGTACCACCGCCGCCGTCCTGCGACGTTGAGAAGAATGCGAAACCGAGACGTGTATTCAACTTTAATCCGAATGATCTCATGGCTTCAACAGTAATACCTCCGGTACTGAGTTTTACCGCTGCGCCATAATCCTGAGCTGAGATCTGTCCCGCGAACAGAATCAGGATAAAAAAATTAACTGATAGTATATTTTTTTTCATTATGTCCTCCATATGAAAACATTTATATTTTATTGTAGTTGCCGGGAAGCGGAAAGAATTTATGCCCATTGATTAAGGATATAATAATAAGATGAGAGGTCGAAATAAGCAAGAAAAAAAAGATGTTATGGCTTAATAAGGAGTGTGTAAAAGCAGATAAATACGAATTATTGCTCATAATGAGTGAATATTCTGAAATGGTTGTGATTCAGAGCAAATAAATTTCTCGTGTTTGACAGTATTAGTTCGATTCTGAGTTTTAGTAAAATGAGGAGTTGGAGTAGTGATAAAAAACGGGGCCGGAAGCCCCGTTTTATAATTGTTAGTTGCAATCTATTGATACATAAACCGTGACATTTGTGCCTTGAATATTAGGATTATTTGAGGCATTCAATGTTGTTCTGGTGCCATTAATGCTAATATCACCGTAATACAAATTACTTGTATCAAATCCTTCTTGAGTGACTACACCACCTGAACTTACAGCAATATTCCCGCTGTATGTATCACCGTCATAAGTTATTTCTATAGTATATGATCCGGGAGAGAATGTCACTGAACCGGAACCATCTTTAACAACTCCTGTATTGATATCATTAGGATTGTTCACCGGGTAATATGTGTAGGCAGCGTCGGATAACTGTCCAATAACGGCAGGATCCTTATCGGTGCAAACACCGTTGGCCGCAAAGTTTATAGTAAATGTAGTTGGAATTGCGGAAAGATTAAATGATAGATCGTTATTGCCGCAATCAACACTGGTGTTGACAACAGTGATGCCCTGGTATTTTACTTGAACATTAGCGGGAGTAAGGATGTTGTTGAACCCAACACCACCAATACTTAAAAAATTACTTAAAAATTGACTTCCACTATAAGAGCCTTTTGATCTTCCATCGAGAAATACTTCGAAGCTATAGGATGAAATTTCCTGCTGAGTTGATTCTAATACTACCCGACAAGGATAAGAGCCATAATTAAATTCCATTGCCATTGTAGCGATACCACTTCCTAATGAATTTACTTTGCTTGTCTTTTTTAATGTTCCGGCATTAATAGTTACCTGAATTGCTAAACCCGAATTAGTGCTGATAACTTCGCCCTCACCAATTTTTGTTGCGCTGCCCGAGTCATCAGTTAATAAAAACATTGCTGCTTTATCACCGACCTGATATGCCTGCCCAGTGGCAGGATTAATGTCTGAGGCTGTAATCGGCAATTCTACTACTACATCATTACTAATATTAGTGGCGCTGTTTCCGGATTGGTCTGAAATGTCAATTTCTATCTGGAAAGCCGGAACAGCATTAATTCCGCTGCCTGAAACAACAGAAGGAGCTATATTATTGTTCGACAATGGTATTATCTGTATTGATGTTGTCAGACTTCCGACCAACGGAACTCCCGCAGAGGTTGTTAACGTGGTTCCTGCAGTTAAGCTTACTGAAGTACCGTTATCCGTTGTTGTTGTCGTATCAGTAGTTATAACTCCTGAATTATCGGTAGTTCCACCGGATGCATTCCCTTCATATGTGTCTGCCGGAAGATTATTAGGACTAAACATAAATAATGTGTTTGAACTGATTCCCTTCGAATAGATACTTAATTTTGTAACCAGGGAATTATAACCTGCCGTTTCTAATCTAACGTTAACCTCGAACGGACTGTTCTCGTCAAAAGATGTTCCATCTTTAACACTGAATGTAATAAATCCCGAAGTCGTTGTGAAACTAGTTTGTGCACGATTGTTAACGTCGATTATTTGCCCGGAGTTACTACCTTCAAAAGTTACCTTTGCGCTCTGGCGAATAACTGAATTGTCAACTGCATCCTTCAGGAAAACATTAACTGTTGTTTCCCTCGAAATGGTTTTTAGTCTTACTTCCAATCCTTCGGTCGGATCAGAAATATCGCAGCTGCTTATGAAAATGCCAAGAGTTGCTATAAATACTGTAAATAAAATCGCTATATATTTTTTAGAAATCATCTTTACCCTCATATTTAAAATTTGTAAGCTAAACCGAATTGAATTAACGGATACCACTTGAACCAGTCGAGATTGCTTTCGAGCGTTGCTTCCTGGTCGGGTGCGGCGGAAGGTTCAATTAAACCTGTTGCGCTCAAGTCTACTCCCGGGACTCCCTGGTAAAACGTTCCGATGTCGAAAGTGAACTTGAATCCGGAATCACCGCCAAGTGGATTACCGAGTCCAATGCCTATATAAGGCGCAACTTTGTTAAAGCTTATCTCAGCGCTCATAGTACCAAGTTTATCGGGAGTATACTCATCACCGCCAATACTGTAGGTGTTAGTCGGAGTGAGAAGGATATCAGCCTTGTTGAAGTTAAACATAAGACCGCCGGTGAGTCTCAGAGTCTGTCCGAACGGGAAATAATCGACTAAAGCATAAGCTGATGAAAGATTAGCATCGGCAGTATACTCATAATCCTCCGTACCGCCGCCGCCGTCCTGCGATGTAGAAAAGAATGCGAAACCCAGACGGGTATTCAACTTTAATCCGAATGATCTCATGGCTTCAACAGTAATACCTCCGGTACTGAGTTTTACCGCTGCACCGTAATCCTGTGCCCAAAGATTACCCGCAACTAAAAGCATAAAGATTAAAATAACTCTAGAAATCCTGAACTTCATTTTACCTCCATTTGTGTGCCCATATTATTATCCTGGTAAGCATTTTTTCGGAGCATACACATTACCAAGGTCTCAGTAAAACATGTATATACTTATGCTAATCATTGAGTTGGTATTCATAATATAATTATCGGACTAAACTAACGATTTTTAAGCTGATTTAGTATTATTTAAATAAAAAGATTCTAATATCATTTATAACCCGATATTAAATCTTATATTGAATTTCTTCATTTTCACAACACTTTAACCCGCAATATTATGTCTGGCACGTAATTAATGAGTAACTTTAGCCCTGATAATTAATTTCTATTCTAAATATAAATTTTTTGAACGGTGAAAATTGTGACTTCAGACAATAATGAATAATAACGTCTCAGCTGGTATAAAGCTGCCTCGACAGATAATACGGTTTTATTGCTGTTAGTAAATGGTTTAAGTGACAATGAGTTTGTATAATTTTATCAGGATTGATCAGTAAATCCGGATGGTGCTTGTGTAAGTATATGAAACAATTATCCTGCTATATACATATTCCGTTTTGCGACCACAAATGTATCTATTGTGATTTCTACTCTATTGTAACTTATGATAACACAGAAAGTTATTTTAATTGTCTTAAATCGGAAATAGACAATCACGTACAGGATTTGCATGGAGAGCATGAAATCAGTACGATTTTCTTCGGAGGCGGAACCCCATCGTTTGTGGATCCAAAATATATTGAAGATGTTTTGAATCACTTAAGAAAATGTCTCATTTTTGCTGAAGACGTTGAAATTACTCTTGAAACTAATCCCGGAACGGTTGATAAGGTGAAAATGAACGAATTTAAATTCGCCGGAATTAACCGGGTCTCCGTTGGCATTCAATCCTTTAATGAAAAGGAGCTTAAGTTCCTGACTCGTATACATGATAAGCAAACAGCTATCAGAACTGTTGAAGATGTAGTTGCTATTGGTTTGGATAACGTCGGTATCGATCTTATATTTAATCTCCCCGGACAGACCAAAGAGGTTTGGGCCAAGAATCTCATGGAAGCATTCAACTTACCGGTTAAACATATATCTGCATATAGCCTGATACTGGAGCGCGGGACTATACTAAATAAAATGGTACTTGACGGAAAGGTGGAACTTCAGGATGATGATTACGATGCAGACCTCTATGAATTTACCATAGACCGGATGACACAAAACGGATTCGATCAGTACGAAGTATCTAATTTCTGCAAACCGGGTTTCGAGTGCCGGCATAACCTCGCTTACTGGCAGCACAGGGAATATCTCGGTCTCGGCACATCAGCTCATTCTTTTTCAGGTAATAAAAGATGGTGGAATTACTCAAGTCTGAAAATGTATTTGGAATCAGTCAAAGCGAAGGGCAACGCAGTAAGAAACAGGGAAGAATTAAGTTATAGAGAACTGCTGGACGAATATATAATGCTTAATCTCCGTGGACCTGGATTGGATTTGACTGAACTCTCATATAAATACGGAAATAGCTGGGAAGAAATCAACAAATCATATTTATCATCACTTTTAATTGATGGTTTCATAACTCGCAACAATAATTTTATTAAATTTACGAAGAGGGGTTACGCCCTTTGCGATGAAATACTGACTAATTTCTCCTAAATCCAATACAGGTACTCATGAAAAAAATTAAACTTCACTGGCAGATACTAATTGCTCTGGTTGTAGCCGTTATCTACGGTTTGCTTTTTCCGGAATATGTTGAATATGTACAATGGATGGGCGTCCTTTTTATTCGCGGACTTAAAATGGTTATTGTTCCGCTTATTCTAACCTCAATAATTTCCGGTGTTACTAACATCGGCTCAGGAGGGAATCTCGGCAGATTGGGCATAAAAACAATGCTTTACTATCTGAGTACAAGCGTTCTCGCGATAGTTGTCGGATTGTTTTTCGTTAACGTACTGCAGCCGGGTGTTGGAGCCGATCTGGGATTTGTTAAAGAGGTAGAAGGACTTAGCGCTGCACGTGAATCATTCGGAGATACGCTTCTTAATATTGTTCCTTCGAATATCTTCACAGCGTTTACCGAAGGGAATATGCTCTCCATTATTTTCTTTGCAATAGTATTCGGCTATTTCATCACACGGGTAAATGAGAAATCCAGAGGAAATCTCACCGACTTTTTTAATTCTGCATTTGACGTGATGATGAAGATAACAATGTTTGTGATTAAATTTACTCCTCTTGGAATACTTGGTATAGTCGCCAAAACAGTTGCCGAACAGTCTGATATAATTGATGTAGCGCAGAGGCTCAGTATCTATATGCTTGCGGTACTTCTGGGTCTCGCGTTCCATTCGGGAATAACATTGCCGCTGATATTAAAACTTGTGGGAAGAGTTAATCCGAAGAAACATTTTGAAGCCATGACCACCCCCCTCATTACTGCTTTCTCAACTTCGTCCTCCAATGCAACTTTACCGCTGACGATGGATGCGGTTGAAAACAACTGCGGTGTATCGAATAAAATAACAAGCTTTACATTACCGCTTGGTGCAACGATTAACATGGATGGTACCGCACTGTATGAATGCGTAGCTGCAATGTTTATTGCACAAGCATATGGCATTGAACTTGGATTCGTTCAGCAGGTTCTTGTTGTAATGACGGCGCTGTTGGCTTCTATCGGTGCTGCAGGTATTCCAATGGCAGGACTTGTAATGATCTCAATAATTTTAACAACTGTTGGCTTACCGCTCGAGGGTCTCGGACTCATTCTCGCAGTAGACAGGATACTTGATATGTGCAGAACTACGGTTAATGTTTGGAGTGACAGTTGCGGTGCTGCTGTTATTGCCAAATCGGAAAATGAACAATTAAATATAGAATAGGAAAGTACTATGGAAAAGATTGAAAAGAAAATTGCTATTATCGGTTGCGGCAACATCGGCAGGTCTATTGCCGAAGGTTTGTATGAGTCAAAATTAATTGATGCTGGAAGTGTTTATTTAACAAGACGCAATACAACTCGCCTTAGCGATCTTGCTGAAAAAGGATTTACAGTTACACAGGATAACCGTGAAGCTGTTAAGAACGCAGATATTCTTATTATTGGACTGCTTCCGCAACTTGTGGATGAAGTACTCACTGAAATTAAGGATGAAATAGATCCTGCTAAACACTCGCTCCTGTCAGTCGTTTCCGGTGTTGAGATTGATAGTTTGAAAAGTCTAACATCCCCAGATCTTCCTGTCGTTCGAGTAATGCCGAACACAGCTATCGCAATTCGCGAGTCAATGACTTGTTTAAGTGCGGGTGACAACGATACCGAGGCGCTTAATACAGCCAAGTTGATTTTTGATCAGCTTGGTAAAACCCTGGTAATACTTGAAGACCTCATGGTGCCGGCAACATCTTTGGTTGCATGCGGAGTTGCCTTCTTCCTTCGTTCCATACGTGCAGCTTCCCAGGGTGGAATTGAAATCGGGTTTCATGCCGACGAAGCTATATTTATGGCGGCTCAAACTGCTAAAGGGGCTGCCGGACTCTTACTGGATAAAGAAACGCATCCGGAAAGGGAGGTCGATAAAGTTACAACTCCCCGCGGACTAACAATTTCAGGCTTGAACGAGATGGAGCATAACGGATTCAGTTCAGCTATGATTAAGGGAATTGTAACAGCATCTGAAAAGGCTAAAACGATATATAAAAAGGACAGTTAAAGAAAGGTTGTGTGAATAAACGTATACTGAACCTTGCGGTTCCGAATATTCTTAGTAACCTGTCAGTACCTCTTCTCAGCTCCGTTGATACTATCGTTGTTGGACATCTGGATGGCGTCCATTTCCTCGGCGCTATCGCTGTCGGATCGATGATATTTAATTTTGTCTATTGGGGCTTCGGCTTCCTACGAATGGGTACAACCGGAATGACCGCCCAGGCGTTCGGTAAGAAGAATAGTAAAGAGGTCAGTCTAATATTCTACCGGGCTATGGGTTTTGCAGCTATAGCCGGATTATTACTTATAATTCTTCGTGTTGTAATCGGTAATCTCGCTTTCAATATTGTTAGTGGCTCACCCGAAGTTGAGTTGTACGCGAGAAGTTATTTTGATATAAGAATATTTGCGGCGCCGGCAACACTTGCTCTCTATGTCTTTCACGGATGGTTCCTCGGAATGCAGGATGCTAAGGTTCCACTCCTTCTAACGGTGTTTGTCAACATCCTAAACATCGGTTTGAATTTATTGTTTGTATATAATTTCGATATGAAATCCGACGGCGTAGCGCTGGGTACGGTCTGTGCCCAGTACTCTGGTCTGTTACTTGCCGGAGTGTTTTACTTCGTTAAGTATCGCGGCTATCTTATAAAAGTATCATTAAACGAGTTTCGACATAAAGAAGTTCTCCGAAAGTTCTTCGGGACAAATATCGATATATTCATTCGTACACTGCTCCTTATATTTGTATTCAGTTTTTTTACTGCTAAGTCTGCTGAGTTCGATAATACGATATTGGCAGCAAACACTATACTCATCCAACTTTGGACAATAATGTCGTACGGAATAGACGGATTTGCCTTTGCGGCAGAGAGTCTGATAGGAAAATATCTTGGTGCACGAGATAAAATGAAATTTAACCTGGCTATTAAATACCTGTTCATGTGGGGTGTCGGGCTTGGACTAGTCATATCAACGCTTTACTATCTATTTGATAAACAAATTATTAGCGCATTTACTTCAAATAATCGTGTTGCGGAAATTGCATTGGTACTTATGCCATGGACAATTGCCGCACCGGTTATAAACGGATTCAGCTACATCTGGGACGGGATTTACATTGGCGCAACGGCAACAAAAGCTATGAGGAATTCAATGATTATCTGCGCACTGTTCTTATATCTGCCCGTTTATTATTTAACACAACCGATATTCGGAAATAATGCATTGTGGCTTGCATTAACCATCTTTATGTTTGCCAGAGGTGCGTCATTAACTTTATATTCCTCAAGGAGTATTTATTCACTTTTGGAATAATATGACATGAAGGTTAACAGAATTCAAAGTCAGTAAAGTTGCACTATCACAATACCTTATTAATTCGGTAATGTAGTTTACTATGTTTTTTTTGAATCAAGCGAAAGTCCGGGATTGCAAATCTGATATATCGACAATAACGATACGAGTCAACTCTAATTAAAAGTACCTCACTACGGCAATCAGCGTTAAATCAAAAGCATTATTGCTTCCTGACACCTAAATTAAGATTCTTGAATTTTCCCGGAATGTATTGCACAGTTCGTTCAATGCCATTTTCCTTTAAAGACTGTCTCCATTTCAGCCCGAAGCTGATTAGACAAATAATCGTAATGAATAGAAAGAAAATGAACTTTGCCAGATAAACACTCTCTGCCAGATTTGAGATGAATTTGGGCGGTCTGCTAAAATTAAATACCTCAAGTTCTATTCCGAATTTATATAATATTTGAGAGAAAGGAATTCCGTAGCTGTAAATAATGAAATGCGAAGAGATGAAATTATTTTCACCGTATAAATGTTGAGACGATGTGTTCTTCCTGCTATTAAAAGACTTCAACCCGAAAATTCGTGTGTTCACATCATGTTCTTTAACAAAGCAATTAAATTCTTCCGAAGAGTTAATAGAATCAATGAAATATTCTTTCCCGGAGATAAGAATCGATACAAGAGTATGGCTTGAATTTGAACTCAAATCTCTGCCGAATAAAGAGATTCGGGTAGCGTCGAAGCCTAAATGCTGAAGTAATTTAACAATTACCCTGGCACCTTTTCCGCATTTACCCTCTTTGTATTTTAAAAGTTCAAGAACCGAATATCTTAGGAAAGGCTCATCTTTATTTGATAAATACTTCCAACTTTTGTCATCTGTATTAAAACATTTTCGTACAGCTTCTGAAACTTTTTCAGCCATAACCTTACTAAGCTTCTGTTTTTTTGTCAGTCGGTTATCCTGTAAAAATGTTTTTATTGCACTTAACTCTTCCAAATGATTTATAAAATTTTCAGCTGTATAATAAATACTGATAATTAGCACAAAAATTTTTCCAATTTGCTTTATTTTATTTAGCCTTAGCATATTGTCTTAATTCAACTTCCGGAACAATAACATGTTTTAGTTAAGCAGAAACTTTTCAATTCATTGCGATTTCAAAACTATTATTTATAGTAACTCTGAATAGAGAGCTTCCTATCTGAGCAGATACTTCCAAATACCGGGGGTTTTTAATCTTTCGGGGCTTTGAGCCAGTTGGCTTGGGTGAAAAGCTAATTTGATTTTAATTAAATAGCTATAAACAAAAAAATTTATCAGAGACGGACTATTATTAAATCTGTCAAATAAAGAATTCCAACTCTGCGAGAAATAAGTTGCGCAAATATATATGTGAATAGTAGCATTATTTTGTTAATAGATTTTGAAAATATTGATGAAAGAGTTGACTGTATGTAAACTTCATGATTCCAATTGTTAGTTCCACATCTTACCATATATTTCATTTTCGACTTACTACTTGTGTTTGGTTATTTGTATTAACAATTACCATACCATATGATTTTGAGCCGAATTGCTGGTTACCTATTGCCGGCTATGAATAACATTCGTAAGGGGTGAATTTCATTCATATATTGCTATACTTTATAATTAAACTTTGAGTAAGGACAATCAGAATAGAAACCTTGTCTGCATGCACCTGCATTTTTTATGCTTTATTACTTCATCGTACCTATACTCGGAAATAATGCATTGTGGCTTGCATTAATCATCTTTATGTTTACGAGGGAAATTACTTTAACTTTGTACGCTCTCAAGAGTATTTATTCCTTAATTAAATAGTCAGAAAGAGGACTGTATGTACGATCAGTTGACTGATACTGAAAGAAAGTGGGGGATGATGTGTCATTTATCTGCATTCGCTTTCTTCATTTTTCCATTCGGACATATACTCGGTCCGCTGGTTATCTGGCTGCTGAAAAAGGATGAAATCGGCTTTGTTGACGAGCAGGGAAAGGAAGCTCTGAATTTCCAGATTTCGATAACTATATATTCAATTATTTCTGCGCTTCTGATAATTGTACTTATAGGTATTGCGTTATTAGCGGCTCTGGTTATCCTGGATGGAGTGCTCATTATAATTGCCGGTATCAAAGCAAGCGAGGGAGTGAGTTATCGTTATCCTTTCTCTATGAGAGTTTTGAAGTAAGAATTGTTGTTCTAACTGCAGCAAAATGTAAATCGTTAAGTAAGGAAAAACATGAAAAAAACATTATTCGTACTACTGTTGTTTACAGGTTTGCTCTGTGCTCAAAATTTTAAAAAGATAAAAGTTTTTAATGCCGGTCCGGAGGCAATTAGTTTGGTTAATAAATTAGGCGTGGATCATATCCATAAAGAACGCGACGGTTCGTTCGACTTCTTTATATCGGATGACTTATACGAACAGTTCCAGGACCTGGGACTTAGCTATGATGTTGAAATAGACGACTGGTACAAGTATTATAAAAACAGAAGCGAGTCTTCAGCAGCCGAACTTCAGGCACAACTGAACAAGACAAAAAATACTTTCAATGTTACCGGATTCGATTACGGTTCCATGGGAGGCTTTTATACACTTGACGAAGTAATGGTAAAACTGGATGAAATGAAGTCGGAATTCCCAAGCCTGATCACGGAAAAAAGCAGTATCGGTACAACGCACGATGGACGGGATATTTATTTCGTTAAGATATCCAACAATCCTGATATGGACGAAGATGAACCTGAAATTTTATATACCGCGCTTCATCACGCACGTGAACCCGAGAGTATGATGCAGATGATCTACTACATGTTCTACCTGCTCGAAAATTACGGAACTGATCCCAAGGTGACTTATCTTGTGGATAATCGTGAGATGTACTTTATCCCGGTTGTAAATCCTGACGGTTATGAATATAACCATCAGACTAACCCGAACGGCGGCGGCTTTTGGAGAAAGAACCGGCGTGATAATGGAGACGGAACTTATGGCGTCGATTTAAATAGAAATTACGGACCTGTTGAGTATTGGGATTCTCCCAATGGAGGATCGGATGATAATACTTCGAGCGACGTATATCGCGGACTGGAACCTTTTTCCGAACCCGAGACAGAAGCTGTTAAAAACTTTCTCGCTCAGCATAAATTCAAAGCAGCGCTAAATTATCATACTTACGGCAATCTTCTTATTTACCCCTACGGCGCTCTCGCAATGGAAACTCCGGACTCACTTATATTCAGAGAGTTTGCAAAAGATATGACAAAGTATAATGGTTACACCTACGGCACGGATATGCAAACTGTCAACTATACCACGCGCGGAAACAGCGACGATTATTTTTACGACGGTGATGTTGAAGAGAAAGGGAAAATATTGGCAATGACCCCGGAAGTTGGACCGGAATTCTGGCCGAGTCAATCTCAGATTATCCCTCTTGCTGAAGAAAATCTTTTCCCGAATCTTTACTTTGCCTGGGTGATTGGCGGGTACGTAGGACCTTCAAATGTTAGTTTTAATCAGGATTTTTACAATCCGGGAGATACAATTCTCGTATCAGTCGATTTCAGAAATAAGGGACTCGAGGATTTCGGTGAGTTTAATGCTAAGCTTACTTCGAATACCGATATGATTAAAGTCTTGCAGGGGGACTATTCAGGAAGTACAATTCCAGCCCGTTCGGAAATTGAAAAGGAAAATCTTTTTGCTTTCTTCGTCAGCAATGATGCAGTGGAGGGGAGTATAGTCGAAGTGTCGGTTAGTACTTCCATGGGTGAAGTAAGTTTATTAGAAGAAACTTTATCGTTCAGGATTGGAACTCCCAAGGTTCTTTACACAGATCATTTTGCTGATTTTTCAAGTACATGGAGTTCCACTTCAAATGTAAGTGAAGCCTGGCAGACAACGAATCTAAGTTTTTATTCTGAACCAGTTTCTGTTACCGACAGCAAGTACGGCGATTATATGTCATCAGCAAGAGTTACTTTGCAATTGAAAGAACCTGTTAGTCTTGTGGGATTAAGCAAACCCATGTTAACATTCAGAACCAGGTTTGAAATTGAAACCGGCTGGGATTACGGGCAATGTCTTGTAAGTGCCGACAGCGGCAGCTCATGGTATGCAGTTCCCGGCGAATATACCACTACAGGTGAAGGACAATTTCAGCCTGCCGGGGAGCCGGTGTATTCCGGAACAGTGAGTGATTGGGTGCTTGAACAAATTAATCTGGAGCCATTTGCAGGTTCAGATATACTTATTAAATTCGTTCTGAAATCTGACGAGTATGTTGAACTCGACGGCTGGTATATAGATGATTTACAGATACTTTATTACGGAGACCGATTTACGGCTATTGTTGATGATACTGTAGTCCCAACAGAATTTACTTTGGAACAAAATTACCCGAATCCGTTTAATCCGGCAACAACAATTGAATATACTGTGTCGTCCGGGCGTGTCATTTCGAGGAGTGAAACGACGAGAAATCTTAAAGATTCCGCCGCCGATGAAACCGGTGTTCAGAATGACAACATCAGCGTTAACCTCGTCATTTATGACATCCTCGGTCGAGAGGTTGCCACACTGGTTAATCAAAATCAGAAGCCGGGTCGGTACACAGTGGAATTTGACGCTTCTGATTTGTCCAGCGGGCTTTATCTTTACAGATTAACTGCAGGTGAGTTCACTTCGGTTCGAAAAATGTTACTGATGAAATGACAGGCTTGGCATCTCATCAGTGGGGGCTGGCTCAAAAGTAATCATTGTCATTTCGAACGAAGTGAGAAATCTTGGTTTTGTTAAAAATTCAAAAGATTCACACGTCGTCAGGCATTCGTCGATTGACGGAGCCTGACTCCTCAGAATGACAGTTTAAGGACTTTTGAGACAGCACTCATTAAAGAAATAAACGTTAGTTTGTTTTATCAGCAGTACCGATGACCTGAATCGGGATTATTAATGAATTAAATGAATCCTTGTGGAGGCCATTTTAAACCTAAATGTTGTCATTTCGAACGAAGTGAGAAATCTTGATTTTGCATTGAATTTAAAAGATTCTCACGTCGTTTGCTCCTCAGCTTTCCCACTGCAAACAGGAACAATAGTCTATGGACCAGCCCCTACCCTGCACAGTTCATACAAGTCAATTCAAATCCTTTAGCCTCCGGATAATATCTATATTCTAATCATACCGGATTATCTTAGCCGGTATTTCCAATCAGACCATTTGATTTCTACAAGACCCGTATCCTTCATATTTTAGTCTTCTCGAATAGTGCAAGGCATGTGTTGGGGAGAATAGTTTGATTTTAGAGTAGATTCAAAACTTTATAACTTGACATAAATGACTTATTTGTCTAGCTTGATAATTAATTACTTAAATATTTAGACCGAATAACTGAGTGCAAAGTAATATAATATAAACAAGTGTATCCGAAAATACTGAACTCCTAAATTCATTTAATTGTCAGTAATTCTGTGGGGAAGTAATGACAAAAAGAAGAAATCACACCTATAAAGAATTTATAACTTCATTTGTTTTAATACTGGGAATATTTGCTCTATTCAATTCCTGCGAAGACACATCAAATAATCCTAAGGATGATGAAGAAAACTACCCGCCGGGCAGCAGGAAATATGAATGGACTGCGGATACTATTAAAGCGTACTATACTTATTTCAACTCAATCTGGGGACTGGCTCCCGATGATGTCTGGGCAGTTAGCCCCCAAAGTTTTACATATTATAATATTTACAGGTATGATGGAATAAACTGGAGTAGGGATACAACAAAAGCAATTGGAAACACGGTATCACTCTGGGGCACTGAAAATAATATCTGGATATGCTGCAAAGATGGCAGGATATGGAACTATAGTAACGGTTCTTTTAACTCATCTGAAAAATTCCGGTATGATGATACCGATATCCTCTTTATTTCGATGGCTGGAACAGGCAGCGATGAAATATATGTTTCAGGAGGAAAGCATGAAAACTACAACAGGGATGGGATTATATATAGATATAACGGCATTCAATGGACGAGGGACAATGTATTAAAAAACTATGGAAATCTCTACAGGATTAGGTATAGCAGTCAAGATAAAAAATACTATTTATTATCATATCTCGAAAATCCTGAATCGCCGGATACAATGAGGTTATTAGAATATGATGGGCGTTCTCATAAAACAATAATGACAGATAAAAATGATCAGCATAATTTGGTGATAAATACAATTGATGGTTATTTATACCTTACTTCAAACCACAAAATATCCAGATATATCGACGGAGAATTCAAAAGTGTAATCGAAGTAAATTCTCCGCAATTCGGCGGTCAGTTGTGGGGAAGAAACAGGAATGATATTTTTATTAGAATGAAAGACGGGCTATTACATTACAACGGAGCGGATACCGAGTATGTATTGAAATTCCCGACAAACATAGAATTCGGAAGTTGTGCACTTGTACTTGAGAAAGACATATTCATTCACGCATTTGATAATAATACAGGCTACAATATTATATACCACGGAAAATTAAAGGAGGAATAATGCAAATAAAATTAAAGGACGGCGGATAGTACCGCCATACTGCCGCCGTCCCGTTAACAGGATACGCCGCTAAGCCTTGCAAGCTGCTAAAACACTTTTACGAAAAAGTGCAGCGGGCATATCTATTTTAAAATACTGAATTCTATAATTATTTATCATGGGGTAATAATGAAAAAGCTGTTTGTTTTAATTTTATTTTTTTTGCTCTCAGTTTCATTAAATGCACAAGGGCGGGAATCTGTTAATGCACAATTCAATGGCTTATCAGACTCTTATACATTATATAAAGACAATGGTGGGTCCGTGCAGCAAATATACAACTCTCCGGCAGGTTCGGGTCCTAATATCGGGTATGATAGAGTAAATAATAATAATATGGAAAGCTGTGGTATACGTGTGTTTCATTTGGATTTAATAGGAGAAGATCCGCAGGCAACATCTGCTTCGCTTGAATTTTCTTTTAATAACGAATATATAAATCAGCAACAATGGTATCCCGAATATGCAGACTCTCATTGGTCACAGTGTAAATATGTTATTGTATTGTTGAGTAACGATATTGTCAACAGCAATGCTGATGCAAAGTGGAATGCCGTATGGAATTCAGGGGCATACGCAACATTGGATTACAGCGATAATTCGAATATAGATATTACTTCGTTAGTTAACCAGGCAAGCTCGAACACAATAACTCTGGGTATAAGAGCGAAATATCAAAACAATTATACAGACAGTCCGTGGGCGCATCTTAATGGATACTGGCTTCATTTTGTTGGTACTGTACTGGTTGATGTCCCTGTATCCGTAACAGTTAAAAATAATTTCGGTGGCGGGAAAATAAGAGCGGAGGTTGAAAATACAAATCCCGCTATGGTAAATTCTCCAGCGACAATTTCTGACATGTCACGTCAAACTCTTTACATGGGAGCTGTTGAAGGATCTGAACAGCCAGCCTACGGAGGATATAATGTTGTCTGGAATGATACCGAAGGAAGCTTGAATAAGAGTGATTGGAGTATGCGGAATGGAGCTAATATCTATTTAGGTGGTTTTGCTCAAACTATGAACACTAGTAAAACATTATCCTCCTCCGAAAACAATTATAGTTATGTAGCAGGAATGAAAAAGCTGTGCAACGTTACTGTTCGCAACCAGATAAGCGGTACAAGCCTTGAAGGCACCGTGGATATTAATGGACAAACTTACAGCTCCGGTACGGTAGAAGCGGTAGTTGAGGAAAACACAATTACCGTTGAGGCGGAACCATATTATATTGATAACGGGATTAAGTATTATTTCCGTACCTGGAATGATCAGTACATACCTAAGAACAGTACTTTCGATATTACCGAGCATACAGAACTAATTGCCAAGTACAGAGGCTATGCCATTTTCAATGACGATCCAGCACAGGGCAATTACAGGAACCAGAGGTTTAATTCCTACAATCCGCGTACTGATCAGCATATCACTGTTTACTGGGACGAACACCCGAATACCGATGTAACACAGTACAAAATTTACAGGAAAGTATGGACGTATAATATGATCCCTGTAAGTGAAGGATTAGTTGCAACCGTATCAAGAGGAACAACAAGCTGGACTGATCAATCATATCTAATTGCAGACGGTCAGGATATTGATTATAATATTGACTACTCAGTCTGTGCATACTATTCGATTAATGAAACGACTTCTGATGTAATCTACGTAAGGGTATCGGGAGATAATCTCCCTTCAGCGGATAAATCCATGGCGGAAGAAGAGATTACCGAAGAAGATATAATTGTAGAAAACTACAAGGTCGGAAATTACCCGAATCCTTTCAATCCGGCTACAACAATTAATTACCAGCTTCCGGAACCGGGACATGTAACTGTTAAAGTCTATGATGTACTTGGTAAGGAAGTAGCTGAACTGGTTAATGTAGTTAAAGACATGGGTATCTATAATGTTCAGTTTAACGCAGGTAACACCGCAAACCTTTCAAGTGGAATTTATGTTTATACAATACAGGTTAAAAGCCTGAACGCGGAAAGTCCTGGATTTACAGCCAGCAAAAAAATGTTACTGATGAAATGACAGGTTTGGCATCTCATCAGTGGGGGCTGGCTCAAAAGTAATCATTGTCATTTCGAACGAAGTGAGAAATCTTGGTTTTGTTAAAAAAATCAAAAGATTCACACGTCGTCAGGCATTCGTCGATTGACGGAGCCTGACTCCTCAGAATGACAGTTTAAGGACTTTTGGGACAGCACTCATTAAAGAAATAACTGTTAGGTTATTTCTTTTTTAGTCCCCATGTCCTTAACCGGGATTATCAATGCAATATCATTTCTATGTAGAGGACGCAAATTTTGCGTCCTTTGCCTGTAGCATAATCATCACTGTCTGTCTTGATCTTGTCAATCCTTCAACCTCGATATAATCTTTTTATTCTGATGATTCTGTATTTCTTTGCCTTCCGGTGTAAACATATAGTCTATTCTGCTCTTATAGAATTCTGTAATCTTTCCGCGGACTATTTTTAAAGTACTGTTCATGAATTTATTTTCCTCGGTAAATCCCTCTCCGAGAATTGCAACAGCCGAAGGGAGCCATCGTTCGGGGAACATTCCAGCGAACTCTCCACTGCTGCAGTACTTGTCTATCTCAGCCTGAAATACCCGAAGCGCTTCTGCCTGCCCTTCATCCGTTTTTCCAGTTAACTTCTTCGAGACCAGGTGATTTAAAATTGCCTGAACATTCGGTACAATAAGAGCAACAGTGTAAGGTGATTGATTATTATACAACATCACCTGGTGAATAAACGGTGATTGCTGTGTCAATGCTTCTTCAATAGCTTCCGGGCTGTATTTCTCGCCGTCACTTGCTATTAGCAGACTCTTGAACCTTCCCAGCACATAAAGGAATCCGTCTTTATCCAGGTAGCCCATATCTCCGGTATAAAGCCAGCCCTCCTTGATAGTCTCTTTCGTCGCCGACTCGTTTTTCCAGTAGCCTGCCATCACGTTTTCACCCTTTACAACTATCTCACCCTTTTCTCCCACAGGAACTTCAAGTCCGTCCTCGTTTAATATTTTTATTTCCATATTCGTAACAGGTTTGCCGGATGAACCGAGCTTATGAATAGCCGGAACGTTCGCGGAAATTATCGGCGCGGCTTCAGACAAGCCGTATCCCTGGTACATCGGTATTCCAATCGCGTAGAAGAATCTCTGAAGATCGATATCAAGTAATGCCCCGCCGCCAATGAAGAACTCGAGTCTACCGCCGAAGTTCTCGCGTATTTTCGAGAACAGTATCTTATCGTAAAGCATCAGTAAAGGCTTGGAAAGCTTGGAAATGCCCTTGCCCTTGTTGAAACCTTCGCGGTTATACTTTATTGCAGCCTGCAAAGCTTTATTGAACAGTTTCTCGATCTTTTCGCCTTTGGCCCGGATACCGGACTCAATGTTCTTCCTGAAATTCTTAGCAAGCGCCGGAACACTGAGTAGGAATACAGGTCTTATCTCTTTAATATTATTTGGAATGTTTTTAAGTGTTTCCATCGGTGTGGAACCAATCTGAATGGATGCCATACTCGCGCCGTTTTTCATCAGCGTGTAAATGCCGGCAGTATGTGCAAACGAGTGATCCCAGGGAAGAATAAGGAGAGACACATACCATTCCGGAATCGGTAGCAGCGCAGTTGCCTGTTCAACATTGGCGGTGTAATTTCTGTGCGTCAGAATTATTCCCTTCGGATCGGCGGTAGTTCCGGAAGTATAGCAGATGTTAGCATAGTCCTTCTCTTCAAGACTCTGCCAAACTTCATTAAATTCCGGTTCGCATTCTGCAAGATACTCAACTCCCTTGCTGAATACTGTTGACCGAGAAATCTCGTCATCGTCCTTCAGTTCAATTTCATCCAGGATAATTATTTTTTCAAGATCCGGAAGATCGTTCTTAATTTTCCTGATCTTCTCAACTTGGTTTTTCGAAACAATAATCATTTTGCACTCGGAATGCGAAAGCCGGAATTTCAGATCATTCAACTCATCAATTTTTACTGAGATCGGTACATTGACTGCTCCGACATAAAGTACGGCAAGTTCGGACATTACCCAATCGTTTCTTCCCTCCGAGATCAGGGCCGATCTGTCGCCTTTCCCCAAGCCGAGACTCGCAAGTCCGGCTGCAAATTCATGTACAAGCTTTCTCATTTTTTCGTAGGTTGTGCCGGCATAACTCTCGCCATTGTGTTCCCATATCAAAATATTGGAAGGATATTTTTTTACGCTTTCTTCAAACATTCCGGGAATTGTTTTAGGATTCAAAGCGGCCTCTTGTTATATTTTCTTGGTAAATGTAAATAAGTTCAAGTGATCGAAATCAGCTATATAAATTTGGACAATATTTTTAAATGTTTCATTGAGATAATTGACTTTTTTAACTCGCAGCCGGACAGTAACACTTCTTGCTAATTAAGATTAATAATTGTAACTTAGGTATTCTTATTTCGCCCCGTTGTGGGCGATTTTTGTTTGTATGAAATTTATATCGAAAAATATCATTCACGAAATCGAAGAAATTGTTTCAAAAAACAACTTTCTTCTGATAGAAATTGTTGAACGGGGTAACCCGAATAACCCGGTTTTTGAGTTCTATATCGATGGCGCTGAAAGTGTATCTACTGAAGATTGCGCCAAAGTAAGCCGCGAAATAGGGACTCTCATAGATGCTGAAGATTCAGTAAGTAAAAAGTATAGACTGGATGTTTCGTCTCCGGGAACTGACCGGCCTTTGAAGTACATCGAACAATATCCGAAAAACATCGGAAGGAAATTCGATGTGAAGTTCAGGATTAATGAAGATGTTAAAAAGATTAAAGCCGAACTTACAGGTGTTTCTGAGTCCCGGCTGAATTTCAAGACCGACCAGGGTGAAGAATACCTTATCGATATAATAGATGTAATAAAGGCAAAAGTTTTAATTACTTTTTGATTTTGGAGGAATTTAAATGAACAGCGAGATAGTTGAATCTTTTTCCCAGATGGTTCGTGAAAAAAGTCTGGATAAAGATGTTCTTGCCGGTATAATTGAAGAGATTTTCGGACTGATGGTCAAGAAAAAATATGGTCTGGAAGCCAACTTCGATGTCGTTGCAAACATGGATAAAGGCGATATAGAAATATTTCTTGAAAGAACGATTGTTGATGAAGTAGAGGATCCGAACCTTGAGGTTAGCATAGATGAAGTGAATGAGAAAGGTAACGATGAAGAACTTGAAGTTGGGGATGATTATGTTGAACTTCTCGAACTGTCATCTTTCGGCAGGAGGCTTATTAACCTCGCTCGCCAGAGTCTGAACCAAAGAATTCGTGAGATTGAAAAAGAAATAGTATATAACGAATACAGCGAAATGCTCGGCGAGATAATCGTTGGAGATATTTACCAGGTTAGACGAAACGATGTTCTTATTAACCATAACAAGAACGAACTGCTTCTGCCTCGTTCGGAACAGATACCGCGTGAAAAATACAGGAAAGGTGATACTGTTAGAGCTGTTGTTAAAGAGGCTCGTAAAACTCCAAACGGACCGATCATAATAACTTCGCGTGGCGATAACCTGTTCCTCCGAAGATTGTTTGAAATCGAGATTCCTGAAATTTACGACGGCGTTATTGATATAAAAGGTATCGCACGTGAACCCGGCGAAAGAGCTAAAGTAGCTGTTGAAAGCCAGGATCAGCGTATTGATGCTGTAGGCGCCTGTGTAGGTATGAAAGGCGTCAGGATACATGCGATCGTTCGCGAACTGAATAATGAAAATATAGATGTTATAAATTATTCGGAAGACCCGGTTGTTTATATTCAGCGAGCACTGGCTCCGGCTAAGCTGAAGCAAATTGATATTGATGAAGATGCGCGTAAATGTACTGTTGTTGCCGATAGCGACCAGGTCTCGCTGATCGTCGGCAGGAATGGCGTTAATATTAGATTGGCAATAAGACTTACCGGATATGAGATTGAAGTTATACGTGAGGAGAAACCATTCGAGGAATACGAGGACGATATAGAACTTGTTGATCTTCGGGAAGAACTCACGCCAGAGACTGTTGAATTCCTTATCAATAACAGGTATGATACTGCCGTTGAAGTATTGACCGCCGGCGTTGATGAACTATCCGGGATTGAAGGAATGGATAAAGAAAGAGCCGAAGAGATTATAGAAATTATTAAAAATCAATTCGAAGAAGACGACGACTAGAATTTATAAATCAGGTACTATATATATGCCCGAAAAAAAAGCAAAAAAACTGAGACTTTACAAATTTGCTTCAGAGTATAACCTGGCGACTGATGCCATTATGGAATTTCTTGAGCAAAAAGGTCATACTATTAAATCGCATATGAGTGTGCTTACCGATGAGATGCTTGCGGATATCGGCGCACATTTTAAAAAGGATATTGAGAAAGCGGAGATGCACTACCGCAAGATTTCCGAGTTTCAGAAAAAACGTGCAGAGAAATCGGAAGAAGATGCTTCGGAAGAAACTGAAGTTGTAGATCAGCCTAAGGAAGAAGAAATTCCTGAGGAAACTGCTGAAACCGAAGTTGAAGAAGATGCTGGGACAGAGGACGTTGAAAAGGATGAGACTGAAGAGGAGCAGCCTGAAGAAGCTACAGAAGAGGTTGTTTCCGAAGTTGATGATTCAGCTGAGGAAGAAGTCGGTGATGAGCCTGTTGATGAGGACGAGGAAGAATCGGCTGAAACGGAAGAAGCGGTAGATGAAGTGGCTGAGGATGAAGCTCAACCTGAATCATCATTTAAAACAAAATCCGAGCTCGAATTTGAAGGTAAGAAAAAAGGATTGACAGTAGTCGGAAAGATTGATTTGGATAAATCCAAAAAATCTAAAAAATCCGACGGAGCCGCAGGCAAAAAGGCTGCTGCCGATAGTAAAACAAAACCGGGTGGACCAGCAGGTCAAGCCGGTAAGAAAGCAACTGAAGAGGAAGATGAAGCCAGCAAAAAACGTAAAAAGAAACGTTTAAAAGCAAAGACACGAAAGAAACCTGATTCCGGTGAAGAACAGGTTAAGGCTAAGAAATTTAAGAAGATTAAGAAACAGGAAATCGATAAACGGGAAGTTGAAGCTGCTATTAAGAGAACAATGATTGCGATGGATGATACTAGTGTTGGGGACAGAGCAGCGAACAGGAAGAAGAAGAAAAAAGAAAAACAGGAAATTGAGGAACAGAAACTTCTTGAGCAGGAACAGGAAAAGACCAAAATAGTAGTTACGGAGTATATGGCTGTTAGTGAAATCGCTAACCTCATGAATGTCCCCGTGGCCGAAGTTATATCAAATTGTATTGGTCTTGGTCTGATGGTATCAATAAACCAGCGACTTGATGTTGAAACGATTACGCTCGTTGCCGACGAGTTCGGATTTGAAGTTGAGTTCGAGGAAGAATTCACCGCTGATGTACTTCAGGATGTTGAGGATGAAGAAGAAGATCTCCAGTCGCGTCCGCCGGTTGTTACAATTATGGGTCATGTGGATCACGGTAAAACCTCACTGCTTGACTATATCCGCCGGACGAATGTTGTTGCCGGTGAATCCGGTGGTATTACGCAGCATATAGGGGCTTACCAGGTTGAAGTTGAAAAAGGCAAGTATATTACTTTCCTTGATACTCCCGGTCACGAAGCTTTTACAGCTATGCGTGCCCGTGGTGCGAAGGTTACTGATATAGTAGTCCTTATTGTTGCTGCTGATGACGCTGTAATGCCTCAGACTATTGAAGCGATTAACCACGCACAGGCAGCCGGTGTTCCAATAATTGTTGCTATAAATAAAATTGATAAACCAGGTTCGAATATTGAAAAGATTAAACAGCAATTAGCTGAAAGGAATGTTCTTGTTGAGGATTGGGGCGGTAAGTATCAGGCTGTAGAAGTTTCTGCCAAGGCGGGAACTAATGTCGATCTTCTGCTTGAAAAAATTCTGCTTGAAGCTGAATTGCTTGAACTGAAAGCGAATCCTGAAAGAACTGCACGTGGTGCAGTTATTGAGACTATGATGGAGCAGGGACGCGGTATTACTGCGACTATCCTTGTTGAAAAAGGTACTCTGCGTGTTGGCGATCCGTTTGTTGCCGGTAATTTCCAGGGTCGCGTTAGAGCAATGTTTGACGAAAGAAATAAGAAAATGGATGAAGCCGGTCCCGCAGCACCTGTGCTTGTACTCGGTTTCGAAGGTTCTCCGCAGGCTGGTGATGGTTTCGTGGTTGTTGATTCCGAACGTGAAGCCCGGGAGATTTCACTTAAACGTCAGCAGATCAAGAGGGAACAGGATCACAGACAGGTTCGCCTGATTACACTGGACCAGATTGCTCAGCAGATCAGTCAGGGCGGATTCAAAGAACTTCCGCTTATTGTAAAAGGTGATGTGGATGGTAGTGTGGAAGCGCTGGCGGATTCACTTATGAAACTATCCAATGCTGAAGTAGCCATTAAGGTAATTCATAAGAGCGTGGGTGCAATTTCTGAAAGTGATGTACTTCTCGCAGCAGCTTCAAAAGCTATTATCGTTGGTTTCCACGTACGTCCGAACACTAACGCAAGGAAACTCGCAGAGAACGAACATGTGGATATCAGACTTTACAATGTAATTTACGACGCGATTAATGAAGTTAAATCTGCTCTCGAGGGTATGCTTTCACCGGTTCTTTCTGAAGAAATGGTTGCTGCCATTGAAATTAGAGATACCTTCAAAGTACCGAAAATTGGTACGGTTGCCGGATGTTACGTTCAGGAAGGTAAAATCAATAGAAATGATAAGATCAGACTCTTCCGCGACGGCATTGTTATTTACGAAGGTAACCTCGCATCACTGAAACGATTCAAAGATGACGTTAAGGAAGTCGATGCAGGTTATGAGTGCGGTCTTAATATTGCCAACTTTAATGATATCAAAATCGGTGATGTTATTGAATCGTATAAAGTTATAGAAACAAAGAAAAAGTTAAGTGACTAATGTCGATTAGGCAGAAAAAAATAAACGCGCTCCTTAAGGAAGAATTAAGCCTTATCTTCCTGCATAAACTGCAGGATCCTTCACTCGGGTTGATCACGATTACATCCGTGAAAGTCTCACCCGATTTGAAAATCGCAAAGGTTTATATATCGATTTACGATAGAGAATTGCGCGAAGATATATTGAATAAAATTAATGAGGCGAAGGGACTTATCCGTTCCCAGCTGGCTCAAAAAGTAAAGAATATGAGGCGTATTCCCGAACTCAATTTTTATATTGATGATACGCTTGATTATGTAGAAAAAATCGAAAACATTTTTAAAGAAATTCATAAAAATGATAACGAGGAAAACGAGTAATCTTTCTACCGCTGATTTCAGCGCAGGCGAGGTTATACTTTTTGATAAAGATTCGGGAAGCAGTTCTTTCTATATTGTTAAGAAAGTAAGAGGCATTACGGGCGTTAAGAAAGTCGGGCATGCCGGTACTCTCGATCCCAATGCAACAGGTCTGCTGATTCTCTGCACAGGGAAGAAGACTAAAGAAATATACAAGTACCAGGATGCCGAAAAGACTTACTCCGGAATAATCACACTCGGCAAACGGACGGAATCAATGGATCCTGAATCCGATGTTATCGAGGAAAAGGACTTTGATTACGTTACTGATGACATGGTTGTTAAAGCCGCTGCCGGATTTCTCGGGGAAATTGAGCAAACACCCCCGATGTACTCTGCTTTGAAGTATAAGGGAAAATCACTTTACAAGTACGCAAGGAAGGGCATTGAAGTTGAGAGGAAACCGAGAACTGTAACAATTTTTAATTTCACTATTAAATCGGTCAATCTTCCGGATGTTAAATTTGTTCTTACCTGTTCCAAAGGTACTTATGTTAGAGTGATAGCCGATGATCTCGGAAAAGAACTCGGCTGCGGAGCTTTTTTAAGTGCTCTGCGCAGGGAGAAAATCGGAAAATACTCTGTTGAAGATGCGCTTAACGTTAATGAGTTTGAAAGTCTGTACAAAAAGGATTGAGAGCAGTAATTCCGTATTTGTTGTTTAAGTTTTGAATGTGAATGCAAATATTCAGACAATTTTCGGAAGTTCCGAAAAATAATAATACTGTCCTTACGGTCGGTACGTTCGACGGTGTTCATATTGGACACAGGGACATTTTTAATAAGATAAAAGAAGCAGCCGGCAAGTCCGGATTGAGATCTTTGGTAATTACATTTGATCCGCATCCGAGAACTGTTGTTTCCAAAGGTTCTGAAATTAAGCTGCTTACGACTTTTGAAGAGAAAGTTAAAGTTCTTTCAAATTTTGATATCGACGGATTAGTTGTTATTCCGTTTACAAAGGAATTTGCCAAAAATTCATCAGAAAAGTTTATTGAGGAATACCTTGTAAATAAAATAGGTATTTCGGAATTCGTGATCGGACATGATCATAAATTCGGGAAAGGTCGTGGCGGAGATGAATCATTGCTTCGAGATCTCGGACCTCAATTTAATTTCGATGTTACTGCGGTTCCGCCGGTTAAACTGGACGAGCATACAATTAGCAGCACATTGATCCGAAATGCTTTGCTCGATGGTGATCTTGAGCTTGCTAATAAAGGACTCGGCAGATTTTACTCTTTTACAGGTTTTATTGTGTCGGGTGCTACCAGAGGACGAATTCTGGGATTTCCGACTGCAAATATTGAGATCCGGGATAAAACCAAGCTAATCCCTAAAAAAGGTGTTTATGCGGTTGAATGCCTGCTCGATGACCAAAAAGTTTTCGGCGTTATGAATATCGGCACACGTCCCACTTTTGAAGATGACGGCAATCTTGTTATTGAGGTTCACCTGTTTAATTTTGAACAGGATGTTTACAGGAAAAGTCTCGAGGTCAGACTGGTAGAAAGGCTTCGGGATGAAAAAAAATTCGAATCGAAAGAAGAACTTGTTTATCAAATAGAGAGAGATAAAAAAAAGGCAATACAAATTTTAGGAAAACTAATTAATTGATTCCGGGTAATGCTGGAATTATATTGTACATTATATAACAGGAGTTAAAAAAATGAACTTAAGTAAAGAAGAAAAGCAGGAAATTATTTCCAAACACGGTGCAACCGAAAAAGACAGCGGGAAAGCCGAGGTGCAGATAGCGTTATTGACTGCGAGGATTAACAAATTGACTGCACATTTTTCAGAACATAAAAAAGACCACGCTTCAAGACGAGGTTTGATGCAGATGGTTGGTAAAAGGCGTAGACTTCTAGATTATGTTGCTGGTAAGGATATCGAAAGATATCGTTCCATAATCAAAGAGTTGAATCTTAGAAAATAAAAGGATTTTTAGATGACATACAAAAAAGAAATTGAAATCGGCGGAGAGAAGCTGGTAATTGAAACAGGTAAACTGGCTAAACAGTCTAATGGCGCCGTTATGGTTACGTACGGAGAAACGATGGTTCTTGTTACCGCCGTTGCTTCAGGTGTAAGAGACGATATTGATTATTTCCCCTTATCGGTCGAATACCGCGAAAGAGCTTTCGCTGCAGGTAAGTTTCCCGGTGGATTTTTTAAAAGGGAAGGACGACCAACTGAAAAGGAAATACTTAGCGGCAGACTGATCGACAGACCTATCCGTCCGTTATTTCCGGATTCTTATAATAACGATACGCAGATAGCGGCGTTTGTATATTCTTACGATGGCAAATATGATGCTGACGTTATTGGCGCAGTTGGCGCTTCCGCCGCACTCGCAATATCGGATATCCCATTTCTTGAACCGATTGGTGAAGTGAGAATTGTTAGGGTTGACGGTAGCTTTATCTGCAATCCTACTCATGCCGAAACCGAGGCGGGCGACATGGAACTGGTTGTTGCCGGTACGGAAAATTCGATTATGATGGTTGAAGGCGAAGCTAAAGAAGTTAGAGAAGAAGACTTGCTGGCTGCTTTACAATTCGCTCATGGCGAGATTAAGAAAATTATTCAGCTTCAAAACGAACTCAGAGCCGAATGCGGTAAAGAGAAAATGGTTGTTGAAGAGAAGCAGGTCGATGCTGAATTGAAAAAAGATGTTGAGGGACTTGCTAAAGATAAATTTGCTGAAATTGTTTCCTCAGTACTGGCGAAAGAAGAGCGCGCAGCCAAAAACAGTGAACTGGCTGAGAGTGTTCTCGAGCAGCTTGCTGAGAAATACCCGGAAAAGGAAAACGATATCAAGAATATTCTGCATGATATCGAGAAAGACCTAATGCGTAAACAAATACTTGAAAAAGGTATTAGACTTGACGGACGTACAACTACTGATATCAGACCAATATCTGTTGAAGTTGGTTTACTCCCGAGAACTCACGCATCGTCCTTGTTTACACGCGGTGAAACACAGAGTTTAACTACTCTTACACTCGGAACAAAAGGTGACGAGCAGATAATTGACGGACTCCAGGACGAGTTCAAAAAACGATTCCTGCTTCATTATAACTTCCCGCCTTTCAGCGTCGGTGAAACCGGTCGTTACGGCGGAACAGGCAGAAGAGAAATCGGGCATGGCAATCTTGCCGAGCGCGCACTCAAATATATTACGCCTGAGGAAGAAAAATTCCCCTACATTCTCAGACTTAATTCTGATATACTTGAATCAAACGGATCTTCATCAATGGCTACTGTTTGTGCCGGTTCGCTGGCATTGATGGACGGCGGTGTTCCTGTTAAATGTGCCATTGCCGGTATCGCTATGGGTCTTGTAAAAGAAGATGACCAATTCGCAGTATTAAGTGATATTCTTGGTAATGAAGATCATCTCGGCGATATGGACTTTAAAGTTGCCGGATCCTCGGAAGGTATTACAGCTTTCCAGATGGATATTAAAATTCAGGGAATATCCTACGAGATAATGGAACAGGCGCTTATGCAGGCCAAAGAAGGAAGGATGCATATCCTCGGTAAAATGAACGAAGTTATTGCCGAACCGCGTGAGAATATTTCTCCGCTTGCACCTTCATTACTGTTTACTAAGATTAATCCTGACAAGATCGGAGCAATTATTGGTTCCGGCGGAAAGACTATACAAGCTATTCAAAAAGACTACAGTGTTGAAGTTTATATAGAGGAAGACGGTAGTGTTAGTATAGCCGGAAATGATTCCGAACTAGCAAAGAAAGCTAAAGAGTTTATCAAACTTTTAGCAACTGATCCTGAAGTTGGAAAGAATTATACAGGCAAGGTTGTTAAGATCACCGATTTCGGAGCTTTCGTTGAAATTCTTCCTGGTGTACAGGGTCTGCTTCATATTTCGCAAATAGACAATAAACGCATTAACAAAGTCACCGACGTATTAAAAGAAGGTGAAGTGGTTGATGTTCAGTTATTGAAAGTCGAAAATGGTAAGATGAGTCTTTCAAGGAAAGTCTTACTGAAAGATAAAGAAAACAAAGAAACGGATACTGAATAAGCGTTTAATTAAAAATGCTGAATAGCAGATATTCAGCATTTTTTGTTTTAAATGCATTCTATTCGTTATTGAAGTAGATTAAATGAAAATAGGTGATCTTGATCTTGGCTATAAACTCCTTGTTGCACCGTTGGCGGAAATATCTGATTCAGCATTCAGGAAAATTTCTAAAGAATACGGTGCCGGGTTAACGTTTACTCAGATGGTAAGCGCGAAAGGCGTTGTTAAAAATGAGTTTGCAACACTGCGTCTTTTGTCCTTCCCCAAAGAAGAAAAACCTGTCGGCGTTCAACTGCTTGGCAATAATGCTGATTATCTTAGAGGCGCCGTAGACGAGCTCAAACAGTTTAAACCTGACGTAATCGACTTCAACTGCGGATGCCCGGTTAGTAGAGTAACCAATTATTGTATGGGCGCAAGTCTCCTCGATGATCCCGCCAACCTCGGGAAACTTGTTAAAGCAATTGTTGATGAAGCCGGTAAGATTCCGGTGTCGGTCAAAGTCAGACTCGGGAAAGATACAAACAATATTAATGTGATTGATATTTCCCGTGTAGTGGAAGATAGCGGGGCTTCATTTATTACTGTGCATTCACGAGTAAAAACCGACAGATATGATCAGGATGCCCGTTGGGATTATATTACTAAGGTTAAGCAGAATGTGAGTATCCCGGTTGTTGGTAATGGTTCTGTATTTACTCCGCAGGATGCGAAACAGCTCCTCGATCAAACGGGATGCGATTCCATAATGGTTGCGAGAGGTGTGCTGGGTAATCCGTTTTTGTTTAGAAGATTCAATGAGTTTATGGCGAGTGGTAACGATCCCGGTGAACCATCAATTAACGAGATTAAAGGCATAGCACTTAAACATATTAAAATGTTGGTGTCGGAGTATGGTGAAAAAGCGGGTGTTAATAAAGCCAAAAAGCATATTATTTGGTATTATATGAAACAACCGGGAATTGATCAGCTTATTGATAAATTGTTCTCCTGTGTTGATGTTATCTGTATGCAGGAACTGATTGAAACGCACTCTGTTAAAATTGAAGATAAATACTTTTCTACTAACAACAGCGAAATTGTATTTAAGCGATTCAGCAAAAAGGTTCAGTTCTGGCTGACTGAACTTAACAGCGAGATAAATTAAATTTTGTGAGTTATTAAATGACTAAAGAAATAATTATTAATTCTACCGCTTCGCAGAACAGGGTTGCTATCACTGAGAATAGCAAACTAGTCGATTTTTTTATCGACCATCCTGAAAAACGAAGAATGGTAGGCAGTTTATACCTTGGCAAGGTAGCAAGAGTATTGCCCGGTATTCGGGCCGCATTTATCGATATTGGACTTAAGCATGATGCTTTCCTGCATTTTTCGGACATCGGAGATAAACTTGATGATATGAAAGGCATCTTCGACGACGATGATGAAAGCGATTTCGAAGATGACGAAAACGGTACCGTACTGGAAGATAATTCCAAACCGCTTTACAATAAAACGCATGCGAATGCAAAGTCCGATAATAATAGGGAACGATCCATTCCGAAACTCCGTAAAGGGGAAGAGATTATTGTTCAGATTATTAAGGAACCGGTTAAAGGAAAGGGTGTCAGGGTTACTTCCTCCATCTCAATTCCCGGAAGATTTTGCGTTCTTTTACCTTTCGATAATAAAATCGGTGTATCAAAGAAGATAATCGACTACAGGGAGAGGCGCAGACTTCGCAGAATAGCTCGCGGAATATTGCCGAGAAATTGCGGACTGATCATTAGAACTGCAGCAAAAGACCAGGAAGAGAAAGCCCTTATGGGTGACCTTAAGTTCCTGGTTAGCACATGGCAAGAAATTCAAAATAGCATTAAAAATCAGAATCCTCCGGCTATTGTTTATGAGGACCTGAGTACAACAGTAAGCGTAATTCGCGATTTGTTCACTCCTGATGTATCTAAGATATTCATTGATTCTAAAAAATTGTTCAAAGAAATTAAAGACTATATTCAGTTTATTCAGCCGGAGCTTATTAAAAAGGTTGAGTATTACCGTGATTCTTCGCCAATCTTTGAAGAGTTCAATATTGAGGAACAGATTAAAGCTCTTCTCGGACGCAGGGTACCGATGCCAAGCGGCGGACATATCGTTATTGAACACACGGAAGCAATGGTTGTTGTTGATGTAAACAGCGGCAGGTACGCGGCTAAAAAGGATCAGGAGCTTAACTCATTGAAAACCGACCTGGAAGCGGCTCGTGAAATTGTTCGGCAGCTTAGACTTCGTGATATCGGCGGACTTATAGTTATTGACTTTATTGATCTCGAGGATGATAAAAACCGCAAGAAGGTTTACGATGAACTGAAAAAAGAGTTTAAAAAAGACCGCGCGAAAATTGCGCTTCTTCCAATGACCGAGTTCGGTCTTATGCAGATTACCCGCGAAAGAATTCGCGAAAACATCATGCAGTCTATGCATGACCCGTGTCCTTACTGCAACGGTACGGGACTGGTTACTAAAAAATCCAATCTCATGCACGAGATCGAAGAATGGCTTAAACGATTCAAACAGGAAAAGAAATCCGTGCCGCTTACTCTGGTCATTCACCCTACGCTGTTCGATAGCCTGAGAAGCGGAAAAATTTCGTTTGTGACGAAAATGAGGTTCAAGTATCTCTTCAGATTAAAAATTGAAGTGGATGAAAAAATCGGATTCCAGAAATTCCAGTTCGTTGAGACCCGTTCCGGACAGGATGTAACCGATTATTTTTCATGACCTGTTGAAATCGATTAAAGATTTGTTACTATTTTTAGTAATTTTCGAATAATTTTTAACTAATTCGCAAAGGGATATTATGAAATTTTTTATTGATACAGCCAATATCGACGAGATAAAAGAAGCCTCCGCAATGGGTATACTGGATGGCGTAACAACTAATCCATCACTTGTAGCGAAAGAAAACAAAGATTTTAAACAACTGCTTGATGAAATTCTGAAAATTGTTGACGGACCGATCAGCGCGGAAGTTGTTTCAACTGATTATGACGGCATTATGAAAGAGGCTGAAGAGCTGGCTGCAATCCATAAAAACATAGTCGTCAAAGTGCCTTTGATCCGGGAAGGAATAAAAGCTGTTAAAGCTCTTTCCGATAAGGGCATTAATACTAATGTAACACTCTGTTTTTCACCAGCACAGGCTTTACTTGCCGCGAAAGCAGGCGCCACTTATATTAGTCCGTTTGTGGGCAGATTGGATGATATCAGCCATGTTGGTATGGATTTGATTGAACAAATCGTGACCATTTATGATAACTACGATTATGATACACAGGTACTGGTAGCTAGTATCAGAAGCCCCTTGCACATCATTGAAGCAGGATTAATGGGTGCTGATGTAGCAACTGTGCCGTTCGCGGTTATTGAAAAATTATTCAAACATCCTCTCACTGATATCGGGTTGGAGAAATTCCTCAGCGATTGGAAAAAGCAGGAAAAGAAATAGTATGAAGAAAACAAGGTTTTACAATATTCATGATAAACTCGGCGCTAAGATAGTCGATTTTGCTGGCTATAAAATGCCCATTCAGTATTCATCTATTATTGAAGAACATAAAGCTGTTAGAAGCAGTGTGGGTGTGTTTGATGTCTCTCACATGGGGCAGATTAGAATTAAAGGTCCGAAAGCAATGGACTTCATCCAGTATATTACTGTTAACAATGCGGGTAAACTAACTCCCGGACGAGTTCAGTATTCCGCTATGTGCTACGAGGATGCAGGGATTGTTGATGATCTTCTTGTTTATAAAATTTCAGATGTAGAAGTTCTACTGGTTGTAAATGCATCTAATATCGAAAAAGATTTCGAATGGATGAAAAGTAACAACAAGTTTGATGTGGAAATAATTAATGAGAGTGATGAATATTCACTGCTTGCTGTTCAAGGTCCGCGCTCAATTGATGTCGTTGAAAAACTCTGCAGCGAACCGATGAATCTCGAGTACTATCATTTTCAAACCGTGCATTATTCCGGAATTGAACTGCTGATCTCCAGAACAGGCTACACCGGTGAACTTGGTTATGAAATTTATTTCAAAGGCAATGAGGCTGATGCTGAATTGATATGGAACAAAGTTTTCGAATTCGGCGCTGAATTCAACATTAAACCGGTCGGACTGGCTGCACGCGACAGTCTGCGACTCGAAATGGGTTACTGTCTGTACGGTAACGATATTGATAAATCCACAAATACCCTTGAAGCGGGTCTCGGCTGGATTACCAAGCTTGGCAAAGATGAATTTATTGGTCGAGATGTGTTATTGCAGGTAAAAGAGAATGTCCCTGACAGGAAACTTGTTCCGATGATCTCAGATGTTAAGTGTTTTCCCCGCAAAGGATATGATATTGCAATCAACGGAGAGGTGGTTGGTACAATCACAAGCGGTACTGTAAGTCCTACTCTTGAGAAACCGATTGCACTGGGATTTGTTAAACGAGAATTTGCTGAGAAAGGTAATGAGGTGAATTTCCTTATCCGCGGAAAAGAATTTCCGGCTAAAATTGTTGATTTACCATTTGTAAAAGAAATCTAATGAAAATTCACGTATTACTATCGCCACAAAATGTGGATGAACTTTATTTTACCGGTAAAACCGTTGTTATCATCGATGTTCTTCGGGCAACAACCGTAGTCGCACATGCTCTTAAAAACGGTGCGAAGGAAATTATACCGGTTGGTTCCATTGATTTCGCAATGAAAATATCGGGTAATGCTCATGGCGGACAAACGCTGCTTTGTGGTGAACGAAATACAAAAATGATAGAAGGATTTAATCTCGGTAATTCCCCCGCGGAATACACATCTGAGAGAGTTAATACAAAGTCCATTATCTTCTTTACAACCAACGGATCTAAATCGGTTGTTAAAGCTAAATTCGCCGATAACCTGTTTACATGTAGTTTTAATAACTTGTCGGCAATTGCAAAGCATCTTGCAGAACTAAATGAAGATGTTGAAATACTTTGCGCCGGCAGTAACGGAATGTTCTGCGTTGAGGATACAGTCTGTGCCGGACGACTGATCACTGAATTGGTTGGTCTGAAAGAAGATATTACTATTACTGATGCCGCAAAAGCAAGTGTTGTTTTAAGCAAGGAATTCGGTGTGGATTTAGTTAATATGCTTAAGGATTGCGAGCATGGTAAAAGGCTTGTTGATAACGGATTTGAAAGTGATATTGAAATATGCGGTCAATTAAGCAATGTTGATGTTGTGCCGGTTTTTTTAGATGGTGCTTTGAAAGTACTTCCGAAAAACATGGCTGAAGAAAAATAAATTTTACCTGGTTATGGCAAAATCAAAAAAGAAAGCAGTTAAAAACGAAAGTAATTATTTCTCGGTCACCGTAGAAAAGAAAAAAAAAATACTTGGCTTTTTTCTACTGATAGTAGCGCTGTTGTCTTTCCTCAGTATTCTAACCTATTCCGCGCATGATAGAGACAGTCTTCTGTTCGGATTCGCGGATTTATTCAAAATATTTTCTCCCGATAGGGATTTTGCACAAAGAGCTTCTGAAATAAACAATGCCCTGGGGTTATTCGGTGCATACATTTCAGACTTTTTTCTCAACTCAACAATAGGCTTCAGTTCAATTGTTTTTCCGGTAATTCTGTTTGTATGGGGTGTTGCGGTCTTTAAGAACCAGTATTACAGAATTTCAATTTATATTTCCAATTTCCTGATTTCCGTTGCGCTGATATTAGCTGCATTCTTTGGTGTGCTCAGATCCGAATTCAATGTGCTATCGGATTATACTGAAATCGCCGGTAAAGTAGGGGATTTCCTCGGTACAGGGATTGGCAGGCTGCTCGGCGGACTCGGAAGTATTATAGTCCTGATTGGTCTGCTCGTTGTCGCGTTTATAATTGCATTCGATATTAAACTCGAAAGCATTTACCACTATATCAAGGATATGATTGCAGGTTCTTTTGAAGATAAGGAGGAAGAAAAGAAATCCGGAATCAGTATAAAGAAACCGGTTGAGGAAGAGCCCGAAGAAACCCCGAAACCGAAGCGAAGAAAGCGGAAAAAAATAGCTCAGAAAGAAGCTGACACTTATGTCCCCGAGGTTCCGGAAGAAGGTGTTGCTATTCCTGAAGAAGTAAAGGAAACCAGCATCAGGATTATTCAAAAAGAAGAAGCAGAGAAAATTGCAGAACCGGATGAACCGGTTGGGGAAGTTGAGCCGCAGATACCGAAGAAGTCTAAAGTTGATGATGTTCCTGTGAAGGCTATTGATAAGGATGAAGAAGCTGAACTCCCGAATCAATGGGAAGAAAAACTTTCTTATAAAAGGCCACGAGTCGATCTGCTTCAAACGATACCGGGGGAAGATTTCAGGATACCCGAGCACGAGCTAAAACAGAATGCTGAGTTATTAAAAGCGAAGTTATCTCTCTTTGATATTGAGATTAAAGATATTTCAGTTACACCCGGACCTGTTGTTACACTTTATGAAATTGTTCCTGCACCTGGTGTTAAGATAAGCCGGATTGTTTCTCTTGAGCATGACATAGCACTTGCTTTAGCCGCGCGAGGTATACGTATTATCGCTCCTATTCCCGGCAAAAGCGCTATCGGTGTTGAAATTCCTAACGAGAGATCAGCAACCGTATCAGCTAAAAGTATTCTGTCCAAAATAGGCGATGTGAAAGCTGAGCTTCCGCTGGCTTTAGGTAAAACGATTTCTGGAGACGTTTATATAACCGATCTCGCGAAAATGCCTCACCTTCTAATTGCCGGTTCAACAGGATCCGGTAAGAGTGTCGGTATCAACATGATGATTACGAGTCTGATATATGCTAAGCATCCAAGTGATGTGAAATTCGTGATTGTGGATCCTAAAAAAATTGAGTTGTCATTTTACGGCAAACTGAATAAACACTTCCTCGCAGTTTCTCCTGATCTCGATGAAGAAATTATTACGATACCATCCAACGCTCTGCTTGCACTAAAGGCCGTTGAATACGAGATGGAGAAACGTTACGATAAACTTGCTAAGATTGGTGTGAGGAATATCGTTGATTACAATATTAAAGTTGCCGATCCAAGAAAGCGGCCGCCTGATACTGAAAAAATGCAGCATCATAAGCTGCCTTATATAGTAGTGGTAATTGATGAGCTCGCCGATCTTATGATGACATCCGGTAAGGAGGTTGAAGAACCTATAGCCAGATTAGCTCAGCTTGCTCGAGCAGTCGGTATACATCTGCTCGTGGCTACCCAGCGTCCTTCGGTTAATGTTATCACCGGAGTTATTAAAGCCAACTTCCCGGCGAGAATAGCTTATCAGGTTGCAACCAGAATAGATTCACGTACAATTCTTGATATGAACGGTGCTGAACAATTACTGGGTAAAGGCGACATGCTCTTTTTACCCGGTGGTATGCCTAAGCCGATACGCGTTCAGAACGCATTTATATCGACCGAGGAAGTTGAAAAAGTCACGAATTTCATTTATGTACAAAAAGGATTTTCCAAAAGATATTTCCTTCCATCAATGTTCGAGAAAAAGCAGCAGGCTAACGGAAGTTTCCTAGCTGATATGGACCCGATGTTCGATGAAGCCGCGAGGGTAATAGTCAGGCACCAGCAGGGATCTGTATCACTGCTTCAACGCAGACTTAAACTCGGATACTCACGTGCTGCCAGGATAGTCGATCAGCTGGAAGAAGCCGGTATTGTTGGCCCTTCGGAAGGGAGCAAAGCCCGCGAGGTTATAATTGAAAATGAAGATCAACTTGAATCACTGCTTAAAAATCTGTAGTAAAACAGTAATTGTTTTTTCCGTTTTATTAGTATCAACTAATTATGCCGGGAACGGGAATATTATTGTTCAACATATTCAGGACAAATTCAAATATATAAAAACAATCGAAACTGATTTTATTCAGGAATTTCTGAATGCCAGCGGTGAGAGTACTATTAGGTTGAAGGGGAAATACCTGCAGGCCTCCGACGGAAAATTTAAAATTTCTACGGGAAACGGTGAGATAATATCGGATGGTACAACGGTCTGGAATTATAACAAGAAAATGAAAAGAGTTGTTATGTCGCCTACTGATGACAGAACGAATTCATTCTCACTTGAAAAGATAATATTCGAGTTTCCCGATTTATGCGATATCAAATTAGAAGACAGCAGCGACACAGGTTACACGTTGGATTTTATCCCCAAAGAAAATTTGGGTTTTAACAAAGCTACTTTAAAAGTAACTTCCGGTTTTCTCGTTGAGTCTGTCTCTATTGAAGATTACAATGATAATACTATTTCATTTAGACTGGATAATTATAAATTAGATCAAAACATTGATCCTGAGACTTTCAATTTTACACCAGACGAAGGAATAGAGATTATTGATCTTAGATAATAAGCTTGTACAGAAGATTCGTTCGACAGCAGGGTATTCGCTTCCTTTCTTATTGACTATCGCGTTCCTGTATTTTACAGTCTATGATGTGGACTTCAGGGAGTCGCTTGATACCATCACTAATATATCAATTTTCTGGCTCGTTGTTTTCATAGTAAGCTCTATGCTCGCTCATTATATAAGAGCATTGCGCTGGAAAGTAATCCTGCATTCCGTGCATCCGAAGACATCATGGTTCAATCTCTTCGGCGCGGTTATGGTCGGTTACGGTGTTAATTGTGTCGTCCCTAGACTCGGTGAGTTCTACCGGGCTTTCTTCGCAGGAAGATGGGAGAAGATATCCAGGAGCTCCATGCTGGGCACAATAATTATCGAACGGGTAATTGATATACTGATTCTCGGACTATCCGTACTTGTCAGTATAGGTGTTTATGCCGGTGATCTGCTCGATGAATTCCTGTGGCTTAAATCTACACTGGTAATCGGATTTATTGCGATGGGGGTTATTATAGTACTCCTTTATCTTCTCATCCGGTTAAAAGAATCTTTTGTAAAGACAGCGGTTAGGATTGTTTCAAAGTTATCTTCCAGACTGGCAGGAAAAGTTGAATATGTTCTTCACATGCTTATTGAAGGATTCGCAAGTTTGAAAGGTCCGAAAAATTACTTGCTGACAATATTTTACTCTGTGCTAATCATGCTTAATTACGGACTCAACTCGTATATCGCTTTCTACGTGCTTGGCATGGATTCCGTTCATGAAATAAACTATGGCATGGCATGGGTTGTTATGACCATATCAGCCTTCGGAATAGTAATACCTACTCCGGGAGGTACCGGTTCATATCATTTTATAGTAAAATCAGTACTGGTATCACTATACGGATTTACAGAGTCTATGGGACTAGCATACGGACTCGTAACACATACGGTAACTTACATTATGTTCATAGCATCAACATACATACTCATCTCGGCAGTGAACATGAGACGTCACAGGCAGGGGTTTCCAAAGGAGAATTTTTTCAGTGTTATTAAATCTGGTAAAGGAATAAAATGAAAAAGATCATTACAGTTTTATTGTTTTTTGTCTCGCTGAATCTTTACGCGCAATTCGATTTTACCGGGGGCATGGGAATCAGTTTTATAAATAATCCTTCGGTGGAAGATTATATAAACAGCCTTCCGCTGAGTGATGAACTCAATACTTTCAACAGCGGTTTCGAATGGTATCTTGAATGCGATTATTCAATGTCTCCGAAATTCCAGCTCGGTGTCGAATATGTCGGTGAAATATTTTCCGTTAACAGCACTTACGGCGGTATCGGTAATTTCGACTTTACATATGTTACCCATAAGCCTTCTCTGCTTGCTTATTACGTAATTGCGGGTAAAGGATACAAGTTCAAGTTCGGAGGCGGGGCAGGACCAAGATTTGTTAACCTTGATCAGAAGATTGGAGTGAAGTATCCAAGCTATACGACAAGCGGATTCGGTCTATTAGGTCGAATACAGGCTCACACAAAACTAAGTGATAGTTTTTATGCTAATCTCGGATCAACACTGCGGTATGAGATTCTTGGTGAACCTGAAAACTCTCAAGGAAAAAATCCTAGCTCGGGAGAGCCTGTCAACCTCAAAGCACTCTCTGTTAGCGTGAATATTGGCTTATCATATTTCCTGGGGGAGTAATTTGAGTATTATTGAAGCTGTTTTTCTTGGTGTTATACAGGGATTGACTGAATTCCTTCCTATCAGCAGTACCGGACATTTAACTTTGGCCGGCAAACTGATGAACCTTATTGATCCGGCTAAGCCGGAACAATGGACGGCATTTATCGCAGTAATTCAACTCGGAACACTTCTCGCTATCCTGATTTATTTTTGGAATGATCTCTGGAAAATTTTAACCGAATTTATAAGTGATAATATTCTTAAGCCTAAAAAATTTGCAGTACAGACTTCAAATTCGAAAATGGGATGGTATATTATACTCGGGTCGATTCCGGTTGTGATTATCGGTCTTGGTTTTAAGGATATTATTGAAGGCGCATTCACGAAAAATTTACACGTGATCAGTGGAAGTTTAATTGTGCTGGGCATCATTCTGGCAGTTGCTGAAAAGGTCGGTAAGTTTGATAAAGGAATCGACAAAATTACCTGGAAGTCGGCGCTGCTTATTGGAATCGGACAGTCTTTAGCGCTGATACCCGGTTCATCAAGATCAGGAACTACTATAACTGCCGGATTGTTTCTTGGATTTAAACGGGAGACGGCGGCAAGGTTTTCATTCCTGTTAAGTGTTCCGGCTATTTTCGGGAGCGGTCTGCTGCAGTTTTATGAGTCACTATCGTATATCGATTCAGACGGAATGATAAACCTTATTGTAGCTACCATAACTTCTGCTGTCAGCGGGTATCTGACGATTGCTTTCCTGCTGAATTTCCTTAAAAAGCATTCTACGTATATATTTGTATTTTACCGAATAGTAATCGGGTTAATAATTATTTCACTTGTCGGATTTAGTATAATTAGTGCATAGGAGTAAAACAATGTTGAAGAAATCATTATTGATTATTTTAATAGCTGCGCTGTTCGGATGCAGCGGTGAAAAAACAAAAATTGAAGATATTCAAACAAATAAAATGGGAGAATTGTCTGTGAAAGAATTAATGGATGTAAAAGACAATGAAATGCTTGTCGCGAAATTTGAGACAACATTAGGGAATTTCGAAGTCCAACTTTTTAGTAAAGAAGTGCCGAAGACAGTCGAGAATTTTGTCGGTCTTGCTTCAAAAAAATATTATGACGGGATTATATTCCATCGTGTTATAGCCGATTTCATGATTCAGGGCGGCGATCCGACCGGTACCGGAATGGGCGGTGAAAGTTTTTGGGGCGGTAAATTCGAAGATGAATTTGACATGAATCTTAAACATGACGAAGCAGGTATTTTGTCTATGGCTAATGCAGGCGCGAATACCAACGGAAGTCAGTTCTTTATTACACTTGTTCCGACTCCATGGTTAAATGGCAAACATTCTGTATTTGGCAAAGTAATTTCCGGACTGGATGTGGTTCAGACCATTGGTAAGGTTAAAACCGGCATGGGTGATAAACCAGTTGAAGATGTTGTTATGAATTCTGTAAGGATTGAAAAAAGGGAAAAGTAGACTAGTACATGAGGGAAAAGGAATTTTTTACATCTCGCTGGGGCTTAATCCTTGCAACGCTGGGTATTGCTATTGGAACAGGTAATATTTGGCGTTTCTCAAGGATAGTTGCACAGAACGGAGGCGGATCATTCCTTTTCCCATGGGTGGTTTTCCTTTTCTTCTGGTCGATTCCTCTTATTATTGCCGAGTTTGCAATTGGCAAAGCCACTCGCTTCGGACCCGTCGGAGCTATTGCTAAAACTGCCGGGAAAAAGTATGCGTGGATGGGTGCTTTCATTGCATTTGTATCCACGTCAATTATGTTCTACTATTCAGTTGTTACCGGATGGTGTATCAATTATTTCTTCCAGGCTGTCTCCGGTAACCTGCTGGCACAACCGGATCATTTGCAGTACTGGAATTCATTTTCCGGCGGATTCAGTCCGATCCTTTTTCATTTGGCCGCAATAGCCATTGCCTCAATTGTTATATATCGGGGAATTGTTAAGGGAATTGAAAGAGTTAATAAAGTACTGGTTACATCATTACTTGCTATTTTACTTGTTCTTTTTGTTAGAGCTATTACCTTGCCGGATGCAATTGAAGGGATTAAATATTTCTTTACTCCCAAACTGGAATATGTACTGGATTATAAGGTTTGGCTGAATGCGCTAACACAAAACGCGTGGGATACCGGCGCCGGTTGGGGACTCATTCTTACCTATGCTATTTATATGCGTAAGAAGGATGATGTACCGTTAAACGCTGCACTTATCGGATTCGGAAATAATTCGGTTTCACTTATTGCCGGAATTATTATATTTTCTACGGTCTTCGCATTAAGCAGCGTGGACGCTATGACACAAATATCACAATCCGGTCCAGCAAATACGGGGCTTACATTTATCTTTCTGCCGCAGTTGTTTTCGGTATTATCAGATAGTTTTACGATTAATACGATTTTTGCATCAATGTTCTTCCTGGCACTGTCGTTTGCAGCTTTGTCTTCTTTAATCTCACTTGTTGAACTTACGACACGTACCTTTATAGATTTTGGGCTGAACAGGAAAAAAGCAATAATAATCGTTGGCGCACTTGGCTTCGTAATGGGAATTCCATCTGCCCTGAGTATGAATTTCTTTACAAACCAAGACTGGGTGTGGGGCGTCGGATTAATACTTAGCGGCGCATTTATTGCTTTTGCCATAAATCGCTTTGGAGTTGATAAATTCAGGCGGGAAATGATAAATGGTGGAAGTAGTGATTTAAAAATTGGAAAATGGTATAATGTGTTCGTGAAATACCTTATACCGTTTCAGGCAGTGCTTTTACTCGGCTGGTGGCTTATTTCGTCAGCTTCATGGGATCCGGAATGGTGGAATCCGTTTCATGCCGAGAACGCCGGAACCTGTCTATTACAATGGGCCGCGGTGATTGCTATGTTCATCTATTTTAATAACAGAATTGTCAGAGGAACTCTGAAAAACGAATGAGTATTATTACGATTATAACGATGATATTTATCCCTGGTGTAGTCTGGGGCGGATTGGTATACTTTCTTTCACTTGCGATTAAAAAAGAAAAACAGAAGAGCGGAAATGGCTAAAAAGGAATTACAAGCTGAATCGATTTATAATCTTTCAGGTTATGTTGGTGAAGACAAACTGGCGCCCATATACTTCTTCTTCGGTGAAGATTCCTTTACTATTTCTCAGGCAGTTAAAAAAGTTTCTTCAATTGCCGAAAAAATGATCGCGAGTGAATTTGACAAACAGATTATCGATATCACTAAAGACATATCTATTGCTCAAATAATTGACGAAGCGAGCGCGTTTCCGTTCGGGGGCTCCAAAAAACTTGTTATAGCTAAAAATTTTGAAAATATCGGGGAAAGAAAGTCTTTAGCTGAATATGTTAACAATCCGGCGGATTTTACAATCCTTGTAATTACACAATCGGGTAAAAAGCTCGATCTCAGTAAGGAACCGTACGCGTCTTTGTATCAAAAGCAGTATATATTTCACGCAAAGGAACTTAAAGGTGCCGAACTTAATCAATGGATAGTTCGCGAGGCTAAGAGTCTGGGTATGAGTATTACGCTAGATAATGCAATGGTGCTCGTTGATATGATCGGCGAGAATAAAGCCTTGCTTGAGATGAATCTTTTGAAGTTTACGAACTATATCAAGAAAGGGGATGAAATAACTCCGGAATCCATCACGGAATTATCTTCCGCCACTAAGGAATATACTGTATTCGACCTTCAGGATGCTATCGGCGCGGGATACAAACCCAGGGCGCTTGAAATTGCCTATAATATACTCGGACATGGTAAAGATCCGATTTACATCGTGACAATGCTTTCAAAGTATATAAATACTGTTGCGAGGTCGATGGAATTATCAGCTCAGAGAGTGCCTGAATTCCAGGCTTCAAAGATGGCCGAGGTTTCTTATTATTATTATAAAAATTGTGCTAAAGCCCGTTTCCTTAAGTCTCATACACGGCTGGCAAAAGCTTCTGAGGCGCTGCTTTGGGCTGATAGTACTATAAAATCGTCGAATATCGATGCTAAATCACTGACTACTATACTTATATCTCGAATGATGGGCTAGTTTGCTGACTTTATTGTAATTTATATAAGATAATTTTTTTTAGTTTTCTTTACAGATTTTGAAACAAAACTATTTTCCAACAAGTATAAAAACTCATTGAAACAAAAATTATTTGCTCTGTCTGATGAAGAACTGATTAAAGAATTTCAGGATCACAATACGATTGAGGCTTATGAAATTCTAGTTAAACGGTATAAGGATCCGCTGATAAACTTTGTTTACAGGTTTGTCGGCAACAGAGATGTTTGTACGGATATTGTTCAGGATACGATGATTAAATTCTACCTGAAAAAGGATTCATACAAGTCATTCGCAAAGTTTTCAACATGGATCTATACCATTGCCGGAAACCTGGCAAAAAATGAATTAAAGAGACGTAAACGACGTACTATTTATTCGATTCACAACGATGATGAAGAAAAGACAGTTCAGATAGAGGATAAAAAGTTTTTTGCGCCGGATGATTCGGCAGACAGCAGTATTAAAGGAGAAATGATCCAGCGTGCGTTACTGCGCGTGAAACCGGTTTACAGAGAAGTAGTAATTCTGAGAGATATTCAGGGATTCTCTTATGAGGAAATTGCAGAAATGACCGGTTTGTCGATAGGAACTGTAAAATCTCGAATAAACAGAGGTAGATCACAACTTCAAAAATTATTAAAGAATATTTACCGAGAATAAGCCTATGAACCAACACTTCTACAATGAGGAAGAAAGACAATACAAGGACGTTATTGAGGTCTTAAAAGAATTGCCGAGAATAAAAGCTCCGGACAATTTTGAATACAATCTCATGACCCGCATAACTAATAATAACTTCAAAACCAGTTCACTCCGGGAAAACCAGTTTACACTATTCGGATTTTTAAAACCGGGTTTGGCTGTTGCAGCTACCGCGATTCTGATTTTCTTTGTAGTCAACTATCAGCAGTCGGATACGGAAAATCCGTTTTTTTCTGCACCTGAAAAGAGGACTGAATTTACCGATTCGCGTGATGCAGGCATGACTTCGAAAGAATTTGTTGTCTCTGAAAATCCGGCTTTTTCTGAAAAATCTTCACTTCCCGGTGAAACGGCAGGCAAGAATTCCAGCAGTCTTAGAGTATTTGTTCACCAGAATGATGTCGTTGCTGAGGAAAATAAGAGCTTTCCTTTCCCGGATAACTCATTTGATCTTGATACTAAAATGCAAAATGACAGAAATCCAAGATCAGCGAATGATACCCGTGTTCTGGCAGGTACTGGTTCGGAGAGAGTTATGTTCGAGGGATTCTATACCGGAACACCATTTAGCAGAATTGTGCAGGATACATCTGTGAAACGGGACACTCTGAGAATTAAGAAGGCAGATTAATTTCTGATTCGAAATTCAGAGTAAAAATGTTGAAAGTTTGTGTCGCAATCAGTATATTTCCTAGCTGAAATTTTAATAATCGGGAAAAGATCATGAAAAAAGGAATACATCCTTCAAATTATCGACCAGTTGTGTTCAAAGATATGTCGGTTAATCATGCGTTTTTAACCAAATCGACTGTACAGACAAGTGAAACTATTGAATGGGAAGATGGAAATACGTACCCGTTGGTGAAATTGGAAATTTCCGACAAATCTCATCCTTTCTTTACCGGGAAACAGGTAATGCTCGATTCGACAGGTCGCGTTGAAAGGTTTAACAAGAAATACGGACTTAAATCCAAATAAAATTTGTCTCTTTAAGATTTTAAAGCCGCATTTTTGCGGCTTTTTTTATATATATTACCCACCTGCTTAAACCATATTTTTGGAATTTAATTCTATTACTGAGTATTTTACTTATTCACGTTTTTGTGGTAATTATTCGATTTGTTAGGTGAAAAATAGTCATGAGCGAAACATTAAAATATACGAATCTAAATTTGTATGAAGGAGTAAGAGGACTCGCTGTAAAGATTCTAAACAGAATTGACAGAACTGATGCATATCTCGATAAAATGCTGGAAATCGAAATTAAGAATTCTGAGTTAAAAGGTCATGATAAAGCATTACTGTTTGAAATAGTTCACGGTGTAATAAGGCATCTCGGAAGAATTGACTGGATTCTAAACGGATTTTACAAAGGCCAGTTTTCGAAGTGTATACCGAATATCAAAAACGCTATGAGAGTTGCTTTGTACCAGATTTTGTTTCTGGATAGAGTGCCTGATTATGCAGCGGTAAATGAGTCCGTTGAATTTGTTAAAAAGCTGCAGGGCAAAAAACCTGCGGATTTGACAAACGCGGTTCTTCGCAATATTATTCGAAACAAGGATGGAATCAGATACCCTGATAAGGAAGAAGACTTCAACAATTTTCTGAGTGCTTACTATTCCCATCCGGGCTGGCTTGTTAAAAGATGGGTTAACAGATTTGGCGAAAAATTCACAGAGGAATTGTTAAAGTCCAATAACGAAAAACCAACTCTGTATTTAAGGATTAATTCGCTCAGAACTAATCTTGATGAAATGTCAAATTTGCTTGACAAAGTACAGTTGAAATTTAGTAAATCCAGCTATCTGCCGAATTTTGTTAGGCTCCATAATCTAACAAACATTGCTGATTGGGATTATTTTGGTAAAGGATACTTTTCAATTCAGGACGAGAGTACAGGATTCCCATGTTACCTGTTAGATCCCAAACCTGGTGAGCGCGTTTTGGATCTATGTGCTGCCCCCGGTGGTAAAACAGGACTGCTAGCGGAATTGATGAATAATGAAGGTGAACTTGTTGCTTTGGATAAATATGAAAGCAGGCTCGAAATACTTAAAAGGAATATGGATAGACTCGGAGCGAAGAATATTACCTTTAAGGAAGTTGATTCTTCCGAATACAAAGATGATCTTTTCGATAAAGTGCTTGTTGATGCCCCGTGTTCCGGACTTGGTACTCTTACTAAAAAGCCGGATATTAAATGGAAACGGGATCTCGGCGATATCAGAAAGATGAATGTACTGCAGAGGGAACTGCTGGCAAATGGAGCAAGATTGGTTAAGCCGGGCGGATTTCTTGTCTACAGTACCTGTACTGTGGAACCGGACGAGAATTTTGAAATCATCAAAACCTTCCTCTCCGGGAATCCCGATTTTGAATTTGTTAGTGCAAAAGAAAAATTTGACGAAAACCTGCTGGATAGCAACGGTTGCGTACAAACTTATCCCCATATTCATTCTATTGATGGGGCGTTTGCAGCAAAGATAAAACGAATTAAATGATAATTTGAGAATGTTTCCATGAACTCAGAACAATTAAAACATTTCTCCGAAGAATTAAAGAAAGCCCGTGAGACTTCCAATTTAACCCTGCAGATAATGTTTCAGCGTACCAGAATTGATCTTAAATTTCTTGAGGCAATTGAAGAATGTAACTTCGAAGTTATTGATGAAGTATATTTGCGTGCGTTCATAAAAAGTTACGCAAAGACTGTTGGTCTTAATCCGGAAGAGACACTGAAGAAGTTCGATCTTGCAAAATCGGGACATTTATTTGATAAATCTGCTGATGAAAATGAAGAAGATAAATCTGAAGACGAAAAGCAGGAAGAATCTGAGACGAAAAAAGTAGTTTTCACTTCTGAAAACGTTGCAGCGCCATACTATGAGAGTGGGCAAAAAAAGAAGGCTGATCCGAGATTATTTATCATCGGAGCTGCTTTGATTATTGTACTCGTTGTTGTTTATATATTTGTTTTCGGTAGTGACGCAGGAAAGATAATTGTTGAGTCGGCTGAAAAGCCGGAAGTTCAGAAAACCGAGCCGGTTGAGAGATTTGAACTTGTTGTTGAAGATTCTGTGCAACTGCCTAAAGAGGTTGTTTCCGGGCAGGATAGTATTGCTTTAAAGATTACCGCTAACTCCAGAGTTTGGATTCGTCTTATAGCTGATGAAAAGGATCAATCGGAATTCACCCTGAATCCGGATGAATCTAAAACTGTAACCGCAGATTCAATTTTTAATTTACTGATAGGAAATGCCGGAGGAATCAATCTGGAACTTAACGGAACTCCGCTTAATTTAATTGGAAAGATCGGTGAGATAAAAAATATTAGAATCGATACAACCGGCATTAAGTATTTAAGAATCAGTCAGACCAAGCTTGATGAAACAAATTGAACGCCGCATAACCGAATTGAGGGAAGAAATCAGGCAGCATGATTATAACTATTATGTTCTTGCAGTGCCTTCAATCTCCGATTATGATTATGATAAATTATATATAGAACTGCTTGAGTTGGAACGAAAATATCCGCAGTTCCTTTCTCCCGATTCTCCTACTCAGCGTGTAGGCTCCGATCTAACAAAAGATTTCCCATCTGTTCAGCATAGCGTACCAATGCTTAGTCTTTCTAATACTTACAGCAAGGAAGACCTATTAGCTTTCGATAAAAGGATTCGGGACGCGCTTACCGATTCAGAAACTGCTAACCTGGAGTATGTTACAGAGTTAAAAATTGACGGGGTTTCAGTTAGCATCGCCTTTGAGTCTGGTAGGCTTATTACAGCCGCAACAAGGGGAGATGGTACTACCGGGGAAGAAATAACCAATAACGTTAAAACTATTAGAAGCGTGCCGCTTTCTGTAAATACTGACAGTGCGGGTGAATTATATAAAAATCGTTTTGAAGTTCGCGGCGAAATATTCATGGACACTGAGGGATTCAGGCGGCTTAACGAGTCAAGAGAACAAAATGGTGAAGCGTTGTTTAAAAATCCTAGGAATTCTACGGCCGGAACAATAAAACTCCAGGATCCTAAAATTGTTGCAGCACGACCGCTTGATATATTTGTATACTATCTTCTATCTCCTTCAATTGAATTTAAATCACAGTCCGAGAACCTTGAGCAGCTGAAAAAACTCGGATTTAAAGTTAACTGTAATTACAAAGTTTGCAGAAATATAGATGAGGTTCTTGAGTATTGTAACTCCTGGGAAGTGAGACGCAGAGAACTGCCGTATGAAATAGATGGCGTGGTTATAAAAGTAAATGATATAGCGCAGCAGGTGAAACTCGGCAGCATTGCGAAGTCTCCGAGATGGGCTGTGGCATATAAATTTAAGGCTGAGCAGGCAACGACAAAACTGCACGAGATAAGATGGCAGGTTGGCAGAACCGGGGCGTTGACGCCGGTTGCGGATCTTGAACCGGTCTTTTTAGCCGGATCGACTGTCAGCAGGGCTACATTGCATAATATTGAAGAGATCAATCGTAAGGACATTAGAGAAGGGGATATCGTTCTGATTGAAAAGGGAGGCGATGTAATTCCAAAAGTGACTGCTGTTGTACTCGATGAGCGAAGCAAAGGTTCATTCCCTGTTACTCCGCCCGAAAACTGTCCCGTATGTAATTCAAAGCTATTTAAACCGGAAGGTGAAGTGGCAATTTACTGTGAGAATACGGAATGCCCTGCACAGGTAAAGGGTCGTATAATGCATTTTGCTTCCAGAGGAGCATTAGACATTGAAGGTCTCGGTGAAGCAATTATTGATCAGTTTGTTGACCTCGGCTATCTCAAATCCTATGCTGATATATATGATCTGAAAGATAAACGTGATGATATTACCAATCTTGAAAGGTTCGGCGAGAAGAAGGTCAATAACCTGTTTAATGCTGTAGAAGAAAGCAAGAAAAAGCCTTTTGCAAAAGTTCTGTTTGGAATCGGAATACGTTATGTCGGCAGCGGAGCAGCGGAAAAACTGGCAGATCATTTCAGTTCCTTAGATGCTCTTAGGAAAGCAAGTGAAGAAGAGATTGAATCAATTCATGATATTGGTAATAGTATAAGCAGTAGTGTGGGCAGGTTTTTTGACGAGCCTCATAACATTGAGTTGATTGAAAGATTAGAACAAGCAGGACTTACGTTAAAACAGGACTCGGTTTCGAAGAAGTCAGATTCTCTATCGGGAAAATCATTTGTACTTACAGGAACTCTGGTTTCAATGACGCGTGAAAAAGCCAAGGAAGAAATTACAACTCGAGGTGGGAAATTAGTTTCGAGTGTGAGTTCTAAAACTCATTACATTGTGGTTGGGGAGAATCCCGGTTCAAAACATGAAAAGGCATTAAAGCTAGGTGTTACTATTCTTGATGAAGAAGATTTCCTGAAAATAATTTCAGACTAATATATGCTAGAAAACATTAAAAACGGAATAGCCGGCAAGCTTCTTACCGGGTATATTAGAAAAAAGAATTATCCTGAAGTGAAATTCAGCGGCTTTTTCACTAATTCCCTATCTATATTGATCATAATGCCAGATGAAGAGTCTGAGCTTATAAAGGCAAAAGAGATTTTAGATGCATTTATTTCAGAAAATAAGAGTGTATATGTTTTTCTTCCTGAGCACAAGGTGAGTTTAATTAACAATAAATCTGTTAAACCAATAACATTTAGAGAAGAAGATATTTCCCGGTTGGGTCTTCCTAAAAAGGAATTAAAAAATACTATCAGCGGAAAACAATTTGATATTGTTATTGACTTGAATAGGGCCGATAATTTATTTTACAGCGCGATTTCTAATTATTTCGATGCGGAAGTCAGAGTTGGATTTGTAAAAGACAAATCTGATTTATATTACAATTTCCAGGTTCCTAATCGAATAAATAATGAAAATTCATATAGAAATTTGTTAAATTCATTTAAGATGTTTTAATTGTTTTGTAATATTTTCAGCTAATAATTTAGTATAACCGTTATGAGTGAAAATTTTAATTTTGAGTTAAAGCGAATTGGGGATGTTTCAGTTTTCAAGCTAAATGAAAAACGTTTCGACTCGCAAATTGCCGGCTTGGTGAAAGGTGAATTTACTATATTATTGCATACGGAAGAATCCAAAAAGCTTATTCTCGATTTGTCAGAAGTAGAATATTGCGATAGTTCAGGATTAAGTGCAATTCTTCTCGCATATAGAATATTACAAGCAGATGACGGACAGATCAGAATCGCGTCACCCACAAAAAATGTAAAGAAGTTAATTGAAATTTCCCAGCTCGATCGCATTCTTCCTATATCAAAAGATGTCGACAGTGCGATCAGCGAATTATCAAACTAAACGGCTCCCATAAGTGAACCACACAATCGACTATTTTATAATTGCAATTTACCTGATAGGTATAGCGCTCCTTGGAATATTTAAAGGAGGCAAACAGAAATCAGCCAAAGATTATTTCCAGGGCTCGAAATCCGTACAATGGTGGGCAGTATGCTTTTCCATTGTTGCTGCAGAAACTAGTACACTAACATTTATTTCAATCCCCGGATTGGCGTACCTTACCAATTTCAATTTCCTGCAGGTAACCGTGGGTTACCTTTTAGGTAGAATTGTTGTTGCAACCTTTTTCCTTCCGGCATACTATAAGGGTGAGATTAATACTGCTTATGCCTATCTGGAAAACCGATTCGGCAGCAAAACCAGATCATTTTCATCAATCGTATTTCTGTTTACGAGAACTGCAGCTGACGGAGTAAGGTTATTTGCGACTGCTATACCATTAAAACTTATGCTCGATATCAGTTACCCGGCAGCGATAATTATTATCGCAATAGTTGCGTTGATTTATACATATGTCGGCGGTGTAAAGGGAGTAATATGGGTCGATGTAATTCAGATGTTCATATATATCGGTGGGGCTCTTGCAGCTATAATATTTTTAGCAAACAGCTATTTGCCGGATGGTTTAACCGGGGTATTCAATGCTGAGGCTATTGCGCAGAAGTTTGATGTTATTAACCTCGGAATGAGCAGCGGGATTAAAGAGTTTTTCGGTGATCCGTATACCCTTTTCGGGGGATTGATCGGTGGCGCTTTCCTTTCAATGGCATCTCACGGCACGGACCAGCTTATAGTACAGAGACTATTAACAATCAAGGAACTGAAAGACAGTCGTAAAGCAATAGTCGGAAGCGGGATTATTGTGATATTTCAGTTTGTTATCTTTCTATTCGTGGGTGTTCTGCTTTACGCATACTACGGAACTTACGATCTTTCATCCATTGGTCTTTTAAAAGCCGATGAAATATTTCCAAAATTTATTATTGAATCTCTCCCGCCAGGAGTTTCCGGGTTAATTATTGCCGGACTTTTTGCTGCGGCTCTTTCTACACTGGCCGGATCGATGTCCTCACTATCTTCGTCAACAATGCTGGATTTATATAAACCCTTTAAGCAGTCCATCTCCGAATCTGAAGAGTTACGTATCTCAAGACTCTTTACAATTATGTGGGCAGTTTTACTTGTTGGGTCTGCAATACTCTTTATGGAATCACCGGATGCAGTTGTTGAATTGGCATTGAGTATTGCATCATTTACTTACGGGGGACTGCTCGGTACATTTATGCTCGGACTGTTCGTAAAAAAAGCCAGGCAAGAGGATGCACTTGCCGGTTTCACCGGGGGAATTTTAATAATGATAACAGTTATCTCCCTTCAGCTTGTTGCCTGGACCTGGTATACTCTTGTTGGTGTGATTGCAACGCTGGCAATCGGTAAATTCCTGAGTCTTCTTTCGAACAGAAAATAATTACTAATACTATACCTGTTATGATACTTGGACTAAACATCTACGATTGGCTCGTAATCATCATCTATTTTGCTATTGTTTTTGGTATTGCGGCTTACTACTCTAAAAGTGCCGGAAAAGATACCAGCCAGTTTTTCCTTTCGGGGAGGAATATGCCCTGGTGGCTGGCAGGAACAGCCATGGTCGCAACAACTTTTGCTGCAGACACTCCGCTGGCAGTTACAGAACTTATCGCTAAGAACGGAATTGCCGGAAACTGGTTGTGGTGGAACACAGCTATTGGAGGAATGCTCACAGTTTTTTTCTTCGCAAAACTGTGGAGGCGCGCAGGCATATTAACTGATGTTGAATTCGTTGAAATAAGGTATTCCGGTAAAGCAGCCGCTGCGTTAAGGGGATTTAGAGCTTTGTATCTTGGCCTGTTTATGAACAGTATTGTACTGGCCTGGGTGAACAAAGCCATGGAAAAGATTTTCCAGGTAACCATCCCGGGTATGGATGCATTTATGCTGGTGGTAATTTGCATGGTTATTATATCAGTTTATGCTTCTGCTTCAGGTTTACTCGGTACCGCCAGAATTGATGCTCTGCAGTTTTTTATTGCTATGGCCGGATGTATAATACTTGCAGTACTAGTTGTGGATATCCCGGAAGTTGGTGGAATAGCCGGGATAAAAACGAAGCTTTCAGACTGGGTATTCGATTTTACTCCGGTGCTTGGAGATGCTTCCGTTGATCCGCTTCTTGGCGGCACTCTTGCTATTTCTGCCGGAGCATTTATAGCTCATATCGGACTTCAATGGTGGTCATCATGGTATCCCGGTTCGGATCCCGGCGGCGGCGGATATATCGCGCAGCGAATGATGTCTGCTAAAAGCGAGTCGCATTCATTATTTGCAACATTATGGTTTACTATTGCTCATTACTGTGTTCGTCCATGGCCATGGATAATTGTTGCGCTCGGCGGACTTGTTCTCTTGCCCAGATTGAGTGTTGATCAAATTAAAAATCAGAACATTGTTGCCGAATATCAGGAAGCTTTTGAAATATATAGAGATTATAAAATTAATAAAAATGAATATGCTGGTTATCAGAGCGATACTGAATTATATTCTAAAATCCAGGCCTTCGAAGATCAAGAATTCTATGAAAGTTTTGAGAATACGGTGGACCCGGGAAAAATCTTTCCAAAATTAATGGTGCGCTATCTGCCTGCCGGGTTACTCGGATTGCTTATTGCAGTATTTCTGGCCGCTTATATGTCAACTATTGCTTCGCAGCTTAATTGGGGCACATCTTATCTAATAAATGACTTGTACAGAAGATTTATTAAAAAAGATGAAACAGAGAAGCACTATGTGCTGATCTCAAGGATTGCCATAATTATCCTAATGATTTGTTCACTATTTATAACAAGATACCTTTTAAATACAATTTCGGGAGCCTGGGAATTTATAATAAATGCCAGCGCCGGTCTTGGAGCCGTTCTAATTCTCAGATGGTACTGGTGGAGAATAAATGCCTGGTCTGAAATATCGGCCATGATTGCTCCGCTGATTATCTATCCTATTGCGCATTATGGTTTTGGCATGGAGTCTCCTATGACACTTTATCCTACCGTGCTTGGCACTACAATCGTATGGCTGGCTGTTACTTTTATAACCAAACCGGCCGAAGAAAAAGTTGTTGGTGCGTTTTATAAAAAGATACATCCCGGCGGCATTGGCTGGAAAGCTTACGCTAAGAAATATCCCGAAGTGAAAGCTGATACAGGATATGGGAAATTGTTTATTAATTGGATTGCAGGTGTAGTTATTGTTTACGCTTTCCTATTTGCATCAGGAAGAATTATATTGCAGGAATACGTATCCGGATTTATATTCTTATTCATCGGATGTTTGGCGGTACTAATAATTTATTTTAATATATCTAAACAAAACAACGTTTCTGATGATCGATAAAAACAGACTGAAAAAGATTAAGCTAATAGTGTTCGATTTGGACGGGACATTGTTAAACAATAATAATGAAGTCGGTAAGGAATCGAAAGAGCTAATAACCGAATTGCGTAAACTTGGTGTACGGTTCTCATTTGCATCCGGACGACTGCACAGCGCTATTACTGAACATGCTGATACTCTGGGTCTCCACACACCATTGATTTCGCTTGATGGCTCTCTCATTAAAAGTTATCCTAAAGGAGAGTTGATTTTTGAATCTTCTATCCACCCAAGGTTTGTTAGGAAAGCAGTGAAATATGCCGACAGTTTATTGCTGAAAATTGCTCTCTGCCATGGGGACGCAATATTTTATACTGATCATAATTCAACCATTCCGGAAATGCTTGATAAATTCGGTGCAAAATATGTTGAAGTTGATTCCTACGAACACTATCTTGATAAAACTCTAGAAGTTGTAGTTGCGGGAGATATGAAAGACTCTGTGAAACTCTTTCATAGACGGATGATGTTTCCGTACACATTTGGTTTGGGGGCCTCATATTATAAATCACACAGCAGAGGTGACCTCTATTATGTAGAGGTCAGAAAATCGGGAACTGATAAAGGAACAGGTCTTAAAAGATTAGCCAAACATCTTGGTATAAGTGTCGGTGAAACTGCTGTTATGGGAGATTGGCATAACGATAGAAAACTTTTTGAAACCGGTGCATTAGCTATTGCGGTCCAGAATGCAATTAATGAAATAAAATACCACGCTGATTTTGTTACTGAGAAAACAAATGATGAGGATGCTGCTGCTGAATTTCTTAATATGGTACTAGAAGCTAAGAAGAAGTAGTTTATGGCGATTACATTTGAAAAAATAAAAACTAGTATGAGAATCAGAGTTTTACTCATTCTTGTATCAATTATTCTGATTGTTCTTATGTTCCCGCAGGGTGAATCCATTGAATCGGAAGTCAAAGTAAATTCAATCTGGATAGAGGACGATCTGATAGCTTCCACATCTTTCGAAATACTTAAAGATCCCCTGGAATATGAAAGAGAAAAGACTGCCGCTGCTGAACGTATCCATGATATTTTCGTCAAAGACGATAACATTGTTGAAGAAGTAAGGGACTCATTAAAAGATTATAACAACTATCTGCTGGGCATTCTCGACAGCGATATTTATATGAAAGATGACGATGCTGTACTAAAGACATTTCTTTCCGAGACTTCGTATAACCTGTTTAAGGAGAAAAGAAGAAGAGAAAATCTTAGAACAAATGCCGGAAGCATATCGATGTCGGATATCTTCAGGGCTGGTCAGGATATAATCAACAGAGTCTATAGAAGAGGATTTATTAATATCGGTTATGAGGATATTGCTAAAGACTCAATATCCATTCGTGACGGTAAGTTTCAGAGAGAATTTCCTAAAACAAACTTTGATGATCTTCAGAGAGTAAATTCCACTGTTGAATCGAGATTAAATAGGTATTTTCCTTCCGATCAGCAGGCGTTCGACGCCGCAAAAGAATATGTAACTTACTTTATTCGTCCAAACATTATTTATAATGAGCAGTTGACACAGGAAGCTAAGAATGTTGCGGTGAGTAAAGTTTCGATTAATAAAGGCATCGTAAATGAGAATGAGCGTATAGTAGCGAAGCACGACAGGATAACTTCCGACATTAAAGATAAGATTGATTCATACCGAATTGCTAAAGGGGAAGGGAGTAATTTCTGGGAAAGATTTGCGCAGAATCTTGGTAAACTGCTTCATGTAATTGTAATGTTCAGCTTGTTCATAATTTACATTTACCTGTTCAGGAAAAAGATATTTTATGACAATTATAAAATACTTTTGATCTCGTTGATTGTCCTGCTTGTAAGTTTTATGGCATTCCTTGTCTCAGAACTTAATGTTTCCGGACCGGTTGAGTTATTGATTCTTGTGCCGGTTGCATCAATGCTACTGACAATCCTCTTCGATTCCCGTATAGGATTTTATGGAACGGTTGTCTGTGCTTTAATTATTGGAGCTTTGCGAGGTAATGATTATGTAATAGCCGTTATGAATATAGTTGCCGGAGGTTTTGCGGCTTATACGGTAAGGGATATTAAAAACAGGAATCAAATATTCCGTTCATTTCTGTTTATACTTTTAGGTTATGTTCTAAGCATTGTGGGATTCGGACTTGAACGCTTCGAGTCTGCAGAAACACTATTAATACATTCGGCGTTTGCTGCATCGAACTCAATTCTCAGTCCGGCACTTACATTTGGTCTTATAATATTCTTCGAGAAGATTTTTAAGATTACTACGGAGCTCACTTTGCTTGAACTATCGGATTTTAATTCGCCGGTGCTGCGTGATCTTGCCAGGAATGCTCCAGGTACTTTTAACCATTCTCTAACAATCGGTTCGATGGTGGAAAATGCAGCTGAACAGATAGGCGCTAATCCGATTCTCGCGAGGGTAGGAGCTTATTATCATGATATTGGAAAGCTGGTCAGCCCTGATAGTTTTGTTGAGAACCAGATGAACAATGAGAATATTCACGAGGATCTTGACCCTCAAAGCAGTGCGAATCTTATTATTAGTCACGTGAACAAAGGTATTGAGCTGGCTAAGGAAAACAAACTTCCCCAAGAGATAATAGATTTCATTCCGATGCATCATGGTACATTAGTAGTCATGTATTTTTATGAGAAAGCCAAAGCCGCTGCCGGCGATACAGAAATTAATAAAAGCGATTTCAGGTATCCCGGTCCGAAACCGAATACAAAAGAAACCGCGCTGCTGATGCTTGCGGATGCCTGCGAATCCGCGGTGAGATCTATGGACGAACCTGATCCGACCAAGATTGAAAACATGGTTAATAATCTTACTAAACTTCGTGTTGATGACGGACAGCTGAATGAGTCTCCAATAACATTCGGTGATATTGCCAAGATTAAAGTAGAGTTTGTAAAAATACTTATTAGTCATCACCATAAGAGAATCCGTTATCCTAAACAGGAGGAAATGGAGAACAAGAGCTCTGACAGCGAAGAGTGATGCAGGAATTTCTTAAGGAATATCTCACCTATGTCCGCCTTGAAAAGAACTTGTCGGAAAACTCAGTACTCTCCTATAAAAACGATCTTTCAAAGTTTATTATGTACCTCAAAAAAACGGGGATTGAGGATCTCAACAGAGTAACACCCCTAATTATATCTGAGTATTTCAATAAGCAGCGAAAACAGAATATCAGCGGAAGTACTTCGTCACGTTATTTATCGGCTTTGAAAGGTTTTTTCTCATATCTGTATGATCAGAGTTATGTTGAAAATGATCCGACGGACATCCTGAAATCAAGTAGGCGAAGAAGGAAACTCCCATCTGTATTAACCGTTAGCGAGATCAACAAAATTCTTAAGTCTCCTGATACTTCCAGTATGTTGGGACTAAGAGACCGGGCAATGCTTGAGCTTTGTTATTCATCCGGTCTAAGAGTTTCAGAGTTGATCAACCTCAAAATTAATGATTTACTATTCGGTGATGAAGTTATAAGAGTACTTGGGAAAGGCTCCAAACAACGTATTGTTCCGGTTGGCAAAAGTGCTGTTAAATGGGTGACAGAATATCTCAAATCTGCACGACCGTTTCTCGAGAATAAAATACGCAGCCAGAATATTATATTTTTGAACAGACGCGGCACAAAACTTTCCCGGATGGGTATTTGGAAAATATTCAACAGGTACACGAAGGAATCCGGAATAAAAAAAGAAGTACATCCTCATACATTCAGACATTCATTTGCCACTCATTTGGTTGAAGGGGGTGCCGACCTGCGTGCCGTCCAGGAAATGCTCGGGCATTCAGATATTTCGACAACTCAAATCTACACCCATATTGATCGCGATTTCGTAAAACAGGTACACAAAGACTTCCACCCGAGAGGATAGTAACACTTCAATTCAGTTTATTTTTCAGTAAATTTGTCTAAAATAAATAAGAATTTTGGGATTTTATGAAGATTAGCGGATTTTCATTTGTTAGAAACGGCTCGAAACTTTACTACCCGGTTGTTGAATCAATTAAATCAATACTTCCGATTGTGGATGAATTTGTTGTTGCTGTGGGTAAAGGGGATGACAATGATGATACGAGAGAGAAAATCGCGAATATTAATGATCCGAAAGTCAGGATAATTGATACCGAATGGGAGGAGACTTACTTCAAGCGCGGTATCATAAACGCTATTCAAACTGATATAGCAAAAAATGAATGCTCCGGTGACTGGCTATTTTATCTGCAGGCTGATGAAGTTATCCATGAAAAGTATCTTAGTAATATCACGAAGCGCTGTGAAGAATTAATCGATGATAAAGAAGTTGAAGGACTTGTATTCAGGTACAAACATTTTTGGGGTGATTATAATCATTACCATAACGGTCATGGCTGGTATCCGAATGAGATAAGAATTATTAGGAACAGGCCCGATATTCATTCCTGGCAAAGTGCGCAGTCATTCCGCAAATTCGATGTTTACGATAATCCGCGTCAGCCGGACGGACATAGTAAGCTTAGTGTAGCCAGGGTTGATGCTGAAGTTTATCACTACGGCTGGGTCAGACCGCCTCATCTAATGCAAAATAAACGCCGTGCTCTTGATTCAGTTCATTGGGGAAAAAGTAAGGCCAAGGAATATTATGATAATGCGCCTAAAGAATTTGACTACGGTCCGCTGAATCTTTTAGCAGAATTTAAAGAGACTCATCCTAAAGTTATGGAAAACCTGATAGCAGAAATCAACTGGCAGAAAAAATTGCAATATTCAGGGAAACCGAATAAGTTCAGGCTGCCCCATAAACATGAAAAATTATTATATCGAATACTTTCATTCATAGAGAACAACTTTTATGGCGGTAAGCGATTCGGTGAGTTTAAAAATTATATCTTGATTAAGGAGGTATGACGATGAATGAAAAAGTATTGATTATCCCGGATTTTCCGAATTGGGCTCTCGACAAAAACGCCAGGGACCTTGTTAAGTATAATAAATCCAGTCTCCAACTAGATATATGCTACTATGACGATTTTCAAAAGGATTGGGAAAGGTATTATAAAGAGTATGATTTATTATTCCCTATGTACCTTGGTCTGTTTTTTTCTTCACTTAAAGCAGGAATCCCGAATGATAAAATAATTACAGGTATAAGATCTTTCAAAAGATGGGATAAAGGAAAAACTCATCCACCCGGTTATAATTCGAAGCCGTCAAGGAAAATTGTAAGGGATTTAAGAAAAGCATTGTTAGTTAATACGCCTTGCAAAAAGCTATGGTATGTCTTTGCACCTTACGTTCGTGTTATCCATACCAAGTATACATGTGACCTGGAAATGTTTTATCCGGATAAGAAAAATAAAAATGATAAACTGGTTGTTGGGTGGGCCGGAAGTCTTACAAATCACGGTTCAAAAAGAGGGTTTTATGAATTTATTAAACCAATTTGCGATGAAATAGAGGGTATAGAACTTAAAACTCAAGCAAAAGAGGATGAGTTTGTAACTGACGACAATAAAATGCGGGAATTTTATAATTCTTTGGATTTGTATTTGGGTGCTTCAAGAGTCGAAGGTGCGTCTAGACCTGTAATTGAAGCATCTGCATGCGGAGTACCGGTAATATCAACTGACGTTGGTATTGTCCCTGAACTTTTAGATGATAATTACGATGGTTTCATTGTCGATCGAAACTATAACGCAATCAAAACGAGACTGGAATCGATCCTGGCAAACAGAGATAAACTACCTGAAATGGGTACCCGGATCAGAAAAAAAATGGAGCAGGAATTTAATTGGAGATATTTAATAACTGAATGGACCGACTATTTTCGTTTTGCGATTGAATTGAAAAAACTTAAAAAGGAGGATCATGTTAAATAGCAATAATATTAAAAAGGCTGCATTGGTTAAGGATCGCAATGGATTTTGGAGGATTTTTAAACCTGTACTTGAGGAACAAAGTTATGAAGTCTCTGTTTTTGACCTAAGATTTGATGATGAGCAGAAGAGATTACTTGAGAGCAAATGGGATGCATTTATTTGGCGTGCAAAACACACCCCAAAGGAAAGAATTCCGGCAAAACGATTCATTTCTTTAATGAGTGAGCTTGGTGTTAATTGTTATCCGGACTGGAAATCATATTCTCATTACGATGACAAAATTGCTCAAAGTTACTTAATGATGTTTAATCGAATTCCGGTGCCGGAAACATATGTTTTTTACGATAAAGATACGGCATTAAACTTTGCTTCGGCAACAAACTACCCCCTAATTTATAAATCAACTCACGGGGCGGGCAGTGCTAACGTAGGTCTGCTTGAGAATAAAAAAAAAGCCTTGAAGTATATAAAGAAGGTCTTTGGTAAGGGGATGAAAACCTTTTTCGCTTCTGATTACCAAAGAGATTATGTTTACCTCCAGGAATTTGCTGAGGGAAATGAAGGTGACTTTAGATTGGTCTGTTTCGATAATAACATCGAAGGATTTTTCAGGAACAACAGGAAAGATAAACCATTTGCAAGCGGGAGTCATGATTTTAATCTGAATGAAATTCCTCTGGACTTACTCGATTTTGTTTATGAAATCAATGAGAATCTTGGATACGATGTGATGTCGTACGATATAATTAAATCTCATGGTAAGTGGGTTATTGCTGAAATTAGTGTAGTGTATGGTGATCTAAAAGACGAGATCTATAATAGGTCATTAATGTACTACAGAGATGAGTTGGGAAGATGGAGTAATCATTCACCCGCTGAGAATCATCACGTTAGAGTATTGAAATCGATTATTAAAAAATGGAAAACTAATGCCAGTTAAAGTTTCTCTTATCATTACAGTATATAATAGAAGCCATCTGTTTAGAAAAGCTTTGTTATCTTTAAAGAATCAGTCGGTTCAACCAGATGAATTGATTATCAGTGATGACGGTTCGGACGAAGATATTGTTGGTAATACGAAAGACATTATAAATTCTTTTAGCTTTCCCGTTAAATATGTCTCTCAAAAAAAACAGGGATTCCGACTTGCAAAATGCAGAAATAATGGCGTGCTTAATTCAACAGGCGATTTATTGATATTTTTTGATCAGGATATAATCCATACACCTAATTTTTTAAAAGTATTTGTCGAAAATTGTAAACCGGGTTACTTTATTACGAGTTATCCGATCAGACTTACCGAGAACCAGAGTAATCAAATTACCGAAGAGGTCGTTAGGTTAAACAATTTTAAGACCGTTAGTACTTTACAACAGCGCAATAAGGTAAGAAAACAATTTTTAAAAGACAGGATCAGTACAATTCTATACAACTTAAATATTGAAAAAAACAAGCCGAAATTGAGAGGCAGCGGGCATGCAATTAACAGAGAAGATTATTTTGCAGTAAACGGCTTTGATGAGAATTTTAATGCATGGGGAAGTGAAGACGATGATATCAGAAGAAGACTGAATAAACACGGTGTTGGAGGAATAAATCCGTTTTGTTCTGAATATTCACTTCATCTTTATCATGAACCTTTTCATACCAATGGTAAGCGAGAAAATAGAGAATACAATGACAAACGCAGACAGGAGATAGCCGAGGGAGATTATGTATGTAAGTACGGAATTGGAAATCCGCTGGATGATGAGGAATTGAAGACAATTACGTTGAACCGGATTTAGAGATGAGTGAAAAACTGAGTGCGGTGATCATTACAAAGAATGAAGAAAATAATATCGTGGCATGTCTTGAATCGCTTGATTTTGCAGATGAAATCGTTGTCGTCGACAGTGGTTCAACTGATAGAACAATTGAAATCTGTGAGAGTTATAAATGCAGGATTATTGAAAAGGAATGGCTTGGATTTGGCAGGATGAAAGGATTTGCTGTTGAATGCGCACAACATGACTGGATATTATCCATTGATGCTGATGAAGTTGCGTCGGAGGAATTGAAAAAAGAAATACTTGAAATACTTGCTGATCCGGATTTCAAAGCATACAACGTAAAGCGAAAATCATTTTACCTCGGTAAATTAATTAATCACTGTGGTTGGGATAAAGACTATCCGCTTCGTATGTTCAACAGAAAATTCGGCGGATTCAACAACAAACTTGTTCACGAATCCGTAGTGGTTGATTGTGATCGGGGAAGGATTCATTCACCTCTGTATCATTATACTTATCCGACAATTCAATCTCACTTTCTGAAAATTAACAAGTATACAGACATATCTTCTAGAGAGTTGATTCAGCAAAACAAACACTACTCGGTAGCCGCATCAGTCTTTTTCGGGATCAACAAGTTTATGAAAATGTATTTTCTCAAGCTCGGTTTTCTTGATGGAAAGGAAGGTTTGTTGCTATGTATTAATTCAGCTCTGGGTATTTATCTTAAGTATATCAAGACATGGAAAAAAAAATAAAAGTATTACACATAGATACAGAAAAAACCTGGCGCGGAGGTCAGCAGCAGGCCATTTATCTGCATGAAGGGTTGATAAAAAGAAACATTGAGTCAATGTTCGTTTGCCAACCGGACTCTTCTCTAAACGGATATTGCAGAGAGAATAATCTGCCTTGTGAAACTTTTAAAATCCGTGGTGAAGCTGATATTCTAGCTGCACGAAAAATATCCAAACTTTGTGAAGCTGAGAGATATAATATTATCCATTGTCATTCGGCGCATGCATTATCCATCGGACTTGTTGTTAAATATATAAAAAATGATGTAAAACTTATTGCGGCTCGAAGGGTGGATTTTCATGTCGGTAAAAATATGCTTAGCAGATATAAATACAACAACGAATTGATTGATTCAATCGTTTGTATTTCAGATAAAATACGAAGCGTGCTTATTGATGACGGGATAAGGCAGGATAAACTTGTAACCATTCATAGTGGAATAGATCTTACGAAATTTGATGAAGTCAATTCACCAGGCAGTTTACGTGATGAACTTGGTATCCATGCGGATGATTTCATTGTCGGTACGATAGCAGCGTTTGCCGGGCATAAGGATTACCATAATCTTATTAATGCTGCAAAAGTTGTTCTCGAAACTAATAAGAAAATTAAGTTCGTATTGGTTGGTGACGGTGAGTTATTCGATGAGATAAAGAAAAAGGCTATCGAACTCAACATTAACGATAGTATTATTTTTGCAGGTTACAGACAAAACATAGGAGAGTTTCTTGGACTATTTGATGTATTCGTGCTTGCATCCAGGAAAGAAGGGCTTGGTACTTCCATCCTTGATGCGCAGTCGGTTGGTCTTCCTGTTATAGCGACAAGAACAGGGGGAATTCCGGAAATTATAGATAATGAAAAAAACGGATTGCTTATTGAGCCGAGGAATCCGCCTGAGCTTGCGAGTGCTATTTCAACTTTACTTTCAGATAGTCAAAAAAGGGAATTGCTGGGACGAGCGGCACAAAAGTCAGTTAGAGAATTCGATATAAATAAGACCATTGAAAGAAACATTCTACTTTACAAAACACTTTTAATATAACGACGCTCTATTTATGGAAGAACCTAACAAAATTAATATTACTGAGATTCAGCAAATAAAAAATATTCTTATTATCCAAACGGCATTTATCGGTGATGTTATCTTAATTACCCCGCTGGTAAATGCTGCTCGAAAATTGTTCCCAGGATCGGTAATAGACGTAATGGTTATTCCGCAGGCTTCGAATATATTTGAAAACAATCCGAAAATTAATTCAATAATTCTATTTGATAAGCGTGAGCACAAACTTGTTCATTTCTTTAAAACTCTGAAGAAGATAAGAAAAAGTAAGTATGATGCTGTCTTCACTCCTCACAGTTCATTGACTACTGCGTTGTTAATGTATCTTGCAGGTATCCGAATCAGAGTC